>CAVZUO010000001.1:0-1730000 GCA_963778535.1 uncultured Acidobacteriaceae bacterium
GTAGCGAGCCTTCTTCACCGCTGCCGCTCTTGCCCCACGCTGATTGATCAAGGGTTCGAGCGTTGTGACCGCATGCCTGGCCTGTTCGTGCTGCGCCAAGACAGAGCTCAATTCCGCCTTCGCCAACTGCAATCGAGATTCAGCTTGCCTCAGGGCTTCTGCTTGTGCAGTTTCAGAAGATCTCGCTTTATCCACTTCGTCCACGGTGACAAACTGCTTCGCCAGCAATGGCTCGATGCGATGCAAATTGCTGTTCGCGTATGTCCATTCGGCCCGCGCCCGGTCGACGCCCCGCTCCGCGCTTACCACAGCGGCTTCCGAGCTGTGAATATTCGCTTGCGCGACGGAAACTGCGCTCTCCAACGCTGCTATTTTTCGTTGCTCGTCCCCGACTTGCCCTTCCAGAGTGCTCTGCTCCGAAACCGCGTTTTCGAAGGCATATTCATAGGGACGGTCATCGATTTCGTACAACAGTTCGCCTTTTTTCACGAACTGGTTGTCTTTCACGTTCAGCCGGATGAGAGGACCGTCGACTTGGGGCGCTATGCCGATGAAATTAGCAAATATTTCGGCATCTTCGGTCCGCGGATAATAGTTCTCGCGGTAAAGTACGGTGAGTCCCAGGATCACCGCGGCCGCTACGACTGCGATGCTGATTGTACGGCCCAGAGGCTTGCGCCACCTCCTCTCCGAGGTCACGCCATCAAACTTGCGCCCATGATTCCGGCTTGCTTTCGTGACCATTTCTTTATCCAAAGGAACAGTAGTCATAAAATTCACCGAAACAGAACAATCCATAATGCGAATGTGAACACGGCCGTCAGGCTCGGATAGACAAGAACCGGCCAGACAATCTCAACGTAGCGATTCAGCAGCGCTCGCGAAGCGATCGTCAGCACAATGGAGACCACAAGACAGACAAGCCACGCAGGAAAGAACGAGCCGAGAATGTCGAACGATGGAGCCCGTCCGCAACCCGTCAGCAGCAACAGAGTGGGCACGAACACACCGCATGCAAATCCACGGATCGCATTCATGGCCGGGGCTTCCCGTTGGCGCGAATCGAGTCTCCGGTTCGGAACGCCAGCTCTGCAAACGAAGTGAGCACCTGCGTTCGCGCCAACACATCGGCTGAGCGGGCTTGTGCCAAAGTACGCTGGGCCGCAGTTACGTCCAGCAAGTTGCGCACACCGTAGTTGTACGATTCGAGCGCCGCGCTGTAGGACTGACTGGCCGATTCGAGCAGAGCGACTGCCGCCTGGCGTTGCCGGAAGGCAGTGTTTAGATTCGAGTAAGCCGTCCAAACCTCATCTGCGATCTGATTTCGTTTGACGTTGGCTTGTGCTTCTGCCGCATGTACGTTGGCCCGAGCCTCGGCCAGCCGATTCTTTCGCCCGCCTCCGTCAAAGACAGTCCATCGCAGATTAAAGCTCAATCCGCCGGTCAGATCAGCCGTATGCGCCCAAGGATATGGCGACTGTATGCCGTACAGCGATGGGACGGATGGGCTGGCAGTGAAGCTCAATTCAGGGTAGTAAGCCGCTTTCGCTTCCTTGACCTTTGCATTGGCCGATCTTATTTCGGCCACTTGTTGCATGAGATCAGGGCGCTCTCCGAGCGCACGGTCGATCGCCAGTTCGGCGGTATCGCCGATTGACTCAGGAGTGGGAATCTGATCCAGCGGCTGGACCTGGATCCCCGCGGTCGCGGAGGCCCCAACTGCTGTTGCCAGGTCGCCGCGAGCAATCTCCTCAGCCCCGAGGATGGACTGCAGATCGTATTCCGCCTGGGCAGTGGAACTCCGCGCTTCCAGTACGTCTGGCCGAGTCGCAAGACCATTTTTCAAGCGTTCTTCGGCTGCTTGCTGCACCGATTGTGCGTTCGACAGACTTGCGCGTGCGGCCTCCTCCTGCCCCATCGAACTCAATAACCGGTAATAGGCCTGCTGCACTTGGTAAATGACCGTGCGATGGGTGTCGTTAAAGGCGAAATTCGCCGCCAACAGTTGCGCTTTCGCGGCATTGATTCGACCGGAGCGGGCGCCAAAGTCAAAAATTGTGTAATTGAGATCCAGTTCCACCTGAAAATCCTGGGCAACCTGGCCGTAGAAGCGATTGCCAAAGAAGGCCTCTTGGCGGGCAGTCTGCGAAAGCGCGGCAGCTGCCAGCGTAGGAAATAACTCGCTTCGCGATACACCCAGTGCCGCCGCTTGAGCGCGGGCGCGCTCCCACGAAACACGAGTGGCCGGATTGTGTGCTTCCGCCAAATCAATCAACTCCGACAGCGAATACGTCTTGGCCGAATCTATGACAAACCTCGAGTCAGGAATATTTCTGGCATCTGCTTCGACGCTGATCTCGGTAGACGTGTGCCAGGGATGATCCGGCGAAACTAGGTGCATGTTGAGCCGAAACAGCCATAGTGGACAGCGCGAGAAACGAAATTACCCCAGCTACACGTAAGACGGGGAATTGTCGTTTCAAGTACATAGACATTACGTTTCAGCCTCAAAGAGCTACCTTCACCTTTCACACTGAATTCCTCAGAGGGGATGAGTCATCTCCTCTGGGCGAACCCATGCATCAAACTGCTCCGCGGTGAGGAAACCGAGCTTCAACGCGGCCTCACGCAAGCTGAGATCTTCGTGATATGCGGTCAGTGAGATCTTCGCCGCCTTCTCGTATCCGATGTGCGGATTGAGAGCCGTCACCAGCATCAGAGAATTGTCCAGGTGGTCCTTGATCCGCTTTTCATTCGGCTCGATCCCGATGGCGCAACGATCACAGAAAGAACGGGAGGCGTCGGCTAGGAGTTCGATCGACGTTAGAACGTTGTGCAGCATGACCGGCTTGTATACATTCAGCTGGAAGTTACCCTGCGAACCTGCAAACGCCACGGCGTGGTCGTTGCCAAACACTTGAACGGCGACCATCGTCAGCGCCTCGCACTGAGTCGGATTGATCTTGCCCGGCATGATTGAGGAGCCGGGTTCGTTTTCGGGGATTTTAAGTTCGCCGAACCCGGCCCGCGGACCACAGGCATACCACCGCACATCGTTTCCGATCTTCATCAATGCGCCGGCGAGTGTGCGAAGTGCTCCGCTGACGGTGACCATTCCGTCGTGCGCGGAGAGTGCCGCAAATTTGTTGGAAGCTGAGATAAATGGCTGACCAGTCTCTTCCGCAATCCGCCGTGCAGCTGCTTCACCGAAGCGGGGATCGGCATTGAGTCCCGTGCCGACTGCGGTACCGCCGATCGCGAGTGGGTAAATTCCGGTGAGAGTTTGGCGAATGCCCTCGAGTGCCTGATCGATCTGCGCCACCCACCCGGAGATCAATTGCCCGAGAGTGAGCGGGGTAGCGTCCTGAAGGTGGGTGCGCCCTACCATGACGATATCGCGATACTGTTGCGACTTCTCTTCGAGTACATTTCGCAGGCGATTGACGGCTGGAAACAAGCCTTCCACGATTGCCACCACCGTCGCGATGTGCATCGCCGTGGGAAACGTGTCATTGGACGATTGGCTGTGATTCACATCATCGTTGGGATGAATTGGCTTCTTCGAACCAACCACGCCGCCCGCAAGTTGGATCGCACGATTGGCGATTACCTCGTTGGCATTCATGTTGGTCTGCGTACCAGAGCCGGTCTGAAAGACAACGAGCGGAAATTGGTCATCCAAGCGGCCGTCGATCACTTCCTGTGCGGCACGCACGATCAGATCAACTTTTTCTTTGGGAAGTTGGCCCAGTTCGCCGTTGGCTAAGGCGGCACATTTCTTCAGAATGCCGAGAGCTCGAATGACCGGGCGGCCCCACCGAAAACGCTCAACACCAATTGGAAAATTTCCATGCGAGCGTTGCGTCTGCGCGCCCCACAAGTGCTTGGCTGGAACCCGGACGTCGCCTAGCGCGTCCTCTTCTATACGGAACTCCTCAGTAATTGTGAGACTCATAATCTTGACTTTTCCTACTCTGATTCGATGTTCAACGGCCCGTGACACGAATCAGCATCTCCTGCCCGCTGCTGAGCGTGATCTTCTGGTGTCCGTGGAATGCAGTTGTGCCCAGTCCGCCCGCGCCGCCGACTATGGAGCCAATCCCCGCGCCTTTCCCGCCACCGAAGATTCCGCCAAGCAAGGCGCCGGCTCCCGCTCCGATGGCTGTATGTTCGACGCTCTTACGACCTCTGCCGCCTGACTCGATGGCGCCTTCGACATCCACCTTCTCGCCGGAGGGTGCGTGGTAAAGCTCAACAATTTCGGCATGAATCAGAGCGCGGCGGCCATCGGGCATAACCAGGCGGTCGAAGCGAAGCACTATGCTGGTATGCCCTTTGAGTTTGCCGGATACATCAATCTCCTCGATGTGACCGTACACTCGAGCGTTGCGGTATTCCCCGCTGTCGACCACAGTGGCGCTAAAGGGATCTCCTACTTGAGAATCGTCGCTGGTCAGCGTGTCGTCTAAGCGAATCCGGAGTGCTGTGTCTTGCGGTATTTCGAACGTTTCGGCCGATGCCAGAACCGATGAACCCACAATCGCTATTAGCGCCAGGACGAGACCAACCACCGGACTAGACTTCGACAGCAGAGCCTTCTTGAGACCAACAATCATGGAGATCTTTCCTCTCATTCGAAAACGCTTCGCTAGACCTTACGGGCGCGTGACCGCATGCTCCCGGGACTCTGCTTGAACATGTGCCTGGGCCTCATTCCCCTGAAGTTGCGGCTCGTGTGAGTCCTCCGCAGATGGCATTTGCACAATGCTGGGAACAACCAGTGGCTCCCGGTGCCGGTGCCAGACCGCTCGCATCAGATCGCGGTTCATCTTCCCGATGAATTCGAGGGGGATCCGCTTGGGGCATACTGCTTCGCATTCGCCGTGATTGGTGCAGCTTCCGAATAGCTCGTTTCTCATCGTGGCTACCATGCTCAGGGTTCGCTGATCACGCTGCGGTTGACCCTGCGGGAGCGAGTTCAGGTGAGTTATTTTGGCCGAAGTGAAAAGCATGGCCGATGCATTCGGGCAGGCGGCGACGCAGGCGCCACATCCAATACATGCCGCTGCGTCGAAGGCAGTGTCTGCATCCTCTTTTGGAACCAGGATCGCATTGGCGGCAGGAGTGCTTCCCGTCGGGGCGCTGATGAAACCTCCAGCCTGAATGATCCGGTCAAACGCTGAGCGGTTTACGATCAGATCGCGGATCACCGGGAACGCCCGGGCCCGCCACGGCTCGATCGTTACCGTGTCGCCGTCCTTGAAGAATCGCATGGAAAGTTGGCATACTGTGGTGCCGCGCTGCCCACCATGAGCCACACCGTTGATGAGGAAACCACACGAGCCACAGATACCTTCCCGACAATCGTGTTCGAAGGCCACCGGCGGCTCCTGCCGGCTGATCAAATCCTCATTGAGCGCATCCAGCATTTCGAGGAACGACATGTCGGGGGTGACATTGTTCGCCTGATAGCTGACGAAGCGGCCCGCTGCGTTTGCGTTTTGCTGCCGCCAAACTCTTAGCGTGAGATTCATGGCTACTTGTAACTCCTTTGCGAAAGCGGGACATGCTCGAAGCTGAGCGGTTCTTTGTGCAAGGCGTGCGCTTCGCCAGCACCTTTCCATTCCCAGGCGGCCGTGTAGGCAAAATTTGCATCGTCACGTTTCGCCTCACCCTCGGGAGTTTGGCTCTCCACCCGAAAGTGGCCTCCGCACGATTCTGTGCGCTGTAAGGCGTCGGTGCACATGAGTTCGGCGAGTTCGAGAAAATCTGAGATCCGGTTCGCTTTCTCGAGACTCTGGTTGAGCTCGTCGCCCGTACCGACGACACGAAGGTTGTGCCAGAACTCGTCACGTAATTCCGGAATTCGGTCGAGGGCCTTACGCAATCCGGCATCAGCACGGGCCATGCCACAATCATCCCAAACGATCCTTCCAAGGTCTTTATGGAAGGAATCTGGAGTGCGTTTCCCATTGATCGCCAGCAGCTTGTCGATACGATCCTTCACTTCGGCCTTGGTTGCCTTGAACGGGCTGTCGGACGCACTCACAGGATCTAATTTGTTGGCAGCAATGTAATCGGGCACTGTGGCCGGGAGAACGAAGTAGCCGTCGGCGAGACCCTGCATGAGCGCGCTGGCGCCGAGCCGGTTGGCACCGTGGTCCGAGAAGTTCGCCTCACCGCCCACGAACAATCCGGGAATCGTGGACATCAGGTGATAGTCAACCCAGAGTCCGCCCATCGTGTAGTGGGGAGCTGGGTAGATCCGCATGGGCACTGTATATGCGTCTTCTCCGGTAATTCTTTCGTAAATCTCGAACAGGTTGCCGTACTTCTCGCGCACTGCTTGCAGGCCGAGCCGGTGAATGGCATCGGCAAAATCCAGGTAGACACCCTGACCGTGCGGGCCCACGCCGCGCCCTTCGTCGCATACTTCCTTCGCATTTCGCGACGCAACATCGCGGGGTACGAGGTTTCCAAAGCTTGGGTAACGATTCTCGAGGTAGTAATCGCGGTCACTTTCCGGAATCTCATTTGGAGCACGGGTGTCACCCTTCTTCTTCGGTACCCATATGCGTCCATCATTCCGGAGCGACTCCGACATGAGCGTCAGCTTGGACTGAAAATCGCTGCTCAACGGGATACACGTCGGATGGATCTGCGTAAAACACGGGTTCCCAAAGAGGGCGCCACGGCGATGGGCACGCCATATCGCGGTGCAATTCGAAGCCTTGGCGTTCGTCGAGAGATAGAAGACGTTGGAATATCCTCCGGTTGCCAGCACAACCACGTCGGCAGAGTGGCAATCCAGTTGGCCCGTCACTAAGTCCCGCGTCACAATGCCGCGCGCTCTGCCATTGACAAGGACGACGTCAAGCAGTTCACTCCGGAAATGCATCGTGACTGTCCCCGCCGCTATCTGCTCCTCGAGGGCCTGGTAAGCGCCGAGCAACAGCTGCTGCCCCGTCTGGCCTCGCGCATAGAAGGTTCGTTCGACCTGTACGCCGCCAAAGGAGCGATTGTCCAGAAGTCCGCCGTACTCCCTTGCAAACGGGACGCCTTGAGCCACGCACTGATCGATAATGTTGCCACTGACTTCCGCCAGCCGGTACACGTTGGCTTCACGGGCGCGATAATCGCCGCCCTTGACCGTGTCCTTGAACAGACGCAAAACGCTGTCACCGTCGTTGCGGTAGTTCTTGGCGGAGTTGATACCTCCCTGAGCTGCGATCGAATGCGCCCGGCGCGGAGTGTCGTGATAGGAAAAGCAATCGACGTGGTAGCCTTGCCGGCCGAGAGTCGCAGCTGCTGCCGCTCCGGCCAGCCCCGCTCCCACTACGATGATCGAGTGTTTGCGCCGATTCGCGGGATTCACCAGCTTCATTTCGTAACGGCACGTATCCCACTTCTGCTCAATCGGACCTGAGGGTATCCTTGCTTCCAACATTTGTTTCGTCCTTTGCTCAATACAATCAGCAGTTAATGCAACCAGCCTGCCAATACCGAAACCGGCACAGAACTGAATCCAAAAAAGACCACGATCGCGATCGCTCGTGAAGCGATTTTCAACTTCTTTTCGTTTCGGGCGGTGTTCCAGCCGAGGGTTTGCAGCATGCTCCAGATTCCATGGTCCAGGTGCATGCAAAGCGCACCCATCGCTACGACGTAGAAGAGCGCAACCGGCCAAACAGTGAAAGCTTGCGTGACGTTCTGGTAGACGGCCAGATGTCTGAACTGTCCGGCTCGGAACCCGACTGCACCCGCGGTCAGGTGAAGAAGGTGAAAGATGATGAAGACAACCAGAAGGATCCCACCCCAGCGCATCACGCGTGCGGAGAGTGTCGTTTCGATATTGCGCTTGACCTCATATTCAACCGGTCGCGCAGCCCAGCTCATCCGGCTGAGCTGGAAAGCGGCAGTGATGTGGAGGGCAACGCATGTGAGCAGGACGGCTCGCACTACCCAGAGTAGTTCTCCATAGGCAAGCCCAGGTGAGCCTACTTCCCGCAGGAACCGTGAGTAGGCGTTGATCTCGTCCGGCCCCGTAAATATTTTGAGATTGCCCACCATGTGGGCGATCACGAATCCGACCAGCACAACTCCAGTAACCGCCATGACGACCTTCTTCCCGATCATGGTGGACCAGAAAGCCATTGCAGGATGGCTAGCCGCTACCTTTTTCGTCGTCATAGTACCAACTGGGTGGACCAAATTCCCGCTCGTATTGCTTGCCATTTCTACCTCTCGTTTTCTCAGCGTTTGTTATTCCAACGCGGTGTAAGCGGGCGTCCACTGTGTCTTTAACACTCGTTCGCGCAGTTCGTCCTCACTGAGCTTTGGGGCGACGCCATTCTTTTGTGCTTCGACTCCAATTGCTATGGCAATCGAAGCCGCGACCTTCCTGAGCTGTGTGAGCGGAGGAAGCAGGGACGCAGATGGATCCTTGAGCGCCGGCGAATTTGCGGCAAGCGCTCGGGCCGCTGCCAGCATCATCGGCTCTGTGACTCGGCGGGCACCTGAAGCTACCAGGCCAAGTCCCATTGCAGGGAAGATGTAAATGTTGTTGCACTGCGCGATAGGTATCTTGCGGCCGCCATAACTGACGGGAGCAAACGGGGAACCGGACGCCACCAACGCGCGTCCATCGGTCCACTGAATCAAATCCTCGGCTTTCGCTTCAGATTTTGAGGTCGGATTCGAGAGCGGGAAAATGATCGGCCGCTCGACCTTGCGAGCCATCTCGCGAACGATTGGTTCCGAAAAGGCGCCGCCCACGGTTGAAAGACCCACCAGAATGGTTGCGTTGATTTTTCCAATTACGTCAGCAAGACCGATTTGTCCGTCGGACGTTCGAGGCCACCCGGCGATCTCGTTCTCTGGTCGGGCATAGACGACCTGCTCAAGAGTAAGTTCCTTTCGGCCTGAGTGCAGGAGACCATCTTTGTCGATGACCCAAAAGCGACTCTGTGCCTCTTGCTCGGTCAGGCCCTCCTCCCTCATGGCTGCGCGGAGTCCGTCCGCAACTCCGATACCGGCTGAACCCGCGCCGAGCATGACGATCTGCTGCTGCTTCAGACTTTTTCCGGTCACCTTGACCGCACCCAAGACAGCGCCGAGTGCAACCGCCGACGTTCCCTGGATGTCGTCGTTAAAGGTCAACAACTGGTCCCGATAGCGATTGAGGATGGGCCGGGCATGAGGAGTCGCGAAATCTTCCCACTGCAGGCATGTCCCAGGAAGCTCCTGTTTCACCGCCCGCACGAACTGATCTACGAAGTCGAAATAAGCTTCCCCTGTGATTCGCTCATGACGCCAGCCGAGGTACTCGGGATCCTTCAGTCGCTCTGCGTTGTTCGTACCCACATCCAACACAATCGGTAGCGTTCGTTCCGGACGAATGCCCCCGATCAGCGTGTACAGCGAAAGTTTGCCGATAGGGATGCCGAGTCCGCCTGCACCCTGGTCACCGATGCCCAGAATGCGCTCGCCGTCCGTGACGACGATTACATCAACGTCCTTAGTCGGCCGATTTCGCAGCAACTGCGGGATAGAGTCGCGGAGAGGATAGGAGATAAATAGCCCACGCGCCCGCCGATAGATGTGGCTGAATTGCTCACATGCCAGCGCAACGGTTGGCGTGTAAACCATCGGCGTCATTTCTTCGATGTGCTCCAGAAGAAGGCGGTAAAAGAGGACCTCGTTTGCGTCCTGCAGTGCGCGCAAGTAGATATGCCGCTCAAGATCATCGTCTTTTCTCTTATAGGCCTCGTAGGCTCGGACAACTTGCTCGTCGAGAGTCTCGAGATGCGGCGGAAGAAGCCCGTGGAGCCCAAATTCCTTGCGCTCCTCCTCAGTGAATGCCGTGCCTTTGTTCAGGACTTGTCGGTTGAGAAGATCCAAACCACGAGGAATAGTCGACAAGTCGGCTTCTGTGATGGGTAGTGTTGTAATCATGCGTATCCTTCCTTAGTGATTCATCGTCCTCCTTAGCGGAGCAGATTGACTCGGGCGAGATCGACAATCTCGTCCCCGCGCCCGCTAAGGACCGCTTTCATCATGAAGAGGCTGAAGCCCTTCGCTTGCTCCAAAGTGATGGTCGGTGGCATGGAGAGTTCCTGCCGCGAAACCGGCACCTCAACCAGTGCCGGACCGTCATATTTCAGCGCCTGCGCAAGCATCGGTTCTACGTCATCAGCGGTTTCCGCTTTCAGCCCGAGCAGGCCAGCACCCTCTGCGATTTTTGCGAAGTCAGGATTGCGCAGGTCGGTGGTGAAATCGAGGATCCCGGCGGCCTTCATCTCCAGTTCGACGAAGGCGAGCGAATCGTTTTTGAATACGACGATCTTCACCGGCAATTGATGTTGGCCCAGCGTGAGCAGGTCGCCCATGAGCATCGCGAAACCGCCATCACCCGACATCGAAATCACCTGCCGGCCTGGATAGCTGGCCTGTGCGCCGATCGCTTGTGGTAGAGCGTTGGCCATCGACCCGTGTGTAAAGGAACCGATAATCCTTCGTTTGCCGTTCATGGTGAGATACCGTGCGGCCCAGATCGTTGGCGTCCCCACGTCGCAGGTGAACACTGCATCCTCGGTTGCGAGTTGATCGAGCAGGCGCGCGACATATTGAGGATGGATCGGCTTGTCAATGGAACTGGGCACCGCCAGGTCGTCCAGGCTCTTGCGTGCTTTGCGATAGTGCTCTACGGATTCCTCTAGGTGCGTTTCGTACTGGTTTTGGTCGAGCTTCGGCAGCAGTGCCCGGAGCGTGGTTTTTGTGTCCCCCACAAAGCCGAAGTCCACCTTGCTACGGCGTCCGATCTGTTCCCCGCGCACATCGATCTGCACGATGGTGGCGTCTTTGGGGAAGAACTGCTGATATGGGAAGTCTGTGCCAATCATCAGTAGCACTTCACAAGTCAGCATGGCGTGATAGCCGGAAGAGAACCCGAGCAGACCTGTCATGCCCACGTCGAAGGGGTTGTCGTATTCGATGAACTCTTTTCCCCGCATCGCGTGGACAATGGGAGCTTGCAGCTTGGCTGCAACCGCAATCAGCTCGTCGTGTGCTCCGGCACAGCCTGCGCCCCCTAGAATCGTTATTTTCTGCGACCGATTCAGCAGGTCCGCTAGGATGTTGAGTTCGTCGTCGGAAGGGCACACAGACGGCCTTGCGTCGGAAAAACGCAGCCGCGCCGATTGCTCGACGGCATCTCGCATGGCCACGTCTCCTGGTATGGCAACGACGGCGACGCCGCGCCTTGAGATTGCAGTCTGCATCGCAATCTCGAGCACCCGCGGCATCTGCTCCGGATGCGAGACCAGTTCACAGTAATGGCTGCACTGCGCGAAGAGATGCTCGGGATGAGTCTCCTGAAAGTATCCGCTGCCGATTTCGTTACTCGGAATCTGAGCGGCAATGGCAAGGACGGGGACGCGGCTGCGGTGACAATCGTAGAGGCCGTTGATTAGGTGCAGGTTCCCGGGGCCGCAGCTGCCGGCGCAAACCGCCAGTTTCCCGGTGAGATGCGCTTCGGCGCCGGCCGCGAACGCCGCGACCTCTTCATGGCGTGTGTGAACCCATTGGATCCCCTCGCGCGTGCGAATCGAATCCGTGATTCCGTTGAGCGAATCCCCGCTGACGCCGTAAACCCGCTGTACTCCTGCCTCCGCCAAAACATCTACAAGCAGGTCCGCTACTCTCTTTGCCATTTGTTTCCCTCTCGTCACCGTCTCTGCGGCCCGACCACGCTGGCTTTGCCCGTGGCCACACCAGGCCATCTACTCGCAACAGACAAATCGCACCATGAGACGGTGCAATTGTTGTTCCATTAGATAATCGCCACTTCCAAGCCGGCCGAGTGACAGTTGGTTAGCGATTCGACCAAAAAAAGGTGAATTGCTGACGCTGTCAGTCTTCTGTCGAATTGATGCCCCTGGCCACGCTTGCATAACGGACATGGATCGCAGCGATTCATTGCGATCTCAATCAGGAACATCCGCCGTCCGTTTGGTATTTCGCTTGCTTTCAGTCGTTGTAGCGCGGAATTCTGAAACGTACCTGCGATCGCGTTTTCGAAGAACAGCGCCTCAGGCCAAATCAGGAAGAAGAGAAATGTTGATGCGGCGAATGAGATTTTCGGATTTGCGGAGCCTTTGGCAAGGGATGGTCATCGCTTTCCTGTCCACTGCCGCGTTCGCCGCAAGCGAGCCCGCGAACGGTACGAACATCTTCACTCCGGCGTCGACACCGGCGAGGATGGTCACTCACCTTTCTATATTTGTCCTTGTCATTACCGGGATCATCTTTGTCGTCGTCTTTACGCTACTGGCCTATTCCGTCATTAAGTTCCGCGGGCAAGCCGCGGATGCCGGACGCGAACCGCCCCAGGTGTACGGAAGCACACAGATTGAGATGGCCTGGACCATCATTCCCATCATCATCGTGGTGGTGTTGTTCCTGGCCACGGCGAGAGTAATCCATGCCGTCCAGGATGCTCCCCAACCCCCGGGCGCCATCGAGGTCACCGCCATCGGACACCAATACTGGTGGGAGTTTCGCTACCCGAAGCTGGGGGTCGTTACAGCGAATGAGTTGCACATCCCGGTGAGCGATCCCGCGAATCCGACTCCTACGTTCCTAACCTTGCTTTCGGCTGACACCGACCACAGCTTCTGGATCCCGGAACTCGCCGGCAAGACTGACCTGATTCCCAACCATCCGAACCGGATGTGGATGGACCCACAGCGCACAGGAATCTTTCTTGGTCAGTGCGCGCAGTACTGCGGAGTTCAGCACGCCAAGATGCTGTTACGGGTCTCGGTGGATACTCCTGAAGACTTTGCCGCCTGGGTGCACGGCCAACAACAGCCCGCCGTTCAGGACGCAAGCGTGGAGACCGGAAGACGAGTTTTTGAAAGCAATGCCTGCATGAACTGTCATGCCGTGGGAGCGACAGCTGCTAACGGGCGCTTCGGCCCGGATCTCACACATTTGATGACCCGCGCCACGATCGCCTCCGGTGCGGCAACAAATACACCACAAAACCTCCGGCTCTGGATTCAGAACCCAAACGCGATCAAGCCCGGGTCGTTGATGCCGGCCATGCAGTTGAACGATGCGGACCTGGATGCGGTCGTGAGTTATATGGAGACACTTCGGTAGGGACGTTGAAGGCCAATATGTCATCGAATGCAATCACGATTCCCGGCGTGCAGATTAACGAGAAGCCGTGGGTTGACACGCTTCACGAGTGGGTTACCACGGTTGACCACAAGCGCTTGGGCGTTCTCTATATTCTCTACGCCTTATTATTTCTGGTGATCGCCGGTGTCGAAGCGCTCATCATCCGCATTCAGCTGATGTTCCCGCACAATCATTTTGTTTCGCCGCAGGTTTTCAACCGACTGTTCACAATGCACGGCACAACCATGGTTTTCTTCATGGGTATGCCAATCCTGTTTGGCTTCGCGAACTATCTTGTTCCACTAATGATTGGTGCTCGAGATATGGCATTTCCGCGGCTGAATGCCTTCAGCTTCTGGCTTTCGGCGCTAGGTGGATTTCTTCTCTACTTCAGCCTGGTGGGCGCAAATGGGCTCTACGGCGCGGGCAACGCTCCGGATGTGGGTTGGTGGGCATACGCGCCACTGACGGCCCGGGCGTTTTCGCCAGGCCACAGCACTGATTATTGGACACTGGCGCTGCTGGTTTCCGGGTTTGGAAGCATTGGAACCGCGATCAACATAATCGCGACCATTCTGTGCATGCGCTGCCCAGGTATGAAGCTCAACCGCATGCCCTTGCTGGCATGGCTTAATTTGGTCATGGCGGGAATGGTTCTGATCGCTGTTTCGCCCCTGACCGCGGCACAGATGATGCTGCTCATCGATCGATATCTAGGAGGGCATTTCTTCGACACGCAGGCGGGTGGCTCCGCCGTGCTCTGGATGCACTTCTTTTGGATATTTGGCCATCCGGAAGTGTACGTCCTTATTATTCCCTGCTTTGCTTTCATGTCGGAAATCATCCCGGTGTTTTCACGGAAGCCGATTTTCGGATATCCGGTGATGGTCGCGGCCACGGTCTGCATCGGCTTCGTGAGCATGAGCGTGTGGGCGCACCACATGTTCACCGTAGGAATGAACTCTTACGCCAACAGTTTTTTCGCGATTACCACGATGGCGGTCGGCGTTCCCACGGGAATCAAGATCTTTAATTGGCTGGGCACCATGTGGGGCGGAAGGATTCAGTTCAAAACACCGATGCTGTTCAGCATCGCATTTCTCTTCCAATTCCTGATTGCCGGCCTGACCGGCGTCATGCTGGGAAGTGCCGCCTTCGCTTCACAGCTTAGCTTGTCGTATTTCGTAGTCGCGCATTTTCACTACACATTGGTAGGCGGGGTTGTGTTTGCCGTGTTCGCCGCCATCTATTACTGGTACCCAAAAATCACGGGAAGAATGTTGAACGAAACCCTCGGCAAGGTTCACTTCTGGGTGTTCGTGATCGGCTTCCATCTGACATTCGACCTCATGCACTTTCCCGGCCTCCTGGGCATGCCCCGCCGAATCTACACTTACGAGCCAGGCCGCGGTTGGAATACTTTGAACCTGCTTGTCAGCATCGGCGCGTTCATTCAGGCGATCGCCATCCTGCTGTTTGTGGCTAACCTAATTATTTCCTATTTCAAGGGCGCCAAGGCGGGCAACGACCCCTGGGACGCATGGACGCTCGAATGGTCCACCAGTTCGCCGCCGCCTGCGTATAACTTCGCTTCCATTCCTGTGGTCGCGAGCCGCCGGCCGTTGTGGGACCTGAAGCATCCCGAAGATCCAGACAGCCGTTATGAGTGAAGGAACAATGCAATGAGCGCGATAGCAAATTCTGCGATGGCAAATCGGTTCCCCGAGGCGTCGGTGGCCTGGAGCCTTCCGTATCGTGGCAAAGTCGCAATGGTTGGCCTCATCATTGCCGAGTCGGCGATCTTCACGATTTTCGTGGTTGCTTATCTTTTCTATGTTGGGAAGAGTCTCACCGGACCGACTCCGCGCGAAGTGCTCGAAATACCGATCTTCTACTCCATCTGTCTGTTGTCGAGCAGCCTGACCATTCATTTCGCGGCGAAGTCGCTGGCACGCGACCGAGTCGGAGCATTTCTCGGCTTATGGGCGCTGACCATCGTTTTGGGCGGCACGTTTATGTACGGCACTGCGCAGGAGTGGCACCGGCTAATTTACGAACACGGGCTCACGATCTCGACGAATTTATTCGGAACGACCTACTACTCGCTGGTTGGACTGCACGCTTTTCACGTAACCGCAGGCCTGATCATGCTCTTGATTGTCGCGATCTTTGCTTTGGCCGGACGCGTGCGCGCGCAGCAGTCGCGTCGCGTGGAGGTCCTCGCGATGTACTGGCACTTTGTGGATGCCGTGTGGGTGGTGGTTTTCACTGTTGTTTACGTGCTGGGCCGCTGAGGCTGGGGAACTGAGGAAGAACGCCGAGGAAGAACAATGGCAACCTTGCTGACAACCGAACCAATCAGTGAAAGCCCTCGGGCGCCGCGCGAGATTGAAGTGCCCGCGCCTACATCCTGGCCCTTTGTTCTGGCTTTCGGCTTCGCCTTGATGTTTGCAGGCCTGGTCACAAGCTTATCGGTCACCCTCCTGGGTGCCGTTCTTTCGCTCGCGGGCTGCATCGGCTGGTTTCGCGAAGTCTTCCCTTACGAGCACGAAGAAGTTGTGCCTGTAGTTCCGGAAGACATCCGTATAGCCACCGAACGCCGGGTGGTTGAGTTACTTCCGATTGGGCATCATGTGCGGGCCTGGCTGCCGGTAAAAACCTATCCAGTATCAGCGGGCGTGAAGGGCGGACTGGCTGGAAGCGTCGCGATGGCGGTACTGGCCTGTGCCTACGGCGTGCTAAAGGCGGGAAGCATCTGGTACCCGATCAATCTTCTCGCTGCGGTCGTGTACGCCGAATCGCTGAAGCTCGGGCCTGGACAGTTAAACTCATTTCACGCTGACAGCTTCGCGATTGCTTTGGTCCTACACATCGTTGTGTCTGCGCTGGTCGGTTTGCTCTACGGCGCGATGCTTCCTATGTTCGCGCACCGCCCGATCGTGCTCGGAGGGTTGATCGGCCCTGTCCTATGGTCGGGGCTCCTCTACACAATGTTGGGTCTGCTCAATCCACTGCTTGCCAGCCACATCGACTGGCCGTGGTTCATTGCTTCGCAGGTGGCCTTCGGAATCGTGGCAGGTTTAGTCGTCATGCGGGAGTCACCGATGACGACGCGGGAGAATCTGTCATTCGCTATACGCGCAGGGATCGAAGCTCCGGGAATCACCCCGCCACGAGAAGGAGAGAAGCGCCCATGAACCGATATCGCTATCTATGTGGGTTAGCGGTGCTGAGCATGCTGCTCTCGGGTTGTAGTAGCTCTCCTCATGGTCAGCCCCAGAAGGATTCGGAAGCGGTAGCGCCCGACCAGATTTTGGAATTCGCCACTCTCTACTCACAGAACTGCGCGGGCTGCCATGGCGCACAAGGACGCGGAGGGGCAGCGATCGCGCTGGGAGATCCAGTTTACCTCGCCATTGTGAATGAAGCGTCCATGCGCAAAGTGATCGCTAACGGCGTACATGGAACCTCGATGCCCGCCTTCGCTCAGAGCGCAGGCGGAATGCTGACGGACAAACAGATTGATGCGATCACGAGCGGCATATTGTCACGTTGGGCGCACAACGAAGTTCTCGACGGAAGCAATCCGCCTTCGTATGCGGCAACTACTCCGGGCAACGCCGCCAATGGTGAACTGGTTTACGGAAAGTACTGCGCTTCGTGCCATGGTCCTGAAGGCCAGGGCACGCGCAAGGGCAGCGCCGTCACCAATGATTCATTCTTGGCCCTCGTCAGCGATCAGGGACTGCGCACGATCGTGATCGCGGGCCGGCCGGAATTGGGCGCGCCAGACTGGCGCGCCAACGTACCTGGAAAACCAATGGCGAACCAGGAAATTACGGATGTAGTTGCCTGGCTTGCGTCACGCCGCGTGCAGAACCCCGGGCAGCCTTATTCGGCTTCGAATTACTCGCAGCATTAGGAGTTCAGATTATGTCCACTAAACCTGTTGTTGCTCCGTCGACTGGCTCCACTATTTCGCGCCGCGGGTTTTTCATGAAACTGGGAATTCTCTTCAACGGATTCGCGGCTATGGTAGTGGCGGTGCCGGTGGTTGGATTTCTGCTTTCCTCGGTTACGCGCGGTCGTGCCAGCGGCTATCTCTCTTGGGTCCCGCTCGGGGCTGTAAACGACTTTCCTGAAGGCGAAACGCGGCTGGCTACTTTTCGGAATCCATACGTGATGCCCACAGATGGCAAGACGGTGGACACTGCCTGCTGGGTCCGGCGTATTGGTGGCGATCAGTTCCAGGTCTTTGCCATCAACTGTGCACATCTCGGCTGCCCGGTCCGCTGGTTTCAGCAATCCGGTTTATTTATGTGCCCTTGTCATGGCGGAGCGTACTACCGTGATGGCTCGCGCGCGTCGGGGCCACCGGAACGAGGCCTGTTCGAATATCCCTACAAAGTTGAGAACGGCCTGGTCACCATTCAGGCTGGTGAGTTGCCCACGCCGGGAGCGGCGATCGCATCTCTCACCGGGGAGAAGCCGCCATGCGCATCTTGATTGGAAAGATTGGGGAATGGTTCGACCATCGCCTGCAGCTTGCGGCGCCGATTCGTGAGGCCGCCGAGCATCCCGTACCCCGGAACACGGCCAGTTGGTTCTACGTGTTTGGCAGCGCGGCGCTCACAGTGTTCCTTCTCCAGCTTGTTACGGGAATTCTTTTGGCATTGATCTACGTGCCCTCAGCCGGCGAGGCATGGAGCAGTCTTCAGGCTTTGAACCATCAGGTGGCGCTCGGCTGGTTCATTCGCGCGATGCACGGATGGGGCTCCAACTTCATGGTCGCCATTGTTCTGATTCACATGGTGCAGGTCTTCCTGTTCGGGGCTCACAAGTTTCCGCGTGAACTCACCTGGGTTATTGGCGTTTTTCTTCTGCTGATGACCTTGGGCATGGCCTTTACCGGACAAGTGCTGCGCTTCGATCAGGACGCATACTGGGGATTGGGAATCGGCGCTTCCATCGCCAGCCGCGTTCCGATCATCGGTCCCTTCGTGGTAAAGCTGATGCTGGGTGGGCCAATCATCGCCGGCGCAACCCTCTCCCGATTTTTTGCTCTGCACGTGTTCGTAATTCCCGGAATGCTTATCGCGTTCGTAGGTCTTCACCTTCTGATGGTACTGAAGCTGGGCATCAACGAATGGCCCATGCCGGGTCGCATCGTAAAGCGAGCCACTTATGAACGCGAATATCACGCGTTGACGAAGCAAGACGGCGCGCCTTTCGTGCCCTATGCGATCTGGAAGGATTTGTTCTTCGCGGCATTTATTATTTTGGCTATCGCCGCGTGCGCCTTCTACTTCGGTCCGTTTGGGCCGACCGGCCAGCCCGACCCGACGATCATCCAGACCGCTCCCAAGCCGGATTACTTTTTTCTATGGCTTTACGCTTTGCTCTCACTGCTTCCTCCCTCGATGGAGACGCCATTTCTACTCATCGGCCCAGTACTGGCGATCCTGGCGTTGATTCTTCTGCCGTTTCTTTCCGGCGAAGGAGAAAAGAGCTGGAAGCGCCGGCCCATTGCGGTCCTCACGGTGATGCTGATTGCGATCACCCTGGGAACTTTCACCCGGCTCGCACAGTTCGCGCCGTGGAGTCCACAAATGAACGCGTGGAGCGGTGATCCGGTCCCGGACCGCTTTGTGCATGGCACCACTGCACTGGAGCGCCAAGGCGCGCTGGTCTTTCAGGTCAAGCAGTGCCGCAACTGCCACTCGCTTGGCGAAACCGGTGGAAAGAGAGGCCCGTCCCTGGATTCGGTCGCCGTTCGACTGACACAGGACCAGCTCATCCGGCAGGTAATTCAGGGCGGCGGCAACATGCCCGCGTATGGAAAAAACTTGAGTCCAGCGGAGACTACTGCGCTCGTTGCATTTCTGGAGACGTTGCATCCCGCCGGGCAAGCTCCCGCGCGCGACGCGTCACGTGACCTGGCACTTGGCGAAAGCAGTCAGAAATCTCCAGGTACACAGCAATAGGATCCAGCGATGCCACACACTCATCACGCCGCTGTCGAATCATTCTGGGCTTCTGCGGTCTTGATTCTCGCAGCGCTAATCTACGTGCGGGGATGGATTCGCATTCGCAGGCTTGAACGGGACAGCGTCGGCGGCTGGCGCGCCGCGAGTTTTTTCCTGGGACTGTTCCTCATCTTGATTGCAGTGGCTTCCCCTATAGCGGCCCTCGATCACCAACTGCTAACGGTCCACATGATTCAGCATTTGCTGCTCATGACGCTGGCCCCTCCTTTCATATGGCTTGGCGCGCCAATAAAGCCGCTGACGCAAGGTTCATCCCCCCGATTCATCGAAGCGTTCCTCGCGCCAATTCCCCATTGGGCGTTAATGAAGCGACTTGAGAAGTCGCTGGCAAACCCCACAGTTTGCTGGCTTGCCGCCGCTGCCACTCTGATCGGATGGCATATTCCTTTTTTCTTTGCGCTCGGAATGCGATCGGAACTGTGGCATGGAATCGAGCAGACCTCGTTTCTGATATCTGGAGTTTTTTTCTGGTGGCCCGTCATCCGGCTTGGGCCGAGCGCTTCGGACGGGTCGGAGTGGTCGATCCTTTTGTATCTTTTTCTCGCCACCTTGCCGTGCGATATTCTTTCGGGATTTCTTGTCTTTTGCGACCGTGTGGTTTACCCGGCTTACTTCTCGGCACCGCACCTGCTTGCGTTTTCTGCTCTTGAGGACCAGCAATGTGCCGGCGCGTTGATGTGGACCTGCGTTACTGTCGTTTACCTGGTCGCCGGAACGATTGTCGCAGCGCGGCTGCTCTCACCCCAGAATTCGCACCCATACTCGTTTCCGATATCAGACGCGCAACTCAGCGTGGGATCGCATACGACCCCGCAGCGTATGGAGGTTTTCTAGATGTCCGCCAAGCCTCTCGATCCCGTGCTCAAAGCGCCCCCAATGAAAGGCCGCCGGGTCAGAGCATCCGCCCTGCTCTCTGATTACTGGGCGCTAACCAAGCCAGAAGTCAATTTCCTGATTTTGATCACAACTTTTGTGGGTTTCTACCTGGGTTGTGCAAGCGTGGGACAAAAGTTTTCATTCGTCGCATTGTTCAATACTTTGCTTGGGACGTTGCTCGTTGCAAGCGGGACGGCCACACTGAACCAGTACATCGAACGCAGCTTTGATGCACACATGCGCAGGACCGCCCGGCGCCCCGCCGCTGCCGGCCGCCTTGAACCCCATGCTGTCCTGGCCTTTGGAATCGTCCTGGCTGTGGCCGGGACCATCTACCTCGCGGTGGCTGTCGGTGGGCTCGCGAGCCTGCTGGCACTCCTCACGTTACTGTCTTATTTGTTCCTGTACACTCCGCTGAAACGTGAGACGCCTCTCTGCGTTCTCGTCGGTGCCTTCCCTGGCGCAATGCCTCCGCTGATTGGCTGGGCCGCCGCGTCGGGAGGATTGAGTAGTGAGGCGTGGCTGCTGTACGCCATCCTCTTTCTGTGGCAGTTTCCACACTTCATGGCCATCGCATGGATGTACCGCGAAGATTATGACCGCGCTGGCTATCTGATGTTACCCGGTGGCGACGCCAGAGTGGCTGTTGTGATTGTGCAAACCATGTTGCCACTGCTCGCTTTGATCCCAACCAGCATCGCAAGACTTCCGGCGCTGCACACAGCCACCTTCTATTGGGCGGGATTACTGCTCGGTCTGAGCTTTTTTTACTTCGGGGTCAAGTTCGTGCTTCAGAGATCGAGGGGAGCTGCACGTCGACTTCTCGCAGCTTCTATTGTTTATCTTCCACTCCTGTTGGTTCTGAGGGTCACACTCCGATAGCGGACGCTTGCGACGTTTTGTACACGATTTGACAGAATCCCAACTTTTCGACTGACTGTGGGCTGACGCGCGTTTGGCTCGTGACACCTACCCCGTTATTGATCTTCCAAATGGAACTGTAATTCCTTCTATCTA
Source organism: uncultured Acidobacteriaceae bacterium (assembly GCA_963778535.1). GTDB lineage: Bacteria > Acidobacteriota > Terriglobia > Terriglobales > Acidobacteriaceae > Acidiflorens. The sequence continues at coordinate 21,126 of CAVZUO010000001.1, forward strand.
AACCACCCACGCAGCCCGCAGAAAGCAGTTAGTTGGCATGACTCTTGCAGTCTCACTGTTGGTTTGAGCCGTGCACTTCAAGCGATATGCAAAAACACGCCCGTGAACAACGGGCGAATCTTCGGACGAGCCGTACCACCAATTTGGAGGAATCACAGTGAAAGCTACTATTCGCAACTGGAAGTCGAATGTGCTGGCCCAGGTAATCGCAACCATCCTACTCGCCAATCTCACCTTCGCGGGAGCTGCGAGCCAAACAAATCAGATTGAAGCTGGGAGCAAGGCCGAAGTCAAAGGTCTAATTCTATCTCGCAATGGAGACCTGGTTCGCATCCGTGAAAAGGCGTCGGGCGCCATCGTTGTCGTCAACATCACAGACAATACCAAGATTGAGCGAAAGAAGAGCAAAGCTCTGTTCTTCCGGCACACCGACATGGATGTCACGGCAATGGTGCCCGGTTTGACGATCGCGGCTGAAGGCGTGGGTAATTCGAAAGGCCAACTCGAGGCCAGAAAGATTTCCTTTACTCCCGATGAATTCGCAATCGAAATGGCCGAGGAGGAGCAGGTTCAGGCCAGTCAGGCAGCTGCTCAAAACGCGCAATCCACTGCGATCCAAGGGATGGCGGCTGCGACCGTAGCCCAGAGTTCGGCCGGGCAGGCCCAGCAAGCGGCCGATGAGGCGAGTCAGCAGGCGCAAGCCGCCGGCGCTCTGGGGGTCGTGGATGCCACCGCCGTAGCGATGGTCAATCAGCGAGTGTCGGATTCGGACCATTACAAAGTTGAAGCGGAGAACGATATCTTCTTTGACGCGGATTCAGCCGTACTGAAAAGTGAAGCCAAACCGGCGCTTGCCGATCTTGCCAGAACCGCGAAGTCGCTCGATGGCTACATGATCGAGATCTCGGGATACGCTGCGAATACGCAAAGCAAAAAGATCGACTATCAGAAACTCAGTGAGGAGCGCGCCGCCGCGGTTGCTCACTATTTCTACGAGGTCCAGAACATTCCCATGCGACGCATCCTGATGCCCGTTGGCTACAGCACTACCCATCGGCTTGCCAGCAACACTGACGCCGAAGGGCGCGAACTTAACCGCCGTGTCGATGTGAAGATTCTAGTGAACAAGGGCTTGGGGGATGGGCTTTAAGTCCAGATATAAACCGAGAACCACGCTGTTTGGATCCTCAGATTAGTCTTGGGACCTCACGGATTGTCGGGATGGTCGAGAACGGTCGCCAGGGCGCATCGTACGCCCGAGTCGAATTGTGAAGCCGGTGAACTGATTACCCTATGATCCTCGTCCGCGAAGGCTATGTAACGATCATTCTCGTAACACTCACACTTCTACTGCAAAGCGTGGGCATGGCCCTTCTCATCGAGTGGATAAGGGCCCAGTTTCCTCACGGCATTCGGCACCTGGGTCTTTTCCGCTCCATCATGCTCGTGGTTCGATTCACAAGTCTGCTTGTCTGCTTGCACATGTTAGAGATTCTGTTGTGGGCATCGTTTTATCGCTGGAAAAGTTTTGCCACGTGGGAAGCAGCTTTCTATTTTTCGGCGGCCAGCTATTCCACAGTCGGCGCAAGCGATCTTCTTCTCAAACAAATGTGGCGAACGATGGGCCCGGTAGAGAGCGTGACCGGCGTGCTGATGTGCGGACTTTCCGCGAGCTTCCTGTTCGCCATAGTGACGCGGCTCGTTGAGCAGGCGGACCAGAGACGAACCAATTCGCGGCCTGGCACTTCCTCTTACTCAACTAGCGAACTCGCGGAGCAGCCTGGGTCGAGACATCCAGAAACAGTGAATCATTGAGATGCTCGGCCATGGGGTTCGGATCAAATGTCAGCGGTTCGACATTTGCGCAATTGACATTTGCTTAGATGTATACAGGCCTTCGGGAAACGGGATTACGCACGGTATCACCATCGCAGTGGGTTGCGGCAGTTGCGGCCAGTAAATAAAGTTGACCGATTTCCACCGTTCCTTCGCTTTGGCAACGCTCGTGCTCTATCCCCAATCGAGCAGGAGGCAAACATGGACAGCGATTACGTATTCCTATGTGGGGTGATGTGGTGCGGCTACGGGCAAGAAGACGCGGGCAGTGAACTGAAGCGGGCCGCCGAGTGCGACGATCCAGACCTAAGCTCTCTTGCGCTAGCCATGTTGCAAGAAGGCTATCGATCTGTTCCACAGCTCAGAGCAGTCAACTAAGCACCGTCAACCGGTCGGTCCAACGAGTGGCGAAATTGGCACCACCATCGATGTGGGCTGAGTGATAGAGAGGCACAACTATGAACACGCAGAAGCTCCCAATGGATAAGCACCTCCTCTTGCAGTTCAAGCGTGGACTGCAAGAGCAACAGCGTGAGCTGTCACAGGCGATCGAGAAAGCTGAAAAGGAAATACGGGATTTTGCTGGCCCGGTTCCTCTCGACTCCATCGATCTCACTTGCTTCACTGCTTCGAAGGAATCCTTGATCATGAGTGCCAGCCAGAACCGCAGCCGCCTGCATATGATTCAGCACGCACTGGAGCGGATCACCGATGGAAGTTTCGGCATTTGTGTTGACTGTGGAGGCTCGATCCGCCTGAAACGGTTGCAAGCCCTCCCCTGGGCGAGCCTCTGCATTCAATGTCAGGAACAAGCCGAGGTCGCACCACTGGCGGGAAACGCGACGCTGCACCTCGCCCCCGACGGTGCTCAAGCTTTTGGCACTTAAAAATCTTACGACTGCAAGTTTGTCCGATGATCGCGGCTCAACATTCCGAACTGGTGAACGCTAACTACAATCGCACGCGTTATGTCTTTGCTGTCTTCACTGCCTGCGGGATCTTCACGCTAATCCTGGCTGGCGCTTTGGTGACGAGCAATGATGCGGGGCTCTCCGTGCCCGACTGGCCCACGAGCTTCGGATCAATCTACAGAATTCCGCCGATGGTTGGCGGCGTCCGATTCGAGCACGGCCACCGCATGCTTGCAGAGTTCGTTGGTCTTCTCACGGTTATCCTTGCACTCTGGACCTGGCGAACGGACGATCGCCGATGGATGCGACGCCTGAGTATGACCGCACTGGCTGTTGTGATTATGCAAGGCATACTGGGCGGTCTCACGGTGCTGTATTTTCTTCCTCCCGCCGTTTCTACCGCTCATGCCGCTCTCGGACAAACATTTTTCTGTATCACAGTGATCATTGCGACATTCACCGGTCGGACGTCGATGACATCTCCGAAGGTTCTCGTCCAACCCGTAGGGAGTCGTATCGTACTACTCGCGTTGATTTCGGTGGGAGTGCTGTACGTCCAACTGATTTTGGGCGGCCTGTTCCGACACGGCGGCCTGAGTTGGTGGCCGCACGTAGCAAACTCAATCGTAGTGGTCGCGATGCTCACCTGGACCACTTTTCTCGTTCTATCGAATTATAGGAACGTAGATCAGATCCGCCAGTCCGCGCTGATGACTATGACTCTGCTGGTGCTCCAGCTTTGCCTGGGTGGTGCTGCCTTCTACACCCGCGTCCTGCACGGACGTGAAGCCGTGCAACCCGCACCGGCCATGGTCATTTGCACGGTGGCCCATGTCGGATTGGGTGCGCTCCTGCTCGCTACTACCGTGATCCTGACCATCCGACTCTGGGTGATCGGTTTGCAGCCTGGAAACATTGGGTTGAAACCAATTCCGAACCGAGAGATCACCGAAGAAACGAATGATGAGCACGTCCCAATTGGGCAAGCCGCCCACCGGGTGCTTGCGAAGTTGGCTTGAAAAGGATAGAACTGCACGGGACTCGAAACTGAACCCACCCTCGGCCCAGCAGTGCTGCGCCGCCGAACGACGGAGAAGAGACGTTGGGAACGCTAGTCCCTCTATCGGACGCATCGCGACGGCCCAGACATTTCCCCGCCGTCACCGCTTTGATCATATTGGTCAACGTCCTGGTATTCCTAGCCGAACTGATGCGCGGCGACGCATTTGTCTTGCAATGGTCAGTCGTTCCCGCAGAAATCGTCGCCGGTCATCACTGGATCACAATTCTGACGGCGATGTTTCTGCACGGCAGTTGGTCGCACATCATAGGAAACATGGTCTTCCTGTGGGCTTTTGGTCCAGAGATTGAAGACGCCATGAATCCGCTGCGTTTCCTGGCGTTCTACCTTGCAGGCGGGCTGGTGGCCATGCTGGCGCAGGTTGTTGCCAGCCCCAGTTCAACGGTGCCTAACCTGGGCGCAAGCGGCGCGATTGCCGCAGTGATGGGTGCGTTCCTGGTGACTTACCCTCGCGACCGGATGCGATCGCTCCTGGTCATCTTTATTTTCGTCCGCGTCACCTTCATCCCGGCTGCGCTTTTGATCGTAGTGTGGTTTCTGATTCAACTATTCAATGCAGGAGCCGTAGCCCATGTGCAGACGGGCGGCGTCGCCTATCTAGCGCACGTTGGCGGCTGCATTTTCGGGGCTGTCACTGCGAGGTGGTTTGAGGATCCTCAACGGATCGCCGAACAAATATCGAGCGAATGAGTCTCTGACGGCGACCCGACTTTACGGCGCGGGGCGAAAAGGAACTTCCGCCTTTACGACGGTTCCGCGGCCCGCCTCGCTTTTGAATTCAAACGTCCCCTTCAGCTGAAGCACCCGCTCTCGCATATTGATAACTCCCAGCCCTCCCGATTTTCTGAGTTCGTCAGGAGTGCAGCCAACACCATCATCGGATACACAAAGGCAAACGGTACCATTCGATCGTGTTAGCCGCACCTCAACCTTCTTTGCCTCCGAATATTTGGCGGCATTGCCGAGCGCTTCCTGCGCGATGCGGTACAGACACAGCGCGGCCCCGGGCGACAACTCCTGCACGCTTGGGTCCGTCTCGCACGTCACCGGCAGCCCGCGCACCTTGCCGAACTCCTCGCAATACGCCGACAGCGCCGCCGGCAGGCCTGACTCTTGCAACAGTGCAGGGTGAAGCTCATGCGATATATGACGGATGTCGGTTCCGATCTTAATCAGTTCCTGCTGCAAACCACTCACCGTCGCTTTGGCTTCCGAATCGGGTGACACCTGATTCCTCACCTTGCCCAGCCGGAGGGTAAGGGAGGTGATCTGCTGGAGAACACCGTCGTGCAGTTCGCCGGAGATGCGCATCCGCTCCGCCTCCTGCGCTTTGATCATCTGTTCGTTCAGCGCGCGGACCTCCGCCTGATGCCGCTCCAACAATGCCTGCTGCTGTTCCAGTGCGGCATGGCGGCGTTTCAAAGCGTTGACCCGGAGGTGATAAACGGTCCAGAACATCGCCAGAAACGCGAGACCACACAGAGCCCGGAACCAATTCGTCTGATAGTAGGCGGGCGCGATGCTGAACTCCAGAGTCACGCCTTCTTCGTTCCACACCCCGCTGTTGTTCGAGGCGATTACGCGGAAGCGGTAGTGGGTAGGTGAAAGATTCGTATAGTATGCTTGGCGGCGATTGCCCGCATCCTGCCAGTCGCCATCGTAGCCTTCCAGCTTATATTTGAAACGGACCTTCTCCGGCGCGACCAGGCTCAGAGCCGTGTAGTCGATCTCCAGATCGCGAGTCAGCCGCGGCAGGCGTAAGTTGGAAGGTGCCTCGCTCAATAGGTTTTGCCAGCGAATCTTGTGGTCGGCTGTGATTTGTTCGATACGGATCGGCGGCGGGAGTTTGTTGAAGGGAAGATGGCGCGGATCGATGACCTGGACGCCCTCTCCCGTTACAAACCACAGTTTGCCATCGGTCGATTTTGCGACCCGCGGCCCATAGTAGCTGGCCGCTGTCGAGCGGAGCCGGACGCCGTCAGCCGCGTCCCAAACGGTCGCTTCAATCGTACGCTTCGGGTCTGCAATCCACGCGTCTAATTCGGTCGGGGCGATGCGTACGATGCCGCAGGCCGTATACAACCAGAACGTGTGATCGTCGTCCTCCATCGTCCAGTGAACGGTGTTGCAAGGCAATCCGTTTCTGCTTGTGAGCGTGGCAATGCGACCATCTTTAATCCGGTTCAGCCCGTCCTGCGTGGCGACCCATAGCGCGCCCGTGTGATCGAGTTGCAGGTCGGAGACAGCATTCGGGGTCAGACCATCAGCTACCCTATAGGATGCGCGGACCTGGCCATCCTTGAAATATGACACGCCCCCGCCACGCCAGAATCCGAGCCACAATCCACCATGCTCACGATCGGAGAGTAGAACCGAGGCGCTCTCCTGACGGCCTATCTTTGGCCAGCGGAACTCCTCAACCACACGTCCCTCGCGCAAGTGCAAAAGACTCGTATCCTCCGAAAGCCATAGGTTGCCCGCCCCGTCCCCCGTGATGGAATGCACCTGTGCGGCTTGCGCAGTGGTGACGGAAACAAACCGGCCGCCCTCAACGTAATCAAGTCCACGACTGGTAAACGCCCAGATGCGCCCGCGATCATCCTGAAAGAGCGATTGCGGCGCATCATCCGGCTGTCCGCCGGCTTTGCGGATCATCGAAATCTGTCCGTTATTCCACTGGTTCAAACCATCGCGACTGCCAACCCATACGCTGCCATCCCGCGCAGCTAGAATTGACCAGGCGGCGTCATTCGACAAACCTTGTTTAACTGAAATCGTGGAGACGGCCAAGTCCCGAAAGCGGTCGAGACCTCCATTGGTGGAAACCCAGACACTGCCCTCGCGGTCCTCGAAAAGGCTGAAGATAACATCGCCCGAGAGACCGTCAGATTTCGAAAATACATCGGTTTTGCCGTGATGCACATGAATGAGTCCCTGGTCGATGGTTCCGATCCAGAGACCGCCATCGTGGTCGCGGAGAAGCCGATTCGCACTGAACGGCTTTCCGCCTGGAATCGCGTACGCCTCGGACTTGCCGTCGGAGAACTGCCTAATTCCGCCACGCATGGCGATGAGCAGTTCTCCCTGGTCGCCGCTATTCAGATCCTTGAGCTCCGTTGTGGGCATCGCATACTGCTTTGGAGGACCGGGCCTCCAATGCCAAAGCCCAGATTGCGCAGCGGCCCAAAGCGCCCCGGTGCTGTCCTCATACAAAGACGCAACCATTCGGCCCAGAGCGCCGTCCTGGCCTTGGCACTGTACATCGCTCTTCTTTATTGTGCACAACCGGCCAAATGGACTCCCCAGCGTGCCGACCCAAACCGTACCTTCATGATCCTGAAGCAGCGCTGCCACGAATTGCTTATCAAGCTCTGGGTACCGAGTCAGCTTGCCGCCACTCCAACTGACGAGGCCAGCATATGTGCCAATCCAAAGAGTCCCGTCGCCGGTGACGAGCAGCTTGGTGATTCCATTGCCGGGGAGACTCTGACCCGCGGGCGGTTGCCAGGGGATATAGCGGTTACCATCGAAGCGAAGTAAGCCGAATTCCGTGCCAAGCCAAAGATAGCCATCCCCAGTTTGGGCGATCGAGTAAATGTTACCCCTGAAAAACCCTTCGCGGATTGTCCACGCTGTGTGCGCGTACTGACTGACGTCGAGAGATGGGTCTAACGCAAAAGCGCAGACGCAGCACGCCAGCATGCTGGTCAACCCGACAATGACTCTCTTGGATACCTTTCTCATAATGAGGAATGTTAGGCCCGCGATTGATTGTCGTACATTTTACGACGCGGGGCGAAAAGGAACTTCCACCTTCACCGTGGTTCCACGCCCGAGTTCGCTGTTGAACTGAAACGTCCCGTGCAATTGAAGCACGCGCTCTCGCATATTGATCACGCCCAAACCTCCCGATTTCTCGGTCTCGTTGGGGTCGCAACCAACACCATCATCGGAGACTGAAAGTCGAACGCAACCGTCGGCTCGAGTAAGCCGAACCTCCACTTTTTTTGCCTGTGAATATTTGGCCGCGTTGCCGAGTGCTTCCTGCGCGATACGGTAGAGACACAGCGCCGCGCCACGCGACAACTGCTCCACACTCTCGTCCGTTTCACACGATACAGCGAGGCCCCGCACGTTGCTGAACTCCTCGCAATAAGACGAAAGGGCCGCCGGGAGGCCAGCCTCTTGCAGCATTGCCGGATGGAGTTCATGCGATATATGACGGATATCCGTTCCGATCTGAATGAGTTGTTGCTGCAGACTATTGATCGTTGCTGTCGCTTCCGAATCGGGTGGCACCTGCCGTTTCACCTTGGCCAACCTGAGAGTGAGCGACGTGATCTGCTGGAGAACGCCGTCATGCAGATCTCCCGAGATGCGTATCCGCTCCGCCTCTTGCCCGTTAATCAACTGTTCGTTCAAGGCGCGGATCTCGACCTGATGCTGCTCTAACAATGCCTGATTCTGCTTAAGTAATACCTGATTCCCTTCTAGCAATGCCTGGCGCCGCTCCAAAGCGCGGACGCGCAAATGATAAACGATCCAGAGCATCGCCATAAACGTCAACAGACACAGCGCGCGGAACCAATTCGTCTGATAGAAAGCTGGCGGAATCGCAAAATCTAGGGCCGCGCCGTCCTCGTTCCAGACGCCGCTGTTGTTGGAAGCGGTCACATGGAAGCGGTAATTTCCCGGAGGAAGGTTATTGTAAAAAGCCTGTTGGCGATTGCCGACGTCTCTCCAGTCGTGATCCCAGCCTTCCAGCTTGACGCGGAAGCGGTTCTTCTCCGGCGCCACGAAGCTCAGGGCCGTGTAATCGATCGAGAGATCGCGGACCAGGGGCGGCAAGCTCAAATGCTCCGGGGTCTCGTAGGTCTGTCTATCGGCCGTGGCCACCTCGATTCGTACTGGAGGTGGAAGCTTGTTGAAAGCCAGATGGCGCGGATCTACTACGCTGACGCCATCCCCGTGCGCGAACCAGAGTTTTCCGTCGAGGGACTTGATGGCCCTTGGGCCGTACCTGCCAACTACGGCACTGCTCCTCACGCCGTCAGAACTGTCAAACACCGTGGTCTGGACCATGCGCTTCGAGTTACTCGTCCACGCATCCAGCTCGGAATGCGCAATTCGCACCAGGCCGCAAGCCGTGTACAGCCATAACGACGATGCGTCGTCTTCCAAGACCATGCGGACGACGTTGCAAGGCAGGCCGTTCTTGGTTGTAAGGGTTGCGACGCGGCCGTCCTTGATGCGGCTGAGGCCTCCATCCGTGGCGGCCCAAAGTGCACCGGCCCGGTCGAGGAGGAGACTCCATACCAGGTCAGCGCCCAGGCCATCCTTGCTGGTTAGCGATGCGGCGAGTTTGCCGTTGTTGAAATAGGCGATGCCGCCGTAGAGGAATCCAAGCCACAGTCCACCTTTGACCGGATCGGGGAGAATGGCGGAAACACGGCGGTCGCGCTCTGCTTTGGACCACGGCCAACTTACCGACTCGACACTTTTGCCATCGACCAGATGCAGCAGACCGCGATCGGGATCGGTAATCCAGACCCCCTCGCGCGCATCGGCGGCTATCGCGGTCGACGCTCCCGCGGCGAGGGGGCCGGCGCGAGTAAATCGACCGTTCTCAAACCACGCAGCTCCGCCGGGGGTAGTGACCCAGATGCGACCGCGAGTATCCTCGGTCAGCGGCCCGATGACGTTGCCCGGTAACCCCGGATCGGTTATCTCGCGCGCGGCCGCGTATGTCGTGGTGCGACGACCCGCCCTCGGCAAGTGAGCGGAGCGATAGATGGTGAGCTGGCCATCCTTCCATCTATTCACGCCGTTATCGCTACCGATCCAGATACTGCCGTCGCGTGCCGACGTCAAGGACCAGGCTGGAGTCGATAATCCCTGACTGGCCGAGATTGTGGAAACAACGGATTCGCGGAAGCGATCGAGCCCATTGGTCGTGCCGACCCAGATGTTGCCTTCCCGATCTTCAAAAAACGCCAGCACAAAGTCGCTCGAAAGGCCGTCGTTCTGCGCAAACCGGGTAGTCTCTCCGTGGTTGACATACAAGAGCCCCTGGTCCAGCGTTCCAATCCACAAAGCACCCTTGCTATCCCGCAGCAGGCGGTTGGGTGTAAAAGGCCTGGTCAGGCCGGGAACGGTGTACATCTCCCCTTTGTCGTCGGCAACCTCCCACAGCTGACGGCCTTGCGGTGAGCTGGCAATGATAGTCAAGGCGGTCGGCTGATCGCCTTGCACCACGGCCTGGAAAGCGCCAACCGGTTGCGGGAGGACCCGTCGTGGCGGACCCGGCTGCCACTGCCATAACCCCGACTCGGCTCCGGCCCACAGACGATGCTGCGTGTCTTCGTGCAGGGAAAACACTCCTCCTTGGAGATACCCGTACGTGGAGGGAGCAACACTTTTCAAATCATCACGGCAGTCGAATCGACCCTGCCGAATCGCGCAGACCTTTTCCTTTGTACCGAGCCAAATCGTTCCCTGATAATCCTCCAGGAGCGAAGATACCGCCACGGTAATCTCGGGATAGCGGGTCACTCGCCCATCCCTCCAGCTCGCCAGCCCACTGTACGTACCTATCCACAGCGTGCCATCGCGCGCGGCTAGCAGCGACAAAATCCTGGGGCTTGGGAGTTGTTGGTCCGGCGGCAGAGCCAAGCGGAGAAATCGAGTGCCATCGAAGCGAACCAGGCCGAATTCAGTGCCGAGCCACAAATAGCCGTCGGGCGTCTGGACGATCGCCCGAACGCTGCCCATCAAGCCTTCGCGAGCCGCCCAAGCCGCATGCTGGTATTGACCGAGGCCCTCGGTCGAATCGAGCCCGAGAGCGCGGGGCGGCCACGCCAGCAGCATCACTGCCAGCATAACGACCAGCGCGACCACATCGGGTGCTCGTCTCTTCGCTAATCTCATAGGACCGGCGTCCCATCTCCTTAACACTGCTCCGAATTATGAAGGCAGTGTGCCACTCTATTCGCTGATGCATCATTCCTTTTCCACTAGAAAGAAATTCTCAGCGCGAACTCCAATTGCCGGGAAGTTCCGGCCGTGCTTGTAATTTGCCCGGCAGCCGAAAGGGGCGCCACGGTAAGAGGATCTGTCAAAGCACCAGCAAAGGTTGCGATTGCAGGCATCCCAAAGTTGGGACGATTCAAGAGGTTGAAAGCCTCAGCGCGAAACTCTATATTCCCAGCCTCACCCAGAAGGCCCAGCTTCGTATTCTTGTGTATTCCAAAATCGAAGTCTACGAAACCTGGTCCAACCAGGGAATCGCGGCCAACATCGCCCAAAGTCCCCACCGGTTGCAGCATGAATGCGTACGGATTAAACCACTGGGCAGGATTTCCGGTGATCACGGAACCAGTAAAAGCTGGGTTGTAGTTTGACCGGTCAATGCCAGAGGTGAGCCCCCCTGTAAGACCTGAGCGTGACCGATTACCATTCACAACAGGGTTGAATGGTAGTCCGTCTTGTGCGGTAAAGATGCCCGTTACTCCCCATCCGCTCGTCAAGCCTCCGAGCCAACGCGCCTCAATTCTGGGGGAGGGCAGATTGTAGATAAAATCGTTTACCCAAATGCGCGGAATATTAAATATGGATGGGCCTCGATCGAACCGCCGGTTGTAGGGGTTGGACGGGTACAAGATGGTGGATGTTGCCTCGCTCGCCAGACCCACGCAATTATCGATCGATCTTCCCCATGTAAAGGAGCTATGGAACTGCAGCCCACTTGTGAAGCGCTTATTCACCTGAACTTGCAAGGAATGGTAGATAGAGTCTCCATAAGAATCACGAAAAAGGACTGCGCTCAGATTGGGATTTGTTCTCACCACAGCCTGGGCAGGGTTGGGATTCCAAAATGGAATCCCATTGGTTATTCCTTGCGGTAGGTTGGGATTGGCATCGCCAATTCCCGGAAGATGGATGCCGCGCGACCCGGCATAGGAAACGGCCAATGCCATCGAAAATGGCAATTCCTGCTCAATGGTCAGATTCTCATTGTAAAACCGTGCCTGTTGCATATTGTATTGTTGCGTAGACTGCACTTTATTCACTGAATTAGCCGGAAAAGTAAGCGGTATCGTAAACGTACCGCTCCCGCTGTTTGTAAATGAGAATGGCTGTTGTTGAGGCATGATGTTAAGGAAGCCGTTATATAAATTGCCAATGTCATAAGCGAGGGACGCTCCCCCCCGAACGGCCGTCCTGCCATTGCCGAATACGTCCCACGCAAAGCCCAGGCGCGGACTGATATTTTTCCAGGTAAAGTTCTTAAAGTATGGTCCCACCGTTGCTTGCGTATCTGTCAGCGGATTAATTAGGGCGGAGCTCTTTCCGTGAACCTCTGTGTAATAGTTGGGTGAGGGCTCGTATCGCAATCCGGCGTTGAGGGTGAACCTCGATCTCAGCCGCCAGTCATCCTGAACGTAGAAGCCCGTGGTATAAAACTGCCACGTTCTGTCGAGTAAGGAACCGGGCAACTCTGCCGCGTAGCTAGATGTGACACCAGCCAGGAATGTGGCGATACTGGCAAATTGCAATTGCCCTTGGACTCTCTGGCTTTGGCGCCCAAACTGCCGATAGCTGTTAATCAAGGTTCCGAATTTCAACGAGTGACTGCCGACTGCATACATGAGGTCGTCGCTGAAACTAAGAATGTTTTGCGTCTGGGTAGATACAAAATTTATGGCTGGTCCGAAAGTTCCAGTGACGCCTCCGACAATGATCTGGCCAAGGGCCTGACCGGTCACCAGTGAGTATTGAGGACCAGAAAAAGGACTGGGAGATAACCGCGTACTCGCAGTACGACTAAATGAAACCCGAAAATCATTCATGAGAGAGGTGGAAAAGATGTGGGTCTCTGACAACGTCGCATACTGATGGCGAGTGTCGCGGTCGACCACGAAGTATTGCGGATAACTGTTCCCTAATACCTGGGCGTCGTCATCAATCGTATATCGCCCGAACACTGAGTCTTTGTCAGAGAAGACATGGTCCACCCGCATTTGACCATATACGTCTCTATCGGGCTGAGTAAACGGAGTGGTGTACCCATCGTTGGGCAGATTGGGCAGAGGATATAGCGCCAGCAGCGGGGCGACGACTGGCGCAACCGTCACCGATGGGGTTGAACCCAGCTGCGGGCATGCTGTGTTCGTGATTAGTGCGCCAGCCACACCATGACACCCCGGCGCCATTACCGTGTTATTGACGGTAATCCCCAGACGCTCTTCTACCCCTTCAAACGCGGCGAAAAAGAACGTTTTGTTTTTTTGAATCGGACCGCCAAACGCGCCACCATAATTGTTCCGCTCGTACGCTGGCAGACGCCTAAAATTATTTGCGACTGTCGGGCGATCGAAGTAGTTGGCAGCGTCCAAAGCGCTGTTCCGAAGATATTCAAACACGCTGCCATGAAATTGATTGGCTCCGCTCTTGCTTACCATTACTGTCTGACTTCCTGCCAGCAATCCGTACTCCGCACTGAACGAACTGGTGATTACCCGATACTCCTGGATGCCATCGAGTCCAAGCGTTCTTCCAGAAAAATTGGCGGTGGAACCTCCGTTAACGTCCTGCATGATGGCCCCATCCAGCATGAAGTTGTTGGAGCGCATGGTGGCCCCATTGCTGCTATACCAGGTTCCGTTGTAGGTTCCGCCCTGAATTATATTCGGGCTAGGCGCAATCCCAGGTTGTAGTAGTGTCAGATTAATGTAGTTCCGGCCGTTTAGCGGCATACCTGCTATCTCGTCCGCCTGTACCAAGCCACCAAGCGAACTGCTCGTTGTGTTGACCAGGGGCGCCCCTCCCAGGACCGTTGCAGTCTGGCCTATGGCGCCAATTTGAAGTTCAAAATTTACGGAAATGTCGTCAGCTGCGTGTAGGTCAATATCGGGCTTGACGATAGTCGCGAAACCAGCCTTCTCTACCGTGAGTGAATACCTCCCGGGAGGGAGGCTCGATAAACAGTAAAAACCTGCATCGTTTGTCGCAGTAGGATGAGTGACACTTGTGGCCGTATTAGTCGCTTCCACATTTGCACCAACTACAACAAGGCCGCTGGGATCCGTCACCTTCCCGCGCACAGTGGCTGAGCCAGCCTGCCCGAAGGTTATCGCAGAAAACCCAATCATCAGGAAAGCCACCACGGCTATTTTCTTGTATGCACGCAGCATCGGCCCTCCTCCTAGATGCTTGAGTATTCCGACTGAGGAACGGAGGTTCAGATAGGTTTTAGCTAATACTCACTGCGATACCGTCGCTTCAGTCTGCCGACGAGCCAGGAAGTCGTGCGGCGAAGTGCGCCGCAAGGGCTGGTAAATACCAAGCTTTTTCATCCGGTAAATCAGCGTTGTCCGGTTCAACCCCAGCTTTAGGGCGGCGCCCTTGGGACCTCCGATTCTTCCACCGGTCGCTTCCAGCGTCTGGAGTATAAGAGCGCGCTCGGAGTCTCGAAGCGTCATTGACACGGCAGGCTCGGAATCTCGGGACACCTTTTCTATTAAAGGGAGGGGTGCTATTAGCGGTACGGACGGGGGCAGTGGATTTCGAAGCAGCCCGTCTTGCGCGACAATTACCGCACGCTCTACGAGATTCTGAAGTTCACGTATATTGCCAGGCCAGGAGTACGACGAGAAGGCCGCCATCGTGTCCGCAGGAATGTGGTGGATGTTCCTTCCCATCCGCCGGCTGAAAATATCGACGAAGTGTTCCACCAGAGCTGGAATATCTTCTCTGCGTTCACGAAGGGATGGCAGCGAGATCGGAAAAACGTTGAGCCGGTAATAAAGGTCACTGCGGAACTCGTTCCGTGCCGCCATTTCCCCTAGATCTCGATTGGTGGCACCCACCAGCCGGACGTTCACCTTATGCGTGCGCCCGCTACCCAGGCGCTCAAACTCTTGCTCTTGAAGCACCCGAAGCAATTTCGGCTGTAGCGCCGGAGGGATGTCCCCGACTTCGTCCAGGAACAACGTGCCGCCGTCCGCCATTTCAAATCGTCCAATTTTCTGCGTTATGGCGCCGGTGAAGGCGCCCTTCTCGTGACCAAACAGCTCGCTTTCCAGGAGATCGAGAGGGATAGCCGCGCAATTCAGCTTAACTAGCGCACGCCCACACCGCGGGCTTGCATTGTGAACGGCACGCGCGATCAACTCCTTGCCTGTGCCGGTTTCGCCCTGAATCAAAACCGTGCTGTCGGTGGACGCTACATATTCAACTTGTTGAAGCACAGATTCTAGCGCAGGGCTGTGCCCGATAATCTGCTCGAATGCGCGATTGGATCGGGCTGGCTCAGCAAATGCAACCGCTTCGGGACTATTCACTGAAGACCTCCACAGACGTGGCGCATATCTCCCCAACCGGGTTATCGGTTATTACATGTCGAGCGCGGCGTGAAGTCGGCTCAGTAAGACTTGATCGTCGAAAGGCTTCATGAGGAACTCGACTGCACCTTCTCGCATTGCCTGTATCCGCACTCTCGCATCCCCATGCGCTGTGATAAAGATGATCGGAGTTTTATGTCCATCAGCCTTAAGCCTGGCCTGCAGGTCCAAGCCTGACATTCCCGGCATACGGATATCTGTTATCAAACACGCCACTCTACGCTGCAAGCCGGACTCGAGGAATTCTTCCGCTGACCCAAAGGTCCTCGCGGAAAACCCATCGGCTTCGACCAGGTCCTGCAGTGCGCTTTGGACCGATTTATCGTCATCTACGATTGCGATCAAGTGAGTGTCCTGGCCTTTCTTCATGGCATTAGCATAAGGTGACGATCCATGCGAAACAATCACACTTTTGGACCGCGCAATAAGACTTTGGGGCAGAACGTCGGGGAGAGACTGGAGTGAAATTACCGACGCGGGCAGGGCTGCGGCAGAAACGGCTACTGGGAAACCTTGAGCTTGTCGGCCATTCGGACTAATTCGGGCAAAGATTCAGCATGCATCTTTTGCATCACATGCCCGCGCTGGATTTTTACCGTGGTTTCACTGGTCCCCAACTCTGCTGCAATCTGTTTGTTGAGCATACCGGAAACCACCAGACTCATGACCTCTCGCTCGCGGGCGCTAAGCCCGGCATAGCGGTCCTGCAGCTCGGCCAACTGTTTTTGCTTTTCGCGGACCACGCGGTCACGGGTAAGCGCGCGCTGAATCACATCGAGCAAGTCCTGATCCCGGAATGGCTTCGTGAGGAACTCGACGGCGCCGGATTTCATTGCCTTTACCGTCATCGGGACGTCTGCGTGCCCGGTGATGAAAATGACCGGAATCTTGATTCCTGCCTTCCTCAATTCGAGCTGAAGATCCAAGCCGCTGATACCGGGAAGTCTGACGTCCAACACCAGACAGCTGGGTCCGTCTCGCCGCTCGCTTGCCAGGAAGGCGTGTGCACTGGCGAAAGACGCAGCGCTCAGGCCCACCGACTCCACCAAATCTTTGATCGATGCGCGCACTCCCGCGTCATCATCGATGATGAATACGGTCATATCATCTGCGACGCTCATTTCTGGACCTCGACCGGCAGCGTGAAATGAAAAGTCGCACCGCGGGGCGCATTGGCACTGGCCCACAACCGTCCGCCATGGGCCTCAATGATCGAACGGCTGATTGCCAGCCCCATCCCGGTACCCTGAGGCTTAGTTGTATAGAATGCATTGAAAATGAGATCTGGCTTTTCGCTGGGCAGGCCCACGCCGGTATCGCTGACCGAGACGAGCAGTAGCCCATTCTCGTTCCTCTGCGACCGGATGGTAAGTTCGCCGGCTCCATCCTCCATGGCCTCGATACCATTCAGCATCAGGTTCATCAACACCTGTTGCAATTGCACGCGATCTGCCCTGATGTGCGGCAGCTCTGGCGCAAGTTCCAGGCGCAGTGAAATGGAATGCCGGCTTGCGTCATTGCGCAATAGCACAATAATTTCACCGACCAATCCATTCATATCGACCAACTCCCTTTGCGGTGGAGCACCTGTCTTGTAAAACGCCCGTAAGCGTTGAATGATTTCGGCAGCACGGTTCCCGTCGCTTTCGATTCTCTTTGCGGCTGCACGAGCTCTTTCCAGTTCCGGCGGATCATGCGTGAGCCATCGCAAGCAGGCGCTAGCGCTGGTGATCGTGGCGGCAATCGGCTGGTTGATTTCATGTGCCAGAGAACTGGCCAACTCACCCAGCATGGTCACCCGGTTCATGTGTGAGAGCTCTTCCTCTAACTGGCGCAATCTTTCATGCTCTTCTTCGGCCCGCTTTGCCGCCGTAATGTCGGTCACGGCCCCGACAAACTCAAGCTCGCCAGGTTTATCGGTTCGGGCACGACCGGCAACACGGACATGCTTAACAGAACCATCCGGCATCAGCAATCGATGGTCAAAGCCTAGATCCGTCCGATCCTGCGACGCCCGCTCGATTTCCTGTTTCACGAAGGCCACATCTTCCGGATGGGTCCGATGCAGAACAAGATCCACAGTCGGCTGCATGCTTGGATCGCATTCGAAGATGCGAAAGGTTTCCTCAGACCATCGGATCTCCCCCGTCTGAACGTTCCACCCGAAGCTACCGGTGTGGCTCACTCGCTGCCCTTCGGCCAGATAAGCCTCGCTGCGGCGCAGAGCCTCCTCGGCACGCTTGCGGTCCGTTATATCGCGGATGATGCTGGAAACCAGCACGCCCTCCTCAGTCTCCAGTGGGCTAAGGCTTATCTCAACCGGAAACTCACGTCCATCTTTGCGCAGGCCGTACAGTTCCAGACCAGACCCCATTGGCCGCGTGCGAGGGTCGACCATAAAAGCCGCGCGGTGGTCAGGATGTTTCCCTCGGAACCGCTTCGGCACCAACATTTCCATCTTCTTCCCCAAGACCTCAGCTCGCTGGTGACCAAACAGCTTCTCCAGTTGCGCATTCACCAAAACAATTGTGCCCTCGCGATTCACGACCGCGACTGCATCGGGTGCCGATTCCAGCAGCCCGCGGAATTTCTCCTCAGCCTGCTTGCGATCCTCGATGTCTGTCGTGACTCCGTACCATTTCAGGATGTGTCCTCGCTGGTCCCGCAGCGGCACAGCGCGCACCTGGAACCAACGATATTGCCCATCGGCTCGACGGAAACGTGCCTCGTACTCCAACGGCTCGCCGGACACCACCGATATTCGCCATTTTTCCTGAACCCGGTTCACGTCATCCGGATGAACAGCAGCCTGCCAACCCAAGCCTGCCGCCTGCTCAACGCTCAACCCCGTATATTCCTCCCAGCGTTGGTTGACGAACGTGCGCGAGCCGTCGGGAAGAGCCGTGAAGGCCATGGCCGGAATTGTCTTGATCGCTTCCCGGAATTTCCCTTCCTGCTGCTGCAGTTGCCGAATGCGAAGTCGAAACAGCCCCCAAACAAGCCCGATGGCAACTGCCGCACACAGCGCGCGGAACCAGTTCGTCTGCCAGTACGCCGGGGCGATGGAGAAATTCAGGACCGCGCCCTCATCGTTCCACACCCCGCTGTTGTTGGAAGCGATGACGTGGAAGCGGTAGTTGCCCGGCGCCAGGTTCGAGTACTGCACCTCGCGGTTGTTGACGACTTCCCGCCAGCCCTCATCCTGGCCTTCGAGCTTGAACCGGAAGTGAACCTTCTCCGGTGCTACGAGACTCAGCGCCGTGTAACGAATCGTGAGATCGCGAATCCGCGGCGGCAACCGCAGGCTATGGGAGGAATCGTAGCTCTTGCCGTCGGCCGTGATTTGGTCGATGCGCACCGGCGGTGGGAGTTTGTTGAACGGAAGATGCCGTGGATCGATGATGCTTACGCCGTCAGGGGCGGAGAACCATATTTTCCCATCTGGCGATTTGGTCACGTAAGGAGTGTGGCTGCCATTACGGCCAAAACTCCATACGCCATCGGAACTGCCGAAAACCTGGGTCTGAATGGTGCGCTTCGAATCACTCACCCAGGCGTCCAGTTCGGAACGCGCAATCCGAACCACCCCGCAACGCATGTCCAACCAGAAAGAATGATCGTCGTCTTCGATCGCCCACTGAACGGCGTCGCAGGGCAAGCCGTTCTTGCTGGTAAGAGTTGTGATGCGACCGTCTTTCACTCGGCTTAAACCACCCTCGGTCGCGGCCCAGACAGCACC
Organism: uncultured Acidobacteriaceae bacterium; assembly: GCA_963778535.1. Classification (GTDB taxonomy): domain Bacteria; phylum Acidobacteriota; class Terriglobia; order Terriglobales; family Acidobacteriaceae; genus Acidiflorens. The sequence continues at coordinate 40,095 of CAVZUO010000001.1, forward strand.
GTCCGAACCATACTGAAGGTCCATCACTGCGCCCTTGCCCAGCCCCTCAGTGGCGTTGTAGGAAGAGCGGATCTGGCCGTCCTTGAGGTAAGCGATTCCACCCTCAATAAATCCGAGCCATAGGCCGCCCTGCTGCCGATCAGGCAGCAAAGCTTCCGCGTAACTGTGTCCGAATCGCGTCCAAGGAATGCGCTGAACGGCACCCTCTGGCGTCGAATAGAGCAGGCCTTGGTCGAGGTTGCTGATCCAAACCTTCCCGTGCCCATCCCCGGCGATTGAGGATGTATCTCCGCCCGGGAGGCCAGGAACCCGCACAAACCGGCCGCGGTCAAAGTAGAACACACCTTCGCGACTTTCAGCCCACAGGCGTCCCAGGTCATCCTGCCCGAGCGAATTGACCTTGTTTCGAAGGCCGCTGTTTGCGACTTCCGTTACCCTCGCATTGACGATGGCAGTTTGCCGATCTGTTTGCCCGTTTTGCCTCGGAACATTTCCCCGGCCGTAAACCGTCATCTGCCCGCGTTGCCAGCGATTCAAACCATCCGCCGTTGCGATCCAAATACTGCCATCGGATGTCGCCTGCAACACGTCAACTGCGGCAATGGAAAGACCCTGGTTTACCGAGATTGTCGGGATGGCGAATTCACGAAACCGATCGAGCCCGGTTGACGTGCTGACCCAAACAGTGCCTTCGCGATCTTCAAAAATGCTCGTTACGAGGTCGCCAGACAGGCCATCGGCAACTGAAAATCGATCGATCCTGCCCTTATACAGGTGCAACAAACCCCGGACGGTGCCAATCCACAAACTGCCATCACTGCTCCGGAACAGGCGAAGGGGCGTGAACTCCGCAGCGATCTCGGGAAGTGTGTCGTCCTGAAGTTTTCCAGCCACAAGCTTTTTCAGCCCTTCCATCGAGCCATTTACGTGACCCTCGAACCGGCCGGATTTATTGGTGGTCATCAGGAGTGCACCGTTCTCGTCTTCGACCAGTTCGTCAGCCTGGACGCCCTCGGGCAGTCCGTAGTGCTTTGCAGGACCAGGCGCCCATCGCCACAGACCCGTTTCAGCTGAGACCCACAGATTGCCTTTGTGGTCCTCGTATAAGGCAGATACGGAAAAGCCAAAACTCCCGTCCCCGTAGCACTGCGTTTTGCCGGCTTGGACGGAACAGATCCTGCCCGGGTTCTGAGCCGCAAACCAGATCGCTCCTCCAGCGTCTTGCAGAAGTGAATAAATGCGGTAACCGGCAAATGCTGGATACTGCGTAAACTTGCCCTCCTTCCAACTGGCAAGCCCCTTGTCTGTGCCAATCCAAACAGTGCCGTCGCGCCCAACCAAGAGGTCCTGAATAAAATTGCTGGGGAGTTGCTCACCGTTTGGCGGCTGCCACGGGACGGCTTGTGCACCATCGAAGCGGACCAACCCAAATTCTGTTCCCAGCCACAGATAGCCATCCGGCGTCTGCGCGATCGCAAAGATTGTGCCTTTGGTGAAGCCTTCGCGCACCTTCCAGGCGGTGTGCGCGTACTGGCTGATATCGAGTGAGGGATCTAACGCAAAGGAGCGCGCGCTACAGATCAGCGCAATGGACAGCCAGATGCACGCCCTCACTTGCGATTTTCCCATAACGGGAATATATATTACGCTCGGTCGAATTTCTGTGGGGTTCCTAATTCCGACAACAATTGAACACTACAGTGCTTTTCTTGCCTTGCAGTCGTATCTCCATCCGCCGATTGGGAGCGACAAATGGATCAAAAAACGAAGGCGGAGTCGAGGCTACCGTCAGCTGCAGCCCATAGCGTTCTTGCAGCGCATCCAGGCAGGCGATCTTCTTTTATGCTGTGCTTGCTGTTGTTGGCGGCCGCGCCGCACTTGACTGCGCAGGTAAACACTGGGGACGTGGTGGGCACGGTAACCGACGTTTCCGGGGCAGTACTGCCCGACGCAAAGGTAACCCTTGAGAACACGGGGACGGGCGTATTCCGAACCGTACAGACGGGGAAAACGGGCGACTATAGCTTCAGCCTTCTGCAAGTTGGGACCTACGATGTCACGATCGAGGCCAAAGGCTTCAGGACGTTTGTGACCAAGGACTTGAACCTGTCAGCCGGAGACCGCGTCCGCGTGGACGGCAAGATGGAAATCGCTGTGGCCAGCGAGAGCGCTTCGGTTTCGGCCGGTGCTGTTCCCGCTCTGCAAACCGACTCCTCCACCATTGGCACGTTAGTCGGCGGAGAATTTCTAGCAGACCTGCCGCTAAACGGCCGCAATCTGACAAATTTAGTTCAGCTCTCGGCAGGCGTGACCCCGGGAGCTTTCAACGCGGCTGGAGGCGGAAATCACAGTACAGACCGCCGTCCGACCTCTGCCTTTTCCGCCAACGGGCAGAACGACTTTCTCAATAACAACATGATAGACGGGATGGACAACAACGAACGGTACTTCGGCACCATTGTCGTCCGGCCGTCCATCGATGCCGTTCAGGAAATTATCGTCTCCACCAATTTGTACCCGGCGGAAGTCTCCCGCACAGAAGGAGGCGTGGCCGATGTTATTACGAAGTCTGGCACGAACAGTTTCCACGGTTCGCTTTTCGAGTACCTGCGGAATGACGCGTTCGACGCGCGCGACTACTTTGCGACTACGGGCCGGATTCCCGAGTTGCGTCAAAATCAATTTGGCGGAAGCATCAGCGGCCCGATTCAGAAGAACAAGACCTTCTTCTTTGGTGACTACGAGGGGTTTCGCCAGCTATACGCCCAGAACACGTATACCTCCACCGTTCCCACGGCGGCACAGGAGAGTCTCGTAGCGGCAGCGGTGGTAGGCGATACTATCCCCGCCGGTTCTTTGCTCGGGAACACAAGCCCGTTGGTGGTCAGTGAACTGGGCAAGAACTTGTTCTCGCTGTATCCGGTGCCGACGGGCTCCGGGACGCAAGAGAACTTTGTCTACTCTCCGGTCAGAACCCAATTCAGCCACACTTTCGATGTGCGGGTCGATCATCATTTCTCGGATCGCGACACACTGTTTGCGCGCTACTCATTTAACGATGTGAACACCTATACTCCAGGGAGCCTCCCGAATGTTTCCATTGACGGAAAGACATTCGTTCCCAGCAACCCGCCCGGAATCACAGGTGGACCGGCCCTGGAACGCGGCCAGAATCTTGGCTTGGACTATGTTCATGTCTTTCGACCGGAGCTGCTGCTGGAATTGAAGTTCGCGTATCTTAGATTTGCCAACCAGTCGTTGACTCTCAATGGCGCTGACGCCGGCGTTGAGCTGGGCTTCGATCCCTGTTCTTTGGGAACCGGTTACTGCATGAATGCCGATAGCGGCGGAGCGAAATACGGTCTGCCAGCGTTTTTTGTTGCCCCGCCCTACACTGGTTTGGGCGACACACTGTTCGCGCCGCTCTTCGACTACAACAATACCTTCCAGTACCAGGGATCTTTGACCTGGAACCATAGCACTCACAGTGTGAAGACCGGGGCAAGCCTGATCCGGCGGCAGCTCAACTGGCAGCAAAGCATTAGCCCTCGGGGCGTCTATTCTGTCAACGGGACGTTCACGGGGAGTGGTCTTGGCGACATGGTCGCCGGTTATGCTTCGGACGCGCAATTCCAGAACGATGTGGCTTTCCCGCACTTCCGCTCGTGGGAAATCGGTGGTTACATTCAAGACAACTGGCGTGCGACCAGGTGGCTGACGCTCAACCTCGGGGCCCGCTACGAGGTCTTTACCCCGTTCACCGAAGTGAACGGTCAGATTTCGAGCTTTGATACTGCCACTGGTTACGTGGTTTCTCCTGTCTTGTCAGGGGCCAACCATGGCACGAGCACGGCCAACATAAAGACCGACTTTAGCAACATCTCTCCTCGACTGGGTTTTGCTGCATCACTTGGCCGCGGCATGGTGCTGCGAGGCGGTTTTGGCCTCTCCTATTTCCCGAATCAAATTGGCAACGCTGGCGTTCTGCAAAATGTTCCGTTGGTTGTCAGCCGAGACTGCGGTGGAGACTCCTTCTATCCCGTCGAGTGTCCGAGCGCGATTGCCGGGCCCGGCGGTCTGGGGCTTACTATGGCGAGAGGTCTGTGGCTGCCCACCATTGATCCGGCCAGTGCAGATTATCCGAATGAAGAGATGGGAACGGGAGTTGCGGCCGGAACGGAAATCGACTCCGTAGCCAACAACCTCAAGTCGGGGCGCCTAGCCCAGTACAGCTTGCAGCTCCAGAAAGAACTGGGCGCAAACATAATCAGCCTGGGATATGTGGGCAACTTGGGGCGTCACCTGCCGGTAGTGCCGAACATTAATCAGGCGACCTATGCCACTTATGACTACAGCGGCCCCGGGTGCGTGGGCGATGGCACGCCGACGTACTCCCCCAGCTGTTTCACGCAGGCACCTATTCCGTACCCGGACTACAGCGGCGATCAAATCTATGTGCTGGAGAGCACTGCTAACTCAAACTACAACGCCCTACAAGCGTCCTTCTTGCACCGTTTCGCCGCGGGTTTGAATGCCAATGTCAATTACACCTGGTCGCATATTCTCAATAACGGCTCGCCCGAGGGTGAAGGCGGCTTTCGCCCGGTGGAGTGCGTCCGTAACGGTTGCTTAATGGATTCGGGCGATGGCACGCCCATCCCTGTCAACAGCTTTCTGCAGTACGATTACGGCAACGGCGACCTGGATGTGCGCCAGCGCTTCACGGTCATGCTCAACTACACGCTACCGTTGGGCGGATCACTGCACGGAGTGGCCGGGTATCTGGTCAAGGGTTGGAGCGTCAATACGATCTACGCTTACTCCACGGGCTTACCAACCAGCATCAGCGAACAAGGAGGCGGCCCTCCGGGAACCATCACCAATGCCAGCGGCATACTAGGCTTCCGCGGTGGCGATGCCCCAAACCAGGTAGGCGACCCTAACGCCGGTAAGGTCCATACTATCCAAGCGTGGTTCAACACCTCCGCTTTTGCCGTGCAAGCGCCGGGGTTGCTGGGCAATGCGCGTCGCAACTGCATTTACGGTCCACCGCAGAGACACCTGGATTTTTCGGTCTCCAAGGATCTCCCCATCCGGGAAAGCGTGAGGCTACAGTTCCGGGCAGAAGCGTTTAACCTGACCAACACCCCGAACTTCGCGCAACCGAACACCAGCCTCGGTTCTCCGATGTTCGGTGAGATCACGTCCACGGCCCCGTTTTCCAACCCACGCCTGCTGCAGTTTGCACTGAGGCTTACGTTCTGACGCAACTTCCTCCGGAGTGGAGTGCACCGGGTCGATGCGTCTTGGCCCGCGCACCCAAATAGTCAGCAGACCCACAGTGTCAAAGTCTGGACGTCGAAATACTGCCGTCTGCACGAAACCCTCAGCCTTGCGAAGTCAGATCGACGACCCAGGCACGTCTGTAGTAGGGGTTGCTCGGGCTCGGAATTGGAACATCAGGTGCAAATGCGTATCTAGCTAGGAATCGTATGCCGAAAAAGGAGCGTGATTAATGTCGGCTGCACCCGTTCCCGTTGAGTCCCCACCGGCGGCGAAGCCGGACATACCGAGCAAAGACCAGAAACCACCAGCACAACATGGTTCCCGTTGGCAGAGATACGTCACGCCTGCTCTGGTTGTCCTGCTCGCTCTCGCCGTCCTGATCACCGTTACACGGAACTGGAATTCCTGGGAAGGCGGCAAAGCGGAACAGGAAACCGATGACGCTTACGTCCGAGGCGATCTTACTCCGCTCAGCACCAAGGTTTCCGGCATTGTCGGCGCGGTACATGTCTCCGACTATCAGCAGGTCCACAAAGGGGACCTGCTAGTCGAACTGCAAGACAATGATTACCAGGCTCAGGTGGGTCAGGCGAATGCGGCGGTAGCAGCAGCAAAGGCGGCCATCGAGAACAACCGGCGCCAGAAACTACTACAGCAAGCCAAGATTGATCGGGCGCTCGCGGGAGTATCGCAGGCGCGAGCCGAAATTGCCGCGGCGGAAGCGGGAATTGCAGGTGCGCAGGCCGACCTCGACCGCAATTTTTCCGAGCGCACCCGACAGGAGGCTCTAATCGAGACCAACTCCACCACTCGCCAGAAAGTTGAGCAAGCGGTGGCCTCTGAGCAAGGCTCGCGCGCACAACTACTCAGCCGGCATGCATCGCTGGAACAAGCCAAGGCAATGTTATCCAGTAGTCAGTCGGCAGTCGAAGCCGAACGCCGCGGTTTCGACGTTCTGAATTCCCAGGAACTGCAGTTCATCGCTGATCTGCGAGGCAAGGAGGCCGCGCTTACCGTCGCACAGGTGAACCTGGGATACACGAGGATTGAATCACCCGCAGACGGCACGGTGGGCGAAAGGCAGGTTCGACCCGGACAGTTGGTCTCCCCTGGCACGCAAGTGATTTCGTTCGTGAGCAAAGTGAAATGGGTTCAGGCGAATTATCGAGAGACGCAGCTCACGAACGTGAAAGTTGGTGACCCAGCTGAGATCCGCATTGACGCGTATCCCGGGAAGGTCTTTCGCGGCAAAGTGATCGAGATTGCCCCCGCCAGCGGTTCGCAATTTGCGTTGCTGCCACCCGACAACGCAACCGGCAACTTCACCAAGGTCGTGCAGCGCGTTCCGGTAAAGATCGGACTGGATGATGCGAGCGTCGCCGAACTGCGACCGGGTCTCTCTGTAGTGGCCACGGTCCGCACAAGTCGATAACGGGAGCATCATGGCTGCTACCACGATCACAGCTCGCCCACCTGCACCGGCGGAGATTGCGCGTGCCACCGCTGCGGCTATTCCCTCTGAGCTTTCCGCGCGGCCAGTGCTGGGGATTTTCGGGGTTCTCATCGGGGCCGGACTCGTCACGCTCACTGGTCGCATGCTTTCGCTGGGGCTTGCGGATCTGAAGGGTCACGTCGGCATCAGTTATGACCAGGGTGCATGGCTCGACAGCGCCTATAACGCGTCCGTCATGTTTATCGGGCCCTTTACGGTCTTTCTTGGAGGCTTGCTCGGACCACGCCGCATCCTTCTGTTCTCGGCTGGAGTATTTGCCGCGACTTGCGCCTTCCTGCCGCTGATACACAGTTATAGTTTGCTGGTTGCAGCGTTAATTCTCGCCGGGCTGACGTCCGGCACCTTTTATCCGCTTACCCTGACTTTTGCACTGCGGATTAGTCCGCTGCGATTCCTGCCTATCACGATGGCGTTCTATGCAACCTTCATAGATGGCGCGGTCAATGTGGCACCATCACTCTTCGGGTGGTACCGGGACCATCTTTCCTGGCACTGGATGTTCTGGGGCTCAGCCGCGATCGCGCCGGTGATGATGGCCTGCGTCTACTACGGGATACCTCCCGCTCCAGTTCGACAGAAGAGCGGCCCTGCACCTAGCTTTGTGGGATTCCTGTACTTGAGCGCCGGACTGGCCCTAATGCTTACCGCCGTTCAGCAAGGCCAGAGGCTCGACTGGTGGCGCTCCGGCGCATTCAACGGGTTGTTTTGGTCGGGCGCGTTCTTAACATTGTGCGCGCTCATACGACGATTACGCGGTCCCAACCCGCTAGTAGCGCTCCCTTATCTCTGGAAATGGAACACAGTCCTGCTGGGATCTCTGCTCTTCTGGTTTCGGTTCACTCTCACCTTAACAATCATTCTGATTCCCCAATCGTTGGCCATCCGTGGTTTTGAAGCAGACCAGATTGCTCCCGCCATCATCTGGAGCGCGGCCCCGCTTCTGCTCGTCGCGGTTACAGGAGGACTACTTCTGCTTCGCGGCCTGGATCCTCGGCTGCTCTTGGCGGTCGGGTTGACCTGCACCGCGTTTGCGGCCGTGTTGAGCGCCCAGTACACGAGTTCGTGGGCGGCGGAAAACTACTATCGCACTGAACTGCTCATCGGCGTCGGACAATCGTTTTCTCTCATTGGGCTAGTGGCGTGCATTATCTTGCAGGGAATCTTCACAGGGGGATTGTCGAAACCCCAGTGGATCCTGACGTTCTCAGCGTTTTTTCATACGATTCGCTTATTTGGCGGCACCGTGGGCGCGGTGTACATGGGTCACTTTATCGCCGCACGAGAGCAACTGCATTCGAACCTGTTGGGGTTGCACGTCACCCAGGGAAGCTGGATCACAGAAGGAAATCTCCACGCCCTTGCCGGAAGCCTTTACGCCAAATCCTTTGGGGCTGGCGAGGCAGCCGCCCGGGCTGCAGGTGTAATCGGGGCCCGGCTGCGTCTTCAGGCCTATTCTTTGAGCCTAATTGACGGCTTCCTGTTGGTGGCATGGACTTGTGCCATTGCACTTCTTTTCGTGGCCCTGGTCCGCAAGTCGCCGCTGAACTACGGCGACCTCCGCACGATGCAGCCGGGTAAGGAGACGCACTCATGAAATGGAAATCACAGGTTTTGCTAATCATCCTGCTGCTCTCCGCGGTCTTCACCTTTGCGGGAGAGCCAGCCGATAGTGCCTCCGCTCGCCACATCACCTTGCACGAAGCAGTGCAGTTGGCGTTGCAGCACAATCACGGCGTCCACATCGCCGAATACAGGGTCGACGAGAAGCAGCACGCCAAGGAAGTTGCGAGAAGCGCTTATTTCCCGACCATTCGAAATGAAAGCAACTTCGTCCATATCACCGACACTCAGCTGATACAAATTCAGGAAGGTAGTCTGGGCACGGTCGCAGGAAGCCCCGTTCCTTCTGCAACTGCGACCCTTAACCAAGGTGGACGTGACCTGACGACCAGCGGCACGCAGCTGACCCAGCCTCTCACCACGCTGCTGAAAATCCGACCCATGAACGACATTGCGCAAGCCGAACTGAAGGCCTCGCGTCAAAGAGCGCAACAAACACAGAACGATGTCGCCCTGAAAGTCCACCAGCTCTATTACAAAGTTCTGATCGCACAGGTTCACCGCGCCGCCATGGAAGCCAGAATCAAAGCGTCGCAAGATCTGCAAAGTGAACGCGTCCAGCAGGTGAAATTCGGCAGTGCGATGGAAGAGAACCTGATCGAAAGCCGGGCGCAACTCCTGGAAGCGAAACAGGAGTTGCTGACTACCGACTTACAGCTCTCCGACCTTACGCTGCAGCTCAACGACACCATAGGGCTTCCACTCACAACTGCATTGGATCTGGATCCGAGCGCCGCGGAAGTGGAGCCTGCCTGCGCGCGCGAAGCGTGTGTGGCTGCGGCGATTGCATCCCATCCCGAGATTACAGAGGCGCGCAACGAAGTGGAGAAAGCGAATGCCGCAGTTCACTTGGGAAAAACAGACCTCTATGTGCCGGACGTGGACGCCTTTGCTCGTTACAGTTACCAAAACAATGTTCCATTTCTGGCCCGTAATTTCGGCTCTTTTGGTGTTCACTTCAGCTATGACCTCTTTGACTCTGGGCGCAAGCGTGGAATCCTTCGTGAGCGTCAAGCCCAGTTGGCACAGGCGAAAGAGAATCTTGCCCGGCTTACCGATGAAGTCGAACTGGCGGTTCAGACCGCATACAACAAGCTGGAAAGAACTCAGGAAATGCGGAAGGTATCTGAAGAACTACTGGCCTTGCGCAGCGAATCCAATCGAGTTCTGCATCAGCAACTGGTACGGGGAGAAGCCCTGACCTCCCAGGCCGATTTGGCAACCGCTCAGGAACTGGATGCTCGGACCTTGCTCTTACAGTCACAGCTGGACTACACGCAAGCGAACGACGAGATCATCCACGCCATGGGCCAGACACCTGAGTAGTTGAATGTTGCCGATCCACGAGCTCGATGGATCTCCTGTATCCGTGTAACACAATCCCAGACGATTGCCGCTCGGACGAAGTCTCGGATCCTTAACGATGTCCCGAATTTCGAGTCGATACTTTCCATAGAATCGATTTGTCTCGCCCCACCCTGCGCTGTCTGGACAGCTGCATCCTTGCCACCTGCGAGCGTGCGCTTGACGATCGGGTTGTTGCCGCTGCTAGCGACGGAGGCAAGACCCGCATCCACTACTCTCCGAATGTGTTCATGAGTAGACGATCGTCAGGGCATCGCCAACTGGTGTTGGAATGCTGTCTCGCTTCCCACGTTCCAAGTGAGCAGATCAACCTTTTCCGCTGATAACAAAGGTCGATCCTGACGCCGGACGAAGTTTCCATTTGGTAAGGCGCGTGCTTTCTCAAATTACGTTGGGCTAGGAGGATCACGGATGAAGTTTTTACGCACGCTCGAACCCAGGGCTAGTCATGGCTCATTTGCACGACGAACAAACTGGCGTTGCAGTCTCCTGATTGTATTTCTGATCTCGGTCGCTGCCGCTGGTCATGCCCAGAGCCTCAACTGGGAGGGGCAAACCGGGGCCTTCGTAACGCCTTTCGCGTACACCAGCCCTTCGCCGGCAACAGGCTTCGGACTTCCGGCCGTGAGTTTTCACTATCTCGATGGAGGCAGCGTGCTCGGAGGTTTCTACGAAGTCTCAGGCACTGTCGGGTTCTTGAAGAGATTCGAGGCTGGATACACACGCGCTTTGAATTCGGACGGATCCGTAGCTGGCCTGAGCCCACTATTCGATGGTGGTTTCAACATCTTTCATGGCAAAGCCAATCTGCTAGGCGAAAACGCAGGAAAGCACAGTTATATCCCCGCGATCTCCCTGGGATTCGTGGCGCGCACGAATGTGCAACGCGTAGGCGGAGTCCTCAACAACCAAGACACTCACAATGAGGACTTCTATATTGTTGGCACAAAGACGATCACATACTTCCATGTTCTGCCGATCGTAGCCAGCTTCGGCTTCAAAGCCACAAACGGATCCGTGCTGGGCATCGCGGGTAATGCCCCTAACTGGCAGGGGCGCCTGTTCGGAGCCGCCGGATTCGTGGTTCCTGGGCCGGTAAAGAGCAAAGTGGTGTTCGGCTCGGAGTTTCTGCAAGAGCCTCGCCAGATAGAAGGTCTCCCAGGAGCCCGGCTGCCTACGACGTTGACTTATTTCGCGCGCGTGATCCCCCGCGGCGAACTGCCCTTGAATGTTGATTTCGGTGTGGCTCAAGTGGCTAACCAGATCGCTCCTGGTGTGAAGCTGAACGCGCGATCGCAGTTTGCGCTGGGAGCTTCATACCGCTTTTAGTTGATCGCAAAACAGCGCAGGACAGTCTTCAATACACAAGTTTCAGGGGGTGCGGAGCATCCTCAGCAGCACACAAGGAGATAATTCATGGCGTACCAAACAATCAATCCATATACCGAAGAGCGGGTCAAATCATTCAGTGAACACACGGATGTGCAACTAGAGGCAATTATTGCGCAAAGCGAAACAACCTACACAAACGACTGGAGTCTGAGATCCCTCGCAGAACGCAAGAAGGTCGTCAAGAAGGCAGCCACGATTCTGCGCAAAAACCTCGATGAGTTTGCCAAGCCCATCACCTTGGAGATGGGAAAGCTGTTCGCGGAGGCCCGGGGCGAGGTCGAACTGAGCGCCGATATCCTGGACTACTACGCCGACAACGCGGAGAGCTTTCTCGCACCCAAGAAACTGAAAGTGCAGAAAGGCGAGGCATTTATCGAGAACGCTCCCCTTGGCGTGCTCTTCTGCGTGGAGCCTTGGAATTTTCCTTACTACCAACTGGCGCGGGTCGCCGGCCCGAACCTGATGGCGGGCAATGTCCTGATCGTAAAGCATGCCCCCAACGTGCCGCAGTGCGCGCTGGCATTTGAACAATTGTTTCTGGATGCCGGCGCTCCGGAAGGCGTCTACTCCAACGTCTTCCTTTCGAATGAACAGGCCGCGCAGACGGTTGCCGATCCGCGGATCAAAGGCGTCGCGCTGACAGGCAGCGAGCGGGCCGGCGCGGCTGTTGCTGCCGAAGCGGGGCAGGCTCTCAAGAAGAGCACGATGGAACTGGGCGGTAGCGATGCCTTTATCGTTCTGGACGATGCGGACCTGGACACGGCCGTGAAATGGGGGGTATGGGGGCGCATGAACAATACCGGACAGTGCTGTGTCGCCGCAAAGCGATTCGTGCTTCACGAGGGGATCGCCGACGCATTCCTGGATCGATTCAAGAAGGAACTGGAACAACTGGTTCCCGGGGATCCGATGGATCCGCAGACAACGCTTGGCCCTCTTTGCACCGAGGGGGCGCTCGACCTTGTACTGAAGCAGATCAAGACTGCGGTGGATGGCGGTGCGAAGGTGTTGCTGGGTGGAAAGCGGTCCGAGCGGCCTGGGTATTTCCTCGAGCCGACAATCCTGACGAACGTAACGCCGGAGAACCCAGCCTTCCATCAGGAGTTCTTCGCTCCGGTGGCACTCATCTTCCGGGTGAAAAGCGAGCAGGATGCCATCAAGCTGGCAAATGATTCTCCTTATGGACTCGGCGGGTCGATCATCACTAAGGATGTGGAGCGTGGGAAACGAGTTGCACGGAAGATCGAAACGGGAATGGTCTTTATCAACCAATCGACCTGGACTGCGCCTGATCTGCCATTCGGCGGCGTGAAAAACTCCGGCTATGGCCGCGAACTCTCGGATCTCGGTATCGGTGAGTTTGTGAACAAGAAACTGATCCGGGTTGCGTGATCCGATGCCTCGCATCCACATGATTCGTTCTGCAACCAGTGTGGAAAGTCGGGGAGACTGGACGAATGAATTGTCCTAAAGAACGAAATGGCCATGGCAGTTGTGCCTGGTAATTCGATTGCTCTAAATATCAAAGGGGGATTAATGCATAGAAAGTATCTGTTCTTTGTCGCAGCACTGGGCGTGGTGCTACTGCCAACTCCTAACCTGGCTTTCTGTCAGGACGCAACTTCCCAACAGGGCAACCCGGCCGTCTCCGGTGGCAAGTCCGCCGTCCGGGGCGATGACGATCAAGCGCAGATCGATCAAGACATCAAACTGCTGAGGGAGAACCTGCGATCACGGAAGAAGCTGATTGTCGCGGCCAACATGCAGCTGACGGGCACGGAAGCGGAACAGTTTTGGCCAGCTTACGACCAGTACGCGGCCGAGCTATCCAAAATTAACGACACGAAAGCTGCCCTGATTGAGGACTATTTGCAGAATCTCGACACGATGAACGGCGAACAGGCCGCGAGCTACGTGCAAAAGCGTGCGGATGTCGAAGAGTCGATCATGCAGCTAAGACTCAAGTACATCCCAGCTTTTCGCAAAGTCCTTTCCGGACGGCAAACGGCACTGTTTTTCCAGATCGATTGGAGAGTCGGCCTGCTAATCGACATGCAGTTGGCACAGATGCCTCTAATTGATCCTTAAACAATAGCCCAACCGAGAAGCACCTGCCACAGAGGAGAAGTAGGTTGACGAGCAGCATAGTCGGTGCGACCGATCTTCAGATCACCGTGGATGAGACCAGCGGAGGCACGATCGTGCGCTTGCGGGGGCATCTTGGCATTGACTCTTCGCCCGCCCTTCGGGATCGGCTCCTCGCCATGCTGCAAAGGCAATCAATGGAAACTGTCGTCGTCGACTTGACAGAGGTCTCCTACCTGGACGCATCGGGCATTGCGACCCTCGTCGAAGGACTCAAGGTCGCGCGTAGTGGCCACAATAGTCTGCGCATTCAGGGACTGCAAGGTCGAGTGCTCCATTTATTCGAAGTGACCGGATTGTTGGATATCTTCGAAATCAATGGCAGTAGAAGTGCTCCCTCAGGGGTGAAGGTGCCCTGATGGCAACCGTTCTAGAAGCCGTTGGAAGAAGGACGATCTCCGAACTCGACTATGTCGGAAGTCTGAACATTCAACTATGGGCCACGCTGCGCGCCATGGGGAGCGCGCTACCGCTGGTCGGGAACCGTTATCGGTGGCAGGCAGCGGTACGCCAGATGCTTCAGATCGGCGTGGATGCGCTGCCCATGGTGGCGCTGATGGCGATTTGCACCGGCTTCATTCTTGCCATGCAAGGGGCTTCGGAACTGCGGCGTTTTGGAGCCATGCACTATGTTATCGATCTAGTTGCGGTCGGCTTCACGCGTGAACTCGGCCCGCTGCTTACCGCCATCGCCGTCAGCGGAAGGTCGGGCTCGTCTTTCGCGGCTGAGATCGGAACCATGAAGGTGACCGAGGAACTCGATTCCCTTCGCGTCATGGCGCTTGAACCCGTGGAGTTCCTGCTGGCCCCAAAATATTTAGCCGCGCTGATCAGTGTTCCTTGTCTCAGTATCATCTCGAATGTTTGCGGAATATTGGCGGGTGGATTGTTCATGTTCTTCAGCACCCGGCTCGACCCGCTGCTCTACTTCCGTTACGTGTTGGACTCCATCGTGCTGCGCGATGTGATCACCGGACTCATCAAGAGCGTGGCCTTCGCCACCATCATTGCTCATGTAGGTTGCCTGGAAGGCTTCCGTGTCCGCGGAGGACCCGACTCGGTAGGCCGCTCCACAACCAGTGCGGTGGTGAAGTCTACTTTTCTCGTAATCGTGGCTGACGCCGTATTCACCGCCATTTTCTACTTCACGGTGAAATCCTGATGCCGATCATTTCGATTCGCGACCTGGTGGTCGAATACGATGGGCGCCGGATACTGGACGGGCTCAGTCTCGACATCGAGCACGGAGAAACCATGGTGCTGTTGGGCGGCAGCGGCTCCGGCAAGAGCACGCTATTACGTCAGATTCTCACTCTGGAGCGTCCCAAGTCGGGCAGCATCACGGTGAAAGGCATTGACATCACCCGCAGCTCAACGGCCGAATTGAAAGCTGTTCGGCACTCCTTGGGTGTGGCTTTTCAAAGCGCGGCATTATTCAATTCGCTCTCGGTTGAGGACAATGTCGCTCTAACCCTGCGAGAACACACCAAACTCGCGCCTTCCATCATCGATCTCGTCGTATGGATGAAGTTGGCTGTGGTAGGTCTTGGCGACTTCGGCAAGTTACATCCACAAGAACTGTCCGGCGGCATGAAGAAGCGGGCTGCGGTCGCACGCGCTCTCGCGCTTGAGCCCGAGATTCTTGTACTCGATGAGCCCTCCGCCGGACTGGATCCTATTGTCGCGGCAGAACTGGATGAACTCATCCTTCTTCTCAAGGAGGTTTTCCAGATGACAGTAATCGTGGTGACTCATGAGTTGCCGAGCGCATTCCGAATCGCAGACAGAATCGCGATGCTCCACAACGGTAGGTTCATTTCTATTGGCACGAAAGATGAAGTCAGGGCGAGCCAGAACCCCCGGGTGCGGCAGTTCCTCGATCGCATTCCTGAAGATATGACGAAGACATCTGCAGTCGCAGCTTACTTCGCCAAATACCTGCAGACTCCGGAGACACACACGTGAGTACAGAAGCAAGAGTCGGAGCCTTCGTCCTGGGATGTTTCTCGATCCTGGCATTCACCGTCATTTATCTGATGCATGCGCAGTTCGGCGGGGATACGGTCCCCTATCGAACGTATCTGCGTTACGCCGGCGGCCTTGAGCCGGGAGCTGATGTGCTCTTTGGCGGGATCACCGTCGGAAAAGTAACAGCGGTTCGGCCGTGGACGGAAGACCCGACTCGAATTGAGATTCGGCTCGACGTAAAACAGGGCACGCCCCTCAATGAAAAGTCCGTGGCCAAGCTGGGTTTGGTAAGCCTAATGAATAGCGCTGCGTTGTCGATCACTACCGGCAGCAACGATGCGAAGCGGCTTGCGCCCGGGTCTGCAATCCCGTCGAAGGAGGCTGCCAGTCTGGATGAGATCGCGGGCAAGATGGCCGACGTCGCGGACAGCGCCGGCGCGCTCATCACGCAGGCACAGGGAGAGCTTCAAGGCATCAGTGGAGATGCACGAAGTCTCCTTGCCAATCTGAACACCGTGACCGGTCCGCCTACGCAAAGGAAGGTTCAAGCTGTGCTGGATCACGTCAACGGCATACTGGCGACCGAGGGTCCAAAGATTGATCGTATTTCCGATCAATTGACCGCGCTTAGCCAGCACGCGGATGACACCATCCAGAACGTGAATGGCACTGTGACCGATGTGCGGGAACCGGTCCGCAAGGATCTGGCGGAACTGCAGAACACGCTGCTGCAGGCCAGGCAATTACTGACGGACATGCAGGTCATGGTGCGTGCGAACGACTACAAGATCGACGACACGGTAGAGAACCTGCGCCAGGCAACCGACAACTTGGATCAGCTGACCGACTCGCTGAAGCAGCGTCCGTGGAGTTTGATTCGGATCAAGCAACCGAAGGAGCGACAGGTCCCGCAACAATAGTGAAGGTGGATATGAAAAAGCATCTGAAGGCATTTGGTTTGGCGCTGGCAACCGTGATTCTGGCTGGCTGCGGCGGAGCGGTAAAGTACCCGAACTACTACACGCTCCACCTGCCGCCCCCGCCAGATCCGCCGGCGGCAGAAAATGTTCGCGCAACCTTGGCGGTGCGCGAGTTCCGGTCGCCCGTTTACCTGCGGCAAGGGCCGATTGTGTACAAGACGTCTCCGGAACAAATCGGCTTTTACAATTACCACCGCTGGGCGGTTGACCCGCGGGCATTCCTGACCAATGCTGTGACCGACCGGTTGCGCGCGAGCGGCACCTTCGCGCAAGTCAGAGCCTACGATGGGCGTTCCGACGTCGATTACGTTCTCAGCGGACACCTCGAAGAGCTCAACGAAATCGACTACGAAGGCGGGGTCAAGGTTCAGGTTGCCATCTCCGCCCAGATGGTAAGCCTTGCCACAGGTGCAACGGTGTGGACCAACTCCGTTTCCGAGGTTGGAACAGTCAGCCAGCGCGATGTGCCAGCGGTTGTCTCCGCGCTGAACGCGACGATGGGACGGGCGATCGAGAAGCTGTTGGATCCAGCGCCCAAACCTAGTTCGATTGAACCGGGGGTAAGCAAAGCGATCGTTGGTGCTCTGAAATAGCGAGAGCGGCAGTTACGTACGAGAATCTGCGATGGGATTTCCGGACCACCGTACCCTTAATGTCGTGCTGACCACCCTGCTGGTCGCAGGTGTAGGCATTGTTGTGTACAGAGCGTGGCCGATCATCCTGGTCTTTGTACTCGCTATCTTTTTCGCCTACCTGATAAATCCGGTCGTCAAGTTCCTGGAGAGGCACTCCTTATTTTTTCGGAACTTGAGGGGCCCCGCCGTGGTGGAGGTCTATTTGGCCTTTTTGATTGTGATTGCGTTCCTGGGTTATGGACTTGCGCCGGGAGTTGCGAGCAGGACAGTCACACTGTTCGACAAAGTTCCCGCAATACTAGACGGATTGTCTACCGGGGAGATCGCGACGGATTTCGGCAAAGACTATGGTTGGACTGACACGCAAGAGGTGCGTCTCAAATCATTTCTTCTTCGGCACCGAGATAACGTTCAAGATCTGGTGAAGTTAGCGGATCGCTACATCTCCCACGCTGCAGAGGTGCTCGGCTGCCTTCTGCTCATCCCAGTCCTTGCTATCTTCTTTCTGCGCGATGGCGATCACATCGCGGATGCTTTTACCAGACTAGTCTTTCCGGAAGGCAGCCGGGAGACCGTCCGAGCTCTCACGTCCGAACTGCACAGCATGCTCCAGTTGTACATACGTGCCCAGGCAATTCTCTGCAGCTTGTCGTTCGCCTTCTATTCCACAGTTATGCTGCTCTTCAGATTTCCGCACGCATTCGCTCTGGCTGCGGTCGGCGGGATGTTGGAGTTTATACCGGCGGCGGGCTGGATGACCACAGCGGCCCTGATCATTGGCGTAGGCGTAGTCAATCACGCGCATTGGATGTGGATGGTCCTGATTCTGATCCTCTGGAGGGTCACGCAGAATTACTTCACTTATCCGAGAATCATGGGACGCCAGTTGGAACTTCATCCACTCGCTGCGATCTTCGCCGTACTCGTCGGCGCCAAGGTCGGTGGGATTGTGGGCATCTACCTCGCGGTTCCTCTGACCGCGGCATTACGCGTAGTATGGCGAACGTATGCTGTGCCGAAGCGGTCGGCCGGGCAAACTCACCAAGCGACAGCAAAGCGCGTTGATCCCTCCAGTCTGACACTGGCATCCGCGAAGTGACTCAGAGGTTGGGTACGCATACTACTTCAACGTTTAGCTCGTTGAAGAAATCTCAATCGTTCGGGCCAGGACCCGATGAACAGGGCAATTATTAGCCACGTGCAGGAGCCTCTCCCGTTGGATCTCGGACAAATCACCAATCAAGGTGATCCGCTTTTCGATTCTATTTACGATTCCTTTCTTTCGACTGCAGTCATCACAATCTGCGGCGTGAATTCTTGAGAATGTCAATTGCACCTGTACTTTCTCAAGTGGCCAGTTTCTGCGCTCGGCGTACATTCGAACCGTCATGCTGGTGCAGGCGCCCAAGCCAGCCATCACCAACTCGTATGGGTTGGGACCTGCATCAGCACCCCCGGCCCCTGGGGGTTCGTCAGCCAACAATTGGTGAGACCCTATGGATATGTTTTGGACGTACGCTGGGAAGCCGGAATTCACTACGATGTTTCTGGTCACAATCTCTCCTTCGCCTTTACGCTACAACGGACCGCAGACGGTGCCGGTGTGTAGTGAGCGGCCAGAAACAATACTCCAATGACTACTGCTCCGACGCCGTCTGGCACAACCGCCAACAAACTGACGCGAATGAGAGTCCAATCCTACACACACACATCGCGAACCCAGGTCTCAGCTTGGGCGAAATCGCGGAATGCGCGCACCACGCACACATCCTCAACCAGATTCTCCAGCATACGCATGACTCCGAAAGCAAATGGACTGGAAACGACCACTGCGGTTGGACCGAGATAATGCTGAAGCGAAAGCGAACGCAGAAGGTTCACGATTTCCCGAACTTCTGCCGACGATAAGTCGATCCAGGCATGGCGAGCGTCGATGAGTTCGCGGAACGGAAGAGCCGAATCTCGTTGCTCACTCGTGAGATGTTCGCGCACGTCCGCCGCCGAAACCGTACCTTCAGCCACGGTTGTCACTAGGCGTTGCTCCGCATCGACACTGTAGCCAATACCCGACTTCTGAAGGGCGACCCGGGTCCAGACATGACTCCTGCCATCCTTCAGCGCCTGAATCAGCCAGCCGTTCAAGCCGCCGTCGGACACCAACTCGGTTCCCTCAGCCATCATTTCGATGAGCAAAGGATTGGCGCTCTCGTCAATTTGAATCACATAGTTGAGGTCGCAAACAATCTTTCGCGCCGGGGCCTGCACGCGACATCGCTCCCAAACCCTCCGCAGCTCTTGAATCCAGGGGCCTATGAGCTTCCCGCTGAGTGTGATGCGACATTCCGATGCTGTATCAGCGATCGTGACCTTGAGCATGGGCGCCTTCTATACCGGTCAATGTGGACGGCAACTTATTGGCCGAACCCGGGTGGCAAGTGTTCATTAGAGATCGACTGGCCACGCCGCTCATTGATAGCTTTCTTCAAGTTGTTTATGCGACTGCTGACTTGCCGGGGGTGTCCTCCGCAGCCTCCGCAGGTCGTGGCGCATGGTGGTTCACAATGAGCCGAGAGCCCCTTTGACCCGTGATATAGGTCCAAACCCACTGCAGGAATACCGTCAAACGGAGACTTGATGTCGCCAGGAACTGCAGGTGGATCGCCGCCCAGGCGAGCCAGGCTCCGAAACCGCTCACTCGCACCTTGTGACTTTCCAAGACGGCAAATCCCTTACCAACGACGGCCATGTTGCCCTTGTCAAAGTAACTAAATGGACCTGGCGGCGTTTCACCGTTTACGCGGCTGTGAATGACTTTTCCTGCATAACGTCCTTGCTGCATAGCTACCTGAGCAACGCCGGGAAGCGGCTTGCCGTTTTCCTCGAATGACGCCGTATCGCCAACTACAAAGATCTCCGGATGTCCGGGCACAGTCACATCTTTCTGGACACGCACCCGACCGGCACGGTCGGTTTCCACCTTCAGCCACTTGCCGGCGGGGGACGGTGCAACCCCTGCCGTCCAGATCACTGTCTTGCTCGCGATTCGCTCTCCCGCCACGACAATTCCGTCATCGTCGATCTGATCCACACTGTGTCCGAGACGCACCTCCACGCCCAAGTCCTCAAGCCGTCGCTTCGCGGCTTCTGAGAGATCCTCAGAAAATGGAGGCAACACTCGCGGTGCCATATCGACGAGCACAATTCTTGCGGATGTCGGATCAATCCGTCGAAAGTCTGACTTCAGGGTGGTTCGGACCAGAATGGCCAGCGCGCTTGCCATCTCCACTCCTGTGGGGCCGGCACCGACCAGAATGAAAGTCAGCAAGTCGCGATACCGGCTCGGATCGTCTTCGGCTTCGGCCTGTTCAAAGGCTTGCAAGATTCTGTTTCGGGCGGACACCGCATCGGCGAGGCTCTTCAGTCCCGGCGCGAACTCCTCAAATTCGTTATGACCGAAATAGCTGTGAGTCGCTCCTGTGGCAAGGATCAGGTAGTCGTAGGCCACAGGTACTCGCTCTCGGTCCACAGTGCTAACCAGTATGCTTTTTCGCTCTTTGTCCACTCCAGTTACTTCTCCGAGGACCACCGTGACGTTCTTCTGTTTGCGAAGAATGCTCCGGATTGGGGTCGCAATCTGGCTCGGGGTGAGTGCTGCCGTTGCCACTTGGTAAAGCAGTGGCTGAAACAAGTGGTGGTTTGCCCGGTCGATCAAAATGATCTGTGCGGGAGTATGTTTGAGGGCCTTGGCGGCGGCCAGTCCGCCAAAGCCACCGCCGACAATAATGATTCGTGGTTGAGCCATTTGCTCCTCGATTCGCCTTAGTCCACCGCGAGTGGTTCCCGTTTCAGCCTCAAGGACTTGCACCTATATCTCAACTCGCGGACTTCCTCAAAATGGATCTGTCATCTGATCCGAGCAAGCCCAAGCTTCAGAGCAGCGTCGTGCAGTCTGAGGCCCTCGTGTGTATGCAGCAAACAAAATCTTCGCCACACTCTCAAATCCAACATGTGGGATCAGAGCCATCCCCAGCATCACCCAATTGTCGAGATGCTCTTCAATGCTCGTTACCGGAGGAAATTGACTCTTGCCCGATCGATCATCCCGCCACCGCGCCCGTTGGAAACCGCTCTCATCAGACCGCGCTGCCGGGCAAAACTGCACCATCAGTTAGTGCAATTTCCGTTCCACGAGACACGAGCAAGAACCTGCTCTTTGCCTTGACCACAAAGTTTGCAAAATACTCAACCACGGGCCTCAGCCATCGCCTCTCGCGACATGCTCGAGCAAATACTGGGGTTGGGATTCTGACCAAAACGTCAGACCGCTGACGCTGTCAGTCTTATGCCTAAACTGCCCGCAGCGTTTTTGTGACGGGCATCCAAATCGGCAGGGTTTACCTCAGCCCTCAAAGCAACAGGAGTCCGGCCCGTTTGGTAACGCGATTGCTTCAACTCTCAGCGGGCACCCGCCGTAGAAGATTGGAGACACAAGCAACGCATATGAATCCGTCTAATTTCTCTACCGTAAACCCGGCCACCGACGAGCAGATTGAAACGTTCACCTTTTTTACCGCCCAGGAAACAGAAGCCGCTCTCGCGCGCGCAGAGAAGAGCTTCAAGTCTTATGGGAAGCTGCCGGTGCATCGACGCGCGCAGCTACTCTCAAAGCTCGCCGCGACGCTGCGGAAGAACAAGGCACAACTAGCAAAAGTCATCACGACAGAGATGGGAAAGACACTGGCGGAGGCTGAGGCCGAGGTGGAGAAGTGTGCCTGGGAAGCAGACTGGTACGCCGAGCACGGGCCTCAAATGTTTGCCGACGCTCCCGCCGCAACCGGCAGGGTCGAAGCATACGTTTCATATCTGCCGCTTGGGCCAATACTCGGAATCATGCCGTGGAATTTCCCCCTCTGGCAAGCGACGCGTATGGGCATTCCGACGCTGCTGGCCGGCAACGTTGTTTTGGTAAAGCACTCGCCCAACACGCAGAGGAGTTCGCTCGAGCTTGAGCGCATGATTCTCGAATCAGGCTTTCCGGAAGGGGTATTGCAAAATCTGATCCTCAAGACGGAAGACATCGTCAACGTGATCAACGACCCCCGCGTCCAGGGTGCCTCGGTCACGGGGAGTGTGCGCGCCGGTTCTGCGGTTGCCTCCGAGGCCGGAAAGGTGATCAAGAAGACGGTAATGGAGTTGGGCGGCTCCGATGCTTTCATCGTGCTTGAAGACGCGGATCTCGCGAAGGCAGTGGCCGCGGGTATCAAAGGGCGTTTCAGTAACGCGGGTCAGATTTGCCTGGCCGCAAAACGGTTCATTCTGGTCGGAAAAATTGCCGACGAGTTTGAAGAGCAGTTCGTAAAGGCAGCGCAGGCGATTAGGGTCGGTGATCCGATGGACCCAGCAAACCAGATGGGGCCAATGGCACGCACCGACCTTCGCGATTCCCTCCACAAGCAAGTAGAAAGCAGCATTGTGGCAGGCGCACGCGTGCTCTGTGGCGGCAAACCCAAAGACGGCAAGGGTGCCTTCTACATCCCGACGGTGCTGAGCGGTGTGACACAAGGGATGCCTGCCTTCGACGAGGAGATGTTCGGGCCGGTCGCGACAATCACCCGCGTCCCGGACGTCGATGCAGCGGTTGATGCTGCGAATGCAAGCCAGTTTGGACTGAGCGGCAATGTGTGGACCAAGGACGTTGCGCTAGCACGCAAGATCGCTCGCGACTTGTACACCGGCGGGGTCTTCATCAATGGCGTCACATCATCGGATCCTCGCGTGCCGGTCGGTGGCGTCAAGAACAGCGGGTATGGGCGCGAGCTCTCGCATTTTGGCGCGCATGCTTTTGTAAACGCCCAGACTGTCTGGATCGAGAACGCAGCTTGAGGTCGTACAGAAAGCTGTCCGCGCATGAGCGCGTACTGCGGCAAAAGCCCTCTAGCGAAAACAAAGTTTGAAGTTTGCAAACCAATATTCAATCTGGAAATAAAAAAGGAGCTCGGACATGACTACGCAAACAGTCGAGAAGACAGCAGTAAAACAACCCTCGGACTTCGCGCAAAAGCTGCAGAAGCTGCGGGAGCTTTACGCCGACGCGGGCGATATCTCGAAAGCCGCGCTGGAGAACGTGATCCGCTCCATCGAGTCCGGGGCATCCGCCGCTTCGGTGAAAGAAAAGATAGAAAGTGCCGGCCGTATCGGCGCCCGCCAGGGTAAGGTCTCGGAGTTGACGGTGATCGCGCCGCTCAAACCAGGCGGAGCGAAACGCATGCGAGCGTTTTTTGAAACCTTGCATGGCAACGTCGGCAATCAAGGCGTGGAAATGGTTGGTACTGTCCACGACATGCGCTGGGTCTTCCTGGATAACGACACGAAGCTGCTTTTTGCCAGCACTTACGACGGCGACTGGGATCCCTACATCGATGATTTCGCCACCAAGATTCCAGACATCCTCGACCTCCAGTTTGGTGAAATCGACGGTTGGCCCGGGGTTCGTAACCCAGCGGTAAAAGACTTCATCGTGAAACACCAGATCCAAGCGCATTTCTGGTACGTCGCTAATCCGAGTTTGACGGTGGTGGAGACCAAGCGGCTCGAAAAGATCGCTCCAGCGCTCGACGAATTCCTCGACAAGGTGGCCTGAAAAGCGGAATTCGAAACTCCGGCAACAGAGACGCCAATCCGACAGCAATTTACCCGATAACCAAAGGAGAAGGCAGGCTTCCATGCTGTATCAAACGATTGACCCTTACACCGAAGAAGTGGTTGAAACATTTCCGTCGCACACAGACGCGGAGCTCGAATCGATCATCGCCAAGGCGGAGAAGACATACGCAACCGACTGGAGTGTAAGACCCCATGCCTCGCGCAAGGCCGTCCTCAAGAAGGCGGCGTCAATCTTGCGGGAGAAGATCGACGAATTCGCCAAACCTATCACGCTCGAGATGGGTAAGCTGTTCCGCGAGGCAAAGGGTGAGGTCACACTTAGCGCAGACATCCTCGAATACTATGCGGACAACGCGGATAAGTTTCTGGCGCCCGAGAAACTTCCGGTAAAGGAAGGAGAGGCTGTGATCGAGAACGCGCCACTTGGCGTGCTTTTCTGCATTGAGCCCTGGAACTACCCTTACTACCAACTGGCGCGGGTCGCGGGACCGAATCTCATGCTGGGCAACACCGTCATCAGCAAGCATGCGCCGAACGTGCCTCAATGCGCGCAGGCTTTCGAAAAGCTCTTTCTCGATGCCGGCGCTCCGGTGGGGACGTGGACCAACGTCTTCATAAGTAACGAACAGTCGGCGAAGGTCATCGCTGATAGCCGGATCAGAGGGGTTGCGTTGACCGGCAGCGAAAGAGCGGGGTCGGCGGTCGCTTCCGAGGCGGGTCAGGCATTGAAGAAGAGCACGATGGAACTCGGCGGCAGCGATCCCTTCATAGTCTTGGACGATGCCGATCTTGATGCCGCCGTGAAGTGGGGCATCGTTGGGCGCATGCAAAACACCGGTCAAGCCTGCGTTGCGGCCAAGCGCTTCATTATTTTGGATAGCATCGCCGACACGTTTCTGAATCGGTTCAAGAACGAGCTCGAGAAGCTGAAGCCAGGCGATCCAATGGATCCCGAAACTTCACTGGGACCGCTCTGCACTGAGGGAGCGCTTAACGGTGTCCTGAAGCAGATCGACACCGCGGTTAAAGGCGGCGCGAAAGTGTTGCTTGGCGGAAAGAAGCTGAATCGCCGCGGGTTCTTCCTCGAACCTACCATTCTCACCGAGGTGAAATCCGATAACCCTGCCTTTCACCAGGAGTTCTTCGCTCCGGTCGCGATGGTTTTCCGGGTGAAGAATGAAAAAGAGGCGGTGGACGTGGCTAACGACTCTCCGTACGGGCTGGGTGCAACGGTGATGACCAAAGATGTCGAACGTGGAAAGCGTATCGCGCGCCAGGTCGACTCTGGGATGGTCTTCATCAACCAGGCGACCGGTACTGCGCCTGACCTCCCGTTCGGCGGCGTGAAGAACTCCGGCTACGGCCGCGAGTTGTCGCATCTGGGCATCGGCGAATTCGTGAACAAGAAGCTGATTCGCGTTGCCTAGACATAAGTTGAGGCGATTGTTTCTAACCTTCGAGGCGCTGCTTGCCCGGAGTGCTCCTATAAGCGCGGACTAACACTATGACCAAAATCGAAAAGGTCCTCTATACCGCAAGAGCTCACACCACCGGCGGCCGCGACGACGGCGCGTCCCGCACCGACGACGGTAGGCTGCAGGTTACGCTGTCGCGGCCTGGCACATCGGGCAGTGGTACCAACCCGGAGCAACTGTTTGCCGCCGGTTGGTCAGCCTGCTTCCTTTCGGCGATCAGGCTGATTGCAGGTAAAAAGAAGATAGCGCTGCCGACGGAAGTGGGTATTGATGCCGAGGTAGATCTTGGTACCACTCGTGGTGGCGTCGGTCTGGCGGCCAGGCTGAACGTGAGCATCCCGGGCATGGACCACGAAGCGGTCCAGTCTCTGGTCGAAGCCGCGAGTCACGTGTGTCCGTACTCGTTAGCCACCAGCGGCAACATCGAGGTGCAGTACAGCGTGAGTGCAGCCGAACCTGTAGATCGCGACAGGGAAACACAGCACGCCTGAAGCTGGCATCCAGGGCCCACAGTTGTCGTGTTTGTCACGTCCATCCGATTTGGTTTGAAGCATTAATAAGGAGGATACGGTGGCTGTCTTGGAAGAGCGTAATCAAACAGATCAAAGCAACAGTTCCGTAACGCTAGATCTGCATGAGATCCAGGCAACGGTGCTGCGCTATCGGCCGGAGCCGTACTACGGCACGCACATCAAGATGCACGTCGACGATGCACACAGCGGCCGTGAGTTCCTGCGGAGGCTCGCGCCGCATGTGGCTTCCGCGGCCGATTGGTGGAACGCGACAGACGCCTGGATTGCAGTCGCAATCAGCTATACCGGGCTAGTGGCGCTGGGTGTGCCGGAGGAGTCGCTGCAAAGTTTTCCCGAGGCTTTTCGAGTAGGAATGGCCGCGCGTGCCGACGTCCTTCTTGATCGCGGAGAGAACGATCCGAAAAACTGGGACCCTCCGTTCGGCAGCGGCCAAATTCATATCGCCATCAGTGTCTTTAGCGACAGTGAAGAAAAGTGGCGCCACACCATGGCATTGGCGCGGCAGCAGTATCACGGCTTTTCGGGCGTTTCGGTGGTGGACGTTCAGGACTTCGGCGCTCAGCCGGGCGACCTCAATCCGCTCGGTTACAAGGACGGCATCGGCCAGCCTGCAATCGAAGGCAGCGGTGTCGATCCATTGCCCGGACAGGGGCGTCCCATCAAAGCGGGTGAATTCATCCTCGGTTATCCGGGCGAGGCCGGTGTGCCGCTTGCGACGTTGCTACCGGACGTGCTTGGGCGCAACGGTACCTTCATCGGCGTACGCAAGTACCAATCGCGGGTCGGAGCGTTCAATCGATTCCTCCGAGACAATGGTCAAACGAACGAAGAACGCGAGCTGCTGGCAGCGAAACTGGTTGGCCGTTGGCGCAGCGGCGCTCCATTGACGCTCGCTCCGGTCAAGGACGACCCCGAGCTTGGCCAAGACCCGCAGCGGAACAACGACTTCAACTATGCCAACGATCCTCACGGCAAGCAGGTGCCCCTCGGCTGCCACATGCGGCGGGTAAACCCACGCGATACCAAGATGCCGGTGCTCACGGATGTGAACATCCATCGCATCATTCGGCGCAGCACGACCTACGGTGCACCCTATGACGCGAACGCGCTTTCGGAGCGAGATGATGAAGTACCCCGCGGGATCTATTTCCTCTTCATCAGCGCCAAGGCGATGGCCACGATGGAATTCCTGCAACGGGAGTGGATCAACAGCGGAAATTTTACGGGGCTTGGCGAGGAACGCGACCCGCTGGTGGGCCTGCAGGAAGGAGATGCCACGTTCACGATTCCAAAGGATCCAGTGAGACGGCGCATTCACGGCATCCAGTCATTCAACGTGCTGCGTGGCGGTGAGTACATGTTCATGCCGAGCCTGTCGGCCCTGAAATGGTTGGGGGATCTCAAAGCATGATGCGCGGGAGATTCGCGCTGAAAAGGATAGATCAGCATGGATAAGATTCTCTACGACCGCGGGCTCGCCAAGCGCCGGCAGGTGCTGGGCGATTCCTATGTGGACCGCGCGCTGGCAAACGTCGATGACTTCAACCGCGACTTTCAGCGGCTGGTGACCGAATACTGCTGGGGCGAGGTGTGGGGCGAGGATACCTTGTCGCCTCGCGAGCGCAGCATTCTCACTCTCGGTATGGTCGCCGCGCTCGGCAAGATGGGAGAGTTCGCCAACCATGTCCGCGGTGCCCAGGTCAACGGTCTTACTCCGAAGGAATTGGGCGCGGTGCTCGTCCAAATCGCTGTCTATTGCGGGATTCCGGTCGGCGCGGACTGCTTTCAGACAGCAGAAACCATTCTCAACGAGAGTAAGTAGCTACGCAGAAGGATTAAACACATGTCCGATCACATATCCGGGCCTCGCGCCATCGCTGATCCGGTAATCGATATCACGGATGTCTATGCGTTCCCTTGTCCGGAGAGTCCGCAGCATCTCGTCCTGATCATGAACGTGTTTCCGTATGCCGGACCGTCAGCCCTATTTTCCGATGCGGTCATTTACCGGTTGCGCGTGCGTTCGGTATCGATTTCTCCCGACGGACACGCGTTCGATGTTCCGGCCGAAGAGTTCACTTTTGACTTCACATTCAGCGGCCCACAACCGATGCAAGAGGGCCGCTGCACGCTGCCCACCGGCGACGTGGTCGCATTTCGCTTAAATGAGGAGAGCGGCGGCACCGCGAAAGGCCTGCAGATCTTTGCGGGACAAAGATCCGATCCGTTCTTCCTCGACGGCCCGATGGCCGAAAGAACAATCGCAACAAGGCAACTCGCCTTTAAGGAAAAGGGCTCCGACAGGCTTTACGGCAAGAACGTATTGGGGATCGTCCTTAGGATGGAGTGGGCGACCGTGCTCAAGGGCGGCCCAATGTTTGCTGTGGTTGGCGAGACGCTAAGCGCCGGCAAACGGCCGGTTCGGCTGGAACGAGTAGGACGGCCGGAGATCAAGAACATCACCCTCAGTGCGAAGATCTTCGACACTGTGAATCGCGACCTCGAGATCCGGGACATCTACAACGAAGAGGACGCTTTCAATCTTTCCAAGACCTATGCCGGCGCGTATCGTGCGCGGTTAAACGCTAATCTCGCCTTCTTTGACGGCCTTGACGGCAAAGTTGATTGGCCCCTCGACCCGCACGGGAACCACCCCCTGACCGAACTCCTGCTTGCCGATTTCCTGGTCGTGGATACGTCCAAGCCTTTTTCAGAGATGAGCTATTTCGACATCGAGCGGGCGATGCTCGAAGGGCGCACGCACGCTACCTGTGGAGGAAGGTGGCTCAACGAGGACCTCGTGGACTCTCTTCTCACGTTGTACGTGAACGCCGGAAAGGGTCCCCGAATCCGTGACGGCGTGGACGCGCCGATTGCCTGGTCGTCGAAGGTATTTCCCTACATGGCGCCGCCAAATCGGCCAGAGGATGGTAAGTCATGATGGATGAACGGCCACTCACCGACGGCACGATTGCTTTGCTCAATCTTGACGCCCAGATCGACGCCTTAGAGCCGGAGGTCCGGCATGGCTCCGCAAACGTCGAAACTCGATCGGGTCTCGCCGAGCTGATCTCGCTGCGTGGGCTGATCGTCGGCTGCATTGCAGATTACGACAGGGCAGACGAAATCGCGGAACAGCTCGTACGCGACGTTCCCACGGACCCGAAAGCCCTTCTGGCACGCGCGCGAACGCACGCTGGCTTTCATCGATTTAATGATGCCCTGGCCGACATTGAGTGCGCCGAGAAACTCTCACTCGATGCCGAAACGGCCAATGGCGAACGGGCGGCAATTTTCCAGGCCCTCGGCCGCTACGACGAATCCCTTGTTCTGCGAGAAGAAGCCGCGAAGCGCAGGGCAAGCTTTGAACATGTCGCAGCCCTGGTCGGGTTGCATGCCGAGCGCGGCGAAATCGAGGCAGCGGAACGGCGGTACGCGGAAAGCCGTAGCCAGTATCGCGGTGTTTCACCGATTCCTCTGGCGCTTCTTGATTTCCAGTTGGGACTCATGTGGATGAACGAGGGCCATCTGGACAAGGCACGCACGTCATTCAGCGCCGCGCAGCGCCGTGTGCCCGCTTACGCCCCGGCTGGAGGCCATCTCTCCGAAGTCGAAGCGGAATTGGGTGAGGTTGATTCCGCAATTTCCCGCTTGCACTCGCTGGCGGAGTCATCCGATGACCCCGATTACGCGGCACAGCTCGCACGCATTCTCGGGGATGTGGGCCGTGACGGGGAAACCCGATACTGGCGCCAGGTGGCCGCGATGCGCTATGACGAGCTGATCGCGAATCACCCAGAGGCCTTCGCCGATCACGCAGCCGAATTCTGGCTTGCAGCAGGTGCTGATCCCGTCAAGGCTCTCCAATTCGCGAAAATGAATGTACAGGTTCGCAATACGCCGCGTGCTCGCGCCTTGGTAGCCCAGGCCCTCACCGCCAATGCGTGAGCCTGAGACTGCGGCACCATCGGCGATCGCGGAAGAGTAAATCTCAAGAGAACTCTAACAACAGAACCTGTCCTCCACCTCGAGCCTGAAGCGCGTGGTAACTCTGTCCAAGAGCGCTTTGGGTTCGTTCAGGCCGAATGGCTCTGGCATGTAGTCGTACGCATGACCTCGATGTCTGGTGCAGGCGTTGGATCCGCGGTAGGCCGCTAGGGCCGTCGCAAGCCCTATAGTTCCAGCTCTCCACGTCCCTCAGAACCGTCGAGCGATTCTCCCGCCCTGCTCGGATCAATTTCCGCCCTTACTGATTGTTTGTTATACGTTCCTCGGACCGATAGCAGTTCTGCGTGGCTTGGCGGGAACACATAATTCTGCACAAACCAAAGTGTGTCATAGGTGAGGCGGCGGCCCACCACGAAACGCCCATGCTGTTTTACAAACTCACAGAAATCATCGGGGTAGATGACATGCGCTTGTACGCCGTCCGTGGTCAGAGCTCGCGACCTAAGCCAACCACACTCGATCCATTTCTGTATTTCGTCGGGACGAGTGTGCAGTGCGCGAGACAGTGAATACTTTGTAAACCATTCACGGCCTGTTCTCCCGCCGATACCAAGCCGGTGCAGCATCGAACGAACCGAGCCTGGAGTCCGGTTCAAGATTCTTGCGGCCTCCTCTACCGGGAGCGCAGTAATCAAGTCGAGAAGCCGCTGTTGTTCCCGTTTCGTCCATTCACGATAGCCGCGTTTCCGAGCGATACCGAACTGGCGCACGAACCGCAAGCAAGCATCCCTCGGGTTCCCAGAGATCTCGGTCAGCGTTGTGATCAGCATTCGCCAGTCGGCTCCATTGTCCATGCTGATGCCGTCTCGCGCCTTATAGTCTCTGACCAATCCTCTTGCTTCCTTGCTCCAGCAAAAGGTACGACGCCTACGGAAACTGTCGGCTTCGCCCATACAACCGTGTTCTGGAACCGAGGTTGTCGGGCGTCCAGGCCCACGCTAGACGCCCACAGCACCGCTTCCAGACTGCCTCCCATACCTATATATGGAGCTGAAACGGGAGTTTGTGACAGGAAAACAGACATGCCAGGCAAATTTTGGGGGCTGCGCCGCAACATTTTCTACGCAACAAACTGTCGCTAGCCGGGTTGTATAGACAAACACCGGACTCAGTTTTTCCCGGCCACAGCCAGTACTGCCGGCCCTGGAAACTGGGTCAAACAGAAGTGCAAGAAATCTCGGACGCTGCCACCTCGTCGCTCTTAATTCCAGTTCGTGCGGTGGAACCGCAGACGTGTGTTTCGCTCGGGCAGATTTCGTTGGCAAATGGCGGGAGTGGCGACCGCGTTCGTTCTGACGCTCGTCCTTCTATGCCTGTCCTATGCCTACGTGAGG
This sequence comes from uncultured Acidobacteriaceae bacterium, assembly GCA_963778535.1. GTDB lineage: Bacteria > Acidobacteriota > Terriglobia > Terriglobales > Acidobacteriaceae > Acidiflorens. The sequence goes on from CAVZUO010000001.1 coordinate 71,012, forward strand.
CACCGTCACAATCAGGCTCTCGGCGATAGTCATCGAGCACTCCCGAGCGGGTTGGATCATTCCGAAAAGTCCACTGACCCGGTCTCGCTCCTGGGGGAAGCCAAACGCCTGTATTGGCTGAACAATGGGCCGAAGGCAGCCCCGTTATTTGCAAGAGCGGAACTGCTGTTCGCCGACAGGGGTGATACACGGAATGAACTCTACGCAAGGGTTGGGCGCCTCAGATCAGAAGCCGAAACGATGTCCTTTGTAGAGCTGTCGCGTTTTATCGACGAACAACTGCAGAATCCGATAGTGCGCGACGACCCCAAACTGCGCCTGTGGTGCCTGATTGCAAAGGGTTACACCGACATCGAAATCGACCATCGCGCTGCAAAACGGGATTGGCTGGAAGCTCAGGGGATTGCAAAGAATTTGGGGGACGACCGCGCCATGACCAGGGCCGCCGGCGAGTTGGGACTCATTGCGTTCTTAGAGGGAAACCCCGGACAAGCAGCAAGGCTCCTCGGCGGCGCGCTGCTCTCGACGATGGCTAGCGGCGACACCGGTGGGCAGATCAGATTCCTGGAATTACTGGGAGCTGGTTTCGAAGAAGTCAATCGTCACGCTGAAGCCCTGAGGTTCTTTGAGAGAGCCATCAGGCTCGCAGATGCGGAGAAGGATTCCGGGCTTCCCTTCATGGCGTACGAAGGGAAAGCCCAGGCCATGGTCGCGTCAGGAAGAACAGATGAGGCAAAGCGAGTTCTGGAGGACGCACTCACGAAAGCCCGATCACAGCAGAAGAGAGGGCACGAGGCACAGTTGCTGATTCTCCTAGGAAGGCTGACCGCCCAGATGGGAGACAGACTACAGGCAATCGCCTATCTGGAAGGTGCCGGTCAATTCGCAACGCAAGTGCAGTTCTTCCGAATGGAAGCTGACGCCATGTTCGAACTGGCAAAGCTGTATCGTGATGCTGGAGATCTTGCCAGTGCCGACGCCCGTGCTACACAGGGCCTCGCTGCAAGCCAGCGGGTCGGCGATCATTATTATGTGCCTCGCAATCTGACGATCCTCGCAGACTTGAAAGCCCGACGGGGCCGCACAGAGGAAGCAAACGCCCTCTACGAGCAAGCGGAAGACGTGATCGAAGGAATGCTGATCAGCGTGGATGAACCATATTGGAACAGCTCCGTCGCCGCCTCCATGAGTCAGACCTATCTGCAGCATTTCGAACTACTGAATCAAAGGGGGGATTTACCGGGCGCATTTAGAGTTCTGGAACGTGTGCGTGGGCGAACTCTGGCTTCGGCTCTGGAAGATAAAAAGGCACTCCCGGCCGCGGAATCAGAACAAACTCAGGCGCTGGAAAATGATGTTGCCACTCTCCAGACCCGGCTGCTACAAGCCAACAATGTCACCGAACGCGAACAACTGCTCGATAAACTGGTTGAATACGAGCGGCGCCTCGGATTGGCTTGGACCAGAGGGGAGGCTGCGAATCAACGTTTCGCAGTACAACCAGCGTCATTGACGAAAGTAGTCGACGATCTGAACCCAGATGAGGTGTTCCTGGAGTATGTCCTCGATGACCCACATTCGTTCTGCCTCTCGTTATCGCGCAAAGGTGCATACCTGCGAGTGCTCCCGGTTGGACGCAGGGAAATCCAGAAACTAACGCAGCAATTTGTCGACGAAGTTCGGGCAAAAGGCGCGGGGATCGACGGTGCGAAGCAGCTCTACGCTTGGCTGCTAAAGCCGATTCCGGAAACGGCGACAACCAACAAATTTGTCATCGCACCAGATGGAATATTGAATCTCTTGCCGTTTGAAGCACTCCGAGACACCCAGGGCGAGTACCTATTGAAGTCGCACGTTATCAGCTACGTGCCTTCGGGCACAATTCTGGATGTGCTGCGACGCGCAAAGATGCAGCCATCGGCACCCAGGCCATTTCTGGGAGTCGGTGATGTAGCGTATGAAAACCAAGGCAATGCGGGGCGCAGAATGCCGGCCCCGGACACAACGCGAGGGCAGATTCTACGGGGCATGGCAGATCTGTCGGGGATCCAACTCCACGACCTGCCTCAGACGCGCGACGAAGTCCAAGGAATCGGTAAAATCCTCGGGCAGGAGTCGGTGATCTTGCTCGGCAACGTCGCCACCGAAACTGCATTCAAGAAAGAACCGCTCGATCAGTTTCGCGTCTTGCATCTGGCTGTGCACGGGTTCGCCGACACCCAGTATCCGGAGCGATCAGCTCTGGTCCTGGGAAAAGATCCAAGATCTGGCGACGACGGTTTGCTGCAAGTACGGGAGATCATCAGGTTGCGGCTGAATGCCGAACTGACCACCCTATCTGCTTGTGACACTGGTGTCGGCAAGCTGCAGGGACAGGAAGGCATTAGCAATCTGGTGGAAGCGTTTCTAGTCGCTGGTTCACAGTCGGTAGTAGCAAGCCTGTGGAGCGCAGACGACACCTTCGCCAGCGCATTGATGGAGCGGTTTTATCAGCGTATGGCCCAGGGCGAAGATACCAGTTCGGCTCTGCGGAACGCGAAACTTGATCTGCTCGCGAAATACGGCGACCAGGTCCGTCCATTTTATTGGGCAGCCTTCATAGCTGTGGGAGAAACTTCCACACCGATTGGCATAAGACAACAATGAATCTGACTCTTGACCAGCGCACGAAGATTTTCGACAAGGTCTGCCGGCTGGTGGAGACCAAACATTTCAATCCCGCCATGAATGGAGCGGACTGGAAGTCTTTGGTTCAGGGCCGAAGGGAGCAAATCCTTGCGTGCACCGAACCAGAGGCCTTTGAGATGGAAGTCAACAGGTTTGTGGCCGAGCTTAAGACCAGCCACACCGGGTTTCGACACGCCGGCATGCGGAACATACCCGCTCGGAACGCGATCAATGCAACCATGCAGCGGATCGGTGTCAATGGCAGCGAACGGTGGATGTTCCAGGACGTGCATCAGGGCGGCCCAGCCTACTCAGCCGGCATCCGGCCTGGCGACTTGTTGCTTGGATGCGGCGAGCGAGATATTCGGCCCCCCGAAGGTCTGACGTTTTCGGCCGGAGAATCGGCAAGTCTATTGATCGAGAAACTCCATGGAGGACAGGGGAGGGTCCAAGTCCAACTGCCGATGCCAAAGTCGAAGAAACATCCCGTCACCGCTCCCGAAACGGTACGCACGGAGAAACTCAGCGACGAAATCGGATGGCTCAAAGTGGCCATGTTTCCTGGCGCAGTGGGGATCGACGTCGCAAAGGACATTGACCGTGGAATCGCATCCTTAGAAGGATGCAGTCGTCTCATTGTGGACTTACGAGGAAATACAGGCGGAGGCATCGGCGGACTGCGCCTCATGAGCTATCTGACCCCCGGGAAGCTGGAGGTCGGCTACAGCCTCACACGAAAGAGACGGGAGCGTGGCTACCGCAGAGAGGAGCTAACCCGTTTTGGGCGAATCCCTACTCACAAAGCAACCCTCCTGTGGCTCGCGGCCCGGTATGCATTCGTGGAGAAATCTATCCTGGTTGTCACCGAAGGCCTTGGGAGGCGCCCGTTTCAGGGGCGAGTCGTACTACTGGTAAATGAGCACACTGCCAGTGCGGGAGAGATGGTGGCGGCTTTCGCCGAAGAAAATAATCTGGCCACTATTGTGGGGACCAAAACTCCCGGCCGGTTGCTCAGCGGCAGCGCCTTCAAGGTCGGTCATGGGTACATTCTTGGATTACCAGTCGCCGGTTATTTGACGTGGCAAGGACGGACGCTGGAGAACAACGGCATCACTCCTGCATTTTCTGTCGACCTGTCACGAGATGCCCTTCTTGAGGGTAGGGACACGCAATTGGAGCAGGCGATCGAAGTCGTCAAAGCTCTCTGATTTTTTGAGTTTCTCGGCTCAGATTAGACTCGACGATTGTGCGTTCGAGACGTCATCGCGGTCGACGTCAAAACACGCGGACAGGAAATCGCGTCCACTCCAGGTCAGGCTGGCGGAGACCGAGAGAATACGGTCCTGGCCGAACGCCCGCAACGTCAACATCGGCCCGCAGTATCACAATGTGGTTCTCCAGATGGGCTGTACCGGCCGCACGCAGAACCTCATCCCCTGTGTCACTGAATAGGGCAACATCGTAGCTGCCTTCCTTGCTCCCGATTGGCAACTCAACCGTTAGATGTTTGGCCGCATGAGGGATCTCCAAAGGTGGTTGAGCGGTATCCGCGGGATTTTGCCCGCGAGACACGGAACGCTCACGAAGATCGAGAGTTACGGAAGCGGTTTGCACCGAAGGCCGAGTTCGCATCCACAACCATCCGGTAACAGCAAAAACTACAACCGCAGCCGCGGCCAACCATACTTGAATCCTGCGTCGCCGCGTCGCAGCTTGTCTACGAAATTGGGTGAATTCCTGAAAGCATGGGCTGCACTCGCCCAGATGCTCAAGCCACGGCTCCAGTTCCGTCAGGGACACTCTGCCTTGCGCTATGCGGTTGAGTAGAGCAGATCCGGGACACCCGATCCTCTCCGGGTTGGGGAACTCCTTGGCCAGGCCCTGCCGCAGGATATCGAGCAAGCGCTGGTCAGCTTCACCTGAATGTATTTTGCTGCTCAGAGAAATCAACTCGTCACAAGTTCAATCTTGAAAAACAGCCCAAGTGTAACCGAAAAGGTTGCGTGCGACACGTACGGCCTCACAACGATCAACTGCGGCGTGACAAACGTTCACGCAGGATCCTCATGAGCCGGCGAAATCGAAGCATGACGTGGTGGCCGGGCATACCCAACCGGTCGCCAATGTCTTTCCAGGAATAACCATACTCGCGTGCAACCCAAACTTCGCGGCTCCACGAATCCATGCGCTGGATAATCTCCTTGGCGTAGATGGTGCCTTCGAGGTCTTGCTCATGCTCTCTCCGACTCGCGGCGCCAAGAGTCTCTAACTCCTGAACGGTAGACACGAGCGAAATTGTTTCCTCGCGACGTTGTTCCTTCCGGACTGCCCGGCTGAACCGATGGTAAAAAGTCCCGAGAAGATAAGCTTCCAGATCAGCAATTTCGCCACGTCTGCCCTTCATCCGTTCGAGCGTCTGAGACACCGACTGTAGAACGCCCTCCCAGACTTCGGTGACCAAGCCAGTCTCGTCAGAATGGACTCCGTGACGCAAAAGCTCTTTACGAGCGTGCGCTAAAACCTTTGGCCATGCGGATCGAGCCGCCTCTACGAGTTCGTGGTCAAGGGCCGTTTTCGCGCGTGTGCCCGCGCCCGTGGATAGAAGTACCCATTCGGGGCCGGGTTCGGCGGCGGGCATGGCTGGCGCCTCACATCCACTGCAATGACAACGGAAGGATTACCTACAGGGTGCTGTGAACTTGAACCCAAAATATTTTCGATAGTTTCGGGCGCGATGATGTTCCTTTTATAAGTGTGGGGCTGCTTCGTCTGAAATTTGAGAGCGTCGCGTCAGGCGTAGAAGCCTGCCGGCGGGCTCTGATGGGTTAGCTACTCATTTTCAAGGCTTTACAGACGAGTCAATGCCAGCCCTCTCCAAGGCGAGACCACCACCGGAGGAAGCCTCAGCTTTCTTCGCCGACGGCTTCGGTCCGAAACGCAGGACCCGCAAGCCTTTTGACCAAAGTTACGGGTCTTGGGTTCTCTGCTCACTGCCGTCTGGGATATCCCTGACTCGTTTACTCGATACGACTTGGTTCAGATTCCGCGCGATGTTTAGAAAACTCTCGCGCGTATCCAATGCCTGATTTGTTTTCCCACATTGCTGTGGACTGGCGATTTCGTCTATGACTGATCCTGGTAGCAACGGTCCGTTTTGGTGGGACAAAGAAGTGGATGCCGGAGGCCGGCCGATCCGGCTGGACGTGCGCACGGCTGCACACCAGATCTGGGGCGCCGCCCGCAGACAGGCTCAACACCTTTTGGGCGACGCGAGCGAAGCGCCTGAATTGATGGAGAACGCCGTGGCGCAGGTGTCCCGGTACCTTGATCGGAGCGGCGCCGACCTCTTCACGCAGAACACGGCAGGAATTCTCATGTGTGCCATTTGCCGTTCACTCCGACGCTATGCGCGAAAACTCAGTCGGCTGGAACTTGCGGGTGGAAGCGCCGAATTGTCAGAACGGCGAATTGCTCCCGACTGGACGGCTCTGGTGGAACTCCGGTTGGATTTGGAGAGATTAACCCGCAGTCTCAACGATAAGAGTCGAACCATGCTCGACTTGCGCCGGAGTGGTTTCGACTGGAAGGAAATTGCTGATGTCCTTCAGATGACGGACATTGCCGCCCGGGCAGCCTTCTGGCGTGAAGTAAAACGAGCCAAGTCGAAAGCTGCGCGAAGAGGTCGCCATAATAACCTCAAAACATCGGATCGGCGCGGATGCGAGGAAGAGGACGACGCCACTCGATTTCGAGGAAAACTGGCGTCCAGTAAGCGAAGCGCAACAGAATCCGCCGATTCTGTGGACCAGGATTTCGTGCGAGCGGATGGCGTTGCGGACGAGCGTCCCAACCCCAGAATGCGATAATTGTGGCACGAGGTTTTCGGGCATGAAGCGCAGGCTGGGCTATAAGGGCTACGTCATTGAGGCACGCGCGCACGAACTAAAAGATGGAGGATTCTCGGCGGAGTTCTCCGTCGAGGAACATGATGCGCGCGGCGTGACGGAGACGCAGTTCTACGTGCCGAATACCTTTGCCACACAGGAGTCTGCGATGGAGGCAGCGATTCAGGCTGGGGAGCAGAAGATCGACACCGGTTTTAAGCGCGGGCAAATCATTGCAAATGGCTAGGCTGTGCACCCGTACCAATCTACTTTGACCTTACGGATCTTCGACGTAACACGGCCCACATGCGGCACACACAATCCTTTCCAAGCGCCTGAAGAGTGCATAGTGTGGCTGACCGACAGTCAGCCGGACTACCAATAGCAGCGGGGGCTTTCCTGCAACGTTGAGGAGAGATTGGGTTGGAGAACACTGCACAGAATCGGCAGCTTTTCACGAATGGAGATTCGACCAGAGACGCGTTATCTAGTCGCCATAATGCTTGCGACGCGAGCTAGCTCATCGGGTGTGAGTTTGCGGACGGTTCGCCGAACATATTCGGCTATTCGGTGCAAGTAATTCGTAACTCTTACCAGTTGATCCTTTCCCTTGTCCTCGCCGAGACGGCGGCACCGAACAACGATGTCATATCCAGTTGCGCTTCGGATGTCCATCAATCGAAACCTCTCGGCAACTGGACGTTGGTCCCGCAGAAGCGTTTTGATCTCTTCTTTCCCGGCGAGTTCGGGAAGAGCTTCAGTGATGATGATTCGACCCATCCAGTCCAACTCAGCATCTTCGTACTGCTTATATCGACGGGTAGCTTCGACGTTACACTTGACCGAGATTTCTGTCAGAAGAAGTAAAGGGCCGGTCGGGCGAGGTTTCCACCAGGGTATAGTCCATGTGAAAGAAACCCTGCTCATCGTAGCCCCACGTCTCGGACCAATCTATATTGATACCCCCCGAACGAATTCTACCCTGATCGATCGTCGAGACCCTCGATACGGCATCGACTAGCGCTTTCAGGCCGATACTGAACTTGCCGCGAAAATCCGCGTACATCTTTTCACGGAGAAAAATCGGGATCTCGCAATCTTCCAAAAGGACAGGCAGCACCAGTACTCGCTTTTCTTCGAGTTCTCGGACGAGGCCAGCGTTTAATTCTTTCTTACACCATTCCGATGCCACGGATGTTTTCGAGAGAGCGACCAGTAGTGCATCGGATTCCTGAATCGCTTCTTGCACCCGAGACACTATCGAGTCGCCAACATTCAGCTCCCAGGAGTCAACCCAGACGTGCGCATTGTGCTCCACGAGACCTGCTGCGATCCTGTGAACAGTCGACCGATCAGCGTGCGAGTAACTTATAAAGATCGGCATTCGATGCTTCTCCGTCCATCAATCTGTGTGTCCGGTACCATGCGATTCAACATCGGGCGAGTTCATCCCTAGCCCGAAATGTATTGGAATCGCGGCACGGAACGACACAATCCTAGACGGCCAAGCTGTAGTAGGCTCTCGATCACGCCGTCACTTCGGAATCAGCTCAGAGCGCTGTTCACGCGCGCAAAGAGATCTTCAAAGTGTTGGACATCCGCAGGAGCAAGTGTCGTCGCGTTTAGGCAAGGCAGCAGAGCCTGCGCTACACGGTAGTGATTGAAGCCGCCGTCTTTGAGTAGTGCGATGCTCTTGGCCTCCAACCACTGGTTGATGCGTTGGACAATTCGGGGATGAGAACTGAGGTCCGCAACCGTGAGCCGAGTCCCCTTGAGTTCCTTGGAATAAGCCCGGTTGAAGGCATCAACGTAGAGGCTTTCGGGGAAAAGGTCTTCGATGTCCGCCTCCTGATTGCACGCAGTGCGAAAAATAGAGTAATCAAGCACACGCTTGCGCTCTATCAGTTTTTGCCGGATCAGTCTCTCAAGGCCCTGATGCGGGCTGCTTGCCCGGTCGTGCAGCACTACGATCCTAAGCTTATTGGCGCCGAGTAGGGCGATGAAGGTCGCCAGCTTATCGAGCCCACCGACGGGAACAAAGATGCCTTCGGCGAGGCCTGACTTGCCAGCTTGTTCGAGGAGGGTGGACATATGCTGAAGCAACAGAAAATCGGCAGGCCCCTCAACTAGGACATTCTTCTTCGCAATGAAGAGGTTTTGCGCCACCGAATAGCCCAGGGCGGCCTGGAGAGGGAAAAGGCTTTCCTCGCTCGAGCCTTCAAGCTGGCCTGTGACCTTGGTGCCTTCCTTGGGGCGGTCCTCGACGACCCGCACGCGCTCCAGCCGATTGCTCTCCACCATGAAAGGTGAATGGGTTGTGTAGATGAGCTGGTGAGTTTCGGACAGCTTGTCGATATACGAAAGAAAATCCGATTGCGCCAACGCGTGAAGATTGAGTCCAGGTTCGTCCAGCAGCAGAATCAGATCTCGGTCGCTTTCGGTGCGGTTTTCGATTGCGGAGAACCAGACCATGAAGCTGAAGAACCAGATGAAGCCCTTGCTACGCTGGTCGAACGGAACTGTGACGCCGTGCCGCAGATTCTTGACCCTGATATAGAGATTCTTGCCATTGTCGAAGGGCGGCTGGTCCTTAGGATCGCTCTTGATGTCAAACTCGACCGCGAGTTCCTTATTCTGTTTCCAGTAATCGAAGATCTGCCGAGTAATGGTGAGGCTGATTGCTTCCAGTTTGGCCTTCGAATTCTCGTAGCCTTCCTCGCTCATCAGTTCCTTGAGATCGGTTCCAGCCAGATCGAAGAGCCCGAGCGTCGTTTCATCGGCATCGGTTGTCTGGTTATTCGTCTTGCGCTGATTCAGCGTTTCCAGATTGATTTTGCCGGCGAGAAGCTTGTAATCATCGAAATAAAGAAAGCGCGGCAATGAGAGATTGAGGTACGTATTGAAAATATGCCACTCGACAAAGTTCCAGCCGCCGGACGCCTTACCGAAACGCTCCCGCCAGTCCTTGGCGAAAACGCTGAGAGAACTGTCGGCCGGAAGCGCCTTGGCCTCGATCTTCGTGACGACATCCTCAAGACGTTTCGCCGCGGCGAACACCTCGTCGGCGTGCTCGATGCTTTCGAGTGGCTTCTTGAGGGCGGCAATGGCCGCGGGCATATCAACGTGAAAGCCGATGGTGCTGCCGTTCCCGTAATTTGTCGTGCGGGTGAAAGTATGCTCCGCTTGAATGACCTGTGCGTCGTGGAAGACTTCTCTGTTGATTTTTGCGGCGAGATCCTTCTCAACACGGAAGGTCAACTCAACAACGTTTCCATAGGCTTTGGCCTGGTGCTGGGGCCGGTAGCGGACGTAGTCCTTGCGTGGATAGTCGAAAACGAAGTCAAACTTGACATTCTCGACCGGGAGGCCCTTGTGAACTGCTTCGAGGAACGCTGTCTTGCCGGACTCATTTTTGCCGACAAGGACGGTGACATCGCGGTCGATTTCGACCGCCGAGGAATCCTCGATGGATTTATATTTGAATACCTGCGCCTTCGTTAACGTAATCACATTTTCCTCCCGACCTCCGTACGCACGGGAATGCGTGTCGGTGTGCGTCTCGCAGTGTTCCGTCCAGCGCGCGCCGCGCAGCACTCTTCATCTCGCACACGGTTGGTCATCTGCATTCCGGCAATGCCAGCAGGTTGTCGGTCCAGACGCGATCCGCATGCGTCTGCAGGTACTTCGTCCCGTTGGAGTGTTCCCGCGTCCCAACCGAAGCCTTGTTGCCACGTGAGTCGATGACGTAGGCGGCACCGCCCCTAGTTTTGATCCAGTCATAGACCTCTAGGCGGGTGCTCTTGCCGGTATTTCCCGTCTCTTCATTACTCCACCCCAAATCCGAGATGGCATGGTGCGGATCGGCATGATAGCCTCCCGACTTGTTGATGCACGTGATCCGGACTGCCATTTGTTCCTCCTTAATCTTTAGCCCCAACGACCGAAGAGAGGCAGGCCATTGGGGGTGAAGCCGTCTGCGACCAGGTGGACGACATACGAGACTGTCGCGACGGCGGCCGCAATCTTCAGGAGCTCTTCCCAACTTCCGTTCTCGCGGTTGCACGTTGTGATCGCAAACTTAGTCAAGCCAGCGCCGAAGGCCAGGCTATGCCCCAGTGCACGGTGGTGGGGATTCGTTGCCGGCTCCAATATGTCGGGCGCGGCGCCGCTGGCGATTCCGATGCCCTCACAAACCAGAAATTCCCCGAGATTCGGCTGGCGGTCGTAGTACCGGCACATTGCAAAATACGTCCCGGCGCTCACAATCGCGCTCAGCGCGAGGTGTTCCTTAAAATTCGGCATTTGCGGACTCTCCCTGTGCTGGAGGACAGCCCCATCGGAACGCGCCGGTTTTTGCGCCTCGTCCGAGGAGTCATCAGGGCTGTCGCCCCCGATACGACATTAAACGTGATGGCCATTCCTAACGACGGCGGAGGTGTGGCGGAAACTCCTCAGAGTTTCCTTCAGACTTTCTTGGTAGAGCGCGGATCTTGAAGGCGAAGCTGTGTGGCGAGCTGTGATATTGTGCGGTCACCAATCTTGAGCAGCTTGTCAACCGCACATTCGCCGATTCTCACATCGTCCGCGAGACTATAGCTGCCGTGATAATCGTTCTTGATGATGTCGACGCAACCCAAGGCGAGCTTGAGTTCATTGCGCAATATGGAAATGCCCTTGAAGCCTTGTTCGGCTGTCGCGCCCAGGTCGATCTTGTGCACCGGCTCTCCCCTCCGCTGAGCGACCATGAGGCCCAATAGAACCTTGAGCGAGGCATTAGGGAGATCCACCGATTTGGACGCGATTGTCACGCGGGTCCGGCGCTTAATCCTGTCGCCTGGAATCGCGATCACGATCCCGTCTTTCAAGTTCGGACCTTGTGTAGGGGGCGCATCGTGACACCGCTCGTGCGTTTGGCGCCCGCTGGCCTGGAGGGCTTGGCGAATCCGTTGCGAAACTTGCTGGTTCTCAAGCGGCTTTTGGATAACATCGCTTGCACCGTCTTTCATTACGTCGACGGCCTCGTCAACCTCCCGCGCAAAACCACTGACAATGAGCACGGGCAACCAGAAAGCGGTTCCGTAATGGTCGCCGTGCTTTTGTCGAATCTTGCGGAGAAGCTCCTTACCGTGGTCGATGTGACCTTTGATCGAGTCCCCCGCACCTTTGATCTGCAAGTCCAGCAGGACAAAACAGAACGAGTTGTTCTGAAGCGCGGCTAGTGCATCTTCGCGATTATCCACAACAACACTGTCGCAGTCGAACGCCTGCAGGATCTCGCGAAGGTCTTCCGCAGTTTCCTTATGGTCCTCGACGATCAGCGCGATATGCCGTTTGTTCATGCACGATCCACGGGGCGATGTTTTGGAATAATGATACGAACGATGGTTCCGCGGCCTTTCACGCTGTCGATGCTCAGCCGACCTCCGTGTTCAGACTCGACAATCTTCACTGCGAGCGGTAGACCGAAACCAGTTCCGTTCGGCTTGCTGGTCGAAAACAGAGTGAGCGCGTCATGTTTCGCTTCGGCGGACATACCACATCCTGAATCTTCCACTGTGATTGCCACGAGGCCCTCCTCGAGATTGGCGCTGACCTCGATTGGCTTGAGCGAATCCTGTTCTCTATAAGACTCTATTGCATTCAGCAAGACGTTCGTAAGAGCCTGAACCAAGCGCGATCGCGCGACGTCAACAACCACGTTTGCCGGCACGTTAATGTCGATTAACGGTCGTTGCGATTTGCTCCCATCGCTCTCAAGCGCCAATCCGGCTGCTTCTTGAATGACTTCTTGCACAACTTCTGTCTTAAAACTGAGCGTCGGTTGTGCGGTGTAAGCTCGCATCCCGTCCAACACAGCACGAAGCTGTGTGACCCGTCGTCCGATTCGTTCGGCTTCCTCTGCAAGCGCTCGAGCTTGTACATTGGGGTCTGAAAGCTGCGTTCGCAGACGTTCGGCTGACGTAGCGAGCGGCGATATGAGCTTGATGACTTCGTGGTACAGTTCGCGAGCGTAGGTGTTCGCAATTTGTTCGGCCGCACGCTTTACGGCATCCCGACCCTTTGAGCCGAAACGGGCTTCGATCACGTCTAGTGTGGAATTGATGCGGTCCTCGTGTTGCTTACCTAAAGTGCTTGCATGGCGCGAGTCACGCCGACGGAGGGCCGCGTATTCGGCAGCCTGCCGAACGCGGCTGTTGTCGTCGAGCGCAAGCTTCGCTAGCACTCTCTCAAATATTGGGTGAGGTGCTTGTGCAGCGGTGTTTGCGACGGCCCTACGAACCTCCCATTTCGTGTGACTCGCGAGCGTAGCGAGCTTCGCAACAATCTCCTCGACTGCGGAATCGCCGACGATTGAGCCGCGCACCCGAATCTCGGCAGCGGCTACCGCCTGAAGTGCGATAGACCAATCAGATGCATCCAGCGCAGCTAGCAAATCCGGATTGGTTAACGTCTCGTCAGTGGCCATACCGCTCTTTCCTTAGCAAAAATGCCTCGCGGCCGCCCTCCAGAATTCTCTCGACCTGCTCCCTGCATTCATCGACGGTTCCGACCTGCTTAAGAGTGGAGTGTTGGCCGTCGGAGGAGAAAACAAAAACGCGTTCGGCCTCGCCAAGGACCGGTATGTTTGGATTGTGTGTCACAAAGATTACTTGGCGGCTACCTTTGATTGTTCGCAGCGCTCGAACAATCGTTTCGTAAACGAAAGCGTTGTCAAGGTTGTCTTCAGGCTGATCGATCAACAGTGGACGCTCGCTTTGAGTCAACAAGATCGGCAAGATCGTTGTACATCGTTGCCCTGTCGACAGATGCGTTGAGTCTTTGAAAATATCTCCGTCGAGAAGTTCGATGGAAGGTTGATCCTCAAGGGCAACAGTCTCTACCGTGTAGTGAGTACCTCCGCCGCACAATGCGTTCAAGATCTTCTTAGAGCGGTCTTCGTCGAATCCTGACCGCAGCATGAGTGTGTCGAGATCGTTTTTTGCCACCACGTCGGCCAACTCGCTTGGCAGAAATGCGTGACACAATCGTTCTGCCGCCGCGCCCTGTTTAACGCCGGAACCCTTGAGCGCTTCGGTCACAAGCTCCTGATACTCGCATAAATCGGCCGCCTGCGTCACAGTCACACGAATGCTCGGAAATTGACTCGAGAGGCGCTCGGCGGTCTTCTTTCTCAGGGCGAAACGTTGATCGCGGAGTTCCGAAGTTCGCTTCAACAGCTCTGCTCGAGCCTTTGTCATGCCCCGTCGCTGTTGTTCCTTGGCTAGTTGGTCATTCGCGGCAGATTGTGCGTTTACAAGCCCGGTTTGCAGCCCCAGGCGCTCGGCGGCGCGTTCGCCTTGTTCTTCTGATGCTGCGATGATGGTTCGGTACTCAGCCTCCTGAATGGCGTGCCGTTCGGCAAGCAAAGCCGAACTTGTGCTGATGCGTTGCTCAACGGCTTGAGCCTCGCTCTCGATCGATCGAACGGTCGCCGCAAGGTGGCGTCTAAAGGCTTCAAGCTCCGCCTGAAGCGCTTGAAAGACTTCGCGATTAGCGCCCTGTCGAATTTCACTATCAAGTTGGGCCTCGACACCGGTTTGAAACCCCGATTGACTTAAGCCGATGTCTCGTACGAGCTTTTGCAAAGCAGCAACTATGAGTTCTGGCACTTTCTCCTCGCGGGCACGCTGACTCTTTGCCGCGTGTGCTGCGTTGATTCGATTGGCGTCGGGCCCAGAGAGCTCAGTGAAGCCTTTCAGCTTTTCCTGGAGCACGGGCAGCTCAGAGGCCCGGGCGCGACTGTCGTCTACTTCTTGATCGATGCGGCGAAGGTCAACGCTGGATTGATCGAGCTGCCGTAGCGAGCTGCTGCAACTCACGATCGATTGCTACCGCCTCGTGTTCTTGAAAGCGGTCGAGAAGTTCCAACTGGGCCGCGGGACTAGATGCTATCTCCTCGATCTCGTTCTGGCTAAAAACGTCTGCACCGAATATTTGATCGCGATCGAGCGAGATCGGAACGGCCGTACCTACTTCGTTCAGGACTTGGACCGTTTCATGAGCGCTACGGCCGGCTGTATACCGCATATCCGTCTTCGTGCGGAGTTCGACCCTCAGCTGCCCGTTTCCAAGATTCGCTTTGACCAAAGCGTCGATGGCTCGATGCCGCTGCGGATTTGCCTTGGGATCTGGCATGAGCCCGAGACCGAAGCGAAGAAACTCAAGGGCCGTTGTCTTTCCAGTTCCTCGGCCGCCGATCAGGCAGTTCAAGCCGTCGGCGAACTCCAATTGCGCACCGGCCAAAAACCCGCCCGTCACGTTAAGACTCAGCACCACGTGATGGGCAGACTGCTTCTGATTCGTCATATCGTCAAGACGCCAAACGTGTCCCAACAGAGTATCTGAAATGTTGCCGGGACAGTCGAGCGTTATTAGGCTTACAACGACTTAAAACAAATCCCGCGGGAATGCCTAAGAGGGGTGCCTAGATATGTGAAAGTCGTAGAGGACATCGTTTTTGTGGGAGGGTTGGGGGGGACGGTTTCCTGGTCTTGCAGCTTTTGCATGGTGAACAAAAAGCGAAGTCCCGTGTATAGTGATAGAGTAATGGCCAAGCTGCTGAATACAATAAATTTTGCGGCCAAAATCCTTTGCAATGACAAGACCCAAAAAGAGGCCACTGTCACCACTGCGCCCCAGGTCCACGGCCTACCGCACCGATTTGGGCATCTGCTTGAAAGGCAAAGCTGAAGAAATTCTCCGGTCACCCAAAATCGCCACGCACTTAAAGCATAAGGTGGATCTGATCTTCACGTCGCCCCCATTTCCCCTTAACAGGAAAAAAAAGTACGGGAATCTGAAAGGTAACGCCTACGTCGACTGGCTGGCAACGTTCGCCGACACCTTCAAGCTTTTGCTAAAGCCAAAAGGTTCGATCATCATCGAGCTTGGAAACGCTTGGGTGCAAGGCAAACCGGCCATGTCTACGCTGGCACTCAAGGCCCTGCTGGCACTCCTTGAGAAGGGAAATTTTACGCTTTGCCAGCAACTCATTTGGTATAACCCGGCGCGGCTGCCCAGTCCCGCACAGTGGGTGAATGTCGAGCGCATCCGTCTCAAGGATGCATATACACATCTCTGGTGGATGTCCCGTACTGACAGGCCACTTGCGAATAATCGCAATGTTTTGACTGAATACAGCGACTCCATGAAAGACCTGCTCAGAAAGCAGAAGTACAATACGGGCAAGCGGCCCTCCGAACACAAGATTGGCGAGAAGTCCTTTCTAAAGAACAACGCGGGCGCCATCCCTTCGAATGTCATAACCCTCTCCAATACCCTCTCTAACACCGAGTACCAGGCTTATTGCCGTGAGCAGGATTTGCATCCCCACCCTGCCCGTATGCCTCCGGGATTGGCAGAGTTCTTTATTAAGTTCCTGACAAAGCCAAACATGCTGGTGCTCGATCCCTTCGCCGGCAGCAACACGACAGGTGCTGCCGCGGAAAAGCTCGGGCGACGCTGGATCGCGATTGAACCGCAGGATGATTACATTTCGGGCTCCAGGGGAAGATTCAACGGCAACATCATTTGACCGATACTCATGGCAGACACTAAGTGGCAACTGAAGAACAAGCCACGGGCATGGCAGTCCGTCGCCTTGGAGCATTGGACCGCCCATCACAAAGGTGTTGTCAGTGTTGTCACCGGCGGGGGAAAGACGATATTTGCCTTTCTCTGCATGGGCGTCTTTGCGCAGGAGCATCCAGACGGCCGCTTCATCATCCTGGTCCCAACACTGACCCTCCTTGACCAATGGTATGTATCATTTCAGGACGATTTCGGCGTCGATAAGTCCGATATCGCCTGCTACTCGAGCGAAGAAAAGCCTCAGAAGCCTGCGCGCATCAACATTCTGGTTATTAACAGCGGCAGGTCGCTGGTGCGAAAACTTTCCACCGGCTCCCCATCTTTTCTGATCGTCGATGAGTGCCATCGTGCCGGCAGTCCGGAAAATGCAAAAGCGCTCGGCGGAACTTTTGCCGCTGCTCTCGGATTGTCTGCAACGCCTGTGCGGGAATACGATGAGGGATTCCAGCAGCATGTAGTGCCGGTCTTGGGTCCCGTCATCTTTGAATATGACTATGTTCAGGCCTTCAACGATAAGGTCATCACTCCGTTCGACCTCATCAATGTGCAGATCGATTTCCTGCCGCACGAAGCCGAGGAATACAGCAAGCTCACGAAGCGGGCGGCTATCCTCTTCCATAAATCCAAGACGGACCCCGCGGTTGAACTCCAACTTAAGCGTGTATTGCAGCGGAGAGCCGGTGTTTCTGCTCAGGCGCGCATGCGGATTCCTGTAGCGGTGAAAATCGTCGAAGAACACCGCGGGGTGCGCACCATCATTTTCCATGAGCGCGTAGCCGCCGCGGCCAGCTTGTATAAGATTCTCAAAGAGCGCAACCACAGCGTCACCATTTACCATTCGCAAATCGCGCCTGACTGGCGCCGCGATAACCTTCGTTTGTTCCGGCAAGGAATGTTCGATGTCCTGGTCTCTTGCCGCGCCCTCGATGAAGGCATGAACGTCCCCGAAACTGCCGTTGCCATCATCGCCAGCTCCACCGCGAGCCATCGTCAACGGATTCAGCGCCTGGGCCGTGTTCTGCGTCCTTCACGAGGCAAGGAGAAAGCGGTCATCTACACCCTATTTGCCACCGAGCAGGAAAAGAAACGGCTCGCCACCGAGGAATCCCGCCTTGAAGGCGTTGCCAGCGTGCAGTGGGCAACCGGCACCCGGCAGGAGAAACATGGCTAAGATTCTGCTTGGCGATGAATGGTTCGATGAATTGGCCAGCACTTCGCTATATGAAAGCGAATTCGAGAAACTGCTTTTTCAGGAAGCTGCCCGAATCTTCACGGAATATTATCCGGTTCCTTTCAAGACAATCGTTCTGTCCGAAGATGGCGACGCTAAGGCGGATTTCGCCCTAATACATAAGGAATATCGCAGCTGGTGGGTGGTCGAGGCCGAAATGGGCCATCATTCGCTTGATGGTCATGTAGTCCCGCAGGTCCGCAGGTTGTCGCGAGCAACATATCAGGATACCGAGGCCGACTATTTGTGTGATCAAAGCCCGATTTTGGACCGCGCACGCATGCGAGAGATGATTAAAGGTGAGCAGCCCCGTGTGCTTGTTGTCGTCAATATCCCGGTGCCAGGCTGGAAAGAACAGCTTAGGCCGTTCAATGCCGCCGTCGCCATTTTTCAGATATTCCGCTCAAAGTACAACCGGTACGTCTACCGCGTCAACGGAGATTTTCCCTCGGAGAACAATGAAATCATCTCTACCTGCCGCTGCTGGGAGATTCACCGGTTCCTCAAAATTGACTCCCCCACTCAGTTAGGAGTTCAGCGCGGCGAGATAGTTACGCTTTATCATGAAACCGGAGCAATCCAGTGGCTAAGGGTCGATACCGCAGACAACGTTCTTTTACACGCGCTGCGCGACCATCCCCTGAAAAAGGGGCTTGTTTACGAAATCGTCAGACAAGGTGACGGCACCCTCGCGATTCAGGTGAGCACAAAGAAAAGTGGAAAGGCATAACCCATGAGCATCGAGCTTGTCATCGGACCGGAAGCAATAAATTCCTACCAGCGGCTCTCTTACACGCCTTGGCACGCGATTGCCGAGTTCGTCGACAATTCCACGCAGTCTTACATCGACAACAAGGTCATCCTGGATGCGCAGTTAAAGAAAGAGGATCGCCTCTTCGAGGTTTCCATAGCGTACGAGGCCAACGAGGGCAATGGGATGCTTCGTGTGTCTGACAATGCCATGGGCATGTCTTACACCGATCTTGAAAGGGCGCTCCATATTGCGTTGCCGCCCGCCAACCGAACCGGTCGCTCACGTTACGGGATGGGAATGAAGACAGCTGCTTTTTGGATTGGCAAGAAGTGGCGCATCCAGACGAAGAAGCTGGGGGAAACCGAAGCCCATGAAGTGACTATCGATGTCGATAAAATCATTTCCTCCAAGGACATGAGTGTCAGCTACCGCCCGATCCCCAGCCAGGACCCTGAGGCGCACTATACGGTCGTTGAAGTCTCTGATCACTATCGCAAATTTCAGGGGCGCACCCTCAGCAAGATTGCCGAGTTCCTGCGTTCGATGTACCGAAAAGACATCGAGACCAAGCAAATGCGACTGCTGTGGCGTGGAGTGGAACTAAAGTGGGAAGGCTTCGATAGCCGGCTGATGCAGGCTGCCGACGGCTCCCTCTATAAGAAGGATATTTTGTTTGATGTCGGCGACAAGGTCATCATGGGATGGGTAGGTATTCTTAAACAGGGTGAGGGCGGGCGCGTCGAGGCTGGCTTTTCAGTCATTCAGGCCAAGAGAGTAATTCACGGCTGGCCCGAGGCTTGGCGCCCGACCAGTATTTATGGACCCTTCGGAACGAACGACCTTGTCAACCAGCGCCTTGTCGGCGAGCTTGAGCTTGATGGATTCGAAGTCAGCCACACAAAAGACAATATCCAATGGCGAGGCGAGGAAGAAGAAGAGGTCGAAAAAAAGCTTAAGGATGCTGTCGGCGACTATCGCACGATTGCGACAAAACGCCGTGGAGGAACTGACCAGCGCGGCCCCGCTGAGGCAGATATCAAGATTGCCGTCGCCGAATTGGAGAAAGAACTCGAATCGCCGGAGCTGGTTGACCAGATTAACCTCAATATCAATGTCATTCCCGGGCCCGATGCGCTGATCGCCTCGCGCCAAAAGGTCATTGATTCCATTGAGAAAAACGTCACGCCCACGCTGCAGCAGGTAATCAAAACTACCCCGCCACTGACGATAAAGATATTCCTCGGGACAGACCTTTCTGAGCGTGATGCGTATGTCTATCAGGAAGCAACTCGGCCCACCGAGATTATCGTTACCGTCAATCAAAATCATCCTTTCTGGGCCACACAGCTTCGCGGAGCAGAAAGCGTGCTGGAATATTTGCGCCAGTGCACATACGATGCCCTCGCAGAATGGCAGGCAGGTAATAAGGTGTCACGCTTTGATCCTGATACCATCAAATGGCTTAAGGACGGATTCTTGCGCCTACCAATGGAAATGGAACAACATCAGGCTGAAAAGGATGCAGCCGCAGCTGGAGTAAGTGATGTGAAGGCGGTTTAGTTCAACATTTTAAGTAGCACCTTGCTTGCTGTCTGTTTATAAAGTCAATTGCATTTGCGGCGCGTTTGCCTGCTCTGTGCCACTCAGGCGGGGCTTTTCTGCCTTGCTTGCACGGGTGCCATCGAAAGAACGTCTGAAGCAAATGGATTGCATCATCCAGAACAACAACCGGACATTTAGGCGCGCTGGTCATCTTTTTCTGTCACGTCGTCTTAAATGCTTGTTCCAGTACTCGTAGAAAAAAGCGTCCAGATCGAGTGTGGATCGGGCTCCTGACTCTCTTAGGAAACGCTGCATCAACTCCGCAAATTCCAGGTAGTGCTCCGCCTCCGAGTACCCTCTGGTAGGCTCGTACTCGAAATGCTTCAGTGCTACGGCTACTGGCTTGTTTAGAACCGTAAATTTCATCGGATCGTGTACCGCCAGCACTTTCGAAAGGAAATTCAAACCGACGCCATCGACCCGATGTTGCCCGCTCAGGACAGCTTCCAGCCTTGCTTCCAAGGGCTTGGAATCATCCACGAGATGACGTAGTCCGGCTTGTAGAATAGACCTCTGCCTCCAGACCTGGGGCTTTCGAATCTCGATCAGGTGACCCAACGACTGAATTTTGTAGAAAGCCTCAAGGCCATCCTTATCAAAATCAAATCTTGGATATCGAAGGGCATCCTTTATTTCTTTTATAGTTCCGGCCCGACCGGGCGCGTAATGGTCTAAGAAACGCTTAGACTTGAAAAACGCCTTCGCCAGACCCACCGCCTGTTTCCAGTTCCTAAGACCCGCACGGTGTCGGTCACCGATTTCTTCCTCGGCCTCGTGCTGGAGGTGTTCGACCTCTTTAGTCGCTTTCTTCGCCGCGTCGAAATGTTTTTTGTAATGGCGTATGTCAGGCTCTCTTAGCTGTTTCGTCAGATCGTCATTCGAGAAAAGGCGCTCAAACCATTCGTCAAACGACGCATATATCTTGGAATCGTCGGAATAGAATCCGCATTCGATGTTCTTCACGAAGCCGCCGTTGCTCAGGTTTCCTGAACCAACCACAACAAAAACCTTAATCCTTCTCTTCACCAAGAGCACTTTCGGGTGGAACGTAGTGCGTTTATCGGCGAAGAGTCGCGCTTCGGTGCGGCCATCCCGGCTGCGCTCGTGCCAGTCGTATAGAACACGCGGCTCAGTCTGGCAGAAGGACAATCCCGTAAGCAGTTTCACGGTTCCTTTTGTTTTATTGATATGCGGAAGCAAGTGCTGCCAACCGGACCAATGCGCAAACGCTGTCGCGAGTTTGATCGAGTCGGCAGCCTCAAGCTCATCTTTCAAATGAAATGAATCGGGCAACCCCACTACCAGTGCTGAGCCTGGCCCGAGCAATCCTCTAGCTTCAAACATTGAGTTCATCCATTGATACGCTGACTGAAATAGAGAGGATACAGCTAACCTTATGAATGATAACGTCCTTTATCATTCACGATCCTGACGGATCGGGGTGCCGCGTTGCGAATGCATTAACCTGAAATCCGGCACACTCCTAGCACACAGCCAATTAGAATGACGAGATTTCACCCGTAGGCGAGAGAGCGGACGGCTGATGGGCCGTCAGTCAGGCATCCTGGTTGACCCTTTGTCCCCGTTACACCACCAATGGGTTGCTTGGATGTTGTCTGGATGATCATCTCTCCAGGCTCCACCCATTCCTTTCGGATTCTTGTGGTCTGGGACGATGTCGTTGTAGTCCGTGAATTCTTCGTGGCAGATGGCGCATATCCCGGCCTGTTGTCGAATTTTGCGATTTAGCAACTTCCGCATCTCCGCGGGCGATCGCAGTTCTCGATAACCTCGCGGGTGATGGCGATCCTCCACCCGTTGAACCCCGACTCGTATCATTCGTAGGCGGGGAAGGGATTCTCGGCCACAACAGGAAATTGATTTGTGGATTGGACAGAATTCGTTCGCACGCAGTCTCATAATCGTTCTCTCCGTTCACTTATTGCGCAAAACATCTGGGCAGCGTTTAAACTCACTCGCACCATTCGCCCTCTCGCTGCATCGCGAGATTGATTGCTTCTTTTGTCAGGTGGTATAAAACCTGGTTCACAGTGGTCTTCCGTTGAGTTGCGTTCTTTTCACGCCACTGGTACTCGGCTGGCGACAGGGCGATTCCGGGCCGTACTAACGTGCTTCGTGTTCCTGCCTGATTCGTGTACCAACGTAGCTTTCCTGGCATGGCGTTGCCTTCTTTCCTTAAATTTGATTTCGAACGGGACGCGTTGTTCGACGGTAGACGCCGACGAAGACAACAAGCGCGCATTCATCCCGCCATGCGACTGGTAGAATTTCTTCCCAAACGAGGGAAAGGGCAGATCGGACTAACTCAGTAGGAGGGGCTAAGGATGACCATGAACCGGACGACGAACCCTGAGGCTCGCAGCGTCGCACTGGATTTGTGGAAATCGCTCGACTTTGGACTGGGGACAGAATCCGGTTTTAGCTTTAATCTGGACGCCTACAAAGCGGCAAGGGATGTAACCGCGCATGTAATTCCCGCGCCAGAAACCCGCATGGACGATCAGGGTCGCCCGTTAGATCTGCTCGCCCCAACGGTCTGGCACGCGTTATGCCTGCTGCTGTTTCTCTTCGTTCGAACGCGTATCAAGGATTCCAGCTTCGAGAATCCCCAAGAACTCGACACGGTGTTTGGAACTCAGGGCCTGTTTCGCGGCCAAGCGAGAGCATGGAATATCACTCCCTTACTCTGGCGATCTCCGGAGTATCGAGAAAACGAAAGGCGGCTAGAGGAACTTTCAGCCTTCTGGCAATACTGGGCGTCTCCTGAGCATGATTTCTCCTTCGACCTGTTCGGCAAGATCGACAGTACCGGTTCAACTGCGGCGATTGCACAGCACTACGGTCTTCCGACCTCTTTAGTAGATTTCACTTTTGACCCAAGAATTGCGATCTGGTTCGCATGCTCCGAAAGTGAGAGCGAACCAATTGCGGATCTTCCTGCAGGTCTGCGCGACTGCGCCGTCGTCTACCTCACCTCCTTCTACAAACTGATCAGCGTGAGCAAATTGCAGATCCGGTTGCCCCATCCTGCCGCCAGACGGATTTACCGGCAAAGTGGCTGTTTTGTGGATTATGGCGCCAGGCCCGAATCCATACCCGCCGTTTTGGACTTTCAGCAGCCATGGATGTGGGTCCAGGAAAACTGCCTTCGCCTCTTTTTCCCGAGGGATTATCCCCGGGACTCATCGTTACAAGAGATTCCGCACGACTGGATTTATGCGCCCGATCCATTTTTTCAAGAATCCGTAGGCGTCGCCCACAAACTCGATAAAGACGCGCTACTGACACGCGAATCCTCAATGGCGATGATCGGCCTTGGCGTAAGGAGCACACCGTCTTGGAGGGTAAAAGACCAACTTGCCACAAACTTGATCTATACAGACGAACAGTTTTTTGACTTGGTGCGTCCGGTGGAGTCCTACCTTCGCATCGCCGGCCTCGTCGAAACCAGGGTGGGAGCAAAGCTCGATCCCTTCATTCTGGGCGGCATCTCGAGAACGAATTTCGACGCTCCAAAAGCCCTTCAAGAGGTGGCTCGATTCCCATACAACCATTCGGCAGGGGTTCTCTGGATGGCTGCGCGGATCGCTGAGTCAGCGAAGCTATTGAGTGACTACGTCAGCATCCATGCCGGATGACTTCAGTTCCGGTCAGTACGAGGCGCAAATTTCAACATCAGGAGATTGGCTTTGGAGTTCGAGCGGCGCGACGAGCGCGGAGCTTTGTCTGCACCTCTGCCAGGTATTGTCTCGCTTGCTCGCGAGTTTTGATGGATTCGACCCGTTTCAAGATCTGCGCTCGTTGATCTGGGGACATTTCGAGGTCCTGGCGAAGTGCGGAGTTAATGATCACCGGAAGTGTTCCCTGATCGACGGTTTCAGCCGGCCGGCTCGCCACCACCGTATTCAAGTCTCGGACCGCAATGCTCATCACAGGCTGTGCTGCCGCCGCAGCACGAGATGCCAATGTCGTCGGAGTATCCTGCCTCGCAGTCTGTAAAGAGAGCAGCCGATCCGGACTGTTGGCCTGACCGTCTCGGGCAGTAAGCGGGCCCGCTCCGAACACTGCTTTGATCATGGCGGGGATGGAAGCATGATCGTACAGCCGATGGTCGATCGTATTTTTCGGGATTAGGGGCGAGATAATGATCGCGGGCACGCGAGGACCGTATTGTTCGAATGTGAAGCCGTATTGGTTATGGCTGCCTTTCGGCTGTGAGTCCCCGGCCGCCACCGCGGCAGGTGGATTGGCGTGGTCGTAGAATCCTCCATGTTCATCCCAAGTGATAATTAGAACACTCGTGTCCCATAGAGCCGAATTTCGGATTGCTTCATAAGTTTCTTTGATTAATGCCTCGCCGAGCGTTACGTCGGTGAGAGGATGCTGGGACGTACTGTTTCTGTAGTCGTCCAGCACATGATAGCTGGGCTCAATGAAAACATAGCCGTACGGGAATGCGCCTTGGCTGAGATCGCCGGCGAGCTCGCTGTAGTGATGAATGTCGAACAAGCTGACTCCCTTAAGCGCGGCCACCATCGGAAAGTCGTCCCCTGCATAGAGCCGGTGCGACACTCCCTTTTTCTTTAGAGCGCCGAAGATCGTGCCCGCCTTGAACTGGAAGCCTCCGATCGTTTCCCACCCCACGATTTCTTGGTTGGTCGGGCTGTGATCGAGCCCGCCGGACGAGCCTGCATGGACGAACATGCGGTTCGGCCACGTGGGACCCGGCATTGATGCATGCCAGTTGTCGCAAATCGCGAATTCCTCGGCCAAAGCCGTAAGAACTGGAAGCTGCTCTGAAGAGAAACACTTCAAGATTTCTCCCGCAGCGGCGCTTCCTCCGCTCGCCGCATACGAGGCCACAAAACCGCTCTTATCGATTGCTGGGTAGGCGCCGCCCGGCGGATAAACAGCGCCCGACCCACAGAGTTGCTCGAGAACGTTCGTGAACTCGTGGCCCGGGTCGACCGGCATCACCATGTCGGCACTCTTCGAGACCGTATAAGTCGAACCGTTAAAGACATTGGATTCGCTTCCCGTCAGGCCGTTTACCTGAGTCGGTTGGCCGGTGTCGGCGTCACGACCGCTGATCATCGAGAAGCCCAGCATGTGGTCAAAGGAACGGTTCTCGAGCATGAGCACAAAGACATGTTGTAATGACATAGGAAATGTTCACCTCGAAGGTCTTCCGGTGGAAATGAGACCTTGTTTCAAGCGCCACAACGGAAACCGTTTTAGCAGAATACTCTCACGGACCCGGATGGCTTTCAGTGGCGGTGGAAAATCCCTGAAGACCACGTCCATTTCTCAACGATAAAGAAGCACCAGCCCTGGCGCATCATTGAACGGTCGGCATCGGGCTCGTTTCACTTCGTCGAAGTTCAGTTGCATCGTGCTCGGCCTATGACTTGAGTTTTCGGTTCGGGATCTCGCTATCGATAGTGCAGTTCTGCTCGATTGCACTCGGTGTGAGGTGGTACGGTTTCGGCGCGATTGCCTCCGGCCACGCACTCTGCGCTTCGCCGACTGTGCGGTAGCAGTTGTCCACGATGGATGCGCCACCGTCCGAGATTTCGACGATAGCGAACGGTGATTTCACCGCATCGCCATCGGCCTCCAGAAAAATCATCGTCTCGTCACCCAGGACTTGCGGAATTTCGATGATGTACGTCCTCGTTTCACCCATGCGTTCTCCTCCTATCAATGAGCCAGCGCAGAAGCGATATTGTTGACTTTCCATCGAGTAAGTCGTAAGTTCTATCGCTAACCAGCAACCGGATGTATGAAGTTGCCAAACTTCATGCCTGAGGGGGCTCCTCTTGCTGGCGTTCCCCAAGAAAAGAACTGAGCTCGACTTCAGGAAAGGTATGTTCAGAGGCGTGTTCGTCTCTCCGGCGGCAGCTACGACCGGGGTGTCTAAACGAAGACAACTCATGACTGAGCCGCTTTTATGACAGACATAGAAATCGCGAAGCCTATTGCCGCCCGTAGTTCCCAAGCCGACGGGCAGTCTAGTCCTCCACAGTCCGGCGCTTCAGGCCGGCCGCCGGCATCAGCCAATGCTCCAGCAAAGCGTGATTTTATTGACGTCGCGTCGAAGGTCATGGGGATGATCGTGCCGGTAGTCATAGCCTGGGCAACGTACAACTTAACCAACCAGCAGTGGCAAACGCAGCAGCGGCAGTACCAAAACACAATACAAGAGCAGGACCGGAGTCGCGTGATGGATCGTTTGCTCGCCCTCGGCAGTGCGTCTTCACCTGATCGCCTGACCGCGGCCAAGGCGTTACGCTCTTATGCCGATTTAAACAGACTCGATTCGGCTTCTTTGCCTGGTTTACTGCCCTATCTGAAATCGGAGTGTGACGAAACCATATTCCGCATGGAGAAGGAAGCGGCCCAACAGGCTGCGCGCAACGCAAAACCTGCCAATTCTCAAGATCAGCAACAGTTGATGGCGGGATTGAGCGCCATCGAACGTAGCGCGCAATGCCCCCCGCCCGAGCCTGCGTCTGCCACGCCACCCGCGGTTACGACAGTTGTCAGCGCCCCACCGCAATACTTCGATGTGGGATGTGGAGAAGAAAAAGCCGGCGTACTGCGAGTACCTGTCCCCGCACAGTTGCAGAACAATCAAAAGGTGCTTAGCGTCTCGGCCACCCTGGCAAATATCGACAATCTCAAGTCCTGGAATGCAACGGTCACCGAACACGACGAGAAAGCTGCTACCGTTCGATACTCCCTGATAGGGCTCGATCGGCAGCTCTTTGGAAACTGCCCTGGTGGTGGCCACGGTTCTGTAGTGACCAACTTCGTCGTTGGACCGAAGTGAACGAGATTCTGGAAGGAACGCATAGGCAAATTCACATAAGGAGCTAGTTCATATGGCAACCGCCGAGAGCGAAAAAACATACTCTTACCAATTACGTGTCCGCAGTCTCGATCCGTCCCAGCCCGTTTCGAGCGTTGTAGCACGCATCAACGAACTGGGTCCGCAAATGGCGGGTGAACTGAAGGAGTATGGGAGCAAGGTAAAAGTTTCCGTCAAGCGTGAGAAGACGATTCCTGTTGACCCGGTGACGATCATCATCCTGGTTGAACTGGCGAATATAACGCTGAAGCCGATGCTCGAAGGCTTTTTCAAAAAGCTTGGGGAAAAGATGGCCGACTTTCTCACGGATGAAGTTGACAATGCCCAGATTTCGGTGGAGAAAGAACCAGCGCCACCGGATAACAGGAAAGAAGACAAGATGGAGCAAGGGCCGAAAGACCACAAAAAGAAGGAAAAGAAGAACAAGAAATAAATGGCCGCTCAGCCCCCGAAGCCATTGGATCCTCTCGACCGCCAAGATGGGCGCATGGTCGGTCTGCGCCTGGGCTTTGACGTGTTCACCGCTGTCGACCAGTACCTTGACGATCTTTTCCTGGCCGATACCAGCGATAAGGGGCCCGGTTTCATTGATGTTGTACGACAGATCTCAAAAGAATGCCTGGAGGAGCAAAAGTTCGACGCTAAGAAGCCGCTTTCAGCTCATCTAACGGCCATCGAAACGGGTTTCGCCGCCGTTCCAAACAAGCTCGCACCACTGAATCCAGCCTTTTCTCCGTTGATCCAAAAGATGTCGGGTTCCCTGAAAGTCCACACTGCCAGTCAATGCAGGGCTGGTCTTGAAAAGATGTGCTTGCAAGGTTGGCAGTGGTTTCAGGATTTCATCAAACAATACGGAGAGTCGTATGCAAAAGTGCGGCTAGCGGAGATGCTCAAGATCGGACCAGCTGCGCTAGATATCCAGGTTGGACAGAGAGATTTTACCTATTGCCATTACCTCGAGGAGGAGCATCGAATTGAGCTATTGATCGGAGGCACGGCTGAGGGCCTGAATTTGTTCTTCGATCTGCCGTTTTATTTCCTCCACGAATACGTCTCGCACGCCTACGCCAGGTGGGACGACCCACGCTGGCGCTTTTCTGACGCACACCTGTTGAGCGCCGCGAAGTACTACTTAAAGGAGGAACTTCGTAAGAACGATCGTCCCCGATTACCGTTCTTGGGGCAACACTTCGCCGCAATTCGAGGTGACAAAGATCCTGGCTCTCAGAGCGACCTGAAAAGGGCGGAAGACTGCTTTGCAGAAGCCTACGACATCGCAAGAGACCGGCTCATTACTCATTTCCTCGAGTGGGCCACTTTTCTTGCCACTGATTCAGAACAGCAGGAGAGAAGCAAGCTTCTGTCAGGCTTTCATGCCTTGGTCAAAGATCCTGCCGGTCTGGATACAGCCTTCGGCAACCCATACTCGGGATTTGGGAAGGTAGATCAACGCCTAAATGCCATGTCAGACAATGCCCTAAGAATAAGAAAACAGAGGTAATAATGCGATTTACAAGCGCGTTGCCACGTGTTATATTCAGTTTGTAATATAAGTATTGCTATGAAGGGTTCAAAGCTCAAAGTTTTGCGGGCCGTGGTCGCCCTCGAACGATTCACGGTAGCCGACGTCGTCGGCTGGGCTGGCTTGGAGAGCAGTCAGGTCATTCCGCAACTGGCTCGTCTTCAGGACGAGGCGGTGATTGAGCATGACACGAATCATCCCGAGAAAACGGACAAACCCCGTCCGGCCCATCGTCCTGTACGTCACTATCGCGTCTCGACCGAAGTCTCCAGCCGCCAGAAAGCATTCGACGAAATTCGAGT
Organism: uncultured Acidobacteriaceae bacterium; assembly: GCA_963778535.1. Classification (GTDB taxonomy): domain Bacteria; phylum Acidobacteriota; class Terriglobia; order Terriglobales; family Acidobacteriaceae; genus Acidiflorens. The sequence continues at coordinate 99,496 of CAVZUO010000001.1, forward strand.
GCTTCGTGCGGCAATTGGGGAAGACCCGGTTTCACAAAGGCTATCCGTGATTGAGGGCCGGCTTAAGGAGTTGCAAAGACTTCTGAGTGCATTTCGAGACAAGAATCTCGCAATAGACCCGAATCAGCGGACAGAATATGAGGCTGAACTGCGATCGATAGAGAATGTACTGGATGAGGCCGTCCTGGAAATTGATGAAGAAGATAAAGAACTCACCCGCCGAGTAGTCGACCTGAGAAAGGTTCAGGAAGAGCTTGGCTCGGAACTCTTGCCGGCATCACCAGCGCCAGATGTTCATCCAGCTCGAGTCCCAGTCGAGGTTGGCCCAGTTGGCATGAAAGTGGCCCCCGATTTTGTTTCAGAATTGCGACTCTTGTTACATCACCTCTCCCATCATCCCAACCGAACGGCGTTGGCGGAACTTGAGCGCGTCTCAGCGGAGTTAAAGCCGATCGCTGGCCAAATCATGGAGATGAAGGACTTCGTCGAGCATCTGAATCCCGATTACAACCTAGAGGCTCGTCTGGATTATGCCGTCTCGAGGATTGCGGCCGAGGTCGCCCCCGACCTAAATATCCTCGTGCCTTTGACGGAGAACCTGTTAAGGCTTGCTCCCGATAAGGATCGTTTTATCTTTGAATTCAACTACGGAAACCTCATGGCTTGGGCCGGCAATGACAGGGACGCGTTTAAGTACTGGAAACGTTCCGTGGCAGAGGTCGGCTCGATTGATACTCCCTTTCGCGTCGTCATCGGCGGCCTCGTCGATCACGCGAAAATGAATGAGAAGGTAGTCGAAGAACTGAAATCGGCTGCTCGCCATTCGCGCGGTTTGATATCGATGGCCTCGAAGAGTCCTGTCGAAGAGATCGAGTGTCTTTATTCGCCGACGGCAGCCTTAAGTGATCCTTTTCTTGGCAAAATCGACCTTACGGCGAAAGCTCCCGATGCCCGATATGCGGTATATGGACTCGTTTTCCGAGATTTGTTTCGGGCACAAGCAGGAATTTCCTATTCGCGATTAGCTACGACACTGGTTCGCAGCGGTGTCGAATACCACAAGGCATGGGAAGCCTCCCAGCGCGTCAATAGCGGCGAGATCCTGGTATTGTTGGGACACTTTGGGAACCCACCTTCCGAGTCCGATCTCGCTGAGCTTCGGTCCATGCTTCGAACGAAGTTTTCGGCGGATGTGATCGACTTGCGCCCCTCGGAAGGAGTGCGTGCTTCTGGTTCGGCCGTCGCCTGGTGATCAGACCTTGTGATCTCGGTGATCGCGCGAGGGCTCGTCGCAACTAGCCTTCACCGCTTTGCGCCAGAGACGGGCAGGCTCCGCGAGATAAAATGAAGTGGAATGGTGAATCGCTCGGAGCGCGCCGTCCGCTTTCGGTTGGGGGCTCTGGGATGAGCGCAAGAGTCAGCGACGGCTGGTCCCGGCGCGCATTAAGGAAGCTGCTACGCATGAGCCGCACGCGCCTTCGACTGCTTGTTGCAACCGGCATGCTCAGAGTGCGCAATCCGCGTATTACGCCGGCTTCATTGACCGCGCGGTTGAGTAAGGACCGAATAGTGCACAATCCCGCCGCGATGTCCGTGCCAGTTCCTCTCGCCGGGTATGTCGAGACCCCGTGCTCCTGGAAGCGAGCGGCAAAGATCCTGAATATTGAGGCCGCCGATGTTCAGAAACTGATTTCGGTTGGGCAACTTAAACTCGTCGATACCTTCGTGACAGACAGGGCTTTCGAGGAGTTCTGCCGCAAGCATGGCACAACCATCAATCTTTCCCTGATCGATGCCTCGACACGGAAATGGCTGATGACTGAATACGGTGTACTAGATTCCGCTGGAGAACGAAAAAATACCACGCGCGCAAAAGCACGCGCTCATCGTCAGGGCATGTAAATGTGGGCGGAAGATAGCTGGCAACGTCTATTTCAGACATTTGAGGCACTGTCGATCCCTTCAACAGCAGGCAATGCGCTCCGCAGCGTGAAAAGCAGACCTCGGGATCACATTGTAAAAACAACGATAGCGTCAGAGTGCCCGCAGGAAACTGATAGAGGGGCTGAACAGAAATGCGCCACCGGTGGGGATCACGAATTGAGTCGGTGCCGTGACTTGCACATCGACATTGGCCGCGGAATCGTGGAGCGGAGCAGTCCTGGCGGTTCCGTCACCACTCTGTCCCACGAGCAGATCATAGCCGTCATTTCCAAGCTCAGGGGCAGCAGGATTGTTCATCCAATCGCTGTTCAATTCGCGAAATTGACTAGTGAAGGAAGTCTGATAAGCCAGGAACAGAAGCCCTCGCTCCTTGTCGGGCTCTTCGTCATACAGGGGACCAAACGGGATTCCTCGTCGAAGCATCTGAAACAATTGAGTGAACTCGCCCTGTCCTTTGTTCGTGCTTTGATCCCGTGGATTCACCTTCCGGATATGTGCGAAGTGAGGGCATCGCAATCCCTCGACATCGGCCGGATGTCCAGCAACGGTCTGAACCTTTCGATCGCGAACCACCCGGATATCCGAAACTCCACCGTACGCGAAGTAGTTTACCCGCATGTCATCACCCGAGATGCTTGCGGCCGGTGCGGGGTTCAAGATCGCCGGTGTCCCATCCTTCCAGCGTCCGACAACGAGCGCCCCGAGTTGATCTCGAGTGATCGTACGTCCTAGGTTCTTGCTGAGAGCGGTCGACGTATCAGCCAGAAAGGTTCGGAACAAACCGACGTCCTGACGTAATCGACGAAATACCAGCAAGGATCCGTTCTCCATCCATTTAGGAACTTGCCGAGGCGGTTGCGGCGTACGAGGGTCGGTTGCCGATTGCGTTGAATAGCCAAATACGAATTGCCCCGGCCAGATCAGGGGTTGCCCCGGCTTGCCGAGCAGGTCGGCCCCGGGCTCTGCCGGATCGATCCATCGCAGGGTGAGCGGCGTCGGAGGGTTCTTTGCCAGCAGCCCTCGAGGACCCGGCGCGGAGATTCCGTCGCGGAAGCCGAAGTGCTCGATTTCATTGGGGAGGACATTTCCGCGATCCGCATAGAACTTGCGCAGTCCGGCAGCAGCAGCGGAAGACACGATCGAGGCCGTTTGGGCCGTCAATGCTGCATCATTGTCACTTCCGATCAGCAGCAAGACGTCGGGAGTGTCCGCGGCCGTCCTTCCAAGGACATAATCGGTTGGCTGCCCATTTGCAACCCGGTCTCCAAGCGCCCCGGCCAGAGAACCCATGGGCTCTTTGAAAAAACCGTCCTCAAATTCCGACGTGTCGACGCCAAGACTGTCGAGACCAAACTTGGAGAGCGCGGCATTCACGAGAACTCGACTCGATATCCTTGGTCTTTGGGCAGACCGACGTATTCTGTGCTCGTGGACCAGTTCCGTCGAGGAAATCGAATCGGCCAGAGTGCGCAGCCACGCCCGTGATGGAGTCGAGTCGTCTATCTTGAAACCGACGAGGTCAACGTACTTCGTATCGAATCCTCGAAGTAAGTTCCCTTGGATATCAGCTGCGGCAAGAAGCGGTTCGTCTTCGAGTTTGACTGTCATTCGTACTCCCCAAGATCGATCTTCTGCTCACGGCTGACCGACTCGACGCGACGGCCTCTCGGCACCAACACAGCTTCGGCATCTGCCATCGCACCTTCTGCGAGCGCAAATGAGACCACGCCCGCTTTCGCAGTCGGGATGTCGAAAGCCTCTTGGTTCCAATCATCTGTCGTGACATCCGCACATCCGTTGAAGTTTGAATGTCGGAATGTTCCCCGGAACTCGGCATGTTGCGGATGAAAGCAACAGAAGTCCGGACAGCTCTTCACGTTTCGTGCCGCCTTGCCGGGAATTTTCTTCCCAACGCCAAACAGACGCATCGTGATATTCCTTGCGATTTGGCCTCCATAGCGAAGAGGATTCCCGTCGAGTGCGCACTGGTCCAATGAATAACCTGCTCCCGTCGGAGGAGCGACTTCGGCGCGGAGAATCCGCGTGCCATCGGTGCTCTGGCGCACCAACTTAAGAGCCTGAGTTCCAATCGGTTTGCCGTTCGGATCAAGCAGTCCTCCCAGTGTGAATGGCGAAATATAAAGCCCGATCGGATTCGCCAAGGCCACAGAGAGTCCCTGCCGCGCCAATCCAAACACACCCTTCATGATCAGCGGATCACTCGACCGGTTGATGCCGCCACGGCCGGCGCAACACATTAAGTCGATCTCACTAATCTGCCCCTGCGGGTTAGGACTAACCGGCCACCCGAGCGTGCTGTCTGAACCGAGCGCGATCTCTGCAAAGAGCGAATTGGCTGGATGGGTAAGATGCACTGCTCCTTTGGTGGTGTTCCAGACGTTCCAGGGGTTGTAATCCCCCTGGCTGTAGCGCTTCACCAGTTTTCCGTTATCGCCCTTCTGGAACACATCGATCGACCACCGGAGGTCGTCTGCGGGAACAGGTTTGTGAAGCAGTTCTTCGTAGAGCGTATGAGCCAAGTCGAAGTCGATCCCCGCGAGGAATTCCCAGTATTCCGGAGGCTCACACGTAAACGAAATGCGCTGCACCTTGTCGTTTACGCGATCGACGAACCACTCGCAATACTCGTCCTGGATTCGAAACGGCAGCGCTATAGGAGTGCCGTCTTGTTGAAAGAATCCGAAAGCGGGAAGAGTGAGCATTTGCTCGGCAGCCGCGTTTGCTTGTGCGTCGTTTGCGGCTCCATACCACTTGGTCAGTCTCAAAGGAAACCCGTTCCAGGGGACTGGCACTGGCGCTCCGTCAGGAACACCGGAGGTATCGGCCAACTGATCGTAAAACAAAGGACTCGCCAGCATGTAAGTCTTAGGATCTCTCACCTGGCCGAGAATGTCCGAGATGTTTTGGTTCCATCCGTTGCCCAGATCTTCAGAACGTTGTGAGCGGGAGAAATCGTCGATTCCGGCGGGTGGCAAATAGCGATCCATTTCTTCTCCTACATTTTTTCCGTAAGTGGGCTTCCGACTAGAGCTAGCAATCTAGCGCTTCGGCGGCGGAATTGGGATGATCTGGCCAGCTTGACTCTGGTCCAGTTGCTGCCGAGTTCGCGCGCTGCCAAAGTTGGCGGGAACTTGCAAGAATGGAGGCTGCGAATGGATCGGAATTCGACCCGGCTGGTGTTGCTTCATTCGTTCCGAGTGAGATGTGTTATCCGCCGATTTGTTGACTGCCATGTTCTTGCTCCTTCCGCTGCCGAACTTGAGAGCACCTGCAAACTACCGCCGTGCTCGGCTCTGATTCGGCTCTTACCTCGACTGACCAACCATAAAGTTGGCACTTCAACTAAGCCGGCAATATGTGATCTCTGATGGCTAGTTTTCGAGCCAGACGGTAACCCGAACTCAAGGCTCCCTCCATGTAACCCATAAACGCGTAACTGGTATGTTCACCCGCAAAATGCAGCCATCCTCCATAACCTGCCTTCCAAAATGGACCCCAGTTGGTAACTTCACCTATGCGCGGAAAATAATAGGACGCCTTTGTCCAGTCTTCTTCCGGCCAGTTCATGAATTTGTCCCCGCGGATTTGCTGGCCGATCCCTGGATAAGGGGCCTGCATCGCATCGACGTAGTACGACTTCCTCTGTGCCGGGTTCCATTCTGCGCACTTCTTCGCATCGTCAGACCCGGAAAAAGCTACCATTACGAAATCCCTGTTTTTGTCATCTTCTGTGGTTTCCCAGGTGAGATCGACCGGCCCATCTTCTGACAGGGTGGGACTGCTGGCGAAGGTCTGCCAAAACCGGTTGTCAAAAGACATCAGATACTTGACGTTCGCGCCCATTTGCGGGGGAGCAGCCAGTTTGTCGGCGAGTTCGGGAAAACCCTCAACCTTGATCGTGTACCAAGCCGCGGGAGGGATGGCGAGGATGATGTCATCACCTTCATCGGGCTCATGCTCTTTTATCGTCAGGCGAATCTTTCCGTTCGAGGATGAAATGGCCTCGACAGGAGCACCTTCGATCACGGTGTCAGGAGTCTGGTTTAGAACGTCGCGGAAACAATTTGCCAGTTTCTGATTCCCGCCCTTGCATCGGAACAACTCCGTGTCCGTCCAGTACCGATCCAATCCTCCTCCTTTCACCATGGCTAGTACGGCAAGCAGGCTTTGGTCACTGGTCGGGATTCCATTATCCGCCGCGAGCATCACGCTGATGGCGTGTTTGCAGCAGTCACAGCATCTGGCTCTGCTGATCCAATGTCCGATGGAAATGCGATCGAGGGCGTGTGCGTTGCGGTTCGTCCAGGGCTCGAAAGGGTCCACGATGGTTTCCGCCAGATTGGTAAGCAATTTGAATTGCTCTTCCATCTGGTCGATCAGGTGTTTGCTCTGGTCGGCCGTGAGGGTTTCACCTTTAAGCCGGAAAGGAGAATTCCCATACTCCTTTACCTCAGTGAACGACAGTCCAAAATGATGCTTGTAGGAGTTCCACAGCGGGTGATTGCTTCCGATGAGCTCGCCACCGCCCTCGGCGACCTTGCCGTTCACAAAGTCGTCGAGACTGTGAACCCGGCCTCCGATACGAGACCTGGCTTCGTAAACCCTCACGTCGTATCCCAGTCCGCGGAGTTCGTAGGCAGCACATAGTCCCGCGAATCCGGCGCCAATGACGATCACGCGACGGTTTGGTTCCCGGATCGCTGCTGTTTCTGCTGTACGGGTGCCTTCCCGAGCGGAGAATTGACTTGCGCTCTGCAAAAGTGTCAACCCCGCGGGCGCAGCAAAGACCTCCAACTTCGGCAGGGGTGGTTCGGGAGGCACAAGCTTGTGCCGGTGCCGCGCGCGCAGCGAGGTGTAGATAGTCGGCATGGTGTCCCGTCCTCCCCGACGCGGACTAAGTCGCTTGCAGCGCGAGCGCCAGTACCGACAGTTTGCAACGAACACGTATGTGCTCACGCAATCAGCCGCGCAGAAATCGACATAGCCTCTAAGGGAAGCAGCGAGAAGGACACCCCCTCGTATCCGGAAGTACCTTCACTTCCCGGACTGGCGCAACTCGCTGGTCCGGACAAAGTAAACCCGCCGCAGTACTTATGTCAATGACCAAAGCCGCTGTCTTTACTTATTCACCGTTCCTTCACACGGTTGTTACGCGGGGGGTGCAGTACCGGTTGCTAGGGCGACTGCCGCTTGAGCTACCTTTCGCGTAAGCACGAGTCCAGTCAGCGTCGGATTTACCGAACCAACGGTTACGAATAAGGATTGGTCAGCGCAAAAGGCATTTCCGACGTTGTGAAATCTGCCATTCGTGTCCGTGACCGACGTCTGTGCGCTGGTACCCATCCAGAGTGTGCCGGCCTCGTGATAAGTGGTTCCAAGTCCATCACGGTCTTGACTTGTGATCTGGAGATTAGCCGCGTTGTTTCCTGCCAACTGATTTGCAAGAGCGAGAATGGCATTGTCCATGGCATTGGCAAGCGCATCCTCCAATGGAGTGGTTGTCATTTGGACATACGCTCGCGGAACACCAAATTCGTCAACTTCGAACGGGCTTAAGTTGATCCATCGTCCTGCTTGATTCGGCACGCTCGTAGCCTGGTCTCCGATGAGTTGTGACACTCCTCGAAATGCGATCGAGATCCAACCTGCCTGTTGATTGGCCAGTGTCATATCCAGTTGGTCGATGTCAGGGATCATCGTATACAGCAGAGCATCGGAATTTCCCGTCGGATCCGCCGAGGCTGTCACCTGAATATGAAACTTTCCTTGTGGAGTCGAGCCACGCACGAGGAGTGCTCCCGTCTGTAACTGCGCGGGTAGGGTGTTGCCAGGATCAAGAGCCGTACGATTGATGCGGACGAAAATATTCGAGCGCCAGTGAGCCATCAGGTTGCGACCCATCAGTTCCCCTGCGGGGTTCCCTGGACTCGTAGGGAATGACGCCAGTGCCAGACGTGTTGATTCAATCGTGCCCGAGGCAAGAATAACCGCGCAGTTCGGCGCCACCGCTATCGATTGGCTCGTGCCATTGACGCTGACTTGAATCTGCGAGACCACTCCAGCCGATGTAATCAACCTCGTTACATGCGCGTTCGGCACGACGAATAAGCGGCGCTGCGAATCCGATTGGTTCGAGGCATCCCGGGCAGCGTCGATCAGCAGGGTGACGCTGCTGTACTTATCGAATCCAAACAAACCTGAGGCGGGAGACTGACCCTGCACCGCCAATGGCGGATCTTCGACAGAATCCAGGTTCGGTACGCTATGGGCCTGAATAATGGCGTCAACACGCTGCTTCAATAGACTAAAAAGTGGTCCCTGGATGAACTCGGTGTCGTCCGAGACTCCAGTCTGCTGCTCCATCAAGGGATAATTTTGATTCAAGTATTGGGAAACTGTCGGCGGCCACGCCGCCAGATCGCTCGCAAGAAGTCTGGGGCACCAACCTCCCCAATAGATCGACTTACCGCCGACACAGTAGGCTTGGCCAACAAAGGGAACATTGCCTCGCCACGCCATTCCCCAAACCACGTTTCGTGGACTTCCGGTGTCATTGGCTGGAAACAGTGGATCCGGAGGATAGAGACCGATGTCGGGCAAATTCTGTAAGTGAGTTGGCACCAGGAAGGACCCTGCATCGAGCACTAAAACTTTGAGATTATTGGCTGCACCGAACCGATAGACTTTCTCGGCAGCGTACCCGCCGAACATACCCGCGCCGATGACAATCACGTCGAAGCGGCGAGTTCCGCCGGCAGTTGCTTCGTCCCAGGTGTTGCAAACATACCTGCCGAGAACATCAACTCCTAGCGTCGTGTGTTGTACGTCCGGAGGTGGAGCAATCGGCTGACCCGAGTCAGTGAGTCGGTTTAGCGGCATACGTCTGATTCCTCGATAGCAACCGATCATACCAGCGCGCTTTGCGTCGCTAAGGCTTGATCTTGTTTGGTTACGTTTTGCGAGGATCGAGCAAGAGTTGATATGAGTGGGCCGGACGGACAGGTTGGTCAGTGCTAACTAGAACGGCCGCGAGAACCGGATTTCCAGAAACTCCCACGGCTTCGCCGTCGCACCGCCCGTTTGAACGAAACCTCGACTGCTTTCTGCAGAGCCTTCATCTCGAACTCCCTGGCGTGCACTTCATTTTCGACCTTTGATTTTCAGGAGGCTTTTGTGCGAACCTGAGGCGAAATCACACTTCCCTAGCCAAGTGCGGCCTAATATTCAAGGCATGCCTTCTTGGCAAGATTGATGTGTGCCGGTTTGAAATCGTGCAAGCGGAGAGATGTATATGGTTCTTTCCTTAGCGGACGCTGTCGCAATCTTCAACAAGTGGAAGGAGGACTCCGCCGAGATCCTCGTGGTCATAGAAAGCCCATTTCAGCAGTCCCGGCGCGGCATCCTTGAGCAGGGGATTGATTGGGCCTTGGGGCTGCAAGGCCAGATGTCGGAGGCCTCAATCGATCCCATCAAGAAAGGCAAGAAGGCTGGCACAGTTATGTTACAAGCGCCGGCCGGAAATCTCTCGCTGAGTATTGGTCTTTGCACTTTTGTGTACGAAGAACCACGGGAAGCGAAGCCAGTTGTGCGAGCAGAAGCTGAGGATACGACAGTTTCAGCGCTCTCAGTGTTCTTTCCGTCAAACGAGGTCTTTGTATTCTACGAATTACGCGAACCGCTAGGGAAAGAGAGCCTTCCTGGTTGGAGCACGATTTGAACCGGAACCTGGGCCCTACCAATGATCCGATTCCTGAGACTCGTCAGTACTCTTCCGGCAAAAGCAGCGTGGTAGCGGACCGGTCAGCCTCAGTGATGATCCATAGCTTCTCGCCGGCATTCGTCTGGTAGCTGCTCAGCAACCGAAACCCATGCGTAATGCTGAACTGATTCTCTGCCACATCGGCCGGCTCCAGTTCGCCCCAGTCCCCGCTGGCATGACGGGCCAGGAAACATGTGGGCGGCTGCTGCGCTCTCTCCAGCGCCGCCAGCGCGCCGGGTGTGGCCACAATTTGCCCAAGTGGAAACAATGAAAACATGACAATGACTCCTCTCTTCGCCCCACGCGGGCGACGCGCGTCCGCATGGGGCGTGTAAGGCAGAGATTTACTTCTCTTGGAAAAGGGGCGATGGACACCGCCCTCGTGGGCTAGAACGACTGCGAGAACCGGGCTTCCAGGAATTCGCCCAGCTTGGCCGTCGCCCGGAACTGCGGGATGGGATCCAGTTCCTTGAGTGCCGACGTGAACGCATTGGAGAGACTCCAGATGGTTCGCGGCCGGAATTCCTCGTACTTTGGCTCGAAGTAGAGGTCATGCACGCTCCGGGCGAGATGCTTTGGGGCTTCCAGTCTGCCTTCGACGAATGCCTCGTAAATGACCACCTTCGCGGTCACGTCGGTCAGTTCACTTCTTTGCCAGGTTTCCACCTGCTTGCGCATGGGCTCGAAGTTCCGCTGCATGCGATCCACGCCAACCGAGATGCAGTCGATGAGCGAAAACGACTTCGAGTGTTTGGCGAGTACGGGCGTGAAGTCCCCCGCGAACGCCATGTTCGAGCACACGAACACGCGATAGCCGCAGGTCATCGCCAGGCGCATGCTCTTGTCGTGGGAGTTGCGCAGACCGATGGAGAAGCGGCATCCTTCCATTTCGGTTGCGAGATCGAGGACGCCAAAGGCCTTCATGCCGTCCGGCGATACCGCGTATTCGTCGTGAACCACTCCGATGTGGCGAAAGCCCAGCGTCTCGATGAGGGCTTGCACGATTTCGTGATGCGGGATCGGACGGTGCGTTTCCGTTGCCGCCGGTGTTGGCACCAGCGTTAGTTCTTCGCGGCCAATGGTCCGGCCGCTATAACCGATGAGCGTACTAGTTTCTGACATACTTCTTTCCTCCTTGTTTGATTTGAAACGTCGATTTGGAACAAACTTCTTGAGTTGCACAAACGGTGACAGGCGCGAATACTGCCGAATTACTGGCAAGGGTTGGGCGATTCTGCAGAGGGGATTTCCGTCACGAGCGGCGAGGACTGCGGTCACCTGACTTCGAACATTTCTCTGGTCAGCTGAAGCCGAATAATGACGGCTGTTCTGGGACAGCTATCCGCACGCGCCGCCGCTTTGCTGACAAGAATTGCGGTCGCTGTCCGAATGCGACGAGGGGCGCATGATCCATGACTCCCTCCAGAAGGCTCGCGGGGTCAGACTCAGTCTCCAGAAAAACACCTGGCAATTCGGCGGATGAGCCGGCATCGTCGCCATGCGCAGTGGTTGGGAACAGCTTCTGATGTTCTGCGTTCAGGGCTTTCCAAACTGAGTCGGCGGTTTCACCAATACCGTTCCTCTCGACCAATTCGCGCGCCATCGCCGAGAGCATGTCATCGTCTTCATCGATGCTCTGCAGTCCTTCGCCGGCGAACTTGCCCTCCATGGTGAGAGCCACGAGGAGTTTCTTCCCCATCAGGCGTAGACAAGAGGTCTGCATTGTCCCTTCGTAGCAAAGAAACTTCACTCGCACGGGACGTCGCTGTCCGATCCGCCACGACCGCCGACTGGCTTGCCGCAGGGTATGCAGCGAATATCCTGACTCGTAGAACAGGATGGTCGGAAAGTCCAGCAGATCCAATCCCGTTTCCACCAGCTTGGGGTGGCAGATGACCACCTGGACTCCATCTTTTATCTGTCTCTCGTACCAGGCTTCACGCTTAGATGTGTCTACGCTGGCCCGCAAAACTGCCGTACTGATTCCTTCGTCATTCAGGATTCGCTGAATTCGTGCGGTGACGTCATGCTTCTGTGTGTAGACGGCGAACACCTGGCAGCGGCGCCCCTCTGCCAGCTCTTTCTTGATTTCTTCGACCAATCTGCGTTCCTTGGAATAAACGCATTCTTCGGGAAGGTCTCGAGGCTCTGCGATGACAAATCGCACTTTGCGCTTGAGCTCAGGATCGAACTCGGTGCCGTACAGGGTTCCTATCCCGTAGGGGTGATCGGGGTACACCAGGAGGGTATTAAGCATGGTGCTTAGCACCGACCGGTTGCCTCTGTGCGCTTTCAGCGCTTTCCGAATCTCATCTTCCAGTTCGGAGTATGCCTCGCGCATCGGAGCATCCATCGGAACGCTCAGGTAGGTTTCCTCGTAGGGCGGAAGCTCTCCGGAAATGTCTTCCAGGAACACAAAGGCGCAGAGCTGCATCAGAAATTCCCCGAACAACAGGGGAGACGCTCCGGGCTTGCGGCGCACCGTGCTCGTGGTCTTCGCCTTGGAACATGCGTTGTTCGCCGGTTCCACCTTGGTGATAGTTTCCAGGACGCCGTAGTCTTGAATGAAGGAACTGCGCCCTGTAGTGCCCCACTCGTAGCCGTGCTCCTTCATCCTTCTCGCTTCGAGACGGAACAGCGTGTTGAACAAGTCGTCGGCATAGCCGCCCAGCAACGTGCCAGTCAAACCAACGATTCGGTCGGTACACGAGGCCAGCGTGCCCAGGGCATTGCCTTGCGCCGTGTCGCCCGCAAGCTGGTGGATCTCGTCGCAAATGGCATAATCAAACCAGCCCGGCATGTAGCGCCCGATGAATTCGACTGGAGCCATGCGGGGGATCTTCTCCGGATCGGCCTGCCACATCGCACTGTGCACCCGGCGACACGACCTCTCCCCACAGGACTCAATGGTCTCGGCAATCTTGAACTTCTCGAAGTCGGCAACGGTCAGCCGGCCGTCATCCACCATTACAGGCTTGCCAGTATCTGCGTTGACCACGCAGCCCAGATAAGGGCCCGAACGAGGGATGACGTAAGCGTGGCGCCAAAAGTACCCCAGCTTGGCGCGCTCGCGCCCGACGATAAACAGCGCCGGTCGCGCACATAAAGACATCCACCGATCACGGGAATTCGCAGACTGTTTCCGAAGTCGCATGTCGCTGAGCGTGGTGTGCAAGCCTTCACGCACGACCCGGCCCTGCTTCAGTCGCACTTCATTGACGCCGTGCGGAGTGTTCCCGTTCCCGCCGTTCCGCAAGTCATCGATCAGGAACACGCGAATTCGCGGAATCGTTAGGAATGCTTCACGCGCCCACTTCTCGACCAGGTGCGGCGGGACCATGGCCAAAGCGTTGAATGGATGGCCGTCGCTGTGAACGTGAATCGCTCCCAGCGAAATCAGGGTCTTGCCCGTTCCGCATTCGGCGACGACCATGGCGGTCCTCGCTTGCTGCCAGCGTTTCACCACGCCCATGAGGGCAATCGTCTGCGCCGGAAACGGTCGGCGCAGAAGCCTGTCAATTCGTGGGGAGATCGGGGCATCGAACGGATGCAGAGCCGGGTATTCCTGAAGGATGCGTTCTCCCAGCATGGTGGCGTGGGCACGCATGTAGTCGTAGATGGTGGCAAGCTCGGGCATGGAAATCCTCAGACGCTGCAGGAAGAATCTCGGTAGGGTCAACGCTGGAAAACAGGAAGGTTAGGAGTTCAGATTTCGACAGGCAGAACGATCTGCTTCAGTTCCAGGCTCGGCCAGTGGATTGAACCGCTATATTCGGGAAAGCGAATGTCGCCACCCCACAAGCCGTCACCGAGCCAGGACAGGAATTGCTCTTTGTTGCCTTTGACAAGAACAGGATTACATCCAAGCCCCAGCATCGGAACGACCGCTTTGCGTTTTTCGAGTTGCCGCAGAAACCACTCGGCCCAATCGGGAATTCCTGGGATGCCATGAATTTGCGCCAGTGACGACCACACGAACGACGCTCCCGAGCTCGCTAAGAGGGTTCGATCCGTTCCGGATAACGTGCCACTGGCGGCAAACTCTTCGGAAACTCCGATGAGATGACGGAGAGGCTTCTTGCGACCGGCAAGTTGCAGCGACCCTTTGTAGCACTGCGGGTTGCGTTCCAGGCAAACGCGAATCGGCGGCACCCCTGGGCCTTCCACCATGAAACGCTCTCCCATGGAAATAGCCGCAGACACGGCCGCAATCTGTGTGTCGCCCCCGATGACAGAGATCAAGTGGGCCTTGGCCTGTCGCGGAGGGTCAGGCAATACCTCGCCGATGAAGCGGTCCAGGCGCAGCCTGATATTTGTCACGGCTTTCTCTGTGGTCTTTACATAGGTGAGCCAACCGAAGCGAAGGTGTGCGTTTTTCACGGCGAGCCCCTCTTTTCGTGAGTGAGAATCTGAGTCTCGCCATCGGCGAAGACCAGCGTGAGTTCGTGGGAAAACCTCTCCCGGTCATGCAGGATCTTGGTGCCGTCTTCCTCCTGCTCTTCCCAATGATCGGTGAACTTCACCGACCGCCAGTGGGCGATGTGACGATCTTTTCCTTCGCCGAACACGCCGTTGAGCATTCCAGCGGTACACAGCAACCCGACATGCCCACCATGCAGCGGCGTGAGCGGCCGGCCTCGAACGTCCCGTTGTTTGGGGAGAAGCACGCGGCTGGCCTGCCGGTAAGCCGATGACTCTGGCAGCAGGTCTTCCACCGCATCCAATGGAATGCCCGCATTACTGAGAACTACGGGGCCTGAGTCGGGAATCTCGTAGCGGTTCGTAGGCGGATCGCCCAGAGCCTCAAGGTCGGCTTTAGCCGTCAGCATTTCCAGCCAGCGCACGCCTTCGAGTAGCGCGGAGTCTTGGATGTGCTGATGTCGCTTGCGCCGCACGCCCAAGACTGCAACCTGCTGGTACTGGACGCTGGCGGGTTCGGTCAATCTGTACACGGCGAGATCGGTAAAGTGTTCGCTCAACATCTTCGCGCACGGTCTCAATTGTGGCTGCGGAATGACGAACACAAGAACGCCGCCGGGCTTCAGCCAGCGATAGGTGTGCTGCAGAAACACCAACTCTAGTCTTTGGTTATTCGTCTGGCCGGTCTCAAAGTCATACGGAGGATTCAGATAGAGGAGGGACAACGTTTCTGCCGGACACCGCACATCTGCGGTGTTTGCGTGCAGAGTGTCGATGCCCAGGCTGGCTGCCTGCTCGGCTCGGTGGGAGTCAATTTCAATACCGTACCGTCGGGCCTGCGCTCCTTCGAGCAAATGCGCAAAAGCCACGCCATCTCCTACGCACGGATCGAGCGCAGAAAACTCCGGTGGGAAGGCGAGGCAATTTCGAAGGCGCTCGGCTTCCGCGACGGGCAGTGGGTAGAATCCTAACTTCACTTTTCCATGTGGCCTCATTGTGCACCTGCCGAATATCGTGATTGTGGGAAGGAGAGAAAGGATTGAAGGTGACTGAGTTCAGGATCTAACGATTTCGGACCAGTTCGGAAAGGGATTCCGACTGGAATTGCGAAAGGCGCGGATGAGATTGCGAATCATGGGACGGCGAGCATAGAGAGCTTCCACCATCCGATTGAGGCCATCTTTGTCCCCTTCGTACCACTCCTCGGGAATATCGGCCGCAAGCTGCCAAATCTCGGGCGCCGCCATATGCTCGGCTCGACTCAGCGCGGGTTCGAACGCATCCCATCCTCGCACACCCTGGTAAACGCAATTATTGGCGTACACTCCCCGCAACGGGTAGTCGGGAAAACTCCACTCGCCGGCATTGAAGCAATATCCTTGGTCGATGAACGTGGCGGTGTATCGCTCGCTTCGTGGCTTTTCGTGCCAAAAGATTGCCTGCCGCCCATCGCTGTTGCAAGTCCACTTGTCGAGCACGAGAACTCGGGCAAAGTCGGCGATATTGAGCACTTTCTCGAGCAGAGGGTCAGGCAAGTAGTCGAGCGTCAGGCCAGCAGTCTGAGAATCGCGGTATCGCGATCCCAGTTGCCTGCCGCTCCGGCAAGGAATTCTTCTGCCGGCCAAGTCGATTCTCAGATCCTCGGTGTGGTCAATGAGCCAGTCACATACTTCAATCGCTTCCACACTTGGCATTGGCAGCCCCAGTGCCAAGCCGAGCCGTGTAGCCAACATTTCGTTCGCAAGCACTCGGATGTGCTGAGGATTGTTCTGGAACTTGGTTACGTAGAATGCGCCATCGGAGGCCCGCAGCAGATGGGATTGCGCTCCGCCCCGAAGTCTGCGCAGGTGTTGGACGGCCGAGATGCACGGAGTCACACGCACCTCCCGGATATGGAATTTGGAGAGAAATAAACGAGCAGGGACTTTCGAGACGCGTCGAGGAGGGAAAGAAAGAGAGTGTGCCGGGGAGCCTTACCGATTGCTAGGACATCCCATCGGTTCGTATGGGGCTAGTTATTGCTTTGACCGTTCCTCTTTGATGGCATCAATCCACAGTTGGAGCGTAAGGTCTTCGCGCTCCGGATTGCCCAGCTGCCAGCGCAGTTCCTTCTGATATCGATCTTTAAGAACCTCCGGATCAAGCGGGACGGTTCGCGCAAGATGCAGCACATCGTCTCGGTCACGTTGGATGTTGCGTTCCAGCTTCGACAAGGCAAGGTCGTAGGGATCGAGGGCTAAGAGCCGAAGATGTTTGAAGGTTCCCGGAAATATCTCCGTGAGCCGATCTTCGTAGTCTTCGGGTACATGCGCGACGCCAACGTGGTCAAGATAGATCTTGTATTTCTTGTGTAGCAAACCACCCCGCATACCGAGTTCTAGCATGGCCCGGCCAGCATCCCGCGGAGCGATTTCCAGAACGTCCAGGTCTCCCGTTGGCCGTGAAAATCCGTACACCGTAGTGACGACGAACCCTCCCATGCAATCCAGCCGAACTTCCTCGTGCACCGCCGAATCCAATTCGCGTAGGAACGAGAGCCATGGTTCCGGAATGCTTTCATTCTGATGCGTAGGCAAGATGTTCTCCCTTCATGTCGGTCAGGAGATTCCAGTGGGCCGCTGCGGGCGAACGATGCTCTCGCAGCCATGCTCTCTCGGCTTGGGTCATCGAGTCGTGACAGAAGGTATCTTCGCGCGCAAGCCGGGCTCTCTCCAAGACCTCCAAACACGACCGAAGCTTTCTCGCCCGCTCGCTCTCATTCCTGCCCTCAGACACCTCAGTCGCCACAGAGACAGCAAATCCCAATCGGTTTTGCCGATCATGGACCTTGGCGTTGCGAACTAACCAGTCCCAGTCCATATCAACGTAGGTCATAGCCAACCATGGCAACCCCTCAGCAACACGGGAGTCAAGGTTTGGTTCGTTCAGTGCCTCCAGCAGGACCTCCGCGGGGTTCCGTCGTCTCCTGCTTCGAAGATAGGAGAATCCCGGATAACCGAGCGCCCCGAGTTCGGCGCTGAAATCGTGTTTGTGCGAAGACACGGGCATCGCCACTTCCTCGGATCGTAACGGCAACGCTGTAGCCGGTAGATTCAGCACCTTGAGAGCCTTGCGCACGAATCGTTCCGACAGCGGACGGTGCCCCTTCTCCATCATCGACAAGTAGGCTTGGGTGACATCAAGCGCCAGGGCAGCTTGCTCTTGAGTCCAGTGCTTCTCCAATCGCGCCTCTTTCAACAGGTTCCCGTCCATGGTGATCCTTACTTCGCTCCAAAGGCTATGAATAATATAACACATATTGTTATATTATTCGATGCCCTGCGTCTCTGCTCTTGCGCCTTGCCTAAGGTGCTTCCCCACCAGCTGAGGCTGCGGAACGTTCAGTGGGTGCTTTCAGCCGCTTTTTCAACCTCGAGCACGACTCTCTTGAGAGTCTCCAGATTGTTCACTTGTGCGAGCGAATTGAGTCGCAAGGAGCGGAGAATCGGAACTACGACTTCGGGTCCAACCCTATTCAAAGCAGCCTCCAGGCGCCGCAGGCCGCGTTCCGCTGACTGCATTTGCGCCAATACCTTGCGCAGAACATTCGCGTCGCGAATGTCGGTCGGATTCCAGACTCTTGCCCCGGTCCTCAATAGCCCGCGATATAGGCGCCAGCCTAGCGGTTCTGCCATCTCCCGGATCTGACGGACGAGCGCGTTTGCGTCTTCGGTGCTTACATCTCGCCCACCTGGCGCGGGCTTGGGGTTGGACGACGCGCTTTTCGTTTCCTGGCCGGGTCTCAATCCCTCCCGCCAGCCCTGCGGAGTTGCCCAGCCAAACAGCCGCGGAGTGTTCTTCGGTCGCTTTCGCTCGTCAAGATCAACCCATGCTCCTGTGAAGTAGTACAGATAACGGCCGAGCCCAAAGCAGGAGCAGGCGCGCTTGAATGCCTGCGCCTCGGCCGCCGTGCCGGCATTATCGTTGTCCGCCCATTCCTCGCCAGTGGCTGAGTGTGAACCAAGTCCAAAGATCGTAAGTTCGCAGGTAACGAGCACTTTGGCTACGATCCTTTTGTCCTTGGCCCGCTCAAAGTTTGCGCTGGTATGTACTCTGTACCTGCGAGTCCAACCCGCTGGAGTAAGCAGGGCGTTGAGGCGATCGGTGTAGGCCCGCTGGTCAGCATACGGGATCGCCTGGCCGCGAACAGGCTGCTGATTCTGAGTTGTGTTGGTCACCCGCCATTCGATCTGCGCGGGATCAAAAGGCACTTCCAAGGCCGCTACCAATTCCGTAACCCGTTCCATTGAGTGCGGAGAAGTGACAGGTACTTCTAAGGCAGTGGGCGGACTAGTCATAGGCCCACCATTCTCGTGTGCATGACCATTTGCGGCGCTCATAACGGGGCCTCCCTGGTTGTTGAGGTTTCTTCGTCCAGATGCTGGCCGTACATCCAGCGTTGTGGAGCGATTTGCAGGAGCCAATCCTGGGCTGTGGGAATCCGACCCAGGTCTTCCTTGACGTGCTGTTCTCCCACATGGCGCACGGGAACTTGCGTTCCAGCGCTGTTCACGATGGCCACACCAAACAGCTTCTCGGCCAGAAAAATGCCCTCGGCATGATGGCGAAGGGCTCGGTGACGGAAGTCCGCAAGGAATGCTTTCGACTCATCAAACCAACTATGAATCGGGAGATAGTCTTCCGGCTTCCCACCGAACTTTCTCGCGCTGTTCTGTGCGTGTTTGAGTGGATGTGCCATATCTACACCTCGTACGTGGACGTCGTGTAGTCTTCAAATCGGTCGTTGCGCTCGACTGTCACCTTGCGAGCGGCAACATCGAGGACTACATCCCCAAAGCCGCCGCAGTCGTTTTCGTATCCGAAGGGCACGAGATCTTCGAAGTGTTCCTGCAGGTGCGAACCATCATGCTTGACAGGCTCGCGCTCGCCCCACTCATAAGACTCGCCGTCATAGCACTTCACCTCTTCGGTGGTTCCGTCATCGCCGTAACCGTCAAAGTGGACAGCCACGAAGGTGACTCCCGCTGCGGCTAATCTGTCGCACTCCGCCAGGAGGGCGGCCTTGGCCACGGCTTGTTCTGGCTCAAGTGCTTCGCCATTGTTCTGTTGCGTCCGCTCCATCGCCCGATCCTTTCTAGGAAGAGTTGAGACTGTTTCAGGCTTGATCTATCCCAGGAGATGAAGGCGAAAATCTCGACAGTGAAAACTAATAAACGAACTACTTGATTCAGGGTCAGGAGGTCTATTTATGACCGTTTTTGAAAAAGTAGTTCTCGCTTGAATGCTTTTGCAGGTTGCCTTGCAGGTTCTTTCGCTGTTTTGCAGGTAGGTTCGGTATAGAGTCGCGAAGCGTGTTCGTCGTTTTGCGGTCGCGGGCTGGAGTAGCGATTCGCGCGCAACTATTCAGTTTCTACGCGTACGTCGCCAAACTTTCGAAAGTCCTGATCAAAAGTCGAGACTGGCAAGTTCTTAGCCACCGCGGTGGCGGCGATCAGGCAGTCAACAAAGTGAGCCTTCGTTCCCTTATAGCGGTTCAGAGCGTCCAGGTGGACCGTTACCTCATCGATCTCGACGCCAGGACTGGAGATCAAGCCTCCGAGTGCGGAGGCGATAGCCGCGCGTGGGTGCCGGTAAAAAGACTCGAGCACAAACACACACTCTGCCAGAACGACCGGCAATACCACGATAACCACATCGCCCCGATCGCAGGCATCGAACAGCTTGCCGGCTGCTCGTGCATGCTTGTCGTGGTCTTGTACCAGATAGCGGACAATCAGATTCGTGTCGACAAGTCTTTGCTTGCTCACCGGGTACCCTCATGACGCGCCGCTTCGGCGGCGGCTTCGCGAATTTCAGCGAAAGACATCCCCTTCCCCTTGTTGCTGGCGAGCGCGCCCTTGAGCGACCGAATGCCGGGATGCACACGAATGGTAGCCCGGTCTCCCGCCACTTCATATTCCAACTTGTCGCCCGGTTTAATTCGCAAAGCCTTTCGAATTTTCTCGGGAATGGTCGTTTGTCCCTTACTCGTCACCGTGGAATGCAGCATCGTTATGTCCTTACCTCATAGAATGTCATTACCTACATTCTAGCCCTTACTTATTCCAGGTGGCAAGGCCAGGCAGGGGTGGGAGCCTTCCAATCCTTATCTCGCTGAGGCAACAGGCTTTACTAGCGCGGGGTTTGGCTTCAAAGGTTCTCTGGAAAGACGGCCGCTGATGCGACACCGTTTCCAATGCTTGGGATCAACACGTAATGCCTGAACGCTAGGTAACGAGGACAGACTGACGAATCCTCCGTGAGAAAAGATCGTTCCGTGGCGAAATAATCGTGCGAGCAGTGCGAGTGCGTGATTGGCTAATGTCGGATTGACGAACGGTTCCTGTCGATCCAGAGCCTCTGCTGCGCTACAACTGGGGAGACCATCTCCGTCCAGTTCGGTTTGAATAACTTCAGGGAAGAGCTCCGACACTGTTCGTAGCCGTAGCCTGTGCCTCCGGTTCCTTCGATTCAGTGGCTCTCCCAGCACGAATTGTCCGCTATCGGCGTTGTTACCCAAGTCCAGCCAGTAGTCGACCTCGCTCCATTCTTCAGCGCACTTGGCGATTGTGGCTCGTGCCGCCCGTGTGTCGACGCATCCAATCACGATGTCAGCACCATCCAGCCTGCGCTTTGTATCAAGGTGCTCAGGAATTCCGGCCCAGTCCAGGCCCCAAAACAGATTCAGCCGATTGGCGAGGACGACAGATTTGTAGAGCCCTATTTCAGACCGGCTGAATGGTTGCCGTACACAGTTCGTTGGAGAGATCACGTCTGCGTCCAGCAAAGTGACGTGGAGGCCTTCTGGGTGGCCGTATGCGAGGAGGGCCTGATGCAGGTACGGCAACCCGGCCGCCATCGCACTCCCGTTCCCGCCACAGCCCACCACTAGCAAACGTACCTTGTGCTTCAGCAACTCTGGATGAATATGGTGTGCTTCCATGGCTTCATGGTTCCCCGCGTTTCTGCACAAACTCCTGCAGCGTTTGGTTCGCATCGGCAAGAAACTTGACTGGAAACCTACGGTTTCTCCCTGCCAACTTTGACCATAGTCCAAGAAACCCGCCGGGGTGGGTGGTCAGATGAACTGCACCACTCGGATGAGTAAATTCGCTGGCAAAATATGCATCCTCCCAGGCCGATAGAGAGCAGGCGCCTACTTCTTCTGGAACGCGCATGCTTCCGAGGCAAACACGTCCATGCGCGTCGGTGTTCCAGTAGGGAGCATTCTTAAAGCGTGTATCTGCTGTCGGCCGTCGATTTTCCTCCAATGCCCGCACAAATAATTCCCGGCCGTTAACCATGAACACCAACGCTGGGTGTGGATACATTCGGCCGTTCAACTCCGTTGTGTCTTTGTTGCCGTGACCGAAGAACATCAGTCGACGTTTCTCCGGACTCCACCAGACGATCAGCTCCGGTGTCCTTGACAATATGTTGGCTGGCAACACCTCCGGTGCCAGACTTGCTCCCAACCCTCTTGCGAGCCTCTCCAGAAACCCGGTGGTGACCAACTGGCCAGCCCCCAAATACGGCGCACCCTCGCGCGCACTCTTCACCTCATGCAGAGTTGCAAAAGTTGTGCTCCCATCCTGATACAGCAGCACAGCCTGTTTAAGCGTGAAGATCCGGTTGTCTCCAATCCGTACATGGGAAGTCATGGTTATTTCTCACGTCCAATCACTCCGTCGTCGTTCCCCGGCATCAGGTCGATCAGTCGACTCGCGGCGGCCAACGTCTCACACACCACGCCGAGCGTCCGGAAGCCTTGGCGCACGCTAGCCGGTTCCGTGAGCTTGAGCGGAATGATGAGGTTTGGTTGGGGTGTCGTCTCCAATGCGGTCTCGGCCTCATCGTCAAAACAGCCGGCGACGGCATCGCCCGGAGAGAAGACCGCCAGCAAACACGGCAGAGGCGGGTTGCTGTCCATGAGCTGCTCACCCATCTCCTCCGTAAACTCCGGCCGTTTGGCTCGTTTTGAGATCCGGCAGAGATCCAGTAAGCCATCGACCAGGTCTCTGGTTTCGTCGCGCCGTATCGCGTCGCCTATCGTCCTGAGACTTTGCAGACTCAGAGGGCGATCCTTCAGGCACTGCGGGACGCATCCCTCTACATCGGGTACCTCGTATTGCTCCGCATTCGCCTCACCCTCGTACCACTCGCGAAGCATTTCGACCCGTTCTTCACCATCGTGGTAGTCGTACACGCGCACCCATCGATTGAGTGACCCAACGAAATGTGTGAAGAATGTTGCAGGGAGGCGCGGGTGTATCTTTTCCAGGAGATCTAGAGTCGGGTTCAGCACCGCGAACGCCGCAGCCTCCGGGTCGACGATCAGGTAGAGCGTTTCCCGGGGTCCGCGTTCGTCCGAGTAGTCCACCAACCGGTCGCTGAGGCTTACGTCGAGATCAAAGCGGCGGTCGATGGTAGCCCCGCCATGATTGCAGATCCACCGCTGGAGAGTCAGCGACGCGTACTTGGTGGGATCCCTTCCGCTTTGACTCCAGTCTTCGACTGCTCCAATACCCAATGTCACGAGGATCTCTGCCAGGCTGATCGTTTCCCGATCATCCGCCAGAAACCGGTGCTCAACGGGCACCTCGTTCAGCCGCGGCAGTACCACGCCACACTCTGGTGCCATCAATTGCTCGGCGGTAGGGATCCTCCGGGAGGTGGAAGTGCTCGTCCACGGTGCCATCGCGAACATTGTTCGATCGCTTTTCCCAACAAGGCTGAGCACTCCTGCAGTTCCTGACATTGCAAGAACCTCCCCAGCACAGTGTGGTTCCGCGAGCTACGATCCTCGGATAACTCTTTCAGTTCTTGTAGAACCGTTCTTCTCCCGCTATCTCTCGGGCACATCCTTCGGTTAGCACCAGTTGTTTTCATATTCTGCTGCGATGGGCAGTGAAGGACTTGGCTTGACTGGGACCGCACGGTGGCCCACTTTTCCACAGGAACTACGGATCCGTTCACCGGATTCAATTGCGCTCTGGGCAGGCTGTCCTAGATCGTCTACAATTTGCGCGGAGAATTCCGATGATGACGAACCCAGCCTTCGCTATCAAACTTGAAGTAAGTCAATTGGTCGAACTGCAAATCCAAACTCTCAGGCAAGACTCGGCTTTGACATCCGCTGAACTGCTGGATTACCGCATGCGTGCTGAGAAGATCAAGATCCTGTACCAAGAGTTGGACCGGATTGGAAGAAGGCGCGTTGAACTGCCGTGGCGTAGGGCGTCCTAACGCCACTCGCTTTGGTAGTCGACGATGTTGTTGTTGCCGTTCCGCTCTCGTGGGTTACCCCTTCGTCCCGATCGCGCGAACGAAGCTGTACTGCAAGTTTTCGCCGGAGGCCTCGGGCCCCGTGATAGCGGCTGTGGCTAGCTCGGGGTACTGGTTGCTGTAGATGGTTTTCACTTCTTCAGCGGTCAACCTCGGATCAGGGTCCGGAAGCTTCACGCCGTTGTACGAAAAACTGCGGGACATCACTTTTGCTTCAATCATGACGTGGCATTTCTCCCTTCTTAGCTGCCCGCCTGTGCCGGCGGATCTCCAGTTTGCTGTTGCGGACCGAATAGACTGGGCGTTGTTTCTGTTGTGGTCGGCGTGGCGGCTGGAGTGTCCTGCTTGGACGTGGTCTGGTCAGACTTTGGAGTCTGCTGAGTTGCTTTCGCTCTTTGACGAGCGGCCTTCGCCGCCGCATCCATTTCCGCCTTCGCTTCGGCCAGGGTGCTCCCGAGTTGCACGTGTGAATCCACGTAGCTGGCCAGATGTTTGCCCAGTTCCGCATCCAATTCCTCAGGCGATCCCGTGTAGCTTAGTGGCGTGTTGAGCGCCTGATCTTCTGAGTCCTTGGCCTTTGTCGGGATCACGTTTACTTTCAGTTTTCCCTCAATCAGCGCGACCGTGATCAACACAGTTCGCTCTTTGAGCATTGGCATCAATTCGATAAACACGTTTTCCTCCTTCCTCTTTAGCTGGTTTCAAGAACTGCAAGCGAGAAACTACTGGTACTCGTGGTTCTGATGGAGACGGGCGGCAGGGGTTCCAGGCCGAATGTCGCTAATGCTTCTTTTCGGAGGGAGATGACCGGCGTGGCTGAGTGGCGGAAGTGATCGTAGGGACCCTGCGAGCTAGCCACATCTCGATGTCTTCACGGCTCTGCTGATCTCCGAAATAGCAAAGGCCGACCAGTTCCTCGCCGGCCCCGGCGACCAGCCGAATCAGCTCGTCACTGCTGATGGAATGGTTGGGAGAGGATGGCCCCACACGGAGGCCAAACCGTGCAGCGGAATCGCAGGGATCCATGGGAAATTCGATCTCAATATGCCGTCTACGGTGTCCCAGTTCGAGAAGGAAGCAGGGCACCACAACGTTTGAAACGTGTGCGATTTCCTCCACACTTGCCTGTTCGGCTGGAACTCCCTTCAGGCCGGCAAAGACTTCGGCGATTAGGCGGGCTCTGGTGCGCTCGCCCCAGGAGTCTGGTTGCACCGCGAGTTCCAGAATTTGATCGTGCAGCGGAGCTAGGAATCGGGCGAAACCAACCTGCCGCATGTTTTCGGCGAAGACAGGCGAATTGTTTAGCAGATGCTCGCATTGTGCGAAGACTCGGACGGCCTCTTTCGATCCGATGCGGGGGATCTTCTGTCTATTTCCTAAGCGACTTCGGGTTGAGTTATCAGGCATGTTGGTCCTTCTTTCCCGCGACCTAGGGTGCGGCCACGTGAGCTGCCCGATTTGTGGACGGCACATTATAAAGGCAAGGGATTCTTGTATTTTGTGGACTGCGCCATGAAGCGGAAGATGCTGCCGAGCGCGGAGGCAGAATAGCCGGAGACGCCCCGAGATGGGCAGCGCGGGATGGTTGGCAGAATCAGCGAAATAGATGTAGTCAACTCTCAGACAGGATTCGGTCGCACCGCTGTTGCAGCAGTCGAGCCAGAATCTCGGAATCGTTCGCGGCGTCTACCGGATCGCGACACAAGGCGGAACGAAGCGCCGTCTTAAGCCAATAGGAAGCGGCAGGGTCGACGAGAACCTCGTCAATGTCAGGCAGATCAACCGGTCTCAAGCCGTTGCCCATTCCAAGCTCCTCACGCCGCTCCGCTCACAACTGCATCGACGCTCGCGCTTCGCTCGTCGGTTACATCTAGACCGTTGGGCTTCTCTGTTCGCTCCGTGGTAATCAGAGTGGGTTCGAGCAAGTGACAATGACGGCAGCCGACGCAGGACACGGCAGCTGTCATTCGCGTGGCCGCATCCTGGAGATCGTTTGGCAAGGCAGCACGTTCCCCCGATCGCGTGTAGAAAACCGGACAGACAGTACCGCGGAACGCGGCGTCCTTGCCCCACAGCTCCATCTCCAGGCCGCCCCTGCGGCCGTAAAAGAGGATCGAGCTTTCGAGCCGTGGTCTCTGGCCTTGCCTCGACTTCGACAGTTCGTGCCGCGTAATTAACAGATCGTACGTCCGCTCGATCCGAAGCATTTGTATCCGGATCAGTACCGGTGCGACGACAACCGCGTGCACACCGTTTACACCGATGCTGTCCACGCGCTGAAGCCAGGGCAATGCGTCGCCTTGTTCACCGACGAAGCTCGCATACGCGCCCACCTCCGCTACCGCCCCGCCTGACTCGACTCCACGAAGCACGTACTTCTTTGCCAGGTGTTGATGCTCGATTGATACCGAAGGCTGACAGTAGATGCCCGCTGTTCGCAGACACTTCAACGTGATTGGCGGCAGCCGCAGTCCCTGTCGTGCCAGAACCTCGGTTTCCACTCGCCTATTGTGCGTCGTGAGCTGAGACTCCATATTCAACTGACCTCCTGACTCGAATCGGATGTCCCAGCGCCGCTCGTATCATCTCTTTGGTGCACCCGGCCCAGCACTTGTACTTGCGCGGATCCGAGACTGAAATGGCTAAATTGTCGCCGCTGCGGTCACGTCCGTGATCCGCGCATGATGGACAACGTGCCCAGTAGTTCCCGGCACGCGTGGACATCGGCCGGACGTGATCGAGAATGCGAAATTCAGGTCGAGCGGGATCGTATGGCGGCAACTCAATTCTTGCCTTCGGGCGAAACTCTTCCGGCATTTCGAGTCCATCGATGAACCCGCCCATTTCGGTCTCTGTGATTCTTCGCAGGCGCTCCAGGTAGTCGAGTTGCGCTCCGAGCCGGTAGTCTGCACCATAGAACCAGTAGCGCCTTCCCGTAGCACGATGGATTCCGAGCGGCCCCCGGATCGCATTGCCGAATTCGTCGGGGCCGAGTTGATCCTGACGCGGAAATACCTCAATTCCTTCCGCCAAACCAGAACCGCCCTTTACTGGCACTTTCAGCCGAAGAGCCAGATTGTGGATGTAGATCCGGCAGTGCTTTGCGAGCAATGGTTTGTCCGCGAAGATCCAGAGGTGAGCGCCGCGGCGAGACTTTTCGAGCGCTGCCTCAACTCCATCCTGACCTAACTCCCACTGCAACTTCAGAAGATCTTCCAGCGCATTGTCGTAGTCGGCGTCAATTGCGACCCACTTGGAGCGCTGCGTCGTCGGATTCAGTGCGTAAAGGCCAACGGTTTGCTGACCGTTCAAATGCTGGCGAATGGTCTGGGGCGAAAGCCTCCGATCCTGCTTTGGGCGATAGTAATAGTGCTTCCCGTTCGTGCCTGGTTTGTGCGATTGCAGTGTGTAGGCCAGGCGATTGACGAACAATGCAAAGTACCGCTCTGCCATTTCCGCGTTCACCTGGCCCACTCCTTTCATAAAGTCTCCTCTCACATTTGCAGTGATGTCTGGGAATGCGTCCGCGTACCGCGATGTGCCCGTTACGCCATCGCAGTTTTTCCAATAGCCTTGCGGAGAAGCGCGGGATGAGCCGTCCACGAGACAAGGTTGTACTCGGCGACAAGCTCATCGAATTCGGCGGTGGTCAGGCTGTCGTCCCGCCCTTCGTCGAAGACGACGAAGTAGAAAACTTGCAGCTCGCGATCGTACAGGTAGATTGCACCGGACGCGGGATCGTCTGGCACAGTTTGCAGTAACAGAACGCCCCTCGGCATTTCGATCCAGCGAGACGCCAGCCCCTCTCCGAGGGTGACAAAGACTTTCATCACGTGTTCGACATGGGCCTCCTTGCCCAACCCAATTTCCTCTGCTGTAAACAGCGGTTCAAAACTCACTGCTCCTCTGCTTTGAGACATCATGTGTTCCTCCTCGTCTGACTTAACTTGCTCCGATGTCCACGGACAGCGCAACACAGGGCGACACAACCCAGTGCACTCCTTCTGTCCGTTACCATTTGAAAACGGAACCCAACAAACGACACACGGCAGCGAAGTGCAACAACAACGAAGCCAGCGACCATAAGATTTTGAGTTGAGTGCTGGCACGCGGATGTGCACATCGACGTTCGACGAAGTAGTCAATAGCTCGTCAATATGAAGCTGGTACACGCGGACCGAGGCATGTGCCAGTGTCAATCCGCAAGTCGATCTATTTGCCAATGCGGCGAACACGGATGCGTTAGGGTTAGCGCAGGACCTGGAGTAGAAACTGATGAGAACCGGATCGTGATGTCGAAGCGGCGAAATAAGAATCGTGCGAGGGGTGACTCCAGCGATATAGAACCAGGTCGATGGACACGCATGCAGACGTTCAAGCAAAGTCAAATTCAGGGGGTAGTCAGAACGCAAGTGGCTGAACCGCAGCATGTTATCGAACCTCCAAAAAAGGCATACCTACGACGTCCAGAAGGGCTAAAGACGGCGAGAAAACGGCAATGACGAGCCAAAAAGATAGCGATGCCGAGGCGACCAATCGGACTTTCATTGAAGAAGCTCCCGGAATCTGGTGCCGGGGCCGTTCCCGCGAACAAAGACCCTGGTTTCAAGAAGCGTCTGGGTGAAATCCTTGGCATTGGCAAATGCGAGCTTCTTGGGCACTGAGTCCAGCTCATGGACAAGATGAACTAGGACTTCCATTCCAGACGTCAAATACAAGATGCACGCGATTTGGCGCTCCGCCTGAAGTGCGGCGCGTACCCGCTCATACTGCTTGGAACTCTTCAGCGTGCGCTCATATTCCAGTGCGAAGCGTGCTCGATTATCTCCGACCCATACATCGACTATGGCGTCGTAGTCCTTCTCGTAAGGAGAACGCGAAATCGTATTGAAGGAAGCAATTTCGACTTCCGATTGCCAACTGGCCAGCTGGTTCTTATGCGCAAGGGCCAGTTGGATTGCGTTCAATTCAAGGGCGTGAAACACCTGGGAGGCGTGAGGAAGGTGTTGTGTATTCGAATGTAGGACGTTGGTGAACTGGCCATGATGTTCGAGCAGGATAAGGCCTTCTCTGGTGATCCGATATACCGCCGACCCGGCGCAAAAAACTCCACTACATATCCCGATGTGACCCGACTTGATCAACCGTCTGACACGCCAGTTAAAGCTGTCTCGGGAACGATCCGAGCCACCAAACCTCATCAGTTCAAACAACTGGCTGTGGCTGACGAACCGCGAGTTACGGACCTGACGCAAGAGAGGAATGTCACGCTCCGGATTGATGACCAAACCACCTTTGGCGTAGCGCATGAACGGTAATCCTCAGTCGAGAACCAGGTCTCAAACTAATTCGAGTGCTGCGCCATGGCGCAGATTTGGCGCAACCGTGAGTTGCCAGATGCCCAGTGTGCTTCTGATCCAGTCGCCAGCCCTCATGAGCAACATTGCTTCCTGCGTTTCACGGATATGGCTCACCGCGATGGGGATCAGAGACTCTGATTTCCAGTCAGAAGCTTCGAAGCTAAGCGCGCCGAACCTGCCGCTCGATACGACTGACAGAAAGTAATCAGGCCGACACGATGGTCCGACTTTCCTTCGAAACAGCACCCGATTGCCGCCGCACGCAAAGACAAGGTCGGTGCATTCGAAGATCTCCCCGAGAGCGCGGCCGGGAAACTGCGGGTTGAAGTCTCCGACCCCGTTGAACCGGATCAAGCCAGGAACGAGCCAGTAGCGTCTCATCTTGCTACCGCATCGCACACCCGTAGAATTGAAGTACGCTGCATGTCTCGTGTAGCGGTAACGGTCTTGCGGATCGTGGCCGAAACGCGCCCACCAGTTACTGCCGAATTCCAGGATCTTGACCAACATCATTGAGGTACTCCATCAGTTCGCAGTTGATGTCTTTCATGGCGTGAATGCGATCTGGCACTGGAAGTTTGGAAACACCTCCCACCCTCTCGAAGACAGACGGCGGAATATCCATCTTCTGTTCGGAGAAGTACCGGCACAGGTCGGCAAAGCGCGCGCTCTCTTCTGCCAACTCCTTCTGCTCAGCAGGCAAGGAATTCAGCCGTTGTTCGTACTCGTTACGGTCCTCAATCGGTCCGGACTCGCCACACGGTCCAAACTTGTCGAGCGCACAAGGTTCTCGCTTCGACCGGTTCTCTTGTTCGTCTTTCGACATCTGTTGGGCAACTCCTTCTTGATTTCTGGTGCTGAGCTACGCACCTTTCAGACTGCGGTTCCTCTGTTGTTCCTCCTGGAGCCGCCGGTCTGACTCGTTCAGCTGACGGCGCAAGAGTTTGGCTTCGTCCTGGGACCGGCCCAACTGTTGCTCCAGAGAATTGACCTTCATGATTAGGTCCACGTCCGGCTTGAACAATCCGATCTGATTAGCAGGTGGTACTGCGGTCGCTGCCCTCGCGGAACGGCCGGGAACCGATTTGGTATCGCTGCTCTTGATAGACGCCACCTGGCTGGCCGGTATGCTGGATGCTCCGTTGCCAACGGTCTCGACGGCGGGACGGTCCTGCGCTTCTACAGTTGAAGACCGGGGACGGAGCGCGGATTCCCTCAGCGCACCCAACGCCTCCATCAAGCCGCGGTTCCTATTTGTGGCCTCCTCCACCTGGGCGTTCGCTCGCGAGAGGCTGTGCTCATACTGCGCAAGTGTCTCCGCAGCGCTCCACTCCCGGCTGATCTGCACTCGGTGCTGGTGCACAATGATGACGAACAGGCACGCCAGCAGCCCTAACGCAACCAGGTTCGACCAGAAGTAGCCGTTCCTCACGGTTTCTTGGAGCAGCATTTTACGGCCCTCGTCAAGACACTGTCCGTAGTCTTTGTCGGCGGGATTGATACTCTTCAAGGCGAAATCGACAAAGCCATCCTTTGGCTTTGAAGACTGCGCTTGGCCGGTAGGATCGTAGCTGGGACGGCGCTCTTGGGCGAAGCAAACCAACGGCAGCATAGCCAGGCAGAGGCCGGCAATCGCAACCCGGGATGTTCGGTTCACATCCATGTCAAGCGCCCAGTACGCGCGGCCAAACGGCCATTGCGGCGAACGACTTCGGGGTCTTTGAAGCGCAGGTTCGCGCCTTCGACGTGCGACGCTGCGTGGAGCCTGGGATAAATTCGCGGTTCAAGTCCCGGGAACCGGTATTGGCGTGGCACCCGGACATGCAAATGGGAATGGAGTGTCCCGAGCCGGTTGTCGGTCATCAGGACCTCCATCTGGCCTACGGGCAGGTTCTTGATGTGTTCGTCCTGCGCCCGTGTGTCCTTTATGTCGGTTTCACTGCCAAATCCGACGGGTTCGTACTTGTCCTCAAACACCCCCGTGCGCTGGACGGTCAACGTGCGCCGTTTCTGCGGAACACGCGCCGATGCCTTCAGGAAATACTGTGCCGTCTCCTCATCCTTGGTGCGCAATAGCATGTTCGTATTCGGCGCCGAGGACACGTCATCTCTGAAGCCCCGACCCACAGTGAGTAGCTGGGGCAGTGCCTGCAGGGCGAACAGGAATGCGGTGTTCGTTCCGCGCGCCGTCTGCAAGATCTGTGCAAAGTTCGAATAAGCAAATGGAGCAAACTCGTCTAGGATGACGCTGACCATCGGCCGGTTCTCGCGTCGGCGCTCCTGCTCATTCTCGTAACGCTTGCCAATCATCAATTGCATGTTCTGCAGGAGCATCCGGCCAAGAGCCGTGACGGCTTTTGAGTTCTTGTTGGTATTTAGCGAAACGAACAGAATCAGTTCCTGGTCAATGACTTCGTCGAGCGACAGCATCTCATCGTAGGCGCCAGTGATGATGGAGAGTTCGTCCTGGAGAAAAGTCATTAGCTGGTTGAGCAGACCCTGGACCTTGGTGATTCGCTCGCGGTCTTGCAGCGACTGCAGCAACATCTTCGCTGACATGTCGAAGTTCAGGCGACGCTGATTGCTGAGGCCGTCAAGCGTTTGTATCCTGGCGCGAGCAATCGCAACCTGTTCCCGCAGGACGACCGGGTCAAGCGCCATCACCATCACGTCGTAAAAGTTGTACCGCTTGCCGGTGTAGGTCAGAACGCGCGAGATGTCTGTCAGATAGTTGCCCTGATGGCCGCGGAAGAAGTCTTCTTCCTGATCGAACGATTCGAACACGAGATTGGAATGCTCTTCGTACAGTCCAGCGTCACTGAAGAAGGGGTTATAGCGAACGGAGATGTCTGGCCGCGAGGGGCTGAGCACTCTCAGTTGGTGCATCCGGCCCGCGGCTTCGACGGCCGGCAGAAGGCCGGAGAGAAAATCCTGGTCTCCCTTGCCATCAAAGATCAGCATTGGAATGCGGTGCTGGTCTTCGGGAGGTCCGAGTACTCGGAACAGGTCCTGGGTGATGATGTTCTTCAGAAGCGTGGTCTTGCCGGAACCGGTTGCGCCGAAAACCACCGACTGCATCACCCGCGTCGCGTCCGGCCACAACCAGGGCTTGCCATGGACGTCGTAGCCCAGCACGATTGCGTTCCGTGCGTATGCGGCCTCGACGGCCTCGCGGTCTTTTGCCTGGCTTATATATAAAGGAGGGTGAGGCCACGTTATCTCCTTCCGTCTGCGCAGCGTTAGCAGGTACCAGACGACCGAGATGCCTGCAACTAAGGC
This sequence comes from uncultured Acidobacteriaceae bacterium, assembly GCA_963778535.1. Classification (GTDB taxonomy): domain Bacteria; phylum Acidobacteriota; class Terriglobia; order Terriglobales; family Acidobacteriaceae; genus Acidiflorens. The sequence goes on from CAVZUO010000001.1 coordinate 131,602, forward strand.
GAAGAACGCATAGAGCGAACCTTCCACCAGTTGCACCGAGCGCACGTGAAAACGGCTTGCCAGAACGTAGGAGCCGCCGGCGAGCAGCAAGACAGCAACGATGGCGATGGCAGCGGCGACGCTCTCTTCCTGGTTCTGGTGGAAGGCGCGCCGCCCGAGCCGATATTCGTTTTCTGCGGTCATGACTGAACCATGCTGAAAAACAGGAATGTCCCGAAGACCAGCGCAAACACGATTGCCAGAAGCAGCAGAATCGGATTCACGCGGAGACGACCGCGCTCATCTCGCGGTTTCAGGGGGTCCTCCACCCACCTCAGCAGCACATCGCCAATGCGCTCCTTCGGGTTGCTCAAATGGAATTCAATGAGCCGATCATGCATCTCGTCGAGTTGTGTATTCGCTTTCATCTCAGAGAACGACGGTCGCTTTTACTCCATCGCGAAACACCAACTGCACAACTGCCGGTGATTTCAGATCCTGCCGAATGGAAACCACTCCTTGGGTAGTCTCTCCGGGGTGAAGATCGTCGGCCTCGGCTTCGGCACCAGCGACAGGAAGGGCGAGTTCCTGCGCATCGCCTAGCTGTTCGAGCATGGATCGATCGAGTTGGGTGTGGGCCAGGCTCGCGAGCGGAATGGGCGAGTCGCCTATCTTTAGTTCGTACGCGCCCGGAGTATTTACGCGATAGAAAAGATCGCTGTGGTTCTCAATCGTGTAACGGAGATAGACCATACCTCGAGTGCGAAACACTTGGTCCACGCGCAGACTGACCTGGTTTTTCGGTGCACGTGCGCGAGTGTGTTTGATCTCCTCGGTCCCCAAGAGAGCTCGGGTCAGCATTACGTCGACAGACTGATCTGTCGTGCTGTCCACGACGGGCTTGGGGGGCGGGGCCGGAGCCGGTGGGGCGCTATCGATGGCAAAATTCATGTTCTTCACTTCTTGGGTGATTTCGAGTTCGTAGGCAAAGCGCCGGGAAGCCGTCCAAACGAACAGATCCGTCGCGGCCCCTGATTTCACGGGCTTGACGAAGACCTTGTTCGACTCTCGCTCGATCTGAAAGTCCGAACTGCCGGCGGCAGCCATCGTGACCGGCTCGTGAAATTCCAGAACCGTCAGGTGGTTCAGGGCGGTCGCCACATGCACGACAGCGTTTGGGTTGGGAGGGCCGGACTGTTGGGACAATGCAGCGATAGCACAGAGGCTATATATAAGGATGAGCGGAACAGTTCTCTTCATATTTCCTTCTTAGGCCCTGAGCGGAATCCGAAAGGATTCCGCTCAAAGCGGTTGCTGCCTCACATGACCCAAGCTGCATCACTCGCATCCTCATCACTGAAGGTGCTGGGAATGAACTCCACAGCTTCATCGACAATTGCAGCCGGTATTGCGCGATCGGCTGCGATGTCTGTTTCAGCGCAAGATTCGCTTGAAGGTTGTGCTTGGGCCTGCTCGGGTTTGTCGTCGTCGAGGAGGACTTTTCCATCCCTGTACTTGAACAAGAATGTGTGTTTCTGTCCTCCGCCCTTGAGTGGATCAACCAGGAAGGTTCGGCCGGAAGAGTCAGTACGAACGAGCCCCTCGTAAAGCCTGGGGACGTGCACGCGAACGGGCTTGCCTCCCGTGCGCTCCGCCAGCTTCAGGATCAATTCCTGAGGAAAGGCAAGAAAGAGAATCGAGCCGCTGGAGCGCTCACCGTTACATACCACGCGGTTCAGCGCCTGCAGCCAGCCCATGCGGTTCTCTGCCTTGTTCTGCGCCCAGATGCGGATGTAAGCCAGGACAGCCTTCATCTCGTATTTGCCACGTTCCTCGTCACACCGGCATGTGCCGCGTGCCTGGTTCATGGCGAACAGCTTCTGTCGCCGGACTTCCTTGTCGGAGCTCTGCCGTACCGTGTCCCACTCGGCCTGTGTCTTCTCCAGTTGTTGTTTGAGTTGTTCTCGCCTCTCGGCGATCTTGCCGACCATCGCGGCGTAGACCCGATTGATGAAGCGGCAGTCTTCCAGCATCTCGCGGGTGACTTGTTCGCCCACCACGAGCGCCTTGAATGCCTCGATCGGAGCCTTGTTGATCAGCAAATCCTCGATCTGCTTGCGAACATGGTTATAGAGGTGGCCGACGCGGTCGGTCTTCTCCACCTCCAGATGGAGTGGTAAATCAGAGCACCGGCGTTCGTTCTTGTAGCGAAGCCAGGGCGCCTGACGTATCTGCTGGCGTATTTCGGCAACCAATTTGAGATCGGGCTGGACCTGCCACTTGAGGCTGTCGAGCGCGTTCTGAAGTTCCTTGGCCAATTGCGCAGCCAGTTCTTCCTGGCCTACTGCGCGGCAGGAGGTCATCAGATCGGTGATCGAGCCAATGTGATTTCCTCTGGCCTTCATGGCCACGTGCTCCAGATTGAACCAGGGGTCTTTGGCCTTGTTGGCCTTGTTTTTCCCCTGTTGCTGTCCGAGGCCTCGGGAGAACCGGTCTTTTACAAACCGTGGGAACCGGTCCTCTTCGACCACGCAAACCCAGTCGAAATCAAAGTCACCGCCGTTCTTCTTTGCCGTCTCGGAATGGAGAACATAGGTGCCCTCCAATCGCAGTTGCTGCGTGACCAGGTCACGTAGCTCGGTCTCGATCAGAGCGCACTCCTGGCGGCAAAGATCCCTGTCGAGCTGCGCGATCATCTCTTCGTCAGAGAGATTTTCGAACGGGAGAAGATCGTCAACCATGCGTATGGGGTAGCGGACACAAAGGCCCCGTTTCGAAGCCAGTGCAACGATGGCCTTGTGCTCGGGAATCCAATCGGATCCGCAAAACACTTCGCCATCTTTAAGGAAGAGATAACCGTCGTCCATCAAAGCAAATGCAGGAAGACGAAAACCTCCACTTGTCGCTGCCTTGAACGCCCAGCGCGCGAGGAGTTTGTTGAGTTGATTGTTGACGTAAGGATGACGGACGATTTCGCCGCTGGCATCGGCTAAGAGCAGTCCTTCAACGACCCGGAATTCTTCGTTGGTGTCCTGCCCAAGTCCATCCGGCAAAGACCTGTCCGGATGGTGCCCGAGGATTTCGAGAAGATCCTCGTATCGGCCCTCGCCTACCGCCTCACTCAGCTTGGCCACCTGCTTCATCGCCTGTGGTAAAATTTCCAGCTGAATTGAGTCTTCAGGAGCATGTTCTACAAGCGTGTAACTGGACTCAAACTCGAGCTGGCGGGAGACTTCGCGAATGCCGACCACGACATCTCCGCGAAATCTTCTGCCCGGCCCGAAGATCGAATACACTACCGCTGGTATCTTCAGCCCTGGTTTGACCGCGCTGTCCGGCAGCACAAAATCTGCTTCCAGAGCGTCGGCAACATCATCCTCCATGATTTTGAATGCGCCTTTCGCCTGGGTATAGGCGAAGGCCATGCGGAACTGATAGAAGCGCCCTTCCGGAAGACGTTTTCGGGCAATTTCCCGTTTCGCGTCCTCGAGAAGAGCCGATTGTTGATGCCGGTCCAGTTCTTCGTCGCTTACCTTTCCGTGCCGCTCGCGGCGAAGCCGTTCAATCTGGACTGACAGGATTTCGCGATCGTGCTTTTCTTTCAGACGCTGGAACACCGATCGCCTGATCCAGCCACGGCAGTCGTTCGTTCCTAATTTGCGATCGGGAACGACGAGCACACGTGCCTCGTCCTCCTCCATCATTACCTTGCAGGGCGAGACGAGAATTCCGAAGTAGACAATCGCCGCTTGCGGCCAATGTTGAAACCGCTCGGCGATGGCCCGGCTGTGCTCCTGGTCCACAAAGTAAAACTTGCCCTTCTTTGCAGAACCGCTGGCGCCCACTAATTTGTAGTGAACGCTGTTCCAGACGAGCCGGGCCAAGGCGTTCTCGACCTGTGCTTCTTCGTAATCGTCGAGAGGCCCAGCCGGCACGTTCACGCTCGCTACTTTGATTCCCGGATAGAGGACGCTCAGCAGCGTGTTCTGGAACGGATCAAGATCGTGCAACCGCGGCGTGACCCGTCCGTTGCGGTCGATCTCAAGGTTCTGAAGCTGATCGGCCCGAATTCTGTAATTGTTCGTCGTAGTATTCTTCGTCATTTTTGTTCTCCTTGAACTGTTCGTTCCGGGAGGCCGGAAAGAGTCAAGGAGTTTGCGTGACCGCAAGCTTTCTCGCTCCAGTCTGGCCCCCATTTAGGGTTCGCTCGGCCAGGCCTTCAAGTGAAAAAGCCCCGGTCAGCACATTTCCCCACATAAAGCCGCGGGGCGCTCAAAGGACCAACACCAACGCTTGGTCATCTGAGAACTCTTCGTGCTGATCTTTTCGAACTAACTTTGAGTCGGCTTCTGCGCGACAGCCTGTTTCACGATCACAGGACTACCGCCACTCATCTCCGGAGCCGCTTTCCATGTCGTCAACGTATAGAACGGCTGGCCGTTCTTGAACGCTTCGATTAACGCTTCACCTTCACTCGCCATTTCCGGGCCTAACTCCGGCTTGGCCGGAGAAGATCCTGATTTGGGGAGAAAGTAACGAAGATTTGGGTCACTACCATTACGGTGTCTGCGGCGCGCATTTGTGCCACCAACGCTTGTGGTCGCTGGCATCGCAGAGCTGTCTGGCGTTTTGGTTTCCATGTTTCCAACTCCTCTTATCCGTCTCACTGCGGGCTATTCAGCCCGGCCTGCTGCAGCACCCAATCGCGTTTTTCGCCTTCGATCGCGCGCTCCCAATACTCTCCAACCAGCAGACCGCCGGGGTTCTGCTCCGACCGTTTCTCGACTAGCAGCCTTACGTGGAATTCGCTGACCACTTTGTCGATGGTTTCGTTGTGTTCGTGTATGTGATGGACTTCTTTGACCCCGAATGCCGTATAAGTGAGTGGATCTTCCTTCGAGACCTCAAGCGAACGCATCTGAAATTCCGACGTTGTTTGATCGTCCTGAATCTTTCCAATGAAGTCATCCTTTTGCATCCCTGTGTATGCGGTGCGGCGCAGATTGGCAGTCATCATGTTCAGACTGTCGGCCCAGTTTCGACTCACATTCGTGGGCGAAAAGTTTAGATAGCGCTCCAGAAACAAGCGCACGAATGCCCGCTTCTCAAACTCGGTCGGCTCCGATCCCTGGCCTTGCGTCACCGAAATGGAGGGTTTGTTTACGCCCAGGATCGTCGCCAGGCCGTGTTCATCCACACGAACGACCGTCGGAGGCTGCAGGCGGACATAGACGGCGAATGCAAGCGCCAGCATCGTTGTCGGAACGCACAGGAATGCCAGAACCATCGCCCGGTTGGCGTACGCACGCAGCACTCCGTCGTGTTCGTAATAGCGGGTGTACCGAAGCTTTTCCGGTACATCGGTTTCTATCGATGGGTTTTTCTTTTTCAACCACATGTTCGCGTACCTTCTTAGTGTTCAACGACGATCAATGACGTCGGCCGAACAAACTTCCAAAGAACTTTCCGATATAGAAAAAGATCAGCGTGATGATGCTGTACGGTCGGAACTTCGTCCCTTTCGGCTCCCAGATTGGTGGCTGCCTCCACATAGAAACCTCCTCTGCAAGGGCTAGTTGTTCTCGGCATTGTTCCTTCCCGCGGCTCTTCCGAGCGCCCTCCCCACGTTAAAACTGACGACCTGGGTTACCGAATTGGGTCGATAGCTGGACCCAGGTCGACCACTGCTGCCCGACATGGCAGCGGCAAGATCGCGTTTGCCGGAACTTTCGTTGCTGCTTGCGTTAGATGCAGGCACCGCTGGGCTACTGCTGCTGTGCATCGCGCTCGCAACGCCGGAGCGTATGAAATCGGGCATGGAGGGAGTAGGGGGCGCGGTGGACGACGCCAGGACAGTAGACGTGGACGACGCGCCCACACCACCCGACACCGTAGCGCCAGCCGAAGCCGAACTCGCTCCGGCCGCAAAGCCGCTGACTCCAGCCAGGGCTGCGCCTGCAGCGACCGCGCCTGCTCTCACCAGCGCAAAAGTGGTTGACCCAACATCACCTGAGATGATCCTTTTCGCAATGAAGGGAATCAGCGCAATGGCTAGAGCGTAAAAGATGCTGACCAACCCTAGGATGATCGAGTCCCCAGCTCCCTTCAGAAAACCAAGGAACCCGTTGCCAAGGATGTTGTTCACTTGGTTGACCTGAATGGCAGTAATGAGTGCGCCGAACACGGCGTAGAGAATTCCCCAGGCATTCCAGATCATCACGTTGACGGCATACGACTTCCCCAGCTGGCCGACCCCCGGGATGGGAATGAGCGCGAGCACCAACGGGCCGACCACGTAGAGGATTGCGCCAAACAAGGTGTAAAAGAAACAGAACACGATCATCGCGAGGGCATAGAGAAGATAGGCAACCACGAGCAGAACCACTGTGATCGTAGCGGCTGCATCGCCCGTGATGATGTCCGTGAGCGTCAAGGAGGGGTTATTGGCGAACTGTTGTTGGAGTTGTCCCATCCAGCTTTGAAACATGTCTCCCGCACCGGAGCTGCTGCCAATGGAATTTGCGATCGTGTTGAAGGAGCCGTTGACCCCGCGAAAGACGGTTGCCCAGTTGGAAACGATCATGGCCACCACCAGATACTTGATCGCCGTTCCAGCCAGCGCCTGCAGATCGCCTCCACGAAACGCCGCCTGATAGAGGCCGATCAGGAAGCCAATCAGCAGGATCGCGAATGCGATGTTCGTGATCGTCGAGATGATCGCAGTGCCGTCGATCCCGGCTAGCGCCGTGTTCAGAAGTTGCTGAAAATAAAACACGGCTACTGGACCCCCGGTTGCAACACCTGGTTGCCCGTAGTGTGAAGCGTTGACGCATGAGAAGCGCTGAACTTGAGCTGACCGCTCGAGTTCGCCAACTCGATTGAGCGCACTCGTACCAGTTCTGCCATCGCGGATTGCGTGTATGCGTTGGCCCTCACTAGCCATGCCGCGGTCTCGGCTTCCAAAATCGTGGAACTGCCGGGCGCGGCGGTTTGCAATTGCTGATTGATCTGTTCGGCTGCTTGAAGCTCCAGGTTGGCCAGGGCATCGATTTCGACCGCCTTCTTCATCGCGGCTTGTGCTTCCGCATCAGTCATATCGACCATGTTCCGAACTGGTTGGGGTGCGTTCGCCGTCGGCATCACAGTACCGTATAGGGTCGAGTAGTTGCTTGTGATCTGGGGCATTGCGCCCGGATTGCCTGAGAGCAGGCTCTGTTCGAGCAGTTGCGGCGTCGGCAACGTCGCGCTGGATATCGGCAGTTGGAATAACTGGCGCATCTGGACGAATTGGCTTTGAAATTGGACAGCCATGTTTCTGGCTTGACTGATCGCGGCCATCGGAAACACCACTTGCTGCTCGAAATTTGCCGACTGCTGCTGACTTTGCTGGATAGAACCAAGCGGCTGAGCAACGACGCTCCGCAGGAGGCCGGAGATTGTGTTGAGTCCGACTTGCATCATGGCGCAGCATGGATCGAGTCCAAGCTGGCTGCGGGCCTTACTGGGGAGCAGGGCGACCACGATGGCCAGACCGCATATTGCGACCACTGCGTTCCGAAGGATTTTCCAAGTACGTGAGAGAACGGTCAGTTTCATTTTGTGAACTCCTTATGGATGAGCCAGGACTTTCTGGATCTGGTTGAAAAGATTTTGCGTCGTGGTGGCGCTGTGCTTGAGCGTCGCATTTTGGTGCGCGAGTTTCGTTGCTTCCTGGCGCAGTTGAGCCGCAAGCATTTTCGCGAGCTGCGCCTGAGTCACAAGATCCGCGACGCGGGCCTGGGCGGTGACCATAGACGCCGACCCAGGAGCCGCAGTCATCGCCTGCTGTTCGAGAGAATCGGCGAGAGTCAACATCCCCTGAGTCGTTTGGTCGGAGACCATGGAAGTCTTTAGAGAATCCATTGCCATTGCATCGTCGATGTCCATGAGGTTGCGCTGACCTGTCTGGGCAATCCCAGCCAGCGCAACCGGCTGGTAGACCTGCGCGTACAGCGAAGGGATCTGTCCGATGGACCCTGACTGGGCGCCTCGGAACATCGACTCCAGCTGCATGGGAAGAGCAAGGGTCGCGCTGTTGTTCTTGAGGCCCTCAATCTGAGACATCAAGCCGGTGTAGTGCGCCCGCGTTGCACTGACAAACGATCTCGTCTGGTTGATCAGGGCCAAAGGCCAGATGATCTCCTGGCGAAAATTGTTCACCGCCGTACTCACCTTCCGCATTTCGCCTAGTACCTCACCAATCGGGCCCTGGAGGGTGCTTGTGATGGTATGAAGCAGCAACAGAATGTCTGCTATTCCTTGAGCTTGCGTGGTCGAGGGAAGCAAGCACAGGGTGACCACTGCTACAAACAGCCATCGCCTGCTGCGGCTTAATTTGTGTTGAAAGTTGCGAAGGAACTCCAAAGTTTTCATCTTCATATGCGTGTACCTCTTGCGACTTCTCCTGAGATTTCTTCCGGAAGTGGATCAACATCAGCGAGCCCTGCCGGGAACTTTTCGGCCAGCTCGCGATAAGCCTCAATCAAAGGCGCGGCTTTTCTCTGCTCCAGCCACCACGACCGGTACACACGTTCCCGCGAATACGTGGTCATGATCCAGTAGTCGACCGTTGTCGGTGACATACGAATTGTGTGCGTGGTGTCGGCTTTCTCGCCAATCACGATGAGCGCATCGGCGCTTTTCCCCTTGATGGGAGCGCTGAAATGCTTGATCTGGTTCAGAGCGGTCTCGTTCAGGTGGAGGTGCTCCCGCAGTGCGGTCATGTCTCCCGGTTGCTGGCCGATGATCTTGGTCGTCGAGTTCTTTACGATGCCCGCCCCGTGCGGCCTGGGCTTCGATTCCGTCCCCACAAAGTCTTCCGCCGTTTGGCTCATTCCCCACACGCTCGCATTGCGCTTGCGCGCCGTACGAAACAGTTGCACCACTTCGGGCGCCAGCACCGGAGAATCCAGCAGGAACCAGCACTCATCAAGAACCGTGATGCTGCTTCTGCCGGCCTTGCCTGCTGCCCGCTGCGCGGTTGCGTGGGCGATGAGGAGACTCATTGCCGTTTCGAGGCGCCGGTCGTCGCTCAACTGCTCCACGTTGAAGAACAACCAGGGATTATCGAGTGAGATCGTTGTGGGACGGTCGAACAACTTCGAATACACTCCCTTCTCGCCGGTCCAGCTGCGCAACTTGATCGCCGCTAGGTGAGCTTCGTCCATGACGCGCTGGTTCTTTTCCTCGTCGCGCCACTGTGAGAGTTCGTCGCGCAGGTCGGAGAATGTTGGAATGGGAGTCGAGGGCCGGATCGCCGCTCTCTTGTAAGTCCGAAGAATGGCCTCCGTGATGAGGTTGTCAAGAAGTTGCGTGTCTTCGGCTCCACCCTCGCCGAGCATGTGGCGCGTCAGATTTTTCAGAAACGCGACCTGATCCTTGCTCGGCTCTTTCTCTCCCTCCGGTAAATCCCATGGGTTAATCGTTTGTTCGCTGTCGAGCGACATGGTGATCATCCGTCCACCCATTAATTCGACCAGTGGACGATAAGAGTCGCCGCGCTCGAGGATCGAAATCAGCGGGTTACTCCGGGCGGCCATTAGAAGAAACTGCTGCACCATGACGGTCTTTCCGCCGCCAGTCTTTGCCATCACCAGCATGTTCGCGTCGCTCAAGCCAGGATCGAAGGGCGAGAAGGGAATGAGTTGACGGTAGGGAGTTTCAAGCAGGAACAGTGGTGACCGGGGTGTTCCGCGCCAAGGTGTCTCAACCGGCACAAGATCCGCCGCGTTCGAGGTGAGCAAGTCCTGGTCTCTCTTGTCCGGCTCCGCCATTGCCGGAAGTGAACTAAAAAACAGGCGCTTCTTCGCCAGCGACTCAGCCACCGCCTTCGCGCCGTTCATTCGGGAAATCGCGTAGAGAAGCTGTTGGCGCTGGTTGTCGATAGTCCGCTCTGATTGCTCCAGTTCCGCGGTCGTGACGGCCGGGCGTGAAGTGCGCGTTCCGATGACCAGGCTCAGTTTGGCCGTTTTAACCGAACTCGAGATGATGTCCTGTTGCACCCTGACTAGTTGGGACTCGGCAACCTGAGCTTCCACGTTGGTCCGAAATCCTCCGTTCGAGTCGCGTTGTACGGCCTGCATCTTGCGCAATCGGCTCTTGTACCCCTTGAGCACTTTCGCCTGGTCAGGAATTGCGATCTGCGCATTGACGATGAGCGGGAAATCAAGACCGATCAGTTCTCTGAGGATTCCGGGGAAAGTGGCATCCGGGAGTTCCTTCAGACTTACAAAGGAATAGAGGAGTCCGCCGACGTTCAGATATGTGTCCGTTTCATCAGCAATACTCGTGTCAACAATTTGCTCGCGGGCGCTCCTGTATTCCAGTTGCTCTTCACCCCGCCTGTAAGGCCGACGATCCGGCGACAAGGGATTGAGGGCTCGTTTTGCTTCAAGAAACAGATCCTCATCGGTCAGCCGGCGCGCGCCAAGTTCTGCGGCTTCGAGCGTCGTTTCGAGGCCACGCAGCAGACTCTCGAATTCTGCCAGCAGTTGCTGGTGTTCTTGCTGACTGCGCTCAATGCACTTCCGCGCCGACAAGCTGAAGGGTTTGCCCGCCGGCTTGAGCGGTTTGCCGGCAATACGGCGATGAATGACCGGGTCCCAGATGAAGTACACGTGCAAGAGAGGCCGCATGTAGTGGCCATTCGCCTCTTTGATCCGCCATCGTTCGACACGCACCTCGTCGAGTGCAATGACTTCCAATCGCTCCGATTGCTGCGCTTCGGCATAACGCTCAAGCAGATCTCCGACATCCTCGACTACTTCGTAGCGGAACTGTACCCTCATACTCTGCTCCGGCAGAGAGCGCAGGAGCGCCTCCAGCATCAACTTCCCCCGGTCTCGGCCTTCGTCGCTCGCGAAATACGAGGCCAACCCCTTCAACTCGTAACCCGCAACAAAGGCGCCATTGGTGCGGACGACAATGTTGTCCAGGTAGTCGCGGACCGGCAGCTGTTCGCATAATGCCGGATCGTGGAGTTTCCGTTCGTGTTGTTCAAGAGTTACCGGCACTGCTATTCCTCCCTCAGATATGCAGAACGGATTTCGCGGTCGCGTGCGATCGCGCAGTAGGCATGAGGTTTCATGTACCAGCAAGCAAGATCGCGAACATAGCCCCGCGGCTTGCCATACTTGAAAGCCATCAGCACTGGCACCATGAGCAGTGGCACACCGTACTGGAGGACAATGCTCATGGGCATTCCCGCGACCTCACCTCCCACGAAATGACCGACCACATTCATGATGGCTGCCGCACCTAGCACGATGAAAAGGTCTTCCAATTCCAGAAGCATGAATGTCACTCTCGTCTGTAAATTGCGATTTACGGGTGTCACCTGCAATGGCATCGCCTACCCCCTAGCGCACTCCGGCCGTTCCGTGTTGAATCCAGAATTCTCCTAAGCGCAAAAGCCCCGACAGTCCGAAACAGCACATCGCCGCGACCAGGTTGCGCACCCAGGCTTCGCCGATCGTCATGCGTTCGAGCAATCCCGCAAAGTGCACGACCGCGAGCACAACCTGGCCGGCTCCGTACAGTGGCAGAAGAACGTTCCCAACCCAGTTCACCAGCGTGAGAATTGAGATCCAGTAGCGGTCTGGGTTGTTCCAGGAGGCTTGGTTGCTGAAGGACTCCATGACGCGCAACAACCCAGAGCACATCAAAGAAGCCAGCGCCGCGTAACCGAGCTGTTGGTACTGCTGCCCCTTACTGAAGCGGTAAATCGCCGCGGCGGCGAACAGACCTGCCATGGTCGGCATGATGACGTTGCCCAGCCAGTTCGTCAGGTTGAGCAAACCGTTTGAAAGATTCACAGGATCACCTCCAATCCTCATCAGCCGGCCATGGCCTGGACCAGCTTCCAAATGGCCGAAACACTCAAGAACGCAAGACCCGATCCCACCAGCGGCATGAATGGCCGATGGCGCGCGTAATTGAAAATCGCTCCCACAATCGCCAATCCCGCTGCTTCCGGCAGGATCGTTCCAGCGAGGAAATTCCAGGCCGCGGTCAGCATGTCCGTGGTTGCGAACTCCGACCCGCTATTCCAACTCTGAAAAAGCTGAACTGTGCCGGATGCAGACAGCAAAAAAATGGCGGAGACGATGGACCCGAGAGGACTGTACCCCTCGGCCGCATCGAGTGCAGCCTTCAGCACGCAGAAAGCGGCGAGCACGGGAGTCAAACGCGCAACCACGACGTTCGAAACGAAACCGCTGAAGGCCGTCTGCAAGTTCACGACCCACGAACTGCCGATGCCTCCGCCTTGCGCAGGCATGGCGATACCCTGCGCCGCAAACCAGGAGAGCAACTGCGGAAGCGTCAAGAAAATTACCGACCAGAGGGCCCATCGCTGGAACCTGCCGCCCGCCTGGAAGTTCACGCCGCCCTCCTGCCGCAGTGCGATCCCAGCCAATACCATCGAGCAGATGGCGGCCGGAACTGCCATGTCGAATAGCAGTGCCAACAGATCGACGATGATTTGGGGTAGCGTCATTGCCCGAGCACTCCGCAGCGATAGTTCTTACTGCACGCCCGCCGTACCGTTCTGAATCCAGAACTCGATGAGGCGAGTGAGGCCGGAGATCACAAGCAGTCCCGCCGCTGTCACCGCCCACCGCATCACACCGCGCCCCTGGGAATAGGAGACGACTGCCATGACCACCGCCAGGGCCGCCCCCACAGGAGAGATCACATTGCCGACCCAGTTCACGAGATTGAGAACTGTTCCTTCCGGTTGGGCCGCGGTTTGACCTTGCACGGCTTGGCCCGTCTGTGGCGATTGCCCAAGGTTTTGGGCGTTGGACACCAAAGGAGAAAACTGGAGCGAACAAATCGTCAGCAGATAGACAAGAACAAAACTGCGCCTGGCATTTCTCCAATCCGGCAATCTCATATGCTCCTCTCCTGCGGTTGCGTTGCGGTCGCGCGGGAGTTTGATTTCCGCGTTGCAGGCGAGAACATACGGGCGTTTCAGATTTCGGGCAAATCAGGATGACCCTTTGGGACTGTTTTCAGAACCGTGTCGCGGACTTGCAGCTTGCAGGATAGCGATTCGAGTCTTCGAGAGTATTGTGACGCCCGTTGATTTCACAGGCCGGGTCCGCTGTGGAGTTAATTGTGCGCGCGGGAATAAAAGAATTATCAGATGAACAAATGTTTGAGTTTGGTGCATCTCACAAGCACGATTGGACGTGAATCAAGCGGTTGGGATGAATCCACTTCACGGCTCCCGGCCCTGGCCGCCGCCGGACTGCTCACCGGCGTTGCCCGCCGTCGAGTTGTTTCGTAAACGGAAAGCCTGAAACTGCGCCGCACACGCTCCAAGATTACCTCGAAGATTGTCGGCATGCATCCGTGGTAGACAACCGTCGGAGATGGCAAGAGTTACAAAATGACTATGCCGACGGTGTGAACATCGTGCTCAAGCCAAAACGAGGATTGAGTGGGCAGTCTGCCCTTCTCATAGGGTGCCTGACAATCTAATATATGCAACCAGAGACTAACAATGACTGGGACTCGCAAGCGCGACGACTTCGCCTATAGGACCAGACTGGCCCTTGCGCATCGCGTCGGGATGCATTGCTCTAACCCGAACTGTGCGAAGTTGACTGCCGGTCCTCAGACAGATCCGCAAAAAGCTCTGAACGTCGGCGTGGCCGCTCATATTGCAGCTGCTTCAGACGGTGGAGCACGCTACGACAACACAATGACAACGCACCAGCGCACATCAATCGAGAATGGGATCTGGCTGTGTCAGACATGTGCAAAGTTGGTCGACAATGATGCGGAACGATACACTGTCGATCTACTTCGTAAGTGGAAGGTCCTTGCCGAAGAATCTGCTCGTCTTCGAGTTGAGGGCGCGGGAGCCAGGACCAGAAATCGGAAAAGGTACTACATAGTCACCCTGACAGACGAACAGCGTCTTGAAGACATCGACTGCCCCACATGCGGCGAGACCGTGAAGTTGGACCTCAGTACGCTGCCCGGCGCATCTGGCAGTCCATTGTGTCCCAAGTGCGGATATTTCCACGCAAGTCGCGATCCAAACGGGGAAATCCTAACTCGAAAATGGGGAGGTAGCCTCCACAAGGACTATATTACTTGCCCGAACTGCTCGAATCGCCTCCGGGTACGCACCGACAAGAAGATAATCTCCAAACCTTGCCTGGATTGCGGATCGATAATCCAGGTGAATAAGGGAAAGGTTGCGTCTGTCGCTCCAATGAAGGCAATCGACGCCGCGTCCTTCTCTAAGGAAGGTTGGAAACAGTTGCTGCTATGCCCAAAATGTGGAGTGCGAGGGATTACACTTGGCGCGAGCAAACACGACATGCTTTTCGCACAGTGTCCAAAATGCAGGTATTATCTCAAGTTCCCGAAGCCGCTAGATCTTTCAGAATCAGGGGAAACGACAAGTTCTGACCTTACGTAGTGCGAACCACTGGGTTTACGAATTTCCCCGAATTTCCTCCTAGTCTTCGCAGCCACTTGAACAGTCAGCCTTGGCCGTAACCGGCCACAGTTCCGGATCCAAGGAGCCAATAAGGGCCGTGGCGCGCTCCCGAGTGTAGGCATAAGCCCAAGGTGCAGCATCTTCGAAAGGCTCGTGTTCAACAAATCGGCCAAGGTAGTCCATGCAAAATCCACGGTAGTCTTTCGTGAAAAGAAGGAAAGTGTGCCAGATGGCATCGATCGGTTGAGATGTGACCTTTCGACCGGGTACGATCGCTGCTATTGCCAGAAATTGCTTGAGCCCTTCAAATCGCCGGGCGGCAACTTCTTGTGAAACGCCGTTATCATGGGCGTGTCTTTCAACAACTCGTGGGTGGGTGTAGTTCAATATTTGATTGAGCGCCACTGGTGTTTGCCGACTTTCGATAGGTTGCATTTTGCAGATCTCCTTTCATGACGATATCGCGATAGAGGCTTGGATGGTAACATCTCGGAAGCTAAGATGGAAGCCAGCACATCGGATTTGCGCGCGGGTCACGAGCAGGCGCTAACTCATGTGCTTGCGGTCCTAGCTAAGACCGAAGTTAGTTCGGATCCTTGCGTGCACGGGGTAATTCAAGAACTGTTTCCTCGAACGTATTACGAGAGACTCATCGAGGCCCTGCCAACTCCTGAAATGTACAATGCAATCCCATCAGCCGAAAAATATGAAGCCACATGTCGGTCAGTGTTGATGGCGAAAGGGGAGAGACATCATCTTTGGCTGGCGCATCTGTTTGAAAAACCCAATAGCTGGCCGCTGACTAGCAGTGAGGAGCACAAGATATTCTGGTACGAATTCGCGGGACACTTTGCTTCGCGCTCGTTCATTGAGGCATTGACAGGACGTTTCTTGGGCACGGCGTTTTCTTCGCGAGTTGACTTATCTATTCGATTCGTCCGTGAAACGTGTGGCGTTTATATTCTGCCCCATCTTGATATGCCCCATAAGCTCATGTCCATGATTTGCTACCTAGGACCAAAGGGAATAGGCAACACGTTGAAGGGCACCTCTATGTATGAGCTCGGCGTGACAGGGATACCGATAGTTAGAAAGAGCATACCCTTCGTCCCGAATTCTGCGCTAGTTTTACCCCGAACGAAACAGTCACTCCACGGTGTTGAGCCTCATATCGCGCAACCCAATAGACTGACCCTTCATTTTTACCTTCAGGAAGCTGGTACGGATGCGAGGGGGATCGTTCGCGTGACCAAAGCACCTTGAGAAGTAGAGCGAGACCTAGGGAGTTGGCGATTTCCGAAGACCCTGGCGCCGCCGAGCCACCTCCCGCCAAATCTTCATGGCTGAGAACCGCTTGCTACTGTGCTGGCTGGTTGCTCGTGGACGGTTGGGTTAGCTCTTGCTGCAACTGCAATAGTTGGCGCAGTTGCTCAACATTGGCGGAGTTGGATGTAAGGACGCCCCGCCCACTTGGTTGCCGGGAAGTCTGATTGGTCTTGGGTGTCTGCTCGAGGACCACATAGATCGGAGTATCCGCTGAAATGGTAACGACGATGTGCTGGGTGATCGCTAGTCGGGAAACCTCTTCATCTCCCGCCTCGCCGACATTGTTGCTGACACGCTCCCGCATTAGGTCCGACTCGCTTAGTGGCTGGTTCAGACTGCCTTGCCCCACCAACATCGCCCCGACTTGCCCGATTCCTGACAGCGACCTGACCAGGACGTTCTTTCCCGTGTTCTTCCCCTCAACTTTTCCTTTTAGAGGCCGCAAATCTAAATCCGTGGCGGTGGCCTCGATGGGAACGACCGCACCATCCGGCATCAGCAGAGAATCGAACTGGATGTCAACGTAACCTGAACGATCTCCGTTCCGGATGTGGCCAACCGCTTTCGCGCCCGCAGGGACAACAATCTCTCCATCCCGCTCATAGTTGTACTCGATCACAGCCAGGACGGGTGTTCTCACCGCGGTACTAGCCGCTGATTCCAGACGCGCACGCAATCGCGTACCCGTCGCCAGACCCAATCCCAGTTCCGGCCCTGAATTGTTGATATCTCGGGCCTGAGTGCTGGCTGAGTTGGCAGAGATGTTTCGCACGTAGATCAACGAAGCTTTCTCCATGGCCTCGCGCTCTGCTTTACCCAAGTCTGGAGCCTCGGCACCGCCCGTACCCGAGCCTGCCTGATAGGGTGGTGCTTGCCATGCCTGCTGTTCTCCGAAAGGTGGTATCGATCCCAAAGTTCCCGCCGCGCCCGCCCCCGGCGCCCTCGCCGCCGACTTGGTTGCAGTTCGCTGTAGATCTCGTTCGTTGAGGAAGCCTTCATGAGATTCCTTCGTGACGGGCCGGCCAGAATCCGTGACGGGAAATAGGCTCTTGTCGTTGCTTGCGTTGCCATTCTCCAAAGCCAAGTCATCAGCAGCAGTGGTACCGCGACTCTTAACTTTCTGCGGCACGCCTCGATGGGGCATAGATGTGGCAACGAAGATCAGCAGGGCGATGACGATCGCTCCGGCGCCAATGAGTACGAACCGGTTCTGTTGGATCTGCTGCTTGGCTCTCTGCTTTGCTCTTGTCGCGAACTCCGGCACTGGGACAGACCCAGTCGTAGGGAGTAGCACATCGTTGAGGGCTTCATCTCCTGCTGGTTCCTGAATCGCTCCGGAGTTGCCGTTGTCGCTGTGTCCATTGGGACGAGTCACTTTGCACCTCCCGAGACCGGAGCCACAAACGCAATCCGTGCCAGCACAGGATGATCGACTTCTTCTGCCTGCGCCACTGCAAGCAGGAGCCTTTCGCTGGACTCCTTGAAAGTGGGGCGATCGAATACGACGATGCCATCGGCTCTAGCTCCAGGCGCGAGCCTGCGCGAGGTGATCCAATAATCTTTGATTGCCACAGGCTCAGCCTTAATCGCTTTTCGATGCTTGCCTTTTGATGTCCCGGCAAGCTGTATTTGCGGCGGTAGTACTTCAATTGTCCGTGCAGAAGAGTTCAGAACGGCAAACGGCACGGCCATCTGTTGCTCCTTCTCTAGTGCCTGCCCCACCGCGACCTGCAGTCTGCTTTCCTTCCCAGTGTGGATTCTCAATCCGTTCCGCCCTGACCAAATCCTGTTTCGGGCTGCCGATCTTCTCTTGGGGAGCACTGGCTGGATGACTCTCTGTCGCAACGTTCCCTGTCTCCGCTACCACAAAGGTGGGATGAGTCGATGCAATTAGGAAGCTGCGGGGGCGCTCACAGTAGAGAACGTAGTCCACGGGTTCGCTGCGGTCTGCCTTGCCTTGGCTCACCAGGCTCAGTGAGATTTCATGGCCCCCTCTGGTCGTGATCAGGGCATTGGTTTCCGCAGGTTTCGCGCTGGTTGCTTTGAAAAACACCAACTGCGGCTCAGCATCGGAGTGTTCAGCCTTAAAAGATCCCGGATCCCCCAGCACGACCGAACTGACTTCCTCGAGCACTCGCACCGAACTGACATATCCGGGCCGGAGATGTAAGACCACAACCTGTTCCGGGTCAACATACAAGTTCACGATTCGCGCCTGCGGAAGCTCAGTTTGCGCAACAGTTATGCGTGGCAGCAGGAGCCCTATCGTTATCAGATGCACCAAACTCAAACAATTTTTCATCTCACATCTCTTTCCGAACTCGTGTTCGTAGTTCTTGGATTGATGCTTGTTTCGCGAAGGTAAGCTGTTCTGATTCTTGCTACATAGGTGACTACATCGGGATTGCGATAGGCGAGGGTTCGTCTGCCGATTACGTCTTCGCCGGCATAATAAGCTGCCACAACAAGCCTCAGATCGTCGTGAAACAGTCGCATCAGCCACGCGAGGTAGCGCACTCCTCCGGAGATGTTCTGTTCGAGATTGCAACGATCTCTTACTCCTAGCCGCCTAGCAGTCACAGCCATCAACTGCATCAGCCCCACCGCGCCTTTAGGTGAGACCACGCATGGTTGCCAGTTCGACTCGCGTTCGACAATTGCACGCACCAACGCGACCGGTACCCTGTAGTGGTACGCGTAGGATGCGACGTAGTGCTCAGCTTCAACTCGAGCCTGCGACTTCGGCGATTGAGCCCCGCAAATTGAAAATGCCGAAAGCACTTGCGCGAAGATGAGTGCAGCCCTCATGCCGCTATCCCTCGAAGAGCCTCGGCGCTGTACTGCTGCGCGTCAAAGATCAAGCTAGCAAAACCATCCCGCAGGAGCAGTTTGCGACGATCCGCCTCGGTTTTAGCCAGCAAAGGCAGGAGAATGTCTCTCATCTCCGGCGTAATTTGTTCACTTCCCAGAACTTTGAGTGCCTGCGCGAGGTCGAGAATCTCTGAGACCGAGGGCGGTTTCTCCATGCTCCAGCCACGCAAAGCCTTGGCGAGTCCCGCCATGCCGGCGTGGAATTCGTGGCTTGAATCGGGCGTTCTCAGTGCCACAATCTCTGCTTCTCGCTCCGCGGTGGGGTGTTCAACACGGAGATAGAAGCTGCGCCGACGCAGGGGATCGCCGATGCGCCTCTCTTCGTTCGATGTCAACACGACGAAGGGAATGCTTCCGGATTTGATCGTGCCCAGCTTCGGAATGCTCAACTGCCACACGCTCAGTAATTCGAGCAACAGCGCCTCAAACGCGTGGTCTACCTTGTCCAGTTCGTCGATCAACAGAACACAAGGCTTTTCGCACTGCAACGCGCGCAGAAGCGGCCCGGCGCTGAAAAACTGTAAGCTGTGCAACTCGGTACGCAGGGATTCCCAATCTACACTGGCGGACTTAGCTTTGAGTTCGACGCACAGCCTTTGAAGAGGCTCATCGAACTTGCCGATAGCCTTCTCTTCGTTGATGCCTTCGTAACACTGGAGACGTTCCACCTTTGTACTTGCCGCCTCGGCGACCGCATAGGCGAGTTGCGTCTTGCCGCTTCCAGCCGGCCCTTCCAGCAGAACTGGCTTGTGCAGCTTGGCCGCCAGAAAAACTGTGGTTGTCGCTATCCGGTCGGCAATATAGCCGGTTCGACGAAGTGCCTTACCGACTTGTTCGGGCGATGAAAACACGTGTGACTCCTCGGCCCCTGACGGTTCTTCCATCCTGAGCAACAGGAACCTAACTCCGAACCAGATTTCGGTCAAATTGGGTCAGCTTTCGCCACTCTTTGAGGAGAGCTGTCATCGTTCTCGCTGGCTTTGCTCGAAAAATGACGCCGATGTACAACGCATCGAGCAAACTGATTTAGCGCAAAAGTCGGAGGAGGAAAACCATGTCAGCCAGCCAAAACTCCCAGCTTTCCATCGTCCCCGGTAGCCCACCGCTCCAAGGGTCGCGCGAGAACATCGAGCCTCCGATGAGCGTGAAAGATGCCGCGAAATTTCTTGGAGTGAGCCCGCAGACTGTGTATCTTTGGGTGGAACGAAAGCAGATTCCCCATCTCCGCGTCATGGGTCGAAACATCCGGTTTCTCAAATCGGATCTCGAGCCGTTTCGCGCTTCATTTCGACAGGAGATGGTGAATGTCTAAACCACGAAGGCAAGACGGGGTTGTTTATTCTCGCAAAGACGGCAAGATTCTGTGGATCCGCTACAGGAATAAAAGCGGCAAATACTGCCGAGAGTCCGCAGAGACTGAGGACTGGAACGAGGCGAACCGCAAGCTTCGCGAACGTCTGCAGGCGAGGGACGGCAACCTATTAGAGGTAATTCGGAAAGGAGAGAGTCTCGGTTTTGAGGAATGGGTGGATTCTTTTCTCGAGAACTATTCGAGACCACCTTTACGAGCTCAGAAAACCCACGAGGCGAACACGCGCTGTGCAACCCATCTGAAGGCTGCGTTCCCGGGCCGAAAACTGGTGGACATCACAGCCGACGCGATCGAAGACTACCTTCGGCGGCGTCTTCGGCAGCGGGTTCGGGTAAGACTGGCTCAGGGCTACCGGGAAAAGGGAATCCTGAAGTCGAGCACGGTGCATCAGGAGTTTCGGGTGCTCCGTCGCATGTTGAACGTGGCGGTCCGGAAAAAGCTGCTCCCGGCGAATCCATGCGCTGGAGTGGAGTTTCCAGTCGCGGTCAAAGGCTTATTCCGGCCGCACTATGTTACCTGGTCGGAACAACGAACCATCGAAGCCCATGCTCCCGAATACTTGCGCAACATTGTGAAGATTATCACCGAAACAGGGTTGCGCATCTACAAGGAGCTCATGCCGATGAAAAAAGAGCAATTGGATATCACGAACGCAATGGTCTGGATTCCGGATTCGAAGACTCCGAACGGCATCGCCGAAGTCCCGTTGACACCGTTGGCCATCGAAGCGTTCCGTGATCAGATGCGACTGTCACCCTGTAGTCCTTATCTGTTTCCGAGCGATCACAACTCGAGCGGATATCAGAGGACGTTGAAGACTACGTGGGAGGCGACCCTGCGGCGTGCGAAGGTGCAGCATTTTCGCCTTTACGACCTCCGCTCGACCTATGCCACACGGCTCAGCGCCGGAGGGGTAGCGGACGAGTGGGTAACCCAAATGCTTCGCCAGGGAGACGCGCAGGTCTTCAAAAAGTATTCGCAGATGAAACTGCAGATGAAGCGCGAGGCTCTGGAGAAGCTCAACCGCCGTGCGAATGAGATGACTGCTCAACAAGCAGGCGATCAAAAATGCACGGTTCTCGTTCAATGAGTACATAAATGCACGGTAAGTGCACGGTCGAGGCGAAAAATCACGGTTTCGAGGTGGAACCGAGTTGGAAAGTACTTTAGAATCAATTCTGCAAGTCATGTCGGGGCGTAGCGCAGCCTGGTAGCGCACCTGCCTTGGGCGCAGGGGGTCGTAGGTTCAAATCCTATCGCCCCGACCATTTTGATTTTGCGGGGGAACATGGTCTGTTGAACCTGGCCTGTTGAACGTTCTCGGCGACCGCGTTCCGCCCATCCAACCACATGCCCGCTTCTTCCTCTGCAACATTCAACAAGAGCGCCAAAGTCGGGAAGAAGCCCGGGAACTCGCCTGCGAGAAACATCACTGCGCCCAGCCCTTCTTCATTGTTCTTACTTGACCGCGAAACGCTCGGGCTATGCCTCGGGCTGGCCGTCGCTATCTGCGTTTTTTACTCTCCCGTAGTCCACAACCAGTTTCTCAACCTCGACGACAAGCAGTACATCACTGACAACGCGCCCGTAAAGCTGGGCCTAACCTGGGCAACGATCAAATGGGCGTTCATCACGGATACCGAAGCCAATTGGCACCCGCTGACGTGGCTCTCGCACGAACTCGATTCGGAATTGTTCGGACTCAATCCAGTCGGTCCGCACTGCGTCAACGTTTTATTCCACGTCGCGAATTCGATCCTGCTATTCCTCCTGCTGCAATACGCCACCGGATTTCGGTGGCGCAGTTTGATGGTTGCCGCTTTATTTGCTCTCCATCCCATCAACGTCGAATCCGTTGCATGGGCGGCCGAGCGCAAGAATGTGCTTAGCATGCTGCTTTTCTTGCTGGCGCTGTATGCCTATGTGGCCTACACGCGGCAGCCGGACTGGCGCAGGTATGCAGCGGTAGCAGGCTTCTATGCGTTGGCGCTGATGGCCAAACCACAGGTCATTACATTTCCGTGTGTGCTGTGGCTCTGGGATTACTGGCCGCTGGAGCGCTTCGGTAGCGCGACCCCCAAAGCAGGCGCGCGCACCAGCGGGGCGCCCAGGCATCTGATTCTGGAGAAGGTCCCGCTCCTGCTGCTTTCCGCTGTCAGCGCCATCGCCACCATGAAGGCGCAAACCAGCGGCTTTGCCGTTAAGACATTTGAGCAATACAGTCCGCTCTTGCGCCTGGAAACCGCGCTGCTCTGCTACGTGCGCTACATCGCAAAAATTTTCTGGCCTCACAATCTGGTCGCCATGTATCCACACGCCACCGAGCTTTATCCCGCGTGGCAGGTCGCGGGAGCTTTCCTCATATTGCTGGCAATCACGGTTGGTTCCCTGCTCCTGCGTGAACGGCGATATCTCATCGTTGGCTGGCTGTGGTTTCTTGGCACCCTGGTACCGATGATCGGCTTGGTTCAAGTAGGAGATCAGGCCATGGCTGACCGCTATGAATACCTTCCCGCCATCGGACTGTTCCTGATGATCGTCTGGGGCCTGGCTGATCTTGCGGCAGCGCGAAAACTCTCGCCACGCGATTTATCCTGGAAATGGGTCGCGGCTCCCGCCGTCGCTTGCATGCTCTTGCTCGGTGTCCTTACCTACCGTCAGGTTGGCTACTGGCACGATACGGAATCCTTCTGGAACCGCACCCTCGCTCTGACCAAAGACAATTATTTCGCAGAGGGAGCGCTGGCCGGTTATCTCCGCAGCCAGGGCCGCACGGAAGAAGCGATGGCACATTACCGCGTAGCGCTCGCCATTCGTCCCGACAATCTCCTTTCCATCTTCAATCTCGGCGCCTACGAGCACAGTAAAGGCAATCTGCAAGGCGCCATCGAGCGCTATCAATTCGTGGCCGGCCACGCTGGAAGCCCTCGTTTTCGCAGCAAGGCCTATGCCAACCTGGGTTTTGCTTATCGTGAACAGGGGCAGCCCGACAAA
Source organism: uncultured Acidobacteriaceae bacterium (assembly GCA_963778535.1). Taxonomy (GTDB): domain Bacteria; phylum Acidobacteriota; class Terriglobia; order Terriglobales; family Acidobacteriaceae; genus Acidiflorens. The sequence continues at coordinate 154,641 of CAVZUO010000001.1, forward strand.
GCGAGGGAAGCTTTCGAAAATTCCTTGCAGGTTCTACCGGATCAACTGCCGATCATGGTGGCGCTCGGAGTACTCGACGAGGCCGCAGGCGATTTCTCTGGCGCCGCGCGGGAGTATTTTCAAGTCGTAGCCAAGCAGCCGTCCGACGTCGGATATCTTTTGCTCGCCCACGCTCTCCAGCAACAGGGACGCCCCGACGAGGCTAAGGCGGCCTTTCAGAGAGCGGCCCGCATCTCGAAGAACCTTCCCATGGCTGAGAAGCAGGCGGAAGCGCTGCTCGCCCACGGTCCCGCCGCGGCACCCATGACGGCCGATTAATAGCTTGTGCTCTGCTTGGAAGACAAGGTTTGTCCCATAGCTTTTTTTCGCCTGACGTGAAGCTGGGGACGGATTCAACAGCGCGACGCTTGGAGGAATACCAGCGTCGAGTTGGAATTATCCTCCCGTCAATGGTCAACGCCTGGGATCACGTATCAGTGGGCAAACTCACCGATACGCCTCGCCCCGATGCCGCACGCGGCGAATCTCAATAGTGTCGGAATCTCAGACGAAGAACAGCCGGTAGTCGCCAATGCGCAGCCGAAGCTCTTCTCTTCCCCGGAGAGCTTTCACGTCGCCCGCGCCAGATTCCGCAAAGCGATGCAACGCGGAGAGAATATGCATGGCGGTAGGCTTGCTCAGGCTGCGGACATCGATCCGGGCCGGATCGGTTCAAACAATCCGCTTCACTTCGGCTCTTCGAGTTTAAAATTGTTGATTTCTTCCTGGGTGATCCCGAGTTCAGCCAGGACCTGCTCGTGGGGAATTGCCTTGTTACCCTTCAGCCAATCGCTCGCTTCCGCAAGCGCTTTTTCCTCTTCCATCGTGACTGGTTCGTCGTCGGTGGGAGCGTGAGCGACAGCGCGGGACACTGGATCGAGCATGGCTTCGAGCAGCCCGACTACGGCAGAGAGTTGCGTCGGCGGGAGCCGCTCGATCAACTCGTGGGCCTGCTGTTTCTCGCCCGTGGAAGCGTGGGCCATAAGAATAAGTCTAGCGAAAACCACTGCGTTGCGCTAGAGACATAGCTAACTCTATGCCTTTTCTTCGCCACTTCCCATGCCACACCGTACTAATCACCACGCGCCGTCCCTCCACCCGGTACATCGCAACGTACGGAGTGCCGCCGATGACCAACTCCCGAATTCCCGGCTCCTCTCCCAGTCGCCCCAGGCGCGGATGAGTTCTCAGGGCTTCGACCATGGAGACAATTCGGATGGCGAGCCGCTCCGCCGCCTCCGGCTTATTGCGCGCCACGTACTCACTAATTTCCCGTAACCCCGCCCGTGCCAGCGGCAACCAGACTATTTCTACCGGCAAAGCGCCTCGTCATCATGCTCTTTGCCGCAGACGCACTTCGGAACCGGCAGCTCGTTCTCCGTTCCCCACGACAGCAGCCACGCCTTCATGTCTTCGTTCCGAATGTAGTGCCCCGATTCGATCTGCCGCTCTGCCTGTCTCACCTCGGCGAGCATGGTCTCATGGTCGGAGACGTAGGCTTCCACAGCATCGGCAATCAGAAAATTCGAACTCCGCCCCGATGCCTTTGCCAGCCGCGCCAGCCGCTTCTTGGTTTCCGGCTTGAGCCGCACGCTCAAAGTCGCGCTCCGTGTGTTCGCCATGAACACATCCTAGCACGAGCTTCTGCACCCCAGCGGTCTTTGACTCCTGTCGCCAACTCGCGCTTGTGACTTCTCGGTTTACAATGTAAATATTCGTCAAACATCAGGCTTACTTTGTATGTCGAGGTGCCATCCAAAGAAACTTGCGGCGAGCTGTCCTGCGAGTCATTAGGTGGCAACTGGGCAAACTGAGCTGGAACGGGCCCCGGTGGTCGCATCAGAGCTATCTCTAAGTCATGGAAAGACTGTAATCAGTTTTGGCTCAGTATGTGGGGGGCGTTTGCCCCAAGCTTCTGATTCAACAGAACATACTGAGCAGGGGAGGGAGCACCCAGAGGGGTTATCAACTACGTACAGCCTCCCAGAAAAGCAAACTCGCAACAACTCCCGGCATCTCGTGTTTACAAAAGTCGATTGACGCAAGACTAAAAAGAGGAAAAAACGAATCTATGAACAAAAATCGTGCAATTCGCTGGTTGACTTTCGCAGTTCTGCTTATCTCCCTTTCTGCCGCTTCGTTCGCACAGGTGCTTGTCTCCGTTCGCTTCGGCCCGCCCGCGCTTCCGGTTTACGTCCAGCCCGTTTGTCCTGGTTCCGGCTATTTCTGGACCCCCGGCTATTGGGCGTGGGACGACGCGGCCGGCTATTACTGGGTTCCCGGAACATGGGTGCTCGCGCCCGTTGGCCTGCTCTGGACCCCCGGTTACTGGGGTTGGAATGACGGCGCCTACGTGTGGAACGCCGGATATTGGGGCCCGCAAATCGGTTTCTATGGAGGCATTAACTACGGCTTTGGCTACAACGGCGCCGGATTCTTCGGTGGCGAATGGCGCGGCGGAACCTTCTTCTATAACCGTTCCGTCACCAACATCAACGTCACCAATGTCACGAACGTCTATGAGAAGACGGTTGTCGTAAACAATAATCATTACGCGTTCAACGGACCCGGCGGCGTTAGCACGCGTCCCACTCCGGAGCAGACACGTTACGCGCATGAACAACACACCGCGCCACTCCCGGCGCAAACCGAGCATCAGCATGCTGCCAGCCAGAACCGCGCGTTGTTTGCTTCGGAAAACCACGGTCGCCCTGCGATCGCAGCCACCGGCAAGCCCGGCGAGTTCAGCGGGCATGATGTAGTCGCGGCCAAGGCTGCGGGTGCGGCATATCATGCGCCCAAGATGTCGCCGCAACAGGCTCGTGTTGCCCCTGGTGAGAAGGGCGGCGAGAACCGTGGTGCCGCAAAAGGTGGTACGGAAAATCACGGCATGGAGAATCATGGCGCCGAAAATCGCGAAGCGCCAGCCAAGCAGAACAAGGCAGAACAGCCTCAGAAGCCAGTTCGGGCAAACAAGGCGGAACAGCCTCAGAAGCCTGCTCGTGAGAACAAGGCGGAACAGCCTCAGAAACCTGCCCGCGAGAACAAGGCAGAACAGCCACAGAAGCCGGCTCGCGAGAACAAGGCAGAACAGCCACAGCATCAGGCAGCGCCAACGCGGCAGCCGGCGGCTCATCAGGAGCAACCACACCAGCAGGCGCCAAAACCGCAGGCGAAACCAGCCAAGCCAGCAAACAAACCACCGGCAGAAAAGAAGGAACCTGAACCGAAAAAGTAATGTCGCGGGCCCGGACGATAACCCGCGTTCGGGCCCGACACAAATCGAGACTCGCGAAACTCCCCGTTTTGCGCGCATAGGCCAGCCGGGGAGTTTTCCTTTTTCGGCCGGTCGGAGCGACGGACTCGCCCAAACCCTGTCGTCCCGAGCGCGCCGCAGGGGTTGGGCACTCTGGGGCTGCGCCTTTGACCCCGATTCAATTTGTCTTCGGTTCTGTCCCTCCTTAACGTCAGAACATTCCGCACCTGAAAGTTTCTTGTTATTATGCTGCTGGCGGTTCGGGGTCACCATTGCCTAGCCAAAAACAACTCAAATGGTCAAAGCTTCGCGTAGGACTGACCGTGATCCTGGCGAGCATCACGCTCATGGTCCTCATTTTCCTCATGACCGGAACCGGCGGATGGTTCACGCACAAGATCGTGCTGAAGTCCTACGTCGATAATGCCGGCGGTCTACGCGAGGGCGCGCCTGTCCGCCTGGCGGGCGTGGATATCGGCAACGTGACACAAATCCGCATCGTGCAAGGAAGACCGACGACGCCCGTCGAGATCACGATGAAGGTCAACACGGTGTACTTGTTCAACCTGCGCAAGGACTCGATCACGCTGCTGAGCACCGCAGGTATCCTGGGCGAAACTTTTCTGGACGTGGATAGCTCCGCGGCAAAAGGCCCGGCGGCACAGAGCGGCGATGTGCTTGCCTCGCGCGAGCAACCCCAGATTGAAGACGTTGTGCGCTCCAGTCAAACCACGCTCCAGAACATGAACGGCCTGATCAACCGCCTCGATAATATCCTCGCGTATATCGAAAGCGGCAAGGGATCGATCGGCAAAGTCATCTTTGATACGAGTTTGTATGATCAGCTGAACGCAACAGTCGGCGAATTCAAAGGGCTGGTGGATGACATCCAGAAAGGCAAGGGCTCACTTGGCCCGCTCCTCACCAGCGACGAGGCCTACAAGAAAGCTATTGGGGCGCTCGATAAGCTGAATGCCATGATTGACGACTTGCAGGCGGGCAAAGGCTCCGCTGGCAAGTTGCTGAAAGACCCGACGCTGTTTGACAACACCAATAAGACAGTTGCGAACCTGCGCCAGTTGACCGATGACATGAACGCCGGCAAAGGCGCGCTGGGTAAGTTTGCCCACGATCAGGAATTCGCCAATCGACTGCAGACCACCATCGATAACCTCGCAGCGCTGACTAGCAGCCTGGAGAAGGGCGAAGGGTCCGCCGGCAAGTTCTTCAAGGACCCGGCCTTATACGACAACAGCAATCAAATGCTGGTGGAGACGCGCGAACTGCTGAAAGCGATCCGCGAGAATCCCAAGACCTATCTCACATTCCACGTAAAGATTTTCTAGCTGGTTGGAGCTGGAAGAGTTCCGGAAGAAGTTCCGCGACTATCGCGCCGCGACGTCCGCTTGCTCGTGCGCGTGGTAGCTCGAGCGCACCAGTGGCCCCGATTCCACGTGACGGAAACCAAACTTCAATGCCTCGTCTCGCAGGAAATAAAATTCTGCGGGCGTGTAATAGCGCGTCATCGGAAGGTGATCTTTCGACGGCCTCAAATACTGGCCAATCGTGAGGATGTCTACACCGCGCTCGCCGAGATCGCGAAACACGTCGACCAACTCGTCCTGCGATTCTCCGATGCCGACCATCACTCCGCTTTTCGTTACTGTCGCCGGGTCCCACTTCTTTGCGTTGCCCAGTAGATCGAGCGTTCGCTGATAGCGAGCGCCGGAACGCACGACGCGATAAAGCCGCGGCACGGTCTCAGTGTTGTGATTGAGCACGTCGGGCTTGGCTTCGAGTACGATCCTGAGCGGCTCTTCTAGCCCCTGAAAATCCGGGATCAGCACCTCGACGCGGCATCCGGGGACGAATTCGCGAACGCAGCGGATAGTCTCGGCGAATATCTTTGCGCCGCCAACGTTGTCATCGTCGCGATTAACGCTAGTGATCACGGCATGGCGAAGGCCCAAAGTGGCGACGGCTTCCGCCACCCGGCGCGGCTCATCCCAATCAATTGGCAGAGGCCTGCCCTTCGGCACCGCGCAAAATCCGCAGCGCCTTGTACAGATATCGCCCAGCAACATGAAGGTTGCCGTTTTGTGGTGCCAGCATTCGCCAATGTTCGGGCACTGCGCCGATTCGCAAACCGTGTGCAATCCGAGGCCACGCGCCAGTTTCTTGAGATCGTGGAAGTTCTCGCCGACCGGAGCCTTGGCTTTCAGCCATGCTGGCTTGGGGCTGGGAATTCGCGGCCCCATGTCGATCTGAACGAGTTGGGACGAGGCAGCCACGCGAGTATTTTAATCTTATCAAAGGAAGCAAAATTTCTAGGCATTTGCCCAAACTCGCTAAGATCGTTATAGTACATAATGTACAAAAAGCTACTATCGTACATGACGACACGTCGCAAAGTCACGAGCAGCACCGCCCGCAGCGAGTTCGCGGATGTCGTCAACCGTGCCGCCTATGCTGGCGAGCGGGTGATCGTTCATCGGCGGAAAAAGCCCGTTGCAGCCGTAGTCCCACTTGCGGACTTGGAGTTACTGGAACAATTGGAAGACCGTATTGACCTGGAAGACGCCCGCAAACGCCTGAACGAGTCAACAGTTCCCTGGGCGAAGATTAAGAAAGACCTGGGTCTCTAGCAGGGCAGCCATGCCCTACACGGTCGAGTTCACGGCTTCAGCCTTACGCGAGTTCAAAGCTCTGGAACCTGCGGTTCAGCGCCGTATCGCCACGCATATTGATAAGCTTACCGCGAATCCTTTCGCTCCGGGTGCGAAGAAACTACAGGGTGCGACGGATCACTACCGAATCCGAGTGGTCGACTACTGGGTAGTTCATCGCGTCGACGGTCATCGAGTAACAGTGATGATCGTGAAAATTGCCCATCGGCGTGACGTGTACCGCTAGTTTGTCTTCTTCCCGCTCTTTCGTCCGCCGTCGCGTCCCAGGGTTCAAAGTCGTATTCACTTCAAATGGACGGGCGCGTCGGAGCGCGTCGGGCTCTCGGTTTGGCGTTTGCCGGAGTTTCGCGCCTTCGGTATCGCATACTTCGGCTTGATCTCATGGCAGCCAGCAACACAGTATGCGCCTTCGGCGGCAGATTCGGGCGTGGGCATCGGAGAGTCAACGGCTAAGTCGCGGTCGGCTTCTAGTTGGCGCTCGACATCCGCGACAAGTTTCTCGTTTTGTTCAGCCGTAAGCCATTTCTTCCCGTGGACGAGGTAATCCTCCATCCGTGCGATTGGGTCGCGGCGTTTCCAGTATTCAAAGAGCGGTTTCGGAACATACTCGGCTGCATCGTGAATAGCGTGGCCCTTCATGCGCATCATTTTTGCTTCGATCAGCGTTGGCCCCTCGCCGCGGCGGGCGCGTTCGCAGGCCTCGTGGCAAGCGTCATAGACCTGACAAGCATCGGTGCCATCGACGATCACGCCGGGGATTCCGTAAGCGACGCAGCGATCGGCGAGGTCCTTCACTAGAAATTGCATGTCGGCAGGCGTCGAGTATCCCCACAAATTGTTTTCGACAATCAAGACGAGCCCGAGCTTTTGCACCGCAGCAAAATTCAGCCCTTCATAGGTGACGCCCGTGGATTGGCCGCCGTCCCCGATCCAGGTCATGACCGCGATATTTTTCCCTTGCAGACGCGCCCCGAGCGCAACACCGGCAAGCACCGGGATAAGATCACCCAGCGTTGAAATCGGCGCGACCACATTGCGGTTCTTGATGTCTCCAAAGTGCGAAGACGCGTCCCGTCCTTTGGTTGGCGATCCGGACTTGGCCATGTATTGCATCATGATGTCGCGAGGAGAAAATCCGCGCACCAGCAGCGCACCCTGGTTGCGGATCATCGGCCCAATCCATTCATCCGGCCGCAATGCGTAAGCGGAGGCGCAGGAACAACCCTCCTGTCCCAATCCGAAGTACACGCCGCCGACAACCTTGCCTTGCTTGTAGAGATTTTCGAGAGCGGTTTCCATACGCCGGTTGAGCAGCATCCAGCGATAGATTTCGATGACCTGCTCCTTCGTCAGGTAACGAGAGGATCGGAGGGGTGGAACCGGTTTCGAGAGATCCCCACTCTGCACTTCATAACGAATCGTTTCTCCTGTGCCCTCGCTATTCGGTTCCGCGATCTGTCGCAGCGTGAACGTGGGCGTTTCCAGGCGGTAGTCGACGATGGTGTAGGAGCGTGAACTGGCACACGGTGGCGCGCTCGCGCTTTCCGCACGGTTCGGGCTGGCCTGAACGATTTTGTCCGAAACCGATTTGCTGGTACCGGAGTTGCCGGAATCTTGCTTGCCGGAAACCGGCTTCCCTTGTTTGGCGGCGGGCCGATTCTTGCTGGTAGCCGTAACTGTCGAGCGTTTCGAAGGCATTTCAAAAAATACTATCGCGAAAATGTGATCTTGGGCTATGGGCGTTATATGAGGATGAGGGAGGCGCAAACGCTTTTCTGCCTTTGAACTCTCAAACTGCCCACGTGGAAGAATTGTGCAAACAGCTAACGCCATCGTGACAATTTGAAATCGGCCCCCTTCTAGATTCGATCTCACAGGCAGGGGATCTTGGAAACTCTTGAAAGTTGAGAACGTCCCCTCCTATCCCAGACCGAATTTAAGGAGAGCCATATGCGATACACGATTCTTGCCGTTTGCTTAGTCATGGCGGTTCTATCCGCTGCGAGCGCCTTTGCGCAATATCAAGTTACCAACCTCGTTTCCAATCAGGTTCACCAAGCCAACCACGACGATCCACTGCTGGCCAATGCATGGGGCCTGGTCTACGGACCGGGCGGAGCGTTTTGGATAAGCGACCAGGCGTCGGGTTGGTCCACGCTGTATGACGGAAAAGGAAATAAGCAGAAGCTGGTGGTTGCGATTCCGACGGCCAGCGGAGCAGGCCCCGGCCAACCGACCGGAATTGTTTTCAGCAATCCAAAATCTGGAGACTTCCAGGTACAAGGATGGCCGGCGATCTTTCTTTTCGCCACGCTCGATGGGACCATCAGCGGATGGGCGCCTCAGTCGAACCCGAATGCGGCGATCATCGCAGTAAATAACTCGGCATCGGGATCTATGTATACAGGGTTGGCGATATCGAGCAGGCCTTCGGGAAATTACCTGTACGCCGCCGACATCGCGAATAACAAGGTGGACGTCTACGATAACAGCTTCAACCTCGTGACCTCATTCACCGATTCGACCTTGCCCGCGGGCACGGCTCCCTTCGGTATTCAAGACATAAATGGGCTGGTGTATGTCTCGTTCGCGCCTACCAATGAAGCCCCGACCGGATACGTTGATATCTTCGAAGAAGATGGAACGTTCGTTCGTCAGTTGATCGCCGGCAACCGTTTAGCGCAGCCTTGGGGCTTTGCTGTTGCGCCCAAGAACTTCGGCCCGCTAAGCAACACTCTCCTCGTATCAAACAACACCAATAGCGGCACCATTAATGGCTACAACATCAATACCGGAGCCTTCGTCGGTACGGTCAAAGATGCATCCGGCAAACCGATTAAGATCGATCAACTTTGGGGGATCGAGTTCGGGGGAGGAACTGCTAATAACGGAGCCACAAATCAACTGTTCTTCGCCGCGGGTCCGTCGGGTAATCTCGCCGGAACCTTCGGCATGATCCAGTTCAAATAGCGGCAAAATTATGCCAGGTTGAAAGGCCCGCTGAGGCCGCCTCGTTTGTAGGCGGCCTTTCTTGCACCACCGCCGTAGGCGTCGGCATCCGATCAGCAGACGCAAAAGCGAGCCTCGGCATCTACCAGCAGGCCCTGTCAACAAATTGTCAAAACAATGTAACTGTTTCGCGTTATTGCCTCGTAAGCGCCTTTGGCAAGCGAGTTTGGCGGTATGATACATGCCTATTTGGGATTTCAGCGGAATGCCTGCATTGGAAAAAAGCGCACAAGCCTCTACATTCGACCCAACTCTGGGGAGCGCGGGTCGAGTACTGGTCATTGAAGATGATCGCGCCGTGCAGAAGGCACTGCGCCGCTTGTTTGAACGGGAAGGATTTGCCGTTGACGTAGCAGGCAATGGCACGGAGGGATTGGCCATGTTCCACGCCTCGCCTCCTTCGGTTGTGCTGCTCGATTTAAGTTTGCCGGGCACCTCGGGCCAGGATATATGCCGCGAAATCAATCACGCGGCGGCTGCGATGCCAATTATCGTCCTGAGCGCCAGAGCCGAGATCATGGACAAGGTGCTGCTACTGGAGTTAGGCGCGCACGACTACGTGACTAAGCCTTTCAGTCCCCGCGAATTGTTGGCGCGGGTGCGGACGGCGTTGCGGCGGCGTGGCATGGCCGCTCCAGTTACAGAACGCTTCAGCTTTGGCGACATTACTGTTGACTTCACGAGAATGGAGTTGCGGCGCTCGGGCGAACTGGTGCCCATGACATCGCAGGAGTTTAAGGTGCTGAAATTCATGGTGCAGAATGCGGAACGAGTCCTGTCGCGGGAGGAACTGCTGAACCAGGTTTGGGGATATAAGAGTTATCCCACAACCCGCACCGTCGATAACCACATTCTGCGGCTGCGGCAAAAGCTGGAGAAAGACAGCGCCAATCCCGTTCATTTTCGCACTGTACACAGCGCCGGTTATAAGTTTGTGCCGTAAAGCGAGCTTCGAGCCACGAGCAAGCAGTAAGGCGAATCTCATATCAGTTGTCCCGGCGGGAGGGTGGTCGACTTTCGAAAGCGAGTTACGAACGATTCGTTCGTACGGTTGCTCGAAGCTCGTGGCTCGAAGCTCGCGGCTTTGTCTTCATGAATGGAATTCGGCTTCGCACCAAGTTTCTGCTGTCGATGGTGGCCGTATCCGCGACTCTCACCGTCGCGACGCTGCTGGTGGTGCGGCATACGGTCGGGCAGCAGGTGCGCGCCGGAATCGAACGAGACCTTGAGAACTCGGTCTCCGCGTTCCATAATTTCCAGCGGCAACGCGAAGCAACGCTGGAGAAATCGGCAACTCTTCTTGCCGACCTGCCTACGGTGCGCGCCATGATGACCGCGCCGGACGCGGCCACAATTCAGGATGCATCTCGGGATTTATGGCACCTTGCCGGCAGCGATCTGATGGTGCTGGCGCGGGCGTCGGGCAATGTAGTCGCGTTGCAGGCATCCGCGCCTGAGGTCACTTTCGCCCAAGCCCAGGATTTTTTCCCGCAAGTAGTCTCGCGTCCGGAGACGCGGCAATGGTGGTATATCGAAGGCCATCTCTACGAAGTTTTCCTGCAAGATATTTATTTTGGTCCAGCGGGGGAGCAGCACCTGCTGGGATACATGCTCCTCGGGTACGAGATCGACGACCATTTCGTTCGTGATTTGAGCCGGATCTCGGCCAGTGAAGTCGCGTTTCGTTACGGAGATTCAATTGCGCGGAGCACGCTGGAACCAGCGCTGGAGGCGGAATTGCTGCGGGTTGGCCTCCGGCGGGGAACAACGGGCGCATTGCTTTCTGAAGAAATTCGTCTAGGAGATGAACGTTTTCTGGCGACGTCTGTCGCCTTACCATCGACGGGAACACAAGCGCTGGATTTATGGGTGCTGAAGTCACTCGATCAGGCATCCGCATTTGCAAACAGGCTGAACGAGATTTTGCTCGCGCTCGGTTTGACCGCGGTACTGGCGGGCAGCCTTCTGGTCTTCGTGATATCGCGCACCATCACGCGTCCGCTGGAAAACCTCGTAGGCGGCGTTCGCGCGCTCCAACAGGGTGACTACTTGTATCCATTGGAAGCGCATGGAGACGACGAAGTCGCCGAGGTTACACGCACCTTTGAGCACATGCGAACGAATCTCGATCGAACCCAGCGCGAGCTTCTTGATGCGGAACGGCTGGCAACCATTGGCCGGATGGCGAGTTCAATTTCGCATGACCTGCGCCATTCGCTGGCGGCCGTAATCGCCAATGCCGAGTTTCTTTGCGAGAGCAATTTGACGCCGGGACAGAGGGAAGAACTCTATGGCGAGATTCGCGTCGCAGTGAACCAGATGACGGAGCTAATCGAGTCACTGCTCGAATTTTCAAGAACGCGGGAATCATTGCGGCCGACCTATGGCGACATGTGCTCGGCCGTCCACCGGGCCGTGCAGGACGTGAAGGCCCACCCGGAATTTCAGCGTATCCAAATACGGGTGACAAGTGAGGGCCTGACGGAGGGCTGGTTCGACTTCAAGAAGCTTGAGCGCGCCCTGCTGAATTTGGTTTTGAATGCCTGTGAAGCGGTTTCACGCGAATCGGGCACGGTGGAAGTGCGGATGTCTCGCAAGGGAGAGCGTGTGGAAATCACCGTGGCCGATAACGGCCCGGGAATCGCGGACGCGGTCCGTGACCGTTTGTTCGAGCCCTTCGTCAGTCATGGCAAAGAAAACGGAACAGGTATGGGCCTGACGGTGGTCCAGAAAATTTTGCAGGACCATGGCGGCGACGTGGTGGTCGAGCAGACCTCGGCCACCGGGACAGTATTCCGCATGAGCATTCCTGTTCAGCCAGCATCAGAAAACATGCTAGCGGCAAAGCAGGCGGCGCAGAGGAGCCAGTAGAGATCTCCAACGTGGAATGAGTGAGACCTGTCTGCTTGTCTGGGAGGCGTCGCAGACCAAGTCTCCTTGGTGTGAAATTCATAAAGCAAAGAACAGCTATGGAGAGAAGCCATGACTAATCGGCAATGGTTTGACGCGTGGCGCTTTGACGCGGGGAGACGAGGCGCGCTGGTAGCCATCGTTCTGTGTGCGCTGGCCAGCGGAGCGCAAGACGCTGGGAAGCGAGCCGATCAGAGTTCGGGAGTCCCTGGTTCGGCAGCCGCTCGTTCGGCCGACTCGCAGTCGGCCGACCCTCATTCGCCCGACTTGGCCCAAGCCGTGCAATCACTCACCCAGCAAGTGCAGGCCTTGCAGGCTCTCGTGGGCGAGATGCGCGCCGAGTCCGCGAGGACTCAGGCGCAAGCACGCGAACTGCGCCATGAGGTCGATCAGTTACAAGCCGAGCGAGGCGCCTATGCGCAGGGGCCGGACAACTCCGCCAAAAGAATCGCGAGCGCGGACTTTGTCGACCCGAAAGTAGAAAATGTTGCTGGCCCCAGAGCAAACATAAATGCACAGTACCACGATCGCACGGATCAAATAGCAGACGATCAGAAAGCAGAGAACCAGATAGCTGCGCCGCCAGCGGCGGGCATGGCAGAGCAAATTGAGCTTTTGAGCGGCAAGGTCGACGATCAATATCAAACCAAGGTGGAAAGTGCGTCGAAGTATCGCATGAGAATTTCGGGAATCGTGCTGATGAATGCATTCAGCAATCAGGGCGCGACTGACAACATCGATATCCCAGCACTCGCTTACACAAAGCAAGCAGGCCAGTCAGGAGGCAGTTTCGGAGCTACGCTGCGCCAATCCGAAATTGGGTTCGAAGTATTCGGGCCACGCATAGCCGGCGCGCGGACGAAAGGCGATTTGCAAGTCGATCTGGCCGGCGGATTTGCAGCGGAGCCGAATGGGGTAAGTTCGGGTCTCATGCGTTTGCGAACCGCGACCCTTCGCATGGATTGGGACAAGACCTCGGTCGTTGCCGGACAGGATGGACTTTTCTTCTCACCGACCGCTCCCACGTCATTTGCGACGCTCGCGGTGCCTGCTCTTTCGTATGCAGGAAATTTGTGGAGCTGGGTGCCGCAGATTCGTGCGGAGCATAGGATTGATATCAGCGACACGTCGAGCTTTCTGGTTCAGGGAGGAATCCTGGATCCGGAGAGCGGCGAAGTGCCGTCTAATGGCCCCTACCGCCAGCCGGGCCCGGGAGAATCGTCGCGCCAACCCGCATACGGCGCACGCACTGCATGGTCAAGTGAACTTTTCGGCCAACCCATCCAAATCGGTGTAGGCGGATTTTATAGCCGGCAAGATTACGGCTTCGGGCGAACGGTAGACGCGTGGGCGGCGATGTCCGATCTCAACATACCGCTCAGCAGCAAGTTTTCGTTACAGGGAAAGGTATATCGCGGACGCGCCCTGGGAGGTCTCTACGGCGGAATTGGTCAGAGCGTGCTATTCAGTACCAGCAACCTGGAGAAGTCGTACACGCAAGTGATCGGTCTGAATTCTGTAGGCGGATGGGCCCAGCTAAAATATCGTGCTGCGCGAAAGCTCGAATTTAACACTGCATTCGGAATCGACAATCCGTTTGCCCGCGACCTGAATTACTTTCAATATCCGCAAACTTATGCGGGCACGCCATTCACGCGTAACCGCGCCGGTTTCGCGAACGTGATATACCGGCCCCGGTCGGACTTGCTGCTCTCAGCCGAATACCGGCAACTTGAGACGCACGCTCTATACACAGGTTTGAATGGAGCCGGTCATCTAAACTTAGCGATGGGCGTGCTCTTCTGATCATAGAGACTGAAACATCGAAGCTAAGAAATTGCAGCCGAAACATCGCAGCGAGGCTATGAGCGCGAAAAATAACTTAACGCTGTACTTAACGCCGTACTTAACGACGATTGCCGTATGCCTGAGTGCATGGTTATTTGCTGCGCAAATATTGTCGGCGCAATCCACGGTTGCGCCGATCGTGCGGGGGCGCGTGGAAGTAGTCGCAAAAGCAGATTCAAACGATGGAAAGGCAGTCGGCGAGGAAACAGGCGGAGGGGCCAGTAATAAAGTCCGCCCGGGGAAGATCAATGGATCGACTGGGCGCGAACGGATTCCGAGAACCGTCGTTTGGCTGACGCCGGCTCCTGGCTCGGACGTGCACCTTGACTCGCCCACGTCGCGAGGCTCAACCGCCAAATTGGTCCAGCGAAACAAAAGTTTCGAGCCCCGGCTTCTAGTGGTTCCGGCAGGAACGATGGTTGAGTTTCCTAACCATGATCCGTTCTTTCACAACGTGTTCTCGCTGTTTGAAGGAAAGCGGTTTGACCTTGGCCTCTATGAGGCGGGCACATCGCGTTCTGTGCGTTTTGACCGTCCGGGAATCAGCTACATCTTCTGCAACATTCATCCTGAAATGAGCGCTGTGGTGATCACGATGGGAACGCCGCTCTATGCGACTGCAAGCAACTCCGGCGAGGTCAGCATCGCCAACGTGCCTTATGGGCGCTATACCTTGCACGCCTGGAGCGACGGCATGGGACCGGACGTTCCTCCTGAGACGAAGGAAATTACAATCGGCGACGGCGCAGCTTCACTCGGAGTGATTCCGATCCATCGGGCGAGCGGGTCGCCCATGGTACACAAGAACAAATACGGCCGGGATTACGACGAGCCCACCCCTGGCACCGCACTCTATCCGCAGCGTTAAGTCGTGTGCCTGTGGCCTAGAGGGGACCAAAGCCCCGCTCTAGGCGTCGTTTTTGTCCTAAGCAGGGTTTTCTTCTAAACCAGAAAAATCAATGGTATAGTGTGTCTGCAAGGCTAGTCTCCCCCCGACGTTCAACACACCAGCTGGAGTTGGTTGTGTGTAGAGACTCAGTCAAATCGCCTTCGTTTACATGCAGGAAACTCAGCGCATTCATCTTTATGAGGTAGGTTCTCATGTCGCCAAAGGTTTTCATGTTCCCAAAGAAGGGTATGTTTGTCGTCACCGCCATCGCCATGACGTTGCTCGCGAGTGTGGTTTGTGCAGCTGAGCCGAAAGTGGTACAGCCGCAATTAGCCCAGCCGCAAACATCAATCACGCGTCATGTGCGCGATGCGGTCGCCGATGGCCGAGCGAAATTCCTCGCCCAGGCCCCGGCATCGCAAACGCTGCGGCTCGATCTCGTTCTGCCGCTTCGCAACGAAACTGAACTGGACACACTTTTGCAGGCGCTCTACGATCCCGCCAACCCTTCTTATCGGCATTTCCTCTCGGTGGACGAGTTCACGGCACGGTTTGGTCCGCGCCAGCAAGACTTTGACGCAGTGATCGCCTTCGCCAAGGCCAACGGCCTCGAAGTGGTCAGCGCATCACGCAACCGCATGAACGTGGGAGTAACGGGATCGGTAGCAAGTATTGAAAAGGCCTTTCATCTGACGATGGGCCTGTATCAGCACCCAACAGAGAACCGCACTTTTTATGCTCCAGACCGCGAGCCTACTGCCGATCTGCCATTCCGCTTGTGGCACATTTCGGGCCTGGATAATTATTCGATTCCGCGTCCGCTGATCAAGAGCAGAAGCATTCAGGCGCGGCCCAGCGCCACCGCCGGCTCGGGGCCGGCCGCTTCTTTCCTGGGCAGCGATATGCGGGCGGCCTATTACGGCGGGACCGCACTCAATGGCAGTGGCCAGTCGTTGGGGCTACTCGAGTATGCAGGCACCGACCTTGCCGACTTGAATACTTACTACCAGACCGTGGGCCAAACATTGAATGTTCCGATCACTCTCGTGTCGACTGATAGCACGCCCACTAGCTGCCTTGCATCCGATGGTTGCGATGACACCGAACAGACTATCGATATGACGCAGGCCCTGGGCATGGCCCCCGGTCTTTCGAAACTCGTGATGTATGTGGGATCGAGCGATACCGCTCTTCTTAGCGCTATGGCGGCAGCCAGTCCTCTGAACTACGAGCTGAGCTCTTCATGGCTGTGGGAACCGGCGGATACCAGCACCGACGATCCATATTTCAAGGAATTTGCGACGCAAGGGCAGAGTTATTTTCAAGCCGCCGGAGATTGGGGTGAATGGACCCAGGCTGTGGAAGACGAATACGCCGTTTACCCCGCGGATGATATGTATGTCATCTCGGTTGGCGGCACAGATTTGGAAACAGCTAGCGCCGGAGCCCCGTGGAGTTCAGAAACAGCATGGTCCGATGGCGGCGGCGGCATCTCGTCACACCATATTGCGATCCCCTCCTGGCAGCAAACCACAGCAGCCAGTTGCTCGGAATGTTCCACTTCTTATCGCAACGGCCCAGATGTTGCCGCCGAGGCCAATTTCGATTTCTACGTCTGCGCCGACCAGACTACATGCTCCGCAAACTACTACGGAGGCACCAGCTTCGCTGCGCCCATGTGGGCCGCTTACATTGCCCTTGTAAATCAGCAGGCGCTGGCTAACGGCGGTTCGCACCTGGGCTTCATCAATCCGGCCATCTACAACATTGGTTTGAGTTCGAACTATAACTCCGACTTCCATGACATTCGGAGCGGCAGCAACGGTTATTCCGCAACCATGGGTTACGATCTGGCGACGGGCTGGGGCAGTCCAAATGGCGTTGGTCTGATTGACGCCCTGGCTGGAGGACAGTCCGGCAGTGCGGCAGTAACGTTCTCGGTATCGTCGCTTGCCTTTGGCAATGTCGTCGTGGGTGCAACCAGCGGAACAAAGGTCCTCACGCTCACCAGCTCCGGAGCCACGGCACTGGACATCACCAGCATCACCCCCAGCGCGAATTTCAATGTCTCCTCGACCACCTGCGGATCCCAACTGGCAGTGAACCAGAAATGCAAGGTGAGTTTAACCTTCACGCCGAATGCGACGGGGCCGCTCGCCGGGACGCTGACAATTGTCGATAATGCTTCCAACAGTCCGCAGACCGTTTCGCTCAGCGGCACGGGCATCGCTCAGGCAACCCTCACACCCGTCAGTGCTACCTATGCCTCGCGAAAGCTAAACACGACCAGCCCGGCAAGAACCTTCACCCTGACAAACAAGCAGAAAGTTTCTCTGACCGGCATCACCATCTCAGCCACGGGCAACTTCGCAGTTTCGGCAACCACCTGTACGGCCACCCTTTCGGCCCTGAGCAAGTGCACGGTCAGCGTGACCTTCACACCGACTCAGAGCGGCACGAACTCCGGCCAGCTCATCGTGAGTGATAGCGTCGGCAACAGTCCGCAGACGGCAAGTTTGACGGGCACGGGCCACTAACGTAGAAGCATTGACATAACATCTCCGCACAAAGATGTGCAGCCTGGTTTTTTCCAGGCTGCGCATTCTCCTGCCTTGACCTTGCTCGTTTTCACCGACTAGGATTTCTCGTCACACTCTTTCATCTTCCCGGGGCCCCAAGGAGCCAAAAGATGCGCAGATTTCTCTTCCTCGCGTTCGCGTTGTTTTTTGCCGTGTTCGTTCAGCAAAGCGCTGTCGCACAGAGTAACCCGCCGTTGTTGCTGCGCTTCCCCACGGTGAGCAAGACGCAAATCGTTTTCAATTTTGCCGGCGACCTCTGGATCGTAAATCGTGACGGCGGAGATGCGCGGCGCCTGACGTCCGACGTGGGAGATGAGCGCAATCCGGCGTTCTCACCCGACGGCTCGATGGTCGCATTTACAGGAGAATACGACGGCAACAGAGACGTGTACGTTATCCCAGTGTCGGGAGGCGAACCGCGCCGGCTCACATTCCATCCGGGCGACGATTATGTCGCGGGCTGGACGCCCGACGGCAAGAATGTTCTCTTTGCTTCGTGGGGCAACAGTTTTCGTCATGCTGAGTTTCAGCTTTACACGGTGCCACTCGAGGGAGGTTTCCCAAAAGAGCTGCCAATTCCAATCGGGATCGAGGCAACGTATTCGCCCGATGGTTCGCACCTCGCCTATGTGCCCCACATCCAATGGCAGGAAGCGTGGAAGCGTTACCACGGTGGTCAGACCACGCCCATCTGGATTGCGGACTTGAAAGATTCGAGCATCACAAAGGTGCCACGCGAAAATTCAAACGACCATTACCCGATGTGGGTCGGCGATACCATTTATTTTCTTTCCGACCGCAACGGCCCGGTCAGTCTGTTTGCCTATGACGTCAAGACGAAGCAAGTAACCGAGGCCCTGCACAGCGACGGGCTGGATTTCAAAACCGCATCGGCAGGCCCGGATGCGATCGTGATCGAGCAGTTCGGCGCGATCAAGCTTTACGACCCGGCGATGCATCAGGCAAAGAACATTACCATCCACGTCGCCGGCGATATTGATGCCGTACGTCCTCATTTCACCAAGGTCGATCCCAAGCGCATTCAGAATTTCGGCATTTCGCCGACCGGCGTGCGCGCAGTATTCGAAGCATGGGGCGAAATTTTTACGGTGCCCACCGACAAGGGCGATATCCGCAATCTGACGCACAGTCCGGCTGTTGCGGACCGCGACCCCGCATGGTCGCCCGACGGAAAATCCATTGCCTATTTTTCCGATGCCGCCGGCGAATACGAGTTGTACATTCGCGATCAAAATGGACAAGGTGAACCGCGCCGCATCAACCTGGGGGATCCGCCGTCTTTCTTTTACACGCCGCGGTGGTCGCCAGACAGCAAGAAAATCGCATACACAGACAAGCGCCTGAATCTTTGGTATGTCGATTTGGACAACCCCAAACCGAAACGCATCGACACTGATCTGTTCGGCGGTTTCGGTGCGACGCAAGCGGACCAGACGTGGTCGCCAGACAGCAAATGGGTCGCCTATGTCAAACAGCTTCAGAGCGGGCAGCATGCGCTGTTTGTGTATTCGACGGAAAATGGGAAGTCGTCACAAATCACCGACGGCATGAGCGATGTTCTCTACCCTGCATGGGACAAGAACGGCAAATACCTTTATTTCACAGCCTCCACAGACGTTGGTCTGACAACGGCCGGGCTCGACATGTCGAGCCAAGAGCATCGCGTGTCGCGAGCCGTCTACGTGGCCGTGCTGAGCAAGGATGAAAAATCTCCGCTGTCGCCGGAAAGCGACGAAGAAAAATCCAGGGAAGAAAAGAAGGCGGAAGCGGAGAAAGACAAGGGGAAAGGTCATTCCACGGACAAAGACAAGAACAAAGACAAGGGCAGCGCCTCCGACTCTGCCAACAAAGAGGATGGAGATAAAGATAAAGATAAGGATAAAGATAAGAAGGACGAGCCCGTCGTTGTCAAAATCGATCTCGATGGCGTCGGGCAGCGAATTCTCGCGCTGCCCATTCCCCCCGCCAACTATGTGAACCTGCTTACCGGCAAGACAGGCATCCTTTTGCTCGCCGAAGCCCCCGAGGTCATTACCGAAAGAAATTCGGAGAACACACCGCAAACGATCCAGAAATTCGACTTGAGCAAACGCAAAGTCGACAAAATGATGGAAGAAGTCAACGATCTCACCGTCTCCATCGACGGCGAAAAAATTCTTTACCGCAAGGGGGACGCCTGGGCCACGGCTGGCGCAGATGAGCCGCCCGCTCCGGGAGCCCCGCCGAAACCCGGTATCGGCCCGCTGAAGCTCGATGGTTGGGAAGTGTATGTGGAGCCGCGCGCGATGTGGCGTCAGATCTACAACGAAACCTGGCGCATTGAACGCGATTTCTTTTACGACCCGCATTATCACGGGCTCGATCTGGCCAAAGCGAAAAAGAAATACGAGCCGTATCTCGAGGGCATCTCGCACCGTTCTGAGTTGACCTACCTGTTTCAGGAATGCCTGGGTGAGATGACGGTCGGCCACATGTTCGTCGGCGGCGGAGAACAACCGGAACCGAAGCGAGTGAAAGGCGGCCTGCTAGGTGCGGACTACGGTCTGGAAAGCGGTCGCTATCGCGTCGCCAGAGTCTATAACGGTGAAAATTGGAATCCCGAGCTTCAGGCGCCGCTTACGCAGCCCGGCGTAAATGTGAAAGCTGGCGACTACATTCTCGCCGTGAACGGCCGCGAGTTGCGCTCCTCAGACAACATCTACAGCTTCTTCGAAGAAACAGCCGGCAAGCAAACACTTCTGAAGGTCGGTCCGAATGCCGACGGAAAGGGCGCGCGCGAGGTCACGGCGGTCCCGGTGGAAAGCGAGGAAAATCTCCGCCACCTCGCTTGGATCGAAGGCAACCGCCGAAGGGTCGATGAAGCCACCGGAGGCCGCGTCGCCTATATCTATGTGCCCAACACAGCAGGGGCGGGCTACACCAGCTTTAACCGCTATTTCTTTTCGCAGGTCGGAAAAGATGCGGTCATCATCGACGAGCGCTTCAACGAGGGCGGACAACTGGCCGACTACATCATTGATTATTTGCGCCGTCCGCTGATGAGCAAAGTGGTGACGCGTGAAGGCCAGGACTGGTCAAGCCCCTCCGAAGCCATCTATGGGCCGAAGGTGATGATCATCAACGAAATGTCCGGCTCCGGCGGCGATGCGCTGCCGTGGTATTTCCGCAAGGCCGGGCTCGGCCCACTCGTGGGAAAGAGAACATGGGGAGGGCTCGTCGGCATCGGGGGATATCCGGAACTCATCGACGGCGGCCGAGTTACATCGCCGCGCGCGGCCATCTATGGCCTCAATGGCCAATGGGAAGTAGAGAACCATGGCGTAGCGCCCGACTATGAGGTTGATCTCGATCCGGCTGCCTGGCGAAACGGCCACGATGCGCAACTCGATAAAGCGATCGAGGTTGTGATGCAGCAATTGAAAGAGCATCCACTGCCGAAGATTGAACGTCCCGCGTATCCCAATTATCACGAGCACGACGACTTAGGGGCGAAGTGAAGACAAGCTGCGGTTGTGTGAAGTGAAACGAAAGACGCGTTTTTCCATCAATACAAAATGCTGATCCTGATCGGCGTCATCCCGCAACCCCGCGTTTTACGGTAGACCCCCCAAGCTTCAACTGGGGGCGGCGCAGTCGCGGGGCGAGGGATATTGCAGGCGCTCCCGAACGCTTGGCTGAAAAAATGTCACGCAAAAGAAGGCCCTCACGACTCGGTCGTTCTAGAACGAACGGGTTGGCCATTATTGATGCGCTGGGCCGGGGAATGGCGGGGCTTTTTGGTAAACTAGAGGCCAAAGGGCCGACGTAGCTCAGTTGGTAGAGCAGCCGATTCGTAATCGGCAGGTCAGCGGTTCAAGTCCGCTCGTCGGCTCCATTCCTTTCAGAGACAATTCAAGTCAGTTCACCGCAGGAATTTCCTCCAAGGTTCTACAGGGAAAACCGTATAGTCTATTCATTCCAGAACTGAGATTCTGCATCCCTCATCTCGCCTGCTCCGCTTGAATAACGATGCGCGGAAAACACGTTTTGTGTGTCGATGATGACCCGGACATTTTAAAAGTTCGGAAACTCCTCCTTGAATCCAAAGGCTACTCGGTAATCACGGCTGGTTCAGGGCAGCAGGCGTTGGAACGAATCTCAAAAGAGCCGGACGTTGACCTTGTGCTGCTCGACTACCGCATGCCCGGAATGAACGGCGACGAACTCGCCCAAAAACTCCGCCAACAATTCCCGTCCTTACTTCTCATCGCAGTCTCGGGCGTCGAGGACCTGCCAGAACGGCTCTTGAAAAATGTGGATGCCAGCGTTCCGAAAGCGTCAGACCCGGAACTCCTGCTGTCCGCCATAGCCCAGAGTCTGCATAGATCGGAGCGTGGCGCTTGAGCGAAAACCAGAAAACCATTCTCTGCGTTGATGATGACGAGCTGGAACTTAAGGCTCGAAAAGGAATTTTTGAGGCGGCAGGGTTTCGAGTCCTGGAAGCGCGAACCAAAGATTCGGCGCTCAGTATCTTTCAATCATCGCTCGTTGACGCGGTCATACTGGATTATTGGCTTTCGGGATTATCGGGTGGTAATGGCACAGCTATAGCCGAAGAGATCAAACGCAGGAGTGCCACAACTCCCATCCTGATGTTATCAGGCTATGGCTCTCTTCCCGGTGAGGCTGCCATTGTAGACTCCTGGTTGATTAAGTCGACTGTAAGTCCGCAAGGCTTGATTCGTGAGGTCGAACGACTTATCGAGCAACGCAGGCAGAGCAAAGCATAACAAAGCATACGCATAATGATCGTCACTTCGTCCGCAGCTGGCGCTTCGTTACGCAACAAGAGCCTCTCTATCTTCGCTCTCATTGCGCTAATCATCTTCTTAATCATCCTCTCTTGCCGCTCTGTTCATGCTGAACTGAAGGATTCCGATCAAGAGGAAACAAACCAGCTAAAACAGCTCACTTTAGAGCAACTGGGAAATGTTGAAGTTACTACCGCCGAGCGCCAGCCG
The DNA here is from genome assembly GCA_963778535.1 of uncultured Acidobacteriaceae bacterium. Taxonomy (GTDB): domain Bacteria; phylum Acidobacteriota; class Terriglobia; order Terriglobales; family Acidobacteriaceae; genus Acidiflorens. The sequence continues at coordinate 176,879 of CAVZUO010000001.1, forward strand.
GAACAGCTTCGCAAAACCAGCGCCGCCATCTACGTAATCACACAGGAAGATATCGAGCGATCCGGTGCGACTACGATCCCAGAGGCTCTGCGCCTTGCCCCGGGCGTCGAAGTCGCGCAAATTGATAGCCACAGTTGGTCAGTCGGGATTCGTGGCTTCGGAGGCAATCTTTCTCGCAACGTGCTCGTCCTCATTGATGGTCGCACCGTTTACTCCACCTTGTTCGCAGGCACCTACTGGGAAGTTCAGAACGTGGTTATGGATGACGTTGAGCGGATCGAAGTTATCCGGGGACCCGGCGGCACGATCTGGGGGCCGAACGCGGTGAATGGCGTCATTAACATAATTACCAAGAGCACCAAGGATACCCATGGTGTCATGGTTAATGCCGGGGGCGGAAATGTTGAGCAAGCATTCGTAAATGCGCGTTACGGAGGAGGAAATTCGAGAGGTCTCGACTACCGTATCTACGAACTGGGATTTGACCGTGGTCCTGAATACCATCCCGACGGGAATAACTTTGACCGTTGGCGGGCGTTACAGGCTGGGTTCCGCACCGACTGGGTAAAGGATGCACGCGATAACTTTACCTTCCAAGGCGACATTTATGACGAAGCGGCGGGTACAGCCCAAACGGTGTCCAGCTACACAATGCCCTATTCGCAAAACCTTTACGCCACGGAACCACGTTCTGGCGGAAACATTCTTGGACGCTGGCACCGGGTCTATGAAGAGGGAAAGGACTTCCAGCTACAGATTTTCTATGACCGTACGAATCGCTACGATCCCAATTTTACGGACCTTCGAAATACGTATGACGTTGACTTTCTGGATCGTTTTCGTCTGCCGGGCCGACAGCAGATTTCGTGGGGATTGGGCGCACGCTGGAGCCGTGGATACAACCCAATCGTGGTCCCGGGTCTCACATTTTTGCCTGAACACCGAACGGACCGTCTCCTTACCGCTTTCTTGCAAGATGAAATCGCGCTGTTCGACAAACGACTCACCTTAACCTTTGGCACAAAGTTTCTGGAAACAAACTTCACGGGATTGCAATTGCAGCCCACTGGTCGCCTCCTCTGGACGCCGACCAAGAGGCAGACCTTCTGGACTGCCTTTACCCATGCGGTTCGAACGCCGTCTGACGTCGAGGAGAATTTCACTGAACTGGAGTACACAGGCGCAACCATCGATGGATTGCCCGTATTCGGGAGATTCAATCCCAATCATAACTTCCGATCAGAAGAGCTTAATGGTTATGAAGCCGGCTATCGTCTCCTGCTCCGCAAGTCGCTCTACTTCGATATCGCAGCGTTTTATAACCATTACGGGGATCTTCTTAGTGAAGACATAACTGGACCGCCGTCTGTAGAGACAAATCCGGGCCCGCCTCACATTCTCCTCCCCGCCGAATTAGGAAACGGACTTGTGGGCACGACGAAAGGCGTCGAGTTTGCCCCCGAGTGGAGACCGCTGCCCTTTTGGCGCTTGCGGGCCTCGTATTCCTATCTGCAAATGGATATAACAAAGCCCGCCAATTCACAGGATGCCGAAACGCCTTCCACCATCGTAGGCTCCAGCCCCAAACACCAGATAGCCCTGCAATCGGGGCTGGATTTTGCGAAAGTCTTCAGCTTTGACTTGACCTATCGCTATGTCGATGCTCTGCCTGCGCTCACGATTCCATCGTACTCGACCGCCGATGCTCGATTCGATTGGCGGGTGCTTCGACAATACAAGTTGTCGGTGGTGGGTCGAAATTTGTTCCAGCCTCACCATTTCGAGTACGGAGGCGTAGACCCTGGGCCAAATATCGGTATCAAGCGAAGCGTCTACGGACAGATCACGTGGCTAAGGTAAACGCTCTTTCCAATCCAGTTCTCTGGTCGCTGCCGTTTCTCACTCGAAACCCTGCGATCTGGAAAACTGCTTTGCCTCTCAGCCTTCTACTCCTGGCCGCCTGTTATTCTCCCGCACAGGAACGTGGACCTACCGAGTCCCAAGTCGAGTCTGCTTACCTCTATAACTTCGGCAAGTTCGTTACTTTTCCTCCCGAGCATGCGTCCACTTCCGACTCGTTTCAGATCTGCGTTATCGGAAAAGATCCCTTCGGAGAAACTCTGGATACTACTCTCCACGACGGAACCATCAGCGGCAAAAAGATTACGGCCCAGAGGATTTCTAACATGCGGCAGGCCCAGCCTTGCAGCATTTTGTTCATCAGTTCATCGGAAGAAGCTCGCCTCACGGCAATTCTCAAGGATGCCAGCCGCCTGAGCTTGCTCACGGTCAGCGAGATACACCATTTCGCGGAGCAAGGCGGAATCGTAGAACTGGTAAAGCAGGGAGACAGGATTCGTTTTGAGGTGAATCTCGCCGCCGCGCAGGAAAGCCATTTAACACTTAGTTCGGAGCTTCTGAAAGTCGCGATCCATGTACTCCGTAAGGATGCAAAAGGTAGTTAGGATGAATTGGGTACCACGACATTCAATTGCTACTCGACTCACACTGATGAACATGCTGGTGAGCGCTGTGGCATTAGTCTTGGCATGTACCGGCTTTTTCGTCTACGATCAGATCACTTTCCGCGGTAACTTAGTTCGCACCCTCTCCGCTCAAGCCCAGATCATAGGCTCCAACACCGTCTCTGCGATTCTATTCAACGATCCGCAGGCGGCGGCCAACACTCTTTCCGCGCTCAAGAGCTCACAAAATATATCTTCTGCTGGAATCTTCACCAATGACCGCCAGGAACTTGCCGAGTATTTGCAGAATCCCGGCGAAGGCATTCTCAACGTTCCACCCATTCCGGACGGAGAAGTCGAAGCTCATTGGTTCAGAAGCACACATCTGGTATTGGTCAGGCGGATCGCTTCCGAAGGCAAGCCGATTGGCTTTGTGTATCTAAGGGCCGACTTACAGGAGCTTGATCAGCGGCTAAGGCGCTATGCTCTCATCTCTGTTTTGGTGCTTTTGCTTTCGTTAGTCGCCGCGATTGTGGTTTCATCGGTGTTCCGCAAAGCGGTGGCGAAGCCCATCATCGAGTTAGCTGCTACCGCGCAAACAATATCCCGCGACAAAGATTACTCAGTGCGTGTGACACCTGTTGCTGGCAGGGATGAAATCTCTGGCTTGATTGTCTCGTTTAACGTCATGTTAGATGAACTCCATAAGTCGCACGATGAACTCGAGCAGAGGGTTGCCGAGCGCACTCGTGAATTAGTCTCGGCAAACCGCGAACTTGAGGCTTTCTCATATTCGGTCTCGCACGATCTTCGCGGCCCCCTCGAGGCTGTTGACGGGTTCAGCTACCTGTTGCTGAACCAATATGGCGATCGGCTCGACGACAAGACGCGTGAGCTTGCCGAAAACATCCGTGCGGCCGCAAAACGCATGAGTGACCTGATTGAGGCCCTCCTGAACCTCTCTCGCATCTCTAGCGGCGCGATGCGTCCGGAATCGGTGGACCTCGCGGCAATGGCTCGTTCCATCATTCAGGATGTGAAACGCACCGCCCCCGACAGGAATGTCGAATTCAAAGCTCCGCTCAAAGAAGAGGTGTACGGCGATCCTCATCTTCTTCGAATCGTGATGGAAAATTTGCTGCGCAACGCTTGGAAATACACTTCACGCCATGAAGCCGCTGCGATCGAATTTGGTTCGCTTTGCCAGGATGGACAAACTGTCTACTTTGTGAAAGACGACGGCAGCGGTTTCGACACGCGTTCCGCCGATCGTCTATTTCAGCCATTCCTCCGCCTTCACTCAAAATCAGAATTTCCCGGCAATGGAGTTGGGCTTGCGACTGTCAAGCGAATAATCCAGCGGCACGGTGGCGAGGTCTGGGCGCAAGCCGCCGTTGAGCGCGGCGCTACGTTCTTCTTCACCGTTCGGCTCGATCAAAGGCCTAACTTGCTCACCTGAGCGACCCTCAGGATCAATGTAGAACTAACGCAGCCGGGCGGGTGGTTTCTCCTTCATTCTGTTTTTAAATTACCTGGCCGGCGCAATAGCCTGACGCCCAGGCCCATTGGAAGTTGAACCCTCCAAGCTGTCCGGTGACGTCGACCACCTCGCCCACAAAAAACAGACCGGAAACTTTCCGCGACTCCATCGTTTGGGAAGACAACTCGCCCGTGTCAACTCCGCCCGCCGTGACTTCCGCTCTCGCGTAACCTTCTGTCGCCTCCGGAATCACGTCCCACGCATGAATGCGGGCTTCCGCCTCCCGAAAAGCGCGCTCAGCGTTGCCCGCGGGTGGATATTTCTCCAACCATCGATCCGCCAGCCGTCGCGGCAGTATCTCGCGCAGCAGTGATCGCCAGCCCGACGGGCTCCGGTCACTCCGCTCGCGTAATAAAGCGTTCAGATCAACACCAGGCGCTAGGTCGATAGAGATCGGCGAGTGGCCATCCCAATATGTCGAGATCTGAAGAATTGCAGGCCCGCTCAATCCGCGGTGAGTAAAGAGCATTTTTTCGCGAAACTGGTACCGGCTGCCACTCGTCGAAGCGACAACTTCAGTCGACACTCCCGCCAGGTCGCACCATGCTCGATCCTGCTTCTTAAACACCAATGGAACCAGCGCTGGCCGCGGCGCCTCTATCTTCAACTGAAATTTCCGCGCGAGGTCATACCCGAATGACGTCGCGCCTATTTTCGGGATTGACAACCCTCCTGTCGCCACAACTAACTGCGGTGTTTTCAATTTCACATCTCCCGCGTGCAGCGTGAACTGGCCATCCTTGCTCACCTCGCTGACCCTTGTATTCGCCCGCACTTCAACCCCCGCCGCGCGGCACTCCTCCAGCAACATTTCGGTAATATCACTCGCCGAACGATCGCAGAACAGTTGCCCCAGTGTTTTTTCGTGGTAAGGAATGTGATGCCGGTTAACGAGTTTCAGAAATGCCTCCGGCCCATACCGCGCCAGCGCCGATTTGGCAAAATGGGGGTTGCGCGAAATAAAATTCTCTGCGCTCGTGTGCAGGTTGGTAAAGTTGCAGCGCCCACCGCCTGAGATCAAAATCTTCTTGCCCACGCGGTCCGCATGCTCAATCACTAACACCCGGCGTTCGCGTTTTCCCGCCTCAATCGCGCACATCAAGCCGGCCGCCCCGGCTCCTAGAACAATGGCGTTGTATTCTTGATCCACGCTCACACGAGCTTAACAGGGTGCAAGCAGCCCTCAGAAAAGATAGCAAAATAGAAGATAGAGAAGAGCCCGGAAGGTTCATCTGTAGCGAGAGATTATGCAATGAAAGCTTTTCTGATTCACGTGCGCGGCATAGTTCAGGGCGTCGGCTTCCGTCCCTTCGTGTATCGGATTGCGCAAGAGTTGCAATTATCCGGCTGGGTGCTCAATGGCGAGGAAGGTGTTGCCACCCATGTAGAGGGGAATGAGGCGCGGCTTCAGACTTTTCTTGAGCGTTTGAAGAGCGAAGCCCCGCCTGCCTCGCGCATCGTCACCATCGAGGTCGCGACTGTAGCTCCTGAAGATTTCAACACCTTCACCATCCGCGAAAGCGAGCGCAGCGGGCGGCCGACCGTGCGCATCTCGCCCGATCTTCCCGTCTGCAATGAATGTCTGCTTGAGATGGCCGACCCGGCGAATCGCCGCTACCGCTATCCCTACATCAACTGTACGAACTGCGGCCCGCGCTACACCGTAATTCTGACTCTTCCCTACGATCGTCCCAATACGACGATGAAGGATTGGCCCTTCGACGAATACTGCGACCGCGAATATCACGATCCCGCCAATCGCCGATTCCATGCCCAGCCCGTGGCTTGTCCAGAGTGTGGGCCGCATTACTACCTGCGCGTCGGCTCTCAGACAGCGCATGGCGATGCGCATGGCGACGCGCCGGCAGACGAACATGGACACGCACATAAAGACGACCGTGCCATTCAGCGAACAGTAGACCTGCTGAACACCGGAAAAATCGTCGCCATCAAAGGCCTCGGCGGATACCACTTGGCTTGCGATGCCCTCAATGTCGACGCAGTCAGCGCCATGCGGCAGCGCAAGTTTCGCAAGGAGAAACCTTTTGCCGTGATGGTCAAAGACGTCGCGTCCGCGAAAGACCTCGTCCATCTTTCCGCCGAAGCAATCCAGCTGCTTACTTCTATCGCCCGCCCCATCGTGCTCGCCCACGCCAGGCGTGCACTGCTGGGTGTTGCCCCCGACAACCGCGAACTCGGCGTAATGCTGCCCTACACGCCCTTGCAACATCTGCTCTATGCCGCGGGCGCACCTTCGGTGATGGTAATGACCAGCGCCAATCGTTCGAGCGAGCCGATTGCCTATAAAGACGAAGACGCGCTCGAGCGCCTCGCTGGCATCGCAGACGCTTTCCTGGCTGGAGAGCGTCCCATCGCGCGCCGGGTCGACGATTCAGTCGTGCGCGCGGGCGCGTTCGGCCCAGCAATTCTGCGGCGATCGCGCGGTTACGCCCCGGGCGCGGTGGCAAGTTTTCCAATCGCGGCGCAAAACACTCGCCCCATTCTCGCCGTCGGAGCCGATCTCAAAAACACGGTAACGCTGGTCGTCGAGGGCCAGGCTTTCGTCAGCCAGCACATCGGCGATCTCGATCACTACGATGCCTTTCAAGGCTTCGAAGAAACAATTCGCGACCTGATGACCATGTATGAAATTCCCCCGCAAGAGGTCTTACTCGTCCACGATTTGCACCCCGAGTATCGCTCTACCGTTTACGCCCAGCGTTTGCAGTGCGCTCAAAGGCTGGCAATCCAGCACCATCGCGCCCATATCGCGTCCGTCCTGGCTGAGCGCGGCGCATGGGAGAAGCAAGTCCTTGGCGTCAGTTTTGATGGCACCGGCTATGGCGACGATGGCAGCATTTGGGGCGGAGAGTTTTTCATAGGCAGCTTGCGCAACGGCTTTACGAGAGTCGCCCACCTCAGGACTGCGGCTCTCCCCGGAGGCGACGCTGCCGCGCAATATCCCGTGCAGGCCGCCGCCGGTTTCCTCGCTCAGATTGACGGCCTACCCGATCTCGCAGCCAGCCCTTTCCTTTTTCCGGCGCGCTACCAGACCAGCCTGCAGCTCGTGCACAAAAGTGTACGCACATTCCCCACCACCTCGATGGGGCGTCTGTTTGATAGTGCCGCCGCACTTCTCGGCTTTACTCGAGAAATTACCTTTGAGGGCCAGGCTGCGATGTGGGTCGAACACATGGCGCAGATTTCAGAGGAAGTGGAAAGCTATCCGTTCCCATTTCATCAGGGCGAATTGGACTTCCGGCCGCTCCTACGTGCAGTTGCAGCGGATCGAATGAAAAATCGCAACCTCGAAGAGATTGCACGTGCCTTTCAGCGCGGAGTCGCTTATGGATTGGCCGATGCGGTGCAAACGCTCGCCCGCACCCATCATGTAACGTCAGTTGTTTTCTCCGGTGGTGTTTTCCAGAATGAAATGCTCCTCGAAGACCTCAAAGCGAAACTGCAACACGCACAGCTCGAACTTTGGACGAACCAGGCCGTTCCTGCGAATGACGGCGGCATCAGTCTCGGCCAGGCTGCACTGGCCACATTCGAAAATCACAAATAAATGACATCCCCCGAAACTGCCGCGGTTCCACGCGACTTACTGGCCAATCGAACTCACGGGGTGCCCGTTCATCGATTGCAGAAACGTCACAATCTGCCATCGTTCCGGCTCCGGCAGCTTCGACCACACCGGCATGCCGTGCCACACTGAGCCGTTCGTCAGCACCCAAAACAACGCACCGGGCTTTGCCTCCTCAACTTCTTTTGCGAGCAGTGGAGGCCCTTGTCTCGTGCCTCCGCCCTTTGCGCCGTGGCAATCTGCACAATGCTCCTGAAAAAGCTTTCCTCCAGCCATTGCTTCGCGCGCAACGCCCCCAAATGGATTGCTCCGCCCGACGGCCGACTCGGGCACATCGTTTAGCGCAGCATGCTTCGCCCAATGATTATCGTGAGAACGATTATCGTGAGAATGATCAGCATCAACGCCATTGCCGTTTTGCGCCGCGCCCGCACACACAGCCAGCACACACGCAGCAAGAAGAGAAAGAATCGTCGTGGCTCTTGTCATTGGCGCCCTCCGAACATTTTTCCTACCAACTCCCGGAAGCCGGGAATCTCGCGCGAAACTCCCCAGCGCAGCAATAGCCGGTGGCTGTTGTCGTTGAGGCCAAAACCGCTCGAAAGCCGGAATGTCCAATTCGACGGTAGATTCCATGCCATCACGGGCGCCAGGTAATGCGACGTGTCGGCCAGGCCGAGCACACGTGTATCGCCCAGCCCTCCATACATCTCAACTCCGGCAATAAAATTTTCACGGCAGAAATTGCAGCGCTCGGGCGACGCTTTCATGGCAAGCGGATGGCTCGCGCCCAGTGCATAAGCCAATTCCCAGGGCTCACTGGGAGAAAGATTTTTCGTGACAATCGGATTCAGCGCAACATTCCAGCCCTTGAACGTGCTCGAAAGCAGAAGTTTCATTTCCAGTTCGTGGTCATGTTCTTTGCGCAACACCGCATTCGATTCGCCATAGTCAGACTCCACATCATGCCCTTCGACCTCTTTTAGAATTTTGTCGGCACCGCTCGTCTGCTCGTACTCGATGTAGAGCACCGGATTGATAATGTGCTCTCGCTCCAGCAGCCGCAGCCGGTTCTCCACGCGAAAACCCGTAAAACTTGTGCTGTCGGAAAATGTCGTTTGCCCGTCGACATACAACTCCGTCGTCCACCAGGCCGTTGTTCCATATTCAAATTCCGTCCAGAAGGCGTGAAAGTCGTTCCCCCCGCGCTGTGTCCCGAACGTAGAAAAATATTCAATCTCAAGATTGCCGGGCTCCTCCAGGTAGTGGTCGTAGGTCACGATGTAGGGGCCTTCCTGCGCCGAAGAAGTCTTCGGGCCGATGAAAAAAACTACGAGAATGCCCGCCAGCCAAAGGCTCCCGGGATAGCGCAGGCATAACTTTCTGTAACAGCAGGTCGATCCACACAAAAACATGAAACTCCTAAGTTGCAATTCTAGTTGCGACTCAGTCGCATTGAGGAATACAATGGCAGAGTACGAACTACGCGACTGCAGTGTCAAGGCAGCGAGACAGAATCTGTTGCAGCCTTCTTGCGATCAGTTGCGACCACAGAAAGTTAAGCCGAAATGCCGCTTCCGCAAACCGAGGTGCCGGGCCGTTTCCAGATGCAACTCTCTCAGCGTGGAATCCGTATGACCGGCCAGCGCCGCGCCATTCTCACCGTTATCGAAACCGCCGCCAAGCACCTTGATGCCAGTCAGATCCTGCGCAAGGCCCGCGCATTGGATGCCTCCGTTGACCGCAGCACCGTCTACCGCACACTTGACTTACTCAAACGCCACGGCCTGATCGACGAACTCGATCTGATGCACATAAAGGGCGAGGGTCATTATTACGAGCGTAAACTGGGCCGCGATCACGTTCACATGGCATGCCTGCGCTGCGGCAAGATCAGCGAGTTCGTCAGCGAGACGTTCGAATCTCTAAAAGGCCAACTGGAGCGCGATTGCCGCTTCCACATTGTCGTTGCGCGGCTGGAGGTCGGCGGCTACTGCTCAGGCTGTCGCCGTTAGTGCAGCATCCGATAGCCGTGATTACCGTCAGATTCGGACTCTCTGGCATCTTTTTACGAAAACCGGAAACTCAATTGCCAGCCATTTCCCACAGTTGAGTCTCTCCTTATTCCCACGTATAGTGTTTCCATCGTGGGGTTGTATGCGTTCGCAAGTTCTCGATCCGGATCCAGAAAAGAAACGTCCGCAGATGGCGAGTACCGTCGCCGAATCGCTCTTATCGCGCGCCTTTTTTGAGGCCGTGCCTGACGCGATGGTGGCAGTTGACGATCGCGGCAAGATCGTTCAGATCAACTCCCAGACCGAGCGGCTTTTCGGATACACACAAGATGAACTGCTGGGGCAAGGTGTCGAGGTCCTCGTCCCGGTTGGTCAGCGCGATCTCCACCACAAGCACCGCGGAAAATTTCAGCAACGTCCCGAGATGCGCCGCATGGGCGCGCAACTCGACTTGCGCGGGCGGCGCAAGGACGGCTCCGAATTCCCCGTCGAAATCAGCCTGTCTCCCGTTAGTACCGACCACGGAATGTTTGTTCTCAGCGCTATTCGTGACATCAGCGCTCGCAAGCTCATCGAAGCGCAACTCCAGAAAGCCCAGGACGAACTCAACGCCAGCAAGGACCGGCAAATCCGGGAGTCGCAAGACCGCCTGGCTGAGATCGTAAATTCTTCCCAGGATGCCATCATCGGCAAGTCTCTTGACGGTACGATCACGCACTGGAATAAGGGTGCCGAACAGATGTATGGCTATACAGCGGAAGAGGCGATTGGCAAGTCGATTTCCATTCTCTCTCCGGACGATCGGCCCGACGAAATTCCAGACATTCTTCGGAAACTCCGCCTCGGCGAACGTGTTGAATATTTCGAAACTGTGCGCGTAAGAAAAGACGGCCAGCGCCTGAATATTTCGATTTCGGTCTCACCCATCCGCGATGCACAGGGCGAAGTCATCGGAGCTTCGGCGATTGCCCGCGACGTCACTGGACAGCGGCGCGCTGAGGAGCAGTTGCGGCAGGCGCAGAAATTGGAAGCCATGGGCCGATTGGCCGGCGGAGTCGCCCACGACTTCAATAACGTATTGGGCATTGTTACAGTCTGCTGCGAGCTTTTGCGCAGCCATGTGACAGACGATGCCCTGCAATATCTCGAAAACATCGGCGAGGCGGCGCACCGCGGCACTTCTCTTACTCGGCAGTTACTCTCCTTTAGCCGCCGCCAGGCAACTTTTCAGCCCCGCCTGCTGGATATCGGCGATTCGATTAAAGAAGTCGTCAAGCTCTTGCGCCCCCTCATGGGGGACGATGTTGAGATCGTTGTTCGCCAGGGCGCTGAACCCACCGTCGTCGAATCTGACCCTTCTCAGCTCGATCAAGTCATCCTGAACATTGCTGTGAACGCGCGCGATGCGATGCCGAAAGGTGGAAAGCTGATCCTGCAAACGTCGGTTCAGGAATTCGATACTGTCATGGCCGAACTGCATCGGCCTTTGAAAGTCGGCCGCTACGTTCTGCTCGCAATCAGCGATACCGGCGTTGGTATGGATGCCGACACGCTGGCGCGCATCTTTGAGCCTTTCTTCACGACCAAGGAGTTCGGCAAGGGGACTGGTTTGGGATTGGCGACCGTCTATGGCATTGTGAAGCAGAATGGCGGCCACATCTGGGTCTACAGCGAAGTGGGACGCGGCACAACCTTCAAGATTTACTTGCCCACCGCCGATCATCGGCTCGATTCCACGCCCAAGGCCCCGCCGGATGCACTGCCGCCAAGGGCTCATGGCGAAACAATTTTGCTCGTCGAGGATGATCCGCTCATGCGTGCGTTGACTCGGCAAATACTTGAGAATCACGGGTACAAGGTGCTCGACGCCGAAAATAGTAATTTCGCTTTCAAGCGCTTGGAATCGCATCACGGCCCCATCGACCTCGTGCTCACTGACGTGGTTATGCGCGGCATGAGCGGTCCGGAAATGGCCCGCGAATTAACTCGTCGTCAACCCAACATGAAAGTCGTCTTCATGTCCGGATACACAGGCGAATTGCTCGAACAGAATGGCGACAGCGTGAACCCAACCGCTCTGCTCGACAAGCCTTTCACTCGCGCACAGTTATTGAAAACGCTATACGCTGCCCTGACGGTAGCGTGAAACCGAACTGCACGTTGCCTGTGCCAAAGCGCATCCCCCTCTTCATTGACGCCTTTCTCCCATCCGCGTAACATTTGCGCCAGTGTTTCAGTAATAGGTTTGACTGATAGGTTGACTGAACAACCTTCGGCCGAGGGTGTCCCATACTTCGCGTTTTTTGCGAAGGGTGGGGGGCAGACGGATTGGACTATGGGATTTGCCTCTCATGCCGTGCGTGCCGCATACGAGATTTTCGCCTGACCCTCGTTTACGCGCTCTAGCCCAGCCTCGTCGAGAGAATAGAAATGGCTTCGTTGTGGGAAAGGAAAACATCCAGACGGTGCAATTCGAGCCACTCGAAATTCTAGGAAACGCCGCAAAATACCTGCTCATTACGCTGGCAATTTTCTACGCGCTCGACTGCGGCGTGTTTCAATTGCGCCGTGTGCGCGGCACCGCGATGGGAAGTATTGCCGTCGAGCAATATCTGCAAACGCCGCTCAAGGGCCAAAAAGCTGAATACGATTTTCTGGGAACGTCGAACCAGGCTTGCGCCCACGCATTGTTTCCCCAGTACGCGTCCTCGCAATGGAACTATCCCTGTTGGTGGGTCGCCCGCCATACCACCCAATGGGAATGAATCGCTATTGCTGAATCGTTCGCTGATCGCGCGGCGGTTTTTGTGTCACCTGCCGTGTCGTCGGCAATTGCGACACATCCCATCCGCCGCCCAACGCCTGCACCAGCAAAACTGAGTTCGTCATCTGCTGCACTTGCAGGCCGAGCAGCGTTTGTCGCGCGCCCAGCAGGGTCGTTTGCGTCGTCAGCAGATTCAAGTACGGATCGATGCCGGTCTCATACCGGCCCTTCTCCAGGTCATACGCTTTTTGCGCCGAGTCCACGGCGGCTTTCTGCTGGTGTGCTTCCTTGTCATAGAGCCGTGTTTCCGCCATGGAATCTTCCACCTGCTGAAATGCGGTCAACACAGTTTGTCGGTAGTTCGCAACGTCAGCGTTGTACTGCGCGATGTATTGGTCAATGGTTGCGCGCCGCAACCCCGCATCAAAAATAGTTTCTGAGATTGACGGCCCCACCGACCATTCGCGGCTGGCGGCATTGAACAGCTTGCTGATCGCGGAAGACGCCAAACCTCCGCTCGCGCCCAGAGTCAGTGTCGGATAATAAGCCGCATACCCGATGCCGATTGTCGCGTTCGCCGCAGCCATCTGGCGCTCCGCCGCCGCAATATCAGGTCGCCGCTCCAGCAGCTGCGATGGCGTGCCCGTCGGAATCGCCGGCGGATCAGCCGTCATGGCGCGCACCGGCATTGAAAAGTCCGTGGCGGCTTTTCCAATTAGCATTGCGATCGCGTGCTCGTATTGCGCCCGCGCAATACCTACGTTGGTGGCCGATGCCTGCGCCGCTAGCAGCGTTTCCCGCGCCTGTTCCACTGACACCTGGTCCCCGGTCCCCACCTCGTACTGCGCAGTAGTCAGCTTCAGAATTTCATCATCCGCCTTCACCGTTTCGTCCAGAATCCGTTGCAGCTCATCCTGCCCGCGGACCTCGAAGAACGTCTCGGCCAGCGTCGCCTGTTCCACCAGGCGTTCGTTTTCAAGGTCGGCCTCGCTGAGCTGGGCGTTGGCCTGGGCCGCCCTCACTGCGTTACGTACGCGTCCAAACAAGTCGGGTACCCACGAGATTTCCAGCGGCAACGAAAAATCCGACGTCGTGACGCCAGTCCCTCCGCTGACGCCGGCGCCGCCGGTGCCCGAAGTCACCGGTCCGCTGCCGCCGCCCAGCGTTCCCGATGTGCGCGTCCGCGTAAAGCCCGCGCCCACCGTGGCCGTCGGGTAGTACTGCGCCCGCGTTTCCCGGATGATCGCCCGCGCCGCCAGATAATTCTCGAAATATTGCTTGATTGTCTGATTGTTGATATTCAGCTGCTGCTCAAGTTCGTTGAGTTCCGGCTGCTGGAACACTTCCCACCAGTTGCCTTTCAGCATCTGGTCCTGCGGCGAAGCAACTTTCCATCCTTCGGCATCCTGAAAGTTCACCGGCGATTCTTTATAGTTCGAGGAAACGCCCGGCGCGGCCGGCGTCGGAGCCGATGGCTTGTGATATCGCGGCCCGACCGTGCAGCCGCCGAGCATCAGGCACACCAGGCTCGCCGCCGCAAGAGCCCAGCCGCTTAACCGAGCCTTCCTCGGTCTCATCACATCAGTGAACATTTCAAGAATGTACCTTTGGGCACTTTGTTTCATGCGGTGCCTTCTTCAGACAGTGGAGTCAATGTGTCGCGTTCCTTGCCGAGTACTTTCAGGCGCAACCTATCCATAAATAAGTAAACGACAGGAGTGGTATACAGCGTCAGTAGCTGGCTGACGATCAATCCGCCCACAATCGAGATTCCCAAGGGCTTCCGCAACTCCGACCCCGTGCCCGAGCCAAACGCCAGCGGCAGCGCTCCAAACAGCGCCGCCATCGTCGTCATCAAAATCGGTCGGAACCGCAGCATGCAGGCGGTAAAGATGGCGTCATAAGTCGACATACCCTGCTCGCGTTCGGCAACCAGAGCGAAGTCGATCATCATGATCGCATTCTTCTTCACAATCCCGATCAGCAATACGATGCCGATAATCGAAATCACGTTCAGGTCATTGTGGAAGATCATCAGCGCCAGCATGGCGCCTATGCTGGCCGAAGGCAGCGTGGAAATGATCGTCAGCGGGTGCACAAGGCTTTCATAGAGAATTCCTAACACGATATAAACCGCCAGCAGAGCGACAAGCACCAGCATGCGCTGCGTGCTCAGCGAATCCTGATACGCCTGCAACGTCCCCGAAAATTGGCCGTGAATTGACGAAGGCGTTCCCAGCTTTTCCTCCATTTGCTGAACCATCTTTACCGCATCGCTCATCGCCAGCCCTTCAGCAAGATTGAACGACACCGTCACCGACGGAAACAGCCCCGAATGTGCCACCGAAAGTGGCGCCGTATTCGTCTTCAAGCTCGCCACCTTATCCAGCGGCACATTCCCTTTTCCATTCGGCAAATAAATATTTTTCAGCCCTGCAGGCGATTGCCAGTAGGGCGGCGCAACTTCCAGCACCACGTAATACTGGTTCAAGGGCTGGAAAATGACCGACGTTTCTTCCTGGCCAAACGCGCTGTACAACGTCGAGTCCAACTGCTGCGCCGTGATTCCCAGTTGCGCGGCAGCAGTTCGGTCATACGTTAAATACGACTGCAAGCCTCCGTTCTGCTGGTCTGAGTTCACATCCTGCAGACCATGAATCTTCCTCATGTTCGCCAGCAGAATCGGCCCCCACTTATTCAGGTCGTCCACGCTGTCCGCCTGAATTGTGTATTGGTAGAGCGCATTGCTCCCGCGCCCGCCGATTCGAATGTCCTGCGAGGCCTGCAAAAATGCTTGTGCCACCGGCAGCCGGTTCAACTTGGGCCGCAGCCGGTTAATAATTTCAGCAGCGCCGATTTTCCGTTCGTTCAATGGTTTGAGCGCGATGTAAATGAATCCGCCATTTCCGCCACCCGTGTATGCGTTCACGTGGAAAACCGCGGGATCGGCTTTAATCACATCCACTAGCTGCAGAACGGAGTTGTCCATCAGCGGGAACGACGCATCCTGTGGGCCCTGAACCCCGCCGACAATCGCGCCCGTATCCTGCTGCGGAAAAAATCCCTTTGGGATTCGATAGATCACGATCACGTTCAGCGCAATCACCAGCACCAGTACAATCAGCACCATCACCGCGTTATCGAGCACCCAATGCAGAGTGCGCCGGTATCCTTCGAGCACCCAATTGAAAGCACTTTCATTGAGGCGATACAGCCGGCCGTGCTTTTCTTCCCCATGCGGTTTCAGCAAGTGCGCGCACATCATCGGCGTGGTGGTCAGCGAGATCACCATGGAAACAAGAATCGCCGTGGAAAGCACGACCGCAAACTCGCGGAATAGCCGGCCCACGATCCCGCCCATCAGCAATATGGGAATGAACACAGCAATCAGCGACATGCTGATCGAAAAAACGGTGAAGCCGATCTCCCGCGCTCCTTGCATTGCCGCCTCAAACGCGTGCATTCCGGCTTCCAGATGGCGCGAGATGTTCTCCATCACCACGATGGCATCATCCACCACGAATCCGGTGGCAATCGTCAGCGCCATCAGTGAGAGGTTGTCCAGGCTGTAGCCGCACAAATACATCACCGCAAACGTTCCCACCAGTGAGACGGGAACCGCCACGAATGGAATCATCGTCGCCCGTACATTTCGCAAAAAGACGAACACCACTAGCACAACCAGCACCACCGACCCCACCAGCGATCGCTCCACATCGCCGAGGCTCGCTCGAATCGTCGTCGTCCGGTCAAATACGTTCGTGATGTCGATACCCGACGGGATGGACGCTTTCAGCCCCGGGATCGCCGCTTTCACCCGGTCTACCGTGTCAATAATGTTGGCGCCCGGCTGGCGAAAGATGATGATCGTGACGGATTTTTTCCCGTCCATATACCCGGCGTTGCGCACGTTTTGCACCGAGTCAATCACGTCTGCGATGTCGGACAGCCGCACCGCCGCACCGTTGTGCTGGCCCACAATCAGCGGCTTGTAGTCGTCCGCAAGCATCATCTGATCATTGGTCACGATGTCGGCTGTCGTGTCTTTGTTGGCGATCTGTCCCACCGCGGAATGCGCGTTCGCCAACCGCAGTGTATTTTCCACCGCCCCAAAAGAGATCCCGTAGCTGTTCATCTGCGTGGGATTCAACTCCACGCGCACCGAGGGCAGCGACGCGCCGCCCACGCTGACCTGCCCCACTCCGGAAATTTGCGAGATCCGCTGCGCCAGCACGGTTGAGGCGGCGTCATACATCTTCCCTTTGTTGTAAACGTCGGACGTGAGCGCCAGAATCATGATTGGCGCGTCCGCCGGATTCACCTTTCTGTACGTCGGATTCGCCGGCAGATTCGCCGGCAGGTAGGTCCGCGCCGAGTTGATCGCCGCTTCCACGTCGCGCGCCGCGCCATCGATGTTGCGGCTCAGATCAAACTGAATGGTGATCCCGGTGCCTCCCAGAGAGCTGGAAGAAGTCATCTCCGTGATGCCGGCAATATGCCCCAGTTGCCGTTCCAGCGGCGTGGCCACCGACGATGCCATGACTTCCGCGCTCGCGCCCGGCAGCGACGCCTGCACGTTGATCGTCGGAAAATCCACCTGCGGCAACGGTGAGGCCGGAAGAACGTTATACGCAATCGCGCCCGCAATCCCAATGGCGATCGTCAGCAGCGTCGTCGCCACCGGACGTCGAATAAATGGGCTGGAGACGCTCATGCTTCCTCGGGCGCGGCCGGTCCTGGTTCATTCCCGCTCTTCTTCGAAAAGCGCTGCGCAATCCTGTCGAAGAAGATATAGATGACCGGCGTCGTGTACAGCGTAAGCACCTGGCTCAGCAGCAGTCCTCCGACCATGGCAATACCCAGCGGCCGCCGCAATTCCGACCCCAGTCCTGTGCCGAACGCCAGCGGCAATCCGCCCAGCAGCGCCGCCATCGTCGTCATCATGATCGGCCGGAACCGCAGCAGGCTCGCCTCATAAATCGCGTCGGTCGAGTTCTTGCCCTGGTTGCGCTCCGCTTCCAGCGCGAAGTCGACGATCATAATTCCGTTTTTCTTGACGATGCCAATCAGCAAAATAATTCCGATGATCGCCACCACACTCAGGTCCTGCCGGAACAGCATGAGTGCCAGCAGCGCGCCCACTCCCGCCGACGGCAGCGTGGAAAGAATTGTGATCGGGTGGATGAAGCTCTCATACAGCACCCCCAGCACAATGTAGACCGTCACCAGCGCAGCCAGAATCAGCAGCGACTCGTTCGAAAGCGAGTTGCGAAATGAAGCTGCGGTTCCTTGAAACCCGGTTTGCAGGCTCGCCGGCGGATTCGAATCATCCGACATCTTGTCGATCTTGCTGATCGCTGTCCCCAGAGAGGCTCTGTCGGCCAGGTTGAATGAGATCGTCACCGCCGGAAACTGTCCCTGGTGCGTGACTGTCAGAGGTTCCCGTATCAGTGACACATGCGTGAAGGCGTCGAGCGGAACTGCATTCGCGATCTGCGAACTGTTCGCGAGGTTCGTACTTACCGTCGTGTTCGCCAGCGTGGTTTGGATCGGCGCCAGCAACGCCTGTGCGGCGGTCGGCGTATACTGCACGCCTTCGGTGATCGCATTTGAGCCGGCAGAGGCCGAACTCGACGACGAGAACGATGTCGCCGCAGCCGAGCCCGTCGCGCCCGAGGATGCATTTGACTGCAGGAAAATCGACTGCAACTTGTCCGGCGATGTCTGAAAATTCGGCAGCGCTTCCAGAATCACGTGGTACTGATTCAGCTGCGTATACATCGTGCTGATCTGCCGCTGCCCGAACGCGTCATAGAGCGCGTTGTCGATCGTCGCCGTCGCAATCCCCAGCCTCGATGCCGTCACGCGATCGATATTCAGTGAAACTGCCAGTCCGCCCGTTTGCTGGTCCGTCGCAATGTCCTCCAACTCGGGCATCTTCTTCATATTGCTGAGAAACTTATTCGTCCATTCGTTCAATTCATTAACGTCCGGATCTTCCAGCGTGTACTGGTATTGTGTGCGGCTCACGCGGTCGTCAACCGTAATGTCCTGCACCGGTTGCATGTACATATCGAACCCCTGCACCTGATCGTGAAGCTTCGGTTGCAGCCGCCGGATTACGTCCGATGCGCTCATGTGGCGCTGGTTCAGCGGCTTCAAATTGATCGAGAAGCGCCCCGAATTCAGCGTCGTGTTCGTTCCATCCACGCCGATAAACGAGGAAAGACTCTCCACCGCCGGATCGTCCATAATCACTTTCGCCACTTCCTGCTGTTTCTCGCTCATCGCCGCAAAAGATACCGTCGCCGGCGCCTGCGAAATCCCCTGGATCACGCCCGTATCCTGCACCGGGAAAAATCCTTTGGGAATGATGATGTACAGCACGATCGTAAGGACCAGCGTCGCCACCGCAACCAGCAGCGTGATCGTCTGGTAGCGCAGCACCACCTTGAGTGTTCGCCCATAAAACGCAATCATGCGGTCGAACATATGTTCCGACCATTGATAAAAGCGGCCTTTGCTCGATTCCGGCGTGTGCTTCAAAATGCGCGAGCACATCATCGGCGTAAGCGTCAGCGACACCACCGCTGAAATCACAATCGTCACCGCCAGCGTCACCGCAAACTCCCGGAACAGCCGTCCCACCACGTCTCCCATGAAAAGCAGCGGGATCAGTACGGCAATCAGTGAGACGGTCAGCGAAACGATGGTGAAGCCAATCTGCTCCGCGCCTTTCAATGCCGCCTGCATCGGCCGGTCGCCTTCTTCCAGAAAGCGCGAAATGTTTTCGATCATTACGATCGCGTCGTCCACCACAAATCCGGTGGAAATCGTCAGCGCCATCAGCGAGAGATTGTCCAGGCTGAAGCCGAGCATGTACATCACGGCGCACGTGCCGATCAGTGACAGCGGCACCGCCACGCTCGGAATAATGGTCGCCTTCCAACTTCTCAGGAACACGAAGATGACGAGCACCACCAGCCCAACCGTCAACAACAGTTCGAATTCAACGTCGTCGATGGATGACTTGATGCTTGTCGTCAAATCTGTGAGCGTTGTTACCTGAATGCCCGCCGGGAGGTTCGCCTCGAGCTGAGGCAACAGCTTCTGAATGCTCTCGACCACCTTGATGGTATTCGCCCCAGGTTGCCGCTGTATGTTGAGAATCACCGCCGGCGTGTCATTCATCCATGCCGCCTGCTTCGCATTCTCCGTCCCGTCCACAACCTGCGCCACGTTCTTCAGGAAAACTGGCGCGCCATTGCGGTACGCCACAACCACGTCGCGATAGTCGCCGCTTGTTACTAACTGATCGTTCGCGTCGATCTGGTAATCCTGCCTCGGTCCGTCGAAGTTGCCCTTGGCCGCGTTAACGCTGGTCGCCGCCAACGCCGACCGCAGCGATTCCAGATCCAAGCCGTAAGAAGCCAGCGCCACCGGATTCGCCTGGATCCGCACCGCCGGCTTCTGCCCTCCGCTGATGCTCACCAGCCCTATCCCGCTCAACTGCGAAAGTTTCGGCGCCAGCCGCGTGTCCACCAGGTCCTCTACGCGAGACAAAGGAAGGGTGTCCGACGTAATCGCCAGCGTCAGCACCGGCGCATCGGCGGGGTTCGTCTTGCTGTAAATCGGAGGAGTCGGAAGATTCGAGGGAAGAAAACTCTGCGCCGCGTTGATCGCCGATTGCACTTCTTCTTCGGCGACGTCGATCGGGAGCGTCAGTGCAAACTGCAGCACGATCACTGAGACCCCGCCCGCGCTCGTCGAGGTCATCTGGCTCAGGCCCTGCAACTGCCCGAACTGCCGCTCCAGCGGGGCCGTCACCGTCGTCGCCGCCACATTCGGACTTGACCCCGGATAAAACGTCAGCACCTGAATCGTGGGATAATCCACCTGCGGCAGCGCCGAAACCGGCAACTGAAAATACGCGACGATTCCAGCCAGCAGAATGGCCGCCATCAGCAATGACGTAGCCACCGGCCGCTGAATAAATGGCCGAGACGGACTCACTGAGGTTTCTTCTCCGCGGGCGCGCCTTGCGAGCTTTGCCCGGGCGAGGCGTTTTGCCCTTGCGGCCCGTTTTGCCCTTGCCCGTTCTGCCCCTGTCCCTGTCCCTGTGTCGCAGACCGCTGGCCCGGAATCTGCTGCGCGATGTTTACTTTCGCGCCATTCTGCAGCTTTTCAAAGCTGCTGTCCGCCACCACCTCGCCCGGATTCAGTCCAGTCACCTGCGTTAGCCCGTTGTCCGTGACCCCGGTCGTGACATTTCGTTGTTGCGCTTTCCCATCCTGTATCACCCACACAAATGCTTGCGTCCCGTTGTGCTGCACCGCCGACGAGTCCACCAGCGTGACCCCATGCAGCGTGTTCACCAGCAGCCGCGTATTCACAAATTGATTTGGAAAGAGCGCATTGTTCTTGTTGTCGAACACGGCACGCAGCTTAACCGTCCCCGTCGTTGTATCAATCAGATTGTCGGTGGTCAGCAACTTCCCCGTCGCGATCAGGTTCATCTGCGCGCGATCCATCGCCTGCACCGGCAACGATTGCTTGCCCCGCATTTGGCTCAGCACCTGTTGCAGATTGTCTTCGGAAATCGTGAACACCACCGTGATCGGTTGCAGCTGCGTAATGACTGCCAGCGTCGTGTTGCCCGCCGCCGTTACCAGATTGCCCGGGTCCACCAGTCGCAGTCCCACGAGCCCAGTAATTGGCGAAACAATGTGGCAGAATTCCACCTGCACGCGGCTAAAATCCACGGTGCCTTCATCGTTCTTTACCAGTCCCTTGTCCTGCCCCACCAGTTTTTCCTGGTCATCCACCTGCTGCTTCGCAATCGCGTTGCGCGCCCACGCATCCTGATAGCGCTTCAAATCCATCTCTGCTTGCGCCAATACCTGCGTGTCGCGCTCCAATGTCCCCTCTGCCTGTTTCAGCGTCGCTTCATAAGTCCTCGGGTCAATGTCGGCCAGCGCATCCCCCTTGTGCACTAACTGGCCTTCGCGATAATGCACCGCCACGACATACCCTGTAACTTGGCTGACGATGGAATCCGTATAAACCGGCGTCACTGTCCCGATCGCTGTTAGATAAACGCCAATATCGCCCTTGGTCGCTGTCGCCTGGGTCGCCGTGACTGTGCCACCCGTGCCTCCGCGGCCTGTAGCCGGCGTTGCGGGAGCATTACTTCGCGTCAGCACCCACCAGAACACGAGCGCGAAAATAAGAAGCACGATGATCCATATCCATGCCCGGCGTTTCGGCTTGTGCTCCGGACTCTTATTCCGGTCTTCATGTTTGGGCGGCGCCAAATCCGGCGCGATTGGCGTGTGAGAAACATTTTCGGATATCGGTTGATTAGACGGCGAATCGTTTTCGGTCATCGGTAGGTCAGACGGATTAGAAGTTACAATCTCCCAAAAAAACTCCCATAAACGGACTTATCTGCCGGTCATGTTCCTTGTCACACTGCGGAAAAGATCCTTTGCCTTCCTTGCCTCCGCGTTGCTGCCTCCGCTCAGATGGCCCAAGGCTTCGATCCGCACCACAACGTCGTCTTAACTATTGTCATTCCGAGCCGTCCGGAGCCGCGCGAACCCCGGGGTCCCCAGCGCGCCCGGTTTTGGCGTGATGGGGTGGGCTTGCGCGGTGACGAACAGCGAGGAATCTGCATTTTCCAGCGAACGTGCGTCTTCGATAAGTCAGCTCATTATTATGAACCATCCGCGAATCATGTGCCGTAAAGACCTGTAAAGTAATCGTCTTACTTAGGCCTCTGGCTTGGTCCTCTACAGGAAATACAGCGCAGGAGTGCCGATTCTATTTACTCGGCGTCATCGCGAAGCCCCGCGTTTTTTCCTGCGGGCGAGGGATCTCGCGTGCATCGAATGAACACTTTCCCTCAAACTGCGCCCTTACATGCAATGCCAGCGGCTCCCCCTGCTCACCCACGAACCCCGATCATCAGCCCGCTCGGTCCCGGCAAACGCACGCGTTGCACATCGGAGAATCCCGCATCCCCCAGCCACGTCTTAAACTCTGGCTCGCTGTAGCTCGCCCCCGCCTCGGTTCCCACCAGCATGTTCAGCGAAAACAGCGCCGCAACCCGCGGAGCCGTTTTGCTCGGCTCCAGAATGAAGTCTTGAACCACCAGCCTGCCCTTCGGCGCCAGCGCCTTATAGGCGCGCTGATAAAGCGACCGGTTTTCGGCAGGCGAGAACATATGGCTAATCGCAAGAATCAGAACCAAATCAAAGCCCTCGCCCAGCGGATCCCGCAACATGTCGCCAGCCCTCACTGTGATGCGGTCGGCGAATCCCGCGTTTCGAATGTATTCCCGCGTCAGTGGGACCACCTCCGCCAGATCGACAATCTCCGACCTCAATTCCGGAACTGCGCGCGCAAATGCAATCGAATACGCTCCCGATCCCCCGCCCAGGTCCAGCACGCGCTTCACGCCATTCGTCCCCACGGCCTTCACCACCGCGCCCGCTCGTTCCTTCGCGTTGTAGTTCATCGCGGCAATAAAATCCCGCGTCCCATCTTCCGATCGCTCCGTCTCAATCGCCGTCCCGCCGCGCACGCGCTCCGTCAACGTCGACCACCGATGCCACATGTGCGCGATGTGCAGCAACCCCGGCCTGGCATTGTCACGTGAGCCCGCATCCGAGCCCGCAGCCGAGTTCGCACCCGGGTTCCCAGTCGGGTTCGCACCCGAGTTCGTAGAAAAGAAGCGCGTACTCGCCGGCGTGTTAAAGAATCGCTCATCTCGTTTTTCCAGCAGCTTCAAACTCGCGAGCGCATGCAGCAACATCTCCGTCGCCCGCGCATCTCCGCGGATTTTCTCCGCCACCTCTCCCGCCGATCCACCCGCCCCCACCGCCGTGAAAATATCCAACTCAATCGCCGTCAGCAGCGCGCGGCTCGGCATAAACGCCCGCGTCAGTTCGTATAAATTGTCCGGCAGAGTCCCGGCTTCGTCCTTGGCTTTCACCATCGCCAGATATTGCCGCGTGTGCTCGCTCGCTGCCGACTTCATCGCCGGAGCATCATTCCACTCCAGCCGCGCCACAACTTTCCCGGCGCCCACGTGCGACTCGACAATCTCCGCAACATCCCCCGGCGTCACTTTCCGGTACCACACGCCTTCGGGATACACAATCATGATTGGCCCGTCATCGCACAAGCCCAGGCATCCGCAACTGCTCACCTGCACCTCGCCGCTCAATCCCCGCGAGCCCAATGCTCCATGCAGAGCCCCCAAAACGCTTCCCGATCCGCTGGCCGGGCAACACGTCACCCCTTCCGGCTTTTCCTGTGTACATACGAATATGTGATAACGAAACGGCTCCATCGCGATCGTCTCCAGAAGTAACTGTGGCTCTGCTGTTCTTCATTGAATCTGTCCTGTTGAGCGAAGGTTGGGTTCGCGGATAGCGAATCCCGGCCGAAGTCAAAACACCCCTACCTCGCCCGAGCACCCTTCCGCTCACAGAATGTCAACGAAACCCAGCAACCTTTATCTTGCACTCTGCCGTCTCCTCCTATCCGTGATTCAAGTCACACGCACCGCGCGCCCGTCTTCGCGCCCGAAATGCTACATTAGGTAAATTCATGTCCGCCCCTAACTCTCTCTTTGTCCGCACCGCCAAAGCCCAGCCCGCCGAGCGCACGCCTATCTGGCTCATGCGTCAGGCCGGACGCTACATGCCCGAATACCGCGCCGTCCGCAAGCAATATTCGCTCATTGAAATCTGCAAGAAGCCCGCCGTCGCCGCGCAGGTCACCATCGAGGCCGCCGAAATCCTCCAGGTCGACGCCGCCATCATCTTCGCCGACCTCCTCCTCCCCCTCGAAGTCATGGGCCTGCCCTTCCACTTCGCCGCCGGAGAGGGCCCCAAAATTGAGAAGCCCGTCCGCTCCGCCGATGACATAAAGAATCTCCGCACCGATCGCGCCGCCGAACTCGGCTACGTGTCTGAGGCCATCCAGTTCGTCTGCCACCACTTCGGCGACCGTCTCCCCGTCATCGGTTTCTGCGGAGCCCCTTTCACTCTCGCCAGCTACATGATCGAAGGCGGCGGCTCCCGCCACTACATCCACACCAAGAAGATGATGTACTCCTCGCCCGCGCCCTGGCACGATCTCATGACCAAGCTCGTCGCCGTCACCGCCGAGTACTCCGCCGAGCAGGTTCGCGCCGGAGCCGACGTCATCCAGATTTTCGACAGTTGGGTCGGCTGTCTCAGCGTCGATGACTATCGCCGCTACGTTCTCCCGCACGTTACCGCGCTCGTCCAGCGCCTGCAAAAAACCGGCGTCCCCATCATTTATTTCGGCACTGACAGTTCAACGCTTCTGCCCGCCATGCAGGAATCCGGCGCCGAAGTCATCGGCCTCGACTGGCGCATCCCGCTCGACACGGGTTGGCAAAGCCTCGGCCACAAAGGAGCCGTGCAGGGCAATCTCGATCCCGTGCTTCTTTTCGCCGGATGGAAAGACATTCGCGCCGCCGCCGAAGACATCCTCCGCCGCGCCGCCGGACGTCCCGGCCACATCTTTAATCTCGGCCACGGCATCCTCCCCGAGACTCCCGTCGAAAACGTGAAGTCGCTCTGCGCCTTCATCCGCGACCACTCCGCCGCCTTTAAGACGGATACCACGAGGGAGTGAAGCGCAGAATGCAGGGCCGGTTCTGCCGGGTGCCCATCCTTCGCGCGCTTTTCGCGAAGGGTGGGATTCCACGCCCGATTGCATCTTTGTGTTTTGCACTCCTCTCCCACCGATGCTGTCATCTTGAGCGACACCGGTGCCCCAGGTTCGAGTTCCGTTTTTGGACGCTAACCTCGGTTCATGTCTTCCTGTGCGACGCGCTTTTTGCGGAGCGAAGGATCTATGCATTTCCGACATCGGATATCACACCAGTTCGGCGCTTCACACTCCCTCGGATTGTCATCCTGAGCGCAGCATGGACTTCACAAAGTGAAGTCCACGCGAAGTCGAAGGACCCCATGCCTGCCTGCACCACGATAGACATTGCAAGGCATTCTCCCGATGCTCTCTCCGCATGCGGACGCGTGGCCAGCGGGGCGAAATGAAAGCCCTTGTACAATAACCACGAACCCAACGCACCATGACTGACTCCCGCAACTCCACGCCCTCCTGCCCCCTCGGCCTCACCAGCCAATGTTACTGCGCGAACCGCGTCAATTCGTTCGCCTCAAGCAATCCCTCAACCACCGCCGTCCTCCTTCTCGCTCACGGCAGCCCCGAAAACCCCAGCCAGATCCCCGACTTCCTCCACCACGTCACCTCGGGCCGTCCGCTCCCACACCACGTCATCGAAGAAATCCGCCATCGCTATTCGCTCATCGGCTTCTCCCCGCTCACCTGCTGGACGCTTCTCCAAGCCGACCAGCTTTCGCAAGCGCTCAACATGCCCGTCTTCGTCGGCATGCGCAACTGGAAGCCCTTCATCGCCGACGCCGTCCGCGCCATCGCCGCCCAAAAATTCGAGCACGTTATCGCCGTCTGCCTCGCGCCCCAAAATTCGCGCACCAGCGTCGGACTCTATCGCCGCGCTGTGGTCGGAAATGAAGCCACCGGCACCGCCGTTATAGGAAATGACGTGACGGGAAACGACGCGACTGGCACCTCCGTGACAGGAACCTCAGCGACTGGAAATGCCGCGTCCCAACACGCCGCGCCCGGCACCGCCTCCTTGCCTTTCACTTTGGATTTCGTAGACGAGTGGCACGATCATCCCCTGCTCGCCCAGGCCTTCGCCGAAAACCTCCGCGCCGGACTTGACAAAGCACAGGCAGATTATCGAAATACGCAGGCGGGCGAGTTCAGAAGAGCGCACAGCACGCTGCCCATCATCTTCACTGCCCACAGCGTTCCCGCGCGCACCATCGCCGAAGGCGATCCCTACGAAGCCCAGTCCAAAGAAACCGCCCAGCTAGTAGCGAAAGCAGCCGGCCTCGCAGACGACGCCTGGACCTTCGCCTTCCAAAGCCAAGGCATGTCCGCAGGCGCTGGGTCCGCGAATCCATGGATCGGGCCCACCGTGGAAGAAACAATTCTGAGCCTCAAAGCCAAAGGCCACCGCGGAGTGTTCATTCACCCCGTAGGCTTCCTGTGCGATCACGTAGAAGTGCTCTACGACATCGACATCTTCTTCAAACAGTTCGCAGAAAAAGAAGGCCTGCGTCTATGGCGAGCCGAATCGCTGAACGGGTCGAAGACGTTGACCGCGGCGCTGGCGGATTTGGTGCGTAGCCGTGCGGGAGCACTCAACACTTAATGGTTACAACTTACCGGGATATCCTATGTTCAGACTTCTGACGGTTGGCTTTGTCTTGCTACTCCTTCATCCCCTTGTCTCGTGCAGTGGACAATCGTCGGGTGAGATAAGTGGAATCAGCGCCTCTTCTGATGGCAAGTTCCTAGCAGTCACTTTCGTTAAGGACAAAATCTTTCGTATTTATCGGATTGCCTTGGACACAGGTAAAGCAAGCCGGTTCACGGAAGCGACGACTGGCGAGGAATTAGGCCCGGTGTTTTCGCCAGATGGCAAGCTTATTGCATATTCTTATGTACCTAAGAACGAACACCAGCGCATCATCGTGATGAATGTGGACGGCTCTAATCCACGTTCGTTCGCCGAATCCGGAACTGCCAATCTCGATGTTACATTTGCGCCGGATGGCAGAACGATATACTTTCGCCGTTCGCAGCCGCCCCCTCATTATCATGAGTGGGATATCTTCTCGATGCAGCTTGATGGCACCAACATTAAACAATTGACCCACGAAGTGTTTTACCGCACATCCCAACCGTCGCTTTCCCCGGACGGCAAGAACCTCGTGATGATGACGGAAGGGCTGAATGCCTCGGAGCAGATCGCGGTGTATTCGCTCGATCACCCTGACAAGCCAACTCTTTTGCTCCAGCCCCGTGTGCCAAAAGGATCCCGTAACGATCCGATCTATGTCGATCCCCAATACCTGCCCGATGGAAGGAGCATTCTCTTCATGGCTGCGAGCGACGGCAAATCTGGGTACGATTACGACGTCTATAGGCTGGAACTTGCATCTGGCAATCTGGAAAGGATCACAAGCGGGAATGGCTTTGCCAACGATCTCTGCGTCCTCCCGGATGGAAAGAGGGCCGTGTTCCAGAAATGGCATTCGGACTGGCGTGGAACACCGGTCAAAGGCGATCTCTATTTGCTCGATCTGCAGAGTCACTCGGTGACCCCTTTCAAGGTCAGCGGACTGAATTGACCGACCGTTCCGTGGAGTTGCTGTAACATCGCGATTACACATAACGCTCACGAGCGGCTTGTTTATGCAACGGGTTGTAGTCAAAGTCATGGACCAAACCGAAAGCCGAGAGCCTAAGCTCGTAGCTCAAGGCTCGTAGCTCGCAGCTTTCTTATGCCACGCATTGCCATCATCGGCGGCGGAATCTCCGGCCTCTCGGCCGCGTTCACGCTCGAAGAAAAACGCCAGTCCGGCGCCCAGTCCGACACAATCGAATACGTCCTGTTCGAAGCCGCACCGCGCCTCGGCGGAGTCATGGTCACCGACCGCACTAACGACGAAGGATGCCTCGTTGAAGCCGGCCCCGACTCCTTCCTCACCGAAAAACCCTGGGCCGCCGACCTCTGCCGCAAAATCGGACTGGGCGACCAACTCATCGGCTCCAACGACGCCGACCGCAAGACCTACATCGTCGTTCACAAGAACGGGCGCGATCGACTCGTCGTCATGCCCGACGGCCTCATGTTCATGGTGCCGACCAAAATTCTGCCGACGGTGCTCTCGCCGCTCTTCTCCCTGCGCACCAAAATGCGCATGGCCGCCGAGTGGTTCCATCCTCCGCATAAGGCCGAAGCTGACGAAACCGTAGCCGCCATGGTCACGCGCCATTACGGCCCTGAGATGGTCGATCGCCTCGCCGATCCGCTCCTCTCCGGCATCTATGGAGGCGAAGCCACCCAGCTCAGCGTCCGCGCCGTGCTCCCTCGTTTCGCCGACATGGAAGCCAAGCACGGCAGCCTGGGCCGCGCCATGCTCAGATCTCGCAAAGAAGCCCGCAAGAAAATGGCGTCCGCCGCAAAAGCCGCGCCCCGCCCGCTCTTCACGTCGCTCAAAGAAGGCATGCAGCAAATGGTGGACGCCCTCGTCGCCCGCCTCGACCCACGCTCGTTGCGTACTAATGTTTCGATCCAATCTGTGCGTCCCGATCGAAATGGATGGACCGTTTCCACCGGCGAAGGCTGCCCCACGCTTGTCGCTCACGGTTCTGGAGCGACAGCGTGGGAACCCAGTTCCGAGCAAAGTTCCGAGCATTTCGATGCCGTCATCCTCGCCATGCCCGCGCGTGCGGCCGCCGCCATCTTGCAACCGACGGACGAAAATCTCTCCCGCGAGTTAGCCGGGATTCGTTACAGCTCCTCAGTAACTGTAGTCGTAGGATACGACGAGTCCGTCCGCCGCTCGCTGCCTCCCGGCTTCGGTTTTCTCGTCCCTCGCACCGAAGGACGCAAGTTGATGGCCGCCACTTTCGTCCACAACAAGTTTCCGCATCGCGCGCCCGACAATCGCGCTCTCCTCCGCTGCTTCATCGGAGGCCAATATGCCGACCAATTCGTGAATTCAGAAGGCGACGTAGCTGACAACGAAATCATCCGCATCGTCCGTGACGAACTGCGCCAAATCATCAACCTGACCGCTGAGCCATTGTTCGCCCGCATCTACCGTTGGCGCTCAGCTATGGCCCAATACGGAGTCGGTCATCTCGAACGTCTCGAGCGCATCGAAGCCCTCCGCCAAAAACATCCCGGCCTAGGCCTCGCCGGAAACGGCTTCAGCGGCATCGGCGTCCCCGACTGCATCCGCTCCGGCTCCGACGCCGCCACCAAAGTCCTCTCCACTCTCGGCATCACCACCACATAGGACGATCGTGTGGCGCGGGCACCCTCGCCCGCGTAGTCCCGTGTAGCGACGAGACTCATTGTTGGAGCGACGGGCGTCCTCGCCCGTCCACCCGTCACCACCGTAGACTCCGGTGCCCCATTCAAGCCTGCTTTTGGCTTGAGTGGGCGACTTCGCGCCTTATCACATCGTGTCAACCCTGATTTCGCGCTCCCATGCTCCCGCCAACTTCTTTCATTTGTTCTCACTGCACGCATTGTACGTACAGATCGGTATTCCAAACTTTATTTTATTCGCCCATTGTTCGCCGTGAGTAGGATTTTACGCAGCCCCTTGTTTCGCTCATTATTCGCTTTTATGGACACACGGCCGGCGACGAGAATATTCGTCATTTGTTCGCTTATTAATTTTGAAGAGTATTGTCTCAGGGAGGATTCTACTGGCCAATTACTAGCTCACAGCCCAGTGCATTCACAGGAAATTACTTTCCCCTTATGTTCGCTTATAAGTAAACAGGGTTGCAAGCGCCAAGCTTTCTCCAACCCCAACACCTGCCGTGACTTACGGCAAGTGCGTGAGGCTGGGAAGCGTCTTGATGATGTCGTTGTAAATCACCGTCACCGCGAACAAGACAAGGAAGACAAAGGCGGCCTGGTAGATCCGTTCTTTGATCGCCAGGCTGATGTCTTTCTGCATCAGGCTTTCGATCAGCAGCAGCAGAATAACTCCGCCATCGAGTATAGGTATCGGCAGCAGGTTCATGATGCCGAGATTAAGGCTGATCGCCGCAGTGATAAGAAACAGCGGCGACCACCCCTTCTCTCTCGCCGCCGCCCCCACCGCGCTCCCGATGCCGATGGGGCCGTCAACCTGGCGCATGGAAACTTTGCGTTCGGCGATCTTGCGCAGCAATTCAAGGATGAGTAAAGAACTCTTCTTATTATCGTCAAGAGAATGACGGAAGGCGTCGGCGAAACCGAGGTGCACAACTTTTGTTGGCGGCTCGCTGGCGACGCCGATGCGATAACGCGGCTCAGCGGACGGCCCAGAGGGAGCGAGGACGGGCTTTACGGTGAAAGTCAGTTTCTGCCCGACGTTGGGGTCGGTGCTACCGCGAAGGACGGTGATCTGAAGCGGCTGATCCTTGGTCTTTCCTAGCATTTCGACCAGAGCATCAATTTCAGGTATCGGTCGGCCGTTGGCGCTAAGGACGATGTCACCGACCTTCATACCGGCTTGATCCGCGGGCATGCCGGGCTCGACCGTGGTGATGGTGACATTGGGCTCCTTGGGAACCCAGCCGACCATGCCATATTGATGGACTCCAGTGGGGCGCGGAGTGATTTCGCCTTCCACCACTTTGCCGTCGCGCTCGACAGAGAAGTGCAGCGGCTGGTTGGGGTTAAGAGCGTCTTTGATATCAACCTGTTCCCAGGTGGGATTGGGAATATCTTCGATACGAAGGATGTGGTCGCCGATCTGGATGCCGGCCTTCGAGGCGGGGCTATCGTTGCTGACCCAGCCAACGACGGCAGGGCCATCGAGGGCGACGAGATATTCATAGTGCACCATGTAGACGCCTGTGAGCAGCGCGATGGCGAGGAAAATGTTCATGGCCGGACCTGCGATGGCGACGATGAAACGCTGCCAGCGAGGGTGCGAGAGGAATTCGCCGGGATCGCCGGTGCGCTCGTCCATGGGATTTTCACCGGACATTTTGACGTAGCCGCCGAGCGGAATAGCACTGATGCGATAGTCAGTTTCGCCGCGGCGGAAGCCGAGCAGACGCTTGCCAAACCCGATGGAGAAGACCTCGACGCGAACGCCGAAATATTTGGCGGCGGCGTAGTGACCGAATTCATGAATCAGGATCATGAATCCGAGGACGACTCCCATCACAAAGATGGTGTGCAGGATGGAAAGCAGCTGAGACATAAGAGGTCAGGTACTCCGTAATTTAATGAACAGCTCGGGTGGAAAACTTGCGGGCGCGCGATTCCACGTTTTCGCGGGCCGACTGGCGGGCTTCAAGATCCAAATTGAGCACCGCTTGTATAGATTCTAAATGGCACGGCGAAGTTGCAGCCATGACGTCTTCGATGACCTGGGGAATATCGTCGAAAGCTATTTGATGGTCTAGGAACGCAGCCACGGCGACCTCATCGGCAGCATTGAGAGCGATGGTCTTTGAACCGCCCTCTCCGGCCGCTTCGTATGCCAGGCTCTTGTACGCCAGAGCCAGACAAGGGAATTTGGCCATATCTGGGGGGTAAAAGTCGAGATGCCTCAGGTCCGTGACCGGGAACCGAAGGTCGGAGGGGATGCGATCGGGGTAGGTCAGGGCGTAGAGGATTGGTAGGCGCATATCCGTCACAGAAATTTGAGCAAGCAGGCTGCCATCCACGAACTCGACCATGGAATGGATCGTAGATTGCGGATGCACAAGGACTTGGACGCGATCGGGGGGTACATCGAACAGGCGGCAAGCCTCAATGACCTCGAAACCTTTATTCATCAGGGTTGCGGAGTCGATGGTGATCCGTTTTCCCATCTTCCAAGTGGGGTGGTTGAGTGCCTGCTCGACCGTTATGGAGGGGAATTCGGACTTCGGGGTATGCAGGAACGGGCCGCCTGAGGCGGTCAGCCAGATGCGGGCGACCTCGTTGCTGCCGTCCCTGCTCAGGCGGCCTCCCCGAAGGCACTGGTGGACGGCATTGTGTTCGCTGTCAATCGGGAGCAGTGCCTTGCCCTGGCGGCGGGCTTCGGCAGTGATGAGTTCGCCGGCGACAACCAGACATTCCTTATTGGCAAGGCCGACTGATTTGCCCGCGCGGACGGCCTCATAGGTGGCTTCGAGTCCCGAGATGCCGACAATGGCGCTGACCACGAAATCGACATCGGGATGCGTGGCGACGCGGACCGTGCCCGCGGAGCCATAAACGACTTCGATAGCGTTTGGACCAGTCGCGGAGACTCCGGCGGCGCGGAGTTTTTTACGGAGATAGTCCGCGTCGGATTCGCTGGCGACGGAGACGACTTTTGGTTTCCAGCGGAGGGCTTGCTCGTAGATGGCTTCCAGATTTGAGCCGGCAGCGAGGCTCGCGATCTGGAAGCGATCAGGATAGGACTCGACCACGCTGAGGGTGCTTCGGCCAATAGAGCCGGTGGAACCCAGGATGGCGATGCGCTTCATGAGGAGTGAGACTAAGCCTAATTGTATGGGAATTACGCAGGTTGGGCACGAGCGAGCCATGTAGCGCTCGCGCGACTTGGAGTAGGGGCGGTAGGCGAGGCGATGGAGGGCAGATTCCGGGCGTGATCCTAAAATGCAGCTTAGGGCCACGCCCGGCAAGTGAGGTCAGAGGTTAAGAGGTCAGAAGTAAAAGCTTCTAGGTTCCCGATGCAGTTTGCGGCTCGGGATTTCACTTCTGCAATCTGACCTTTTAATTCTGACCTCGGTTCGTTGGCGCTAGGCTTTTTTCAGGAGACGCGAAATCCAGACCAGGATCACCGCGCCGACGAAGGCGACGATGATCGCGCCGATGATGCCGCCGCCGGGCCAGATGCCAAGCCGGTCGAAAAGCCAGCCGCCCACGAGGCCGCCGAGAATTCCGAGAATGATGTCGACCAGAACTCCGTAGCCGCCGCCCTTCATTACCTGCCCGGCGAGCCAGCCAGCAATGAGACCTACGATAATCCACGTGATGAAACCCATAGAGTTTCCTCCGGCTTCCTGGAATTTTACTTCTCGAACTGGGGGAGAATCCTATCGCGGCGGAGACTATTGCGCAATTCGGAGCGGGATTGGGGGCCGAGTAAAGGAGTACCCGCTCCCGGTTTTGTCTGCCGGGAGCGGACT
The DNA here is from genome assembly GCA_963778535.1 of uncultured Acidobacteriaceae bacterium. Lineage (GTDB taxonomy): Bacteria > Acidobacteriota > Terriglobia > Terriglobales > Acidobacteriaceae > Acidiflorens. The sequence goes on from CAVZUO010000001.1 coordinate 210,054, forward strand.
AGGGCTCAAGACACGAAGCCTACATTGTGGAGTCGGAATTATAGGTATCGGCGACGGCTTTCCAGCTTCCGTCGGCTTGCTTCGTGTACACGGTTAGATACTTTCCGTGGTCGGTCACGGGCCTCTTGGTCTTCGGATCGGTCATAGTCATGGTGTAAGTGCCTTGCGAATAGACCATGTCGCCACTCTTAGAGGCCATCGCGCGCGTGGACTGGAAGGCCAGCGAAAAATTGGGATCGGCCATGAGAGGCGCGATTGCCGCCTTGATGGCTGCCTTGCCATTCAGGGTTGCGGAGCCGGGGTAAAGTCCGCTGCCATCTTCGGTAAAGTAATTGGCCCACTTATCGGCGTCCTTGGAATTCGCGTCTTTCTGCCATGCTGCTTCCACGTCCTTGACGGCTTGCAGATCGGCGGCACGAGTATCGGGAGCTGGTGGGGCGGGCGCGTTCGAGCAGCCTGCGGTCAACAGGGCGAGAACCAGACACGTAAGCAAGAAGGTGCTGCGTAGCATAGGCGGTCTCCTTCGGAAATTGAATCGAAACAGTATAGTCGAGGTTTTTCCGAGTGAGACAGCCGGGTCGCATCCCTGACAGTTGGCTCTTTAACCTTGGCAGCAGAACGCAATCGCGTCTACTGCATTAACTGCCAGGCGCGGAAGGCCCAGACGACAGGAATTGCGAAGAGCATGGCGTCGATGCGATCGAACATGCCGCCGTGGCCGGGAAGGATGGAGCCGGAATCTTTGACGCCGGCGCCGCGTTTGATAAGGGATTCGACGAGATCTCCAAGTTGGGCGGCGATGTTGACGACTGCGGACAGAATGATGATCGGCCAGAGTTGAGGCTGCTCTAGGCTGAAAACGCCGTCGCGGCGATCAATGAGGCCCGCGCGCAGGAGTGCGGCGCTGATTTGGGTGGCATATTGCATCCAGAGCGTACCGATGATCACGCTGGCAGCGACTGAGGCCACGGCGCCTTCCCAGGTTTTCTTGGGGCTGATCTCGGGTGACATCTTGTGGCGGCCAATGGCCTTGCCGACGAAGTAGGCGAAGATGTCTCCGGCCCAGACGGCGAGGAGAGTGTAGATGGTCCAGATGGCTCCGGCGGGAAAGCGGCGGATTTCAACGAGCAGCGACATGGGAACGGCGATCAACGCGAAGGCGAAGACGGAAGCTGCGGCGGCCGGATAGCCGGTGCGGAGATCGTAGCTTAATGACGTCCGGCGCATGGCGGCGGTTAAGAAGATGAAGGGCGCGAGCGCGGTGGCGAGAGTGATGCCATAGATGACCGATGTTGTTTCAATCAGCGGCGTGCGATTGCTTGAGGCAATGATGACGAAGATGAAGAAGAGCGCGACATATATATAGGTGAGAGCCGGGAGTGGCTGGACTCCGTAGTGAGTGGTGAGCTTGAGGAACTCGGCGATGGCCAGGAGGGCGACGGCCGCGGCGACGATGACCAGCAGATAGGCTGACGCTTTGAGTACGAGCAAGAGGACGAGGGGTATGAGGACGACGGCGGTCGCGATGCGAGTGAGCATTGGGGTTGACACAGAATCTTAAACCACAGAGGACACAGAGGCCACGGGGGGAGATTGGCGATGTTTTGACGGCTACAACAGTTATCATGGTGGTGCGTTTTTCTGCTCCACTTCAGGATCCAAGTCTTGTCCATAGATTGGAACGTACTGCATTCCGCGCTGCAACAGAGCCGAGACGGCCAAAACCTGAAAGCCCTCGCCGTGCTCTCGGCTCTCATGCAGGATGCGGAGACAGACAGTGATCGAGCAGCCATTGTCCTAGGAGAATCGAGCTGTTATTCCCAGCTCGCAAATGTGGCGAAATCCCGCGAGCTTCTGGAATTGGCTAAGACATACGCAAAGGCAGATCGAGTTGTGATGTCTCAAGTCGAGATCTCCGAGGCGAGTCTGAATGCCCAAGAGAAACAATATGATCTGGCTTGTGAAAAGTTCGCTGAGGTGAAATCGGAATATCAGGACCTACTCGTTCAGCTTGAGCACGCGGATTTCGCCTTGGAGCTAGCCTCAAGACTGGGTTGCGCGCTCGTCGATGCAGGAAAGTATACCGAAGCCGTGCTAACTTTCAGAGAAGTATTCAAGCGTAGCAAACTCGAAGACAAACAGCGCCTTCAAGTTTTCTTCAGTGTGGCTCTGATGCGGTCGGGCAACGCGTCGGAAGCGCAGTTACTCCTTTTTGAGGCTGCAAAAGGCAATAATGCCGAATTGTCTCAAACTGCCTTAGAGTATTTGTCGGAAATTGAAACAGCTCAATAAAATCGAGCGAGGCAAGCGGAATGCTTTGGTCCGTGGTTGGCGAAGAATCTCAATTACAATCAAATTCCCGTATTCGGGACACTCAGCACGTTCGGAACGTGCGCGCTGTCGTGAGACTCACGCCAGCAGCGGGTAGTTTCCGCTCGAGCCTTCCACTTCTGAAATCGGCTTCAGCTCGGGATAGTGTTTCACCAGCGTTTCCGGGGCGCGGACCTTCTTGCCTTCCAGCATGTAGCGCAATTCCAGCGCATTTACGGCAGCTTTCGCGTTGTAGTGGTTGTTGGCGATCACGAAGGTCGATTGCGCTTTCCGCGCGATGATCTCGATTTTCTGCTTCCACTTTTCGAGTTCGGCGGGCTTGTAGAGATAGTTGTAGCGGGCATCCCGGTTGTCGGTCGCGCGGCTGTCGCTTTCAAACCAATGCTCATAGTTGCGGCCGTGGAGCCGGACGTATCCTAAGTTGGATGTGACATGCTCGGTCGGCGCGAGCGAGCGGCCAAGCAACGGCTGGTCGATGTTGCAGAAGCCGACGTTGTGGCGCAGAAATTGCGCCAGCGTTTCCGGCTGGTTCCAGCTTTCGTGACGGACCTCGACGACGCGGGGATACTCGATGAACTGGCGAAGAAGCTGCTCGAGATAATCACGGTTGAGGCTGGTGTTTTTGAACGAAACGGGGAACTGGATGAGCAGGGCTCCGAGCATGTTTTCGGCGGCGAGAGATGCGAGGCCCTCGCGGGCAAGGCGCTCATCTTCGTCGTTGGGGCGAATGCTGGCGGCGGAAGTGGGCTCCATGACGGCGAGCGGAGAATGGGTGAAGGAGCGGTGAAGCTTGGCGGTGAAAATGAAATTTGGATTGACCGTTTTTGCCTTATGGCACCACAAGCGGCCGAGTTCGGGACGAATGTGTCCGTAGAACGAAGTGTTGATTTCGATGACGTCGAAAAAGCGGGCAAGATATTCGACGGCATGGATTTTCTTGCGCGTGACCTCGGGCGGATAGAGGATGCTGTCCCAATCTTTGTAAGACCAGCCGGCGGTGCCGACGCGGATTCGGGATGAAGCTTCCATTACAGGCTTTTTACCACGGAGTGCACGGAGGTGCACGGAGGAAATCGGCAAACGCAGTACCAGATATGGCGGCGCTGTACAGCGTGAATTCGTGGACTGCAATATATGACCGGTCTGGCCCCGCCTGATGCGGAACATTGATGTGCTTGACATTGATACGCTTAGCATCGAGAGAGCATCATCGAGAGAACATGGCACGTTCGGGTTGCAAGGTTCAGATATGGAGAGAAGGCAGCACCTAATTCTTTATGACGGGGTGTGCGCGCTTTGTACTCGGCTAACGCGGTTTGTCTTGTTGCACGATGCCGAGGCCGCGTTCGATTTCGCCTCGCTGCAAAGCGACATAGGGCGGTCGATGGTGCGTAGATTTGGCGGGAACACGGAAAGTTTGAGCACGTTCTACGTGGTAAAGGATTACCGCTTCGAAACTCCCGCGCTGCTCGAGAAATCCGATGCTGCGTTATTCCTGCTCGAGACTTTGAATATTGGCCCAGCCTGGGTTCACGAGCTGCGAAAAATGCCACGCGGGATGCTCAATTTCGGTTATGACCTTGTCGCGCGAAATCGATATCGGTTGTTCGGTCGCACGGATGAATGCATTATGCCGAGTCCGGAATTCAAAGATCGTTTTATTGATGTGTGAGGGACGTTCGTCCGCGAGATTATTTGCGTTCGAAGTTTGCAACTCGCGGCTCGGAACTCGTAGCTCAATACAGCAATATTGCCACCCAATAAATTCCGGCCGGGTGTGTGGCATTGCGAGCGTAGCAGGCGCCAATAGCGAAGTGGCTGAGATCCGGGTTCTTGAGTGAGGACTGAGCAGAACCGGGCAGAACTTCGGGATGGCTTTGCGTGTAGGTGATGACTTTGCGGCTGCTGTAAATCGAGGCGACGGAACGGGCAGCGGGGTGGCCTTCCTTCGCGACTTCGCAGGCGGCTTCGTCGAGATGCGGCGGCGTGAACTGGCTGAGCTCTGGCAACTCGGCATTAGCGCGCGCCTGGCGCACGGCGTTGGCGATGAGGCGCGCGGTTTCCTGCGTGGAATTTGCGGGGAGGGCATGAGCGAAATCCTGGACCACATACAGGCGGCCTTGCGTCCAGATGGCCGCGACACCGACGACATTGAAATTCGGATCGAGTATATTGGCGCGGTGCGGCGGAGAATGCATCAGAACGCTGGTGGCGCTCTCGGAGCCAGATGCGTCGGCAATATTTTCTCCCGCGCGGTCGAGTTGCAGCGGGCTCACGGCGGCAAATCGCGGAAGCAGCGAAGGCTCGCCGGGGAACTGATGCTCCAGTTGCTGCGCCGCAACCATACGCTTCGCATGCAAGCGCGCGGCCTGGCACAACGTTTCCTCCGTGCGAACGGGAGCGACGCCTGCCTCCTTCCGGCTTTCGTTAATTGAGGCAAGCAGGGCTGCTTCAGCGGCGGCATCCTCATCCGGAGAGGAAGTTGTAGGTGCGGGGGGGAGTTGTTCGGTGTTGGATTGATTGGCGGTAGAGCGATCGTCGCCAGCTGGATCGCCAGCCGCGGGTTCTGCCGCCTTTGCGCTAGGTGATTCGGTTGAGTGAACTGTAGAGGCGGCTGGTCCTAGAATTACTGCCAATGTCACCAGCAAGACTGCCAAGGCCCGGAGCATGATAATTTGGTTCCACCTTCAGGCGTGGGGCCGCCGGCAAAGTTTCGCTTTCCAAGAATCACCGTAGCTTCTAGAATTCAGCTGAGCGACTTACGATGGAGACCTTATTGCTAGTTACTGTGCTCGTGGGAACCCTTGTCCTGCTTGGGTTTTCGGCCCTTCTATTGCGTAGACTTTCGGCAGCCTCGCAAGTAGATAGAAACGCGGAAGTTGCGGAGGCACTCGAAAGGTTCAATAGCGAGCTTGGCCAGAAGATCAGTATCAGCACTGCCGACATGGCCAGTAGGCTGGAGCAGACTAAAGGGGACCTGCGGCAGCAGGTGACAGACCGCATCCAGCACGGTTTTTCAGAGATTCGAAGTTCGGTGGAGCAGCAACTGGCTGTGGGCCGAGAGGAGCAGAACCGGAGCCTGACAGACGGACGGCGCGAGTTGACGAGTTCCCTTCTGCTCACAACGCAACAACTGAAGACGGATTTTCAGGGACTGAACCAGCAAACGGCCCAGAGCCTGGAGGGAATTCGCGATCGCGTAGACGCGAAGCTGATGGCGATTACCGAGCAGGTGCAGGCGAAGCTGGATCAGAACATCAAGGAAGGCTTTGCGCAGTTTGAAAAAGTGCAGCAGCATCTGAAAGCGGCGGAGGAGCAGTTGCGCGAAGTGGGCGCGCTGGGGCATTCGATCAACGATCTGAACAATCTGCTCAAGCTTCCGCATCTGCGCGGGCAGTTTGGCGAGGCCAGCCTCGAGCGGCTGCTTTCAGATTTTCTGCCGTCGCACATGTTCGCGTTACAGGCTTCGCCGGGCGAAGGCGGCGGGCGCGTGGATGCGGTGATTTATTTCCCCGATCGCAAGCTGCCGATTGACGCGAAGTTTCCGCGGGAGCAGGTGCTTGCGCTGTTTGAAAATAGCGATGAGGCCGCGATCGAGGTAGCGCGAGTCGCGCTGGTGCGGGTGATGAAAGCGGAGGGGAAGCGCATTCAGCAGTACATTCAACCGCAAAACGGAACGACGGACATTGCGCTCATGTATTTGCCGAGCGAGACGCTATATATGGAAGTGATTCGGAACCGGGAGATCGGGGATGCGTTGAACGCGCTGCGAGTGTTTCCCGTCTCGCCGAACACGCTGATGATGACGCTGCAGACTATTGCGCTGGTGCACAAGTGGTATGAAGTTGCCAGCCGGTTTGAGAAGAGCCGCGCGGAGCTGGCGAAGGCGCAGAAGTCGTTCGACTATTTCCAGAATCAATTTGAGAACGTAGGCAAGAATCTAAACAAGGCGCAGGAAGCGTTCGAAACCGCGCAGCGGCACCTCAAGACTTATCGCGGAAAGGTCACGGCGCTCAGCGGGCAGGAGCAGTTGGAACTGGATACCGCGGAAGCCGAGGCAGCGTCTGCGGCAGAAAAAACATTGCCCCTGCTGGATAAAGCAAGCGCGTAGGAGATTGCAGAAGTAAGAAGTCAGGTTTAAGAAGCAAACCTGGCGGTGCGATTGTGGGCTTTCACTTCTGCAATCTTACTTCTGATTTCTTACTTTTCTCACGCCACGTCTTCGTTCTTGCTGCTCGCTTTATTCACTTCCCACACGCCATCGAATTTCACGAAATAGGGCTCGACAGAAATCCCGGGAAAGTTTGTCGTCAACAGGTCAGCGGCACGGAGGAGTTCGCCCCGGTGATGCGCGGCTTCGGCGTCGGGATCTCCCTTAAAGTGCGCCAGGCCGCCGTAGGTAGCGCAGTCAGAGTGGCTCATGACGAAGACACGCTTGGTCTGATGCAAGCGGATCGACATGCGCACCTGCTCCAGAATGAAATCGCGCTCAAAATCGTTGCGAGGAGTTGCAAGGGTTTTTGCGCCGCCGGCGACGACGATCATGTCGGGCTGCTCGATGCCCTGTTTCTTTAAGAACTTTCGAACGGCTCGGTGGATGCGGTGATCGAAGCAGCAGAGTACGGCGGCATCGGCCACGTAGGGCTCGGATGGAGAGTCGAAGTGGAAGACTTTGCGCATGAATATCTTTGCTCCTCCTGAACTACGGTAGAGGAATTGGCATCCAGTATTCGACAGGCGTTACGGGTGCGAATCCGTCTTTCTCCTCTTGAAACAGGTCGCGCCAGTCGCGAGGCTTCTCTAACATCGCCAAAGCAGCTACACAGCCCAAAGCAGCGTCTCGCTCGTGTTCTATGTAAGGTTCTCGCGGCTCCGATTTGATTAACTGAGAAATCTGTTCCCATTGTATTTCGACCGGACGGCGGTTTCGATTGGCGATGTCTTTAAGCCAAAGAAGAGCCTTCGGGTGGGTTTCCGTTATGCGTATGTTAGACAGTTCGCGGCGCAAAAGGCGTGCCGCCATGATGCCTTGGACCACGCAGGCTCCGCGCAGCCAATTCACGTGTTGCACGGTACTCCAGATGTTTGGCGCTTTGCGCTCTTTCATCGCATCGCGAATCCGACCATCGGCGTTACGGTCACCTTTCGCCACCCCAAATAGGGGGCTGTCGATCCCAGCTGCTTCCACTGGTCCGTAGTTGGCAGCCCGTTTGAGCGCGGTGCTCACCGCTCGCTCTGCATGATCCTCAACATTCGTGTCGGGCAACCAAAACCGATTGTCTGACGTTTGTTCTGCCACGCACCACCCAAAGCTTCCCTCTCCGCCGGGATCGAACCCCAAAATGACCATGCCTTCACGCTCCACGCTTCGTCTTCAACTCCGCCAGCAGCTGCTCGATGCGGTCTTCCTTCTCGAGCGCGGCGAGACGGTCTTCGACGTCATCGGCTAGAAGTTCGGCTTTGGCCTGGCCGACAGCTTCTTCGCGCGCTACTTTGTGTTTCATGCGGTCGAAGGTGGCTGACTTAGCATTCGCGGCCATGCCAGAGTGCGCGTCACCGGCTTTGCTGGCGGCGCGGGCCCGGCGGTGCTGCGCGATTAGCAGATCGGCTTTAGTGTTCGCTTCGGCAAGCTTTTGATCGAGCTTGCGTAGCGCGGACTTGAGGTTCTCAACATGCGCCGTCTGGTCTTCGACCTGTTGCGCGAAACCAATGCTCATCTCGCGATAACTTTCAACACGGAGCAGAGCGGCGCGCGCTAAGTCGTCCTGCTTCTTGTCGACGGCGAGTTCGGCTTTGCGCATCCATTCCGTCACTTTGTCGTCATTGTCCTGTTTCTTTTTCTCGAGCAGGTGCTGGTCGGCGATGGCGATGGCGACCTGAGTTTTGACCTGCAGAAGCTGGTTCTGCATGTCGAGAATGACCTGCTTGATCATCTTTTCCGGGTCCTCGGCCTGATCGATCAGGTCGTTGAGGTTGGCCCGAACTAATGTGGAAACACGCTCCAGTAATGCCATAAGTCACCTCGTTTTAGTTCTCAGATCTCGGTTGTCAGTTCTCAGTAAAGCCTGTCGTTCGAAATTGGATCGTTGCTCGTGTGCGGTCCATACACAGGGAGGGCTTAGCGCGTCTCCCCTCGGCGCGGACGTGCGATTGCAGTGCCGATCAGAATCGCGCACACAGCAATGCCTGCACCGACATAATGGTCGACATGTGCGAACAGCATGCCCATTGCCGCGAGCAGCGAAACCACGACCGCTATCGAGAGCCCGATGATTTTTCGCATATAAATATTCCTTTCGCGAACAGCCTTATTGCTTGTTTTGCGATGCGCCGCCCATCAGCGTGATTGCGATGTACGCAGCTATGCCGGCGGCGACCCAGATACCGATGTGTCCGGTGGCCGCGCCGATGGCTGCGCCCATGGCACCGCCGAGCGCAACGGAAAGTCCTAGCGATCGTGCGTGATGTAATTCGTCGTGCATGCAGAACTCCTGAACTGTCATTTGTCGCTGGTCGTTTGTCGTTCGGGGTTGCGTATCTGCCGCAACCCCAGAAAAATCCAACGAGTCTCTAATTCCCTTGGTAGTCGCGGTCGTCCGGGTCACATCAGATTCGCGAACGACCAACGACTATCAACTAGTGACTGGTTATTTCGCGCCATTACCGGGCTCCAGCGGCTTCGGAGTTTTGTCGCCGATCTGGCGGACCTTTCCTATCAGTTCGCTGAGCGGCATGCCGCTTAGCGTTTCAAAGAGCGCCGGAACCTGCGCTGCCATCTTCGTAATGTCGCCCGTGATTTTGTTCATGCCGGCAGCGTCGCCGTTGCCGGTCGAGACGATAGTGATCTTGTCGATGTTCGCCAGTGGACTGGCTAATGCCTTCACGATTTCCGGCATGCTCGCAAACAACTTGTCGATTACTGCAGCCTGGTTGTATTCCTGATAAGCCGTGGCTTTCACGTTCATGGCCTTGGCTTCGGCTTCTCCTTTCTTGAAAATGATTTCCGCTTCGGCCTCGCCCTGCTGGCGAATCGAAGACGCTTGTCCTTCTGCTTCGGCCATCAGGCGCGCCTTTTCGGCATTGGCTAAAGTCTCAATTCGCTGGCGCTCGATTTCGGCCTGCTTGAGCACGGTTGCGATCAGCTCTTTTTCGCGGCGATTGATTTCCGCCTCCTGCACCTTAACCTGTCCTTCCTTTTCGACCTGCTGCACGCGCACGGTTTCGGTCGTCACCTGCTGCTGCATGATGGCGGTTTGAATGTCATAGGCCTTGTCAGCCTGCGCCTGCTGTTTCTTCGTGACTTCGAGGTACTGCGCCTTCTTGATTTCAAGGTCACGCGTGGACTCCGCCTGCTTGGCCTGGGAGAGCGTCTCGGCGAGCACTCGCTCCTGATCGGCCTGGGCCTTGGCGACCGCGGCTTCGCGGGTTGCCATGGCGCGCCTGATGGCCGTGTCACGCTCGGCCTCGGCGGTGGCGACATCGGCATCGCGCTTGATGCGGGCTACGTCGGGCTTACCCATGTTGGTGATGTATTCGTTCTTGTCGCGGACCTCTTTGATAGTGAATGAAATGACCTCGAGGCCCATTTTGTTCATGTCGTCGGCGCAGGTGGCCCGCATGCGATCACCGACCATTTCCGGCTGCTTCACGATTTCCTCAACCGTAAGCTGGCCGATAATGCCGCGCAGGTGGCCTTCCATCACCAGCCGGATGAGGCCTTCTCGCTCCTGATCGCTCTTGGTAAGGAACTGCTCGGCGGCGGTAAGAATCGATTCTTTGTCAGACTTAACTTTGATTTGAGCGACGGCTTCGACCGTGACCGCTACGCCCTGCTTGGTATAGAGATCCTGCTGTGGCGCGACATCGAACGACATCAGTTCGAGCGAAAGGTCGCGACAGTTCTCGACCATCGGGAAGATGATTGTGCCGTGGCCCTGCACCACGCGCGTGCCGCGAAACCCATAAACGATGAGCGCCTCATGCGGCCCAGCTTTACGGTATAAGCGGGCAAGGCCGCTCATGAGGAAGAGAATGACCAGGACCGCGAGTCCCGCGAAGATCCAGATTTCAATTGCTATTCCTAACAACATATCGCCTCCTAGAATCGCTACTAGCTCTTAGCCTTTGGCTCTTAGCTAAACCCAAAAAAAAACCTTTTTGCTGCGGTAGCACTACTTGCGTTTAACCTCTTGCTACAAAACCCATCATCTGATCGAGATCGCGAACAACGCGCTCAGGATCGTTGTGGCCAAGAAAAATCTGGCCGTTCGACGTGTTGATGTGGACGACCTTGTTGCACCATACATAGGCGCGAGTGCTGCCCCTCACGCGAATACCATAGCCACGCATCAGGTTCCATCCTTCAATCGAATAGCCCAGAATGGCCGCTCTCGGAACGGAGCGCAGCCGGAAGCCAAGCATGCGAATTTCGAGTTCTTCGGGCGAGAAGCGGTATTGGAAGCCACTCCAAGCCATCGCAAATACACCGACTCCGACGGCGGCGAGCAGCGGCATAGGCCAGATAGGTGTGCGCGGCGCGACCATGATGGCGATCGCCGGGCCCACCAACGCAAAGAGCATAAGCATAGCCCAGCCGCGGCCTGCATGTGTTTCTTCCGCAAAGACTGCGAATTGTTGAGTCGTTGAATCCATGGTGATGTCGTTATCTAACCTCTGTATCGCCTCATTCCCATCGGAGCGGCGAAAACCCAGGCCTGTTCTCAATGCTCGCCGCTCATTTCTTCCCACAGACGTACATACGCGATCCCTTTCTCGTAGCGCGTCACAACGATTTCCGCGCCTTTGCCGATGGCAACGCCATCTTCGCTGCGCGCGCCACATGTCCGTCGCGTTCCGGCCTGCGAGTAAATAATTTCGCCCGTACCGTCAGGACGAATGGGCAAAGATGTATGCCCAAGTACTCCGACCATGTCGTAGTCGGCGGCATCCATGTTCTCTTCGGGCGAGATCAGCACGCGCGTCATAAAAAGGAACACGATGGCCGCGCCGACCATGCCCGCTGCAATGGCGATGAGTAGACCGAGCGCGAACCAGATGCTGGAAAAGCGCGTAATTAGAAATCCCGTGCCGCCAAACCATGCCAGGAACGCAGTCATCGAAACAAAGTTGAACGGGGAAACGCCGGCTCCCTTTCCAGTTCTAACGCCATTTTGGGGGGCTTGGCCGCTAGCAGTCGGCGTGTGGCCGATCGGTATATGTCCGCCGGGGATGTGACCGCCGCCATGCGGGAAGTGCGGCAGATGCACATGCCAGCGCAGACCACCGGCGATAAACGAAATCGCGCTCAGCAAGAATCCGATGGCGAAACAGATCAGATAGAAATCAGCCCACGTCATAGGTTTCGCCCCCTTCCATTCGCGGCGGCCGCGAGTTCGGGACGCAACGCTTCGAATAACCGGTCGGACAGGCCGGGAGTGTTCAGAATTTCGCCGAGCAGAAGAATCGCCCGCCGTGTGTCTTTTTCACGCGCCGCCTTGACCAGGGCTTCGCTCAGCGGCGGATCGCCGGAGAAACGTTCGGAGCCCTGCAGCAACCAGACATCGAGTTGGCCTTCGGTGGTGCGAAGGTCTGAAGTTAGTTCGGTGTGGTAGCCATCGGGGTCATCGACGAGAAATCCGGGATGCACCTTAAAAAAGCGCGCCAGCAAGGCGCGCGTCGCCTGTGTAATGTGCGGGCGCTTGCCGCTCTCAATCTGCGAAAGATACGACTGACTGATGGCCTTACTGGTCTCCTTGCGGATGGATTTCATCAGCTCCAGTTGAGTCATGGGGCGGCCTAGACCGCGGAGAGACCCTTCGACCTCGCGCAGGTAGCGAATTTTTTCTCCGAGTGTCATATGCCAAATCGCGATAATAATATCGCAATATGTGATATACGTCAAGAGATGGATATATCTTGTTTTCATGTGGTTGCGGGCTGAGTGCGGGAAGCGGGCAGCTAAATTCTCTGGTGGCTCAGAAAGTCCTGCCAAACGAAAAAAAGCCTCCGCCACAGCGGAGGCTTCTCAATGAGGAAATGCGTGACGCTTAGGTTACGTTCAGCGTGAGAATGATCTGATGCGACGCGTTCGTTGAGACGGCCCCGGTGACGTAGACGTGATATGTGCCGGCGCCAGTGCCCTGCGCGGTAGTAACACTACTGCTGCTGGAACTGCATGCCGGCTGCAGGAAGAGAAGGGCGGCGAGCAGGCCGAGAAGAGCCCCGATGAACCACAGACGACGGCGGCGGCGAGCGACGCCAATGCCGAGTCCTGCCAGGCTGAGTCCGCCAATCGGCAGCCAGGCGGCGTAGAAGGAAGTTCGCCGGAACAGGCCGCCCGTGTTCACTGGCCGGGCCACGGTTTGGATGTTCAGCGTAGTCGTGGCGGATCCAGTGCCGCTAAGACTGACGGTCGGGTTGGTGAATGTTGGAGTGGTCGAAGTGACGATCGGGGGCGAAGTCGTTTCGGAAAAGCTAATCGTACCCGTGTAGCCCAGGGTGGAATTCGTGGGCGCCACGGTGATGATGAAGCTGGCGAGACCACCATTTTGAACTGTAAGAGTGTTGGGACTGCTGGTCATGGTGAAGTCGACAACGTTGTCCGTTTGGGAGGGGCAGCTGCCTCCCGTAACTCCATTCGCGATAAGAGTGCACTCAACTGAAATCGAACTGGAAGAGTAGGGAGCAGGCGGGGTGACCAGTACTTCGACCGTGGCGACGCCTCCAGCAGCCAAGTTAGGGATAAGGCACGGTATGGCGCCGGAGTTGCCGTTTCCGGAGTATGTGAAAGTGCCGCAAGTACCGGTGCCCGTCAGGATATTTGCGGTGGGCGTGACGGTAAGACCGGCGGGAGGCATAGGAGTGAAGTAAATGCCGGTCGCCGGATTGGGGCCGTTGTTGGTAATCGTGTAGGTGAACGTGGCAGTCGTTCCAGCGGGATCTGGGCTGGGATTGGGGCTGCCCGATGCCACCGAAACCACAATATTGCTGCTGCTGCCTAGTTCAGTCACGAAGGCGCTAGGAAGGGAGCCGGGAAGTGTGCTTTGGTAAGCAGTTGGGGTGATCGGGAAGCCCACAATGTTGGGCGGAGTGCAGGAAGAGCAGGGTGAGGACGATGTTGTGCCGGCGACATAAGTGTTGTTGCTCGAGTCGACCGCAATACCGGTAGCTTGGTCCGCCTGTGTACCGCCAAGATAGCTTATGTAATCTCCGTCCGTGACTACAGCCGAAGGCGAAACAAGAGCCACGAAGGCGTCGCCAGCGCCCTGATACTTCTGAAGGTAATTCGGATAACCCGTGTTGCCGGGGAATGCGCTGACGGGCAGGTTAGGCGAGAAAGTTTGCCCTGCCACGTGAACCATAGGCACCGAATCAACAGCGATGGCTTGACCGATGGTTTGGCCGCCATCGGGCGTGGTGCCGCCGAGCCAGGCGAAATAAGTCAGAAAGACACTGGGTTCAGGATTAGAGATTTCAGCAATAAAGCCGTTCGTCGCGTTGGTGTCGGTATAGCCGAAAGGGCTCGCACCGCAAGAGAGGTTCGCGATGCAATTCCAATCCGACGAATTGGTTGAGCCCGTAACATAGCCATCGTCCAGGGGATCGACGGCAACGGCGATGCCAACGTCGTCCGCACTCCCGCCAAGGTAGGTTGAGTAGAATGGTGCGGCCCCCGGCTGGGCCTGGCTCGGGTTCAGCTTTACAAGAATGGCGTCAGTTGGGGCCGTGTTCGCCAATTGCGTGCACGTGGTAACGCCGGGCTGGTCAAGGCAGGGCTGGTAAGCATTCAAAATGGGGAATGCCGCGGGGGGGCCAGTCCCGGTGAAGTTCTGCATATTGGTTGTGCCGGTGAAATACATGTAGCCGCTGGAGTCAACGGCAACACCTCCACCGAGAGCTATGGTGCCGTTACCTCCGCCGAAGTAAGTGGAGTACAACATGCTTCCCGTACCGGCTCCAGTAGTTGCCACTTTGCTGGCGAAGAACTGGGGCGGGCCGCTGGTTACGGAACAACCTGACGGACCGACCGGCGCGAACGGACACGGCTGATACGCGTAAGAGTTGGACGGAAAGCCATTGCCCGGACCATTGGTTGAGGTAGTTGTGCCGGTGAGGTAGGCGTTCTCGCTGGAGTCAACGGCCAATCCGGTGACGACATCGGTGCCATTGCCCGCCAGATATGTAGAGTATCCGAGCCCGTAGCCGCTGCTCGTGAGGAACTGGGTAAGGAATCCGTGGGTCCCGTTTGCAGAGAGCCCTTCACTTTGGAGCGACTGAGGCGTCTGAAATGCGTTGCTGGAGGTAGTGGGAAAGTAGGTAGTGGAGTTGGAAAGCAGTGTCGTGGTTCCAGAGACGTAGATGTTAAAGAACGAATCGACAGCAATGCCGCCGAGACTGTCGGTCCCCCCGCTGCCGAGGTAGGTGGCATACAGCAATTGCGAGGAAGAAGGGTTGAGCACGGCAACAAAAATGTTTTGCTGCCCGGGCAGAGTGCTCTGGTATGCGCCGCTGGTCACCGGAAAAGTGGTCGACGTGGTAGAGCCAGCGAGATAGATTTTGCCGGAATTATCCACGGCAATTTGCGGACATCCCTGGATGGGCGATGCCGGGTTAGTGGAGGGACAGTTGACCGCGCCGTTTGTTCCTCCCAGGTATGTGGAATAAGTGAGGACGGGATCAATTATTAGCTCGCGGGAGCGGTCGTAAGTGCCGACAGTGAACCCGATCCGGTTTGCGGCCAGCAGCCGGAAAGTGCCCGGAACCTCAATTTGTTTCGCGTCATTGCCCTTTCCGTCAACGGACAATGATCCATCGGCAGGCTGATAGACGCGGGGCGCGTGGAAACGGATGTCGCCGGTCGAAGTCGTCAGAACGAGATCGCCGTTATCGAGCCGAGGCGATGCGCCGGCAAAGCTGAGCGCAATCCGAGACGGATCGGCACCGGGCGCGACGCTGAAATCGTACTCGAGCTGGTGCTCTTGTCCGTAGTAAATAAGGTCGATGCCCGGATAAACGCCGTGATATGCGACCCGGCCAAATTGCGGAATGTTGCGGCGCCACGCGCGGGGATCATTGCCAATGTAATAGCTGCTTTTGCCGGGGAGAGGTTCGTCCCCTTGAATGCTCGCCGCAGGACTGACGCCTTCAAGGCGCATGCGAACAATGGTACCGGCAGCAGGTTGATCTTTTGTGGCACGCTGCTGGAGATCGAGAACCGCTTCGCTTGCGGTAAAGAACAGTCCGTAGCCAACCCCGCGAGCCAGAAACTTGACTTGGGGATCGGTCTGGCCCTGATTGGGCTCGAAGTATAGCGGCAACGACACGGCCGCGGCAGAAGGCTTCGTGGCGAGCGGGCGGAGGTTGCTTTGCCGCCCACCGGTCTGCCCAAGCTTCGCGCTGCCTAGGAAGAATGCGGATCCGGCCATGGCGAAGATGATCGCCGCCAAAAGCGCCGTTTTCATCCCCCATGCGGTTTGTGTAGCTCTTAGCGAGGCCGGATTAACCGAGCCTTCCGGCACATAATGATTCCGATTCACAAACTCCTCCGAGGCCCAATCTCTTGTGGGTGAGAAAAACAGAGAGAGTCATACGCCACATGGGACGACGCCCCTGCGGCGAATGCGCACCTGTCATCAGAACTGGGTTAAATGCAAATGACTACTTTTACATCCAAGGGATACGCTGGTCAAGCTGAGCGGGTCCGCCTAATGAGAAGCAAGGAGGGTAGGGCGGGGTTGCTAAGGGCAACGTGTGTGGCAGGAGTCAGGTCTCAGGTGGCAGGAAAGGCTTCACAGGTTTGCGGCTGATACCGAAATCCGGGGCCTTCAGTCGCAGACTTATTTTTTCGACTCTTCACTTCTTCAGATCTTCGATTTCGCGTTTCAGCCGAGCATAGCGGAAATAGATGGTCGACAGATACGCAATGTGGATGATCCAGGTGGCGGCGTAGGCGGCGAAGAGATAAGCGTTCATCGTGCGCTCCGTGGAAGATTCATTTGTGGCGCAGCGGCTGACTCGTCCATTAGCGAGCGCATAGCGTGCGCTTCGTCCACCTGGCGTTGAAGTTTTTCCAAACGGAAACGCGACCAGCCAACCAGAAAAGCAAAGCAGGAGAATGCCAGCCAGTTTAGAAGCAACACGTGCAGCATGCGCGGATCGATGGAACCGCCGCCGCCCATAACAGGCTGCGGGTGTTGCGTCCGAAAAAACCAGATTGAAAAATAAACGAACGGAACGCAGAGTGCGCCAAAAATTCCCATAGCCGCCGCCAAAATGGGCGTCTGGCTGCTGGCAGAAAACCGGCGGAGCATGAGGTAGCTAACGTAGATCAGCCACACGATCAGCGTCGAGGTTAGGCGCCAATCCCACGTCCACCAAATTCCCCACACGGGGCGAGCCCAGATGGGACCAGTGACGAGATTGACGGTCAGGAAGACGACCCCGATTTCGGCGCAAACGAGGGCGAGGATGTCGGCGATTTCGCAGCGCTTGATCAGGTAGTAAATCGACGCGCCAAAGTTAATGAAGAAAAAAATAAAGGCAGTCCACGCGGAAGGGACGTGGTAGTAGAAGATGCGTTGCACATTGCCCATTGTCTGCTCGGTAGGAGCGCCGTTGGGGCTGAGTGCCATGTACATCGCATACCAGAGCAGAACGCCGGTCGCGATGACAAAGATGGGGAAAGCCTTCTTCATGGCGTTTTCCTCAACGAAACTCCACCGATTGAGACATTGAGCGATTGATTCATTGAATCATTCTGGAGCACTCAACCGCAGCAAAATGTTTCAATGGCTCAATGATTGAATGATTCAATAGCGTCATTCCGCGTTCAGTATGGTTTCAAACAAAAGGAGACAGCTGGTAGTAAACACCAGATCGTAGGTGACAAGCAACACGATCCAGAAACGAGCGCTGTACTCGGCGGTGAGGATGGCGGTGGTTGCTTGCACCATCGCGAGGATGGCAGGAATCGAAATCGGGAACAGCAACAGCGGCAGCATGATCTCGCGGCTGCGCGTGCGAATGGACATCGCAGCGAAAAAAGTTCCGTTAACGACGAGCGCCCACGTCCCGAGGGCAGCGACGATCAGCAATTGCCACGCGGGCCCAAGAGCGCGCAGACGATAAAACGCGATGAACAGAGGCGTCATGAGCGCCTCGAGCACGCTGACGAAGACAAAGTTTCCGAGCGCCTTGGCCAGGAAAAGAGAGTTGGCCGGCGCGGGCGAGACGCGGTAGGCGTCAAGGACCTGATTGCGCAGCTCGCGGGCCCAGGTCTGGTTGAGCGCGACAACGCTGGCGAAAAGGAAAGCGACCCAGATAAGGCCTCCGGCGATCTGGCGCGATTCTTCTGCGGTCGGATCGAAGGAGAAACTGAATACGACGACGACAAGAAGCGAAAAGAAAAGCATCGAGTTGATGGCGTCTTTCGAGCGCCATTCCAGGCGGAGATCTTTGAGCAGCGTCGCGCTCATTATGCCTTTCGTGGGTTTGGCATCGGCCGCGAGATTGGGGGCAGGCTGAGGAGCGGTGGGCGTCACAAGGCTGTCTCCGGCGATTTAAGCTCGCGCGTACGTCCGATAATCTTTCCGGATTCCATCCAGATAAATTCGTCGGCGACCCGTTCCAGCAGCGATGCCTGGTGAGTGACGACAAATATTGTTTTGCCTTGATCGCGCAGCGTGGCCAGCAGAATAACCATTTCGGCGGCTGAACGAAGATCGACGTTTGAGAACGGCTCATCGAGCAAAAGAATCTTCGGATCGTTGAGCAACGCGCGGGCGAGCGACAGGCGCTGGCGCATCCCCTGCGAGTACTGGCCCACAGGACGAACCAGAGTAGGATCGAGGCCAACAGAATGAATCACGTTGGCGCAGCGGGACACTTCGGCAATGCCATAGAGCTGCGCGAAGTAGGCGAGGTTCTCCATGCCGCTCATTTCGTCGTAGAGGAGGGATGGATGCGCCATGTAGCCGACATCGTGGCAGATGTCATGAAAACGGTGCGCGCCGAGAACTGTGATCTGTCCGCTCGATGGCTGATTCAAGCCGGCAAGCGTTCGCAGCAGAGTGGTCTTGCCCGCGCCATTGTCCCCGAGGATGGCGTAGAGCTTACCACCAGCAAACCCGGCGGTCACGCCCCGCAAGGCTGCGAAGCGTCCAAACTGCTTAATGAGATTCGAGACGGAAACGACGGGATCGGTATCACTCAAGCGTTATGGATTGTAATGCCACAGGCGGTCGAACTCTAGCTCGACGGTTCAGTTCCTCTGAGGAGCAGAGATGGCGTTCCGCCTGACGACATGCTCTTGGCAGGCTCCGAAGCCGGACTTGCACCGGGTTGCCCCGGTTGTGGCGCATACTTTGACGCGCACTTGGCCTGCAGTTGCTTGGCGTGGAAGACGCCATCGCGTCCGAAGCTGCCATCGGCCAGGGCTTGCGAGTCATCTTTGAAAGTATCGGGCGGGGCCTCGGTACCGGTGTAGGAAACGGGCAGCGTCAGGTTCTCTTCTTTGAGCATAAAGTCGACACGGGTTCCGGTGCGCTTGATTGAGCCAGGCACCACATTGCCAGCCACGCGCAGGCGTCTCGAATAGGCGTCGTTGCCCATCTTGTTCAATTCTTTGATGGTGACGTAATAGCTCTTGCTGTCCTGCACGCCGGTATAGGCAAGATAGCCGAGAGAAAGGAGAATCAACACGGTTACCGAACCGAACTTCAGATATTTGGCAGTTTCGCTGGACATAAGTGCATTCACCCCTGTAAAAACTGTACGCGCCGCTGGGGGCAGGGTCAAGGCAGTGTACTCGTCCAGTAGATAGGTGACACTTTTCATTCCTTTCGTAGAGATGAGTTGTAGCGGAGGAACTGGAGCGGCGTTAAGTAGCCGAGAGCCTGATGAGGGCGCACGGTGTTGTAGATTTTCTCCCAGAGGCGGAGTTCGCGGTTGAGTTTTTTCATCTCCAGCGAGCAGGGGGTGACCTGGTAGAACTCCTCGGTGTGGGTGCGGTTGGCGCGCTCGACGGCACCGTTGAGTTTGGGAGAACGGGGAGGAAGGACGAACAGATGGAGGCCGCGCTGCTGGCAAGCCTGTTCGAACTCGGCGGCAAACTCCGAGCCGCCGTCGACCTGCAGCGCTCGAATGGGAAAGGGCATGCGATGTTGCAAGGTGTCGAGGAACTCGGTCGCGGTTTGCGCGGTGGCGCGAGTGTGCGCCTGCAGCACGTCCCAGCGGGAAACCACATCGCGAGCGGTGAACTGTTTGAAGACCACCCCGGGAATGGGCCGGACGTCCAAGGTATCGACTTCGACCAGGTCACCGGGCTCGGCAGCCGCATATTCCCTGGGTTTGCGCACAGCGCAGGGGCGGAGCCGCAAGGCGCGGCGCGATCCGGGGACGCCCGTGCGGGGTGGTTCCACGAGCCGTCCTTGCCGCTTCAGTCGAGTCAGAATGCGGCCCACCATCGAAACCGAGACCGCCAACTTCTGACGGAGGAGTAGAACCGCCAGCTTGTCTTTGCCCCAACGTGGAAACTGCAACCGCAACCCCAAACCCTTTCTTCTAAGGGAAAAGCCCACGTCGGCTGACGGCACTGGCGAGGGCGATGACTGTGCTCCTCCAGCGAGGTCAAGTCGTACGGATCGTACCGACGCTGCCAACGATAAAACGTCTGGCGGCTGATGCCGAAGTGACGGCAGGTATGGGCAACGTTGTCGCAGCGACGATAGAAATCCATCCAAGCCAACCGCACCCGAGCTTCGCGGCTCAGCTCCACTCCGACCTGAGCCAGTCGGCCCGAACCAGGCGGCTTCCCCTTGCGAATTTGCATTTTGACACTCTATTCGAGTGTCACTAATCATTCTGAACGAGAGCAGGCTGCAGGTTGGATGGGGATCGCGCCCAGATCGAATTGACGAGGGCGCGACAACGCGTCTTCAACTCTCCCAGAAGGCGCTTTGATGGTACACTTCCGACGCTCAGGGTAGCAGCATACAAATCCTGACGAAGTCTCAAGGACAAAAAATGAAAACAAAGCTGGGGAGAGTAGTGGCAGGAGTGTGCGTGCTTGCGATGTGCATGGTTTTATCGGCACCGGCTGGCGCCCAAATGACTGAGGTCAAAGAGAAACCGCCTCTGTATTCGTATGTTGGATTTTGGAACATCCCCCGTGCGCAGTGGGCTGAGATGGAAAAATCGGAAGTGTCGGACGAGAAAACCTTAAACGATGCCATGGCAGCAGGCACGATTGTGGGCCATGGATACGATGTAAATCTGGTCCACCAGCCGGACGGCTTCACGAACGACGATTGGTGGTCGTCCATGTCGATGGCGGGATTGCTCAATGTACTTGAAGGATTCTACAAATCGGGGAGTACGACGTCACCGGTCCTGATGAGTTCCACGAAGCACGCGGACGCCATCTTTGTCAGCCGCTATTACAACTGGCATGCCGGGTCGTGGAAGGGTGCGTACACGCGCGCCGCGTCCTACAAGTTAAAGGCGGATGCGCCGGATGATGCCGTTGAAACGCTAAGCAAGCACCTGTTTGTGCCGATGCTGGAGAAATTGCTGGCCGATGGCGCGATCCACGAATATGAAATCGATACAGAAGCGATCCACACCGAAGATCCAAGCACATTCTGGGTTGTGATTATTGCGGCTAACGGCGAAGGCCTGGATAAATTCAACGCGGCGGTTAGCAAGCTTCATGAAGCGAACCCGTTGGGCGGCACAGCGATCGGTGCAATGGTGGACTTCGCGGTGCATCGCGACTATCTAACACGCACGAACGCATCTTTCAAATAGTCAGATAGTTGTCGCATCGGCTCCTGCCGGCCGTGGGCGATGCTGGGTTTGCCGGCGTCGCCCTCGGATCGGGATGGGGACGGACGCTGTAGCATGATAGCCTGCGACGGGTGCAGAGAGCGTCTTGCGCATTGAATGCCGACTCCTTTCGAAATCAATCCGACTTTCTGCTTTATTCTGCTGGGTTCATTTGTAATTTATCTGTGGACGCGGCCACCGCGAGTTGCGTGGATGGGAGTTTTGGCGCTCGCGTGCGCTCTGCGGGCGGTCTGCATCCGCGTGATGGGCGGGCTGGGGGCTTATTACGGAGTGTGGTGGATCAGCTGGGGAGCGTTTCTCGGCATTGCGAGCCTGCTGATTCTGGCGATGCAGGTTGTGTTTTCAGATCGGCCAGAAAGAAAGTCCCTACGCCTGACGTTTTATGCCGCGGCCGTTTTTCCGTTGTGCAGCATGTTGATCGGGTATGCCCTGCCGCTGACGATCCGGCTGCGGCCCCAAACCTTGGACGCTTCCCTCCTGACCTTTGATGGCAGCCTTGTGTTCCAGCCGAGCTTCAGCCTGGGACGTTTTCTTGCCCATCATCCGACCCTCTGGGGCCTGACCACGGTGGTCTATTACGCCATGCCGCTGGGCGCTGCGTTTCTGTACGGCGCATACCGCGTGCGCACGCGACAGCCACTGGCTGTGCTGGCACTGTTCCTGACAATGATGGCGGCAGGCTTACTCGAATACGTCATTTTTCCGGCGGTTGGGCCGGGGTATGCATTCCGCCAGTCATATCCATTCAGGCTACCCGATTTGGCGGGGCTGACGGTTGGGTCGGCGGTCCCGTTGATGACCATTCCCGTAGGCGCACGCAACTGCATGCCATCGCTTCATTTCGCCGGGGCTTTAGTTGTGTGGTGGAGCTCGCGCATCTGGTCTGGATGGGGAAGACTGCTGGCGTTTGTATTCTTGCTCGGAACCGTGGTCTCCACGCTGGGCTTGGGCGAACACTACGTCGCGGACCTGGTCGCGGCATTCCCGTTCGCTCTGATGCTGCAGGCTGGATGGACCCACGTGCCGGATTCTGCTCGTCACACGAGGCAAGCTGCTTTTTGGATCGGGTGCGTCTTAACTGTGGCGTGGCCCCTTCTGCTGCGCTATGGATTGCCGTTGTTCATGATTTCGCCCGTCATTTCCTGGGGGCTAATAATTCTGACGGTGGGCGCTTGCGAGACATCGGCGGAGTTCTTGGGCGCTCTGGTTTCCTAACTTGTCATTTGGATAGCTTATTTTTCAGCTTCTGTGCCGGGCTCCCGTTCGAAGGCTTTTTGCATGTAGCGGCGGGCTTCGTCGAGCGCTCCCTGGGTATTATCGTTGGTTTGTAGAGCCTGCCGGTATTCGTTGACGGCGCGCTCGCGCTGGCCGGTAATGTCGAAAATCTTGCCCAGTTGCAGGTGGCTCCATACCTCAGTCCAGCGCGGGTCCCCGTCGCCATTGAGTGATTCGCGGTAGGCATTGGCGGAAGCCTGATAGTTCTTCTGCGCGAAAAACACTTCAGCGATCCGGTAATGCGCGAGGGAGCTGTTCTTGTTGACCTCAAGCGCCTTGTTAAATTCGCTGAGCGCCCCGGCCAGATCGCCCTGCTGCGTCAACCCCTGTCCGCGCACAATTGAGGCGCGCATCTTGATCTCTTTGGAGTTCGTCAGGACATGGTTATCCGGATCCACGGCGATGCGGCGCGGACGCCCGAAGGTTTCCACGGAAAATGCCGAATCGGTGCCCACCACTTCGATGTGCTTTTCTTCGGTCCTTCCGTCGGTGTCGATGCGGAGAATGACGGGCATACGGAAAAGGTCAAGATCCTGCGTTATTGCGCCGACGACCCGAAAGCCCTTGTTGCTGCCGAGGCGGTAAACGGTGTACTTGATCTTAAACTCGGGGGCGCTGGTCGAATCCAACCACTGGGTGAAAAACCAGGTGAGTTTTTCGCCGTAAATCTTCTCGGCGAGTTTGCGGAATTCATCGGTAGTCGCCGGCTTCCCCGCATATTGCGTTGCAAAATCGCGCATGAGCCTCAAATACTTGGTATCACCGAGAACATAACGCAGCATGTGAAGGATCATGGCGCCTTTATCGGTAACCAGCGACTGGAATTCGGGGGAGAAATAGTCGAGCTTATCAGCGCTCGAAAGCGGCACGCTGTCATAGGCAAGCGCAACCACGGACATGTCTTTTACCACGTCCTCGAAGGCGGCCTTTCCCGCGGCGCTCTCAACGTAGCGGGCTTCGGAATAGCGCGCGAATCCGTCTTTGATCCACGAGTCGTTTTTCGAAGCCGGACTTACAGAGACGCCCCACCATTGGTGCGCGATCGTGTTAGCGAGCAGGCGGTAGTTAACTTTTTCTGAGATTTCGCGGCTGGCGAGAGCGGCGATCTCCGGGGCGTACGCGGTGGGAACGGTGTCATCTGGCAGTTCGACTACCTGCAGCCGAGTGGAAGGCGCATTTCCATATTGAGTGACGAAATAAGCAAATTCCTTCACTGCCGTGGACGCGTACTCCGTGGCTAAAGCCTGATGCACGGGCTTGAAGAAGACGTGCAAGTCGATGCCGGCTTCGTCGCTCTTCTCTTCCTGGAACGCCCCCGCAACAATCGTGCCGGGAAAGCTCGGTTTATTCCACGAAAAGGTGTAAGTCTTCGCGGCCGCAAACCGCGTCTTCTTTCCGGGCGGCGGCGCCGAAGCCACTGCTTCGCCGCTGCCGATTACGATCATGTGCGCCGGAACCGTGACACTTATCGTGGCGGTGAAGCGATTCACCCCATACCCAGCAACAGGGAACCACAATCCCGAGTAAAGAAGATAGCTGGTATCGGGTCCAACATAGGCAAGCTTGAGTCCCGAGACAGGGCTGTCGTCGGCGTTCTCGAGCGTACCCTCGTAGTCAAAGCTGAACGTCGTACTGGCGCCCTTCGCCAGGCCATTGTTGAGAGCGAAGCGAATCGTCGAATCCTGCGTTACACGCTCGGGGCTGAGAGTATTCTTGCCGGCATCAACAAGTTTGGTGATGCGTAGCGCATTATTAAGCTGAAAGGTTGCCACGCTGAGGTCATCGAGCGCGGTAACTTTGACGTCAGCGTGGGCCGTGAGCTTGTGGCTCTCGGGAAGGAGTTCAACTGTGATCTGGTAGTCGTCGACGCGCAGGCGGGATTTTTCCGCTGCATGCGCTGCAGCCGTAGCCATCCCTAGCAGAAGGACAAGAACGGCAGCACGCGCTCGACGCGAAGGCCGAGAGTAAAAGCGCATCAACAGGTTCTCCTGAGGCGACGCGAAAGCGCAAGAAAGACGCTCACGGGAGCTGGGGTCACGAAACCAAGCTCCGCCATTTGTATGATGTAGATTTTCCCGCAAAAGATGCTGAGGCGACAAGGGTTGGGCAAATTCGGCCGACGAAGTCTGCGTTCGAGATCGCGAGAGAGGTCGCCAAATGGATGGCGAGAATGGCGCCTTGGCATGAGTCTTCGCATAAGGTTGAGTTTGCCGGAAGCTCCTTCACCTTACCATCTCAAGAATGATCTTAGCGGCGCGCTCGGAGGGATGAGCAGCTATTTCACCCTCAACGGAAGGCTTCTGCAGTTTTTTTCGCACGCCTCGCAGGCCGCGAATCATCTTTTCCCGAGGCGGCCCATCAGGGATGATTTTAGCTAACTCACCAACAATGTTTTCAGCCGTGAATTTTTGTTGCACCAGTTCCGGGACGATCTCCTCGCCCGCAATCAGGTTGACCATCGCAAAATAAGGAACCTTTATGCGAGGCTTGCCAAGAGCATAAGTCACCGGCGAGACCCGGTAAACCATCACAAAGGGCGTTTCCATAAGAGCGGCTTCGACCGTAGCTGTGCCGCTAGCGACAATAGCGGCGCGGGAGTGCCGAAGGGCAGGAAGAGCCTCAGAAACGAGATGGATGGAAGGGTTTGGGTAGGGCACGGCTTCAGCCGTGCCGATTGGGCCGGCCTTTGAGTTGGGCTTTAGCCCCTGAGAAGCAGCGTTTTTTTCTATTCCACCAGAAATTTCTTGCAAAGACGGGGCTTGCTCCGTCTCTGCATAGATTAGTTTCTCCAGAAACGGTCCTTCTACCGTACGCGCAACCGGCAGCAAGAATTCATTGGTCGGTCCCATGCGCGCGATGGCCTCGATCATCGTCGGCAGATTCATGCGCACCTCCCGTCGCCGGCTGCCAGGCATGAGCGTGATCCATGTTTTGGCAGGATTTAGCGAATATTGCGCAGCATAGTCGGCGCGCGAAATCGCGGGCATGGGCAGATCAGCCAGAGGATGGCCAACGAACGTCGCGTCCACGGCGCGATCGCGGTAGAACTTTTCTTCAAAGGGAAAAATCACTAAAGCTTTGTCGACATACTTGCGGAGGAGCTTAACCCGCCCCTGCCGCCATGCCCAGAATTGCGGACAAACGTAATAGACAACCGGTATCCCGCGCTTGTGCATTTGACGGGCAACGCGCCAGTTGAAGGCGGGCGCGTCGATAACCACGGCGATATCAGGACGCTTTTCATCGGCGGCGCGAATCAGCTTCTTATAAAGGCCGAAAATCTTAGGCAGATGGCTGAAAACCTCGGTGATCCCAACGACAGCCAGGTCCTTGGCGTCAACAATGGTGTCGGAACCCGCCACGCGCATGCGGTCTCCGCCCGCTCCAAAGAACCCAGCCGAGGGCTCGCAACGCCGCAGTGCCTCAATCAACTGCGCGCCATACATGTCGCCGGAGGCTTCCCCAGCGGAGATGAGAATTTCCACGGGGGAATTGTAAACCCGTACATTTTCAGTCCCGGAGCGAGAGAAGCCCCGAAGGAACGCGATCAGTTCATGCCATGGCATAGACTCGACAGGTTGTTGCGGTGGCCTAACCTAACTTCATTATTTCTCAAGGACCTGGCGCAAATCGACCGAAAAACAGGCGGAAAACTAGCTCTAAGTTATTGATTTATAAATACTTTATGTGTACATCGTTATTTCTCAAAGACCTGGCAACAGCTTGACGGCTAAGTCTTTGACTTTGAAAGACCGCTGGAGAGGGGGTCTTTTACACCTAAGTAGTAAGCACCCTGCGAAACCGATGTCCAAACCCAGTTTCGATCCCATTGACTGCGACTCAAGTTCGGGGAAAAGGACGCTTTCGGGCAAACGAATCAGTCATCCGCACTAACTGTCGACGGCGAGGCTGGCGAACTCCCAATGGCGATTTCCTGGTCCTTGTATTGCAGTTGATACAGCTTGTAGTAGATGCCGCGCTGAGCGAGCAACTGCTGGTGTGTTCCCATTTCGCGCACTTGTCCCTTGTGCATGACGATGATCTTGTCGGCTCGCTGGATGGTTGAAAGTCGGTGAGCAATGATCAGCGAGGTGCGCCCCTCGACCATGCGATTGAGCGCATCGCGCACGCGAAACTCGGTTTCGGTGTCGACGCTCGATGTGGCTTCATCGAGAATGAGGATTTTCGGATTGTGCGCCAATGCGCGGGCGAACGAAATAAGTTGTTTTTGGCCGGTTGAGAGCGTCGAGCCGCGTTCGCGGACTTCTTCCTTAAAGCCGCCGGGCAAAGTGCGGATGAAGTCGGTGAGATTTACATCTTCGGCGGCCTGCTCCACATCTGCGTCCTGAATGCGAGTCGTGCCGAGCCTGATGTTGCCTTCAACTGTGCCGGTGAACAGAAACGGATCCTGCAGCACCACTCCAAAGCGACCGCGCAACTCGTCGAGGTTCATCTCCCGTATGTCAACGCCATCAATGCGGATGGCCCCCCGCTGCGCGTCATAGAAACGCATCAACAATGAGATGAGAGTCGTCTTCCCCGCCCCGGTGTGGCCAACAACCGCGATAGTTTCCCCCGGTTCAATGGCGAAGCTCACATCGCGCAGCACCCAATCAAATGCGTCGGAATCTGGGCTCTGCTCCCCTGGGGCAGACGAAGTTCTCTTGGCTGCTGGTTCGGTTGGGACGCTGCGATACGCAAACCAAACGTGATCGAACTGGATTCGGCCAGGACCCGTCGCTTTTTTGGTGACCGCAGGAGAAATAATCTCAACCTTGGTATCGAGCAACTTGAAGACGCGTTCGCCCGCGGCCATAGCTCCCTGCAGGATGTTGTATTTCTCGCTGAGGTCCTGAATCGGACGAAAGAAGCGCTGGGCATACGACATAAAGGCAACCAGCGTCCCCAGGGTCATTGGAGCCAGGACAAGGCGCGCAACGGGTAACTGGTGCGTGTGGAAATGGACGGCAAGGTTGGAGACGGCAATGTGCCGCATTATTTCCCCGCCTCCGAACCAGATGATGCTGGCAATCGCGATCGACGAAAGTACCTCGACAACCGGGTAATAAACCGCATAGGCAAGGATTGCGTCTTTGTAGGCCTCCATGTGCGAAGCGTTGATTTTGGAAAACCGCTCGTGGGCCCGTTTCTCGCGATTGAACAATTGCAATACCAGCATGCCTGAGACCGCTTCCTGCAGGTATGAGTTAATGCGCGCAATCGCCGTGCGGATGCGGCGATAAGAATCGCGGACCTTGTCGCGGAAAGCTTTGGTCGCGTAAATAATGAGCGGAAGCACGGCAAAGGTCACGAGCGCCAGCTTCCAGTTCATGTTCAGCATGATGGCGAGGATGAAAGCGAGGACGAAAACGTCTTCGAAAATAGAGACCACGCCGGCCGTGAACATCTCATTCAAGGCGTCTACATCGGTAGTGACGCGTGTCACTAGGCGGCCAACCGGGTTCTTGTCAAAAAAGGCAACGTGCATCTCCTGGAGATGACGGAATATCTGGCTGCGCAGATCGAACATAACCTTCTGTCCGGTCCACTGCATCAGGTAAGTCTGGACGAATTCGAAAGCAAAGGTAGCCACCAGCAGGCCCACGTAAAGGCCACCAATTTCGGCGATACCCGTCATCGGCGCACTGCTCAGGCGGTCGCCGATCCAGGAGTGCGCATCGGGCGTCCGGGCCAGATATTTGTCGATGGCGACCTTAGTGAGCAGAGGCCCCAGGACATCGGCAAAGGATTTCAAAATAATGGCCGCCAGGGCTACAATCACATGCCACTTGTAGGAATAGAGGTAGCGCAGCAGCCGCCGCATGAGACGGGCATCGTACGCTTTACCGAGTATTTCCTCTTCTTGTGCCATGGATTGCCGAGAAGGACGCTGTGAATAAAAGACTACCTCAAACAGACAGAGGAATGGCGGGGGACGATGCAAGAGGCCTTAATCAACGAACGGGCGAACACGGCAATGTGATGCGCGTCACCGCTTCCCGTGCGGCCTTTGCCTAGAGTCCCCGTAGCTTTGTCACTTGGAAGGAGGAGCCATGACCCCATCCGAAAAACCGCCAATCCTGACCGCCGACCTCACAAGAGAAGCCCGTGGTACGTGGTTCCATGGCTCTCCCAGGCAATGCGGGGATGCCTACAGGTTTAGTGCTCCCTGGCGGCTCGTGCTTCTGGGGGCACCCGGAGTGGGCAAAGGGACGCAAGCCGATCTCTTGCGTCAACGACTGAAAGCCTGTCACCTTTCGACCGGCGATTTGTTCCGCGCGGCCTCCACACAGAACGAGTGCAACCTGAGCCCCGCCATGAAATCAGCCATGGATTGTATGCGCCGGGGCGAACTGGTATCCGACGCGACGGTCTGGCAGATGGTAAACGAACGTGCAGCCTGCATTCGCTGCACGGGAGGCTTCGTACTCGACGGATTTCCGCGCACCGTGGGCCAAGCCGAATCTCTCAAACAACTTATGGCAAACGAAAGAATTCCGCTGACCGCGGCTGTGAACTATGAACTTCCGCTTGCCGAAATCGTGTCGCGCCTCGGTGGCCGCCGCACCTGCGAGAAGTGCAAGGCGGTATTCCACATTACCGGTCAGCCACCGAAGGTGGAAGGGGTTTGCGACCGCTGCGGTAGCAGGCTTTTTCAGCGCGAAGACGACCGTCCCGAATCAATCACGGTGCGTATGGCGGCCTATGAGCGAAGCACGGCGCCTCTGATCGAGTTTTACCAGTCGCTCGGGCTGCTTGTAAGAATCGTAGCCAGCGGATCGCCGGAAGAAATTTGCTCTCGGACAGTTGGGGCTCTCGAAGCACGCACTGGGACCAGAGTCTCTGCTTAAGACACCCGGCCTTAGGCAAGGCCGCTCTCAGGGAACGGCGCTGCGGACGAGAGCGCTCAGCCCTTTGTCGGCGGCTTGTTGGTCCCTTGAGAGGTTCGGCTGTCCATAGGATTCGCCTTTCCGCAGGAAGGACAAACGACCTCGGCATTGTGCTCTTCCATCTGGTGAAGGAAATTTGAAAGAGTCTGGCCACAGTGTTGGCACAGAAACTCAAGATCTTTTCCTCTGGAATGCGGTTCGTGTGCGTGGGGCATAGACGTATTCTACTCGACTGCTTCAGGATGTCTTCTTAGTCCGGCCAATGCCAAGTCCTGGAATGGCCCTACAATGATGGTGTGGGCCTGGGCCTTTACATCTCGGTGCCATTCTGCCGAACCAAGTGCAGCTACTGCAACTTCGCCTCAGACGTCTTTTCGAAATCCGCTTATGAAAGCTACGTAGTTCGCCTTCTTGAAGACCCCGCCAACGCGCGTTCGCTTGCTTCGAATCTTCGTTGCGAATTGCCGGAGGATGTGGATTCCATCTACTTGGGAGGCGGAACGCCTTCGATTCTCGACGGCACGCAGTTGGTCCGAATCTTTGGTGCCGTGCGCAGTGAATTCAAGGTAACTCGCGACGCTGAAATTACCGTCGAATGCGCCCCGGGCACCTTGAACTCCACACTGATCGAAACGCTGCAGCGGTGTGGCGTGAATCGCGTGAGCCTTGGCGTGCAGTCGTTCGTAGACGAGGAAGCGAAGGCGGTCGGGCGCATCCACACGCGAGCCAGGGTACTCGATGAAATCGAGAGCTTACGTGCAGCCGGCATCAACAACATAAATATTGACCTGATCGCCGGCCTACCCCACCAGACCGAACAGAGTTGGAGGTTCTCGCTGGCGGAGACCGTCGCGCTTCATGTACCGCATGTTAGCGTCTACATGCTTGAGGTGGACGAAGATTCGCGCTTGGGCCGGGAACTCATTGCCGGCGGCACGCGCTATCACGCACACTTTGTGCCCGAGGACGACGCGACAGCGGACTTCTATCAGTTCGCATGCGACACGTTGATTGAGGCCGGCGTTGCGCAATATGAAATTTCTAATTTCGCGCGGCCCGGCATGGAGTCGCGCCATAACATGAAGTATTGGACGCGCCAGGCCTATTTAGGTTTCGGGGTGGATGCTCACTCCATGCTTGTCATGCCAGGGAAGGAAGCCGCAGCGCTGCGATTCTCGAACCCAGACTCGCTCGATGGCTACATGAATGGCGCTCCGCACGAAGTGAATGTTGTGTCCGCGCAGGCGGCGATTGAGGAGAGCTTTTTTCTCGGCCTGCGTCTGAATCGTGGCGTCAATCTCGGGCGGCTTGAGGCCGAGTTTACGGCCGATGCTATCGCACCATTTGAGTCAGTAATTCGTGAGTGCGAGCAGGATGGGCTGATCGAGCGAAGGGGCGCGGGCGTGCGTCTGACCCC
The DNA here is from genome assembly GCA_963778535.1 of uncultured Acidobacteriaceae bacterium. GTDB lineage: Bacteria > Acidobacteriota > Terriglobia > Terriglobales > Acidobacteriaceae > Acidiflorens. Next base: position 240,810 of record CAVZUO010000001.1, read on the forward strand.
GCGCGGGCGTTTAATTTCGAATGAAGTCTTCGCGAGGTTCCTTCGTGAAGAGATAGAAGAAGAAAAAGTGGGGACCGGCAACGTGCATCCACGTTAGTTGGCCGGACGCAATCGGTTAGCTGCCGTTCGGTTATGGCCTATCCGGCCCCCACCATGTCAGACGTTTTCGGAAACGCAACCTGCCAAATGCAAGGCTCAGTCGGCAAGGCCTGAATACCGGCTTCGCCCGAAGCAGCCCATGCAATGCGAAATTGCGCTCGCTGTGATCCATGCTGTACATCCAGGAGTTCGCCGGCGCGGACCTTGGCATGCACTCCCAACAGCACGGCGCCGCTCAAGCTCACGTTTTTTACCCGCACGACCTCCGCGAACGGGCGGGCCATCCGGTCAATGCCCCAGATGTGCACCGGGAATTCAACTCTTAGCCGCGGCTCTTTGCGCCGGTCCATGCTTAATTAATCCAAGCGGATCATAGAACGAAATCTGTACGCACGAAAGATTGCGTTAGTTATTCGCAGGTGGTTACTGATAGCGGTCTGCACGACGGAGCAACAGGGGGTGCGGCGGTGTCTAAACAGATGTGGGCGCGCTTGCTGCGGCTAGGACGATGACCATCTCAAGGATCGATTGGACGGTGATGTGGAAGCTATTCCACTACGAGTTCTGCTTGATCCATTTGAGCGTTGGTGTCCTGATCAGGCTTGTTTTTGCGGAGCGGGTTAGGCCAGCCTCATTGGGCGAGGCGAGTGTCTACGCCATTGCTTCTAGCGCAGTGTCAGCGCTTGTGAGCACCTGGTTCCCAATCGTCCCGATCCTTGGCGGTGCAATACTGATCTTCATCGCGGGGCATTCGGCTGGCGAGTCGATCCTGATAAGCGCGCCGATCATCGCTGTGTCATTGGGCATTGAAACCGCAGTTCTCGATGCGATGCTTTTTCGACTGCTATTGAAAGGTCCCGTGCGTGGGCAGTTCGTCGCATTCCTCATCACAAACACGCTGAATGCCATAATTGCGCTCGCGCTTGGCTTGGCATGGGGGTTCCATCACATGCCGAACTTCATCGCCGCATTGCGTATGTGATTCTCATCAGGCCGGAGGTGGATTCGAGGGCTTAGTTTTTCCACGCGCAGGAACCCGGCCCGTCCGGGCTGCCGCACGATCCGCAAGGCCCCGCTGCCATTGGAGAAGACGCAACCGAACCGCCCTTCGCAGAAACTGCGAATACAGAAAGCTTTGGCTCAAGCTTTTTACTCTCGCATTTTGGGCAGACTGCCTTTTCTTTGCCGTAAACCAGGGCTTCGAACTGATGCTGGCATTCCTTACAAACGTATTCAAAAATGGGCATGAAAGAACTCCACAAGAATGGCTTCACCCGCGGCACGGGTTTTACACCGTGCGCTAAACGCGAAAAAAGCTTGTCTTATTTAAAATCATGCTGTGGGCCCTCCGCAATCACTCGAAAATACATCTACCTCCGGCCCCCCGGCATTTATCCCGCCTGCTTTCATTCCACGGCGATTCTTGCGCGGTGGCCACGTCCAGACGGTCGCCGCGTTTTTCATACCGCGGCGCTTGCATCTACCCGCTCCGGAAGAACGACTGGTTGAAGTTGCCCCCGGCGTGCGCGTGCTGTGCCACTGCCACTGGCAGCCGGACCGCACGAAGGCTCTGACCGTCATTGTTGTTCATGGCCTGGAGGGATCGAGCGAGTCGCAATATGCTCGCGGCATTGCCGCCCAGGGTCTGCGCACGGGCATGAACGTGATTCGCTACAACCAGCGCAATTGTGGCGGCACGGAAGCGCTGGCACCGGTGCTCTACCACTCAGGATTATCGAGCGATATAGCCGCCGTCGCCCGCGAAGTGATTTCGCGGGACGGCGTTTCGCGGTTGGCGCTGGCCGGCTTTTCGATGGGCGGCAATCTGGTGCTAAAGCTCGCGGGCGAGTGGGGTAAGCATGGTCCGCCGGAGTTTCGTGCGGTCGCAGCGTGCTGTCCCGCGCTCGATCTGGCGGAATCGGCCGATTCGTTGCATGGCAGGTGGAACCGTCTTTATGAGATTTACTTTCTGCAGAAGCTGCGGCGAAGAATGCTGCACAAAGCCCGTCTATTTCCTGAGCACTTCGAAACGAAACGGCTGAATGGAATCCACAGCTTGCGCGAGTTCGACGATAAAATTACCGCTCACTATTGCGGATTTGCCGGAGCGGACGACTACTATAATCGTGCCTCGGCGGCGCACGTGATTGGACAGATCGCTGTTCCGGCGCTAGTTCTGCATGCCGCGAACGATCCGTTTATTCGTATTACGCCTGAGACCCGCTGCAAGCTTCGGAGCAACCCGAACATCACCTTTGTTGAAGCCGCAGATGGCGGCCACTGCGCATTTATCGGAACACGAAATGGCAGGGCGGCCGGAAGCGAAGGGTATGATGATGGTTTTTGGGCCGAGAACACGATTAGTGATTTTCTGCGCAGATTCTGATGTGATCTCAAACTTTGTCGGATGCGTGACTTTCTAATGGATGCCGATTTCTCAATCGAATTGGGCCGCGAGGATCCGGTGCTGGATCTGCCCTGGAAAGATCAGTCCGGGAAGGTCACCTATTTCGACTTAAAACGGCAGCCGGAGTCGATCGCAGACATCGCAGAGGCCAAGCAGTTTCCTGAACTCGCCAAGTTTCTGATCAAAATGAATTCCCCTCAAGGCGCCCTCGAGAGCGCCAAGTGCGATGTATGGGCCACGATGGAATTGACCGCCGAGGAGAGCATTTTCAACGCCTCGCACAAGTTTGCCAGCTACGTCGATTTGGTTTTTTGCGATCTGGAGAAGCGGACGTCTCTACCGTTTCACGAGAGTTTTGTCCGCAGCCTCACCGAGTTGTTACGCCGTGCTCCAGAGGTTGGCGCATCGCTAGAGCTGTGCGTGCGGAGATGCTTCTTTGAACTTGCGGGCGGATCCCGTGAAGCCTCCGATGAAGGCTTCTACTTCACCTTGTATCTGAATGGCTATGGGAAAGATGATGTGGCTGCGCGCAGGAATTGGGCAATCGGGATGAAGCTGGGAGAAAGCGCAATTTTGCAGTTGTGCGGACGGATGAAGCCTGGCGATTGGCTCGCTCTTGCGAGTCAGAAACGTGTTCGCCAATAAGGCACGTCTTGCTAAGCCGCGGGCTGTGAAATTCGGGAACGCAGCGAAATCCGCAAGGCCTTCCAGTCGACGCGGGTCCGAAGCATCGACAGAATAAGCATGAACAGGAAAATTTCGGCGAGGCCACGGGTCGCCGTCGCAATGCCCACTCCGCGCTTGGGGAGAAGAGAAAACCGTCCGTAAACAAACTCGATGTGCACCCAGTACACAAGCAAGGACGTCTGCCCAAGCTGGATGATCGGGCTGAAACTCCACGCCCCGGGACCCCGCGTAGCCAAGCCCCAACGGCACCACGCATAGGCGAGCCACGAGATCATTAGAAGCAAGCCGATGCGCATCATGAAAAAGTTGGGACTGGTGTGCCAGTAGTCGTAAGTGGAATAAAGCTCGAAAGCGGAGTGATCCAAGACGTATGCGACTACGATGGCCGCTCCTCCAATGGTGCCCAACCAAGCCAGGATCCGAGCGGTATTCTCGCGCGCCCAGTCGCTAAAGAGAATCGTGCCGGTTGCCAGGCCAGCAAAGGCAAAGCCCGTCCAGGGAAAAATGCAGAACAACCATGGTTGCGGAGCGCCGAGATTGTGGCAGCCATCGAGATAGGATTCAATTTCCCACGGCAACCATGTCGGACGCCAGGACGTGTATATCAGCGGAGTGAGCAACGCGATCAGCACGACGACGCCAAGCGCGGCGATAACTGTAGGGCCAACGGGCATGGAGATCGTAGACTCCGCCTGGCCGACCTCCGCACGATCGCGACCTCTAAAATAAGAGTAAAGGACCACACCGCAGAACAACGCCATCAGAACCATCGACAGACCAATAACATTTAGAACGTCAACGCGGAACAGATCAGTCCATGGAGCCCAACCCCACGCGATGAGATATTCCTGGAGCCGGAACAGCAATCCGAACGCAACGATCTCACCGCCGCGCCGCAGCATTGTGAGCGTGATCTGGCCGGGGCTCGGATTCTTGCGCAACAGCTTGCTGGTCACGAGCGCAAAGGAAACTCCGGCAAGAAAAAGAAAAAGAGGAGCGGGCATCGTGCCCAGCCGTTGCGAGTTCTTAAGAAAATTCGTATTGCGCGCATCGCCGCCCAGCCATGAATCGTAGCAGTGCGTCTGAAACATGAGGACGCAAGCCAACCCGCGCATCCAGTCAATCCACGCAAGACGCGAAGCTTTTGGCGCGACCAGAAGGTTATCTTGCATTCGCTGTTGGTTCATGACTTCCGCAATTCCGCCTTCACGCGCGCTGCCCTTACTCGTTTCATTGCTGCCTATTTCATTCCTTCGAGAATGGAGCCGACGATCCCGCCAACGACGCCTCCTTTAGCGGCCTCGTTCGAAGGCTTCGGCATGTACTCATAAAGTTCGTGAGCGAGCTTGGATATGGGCAGCGTTTGCAGCCAGATGCGTCCCGGGCCGGTAAGCGCGGCGAGGAAAATGCCATCGCCGCCGAAAATCATGTTCTTGATGCCGGGGATCGTCGTGATCTGAAACGAAACACCGGCCTGGAAAGCGCCGACATGGCCGGGGTGCACGCGCAAGGTCTCTCCCGGCTGCAAATCCCTGACCACCAGTTCGCCGGAGAGTTCGAGCCATGCCGTACCTTGTCCGCTGACACGTTGCAGAAGAAAACCATCGCCGCCGAAAATGCCCGCACCGAGCGATTGCTGGAAGCCGACGCCCAGCAGGACCTGCGGGGTCGCGCAAAGGAATCCATGCCGGTGAATCATGTATTCCTGCGTGGCGCTGATCTCGACAGGGACGATATGTCCAGGAAGTTTTGTGGCGAAAGCGATCTCGCCGGGCGTGCCGCTGGCGCGATATTCGGTCATGAACAGGCTCCCGCCGCCGGCAACGCGCTTAATCGCGCCAATAATGCCGCCGCCCCCGCCAAATTGCGTGTGCGTCGTCATCTGGATCGAACTAGTCATCCAGGAAAGCTGCCCGGCTTCCGAGATAATGGACTCATTCGGTTCGAGCACGAATTCGAGAACGGGCATGGTAGTGCCAGTCACGCGATTTTGCATGGTTCTCCTTCAGGAAACGATAAAAAGTCGATGAAACTGGAACTGTACCATACGCTCTGCCGCCGTGGAGAGACAGCCCGCCATGCGAAAAGATGCGGTGAACGCCGAGGCAGTATCTGATTTCGTCCACTATAGAAATCCGAAGATACATGGCCTGGTCACCAGACCGTGCTAGCATTTTCTATAAGCCCTCTAGGCCAATCATGCAGTACTTCCACGCCAACGCGAAATTCGGCCGAATCGCTTGTCTGATTGCCTTGCTCTGCGTACTGGGCGCTCTCGCCTCCGAGTTCGCTTTCGCGAAGGACGAACCTAAATGGATCGAAGTGCGCACCGCGCATTTCTCCGTTCTAACCGACGCAGGCGAAAAACGCGGACGCGAAGTTGCCTTGCGGATGGAGCAGATGCGTTCCGTTTTCGGGCAACTGTTGCTGAAAGAAAAGTTGAACGCCCCCGTGCCCATCACTGTAGTCGCGTTCAAAAGCGATAAGCAATACGCCGAAGTAGCTCCCACAAAGCAGTCTTTAGCCGGAGGATTTTATGTGCCCGGCTACGACCGCATATACATCGGGTTAAATCTTTTTGAAATCGAGCCTTGGCGCGCCGTAGCGCACTCGTTGGCACACTACTTCCTGAACTATAACTATCCTCCCGCGCAGGGATGGTTCGATGAGGGGATGGCTGAGTATTTCGGATCGGTACAGATCGGGAAGGAAGTGAATATCGGAGGGGATCCGGAACTGGCGCCGGAATGGCACGAAGATATTTTTGACAACATGGTGCGCGACCCGAACGCTCCGCAATCGCTGACCCAGTTAGTAAGTTCCCCGGTGTGGATCGGGATGGTGGACCTGTTTACCATGAAACATGACGGCTCGGGCCTGCATGAAGGCTCGCATAGCACTTTGTATTACGCGCAATCGTGGATGGTCGTGCACTACCTCATCAACAAAAAGAAAATGCCGGAGGTCGGAACTTATTTTGATCTTGTGCTGAATCAGAAAATGCCTGTCGATAAAGCCATGGTGCAGGCATTCGATCTGACTCCCGCGCAGATGGAAGAAGCCGTCAAAACGTATTTCAATTCGCTTGGCAACCTTGGGGTTGCACTCGACCAATCGAAGAAACCGGCACCTGACCCCGAATATATTATGCAGCCAGACCATTCCCCCTTGCCGTTTGCCAACGACGACATGGTGATGACGGTAACCCCGGTTGCCGAATCCCAGGCAAAGGCAATTGTCGACGACATGATGGCTCGAGTTCCTGAGCACCGCGATCAGGCGCTGCGGGACTTGCAGGCACTGGCAGTCGATCCACGGGGAAATGAGGCCGCGCATCGCGGACTAGCAAGAGATCATATTCAGCAAAAGCTTTTCGATGAGGGAGCAGCAGAGATAGACAAGTCGACGGACTTGAATGCCAATGATCCCTGGATCTGGTATTACCGGTCGGTGCTGAAGTATCGCAAGGCACAGGCCACAGGTCGAGATATGCAGGGCGTTGCCAACGTAATACAGGACTTGAAGGGAGTAGTGTCGTCGTATCCGGAAATGGCAGACGCCTACAACATGCTGGGCATGGCGCGCGTGGAGGGTGGGGGCGCCAATGCCGCGCTTGAAGCGCAAAAACAGGCGATAGCCCTGGCCCCTCGAAACGCCGAGTATCAATTCAACCTCGGCCAGATGTACGTGGCGGGGAAGAAGTGGGATCAGGCACGGGAAATATTCACGCGTCTGAAGGAAGGCAGCGACCGGCAAGCGGCATCGGCCGCGAAGCAGGCACTGGAGGATATAGCAACGCTCCAGAAGTATGGCGTTCCGCCGGCGCGGCCCGGCGACGCAAGCGCGGCAGCCGAGTTCGGAGGAACAACGAGCGCAACTGACGATGACCGGCCTGAAACTCCTGCGCAACCCCAGCATTCAAAGCCGGCGGCCACCGGGCCGATTGAAAATGTAAAAGGCAAAATCGTCGAGAGTGACTGCTCAAAGGCTCCCAGTGCATCAATCACAATTATCAGCGGGATGGCGACTTACAAGATACACACTGCGGACGTTAAGACGTTGCTAGTAATCGGTGGAGACCAATTCTCATGCGACTGGAAGAACCTGCCCGTTTCAGTGAATTATCGCTCCTCCGGTGCGCATGCCGGCGAGGCCGTGTCCATTGAATTGCGGTAGCCAGCCGCAGTGAGCAGGCACAACCGGGAGTGAGCCCGCAAGGCGAAGGTCGCAACGCCTAGAAGTTGACTGCGGGTTTTCGTGTCTCGCGAGCTGATCGGTTCGCGCCGGGATTGAGCTTTGCCGAGGCTGTCTGCACGCAGGTCACTTGTTTTTGATGGCGTCTCCTTGCTATGTTAAAGCATCTGAATTTGGCCTGTGTGATCTTATTGATTTGATCGCCAACGGAGCGATCCCGTAAGTTCCGATGGAGCTGTTTCTCAATCTTTGCTGGTTGATGCTGGCCTTGCCCGCCTACCTGCTGTGGCGGCAGAGGGTTTCGACTAACCCCTGGGGTCGTGCCTCGCTTGTCATTATTTGCACGCTCGGGTGCGCTCTTGTGCTTTTGTTCCCTGTGGTTTCCGTCAGCGATGACCTCCACGCAGTTGCGCAGACCATGGAAGAATCAAAGCGTGGAATGCATCACCTCGGCGCTTGTTGCCGGTCACATCAGGCGGTTGACCACGATTTGCTGCGAGTTCTGCCCGCCTACGGCCCTCTCAACATTGTTGCCACCCAGGTTGGCATGGTCGTCCCTCTTTCGGCTTCCTCGCTTGAACTTCATCTTGCTGCCATTCCTGCCGGGCGCGCCCCGCCGTCCCTGGTCCCCGTCTTTGTAAGTCCTTCGGCCTTGTGTTCACTCGGTTAAGAAGCTGGATACTTGCAAGCAGGTGCAATAAGTACAACTTGTTCGCCCGCCCGCGGAGTGCGTAATGTTCAGGTTTCGCCATTTCAGTTCGGCCGCTTGTTTTGCGCTGTTGGCGTCGTTCGCCTCCGCTCAGCCGCACACCTATACATGGCAAGAAGTTCGCGACGAGTTTGAGAAAAAGAACACTACCCTGCTGGCCGGCGAATTGAACGTCGAAGAGCTCAAGGCACAGGAGACTACCGCCTTCCTTCGTCCCAACCCGCAGTTTTCGCTGGCTTTAGACGGCACGCAAATTGTGCCGGAACACGGAGTGTGGAAGCCGTTCGCAGGAACGTTTGAGAGTCCTGGCGTCAGCCAACTTTTCGAGCGCAAAAACAAGCGCCATCTCCGTCTTCAAGTCGCACAGAAAGGCACCGCCGTCGGGAGAGCCCAGCAGGAGGACCTGGAACGCACGCTGCTGTACAACGTGCGAAATGCCTTTGTCGGCGTTCTGCAAGCGAAAGCCGTGCTGCATCTGGCGCAGGACAATCTCGAATACTACGATCATGTCCTCAAAATCTCCCGCGATCGGTTCGACGCGGGAGACATTGCCCGCATCGATCTCGACCGCCTTGAGTTGCAGCGCGTGCAGTATGAGTCCGACCTGCAAACTGCGATCGTCAATTTGCGGACAAACAAAATCACACTGCTCGCCCTTCTCGATAGCCACAGGCCTTTGGATAACCTCGACGTGGAGGGACCCTTCAATTTCCGTGAGGACATTCACCCCCTCGACGAATATCGCCAGGATGCGCTCGACGCGCGGCCCGATCTGCGGGCCGCCGTACTCTCAGTGCAACAGGCCGAAAGCAGTTACAAACTAGCTGTCGCTGACGGCTCTACCGATCCGACCATTGAGGGCTGGTATACGCACAATGCTTCGACCAACAATCCCTTCGCCACTAACACCGTGGGCGTGAGCGTGAGCATTCCGCTGCGCATTTTCGACCGCAATCAGGGCGAGAAGCTGCGCACCAAACTTGATATCAAACGCAACGAGGCACAGCGCGAGAGCGCGGAAACGCAGGTTTACAGCGACGTGGATTCCGCCTACGCGACCTTAATCAGCAATCTCGAGTTGCTGAAGCCTTACAAAGCCAAATATCTCGATCAGTCAACCCGCGTGCGCGATACGATCCTCTTTGCCTATCAACACGGTGGCGCGTCCCTTCTCGATTATCTGAACGCTCAGTCCGACTACCGTAACGTGCAACTGGCCTATGTGAACCTGGTCGGCACTTACCTGACCTCTGCAGCCCAGCTGAATCAGGCCGTCGGTCGAGAGGTGATCCCATGACATTTCAAATGCAATATTTCTTCGATTCGTTAGGATTGCGCTTCTGCACGCGGTCAGTTCTGCGCGGGCTTCACCTTCATGCATGCGCTTCGGCGCTGGTTTTCGCTGCGTTGCTCGCGGCGGTTGCGTGCAGCGGGAAACCCGACCCCAAGGCCGAAGAACCTCCCAAACCCGTGGTCCAAGCCGATCTCGACTCGAATAACTTCAAGGTCGATCATCCCGAGCAGTTTCCGCTGGTAACCGCGGTTGAGCACAAGGCGGTGTCGGCTCTGAATGTTACGGGTGTAGTGCAGCCCGACATCGCCCGCGCCGTTCCCGCGATTTCGCTTGCTGCGGGCCGGGTTGTCGAGGTCAAGGCCCGTCTCGGAGACCAGGTGAAGAAGGGCCAGGTCCTGCTTAGAGTGCAGAGTAACGACGTCTCTGGCGCCTATCAGACATACATCAAAGCCGAGAATGATGAACGCCTGGCACGCCAGCAACTGGAACGCGCGCAGACTCTTTACGACAAAGGAGCCGTCGCCAAAAGCAATCTCGAACAGGCCCAAAATACCGAAGACGACGCCAAAGCCACTTTGAACGCCGCCAACGAGCAACTTCGCCTTCTCGGAATCGATAAAGAACACCCGAACGGCCTCGTCAACATTGTCGCTCCCATCTCGGGCGTCATCACCGACCAGCAGGTGGCCAGCGCGGGTGGCGTTCAAGGCCTGGCCGGTCCCAATCCCTTTACCATCTCCGATCTGTCTTATGTTTGGATCGTGTGCGATGTCTACGAAAACGATCTCTATGCCGTGCGCGTGGGAGATTTAGCCGACATCCATCTCAACGCCTATCCCGGCAAAGCGTTCAAAGGCCGCATCGATAACATTCTTTCCGCGCTCGATCCCACGATTCACACCGCCAAGGTGCGGATTGAAGTGCCGAACCCCGGGTTTATGCGAGTTGGAATGTTCGCCACGGTCACTTCTTATGGGAAACAACCGGAGACACATTCCGCCGTTCCGGCGACTGCTATTTTGCACCTGCATGACCGCGAGTGGGTTTATGCGCCGCTCGGTCAGGGCCATTTCAAGCGCCTGGAGGTCGTCACCGGCAACATGCTCCCCGACAACATGCAGGAAGTCGTCTCCGGCCTCAAGCCCGGCGACCAGGTTGTTTCCATTGCGCTGCCTCTGCAGAACACGGTGGGGCAGTGAGTCGGAAGTAGGAAGTCTGATTTAGAAGTGCAATGCCTGAGAACGATAGCTGAGAACTGAGAATCGAGAACTGAGAACTGATTCATGATTCGCCGCGTCGTCGATTTCGCGCTGGGTAACCGCCTGCTAGTGGTGGGGTTGGCGCTTCTCCTCTTTGTATGGGGCATTATTTCATTCAAGCGATTGCCCATCGAGGCCTATCCCGACGTAGCGGACAACTATGTGGAAATCATCACGCAGTGGCCGGGGATCTCGGCTGAACAGATCGAGCAGCAAGTTACGATTCCTCTAGAGAACGGCATGAACGGCATCCCGCAGATCGTTCATCTGCGTTCCTTCTCGCTGTTCGGCCTATCGGATATCAAACTGATTTTCGACGACGATTCCGATAACGCGTGGAATCGTGAACGCGTACTTGAACGTCTCAGCCAAGTGACGTTGCCGCCCGGCGTCAACCCGCAAATGGGCACTGACTGGAGCCCAGTCGGCCAGATTTACTTTTTCACGCTACACAGCTCGAACCCAGCTTATGACCCGATGGAACTCAAGTCGCTCGAAGACTGGGTCGTCGAAAAGAGTTTCAAGACCATCCCGGACATTGTCGACGTCGCCAGCTTTGGTGGACCAACTCGCGAGTATCAGGTGCGCGTCGATCCCAACAAACTCATCGCCTACGGCTTGGGCCTCGCGCAGGTTGAGCAGCAACTGAGCAATAACAACGCGAATGCGGGCGGCAGCTTTATTCAGGAAGGCCTGCAGCAAATCAACGTCCGCTCAGTGGGCTTGGTCAATCGCGCACAGGATATTGCCGAAACTGTCATTATTACGAAAAACGGCACTCCCGTCCGCGTCAAAGACGTCGCCATCGTTTCCCAAGGTCCGAAAATCCGGCTCGGCCAATTTGCGCGGGCTTGCACTGCTTGTCCCTATGGTCCCAACGGTGCAATCGTACGTGACGACGGAAAGATCATTGACAACGACGATGTCGTCTCCGGCATCGTTCTTTTGCGCAAAGGAGCTACCGCCGACGCTGCCCTTGACGCTATCCACAAAAAGGTCGAAGAACTTAATGACCACATCCTTCCGCCGGGGGTGAAGATCGTCCCTTTCATCGATCGTAGCACTCTGGTGCACTATACGAGCCACACGGTTCTTCACAACCTCTCAGAAGGCATGATTCTGGTCTCGATCATTCTTTTTCTGTTCTTGGGCAATGTGCGCGGGGCCATCATCGTTGCTGCGACCATTCCGTTCTCGCTGTTTTTTGCCGCCATTTGCCTGGATTTGAGCCAGATTCCCGCCAATCTTTTGTCCATCGGAGCACTGGATTTTGGCGTGCTGGTGGAGGGCGCAATCGTACTTGTAGAAAATATTGTGCACTCTCTCCACCGTGGAAATGGGAGTACAAAGACACCGATTGAAAAAATTGGCGAGGCGGCGCACGAAGTTCAAAGACCGGTGTTTTACGCCATCATCATCACCATCACCGCCTTCCTGCCGATTTTTACCCTGCAGCGGGTGGAAGGACGTCTGTTTAAACCCATGGCCTGGACTATGGCGTTTGCGCTGCTGGGCGCCTTGTTTTTCTCGATTGTCGTCACTCCGGTTCTTTCGAGCTTCGCATTTGCCAAGGGAGCCAGTGAGTGGCGGAATCCGGTCATGACCTGGTTGATCGATCGCTACCGGGTTGCGGTGCGCTGGGCGATTCACCATCGCGGAATAACAGTCGGGATTGGCGCTTTAGGCGTCGTGTTGGGGAATGTTCTCGCATTTGGCGGGTTCGTTGGATCCGAATTTCTTCCCCATTTGGATGAAGGCGCTTTGTGGGTGCGCGGTACGCTGGCGCCCAGCACAGGGCCGGACGAGGGCATCCGCGTCGCTAATCAGGCCCGCATCGTATTGTGCTCGTTTCCCGAAGTTCCGCAATGTACCAGTCAGGTTGGCCGCCCCGACGATGGAACTGACAATACCGGCTTCTTCAATACCGAGTACTTCGTCGATCTGAAGCCGAAGGAGCAATGGCGCCCGGTCTTCCACGAAAACAAAGATGAACTCATCGCTGCGATGCAGCGCGAACTCGACAAGATCCCTGGCGTGTTCTGGGGCTTTTCGCAGCCCATCGAGGACAACATGGAAGAGGCGGTCAGCGGAGTGAAGGGAGAGCTGGCCACCAAGGTCTATGGCGATGATTTGAAAGTTCTGGAGCAGAAAGCCGATGAGATCGTCGGGGTTATGCGCCAGATCAACGGTGTAGAAGATCTCGGAGTTTTCCGGGTGCTCGGCCAGCCCAACCTCAATGTGACCATCGACCGCGAAGCTGCTGCCCGTTACCAGATCAACGTTGCCGACGTGCAGGATGCGATCCAAACCGCTATTGGCGGCAGTGCGCTCACGCAAGTCCTACAAGGAGAGGCCCGCTACGATCTCACCTTGCGATATCTGCCGCAATACCGAAACACCGAAGAGGCGATCAAGAACATTCGTTTGCTCTCTCCTTCTGGCGAACGTGTCTCGCTGGCGCAACTTTGTAGAATCAAAGTGACCGACGGCGGCTCGGAGATTTATCGCGAAGAAAATCGCCGCTATATCGCCATCAAGTACAGCGTCCGCGGCCGCGACCTCGGCAGCACGGTCGAAGAAGCGATCAAGAAGGTCAACAGTCAGGTCAAATTGCCGCTCGGCTACACACTCCACTGGGAGGGCGAATACGCAAGCCAGAAGCGGGCCAACGCTCGCCTGTTCATCGTGCTGCCTATTACCATCCTCATCATCTTCATCATCCTCTATACCATGTTCAAATCATATAAATGGACCCTCCTGATCATGGCTAACATTGCAGTTGCCCCTATCGGGGGCCTGATTGCTCTCTTGATTACAGGTACGCACTTTAGCGTTTCGTCCGGTGTCGGCTTCCTTGCTCTATTTGGGGTGTGCGTGCAAACAGGCGTCATCATGCTCGAATACATCAATCAGTTGCGGGTGCGACGTTATTCGATTGAAGATGCAGCCGTCGAAGGAGCAGTTCAGCGGCTCCGCCCGATCATGATGACGATGCTGGTGGCAACGCTCGGCCTGCTGCCGGCCGCCCTTTCGCATGCCATCGGCTCTGACTCGCAACGTCCTTTCGCGATTGTGATTGTCGGTGGCCTTATCGCTGCCCTTGTCATGAGCGTCTTCTTACTTCCGACTTTGTATGTATGGATCGCCCGCGAGACCGATGTCCTGCCCGCGGCGGAGGGCTCGTTTGAAGAAGGAGAACACGTCGACTAGGCCACAAGGGCTGGCTTGGCGCGGTGGGCGAAGCCCAGGCCGTCTGTAGAAATTTACATGGTTTTAATACTGGCGCATTCATTCGCCGTTAACATTTCTCCATGCCGGATCAACCATTGCAAATTGAAGAAGTTCCCGCCTCGCGGGAAGGAATCCAAGTTTGGCGCCTCTCCGGGCCTCTGTCGCTAACCAACGTCTTTAGCTTCCAGGCGAAGCTGCGTGCCGATACCTCGCGCGGGCTGATCCTGGACTTCACGAATGTCCCTCTAGCCGATTCTGCGGGCATAGGAGCTTTGGTGGGAGCCTATGTTAGCCGCCAGAAAGACGGGCGGTCGCTAGGCCTTGTAGGCGTTAACCAACGCATTCATCAGGCGCTCCAGGTGACACGGGTGGAAGACTTCTTTCGCTATTTTGATACCGTCGCGGAAGCGGAACAAGCAGCCTAGGTGTATTTCAGAAAGCCCAGGCATGGCCGGCGCTCTCTAGCTGAGAGTTTGATTTGGCCTTCCCCATGATGCCAACATCATTAAGCCCTGTAACACAATTGCGATCGAAATAACGAAAACGAATCCTTCGAAATGGGAGGCCTTAGCATTGTGCACAAATGCTTGGGTGCCGATCCCGATCAGCACGATTGCTCCAGCCCACAGCCAGCGCTCACCGCGGAATCCCAGACCGAACACTTGTGCAAGAATCGTGGCGAGGCTGATAAAAACAATGCAGCCATCAACTCCTATGCGTCCCAAGTAACCTGGATGCCGCAGGACCGTTTCCATCACGGCGAGCCAGCAACCAGCCGTGAATCCGAACAGCGATGCCAGAACCATGATTCTCCGCATTAGTCTGCTCCAAACAGCAACGGCGGCCAGCAGGCCGCCGTTGGGAACTCGAATTTTGATGTGGTTTAGACGCCCTTGACGTTTTCTGCCTGCCAGCCCTTCGGGCCTTTTACTACGTCGAACTGAACTTGTTGACCTTCTTGCAGGCTCCGGAATCCATTAGCTTGAATGGCGGAGAAGTGCACGAACACGTCCTCGCCGTTCTGGCGGCTGATGAAACCATAACCCTTCGCGTCGTTAAACCACTTTACTGTTCCTGTTTCCATGGTGTTGCTGTGTTCCTTTTGTGTTGAAGTATGCGCTGAAGTTCTTGGATAGTGCAGGCAGGTCACGCTTTGAAGCGGGGTACTGCTTACAACCACAAAGATCAAGCGCACTAACAGTATAGCCAATCTGGTTAAGCAAAATCTAGCCGGTTTTTTGTGACTCCTGTAAGTTATTCAATTTACGCCTATTAGTCGATCGTCCTGCAACGTCTCGCTGAAATGGCGAATGGCGGCGCGCTAAAGTTGCCTGCGTTTCCGCCGATCTCAGCAGTGTGATTGTGCAAATGCCATCGCCCGCTCTCGGGACTGTCCCGCCTGACTCCGCTTTCTATAAAGATCTGCTCGACCAGGTCACCGACGGTGTCTACTTCGTCGATCGCGAACGCCGCATTGTGTACTGGAACAAGGGGGCCACTCGTCTCACCGGCTACAAGCCCGAGGAGGTGCTCGGACGCTCCTGTACGGATGAAATCCTCTGCCACGTCGATGCCTCTGGAAATCGATTGTGTCGCATGGGATGTCCTCTGAGCGCCAGCATAGAGGATGGCGAAGATCGCGAGGCTCCTGTATTTTTGCGTCACAAACGAGGCCGGCGCGTGCCCGTCCTTATACGTGTCCGGCCCATCAGGGATGCTAACGGCTCGATCGTAGGTGCGGTCGAGATCTTCACCGATGCATCCAGCCGTTTGGCCGCGCTCCGCAGAGACAAAGAAATGGAGCGCCTTGCATTTCTCGATTCCCTGACGCATCTGCCCAACCGGCGCTATCTGGAAATGTCCATTCGAACTGCATTTCATGAGTTTCAGGTGCATGCTGATCCCTTTGGGTTATTGCTGATCGATCTCGATCACTTCAAGGCCATCAACGACCAGTTCGGCCATCCCGCTGGCGATCTCGCGCTCCAGGAAGTCGGCGAAACCCTCGTCGGGGCCCTTCGGACCACCGATATCATTGGACGCTGGGGAGGAGATGAATTCGTTGCCGTGGTCCGCCATGTGGATACTGAAATTCTCGACCGGCTCGCCGGTCGTTGCTGCGCACTGGTCGCGCAAACAAAGGTGAAGAGCACAAACCAGATAGCCCTTTCGGTATCCGTCGGCGGAGCCGTCGTGCAGCCGGGAGATACCTACACGTCGCTAATGCAGCGTACCGACGATCTTATGTATCGCAGCAAGGCGCTGGGTCGGGGCCGGGCCACCGTGTTCGCAGCTCACACCTAGTTACCCAAACAGAACAGGCTGGGGTGCAGGCCGAGCGTGTAGGCTGGATCCCAGGTTATGTTGCAGTACTTACCTGACGCTGCCGTGCCTGAATCTCAATATAGACATTAATCAGTGAGACCGCCGCCGGCGTCACGCCCGGAATTCGCGAGGCCTGTCCCAAAGTTTCCGGAGAGACTTGGCCCAGCTTTTCCTGCATCTCGCGAGAGAGACCACTCACTGCCCCGTAGTCAAACCAGTACGGAATTCGCCGTTGCTCCGCTTTTTTCAAACGCTCGATCGCCTTGCGCTGCTGGTCCAGATACCCGGCGTACTTAATCTCCGTCTCGATCGATTTGAGTTCATTATGGAGTTCAGACGACAGACTCACCGTCGAGCTGGGTAACGTTGGCTGAGCCTCACGACGCTGGGCATCGCGATAAAAAAATCCAGGCGCGAGTTCACAGAGCGCCGGTGCAAGTTGCTCGATGGTAATCTCCGGGCGCTTTAAGAATTGTGCCAGCGGCTGCCCGAGCGCCGATTCGTGGAGAAACGGCCGTCCTCGCACATCACCCTTGTCCATGCCTTCCGCTGTCTGCCTAGGCGAAGCCGCCAGTTCCTCCGCCACTAAACTCATTTGCTTGAGCATTGCGGAGGTGAGTTTTGTGCGCTCGAGCAACTGCTTCATTTCTTCCAGGCGCGCTTGCTTCGCCTCGAAATCAGCCCAGACATCGTCGGGAACCAATTTCACGCGGCGTCCGTGCGGCGTCAACCGACGGTCGGCATTGTCGATCCGCAAATGAAGCCGAAACTCCGCCCGCGACGTAAACATTCGATACGGCTCATTCGTCCCCTTTGAAATTAAATCGTCAATCAGGATCGCCGTATAAGCTTCCGTCCGGTCCAGCACCAGCGGCGGCTCTTTTTTCACCTGCAGCGCCGCATTGATGCCCGCCATAATGCCCTGGCACGCCGCTTCCTCGTATCCGGATGTTCCATTAATCTGCCCAGCCAGAAACAGCCCTGAAATCTTCTTTGTCTCGAGCGTCCGATTCAATTCCGTGGGATCAATCGAGTCATACTCGATGGCATATCCCGGGCGCATCATTTCCGCATTCTCAAGTCCCGGAATCGACTTGAGAATCGCCAACTGCACATCAATCGGCAGCGAAGTGCTCATCCCATTGACATAGATTTCATGTGTATTCAAGCCTTCCGGCTCAAGGAAAAGCTGGTGCGTCAGCTTGTCCGGGAACTTCACCACCTTGTCTTCAATCGACGGGCAATACCGCGGCCCTATCGATTGGATTTGCCCGCTATACATCGGCGACCGATGCACGTTCTCACGAATAATGCGGTGCGTTTCTTCCGTCGTAAACGCGATGTAGCAGGGCACCTGTTTGTCATGGTGCGCGACGCGACGCGTGCGGAAGCTGAACGGCGTGGGGTCGGCATCGCCGGGCTGCACTTCGAATTTCGACCAGTCGATGGTACGTCCATCCAGACGCGGCGGCGTGCCGGTCTTCAGCCTGCACCCGCGCAATCCGAGCTTCTTCAACGCTTCGCTGAGCAGCACCGACGGCGGTTCGCCAGAGCGTCCAGCAGGATATTGCTGTTCGCCGCAATGAATGAGGCCGTTAAGAAAGGTTCCGGTCGTGATGATGACCGCGCCAGCCGAAACACGCCGCCCATCGCGAAGGAGGATCCCACTGATGCGGCGCGCCGTTCGCTGTTCGCTTCTCGCGCAATCGTCGTTGGTCGTCGGCCGTTGGTCGCTGCCAAAACTAGTTCCCTGTTCTCTACCTGAGCCTCCGAACGACGAACGACGAATGACTGACGACGACTCTGATGGCTGATGGCTGATGGCTGACGGTTCAATAATCACATCCGCCACTTCCGCCTGTTTCACCTTTAAGTTCGGTTGCGCCTCAAGCATTTCGCTCATCTTGAGCCGATATGCCTGCTTGTCGCACTGCGCGCGGGGCGACCACACAGCCGGTCCGCGCGACGTATTCAGCAGCCGGAACTGTATTCCAACGGCGTCCGTGATCTCGCCCATGATCCCGCCAAGCGCATCGACTTCGCGCACCAGATGCCCCTTGGCGATTCCCCCCACGGCAGGATTGCACGACATTTGCGCGATCAGGTCAATGTTCAGCGTAAATAGCGCGGTCTTCAGGCCCATGCGGGCAGCGGCCATCGCGGCCTCGCATCCAGCGTGGCCGGCGCCCACGACCACCACGTCGAAATGTTCATTGAATGTCTGCATTGCGCGCCTGCTCACTATCCACGATCAATGACCCACGACTAAAGACCCACGACCAGGGCGGGAAACTTCTGCTCCAATTGTAGCAAGCAGTGCCAGCCGCACCAGCCCAGTTGAGGCTATTTATACATCCTCAGAAGCCTGTCATGTTGAGCGAGGATTGAGCTTCGCGCATGCGAAGCGCAACCGCAGTCGAAACACCCCTGCCTGACCCAGGCAAATGGGAAAGCGAGGGGCAAAACAACTCAACGAGGGCTTCTGTGAAATAGCGCTGATCCCCAAATTCCACTCCGCCTTGTCAACTGTTTCTTCCATCCGTATAGTGAATGCCACGGGGTGACTCTTGACTAGCAAAACTTTTCTTGTCCGTCTGGACGAATGTATCCAGAAGTACGATCTCCTTTGCCATCCTTTCTATAAGGCCTGGTCTGCCGGAGAATTGACGCGGGACGACCTCCGCGCCTACGCCGAGGCTTATTACCCTCACGTGGAAGCCTTCCCGACGTATCTTGGGCGGCTCGCATCTCGCTTGGAGCCGGGTAATCCGGAGCAGATCGAACTGCGTCGTGCCGTCCTCGCCAACATGGCAGAAGAAAAGGGTGGCAGAACCACGGTCGGCTCTGCCGAGCCTTCCCATGCTGACCTTTGGCTCGATTTTGCCCAAGGCATGGGCGGAAGCCGCGTTCCAAAATCAACTGCCGTTCGCGAGATTTCCGATTTGATTGCGTGGTTCACTGCGATCTCCGCCGAAGGCACTCCGGAAGAAGCGCTCGGCGCTTTCTATGCCTACGAATCTCAGGTGCCCCGCATTGCGCGTGAAAAAGATCGCGGCTTGCGCGACCTGTACGGCACCGACGAGAAGACGCGCGCTTATTTCACGCTGCACACGACCGCCGACGTTTATCACTCGCAGGTCTGGCGCAAGCAACTCGAGAAGCGCGTCGCCGCCAATCCTGAGACGGCCGAAAAAGCGTTGGCCGCCGCCGAAAGTGCCGCGCGCAAGCTGTGGGAAGCTCTCGACGGCATCAAATCCGGCCGTCTCGCCGCAGCGTAGCGGGATCCAGGCCACGCGCAACTTCACATGATGGGCGACCCACTCAGGCTCGAGCTAGGCTTGAGTGGGTCGCAACTCCCGACTGTTAGCTTGGATTCACTCATGGCCCGGCCTATCCCCATTGGCACACGCGCGGAGACGGAGGAAACCGTCGAGCTCAAGCACACGCTCACCGCGCACCATCCCGAGCTGCCTCCCGTCTATTCCACTCCCGACATGATCCGTCTCATGGAAACGGCTTGTTTCCACGCGCTGCAACCATTTTGCGACAAGGGTGAAATCACCGTGGGCACGGCGATCCACGTGGAGCACCGCGCGGCCAGCCCGATTGGAGCGCGCGTTCGAGCTGAGGCCGAACTCGAGTCGTTCGACGGACGCTTCTACACCATGCGCGTGATTGCCCACGATGGCTCGCAGGAGATCGGCCGTGGCACCGTCGGCCGCGCCGTTGTCCACGTCCCATCTTTCCTCGCCCGCCTTCGCGACAAATCGGAGAAGGCATAGAGCTTCAAGAACAATGTGTTTCAGCCGAATACTGAACTTCAGCGAATAAGAATCATCGGCTTGCTTACCGGTACAACCTGGCCAATACCGGCCACAGGAACACCAGCCTCCGAAAGTGCCTTCTCCAGCGCCCCAGCATCAGACACCGCAACCGAGATCAGCAATCCGCCTGCGGTTTGCGGGTCGAAGAGCAGCGTCCGAATCTCGGCGGGAACCGTGTCAGCATAACCGACAACGCATTCGGCGAAGTCGCGGTTGGCTTTCAGTCCGCCCGGAATATGGCCCGCACGAATGCAGTCGAGCGCGCCTTCGAGGATCGGAACCTTTGCAGAATCCAAGACTAGTCCGACGCTCGACGCGAGCGCCATTTCGCGAGCGTGGCCGATCAGGCCAAAGCCTGTGACGTCGGTGAGGGCGTGGACGGCGAATCCGGCACTCGGCTCTCGGCTCTCGGCTTTTGCACCAGAGCGAGCGTTCGGCAGCGCTCCGCCAACGACCAACGACGAGCGACTGTCGACAGTTTCGCCAATGACCACTTCCGCCGCGATCTTGTTCAGCGTCGTCATGGATTTCACAGCAGCGTCGACCCACTCCTGCTTCGCAAGACCCTTCTTGATCGCGGTGGAGATTACGCCTGTGCCGAGCGCTTTGGTGAGCAGCAATCGATCGCCAACCTGTGCGCCTTGATTGGCAAGGACGCGCTTGGGATGAATAACTCCTGTGACCGCGTAACCAAACTTGGTCTCTTCGTCGCGGATGCTGTGCCCTCCGATGACCGTGCATCCGGCTTCGACCATCTTCGAGAGGCCTCCAGCAAGAATCCGCTCGAGGATTGCGATATCGGCTTTGTCGGGGAAGCAGACGAGCGCGAGCGCAGTGAGCGGCTTTCCGCCCATGGCGTAGACGTCGCTGAGCGCATTGGTCGCGGCGATCTGGCCGAAGATGAAGGGATCGTCGACGATGGGGGTGAAGAAATCAACCGTTTGCACGAGCGCGGTGTCAGGCGTGAGTTGATACACTCCGGCGTCGTCGGCGTGATCGAAGCCGACCAGAACATTCGGGTCGTGTTGCCGGGCTAATTTCCCAAGCACCGTGTCCAGCACCGCCGGACTCAGCTTGGACGCTCAACCGGCGGCTTTGACCGACTCCGTGAGGCGGAATGGTTTGGCATCCGGCACGAGGAGATTGTAATGGAGGGATCAAGGTCAGAGGTTAGAGGTCAGATTGTAGAGGTGGAAAAACCCTGAGGCTGCGAGTCGCCGCGAAAAAAGGAATTAAAAAAGTGGCCTTGATTTAACCTCTGCAATCTGACCTCATACCTCTGACCTACTTCGTGACCACTTGCGTCACCTGCAAATCCGGATAGGCGTGGTTCCATTGGGCGGAGATGCTCTCAAAGGTCAAGCGAAATGGCTTGCTTTGGCCGGACTCGAGAGGAGACATGGTCAGGTCAACGGATTCGTCGTAGGGACCTCCGGTGCGCAGGACGTGGATAGGAATCTCTTCGCGCTGGGCGGTTTGGTTCATATCGTCTTTGAAGGTGACCTCGACCACAGCGTGGACGACCGTTTGATTGCCGGCGTTAGTGATGGTTCCGTCGAGGTAACTGACAGTCGCACCGACGAAGTTCTGCGCGGCGCTGGTCTTCAGGTCGGAGAGCTTCAGGTTAGCGGCATAGGCAGGAGGCGCGACAGGCTGCTTCTGCTCGGCGCGAAAGACAAGGACGATAACGGCCACGACGACGGCGACAATAGCGAAGCCCGCGAGAATCGGGCGCAGATTGGATTCCTGCGGCTCAGTCGTTGGATTTGGACCTGCGTTTGGCTGAAGCAATCCGCCCATGGCCGGATTGTACTCCCGCTGTCTCGGGAGAATACTGAAACTCGGTTGAGCCAACCAAAAGCTGGCAGACGGGTGAGGACGCATGTCACTCCATTTAATGGTCGTAGTGGAGCAGCGAGAAGACGTCGTACTTGGCGAGCTTGTCGCGGCCTTTGAGGAAGTCGAGTTCGACGACGAAGGCAAATCCGGCAATCTCGGCACCGAGTCCAGTAGCAAGATCGGCCGTCGCAACGGCCGTTCCGCCGGTGGCGAGCAGGTCGTCGACGATGAGAACGCGCTGGCCTTTCTCGATCGCGTCTTTGTGTATCTCCAGAGTATTGCTGCCATATTCGAGATCGTAAGTGCACTTGGCAGTTGCTGCGGGAAGTTTGCCCGGCTTGCGAACGGGAACGAATCCGGCGTTGAGGCGATAGGCGAGAGCGGGACCGAAGATGAAGCCGCGGGCTTCCATGCCGAGGACGAGGTCAATCTCCTTGCCGATATAGTTGGCCGAGAGCGCGTCGATGAGGCGGGCAAACCCGAGCTTGTCCTTGAGCAGGGTGGTGATGTCGTAGAAGAGAATTCCCTTCTTGGGAAAGTCGGGCACTTCGCGGATGAGCTTCTTGAGTGCGTCGCAATCGGCGGTGGTGATGGCTGTCGTTGGCATGGATTCCTCTCGTTGCATTGGGTGCGATTTCCGAGTCGTTGTTTGGGTGCGATTTCCCGAGTCCGGTTGGGACCCCTCTCACCGCGGTCTTTATAACTCAAAGACTTAGCAGCAAAAAAATGCTAGGTTTTTGATAAATAAGTAGTTAGATGTAAAGTATTTATTTTTCAATAACTTACTTTAAACAATCTACTAGCCACCTCGAATTTGAAACGATGACAGGCCAGGCGTGGGGTCGGCGTCGGAAACATCTACGTGGTCGACGCGTGAGGCACGGGGGCCCTCGCGAAGGCGCGAATGCAATCCGGCAAGTTGTTCGCGCGTGCCTTGCGCCAGGATTTCGACGGCTCCGTCTGAATTGTTGCGCACCCAGCCGGCAATCTGGAGCAGATGCGCTTCGCGCTCCACGAACCAGCGAAAGCCGACGCCCTGGACGCGTCCGCGAACGAGAAAGCGTTTCACCTGGGTTGTGCTTTCAGTTGAGCTCATGTTGCAAGGGGATTACCGATTCCCGGCTACCCGAACCCTCATTAATGGCCGTGAGAATTACCTGAGGCGGCTGCGGGAGACTCGAAGCTTGTAGGGGTCCTTCGACTCCGCATAAACTTCGCTTCGCGAAGTCCATGCTCCGCTCAGGATGACAAATTCCATAGAAGTGACAGCAAAATGCACTTCCGCAACTCGAGTCTTACGTCCGACCTTTCCTACGCGCGCGAAAGGTACGTGCCTTCCGCAGTATCCACTTTGATCTTCTCGCCTTCGTTGATGAATGGCGGCACCTGGACGATGAGGCCGGTTTCGGTTTTCGCGGGCTTGGTCACGCTTGATGCGGTTGCGCTCTTCAGGCCCGGCTCCACTTCCACCACGGTCAACACGACGGTCTGCGGCAACTCGATACCCACGGCCTTGCCATCGAAGAATTCGACTTTGATCTGGAGGTTTGAGGTCAGGTACTCGACGGCATCGCCCAGCGTGTCGCGGTTGAGGTGAGTCTGCTCGTAGTTCTCGGTGTTCATGAAGCAGTAGTCGTCGCCATCGGAGTAGAGGAATTCCATGTTGACTTCATCGACATTGACCTTTTCGATCGGGTCGGGGGAGCGAAAGCGTTCCACGAACATGGCGCCGGTGCGGAGGTTGCGCAGCTTGGCCTGGATGAAGGCGCGCAGGTTGCCGGGGGTGCGGTGCTCGACCGAGAACACGGAATGCAGATCATCTTTGTGCTTGATGATCATGCCGGGACGGAGCTGGGTTGCGGGAATCGACATTGCTAAGTTACATCTCCTAACTCTCTAAGGAATTTCGGCTGTGGGCCGGAGCCGGGTGAGAAGCGCAAGGCTTTCCGCCGCACTCTGAGGTTAACAACCTATTTTACACAGGCAATGGCCTTTAGGGGAACCGAGGCGCCGGCTGCAGCGCGATTAAGGATCGCGCCCGAGGAGATTCTGATTAAGTCGAGAAAAAGCCAAAGCAGGTTTCTCGACTTCGAAATGACAAGGCTGAAATTAATCAGAGTTTCCCCAACCGTTATCTGAATAAGTGCGGCACGAACCGGCTGGTATTCGTGGTCACGATAGTGTCGGACTCCCGTATGCCCATGCCAGCAGTGTCCTGGTCGATCATCCAGCTTCCAATCACCGGGTAATTTCCCTGAATGCACGGAATATCCGCAATGGCTTGATAGACGAACCCTTCGCTCCCGTATTGCCCATACGTCTGTGTCCTGGTTTCTCCGGTAACGACCCCAATGTTGGCGCCTTCACGTGCCAGCAGCGGTTTTCGAACGTAGTTCTGCATGGTGCGAGGGCCATCCAGATACGTGGGCAGCAAGTATTCGTGGTCGGGGTACATTTCCCACAAGATTGCCAGAAGGCCTTTGTTGGAGAACATCATCTTCCAGACGGGTTCGATCCATTGCATCCTGTCCATGGTATCGAGCGCGTTTTGTCCGAATGACTCGGCCAGCATCATTTCCCACGGATACAACTTGAAGATGCTTCGGATCGGGTTGCCTTTCAAATCCACGAATCCAGAGGTTGAGCGGTCCCATCCGATATCGGGCATCAAGATCTCGGAGGTCTTAATATCCGCCTGCCCAGCGGTATCGCGCAGGTATGCGATTGTCATATCGTCTTCAAAGGTATCGACATGCGCGAAGTACAGTGGCTCGGTCACATACGGCTTCAAGTCTTTCCACTTGGCAATAAGTTTCTCGTGTATAGAGTTGAATTGGTCGTATTTGGGGAAGCAGTCCTGTAGCCAGTACCACTGCGCAACGGCGGCCTCAACCAATGCCGTTGGCGTGTCGGCGTTGTATTCCAGAAGCTTGATTTCCCGTCCGTTGTAGGCAAGGTCGAACCTGCCATATAAGGCGGGCGGTTCCGCGTTCCAAGTCTGCCGGATCGCTTCGACAGCATTGGAAGGGATCTTCAGATCCGAGAACCGATTGTTGTCGAGGATGAACTGGCCCGCGGCCAGACACATCTCCTGCAACTTGCTTGTGGCCAGGTCAAGGGCATCCACTTCCGCCGACGAGAATTCATAGTATGCCGATTCATTCCAGTAGGGTTTGCCGCTATCCAACGTGTGATAAATCAGTCCCACGGACTCGACTTTCTTCTGCCAGTCCTTGCGAGGAGAAGTTGTGTTTCTTCGCATCAGCTGCCTGCCTCGGACGAAGACCCGAATCCGCCGCGTGACACTGAAAACCCGCTGACTGCCTTTGCTCCCGGTGTCGGTGTGACCGCCCCGCCAAACACGGTGTCGCCCAAATGCCCGCCGCTGCTTCCGTGATACAGCCAGTGAAAAGCGACATTCCCTCCGCTGTGTGTTTGGCAATGATAGTCATCCACAATACGGTTATTCTCGTCCACGCAGTTGCTCAGTTCTGTCTTCTGGCACCCACCGGTTAACAAGGCCGCAGCTGCTGCCAATAACGTCAATGTAACTGAATTGGATTTCCTCATATGGTCACAATTCTGTTCAGAATACAAAATTCCTTGCTGTTTGCAATTTCGGTGAAAGTATACCGAATTAGGGACACTACCAGATTGCAGGTGATGGTGCAGTTTGAGGCAAAGTGCCAGGTGATGCGCGCGAGATCCCAAGAGATGGTCGTCAACTTTGGAATCAAACTGCACCGGTACCCGGTTGTGGGGGCGGCAGGAATTGCAGGCAGTGGGGCCATCGCGCTTAGGAGGTTCAATGCTGGCGGATCACTTATGCTGCTGGATCCACTCGAGGGCTTGCGCGTGGGCGCGGGCTGCTTCGTCCTGAGTTAGTTCGGCGCCGAGAACCTCGAGCCGCGAGGCGGCGGCCTCGTCACCCTTGGCGAGCGCAACGTCATACCAGAAATAGGCCTTGTTGTAATCCTGCGCAACGCCGCGGCCTGCCCAATGCTGGTTGGCGAGCGCTTTCAATGCGGGAACGTATCCCTGATCGGCGGAGCGGCGAAACCATGAGGCAGCCTCGGCGTCGTTTTGGCGGACGCCATCGCCATTGAGATAAAGAACTCCGAGCCGCCATTGGGATTCGGCGTCGCCATGCTGAGCCATTTGAGTGAAATCTTCCGGAGAGAATCCGTGCTTCGGTTGCGATTTCGCGAGTGGATCGGAATAATCCAGGTCGGAACCTATGAAGGTGCCGGGAACCAGCCAGAACTCGATTGCGAGCACGGCCAGGAGGACAAGAACAGTCGCAATCACCGGTTTAACTGCGTACATGCGATTGAGGTTGGACATCGAGATCACTCCCAAGCCTCAGCGCGAACCGGAGAACATACAGAAGGATTGGCACGGGAGTGTTGCGGGATGAAGAAAACCCGGCGTGCAGGCAAGCAGCTGAGAGGAACCACGCGCACATACTCCTTGAGTTACGGCCCGGGCTGGAGACGACATACGTCCACCGAAGCAAGACCGTAGTAAGTCGTCAGTCTTCGATTCCGCGATCCGCACAAAATGCGAGCATGTTAGTAGCCGACTTGGCTAAGAACGCTCCAATTTGGCATCACTTTTGGCCGAACATATCTCGGACAAAATCTGGAAGGAAACGGCATGCGCCAAGGCGCATTGGCATCCGAGAAAACCTACCCTAGGAGTTAGAAAACATTTTGGAATCCCACTGTTACTAGGAACGTTACCGCCGTCGCGTGGAAGAGTCAACATACAGTTGGACAAGAACCAAACGAAGGAGTAGCCGAGAAAGTTGCGTATTTTCAATATGTTTACTCTTGTGACGAAAGTGCATTGAACTAACGGTTGACGGGCAGGCAGGTGGTAGGGCGCTCAGAGTTCTACCTGGTGGTGAGCAGGACGATG
Source organism: uncultured Acidobacteriaceae bacterium (assembly GCA_963778535.1). Classification (GTDB taxonomy): domain Bacteria; phylum Acidobacteriota; class Terriglobia; order Terriglobales; family Acidobacteriaceae; genus Acidiflorens. The sequence goes on from CAVZUO010000001.1 coordinate 267,598, forward strand.
GTGGACTAGAATAAAGGGCATATCTGGAGGTCTTTATGAGCAGTGGAAAATACGAAAGTTCGGATCGTACGGGGACGGCTGTTGCTTTCTTGCTGATCGGGGTGGGCGTGGGAGCGGCGCTGGGGATGTTGCTGGCCCCTAAGACGGGGCGACAATTGCGGCGGGACCTGCGGCGCTCCTACGATGACGCGCGGGAGACAGTTTCCGATTGGACGGATGAGGCGCGCGACCGGATTAAAGATGCGGTCGAGAAGGGCGCGGAGATCGCCGACGATCTACGGGCGAAGGCGGAACCGCTAGGAGATTTCCTGCGGAGGTCATGAGACGTCGGTGGTCGTTAGTCGTTAAGTCGTTCGGCAGGTCCCGCGAACAATGAACCACTCCTGGGGCCCGGACCTGCCGTTGTTCAGGACATGCGCAAACAGAGTTGGGAAAAGCAAATCCTTCGCGCTCCATCGGAAGGGCAGGCGCTTGGTTGAGAATTATTGTTCTACGCCGGTATCGTCTTCCAAACGGCGTTTCTTCTTCTTCACACTGCGAATCACAATTCCCACCGAGACACGGATATTGTCCTGCTTAGCTTTGCCGATCAGAGGGAAGGATGTCTTCGATTGCAGATAATCGGCCTTGATGCGGACGGCGAAGCGCTCGTTGATTTTACGGTCAACGCCAGCGCCGGCAAGGAGAGCGAGTCCGGAACTGGCTTCTGTCCAATAACCAGCCGGAGGCAAGGCCTGAGCGATGCCACGAACGCCGTCGTGGCCGAACATAATCTCGCCAAAGGGCGTGAGAAGTTCATGCTTGCGGTACGGGAACTGAGCGCCGAACAAGATGTTGTATTCGCGCGTATCGGCACCAAAGGTGGACGATCCGTTCGGGCAGAAGGGCGGACAGTTGGGGAAAGGCGCGGGGGCTCCGGTAGGAATCTGGCTGGTGCCGAAGTACTCGCTGGCATCGAAGACGAACCCGAGCCAATGTGCGGCGTTGAGACCGAAGGAGGCGTCCCACCCGTCCAACTGAGCCCAATGGCCAGCGTTAAAAAACCCGGCTTGGGCGAAGGAATAGCCGACAAAGAGCTCAGTAAGCGGATACTTTGGCGCGGGCGGCGGCACTGGCAGAGGCTTCGAAGTGGGTTCCTGTATGGGTTGCTGTGAAGCAGGAGTTTCCGGACTGGGCGGCGTTGGCTGCTGCGTGGCCGGCGCCTGAGTGGTGGAATCCGGGGACGGCGGCGCGTCAGGGGCAGGAGTCTGGGTTGGGGACTGCGCCCACGAGATTGCATATAGCAGGGCGACGGCGACCGGTACTCCCAGACATTTCCTCACGATTCCTCCTCGAAACATTTGTCACTCGCCAGTTGCCAATTTCCAGTGCCGAGCGCCGCCTTTGTGGGCCCCAAAGGAAGTCCTCCGGCTGAGGTTGTCATATCCTGCCACGAACGACCTGATTACGGACACCCGAGGCGGCTGTTGCTACAAGGTACTGATCTCTAATTGTTCCTGGCGAATTAATGAGTATACAGTGAGCGGAGTGGATCGCTCGGTCTGCCCGTGTCGCCACATTGGGTTGGATGCCGCCGACGAAGACGGGCGGGGGTGCCCGTCGCTCCACTCAAAGATCAGTTGGCGCCTGGGAGTATTCGGTGAGCATCACTGGATGGACATTGTTCGACAAACATTATTCGATAAACATGCAATCTCCGTAGGAGTAGAAACGGTAGCCAGACTCAACGGCATGGCGGTAGGCGCCCAAGACCAGGTCGGTGCCCACCATAGCGCACACCAGCATGAGCAAGGTGGATTGAGGCAGATGGAAGTTGGTAAGAAGCGCATCGACGATGCGAAAGGTATAGCCGGGGTAGATGAAAATGGCGGCTTCGCCGCGGCCGGGTTCGACGCGCGGAGGCTCAGTCTTGGCGGCAGCGAACTCGAGCGTCCGAACGGTAGTTGTGCCGACGGCGACAACGCGACGGCCCTCGGCCTTCGCGGCATTGATCGCCTGGGCGGCGGCGGAGGAAATCTCATAGACCTCGCGATGCAGCGTGTGATCCTCGACCCTTTCGACGCGAATGGGCTGAAATGTGCCGAGGCCGACATGCAAGGTGATCTCGACGATCTCAATGCCGCGGGAACGAATGCGGTCGAGGATTTCAGGCGTGAAGTGCAGGCCTGCGGTGGGGGCAGCGACGGAGCCGCGCTGCCTGGAGTAGACGGTCTGGTAACGATCACGGTCGGCTGGACTGTCCTCGCGATTGATGTAAGGAGGCAAAGGTACATGGCCGACACGCTCGACGCGGGCGAAGAAATCGGGGACGGGGCGAAAGCGGATACGGCGCTCGCCGAAGGTTCCGCGCGCGGTCACCTCGGCTTCTAATTCGGACGGGGGCTCGCCAAAAAAAAGCTTTCCGCCAACTCCGATTTTGCGACCGGGATGGACAAGGCACTCCCATTCATTTGGATCTTCAGTGAATTGGCGGGTCATCAGGACCTCGACGCGGCCACGAAGAAACTCATGCGAGGAGGGATTGTGCGGGCTAATGGACTGAGCGCGTGCTCCACTGCGGTGACCGTAGAGGCGGGCCGGGAAGACGCGGGTGTTGTTAAGGACGAGCAGATCGCTGGCGCGGAGGAGATCGGGAAAATCGCGAAAAATGCGATCCGACCAATATTCGTGGGATCCGGCGAGGCCGGAGCTGCTAGACGAGACATTGACAGCCGGCGGCTCGTCGCTTCGGACCAGGTGGAGCATGCGCGAGGAGGCGCGGTCGGCCAGAGGCTCCTGGGCGATGGACTCGGGCGGAAGGTCGAAGTGGAAATCGGAGACTAACATGGGAAGCGTTCGAACGCGAAAATCCTGAACCGGCGCGGGATACCTCTAGTTGGTGGCTCGAACTTGGAATATCAGCCGAAAGTTTAGCAAACGAAGATGATTTAGTTGTCACCCCGCGGAAGCGTGCGGTACCATGACCAGACAGGGTGTGCTTATGCCGAGCGATCGCCGGGATCGTGTCGCTATTGTCGAATTCGGAAAGCTTTTGCACGCGAGCGGCTTCGTTGCCGCTACGGATGGGAATTTGTCTGTCCGATTGAACGACGAACGGATCCTGGTGACTCCCACGTGCATTTGCAAAGGCCGGATGACGCCATCGGACATGGTGGTGGTGGACAACGAAGGCACGCGGGTGGCTGGCAAACGGCGCGTGTCGAGCGAGATTGACATGCACTTGCTAATTTACCGGCTGCGGCCTGATATTCGCGGCATTGTGCACGCGCACCCTCCTACGGCAACCGGTTTTGCGGCGTCGGGCTTGGGCCTGAGCAGCCCGCTCGTGTGCGAAGTGGTGGTGGGATTGGGGTCAATTCCGCTGGCGCGCTACGGAACGCCGGGAACGCCGGAGTTGAGCGATGCGCTGGAGCCGCTGATTCCCAATCACGATGCGATCCTGATGGCAAATCACGGGGTGGTGGCGTATGGGACTTCGCTCGAAAGCGCATTCATGAAGATGGAAACCGTGGAACACTTCGCCAAGATCGCGCTGGTGACGCATCTGCTGGGACGAGCGCAGCCGCTGGGCGAAAAAGAGGTGGAGAAACTTCACGAGGTACGCCAACGATATAGCCATGCGGGGTCGGCGCACAGACCGATGGCCGGGACTGGACGGGATGGCAATAAGATAACCGAAAAGACCGCCAGCAGCCAACCTTAGCAATCGTAATCCTTAGAGTATCTTCACGCATGCGCGGACAGCAATGCCACCGCAATCCGCGCCGCACTCGCTCCTCGCACTCACTCCCCTCTCACTCTCCGCCGATGCGGAAGCGGAATCCGGCGCGGAAGTTTGCCGTCAGCGCGGGATAGCCGACGACCTCGTTGTAGTGGTGGTCGAGCACGTTGCCGATGTTGGCATAGGCAGAGATGCGGGAATTGATGGCATACCAGCCTCCGAGGTTGACGAGAGCATAGCCGGCAGCGTGGTCGATGCCGAAGCCATCGAAATCGGAATCTGGTCGGCGGCCGACGAAGCTCCCGCTCAGATTAGCCCCCCATCTTGTGCCGAGATAGTTGAGGAGTGTTGTAGCCGATTGCTTGGGGCGGCGGAGCAGAGGATCTCCCGGTGCATACGGGGAAGCATTCAAACTATCGAGTATCTCAGTTGAGGTGTAGGTGTAGGCCGTGGTCAACGATAATCTCGATCGGATTTTTCCTTGCAACTCAACTTCGGCGCCGTGAGCGAAAGACTGTCCCAAATTGAAATATTGGCACTCGTATGTACCGGAAATGGGCTGGCATTCAATCTGTTCGTGAAAGAGATTATTGAAATAGGTGGCGTTCAGGGCCCAGCGGCCTGCAAATAATTTCTGCTCGAAGCCGGCTTCGAAGGCCCGTGTGCGCTCCGGCAGCAGAGAGGTGTTAGCGACGATGGAATATCCGGTAACGCCAAAAGCCTGGTAAAGCGCGGGCGTCATGAAACCGGTGGCGTAAGAGAATCGCAGACGAGTTTCGGAGAGCAGTTCACCGCCGTGGCGGGCTAACAGCGTGAGCGCGACGCGGGGCACGCCCGTGTTGCCATAGGCGCTGTTGTGGACGAATCGTCCGCCGGCTATCACAGAGAGACGGCCAAGCGTGAGTTGTTGCTGGAGGTAAGCTTCCTGATCCAACCGCTGGGCGGGCGCGAAGGCCAGGAAGGCCAGATCGGAGACAAAGCCTGTCTCGTTTTCGATGCGATATCCGAAAGTGGTGTGGGCCCAAGTGCGTTCAGAGTAGTCGCCCTGATATTCGAATCCCACGCGGTTATCGTGAGTGTCATAGCGATCGGGATAGGCGTCGTAGCTGGTGGGATTACTATTCAAGTTGATATCGGTATAGCGGTAAAGGCTGTCGAAGCCGGTAAAGCGGTGTTGCCAGCCGGAAGGGGCGTTGATGGAAAGTTCAACGCTGCCGAGAATGTTGTTCTGGTGGGAATATTCGCTGGGATCGGGTGCGAGCAGCGGAGCATTGTTGAAATCCCACTCTCCGGGAACGCCGGTGTAACTGTTGGAATGCCGCACCCGCACGCGCAGCGCGACCTGATTATTGATCGACATGCCGACGTTGGCGCCCTGGAGGGAATCGGAGTACGCGTTGTTGATCCCCAGGCCATTGGTGTGGAACTGGTTGCCGAAGAGGTTGTAATCGAGGCGGCGATAGATACCGGAGAAAGATGCGTAGCCATTGGCGGTTCCGAAATTGCCGCCGTCAGCCCCGAAGCGAAGTTCCGGGACTGGCGTGCTGCCGGTGCGGGTCCAGACCTGGATGAGGCTGGTCATGGCATCGGAGCCGTAGAGAGTGCTTTGCGCGCCGCGAACAAATTCGAGGCGTTCGGCATCGGCCAAAGGCAAAGTGCCAAAATCGAAAGATTCGCCGGGATTCTCCAGGGCCACACCATCGACGATTACCTTGTTGTAAGTAGATTCGCCGCCGCGCACGAAGAGCGACGAGATGCCGCCGCGCTGTCCGGAATCATTGACGATAGCGCCTGGCAGGAAACGCAGGGCGTCTGCGGCGGCAATCGGCTGCATGGTTGTGAGTTCAGCGCTGCTGAGGCTATCGACATCGGCGCCGGCAGCTTCGCCGGGCACCGGCGTGCGGGTGGCGCTGACGACCACGGTCTCAGAAGCAGTCGCCAGCCGAAGACGTACGGTGAGTTCTGGTGGAGATGAAAGTTGGTGTGGCACGTCGACAGTTGCGATGGCAAAACCCGCTGCCAATACCTGAATCTCATACGATCCTGCTGCGGGAAGGCGGAGGGCTGCGCTTCCCTCGGGGGAAGTGATTTGTGTGGCCAGAATTGAAGTTTCGCCCGAGCGCAACAGCGAGACCTGAGCTCCTGCAACGACGGCGGATTGAGGATCGAGGACCTTAACTTTGAGGTCTATGGTAGAGGCTGAGGCCGCGAGGGAAAACAGGAAGACCGAGACGACGGTGAGAAATGAACGCATAACCATGCTCCTTTGCACGCGAAAGGGTTGTTGGTGATGGTTCGCGCCGGTCTCCTGGCTTGCGAGTAAGGGCTCGGAGTGAGCCCGGTGGATTGCGACGTCCTTCCCAGGGCGCTTTACGAATTCGTTTTGGCGACATTCGAGAAGCGTTGGCCCAGTGGACGCTCGCGAGTTTCCTCGCTAACAGTTGCGCGGCAGCGCGGGATTTGCACCCGCTTCCCATAGAGCCGGCGTAAGCCGGCCTACGATCATGCGCGAACCTACAAATAATCAGGTTGAGAAAGAACGAAACAGAGTGACTGGCTAATTTAATGGGCTAACGAGGGATAAGTCAATGAGCGGAAGGATAACGACCGGTGCTGCTGGTCTCACAGGAGTGGGAATTCCGGCGAACCAACGCGCGCGACGTTTGCTTCCGCAAATTCGGTGACGCGGTCGAGAGCGGACTGCATTTTCTGGTGGAAGGCTGCCATCTGCTCGTCATTAGTATCAGGATCGTGGGCATCCGGCGGGACGCGCATTTTGGCGCCGACTCGCACCAGTGCTTTTGAAAAAGGCTTCGGGATTACGAGTTGATCCCAAGTCTTCAAGATCCATGCATTGTCGACCGCGACATAAAAAGCCGCCATAGGAAGACCAGTTGTGCGGGAGAGAAAGACTGGGCCTGGCTTGGCGACGTATTTTGGGCCGCGGGGCCCATCAATGGTGAAAGCTACGCTCCCGCCGCGCTCAAGCAGGCGTTTCATGCCGAGCAAAGCCGGTGCGCCTCCGCGGCTGCTGGAGCCGCGCACGGCGACGAAGCCTAGTTTTTCGATGGTGCGGGCGATGTATTCGCCGTCGAAACTGCGGCTGACCATGACGCCAATACCGAGGCTTCTCCACATCCATGCGCTGGGAAAAACCGCCCGGTGCCAAAAGGCATAGACGACCGGCTTTTCGAAAGTTGCATCGGAAGGCGACGGCGGTTCCTCCCAGGAGATAGAAAAGCGCAGCGTGGGGCCGATCAGGCAAATGGCGATGTAGTTTGCCCAGGTGATGAACTGGAGGAGAACTCTTTGGCGAAGCGAGAACGGGCGCGATGGAGAAGGGCGAGCGATCTGGCGGTCATCGCTTAGACGGTCGTCCCTTTGATCGTTGCCGCTTTGACGATCGCCGTCGTGCTCGCCGGCCGGGGCAGTACCCGCGAGTCGGTCGCCGGATGAATGGTTATCGGGGAACAAACTCACGCTGTCATTGTAGCGTTTGAAAGAAGTGCACGAAGAAGCGGAGCGCGGGGAGAAGGTCTTTGCGGTTGCAGCTTAGGCTTCGAGATAGTTGCGGATCCATTCCTTGAGGCGGTTGCGGCGATCGTCGGACGAGTCGAAGCGAACCCCAAAGGTCTTATTGGTTTTCTTCCACGTGATGTTGCCGCGAACCCAGATGCGGGGCAGAGTCAGCAGAGAGAAAGAAACCTCGACCAAGGTGCCGGGGTCGGGTGGATAGTTGCTCTTGAGAGACATCCCTCCGGTACTAATTTCGCGGCTGGTAGCGGTGAAGCGGGCACCGTCGGCGAGGGCAACCGCCACTTCGGTCATGACGGGAATGCGAACGTAGCGGCGGAATTCATGAAGGACCAGGGTGCGGGTGGAACGCACCAATTTCATTGCGGTTGAGCGTTCCAGGGGTTCCTCGAAAAACGCATTGATGCAGAGCCGAGAGTAGCGCATGGCGTCGCGCGCATTGCCACCAAGGCCAAAAATTATGATGCGGCTGTTGGAGGCGGAGCCACGAGCCAGTTCCATAATGTCGCCGGCGACGCGACCCATAGGGAGCACACAGGCTTCAAATTTTTCAGTTGTAAAGCGGCTTATGTCCTTATGGGTGAGCGAGACGGTCTCAAAGCTGAATTGCCGGAAGCACTCGGTAAGCAGCGTGCGTGAGGCATCCGGAAGCTCGAAGAGGGCAACGCGTGCCGCGAGTTTGCGAGGGGAGGAATCGAAGCCGGTATTGACCACAGTCGCCATATAAACCGGGATCAATGCCCCGAAAGCTCATTGTGACGGGTGTTTCGGCGTGAGGGAAGGTTTCGAAAGGGCGTAGGAAAGCGCCAAAAGGTACATCACGGAGGTCGGAACCCGGACGATGATCGACACTCCCTTCGTTTGTTGCGCCCTTCCCCTCAGGGTGAAACGGCTGGAACTCCAGTCTTGCTTTCGGGTCCATCCCGTTTCCTTCGGCCATAGGGTAGTATTTGTTGCAGCTCAGTATGGGGATTGAGGATGGATCGCTCGTTGTCTGCTGCCGCCACGCCAACTTCCGCTAGACGGAGCTCCCCCGCACCAACGCGCAAAGAGGAAGCGCCGCTGCGAGTTGGGGCCCTTGTGAAGCGCTTCGGCGCGGTCACGGCGGTCGATGGCATTACGCTCGAACTGAAGGCCGGCGAATGTTTGGGGGTGCTGGGACCAAACGGGGCTGGCAAGAGCACATTGATTCGCAGCGTTGTAGGACGGGTGATTCCCGACGCAGGCACAATTCTGATTTTTGGCGCGCCCGCAGATTCGGCGGCGGCGCGTGATGCACTGGGATGGGTTCCGCAGGAACTGGCGCTCTATCCAAGATTGACAAGCCGCGAGAACCTGAAGTCGTTTGGGCGCTATCACGGGCTGAGCGGAGCGGAACTGGGGGAAGCAGTGGAGCGTTGTCTGGGCTGGGCAACTTTGACTGATCGGGCTGGGGAACTCGTGAAGAACCTTTCCGGAGGCATGAAGCGGCGCCTCAACATGGCAGCCGGGCTGATCCAGAAGCCCAAGGTAATGCTGATGGACGAGCCGACAGTGGGCGTCGATCCGCAGTCGAGGAACCACATTTTTGAGATGATCGAAGGGCTGCGCGGCGAAGGCATGTCGATCATCTACACGACGCACTATATGGAAGAAGCAGAGCGGCTGTGCGATCGCGTTGCGATCGTGGACCACGGAAAGATCATCGCGCTGGGGACAAATGCCGAGCTTGTGCAGAAGTCTTTCGGCTCGCAGAGCCAGGTGGTGGCGCGCTTTGCGGGAACGGACGAGCGCGTTGGGCCGTGGGTAGCGGAGCATGGCGGACGTTTTGCCGATGGCGTCGCACAATTCACCATTGAACGCCCAACAGAAATCGCAGAGTTGCTGGAGGCCTCGGCCAAGGCCGGACTTGAACTGCTGGACGTCTCGCTGCGCAAGCCAAACCTGGAATCCGTCTTCCTTCAGTTGACGGGAAGGGAGCTTCGCGACTAGCCATGACGATTCTTCCTATTGTGCGAACCGCGATTGTTTCGCTTCGCCGCGACCGGGGCGCAATGGCATTGACCTTTGTGTTACCAATCGTTTTCTTCAGCATCTTTGCCGCGATTTTTGGCGGGCAGCACGACACCACCCCGAAAGTGAAAGTCATTATTGTGGATGCGGACCACAGTCACCCCTCCGAGCGACTGGTGGCGGCGCTGAAGCAGGAACAATCGCTGGTGGTAAAGACAAGTCCTGCACCAGTGAATGGCAAGGAGCCGGCGGAATATACGGCGGCTACGGCGGAAGCCGCTGTGAAAGCGGGAGACGCGCCGGTGGCGCTGATTATTCCGCATGGGTTCGGTGAGAATCCGATTGCGTTCGGGCCGCCGGATGCGAATCGGCCCACGATCCAGATGCTGGAAGATAGCAGCGACATGGTGGCGCCACAGATGGTAACGGGGCTGTTGCAGAAGGTAGCCATGACATCGATGCCGGACCTGATGGCGGAGCAGGGATCGAAATATTTCGACCAATTTGCGGGCGGTTTCACGCCTGAGCAGCGAACGCGAGTAGAGAAGGGTCTGCAATATCTGCGGGAGCGGGGTGAGAGCGGAACAACCTCATCCGAGGCGGCCAATGCCGGACCGGTCGCCGTGACGGCGCGATCCGTGGTCGGTGAAAACAAGAATGGCGACATGATCTCGTTTTATGCGGCGGCAATCGGGGTGATGTTTCTGCTGTTCACGGCGAGCGGCGCGGCGGGAGCGTTACTGGACGAGGCCGAAAGCGGAACGCTTGACCGCGTGCTGAGTTCGCGCGTCACAATGACATCGCTGATGCTTGGCAAACTTACCCATAATTCGCTGCTGGCCTTTGCGCAGCTGGTGCTCATGTTTTTGTGGGGCTGGGCAGTGTTCAAGCTGGATTTCTGGTCGCACATTCCGGGGTTCGTGATCATGGGCGTATCGACGGCGGTTTGTGTGGGCGCGTTCGGACTGTTGCTGGCGAGCATCTGCCAGACTCGCGCTCAACTGGGAGCGCTGTCGACGCTGGTGATTCTCGTCATGTCATCGATTGGCGGGAGCATGTTTCCTCGCTACCTGATGCCGGAGACAATACAGAAGGCAGGGTTACTGACAATCAATGCCTGGGCGATTGACGGATTTACGAAAGTCTTCTGGCGCGATGAACCTGTTTCTCACCTATGGCCGCAGGTTTCCGTTCTGCTTGTGGTTGCTGTTGTATTGTTCGCCATCGCCCGCAAGGTAGCGCGGCGCTGGGAATACGCGTAAGTCGGCGGGCTTCGCATAGTTTCTGGCATAGTTCCTGACAGAATTTCCGCCATCTTATTGCCGCGTCATCTAGTGAAATCCTTTCGATGAGAACCAACCCGTGAATTGACGGACGCATGACCGTCCGGCCAGACTGGTTGTTTATGGCAAAGATACGTGTAGGCATTATTTTTGGCGGGCGCAGCGGCGAACATGAGGTGTCGCTGCTATCGGCGGCATCTGTTTTGAACGCCATCGACAAAACGAAATATGAGGTGGTGCCGATCGGCATTACGAAAGAAGGCCGCTGGCTGACTGCCGAACACGCGGAACAACTGCTGAAGGGGACGGCGGGGGGGGATAGGATTTCCCGCGCCCCACAGACACACTTGCGTGCGGGCGATCCGGATGCGACTCCGGGGGCCGCGGTGCTGGCGAGCGGGGAATCGGTGGTCGTGCCTCCGGAGCCGGTGCACCGTGAAGCCGGGTGGGCGCCATTTCAAAGCGACGCAGCAAGTTTGCGGCGCGCGTCGGATCGAGCCATCAACGTCGACGTCATCTTTCCTGTCCTGCACGGACCATTTGGCGAGGACGGGACAATTCAGGGTCTGCTGGAACTCGCGGACCTAGCCTACGTGGGCGCGGGCGTGCTCGGCTCGGCAGCGGGCATGGATAAAGATGTCATGAAAGCGCTATTCCGGACGGCGGGGTTGCCGATCGTCAGGCACGTGACTGTGCTGCGGTCGGAGTGGGAGAGCGCACCAAAAAAAGTTGACCGGCTGGTTGAGAAGAAGGTGAAGTATCCAGTGTTTGTGAAGCCAGCGAACTTGGGCTCGTCGGTAGGAATTTCGAAGGCGCATGACCGGAAGGAGTTGGGGCCGGCGATTAAGGAAGCGGCAAAGTTCGATCGCAAGATTGTGATCGAGGAGGGCGTGGGCGGAAAAAGGCACAAGGCGCGTGAAATCGAATGCGCTGTACTTGGCAATGATGAGCCGAAGGCTTCGACTGCGGGCGAGATCGTTCCCTGCAAAGAATTTTACGATTACGACGCGAAGTATCTTGAGGAAGGCTCGGAATTGGTGATTCCGGCAAAGCTGACAAAGCCGGAGATGAAGCGCGTGCAGGCGCTAGCCGTCGGCGCATTTAAGGCCGTCGACTGCTCGGGGCTGGCGCGGGTTGATTTCCTGATGGAGCCAAAATCTCGCAAGCTCTACGTGAACGAAATTAATACCATGCCGGGGTTTACGGCGATCAGCATGTATCCGAAGCTGTGGGCAGCTACGGGAATTTCATACCCGGAGCTGATCGACAGGCTGATTCAACTAGGCATCGAAAGACATAAAGACAAGAAACGGAACCGGTATAGCCGATAGATAGGACGGCCGTTTGGCTGGGCCCACTGGAACCCGACGGTAACTTGTCCGACCCCCTCCGCAAGGTTACCTTCAGAAAAGGTAATTCTGCTTCCGCTCGAAGTTCGTACGCATCTGCACGATACCGGAGGAAGCGCCGCATCCATGACCAGTACAAAACCAGGCCAATCCTCGTGGGCTAATAACGTCACCCGTCCGGGTGTTGCCGAGGCGCTTGCGTGCGGGTTGGCGGCGCTGGTCTATGCCGCGACGCTCCGGTTCGGCTTCGTTTACGACGATGTTCTGCAAATTCTCCAAAGCCCAGCCCTGCACGAGTGGCGTTACCTGCCGCAATACTTCACTTCACATGTTCTAGCCGCTCTCTACCCGCACGCGGGTGGAAACTACTATCGGCCTCTGTTGCTGCTGTGGCTGCGGCTGAATTATGTGTTGTTTGGTCCAGACCCGATGGGCTGGCACGCAACCACCGTGCTTTGCCATGTGTGCGCCACCTATTTGTTGTTTCGAATTGCGTGGCGGGTGACGGGCGACCGGATGGCAGCTTTGGCGGCGGCAATTATTTTCGGGTTGCATCCCGTCCACATTGAGAGCGTGGCCTGGATTTCGGGCGTATCGGATCCACTCATGGCTTGCTTCTTCTTGGGGAGCCTGTGGTTGTTCCTCGAATCGGTAGAGCCGGTGCGAACTTCGAAGGCAATCTGGTCTATTGTTCTCTTCGCTTGTGCACTTCTGACGAAGGAAACCGCGGTAGTTTTACCACTCATCATTCTTGTCTTAGGCTTGGACGAATTGTCATCAAGCGATGCGGGCCGTAGCGCGGTGGACCAGATGCGGTTGGCGCTACGCCAATCGGCTCCTTATTGGTTGGTGGCCGTTGTTTATCTCGCGGCGCGGTCATGGGCGCTACACGGGTTTTCCCATGCGGCCGTGCCGGTGCCGTGGAAACAGATGTTTCTGACTTGGCCGGCGATGCTGTGGTTCTATCTTCGCCATCTGGTGGTGCCGGTTGGGCTGAGTGAGTTCTATTCGTTCAGTTATCAAGATCACGCAACATGGATTAGTTTCTGGCTGCCTTTGATTTTGCTGGGGGGCATTGCGGCTGTCTTCTGGGCGTGGATTCGCTGGTTGTTACAACACGGCGAGGCGCGCTTTGCGCTGGGGATGATCGTCATGCCGCTGCTGCCGGTGTTCGAGGTGCGCGGGCTTACTGTAGGCGACATTGTTCATGACCGCTATCTTTACTTACCTTCGGCGGGACTTGCCCTTCTGGTTGCACTCAGCGTGCGGAAACTGGGGCGCCGGTTGCCTGAGGAGCGACAGAAGGCTCCTGCCGCAGTCTTCGCGCTCGGAGTAGCCGCGATTTGTTTTGTACTTATACTCATGCAGCAAGGGCAGTGGGCGAACGACATCGCACTGTATGCGAGAGGAGTAGAGACGGCGCCGGACAATCTAACGGTGCGGGACAATCTGGCAAATGCTTTGCTCGCGGCGAATCAGCCGGCGCGCGCCATCCCGATTTATTTGGAAATCCTGGAGCGCAATCCTCAGTTTTGGCGGTCAAACTACAATCTTGGCTTCGCCTATTACAAGACGACAAATTATTCTGCGGCGGAGAATTACTTGCGGCGAGCAATCCGCGTGGACCCGAACGACGCGGACCAGTACATTTACCTGGCCCTGGCGCAACTTCAGCTAAAGAAGCTGCCAGAAGCAGAGGACAGCGCGCGCAGAGCCATTATGCGGAACCAGCATGCCCGCGGCTACCATTTTGTGCTGGCTGCGATCCTGGAAGCGGGCGGAGAAACGGGGGCTAGCAAAAGCGAATTGAAGATTGAGATCGCTGAACACCCGGAAAATCGTGCCGCGACCGCTGAGCTCGAACGATTAGCAGGTCAGGGGACAGTCAGCGTCCACTGATTGTTGGCCGCGTTTTAATTTTCGCGTCGACAAATCTGTTCCCGCCGCTCCGGATTCCTAGGCGGCGTTCTGGCGGGAGGCCGCAATAGCCGACACCGACCGCTTTCGCACCGGTGCAGCCTCGGCAGCGATGGGCGCAGGCCACTCGGCTTTTCCCTCCACTCTTCCCTCGACCCTTCCCTCAACTTTTCCGATGACGGGCATCTCCTCGAAAGCGCGTGAAACGAACCCATTCGCAGTTGAGAGCCGGTCGATTAACCGAAGCTCAGAAGAGCGAAGAACCTGGTGCGGGAGCGACGAGAAATTTCGGAAAGTCCACATCAGGCGAGCGCGCTGAGCGAGACTTAGATTGAGAAAACGGGGACCGATAGGGGTCTCGAGCTCGAGAACTCCGCGAGATAATTTTTCAATCCACATCGATATCTTCTCGGCAATCGCACTCAACCTTGACGGAAATTCGGTGCAGTCGATCGCGGCTGGATTTAAGCCCGGCCATTATTGCACTAAACCTGGTGCATGGGAAGCGTTGCGGTCTTAATTTTCCCTATGCGGGCATTTTTGCTCGCAATCGGTTCTCGGAGACAAACAAGCCGGGCCGCGCTTGTGCTCATTTCCCGCGATTTAAGGCGCACTATCGCCGGGGGCGCCTTAAAGGATTTCGGGGAATTGCTCGATGCGGTCAAGCGTGGCGGCTATGCCCATGCCTTTTCCATCGGAGCGTTCTACGCGAACCACAGAGGCCTGGCAAAGGGTCCACCCACCCGTGCCGATGCCAAGCTCGGCCGGGAGCATAAGGACGAGGTCCAATTTTGCTCCGGGCTCAATGCCTGAGGCGGAATAGAAAAAGATGCCGGAAGAACTCAGATCTTGTGTCAACGCCGACAGTTCGAGGTTAGCGTTTTGCGAACGAACCTTTACGGGCACCTTAAGAGGGGTGCGCTTGGCGGCGCGACGTTCGGATGGATCTTGGGGCATTATTCTAGGTTTTCGCTTATTTAAACAGCCCATTCTACCAGTTGAGTTAGAGCTTTCCACGCTCTCGGATTGGCGTCATCCGGTATGAGAACTTTCAGAGAGACTAAGCGAGGTGCTTTCGCGAAACGAAAATCCGAAGCTAATCCAAGGGCAAGTTCGACCCAATCAACTGCGCGCACAAGATTTCAGAAATTAAACGCGACGCCGCCGCGGACGGCACGGGCAGACTGAACGAGGTAAACCGTATGGCCGTCCTGGCCGAGAACGGGAACATAGCCTTGAGCCAGCAGATTGCGGATGTCGATGAGCAATTCAAGGTGCCCGGCGAAGAAGCTGGAAGGCAACGGCTGACGGACAAAGAGATTGAAGTAGGGATCCGCCTGTCCGGGCGATGTATTGAATAAGTCGACCGGAGTGAGGGCATGGCCGCCCATGTGGCGATAGGACGCTACCAAATGGGTCTTGCTTTTTGGCAAAGTTCCGCTGAACTTGGCAGCTACGGCCTGGCGGGTTTCAGCACGGATGAAGTCCCGAGCGTCCTCAAGCTGAATGTCGGGCCGCGAAAGATCGAGGACCCCGCCGTAGGCATAGTCCAGGGTTGCCGTGAGATCCGAAATGAGCTTGCGCTGAAGAACTACGCGCAGGCCGCGAGTGGAGAAATCATTGCCCTGATAGCTGAAAGTGCCGGAATAAATGTCAGGGAGAACTTCGCCGGATTCGTCGGTTAGAACGCCGACACCGGTGAGAACAGGGTCAGCAATGCTGTCCCGGTAGAATGCGACTTGTATATTGTTGCCGGCAAAACGCTGAGACAGAGAGACCTCATCGTGGCGAGCATGCTCGACGGCGGGAGAATAATTGCTGATGCTCATGCGGGGCCCGGTCAGGCTCGGGTCGATGGAGCCTGGATCAAATTGACCGCCGGAAACATCCTCAAGGGCATGGCGCGGAACAGAGCTCTGGTATTGGTATTCGACTACCGTATTCGGCGTTACGTGAAGATCAGCGGACCCGAAGGGCCTGAAAGCGTGAACACGGCCGAGGAACTGGATTGTCTGGAGCTGACTGCCAAGGCTCATTTCAAGCCGATCACCAACAACAACACGATCAGAACTGGTGAGCGACACCGCCTGCAAGGTCGCACCGGGCATATCGTAAGGACCGGAATTCAGACGAAGCGCGGTTAGTGAGAAAGACGGCTCCGCGACGTTGCTAATTCGGCCCGTATAAGTGGTACGCAAGAAGGCGGCTGGAATCCCTGTTCCGTCGGAAGCATAGCCGAGGTCGCCATTCAGGCGCAGGGTGCCCGCCGAAAGCAGCGAACGTTCCACGGAAAAAGCCGTACTCATATCGGCAGAGCTGCCGAAGCCCTGACTAGGAGAGCCTCCGAGCATAGCCAGGCTGGCCTTGAGATTATCGGGATTGCCGTTTTCCACTACGGCCGTGGTGCCATCCTCAAGAACACGCAGAACGGGACGATTGGAGATTGAGCGCAGGGTCCATTTCCAATCATCCTGGTCCGACTGCTGCGGCACGCTGAGGAGTTGGATGGCTTCGAAGAGGTTGGTCATGGTGACGTTGACCATGACGCGAGCGCCGGCGCGAAGACCGATCCTTTCGCGCAAGGTTGGGAGAAACGATGGCGCCGTCACCTTGAGACTGTAAGTTCCGGGCAAAAGCGCGGCGATAGAATAAAACCCACGATCATCAGTGAAGGCTCTCAAGGCTACTGTCGCGGGAACGAGCGCGGCTGCTGCCGGCACTATTTCGACAATCGCGCCCATTTGCGGGACACCGCCCGAATCGCGAACGTAGCCGGAGATAATACCAGACCCCGAGGCAGACCAGGCGGGGAGCGCCAAGGCGATTGCGGTCACGAGAAATCCGATCTTCTTGAACATCGCGTGCACCATGAGTGGCGACGGCCATGCGGCTCGCCGCCACCGGCCAAATAGTTTACTCCACCGCGAAAGAGGCGGAGGGATCGACAGTCTGCTTGGAGACCTTATCGTTTACTTTGATCTCAATTTTATAGGTTCCCGGCTGCAGATTGGACGCGGAAAGCGTCTTCTGCAGAGTCACCTGATCGCCAACATTGCCCATCGTATCGGTGGACTCGACCGTGTGAATGACGGCCTTATTGTTGGCGTCGGTCACGTTGTATTCGATAGTGGCAGAAGGCTTATGGGTCTTCTCATCCACGCTGAGATTGTAAACCTGCATCCAGAAATTGAGTTTCTGATTGCGCTTAAAAGAAACAGGCTTGCCGTCGGCTGAGCCGACTCGCGGGCGCACCTTCATGGCCCCAATCACGAAACTCCCCGTGCCAACGTTCTTCGCCGCTACCGGTTCCATGACGTCAGCAATGATCAGCGAGGAGTTGCTCAAATGATCCTCGCTAAAATCCGGTAGAACAATGCCGCGACTCCATGTCCCAGTGCGATCGCCATTGACGTCCTTGACGACCACGTCGAGACGGTAACGATTCTGGCTCGTACGCAATGGTATTGCCTTCCAATAGACGGAGGAGTTCTCTGTGCTCTTGGCCAGCAACTCAGGCGGAACATCGATCTGGACAGTGTCTTCGAAGGTCTGGACGATTTTCCCAGTAAGCGTGCTAACGCGTCCGAAGATGTTGACGGTTCCGCGCTGAACTCCGTCTTTGTTCTGGAACGTAACATCGCGGTTTTTGACCTGAATGGTCACGGGCACCAAGACGGTATCGCTGGTGACCTTCACAAAGTCAGCGCGAACATCGAAAGGCATGAGACTCAGGCTGATTTTGTGGGTAACGACTTCTTCAAGATCTTTGAACTTAACGGGCGGCGCCCCTTGCAGCTTAGAGAACTGTGCGAGCCGATCAAACTCTTTGCTTTGCTCGAGAGCGCTCAAAGGCCCGGCGCCTAGCTGTTCGATTCCGTTGAAGCGGCTGGCTTTGCTGGCCATTCCCATTTGCTCGTAAAGAGTGAGACCGGAGTTGGGCGTGTACTTCAGGGCGTCCTTTTCGGATCGGTCCATCGTCATGTGATAGTCGCCACACATGCAGGTATCCACGAACTCGATGATCACTTGTTGGCCGATGCTTTCAATGTAACGGTAGCGCCATTGCTCAAACGGATAGGTCGAGGTCTCTCCTCCGCCTTCTTCACTGGGACGGGTATAGGTGCCGCCGCTAGGATGAGTCTCTATTTCATCCGCCGGGCCAAATACGATGTAGATGCGTCCGCGATCGGTCCTCCAGCCGGCGATACCAGCCGCGAAGTGTTCGTTGGCATAGGCGATGCGGCGATAGTGCTCTTCCTTGAATTCGTTTTCTTCGGTGTCGGGCGTGGGGTCGCGGCGTTGCCAGAAGGCCTCAATGAACTGGTCGCGCTCTTCGTCGTTGGAAAGCTGCATGAACGCCGATTTTTCCTCGTCGGTGATAATCCAGCGGACATCCTCGTCCAGCCACTTCCGGTAAGTCTTGCTTAGCTCCACCTTGAGGGATTTGGCATTGGCCTGTCTTTGTTTTTCAGGAACCGGGCGCTTCAAAGGGTCGGTTTGGGTGTCTTTTGTGGAGTTCAAAGCCCCTGGTTTCGGATTGGTTGCATCTTTGTCCTGCGCAAGAGCAGTTACGCCGGTCAAGGCAACGCCGCCAATCAGAATGCCGATGCGAACCCGAGCCAAACCTGCGGAAAACATGGATAGAAGAACCTGCCCTGCGAGATGATGAAGATACTAATGATTCTATGTTTATTGGATACAACAAGGCAAGGAAAAGAGGCCTGCACGATAAAGATTTTGTGCGGCTACGGCTTCCGTAACTAGCTGAAGACACAAGATCTTGGAAGTCCGGACCGGGTATCACGCGGGATTCCTGATGCGGAGGCCGGCTCAAGCTCGACACGGTATAATGACTAGGGCCAGCCGGTAATATGGGGAATTCAAGAGGATTCTCTGTTGTTTGGGCGCGTTCGGAACTTTGCCCGCGATGGAAACGTAGTTGATAATGGGAGCAGGTGCCTCGTAACACCAGCCATAGAAAAGTGAAGGCCCCGCATAGATAAATTGGAAAAGACTGCGATCAACCGATGAAAACGTGGCAAAAAGTGCTGATTGGCGTGGGTGCCGTTGCGGTGCTGGGAGCAATTGTTGCGGTTACGGTGTATCAGAGCCGGAAAAATCTGGTCACTGTACAAACCGGAAAAGCGCAGCGAGAGACCCTGAGTTCGGTGGTGAGCGGGTCAGGAGAAATCAAACCCAAGACCTACGTGAACATCGGGGCCAACGCCTTCGGCAAGATTGTGAGATTAGAGGTCAAAGAAGGCGATCACGTACGGAAGGGGCAATTGCTGGCGCAGTTGGAAAATGTGCAGTCGTCGGCGGATGTCAATGCGACGAAGGCATCCTTGCAGGCGGCGGAAACCGATTTCGTAGCGGCCGAGGCGGGTTACCAAACCTCGAAGGCGGATTTGAATCGAGCGCAGTCTGATGCAGACCACGCGCGGCTGGATTGGGACCGTGCCCAGGGGCTGTACAAGGCCGCCCTGATTGCCAAGCAGGACTATGACACCAAGAAAGCGGCTTGGGAGTCGGCAGAGGCTGGGTTAGCGCAAGCGCAAGCCCGCCTTGAACAAGCGAAAGCGCAACAGGATTCGGCCCAGAGGCATATTGCACAAAACCAGGCGAACCTGGCGCGGGTCGCCGATGTGCTGCAAAAGACGCTCTATGAAGCCCCGTTTGACGGTGTAATCACAAACGTTCCTGTCCGTGAGAGCGAAACTGTCGTGATGGGAATTCAAAACGCGCCGGGAAGCACGCTGATGACGATCGCCGACATGTCGGTGATTACGGCGGAGGTGAAGGTGGATGAAACCGACATCGTCAACGTGCGAATGGGCCAGTCTGCCGAGGTAACGATTGATGCGATCCCGCGCAAGGTCTTTCACGGCACAGTCACCGAGATCGGCGATAACGCAATTGTGCGTTCGACGGGTGTTTCAACCTCGCAAGCCACTTCAACCAGCGAGGAAGCGAAGGATTTTAAAGTGGTGGTGACTTTGAGCGATCCTCCGACCGATTTGCGCCCGGGGCTTTCGGCGACGGCGAAAATCACGACCGCGACAAAAGACAACACGGTGACCATACCCATCCAGGCGTTGACGGTACGCACGAAAGCGGACCTTGCGCCCAAAGACGGCAAGGGGTCGGTGCAGGCCGCGGCACCGGTGGACACTGCAAAACAGAAGGAAGAGATTCAGGGCGTGTTTGTGATCCGCGGCAAGAAGGCGGAGTTTGTTCCGGTTGATACCGGGATCAGCGGGACGACGGACATCGAGGTAACTAAAGGCGTGCAAGCGGGCGACGAAGTTATTACCGGCAGCTACCGGGTTTTGCGCACTTTGAAGCCCGGAACGAGCGTGAAGGTCGACAACTCAGCCCCGAAGAAAGAAGAAGAGAACAGTTAGTTGGCAGGTGAGCTCGCAGAGTTCATTCCAGGTTGGCTGCGCGGTTTTCTGATCTCACTTCCGCCGGGTTCAAGCGTCAAATAGAAGGCAGTGTAAGGAGCACGCGTGCCAGAGCTGGAAAAGGGGAAAGAAATGGCAACGGCGGAGATAGTTCCGATCGACCGGCCCGCAAGCTGGGGAGCGCCCGATTCGTGCATGATTGCAACCGAGGACTTATGGAAGACCTATGACATGGGCTCGGAGCAACAGGTGCAGGCGCTGCGCGGGATTACCTTGCGCATCCGGCGCAATGAATATGTCGCCATCATGGGACCATCCGGCTCGGGCAAGTCGACGCTGATGAACCTGATTGGCTGCCTGGACACGCCCTCGAAAGGCCAATATTGGCTGAACGGGCAGTTGGTGAGCGAATTGGACGACGACGAGCTGGCGCGCATACGGAATAAGGAAATCGGATTTGTATTTCAGACGTTCAATCTGCTGGCGCGGGCGACGTCGCTGCACAACGTAGAGTTGCCATTGATCTATGCCGGCGTGCCTTCCGCGGAACGCGTTGAGCGCGCGAAGGCTGCGCTGGCTTCGGTCGGCATGGAAGACCGCATGAATCACAAACCGAACGAGCTTTCGGGCGGGCAGCGGCAAAGAGTGGCCGTCGCGCGCGCTCTGGTGAACAAGCCTGCGATCATTCTCGCCGACGAGCCGACCGGCAACCTCGACTCGGCCACGGGAAACGAAATCATGGCGCTGTTCGACCGCCTGCACGCCGAGGGAAACACGATTGTCCTGGTCACGCATGAACACGATATCGCGGAATATGCGCACCGGATCATCTACATCAAGGATGGATTGGTGGCGAGGGACGAAGTAAAAGAAGCGCAGTAAGCGCAGAGCCTGCCTTGATGGCGATTCGGATTGTACCGATGCGATATGCGGGCAATTCGCCCGCATATTCTGTTGAAGATTTTCCCTTCTCCGCCAGTTAGTTGCGAAGCAGCGATTGGGCTTCCTTTTGTGCCGCAGCAAGATCAGGAGAAAAGTGAGCGACGCGCTCTCGGACAGCGCGGGCCTCCGAAGCGCGCCCCTGCTGGTCGAGCGCGCTGGCAATGAGCAGGTAGCCAACATCGGTCGCTTGGATGGCCATGGCGCGGGAATACTGGCGGACGGCTTCGTCGAAATCGCCTCCCTTTTGTGCAACTAAACCGAGCCCAACGATGGGCATGGGCTGCTCGGGAGCGAGCTTGCTTGACGTCTCGAAGCATTCCTTCGCCTTCGCCAGGTCACCAAGCTGACGGTAGACCGAGCCCATGTTGCCATAAGCGTCTGCGCGGAGAATGGGCTGGGCCGCGTGCGCGGCCACGACCTGATAATGCTTAATGGCCTCAGGCAGATTTCCACGTGCATGCTCATAGGCGCCGAGACCGAGATTGCCCGACAAATCCCCGGGAAGGATCGCGATGGCGGCGCGAAAATGAGCGACGGCCTCGCCGGGGCGACCTTCATCGGATAAATAAAAACCCAGCATGTCATGAGCGACAGAGTTGTTCTCTGTATGCGCCAGCGTGTGCGTCCAGATTGACTCGCTATTGCGCCAATAGCCGAGCTGCCAGTGAGTCAGAACCCCTAACACCAGAAGCGCGGCAACGGCCCGGACTGCTAGCCATGTCGCGGGAATGCGATGACCTTCTTCCCAACGAGCATCCGCCGAACGATCTTTCGCCCAATCAGCAGTTGCCCAGGTCAACATCATGAACAGGCCAAGAAACGGGAGGTAGGCAAAGTGGTCGGGCATGGCCTGAGCCCCGACCCGTACCAATCCAATCATAGGGACGAGGGCACCGAGGAACCAGAACCATCCAACGGTGAGATAACGGCGTTTGTGTTCGTACAATACCGCCCCCGTGATGCCGGTCAGCAACAAGGCGGCGCCCGCCACTTTCCATACCGGGAACATTGCGCTGGGCTGCGGATAGACCAGCACGAGGTTGGTGGGCCAGAGCGCTTTGCCCAGATAGTGAACGTAAGAGATGAGGGCCGTTTCAAGGCGCAGGAGCGGGCCAGCCTGGGTGATCGGTATAACCGCGCCGCCCGCCTTTTGAGATTTCATGGTGATGACGGCGATAGCGGCGGCGGGCACGAGCAGCGGTAGTTTTTCGACGATGAGCCATCCGAGCCATCCCAGTGATACTCGTGGTGGCGCGGCTCCATCCGATGAATGAACTTCGCCGGCAAGAGAAGACTCGGCGTGGGACTCGCCCGCGGAAGGCTCGGTTGCGGGCGGGCCATCATCGGCGGATGTTTTCCCGAAGCGATTTAGCGGCCAATAGTCGAACAACAAAAGCAGAAACGGCAGGGTGACGATCTGCGACTTGGCGAGCAGTCCCATCGCAAACAACAGCACAACTAGTGCATAGCGTGTGAGCTTAGGCCGGCGCGCATAAGCGACGTAAGCGCACATCGCGAGCAGGCAGAAAAACATGCTCAGGACATTCTTGCGCTCGGCTGCCCAAGCGACGGATTCGACGTTGATGGGATGCAGGGCAAACAAAGCCGCGACGAACAGGCTACGCCAGGGGAATCCAGTGGCTGCTTGCAGCAGCAAGAAAAGCAGAACGACGTTGGCCGCGTGCAGCAGAACGTTGACCTCATGATGAGCGGCGGGATCTAATCCGAATAACTGGCAATCAAGCGCATGGCTGAGCCAGGTCAGAGGGTGGTAATGGGCACCCTCAAAGGTGCTGAAAGCCCATTTCACTGTCTGGGCGGTGAGGCCGGCTTTGACATGCGGGTTATTAGAAATGTAGGTACCGTCGTCAAAATTAAGAAAACCATTGTGGCCAATGGGACTGTAAGCGATGACGACGGCCATAACCAGCAACAGAGCCATCGTGAAGGTACGCTTTCCGGGCGAGAAGAAGAGGGCGTAGCGTGTGGCTTGCGGCTCCTCGGACCGTTTTCTAATGGTTGCTACGGCGGGCGCGCTCATGGATAAGACGATTTTCAACCAGCCGAGTAGGGTTGGGCGACAAGGAACCGAAGGGACACATGCCTTTAGTCACGAGCTGGTTTTACGACTTGAGGTGAAGGAGTGTGGCTTTTCGGAACTGAAAGACAGTCACTCAGATCCGAGAATTACTTCAATAAATTCCCCGGCCGCTACTGTTGTGCGGCGGTGTGCATGACTTTTTCAAGATCAGGCGCCGGGGTGGTGCCGTTGGAGTGTGCCAGGAAGAAATTGTGGTCGTAGAGATTGCGATACAGGCGGCCCGCAATTTCCGCAGCCTTGGGCCCGAAGGTGGGACGGCCTCCCTGCAGGAAAACAACGGTGACGATCCGTCCGATATCGGTATTGGCGTAGGAAGCGAACCATCCGAAGCGAGTGCCGGCGTGCGAGCACGTACCGGTTTTGCCCAGGATGGATTCCTCGTTGAAATTAACGCGGAGGCTGCGCGCCGTGCCATATTCGACCGCCCCCGCCATACCGTCGGAAAGCTCGGGGATGGCCGAAGCAATGTCGAGATGCCGCTTGATGACTGGCTGAAAGTTGATAACGGCCGCTGGCGATGTTGGATGCTGCAAGTAATAAAGAGTCCCGCCGTTCGCAATCGCCGAAACCATAGCGCCAAGTTGGAGCGGCGTCATCGAGATGCCTTCTCCAAAAGAACACATCTTGCCAACTCCGCCGAGCTTGGCTGAAATCTCTTCTTCGGGATATGCGCCCAGCTGTTCTCCAGGAATGTGGTAGCCGGCATATTCGCCGAGGCCGAACTGGTGCGCGTAATACTGAACCTTCTCAAAGCCGAGCTTGCGGCCCACTGCCTCAAAGTAGGCGTTGTTGGAGTGGGCGATCGCTTCGGTAAGAGTCATGCGCGTGCGGCCGGCGAGCGGAACTTGGGTTTCGCGATCAATCAGGCCTTCGCTCACGCCAGCCAGCGCGACCGAAAGTTTGATGGTCGAACACGGCTGCGCTCCGCTGGAGAGCGCAAGCTTTTGGTTCACCATGGCGAGAATGCGTCCGCTGGTAGGTTCGATGGCAACGACGGTGCCATTCATGTTGCCCAACGCATCAATGGCGGCCTCGCGCACAATGGGATCTTCGCCGGCAGTGATGTCGCCTTCGGTGATGTCCGAGGCGAAGGAACTGGTGTGGAAGCGCTCGTAATAGCGGCGGCGAGTGGCATGGGACTTCGCCAGAGGAACGCGGCTGTGCGCAAGTGCACGCATATGGCGGCGGGCGCGCTGGCTTTCAGTAACAGTTCGTGATCTCGAGTGCGAGGTAAGCGAATGCGGATTGATGCTGGCAGCGATGGCGCTTGCCTCAAGCAAAATCGCCAGCGCAAAAAACAGGAAAAGTCGAAACGGCCCCGCCAAGAACTTACTCACGAAATCCATCCCCAGTTGGGCGAATAAGCGAAGCTATCCGGCCAAGTCTTCTTAGTTGAGATGCACGGGACTCGCCAAAAAATGGGTTATTGGCCGAATTCCGCGCAACTGATCGATAGTATGGGATTTTCGGGTGAGCCTGCAACGAAAAAGTATAAAGTGATTAACAAGGTGGTAACCATGCCAACCTGTTTGATCACATGGAGATAACGAGAAATTCGTCAAAGGACAGGGCCGATCGTAATCTGGGCCGAAGTGTTACTTTTTTTAATACGAGTGCGCACGAGATTGCATGTTTGACGATCTGGGGCGAACGGCGATTTCATGCGTAAAATTAGTGACCAGTTCAGAATGCAACATAGTCGGAAAATCTGGAGGTTCCACCTTGCGAATCTGTTGGGTGTTCGGCTCGATGTTCGGCTGCTTTGCGTATGCTGTGCTGATGTCGTTCGGGGCACAGGCAATGAATAAGACGGCCGATGCTAAGACGACTAATGCCGCAGCGTTGGACGCGCGCCGGGCCGAGTTGAACCGCCTGCTGGCCGAGGAATGGGAGTACACGCTGCGCATGCAGCCCGAGCTTGCAACGCAGGTCGGTGACAACCGTTACAACGACCGGCTGAGCGATTTTTCCGACAAGGCAATTGCCGACGATCTCGATCACGCGCGGCAGGCGCTGGCGCGTTTTCAGGCGCTGGATGTGACCGGCTTCCCTGAGCAGGAGCGACTGAATCAGGCACTGATGGTGCGGGGGTCGAAAGAGTCTCTCGAGGGCGCCCGGTTCAAAGATTGGGAGATGCCGGTAACACAGTTTGGCGGCGTTCACCTGGAATATGCCTCGCTTCCATATGACACGCCACTTCGGAATGTGAAGGACTACGAAGACTATCTTTTGCGTCTGCACCAGATTCCGCGAGTGCTCGAACAAGCGACGGGACACATGCGCGATGGGTTACGAGATCACCTGATGCCGCCAGAGTTCTTGCTGGAAAAGGTCGCGGATCAGGCACAGCGAATTGCGGATGATTCGACAGATAAAGCTTCATTGGACAACAGTCCTTTCACAGAGCCGCTGCGGAAATTTCCCGATTCAGTTGGCGAGGCCGACCGGAAACGGCTGCGTGCCGGGATTGAAGATGCGGTGAAGAGCGAGGTTGCACCGGCGTATGCGAAATTCGCGAAGTTTGTGCGCGACGATTATGCGCCGCACGGACGAACTGATCCCGGCGAGTGGGCGCTGCCGGAGGGCGACGCGCGCTACCAATTTGCGGTGCGGCACCAGACGACCAGCGATCTTTCGCCGGAGAAGATCCACGAATTGGGAGTGAAGAGCGTCGCAGAGATCGAAGCGCAGATGTTGAAGCTTGCCGAGGCGCAAGGCTTCCACAATCTGAAGGCGTTCAACGATCATATTCGGCGGGATCCGGCGCTGCATGCGAAGTCAGGGCAGCAGTTGTTTGATTTGTACACACACTATCGCGATCAGATGTATACGAAGTTGCCGCAGCTATTTGGGCGGCTGCCGAAAAATAAGCTCGACGTGGTGCGGATGGAGCAGTTTCGCGAAGCGTCGAGTCCGCCGGCGGATTATTCAATCGGCGCCGGAGACGGTTCGCGGCCGGGACGAATCAATGTGAATGAATATGCGCCGGAGAAACGTCTGCTGCTGAACGTAGAGGCGATTGCTTATCACGAAGGCGTGCCGGGACATCATCTGCAGTTCTCGATTGCGCAGGAAATGACCGACCTGCCGCCATTTCGCAAGTTCGATATGGACGTGAATGCTTATACCGAGGGCTGGGCGTTTTACTCGGAGCGGCTCGGCAAGGAAGTCGGTTTCTATCAGGATCCCTATAGCGAATACGGGCGCTTGCAGAATGAAATGTGGCGCGCGGTGCGGTGGGTGGTCGATACCGGCGTGCATTCACAGCACTGGACTCGGCAGCAGATGATCGATTACTTCCACGAGCACACGGCGATGGACGACGAGAACATCAACACCGAAGTCGACCGATACATTGCCTGGCCGGCGCAGGCGCTTTCCTACAAAATGGGACAAATGAAGATACTCGAACTGCGCGAGCGGGCGCAGAACGCGTTAGGGCCGAAGTTTGATATCAAGGCATTCCACGATGCCGTACTCGATTCGGGACCGCTGCCGCTGGATGTGCTGGAGGGAAAGATTGACCGGTGGATCAAGGACATCGGCAAGGCAGCCACTAATTGACCGTATCGTCCGTGTCACAATCGCGCTTCAACTACTGGGACGGATGATCCAGAACCTCTCGCTCCTCCTCGATCGCGTGTTCCACAAACGTGACGTCGCCCTGCTTGGACATAGTTCTGTATCTTCCATTTGCGAATTCAAGCCTCTCTCTGCCATCCACTCTCTTGGTAACGGTCGGCTCTGAGTCCGTCATGTCGGTGCCACTCAGGGTGTCTGGTCGAGTCGTAGTTGCCAAACAGTAACGACATCGCAGAAGGGATGTCGAAACCGGGCGGGGCGCTAAGCTTGTTCGCTTGGGATTTCATTGCTGACTTGTGACACCCGCCGGTCAAGACCGCAGCCACTAGGAGGAGAAGCGAGGCTAAAGCGCGAGTTTTCACTCCTTAATATTAGCTCGGTCTAGCATGGTTTACGTGATACCGCGATTACACCAACGGCCTGCGCGGGCGAGGCGCCCGCGCCACACCCAAATCAAAACCTCGTAGCCTCGACTTCCTACATCACATCGTTTCGTTTGCGCATGAAGGCCGGGACGTCCAAATCATCGGCATAGGAAATGGCGCCGGTGCGCATGCCGTCGAGCGAGATGACGTCTGCCTGCGATTGCGCGAAACTCGACGGCGGCGGCATTCGCGGCTCGAAGGCAACCGGCGCGGGATTGGGCTCGAACGCGGGCTCAGAATAATTCGGGCGATGATCTGCATTCTGATGATCTGCATTTGATATCTCGGGACGGGCGGAGACGCCCGTCGCGCTATCGTCAAACGAGTCGCCGACTGCCGATGGTAAATCCGCAAAGTCATCCGTCTGGTCGGTTACAGGAAAGTGATTGCGATGCCGTGGGACGATCACGGGGTCGAAAATCTCGTCGTGGCAATTACGGCGCATGCTTGCTTCGCGGAAGCCGGTGGCGATAACGGTGATCTTGACCGAGTCTTTCATCTTCTCATCGAGGACTGCACCGAAAATAATATTGGCATCCTCGTGCGCAGCGCCTTGAATAATGGTGCAGGCCTGCTGCACTTCGGCGAGCTTCAGCGAACTGGAACCGGTGATATTGATGAGGATGCCGCGGGCTCCATCGATGGCTCCGGCTTCGAGCAGTGGCGATGCGATGGCGCGCTGCGCGGCCTCGACGGTGCGATGATCGCCAGCCGCCGTCGCGGTGCCCATGACGGCGTAGCCCATGCCGGCCATGATGGCTTTCACGTCGGCGAAGTCGCGGTTGATGATGCCGGGAATGGTGATGATGTCGGAGATGCCTTGCACGCCCTGGCGGAGAATATCGTCGGCGATGCGGAAGGATTCGAAAAAGCCGGCATTTTCGGCGACGCCGAGCAGCTTTTCATTGGGGATGACGATGGTGGTGTCTACAGATTCCATCAGTTCGGAAACCCCGCGCTCGGCCTGCTGCATACGGCGTTTGCCCTCAAAGGCAAAGGGCTTCGTGACAACAGCTACGGTGAGCGCTCCCATTTCGCTGGCGAGCGAGGCGATGATGGGAGTAGCGCCCGTGCCGGTGCCGCCGCCGAGACCGGCGGTCACGAAAATCATGTCAGCGCCTTCGAGGGCCTCGATGATTTTGTCGGAGTCTTCGAGCGCTGCTTTACGTCCGACTTCAGGATTGGCGCCCGCGCCGAGCCCGTTAGTCAGTTTGACGCCAAGCTGAATCTTGGTGTTGGCACGCGACATGCGTAGCGCCTGCAGGTCGGTGTTGGCCACGATAAATTCAATGTGCTCCATGCCGGAATCAATCATGCGATTGACGGCATTATTGCCGCCGCCCCCGACGCCGATGACCTTGATGCGCGCGTCGTTGCGGGCTTCTTCGTTAAAGCTGATACGGAGTCCATTTTCTTCGATCATTGAGCACCTCTCGAAATCAGTTGTCAGTTCCCAGTTGTCAGTTCTCTGTAAAAACCAAGCGCGCTAATCCAACTTGTTTTTCTGAGCCCCACATCTAAGCGCCCTTCACTGCAAACAGGGCCTTCATCCTCGATCCGAAGCCGGGTTCCTGAAGGCCTCGGGCCAGTCTCGCACGGTGTCCGTAATAGACCATCCCGAGCACGGTGGCGAACTCTGGTTCAGCCAGAGCCGCCGGCATTTTCGCCATGGGCGTGGGCCAAGCCAGGCGCGCCGCTTTGCGCAAAATGGATTCAGCCACGTCTAACAAACCCGGCAGGCGCGAGGCTCCGCCAGTGAGAACGAAGCCGGCGATGCAGTGGTCCAAAACTCCGGCCTGACGCAGGTTCTCGCGCATCAACTCGAACAGTTCAAGGGCGCGCGGGCCAAGGATCTCTCCGATCATCCGCTGCGGTAACATGCGGGAAGGGCGCCCACCAAGGGAGGGAACTTCGACCTCGTTGCCCTCGGGGATGAGCGTGGGCACGGCATTGCCAAAGATGCGCTTGAGCATTTCGGCATCTGCGGGCCCGGTACACATGCCCACAGAAAGATCGCCGGTGAAGTGGTCGCCTCCGATGGGGATGACAGATGTGTGCGCGACTGCACCCTGCTGGAACACGATCAAGTCGCAAGAACCGGCGCCGATGTCGGCTAAACAAACGCCGAGCTCGCGCTCGTCGGAACGCAACACAGAATCTGCGCAGGCCAGCGGCTCGAATATCGTGTTCTCGACGTGAACCCCGGCTCGATTGACGGCGGTGACCATGTTCTGGGCCGCGCCAGAAAGAGCCGTCACAATGTGGACGCGCACTTCCAGGCGTGTCGCCATCATTCCGAGCGGGTCCTGTACCCCTGACTGATCGTCGAGGATGAATTCCTGCGGCAGCAGATGAAGAATCTCACGGTCGGCGGGGAGTGGCAGTGTGCGGGCTTTCTCGACGGCCTGGCGAATTTCGTCGCGACCAATTTCTCGCGCACGCGTGCCAAAAGTGATCCCACCGTGACTGTTCAGGCCGCGAATGTGCGCACCGGCTATTCCAATGATCGCGTGCTCGATGGGAATGCTGGAAACATCCTCCGCTTTTTCGACGGCTTCCTGAATGCTGGAGACGGCCTTATCGAGTTCGCTGATTACGCCTTTGCGCAGGCCGCGTGATTCGCTGGTGCCGTGTCCGCGGTAGCGCAGGCCGTTATCGCTGAGCTCGGCCACGAGCACGACTGTCTTGGCGCTCCCGACATCGATCGCGGTAATGAAATTGGGCGCGTGCATCGGCATGGTTAATCCTGCGGCTTTTCCTTTGGGATCGCGGCGCTCGGCTTCTTTTCAGTTTTAGTGACGGTGCTGGCCGAGGCAGACACCGCAGCCGGCTTCGATGCTTTGGCTGTCATGGTCGGCGTTTGGCTCGGCGCGGTCTTTGTGCCTGCGGTTGATGCCTTGGGAGCAGTTGCACTCGGCGCATGCGGTTGTGGAGAACTTTTCGCCGCAACGAACTTGGCTTTTGGTTTCGAAGCAGCGTGATGTCCCGCCGCCTTCGGCGCATCCTGCGAGCTTGTTTTTGCTTTCGACTTCGCTACGGTTTTTACCTTTGGCGGAGCCACTTTGCTCGATGGGGCCGCCGGTCTCGGATGTTCGACGTACTTCTCGTAGTTCACGATAGCAGCCGTCTTTACGCCGGCGGCTAGGGCAGCCTTAGTCGCCGTGGCCGTCAGCGCAGGTTGGCGCGCCATGCCCTGCATATCGGGATTGACGATGATCTGCCCGTCAAATCGCAGGTCGACGGAATCGAGTTTCTCAAACTGCTGACGCCAGGCTTCGACGTGCGTCACATAGATCTTGTAACGTTGCAGATAATTCCCATTGCCCAGGTGCACCAGAACTCCGCCTCCGGAGTCGGCGGTCATTACCTTGACGTCGTCGCTATCGGTGAGATCGACTTCGCTGATGTCTTGGGAATAACGCGCGCCCCCGGAATCCAGTTCCCGCATCAGTTCGTTGTAGTCCCTCATGCGAAGGGCGCGGGTGGAAAGCGGTTCGGCAGCGCTCATGCCCGCGATGATGGGGAACGAGTATTTATGCTTCGGGCCGGGCGCGATTTCCATCAGATTGCCACCGGCATCGATCAATGAAATGTGCGAACCGGCGCGGGCAAAGGCAACAGGCGTCCGCTCATGGATTTCAATGCGCAGGCGGTTGGGAACAAAGCGCATGACGCTGGCCGATTCAACCCACGGAATCTGCTGAATCTGTTGCTGACGTTGCGCAAGCGGCACGAAAAAAATGTTGCGGCCAATGTCGCCGCCCATCACTTCCATGATTTGCGCGCGCGTGATGTGCTGCGCGCCCAGAGTCTCGATTTGATCGCTCGAATCAATGCGGAAACGCCACGAGTGCTTGCCATAGCGGTAGAGTGCGATGGCTGCGCTCGCGATGACCGCGAGCAGCACAATGGCGAGGGCAGCCCATTTCAGGCTGGCTGTGGCCTTTTTGGGGAGCGATCCGCGCCGGACGGCGACGCGTTTCTGCGCGCGAAGGAAAGGCGATTCCTGTTCCGATTCCAGATCGACGACGCGCGAGCCGTCGAATGGACGCGACGCACGATCACGCTGAGCGTAATCTTCGCGAGCCTCTGTGTCGCCGGAAGGGACCGGATACAACTCTTCCTGGACGGCGGTGGAACTGAGTTTCCGCGCCACGCGTTTGGATAGTTGTCGACAGAAAACCGCTGAGCCAGATCAATATAAACTTTTTTCGCGAAATGAGACAGTGCCAAATTGAGTGCAACTGTGATTTTGTAATTAGGAAAAACTCTGATTGAGCGCCTCGTGGTTCTCTGTGGCCTTTGCGACCTCTGTGTCCTCTGTCTAAGTTTTTACTTCGAACCTTAATCAGAGTTTTTTGGGCGATCGCGTCTCGGCCAATTGATTTGGGGATACGGTCATTGGATTGTCGGCCTGAATGGTTAGCTCCGCTTAATCCGATTCCTCGCTGACAGCGATTCGCCCGCCTGTCTGAGGGCATACCACGGCCATGTGACGGTCTGAGGCCTCCCTCAAGTTGACGCGCATGTGTTCCAGGCCTCGCAGATTTTCGAATGGGGCATTCTCCATCACGATGCTGACGCGCTGTATCTTCTGCTGCATCCGGTCCAAATCGGCCTGACCAATGGCCATGGCACGGCTCACTTCGGCCTGACGAAGCGCCTGGGCGCGATTCACTTCCGCCTGGTGCAGGACCATTGCGCGATTTACCTTGGCTTGACTCACCTGGGCTTGATTTACCTGAACTCGATCTACCGGAGCTTGATCTACCCGAGCCTGACGCGGGGCATAGGTTGGTTCTATTTCGGCCTGCCGGCGCGCCCCGAAATCATCAGCGGGGAACGGATGGAAGACGCCTCCGGTCAAGAGCCGAGCTGTGGCCAACGTCTGCTCCGCATGCACGGTGATCCGGCACAATTCCGCACTGGCCCGAGCCTGAATGCGCTGGAAAAGGGGAAACTCTCCTCGCTGAGATCCGCTTTGGAGTGCGAGAGCGAATGCTGCGAGAGCCAACCAGTAAGCAGCTTTTTGTACGTTCATTTCTTGTACCTTCATTGCAACCTCACCGTATGCCAATTGGACGAACCGGCTGAAAAAAGGTCAACGGACAAAACAGCCGGGATTGTTTTTGTTGGCATGAAGTGGCGTGTGGCTGCTGAGGGAACAATGATCAACGACGATCAGGAAATAACGGCCCTACTCTTGATGGCTAACGACGGAAGACTGCTTCTCGATCCTCTCCAGAATCATCGGCCCAATTTGCGAGACGTTGCCTGCGCCCAACGTGAGAACCAGGTCGCCCGGCCGAGCGATCGCGGTCACTTTTTCGGCCGCGTCTCCGAAAGATGAAGCATAAACCGCATTCAGGTTCCCCTTGCCTGCGATTTTCCGAGAAAGACCCTCGCCGGAGATGCCATCGATGGGCTTCTCACTGGCCGCGTAGATGTCGAGAACAATGACCGTGTCGGCGCCGGCAAAAGCTGTGGCGAATTCATCGAGAAGGTCGCGCGTGCGCGTGTAACGATGCGGCTGGAAAATAACATGGATGCGGGCGAATCCGCATTCGCCAGCGGCGGCGAGAGTGGCGCGAATTTCAGTGGGATGGTGGCCGTAGTCGTCAACAACGCTGATGCCACCGGTTTGACCCTTCAGTTGGAAGCGGCGGTCAACGCCGCGGAAACCGTCGAGCGCGGTGCGAATCTGCTCGGCTGGGATGTCGAGGGCAATGCCAACCGCGATGGCTGCGGTTGCATTCAGCACGTTGTGAACACCGGGAACGTGCAGCGTGAACGGGCCGAGAGCTTTCTCTTTATATATAACCTGGAAATGGCTCTGAGGCCGCGGATCGGCCGCCGAAGCATGGCCGGGCGACGCGGGCTCCAGGCGGATGAGAAAATCCGATCCCGGGCTGATTCCGTAAGTCGTAACGCGGCGATGCACGCGTGGCAGCAGGCGCTGCAGGATCGGATCGTCGTGGCAGCCGACCACCAGCCCATAGAACGGAACGCGCTCCATGAACTCCAGAAATGTGCGGTGGACATCGCGCATGTCCCGATAGCAGTCCATGTGCTCACGATCAATGTTGGTAATGACCGACAGAATCGGTGAGAGCTTGAGGAACGATCGATCGCTTTCGTCGGCTTCCGCCACCAGGTATTGCGACTTGCCGAGGCGTGCATTCGAACCCATGGCGTCGACACGGCCTCCGACAACAACGGTAGGGTCGAGGCCTCCGGCGGCGAGAACGGCCGCGATCATGGAGGTGGTCGTGGTTTTGCCGTGCATACCGGCGATGGCAATGCCGTATTTCAGCCGCATCAATTCGGCCAGCATTTCGGCGCGCGGAATCACCGGAATGTGCGTGCGGCGCGCTTCGGCAACTTCGGGATTATCAATCGAGATGGCGGAACTGGTGACGACGACATCGGCGCCAACGATGTTGGCTTCGCAATGACCCTCGAAGACCTGTGCGCCGAGAGAGGCCAGTCTTTGCGTGACAGGGGATACTTTCTGGTCTGAGCCAGAAATCTTGTAGCCCAGATTTAGCAAGACCTCGGCAATGCCGCTCATGCCGATACCGCCGATGCCTACGAAATGGATGCGCTGGATCTTGGCGAACATTCTTACAACCGCTCTGTCAGACGTGCTCTAGTGTAGTGCGTCGATACTAGTGACCGTTATATTTCGCGCGGATTGATCTCGATTCGTTGACAGCGAATGAGTTGCGACCACGAAATACAAGTCGATCTGTTTGACGCACTACACTAGCGTAAAGTTTCCTGGCCCGAAGACTTCATTCTCAGAGCACATGGTCCCGCATGCCTGCTATAGGCCGGCGGACTTCATTTCCGCCGATTTTCGCTGATGCACGCTGATCATAAAACATTTTCACCGCCGAGACGCAGAGCACGCGGAGAACAGGAGGGGCAGCGCTTCCTCAAAAGGACGCAGTGAGTAGACGGTGAGCGTAATAGAGATTTATCAACACTTACTTGTCGCCATCGGCGTGTGCTGGATAGATGTGTGCAGAAGGTACGTGAGATTCATAAGTGTCAAACTTCAAGTAGATCACTTGTTTTGTTCCGTCATTCTCATCCGCTAAACTCACAGCCAGTTGATCCGGTTCGACCCGCCATACAAATGCCCCGTTGCCGTGAACCACTTCCCGCTTGGGATAGAGCCGGTCAATCGCGGCCCAGAGTTCCTGTGTCGATACTGACTTGTCATAAACGGCGGTGAGTCCGACTACCTCGCCATTTACAAGGTCTGTTAGAACCGGTGCGGGATAAACAGCACCGTCATGTCCCAAGTCCTGTCCCCACATCTGCGAGCAATCCGCTGAATCGCAATGAATCAAATGGGGGTTCGGCAGGACTATTTTGCGCGTGCCCCCGACCCCTTGCGCTAGCTCCTTCGCTCTGGGCGACTGAGAGGGCATCGCTGGGTGGTCCAGTTCCGAATTGGTGTTCGTAGTGCATTTTGTGAGTGTCTGCCAACCGTCCCCATGCTGATTTGCCAGAGTCGTCGGATTGATGTAGCGGTATTGCGGGTCTCCTACTATCGGCGTGTTTGGCATCCATGTGCCCGGCTCAAAGCAGCCACTAGGCCCGACACAAAACGAGACCGAGAATAAGTTTCCCGCTTGTCTCTTAATTTGAACGCCCCAATCATCAGAACAATGCCACTTCCAGACACCGGTGAAGTCCAGCGGCATGTTCTTTACGGATTCGCGGTGATTATTGCAGGCAAGGGCGAACAGACACAGGTATGAAACCAATACGAAAAACTTCGTGGACCCGCCATTCATGTTCCACTGTCCTCCTGCTTGGCCACGTTTCGCCACTGCTCATTTTAGGCGGGCGAATAGACTGCATCGAATTACTGTTGTAACCGGGCGATTGCGCTCATTGACCCCGGGGGCTCTTACCCTAAAGCCTTCGATCTGCGTTGATCAGTGTGCATCCGCAGAAGCGAAGTTCCCGGCCAGGCGTCTGACCATCTCCGCAATGTCTGAGACAGCATTCGGATGGGCCAGCGCCTTCGCGGCGTCGGCCATGGCGCGCAATCTGGAGGGATATTTAAGCAGCGTGGCGATGGTCTCTACCAGATAAGCCGCTTCCAGATTGGATTCTTCCACCACCACCGCCGCACCGGCACGTTCGAGCGCGCGTGCGTTGACGTTCTGGTGATCGTCGGCGGCGCGCGGAAAGGGCACGAAAATCGCGGGTTTGCCTGCAGCAGTGATCTCGCCAACCGTGCTGGCGCCGGAGCGGCAGACAAGCAGACTCGCCCGGGCAAAGGCCGCAGGCATGTCGTCGATGAACTGGTGCACCTCGCCCGAAATCCCAGAGCGCTGATACGCCTCCTGCACGAGTTCAAAATCGCGCTGACCGGTTTGGTGAACAATGTGAATTCCTGGAAGCTGCGCGCGCAAACCCGCCAACGACTCAATCATGGCTTGATTGATGGCGTGCGCTCCCTGGCTGCCCCCGAAAACGAGGAGGGTGGGATGCTGGTTTGTCACGTCAGGCGCGGCGGATTTCATATTAAAGAAGGCTTCCCGCACCGGAACACCCGTTACTTTCGCATGGCGGAAATACTCTCGGGTTTCCTCGAAATGCACGGCAGCACCCGAAACAAAGTGTCCGACGATGCGATTGGCGAACCCGGGGACGACATTCGGCTCAAAGGCCAGAGTCGGGATGCGACGGCGAATGGCGGCGACCATGGCGGGCCCGGAAGCATAACCGCCCACTCCGACGACAACATCCGGACGGAAGTCAGAAGTGATTCTGCCGGCTGTCCAAAGGGCGCGCGGGAGATCGAACATAGTCTTCGCACGCGTCAGGAGGCTAACGTTTTTCAACGCGCCAACCTTGACCAGTTCTAGTGAAAACCCTGCCTGCGGTACCAGCCGCGTCTCGATGCCGCGGGCGGTGCCGACGAAGAGAATGTCGGCGGCGAACTGTTTGGCGAGTTCTTGGGCGATGGCGAGAGCGGGGATGACATGTCCGCCGGTGCCGCCGCCCGCGATAATGACCCGCACATCAACACTTTACCACGGCATGGCGGAGAGTTCGGCAGAAGCAAGTTGAGGGCATCTGGGCGAACAAAGGGCGCACAAAATAAAGTTTGGAATACCAATGTGTACGTACAACAGACGCAGCTACAACAAACGAAAGAAGTTGGCGGGGCCGAGGGAGTCCAAAAGCGGGGTTGACACGGCGTGCTATGGCGCTCAGGGAGGTTTGAGGCAAATTTCTACGGTTTTCTGATGCTTATGGGCTAGTTCTCGACCGATGCTGCAGTATTGCGCGGCCGGGGCCTGGGGAGTATTGCGCGGGATGGGGTGGAGGTGGAAGAGCGGAGAGTGGTGGAGGGCGGGCGGAGGTTAGAGACCAGAGGTCAGAGGTTCTCATCCTCGCAGTGTCCCCGGGTTTTCCAGCGACTCGTCTGCGCGTTCCGATTCGTCGAACACGTCGTCTGCCGGTCGCTCGTCTGCCGGTCGCCCGCGCCTTTGCGGGCTTGCGCAAGGCCGCGGCACAACGCGGCGGGTTGGCCTCATAGCGCCGCGCACTTGGACGCCAGCGACTGGCCGGGGTCTGCATGTCTAGCGCCTCATGGGGCCGCACGTGATTGTGCTCCCAGCGAAACTGGTCCAGCCACAGTTGTACGTCCAGCACCAGCACTCGCCGTCGCGCCAGCGCTCGCTGCAACTCTCCGTGAAACCGCTCTACCTTACCCTGGGTCTGGGGATGTCTCACTCGGCTCCAGTGCAGCCCGATGCCTTGCCGCATCAGCCACAACGACAACTTGGTCATTCCGCCCGGACTGTGCACGCTCCACCATGGCGTGCCGTGGTCCATCAGCATCGCCTGCGGTACGCCGTGCTCGCAAAAGGCCGCCACCAGCGGCTCCTGCACTTGCTCGGTATGCGTGCTCGCCACCGCGTGCAGCACAATCACGTAGCGGCTGTGATCATCGATCACCGACAGCGGCCCCACTTTTTGATGCCACAGCTTCGGACCTTTGAAATCCATCTGCCACAGTTCATTCGGAGCGCTGCGCTCGAACCGCTCCACCGCGGTCTCATGTCGGTCTTCGGGACGCACCAGGTCATGCCGCAGCAGAATGCGATGAATCGTATTCCGCCCCAACTCGATTCCCTCACGCTGCAACAACACCCGCAGCTTGCGTGATCCCCAGTCCGGATAGCGCTGCCGCAACTCCACCACCCGCTGCTCCACCGTCTCGTTCGTTCGCCGCGGGCTGTGCTGCGGCCGCCGGCTGCCTTCCGCGATCGCTGCCACTCCACCCTGGCGATACCGTTTCAGCCACTCATAGCCGACCGGCCGCGAGATCCCAAACTCCCGGCACAATTCCGCCAGCGTTTTCTCTCGGCGATACGCCGCCACCACAAACCGCACTCGCTGCTCGCGCACGTCCATCGTCTTCCAAGGCATCTTTCTCCCTCGCCCGCTTCGCGGACGAGCGGAGTGTAAGGGATGTCTTGGGACACCCTGTAAAGAATGTCATGGGACTGAACAGCACTTTGCGAAGGGTGGGAGGCAGACTGGTCGCACTATGGGATTTGCTTTTCACGCCGTACGTGCCGCAAACGAAATCTTCCCCCAACCCTCATTCACGCGCACCCGCCCAGGCTCGTCGAGAAAATAGAATCGATGACTACTCCACCGCCAGTCCTGAGGCTCCGCCACCAGGCCTCGCTTCACCGGGTTTCCGTGCATGTAACGAAGCTTTTCTACTCGCTTCCTGTCCGTCCAAACATTGAAATCATAAAATCGGCGCTGCCAGAAGGGCGCGCGTTCTGGAGTCTCCCCGAACAGTTCGATCTGGCGCGAATCGCGCCGTTTTCTTTTCGGCAACCAGGCGCTAGCCGTGCGCTGCTTCAACACTTGCATAACTGTTGATGGAGTTCCGACCTCTGGCTCGGTGATGAGTATGTGGATATGCTCGGGCATCACAACGTAACCGACGACCACGAAGCGGTAGCGCTGCCGAGTTTGTTTCAGCACGGAAAGGAAGCGGTCGCGGCTTCGTGCCGAGCGAAGACGTGGGAGGCGCCGGTAGCAGGAACACGTGATAAAGTGCAAATGATGCGCGCCATAGTAGCGATGCAGGCCGCGAGGCATGACAAGCTCAGCGTGTCAGTGGCATCGCCGCCCACCCTTGCAAGGAGCGCAAGGATGGGGCACCCACGTTTCGTTATGGGAAAGGAACCAACAACAAGGTGCCAAGGGTGGGCCACCCGCCATTCTAAATATCTTACACGCAAAGTATTCCAAAATAAGGAGTTAGGGGCCACCTGGAAAGGTGGTTGCCGATTTTTCAAAGAGTGGCGGTTCTTTGCGGAAGTTCTCGCACCGCCTCTGGAGACGGGCACACGCTTCGCTTCCACGATCTGGGAAGGATTCTCGCATGGCATTAAGAATGGCGGCAGTGATGGTGGACACAGCGCGGATGTGATGAATCAGGGATGGATAGAGACGGGCCGTCATAAAGGCGGCCGCGAACCCTTCGACAAGCTGAGCGAGGGCTCTGGGGCACGGAACTTCCGTTTAAGAGACGACGTCAAGGACTTGGATCAGAAGGAAATTCGCCGCTCAAGCCCTCCTTCCTTCGGTTTGGGTGGGGAACCTTTGCCGAACGTATCACCTAAACAACTTGCCAATAATATCGTTGGCGATCTTTAGTCCCACCTTTGCGCTATGATCATTTGCCGCCGCGAAAAACAAAAGAAACATTAAGGAACCGTTCGAGTTGTGCATCGGGAATGGGTCGCTCACCGCCGCAAATTCCTGCTTCAACCGCCCCACAAAGAAGTCAGTGATCACTCGATGGTCTGCGGACTTGTGAACAGACTCAATTACCTTTGTCGATTCCAGAAGTGATCGGAAGCTAGTTCTCGAATAGAAGGCATCCTCCCATTCTGTCGTGCCGAACACCGACGTCAGCCGATCCGCCCATGATTTGCGCGGCCTGCGATCTCGCACCAGCATCCGGTTGACCGCCGAGTAGGGAAACAACACCCATAGATCTACAGCGCGTGTGCGACCCAACTCCGCGATAACTTGCCATTTTACCGACGCACCAAAGGGGTCTAGGAATACGACTGCCCGTTCGCGTTTCGTGTTCAGGCTTCCGCACCATTCCAACAATGCAGTGTTTGCATCATCATTGATAATCGTTACATTCCGGGAAGAGAAGTCGGCAACGATAGCCTCGAGCTCCTCGCATTTTTTCTTGTTCTTCTCGATGAAGACATATGCATCGAAAGGTGGCTCGATTTCTAACGCCCTCCTTACGCTGCCTTTGCGAAACTTTTCCTCGTTCTTCCGTAATTCGGGAAAGAGCTCAGCGAAACCGCTGGGCTCAGGCCGTCGTAACGTCCCAGTACCGGCGAAAGCATCTACATAGCTGATCGAATAGTAGCGGGCTTGGGGGTTGTTCTTGAAGATCTTGGTGTAGGCTTGAAGGTACTTTTTTAAAGCCTCGAGCTTTTGTTGGGTCCAAGGTCCCCCAAACTGAGTTTGATAGGTCATTTCGCGGGCTCCGGCTAAGAAAAAACGGCGGCTCAAATTGCCAGAAGGGATTCTCCCCATTAACATTAACACCTCAAATCCGCTCATGCCGCGTTAGGATATTGGCAAGAGTACGAGCCCTTCGTGGCGAATATAAAGCGAATATTGTTTGTATAATTCTACCAGCGAGTCTTATGAGCTATCGTTCTCCAATCGAATGGACCGACGCGACATGGAACCCCGTTCGCGGTTGCGTCAAGATCAGCCCCGGCTGCAAGCACTGCTATGCCGAGACGTTTGCGGAGCGGTTTCGCGGCGTCAAGGGTCATCCCTATGAGCAGGGCTTTGATCTGCGCCTGGTCCCGGAGAAACTGACCGAGCCGTTCTCCTGGCGCTCGCCCAAACTCGTGTTCGTCAACTCAATGAGCGACCTGTTTCAAGATGGCGTCCCCGACTGGTACGCCGAAGCAGTTTCGCGCGTAATGGCAACAGCGAATTGGCATACATATCAGGTGCTGACTAAGAGATCGGAAAGGCTGCTGCAACTGCTCGCCGGAAGGTTGCGCTTTGGGGCAGAGCAGGAGAACATCTGGTGGGGCGTGAGTGTGGAAGATCGGAGACACGGGCTGCCGCGGATCGCGCATCTGCAGCAATCTCAAGCCAAGGTGCGTTTCCTATCGATTGAGCCGCTGCTCGAAGATCTGGGGGAAATCGATCTCACCGGGATCGCCTGGGTAATCGTGGGCGGTGAGAGTGGTCCCGGCGCTCGCCCGATGAAGCGCGAATGGGTAGTTTCGATCCGCAAGCAATGCCGCGAACAAAAGGTCCCGTTCTTTTTCAAACAGTGGGGTGGGGTGAGAAAAAGCAAAAACGGCAGACTGCTCGACCAAAGAACTTACGACGAATATCCGCCGATAGCAGCCGCTCCGGTGCCCGAACGCGCCGATTGCATAAGACATGCTGCTGAGTTCCTAAACGCAATCGAGGGAGCACGAGAGAAGGAACTTGTACAGCTTACGACTTAGTTGGGAAGGACTCCGCGTCGCGTTCTAATTCGTCAAACACTTCCTCGACGGAGCGTCCCAAGCCGCTCTTGGCTTCTTCGAGACCTTGGCGAATGCGAGTCACCACATCTCCTTGAACGGAAATGTCTTCTCGGTCAGCCATCGCTCTAGAATGTCATACTCTCAGCCAAACACCAAGAAGTCTCGAGGTATTTTGTACTCACTCCTCTCGGCCAGTAGCTCGCAGTTCAGCCCTTGACACCCAAGATACAATAGATATAGCAACTAACACTTACTAAGCGCCTAGGCGCTCGCAGAATCGAGTGACTTACTCGCCTTTGCGCCAGCTACTTGACAAATCGTTCGCCACGGTACCGGGTGTCTGCGAGCCGCATAAGTCTAAGTCTTTGACGAATAAATACTTTAGCGATAAATCCTTATTTTTCAAAGACCACCCAAAAAATTCCCTCCAAGTCTTTGACTTTATTAGACCAGGGGGAGGGGGGTGGGGTTACAGAAAGGTAAACTTACGCAGAAACATTCTCTCGGAGGAACGTCCGCAAGCTCCAGTCTGCAAAAATATTTTTCGGCGGGTTAGCTAGAAGCTAGCCGCTAGAAGCTCGCAGCCAGAAACTAAGAGTCCCGAGGTGATGTTGGACTCATTCCTCTCGGCCAGTAGCTCGCGTTTAGACCCTTGCTGACCTTATTCCTACAACTCCCTTACGGGTGCATTGTAAGCCGATCTTGCTCGGGCTCCGGGCTCACCGCCAACCGGATAAATCAGTCCAACGCCTCGGGACTCTATCCTGCCTTCGACGTGTGTTCCTGTTCGCCTCAACCAGCGCTCAGCTTTAGACCCTTGCTCGCCCTCTCTTACTGGCCTCGCGGCTTTCGGAGTGACTTCGCTTGAGCCCCGGACCTTGCACCAACCGGGAAAACTTCAGAACGTGTCAAAGAACGATTATGTTTCTATCACGATCATTTTCTGCGTCAACGAAATTCGGCATTCCGTAAACCACGTCATATCAGTCATGTGCACGCTCTCCACAGGCCAGTGACGCGAAAATTGTGCAGGCGCCGCGGCCAGTGTTTGCGGAGCCGATAGCCACACGCTATTTTGCTGATATCGAATGTCCTGAGCTGCTTCGTACTCATCTGACTTCTGCGAACCTAAGATGTGCAAATGTGGAGGATGTTCAATATTCTCCTGCAATAATGCCGTTCCCACATTCGGCGAGATTCGCGTTGCCTGCGTCTCGCCGCGAACGAATATAATCCATTCGTCGAGGAGAACAGTTTCATGTCGAATGTAATTCCGGAAAAATATGCTGATCTGTTTCGCAAGCGCGCTTTTGCCAGTCTTGGCACATTGATGCCGGATGGCAGCCCTCAGGTTACGCCCGTGTGGTGCGATTTCGATGGCGAGCATGTCATCTTCAACTCTGCCCGCGGAAGGCAAAAGGACAAGAATGTGCGCCGCGATCCGCGCGTGGCGCTGGCCCTCATCGACCCCGACAATCCTTATCGCTACATGGAAATTCGCGGCAAGGTCGTCGAGATCACGGAAGAAGGCGCCGACCAGCACATCGACAAGATGGCGAAGAAGTATCTCGGAGTCGACAAGTATCCCTATGGCCAAAAGGGCGAAGTGCGCGTCATCTACAAGGTCAAGCCCGAACACACCACCGTGATGGGTTAATCGGCTGCAATGGTTTAAGCGGGCCCAGCCCGCAGACCTCCAGTAGCACGTGCCCGCATGGCTTTCCTTTTCCGCGGACGGACGTCCAACTAGACAAGGGGGTTCCGTCCGCGTGGTCGTGATTTCGATGGCTGCAACATTGATCGCGGTCCGTGCCGTCGCATTTTCGCGGAACTCCTTTCAGCGCATAGACGTACCTAACTCTGTGGCAACCGCTCTGCCTGCGGCAGGAGGTCTTATGGATATCGGCAAGCATGGCAATAATGGCTCGCGCGAAAGCCTCGCGCTCGAACACCAGGTTTCTGTTCATGAGGTCGTGAGGGCGGCGCACGAAGAACTACGCCAGCTCCTCGGGCAGCGCGCCGAGATTATG
This sequence comes from uncultured Acidobacteriaceae bacterium, assembly GCA_963778535.1. Taxonomy (GTDB): domain Bacteria; phylum Acidobacteriota; class Terriglobia; order Terriglobales; family Acidobacteriaceae; genus Acidiflorens. The sequence goes on from CAVZUO010000001.1 coordinate 310,467, forward strand.
AAGCGTATCGGGACCGTCAAGCAAACGATCGTCGGCCTGGCAAATCTGTTTGGGGAACAGGCGCTCAGCGAGGACCTGCTGGAGCTTATCGATCGCAAGCCAAACGGCCGCCAGCCCGGGTTCACGAAAGCGTGCCGCAGGGTGCTGATGGAAGTTCGCCGGCCTATCGGAGCGCGCGAACTTTGCGTCGAACTGGGGCGGTACGCTCCCGCGATCCTTGCCCGCCACAAAGACCCCCTCGCTTCGGTCACCACGGTACTGAACCGGTTGGTCGACTACGGCGAGGCGCGCAGCCTTACCAATGAACGCGGCCGTCGCGTCTGGGAGTGGGTGAGCGATGCGGAGACGATCCCAAACCAGCCCCTCGGTGCTGCGGTTTAGATCTCGGGCAATGGGCCGGCCTGGAACCGGCCCCAGTCAGCAGACTTCATTCCCCAATAGCCCGGCGCCTTCATTCACTGCAGCGCCAGCCTTCCTTATTGCATGCCTGCGGTGATTCCATTTACACTTGTCGCTGCTGCGCGGCGCGGTAGCCAAGTGGTAAGGCCGAGGTCTGCAAAACCTCTATTCGTCGGTTCGATTCCGACCCGCGCCTCCAATTTTTTGCTCGGCCTCGCCTCAAACCTCCGATCTGTGCAAGTCATCGAACCGGGCCTGGGTTCGCCGCGGTGGCTCACCAATGAACTTCCCATTCGGATCGTCAGTGACGACGACGTCACACCTTTAGATTAAGAACTACCGCCCGCGGATAGCGCCGAGTCGCGTACCCTCTTAGATTCTTGACATCCACCCCAACTTTCGCCTAAGCTTCGCCCATGGCGATCACCAGACGTCAACACGAACTCTATGATTTCATCTCGCGGTTTGTGAGCGAAAAGGGGTACTCCCCTTCGTTTGAAGAGATCAAAGATGCGATGGGCCTCAACTCCCTCGCGACCGTTCACAAGCACGTCACCAATCTGGAGAAAAAGGGCCTGCTTACGCGCAACTACAATTGCAGCCGCTCGATTGACCTCGTGCCTCCGAAGGGCAAGCTGAAGCAGTCGATAGCGGTGAATACGGGCGTGGTGCTGCCCTTGCTTGGGCGGATTGCGGCGGGGCGGCCGATTGAGGCGGTCGAGAATCCGGAGACGATTTCGCTTGCGGATTTCGTGCGCTCAAAAGAAGTCTTCGTACTCGAAGTGCGCGGCGAGTCGATGCAGGATGAGGCTATCCTCGACGGCGACTATGTGCTGGTGGAGAAAACGAAGACGGCGCACAACGGCGACATTGTGGTGGCGCTGATTGATAGTTCGGATGCCACGTTGAAACGGTTTTTCCGCGAGGGAGAGAATATCCGCCTGCAGCCTTCGAACAAGACCATGAAGCCGATTATTGTGCCGGCAGCGTCAGTCGAATTGCAGGGGCGGGTGATTGGCGTCCTTAGGAAATATTGACGCGGTCGAGTGGATTGCAGAAGTCAGATTGCAGAAGTCAAAACCTTAGCCGCACGCAGTAGGGGATTTGGAAGGCTCTTACCTCTGCAATCTGACCTCAAACCCCTGACCTCGCTTAGCCGAGGTGTTTGTCGAGGGCTTTCTGGATGTCGTCTTTGGAGCGGTAGCCGACTAACTGCTCGACAACCTGTCCGTTCTTGAAAACGAGGAGAGTAGGAATGCCGGTGACCTTGTAGCGCATGGGGGTCGCGCCGTTGCGGTCAACATCCATTTTGCCGATCTTGACCTTGCCATTGTATTCGGCGGCCAGTTCCTCGACGATAGGCGCGATGGCGCGGCACGGACCGCACCAGGCGGCCCAGAAATCCACCAGTACGGGTTTGTCGGACTTCAAAACATCCGAATCGAAATTAGCGTCAGTAACCTCAAAGATGGCGCTTGCTGTTGCCATTCATCCTCCAAATTGATATGAACTTTGCGCGCGGAAGTGGCAGCTGCGCACGATGCAACCTTCTATCCTAGCACTGAACATTAGATGCACGGCAAGGCCGGAGGTCGCGGAAAGGCGTGGGGGAGAAAGCATCCCCGGCTTCCCGCCTCAAAGAGCGAGCGAACGTATGAGAAGGGAATCGAAGACCGGGCGCGATCTCGAAAACCTGCGGGTGGTGCTGGTTCGGACGCGGAATCCGCTCAACATTGGAGCGGTAGCACGCGCCATGAGCAACTTTGGAGCGAGTCATCTGCGGCTCGTGCAGCCCTATGAGGCATCGTTTCGCGAGGCGCGGTCGGCCGTAGGCGCGGCGAAATTGCTGGCCCACTCGCTGCAATACGCCACCGTTGCTGAGGCTGTGGCGGATTGCCGGTTGGTAGTGGGGACGACGGCGGCAGATCGAAGAGAGTTGCAACATGAGCTACGGCATTTGCAGGACGGCGGCTCCGTGATTCGCAGGCGGTTGCGGACGGCCCCGGTTGCGCTGCTGTTTGGATCCGAGAAAGTTGGACTCTCGAATGACGATATGAGCCACTGCCATTGGCTGATGCGGATCCCGACGCGGGCCGGACATGGGTCCATGAATCTGGGACAGGCGGCTGCGGTTTGTTTGTATGAGCTGGCGCGGACGAGCACCGTGTCTGGAAAGTTGGCGAACAAGGCAAAACAAGAACTCGCAGACGCGGCCGACGCTGCGAACGCCGACGCTGCGAGCATGGATCGGCTGACACACTTGCTATTGGACGTGCTCAACGCGAGCGGATATGTGAAGCCCCGTGTCGCCGTCGCAACCGAGGAGAAGCTACGGCGTCTGGTGCGGAGGATGAATTTGAGCGGCGCGGATGCGGAATTCTGGCTCGGGATGCTGCGACAGATTGGATGGAGGCTGGCAGCACAGAAAGCCAGCGCCGCGCGGGATCAAGGCTGACGCGAACCCGGAAGGGCTGGTTCGTGAAAACGCCGTCTGAACCGACGTTCTATGCGCCGGCCGCGAGAAGGATTTAAGAATTCAATGATTCGGTTTGCTTTCGGATGCCATCGGCCTTCCGCGAGGCTGTCGGCCTCCCGCCACACGATTATGCATTATGAGCACCGGGCACCACTTCGTGGCACCCAGTGCGTGGTGTATCAAGTATGCGCAAAGAACGCTGTCAATAGGCACTAAGAGGGTCAACCGACACTTTTGCGTCCCAGGTTTCGTCGAACTCTTTAGCGTCTACGATGCAGCTCGAGAGTGCATCTGCGTCTCAACCGCAGGATAAGCTTTTTTCTTAACATTTGTTGCGGCGGTGCGAATCTTGGCGCGGGTGTCTTCGCCTGATGCGGGCGCCAACAATATCGCCAGGCCAGCCCCAACAACAGCGCCGCCAACAAAGCTCGCCACCGGGGCGATCCAACCGCTGCTTCCCATGAGTTCGTCACGCGTATCTTTCAAATGCCGGCGCACTTTGTCGTACTTGTCGTTCAGCGCGTCGTGGACATCGTCCATTTGTGCATTTAATTTTTCGCCCGCACTTGCCCAAACTCCAGGGTCGGTAGCAAGAAGGCCAAGCCTCATGGCAACTCGTGCCCATTGGCGGGCCGTGTTTCCTGTTTTGAATGACGACATCGCAGAATTCCTCCTTATGTGGGTTTAAATGATGTTAGGATCGCACCCTACGCAACGCCATCCCTCGGCGCATGTAAGTTCAGCAAGGAAATCCCGGTATACGACGCAACTACATCCGGAGCTGCTAGGCTACTTTTTTTCGCGGCACCGCAGCCGAAAACAGTGCAATCATCTCTTTGTTGAACGCCGCAATATCATCCGGCTTGCGGCTCGTGACAAGATTTCCATCCCGTACCACTTCCTCATCCACCCACTCAGCCCCGGCATTCCGCAAATCAGTTTTGAGGGACGGCCAGGAGGTAATTTTCTTTCCGCGCACCACCCCTGCCTCGATTAGCGTCCAGGGAGCATGACAAATCGCCGCCACCGGTTTGCGTGCTTGGAAGAAGCTCCTTACAAATTCGACAGCTTTCGGATCCATTCTGAGGTGGTCCGGATTCATCACTCCCCCCGGTAACTGCAGTGCGTCAAACTCGTCGGCATTCGCGTCCTTCAGCGGCACATCTACATCCACCTCTTCTCCCCATTCTTTGGAGTTCCATCCCTTCACCTTTTTTCCCGCCGGAGAAACCACCTGCGTAAGCGCTCCGGCCTCGTCCAGCGCTTTTCGCGGCTTCGTTAACTCAACCTGCTCGAACCCATCGGCGACAAGAATTGCGATCTTCTTTCCCGCTAGCGCTGCAGCCATATTCCATCCCTTCTTAGTGATTAGACAAAGCAACGTCGGGGTTTAGATGCGCACTTGAACCTGGAGATGCCTGAAGTGCGGCGGCTAATCTGAATTCGGCTCGCTAAGGGAGGTTTGTTGACGTAATACGTGATGGCGGTTTCGCTATTAGAGCGTGCACCGGATTTTCGGAAAGCCGATTGCGCTCCATACTCGCTGCTCAGTGATCGCTCGTGTGTGCCGTCTTACGACGCCTTTACGGCGAACTACGAACTGTACGGCGAATCACGAACGAAGAAAGGATCACACGTGGCAGGCAAAAATATTGCGGTGTTCGGTATTTGCAAAGGAATGTCGAATGTCGAGGCGGTACTCGACGAATTAAAGCTCGCGGGATTCAGAAATGAGGACGTTTCGGTTCTGTTTCCGGAGAACCTGGGCTCAAAGGAACTGACGACCGTGAAGTCGACGAAGGGTTCTGAGGGGGCGACGATCGGCGGGACGTCGGGAGCCGTCATCGGTGGCGCACTCGGTTGGCTAACCGGCATCGGTGCGCTGGCAATACCGGGCGTCGGCCCATTGATTGCCGCAGGGCCGATCGTTGCTGCTCTGGCGGGAGTCGGGGCTGGCGGGGCTGTCGGCGGAATTGCCGGCGGCCTGGCGGGACTGGGATTGCCAGAATACGAGGCGAAGCGATACGAGGGCCATGTGCTAAAGGGCGGAATTCTCGTTTCCGTGCACTGTGACGATTCCGATTGGGAGAAGCTGGCAAAACGCATTCTTGAAGCCAGTGGAGCGCAGGATGTTTCCTCGCGATCCGAGGCAGCAGCCGATTACGACAAAAGCGATCGGCCCATGCCGAAGACTGGAACCGACGGCGATTAGATTGTCGAGCGTTTATGGGCCAGACATTGAATGGCTTAGAACCGAATGGCCCAGAACCAGCTCTCGAGCGATTTTCGATAGCTGGAACCATCAACAGCTGGTTGACTCAATCGACGAGACCGGCTGCACACAAAGGAGCAGCGAATGTACACCATTCTCGTAGTGGTTTTGATTCTGCTGTTGATCGGCGCACTGCCCACATGGCCGTATAGCTCCGGCTGGGGTTATTACCCGAGCGGCGGGCTCGGATTGATTGTGCTCATTCTCGTAGTCCTCCTGGTGATGGGAAGACTGTGAGGCTGGGGATGCCGAGATGGTCGAGGGCGCTCTTTGTCGGCAATTGACAGACCGCCAAATTGTGCGCTTTCGAGGAAAGGGCCGGCGACGTTGTCGGCCCTCGCTTTATTCAAGCGACTCTATAAGTCGCGCCACTTGCCATAGATCGTCAATCCCTTAGTCCACGTATACCTTCTGACGCTAATTGGAAGAGGGACGGATGGCCTGATCTGGCCAATTTTCGTCTTCAAAGAAGGGCATGACGGATGCTTCGGGCTGGTCTAGGTCCGCGATGAGCACAGCAAGCCCCAAGTCGCCTTTGTACAGGCTGAACGGGATGCGCAGTTCGTTTCTCGTCTTCACAAGCGTGGTTTCCTCGAGCGCGAACCGCGCAAGATGGATCGCATTGTCCAGCCAAGCTCGGTCGCCCGTGCACTTGTAGAGATTGAGCTGACTGTAAGCCTTTCCCGTCAACCCGCAGCAGAGCGAGCTACCTTCGTCTCGTAGACGGAAAGCGTCATGACCGGCGCCTTCTGCCAAAGCGAGCAATGAGGAATCCGCAAACAGGCGATGCGCCAAGGTGAAAAGAAACACGAATCCGGCGCTGCCATTGCACCATCCTCCGCAAGGTTCGCGTCCCGAAGGTTCGCTGCTGGCGGAGGAGTGTGTCGGCCACATGACACGCGGCCCGTCCCATTGCGCTTTCGCGGCAAGCTCGCCGAGCCGCTCATGGCTTTTGCCCGGAAAGGCAACTTGCGCGGATCGGCACCAGCGGAGCGTTGCATATAGATAGCCGGCCCATCCCTGTGCCATACCTACATGGGCCATACCTGGTGGAACGTTCAGATCCGAAATGGGGGACCTGGCATCGAGTTCGATCCAGATATCGGACAGCAAGCGGTTGCCCGCATCGAGCAAGCTGGAAACATCCGCTTCTGCATCGGTACGAAACGCATCCACCATCATGGAAAGCGCAAGCAGCGTCCCCGATTTTCCAAAATTCAGATCGACGTTTGAGCAAGGCTGGGCGGACAATTGCAGGAATCGCTGCGCCGCTGCCGCCCGCGCAACCCGGTCATTGCAACTATGTACCAGCAAAGCCTGCGCGCAGGCTACCCCGGCGGGCGAGTGGTACAGAGAAATGCGGCCGGCGCTCTGAGGCGTGACATAGACATCGTCATGATAGAACCCGGAGCCGCCGATTTCCCGCGCCGCACGATCCAGCCAACGCTCGGCGAGGGCGAGCAGTTCTGCATCTTCGCGAACGCAAGCAATACGAAACAAACCATAGGCTATGCCGGCGGCTCCGAAAGCAATCGAAGAAGTCGGATACCTTAGCCCAATGTCGGGCAGTTGCATCGTGGAGTCCGATAAAGAATTGGTTAAGGTAGCCAGCCAACTTGTCAACGTTCCGTCGAGCTCGGGTGAGTGTGCGCCCCTTGCCATTGGAGCGGCAAGAGAGTGTTCGACTGGCTGAGACGACGATCGCATGGCTTCGCGGAACGCAGATGCCATTTCCGTCATGTTTGGGAAGCGCGCGTCGGGATCTTTTTCTAGGGCGCGCATCAGGACGGCGTTAAGTGCGTTGGCGTTGGACAGACCTGGACCCGCAAGCGGGATGGGTGCCTGTTCGGAAATTTGCCGCAGCATTTCGTCCCTGCCGTAAGAAAAATCGAGATAGAGGCGTCCGCTGAGGAGGGCATAGACCATGGCCGCGACCGAGTACTGATCGCTGGCCGGAGTGGCGGGAGGCGGCGGCGAACCAGCAAGAATGGCGCGGGCGGCTTCCGGCTCGGTCAAGATGCTGGCTCCGGCTCGCGGCGGAAATGCTTGGTCGGGCACACTTCCCCGCATGTGCGAAAGGCCAAAGTCGATGATTCGGATTTCTCCGCTTTCGGTTACAAGCAGGTTGTTGCTGTGCACATCCGCGTGCACTACACCGAGGTGATGCAGGAGGGCGTAAGCTTCGAGGATCCTGGCGCACACTTCGACGATTTTGGGAGACGGCCGGTTCGGCAATTCTGCCTCAAGGGCGGCCGGTTCTCCTGCGCGCTTACCGACGATCCATTCCTGCACAAGGTATGCGCGTCCATCCTCCGTCTCCCCGGAAGAAAGCAAACGTGGTGCAAGACGCCCGTCTAAGTGCTGCAGGATCGCAGCTTCCAGGGCGATGTTGAACTTGATGCTACTGCCTCCGCTTGCACGCGCCAGTTTGAGGGCGGCGTCGTGATGTTCATAGCGGACGCGGTACAGTTCGCTATCGGCGAGGACTTGCACGCATTCCTGGATCTGACAATTGGCAATGCACGCTCCCGTCGCGAACGACGCTTGAATGCGGACCGAGTCTGCTCCCGGAACAACCAGCAACCTCGCAACCAGACAGCTTTCAAGAAACGGATAGACCTCGTCGAGAATTTCTGTCGGCTTTCGGTTTACTGCCTTGCAGTAGCGGGTAATGCCCTGCACCAGCGTAGTTGGAGTCTTGAATTCGCGGAGCAGAGCGGCGGCATCGGCATCAATCACCTTGGAGGGAACGCGTGACCGCGGGCGCGTGACCGCGTAATCTCCGGCGTCGCCTTCGATCTGCTCGCGCACGCTTTCCGGAACGTCGGCCAAGGCGACGATTTCGACATCCTCAGGCAGAACCAGCGGACCCGTCATTGCGAGATCCCTTCGACAATTTCTGCCGGTTGCGCAGCCGAAGCCAACGACCATGTATCTACGTCGATGCCGTCGGAGCGCAGACGTTCGAGTGCGAATCGCCACGGGGCAATCGCGACCGTTTTCTCGCGTTTCGCGACCGCCAGGAAAGACCCCAACCGCAAGCAGATTGACTCACGCCAGCTTTGCCGTTTGAGCCAATCGGGGACCATCTCTTCCTCGAGCGGATCCGATCCCCATGACAGTAAGGCTCCATAGCCAAGCTCCGCCGAGAATGGCACCCCTTGCGCCGGGCAACCAGAAAGTTGCTTTCCAACTATCTCCGAGCATTGCAGTAACGAATCGTAATGCGAAAAATACCCGACCAATTTATCCGGACGAAGCTGCCCGCGGATGTTACTGCCGATCTTGAAGTGAAAAGCGCCGGCGCGAGTAATTGCATCGAGATATGCCGGAAATGCGGCCCCTATGTGCGCGGGGTGCGGGCTTAGATAAAGCTTGTAAGTGCGCAGCTCTTTCGGCGGCTGTGGAATTGTGCGGGAAGTCCAGGCGATCCACGGATCGCGATCGGTCTTAGCCGGGACTGGCTCCCAATTCCAATCAAGTTGTGACCGGCATCGTCCTCCGACTGTTATCTGTAAACAATTCTCCAAGGCGCTGCGATCGGGGATGCGTCGCAACCATTGTGGAGTTAGCGGAATCGAGTTGTACCGAAATAAGTAGGAGGCCAATTCGTTGGCGTCAGTGGTCTCAAGCGCGGCCGCATGCTGAATGGCGCGCAGCGACAAACTGGCTAACGATCCAGGCTTTGGAGGGGCGGCGGCGAAGTTTGGATTTGCGTTGGAGTGTACGCGCGTACAGACTGCCGGACCACAGACCCAATCAGAAGCCTGCTTGATTTGCAGAATGCCGTCGCTGAGGAGGCGGGCGACGGCGAGGGTGGAGTCCGGATCTTCCGAAATGTATGGGGGCAGCTGGCCGGGCTCCTGAAGAAGGTCAAAGAGCCGGGCAGTTTCGGAGCAAACTGCTTTTGTCGTCAGGCCGGTTGCGGTGCGTGGCTGAAGCACTCCGCAATAATTTGGGTCCCGGCGCAGGTCGACCAAGGCGACTGCTTCTTCTGCCGATAGCCGATCAAAAGGAACGAAATGGTAGTCCGGATTTGCGCGGTATATGAGCGCGCCCGATCTACCATTGCCGCCGCCACGCACACTTACACCCACCGCTTGTGTCGGGACACCGACCTTGTCGCCACATGGCATGTTCGGTCTCCCGACTAAGCGAGGAACTCCGCTAAGCGGCCGATTTCTTGAGTCCCTCTTTGTAGACGCTTAACTCTTTGAGTATCGCTTCCAGCGGCTTCTCCAGCATCTCCACTTCCTGCACGGTTTGCGGCTGTTGATTTTGTTTCAGAGCTATTTCAGCAGCTCCTTCTGCTTTGGACAAAACAGCGCGTAAGTCTTCTTTAGATGAAATTGCTGGGGCGCATGTCGGTGTGGTGACCGGGATGACGATGTAGGCTAGCTTGCCTCCCGACTCGACCACGGTCATATGAAGATCCTTGAACCTCAATTCTGGCATGTTATTCTCCAATCAAACCGAATTTGAATTGATTTTTCTGAGTAACCGAATCGCTTCAGCAAAACTCACAACCGAGCGTCTAATGACGCCTCGTAGGCTAAGTTCCTGTAAGCGGCAGAGAGGTTACTTCGCGCCCAATGGAATGTCAAGAGCTAAGTTACTCTCGGCGGTGAAGCAAAACGCATCACCATCGTCCCCTCACTTACTAAAAGCGAAAAACAAGCGGCAATTGGCTCAAACTGGCAAAGTATTTTTTTTCGGAGACGATCGGGCGGCTAAATGTCGCTGTGGTCAAAGGCTAAGAATATCGTTTCAGACTGGATGCGGACCCCCATAACCAGTTGACCTCGCTCTCCGAACCTGACAACATGTGGGCCTACAGCCGAAGAGGGACGCCCGATGATGCAAGAGTCTCCTCCGCATTCCATTAGCCTGTTGCTTGCCCGGTGGCATGAGGGCGACGAGCAGGCGCTGCAGGACGTTTTGCCGCTGCTCTACAAGGAACTGCGCCGGATTGCCCACGGGCGCCTGCGGAAGGAACGCCCAAACCATACTTTGCAGAGCACGGCACTGGTTCACGAGGCGTACCTGCGCCTGGAGAAACAAGGGGCAGTCCAGTTCGCCAACCGCGAGCACTTTCTGGCGATCTGCGCCGACCTTATGCGCCAGATTCTGGTGGACTATGAGCGAGGACGGCGCGCCCAAAAGCGGGACGGCGGAATTCGGCTGTCACTGGATGAAAATCTTGCGTTCAAGACACGGGACTTCGATTTGATCGCCCTTGACGATGCCCTGAACGAATTGGCGAAGCTCGATCCACAGCAGGCTCGAATTGTGGTTCTTCGATTCTTTTCTGGACTTTCCATTGAAGACACGTCGCGCGAGCTCGGGCTCTCACCCAGCACGGTGAAGAGACATTGGGAGACGGCAAGACTCTGGCTGCATCGTGCGATGAGCACACCCCACGAGCGCACCCCAATGAGCGCACCCTAATATTAATGACACCAGATTGATGACACCGGAACGCCATCAGCAAGTCTGCGAAATCGTATATCAGGCGCTGGAGCTGGCCGCAAAAGACCGTTCCGCATTCCTGGATCAAGCCTGTTTGGCTGACCATTCGCTGCGGCGCGAGGTGGAGTCGTTGCTGGCTTCGAGCGAGGACGTGCGCTCGAGTTTCCTGGGCTCCTCCACCCTCCGCCTGACGCTTACGCCGGGCATGAAACTGGGCGAATATGAGGTGGAAGCACTGGTCGGTTCGGGGGGAATGGGCGAAGTATATCGGGCGCGGGATCTTCGTCTGGGACGCGCAGTCGCCATCAAGGTGCTGCCGACGTATCTTTCCGCTGATGCCAGTCGACTGGCCCGCTTCGAACAGGAGGCGCGAGCTGCCGCGGCGTTAAACCATCCGAATATTCTGGCTGTTTACCAGTTGGGCCAGCATGAGCATACGCCTTATCTGGTAACAGAACTATTGGAGGGCGAGACGCTGCGCGGCCGGATCAACCGCGGCCGTTTACCTGCGGGCGAAGCGATTGATGTCTGCACACAAGTCGGAAAAGGACTCGTAGCGGCACATGCCAAGGGAATTCTGCACCGCGACCTGAAGCCCGAGAACCTCTACATGACTCGGGACAACGTGGTGAAGATTCTTGATTTCGGACTGGCTAAGCTGATTCAGACTCCGAGCGCGGTTCTCCGGAACGCGCCGGAGCAGCCAGGCTCCCCGGCCACGGAACCTGGCATGCTGCTGGGAACGGTTGGCTACATGTCGCCGGAACAAGCGCGCGGGCAACCGGCCGATGCCAGGTCCGACATTTTTTCTCTGGGGGCGGTACTTTACGAAATGTTAACCGGCCGCCCTGCATTTCAGCGGGGCAACCTTGCGGATTCCCTCAGTTCGATTCTCAACAATCAGCCTCCCGCGGTTACGTCAATTGCCGCCGGGACTTCGGGTGGCTTGCAGCGGGTCGTTCAGCGCTGCCTGGAAAAACAGCCGGAAAAGCGATTTCAGTCCGCTGCGGACTTGGTGCAGGCTTTGGAGGCGGCGGAGGTAAAGAGGGGCTCGAAACTCAAATGGCTGGTGCTTGCTGCTGTCGTAATCCTGGCGCTGGGTCTCGTCGCCCGCGAAGCGGGTGTGAAGAACTGGGTGCGGCGCAGGCCAGAGTTTCTCCGGATTCCGACAGAACGAAGTCTCACCGCCAATTCGCCCGACAATCCAGTGATGGCATATGCGATATCGCGCGACGGGAAATACGTGGCCTACAGGGATAACTCCGACAAGATCAATCTACTCCTGGTCGATAGTGGCGATGTACGGCAGTTGCCCCTGGACTCTCCCTACGAGCCGGTCGATTGGTTTCCCGATGGCGTTCATCTGCTGGTGCGACGAGCCCGCGGTGAGCCTGGACTGTGGAACTTTTCGAACTGGGACTCGAGCTTGCATAAGGTGTGGGATCGCCCCACCGAAACCGATGACCCCACGACCGCCGCGAGAGTGTCACCCGACGGCACGAGCATCGCCGTTATTGCCGGACAAGACCATCCCGAAATCTGGCTCATGGGGCCGGACGGCGAGGAGCCACACAAGATTTTGGATCTTGACGCAAAAGACAGCGTGGCGAGCGTAGTTTGGTCCCCCACGGGCCGACGGTTGGCCTACATTCGGGAGCGCGGCACATTCGCGAAGCACGAGTGCGTAATCGAAACCGCCGGCGTACAGGGCGGCAGCCGTGAAACTGTGCTTTCGGAACCCCTGCTCTTAGGACGTGATGGCGTCGCCAACCTCTCATGGCTGCCGGATGGACGAATTGTCTATGCGCTTTCCGCCAAACTCGACCAATACAGCCTGTTCGCAATCGCGACCAATGTCGAGAGCGGGGTAGCGATTGACAAACCCCGGCCCATTGCGGATTGGACTGGTTATTCCGCGGCAAGAATTCAGTCTTCAGCAGACGGAAAGCGACTCCTTGCGCTGAAGCGGCACTCCGAAGACGGAATCTACCTCGGAAGCGTCGGAAGGAAGGTGGGATGGAGCGTCCGGCGTCTACTGCAGGATCGATGGCAAAATGCCGCGACGGCATGGACTAAAGACGGCAAATCGGTGCTCTTCTACTCCAAGCGCAACGGACGATGGACAGTCTGCAAGCAAGACTTAAGCGATGGCGGACCGGAAACCTTGATCTCGGGGCCGGAAAATTACCGTGACGCGGTGGAGAGCGCCGGCGGGACTTTGTTATACACGGCATTCTCGTCCCCTGATGTAGAGATTGCGGCCGGCAATTGGCGGCTGATGAGCACACCCATGGCTGGCGGTCCCCGCAATGTCCTCATAAACGGACGATACTCCTACGAATGCAGTACGGCACCCGCCTCGGGTTGTGTCGTAGCGGATCTCCACGACCAGGAACTCATCTTCTCTGGTCTCGACCCGGTGACCGGCAAGTATCGGGAAATCGCTCGGTATCCCGGCTTCAAAGCGGGGACGACCACTTCCAATTGGAGCTTATCGCCCGACCGAAGTCGGATAGCAATCGCTGATAGGGGAGAAAACATAGGTGTGCTCCACATCCTGAATCTGGAAACCGGGAAAGTCGCGCTCCTAAACTTGAGTCCGTGGAAATGGCGGTTGCTTACAAGCGTTAGTTGGGCGGCGGACGGCCAAGGGTTGTTTGCGATCGCGGAAACAGAATCGTCAGTGGCCCTGTTATCGGTCAGTCGCGAGGGGAGATTGAGCGTCTTGCAGGAAGTCGATAAAAAGAAAGCCTGGCTGTTCTGGCCGTTGGCTTCTCCCGACGGGCGGTTTCTCGCCTTTAGCATGCGCACGTATCAGTCAGACTTGGTCATGTTGGAAAACTTCTGAGCCAGCCGTTCCCTGCGGTAGTTCGCGGAGCAAGAGATGACGCTGGAGAAAACGAGCGGAAATAAAAATGGCAGAATTTGGGACTGCCGCTATTTGTCGTTCAGCCCGACTTTGAATGTTTAAGTGGCGGCACAGTCCCCTCTTCGAACCGTGTTCGACCGGTACAACATTGTTGATGAGTCCGATTTATCGGACGCTGCTGCACGGCCTGATAGGAAACAGGCTGAACTCGAGAACAGCCAAAGAAAGCACCGAAACCGAGGCAACACCCGAAATCGGTGCGACCGCCAACATTGCTACAATCAACCAGATAGACCACCGCGGGCCCGTAGCTCAAACGGATAGAGCATCGGATTTCTAATCCGGTGGTTGCAGGTTCGAATCCTGCCGGGCCTACCAACGTAATCTTTCCTCCGACAAAAACGCATCTCCTCAGGATCAAAGATGTTTTTGCGCTTCTTGCGATGATAAGTGTATCCTCGCGTCGGAGAAAATCGGGCATGTGTTTTTCAGCCACAGCGAACTTCGTTGGCAGCGGAGTTCTCGGTGCCGTCGGGGTCGTTACATTAACGAGGGTAAAACACCGCCGCGAACTGCTGTTCGCGTCGCTGCCCACGCTTTTCGCCATTCATCAGTTCCTCGAGGGATTCGTCTGGCTAGGATTAGATGGGATCTTATCTCCCCAGGTAGCGCACAACATGGGCGCGGCCTTCATGCTGTATGCGCAAGGGCTACTGCCCTTCTTGCTGCCGCTCAGTGTTCTTCTGTTCGAGCCGACGGCGAAAAGCCGCCGCCGGATGCTGCCGTTCCTCGTGCTCGGCGGAGCCACCACTCTATATGTTTTGTGGGCGCTGACGGCGTACCCATTGCAGTTGTACATCAGGGAAAACAGTATCGTTTACATCAACCAGGCGACAAATAACACGACGGTTGCCGTGTTATATGTGATTGCGACGTGCGGATCGCTATTCTTTTCGAAGATCAGGATGATGGTAATCTTCGGCGCGGCGAACCTGGCCATCTTGCTCATCGTCATGGAGGTCAAGCGCTACGCTTTCACCTCGCTATGGTGCGCGTACGCGGCAATCGCAAGCGTGATCATCCTGGCTTACTTCTGGAAAAGCCACGCCGAGCGGCCTTTCCAATATGCGTAACGTCGTTGCAGCCGCGACACTTTCTGTGACGCCGAATCGCTAACTTCACTGCCTATTGCGCCTATCTGCCTAGATACTGATGGAAAAAAGTCAGCGTCTCCATCGCCAGCCGCCGCCGGTTTTCCGGAGCCTGAAACGTATGCCCATCTTCCACCTTTACTAACGACACCGGCACGCCCGCCGCCTTCAATTTGTCATACAGTTCCTGCGACTGAGCCATCGGCACTTCCTCATCCTTCGTCCCATGCACAATCAAGAACGGCGCATCTGTCTTCGCCGCGTGAAAGGCTGGGGACGCCTCGCGCCACACTTCCTCGTGCTTGGCGTAGTCGGCTCCCAGAAAGCCGGTCAGGAATTTGTCGCCCTCCGCATCACGGTCGGTGGTGAAATCCGTCGGCCCACTTACATCGACCACTGCCTCCACCTTGCTCGAATATTTCGCCAGCGCGGCATCCGAATTGTCGCGCGTATCTTCCATGCCCAGAAGCGAGGCCAGTTGCGCGCCCGCCGAATGCCCAAACGCGCCAATACGCTGCGGATCCACGCCATATTTCGACGCATTCGCCCGCACCCAGCGCACGGCGCGTTGCACGTCATCAAGTTGCGCGGGCCAATGGTTTTCTTTTCCATCGGACAGCCGCGGATCGAACAAACGATAGTCCACCGCGAACGCCACCATGCCGTTCCGCGCCAGAAAATTTCCCATGCCGCTCATCGTGCTCTTATCGAAGCCCACCCACCCGCCCCCGTGCAGCAGCACCACTGCCGGCCGCGCCTGCGTTCCACGCTCGGCAGGCTGATAAATATCCAGACGCAGCGTCGTCCCATTCACCGTGCCGTACGCCACATCCTTCTCAACTGTGGTCATTCCCAAGTCTGAGGCAGGATTATCACTCGTGTGTGGCGCAGCCGGGTTACCCGCGGGTGGCTGGCTGTGTTGTTGGGCTTGGTTGCCTTGTTCTGCCGGAGTGAAAGCGAGCGCTATCCCCAGAAAAGCTGAAAGAAGAATGAACCCGCGGGCGATCATTATTTGCAGTGTACTACTCTATCGATTGCGCCATCTCGTGCGCCGTTGGCTCGTCATGCTGAGCGCAGGCTGAGCTTCGCAAATCGGGAAGCTGAGCCACAGTCGAAGCACCCCTATCGTCTTAACAACGCTAGATAGTACGGTGCCCCATTCAATCCATCTCATGGCTTAAGTGGGGACTTTTCATTCATCCCTTTCCTGCCTTCTTCGGCTTCATCAACTCCCATTCTTTATCCGTAAGTTCCCGTCCAAGCGCCGTGAATTCGCCCGCACCCTGCAGCCATTCGCCGCCATCCATGGTCACGACTTCGCCATTGATGTATCCCGCCCCATCACTAATAAGGAAAGCTGCGAGATTTGCAAATTCTTCGACCGTCCCAAACCGTCCCAGAGGATTGCGGCCTTTCGCGGCAATTTCCAATTCCGGCCGCGGCAACAGCCGAGAGAACGCGCCTTCGGTTGGAACCGGTCCCGGCGCAATCGCATTCATGCGGATGCCGCGGTCGCCCCATTCGACCGCCAGGCTCCGCGTTAGTGCCTGCACTCCCGCCTTCGCCACCGCCGAAGGCACCACATACGCCGAGCCGGTCGTCGTGTATGTCGTCGTCACGTTCAACACCGTCGCCGGGCGTTTCGCCGCAAGCCAGCGCCGTCCGCATGCCAAAGTTGTATGCAGCGATCCCATCAGCACGATGCCGATCACGGATTGAAACGCTCCCAGCGACAGGTCTTCCGTGCGCGCAAGGAAATTTCCCGCCGCGTTGTTCATCAACACATCCAGCGGCCCATCGGCCCAGATGATGCCAATCATCTCCTCGACAGCGGTGGCCTCGCGCACGTCGCAGCGCCGAGCGTGAATGCGTCCTCCGGTGCGTTCACGCAGCTCCTGTTTAGTCGCTTGAAGAACGTCTTCGCGCCGGCCGCAGATATAAACTTCGGCACCGAGTTCGAGAAACCGTTGCGCGGAAGCCTTGCCCAAACCCGTGCCGCCACCAGTAATAAGGATGCGCTTATTGAGTAACAGGTCCTTTTTAAACATAGGGAGGATTGTACAGTCTGTCCTTGGCCGTCAGCCGCAGGCGTTCATCACTGAACGGCTTTCGTTGGCTAAGTCGTTAGTTCGCTCTTGGGGTTGGGTTTTCGACATTTTCCGCTCGCAATTTGGCACGTGCAATTTGCCGTTGCAATGTGCGCTCACCATTTGCCGATCGCCATTTCCCGCTCGCCATTCTCATTTCATCCTCACGAGCGTAATAAAACCCGTGTCATGCTGAGCGCAGGCTTGGCGATCCCGCGGCCATTCCAAAAAACCTTGTCATGCTGAGCGTAGGCTGGCTTCGCGGAAAGCGAAGCGCAGCCGCAGTCGAAGCACCCCTACCTTCTTCACAACGTTAAAGCGGCTCTAGCCTCGTCACCGCCCACCTCGCATGTTCCGCCACCACCGTATCCGCATCCTCCGCCAGCCTTCTCAGCGTCGGCAGAAACTTTGCGTCGCCGCTGTTGCCCATCGCGATCACGGCGTTTCGCCGCAGCCCCGAGAGCTTCGCCCGCCGCACCGGCGATCCTCGAAACACCATACGAAATTCTTCCGCCTGTAAGTCTGCAACCCATTCGAGCGCAGGGTTCACCAGGCCTTCGCGCGGCTCAAATTCCGGCGCTCGAGTCACAGGAGCTTTGCGGTTCCAGGGGCAGACGTCCTGGCATATGTCGCAGCCGAAAACGTGCCGCCCTATCCCGGCCCGCAGTTCTTTAGGAATGTCTCCGCGCTTTTCAATCGTCAGATACGAAATGCACAGCCGCGCATCCAACTCGCCCGGTGCGACAATCGCCTGTGTGGGACACGCCACGGTGCAGCGCGTACAACTTCCGCAGCGATCCGGCGCGGGCAGGTCCGGGGCGACTTCGAGTGAGGTGTCGAGCGAGGTCAGGATCACGCCCAGAAACAGCCACGACCCCAGCTTCTGATTAATGACGCATGTGTTCTTGCCGATCCAGCCCACGCCCGCATACTTTGCGAACGCGCGCTCCACCAGAGGCCCGGTATCGACATAAGCGCGAGTCTGGAGACGCGCGGCAGTGGGCGGCGCGCCGCCGAGGTCATCCATTGAACTCCTCATTGAATTCTGCTGGGAATGCACAAGTGAGTTGAGTCCTGCTTCCACCTGACGCAACCTGCGCAATACGGCATCGTGGTAATCTTCGCGGCTCCAGGCATAGCGGGAAATCCAGCCCCGCGTCTTGTCGGTAATTTGCGTGGAATACGCTTGCGCTGTGTTGTAGTTGATCGCACACACAATCACGCTTCGCGCCCAGGGAGCAACCCGTGCCAGCGCCGCCCGCTTCAACTCTCCTGCTTCATCCCGCGCCTCCATGTACTTCATCTCGCCATGGCGGCCCAAATCAATCCATTGCGGAAAAACTTGCAGGTCAGTGAAGCCTTGAGCAGGAGCTACGCCGCAAAGCTCGAAACCGGCTGCGAGCGCGCACTCCTTAATACGAGTTGAAAGGTCGGCACACACAGCAAATGGCGGTAGTAGTCCCTAACGGGCGATTCGAAAGGAATCGCCTCAAAATGATCGATTCCTCATAATCGACATCCCCGGAAAAGGCTACCACTTCCGCTTATTCGCGGCCCGGCGGGCCAATCGAGGCTTCCACCGCGGCCACCGCTTGTGCGGAACGAACCGCGCCCAGTGACCAACATCACATCCGCGTGTATGACAGGCACGGGAAAATACTCTTGGATTTTCGCGGAGTTTATCGTGTTCAAGATTCTGAATGCCCAGTTCATCGCACCTGGAATCAAGCGTTTTGTGATTGACGCCCCCCGCATCGCGCGCAAGCAGCGGGCTGGACAATTCGTCATCATCCGGGTGAACGAGACTGGTGAGCGTATCCCGCTCACCATCGAGAAGTCCGACCCGGAAAAAGGCACCGTCAATATTGTCGTGCAGTCCCTCGGCAAGACAACGAACCTGCTTAACTCGCTCGAAACCGGAGACAGCATTCTCGACGTGGTTGGCCCGCTGGGCAAGCCCTCCGAAATCGAAGACTTTGGCACCGTGGTAGTCATGGGAGGCGGCGTCGGCACGGCAATGGCCTACCCGACCGCATCCGCCCTCAAGCGCGCCGGCAATCGCGTCATCACCATCATTGGCGGCCGCAACAAAGACCTCGTCCTTCTCGAGCCCGAAATGCGCGAGGTCAGCGACACCGTCTTTGTCACCACCGATGACGGCAGCTACGCCGATAAGGGCCTGGTGACCGACCGGCTGCGTCAACTGATCGAGAACGGCACAAAAATCGATCTTGTGCTCGCCGTTGGCCCAATCCCAATGATGCGCGCCGTCGCCGACATGACGCGCAAAGAGCGCATCAAGACCTTCGTCAGCCTGAATCCCATCATGATTGACGGCACCGGAATGTGCGGCGGTTGCCGCGTTCTGGTGGAAGGCAAAAGCGAATTCGCCTGTGTCGATGGCCCCGAGTTCGATGCTCATCGCGTGGATTTTGCGGTACTCGTACAACGCAATGCCATGTATCGCGACGCCGAAAAACGTTCTCTTGAAGACTACAAGCACGAAGTCGAATGCAAGAAATCCGCAGCCCCCACCGAAGGTGACGTGGCGTGCGCGCTCGAGGCACAGACTCCGGAGGTAAAGAGATGAGCACGCCGACGACTCCCAAGACACCGCCGCACAAATCCAGCAATCCGCTGCCCAACAAAGAGCGCATGAAATTGCCGCGGCAGCACATGCCCGAGCAGCTTGCGCAGATACGCAACAAAGAGTTCACGGAAGTCAATCTCGGCTACTCCGCCGAACTGGCCCGCCAGGAGGCGCTCCGCTGCATCGAATGCGCCAAGCCGAGTTGCGTTGACGATTGCCCGGTAGGCGTCAAAGTGAAGGACTTCGTGCA
Organism: uncultured Acidobacteriaceae bacterium; assembly: GCA_963778535.1. GTDB lineage: Bacteria > Acidobacteriota > Terriglobia > Terriglobales > Acidobacteriaceae > Acidiflorens. Next base: position 330,030 of record CAVZUO010000001.1, read on the forward strand.
GCTCATCGTCGACGGCGACTATCTAGGCGCAGCCGCCAAGATCCGCGAAGATAACGTGCTGCCGGCCATCACCGGCCGCGTCTGTCCTCAGGAAGACCACTGCGAGGGCGGGTGTCTGCTGAACAAAAAAGGCCAGTCCCTCGGCATCGGATACCTCGAGCGCTTCGTTGCCGACTACGAGCAGCAGCATTTTGACGTAAAGAACATCGTGAAAGCACCGCCCACCGGCAAGAAGATCGCCATCGTTGGCAGCGGCCCCTCCGGCCTCACAGCGGCCGGTGATCTGATCACGAAAGGTCATCAGGTCCACGTTTTTGAAGCGCTGCATGAAATTGGCGGCGTTCTCGTTTATGGCATCCCCGAATTCCGTTTGCCAAAACAAATCATCCGCCAGCAGGTGGATTACATGCGCGCCATGGGCATCGAATTTGAAACCGATGTCGTCGTCGGCCGCACCGTCACCATCGATGAACTCATCGAGGAAGAAGGTTACGACGCCGTTTTTGTCGGCACCGGAGCCGGCCTGCCGCAATTCATGGGCATCCCCGGCGAACACCTCAACGGTGTCTATTCGGCCAACGAATTTCTCACGCGCATCAACCTGATGCACGCTTACGAGTTCCCGAAATACGACGAGCCCATGGTCGATTTCCGCGGCAAGAATGTTGCCGTCATCGGCGGCGGCAACACCGCCCTCGATGCTATCCGCTCCTCCTTGCGCCTCGGCGCGGGCCACGCCTTCATCCTCTATCGTCGCAGCGAGGCCGAAATGCCCGCCCGGCTCGAAGAAGTCAAGCACGCCAAAGAGGAAGGAATCGAATTTCAGGTCCTCGCCGCTCCGCTCGAATTCCTCGATGACGGCAAGGGCTGGCTCAGAGCCGCGCGCTGCCAGAAGATGGAACTCGGCGAGCCCGATGCTTCCGGCAGACGGCGGCCGGTTCCCATCCCAGGCTCCGAATATGAGCTTCCTCTGACCGTCGCGATCATGGCCATCGGCACCACTGCGAATCCCATCATCCAAACCACAACGCCCGGCCTGACCACAACAAAAAAGGGCTACATCCAGGCCGACGAGACCACGCAGAAAACCTCGCGCCGCGGAGTATTCGCTGGCGGCGACATCGTTACCGGCGGCGCAACCGTGATCCTCGCCATGGGCGCAGGCCGTCGCGCTGCCAAGAGCATCAACGAGTTTCTGGAAACCGGCGCCTGGTAAGTGCCGTTCTAATTCCAAGTCTTTCCACCACGGAGACACAGAGAAACCCCAACTGCTTGGCAAGACTTTCACCTGTTGGGTTTCATAAATTAGGAGTCCTCCTCCGTCACTCGGTGACTCCGTGGTGAGAAAGGCAAATCAGAACACTCCGACTGGTGAGACAGTTTTCGAACCACGCCGCCGCGTGCGACACTTGACCCATGAAAGTCGTCGCCGTGATTCCGGCGCGCCTGGCCTCAACGCGCCTGCCTCGAAAAATGTTGCGTGAGATCGCTGGCCAGCCGCTCATCGCCTGGGTCTACCGCGCCGCAGCGCGCTGCTCAGCACTCGCTGATGTCCTGGTCGCCACTGACTCCGAAGAAATTCTCCACTACTGCCAGGAGCAGCGCTTCGCCGCGCGCATGACTTCCGCCGCTCTTCGTTCCGGCACCGAGCGCGTGCACGAGATCGCGCAGTCCATCCCCGCCGATGTTTATCTCAACGTGCAGGGCGACGAGCCGCTCACCCGCCCCGACCACATCGAAGCACTCATCGCACTGATGGCCGATCCCACAATAGACGTCGGCACACTGAAAACCGCCGCACCTACCGCCGACGTCGACAATCCCAACGCCGTAAAAGTCGTCACCGGCCACGATGGCCGCGCTCTTTATTTTTCGCGCGCAACCATTCCCCACGACCGCGACAAAACCGCACCGCAGTATTTCAAACATCTGGGATTTTATGGATACCGCAAGGCCGCGCTCGACCGCTTTGTCAGTTGGCCTGAGTCATCACTCGAACGCAGCGAGCGCCTTGAGCAGTTGCGTTTTCTGGAAAACGGCGTGCCCATCTACGTCGCCGAAACGCCATTCGATACCGTTGGTGTGGATACGGAAGAAGATCTGCAGCGAGTGGAACAAATTTTGCGCCGTTCATAGAAAAGCACGCCACTGGTAGCGCCGGTGACCCGCCGGCATGAGTGAGAGGGTAGCGCCGCCGTCTCCAACTCAAAGTCTTTCACCGCACCTCGCCCCCATGCGCTCTGGCCCACTCCCCTGCCGCCGCAATCCGTTTCCCCACCGCCGGATGCGAATGGAAAAACCACTCCACCCACCGCGACGGTGTTTTCTCCGCCAGATTCTGTTCCGCCAACTTATTCATCGACGAAATAAACGGTCCCACGCTCGCAACCGAGCGGAAGCAATACCGGTCCGCCTCGCGCTCGTTAAACCGCGAATACGCATTCAATGCCGGCATCAACAAAAATGAAAGCACAGCCGCCACCAGCACCAGCAGCGGAAGGTTCGCAAAATCCGACATCGTCTCGAACCAGTGGCGCGTGTCCACCGCGTAGCGCAACACTTCGTTCGCCAGCCAGAATCCAACAAACGTAATGCCCGCCTGCACCAGAATGCTCTTAAGAATGTGCCGGTGTACATGATGTCCCAGTTCATGCGCCAGCACAGCCTCAATTTCGTCCGCCGAGTAATTATCCAGCAACGTATCCGCGAGAATAATTCGCCGCGTCGCGCCCAGGCCGGTCAGCGCGGCATTCGCCTTCTTGCTTTTCTCCGAAAGATGCCAGCGATAAATCCCGCGCACCCGCGTTCCCGCGCGCTCGCCCAAAATGGTCAGCCGCCGTTTCAACTCCTCGTTCTCCAGCGGCTCAAATTTATAAAACAGCGGAAACAGCACCACCGGCGCCAACTGCGCCAGCAGCACCATCAGTCCCAGAAATACTGCCCACGCAATGATCCACCAGCGTTGCGGAGACTGCCGCAATAAGAAATAAATCAGCTCCACCGCAATCGCTGCAAACGCGAGCCCAATCAGCACGCCCTTCAACTCATCCCACAGCCACGACCGCAGTTTTTGGTTTGAGAGATTGAATTTGTGCTCCAAACGAAATCCGTAATAATCCAAAGGCAGGTTGATCGCTTTGCTGATTAGCGCCAGCATCGCAACATACAGAAACACAGCCAGCGAATAATTTTGCGCCGCCCCGCGATACGCCAGATCGCGCAACCAGTGCGTCCAACCCGTCGCCAGCAGTACAACAAACAGGCCCAGCCCGATCGCGAAATCGCCGACCGCTGCCCACCGCTTCTGCCGGTTGTAGCGACGCGACTCCGCCGAATCAGCTGGTGTCGTCATGGATACTGTTGCGCTCATACCTCGAGAGTTACCAATATCCTATCCTGTCCCCGTCAGCCTCGCATCGCAAACCGCACCGCATCTTCCAATATCTCCGCCACCAACTCCGGCGTGGCCGCCTCTGCATAAATCCGCAGCAACGGCTCTGTTCCCGACGCGCGAAACAGCACCCACGCATCGGCGCCATTCCCATCCTTCGGTGCGTCAAGAAAAAGTTTCACTCCATCCCGATCCTCTTTTCGCAAAATTCCATATGCCCCCATTTTCGACGCATCCGCCGCCCGCCGCACCGCTCCAAACTTTACTTCGTCAGAAATGTGCAAGTCGCGTCTCCCATAATAATGAGCGCCGTATTCGCGCTGCACATCTGCCACCAGTTCGCCCAGCGGCTTGCGCTCCTCCGCCATCACGTTCGCCAGCAGCAGCGAATTCAAAATTCCATCGCGCTCCGGAAGATATCGCCCGTATCCAATCCCGCCCGATTCTTCCCCGCCAATCAGAATGTCGTGTTCCATCATCAGGTCGGCAATATATTTGAAACCGATCGAACACTCGTACAACTTGCGCCCATGTCGCGCCGCCATGCGATCGAGCATTCCCGTCGTGTTGAATGCGCGCACTACATCGCCGGGCCACTTCTTCCGCACCAGCAGCCAGTTCAGTAAAACCGCGAAACATTTATGCGAATCGACAAAGCTGCCATCCTCGGCCACCGCGCCAATGCGGTCGGCGTCGCCATCGGTGGCAAAGCCCGCATGGCATTTTTGGTCCGTCACCGTCTTCTGCAGCATCGCCACATGCGGCAAAATCGGCTCCGGATTTATCCCCGGAAACAGCGGATTCACTTCCTGACGAATTGCCACATACGGGATCCCGTTCTTCTCGAAAATTCCCGCCAGCACGCCTCGGCCGGAGCCGTACATCGAGTCGATTGCGATCTTGAAATTCGCCTTTTGGATTAGCTCCAGATCAGCAAACTTGCACACCGCTTCCACATACGCCGGCTTGATGTCGCTCTCTTCTATCTTTGCCCCGATTTTCGCCGCGCGTGCTGCCCCGCGCGCGCCCGCCTCTGCTCCGCCGCGGTTTAATTCTTCCTCAATAATTTTCATGATGGCTGGCGTGGCCGAGCCGCCGAACTTTGCCTTAAATTTCACGCCGTTCCAGTTCCATGGATTGTGGCTCGACGTAACCATGACACCGCCGGCCGCGCCCCGCGTCTTCACGGCGTACGAAACCGCCGGTGTCGGAACATAATCGTTCGCCAGCAGCGTGGGAATCCCCGCCCCCGCAATTGTTTCCGCCACGGCGCGAGCAGCCCGGGCCGAAGCAAAACGTGTGTCATATCCAACAACCACTCCCTTCGCGGGATCTTCATGCTGCAAGATGTAAGCAGCAATCGCGCTCGCGACGCGGCGAACGTTTTCGAACGTAAAATCGTCGGCGATAATGCCGCGCCATCCATCGGTGCCAAATTTAATGTCAGTCAATTTAATCTCAGGCAATGGTGTTTCCGCTTGTGAGCTCTCGCTTTCAGATCTCAGAACTTTGGTAGTAGTGCGGCCTGACGCCTATCTGTACGGCGTCATCCGGAAGTCCCGCGTTCCTGGGAAAACTCTGATTAAGTTCAGCCTTGTCATTTCGAGCGCAGCGGAATTGCCTGTTTTCGGGCAATTCTGCGAAGTCGAGAAACCTGCTTTGGCTCTTGCTCAACTTAATCAGAATCCCCCTAAGACCCCCAGTTCGGGTGCCCCATTCAAGCCCGGTTTTGGCTTGAATGGGGATTTCCGGCGGGGCGAGGGTTCTGGCGTGCACCATCCGCTAACCTTGCAGCACAACGCGACCAAGACTTTCTCACGTCAGCTTGCTCAGCTTTTTCTTGTCCAGATGTTGCACGACTTTACCGACATCCTGCGATTGGTCGAGCGTGGTGATCAGCAAAGCGTCTTCGGTCTCCACCACCACCAGATTGCTCACTCCGACCACGGCCACAAATTTGCCGGGCGCGTATACGTAATTATTCGTTGCATTCAGAGCGAAACTGGCTGCCCCGTGAATCAGATTTCCATCGCGTGGCCCTAGTTTCCCGGCATGATGCTCGTGCAGCGCGGTCCAGGAGCCGAGGTCGTTCCAGCCAAAATCGGAAGGCAGGCAGAAGATACCGGATGCTTCCCCCTTGGCGGAAAGCCGTTCCAGCACACCATAATCGATACTGATGTTTTCGCACGTCGGATAGAGCCGGCGGAATGTACGCACGAATTTCGCGGTACCGTAGGCCGAAGCAATCTCCTCCAGAATCGCCGCGGTTTTCGGCAGATGTTCCCGCACGGCATCGGCCAGTGTGTCGGCGCGCCACACGAACATGCCGCTGTTCCAAAAGAAATTGCCCTCTTCCACAAATTCCCGCGCTCGCTCCAAGTCGGGCTTCTCGGTAAAGCGCCGAACGCGCAGCGCGCCGTTGCCGGCGCTCGTCCCGCTCTCAATGTATCCATACCCAATTTCCGCGCGCGTCGGCCGGATGCCGAGGGCAACAATATTCGCACCCGCCCTCGCGATCTCAATCGCCTTCTGCAACGTCGCGCGATACTGCTCCGGCTTTGCGATTACATGGTCCGATGGGAACATGCCAATCACGGCCTGCGCGTCCTCTTGCAGCAGCAAAAAAGCCGCCAGCCCGATCGCAGGCGCGGTATTCCGGCCCACCGGCTCCGCGATCACCTGTTTCGGGGCGAGTTTCGGCAACTGGCGCAAAATTGCCGGACGCAAATAATCGTTGGTGATCACCCAGAAATTTCGCGACGGAGCAAGGGGCGACAGCCGCGCCGCCGTTTGCTGAATCATGGTTTGCTTGCCGTCAAGCGCCAGAAGCTGCTTCGCCCTGCGTTTGCGGCTGAGAGGCCAAAAGCGCGTGCCCCGGCCCCCGGCCAGGATCACGGGATAGAAATGCGCCTCGCGTTTCACGGAACTCGTTTTCACCTTGCCCAATTTGATTATCGGCCGACTTGGCGGCCGTCGACCTGACAGCAATCACAGGCTATCATTTCGCTGGAAAAACCAACGGAACGGGCATGTTGCGCACGCGCAGGCAGTGTTTCTCAGCGGCTTGCATCCTTATCCTTTTTGCGCAAGGACTCGAGCGGCGCAAGCGGCCGCCGCAGTGGAACGATGGCTCCTTTGGCCGGATCGGCGGCCGCGCTGGCCCGCGCCAAAACTTCTCTTTGTATGTACACCACAAAATCCTGAATCTGCCGCTGCATTTCCTCCATCCTCTCCCTCATCTGGAGAATGATGGCGATGCCGCTGATATTTACCGACAGATCGCGGGCGAGAGTAAGAATAAATTCAAGCCGTTGCAGGTCCTCATCGGTATAGAGCCGTGTGTTGCCCTCGGTGCGGCTCGGTTTCAACAGCCCTTCACGTTCATACAGCCGCAATGTCTGCGGATGGATCTCATACATTTCGGCGACTGCCGAAATCATATAGGCGCCCTTGGATTTACGCTTGGTCATCTGGTTCCCATAGAATCCTTGTGGTTTGCATCACGCCCGGTACATTTTCAGTCCGGTGAAACTCGCGATTCTCGAAAAATCCTGATCGAGTGTGAACACACTGGCGTTGTGTTCCAGCGCTATGGCGGCAATAACGGTATCAATGGTCGTAAGCGATATGCCTTTCGATCGTCCTTGCCGGTAGATGGCGGCCGCTTTCTGATATGTATCGAGCCCTCGCGGCTCCAACATTTCCCATTGTGCTAAAGAGCGCTCGATGGGTCCGGAATCACGAGTCAGGCCTTGCAAAACTTCACATACTACGATGCCGGTAAGCCCGAAAGGCTCGCTCTCTTCAATCATTCTCCGCAGTTCCGAGCCTGCGCGACCGGGAGACGAACTGAAGAAGTCGATCCAAACGGAACTATCGACCAGAATCAAACGCGGTTTCTCCGCGACTCCTTGAGATTGCCCTGCCAGACACCACTACCGTAGTACTTGAGAATATCCTTGCGACTTTCCGAGCGCACCAACAGGTCGAGGGCCCTGTCGACGATCTGACGCTTCGTCTTAAGGCGAGTAAGTTTCCTGGCCCTGCGGATCAAGTCTTCGTCAATCTCAATATTGGTTCTTCCCATAACATATCCATCATACACCATTTTATTACGTTTTGGTGTATACAGATGAGATCGCCAGTTGCGCAAAGCGCAATGCACTTGTCGGTTAAGGTCGGGCGGTCTATTCCAGTTGCAGGCCCAGTTCGGCAACCTCTTCCTCAGTCTCGAAGCCAAGCCAATGAGCGACTTCGTGCCACACGACAGTTTTCAGGACGGCATCGAGTTGGCTGCCGGCATACCGGGTCACAGGTCCCTGGTAGATGTGGATCACGTTGGGCGCCGCAGGAATTGCAAATTGTGACTTTTTGGAACGAGGCACACCAATGAAACGTCCTAGAATCGTACGTCCGTGTGGTGAGTCGGATGACTCCTGGATGATTTCGATCGGAGGAAAGTCAGGCAGATCTCGTATCTTCACCGGCAGCGAGTCATACGCCACCTGAACTCTGCGCTCGAAATCATCGTCCGCACTGCTTTTTGGAGGCATTCCCGATGCTGCCAAATTACCCGATCTTATCGCTGATTATTTGAATCTGCATTAGGCACCGGGCTCGTCGCGTCGTTTGTCGTTTACGCCGCCAGTTCCGGCTGCTTGGCATTGGACTCGGACCAACCTTGGGGCTTCAAGGCGCGATTAATGAAGTAAGCGACGACCCCAGCCGCCATCAGGATCAACCCGAAAAAGAAAGCGCTGATCCCGAGAACGACTTCGTGTTCGCCGTTCGCAATGGCGAACCCAAGCAACAACGTGGGCGGAACGCCGACCGCGATTGCGCCGAACAATCCACCGGGCACACGAAATGGCCGCTGCAGATTCGGTTCACGCAGACGGAGCACAACGAGAGCGGCAAACTCTAGCACCAGGCTCGCGCCATAAATCATGATGTCCAGCGTAATCAGGCGCACAAAGCCGAGGTTCAGAGCCAGCGCCCACCCGGCGGCCAGCGCGAGGATTGCAACCCACGGCGTCCGCGACTTGGAATGCAATTTGGAAAAGACTTTTGGCAACATTCCATCCTGCGCCATGGCGAGCGGCAGCCGCGAGTAGCTCATCACCAGCGCGTTGAACATCCCGAAGGCGCTCATCATGCCGCCAGCGACCAATGCCAGCCGGAGGATTGGACCGCCCATTAATTGTGCGACGTCGGCCCATGCACCCGTCTCCCAAGCGGAAGCCGGCAACCCGGTGATCCACATCGCCGCAAACGGCAGCACATAAGTCAGAGCCACGATGAGCACTGCGCACAACATGGCGCGGGGATAGGTGCGCTGGGGGCGCTCCACCTCTGTGGCGATAGTCGAGGCGTTGTCCCATCCCATGTAGTTCCACATACAGATCAACAAGCCGCCCAGGATATCCACGTTGGAAGTAGTCGGCTTCGTTACCGCAGTCGCGAGCGCTCCTAACTTGAATGGAGCCAGAATAACGATTGCCGCGAAGGGCGCCGAAAGAAGAAAGAAAAGCCACAGCGAGGTTGTCGAAACCACTTTCACACCGGCAATATTCAGGGCCGCACAAACGACGACCACGCCCAAGGCGACCGCCAATCCACGATGGTTCTCCTGGAACCAGGGGAACATGCGCGTCAGATAGGCGACGAATAGAGTTGGATAGATCGCCATGTCAAAGATGGACGCGACCAGCGAGAGCCAGGCTTCCTGAAATCCCCAGAAGTTTCCCATCGCGCGGCGCACCCAGGCGTAATAGCCGCCCTCGAAGGGCAGCGCGCTCGAAAGCTCGCCAATCATGAATGCAGTCGGAAGGCTCCAGAGCAGCGGGGTCAGCAAGAGGATGAAGATCCCCTTGCCGTAGCCAGCGCCGTGCACAATGTCTTCAGTTCCGTACGTCCCGCCGGACACCATGAAAAACGTGGCGGCGACTAGTGGCCACAATGTGAGGCGAATCGACTTTTTCCCAGGGAAAACAGCAAGGGCAGGGGTTCGGAGGTCAGTAGTAGCGGTGGCTGTTGCCAATTTCTATGGAGTCCTCCTTCCTCAGGGTCGCCGGACGGCGCTCAATTGGCTCTCCGGATCGCACGCTACCTTCGCGCGATGGCACTTGAGCTAGTCCAGGTAGTTAGCGCCTCACTTATGCCACCGCGTCTTAAGCTTCATCAGCTTCATCCTGAAAAAGGCTTGCTCTCACGGCTTCCGGTACGGCGCTTGCCCGGACATTTCGGCAAAGTTCGTTCGCATTTTTGAGATTACGGCAAATTTCCACAGATGCAAGAAAATTCAGCACAGAGTTGGGTTTTTTTCGGCGCGGGGTGCTGGTGCATACGCGCCATAGCCAACCGGCCCAACGCTCTGTAAAATGTCTCGCCGGGTCCTGTCGCGGTCCCAACTAGCGACACCAAGGAGCACATATGAACCTCAACTTCAGCGCTATGACGCAAACCGCCACCACATTGCTGACAACCGTCGGATTGAAAATTCTCGGCGCGATCGCCATCTGGATCATTGGCCGGTGGCTGATCAGCCTTTCGCTACGATTGATCGGCAGCGCCCTGCGAAAACAGAAAATCGACCCTACCCTGATCCGCTACATCAACTCGGGCGTAGCGGCGCTGCTGAATATCGTGCTGGTCGTCGCCATCCTTGGGTTTTTCGGGGTTGAAACCACAAGCTTTGCCGCTTTGCTGGCGGCAGCGGGCGTCGCCATTGGCATGGCATGGTCGGGACTGCTCTCGAACTTTGCCGGCGGCGTGTTTCTTGTGATCCTGCAGCCTTTCAAAGTTGGGGATTTCGTCACGGCTGCGGGCGTGACCGGCACAATCGAAGAAATCGGACTGTTCGCAACGGCCCTCAATACGCCCGACAACGTGAGGACGATCATCGGCAACGGAAAGATTTTCGGGGACACGATTCAGAACTTTTCGGCTAACCCATACCGGCGCGTCGAACTCACAGCTCAACTGGCCCACGGCGTCGATCCGCAGGCCGCCGTCGAACTTCTCAAGCCCGCGCTGGCGAAAATCCCGAACGTCCTCGATAAGCCCGCGCCCGATGTAGAGATCCTGACCTTTAATCTCGCCGGCCCGGTGCTCGCTGTGCGCCCGTATTGCAACAATACCCACTACTGGCAGGTGTATTTCGATACCAATCGGCTGATCCGCGAGACCTTTGCCCACGCCGGTTTCCCCGTTCCAGAACAGCATTATGCCGTGCGAGGAGGGGAAGAACTCAAACTGGCGAGAACGGCATAGAAAATGAGGAGCACTTGAACCGCCGATACGCCGCAGGTGTTTTCCTAGAGGCCCCACCACTAGCCTGCAAGTTGTGTTTGGATTGATTTTCCCCGTGCACCCCTGTGTTCCCCGTGGTTAGAAGGTTTTGAATTCATCACAAAGAAGACCTGATGAGGATCACAGCGACGCTCGTGGCGGGGTGATAAGGAAAGAACATGGCCAGCCCATCTATCATCCCGAGCCTCCGAATCAACAAAGTTTCGGCCGCCATCGTTAGTTCTGCCATGAAGGTGCATTCCATCCCGGGCCCCGGCCTGTTGGAGAGCGCCTACGATGCCTGCCTTGCCCACGAACTCCGCCAGCGTGGATTCCACGTGGCCACTCAAGTCGGCCTGCCGGCGGTTTACGAGGGAGAGAAACTCGACCTGGGCTATCGCATCGACCTCCTCGCAGAGAGCCTGGTCATCGTCGAGGTCAAGCGTGTCGAGGCCCTTCACCCCGTGCACGAAGCCCAGCCTCTGTCATACCTGCGGCTAAGCCAGAAGAACGTCGGCCTTCTGATCAACTTCCACGTCGCCCACCTGAAAAACGGCATTAAACGCATGGTGGACGGATGGAATTGGGATAAGTGAATTAAAACAGGACAGAAACCTTTTTTTTACCACAGGGTGCACCGAGGAACACGGGGCAACCCTGATTTCCTCCGTGCGTCCCCGTGTACCTCATGGTTAGAAATTCTTTACCTAAACCTTACCCCACAACTCTTCGCGCGGGTCTTCAGGGTTGAGCTTAGCAATTTCGCGCAGCAACTCTTTCGTCTTCTCGTCCCGTGGCATGGGCACGGTGATCTTTATTTCTACAATCTCGTCCCCGCGCGCACCGTCTTTTGTGGCCGACGGCACGCCCTTCTCGCGCAGCCGTAACTTCTGCCCGGACTGGGTGCCCGGAGGAATTTTCAGTACGCTGCGACCATCAATCGTCGGCACCTCGATCTTCGACCCCAGCGCCGCCTCGACCGCCGTGACCGGTACCGTGATGTAAATGTCGTCGCCCTCGCGGCGAAACAACGGGTGCTCGCCAATCCGAATGATGACGTAAAGGTCTCCCACGCCGCCGCCGCGGGTCCCGGCGTTGCCCTTGCCGGGGATTCGAATCCGCTGGCCGTCGCGCGTTCCCGGCTTGATCCGCACTTCGAGTGGGTCCGTCCGCTCCACGCTGCCCTCGCCGTGGCACACCGGGCAAGTCGAAATATTTTTCCCCGTGCCGTGGCAGCGCGGACAAGTAACGTTGAACTTCATCCGTCCGCCCGTCTGCTCAATCGTTCCCTTGCCATGGCACTGCGGACACACACCCGGCGCCTCGATGAACCCATTCCCGTGGCAGTTTCCGCACACGTCACGCCGTGTGATGTTGAGCTTCATTACGCCGCCGCGAATCGCCGTCCAGAACGGCACGTTGACCTGGTATTCGAGATCGCTGCCCGGTTCGGGACCTTCTTCAGCGGCTGCGCCTCCTCCACCAGTGAAGATGTTGGAGAAGATGTCGCGGAAGCCGCCGGTGCCCGAAGAGGCTGTCTTGTGACCACCCCCGCGCGCGCCTTCGAAAAGGTCAGTAAAATCAAATCCGCCAAAGTCAACGCCCCCCGGCGCGCGCCCAGCCTGACCACTCTGCGCTCCGGGAAAACCGCCCCCGAAGCCACCGGGGCCTGGCTGCCCGCCTCCGCGCGCGTACGCTTCGGCTGTCGCTGGGTCGATATTGTCGGAGTAGAACCCGACCTGGTCGTAGATTTTTCGCTTCTTGGGATCGCTAAGAACGTCGTTCGCTTCGGAGAGGGTCTTGAACTTCTCTTCCGCTGATTTGTCTCCAGGATTGACGTCGGGATGGTACTTGCGCGCCAGCTTGCGGAAAGCCTTGCGAATGTCGTCGGCTGAGGCCGACTTTTTGACGCCGAGGATTTCGTAATAGTCTTTGGTTGGGGTCGCCATGATTAGCCATCAGCGATCAGCTTTTCGGCCATCAGTGAAATCGTAAAGCGAAAAACTGAGAGCTGATGGCTGACGGCTGAGAGCTTGATTTTAATTCACCACTTCTTTCGCCTGCTCATCAACGCCAAACATAAATGCAGCTTCAAACGGTGCGGTATCCATCGAAACCGGAATGCGCTGCACACCCGTCGCCGTCGGAGCGTAGCAATACCAACGTCCCTCTTCCGGAACGAAGTTCACGAAAAACATTTGCCCATTGACTTCGAATTTCAATTTGTTCCCTCTTTCTGATTCCTATCCACTTAAACACGCGCTTTCTGGCTTTGTAGCGGGTCATAAGAATTTCAACCCTGCCGCAAAGCCCGTCATGACAAGTACGAAGCGTATCCGAGAAAAGATTGGGGGCGCTATTCACGCCCCCAACTTTGCTCCGAGCTCGTGGCTTGCGACTCGAAGCAGATCCCTCGACTTCGCTCGGGATGATCGCAGCGGGGCTCAGACGCCCCGCTAAGCGCGATCACTTCTTGTCTTCGACGTCAACGTACTCAGCGTCAATCACGCCTTCATCTTTTTTCTGCTGACCTTGTCCATTGTCGCCTGACGTTGGACCAGCGCCTGCGCCGTCAGCACCAGGACCGGCGGGTTGACCCGCCGCTTGCGTAGCCTTATACATCTGCTCCGCCAGCTTGTGCGAGGCTGTTGTCAGCCGTTCACGCGCCGAATCCATCTGCGCCTTGTCGTTTGACTCGATGGCCTTCTTCGCGTCGGCCAGCGCATTCTCCACGTCTCCACGTTCAGAGCCTGAAATCTTGTCTCCATGCTCCTTCAACATTTTCTCGATGTTGTAGACCATTGAGTCGAGCTGGTTCTTGGCCTCGATTGACTCTTTTTGCGCCTTGTCCTCGGCCGAATGCGCGTCGGCTTCTTTCGCCATGCGCTCGACTTCTTCCTTACTTAGACCCGAAGACGACGTAATCGTGATCTTCTGATCTTTGCCCGTGGCCATGTCTTTCGCAGTCACGTTCAGGATGCCGTTCGCGTCGATATCGAACGTCACCTCGATCTGCGGCACGCCTCGCGGAGCCGGGGGCAGTCCGGTCAGGTGGAATTTGCCCAGCGTCCGGTTCTGCGCCGCCATGGGGCGCTCTCCCTGTAGAACGTGCACCTCAACCGAGGTCTGCGAATCCGCCGCCGTCGAAAACGTCTCCGTCTTCTTCGTCGGAATCGTCGTGTTGCGGGGGATCATCGGCGTCGCCACGCCGCCCAGCGTTTCGATGGAGAGCGTCAGCGGAGTCACGTCCAAGAGCAACAGGTCTTTCACTTCGCCCTTAAGAACGCCGCCCTGAATCGCCGCGCCCACAGCCACGACTTCATCCGGGTTCACGCTCTTGTTGCCTTCCTTGCCGAACAGATCTTTCACCAATTGCTGGATCCGCGGCATTCGAGTCTGTCCACCGACCAACACCACTTCGTTGATCTTGCCAGCATCGATTCCCGCATCCTTCATACACTGCTTGCAGGGGCCGACCGACCTCTGGATGATGTCTTCCACCATGGACTCGAACTTCGCCCGCGTCAGTTTCTTTACCAGATGCTTCGGCCCCGAGGCATCCGCCGTTATGAATGGCAGATTGATTTCGGTCTCCATAGTGGTTGAAAGCTCGATCTTCGCGCGCTCGGCCGCATCACGCAGCCGCTGCAGAGCCATCTCATTGCCCTTGCTGCGCAGGTCGAGTCCTTCGTCCTTCTTAAACTCGTCAATCAGCCAATCCACCAGCCGCTGGTCGATGTTGTCGCCGCCCAGGTGCGTGTCGCCGTTGGTCGCCTTGACCTCGATCACGCCCTCGCCCACTTCGAGAATCGAAATGTCGAACGTGCCGCCGCCAAAGTCGTATACGGCAATCGTCTCGTCCTTGCCCTTGTCGAGCCCGTAGGCCAGCGCCGCCGCCGTCGGCTCATTGATGATTCGCTTCACTTCGAGCCCGGCAATTTTCCCGGCGTCTTTCGTGGCCTGCCGCTGTGCGTCATTAAAGTAGGCCGGCACGGTGATGACCGCTTCCGTAACCTTTTCGCCGAGGTAGTCTTCTGCCGCCTTCTTCAGCTTCTGCAGAATCAGCGCCGAGACCTCCGGCGGGGTATATTCCTTCCCCTGGGCCAAGACCGCGACGTGGTCGCCCTGCCGCACAACCTTATATGGGACCATCTTCAACTCTTCGCTGACTTCGTCATAGCGCCGTCCCATGAAGCGCTTGATCGAATAAACCGTGTTCTCCGGATTGGTGATGGCTTGGCGCTTTGCGACCTGACCGACCAGCCGTTCGCCGGTCTTGGTGAAGCCGACGATGGACGGGGTGGTGCGGCCGCCTTCTTCGTTGGGAATTACCTTGGGCTCACCGCCCTCCATGACTGCCACGCATGAATTGGTGGTTCCCAAATCAATTCCAATGATCTTTCCCATAAAAACCTCCTGAATTTGCTGTGCTCAACCTCGATAATCTTGAGATAAGTGCCTTATAATCAGATAACTAACAGTTGCGATACCAACCATGATAGAACTTGAGCGTTCTGTTGTCAATGTTTAGATGTCTTGAAGGGCTGCGAAGATTCCTTCCTGGTTTTGAATTCGCTGAGGCGAACAATTGGCGAACAAAATATTGTTTGGAATACGGATCGGTATGTACATTCGGTGCAGGGACAACAAAGCAAGGAGGTTCGGGGAGATCGGGGAGGTCGAAATCTGGGTTGACAGCGTGTGGTAAGGAACGGGGAACCCAGTACCCAGCAGCCAGTATCCAGTTGCCAGTATCCAGTCCAAAATCGGGGGGCGAACCCTTCGACAGGCTCAGGTCAGGCACTGGGGCACAGAGCACAGACAAACCGCGCTACACAAGCAAAGCGGCCCAGGTTTCCTTGAGAGGATGACCTGGGCCGCGTTGTTGGTTGGCGTTGTTAGTTCGTTATTGCGCCGTGGTGCTCTGGTTCGCCGACGCTTCAGTGTAGTCAGCGTTTGTTGGCCAAACGGCCTTCAGCTTACAGGTGCCGGTGGCCTTCAATACGGTCACCGTAGCCTGATAGCTTCCTGGGCCGTTGCTGCTAAAGGAAACGATGCTGCACTCCGCTGGCGTGGTCGTGGTGATGGATGGAGTGGCGGACGAATTCGAACTCGCCGTCACAGTAAAGGTGCCACCGTTGTTTGCGGTTGCCGGGGCGCCGGTGAAGCTGGGCGTCGTCGTCACCTTGGTTGCGCGGATGTCGAGATTCTTGACCGCCGCTTTGTAGACCGTGTTCACGGCCCAGTTGGCAGCAAGATCACACACGTTCGATCCACTCAGCATCTGGACGGTCGACGTGACCGTAGTGCCGCTCGTGGAGCTGCCGGTGATCTGGCAAATACTGCCGGTCGATGTAGTGATCACCGGTACGCTGGCGTCATTCACCGAGGACGCGGTCACCGTGAAACTCGATCCATAGGGTGCGGTTGCCGGCGAGGGCCCCGTGAAGCTCACCGTCGGCGGGGTCGGCCCGACAACCGTGGTCGTCTCAGACACGGCTGTGGCCGCACTGTAGTTGCTGTTGCCAGCCTGCGACACGGTTTCATGGCAGAGGGTTCCTGGCCTTGCCCCCGCCGTTATGGTGTATGTCCCGGCGGAATTGGTGCAGGTTCCGGAGCTGGCAAATGAGACCGGCAAGCCCGAACTGGCGCTGGCCACAATCGTGAAGCTGCTATTGTCAATTGCGGTCGACGGAGCTGACGTGGTCACCGTAATCGTCTGGCTGGCCGGGTTGACAGTCTGGTTAATGGAGCCAGAAGCAGTCGTGTGATTGCTGTCGTTGGCGGTGTAGGTCGCCGTCACCGTGTCAGAGCCGCCGCCCAGGATCGACGTGGTACAGGTCGCCGTTTGCCCAGAATTACCCGAGACTCCGCTTGAGGCGCAGCCCGTGTTCGCGCTCCATGCTACCGAGCCATTGAGGTCACGCGGCCGTTTGGTGGTTCTGCGTCCTTTCACGGCGCCAGTGTCACTGGTGACGGTGGCTGTGAAGGTGATCGAATCGCCGTAGGTTGACGGATTCGACCCCGACGTTAGGCTGACGCCTACGCTTCCCACTGCTGGTTGCGCCGCGACGTATTCGGAGCTGCTCGCCGCCTGATAGTTGGTATCAGCCGCTTGCGTCGCGGTGACCGTGCAGGTGCCCGATCCGCTGATCATCAAGTAGGTCGCGCCCGAGTTGGTACACACCACACCATCACTGGTGTAGGTGATCGCACCCGTACCCAGACCCGAAGCCGCTACCGTGAAGCTGGAGCCGTACTCTGCGCTCGCCGGTGCCGGGGTGGTGAACGTTACGGTGTTCGTGGCCTGGTTAACGGTCTGGCCGCCGCTCAAGGTCGCCGAGCTGCCCGAGTAGTTGGAGTCGCCGGAGTAGGTCGCGGTGACAGTATGGTTGCCCGCGGTCAGCGTAGAAATGCTTAAAGAGGCTGTACCGGATGAAACGGAAACCGGAGAGCCGGAGTTGACGCCATCGATCACGAACTGCACGGAGCCAGTCTCCGTGGAACCAATGGCCGGCGTAATGGTGGCGGTGAAGGTGACCGATTGACCGTATGTGGATGGATTCTGGCTCGAAGTAACTGCCGTGGTCGTTACCACGCTGGTCCAGTTCTGAATGAGGTTATAGGCGTTGACGGTGCCGATGCCGGTGGAGAAATCCCATCCGGTGCTGGTACCGTATGCAATTTGAAGGGCGCTGTTTGAGACCGACAGCGCGCCTTGCTCCGTGACGGTGGCTCCATTGGCCGCCGAGCCAAAGCAATTGAAGGTACCGACGACGGCCCCGCGGCTGACGTCTTCGTCGCAATTCACATCCATGTCGCCGAGGGTTACGTCGTAGAAGACGCAACTGCTGTTGGCGCCTGTTCCCAGCGACGAGTTGCAAGCGGAATCGCCCGTCGCCCCATATTCCAATCCGGCCAAGGCGTAGTACCTGGGGTTAGGATTCCCCTGAAAACCTTCGCCAGAGGCCTGGTTTATCAATGCTTGAATGCCGGCCATGATGGGCGAGGAGAAGGATGTTCCGCCGGCGGCCAGGTCGTTCACATCGGTTGCGTTGGTGTAGTCGCAAGCGGGCGCGCCGCCTTCCGCGGTGTCGGTCATACAAAAAACGTAGAAGTGATTCCAGAGACCATTCGCGGCAAACAGCGACACGTCGGGGATATCGCGCACACCATCGCTGGGATTTCCGACTAGTCCCGATTGCCATGACGGCTTGGGGTAGCCGGCGCAGGTTCCACCTGTGACGCCAGTTTGGCCTGCGGCTGGCGCTCCAGTGGCGCAGTTGCTTGGGCCTCCGCTGCCGGAGGCCGTTGAGCGGAAATTGGTTCCGGGGATCGTAGTGTCATTACAGAAGCCGCTCGCGCCGTAGGCTTGACTGAATCCCTCCAGACTATAGAGCAAATAGCTGGCGCAGGAGTCATTCCACGGAATCTCAGGCATGTAGGAGAGCGCCGTACCGAAAGTGGCAGAGTTGGTGGCGCTCCAGTAAGTACTGACAGGAGGCCCTCCGACGGCGGCCTCATAAGTGTCGCCAAAATCGGTGCCGCCAACCGACACGTTATACGGAGTCGAGGTGAATCCACTGACCGCAATACCGTGAGTGGCCGCGGCCCTGTTGGCATCACAAGAGGCCGCACTCTCATCTCCAGAAGAAACGAATATGGAAACTCCCTCCGAGGCCCCCTGCTGGTAGGCGTTGTTATAGCTCAGGTTCGAGGAGGCGCCATTTTCAGACTCGCATTCGCCGTAGCTGATGCTCATGACGTTCGGTGGAGTTGCACCATTGACCACGTTCTGCACCGCAGCCAGGAGGCTTCTGCAGGACGCGAGCACGATATTGGCATTCGGTGCGGAAGCACCAGACCATTCCGCATCGAGAGCGGCTTCATCTTCAGCCCCATTGACTCCAGGATTGGTGCAAGTCGCGGCGCCAGTGGGGTTGATCTGGGTAAACGTTCCGGTGTAGCCGGACAGGCCGAAGGCGCTGCGGAAGGTTGCGACATCGCTGGCGTTCAGGATATTGGTATCTTCAATCACCACGATGGTCTGCCCCGCGCCGGTGTAACCCGCGGCGAATGCGGGATTCAGGTTGTAGATGGTCGCCAAGTCGGGCGGAGCGAGGGCATAGTACAGGGTGCCGTCGAGGACGATGTTCAAATTGGTGCGCTTTTTCATCATCGAGTGCGGCATGAAGTCATGGAGCGAGTAGACTCCCTTGAGCACGCCCGCTAGCGCCGCGGGAATTTTCGGGTCGCTCATGTTCGCGATGTGCGGCTGGCCGTCAACTTCCAGATTGTGAATTTCAGTGTGAAAAGCTTCCTTGATCTGGGCGGCGGTGCCGGAGAATTCCATCGCCATGCCGCTGTTAAAAACCGAGTCGACACGGAAGCCGTGCGATTCGAGCCATGTGGTTAGTTTGATGACGTCCTGCGGCGACACGCCGTATTTCTCGCCAAATTGCTTCGGAGTTAGCCATTTGTGGTAATAGGACGATCCGTTGTGCTGCTGCTCGGCAATCAAAGTTTCGAGTTGTTTTTCCAGTCCGGCGGGGCGCTGTAACACGAGCTGGATGTGCTCCATGGGCAAATTGTCTGCGACAGGGCCGCGGTCATTGTTGGCATTGGCTTCGGAGCGAGTATTTCCGCCGAGAGTAACCAGGTGGGTTTCATCGATCGGCTGCGTAATAAGAGGTTGCGTGTGCTGCCCGCCGCTGTACGGCTCCGCTGCGAACGTGGTGGTTGTGATGACGAGCAGTGAAAAGAGAACAACAAGGATAGACAGAACACGTGAACCTTTACGCATAGCGCCTCCAGAGAAACTCTTGTTTGCTGCGGAACTATTTCCGCTGCGAAAATTCATGTCCGCTACGGAAACTGATTTCCGCTACGGAACGACACTTTGATTTTCGACCCCGTGGGTGGGAACTCTTTCAGAACTCGCCGTACTCAGAACTTCTCTCCGGAATCGAGCTTACTTTTAGTTGAATCGCAAGGGTACCCGGATACAGGAAGAGGGTCTAAGACACGGTATTCTATCGGCCCACACAATAGTGGCGGCCTTAGCGCCTGTCAACAATAATTGTGGAATTTACAAAAAAATGACTTTATCGTCGGAGAGCGCGCCCAACGCGGAAAGTGACGCATCTATCGTGAACAGCAGTCCGGTTGAGTTAGAAACACATGGTGCCGCATTGTGGTGTCTAAATTGCGCATAAGTCTTTTGATTCAGCAGGGTAGTGCGGGGCGAAGGCTTCGCTTGAATCGTCATGACGACAAATCTTAGTAAGCTATTGACGGACGATGGCGGCGTCAGAACCTTCGAGGGAAAGAAAAGGGCAGATGGATCATTCCGTATGGATTACTCCGGCAGCGAAAGACAAGACTGGCTAAGTCGAAAACGGCTTCGACGGCAAGCCTTGCTGCTGGCGCTCGCGCTATGGGGCGGGTATGTGGCGACGATTGCCACGCCGGGCATGCGGGACCGCTTCGGGCACCTGAAGGGCGCAGATTTTTTACATGCGTATGTGCTGGGCACGGTGGCGCTGGAACATCGCGGGGAGGCGCTCTATGATGCGCGGGCGCAGCGGCAGATTGGCGAGCAGCGGGTGACGGGCTCGGCAGGAGATTATTTTCTTCCGGTGTATGGGCCGCAGTATTCGCTGATCTGGACGCCGCTGGCGCGCTTGCCCTATGCATGGGCGGCCGCGATGTGGATGTTGCTGAGCGCGGGAATTTATGGATTGTGCTGCTATGCCATTTGGCGGACTTGTCCGACTCTGCATGCGGATGGATGGACCGTGGCGCTGGGGGCGGCGGCGTTTCCAGGCTTTTTTGCGCTGATCACATTTGGCCAGAATTCAGCGCTGGCGCTGGCAGCATTCACGGGCGCGTATTTTGCCTTGCGCTCCCGGCGATACGTTGCGGCGGGCATCTGCTTTGGATTGCTGGCCTACAAACCTCAGTTGGGCCTGGCGGCCGCGGTGGTGTTTTTGGCGGCGTTGATACTGGCGCGGCGAGAGCGCGGAGACGGAGAGTTTGGTTTGGGCCAAATTGGCGCCGGCAAATCAAGTTCGGACGAATCAAGTTCGAGGCAATCTAGCGCGAGTGACCGCGAGCAGAGGGCGGAGGCGGCGAAGGTTATTTTCGGTGCGGTCGTCTCTGTAGCGGCGCAGTTTGCGGTGGCGTGGGCATGGTACGGTTCGCGGCCACTTCTTGTTTATTGGCATGTGCTCTTGACGATCGGTCCGGCGGCGAAAATTCTGGAGCCGCGTCCGTATCTGATGCATTCGCTGCGGGCATTTTGGAATCTGCTGCTGCCATGGCCGGAAGGGGCGCTAGGGCTCTACATTGTTAGTTCGCTCGGCATCCTGGGAATCACAGTTGCGTGTTGGCGGGAACAGGCTGCATTGGAGCGGCGCTTTGCGGTCATGCTGCTGGCGACGGCACTCGTAGCTCCGCACCTGACCGTGTATGACCTGGTAATTCTGGCTCCGGCGGTGTTGTGGATCGCCGATTGGGTGGTGAGGCACGCGGCTCCGGGGATTGCGTGGCTGCTGTATCTGACGTGCGTGTTGCCGTTCGCCGGCCCGTTGGCGGCGTGGACACACATTCAACTTTCTGTGATTTGCATGACGGCCCTGACGATTGGTTTTGGCTTCGAAATTCTGAGACGTGAGGACTCGGTAAAGCAGGTCAGAGGTTAGAGGTCAGATTGCAGAAGTGAAGCTGACTGCAGCGCTACTGCGTCGGGGCGCAAGGTGAGAACGCCTTGCAATGCCTATTGTGTGTGCTGGTGGGCAAGGGGTCTTTCGACTTGCCCGCGTCCGCTCCGGCGGCGCTCAGGATGACACCTCAAGAAGAAATTTGGACGTTTCTCGCAGCGCTGCGCTGCGCCACCCAAAAGCAGGACCGGGAACTCATTGCCGTAGGGCCCACTCAAGCCAGAACCAGGCTTGAATGGGGCACCAGGCACCTATTCTTTTCCGAGCTCGTTTTATGCGAACTGCTTGTTATGGGCAGTGATTGCTATGGGCGCTGATTGTGGTGCTAGCTGGTCGTCATGATCGTTCCGCAAGTGTAAACTGTGGATAGATGCCCCAGATTACCCAGCATCAGAGTATCCAGCCCCAGGTTACCCAGGCGGTTCGGCCGATTGCGTGTGTCGTGCTCCCCACTTACAACGAGCGCGAGAATCTGCGCGTGGTGCTGCCTCGGATATTTGAACAAGCCGCGCGTATTGAAACGCATGCTTTGCAGGTGCTTGTCGTGGATGACAACTCTCCCGACGGAACCGCGGATTTGGTGCGCGAGATGATGCAGGGGAATTTGAAACTTTTTTTGATTACCGGAGAAAAACGAGGGCTTGGGGATGCTTACCAGCGCGGCATGAAGTATGCAGTCAACACTCTGGGTGCGGCTTTGCTGCTGGAGATGGATGCCGACGGACAGCACGACCCCGCGTTGCTGCCACAGTTTATAAAGCTGTGCGCGGAAGGCGAACGTCGGCTGGTGATTGGATCGCGGTTTCTGCCTGGTTCGGCGATGCCGGACTTTGGTCCCGGAAGGCGAGCGCTGAGTCATGGTGGCAGCTTCTTTGTGCGACTGTGCGGAGGCGTCGGACCGGTGCGCGATTGCACATCAGGCTACCGCTGCTTTCCGGCGGAACTATTCAGGCGTTGTGAGTTCGGGCGGTTGCCCACACGAGGATACTCGTTTCAGTCGGCACTCTTATTCGAAATGGTACGCCGGGGCGCGCAGGTCGTGGAGATCCCGATGATCTTCGCGCCGCGGCTGACGGGCGAGTCGAAACTTAAACTGCGCGATTGCGTGGAATTCCTCTTCACCCTGGTAGCGCTGGTGGCGCGCCGCATGGAGCAACCTCGGGCGGAAATTGCGCAGCCCGAAACGGCGACATTGGGTAAGGCAATG
The DNA here is from genome assembly GCA_963778535.1 of uncultured Acidobacteriaceae bacterium. Lineage (GTDB taxonomy): Bacteria > Acidobacteriota > Terriglobia > Terriglobales > Acidobacteriaceae > Acidiflorens. The sequence goes on from CAVZUO010000001.1 coordinate 352,639, forward strand.
AAAGCCGAGTCGCGGTCCTAACACTCAGCTCAGCGAAGTAAACTCAGTTGCAGCAAGCGCGGCCATCATGAATGCGCTGGCAGCGCGGAAGCTAAGTTTCAGCGCGAGAATGCTTTGCCTTAGGCGCGCGGCCGTTTTTGCTCTTCCGTCATGACGCGGCGGAGCGCACGGTTGATGCGCGTCTGGTAACCTCGCCCACCTTTTCTGAACCAGGCCAGGATGTCGGCGTCGAGCCGAACCGTGACCGGCTTCTTCACCGGCCGATACCATCCAGACAGGTCTTCGAGTTTGTAACGCGGACGCTTCGCAGTTGCGGCCGCCTGGATCTTGCGGATTGGACGCGATGGTTTAACTCGCTTCTTGGCACGCTTCTTTTTCTTCATTGGCACGTCCTTGTACGTATAAGGTGATATTCGCATTATTATATGCACACGAATTCGTTAACTCAGCCTATTTTGTTAGGCGGGGCACGAAAAGCGTTAGTCGTATCTTTCGTAGAGAATGGACGTTCGCGGCCATCCCATGCTCTGGAGCTGGTCGCGATTTGCCTTGACCATCTTGCCGAGTCCGCAAATATAGGCGTGCATGTCGGCGCGCTCGCCAATAATTGGCTTGACGTGCTCCTGGACGTAGCCGCGCAGGCCCGGCCAATCAGAATCTGCACGGCTGAGCGTGGGGAGAAAATGGAAATTGGGATGGGCATTCGCCATGCTCTCAAACTCATCGCGATAGTAAATGTCGCGTTCCGTGCGAACTCCAAAGAGCAGCCAATACTCGCGTTCGCTGTGGCGCTCAGGATCGGCGAACAGCCAGTGCAGCATGGACCGAAATGGCGCGATACCGGTTCCGGTGGCGATGAACAAGGTATCGCGCAGAGGTGGCTTCAGAATGAAACTGCCGAAGGGACCCTGGGTCGTTATCTGCGCGCCGATGGGCAGGTCGAAAAGATAGTTGGACATGAATCCGTCCTGAACGCGATTGAGGCAGAAGGCGAATTTTCCGTTCGCGGTGGGAGGGGACGCGATCGAGTATGCGCGCGTGATCTCCTTGCCATCGGGACCCTCAGGATCGTGGGCTTTGACCGAAAGCCATTGGCCGGGAACAAAACCGAAATTGGGAACGGAGCGCATCTCGAATTCAAGGTGCCGGGTGAACTCCGAAAGCTCGGTAGAGCGCGCGAGTTGTGCGGTGAAGGTTTTGAATTGTGCCATTTTTAGTTATTCAGATCTCTGATTATGTAGATGAGGAGAGATGGCAAGCGGTCGCGGGCGGAAGGGTAGGTTGTTCATTCCGATGCGAGAAGACGAGCTAATATGACTATAGTATAATGACCATGATCTTATTCGGGTGTGGCGTGGAGAATTGAACATGAAGACGAAAACGATGGCGGCGGGAACGTTTAAGGCGAAATGCCTGGCGGTGATGGACGAGGTGCAGAAGAAGCGGGAGACGATCGTGATCACCAAGCATGGAAAGCCGGTGGTGAAGGTCGTTCCGGTGGAACAGGGCAAGGATGAGATCTACGGCTTCCTGAAAGGCAAGGGGAAAATCACGGGCGACGTCGTGTCTCCGGTATTAACGCCGGAAGAGTGGGGAGACCTCTATTGATTCTGATTGACACGCATATTGTGCTTTGGCTGGCGCTCGAACCGGAGCGCATCTCGAAGAGCGCCCAGACGGCCATCGACGACGCGCGCCAGAATGCGGACGGCCTGGCTATTTCCGCGATGACGTTGCTGGAGATTGCGACGAGTTACGGCAAGCACCGGGTTTCGCTGGAGATGGGCCTTGAATCTTTCTTGCGCGACATAGAGGAACGGTTTGTAGTGCTGCCGATCAGCGCGCGGGCTTGCGCACGAACGCTAACGCTGCCGGCGAGCTTTCCGAAAGATCCGGCGGACCGGGTGATTGCAGCGACGGCGCTCGTGGAGGGGATGGCGCTGCTCACGGCGGACGCGGCGATTCGGCGTGCGCGGGCGGTAAAGACGGTCTGGTGAGGGCAGGAACTCTTAAAGGACGATGAATCCTAAGAACATATTTTTTATCGGCGTGATCTTGTCCGCCAGCGGACTGGTGTCTCCTCCGGTTGCATTGGTAGGGGGAATTGCTTATGGATTTTTCCTGGCACATCCCTTTCAGCTCGAAAGCAGGAGCCTGTCGCGTTTCCTGCTGCAGGCATCCGTGGTTGCGCTGGGTTTCGGAATGAACTTGCGGCAAGTTGTGCAGGCCGGGAAAGCGGGATTTCTTTATACGGCAATCGGCCTTTCTCTGGCATTGCTGCTGGGGTGGAGTTTAGGACGTGCGTTGGGAGTCTCGCAGAAAGCATCTTTCTTGATCAGCGCGGGAACAGCCATTTGCGGGGGGAGCGCGATCGCGGCAATCGCGCCGATCACGAAGCCGACGGAAGAAGAAATGGCGATGTCGCTGGGAACCGTGTTCCTGCTGAACTCGGTGGCGTTGCTCTTGTTTCCCGCGATTGGAGCAGGGCTGCATCTGAGCCAGACTCAGTTTGGGTTGTGGGCGGCGTTGGCGATTCATGACACAAGCTCGGTTGTGGGCGCGGCGGCAAAATATGGAGCGCAGGCGCTGGCGGTTGGAACAACAGTTAAGCTGGCAAGAGCGCTCTGGATTGTGCCGCTGACCGTGGCGACCGCGTATGCGATGAAGAGCAAGGCGAAAGTGCAATGGCCGTGGTTCATCTTATTGTTCTGCCTGGCCGCGGTGGCGAATACATACATACTTGTGGGCGCACCCGTGTTTGCGGCGCTGAACCACCTGGGTCGTGTTGGACTGACCGTCGTCCTATTTCTGATCGGAACTGGCCTTTCGAGAGAGACACTGCGTCGAGTGGGCGTTCGTCCGTTTCTACAGGGGGTGTTGCTGTGGGCGATAGTGGCAACGGCATCGCTGCTGGCGATTCGAGCGGGATGGATTGGAATATAAGTCAGTGGTTAGTGATCAGTGGTTAGTGGTCAGCAACCAGTGGTTAAGTGGCCAGTGGCCAGTGGCCAGTGGCCAGTAAAATCATTGAAGTTTCGCGTATTCAGCTTTGGCTTGCTTCAGGATGAGGATGTCGGGGTCGGCATCTTTCCAGAGGGTGAGAAAATCCTTATAGGCTGCGAGCGCGCGAACGCGGTTGGCATCGACATCGGGTCCCTGCGACAATTTTGATTGCAGTGCATTGGCGCGTGCCAGGCCCAAACGCGCCAGCGCGCCCGTCCAACAAGTCCAGACGATCCCGTTGTGATCAAGAATTTTCTGAAATTCCGCCGCAGCGGCGCTACCCTGTCCGGCTGCCAGATATGCCTGTCCGCGCACGTAGTTGGAATAAAGACAGGAAGCGTTGACAAGAAACTGCATCTGTCCTAACTCAATCGGGGTCGCGGCTTGCAGAGCATCGAGCGCGGCAGTGGAGTCTTTGCGAGCGTCTTTTGGAGCCCCATCCAACAATATTTGCGCACGAATCGTGGGGAGCCAAAGCTGCTGCATTTGCGTGTCCAGCGGGAAACGCTTGGCTAATTCGTCGGTCAAAGACTTGGCTCGCTGGGTATCGGTGTGGCCGGCCATGGCGAACGCCAATGCGGCTTCGCTCTCGGCGCTCTGGCTGGTGGGAGCGAGTTTCAAGGCCGCGATTGCAAGCTTGCTGGCTTCTGCGGGATAGCCGAAGGCGGCCTCGCGCTGCGCGGCGATGGCCTCCCACACGGCTCCGCTTTCCTTGCTGTCGGCCTTGATGGCGGAGTCGGCGGCCTGCTTGCTCAACTCCCGTGCGCGGTGCAGATGGCCTGCGTAGGCCTCGGTGTCAGAAGAAAGCTCGAGTATCTGATTCTCAAAGTCGGCATTACCCGTAAACCATTTTTGCTGCTCCGCCATGCCCTGCGAATCGCCGCCGAAGTAGTCGAGAATGTAGAAACCAGCATGGAAGGACGCGTCGTCGATGCCGCGGGCTTCGGCTGTGCGGATAACCTCGCGCGCCTCGTCGAAACGCTGCAGGGCGATCAAATCCATAAACAGATTGATGGAAGCGTCGGAACGTTCGGGCGCACGGCGCAGGCCCTCTTTCGTGACCTCGGCGGCCCTTTCGTACTGTCCTTCGGCGGCATACGCGAGACCCAGATTGCTGAATGCTCCGATGCTGCGAGGGTAAGTGGCAATCTGCTTTTCGAGTACGGCGGCGGATTTGTCCACTTCCCCGGTGACCGAAGCATAGTAGTCGCCTTCGATCGCCAGTTTTTCGCGCTCACTGGCGTGCCCCCGGAGTTCAAATGCCTTGGTGAAATAATCGCGCGAACGTTCGAGCTCGAGCAGTCCCCAGTAGTCGCTGCCTAGTTGCCGGTAGGCGCTGGCGAAATTGGGATCGAGCTGGATGGCGCGCAGATGATAGGGCAACGCAGCCGGCGGCCCTTTCTCGTTGTAGGCATCGAGGCCGAGACTGTATGCCTTCAGGGCATCGAGCGATGATGTAGTGGCGTCGGCGAGCGAAACGTCGAACTTCTGCACCGTGGCCAGCGACTCACCCAACTGCTTGCGGAGTTCCGATGCCGCGGTGCCGAGCGCATCGAGCACCTTGCCCTTGGAGGCTGCCGTAGCCTGCTCCTGCGCCAGCGTATCTCCATTCGCACAATTTACCGCCTTCAGGCCGATTACATAATCGCTGCCGAGGCTGGCGATGGCTCCCGCAATGTAAACCTTGCTGTGGGTGCGGCGGCAAAGTTCGCGCGCTAACTCCGGGGTAAGTTTGGTGCCCGGCGCAACAGCCATTTTCTGCAAACTTCGGGCAGCGTCGGGGGCGGAGAGCACATTGAGAAACGGCGATTGGCCAAGCGAAATGCTGAGCGCCGTCCTGAGCGAGTTATCGAACGCGGCATCGCTGGTGTTGTTGGCAAAATCGGCGAGAATGACGGTGTCTTTGTCGGTGAGACGATCGGTTGGCCGATGCCCGCGGGAGTTGACGAGATAGTAGGTGAGTCCGCCGCCGATCAATCCAGCGATGAGCACGGTTGTGAGGATCAGGGGAAGGCTGATTTTCGGCGGCGCGTTGTCGGCTGTGACGTGCGCGCTTTCGCGGGCGGCCGCTGAACCTCCAGTTGGAATTGCAATTCCTGAGATGTACGCGGTCTCGGTATCGCGCTTCAGGCGTTGCAGGTCAGCGCGCATCTCGGAGGCATGCTGGTAACGGAGGTCTCGATTTTTCTCCAAAGCCTTGGTGATGATTTCTTCGAGTTGCAGCGGCACGTGCGGATTCCGCAGGCTCGGCAGTTCCGGAAGTTCGTGGAGGATGGCTCCATAAGTGGCTCCGTCGGTATCGCGATCAAAGGGCAGCCGGCCGCTGACCATCTCATAGAGCGTCACGCCGAAAGAAAACAGATCACTGCGTTCGTCGAGCAGTTTGCCCGCAACCTGCTCGGGCGACATGTAACTTACTGTGCCGATGGCGGCGTCTTTGATGGTGAGATCCTGATCACGGACTGTGGCCCCAATGGTGGGATCCTCTGAGCCTGAGCCCGAGCTCGATCCACGCCGGCTGTAATCGGCCATTTTCGCCAGGCCGAAGTCGAGAACCTTGGCGTGCTCACGTTTGGTGACGAAAATGTTGGCGGGCTTCACATCACGATGAATGATGCCGGCGGCATGGGCCGCATCGAGGGCGTCGGCAATCTGGATGGCGAGTACGAGCACGGCCTCGGTGTCCATGGGGCGGCCGCCGATACGGTACTTGAGCGACACGCCCTCGAGATACTCCATGGCAATGAAGGCGGGGCCGGCCTGATCGTCAATCTCATATATGGTGCAGATGTTGGGATGATTCAATGCGGATGCGGCTTTGGCTTCGCGCTGGAAACGAGCCAGGGTCGCGGCATCTCCGGCGACATCTACGGGCAGGAACTTGAGGGCAACAAAGCGGCCGAGTTTGAGGTCCTCGGCTTTGTAGACCACACCCATCCCGCCACCGCCGAGTTTTTCGATGATGCGGTAATGCGAGATGGTCTGTCCGATCATTGGCGAAATCTTAGCGGCGAGGCTCTGGCAAGTCAACGATGGATGATTGCCGAGGTTAGAGGTCAGATTGCAGAGGTAAAAGCGACCGACTTCGGCTTTCACCTCTGCAATCTAAACGATGACCTCTGACCTAAGGTGAGCGAAATCGCTGTTCTCGACAGTTGACAGGCGACAGGCGTAGAGTCCTGTTCAGAGTCACGCATATGCTGGCCGTAGTCGTCGTTCTCGTGCTTTCTCAGATTCTGGCTTCGCAGACCGAGGTAAGCACCTACATACCCCATACTGCTCAAGATGTTTCGCGTGTTGCTTTAGAGGACGGCGGCTCGCACGTGGCCCTCGCTGCTTGGAGCCAGCCGTCGAAAAACGGGCCGGGATTCGATACTGCTGTTGTTGCGGTTTCCGGCACTGGTAAGCAGACGAAGGCGATTTGGCATTTGAAACTACCGGGTGCCTACTCGCCGAACCTAGTCGAAAAGTCCGAGTTCAAATATCAGGGGAAAACAGTTGTCCTTTTGCGAGTCCAGTTTGGCGCTGCGGCGGCAAAGATGTTTGTGTTGGCAGTCAAGCGTGACAGAGTGCTTCAACTAGGCGCAATCGAAGCAGATGATTTCGAGTGCGTCAACATGCAGGGTGCTACGTACTTGGTCGCGCATGACTACTCCGATATGCTTGATGTTCCTTTGCTCTACCGATGGACTGGAACAGCTTTTATTGACGACAGCCAGCATCATCCACAGTTTTACAGGGAGTTGGCCGCGCAAATCAGAAAGGAGTCAGATGTGACGAAGTTCGCTGAACCCGCTCAGCTTGGGTTTGCGCAAATTCTTCGCTTGAGTGGAGAGCAGCCGCCGGTTCCCGCCAAGTAACTGTCGCAAAATCGCGATTACGCTCTTTAAGCTCGCGAACGCGTTCTTGACAGGCAACAGACAGACTCGCTATTCCATTGGTCCGCTATTCCACCGTGACTGACTTGGCGAGGTTGCGGGGTTGGTCGACGTCGCAGCCGCGACGGACGGCGATGTGATACGCGAGTAACTGGAGCGGGACGATTTCGAGAATCGCGCTCAGCTCGTCCGTAGTGGGCGGTACATAGAGCACGTGATCGGCGTCTTCGGCAATCTCTTTGTCGCCTTCGGTGGCCAGGGCAATGACAATACCGGAGCGGGCTTTCACTTCCTGAAGATTGGAAATCGTTTTCTCGTAGCGCAGCATTGACTGGGGATTGTTGACATCGCGGGTGGCGATGACGACCACGGGAAGATTTTCATCGATGAGAGCGTTCGGGCCGTGCTTCATTTCTCCGGCGGGATAACCCTCGGCGTGGATGTAGGAAATTTCCTTCAGCTTGAGCGCGCCTTCGAGAGCGATGGGATAGTGGATGCCGCGACCGAGAAACAGGAAATCCTGAGAGCGTACGTAAGTCTTCGATAAGTCGTCGCAAGCTTCGTCATGAGTAAGTATCTGTTCGAGTTTGCCGGGGATCAGCATGAGTTGCTGAACCGCCTCCTTGGCTTGCTCGGGAGTAAGCGTGCCGCGAACTTGCGCGAGATACAAAGCAAAGAGATAGAGAGCGGTAAGCTGTCCGGTGAAAGCCTTGGTGGACGCGACGCCGATCTCGGGGCCGGCATGGGTGTAGATAGTACCGGCGGCTTCGCGCGTAATCATGGAACCGACCACATTGCAGATGGCGAGGGTCTTCGAGCCTTTGGCCTTGGCTTCGCGCTGAGCGGCGATGGTGTCAGCGGTCTCGCCGGACTGGGAGATCAGCAGCGTCATGGTGTCGGGCGCGAGGATGGGATCGCGATAGCGCCATTCGCTGGCATAATCGACTTCGACGGGAACGCGGGCCAAGGCTTCGATCATGAACTTGCCGGCGAGTCCGGCATGCCAACTGGTGCCGCAGGCGGCGATATCAATCTTGCGAAGCGCCTTGAACTCCGCGTCGGTCACGTGCATTTCATCGAGAAATATTTTGCCGGTGTCCTGGGAGACGCGGCCGAGAGTGGTGTCGCGGACGGTGCGCGGCTGCTCGTAGATTTCCTTGAGCATGAAGTGCTTGAAGCCACCCTTTTCGGCCATGATGGGATCCCAAGTGATGCGCTGGACCACGTGCTCGACTGGGCGGCCGTCGAAGTCAGTGACCTTCACTCCGTTTTGCGTGATGATGGCGACATCGCCATCGTTGAGAAAAAAGAGATCGCGAGTGTGGTCGAGAAGAGCGGGCACGTCACTGGCGACGAAGTATTCATCCTTCCCGAGGCCGATAACTACGGGCGGGCCATTGCGGGCGGCGACGACCTTGTTGGGCTCTCCGGTGGCGATGACGACGAGCGCAAAAACGCCAGCGAGTTCCTTGACGGCTTTGCGGACGGCTTCTTCGAGCAGAGGACGATGGCCGTTGCTGGCGGTGTAGTGCTTCTCGATGAGATGGGCGATGACTTCGGTATCGGTTTCAGTGGTGAATTTGTGGCCTTCGGCGATCAGTTTTTTCTTGAGCGAAAGATAGTTTTCGACGATGCCATTGTGGACGACAACGATATTGCCGGTGCAGTCACGATGAGGATGAGCGTTCTCCTCGGTGGGGCGTCCATGGGTGGCCCAGCGGGTGTGGCCGATGCCGTAAGTGCCCTGCAGCGGCTTGATGCGGATGACCTCTTCGAGATTGCGCAGCTTGCCTTCGGCGCGGCGGATCTCAAGGCCATTGCCGGTTCCGTCGCCGTTTCCGCAGACGGCGATGCCGGCGGAGTCATAGCCGCGATACTCAAGCTTTCTGAGGCCTTCGATAATGACGGGGACAACTTCTTTTTTGCCAACGTATCCCACGATGCCGCACATGCGAGTTGTCTCCTTTAATAACGTTGCTAGTAACTTTTCTAATAACTCTGCGGGGAGGAAGCACTGTCCAAGGGGATTTGATGCGCGCCCTGGAACGGGGATCTATTCTTCGGACGATCTTCTTCCGGCGATCTTCTTCCGACGATCAGTCTTCCAGGGAGAAGCGAAATTCCTCAATGACCGGATTGGTCAACACTTCGCGCGCGATCCGCTCTACCTCGGTCTCCGCGTCCTGCTTTGAGATACCACCATTCAAAATGATTTCGAAATACTTGCCCTGACGCACTTCCTGCAGGCCCTTGTAGCCCATCTTGGCGAGCGCGCCGTGGATGGTTTTACCCTGGGGATCGAGGACGCTTTTTTTGAGCGAAACGTAGACTTGAGCTTTCATTTCCTAGCCGATTATACGTCAGCATGACGAAAGCGGCTGGGGGTTTTGCTTATAGGAGCTATGGGATTTTCCCGTTCCCGGCTGGAGGTGAGGGACCGGTATTTTCTTGTAAACCTGCCAGTTGGCGGTCGATCTCGGCCAGCGACTTTCCGAGCATGTCGCGGCGTTGAGGATGAGGGGAGCTTTCAAGCTGCCGCAGAAGCGAGGTGCGGGCCAGCAACAAACCGTCGCGTTTGCGCTTCTGCTCCTTTTGCTGGAGAGACAAGGAGGGGCCGCGCTGCTTGCGATCGTCGGCCGATCCGGCTTGGACCGATTCGGCCTGCTGCTGTTCGACGGACTTGCTTTCCCAGCCCCGTGCCATTTTGGTAATTATTTTACGTTTTGCGGACAGTTTTCACAAAGATCCTATCGATGAGACAACTCCTGAAAAAATCATGTACATGAAGTCCCGGCGGACTGTCATGCCGGAAAGATGGCGTTACAGTTGGTCGGGCGTGGGGAGAGAGTCTCGCATGTTGCGACCACTGATTGAGAAGAGCCGGGGACATTTCGGCTGGAACGCCTCCAGAACTGCTCACATCCTAAGGAAAGGCCCGAGGTTATTGAGGGCAAGTTTGCCTCATGCAAGAGAAAGTCACCGGCTCGGGCAGGCGAAGCGGAGGTAGGAATTCAGGCGAAGATCGCCCAGCCCCCGGACAAGGCAATACCCCAACATCGATTGCTGATCTGCGAGCCGCGAGCGAATTCGGCTTGGGCAAGGAGAACACCGCGCTGGAGAGCGTGCGGCAGCCTGGTGTCTCGCATGGCGAAGACCTAATCGGCAATAGTCTGGCTCTAAAGCGGGTGCTCGAGCACGCGGCGGTTGTGGCGCGAACAGACGCCACAGTGCTAATCACGGGCGAAACGGGAACCGGGAAAGAATGCTTTGCCCGCGCCATTCATGGGATGAGCGCGCGCAAGGAGAGAGCTTTCATCAAAGTAAATTGCGCCGCCATCCCGACCGGATTGCTGGAGAGCGAGCTTTTTGGGCATGAGAAGGGGGCTTTCACCGGCGCCGTCAGCCAGAAACCCGGGCGGCTGGAACTTGCCGACAAAGGAACCCTGCTTCTCGATGAAATCGGTGAGGTTCCCTTGGAGCTACAGCCCAAGCTGTTGCGCGTGCTCCAAGACCAGGAATTCGAACGGCTAGGGGGAACCAGATCCATCCGGGTGGATGTGCGGGTAATTGCGGCCAGCAATCGAGACCTGGAGCGCGCCGTGGCCGCCAAGGAGTTTCGCAACGATCTTTTCTACCGGTTGAATGTGTTTCCTTTGCGGTTGCCGGCATTGCGCGAACGGAAAGAGGACATTCCGCGGCTGGTGCGGCACTTTGTGGAGAGATTCTCAACGCGGCTGAAGAAGAGGATCGATTTCATTCCGGACGAAGCCGTAGACGCGATGATGCAATGGGACTGGCCTGGCAATGTTCGCGAACTGGAAAATTTTATTGAACGCTCGATCATCTTGTCTGACGGGAACCGCTTGCGCGCGCCGCTATGGGAACTTCGAAAATCTTCGTTGTATATCGAGAGCCAAACCCTACGCGATCGCGAACGGGACCACATTCTTAAGGCCCTGCGAAAAACACAGGGGAAGTTCTCAGGCGCGCAAGGAGCGGCGACGCAGCTTGGCATAAAGCGAAGCACATTACAGTACAAAATACAGAAATTAGGAATCTCACGCAGCGAATATCTTGATTAGGACGCCGATTAGTAGCGGCCTGAGCTGCCAGATCTCCGGCAGCGCTGCCCAACCAACGTCACGCATACATTTCAGGGGCCACGGGCTCCCAATTTAAAACGCGACTTGAGAATGAGTTGGCGATAGGGCAGCGGTGGCAGTGCAAATGCAAACTCAGCGAATGCCTTGGGTCAGATCCTGCCAAGGCTCAGGTTCTTCCAGCCTTTCGAGGAGTTGTGGTATGGGTATGCTACGGCGCTTTGCCGTCCCGGCCGATTGCGTGGACTGCAAGCTTTGTACCAAGGGCGATTTCTGCCATTTGCCGACAGAGTCATTGAAATTGTTAAGCAGGGTGGGACATGTGACGATGTACCCCAGTTGCGCCCCACTGCTGACGGAGGGCTTGACACCGAATGGCGTCTACATTGTGTGTTCGGGCCGCGTCAAGCTGTCGGTGGAAACACGCGAGGGCAAAACCGTCATCCTGAAAATCGCGGACAACCGCTATCTGCTGGGGCTAAGCGCGATTATCTCCGGCCGCCCATCACCGGTAACGGCCACGACGCTCGATTTCTGTCAGATCAAGTTTTTGGACCGCGAGAACCTTCTTCGACTGATTGAAAGCGACAGTCAACTCGCCCTTACGTGCGCCACGATGCTAGCGGGCGAGGCTAGCGCGACTTTTAGCGACGTCTACGAACTGCTGCTGGCGCGCAGTTCCACGGAAAAGCTGGCGCGCTTGCTGCTTTCCTGGGTCGCCGGCGAACCGCGTAACCGGGAACTGCGCGTGCCGTCGGAGTTTACGCATGAGGAAATGGCGCAGATGATTGGTTCGTCGCGTGAAACAGTGACCCGGTTGCTGACCGACATGCGACGAAAGGAACTAATCCGGATTGAAGGTTCAACCCTGATAATTCCTAATCGGATTGCTTTGCAGGCGATTGCATAACTGGGACCCTCCCCCTGGGCGGACGTGCTCTGTGGCGGCCGCCCTTTTTTTCTCCAACAACGGACGCTGCGAGTTTGGCTAAAGGTTGACCAGTTCGCGGAGCCGGCGGGTTTGGGCGCGGCTCACTGGAATCTCGGTTTGCTTCTTGTCGTCCATGCGGAGCTGGTAAGAACTCTTGAACCAAGGGACGACTTCGCGAATGTGATTGATGTTGACGAGAAACGAGCGGTGGGCGCGCCAGAAATGATTGGGGTCGAGAGTTTCAAAGAGTTCTTCCAGCGTGCGGCAATTTGACTGGCCTTCCATGCCGGAATGGCCACTGGTGGTGACGGTAATCACGCCATCCTGAATTGTGGCGAAGCAAATATCTTTTGGATCAGCGAGCAGCAACCGGCCGGCGGCCTTGATCAGAATCTTACCCGCGGCGGGCTTCTGGGCTTCCAACATGCGAACGAGAGTTTCAAGTTTCTCCTCGCCGCCCGAGTCCAGCTTGGCGCGCGCCTTTTCGATGGATTGCGCGACTCTCTTCTTGTCGAAAGGCTTCAGCAGGTAATCGACCGCGTTCACTTCGAAGGCCTTCACCGCGTACTGATCGAAGGCCGTGGCAAAAACAATCTGCGGGAGCGGCACCTTGCGATCGAGCAGCTTCTTAATCACTCCGAAACCGTCGAGCCCTGGCATTTGAACATCGAGGAACAGGAGGTCGGGATTATGCTCTCGAACGAGATTGACAGCTTCGAGGCCATTCTTTCCTTGCGCCAAAACATTGACATCCGAGTGACTCAACAAGTAGGCGAGTTCGTCCCGCGCGAGTTGTTCGTCATCGACGATGACAGCAGAAAGAGCCATAAGCATGCTCAGCGCGGTTCAGCCCGGCACCGGAGGCGGGACCGAGACACAGCGATTCCTCCGCAAGAGGAGAGCAAAACTGCTTCTCAGTATACCGACGGCGAGAAAACGAGCGCAATGCAGGGCGAAAGCAGGTGATGGTCCAGTTTGAGGCAAAGTGTTAGGTGATGCGCACAATCCCTCGCCCCGCAGGTGAAAACGCGGGGCTTCGTTTATGACGCCAATCTGTTGATCTGAGTTTTACGGACCGAATTGCACTACCCGCATGGCAAAGTTGCTATGCGATGCTCTCGATTGCGAGCGCCATGCCCATGCCTCCGCTAACGCAAAGTGTGGCGAGGCCGCGGCGGGCTTTACGCTTCAGCATCTCGTGGAGCAACGTGACGGTGATGCGCGCGCCCGTACTGCCGATGGGATGGCCGAGGGCGATGGCTCCGCCATTGACGTTGAGCTTGTCGCGATCGAAATGAAGCTCGCGGTCGCAGGCGAGGACCTGCGCGGCAAAGGCTTCGTTCAGTTCGACGAGGTCGAAATCGGCGAGCTTCAGGTTGTCTTTCTGCTCCATTTTGCGAATAGCGGGAACAGGGCCAATTCCCATGGTGCGAGGATCGACTCCGGCGGCAGCGGCTGCGAGGATGCGCGCCAGCGGGCGGAGATTATTCGCGGCGACAAATTTCTCGCTGGCGAGAACGAGGGAAGCAGCGCCATCGGTGATGCCAGACGAATTGCCTGCGGTGATGGTTCCAGTTTTTGAAAACACCGGAGCGAGCTTGCCGAGTTTGTCGACTGAGGCGTCGGTGAAGAGATGCTCATCGCGAGAAAAAACGGTAGGGCCTTTTTTGCTCTCGATGGTTACGGGAACAATCTCGTCATCAAGGCGCCCGGCAGATTGCGCGTGGGCGGCGCGCTGTTGAGAGACAAGGGCGAATTGATCCTGCTCATCGCGCGTGATTTTGTATTGCTCGGCCAGTACCTCGGCGGTTTCGCCCATCACCATTTTCGCAAGCGGACAGAAGAAACCGTCACGGTACATGCCGTCGACGAGCGGCTGACTGCCGAGTCGATATCCCCAGCGCGCGCCGTCGAGATAATAAGGAACGCGAGACATGGACTCCGTTCCGCCGACGAGCACACAGTCGTGATTGCCGATCATGATTTGTTCGAATCCGAGAGCGATGGATTTGAGGCCCGAAGCGCACGCCATGTTGACGGTGTAGGCCGTGACTTCCTGCGGGACGCCGCTGCGAATAGAAATTTGGCGGGCTGGGTTAGGACCGCCTCCAGCCTGGCGCGCGTTGCCGAAGATGGTTTCTTCGACCTGCGCTGGCTGGATTCCGGCGCGCTCAATGGCGGCTTTGGCAGCGACTACACCCATGTCGACGGCCGTCTGCGAGGCAAGCGAACCTCCGAATTTGCCGATTGGCGTGCGCACGGCCGAGAGGATGTAGACGGGGTTCACGAATTTTAGTCTAGCATCCGGTGAGGAGCGCAGAAGCGAAGAGATTGAACCCAAGGAAGGCGGTTGGGGCGCGGTACGAGGCCAAGTGCGAATAGCTGCGCGCAAGATCCCTCGCCCCGCCGGTAAAAGACGCGGGGTCTCGGGATGACGCCGGGTAATCGTTAGCTTAGGAGTCAAACGGCAGTACTGCCCGGAGGGGTGGAAATACGCGTGGGAAAATGGTGCTCCGCGTTACACTGATGGCTCGCGATCGATATGATCGCAGCAGACGCGGCAAGCCGCATATCTTCGTTAGATACTCTTTATGAATACTCTCTATGGGATTAACACGGTTACGGAGGCGCTCAAGGCGCGGGGCCGCGCTTTTGAATGGGTAGGCGTGGCAAAGGAGCGGAACGACATCCGCTTGCAGCGCATTATTACCGAGTGCCGCAAGATCGGCGTTCCGGTTCGCGTGCTGACGCGCGTGGAACTGGATGAGCTAGCCGTTGCGGGGGCCCATCAGGGCGTGGTCGCGGTGACATCGGCGAAGCAATATACCGACCTTGATGACCTGGTGGCAGCGCGGCGCGGCGAGCACTCGCTGATCGTTGTGCTGGATGGCATCGAGGATCCGCACAACCTGGGCGCGATTCTGCGTACAGCGGATGCCGCGGGCGCGGACGGCGTGGTGATTCCTGAGCGGCGATCGGCGGGCGTGACGGGCACTGTAGCGAAAACTTCGGCCGGCGCGAGCGAGCATCTGCCGGTGGCGAAGGTGACAAATATTTCGCGAGCGATCGAGGAGTTGAAGTCGAAAGAGCTGTGGGTAGTGGGCCTGGATGAGCGCGGCAAGCAAAGCTATGAGCAGGTCGATTACAAGATGCACTGCGCCATAGTGCTGGGCGCCGAAGGCAAAGGGCTGCATGACCTGGTGCAGAGGCACTGCGACTTTCTCGTGTCGATCCCGATGCTGGGGCAAGTGCCGTCGCTGAATGTTTCGGTGGCGGCAGGCGTGGTGCTTTACGAAGTGGTGCGGCAGAGAAGGTTGGGCGCATCGAAGTCGGGCGCATCCAAGAGATCATGAAGTTTCGCTCGCTTATCGCCGCCGTAGGGCTTTTCAGTCTTGCTAGCTCTTCTTTCTCTCTTGCTGCGCTGAACCGCGAAGCCTTTACCATCACGAAATATGATCTGCGAGTCCGGCTCGATCCGGAGCAGCACCGGCTGGAGGCGCGCGGCAAAATCACTGTGCGCAATGATTCGGCGCAGCCACAAAAAAATATAGCGTTGCAGATTTCGTCCTCGCTGGGCTGGCGGATGATACGGGTCGGAGAGAAGACCGTCCAATTTGTGTCGCAGCCATTCGCTTCCGATATCGACCACACAGGCGCGCTTTCTGAAGCGATTGTGACGCTGCCCTCCGAGGCTAAGCCGAAGGACTCGATTGAACTGGAGATCGGGTATGAAGGAGTGATTCCTCTGGATATGACGCGGCTGACGCGCGTGGGCATACCGGAGAACATTGCCAAGCACAGCAGTTGGGACCAGATTGGATGGTCATTTACGGCCGTGCGCGGTGCGGGATATGTAGCGTGGTATCCGATAACGACGGAGTCGGCGGATTTTTCGGAGGGCAATAGCTTGTTTGAAGTTACGAATCGCTGGAAGGCACGCGAGGCAGGGAGCGAATTCCATGCGAGCTTCGAATGGCCGTCCGGAGAGGGTGAACCAGCGTCGGCGTTGCTGTGCGCGGGCCAATCTAGTGCGGGCGTGGCCAAGGATAATTCGCGGCCGGGAGCTAAGGCGCCGTCTGTTTCTGTTGCCGATTGCGGGTGGAAAGAACTCGGCTTGGTATCGCCGAGTTTCGTATTGGCAGACTACAAAGTTTCGACGAGAGGTCCACTGGGTGTGTTTGCGCTGGCGGGAGATGAAGCCGGTGCTCACACTTATATGGAAGCCCTGGAACCGGCGAACAAATTTGTCACGGAATGGTTCGGCAAACCGACGGCGCCAATTGCGATTGCCGACCTTGCCGATTCCCACGCGGCTCCATTTGAGAGTGGGACATTATTAATGGTGTCGTTGAATGAGGACGACACGAAGCTGGCCGGCAGCAACCTGGTGCATGAACTGGTGCATTCGGCGCTGAGTTCTCCGCGGCCGTGGATTGCGGAAGGACTGGCGCATTTTGCTGAGGCTCTCTACCGCGAGCAGCAAGGGGGGCGGCAGGCGGCGCTCGATCTTCTTGGATTGCATCGCGGCGCATTTCTGGATTCGGAAAAAGATGTTACGCCGAGCCATGGCGGCGAGGCTCTCTTGACGACATTTGATGAAACGTATTACCGCAGCAAGGCCGCTTATGTTTGGTGGATGCTGCGCGACATGATTAGTCCGGCCGCGCTAAAAGAGGCAATTGGGAATTATCGCGCGGGGGACGACAGCGATCCGAAGTATATGGAGCGGTTGCTCGAAGCTGCGTCGAAGCGCGACCTGGGCTGGTTTTTCGATGACTGGGTTTATCACGACCGGGGGCTGCCGGATTTTCGAGTGCAGTCTGCGCATCCATGGCAGGGGTCGAACGACAAGGGCGCGCAAGAAGTGCCGATGGTGACGATTACACTTGAGAATCTCGGGGCGGCGGGAGCGGAGGTGCCGTTCACGGTCCGATGCGAGACCAGCGAAGCTTCGGGGCGTGTCGAGATCCGCGCGAAGAGCACGGCTACAACGCGGATGCAGCTTGCTTGCGCGCCGGTGGAAGTCGTGGTCAATGATGGCAGCGTGCCCGAGAGTGATTTGACAAATAATGTGTTCAAGGTCCCCGCGCCGTAGATCGAGGTTAGAAGTTAGAGGTCAGATTGAAGAGGTAGAAAACCACAAGAAGGCGTTATCCAAAGGCGCTCGCTGCTGAGGTTAGGCCGCAACGGCCGAAAGATGTTGTTTTTGCCTCTGCAATCTGACCTCTGACCTTTGTAGGCTTCTTGTTCACGCAGGGGAGGATATTTGCCTTACATCCAGTTTCTCGGCGCGGCAGGTACCGTGACTGGCTCCAAACATTTGATCAACACAAACGGCGATTTGAGCCGGAAGCATGGGTTTCAGCTTCTGATTGATTGCGGTTTGTTCCAGGGGCGAAGGGAGTGGCAGGAGCGCAACTGGCAGGATATGCCAGTGCCGGCCACAGAAATCAATGCGGTGGTGCTGACGCACGCACACCTGGATCACTGCGGCTGGATTCCTCGGCTGGTGAAAGAAGGCTTCCACGGCCCGATCTACGCGACCCAGCCGACCATCGATCTGTGTTCGGTTGTGCTTCCGGATTCCGGGCATCTGCAGGAAGAAGATGCCGCGTTCCACAACAAGAAAGGGACATCCAAACACCAGCCGGCCTTACCGCTTTACACGCTGGAAGAGGCGCAAGCGTGCCTGCAGTCCTTCAAGGCTGTCACGGTGGAGACCACCATTGCGCTCAGTCCAGAGCTTTCGTTTCGCTTCGTGCCGGCAGCACACATTTTGGGCTCCTGCATGGCGGAGCTCACGGTAAGCAAACGGGGGCAGACGCGCCGTTTGCTTTTCACCGGGGACATTGGGCGTGTGCGCGACAGCGAGATTGCGCCCGGCAAAGTTGTTCACTCCGGGCCACCGGCGGGGGAATCCGCGGACTTGCTGGTGATGGAATCAACCTATGGGAATCGTGAGCATCCGGAGACCGATCCGCGGCCTGAACTTGCACGCTACATCCGGCAAACAGTGGCGCGCGGAGGCAGCGTTATTGTTCCGGCGTTTGCCGTGGAACGCACGCAGAAATTCCTCTTCATTTTGAAAGCGCTGATGGAAGCGGAGCAGATTCCACGAACGCCCGTTTATTGCGACAGCCCGATGGCGATTAGGGCGGTCGAAATCTTTCTTAAGCACTCGGAAGAGTACACGCCGCAGGCGGCTGAGTTGATCAAGAAATATGGCTCGCCGCTCGGATGGCCGGGCTTTACTTTTGCATTGACGCCGGAGGAGTCGAAGAAGATCAACGAGAGCCATTTTCCCTCCATCATTATTTCTTCGAGCGGCATGGTTTCAGGCGGGCGCATTCTGCACCACATGGCGCAGCGGCTGCCAGACCCGCGAAACCTTGTAATCTTCATAGGCTTTCAAGCGCCGGGAACGCGCGGGGCTGTTATTAAAGATGGCGCAAAAGAAGTGAAGATATTCGGGCAGTTCATTCCGATCCGCGCCCAGATTGTGGCGTTTGAACAGTTCAGCGACCATGCAGATCCCAAGGAACTGCTGGAATGGCTGCGAACGTTCAAGAGCAAGCCCGGCATTACATACCTGGTGCACGGAGAGCCGCAAGCGTCGTCGCAGCTGCGCGAGCTGATAAAGAGAGAATTGCGGTGGAAAGTGGAGGTGGCGGAGTATATGGAAAAGGTGTCGATTTTTCCGACTGCTTCTTAGTGACCGCACAGGCTTTCCAACTGCACGCCAGGTTGCATGCCTTCCCGTCGCTAAACCATCTCAGCGCCCCGCGGACGCGCCTTCCGCGAAACTACTGGCGATTAACGCCCATCTCGAATGGTCACTTCTGCCCGTGCGTTCGATCACTGACAAGACGGTTCGCTATAGGATATCCCCAAACTGGGGGATAGGATCGACTGGCAGGCACAATGCAAATTACACGCGCAACCGATTATGCGGTACGAATCATGATCTACCTGGCCGCTTTGCCGGATATGCGGATTGCGGTGCCGGACCTGGCGCGTGGGATTCAAGCGCCCGAGAGCTTCGTGTCGAAGATTCTGCAGCAACTGGCGCAGCACGGCATGGTGAGTTCGCACCGTGGGAGCGGCGGAGGATTTCAGCTCAGCGTGGATCCAGAAAAAGTTTCGCTGTTGGATGTAGTCGAGACCGTTGAAGGTCCTGTCCAGATTAATTTGTGTTCGCCGGGCGAGGCGGGGTGCGACCGGAGTTCGTGGTGCGGGGCTCATCCAATCTGGAACGAAGCCCAGGCGGCGTTAAAGAATGTGCTGGCAGGCGCGACAATTGCCCAATTGGCAAGTGAGACGGTTACGAATGCCGCCAAATTTGAGCAGGAAAATGACGGGCTTCAGATCAGGCCCGTGCCGCCGGTTCGCCCGAAACGCCGCCAGACTTAGTGGCAGGATGCGGGGGAACAACTCTGGGGACAAACATAAGTTACTTGGATTGCGATTCTGGCCTGCGTGCGGAGGAATCGGCGTCAGCCGCTCTCGCGCTTGTAAAAATGCACCCGCTCGGCGGGCTTTTGACAGATAATAGCTCCGGCCCCAAAAGCTGTTTTTTCGCAACTTAGTAAGGGCGCAACATTCAGATAGATAGTATGCCGTTGGCTAACCCCACCTCAGAGGAACACCCCAGCCCTAGCCAATCCCCTTCGTGCGACGCGGGTCTGGAAGTCGTTTCGGAAGCGCAACAGCGTCCGCCATGGCGCATCGCTGGCTTGCTGGTGATTGTGACTGTGGCGGCCGTGCTTGGGTTTTTGATCATTGGGTTTTTGATCAAGGGCAGGCACAGGCCGAGCGAGGCTAGTAATAACAGCTTACAGGTCGCGCAACCAGCCACGGCCACCACCCTCCGCTTGAAAGGAACGACGGAGGCAATTCAGTCCCGATCCATTCTGGCTCCAACGTTATCGGGGCAGGAAGTCGCGACGCTCACAATCACGAAACTTCTGCCTTCAGGGAAACGGGTGAAGCGCGGCGAGTTATTAGTTGAATTTGATCGGCAGGCCCAGCTTCGTGACTATCTCGATAAGGAGGCGGAGTACAACAAACTGGTCGGCCAGGTTGCAGAAGAGCGCGCGAAAGAAAATGCGGCGCGCGCCAAAGATGAAACCGAGCTTCATCAGGCTGAAAGTGATTTAAAGTCTGCCGAACTCGATATGAAAAAGATCGAGTTGCTGTCGCGCATCGACGCGGAAAAGGCCGAGGAGACACTCGAACAGGCGAAGGCAACCGCGGAGCAGTTGAAAGATACGTTTGGCCTAAAACGCAAGGCGGCACTTGCTGCCATCCGAATTCTCGAGATTCAACGAGACCGGACGCGAAGCATTATGGAAAACGCGCGACTGAATTCGGAGCTAATGCAGATCCGCTCGCCGCTGGACGGTGTGGTGGTACTGAATATGATCTGGAAAAACGGACGCCCCGGCGAGGCGCAGGAAGGCGACCAGGTAAAGCCCGGCGTAGCGTTTATGCGGGTCGTCGATCCTTCGGCGATGCAGGTACACGTGCCGGTGAATCAGGAAGATATTCTTGGGCTTAAGATCGGCCAGACGGCGCAGGTGCGACTAGACGCCTATCCTGATCTCGTACTCGCCAGCCGGCTCGAGCAGATTGCTCCCGTCGGCCGAAATGGCGATTTCTCCTCCAAGGTTCGCACATTTTCTGCGGTGTTCTCAATCCAGGGCAGCGATCCTAGGTTGATGCCGGACCTTTCCGCAGCGGTGGATGTGCTGCCGGATGATCTGGTGGCGGACGATACTTCCAGACCGGGGAGCACGCAGCCGTGAATGCGAAGGCCAATTCTCGTCTCTGGGGCAGGATTCGGATACCGCTAGTGGCGGTAGTTTTGTTAGTAGCCGGCGCCGTGGTGCTCGCTGCGGGCAGGTTAGGAACTCGGCAGCCCGACGTTCCCACTGCGGAAGTGAAGCTCGGAGAATTCACCGACTCGCTGTCGATGCGCGGCGAGATCAAAGCCTTCCGATCACTCTCTCTTGCGGCTCCCGCTGAGGCCGGGGATCTGCAAATCGTCAAGATTATTGATGATGGCTCGCAGGTGAAAACGGGCGATCCGGTAGTGGAATTCGATAAGACCCGCACGGAGCAAGACCTCGCTCAATACAGATCGGCTCTTAAATCCGCGGAGGCGGAAATTGAGCAGGCGCGTGCCCAGGCGCGCTTGAGCGAAGAAGAGGACGTCACGGCCGTCATGAAAGCGAAGTATGACGTGGAATCGGCCAAGCTCGAAGCCAGCAAACAAGAAATCATCTCGGTAATCGAAGGCGAAAAGAACCGGCTGAAAGTCACCGATGCCGAGCAGAGGCTGCGCGAAGCCGAGGAAAAGCAGAAGTCCGACCGCAGCGCCAGTCAGGCCGCGATTGAGGACAAGATACAGGCCAGCAAAAAGGCATCGTTCGATGTTGAGCGAGCCGAGCGCGCTCTGCGCGAAATGACACTGCGCGCACCGCAAGCCGGCGTGATTTCGCTGCTCCAGCTTTGGCGTGGCGATGGCATGAAGGTTTTCAAGACCGGCGATCGGGCGTGGCCCGGTGCGCCGATTGCGGAAATACCCGATATCTCCACACTACGCGTACATGCCCGAGTCGACGAGACGGAACGCGGCCGATTGAAGAAAGGACAACTCGCCAACGTCCAAATGGATGCAATTCCAGATCGGCAGTTTACCGGCCATATCGACATGATCAGCTCCGCTGCGACTATGGATTTTTCGGGAGGTTGGCCGTTCCCGAATAATTTTGATGTGCAGATACTGTTAGATCAGAACGACAACAGGATCAAACCCGGGCTGAATGCACAACTCAGCATCGTGACCGATGAGTTCTTAAATGTGCTGTCAATCCCCGCTCAAGCTGCTTTTCAAAAATCGGGACGGACCATTGCTTATGTTTTTCGCGGCGCGAAGTTTCAGGAGCAGGAAATCCAGGCCAGCCGCCGCAGCGGCGACCGCATTCTGGTGGAGCAAGGCTTGCGGGCAGGAGACCGTGTAGCGTTGAAGGATCCTGCGGGCAAAGAGTGAGATTCAATTGATGAAGGCCTCTCGCAATCTGTGGCGTGGTTTGGGCGTGGTGGCGCTATTGCTACTCGGCATCGCCGGCAGTAGAGCTGTGGCCCGGTGGTCGACGACCGCGTCGGCCGACGATGAAGTTCCAACGGTTCGCGTTGAGAGAGGGGACCTCATTCCGCGAATCTACGCCACGGGAGAAGTTCGGGCAGTGCATTCCGAAATGCTGACTGCACCCCAAATCGGCGGAGGCGCACTGCAGATTACTCATCTGGTGCACACCGGTGCGCGCATAAAGAAGGACGAGATCGTAATTGAGTTTGACCCCAGCGAACAGCAGTTCAAGCTTGAGCAAAGCCGCTCCGAACTCGAACAGGCGGACCAGGAAATTATTAAAGCGAAGGCCGATGCCGCGGTGCAGGGGGCGAATGACAAAGTGGCATTGCTGAAAGCGCGCTTCGATGTTCGCCGCGCGGAATTGGAAGTCGGTAAGAACGAACTCGTCAGCGCCATCGACGCCAAGAAAAACAACCTGGCGCTCGAGCAAGCGCAGCGTGTGCTCGCGCAACAGGAGCAGGATATTAAGTCACACTCGGCTTCCGGGCAGGCAACCATCAGCGTTGCTGAAGAGAAGCGGCACAAAGCCACGCTGGCCATGGAGCAGGCGCAGGAGAATATCGAAAAAATGAAGGTGCGCGCTCCCATGGACGGTGTGGTTGCCATCGAGAAAAATACTGGAGGAGATTTCTTTTTTTGGGGGATGTCACTGCCGGACTATCACGAAGGCGATCAGACGCGCGCGGGCGCAACTGTAGCCCGCATTATTGAACCTGGAGAGATGGAGGTTTCGGCAAACCTTAGCGAGCAGGATCGCAGCAATGTAACCGTGGGCCAGAGCGCGGAAATAAAGCTCGACGCATTGCCCGGCCACGTATTTCATGGTGTCGTGAAAACCGTGGCAGGAATGGCCAACAAAACCTTCTGGAACGACGATCCGGTTGGGCACTTTGAAGCAGTAATCCGCCTGCCGGACTCGGACTCGCGCGTTCGTGCGGGATTTACGGTGAAGGTTGTGATTGCCGGCGAAGCGCGGAAGAACGTCCTCTGCCTGCCGCGACAAGCGATATTTACCAACAATGCGAAGCGCATCGTTTATGTAAAGAACGGAAACCAATTCGAGGCGCAAGGCATTCAAGTGATCGCTGAAACTGAAAGCCGGGCTGCCGTCGATGGTTTGAGGGCAGGCACGGAGGTCGCCTTCGTGAATCCGACTGTTTTACAGAAAAACTCAGGGACATCAGCCGATTCAGCACTCGCCGGGGGATTGCGCTGATGAGTTCGCCTTCTGTTGGCGGGGCCGGCTCCGATCCAGCACGCGGCATTGCGACCCAATGGATGCCCGACTTCCACTTGGGCGTGCAGAATCTGCTCGCTCATCGCCTTCGCACGCTGTTGACCATGCTGGGGATGATTTTTGGTGTGGCAGCAGTCGTGTCAATGCTCTCGATCGGCGCGGGCGCGCGGCAGAAAGTGCTGGCCGCGATCGAGCAAATGGGTGTAAGTAATCTGATCGTCGAAGCGAAAGAGACCGTCGACTGGCAGGCTCACCGGAAAATTCGAATGACTTCGCCGGGGCTCACCTTTCAGGATTATCGCGTGATCGGCGATAACCTCAACAACATTGCGGCCTCCACGCCGCGTAAACGCTACGCTCCGACGAAGACAATTCCGAAAGCACAGCAGGATATTCCGTCGGTTTATGGCGTTAATGTGGTGTATCCGAAAATTGGCTCGCTACGAATGACCGAAGGGGTTTTTTTTGACGCGAGCCAGGCCGAGCGGGGCGCGGCGGTTTGCGTTCTGGGAGCGGGCGCGAAGGCGAGTTTATTCGGGGCGCAGAATCCGATTGGGCAAGACATCAAGCTCGATCAACAGTGGTTTCGCGTGATTGGCGTAGCCGCGCCACAAGTCACTGCACAGTCAGACGGTGCCGGGCTTCCGGTACAAGACGTGAATAACGTTGTCTATGTGCCGTTGAATGCCGCGATCTTTCGGCTGGAGAATACTTACAGCGACATAAAGGATGAAATCGACGGCATCTATCTAAATCTGAAAGACAGCAGCCAACTGGTTTCGAATGCGCGCATCGTGCGAGCCATCCTTGAGGCGTCGCATCATGGCGCAAGCGACTACAGCATTATCGTTCCGGCCGAATTGCTCGCCGAGCAGAAGCGTACGGAACACCTTTTCGATATGGTGATGGTCGCGATTGCCTCAATTTCATTGCTGGTGGGAGGCATTGGGATTATGAACATCATGCTGGCCAGCATCCTGGAGCGCACTCGCGAGATTGGCGTGAGGAGGGCGGTCGGCGCTCGCCAGTCCGATATCGTGCGCCAGTTTGTTGTTGAAGCCATCATGATTTCCTTCGCCGGAGGAACGTTTGGGATTATTTTTGGTTTTGGAATGTCGCGGCTGATTGCCCTGCTCGCCGGCTGGTCGACCATCGTGACTGTTCCTTCCATTCTGCTGGCGTTCCTGGTTTCGATTTCTGTCGGATTGATTTTCGGTATCTATCCAGCCATGAAAGCCGCGCGGCTCGATCCGGTGGAAGCCATACGGTATGAGTAGAACCGCGTGGCCGGATTTGAGCGGAATCTCTTTAATCGGAGAATGAGAAATGAAATTGTACCGGTTAGGCTTTCTGTGCCTGCTTGTGACGACGTGCTGGGCGCAGGCGGATCGACAGCGCGAGACATTCCATGGACTCAGCAACCCGCGGGCGGTTTCCGATGCGCTGCCGGCCACGCAATATCTTCAGGACCGGATCGTAGACGGGAAGATCCGCCTTACCTTGCAGGATGCGATCATCGCGACGTTAATGAACAACAGCAACGTTCGATTGCAAGAGCTGAACGTTGAGACGTCCAAATTTTCTTTGCTGCATGCGCACTCGCCTTTTGATCCTCTATTCCAAGCGAGTTTCCTGGCGCAGCGTTCCATATTTCCCGCCGACTCGCAGCTTCAGGGTGCGGCGGTGCCGAGTTCGTTGAACCAGACGACGCAATTTACTTACAACCAAACTCTGGAAACCGGGACGAACATTTTGCTTGGCATGAACACAAACCGGTTTTCGTCCAACGACGAATTCAACACTTTCAATCCTTATTTCTTTTCCGGCGTTAGCTTTCAGTTGACGCAGCCCCTGCTGCGAAACCGATGGCTGTTTGCCAATCGCGCTCCTTTGATTATTGCCCGGCGAAATGTGCAGGTGTCGCGGTCTGCGTTTGAGGCACAGGTCAATGACGCAATTCTTAATGTCGTGACGCAGTACTGGTCGGTGGTGCAAGCGCGCGGCAATCTGGAGGTAGCGCAGAAATCCCAGGATGCAGCCGACACCAGCTACAAGCGCGACAAGCGCGCTTTGGAACTCGGGGCCTTGCCGCCACTTGACATCTATCGCTCGCAATCGCAGGTCGCTTCGCGACGAGTGCAGGTAATCCAGGCCGAATATTCGCTCAAGCAAACTGAGGACGCCCTTCGCTACACGATGGGCGCAAATGTAGATCCCTACCTGCACGCACTGGATTTAGAGTTGACCGAAGAACCGATTCCGGCAGAGCAACTCATTGAAGTCGACGCGGGCGCTGCTTTGAAGGAAGCGCTCGACAATCGGCCGGAGTTGGCCGGACAGCGTTTGCTGATCGGCAATGACGAGATGTCAATCCGTTTAGCTCACAATAATCTTCTGCCGGACTTGAGCGTCACCGGTAATTACTCCGGCAACGGTCTCGCGGGCACGCCAGTACTTGCGAATGCGCTCCCGGGCACGACCAGCGGCGGTGTGTGGGATTCGCTAAGCCAGGCTGCCGGCCTCGGTTATCCCACTTACAGTGTCGGCCTCAATCTGAATCTTCCAATTCGCAATCGATCGGCGCAGGCTGACCTGGGGAATGCGCTGATTTCGCGCCGCCGCGACCTTTATTCCGAGCGCCAGTTGCGCGAGGCGATTACGCTTGACGTGGCCAACGCCGTGCATCAACTTGAGCAATCCAAACTGAGCCTCGCGGCGAGCAGGGAGGCAGTCGATTTACTGAAGAAGAATCTGGCGGCCGAACAAAAAAAGTACGAACTGGGGCAGGGGACAATTTTCTTCGTGCTGGAAGCGCAAACCGAAATGGCCGACGGAGAATCGACTCTTCTGCAATCGGAAGTCGCATATCAGCTCGCCGTGACCGCAGTGCAACACGCCACTGGCAAGCTGTTGGAGCCATATCATGTGCAGATCACGGACCTGATGCACTAACGATCAATCTTCACTCGGGCTTTCGGAGTAAAGCGGCTGCCGGCCGCTGGTTTTGGGCTAAACTGGAAGGCCGCTTTTGCGGATTTATAAATTGTAGTTTCTTGCGAGGTACGCCATTGTCCGTTCTAGTAGTGGGAGGCGCAGGCTACATTGGCAGTCACGCGGCTCGTGCATTGCGCCGAGCGCGTTATAACGTCATCATCTACGACAATCTTTCTACCGGGTTCGCGAAACTCGCCCAGGGCTTTGAGCTGGTAGAAGGTGATATTGGCGACCAAGCCAAACTGCACAGAGTTCTCGCGCGCGTGGATGCAATCATGCATTTTGCCGCACACGCCTATGTTGGTGAGTCGGTCACAAATCCGCGCAAGTATTTCCGCAACAATGTCTCGGACGCGCTCACCCTGCTGAATGCTGCTGTCGATGCGGGCGTGCGCCATTTTGTTTTTTCTTCTACATGCGCCGTGTATGGAATTCCGGAGCGCATTCCCATCAATGAGCTGACGCCGCGGGAGCCGGTCAATCCCTATGGCGCGTCAAAGCTTTTTTTCGAAAATGCATTGGAAGCATATGACCGCGCTTATGGGATGCGTTCTGCTCGTCTCCGCTATTTCAATGCTGCTGGGGCTGATGACTCCGGCGAGATTGGGGAACTGCATGAGCCTGAAACACATTTGATCCCGCTCGCGCTTCTAGCATCGACGGCGAATGGTGCGGAGCTACAGATTTTCGGCGACGACTACCCAACCCCCGACGGCACTTGCTTGCGCGATTACATCCACGTTAACGACCTTGCCGACGCGCATGTGCGCGCCCTGCAGCATCTGGAAAAAGGCGGAGAGTCGTTGGCCGCGAACCTTGGCACGGGAAAAGGGAATTCGGTGCTGGAAGTAATTCAGGCCGCAGAAAAAGCCACTGGCCAACCTGTGCGCCGGAAGATGGGACCGCGGCGGCCGGGAGATCCGCCGATTCTTGTTGCCGACGCTACCAAGGCGCAGCAGATCTTAGGATGGACTCCCAAGCGCGATATTTTCAATATTGTCGATAGCGCGTGGAAATTTATGAAGACTGCGCAGTTGGGAATGTAGTGCGCGAGATGCGTCAGAACCGCTAGACGGATGCAGCGACGGTGTCCGCTTCTGCGGCGCGGGAAGCAATCTGCATAGCGATGGTGTCTGGATTCCACCAGACGGAAAACACTTTGTCGTTCTGCTTGGAGTAGGCGACGCCCATGCGATCCAGTTCCTGCAGAACTTCTTCTACTGCTGCTTGAATGCCGCGAAGAGCGGCCTCGCTCAAAGACGTTAGAGCCTCGTACTGCTCGCCTGTAACTCCGATCAGTAAGACTTCACGCGGTCCCTGACCGGAAAAATCGGCGATCATCAGAGATTCGGAAAGCGCGGGGGAGTGGGGATCCATCCGCACGGGGGAGGGACCGTGCCGCAGGATTTCTTCTTTTCTATAGAGCGTCACGGTGCCGGGCTGTGCTCCGTTCGCGACTGCATCGACGAGAATCAGCGCGTCAATGCCGGAGAGATGCGCGACCAGGTCCAATCCCGGCGTTCCCAGATCCACCACCGTAACGTTGTCGTCGAAACGATAACTGGCTTCCAGCATTCCGGCCACACAGGGGCCGATGCCATCGTCGCCGAGCAATACACTACCGATTCCGCCGATAGTGATTTTTTTCTTCACTTTTTTCTTCACTTTTTCCTTCACAGCACCTTTACGCGCGCGATGGATTTGCCCGAAGGATCGAAGGTATGGCAAGCGCAGGCCATGCAGGGATCAAACGAGTGGATCGTCCGCAGCACCTCGAGCGGTTCTTCAGGCCGAGCCAGCGGCGTGTTCAAGAGTGACGCCTCGTAAGGCCCGTGCGCGCCTGACTCATCGCGAGGGCTGGCGTTCCAGGTGGAAGGCACTACAGCCTGATAATTCTTAATCCGGCCATCTTTTATCACGATCCAGTGCGACAAAGTACCGCGCGGAGCTTCATGTGTACCCACGCCTTCCACTTCGCCGGAGGAAAACACGGGCGCATTGTGGACGGCGAAGTCTCCCTTGGCGATGTTGTCGACCAGCAATTGCCAGTGCTTCTGAGCGAGTTCGGCCAGCATGGCGGCCCGGATGGCGCGCGCGGCGTGGCGACCCAGGGTCGAGTGCAGCAAAGCTGGCGTTGCGTTTACTTTTGCTATGGCCGAAACCTGCCCGAGCGCCAAGTCAGCGTACTTGCGCGTCAACGGATGTCCCTGCGCGTACCCAACCAGGACCTGCGCCAACGGCCCGACCTGCATCGGCTGGCCCTTGTAGCGCGGGGATTTGACCCACGAGTATTTCTTGTCACCATCCCAGCCGGTAAACTGCGGTTCAGTTTCGCCGACCCAGGGGTGCAGTGGCTTCGCGCCCTCATAGTAGGCGTGCGTGACATCTTCCGTGACGGACTCGCGAAACGCCGCGTCAGAAGCGGTTTTGAACGGCTGTACGCCAGCGATATCGCCATGCATGATGATGCCGCCGGGAAGATCGTAGGAACCGGCATTGCTATCGAGCGGCAAATCCGGGACTGCGAGGTAATTTGTTACGCCGCTTCCAATCTTGAACCACTCGGGATACATTGCCGCCACTGCACATACGTCAACCAGGTAAACTTCGCGGATGAATTGCGCGACTTCGTCGAGGAGCTGCCGGATCATTTCCAGCTTTTCCATGCCGAGTGCACTTTGATTATCCAGATCGATGGCGTTGGCCACGCCGCCGACCAGAAGATTCTGTATATGCGGCGTTTTCGATCCCAGCAATCCGACAACCTGCAAGGCCTTGCGCTGATATTCCAGCGCTTGGATGTAGTGCGTGAAGGCAAGCAAGTTCACTTCCGGCGAAAGCCGCATCGCCGGATGCCCCCAGTAGCCATTCTGGAAGATGCCGAGTTGGCCGCTGGCTGCGACCGCCTTTACTTTGTCCTGCGCGGCTTTGAGTTCATTGCGAGAATTGCGGGTCCACGGTGAAAGCGTTTCCGCCAGCTTCGAGGCTGCCGCGGGGTCGGCTTTCGGGATCTCGAGGATGTCGACCCAATCGAGCGCCGACAGCTGATAAAAGTGCACGATGTGGTCGTGCAAGGCGTGCGCGATGAGAATCAGATTTCGGATGTATTGAGCATTGGCGGGCACAGGGAGTTTGAGCGCGTCTTCAACGGCGCGCACACTGGCCATCGCGTGGACCGTGGTGCACACGCCGCAGAAGCGCTGCGTGAACATCCAGGCATCGCGCGGATCGCGACCGCGCAGAATGGTTTCAATGCCGCGCCACATCGTGCATGACGCCCAGGCATCCTTCACCGCATAGCCTTCCACTTCAACATCTATGCGAAGGTGGCCTTCAATTCGAGTAATCGGATCAATTGTGATTCGTTGTGACATAGCGCCTGCCGTCAATCAGAGTTGTGTGCAATCGTCTCGTCTTCACCGAAATAGCCGTACTTGAAATATCCCGTCCATCGAATGTAGGGACGGCGGAACCGGAAATAACTCGCCATGTCGTGCCATAAGTAAGTTGGCGCCGGCAGAATCGCAAATTTCTTAACTGCGAAAAGGAAGCCCGCAATGCCCATGGCGATGAAGCCGAGCGATACCAGGATTTCGATGGTTGCCGGGAAATACAGGGACTGCGGATCGGGACGGAATGCCAGGGTCGTCGGGCTGAAGCGGTAGACCATGCCTCCGAGGGAGCTTAGACAGTAGCCGAGAAACATCTGGCTTCTTTGGTGCGAGCGCAAGGACTGTTGCAGCAGCAAGGCCCCGCCAAGAATCATCAGTATTTCCAGCCAGAACACGGCAGCAAAACGGTCGAGATGAAATGCCGTGCCAAACGCGCCGCGGAACATGATGTCGACCACCCGCAACGCGGCCCATCCGAAGATGAGCGTGCGCGTAATTCGGGCCGCTTCGTCCAGGACATCCATGTCCATCGGCCGCTTCCAAATCAAGCAACACAGCATTGTGGTTCCGGCGACGCAGCCGAAAGACATGAAGCAAGCGGCTCCCAGGTAGAGCAATGGCAAGAACGGCGTCTGCCACAACGGGTGGACGCGTTCTCCTGCCAGCAACATCAGCGCGCCAAGAGACGATTGGTGCATTCCCGGCAGCAGATATGCCAGTGCGATCACCCAAGGAAAAACGGAATGCAAGCGCCGTTCAGCTTTCTCGACTCCAGGGCGCAGCCGGGCGTCGAAATACCATAACCGCTCGAGCACCGGGGGAAGATTTTCCACGGCAAGCGGAATCATGGCGTAAATAGACATGCAGATGGCGACTTCCGCCAGCGGAGAGTGCATGTTCCATTTCCACGGGAATACGATCCAATAGAAATTCCACGGCTTGCCGGCATCGATACCCAGCAACAGGAGGCCGCATGCGTAGGCCAGAAAACTGGTGAGCAGCGCCATGCGCATGAGGGCATGGAGCTTTTTGCGGCGAAATACCCAGGCCGCAATTCCGACTGCGAAAGCGCCCGAGCCAAGCGCGGTGAGGACCATGACATTGAACGTTTTCCAGATTCCCCAACCAAACGCATCATTCATCCCGCTGACAGGCCCTAGTCCCGCGAGTTCGCGGTAACCGGTCAGCACCAAGGCCATGAGCGTCATCGCCAATAAAACAACAAAGCCTCGTGTGACGACAGGAAATCCGAAAACGGGCACGGCCCGCTCCCACCGGTTTTCATTTTTGCGTTCGCCGCTCATAATTGCGCCCTCAGCCCGGTTTCTTTCTCGCGTTCATGCGCTTCCTGCTCATGGCCATCCAGATTCTTGCGAATCACTTGCACCAGGCCCACATACAAAACTGCGGGCAGCGCAAAATACTGGTAGAGGCGCCTTTGCCAGCGCAACGTTTTTGCCGGCACCGATTCCACGCCGAGTTCCGGCAAGCCCAGATCTTCGAATGGAACCCGCGAGAGGTAGAGGCACTGCGTGCCGCCGTTGTCGGTCTCGCCGTACACCTTGTTCTCGAAATAGCGTCCCGGATTTTCCTTGATCCGGCGCTTCGCTTCCATCAGCAGCACGGTTCTTGGACCATAGATCACGGCCCCGGTGGGGCACACGCTGGTGCAGCCCGGTTTCAATCCGTTCTCAAGGCGATGACTGCAGAGCTCGCACTTGGTGACACGCGGGTTGTATCCAGCCCACTGGAAGCGCGGAATGTGATAGGGGCAGGTGATGGTGCAATAGCGGCAGCCAATGCACTTATCCGCCTCCCAAGTAACGATGCCGCTCTCAGGCTCCTTATGGAGTGCCTGAAACGGACAGCCGGCCGCGCAGGCCGGATCAAAGCAGTGCATGCACTGCCGTTTGACGAAAGAACTGGGAGACCCATCCGCCGGCTTGTAGAGCTTGATCACGTTGCGAGTGACGTCGTTAAGGTCGGTGGGCGACTGGTGCAATCCATCTCCGCGGGTATCGGGGGGGGTGTCGTTGGCCGCGGCGCAGGCCGCCACACAGGACTTGCAGCCGATGCAGATGGTCGCATCATAGAGGAGGCCGACAGCGGCCGTGGGAACTTGCACGGTCTCAGCGTGGAGAGTTTGCGCACCCACCGTGACGCCGACGGCAGCGGGCACACCCGCCTTGGCAATCGTCGTAATCAGTTCTCGCCGCGTGATAGCCACGTTATTCCTCTTTCTCCGTACGGCGCTCCGTAGTGGGCTCCGAAGTGGGGGACAGTGTCTCGATATGCGCCCGATCGATGGCGATTCGCTCGGCACCAGCTTCCTGGCTGCTGCGAAAACGCTGGCCCGCTACCCAGGTCGCGCTTCCAACCGCTCCTGCAATGGCGCCAACCAACACAGCCGCACCGGTCTTGATCTGCCCCGCGCTGGTATAAATCGGAGGATAGGTGTCAGGTGGCGTGGCCATGTGAATGGGCACAGTCTCAGTTGTCGGAATCCGCCATACGACATTTTTCTCTGTGCATCCCAGGCACGGTGCGCCGATCCCGATGGGCCAAACGCCCGGAATTTCGTTGAAGTGCCGCGTGGAGCAAGCTGCATGCGTCACCGGACCCTTGCAGCCCAGCTTGTAAAGGCACCAGCCTTTGCGGTGGCCTTCGTCGCCAAATGAATTTGCATAGCGTCCGGCATCGAAATGCGCGCGGCGCGGGCAGTTTTCGTGAATCACGCGCTCGTAGGCGAACGTGGGGCGGCGGAGATCGTCGAGTTCGGGCAGACGGCCCATGGTGACGTATTCCAGCACCACCGCGAGCAGGTTGTAAGGATTGGGAGGGCAGCCGGGCAAATTCACGATCGGCTTGCCGGAGATAACGCTATCGACGCCCATGGCGCCTGTAGGGTTCGGGTCGGCGGAAGGAACTCCGCCCCAGGAGGCACACGATCCGATGGCGATGACGGCCGCGGCCTTCGATGCTACCTCTTTGACCACCTGTACCGCTGGGCGCCCGCCGAGTTCCATGTAGACGCCGTTGTCGCGGGTGGGGAGGGCGCCTTCGACTACCAGAATATATTTGCCGGCGTTATCATCCATCGCCTTGCGCAGCGCGGCTTCGGCCTGCTTGCCGGATGCCGCCATCAATGTTTCGTGATAGTCGAGAGAGATGACATCAAGAATGAGGTGGGCGGCATCGGGGGCCGAGGTGCGAAGCAGCGTCTCGGTGCATCCCGTACAGTCCTGAAAGTGCAGCCAGATGACAGATGGGCGGCGAGCCTTGCCAATCTTGGCGGCAATTTCCGCAACCGATCCGCTCTTGGTGAGCGCAAGCCCTGCCGGTGCGGTAGCCACAATGACCGAGCAGAGGCGCAGGAAGGAACGGCGCGAGACTCCCGCCGCCGTTAAGTGGGACTGAATTGTCTCCTCAGGCATTACCTTGCGGCCCATCGCAGACTCCTAAATGAATGGCGGGCCGGACTTGTACAGGGGCCCGCACCCGAAGTTTTCTGCTAATTGCGCCTCGGAGGGATCTCCTGTAGCGCACTTGCATCATGGAGGAATAGGGCTACCGGGTGTATGAGACGAGTCACTGTTGCGCGTGTGCCGCAAACAATGTGCATGTGAGCCGGGTCACATGGAGGCGTGTACTCCGATCAAGGAGCAATGAATTCCGAACTGGAATGTGTGAATCGCCTCTGCCTAGGCAAAGGAGCGAGCTAAGTTTCGCGCAAGAAATTTAGGCGGAGACACGTCGAGACCTCTAAGACCCGGAACTAAGCTTTCTGACCGAGGCGAGCAGATGATCGGTGACATTTTCGGTCTTGGAGAGGACGTCTCGGATTCCGGCGGCCAAGGCATCCTTCCGAAGCTGCTCACTGTTGTGCATGGTTAGCATCAACACTACCGCCTTGGGCACGCATGATGCGATACATCGTGCCGCCTCCAGCCCGTTCATGACAGGCATCTGGAAATCCAATATCACAATATCCGGATGGAGTTCTTGAGCTTTATCGACTGCTACTCTGCCGTTCTCAGCCTCACCGCAGACGTACCAGTCAGTGTTCTGCTCGATGCACGTCCGGAGCGTATGGCGAATGAGGGCGTTATCATCGACGATTAGAATTGTGTAGGACAAGCAGCCGCCTTTAGCCCTTGCAAGGCTGCTGACCGTGATTGGCCATCTAGAACACGCGGGCGGCGGGAGAGAAAGGGCAGATTTAACGATATTCCTCCCGTTGTCGGGGAGTAAATACGGTCAACACTGTACGCTAGCGTACATTCTACAGTTCGACATAGGACGAATGCGGCATTTCGCCCCGGACCGCAGCGGAGGTTTCTGCTATCACTCTGTCGATTCTATTTCCCCGTACCGTTGACGCTTACGGACTGCGGAGCTGTCGCATCGCTGTCGCTGATCGTAATGGTTCCGGCGGCCGCGCCAGTTGCAGTCGGCGAGAATACGATTTGAATCATGCAGTTCGCTTGCGATCCGAGCATGGCGGGACAATTATTTGACGACACGAGAAACCCCGCGGTAGGAGTCATGTTCCCGATCTGCAGAGGCGTCGCGCTCCAGTTCGTTATCGTAACCGTATGAGGCATGCTATTCGTGCTCACCGTCTGCTTTCCAAACGAGATGGCCTGTGGTGAGACCGTAACGCCAATTCCCTTCGCGTGCAGATACTGAGCCATGGGACTCGCGGCATCGCTGCTTACGACCGTCAGAACTCCAGGACGCAGGCCGGAGGCCGTGGGTGTGAAGGTCACGTTGATGATGCACGTCGCTTGCGCGGCGATCGAGGTCCCACAGTTATTCGAAATCGTGTAATCGTTAATCGCGGTGATTGAGGTGATGCTGACGGCCTTCGTCGTTGCCGTATTCGTCAAGGTAAACGACAGCGTGCTGAACGAACCGAGTTGTGTGTCGGGAAAAACCAGAGCTGATGGTGCAGGCGAAAGCTCAAGCACCGAGCCCAAGCCGCTGACCGTGACGGTCTGCGGACTGCTCGGGTCGCTGTCGCTGAACGTGACTGTCCCCGATTTTAGCCCTGCGCCCTTAGGCAGGAAGTTCACACAGATGCTGCATCCGGGCGTGCAACTGCCATCCGCACTCTGCGGGTTGAGCACAGTACCCGCCGAACAGTAATTTGCTAAGCCTGTTGAGCAGTCGGTAACCGCCGAACAGCTACTCTGGTCGAGCGAAAACTGGGAAGTGCTGCTTGTGATCGAATCGATTGTCAGCGCCGTCGGCCGAGAATTGTACACTTCCAAATGGGTTGTGATTGGCTTGCCCACGTTCGCGGTCACCGTTCCCATTCCAGCTTGCGTGGCGGAAACAATCGGACATGTTCGCGTCGTTAGAACCAGGGGCGCGAGCGGTTTCTGCGAAAAATTAAAGCTGTCCGTAATGTCGTTGGCGGCTGCATCGCGAGCGCCGAGCGCGGGCAGGCCGAACCGCTCCTCGATGAACTTCAGTACCGATGAGTACTCATACTGCGTAGTCGAAATATAGTTTTTCCTTGCATAAGGGGAGATGATGAGCATCGGCACTCGGGGCCCAAGGCCGAACGTGTCGACATCGGGCGGCGGCACGTGGTCATACATCCCTCCAAAGTCATCCCATACGATAAAGACTGCGGTTGTGTTCCACAGAGCAGGGTTGCTCATAATGGCATTTAATTCTGCCACCGTCGCATTCTCGCCTTCGCAAGTGCTGTTGTCGGGATGCTCACTCTGCCAATCGGGGGTAATTAGCCAGCTTACCGATGGCAGCTGGTTATTCTGCACATCGGAGACGAAGTTGCCGGTGTCGACCACCTTTGCCCAATCCGGTCCGTTCCGTACCTCACTGATAGCGTCGAACGCTACGGATTCGTACGCCGGATCGGTATTCGGAGGTGAATAGTATTTCCAGCTTATTCCGGCGTTGTCGAGCGAGCCTGCCATAGTCTGCACGCCGGTCAAACAAGGGGACTCCGCGGTAGCGACTCCGCTCGGCAACAGCTCAGCGACCAGCGCCGCCGCTGGAGCGTCACATCCCCAGTTGTAAGACGTGCCAACGCGGTATGGAATGTCGAATACTCCGAATGAGTTGGCCGCGATCGTATAAAGGTGATTAGGATAGCTCGACCCATGCAGCGAGGAGAACATGTTCGCCGCCAGCGCAAAACTTCGGGCATAGTCAAAATAGTTTGGAATATCGGCTTGCTCGAATTGCCGGCAGCTTTCGAGATCACCGAGCATATTGCCGCTGTTCGCGCCGCCAAGGTTGATCAAGTCGAACTGGTTCATTTTGCCATTGTTTATTGCCAGCAAAGTGTCGGCGTAATCGTGGCTGATGCCATGAGAATAGCGATCGGCAGCCCGTTTCATCGGGATCACTTGACCATTAGAAAGCATGCACGTCGTCGTCCCATACGCGCTGGTAAACTTTCCGAACATGTTGTCGAAGCTGTGGCTTTCTTTGACGATGAAAACAACATGATTGATTTGCTGCATGCCTGTGGCTGGATGTTGCTGGGCAAATGCGGCCGGGATAAGTCCAGTGGCAGCGAAGCACAGAAGAGCGCAGATGCGCGTCCCAAAACGGCAGAATGGCATAAGGTAACTCCTTGGAACGCTTCCCCGGCGATTCACGGCAGAGCTGTTCTTCTTTCGCCCCACGCGAAGTCAAGCCTATCAATCAAATTCCGGGGAAATGCGCAGCAATGGCACGAGTGTGCAGTCTAACCAGGCTTGCGTCAATGTTACTTAGGTAGCAGTATCTTGCGGGTCGCCGCGCAAGAATTGAACTCGGATAGTTGTCGCAAGAACGGCGGATTTTAGGGGAATCCGGGCGATTTCCTCTGCCGTCCAGACTGTATGGTAGCGCTACCGGGAATCGAACCCGGGTTTGAAGATTGAGAATCTTCCGTCCTAACCCCTAGACGATAGCGCCATCCTTTGCTATTTGTGTTACTTACCAGACTTTCGCAATGTCGCCGGGGGTGCCAGTTTCACTAAAGTTTCGCCAAGTCCGTTCGTTTCGACCTTCGACATGGCCTTGGTCACATCAGTCACAGACGCGATGGCATATCGGTCGAAGACACTGCGCGTCCTGTGGCCGGACATCTTCATAGCAATAGTCTCTGGAACCCCTGCCCGGACAAGATTCCGAACCGCATTGCGTCGTCAATCGTGGATAGTTAACCCGACGTATTGCGGATCGTAGGGCTTGCCTGGCACCTCAATTTTATGGCCCAGTCCAGCAGCGGCGCAAGCGGTCGCCCACTCCTTTCTCTTCTTCACAAAGTCCCTAGCGGTGTCCACACTGATGTTCAAGATGCCAGGCCCAGCATTACTTGCGTCATAGCCGAAGAAAGCGTCCAACAGTTTGGCCTGGGCTGAACCTGACTAAAGTTGGAGGATGAAGAATTAGGATGAGACGTGTCGGCCTGCTTGTGGCTCTGCTGTGCGCGGCATCGCTTGCCCAAAGTGGGTACTAGATCGCACTGCATGAACCGCTGTAGCAGGCCGTGCCGGCGACGCATGCATTTCCGCACGAACCGCAGTTTCCGTTGTCGCTGCGCACATTCGTGCAGACGCCACTGCAGTTAGTCTGCCCCGCCGGACAGATCACGGTACACATACCCGAGGAGCATGTTTGGCCCGCCGCACAGGCAACTCCGCATCCACCGCAGTTTGTGTTGTCGTTGCGCGTAATCGTGCAGGCGCCACTGCAGGCCGTCTGCCCCGCCGGACAGATCAAAGCACATGTCCCCGAAGAGCATGTTTGGCCCGCCGCACAGGTGGACGCGCACGCACCGCAGTTTGCGTTATCGTTGCGCTCACTCGTACAGACGCCGCTGCAGTTATTCTGCCCCGCCGGACAGATCAAAACACATGTCCCCGAAGAGCATGTTTGGGCCGCCGCACAGGCGACCCCGCACGCACCGCAGTTGGCGTTGTCGTTGCGGAGATTCTCGCAGGCTCCACTGCAGGCAGTCTGCCCCGCCGGGCAGATCAAAGCACATGTCCCCGAAGAGCACGTTTGGCCCGCCGCACAGGTGGACCCGCACGCACCGCAGTTTGCGTTATCCGTGTTCGTGCTGACGCAAGCCCCACCGCACTTAGTCTGCCCCGCCGGACAGCTAGGTGCCTGTGCTCCGGCCGCTACCAGGACCGAATAATTGCCCGCCACCCCATTGGTTGACAGCACGCGGCCGATCACCTGTGCGGAAGTCGGGTATGTATTCCCAGCATCATGACCCGCACCGCCAATGGTCGTGCTGGGGATCACGTAGTCTCCAGCGGTCGTGGGGCCATCAAAGACAATACTTACCTGTCCTGCTTGCGCGATCTGCGCGAAGCCGGTTATGCCTGCGCCGCCCGTTACCACGCCGACCAAACCGGAGGTGTCTGAAGTAGTCGCGATGATCGCTTTCCCCCCCACCAGCTTGGCGAGGTAGTTCAGCGTAGTTCCCGTGGCACCATCGTTGGGCATCTCAACCGTGATGGCTTGTGCGGTGATTGAGCCGGCGCTGAAGTTCCCTGAACTGTCGCGCTTCACGATGGCACTCGGCGTGTTGTTGTAATCGGGGGATACAACCCATCCCAGGCCGAGCGTGCCGCTCGCAGTCACAGGAGACCCGGTCACGATGAAGTCGGGAGAGGGAGCGGTCAAGCCAACGCTGGTTACAGTGCCGCCTCCGCCGACGGGCCCGCAGTGAATGCCAATGTTCATGGGCGAGCTTCCGCTGATGGCGTCGTCTGCGAGAGAACTGCCCGAGGTCGCGGCCGCGGCAGAGGAGGTAACGCATATCAGGCTGTTGTCGCCCAACTGCAGAGAGCTGCCGGCGGCAAAGACAATATCCAACTGGGGCGGATGCGCAGTCCCGGCGTTCTCTTTGCTATCGAAGGCAGCGTGGAATGCTCCGTTTGCCACCAACGCAATTCCGTTATTCGCTTCGGTGCCATTGAGCCATGCCTGGACGGCGGGCGTAATGTTGATCAGGATGTACTGGTTCTTGTCCTCGCCTGTGATCCCAACGTTGGAGACAATGGTAGTTCCCAGCGCAGGAGCGAGTTCGTGCGTGATGGCCCCCTCCAACCACGGGCCGGAGACATAATTCACGTTGAAGCTGCCCGGGTTAGTCACCGAATTGACAAACAGTTTCAGCGTAGCCTGACTGACACTGGCGCCGGCGGGAATCGACGCAAGATTGAATTGAATGTAAGCGATTTGCGTAGCGCGATCGACATCGAGCGACGGCTTGGACCCATAGTTGGTCGTGGGGGCTGCGGCGTTCGTGTACGCATCGCCCATCGGTGTGATCTGTGCCTGGGCAACGAAAGCCAGCAGCAGCAGCACAAGAACGACTCCGAAGCAACGACACGCAAAAGTAAGGCTCGCCGAAGCACGCATAGTTTTCCTCTCGCCTCATTAATGACCCGAGCCAGCGCGCCACGCCGAACGGGTCGTCTTACACCGGCCTTCTAGAAATCGACAAAAATGCCAAAGCGGCGGGTCAATAGCAAAGCTCGGGAAGGCCACCAACGGCAGCAGGGGATTCAGTGAATATAGCGCGCTCGGCCTTGATAACAAGTATCGAAAGTCTAGTGTCTAGCACGCATCTTCAACCGCCCATCTCCAGTTTTCCATCGGGCATGACTAGACGCAGGATTTCTTCGTCGCGGTTCGGGAAAAGAAGTCCTGTCCCATTCGTCAGATGAGCGAAGCAGAGTTTGTCGCTTTCCTCACCACCAGCCTTCGCCTGCTGCACCGATTCGCGATAACCGACTCGGTACATTTCATCTGCATGGACTGGCGTCACATGGGGCGAACGGATGGGCGCTGGCAATCTGCTCGCCCTGCACCCGACCGTCAAACTGTCCAGAACCAGATCGCCTCGAGCCGGGCAATCAAGCAGAGCGTCCGCCGTTTCCTCACCCGGCGAGTCGTTGCACAAAAGCCGTGCAAGGCCTACGAATAGATCCCCGGCGCCTCATGTCCTAGCTTCTGCACATACTCAATGTATGATCCAGGATAGACAGTGGGATGGCGGTCCGTTCCGCTCTCGCCTCCCAGTTCCAGCACTCGCGAGCCGAGACCGCGAAGGAACATGCGGTCATGCGATACGAAGATCATGGTGCCTTCAAAATCCTTCAGGGCATCCACCAGCATCTCCTTGGTCGCAAGGTCCAGGTGATTCGTCGGTTCGTCCAGCACTAGAAAGTTCGGCGGGTTGTAGAGCATGCGCGCTATTGCCAGTCGCGATTTTTCGCCGCCGGAGAGTGTGCGGATCTTCTTATCCACGTCTTCGCCGGAGAACTGGAATGCTCCCGCCAGGTTCCGCAGCGACCCGATACTGTCCTGGGGAAAATCCTGTTGCAACTGTTCGGCGACGGTGAGATCGGAGTTGAGCAAATCCAAAGCCTGTTGCGCGAAGTAGCCCATATACAGGCTGGCCCCCAGCCGCACGCTCCCCGCATCTGGAGCACTGGCTCCGGCAATCATCTTAAGCAGCGTGGTCTTGCCTGCGCCGTTTCTCCCCATCACGGCCCAGCGTTCTCCGCGGCGGATGGTGAGATTGAACCCGTCGTAAATCACACGCGGGCCGTAACTCTTGTGCAGATTCTCAATAACGGCCACTTGTTCGCCGGATCGTGGAGGAACGCGAAAGTCGAATTTCACGACTTGTCGTTTTTTGGGCAGTTCGATCTTCTCGATCTTATCCAAGGCCTTGATCCGGCTCTGTACCTGGGCCGCTTTGGCCGCGTGCGTCCTGACACGATCGATGAAGCGCTGCTCCTTGGCCAGCATAGACTGCTGCCGGGCGAAAGCTGCCTGCTGGTTGGCCTCTCGGATCACTCGCTCGCGCTCATAGAAGTCGTAGTTGCCGGAGTAGGTGATGATCTCGCCGCCATCGATCTCTGCAATCTTTGAGACGATACGGTTCATGAACTCGCGGTCGTGCGAAGTCATCAGCAGCGCGCCGGGAAACGACTTGAGAAACTGCTCGAGCCAGATGATGGATTCGATGTCGAGATGGTTGGTAGGCTCGTCCATCAGCAATACATCCGGCATTCCGAGCAGGACGCGTGCCAGCGCAACCCGCATTTTCCATCCGCCGGAGAGAGCGCCCACGTCGCCGTCAATCTGATCGTCCTTGAATCCCAGACCGTGCAGCACTACACGCGCTTGCGACTCGAGCGCATAACCGCCTAAATGCTCGTACTCCTCCTGCACGTGACCGAAGCGCTCAAGAATGCGGTCCATTTCATCAGCCTTGTCGGGGTCGGACATTTCCCGCTGCAAGGCTTCGAGTTCGTGGTGCAGATCACCGACGCGTCCGCTGCCTGCGATCGCTTCATCCAGGACCGAACGGCCCTGCATTTCTTCGACGTCCTGGCGAAAGTAGCCAATCGTCAATTTCTTGGGGACTGAGACCGCGCCCTCGTCGGGAGTTTCCTCGCCGACCACCATCCGGAAGAGCGTTGTCTTGCCCGCCCCATTGGGACCGACCAGTCCGACTTTTTCGCCGGGATTCAACTGAAAGGAAGCATCCACGAAGAGCAACTGCTTGCCATACTGCTTATTGATGTTTGAGAAAGAGATCATTTTTATTGATGTTTGAGAAGGAGATCATTTTGAGAGATCGTTTTGTGAGGTCATTTAAAGAGACCAACCCGCAGAACGAGTCTACGTATATGACGCGCCTCTTCCAGTGTAGCCCGTCCAGAAAATTGTCGGCCAATGCTGGTTGTGGGGAATGCTGAAATCTGGCGACAGACGGAACCGGCTGCGATTTTCTCGCGATTTGCTTGCCGGGCGTAAAATAGTCATATGAGTCCAGACATTTCCGAACTGTTAAAAAAGGCCTTGGCTCTCCCGCCGGAAGCTCGCGCTGCTTTGGCTGGATCGCTGTTGGAAAGCCTCGACGATACCGTTGACCCATCGGTCGAGGAAGCATGGAAACACGAAATTGCCAAACGCATCGAGGAACTGGATTCTGGCAAAGTAAAACCAATTCCATGGGCAGAGACGCGGCGCCAGATTACCGCCCTCCTCAATGGCCGCTAAGTCTTTGGAGATTCACCCGTCCGCCCTCGCCGAACTCAAGTCTTCCATCAGTTGGTACCTCGAACAAAACAGAGCCACCGCCGATAAGTTTGTCGAAGCGGCTCAGTTTGAGTTCGCTTTGAAAGGGTGCGGCTTCAGCCGCGCCGCTAACTATTGTCATTCCGAGCTGTCCGTAGCCGCGCTTGCGCGGTGAGGACAGCGAGGAATCTGCATTTTTCCAGAAATCAGGGATCGCAAAATTCGCACTTGACATTTCCCGATAATCCACTACCATATGGTTGTGGATAGATTAGGTACCACGTTTGCGGCTTTGTCTGATCCAACACGGCGGGCAATGATCGAACGACTCTCGCATGGGCCCGCCTCTGTGCATGGATTGACGGAACCGTTTGCGCTTTCGCAGCAGATGATTTCAAAACATATTGCCTACCTGGTGCGGGCGCGGATTGTGATCAAGACGAAGCGTGGACGAGAGAGTATGTGCACGCTTAGGCCGGCGGCGATCAAGACGGTCAGCGACTGGGCGATCAGCTATCGCCGGTTCTGGGAAGAGAGCCTCGACAAACTGGATGCAGTTGTAAATCAAATGAAGAAAGAGGAGGTCAGAGATGACAAAAAACACAGTGAACGAGATCGAGCGGATGGTTGTCACAAGAGTGTTTGATGCCCCACGCGAATTGGTTTGGAAGGCGTGGACCGACCCGAAATACGTGATGCAGTGGTGGGGGCCGAAGGGCTTTACTGCGCCGGTTTGTCAGATGGATTTTCGCGTTGGAGGAAAATCTCTCCTCTGCATGAGAGCGCCGGATGGGCAGGAGTGCTGGAATGCGGTTGAATACCACGAGATTGTTCCCCAGGAAAAGATCGTTTCCTCCATGTACTTCGCCGACTCGAAGGGAAACAAGGTTGAGCCTGCGGAATTAGGAATAGAACATGAGGCCATCGACGGTGCCTACGACGTGACCATTTTTGAGGATCTTGGCAACGGCCAGACGAAACTCACCTTCATTGGAAATGAACCCATGGAGAGCGCGAAAAATAGCGGTCAAATGGAGGGCTGGAACCAGATACTCGATAAAATTGCCGCGGTTGTTGCGAAGCTAGCGAAGGCGAAATAAGAAGTTGGAGTCTCGATGATTGTCAGGGCTTGAAAGGACCGGGGACCTGTCCCCGGTTTTCCTCGCTGCCTCGATCAGCCCGTCCAGAAACTTGGAGGTGAGTGCACAACACCTCGTTGACAGCTTAAACTCGCCATCCTAGACTGGCAGGTATGGAAGTCCATTTCACCCCCGAGCAAGAAGCGCAATTATCCCAAATTGCCAGTCATGCCGGTACGGATACCGAGCGCTTGGTAAAGGATGCCGCCTTGCGTCTGCTCGAGCAGGACGCGCGGTTTCGCGCCGCCGTGCGCGAGGGCATCGCGCAGGCCGACCGGGGGGAGTTTATCGAAGAGGAAGAAATGGAAGCGCGCATCGAGCGGATGCTTAACTCCTGATGCGCATTCGCTGGACGCCCACAGCCGCAGCGGACTTGCAAAACATCTACGACTACCTCAAAGAGCACGAGCCTCATTTAGCCCGGCCCACTGTCATTGAAATCCGTAAGTCCGCCCAGTCATTAAGAAAGTTCCCGCTGCGTGGGCGCAACGGACGCGAAGAGGGCACCCGCGAATTATTGCAGCGGCGCTTACCACATATCATCGCCTACCGCGTGAAGGACGGTGCCGTTGAAATTCTGCACATCTGGCATCCAGCGCAGGATCGGTAGCCTTGCCCGCCCCATTGGAACCGACCAATCCAACTTCTTCGCCGGGATTCAACTGAAACGAACCATCCGCGAAGAGCAACTGCTTGCCATACTGCTTATTGATGTCTGAGAAAGAGATCATTTTGAGAAGCAGGTCGGGTGCCGTGCCGCTTCCAGTGTAGCGTGGGCGGAAAATTGCCGGCTAACGTCGGCGTTGATTATTGAAGGTTTGCTCGCGATCCAGGAGCCAGTCCTCCTTGTCGCCTAAAGATTCTGTTTGTCAGATTCTTGCCCAGACTCATATATGAAGAACTACTACTTTTCAGGCCTAATTTATGAAACGGTGAATTGCCTGGTTGGCGTTATCTTGAAATGAAGTATTTTTCAAATCAGCAAAAAAGGTGCTCTGGTCCACCATGCTCCCCGATAACTTACCCTCTTTGCTGGCATAAAAAACGCCGCTTTTGTACCGCTCATCCGAAATGGCATCTACAAAGCGTTTTGCACCTACTTCCAGCGTATGCACCATTCCGCCCATCAATGGGAATACAATAGGCATCATCACATACTTCAACATAAACCGCATGGCCGGGGGAAGACTATCTGGCGCCTGAGTTCCTTTTGTATTTCCTGGGCTCACAACAATAAACTTGAGCTTAGGATATTTTCTTGCCATTGATAACGTCCACATGGTTTCTGCATACTTGACATATGCGTATGCTTGCAATGCATTGAACTTATTACCAAAATATGATCCATCAAGAACAGCAGCAAACTCACCTACAGAAGAAGTCCTCATTGAAACTGGTTTTACTCCGAGCATCTTTACTCCTGGAACAGCTTCCGCACTGACTGATAGAACTGTTTTCCTTAAATTGTCCCGTTTAATTAATTCCTCCACTAGAATTACATTACCTAAAATATTCGTAGCAGCTAATTGATTCATACCGGAAGGCGTAGATTTCGCAGCCGTTTTCCCAACTACTCCACCTGCATTTAAAATTATTGCATCAATAGGTTCCTTTATTTCTTCTACTGCTTTTCTTACAGAATTTGCATCCGTAACATCCCCGATAATAATTTCAAAAATCTTTTTCCC
The DNA here is from genome assembly GCA_963778535.1 of uncultured Acidobacteriaceae bacterium. GTDB lineage: Bacteria > Acidobacteriota > Terriglobia > Terriglobales > Acidobacteriaceae > Acidiflorens. The sequence continues at coordinate 397,235 of CAVZUO010000001.1, forward strand.
CGTTTTCTCCTGAAGGTCTTTTTTTGCCGCCTCTGCTCTCGCTTGATTTCTGCAAAAAAGAATTACCTGTTTTGTTTCTTTTTTCAATGCTAACTGTCGGGCAGTCTCTTTCCCAAGCCCAATATTTGCTCCGGTTATTAAGATACTTTCGTTCATATTTTCTATCCTTTTTAGGTTATTAATGAGCGGCCGTTTCCTTTACCCGAGCCAAGCTGCGCCCGGTGACGATGACCTAGAGCGTTGGAGCCAACCCTCATGACTTCTCCTTGATTTGCAGGTCCTCAACTTGTTTGCCCATCGTTCCTCCTCACACGGCCGTGATCCAATCCTTTAGCCGCCTCACTTCCAGCACTTTTCGGTGAAGGCCGAGTCGTGAGGCCCGCGAGGCCAGAGCCAGCTTGCTATTTGTGAACTATTTGGTTATATATTGGTGGGTGGTGAGTGTCAAGGAGTTTTGAACTAAATGATTCACAAAACCGCTAGGCCGCGGGGTCGACCGCGCAGCTTCGACGAGACGGGGGCGCTGGAAAAGGCGACTCAGGTGTTCTGGTCGAAAGGCTACGACGGAGTGACGATTGACGATCTCGTCGCCGGGATGGGTGTAGGACGGCCGAGCCTGTATGCCGTCTTTGGGGACAAGCGGGCGATATTCTTGCGCGTCCTTAGGGCGTACGCAGAACGCAAGGGTGCATCAGCCGCAAAGGCACTCCTCTCGCCACAGGGTCTTCGCGACTCGATCGCGGGCTTTCTGAGGTACGCCGTCGAAAGTGCGACCGAGAAAGGGTCCGCCCGGGGCTGCCTTCTGGTGTGCGTCGCGCCGCTTGTGAACGACGCTGAGGTTCGGCGGTTCCTGCAGAGCACGGTCGAGGGCGGCGCGGCGCTGGTGGAGCGCCGTTTCCGGGACGGGATCAGTGCGGGAGACATCCCGCCTGACTTTCCGGTAGCCGTGCGCGCGATCCAAGTCACGGATTTTGCTCGTGGCCTGACCATGCGTGCTCACTTAGGCACGCCGCGCAAGACGCTCCTCAAAGATGCTGAGGAAGCGGCCGACTTGGTGCTCCTGCCGCGGGGCGTCTGACCGGTTATCGGAAACAATTCACTGAGGAAATGTCTACGAATTTCTGTCCCCCGTGACCTACTGATGCAATGAGAACTGAGACGGCAAAGCTGCCTCAAGATCGATCTGTTCGGCGGTGATGGGGTGGTGGAAATTTAGATATCGGGCGTGCAGGAAATATCCTCCATCGCCCGGGAGGCCGGGGAGATTTTCAAGAGGCTGGCCGGATAAACCGTACAGCGGATCGCCTACCAGCGGATGGCCGATGGATGCCAGATGGATTCTGATTTGATGAGGGCGTCCCGAATTCAGGCTTACCTCAAATGTTGTGGTGCCTGATGTGCTCCTTGACGCCGTGCTGCTTGACGCCGTGCTGCCTGGCGCCCGTGAGATCACCTTCGCCAATGACTTCGACGGCTTGCCACTTGGGTTGGCAGCCCACACGGAACCGATGCGCGGGTGTGGTACAAGGCCGATGGGCGTGAGGATTTCGTAGGCGTCGTGCTGAGCGACGCCTTGAGCCAGCGCCCAATAGATTTTTTGAACTCTCGCGGTGTTCCAGTCCGCGCTTAGTTTAGCGGCGGCCTGCGCTGTTTTGGCGAAGAGAACGATGCCGGTTGTGCCCCGGCCTAACCGGTGGACAGGGTTTGCGTTGGGGGTTTGCTTTTGCACCAGCCGCAGCAGGGTATTTTCCATGAAGCCGCCGCCGGGGAGGGTGGGCAGTCCGCCAGGTTTGTTGACGGCCAACAGATGCGGGTCATCAAACAGGACTTCGAAGTGCTGAGGAGAGTCCGGTTCGATCCAGGGTGGACGGTTCCACACAAGGGTTTGGCCTGCAATGAGCGATTCGCTTCCAGCGGCGGTGACGCCGTTGACGGTGACTTCGCAATTGTTCAGTTTTTGTTGCCACGCTTGTGGGGATGAGTGTGGGTAAAGGCTTGCCAAGTGGGAGAGCAGGGTTCGCCCATGATAGTTGCTGTTGATGACTGTGGTATAGGCATGGCCCCGGTTGAGCATGTGGTTTGAGTGTAAGCTATGGCAACCGCGGGCGGGAGTGGCTGCGTTGCGAGCGCCACGCTTGAGGGACCACGATGCGAAAAGGGTCTACGAGACGACCACAACCGGACGCCCCCGCGACTCCAGTCAAGAACTACATCACGCGGAGCGGCCTCGAGATATCGAGTTTCAAGTGCGGATACGATTCACCGATTTCCGGCGTGATCGAAGGCATTTATCGAGCAGTCGGGAACGCCGTACTTCTGCTTCAAAGATCTCGATGAGAACAAGCCTTCAGGCTCGATCAGGATTCCCGTCGAGACCATTGACTACTTTTTGCGGCGCTATCGCCGCCTGAGATCAGAGCGGAATCTGCTTATCGCGGACCGCAACAATCTTCCAGCTGTCTCCATCCTTGTGCAGCTTGAACCAAAGCGTCTGCTTCTTCTTCTCCGTTTCTTTGCTGGCCTCCTGGGTCGGCGGAGGACGCTGGGCTGGGTTCGACATCATGGAATCGCCACTGGACTGGCTGTGTGTCACGAGCTTGACCACTTCCTCCATCCGCTGGCAGCGTGCGACCGCGTCGTCTTTCGTGGCCTGGATTTCCTGCGGATTCAGCGTGACTTTAATGGACAGAATCTGCTTGTCCTCGAATTGGCCCTTGATTTTCTTGTATTCCTTCTGCTGATTCTTGAGCTCGGGCCAAAGCGCCAACAGATCATCCATGTTGCGCCGCTCATTAGCCCCAACATAGGACTTCAGCACGGCCTCGATTGGCGCGCGGTCAGTTTGGGTAGCGGCAGTAGGGGCGGTTGGTGGCGATGCCGGAGCAGCCTCCTGGGCTGTTCCCAGACACACAAGAACGAACAAGCACAAGAACACAATAATCAATCGATTCATAAACAAATTGTGGTCCAGAAGGCACTCGATTGTCAAACCGGCAGCGCCTCCACATCAGTAGAGATTTGTCACCTCGACGGCGCGGGAAAGAAAAAGGGCGGCCTCTTTTGAGGCCGCCCTGAATTACTACCTAACCTGCTACTAGAAGGTCACCCTAGCCGTCAGTTGAATCAACCGGCCCGAAACAGCGGATCCAACGAACGATCCGTACGGACTGGTCGGCGGTACCACAGTCTGCTGAATGGATCCAAACTGTCCGCTGCTGATGTCTCCATCCGGATTCGAGAAATTGGGATGGTTGAAGATGTTGTAACCATTCACCCCAAACCCGACCTTGATTTGCTCCGTGACCGGGAAATTCTTCAGGAGCGCGAAGTCGGAGTTGAAGTAGTGGGCGCCGCGGAAGTAGTTACGGGGGACGTTGCCAAAGTTGGTCTCCGTGCTAGGACCCATGTCTCCATTGAACTGGTTTCCGTTCAGGCAGGCATTCGGGGTGAATGGCGTGTTGCAGCCAGGGTTTGTTGGGCCACCGTCGAACGTTGCCAGGTAGGTTCCTGACGAACCGTTGTGGACCTGGCCGCCGACGCCGGTGCCCGGTGCGGAGCCATCGAAAACACTGTACGGATATCCGGAGTGATAGAAGAACGTCTGGGATAAGGTCCAGCCGCTCGCCACCATGTTCATTGCTTTGCTGGAAGACTTGAACGGCAGCTCCCAATAGTAGTTTGCGGTGATGTTGTGACGGACATCGTAATCCGCGTTGCTGTAGTTCAGGCAGTGCAAGCAAGACGGATTCAGCTGGCCGAGCACGCTATCGTTAAGGCTATAGGGCAGCAGACCACCGTTGGAAACATCGTCCAGCGCATGCGACCAGGTGTAATTGAAGCTGCCGTTGAAGCCCTTAGTCAGGCGACGGGTCACTGTGGCGGTCAACCCATTGTAGTTGGAGACGCCGCCATTGTAGAGTTCGGTCACGTTGCGGAAGTGACCGTCAGGCCCCTTCAGGAAGCTGCATCCGTACGGGCAGGTGCCGAGCGTGGGATCGGAAGTGTTGGTTGCCGGAAGGCCGCCAAAAGCATTACCCGAGTATGAGTTCATGAACGGATTGGTAACGAACTCATCGTATCCGTGGTTGCCAACATAGTTCAGGATGAACGACGTCTTGTTGTCGAGCTGATGCTGGACCTCGAAGTTCCATTCGAGATACTTGGGGTTCTTCAAGGTGCTGGCCACGGAGGTTTGGTTCGGGGGCAAGCAGCCAGGGGGCGTAGCAGTTGAGTTTGCAAAGTCGTCAGCACTGCCCTTGGCCGCAAAGGTCCCGTTAAACGAGGCATTGCAAGCCTGGAGAGTTGCTTCGGCGTTGCCAGGTTCCGCCGGCGAGAACGGAAGCACGAGGAGCGCGAAAGAATTCAACGAGGGTGAATTGCGGGCGAAGTCGTCCGCCAAGGTGCCCGGATACAGATCGGAGAACAATCCGACGCCGCCGCGCAAAACCGTCTTCTGGCTGCTGGTGGGCGTCCAGGCGAATCCGAATCTCGGCTGAAATACCACTCTCTCCAGTTGCGGCACCATTACGTTCTGATTGGCCTCGATAAGGCTGTCGTAGGGTAATGCGTTGTTGTGAGGAGCTGTCGTAAACGAGCCGCCATAAATGTTCGAGAAGCAGTTCGTACGGCATTTCATATCGGAGTTGCGGTCGGCCCGGAGGGTCAGCGTAAGTTTCAACCGCGAGCTAAGCCGGTACTCGTCCTGGAAGTAGGCGCCAAAGCTGTAGATCGCCATGGGCTGTTCCAGCGCGGTGGGGAACCGTTGCGCGGCCTCGTAGATATAGCCGGCATCCAGATAAGTCTGTGAGAAGTTGAGCATCTCTGCGGTTTTGGCGCGCGCGCCGAAGATTCCGTCCGTGATGTCGTTACGGCGGAAGTTGAAGCCCAGCTTCAATGCGTGCGGGCCCTTGGTGATCGAAAGATCGTCAATCAACTGGTACTGGGTTACGTTTCGTCCTTGCGGGAAGGCATAGTTTTCGCCGCCCAACAAGGCGAATCCGGAAGTGTCTTCGTCAATAAAGGCGAATCCGTGACCTGCCCCATCGCCAAACGCAGCAGTGGCCGCTGGCTGATTCGGATCAACGAAGAAGGCGCTATAGTACAGTACCGAGCCGACGAACTGGTTCAGAATTGTCGGGCTGAAGGTGTGCGTCCAGTTCAGTTGGCCTTCATCCTGTGGCTGGGTGCTGGTGGCGTTAAACAGAGACGGGCTAACAGGATCCGTATACGTTGCCTGTACGCCGCGGTCAAACTTTAACCGGCCGAATATCTTGTCGTTGTTCGACATGTTGTAGTCAACGCGGCCCGAGATGATGTACTCCGTGCTCAGCTGTCCATTTGTTGAGCGGATGTAGTCTGCGCAGGGCGTACCGCCTGCGGCCCCGTATTTGGCCAGGCTAGGGTAGACGAAAAAGGTGTTCAGATCGCCGCAACCCAAGTTGCCGGTTGAGTCAATGGAGTTATCGACCGGTTTGGCATTGGCTAACCCAGGGGCTCCCTGGTACAGCGAGAACATGTTGGCATAGAACGGCTCGGACGCGGACGTAACCGTGCCGCCGAATAGAGCGCTGTTGGCCGCGAGATTGTTCGTCACGTCCATGCCGTATTGTGCTGTGGGGATGATGGCGAGCGTACTGGTGCCGAGGATGTAGCGCAGACCTTCGTTGTCAGCGAAGAAGAACAGCTTGTCCTTCTTAATCGGTCCACCGATCGACGCTGCCCACTGATTGTTCCTTTCCTTAGGGAGCGATTCGCCGAACTGCCTGATAAACCAGTCATTGCCATTCCAACTGTCGGTGTTGTACCAGTACTGGGCGTTTCCATGCCAATTGTTGCTGCCAGACTTGGTGTCATATTCCACCTGTGCGCCCGCCATGCGGCCATACTGGCCGGTGTAGCCATTGCTGACCACAGCCGTTTCCTGCACTTCGTTCTTTCCGAGCAGCAGGTTGGTAGCGCCTGAGTTGTTCAGGTTCAGGTAAGGATCGTTTTCGTCGTTACCATTGACCGTAAACAAGTTTGAGGTGGCCGGCAGACCGAAGGCGGTAAAGTTGCCGTAGCCGCCGCCGCTGGAAGTGTTCATCTGAATGCCCGGTGCGGTCTGAGCAACCGCGGTCAGGTCGTTTCCGCCGTTGGGAAGCAGCTCAACCTGCTTTTCCGTGAAGGAACTGGAAATGTTGGCGTCCTCCGTCTGAATCAGAGGCGCGGCACCCGTCACTTCGATCGTTTCCGTACTCGAGCCTAGCTGGAGCTGAAGGTTGGCTGTGGTGACAGAACCGAGGGCAACCGTCACCTTCTCTTTAGTGGTGCGGAACCCAGTTTGGGAGATGACAAGCGTGTAATCTCCAGGCTTTAAAGTAGGAGCCCGATAGGCACCCGTGGTGCCCGTTTTCGTCGTGAATACGCTACCATTATCGACGCTGGTGACGGTGATCGTAGCCCCGATCACAACCGCGCCCGAGGGATCCGTGACCGTACCGGCGATGTCGCCCGTTGTGGTGGTTTGCGCCATCAGACCGATCGCAAACAGACCGGCGACGACCAACACGGCTAGCTTAAATAGGGATGTAAATCGCATGTTTTTCTCTCCCGTTTCCTTACTTTCAATTTCGAAATTCTGAGATCGGTGGCAAGAACGACATCCAAGCCGACACATACCACCGCAACCAAAACGCAACACCGGAGAACCACCTTGTATTGCACCTGGCATGCCAACGTAGCGACTAATGTAAGCTGTTGTGTTTATGTAAGTTATAGCAATTCAACGAGACGGGCCACCACAAATCTACAGTTTGTTGTATACCGTGGGTAGGCCGTTATCCGCAAAGTCATACCATAGGCTACCTACGCTAGCAGGCTCACCTGTATTCTTTAGGACTCTTCAAGGCTTCGAATTCGAAAGCCCGCGGCGACGGGTATCCGCGAAGTTACGGTTGTCAAAGCGAGGACCGAGAAGTACTCTAGAATTCGCCTTCAAGCTGTTAGCAAGGGTTCCCGTGTTCAACGCACAACTTGTGCGCCCAATCATCACGAGATCGGGTGACACGAATCACGGCAGAGCATCCCCACCAGGCATTCAATAGCCACAGCCGCAATTTCAGCGGCATCCTACATTTAAACTTCGAACAAATTCGTTCCTTAATATCAAAATCGGAGGAAAGCCTATGACTGCAGTGATGGAACCGCCGAAGAAGCACGCGGCGGGAGAGTATATCGATCAGATTCTCAACCTCGTAAAAGCAAAAAATCCGGCTGAGCCCGAATTTCACCAGGCGGTGCTGGAAGTAATGGACTCCTTGCGGCTGGTGTTGGAGCGCCATCCGGAGTATCAGGAAGCAAAGATCCTGGAACGTATTACCGAGCCCGAAAGAGTGCTGATGTTCCGGGTTCCCTGGTTTGACGATAAAGGGAAAGTGCAAGTGAATCGCGGGTTTCGCATTGAAATGAACAGCGCGATTGGGCCCTACAAGGGCGGGCTGCGTTTCCACCCGTCGGTAAACCTCGGCATCCTGAAGTTCCTGGCGTTCGAACAGGTATTCAAGAACTCGCTGACGACGCTGATGATGGGCGGCGGCAAAGGCGGTTCCGATTTCGATCCCAAAGGCAAGAGCGATAACGAAGTCATGCGCTTCTGCCAGAGCTTCATGACAGAGCTATGCCGTCACATCGGTCCTGATACCGACGTACCAGCCGGCGACATCGGCGTGGGCGGACGGGAAATCGGGTTCCTGTTTGGACAATACAAGCGCCTGCGCAATGAATTCACAGGCGTTTTGACGGGCAAGGGCCTGGGCTGGGGCGGCTCGCTGATTCGCCCCGAGGCGACCGGCTATGGCTGCGTTTATTTCGCGCAGGAAATGCTGAAGGCCAAGAAGCAGTCGCTTGATGGCAAGGTGTGTCTGGTTTCCGGCAGCGGCAACGTTTCGCAATACACGGTCGAGAAACTGCTTGATCTGGGCGCGAAGCCGGTCACGCTGTCTGATTCCGACGGCGCGATTTATGACGCGGACGGCATTGACCGCGACAAACTCGCCTTCGTCATGGATCTGAAAAACAATCGCCGCGGCCGCATCAAGGAATACACGGAGAAATTCAAGAAGGCCGTCTATAACCCGACCGACCGCAAGCTTGACCACAACTGGCTCTGGAACATCAAAGCCGATTGCGCATTCCCGAGCGCCACGCAAAATGAGATCAACGCGAAAGATGCGCATAACCTCATTAAGAATGGCGTGAAGGTTGTCAGCGAAGGCGCGAACATGCCGAGCACCCTGGACGCGACCAAGCTGTTCCTCGAGAACAAAGTGCTGTACGGTCCCGCCAAGGCCGCCAACGCCGGTGGCGTTGCGACTTCGGGCCTGGAAATGGCGCAGAACAGCGCGCGCATCTCCTGGACACGGGAAGAAGTCGACGACCGTCTGCACAAAATCATGATCGCGATTCACAGCAACTGCTACGAGACGGCCGAGAAGTACGGCACGCCCGGCAACTATGTGAATGGGGCCAACATCGGTGGCTTCCTGAAAGTCGCGAACGCGATGCTGGATCAGGGCCTGGTTTAAAGTTGTGCGCCGCGGGCATTGTGCCCGCGGTTTCGCTGGGTTACATTCGACGCGGGAGGGAGCAATCCTTCCCGCGTTTCTTCGCTTGCGATTTGTCGTTGCTCACGTCGTCGTTCTTCGCTCGTCCAACCATTGCCTGTTGCTTGTATGACATTCCCGCACTGTCTTGTCTGACGCGCAGTTTTGCTGGGGTTTCGCTTGACGATCACACCGGCAACGATTGATGATGACGCAAGGAACAATGTCTCCAGGCTTTAGACGCAGTGGTTTCGTCTGCGTGCTGACGAAAAGCCAATTTCAGATCTCAAAGGAAATGCAATCATGAACAAGAAGCATCTCTCCTGGTTCGCCGCTGTGGCCGTCATACTGTCGTGTTGCGTGTTGACGCCTCCTCTTCGGGCAGACGAAGGCATGTGGACCTTCGACAACTTCCCTTCAAAAACCGTGGGCGAAAAATACGGATTCACGCCGACGCAGGCATGGCTCGATCACGTGCGTCTTTCCTCGCTTCGAATCGCACAAGGCTGCTCGGCATCCTTTATTTCTCCCGAAGGCCTGGTTATGACCAACCACCATTGCGTGGTCTCCTGCGTGGAGGAGATTTCGTCGTCGCAACATAATTTTGTTGAAGAAGGCTTCTCGGCAAGAACACAAGCGGAAGAACAGAAGTGCCCTGATTTCGAGCTCGATCAACTCGTGGAAATTCGCGACGTGACCGCTGATGTGCAGGGAGCGCTCGCCGGCAAGACGGGTGACGAAGCGAGTAAAGCTCTGCGCGCAAAGCAGGCCGAACTTCAGTCGACATGCGGGACCGATCCCGCCCTTCGCTGCGACGTCGTCTCGTTGTATCACGGTGGCATTTACGACCTGTACCGCTACAAGCGTTACACCGATGTCCGATTGGTATTCGCGCCCGAGTTTAGTGTTGCCCAGTTCGGCGGCGATCCCGACAATTTCAATTTTCCCCGCTTTGATTTTGATATCGGTCTAGTTCGCGCCTACGACGGAGACAAGCCGGTAGCAAGTCACGAGTATCTGCGCTGGAGCGCGAACGGATCGAAAGATGGAGATCTGGTATTTGTCTCCGGAAATCCCGGCGGCACCAGCCGTGAATTAACCATGTCGCAACTCGACTTCGAGCGTGACATCGCTATGCCAAACATCCTGCCAAACCTCGCTGAATATCGCGGCGAACTGGAGCAGTTCATGCTGCGCGGCCCGGAGCAGGCCCGCGAAGCTAAAGACAATCTGTTCTATGTTGAAAACAGCTACAAAGCGCTGTTCGGGCAGGAGCAGGCATTGCTCGATCCTCAATTCATGGCCGGGAAGCAGCAGGATGAGCGTCACCTTCGCGGCGCGGTTGCCGCCGACCCCAAACTCGAATCCTATGCCTCGGCATGGGACGAGATCACGCAAATTCAAAAAGTGCGTGAGCAACTGTTCCCGCGAACCAGCAGGTTGCGCGGGCGCGCGTTCCGTGGAGGCTTGCTGGGTGACGCCGTTACGCTGGTGCAGGCGGCGGAGCAGCGAACGAAGCCGAACGGTGAGCGGTTCCCCGAATATACCGATCAAGGCCTGATCCGCGTGCAGCACGCGCTCTCCGCTCCAATACCGGTTTTCAAGGACCTGGAAGAACTCTCCCTGGCCTATGCTTTTACTGGCATCCGGCGCGACTTGGGAGCCGATGATCCCTTTGTTCACAAGATGCTCGGCAAAGAATCGCCCGAGCAACTAGCTCACCGGTTGGTGACCGAGACGCATCTTGACGACCCGAAGGTGCGAGAAGAATTGTTCAAGGGCGGACAAAGCGCTATCGATGCTTCCAACGATCCAATGATTCGCTTTGCTGTCCTGGTCAACCCCGACCTGTTGGCAGTGCGCAAAGAAGCTGAGAACCGCATTGATTCCCCGACGCGAGCCGCGACGCAGAAGATCGCCAAAGCGCGCTTTGCCGTTTACGGCACCAGCATTGACCCCGATGCAACTTTCACGCTGCGTTTAAGCTTTGGGACGGTCAAGGGTTTCGAAAATGCCGAGGGTAAGTTTGTGGAGCCGTACACGAACATCGGCGGCCTGTTCCAGCGCGCGAATGGCGCTCCGCCGTATGCGTTGCCTGAGAGCTGGCTGAAGGCAAAGTCTTCGCTCAATCTGTCGATACCGATGAATCTCTCAACCACCAACGACATCATCGGTGGCAACTCTGGCAGCCCTCTTATCGACAAAGAGGCGCACGTCATTGGCCTGATCTTTGACGGCAACATCTTCTCTCTTGGCGGCGACTATGGCTTTGACGCAGCGAAGAACCGTTCCGTGGCTGTCGATAGCCGCGCCTTGCTGGAGGGTTTGGGGAAGGTCTACCACCTTGACCGCATCGTGAATGAGATCGAAGGGGCGCGAAAGTAGGAGCTGAACAGAACTAGATTTTGGCGGCCTGCGGACTTCCGTGGGCCGCTTTTTTGTCGAAGTTATTACCGCACTCATCGGCAGGAGTTCAGGAATCTCCTCTACTGGCGCGAATATTGATTACTCTTTGGGACTGCGCCGCCAGATCGGCAGGGTCGGGTTCCAGTTGTGCACTTCCTTCTGGAAGTCGAATTCTTTGCCGGCAACCGCAGGCACGCAGCCGAATTCTTCTGCGATCTCTGCGATCTTCTTTTCCAGCCGTTTCCTGAGGTCCGGACTCGAAAGCTGATCGACGAGGTTTGACGGCGCCAATTCTCCTTGGCCGTCGCAAAGGGGACATTTCACGTGCGGTTCTTGTTCCGCCATGACGAGGACTCCAATGGTGTCGGATTTGTTTCAGACTTTGTTTCGAACTCTGTTTCGGACGTTTTCGGACTCCGAAACTCTACATTGGACGCCCACGGCAGAATTTTGGCAGTGACTTGTGCCTCTACGATTGGTGCGTCACCTCACACGAGCCGGTATCTGCACGTCACGGAAGGTTGGCGAGCAGCTATGTTTGATTTCGCTACGATGGACACGCGTCGTCTTCCTGCTTCGCGGCTCAGGCTCTGGTAAACGCAATCAGCGAATCCAGTTTCTTCTGCGCGGCGCCTGAGTCGATTGATTCCACCGCCAGCGGCACCGCATCCCGCAGATGGTCGGCTCTTCCCGCTGCCACCAGACCCGCCGCTGCGTTCAGCAGAACAATATCGCGGCGGGCGGATTTCTTGCCCGCGAGAACTTCGCGAATCAGCCCCGCATTCATCTGCGCATCGCCACCCGAAATATCCTCGAGAGTTGCGCGCGCAAAGCCGAATTCTTCCGGCGTCACTTCGTAGGTTCGAATCTGCCCTTCGCGCACTTCTCCGATCCTCGTCGGCCCGGTGATGGTGATTTCATCCAGACCATCGCTGCCATGGACCACCAGTGCACGATGCAGTCCGAGCATGCTGAGCGCTTCGGCCAGTTTGTCCACCAGTTCCGCCGCGTACACGCCTACCACCTGGCTCGTCGCCTGAGCCGGATTGGTAAGCGGGCCGAGGAGATTGAACACGGTCCGCAGATGCAGCTCGCGCCGCACCGGCTGCACATACTTCATCGCCGAATGCACCACCGGCGTAAAGAGGAACGCCATGCCGACTTCTTTCAGACAGGCCGCCATGCGTTCCGGCGGCAAATTGATGTTCACGCCCAGCGCTTCCATCACGTCAGCGGAGCCGCACTTCGAGGTCACGCTGCGGTTGCCATGCTTGGCCACGCGCACGCCCGCTCCGGCCACCACGAATGCCGTCGCGGTTGAGATATTGAACGTGCCGCTGGTATCGCCGCCGGTACCGCAAGTATCCACCAGCGCATCGCGTCCCGTGCCGCTCGCGTCAAGCACCGGTTCTGCGTGGAGTTTCAGCGGCGTGGCGGCCGCGCGGATTGCCTCGGCGAAGCCTACGATCTCCTCCACGGTTTCGCCCTTCATGTGCAGCGCGACCAAAAGCGCGCCGATCTGCGCATTGGTGCACTGGCCGCTTAGGACCTCGCTCATCACCACTCGCGCTTCCTCGCGCGAAAGGGAAAGTCGGTGGTTGGCGAGATTATGCAGTGCGTCAAGAATCATGCAAACCTAATCATGCAAACCTGGCCTTCTTTAAGAATCGGCGTCACGTGGCTGATGAAAACCTTCCTCAGCGATCAACTCCGCAATCGCACCGATTTGGGAAAGCTGCCATGAAGAGTAGCACCGATCACGCCGCGTTGTGACGCTCGCGTTTGCACCATTCGTCATGCCTTCTATAAAATCATGAGTTTGCTGCACGATTATTTGTAGCCGCAAGCAGGTCCTCTCAACTGACGACGAGCGACTGACGACTATCGACTAACGACCACCTTGGAATCATTATGAAAATTCATGAGTATCAGGGAAAAGGAATTCTTAGTAAGTATGGCGTCGCCGTACCACGCGGCACTATGGCTACCACTCGCGAAGAGGCTGAGGCAGCAGCCAAGCAACTGTTTGACGCTGGGGCTACGGGCGTTGTTGTAAAAGCCCAAATCCATGCGGGCGGGCGAGGCAAGGGAGGCGGCGTAAAGATCGCCAAGTCCGTGGCCGAAGCTGGCGAACTCGCCGGGAAAATGCTCGGCATGACGCTCATCACCCATCAGACGGGCCCGGAAGGGCGCATTGTTCGCCGGTTGCTGATCGAGGAGACGCTGCCGATAGAAAAAGAACTTTATCTCGGCATTCTGGTTGATCGCGCCGAAGGCAAGGCCGTGTTCATGGCTTCCTCCGCCGGCGGCATGGATATTGAGCAAGTGGCCGCCGAACGCCCAGAGGCCATTCTTAAGGAATACATCGATCCCGGCCTGCAGTTGGAACCATTCCAGGCACGCAAGATCGCCTTCGCACTCGGCCTGAAGGGACCGCAGCTAAGCGCCGCTGTCAAATTCCTCACCAGCCTTTACCGGGCGTTTCTTGAAACTGATGCCTCTCTGGTCGAAATCAATCCGTTCATTACTTGCACCGATGGGCGACTATTCGCGCTCGATGCGAAGATGAATTTCGATGACAACGCGCTCTTTCGCCATCCCGATATCAAGGAACTGCGCGACACATCAGAAGAAGATCCGCTCGAAGTCGAGGCCTCAAAGTACAACCTCAACTACATCAAGCTCGACGGCAATGTGGGATGCATGGTGAATGGCGCAGGTCTGGCCATGGCCACCATGGACATCATTAAATACGCCGGCGGCATGCCCGCTAACTTCCTTGATGTAGGCGGAAGCGCAAGCGCCGACCAGGTCGCCCATGCGTTCGAAATTCTGTTGAGCGACAAGAGCGTGCGCGCCGTTTTGATCAATATTTTTGGCGGGATTCTGCGCGTCGATATGCTGGCTACCGGTGTGGTCGAGGCGGCGAAGAAGACGAATATCCAACTGCCGGTGGTCTTGCGACTGGAAGGCACCAACGTTCAGGAGGGCAAGAAAATCTTGCAGGACTCTGGCCTGAATTTCGTGGTTGCCGAAACCATGAAAGACGCCGCCGATAAAGTGGTAGCGGCGGCTCGGTCTTAAGCGTAGAGACGCGGCTTGCCGCGTCTCCCGTAGATCGCGAACGGCCAACGACGAACGAACCAGCGACGAATCTTTTTGAAAGAGAGCAATTATGGCAATCCTGGCTGATAAAAGAACTCGATTAATCGTGCAAGGTCTCACCGGGCGCGAAGGCACATTCCACGCCAAGGCTTGCGCCGCCTACGGAACTCAAATAGCAGGTGGTGTAACGCCCGGCAAAGGCGGCACCACACACGAAGGCTGGCCTATCTTCAACACGGTGCAGGAGGCCGCCGACAAGACCGGCGCCAATGCCACGGTGATTTTTGTTCCTCCTCCGTATGCCGCCGACGCAATCATGGAAGCGGCCGATGCTGAGATTGAACTCATCGTTTGCATCACCGAAGGCATCCCCACGCTCGATATGGTGCGCGCCTGGGATTTCCTACAGGACCGCCGCTCGCGGCTGATCGGCCCGAATTGCCCGGGCATTATTTCTCCGGGCAAATGCAAGATCGGCATCATGCCTGCGCACATTCATAAGGAAGGACCCGTCGGCATCGTCTCGCGCTCTGGCACATTGACCTATGAAGCCGTGCATCAGCTCACGCAGCGCGGCATCGGCCAATCCACCGCAATCGGCATCGGAGGCGATCCGATCATCGGAACAAACTTCGTTGACGCCCTCGACCTGTTCAATCGCGATCCGCAAACGGAAGCCGTCATCATGATCGGCGAAATTGGCGGAAATGCCGAAGAGACCGCCGCTGAATTCATCCGAACGCACATGAAGAAGCCGGTGGTCGGTTTCATCGCGGGCCAGACAGCCCCTCCCGGACGTCGCATGGGACACGCTGGCGCAATCATCTCCGGGGGCAAGGGCACGGCGGCCGAAAAAATTGCGGCCATGGAAAAAGCTGGACTGAAAGTAGCGAAGTCGCCTGCCGATATCGGCGAAACGCTGGCCTCGGTGCTGGGCGTAAAGGTTTAGGCAGTCGTTCGTCGGCAGTCGTTGGTCGTAATTTGTTCGTCGCTCGGAGATTATTACGATGCCGACTATTGCGACTCAGCGAGTTTTCGCGCGACTTGGATTTTGAGCCAACGACTATCGACTATCGACTATCGACCCAAATACAACGACCAAGGACAAGCGACGTACTCATGAAAACTCTGCAACGCACTCTCACTATCGTCAAGCCCGACGCGGTCAAGAAAAACGCCGTCGGAGACATCATCGAGCAGTTCGAAAAAGGCGGCTTCCACATTCTGGCTATGAAGATGCTTGAGATTTCACAGCATCAGGCCGAACAGTTTTACGCCGTTCACGCCAGCCGTCCCTTCTATCACTCGCTGACGCAGTTCATGTCGAGCGGGCCGATCGTTGTGCTGGCGCTCGAAAAGGAAAACGCCATTGCCGACCTGCGCAAGCTGATGGGAGCCACCAACCCGGCCCAGGCCGAGGAAGGCACTATCCGCAAGAAGTGGGCGACGAACATCGAATACAACGCGATTCACGGCTCCGACGCCGAGGAAACAGCGCGTTTTGAGCTGAGCTTTTTCTTTGCGGGCTACGAATTGAGTCGGTAAGCCGCGCCACGAGTTTCGAGTAACGAGTTTCGGGCAAGCACGGTTGTTCGAGACTCGAGGCTCGCAACTCGAGGCTGTGCCCAAGACCTGAGACCTAAGAAATGCCTCTCGTCCAAATCACGATGCTGCAGGGCCGCACGGCCGACCAGAAACGCAAGATCGCCAAGCGCATCACCGATGCGATGGTCGAAGAAGCGGGTGCCCGCCGCGAAGGCATCGTGGTGACCTTTATTGAAGTATCGAAGGAAAGCTACGCGAGCGGCGGCGAGTTGATGGCAGACAAGAAGTAAGAAGTTCTCGGCTGGGCGTTCTCAGTTCTCAGGGGAATTCAAATATCGAATTGACCGCACTGAGAACTGGCAACCGGTCACTGGCAACTGCGTTCCTACCCGATCGGCTCAAACAAATGCCCTTCTGTCCGGTCCGCGACCTTAGGCAGATCTTTTTTCGCCATCTGCAGGAAGTGTGGCGCGGTGCGGTGTTCTTCGAGCGCGGCATCATCCTTGTATTGCTCGTAGATAAAGAACCGGCGTGGGTCGGTCTTGTGCTTGTGCACTTGATACATCAGGCATCCCGGTTCTTTACGCGATTCTTCTGAAAGTTTCTCGAAGATGGCGGCCGTTTCCCCCTCACGCCCCATCTTTGCCATCCAGGTAACAGCCAGCACTACCATCCGTCGCTCCAGTTATTTAGTCATTGAATCATTGAGACATTGATTCAATGATTCAATGTCTTAATGTTTCAGCCCCAACTGCTTCACAAATTCATCTACAAGGATCGTCTGCTCCCGGTCCGGCCCCGTCGAAACCAGCCCCACCTGTGCGCCCGTTTCTTTTTCAATGAACGCCAAGTATTCGCGCGCTGCTTTCGGTAAAGCCCCTAGCGTCCTAATCTCTTGCGTAGGAGTCGCCCACCCCGGCATCTTCTTGTAGATGCACTCGATCTTCTCATAGCCACATGCCTGCGCCGGCACTTCCTCCGTCGCCTTACCGTTGATTTTGTACCCCACGCAAACTGGAATTTCCGTCAGGTGGTCAAGCACATCCAGTTTCGTTACCACCAACCAGGAGATTCCGTTAATCATGCCAGCGTAGCGCAGAAGAGGCAAATCGAGCCAACCTGTGCGCCGCGGCCGCCCGGTGACAGCACCGAATTCATTTCCTCGCTTGCGGAGATCATCGCCCTCCGCGCCCAGCAACTCGGTGGGAAACGGTCCGCCGCCCACGCGCGTGCAATAGGCCTTCGTGATGCCGATGACCGTATCGATCGAGGTCGGCGGCACACCGGTGCCAATCGCTGCGCCTCCGGACGTTGCACTCGATGAAGTTACAAATGGATAGGTGCCATGGTCGATGTCGAGCATCGTCCCCTGCGCGCCTTCGAACACAATCGACTTGCCTTCTGCCAGCGCGCGGTTCAGCAGCAGTGCTGTGTCGCACACAAACGGAGCAATCTCTCGCGCCGCCGCAGAGTACTCCTTGAACATCTTGTCGGCATCCAGCGGATCGGCATTAAATAACGCATGCCCGATCATGTTCTTTTCGCGGCAGGCGTTTTCTATGTGCGTGCGCAGCAGGTCGGCGTCGAGCAAATCCGCCACCCGCAGCCCGCGACGACCCATCTTGTCTTCGTAGCAAGGCCCAATCCCGCGCGAAGTCGTCCCGATCTTCACCCGCCCCGGCGCATTCTCGGCGCCCAGTTCCATCATGCGGTGATAGGGCAAAATCACCTGCGCCTTGTTGGAGATGAAAAGATTCCCGTCAACCTTCACTCCGGCCGCGCGCAGCGACCCAACTTCCTTCAAGAGCGCCAGCGGATCGAGCACTACGCCGTTGCCGATCACACTGGTACACTCGGGCCGCAAAATGCCGCCCGGTACCAGTTGCAAAATAAATTTTTTGCCGTTGATGATGACCGTGTGTCCGGCATTGTGGCCGCCAGCGTAACGCGCCACCAATTGAAAAGTGCGGGTGAGGACGTCGACAATCTTGCCCTTGCCCTCATCGCCCCACTGGGCGCCAACGATGACAGCCGTTCTGCCTCGACTCAACTTAGACTCCGATTGGATTCGCGGCTGCAAAGCCGCCCTGGATTCGCACACGGTTGCGCCGGCGCTAAGTGGCAAATTATGGGAATGCTGTCCGAGCGTGGTGTGTACGCTCTAGCATACCGAATCTGCTTGTCGAGGAGCAACGGAGCCCACGGAGTTGTTGCGGAAATTCCTCTCGCCGATCTTGTATCCTGAATTCGTGCCGGAATTACCTGAGGTCGAAACCATCGTGCGCGGCTTGCAGCAGCGCGTTGCTGGGGACATTATCGAATCCGTCTGGATCGGTTCCCGGAAGCAGCCGCTGAAATCGTCCGCGGCGGCGATTGCGAAAACGCTATCCGGAAAAAAGCTGGATCGCGTGCAGCGCGCCGGCAAGCACATCGTCTTCGACTTAGTGCCGGGCACAACCTCCCGACGCACCCAGCGCAATAAACTACAAAACGGGTCCGCGCAGTGGGTTGTCCACCTGGGAATGACGGGCCGCATGCTGGTCTGCGATCCGGCCACGGAAGTTGCGAAACACACACATCTGATCGCCACGCTCGCTTCCGGCCGCGAGCTTCGCTTCGTCGACCCGCGCATGTTTGGCAAACTCAGCGTGCACACCACCAGCTTCGACCCCGGCGGAATCGAGCCTCTCGAAGTCAGCGAGCAACGCTTCATTGACCTTTTTCGCGGACGCAAAACGCCGATCAAGAGCGCGCTCCTGAACCAGAAGCTCGTTCGCGGTGTAGGAAACATTTATGCCGATGAATCCTTATTCCGCGCCGGAATTCGTCCGCGCCGACGCGCTGCCTCCATTACTGAAAAAGCTTTGTCCCGCCTCCATCGCGCGGTGCAGGAGGTCTTGCGCGAGGCAATTGCGCTCGGAGGTTCGTCGGTTTCCGATTACGTGAATGCCGACGGCGACGAAGGCTTCTTTCAACTCGAGCATCGCGTCTACGGGCGCGAGGGTGAGCCGTGCCACGTATGCAAAACCGCCATCCGCCGCGTCGTGCTGGCGGGGCGCAGCAGCCATTACTGTCCGCATTGCCAGAAATAGCCAATGAAAAACGTCCGTGCGCGTAGCAACAACGTCTTGACGCCGGAAGCATCTAAGATTGCTTGCGGGATAAATGACCACTGCTCAAGTCTCCTGAGGTGACACATCATCATGAAAAACTTTGCCATCGGCGTCGACCTTGGCGGCACCAACCTTCGGATCGCTGCGGTCGACGATCAGGGCACTTTAGTCGAGAAGGTCACGCTGGGCACCAAGGTATCTCTTGGTCGCGATCACGTCATTGACGACATGTGCGGAGCCATTGAGCGCCTGCTCGATAAATATAAGGACTCATGCACGCTGCTCGGAATCGGCATAGGCGTGCCCGGCATCATCGACATGGCAACCGGCCTTCTGCGCGAGTCGCCGAACCTGCCCGGGTGGGAAGATTACCCCGTGCGCGCTGAAATCGAGCGGCGACTGAAGACCCTTGTCATTCTCGAGAACGACGCCAACGTTGCCGCGCTCGGCGAAAAATGGCTGGGCGCCGCACGCGACTTCGACGACATGGCCATGCTTACTCTCGGCACCGGAGTCGGCGGCGGGCTGGTCCTGCATGGCTCCATCTGGCATGGCATGAACGGAATGGCGGGCGAGTTTGGGCACACCACCGTCGAACCAGAGGGCCATCCCTGCAAATGCGGCAACCTTGGCTGCGTTGAGCAATACGCCTCTGCCTCTGCCATTGTCCGCCTGGCGCAGGAGACGATCTCCGCCAACCCCAACTCTGGTTTGGCGCGCGCTTCGCACTCCGATCCCGAATTCAGTGCCAAGTCCCTTTACAATCTCGCCATTCAAGGAGACGAAGACGCTCGCAAGATTTTTCGCCGCGTCGGCCAAACGCTGGGCATCGTGCTCTCCACGTTAGTGAATTCTCTCAATCTGCCGATTTACGTGATCGGTGGCGGCGTTTCAAGTGCATGGGAGGCGTTCTCGCCCGCCATCTTCGAGGAATTGCGCTGGCGCTCGATGGTCTATGCTGCCACCGCGCCCGATGACCCGCTTGCTGCTCGCCGAGGCGCGTCGGCACGAATCAAGCCCATGCCCGGCCGCAAGACCATCATCACTCGCGCCCTTCTCGGCAGCGATGCCGGCTTGTATGGCGCTGCGCGCTTGCCCATGGTTCCGGAAGATAAAAGATAAACCTCGCCTGCCAGGACACTGGCTTTGGCCTCCGTTCCGGCGCATACTTCCCTTCAGCGGAGGTGGTATGCCGAGCGGAAATCTCGCGCCCGCACATCCTGATCCCCACGACACGAATTGGCTGACAACTATTGCTTCGCTGCTTGTCGGGAGCGCATTTTTCGCCCTGTGGTTCTGGCTTTTGCCTGCTTGGCTTGGCTTCCAAGTCGCGGGGTCGGGCCCCTCATGGCGATGGATCGCCATCATTCCTTCCGTGCTAGGATTCGCCGTCGCAATTCGATGCGTTTGGGATTTCGGCCGCACGGGTCGCGGCACTCCTGCACCTTTTGCCCCGCCGCAAGAACTTGTGGTCGTAGGCTTGTACCGTTACGTGCGCAATCCCATGTATGTTGGCTTTATTACTGGATGGATTGGTCTTTGGGTCGTCTTCGGACGCACAACCAGACTCGCTCTGTTGGTCGCCGCGCTCATTTTGACCGGAGTTAATCTATTTGTGCGCTTCTACGAAGAACCGACCTTGCGCCGCATGTTTGGTGCGGAATATGAGGAATATTGCCGCCACGTCCGCCGCTGGCTGCCGCGCCTTCATGCATGGCAGAGATCAGAGCGGGCGCGGCCAACGGGAATCCCCGCACATAAGGTCGTTTAGATCATCTCGTCTAGATTATTTTTGACTTCTGCCGTAATCCGATTTTGGGTGGCGCTGCGCCGGGGTCCCGGCCAAGCCCTCTTTTGGCTTGATGGGGTGGAGGGCTTTAGCGCTGCGGTAAATGCTGCGCTTTTTTCTCGGCTTTAGCCGCTGAGGTCGAGTTGCTCTCGAACCGCCATTATTCTCAAGAATATCTGCGCCCTGAGTTACCCCACTCGTTCGCGCACCTTTCGCCCCCACCGTCGCCGCCGCTTTCAACTTCCTTACTTCTTCCAGCGTCAGGCTGCGATACTCTCCCGGCGGCACATCCAGCGAGAGCGGGCCATAACGCACGCGCCGGATTTTCTCCACGTGGTGTCCGACTTCTTCGAACATCTTGCGGACCTGCCGATTGCGGCCTTCGATAATCGTCACTTCGAACCAGGGATTATCGCTCTCGCGGATTAGCTTGATCCCCGCTGTCGCCGTCTTGACACGGCGTCCACCTTTTTCGGCAATCGAAACTCCACGCCGCAATTTGTCGAGCTTCGCTTCCTCCGGGATCCCGGCAACCTTCACCACATAAACTTTTGCGACATGCGACGCGGCTTTCATCAATGCGTTGGCGAGTACGCCGTCGTTAGTTAACAACAACAGCCCTTCGCTGGCCCAGTCGAGTCTTCCGACCGGATATACACGTCCCTTCACTTTTCCGATCAGGTCCATCACCGTGGGACGACGCTCGGGATCGCTGACTGTCGTGACATACCCCTTTGGCTTGTTCAACACGTAATAGGAAAGGCGCTCGGGCGCTCGGAGAAGCTTGCCATCGACCCGGATGTGATCCTGTACCGCATCGGCTTTCGTCCCGAGTTCAGTTACGGGTTGGCCATTGACCAGCACGCGGCCAGCCGTAATCAGCTCTTCAGCTTTGCGGCGGGAGGCAACGCCCGCGGCTGCGATGATTTTCTGCAAACGCTCAGCTGGCATGTGTACTCATTAGTCGTGCTCCGTGCTCGCGGGCGCGTGATCGTCAGAAGTGTGATGGTCGGAAGTATGAGGGTCGGAATCGTCAGGTTCGGGCGAATGAAGCATCTCGGCCGAATCGAGTGGCTCCTCTGGATCTTGTGTGTGCTCGTTTACCTCGCGTACCACGCCATGTTCCGCCGTCTCTGCGTCGGTGGTTTCCGCGCTCGCGTCTTCAACCGCGAGCATATCGCTCTGGAACGATTCGGCCAGCATCTTCTCGAATTCTTCCATGCTGGGCAGTTCTTGAACATCCTTCAGGCCAAAACGCAGCAGGAACTCCTTGCTCGTCTTATAAAGAATCGGGCGGCCAATCACGGCTTTGCGCCCCGCGGTCGTAATCAGCTTGCGATCCAGCAACGTCGCAATCACGCCGCCGGAATCGACGCCCCGGATTTCGCTGATCTCCGGCACCGTGACCGGTTGTTTATACGCAACCACCGCCAGCGTCTCCAGCGCTGGCAGCGAGAGCCGCAATGGAGGCTTCAGACTTTTCGCGAAGGCGCGCACCACATCGTGCTGCTCCGGCTTGGTTGACATCCGGTATCCGCCGGCAACCTGGCGCACTTCTATGCCATGGGCCGGACCCGAGTAGTCCGTGATCAGTTCTTCGATCGCCGCTCGCACGCGCGAGCGGATCTCTACCGGATCGATGCCCGGCTCTTCGGCAATCACCGAATCTTTTACAAGGGTAATGATCTGATCCAAAGTAATAGGGTTTTCCGCCGCGTAGATGATGGCTTCGAGTTGAGGTTTGAGGCTCATAAATCGTCGTTAGTCGCTGGTCGTTAGTCGTTCGGAATTCGTCGTCGGTCGTTCGGGATCGTAGCTTAATTGTGCCTCGCTAACGACCAACGCCTGACGACCAACGACACTTCCTACTTCCAATCATCGCGCACCGCAGCCTGTTCCGTCATTACCTGTTCGAAATGCTCATGCTTGCGCAGCAGCACTTCGCCGAACAGGTGGTCTTGCCGCACCTGGATGGCCTGCAATCGCACAAGTTCCAACAATGCCAGAAACATGCACACCAGCGCCGGCCGCGACTGGATGTTCTGTAGCATTTGCTTCAGCCGGATCGGCCGGTCTTCGAGCGACAGGCGCCGGTGCAAATACTGAATCATCTGCCCCACCGTGACTGTATCTTCATCCACTTCCAGCACGGGCTTGGTGCGCGCCCGCTCAAGAATCTGCTGGAACGTCTTCACCAGATCGATAACGTCGGCGGCAATCTCGGGCTCCGTGCCTTCCGCGTTCATGAACTCGCGGATCGAGGGATTGCTCACCACCGCGTCTTCAATCTGCTGCTTCTGCAGCAGCATCTGCGCCGCCGACTTGAACTTCTCATGCTCAAGCAGCCGGTTCACTAACTCGCCGCGCGGGTCGTCGGGCGCGTCGGCGGGGGCCAAAGGATCGCGCGGTAGCAGCATCTTCGACTTGATGTGGATCAGCACCGCCGCCATGTAGATGAAATCCGACGCCACATTCACGTCGAGTTCTTTTATTCTCTCCACGTAGGCAAGGTATTGCGCTGTGATCTTCGCAATCGGAATGTCGTAGATATCGATGTCCTGCTTGCGAATCAGGTCGAGCAGCAGGTCGAGCGGCCCTTCGTAGATTTCGCCGAGTTCAATGGCAAATGGAAAATCGTTTTGCTTCACGGGCGGGCGCTGTTTCGCGTCCGAGGCTTCGGGCTGATTTGCCTCAGGTCGAGTAGCCGTGGGAACCGGCATCTGCACGACCTTGCCCGGCTCGACATGCTCGACGCCGTTTGCGACGTCGTGCTCAACAACGTGCTCAGAGGCCGCGCCCGGCTCACCCGCAGGCGCGCGTTCGGACAACTCACTCACTTCGCAGAACCCCCCGGCGGCTCGTAGTTCAGCTCATAGTTGAGCGACATGTGCATCGCGTCGCGAACATCGTTCATGGTTTCGCCCGCCACCTCGCGCGCGCAACCGGAGCCTGCTTCCAGAATATCCCACGCCAGCCGCGGATTGTCCTCGTATTTCTTGCGCCGCTCCTGCATGGGATTGAGAATTTGCACGATTGCATCCGCCGCCCAGCTTTTGCACTCGATACAGCCGATCCCCGCCGACCGGCAGCCTTCATAAACTTTCGTCAGCGTATCCTTCGAGCTGAATATTTTGTGCAGGTCTCCCACCGGGCACACATCCGGATTCCCCGGATCGGTCCGCCGAATGCGCGCCGGGTCGGTCACCATCGTCTTCAGCTTCTGCCGCACCACCGGCTCAGGATCGGTGAGCATGACCGCGTTTCCATATGACTTCGACATCTTACGGCCATCCGTCCCCGGTAGCCGCGGCGATGGCGTCAGCAAAGCTTTCGGCTCCGGGAAGACGACATGTTCAGTTTCGATAATGACCCGGGTCTCGCTTGGGGAAAAGTGCTCTGTAGCCCGGATCGATAGGGGATAAAACCCGTTGAACCTCCGAGCAATCTCCCGCGTCAATTCCACATGCGCAACCTGGTCTTCACCCACCGGCACAACATCGGCCTTGTAGATCAAAATATCTGCCGACTGCAGCACCGGATAGCCGAGGAACCCGTACGTATCCAGATCTTTCCCTTTGATGTTTTCTTTCTGCTCTTTGTAGGTCGGCACGCGCTCGAGCCACCCGAGCGGCGTGATCATGGACAAAAGCAAATGCAGTTCTGCATGTGCTGGCACATGCGACTGCATAAAGATCACGCATTTTTCCGGGTCAAGACCCGCCGCCAGCCAATCGAGCAATACTTCGAGCGAGTTCTCCTTTATGTGCGAGGTGTCGGCGTAATCCGTTGTCAACGCATGCCAGTCGGCAATAAAAAAGAAGCAGTCATATTCGTCCTGCATGCGGACCCAGTTTTCCAGCGCGCCGACGTAGTTGCCAAGATGCAGCTTGCCCGTCGAGCGCATACCGCTCAGCACCCGTTTCTTTTTTGAAGGATTTTTCATTCAGAACTTTTCTAGCATGCTGAGGTAGAAATGCACAAAGGGCGCGATCAGGGCGCTAAGCAGTCCTCCACCAAGGTAAACCAGCAGCAGCAGCACAAAGAAGCCGGCGCGGTCGTAAACCGCGCGCACTCCGCTCGGCAGAAAATGCCGCAGCACATGGCTGCCGTCGAGAGGCGGAACCGGAATCAGGTTGAAAACTGCGAGCACAATGTTGATCAGCATTACTTCGTACAGCAGTACGGCAACTGGCGCAAAGCTGGAATTCGCTGCCCCGCCGATGTGTCCTCCCAGCAGCCCGCGGACCGCCTCATGTCCAACGTCCGAAGTTAAAGAAATGCCGCCGAGCACCAGCAGCGCTAACGTGGCAACCAAAAAATTGCTCACCGGCCCGGCCACTGAGGTCATGATGTCGTCGAAGACGGGACGGCGGAAATTTCGCGGATTCACCGGCGTTGGTTTCGCCCAACCGAGTATCGGAATGTGGCTGAGCGCGGCCACCAACGGCAAAATGATGGTTCCAAACAGATCAATATGCCGTATGGGGTTCAGCGACACTCGCCCCAGCATCCGGGCTGTGGGGTCTCCGCAGCGCGAGGCCGTCCATGCGTGCGCCGACTCATGCACGCTGATCGCGAACAAGAACGCGACCATCTGGTAGAAAATTTCGACAATATTCGGCGACATCGCGATCCTGATTCTAACAAACGAGTTGCGGGCCACGTGCCATTGCAGAAGTTAAAAGTCAGATTGCAGAAGTCAGATCGCAGAAGTAACGTCGAGCGGCAGTCTCACGCCCGTGGGTGGAGGTGTTTGTTTGAGATCACAGCTCGTCGCCGCAGAATGCTTACACCTCTGCAATCTGACTTCTAACCTCTGCAATTGTTCTTATTGTCCCGCGCGGATGGGAGACACTACGAGAGGGCCCGAGGTGCGTTTCTTGTCGTCCGACTTGTCGTTTTGGTAGACGAGCGACAGTGCGCCTTCCGAGGTAGTTGTGGCGCCGGCCAGTTCGGCCGCTAGCCCTTGATAGGAGCGGCTTACATCTTGATTGCCCATGGTCGCGAGCGGGCTGCCCTTGTCGATTGCAGGCCCGACAAGCTGAAAGTTGCTCGGAACCTTCCATAGCACGGAGCAATTCGTCGCTTTCTCGACATCCTCGTCGGTAAAGCCTGGGATCTTTTTGTAGCGGTTGAGCACGATGCGCACACGGTCGCGGCTCGCGCCCTCCTGCAGAAACTGCTGTATCCGCCCCGCGCTCCACAGAGAAACCACGTCAGTTTGCGCCACCATCAACACCGCATTCGAGAGTTCACAGATCATCTGCATCATGGCGTCAACGTGGCCCGAGCAGTCCGCCACCACAAAGTGATACTGGCTCACCAGCACATCGAATAGACGCGCCAGCTCCGAGGCGGTCGGCATGGTGTTTTGCGGCTGCTGCGCGCCGGCCAGCAGATGAAGGCCGTTGCGATACGGCGTCATCAGGCCATCGAGCAGCGATACGTCCATGCGATGCAGGTTTTGCAGCGCATCCACAATCGTGAATTGCGGCCGCAGGTTCAGCTGCAGCGCCGCGTGCCCGATTGGGGCAAAGTCCACCAGCACGGCCCGGCCATGTGTTTCCTGGAGCGCGACCGCCGTATTCACTGCTGCCGTCGTCGCCCCAGCGCCGCCTTTCGCTCCGATAAAGGTGAAGACCCTGGCTTTGCTCGAACTCCGATGGGCACGGCTTAACGAGGCGGTAAACCGCGTAAAGGCTTCGACCAGCGGCTCGTGGCCACCGTCGCGATCCAAAAATTCCCGCGCACCGGCCCGCATCGCGGAAACGATCATCATGGGCTGGGCCATTTCCCCGACTGCAAAAATGGCGATCTCGGGCTCGACCGCGTGGATCAGTTCAATGGCGTGTACGGCACGCTGCGCGTGGCGCGGGTCGATATCCACCAGCAAGATCTCGGTACGCTGTTCCTGGATTTGCCGCAGTAGCGCGTCGCCTGGTCCCTGGGGAAAACCGACATGGTTCAGCACCACGCGCGCCTGGTGGGTGCCTTCTACGCGCGTATTCAACACGCCGGATTGTTCGCGATCCTCTACCAGGATGGCGACGGCTATCCCCTGCATGAGTCGGTTCTCTGTGCTCAAAGTCATGCTACGAGCTTCCTGTACCCAGGCCAAGTGACCATCGTAATGGAAAGCAAAGCTATGAAGTGGCTGACTGCTTGTGGATTTCAGGGTCGCTGAAACAACGTGCTGACCGCTGGTTATGTCAATTTTAAGACAGAAATTGAGGATTGGGAAGCCGAAGAAAAACGGCCATTATGATTTTGCTGGAATCGGCAGATTGCCTGCCAGCGTGGGCTTTCAGCGGCTACAGGGAGCGGACGCCACCTTCCCTTACGGCCGAAATACGTGAGAACTGGCAGATTGGCATCTCCTCATCGGCGCGCAAATACTCGTACGATTTCAGATAGACCGCGATCCCGTTTCGCGTTCCATTTTGGGCAGCAGCGGAGCGTAAAACGTGCCCCAGGCACCGCACTGGCATGCTTTCTCCCAACGTGATTTCGGAAGGCATCGTGAATGTCAGCTCAACGGCGGCGCCGTCGGGCAACTTGGCTTCGCAATAAAAGAAGACTCCGCGGCTGCTCAAGTCCTGCGTGAAGCCCGTGAACGTACGGCCTTCGCAGCATATCGCGACTGGCAGGTGTACTTCGAAGCGCTGAGCCCCGCGCCGTTCTATGCGATTCAGGTTGTCATTCATGACTTGATTCGGCCTCGATCCGCGTCGCACGGGGGAGCGACAATTCACTCTAACCCGGATCGGCTTCTCTGGGAAGTTTCAAGAAGGTGACGTAGGTAGGATGTGCAAAACTTAGACAAAAGTAAACATTTCGCGGACCGCAGCCTGCTCACTCGTAGCTAAAGTTCCGTTCTGGTTGCCCGCACCCGCAAGATATGAAAAGGTCTATATGAGGCCTCATCTAAGTCCAGCATGAGTGAAAAGGCGAAATTCGAGGCGGGCGCTTCTCGATTGGCCACGACCCTCCGCGCGCTTCGCCATCGCAACTTTCAGCTCTTTTTCAGCGGCCAAATGATCTCGCTCATCGGTACCTGGATGCAGACCGTCGCCCAGTCCTGGCTCGTTTACCGTCTCACCGGGTCTGCGCTGCTGTTGGGAGCAGTCGGCTTCTCCAGCCAGTTTCCCGTCTTTCTCGTCGCCACCATCGGCGGCACCACGGCCGATCGCGTCAATCGACAGCGTCTGATCATCGCAACCCAAACCGCGTCCATGATCCTGGCGGGCATACTCGCCTGGTTGACTCTTACGGGCCGCGTGCATATCTGGCACATCTTCGTGCTTGCCGCCTTGCTTGGCGTGGTCAATGCCTTCGATATCCCCGGACGCCAATCCTTCCTTGTCGATATGGTCGGCAAAGAAGACTTGATGAACGCCATCGCTCTGAATTCCTCCATGTTCAACGGGGCGCGCATCATCGGCCCAGCCGTTGCCGGAATCCTGGTGGCTCGTATCGGCGAAGGTTGGTGCTTCGCCGCGAATTCGCTCAGCTACATTGCGGTCATCATCGGCCTGATGATGATGCGAGTGCACTGCGCGCCGCGCACGAGCAGCACTTCGCATATAGAAGCGATCGTCGAGGGATTTCGCTGGGTCTATCGCACAAAAATGATCCGGGCGCTTCTTCTGCTTCTCGGCCTCATCAGCCTGGTCGGAATGCCCTACACCGTTCTCATGCCCGTCTTTGCCGACAGAATTCTGCATGGCGGAGCGCGCGGCCTTGGGATCCTGATGGGCGCAACTGGAGTAGGCGCCTTGTTCGGCGCATTGACACTCGCCACAAAAACGGGCGTAAAGGGGCTAGGCCGCTGGGTCGCCATCACCTGCGGGGCCTTCGGAATCAGCCTTGTCTTGTTTTCGTTCTCGCGCTGGTTCTGGCTGTCGGTGATCTTTCTGCTGCCCTGCGGCTATTCGATGATGCTGCAGATGGCGTGCTCGAACACGCTTATCCAGGCTATGGTCCCGGATGAACTCCGCGGCCGTGTCATGGCGCTTTATTCCATGATGTTCATGGGAATGGCCCCGTTTGGAGCTTTATTCGGCGGTGCGATGGCCAATCGTGTAGGCGCCCCGATTACCGTGGCGGCTGGGGGTGTGGCCTGCGTGATCGGAGCCATCTGGTTCTGGCGCGTCCTGCCTGACATGCGAGTAGAAGCGCGGCGCCTAATTATCGCGCAAGGCTTGGCTGGCGGCGAACCCGAGCAGGAATTAAATGCCCAGCCTGTGGAAGAATAGCTTCGTCCGTCTTCCGCTTACACCACTTCCTGCGACACGGCCGCATCCTGCTCCAGATCCGCCTTCTCCGGCCCCGCGGCCAGCGCGGCTACGCCGTACTCATATCCCTTATCGAACGCCTTGATGTTCAGGTCCCGGAAGTGTGCCGGCACCGAATCAGCCACCGCTTTCCGCACCGCCTCCACATCGAGCAGCTGCGTGACCGCTGTGAAGAAGCCCACCATCACGATATTCAGCACCATGCGCTTGCCCAGTTCTTCGGCGATGCGCGTGGCCGGTACGCTGTAGACCTTTGCTTGTTGCGACACATTGGTGACGCGCACCAGATCGCGCTCAACCAGCAGCATGCCTCCGTCTTTCAGTTCGGGCCGGAATTTGTTATACGCTTCCTGCGACATCACCACCATGACATCCGGCTGCGTGACATACGGATAAAGTACCGGGCTGTCAGAGAGGATAAGCTGCGCGCTGCACGCGCCGCCGCGCGCTTCTGGGCCAAAGTTCTGCGTCATGGTGGCGAACTTGCCCTCATGAATCGAACACGCTTTGCCCAGCACAATGGCCGAAAGGATAACTCCCTGCCCGCCAAATCCCGCAACACGAATCTCAGTTAGTGACATGAGTCCTCCTCGCAACCGCCATCGGCGCTGCAAGCTAATCCTTGTTCTTCGTCGTAGTCCACGTATCTGTCGCCCAAGCTCTCGTGCATTTGTGCTTTGAGCAGCGTGCTGTAGTCGGGACGATCCCGGTCCACGAACTTGCCGACATTGATTTCGCCATTCAGCGTGAGGCCGACCTCTCCCGTCGGGCAGCCATGCTTGGTCTTGCTCTTTTCCTTGTAATACTTCATGGTGTCGAGCCCGTCGCCAAGTTTGTTGCGACGCTGGTAAAGCGTGGGGCAGGGCGAAATCACTTCGATAAAGCTGAAGCCCTTCTTATTGAATGCCTCGGTGATTGACTTCGCCAGTTGCTTTACGTGGAACGTCGTCCAGCGCGCGACATAAACGGCGCCCGCGGCCTCCACCAGGTGCGGCAAGTTGAATGCCGGCTCAAATGTCCCATACGGCGAGGTCGAAGTCGTCGCATGTCCCGGCGTCGTCGGAGCCGTCTGTCCTCCCGTCATCGCATAGATAAGATTGTTGACGCAGATGACCTTGAGATCGATGTTGCGCCGCGCGGCATGAATCAGGTGGTTTCCGCCGATGGCCGACAAATCGCCGTCGCCGGAGTACACCACAACATTCAGATTGGGATTGGCGAGCTTCAATCCTGTCGCAAATGGAATCGCGCGCCCGTGCGTCGTGTGAAACGAGTCAAGCTTCACGTATCCCGCGACGCGGCCTGTGCAGCCAATGCCGGAGACAAGCGCCAGCGTCTTCAGGTCAATGTTCGACCCGATCAGCGCCTCGGCAAAGCAGTTGACAGTTGTCCCAATGCCGCATCCAGGGCACCAGATGTGCGGCATGCGGTCTGAGCGCAGAAACGGTTCTACCGGGTTGCCGGGATCGACACCGACGGAAGTAGGATTTACAAGCAAGCTCATTGGGCTGCCTCCATGATCACGGCGAGAATGTCTTCGGGGCGATGCACGCTGCCTCCAGCGTGCGGAACAAGAATGGTCTTGGCTTTTCCTTCGGCCGCGCGCTGCACTTCGCGCGACATCTGGCCCAGGTTCAGCTCCGGCACCACAAACGCCTTCGTGTGCGCTGCCAGCTCGGCGATCTTGTAATCGGGGAAAGGCCAGGCCGTAATCAGCCGCAGCTTTCCGACTTTCAGCCCACGATCGCGCGCCATATCAATCGCGCGTTGCGCCACCCGCGACGTGATGCCGTACGAGACAACAATTACATCGGCATCCGCCGTCGAATCTTCCTCGTACATCGTGATGCGCTCGACGTTGTTTTGAATTTTGTCTCGCAGTCGCGTCACTAGCGTCTGCTGGATTGCCGGCGTCATGTTTGGATAGCCACGCTCATCGTGCGTCAGGCCGGTCACGTGGAACTTGTAGCCCTCGCCGGCATGCACCATCTCCGGAACCATGTTGCCGTTCGTGCCGTAGGGCAGAAATCCCTCAACCGGCTTGCGCGTGTGGTTCCGCGGCACAACTTCAATCTCGTCCGCCGGAGGAATCACGACCTTCTCGGTCATGTGCCCCACCACTTCATCCATCATGAACATCACGGGGATGCGGTATTCCTCGGCCAGATTGAACGCCTTGATCGTCAGGTCGAAGCACTCCTGTGGAGAGTTCGGGCACAGCGCAATAATTTCGTAATCGCCGTGTGATCCCCACTTCGCCTGCATCATGTCGCCCTGCGCCGGAAGCGTGGGCAATCCGGTCGACGGACCGCCGCGCTGCACATCGACGAAGACGCACGGCGTTTCTGTCATGGCGGCATAGCCAATGTGCTCCATCATGAGCGAGAAGCCAGGGCCGGATGTCACGGTGAAAGCTTTCGCTCCGCCCCACACGCCGCCTTGCAGCGTGATCGAAGCAGCCAGTTCGTCTTCCATCTGGATGAAGCATCCGCCGACTGTGGGCACACGTTGTGCGAAGCGCTCGACTACTTCGGTGGATGGCGTAATCGGGTAGCCCGCCGCAAAGCGTGCTCCCGCCGCCAGTGCGCCTTCGCAGCAGGCGTGGTCACCATCAAGAAAATGAATGCCAGTTAATACGCCGCGTGGATCGGCCTTCATGGTTGCACCTCCGGAGCCGGTTGGGCCGTTGCTGCGGCGGCGGGTTTCTCGGCTTTCGGCTGCTCGACTTTATGCCCGTAAATGGCAAAGTCGGGGCAGTACATGCCGCAGAGATCGCAGCCGCTGCACTTGTCCGGCGCGACAACATGAGGCGGATGATGACCCTTGGAATTAAACGCCGAGGAGAGCGCCAGGACTTTGGTAGGACAAAACTCTACGCAGAAGCCGCAGGCCTTACATCGCTCGACAACGATGGAGACGCGTCCCTTTGCTGCCACGAAAACCCCCAGAAACGGAAGCTCGATGGCTTCCGTAGGATCGAAAACGGAAGCTTGATGCCTCCGTAGGATCGCAAACATTATGGATTTTCTTTGTCGCAGGGCGGTGTGATGTGTGTCACGGAAGGCTGTGAGATGGGCACAAGGGGCGAGTAGCGCCGGCGACCCCGCCGGCTGTAGTCCGCAGAGGGCTTTACGCTCGCTCTCAGATATGTTTCCAGACTTGGCGGGGCTCGTTTCAGCCAGCAGCACGGCGTCGGCAGATTTTTCTGTCACTGGTTCAGGTAACGCAGCGCAACGCATCCTGATTTAAAGACCTTCGACTCAACGAGTTTTAGTCGCAACTTCTCCGGCAGGCTGACACCTTCGAACAACCGCCTCCCTTCTCCAACAATGATTGGCGTAACGACAAAACGATATTCGTCAATCAAGCCAAGCGCTATGAGCTGTGAAGGAATATCTACACCGCCGACCAGAATATTTTTGCCTGGGTCTTGTTTCAATTTAAGTATCTCGTCGCGAAGGTTGGTACGAACAATCCTCGTATTTTTGTCTTCAGCGCTGGCTAAGGATCGTGAAAAAACAAGTTTCTTGATGGAGTCAAAGGTCCGAGCAAATTCGTTTTCCGCTTTTGTCTCGGACTGGCTTTTTGCGATATCAGGCCAATAAGGAACCATTAACTGATAGGTCTTACGCCCAAAGACGAGCAGGTCAACATCTCGCATGAAGTGCGTAAAATATTCGTGCGTTTCTTCATCGGCAATTTGTTTGGTGTGATCGCAGCAGCCATCCAGGGTAATGTTGATTGCGTAGATTAGATTTCTCATTGGCTTGTTCTTCCTTATGTACCCGCGCTTGTCTGCCCTTTGCGCAATTCGGTTTCGGCCGGTGGCCCAGTTTTAACGGTCCTTGCGCACATCATTCCCATTGTGGGTGCTCTGTCCATTCTCCCCAACCAACACCCCGGCGGTCGCTCCTCCTTTCGCGGGTGGCCCGCTCAAGCCGGATTTTGGCTTGAGTGGGATAGT
The DNA here is from genome assembly GCA_963778535.1 of uncultured Acidobacteriaceae bacterium. Lineage (GTDB taxonomy): Bacteria > Acidobacteriota > Terriglobia > Terriglobales > Acidobacteriaceae > Acidiflorens. The sequence goes on from CAVZUO010000001.1 coordinate 430,030, forward strand.
TTTCATCACTCGAAAAGCGCGCGGGCGAAGAGCCTGCCCTGAGCGAAGTCGAAGGGGTGGGAAGCGCACAAGATCCGGCATTTTACCACCCCGTGTCAAGCCACTTTTTGTCCCATAAATCCCCCGAACCCGTTTCGTTTGTTGTCCCTGGAAGTGTTGTACGTACAACTGCGTATTGCAATAAATATTTTGTTCGCCCACTGTTCGCTTGTAAGTACGTACATTTCTGCCATAACACGACCGGCTCGCTTGACAACCTGAGCTACAATAGAAGTTAGACAGAATTACAGGAGAACTAACTAGCGTTTTCTAAGTGCACGATTTTCTTAAGTGCACGGTTCGGTCTACAACGCCTTACGCCTTTCAACCAGGGGTCTTTAGCTGAGGGCTGAGCGCTGAGCGCTGATGGGCTAGTGGCTAAAGCCGGACGCCCAAGATCGGCTCCAACGCTAAAGAAATGGCACAAATGTATATTTATCAATACTTTGCCTGTAACTCCTTATTCCGGAATACTTTGCCTCTAAGTCTATGATTCTAATATACCGAGGGAGGGGGAGGGGGAGACCACTGAATCAAGAGCTGGAAAACGGGATATTGGAGGGGGCCCGACCTCAGCGTCTTTTACGCTGACTTATATGCCGCTTCCGGAAGGCCGGTAATCCGCACACCGCCGCGGCCTTTGTGGCGAATATTCATGCCGATGAGCAGCGCGGTGATCTGCTCAACAATGCGGGCGTTTTCCAGTTTGCCGCCGTCAATGGCGCGCACGCCCCGAATTTTCGCGGCCAGTTCCATCGCAATTTCCGTGGCCTTTGGGTCGTCGCTGCACACGATCACATCGCAATCGGCATCCTCATCGCCATTGAGCACTTCAGCCGACAGATTCTGAAATGCCGCAACCACCGAAACACCTTTGGGAACAAGTTCGGCCGCCTGCTGCGCCGCCGATCCTTGCCATACACCAAGGGTTCGAGACGCACGCCCGCCAACGCTCGCCGCCAGCGGCACCGTCGCGTCGATCAGAATGCTGGCCGGCCGAATCGCGGTCCTCAGCTCTTTCAGCAGCGTCGCCTGCGCTTCAAAGGGAACGGTGAGCACGAGCAAATCGCTGGCCGCACAAGCCGCGGAATTCTCGAGTCCGGAAATGTGGGCGGTAGCACCGACGCGTTCCTGGATCTTCTCCGCCGCCTGTTTCGCCCGCGCGGCGTCGCGCGAACCGAGGATGACGGTTTCTCCCGCGCGCGCCCAGCGCAGCGCAAGCCCCATTCCCGCGGGACCGGTTCCGCCGATCACCGCGATCGGCCGATTCAGAGTGGACTGACTCACGCCAACTCCGCACAACTAACGGAACGCGCGATGTCCTCGGTTGGATGGAGATCCGGGCTTCCTCGTCCGGCAACACTGGAGCAGGCCACTCCGTCCCACTCCGACGGCAACTTGATTTTCATGCGCGAATATTTTGTGTTGCGCTCAGCGGGGATGCGCCCGATTTCGAGAATCAGCGCCTGAAATTCCTCAGGGCTCAGGTACTGGCCAAAGTCGGCGCCCGCCTCGCGTGAAATGTTTTCTTCCATTAGCGTGCCGCCGTAGTCGTTGGCTCCGGCCTCAAGGCAAAGTTGCGAGAGCCGGCGATCAAGCTTCACCCACGACACTTGCACGTTGCGAATCGAACCCGCGAGCAGAATGCGTGCCAGCGCGTGCACCTTTAAATGCTCTTCAAACGTCGGCCCCGTCCGCGCCAGTCCCTGCTGGAAGAGCAATGTGTTTTGATGGATAAAGCCGAGCGGCACGAATTCCGTAAAGCCGCCAGTTTCCTCCTGGATCTTACGGAACAGCGAAATCTGCCGCACCCAGTGCCCAGGAGTTTCCGTGTGGCCATACATGAGGGTGCACGTGCTGCGAATACCGCATTGGTGCGCGGTGCGGATTACATCCTGCCATTGCGCCGTGGAGAGCTTGTTGCGCGACAAAACGTGCCGCACATCATCGTCTAACACTTCTGCCGCCGTACCTGGAAGCGTATCGAGGCCGTTATCGCGCAGCATGCATAAGTAATCGTGGAGCGCCATGCCCGTGAGTTCCACGCCGTAGATAATTTCCATGGGAGAGAACGCATGGATGTGCATTTGCGGAACGGCGTTTTTCACTGCGCGCAAAATGTCGCGGTAATAGAAAGGAGGCAAATCACGTGGCAGGCCGCCCTGAATACAAACCTCGGTTGCACCCACATCCCATGCCTCTTTGGCTTTGCGGGCAACATCCTCCAGCGAAAGAAAATATCGGTCTTCCGCGTGCGGGCCGCGACTGAACGCGCAAAACTTGCAACCGACGAAACAAACGTTAGTGAAATTAATATTGCGATTGACCACATAGGTCACGATATTTCCAACGGTCTCCCGCCTAAGCGTATTGGCGGCGACCAGCAGTGCGACCAAATCGCCGCTAGTAGAATTGGCCAGCGCCAACCGTTCTTCGTCGGTCAAGCAGCCCGCGTCCTGCTTTTCCAGCATGCGCTCCAAGCTGCTGCGAATTGCCGGTGAAGCCGTGCGCGCGGCTTCGTCCCAACTCAACTGCGGAAAATCTGCGAGCTCAAAATTCTCTGCCACAGAACATCTCCTGTTCTTTATCGAAACAGATCTCGTCGGGCCGGTCGCAGCAGTTCGCGCGCCTGACCTTTACCTCTTCGATAAGCATACCCTCGAATGATGCACGCGGGAACGCCTTTGAGCTTGCCACACGCGAGGCCCGCGGCGCATGCCAACTCATCCGCCACCGCTTCGACCGTTCCGTGCAAAACATATCCGTGCGGATCGCGCTCACCCCGCAAATCGATTAGCGGCCGCATCCCGGCGACCCCAATCGCGACCTCCGTCAGCCCCTCGCGCCATGGGCGCCCAAAACTGTCGCTCACAATCACGGCGACGGAAACTCCAGCCAGCTTTTTCAAAGCTCGCCGCAGCCGCCTTGCCGACTCATCCGGATCCGCAGGAAGCAAAACTGCGTGCTTTCCGCCATTCACGTTCGACACATCCACGCCGCTGTTCGCGCAAATGAGGCCGCGCCGAGTCTCCGTGATTAATACCCCACGCTCGCGCCGCACAATGCGCCGGCTCTCGCGCAGCGCTAATTCGGACACACGCGCATCCAGCCTGTAGCGACGAGCCCACTTCCGCGATGCCGCTGAAGGTTTGATTTCTTCAAGCGAAACGACCGCGCCTTCCGACTTGGAAACAACCTTGTGTTTCACCACCAAGATGTCGCCGTTTTCCAACCGAATCCGCGTCTTGTTGATCGCCGCCAACAAGATAGTACTTAACAAAGCTCCCGGATAAATTTCTTCGGCAACAGCAATTGGCAGGATGCGAATTTCCCCGCGCGCGCGATGATCCCTTTTGTAATGTGTTTCGGAATCGGACAATTGCGGACCACCCGGCGATTGGACGACGCCAGGCCCTAATACTCCTGCGACCCGCTTACTCATGCGCAACCTGCATGCGTTTGGCGACGTCCCAGCCGCGCAGAACTTGCTGCGATCGTCTTTCGCCGCTGGCTGCCGCAACTGCGAGCAGATCCTTGGGGCGGTCGATGTCGCGCGCAATGCCGGGCAATTTCAGCACCACACATGGCAGGCCTATGGCCTGCGCCGCAGTCCGGTGAGGCAGGAAACTGTCGTTGCCAAATCGAAGTGGAAACAAGTCGACCGGCGATCGCCAAGCCGCGTTGGTGCCGCGACCAGCCGCATCCGGAACCAGCACCGAACCCGTAGCCGGAGCGACTTCCACAATCTTTTCAAGCTCGGCAACTTCAATGAGTGGGATATCAGCCGGAATTACAAGCGTGCTAGAGGCACCACGCTCGCGACACGCGGCCGTGGCCATTTCGATGGCGCTCGTCTCGCCGGAATTTTCTATGTCGGCGATAACGTCGAAGCTGAACCGTTTTGCTAACTGACTGGCAAACGGATCTCTGGTCACTACGGCAACGGCTGGCCGCCGCGGCCATCGAGCCAACGTGGCGAGCACATCCTCACACATCGCTTGCGCCAGCGTAATGCGTTCTTCCGGGCTCAGGATCAGCGACAGGCGCTGCTTGGCGGTTGAAAGGTCCTTCACCGGAACCAGAATCATGCCCGCTCCGAAGCCAGGCGATCCACAGATGACTCCCGGCATGCGGACATCACGCTTCTGGCCAGTGAAACTCTATCGGCATCCGTACGCATGATCGTAGCAGTGCAATGTACATTGATTCCACCCGCCTGTAGACGTTCCGCGGCCTCTGCATCCTGAGAATCGACGACCAACCGGCCGAGGAAATCGCGGTAGCAATCGGCGACGCCGGCGATAGACACAGCAAAACCATGCGCTGATAGTAGCGCCCCCGCGGGCCCGCTGACAGCTGCTCGCCCGACAATCGGGCTGATGGCAGCTGTGCAATCGCGGCGCTCGCGCAATGCCTCGCGAATCCCTGGCACCGCAAGAATCGGCCCAATACTAGTGATCGGATTGCTTGGCGCCACCAAAATAAATTCAGCCGACCGAATCACATCGATGACACGCGGCGCCGGCTGCGCCTCTGACGCACCGGAAAAACGCACAGCCTCGACCGGATCCTGATACCTGCGGCGCACGAAATATTCTTGAAAGCTGACTTCGCCGGATGCAGTCAATACTCGAGTTTCCATCCGCGCGTTGCTCATCGGCAAAATTTGGGCACGCACGCCAAGCCGCTGCGCAATCTCGGCGGTAGCTTGGCTCAGGGTCTTTCCTTCAGCCAGGAGTTGCGTGCGAAAAATATGCGTTGCTAAATCGCGGTCTCCGGTTTGAAACCAAGTCGGCTGTGCCAGCTCTGCCATAGTTTGCAGGCAGAAGAATGTGTCCCGCGAAACGCCCCAGCCGCGTTCCCGGCTGAGTTTGTCCGCGAGCGTGTAAGTAATGGAGTCGATATCGGGTGAGACATACAGCCCCCACCACTTCATGTCGTCGCCAGTGTTCACGATGATCGTCAGATCTTCCTGCGGCACGATTTGGCGCAGCCCGTCGACGAACTTCGCCCCGCCCGTTCCGCCAGTAAGGACGACGATCACGCCGTGCCTCCCGCCTTGTGCGGACGGGCGTACGCCACCAGTCGTTTGCTGACCAAGTCGCTGTGTTCGGCCGCCATTCCTACGAATTGCTCATACACCGACAAGCGCTGACGCAATTCGAAACCCTTGGCCTCCGTGCGTTCGCGCAGGTGGTCGAGATGAGGCCACGGCTTTTCGGGATTGATGAAATCCGGTGTCAGCGGCGAAATGCCGCCCCAGTCGTTGATGCCGCCATCGAGCAACTCGACATAGTTCGGATCGGATAGATTTGGAGGCGCTTGGATATTCATGATCGGCATCAGCAGCCGAGCCACCGCCAGCGTGCGCAGCATGTCATTGCGATCGGGCTCCGGCGAGGCTGCCATCGGCGTATCGGGCTTCGCGCGGAAGTTCTGCACGATCACTTCCTGAATGTGGCCATATTTCTCATGGAGCTCGCGGATTGCGATCAGCGTGTCGATACGTTCTTCCAGCGTCTCGCCAATGCCAATCAGAATCCCCGACGTAAACGGAATTCTCAGTCGGCCCGCATCTTCAATGACGTGCAGCCGCTTCGCCGGATCTTTATCCGGCGCGTTGTCATGGGCCGCGCCGTTCGCCAGCAGCCTCGGGCTCGTGGTTTCGAGCATCAGTCCCATGCTTGGAGACACGCGGGCCAGCCGCTCCAGCCATTCTGCGCTCATCAAGCCCGGATTCGGGTGCGGCAACAAACTCGATTCCCGCAGAACTTTCTCGCACATGGACTCCAGATAATGCAGAGTTGACTTGTAGCCTAAATGCCGCAGCGTCTGGCGCATCTCGGGGAACAGCAACTCGGGTTTGTCGCCAAGGCTGAACAGAGCCTCCGTGCATCCCATGCGCTCACCGGCGCTCACCACCTCCATTACTTCATCCGGAGTCATGGTGTGCGCACCCGGCTGATCGGCATCTCGACGAAACGTGCAATACCCGCAGTAGTCGCGGCAAAGGTTGGTTAGGGGCAGGAACACCTTGCGCGAATAGGTGATTACACCGGGCTTGAACCGTGCGCGCGCAGCCTGTGCTGCGGCCAGCAGATCGGGTAACTCTGCATCGTTTGCACGAATAAGATCACACGCTGCTTCGCGTGAGATAGGCTCGCTGGCCCTTCCCAACTCTTTGGCTGTCATTCGCCGGATTCCGTCCGCTAGTGGTGGCACGGGGCGTCAGTATCCTTCTGGGGCTGCGTTGTCCGTGAAGTTCATCCCGGCATCGATGATAGCGAACCGCGTGGAGCTTGTCTTTGGATGCAGCCTACCCCGCATTCGACACGTTTCTTCTGTGGCCGCAACAACTTTCCGCGACACGGCTGGCATGATAGCGTGTTCAATGCCAGGTTGAGTCATGGTTTTTTCCGCCGCTGATTTCCGCAAAACGCTCGGTGCATTCGCCACCGGAGTAACTATCATCACCGTAGACCAGGAAGGTGAAGTCCACGGCATGACAGCCAATGCCTTCACTTCCGTTTCGCTTGATCCGCCGCTGGTGCTGGTCTGTGTCGACCATCGAGCGCGTACCCACGCTCACCTCCACGCCCGCAAGCGCTTCGGCGTGAATGTTCTCAGCTGCGATCAGCAGGCAATTTCGGAATACTATGCGCGGTCGGGCGAGACGCATCAGCATGCCGAAGAGGCTGGTGCGGTGTTTGATCGTACAGCCCATGGCACGCCCGTTCTACGCGGGGCTTTGGCATATTTGGAATGCAAGCTTCTTAAAGCGGAGAATGCTGGGGATCACACAGTATTCATTGCGGAAGTCGAGCACATCGAGGTGCGCGAAGGCGAGCCGCTCCTTTATTTCCGCAGCCAGTACCGGGGACTGGCGTCGCAGCAGCGGTAGAGGGAAGAACTGCTCCGAGAAAGAAGTCAGTTTGACGAGACTACTGCTGACGTCTTGCTCCTACTTCATTACCAGTTTCGCGATCGTCGCCAACTGCATGTTCGATGTGCCTTCGTAGATCTTTCCGATCTTCGCATCGCGCCAGTATTTCTCCACGGGATAGTCTTTCGTGTATCCGTAACCGCCGTAGATTTCGATGGCCAGTGAGGTGACGCGCTCAGCGACCTGCGAGGCAAACAGTTTTGTCATCGCCGCTTCTTTCACGAAGTCGACCCGCGCATCCTTCATGCGCGCCGCGTTATAGACCATCAGGCGCGCCGCTTCGATCTCGGTCGCCATCTGCGCGATCTGAAACTGGATTCCCTGAAAATCGGCAATCGGCTTGCCGAACTGCTTGCGCTCCTGCGCGTACTTGGCGGCATATTCCCAAGCGCCGCGCGCTACGCCCAGCATCTGCGCGCCAATTCCGATGCGTCCTTCGTTCAGCGTCTCAATGGCAATCTTGTAGCCTTTGCCGACCTCGCCCAGCACGTTGTCTTTGGGTACGCGGCAGTCTTCGAGGATCAGCTCGCACGTGGAGGAGGCGCGAATCCCAAGCTTGTCTTCTTTCTTGCCGACGGTGAATCCCTGGAAGTTCTTTTCAACGAGAAACGCCGTGATGCCCTTATAGCCTTTCGAAACGTCGACGGTGGCAAACACGATGAACAGGCCAGCTTCTTTGCTGTTCGTGATCCACAGCTTGCGGCCGTTCAAAACGTAATCGCTGCCTTTCAACTCCGCTTTGGTTTGCAGTCCGAATGCATCCGAGCCCGATCCAGCTTCGCTGAGCGCATACGCGCCGACCGTGTCAGCGGCCATTTTGGTCAGATAGCGGCGCTGCTGGTCCTCATTTGCCCAGCGCAGAATCGCGTTGGCTACCAGCGTGTTCTGCACGTCGACAATCACGCCCGCAGATGCGTCTACGCGAGAGAGTTCTTCGACGGCAAGAATGGCTTCGAAGAACTTGGCGCCTGAACCGCCGAACTGCTCGGGAATCTCGATGCCCATCAGGCCAAGCTGGAAGAACTGATCGATCAGCGCGTGATCGAAAACGCCCTTCTCGTCCATCTCCCTCGCCAACGGACGAATCTTGTCCTCGGCAAACTGGCGCACGTTATCGCGAAACAGGAGTTCGTCTTCGGTGAGCGTGGTGAGGGGAGTGGGATTGGCAAGCTGCAAAGTCTCTGGCATAAGGCACCTCAATTCCGAAGAAGCGCTACGAGCGCAATCGGGAGCAATTCGCGAAACCGAAAATTGTAACAGCCGCGATCAACTCGTTTACGACTGATTGGTCGGTTCGTTGGGTCGCGGGTCGTTCGTTGTTGGTTGGTTCGAAGTCTTTCGTTGGATCGTTAGTCCATTGATTAGGCCTTTAAATCGAGCGACGGCCATTGACCCCCTCTGCTGCGGTCTTTGAAAGTAAAGGACTTAGCATGCAATTCCTGCCAGATATTTTAAAAATAAGGAGTTAGAGAAAGACATTTAAGAATCAGTGAGTTAGGAGGAGGAAATCCCCTGTCCTCATCTGCACATCTATCGAGAGGGCTTCGGTGACAAATGGGCCCTGCCGGCCCCCGCTGTGGACTTCCCAGACACCACGCAGCTATTCCCAACCTTCGAGGCATTTATGAGGCGCTGCAATGTTACTGTCCCACCTTATTGTTCAATCAGGACTATTCTAATGACGGTTGCGGCAGATATCGAAAGATTACTAAATGATTATCGGGCATGGTTGAAGGACAGGACTACGCTGCGCGAGTTGAACAGCGAGTGGGTTTAGATCACAACCCCGTTCTTAGATCGCCACAATGACGCGTTACAAATCTATGCCCGTCAGCAAAATGGCGGCTATTTATTGACCGACGACAGTCACACGCTTCATGATCTCGAATCGTCTGGCTGTACCCTTAAGACGGGGAAGCGGCAAGATCTTCTCAAGATGACGTTGAACGGTTTCGGGGTGAAGCTTAATAAAGAAGCCCTTGAAATCCATGCCACGGTAGAAAGCTTTCCTTCTCGCAAACACAGTCTGATCCAGGCCATCCTCGCTGTGAATGATCTTTTTTACCTCGCCAAGCCGATGGTCGAGAGCCTATTTTTCGAAGATGTTATTGTGTGGCTCGACGCAAACGAGGTCCGGTATACACCTAAAGCCAAGTTTACTGGCATAAGGCGGGTACGATCATCTGTTTGATTTTGTCGTCCCCAAGTCACGCAAGCAACCCGAGAGGATAATCCAGACCATCAACCGACCGACTCGCGACAGTGCTGAAGCGTTCATTTATGCGTGGAGCGATACCCGGGAGGTGAGGTCTGACGACTCAAGAGCATACGCTGTCCTAAACGATATCGAACAGCCAATATCTGGCGGCGTTATGGATGCTTTTCGTAATTACTCAATACATCCAGTTCCGTGGAGCAACCGTGCTGAGGTAGTAGCGGAGCTTGCGGCGTAGCGCATGGAAGCCGAGACGAGCGCTTGGGGCGCGGAGGAACGTCGCTTTGTTAAGGTCATCCGCCGAAACAATGGGGGTAAGCTGCGGCTTTATCAGCGTGGCGGTTTCTACCAGATGATCTTCAGTTCTTTATGGAGTTGGAACTTCTCGTCCGGAGATACGACTGCGAGGCCCTCTCCGAGTGCTTGAGCGATGATCTGGCGATCGAAGGGGTCGCTGTGATGGCGTGGCAGACGAAATAGATGGAATGCGTGGGCTGCGGTGTAGGGGAGCACGCGAATGTCCAAGTCATGGAGAGCTTGCTGGGCAGCATCTTCAGAAATACGCAGTTTGCCGAGTGCGGCCTTGATCGCAATTTCCGCAAGAGAGATGGCGCTGAGTTCGAGAATGTTGGCCTGGTTCCGCAACACGGCGCTGGCTCGCTTGCTCAACCGATCGGGTGACTCGACGGCATAGAGAAAGGCGGCAGTATCGAGAAGCAGGCGCACGTCAGTTTTGTTTGGGGTTCGGCTCGGACTTGGCGTCCGAATCGGGTTCTGAAAGGAAGGCGTCGACGTCTTTTTCAGACATGGGCTTCCACCAATCGGGATCGAGGATCTGAATCTTGCCTTTCAGCGAACCGAGCACGCGCGGCTTGCGGCTGGGCGCTTTGGTCCGAACGATGTCAACCACAGGCACTCCCCGCCGGCAGATTGTCACCGGCTCCCCATCTTCGACGGCCTTGATGAGTTCCGGCAACTTGTTCTTGGCATCCGCCACGCTAAATTGCATGGCTTCATGATAGCTATTTGAGATGGCTATGTCAAAACGATTCAGGGGATGGCTTTGGCGGGCCGCAATGAATACGCTGTCCGGTAACCCCAACGCACGGTGAGAATTCCCTTATGCGTGCTTGGCGCAGTGAAGGGTATAGGGGTCCTTCGACTCCGCGCGCTGTTTCGCTTTCGCGAGACATCGTGCTCCGCTCAGGATGACACTCTAAGAAATCAGCATCCCCGCTCGCTTCGCTCGGGCTCAAGGCGACACTCCGTTTAAAGATGACATCCCCCAAAGAATGGGGATTACCGGAGACGGAACTTACCTGCGCTGTCAGTGGGGCGAAAGCACGGAGGGGTAAAGTTCCCTCGGCTTCGCTCGGGATGGCAATTTTGGAAGAGCGCTAGCGTTTCGCGGCCAGGAGTGTCCGCGCCACACGGGCCCTACTTCTACGCTTCCTACTTGCGGTTGATGAGGGAGGCGACGTAGGCAGCGCCGAAGCCGTTGTCGATGTTCACCACGCTCACGTTTGAGGCGCAGGAGTTCAACATGCCGAGCAGGGCGGCGAGGCCGTCGAATGCGGCTCCGTAGCCGACGCTGGTGGGGACGGCGATTACCGGCACTCCGACCAGGCCTCCGACGACGCTGGGCAGAGCGCCTTCCATGCCGGCGCAGACGATGATGACTCGAGCCTTGGCGAGCACGCTTTGGTGCGCGAGAAGACGGTGAATGCCAGCGACTCCCACGTCGTAAAGATGCTGGACCTGATTGCCCATGATTTCGGCGGTGACAACCGCTTCTTCGGCTACGGGGATGTCGCTGGTGCCGGCCGAGATGACCGCGATGATGCCTTTGCCGTAACGCTTGCGGTCGTGGTGGAGGGTGATGGTGCGGGCGAGGGGGCGGTATTCGAGACCGGGGATCGTGCCAGCTACGGTATCGCATGTCTCAGAGTTGGCGGAGGCCCGATGTTTCCGACCGCGCGAAAGCGTCTTACCTCGGCGGCTAAAGCCGGCGTCGATCTTAGCTGCTGAGTCGCAGCGCTGAAGCGCTGCGCCACCCAAAATCGGCGCTTTGGCAGGGGCTAAGAACGCGTTCACAACAGCTTTGTACTGTTCCTCGGTGGCGCGGGTGGCGAGGATATTGCCTCCATGGGCGGCGAGGCGGGTGAAGATTTGGGCGATCTGCGCGGGAGTTTTGCCCTCTCCGAAGATGACTTCGGGCATGCCCTGGCGGAGAGCGCGATGGTGGTCGAGCTTAGCGAAGCCCAGGTCCTCAAAGGGCAAATGGCGCAGGCGCTGGACGGCTTCGTCGGGCGAGAGCTTGCCGCTGCGCACCTGATCGAACAGTTGGCGGAGAGACTTCGCGTTCATTCCATGCTCATTGTAGAGGTTGGGAGCGGTTGGAGCGCAGAAGCGGGGACAATGCCCGCATTCTCAGCAATTTGAGACGATTACCACAGAGGTTCTACGACCTTCGGATAGATTGCTGGGGCGAGTGGGACGCACCTATAATCACAGTACTCTGGTGGTAGATTTTCTCCGGCAGGTTGTACGGGTAGGCGATTCCCGAAAGGGCGAGTGTGCCCTTTGGGGGAAGTTTGACCGGCTCCAGCGAGTTGGAAGGCTGGAGGCTGAGGCGCTGTAGTGTTGCGCGATACCCGTATGCGAAGAAACCTGCAAGCCATGCTGATGGCCGGTGTTACGGCGAGCCTCCTTTCCACGACTTTGATGGCGCGACCGGCTCTGGGCGAGTCGGATGGAATTACTGCGACCAAAGACACGAGTGGGCGCACGATCTACGTGAACGACCTGCCTTCACCGCGCGGAGCGACTGGCTCGCGCGTGGAGCCTGGAAGCGCGACCCCGGCCAGGAAGCGGCTGATGTATTGGAGCACGACCGAACACCGATTGAAGCCGGTTCCGACGAGCGGGGCCGTGATGCGTGCGGCGCGGTCGGCGGCGGCGGAGGTAAACAGCTATCTTGGAGCGAAACAGCTAGGAGCGAAAGAGCTGGGGGCGAAACAACTAATTGGAGCGGCGGCAAGCACGGGGCCTGAGGGTCGTCCGGGTGCGGGACCGGGGCTGAATATGGATTTCGCTCGCCCGGCGCTCAGCGGACCGGAGATTGATGCGGCCATCGAACAGGCGGCGGAGCGGCATCAGGTGGATCCGAACCTGGTGCGGTCGATCATTAAGGTGGAATCGAATTTCAACCCGAATGCCGTATCCCGGAAAGGGGCTATGGGACTGATGCAACTGATGCCGGCAACCGCGCGCTCGCTCAATGTTTCCAACCCTTTTGACCCGCAACAAAACGTCGATGCCGGGGTTCGACATTTGAGGCAACTGCTGGACAGCTACGGGGGGGACGTGCGGCTGAGCCTGGCTGCGTACAACGCCGGCGCTGGTGCCGTGGCGCGAAGCGCGGGGGTTCCGAGATTTGCCGAGACGCGGAACTATGTGCAGCGCATCACAGATCTGTATGCGGGGCAGGGCGCGGGAGGAACGCCGGTGGTATTCACTCCCATGCGCAACCCGGTGCGAATGGAGCGGGACGCGCGCGGCGTGTTGTTCATCAGCAATACGGATTGAGAAAGATTGAGGCATTGAGGCATTGAGGCATTAATTCATTGACCTAAGATCCCGAACGAATCAATGACTCAATGATTGAATGATTCAATAGCATGACCCAGGCTTTCATGATCCTAACTCGGACCCTACCTCGGACCCTAACTCGAGGCCAATCGGGCTGGCGGCATCGCGCTCGTGGGCGCGTAGCGGTCGTGTGTCTGGCGGTGGCGGCGGTGATGCCGCTGATAGGGACGGCGGCGCCGGCATGGGCGCGGGTGCGCCATAACGATGCGTGGGCGCGGAAGGAATTTGCCAAGGCGGAGCGGACACGAGAGGCGCTGAACGGGCGTCCTGCGAACCAGCGGACCCGGCATGAGTATCAGCGCGCGATCGACGCCTATCGTAGCGTGTATTTTGGCAGGCCGACATCGTCGAAGGCGGACCCCAGCGTGGTGGCGACGGCGGAGTTGATGGTCGAGATGGGACACCGTTTCAACGACGACAAGATACTGCGCGAGGCCGTGGACGAATACCGCTTCCTGCGTAAGGAGTATCCGGGGAGCAAGTACCGGTCGGAGGCGCTATTCACGATCGGGGAGATTTACAAGGACGATCTGAATGATCCGGCGCAGGCGCAGAAAGCGTTTGAGGATTTTCTGCACCGGTATCCGAAAAACCGGCTGGGGGACGATGCGCGAGCGGCGGTAAAAGAGATTGACGACGAGGCAGCGGCGGCAAAAAGCCCCAAGGGGCACAAGCAACGGGGACAAGGCAGCGGAAAAGCCCAGGGCGTTATGGCCCAGGGTTCGAGTGGTACGGGCAAGACTCCTGCCCAAATGGAAGCTCAGCCTCAGCTATCCAATCAAGCGCAGTCAAACCAGCCGCACAATCAAGAGGCCAAACGCAGTGACTTGGCGCGCGTGACGGGGGTACGGCATTGGTCGACGCCGGACTACACGAGAGTGGCGATTGACGTTGAACAGGAAGTGAAGTTCAATTCGCAGCGCATCGCAGGGCCGGACAGGATCTTCTTCGACATTCTGGATACGAAACTGGCGTCGACGCTGGTGGGCAAGACGTTCGATGTGGACGATGGTTTCCTGAAAAAGATTCGCGTGGCGGAGAACAAGCCCGGGCAGACGCGCATTGTTCTTGAAGTGGACAACTTGTCGAGTTATGACGCGTTTCTGCTGCCCGATCCGTACCGGCTGATCATCGACATTCACGGAAAGCAAGGCCGGACAGCGCAGGTTGGCAAGGCGCAGGGCGAGGACGGCATGGAAGGAACGGGGGATGGATCGTCATCCTCGGCGGACAGTTCCGTGTCGAACGACTCCGACGATGTAACGGCGGAACCAGTGGGGCCGGTGAAAAAGGAAAAAGAACACGCCATCGTCGCGAAGGTGGATGACGAGGATAACGGCGATGAGACGAGCGCTGAAAAGCGGAGTGAATCTCTGAAGGAAGAGCTGGCTAAAGAGGCGGCGGGCGGGGAGAGTGCGAGCGCGGGGAATTCGGGAATCGTAAAAACAACCGTTGTGGTGAAAGGCTCGAACCGGACGATTCCGAAAACGATTGTGGCCGCGGATGGGGATCGATCGGCGGGAAACGGATGCAGCGAGACGACCTCGGCGGCTAAAGCCGCAAGAGGAAATGGCTCGGCAAATGCAGCGCTAAAGCGCTGCGCCACCCAAAACCAAAAAAACGCCGAGGCAAACGATAAGGCGCTAACCCAAAGTCGAAAAAACGTTGACGAAGGCGGGAACGCGCAAAACCATCGTGGCTCGACCGAAAACCAGAGTGACCGCGCCGAGGGCGAGAATGGGAGTCGTCAGCCTCCGACACGCGGGAATTCGGGCAAACTTGGATCGAGCAAACTTAATTCGAACAAGATTCATTCGAACGATGATGACGCTGGCGCGAACGACCGAGTCGAGAGCGCGAAGATCACGAATTCGAATGAAGGGATAAGTGAAGCGCAGGCTTTGTCTTCTCCTTCTGCTTCTCCGTCGGCGGCGACAGGCCCCGCTTCTACTTACGCCTTGAAGACTTCGTCGCGCCGGAAGAAGCCGTCGCGGGCAGCGTCGGCATCAGCCACAGCCGAGGATAACGACGACGTTGAGACGCGCGAAGCGCAGCCCATGGCGGCGGGCAACCGGTCGCTGACGCGGGCGCTCGGACTGAAGATCGGAAAGATTGTGATTGACGCGGGCCACGGCGGGCACGATACGGGAACGATTGGCCCGAACGGGTTGCTGGAAAAAGATGTGGTGCTCGATGTGGCCAAGCGGCTGGGACGGCTGCTGGAAACGCGACTGGGCGCGGAAGTAATCTACACGCGACATGACGACACGTTCATTCCGCTAGAAACACGCACGGCAATTGCCAATCGCGCACAGGCGGACCTGTTCATCTCCATTCACGCCAATTCGAGTCGGGATGAAGACTCGCGCGGGGTGGAAACCTACTACCTGAATTTCACCTCTTCGCCGGAGGCGCTGGAAGTGGCGGCGCGCGAGAATGCTGTTTCGGAAAAGTCGGTTCACGAGCTACAGGACCTGGTGAAGAAGATCGCGCTGAAGGAAAAGATTGAGGAATCGCACGAGTTCGCGTCTGACGTGCAGGACTCGCTCTACGGTGGCTTGGCACTGAATAATGCGGGGATACGGAACCGCGGCGTAAAGAAAGCGCCCTTCATCGTGCTGATCGGTGCCAACATGCCTTCAATTCTGGCGGAAATTTCGTTTGTCTCGAACCCAACGGACGCGCGAAAGCTCGTGACGTCGGAGCACCGGCAGCGGATCGCGGAGGCACTTTACAGGGGCGTGTCTCGGTATGCGGGCGGGCTAAGTGGGGTGAAGGTGGCGAGCAAGATCACGAAGGGCGAAGGGCAGTAGGGGCAAGGTCCCGGGGGCGAGGAATCTGAAGTTTCTTGCCGAACTACAGATTCCTCGCTCCGCTCGGAATGACAAATTCTGAGAAGTTACACCAATCGCTTACTGCTTGTCGTAGGCCGCCATGTAGTGGACTTTCTTGCCCATGGCATCGGTCCCATTGACGGTAACGGTTCGAGTCTTGCCGTCAGCAGAGACGACGACCGTAGCGGTGCCGGTAGCTTTTCCGTCTTTCTTGGTTGTCAGCTCCAGCTTGCGATCGCCGATCTGCTTATACGAACGCATGTCGCCGGTGGGATCGCCCATAAGCGGATAGTCCTTGCCATCGAACTTACCGGTCCACTCGCTGTGGATGGCCTTGCCCGCCGCATCGACACCATCTACTGTGACCTTCACTTGATCGCCGGCAGCTTCGTACACAACCGTGTTGTTCTTCGTGGCGCCCGCGGAGAACTTTGACTTGGCTTCATTCAGCTTCCAGGTACCCATCATGGGACTGGCGAAGCAAACGGCCAGACCCGCAAAGCACATCACAAGCAGAACAGCAAGGTTTCTCATTCTCATGGTGTTTCTCTCTCCTCTTTGTTTCTTGTTTGTTTTGGCTTTATGCCATCCGCAAGGCGGTAGCGAGCCATCGTCGTTGTTTCGGAGGGTCGTTGTCAAGGCTCGGTGTCAAGGGGTCGTGTCCTGATTTGCCTTCTCTCACCACGGAGTCACCGAGTCACGGAGGAAAACCCTAATTTGTAAAACCCAACTGGTGAAGTTCTTGCCAAGCATTTGGGTCTCTCTGTATCTCCGTGTCTTGTGGTGGAAGACTTAGAATTAGGAAAGTACCCGTCAAGGCGGCGAAGTTGTCGGCGTCGCTTGTGTGATTTTGGAGTCTGCTGGAAACTTTCTCGCGCTGCCAGTAGTCTAAATAGACGGTGGCAGTGTGCTCGTTTCCCCGATGAGATTCTTCCGAACTTTCATAGTTTTCCTATACGTCCTCTGCGGCTTCGCCCTTGCCGCCGACGCACCCGCTCCCTTGCCCATTCTTCCTGCGCAGTTTGGTGCATGGCATATGAATGGGGCGGCGGTTCGAAACGAAGATGCGGCGGCGGCCGATCCCGCAAACGCAGCCGTGCTGAAGGAATACGGTTTCGAGCGCTTTGAAAAAGCGGAATACAGAAGTGATGACGGCCGCAAGTTGGATGTAAGGGCCGCGGCTTTCGCAGATGCGAGTGGCGCCTATGGTGCCTTTACCTTCTATCGCGCGCCGGAAATGATGGAAGAGAAAATTGGCGCGGAAGGTTGCTCGCTGAATAATCGTGCGTTGTTTTTTCAGGGCAACGTGCTTGTCGATGCGGTGTTCGATAAGCTCAGCGCGATGTCAGCAGCGGAGTTGCGCGAACTGACCGGATTGTTGCCGCAGGTCCGAGGAGGCGCGAGCAAACTGCCTGGCCTGCGAACTTATTTGCCGGCCCTCGGATATGAAAAGGGAACGGAAAAATACGTGATGGGGCCAGCCGCGCTCGATCACATGAACGCGCCGGTTGCCAGTTCAGTGGTCGATTTCACATCCGGTACGGAAGTGGTTCTGGGGAAATATACGGCTCAGGCCGGTGAAGCAACGCTGATGCTGATTGAGTATCCGACGCCGCAGATCGCGATCGAAAAGCTGAAGCAGTTGGACGCAGCGCACCAAGTGACGGCGCAACAACCGGGCGCCGCGTCGATTGTGGATGTGGGGCCGTTTTTCGATAAGCGCACCGGCCCGATTCTGGCGATTGCCGCGGGACCACTCTCGAGCCACGAGGCGCAACAGATGTTAAGCGCAGTCCGCTACGACGCCGACGTCACGTGGAATGAGAACACTTATGTGAGCCGGCGCGACAATCTAGCGAACCTGCTCTTCAATGTTGTGCTGCTATGTGGGGCTCTGATTGGGATCGCGCTAGTTGTCGGATTGGGATTTGGAGGGGCGCGAATTCTGCTGAAACGGGTTTTTCCGGGACGGGTCTTCGACCGTCCCGAGGGCATGGAATTCATCTCCCTGCACCTGGAGGTGGAGACCCGTTTGGCGCCTTCGGAGAGGGTAAGTAACTCAAACGAGGGTCGTTAGGCCGCGCAAAGGGCAGAATTTTGCCGTTTTGGTCCGGTTTACTGGTTTGTGAACATATTTTGTAAGTTGTTGAAAATAAGACTATTTAATTCCGAAATTTTCCTTGACACCCCCCTTTTAAGGCTCATAAGATTCCCGCAGAAAGTTCTGATGGGTTTCAAGCTCCGTTGGAACTATTCTCCCTTGAAAGAAAAGGCCGCCCAAGTTGCCGGGTGGCCTTTTTGTTTGAGGTAAGTTTCGAGCCGCGGGTTGCGAGCCACGCGCAACGGCGTCCTTGCTTGGCTCGCGGCTCGTTTGGAACCCTTCCAGGTTCTGGTTCGTACCTAACATGAGAAGACTGCGGATGTGTTTGTGGAGGAAAGCATGTTTTGCGATCAATGCGGAATGCAGTTGCAGGCTGGACAAGTGCAATGCACGAGATGCGGCAAACCGGTAAGGGGACCATTGGGGTTTCCGCGGAACCGGGTGCGTGAACATGTGCAACTGGTCGGCATCCTGTGGATGGCGTATTCGGCATTTCATCTATTGGGTGGAGCGATCATAATTTTGATCGGGAAGTTCGTGGTGGTGCGATTTGGTTCGATGCCCAATGGGCCACCGCCGGAATTGATGGAGTGGCTGCCGGCCCTGGTTTGCGCATTTGGATGGTTGATTGTGGTAAAGGCGGCGATTGGGTTTGTGGCGGGTTGGGGTCTGCTGAAGCGCGAAGAGTGGGGCCGGGTTGTAGCGCTAGTCGTTGGATTTCTCGCTTTGCTCAATGTTCCCATCGGGACCGCGCTTGGTATTTATACGCTGTGGGTGCTGTTACCATCACATTCGGAACAGGACTATAGCGGCCTGGCGCATGCGGCCTAAGGGCAGCGCGGGCCGGCAATTTGGATTCTGGAGTTCCTGCGAGTGGATTCGCTTTGCCGAGTCAGTCTGCTTTAGTAGGCATGACACACCGATCATCATGAGGAGCATTTGATCAAAGTGAAGACCGGGCCGCGGTCGGCGCGTATTGGCGGAACACTCGGGGAAACGGCGATCTCTCGTCGGGCGTATTTCGAGGCGCGGCTAAACGAGATGGTCGCGACCATCCGCGAACTGGTGGAACTCGAGTCTCCCAGCGACAACAAGGCGGCGGCAGATCGCCTGGCAGAGGCCGTGGGCGGCAAGTTCTCCGCGTTGGGTGGGCGCGTGCACATTCATAACACGCGCGATTTTGGAAACCACGTTCAGGTTGATTTCGCGGACGCATCTGGCGGGAAACCGGTGCTGCTGCTCGGGCACTACGACACTGTCTATCCGCTGGGCACACTGGCAAGCATGCCGTGCCGCATGCAGGGAAACAAGCTCACCGGCCCTGGCGCGCTCGACATGAAGTCGGGAATTGCGCTGATGCTGCACGCGATCGCAGCCCTGCAAGATGAGAATGCAAGCTCGGGAAAGCGCATGCCGCGACCTGTGACTGTGTTGCTGGTCTCTGACGAAGAGGTGGGCAGCGCATCCTCGCGTGCGATCACCGAGCGGCTCGCGAAGAAAGCTGCGGGGGTGCTGGTGCTTGAGCCCTCTTATGGGGCAACGGGCGCGGTGAAAACGGCACGGAAAGGCGTGGGCGGGTATCAGATCAAGGTGACAGGCAAAGCAGCGCATGCCGGGCTGGACTTTAACAAAGGAGTCAATGCGATCGTCGAGCTGGCGCGGCAAATTGAACGGGTCACCGCGTTTACCGATCTGAAGAAGGGATTGACCGTAAATGTAGGAATCGTTCGCGGGGGATCGGGCACCAACGTGGTTCCGACCGAAGCGAGCGCGGAAGTTGATGTCCGGATCGCCCGGCTACGAGACGCCGCGGGAATTGATAAGAAGATGCGGAGTCTGCGGCCTTTCAATCGCAAATGCGGGGTCGAAGTCGGCGGGGGCATCAATCGTCCTCCGATGGAGCGAACGGCTGGCGTTGCCGCGCTGTTTGCGAAAGCTGCAGAAATCGCACGCGAAGCGGGCTGGAAGCTTACGGAAGCTGCTGTTGGAGGAGGCTCGGATGGCAACTTTACGGCCGCGCTCGGGATTCCCACGCTGGACGGATTGGGCGCGGTCGGAGATGGAGCGCATGCGGCGCATGAGCATATCGTAATTTCGGAGTTACCGCGGCGAGCGGCTTTGATCGCCTCGCTGATTGAAAGCGTTTGAGACCGTTTGGAGTGAGAAATGTCGGGGTTGGGCTTGTGATGAGAATCACCACTCTCGGTGACTGCGGGTACGGGGGTGCTTTGACGGGGCATCTACACTGACCTAGAATTCAATTGGGGCGTTTTGGCCTGGCACCGCCGGCAGATATTCGGCGTCTAAGGTCAATGGAGATCCCGCGGTTTTGGGCGAAATCGGTTAAAGCATTCGGCCCGGCTCCGCAATGGAGGAAGTGATGGAAGGATTATTCCAGCCGCTGCACATCCTGCTGATTATCGGCATTGCACTGCTGCTCTTTGGTCCGAGCAAGTTTGCCGACCTCGGTAAGGGGCTAGGCGAAGGCATCCGCAACTTCAAGCAGGCGGTCAAAGAGGGCGACGAGAAGAAGGACGCCGAGAAGAAGTAGCTTGTAGTGCGGAGCGCGACCCCGCGAGCAAGTACGGGTAATCTTCTAGCTTGCGGACTTGGAGTGCAATCGCTTCGCCGCGATTCGGGCCGTTATAGCGCGCGCTTGCCGCAGACTCCGGTTTGCATCATTGGGTACACGTCATTCGGTAGACATCATTCGGTACACAAGCGCGACCGGCAATCCCACCACATTTCCATAATCCCCTTCAATGCGCGGAATCCAGCGCGAGGCGCGGCCTTGAATCGCATACGCTCCTGCCTTGTCGAGCGGTTCACCCGTGGCGACGTAATCGGCGATCTCTTCGGCGGTGAGCACTACCATCGTGACCGAAGTGGTTTCACTCGCAACCGCACATTGGCCATCAACCACTAAACACACCCCGGTGATTACGCGATGCTCGCGCCCGGAGAGCAGGCGCAGCATGCGCGCAGCGTCGGCCGCGTCTACGGGCTTGCCAAGAATCTGACCGTCGACGACAACGACGGTGTCAGCTCCGAGCACAACATCGCCCGGACGCAGATGCGCCACTGCGAGCGCTTTCTGGCGGGCGAGGCGCTCGGCGCAGGCTTTTGCGTCTTCAGAGGCGAGGGGTGTCTCATCGATGTGGGCGGGCTGCACCTCAAACTGAATGCCGGCATTGCGCAGGAGTTCAGCGCGCCGAGGCGAAGCCGAGGCAAGTACGAGCATGGAGATTATTGTACGGGCAGCGGGCATTCATGCTTACAAGCACGCCGCGGCCGAAAAAAACCGGGGACCACAAGGGTCGAGGTCCCCGCTGACGAATGATCCGTCGAGGGAACGGGTCATCAGTAAAAAGTCCTCAGAAAAAATCGTTCAGGGTATTGCTGGCATCGTCGACGTAGTAGATGCTGGGGCCGTCGACGACCAGGCCAAACAACGCTCCGCTGCCGGGCGGAGTGCCGGTGTCATCCAGCAGATTCTTCGCCACCTGGAAACCATCGGGCGTGGTTTGCACCATGTAGCCGTCGTCGCCGTTGGTGGTGAGGATGTCGCCATTCGGCATGACGGCGAGGCCCAGCGGATCATTCAAGGATCCACCTTTGGTGACTGTGCGACCGGTGTGCGCCGAGGTCTGGCGCGTCAGCGGATACGGAAGCGCGACGACGCGATTGTTCAAGCTATCGGCGACATAGAGCGAGTAGCCATCGTTGCTCAGGCCAACACCGGTGGGGCCGATGACGAGCGCGGCCGGGTCGGTGCGCTCGGAGAATCCAGAGCCAATGACCGTCATGGCTTCGACGGACGGCGGGCCGGATTTCGAGAGCGTGAAATCAACGCGAAGGACAGTGCCCTGATTGACAACGCTGCCGCCGGCAGCCACCGTGCCATTGAGCACGTTGGTGACAAAGAGCGAAGCCGTGCCGCCGCCATTCACGTTGGAATGATCAAGCGCGGCCATATCCCACGGGCCGTTGATCAATGTGCCATAGATGGTCTCAACCACATTTCCCGAAGAATCGAGGACGATCAGACATCCCGCCTGCGCGGTGGCAGAAGTGCCATCGGAAGTAGGCAGGCTGCCGACGATGACCCAACCGCTGCGTAGAACGGCAAGTGCGGTAGTGAGGCCGACGCCTCCAGGGCAAGGACTGGGCAGCGTGGAGGCATCGATCTGCGCAAACAGGCTGACGGTACCGCTGGGAGAAATTTGGACGAGCGTCGTCCCGGTGCCCTGGAAATTGGAGCTGGCGTTGAAGTTGCTGATGAGCAGGTTGCCCTTGGTGAGGGCACCGATGGTGGCAGGGATAATAGAGATGCCGTAGGGGTTGACGTCACCGTTGGCAGGAACGGTAGAGGCTACGACTGAAATCGTCTGTTGCGACTCGGTGGATGCTTGCGCCGTGGCGAGGCCGACAACGAGAGCTGCCAGAGTGATCATCATGAAAATCGGTAACGAGCGGCCGAGGATGGAATTGCCGGGGCGTCTTGTCCAGTTCATTGCTCCTCCTAAGAACGTGTGGGTTGCACCGTTGGGCCTGGCTGGAAAGTGATTCCAACGGGTGCTGGATCTCTTGAGGAGAAAGGTAGCAAGGGCGAAAAGGCGAGATGTCAATAAAATGTCAACGGATTGTCACGTTACGGCAAACGAGGGAAAAGGAGGCGTAATGTTTGCCCGCGTGAACAATCGGCGTTAGTGCCGCTTCAAAAATCGCCGCCGGCGCCTCCGCCTCCGGTTTGCCCGCCGCCGAAGCGGAAGTCGGAAGGGGTGGGTTGAGGGTTGGGAGTTATGGACTGCGGCGACACCAGGCCCAATACGGCGGAGCCGGCGTTCATCCAGTGTTTGTCCTTTGCCGAGAGGCGGGCGGCGGTAAAGCCGTGGCGAATTCCGCTGGGGCCGGAAGCAAGCCAGCGTCGAAGGAACAAAGCGACAGCCGCCAACAAAATGCCGAGAATCATCGGGTCCCAGGTATGCCGTGGCCAGCCGAGGTACGGTTTATTGGAGATGAAGGTGAGAATAGCGGCAATGGCGCCGACGGCGATGACGAAGCGGTCTTTCTGGCGAATCCCGCCCGCGAGTATGACGGGCGGAAGACACCAGATCAGAACCCAGGTGGTCCAGTAAGACGGTTTTGCGAATTCAAAGCTGACCATGGCGCCGCCCCCCCACTGGACGGGCCGATCCAACGACGAAACCTTGAGATTGATGGCCGAGTAAATGCCGAGCCAGAGGAGCGCTTCGACGAGGGAATAAGCCTGGTCGAGATGGTCAAAGCGGTGGCGCGAGTGTAGCAGGGCTATCGCTGCTAAACCGGCCGCATAGAACGCGGCGACGATCAGATGCTGCGCTTCGTGGGAATAGGTCCAATAACCGGGCAGAAAGATGACGAAGATCATGGCGGCGAGAAATGCATAGGAGAAACCGAAGCGGCGCCAGATCCAGAGCGAAGAGATGACACCGGCGGCAGGAACGAGGGACTCCTCCGGCTTCGGCAAATAAGACCCGCCGCTGAAAAAAGCGAGTTGCATTCCTAAGCAGAGAAAACCAACCGAGCAGACGGCGAGGGCTTCCTCAATACCGTAGCGGTAGAGCCTGGCTTGGGAGACGGCTGCTTCGGCGGACGCGTAACAGACAGCAGCGAAGATGAGGAGGAAGACTCCTGCGGATTGATCCGATGGCCGCGAACTGACGAAGAACAGACCGGCCGCGGCGCCGACAATGATCAGGGTAAAGAGGAACAAGACTATCCGAAGAAAAATGTTGGTGGTGCGGAGATCGGAGACGGTCCCCTGTTCCAGAACTTGATACTGCTGGTTGGTGAGTAGGCCGTCAGCGGCCCAGTCCTTCAGGAGTTTGCGGGCACTGAGAGTTTCTTCGCTGGAGGCAGGGTAGATTCTCATGCCGACCTTCCGAAGCGGCGAGCGATCTGGACCAGCAGGAGAAGCATTATGACTGCGGTAATAGCGAAGTAAACCAATACAAACGTTGCGTCGTTGGCGCCGCGAATGATCACCGAGCTGACACCTATGTAGCCGTATACGGCCGCGTAGGCGACGAAAGCAAACTGGCGGCGAATCAATCCCCATGCGAGTGATGCACCGCAGGCGAGCAGCAGAACAAGAAACCATAGGCCGTAGCCCTGTCGGCCGTAACCCCGCCCTTCGAACACGCCGGAAAGCGCGGCCCAAAACAAAACGTTGGCCGAGACGTTCAGATATGTACCGAAGAAATGGCGCTTCAAGCCGACTCGCTGGAGAAGTGCGCCGCCAACACCGACCACCAGGCAATAGAGAAGGGCATATTGGCGGTACGTCGCATCCTGATGCGACGGCCAGCGGGAGATGGTGAGCCCGAACCATCCGGCGAGGGATGACAGAGCGAGGGACAACACGAAGCGATTGTCGAAACGATAAGCGAGGAAGAAAAATAAGACGGCAGTGACTAAGAGATAGAGATCCCATTGGCCGGATAGCACGTGGAATCGATTCTCCAGGTATGCGAGTTCGACGCACCAGACGAGGCTGCCGAGGTAAAGCACATAGTCGAAGACGGGACTCGGCGCGGGGATCTTCGGGCCGGGCATTTCGGCAAAAGACTTTTCTGCGAAAGACCAGGCGGGTGCGCGGGAAAAGCAGTACCAGAAGCAGGCGGCGAGGATGGCAGAGAGAACGGTGAAGACGACGACGTCGCCGAGTTGGCGCGACCAGGTAGTGACGGTCCAGCCCAGTCCGGCGACGAACGCCAGCACCCCTGCATAGAGGAAAACATTCAGTTCCAGAAAAAGCGAGAACGGTTCTTGACGGCAGAGGCTCGCCAAATGCGCGTGCTGCTCTGACGATATCGAGCCTTGCTCCCTCCATTGCTCGAGGCGGGCCAGGATGGTCATGAAGTGGTTCGCTCTCCGGGACAGCGTGATGGTGCCGACAGCAATTGGAATTGGGAGCACCCCGTCTGTCGCCGAATTCCTGGATTTCTCAGACCGTTAGGAACTCTGTGGTCGCGGTGGGCTTGGGGATTGCTTCGCCGTGCTGCCGCATGCCTTCCAAGTGAAATTCTATAGCCTCGCGAATGAGTTCCTTCACTTCTTCGATTGTCTTTCCGGCAACGCCGAGACCCGGCAAATCTGGAGCGTATGCGCCCCAACCTGTGTTCGACTTTTCGTAGACGATGAGGTATTTCATTTCAGCCCTGCCTGTTTGAGAATATTGTTCAATGTTCCGGGCGGAATGTCTACTGACGGATGGCCAGCGGCGTCGGATGATGAAACTGCCTATGGCTTCCCTTCGTCCGGGCGATGCGCCAACCCTCTTGCTCAAGGCGCTTGATGACGTCACGGACTTTCATACACCAAGGATTGTACGCAATCGGTCAACTACGACCGCGAAAAACCGCGCGCTCTGGGGACAAGCCTACTCCAGCGATTCGGGCTCGATGGAGATGTTGGTTTCGCCCTTTTCGCGCTTCTCCCAATACTTTTTGACCCAGGCTTCGTAGGTTTTGCCGGCGGCGGTGTCGCGTCCGGTGAAAGCGATGCGGGCGATTTCAGAATACGGGACGGCGGGACGGTCGTTGCTGCCGGCGAGCATCAGGCGGATGAAAGATTCGGCGAGAGTTTTGCCGGAGCGGCGGTCGAAAAGATAGCCGGTGAGTTCGGCACCGTTGCGGCGGGTGATGGTGACGTCGCCGCGATAGTCGAAAGCCTTTTCGATGACGGCGCGGATGTCGGCTTCGGTGGCGAGCGAGGGAATCGAGCCATGGAGGTTTTCGCGTTCGAAGCCGGGCACGACCTCGAGAGAGTCATTGTTGTCGGAGAGCGGAGCGCGTCCAGGCTCGTCCGAGGCTTGAACCGAAGTGCGACCTGCATTTTGAATCGCTGCGTTATGGAGCGGCGCGGGATCGTGCCCGTGTTCACGGCCACTCATGCGTGTGTTTCTTCCACGGCAGGATGATGGGCACCCGCACCCTCAGACGACTGCATAATCTGGCCGTCCTTAATTTGAATCAGCGGGTTGTAGGAGTAGACCGGACGCACTTCGTGGTCGAGGTCGGTGAGGGCGTCCTGATCCGGATAGAGCGAGAACGTGGCCTTGACCGTGTTCCAGAAGCCGCTCAGGGAGCCGAATGTGTCGTCGACGGAAGTGGGTTCGTATCCGCAGTGCACCATGCAATTCGCACATTGGGGATTGCCCGACTGCGTGCCGTAGGCGTTCCAGTCGGTGGTTTCCATCAGCTCTTTGAAGGAGTCGGCGTAACCGTCCTGCAGCAGGTAACAGGGCTTCTGCCATCCGAAGAGGCTGTAAGTAGGCATGCCCCAGGGCGTGCAGTTGTAATCGCGCTTGCCCATCAGGTATTCGAGAAAGAGCGGCGACTGGTTGAAGCGCCACTTCTTTTTGCGATTCGAAAGCATGTTGCGGAACAGGCGGCGGGTGCGGGCGCGGCCGAGAAAGTGCTTCTGGTCGGGCGCTTTGTCGTAGGAGTAGCCGGGCGAGAGCATCATGCTTTCGACACCAAGGTCCATCATCTCGTCGAAGAAGGCGCGGACACTGCGGGGATCGGCTCCATCGAAAAGCGTGGTGTTGGTCGTGACGCGGAAGCCGGCTTGGACGGCCTCGCGAATGCCGTCGATCGCGATGTCGTATCCGCCTTCGCGGCAGACGGAGAAGTCGTGATGGTCGCGCTGTCCGTCGACGTGGACGGAGAAACTCAGATACTTGCTGGGCGTGAAGAGATGCAGTTTTTCCTTGAGCAGGAGCGCGTTGGTGCAGAGGTAAATGTATTTCTTGCGGGCGACGAGGCCGGCGACAATCTTATCGATCTCGGGGTGCATGAGCGGCTCGCCGCCGGGAATGGAAACGACGGGGGCGGGGCATTCATCGACGGCTTTGAAGCATTCTTCGGGGCTGAGGTCGCGCTTGAGGATGTGGGCGGGATACTGGATTTTGCCGCATCCGGCGCAGGCCAGGTTGCAGCGGAACAGCGGCTCGAGCATCAAGACGAGCGGATAGCGTTTGCGCCCGGCAATTTTCTGACGGAGTACGTAAGACGCGACCGTCCACATCTGAGAAACGGGTACAGCCATCACCCCTCCGCAAAGGAATCTATCTTTCGATCTGTGTAACTATGATACCGGATTTGGATAGGGCGCGGAGCGCAGATCTAGTGTCGAGATCTGCCGACAGAAGGGCCCTAGACCAGCCCCAGTGCCCTGACCATCTACCCGCCTGCCTACTTTAGGAGACGACCATTGGTGACGCGCGCGTCAACAACACTTTCATGCAATATGGTCTCGGACGCACAGGCGACTCCCAGTCGACCGTTCATCGCCGCCTGATTTATTGAGCGACTGAAGCCGTGACGGGAACGAGGGTCGGCAAAGGGACTAATCCCGCGGCCTTCATGTAACTGAGATGGCGAAGCTGCATCTGGAGGCCGGCGATGCGGTGGAGTGAGTCGAGGAAAAAATTATGGCAACAACGATATTGACGCCTAGCCAATTTGAACCGGGCCTCGCCGCGCTGGCGACGGGAGTGAATGCGGCCTGCGCCGAGGGCCAGATTTTACGCTGGTATGCAGCATATACGTATCCGCGGCATGAAAAGCAGGTGTCGGCGCAGATCGGGGGGCGGAGCGTGGAAAGCTTTCTGCCGCTTTACCGCAGCGCGCGGCGGTGGAAAGACCGGCGGAAGGAAATCGATTTGCCTTTGTTTCCGGGATATGTGTTTGTGCACATGGCGCTCGCAGAAAGACTGAAGGTGTTAACGGTACCGGGGATTGTGCACATCGTCAGTTCGCGCGGTCAGCCGGCGCCGCTCGACGAAACCGAGATTGAAGGGCTACGGCACCGACGCTTGGCGGGCGTGTGCCTAGAGCCGCATCCTTATCTGAGCGTGGGCGAGCGCGTGCGCGTGTGCAGCGGGCCGGTGGCGGGTCTGGAAGGCATTCTGGTGCGGCGAAAAGACAAGTTCCGCGTGGTGCTCTCGATTGAAATGATCATGCGCTCGGTGGCGGTGGAGGTCGATGAAGCCGACATCGAACCGGCAGCGGGAGACCTGCCGCGGTGTTGAGAACTTGCGCGTGTGCCGTCGCGCGTTTCGCACGCCGTCCCATCGCACCACGTCCCGATGATCCCAACCACTTCTTTTAAATCGCAGGTATTCGAGCTACGAGACATCGATCTCGAAAGCTAATTGTTGTTACGGGGAGCCTCATGAACTGGCGTTCGCTGCAATCGGTTCCGGCCGTGAGCCTTGTTGTTTTGGGACTTTTGCTGGGAAGCGGGGTTTTATCCCCGGCGTTGGCACAGGATGGCGTGGTATCGCTCTCGTCAAACAGCATCATCGTGCTCCTCCAAAAAGAGCCGGGGCTGCTGCTGGAAGTGAAGAAGGTGCTGGTGAAGGCCGCTGCGGATGAGGGCCGCCTGCTGGAGCCCGCAGACCTGACGGACGAAGCGGTCTATGAGCTGATCCGCGAGGACGCAGGCGCGCGTGCGCTGGTGACGCGCGAGATTGAAGATCGGCATTATGTGCAGCCGAAGCCGCGGCACGACGAACTGGCGCGCGGGATGGTGCTCGAAAAAGAGCAGCCTGCGAAAGAAAAAGGAGAGGCCGCATCAACCGCCGGCGAAGCCAGGCGCGCGACCAATCAGGAAGACGGCTATTGGGAAAACCACGTGGTCGCGTCAGAGCAGCATCGGGAAAAACCTCAAGCCGGAGCGACTGCGGGGGCAGAGCGGCCCTCAGATGTGGCGGAACAAGGTGAGGGGGGAAGTCCGCGGCGCGGCGGTGGTAGGGCTGGGCTTAATGCGGTGACCGGCCCGCTGATCGGCTCGCCGGGTGAGGGATCGAAAGGCAAAGGCGAAACCATCGAGATGCCGAAGCTTCAGCCGGACGAATTGCCCGGATTGTTGAACGCAAGCTTGCCGCCGGATGCGGCGAAATCGGGAATGGTGCCAACTTCGGGCACAGCGGGACTAGAACCAGAAACGGCCGCGAGGGCCGAACCGGAATCGTGGCCGCTGGTTGACTTGGTGGAAGGCGCTGGGCAATCGCAATCGGGTGGGGTGTCGCGCTCGCATGGAGCAGCCGCGAGGGGAACGCGGCGTGAGGCTTTACAGCAGCAGACGCCGCAGCATCGGGCGAATCCGTACAACAATGTGCCGGCGCTCTACGACCTCTATTCGCAGTATGCGAGCGCGAGTCCGGAGCTGGAGCGCTTTGGCGGCGACATCTTCGTCAATGGCACGGGAAATTTCGGCGACCTGCCGATGGATTTGCCGGTTGGGCCCGAATATGTGCTGGGGCCGGGCGACGGATTGAATATTGAATTGTTCGGCGGAATTTCCGAGCGCTTGCAACGTGTTGTGGATCGGACGGGGCGAGTCGGGCTGCCGGAAGTGGGTGCGCTTGAGGTCTCGGGCCGAAGTCTCGGCCAGGTACAGCAAGCCATACAGAATGTGCTGCGGACGCAGTTCCGCGACGTGCAGGCCGACGTTACGCTGTCGCGGCTGCGCACGGTGCGCGTGTATGTGGTGGGCGACGTGGAGCGCCCGGGGGCCTACGATGTCAGTTCGCTATCGACTCCGCTCAGGTCGATGCGTGTGGCGGCGACGAACGAAAGCGATACGACATGGACGGCGGCCAACGATCCGCGCCGAACACGGATCGGAGAGTTCCTGCGAAAAAGCAGTCTCGACGAGCTGCCGCAGTTCTTTAATGTGCTCAAGGGAGACATGAGCGTGGTGGGGCCGCGGCCGGAGCGTCCGTATTTCGTCGAGAAATTTCTCGGCGAGGTGCGCCGTTATAATCGGCGTCACGCGCTGAAAGTCGGCATTACGGGATGGGCGCAGGTTTGCGGATGGCGCGGAGACACGTCCATCGAAAAGCGCGTTGAACACGATCTCTATTACCTGGAACACTGGACGCTGGCATTCGACATGCGCATCCTGGCCAAGACGGTTTTGTCGGCACTTACGCACAAGAACGCATACTGATTCCGGGCTAGGCAAAGCAAAATGCGGCTGCGGCGTTAGGTTTTGGGCCGCACGTTTTCGTGATGGCTGTATTCGACGCGGCTGACAGCTTCTATTCGGGCGAGAGGGTTTCGTTGATCGCGATGCGATCGCCCTTCTGAACTTCAATCACCTTGTGAATAGGCTTGAATCCGGTCAAGGTTATGTCAACGACATAGTTCCCGGGGTCCATCACGAGCGTAGTCGGCGACAGCTTATCGAGAACACGCTGATTGACAGCCACTTGGGCGCCCTTAGGCTGGGTGCGGACCACGATTGCGCCCGTGGCAGCCATATTGCCGCGCGCGGGAGCAAACAGGCGATCGAGTTTGCCAACGGAACGTACGTCATCAGTATTGCCAAGCGCCTTTAGAGCCGGCCCATATTGAAAGTTCTGACCGGGCGCGAGTTCCGTCGAGGTGGTCTCATCAAGGAAGCCCTGCTTGCGCAGCAGAACGGTATGGTTTCCTTTTTGAACGGTGAACTGCGCGGGAGTGGTGCGGCCGGTTACCTTGCCGTCCAGCGTAATGGCAGCTCCTGCCGGAGTGCTGGTCACGACGATCAAGGCGTTGATGGGAGCCAGATTGACGGTCAGTGATGACTTGGCGTTCGCAACGACGTCGACCGAGCGCATCTCGGGCGTGTAGCCGTTCTTGCTGATGGTCACAATATGTTTGCCGGGACTTAAGCCAGCAAGAACAAAAGGGGTGACCCAGGACGGGTCGTTTTTTCCATCAAGCTGAAAAGCCGCGCCCTGGGGCATGGAATCGACGAGGGCCAGACCAGTAAGTGCCGCAGGCTGCGGAGCGGGCGCGGGCGGGCGGACCGTTGCGTGACGCCGCTCCACCGGCCGGACGGTAATCTTTGGTTGGGTGCTGCCGGGATCCGTGGCTCCGGATTGCGTTATTGCAAGTTGCGTGGTGCCGGCTTGCGGGTCGCTGCTTTGCGGCTTCGCAATCTCAGCGGCTGGCGTGGGCGACGACTGCTCGGCGCTTGCCGCGGCGATGGGATGCGGCGCGGCTGTCGAAGCATCGTCTTCGGAATGCACGTGTACATACACAGCAATCGCTACAACGAGAATGACGGCAACGGCTCCGGCAACCGAAAACAAAATCAGACGCGGCGGGATCGTTGCCACTTCGTGAACTGCTTTTTGGGCAATTTTTCGCGGCTCGCTCTTTGGTTCGAACTTTGACGCGATCTTTCGCTCGACTCTCGATTTTTCCTCGTCTCTGGCTTTGGACTGCGGAACAAATGGCGGAGGTTCTTCTTCGAGCGTCTCTCCTGTTTCGAGAGGATCGACGAACACCGGCTCTTTCAACGGCGGGAGTTCGGTGACGTCGGAGAAATTGAGTTTCGGCGCGCTGGTCGCGGCGCCAGCCATCACTGGGTCGACGGCAAAGCGCGGCGCATGACGCTCTGTCTGCTCGGCGTGCTCGGAGCGGGTCTCGGCATCGTAGCTCGAGGTTGCATCGAAAGTATCATTCTCAGAATCTACTCTTCGCCACGCGGGCGCGGATGAAGGTTCCATCGGGGGTTCAGCGGCGTTAGAGTGCGGCAACCCGGCGGTCGAACTTACCGTTGCATGTGACACGGCTCCAGCCGCTGCCGCGGCCGACTTCACGGCGGGCTTTGCGAAAGAACGGGGCGGCTGCTCGAAAGTGGGTTTTGCTGGAAGGGGAGGCGCCGGGACTGGCAAATTCGAGGCTCCCCTGGAAAGACTGTTTGGAACCGCAGGCTTAGTTGCGGCGGCTCCTACGATAGGCGTGGTGAACTTCGCGGCAGCAGCGGCCCGGGCCTGCGGATCGATCTTCGGCGCTACCGAGAACGCGACCTTCTCAGGCTTGGCGCTTACCTTCTTGCTGCCGTCTTTGCATTCTTCCAGATCGTCCATCAGCGCGCGGGCGGTCGCATAGCGCGCCCCGGGATCCTTGGCAAGCGCTTTCATAATTGCGGCGCTGACTCCGGGATGGACCTTGGCATTCAGTGTAATTGGCTCCGGCGGCACGTCGTGCTGAATCTGATTGAGCAAAGCAAGCTGGTCTTCGGCGGCGAATGCCTTCCGTCCGGCTGCCATCTCGTAAAGAATTGCGCCCAGCGTGAACAAGTTGGAGCGGGAATCGATGGTATCGCCGACCAGTTGCTCGGGAGAGCAGTAGGGCATCAGGGAGCCAAGTCCGAGCCCGGACTCGGCCCGAATCAAGCTCATGTTCGAGATGCCATAGCCAAGGACCTTGACCAGCCCTTCCCACTGCACCATGATCTTGGCCGGCTCAAGCGATGTATGGACAACTCCAAGGGCGGCGGCATGTTCGAGCGCGGCCGCCATCTGCCGGCTGATGTCGAGGATGTCCCAGATAGAAAATGTTTCTCCGCGCTGAAGCGTGGTGGCAACGCTGTTGCCCTGGATATACTCCATGGCCGCGCAAAACTTTCCCTCAACTTCGCCCGCGCCGTAGAGCAACGCAATATTCTGGCTGGCCAACTCGCGCGTGCGGTCACCCTCCGCCATTAGCGACGCGACGTAGGGTTTCACGCGATCGCCTAGCGGCGAGAGGTCCTGCGTCTTGAGCGCCACAACCTCGTTGGTTTTGTGGTCGAGCGCCTTGAGGATAGAACAGGTTTCCGACTTCGAGATTTCACTTTGAACTTCGAATCGGCCGAACATCATTGCCATTGCAATTGCCTCGGGCGAACCCGCATGAAGCCGCGGAGTCGCAGTGGCCGGACAACATTGGGAAGAGCCGTTATCAAGAATAGCGTTGACGAGGAAGCAGGCGGGAGTTACGAAAGTACCCGTCAAGTGTTTTGCAAGTTATTGCAAATCCACAACTTACACAAAATAAAGATTATGCGTTAGGACAAAATTCACTAGATTAACGGGATAAACGAGATCTTGAAAATTTTTAGGATAAAAAGTAGGACAAATCAGTATTTAGGTATATGAACAACAACATTGACCTCGCGGTTATCGGGGAAGAAATTTACCGAAGCTATCAGAGATTCACCCATCGTCGGGGAAAGCGTCCCAAGACGATGCCCACCAAAATTGAACATGACCGGCTATACAGCCCTACTGAAGTTGCGAACTTCTTGAGTTGCAGCTACAGCACAGCGTTGCATCGGATGAAGCACGCGATGCGCGATTTTAAAGACCTCAGCGTGCGATCAGGGAAACGAATTAAGCAACTTCCCCGTGTGACGGGTTCGTCGTTGGTCGAATATATGGAGCGTATGAAAGCTTGAATTTCACTTTGCGCTCCCGATTGCCTGCGATCAAGAGCAGTGGAAAGCCAAGGTCTAGTACTCGGAGCCACTTTATCGATAGTGATGCGAAAGCATCAAAATATCCGGTTGCTCTGTGGTTGCCGGAGCAATCAATTCAACATTGTTCGAAGTTCCTCCCAGAAGAGTTTTGTAAGGGAGTCTCGATGGCGGACATGCCTTCGTTTTACGAAGCCAAAACGACTTGATTCTCGCGCCCAACCCCGGCGAGTGCGGTCTCGATCTTGTTCCACATTTTTCTGCCATCTTCGTGCGAATAATGATCGGGGTATTGAACGAAATCCCGGTCGCTTTTCAGGACGTACCCATCACCCAGAATGGTCTCGCAGGCTTCGTCCATGCATCGCTTCGTGACGGCATCGACGTCTTCCCAAGAATCTTGTGGCGCAGTGTAAAAGAGTGCATCGTGAACCGATGCGCCAATGTCAATCCCTTGCTCTGTAGCGAGACAACATGCGAGACGCATGATCTCTGCGCAGTTGCCCTGCATCGGGAGATTCATGGCAGTGCGCGTGTCGTGCGCCGTAGGACGCTTTGGCAGCCAAAGTTTCCACCCGCATTGCGTCTCGACGAATCCCTCGAATGCCCGGTTTTCTGCATTGATTGCTAACCACTCTTGGTATCTGGGATAAAGTTTCGCTTCGCGGGCTTGATAGGTTTTCGCCTGCGCAACGCTGATGCCGAGCACTTTTGCCAAGCCCTCAGGCGTTTGCCCATACTGACCCGCCAGCACAACGGGCTTAAACTTGTTGCGAAGGTCACGGTGTGTTTCCTTCGTAGCTGTGTACTCGCAGAAGCCGTAGTCGGCGGCTTTCACAAGATAAGCGTCGCGATAAAGGTAGTGATCCCAGCGCTTTTTGTCCCCTGCAAGCGCTGCTGCGATTCCGTATTCCGCATTCGACCAATCGCGATGCATCAACACTTCGCCTTCATGAGGCGCGAGCAGAGAACGTAGAGCTTTTGTTGCGTTCGGAATGTTTTCGCTCGTCTTAGGCTGGGAACGGCTTGAGCGAGCTTCAAATGGACGCAAACTGCTGCGGTTGCGCCCGTCAGACCCGACAGGGAACTTGAATTCGGATTTCGCCAGCGTCATGAATTTCCGTAATTGGCGGTATTGCTCGATGACAGGCAACTGTTCGGTATAGAGCGCCGACATAGGTTCCAAAACTTCCTTATCGTCGGCGCTGGCACGCTCGCTGTTGAACAACCATGTTTCTTCGTTAAAGCCCATGCCGCGAACCCAAGCGGTGTAGCCCTTATTGTTGAAATGGGCGTCGCCATGTTTGTCCCACGTGTGGATACCTGCCTGAAATTCGTCTTCGAACGAACGCACGACCGAACGTCGAACCTGCTTTGTGTTTTCCTTAAGCTGCTCCAGCTTTGCGACGTTGACCGGCACACCGTTCCATTCCATGCAGGTGACCGCTTTCATGCAGCGTCCACGGTGGAGCGCCTCGTCGATATCGCCGATCTGACCGATCATGCGATCCAGCAACGTCCGGGTCATCTTCACGTCGCCCTGGCAATACTCAACGATGCGCCGCATTTCATCGCCCGTGAACGAAAATCCCTGTGCTATGCGCCCACGATTGGATTCCTTCTCTTCAATGCTGATGGTGTCGAAGATGCCGTAATCGTGGCACGTTGAAAGAAGGTCGGTCGGCACCCAATTACCCTGTTTATCAGTTTTATTGTTGGTTAAATTACGACGTTCTACCCACAGGTCGAGCACGTTATACGGAAGCCCCCAGCCAGCCGAGAGTGCGAAACCAAGATCAGCAGTGGCACTAAAAAGGACGTGTAGGACATCCGACCCGAAAGGCAGCGGATTCGTGATCTGCTGCCCAGCATAATCGAACGTCGCCGTAACGGAGGCACCGGAGCGCACCTCGACGCCAGCCATGCAGACCGGCGTGACATGCCAACCCGGCACGACCACGAACTCAGAATCCCAGACCCAGATTTCGCGGAACCTTTCGAACAGGTGATCCATAATTAATTGCTCTCTTCGGTCGGCTCTGCGGTGGCGAAGTCTTCGTCGTCCGGAGAGATCAGACGGTTGACGACTTCATGGTCAACACAGGTGATGAAGTTATCGCCGAACGCCATCTCTAGCAGTTCGTCGAGCGACTTATCAGACCATTCGGGCTCGCGTTGAAGCTGGCGAGCATACGCGAAGTCGTAGGCCTTGGTCGTCGGATTCCATTTCATTTGAATCCACGAGTTGCGTGCTTCATTAACGCATCGACGGGTCGATTGCTTCGGACTTTTATCGCTCTGTTTTGCGAGGAAGAAGAACTCGACGCCGTCGTGGGTGATTGAGCGCGTGAGTAATGCTGGAACGATATATTGGTCAAGCTCGTCGGGAAATTCGACGTCCGGGTCAAGAAAATAGGTACCTTCATCTTGCCCGCTTCGGACGATCAAAAGATCGACCGGAACCGACATTGCCGAATCGCGATGACTGCGAAACCACCACTGGCGATCTGGCGTGCGCACGGGAACCACCGTTTGCTGACGCTGACCGCGCCCTTGCTTCTCTTTGGTGTCGGCTGCGGCAGCACGCTTCTTACGGAGTTTCGCGGCTAAGCCTGTTGTCGGAGCTGGGTTGATGGGGGTTTTGGACGACAGGGCGGTCGTCGGCGTTTGGGGCGGGGCGAATGTCGCCTTCCCGTTGCTTGCATTTGCTGTAGGCAGAGCATTGTTGATCTCAGCTGGATTAATTTCTGAATACATCTATTTACCTTGCTTGGCTTCGCAGGAAATTTCGTTGGTAGGAGTTTCGCCACGAGTTTCGTCTGCGCTTCAAAGACCGCCCGCGTATCGCAGACTGGGGAGCCATGAAGGATGACTCCCCGCGATTTAGGATTGCTCCACTCTCGTGTCTATAACTTAATACCGTAGTTCGGAAAGTTTCAGCGTTAATAAAACAATTATTTTCTTGCCTGACTTACTAATAACCCTACAACCCATATCTTCTATTGTTTTGTCTTTATATATACAGGTAAGTAGGCTGGCTAGGCAGGGATAGCAGAATTTGCGGTTTTTATTGGAAAAATCAGGGACACCGCAAAATATTTGGAGGGTGTTGGCATAAAGGGGGTCAGCGGGTACAGCAAACGACCCCAACCGCAGCTTCAGGTGCTTCAAATCGACATTCTTATCACTTTTCACGAGTTCTTTTCGAATTAGCACTTTTCTGCAAAATTAAACTCTTGTTTCCGCCACGGACTGGGTATTAGTCCCCAGGAGGCAACACAATTGGCGGATTTGCTGCATGGAAGTTTGTTCAGTGGTATCGGCGGAATTGATTTAGGTCTGACTTGGGCTGGCTTTCAAACTGCTTGGCAGGTCGAAATAGACCCCTTCGCAAACAAAGTTCTGGAAAAGCATTTTCCCAGGGTTGAACGATTTTCAGATGTCAGATCAGTGGGAAAACATAACCTTACAGAAGTCAAAATTATCTCAGGCGGCTCACCTTGCCAAGACATATCCATCGCAGGAAAAAAGGCAGGACTCTCCGGAGAGCGCTCTGGTCTCTGGTTCGAATACGCACGAGTTGTCCGCGAACTCAGACCCGATTGGGTTCTTATTGAAAATGTTGATCGCCTCTTACGCACGGATGGCGACCAAGTTATTGGTCAAATGGAAGAAGCGGGCTACACCTGCCGGCCGCTTGTATTGGGAGCTTGGTGCGTCGGAGCTACGCACCGCCGCAATCGAACGTGGATTCTTTGCCACGCCAACGGCGGTGATGCCGCTGGAGAAGGAATGGGCGACCGATGGTCGCTTCTTCAAGCTGAAATCGGGGCGCTGGCGGAAACGCACGAAAGCGGGGAACACGGGCTCCATGAACTGGTGTCAAGAGATGGCGTGTCGCGACCAGAATCCTACTCCAGAATTGTGCGAAGCACATATGGGATACCCAATCGGATGGACAGACTTAGAGCACTTGGAAACGCCGTAGTGCCGCAGATTCCAATGCTGATAGGGCAGTTTGTTCGTGCCTATGAAGAAGCGAAGGAGAAGGCAGGCACGGCGGACGACTCGCCACTGCTGCGGAATCCAGCGCCTCACTCGGGCAAATGTTCAGTATTAAACACTGAAGGCTGATCGATCAGGAATAACCTGACAGCTTTCAGAATTTCTTTCGGTGGCGGCGTGCTGACTGGTAACAGGAACTCGCGCCACTGGTAGATTAGGCAATTAAAATTATGGCTTTAAAAAAAGAGACGTTGCAAAAAGGAATATCGCTTTACGATCCTAACTTTATCCCGGCTGCCGATGCCGACAGGTTTTTCACCGCACTAAACAAGCTGGATTGGAAACAACATATTAAGAAAATGTACGGCAAGGATATTTCGATGCCGCGCATGTACCAATGGATGGGAATCGCGCCAATTCTGTACCTTCGGCAGAGATGCTCGGAACTTATCTTCATCGACCGCGCTACCGCCGCCATCGCGGATTGGCGTCATTCAATTTTGTAATCTCCCACGTGGTCTTTTCGCAAGAAAAATAAGCCAGAGGCAGTATTGATAGAAAAGAGGAGTAATTCCATGGAAAATAAAAAATATCAGGTCATTTACGCCGACCCGCCTTGGAGATATCGGGTCGTCATTTCCAAGAATCGTCGAGTTGAGAATCATTATCCCACGATGGCGATAGAGGATATTTGCGCTTTGAAAGTGCCGTGCGCAAATGACAGCATTCTTTTCCTGTGGTCTACTGCCCCGTTGATGGAGGAAGCGTTCCAAGTGATGAATGCGTGGGGCTTTGAATACCAAACCTGTGCTGTGTGGGATAAGGTTCTTATAGGGCTGGGCTATTGGATGCGGGGTCAGCACGAGAACTTGCTGGTTGGCACACGTGGGCACTTCCCGCCACCACCCGAAGAATGTTCAGTTTCCAGCTATTACAGAGAGAAGCGCACCAAGCATTCTAAGAAACCCGCATACTTCAGAAACTTGATTGAATCGTGGTATCCGAACGAGACGAAGCTTGAAATGTTTGCACGGGAAATCTCACCCGGCTGGGATGTATGGGGAAATGAGGTTGATAGCTCAGTGCAAATCGACTAGCTAACATCAGCGAAGTCACAGCAAAGTACGCCACCTGCTTGACCGCGAAATTAATGATGTTCTCGGATTATGTTCATTGGTTCTCTATAACCTGGCAAAAACTCCTCTCGCGGGGCGCAATCCTGCCCATCGATCCTCAGGAAGTGTTCAGCCGCTTCCAATCCTGGTTGCTCATTTCGAGGGCGAGCCCCGCCATCTCGGAAGCGATCTCCATTGGTCTATCAGGTATTGTCAATCTTGGGACCGAACGCAGTCGCTGCGCGAGGTTGCGCTGACCGAATGTCACATTATTGCCACACTTCTGCTCCGATTTCGCGCTGAGGCTGGGAACGATTGTTTAGCCCTCAACGCCGCTTGTATGCGCTGATCTGCAAGTTTGCAGTAGTTCCGCGAAATATCTATCCCAATCCAGCTTCGGTTGCACGCCTCGACGTTGAGCGGAGAGCAATGCCCGCTCAGAAATGTGTTTCACAATAGCGAAATCATGTCCGTATAATCATTGGCATGAGGAACGTACATGTGCCCTCTCGGTCAAACATCGCTGATCACAACGGTTCGGTCCGCTTTACGGTTCTACTGTTTTCGGGCATCAGCCTAGCCTGTCTGTGTCTGCAAACCGCATTTTGCCCGATTGCACAAGCACAAGGCGGCAACGCTTCCGTTTCCAACACTCGCGTATCCTCGCAATCCTCGGCTTCGGTAGCAATTCGTCTCGCCGCACAAAACGCTCTTTTCAAGGAGCAGTACGAGGATGACTTGCGTTCCTCGCCCGAGAGCGAAAGTGCGCGAGGAGATTACCGCGATAATGCAATCCTCGATGATTACTCTTCCGCTGCCAGCGCCAAACAAAACGCCGTCGATCGCGGGTATCGTGCCAAGCTTGCAGCCATTTCTACCGAAGGATTTCCTGAGCAGGATCGTCTCTCGCACGATCTCCTGCTCCACGTTCTCGATAATCGCATTGCCGACTACACGCTAAAAAACTATGAGATGCCCATCTCGCAAATGCAGGGCATCCATCTCAGCCTCGCCGACCTTCCCAACTCCGTGCCGCTTGATTCCGTCAAGCATTACGAAGATTACATCGCCCGTCTCCACCAAATGCCGCGCGCTTTCGAACAAACCACCGAAGTCCTTCGCCAGGGGGAGAAAGACGGACTGATGCCCGTCCGCATTCTGCTTGAGCAAATACCGGTCCAATGCGAAGGCACCATCACAGAAAATCTATTCCTCGCCCCAACAAAAAAGTTTCCGCCTTCCATCTCCGAAGAATCCCAAAAGCGCTTGACGCAAGAGATCGTCCAGGCCGTTAACTCTGAGGTTCTGCCCGCTTATCGACGCTTCGCCGATTTCATCGCCAGGAATTACGCTCCGCATGGTCGCACGGCAATCGGCCTGAACAGCTTGCCCGACGGCGCTCGCCGCTACCAGCAAGCGATTCGAGAACAAACCACCACCGATATGTCACCCGCCGAAATTCATGCGCTTGGCCTGCGCGAGGTTGAACGCATCAATGGCCTGCTCACTCATCTCGCCGTGGCAGCGGGCTACCAGGATCTACGCAGCTTTCGCGCCGCGCTCAACAGTGACGCTAAGTACGTGGCGAAATCTGCCGACCAGATCGTCGACGACTTCCGCCACTACGTTGCTCAAATGCAGCCGCGCCTGCCCGAACTCTTCGGCGAGTTCCCGAAGACTCCGCTCACCGTCGAAGCCGCGCCCGCTTCGCAGCCCAACAATCCCACTCACTATGTTTTCGGCACGCCCGATGGATCGAGACCGGCTCGCGTCGTCGTCGCGACTTCCAACTACGCTCACCGAAAGCTTCTCAGCGACGAGACGCAGTCCTATCACGAAGGTATCCCCGGCCATCACCTGCAAATGTCCATCCAGCAACGGCTCACCGGACTCCCCGAGTTTCGACTTCACGTCATCAACAATGCATACGCCGAAGGCTGGGCCGTCTACGCCGAGGCGCTCGGCAAGGAGATTGGTTTCTTTCAGGATCCCGCCTCCGACTACGGACGGCTTAACTTGGAATTGATGCGTGCCGCCCGCCTCGTTGTCGATACTGGAATTCACTCCGAAGGTTGGACCCGTGAACAGGCCGTGGCGTACTTCCGCGAAAATGGCGTCGCCGATGACCCGACGACCCAGGCAGAAATCGACCGTTACATTGCCTGGCCGGCACAGGCTCTCAGCTACCAGATCGGTAAGCTCGCCATCCTCGACCTCCGCAATCGCGCGAAGCAGCAACTTGGCCCTGGCTTCGATATCAAAGCCTTCCACGACGAAATCCTCAGTGGAGGCAGCCTGCCCCTCGACATGCTGGAAGCCCGCGTTGATCACTGGATTGAAAGCCAGCATCCGATCAGCGCTAGTAAATGAAGATCCCATACCGCCGGACCTTGGAAATCAACTTTCAAAGACGGGTTAAACGAGAGCTGAAAGGGCTGATTTTGTCTCTCACCCATTGGGCCGAGCCTCCGTAGAGTTTGTTTTGCTCTCAAAACCGCATGAATACTGGCGTTGGCTCGATCATACAGCCACTTACTCAGAGTTCAAAAAGGAAATGTGGGCTAAATGAAGGTGCCTTTACTCTTTTGTGGCGATAACTCGACGGCGGGGGCGAACTTAATGATGGCGGGTTAGTCGGCGTAGGCGAGCTAGTGCTTACAACTCCTCAACGGATGCGCCGCACCGACTGCATCGGGATTCAACCTCTCTCGCTTTTCGCGCCGCCCATTGAAAAAGACCCCGCTGCTGCGAAGTAATCTTTCCGCTATGGTAATCCCGCTCCACCTGGTCTCGCATAGTTCGTCCCATAACATGGGATGACAATTGTCGGAAAGGTCGCTTGGTCTGCGGGAATGATACCCGGTTTGGTGTACAGCCTCATACCAAATCGGTGAGTCAGATTGCCTTTCCCCCTTGCACTGCCCAGGGGGCCAAAGGCGGCGTTACCACGGACTGCGACGGTGGCGCTGCGGAAGTGAAGCTGTCTAAGCGGGACGGACGAATCCTGAGAATGATCCATTACAAGTAGCTGATCGGGTCGCTGGATAACTGTTTAAATATCCCCCCGTCGCCAACTACGACAACTCCGGGTCAACCGAGTGCTATCGCCTGCTAACGTCTGTTAACGTCAGCGAAGATCAGTCCCGTACCGCTTCGAGGTGGAGCGGAGAACATACAATGCTTTGCCCGCAACACTTTGCTCGCCTATAGGGCCGAAGTCCGGCAGACGGCTATCTCTGCTTACATCTCGGTTATCACCGACCACGAATAGTTCTCCCTGAGGGATTT
Organism: uncultured Acidobacteriaceae bacterium; assembly: GCA_963778535.1. GTDB lineage: Bacteria > Acidobacteriota > Terriglobia > Terriglobales > Acidobacteriaceae > Acidiflorens. The sequence goes on from CAVZUO010000001.1 coordinate 471,506, forward strand.
GCAAGGGACCAAACTGCCGCAACTCCGGTGGCGGGTTTCCAACATGCTGGGCGTACGGCTCTTCGAGTTGGTGCCCGTTTACAAAAAGCACACCATCTTTGCTCTCTACTGTGTCGCCGCCGATGGCTACCACTCTCTTAATGAAAAACAAACCATCCTTATGAAAAATCACGATATCGTGAGGATTTGGTTTAGCGACCCGGTACTGCCGCAGATCAATCAATATCCGATCTGCGTTCAGTACGGTTGGTTGCATTCCGGTGGAGGGAACGTCGAAGACTTGAAACCCTGCTACGCGCAACAGCCAGTTGCTATGCGCGAATGAAATCATCAGGGCAAGCGGTATCAGGAAAATAAGCCACACATGGGGGCCACGTGTAGAGGCGGCGCTCAACACACGTAGTGCGCTCCACGCGGCAGCCGCGCAGACCAACATCACAGCAACCACAAGAAGCTCTAACCCAACGAAAGACTTCGGGAGACGTAGAGGCCAAAAGCAGAGGCTTAGTCCGCCGAAAAGAGCGAGAAAGATAACGCCACCTCGCTTATCGCCTAAGAGCCAATGTCCTGTTCCGGGCAATATCGGGGATAGGACAGCAGCCAAAATGCGCCGCTTCCGTCCGATGGCCGGTTGACCCTCAATGCGCTCGTGCGATGCAGCAGCAGCGCTAGAATCGTTTTTCATAGGTCTATAACGTAAGAACGAGCACCGTCAGTTTACACGTCACGGTTTGATTGGCGTTATATCCCCATAACACTCAAAATCCCACATCGCATCAATGCGCATGCCGCTTCCGGGCACTTTTGGCGCACCACTCAGGGTCAATTCAGCGACTTTCGAATCCCTTTCGTAGAGCAGAATTTTGGCGAATCCCGCAGGCTGATCAATTGGCCTGACAGACGGAATTGCCATATTTGCTGGGAAAAATCAGTCCGAACCCTGCCGCGAGTTTCGCGAAAGCGGGCTTCGGAACTAGTTCTGCGGGGGAATTACCAGAATGCACGCAAGACCCGAGGTCGCCCGAATTTTAATTGCCCTAAAGCTTAAGCGCTGGGCGGCAATCGGGAGAAACCCCAGTGCTTATCCGAATTTTTCGGCTTCCCGCGCCCGTCGCAACTACGCTAGGTTATATGCAAGGAACGAGTTGTTGGCTCGCCAAATCGGTTTAACGCCGATCTCTGCGTATCCTCCGCTGTAAGAACAGTTAGCTTCTTGCTTGCACAGTGTCAGCGACTTGTCCTTTTGTCCATTCCGCTAAGAGCGCTCTACGGGCGCGATAACGTCGAGCTACGGCGCGAAGGCGGTTTTGTTTTGGCAGTGGGCAATTGCGTCGCGGGTGAGAAACGTGGTCCGACCTGCCAACCGTTCGCCTTCGGTCGAACCCAAGACAGTGGAAACGGTAAAAACCTGTGCCGCCTCTCAACCCGAGACTAAGGGAAAGCTTAGACTCGCCAATGGTCGAGTTCAAGACGGCGACAATGCTCTTGATGTACCCCGACTCGCGCCTACAGGGTTTACCTGATTGGAACCCGCAGGGCGAACTGGCAATATAATCCCACCTACAAACAACAAGCTCCTTGGTCATGCGCCCATTTCGGAGGGCGCTTTTTTTTTGGTTTTTCTGATCCATGCCTCGTGAGAGACTCGTGTCCGAATCGCCAATCCCAAGACATTTACTAAATCGGTGCACCTTCTTCGGTAATCTTGCCCAGCGAGGATGAAGAGTCCAGACTTTAAAAGCACATGACCACTCATTTCCCTGAGCCGGACAAGAACCGACGTGCACCTCGCGTACAGTTTTACAGCACACCCCGAGCGCTCATCGGGTTTGAAGATGGTCGTCGTGCCTCGGGTAGGTTGCGGTTGATCTCGCTAACCGGAGGCTTGCTTCGGCTGTCCGAACCTCTGGTTCCGGGGACACTGATAGAGGTCTTTTTCATATCTCAAACTGGTCCCATTCTTGGAATTGCTGAATTGCTGAGTCCCGGTTCAGCCACCCTCAAGTGTTGGCAGCCGTTTAAATTCGTTATGATCGAGAACGCGGATCATCAGAGATTGAAGCGGTTGATCGGATTGAACAAAGCCAGCGGGGACTAAGCTTCACCACCAACCAGCCACCGCGATCTGCTATAATCTCCCCATGTGCGGGCGCTACGGAAATAGGTCAGCAGCCGCGATACAATGCCGTGTGAGGTAGGGCTAACGTGGCAAAAGCAGAATGGCCTGATTGGAAAATTCTCGTCGATGGCAAATTGACGTGCGTGTACTGCGGATTTGATGGGACAGTGAGTCCCCTCGCCGCTCACCAAATGTTGATTGACCACGTAAGACCCCGCGACAAAGCTGGACCGGACTGGGATTCTCCTGACAATAAAGTTGTGGCCTGTTGCGCCTGTAATTTTCTCAAACGCCAGTGGGATGGACGCTATGACCAAGCTAAGTTTGAGGGGAAGAGCAAGGAAGATATCATCGCCAGCGCGAAGAAACAGATTCAGGCGAACTACGAGCGATGGGCTGCCGATTATGAGTCCATGATTCAGGAAGTCAAACCAAACCGCCAAGAAAAATGAAAGGGACGTAGTTGCTGAATGCCCAAGAACGAGACGGCTACGAAGGGCTGGCAAGAAAGCAGCCGGAGCGGCTGCACGGCGGTCAATCGTAATCCGGAGGCCACGGCGCAGGGAGTCTCAAGAATTCACTCGCTACCCTGCCAGCCTTCTTTTTCATTGTGGAAGTGGTGTAATCCGGCAGAGATTGAGGCAGTGGGTAGTCGGAAATCTTGAGAGGGATTTCTGCGTAAGGATTGTGAATTAGCTCTGGCGTGTTGACTCCTGCTTTGTAGGGCTCAATCTGACATCCGATCAAAACCGCACTCACGTTCCTGTTCCGTGCACCGTTCTTTCCGAACCAAGTTCCGTTAGGTTGGCGCACACCGACACCTTCGTCGATTGAACCGTCCGGTCTTTGGGTGAACTGAATCGCTTCGCTTCCAAAGAGAGCGTTGTTTATATCGATCTCATTACAGTGTTCACTCACGACATTGACCGCGATCACCAGCGGTAATGAGAGCTTCCCATACTTCTTGCTTTTCTGCTCTATGGCATTTCGAATGTCCTCGTCTGTCGTGAGGATATGCGCGTCACCCGCAATTACTCCGATGGGTCGGGCACCCGCCGTGCCTCGCGTCGTCACAGACTTGGGTATGGGCGCGAAGAACAGAGTCAAGCCCTCGTGGTTCCACTCAAATGTCGGAACGACGCTAAAGTTGCACGCCTTGTACGCAGCGTCTATATCCGCGAAATCAAGAGAGCGGAGCCATTGTGTGAGTGCCTTGCGGACCCTTCCTATGGAGGGCGAGGTATCGCAAGTTCCACGGTATTGCAGTTCTAGGAAGTAATCTGGTGTCTGCATCTTGTTGATGAGATCGAGGACTTCCGCAAGTCTCGCCGCTGCTCCGGCATCTTTGATCGAGGGAAGCCCAGCAACTATGGCCTCAAGATAGAATTTCGACCTGCCAGCCTCAGACACCAAGAAATCTGGATGGTTGCTTGACCCGTTTACCACGGGATGAACCGTTAGTCGGTATTTCATTCGCGTGAAGAGTTCGTGTAGATATAGTTCCCAGAATGCAGATTTGTGTTGAGCGTCTATGCGGGAGCGAAACCGAGCATGAAGGTCTTTCTTCCCCGATGCGGGATATGCGTCGAACCATTTCTGGAAGAGTTTTCGCACGGCAGAAATGGGCTGTCGCGCTGAAGAATTGTAATAATCGTAGATAGGCTCATTCTCACGCTTGTGACGCTCATCTGTGTGGTCAATCTTGTCGAACAGAAGCAATCGGCGCTGCGCAAGGCGCTTCACCACATAGGCCGTGACTGCAATCGCTCCAAGACTACCGATGCAGCGAACTATCCATTTTCGATCATCGATAATGGCGCACACATCGGGATTCTAGCAGCTAGACCAATCTGCGATAACTTCGTTCGATATGTGCGATCGCTACAGGTTGTTTCGTAAAAAGCAGATCATCGAAGAATACTTTGGCAGCGTCCCGTTGACGATTGGAACCCGTGCTTCAAGATTGCTCCGACGCAGCCCGTTCCTGTGATCCCGGCAGCATTCAAAAGAACCTGTCCGTGAAATGTCGCTGATGCGATGGAGTTTGATTCCGTCATTGGCAAAAGATGCTTTCGATGCGGCGTCACGCCATCTCGGAAGCGATCTCCATTGGCGTATCAGGTATTGACAATCTTGGGACCGAACGCAACTCTGCGCGAGGTGCGGGTGACCGAATGTCATATTGATACACTCCTGCGCCGCTTCGCATTACACTGTATGTTGTCCTAAGGACATAATACAGATTGAAAGATGCGGCGAGCATTCTTGATACTATGTCCTGTGGACAGAATGCTCCCGCCCGCGCCTTTTTTCAGGAAAGTCACCAAGCTCTCAGACCGTCGATTCGTTGTACTGTGGGTACTGGAAATCCCGTCTCCGATACGACTTGCCAGTTTAAGGTCGGGCTGACGTACCTCTCCGGTTAACCTCCCGTCCGTGCGGCTCTCTCCTACAATTTCTTAGCGTGCGGCCTATCAACTCCAAAATCGACTACTGCGATTCTGCGACTTGGCATGAAGCTGCAAATCTATTTCCCTTGCTCTCCGTGAACGAGTTGAAAGAGTTGTCCGACGACATTCAGATCAATGGTCTGCAAAATGAAATTGTTCTGTTCGCAGGGAAAGTCCTCGATGGGCGTAATCGCTTGCTGGCATGTAGGCTCGCTGGAGTAAAGCCGAGATTCAGAGAGTTCGTACCGAACGGCATCTCCGCGCTCGCTTGGGTGATCTCCCAGAACCTAAAGCGCAGGCAATTGAGCGCCAGCCAGAAAGCCGTCATCGCTCTGGAAGCCGAGCCGATGTTTGCGAGGGAGTTAAAAGCAAACCAGCGCAAGGGTAAGCAAAAAATTGCTTACCCAAGGTTGAAAGGGCAGGCGCGGGACAAGGCCGCTGAGTTGGCGGGCGTCAATCGTCAATATGTATCGGATGCGAAGCGCATTCGAGCAAAGGCTCCAGAACTGATTTCCCAAATTAAGGCAGGCGCGATCACCATTGCCGAAGCTCAAGTGCGGCTTGGATTCAAACAGACCGTTCGGGCAATGACTTCGGCGGAGTTCAACGAGTGGTTCACGCCTAAGAAGTACCTGCAAGCTGCACGGGATGTGCTCAGAGGCATCGACCTCGACCCCGCGTCGTGCAACGCGGCAAACAGAGTGGTGAAAGCCAAGAGATTCTTCACCGCATCCGATGACGGACTCTCCCGACCGTGGACATGCCGCAGCCTGTGGCTAAATCCACCATTTGGCGATGTCGGTCCACGATTTGTTGCGAAGCTATTGGAAGAGTACGAAAACCAAAACGTCAAGGAAGCAATTCTTCTGGTGAACTCGCACTGCACGGACGCGAAGTGGTTTCAGCCATTGTTCGATTATGTCCTGTGCTTCACCGACCATCGCTCCAAGTTTTGGCATCCATCCGCAAAACGCTCCCAGCCCACGCACGGTAGCGTGTTCGTTTATTTCGGAAGGAACCCGCGCAAATTTGAAAAGCACTTCAGGAATTTCGGGGCGATAGTGCACCGTTACAAAGCCTAACCTCCACTGGGCTGCCGTCCCATGTGAAATGCCCATCCGATCTGCCATAATTTCCCGATGTGCGGGCGCTACCGATTGTCGCGCAGGAAGGAGTTGATTGAGGAATATTTCGACACTTCGCCGTGGGAAGACGACTGGAATCCCCGCTTCAACATCGCGCCGACGCAGCCGATCCCCGTCATCTGCCAGCATCCGAAAGAACCTGTCCGCGAATTGTCATTGATGCGTTGGGGTTTGGTTCCATCATGGGCGAAAGACCCCTCCGGCGCGGCGAAAATGATCAACGCTCGGGTCGGAAACGGCCGCCACGAAACCTGCATTCCGCGATGCATTGAAATCTCGCAGATGCCTGATTCCAACGGACGGATTTTACGAGTGGTTGCGAACGGGGAAAACAAAACAGCCCTACTGCTTCGAAGTTAACGACGGCGAGCTATTTGCATTTGCCGCGCTGTGGGACGGATGGAAAGACCCAAGTGGAAATCGGATCAAGACCTGTTCGTTCCTGACAACGACTCCGAATGATGTGACGTCAGCCATTCACGACCGCATGCCAGTCATTCTCGATCCAGATAATTACGACCTCTGGCTCGATCCGGGGATGCAGAATGTAGCGGCAATCTCGGAATTATTGAAGCCATACGATGCCAGCCTCATGCGAAGCTATCCGGTCGGCAGGCGAATCAATCACGTGGGCAACGATGATGAGGAGTGCTGTCTCCCCGTGGAACTCGCCCAGACTCAAGCTCACCTGTTTTAGTAGCGGGATTCTAGCTAGGGATTATCTTCCGAGCATTGGTCAAAATTGACCATTCTCCCGCCCCGCGACGTTGCATCATGTCGCAATGAAGATCATCGAGAAAGAGGCGCTGGCGGTTCGTTGCCCCACTTGTGGCGCGAAGCCGGGAGAGAAGTGCGAGCTTAGCACTGGGTTGCACCGCACAAACCCCCATCGAGACCGACGTTTGGTGGCTTCGGACAAGTAGTCCAGAGCAGCGCGAACTCGGCTGGGTGAAGGCATCTCCATCTGTGGAACTCGCCCAGATTCAGGATCGGCTATTCTCTTAACACGATGACCAATGACGAACGCATGCAGCGAGAGTCCAGCCTGATCGCGACCATCCGAACGAAGCTCCCCGAATTCGCGAAAGCGTGCGCGGATGATACGGAACACGTATTGCTTCACCAAGACGCCTTCGCCGCCGACTACCACGACGACGAATACATGCTCCTCGGCATGGCGATCAAGTATGCAGGTCTCCGTGGGAAAGAAGTGCGTGTAATCGGGAAGAATCGACAAGCACTCGGCGAGGAAGACAAAATCCAGTGACGGCTGTTCTGGAAAATAGAAACTCGAAAAATGCGAAAACAATTGAGGTCGAAGCGTAGTTAGCGGTGACGAATCGGCAGCGGGCTAGCCCCTTTTTCTAAACAAACGAACTGCCACATAGAGCACTGCGACAATTATTATTGCCTCAATTAAAAGCTTCATTTTTCAGTCCTCCGAGCGCAGGTTGATTGTCTCCCTGAATCGGAAGTCTAGCTCTCAAATTCCCCAGTTGGACGACCGGACTCTCAAGTCGGCAGCAGACGCCATAACGCTGCCAAAGCTGAAACCACGGACTGTGAGCGAGCATTTCGTCGTGTCGCCGATTCGCAGCCGCGAGGTCACTTGCACTCAGCGGTCGGGTGTCGGGAACCGCGAAGATGTGCTCAAGGTACTTGATTTCGGCGATGGTCTGCTCGGCGTTCATCTGCCCTCATCATCTAGCACGAACCCAGAATGGGTCAAACGGAATCGGAATTAAAAGTTCTTGACTTTGTCCGCCGCACGAAATCCTAGTCGGGCAGGCAGACTGCTATGCGGCGTCCGTACTTCATTTACGTAAGTGCCACCGGGCTAGCCTGCCAGAGCCATTCTCCCGAAGTCAGTCGCATCGTAGGCTGATTGGTGAACAACTTTCTGGGGAAGATTGTTCAACGAAAGCGCCCCACGACTCAAAACGAGTCTGGAGCGTTTTCGTTTTTCATGCCGTGTACTCGTCGGCTGTGTTCCGCCCGCCTGCCGAAATAACGGCGCAGCTTTCAGTTCGATGCTTGTGTGGCTCTGGACACTTGTCTCTGATAGCGGTGGAGTGTAGAACCTCGCTTTGGCGTCAGGTTTGTGTCAAGCTGTGGGGCATGGCAACGAAACGCACCAAAGCCGACAAGTTGGAACGGCAGACTAAACAACAGGGGAAAAGTGTAGATCGCCATCCAGACGAGATCGAGAAAACGCAATCAACACTCGCACCGAAATCGGACGACCCGACCGTTCTGATCCCGATTGAGCAGCAGATTCAGCGACGCGCCTACGAACTTTACGAGCAGCGCGGCAGGACAGACGGTCACGCTTTGGACGATTGGCTTCAAGCTGAGCGCGAGATAAAGAGCACGCAGGCGAACGCGGCAACGGCATAGCTTCGCGACTGTAGCAGTCGCCCGGATGCAGGATCGATTCTTCTCGTAGCTGAGAGGCGAAGCCAGCGCCACGGTGCCATAATGCTGTAAATGGCTTCGGTTCTGCAAATAGCTTCTCCAGACGCCATCCGTCGAATCCAACGCGTGCAGACCATCACAATCGCTTGGATGAGTGTAGAAGCGGCGGTATCTCTCTTCGCGGCTTGGCGGGCGCGGAGTCCCGCTCTACTTGCCTTCGGCGGAGACAGCGCCATCGAACTTTTTTCAGCGGTAGTAGTCCTGTGGAGATTTCGTGCAAGTGCCGTATACGAGGACGTGGAAAGGCGAGCTGCTCGTGTCGCGGGAGCCTTGTTGTTCACGCTGGCTGCCTTTGTTGCGATCAGTGCGACTTTGAGTCTGGCTGGGTACAGCCAACCCAAGCCAACAGTTCTAGGGATAGCCATTTTGGTCGCCGCTGCCGTCGTCATGCCATGGCTCGCGAAAGAGAAGCGCCGTTTGTCGGCAATCACAGGCAGCGCTGCACTGAGGGCGGACTCCGCACAGTCGGCGCTGTGTGCTTACCTCTCTCTGATCGCATTGATGGGACTTGCGATCAACTCGATCTGGCATGTTAAGTGGGCAGACCCGATTGCGGCTTTAGCGGTTCTGCCGCTCATCGTTTGGGAGGGACGGGAAGCATTGCGGGGAAAACGCTGCGGCTGTTGCTGATCTGACCCACAATTCGCACGAAAGCCAGCCTAGCGACCGCCGTGAAATCGTGTACTTTTCTTGCTCCGCGTACTAGACTTCTCCGCATCCCACAAAATCGAAGGAGGGGACGATGGCAACCACCGCAAGAGTACCTAAACCAATTTCCGACGACCCGGTGAAAGTTGATCCTAAGCACTACAAGGTCGAGTTCGAAAACGACCATGTTCGCGTGCTGCGCATCAAGTATGAACCGGGCGACAAGTCGGTGATGCACAGCCACCCAGAATCCATTGCCGTGTTCCTGACAGACGCCCATGGCAAGTTCACCTACCCGGATGGGAGCACGGAAGACATCAATGCGAAAGCCGGGACGGTGCTGCATATGGACGCCCATACCCACCTGCCGGAAAGCCGCAGCGAGAAGCCATTCGAAGTCATTGCTGTGGAGTTGAAGCATTAGGTTTGATGAGCGAGAGGAGAGCGGTCTTGCCCCGCTCTCTCTTTCATGTTGCCGATTGCCAAACCCGATTGCCAAACCCAATAGTGAATGACCTGAAAGACCGCCTCGCCCGCTACAAATGACGTGGGAGAGATTTTTCAATGATAGACATTGAGCGGTACGCAGGAAAGCAGGTTAGTGTGAACAGTTACTTGCTTTCTGACGCGACCACCCTGATTGTCGTTGACCTGCTCAGAAACAGTCTTGAAGCCGAAAAACTGGCTGATCACGTCGCCGCCAGTGGCAAAAGGCTGGAAACCATTTTCATCACACATGGTCATCCTGACCACTACCTCGGTCTGGGCGTTTTTCATCGTCGTTTTCCCAACGTTCCAGTGAGGGTAGCGTCACGCGAGATTCGGGACGACATCATCGCGTTTTCAGGGTGGATGGAATCCGTGGGATGGCTCGACGCGGAGCCGACGATGAAAGTTAAATCTAACAAGAATCCCGACGGGTTTGACTACGCCGGGATCGTTCAGGTATTAGAGACGCGTTTCCTGAAACTCTCTTCAGAGCCAACCAAAATCGAGGTTCAATGTGATTATCCCCGCAGTGAATGCGGACACATGACCACATTGTGCATCCCCGAACAGCGTGCTTTCTTGGGTTTTGATCTCCTCTACAATCACGTTCATGCGTGGTGTGGGCGGGGCGTAGACAGAGCGGAAATTCACAATTGGATTCAGATCCTCGTCGCGATCCAGCAGAAAACAGACGAGGGGGACTGGACTATTTATTGCGGTCACGGTTCCGAGGGAAAAAGAGAATTGATCAGCAACATGAAGGGTTATCTCCAGACGTTTCTCACAGTGACCGCAGTCGCCCGAAACCGAGAAGAGGCAATCAAGAAAATGAAGCAATCTTTCCCCGGCTTCGCCGAGGACGATTTCTTGCTGGTGCAGAGCGTCAACTTCCATGTAAGGAAGGACACTGCCAGTTCGATGGCAAGCTAGAGTTCCTTGCGACTCGCAAGTGCCGTCTCACAGGGTATACCCGCCGAACCAGCAACTTCCAGAATTTCGGCGTTGAAAACAAATGCGGTTGCGGGCGTTTTGGCGGAACCCTTTTTGACCAGCACTGATTCCATTGGATTTCGCCAGAAGTTTCGTGCGCTGCGCGGTCAGGAGATCGCGAGAGTGGGGTCGATGAGCGTAATTGCGATGTTACGTCACTCGTGTCCTTGGATTGCGCGGCGTGCATGGACGCGATCACTTCCAGTTTGGGTAATTCCTCGATGACAGCCATGCCATCAGATTGACGATGCCGAGTGCGATCACCGTCGAGAGAATTGAAGAAACCGAGAAGCGCAGACGGCCAGTAAGGATCAGCGCCACGAGTGCTGCGATGTTGAAGAACAAGAACCACTGCTTCTTCGTGAGCAGTTGGTGAAATCGTTCCGAATCAAGCGGGTGCTTTAGCACTTCGAGCAGCTTCTTCATGGGATCACTGAGTTAAATCGAGATTTATCGCCAAGTGGGGATAGCAAACGTAACGAGACTAGGGAAATATCGCTGCACCCATCCGCCAGTGTGATCGGCCATGTGCAGGTGCGCCTTCGCTCCTTTCGTGTCCTTGATTGACCGAGCCTTCGTCACAAACGCATCGACCGAACCCGCTTCGACCGGAATGTGGAGACAGACAGATTCAGGCTCGTTGGGTCCATTGCAGCCGTCAGCCCGAAGCCTAACGAGCACCACAGTGTGCCCTACAGAATCAACGCACCGAAAGCTCATCGAAATACCGCCGCCGGCCTGCTTGGGTTCAAAAGCTCCGAGTTGGACATCGCGGGAGTCTTTGTTGTTCAAGGGAAAGCCGCTTAACGCTTCGGCGGTCTTTGATAAGTCATCGTGAGCCAGGTAAATCTTTGTCGCCCCGCGAAAAGGACCGTTCGAGCATGTGACTTGGCACTGTATTACGTCTTGATCGAACCAAACGACCTCGAACTCTATTCCTCGCATGATTTCAGATTGTAAGGGATGATTGACGCTATCAGGCGGCAGCACAGGATTATACCTTTCACGCAAGGTGGTGTGCTATGATCCGATACCACCTTGAATGGCGAACTCCTGAAGACACGGAAGTTCGTCTACCGTGGAGGCGCGATATGACCGTATGCCTTGCGACGTTCGCTGAAAAATCCAAAGCGATTGTGTTGGTCTCAGATAAAGCTGTTACGTATGGTGGTGCGAGTGAAGAGGACTCTTCAGGCTCTGGGGCAATGCAGTATGACACGGGAGTAAAAAAGGTAAAACGTGTCGGGCATACTTTGTGGTATGCCCTACTAGCGGGCGATCCTACATTTGCCCTGAATGTCATTAACGCTGCGGAACAAATCATCGCCCACACCCCAGATTTGCCTAACTCCGCAATGGGCATGATGTCTTGTTTCAAGGCTGCCTATAAGAAAAGGCGCGAAGAGTTAGTCAGTGACCGTGTGCTTGCGCCTCGTTTATTGACAAAGGACTTGCTTGTTGCCAGAACTTCCGATCTCTTGCCGTTGGATCAGGAATTTTTCTTTGGGGTGTCGGCAGAGGCGAAGAATCTCAAGACAAATACTAGCCTTCTTGTCTGTGGCTTCGATTCTGATTCTAAAGCTCATATTTTCTCCGTGGTAAATCCTGGAGTAGTTAACAACCATGATCTTGTGGGCTTCCATGCGGTTGGCGTGGGGGCAAAGATGGCTATTTCGAGGCTCTTGACCCTTGAAGCCGAAGAAGATGACCATCTTGGGCTGGCTTTATTTCATGCATTCGATGCTAAAGTCAACGCAGAGATCACGCAGGGGGTTGGATACAATTGGGACGCGGAAATACTCATCGCCGGGAAGAAGGCCGTCCCACTGCGACGAGAGATGGCCGGTTTAATTGAGGGAATTTTTCGGGCCTATCCATATACGCCACTGTCCCCAAAACAGTGGGAGTTCCCAAAAAATTGGCAGCGCCGATTAGAAGCGTTCTGCGATCACATCATGGGTCGAGATGCTAGGCCGCGTCGGAAGTCAAAGTCTCAAAAGTCAAAGTCGAAGCGGTGATCATGTGACGAAGCGTATCTTGGAACAAATACGGACTCTTCCGGCGATTGAACCGGAAGGTCATTTCGTCAAGGTAAGCTGCGAGATGCTTGGCACTGATCTTGTGCCAAGTGCCGATGATCCCGCGCTTCAAGAGAGAGAACGCAGACTCGACGGTGTTGGTATGAACGTCTCCGTCCACGTAAACCTTGTCACGATGCCGAATGGTTTTGTGTTTAGAGCCATGAACACCAGCGCCTATCATCGCCTTTGGGTAGGCGGGCATTTCGTCTGTGACCATCACTTCAACATCTGTACTGATGTTTTCTTTGATGTATTTCGCCAGTGTTCCGCTCTTGGCATCTTCCGCATGGAAGAAACGGAGATCACCGCCGCGCTGCCGGATGCCAATAACAATCTCTTTGTTGTTGTCGGGAGTATTCCAACCTCTTCCATGATGCTGCCTTCCGCCGACATAGGTTTCATCCATTTCGACAGTACCGTCCAGCATGGGCCGTTCTACCTCTTTCATGGCAGCACGAATCCGGTGGCAGAGGTACCATGCGGTTTTGTAACTTCCGCCGATCATGCGCTTAATTTGGTTCGCGGACATTCCCTTGCGCGATTCGCACATGAGATAGGTGACCAAGAACCATTTCGACAATGGGAGATGAGAGTCATTGAAGATCGTCCCTGCCTTTACCGAGAACTGATAGCGGCAATCGTTGCAATCGAACTGGCTGCGTTTTACGATCTGAGACACAGACTTGTTCTTGCAACGCGGACACATCACGCCTTCGGGCCAGCGCAGGGTTTCGAGGTAGGCGCGGCATTTGTCCTCAGTTCCAAACCGTTCCATCACTCCGAGCAAGGTGGCGTCAATCATGGCATCTCCTAAGAAAAAGTCGAAATTGAAGCCAGTGAAGGCGAAAAACGTGAAGCGAGAGACTGATAGCCAAGTGCTACGAAAACTATTCCCGCCGGAAGTAGTTGATTACGTTGAGACTGAACTGAAAGATTCGGACGAGAGCGAGAAGGAATGACCATCACAAGATCAACGTTAGCAGAATCGTTACCTTGTGTCAAGGGAATAATCGTGCGGCAGCACAACTTTGCGCCGTTTGTTCGCCCTTTCCCGTCCATGAGCCCCACCGTCCGAAGCAGCGTCCCGAAGCTGGCTTTGACTCGCCGCAAATAAACCGTGGGCGGAAGCAGTTGCACTTTCCCGATTTTGCGAGGATGATGCTGGTCGCCAGATTTAGTGAGGTGAATCTACATGAACTCCAAAGCCAGATTCGCAGTTGGAATACTTACGGCATTGGCTATGTTGGCGCTTACGTTTGCGATTCCAAGAGGAGGCGCACTGCGAGACGCGCAACTGGCTCAGTTCCCGGTGACTGTTGGCGTGTGGGCGATCTTCGTGTTGCTCTTCGTGAAATTGAAATAGGCAGCAGCGCCGAAACAGACAGATCCCCAAGATTGCGCTGAGTCAATCTCCCACGGCGAGATGCTCTGCTAATTTACCCCCCATGCCCCAACCCATTAGAGAGCGCGTCGCCAAGCTGCGAGAAGAGATTGCGCGAATCAGCGAACAGAACCATCAGTACTTGGAAGAGCGAAAAACATCGCCCGACGCAGCGGATCACGAACGCCGACTTCAAAGATTGCAGGAAATCCTAGAAGAATTAGCATCGTTGACAGACTGGAAGAAGACGTGAACGTGCCGTCTGTTCGCCTTTTCCCGTGCGGAGTTTGCGCCCGCAGAAGTCCCAGCGCCTTTTCACGGTGCACTGTTGCGGCAAGTATCGGCTAGAATGGCACGCCGAGAGGATTAACTATGGCTCCAAGACGGCGTGGCATTCAGTTCTTGGGTTGGCTGTCTATTATCGCTGGGTATGGTCTCGCTCTACTGCTCATTCGAGGAGTCTTCCTCGGAATTACGCGAGGATTCGGCGCTAGCCGTTCGCAAGCGATCTGGATCGCCTTGGGGTATGTTTTATGTTTCGCGTTCGCGACCTATCTGGTTTACGTTGGGCGACATGCAATCTCGCTTGCGAAAGGGTTACCTCCACCGAAGGCGCGGTTTGGATGGGGCAGAATAATACTCGGAACTATTTTCCTATACTTCAATGCCGCACGTCGCTTTCATCTTATTCCCGCTCACTTTAAGCCCACCCCTTCCAGCCTTACAGAGCGCGTGATTTTCATAGGTTGTGTGCTCTTGATCTTTTCCGGAGTTTGGAGAGGTCTGCGAAGGCAACACAGCCAAGCGTGAGTGGCTGCTGAAACAAGCATTCTCGCAACTTTGAGGCGTCTGTCCGCCCACTCGCAATTCCATATTTGTGGTCTTGCACGGACTCCTGCATCATTTAATCGGCTTTCTTCTGCGGGTGCCAGACGATGACAAGCGGGTCGCGACCCTTACTCGGTTGAATCAAATCACGCTCCTGCAATGCCTTCACTGTGCTTCGATTGGCAGATGCTGGGCGTACCACTTCATCATTCTTCAAGCGCAGAAGCGGATTGCCGCCGAGGGAATCCGTCTCCAGTTGATAGCCGTGCTCCATGTGCCATAGCAGATCTTGTTCAGCTTCTGTAAGTTTCGGAACTAGTTTCGTAGGCTTCTTTTTCACTTTGACAGGGTACACCCTTCCCCGCACGCGGCTATGCTACCGTAATTGCAGATCGCGAGAGGTGGCGTTTTATGACGCTTAATGCCCTCATTGTGAAAACGCAAATGCTTATCCGCAAACCCGTCGAAGATGTATTCGAGGCTTTTGTTGACCCTGCGATTACGACGAAGTTCTGGTTCACCAAGAGCACCGGGAAATTGGAGGAGGGCAAGGAAGTTCGCTGGGAGTGGGAAATGTATGGCGTTTCTGCACAGGTGCGAGTGAAAGCAATCGAACCGCAGCGGCGAATCCTGATCGAGTGGAACGATCCTCCTGCGCCCGTCGAGTGGCGGTTCAAAGCCCGCCCGTACGGGACGACCCTTGTAATCATCTCCACGTGGGGTTTCCATGGAAGCGATGATGAGGCGGTGAAGCAAGCATTGGATTCAATGGGAGGATTTTCGTTTGTTCTGGCGGCGCTCAAGGCATTGCTTGAGCATAATGTGCCTCTCAACCTCGTGGCAGATCATTATCCTGATGCACACAAACCCTCGTGATGAGCCATTGCCCCATTGCAGCGCTGTCGTAATCTGTCCATAGGACGTAATGAGGGCTGGCTCGCCGCGCGGAGGTCAGAGTACGGGCTGGACGTCAAGGATGCCGTTGTAGGAGCATAGGCTGCACCGGGTGACGAACCAGCCATCCCTCTCGCTGAGCGAGCCTTGGCGACCGCAGTCTAGCAGACAAAATTCGGCTATCGGGTTGACATGACGACAAATGATCAGTGAAGGCGGAATGACACTTCAACATTGATCTGAACGGCGACTGGCTGACCATCCTTCGTCGCGGGCTCGAACTTCCATATTTTGACCGCTTCAATCGCTTTCTCGTCCAACCCCTTCCCAAGCGACTTCTGCACCTTGATATCTCGCGGGTTGCCGTCAGCGCCAACGATCAACCAAAGCAAGCATGTCCCTTGGATCTTGGCTTCGCGTGCCTCCTTTGAATACTCCGGGTCGGGAGTATATATCGCCTTGGGTGCCACAACTTTTGCGTCGATTCGGGAGATGCCGTTGTCATTCGGCGAAACGGAATTTACTTCGCTCGAAGATGAGCCGATTGCGGCTTGCAATCTTTGCCTCACTACGTTCAAAACTTGTGGTTCCTCTTCGCTCACGATTTTCCAATCGGAACCGAACCTCTGAAACTTCAGTATGTCAATCGTCTCGCCCGTGTAAAGTTTCCCGTTCGTTAGGGTTGTATCCCAGCTCTTTCTGAATTTAACACTGTACCGACCATCTGGATCGGCGGAAATGCTTACGTCGCTTATTTCAAACTTGCGTAGTTCAGCGATTGCCGAAAAGGCTTTATTCTTATAGCCCCTGAGTTGATCGTTGGCTACATTGTGCTTGGCGAAGTAGGTCTCAACGACCGGAGCATAGCAGTTCGAGTGGGCATCAACATCTCTATTTCGCGATGACTCTACCCAGCGGTTGAGGAACTCCTTTATCGGCTGCTCCGAATCGGTGCTGCTGGAACCCGATGTCTGGTCAGCGGAATTGTCATCCTGTATCTTCTGCAAGTCCGGCTGTTCTCTTTTTTGTTGTTCGACAACTCGCTGTGCTTCTTGATCACTCTTAGCCTTCTCCATGTCTTCTCGAATCCTCAGATAATTGGAATTAGGGACATAAAGAAGATAAACAGAAGAAACGTTCGTGTCGCAGCAGCCCATGTGGTCGGTTTGCTTAAGCAGGAAGACGCGTGTGTTCGTGTTGCCACGCTTAAAGAGCCGGACATTGAGGCTTGTGCTGTCACCGTCGCTCATCGCTCCGCCACCCCAATTGACCGACCAGCCATCCATCTCGGTAAACTTGGATGCCATCTCTGAGGCAATTAACTCGTAGTTATGTGCGTTCAAATGGGAGAACGCCATAGAGAGCTTGTCGTCATAGAAGATGAGCTTCACATCCCCCTTGCTGATGCTCTTGCATTTTGCGGGCACTACTGAAAAGTCGAGACTGGTTGAGAGAACAGTACCCGCAACAACGGTGTTTCGTGTCTGCACTCCGAAAGCGGCGGCAACGACCTCATTCTCCTCTGTATCTCCACTTGGGACAAAACACGAACCTGGTTCCCCAGCAGCGTTTGGGTCTAGATCAGTAATCGCCGTGTCCCACTTTGCGTCGGCATAGCCCTGCTGGTCGTTCTGCACATTGGAGAATGTAAGCTTCGGGGGCTCGGGCGGTGCCGCAGCTGATTGCTCCGAGGGCAGCCGTGAACTTTTCGAGTTCCGGTCGCTTCTAATGACAGCTACTACGACGATAAGGAGAAGCGCCAGCGCTCCTGTCAAGACTATTGCTATGGTTCTCTGATTTTTTCGCGAAATGTGAGGAAGGACAGTGGAGGCGAGGCGGTCGGGGCTTCGATCTGGAGCGCTCTGACTAGTGGCATCGCTGCGAATCTGTTCTTTTTGCTCTAACTTCGCGCCGCAATGTCCGCAGAACACAGAATTATCATCGAGCGATTTCCCGCACGTCGGGCATGATGAGACGGTCGGCTCAACCAGATTTGCTCCTACCGGGCAGCCGCAATAGCCGCAAAACACTGCTTCCGGGGGTATTCGGTTTCTGCAAAAGTGGCAGAGCTTCGTCGCCGCCCTGTTGGTCTGACTGGCTTCCTCCATTACCGTTTCATCTCCTAGCTACTAAACTTGCCTCAAATGGACTCGCGGCACTTCACGCAAAATTTGTGGTCGAGTGGATTGTTCCAGCCGCAATGGCTGCAAGTCTTCATTGGATTCATCGGGGGGGTTGTCACTCCCAACGACCAGAAGGTTCTTATAGGCGAAGCAACTTCGTTCGCGATCTGAACTTGCAGGATACCGAAAAAAAACTTTGCTTTCAGTTCATTATCAAAAAGGGGAGACGTGTTCACCGCCGTGTCCAAAGAAGCCTGCATGATTTGCCCTGAAGCTTGCATCAACGTGCCTCCTACCCATCCAGTGCACGCGACGAACATCGCTACCAATAATCCAATAAAGAATTCGTAAATCCCGAAATACGGACTCGCTGCCGCAATGCTCGACGCGAGCACGATCAGCGCACCGATTCCGAGCGATACAAGCCTCACAATGTCGCCGAAACGGATGATTCCATGCGCTACTTGATATGCCTGCCTATACCGCTTCGAAAGCGCCTCGGCTATATCAATCGTCGTCGCCGTCGATGCCATACGCCGCCTCCTGAAATTCGGAACTCGCGAACCAATGGGCGATGATTTACGGTATTGACTTCTGCGCCACTTCGGCAGTTCTCTTGACAGGCTCTGGTTCGTGCATCCCGACTGATTTCTCTATCCCGGCTCCGAATAGTTCGGGATGCAAATAGTGTCCTTGCTCCTGTGGTGGTTTTATTTCCTCAACCGGAATTCGATGGGCATTGGCGAAGGCATCCTGCCGGATTCCCGTCACTTGCCACGAGACTCTGACTTGCGGCTTATTCGTCCTGATGACGAAGTGATTGCCGCTGACTTCCTTTACTACGATTGCCTGCGCAAACTGTCCGATCACGGTCAACTGGTAGCGGAAGTCGCGGTTCAGCTCCTCAAACCAGTCGGGCAGTTCGACTGTCGAAAAGCCGCGCTTGTCTGTGACTACGTTGCCGTTGTAGATGTCCATCATGTCGGGCGATTCGACGAAGGAGTGATAGAGATACTTGTTGGCGGGATCGAGGGGATGGTCAATCTTGAACGAGCCGCTGCCTTTGCTGAGATTACCCGTGATAGTGACGTTGCCGGTGAAAGTCGAAACGCCGTTGACCGTCAATACGGCGGGTATCGCGCCACTTCCGAAGTTTACCGTGGGGGGAGGCGCGTTGGGTGGTGCTTCTACATCGAGTGTGTACTGGGGTGTCGTTGTGCCAATGCCGACCTTGACACTGGCGCAAGGCGGCGACGAGGATGATGAGCAGCCGTTCGTCCCCAAGATCGAGCCAAGCACGAGCGCGTTACTCTCAGCCACTACAGCGTTGGTACCGATTGCCGTGGCATAGTTCAGATTTCCTGTTGACATTCCGCTGTAGGACCCAAGAAAAGTGTCGCCCAACCCTGTTCCCTGTGAATTATCAGCCGTGAGACCGGAGTTGTTGCCGATGCCGATGTTGGCGGTGCCGGTGGTGTTGTAATTGAGCGCTCCAGCGCCGAAGCCGTTGTTGAAGCCCCCGGTGGTGCTGTGTTGGAGCGCTCCGCTGCCGCTGGCGGCGTTGCCGACCCCGGTGGTGTTACTATTGAGCGCGTCGGAGCCGCTTGCGGTGTTCGCCCACCCGTTGGTGTTGTTATAGAGCGCACTGCTGCCGCTGGCGGCGTTGCCGTACCCAGTGGTGTTGCTATAGAGTGCGTCAATGCCGCTGGCGGTGTTGTAGTATCCGCTGGTGTTGCTATAGAGCGCCCCGACGCCACTGGCGGTGTTCTGAGTGCCCGTAGTTGTTGTATTTCCTGCAAATCCAAGGAAGACATTGGAGTTTGCATACGAGCCGAAGGCGAACAGATTGCTACCAATCTGGAAGCCGCTGCCGATCACGACCCCGGTTGCGCTCAAGTTCCCATTGACAGTCTGATTGCCCGTGAAAGTGTTCGCTGCTGCCAATTGCGGGTAGATAGCGTTGAGTGCTGTCGAATTGAGACTGAGCTTCACATTGCCGCTTGTTCCCCCTCCCGTCAGGTCGGTGCCCGCCGTCACCCCGGTAATAGTCCCTGCGCCACCAGCAAACACGATGTCCAACTCTGCGGGATGGCTGGTACCTGTGTTCTCCTTGCTATCAAAAGTTGCATTGAACGACCCATTCGCTACCAAGGCGATGCCGTCATTTATTTCGCTTCCGTTTAGCCAGTTCTGGACGGCGGAGGTGACATCGATCAAAATGTACTGGTTCTTATCGGCTGTGCTGACCTCGACGTTGGGAGCAATCGTGTTGCCCAGAGCAGGCGCGTTGCTGTGGACGATAGTGCTTTCCGTCCAAGAGCCGTTGACATAGTCAACATTGAAGCTGCCGGCTTTGATGAGGGAATTGACGTAAAGCTTTAGGGTTGCCTGACTGACGCTAGCTCCGGAGGGAATCGAGGCGAGATTGAACTGGACGTAGGTGATTTCCTTGGCACCATCGACGGCGAGCGTAATGGCTGAGCCGTAGTTGGTGGTGGGATCGGCGCTGTTGGTGTAGCTGTCACCAAGTGGCGAGATCTGACCGTAAGCGGTCGCGCACAGAAACCACGATAGAGTTGCTATAAACGAAATGGCGATAACCCGGCGTTTCATAAACCGTCCCTCGTACTTAGCTCAAACTTGAATTTGTGTTGTGACTTTAGCCTCTTCTGTTGCGCCTCTGGTCGCGAAACTAACATATGTTTCACCGCCATCCTGAAGCAAGCCAAAGCCGAGTATGCGAAGTTGCGATGAGCGGAACTAAAATTGCCGGATGGAGGTTTTGCTAGGTGCTCCTAAGTCAGTTCTCCCGCTACCTTATTAAAAGTTATTGCACCACCCTCAAAGAAAGACTAACTTGATTGAAGAGGTTTCCAGACGTGCCGTCGATGGTTATCGTCGAGTCACCGGTTGCTGTCGAACCGCTTACCTTCAGCGTCAACGTGCTGATGGAAGTGGTTGGGTTTTGGTTGAACGATGCCGTTACGCCCATCGGCGTTCCACTGGTGCTTAGGGTGACCCCCTGATCGAAGCCGCCTGCTGGCATGATTGTGATCGTAGTGGTTCCGCTGCTGCCCTGCGCCACCGTCAACGTGCCGGGGGAAGCTGTCAGTGTGAAGCTCCCCGACCCACCTTTGTCAACCACTTGCTTCATCGCCTTGGACGTGCTGCCGACGAGGTTCGAGTCACCTCCGTACACTGCCGTGATCGTAGACGTGCCCACGGGCAGCGAGGAGGTCGTGAAGCCAGTCGAGCCGGAAACCAACGCTTCCGTTCCCAGTACCGTCGTGCCTTTCATAAACGAGACCGTTTCTCCATTCGGCGGCGCTCCAACCTTGGAAGCGACCGATGCAGTAAAGGTCACCGCCCGTCCATAGGTTGAGGGATTGGGCGAAGACAAGAGTGTGGTTGTCGTGACCGCCATAACGATTTGGTTCACAGGCGCTGACGTGCTGCCGTTGTTCTTGGAGTCGCCTTCATAAACCGCCGTAATGCTGTTTGAACCCGCTGGCAATTTGGAGGTTGTGTATTTGGCAGAGCCAGACGTTAGCTTCAGTGTTGCCAGAACTGTCGTGCCGTTCAGGAATTGAATCTTGCCGGTAGGGGTGACTTCGGGCGATGAAACAAGTGCGGTAAAGGTGACAGGCTTCCCAGACTCCGATGGATTGATAGACGAAAGCAGCGAAGTTGCAGACGCAGCCGTAGTCACGATCTTGGACACGAAGCCGTTGCTCAAACAACTGCCGCCGCACGTCGTCTGAAAAGCACCAGATGTGATGGGAAAGTCGCCGCCCGCCCCGCCGACGACATAGGCATTTCCCCCGCTGTCCACTGTGATTCCAGCACCATCGCTGCCTCCGCTGCCTCCAAGATAGGTGGAGTATGCCAAAGCCGAACCCGAGGGGTTAACCTTGGTCACGAAAGCATTTACTCCGCCATTGAGGGTCGATTGGAAAGCGTTGGACGTAACCGGAAAATTGGTTGAGCTGGTACCACCGGTAATGTAGGTGTTGCCCGCGCTGTCCACGGCGATCCCCCCAACTCTACCCGGACCGTCTTCATTTTCGCTGCCACCTAGATATGTGGAATAAACCAATGCCGAGCCCGTTGGGTTGAACTTGGTAACGAAAGCGTCGTAGCCGCCAGCGTTGGCTGTCTGGAAGGCACCGGGCGTGACGGGAAAGTTGGTTGAGCCGGTGAAGCCGGTGACGTAAGCGTTGTCCGTGCTGTCTATCGCAATGCCAAAAGATTCGTCAATCCCACTGCCGCCCAGAAATGTAGAGTAAACCAAAGCCGAACCGGTGGGGTTAATCTCGGAGACGAAGGCGTCATAGTCCCCTCCGCCATAAACTGGTTGCAAGGGGTTCATTGTCGGAAAATCAGTCGAGCTTGTATCACCCGTAACGTAGGCATTGCCCGCGCTGTCCACGGCTATCCCGAAGCCATTGTCACCGGGACGCCCGCTGCCACCCAGATACGTGGAGTAGACCAATGCCGAGCCCGTGGGGTTAAATTTGGTAACGAAGGCGTTACCCCAACAGCTGCCCCCACAGGTCGTCTGGAAGGCACCGGGCGTGACGGGGAAGTTAGTTGAGGTGGTTGGACCGGTTACATAGGCGTTCCCCGAGCTATCCACCGCGATGCCTATGCCCTGAGTGTAACTTTCCTGATCGCTGCCCAAATAGGTGGAGTAGACCAAAGCCGAGCCAGTGGGATTGATCTTTGTTACAAAGGCGTTCCAAACTCCTCCGCCATAGGTTGTTTGGAAGGCACCGGGCGTGACGGGAAAGTTAGTTGAGGTGGTGAAGCCGGTGACGTAAGCGTCGCCCTCGCTGTCCACCGCGATGCCAAAACCTTCCTCATTGTTGCTGCCGCCAAGATACGTGGAATACACGAGAGCCGACCCTGAGGGATTAATCTTGGTCACGAAGGCGTTACCATACCAGTTGCCATTCTCGTAGTAGCAAGAGCCGCACGTCCTCTGAAAGGCACCGGTTGCGATGGGGAAGTCAGGGGAGCTTGTTGTACCGATAACATAAGCATTGTCTGCTCGATCCACGGCGACGTAGAGAGCCCCCCGGTCATAGCCATTGCCGCCTAGATACGTCGAATAAATGA
This sequence comes from uncultured Acidobacteriaceae bacterium, assembly GCA_963778535.1. Classification (GTDB taxonomy): domain Bacteria; phylum Acidobacteriota; class Terriglobia; order Terriglobales; family Acidobacteriaceae; genus Acidiflorens. The sequence goes on from CAVZUO010000001.1 coordinate 494,247, forward strand.
GCGGGTCAATGTACAGCGGCGTGCTGGCGTCATATTTCGCGAGTTTGAATCCCACTCGGTTCGTGTCCGTGATGGCATAGTGTGCTGCAATCTCTTGCCTCGTTCCATCTTTCTCCTGATAAACAACGGGCTTGTGCCAGCGAATTTCACCTTCCCTCATATTTAGAATCAAGTCCCCGTCTTCATCCTGGCGAATCCGCTTTGCCCCCCGAACATCGAACTGGATTCGATGCGGGTCGGCTCCCGGAGCGACGATAAAGTCATACTCCAGTTGACCCTGGTTGCCGTAGTAAACCAAGTCAATGCCCGAGTAAATTCCCTCGTACTTCACCTTGGCGTAAGTCGGGACATTAGTCCGCCATTTCGCTGGGTCATTGCCGATGAAGTAATTGCTCGTGCCCGAAAGTTCATTCATGCCCGTGACTTTAGCCGCAGGGTTGACGCTGCGGAGTTTCATCCTCAGTACGCCACCAGCTTTGGGCGCAGGCATACTGGACGCCAACGTCTGAGCATTCCTTGCGATCTTCGAGTTATCTCCGCTCGCCTTCTTCGCGCTCAATGCCAGCACCGATTCATCGCCCGTGAGGAACAGCGTGTAGCCCCCCGTGCGCGACAGAAACTTCACCTGTGAATCGGTTTGTCCACGATTCGCCTCGAAGCTGAGCGGCAATTTGCCATATTGATCGAGAATCTTGTCTTGAGCTTTCGGGTCGGCTGGGGACGCGTTGATCTGCGGTACAACCGTTGCGTTCTGATGGGCAGCGCGAGCACTTTGTAACTGCGACAACAGGAACGTAGTGGTTAAACACAGGGACAGGCACACAAAGCAGGCACGTTTCATAAGAACCTTTCGTCGCAACTTGGTGTGGAAAAGAAAGTTCTGGCGGTTGCCGATTAGGGAAGACGGTTTCGCGGCAGTCGGGAACCGATGGGATTATCCTTCAAAACAGGCTGATGGTCAATGATTCGACCATTTGGGTAGTGGGCTGTTTTGGTTAAAGTGCCTTCGTAACGTACATGTCGCGTTTGCAATGAGGGCATCTGCCCTCGGTACGAGAAAACTCTTTCGGGAATAGGGCGAGAACGGTTACGATGTTGCTAGCGTGATAGCGGTTGACTTTTGTCTGTTTTCCCAAGCAATCGGCGCAGTAAGACACAGTCGCATTTCGCTTTAGGAAGTCATATACCTGTTGCGGCTGGGTGTTGGTTTTCACGCAGCTACCTCTTTCCCTTTGCCCTCCAATGATCCCACCAATTCCTCCAAACTCCAAACATGATCTGTAAGACCAGCTTCCATCGCGGGCGTTACCCTTAGGGTTTGATGCACGCGGCAGAAATTGTAATACGCATGGTAGATCGCAACCATGTGGCAGTGATTCTCAAACTTCTTAGAGAACGCATTTGTGAGCCGGGTGAAGCGTCGGACTCCCATCCGAAGATTCAAGTTCTGCCGCTCGATGTAGCTTGTGGAGATGTGATCGCGGTCAGGATTCCCACTCAAGATGCCTGTGCGCGTGCCAATGCAAGCGGCAGGGCTGTAGCGCGTGTCGGGCTGATCGGAAGGCGCACCGTACAGCTTTATCAGCATCGCGTAATCCACGTCCATTCCGAAAGCACCTTCGACAGCTTCCGCATAAGCGCGGTGCCCGTCTGTCGTGATCTGAATGCGCGTGGTCACACGCGATGCCAAATCCTCCATGAACTTGCAAGCCCAGCTTGCATCCCGTCCGCCACACAGATAAGAGAGCACCAGCTTAGAATCCGCGTCAATCGCAATCCACGTCCAAACGCTGCCAGCGCCAGTCCCCTCTTTCTTCAAGGGCACGTTCTTCTCTTTAGCGTAGCAAAAGCTCCACACTTCGTCGCATTGGACGCGCTGGACTTTCACCCCGCGCACGGTCGAATTGTGGAACGCCGCGCAAGCCGCTCCCATGTCCCGAACCAGCTTTAGAACGGCATCTTTACAGGTTCCGGTTAGCCTACAAGTAGCCCGAATGCTGTTTCCTTCTACCAAAGCGTTGACTACTTGTGCTCTTTTGGGCAGTGGTAAGCGGTTCATAATGAAAGAATAATATGCTTGCCCGCGTATGCAGTCAAGAAAATAATGCGGATTGGCACAACTATTTTACCACTTATACCTTTTACCCCTTGACGGATGTGCCGATTGGCATTAACTTGAGTGTGGAAGGAGTAAATATGGCAAATCAAGATGCAGCAGTCGCCGATATTTTGGCAAAAGAAGTTCAAGAGGACACCGAAGAAAGAGGACGATCAACCATTGATTTCCCCTACCTAGACCTTGATGCCGCCGTCGAGATTGCGAAAGGTGTACATCATTTCGGTTCCACCTGTTCATGGGATCAACTTGCGGCGCAGTTAGGGCAAGCTCCAAAAGGGGGTGGATTCAGGCTTCGCGTGATGACGGCCAAAACCTTCGGGTTGGTCACCTACGCACAACAAACCGTGAGCCTCACCAGATTGGGAATGCAGATTTGCGATGAAACTCAAGAGAGCGCTGCAAAGGCAGAAGCCTTTCTAATGGTCCCCCTCTACAGTGCGGTCTACGAGAAATTCAAGGGAGTATCACTGCCTGGTATTGACGGGTTAGAAACCGAGATCACAAATATGGGGGTAGCTCCTAAGCAAAAAGGAAAAGCCCGCCAAGCCTTCCAACGTTCTGCAACTCAGGCTGGCTATTTTTGGTCTGGGCCAAATCGTCTAGTCAAGCCAGCAATCCAGGGAAGTGCAGCGCCAGCCGCCGCTCCCGAAGTGCAACCCGAAAAGCCCGAGAAGAAACGGAGAGATGCCGATGAGGATGGGGAGCCAAGGCACCCTCTAATCGAAGGTTTGCTAAAGGAGTTACCCAAACCTCAAGCGGAGTGGACAACCGAGGATCGCAAGAAGTGGCTGCAAATGGCATCGACTATTTTCGATGTGATCTACAAAGATTCTGACGACAGCCGAGGATCGCTCAAAGTTGTGGTCGAGAGAAATTCTGCTAAATCGTGAGACGCGCCGAGCAGAACGGCGTTTCGGAAAGGGTCTGGTGATGCAACTGAAAATAATAACGACTAGCTCTTTGTATCCTGCCTATCGTGCAAGGGGCTGCAATGACAAACCCCAAGTCAGGTAACCTTCGCGGGGCGTCCTGACTTGGGGCAGATAGGCTCTCTACAAGCCTAAACCGTCAACCTTTGCCCCAGCGTGCTTTCGCGGCACGCTGGGCTATTTCTTTTCGCTCTTGGGCGGTCAGCTTCGCGGCTCTCGCTATGCCGCCTTTTCTACTGCCGAGCTTACCTAGCGCAACTGCCGCCGCGTTCTTCTTGCGCGGTGGGAACTGCACAATCTTCCGCTGAGGTTTCAGCGGCTCGCCAATCGCTTGCTCCACGACTCGCAGCGCGTTCTGTGCGACATCTCCCTTGCTTGCCCGGCCACGCATGATTCATTATGCCATACGAGTCAAGCCAAGGGTTTGGAGTTTTCAAGAATTGGTGGGATCATTGGCGACATGCGAGGCCGCAGCAGCCGCGTGAAAAGCGAGTACGAAAGGCAACAAGACCTCATCTTTCAAGAACTGAAAGACATGGAGGATATTGAGCGCCGATCCGGTATTCAGGAAAAATCGGCGGCAGAATCGGCGGCAGAATCGTTAGCGGAAATCTGCGGGCTTAGCAAAAAGGAACTTTTTGATCTATACCAGCCCGGAATGAATGGTTCCCAATTTGTCGAGGCGCTTCGCGCCAAACGGCTAAGAGACGGCTTAAAGACTCTGTTTAGAGTCCTGTTGGCTGTGACAGCCATCGCACTTGCCTTTGCGGTGGCGTGGAAGAACTAGGCGAAATTCAAAACAGCCCACTACCACCATTTGTTCCTCGTGACGGGGCGTCAAATGAGAGTGATGCAAGAATATTATTATTTGTCCTAAGGACATAATATAGTCATCGTCTCTTCTTCACCGTCGCCCTGCGGCTCCTCCCCGACTTGAGTTTTGCCGCCCTTGTCCTGCCATCCACTCCACCCTTGTCCCAAAGCATTGACCGGCAATCTTTTGATGGGCAATTCGTCGGGTTCGCGGTTTCGGGTATCCACGGATGCCCACAAACATCGCACACGGCGACTTTCATCATCTTCCAGCCCATATCAGGATTATAGCAATCTGCCCATTGTACAGAGTGCAGTTTATGTACTATGCACATAATCGCTTGATTTTCATTGGAATTTATGATATAATGTATTACATACATATTGATAGATGCTGACCTAACCCCCCCTTAAGCCCACCTCAGAAGAACCGTTAAAAGGAGACCTCACGATGAAGCGAGTCGCCCTTTATTGTCGCGTTTCGACGATTGACCAAAAACCAGAATCCCAGTTGCGAGAACTCCGTGAGTACGTGCAACATCGCGAGATGAGCATCACGCAAGAGTATGTTGATCACGGCGTCAGCGGAACCAAGCAGCGTCGGCCGGCGCTCGACCGCATGCTTGAAGATGCCAAACGGCGGCGCTTCGATGTTTTGCTGGTCTGGTCTTGTGATCGCCTGGCACGCTCGACGAGGCATTTCCTTCAGTGCCTAGACGAACTTGATTCGAGCGGTGTCCAGTTTGTGTCTTTGCGCGAGGCGTTCGACACGTCGGGCGCGTTGGGTCGGGCGCTTCTCGGCATTGTTGCAGTTCTGGGCGAGATGGAACGAGCACTGCTGGTCGAGAGAGTACGCAGTGGCATGGCTCGCGCCCGAGCGGAGGGCAGGGTCATAGGTCGAGCGCGGCTCGATGTTAACCGCCTTGAGGTGATCGAAGACCGCCGATCTGGATTGTCGCTGACGCAGGTGGCGAAGAAACACTCAATCAGCCGGGCAAGCGTATGTCGATTGATGAAAGACGCGAGCAGCGATTGCAATTCCTCCTTCCGAGCGGGGGTGCTAGATTGCACAACCCAATGCACGGACGCTAATGCCGCAGCGTAAGGGAGGCGAATGGACAAGACCTACAACACTCGGCTAGAGCCATTCGTGCTTCCAACGGATCGGATCGGTAAAGTATTCGCTGTCGTCGATCAGGAAATGCTCCTATGCCTCATTTGCGAAGCTGTGTTCTGGCGATTCGCGGCGCGAAAGCATGCGAAGGTGCCTTGCCGACCCATCCTTCAGCAGAAGAGTAGAGATTTTGCTCGACATCTGGTCTTTGTGAGTTGCGCATCGGATGGGGACAAGATGGGCTAGAAGGGCTAGAAGCTGGTTTAACACTGGTAGGAAAAACTAAGGAGGACAAAATGTCGCTTGAAAAGAAATTCATCCGCAATGGCGAACGGAAAATCATCGGCTCCGTCACAACTGGATTCCCAGACGGCGTGGCGGTGGTGAGGGACGAAGACAACCGCTACATCGGCAAAACTAGCGATAAATTCAACATTACCCGAGATGAGCACAACAGGTTGGTATCGACCAATACGGCTGATGCGGGGTTGTTAATCAATCGGAAGAAGTAGCCCCATCCGCTCCCCCCAATAGTGACTTTTCCGAACCTCGCGAAATAATTTCGTGAGGTCATCGCTTGCCAATAGAGCGCCCCACAGGCGCGGGAGGAATCATGACCGCTCAACCCTCAATGCCGACCGAAATCGAATGCCCCCTGTGCGCAGGCAGAGGCAAACTCAGCCGCGCAGAAATTCTCGACAGATTGGGCGTCAAAGACTTCGCCAGAATCGCGCAACTCAGCGCAGAGGAAACGTTCAGGCTGTTCTCTCAGAAACACAATCACGACCAACAAAGTGGATGGGCTCGCTTCGAGGTCGAGTTGTCTAAGCGAACTGCCGAAATCAGAGAGCGGAATAAAGACGAACTGCGCAGTGCCCAATCCGAAAGGAATGACCTCATCCGGCGAGTTGAAGACTGCCTCCGCGAACTCTCCGACGTCCGAGAGCGAAATCAGGAACTCGAAGCCGAAATGTCGAAGGTCGCTCGTGTTGGGAAGCGGGAGGAAATGGATTTCGCCGACGAAGCACGCACATGGGCAGGCATATGCGTGAGCGAAAAGCTACCTAAGAACGGTGATTTTATTTTGGCATTCCGCGATCCCAGCGGTGCACCACTGGAGCCTCGCATCATCGTTGACAACAAGGACAAGGCTTCAGTCGCCGAAGGCGATCTGAGAAAACTGATCCGTGATGCCAAAGAACGTCATTGCCCTGTCGGAATCATCCTCGCACGCGAAGAAAGCCAACTTCGTCAGCGCGACCGGGAACGTCGCTGGGGTCAAGAGGACGGCGTCTGGATTCTGCGAACGACGCGGCAATGGCTGCCGAGGGACTTGGAAGTCCTAAAGCCAGTGTTCGGACGCATGAGAACTGAGGGTGCTGATTTTCTCCAGAAGAACTCCACGCTGGCAGAGGAAGTCCGGCGCACGTTTGTTGATCTGGATGAAATGGAAAAGGAACTCAAGAAAGCGGCAAAGGCAATCGACATCGTGTCTGCAACGACCGTGAAATACCGGGCGCGGTTGCAGGCGCTTTGCGACAACATCCACTCCCAGAAGCCAGCGCGCAGTGCCACCGTTTGCCAAACGGTAAGCGCGTAGAACAGTTCCATCAAAGTCCTAAAACAGGAGGCGATTTTGAACACTGAGACAGACGCGAACGTGAACCAACTCGCGAAGGATGTGCATTTCCTGACAGCGCCCCTGAGGTTCCTGTGGCACACGGTTTTGTGGTTTCTCTTCTTGCTCCTAGCACCGGCGATCTTCGCGATAGTGCCCTTTCTCGCCATTAGGTATGCCTCGACCGACGAGATTTGGCTTCTCAAGTGGCTGTTTGGCGTGCTGGGTCCGTTCGCTTCGACGTTTTGGTTCATGATCATTGCCATGATTCCCGCGCACAAAAGGGGCGAGCGCGGGCTGGCTTTCCACATCAAGTCCTTCGGCGCGATGGCGTTCGGGTTGGTTGTGTCGGCTGGCGCGATGTTCTTCTTCGCTACCGACTACACGGTGCGATACGAATGGGACGACCGGGGATGGTTCACGGGAGCGTGGCTCTGTCTGCTCAGCCCGTTCGCGCTCCTCTGCGTGTGGCGATTGCTCAAGCGCGTAGTTGTCAGCGGACGCTAACCAGCGAGCGACTGGCAAAAGATTCATTGGAGGAAAAACTCATGGAAATGTTCGATACTTTCGTGCTTACTACACTGACGCTCGACAAAGACGGTAACGTCATCAGCACGAATGTCACCGTGACGTTCGACATCCATGAAGCCGAAGCGCCCAAAACCGTGGGGTGTGAAGAACGACTTCGAGACGTTCAGCGTCCCCGCTGACTTCTTCACTCCAGCACAATAGCTGCCACCGATTTCCAGCTACATGCCAAAACGCGCTGCGGGCAAGAAGAACAATCCGAAAACAGAGGTGCGACTGGGCATATTCTGGCTCGTGGATGGCAAACTGATGATCAACAGCGCCCCGCTGAGTGAGTGCGAGCCGTACGGAGATCACTTAAATTATCCGAGCAGCCATATTCGCGTCTGGGAAGGTTGGCAGCAGATTGGCAAGGCTCCCGTTACATCCGAATATGAGGAATTTCCGCGAGGACGGGTGATGTGCGACACGAAAACAAAACAATTCATGCTCCTCGCTGATAAGTGCATTCTGAAGCGGAAGGACTTGATCGCGAGGATTAAAAAGGAATTGCATCTGCCCAAGCAAACCACGCGGCGAACAGATCCCCATTATCGGTGCTTTAAATGTTTACACGGTGCTGAGGATGATGAGGGGTAGCGCATTGCCAATCACGATATCCAAATCCAAATTTATCGCGGGATGCCAGTGCTTGAAGCGGCTCTACTGGCAAGTGCATGAGCCAGAGTTCGCGGCAAAGCCTAACGCTGCCAGCGCGGCCATCTTAGAGCAGGGACATGAAGTCGGAATGCTTGCCCGCCAGCTTTTCCCGAGTGGAGTTGAAGTCAAATGGGAAAGCCCAGAGCAAGCAATCCGATTCACAAAAGAGCTAATTGCTAACCCTGAAGTCCCGGCGATCTATGAAGCCACATTCGAGCACGGAGGAGTGCTGCTGCGCGTCGATGTGCTTCATCGCCGGGCTGACGGTCGATGGCGGCTTATCGAAGTCAAGTCATCAGCCTCAGTCAAGGAAGAGCACCTCGATGACGTGGCGATTCAATATCGCGTGCTCTCTCGCTGTGGATTGGACGTCGGTTCCTGCTGTCTGGCGCATGTAAACCGAAATTATATTTTTCAGGGCGGCATGGTCGATCCTTGGGGCTTCTTTCGCATTCGAAACGTCACACGGCAAGTAGCCAAGCTCCAACCGAAACTGACATTCCAGCTTCGAGCGGCATTCATAGTTCTGTCGATGCCCAACGTTCCTGATCTTCCACCCGGATCGTATTGCACCCATCCCGTTACGTGCGAATTCTACGACCGCTGCAATCCGCCGCTCCCTGATGACCACATTGGGTATCTGCCAAGAATCCACGCCAGCGCGATGGAGGAACTGGAGGAGTTGGGCGTCGAATGTATCCGCGATATTCCGGACGACTTCGCGTTGACGGAAATTCAACGGCGGGTTGCAACCTGCGTTCAGAGTGGGAAGCCGTGGTTCAACCCTGATCTGGGCTCGGTGCTGGAGTCTCTTCGCTACCCTCTGTACTTCGCGGATTTTGAAACCGTGAATGCGGCGGTTCCAAGATTTCCCGGCATGCGCCCTTACGACCAATTGCCATTCCAGTGGAGTGTGCATGTTCAGAGAACGCCGGGCGCGATACTGGAACATCACGAGTTTCTTGCAACAGATGCCAGCGATCCCCGGCGCGAGCGATAGAAATCATCGCTTTGCCGGAGACCAACGGTGTCGGCGGCTTCTCGCAACCAGCGATGGAATTCCGTGCCGATTCGGTCGAAGTCCTCCGGTTTTGCGCCTTTCTTACGCTCGCGAATCTTGGTGGAGTATTGGCTGCGTAGCCAAGCCTTGAAGCAGTCAGACTCGACTTCTTTGCCAGCGTCGTTGAGTTCCCGGATGCGTTCGCGCCAACGTGCGCTCGCAGGGATGCGTTTGTTCTCTTCGATGTTGGCGAGCAGATAGCCTTTGAGCATATCCGTGGGGCTGAGCGAGAGACCACGGTCGTTCATCGTCTCAAAAATCGTGTAGGCGTCATCGTCGGAATAGGCAGTGATTTCGACAAGGTGAACGTTCTCTAGCAGCCAGTCGATGAAGTAGGGCAAGGCAGCGTCGCGCAGTTCTTCAGGTAAGTAGGATTCGAGGTCGCGGTAGCGCTGGACAAGGTTCTGGACAGATTCGGGACGCCCGTTCAGGTCGAATGGGTGACCTTCGTAAAGTGCTTCCATTGCAGGGGTGCGCTCGTCTACGTGCAGATTGAATGATTTCTGATCGAACTTCTCGGAGAAGATCAACTCGTCCACATTGACCTGCTTCTCGCGGCCCTTCTGGAGATTCCGGAGCAGGATGAGCAGGAGGGTTAGGCTGGTGAGGCGCTGCTGACCGTCTACGATGTAGCCGGCACTTTCCTTCTTACTGATGATGATCGAGCCGAGAAAGTAGTGCGGATAGTCCGCGACTTTGCTGCGAGCGTGTTCGGGACGATACTCCTCTAGGAACTTCCCGCTAAGATCGTCAACCAGTTCGTGGATTTGCTTTTCCTGCCACTTGTATTCGCGTTGGTAGTAGTCGATGGAATACTTAACGCCCTTAAGCAACTCACGAACCGTTTTCGCCTTGCCGAGAATCTCTCTCATTTCGTTTCGCCCTTCACGATCTCGCCGAGCAAGTCTCCTGTTTCCTTTTCCAACGCCACAATGTCAGCCCTAATCTCGTCGAGTGAGCGGAGAGGCTGCGGTTTGTAGAAGTGGCGGGTGAAGGAAATCTCATAGCCGATCTTAGTAGCGGATTCGTCGATCCACGCATCCGGCGTATAGGGAAGCACTTCACGGCGAATGAATGCCTCGATGCCGCCTTCCTCCAGCAGCGGAACCTGCTCAGTGTCGCGCAGGTCTGAGTCAGGCTCATATTCCACTACGCATTTCTTTCCGTCCACGGTTGTTTCGTAAAATCCGCGCAACGGATCAGCCTTGGTCTTGCTGGGCTTGTGAACCTTGGCGATGACGGGGGGAGCCGTTTCCACACGCCAACTGACGGCTCGCAGAATCACCTTCAAGTCGGACGCACTGAGTTTGATCTTCAGCTTGTCGAGCGCACCCGCCACGCGGTCGCGGAAAACATTGTGGTCTTCGAATAGCTTGTCGCCGATTTCCTTGCGGAGCGCGTTACCAGTCGTCACGAGCTTACCGTCGCGCTCCCAAGTTCTTGCGTCTAAGAGCTTCTTTTTTTTCTTTTCGGGCAGACCTTTCTTCGCTGCACCTTCCTCGGCTTCCTCATCGTCGTCGCCATTGCCCCATTCGCTGACGAGCATCTCCAATTTCGCCTGCACGCTGGCGAAGTTTTCAAAAAGCGGCTCGCCAAGCTGTTCGTAGAATTCGCTGCGGAGTTCTTCATCACCGGAAGCGAAGCGAAGAGACTCAATAGCTTTCACCGAAAGCTGGCTGTGCAGGCGAAGCGGGCGTTCGACCGTCACCTTCCAATAGCCGAAAGCGGCATTGGGAAAGACTTTCGACTGTTCAGTGTCTTTGAATGCGAAGTAGGTATCGCAGATTCGCTGGATGTCTTCCGGCGAAAGCTCGCAGTTCTTCTTGCCGAGGTTCTTGCGGAGGGGCTTGAACCATTGCGTGGCGTCGATGAGTTGAACTCTGCCCTTGCGGTGTTCCGTCTTGCGATTGCTCAGCACCCACACGTAAGTGGCAATGCCGGTGTTATAAAACATGTTCAGCGGTAAGGCGACGATGGCTTCCAGCCAGTCGTTCTCGATCAACCAACGCCGGATATTGCTTTCGCCCTGCCCAGCGTCACCGGTGAAGAGAGACGAGCCGTTATGAACCTCCGCAACGCGGCTGCCCAGCGGCGTCTTGTGATTCATTTTGGACGCCATGTTCGCGAGGAAAAGCAACTGACCGTCGCTAGAGCGGGTAACAAGGGATAGCTCCTCGCCGTCGTGCATGACGCGAAAGCGGGGATCGCGCATTCCGTCCTTGCCGCCCATGTGCTCCAAATCTTTCTTCCAACTCTTCCCGTAAGGCGGATTGGCAAGCAGGAAGTCGAATTCTTGCGCACGGAAAGCGTCATTCGAGAGCGTAGAGTATTCCGCGCCGCCGACGATGTGGTCAGCACTTTCGCCTTCGCCTTTAATGAGCATGTCCGACTTGCAGATCGCGTAGGTTTCAGGATTGATTTCCTGACCGTAGAGGTGGGCGACGACTTGGTGGTTTTGTTTCTTCCCCAAGTCTCGTAGTGTTTCTTCCGCGACGGTAAGCATGCCGCCGGTGCCGCAAGCGCAATCGTAGAGCAGATACGAGCCTGATTGAATCTTGTCGGCAATCGGCAGGAAGATCAGATTCGCCATGAGCTTAACGGCATCCCTCGGAGTCCAGTGCTCCCCGGCTTCCTCATTATTTTCTTCGTTGAACTTGCGGACAAGCTCCTCGAAGACCGTGCCCATGGAATGGTTGTCGATTCCTGCGGGACTGAGATCAATTTCCGGGTCGAGAAATTTGCCGATGAGCGTGCCAAGAGAATCGGATTTGGAGAGCGTAGAAAGCTGGTTGTGAAATTTGAAATTGTCGAGAATGTCCCGGACATTCTCCGAGAACCCGTTCAGGTAATCTTCGAAATCCGCGAGCAACTGCTGCTGACTGGCACGAGACTTGAGATCACGGAGCGTGAACTTGGAAGTGTTGTAAAAAGGATGTTTGGAGGCATCGCAGAGCGCGACGTGCTGCTCAGTGATACCCGCTTTGTCGAGCATATCCTTGGTTTCGAGGACAGCCTTCTTCGTCGGCTCTAGCACAGCATCCAAACGACGCAGAACGCACATTGGCAGAATCACGTCGGGATACTTGCCCCGTTTGAACAGGTCGCGTAAAACGTCGTCAGCGATGCCCCAAATGAAGGATACGATTTTATTGTGTGTGGTCTGATCCATGTGTGCGTCTTCTAGCGCTGCCAGCACGCGAACAAATGTTCTTGGGGGAAGAAATCGAATTATCGCATAGGGGCTGAATGGCGCAATGTGACCGGAGCACCAAGCGTAGGTTTCACTCGTGGAGTTATATCGTTCCTATCAGATGCGTCACAATGCTCAGCCACTCCGCATCCAGTGGCTCCCGAAACACAGGCTTGCCTGCCCGCGAATACCAGTACGCCGCGTTATCCTAATCGCCTTCCTTGCGATGCAGGTAGGCGTGAATCCACGAGCCCTCGACGCCATCATCCTGCCCAGAGCGATTTCCATTGGCGCGTCGTGAGGATTGGCGAGTCTGGTTCCTCCCGCAACCCCTGCGCGAGGTTGCGCGAGCGCTTGCAGATTCGTAGACGCCTTAGTCTTGCCCCGATGCATGTGCTGGATCGTCCACAGGCTCCGACCCAGCTTCTTACGCTTGCTTTCGACTCGCCGTAGCTACGATCTGGAATAATTCCCTCCATGGGACGCTACCGATTGTCGTCGCAGGCTGGGCGTGGGTGAGAGGGATACAATTCTGATCGGGAGGGAGCAATGACCAGCAAGACAGGACGCAACGACCCTTGTCCATGTGGTTCGGGAAAGAAGCACAGAGATTGTTGCGGAGCGCCGAAAGGCGAAGTCGCGAACATGCGGATGAAAGATTTGAACGTTTTCGAATTGACGCCCGGACTTGCGGATGCGCTCTGGGCGTCTCTGGACGCCTCTTATCGGGAATACTTCACTGCTGCTTGTTCAGGCACGAGCACGAAGGAAGCTGAGAGACGGATCGCAGCCATACCCGAGGAAAAGCGTTATCTAACGAGAGTGCTTGACTCGTTGGATAGCGCATTTGCGGATTTCGACATCGAGGCGGCGATGTTGGACTTGCCGCACATGCAGAACCGCAAACACCAAGCGATCAAACGTTATCTTGAGTTCCGCCTTCGGCAATTCAAAATGCTGCTTGATGCGGTTGAGGATTACGGTGAAGAAAAGTCTTCGGCGACAGGCGGACATTCTTAATCCTGCTATTCGATCTGCCATAATCTCCTCCATGTGCGGGCTATCGACTGTCGCTCGGGCGGTAGAATTCGTTCGATTAACCTTTTGGCTGTTTGACTTCTCCCATGACGGATGCGGGTTGAACGCGTCATCGAGCACTTTCTTAAAGATCGGCAAAAGTTCACCCAGCGCCCTTCCAGCCAGCCCTACCAGTCGTCTCCCCGGAAACCAGTAGAATTGATCTTTCAAAAAGACGACGCAAACGAGTCAATCAATATGAGCATTCCAGATTACCAATCGTTAATGTTGCCACTCTTGAAATCTGCGGCGGATGGGAAGGAGCACGCAAAGAGAGACGTTCTGAATCAGCTTGCTCATGAGTTCAACCTGACAGAAGAAGAACGCAAGGAGCGTCTACCGAGCGGAACCCAAGGACTCTTCGACAACCGTCTCGGGTGGGCGCGAACTTATCTCAAGAAGGCTGGACTCATCCAATACACGCAACGGGGGCACTTCCAGATCACCGACCGTGGTAAGAACGTTCTGTCCCAGAACCCGAAAGTCATCAACGTTGCGTACCTGCGTCAGTTTCCAGAGTTTCTGGAATTCCAGTCGCCGAAAAGGACTTCGACCGATGCGGAATCGTTAGAATCGCCCGAATCACTCACAGTGACGCCCGAAGAGCTATTAGAATCGGGGTCTCTGAAACTTAGACGGCAGGTCGAAGCGGAGCTTTTGGCGCGAGTGAAAGCATGTCCTCCCGATTTCTTCGAACGGCTCGTTGTGAAACTGCTAACTACTATCGGGTACGGCGGCTCTCTGACGGACGCGGGAAAAGCAATAGGGAAAGCTGGCGACGGTGGCATTGACGGCGTCATCAAGGAGGATAAGCTCGGGCTTGACCTTCTTTATATTCAAGCAAAAAAGTGGGACAACACTACGGTAGGACGACCTGAGATTCAGAAGTTCGTGGGAGCTTTGCACGGGAAGAGGGCGAAGAAGGGCATCTTCATAACAACTTCGACCTTCTCGAAAGAGGCGACAGAATACGTCGAAGGTGTCGAAACCAAGGTTATTCTCATCGACGGTACGCAACTGGCTGAACTGATGTTTGAGTATGGCGTCGGCGTCTCGACGGTGAACAGTTACTTGGTAAAGCGCCTCGACGCGGACTTTTTTGAGGATGAAGGTGTTACCGACGCTGCGCCAGAGGCAGTGACCAAATAACGAACAAGGGCGACTTCGCTACCCCAGCAAATCCGTCGCTATACTGAGCCATTCCGCGTCGAAGGGCTCCCGGCAAACAGGCTTGCCCGCTCGACCGTACCAGTACGCCGCGTTGTCCTGATCGCCTCCCTTGCGATGAAGCTAGGCATGCACCCACGATCCCTCGATTCCTTCGCCCTGCTGCGCGGATTCGTGCGCTCGCGTCCAAATGCTCTTGGCGTCCCACCACAATCCAGCGAGGGCATGCGAGAGTCCGGCTGGCGACTCGGTCGGGGTGAGCGATTGGCGGAAATCGGCGATGGTCATGAAGAGAAATCTACCGCGTGCGAATCACTCCACTCTCAACATAAGCTCGTCAAAACGTTTCCACGAGATTTTTTCTTTCAACTGCTTTTTTCTACCTTCCCACCAAAGCCCGTCTTTGCTGACCTTGAGTTCATCCAGTTCTCGCCATCGACCCGGATTTTTAATTCAACGTCAAGATTTGCAAGCTCTCCTTCTGGGATGCTAAATTTCACGCGATGCGCCATAGAAACTCCTCGCACACAGAATTAACGAGAACGGAAGATTATGCCTACGGAGGCGTGTAGGTTCATGGACAACTACTACTTCTTCTTTGATCGCTCGGTGGTGGATTCGCTTTGGAACCTGTCGTGGCAGGAATTCCTGCGTCTGTACGGTGCAAGCCGATGGGCTAAGGGTGCATATACTGACACGGGCGATTACTCGCTACGGGGATTAATCGCCTTTTCGGTTGCCGCCCAGCCTTCAGGCGCAGAAGTTGAGGACATCATTCGCCGATGCACGATTCGTTCGACTCTTCAGCGTTCATCGCCCCAGTTCTACGCGATGGAAGAGATTCTGCATCGCGTGCCTCATTTGCGCAAATCTTACGCCTCGCTCGACATCTGGTCGAATGACTCCACTGTTTTGCTTGCCGCTGCCGCAGAAGCTTATTTTCGTCGCGAGGTACCCGTATCTGGATTCAAAGCGGTTCTCAAGCTGCACTACTCCAAGTTTGAAAGTTTCATTCGTCTCAGCAAGCAAGAGCGGTCGGAGGTACGGCGCTTAATGGATGTAGACCAATATGCGAAACCCATCTACCCGTGGCAGGGGGAGATGGCTATCCTCGATGAGGAATGGGCTGGTTGCCTTGGCATAGCGGATACGAAACGGTTTTTCGCGCTCATTAATCGCTTATGGAAGCAAAACCCTGAAGTAAGGCGCATTCTGGATGTTGACGTTGACCAGATTGAATTCTGCACGCCGGGTCGCGATATTCATCGCTTCCGAGATTTCGGGATTTCTCGCCATTTGATGAACCTTTGGTCTCGCAAAGTTCGGTCTTTCAAACAGCCCTGCGTTTTTCGAAGGTGGGAATAAAACTCCGTTCTCGCCACGGCGCGAAAGAAAAACTTGACCAGACCTCGGCTCCAAGACTTGCACCCTCCCGGTCGTACAATCGGAACATGGAACCATACTCCTCCTTCTTAACTTGGCGATTCGATACCGCTGTGCAATTCGCTTCATCACTGCATCACCAGCAACCCCGGAAAGGCGTCATCATCCCCTACATTTCCCACCTCATGGCAGTATGCTCTTTGGTTCTTGAGGCTGGCGGCGACGAGGATCAAACTATAGCCGCCTTGCTGCACGATGCAGTCGAGGATCAAGGCGGGCTCCCAACCTTGGACACCATCCGGCATATGTTCGGCGACCGGGTGGCAAATACTGTTGAATCCTGCTCGGACAGCACGGTAAGTGATTCAACTCAGAAATTGCCTTGGCGCGAAAGGAAGGACAAATATCTGGAGCATCTGCGAACTGCGAACGGAGATGCGCTGCTAGTTTCGGCTGCCGACAAACTCCACAATGCCCGAGCAATTCTGGCTGACTACAGGGAACTGGGAGAGTGTTTGTGGTCAAGGTTCAATGCGCCAAAGGAAGATCAACTCTGGTTCTACGGCGCATTGGTCGAGACCCTTCGTCAGACAGCGGCTCCGAAGGCGCTCGTTGATGAACTTAATCGGGTTGTAGAGGAATTGAAGAGATTGGCGGCGTGACCTCATCGCAACATGTGAGGACGACGCCACCCAACGATACCGATGTTACTGAGCGGCAACGACGGCAATAGTCACTCAGTCGAGCAAGGCTCTTATGTGGATTCCTAGAGAGATTGGTCGTATCGCCACACACCTGAAGGACCACGCCGCGTCAATCGCATATCGGTTCGGGGACTGTTGCGACTATTTAGAACCGAGCGACGTGGGCGAAACAACGTGAATGAGATCAGAGTTGCGCTGGGCGGTTTGGGTCTGTTGACCGATCCAGACTTTGAGTCCGCACGGATCGACGCACTCATCCGAATACGACTGAAGAATGCGGATAGCCTCAGCTCGGGTGCGCTCACGAAAGAAACCCCTGACACTGCTGAAGGGATCGAAGAGGGTGAAATCGCTGAAGCGCGATTTCGTGATGACTGGATTTTCCCCATTGCCGAAGGTGTTTGTGTAGACAACAAAAATGGACGCTGGTCAGATGGAGCCTTCTTCGCAGGCTTCATGGGTGATGAGGGCATTCCAATCGAATGGCATCAAGCCGAACCACCAAGATCGCCAGGTCTGGCGGCGTTGGCTGAAATTCCTTGAAACATCCCCTTCCGCTGCGGAGCCTGCTGATGGTCGCAAAAAGTCGGGCACGTGCAAAGGCAGAGGGATTCGCTTGACATTATCGAGGCGGTTATTCACGAAGCCGCTTTGAATTCCTCAGGACGTTGCGCCCCTATGGCGGAATGACGCGTCCCGAAGTCCGATTCTTGCGAGAGCTTTCAAAATAGTTTTCCTCCGCTAGTCGTTTCTTACGCTCCTCAATCATTTTTTCAAGCTCGTCCACGTCTTCCTGAGTTTGGAAAATGTCTGAATCCGTATTGTCGATGTAGGACGGCACTGGCGGAGATTTCTTCGGCTCTTTTCTTGTCGGCTTCGAATCTTTCTTTGTCATGGATTACCTCGGGATGAGTTTCGGCGGACTATTTTTACGGGTGTACAATTGCCGCACTCAGCGCTACCAGCCGCCATGAAAACCGAGCCGCAACGATGGACGCTGCTCCTCTCTCAACTTGCTTCCCTACGAGCAAGACCCCGAGAAGAGATTTGGTTTTGATGACGGAGATCGAACGACTATCGGAGAAAGAGCGCCGATCCAAACTTGCCCCAGCGTATGACAACCGTCCATCACAACCTCTGAACGACATGCGATTGCAAAAGCAAAGCCCAAACACGGTTTGAGGCGAACGCTGAATTTTGCGAGGTGGATCGTGAAGTTAAGATGTTACGTATTGTCCATCCTGAAACTCCATCAATCAGGTTGCCCCCGTTGCAGTGCTGAAGAAACTCAGGGCGCTGAATTGCGAAAACGTTTGGAGGAATTAAATTGGCGGACGGTTCCTCGCAAAGAGGTGAAAACCGAAGAGGTGGTGATGAGGACGGCTATTTCATTGGAGGCGGGCAAGCGGAAGAAGAGTGCTTAAAACGAGAGACTCCCTTGTTGGAGCCATACCCAGTCATCATCGTTTCCCCACATCGTGTCCAGGGTGGTCACAAAGGCTCGCCGCACCTTTGAAACGCCCCAGCCGACCCGAACCTCATCCCGCAGCCAAATCGCCTCCCAGAGCCTATTCTGAATGAATTTTCACTTGAGTTTCACATCGATCTGGCGTAGTTTTCATTCGTCCACGCTGGGCACGCCCTTTCGGTCGCCTCCTCAACGCCAAGTCCCGACAGGGCGTGTCCCCTCCGAGTGTTTCCATGACCTTGTTCCGATTCGCGCAGTTCTTTGCTGGCACCGCCGCGATATTCTGGATTGCACGATTAGTGCTCGACCGCGTCAGGAAACGTTTTCGGTAAAGTGAGTTCATGTCAGCGCAAGCCAAGACTTTCACTCTCTCCTGCACATACTGCCGCACTTTATTGGAAGAATCCCAGGTGTTTTCCTTTCGGGGTTGGGTCGCCTGCGAGCAGTGCTTGCGGGATTATTATCGGAACCGCTCACCTGAGGAAATAAAGCTTCAACTGAAAACGAGGAAAGAGCAAGCCGCTGCGTGGCTGAAGAAGAATCGCAAGAAATTGGCGCATTTTAAAAACCGAGAAGTCTAGCAAAACATCATTCGGAAATTCAACCGCTAGTCGAGCTTCCGCCAGATAGATTTATCTTGACATGCCAGTGGAGCGTCCCTAAGGTGTTTCCAGCTTAATCGGGGCGTGCCCGAAGCCTCTTGACCCCATCATCTTCTGGCACGCCCCAGTTGTTTTCACTTCTGCACGGCACGAATGAAATCTATCAAGCGCTACAATTTCTCTTCGAGGAGAATTCAATGGCTAATTTGGCTGTTGTTATCCAGCAATTGAAAACGGGAGCGCGATCAGGCGGTGAAAAGAGTGAGCAATTCAATGCGGCGCTAGCCACGCTCAGTAGCGGCTTGTCCTTAAAAAGGACTGGAACACGAACGATGTCGGCGGCCAGGCAGGGCGAGGATTTGCCGCTGCGCAGTGAGCACGGTGGGCAAAGTTCCGGGGGAAGGCTGCTCAGAAGTAGCACCCTCCAGCATCACACGAACTTGTGCCATTGGAGGAAATCAAAGATGAAACAACTAATCCTCGTGATGACGATGTTTGCCCTGACCGATCTAATCGTGCTGCGATTCGCTCACTAGTTCAAAACTCCTGTCGGTTTCTTTACATTTGCGGTATTTTTCTACCGCCTCCCCAAAAAGACGCTTTGCGGTCTGAAACTCATTTCTCCAGTCAGCAGTGTTCGTCCTTCTGTCAATCTCCTCTCTAGCCTTGCGGACAAGGTCTAGGCGAACTTGTTCTGGGATGGGACGCTCGATGTCTTTCCTGTCAGATGGATCGTAGTCGCGTTTTATGCCGTTGCACTCTGCACAAGCGGCGACCAGATTATCAACGTCATGTTCTCGATCAGAGTACCGCCCCTCGGGGAGTAGGTGATCTCCGCAGGATGCTATGCCGAACTTTTCCCACAAATCCTTTCCGCAATAAACGCAAATTCCTTCATCTCGAATAAATGCTTGCAGCACGCTGAAATAGTGTCTATTTCCCTTGAACCAAGGCGAACTGCTGTTCACCAAGTCCCTCGCAATTTGACCCAACTCTTTAGCAGATGACACAGCAGTCTCCTTTCAGATTCGGGTGAAAAAATTATGGACCCCCAGCGGTCACCCAAAACCGGCCAATGAGGGTCACTTGAAAACCGGCCAACGAGAATGAGGCCCGGGACGTTGATTTCGACGTAAGGCATTTAGCCTTCGTCGATATGAGCAACGTCTTGAGCGAAGCGAAAAAACAACAAGTGATTGCCCTGGGACGACTCGGATGGCCACTGCGGCGCATCGAGCAAGAGACCGGGGTGCGTCGGGAGACCGCCGGAGCCTATCTGAAAGCGGCCGGGATCGCGGTGAGGCCGCCGGGCGCATGGGGACGCCGACCGCCGGCAAAACCGGCCAATGAGGACCCGGTGACCACCGGCTCAGACGCGATAAAACCGACCCAGACGATCAACCCCAACCCCAACCCCGAAAACCTTTCTACGAAGGGAAAAGCAAAAGCGCAAGGCGCAAAACCGGCCAATGCGGTGACCACCGGGTTTGGCGTGGAGTCGACGGGCCTGGAACTAGAAAATCCTAAGCGGATTCCATCCGCCAGCGCCTGCGAGCCGTTTCGTGAAGCCATCGAGTTAGGTCTGAGCCGCGGGCGGGATGCCACCGCAATCTGGCAAGACCTGGTCGCCGAGAATGGGTTCGACGGTGCCTATCAAACGGTCAAGCGCTACGTGCGCAAGTTGCGTGGAAACCAGCCACTGCAGCCCCGCGCGGTGATTCTGACGGGACCAGGAGAAGAGTCGCAAGTGGACTACGGTACGGGCGCAATGGTCCGTGATCCGCAAAGCAGAAAATATCGACGCACGCGACTGTTCGTGATGGTGCTGGGCTGCAGCCGCAAGGCGGCACGCTTTCTGATCTTCCGTTCCAGTTCGCGCATCTGGGCCGAGTTACATGAGAAAGCATTCCGTCGACTGGGTGGCGCTACGCGGGTCGTCGTCCTGGATAATTTGCGCGAGGGCGTGCTCGTCCCTGACATCTACGAACCCACTCTAAATCCTCTCTATCGCGACGTCCTGGCGCACTATGGCGCGGTCGCCATGCCTTGTCGGATCAAGGATCCGGATCGAAAAGGAAAAGTTGAATCCGGCGTCGGCCACGCCCAACGAGCGCTCCAGGGAAAACGCTTTGAGAGCCTGGAGGAGGCCCAAGCCTATCTGGATCGTTGGGAGGCAAGTTGTGCCGATACCCGCATTCATGGCACCACCAAACGACAAGTCGCTGTCATGTTCGCCGAAGAAAAACCTTTCTTGCTGCCGCTTCCCCTGGAACCTTTTCGCTACTACCAGCATGGCAAGCGGGGCGTGAATCTGGACGGTTGCGTCGAAGTCGATGCCGCCTACTACGGCTTACCGCCGGGTTGGATCGGACGCGAAGTGCATGTGCAGTGGGATGAGCTTTATGTTCGCATCCTCGATCCCAAGAACGGACTGCTGCTGCGGGAACATGTACGCCAGAAACGTGGCTGGTATCGCATAAAAAAAGAAGATCATCCCAAGCACATGCCGCTTCAGGTTTCCCAGTTACTGTGGCGAGCTGGACGTGCAGGGACTCACATCGGCACACTCTGCAACCTTATTTATCGCCAGCTCGGAGAACCGGGGGTTCGCCGCGTCTTCGGCATCCTCTCCTTGGCCAAGAAGTTCGGCACCGCCGCGGTCGAAGAGGCGTGCGCTGTTGCTCTGGAAATGGGCGTGCATGAACTCCGCTTCGTTCGTCGCTATCTCGAACGTGCCCCCCAACTTACCCTGCGGCAAGTCGACCCGCTCATTCGCGAACTGGTTCACTACCGCGATCTCATCAACCTCAAAACCAAGGAGCCAGAAGATGAACCTCATTGAGTTGAATCGTGCTTTAGGACAACTACGCCTGGGAGGTATCGCCGCCGTGCTCGAAACTCGCCTGCGCCAAGCTCAGGCCGAAGCCATGCCCCCGATCGATTTCCTCTCCTGCCTCGTCTCCGACGAACTCACTCGTCGTGGCGATCGACTGCTGGAGCGAAGAAAAAAACAAGCCGAGTTCCGAGACCCTCACAAAACTCTCGATAACTTCGACTTCAACTTCAACCGCAAGATGAATCGTAGTCTGGTGTTCGATCTCGCTACCGGCGCCTTCATCGCTCGCCATGAAGACGGCTTGTTTCTAGGTCCACCGGGCACGGGCAAAAGTCATCTCGCTCAGGCCATCGGACAAGCCGCTATCCAGCAGGGTTATCGCGTCCTCTATCGCGAAACCCACAAACTGCTCGATGACTTGGCCGATGCCACCATCGACGGAACCCGCAAAGAAACCATGGAACTGTTCGTTTCCGTACCGCTCTTGATCATCGATGATCTGGGCATGCGGAAGTTACCCATGACCGCCGCCGAGGACTTGCTGGAAATCGTAATGCGGCGCTATGAGCGCGCCAGCACTTTGCTCACCTCGAATCGTCCAGTAGACGACTGGGGCAAACTTCTCGGCGATAGTGCTGCCGTTACCGCCATGCTCGATCGCCTCCTTCATCATGGCCACGTACTTAAATCTGGTCCACGGAGTTGGCGCACAAAAACAGACTTGCCTCCCCAGGAGGCAACGGAGTAAAACAACCTAGTCCCAGGCCACATTCCGTTGGCCGGTTTTGAAGTGACCACCATTGGCCGCTTTTGAGGTGACCCCTGAGGTATGGACACCGTCGCCGACAATAGCAAGCGCTGTATTCGATGTAGTTACTCTTTGCGGGTTCGTGCCAGCCGCTTCCAGCAACTTCAGCCCGGCTCGTGACTCGTGTGAAGCGGAGGGGACGCAGGATACGGATTGAGGGAAGCGCCCCGCTCGCGAGATGCAATAATTAAAGCCGGAGAAGCTGCCGTCATGAAGAGCCGATGCGGATATCAGGGCTACGTTATTGAGGTACGGTTATCCGAAGTGAAGGAGAGCGGATTCTCAGCAGAGTTTTACATCGAAGAGCACAGTGCTGATGAAGTCTCGGAAGCGCAGTTCTACCTGCCTGACACATTCCCTACGCGGGAATCTGCGTTTGAGTCTGCTTTGCAGGCTGGGCGACGGAAGATCGACATGGGGTTTGAACGGGGATCGGTGTCGTGAAATAGCTAAACTGAAGCCAAGCTCACGCCTTGAGAGTTTTGCTCCAACTCGCTGAAACGCCCCAGCCGACCATAAACCAGTCCAGCAGCCGAATCGCAGTAGGCTTCTTAGTTGACCGCCGTTTGTCCAACTGACTGCTCAAGTCCAACAGGTTCCTGACGTGCCATGACCTCGCCGGCTACGCGCAGCAGACGTAGTTTGCGTTCTTTCACCCACGCCCCATAATGCTTCTGGGTGGTGGTGATATTCGAGTGACCCAGCAGCACCGCCAAATCTTGAAGGTCGCCCCCCGCGATTAGATATTCCACCGCGAAGGTATCGCGTAGGCGATGGCTTAAAGTCATCCCACCGCCCGTTTCAGCGCGGTTACGGTATATCCCCGCCAGTGTGAACGCTTGCCGGTAGAGCTTGCCCCATCGGGCGCGGAGCGTGTCGTGTTTTTCGTCGGGAACGCACCAGAAGAACCCCGGATGGGGATTCGGCAACATGCGCAGCATCTCTGCCACAGAATGGGGCAGCAGCGTTAACACTGGCTCCCCGGTTTTGGTGCGATAAAGTTCAAGGGAATTATCCTTGCGTAGATTGGGGCGGGGAAGCGTGATCGCGTCGATTAAAGACAATCCGCTCCATCGCTGTGCTAAAGCCAATGCCCGTAACTTCAGTTTCTCCTCTGACGTTGCGTCAATCTCCGCACATGCCCGTAGCAACCCCTCCATTTCCTCCACGGTCAGGGGGAGCGTCTGCGGGTCTTTCGCGGCAAAACGGCATAGCTTTTCATAATCGTTGCTAACGATATGCTCCATCGTATGCGCCCAATTAAAGAAGGCGCGGGCAACCGCATCGTGGATGCGCATAGATGAGGAGTCCGTACTATATTTCCACGTGCCACGCCATTCCGAGAGGAACGGGGCGCTGTTCGCCTGAGAAAGCAATCTGACGCCTTCTTTGTTGCAGTGGGCTTTCAGCAGTGACATCATTCGCTTATGCTTCCGCAGGCTCGCATGCTTGAGCACCTGCCCATATTGACGCGGGTCGCTGACGTAAGCCAGATATTTTTCCGTCGCAGCTTCGACAGAGATTTCCGCCTTGGTTTTCGTGGCTTCATCGTCAGACTTGCCACTCCCTAGCCGGTCAATGAGCTTGATGAGGAATCTGTGGGCTTCGCCCCAGCTTCGCGTTTTACAGGTCCATTTGTTTTGACCCGGTGCCGGTGTTTTCCCGTCCACCTTAATGGCGGGCAGACCTTTCGGGTATTGAAACTGAACCCAGATTGCGCAACCGCATCGTGGTGATTTGCGGTCAGCTTTGTCTTTGCAGCCTACGGAGTGATGCCGATAAAGTTTGAAACGATTTTCGTCAAGTTCTCTTCTTGCCATTTTTGTGAATTTCCTCTACCAGCTAATACCCAAAACTAGGACAAATGTAGGACAAAATTTTTTCGATTGCCCGTAAGGTATTGATTTTCCAGCCCCTCGCCCCCATTTTAGGAGTTACGAAAGTACTGGGAAAACTGCTGTTGAGCGAAACAAATGAGAAGGTGGGGAAGGTCCGAAAATTTGTCACCCCATGCGCGCCTGCGGTAGAATGGCACGACGAGCGGGAGTAACTCAGTGGTAGAGTGCGACCTTGCCAAGGTCGAAGTCGCGGGTTCAACTCCCGTCTCCCGCTCCAGATTTTTGCCACCCGCCCTCAGCCGCGGCCACGAGTCGTTGCTCTTTCTCTGAAAAACTTGCTTAAGCTCCGGCCAGACCCTTGCTCCGAGACTCCGCTTTGAGTTCTTGATCGGGGCCGCTCCCGAACTAACGATCTGCTTGACGTGCGACTCTCTCTGCCGCGAAGCATTACTGGCGGTAGCGCGCGGTCATCTGCTGGAAGCGCGGATCCTGGCGCAAGGAAGAAAAATAAGGACTCGAGTCGAGCGAAGAAAAACCGCGGAAGCCCTTGTCCAGCGCCTTCTGCAGGGTAGCGAAGGCTTTCTCTTTGTCACCGTGGGCGGCATAGGCGGCGCTCAGCCAAAAATAATCGAGGGCGGCGGGGTCCTTCGCAGACTTGAGCAAAGCCTGCAACGCTTTGTCATAGTCTCCGGAGGCCAGATAGGCTTGCCCCAGCCCGATGAGTGCCAACGGCCCATTGGGATTGAGTTGCCGCTCGTGTTCGAAAGTTGCGATTGCCTCCGGATAGCGCTGCTGCAGGATCAAAGACCGACCGAGGTGATAATAGGCCTGATAAAAAGTCGGCTCCAGGCGCAAGGCTTCGCGGGCAGCCTTCTCGGCTGCGGCGGCTTCGGGAGGCTGCTTGTATCCGAGCGCCCATGACAGCATGTCCCAAACATGGGCATCACCCGGATCCAACTCTGTTGCCACCCGGAATTCGCCTGCCGCGCCTGAGTAGTCAAACTTATCCATCAAGACGGTTCCCATGGCCATGTGGCTCTCAGCTAATTGCGGATCGATGGCCAAGGCACGTTGCGCAAACTGCTCGGCGCGCTGCAAATGGGAGGGGTTCGAGTCGAGGTTGCGATAAATCTGGCCTTCCACCCTTGCGAGTCCGGCGAGCGCAAGCGGGTAATTTGGATCAAATTGAAGGGCCTCATCAAAGTCTTTAATCGCAGCGGCCAGCTTCTCCGGCTGGTCGGAATATTGGACGGCTTCCTTCCCGCGCAAATATGCGTCGTAGGCTTGCGGATTTCCCGTGTAGCGGTGGTGGATGGCCTGCTCTTCCTGCGGGCTGAGCTTTAAGTTGAGCGACTCGGCGATTTTCAGCGCCGTTTGCTCCTGCAGAGAAAAAACATCCTTCATCTCTCCGACGAAATCATCGGCCCAGACCTGGAAGCCGGTGGTGGAATCGATCAGATGCACGTTGATGCGCACCTGATCTCCTTCTTTGCGAACACTTCCTTCCAGCAGATAACGAACGCCGAGCGCTTTGCCTATCTCCTGGGCGCTCTTGTCCGATGCCTTCAGCGCGGCCACCGAAGAATGGGAAGCGACATCAATGCCATCGATTTTCGAAAGCTTGGTGGTGATTTCGTCGGTCATTCCGTCGCTGAAATAGGCGCTACCGCTCTCGGCACTCAGGTTCTGCAAAGGGAGAACGGCGACCGAGGGCTTGGCGGCGATGGCTGGCGTAGAAGCATGGGAATGTTTGGCGTACCACCCGGCGCCGGCGATGATAATAAGAAGGATCAAGGCCGCCGCCGCTAAAACTAAGCCGCGCTTAGTTTGTGACCGCGGGCGCTCATGCGACTCCATGGCCGCGGCGGTAGTGTGCGTGGAATCGTATCCGCGCTGGATGCGCTTCAGGTCCGCGCGCATCTCGGCCGCAGACTGGTAGCGCAGCGTGCGGTCCTTCTCCAGCGACTTATCGAGGATGCGCTCGAACTCCGCGGGCAGAGCCGGATTCAGCCGCACCGCAGGCGTTGCCGGACGATTCATGATGCCATCGAAGATCACTCCTGTGCTCTCGCCGCGGAACGGAAGCGTGCCGGTCGCCATCTCGTAGAGGACGACTCCGAAGGAAAAAACGTCCGTGCGTGCGTCCAGTTCTTTCGCGCGCACTTGTTCGGGAGACATATAGGCCACGGTGCCGAGCGCGGAGCCGGGGCTGGTGAGGTGCGCTTCATCGACGGCGGCTGTGGCTGTTTTCTCCGACGCCACCGAACTGGAGGAACCGGAGGTGGGCGCGACCTTGGCCAGTCCAAAATCCAGCACTTTGGCGTGGCCGCGCTTGGTCACAAAGATATTCGCGGGCTTGATGTCGCGGTGAATGATGCCCTGGGAATGCGCTGCGTCGAGGCCATCGGCAATCTCAATGGCCAGCGCAAGCAGCGTCTCGTTATCGAGCGGCTTGCCCGCGGTCAAATGCTTCAGCGTTTCGCCATCCAGAAATTCCATGGCGATAAACATCTGCTCATTTTGCTTGCCAGTTTCACGGTGCTTGCCGATTTCATGGATGGTGCAGATGTTTGGATGATTCAGGGCCGAGGCGGCACGCGCCTCGCGGCGAAAACGTTCGAGCGCCTGCGGGTCGCGCGAAAGCTCGTCGGGCAGAAACTTGAGGGCAACAAAGCGTCCCAACTCGGTGTCTTCGGCCTTATAAACGACACCCATCCCTCCGCCGCCCAGTTTCTCGACGATTCGGTAATGGGATATGGTTTCGCCGACCATTTGCGCGATTCTTACTTAAACCGTCCTACAAGTCAAAGGAAGGCGGTGGGTGGAGGCAAGTGAAATGAGTGACCAAACTATCATTAGACCCAAGGTTTCCGAAAACGCCGGTCTTTGAGAACCTAGGATGTCTCAAAGCCTTTGTATGCTGCTTTGAAGCTGTAAGGCACATAGAAGGAGGCTTGACTGTGGCCAACCTGATTGGTTTTATGGCTTTCTTTGCTGTGCTTTTTGTCACGGGGTGGATGCAACAGAGAGCTGTGAATAAATGGGCGGAGCGGACCGGGCGTGCTCCGATGATTAACAAGGGCCGAGGCAGTTGGGGCCGCTATATGGAGGCTAATAGATATGAAATGCCCGCCTCGCTGTTGAAGCGGATTTCAGTCTTGACTTGGATCGGCTATTTAGCAATAGCACTCTTCATCCTGTTTGCTGTTGGAGTACATCGACGCTGAATTTGATGGAAATAAAAACGGGCGGCTTTAGCTCTCGCCGCCCGCAGAGTACTTACTCTTTCTCTACCGCATCCGCTGCGGCCTAAAACATGTTCCACAAATACTGGTTGTAGACGTCGTGGTGGTATTGCACCTCGGGCGCTTTGACGAAGCTGCCTAGCAGGTGCGGGCACCGGTCTGCCGAGCCTTGCTTCAGATCGGCATAGCGGGCTTTGACATCTTCCCCCATGAGGGTTGCAGTCCACTCGGCTTTGCGGAAGTTTTCGAGGGCGGTGTAAATGTTGTCGGGCAAGTAGCGTTCGGCCTGGCGCAGGTTCTTGATCTTCGACGTCGTGCCTTCGAGCCCGGTTTTGAAAATCGACAACATCACTAGATACGGGTTGGCATCGGGAGCGACCGAACGCACCTCGACGCGCATGCTGCGCTCGTTGCCGATGGGGATGCGGATCATTGAGCCGCGATCGACCGGCGAAGCCTTGATCTGGTTCGGCGCCTCAAAATGCGGGTCGAGCCGGCGATAGGCATTCACGCTCGAGTTCAGCAGCAGGCAGATGTCATTGCCATGCGTGAGGATGCGGTCGAGAAACTCATAACCGAACTTGCTGAGCTTCTCTTCACCCTTGGGATCCCAGAACGCGTTCTTGCCATTCTTGCTGATGGAAACATTGGTGTGCATGCCGCTGCCGTTGACGCCGACGATTGGCTTGGGCAGGAACGACGCGGTCAGCCCCATGTTGCGCGCGACCTGACGGCAGATCAGCTTGTAGAGCTGGATATGATCGGCGGCCGCGACCACTTCGGCATAGCTGTAATTCACTTCAAACTGCGAGGGCGCAACTTCGGGGTGGTCTTTCTCGTTCTGGAAGCCCATCGCGCGCTGTACTTCCGCCGTCGTGTCGATAAAGCTGCGCAGCGGGTCGCCGGGCAGCGAGTGGTAATAACCTCCGGTATTTACGTATTCGAACTTGCCGGTCTCGTGATAGGTCTGTTCGGCGTCGGAACCCTTGAACAGGAAGCCTTCAATCTCGTTCGCTGCATTCAGAGTGTAGCCGTTCTTTTTCAGTTGGGCGGCGGCGAAGCTCTTGAGGACTCCGCGCATGTCGGCCGAGTATTCTTCGCCTCCTTTGTCGATAACTTCGCCGAAGACGAGTACTTTGCCGGGGCCAAAAATATCGGCCGGCCCCCAATAGAAGGCGCTCCAGTCGATGCCGAGACGCAGGTCGCTCTCGCGCTGCGCCGTGAAGCCGCGAATCGAGGAGCCGTCAAAGGTCAGGTTGTCGAAACTCTTAAGCAGAAATTTCTTGTCGTAATCGAGCATGTGCAGCCGACCTTCGAGATCGCTGAACATAACGGTCACAGCCTTCACCCCAGGCTCATCCGCCAGATATTTCAGTCGCTCTTCCTGAATTTTGTGGGGAGCCACGCGGTCCAGGCGCTGCTTCTTCGCCTTCAAATTCATCTCTTCCAATTCGTCGTATGGAATTGCCAGAAAACTTCGCAGTTCAGTAGACATTGTTCTCCTTAAATATTTCGAAGCGATAAAACGTAGCCGAATGCCCGGGGGAAATTCCTCAACAGCCTATCGCTTGTCACCGGCTGGCGACAAATAAAATTTATTTATGCTGCCCATTTGCGCCGGAGGCTTGGGCAGGCTTTGGCATCGGCCTTCCGCTTCCGGAAATCCCCGGTAAGTTGACCATCCGCCTTGTGACCGGCGTCGTTGACGGCTTGGTACGCCTCCGATAGGCTGTCACGTTTCCTAAAACCCTGTTTTTCCGGGGAATTTATAAACGCGAAGAGGCTTTGATGAACGCCAAGGGTGTGCTCGATTTTGCCGCGAAGAACAACGCGAAATTCCTCGATATGCGATTCATTGACCTGCCCGGCATTTGGCAGCATGCCAGCTATCCCATCACAGAACTCACCGAAGAGACATTTGAGGAAGGTTTCGGCTTTGACGCCAGTTCGATTCGCGGGTGGGCACAAATCCATGAGTCCGATATGAACCTGGTGCCCGATCCCAACACGGCATTCATGGATGCCTTCCGCGAGATCCCAACGCTGGTGCTGATCGGGGACGCGATTGATCCGCCGACTGGCAAGCCCTATGGACGCGATCCGCGCGGCGTGGCCAAGCGCGCCGAGCAATACCTCGCCTCGACCGGCCTTGCCGACCAGGCTTTTTTCGGCGCTGAAGCTGAGTTCTTCATTTTCGATAATGTGCGTTTCGACAGCACGACCCAGCACAGCTTTTACTTCATAAATTCCGACGAAGGACGTTGGAACTCCGGGCGCAAGGAAGACAATCTCGGCTACCGTCCTCGCACGAAGGAGGGATATTTCCCTGTGCCGCCGACCGATCAACTCCAGGACCTCCGTTCGCGCATGGTGCAACACCTGATCGACGCCGGGGTCGACGTCGAGTGTCATCACCACGAAGTGGCAACGGCCGGGCAGGCCGAAATCGATTTGCGCTTTGATACGCTCCTCAATTCCGCCGACAAAATTATGAAGTACAAATACATTCTGCGGAATACGGCGTATCAGGCGGGCAAGACGGTCACGTTCATGCCCAAGCCGCTGTTTGGCGACAACGGATCGGGCATGCACACACATCAGTCGCTATGGCAGAAGGGCAAGCCTTTGTTCGCGGGCAAGAAATATGCCGGCCTGTCGGATATGGCCCTGTATTACGCCGGAGGCCTCTTGAAGCACGCGGCCGCGATTCTGGCTTTTGCCGCCCCGACAACGAACTCATATAAGCGGCTGGTCCCCGGCTATGAAGCGCCTGTGAATCTTGCGTACTCGCAGCGGAACCGATCTGCGGCCGTTCGCATCCCGGTCTATTCCAAGAGCCCGAAGGCAAAACGCCTGGAATTTCGTCCGCCCGATGCCTCCTGCAATCCGTATCTGGCATTTGCCGCCATGCTCATGGCAGGCCTGGACGGCGTGAAGCACAAGATCCATCCGGGCGAGCCGCTGGAAAAGGACAGCTACGAGCTTTCGCCCGAAGAAGCGGCCAAGGTGCCCTCAGTACCTGGATCGCTCGAAGGTGTGCTGGCCGCGTTGAAGGCGGATCATAAGTTCCTTCTCGAAGGCGGAGTGTTCACCAAGGACCTGATCGACACATGGATCGCATACAAGATGAAAAACGAAGTGGATCCGATCCGCATGCGGCCCAACCCGTACGAGTTTCACCTGTACTACGACATCTAGGCGGGATCGGGTGATTTAGTGATCGGTGCATCGGGTCATTGAAAGGCCACTCGTCGCCGGATTGCCCGGGTTCCCTCGGCGGACTCTGCGTCTCGGCGGTGAATGGGTTTCGTGAAATAATCAGGCTTCGAGGAAAGCCGCTTGTCCTGCCCCCTTTGCCAGCAACGAAAAGAGAAACGATTTTGTCCGGCTGTACACGGCAAAATCTGTGCGCAGTGTTGCGGAGAGCAGCGCGAAATCACTCTGGATTGTCCCAGCGATTGCCCTTATCTTCTGCAATCGCGGCATCAAGAGCGCGAGGGGGATCACCGCTTTGCCGATGACGGCTTCACTCGCGACGCCATGTTTCCCGAGGTCGAAATCTCAGAACAGTTTATCTACGAGCGCGAACACCTGATCGTCGGATTGAGCTTTGCCCTAGTCAAGACCGCGCGGGCTCAGCGATCGCTTGACGGACACGCGCTCACCGATCGTGACTTGATCGCCGCGCTCACTTCGCTGGTGAAAAGTTATCAAACGCTGGTTCAATCGAACCTCATTTATGAGCAATCGACGGCAAACCCGATTCACCAGCAGATTGCCAGCGAAGTGGGAGCCATGGTGAAGGAGTTTCGCGAAACCGAGCAGAAGCATGTGGGCTACTCGCGCCTTCGTGATTCCGAAATTTTGCAGGCGCTCGTGTTTCTGCTGCGTATGGCGCTGACGCGCACCTCCGGCCGTCCGAAATCTCGCGCTTACCTTGATTTTCTGTTTACGCAGTTTCCGCAGGCCGACTCTTCGATTGTCTCTGAGCAAAGCTCAGGGAGTCGGCTCATTCTTCCTTAGGTTTTTTTGAGACAGTTCCCGCTTATTCAAGATTCCAATTAAATCCATTCGGAAGGTCGCGTGAAGCTACCCGCCTGCTGCGGGCTCCACATTTAGCTTGCGGACTGTTTGCCCCGGTGGCAGCAAGGCCAGGAGTTCACTTGCAGTTTTTCTCGTCGTTGGATCAAGCACATGAGGAGCGATTTCGGCGAGCGGCTCCAGCACAAAGCGCCGCCGGCACATCGCGGGGTGCGGAACCTTTAGCCCCGGCTCATCGATGATTCGGTCATCGAACAGCAGAATGTCAATGTCGATTGTGCGAGGGCCTTTGTCGCGCATGCGCAGCCGCCCCATCTTGTGCTCGGCCTCCAGGACAAAATGAAGAAGCTCGCGCGGGGTCTTGCTGGTTTCGAGCGCCAGGACGCAATTCAAGAACCAGGGTTGGTCGGGCACATCGACGGGCTGCGTTTCGTAAAGAGCTGAAACCTCTCGCACAGTGCCCGCCTCCTGCAGCAATCCGATCGCTTCGCGCAAGTGCACCGCACGGTCTCCCAGATTCGATCCGAGTGAGAGATAGGCGAGCGAAGGATGAGCGATTTCCGCCATGAGGTTGACGTCGTGGCAAGATGCTACCGAATCCTGCGGAAATTCGCTCTACCACACGCCGGCTTAAACGCTTTTGCGATCAATGAGGGCGCGGCGACCACCGCCAATTGATGACCGAAGAGTCCATTTCCGCGGTACCTGCGTGACCTTCGGCCTCCATCGCACTCCCGTTACTATTGAGTATCAATGAACCTGGAGTCCCTTCTGGTGAGCAATGACGCCGCTCTGCAGGCGGTCTTGCGTCCGACCCTCGAGAAGATGTCGGTGCACGTCGTGGTGTGCAACGACTCTATAAAAGGAAGGGAGTTCCTGACCAAGAATAAGTTCGACGCCATCATTATCGATTGCGACGATATGCCCGGTGGCCCTGAGTTGTTGCAAGGCCTTCGGACCTCCCAAAGCAATTCCAAGTCTGTGTCCTTTGCCGTGGTCAGTGGCCATACCACCACGCAGCAAGCTTTTCAACGAGGCGCGAATTTCGTTCTGCAGAAACCGCTCACTCCATTGCATGCAAAGCGCTGCTTCCACGCCGCACTGACCTTCATGCTGCGCGAGCGTCGCCGCTACTTCCGCTGCCCGCTTGAGATGCCAGTGCACATTCGCCATGGGAAGACCCCGGAGTTTACCGCAAAAGCTACTAACCTCAGCGAGGGTGGCATGGCCATTCGTTCGGTCACGAAGCCGCCCAAAGACAGCGTTGTCTCGGTCCGATTCACCTTGCCCAACTCACCTGTCTCTCTGGAACTGAAGGGCGAAGTCGCCTGGATTGATGGCATAGGGCAAATAGGCGTTCGCTTTCTTGAAGTTCCTCAGAGCTCTCAATTTCAGCTCGATCATTGGTTAACGGAACGCCTTCAGTTTGAGCTGCCGAGTTTCCTGCTGGCTTAGACCGGCCTGCAACACTCTTCCTTCCGCACCGCTTCTTGCTTCCGAAGCGCCGCACTACGCATCCACATGGTGACTTGTGCTTGATATTGTTTGTGCCAACCTTGTTTATATGCAATCTGGATTTCCCATAGGTCAACCTGCGGTCGGCGTGGAAGAGAAGATTGGCCGGGTCGAACGGTTGCTGCGCCGGCTCGAAGAAGACCAGCCCTATCTGCGCGCTCGTTTCTCTAAACTCGGGGCGGAGCATCGTGCCAGCGGGTATGCGTTCGCGCAGCGCGTGCGCCAGGCTGCCGAGGCGGAACTTCAACGCTTGCTCACCGAACGAAACTTAGGGCAGGAAGAAAGCTCGATAACGATGTGGAATGACGAGCGTTCTCACGCGGCCTCAGCCTGAACGCTACCTTAGCCTGAAATGGAGTGACGGGCGTCCTCGCCCGGCCACGGTATGAGCCTGACAATTTAGGCCGACCAAGAAGCAATCTCTGTGCGGAAGCCTCACGCGGTCAGGTTTGAAGCCTCCGGGGGCATCATCGCCGGCTCCAAGCCTGCTTCATTCAGCGTGCTTTCTTCCCACAGCGAACGGTCGCGCAGAATGCGCGATACCAGCGCGGTATGCATGGCGTGCCCCGCGCGGTCGGCTACCACGGCTCCCAGAACCTGCTTGCCGATTAAGGCCAGGTCACCGATCAGGTCGAGCACCTTGTGCCGCACGAATTCGTCGGGAAACCGGAGCGGAGGATTCAGCACGGTTTCGCGGTCCATTACTACGGCGTTCTCCATGGACGCGCCTCGGATTAGTCCCTGCTGACGCATCGCATCGGCTTCATGCAGAAAGCCAAATGTACGTGCGGGCGCAATCTGCTCGCGGTAACTGGGGGCGGCGAGCGTGGCCCGAAACGTCTGTTTGCCGATCTTCGGGTGGGGAAAATCAATCGAATACGAAACGGAATACCTGTCATCCGGGTAAACCGCAATGAACTTGTCTCCCTCGCGTAACTCGATTTGCCGCACAATCCTCAAATAGGTCCGCATCTTGCGTTGGCGGCGAACGCCGGCTTGCTGAATCATTTCCACAAAAGGCCGGGCGCTGCCGTCGAGGATAGGCAGTTCCAGGTTGTCGAGTTCCACCACGGCATTGTCAATTCCCAGGCCGACAAACGCTGATAAGAGATGCTCGGTGGTCGAGATCAGCACGCCCTTTTTCATTAAACTGGTGGCATAGCTGACGCGGGCGACGTTGCGTCCACTGGCCTCAATCGGAAAGTCATCGAGATCGGTGCGATGGAAGACGATGCCAGTGCCCGCCGCGGCCGGTACGATTCGGAGGTTGACGGGCGCTCCGCTGTGCAGGCCTACTCCGGAGCAGCTTACCGCACTTCGAATTGTTTGCTCGTGCGCGGATTCTTCTGGCGTGGCCATTCGCGGTTGATGCGGGTCCGTTTTCGCAAGCCCGGTTTCACACAGATGATTAAGATGCGCCATGTAGATAGATCGAATGATTGTAAGCTTCTGATCCACCGTAGCTTACCGCTTGGAAAGCATTTCATGATGTGGCAAAATTACCACACTCTACTGCTTAGGCATGGTACTTCAGCCTAAGTCCTTAACCTGTGAAGCAGATGCGCAGATGCGCTTTTGGCGACTTTTCCCGGTCTGAAACCGGTTGGAGGGGTGCTACCGTCGTTTCAGCGGTTCTTTGTGTTCGTAGGTCACGCTCGCCTCAAACATCGACGGGGCCAGGTTTTGGTTATAGCTGGCGCTGGTGATGAAGCGTTGCTGCGACATCTCTCCATTGAAGTAGCGCGTAATGGAGTGCGGAGTCATGATGCCCTGCTCCGGCCTATAACTGTCGTAGACCTCTTCTTCCGTGTTCTTCTGCTTGTCTTTCGTGTCCCGCCAGGAATAACTGATTCGCACGGGATAGTGCGTAATCTGGTCGATTGCCACGCTCACCGAGTCGTTTTGGCTGTTGAGCAGCGTGACCACGTCGACTGGCTTGCTGTCCACGATGTTGAGCCCATCGTCGAAGAGCGCCACCGTTGGATCGTTCATCCATTTGCGGAAAATCCATTCGAGGGAGTGCGGGCGCCTGCGCAGATAGTTTTGCAATTCCTCTTTCTCCTGCGGCTCGGTTCCCTTGAACGTCGTCTCGTATCCCTTATCGCCGTTGTGAATCAGGACGGTATCGAAACCCTTGTCTTTTAGTCCGCCTACGTCGATCTGCCCGGGAATAATGTGAAGGTCTTTCGTGTGCGGGATTTCAAAGCGGTCCTTGTCTGGATACTCGATGTAGTAGTTGTACGGGATTCCCAGGCCTTCACTTTTCCCGTGGTGCATACGATAGTAGCGACCGGTTTCGAAGCGGTTGGTAAAGGTGAGATAGGCCTGCCCGCCCAAAGCGTCGATGGACTGCTCGAGCAAAGCCCGAGCCTTGTGCGCGCTCTCAGAATCGTTGAGATTAATTGGCGGATTATTCGACGATGGCTTTTCCGGCGGCAGCGCCGCGCGCGGAGGCGGCTCGGTGCCAGTTTGCGCTCGTGCCCCGACCGACGAAAGCCCCATAGCCAACAACAAAATGACGGTTAATCTTCGCATCGTCCTAATCGTTGCATCATCCTATCCATGTTAGAAGCACGCTATCCTCGAAGCCCACGGCTTTATTTTAGCTGCCTTTCATGAAGGAGTATGATGCCTTCGCTACTGTAAGCGGTGGAGAGACGGGCGGCTGCACCCGTCGTTGTGACGTTGCGGAGGGGAAGAACGAACCCTCGGAAGGATAAGAATGAAAAACCTGTTTGAGCTGAAAACCGCGGACGAAGTAATTTCGCGAATTGAAAAAGTGCAGCCGACCTCTCCGCGGCAATGGGGGAAAATGGACTCGGCCCAGATGCTGGCGCATTGTTGCGCCACTATGGACATGGCCTCTGGACGGCTGAATCTGCGGCGATCGATGATCGGCAGGTTGTTTGGCCCATTCTTCAAGGCCATCCTGACCAACGAGAAGCCGCTCGGGAAGAACTCCCCCACCGACAAGAAGCTCAGGGTTGACGAGTCACGGGACTTTTTTAGTGAGCAGGGAAAGCTGCAATCTAAGGTTGGCCAATTTCAAGAGGGCGGCGAGAAAAAATGCACGCGGCATCCGCATCCGTTCTTTGGCCCGCTCACGCCCCAGGACTGGGCCCGCGGCATGTACAAACACCTGGATCATCATCTTAGGCAGTTCGGCGTGTGAGGTTCGGCGGGCGGCTTATCCCACCAGCACTGCGCCGCCGTTCACGTTCAACACTTCGCCCGTGATGAACCCTGCGTAGGGCGTGCACAAGAAGAGAATCGGTCCGGCGATTTCATCGGGCGTTCCCACCCTGCCGAGTGGAATGGTTCCAAACACTTTGGCTCGCGTCGCCGGATCTTCCAGGGCAGGCTTGGCCATATCGGTGTAAACCCATCCCGGGGCAACGCAATTGACGCGGATGCCGTCACGCGCCAGCTCCGTCGAAAGCCCTTTTACCATGCTGATCAGCGCACCCTTGCTCGCCGCATAGTCACAGTGGAAGGCCTCGCCACGCTGGGCCGCCGTCGAACTCACCAGCACAATGTGTCCGGCGGCAGCATTTTCTGAAAACCGCTCGGAGCCCTGCCTTGCGCGAGCAGCCGCATCGGCCGCGCCGCCTTGTTTTTTCATCTGTCCCACTGCATGCTTCACCAGGCCAAACACACTGTCGAGATTCACGGCGATGGTACGATGCCATTGTTCATCGGTCATGCGGTCGATGGGTGCGTCTTCCGGAGGCCAGATGCCATGGTTCGCAACCAGAATGTCGAGCCGCCCAAACTCCGCAACCGTTGCGGCGACCAGCTTCCCCGCCGCGGACGGCGTTGACAGCTCGCATTGCACAGCGCGGCAGTTCGCCGCTCCGCATTCGAGCGCATCGGCCTGCGCTTTGGCCGACTGATAATTGAACACCACCTTGGCGCCCGCCGCGGCAAACATGCGCACGCAAGCCGCACCAATGCCGCGCGACCCGCCCGTGATCAAAGCAACTTTAGAATGGAGTGAGAGATTCATTGTTGAGGAGTCATGTTGAGGGTCATGTTGACGGATCATCTTACGGCAAAACAAGAACTGATGGATTCATCAGGCAAACAGTTGCGCACGGGAAATCGCAATGGGTAAGGAACGCGAGGGGCTAAACTTGCTATTTACTCAATGGTAACTTATGCCGAGTTGTACGATCTTTGAAAACAAATGGGTTACTGCGGAATTTTATCCAAGTCCTTGATAAATAAGTACTTGATGACGCATGGCAATAAGAGTCTAAGTTGTTGATTTATAAGGTGTTAATCAATGGACAGGAACATCGAGTGAGGCATCTCTGCAAGATATTGATTCCAAAGGAGCGAGATTCGCAAAACATTAAAAACAAAGGCTATTGGTGGGCATATCGACAAGATATGCGTAAGGTTCTACTCCGGTTTCATTGCGAACGGAGTGGAACCTCTTGAAATGGCCGACGGCGTATCTACACCGTCGCCGGTCTTTCTCCGCCGGTTGCCGTCGCGCGTTCCGGCTTGATCACCTGCTGCACGTTTTCATCGGTCTTCGCCGGCAGCGGCTTTATTGGAGGAAGATCCTGGCCATCCACCAGCATTTTGATCTCGGATGCGTCCAGCACTTCGCGCTCAATCAGCGCCTTTGCGATCCTCTCCAGCTTATCGCGATTTTCCGTCAGGACCGACTTGGCCTTCTCGTAGCCTTCATTCACAATTTTTCTGACTTCTTCGTCAATCTGGATCGCGGTCGCTTCGGAGTAATCGCGGTGCTGGGCAATCTCGCGGCCCAGGAAAATCTGTTCTTCTTTCTTGCCGAAGGTCAGCGGTCCCAGTTGGCTCATGCCCCATTCGCAGACCATCTTGCGTGCCAGTTCCGTGGCCCGCTCAATGTCGTTGCCGGCGCCGGTCGACATCACGTTCAGGAACAGCTCTTCGGCGATGCGGCCGCCCATCAGGATCGCGATCTGCGAATCGAGATAATTCTTGTAGTAGTTGTGCCGGTCATCCACGGGCAACTGCATGGTCAAGCCGAGGGCCATGCCACGCGGAATGATAGTCACCTTGTGCACCGGATCGGCGCATGGCTCCATCGCCGCCACCAGAGCGTGCCCCGCCTCGTGATAGGCGGTGTTCTTCTTCTCCTCGTCGGTGAGCAGCAGCGACTTCCGCTCCACGCCCATCAGGACTTTATCTTTCGCCACTTCAAAGTCATATTGCAAAACAGCCTTGCGGTTCTGCCGCGCTGCCGCAAGCGCCGCCTCATTCACCATATTGGCAAGGTCAGCCCCCGAAAATCCCGGCGTACCGCGCGCCAAAACCGACAAATCCACATCGTCGGCCAAAGGAATCTTGCGCGTGTGCACTCGCAGAATCTCTTCGCGTCCGCGTACATCGGGACGATTCACCACCACGCGCCGGTCAAAGCGTCCCGGCCGGAGCAGCGCCGGATCCAGCACATCCGGACGGTTGGTCGCCGCCATCAGGATCACTCCATCGTTCGACTCGAATCCGTCCATTTCAACGAGCAGTTGATTCAGCGTTTGTTCGCGCTCATCGTGCCCGCCGCCCAAGCCTGCGCCACGATGGCGTCCCACGGCGTCAATCTCATCAATGAAGATGATGCAGGGAGCATTCTTCTTGCCCTGCTCAAACAGATCGCGCACGCGGCTCGCGCCGACGCCGACAAACATTTCAACGAAGTCAGAACCGGAGATGGAAAAGAACGGAACGTTGGCCTCGCCAGCTACGGCGCGCGCCAGCAAAGTCTTGCCCGTGCCCGGAGGTCCCACCAGCAGCACGCCCTTCGGTATGCGGCCGCCCAGCTTCTGGAACTTCTGCGCCTCGCGCAGAAACTCAATGATCTCCTTTAGTTCTTCTTTGGCCTCATCCACGCCGGCTACATCTTTGAACGTAATCTTTTTCTGCTGCATGGAGAGCAGGCGCGCCCGGCTCTTGCCAAACGATAGCGCCTTATTTCCGCCGGTCTGCATCTGGCGGATCATGAAGAACCACAATGCTCCAAGCAAGATGAGCGGCGCCAGATTCAGGATCCAGCTAGGCCATGAGCCAGCGCTGGCGTCCTTAATGTTGATGGCCACGCCCTTGGTCTGCAGGGTCTTGAACATGTCCGGGAAGTTGGTGGGCACCGTGGTGTGAAAGGCAGCGTCGTCCTTGAACTTGCCCTTCACTTCCTGCATGTTGAAGGTGGCCTCGCGGACGTTGCCCGCGTCAACCTGAGTCAGAAACTCAGAGAAAGCGATTTCTTTTTCTTTCTGACTCGTGGTGCCTGTGCGCACCACCTGCCATAGCAACAACGCCGACACAACAATTACGGCCCAAAAAAGTACGGTCTTGATCGTTGAATTCACTTATAGAACTCCTCGGGATGCCAGCCTTACCCATCGGGAGGACGCGCAGCCGCAATAACGCATTAGATGCGGGCAACTGGAATTCGACTGGCAAAAGCCTGCGTTTTCATTTTAGACCTTTTCCGCACAAAAGGGGGGATGAGGGAGGTACAGAAGTCACGGGCCAAAGCGAGGTCCCTGGCCTTGCGGCGGTGTATAGGGCGGCGATTGATCTCCGCCGGAGCGCCGCTTCTGCATTTGGCGGATCATGAAAAACCACAACGCTCCCAGGAGAATCAACGGAGCCAGATTAAGGAGCCAAGCAAGACGACTCTGGTCGGATTTTCCCCTGAACCAAATAGTTACATGGTGTTGCCGAAGAGAATCGAGCATGGCCGCCTGATTTGGCGGCGCAATAACGCGAAACCTGCCGCTCGTTACGTCCACCGCACTGATTTCACCGCCTGTAATCGTGACCGTGCTGACCTGTCCGTTCTCAACCCTCGTCATGAAATCAATAGCTGATTTCAGTGACTGACTGAGCAGGAACGCCGGACTTTACCGTTTGCCAGAGCAGGAATGCGCTCACGACGATGACCGCCCAGAAGATCATTGTCTTTAGCGTCGAGTTCATCCGGTCACCTCTAGCTCGTCGCCGCCAGATACGGCAGATTACGCTCGGTCAGCTCGGCGCTCCCGAGGCCATATCCGCACAGGAAAGCGTCATCCACCAGGAAGCCGAAGTAGTCAGGCTGTAGCGAAACGCGACGCGCGGATTGCCGGTCAAGCAGCGTGACCAGCTTCACCGAGGCCGCTCCTCGGCCGCGCAGGTCGTTCATCAGGAATTCGGTGGTCACTCCCGAATGCACCAGTCCTTCCACCAGCAAAATGTTCTTACCCTTGATATCGAATTCATGGCTGAAGAAGATCTCGAGCAGCGGAGACTCGCCCTGGTTCATCTGCTTATAGCGCGGCTTAATGAAGGTACAGACGACCGGAACCTCCAGCGTGCGCACCAGATCGGCCATGAACAGGAAGCTGTTCTCCAGGATGCCGAGCGCAATGATGCTCTGGCCGCGATAATCGTCGGAAATCTGACGGCCCAACTCCCGAACCCTCTTCGTAATCTGGTCGGCGGAGATCACCTGGCGCAGGGTGGAAGGTGAAACAGCAGGAGCCGGCGATGCGGTTCCCGCCGGAGAAGCAACGCGCTTTGAAGATGGCGACATGACGTGTCAAGCATAGCATTTGCCTGAGTCGTCACGATGTGACGAAACGATGTGACGTAGCAGTGCAGGTCTCTTTGTGTGCCGCATCTTCTCCCGCTGTCATCAAGCGATACCGGAGCGGTTTGAGGTTTTCTTGTGTAGTCCACGCCTTCTCACGCCGTCATCCTGTCTCTAACGACTGTGTGCGCTGTCAAGACCTTTTCGGCAACACGAGGGCGTGGACGCGGAGAAGCGCGCCATTTCGCTCTCGTGGAAAGGTTTTGACTTCTCTAAACCGACCAAGGTTCGTCACTCTTTTGTAATCGTGCGGTGGAACATCAGGTTCCACCATCCATCTCTTCGGGACTTGCGCCCATGATTCGCACTGCGAACTCCCCGCGTTTCGGGGAGGCAGGCTGCCCACTCAAGCGATCGGTTTCTGTTGCTCGACCACAGAATGACTCGGGCTCACCTGCATGACGGCCTGACATAGTTGCGCGTACGTCCACTCCTCGCGCAACATCAGGTACAACCGCGTGGCCAACTTCCGGGCCACGGCCACCTTGGCAACGCCACGATTTTTTCGCGTCGCCAGGCGGCGATAAAAACGTTTCAGCTCGGGATCGTAGCGCGCCGCCGACTGTCCCGCCTCCACCAGCAAAAAGCGCATAAACGAACTGCCCTGTTTGCTGATCCGCCCCAGCCGCTGTTTTCCGCCGCTGGAATCTTCGCGCGGAATCAGGCCAAAATAGCTGCCCACATCCTTGCACCCACCGAAGCGCTCGGCCGGCCCCACCGTCAGCACCATCGCCAACGCCGTCACCGGCCCCACTCCCGGATGCGTCGTCAACCGCACCGCCTCCGGACGCTTTCGCACTTCTTCGTCCACCCGTCGGTTCAACCCCGCGATCTCGGCTTCCAGCTGATCGAGCGCTCCCAGCAACTGCTGGCGCCGTGCGGCGGCATGCGGCAACAATGGCAACTGCTCCAGCTCGGCGCGTCCCGCCTTGCTCCACAGCTTCCACTTCTTCTGCACCCCCTGGCTCAGCGCCATGGCCTGCAGCTGGTTCTTGGTCCGCGTCCGCGTCTGCACCTGCTTGTGCCGATGCACCAGCAACTGCCGCACATCGCGCACCTCCAGGCTCGGCACCCAGATCCGCGGAAACCGATCCTCCAGCAGCAATCGCAGAATCTGTTCCGCGTCCCGCCGGTCCGTCTTCTGCTTCCGCACCACCGAGGCCCGAATCGCCGCCGCATCCCCCATCCACAGCTCGAACCCCAACTCCTCCAGCAACCGCTCGAACCACGGATAGTGTCCGCACGCCTCCATCCCCACCTGCACCGGACCGGAAAGCGAACGGTAAAACTGCTCCGCCTCTTCCCGGTGCTGCAAGCGCTTGGCTTCGATCTCCCCCGTTCGATTGTCAAAGATCGCGACCTGCTGAAACCCAGGATGAAAATCACAGCCTATAATCAGCATGACGTTGGCTCCTTCGTTGCGAGCCCTGGTCTGTTTAGTCACAACCAATCTACTCGTTGCGACCTGCCAACGTCGTTATCCAATCAAGCGACGCCGGAGCGGATACGAGGGCAAGTCGAAGGACCCCTACCTCCTTCACAGTTGCGCTCACCGCCTCGGCGCGTCCCGCTTCGGCATCAGCAGTTGTTGCAAGACCCAACTGACTAAGCTGATGAGGACAGAGCCGACGAACGCAGCCAAGAATCCGCGCACCTCAAAGCCGCGCACCAGCGACGACGCCAGTTCAAGCATCAGCGCATTGATGACGAACCAGAACAGGCCCAGCGTGAGAATAGTGAGCGGGAAGGTAACGACCTTGAGCAGCAATCCGAGAGTGGCGTTAATCAGGCCGATGACGAGAGCCGCAATCAGCGCCGCTGTCAGACCGCTGACGTGGATGCCTGGCACGATCTGGGCAACGATGTAGACGGCGAGAGCGCTTAGAAGCCAATGAATCAAAAGACGCATGTTTCCCTCCTCGAGCGAGGTTAATGATACGAGTTTTGATTCTTGAGAGTATTCGGAGGCGCGGAATTTGTCATTCCGGGAAGCCGCCGCACTCTGACACAACTTCGCTCTCAGTTTTCCCTTGACTTAAGCGCGGAGCACTCCAACCATTGAGGTACGGCTCACGAGTGAAACGGATCCGATCTCTTACGGGATTGGTACAACTCATTTTGAATCAAGATCTTGAGA
Organism: uncultured Acidobacteriaceae bacterium; assembly: GCA_963778535.1. Classification (GTDB taxonomy): domain Bacteria; phylum Acidobacteriota; class Terriglobia; order Terriglobales; family Acidobacteriaceae; genus Acidiflorens. The sequence continues at coordinate 536,762 of CAVZUO010000001.1, forward strand.
GCAGTCGAAAACGGCGCCAATGCTCAAATCATTGATTCTAAAGGACGGTTGATGGGATCACTCAAAGTAACTCTTTTATTATCAATATTTTGACTATAAATACTAGGGGCTCAAGATTTTAGCGGGAATTTCGCCGTAACATCATGATTCTAATAGATCGACAAAGGCGGGGGGAGGGGGGATACCTTGAAATTGCTCGATGCCCGCTGGCAGCATAATCCGTATCGATGAAAGCTCCTCAGAAAACCAACGCCGCGCGGCTGCTCGATCAGCTTGGAATTCACTACGACCTCAGAGCCTACGAGGTTGACGAGAATGACCTGGCCGCCGAAACCGTCGCCGCCAAAATCGGCCTGCCGCCCGAGCAGGTTTTCAAGACTCTGGTATCGCGTCCCTCGCACGCCAGCGCCCACAATGGCGTCGCGTTGGCCGTCATTCCAGGCGATCAGGAACTCGACCTGAAAGCGCTTGCCTCAGCCGCCGGCGAAAAGAAGATGGACCTGGTGCCGGTGAAGGAGTTGCAAGGGCTCACCGGCTACATTCGCGGAGGCGTGACCGCTCTTGCTTCGAAGCGCGACTTCCCCGTCTTCATCGACGAGACGATTGAGTTGTTCAATGTGATTTCGATTTCGGCGGGCATGCGCGGGCTGCAGATTCTGGTGGCACCCGCGGACTATTTGCGCGCAACCAAGGGAACGATTGCGGCGCTGGGACAAGCGAAGAAATGATGGAGAGACGGGCGTCCTCGCCCGCCGGGTTTGCTGATGTTATCGCTCGGCCGGGCGGAAAGAGGAGTCCAAAACTGACACGCGGAGGGCGGGTAGAATAGGAACATGGAGTTTATGTGTCCCAGCTGCGGCCGTGCTGAAGAGATCATCCGTGACCGGAACCCGCGCTGTCGCTTCTGTCGAATTGAGATGATCGGCGAGTCTGATTATCTCGAGGTGTGGATGAGCCCAATTTTCGCGATCGACCGCATGCGGACGATCAGCGAAACCTACGGCATTTCAAGGGCGCGATCAGATCGCAAGTTCAAGAAGGAGCGGGAGGCGTGGACGACCGCAATGCTTGCTCTGGCGTTAAGAAAATTAACCCACGTGGAATGGTGGATAGAAATCGAGACGGTTGAAAAAACGCCAGACACCAGATTGCGGCGATTAGACCAGACCACGAATGGGAACATCATCGAGACCCACGAGATCGAGATTGTCGATTGGGAACGAAACGTCGCCGACATCATGACGGTCATCAGAAAGAAGTGCGCGCGGGCCTATCCGAGCAACTATCTGCTTTTGGTTAACGCACGCAGTGGCAGACTCCTTGATTTCGACCGAGTCATCCACGAGATGAAATTGCTGGCTTCGCCATTCCTTGAGGTCTGGGTCGTCGCGTTTATCGGGACAAACAACGCCAAGGTAGTCCGTGTCGCGCCGGCGCAACCCTTCGTGGATCTATGCCACGGGGACTTTATGAAAGCACGAGAACAGAAGGTTTTCCTAAAACGCGGAACTCGCGGAACAAGCACCGAAATTACAGATCTCGGGCTGGTATATCTGCCCATTCCGTGAGGTTACCTGCCAAAGACGAGTTTAGACGCGATCAGGTAGGACCTACCGAGTCTTGGCTCGGTGGAGAGCTAGCTACTAACGTGGAGGTACGAACTTGACGCCTACTGCTACCCGCACCAATCCGCTCTCATTCCTCTCCGATCAAATCAACGAACTCAAGGCCAAGGGCACGCACTTCAAGCTGCGCGTGCTCGAAGACGAGCAAGCTGCAGTCTGCACGTTTGACGGCAAGAAGGTCATCAATCTTGCATCGAACAATTATCTCGGCCTGACGACGCATCCCAAGCTGCGCGAGGCGGCGCTCGAAGCGACGCGCAAGCTGGGCGTCGGGTCGGGCGCGGTGCGCACGATTGCCGGCACGATGCGCATCCACATGGAGCTGGAAGAGAAGATTGCGCGCTTCAAGAACGTCGAGGCCTGTGTCGTCTTCCAGTCCGGATTTACGGCGAACGCGGGAACGGTGTCGGCTTTCCTTGGCAAAGAAGATTTCATTATTTCCGACGAGCTGAATCATGCCTCGATTATCGACGGCTGCCGCTTGTCGCGGGCGAAGATTCTCGTCTTCCGCCATAAAGATGTTGCGCACGCGGAAGAGCAGCTCGCCAGCGTGAAGAACCAGCCGGGGCACAAGCTGCTGATCACCGACGGCGTTTTCTCGATGGATGGCGATATTGGCGCGCTGCCTGGGTTGTGCGATCTGGCGGAGAAGTATGGCGCGATCATGATGGTGGATGACGCGCATGCTTCGGGCGTGCTTGGCCGTCAAGGCCGCGGGACCATCGACCACTTCAATGTGCACGGGCGCGTGGATATTCAGGTGGGAACGTTGTCGAAGGCGATTGGCGCGCTCGGCGGATATGTCTGCGGCACGCGCGATCTGATTGACTTTCTCTATCACCGCGGGCGGCCATTTCTGTTTTCGACGTCGCATCCGCCGTCGGTCGCGGCCACATGCATCGCCGCTTTCGATGTTCTTCAAAACGAGCCGCAGTGGATGGAGCAACTCTGGGCCAACACTCACTTCTGGAAAAAAGAGGTGGGCCTGCTCGGCTTCAACATTGGCGGGCAGAATACTCCCGCGAGCGAGACACCGATTACGCCGATCATCATTGGCGATGGGCGGCTGACGATGGACTTTTCGCGCGAACTGTTCAAAGAAGGCGTGCTCGGCACGGGCATCGCGTTTCCGACCGTGCCAGAAGGCAAAGCGCGCATTCGGACCATTGTGACGGCGACGCACACGAAGGAAGAGCTGGAGCAGGCGCTCGAGGTGCTGGAGCGGGTGGGGAAGAGGATGGGGATATTGGGATAGTCAGTAGCCAGTATCCAGTTGCCAGTAAAATCCAGGACCACAGGGCCTGAAGGCCCTCTGAAAGCGATCTGTTACGCGGCCTAAAGGGCCGCTCTTCCACGGTGGGCCGAAAAGGAGTCGCCTCCAACAGGAGGATGTCAGGACATCCGCACCTTAACCCTACCCGTTCCACCGCATCAATTCGCTCACCGCGCTACACTCCTTTTATCTAACGGATATTTGTCGGAGGAGAAATTCATGTCCAAGCTCATCGTGCGCTTTCTTGCCATTGTTGGGGCCTTGGGGCTGGTCTGCATGCTGATCGTCGTCATTATTGCGTATGCGATGGGCATGAAGGGCAGCGTGCCGTCGAAAACGATTCTGGAAGCGAACCTGGAGCAGCCGCTGCTCGAACAACCGCCCGATTCGCCGACCGCTCGCTTCTCGCTGAGCGAGCGCCCAACGCTGCGCGACGTGATCGATGCGATTGACCGCGGCGGCGAAGACGATCGGGTGGTGGGTATGATTGCGACCGTGGGCGCGACGCCCATGCCGATGTCGCAGATCCAGGAGATTCGCGATGCGGTGGCCCGCTTTCGCGCGCACAAGAAGTTTGCCGTCGCATATTCGGAAACCTTCGGCGAGTTTGGGCCGGGCAACGGCGCGTACTATCTGGCGACGGCGTTCGACCAGATTTATCTGCAGCCGTCGGGCGACGTGGGGCTGACAGGAATCATGATGGAATCGCCGTTTATCAAGGGCTCGCTGGCCAAGCTGGGCGTGAGTTTTCATGGCGACCATCGCTATGAATACAAGAACGCGCTCAACTTTTATACGGAGACCAAGTACACCGAGCCGCACAAGGAAGCGATGACGGGGATTATGAATTCATGGTTCGGACAGATGCGGGATGCGATTTGCCAGGCGCGCGGCATTGCTCCCGATAAATTTCAGGCGGTGGTGGATGCGGGGCCGTACCTGGGAGCGGAGGCGGTGGCGGCGAAGCTGGTGGATGAGGTTGGATATCGGGATGAAATTTACGACAAGGTGAAAGCGAGGGCGGGAAATGGCGCGCAGTTGCTTTATCTGGACAAGTATCTGGATCGCGCAGGACGGCCGCACCAGCACGGAAAGAAAGTGGCGCTCGTGTTCGGCGTGGGCGCGGTGACGCGCGGCAAGAGCGATTACGATCCGGTACAGGGCGAGCAAACGATGGGATCGGAAACGGTGGCGGCGGCGATTCGTGCGGCGGCGCAGGATGCGGATGTAAAGGCAATCCTGTTTCGCGTGGATAGCCCCGGCGGATCGTATGTGGCATCGGACACGATCTGGCGCGAGGTGGTGAACGCGCGCAAAGCAGGCAAGCCGGTGGTTGTATCCATGGGAAATCTGGCGGGCTCGGGCGGCTATTTTGTGGCGATGTCGGCGGACAAAATTGTGGCGGAGCCGGGAACGATTACTGCGTCGATTGGAGTGCTGGGTGGGAAGATGCTGACGTCGGGATTCTGGGACAAGGTTGGATTGTCATGGGATGAGGTTCACGATGGCAGCAACGCAACGATGTTCACGGGAACGCATGACTATTCGCCGGCGGAGTGGGCGCGCTTTGAGGCGTGGCTCGACCGCGTGTATGTGGACTTCACCGGCAAGGTCGCCGCGGGCCGCAATCTGCCGAAAGATAAAGTGCTGGAGATTGCCAAGGGGCGGATATGGTCGGGGCAGGATGCAAAGAACCTTGGCCTGGTGGACGAGTTGGGCGGTTACGACAAGGCGCTGGCGCTTGTGAAGAAAGCAATCGGCGTGGGCGATGGAGACGACGTGAATCTGGTGGTGTATCCGAAGCCGAAGAGCTGGGTGGAGGCGCTGCTGCAACGGCACACGGCCGACAATAGCGATAAAGAAGGCAGCGCGAAAGCGCTGGCGCGGATACTGCAGGATGTGCAGCCGGTGGCACGCGAGTTGAAAGCGGTAGGGGCGGTGGGGAAGCGGGATCAGGATGATGTACTGCGGATGCCGGAGTGTGAGGCGGGAAAGTAAGGAGGCCAGTTGTCAGTGGTCAGTTGTCAGTAACCACTAACCTCAAATGGTGCATGGCTTGCGTCTGATGGTCTCTGAGAAGTATGTCGAAAATCGCGCCCACGCGGAAGACCGAGTTCCGGTCATCGTTTCTTTTTCGGGGGCGCTAGCTGTTGATCGAAAAAGTCGGCGGCCATTTGGGCAACCTGCCGATGTATGGCTTCGCGATCGACGCCGGGGTTATCGACGAAAAATTGTGGGAGCTGTTTTTTGCCGGCTTCTGTGCCGACGTCGAGGAAGGTGTAGTGGCCGACGCCCCCGGGCAAGATTGTCAGGTTCGCGGTCTTGATATTTGAGGCGAAGAATTGCGCGTTTTCGGCGGGAGGAGCAATGGGATCCGGCGCGCCCGCGACAATTTCTACCGGTATGGTGATCTCTTTCAAACTGTCGGGCGTAAAGGCGCGGGCAACGGCTGGAGCAATCGCGAAGACGGCGCGGATGCGAGGATCGCGATAAGAGTCGCCGGCGCGCTCGAGGGTCCGCTGCACGTCGGGTTTCTCCCTGATGGCTTTGAACTTCTCCCACAGATCCGGCATCTCGGGAGGACTGCACGCTTTTTTCTGTTCGCACCACGCCATAATTTTGTTCACGTCAGTGCGCGCGCCGGCGAGTTCCATCATGGTATAACCGCCATAGGAAAAACCGGCCGCGCCAATACGATCGGGATCGATCTTGGAGCCGAAACGAGGGTCCGCAAGCAGGTCGCTGATCGTCGTGCTAATGTCTTTCGCCCGCTCCCAGCCTTCGATGAACCCTTCGGTTGTGTAGCCGGTCACCGCGTTATTGCCGGGATGATTGATGGCGACGACGATATAGCCGCGGGACGCGAGATAGGTGCCGAGCCATGCCATCTGCAGGGCGCTGCCTCCGGTGCCGTGTGAAAGCGCGACGAGCGGGAACTTGCTGAACGCGGGCGCCAGCGCGCTATCTTTAGCGGCGCGGCCAGCATAAAAAAGCGGCGCATCGGGCGGGCCGATGTATTGATCTTTTCCGCCAGCTGAGTCTTCTGCTGGATACCAGACAATTCCGCCGAGCGCGTGATCAGCGGAGCCGCGCCAGTTGTAGTCCTCATTTGCTCGACCCTGGGGGGCCGAAAACTGGCGCAAGCTGAAGCCAACGGGATGGAGGACGGGCTCATCTTTTTTCTCTTTCTTCTCCTTCTTCTGCGGTGCGGCGAAACAAGAGAGCGCGAGGAGAGACGCGACAGCGATTCGAACCAGAGTCCGATTCGTTTTGAGCCCGCCCAGCAAACGAAACAGTGGACTGCGCATGAGAGACCTAGCGTCAGGAGGCTCTAGTGACGGCCGCCGCCATGTCCACCAGCATGCCCACCTCCCCGATAGCCCGGGAGCGCGTGCTCAGCTTTACCGTCATGGCCAGCTTGGCCTACGTTGCCTCGGCCATCTCGCGCCTCGTTTGCCTGGAAGTGGTTGAAGCGCTGCGCCCCGCGCTCCGGCAATGGGCCAGCGTAACCGTGATGAGGATCAAATCGGTTGTCGACATGTCCGTAAAAGCCGTGATGGCCGTGAAACCAGGGGCCTGCTCCAATAAACAAGCCGCCAACAAACCAATCAGGCCCGTAGTAGCCATAGGGAGCACAGTCATATGGGGCATAGTCGAAGTAGCCGTAAGGACAGATGGGAGCCGGTCCGATGTTTACGTCAACGCCAATTTGAGCTTGCGCCACGGGTGCGGAGCACAAAAGACCAGCCAGGAGAACTGCAAAAACAAGCGCACTGACTTTGAACATGATAATCCCCTTATTCGTTCAGATTTCAACCTGGACAACTTAGGGGCAGCATAATACCAAGAATCAGTAACAGGCAAACCGGACTGCCGCTTAACGGTTGTGGACGGGTGATTACATTCGGAGCGGCCAAGGTCAGGCTTAGCGCTACAACCCGAGCTTTTTCACTTCTTCGTTGTAGTACTTGCGGTAGAGGATGGTCCACTCTTCCGAGCCTTCGATGATGGTGCGCTTCTGGCTCTCGATTTTGTGGCGGGCGGCTTGGTCGATGCGCGCTTCCTGCATCAAAAGTTCTTCGAGAATTTTGCGCACTTCGAGGCGGATCGTGTTCCGGTCTTCGATGAAATCGACCGCAGGCATGTCAGCGACCGCGTCGGTGACGACGTGGGCCAACTTATTCACTTTGTCGCGGCTCAATCGCACAATAGAACTTTCTTTTGTAACGGCTAGAGTATGGCCTTATATTTCTTAGCCAGCTCCGATTTAACCTTGCGAAACATTTCCTGATAGTTCGCGCCGCTCTTCTCCAACTCATCGGAATAAGCTTCGAGAATCACCCGCACCTCATCGTTGATGCGGTCTTCCAGGCTCAGCTCGTCGAACAGCGCGGCGTGAATTTTTTCAGTAAGCGCAGGCACGGCCTTGGTCTCGATGAGACCGCTGGCAGTCAGTTTCTTGGAGACTTCGCGGGCCAGATAGCCCACATATTCCTTGGAAAAGAGCATGATGTATGCGTTTAGTAAGGAAAAAGTGTAACACAGGAGTCGCGAGCTTCGAGTTGCGAGTATCGAGCAAGAATCAAGCGGTCGTGCAATCTTAGACAAGGTGCCACTTGGTGCGCGCAAGATCCCTCGGCCCGCTGGTGAAAACGCGGGGCGTCGGGATGACGCCGATCAGTTAGTAGTTGGCTCAAGAAGCAAACTGCACCGCCACCAAAAAAGCAACGGCGCTCGCGGCCCACGGCAGGCAGGCGTACAATAACCAACACGATGTCTCCTACGCCAGACGATTTGACCAGCATGAAAGAAGACATGACGGCCTTTATTGAAGGCCTGGGCATGCGCCGTTTTGCAGGCTACGTCGAGTGCGAGGAGGTTCCGAGCGTGCTCTGGGACTCCGGACAGAACCCGGATGGCTGGAAGGATTTTGTGGAGCTGGCCAAGTCTACGAGCGCACCTTTCCTTACCACGCATAGCTGGGTGTTTGAGCGCGAGGAGTATGAGCGGCTGACGGAGCGGTTGTCCGAAGGCGACTACACCAGCGACGAGGACCTGGAAGAAGGCCGCTGGCTCAAGAGCTATATCGGCAAAACCGGCTTCGTGCAGCTCGGCTGGGCCTACCAGGGATGCATGTTCGTGTATGAAGCGGGCACCGAATGGTACGAACATTATCAGCACCTGCGCGAACTGGCCGACGACTCGGGCGGCTTCCTGATTGACGAGACCGGGCAATCGGGTGAACCGTAAAGCAGGTGGCAGGTTCCAGGTAGCAGGTCTCAGGTTTTAGGAAAAAAGTTTCAATCCGCAATAAACAATCCCCTACAGTTTGCTCACGCCGTTTCCAGCAGTGTGATTTGACCCTTTATTTCCGCGACGAGATTCTGAGGCTGTTCCGGAAAAGACGCCCGCGCGGGCTCGGAAAAGGCGTCCTGGATTTGGGAGTATGCGGGCATACCCGAAAAACTAGCGATGCCGAAGCCAAGCGCATCCGCCAGCAGACAGCTCGGCGGAAGAATGGACTCAATACCTGTCACTTGTGGGTTTGGAACGCCCACTGAAACTGCATTTGGCCCGCTGGGCGGGAGAGGCGGTTGATGATGATGGGCTGTGATCGCCGAAAGAGCATTGGGCAAAGCCCATTCCTTCACCAGGGCTCCGCCGACCTCGCAATGGTCCATGCCGCAGAATTCATGTTCCATCCGCAGAAGGTCGCCGGGTGTACCAACGAAACGTGTGCCAACTGCTGGTTCACCCTGACCGCATTCGGCAACGCGAGCGTAGGCCGGATCGGAGATGGCAAGAACGACCCGGCCGATATCGTGCATGACGCCGGCGGTGTAAGCGAAGTCTTTATCCATGTTGCTGGCTTTGGCGGCGCGCTCGGCGATGATGGCGCAGGCAAGGCTGTGACGCCAGCACGCCCGAAGAAGGGGAGTCACCGGCTCGGCCAGATACGTTCGCAGGCCCACGGTGATAACCACGCTGCGCAAGCGGCGGAAGCCGAGCAGTATGGAAGCCTGCATGACGCTGGTGATTTCTTTTGAAAACGCAACCAGAGGAGAGTTGGCGATGCGCAGAATCTCGACCGAAAATGCCGCATCCGCCTGGATGAGGTTGCAGAGTTGAAGCAGCGATGTGTCGGTTCCTCCCATCAACTTAAGGGCTTTGAGCGCAACGGATGGGAATGGCGGGACCTGCTCGGGCTTCCACCGAGGCTTACGCGCCGGAGCGATAGATATACTTGCAGGCATACGGCTAGACTAATTTTTTTATCGGCAGAATCGGCTGCCGCATAAGACCGACGGACATGGAGCGGGCGTGATCGTGAACACGCTGACGTCGCCCGTCTTTAATTCCCCTGCTCACAGCGCTTTGCGGGCGACGGCTTCTGGGCACTTATCCCGCAAAACCTAAGTAATTCGGGATGTCGGCGAGCACTATTGGACACGGCCCTTCTCTTTGCCTAAAGTGTTTGCTTCCGGAAGCATTCCGATGCGGTGGATTGCAAATGCCGTCGATGTCTCTCAGCGGAGCGCGCTGGCACGTGCTTTGCGCGGCGAAGTGAATTTTTCTGCGGTGAACTCGGCTGCGCCGATCTCCCCGGCACCGATCTCCACTACAAAGATGACGCCCGCCGCTTTAGAGGTGCTGGCCGATCTGCTTGTCCGTCGCGGCATTGCGCAACCGGAAGACGCTGCCAGATTTCTTGCGCCTTCGCTCGACCATCTGCACGATCCCCTGCAACTCACGGGAATGAAAGCGGCGCTCGATCGCCTGGAAGCTGCCATTGAGCGCAAAGAAAAAATCATGGTCTATGGCGACTATGACGTCGATGGCACAACAGCGATCGTCATTCTAAAAACCGCGATCGAACTGACCGGCGGCGCCGCCAGTTTTCACGTGCCGCATCGCATCCGCGAAGGCTATGACCTGCGGGAGGACGTGATTGCTCGGGCTGCCGCCGAGGGTGTGCAGCTCATCATCAGCGTAGATATGGGGATTCGCGCATTCGCGGCGGCCGAGGAAGCACGCCGCAGCAGAGTCGACCTCATCGTTACCGATCACCACCTGCCTGGGCCGGATGGTGTCCCGACCGCGGTGGCGGTGGTTAATCCGAATCAGGTGGGGTGCGAGTATCCGTGCAAGTATTTGTGCGGCGCGGGCGTGGCCTTCAAACTCGCGCAGGGATTGATGGAGCGGCGGCTCGATGCCCGTGATCGTTCGCGGATGCTGATGTCGTTTATGAAGGTGGTCGCTATTGCGACTATTGCTGACGCCGTGCCGCTGAAGGGCGAGAATCGCGTTTTTGCCAAGCTTGGCCTTGATGGATTGCGAAGGCCCGTGAACGCCGGATTGAAGGCGCTGCTCGAAGTGGCGAAGCTCGGCGATTCGCGTGCCCTCAGCGCAACCGAGATCGCGTTTCGCATCGCGCCGCGGCTGAATGCCGCCGGCCGCATGGATGTGGCTCGCGATGTAGTCGATTTGTTCAGCGTGAAAGATGCCGAACGAGCGCGGGAGATTGCGGGCCGTCTCAATCAGCTGAATGCCGACCGGCAGGATGAAGAGCGCCGGATCATGGAAAACATAGAGCAGCGCATCACGGAGGAACCCGCGCTGCGCGACGCTTACTGCATGGTGATTGATGGCGACGCCTGGCATCGCGGCGTGATCGGAATTACCGCGACGCGTGTGGTGGAGCGCTATACGCGTCCCGCCCTTGTGATTACGCGCGAAGGAGAAGAAGCCTTCGGCTCTGGACGGTCCATTCCGGCCTTTCACCTGCTCGACGCACTCGAATCCTGCCGCGATCTTTTTTCGCGCTTCGGGGGCCACGCGCACGCGGTCGGATTTGCCCTGCCTGCAGCTAATGTGGAGAAGCTGCGAGAGCGACTCGACGTTTATGCGCGCGCCCGTTTGACGCTCGCCGACTTCGAGCCCCAACTGAATGTTGACCGCGAACTTCCGCTGGAGGAAATCACGCCCGAGTTGCAGCAGGCGCTTACGTTGCTTGAGCCCTTTGGGATGGGAAACCCCGAGCCAATCCTCACGGCGAAGGCAGTGCGTATGATGGCGCCGACGCAGGTGGTGAAGGAGAAGCACGTGCGACTGCGGCTGGGTCCGGCAGTCAACGCGTTAAATGAGCCGCAGAGCAAAGCCGAAGTCATGCCAGTTGCCGCCCCGTCCTGGCGCGCGAACGTCGCCTTCAAAGCTATGGGCTGGGGATTGAAGGAAACCTGCGACCGGCTGCAGTTGCTTATCGGAGACCGGCTTGATATCGCTTACACGGTCGGTATGAACGATCATCCGGAATTTGGCGGGCTGGAGCTGACGCTGCGCGACGTTGTACGAAGCGGAGTGCCCGACATCGCAGAAAATGGAGAGGCTAGCGTCTCGCCCGTCGCAGTGGCGGGCTCACACTCTATTTAGCTGCAGCGGGCAACTTGACCAATCTTTACGCGGCGATTTACAGTGAACGCCATTCCAAAGCTGGAGGAGAATCTTATGCTATCGGGTTTTAAAAAGTTCATCCTGCGGGGCAATGTTGTCGATATGGCGGTCGGCGTGGTGATTGGCGCCGCGTTCGGCGGAGTGATTGCCGCTCTGACCAAAGACCTGTTGACTCCTCTGATCGCCGCGCTTGTAGGCAAGCCGGATTTCTCGGCCATCGCTTTCACCGTAAATGGGTCCCTGTTTCCTGTCGGTGATTTCATCAATGCCTGCATCTCGTTTCTGTTGGTTGCGGCCGCCGTATATTTCTTCGTCGTGACTCCGGTGAATGCGCTGGTGGCGCGCATGAGGAAGGATCCCGCTCCCGCCGACCCGACTACCAAGAAATGTCCGGAGTGCTTGAGCGAGATTCCCCTCGACGCGCGGCGTTGCGCGTTCTGCTCGCAGCCGGTAATGGGTAGAGCGGCGTAATGTGGATAGGGCGGACGAGCCTGTTCGCCTCTGCCATCTCGGATTGGCGCGCGGCGGCGGTACGGCCAGGTAGTGGCTCAGTTTGAAATTCAGGTGCCGGATTTCGGCTCAGTCGCAGGCGGGACCGATGCTGCCAACGTCACGGTCGCCGAAGGCGGTGCGGTGGCGGGTATGGCTGGGATCGCCGACGGGAGCGCCTCGCGACCAAAGAGATAGTCGAGTCCAAGGAAAATGGACGTAATAGCACGCGACGAAACATGACCAAATCTTCGCCTCAGTCGCGTTTTGTTGAGGGCGCGAATTTGATCAGTCAGCGCCACGCGGTCAACGTTGGGGTCCTGAGCGTTATCCACTGTGATCTCTTGAAATGGGATTTTTATGAGATGCGCCATAGCTTTCCCTGTGTGCCTAGATAGGGGAAGGCCAACCACACAGTTGCCCCTGTGAAATGGCGGAGTCGACACAATACACCAGACGTGGTCCCCGCTTAGCTCGGAACCAACGGTATCTTGTGGGTCGGGATCGCAGAAGTAAAGCTCTCTCTGCTTAATGACGGTCGTCGGAGAGATCGGCATTCATGTCTCGCATTGACGAGGCTAACAGTCTCTCGTCTTCTTCATCCCATGGCAGCGCAGCAGGAGTGGGACCCTGTATTGGAGAAACGCGTAGGGCCAATGCCTCTTTCAGAATGGCATAAGCGTTCACGGCTGAACGCAGCCCGTCACAGATTACTTCCTGAACCTCGTCAGGAATAGCTTTCTTGAACTTCATGGCCGCTACGATAGCATCCAAATGGAGTTGTGCCCACAAAAGGCAGAGGTCATATTCCGCATGAACCTTCAGATCGGCATCTTTGTCGTGTAGCTCTCCAGCACTATTAACCTTCTCTACCAAGGCATTTATTTTGCCCATTGTCCAAAGGGTGAACACACCTTGCTCCGTAAGTACATCTCCAAAACGCACGCCACGTTGCTTCTGCAAGTCTGCCGATAGTCTGGCAATGCCTTCTTTAATAACAGATTCCATCTTGCCTGCGGGCGCGAGATTACTCATTGTGTCTGAAAGGGCGCGGCGAGCACGAACGTATCTCGGCCATATCTCAGAACGCACCTCAGCAAACTCCTGTACAGAACGAGCTTCCAATACGGCGAGCAATTGATTGTCGAGGACTGAAACCAGCTTTCGGACGAGATCCTCGTCTGATTGAATAAGAATGGTCTGAACGGAGCTGGATTGTCCGACAAAAGAGCCGAGAGTGCTCACCTCAAAACGCGTGCACATCTGCCTGGGCATGTCCAAAAGAGCCACTTGCGTGTCTCTCTGATTTCCTCTTGCCGCAGCGTTGCTATGTCTCCACATGAGTGTGTTTGAACCTTTCAGCGGGCAGTTCGCTGCTTTTTCCATCGCACGGTGCTTGCTTTTCTCGCGATCTCGGCCCGGCGTTCCGCACTAATTGACAGAGCACGTGCAGGGCCACCAATCAAGCCGCCTTTTCGCGACGCAGCTTTCTTGGCCTCAATCTCGGTGGGGTTGTCTTCTCTGAGGGCTTCCTGAACTGTTCGGAAGGCCCTGACGTTTAGGTCCATTAAATGCCCTTCCCCGAACCTACATTAGACGCAGAACGACACTCCTACGATGCTTCGGATGGTACACCAGTTTGGGGGAAAGCCAACGTGACTTGTGTAATTTTCCTGCAAGATTACTTGTCCATAAGCCACATGGACAAGTAAAACCTAGCAGGTTACCAAAGTGCATGTCAAGATGAAAATGAACAAAATGCTTGACTATTTTCTTTTGCTCAAGCATAATGCTCAATATGAACACGCTGACCGATGCGGACCGCGTTAGGATTGTAGCGGCACTGGTTGAAGGAAACAGCATCCGATCCACCTCGCGTATGACTGGCGTTGCACGCAACACGGTTACCAAACTTCTTGTCGATCTCGGCCAAGCCTGTATGAAATATCATGACGAACACGTTCGTCACGTGACGGTCCGCCGTCTCCAGTGCGATGAGATATGGGCATACATCGGCGCGAAAGCCAAAAAACGTTAGTGCTGAAAAGAAGGGAATCGGCTGGGGCGATGTATGGACTTGGGTCGGAATCGACGCCGATACAAAACTTGTGGTCAGCTACTTGGTCGGTGGACGCGGCGGAGACTGGGCAACGGACTTCATGCATGATTGCGCCAGCCGAATCAAAAACCGCGTGCAGATTACCACGGATGGTCATAAGGCGTATCTGGAGGCGGTAGAGAGCGCCTTTGGCGCGGATGTGGACTATGCCCAACTGCATAAGATTTACGGAGCCTCTCTCGAAAACGAAACACGGTACTCGCCAGCAGTCTGCATTGGCTGTGAGATGAAGGCGGTCAGTGGCAATCCTGACCCAAAGCACGTCAGTACCAGTTACGTAGAGCGCCAGAACCTCACGATGCGAATGCACATTCGTCGCTTCACTCGCCTCACCAATGCGTTCTCCAAGAAAATCGACAATCATGCCTATGCGGTGGCGCTGCACTTCATGTACTGCAACTACGTTCGCATTCACCAGACTTTGCGCGTTACTCCAGCGATGGAATCGGGCTTGTGCGATCATGCTTGGACGATTGAAGAACTGATTGACATGGGAAACGCTGCAATGCCAAAACCGGCAAAGCGAGGCACTTATCAAAAGAGAATTTCAAACTGAGCCACTACCTACGGCCACAGCCCGTTGGCGAACTCGCCCCAGTTCCTGTAGAATCAAGGTTTCGGCATCAGCCTTGGAAGGATTCCTGAGTCATGGCACGAGTTTGCGATATCTGCGGCAAGGGGCCGCAATTCGGCAACACCATCAGCCACGCGCACAACGTGAGCAAGCGCCGCTGGAACGTCAACCTGCGGCCGGTTCACGCCAAAGTCGGCGCGTCCACCAAGCACATGCGCGTGTGCACGTCCTGCCTGCGCAGCGGCAAAGTCGTCAAGGCGTAAGCTGGGGTGCCTGCCGGGCAAGGACGCCCGGCGCTCCGCCGGTCACAGGCTGCCTGACAATCTGTCCTTAGTCCACGCCCAGCAACTGCACATCAAAAACCAGGGTTGAGTTCGGTGGAATGAGCCCGTTTCCGACGCCTCGCGAGCCATAGGCCAAGGCGGCGGGAATCTTCAGCTGCCGCTTGCCGCCGATCTTCATCCCGGCCACGCCTTCGTCCCAGCCCTTGATTACCTGGCCCGCGCCAAGCATGAACTCGAACGGGCGCTTGCCCACTGAGCTATCGAATTGTTTCCCGTTCGTGAGCCAACCGGTATAGTCGACCTTCACCTTATGGCCGGTCTTTGCTTCGGCGCCGGTGCCGACTTTAAGGTCCCAATACTCCAGACCGCTGGCCGTTTTGGTTGGCGCGCCCGTGACCTTCGTCGGACCAGCGGGCGCATCTTTCTTGTCTTTATCCTGCGCCTGAGACCATAAACCAAGACCTAAAATCACAACTACCATAGCAATCGTTTTCATGTGCCCCTTTTTCCTTACAATGAAATTTCCGCGGTTACATTCTACTTCCGCAATCGGACTGCTGACCTTTGCAAACTATGTTCATGCGAGCGCAATCGCATCGATTTCAACCAGAACATCCTTTGGCAGGCGAGCCGCCTCGACGGTTGAGCGCGCCGGCGGCGATTGCTTGAAGTGGCGCCCATACACTTCATTCATGGCCGCGAAGTCGCCCATGTTCTTTAGGAATACGGTGCAGCGCACGACCTTTTCCAAGCTGCTGCCGGAGGCCTCGAGGATGGCGGCCACGTTCTTCAGCACGCGGTCGGTTTGCGCGGCAACGTCGCCGACGATTAATTGTTGCGTCGCGGGATCGGTCGGGATCTGCCCCGAGGTAAAGACTAGACCAGCAGCTCGGATTGCCTGCGAGTACGGCCCAATCGCCTGCGGAGCCTGGTTTGTAGAGATGACATCGCGCATTAAGCCCTCCCTGTGTTGCGGATATAAGGGATGAAGGTTGATTAACGCAGATTGCGGTCGAGCGAGTCAAACGCGTTTGCACGAGCTTGAATTTGAGATAGTCGAAGTTCGCCTCGAACGATTCTGTGCCGACCGCGGAAAGAAACGGCGCCAGAAAGCTAGGAACGTTTTCGAGTACAGCCAAGCTCCAAACTCATCGAGTTCGCAGAGGAATTCGATCACTCCATGCATAGGCAGACGCGGATATCAATCCGCGTGTTAATAATTCTTTCAAAACAACGCGCTCTGCCGCCGGTTCGGCGAGATTCCGAAATGCTCGTAGGCCAACTGCGTCGCCACACGCCCGCGCGGCGTGCGATCTAGAAACCCAATTTGAATTAAGAACGGCTCATAGATTTCTTCAATCGCTTCCGGCTCCTCGGCGAGCGCGGCGGCAAGCGTATTCACGCCGACCGGGCCGCCCTGATATTTCTCGATGATCGTCAGCAGCAACTTGCGGTCGATTTCATCGAACCCGTGCTGATCGACCTCGAGCATTTTGAGCGCACTCTTCGCAATTGCCTGATCAATTTCGCCGTTGGCCTTGACCTGCGCGTAGTCCCGCACCCGCCGCAGCAGACGGTTGGCGATGCGTGGCGTGCCGCGGGAACGACCTGCAATTTCGATTGCTCCTGGCCGGTCGATCTTCACGCCGAGTATTTCGGCGGATCGCTCGATGATGATGCGGAGATCGTCGTTGGTATAAAACTCCAGCCGCAGCAGCAAGCCGAACCGCGAACGCAGCGGTGCCGACAGCAACCCGGCCCGCGTGGTAGCGCCGATAAATGTGAAGGGCTTGACGTCCATGGTGTGGGTACGCGCCGACGGCCCCTGCCCGATCATGATGTCAAGCTTGTAGTCCTCGAGCGCCGAATAGAGAAGCTCTTCGAGGACCGCCTGCATGCGGTGCACTTCGTCGATGAATAAAACCTGGCGGTCGCGCAGGTTGGAGAGGATGGCGGTGAGGTCGCCCTTAATTTGCAGCGTGGGTCCGGAGGTTTGCTGAAATGCCGCACCCAGCTCGTTGGCAATGATGTTGGCGAGCGTAGTCTTGCCAAGCCCCGGAGGCCCATACAGCAAGACATGGTCGAGCGCTTCGCCGCGGGACTTCGCCGCCTGAATCGCGATTTCCAGATTCTCTTTGACCTTCGCCTGGCCGATGAACTCGATGAGCCGTTGCGGCCGCAGCTTGAGCTCAAACGAAGAATCGTCTTCGACCGACGCGGCGGAGACGAGGCGGTCTTTCAGAATCAGATTGTCGTGTGGAAGAGGCACTCAGGCGATGTTAAAGCGAAAAGTGGAACGAATCAATTGCTCAAAGGCATCGATGGACGTTCGACCAATCGCAGACAGCGCTTACTGCCCAATCACTCCGAGCTTTATGCCCCTAAGCTTACCGCCCTCGAACCATGCCACTCTTTGCCCGAACCAGGTCTTTGTGCCGCCGAGTTTGTACTTCTTGGCCGCTGCTGGGAAATCCTTGGCCGCAAGCAGGATCGCGACAGGAGACTCGCCATACTTGCCGATGCGGTCGGCGATCCATCCACCGGAGGGCGCGACCAAAATCACGGGCTCGCCGGGAAAGTAGGCCATCTTGCCCCACTCTTTTTGGTTCTCGGTGAGCGGCTCAGACCAGCCATAGGCTTTGCGGAATTTACCAATCCAGGCATTGAGATCGTTCACACCAATGACGATATTTTCTATGCCAGAGATGGGCGCTCCCTTCACGCTGGCGGAAGTCTGCACTCGCCACACGCGCGGGGTTTCGTCTTCAATGATGAATGGCATCACGGACCCGGGTGTGCCCGGGCCCACATAGGCCGTCATCCATTCGACCGACATATTATCGGGACGCTTGCGGCTTCCGTGCTCAGGAGCCGTGACCGTGATCCCGGCCTTCTTCAGGCGGTCTGCTTCCTCCAAGAGAACATTTGTGCCCACGGCCCAGGCGCAGGCGACCGGATCTTCACTGCCCATGAATTTCGCCCAGTCGCCGCCGGGCGAGCCTGCTTTGACCGGCGCAATCAACTCCAGGTACGTTCCGTCATCGAAAGCGACGGCAGCCATCTGCGTGAAACCATTGCCGTGAGGGCCGCCGAAATCGGGCGTGAGTCCGGCTTCGGTGAAGGCCTGGCGCAAGGAGTCAAGATTCGACGAGCACACGGAAGCATGATCCAGTTCGAGCACGTCTGTTTTCGTCTCCTGCGCCAAAGCGGAGAAGGACAAAAACAAGATAAATATAGCGGCGGACAAGCGGCAATGGATAACGGAACTCCGCCAAGACATGAGGGCCTCCTGAACAAGACAGAACACTGCATGGTACGCCAGAAATGGAGATGGGGGAACGGTTTTGTGGCGAAGGGGTTACGGGGATATTTCGATCCTCACAGGGCGTGGGGAAATGGAGTCAGGTCGCCTTCGAGGGGGGAGCCTTGAGATGGAGGAATTCTGATAGTTGACGATGTGACACATGATGTGTCACAATTTCGTTATGCCATCGGTGAACATCCGCCAGTTGCGCGATACGAAGAAACTTAAGGCTTGGCTGCGCTCCGGCAAGACTGTGGAACTGCGGGAAAGGGACACGTTGATTGCCCGCATTGTGCCAGAAAGAGCAGAACCGTCAAAGCCCGTTGAATGGCCGGATTTCGCCGCCCGGCGGAAAAAGATTTTCGGCAACCGCGTCCTGTCGGCCGTGGATGACTTTCTCGCAGACCGCGGGCGCTATTGATGATCTATGCCGATACGAGCTTTTTCGTTTCGCTCTACATTGAGGATCGCCACTCAGCCGCCGCAGACGAATTGATGAGGTCGAATCTCCTCCTTTACTTTACTCCCTTGCACATGGCGGAATGGACTCACGCTATCTCACAACAGGTATTTCGCAAGCAAATGCCTGCGCAAGAAATGGAAAGGGTTCAACGCGAACTTGATGCCGACCGAGCGGCGAGATTGTGGGTAGCGGCGGCGATTCCCACGAACGCGTTCGAACTCTGCGCTGAACTAGCTCGCAGCCATGGCAGCAAACTTGGCATGCGCACTCTCGACAGCCTACACGTCGCCTGCGCCCTGGAGCTCAAGGCGGAGAGATTTTGGACGTTCGACGAGCGCCAGGCGAAGCTAGCGCGGGCGGAAGGATTGAAAACGTAATCATTTTATTCATATAATCTGTTTATTATCAATAGTATAGTAAACTAGAGGTATAATTCCTATAATTGGTATATAATACTGCCATGCCGCTGAGCATCAAGAACGAATTCACCGAACGACTGGCGCGCCGAGTCGCCCAAGAGACCGGCGAGTCCTTGACGGAGGCCATTCAAACGGCACTTCAGGAAAGATTGGAGCGCCTGAACCGCCACCGGCAAAATCGCAACCTGGCGAATCAGCTCCGGGAAATCCTGCAGCGCGTGGATCGACTGCCGGTTCTGGACTCCAGGACTCCGGACGAGATCGTGGGCTACGACGAGAACGGACTACCACGCTGACGCGCATCCCATAGTTATCGACAAATGGTTATCGACACCTCTGCACTCGCCGCTATTTTCTTCCAGGAACCGGAGCGCGAGCGGTTTCTCGGCGCGATCATTGCCGACCCGCGCAAACTGATCTCTGCGGCGACCATGCTCGAAGCCGGAATGGTGATCGAGGGCCGGCAGGGAGAGGCGGCTGGCCGGGAGTTTGACTTGTTCGCGATCCGCGCTAATTTGCAGGTTGTGGCCTTCGACGCCGAACAGGCCGAGATGGCGCGTTTTGCCTGGCGCACCTACGGCAAAGGACGACACGCCACAGGCCTTAATTTTGGCGATTGTTTCGCCTACGCGCTGGCCAAGTCCTCAGGGGAGAAATTGCTGGCCAAGGGAGAGGATTTTCGGTTCACCGACGTCGAACTGGTTGCGTGACGTGGGCCGGCTGAGAGCCACCATTTCGCACAAAAACTAGACGAGGGCATTCTCGGCAGCCGCCGCTATCCCGATTAACTCGGGAACAAACAGCGACACATCCTCTATCACAACATCCTGCCTACGTGGAACGTAATATTCGCGAACCGTTCGATACCGGTCTTGGAACTTTTCGAGGAATTGCTTCTGCAGTTTCACATTTTGGCTTAGAACGCTCGCAAGCGCGCGGCCGCCGTTGAAGAATTTTATGGGGTGTTCGGTACCGAGTACGTATAAGAATTTCCGCTTCTCGGTCTCTTGCTCAGCCATACCATAGAAATCCTTGAAAAGTGAGTTTTGACGAATCGCTTCGGCACCGCCCTGCCATCGGATAAATTTGAATTCTGCAATGCGCAGGCTTGTCTGAAGATCAAATGGTCGCCCGGTGTTCCCGGCCCCTAGGGACACGTACTCGATTCGCTCCCCAGGCTCTAGGATGTGCGGCAAACAGAGAAGGATCCCGAGCGCATGCACGGTCACATTGATTTGACCCACTAGACGTTTGACCACTCCAGCGGCGCTAAGAACGTCCGCCTTAGCTCCGCAGGCGGCTAAAGCAACCGCACAGTTATTGTCAGTCACGCCGCGTAGCGAGGACTCGATCTGTTTGAGGGTTTGCGTGAGATCGTCCCCACCGAATTTTTGCAGCGAGGTTATCGCCCCGATAGCCCCCCGTGAGCCGGATTTGGAATTGTCGTCACCTTAAGAAGCGGTTGCTGAAGTCGCTCCTACTCCTCTTCTTCCTTCACCTCGCCGCGTTCGGCTTTCGACTTCTCAATGATCTTCTCTTGCAGCTGCGCCGGGACCATGTCGTAGTGGTGCATTTCCATATTGAAGCTGCCGCGGCCCTGCGTCATCGAAGTGAGGTCGGCGCCATAGGTAAGCATTTCGGCCATAGGCACTTCGGCCTTCACGATCGTGTTTCCGCCCTTGTTATCCATGCCCTGAATGCGCCCGCGGCGGCTGTTGAGGTCGCCCATGATGGTACCGGCAAACTCGTCGGGCACGGTGATTTCGGCCGTCATGACCGGTTCGAGCAGCGTGGGCTTGGCCACTTCCATCGCTTTCTTGAATGCGATGCGGCCGGCCATCTGGAACGACAGGTCGTTCGAATCTACGTCATGATACGAGCCGTCATAGAGTATGACGCGGAAATCCACCACCGGAAATCCGGCGAGATAACCGCGCGCCGCGGCATCCCTGATTCCCTTTTCAACCGGCGGAATGTAGTTCTTGGGAATTGCGCCACCGAAAATATCGTTGACGAATTCGAACTCTCCGCCTCGCGGAAGCGGCTCCATCTTGATTTTGCAATCGCCATACTGCCCATGGCCGCCGGTCTGCTTCTTGTGCCGTCCTTGCACATCAGCCTTCGCGCGAATCGTTTCGCGGTACGGCACCTTCGGCGCTTTCAGCACCACTTCCGCGTGGTATCGCTTCTTCATTTTCGAGACCACGACTTCGATGTGTTGCTGCCCGGTACCGGCGATTAGAAATTCCTTCGTCTGCGGATCGCGGAAGAACCGCAGCATGGCGTCTTCTTCCATCAGCTTGTGCAAGCCCACGCCGAGCTTGTCTTCGTCGGCGCGCGTCTTGGGCTCGATAGCAAAAGTAATGGCCGGGTCTGGGAGCTTCACATGCGGATACTGAATCGGCGCGGCTTTATCGCCCAGCGTGTCGCCCGTCAGCGTCTCTTTCAACTTCGCAACCGCGCCGATGTCGCCGGCATGGAGCTCCTGGATGGGCACCGCTTGCTTGCCCTGCACAACGGAGATGTGGGCGAACTTCTCCGCCGTACTGCGGTTGAAGTTCTGCAACGTGGCGTCATTCTTGAGAACACCCGAAAAAACCTTGAAATAAGAAATACGGCCGGAGAAGGCATCCGATACGGTTTTGAAAACATAAACGGACGCCGGTTCGTTGTCCGTCCCCTTGCGCTCAGCCGGAGTCCCATTGCCGCCCACGGGCTCGCCCGTAATCACATGATGTTCGTTCGCCGCCGGCGTGTAGTCGACAATGAAATCCATGAGCTCATCGATTCCGATATTGCCGAGGCCGGATGTAAAGAGCACGGGAAATAACTTGTCCTCGCGGATGGCTTCATGAAGCGCTGGCACAAGATCTTCCTCTGGAATTGTCCCTTTCTCGAAGTACTCTTCCATCAGCTCGTCCTTGCCCTCGGCAACCAGTTCGACCAGCTTTTCGTGCGCTTCTTTTGCAGCGTCGGCCAGGTTCGCCGGAATCGGCCCCTCTTTGCCTTTGCCGCTGCCGCCCATTTCGTAGGTGAAGGCTTTCATGCGGACGAGGTCGATGACTCCGCTCAGGTTCTTCTCGCTGCCGATCGGCAACTGCAGCGGAGTAATCGCACGGCCAAAGGCCGTCGTCAGCGATTCCAGTACGCGTGTAGCGTCGGCGCGCTCGCGGTCCATTCGGCTGACGACGATCATGCGCGGCAGATTGACTTCTTCGCAATAGTTCCACACGCGCTGAGTGACCACCTCGACTCCAGCCACGCCATCCACCACGACCAGCGCCGCATCCACCACCGGCAGCACCATCTTCGCCTCATGCACGAACATGTTGAACCCGGGAGTATCGAGCAGGTTCAGCTTGGTCTTGCCCCACTCGACGAAAGCCAGCCCGGTCGAAATTGACATTTTGCGGGCAATTTCTTCCTCGTCGTAATCGGTGGTTGCCGTGCCGTCGTCCACATGCCCGAAACGCTGCGTGGCGCCGGTAGTCTGGAGCATGGCCGAAACCAGGGTGGTCTTGCCCGCGCGCCCGTGCCCGACTAAGGCCAGGTTGCGGAGATTGGCTGCTTCATAAACTTTCACAGAATGTCTCCTTCACGTCTGGAGCGGGCATTCTTGTCCGCTCGCGGAGCGAGGCTCCGCAATTCGCTGGCGCGCCGCAACTGTGGAATGGAAGATTCCGGCCGGGCCATATCGTAGAAGAGAGCTGGTACAGGCCAACGCGGCATTGCCTGCGAAGTTAACGATGCTAACACAGGGGTTTAGGGGGCTCAAGGATGCAATTCCGCTGTTCGTGTTAGGCTCGCAATGCTACAGGCTCGCAGACCGATCGGCAATCAGCTTCCCGATCTTCTCCACAAACTCCGCGGTCGGCATGTCCTCGGTCTTTTCCTTGCCGCGGGTGCGCACGTTGACCTTGCTCGCCTCGGCTTCTTTATCGCCCACAACCAGCAGAAACGGCACTTTCTGCAGCGCATGCTCGCGGATCTTGGCGTTCATCTTCTCGTTGCGCGCATCGACCTCCACTCGCACCCCTGCCTCGCGCAGAGAAGCCGCCACCTTCTCGGCGTACTCAACGTGGCGCTCGGCAATCGGAATCATCGCTGCCTGGACGGGCGACAGCCACACCGGGAACGCACCGGCATAGTGCTCGATGAGCACGCCAAAAAATCGCTCTACCGATCCATAGAGCGCGCGGTGCACCATCACCGGCTGTTTGCGAGTTCCATCCTCCGCCACATATTCCAGCTCAAAGCGCTGCGGGAGGTTGAAATCGAACTGCACCGTCGAAAGCTGCCACAGCCGCCCGATCGCATCGACCAGCTTGATGTCGATCTTCGGGCCATAAAATGCCGCCTCGCCCGGAATCGTCTTGTACTCAATCTTCAGTTCCTTCAGAACTTTTTCGAGCGAATGCGTCGCGTGGATCCACTGCTCCTCACTGCCTACGAAGTTCTTCTTGTCTTTCGGGTCCCAAGTCGAAAGCTCGGTCTGGAATTTGTCGAAGCCGAAATCCTTCAGCACATCGCGGGCAAACTCCACGCAATCGGCAATCTCTTTTTCGATCTGTTCCGGCGTGCAGAAAATATGCGCGTCATCCTGCGTGAAACCGCGTACACGCAACAAACCATGCATCACGCCGGACCGCTCATACCGATACACCGTGCCCAGTTCGCCCAACCGCACCGGCAAATCGCGATACGAACGCAGCGAATCGCGATAAATCAAAATGTGCCCCGGGCAGTTCATCGGCTTCAGGCGGTACTCGGCATCGTCCAGTTCCATCGCGTCAAACATGTTCTGCCCGTAATAGCCCTCGTGCCCCGAGGTCTGCCACAACTGCTTGCGCATTACGTGCGGCGTGTACACGAGCGAATATCCGCGCTTTACATATTGCTCGCGCATCCAGTCTTCCATTTGCTTGCGGATGATTCCGCCCTTGGGATGCCAGAAGATCAGGCCGGGCCCCGCGAGTTCCTGAATCGAAAACAGGTCAAGTTGCTTGCCGAGCACGCGATGGTCGCGCTTTTTCGCCTCCTCGATCCCGTTCAGATAAGCATCCAGGTCCTTCCTCGAAAAAAATGAAGTACCGTAAATCCGCTGCAGCTGCGGGTTCTTCTCATCCCCCAGCCAGTACGCGCCCGCAATGTTCAGCAGCTTGAACGCCTTGATCTTTCCGGTCGAAGGAATATGCGGCCCGCGGCAAAAATCCAGAAACTTGCCGGTCTTGTAGATCGAAATGTTTTCATCGGGCTTGGTGAACTGCTCTATGAAATGGCACTTCATGAAGTCGCCTTCATGCTTGAACCGATTGAGCCCTTCATTGCGCTCTACAAACTCGCGCGCATACGGCAGGTTCTGCTGCACGAGTTCCTGCATCTTCTTTTCGATCTTCTCCAGGTCTTCCGGAGTGAACGGCGTCTGGCGATAGAAATCGTAGAAAAACCCGTTGTCCGTCGCCGGACCGTGACCGAGCTTGGTTTCGGGGAACAATTCGAGAACGGCCGCCGCCATCAAATGCGCGGAGGAATGCCGGTAGACTTCAAGCGCCTCGGGGTCTTTCTCGGTGAGGATGCGCAGCTCGGTATCCTGCTCGATCGGACGAGTCAAGTCGACGAGATTGCCGTTGGCGCTTTCCGTCCCGGGGGCGAGAGGGGTCACCTTCGCCGCGAGCGCGGCATCGGCTAGGCGAGGGCTGATCGATTTCGCCACGTCGAGCGCGGTCGTACCCTTAGGAAATTCTTTGCCGCCGCCGTCGGGAAACTTCACATGAATGCTGTCAGACATAGATTGCCCTTCGTATTCCGCTGAATCTTTAAGTCTAAGGGAGCGTCAGAGGAGGGTCAATTGCGGGGAGCAGAGAAGCGCACAAAACCACCGTTAGTGCGATGGAGATGTTACGACAGTTGCCTGCGGAAAGTACGAATCGCGTAGCCCAATTGCGGCTCAGGCAACCTTGTTTGCGTCTTTATTAGAAATCTCAGTCAACACTTCCGACAGAGTGCGCACGTACCATTGATGATGCCTGTGAGGAGTAGACGTGCTACGTCTCAGACCCGCAAACGTTCGAAAAATATAAAGAGCGGCCCCAATCCCGCCCATCACTATTGCATCTCTCACGTACAAGTCGGCAGATGACGGAGCCAAGTGAAGCGCTCGCAGAACTACTACCAAGCCACCACCTGCACTCACCCAGAGCAAGAGATCTCTTACCAAGATTAGGAGCGGTTTCATGATCTTAACTCAACATTAGAGCGGGGATGGGCGCAAGGGTACTGTAATGCGGCATCCCAGTTCACGAAAGCAACGTTAACGCTCTTTGCCCCCCGAATGCAGCTCCTCAATCGCCGCCTTCACCCGAGCCGTCAGCGCGTCCATGTCTGACATTTTCAATCCGGCCGTCGGAATCACCTCGCCTACGCGCATTTCGAGGGGCTGGCAGCGGATGTGATAGGTATTCATCGGCAGCAGGTCGAAGGTGCCGATCAATGCGATCGGAATAATTTCAGCCTGGGCTTTGATGGCCAGGAAAAATGCGCCCGGCAAAAACGGCAGAATATTCCCGTCCGGCGTGCGCCCTCCCTCCGGAAAAATGACCAGCGGCATGCCGCTGCGCAGGCTCCGCAGCGCAGATTTGATTGCGCCCACCGACGTCGAGGGATTCTGCTGGTTGATGCAAACCTGCCCTGACCCTTTCAGATGCCATCCGATAAATGGATACGACAGAAGCTCGCTCTTGAAGATGATGCGGAATTGGAATGGCAGATATACGTAGAGGATCGGGATATCGAGCGCCGATGCGTGGGTAACGGCAAAGACCCGCGGCTTGCCGCTGGCGCTCGAGGCCGCCACAGCAGCCAGATTGCCGCGTACGGTGACCGGCGAAAGAACCGTCTTCATGATCAGCCACGACCACGCCCGCGCCAAGTTGTGCTGGATTCTTCCATTTCGGTCAAACAATGAACACACGAGCGAGATCGAGCCGAGCACGATCGTGTAGGCCCAAATAAGCGGATTGAGGATGAAATACGAACGCAAACGGCTGGCCCAGCCGTGGCGCTTCCGCGGGCTATTGACTGAACCTGTTTCCGCCCAGACGGGAGCGGTCGCCACGGGCTGTTCAGCCGCGCGCAGTCCCGCCTGATCCTTTTCAGACTCTACGGTTGTGTCGATCTTATTCAAGAGTATTGATCTTCAAAGATATGATCGTGAAATTCCGGCTAAATATTTTTTTATACGGAAGACAGCTAATTAGATGCGCACGCTGAGCGTTCGCATCGCCTCTCCAACAATGTAAATCGATCCCGTCACCACCACCAAACCCTCGGGCCCAGCGGCTTTCGCGGCCCGTTCCAGCGCTTCGGCAACGCTCTCGGCTTCCTCGATATCACTGGCGATGCGCGTCGCCGCTTTACGAATTTCCGCCGGACTGGCCGACCGCGGATTGTTCGCATGCGTGACGATCACGCGTTCTGCGATCGGGAACAGGATCTCGGCCATCTCCGATACGGCCTTGTCGCGGAGAACTCCAAATACCAGCGTGACCGGGCGCTCGCCATAAACAGAAGAGAGCGCGGAGCGCAGCGCCCAGGCTCCGGCAGGATTGTGGGCGACGTCAAATACAAACTCAGGCAAACCCGGCTCTTGGCTTTCGGCTTTCGGCTCTTGGATATTTGCTCCCCGGCCGCTGATGTCACCGCGCCTCGTTTCTTTCACAATTTGAAATCGTCCCGGCCAGTGTGTTTCGCGTATGCCGCGTTCAATCGACTTTGCCGTAATCTGCGGCCAACCCTGCTCGTGCAACTCCACGGCCGTTGCAATTGCCAGCGCCAAATTGCGCAACTGGTGCCGGCCAATCAATGGTGAATCGACGGCAATTTGCTTGCCCATCACCTCAAGCGGATATACCTGTCTTGGTCCTTCCGTTGATTCCTCTGAAAGCGGCCTGCCGGACTGAGACCTGACTGGATACTGGCCACCAGCTACCGGATACTCATTTCCCGGCGAAACTGGCGGCACATACGGCACAGCATTCACCGCGCGCGCGCCCGCATCGAGGATTGCGTTTCCGATCACGTCGTTTGCTTCCGGCAACTGCGGCAGCGTGACCAAAGCGCCGCGCGGCCGGATGATTCCGGCTTTCTCGCGCGCAATCTCGGTGATGGTGTCGCCAAGGAAATTCTGATGATCCAGCGCAATATCGGTGATGACGCTGACGCGCGGCTCGACCACGTTGGTGGCATCCAGACGCCCGCCCATCCCGACCTCCAGCACCACCATCTCCGGCCGGCTGCGCGCAAAATATTCGAACGCCATCGCTGTCAGCATCTCGAAAAAGCTCGGATGCCACGGCAGATCGCCCTCGCTGACTAATCTCTCTGCCGTGCGGCCGACTACATCGTGAACCAGCGCGAAATCGCCGTCGCTGATCGGTTGACTGTCCAGCCGAATGCGCTCGTTGATTCGCACCAGGTGCGGCGAAGTGTAGAGCCCCGTTCTGAGCCCGGAAGTTTGAAGAATTGAGGCGAGCGTCGCCGCCGTCGAACCCTTGCCGTTTGTCCCCGCGATCAAAACGCTAGGGAAGTTTTTCTCTGGGTGCCCCAACGCCGCAAGCAGCACGCGCATGTGCGCCAGGTCGAACTTGTGCGAGGGCGTATGGGCTAGCTCATGGCCCAACGCATACATTTGCGCGACTGCGGTTTCGTAGGACACGGTCGTTAGTCGTTGGTCGTCAGTCGTTCGCTACTTCCGGGTGACCCTCAATTCAGGGTAGCAAGTCTGGCCGCCGGTTTCGACATCCACGCGTTGGAAGGGGACTGCCGAAGGTCAAAGTGCGCCCACGAACGGTGAACAGAAATCGATATCAGATCGTCAGGGGAGGGGTTTGCTAACGACCAGCGACAAGCGACCAACGACGCGTCGGAACGAACGACGAGCAGTTCCTACGCCGCCGCCCCAGCCATAAAATCCAGCGCGCGCGCAATGTAGGCCTTCATTTCTTTGCGAGGCACCACGGCGTCGAGCATGCCGTGCTCCAGGAGGAATTCAGATCGCTGGAAGCCGGGAGGCAGTTTCTGGCGGATCGTCTGCTCAATCACCCGTGGACCGGCAAAGCCGATGAGAGCCCCGGGCTCCCCAATATTCAAATCGCCCAACATGGCAAATGAGGCCGTCACGCCGCCCGTCGTCGGATCGGTCAAAACCGAAATGTAGGGAACCTTGGCATCGTCGAGCCGGGCCAGCGCGGCTGAAATCTTAGCCAGCTGCATCAGGCTGATGGCGCCTTCCATCATGCGCGCGCCACCCGAGGCGGAAACGATAATCAGCGGCGTGCGCGTGTCGTTTGCTTTTTCAATCGCGCGGGTAATAGCTTCGCCGACAACCGACCCCATGCTTCCGCCGATGAAAGCGTATTCCATCGAGCTGACAATCACATCGCGCCCATTGATTTTTCCGCGCGCATTGATCACGGCGTCCTTCAGCCCGGTGTCGGCTTTGGCCCGCTTCAGCCGCGAGGAATAAGGTTTGAGGTCGACGAACTTGAGCGGGTCTGTCGAGGTGAGGTTGCCATCAAAAACTTCGTACTTCCCGTCATCGAGCAGTAATGCCAGCCGCGCGCGGGCATCAATGCGAAAATGCTTGTCGCATTTCGGACAAACGTTAAGATTCTCTTCCAGGTCCTTCTTCCAGATAATTTGGCGGCAGTTGTCGCATTTCACCCACAGGCCTTCGGTGCGGACTTTTTTTTCGCCCGCTGCATCGATCTCACCGGATTGTCGTTTGAACCAAGTCATAGGGAATTTGTAATTTGGTAATTTCTAATTTGCAATTTAACGGTCTCAATGCCGCAATCTCCACTTCGCAGCAAGAGTGTTTCAATCGCAAATTACAAATCGCAAATTACAAATTTTTAGTATTCGATTCCTATCTGCGCCATTACGCCCTTCTCATACGCGTGTTTCACCTGACGCATTTCCGTAACTGTATCGGCAAGCTCAACAATTGTCGGATGCGCGTTGCGTCCGGTCAATATCACATGCACCATCTCTGGCCGCGCCTTCAATCCCTCAACCACTTTCGCTGGATCGAGCATTCCATAGCTGATGGCATAGTTTATTTCGTCGAGAACAACCAGATCCCAGTCACCCGAGTTGATGGCCTTCACGGCTTCGGCCCACGCTTCCTCCACCATGCGCACATCTTCCGGATCGGGCGTCTCCGCGCCGACTTTCACAAATCCCCGACCCATCTGCTTCATGACGAATTTATCGCCGAACGCTTTCACCGCGTCGAGTTCTCCGTAATGCCATGACCCCTTCAGGAACTGAAGCATGAGCACGCGCATTCCCTGTCCAACGGCGCGCAGAGCCGTGCCCATGGCCGCGGTCGTCTTTCCCTTGCCCGGGCCGGTGTTCACGATGATGAGACCGCGTCGAAGCTCCGACATGATATGGGAACGCCACCTTCAAAAGCGAATCTTTAATTCTACGCGGATTCTACGCGGGAGGATGCGGCCGCGCCAAATACTCGGCGTGGGCTGTGGTTCGTGAGCATGTGGGGCGGTTAGTGGGCGCTCGCGGCTTCTCCTGCCGCCGCATCGGGAACCAGCATCTCGCCAACTTTGTTGGCCAGTTCTTCGGGAAGGAAAGGTTTCTCCAGGAACGCGCTGCCTTCGAGGGCTCCCGGATGTTGTTCCAAAACCTGTTCGGCGTAGCCGGACATGAACAGGAACTTCACGTCCGCTCGCAAGGCTGAGATTCGGTTCTTTAGCTCTATACCGTCCATGTGAGGCATCATCAGATCAGTAATGATGAGCTGGATTTCGCGGTCGTGCTCGCGGAAAACGTCGAGCGCTTCCAGTCCATCTTTCGCTGCATAAACGACGTGTTGTCTCTTTTGCAAGGCAAGACAAAGCAGCCGCCGAAGGATGGTCTCGTCTTCCACGATGAGGATGGCAGCAGGTCCGCCAAAGGAGAACCCCAGGACCTTTCCGCCATCAACAGTCGGTTCATGAGCAGGCTGGGGTGACCCCGTGCCAGGAATTGTATTGATTGCAAGCCGTCTGGCTTCGAGCAAAGCGACAACCTGGCGCGCAAGTTTCCGGAGGGCGTCAATCTGGCTCGGCGTCAGCCCTCTTGGAATTGTGTCCATCGCGGCGAGCGTTCCCAAAACATAGCCATCTGGCGAAACCAGCGAAGCGCCGGCATAGAAACGGATTCCCCGCTCCGTAGCCAAGGAGCAAGTCGCAAGCCTGCCGTGGTCGGCGTGCGTGTCCGCGACGACGAGTACGTCGCTTTGCAAAAGGGTGTGGCCGCAGAAAGAGGCTTCGCGCGAGATCTCTGACGCATCCCAGCCGACTTGCGACTTCAGCCACAGCCGGTCCGAATACATGAATCCGATGAAAGCGATTGGCGTGCCACAGATGTAGCTGGTGAGCCGAGCAAGGTCATCAAAGGTTTGCTCTGGAGGCGTGTCGAGTACCCTGTAGCCCCTGAGAGCTTCCAGTCTTGCCACTTCGTTCTCAGGTAGAGGCGACCCCACTTGCGCGAATGCCCCCGTGATGCCGGCTTTTGGGAAACCAGCCTGGTTCCTTACAGCCTACCCCCCACTTCCGGGCTAGTCCATTGGCAGGACTGATTCTCAGGTAATAAATGTAGCTTTTACAAAATGCGACACATCGTCTCCGATGGCGCAATCGTATTGTGGACACGGACACAGCGGCGAATTGAGGAATTGCCTCGCCGACAAATGGCGGACGGGCTGCGACCGTCCGCCATCGAGGAGACGGTGGAGATTGAGTTGGCTGCCTAAGGCATCTCCACCACGCGGTTAAATTGAGGCTGGCTTTTTTCGTTCGCGGCAGCGTTATCGTCACCTTCCAGCAGGCGCACCGCGATTCGCAATGCATCCATCTCCTTGCGAATCCGCATTAGTTCTTGTTCCTTCGCTCGCAAGACCTCGTACGGATTTTTCATTTCGGGGAGGGCCCTCACCATTCTGAATAACTCTGCTTCTACAAAGCACAATAGGATATTCGCGGGCGCGGGGAAAGCTGCCGTAAGTCTAATTGGGGATGCGATCTCGCCCAGAGCCAGAAGGGTAATCGGACGCTGCCCGGTTACTTTCTCGCTAACGCCCATGCGGCCGCATGTCGCTGGCTTCAACCCGCGCTCGCCCTAATGGCCTAAATGATAGGGATGCTTTTTCAGAATCGTGAAGGCGCGGTAGATTTGTTCCAGCACCACCACTCGCGCCAGTTCGTGCGGCAAGGTCATTTTTCCCAGAGACAGGATTAGCGCCGCTTCATGCCGCGCATTTTCTGTCCATCCGTCGCTGCCACCGATGGCGAAAAGCACCGGCAAAGACTGCATTTGCTCGCGCTCCAGAAACGCCGCCAGTTCTTCCGAGGAGAATTGTTTGCCGCGAGCGTCCAGCAGCACCAGCTTGTGGCGCAATTTGCTCGCATGTGGCTTGCCGTGGGCTTTCCCTTTCGGGCCGCTCCCGTCGCTCGCCAGCGCAAGAATCGCGCTTTCATCCCTGACCGGCCCGCTCTCAATCTCGGCGTAGTGCGCGATCCGTTTCAGGTATTCATCGGTCAGACTTTGAATGGCTGGTTCTTTGGTTTTGCCAGTCTTGCTGACCCATGCCACTTTGATTTTCAAGGGGGTTGCCTTTACGCTTTTCCCGAAGCCATCACCACGTTGGCGCCAAATCTAATTTCGTCCCCGATTCGATAGCGCTCGATCGCTGCGTGGGCCTCAGCTCGGATCGTCGGCCACATTTGTTCGGAGACGCGTTCCAGCATTGGCCGGAATGGCACGGCTAGCGCGCATGCATAGTCGAATAATTCCTCCGCATCGCCGGGCCATGTCCACGGGAGATTGCGAGTCGATTCGTCGACCTCTTGAAATCCTGCCGCACGCAAAATCAGCGACAGCGAGCCCGGCACCGCGAACCGGAACGGATCTTCCGCTGCGGCGGCAAGCAGCGAGCCCCCCACGTGGTTATGCACAACCTTCATTGTCGACTTCCAATATGGCTGCTCGAACGGGCCCCATGCGGCAAAACACGCGCGCGCGCCGGGCCTCAACACGCGCCGTAATTCGGTCAATGCCCCCAAAGCATCGGCGAAGAACATCACACCAAAGCGGCAAGTGGCGAGATCGAAACTGCGCTCGGCAAAGGGAAGCTTGTGTGCATCCGCCTGCCGGGTGACGACATTCGTCAACTTCTTTTTCTGCGCCCGCTCGATTGCGATCTCTAGCAGCGCGGCACTCTGGTCCACCGCCACGACTGAGCCGGCAGGCCCTACGCGCTCCGCCAGACTAATGGCCGGTTCGCCCGTTCCGCTTGCCAGATCCAGTACGCACATCGCCGGAAGCGGTTGCGCATATTCCACGAACGCCTCGGTGACGGCGCTGCCCATCGCCGCCGATTTCGCTTTCCATTTCTCCGCCGCCACCAGCCGGTATTGCGAACCCCACGACATTGCATTGGACGCCGGCATCTAGGCCTTCTTTCGGGATTTCTTGGGAACACTGTTCGGGACAGTGTTCGATTTGACCTGCGGAGCAGTGGGCTTAGTCTTCGCAACACGCGGCT
This sequence comes from uncultured Acidobacteriaceae bacterium, assembly GCA_963778535.1. Lineage (GTDB taxonomy): Bacteria > Acidobacteriota > Terriglobia > Terriglobales > Acidobacteriaceae > Acidiflorens. Next base: position 569,366 of record CAVZUO010000001.1, read on the forward strand.
TTTTCGTCCGCGCCATCAATTCCGCCAGCTCAATTTTGCGCGCCGACTTCCAAAGCCGCTCCAGATCGTAGAATTGGCGCGCCTTCTCCGAAAAAATGTGGACGACGAAGTCGACATAGTCGAGCAGCACCCATTCTGCCTGCTTGTAACCCTCGCGGTGCGTGACGCGCTGTCCAAGCTGTTCGAGGCGTTCTTCCACGGCATCTGCAATCGCCTGAACCTGCCGCGGATTCGTTCCGCTGCACATCAAGAAATAATCTGTGAAGGCTCCGGAACCCTGCTCGAGTTCGAGAATGGTGAGTTCCTCTGCCTTTCGTTCCTGGCAGGCGAGAATGGCTTCGTTGATCTGTTGTTTGAGTTCTTTGTTTGCGGCCATAGTGAGTGTTTCGATTGTAACGTGGGCCGGTGCGGGATGGCTCTGAGGTCTGGATTTTGAGTGAGAACGGCTGATTTCATCAGAAACATTCACTGCACGGTTATTCTTCCGTCGAGCTTTGAGGGATATGCGGCAACTTGGAGTTTGTCTTCATAGAGAATATTTCCCAGCCGTCTGCATTTGTGAACCTCCACGTAATGCCCGTGCTGTCGCAGCACGTGAACGAGTTCCCACACGCTTTGGATACTCTTCTCCGCACTGGACTTGAACCAAAAGATTGCCCTACCCGTAGTGAAAGTCTTTGGAGGGTGTGGCAGGTTCTCATTGAACCAGTTGAGGATTTCACGGACCCGCTTCCACTCGTCACGGGTAAGGTCGTCCGAATCGAGAAGCGCATAACACGCCACAAACACGCCTTGTGGCTTGTGGGAATCCTTGTCAATTCGAGTTGTGACGAAACGGAGATACATCGCGCTGACACGACAAATCCACACAGGATTTTATCGTGCGACGCATCTTGGCACATCGATTGGTGAAAAATCCCCATTACGCTCAAAATCCCCAATCGGAACCAGCCACCAATACCGACAACTGACAACTTCTGCAATCTGACTTCTGACTTATCTGTACAACCCCATTTTTCTGATGTAATCGGCGACTCGCGGATCCACCCAGCGAGCGAGTGGTTTGTCATGGGCTGCTGCCTCGCGGATCGTGGTGGCCGCCACATTCTGGTGAACCCCTTCCAACAGGTGGAGCGTAACTCCCGGCAACACCAGGTCGCCGCTGGCCGGCTGTTTGTGAAATGGACGCGTCACGGCTTCCGCCGGGCGTAATTTTTTCGGCAAGGCCTCGGCCACCTCGCGCAAGGAATATCCCGGCCTGCTTGCCACAATAAATTCGCACTCGCCCAGCAGCGCTGGCGCTTCATGCCAGGTCGCGATATCGCGAAATGCGTCGATTCCAACCAGCACGAACAGACGGTCGACTTTCTTCATCGCCATTTTTAAGCGTCGTACCGTGTCGATGGTGTAATTTACTTTTGCGTAATTCACCTTCGGCTGCGGATTGCCGCGCTTGCTCGACCCGCTTTCGCGAACAACTGGCCGCACCTTTCCTTCGTCCGCCGCATCCGGCGCTTCCGCGAGCGAAGGCACAAACAGCTTTTCCTCCTGCGTCGCCAAAGCAACCATCGCGTGGCGATGGACGAAGGGTGTGATTGGATTTTTCTGTTTGTGCGGAGGGGCGCCACAGGTGACGAATAACACCTGCCGCAAGCCACACCGCTCCACCGCAGCCCGGGCCAGCGCGATATGGCCGCGATGGATGGGATCGAAACTTCCGCCGAAAAAACCAATATTCACGTCTGGCTCCGCTGTACTCTCGACTTTATTTTCGCTGCCGGTAACGTCGCGACGTTACTTTCAGCCCGTTCAATTTTGAAAACGCCCGCCAAGCCTGCTACATTTTCTCCACGTACCCCAATGAAGGAAACTATCCATGTCTTTGGTGGTCAAACTCGAAGACGACCTTGGCGAGCGTGGCGAGTGGGTCATTCTCAACGGAGTAGTTCCCACCGCCAGCGATCCTAACTTCGTCCTGCTCAGCGGCATCGATCAATTTGGCAAGACTGTCTTCAACCACTTGCAGATGGCAGCCTTCCTCCCCGAATGGGACCGCGCCAAAGAACGCGTCCGCGATGAATCCCAAATGGAAGCCTGGGAGCGCATCCGACAGATGGCCGAAGCCTGCAGCCACGACCGCGATCTTTATCTTCGCTTCGTCGGCAACTGATCTACCTTGCCGCAGCCTAATTCGCGGGTAGATTTTCTTTCAGGAATTTGATCACGTTCTCTCCCATGATCATTTTGATTTCCTTTTCCGAGTATCCCGCATCCATCATTGCCGCCGTGATTTCAACGACGCCGGTCGTATCAAAAGGCTGTGTGACGGCTGCATCGAAGTTCGATCCCAGCGCCACATGCTCCACCCCGACACGACTGGAAACATACTTCATCGCCCGCACAATCGCGCGCGCATCGTGGCCGCACGTCGCCGTATCCCAATAACCAATCCCAATCAGGCCGCCTTTCGCAGCAATCGCCCGAATCTGATCATCGGTGAGATTGCGGCTATTGTTACACGTGCCTCGCACGCCGGTGTGCGAGACGATGACGGGGCGCGTGGCCATGCCGAGCACGTCATCCATCGTCTTCGGTGAGGCATGCGCAAGGTCGATGATCATACGCCGCGCCTCCATCAGCCGTACCCAGGTCCGTCCCTTCGGCGTCAGCCCGATTTGGTCGACGCCGGCTACCGAGCCTCCAATGGCGTTGTCGAAGAAATCGCTCGCCGACATTATGCGATAGCCCGCAGCATAGAGCACTTCCAGGTTTTGCAGGTCACCCTCCATCGCGTTGGCTCCGTCTATTGCCAACAATCCCGCCGTAAGCTGATTATTCGCTTCCCGATGACGAAGGTAGCCTTCGAGACCGGCGGAATTTTCTATCAGCGCGAAATTGCCACGCGAAGCGATGGCCAGATCATGGAGTCGCCGTGCCTGGTAGATGGCCCGTTCCGTCTGGTTGCGCCAGGTCCGCAACGGCCAGCGCTCGATCAGCGCAAGCCAGAGAATATCGTCCGTTTTGTCGTCATAGCTCTTGTGGAGACCGTGAGGCACTTTGGTCGGGACGGCGAACACCTGCAAGGCCACGTTGCCTTCGGCCAGTCTGGGTAGGTCTACCTGTCCGTAGCGTGAACGCATCAACAGGTCACGTCCCCACAAAAGCGAATTAGCATGCAGATCGGCGATCGTGAGCTGCTCGTGCAGATCCAGCGCCGCCTCCGAAACCAGGGATGTGTACGGCGGCTTTACACGTATCTTGTTTTCCTGTTCATCGATCAATCGTGGCCCTCTGGAGACGGCCACGACTACGAAGCACAATACCACCAGGATCACCGGCACGAACTTGCGCACAAGGCCCCCATGACTACCGACTTTCTACCGCGGTGGTTTAACAAACGAAAGCGCTTCTCATCTCTGTCTCTGTTGTTACCTCGATAATGCGCCCAGCGCCTCGCGAAACAACACTTCAAAATTCTTTTCTCCCACGCCTTGGCGGTTGCGCACGGCAAGGAGGCCCTTTTCCGCGCTCGCACGTTGGTACCCGAGATTTACCAGCGCTGAAATCACATCTTCCTCCACAGGATTCGTCGGCACGCCATCCGTCTCCGCATCGCCTGCAGTGGGAAGTTTATCGCGCAATTCCAGCAGCATGCGCTCGGCCGTTTTCTTTCCAATTCCCGGAATACGCGTGAGCTGCACCACGTCGCCACCACGTATCGCCGCAATCATTTCATCGGCGGGCATGCCGCTGAGGATCGTAATCGCCAGCTTGGGCCCAATGCCGCTCACGGTCAGCAATTTTTCAAACAGCTGTTTGTCGCCCAGCCGCAAAAAGCCATACAGGCTGAGCGCGTCCTCGCGAACATGGGTGTGGATATGCAACGCCACTTCACTGCCTGCCGGCGGCATCTCCGCGAAGGTAGGCACGCTGATCACGACGTCATAGCCGACGCCGTGTGTTTCCACCACGGCCTGATTCGGATGTTTCGACAGCAGTGTTCCGCGCAGGTGCGCAATCATTGCGGGTAGTGTAAACCAGCGACTGAAGTTTGGCGGTCACGATTTGCCAGAATTAGCGTTGGCGCCTCGACATGACTTCAATCCAGAAAATCGTCTTGCAATTGCCCAACCCCCTCGAGCAGTAAATTCCTCCTGCTTTTCCTGCTGCCTTCCACAAAAAGTTCCTCGTCTCCACAGCTTATGCACAGAATCACTCCATTTTGCGATTGCGCTGCCGCGCGCACTCCGGCACATTGCTAGGCAGTCAAGCGGACATTGTTTCTGAGTCGCTGCTGACCAGGATTCAACGTTGCCGTCGAGTCTCTCGAGGGTGAATCGCCGGGGAATTCCGGCTCATGTTCCGTGATTCGGGCCCCGGCGTTGCGGCCTCCTCCAAAGTCCTTCCTTCCAAGGAAGGATGGAAGCGGTGAATCGATTGCCTTAGGCGCGAGCTTAGGGCGTCTGTAGCTTAACGCGCTCTGATGAGCGCCTGTCGACGAAGGCCTCCTTAGGCCGAAGACGGCAGTCAGAAACGTCCGCGATAACAATGCGGCTCGAGTGGCTGGCTTGAGCCGCATTTGTTTGTCTGCATCCGGGCTGTCTCCATCTCTCCGTTTCTTCTTCGCAAAGCAATGCGCCTGGGCACATAGGTTCCTTCGATGATATTCCCTTTTTATTCGCCCTATGGGATACTCGCAAATAGCGGTAATGGGCAGCGCATTAATCAAAAGCGAATCGAATTTTCGCCGGGCGACTTGCGATCACGAATGGTATTTGCCGATGATGCGATTCACCGGCTGAAATAAATTTGATTTCGGACGCGTTTTCCGACTAAGCGCTCAATCGTCCACAAGCACAAATGGATTACGATGCAATCCACACACACAACCACTGTGGCTACCGTCGACTCCATCATCGGGCGCATGCCGGCCAGTATTCAAGCCGAGCGTTCCATCCTCGGTGCCATCCTGCTCGACAATCAGGCCTACTACGAAGCCTCCGAGCATTTGCGCCCCGAAGACTTCTCGCTCGACGCTCATCGCCGAATCTATTCGCGCATGATGGAACTCGCCGACGATTCCCGGCCCATCGATATCATCACGCTGGTCGAGGAGCTTGATCGCAAGAAAGACCTGCAGGCGATCGGCGATGTTGCCTATGTCTCAAGCCTGCTCGATGGCGTGCCTGACCGGCCTTCCATTGAACATTACATCCACATCGTTCGCGACAAAGCGATTCTCCGCGGTCTCATCAGTGTCTCGAGCGCCGCTATCGCCAAAGCCAGCGAGCAAGCCGATACCGCCGACGAAATTCTCAGCGATGCTGAGGCCTCTGTTTTCGCCCTGGCGGAGAAACGCATCGGCAAGGGCTTCCAGGGAATTGAAGACATCGTTCGCGATTCCTTTGGCTCCGTCGATGAGCTGCTGAAGCGCGGTCAGCGCATCACCGGCCTGGCCACGCATTACGCCGATCTCGACGAGATGACCGGCGGCCTGCAGAAATCGGATCTCGTGATTCTGGCCGCGCGCCCTTCCATGGGCAAGACCGCGTTCGCCATGAACATTGCTGAAAATGCCGCCATCGATGACGGCAAGGTCGTCGGCATCTTCTCGCTTGAAATGTCGAGTGATGCACTCCTTCAACGGCTGCTCTGCTCGCGGGCCATAGTCGACGCTCACAAAATGCGCACGGGCTCTTTGTGGGCCGACGACATGAAAAAAGTTATGCGCGCCATGGAAGAACTCGTTAGCTGCAAGCTCTTTATCGACGATACGCCGGGAATCTCGCTGACCGAGATGCGTGCTAAAGCCCGCCGACTGAAGCAATCTGCGAAGGGACTGGACCTGATCGTGGTCGATTATCTTCAGCTTATGTCCGGTGGCAGCAAACGCTCCGAAAACCGCACCCAGGAAGTGTCGGCCATCTCACGCGGCCTTAAGGGGCTCGCGAAAGAACTGGGGGTTCCGGTCGTCGCGCTCTCGCAGTTGAGCCGCGCACCAGAGAGCCGCGGCGGTGACCATCGTCCGCAGCTTTCCGATCTGCGTGAATCGGGCTCCATTGAGCAGGACGCCGATGTTGTCATGTTCATTTTCCGGGAAGAGATTTATAAACAGGACGATCCCGAGCTGAAGGGCCGCGCGGAAATCATCGTCGCAAAACAGCGCAATGGTCCTATTGGCAAATTCCATCTCGCGTTCCTGCATAATTCCACGCGATTTGCCAACCTCGCCGAAGGCAACAGCGAACCCGGCGAATAATCGCAATAAAAATGATTGCGACAAATTGAAGCCGGTCGCATGGCGAACGACTTCACGCCCCGACGCAAAAGAAAATTTCCATGCAAATTATTTCGCCGCAATCCGCAGCATTCTTTGTCGCAAAGGTTTCGATGCGAGAGCCTCAGTGGATCACAAGATGAAGTCATCACAGAGACATTCGGATGTCTTTTTCCTGTTCTCCACAATCAGGACCACACCTCCACAAGATGTACACAGAAAAAGTGGTGCAGCTATCTTGCGCGCGGCGCATAGAAGAGCGATGGTAAGCGTCGGTGTTCTTGAGAACATTCAAACAGATAATTGATGAGAGGTTCACTCGGGATGAGGGAAGCAGTTCGCAGCGGCCGCAGAGCCAATTTTTATATCACTGAAAACGGTTTTATCGATCACTACGCTCGCGAGGTAGGACCCGTAGGAATCGCGGTGTATCACGTTCTTGAGCGCCACACGAACTGTGAAACTCGATCCACCTGGATCGGCACAGCAAAGATGGCCGCGCTGCTTAGTCTCTCTCAGCGGACGATTCAGCGTACATTGAAAACTCTTGAAGATCTTAAGCTGATTCGCATCCTACGCACGGAAAACATGACGACATACGTCATTGTTCCGGTACCACCTCGCGCCAAGACCTCAAATGTCATTCCTCTATTCGATCAGATCTCTGTGGATCAGATGGCTGGTGATGAATTCACCGGCAATATGAATCAACCTGAGCAGACGTCACATGTGTCGTCGAACGCGACAGAGACGTCGCAATTCGCGACCACCATGTCGCACGCCACGACATCTGCGTCGCACAACGCGACATCTCGGTCACTCACAGGCGACACACGCGACGCTGCATATAAGGATGAACAAGACTTACTGGACAAGAGTTCTGATCAAGACTCCCCCACACTTCAAAAGCTCGCACATCAGATCATCGTTATACTTGGGCTTCCAGCTACTGACAGCAATCGCAGAATGGTTGAGGCAGCCATCTATGCAGAGACTACGTACACGGGCCAATCATTACAGGAAGCAACAGAAGTAATTGCCAAGGCTGCGATCCGCGATCGCAGCTCGGGTATCGCGATTAATAAATTTTATTTTGAAGACGCGAAATGGCGTCTCACCAGAGGGCAAAATGTCCGACCTAGCCGAGCCGAGCAAAGAAAACTCGATAACCTTGAAGTCAACGCCCGAGTCAAGCGGCGGTTCCGCGATCTCCTTGGAGCTTCTTAGTTGGATATCGGATCAACTCACGATGCTGGCGGAAGCTTTTGCTGAGCCGCTGACCGATGAGCGCATGGAGATTTATGTTCGCGGCCTGGCTGATATTTCGCTGGAGCAACTCAGAGTGTCTTTCCAGCGCGCCCTGCGGCAGTTGACCTGGTTTCCTAAGCTGGCCGAACTGCGTAATTTTGCCGGCGCGAGTTCTGAAGCTGAGAGCAAAGTGGAAGCCGACGCTGCCTGGAAATTCGTGAACGATTACCTGCGGCGTTGGGGTGTTGATCACCTGCCGATCTATTCCAGCGGCAAGCAGATCACGGCCCCGCCGCTCGCACCCCGCATCGAGTATGCTCTCCGCCGGATTGGCGGCATCCGCGCTCTCAATCAGATGGATCTCAGCAAGCAGCCCTTTATGTATCGAGATTTTTGTGAAGCCTACAACTTGGCGCCTGTCGCCGAGCAGATGGCACCACGCCTACAGTTGCAATTTGAAGGAAGCAACACGCTCGCGGCCTCAAGAAACGAGCCATTCAAGGCATCTGCCTTGGAGTCCCCGAAAGACCGAACCTAGCTCTGCTTTTAGGGGCCCAGCCCAGCTTTCGGCAGAAGGCGGGAAAGCCGCTCGATTTGCCTATGGTCGAGGCATTCTGCAGCATCCTTAACCTGTGGAAAACATTGTGGATCAATGGACTGCGGCCCGAACGCCTCTTGGAATGCAGCGTCTGTGACCAAATTTCGGCACATGTCGACCGAGCCTAAATCAATGTTTCTAAGTTGGTTACGTCGTGTACACCTTCAACTTGCCCATCTCGTGCCAAATCAGCACCTTCGTCACAAAATGTGAGATTTGCACATACTGCGATTACCGTAGATGTAACGAACCGCAAGACTTGTTCCCCATCGTCCTTCAGAAAACAGTCAAAAAAAGGCAAAAAGAAGCCCGTGTTTCGCTTCCACTGGGGCTCGAAACTCGCGTCCCAGTAAGGCGGATACAGCGGGCTTTCTGCGTTTACTTTTTGTTAACTAGAGCGTTGATCAAACCCGCACCGTTCGGGCTTCCCCAACCAGCGCAAAGATCGTAGCCAGTCACCGACGAGTAGGTGCCGCAATTGCCTTTCGTTATATCGTGAAAGGCCGCGGCATAGCTCGTGCCGACGCCAATGGGATAGATCAAGGGGTTAATGAACCCGATTGTCTTGTCGCCGTCGTTCGCCAGTTGCTCATTGACCAGCGCCAGGTAGCCCGCCCACATGGGTGAAGCAAAACTCGTTCCGCCGTATTCATTGGCCGAGCACGCCCCTTGATCGGCGCAAACAAGAAAAGTGAAGTTCGCATTGGCTGCAACGTCGGGCCCATTCCGGTATTTTGTCGAGGCTTTATTAGTGGTGTTGACCACACCGGCCAGTTTCTGCCAAGCGGGAATTGCAACTTTGTCAGGCGAGTAGCCGCCTCCGCTGCCGTTCCATGCCGTTTCTGTCTTCCAGGGCCCGGCCGCTTTCGTGGTCGTCAGGTCCGTTCCTCCTACTGCGATAATGAAAGCATCGTCTGCGGGCCAGGCCTCGGCGTTGCCGTCTTTTGTCCAAGTTCCATCGTCGCCGGAAGCCACAAAGAAATTCTGACCCTGCACTGCCATCTTCTTGAAATAAACATTCAAATGCCCAGGGTCTGCTGGAGTCCAGCCCCAGGAACAGCTGATGGCTGTAGGCAGCGGCTTGTGCGTCGTCATCGCGCTGATGATGGCAGTATCGGTCGAACCGATATACATCACGAGGCTTGCAAGTCCCGGAGCCATGCCCAGCGCCTGCGTCATGTCCAGCGTCTGCTCGGTGTCGTCGCAAGCGGGTACCGCGCAACTCGTGCTGGTGCCGTCGGTGGAAAGAAGCGTAACCGGCACCTTATTGGTTTGCTTGGCCTGAGTGTAGTAGTTAGTCAAATCGGTCAGGTCGGTGCCGTAGTACTCCAGCAACCCGAGGTTCTGGCCCGCCCCAGTCAATGCTGTTCCGCCATAGTAGGCCGCGCGCATATCGCTTCCAAGAAACGACTTTGATGGGCCGGACCCGGTGGTTGCGTGGCTCACCACGTCTTCCGGCGTGAAGCCGTGCGTTTTGGCGTAATCGTCCCTCTTTACGTACTGCGGATGCGGCTTCGAATAATTGTCCAAGCCGGAGATGTGCCACAAATCGAACGGCAGATCTACGGTCGGTTCGCGGTCAGGCGCGTAAAATTCCCGTTTCTCGGTCGGATGCTGATAGGTCAGAAGGTCTACGTGGAAGGCCGCTTCGATTGCCGAGACCGGCCCTTTAACCTGGACTTCCATTCCATCACGCGAGCCACCCACAACCGTAAGGCCTCTGTCCTGAAGGTACTTCACCACCGCGTCGTAATGCGCTTGCGTGGGCCCAAACCTCTCGGTGAATTCGGAAGGCGTCACGAATTGCCGGTACTCAATATTAAGCGGGTCATATAAGTCCGCCAGGAAGGTATTCAAACCCTCTGGATCGCGCAGCGGCAGAACGACGTCCAACTGCATGACTTTGCCGGGAGGGAGGCTTCCGGTTAGTTGCGCCTGCCCGTTAATGGTTACTTCGCGTACATGGCGCGTCATCAGCGTTTGCGTGCGTCCTTCCACTACCCCGGCCGAAACCAGAGTAGCCAGGGCCAAGGCCCATAGCTTGCGATTCATAGTTATCTCCTGAAATTTCTTGCAGATGGCTGCGAGATTCGGGGGCCAGAAAACAAGAATCCCCCCACCGTGCAGGAATTATTTTGACAGTAGCGGAGGAACCAGGGTCTGTCAAGCGGAAACGCCCCGTGGACGCGGGTTATGGAGGCTTCTGCCCGGGGTGGAGTCGTTGTGTGTTTTCTTCAACATCGGGCCGACGCCAAAGCCGGTCACTTGCGGCGGAGGAGTCCAACCCAGCTTGATTATCCGCTCTCGCCTACCTTCAGAACGGCTAGGAACGCCTCCTGCGGAATGTCCACGCGCCCGATCCGCTTCATCCTTTTCTTGCCTTCTTTCTGCTTTTCAAGGAGCTTGCGTTTCCGCGAGATATCGCCGCCGTAGCACTTGGCAATTACGTTCTTACGCATGGCCGCCACAGTCTCACGCGCAATGACCTTCGCCCCGATCGCTGCCTGGATCGCTACTTCAAACATCTGGCGAGGAATCAACTCCCTCATCTTCTGCGCCAGAGCGCGCCCGCGCTCGTAGGCGAAATCGCGATGAATAATAGTCGAAAGCGCGTCCACGGGCTCGCCCGCCACCATGATGTCGAGCTTCGCCATGGGCGAGTCCCACGTGCCCGATAAGTGATAGTCGAGCGAAGCGTACCCGCGCGACACCGTCTTCAGCCGATCATAGAAATCGAGCACAATCTCATTGAGCGGCAGCTCATACTGCAGCATCACTCGCGATGAACTCACATACTCGAAACTCTTCTGCTTGCCCCGCTTCTCTTCCACCAGTTTCAGAATCCCGCCGACATATTCCTCATTTGTCAAAATGACTGCCAGAATCACCGGCTCTTCCACCTTGGCAATCTCGCTCGTATCCGGCCAGCGTGAAGGATTATCGACCTCAATCACCGTACCATCCGTCTTATGCACCAGATAGCGCACGCTTGGCGCGGTAGTAATAAGCTCGAGCCCATACTCGCGTTCCAGCCGCTCCTGAATGATTTCCATATGCAGCAGGCCTAAAAAACCGCAGCGGAAGCCGAATCCCAGCGCGGCGGAACTCTCCGGCTCAAAGAAAAATGAGGAGTCATTCAGTTTCAGTTTCTCCAGCGCTTCGCGCAGCGCCGTGTGCTCGTGCGCGTCGACGGTATAAAGCCCGGCGAACACCATCGGCTTGATCTCTTCAAATCCCGGTAGCGGCTCAATCGCGGGCCGGTCATCATCGGTAATCGTATCGCCGATCTTCGTGTCGGCCACGTTTTTGATATTCGCAACAATGAATCCGACTTCCCCCGCCACCAGCTCGTCAATCGCCACCGGCTTGGGCGTCAGCACGCCCAGCCCTTCCACCTGAAACACGCGTCCATTCGACCACAACCGAATTTTCTGACCCACCCGCAGCGTGCCTTCGAATACCCGCGCCAGCACCACTACACCGCGGTAAGGATCAAACCACGAGTCAAAGAGCAACGCCTGCAAATGCCGCTCCGGCGAACCTTTCGGCGGCGGAACCCGCTTCACAATCGCTTCCAGCACATCGGGCACGCCCTGCCCCGTTTTCGCCGAAATTGGCAGCGCGTTCGAAGCATCGAGCCCCACCGCGCTTTCGATCATCTCCTTCGTCCGCGGTATGTCGGCGCTCTGCAAATCGATCTTATTAATGACGGGAATGATCTCCAGCCCGTGATTGATGGCGAGATAGGAATTCGCCAGCGTCTGCGCCTCCACGCCCTGCGACGCGTCCACAATCAGCAGCGCCCCTTCACACGCCGCCAGCGAGCGCGATACTTCATAGGAAAAATCCACGTGTCCCGGCGTATCAATCAAATTGAGCTGATAAGTCTCGCCATCGTGCGCGGGATATACCATGCGGACAGCATGCGCTTTGATCGTGATACCGCGTTCGCGCTCCAAGTCCATCGAGTCGAGTACTTGCTCCTGCATTTCGCGCATGGCGAGCGACCCGGTCAGCTCCAGCAGTCGGTCCGCTAGCGTCGACTTCCCGTGGTCAATATGCGCGATAATCGCGAAGTTTCGTATGTGCTGCGAATCCATGCGGATACTGCGATTCTAACAGGGTGATAAACGCGGGGTGATAAACGATGCTCCTGCGACGGCCGGCGATCGCGACGCAAAGCACGGGACAAAAGGCATTAATATGATTGCTATGCGGAGGCGTAATTGGCTGTTCACATGGACGCTCGCAGCACTTCTGATCTGCTGTCATGGACCGCTGGCACTCTCTCAAGCGCGATCGGACAGCGAGCAACGCGATCAGTTCTTGCGCCGCCTGGTCAGTGCGGCCGTTGAGCGTACCCATCATTCAGTTCAATATGATCCCGCCTACGTGCGCATGCCTTATCCCGGAGGAGACGTGCCGCAGGATAGGGGCGTTTGTACCGACGAGATCATCCGTATTTATCGCGCTGTCGGCATCGATCTCCAAAAGGATGTGCACGAAGACATGGAGCGCGACTTCGCTGCCTACCGGCATAAAGGGAGATGGGGGCTGAATCATCCCGACTCGAACATCGATCATCGGCGTGTCCCGAACCTGAGGATCTTTTTCCAACGCAAAGGAGAATCTCTGCTAATTTCTCGCCATCCGGAGGACTATCGGCCGGGCGACCTGGTCACGTACGATCTTGGCGGCGGCGTGCCGCACATCGCTATCGTCGTTGACCAGAAGGGACCAAGCGGCGCCTATATGATCGTCCACAACATCGGATACGGGCCAAGAATGGAGGACGTTCTTTTTAACTGGACGATCACTGGGCATTACCGTTACTACGGCTCTTAGGCTTAGCAACACTCCCCGCCACTCCGGGTTTACCATAACTCCGTGGGGAGGGGATCCCATGCCCAAATACTCGACCAGGCGCCCCCATCTCGCTCTCGCGATGTTCGTGCTTACCATCACAGCCATCTATGCCGCGGCGCAGGCCGCCGAAATTCCTGATTACGCCCCTGACTCTGCCTGCTCGAATCTCGGCATATACATTTTCGTCGGCGGCACCGGCGGATTTGACGGGCTCGAGAACGGTGACCAGTTCTCCGAGCTTCTCGAAACTGGACACGTGGGACTCTACGAGCATGCGAATGCCGTCGCCGCCGCCGAGCATCCGCCGAGCATTATCCAGGCGATCGAGAGCGTATTCACCGGCACCGGGCCCGGCCAGGCCGAGCTTGGGCAAGTCGGCGCGAATTACTTCACGCTTCCTCCCAGCTACGGTTACTACCAGGCCGTGTACATACAAAATGGTCTTCATCCGTCGGAAGCCAATGTGAACACGCCATCCGATACTGCCCCGCGCGGCCAATTGCAAAAGGACCTTAAGCTCTGGCAAGAGTATGTCGATGCGGCCCGATCGGCCGGCATCGAAACCGTCGCTCCCATCGTTGGCCCCAATGATCGGAACGAACCCAAACTCGGAGATCACGTCTTTGCCACCAATCCCTATTACGCGCTCGAGCGTGGCGAGGCTCTTTACGGCAAAGCCATGGCCTTCGATGTTCCGCCGAACTTCTTTCTCGCTGGAGGCAGCGGGCCCGGCTATCAGAAGTTTATTGTGCAGGCCATCCAATGGGGCAATGAACACGGCATACGCACTACCATGTTGCTCTCTCCCTACCCGTGGGCCTACAACTCCAAAGGCAAGCCAGATACTTTCCGTCAATTCACCGGCAACACTTTCAGTAGCGACACGCAGGCATTTGTTGCTTATCTGAGCCGACAGAATGCCATTCCTTCAGAATGGTCGGTCGACAATTACGAAGATACTCATCCGCACGACAATGCCGCAGTCGCTCCCGAAACCACCGAAAACACTACTACAGCGGTTGGTCTTTGGGTGGCCAAGAATGCTCCGGTCTATTTAAGAGTAAATTCCGGCATTGATGCGGTTTCCGGCACTGGTATAGTCTGCGCTCCGCCTGATTCATCTAAGTAATCAGAAACGTTGAACCTTCGTCTTATCGCAGAAGGTGGTGCACCCTTCCCTTACCACGGTAGTGTCCTAATTTGGACGCTGCTAGCGGCAGTTGTGTGTCTGCTAGGAATCTGTTTTATCGGTGGGGAGAGTCCAGGCAGCGGTTTCAAACTGCTTGATAATTATAATTCCATTCCCAATGCCGCAATGGAGGCTTACCCAGAAGGGCTGACGTTGCGGCGTGCCGAGAGCGTCCGTAAAACCAATGTTGCCAGCAACGCTGAACTTTACCGGAATCTGAGATTCGAACTCGGCAGCTTGGTGATGCGTAAGGCTATAGCCGATTATCGTGGGATGCGCTTTCTTTGGTGGTACTACGGCGTTAAGCGTTTCGTTTCCGGTCTCTTTGCCAATATTCCACTCCATGCCAGTGAGAGTTACGACGCGATCCGTGGGGTTGAGAATATCAAAGTAGATCATGAGGGTCGGCTTCCCACGAATGTCCCTAAGTTGCTCCTCGCTGTGCCAGTTGGTGACCTCAATCCACTGCTTCATGCTGACTTCTTGCAGAGCGATACTTCGCTGCATCGCAAGCGTAGCCTTGGCGCTTTCGTGGGCCTGTTCAGCAATGGCCAAGAGGGTAAAAACGATCACCCAAGTTGTAGTTCCGTCTCCCCATCTGAAGAAGCGATACCAACGTGGCGCGTTCCGTTCGGGATTGGGTACGTTTTGTTGGGAATGATTTTCATCCGCTTCGGCGGGGAGAGCACTTTTACTAAGCTGTGCGGCGTGGGGTGTGGTTTGTTGGGCGGCGCGTTCGTCCTGAACGGATATGTAGATTGCCAACCCGAAGACCAACACCAGCCCAGCCAAGTATTTCAACATAGCGGACAAAGTGTATCACAAAAATACTTGACGTCGTTTTGTTGTTGTAATACATTATGTCGTATGGCAAACGTACTTAATACCGACAAGCAAATTGCGGTCATCGGAGCACTGGCGGAAGGTTCCAGCATTCGTTCGACCGAGCGGATTACAGGCATTCACCGCGATACGATCATGCGGCTTGGGGTGAAGGTCGGCAAAAACTGGAATTGCTGATGGATTCCAAGATGCAGGACTTGGGCTGTAACTACCTGCAACTGGATGAGGTATGGGGTTATATCGGCAAGAAAGAGCGCCATTGCAAGATCGAGGATAACCCTGAGTTTGGCGACGTGTGGACGTTCTGCGCGATCGACTCCGAAACCAAGCTGGTTCCCTCGTTTAGGTGCGGCAAGCGCACCGCTGAGATGGCGAATGAGTTTATACAGGACATCGCTGGTCGCGTTCGCAATCGCGTGCAAATCTCCACCGACGCGATGAACTCCTATCCCGAAGCGATTGAGCGAGCATTTGGGGCAGATGTGGATTACGGCCAGATCGTGAAGGTGTACGTCCATGACTCCGCACAGCATCCAGAGCGCAAGTACAGTGCCCCGCACTTCGCGTCAGCGTATCGCAGAGCGATTGCTGGCAACCCTGAGATGGAACTGGTATCGACTAGCCATATCGAGCGCCTGAACGCGACCACGCGACTCCACGTAAAGCGGCTCTCACGCTTGACGCTGGCATTCAGCAAGAAGCTGGAAAACTTCAAGGCAGCCGTTGGGTTGCACTTCGCTTACTACAACTTCGTGCGCCGTCACGGTACGCTGCGCTGTACTCCAGCGATGGCGGCGGGAGTTGAGAAAGACTTCTGGACGGTGGGAGAACTGGTAGAGGCAACGTCGTGAGCTACATCCAAGAATTACAGGATGTGATTAGGCGGCTACATGGGGTTGATTCGGAGCACATTGAAAGCGTGCCAGTGAAAGAGACTTTCAAGGGCGAGACGGTATGGGAGGGAGTTGTCGAAGTGTTCGACCTGATCGGCCACCCAACGGCGCATAGGGTCTATGCGTGGGCGCATGAAACTGGCGACCCCGACAAACCGATTCGGCATGTAACGATACTGCATCAGCACCCCATCAAATCAGCAGCAGACGCGGTAAAGATCGCAATCGCACAGGAGATACGCAGCCTTGGCACAGCAGAAGAAATCTAAGAAACTCGGCAGACCCAAGCTACCGAAGGGTGAAGCTAAGGGTCGAATCGTGCCCGTCAGGTTCGCCAAGAGTGACCTGAAGGCGATGGAAACAGCAGCTCGTCTTAGAGATAAAACGTTATCAGAGTGGGTGCGGATAGCACTCGCGCTAGAAGCAAGAGAACAATACAACGGACGCCTGATCGAACTGGCAACTCATGCAGCCCAAGAGGGCGGATTCGTCGCGTTTGGATGGATCACTTCACCAGCCGTACCGAAACCGATTCCTTTCGAAGCGCCAGGCCGCCATCTCACGAAACAGGCAGCGATTGATTATGGCTTAGCATGGTGCAAGGAGAAAATTGATTTTCGCCGTCCCAATGAGGGCACGATTTATGCCAATCTCGAACGATAAAAAGTTCAAATTAGGACACTACCCTTACCACGTTCGGTTTTTCCAGAGGCCGGAAACAGCGCTACCATGTCCGGTATTGCGCGTTCTGTATTCTGAATGCCGTGTTGTTTGCAATCGGCTTGCTGTGGCCAGCGAAGAAAAGCAAACCTACTGCAAGAACAATATTCACGGCCTCAGTCAACAACCCATAGGAGAGCAGACGCTTCGACAGTCGAAATCGAGCCAACAATCGGCTCACCGCCAGACAAATCAGCACGCATGGCGCGCCGAACAGTCGATAGAAACAGAAACTGCCCAGGATTGTGTCTCGTTGGCCTATGGCAGGAATGAGCAGGAGGCCCAGGCTCACGGGCGCCGTCAGGCTGAGCCCAAATAAAATCTTCGAAAAAAGCGTGTACATGATCTCGGATTTGCGAAGGATCAGCGCGAGAAAAGACGTAGGAATCAGCAACAGCATCCCGATAAATATCTCGAGCATCCAGTCGCCGAATGCGGCCATGCCGCCGTTGTAATCATTGGGATCGCGTAGGCCCGCAAGGTAGCGTTGGGTAACCATAAGCGCAGCCCACGCCAGGATCGCCGCATAGCACGCCGCAACCGCGCCTAGCTGGACCCGCCAAGGAATAGGTTTCATCAGAAAGATCAGCAGCGCTTCAAATTTCTTATTTGCACGAAGCTACGAACGGCCAAGCACAGATCCAACCGGGATGATCATCTTGAACCACACCTTGTCCCCGCCAAATCGATTCCGCACCAAAACTTCATGCTGCCAGTTGCCGATGAACATCACATGCCCCTTCGTTTCATAGGCGATTCCCGGCCCTAGCCCCAAAACTTGCCCGCGTCGGCCCGTGTCAAACACGCCCGGCTGTGCGGCAACCGCTACACCTTGAATTGTGTCATTCGTCGTCTGCTTGAGCGCGTAACCTTGCGCGCCGAGCATCCAGCTCCCCAAATGCTTGCCCGCCAGATAATCCACGTGAAATTCCTGCCCTGAGTGGTAATTCGTAGCCTGGTTCGTGGTCTTGATGTTGTACATCATCTTTGCCGAGGCCTCCCACCCTGACTTCGGCATAAAGCTCAACGCGAGAATCGGCTCAAAACTGTAGTAGTGTGCGCCGATACATACGCGCGGATCGTTCTTCTCGTAATGTCCGGTGGGAAGATTAACATCGAACGCCGCCACGGCATGCCACCGCGGATGGTGCCATCCGAGCACAAGCGGGTCCGCAACAATATCACCCACGCTGGTAACGCTGTTCGTTCCGCCCAAATTAACCGACTGATACACCACCGGCACGATGGTGTGAAAGCCGTAATCCGCGCCTGCGATCTTGAAATTCGTCATATCCAAAAGGCGGAACGCGTTAAACACGGCGCTTACTGACGCCGTCGTCCCGCCGAGGTCAACGTTCTGCCCGGCGCCATTCTTTAATTGCCCTGTGTAATACCCGAAATAATTGATGTAATACAGTCCCGGCCCTGGCGTCGCCCCGGCAAACCAGTTCTCTGCTCCATACGGATATTGATCCGCCCCTTCTTTCGCCTGTAGGGACGTCACGGCCATCGCTATTAATGCCACTACGCCGATAAGTCTCAATCGCTTCACTGCCGAGCTTCTCCCTAACCATGAAAATAGCCGCTCCGATGGTTCCACAGGCCATTCCCGCAGTCTGTGATCTGCAACACGCTCTGCGACAAGAAAACAAACAAGAGACCCCGGCCAAAGAAAAAGAGCGCGATCGCTCGCACCCAAGTATTTCTCGCTTGAATTTCCCGTGTCCCCTTGCCTTTGCGATGGGAACGCTGGATTTATCGTAGTAACAAGGATTGAACAAGGACGATATCCTTGCTACAATAGCGCGATGGCCAAGGTCACCAGCAAGCTCCAGCTCACGATTCCCAAGGCGGTTGCTGATCAGTACAAGATTCGTCCCGGAGACGAACTGGACTGGTTGCCAGCGGGGGAGACGATTCGCATCATGAAGCGGTCCCACAAAGCGGATGCCGCCACCCTCCCGCAACGGCTCCGGCTTTTTGAACAGGCAACGGCTCGCCAGGAAAAGCGGAACGCTGCCTTCCGCAAAAAGCATGCGGGTCAGGCTCAGCCCTCACACCGAGGCTGGACAAGAGAGGACCTTTACGATCGTGGCCTTCCTCGTTGACACAAATGTTCTGGTCTACCGTTTTGATGCCCGTTATCCGGAGAAGCAGCGACTTGCTCGCGACATCCTGCATCAGGGGCTAGCGGATGATTCGGCCCGAATTCCCCATCAGGCGCTGCTTGAGTTTGTAGCTGCGGTCACACGCACAAAAGTCGGCTCTGATCCCCTGCTATCCTCGGACGAAGCGCGTCACGAAGTGGAAGAACTCATGGCGCAGTTTCCAATCCTTTATCCCAGTGCAGCGGTTGTTCATTCAACTCTGTTAGGCGCCGCGGCATATCGGGTTTCGTGGTTCGATGCCCACCTCTGGGCCTATGCCGAGCATTATGGTTTGGAGGAAATTGTCTCCGAGGATTTCGAACATGGACGACTGTACGGCAGCGTGCGGGTGAGAAACCCGTTTGTGCAGGGATGAGGCTGCGCCACGATGGTCAGAGCAGCTACTCAGCTCTTCTGCCATGTCTAAGAAGCAAGCAACAAAAAGGGCGCGATCCCTCGCGCCCAACCTCTGCAATCTGACCTCTAACCTCTGCCTTAGTCCCTTACGCCATCCATAAACGCCCGCAGCTTCCTCGACCTCGACGGATGCCTCAACTTCCGCAGCGCCTTCGCCTCGATCTGCCGGATACGTTCTCTGGTCACTGCGAACGACTGGCCTACTTCTTCGAGCGTGTGCTCTGAGCCGTCCTCCAAGCCAAATCGCATCTTGATGACTTTTTCTTCCCTCGGAGTCAGCGTGCGCAGCACCTGTCCCGTCTGGTCTTTCAGGTTGACGTTGATCACCGCTTCCGCCGGCGAAACCACCCCGCGGTCTTCGATGAAGTCGCCCAAATGCGAATCTTCTTCTTCGCCAATCGGCGTCTCCAGCGAAATCGGTTCCTGCGCAATCTTAAGAACCTTGCGCACCTTCGCCACCGGTATATCCATCCGTTTCGCGATTTCCTCCGACGTCGGCTCGCGTCCCAGCTCCTGCACCAGCTGCCGCGAAGTGCGGATCAGCTTGTTGATGGTTTCGATCATGTGCACCGGGATGCGGATCGTCCGCGCCTGGTCGGCAATCGCGCGCGTAATCGCCTGCCGGATCCACCACGTCGCATACGTCGAAAACTTATACCCGCGCCGGTATTCGAATTTGTCCACCGCCTTCATCAGGCCGATGTTTCCCTCCTGAATCAGGTCGAGGAACTGCAAGCCGCGGTTCGTGTATTTCTTTGCGATCGAAACCACAAGGCGCAGGTTCGCTTCGATCAGTTCCCGCTTCGCCTGCTCGGCGTCCATGTCGCCCTGGATGATCTCGCGCTGCGTGCGCTTGAGTTCCAGAAACAACAGGCCCGCTTCCGCTTCCAGCTTTTCCAGTTCTCCGCGGACCGCCCGCGCCTGCTTCTTGTATTCCTTCTTTTGTTCTTCGCTGCGCGTCTGCTCCGCCCGCTTTTCCAGGTTCTGGATCTGCCGGTCGAGCGAGCGCATGCCGTCGACGGTGCGGTTTACCCGGTCGATGAGCCGCTTGCGTTCGTTGTTGGTGAACCCCAGGTTGCGCACCGCTAGGGACGTGCGCACGATTGCCCGCGCCAGATTGAAGCGATAGCGGCGGTGGTCTTTCGGCCGTTTTTTTGCGTTGACGTTAGCGTACTTCTCTTCAAGCGGCGCGAGCTTCTTGTACGCCTTTTCCAGAACCGCGACCCGCCCAAGAAATTCCTTCAGCCGTTTATCAACGATCTCTTCCGTGATCTCTTCTTCATCGAAGGTCACCAGTTCTTTGATCGAGCGAACGCCCTTTTCCAGGTCCTCGCCCAGAGCGAGCAATTCGCGAATCACGATCGGAGAGCGCGACAGCGCCTTCAGTACGCGGTTTTGGCCGCGCTCAATGCGCTTGGCGATTTCCACTTCGCCTTCGCGAGTCAGCAGCGGCACTGTTCCCATCTCGCGCAAATACATGCGGACGGGATCGTTCGTTTTTTCTAGAGCGCCGGGTGTCAGGTCAAGCTCAACATCCTCGCCGCCTTCTTCTACTTCCTCGAATTTTTTTTCCAGATCGGTGGAAGGCATCTTGCCGCCTTCCAGTACATCAATACCCTGTGTTCCGATCGTGGTCAGCAGATCTTCCAGGTCTTCGGGAGAGTGGACGTCGTCCGGGATCAGGTCATTGACCTGCTCATAAGTGAGATAACCCTTCTCCTTACCTGCGTCGATCAGCTTTTTTATGTCTTCGAACTTATCGTCAAGTGCCAACTTGAATTTTCCTCAGGTCGCTTGCCCGCTCGATTGCCGCAAGCCAAAATAAGGCTCATGGAGACGCCGCGGTCCGAGACTCCAAACCATTCCAGCGGTAGGATTTGCTACGGAGCTGTGCAGAGAGCGCACAAACCCACCTATACTATCACGGCCAAGCTCGTCGGGGAAACCGCTCTGATGGCGTCGGATTTCGCCACCCGCCGTGTGTAGATCCCGTGAGTTGATTCAAAGTGCAGGTCTAAAAGCCCGCGCTGCCGTCACCGCTTCCGGTTAATTAGATGGCGCGCAGCCACATTCCGTTCCAGCCTTATGGCCGCACGCGGCGCCGCAGAAGAATGCGGTGTTTCCCAAGAACCTGTCTGCTTTGGATAATGTTCGGAAATCCTGAAATATCGAGTGTTTGCGACGCTATGAAGATCTACCCGCCGGCAATAGCCCCTAGCACCACTAGCGGCTCCCGTCCCGACCTCACCGCCTCTAGCAATTCCGTCTCCGGAGGCTCGAACGTTAGATCCTCCTGGCAGGCAAAAAACCGCAGGTATGGCCGCCGCTCGAATGTCACCTGATCGCGGATCGTCCCCCGCAACATTGGATACTTCATCTCCAAAGCATCCAAGACCGCTGGCACGGTGATCGGCGGCGCAACCTCCAACGTTACCTCGCCGCCAACGTGCGCCAGCGTGCGCAAATGAAATGGCAGAATAACGCGGATCATGTTACTTGTAGCCTGCCCATGTGTCCTCTTCGCGGGCAGGCTCCCCAAATAAGGAAAGCCGCCTCGCAAGGGTTTTACTTCTGCAATCTGATTTCTGACCTCTGACCTCTATGCCGCCCGCCCCTCATGCGCTTTCTCCAAATCCGCAATCACAATCTTCTTCATCTTCAGCATGGCGTCAAACACGGCCTTCGACTTCACCGGATCCGCATCCCCCATCAATCGCATCAGTGCCGAAGGGATAATCTGCCACGACAATCCAAACTTGTCTTTCAGCCACCCGCACTGGCTCTCCTGACCTCCCTCAAGCAGGCGGCTCCAGTAATAATCGACTTCTTCCTGACCCTCGCAACTCACAAAGAACGACACCGACTCGTTGAACTTGAACTGCGGCCCCGCGTTCAACGCCATCAAGCGCTGTCCCGCCAGTTCGAACGTTGCCACCAGAACCTTGCCGTCTTTCCGGTTGACGTTCATCACCTTTCCTTCTTTGAAAACGGAGAGATAAAAATTCATCGCTTCTTCCGCCCGTCCGTCAAACCACAAAAATGGAGTAATCTTCGACATAAGTTCCCCCTAACCTCCCTGCCTGAATATGCGATTCCAATCACTATCGACCAACGACTGACGACCACCGACGCATCGACTAACCACTAGCTACTGGCCACTAACCACTGCCTTACAGCGTCTGTACCTCCACGCTCAGCACCGCCGGCAGGTCCCGCACAATCGGGTTCCAGCTTTCTCCCGCATCCGCCGACGCATACACCTGCCCGCCCGTGGTCCCAAAATAAATCCCGCATTTATCCAATCGATCCACCGCCATCGCATCGCGCAGCACGTTCACATAGCAATGGCTCTGCGGCAATCCGCGAGTCAGCGCCTCCCATTCATTCCCGCCCGATCGGCTCCTGTAAACGCGCAGCTTGCCCTCATGCACATAGTGCTCCGAGTCGCTCTTGATCGGCACCACGTAAATCGTCTCCGGCTCGTGCGCGTGCACGTCGATCACAAATCCAAAGTCAGTCGGTAGATTTCCGCTCACTTCCCTCCACAAATCTCCCGCATCATCCGATCGCATCACATCCCAGTGCTTCTGCATAAACAGCGTCCCCGGCCGCGCCGGATGCATCGCCACATGGTGCACGCAATGTCCTATTTCCGCAGTAGGATCCGGGATGTACTGCGAGCGCAGTCCTTGATTAATCGGCTTCCAACTCGCGCCGCCATCGTCCGTCCGAAACGCTCCCGCCGCCGATATCGCAATAAAAATCCGTTGCGGATTCGATGGATCGAGTATCACCGTGTGCAGACACATCCCGCCCGCTCCTGGCTGCCACTTCGGACCAGTCCCATGCCCGCGCAGCCCTGACAGCTCTTTCCAGTTCTCGCCGCCGTCGGTCGACTTGAACAGCGCCGCATCCTCTATGCCCGCATATACCGCGTCAGCTTCCGTCAGCGAGGGTTCCAGATGCCACACTCGCTTGAACTCCCATGGATGCTGCGTCCCGTCGTACCACATATGCGTCGTCAGAGGTTTGCCCGTCTCCGCCGTAGTGTCATACATAAACTTGTTGCTCGCCGCCTTCGGAGGGCCGCCGCCGGCCGCCGGCGCTTCTCCCACCGGCGTTCCCGGCTGATGCCACGTCTTCCCGCCATCATCCGACCGTTGCAGAATCTGCCCAAACCATCCGCTGGTCTGCGAGCAGTAAAGTCGATCAGGATTCACCGGGGACCCCTTCATGTGATAAATTTCCCACCCCGCAAAATGCGGGCCTGAAACATCCCATTTTTCCCGTTTTCCGTCCGATGTAAGTACAAAAGCGCCCTTACGAGTCCCCACCAAAACCCGCACCGAACTCATCGCGATGTCTCCTCCATCTTTGATTGTCATCCTGATTGAGCGTAGGAGGATCCTACACTCTCATCCGCCCTGCACCACTACTTGATTCTCCCAGAGCTCGATCAGCTGATTTCGTCTGACGCTGGGTCTCCTGCCGACCTGCCCCTTGCCCACTGCCACAACGCTTTCCTAAACTCTACGCCCCCAGCCAGTGGAAAATAAAGTCGCCTTTGGCCGATGTGTTCCACTTATTACTCGACAGATTCCTGGCCTCGCGCAGCCTCGACTGACGGTCGCGAATCCAATGCCCCCAGAGCCGAATCCAAATGACGAAACCATCCGAGGAGCGACTGACCTCATGTCCCAAGTCACACTGCATCCGTTGACAAGAACCGCCATCTCCCAGGAAGCCCTGGACCAGCTTTTTCACCAAGCCCGCACTCACACGGCATGGCTCGCGCACCCAGTTCCCGAACAGCTTCTTCGTCAGATTTATCAACTCGCCAGCCTGGGTCCCACCAGCGCCAATTCTTCGCCCGCGCGTTTCATTTTCCTCACAACGCCCGAAGCCAAAGAGCGGCTGCGTTCCGCGCTCGCTCCCGGCAACGTCGACAAAACCATGACCGCGCCGGTCACTGTCATCATTGCCTATGACACCGAGTTCCACGAAAAACTGCCCAAGCTCTTTCCCCAGACTGACGCTCGCTCGTGGTTTGCCGGCAAGCCCGACTTCATCCACGAGACCGCGTTTCGAAACGGTACTTTGCAAGGCGCGTATCTCATCATCGCCGCCCGCGCGCTCGGCCTCGATTGCGGTCCCATGTCTGGATTTGATGCCGCTAAAGTGAATGCCGAGTTTTTCCCCGACGGCAAATGGGAAGCCAATTTCCTTTGTAACCTCGGCTACGGAGATTCCGCCAAACTCTATCCCAGAAACCCGCGTCTCTCCTTCGACGAGGCCTGCAGAATCCTATAGTGTGGTCCTTACGCGGGACCCGCCCTAGTGAAGCGACGGGCGTCCTCGCCCGTCATAAGCTGCCATCTCCTTGAGCTTTGTGTCCAGGCTCACACTCCTACTTCTTACTGTGCTGATCCCCTCGCCCTCCCGCGCTTTTCGGGCGCTTTATCCCACTCTTGTCTTGCAACCGGGCGTCCACGACGCGTTGTTACGTCCCAGATCGTCGAAGGATGGCTCTGCTTCTCCACCTGTTACTCCTCAGATTCCCCTGTATGCTTCACAGAAATTGCCGCCGGTTCCACTGAGAACTGACCACCAAACACTGGCCACTGGCCACTGCCTCATCTCCCCTTCAGCGCCTCCACCACACGGTCGAAATCGTCAATCGTGCTGTACTCGATCACGATTTTGCCTCGGCCATTTCGGTCGCGAATCCGCACCCGCATTCCCAGCACTTCTTCAAGCGATCGCTGCGCTGCCTTTACGTTCGGATCCATCCAGCGTGCCCCTTTGGCTGGGCCCTGCGGAAATGTATGCGGCACATGGAGGCCTTTCACCAGATCGTCCAGATCGGAAACTTTCAAATTCTCTTCCATCGCTCGCTTCGCCAGGCTCCAGATCTGCACCTCGTCCTTCAGCGGCATCAGCGCACGCGCATGGCTGTATGACAATCGCCCCGCGATTAGCGCCTCCAGCACGCCTTCCGGCAGGCTCAGCAGCCGCATATAATTCGCTACCGCCTCTCGCGACAACCCTACTCGCTTGCCGATTTCTTCCTGCGTCAGCTTGAAATTCCGGCTCAGATTTGCGAAGGCCGCTGCCTGGTCGACGCAGTTCAGGTCCTGCCGCTGCAGGTTCTCGACCACGGTCATTTCTGCGGCTTGCTGCTCGTTCACCCGCTTCACAATCGCGGGAACCGTGTCCATCCCCGCCATCTGCGAGGCGCGCAGCCGGCGCTCGCCCAAAATCAGCAGGTAGCGCCCGTCGCCGTGCTGTCTCACCACCAGCGGCTGCAGAATCCCCTGCACTTTGATCGATTGCGCCAATTCCTTAAGCGCGTCTTCGTTGAAGCCGCGCCGCGTCTGGTGCGGGTTCCTGTCGATCAGATCAATCGGAAGCCGCAGCACTTCATCCTGTGTTCCCGACCCAAGCGAAAATCCGCCAAGAGTGGATGAAGTGACCGGCGTCTCTGCCTGTTCTACTGGATTTAGCGACTCAGGAACGTTCTGCGCCGCAGTCTCGTCTTGCTGGGTTGGGGTCTTACCGGATGCCATGATCTGCGGCCTTGCCTCGTTTGTCCGCGCTGCGGTGCCATCCACCACGCCGGATGTCGGTGCTGCAGGCGGAATCGGCGTCACAGCGCGCGGCCCGGGGGCTGGCTCTGCCGCATGCTCGGTTCGCGCTCGATTCGGCGAGGGTAGCAACGAATCCAGTCCCCGCCCCAGCGCGCGGCGCTTTTCATGAACTGGTGGCGCGACTGGCCCTCCCGATGCTGATGAAGCAACGGACTTTCCAGCCGGCATCGACACATGAGCCTTCACCACTGCTGGGTTCTCCGCTTTTCCCGCCGTTTTCTGCTCCGCAGTTTTATCTGCCGCCGGTTTTTCAATCGCCGCATTGATTGCAGTCATCTGTCCATCACTCCTGTCGTGAATCCCCGTGTACTGCTCTTGGAGGGTTGCCCCACCCTTCTTTCGCGATTCTTGCAAAAGAGGGTGGGAGCGAAGCCGCGCCTTGCGGCTCATAAAATCGATACCAATAAATATTTATATACATCTATCTATGCCGCTTCCCCCGAATCCGGAGGCGGCGCATCGGCCGCAGCGCTCGCATTCGTTGCCTCTTTGGCTATTGCGCCTGTCTCATCACTCGGCGCGGCCGCTTGCCGGTCCAGGATCTCCTTTGCCAGCCGGATGTAGCTCTCGGCCCCGCGCGAGCGTGCATCGTATACCAGCGCCGGCTTGCCATGGCTCGGCGCCTCCGCCAGCCGTATGTTCCGCGGAATCGTCGTCTCGCAGAGCTTCGCACCGAAATGTTTCTTCAATTCTTCCGCCACCTGCTGCGCCAGGTTTGTTCTCTCATCGAACATGGTGAGAACAACTCCTTCCACCGCCAGCGCCGGATTTAACGCGGCGCGAATCCTCTCAATGGTATCCAGCAGCTCCGACACCCCTTCGAGCGCGAAGTACTCGGCCTGCATTGGGATGAGAACGGCGTCAGCCGCCACGAGCGCGTTGAGGGTGAGCAGGTCGAGCGCGGGTGGGCAGTCGAGCACGATGAAGCGAAATCGCTCACGCAATGGCTCCAGCGCATCACGCAGGCGATACTCCCGCCGGTCGCCTTCGACGAGCTCAAGGTTAGCCCCGATCAGGTTCTTGTGGGACGGGAGCAGCCAGAGCTGTTCGATCTCGGTCGGGCGCAGGGCCTCTTCCGCCGTGGCCGCACCCATGATGACGTCATAGGTACTGAGTCGCTCGGGATCCTTTACCAGACCTAGGCCGCTGGTGGTGTTGGCTTGCGGGTCGCAGTCAATCAGCAGCGTATTGACTTCCGCGGCTGCAAGAGAAGCGGCCAGGTTGATCGCGGTCGTGGTCTTGCCGACGCCGCCTTTCTGATTGGTGATTGCGATCACACGTCCCATGGCAGACTCCGGCGTCCCTTCATTTAACTCTCAACTATTCAGTTTGGCTGGTTTGCGCAGCAGAATAATCGCTTTGCCTGTGCGAGCGCAATGCCGCAATTCAGTGCAATTTCGTTTCGCCCCGTCTAGTTACAGAGCGGGCGTTTCACGCGAAACACTTTTTCGACGAGCCGGTGACTGGCGCAATTTCAGAGTAAGGATCGCAAGTGTTCCGCACGGAACATTCGCTGGAATCCACATTGGCCTTGTCTACCGAATGGCGGCGTTCCGGATCTCGAGGGAAAATTCGGGGCGGACGAGGGAACTCCCGCGTGGAAGAATTCTTCTCGCGGATAATGTTCCACGCGAAACCTACTTTGAGCCATTGGAGCTCTTCGCAGCCGATCGGTTGCGACTTAGAGAAATGTTTCATGTGAAACAATCTCAGCATTTTACCACTTTAAGTCATTTAATACCCGCAATATTGTCTAGATATTCCACTTTATAATGTTTATATGTTAGTTTATTCCACTTTTTTGTACTATTGCTAGCAATGAGACTAACCTAAGGATGACGGTCTATCACGGGCTGATCCTCTGGCCTTGGAGAAGAAGCCGTGAATGTGACTCAGGAATATGTTTATGGATCCATTCGAAGTCGCCAAGCAGCTTTCCTATCTCATCGAGTCGGGCAGAACTGACGAGGAGGGCAAGCCGGCCGGAGGGAGCCAGAAAGCGGGCGGCCAATGGAAGGATCGACTCGAATTTTTCGACGGCGCGAAAGGTGACGATGTCGGCTTGCAAAATGGATTTCGGGGTTGGCACGGGAATCGGCGCTGCTGCTAGTGCGGACGCCTGGCGTTCGGAAACGGCCGGCCGGATTCGATCAAGAAGAGCTTCGGCGCGGGTGGCAATTGCATTGACCTCCGTCAATGTAAGGGTACGAATGACTTCACGAAGGAATGCAGCCTTCTTGTGATTGGATTCGATGAGCGTGAGGTGGATGTGTGGCGCCCAGATTTTCAGGGGGAGAGGGGGGAAGCCGGCGCCGGAACCGATATCGATGACGCGCAAATGAGGAGCCACGGGAAGAACTCTCGGCGACGAGGAGGAAACGAAGAAATCCGTCGACTCCGCAGGGTGCTTGGCTTTGCCAGGCAAACTGCTGCGCTCGGGGTGAGGGGAAGATAGGGGTAGCACGTGGCGGGCGAGGAAGAGCGACTCGCCAAAATGGCGGGTGACGATTTCTTCGGGCTGGCGGATGGCGGTGAGATTGATGCGGGCGTTCCAGCGCAGCAAAAGATCGATGTAGATCGATATTTGCTCGAGTTGAAACGGGGTGAGCGTGGCTCCCGCGTCGCTGACTCCGGGAGCGGCGGGGCACCCGAGAAACGGTTCGAGCAGGGCGGCGATGCGAGCGGTATCCATTTCAGGTTGCTGAGTGGTTGCTCCCAGCTTTCCAGCTTCGGGCTTCCCCCCGGCGAATGCAAGTTGACGGAAGGGGGTGAGCTCGAAGCCCCTATAGACGAAGATTCTAACGCGAGCTTCTCGGGCGAAGATCGGCCATATTGTTTGTAATACCAATATGTACGTACATGGTGTGCGGGGCAGTAAGTGGAACGGGCTCGGGAATTTGGTGCAAGGTCAAACGGTGCTTGACCAGGTACGCCCCGGAGACTTGCGGGGCCTTGGGAAGGGGTGGGCGGTCCCTGAGGCCACGTTAATGCTCCGAATATGGGGCGAACCCTTCGACAAGTGGCTACGGATGACACTGGGCTTTAACCATACAAAAGAACTGAGGCACGCTATTGTGCCTGCAACGAAGGCGTCGGCTGGCGATGTGAATTCTTGCCTCGTGCTCGCTGGATGACCTGTAGGTCTCCGTAGCAGGGTTGCCTATAGACGGCTAAGCGGGCGCGGCGGTGAGACAAACGCCATGCGCTGGTGGTAAAGTTGTGCCGCATTTCGATTTCAAACTCACGAGTTGCAAACGCACAAGGAGGGAAACATGCGCAAACTGATTCTGGGGACAGTCTGTCTGATGTGGTTGGTGTCGGCGGCGATGGGGCAAATGATCGATACCAAGTGGCACTGTCCGAAGCCGGCGGAGAATCCGATGATGAAGGTCGGCGACGTGCCGGAGCACAACTATGCGATCGCACAAGGCACTTGCGAAGCCACGGGGGGCACCTCGGGTGAGAAATCCGGCGCGTGGACCGAGTTCCAGGAAACTTGGAAGACGTCTATGGCAATTCGCGGGAACTTCAATGTGACCATGAACGATGGCGACATGGTGTACTACACCTATAGCGAGACCGGCAAACCTGGCGAGAAAAAGATGATGAATAAGTGGAAGATCGTCAGCGCCACCGGGAAGCATAAGGGAGAGAAAGGTTCGGGGACTTGCACGGGAATGTTGAATGACGATGGCTCTTCGGATTGGGAATGCAAGGGCACGACGGCGATGGCTGGAGCCGAGAAAAAAATGTAAAGCAAGACTTATACGGGTGCCGTGAGGCTTCATCTTTTTGTGATTAAGGCTAGACGTTTAGAAGATGGAGTCCAGAAAGGTGAGGCCTTGCGGCAGCAGTAAGAGCGGGTGAGGTTGGGCCGCACGGCTTGACCTCAAGCGTCGGCCGTGATTCTGCATTCGGCGTATCACCCGGGGCAGGTGGCGTTGGAGATGCGCGGGGCGGGAATGGAGCCGGCGTCTACGGACTTTATTCATGCGGTGCGGCAGGGATGGGTGAGATAGCGCGGAGGGCAGAGGTGAGAGGTAGCAAAAGTGCAAACGAAACTGAACGTTAGGAGTTGAATCCGATGCGGGCGAGGATGCGGTGCCATACCTTGTGGCGGTAATCGGCGTCGGCGACGCGGCGAAGCAAAAAATATTCGTTGACGGGACGGTCATCTTGTAGCGCCGGAACATGCGGGGCCTGCGCGATCAAGTCATCGACAGAAAGTTCCTGATTGAGCACGGCGGCAAATTCCTGCTCGGCTGTGGGGGCCGGGCCCCATTCCAAAAGATCTGAAGCGGCGGCGGGTGGCAGATGACTCGCCAACTCGGCGGCCGAGAGATGCGGCAGCGGAGAGCTGCTGGCGAGGAAGTGGTATCCCCAGCCTTCGATGGAGCGGAAGACGCGAACATAGGGGAAGGATTCCTTGATAGAACGCGCAACGGCGGCGATGATGGCAGGATCCTGGCTGCCCATGGGAACCCATTGTTGGAGGATGCCATCGGGGCGAAGGTGAAGTTTGGCGATGGAATAGAACTCCTTGGAATAAAGAAGGCTGGAGGCGGCAGCCTCGACGGGCGGAGGCGGGTCGAGAACGATGACGTCGTATTGCTCGGAAGAACGCTCCAGGTAGAAGCGGCCATCATCGACGACGACATGTGAAAGGGGCGAGCGAAGAAGCTGGTCAGCGTCGTCATAGAAGAACGGAAATAGAGCGACCACGCTGGGAACCAGCTCGACGGCGGTGGAAGCAATGCCCCAGGAGAGTGCGGAGCGATGCGTGGTGCCCATGCCGAAGCAAATAACTAAAACGTTTTTCGGCGGGCGGGATATTGAGGCTAAGGGAAGGTGCGCGATCATTTTCGTGATCGGAGTGAGGCCGGTCACGCCGTTGCCATTGATGAGGAGTTCTTTGGTGGTGCGAGTGGCACCGATGGCGGTGACGGTGGCCGTGCTGTCTCGTCGGACTTCGCGCGGCGAGTATCGAGTTTCGTAGTCGACAGTTGAGAGCACGAGAGACAGAGAAAGCAAGGCGATAGCGGCGGGCTGCCAGGCACTGCGCGACGGAGTGGCGACGGTGGCGCCGGCACGAAGGTGAAGCAAGCTGATGACGAGCCATGGCAATGCGAAGACGGCGAGGGTGTAGCGCTCTCCGAGGAATGGAAGCAGAAGGAAGCCGGAGATGAGCGGGCCGAGAACGCAACCGACGATGTTGATGGCGTAACCGCGGCCAGCGCGAGTGGGGTCTCCGAGGGAAACGCGATCGAGGAGCCAGGGAGTGAGAAATCCGGTGAGAAATGAAAACGGAATAATGCTGGTGACGCGCATTGGATAAAGAAGCGGCAAACGAGGATCGCAGGCGGCCATGGGAAGCAGAACGGAGAGCGCGATCAGGGAGAGGAAAAAGGCGCTGGGAGCGTCGTCGCTGAGTTGGCGTCGGCGATAGAACTGCGATCCCAGGAATGTAGCGCCGAGATATAAGGCGAGAATGGCGGCAAAGGCATAGACGACTGTGCCGAGAGCGGGCGTGAACATCCGAATCCAAACGACCTCGACGCCCATGCTGGTGAGGCCGGTGGCAAAGAGCAAAATGTGGGGCCAGCGTGAAGCAACGGGCGGCGAGGCGATGGCAGAGGGCTGGCGCG
Source organism: uncultured Acidobacteriaceae bacterium (assembly GCA_963778535.1). Taxonomy (GTDB): domain Bacteria; phylum Acidobacteriota; class Terriglobia; order Terriglobales; family Acidobacteriaceae; genus Acidiflorens. Next base: position 600,856 of record CAVZUO010000001.1, read on the forward strand.
GAGGGGTTGCTACGCTCGCGCGGTAGCCGAGGCTGAGCAGAAGAGCGCAGGCGGCGAGTGTGGAGTTGAGAAAAGTTCCGATGTGAAGCGTGGCTTGGAATCCCCAGCTCTCGATAAAGAAGAGAGGAATGACGGCGCCGCTAACCGCGCCAAGCACGTTGGCCAGATAGAGATAGCTGAATGAACGCGCGGTGTGGCCGGAAAATGAGCCTCGCATGGCAGCCATTGCGAGAGGGAAGGTTGCGCCCATACATGCGCCCCAGGGAACGAGAGTGAGCCCGATCCAGAGGCCGGCGAGAGCGTAATAGGCCGGAGACGAGAGCGCGGCGTGGGCGTCGATGCGTTCAAGAAACGAGCGTCCCAAGGACAGTTCAAGGGGGACGATAAGTGCGGACACGCCGATAAGAAGCTCGGTGACGGCGTAAAGGCGCAGAGCAACAGCACCGAAGGGCGCGGAGTTGCGGCGGGAGTTATGTCGGACGACGCGGCCGCCAGCCCAGGAGCCGAGGCCGAGTCCGATCATGAAGGCGGAGAGAACGATGGAAACCAAGGCGGTGGTAACGGCGAATTGCGCCATGGCCAGGCGCAGCCATACGAGTTCATACAGGATGCTGCAAAAGCCGGATACAAAGAAGAAGGCGAAGTACCAGCGCATCGATGATAGTGACCATGTTTGAGAATTTTTCAGAATGCAGACATTTAAGCAGCAGTTTTTTTTAGACGCAATGAAAGAATTGATGCGGGGCTGAGGAAGGCATTCCCGGTGGCATGGCGGGAGTGTCAAACCGGCTCACCGCGCTGGAAGATTGGGTTCTTCGATGGAATGAACTCGGGGAACAACGCGAGCGCAGGCAAATGTGAAATCAGACGATCTTTTCTCGGGAGGCGTCCGGCGTAGTGCGATGGCCGATGATGGCGCAGAACAGCTCGACGAGGAAATAGCTGCCGGGGACGAAAGTTGCCCAGAGGATGGGATAGCGATAGCGCATCAAGAATTGAAAGAAGTAGTAAGTGAGCGGAAAGAAGACAAGCCAGAGCGCAGCGACGTAGCTGCTGGAGCGGGCATTTCTCCACATGACGAATAGGCCCGGAATCGACAGCAGCGTGAAGCAATGGAGTACCCAGGGAAGAAGGATGACGCCGTTACCGGGGCGGCGGCCGACGGGCGGAAACCAGAAGGCCTGGAAGCGTTCAAGGGAAAGCTGGGCAAAGGCACGCGGGTGGGAGCGGATCCAGTCGAGGGCTTCGTGCATGCGGACGCGGTTGTATTCGATCTCGCCGAGGTCGCGAACGCGGAGTGCTTCGGCAACATTCTCGTTGGGATGCGTTTGGGCGAAACAGCGGTCGGCGTCATTGACGTCGAAGAGCGCGGTGGCGCAGTCACGGTTGGAGGCGGCCATCTCCATGCCGAGATTGTCGCGAATGAAAAAGAGTTTATGGAAGACGACGTAGTTGCGGGCGATCCAGGGCGAGACGAGCAATATGGGCAGAAGGGCGAGAGCGAGTTTTTGACGGGCGGAACGATGGTAAAGGAAGTGGAGGAGCACGACGAAAAAAATGAGGACGAGAAGCATCGCGGGCTGAAGAAGCAGAAGCGCGGCCCAGGCGACGGTCCAAAGAATCAGACGCACAGGCGAGAGATTGCGCCGGAAGGCTTCGGCCATAAGAAAGGATGCGCCGATGACGAGGAAGCTGGTGAGCGTCACCTCCGAGATGACGGCGGGGGGAATGCGCGCACCGAGCCAGGCAACGGCGGCGAGGACGCCGGTCCAGAAGCCAAGGCGGAGTTTTTGGGTAAGCGCGGGGAGAACGGCTAATTGGAGCGCGAAGAGAAGCGATGCTCCCCAGAGGAGCACGCCAACGGCGGCCGGTCCATGGCCGAAGAGAGTGAAGACAAGCGCAAGATAAGCGGGATAAACCGGGCCAACATGGGCGGTGGGACCGGTAGGCAGAGGAAGAAATGGATCGGCAAAGGCGTGATGCTGCACGAGAGATTCGGCGACGGCGAACAGTTCGTAGCCACGCAGATGGACTTCGGCTTGCGCGCCGTAGCGCGGACGATAAAGAAGCAGCGTAGAGACGAAAAGGCCAATGACGGCAATCCATCGCAGCGAGCGGGCGAAAGTCATCGGATACCTTTCCTATTCGTCTTTCAGTCTTTTGGGTGAAGACCAAACGCAGTGTGATTCCCGTCACAATGCGCGGTGACATCAGGTGCGGCTGGGGTAGGAATGCGCGCATAATGTATCGATAACGAATCCACAAGTTTCGCGATGCCGACGGCGCGGGGCGCCGAGAGTAAATCCGTAGTGAGCACAAGAGAAGGATAAAGGATATGAACCGCAAGGCTCTTTGCACCGATATTGCGCTGTTCGTTATTGCGCCATTCATTGCTGCGGTAATGTTACTTGTCGCGCCGGGATGGGCGGGCACCGCCGCGAGTGGCGGAATCAGCGGCACCTACCAGGTGGTGGGGAAAACGGAAGCTGGGGCGCAGACGCGCGTCCGGTTGAAGGTGCACCTGACCAATCATGGGCAGAGAGATGTGCGCGTTGAGCGGATGGGACTGGGGGATGTGACTTCATCGCAGGGAGCACCGCACAAGGCCAAAGAGCGAGCAAGTTCGGTGGCGATTGCGGCAGGAGGAGCGGCCGACACGACGCAGGAGTTCACAATCCCGCGATCGGAATTTGGGACGTGGCGGCATGGAGGGCCACGGCTGCTGCTGGAAGTGGACCTGCCGGGCGGGCACAAGACGACTGAGGCGGTGCGGCTGGTGCCGGATGGAGAGAACAGAATTTCCGGCGGAGAGGTGAAATAGCCATGCGCGGACCGAAGCTGAAACGAACGAATGCGCGGACGAAAAGCTCTGTGATGGGGATTTGCGTAGTGCTGGCGTTTGCAGTGTGGGCACCGCAGGGTTCGCTGGCGCAGTACACGATCAGCACGGTGGCGGGCGGGGGACCGAATAATGTGGCGGCGGCGCAAGCAAGCCTGGGATATCCGGCAAGCGTGGCGCTGGACTCGAACGGAAATCTGTACATCGCGAGTTCGTATTACGAGAGCCAAATCCTCGAAGTGTCGACACGCGGCATGGTGACGGTGGTGGCGGGGAACGGCACGAGCGGCTACTCGGGCGATGGAGGACCGGCGACAAGCGCGGCGCTGGCACAGCCGGGGGGCGTGTTCGCGGATGGCTCGGGAAACATCTTCATAGCCGACACGGGCAACTGCGTGATTCGCGAAGTGAGCGGCGGGAACATCTCCACGGTCGCAGGCAGTCCGCAACAGTGCGGATACGGTGGCGATGGCAGTTCTCCAACCGGTGCACAGTTGGCTGAGCCGACGGCGGTCTTTGTAGACGGCCAGGGCAATTTGTATATCGCGGACGCCGACAATTCAGTGATCCGCGTGGTCAACAACGGAGCTTCCGCGATCACGATCGGGACGGTGACGATTCAGCCGGCGACGATTCAGACTGTCGCCGGCATGGCGGACGTTACGTGCTCGACATACCCATGTGGCGATGGTGGAGCAGCGAGCAGCGCACAGCTAGATTTGCCATTCGCCGTTTTTGTCGATGCAGCGGGAAACATTTATATCGCGGACACCTACGATTCGGTGATTCGGGTGGTCAATCCCGGGACGCAATCGGTAACAATTGCCGACACTCCGATTGCAGGCGGCGCAATCGAAGCCGTTGCAGGGAGTTACTACAATGCCAGCGATGGCAGCGTCTGCCAATATGGCGACGGAACTGCGACGAGCGCGTTCTTATGCTTGCCGTTTGGCGTCTCGGTAGATGGATCAGGCAACATCTTCATCGCCGATTACGGAAACTCCGTTATTCGAGAAGTCGTTCCGGCGGGCACAATCTCCACAGTTGCGGGTAACGCGGGCACATTTTGTTCGAGCTATCTCCCGCCGGCGACTGCGTGCGGAAATGGCGGCGGGGCGACGGCGACCGGAGCGGAACTGAACTATCCGAGCGGCGTCACCGTGGATGGTTCCGACAACATTTATATCGCCGACACATTCGACTACGCAGACTCGCGAGGTGGTGCAGGCCTCCGGAAATATTCAAGCATTCGCGGGAAATGGTTTTCTGAGTTACTCGGGCGATGGAGGCGTGGCAACCAGCGCGGAACTTGGCTTCCCCGGAGGGACATTTGTCGATGCTTCGGGGAATGTCTACATAGCGGATAGCGTTAACTCCGCGATTCGGGTGTTGAACACCGGAAGCAGCACGATCACGATCAATAATGTGAGCATTGGGCCCGGCGACATTGAAACCGTGGCTGGGAGCGGCGTTCCTTGTGCGGCCCCAGCGCCGGGAGGATGCGGCGATGGCGGGCTGGCGACAAGTGCGCAGCTGAATTTTCCCGCGGGCGTATTTGTGGCCGGCGCGGGCAATATTTATATCGCCGATACCGGGCTTCCGGAGACGGAGAACTCCGTCATTCGGGTGGTGAACCCCAGCAGTTCGACCGTCACCATTGCGGGAGTTTCCATTCCGGCAAATAGTATTGCAACTGTAGCAGGGACACTCGGGAGTATTTGCGCTAGCCCCGCTTCGGGAGGTTGCGGTGATGGCGGCACCGCTACCAGCGCGCAGCTCACTAATCCCAACGCCGTCGCTGTTGACGGCTCCGGCAACATTTATATTGCGGATACTGAAGATCAGGCTGTTCGCGTCGTGAACACCGGCAGCTCAACACTCACCATTGGCACCGTCAGTATTCCGGGTGGCAATGACAACATGGCTACGATTGCCGGCACTCTGGGGGCCGACTGCAACGCCCTTCCGTGCGGCGATGGCGGGTCGGCTCCCAGCGCTAATCTCAAATTTCCCAACGGCATTGCACTCGACTCGGCGGGTAATATTTATATTGCGGATACGGATGACGAAGCGATTCGCGTTGTGAATCCCGGGGCGCAATCGGTGACGATTGCCGGGACGACGATTGGGGCCGGAGACATTCTTACCGTAGCTGGAACCCTTGGGCAGCGTGGATATTCCGGAGATGAAGGAGCGCCGAGCAGTGCATTGCTCGATAGTCCATGGGGAGTGCTCGTCGACTCGTTCGGCAATATCTACATTGCGGACTCTGATAATGGGGCGATCCGCGAGGTGGTCGCGGCGACCACTACGATTCAGACCATCGCTGGAAACGGAACAAACGGATTTACTGGTGACGGCGGCGCCGCGACAAGCGCCGAACTCGACGAACCGCAAAGCGTAGCGCTTGGCGCCACTAACACTCTGTTTGTCGCCGATACTGAGAACTCCAGGATACGGCAAGTGGCGCCGGCGGCGTTTACAGTGACGGTTGCGCCAAGCACGGCCACGGTGGTGGTCGGCGCGCTGCAGCAATTCACGGCGACGGTGACGGGGAACAGCAATCCGGCGGTGAACTGGAGCGTGAACGGCCTGGCGGGCGGCAACGCGACGGTCGGAACGATTTCGAGCACCGGGTTGTTCCAGGCCCCGGCAACAGTGCCATCGGCGGGTGGTGGTACGGTTACGATTGCTGCTACCTCCCAAGTAGACAACACGACATCAGGATCGGCGCAGGCGACAATCTCCAATCCGAGTGGGACGATCACGGTGACGGTAAGTACGACGGGGACGCTCGTCTATACGTGCACCACGCAACCATGCACGCCTCAGCCGTTCACAGCAACTGTCACCGGGACGAGCAATACCGCGGTGACGTGGTACGTGGAAGGAGCGCAGGGCGGCGACACGACATTCGGAACGATCGACAGTTCCGGCAACTATACGGGACCGTCGGCGGTGCCAGCGCAGTCAACGATTACAGTGGAAGCGGTATCGCAAGCTGATCCGACGGCCATTGGGACCGAGCAGGTGACGATCGTATTAGCACCCTCGGCGGCGCAGCCAATGCCGCAGACGGTTTCGCCGGGAGGTACCGCGAATTACTCACTGTCGTTGAATAAGAACACAGGGATACCGGGGCAGGCGATCACGCTCTCTTGTTTGCAAAGTTCGCTGCCATCGGGGGCAACGTGCACGTTTACGCCCGCGACGATTACTCCGAGCAAGAACAGCACGGTGCCGTTCACGCTGGCGGTGAATGTGCCGTCGAGGTCGGCGGCATTGACGAAGCCGAAACCGAGTGGAAGATGGGCGGCTCCGCAACTGTTCGCCGCGTTCATTCCACTGGCGGGAATTTTGCTGCTGGGAGGGAAAGGAAAACGGCGGTGGATGGGGCTGGCGCTGGCGGGGATTTGCTTGCTATCGCTGGTTGCCTGCGGCGGGGGAAGCAGTTCGACATTAACCGGCCCGAAGACTTACACCATTGCGATTCAGGGGACGACGACGGTACAACCGAGTCCAGTAACGATCACGACCGCGAGTCTGACAGTGGAGTAGGGATCAAGTATGGCTGGGCGATATTGTGTGGGCGAGCGCGGGCTGGTGGCGGAGTCGAGTCGTACTTCAGAGGCCCCGGCGCTGCACCATCCGAAGGCATCCTGCCAAGAAAGTTAGAGACTACCTGTGCTCACTTTCTGTTTTGCCTCGTGGTATTCCTCTTCGGTGTTGACGGCCCAGATGTTGTCCTTGCTGGTGATGCCGGCAATGATGTTATCGACGGCGGTCATGGCGGTGAGCATGGAGTGGTCCTGATTGTTGTACTTGTGCATGCCGTTGCGGCCCACCAGGAAGAGATTTTCAAACCCGTTCATGTAGTCGCGCACCTCGCCGAAGCGCTCATAGAGACCGAAATAGGCGGGATAAGTTTTGGGCATGCGAACGACGGTCGAATCAAGAAGATCGTTCTTGTCGATAATGCCGACCTTGTCGAGTTCCTCAGCGGCCAGGCGCGCCATTTCTTCCGTCGATTTGTTCCAGAGTTCATCGCCTTCCATGCAAAAATATTCCGCGCCCAGCCATACCTGGGAGCGATCGGCAACAAGATAGGGGCTCCAATTATTGAAGACCTGCAAGCGGCCGATGATGACATCGGGCTCCTGAATGTAAATCCAGTTATCGGTAACGAGTTTGCCGAAGCGGTCGCCGGGATCCTGAATCTTGAGCTTCTTCAAAAGCAAGCCAACGGTGATGAAATCGCGGTATTGAAGGCCCCGGGCGACCTCACGTACCGACGCAGGGACAGCATCGCCCATGGCGCGAACGAGTTCCTGAACCGAAGTGGTGGAAAAGAAATAATCGCCGGTGAAGCGGCGGGTTTCACCATTTGCGGTGCGGCCGGAGATGGCGACGACACGCCCTGCCTGTGTTTCTACTTTATCGACTTCGATTCCAGTGATAATTTCGCCGCCGGCGGCAAGGACTTTTCGCGCGACCTCTTCCCACATTTGACCGGGGCCAAACTTGGGGTAAAGGAAGCGCTCAATGAGCGAGGTTTCCGTGCCTTTCTGGGCGAGTGCGGAATCGCCACGCTTGACGGCCTGCTTGACGAAATGGGCGAGCGCCTTGCGAATGGATAAACCCTTGATGCGCTGCGCTCCCCACTCGGCGCTGATGCGATTGCAGGGCACGCCCCAAACTTTTTCAGTGTAGGACTTGAAAAAAGTTAAATAGAGTTCGTTGCCGAAGCGGTTAATGAAAAACTCTTCGAGATTGGTGACGGGCTTGATGGGAAAAATCGAACGATAAACATAGCTGCAACCGATTCGCACCGTGCGGTAGAGGCCGAGCTTGCGGAGAGTATCGCCGGTGAGTTGAATGGGGTAGCTGAAAAACTGGCGGAGAAAATAGATGCGGGACTTGCGGGAGCGCGTGAGCATACGGAGATCGATGCGCTCGGCTTCGTTATCTTGTTCGAGAGGCATCTGGGCCAGCCACCAGTTCATGACGCGGTCGCTCTTGGAGAAAAAACGGTGGCCACCAATATCCATGCGGTTGCCGTTGTAGCGGATGGTGCGGGAGATGCCGCCCATGTAGTCGCTGCGTTCAAGAACGATGGGACGGATTCCGGCGCGCGTTATAAGTTCGTGAGCCGCGGTGAGGCCTGCGGGCCCAGCGCCAATGATGATTGCCGTTCGTTCAGACATGATCGAACAGTGTACCGTTTTCGGGGCGAGACGGAGGAGATTGTCGGAGGCAGGTGGAGCGGAGGTTAATGAGTTCTTATTCGGTATGGGGAGAGTGAGACGCGGCAGCGAGACCGACCTGATTCCGCGAGCTCGGTATGCAGCAAGTGATCGTGAATCGCCGAGTCAGGCGTGTGCTATGTTGTCTTGTTCGAGCTAACCGCAGATGAGTGCATTGGCGGAAATTCGAAGTCTCTTTGAGCGCCGCGCTCTGAAATTGCTGGCGCTCGGAGTGCTGCTGGCTTTGGTGGCTGGGCGGTCGCTGGAGCTGAAGTTCTGCGTGCTCGACCTCGACATCTGGTGGCATTTGAAAGTGGGTGAGTGGATCGTGCAACACTTCGCGGTTCCGCACACAGGCATTTTGTCGCGGACGGCGGCGGAGCGGCCGTGGGTGGCTTACAGTTGGGGATATGAAGTGCTGCTATCGATGGCGTACCGCTGGTTCGGGCTGGTGGGCATCGGCATCTACGGCGTGCTGCTGACTTTGGCTGTCGCGTTCAGCGTTTTCTGGATGACGTTGCGCCTGAGCGGGCGCTTCTGGTGGTCATGCCTGCTGTCGGCGGCCACGTGCTCGGCCTTCTTGTACAACCTGATGCCGCGCCCGGTTTTTGTTTCGATGACGCTGTTCACGGTGGTGCTGGCGCTGCTGCTGGAGGCGAACCGCACGGGGCAGGTGCGCACTCTTTACTGGCTGCCGCCGATCTTTGTGTTGTGGGCGAACCTGCACATCCAATTTATTTATGGGCTGTTTCTGGTGGGTCTGTTCGCGGGCGTAAACGTTGTGCAATGGGCAATGGCGCATTGGGGCATGACTCCCGGCTTTGTGTTTGCGCCGACTTTGCCGGCCGCGCGAGTAGCAATGCTGTTCGGAGCATGTTTGGCCGCCAGCTGTATTGGACCCTATTCCTATCATCTATTTCCGGTGGTGTACGAATACTCCAAGGCGCAGGTGCCGTACACGATGATCCGCGAATTGCAGCCGATTAACTTCAGAGCGGGCAGCCATTACGCGCAGCTTCTGCTGACGGGAGCAGGATTTTTCGCGCTGGGATGGCGGAAGAAAGTCGACCTGTTGAAGGCGTCGCTGCTCGTGATTGCAACCGCGGTTGCGTACCGGACGATGCGCGATTCATGGTTCATTTGCATCCCGGCGGCTGCGGTGATTGCGGACTTTCCAGTCGAGGGGATGAGGCGCGAGCGCAGCGTGAGCTGGATGGAAGGGGGAGGACTGGCGGCGTTTGTGGCGCTGGCACTCGTGTTGCTTGCGCAGAACACCGATTTCAACCGGCGTGGGCTGGATCGCGCGATCAGCAGTATGTATCCCGTGGATGCCCTCAATTTCCTGCGGCGTAATCCGCAGCCGGGGCCGCTCTACAACAACCTGGACTGGGGCGGATTTCTGATGTGGTATATGCCGGATAATCCCGTGGCGATCGACGGCAGGAACGATTTGTATGGAGACGATCTGGACCGCCTGTTCTATGACACGGAGATGGGACGACCTTCCTACGCGACGGACCCTTATCTGAATCAAGCTGGAGTGGTGCTGCTTGAAAAAAGATTGCCGCTAGCGCAACTGCTCGCGTCGGATCCGCGGTTCACTTTGATTTATCAAGATGAACTCTCGGTGGTGTTCGTGCCGAAAGAACGAGGCGGCCAGGGCTAGGCTCCAAACTTCGAATCCGCCGTCGGGCCGTAATGATCCTGACCGGATAATTAATTCTGCGGCGACTGGTTGGAGAGATCGCGGGCTCTTGTCCGCGCGTCAAGCGCGGCTTGCCATTGTCCATCAGCCTGGAGGAGATCGGCGAGTTTATTCCAGCGGGGGGCGTTCGAGGATGTTAACCCGGCAGCGCGGCGTTGTTGCTCGATGGCTTGGCGCGGATCGCCCTCAATGCGGTAGGCCTCAGCGCGGAGTTCGGCGATTTGAGCGTAAAGCTCAGGAGCAACCGATTCTCCGCCGTGACGATAAGGGCTGCTGTGCTCGGCATCGTCGAGCCCAGACAGCGCTTTTGCCGGCTGGTTCATCAGCAATTCGAGCCGAGCGAGCGTCATGTAAGGAACCAGCGGCTGCGGCGAAAGATGAATACAACGGTCGAGCGCCTGCTCGGCCTCGGGATAGCGGCGTTGCTGCATGAGGACGATGGCGAGTTCGAACCAGGCTCCGCCGTCGTCGTTGAGGGCGAGGCCGCGACGATATTCCTGTTCGGCCGCGGCCAGATTCTGTTGACGCCGAAAAATTCTCGCGAGAAGAAAGTGCGAGTTGGGATCCTGCGGGAAGAGCGCCGCTGCTTGGCTCGCTTCCTGTGCGGCTTCGCGATCACGATGAAGGGCAAAGAGAAGTCCTCCGGCATTGAAGTGGAAATCGTACTGCGCGATGCGAGAGGCAGCGGCCGGAGGCGAGAGAAGCTGCGTCGCGCAGTTGATCGATGATCGATCAAGCCATGCGCGGTTTTCGGGAATGTTGCGGAGGAAAACTAGAGACACCTCATCCATGTAAACGGGCTGCCAGTCGAGGCTGTTGCAGAACGCGGCGAGATCCAGGCCTTCGAGGGCGCGAGCGCCAGCGACAGAAACCAGAAGCGCATTAATCCTCCAGCGATCGGCAGTGGCTTGCCAGGCCGGCGAATTCGGGGCGCTGCGCATGAGTCTTTGTTCTTCGAGGAAGAGCGCGGGATTTAGGTGATCGAAGCGGCCGTCGATGAAATCGAGATAAGTGGGCCCGAGACGAAAGGCGGCGAAGCCTCCCAGGGCAAATTCCTCGAAGATGTTGGCGGGCAACTTTTCGCGCTCGATGAAAGTGGCGGCACGCTCGGGATACCAGTAGGATTCTCCGGCGCCGAAGTGGAAAGGCGCGCCGAAGACCACGTAGGAGCGATTCGAAACGTAGTCGGCGATGTGAGTACAGGCGAGTACGCACACGGCGAACGTGAACACGACGGTGATCGAGACGGGCGGACGCCAGAGGGGCCGGGAAGGGATTTCGCCGCTGGGGTTGGTTGTGGGCAATGCGCCCTCTGCGGTGGGCGATTCTGAGTCAGCGCAGGACTTGAGATTAGCCGAGCTTAGCGCTTGTGAGATTAGAGTTCCTCCAAGAGTAACAATGGTGATGACAAACATGCCGAGAAAGCGGACATGCATGAGGCAGGCATAGAAAGCGACGGCAATGAGAAGCGCGACGGCCGGCCGCTTATAGACGAGAGCCAGGATGAAGATAAGGGCAGCGATAAGGAGCAGCCAGGAGTTCCCGCTCTCAAGATGGCGGAAGTCAAAGAGCTGGAAGAATGTTTGCGAGGTGATGCGAAGACCCCAGAATTCCTGAATATAAAAGGAACTGTCGAGCGTGCCCGACGAAGCGCCCGAAAGCCCGGAGAGATGTAGTGCGGCAGGGTAGATGCGAAAGCCCAAGGGATTGATGAACGTGATAAGGCAAGTCGCGATGAGCCAGGGAGACGAGAGCCTGAGGTGCTGCAAGGCGGCATCGCGGCGAGCGCGAAATAGGAGATCGGAGGCGTCGAGGAGCAAGTAAGCTGCGATGACGGCGAGTCCGGCGATGAAGCCGGGGTGAAAGTTCACCCAGAGCAACATCACAATGGGCAGCAGCCAGAGCTTGCGGCGTGAGCCACAATGGAAGGCCCAGAGTTCTCCAAGAAAGATCGCAAAAAACGCGGTAGTGAAGAGATCGGCGCGCGGCGCTGTGCGATACGCGATAGAGGGTAACGCCAGCATTGTTAGAACAGAACTCGCGAGATCGCCCCTGCGAATTAGATACGCGGCGATGCCGAGGCAGGCGAGAGCGGAAAACCAGCTAAGGCCAGCGTAGCCGCCAATCGAATACACCAGATAAAGCAGAACGTCGCCGAATACCGGATAAAGCCACGGCGTTCCCGAGGAAGTGTAGGAAAGAACATCCGTCCGTGGGATGACGTGGTGCAGCCAAACATAGCGGCCGGTGGCGAGGTGCCATCCGGTATCCGAATCAGAGACGGTGCGCAGGCCTATGGTGAGGGCGTTGGCTAGAACCAGCAAGATGAAAAGAAACTCCAGGATCCGCTGGAGTTGGTTCGTGCGTGTTTCGTCGAAAGAGAATGACATGCGGATTTCAATGCTTGGTAGCGATGCTCGTGCCGACTATTCGTAATAACGCTATCCGTAATAACGGAAACTAGACCAGAATTCGGGCCAGGTCTGAAGCAAACCGCGACAGACGTAAATGTCGGGATGCGCCACCGTTTCTTCATTGGCGATGCCGAACCGATTCCACGTGTGTCCCGCCAGCGAGCATGCGGCGAAATGATTGTCGAGGAAGCCGCGCGAAATGCCAATCACAATCACGGTTTCAGGGGGAGGGTCGCCGAAGCCGCGCTGCCAATAGGAGTTGATGCCGCTGATGGCAGGCGGAAGCTGATAAGCGGGACCGTAAAGGTCGATGGCACCGGCTTCTCCATAGTTGCCGGCGAGAATGCCGAGAGGAGGGAGATCTTGGGGAGGGAGCGAGTCGCGGATTCCGGCAACGGTCTGTACCAGTTCGGGCCAGCCGATCTCCTCGCGAAAATTTCCCTGGAGCTTAAAAGCGCGTCGGCCCCAGGAAGAATCAACTGGGGCGATGGGCAAGAAGAACGCGATGGCAAGAGCGACATCTGCGGCGAGGGCGATCCAGGCAACAGCCCGCACGGTGTTCGCCCAACCGCGGCTGAGCGAACGGAGCCGCCGCTCGCCCCAGACGCTGCCGGCGGCATAGAGCATGGGATATGCCGGCAGCAGATAATAGTCGCGGCCCCGAGCGATGACGAACAGCAGCAGCGGCACGATATACATATAGCCGAGCATGCGGAACTTGCGGCCAACGCGCGAAAACAGGCAGAAGTATAGGCCCGCAAGCCAGAGGGGCGTGGCGAGCAGCGTCATGTTCATCTGGCCGAGAAGAAATCCCTGAGTGCGGCCGATGCGGACGTCACGGGCGTGAATGCCGCGCAGAAAATCGAGCGAGACGAAATGATTGCGTGCCTCCCAGAGCAGGTTTGGCAGAAAGATGAGGATCGACAAGGCGGCGGCAATCCAAAGCCATTTGCTGCGGAGATAGCGGCGGGCATCCGTGAGGAGCACACCGGCGACGATGCCAGCAACGAAAAAGGCCATGGTGTACTTGGTCATCATGCCGAGGCCGATGGCGATTCCAATGGCGAGCCACCAGCGGTCATCGCCAGTGGTCAGAAGACGAACGATGAAGTAGGCGGCAAGGACCCAGCACAGATAATCGAATGGCACGTACTGCATGAGCGTGCCGCCACCGAGGCAAACGGGCAGCGCTGCCGCAGCCGCGACTAATTGGGCACCGCGCCGGGCGCCGAGTTCGCGCGCCATCAAGCCAGTGACTACGACGGCGATGGCTTCGACGAGGAAGGCGAAACAACGGAAGCCGGTGAGCGACGTCCCGAAGAGAATCAAAGACAGGCGAGCAAAGAAAGGAGTGATGGGCGGGTAGGCAACAAAACCCCAAGCGAGATGGCGGGAGTCGTCGAGCAGGGCCAGTTCGTCGCGATGAAAGCCGTATTGATTGCCGGTGGCGATATGTATAAGGACAGTGGCGACGGCCATGCAGATGAGGAGACCGACATCTTGGGACCAAGGCACGACAGCCGCGGCGGGATGCTGGCGGTTGACTTCCTGGCGATCGATATTTTGCTGCGCGGCTGAATCGACACGTGCCATAGGGTGATGTTAGCTGGAACCGCGGTGATCGACTTAACTTTCTGAGCGGCCAATTTTGCGCCGTATCGGCAACAGAAATTTCTGCCGGTCGAATCATAGGCGTAGGAAATTTTCGATAATTCGCTTGCCGTCGGCGGTAAGAACGCTTTCAGGATGGAACTGAACGCCCTCGACCGGGAATTCGCGATGGCGCAAGCCCATGATGACACGGGAGCCATCGGCGTCGCGTGTCCAGGCGCTGACTTCAAGTGCGTGAGGCAAAGTCTGCTCGGCGATAATCAGGGAGTGATAGCGCGTGGCGGTGAGCGGCGAATTGATGCCGCGAAAAATGGTGCGGCCGTCGTGCTCCACGGAACTGGTCTTGCCGTGCATGAGCGTTTTCGCGCGCACGACTTCGCCGCCGAAAGCCGCGCCAATGGCCTGGTGTCCAAGGCAGACGCCGAGCAGCGGAACTTTGCCGGCGAAATGGCGAATAAGGTCGATGCTGATGCCGGCCTCCTGCGGGGTACAGGGCCCGGGAGAGACGAGGATGCGATCGGGGCGAAGAGCTTCGATCTCGCCGACGGATACTTCGTTATTGCGGCGCACCTCGACGCGCGCGCCCAGTTCGCCGAGATACTGCACGAGGTTGTAGGTGAACGAGTCGTAATTGTCGAGGACGAAGACCACGGGAACATTCTAAAGCGTAGCCTGAGTTGACGCGCGGCCAAGGCGGCTTGGCCCAGGGGACGGAATGTAGGCCAGGCGAGGACGCCCGGTACTCCACCAACTCATTTAGCAGTCGATTGTCTTGACATAGGAGTAAGTTCTCGCCATGCTTACAGCAGTTTCTGGAGGTTCGATGGCCGAAACTCAATCGAAAGACAAGCGGGCGACGAGGCGATTTGCGCTGCATCTGCCGGTGAGCGTCCGCTACGGAGAGGGCAAGGAAGAGCATGAGGCGCAAACACGCGACGTTAGCGCGCGTGGAATCTGTTTTTTCGTGGATGCTGGGATACAGGCCGGATCGAACATCGACTTCACGCTGACCTTGCCTCCAGAGATCACGCTGACACAGGCCATACGCGTGCAATGTAAAGGGCGTGTGGTGCGCGTGGAGGGCGGCGGGAACGGCAAGATGGCGGTAGCCGCCGTCATCGATGAATACGAGTTCCTCACCGATAATTAGAACTGGTTTGGTTAATAAACAATCTTGTGGCAACCACAATACGTCCGTTCGGGCACGCTTCAACCGGCTTTGAACGTACGGCCGTTGTTTCGTGGCACATTGTGGCTCCCTCCAATGCGTTTTTTTCTATTGGTACGTGGGTGGTATCGTGGGGAGTAGAAGAGCCTTTTCGTGAATTTCCGCCCCCCGACTGTTAGTTCTAGCCTGATGCCGCCGCTACCTGGGCACTGGCCTGCTCGCCGCGATAGGGAAATCTCCCCAATAACTGAGTGGCAATGGGCGCCTCTTTCGGCATTTCGTTTCATGCTGGTCTTGGCGATCATTTCGTTTCAAATCCTGCTTCTTCATGCGCAAACAAGTCCAGCGCCCGTCCCGCCAACGAAGGTGGCTGCCGTCAAGAGTTTCCGCATCATCCAGGAAAAGGATGGGCCCGCAGTCGAGATTCTTTCGACGCGGCCGCTGATTCCTGAAATTCAAGTCATTCAGAATCCTACGCGTCTGGTGATTGACCTGCCGAATGCGCGGATCGACTCCGCAGAAAAGCGGGTTCAGGTGCAGGCTGACCGGATCAGCGCGCTGCGGGCAAGCCAGTTTCAAGACAACCCGCCGATGGCACGCATCGTGGTTGACCTGCAGGCGCCGCGAACGTTCACGTGGGCTGCGGCAGGGAACCGCCTGGTGGTTCGTCTGGGAATGATCACGAGTGAGGAGAACCATTTGCCATTCGAGATGGCCAAAGCACCAAACCTGAAGGACGCTCCCCTGTTGGTGATCAAGACGGTGCGCGCGTCCGGACCGCTGGTGCTGGCGAGCGATGCGGGAAGCGTCGGTTCCTCTTTCACAGCAGGAGCCGACACAGCGGTGCTGCGTTTGTCGACGGGAGGCGAAGTGCATGTGTGCCCAGGAACAACGGTTTCAATCACGCCCTCGGAGAACCGGCACAACCTGCTGCTGGGAATGAATAGCGGAGGGATCGAGACCCACCTGCAGTTGGACAACTCGACTGACCTGATTATGACGCCGGACTTCCGGATCGCGCTGGAGGGGCCGGGAGAATTTCACTACGCATTCAGTTCCCAGAAAAACGGAGACACGTGCGTGCGCGGACTGCCGGGGAACACGATCACGGCCACTGCGACGGAGTTGCTGGGCGATCAAACATATCAGGTCAAACCGGCAGAACAGGTGGTGTTCCGGGGCGGACGCGTGGACCGGACGGATACGAATGTGCCGCTTGAATGCGGATGTCCTCCGTCGCCTCAGAACATTGAGCGGGCGCAGAACGAGTTGCCTGTGCAAGGGACTGCGGTGAGCGAGGCGCGGCCGCCGGCGACTCCGAATTCATCGGCGGCAGAGAATGCGAGCGCGGGAGCGATGTCGGGAGTTCCGGCTGGTAACAACTCACCAACTGAGGCGCCACCAGCCAACGAATTGCACGTGCAAGTGACGGCGCCGCTCGTGTTTCACGCATCCGGGCCGCCGCCCATCCCTCCGGTGGAAATTGCGGAGGCGGTGCCGCTGCAGGTCCGTCCAACGACAACTGCGGTGACCGAGGAGGCTGCCCCGCCGACAGGCCCTAAGCCGGCGAATGTACCAGGTATGAACAAAGGGCTAGCAATTGAGACGCAGACGCCGCAGCCGGGATTTTTCGGGAAGGTGCGCAGGTTCTTCGCTAAGATATTTCGATAGGCGGCAAACGAATTATCGCGGTCAGACGACGTCAGCCTTCGACCACTTCGATGGCGTTGCCTTCCGGATCGTGAATTTGGAAAAAGCGAATGCCTTGCCGGTCGCGCTCGATGGAGCTAGCGTCGGTGCCTCGGGAGGACATCACGTCACGCATCTTTTCGATCTTTTTGGTAAACAGAATCGGGGACTTTGCCGTTTGAAAGCCGCTGCGATTAGTCAGGACGATCGAGTTGCCGTCTGTCTTGAACCGGAGAATTGCAGCGGAGGGCTCCGCGGGCGAGGCTTGGGCCAATTTGCGGAGGCCCAATTTTTCGACATACCAAGGCGAGACGGCGTCGATGTCGCGCACCAGAATGCGAACATTGGCTGGGACGGTAAATTCCACCCGGCGGCGGGAGAACCACTGGGCGTTCGGTGCACGCAGCGTCTCAAACATTCCGTAGCGCTGTATCCAAAAGGCCATTAAGCAGCAAGACCAAAAAGCCATCCCCACCACGAAGCGTAGAGCGCGATTCGCGGCAGTCGAGGTGAGGTTGAAGTTGAGGAGGGAATACGGGACAAATAACAGGATGTAACCAGCGAAGAGCCAAGGTCTAAAGCGCCGCAGAGATATATTTGGGTAGCGAAAAGTCACAATCCGAAGCACCAGCAGAGTAATAAAGGGAAGGGGTACGAACAGCCAGAACCAGAGCGGATGGGGTGGCAGGTGCAAGCGCACGGCGTGCTCCTCTAGCCCCGGTAGTTTATCAAAACGGCGGACTACTGAGCAGCATCATGTGCCAGCGCCTGCCGGATGCGCTGCCATGTGACGGACAGATCCTCGGGAAGGATGCGCGTTTCTCCGATGACGCTGACGAAATTGGCGTCGGCCACCCAGCGCGGAAGAATGTGCATATGGATGTGGCCGGCCACGCCCGCGCCTGCGGCCTTGCCAATGTTCATACCGAGATTGATGCCGTCGGGATGATAAAGCGGGCGGAGCACCGACTCCATGCGCTGCGTGAGGGACAGCATTTCGAAAGCGGCATCGGAGGGGAGCTTCTGCAACTCGTCGAGGTGAAGGTACGGGACGATCATCACGTGGCCACTGGTGTAGGGATAAGTATTAAGGATGATGTAGCAGTGAGTGCCGCGATAGACGATGCGGGCCTGCTCGTCGGATTCCTTGGGGGCGTCGCAGAAAATGCAGCCCGTCGATTTGGCGCCTCCGCTGACATAGGCATAGCGCCAGGGCGTCCAGAGGTAATCCATTTGGGGAGCGTAGCACATTACCTTCGGGCCATGATCGGCCCTGCCATGATCGGGTCAACAATGAATAACCTAAGATCCCAGAAAGGTGATCCGTAGAAAGATGATTCTGCGGACCTCGAGCTGGCAGACTGACTCCAAGCGATCATGGGCTCCCGTGGGCGTATGACGGGCATGTAAATTCTTTTGCGGCAGGGCGAGTGAGCGATTGACCTATCGGGACGCCGTTGCTATATTCATAGAGGTCCCCAATGGACGCGGGTACGATACGACGTTCCGGCAGCTGGGATTGTAACTAGGGCCATCCGCCAGGGCGGCCTCAACGCAACCTGAAGACCACGCCAGCAGTCCGCAACACACCGTTCCCGCATTGGCCACGCGCAACAGCGTGGCTACAGAGGCTATGACTTTGTTTGATGACAGCAGTGCCCACAATCTTGACTCCAACATTGAAACTATGACACCAGCCAACGAATCGCACTCCGGCGGTTCGGCCGTGGAAGACGCGCCCGAAACCGCAAACCATCCGCCCGCGGAAGAGCTAGTTTCCGCCCCTGACGCACCAGCAGCTGAGGCTGCGGCGCCCGCACCAGAAGTCGAGGAAGCCCACAGCTCCAGTAGCGCGACTGAAGACCCTAAAACTGAGGGCCATAAAGAAGAGGCTCCCAAAGAGGAAGCGCCCCAGGAAGCAGCCGCCAGCCCGGCAGTGTCTGAGGCTCCGGCTCCGCCCGCTAATGAAGATTTTGCCTCAGCGCTTGAAACCTTCACCACCGAAACCGAAGAGGCGGTGGGTGAGGACCACGTGATCAAGGGGACGGTAGTCAAGCTGACGCCGACGCACGTGGTGGTCGACATTGGCGCGAAGTTGGAAGGGATGCTGGCGCTTTCGGAAGTGCTCGACCACGAGGGGCAGCCGCGGTTCAAGCCCGGGGACGAGATCGACGTAATGCGCGACAAGGGCGAGGTCGAGGAAGGCTACCTCAAGCTCTCGCACCAAAAGGCGCAGCGTCTGCGGGCATGGGACGATATCGAACAGGCCTACAACGAAAAGAAGCCGATCAAGGGCATCGTGGTCGACCGCATCAAGGGCGGTCTGACGGTGGAGATCGGCGGGGCGCGCGCATTTCTGCCGGGCTCGCAGGTGGATTTGCGGCCAATTCGCAATCTGGACGGCATGAAGGGCCAAACGATTGAAGTGGCCATCATCAAGCTGAACAAGAAGCGCGGCAACATCGTGATTTCGCGCAAGCAACTGCTGGAAGAAGAACAGTCGGAAAAGCGGAACAAGACGCTCGAACATCTGGAAGAAGGCACGATTCTCACCGGAATCGTCAAGAATTTGACCGAGTACGGGGCGTTTGTGGACCTGGGCGGAATCGATGGTCTGCTGCACATCACCGATATGTCATGGGGGCGGCTGACGCACCCGCGGGACCTGGTCAATGTGGGCGACCAGATTCAGGTGAAGGTGTTGAAGTATGACAAAGATAAGCAGCGCGTGTCGCTGGGCTTCAAACAACTGACGCCGGACCCGTGGCTGGATGCGGAACACCGCTACCCGGTGAGCGCGCATGTGGCCGGGCGCGTCATTAGCGTAACCGACTACGGCGCTTTTGTTGAGCTGGAGCAGGGCATCGAAGGCCTTGTACACGTCAGCGAGATGACGTGGTCGAAGCGGATGAAGCATCCCTCGAAGCTCGTGAACGTGGGCGACCAGGTGGACTGCGTAGTGCTGGCCGTGAATCCTACCGAGCGCAGGATCTCGCTGGGGATGAGGCAACTGGCGTCTAATCCGTGGGATTCGCTGCATGAGAAATATCCGGTGGGAATGACGGTGGAAGGCCGCGTGCGCAACCTGACCGAGTTCGGTGCATTCATCGAAATCGAAGATGGCATCGACGGGCTGGTTCACGTGAGCAATCTGAGTTGGACGACGCGCGTCAAACATCCGTCGGAAGTGTTGAAGAAGGGCGACCGGGTGAAGGCCGTGGTGCTGGCGATTGAGCCGGATAAGCGGCGGCTGTCATTGGGCGTGAAGCAGATGCAGCCCGATATCTGGGAGAGCTTCTTCGGTAAGCACCGAGTGGGCGACATCGTTCACGGAAAGGTGCTGCGTGTAGCTGCGTTCGGAGCATTCGTCGAGATTGCCGAGGGCATTGAAGGGCTATGTCACAACTCGGAAGCCGCGGATGCGAACGGACAGCCGCTTCATCTTGAACCGGCGCAGGAGCACGACTTCAAGATCATCAAGATGAACCAGGAAGAAAAGAAGATCGGCTTGAGCATCAAGGCGGTTGGCGAAGAGGCCTCGCGCCAGGAAGTGGAATCGTACAAGCACCCGTCATCGTCGTCTTCTTCGACCAGCACAACCATTGGCGATCTGATCTCGTGGAAGCGTGCAGGCGGAGACAGTAACTAAGACGCTGACAGGTTACGAAGAGTTAGAAGATTAAGGCCATCGGGAACGGTGGCCTTTTTCCTTGCCAGAAGCTCATTTTTCTTATTTCTTCATAATACGAAAGACTGTGCCCCAGGCTCCTGAGCCGCCAGACTGCGTCGTGCCATAGAAGGAGCCATCGGGAGCTTCCAGCAACGGCGCCCACGGGTTTGCGCCATCCGAGCCATCAAAAGTGTGAAGCTTGGTTAACTTGCCGGTGAGGGTGAGTTCAAAGAGCGTGCCATCATTATGCGCCGCGCCAAATTCAGTGGTCCCATAGAGTTTCCCGTTGCGGGCTTGTATCAATGTCGCACGAGGTAGGTAGCCGTCCGCGCAGTTGGTTTCGGAGCAGAAATTGTAAAGCGTGGTCAGCTCTCTATTGGGCGTAATTTCAAAAACCGTTCCGCAGCCGTGATCGTTGTTGCACAAAGCGAGATCTGGGCCGCCCCCATTTGTGGTCCCGTAGAGGTTTCCATTTTCACCAATAATCAATCCGCTCATCGGGTACTCACCATCCGCGCAATTCGTTCGAGAGCAAAAACTGTAGAGGCCGGTCAGACTCACCGCTTTTCGTGAGCTTGAAGACGTTACCGCTATATCCATTCCCGCCTCCGTTTGTGATTCCGTATAACGTCCCGTCCTGCGCCTCCACTAGATTGCCAAATGGAATAGCGCCATCCGTACAGGAGCCTTCCTCGCAGGAGAAGGAATAAAGCGTCGTCAGAACGCCGGCCGAGGTGACTTAAGAAATCGTGCCGTAGCCATAACTCCCGCCATAGGATGTGACTCCGTAGAAATTGCCATTAGCGCCTTGCATCAGTCCCGCACTTGGATAGCGACCGTCGGTGCAGTGGGCCCGCGAGCAAGACGAATATAGCGTGGTGAGAGTGCCTTCCGGGGTCATTTTGAAGATGGTGCCATGCTTATGCCTACCGCCGCCGCTTGTGACGCCGTAAAAATTCCCGTCTGCGGCCAGCGTTAGCCCGAACGAGGGACCAGAGCCGTCGGCGCATTTGGGCAGGCTGCAAAAAGTGTAGAGGGTGGTCAACGCGCCTTGCGGTGTAATTTCAAACGCGGTGCCATGGCCGCTCCCAAACTCGCTGGCCGTCGTGCCGTAAAAATTCCCGTTTGCGCCTTGCACGAGCGCACCCAACGAGGGATTGTCGCCATCCGTCTCGTCAAAACTGAAAAGTGAGGTAAGGGTTTGAGCCTGGGCTGAGATAGTGCACGCCACGCAAACCAGCACAATACAGGTAGTGTCATCATTCTAAACCTCTCCATCATGGTGTCTCCAT
Source organism: uncultured Acidobacteriaceae bacterium (assembly GCA_963778535.1). Lineage (GTDB taxonomy): Bacteria > Acidobacteriota > Terriglobia > Terriglobales > Acidobacteriaceae > Acidiflorens. Next base: position 622,487 of record CAVZUO010000001.1, read on the forward strand.
TTCGGCTGCGTGCCGACCTCCAGCCAGCCGCGCAAACCCTTAATCCCCTGCCGCTCCCACCACCCTATTTTGCCGCGGGCACATCCTTCTTCGTATCAATCTTCAGGTCGATGTAGACCTGCTCGCGATTGTCGAACTGGCTGACGGTCTTGGTGTGGCTCTTGCGCTTGTTCAACTCGGCATAGACTTCGTAGTCGAGGTTGATTTGCAACGCGGGGAAACGATAGGTGCCCTCGGGGCCGATAATGTACGTTTTCACAGAGCGGTCACGCGTGTTGATGAGGTAAACGACAGCGTCGGGAAGAGGGTTGTCGTTGCCGTCCATCACCTTGCCAAGCAGGAGGCGCGTTGCCTTTTGCTTGGAGTCGTGACCGAATTGCGGAGCGCCGTGGGCTGGAACCGTCAATGCTCCAAGCGCGAGGATGATACCGGCCATAGCGGCTGAGAAAACTGCCCTTTTCATTAATTCCATTGTGCCGCTTGCGTCACGGAAAGGCCACTACCAAGTGAGATGCAGGCCAATATCGGCGCGCTCATCGCTCTCGATATGCACCTTAACGTCCGTACCCGGCGCAAAGCGGCGGCCGTCGGGCAGTTTGTAATCCTTCACATCAGCCCAAACAATGTAATCGCCGGAGCCGGGCGGAACGCGCTGGGCAAATTCCCCGGAATGATCGGAGTAGAGTTCCCAGCGGGCCTTTTTCTCGTCGGCGCGCCGAATCTTAACCCTTGCGGCGTAAACAACGCGGCCGTCGGGATCAAAGACCGTGCCGAAAATAAGCGCATAAGCCTTAGGCTTGTCACGTGGAGCAGCAGGGGCTGCGGACGGGCAAGAGATTGCCAGACACAGAAGCAGGCCGGCAATAATGCAGCGCCGCGACACGACTGATATGCGAGGTCCGCTCAGAACTCGTCCTCGTCTTCTTCGTCTTTCTCCTTGGCACCGTCTTCTTCGTCGTCTTCATCATCATCGACTTCGTCGTCACCGACGATTTTCAGCTCGATGGGGTTGACGGTGATCACTTCGAAGTCGGAGCCACATTCCGGGCACGAGACCACGGCACCTTCGTCGACCTCATCTTCTTCGATGTCCAGGTCGGTCTCGCATTCGGGACAATACACCATGCTTTTCCTCCAGATTCAGGTTACCTGTTATATTTAGTTTCTTGACGAGGGAAAGGTCAAGGGGGATACAAGGGAATTTCTGGAATATTTTACCGAAAGGCGATGTCTATTTGGCTTTTTCGGAAAAGAATCATCTCCCAGAACGGAACCTGCGAATCGGCGCTGTGACAGCCCGGTTTGCCGGGCGACGGAAGCGGCAAAAAATAAGGATTTCAGGGTAGAACCTTTTTCAATGCGGCGTGGAGCCATCTCGTTCAGCTTTCCTCCTTTCGCCGGCTGGGTGAGGCGAATCGTTGTCGCCTGCACGGCAATCTATCTCCTCCAGTTGATTCTGGAAGGCGCGTTCCACATCAGCTTTCGGCCAGCCGAAGAATTGTTCGCCCTGATTCCGGTATTCGTAATGAAGGGCTACATCTGGCAGTTGGTAACGTATTCGCTGCTGCACGCCAGCTTCAGCCATCTGTTCTTCAATATGCTGACGTTGTGGTTCATTGGGTCATACCTGGAGCGGGACTTCGGGCCGCGCCGGTTTATCGAATGCTATTTGTTTTGCGCGGTGGGCGCGGCGCTGGTGACCATCGCGGTGGCGTACACACATTTTTTGGGCATGGACCCGCGTACCGGGACAGTGGGCGCATCCGGCGGGATCTTCGGACTGCTGATGGCTTTCGGTGTTCTCTATGCCGACCAGGAACTCATGATGTTTCCGCTGCCGTTCACGATCAAGGCGAAATACATGGTCGGCATCTGGATCATCGTGGCGATTGTTGCGGTCTTTCAGCCGTCGCAAGGTGTGGCGACCTTTGCGCATCTGGGAGGGTTGCTGTTTGGATTCTTGTTTGTTAAGTTCCTGCCACGGCGTGGGCTTACGTATGTGGCCTCGGAGCAGTATTTCGGTGCGCGCAATTGGTATTACCGGTGGAAGAGGCGGCGAGCGGCGAAAAAGTTCGAAGTGTATATGCGGAAGCATGACCGCAACGTGAGTTTTGACGAGCACGGAAATTACATTCCGCCCGACGACGAGAACAAGAAGAATGGCGGGTCGAAGTCGGGCTGGGTGAATTAGGAACGGTCGTCTGTCGCTAGTCGTTGGTCGTCTGTCTGTTGTCGTCGCGACCGGCCGTCGCTGCAGTCATCCAATCCTCATACCGCTGTCATCCTGAGCGAAGTAATTCGTCGGCGAAGCGGACGAATGACGTAGTCGAAGGACCCCTACCATCGTGTGCGCTCGGGTGAGTTGCGACCGATTGTCGTCGGCCTGTCGGGCGCTAAGCCATTAGCAAACTACTTAATCATCTCCTCGAATTTCACGTATATGCGCTCGGCTAGGGCATCGTTCTGTGCCTTCCCCTTAAAACCCAAATCGTGTCCGACGCCTTCTATCGTCATTAATTCGTGCGCCGCCGGAATCAGCGCGAGCGCCTTTTCGAACTCGTCGGTGCTGCCGAACGGATCACGCGTGCCATAAACGAACAGGCAGGGTGTGCGGAGGTCGGGTAAGTGTCCAGTCCGGAGCTGGTCGGGCTTGCGTGGCGGATGCAGAGGATAGGAAAGAAGTAGAAGACCGGAAACGAGGTCAGGTTCGGCGGCGCAGAGGATTGTGGACTGACGGCCTCCGTAAGAATGGCCGCCGAGAAATATTCTGGTGCCGCTCTCTTCTTGGATCCTCTTACGCATTGCCAGAACCGCGTAGCGTAAACCGGCGCGGTCACGCTCGGCTTGTCCGGGAAAAGGAGGGCCCGTTGGTCTTTGCTGACGGTACGGCAGATCGCAGCGCAGTACAGTGTACCCGTACCCGCAGAAAGTATCGGCGAGGGCGACGAGGAGCGGAGCATTGCAATTGCCGCCAGCGCCGTGGGTGAGGATGAGGGCATTGTTGTTTGGGGTTGGCGGCGAGTGCAGCCAGCCTTTAATCGCGGGATCGACGGACTGATCGAAAATTGAGATCGCTTCCACGAGATTCGAGCCTTCGCGCTCCGGCTTTAACTTATGCGTGTGTTGTGGCTCCCGCATAAAAGAAAATCATCCTGAAAATCAGTCGGCAGCGGTTTCGTTGCACGGCCGAGCCTTCGTCAATCCCCGCGGGTAGATCATGGCATTGAATTCAGCGCCAATCAGAATGACGAGAGAGATGATGTACATCCAGCTCAGAAGAGCGATAGCTGCGCCAAGGGAACCGTACATAATGCTGTAGTCGGCATAGTGCTGCAGATACCAGCCGAAGAACGCAGTCGAGAGCAGCCACATCCCCGTGGCAAGAACAGCGCCGGGCAGGACGCTGTGCCATGGCTGAGTGCGTGGGACTGCATTGTGATAGATCAACTGAATGACAGCGATGCTAGTGAGGATCGCGATGGTCCAGCGGACGAGGCCCCAGAGTAACAAAAGCAGTGGGCCGAATTCGCGGCCAAGATGAAATAAGAGCAGCGTTTCGATGCGGCTGCCAAAGGCAATGAGGATGGTCGAGAACATGAGCGGCACGCCCGCCATCAGAACGAGCGAGATCGCGATGAGACGCTCCTGCAGCAGTCCCCAGGTTTTAGGAAGCTGATAGGCGCGGCGAAAGCCTTCCATCCACGAGATGATGGCGCCCGAAGCGGTCCACAGCGTGAGGAGCGATGCAGTGATGAGCAGGCCCACGGGGCGATTGGGATTGCCACGCAAGTAAGACAGGGCAGTCGAGGTGCCTGCTGGAAGAATCTTGTTGAGGGCGGAGGTAATTTCGCGGAGATAAACATCACCGCGATGAATGGTAGCGATTACTGAGTCGAGGACCAGAAGAAGCGGGAAAAAAGTAAAAATGGAAGAATAAGCGACACCCTTGGCGACCGCGAAAGCGTCATGCTCGAAGGCGCGCCACACGGCCAGTCGAAAAAGACGCCAGAAACGTCCCAGTGCGGGGGCCAGGACAAGGCCGCCGGGCATGGGCTCAGGGGCAGTTTTCGGACCGGGAGAATGATCGATCACGCGCGGCTCGACTGCCGGTGACATTGAATTAAGGAAACCAAGAACAACGAAAGCCTATCGCAAAATCTGTACTCAGAAAAGCTCTCAAGAAAATCAGGGGGCGACAAAAGCCGCCCCCTTAATCGTTGGCTGCGATTATTCTGCAGCGAGTTCTTCGGTTTCACCCTCATGCCGCATAAGTTCGAGGGCGCGCTCGGCTTCCTCGTATGCGGCGCTGACTTCCTCCTGCACCTTGTGGGCAGCCTCTTCCATCTCCGGAGAGAGCCGCACGTTGCGGTAGTACTCCATGCCAGTGCCGGCGGGAATCAGGCGGCCGACAATAACGTTTTCCTTCAGGCCGCGCAGGTGATCGACGGCGCCCTGGATGGAGGCCTCGGTGAGCACGCGCGTGGTTTCCTGGAAGGAAGCCGCGGAGATGAAGGAATCGGTGGACAGCGATGCCTTGGTGATGCCGAGCAGTAGCGGCCGGCCAGTGGCAGGCTTGCCGCCCTGAGCAATCACGCGTTCATTCTCCTCGTGGAATCGGAATTTATCCACTTGCTGCTCGAGCAAGAACTGGGTATCGCCAACGTCTTCGACCTTCACCCAGCGCATCATCTGGCGAACGATGACCTCGATGTGTTTGTCGGAGATGTTGACGCCCTGCAGACGGTAGACTTCCTGGATCTCATTGACCAGGTATGCCTGCAGTTCCTTTTCGCCGAGCACTGCGAGGATGTCGTGCGGATTCAGCGGGCCATCCATCAGCGGCTCGCCGGCGCGCACGCGCTCGCCTTCCTGCACGTTGATGTGCACGCCGCGCGGAACCGAGTATTCCTTTTCGGTGCCATTGTCGGCGGTGACATAGAGTTTGCGCATCCCCTTGGCAACTTCGCCAAAGCGGACCGCGCCGTCGATTTCGCTGATGACGGCCGTTTCGCGCGGCTTGCGGGCTTCGAACAACTCGACCACGCGCGGCAGACCGCCCGTGATGTCCTTGGTCTTGGTGGTTTCGCGCGGGATCTTCGCCAGCACGTCGCCGGGGAAAACTGTGTCTCCGTCCTGCACCATGAGGTGAGCACGAGAAGGCATCAGATACCGCTTGCTCGCCTTGCCCTTGATAACCACTGCCGGTTGGCGCTTTTCATCGGGCGAGTCGGCAACCACGTGACGCGACAGGCCAGTGACTTCGTCGACCTCTTCGTGCAGCGTGATGCCTTCCTGCAAGTCTTTAAACTGTGCCGTGCCGCCGATTTCCGTGAGGATCGCGAAAGTGTACGGATCCCACTCGACCAGGGCCTGGCCAAGTTGCACCGGGCCTCCCTCGGTTACTTTCACCTTGGCGCCGTACACAACCGCATAACGCTCGCGCTCACGGCCTTTGTCGTCGACTACGGCGATTGAGCCCTGGCGGTTCATCACAACCAGGTCGCCAGTCTTGGACTTGACGGTTTGCAGATTAATGAAGCGGACCGAACCGTTGCTCTTGGCATCAAGGCGCGACTGCTCAGAGACTCGAGACGCCGTGCCACCGATGTGGAACGTACGCATGGTGAGCTGCGTTCCCGGTTCGCCGATGGACTGCGCCGCGATCACGCCGGTCGCTTCGCCCAGCTCGACGAGACGCCCGGAAGCGAGGTTGCGGCCGTAGCACATGACGCAAACGCCACGCTTCGACTCGCAGGTGAGAACGGAGCGTATTTTGACGCGTTCGATGCCGGCGGCCTGAATCGCACCCGCCAGGTCTTCGGTGATTTCCTGGTTGATGTCGACGATAACCTGGCCGTCATAGTCTTTAATTTTCTCGAGCGACACGCGGCCGACGATGCGGTCGCGCAACGGCTCGATGATCTCGCCAGCTTCGACGATACCGGAGACGAAGATGCCGTCGACGGTGCCGCAGTCGTATTCGCTGATGATGACATCCTGCGCCACGTCGACCAGACGCCGTGTCAGATAACCGGAGTCGGCCGTCTTGAGCGCCGTATCGGCCAAGCCCTTGCGGGCGCCATGCGTCGAGATGAAGTATTCGAGCACCGTCAGGCCTTCGCGGAAGTTAGCTGTGATCGGCGTCTCAATGATCTCGCCGGTTGGCTTGGCCATCAGTCCGCGCATGCCGGAGAGCTGGCGAATCTGCTGTTTTGATCCGCGAGCACCGGAGTCAGCCATGACGTAAATCGGATTGAGGCCGCCTTCTTTGTCGCGGCGCTGCATCTGGCCGAACATTTCATCAGCAACTTTTTCCGTGATGGCCGACCAGATTTCGATGACCTTGTTGTAGCGCTCGCCGTTTGTGATCGCGCCGTCCAGGTATTGCTGCTGGACCGCGATCACAGATTTGTCGGCATCTTTGACAAGCGTCTTCTTGTTGTCGGGAATGACCATGTCATCGATGCCGATGGAGAGACCGGAGCGCGTGGCGTAATTGAAGCCGAGCGACTTGATCTCATCGAGCATCTTGACGGTGGTCTCAAGGCCATAGCGCAAGTAGCAGTAATTCACCAACTGGCCAATGCCCTTTTTCTTGAGCAGGCCGTTGATGTAAGGCATGGCCTCGCGGCCGACAACGGCCTTGGGCAGATGGTCGTTGAGGATGGCGCGGCCGACGGTCGTGTTAATGAATTCGCGGTTGAATGGGACCGGATCGGTGTGGCTGACATCCTGATCGTCATAAGCTGCGACAAGATCAATGACCTCGCCCGTGAAGCGAAGGCGAATCGGGGTAAGTGTTTCCACCTCGCCCATCTCCAGCGCGATGATCACATCATCAATATTCGCGAAGGAGCGGCCTTCCCCCTTGGCGCCGGGCTTAGCTTTGGTCAGGTAATAAAGACCAAGCACCATATCCTGCGTGGGAACCGTGATGGGTTGACCGGAGGCCGGCGAAAGAATGTTGTGCGAAGACAACATTAAAACGCTGGCTTCCACCTGGGCTTCGGGCGAAAGCGGAATGTGTACTGCCATCTGGTCGCCGTCGAAATCGGCATTGAATGCCGTACAAACGAGCGGGTGGATCTTGATGGCCTTGCCTTCGACCAGCACCGGCTCAAATGCCTGAATGCCAAGGCGGTGCAGCGTCGGTGCGCGGTTGAGCAGTACAGGATGATCTTTGATTACTTCTTCAAGGATGTCCCATACGATGTGCTCCTGCTGCTCGACCATCTCCTTGGCTTGCTTGATGGTGGTGCAGTTGCCGGTCTGTTCGAGCCGGTGATAGATGAACGGCTTGAACAGCTCAAGCGCCATTTTCTTCGGCAACCCGCACTGGTGCAGCTTGAGTTCGGGGCCGACAACAATGACGGAGCGGCCGGAATAATCCACACGTTTGCCGAGCAGGTTCTGACGGAAACGTCCCTGCTTGCCTTTGAGCGTGTCTGAAAGCGATTTGAGCGGACGATTGTTCGCGCCGCGCAGAATGCGTCCGCGGCGTCCGTTATCGAACAGCGCGTCGACGGCTTCCTGCAACATGCGCTTTTCGTTGCGCACGATTACTTCAGGCGCGTGCAGGTCCATCAGCTTTTTCAACCGGTTGTTACGGTTGATGACGCGGCGGTAAAGATCGTTGAGATCGGACGTAGCAAAGCGGCCACCATCGAGTGGAACCAGCGGGCGCAATTCCGGTGGAATCACCGGCAGCACGTCGAGAATCATCCATTGCGGCTTGTTACCGCTCTTGCGGAACGCTTCGACCACCTTCAGCCGCTTGGCGTACTTAAGCCGCTTCTGCAGCGAGGTTTCGGTCTTCATTTTCTCGCGCAGTTCGACGGAAAGTGTGTCGACCTCGATGCGCTTCAGAAGTTCCTTAATCGCCTCCGCGCCCATCATCGCCTTGAAACCAGCGGGGCGGAATTGCTGGTCGAGTTCGCGGAACTTGGCCTCGTCTTTAATGACTTCGCGCTCGCGCGTCGCCGAATCACCGGGATCGACAACGACGTAGGCTTCGAAGTAAAGAATGGCTTCCAGGTCGCGCAGGGAAATATCGAGAAGGTGCCCGATACGGCTGGGCAATCCTTTAAAGAACCACACGTGCGAGCAGGGAGACGCCAGCTCGATGTGGCCCAGGCGCTCACGGCGCACCTTGGAGAGCGTGACTTCCACGCCGCACTTGTCGCAGATGACGCCGCGGTGCTTCATGCGCTTGTACTTGCCGCAGAGACATTCCCAGTCGGTGACCGGGCCGAAAATGCGGGCGCAGAAAAGGCCGTCGCGCTCCGGCTTGAAGGTGCGGTAGTTGATGGTTTCCGGCTTGGTTACTTCGCCGTGGGACCAACTGCGGATTTTTTCCGGCGATGCCAGGCTGATGCGAATCGCATCGAAGTCGGCAACGGGATTTGCCAGGTCAAAAGGGCTCGAACGAAACATGTGCCTCCGCTTTCCTCGGCTATACGCCGCCGCGCGCGGCTCTCTACTCCAGTTCTCAGTTTCCGGTTCTCAGTAGAACCAGTTTGAGATCGTTGCCTATTCGCGGCGCTGAGAGCGGGGCACCGCGACGGCCAATTACACAAAACTCTTTGAGCAGTTCTTCCAGTTTTCTAGTTCTTTCCGGCTCCCAACCACTGAGAACCGGGAACTGAGAACCGGGAACCGCTCCTAATCTGCTGCTACGGCCACCGGCTTTTTCTCGGAGGCTTTAATTAATTCCACATCCAGGCAAAGGGCCTGCAATTCGCGAATCAGAACGTTAAACGATTCCGGCACGCCCGGCTCCATCGCGGCCTCGCCTTTAACGATGGCCTCGTAGATTTTCGTGCGTCCGTACACGTCGTCCGATTTCGCGGTAAGCAGCTCTTGCAGGATGAACGCCGCGCCATAGGCTTCGAGCGCCCAGACTTCCATCTCGCCAAAGCGCTGGCCGCCGAACTGCGCCTTGCCGCCCAACGGTTGCTGGGTGATGAGCGAGTAAGGCCCGATGGAACGCGCGTGAATCTTGTCGTCCACCAGGTGCGACAGCTTCAGCATGTAGATGTAACCAACCGTAATCGGTTGTTCGAATTTCTCGCCGGTCATGCCGTCGCGCAAGGACGTCTTGCCCGCGGTGGGCAATCCAGCGCGCTCAAGCAGCGCCTTGATTTCGCTTTCACGGGCGCCATCGAACACGGCGGAGCCCATGAAGACGCCCTTCTTGAGCGTAGGCGCGATCATCTCCAGTTCATCGTCGCTCATGTCGGCGATTGTGTCGGAGAGCACCGTATCCTTGAACAGCGCCTTGAGATCGCGGCGAATCGCCTCGACGCGCGTATTCTGCGCAAGCAACTCGGTAATTTTTTTGCCGAGTTCGTGTCCCGCCCAGCCAAGGTGTGTTTCGAGGATCTGTCCGACGTTCATACGACTAGGAACGCCGAGCGGATTGAGGACGATCTCGACCGGCGTGCCATCCTCGAGATACGGCATATCTTCTTCGGGGAGCACGCGCGCGATCACGCCCTTGTTGCCGTGGCGGCCGGCCATCTTATCGCCAACGCTGAGCTTGCGCTTCATGGCGATATAGACCTTGACCAGCTTGATGACGCCGGGCGGCAGCTCGTCGCCCTTGGTGAGTTTGTCTTTCTTCTCGTTGACGATCTTCTTGAGCACATCGATCTGTCGCGAGGTCATTTCCTCGATTTCGTCGATCTGCTCGTTCACGCGCGGATCCTTATCGGCGAACTTGATGCGCTTGAGATTGCGCGTCGAAATGCGCTCAATGGTGTCCCGGTCGAGAACGGCGTCTTTCGTGATAAGGCGCTTGTTGGTGCGCTCATCGTGCAGGTCGGCCAGCACTTCCTTGCCGCCGAGCAGCCCTTCCAGACGCTTCAGGCGCTCGTCGGTAAGAATGCGGATCTCGTCGGAAAGGTTTTTTTCGAGCTTCGCGACCTGGGTGCCTTCGATGAACTTGGCGCGCTCGTCTTTCTCCTGACCCTTGCGCGAGAAAATCTTTACGTCGACCACGACGCCTTCAATTCCCGGCGGGCAGTAGAGCGAAGCATCGCGCACGTCGCCGGCCTTTTCACCGAAGATCGCGCGCAGGAGCTTCTCTTCCGGCGTCAGCTGCGTTTCGCCTTTGGGCGTAACTTTGCCGACGATGATGTCGCCCTGCTTGATGCTGGCGCCGATTCGAATAATGCCGGCCTCATCAAGATTGCGCAGCGTCGATTCACTGACGTTCGGAATATCGCGCGTCACTTCTTCCGGGCCAAGCTTGGTGTCGCGGGCTTCGAGTTCGAACTCCTCAATGTGAACGGAGGTGTAGTAGTCCTCCTTCACCATCTTTTCCGAAACTAGGATGGCGTCCTCAAAGTTGTAGCCGCGCCACGGCATGAAGGCGACAAGCACGTTGCGCCCAAGCGCCAATTCGCCGAAATCCGTGCAAGGCCCGTCGGCAATGACCTGGCCTTTGAGCACGCGCTGTCCGCGCTTCACGATTGGCTTCTGGTTGATGCATGTGTTCTGGTTCGAGCGCTTGAACTTGGTGAGCTGATAAATGTCGCTGCCCACTTCACGCGAAAGCTGCGTGGGATGGTGTTCGCCCTCCACGCGCACGATGATGCGTTCGGAATCGACGGAATCGATAATGCCATTACGTTTGGCAAGAATCACGGCGCCGGAATCGCGTGCGGTGACGCCTTCCATGCCAGTCCCAACGATGGGAGCCTGTGCCCGGAGCAGCGGCACGGACTGGCGTTGCATGTTCGCGCCCATCAGTGCTCGGTTCGCGTCATCATGCTCGAGGAAAGGCACGAGTGAGGCGGCGACCGAAACAAGCTGCTTGGGGCTGACGTCGACGTAATCAACTTCGTCGCGGTTCACCAGCACGAAGTTGCCAGCCTTGCGGGCGTTGACCAGTTCGCCGGCGATGCGGCCCTTGTCGTCCAGTTCGATGTTGGCCTGCGCGATGGTGTGGCGATCTTCCTCCCACGCGGAAAGATAGAAGGAGAAAGGCTCGACTTCGACTGCCTTTTTGCGGCGGTCCTTCAGGTCGGCATTGAGCTTTTCGATCTCGCTCTTTTCAGCGTGATCACCAACCTTGAAATCACTGTCGCCGGCGTTAACCACCTGCACGTAATCCACGACGCGCGAGTTCTTAACCTTGCGGTACGGCGACTCAATGAAGCCGTAGTCGTTGATGCGGGCAAAACAGCTCAACGAAGAAATCAGGCCGATGTTCGGACCTTCAGGCGTTTCAATCGGGCAAATGCGGCCGTAGTGCGTGGGGTGTACGTCGCGCACCTCGAATCCTGCTCTTTCACGAGAAAGTCCGCCCGGCCCAAGCGCGGACAGACGGCGCTTGTGCGTAATTTCCGAGAGCGGGTTGGTCTGGTCCATGAACTGCGAAAGCTGCGACGAGCCGAAGAATTCGCGGATTGCAGCCATCACCGGCTTGGCGTTAACCAGGTCATGCGGCATAGCCGTCGACATCTCCTGGTAGACGCTCATCTTTTCCTTGATGGCGCGCTCCATGCGGACCAAGCCGATGCGGAACTGGTTTTCCATCAATTCACCAACCGCGCGAACGCGGCGGTTGCCAAGGTGATCGATGTCGTCGACGGTGCCGATGTTGCGGCGCAACTTCAGCAGATACTTGATGGTCGCGTAAAAATCGTTGGGGTCGAGCGTCCGCTGTTCGAGAGTCGTCGCTTCCTGGTTCTCGAAAAGCTTGATGTTGAATTTCAAGCGGCCGACGCGCGAGAAATCATACTTGCGCGGATCGAAGAACATGCCCTGGAATAGAGCGGTAGCAGTGTCGAGCGTTGGCGGATCGCCGGGGCGGAGCTTGCGATAGATTTCAATCAGCGCTTCCGATGGCGTGGTGACCGAATCGCGGCGCAGCGTCTGGCTGATGACCGTGCCTACGTCGTCGCGCTCGGGGAAGAACAGGCTCATTTCGACGACGCCGGATTCGATAATCTTTGCCAGCTTGTCGGCAGTGATTTCCGTGTTCGCTTCGAGGAAAACTTCGCCCGTCGTGGTATCGACGACATCGCTCGCGACCCATGCGCCTTCCAGGTCGCTGATGTCGACTTCGATTTCGGAAATCTTCGCCTTTTGAATTTCTTTCAAAATGGCGTGGCTGATTTTGCGGCCGGAGTGTGCAATTTCGTCACCCGACTTCGACTTGATACTGTGCGCAAGCTTCATGCCGATCAGATTGGTTGGTTTCTCGGCCGAAGAATCAATCGTCCAGAAGAGCTTCTTGTCGCGAACCGCGAGGTGGTCCGTTGTGTAGAAGGTCTTGAGGATGTCTTCGCTGGACCGCAGTCCTAATGCGCGCAGGAAAATCGTGCCGAGGAACTTGCGCTTGCGGTCGATACGCACGTAAAGAACGTTCTTCTGGTCGTATTCGAATTCCACCCACGACCCGCGGTAAGGAATGATCTTGCCCAGGAAATAGGTACGGTTGTTCGCCGTCTCAAAGAACACGCCGGGTGAGCGGTGCAACTGACTGACGATAACGCGCTCGGTTCCATTGATAATAAAGGTCCCGTTCTGCGTCATCAGCGGGACGTCGCCGAAGAAAACCTCCTGCTCCTTGATGTCGCGAATGGAGCGCGTACCGGTTTCAACGTCTTTATCCCAAATGGTGAGCCGCATGGTGACCTTGAGCGGGGCCGAATATGTCATGCCCTTTTCTTCGCATTCAGTCACATCGTTCTTCAGTTGCAGCCCTACAGGGTCGCCGCACTTGTTGCAGAAATCGGGCGTGTTGGCGTTGTAGGTTCCGCACTTGTGGCAGAGCACCTCGCCGGGATGATAAGGATCGGTGATGACGGTCGAGCCGCAGTTCTTACAGGTGGTGCGGAGGTGATGGAGACCTTTCAGGTGTCCGCACTTGCACTCCCAGTTGCCGATGGCGTAATCGACAAACTCGAGCTGCGATACGTTGCGAAAATCCGTAATCGGAAACACGGACTGAAATACGGCTTGCAAGCCGCCGTCTTCGCGCTCGCTCGGCAACTTGTCCATCTGCAGGAAGCGTTCGTAGGAGCGCTTTTGAACCTCGATGAGGTTCGGGATCTGGATGGTGGCTGGGATTTTGGAAAAGTCAAAACGCTTGCGGTGAAGATTATGTTTCGCCATTCTACGAAGCTCCTGCCTTCAGCAGCCTGGGGGCTGCAAATACAGCGCGGATGTAGCCCGTGTTAAAGAAGACGGGCGCAAAAAGATCTACTACAGCTAGTGGGCGGTGTCGCGGAGAAAAGGCGCGGGCACCTGCGGGGACATAACTCTCCGTAGGCGCCGCATCCGACGCTCAATCTTGAATAACTTGTAAAGTTCCGCGCCAGTTCAAAAGGCCTGTTCCATCCCGCCGCCCGCGGGACCGGCATTCAATACTTCATCCAGCGATCCTGTTCCGCACCCTGGGTCTATTTCGGAGGACACGGATCGCTGTCGCCTCAGACGAAGCCAGGGTAAGCGGGTAATTATTTTGATGTTAGCACATTAACCTTGGATTCATCCAGTGTTCGGTCAAAAAATTGCAAGCGGTGGCGTCCGGGAATCCGACCCCGCCGCCACCATCCTGAGCGTGGTCTTGGGATCTCCACGCTCTTCGTGCGTCACACAAATCGGAGATCCCTCGCAAACCGCGCTCGGGCTAGCGGCTCGGGGTTCGGACGCCTCGCCAACGCCGCTACTTTACTTCTACGGTTGCGCCGGCTTCGGTGAACTTCTTTTTGATCGTTTCGGCTTCGTCCTTGGAAACGCCCTCTTTGATCGGCTTGGGAGCGCCGTCGACCAGGTCCTTGGCTTCCTTCAGACCAAGACTCGTGACCTCGCGGACTGCCTTGATCACGTTGATCTTGTTGGCCCCAACCTCTTTGAGGACCACCGTAAACTCGGTTTTCTCTTCGGCCGGGGCCGCTGCGCCCGCCGCTGCGCCGCCGGCAACCATCACCGGGGCCGCTGCCGCCGCCGATACGCCGAGACGCGTTTCCAGTTTCTTCACCAGCTCCGCCGCTTCCAGGAGCGACAAGCCTACGATTGATTCTTCCAACTGCTGCAGATCCGCCATTGTGTTCTCCAATTCCTGACGCGAGTCGCGACTCAACGCCGGTGATTTGCGATTTCGTTATCCCGATGCCGGGTTTCCAGTGCGTCCAGGCTTGCGTTTCAGCGCCAGACAACGCCGAAACTCAGCCGCGCAACCCCCGCTTCGAGATAACCAAATCTTTTTCGGACAGCATTGCCGTCCCGAAACTCTTGAGCGATTTGTAATTGGTGATTTGTAATTTGCAATTGAAGTCTTGCGGGTTCCTGATTTTCAATTACCAATTACAAATTTCCCAATTACAAATCGGAGGCTTACGCCTCCTTAAACTTCTTTTCCTGCACGCCCTGGTTGACGACAATCGCTAGGTTGCGTCCCACGGCGCTGACGGCCGTGGCCAGGCGCTGCGCCGGAGCGTTCAGCATAAACAGAAGCTTCGCGTAAATCTCTTCCTTCGACGGCATGCTGGCCAGCGATTCGATCTCTTTGATCGTGATCACACGGCCTTCCACCACGCCTGCCTTGAAGGTGAACTCGGGATTGTCCTTCGCGTACTTCGCCAGCGCCTTGGCCAGGGCGACAGGATCGCCTTCCGTGTACGCGATCGAAGTCACGCCTTTCAGGTCTTTCAGCGCGTCCGCCAGTTTCGTATCCTTGGCCGCGCGCTCGGCGAGCGTATTCTTCACCACGCGATACTTTGCGCCGCTCGACCGCAACAATTTGCGCAGTTCGAAGTCCTTCGCCACTGTCAGCTTGCTGTATGTGGCGACGATCACGCTCGAAACGTTCTTCAGGTCGCCACTGAGTTTTTCTACCTGCTCAACTTTCTTTGCCCTGGTAACCGCCATATTCAAACCCTCTCAAAAAGTCTTTGGTCGTTTGTCGTCGGTCGTTCGGGCCGCCGGCTGCCTTCCAGGCTCGCCGAAACGACTAACGACCATCGACGGACGACGGTCTATGCCTTCGACGCCGTCTCGATCGGAGTCGTATCCAGCGGAATCCCCGGCCCCATCGACGAACTCAGATAGCAGCCCTTGATGTACTTTCCTTTCGCGACCGAAGGCTTCGCCTTGATCACGCTGGAAATCACCGTGGTTGCGTTGTCGATCAGTTTGTCCGGGGTAAACGAGATCTTGCCCACCGGACAATGCACAAGCGCAGTCTTGTCGGTGCGGAATTCCACTTTGCCGGCCTTCACTTCCTGCACTGCGCGCGCCACATCCATGGTGACGGTACCGGTCTTCGGGTTGGGCATGAGTCCCTTGGGGCCCAGCACCTTGCCGAGCCGGCCGACGGATTTCATCATGTCGGGCGTGGAGATCAGGGCGTCAAAGTCGGTCCAATTTTCCTTCTGGATCTTTTCGACCATGTCTTCGCCGCCGACAAAATCGGCGCCTGCCGCTTCCGCCTCACGTACTTTTTCGCCTGTTGCAATGACGAGAACCTTTTTCGTCTTTCCCAGTCCATGCGGCAAAACGACCGTCCCACGCACCATCTGGTCGGCATGCTTAGGATCGACGCCGAGGCGCATCGTGACCTCGACCGTCTCATCAAATTTTGCGTATTTCACTTTCTGCAGCAGTGGAACCGCTTCCTGCAGAGTGTAGGGCCGCGCCTCTACCGCTTTGCGCGCCTTCTCAATGTTCTTCCCAGACTTCTTCATTTTCACCTCGTCTCCCACCGCTGAACGTTGCTTTGATCAGCCGTGGTGATTAGACAGATTTTGCAAATTTGTAATCGGGTAATTTTGTAACCTGAAAGCCGCTGTTAGCTCTTCAATTACAAATTTCAAAATTACCAAATTACAAATATGCGCTACCCAACGACTTCAATTCCCATCGAGCGCGCCGTGCCGCGCACGCTCTTAATCGCAGCATCCACTGACGCCGCATTCAGGTCCGGCATCTTCTGCTTCGCAATATCCTCGACCTGCTTCGCTGTAACTTTGCCGACTTTATCTTTGTTCGGAGTGCCCGAACCCTTGGCGATGCCGGCGGCTCGCTTCAGCAGGATCGATGCCGGAGGCGTCTTGGTGATGAACGTGAACGAGCGGTCGTTGTAGACCGAGATCACCACTGGAACAATCAAGCCTTCCAGTTCCTTCTGGCTGGTGCGGGCGTTGAACTGCTTGCAGAACTCCATGATGTTGACTTGCGCCTGGCCGAGCGCCGGCCCAACCGGAGGCGCGGGAGTCGCTTTGCCCGCCGCGATCTGTAGCTTTACAGAACCTGTAACTTTTTTTGCCATGATGCCTTTCTTTCTTCATACCGGCCCTGAGTCTAGGATTTTCGGCTCAGCGAATCCGGAAATTACAAACCAATTTTGCAATTTCGCATTCTGGTAATCCCAAGAACCCTCGGATCTTCAATTACCAAATTGCAAAATTTCCCAATTACCAAATATCTTACGCAACCTTCTCTACCTGCCCGAACTCCAGTTCCACCGGAGTCGAGCGCCCGAAAATTGTCACCATCACTTTCAGTGTTTCGCGGTCTTCGTTCACCTCGTCGACAATGCCGGTGAAAGTCGCAAACGGGCCTTCCGAAATCCGTACTGTCTCGTTCTTCTCAAACTTGACCTTGAGCTTCGGCTTCTCGCGGCTGTCGGCGACCTTGTAAACAATGTGATTGACTTCGTCCGTCGAGAGCGGCGTGGGTTGCTGGCCCGTGCCGACAAATCCGGTGACGCGCGGCGTGGCCTTCACCACATGCCAGACCTGGTCGTCCATGTCCATTTCCACCAGCACGTAGCCGGGATAGAACATGCGCTCGGAAGTATATTTTTTGCCGCCCCGAACTTCCGTGACGGATTCGGTCGGGATCAGCACGCGCCCGATCTTATCTTGCAGGCCAAAGGCCTGAATGCGCGATTCGAGCGACTCTTTCACCTTGCGCTCGAAACCCGAATACGCGTGGATGATATACCACTTCATATTCGTATTGCGCGGGGCTTCGCTGCCCGTCACAGCTTCTACGGCCTGGGCTTGCGAACTCGCCGACGCTTCTGCTGCCGCACCCTCACCCGCGTCCGGCACGCCTTCGATTTTTTCTTCATCCACCATGAAATCGCTTCTTTCCTCTCCGCCTAGCGGCGCGAGAGATAGTGCAGCATCCGCTCAAGCGAGTTGCTGATCGCCAGGTCAACTACCCAGAAAAAAAACGCGAACAAAAAGACGGTAATGATCACCACCGTCGTCGTTGCCTGCACCTCTTTGAGAGAAGGGGTTGTGACCTTCTTCATCTCGGTGCGCACGTCGTTATAAAAGACCTTGATCCGCTCCGGCCAGCTCTTCACCGCGGTTGTAATCGCGTTTTGTTCGACTGCTGTTGCCATATCTTCCCGCTTTCCTCGACTGCTTCCCTTGCTTCCCTCAAATTCTGGCAGGGGCGGAGGGATTCGAACCCCCAAGTTCGGTTTTGGAGACCGACAGTTTAACCGTTGAGCTTACGCCCCTAATAGCAATTGGTAATTTCGTAACTTGTAATAGGTAATTTGAAAGCGAAACCCATGCGGTTGGAGCCTGGGGATTTTCAATTACAAATCACAAATCGCCAATTACAAATTATTTCACTTCTTTGTGCGGTGTGTGCTTGCGGCACCGGCCACAGAACTTCTTCTTCTCGATGCGGTCCGGCGTCGTTTTGCGGTTCTTCATGGTCGAGTAGTTCCGCTCCTTGCACTCGCCACACTGCAATGTAATGATTTCTCGGGGCATAAAAAACAACTCCTAACCTGGCTTCTAGCCTCTAGCAACCTTGTTGACCTTTGTCCCGTTTACCCTTCCAAGTTCGCCACAACTTCGGGACCCAATCAATCAGGAGACCAACCGGCACTACACAGAGAATCCACAGAACAAACCATCCAGTCGCGCTCAACTCTGTCCGTGTCGGCAAGAGGAACTCCCATTCTGACCGTCACTTCTGCAATCTGACTTCTAACTTCTGCCTTGCCCTTACTGAATAATCTCTGCGATCGTGCCGGCGCCTACTGTATGCCCGCCTTCGCGAATCGCGAACCGCAAACCTTTTTCCATTGCCACCGGAGTGATCAATTCAATCACCAGGCTCACGTTGTCGCCCGGCATTACCATCTCCGTGCCCGCCGGCAACTCCGCCACGCCCGTCACGTCCGTCGTTCGCAGATAAAACTGCGGACGATATCCTTTGAAGAACGGCGTGTGTCGTCCACCTTCTTCTTTCGTCAGGATGTAAACCTCGGCCTTGAACTTCGTGTGCGGCGTAATCGATCCGCCCTTCGCCAGCACCATGCCGCGCTCCACATCTTCTTTCGCAATGCCGCGCAGCAGCAGGCCGGCATTGTCGCCCGCCATGCCTTCGTCGAGTTGCTTCTTGAACATTTCGACGCCGGTCACAACCGTCTTGCGCGTCTCGCGAAAGCCGACGATTTCCACTTCCTCGCCGACTTTCACCTTGCCGCGCTCGATTCGTCCCGTCACCACCGTGCCGCGGCCCTGAATCGAAAAAATATCCTCAATCGGCATCAGGAACGGCTTATCCAGTTCGCGTGCCGGTTGCGGCACGCTCTTGTCGACCGCCTCCATCAGCGCGTCAACCTGCTTCTCCCACTTCTCTTCACCATTCAGCGCACCCAGAGCCGACAACCGCACCACCGGCAAATCATCTCCCGGGAACTTATACGACTTCAGCAGTTCGCGCACTTCCAGTTCCACCAGGTCAAGCAGTTCCGCATCGTCCACCGCATCGCACTTGTTGAGCGCGACAACGATATACGGCACACCAACCTGCCGAGCCAGCAGCACGTGCTCGCGCGTCTGCGGCATCGGACCGTCCGTCGCCGCCACCACCAGAATCGCGCCATCCATCTGCGCCGCGCCCGTGATCATGTTCTTGATGTAGTCGGCGTGGCCCGGACAATCGACGTGCGCGTAGTGCCGGTTCGCCGTCTCGTACTCCACGTGCGCCGTCGCGATCGTGATACCACGCGCCTTTTCTTCCGGAGCGTTATCGATCGAGTCGAACGAACGGAACTTGATGTTCGGGTTGTGCTTCCCTAAAACCTTCGTGATCGCCGCCGTCAGCGTCGTCTTGCCGTGATCGATGTGACCAATCGTTCCGACATTGCAGTGCGGCTTTGTCCGATCAAATTTTTCCTTTGCCATGATTCCATTGCCTCGCTAATCAGTCATGAATACTGAAACAGCTTGTGAAACTTTGCCCGTAGTATCGGATCGACTTCCTCGATCTTCGACAAGTAAAATTCGCGCACCTGCGCCTGATCTGACACCGGCAGCGACTCGTACAACTTTCTCGACGCTCCGGACTCGTTCCCCGCAGCCTTATCCAGCGCGTTGGCTGCGAAAACCTCTTCCAGGTTACGAACCTGAACTCGACTGCCTGACAGCGCTTGCAAAAACTTCGCCGGCTCGCCGGCAACTGCCTTTTCGATCGCGGCCTTCAGATCGCCGAACTCGCGCTCTCTGACAATCCCGATCGTCGCCTGCTCAAACGCCATTACACTCGCCCGTCTTTAATCAGAAAAGCCGAATCGCCAAAACCGCAATCACCAGATACTGGAGCGGGAGACGGGAATCGAACCCGCGACCAACAGCTTGGAAGGCTGTGACTCTACCACTGAGTTACTCCCGCTCAATCCAAACCTCTGGTAGAGACGCGGCGAGCCGCGTCTCAGACGGGGGAAGCCCCGTCTCTACATAACCTGGAGCCGATGATCAGGATTGAACTGATGACCTCTCCCTTACCAAGGGAGTGCTCTACCAACTGAGCTACATCGGCCCAACAACTTCCTAACTGCCCGACTAAGAGATCCCTCGCAAAAGCTCGGGATTTCGCCAGTGGGCTCCCGCTTCGCTCACGCCCACTAAACGGCTCAACATCGGCCCTAAAAACAGCTGTCAGCTCTTAGCCGTCAGCTCTCAGCAAATCCAAAAGCTCAAAGCGCCTGTTGAGACTCTCAGCTACTTCTCATCCCCGCCATGCATAAAATCCTTGCGGCGCAAGATGCTCTTCACTGCGAACAGCGCCAGAACCAGCCACGTTGCCAGACGAAGTTTCTCGTCATCAATCGTTTTCCACGCCAACACGCCTAGCACCGCATACGCCACCAGCGCCAGTTGCAACCGACTGTTCTTCACATTTTGTTCTTCACAATCCCTTGCCCAGTACGCTCGGGATATTGCCAACAGCCCTTCGTTTGAGCTCGGCCTGGCGAATGCTCAGCCTCGACCACACCCAAACCAACGTCGATCATCGATCCTGGTGCACAGGGAAGGATTCGAACCTTCGTACCTCGCTTGGAGGGACAGATTTACAGTCTGTTGGCTTTAACCGCTCACCCACCTGTGCAAATCCGGAAAAACTCTTCTTAGCGACCAGAACAACACACCGGAGTCGCCGACCAACTTCGCAGCTCGGGAAACGTATTGCGGGATTCCTCGCTGACAACTACACTCGCCGGAAATTACTGGATGGAGTGCGTTCTAAAACGTCGCGCCACTACAGCGCGTTTCCGCGCAGACCGCCTTGTTTCCGGAAAACCTATTTCTGGAGCTGGCGAAGGGATTTGAACCCCTGACCCTCTGATTACAAATCAGATGCTCTACCGACTGAGCTACGCCAGCAGACGGGAAGAATGCCCTTTCAGGCACAATACTTCCCTAATCCCTTACTGAACTTCCGGGACAATTATTTAAGGTATCACAAGGGATATGCGGGCGCAACCGGAGTCACGCTATCCGCGAACCCATGAGAACTCCGTGAATCAGGCCGCCGATTCCCACCGGTTCTTTCCGCGATTATCAACCCGTGACGAACGGCCCAGGAATCTATTGCCACGCCGTTGACGGCTGCGCCAGTCTGCGCAGAGGGGCCCTTGCCTGCAAATGCAGCCTAGGCTGGCCATAGGAATATGCTAGACTATCCCTATGCCAACCCTATACGTCGAAAACGTGCCCAAAGATCTCTACGAGGCCGTGCGCGCCCGCGCCCGTAAGAAACGTACCTCCATCGCGGCCGAGGTCATCGAGGTGTTGCGGGATGCAGTGCCGACGCCGGAAGAGGTTAGGCGCAGAAAGCGAGCTTTCGAGCGTCTGAGAGCGATACAGACTGAGATTCCTGCGAGTGCCGGGCCCTTTCCGAGTACGGAAGAGATGATTCGAGAGGATCGTGAGCGGTGACGGTATGCATCGTGGATGCCAGCGTCGCCGCGAAGTGGATTCTGCCGGCTGCCGATGAGGGCCTGGTAACGGAAGCTAATCACCTGCTCGGCCTGCATGTGCGAAGGGAGTGGCAGATCCTTGCCCCATCCCTGATTTTGGCGGAGATCGGAAGCGTGCTTTGGAAGGCAGTACGACGCAACCGTACCACTCGAGCAAGTGCGAAAGATGCCCTTGAACAGTTTCGCGACCTCGATATAAAGACTGTTCCGACCGAAGAACTGGCGGTCTCGGCCCTTGAAGTTGCGGTCCAGTATGACCGTACTTTCTATGACAGTCTCTACGTAGCTCTGGCAGTTCAACAGAAGGGGGACCTCATTACCGCCGACGAGCGCCTTGCCAATGCTCTCGGCTCGCGCTTCCCTGTCCGCTGGCTCGGCACTTTTCATGAATAGTGATTTGCTCGACCAACGCACTCTCGTTCGCCGGGCTCTGATGAACTTCCCTCTTTTTTCGGTTACACTGCTTGCAGGCGATGGAGTTCGCCATTAACCGCCGTTAGGCTGATGACTCCTACCGAGCTGTCACTTCACTCTCGAGGAGACTCCGTCGCGTGAACTATCTCTGGATAGCTGTAGGTGCCATAGTCGGCGCCAGCGCCCGCTACTTTCTGAGCACCTATATCGGCCGCCACTTCTCCACAGTTTTTCCCTACGGCACGCTGCTCATCAACCTCACCGGAAGCCTCATCCTGGGATTCTTTCTCATCTATACAACTGAGCGTGTGCTGCTTGATCCACGCTGGCGGCTGCTCGTAGCGGTCGGATTCTGTGGCTCCTACACAACTTTTTCGAGCTATGCATTTGAGAGCTTCGCGCTAATGGAGCAGGGCCAGTGGCTGCTGGTGGGCATAAACATTCTCATGAGCAATGTTCTGTGCCTGGCAGCGGTGCTGGCGGGCGCGGCGTTGGCAAGGGGGCTGTAGAATGGGCACAACGTCAACGCCGACGAGGAAACTCTCCATGGCCGTTCAAGTGACGCTGTATCTCACCGAAGGCGACTCCTGGCACCATCGTCCGCTCCATTTGGAAATCCTGAAATATCTGCGTGAAGAAAATGTCTTTGGTGCCGTGGTTTTCCACGGCGTGGCCGGATTTCTGGGCCGCGGCCGAGTTCACACCGCGCACTTAGTCGAAGCTGGAGGCGACTTACCGGTCGTCGTTATCTTCGTCGACACCGATGAGCACGTCAGCCGCGTTCTGCCAAAGCTCAAGGAAATGGCGGCTCACCGGCTGATTGTGCGCGAGAACGTTGTGCTCGAGCAGGGAACGCTGCAGTAAGTGCGGTGCCCTGCAACGCTCAAGACCGCAGATTGATACACTGAATCCTCGGCTGCCCATGCTTCCCTCACAGCGCCATCTTTTTGAAATCCCGCCTGAATTTGCCTACCTGAATTGCGGCTACATGTCTCCGCTGATGAAGCCGGCGCTTGAGGCTGGGATGGCCGGCTTGGCGAGAAAAACGCATCCGTGGGAGCTGACCGCTCAGGAATTTTTCAGTGGCGCCGAAGATTTCCGCGCGACGGCGGCAAAGTTCTTCGGTGCGACCGCCGACTGTGTCGCCATCGTCTCTTCTGCCAGCTACGGAATCGAAACGGCAGCGCGGAATTTGCCGGTAGGCAAAGGGCAGACCATCCTCGTTCTCGACGAACAGTTCCCCTCGAACTATTACCCGTGGCAACGGCTCGCGCGGGCCAACGGCGCGGCCATCAAGACAGTTCCCTGGCCAAAAGACAATGACTGGACGTCTGCTGTACTCGATGCGCTTACTTCGGAAGTTGCTATCGCCGCTTTGCCGCATGTCCACTGGACGAGCGGCGGCCAGCTCGACCTTATTCGCATTGGCGCGGCCTGTCGCAAAATCGGAGCCGCGCTGGCGCTCGATCTGACGCAATCGCTTGGCATATTGCCGTTCAGCGTGAATGAGATCGAACCCGACTTTGCCGTCGCGGCTTGCTACAAGTGGTTGCTTGGCCCCTACACGGTAGGAGTCCTCTACGCGTCTCCCAAGTGGCATAACGGCGCGCCTCTCGAAGAAGGATGGATTCAGCGCGCGAACTCCCGGGAATTTTCGAGCCTCGTGTTGTATGACGAGCGCTACGATGCGGGAGCGCGGCGTTTCGATATGGGAGAGCGTTCGAACTTTGCGCTCCTGCCCCCGGCGCTCCGAGCCATGCAGCAGATTTTGGAGTGGGGGATCGAAGAGATCTCGATCACCTCGGGCGCGTTCAATCGCTACATATCAGGGAAAGCCGCGAATTTTGGATTCGTTGCGACCGCCGAACCGCTGCGCGCCCCGCACTATCTCTGCTTGCGCAGAGCGTCGTCGATCCCTCCTGAACTAACGCATGTGCTAGCGCGCGAAAAGGTATTTGTCAGCGTGCGAGGAAGTTCCATGCGCGTCACACCGCACGTCTACAACACTATGGAAGATTGCGACCGCCTACTGGCTTGTCTCCGACAGATTGCGAACAAGTGAGGAGCGGCTGAGCGCGAGCAACAGCCGCTATTGAGTGGCGTAGTCTCGTGCTAAGCGCAATCGTCTATGGATCGGCATCTCGCGGGCACCGACTGAGAACTTTGCCTCAACAGCGCCGCTTACTTCCGCCCTGTCAATCGTTGTTGTGCCAATTGTGACGCTTGCGAACTCGGATTCTCTTTTTGGATTTGCATGTAGAGATTCCGGGCTTCATCCGGCCGGTTGCGCGACTCGTAGAAGCTGGCAAGTTCAAACTGGGCCGTGACTCTGGCGACTAGGATGGTGGGCTTGTCGATCAGTTGTTTGTAGAGGCCCACGGCTTGCGCGTCTTTTTTCTCGTTGGCATAAACCGAAGCCAGGCCGAACTTGCCAAGCGAGGCCAGGTTGCCGTCGGAGGAATCCGCTGCTTCCTGTAAGTTGTGCTCGGCAGCCGTGTAATCGCCAAGCTGGGCCGCGGTGAGGCCAACGAAGTAGCGCGCCATTTTACCGCTGCGAGTATGAGAATAGGTGTCTGCGACCGCCTGGAACTGTTTGCGCGCAGCCGTGGCGCGCGCGTTGAGCGACTCGAAACTCGGGTATCCCGGTTGCTCGGGTGTGCCAGCCGGCCGCAGCGGCGTGCTAAGAGTCCGCACAGCGGTGGCAAGGTCGAGGCTGGCTTTTTGGTCCTGCGTGTTGTTGTAGTACCACGCGCCAATGCCGATGGCGGCCACAACGAGTAGCGCAATTGCGGCTATGAGCAGCTTATCCCGGTGTTCCTGGGACCAATTGACGGTTTTCTCCGCCGCCTCAAGAGTAGCTTTGCTGAAACGATCTTCTTTAAGTTGATGCCGAGCTTCTGCGCGCACAGGTTCCTTCTTGGCTTATAGATGGGGTGACAAAACTGTAGTTTAACAGGGATTTCCGGGCCGTCAAAGCGGCGGCGCCGAACCTTCTTCGTCTCCCTCTTCGGTGATGGAGCCCGTGCTCAACAAGAAAGCCCCCCGCCAGCGAGCCGGGGGGGGCCAAAAAGACAACTGACAACCATGCTCAACGCGACTACTTGAAGTTAATCACGCCGAAAATGCCGTCCACGTTATTGTCGGGTCCGGCGGTGTAATAGAGCTGATTCGTGTTTCCGTTGGCAGTAGACCCGCCGCCAAACTCGATGCCCCAAAGCTGATTGATGTGAATGGGCTTGTCCTCAGCATTGGTGATGGTGCCGACGAGCGCACCCGTCGTCAGATTGAACCCATTGATGGTCCCGCTGTTCGTATTGTTGCTGATGAGCAACGTTCCGCTCAGCGCGCCGAAGTTCGAGGGCGCCACGGCAAATCCCCAGGGCTGATTGAGGGGTTTGCCTTTGATCAGCGTTTTCACGAAGGTCCCGTTCTCTTCGAAAATGTCGATGTATCCGCCCGCCGTCCCGTTTTGCGCGGCGAAAGCCACATACAGTTGGCCGCCAATGTCCTGGATTCCGAATGGGGCAAAGCCCGCCGGCAGCTTGGTGTCCGTGAATGACATGACGAACTTGAACGTGCCGTTGTAGACATCGACTTTGTTCTTAGCGAAGTCCGCGGCATAAATCATGTTTCCCGAAGCATGGCTGGTAATTGCCAGCCCCGTATACAATGCGCCGGAAGCAGAATTATTCACGCCGATCAGAGCATTGCTGGGATCGAAGTGCGACCACCCGCTGATCGTCCCATCAAGCGTGGCGAACAGGAAAGCCGAGGTCCAGTGATCAATCTGAAATTCTGAGGAACTGTTGTATACGACGCCGGTGGGCGAGCCCAGACCTTTGCCTGAGCCGGAAGGGACGGTAACAACCATACTTTGCTTGTCCCCCTTGCCATCATAAAGAGTCGACAGGCCGGACCCTTCGTCGCCCAACCAAAAGGCGCCGCCGGGAGCATAGGCGAGGCCCCAGGGATTGATGAGCTGCTTGTCCGCCTTCTTTCCGGTGCTCGACACGAGCTTCGTCGCCGCGTATTGCGCCGAGGCGAGGCTTGAGAGAACGGTGAACGCCGCGATGAGGGTCACGAGCCTTCGTGAAAACTGACACATAAATGGAAATCTCCTTTTCGGACGCGGATCGCGGTCCGATTTATTGCCCTGAAATTGTGATTTACGAATGCCAAACGTCCGGCGATTGGACCTGGGATTTGTACTGCTAGGGAAGTCTAGCGACGCAAAGCGAACCGCATGTCATGCAGGGGTCAGGGATTTGTAAAATTTTGGTCTCGCGCTGGGTTTTTATGGAGCGCCGGGCGTCTGCGCCCGACAGAATTCTGTGCGAGATAGAATGCAATAGAAAACTGCGGGCGCAACAAAGATATTGCTTCTAAGTGCAGAGGTTCTAGTGCGTGGCTTCGAGCAAGCCTTTTTCGGCTTTTTCCTGGCACTCGATGCAGTGCCGCGCCCATGGCACAGCTTCCAGGCGCTTGGCATTAATCTCTTTGCCGCAGGAAATGCATTCTCCGAAACTACCTTCACGAATGCGCGCCAAGGCTCCTTCGACCATGTTGAGCAGTTGGCGATCGTTGTTGCTTTGGCTGAAGAGAAATTCTTTGGTGTAAGAGCTGGCGGCACGATCGGCGACATCCTGCGTGGCCTCTTCATCGGCTGCGCGACCGTCCTGCTGGTTGCGCGTCACCATGTGGCGCAATTCCTGCTGCCGCACTTCTAGTCTTTTCCTAAAGGTTTCGAGTTTCTTTTTATCCATGATAACGGTCTGCCGTGACCCCGATCTCTCTTCACTAGCGGCTATATTCACCAAAATTCAAACGTATATCGTATGCGCCCATCGGAAGAAGCGCAACTGGGTTCGATGCCGTAGAACCGAAAGAAGGTTCTCGCACTTTCCTATTCGGATCGCCGTAAGCTTGGGTGCGCAACCTCTGAGCCACAGCCGAAGCTGATCGGTCATGAGTGATATCATGTACAAATTCGCCCAGCGGGCGAGTCCGGCATTTTGCCGACGCAATGCGCCTTCGACGCACCTTCCCCATCCTTGCCGCGGTGATTCTCATCGCCGCCGCTATTGCTCTGATCGTGACGCTTCGCGAGCACGCTCCGCCCGAACCTGCGCGCCTGCTTCCGGGAGCCGATGGATTCCTCTACGTCAACCTGGGCTGGATCCGCACCTTCAGCGCGGGAAGGCAATTGCCGCCGGTCACGCGCGAACCCGAATATCAGGCCTTCGTCGACGAAACGGGGTTTGAGTTTGAGCGCGACCTCGACGAAGCGGCCTTTGCCGTCCACTACCCCGAGCGCTGGGGAAACGGGACGGGAGGAGCTTCGACCGAGCCGCGTTATTCGGAGATATTTGTCGGCAAGTTCGATTCGACGCGACTGATTCCGTACCTGAAGAAGTTGGCCTCCAACATAGAGAACTACGGCAGCATTGACATCTATAACATCCCTTTTCAGGGCCACGTGGTACGCGTCGCCATGTTGTCCTACGACCTCGTCGCAGTTTCAAACCATCCGGACCCGGAGGTGATGCGCGGCATGGTCGACCGTTCACGCAAGCTGGCCTCTCCCTTTGGGGGTCCGTCGCTTCTCCGAAAGTTTTATCGGCAGGTTCCGCTGGCCAGCGCGGCATTTGCCATCCTGCGAGTTCAGCCGGGGGCAACCAAATCTCTGGACGGCCTCGCCAGCTGGTCATTCCTCTTTTCGAAACCTGCTGTCGCGGTGGTTTCAGCGCGTTATCTGCGGGCGTTGCACTTGCGGGCCGAGATTTTCACCGACAGCCCCCAGGATGCCCAGGCCATCGCCGACAAAGTAGCGGTTTTCCTCACACTGTTTCATGCCGCCGAGGGAAGTGTTGGGACGCAGGGTACGGACGCGGACGTCAAGGCTTTTTTCGACAGCTTTAAAGTGGAGCATTCCGAGGATCGAGCCATTCTGTCCGCGACCGCGTCGCCTGCTTTCATAGGCAAGATGCTCGCATCAACCCCGGCCAATCCTGCCGCGCCGGTTCCGGCGACACCCACACCGCAAAACCCCGCGCCATCAGCAAAGCCGAAACCGCGCTGATTTGTCTTCCATTGGCGCACCGCTCGCGTTGGACGGTATGCCTTGCATCGAGACTCACGCTCACCTCATCTTTGTAATTGGGAAAACGTGCGTCGGGCCGCTACAATGATCTGCCATAAGAAAGATCTGCCACAGGGAAAAAGATCGCTACTGAAAACGTTGCCCACAAAATAAGCCATGTCGAGTTTGCCATTACCCATCGCCGCCTTCGTTGCAGGACTCCTCTCGTTCCTTTCGCCCTGCGTGCTTCCGCTCGTGCCTGGGTACGTTTCGCTGATTTCCGGCGCGGGCATCGAAGAACTGAAGTCGAGTGAAGGACGCCTTTTCCGCAAGGTGATGCTCAACTCCGCGGCGTTCATCATCGGATTCAGCATCGTCTTTATTACTCTCGGCGCCATCTCAACGGAAGTCGGACAGGTGCTCGCGCAATACAAATCATTGCTGGCACGTGTCGCTGGCGTCATCATTATTCTGTTCGGGCTTCACCTCACAGGCATATTTCAAATCAAGGCGCTTCTCGCCGATACGCGGCTGCATAGCATGAAGGGCGGTTCTTCGCCCTGGGGAGCGTTTGTGATCGGGTTCGCATTCGCGTTTGGCTGGACACCTTGCGTGGGGCCGATCCTCGCGGTCGTTCTCGGATTCGCTGCCGCCGAAGACACGGTGTGGAAGGGCATCTTTTTGCTAGCCGTTTATTCGGCTGGCCTGGCAGTTCCCTTTCTTGCGACATCGCTCGGCATTGGGCGTTTTCTCAAGTTTTACAATCGATTCAAGTTCCATATGCACGCCATTGAAGTGGCGAGCGGATGTTTGCTGATTATTCTGGGTATTTTTCTCGTCTTGGGGCGGTTCACCATGATCTCCGGATATTTTTCCTTCCTGAACCGGTTCGCATTGTAGAGAGTTACGATAACGTTACTAATTCGCGGACCCTGATAACGCGCAGCCTGAGCGGGGCGGACTATAATCGAATTAACAGCTGAAATAGTTTCTACCGGAAGTTGAGGCATTAAGTGCAGAGAAACCCTTTGATTCTGTTTTTCGCCGGCGCGCTGGTCGCCGTCATGCTGTTTGCGGGTATCCGCATGTCGCACACACAGGGCGTGGCTCCCAAGGCCTCGCAACTGATCGGCGCCGCCGCTCCCGACTTTCAGTTGCAGGGAATCGATGGCACGAACCTGCGGCTCTCCAACCTTCGCGGGAAGGCGGTTCTACTCAACTTCTGGGCCACCTATTGTGCTCCCTGCAAATTGGAAATGCCGTGGTTCGTGGAACTGCAAAAAGAGTATGGCCCCCAGGGGTTGCAGGTTGTTGGGGTCGCCATGGATGACGCCAGTACCGAGGACATTGCCAGCTTCGCGAAAAGCCTCGGCATCAATTATCCAATTCTGCTCGGCAAAGAATCGGTCGGCGCTAGCTATGGTGGCGTGGATGTGCTGCCCACAACTTACTTCCTCGACCGCAGCGGCAAAGTAGTTGCTCGAGAGTTCGGATTGCAAAGCCGCAGCGTCTTTATCGATCACATTAAACAAGCCCTCCGTCAGGGATCAGAACAGGCCCAAAATTAGTCTGGTAGACAACTTACGACCCTGAACGTATCTTGAAAATGCGCAAAACTTATCAGGTGTCCGAATGAACAAATGGATAGTCTTGCTGACCTTTGCTCTATGCTTGCCGTTTTGTGCCATGGCCCAGGAAGAATTCGGTATTAAAGGCCCGGTCGTGAAAATGGCAGTCCTTCCCGTGGTCAGTACAGTTCAAGGAAAACCGGCGACAGCCACGCTCACCTTTGAGGTTGCCAACGGTTATCACATCAACTCCAACCATCCCAAATCGGATTTTCTCATTCCCACCACACTCAAGATTGAAGCGGCCACCGACATCGTGGTCGGCAAAATCATCTATCCCGAAGGCCAGGACCTGAGTTTCGCTTTTGCTCCGGATGAAAAGTTGAACGTGTATAGCGGCGAGTTCCACGTCGACGTGATTGTGCATCCGCTGCATACGATCGAGCCCGGCAAATACATCGTGCGAGGGAACCTGAAGTTTCAAGCTTGCGATAACTCGGCGTGTTATCCGCCGCGCTACTTGCCCGTGAGCGTCGATGTGAAAATTGCGAAGGCCCCCGCGCCACATACCGCAAATCCTGCGCAATCACCCCATGCCCACCAGTAGCGTAAACTCGGTTGGCAATCGTCAGGTATCTTCGAACCCCAGCATCATGGTAGACACCGCGCGGATAAAGTATTTATTCCTCAAAGACTTGGAGAGGCATCCCACTTCTCAAAGCAATCCTCTGCACGCTTCGATTCCATAACTGATTGAAAAAATGGCAGATAGAAGAGGTTACAGTTCCTCGTCTTGGAACTCGACTGGCCCGCACACCGAAAAAACCCGGCATTGTTTGTCTAACTAATTGACTTATAAATACCTTACAACTAAGTCATTATTTTTCAGAGACTTGAGTGGGTTATTATCCCTTGACATCAAGTGTGTAATCTGGCACAATATCCATATTCCTTAGTTGAGGCTCCAACAATGAGTCGCCAATCCAGCGTTAAACAGAGCATTCCCAAAGAGTTGCGGTTCTCCGTCCTGCAATTCAATGACGCTTTCCCCACCGATGACGCGTGCCTTGAGCACCTGAAAGAGCGACGGATGCCCGGAGGCGTTACTCATTGTCAGAAGTGTCAACAGGAGCGGAAGCATCACCGCGTCACCGGACGACCCGCTTACGCTTGCG
Organism: uncultured Acidobacteriaceae bacterium; assembly: GCA_963778535.1. Classification (GTDB taxonomy): domain Bacteria; phylum Acidobacteriota; class Terriglobia; order Terriglobales; family Acidobacteriaceae; genus Acidiflorens. The sequence continues at coordinate 652,973 of CAVZUO010000001.1, forward strand.
ACTACTGCGGAAGCATGATCTCCCCGATGGCCGGAACGATCTTCGAGAAGTCCAGCACGCCCCTGCGTCTCTGGTACTACGCCATGTACCTGATGGGATCGACGCGCTGCGGAATCTCTGCGAAACAGATTCAGCGGGAAACCGGAGTCACTTACAAGACGGCATGGCGCATGTTCCGCCAGATTCGCACGTTGCTTTCTGAGGACATGCAACTGGAGGGAGACGGCGTTGAGATCGATGAAACTGGAATCGGCCCAACTACCAAGCGTGTCGGAAAATCCCCCAAGCCAAAGACAACCGTATTCGGGATGGTAGAGCGCCAAGGCCGCGTTAAGGCTGTTGTTGCCAAGGATCGCAAGAAGGACACGCTTATGCCGATCATTAAGCAATACGTTCTGCCAGCGAGCATTATCTTCACTGACGACTACGCGTCTTATGACGACCTGACCCGCCATCGCAATGAGTACGACCACAAGCGCATCAACCACAGCGCGGGCGTGTACGTCATGGGAGACGTTCATACCAATACCATCGAAGGATTTTGGTCGCTGATTAAGCGTGGAATCGGAGGCGTCTACCATAGCGTTAGCGAGAAGTACTTACAAAGCTATCTTGATGAATACAGCTTTCGTTACAACCGTCGCCACTCTGGAAACCTTATTTTCCACTCGATCTTGGAGAAGGTTTCCGAGAGAGCGGAACTGCGGCCCGTTCCACGATCCGCTCAAACGACTGCCGAGAAATCGGTTTCATTAGAGGAGCCGTTTTAGTTAGTGGTTTCAAGTCTCCCGTTCTGTGCTTGTTACCGCCATCTTCAGGTGTAGTCATGTGCCAATGATACCCCAATTGAGACACGTCTTTGATCCTGGTGGAGATATATGGTCTCCATCAATTGAGTACGTTTACATGAAAGCCAGACGGGCTGACTTTCACCTCCAATCTGCCGAAAAGCAGATTAGGGACTGGATCAAGGACAACCCGTACACGATTATCGAAAAAGACAATCGTGATAGAACGAAGCATTGTTTCGTAATCTCTCCGAAACCAGCTCCCGAGGAGATCGCTCTCACAGTTGGAGATTTCGTTAACTGTCTCCGCGCTTCTCTCGACCAACTTGCGTGGAACTTGGTCAATCTGTTTCCTGAGACGACCCCCACGTCCGACAAGATCGCTAACAAGGTGGTCTTCCCGATCTGCGGTACCGATGACGCCTACAGGCAGAAGAGGGCTTTGTTCCACCACACCATCCACAAGGTTTTCGACTCTCTTCAACCTGACGACAGAGCGAATGCCATACACACTCACCATCTCTGGCAACTCGACAAGCTCTGGAATCTTGACAAACACCGAACCATCCCCGTTAACTGCGGCAATTTGTCGATCAGTTTTCCTCAAGGGGTGAAAGGGTGGGTCGAATGGGATAGCTTCAAGCACCGCCTCTATGCAGCGGTGCCCTGCCAATCCCGGTTTTCCTTGCGTCCATCGTATGTGAAACCAGAGATCATTCAGGAGATAGTTTTTGGCGAGTACATGAGCAGTTTCGGAGTGGATATCAAGCGACTTCGCGAAATACACACATTCGTCGCAAACGACGTGATCCCAAAATTTACGGGATTCTTCACGTATCGCCCAACTCCCTAATGTTAACTGCCCTGTCACGGTACCTCTATTATACTTGACGTTAGGGGATATTTACCCTTGAGTGTTGTTGTTGCGCTAAGTCTTTGATTCTTAAAGACCAAACCAGAGGGGTCAACCAAGAAGCCCCTTTCGTGCTCTGCACGCGAAGCCTCCCGAAATCGCGCCAGAATGTCAGGATTCTATTGCGCCGCAGAAGTAGGGATTTTGAGGATCAGACTGCGCGCATTTTCCTCGATTGCTAACTCAACCCCAGCGTTTTCGAGCACGCGAGCCGCAATCGCCAGCCTCGCCCGCTGCGTCGTCCTGAGCGCCGATTCGCTGCTTCGATGGCAACGACTAGAACGTTCCTCCGAGGAGACGATTGCCTTTGCAAGTCGAGATTCTCCCGCGACTTCGATCACCGCTCCAGCAGGCTCATTGCTCAGTTGTATTGTGAGTTCGCTGTCTGGCTCTTGTTCTGCAATCATCGCGGAAATCAGATATTCGAGCGCTTTCCGAAGATGTCATCGGCTGGTTCGTAAGCGACCATGGCAAGTACCGCTCAATCGCAGTTGCACTCTGCGCAGGTCCGCCAAAGATGACAGGTCGTCCACTACGCCCTGCAACACCGGCATGAACGCTATTTCCGGAACTGCTGTGCGCTGCGTTTCTGCATCGAGGTACTCGCGCATTAACTGAATCGTCCCAATCACGCTTTCGGTTTGTTCCAGCGCTGATGTCACCGCATCCTGCCGTTGCTGCGGTCCCGCATCAAGCGATAGCTCGAGCGAGCATCGCAGCGCAGTCAGCGGCTGGCTTAGTGAGTGCAGCAATTCACCAAGCAGTTCGCTGTTTGCCGGAATAGCAAACTGGGCATTGTCATTCATTGTGACGCCCCGTTCACTGTTGCAATCCTGGTGGTCAGTTGGTAACCGACACCTCTGACGGTGTGAATCAACGGATTCGCAAAGCCGTCATCTACTTTGCGTCGCAAATAGTTGATGTACACGTCCACGATGTTCGTCGCGGAATCGAAGGTGAGGTTCCACACGTGCTCGATGATCATGGCGCGAGTCAGGCGACGGCCAGCATTACGCATCAGATATTCGAGCAGCGCAAACTCCTTGGTCGTCAGCTCAATCTGTTTCCCTCCACGCTGCACTCTGCGTTCTACTCGATCCATACTCAGATCCTGCACGCTCAGCACAGACTGCGACGGCGCATGGCTTCGCCGGAGCAGCGCCCGCGCCCGCGCCGACAATTCCAGGTAGGAAAACGGTTTGACGAGATAGTCGTCGGCGCCCATGTCCAGGCACTGCACCCGATCATCCACGCGGCTTCGCGCCGACAAAATCATGACTGGCAGCTTGGGCTTACTCTGCCGCACGTTTCTCAGCACGGTCAGACCATCGAGGATCGGCAAATTCAAATCAAGCACAGCCAGGTCATAGTCAACAGCGCTTGCCATTGCCAAACCCTGTTCGCCATCGAGAGCTGTGTCAACCACATGATTCTCCGCCTCCAAGCCCTTGCGGATGAAGTTGGACAGCGCGGCATCGTCTTCTACTACGAGAATTCTCATGAGTGATTTCTAAGTCACGGCTTTGTGAATCGGTTCTCATTTTCAGGCTGATTCACCGTCAGGGCAAGATAACCGCCCCACACTTATGGACGTGTTTCTGCGCTGCGCGCTGCCGCAGCCCTCATTCATGCTGTTGGAGCTGAGCTAAGCAGGAACTACACGCCAAGCGCTGCCTGGAGAATCAGCACGATCGAAGCGGCGACGCGATCCATCTGCTCTTTCGACTCGGCTTCAACCATAACGCGTGCCAGGGCCTCTGTGCCCGAATAGCGCACCACGACGCGTCCATTGCCATCGAGTTCGCGTTCGGCCGCAGCGATCGCCGCTTGTACCGTTGGAATGTTGGCGAATGCGATTTTCTCGCGCACTCTTACGTTACGGATAATCTGTGGGAAAACCTTCAGGTCGCTAACCAGGTCGGCAAGGGTTCTCCCAGAGCGCGCCATGATTTCCAGCACGCGGAGCGCGGTCAGCAGTCCGTCACCGGTGGTCGCGTCGCCATCGCGAAACAAAATATGTCCTGACTGCTCCCCGCCCAGCACTGCTCCGACGCGCTGCATCTCTTCGAGCACGTACTTGTCTCCTACATTCGCCCGCAGCATGCGGATCCCTGAGCGCTTCAGGGCGATTTCCAGTCCCATGTTCGACATGGTTGTGGCAACAACGGAGTCCTTGGCGAGTGCGCCGCGCGCCTGCATGTCGCGAGCCGCGATCAAAAGAACGGCATCTCCGTTGACGACGCAACCGCTGGCGTCGGAGAAAAGCGCCCGGTCGGCATCTCCGTCGAAGGTCACTCCTAGATCAAACTTCCCCTTGTTTTCCGCAACGAAATTACCGAGCGTCTCCGGATGCAGCGCGCCGCAATTCTCGTTGATGTTTTCGCCATCGGGCGAAGAGTGAAGAAAAGTGGCGTTGATATTCAGTGTGCGGAATAGTGCTGGAGCCTCCTCCGCAGCCGCACCGTTCGCACAGTCTATGGCTATATGGATCTGCGACAGGTTCGAAGAGGTTCCAGCCGCCAGCCAACGAACATAGGCCTGGCGAAGCCCTTCCTCTCCCGGCAGACTTGCCGGCCCGGAACAAGGATCAGGTGCGGGATCGGGATTTTGCAAAAGAGAAAATATCTCGTGTTCAATGGCGAGTTCGCGCGCATCGGGAAGTTTGTAGCCATCACCGGAGAAGATCTTGATGCCGTTGTCGGTCCATGGATTGTGCGAGGCGGAGATGACCACGCCTGCGTCGAAGCCCTCAGAACGCGCCAGGAAAGCAACACCGGGAGTTGTGATGACGCCGGCACTGCGGCTGGCCACTCCGGCTGAAGCCAACCCCTCCAGGAGCCGGTCGGCAATCCAGCGGCTGGAAACGCGCGTATCCTGCCCAATGATAACTCGCGCTTTCGGATTCCCGCGGGTGAGATCATGGCCGAGAGCGCGGCCGATCCAGTAGACACTGCTGCTGGTGAGCGGGAACTCTCCCGCCACGCCGCGGATTCCGTCGGTGCCAAAAAGCTGCCTGGTTTGGGTCATGAACGGGACGATGCGCGACTCATTGCGTCTTCTTCTTATCTCCGGCGTTTTCCATGATAACCGTGACGCGCACTGGCCGCGGATGAACTACCTGCACCAAAGGGTCGGCAACGTAGGCCTGAGTGGTAAAGGACGTTCGACCGAGAGTGCCGCTGACGTCGACGGGGTCGGTTGTGGCGGAGTCGAGGTTCGCAAGCCGGCGATGCGGGCCAGTGACCGTGATCATTGGCGGGTCTGAGACGACTTGAGCCACCTGCATTCCGCTGGCAAACGTGCCAGTCACGCGCGGATGCACTTCCACGGTTCGCGTGTCGCGGATGTCAAATGACAGGTGAAATTGTCCGGGGATGATCTGCACGACCTCGATGTCTTGTGGAACATGCACATGTCGCGCGGTCAGGTCGAACGTCCTCTCGCCGGGTTTCACGCTGCCTAGATCAACCTCTGCATTCACGTCACTCGGTGACAAGCCGTGAAGCAGCCGCTCCGGGCCGCGGAGGCGCACGTGGGCCGCCGTGAACGTGGCGGAATCGATCTCCAGATTGTCAGGAAGGTTCCGGAACTCGATGGGCACACTCATCTCGATCTCCGCGACGGGCGTGCGAGCCACGGCGAGCCACAGTCCAATCGCCAACAGGAGCGACAGCAGCTTATAGACGAGGTTGTCGAGGAAGAAGCGGCGGAACCAGCTCGCCATGATCAGTCATCCCTTCCCGCACCCGATCCTTGTCGCCGCGCCGAAGGGTGCGAACTGGGCGGTGGTTCGTGTTCCACGAAGTTCTCCTCCACGCTGGGCAGACTGGGTGCTGGCGCGTAGCGGCGCAGGAAATTACCCAAGCGTTCGCGGAGGCGCTCTACGGTCATGTCGCGCTCGATATGGCCGCTGACCGCAAGGCTTATAGAACCGGTTTCCTCCGACACGATCACGGCGACGGCATCGGTCTCCTCTGTGATACCGATTCCGGCGCGATGGCGAGTTCCCAGTTGAGTGGAGAGAACAGGGTTCATCGAGAGGGGGAGAAAGCATGCTGCTGCCGCGATGCGGTCGCGCTGAATAATAACGGCGCCATCGTGCAAAGGCGCGCTTGGACGAAAGATCGTCGCAAGCAGGTCATAGGACAGGCGTGCATCCATGGCGACACCGCTTTCGATATATGTGCGAAGGCCGATTTCCCGCTCGATGACGATCAGCGCGCCCGTTTGATTCTGAGAGAAGAGATTGGCGGCCAGAACGATGTCGTCATAGACGTCAGCCGAGGAACTGGAAGATCGCATGAGCGAGATGCGGCTCCCGAGATTGGCGAGCGCGTGACGAATTTCAGACTGGAAGACTACGATGAGCGCGAAAACCACATACGGAAGCAGCGTGCTCAACAGCCAGTTCAGCGTGCTCAACTCGCCGAGGCGCGCAAGATAGAAGGCGAGGCCCAGGGCAGCGACGCCGACAAGCATGGGAGCAGCGCGAGTACCGCGCACCAGCATCAGGAACTGGTAGATCAGGATCGCGACGAGGATGATGTCGACGACCGAGATCACGGTGAGATGTGGCCATGCGACCGACGCTATCACTTCATCCTCGCGCTCGCAGATGTATCGGATTTCATTCTAATGCACGCTTGTCGCTTGCAGAAGGCGCTTTACGGATGCTGACTTACTGACTTCGACCTATGAGGGTTCGCCGGACTCGGTGCCTGTGACACGAGCGCGGACGCGCCCACGCGTCAGACGCGCTGTGAGTTCATCGCCCGATGCAAGTCTGGCGGCATCTTTCACCAGTTGGCCGTTCGAGTCGAAGACGAGAGCGTATCCACGATTCAGGATGGCGAGCGGCGAGAGCGCTTCCAGGCTCGCGGTCTTACGGTCGAGCGTGGCGCGAGCGGCAAGGATATGAGCGCGAGTGGCTGCAGCGAGGTTCGCGACCGATGATTCCAAGTGGTGGCGAATGAAGGCGAGGCGCTGGCGCGCGTCATAGTGCCTGACTGCGGCAGATGCGCCTTCGAGTCGACGGCGATTGCGTTCCATGAGCTGGCGCTCGGCTTTCTCGAGGCGGAATCGCCGGTCATCGAGAGTCTGTTGCACTCGATGGATGCGGTCCATGAGGGCGCGAAACGCGCCATGCTGCGCGACTTCCGTGAGTTGCTGGCGAGCCATCAGGAGGCGATAGCGGACCGACTGTGCAAGACGACGGTCGATCTCATCCGCGTGGGCTTCAATCTCCTGGCGCGAACGGATGACGAGTTCGGCGGCGGCAGAAGGTGTGGGAGCGCGCAAATCGGCAACGAAGTCCACGATGGTGAAATCGGTCTCGTGACCGATGGCGGAGATGACGGGAATATTCATTTCCGCGACGGCGCGAGCCAGACCTTCGTGGTTGAATGCTGCCAGATCTTCGGCCGATCCGCCGCCGCGAGCGATGATGATGACGTCAACGCAATCGGCTTTACCGCGGCCGTCCTTGAAATGCTCCTTGAAGTAGCGCAAGGCTGCGATGACTTCGCCCGCGGCTGAGTCGCCCTGCACCTGCGCGGGATGGATGAGCACATTGGCCGAATGATGGCGACGAGCGAGGATGTTGAGGATGTCGCGTAGAGCTGCGCCTTGCGGGGAAGTGATGATGCCGATGCGTTGCGGCAGTGGAGGGATTGGCTTCTTGCGCGACGCGTCGAACAATCCTTCTGCCTGCAGGCGAGCCTTGAGCTGTTCGAAGGCGAGTTGCAGCGCGCCTGCGCCTTGCGGCTCCATGAACTCAGCGGAGATCTGGAGTTCGCCGCGTTCCTCGTAAACCGTGATGCGGCCTCGAACGGTGACCTGAAGACCGTTTTCCGGGCGGAAGCGGAGCAGACGCGCCGAAGAGCGGAACATGACCACGCGAATCTGCGCGCTCGCTTCCTTCAGGGTGAAGTACAGATGTCCAGAATCGGGAGAGCGCAAGTTGGAGATTTCGCCTTCGACCCAGCAATCGGAATACTCGCGCTCGACGTGCGTTCGAATGGCGGCAACGAGCGTGCCAACAGTCCAGACGCGATCGGGAACTTTGAACTGAAAGCCGAGCTGGTCACTGGATGCCATTGGCGATTACGTTGAGGAACAGTGTAACGCTATGCGATGCTTCGACCCAGCGAAACAGCAGACCCCTCCTGATGGGGTCTTTATAAATCAAAGACTTAGCGGTTGGTCGGAGGCCATGTCTTTGATAAATAATGAGTTAGATGTAAAGTATTTATAAATAAATAAGTTAGACGAAGTGCTCACGATGGCTCGCTCTGGTAGATCGTGCGACCGGGGAGAAATCCACAAGCTCATCACATCATCGACCTTTATTATCAATAACTTAGGTGGTTAGCCAGCTTTCGATTTCGCGTATAAAGTATTTATAAATCATAAGGTTAGCGATGATTTTGATTTCGCGTGGCATGACGTCGAAATCAGTTATCGCCGGAAATAGTTGAGGAGATAGAGCAACAGAGATAGGACGACGCTGACGACGAGGATGGTCACAAGAGGGAAATAAAAGGAGGTGTGGCGACCGCGATAGACGATATCTCCGGGGAGACGGCCGAGGGGCAGTCCGGTCCGCCCAAGCACCATGACGACGACCCCGGCGACCACCAAAGCGATGCCGAGCGCGATGAGGAGCCGACCGAGTTCCGTCATGATGTGAGTTTAGCGCGCGGGTCAAGTGTTTGTTTTGACAACTGCGGTGTGACAACTGCAGATTCCTCGCTTTCCTCGCCGCGCCAGCCGCGCGGCTGCGGATATCTCGGAATGACAAGAGTAAAGAAGGGGACTTGGCGGCACGCCCGGAGTCGTGCCCTTCCCTCTTTTCGAGGGTTTTTCGTCGAACGCTTTAACAGGCCGGCGAGTCGCCGGCGCTACTGTCGAGACGCGGCAAGCCGCATGTCGGCGGTTATTCGCAAGAGGTGTTGCCCTGGACGTCCGTGTAGCAGATGCGGTGCGTGACGGTTTCTCTTAGTTTCGGTTCCGGCTTCCGCAGTCCGAGGAGCAGAACGATTGCGGCTGAGGCGAGAAGCAGGGCAAAGGCGCGATGGAATAGCGTTGGCATAAGTCCTCCTGATGTTTGGTATGGCCGGCGAGTCGCCGGCGCTACGGTCGCCGTGCGACAAGCTATATGGCCTCGTATTGCGAAAATTGTTTTTGAGGAATCTGTGACTCATTGACCCGGAACTCATGAACCCGTGACTCATGAATCTGTGAGTCATTGATTAGCGCGATATCGGAAGGAAAAGAGGGTCATGGTTTTCGCTGACGTTTGCTGTGGGCCGGCGGGTCGCCGGCGCTACGGTCGAGACGCGGCAAGCCGCGGGCAATCTCGGGAGTCGAGGCCGTGCGGGCGTGGCCTGGGAGTGGTAGTCTTGGTGAACCTCAAGTGGGGTAATTTCAGTCGCGGAATGCGAGGAGGATGATTATGGGACTTCTGGATGATGCAGAAAAAATTGCAGGCGCGGTGGCAGCGGTCGAAGGGGTAAAGAAGCTGGATCCGAATGCCTCGATCATGACCGAAGGCGCTGCGGCAGTTGCCGGATTTGAAGGCGTAAAGGCCGTCAAAGAGCACCTGGAAACGAAAGAAGAAGGCGAGAAGCAGGAGTAAGCGCTCGCGCGGAAGTTTGTTGAAAATGAGGTCCTGGCCACTGGCTGGGACCTTTTTATTGGGTTGGGATTTATATTCGACCTTCATGTCTGGACCCTGGCCGCCGGCCGTCCCGCACCGAACTAGCAAACCCTCCGGCCACAACTTGAGCGGCTCTCTGGGATAGACTCGAAGCAAAGCAAGTGAGCGGCAGTCAGAAAAGCATCCGCCCCCTCGACTGGCGCCGGGTGATGAAGCGTGGGACAGCCCCGTCCGCCGCGATTGAAGAACCATGCGCAAAGCCACCATTTTGTTTAATCCCAACTCCGGCCGCAAGGGGAAGCGACGCGACCGGGAGCTTGATATTGCCATCGGCATTATTCAGTCGGCGGGCGTGCATACGGACTTGACGGTTTGCCGGTCGAGCGAAGAGGCAAGGATCCATTCGCGCTACGCGGTGGCGGCGGGCAGCGATACGGTGTTTGCGTGCGGCGGAGACGGCACGATTCACGACGTTATTCAAGGATTGGCGGGGACTCCGGTCGCGCTGGCGATTCTGCCTTTTGGCACTGCGAACGCGCTGGCGCACGACATGGGAGTGCCGTTTCGTCCAGGCGAAGCGGCGCGGGCGGCGCTGAATGGAACGGTGCGGAGAATTCCCCTGGGACGAGTGGAGTATGAGGATTTCGAAGGGAATACGGCAGCGCGTTATTTTACGGTCGCGGCGGGGATCGGGGTGGACGCGCATCTTTTTTACAAGCTGGCGTCTCACTTGAAAAACCGCTCGGGGATGGCGGCGTATTACCTGAAGGCGTGGCAACTGTGGGCGACATACCGCATGCGGCACTTTGAAGTGGAATACCAGAACGGCAGCGGACACAGGCAGCAGGCGCTGCTGACGGAGTTGCTGGCGGTGCGAATCCGGTTCTTTGGAAATGTTCTGCGCGAGTTCGTCCCGGGGGCATCGCTGGATCGCGACGATCTTCGTGCAGTGATGTGCCGAACGGAGAGCCGAAGTGCTTATTTGCAGTATGTGGCGGCGGCGCTGCTGGGACGGCGAGAGCGCAAAGTGAAGGGCATTGATCTGGTGAGCTGCTCGGAGGTAGTGTGCCGGCGGGCGGAAAAGGCGGGCAAGAATGGCGGCCGCGACGAGCGCGTATATGTTGAGGCCGATGGAGAACTGATCGGGCGATTGCCGGCTCGGATGACGGTGCAGCCGGACGCGCTGTCACTGGTCTTCCCACTAAAGAAAAGCTAGCCGACGGGGAAAAGTTAGAACGAGAGAGCGAGAGCAGAATCGGCGGGCAGAAAGCAACGGCAATTTTTCTTCCGGCGAATGCACCAGCATGCCTTGCGCGGGGGACAGGTGCGTGCTTATAATCCTGCAAACGCGGCGCGGGACGCCATGTCTCGCGGACTGCGCTATTTGGACTAAGTAGAAAAGTGGTATTGACAAAGGCTCTTCGCGCCGGTAAACAGGCTTCGCAGAGAACAGCGACAATTGTAAATATGCCCGCCGGGGTAGGTTTCGCAAAAAACTTAGGAACTATAGCCGGTAAACGGGGCCGAACGGTTTTGTAGAGAGAGCGGTAAATGAGTTTTTCTTCTCTTGGGGAAGAGGGAAAATCGAGTTTGCCGCTTTTTTATATTCTCCTGGGGGGTCCTCGGAGAATGCACTAGATAGAGCGCGCTGCGCAGCACATGGCCGACAGGTCCTGAGTTGAGCTGTAATCTGGCTGCGGCTGGTAGTGGTGCAGGTTATCTTTCTGGAAAAACCATTCACGCGCGCGAGCCTGTTAAATGCAGTTTCGAGCGCGTGTGCTCGGACGACGGTTTGAAGGAGTGCGCCGCGGTCATCGCGATGTTGTGCTCAGTGCGGCGTCACAACTTTACCCGCAAGCTTTACCCTTCAACCCTCAAACAGCTAGACTCTACCTTTGGAGCCCGTCACTCACTTTTTATTCGGCGCCAACATGGGCCGAGCCGGACTGAATCGTAAAACCGCGCTGGCCACGGCGACATTGACGCTCGCCGCGGAAGCGCCCGACCTGGACGTGTTCAGCCGTTTTGGCGGGTCGGCATTCGCACTCAATCATCATCGTGGCTTCACACACTCGTTTCTGGGAGTGCCTCTGGTTGCGGCGGCGGTGGTGGCGCTCATGTACGCGATCTGGCGATTGCGCGGGCGGAAGACGCACGAGCCAAATCTCGACCCCAGCGTGCCAAAAGCGGGCCCGCCGGGGGCCCCGAACCTTCCGCCAAAGTGGGGATTGCTGTTTGTGTACGCATGCCTTGCCGGGCTCAGCCACATTCTGCTCGATTACACGACGAGCTACGGGGTTCGCCCGCTGTGGCCATTTTCTGAGCGATGGATCTCCTGGGACATCATCTTTATTGTCGAGCCGGTGCTGCTGGTTTTGCTGATTCTGGGGCTCATCGTGCCCGGTTTTTTTTCACTCATCAACGAAGAAATTGGCGCGCGTCGCAAGGGACCACCGGGACGCATGGCAGCAACGGCAGCGCTGATTGGCGTGTGTCTTTACTGGGGATTGCGTGACTATGAGCACCGCCGCGCGGTCGGGGCGCTCGAGGCGCGCACATACAGCGGAGCAGATGCGGTGCGGGTTTCGGCGTATCCGTATATGACAAATCCCTTCCGATGGTATGGGGTGGTGGAAACGCCGGCGTTTTTCGCAACGATGAACGTCAACTCGCTGGGGCCGGAAGTCGACCCCGAAGGCAAGATGGAAGTTCGCTATAAGCCGGAGGATACGCCGGTGACGCTGGCCGCGAAGCGCAGCTACCTTGGTCGGGTTTACTTAAGTTGGGCCGCATATCCTTTTACGGAAACCGAACAACTGGAAGGCAATGGCAATGAGAGCGGGCGAGCGGCGTATGTGGTGCGCTTTCGCGACTTGCGCTACATGTATCCCGGGCTGAGCTCGCGGCGCCCAACGCTGGGAGCGCGGGTTTTGCTCGATCGCAACTTGAACGTGGTGAGCGAAGGGATGGGTTCTCGTAACGCAGGGAGCGGGAACAAAGAGGGCCCGCGGTAATGTGCGGCTTTGTTAGCTGTGGGGCGGCTACATAATATGCGTCGTAAGAAACACCAGAAGTAAGAGCAAGCCATCCACGATCACAATCATCGATGCGATCCAAACGACGGCGAAGGTCCGCGTTTGATCGGGCGCCGGCGGCGTGATTCCGATGATGCTATGCAGCCAGTCGAGCAGGGAACTAGTCTGTTTTGCAGGCACAACGCCCATGCCGACCGCGACAGCCAGCGCGATGGTAAGAACATTGAAGATGAGGATGCCAATCATCCCGTTTGGGGCCGTCCTTCCCTCTCACGCGAGCTTACGCCATCCCCGGTAATGCCCCCATTTAGCTTTTCCACCACAGAGTCACGGAGACGCAGAGAACCCAACAGCCTTGGCAAAACCCGCCACTGCGCGGTTCTTGCAGTTCGAGGCTTTCTCCGTGACTCTGTGACTCCGTGGTGACAAAGGCAAACCAGAACACTACCCGATCGTTGCCTGCCTTGACCAATTCGCAACCTAGCGCCACAATCGAAGAGTCGATCTTGTGAGGTGATTATGCTGGCCTACGTATTCGTCTTGTTTGCGATTGCACTGCGCATGCCGTTTGCGGCGCATCCCTGGGGATTCACACCGGTTGCCGCCGCGCTATTGTATTTTGGCGCGCGCGGGCCACGCCGCCAGTTATGGGTGCCGCTGGCTCTGCTAGCCGCGTCAGATGTCGTGCTCACGAAGTTCGTCTATGCCTATTCGTTTTCGTGGGACCACTTTGTTACATGGGCGTGGTATGCGGCGATCTTGTGGCTGGGCACGAGCCTGAAAGAAAGCGCGAGTCTGCGGACGAGTGGGGATTGGCTGCGCGTGGGCGGAACTTCGCTGGCCAGCTCAGTTTCATTCTTTGTTGTGAGTAATTTTGCAGTGTGGGCTTGCTGGAACATGTATCCGAAGACGATGGCGGGGTTGATGACTTCTTATGCGGCCGGGTTGCCGTTCTTCCGCCGCGGGCTGGAAGGCGATCTGTTCTTCACCGCGCTCATGTTCGGAGTGCCGGCCCTAGCGGCCATGGCGGTCCGATCTCGCGAGGCACAGGGGAGCGCGGCGGTTTAGGACAACGGACCGGAATTCATCTTCCAGGGCGGAGACGCGGCAAGCCGCGTCGGTTCTTGGTCCGGAGAGCGATATTTTTCAGGATTGTCATCCCGAGCCCGAGGCAAAGCGAGAGGGCGAGGGATCTGAATTTCGCCCGCACTGAAAACTGCAGATTCCTCGCGCCAAAACCAGGCGTTCGGAATGACAATTCTTTTCTTGATGGGTGTCCACCGGGGCGTGACTAATAAGGCGCGATCCCCAATAGTCCTCTTTGTTACCTGCCGCGCAGGAAACTGTGGCTTACATTAATGTGGTTTCGACTTCAGAATGGGCCTCGGTCTCGAGGCTCTTTTTTCTTGCGGCATTGCGCCGGCTCACCATGCGCCAGATAAGCCAAATACCCAGCAGGCCGCCGAGTGTAGCGAAAATCATGAGGAAATGCGCGGAGAAGAGATGTGCCGTCATGGAGACGATGCCGGGCCCAAACCAAAGGGTGAGTAAGGCCTCAATCATGAAACGGATGAAGCGGCCGGCGAAGATTGCCAGCAGAAAATGGCCAAAATTCATTTCGAAGGCGGCGGCGGCCAGTACAACGGCCTTGAAAGGCGTAGGAGGAGGGAGCATAGCGGGAAACATAAGCGCCCAGAATTCGTGCCGTTCGAATGAGGCATGGATTTTGGCGAATCGTTTTGCGGAGAGCCGCTTGCGGAGCAGGACCTCGCCGCCAGTGTAGCCGATAACGTAGATCAAAATGCTGCCGAGAGCGGAGCCGACCGCAGCCAGAAAGACATAAAGCAGAAAGTGCGCGCGGTCGTTATAAACGTAGCTGACAAAGATGGCATCGAGCGGCATGCCAAGGAACGAGCCGTCGACTGCGGCGAACGCGAGCATTCCCCAAGGACCGAGAGGGGCGAGCAAGTGCTGAATCCAGTCTCCATAGACGTGGATGAAATGTTTGATCTTATGCAATGAAATTAATCCTGCGGGACACTACCAGTTTACGTGATGAGCGCAGTGATGAGCGGAAAGTACTTGCTCCCGATTGAAAGAGGAAGCGAGCCAAACGCGCGATTATTGCGTCGCAAAAACCCCCGTTCGACGCGCTTGCTTCGCGCGCTTGCTCAGGGCAGGCTCAAAAACGCAACGCGCGGCTCGCCCAGATCCCTCGCTGCGCAAGAACCGCTGGCTCGGGATGACAATTCAAAATTGTTAGCCGCAGGCTCTACCCGTGCTCGGTCTTGCCGGCAATCAAATCAAGAGCGTGGGGAAGCAGGTCGATGACGGCCTCGAGCGATTCGACGGCCCCGGAGGGGGAACCGGGCACATTCAGGATCAAACTCGTGCCGCACACGCCGCAGACCCCACGACTGAGAGCGGCAAAGCGCGTTGTGTGCATGCCATGAGCGCGGATTTGTTCGGCGACTCCCTCGACAAGACGTTTGCAAACGGCGCGCGTCGCCTCGGGCGTGACATCGCGCGGAGCAAGACCCGTGCCGCCGGTGGTGACGACCAGGCGCGCCACGCGACACATCTCAACTAGCTTTTCCTGGATTTGAACGAGTTCATCGGCTACTACCGCGCGAGCGACGATGCGGAACCCGCCCCGAGAGAGGGCGTCGGCGACGGCGGGACCGGAGGAATCCTGGCGCAAGCCTTGCGCGCAGGAGTCGCTCACGGTGAGCACAGCGGCGGCGAATCCGTTTGGTGCACGTCGCAGAGAATTCGTTAAGGTGAGCATGGGGAGAATTCCCTGACGCGTAATCCGCGAATTTTAAGTAGGTAGGGGTCCTTCGACTCTGCAACCCGTTCGCTGCGCGAAGCGATTGCTCCGCTCAGGATGACAAGGTTTCCAGTTTCGCGGGGGTAATACCGTCTCTGCGACAGTCCGATAGATGCCGAGGTCTCAGGTGTCGATGAGGACATCTTCTCCCTCGGCTTTGCTGTCGCGCTGCGATTCATCGAGCAGGCGCAAACCTTCCATCAGCAGGCCTTGCGTGTTTAGTGTGGTCGATTGCTGCGAGGTTCGGCCGTCGAAGTCAATCTGAAAGTTGCCTTGGGTCCAGCGGAGTACCTTGAAAACCGCCTGATCTCCGGTGATGGAACCGTAGACGGCGTGGGTGGCCTGTCCCTGATCGAAATAGATTTCGCACTTGTCGGCGGCGTTTGACAGGGTGAGCAGGCAACCCTTGCGGCCCATTTCGAGCGACTGGACGAGGTCAATCACATTCATCTGCGCGAGATTGCCACGAACCATGCCATCGGTCGAACCTGCTTTCGCCAGTTTTTCCAGAGCGATGCGATCGACAACCCGCTTGATTTTGCGCACGGCATCTTTCAGGAAGAACGGCTTCTCGATGTACTCTTCGACGGAATCGTGCTCCAGGCGCTCACTGATATCGGCCTTGGTCGCCATGAGGATGACGGCGATGCCGGCGGTTGCGGGCCGTGCTTTAAGTTTTTCCAGCAACTGGCCGCCGTCCATGCCGGGCATGCGATAGTCGCTGATGAGGAGGTCGGGAGGGTTATCTACCGCCTTCAGCAGGGCGTCAGTAGGTTCGCCGGCGGCCGAAACCGCGCCGAGCGGGGCGAGTGCCTGCTGGAGCATCGCGAGAACCATCGGGTTGTCATCGACCAGCAGAATCTTGACGTTGCTGCTCATTGCTGGTTCTCGCTAGTCATTGCTACTCATGCGCGACCTGACTTTTCTTTGCGCGTGCCGCGTCGGCGATAGGTGCCGCTTTTGCCGCCTGACTTTTTCTCGAGCGCCACTTCCCGGATTTCGATGCCTTTATCGAGGGCCTTGCACATGTCGTAGACGGTCAACGCGGCTACGCTCGCGGCGACCAGGGCTTCCATCTCCACGCCGGTTTCCGCCGTGGTTTTGACTTTTGAGCGAATTTCCACGCCATTTTCGCACACGCGCAAAGTCACAGCAATGTGGCTAAGCGGCAGCGGGTGGCACATGGGAATGAGATCGGCGGTACGCTTTGCGGCCATGATTCCGGCGGTGCGGGCGACTTCCAGCGGATCGCCCTTGGGGTTGGAGGGAAGCGCAAGCAGCACACTCTTCTTCATGCGCACAAAGGCGCTGGCCTCGGCTTCGCGAGCGGTTCGGGCCTTGTCGGAAACATCGACCATGCGAGCACGGCCGTCGGAGTCGTAATGGGAGAGTTTCCTGGCCATTGGAATCAAGGGTACAGGAAAGGCGCGGAAGGGCGAAAGGCGCTGTGACCGATCATGCTACCTGGAGGTGCAATTCAAGGGATGGTGCGGTCCAATCACGGTGCGTTCAGGAGAGCAGGACTGAGACCCATTCTCCCGCTGCGATTCGCTCACGATCCGGAGGGACTACAAGATAACAGTTCGAGCGGGCGAGCGCCGCGATGTCACCCGAGCCCCGCCAAGCCGTCATCTCGACTTCAGCGTTTTCAAAAGAGCCGGATAGCATTGCCGGAAGAAAGCGCGTGAGACCTGTCTTTGCATGGACTTCTCCTTTCAATCGGGCCTTGGGAAAAATCAGTAGTTCGGGAGTTGCGCCGGTGAGGGCCGCGATCATCGGCTGCACGAAAAGTCGGAAGGTGACCATGGTTGAGACGGGATTGCCCGGGAGCCCGAAGAAGTAATGGGGTGAAGTTTGCTCCGTTGGTGAAGTTTGGGCGCATGAGCCGAAGACAATCGGCTTGCCGGGCTGAATGCGGGCGCCGGTGAAATAGAACTCAGCATTGAGCGCGGTTAGCACCTGCTCCACCAGATCGTATTTGCCCATGGAAACGCCGCCGGTAATCAGGAGTAGATCGGCGTGGAGGCCCTGCACGATCAAGTCACGCAGGCGATTAGGCTCATCGGGAGCGATGGGGAGCCGCACCGCCTCGCCGCCAGCTTCTTCGATTTGTGCCGCCAGCGAATAGGTATTTGAGTTGCGAATTTGCGAGGGAGCAGGAGAGGCGTCGATCTCGACGATCTCGTCGCCAGTGGCGAGCACGGCAACGCGCGGCTTGCGAAAGACGTCGACGTGGCTCTTACCGACGGCGGCGGCGATGGCGATCGAACCATGATCGAGGCACCGGCCACGCTCGACGAGCATCTGGCCGGAGTACGCCTCCGCTGCGCGAGCAACATAATTTTCACCGCTGCGGACAGTGCTCAAAACCTCGACGGAATTTTCGGTGGCGGTTGTGTATTCGACCATAACGACCGCTTCGGCGCCCGGCGGCAACGGAGCACCCGTCATGATCGACACGGCTTGTCCGGGGCCGAGAGTGCGGCCAGTGTTTGAGATTGCAGCGGCATCGCCGGCTTTGATTTCTCCAATGACTTCGAGGCGCGCGGGAACGTGCTGAACGTCGACCGCGCGCACGGCATAACCATCGCGAGTGGAGCGGGGAAAAGGAGGGAAATCGCGGTCGGCCAGGATTGGCTCAGCTAGAATCCGTCGACGCGCAGCCAGCAAACTGACATCTTCTATGACAGGCGATTCGCGGCGAGCGGCCAATACCGTTACGGCATGTTTTTCGACAAGAGAGCGCGCTTGTTCGAAGGGCACGACGCTTTCAGCAGAGGGATGAGACACCATGCAACGATGATACCGTGCAGAGCGGGGACTGCGATTCGCTGGTGTCGTGCATGATAATCTGATCACGCCAGCATCCAGCCGGCTACGAGCAGCCGCGGAAGTACAGGCGATCGAGCGATGAGAAGCTGGCTATGAATCGACCGATTCACGGAAAGAACCGAAATGACCCAAGTTGCAACGCCTCCATTAAAACGACAGCAGGACCCGACCGCGACGAAGAGATTAAGTGAACTTGCGGGGCTGATCGGAAATACGCCGCTTGTGGGCATTGAGTTTTCCTATGCGGGACGGCACCGCACGATCTACGCGAAGTGCGAGCAGTTGAGCCTGACAGGGAGCATCAAGGACCGCATGGCGCTCCACATTTTGAAGAGGGCTTACGCCAACGGCGCGCTGCACGCGGGTGACACGATTATCGAGGCCACAAGCGGTAATACGGGTATTTCGTTTGCCGCGCTCGGGCGCGCACTCGGGCATCCGGTGACCATCTTCATGCCGGATTGGATGAGCCAGGAACGCAAGGCGCTGATCCGAAGCTATGGAGCCGAGATTATTCCTGTAAGCAAAGAACGGGGAGGGTTTCTCGGCAGTATCGAGATGGCGGAGGAGATGGCGGCGCATCGCCAGGATGTTTTTCTGCCGCGCCAGTTCTCGAACGAGTTCAACACGGAAGCTCACGAGACCACGACCGGCCCCGAGATATGGGCGCAACTGCAGCGGGTTGGGATGCCGCCCGATGCTTTCGTGGCCGGGGTAGGCACGGGCGGCACGATCATGGGAGTGGGGCGGTTTCTCCGCGGCAGGAATTCGAGAGTGAAGGTGCATGCGGTAGAACCGGCGGAATCCCCGACGCTTTCGACGGGAAAGAAAGTGGGCAAACATCGCATCCAGGGAATCTCCGATGAGTTTATTCCGGCGATTGTGGATCTCTCATGCCTGGATCGAATGATCGGAGTTCCGGATGGCGACTCGATCATCATGGCGCAAAAACTGGCTTCAAGGCTGGGGCTGGCGGTTGGCATTTCGTCGGGATGTAATTTTTTGGCAGCGCTCAAGGTGCAGGAAGAACTTGGACCGGATGCGGTGGTGGCAACAGTCTTCCCGGACGACAATAAGAAATATTTGAGCACGGATTTGACGAGAGAAGAGGCCACGCAGACACACTATCTGGCACCGCAGGTTGGACTCAGCGGATTGGTGAGCATGCCGCGGGTGTGCGCATTCTGCGAAAGCCGGATGTAGGGCCATCGGGTGATTTCTTGGCCCGCCGCGTTGGCGCGCAAATTTCGAGCTTCTGCGCGGTGGTGCCGTTTCGCGGCAAATTCCAACTTCCCAGCGCGGTTTGTTTTTGACTCACCGTTAAGCGAGAATCGAAGCAATTCGAACCGCGGCCATGAACACTCTTAAGCATTGGCTCATTTTGCTTGGTGGAATTTTCTTAAGTTGGTTTTACGTGGGATGTGCCGACGCGCATGCCCAGGCATCGCAACGAGTCACTATCACCGTCACGGTGATGGATGAAACCGGAGTCGGCACTGCCGACGCACGGGTGGAACTTGATCCGGCGGATGGGACGGCTTCTGTTCAATGTCGAACGACTCCCGCGGGTACGTGCCTGCTGCGGGTTTCTCCCAATGCTCACTACAAAGCTCGAGTTGAGAAGGAGAACTTCTACGCCGCCGAGGCGAGCGATTTGTCATTCCTGAAAATTACGGGCGCGGAGTTCACGCTGGTGCATCAGCGCGAGGTGCGGGAAGTGGTAAATGTAGCGGAATCGCTGCCTGAGATTGATCCGGAACAAACGAGTGCGCAAGAAAAATTGAGCGGCGTGGATGTCATCAACCTTCCGTACGCGACTACGCGCGACTATCGCAACGCGCTGAACTTCATTCCGCAGGTGGTCAATGACGTCGGCGGCCAGCCGCACATTACCGGCGCGGAAACGTATCAGACGCTGGTGCTGCTCGACGGTTTTAACGTCACGCAGCCCGCGAACGGACAGTTGCTGCTGCGCGTATCGACAGACTCGTTTCGTTCGATCAATGTGCAGACCAGCCGCCTTTCGTCGGAATTCGGAAAGAGCAGCGGAGGAGTGATCGAGCTGAATACGGCGAATGGCGACGACCATTTTCGATTTATTGCCACCGACTTTGTGCCCTCGCTGCAAGACAAGCGGGGCATCGCGATCGACAAACTCACCCCGCGGCTGAGTCTCTCCGGCCCCATCAGCAAAGGCCATGCGTGGTTTTACGATGCGATGGACGGCGAATACGACAACATCATCATTACAGAGCTGCCGCCGGACGCGGACACCGACGTTTTTTGGCGGCTGGGAAATCTTTTTAAGATTCAGGACAACCTGACGGCGCGCAACATCTTGACAGCGGGCTTCGATGTAAATTTTGCCCACGATCAGCACTCAGGGCTGTCATTGCAGAATCCGCAGGAAAGCACGCCTACTGTCGACGAGCCCATGTACCAGGGGAGTATGAAAGACCAGTATTACTTCAAGGGAGGCGAGCTGCTGGAAACCGGATTCGGATTCAACCGCTACGATCTTGATGAGACTCCGCGAGGGACGTTGCCGTATTTTGTGAATCCGAATCAGGCCGGCGGCAGCTACTATTTTGCGGCACACACGACGGCCGATCGCTGGCAGATTTATTCCAACCTTTTTTTGAAGCCGGTCAGTTGGCACCGGAGCCATGAGTTCAAATTCGGCGTCGATTTGGACCGCCTGCAGTACGACTTTAATTTCCTGCGCAGCCCGGTCGCATATTTGTCGGCTGCCGAAGCGCTGCCCACTGGAGGCTGCACACCGCAAGTGCCGATGCCAACGTGCACGCGGTATTCGCAGTTTTCCAATCCTTCGGCCAATGAAAACTACAACGTCGAACTGAGCGGCTATGCACAGGACCGCTGGCTGGTCACCAACCGTTTTCTGGTGGAGGGGGGCGTTCGCCTTGACTGGGACGAGATTGTGCGAAGTGTGCTTGTCGCCCCGCGCCTGGCCACCACTTACGTGTTGAGCGAGGCAGCGAATACAAAACTCTCGGCCGGAGTCGGCTTGTTTTACGATGCGACGCCATTGTTCCTAATCGCTCGGCCGCAGGCGGGGATGCGGACCGATTACTTTTACGATTCGACCACTGGGGCGCAGCTCTCGGGCCCGGTCACGTCGGTGTTTTCGCAGCCTCCGTACGCGCTTGAGGCTCCACGGTATATCAACTGGAGTTTGGGGCTGGAGCAGAAACTTCCCGAGCGCATTTACCTGAAGGCCGAATTCACGGAGAAGCGGAGCAACAATGGCTTCGATTATGACTGGATCAACCCGGTAAACCTGGGGCTCGGATCGAGTTGCGTTGCGCAAACTCCGTGTACAGCGCAATTTCAATTGCAAAATGCGCGCAGGGATCGCTTCGATTCCTTCGAGATCAATTTGCGGCGTAGTTTCGAGAACGGACACATGATCATGGGGTCGTACGTGCGTTCGCGGGCGCACTCGGACCAGGTGCTCGACCTTAATGTGGATAATCCTGTTTTCAGCGCGCAGCAGGCGGGGCCGTATTCGTGGGATGCGCCGAGCCGTTTTCTGTCGTGGGGATTTCTGCCTCTTCCGAAGCTGCCGATTATCAAGCGCCTCGACTTTGCTTACTCAACGGAATACCGGACAGGATTTCCGTTTTATCTGGTGAACGACCAAGGGCAACTCGCCTCGTTGCCGGCGCCAGCCGCGCAGACCATACCGACATTTTTGCGGTTCCCGCAGTACTTCAGTTTGAACACGCACATCGAGAAACGTTTCCATGCGTTCGGGGCTTATTGGGCGTTGCGGGGAGGCTTTGACAACATTACCGACCGAAGAAACTACTACTTTGTGAACAACGACGTGCAGTCGTCGGAATTTCTCGCCTACAGCGGTTATGAGGGCCGGGCGTTCACATCGCGCATTCGCTTCCTGGGAAGGAAGTAATAGAAGTAAGCGTTTCTATTCTCCGGTGTTTCTAGGCGGCGGTTTCAAATGCAGTGCGCAGGAAGCTTGCCAGGTGCCAGCCATCCATGTATTTGTATGGCGTTTCGCCCATGGTGTAATGGCCGCAGGGTAGCACCACAACTTTGTAATCCAGATCGTGCCTGCCGAACTCCGCCACAATCTGTTTTGAAAATTCCGGCAGAAACGTCAAATCATATTTTGCGTAGATGATGAGGGATCGACGGGGCCAGCGCGAAAATTTGTCGAAATAGACCATGGGACTGGCGGCGCGCCACACGTGGCGGAGATCGTTCTCGTTGATCGAAGTTTCCAGCCCCTGGCGAATGTGGCGCGTGGATTGCCCGTGCCAGACTACATCGGCAAAGTAAGTCGACGCGTGGTTGAAAGCTGCGATCTTAATGCGGGGATCGTGGGCGGCGGCGATGAATGCATAACACGATCCCAGGCTCGTGCCGACGATTCCGAGGCGGTTGTAGCCCTGCGCCTCCAGCCAGTCGAAACAGCAGCGCACGTCGATCACTCCTTGACGCGTGGCGTCGAGGGTGCGGCCGATGTTCGCCGAAACGGCGTAATCAGCGCGATCGATCTCGGGCGGCCGGCGGATGTCGTGATAGGGCATGCTGAGGCGCAACACAGCGATCCCCAGCCAATTCAGCACGCGACACAGGCTGGCATAGTGGAGCGCATCGGAGTTCCAATGCGGAATCAGGACGACGGCGCGGCGTCCACGGGCCGGAAACCAGCGAGCGTTGACGAGATCGTTCTCCGGGTAGGGAGTGGTGACGGGCGAAGTGAAGCGCAGAAAATCGGCGTAGGTGCCGCGAACTTTCTCTTCGAGCCGCGGATCGGGAACCTCGCGCGTGCTGAAGACTTTTACTTCGCGCCGCTCAAGCCGGAAATCTGAGGGCGTACGGTAGGAAAAGAAGTCGTCGCTGCGCTCGACGATACGGTCGTTCAGGTGCGTGAAAAAATCCAGACAAGCGGACGGGGCGCTCGCGTCGTTCGCATCGTCTACTCGCGGGCCGCCATTACGTCCGGGCCACGCTTGTGTCCAGTCAACGCCCCAATCGAGCGGGCGCACCACACGGTTATTATCCACCGAGGTGAGCCGGAACTCCCAGTCGTACATCCAGCGGTCGTAGCGCGACGGCATTATTGCTTTGCGTCCGGTGCTGGCGCATCGGCTGGCTTGGCATCAGGTCGCAGTTGCTCATTTATAACGCGGAGTTTCTGCTCGTCGGGCTTGCCGCCGTTCATGACGGAAGCGTTTGCCGTTCCCTTTTCTATGCGGAAATGGATCACGTCGCCAAGCTCAAACTTCTTGTCGCCGCCGCATTCTCCCCCCGTACTGTGGAAGGAAGGTAGCTTGCCACAATCAAGTTGATATATCTTCGTGTCCGTTTGAACGGTGTAGAGGTGGCTATAGACGGTGCGCGAATGGGTATTCATTGTGCCCGTACCGTTCATAACCGCGCCGCCACCGGTGGTTTGCGAGTGTTCATTTTGGCCCGTGCCGGTAATCTTGCCCTCTTCCGGGTACGTCTTCGGTTCCTTCGCGGCAAAGGCGGCCGCGGTCAAAACTGCTACAACCAGGATCGATGAAAGTAGTGCGGTTAGGAGCGTGCTGCGCCGTTGGTTACATTGCATGGGGTAATCCTCCAAATAGGTTTGACTTGTTGTTAACCAGTGAATGCTGCCAGTAATGAAGGATAACTGGCCAGCACTCGCTGTCCATTGTACTGACCCAGCGAGCGAACGCAAGAGATGGGCGAGACGCGGTGAGCGCGGAGAGCCGTGTGGGAGAGCGGTCTTTGGAGTGTCGGCGAAGTGTCGGCGCGACGGACAGTCCAGGCGGGAGTTTGTCATTTGCGCGCGGATCAGTGACGCGCCGAGAGAATATGAAGAATCTGCTGTAACTCGTTGCGGATCAATGCAACGTTGGGACCGGCGACCATCGGGAAGGGCAGCGCCGATTGATTGCGGCTGGCCTTCGCTTCTTCTTTGAGTTGCGCGCGCGCGCCGGCGATGGTGAAGCCATCTTCATAGAGCAGCTTCTTGATTCGCACTACGGACTCGACGTCGCGCCGACGGTACATGCGCTGCCCGGTGCTGCCTTTGGTCGGCTTGAGCTGGGGGAATTCCGTTTCCCAGAAACGCAAGACGTAGGCGGGAAGTCGACAAAGGGTCGCTACTTCGCCAATGCGGAAGTAGAGCTTATCCGGAATAATAATTTCACCGTTGCGAGCCGAATGTTTTGCGGCTTTTTTCTGTACCGTCATGGGGCTCCCGTAGCTGCTCCGGCCTACACGCGTTTTAGCACGATGCGTGCCGCCGCGACAACTCCTAAAGTGGCGTAGCCCTCCGGGAAGGCCACGGGCGCGGTTTACGGGAGCGTAGTGGGTGCGGGTTCAGCATTAGTCCCAACGGTTTCAACCGCCGGGTTGGCGCACGAATTGGCGCTCCTTATCAGGCCCATTAAGCCGACCCCGAATCCCGAGGCCATCACTGTTCCTAGCGCGGCAAGAGTGGTGCGCGAAATTCCTCCCTTGGCGAGAAAGGCGAACCAGCGATCCCAGCCGAGGCCGAGCCGCGCGGGCTGCGGACTACTTAGATAGTGGAACAGTAGATGAATCTGGCCGGAGAGGGAGTAACCGAGGCGATAGGTCCAATTGGCGTCGTAGTAATGGCCTCGCGGCACCTGATCTTCCATGAAGCTCGTGGCGATGGTGACGAGTTGGACGAACGCGCCAACGCTGAAAAGTGAGACAGCGACAACCTTGGTGCGACGGACGGCAACAGCCAGAACCGGACCGAGGCCAAGACAGAGAAAGACCAGCGCGGGTACGAAATAACGAGGGCCGACGCAGTATCCGCCCTCCCATTGCGAGTACTTGGCGAAGAAAAAAAGATTGGCGAGGGGAAGGAAAATGGCGAGCGTGGCAAGACTGCGGTTGCGGCGCCAGAGCCCAGTGACACCGGTGATCGCCAGCAGGATGGGCGGCGCAAAGAGGAAGATCGACTTGCCGGGAGAAAGCAGGAACCCGTAGAGGCCGGTGAGGATCGGGGTTCCAAAGCTGTTAAGGCGCTTGGCGCCTTCGGCAGCGGCGGGATATCCGAAAGCAAAAGGGCTACCGAAAAGGACTGCGTTGTGGGCAAGCAGAACCGCGATGCCGACAGCGGAGGCAGCACAGAAGATTAATGCACTGCGCAAGGATGTTTTGCCGCGGCACACCAGAATCGCCAGCGCAAAACCGATGATCGCAAGAACGCTGGTTGGGCGAACGAGAGTGGCGAGGCCGAGGATGAGTCCGGCGATGGCGGCGGTGCGAGACTGGATGGTGTTAGCGCTCGGCACAAAAAGTAGATAAGCGACGCCGGTGAGGATGGCTGCTGATAAGGGTTCGGAAAAAAGCCACGCAGAGTAGGCAAAGATCGGCGTGGCCAGGCCGAGCATGACCGTCGCGATCAGAGCGGCGCGGAGCGGGATGCCGATTCCGGTGAGCAGCAGGAAGAAGAATGTCACGGTGAGCGCGGCAAAGGTGGCGCTGCTGAGGCAGGAAGCAAAGGCAACCATCAGATCGGTATCGTCATTCGCAGGGGGATTGCGGGGAATGCCGGGCAGGTGCGCCAGCAAATAGTAACCGGCGGCATACCAGGGGACGCAGATGAGAGCTTGCCCGGGCGGATAGGCCGCGCGGGGACGGCCGTGGACGTCGAGACGTCCATAGAAATTATGTAGCTCGATGGCTTGCGGCACTGATGTTGTATGGTGCAGAACTAGGCTCTCGGTGGTGTAGAGCGTGTTGTATTCGTCGGGCGTGCGAACGCGTCCGGAGGAAGTAAGCAGATAGAAGAACTGGAATGTGACGAAGAGCCAGAGGGCGAGAGAGCGAGTGGATCTTCCAGCTTCGCCTGAATTCAACGACGGTGCAGTGATAGTTGGCAACTTGTTTTGATCCTACCAAGATGGGTTCGCGACGCATGCTTTGCGCGCATCAGCAGGGTTATTACGGGCGGCCGCACCCCAGCGGAAAAGCCTCCTGCGAGGTGCTTCTCGCGGGAGGCCTTGGGGATTTTTGGACGAGCATCGTCCGCATCGGGGTGCCCGGCAAGCCCTTAACTTCGGCTTGCTGGAGTACCGGAGTTAGTGTTTCTTTTTCTTTGCGGCTTTCTTCTTGGTTGCCATGAAGCTTTCCTCCGTTTGAACGATTTTGTTCTCCCAAGGTTCTCGACAGGGCACCTTGATGCCCGGGCCACCCAACTTGTGGTATAGGCAGCTGTCCTGACACAAGATATTGCCATGTGTGTGCAATTTGTCAACATAAATTTCATCGCCCGTTAACTTTCTGGATGTCCGCGTGCGAGTCATGGTCCGCGTACTTTGCTCAGATTCGGGTGACAACTGGACGAAAAGAAGTAGCCGAGCGAAGAGGCAGTTACTTTGCAACCCTCACTCCACGCGGGTGTGAGCGTGATGCCAATAGGCCGATGACGATGGTCTTCGGCTAGCGCGGTCAGGGTTCCCAACGTGAGGTCGTTGTGTCTGTGCGATAATTTCAGTGGAAAAAATTATGCCTGAACGTATGGTGATGTGCGCAAAGTTAAAAAAAGAGTTGTCCGGCCTTCCCGAACCTCCTTTTGACAACGAACTGGGCAAGAAGATCTACGACAACGTTTCGCAGCAGGCGTGGAACCAGTGGACGGAGTTCTGCAAGATGCTGCTGAATGAATACCGGCTGAATCCGGCGCGGAAGCAAGATCAGGAAGTGATCGTTAAACACATGGAAGAGTTCTTCTTCGGCGATGGGGCCGCGCCTCCGAAAGAGTACGTCCCACCAACTCATTGACGTCGCCGGCCTACCCGGGTGGGTGATGTCGCGCTGCCGAATTGTTACAATCCTATTACTGAGCAGTTACCTCTTACCCCTTCTCTAATACCGAATTCATCACCTCGTAACAATTTTTCGGAACAATGAAAGCGTGGGAATTCCTGCTTCCGAGCCTCAATACGACACGCTGATCCTGTCGGATCTGCACCTTGGCGCCGCGATGAGCCGCGCCCGGGAGGCGCTCGAGGTGTTGCAGAAGAAATCGTACCGGCGATTAATTCTGTTGGGCGATATCTTCGCCGATCTGAATTTCGGACGGCTTAAGAAAGAGCACTGGAAATTCCTGGGGTATATCCGCAAGCTCTCGAATCCCAAGCGGAAGGTGGAAGTGGTTTGGGTTGAGGGCAACCATGACCACGGCCTGGCGGAAATCATGTCGCATCTGGTGGGCGTAAAGGTATACCAGGAATACCGGTGGGATTATCAAGGACAACGGCATATTGCGATTCACGGACACCAGTTCGACGACTTCTCCGTGAGCAATGTCAGGCTCAGTTACTGGGTCGGAACGCTTCTCTATATGCAGTTGCAGAAGCTGGATTCGAAGAACAAGGCGCTTACCCGTTTTCTTGATCGTCTGAATACGCGCTGGCTGCGGCTGTCGTCGAAAGTTGCCGCCGGAGCCCTGGCGCATGCGCGGCACCACAAAGCCGCACGAATCTTCTGTGGGCACACTCATGCCGCGCTCCACAAGCAGGAGGACGGGGCCGAATACTACAACTGCGGCGCTTGGATCGACGAGCGTCCGACGTACATAACCGTGGCCGAGGATGGAGTGCGGATTCATGAGTACGTCGAATCAGCGGGCGCGCACCATCACTCGGAGGATCGCGCGGAAGAAGATCACGCCGAAGAAAATTTGGAGCCTGCCGCGGCGCGGAATATTTATGCGGGCAGCCATAGCGCGGATGCTGATGACTTCCCGGCAGACGACTTCTTCGAAGGCGAAAACGAAGACGAATACACTGAAGATGGAGAGTATGAAAGCATTGGCGGCTGAGCAGGAATACCTGCCTTCGTTATCCGGCGAACCGGCTGGCGGACGCTTGCGGAAGCTTACGGTAGTTTTTCATCACGCCGGTGGCGGACACCGCAATGCGGCCGAAGCGGTGAAGACGACTCTCGCCGCGCAGCAAAATCCGTGGGAAGTTGAACTGCTGGATATTCAGGAACTGCTTGATTCGCTGGATGTGGTGCGCAAGGCAACCGGCATACGAATTCAGGATGTTTACAACCAGATACTGCGGCGCGGCTGGACGCGATTTACGCCGCAACTGCTGCGTGTCTTGCTAGGAACGATCTACGTGTATCATCCGGCGATCGTAAAGGTGTTGCGAAAATATTGGGCGGCACACCCGACCGACATGGTGCTTTCGGTGATCCCGCATTTCAATCGCGAGATTGCGGAGAGTCTGCGAGCCGATAAGCGTCACGGCGATCTCGCGGCGGGACATCCGCCGTTTGTCACGCTCATTACCGATCTGGCGGATTATCCTCCGCACTTCTGGATAGAGAAGCAGAGCGAGTACATCATCGCCGGGTCAGAACGCGCGCGAGCGCAAGCGCTGGCGATGGGCCACGCTTCCGAACGGGTGTTTCTGACATCAGGCATGGTCTTGAAGCCAAAGTTTTATGGCGAGCAATTGTCTGAAGTGCGCAAAGCGGACCGAAGTGCGGGGCGGAGACGGCTGGGCCTGGAGGCGGATTGTCCAACGGGCATCGTGCTGTTTGGAGGGCACGGAGCGCGGGTGATGCTTGATATTGTCCAACGCCTGGACGCGAGCGGGACCGAAGTTCAGCTGATTCTGATTTGCGGACACAATCAGAAACTTGAAGCAGAAATCAAGGCGCTGGCAACGCGCAAACCAAAGCTAGTGCTCGGATTCACAACAAATGTGGAACAGTACATGGCGCTAGCGGATTTCTTTATCGGAAAGCCGGGCCCGGGATCAATCAGCGAAGCGCTGCAATTCCACTTGCCAGTGATTGTGGAGCGCAACAATAAAACGTTGCCGCAGGAACGCTACAACGCGGAGTGGGTGGCGGAAAAAGGTTTCGGCATTGTGGTGCCTAACTTTGAGCAAATTGTTCCCGCCGTCCGGCAGATGATTGAGCCGGCAGCGTTCGAAAAGTTTTTTTCCCGAACTGCCAGCTATGAAAATCAGGCGATTTTCGAAGTCGCGCGGATTCTCGAAGGGTGCTATCAGGCCGCAAGGCCCGAGCTTTTGGCCGAAACCCACAAACGGTAGGCCCTAATTTCTTCACGGTCGCCCTTATTCTTGCTTACAATTTTCCTACTCACATCCACGTTTAATCGACGCCGGTGAATGCGGGTCCTCGCACATTACCGAAGTGCTCCTGTCCTACAGCTACCCGGTTTATGCCCTAGAGAGCTTCGTGTATCGACGTTTGTTGCTGCGACGGGCAGAATCGATTCATGTCTTGGGTGCAGATTAATAAAAATAAGGAATTTGACAACTGGTGGGAACGTTGGGTTCAGAGGTTGCAGAGTGGCAATGCGAACGAAGCACAGCAGCGCCAGGAAGCTGAAGCTCGGGAACTGCCACATGCAGTCCAGCTGTTTCGAAGATTGTATGAGACCGAACTATAGTCCGAACCAGCGCCCGAACTACAGCCCGGGAAATAGCCCGAAACCGAAATATGAGAACTACGATCCAAGCACGAAAGCCGTCCGACCCATTGCACTCGTCGGAGCCTTATCCCGCGCCAGAGCCTGCACCCGCGCCCGTCCGAGATCCGGACGGTGGTGACGTACCGGTGCGTGAACCGGACCCGCTGGGGCCGGACGAAATCTAATGCCGCAAGTAGCTATCGAATCAGGTCAGCATTCAAGGTGGCATCAAACTGTTCAAACCAAGGGCAAATTCGATCAGCACAAAACCTTACCGCAAATCCTATGCCCCGCTCAGAAGTGGATCGCGATTCCGGTCGAGAAGCGCACGCCGTTTTGAGTATTGCCATAAAAGCGGTCCTCGACCCAGTCGAGTTGGGCGCGGAGCCAGATGGGGCCAGCTGCTTTGTAGTCCAGGCCTCCACCAACCGCGTTGGCGAACGAGGTATTGGAATCGGAGATGCCGCTGGTGCGGCTGACGTGGGCGGCACCGACTAGAATTTCCGCAAACGGGCGGAAGCCCTTCACCGTGACTGAAACTCGCGGGCCGAACAGGAAATTATGTTCTGCAATATTGGCGCCACCGGAACAGATTCCCCCGCCGTGGCAAACCACAGGATAGGTGCGCGATCCGTAATGGCCATCGACGTCGGCGACGAGGCCGATCCACGGTATGAGCTTGCCTTCGAGCGATGCGTCCCAGCCGTTCAGACTTCCCTTGTCTCCTTGGTTGATTGCCGTGTTCTCATAGGAGTAGCCGAAGAAGACATTGCCTTTGGGGACCTGGGCTGAGGCAGAGTGAGTAACCGAAGCCAGAAACAGAAGCACCACGGGCAGAGAAAAAACGAGAGTTCGCGATTTATGCATTCGTCCTCCGATGGAATTCAATAAACGTAAGAACACGGGTTTTCACAATAGATGCGGGGAGCCAGGAAATTTTTGTCTCGGAGACGGATAAAAGAAGTGATTCTGACGATTAGGCTTGGATAGGTACGAATTGGAGGGAATGTAATTCTTCGTCAATGCGCGCTGCGACGAATGACACGAAGTTTGCATCCAATCTTCCGACCTCTGGCGCAAGATCACTAAAAGGAGAATTCTCGTGAACCGAAGATTTGGATCTGCAGCGATAGTGGCAATAACGGCGGTGGCAATTCTGTTATTTACAGCGACGCCTCGCGTACATGCCGACGACAGAGCGCATTGCCAGCACGCAATTGAGAAGGCGGAGGCGAATCTGGATAGAGCTATCCATGCCCACGGCGAACGCAGCCCTCAGGCGGATACTCGGCGGCGCGAGCTGAACGAAGAACGTCAGCATTGCTGGGATAAATATCATCAGTGGTGGAATGGAAAAGATCATCGTTGGGAGACTGAGCACTGGGAGGAACGGTAAGCTTTGAATTTTTTTGGTCGGCGGCGGCTTTTGAGCTGACTTTTAGACCACTCGGAAGTGGGCGCAGGCCCACTTCCGAACCTCTTGTCACTTCCGAATTTCCATGACGTACCCCTAGCTTCTCTCACCGGGCGAAGACAGACGTTCTTCTTACCTTCGCTTCGCCATCTCTACCGCTCTCAGGATTGCCTTCGATTTATTTGCGGTTTCCGCGAATTCGCGGTTGGGGTCGGAATCGGCGACGATGCCGGCTCCTGCCTGAAGGTGGGCGTGCTCGCCTTTCATGAGTAGAGTGCGGATGGCGATGCAGGAATCGAGATTACCGGCGAAATCGGCATAGAGGACGGAGCCTCCATAGATGGCGCGGCGGGCGGGCTCAAGCTCCTCGATGATCTGCATGGCGCGCACTTTGGGAGCGCCCGTGAGAGTGCCGGCGGGGAAGCAGGCAGCAAAGGCATCAAGGGCGTCGAGCTCGGGACGAAGGCGGCCTTCGAGCGCGGAAACGATGTGCATGACGTGCGAATAGCGCTCGACGAACATCAAGTCGCAAACCTTGACGGAGCCATATTCGCTAACTCGGCCTAAGTCGTTGCGGCCGAGGTCGACTAGCATCACGTGCTCGGCGCGCTCTTTCTCGTCGGCGAGCATTTTCTTTTCTAGAGCGGAATCCTCGGCTTCGTCTTTGCCGCGCGGATGCGTGCCGGCGATGGGGCGGTATTCGAGGTTCGATCCGGTGACGCGGACGAGCATTTCGGGCGAAGAGCCGAGGACGTGGAGGGCTGTTGCCCCAGCGTGGTTTGCTTTCTTAATCGACTTCTTGTTTGTCAGAGTTTCTCCTGCGATAGTTCTTGCGTTCGCCGGGTTTTCGCGGACAAGAGTGTCCGCGCCACACGAAACGTTTCCGAAGCGAAGGAAATACATGTACGGAGACGGATTCACGGTGCGCAGGGATCGGTAGAGATCGAAGGGGGCGACCTCGGGCTCGAAGTCCCAGCGCTGTGAGAGTACGACTTGAAAGATATCTCCGGCGGCAATGTATTCCTTGGCGCGCTCGACGTTCTCGAGGAATTTTGGCCGAGGCGTGCGGGCACGGATTTTGAGCTTGGCGGAGCGCGAGACGGCGGAAGTTCGAGTCAGAGGCTTTAACGGGGCGGCCAGTTTGCGCTCGATCTGTTCGATGTCACGGAGAGCTCGGTCGTAGGCGGCTTTGGGCGATTCGGCGGAAACGTCGGCCGAAGCGACGATGTGGATCTGATGTCGAACATGATCGAAGGCGAGGACGCGATCGAAAAACATGAAGATGCAGTCAGGGACGTTGAGATCGTCTCTTGCATGGGTACTGCGCGCGCGGGTGGTGAGGTGAGCGGCGGAGTTCTCAGGAGGGCTTATATCTTCCAATTGACGGACGATGTCATAGGCGAAATAGCCGACGGCTCCGGCGGTGAACGGCGGGAGGCCTTCGATGCTGGCAGGGCGGTATTGGTGGAGCAGTTCCTTGAGGACGTCGAAAACGCTGGCGGTGTGGGTTTCTATTTTGGGGACGCTCTTGCTCGCTCCAGCACGGGACCGCGTTCGATTGACGGCGGAAGGACGGGCGAGGACGTCCGGCTCTCCACGATAATCGCGGATGGTGATTTGATCGCCGCGGGATTCGAGGCGCAGGAAAGGCCGGATGCCAAGAAAGGTATAGCGGCCTATCTTTTCTCCGCCTTCGACGGACTCAAGCAGGAAAGCTTCGGGCTCCCCGGCAGCGATGGCGAGAAAAGCAGAGACGGGAGTGAGCAGATCGGCAGAGATGGATTTGACGATCGGTACAAGAGTGGCTGTGCGCGCGTGACGGCAAAATTCGTTGAAGGCGGGGCGGATCATTTCAGGACGGATTCCAAGCCTCACATTATAGGGAAGCGGTGAAGGAAGTGAGAGTCTCCCAAAACGACGAGGCGATGAGGGTGCAGTTTGAGCCAGAGTTCATGCTTGACCCATGCGAGGTTTCTCGCCCAGCGGCTGAAAACGCGGGGCTTCGACCTGACACCGGCAGGATGAGAGCCCATGCCACGCCGGAATGCAACACTAACGAGCCGTGCCCGCAGCTTGCTTCGGTTTTAGTGCTGGCAATATACTTTCGGGGACTCGCCCTCGCCTCTGGGCGCATTTTTCGGGAATCGGGAGTAAGTCTGCAATCATTAAAAGAAATTAATCGGAGATCTTTATGAATACGAAGATGATCGATCTAGAGCAGGAAACTAATCCGTGGCTGGCGCAAGCTGCACGCTTCGACCTGGCCGCGCGCAAATTAAACCTCGATGAAGGCTTGTGGCGGGTGCTGCGCACTTCCAGCCGCGAAATTACTGTCCACATTCCGGTGCAGATGGATGATGGGCGCCTCGAAGTTTTCACGGGCTACCGGGTGCAGCACTCGATTGCGCGCGGGCCGGCGAAGGGCGGGATTCGCTATGCGCCGGATGTGAATCTGGATGAAGTGCGCGCGCTGGCGAGCTGGATGACGTGGAAGTGCGCGGTGGTGAATATTCCGTTCGGCGGCGCCAAGGGCGGGGTGATTTGCGATCCGCACAAGATGTCGATGGGTGAGCTGGAGCGGATGACACGGCGCTATACGGCCGAATTGTTCGAGTTCATTGGGCCGGAAAAAGACGTGCCGGCGCCGGATGTAAACACGAACGAGCAGGTGATGGCATGGATGATGGATACGTATTCCATGCATGCGCGCCAGACGGTCACGTCGGTGGTGACGGGAAAGCCGATCAACATTGGCGGATCGCGCGGACGCCGGGAAGCGACCGGGCGCGGCGTGCTGATGGTATGCGATGAAGCGATCAAGAAATTGCGTCTGAACCGCGAGGAGACGCGAGTGATCGTGCAGGGATTCGGGAATGTGGGCTCGAACGCGGCGCGGCTGATGGCCCAGGTTGGGTACAAGGTGATCGGCATTCTGGAAGTTGGCGGCGGGCTGTTCAACAAGAACGGCATCAAGATGGAGGAGTTGTGGGAATACCGGCAGCGCAACGGAACGATTCACGGGTTCCCCGGAGCGGACAAATATGATGGCAATGGGCTGCTGCTGGAGGAGTGCGAGATTTTGATACCGGCGGCGACCGAGAACGTGATCACCAGCCAGAACGCGGACCGTGTGAAATGCAAGATTCTGGCGGAAGGCGCGAATGGGCCGACGACGGCCATCGCCGATGACATTCTGGCCGAGAAGAAGGTGTTCGTGATTCCTGACATCCTGGCCAACGCCGGCGGCGTGACGACCTCATATTTTGAGTGGGTGCAGGACCGGCAGGGATACTTCTGGAAAGAATCGGAAGTCAACGACCGCCTTGGAGACATCATGGTAACGGCGTTTGACGATGTTGTGCGCTATGCCGAAACCCACGGTGTGAACAACCGGATTGCCGCCTATATGCTGGCGATTGACCGTGTGGCATATACGATCCGGCAGCGCGGGATCTACGCCTAGAAAGAACGGTGCGGGTTCAATCGGTCCAATCCATAATCCAATTTGCCCCAGCAGGCCAAAAAGCTTGCTGGGGTTTTTGCTTCTTATTGACCCTTTAGCAAGCCGCGATGTAATGTTTTGAGGGTTCCCATCGCAACATCAGGAAAGAAGTAAAAAATAAGAGGCCGTGCGCCCGACACTTTAAGGAGCTAGGAGCTATGACAATTTCCCGCTACAGATTGTGGATGGTAGTTTTATCTTTCGTACTCACGCTTGGATTGATGCCGGTATTGGCAGCCGCGCAATCGAACACGCAGACAGGTTCGAGCAGCGACACCAGCAGCGCTACAACAACAAAGAAGAAGGCGAAGAAGGCCAAGAAGGAAGCTGCTGCCGACGATAAGGCTCCAGCGACCGATAAGGCCGCAACCAGCGACAAGACAGCGACGGCCAGCAAGACGGCAACTAGCGATAAAACTGCCAGCAGCGAAACGCCGGCAACGACGGAGAAGAAGTCAAAGAAGAGCAAGAAAGCAGCCGATGCTGGTATGGCAAGCGCGCCCGCGGAGAGTGCAGCACCGGCAGCAAAGCCAACTGCTCCTTCGAATGCAGCACCCGCAGCAAAGCCAACTGCTCCTTCGAGTGCGGCGCCCGCAGCGGCCCCGGCCGCAAAACCGGCCAAGAGTGCGACGGCTGCTACCACAACGGCATCGAGTTCAGATATTGCGGCGGCGAAGGCGAGCGGCAAGGTCTGGGTCAACACCAAGAGCGGCGTCTATCACAAGAGCGGCAAGTATTACGGCAATACAAAAGAAGGAAAGTTCATGAACGAGGCCGACGCTAAGGCGGCGGGGTACAAGGTGGCAGAGAAAGAGTAAGACAAGCGGATCACTGGGAAGGGAGATTCCCTTTCGGATTCGGTGAAGTACAGCGAGCGACGAGCGGGAGAGAAGGAGATTCCTCCCGCTGGTCGGAATGACAAGGGGACTGAAATTCGGAACGGCAACAAACAACAAGGAGAGACTCATGTC
The DNA here is from genome assembly GCA_963778535.1 of uncultured Acidobacteriaceae bacterium. Taxonomy (GTDB): domain Bacteria; phylum Acidobacteriota; class Terriglobia; order Terriglobales; family Acidobacteriaceae; genus Acidiflorens. Next base: position 688,391 of record CAVZUO010000001.1, read on the forward strand.
TAAGAACGTTATTACCAGAATTCTGGTGGTTATTTTCGCGCTGAGTTTGCTCAGCGGAATGACGGTGGCGCAAGTCACTCCCAAAGCAAAGACATCGACAACGGCGGCGGCGGCGGACAATGCCGATCTGCTCGATATCAACACCGCAACCAAGGATCAACTGGATGCGCTGCCGGGCATTGGCGACAAGTACGCGCAGAAAATTATCGACGGCCGTCCGTATGCGAAGAAGACCGACCTGGTGCAGAAGAAGGTCCTTCCCCAGGCGACCTACACCAAGATAAAAGACAAGATCATCGCGAAACAGAAGTAGGCGAGCTCCGGGTCCCGAGCCGCGAGCAGCACGAATGCTCTGGACGCTTGCAACTCGGGGCGGAGTCTCCTAATTCTTGTGGAGGACATTATGGGATTACTTGACAATCTGGAAAATCAGGCGCTCGGCAAAGTGATGGGCGAATGTTCGAATCCTCTGGCCACGAGCCTGCTGCAGATGATTCAGAATCAGCCAGGTGGTTTGCAGGGGCTGGTGCAGAATTTTCACGACAAGGGCCTGGGAGAGGTAGCCCAATCGTGGATCGGAAATGGGCAGAATACGTCGATTTCCTCCGATCAGATACACCAGGTGCTGGGCAGCGACCAGGTGAAAGCGCTGGCGGCGAAAGCAGGAATTTCGCCGGACGCGGCGGGTGGAGCGATTGCGCAGTTGCTGCCGGGCATCATCGATAAACTCACGCCGAATGGGCAAGTGCCTGCTCATAGCAACGTGATGGAGATGGTGGGCGGGCTGCTGCAGAACATGGAAAAGGCGTCGTAGTCCAACGACGCTTTCCGTGGCTTCCACGAACGGGGAAATACCTGCCCGAAGTTTCGTAGTGTGCCCTGCCTTCGCGGGCAATTCACGATTTTTTGTTCAATGAAAAGTGAGGGTGCTATGCGCTGTAAGTCTGTCCTTCTATTGATAGCGTGTGCTTTGGTGTCTGCATTACTGGTGGTGCCGGCCTTTGCCGCAAAACGTGCATTCACAATTGAAGACCTGTACAGGCTTCGCGGCATTGAAGACGTGCATCTTTCGCCCGACGGCAGCATGATCGCGTTCACGTTGCGGACAGATGATTTGGCGCGGGCAAAGCGAATGCGGCACATCTGGCTGATGAGCGCCGATGGGAGCAACGCCCGGCAGTTTACTTCTGGCGACAAGGGCGAAGCGTCGCCGGTGTGGTCGCCGGATGGAAAATCGATAGCATTCATCAGTTCGCGGGATGGCGATGACAATCTGTATGTCATTTCTGTAACTGGAGGCGAAGCGCGGAAGCTGACGAACATTTCGACGGGTGTTTCCGATCCGGCGTGGTCGCCCGATGGCAAGTGGATCGCATTTGCAAGCGACGTGTATCCGGAATGCAATGCCGATGAAGCATGCAACAAGAAAATTGCCGACCAATGGAGCAAAGGACCGATGCACGCACATGAGGCGGATGCCTTGCTTTATCGCCATTGGACACAATGGAAGGATGGAAAGCGCACGCATGTGTTTCTAGCCGATGGGTCGACGGGATCGGTACGCGACCTGACTCCCGGCGATTTCGATTCCCCTCCATTCCAGCTAGGCGGAATGCGGCGCTATGATTTTTCGCCGGACAGCACGGAACTCGCATTCGATTCGAATCACGATCGCGAGCAGGCCTCGTCAACGAATAGCGATATATGGTTGGTTTCGCTTTCCGGCAATCAGCCTCCGCACAACATCACCGCTGGGAATCCGGCGTTCGATGGGCATCCGCGATATTCGCCGGACGGGAAATACATCGCGTATCAAATGCAGAAGCAGCCGGGCTACGAGTCGGACTTATTTCGGCTAGCCATTTACGACCGCGCGGGGGGAACGTCGCGCGTGCTCACTGAGTCATTCCGTAACTGGATGGAGGATTTTGAGTGGGCGGCGGACTCGAAGTCGATTTACTTCAGTGCTCCGGTTGAAGGCGACACTCCGATTTCGCGCGTGTCACTCGAATCTGGCGCGATCGAGCAGATATTGCTGGACCACACAATTGATGCGTTCCAAATCGCGCCCGACGGGCGGCGGGTCATCTATGTGCGGCGTACGGTCGGCGATCCGCCGGAGATGTTCGCGGCGGACGGGGCTGGGGGTAAAGTTTCGGGGGCACGACAGCTTTCGCACTTTAACGATGCGGTGGCGAACGAAGTCGATATTCGTCCGGCGGAGCGGATGTGGGTGAAGGGAGCGGACGGGTCGAAGATCGAAGTGTTTATCGTCAAGCCGCACGATTTCGATCCGGCGAAGAAGTATCCGCTGATTTTGAATGTGCATGGCGGCCCGCAGCAGCAATGGTCGGACGGATTTCGCGGCGACTGGCAGGTGTATCCGGGAGCGGGATACGTGGTGGCATTTGCGAATCCACATGGGTCGACGGGATACGGGCAGGACTTCACGGCGGAGATTTCGGGCGACCACGGTGGGAAGCCATTTGAAGACCTGATGAAGGTGACGGACGAACTAGAGAAGCTTCCATATGTGGATGCGAGCCGCATGGGAGCGATGGGCTGGTCCTACGGCGGTTACATGATGAACTGGTTCGAAGGCCACACGAACCGGTTCAAGGCGATCGCCTCCATGATGGGGATCTTCGACTTGCGCTCGATGTATGGCGGAACAGAAGAACTGTGGTTTCCCGAGTGGGACTACAAGGGACAGCCGTGGAACTCGGATCAGTATGAAAAGTTTTCGCCGTCGTACTTCGCGAAGAATTTCAAGACGCCGTGTCTGGTGATATCCGGCGAGCGCGACTACCGCGTGCCATATACACAGTCGCTGCAGATGTTCACCTCGCTGCAGAAGATGAATGTGCCTTCCAAGCTGATCATCTATTCGAACGCGGGGCACTGGCCGAGCTGGTATGAGATGGCACTGTATTACACGTCGCACTTGGAATGGTTCCATCAGTATCTGGGAGGGGAAGCGCCGCCGTGGACAACGGAGAAGTTTCTGAGAAATGAGGTGTTCGACCCGGAAACGGGGGAGCGGAGGAAGTAGGAAAGAAATCTGATTACTGCCATTCAGCGCACGGCTGTCACGTTTTATCTCCGGCTAACATTGGTAAGAATCCACGCAGTCTACAACAGTCGGCATCGTAAACCTACGCCACGATTCACCTTTCGTCCTAGCGTCGTTGCCTTGCTCTCCCGTTGTGGAGGATAATCGTGATGGCTGCTTCCGCGGCCGTGTTTTCGTGTGAATCTCCCCAACTACATCACGCTCAGCCGAATTGCTGCGGTCCCGCTGCTGATCTGGATCCTTTGCAGCCCGCGATTTTCCGATAGCAACGGCGAGCGGGAGATACTTGCCTCTACCGTCTTCATACTGGCATCGATCACCGACGGCATCGATGGCTACCTGGCCCGCAAACGGGGCCAGATTACGACCATGGGAATGCTGCTCGATCCGCTGGCGGACAAACTGCTGATCGCGGCGGCGTTCGTCACGCTGGTGCAGTTTAATCCCACGCTGGTTCCGGCCTGGATGGCAGTGGTCATCATCGGGCGTGAATTTTTGGTCAGCGGCCTGCGCTCGATTGCGGCTTCAGAGGGGTTCACGATCCAGGCCAGCGAGCTGGGGAAGTTCAAGATGCTGGTGCAGATCATCTCCGTGGTCGCGGTGATTCTGGCGCGGCGCTGGCATGAATGGCCGATAGCGGGCGGATACTTCCTCCCCGTCTACTGGATTGCGTGGCTGGCGATCTGGTTCATGGTGCTGTTGTCGCTGGTTTCTGCAGCCGATTACTTCATCGCTTTCTGGTCGCGAATCGATCAGAAATCGGAGCGGCGGCGGAAAAAGCGGGCCTTCGTCCTGTCACGGCGGAGGAAACGCGATGTCCAACCTGTCTGAAAAGCCAGCCAGAAGCGAACCAGCAGAACGCGAGCGGGACTCACCTGAGTTTTCTCTCGAGCAATTTTCTCCGAAACAGTTTTCACCTGAACAACGAAAGTTCCTGCTAGCTGTTGCGCATGAAGCGATTGCGGCGAAAATCGCCGGGAAGGCTAGGACGGGCGTGGGGACATGGAAGCCGGGGTCTCCGAACCTTAAGTCGCCGAGCCTTGGGTCACCGAACACGGGCTCGCCGAAGCTTGCAGCACTGGAGCAGCCACGAGGCGTTTTTACGACGCTGTACCTGCGAGGTGAGCTGAGGGGGTGCGTGGGCTACGCGGCGGCGGTCCGTCCTCTGGCTCAGGCGGTAGCGGAGACGGCGTGCGCAGCCGCCTTTGAGGACTCGCGGTTTGACCCAGTGTCGGCGGAAGAAGCCTTGGAGCTGAAGATATCGCTGAGCGCGCTGTCGCCGCTTTTTCCCATCGATGCCGCACGGGTAGAAGTAGGACGACACGGGCTCGTCGTTTCTGAGGCATCTATTTCCGGCACAGCCCGGCGCGGGCTGCTTTTGCCACAGGTCCCGGTAGAGCATGGATGGGACCGGGAAACTTTTCTTGAACAAACCTGCCGCAAGGCCGGCCTGCCGATCGATGCCTGGAAGGACAAGTCGGTTGTGATCGAGGCGTTCACCGCCGAAGTGTTCGGCGACGACGAAACTGCCGAGTAGTTCACTTCTGCCGAAGAAGACCCATTCAATCTACGACCGCGGTCACCGCGGGCCCACTGGCCGCATCCAACAAAGTAAGAAGCGGTCAGCTAAGGGAGCCTTACGTAGGTGGCACGTTGGTACCCTTGTCTTACACAAAAAAGAATGTAAGCTGAGCCGATCAGTTGTTGTGGGGGACCTTATGGAACTGGCGATGGTGGTGGTGGTGGTGATCGTGGCGGGCGCACTGGTTCGCGGGGATGCGCGAATCCGGTTCTATCGCTAACGGCGGCGACGCTGTCTTTTCTCGAAATTACCTTGTAACACGCTCTCGGTCACTATTAAGACCTGAAACTATCGGCCCGGGCATACGCGCGGTCGACGCTCTTGAGACAAAGAAGAGGGGAGGCAAAACTGCCTCCCCTCTCTTTTCTTATTATCTGCGGCCTTAGTCTGCCCGGTGTTTAGTCCAGCGCGTCGAGTTCGACATTGTCACCGGCGTAAACATCTTCAAAGGAGAACACGAGCATAGCAGCTGAAGATGTCGGGGTTGTGCTCAGGACGACGATTTCGCCGACAGCGCGCTTGGGCAGGTCGCGGACGTGAATCTCCGGACCGGAGCGCTTGGTGAAGTAATTGGCTTCGAACGATGCCGGCCGCATCTGCGTGTCTTCCGAAGTTTGTGTCTTGAAGGAAAGCGAGTCCACGGGGTTTTCCAGCGTAGAAGTGTAAGAACGCACTACGCGGAAATAGTCGCCAACTTTCACACCCTGGTTGGAACCAACATTGAGATAGAGGGTGGTACCCGTGCCGAGCACGAGGTCAAAGTCTTTGGCGAGGACGATACGACCGGTAAGCTTGCCGGTGGAGGGCGCGAAGCGATCATAATGGCCGGGAACGTGGAAAGTGACAGGCTCACGCTCGACGAAGGGGACAGCGACATCGCCGGGATTGATGGAGTCACAGCTGAAGACGACCTCGGCAATGGCGCTATGATGGCGCAAGTCGGTAACCCGCACGCGGCCCACTTCCGAGTAGGGGTGACCAGTTGCGCCCAAGAGTTTGCGCATCCCGGGGTAGATTTCGTATTCGTTGACGTCGCGCAACTCGCGGACGATGGTATAGAGCTGGCCGACCTGGTAGTTGGCGCCGGACAGATAAACAATTTCGCCGTTCTCAAACTTGGTGTCGGTCGGAGTTTCCAGGCCCCCGGTGATGTAGTTCGCGTCCGGAACCCGGTTCTTGGAAATAAAGCCGGCACAGTAAAGATCAACGGCCCTCGGCGTCTGGTAGCGAACGAAGGGCTCACTGCGCGTGGTGGGCACGATACCGGATGCGTCCGGCGTGGCCGTCATGGTCGAGGTGAGCACTGATTGGGCCGAGGCGACAGTGGCCGCCAAAAGCACTAACAACCCTATTTTCTTCATCTTGCCTCCGACTCCCCGATTTCATAGCGAGGTGCAGATTGCCTAGCTGGGCGACAAGGGTAGCCAGACGAAAAGTAACAAGCGCAGGGGGAGGGGTCAAGGTTACGAGGGTGCCAGGGAGCGAAGCGCCGAAAGTTCTTAAGGCGGCAACAGCAATCTGGCAGTTGCATCCGGGCGTGGGGCCTTGTAATATCGCGCCGTTCGTTGAACAAATGGCCTTGGCTTCCTCCACCACTTTCGCACCCCGGTTAGTTCCAGCGCGGCTGCCCAAAGTCTGCCTGGCGGTAGGCGCGGATTCCGTCGAAGACATGCTCGGCCTTGCCGGGTCTATGGTGCAAGATAACCCCTTTCTTGAATTCAGGTTAGATCACCTCAAGCAACCGCAGGCGGCGATCGGGAAGGTCAGGCAGTTTCTTGAGACGCACCAGTACGTCACGGCCATCGCGACTTGCCGACGGGCGGGGAGCGGAGGCAAGTTCAAGGGCTCGCTCGCCTCGCAAATGGGGATCTTGATGAAGGCTGCGGCTGCGGGCTGCCAGTTGGTGGATATGGAACTGGAAAGCGCGCGGAAAGCCAAGGCGAAAGACCTGGCTCGCCTGCACGAGATAGCCGGGCTGATCGTTTCGTTCCATGACTTCCGAGCGACCCGCAACCTCGAGCGAACGCTCGCAAAGATGAGAGAAGTTGAGGCGGATTTCTACAAGATCGTGACGACCGCGACCACGCTTTCCGATAACGTGACGATGATGAAATTTCTGCAAGCAGAAAGCGACCGGCAGGCGCTGATCGGGTTGTGCATGGGCGAGCAGGGGATTATCAGCCGCGTGCTCGGCGTGCGGGCGGGAAGCGCCTTCACGTTTGGCGCGGTCAGCAACGAACAGAAGACTGCGCCGGGACAGGTGAGCGCCCGCGATTTGCGCAACATCTATCGCATTGAACAGGTCGATGCCGTCACGCGAATCTATGGGGTTGCGGGGGATCCGTTGGAGCACAGTCTCTCGCCGGTGGTTATGAATGCGGCGATGCGCCGCGAGAATGTGAATGCCGTCTTTCTGGCGCTCCACGCCAAGAGCCTCAAAGACCTTCTTCACTGCGTGCGTGAGATCCCGCTGCATGGGCTAAGCATCACCATGCCCTACAAGGAAGCGATCCTGAAGCATCTGGATAATTCAGACGCACACACAACAAAGATTGGAGCTTGCAATACGGTTGTGCGGGGTCAGGACGGCAAACTCTACGGGTTCAACACGGATATCACGGGCGTGGTGCGGCCGTTGGAGCAGCGGCTGACGATCGAGAAGGCGAAGGTGCTGGTTTTGGGCGCGGGAGGAGCGGCGCGAGCGGCTGTGTTTGGACTGAAGGAACGTGGAGCCGAGGTGTGGATTTTGAATCGCACCAAGGCAAAGGCGCAGAAACTGGCGCGACAAGCCAAAGCCAAGACCATCAAACGCGCCGATCTGCGGAAGACGAGCTTTGATGTGATCATCAATGCGACGCCGGTCGGAATGGGCGGAGGAAGCGAATGTCCGCTCAAGGAGAACGAGATCCAGGCCAAGGTCGTGTTCGACATGGTCTATGACCCCGTAGATACTCGGCTGTTACAGCTGGCGCGGGCGAAAGGTATAACTGTCATCCCGGGAGCAGAGATGTTTGTCCAGCAAGCAGTCCGGCAATTTGAAATCTGGACGGGAAAGCCCGCGCCGGCGCAGGACATGCTGAGGGTAGTATCGGTAGCGTTGCAGGAGCGAGCCAAAGCCCGGATCGAACCACGCAAGTAGAAGTATTTGAATAGCTTATTGACCCAATCCAGGTCTCTCCCACCAGCGCCATGTTCGTCGAAAAACAACCAGATGCCGAGGCTGCGTCCTGAACTCCGCTGCTAGCGTGCAAAAGCGATCCACCCGTTCATGTGCAAAATGAGACAAAACGATGCGGTCCCTGTAAGAAAGGTTGCAAATAACTAGGAACGGAAGTAATATCGATTTAGAACGCAGCGCTTCGCGTTCGATTCGACCCAAAATCAACCAACCGTCTCCCAGCTAGGAGAGCCCTAAGTTTAACAAAATCTAGAGGGTCCCCCAGGGCCCCAGTCCGATTTGGAGAGAATGCATGTCGTGGTATGCGTACTGCCTTACGGAACACCAGACCCTTCCCAATGGCGTTCGTGCCCGCCGTCCTTTTGTCCTTGAGGGGATTCAAGGCGTGAATGCTGCCCCAGTCATGAGTTACCCAAGCGGTGAATTCGCGGTAATTGTGAGCGAATACGACCGTGCTAGCGGCAAATTGGACGAAAAATCTGTTCTGGAACATGCCCGTGTTGTTAGTCAGAGTTTCCGCACAGCGACTGTATTGCCTTTCCGGTTTGGAACCATCTTTGACACCGAGGATGCGATCCGGCAGGCGGTAAGGTCCAACCGGCGGACATTTTGTGACAGCGTGACGCGTTTGCGGGGCAAGTCGGAAATGCGGATCAAGCTGACAGTACGGGACGGCTCGCTGCGCGGGCAGATGGAAGAGATTGTTCTGCCGGACACGGTTGGTCGCGAATATCTGGCCAAGCTCAGGGAAAAGGCGTCCCGGGATCGGGAGCGCCAGACCAAGGCCAGAGCCCTATCAGTACAGGTTCACAAGTTGTTCAATCCGTTGGAGGAAGAAGTCAGCTGTAAGCGGGTTGACTCCGATGGGATGCTGCTCGACATTGCCCACCTGATCGACAGCAAATCGATTGAGAAATATCAGAACCGGTACAGCACGGCCGCCAAACAACTGAAGAATTGCCAGATGGTTGTGAGCGGGCCGTGGCCGCCTTATCATTTTCTGCCAGAAAAGCTGCGGACGGTGGCAGGCGACAGCTAGAGGTTCGGCTTCTATTACCTTTAAAGAATTTATGAAAAGCTCTCGTTAAACGCGAGGGCTTTTTACTTTGGAGCTTTCTGCTGGCCTGGGCCGAGTTCAGTAAAGGAGCTTCAAGCCGGCAGTTTCAGGCTAAGAACTTCGCCCATAAGGTACCAATCCCGGTAACGAAAAGGCCGTTGACGCGGGAAATCGTTTTGGGCTAATCTGCGCTTACACCGGAAAGGAGGTGGTCGGATGCAAAGTTCAGATTCTGATAGTTGTGGCATAACCAGACCAGGTGAGGTGGCTGAGTCTTAGGGCGGTTGCTCTAAGCGGAGTTCTCGAGGAACCCTTGGTCGGGGGAAATCGAGAACATTCCTCGCAAACAATCCGTGTGTATGGGCTGATTGATGAAGTCTGATCCGCCGGGCACAAGCTGTGACCGGCACCGGATGACCAGGGTTCCCGGCGCGCGGTTTTCGCGTGACGGGATGGTCATAGCGAGGGGCCACGAGAGTGACCACCTCAGTCAATCCAAAACAGTCCACCGGACGGCCCGCAGGCTACAAAGCTTGCGGGCTGTTCTTTTTGGGACAGTTCTCAGTTCCCGGTTGTCAGTTCTCAGGAAAACCGTGCGGCTGGGAGCTGCGCATTGCAGACGTAAGACCGGCGAGTGTTATCTCGGGCCTTCAGAGCAGCCGCCAACCAGCGAAACTGATATGCCCTTTGGGTACATCACAGTTCCTGGTTGCGGCGATGCCTGATTTCCTGTCAGCAAGCCGAGGGTTTTGACCCCCGACGCACATAGCGCGTCGATAACCCCGATCACATTAGCATACGAAGTCCGGGCATCCGCTTTGATGTAAAGTGTCTTGCCCGGATGATTCGATAAAGCGTCCTTCAGAGCTTCCGCCAAGGCAGCGCGAGTGATCCGATTAACGCCGAGATAAATGCTGCCGTCGGCCGTGATACTTACGATCACCGCATCTTCACCGTCTGCGTTGGGCATCTTCACGGCGTTGCTGGTCACCGGCAATTTCACGCTAACTCCTTTTTGCAGCGCGGGAGGTGGCGTCGCTGGAGACTGTGCGGCCACAGAAGCCATAATGCCGGCAGTCAAGGTTGCGACTAGACACACTTCGAGTAGATGATTCATATGTCCTGCTCCTTTCGACCGATTTATGTGGAGTGGTTAGGGTTTTGCGCCGCCGAGAGACGCTGTGGCCAAGGTTCCGCCGAGGCCCATTGTCTCCACCGCGGACGAGGGCACGATCACCATCGAGCCTTTTTCCTTGATGGCTTCGTACAGCATGTTCATGGCGCGCAGATGCAATGCCACGGGGTTCTCGGCATAGGCGGCTGCGGCCTGCACGAAGCTGTTGGAAATCTCCGTTTCTGCCTGGCCTAGAATAATGCGCGCCTGCCGCTCCCGCTCCGCCTGGGCTTGCCGCGACATGGCATCTTCCAGACCCTGCGGGATTCTTACATCTCGTACTTCGACCGACTGCACCGTGATTCCCCAGGGGTTGGTCTTTTCGTCCAAGGATGCGCTGTAGTTCGCGCCCCAGGGTCTCGCGTTCGGTGATCATCTGCGCCAGTTCATGACGGCCGATGGATTCCCGGAGCGCGGTCTGCGCGCTCATATTGATGGCTTCGAGAAAATTCTCCACTTCCAGGATCGCCTTCTCCGCGTTCCACACCAACCAGAAAACGATGGCATCGACGTTCACCGGAACCGTGTCGCGAGTCAGCGTGGATTCCGCCGTCACGTTGGCCACGCGCACGCGTTGGTCTACGAACGGGCTGAGCGTCTCAACGAGCGGAATAATGTGAAAGATCCCTGGCCCGCGCAGGCCGACGTAACGGCCCAGCCGTAAAAGCGCGACCTTCTCCCATTGCCGCACTACCTTTATTGCGAACAGCAGATAGAGGCCCAGCAATGCGCCCATCACTACCGGCGCGGGCCGATGCATCGTATCGCCCAGCAGGGCCCCGGCGGTCAGGCAGATTACGAATGCCGCGATCGCTATTCCATTCATCTGTGTGACATCGATTTTTCTGATCATAGTCATCTCCTGCGGTTTGGCTCTGGAAACAATTCCTGCAACTGTTCCATCAAATCTTCGACGGTAAAGCCTGCCGCCCCCGCCCGCGCCACACAATCGCCCACAATCTGGGCCAACTGACGCTCGCGTTCCGCCTCTCCGCCGCGCAACTTTTGCGCACTGATAAACGTGCCCGTACCCTGCTGCGTCTCCAACAGTCCGCCAAGTTCGAGTTCGCGATAGGCGCGAACCACAGTGTTGGGATTGATGGATAGATCGACGGCGAGCTGGCGCACGGTGGGCAACTGGTCGCCGACGGCAAGCGCCCCCGCGGCCACGCCACCGCGCACCTGGTCGATGATCTGGCGATAAGCGGGTACGCCGCTTTGCAGCTCAAGCCGAAAACGGAAGCGAGGCCGTCGGGAATCCATTGCGACATCAGTGTACTAGAATACTAGTACACTGTCAAGCAAAATTCTCCATCCCTTTTAAACCATCCACTTGAGCCGGGAGATTCCTTATTCCCGCTCTTCATTCTGTTTCGGGGGGAGCGAAAAACACCAGCACTACCAATTCTTCCTTGATGTCGTAGAAGCGATGGTCCTGCTCGGCTTCCACAAAAATTACGGAACCAGCGCGTACCTCCGCGTGCTCGGAACCGACTTGCATGTGGGCGCGTCCGCGCACAACGTAATAAAGCTCAGCTTCGTGATGCGGTTTCTGAGAGTCATTTGAGCCTGCCGCCAACACGTAGACGCCGGCGCTCATTGCGGGCACGCGCAAGAATTCGAAATAACGATTGCTCTCGACAGCGCGCGACCGCAAGAGATCGTCGAAGTGGAGAAAGTGAGTCATAAGAACAGCTCTCAAGTAGCTCTCAGTTCCAGGGACCGGAACCGCGAGCAATATTCTGGGTACTGGCTACCAGTTACCGGGTACTGTCTCACCCGATCGCGCCACGAAAAAATATCTCCGTGAATTGAGGAACGATGACGTCACCGGAGAGCGGGCCGTCCGGCTTATACCACTGATAGATCCAGTTGATCATACCCATCAGGGCGAATGCTGCGGCGCGTGGAGTGACGCCCGAACTCACGCTAGACGAAGAGTCGCGCTGGTGCTGGACATCGCGCTGCACATCGGCGATCAGGTTTTCGACAAAATGCACGTAGTCTTTCTTGCGGCCGTTGATCTTGCGGCGTAGTCCGGGGGAGAGTGGGTGGTTTTCGTGCAGCATCACGGTAATGGCGCGATCTTCCTCGCTGAGCACGACTTCAATATGCAGGCGGATCAGGCGGCGCAGGCGCTCTTCGGCGCCTTCCACACGGCGGACGACATTGATCACGCGCTGCTCGGTGATATCCATAGCGTGCGACATGATGTTGAAGAGGATTTCGTCCTTCGACTGGAAGTGATGATAGAGGCCGCCTTTGGACAGTTTGAGCGCGGCGGCAACATCGTTCATGGAGGTGGCGTCATAGCCCTGCTGTTGAAAAAGACGAGCGGCGGTGCGGAGGATTTCCTGGCGGGGTTCGAGAGCAGCTTCGCGATGCATTCCAAGGAATCGTATCGCGGAACAGGGTCAACACCTAGCGCGAAGTTTGGAAAGCTTAACAGCGTCCCGATTTGCCAATCTTCGCACCCCACCCTAGGGATGAATAAACAAGGAATGGGTAGACTTGGAGTGACCTTGCAAGCCACTCGCGCTGGCACGCGATGCGAATGATACTATTCGCTTTCAAGCAATGGAAATGAGGAACACGGCATCAGCGGGAGAATCGGCGCCGGTTGATTCTGTGCGGTGCAATGCGCCAGATAGCGCTGCCGGAAGGCCTTCGGCCAATGCTCGCCGCGATCATGCCCGCCATTATTTTGTTACGGCGGTTTTGCTGCTGGCGTACGTTTTGCAATGCGCATGGTTTGAGCGCACGCAGTCGATCACTTTTGACGAATCGATCCACACAGCCGTCGCGCAGGCCGTTTGGAGAGAGCACCGCTTCGACCAGTGGATGGAAACGCCGCCACTCGGTCACTTGCTGCTCGGCCTGCCGATTCATGGCGAAGAATTCCAAATGAAAATTCAGAACCCGGAAGGCTGGTTGCGGGTGACGGCGCTTGCTCCCGGGCCAGAGCGCTTCATCCGAGGTCCGCGAGTGGTCAATATTGCATTGGGAGTCGTGCTCGGGATTCTGTTGTGGTGTGCGACCCGTGAATTGTTTTCCCTGACGGCGGCGAATTTCGCTCTAGGCTTGTTCGCGTTTTCGCCGCAATTCATCGCGCACTTCTCCGTGGCGACGGTAGATGGAATTGCAGTGCTGACCGTGTTCGCGGTCGCGTTTCAGTTGGTGCGTTGGCGAAACAATCCATCTTGGAGCAACACGCTCTTACTCGGAGTGAGCCTTGGCCTCGCGCTGCTGGCCAAGTTTTACGCGCCTCCTTTCGTTGTACTTGCCCTGCTGGCAATGCTTCTACCGGGAGGGCAAAGGGCGAAAGCGAATATTGGCTCAGACGCGTTCAGTGGGCCGCTCCAAGCCTGGAAATGGAAACATGCTCTGACGACAGTCGCTGTCGCTGCGGTAATGGTGTGGGCCGGCTATTTTTTTCATGTCGGCGAGGCCATTGTGCGCGATGGACGCGTCATTATCGCCTACCCGCGGGCGCATACTACGATTGTTGCCGGTTGGCTGCCTTTCAATCTCAATGTTCGGATTCCCGCGCCCGAGTTCTTTGCGGGATTTCACGAGTTACTGCTGCACAACCAATGGGGTCACCCTTCCTTTGTTTTCGGCCGCGTCTATCTCCACACGCCCCCTTACTGGTATTTTCCGGTGGCCATCGCGCTGAAGTGGCCGACGATCACATTGGTCCTGGCAACCGCAGGCATCATTCTGTTTGTGCTGTCGCCCAGGTTGCGTTCCCGGCCCGGAACGGCTATCGCTGCCGGGATTTATGGAGCATTCGGAGCTGCCGCACTCTCTTTGACATTGTGGGCGCGCATCGGGATTGGCGACCGGCACGCATTGACTCTATACCCGTTCCTGCTGATTTTCGCCGCGGCCTGCTGGCAATGGGCATATGGCCTCAGCCGCGGGAAACGCGGCATCGCTTTGGCTGCTCTTCTGGCGCTGGCGATGCTGAATGCGGCGGATGCTCTCCGCTATGCGCCAGGTTACCTCTCATATTTCAACGTGTTCATTCCCCCGGAGAAAGGCGGGGAGTTCCTGACCGACAGCAGCCTCGACTGGGGGCAAGGGCTGCTTGCGCTACGCGAGTATCAGAGAGAGCATCCAACCGTACCGATTCACTTGGCATATTTTGGATCGGTGGATCCTTCGGTCTATGGCATTCGGTTCAAACCGCTTGGGTCCGGCGAACGCACAACGGGAACGGTGGTCGTGAGCGCGACCATGCTCTCCGGTCAATATCTCAGCGATCCGCAGGCCTATCACTGGCTCTTACAGTTCAAGCCGGTGGCGATACTAGATCACTGCATGTTTGTGTTTGAGGTCCCACAGGCACAATCGCCCTAGGATTGGCCACTTTCGGTGGAACTTGCTTTAGAGGTCGCGCTGGGAGAAGGCTTGTTCCCGGTCCCGAGCCGCAGAAAGTTGCGAGTGAGCTGCTGCGTCCCGCCCGGCAAAAATTTCCTAAGCCGTTCTCCTACTGCTATGTCAATCGTGGCTGATCCACGGACTTGGTGCCGCAAGTAGCCGGCGACAGCGTGAATGCTGTGGGCTTCGCGGGGGAGCGCGGCATACGGCGCTTCCAGGCAGACCTTGAATAGCGCATCATTTCCTGGCCGCCCGGTTTCTTCCTCGTTTGCGCTGCGCAGCCTGTGGACTCTGGCGACTGCGCGATCGACGACGGCGACGAGTTCGGCGCCAAAATTCGGGGCCCGCCCTTCCTGCAAGCAAAGCTTGGCTTTCTCAGCAGAGAACCAGGTGCGATGTCGCTTTCGCTCCTGGGGCTTCGAAAGCCGAATAACCTCACAAAGGAAAGCGCGGACGATGATCGACTGAATGGCCTTCGCCGAGTTTCTCCGCGTGTAGCGGGCGAAAGCAGTCATTTCGATGCGGCCATGCACACCAGCTTCCTCAAAAGCTTCGAGAGCCGCCGATTGAGCATAGGTCGTTCCGGGCACAAGGCTGCCTTTGGGAAACGTCCAGCGACCGCTGCGCGTCCGCACGAGCAGGAATTCCAGGCCGCATTTACCAGACCGGTAGCACACGGCGGCTGCTTGTTCGCGTTTGCGAAGGAAGGATGCGCGATGGTCGGGAGCGTGATGGATGCGTGCGGCGGAAGCCATAGCTCTAGATTGCGCGAGAGGCAGCCGAAATGGCTAGAGCACAGCTTGGTTCGGGCCTGCGATTAGGGCGTTCGCTGGCGATATTTTCTGGCATTTCAGCGCGTACACAATGACGCAACTGTGAGCACGGGCGAAGTCGCCGCCGGGAATCTGTTTACATACTTGTTTTAACAGGGAGCGTTTGGAGAGAGTATCTTCATCCCGATTCGAGCGGAGCGCGGACCGAATGCGGACACGGAGTACAGATAAAGAGGAGAACCACGTTGGAGAATCCATTCTGCCTTCGGTGTAACTGCGAACTGGAAACAGGGGAGAAATCTGTCGCGGTATTTCTGTTCGCGCAGACGACGGGAGTGCGGCCTCGCCAGAAATCGGCGGCCCGGCGAATCTGCTTCTGCCCGCAATGCGCAGTTTCGCTGGCCATGGGACCTGCGCCTGAGGGCGCGCTCAACGTAGCGGCCTGGCAGATGATTCGTGATCTGGTTGGAGCTCAACCTACGCTCACCGAAGCGGCGTGGGAGGATCTGCACGCGGGGGGTGAAGTGCTGCTCCCGGCGACCGGAACTGACGGTCCAGCGGTGCCGCGCGTGGGGGCAGGCACAGGCTCTTATCTGGAGTTTTGAGTACGAAGCCCGGATTGAAGGAACCCAAAACGACGGTTTCTTTGCCCTCGAAATGAAGACAAACCGGGGCTGGCTAGTGCCGAGAGGTTCTGCTATCCAAGTCTCGCAGGATCGCTTCGACATGGGCCAAATTGGCGGAATACCTGAAGGGATCAACTTGCGCGAGCCTTCGGTAAATGGTCATCGCCTCGGTGTAGCAGGCGCGGGATTCCACAAACCGCCCCTGTAGTTGATCGACGAGGCCGAGACTCATCAACGTTTCCGCTAGTCTCGGAAGAGACAGGTCTGGATCTTCCTGCGCCAGTTGGCGATAGAGGCGCAAGGCCGCCTCGTAGTGCTCGCGAGCGTTGTCCATCCGATTCTCGGCTCTAGCCTGGTTTGCCAGAGCGCTCAAGTTCGTAGCCAGCGGTCCCAGTTTCAGCGCAGTGCTAGCCATCTCGGGGAGGTACACTTCGGGGTTTTGCCGCGCCAGTTCCCGGTAAGTGTTCAAGGCCTCATCGTAGCGTTCGCTGGCCTCGTCCAGGCGATTCCCGAGCTTGTCAACGGCGCCTAAGTTGTCCAGTGTTCTTGCCAAATCTGGCAGATACTTATCGGGATCCTGCTGGGCCAGTTGGCTATAAATCTTCAAGGCTTCGTCGTAGCATTCGCTGGCCTCATCCATTCGATTCTGAAGGCTCGCCATGTTGCCGAGGTTAGTCAATGTCCCCGCCAATTCCGGCAGGTGCTTCTCTGGGGCCTGCTGGGCCAAATGGCGGTAAACCTTCAACGCCTCCTCATAGTTGTTCTTGGCGTCGTCCGTTCGATTTTGAATCCTAGCCACGTTCCCCAGGTTATTGAGCACCATAGCCACGTGCGGCAGGTATGCGGATGGATTGTGCTGAGCCAGTGGGCGGTAAAGCTGCAAGGCGTATTCATAGTGCTGGCGGGCTCCAGCGATTCGATCTTGCTCAGTATTCAAGCCCGGCAGTTTCTTGTTTGTGATGGCAACTTCCGGGTTTAGCAGCGCATCAGCGAGGGAAGCCTGAGCGACGGGATTCTGTTTGGTCACCAGCAGTGTGTGCGCCCATAAGGCGTACTCATTCTCCCAGGCGCTCATCTGCCGCGCGGTGGTGACGGCTAGAGCGAGCAAGACGAACAGCGACGGAACCACACGCCAAGCGGTTCGGATTTTTCTTGCCTGCGCCAAGCCATCAAGAGCCCAGGCAAGGATGACGAAGATTCCGATCAGCGGCAGGTAAGCATAGCGGTCCGCCATGGCCGCTTCGCCCACCTGCACCAGACCAATGACCGGAACCAGGGTACCCAGATACCAGAACCACCCAACCGGAAGATAGCGATTGCGGCGATAAAAAATGACTAACACCGTAACGCCAACCAAAATTAGCGCTGACGACGCCAACTGCCAGATTGGATAGAAGGCCGGAGGGTAAGGGTAGAAAGCGCTCAGCCGCGTTGGCCAGAGCATTTTCCAAAGATATGAACCGTAGGCAACAACGGCATTCTCAACTCGAAGACTAAGCGGGAACGCCTCAAAAGTGGACTCCGCAGGTCGCTGAGATTTTAGCGTGATCGATGCGCTGGCGACCGTCAGGATCAGCAATGGCACCTTTTCCAGCAGCAGCCTCCAGAATTCCAGCTTCTGCGCGCCATCCTCGATCAACGAGCCGCGGTCGTTCTCATCGAGCTTCATCCTTTCGAGTGGCCAATAATCCAGCAGCAATAAGACAAAGGGCAGTGTGATGACCATCGGCTTGGCCATCAGGCCGGCGGCGTAAAGCGAAACCACCAGCAGGTAACGGCGCCAGTTCGCCTTGCGGACATACCATACATAAGCCCCAATCGCGAGGAAGACACACAACGTGCTCAGCACGTTCTTGCGCTCTGCGACCCAGGCCACCGACTCCACATTCAGCGGATGCACCGCGAACAACGCGGCTACCAGGAAACTCGGCTCTACGCGATCAGTCATCCAGACCAGCAGCAGGAACAGCAACGCAGCATTGACAGAATGAATCAAAACGCTGTCTAGATGATGCCCCATCGGGTTCAGCGCGAACAGTTGGCAGTCGAGCGCATGGGAGAGCCATGTTAGGGGGTGCCAGTTTTCTGCATGCGTGGAGGTGAAAGCCCATTTGAATGTGCTCCAGGCCAAGCCGTGACTCACCTGCCAGTTGTTTGTCACATAGTCGGGATCGTCCCAAGCAAGGAACGAGTAACGCAATACCGGGCTATAGAGGACGATGGTGGCCGTCGCGAGTAAGACGGCGAGAACGGCATTGAGCTTAGCGAGGGAAAGAGCGATATCTCCAGAGACATTCTTAGCTGCGGACGATTGTGAACCATCGCCGCGAACATTGGGTTTCTCGTCCCTCATTTCTCAAGACAGCAATCCACAATATTGCAGCAAAGTAGTCATTTTCTGAAGCCGGTCGAACAGGAAATTTTGGGGGCGTGTGACGTGACGTTTTTTTCCCTTCTATCGGGCCAAGGCAGCAGATTCGAGAGCAAAGGCTGCGCATCAGCGGCAGCTTGGTCGGGCGAAAGCGAAATCGGGGCTTGAGAACAGTCTAGCGCCGAAAGCCTGTGCAAATGAAACGGCACCCGTACCAGCATGTGTAGACTGGTATGGTCGGCGTCGAGGAAGGAGAACTGCCATGCGAACTTCTGCCCTCATCAAATCTCTCTTAATTCCGTTTGCTGCTGTCGTCATCGCGAAAGTCTGCGGTGGCGATCTCGCGGCTCAGAGTGTTTCGAGCAGTTCGATAGCCAACCAACCCCTGCCGCGAATCGGCGGGCTTCTCGCGAGGATTTCAAGGAACACAGGCCCAATTTCTCTGCGGTTCGGACTGCGTGGCGGAGAGGTCAGGATTCGAACCCTCGGTACAGCTTGACATTGTCCGAAGCCGCTTACTGTTGGCCGGTGAACAACTTCAAATTCTCAGCTTTCCAGCGCATAGCGCCATAAATCCGGTTGCGTCCGCTGGGGTGGTCGAAGAAAATCCACTCCTCCACCGGGCCGGGATTCATCTTCCGGTATTCGCCCAGATGAATGGCTCCCTGGGCAAAGCCGTCGGGCTGTCGGCTGGTGTTCAGCCCGTACATGTCGGCTTCATGCTCTTGGGTGCGGGTGTAGGTGTTATTGATAGGAGTGAAGACGAAGCCAAAGATAGAAACCAATAGCACCACGAGCGGAAGAATCGCCGTATCGCCCACACCCCGAATCTGCCACTTCTCACCCCAGCGCTGGAGAAACCATTCCAGCCCCCAGCGCAAGTAGACAAAGGCAACCACGACCACGATCGAGAAAAACGTGATGCCCTTGTAGATATGGTTCATCACGTAGTGGCCCATCTCGTGGCCCATGACGGCCTGAATTTCTTCCGGCGAACCGCGCCGGAGGAGGTTGTCATTCATCGTGATGCGCATTGTATTGGCGAAACCGCTGACATTGGCGCTCATGCGCGTCGTCTGCTTGGAAGCGTCGATCTCGAACACGTCTTTCGCGGGGATGCCGTTGGCGCGCGCCATGCTTAGAATGGGATCGACAATCTTGGGGTCATCCAGGCGCGTGACTTTATTGAAAATTGGGACGATGTATACTGGCGCGATCAGTGTAACAAAGATCAAGAACGCCAAAGTCACGACCGCGCCCCATATCCACCAGGTGCGAGGCAGGCGGCGGACAACTCCGAACAAGAGCATCGCCAGCAAACCGCCGAGCACGAGATTCACAGCCAGATCCTTCATCTGATCTCCCATCCAGGGGCCGAAGGTCTGCGTGGCGAGTCCGTACTTGTGTTCGCGGAAGTAATCTTCGTAAACCGTGAGCGGAAAAATGAGGATACTGGTGAGGACGAGGTATTGCAGCCAGTACACAAACGTATGCACCGGCTTGAAGCGTGTAACCCGCTCCGACAGATCGCGCATACGCGCCGACCAGCGCAAGTTCAGCAGCAGGAGCGCGACGATCGCTCCGTAGAGAAAGTCCCACAGAATCATCCAATAGCCGCCCTCGAAATAGGCGTCGGAGCGAGCTGTCTTGTCCGCGGGAATCTGCGCGAGATACGCGTTGGTGGCCGCAGTGGCATCGAAGTGCAGCGACGGCTGTGCCTCCGGCGGTACTTTGACCACGGAAGGCATCTCATTCGCAGCAGTAGGCTGCGCGAGCGCAGAGGTTGCACCACCAGTCGCGCAGACGAGAATGAGGCCGCAGAGTAAGGCTGCTAAGCGTGTTTGAATTTGCATCTTGTTCGTCTCCTGACACACTGAACCGTTGAAGTGTATACGATTCCCGACAGTAAGAGGGAAGGACGCTGCGCAACCGATGTTGACACCGACCCGTGCAGTACTTGGACAACATTCTCGAACAGGATCATCGAGCCATCAAACGTCGAGAGCGCCGCTGATATGCGCAGCGATTTAAAGCGGTTGAAACGCGATACGGAATCCGCTCGAGAGCGGCGGTACTCTGGAACCGATCATTTGAAGATCAAGTTCGAAATTCCATGCATTCTTCATGCTCATCGCATTGCTCGGCGTTCATCCCTGTGTTGCCTTTCTCCAGCCCCACGGCGGAGCAAGTCCGAATCGGCTGACGCAATCTCTGATCGCCGTTCTCGCCGGTTTGCAGGTTCCGTTCCTTTATACGGAGACTCACGAACTTGGAGAGGAGATCGTTGCCTCGTATCTCTACCAGGTTCACCTTTATCATGGTTGGAAACCAATGGTTACGGGCGATTTCTAGCTGACGGCGATCTCTAGAAGAAAAGGATTGTGAGCGCGGCACATTATTCTGGAAGCGCAGTTCTGCCGATAGAATTATTGCGGAGGACACGGGCCCTGATCGCATTTATGGGCGTGAATGCGGCCGCGTTCATGCGCTACGTGGTACGCGAGAGAAAACGAACTGCATTTTTTTGTGCTGCCACCTGTGCTTGGTTTCGTGATCCGTCTTTCGCTCTAGCTGAGTCTCAGTACTCCGGCCAAAATCGCCGGCTCGATTTGGATGGCCGTTGGAATCGCTTTTGGTGCATGGAAGACGCGCAGCTTCCGCGGAGACCTGATCAACTTTGATCTGCCGGAGGAGGAGGAAGAAGTCTAAAAATCAGAGCACGGGACAGAACCTTGTCGCTGCCCCAGGCTCCGGCAAACCGAACTCCGCAGCTGACTAGACTCAGGCAGACTAGACTCGGACAGACTATGGATTCTGACTGGTGCGATGCTCCTCATAGCGGCGGGCGCCGGGCACGTCGTACGTTGTTGCGATGTTTCCCGTCACGGTAATTGAAAGTTCCTTAGTGGCGGCGATTCCGTCCAAGCCGTCTACACTTAGACGCACCGTGTAGCGGCCGTTACGGGTATAAGCGTGAGTGGCCGAAGGACCCTGGGCAGATACTCCGTCTCCGAAATCCCAGTGATAAGCCAAAGCCGGAACACCTTCAGGATCGGCACTCGCCGATAGTTCCACAATGCGTCCAATCTGAGCTTCTTCAGGGGCTTTTAGCGAAACGGATGGAGGGGCGGCGGATACGGATGTATCCACAATTTTCAATACCCTCACAGAATGGCGAGGTTGGTTTTCGATCGCTACAAGTCCGTGGTCAGGAGATATCGGGTGATCTCTATGAAAGACGTCCGAGACGTTGTAAGTATGTTCGCTGGGCAAACCTAAATCGCTCATTCTGAGCTGGTGCGATCGTTCCCCGTCAGTCCAGTTGAAGACGGTCAGAATCGTTTGCCGTCGATCTTCACGGAGAACGAAGACACTTGGTTGTTCATCTTCAGAGGAGTACGTCATCAGGTCCGAGGGTTTAGATGACCGCTGCAAACGCACCATGTCTAAGAGATCCCGGTTCCTAATCAGATTGACCCGATCCGGTTCAGCCTCCAGAGTTGGCAAATCATCTCCGATTTCGAACATACCCCCGGCCACCGCCGCAAGACTGATGGAGACCTCAGCGTCGTCCAAGGTAAGCGGCTTCTTGGATTCGTGCCAGGTCTGGTCCGTTATGAGTTGTTCTGAGACCGAGAAGGCATCGGGATCCGCGCCGTAAAAATTGCCGTTCATGTAATAGCGCGCAGCGATGCCTGTGGCGTCTTCTTTAAATCCTGTAAAAGAGTGTCCTGTGTCGGCGGAGAGCCGGCCCAAGTCCGTCAGTCCCACGGTGTTCAACATCGGACTGCCATCCTTGTCGATGTACACGTCGGGGCCCACAGCTTCACGGATGACTTTAAGACCAATTCGTTGTGCCTCCAGCGCGCTGGCGTTCACCTGGTAGTGGACTCCTTCGATGGCAGTGTCATCCATGAAGTCAAGTTTGAGATAACGTACTCCCCAGTCGCGGCTGAGAGTCTCATAGGTTTGGCGAAGGTAAGCCTGAGCTCCAGGATGGGTTGGATCGAGCACGTAGAGCGCATCATGGCTGGACTCGATGAAGCCGATCTGAATCGGTTTCCCCTCGGTGTTGCGGACAAGCCATTCCGGATGCCGTTGATAAACCCACGCGCGCTCGGAGACTCGGAACGGAGCCGTCCATAGAGCGAGATTCAGGCCGAACCGGGAGACCTTTTGGCCAAACTCCTGCATTCCATTCGGGAACAACGTCGCATTCGCGGCCATGTAGTCGCCGTCGGCATAGGAATATCCGGCGTCCAGGTGGAAGAAATCGAAGCCCAGATCCTTCAGATGTTCCGATAACCATTGCGCGTTGGAGAGGGCTGTTCCTTCGGAGAGGCCAAAATAGTATGCGGTCCAACTCCACCATCCCCACGGCGTCGGCCTAGAAACAATTGCGTGATGCAGTTGGCGAATGGCACGGCCATAGGTCTCGAGCTGCCCAAAGTAGTCTTGCCCGGCCATGAACATTACCTGCTCCGAATCAATCTGATTTCCCGCGGGAACTGGCACGCTCAGCTCGATGTAATCGGAGGGGGGATCCTCGCGCAGCGATTCCTTCTTCACGACCTCCGTAGTTCCCGTGGAATCGACCTCATAGGCCGATATCTGAGCTTCGCCCGATGAATTGTGAGTGGTTTTCAAGCATAGGATGGTAAGCCAACGATCGGAGGTCAGTGCGGCAAGGAATAGGCTGAACTTACTCTTCTGGTTGTAGATCAGCTGACTTCCCACAGCCAGATGCTGGTCGCTAGACCCTTTGCCAAACTCATCTTCCCCTAAATAAGGACGCCCCTTGCCCAGATCAAGAATGTGGAGCGGCGGGCGATCCTCGCTGTAGCTGTCGGATAAGATGCGGTCACTGGCCTGCGGCCCGTCCAGATCAACGGGGTGCTCGCTCCCAATAGCATCCAGCACGCGGATATCTTGCACTCTGATTTCCTCGTGTGTGGTGTTCATTACCGAAACTTGTAGATCGCCGAAAGGAAGGTCTTCATACAACCGGAGGACATACTTGAGATCTGGCTTGCCGACCAGCCCGGTGAATGAGACTTCGGCTTGATGTCCAGAGCCCAACGGCGATTGAAAAGTCGATGTCGTCGTTCTATGTTTCGGGTAGTCGCTCGACCATATCCAGTGATGATCGACTTCTGCGCCGATACGAGCGGCGAGAATCGGCTTGCGCAACTCGGCGGACCATAATTCAAACGCACCATCGTGACCGCGCACGGTGATATGAAGCGATTGATTGTGCACCGCGACAGCTTCTTCCGCCCTGCTCGCAGCGGGACAAATAAAGCTTGCTGTCCAGCCCACTGCAAGAATCAGTATGAGCCAATACGACTTTCTTGCGATCATGAAGGGTTCCTCCTAGAAATCACAGTCTGGGAATCACAGTCCGGGAATCCAGTGACGAGCGTTGTCGTGGAAGACCTTGCGCAGCACCGCATCGGGCAGTTTCAGTCCCGTTATCTGTTTGCCATTGTCCTCGAATGTTTCGTCGGTTGCGAGAAACTTCCAATCACGCGCATAGGTCGACTTCCACTCCTTCAATGAGTCCTGGACGTTAGCTGTCGCGAGCAAGTCGAGGTCCGTGCCGTACAGAATCCGGTCTTGGTTCTTCATAAAGAAAGCACGCACATGTTCGCGAGGTGCGAGCATCAGGTAATCCATGCGCGCCGCAGTATCCACGGCAAAGTTGGGGTACGTCTGTAACTCCCTCGTAATTTCGTCGAGATCTTTTTCCATGCTCCCCAGATGAAGTCCTACCACGCGAAGATGAGGATGTTCAGCAAGCACATGATCGCGTGCTTGAAGTATTTGTTTCTTCGATGGAAAACCGGGCCTCCCATACAGAAACCATTGCGGATTTTCCTGATAGTACGACCAGGATGGATCGGAAGGATCGGGAGGCCCCCACGCCACATCGGGCTCCGCCAGGTGTGCCATCAGGGTTTTGCCATGCTTGTCGATATCTTCGTAAATGGAATTCAACTTGGGGTCGTCCGGCATGACGAACTTGCCGTCGGGGGTCTTTATCTCCATCCCAACGTTTTTCCAAATCTTTACTGCTGCGGCGCCTTGCGCAAAACTCTGATTGATCTGCTTGACGGCATCGGCGCTGAACGAGGA
Organism: uncultured Acidobacteriaceae bacterium; assembly: GCA_963778535.1. Lineage (GTDB taxonomy): Bacteria > Acidobacteriota > Terriglobia > Terriglobales > Acidobacteriaceae > Acidiflorens. The sequence goes on from CAVZUO010000001.1 coordinate 712,743, forward strand.
GTCATTGAACTTGTACGGGTCGAAGGTCGTGCAAAAAGCAATATGCCCGTGGCTGGAGCGAACTAACTCAAGCGCATCGGTCACCTGTGGCTCGAGGCGCTGGCGGTAGGAGAGCGTGTCATCGACCACCAGAATATTGAGAAGCTTCAGATGAAGCTGCTCAAGGAGAGATTGAAACGCCGGATCGGTTTTAAAAACGTGTACATGTACGTCGATCGGCTGGAGCGCGGCAAACTGTCGCAACGCTTCGCTTTCTGAAGTTGGGCTTCGCTGCGGTGACGCTGCAAGTGGACGCGTGAAGAAAGCCCAGCCGGCAAGCACAATAACACTCAGCCCCAGGGAAGACAGGAGACACTTCCAAACTCTCCGGCGGCGAAAAATGTTTCTCACTTGAGATTTCCTTATATAGGACTTGCCGTTCTCTTGTATAGGACTTCTAGCACAGGGAGAACAGCCAACCAGTAGTCGTGCAGTTTGCGAAGTAAGAAATGTCCGCCAGGCTTTACGCCGCGTTCTTGCCAGCGAGAACGCCGTCAATCCGGCGCAACTCCTCGGCCGAGAATTCCAGGTTCTTCAGTGCGGCGACGTTATCGTTTACTTGTGACACTCTGCTGGCGCCCACCAGTGCGCTGGTGACACGCGGGTCGCGCAGCACCCATGCGATCGCCATCTGCGCCAGCGTCTGCCCGCGCCGCCCGGCGATTTCATTAAGCGCGCGGACCTTCGCGAGAGTCGCTTCTGCAATGTCATTCTTCTTCAAAAAGAAATCGCGAGCCGCGCGTGAGTCGCCAGGAATTCCATGCAAATAGCGATCCGATAACAGTCCCTGCGCCAGCGGACTGAAGACGATCGACCCAACGCCCCCTTGCTCCAGCGCGTCGAACAATCCCTGCTCAGGATCGCGCGCAAACATCGAATACATTGGCTGATGAATCAGGCAAGGCGTTCCAAGATCACGCAGTATCCTGATCGCATGGGTTGTCTCCGCTGCGTCATAGGCGGAAATGCCCGCGTAGAGCGAGCGACCCGAGCGGACCGCGGTATCGAGGGCTCCGAGCGACTCTTCCATAGGCGTACCGGGATCGGGCCGATGATGATAGAAGATGTCGACATACTCGAGCCCCATGCGTTTCAGGCTCTGATCAAGGCTTGCCAGCAAGTGTTTGCGCGACCCGAGATCTCCGTAGGGACCAGGCCACATGTCCCAACCTGCCTTCGTTGAGATGATCATCTCGTCGCGGTAAGGAAGAAAGTCTTTCTTCAGAATCTGTCCAAAGGTCTCTTCCGCCGAGCCATAGGGAGGACCGTAGTTGTTGGCGAGATCGAAGTGGGTGATGCCGAGATCGAAGGCCCGGCGGAACATAGCGCGAGAATTCTCGAAATTGTCCACAGCGCCAAAGTTGTGCCACAACCCCAGTGAAACGGCGGGAAGTTGAATGCCGCTGCGCCCAGACCGGCGGTACTGCATGGAGTCGTAGCGCGTGTGATCTGCGATGTACACAATATCTCCCTCAGCGCGTGCAGGTGCGCCAAATATTATCCGTTATTAGCCGGTCGACGGTCGAGAGCACGTTCTCCTCGCGCCGATTCCCGGACTCACCGTGCGGGAACCCTTCATGCGCCAGTCGTGGAGAATCGCTTCCGCTTCATCATTGCTGAGCGATGCGAGTCATTTCTAAGCTGCTCACCGGTGAGAGTGCCCAGAATCTCTGCGCCAGAGGGCTGCGAGTCCCTTGTCCCTAGTGGCTTGTCGCGAAGTAACCATTACCGATTGTTATGCTTCTAAGTTGGTATGGCGACAGGCAGCGATATCACCCTCACCACCGACCAATGTTCTGAACTCAACAGCATTGCTCAATCGCGTTCCTTGCCTGCGGGCTACGTCTTTCGCGCCAAGCTCATCCTGAGGCTGGCTCAAGGCGCGTCGTTCAGCGCGATCAAGCGGCAGTTGCAAACGACAGCGCCTACCATCGTTCGCTGGAAGCAGCGCTTCCTTCAGTCCGGGCTCGACGGGCTCGATACCTATCACCCCGGCCAGCCGGCCACGGTGCTGACGCCCGCTTTGCGCGCCCGGATTCTGTCCGCCACCCGCAAGAAACCCCGCGACGGTTCCACCCATTGGAGTTGCCGCAAATTGGCGGCAGCGCTGGGAATCAGCAAGGATGCAGTGTATCGGGTCTGGAAAGAAGCCGGCCTGAAGCCCCATCGCCTGGAGCGTTATATGGCCAGTGATGATCCCGACTTCGAAGGCAAAGCCGCCGACATTATCGGCTTGTATTTGCGGCCTCCGCAGCATGCCGCCGTCTTGTGCGTCGATGAAAAGACCGCGATTCAGGCTCTGGATCGGCTCGATCCCGTTCTGCCGCTTTCGCCCGGACGTGCCGAGCGGCACGGCTTCGAGTACTACCGCCATAGAACCCTTTCGCTGTACGCCGCGCTGGACACCAAGACCGGCCGGGTGCACGGGAAAACCGCAGCCCGCCACACGAGCCGTGACTTCGTGGCTTTCTTGGAAGAAGTGGTCTCCTTGTGCCCGCCGCGACAACAGATTCATATCATCCTCGACAACCTCTCCGCTCATAAAACACAACTGGTTCGAGACTTCCTCCAACGACATCCCCGCGTGCAGTTTCACTTTACCCCTACGTATTCCTCCTGGCTCAACCAAGTTGAGATCTGGTTCGCCAAGATCGAGCGCGAGGTCATCGCTCGCGGCATTTTCACTTCCGTCCCCGACCTGGCTCGTAAACTCCGTCGCTACATCAACGCCTATTCCACCAACGCTCGACCCATCCAGTGGAAATACTCTGATCCTTCTCGTCGCCTACGTGCTAACGAATTCACTGCGACAGGCCACTAGTTCCGTTGATATCGCCTTCATAACTCCGTGTTTTGTAGTGCTTTTTCTCCGCGACGGAAAAGCACTGTGGACTTGCCTATGTAGACCTCCTTGCAACGTTGTTCGAGAGCTAAATGAAGCTCCGAACAGGCAGTATTGATCTTGGCGGCAATCGCGAAGTGTTTTGGCCTCATGATTTTCGGCTTCAGAATAAAGAGTGCTAATCATAGGCAACTCCCCGAAGCGAGTCGTAGTGGAGCGAGATTAGGCTGAAAGATCGAGGCACAATATGACGGCTGTCACAACTCACCGCGAGGAATTCACGGAAGAGCACTACTCGCCCACGCCGTTTCACAGGGTATACCCGCTGAACCAGCAACTTCGAAAATTTCGGCGTTGCAAACAAATGCGGTTGCGGGCGTTCTGGCGCACCACTTTTTGACCACTTGCTGGTTCCATTGGGTTTACCGATTGTTTCAAATCCGATTCGGGATTTCACAAAACTGCGTCGTACAATTCTTCTCGCCGTTCCCGTACTGTTTTTATTCAAATGGAGGACTGTTATGCGGCGAGTCGCGCTTGTGTCTTTCCTGTTTTTCTTTTGTCTTGCAGCCCTGCATGGTCAAGCCCCCGTCAAATACGGCTCGAATCCTGATGCGGGAAGCACGTTCACGCATGACGGCATCAAACTGTATTACGAAGTTTACGGATCGGGCGAACCCCTTCTGCTCGTCCACGGCAACGGTGCCAGCATCGCCAGCTTCAAGGCTCAGATCGAATACTTCCGAAAGCATTACAAGGTCATCGCCATGGACAGCCGAGACCAAGGGAGATCGGGAGACAGCGCAGATAAGATCACTTACGAGAAGATGGCCGATGATCTGGCTGCGCTGCTCGATCATCTGAAGACCGAGCCTGCCTACGTGCTCGGGTGGAGCGATGGCGGCATCGAGGCACTGCTGCTTGGTATCCGGCATCCCACCCAGGTGAAGAAAATCGCTGCAATGGCTGCGAATCTCGATCCTCAGGGTCTTTATCCCGAAATCATCGACTGGGTGACGACAACGCTGAATTCGATGCCACCCGAGGCGAGGGGGACACCCGAGGGCAAGCGGGAGGTCAAACTGTTACAGATGCTTCTGACGGAGCCGCATATTGATCCGAGGGCGCTTGAAGCGATTACGGTTCCCACGCTGGTACTTGCGAGCGATCACGACGCGATCCGCGACGAGCACACGCTGGAAATCTATCATCATCTCGCCAAGGGCGAACTCTGCATTTTCCCCGGCGCAACCCACATGATCCCCTATGACGACCCGGTATTGTTTAACACTACCGTAGATCATTTCTTCCAGACGCCCTTCGTCAACAAAGATCGAGTGAATGATCTCCTGAAATCTCTTGAGGCATTGCAGAAAGCCGAATGAGGCGTCGGTGGTTTATCAGTGGGTTTCGTCAGAAGTATCGCCTGCTGGGCGTTGTCAAATCGCCACAGTGGTTCCCAAGCGGTTACCTTTGTGCCTCACTCATTTGCGCTATTAAGGAAGCGGTTGCACTTTCCCGGTTTTGCGAGGATGATGCTCGTCGCGAGATTAACGAGGTGAAACTATATGAACTCCAAAGCCAGATTCGCAGTTGGAATACTTACGGCATTGGCTATGTTGGCGCTTACGTTTGCGATTCCAAGAGGAGGCGCACTGCAAGACGCGCAACTGGCTCAGTTCCCGGTGACTGTTGGCGTGTGGGCGATCTTCGTGTTGCTCTTCGTGAAATTGAAATAGGAAGCAGCGCCGAAACAGACAGAGCCCCAAGGTTGCGCTGAGTCATAATCCGGCAGAGCCCTGCACAAGTTTGTGACCTCGCATGAGGCACGACGTTCACCCTCGGGAAAGACGCCGACCCGACATCCCCATCCTGAGGCAAGCCAATGCCGAGTATGCCGGCGTGGAGAACCGCATCGAATTATCGGTGCACGCGCTAACTCATTCACTCGTCAGTTCGCCCGCGAATTGTGGCAGAGTTGTAGCCGTCATCTGCTCGGTCGCTCGTGTTTAGAGTGGTACTCCTGACACTTCTGGCAACGCTTGGCTGATTTTTCGTAAGGGACGATTCGCGAATGCTGTGACAGAATAACGAGGTGGCGGAACTGATTAACGTAGCGGCGGTTGGCGATGCGTAGAATCCACAGTTGAACCATTTCCTTTGGGAATCGCATGAACAGGTCTGCCCGTTCCAACAACGAACGCTTCCAGAGTGGCGCGAACAAGTATGCCGCCTACCTTGACACGCGCGAAGGTCGATTGCGCTCCGACTTAGCCTTTGCCAATCTGCAGGATTTTATTAGCCTGCCAACGGTCAATGGCTCGTTGCATGCATTGGACATCGGATGCGGCACGGGCGCGACCGCTATTCGGCTGGCGCGCCTTGGTATGCACGTTACGCTGCTCGACTCGTCTCCGGCGATTCTCGATATCGCGAAACGCGCCATACTGGAAGCAGGAGTTGCGGACCAGATCGTTGTGCAATACGGAGACGCTAGGCAGTTGACAGACTTGTTTCAGGCTGCGTCGTTCGACGTGATTCTGTGCCACAACGTACTGGAGTATCTCGACGACCCGAATGCTGTGTTGTGCAATGCGGCTCTCATGCTGAGAGATGCGTCGAGCGTGATCTCTATTTTGGTGCGTAATCGGGCGGGCGAAGTATTCAAGGCCGCGATACTAGCGGGCGACTTGGCAACGGCCGAGCACAACCTCACCGCTGAGGTGGGACAAGAGTCTCTATACGGCGGAAGCGTGCGGCTGTTTACGGGAGAGGGCATGCAATCCATGCTGGCGGCGGCATCTCTGGAAACAATCGCAGAGCGCGGAATACGAGTGGTCTCCGATTACTTGCCGCCGAGCGTCCCCACGAATGATGAGTACGAACAAATCTTCGAATTGGAGCGCAAACTCGGCAGGCGACCGGAGTTCGCCGCCGTCGCACGCTATAGGCAGTGCATGGTGCGTCGCGCAAGCCAGGTGACGAAAGCCGTTCTATGAACAACGTGGCTGCCAAGCCTATTTCCGCATCGTCCGCATCGGCGCCCGAAAGTGGAATCTCGCTCGGGCTCGGCCTGACTAATGAATGTAATCTCAGCCTGCGCGTTTTGCTACCGCGATCCAGCTCGCGCGGATCGCCTCACCCTCGATCAAGTGAAGGCAGTGATGGAGCGGCTGCCCGTTCGATCAGTGAATCTGGGCACCGGCGAGAACGGCATGCATCCAGACTTTAAAGCGATTCTCGCCTATCTGCGAATGAAGCAGGTCAAGCTGACTATTACGTCGAACGGGCATAGCGTCGCTGTATTGGGAGACGATGAGATACGCGCCTTTCACGACATTGAGTTTTCTCTCGATTACCCGACACAAGCCGAACAGGACGAACAGCGTGGGGCGGGCAATTGGGCGCTTATTCACCGGCAGGCTGAGCGATGTGTGGCGCTTGGCATTCCTGTAACCATTATCGGCGTGATGATGAAGTCTAACTACATGCGACTTGCCGATGTGGCGCGAGCAGCCAAACAGTTCGACGCTCCTTTGCGAGTGAATGTTTATCAATCCGTTCGCTCGGATATTTATGCTTTGTCCTATGAAGAGTATTGGGAGGGGTTCCGTCACCTTTTTGCCGAAACGGACGTGATTGCGATTGGCGAACCGCTGGTGCGAGCAATGGCGGGGCTGCCGCCGCTGCGGTCAGGGTGTGCTGTGAACACCGTTCGCGTCACGCCCAGAGCCACGACGCAACCCTGCGTGTATTGGCCAGGAGCCGGAGAGCCGCTTTCGGATTTGCTAGCAACCGGTGCCGGCGTTCTCGAGTCCGAGCCCTTTCAGCGAGCGCGTACGCTTCCCGATGCGTGCCAACCATGCGTGTTTCGCGAGTCATGCCACGGCGGATGCGCCGGAAGACGACGACTGCAGGGGGCTCTGCTCCAGCCCGATTCCTACTGCCCGATCATCCGCGGGGAGCGCCCGACGCTGCAGATCCGAGTGGCCGCGAATCGCGATCTGCCGAAGTTCAGCAGCTCGTGCACGACGGTGGTGATTGCCAGATAGCTTGATTCGCGACCACACGACGATGAATTTCGTTCACAGTATCAAGGTGCGTAATGGGTGAAGACAAAGTCGCGAGCTTTGATCGGGGCGTGGCAGGGATAACAGGTTTTGAGCATCGCCTCGTCGGCAGGTTTGCCGTTCTTATCAAATTGGGCGAATCCCCAGCCACCAGTCGCGGCATATTTTCTTGAGTCCTTGACCATAAACTGAAGGTACCAATCCGGAGCGGGACCGGGCACGAAAGATTGGGCACGGCCAAAGACTTTGTTGTTCTCCTCCGACGGGACGTAGCTCCAAGCTATCCGAGCAATAATTGTGCCGTCCGGGAACGGAAGTTTTCCTTCCCGATACGCCTTGATCGCTGTGTCATTGCCCAGAATGGCGCGAATATCGTTGAGATTGCCTTCTTCGTGGGCCACAGATATGAGCCTCCAGTCGCGGTATCCGGGAGGGATTTTGATTCCGAAGACCGGGGCGGCCTCTTCCGCAGCGTGTCCAGGTGCGGGCGCCGAGTGGGCGACAACACCGGCCACCGCTGCGACTGCAACCAGAAAGAAAACGATTCGTTTCATACGGCACCTCCTTCTACCATCTACCATGCTTAGTGAATCTATGCCTAGTTGATTGCCAGATTGTCTGATTCGTGAAAGACCGACATCAATCCCAGAAGTCAGCCGAGTAGTTGTTTGCTTCGCCGCCTTATTTCGCTTCTATCCATGCGTCCGAGCCAGCTAGCTTCACCGCCAAACCGGAAATGGAGATGTGCAGCGGCTTGCCATCGGCGGTGCCGCGGTGGTCGGTTGAAATATCGAGAGGGCCTGCCTTCTTGTAGTCCGTCCAGGTTGCCTTGACGACGCTTGGCTTTTTATCTCCGCCGTGACGAAACACCAGATACTCGACGCGATTGTCTTTGCCGACGTAAAGGTCCCAGGTATCGCCGGGCGTGTAGCCGCCGAGTTCTGCTCCGTACTTCACTGAGACCAACGTCGCCGACCCAGTCCCCGCCGGCAGTTTCTTCATCCCTTCATCAGTCACAGTGGCGCTCGTGTCCCAGTAAGCATGTAAGGGGAATAGGAGCCAATAATTATCATTGGTGAAAGCGGCGTCCGTCTGCTTCTTGGTGTCGTCATTGAGCTCAGAGCGCATGTAGGTAACCTGGACCGGTTTTCCATCTTTACCCGGCCCCTCGTAGGACACCTTGCCGGTCTTGGGTTCCCATTCCCACTTACGAGAAAACTTGAAGAGACCTGTGATTTCGCCGTTCCAGGTGTAACGGATGGCCTCGACCTGCGCATAAGAATCGAGGCCGTACGTCTTGGCGACCTTTTCGAGAATTGGCGGGCGGGCTTGCGCCCAGGAGGTTGCAGTAAGAACCAATACTGCGAAAACGAAAAGACGAATGGTCGTAATGCGACCAAACTTTATCATGGAGGTAGCTCCTCGAGGAATTGAACGCACGCGGTTTTGGATGACGGGTGAACTCTTTTGGATACAGGAATCGTGGGGCGACGGGCCGACTTCATTCGCCGGGATCGGTGGAGGATCGGGACGCGTGCGATGGGCGTGTCTTCCGGCGGAACGCCACAATTACGGTGGCCAGTGCGAGCGATCCATATTCAAGGAGCAGAATCCAGCCGGGAACGGCCCAGGGACGTCCGAGGGTACGCAAGTGCCAGACGTAGTAGGTAGGCATGATGCTGACAGTCCAGATCATGATCGGCAGCGTCTCGGCCGAACGCAGAAAAGGCAGCGTCCACAGGAGGTACCACGGATATATGACGGGAGCCCATAGCAGCGACGCTGCCATCGGCCAGGCAAATTGCTGCGAGAGCGATTCCGCTGTTCTGCAATCTAGTGATTTGCTATTTAGTGATTTGCTCCTGAGCCAGGCTGCGACAAGCAGGCCAACCAGGACTCCGATCCCGACTATAAATCGCGGAGTCGCCACGCGCCCGAACATGGCCTCGAACGCGGCAAAGATCGGGTCATTAAAACGAAAGAGGCGAATAAACGTGCCAAGCGAGCCGGTGGGAATTCGTCCATGGTGGAGAAAAGGCAAGTACATCAGTGCGAACACGAACGCGGCCAACGCGCCGTCGCGCAGGCGAACACGTTTCCAATACAGTGGCAGCAGCACAATCGGGAGGAATTTCACAGCGACAGCCAGCCCGAACGCAACAGCGGCGAGGGTACGCCAGCGTCGAAGCAGCGCGGCCACCGATATCAACAGCAGCAGTGCGCCCACAATATCGATATGACCGCTGCCTGCTACCTCTATAGCCAGTAGCGGGTGCCACGCGTAAGCGAGAACCCAATGCATTCGCTGACCGGTGCGATGCAGGACATCGAGCAAGACGAGGACGACGGCCCAGTCGCAAATAACGAATGCGACTTTCAGCGCGAATAAAGATTCATGAATCGCGGTTACGGCACGGAAGAAAAGCTCGGCGCCCGGCGGATACGGGCTCGCCAAGTCCGGGTTGTTGAGCGTGCGGGTTTCGGCAGTGTGCAGGGACGCGAGGGCAGGATCACTCGGAATCGCAATGTAGGGGTTATAACCAAGTCTCTGCAAGCGGCCATCCCAAACGTAGCGATGAATGTCGTCATCGGAGCCGGGCGGCTTCAGCAGAAACAGGTATTGCCAGCCGGCAGCCAGCACGAGTCCGATAACGATGACGCGCTTCGGGAATGCTGGCGCGAGGAAAAGCTCACGAATGGCAAGCAGATACGCGACTCCGGCAACGCCTAGTGGAACGAGGAACGAAGGCGCGCCTAAGCTGCCGAACTCGCGTGAGCAGATCGTAAGCGCCACGAGCATAATGGCGCCGAGAACGTAGAGTCTGCGAGAGGGCGTGAGCTTCACAAGCCTCCGCTGCCGGGCTTCAGTTTCGGCGCCAACTGATTCCATTCCGCGAGCCACGCGGCGGTTCGTGGTGCCATTGCGGGCGAACGACGCAATTCATGGTGGAGCCGTATCAGGTCGGACGCGACGTCGATGTCGTAAAAGGAATCTGCAAGATGGAGTGAAAGCCTTCGGGCACGGATGCGTGCGAGCAGCGCCTGAAGCGCATTGGACGTTCCCATCCCATCGCCGTCGAAAAGTCCGGGATGCGTGGCCTTAGCTCCGACGAGATAGTAACCTCCGTCGTATGTCGGTCCGACAACCACGTCGTGCGTAGCGAGAGCCTTGAACGCTTGCTCTAACACGGCAGCAGGCAGATGCGGGCTATCGGAGTTGAAGGCGATAACGCGCTGCCCCTTTGCCGCGAAGTGCGCAAACACAGAGGTGAGGCCTGCAGCCAGGCCCTGACCTGTTTGGGGAACGACCCGCATGCCATCGCCCGCCAAGCGAGCCAGATCGTCAACGTCCGAGGGAGGGCACATGATGGCCGTCTCGACGTTAGGGAGCGAGCGCGCCAGCGCCATTGTGTCCTCCAGAAGGCAGCCGTAGAAAGCAGTGACAGCCTTAGGAGAAAGGCTTGGCGCCAGGCGGGTCTTCACCATCCCGGGCCTCGGAGCTTTCGCCATGATGACCAGCGTGCAATCGGAGTTGCCGGGTTGGTTGGGCTGACTGAAGGATTCCATAAAAGAGATCGCTGGCCAGAACTTACGCTGCCCGAGGCATCCCGGCGCGGCGGCGTCGGAAATAATAGCGCACTATGCGGCTCAGAATGAACCACGCTGCACCTACGCTGCCCTTGAAGGTCCCGCTGATCTTCGATTTTCCGATGCGCGGATAATAGCTGACCGGCACTTCGACAATCCGAAATCCCTGTAGGGCTCCCTTCAGGATCATTTCGACGGCCCAGCCGTATGTGGTCTCTTCGAGTGCAAGTTCGCGTAGCACAGTCGCGCTTGCGGCGCGGAACGGACCGAGATCGGTAATTTTCACGCCATACATAAGGCTGATCAAGCGAGCGGCGAGCCGATTTCCAAACCCGGCGTGCCATGGCAGCGCGCCGGGAAGGCGCAGCTTTCCGAGCCGCGACCCAAGCGTAATATCTGCGCCGCCGTCAATGATGGGAGCGAGTAACAACGGGAGTTCAGCGGGGCGATCACTGTAATCGCCGTCAAGGAATACAACTATGTCGGGGGTATTGGCCGCGGCCAGCCCTGTGAGACAGGCACGGCCATATCCAGGCCGAGGTTCCTGGAGAATGTGTGCTCCCATTTTGGCCGCGATCTGGGGCGTGCCGTCAGTCGAGCCGCTATCGACGACCAGGATTTCAGTAATGAGATCAACGGGAAGATCGGCAAGAACGCGGCCGATAGCAGACGCTTCATTGCGCGTAGGAATGATGACGGAGACTCGCATGCGAGGCGGGTGCAAGGCAGGCCGGTTCGACTCAGATTCGTTCAAATCAGGCTGCTTCAAATCACCACCATGGAGAAGACGGCCACTTTTCTGCGAGCCAGGCATCGACGCCCCAGGCACGACCAGCGCGACCTATCGCGAGCCCAAGCGATGCAAGAACCGGAACCAGGAGTTCCCAAATCCATGCCGTTCCCCACTCCGACATCCAAAGGCTGCCGAGGTACAGAAATGCGACGAAGCCGGCGGGACGAGTGAGCAAACCGATTACGAGAAGAATTCCGAGTCCGATTTCGGTCAAAGCCTGGCCGGGCGCCGCCATGGCGGCGTGGCTTGCAACCAGGCCCATGATCGCTTTCCAGGCGGCAGGTGAGTGCCCTGACTTGATGTAATAGTTAATCAAGCCCGCATAGCCCGCCGGCGTGTATAGACCCTTTCCTAGATTTTCGAAAAACACCCACACAAACATAGAGCCGATTGTCATGCGCACAATTGCCAAACCGTGTCCCGCTTGCGGTTGGTTGACCGTGTTGGTTGCATCACTTCGCAGTGAGGTGGCATTCATTGTCATGGTGGTCCTCGCCCCAGTGGATGCTATATCAGATTGGAAAGATACAATAACGGTCTCGTCTCAGCCAAGCCGGAGACGAATTGCCGCAAAGCACCTGGCCCCGCGCGACCCTGACAGCTCGCGCTGGCCGCTGATAAAATCTCAATCCATGTTCGCCGAGTATCTGTTCTCGATGTGCCGTTTTGCTATGAGGAACGGTAAGATGAAGGACGGCAATCGAATCGCCGCCGGGTCGGCCTTCGAAATCGACCGCACCAGCATGGTTGACGCACTATCGCCACGTTGGCAATGATTCGTGGCGTGCACTCGGGGTAACAATGAACTGGAAATCTCTTGGCAGAGAGCGCAGATCGCTCAAGTGGGTAGGGCCGATCCCGGTGTTGTTAGCAGGTCTTTCGTTGTCGAGTCTGTGCGGGCCACCGCCGGTTCGTGCCCAGGCCGGTTCCGCTGCGCCGTCGACCCAACGCAAGACCAGCACCCCTTACGCTGGCGATCTCTCCATTTTCGAATCCCCCGGGCGCGATGAGCGCCTGCAGATCACCCGCGTCATGGATATGCTGGGCATTGATCCCGGCAAGAACGTTGCCGACATCGGCGCCGGATCGGGCTGGTTCACGGTGCGCGCCGCCCGCCGCGTCACGGGTTCCGGAACGGTTTATGCGGTGGACATCAACCCGGAGGCAATTCATTACATTCACCGACGCGCAAGAAAAGAGCACATACAAAACATAAAGACGATCGTCAGCAAACCCGACGATCCCCAGGTTCCGGCCGACAGCATCGACGCCGTACTCCTGCTCAAGACCTACCACGAGGTAGCCCATCCGGTTGTACTGCTCAGGAACCTTCGATCATCGCTCAAACCGGGGGCTAAGATTGGCATAATTGATCGCAATGGCAACGGAGAGAATCATGGCGTGAGTAAAGACGTGGTGATTCGCGAAGCCGCCCAAGCAGGGTACAAACTGCATGACTCGCAGGATTTCGTGAAAGCCGACGGCATGGACTATTTTCTAATCTTCGTGGTGAAACCGGACTAGAAGGCACGCCTCATCCAGAAGATCGCTCGGCCCCCAAAACCCGGCGAGCGCATGGCTTTGGTGATCGAAAGCGATTCGCGTTTCCGCACCGCTGTCGCAGCTTGGTGCGGTATCGGACCTGGCGATCGATCTCGCGTCATTGAGTTGCCAGATTTGCTGGCGAATTGGTTTTGCGGTCGCGGCGTCGGCGATGGTGATGCGCGCGTAAGCTCCGCCGGCGAGTGGCTCCTTTCCATAGGGCAGTTTCCCCGGTCAATGGCGGTACAATCAGCCTGCTTGAAGGGAGGGACATGAACATTCAAGTCAGGGCCAACTCGTTTGGTATCGAGGATTTTGCCGCCGGGTTACGAAAACTTCCCGAGTCAGCATTTAATCGGACGGATCAGGTAATTGACTTTCTGAGATTGGCTCGGGTAGCCCCGGACACGCTCGCGCCTTATCTAACCTGGGACCGCCAGCACTACACGCGCAATCTCATAGATAAGACTCCGCTGTATGAGCTAATCGCGATTTGCTGGGAAATCGGACAGGTCAGTTCGGTACACAACCATCGGGACCAGAATTGCTGGATGGCAGTGCCGATTGGGAAATTGTTGGTGCAAAACTACCGCACGATCTCGCAAGACATAAGGAGCGGCAAATGCAAGCTGGAGCCGACGAACACGGTGGAGATGAATCCCAGGCATCCCTGCGCGGTTGATCCCCTGGAACCGGTGCATCGTGTACTTAATCCTCGCGAGTTCGAGCAGAGAGCTGTCAGCTTGCACGTCTATTCGCGGCCCTTTGATTCTTGCGTGGTGTATTCGCCCGAGCAAGGCACCTGCGGCGAGATCAAGCTGCACTACACGACGGAATACGGAAAGCCGGCGAACAGCCCTTAGCCATTAGACTCCAGGCGATGGAATCAATACAGTGATGAAATGGGAATGAGCGCATTGAAGTCGAGCGGCACGCGGTGCGAATCCAACTCCGCACTGCGCAGAGGATGTCCCGAATCAGGCTAGGCATCCAACAGCTTTAAGTCTTCGAGCTTCGGGTCGTGCGGAAGCCACTGAAAATCGCTGACACCAGGGCGTAACTTCGTAGGGAGTTCAAGGTGGAGGAACGGACGGCGCGTTACCCGTCCAGCCGGGCAGGAGGCTCGGCCTCCCCGGCAAGCTTGGATCGACGCTCGCAGCTGTGAGGCTCCATGCCCCTCGTCGCGACCGCCAGAATGCACTGCTTCATTTTTTGTTTTCGGACTCATCGTTTTTGGACTCACAATGAAAATCATCGTAGCGGAAAAAATCTCTACTTCGGCCGTGGACCTGCTTCGGGAACCGCAGTGGACCGTCATTACCCATGACCAACTGGATGGCAAACTGGCCGTGGAGCTTGAGTCGGCCGATGCTCTGGTCGTCCGCTCCGCCGTGCAAGTGGATGCGGCGTTGCTCGAACACGCGCGCAGGTTGCGGGTGATTGGCCGGGCGGGCATTGGGGTCGACAACATTGACCTCGACGCGGCCACGCGTAAAGGCATTGCGGTCATGAACACGCCTGGAGCCAATGCCGTGGCGGTGGCCGAGCAAACCATCGGCATGATGCTGGCTATGGCGCGCCATTTGTGCCGGGCGGACGCGCTCATGCACGCGGGTAAATGGGAGAAAAAATCGCTGCAGGGAACGGAACTACGCAGCAAAACCCTCGGGATCGTCGGTTTGGGAAAGGTTGGCATGGAAGTGGCGCAGCGGGCGCGGGCCTTTGGCATGGAAATCGTTGCCCATGATCCGTTCGTCTCAGCGGCCATCGCGAAAGATCACAGCATCCGCATGGCATCACTGGACGAAATCTATGCTGCTGCGGACTACCTCACGCTGCACGTGGGTCTGAATTCGCAGACCAGTGGGATGATCAATGCGGAGTCCTTGAAGAAGATGAAAAAGGGCATTCGCCTGGTGAACTGCGCCCGGGGCGAACTGGTGGACGAAGCAGCCCTGGTGGAAGCGCTCAAACAAGGCCAAGTGGCGGCCGCTGCGCTGGACGTTTTTGTCCATGAACCGCTCAAAGATTCGCCTTTGACATCCTTGCCCAACGTGTTGCTGACGCCGCATATTGGGGGTTCCACGCAGGAGGCGCAGGAGGCGGTGGGCTACCAGATCGCGCTTCAGGTGAAGGAATACCTGAAACATGGTGTCATCCAGAATGCGGTGAATGTACCGTCGGTCTCACACGAGGAATATCTCGTTTTACAGCCCTTTACCGTCCTGGCGGAGAGGCTGGGCGCGTTTCTTGCGCAAACCAGCGAAGGCACGATTGAAGAAATCTCGGTGCGTTACAGCGGCCAAATCTCGGAAGGAAAAACCGAGTTGGTCCGCAACGCCGCCCTCAAGGGCATTCTCAATCAGGGGCTGGAGGAGCAGGCAAACCTGGTAAACGCCGCCACCATCGCCGCTTCTCGTGGTTTGCGCGTTCATGAAGCCAGCAAGCCTAAAAGCTCGCGGGGAGAAAGCGTGATTTCCATTTTTCTCAAGACCAGCAAGGAAGAACATTTCGCCAAGGGAACGGTACATGGCAACATGCCGCGCCTTTTGCACGTGGATGGCATTGATGTGGAGGCCCCTCTGGAGCGCGATTTGATCTACCTGCGGAATCTGGACGTACCGGGAGTGATTGGACGGGTGGGCACGATCCTGGGCGATCACCAGATCAACATTGCTAATTTTTCTCTGGGCCGCCTGGCAGAACATGAAGTCCCCGGCACTCCACGCGAAGCGGTAGCGGTTGTTCACGTCGACGGACATGTGTCGGAAACTTTGCTGGCTGTCCTGAGAAAAGTGCCGGCCGTTCAGCGGGCAAAGTCAATCCGGTTATTCTAGTGATGAAAACGTATACTGCCGTCCCGAAACGAATAATGGCGCTGAACAAAAGGAGTTGTCCAAGCAGAATGACCTATGTAAATGTCGCTTGTCCCGAAGGCGGATTACCATCTTCCTTCTTCTCACTCTCACGGTTGCAGCTACAGCGCTGGCCCAGTAAGGAGTGATGGAGGTCGGGCAGGTCTTTCCTCTCCACCGCACAACGATCCTCCAACTCTGCGATCGGTTGAGCGTCCAGTGTTTGTGCGTCGCCTGCGCCTCATGAACCACTATCCCCGCCGCTTGCTTGTGATCACCACGGCTCTGAGCCAAGTAAAGTCTCTCCAGCCCCACGGCGGAGCAGGATTGTGAGCGCGGCGCATTATTCTGGAAGCGCAGTCCTGCCGATAGAATTATTGCGGAGGACAGTGGACCCCAAGACCGTGCAGGGTCAGCTTCGCCATGCTACGAGCGCGATCACGATGGATATTTACACATACGCGCAGCGAAGCGAGCCGCGTTGGAGAAATACGAGTCAAGGTTGATTCAATGACGATCAAAGGTAGGAAAGCACAGGTAAGACCGGCATCAACGCTACCCGGTTTCGCCCTGTAAACGGTTGAAAAATATGGTAGGCCCGAATGGTGTCCCTATCGAAAATCCTGTGCGGTGCATTCGCGGCTTCGTTGCGCAAATAATCATGAGTCTCTTGAGTGTGTGTTACGCGTTCGACTCTGTGAAAGCAAATTCACAGTGGCACGTGCGAGCGAGTGGGCGCAGTTCGGACGCAGACTTCCAGGGAACCTTTGGATCTTTGTACAAGTAGTGCTTCAGAATACGGCTGTCTTAGGCGGCTCGGCGTTCATAACGACGATGCAGCCCGCCGACCTGCGGCACTGCCACGATGGGCCCGATCCCCGGCGGCTGAACCGGGCGAGGCTCGGGTGAATCTTTTCTCAAGGAGAGATGCGTCCTGGATCGGTGGTAGTAATCACAATAAGAAGCGAGAGTTCGTCGTAGCGAGTTCTCATCGAACACGATCATGTGGTCGAGACACTCGCGGCGAATGGATCCAATCACCCGCTCCACGTAGGCTCGCTGCCAGGGTGATCGGGGCGCAGACAGCACCTCCTCTATGCCCATATCTTGCACCTGTTCTCGGAAGTCATTGCCGAAGATCTTGTCCCGGTCCCGTAGCAGGTAGCGCGGAACTTTGTCATAGGGAAAAGCATTCCGTAGTTGCTGGCCCGTCCACTCAGCGGTCGGGTGGGCGGTCACATTGAAATGAAGAATACGCCGACGATCATGGGCCAACACCAGAAACACGTAAAGGACCTGGAAACGGATGGTAGGGACCGTGAAAAAATCGACGGAGACGAGTTGCGAGACGTGGTTCTCCAGGAATGTACGCCAAGTCTGAGAGGGCGGTTTTCTGAAGCGCAGCATGTATTTGCTGACGCTCGTCTCACCGATGTCGATACCGAGTTTGAGTAGTTCTCCGTGAATGCGAGGTGCGCCCCATGTGGGATTCTCCCGGCACATCTTTCGGATCAGATCTCGGGTCTCGCGGGCAACGACAGGGCGTCCTGCTTGTCCGTGCCGAACCTTCCAGGTCCAGAACAAGCGAAAGCCTTTGCGATGCCAGGCAACGACCGTTTCGGGTTTCACGATGACCAAAGTCGAGCGCCAATCGCGCCAGATTCGGGAGAGAAAGGCCCAGAAGAGACGGTCCCCCGAAGTTAACTTCGGCCGTTTCTTTGCTGACCGGCGAAGTACGTTGATTTGGTGCCGTAGGGCCAGATTTTCGAGGTGGAGATCAGCACGCGAACGGGCAACTGAACACAAGGCGGCGAGAAGTGCGGCGAGAGTAATAGGCATCGAAGGATGATTTCGGGGAAAAGTATAAATCGCGATGGCTCAGTTCGTTCGGGGTTTTCGAGAGGCACAATCGAGCCGAGCTTAGTTGGATCTCGGCAACGCCCAGTTGACGAAACTCTGTTCTTCCGTAGGCTGAAGGTATGTGGTGGGGTGTGTGAAAGCGCAACCTTCCACTCAACCAATAAAAGGTCGCCTTTTGATTCGACTAAGATCGTGGAAACATTCAAATCTGGAGGTTTGCCGGAGAAATCCGAGGAGGCACAACTTCCAAAACAATCTGTGGAATCAGGGGACGACATCCCGCTTCCCGTGAAACCACCGCGTGAGCCGTAGCCAACATCGCCCGGGCCGTAGTCCTTCGTCGTGTTCCGCGTGTCCACTCGCGATGCGGCAAGCCCCAACGCGCCTCGTGGGATATACTCGCCGCGCTGCAAGTGTGCGTGGCTGCTTGGCAGATTGTGGCCGCTGCTTTTTCCAACGAAGTGGCCATGGCCGTTCGCCTCGGCATTGTCGAGCGTGGCCGTAATCAAGTTCCTGAAGTGCTGTGCCTGATTCTGTGGGTTGCTATTGCGTGTCATTCTTCACCTCCGAAGCACAGTCCAAATTGTTCCACGTGGTGCGCCCAGCCGGAAGTGACTCGTGGCGCACTGATCTTGGCCAACGCCTCCTGGCGTCCGGGTGTGCCAGAACCTACGCACTACAAGCCGCTGCCAACTTCTCAAGAATGGTCTTCTTAGCTTCTGGAATGGTTCCGTCCACCATTGCAGCGGCGGCAGCTACTTTCAGAAATAGCTCAGCAGCCTGAAAGGCGAACTGGGTGCCGTGTTTGTTGTCATAAGACTGGAGATGCCGTAATATTTCTGGCTTCATTTGCCCAGGAAGGAAATATTCTCGGTCTTGTTGAATGAGATCAGACATTAATTTGGCCATCTCTGCGTGCTTGAAAAGGTGCCATTGCCTTGGATGAGCATAACGGCAGATACTGAGATTGAGATCAACTGCTCGGTCTGAATACCGATTGCCGTCGTATCCCGTCCGCGCAATCATCCGGCTGATCTCCGCATCTAAGAATCCACGCGCACCGCCCGCGACGCGCCATTGACGAAGTTCCTCTTTCAATGGTGCCTCCAGCTTGTCCAACGTGCATTTGACCTCTGATGCGAGCACATCCACTCCGGGACATTTTGAGACTATTAGTTGGAGACGTGGGTCTGGAGCAATGCCAGCTATGGCCTGTGGCCCATTTGAATCCAATTGGCCAGTCGATGCCGGCGGCGATTGTTGAATCGGTACTGATCTAATTTCGTGTTGCTACGGCTTCGCCGAATAAACCAGATTGCACCTGATAGGGCTTTGCGATTCCGTCTATCCAGCATGTTCCCATCCACATGCCTTGATACCAGTGTGCCGCACAGGAGACTTTCACTCGGCCAGCGCCACAGTGTTCTCGGAGCGTTTCTCGCACTGCCCTTGTAATGCGCTTTTCGCTGAGAGTTGAAAATCGCTTGTTCTTCGCCAGACCATTAATCTCAAATCTCTCGGATTTTCCCACAACCAGACGCGCCATTTTGAACTCCTATGTCGCCGCTAACAGTAAATCCCGCATCGTCCAAATCGTACCCGTCAATCCCGCCTCCATTGCGGGCGTGCATCTCACAGCACTGTTGACCCTAACAAAGTTGTACCACGCAACCCACAGGTTGACGGCTGCTTTGTGATTCGCCAGTTTGCGGCTGTGGGCATTCGTCCGGCGAGCGTAGCGGCGAAGGTGCATCCTGACGCTGAGATTGAGTCTTTCAATGTGGCTTGTGCTTATAAAGCGCGGCTCGGGGCGTCCGCATCGGACACTTGGGATCGTTCCCGTAACCCGGCTTGTCCCACCAAACCAATCAGGCCCGGTAATGTCGGGCTGGCTATAGAGCTTCACCAACTGCGCGAAATGGATGCTGGTAGGGAAACGGTGCCCTTGGTGAGGATGATGGCGATCTCGTATTCGCGATCAAATGCCAGCGCGATAATGCCCAGGAAAGCACGTGTCTTACCGCTTTGGATCTTCCCCCAGGAGAACCCCTGGGCGCATTGTCGAGCCATATCAACCAAGTGGTGGCAGACACTCACGAATGGGAGCAGAGCGCGGCATTTAGGTTGGAGATGGCTGCTCGGCGAGGTCTTGTTAAGAGCTACGCCAAGAACGATCGCCTGGGATTAACCATTCCGTACGACTACCTGGGAAACGAGCACACCTATACGCCCGATTACCTAGTCAGGTTGGCGACTGACGTAATGCTTCTGCTCGAGATCAAGGGTGAAGAAGATAACCGCGATAAGGCGAAACATGACGCTGCAATGCGCTGGATATCCGCAGTGAACAATTGGGGACAGCTCGGGCGATGGGAGCTACATGTTTGCAGGAGCCCTCAGCTCTTGGATAAAGAACTGTTGGAGCGATTCTT
Source organism: uncultured Acidobacteriaceae bacterium (assembly GCA_963778535.1). Lineage (GTDB taxonomy): Bacteria > Acidobacteriota > Terriglobia > Terriglobales > Acidobacteriaceae > Acidiflorens. Next base: position 732,764 of record CAVZUO010000001.1, read on the forward strand.
CCTGAAGGAGTCCCAACGCGGCAGTGTGTTGCTGCCCGCGCGGCGGGGAAACTGGCTCTGATGGCGTGGAGGCGCGCAGGTGTTTTGGTATCGTTCTGACGCCGGGATTCCATCGGCGGACGGGCGACTGTTTGACTCGACATCTTGCCGGTTGCAACCGTGAGAATTAAATCATGAGCAGGTAACGGCGGCGTCCAAGGAGAATGTGCTGGACTCGATGGGCGATGAGGCATCGAAGCTGCGCGGCGAACTGGGCGAATCGCTGGCTACGGTTAAGAAGTTTGATGTTCCGCTCACAGAAGCCACCACGTCTTCCCTTGAGGCCCTAAGAGCGCACAGCCTTGCCGTAAGGGCTGGGAATGAGAAAGGCGCAGCCGCAGCCGACCCAGCGGCTAGAGCCAAGTCAGTGCGGTCGCTGCTCGCGGGGATCGTAAATCTCAACTTCGCCGGCCAAGATGCGCCTTGGGTCAACGTCGAGCAGTGCCTGTTGGTTTGTGATCGCAATGCGCGTGGGCTGCTTATTGGCCTTGTGCTCGCTTCGGAATCCCGCGAGTTCCGCTTCGAGAATTTCTTGCACGTGCGACTTCGGTGGGTGCATAAAATGCTCCTTCAGTTAACGGTTTCCGCAGCCGAATCGTCTTTGTTGTCTCGGTCTCGCGCTTCGTTGACGATGGCGTCGTTCTTGTTCCGGCGCAGCTTGCGACCTTGGTCGCTTGCTCGCTTTTGCATTCGCTCGCCCGCCTCGATCAGCTTGCGAGCTTCGGCCGCGCTAATCTTCAATTCACCTGCTTTCACCTTCTGCTGCAACTCAGCCAACGCGTAGCGTCCAATCTCCTGCAACTGCTTTCCCATCGCCGCGTGACGCTCCAGCATCTCCTTGCGCTCTTGCGAAATCTCGGCCCGACGCGACTTGTCTACATCGACCGAGGCGGGCCGATCCGACGCTGCGTCAAATACCCGCGCAACGCGCCGCATCGTTCGGCGATCCTGCATGTCGAGAACTTCAAGTTCGTTCAGTTTGTTCGTCGCCATAATTCTGCCTCTATCATCAACCGTAGAAAGGGTCGTCCTGAATTGCAAAGGAAATCGCGCCTGAAGCACCGCAGATGTTACGTCGACTATTGGGCGATGTGATCGGCTGATCGCCGCTGAGATTGCCGAGGATCTGCAGGCGGCGCTGGACCAGTTCACTCTGATTGCGACAGACCTGCGGAAGTGAATCTGTCTTCCGCGTTGCGGCGCAGTTTTCAGTGCGGTCGCGGCTCACGGTCGTCCACGACGGTCGTTGTGCCGGCGAGAACGTCGCCGATGTCCGTTGCCAAGATGCGTGCTTGATCGCTCAGCGGAATCTGTTGCGGCGGCTGCCCCGGGCGTGCCTTCGACAATTCCGCGGCGAGAACCTGTTCAATGTGGCTTCGTGGTGGCTGCATGGAAACTCCCCCAATACCAAATTAAGCGCCAGCGCCTATGGGCAGAAGTACCAAAACAGGTACAAAAGCATGACGCGATCAGACTGCGGAATTCCGAGATCAAGGCTGGGTGGTCGAAAACCAACAGGCTCGCAAAATTGCAGGGCTTCCAAACCGGCGAATGCGGACGGTGTTTCCAGGCGGTTTGGAGTAAATCTGCAGTAAAGGCCTTTTGGCCAGCCGCCGCTTCCCTCGTTGGGAAGCGGTAAAGCGGCAGAAACACTGGAGAAAAATATGGTAGGCCCGAATGGACTCGAACCATCGACCTCTTCCGTGTCAAGGAAGCGCTCTAACCAGACTGAGCTACGGGCCTACAGACAGCAACAGCGCTTCCAATTCTAACGGCGATGGCAGATTCCGGCAAACGCGCAGAACCGGGGCGCGGAAGCGCTTTCCACGCACGCTTCCACGCACAATTTCCGCGGATGACAACGCTAAGGCCTTCCATGGGCCGACTCTGTGTGATGCCGGCCCTTGCAATTCTTTCGATTTTGGCGCAAGGTTTTCTGCTGTGAAAGGAGACGTCTGCCCTAATGATCTATCTTCTGGTCCACCATGAAGTCGCCGACTACCCCGCCTGGAAATCCGTGTTCGATTCTTCGCTTGACTGGCGCACCCGCAGTGGAGAGCGAAACTGCCGGATTTTTCGTGGTGTCCAGAACCCCAACGAACTGACGCTCCTATTCGAATGGGAAGACTTCGACAAGGCGCGCGCGTTTGTTGCCTCGGATGAGTTGAAGAACCGCATGGCTAAGGCGGGAGTGAAGAGTGCTCCCCGGATTGAATATTTGACGGAGATGTTCAGCATCCGGCGCAGCGCTGCCGATTAATGCAAATAGCCACTTCGCCAGGGCGAGGGCCCGGCGCGGGTTAACCTGCCGCCGAATCCCCAGCTCCTGAAAAAACGGAACCCTTTTCGCCCCCCTGCATCCAAGAACATTGGCAGGACGAGGGGCGTAGTGTTTTCGCCTCGTCGTTCGTTCCACGCAAAATCCCACGAGGAGAAGCTCATGCCCAAAAAATCAGTGTCTAACAACTCGCATAAGGTTTCAGCACAACCCCACTTTTCCCAACGTGCAGGCGAGATTCAACCATATGGCAGTGTGACCGCCATGGTCCCTCTTCAACTGGAAGAGGCGGTGCGTCTTGAGATGACCGAACAGCTGAATCAGATGCTGGCGGACACAATCACTTTGCGCGACCTTTACAAAAAATCGCACTGGCAAGTTTCCGGACCAACCTTCTATCAACTGCACCTTCTGTTCGACAAGCACTATGGAGAGCAAAACGAGATCGTTGACACAATTGCGGAACGAATCCAGACGCTTGGTGGTTTAAGCATTGCAATGGCCCACGATGTCGCCGAGTTGAGTCGCATCCCGCGTCCGCCGAAGGGCCGCGAGGAGCCCTCGGTCCAGATTTCGCGTCTGCTCGATGCTCATGAAATCATAATCACGCATTGTCGTGAACTCGCGGAGCGCGCCGAAAAACTGGGGGATGACGGCACCAACGACATGGTGGTGAGCGACGTACTGCGCGACAACGAGCTGCAAGTCTGGTTTCTGAGCGAGCACCTGGTCAATGTGCCGCTGGCGGAAGCCGAGCCGGTGAGTAAGTCGGCCTAAGCAAGACTGCAAAACTACAAGCGGCCTTCCGAAGTTAGGGCCCGCACGGCGACTGTCGGCATCGCCAGCCGTTACGGGTCGTACGTTGTGGTGTGCATTCCGGCGTGCCGGGCAAATTCCTGCATCTCGTCGAGTTTTTGCCGCTGCTGGGCTAATTGCTCTTCCATTGCATGGAGCTGCGCCAGTTGCGCACCCAACCTGAGGTCGTAAGTCATGTTGGAGTAGTACTCGGTCTGCGCGGAATGTGTCGCGAATGCCGGATCGATCGAACTTATATGCGCGCGGAGCTCCACAATCTGGGCCTCGGTGTGTGCGATCACATTTTTCTGCACGGCGATTTGCTTCTTCCATCGTTCTGCGACCCGCGGGTCGATTGCAGGCTGCTGGTTCGTCTTCGTATTTGGAGTTGTGTTTGCTGTAGAAGTCGCAGATTTGTTAGTCCGACTTTTTAGCGGATTATGTATTTCTTCACTACCCGAAAGCTCGGAGTTCGTGATGACTTGCGAACTGCTGTGTGCCGGTGCCTTTTTTTTCTGATTTTCGCGGGCAACATCGCCGAGAGACTGGCTGGCTGTGTCGCTGCTGGGCAAGGGCTGGTTAGCTGGCACCTGGCACATTGCCACCTGACTGCAAACCATTGCGCCAGCCAGCAATATGCCTGCAACCTTCGCACCAAAAAAATTAATGAGAACCGCGCGCATGGCCTATTCTCCGGATGAATCGCACGTGCAACTTGCTTTTGGAATAGTAGCGCGGTTCTGTTGGGCAACGAATGATCCGATGTAACTGCTGAAGCGTTACCAAAGTTGCAAGCTGTGTTTGGCCGAAGGCTAAGTCGCGGGGGCTATATCTGAAAAGCCAAGTCTAAGACGGCCCTCGGAGACAGACCGCTTTTGCGTAAGTGGCGAATGCTGAGTGCATCATGGCGCTTGGCGAGTCGCGTGCCCTGCGCGTCCCGCAACAAGTCGCAATGGAAATAATCGGGTGCGGTCGATCCCAGGGCTCGGAGCAGGAGCAGTTGCCGCGCCGTTGATTTCAGTAAGTCCGCGCCGCGCACAACTTCCGTGATGCCCATTGCGGCATCGTCGACCGCAACCGCTAGTTGATATGCGGGCACGTCGTCGCGCCGCCACACGAGAAAATCGCCGAAGTCCTTACCCGCTGCATACCGCTGTTCGCCGAGGTTGAGATCGTGAAATCTTATTTCTTCTCCATTTTCTTTAGCGGCGGCGCGAAACCGCCAGTTGACGCCTGCAGGCAGCGCGTAGTCGGACCCGTTCCGGCCGCGACACCGCCCCGGATATAACGGCTCATCATCGGTGTCATTCGGTGCGCTTGCTGACTGGGCCAGGTCCTTGCGCGAACATGTGCAAGGATAGGTGAACCCGCCATCGCGCAATTGCTTCCAGGCGGCGAGATAGTGTGTGCGACGTTCGCTTTGAGCGTAAGGGCCAAACGTGCCGCCGCAATCCGGCCCCTCCGCCCAGTGGAGTCCCAGCCAGCGCAGATCTTCAATCATTGCATCGGCAAATTCCTGCCGCGAGCGTTGCGGATCAAGATCCTCATTGCGCAGCACTAACGTGCCCTGATGCTCAATTGCGCGCCGTGCGGCAATCCAGAATGTGCGCGCGTGGCCGATGTGCAGCAGGCCCGTTGGAGACGGGGCAAGGCGTCCTCGGTAGCCGCTCAAACGCTGCACGCATGTATTTTATCGCCGCGCGCAATCGAACCCTGGGCTCGCGCCGAAGCACGCGCAAGGAGTACAATCCGCAGTTACCTTTCAGGAGGAGATTGTGACGCAGAAAGTAATCGAGATCGTAGGAACATCCACCGAGAGCTTCGCCAAAGCAGCCGATGGTGCGGTCAAGGAAGCCGCCAAAACTGTGCGCGGAATGAAGTGGGCGCACATCGAGTCGTTAGATCTTCTGCTGGATGGCGCCAAGGTGCTGCAGTATCGCGCTACTACCAAGATCTATTTTGACGTTGAGCACTAGAGAAGAAAATCACTGTGTGTAGTCAGAAGAACCCAGGGTCGCAGCAGTTGTTGTGGGCTGCGGCCCGCTGAGTTCACACATAAAGGCTACTGTTCTTCGCGAGCCGACATCCGTCGGCGGGCCTCTTCGCAGGCTTGAATGGGATCGCGGCCAGTGACCTTCTTATACCAGGCGGGGTGGAACGTCCACGCCCAAGCCTCACTGACAGCTCCCCGTATCATTGCCTCGAACGTGCCGGGCTCGCCGATCGTGCTCTGGTAGATGTGAATGAATATTCCACCGAGCATGATCAGGGCGGAGATGTCATGGACGACATAGCTGATGGCGACGAGCAGTCCGCCGAAAGTTCTTGCGCCCGCCCAAAGAATGATTCCGGTGATGAGGTAGACGACGCAGCCGCCCACGATCTCCCAGAACTGAAGCTTCTGGCCGGCATTGAAGAAGCCCGTCTCCGGCGGGTCCATTTTTTCTTCATTGCTGACGATCTTGTGCATGTTGCGCATCCACTTGGTGTCGGCCGGCGTCCATAGCATGGGCGTGAACCAGTTAAGCGCCTGAAGAGTAAAGAAGAAAACAAAGCCCAAACCGAACCACGGGTGCATGGCGCGGGCGAGCGGACCGCCGCCGAAGATGGGCATGAACCAGCGGAAGAGCCATGGGAGATAAATCCCGAATCCGGTGAAGAGCGCGAGAAAGAAAAACAGGGCAACACTCCAGTGGAGGACGCGCGTGTAGACGGGATGGCGCAGGAGTTCTCCGCGGTAGACGGTGGTGCGGCCCAGAGAATCGACTTTCTTGCGGGCACCCTCGTCGAAACGGTCGATAGCGCTAGAGGACACGGGGACCTCCTTGTTCCCGGGCAGAGGGGAATCCCGGCATCTGGCATCTCAAAGCGCAGGCAATCTTTTTGCTACACACTTTGCCCTTCCTTTTCCGGAGGTTCGGGTTGCACCCGCCGTGGGCCGGCGGTGATGTAGTGTGCCAGCACTCCGAGGAAGCCGAATAAGGCAAATGTTCCGAGCACCGGCTTGAAGAGCGTCTTCCAGATGGTATAGCTCCAGGGAATCGTCGGATTCTTGGGGAGACCGCCATAGCGCTCGGGATCGGTGGCATCGTGCAGCACATAAATGACGTGAGTGCCGCCCACCGACTGCGGGTCGTACACGCCCGCGTTCTCGAAGCCAAAATTTTCCTTGAGCTGCTTGGCACGTTCGTTGGCAATGAAGCTCATGTCTTCCTTGCTGCCAAATTTCAAACAGCCGGTAGGGCAGGACTTGATGCACGCCGGTTCCAGCCCCTGGCCGACGCGGTCAGAACAGAGCGTGCACTTGTAAACTTTCTTTGTCATCGGATTGAAGCGCGGGATGTCGAAGGGGCAGCCGGAGACGCAGAACTCGCAGCCAATGCAGTGTTCCTGGTTGAAGTCGACAATGCCATTGGCATACTTGACGATCGCGCCGTCGGCGGGGCACGCTGCCAGGCATCCGGGATCGGCGCAATGCATGCATTGATCTTTGCGCATCAGCCACTGGATAGTGCCGTCGGAATTCTGGTGCTCATTGAACTTGATGAGGTTCCAGAAGTTCCAGTTAGTTTTCGGCATGGTCTGGTAAGTGTTGTCGAAGGTGGTCGGCTGAAACGGCATGTCGTTCCATTCGACGCAGGCAACTTCGCACGCCTTACACCCAATGCACGTGGTAGTGTCGATCAGCTTGCAGACTTCGTAGTCGCGCTGCATTCCCAGGCCGGGCGCAGCCCCAGAGTGTCCGGAGATTTGATCGGCTTGCAGCGTTTTGCGGTCGGCCATAAAAATGTTCTCGGTTGTCAGTTCTCAGTTCTCAGAAACATCAACGTCGACCTTCTTCCTATCCCCGCTGCCGGTTTCGAATTCACTCTACGGTCTTACTGAGAACCGAGAACGGGGAACTGAGAACTTTTTTCACACTTTCTCGATCTTCACCAGAAACCCCTTGAACTCTGGCGTGTACGCATTCGGATCGATGACGGTGGGCGTGAGCTGATTTGCCAGCGTCTTCGCCGTCTTGCCCTCGTCCTCGGCAATTCCGCGGAATCCCCAGTGAATCGGTATTCCGATCTGGAATGTTTCCTTGCCGTCGATCTTCATGGGCCGAATGCGGCGCGTGACCATGGCTTTGGCGATGTAGTGAGCGCGAGCGCTGGTCACTTTTATTTTTTCGCCGCCGCGAATGCCCATGCGGTCGGCCAGTTCGGCCGGGACTTCGACGAAAGGCTCCGGCACGAGTTCCACATTCATTGGATTGTTCTTTGTCCAGTAGTGATAGTGCTCGGTCAACCGATAAGTCGTGCAGATGACGTTGAATTCGCCACCCGTTTTCGCGTAGAGGTCCTTATCTGTTTTGTAATGCTTCGCAATTGGATTGCTTGACTGTTGCGGGTGCAACGGATTGATCAGCGGACTTTCGTAGGGCTCGTAGTGTTCGGGGAACGGCCCGTCTGCCATGCCGGAAAGCGGAACGAACAAACGCCCAATGCCCTCGGGATTCATAATGAACGGCCCCATGTGATCTTTGGGCGCGGAATCGGGTTTGAAGTCGGGAACGTCAACGCCAGCCCAGCTCTGCTTTGCTTCATCCCACCAAACCTGACGGCGTGAGGGATCCCATGGTTTGCCCGCGACATCGCAACTGGCGCGGTTGTAGAGGACGCGGCGATTGGCGGGCCAGCTCCACGCCCAGTTGGGATAAATTCCCAGGCCGGAGGGATCTTCAGTGCCGCGACGCTGGATCATGGCGCCCGCTTCGGTCCATGAGCCGCAGTAGAGCCAATTGCCGCTTGCCGTGGTGCCATCATCTTTCAGCCAGGCAAAACCCGGCAGTTGCTGCCCGGCCTTTATGGTTGTGTTCGTCTTCGGATCGGTGAGGTCGGCAAGCGCTTTTCCGTTGATCTCTTTCGCGACCTCGGAGAGCGAGGGATTGTATGGATTGGTATAGGCAAATGTCGCCTTCAGGACGGGGTCGGGGAATTTGCCCCCTTCTTTTTTGTAGAGCTCGCGAACTCTCAGAAAGATGGTTGCGAGAATTTCCTGATCCAGCCGCGCCTGTCCGGGCGGTGGGACGGCGACGTTTTTCCACTGTAGCCAGCGCGCGGAGTTAACGAAGGTTCCGTCCTTTTCCGCGAAGCCCGCGCCGGGCAGCCGGTAAACAGTTGTGTTGATCTTCTTCTGCTCCTCCGCTGTAATTCCCGGAGCGCGCCAGAATTCGCTCGTCTCGTCGGGATAAATCTCGCACACGACCAGCCAGTCAGCCTTTTTCAGCGCGTCGATATTCTTGTTGGAGTCCGGCCCGATCATCACTCCATTCATGCCGAAGGCGAAGATGCCTTTGACCTTGCCTTCGTACATGTCGTTCCAGATATTGACCCACGAATAGTTGCGATCGATTTTCGGCAGATAGTTGAAGGCAAAGTCGTTTTCCTTGGTGGCAGCTGCCCCGTACATCGCCTTCAGGAAAGATACGGTGAACTTGTTGGTGTTCGACCAATAGTTGAATGAGTCCCAGGGATCGGGCTTGGAAACCGTGGGCGTGGTGCGCTTGATAAACGTAGCCAGGTCCGTGTCGGTAGGATTTGGCATCTTCAAATAGCCGGGAAGAATGTCGAAAATCCCGGCCATATCAGTCGCGCCTTGAATGTTGGAGTGGCCGCGCAGGGCATTGACTCCCCCGCCGGCGCGTCCGATGTTGCCGAGCAAAAGCTGTACAAGACAGGCGGTGCGAATAATCTGGGTGCCGAAGCTGTGCTGCGTCCATCCGACCGCGTAAATGATGGTGGCGACTTTTTTCATGTCGCCATCTTTGCGGACCGAGGTAAATAAATCGGCCGCTTTCAGAAACTGGTCTTTCGGTATGCCGGTGATGCGCTCCACCATTTCAGGTGTGTAGCGCGAGTACTGCTGCTTCAGCAGTTGAAATACACAGCGCGGATGTTGAAGGGAAAAATCGTAAGCGATTTTGGGTGGCAGCGTCGGGGTCGGGACAGGAGCGGCGTCGTTGTGCGCCTTGGCTCCAGCCGGGCCTTGAGCGGCATAGCCGAGACCTTCCAACTTGTGCGCGTCGGTGGCGCTAAGCTGCTTCGCCTGGTGAGGAGCATTCTGCCCGCTCGTGGAATGCAGCGCCGCAGCTCCTCCGCCAGCGGTTTCAGCCGTCCACTTGCCTTCAATATTGCCGCCCTCTTCGTAATTCCAGGAACCCTTATCGTAGGAATGTTTCTCGGTGTCGAAGCCGGAATAGAGTCCGTCGTCGGGGAGCTGAAATCCTTCTTTGATAAGGAAAGCCGCGTTGGTGTAGTTGACCAGGTAATCGTGTGCGATGCGGTTATTTTCGATGGCGTACTTGATCACTCCACCGAGGAACGCAATGTCCGAGCCCGCGCGGATCTGTACATACATATCGGCATTCGCGGCCGTCCGCGTCAGGCGCGGATCGACAACAATCGTTTTGGCGTTCCGGTGAACCTTGGCTTCGATGGCCCACTTAAAGCCGCAAGGATGGTTTTCGGCTGGGTTGCCGCCCATGATCAACATCATGTCGGTGTTCTTGATGTCGATCCAGCCATTGGTCATTGCCCCGCGTCCGAATGTTGGCCCCAAACTGGAGACCGTTGGGCCGTGTCAAACGCGGGCCTGGTTTTCCAGGTAGCAGACCCCCAGGCTGCGCATACTCTTTACTGCGAGATAATTGAACTCGTTGGTATCGGTGCAGCCGCCGGTGAAGGCGATGCCTTCGCAGCGGTTGACAGTTTTGCCGTTGGCATCGGTTTCAATGAACGTGTCGTCGCGCGTCTTCTTTACCCGTTGCGCGATCTCGGTATACGCCTGCTCCCACGAAATATCCTCCCAGTCAGTGGCGCCGGGCCGGCGAACCTGGGGCTTCAGCAGACGGCGGTCGTTCATGATGTCCTGCTCCAGCGATGCGCCCTTAGGACAGAGCGTGCCACGATTAATTGGGTGGTCGGGATCGCCTTCCACGTGAACAACCTGCGGGATGGCGTTTTTCGCCTTGTCCCCCAGCGTGTAGATAATGACGCCGCAGCTCACCGAGCAATAGGGACAGGTGCTGCGGGTTTCGCTGGCCCGGGAAATCTTCAGGCCCTGGGTTTGCGCGTACGCGGGAGTTAAATCAAAACCAAGAGCGGAGAGAGCCGCGCCGCCCACGAATGTCCCCTTCAGGAAACTTCTTCGCGAGACTTCCATCGTTACGCCTCCTAAATTATCCCGCTTCCAGAAAATCGAACTCCGAGGACCTCGACTGACTTTCGCAGCGCTTAAAGGAAACACCCCGATGCCGAGATAATATATTCCTCAACTCTAAAGACGTCAATGCGGCAAGATGTGTAGGTTTGCAAGGCCGATCCTGAGCTGATTTAAGGCGAGTGCAACGCTGGCTTGCACGGCTGGTTTGCACGGTTATGGCCCGGGCGACGATAATCGCACGATGTCATCCGATCCCTGGCAGCTAAGCGCGAAACGGGCCGAAAGACTCGCACATGAAGTGGCATCTGCCGCTGAAGTTTTGCGCTTTTTCGCGCGCGTTGCTGCTTTTCAGGCGAATGTCTATCAATCCCTCAACGCCGCGCCCACCTCTTCCGGCGATTTGTCGTTCACGAGCCCACCTTCGCGAAATCTTGTACCGGAGTTTCGCAAGCTGTTGACGATGGCTGCAGCCCACGGCCCAGCCATGGTTGCCGAAACAGCTCGCATGCTCGATCAAAGTCCGGACAACTCTATACTCGAAATGCTCGATAGATATTGGATCGATGAGAACGGGGTCCCGTCTGCCGGGTGGGCGTTTCTTGCCAGATCAGTCCTGCAGCCGTATGCGGCTAACGTTCGAGCGAAAACGTCAACAAAGAGTCCTCTTCATACGCCGTGTGTCTGCCCATACTGCTCACGGAAACCGGGGGTGGGCGTCTTGCGGCCGCTGGGTGATGGCGGTCAGCGATCGTTGGTCTGCTCGCTCTGCCTTGCTGAATGGGAGTTCCGCCGGATTATTTGCCCGGGCTGCGGCGAAGAGAACCACGCGAAGCTTTCTGTCTATTGTGCGGAGGAGTTTCCGCACGTACGCGTGGAATGCTGCGACGCTTGCAAGCAGTACATCAAAACCGTGGACCTGACGAAAAATGGGCTCGCGGATCCCATCGCAGATGAAATCGCCTCGATCCCGCTGGATATTTGGACGCAAAACCAGGGGTATGCGAAGCTCCAGCTCAATCTCATGCAGTATTGATCGTTCAGGCATCCGCGCTCCTGAATCCTTTTGCCCGCCCGCAACTTCGTTGTGCCACGTTCGGAAAGAGTGTTACGATGCGCGAGGAGAATTCTGTGGGCTGACTCCTGGTAATTGTCTTTCTCGCTTTTCCTCGAATCGCCCTCGCATTGTTGTTCCTGTTTACGAATTATTTGGAGCGGGCGTACCACGGTCTGTTATTGCCCTTGCTCGGATTCTTGTTCCTGCCCCTGACCACGCTGGTGTATGCGTGGATGGCAAACACACATCAGCCTATAGCCGGCATTAATTTACTGATTCTGCTGGTCGCTGTTGTGATCGATCTCGGCGGTCTGAGTGGCGGCGAATATCATCGACGCAGACGGTGGTCGGACTAGTCAATTTCAGTATCTTGTTGCGTGCATTTCGCTGCAAATCCGCAAGAGTAGGCCTTGTTCTTGAGAGATGCGTTATTTGCATCCCGCCGTGTTGCGCGTTTGTGGCCCGGAATGCGATTGCGCGATTGCGTTTTCGTCCCGCAGCGGCGCAAATGGTAGAATCGAACAAGTTGGGCGCTTAACTCAGCGGTAGAGTGCCATCCTCACACGGTGGAAGTCGTAGGTTCAAATCCTACAGCGCCCACCATTAGCCAATTGCAAATGCGCAACTTGCCTCGTCGCGCACGTCCAAAAATGTCCAACTTCGGTCGTGCTGCGTGCCAGAGCAGTTCCTGCTGCACTTTAAATATCGATCGCCCAATTGACAAAGCGTGGACAAGCAGGTGTGACGAACCCTATGCCATCCGATACTGCTACCTAACCCTGCTTTAACGGCGAATGGCTTGATGTGATCTTCCAAGACGGCGGTTGACCGGAGGGGAAATTCGCGGGCCTTTGCGAGCTGACAAATACCCAATCTGCTTCTTGCCAGAATGTGAAGACCCGCTTCCAACTGAAGAGGATCTCATCTAAAGCCGGATCCAAGGGCAAACCCGATTGTGAGTATTTTGCCGTAACGTCTCCGATCACGCCGTCCACAGCCGCACGTCGCAGCAACATCGATTTGCCGAAAGCAAACTGGTCAATTTTGACCAGTTGTTTTGCTCCAACAAGCGAATACTGATCATGGGGAGAACCGTTCCGCAAGACATATTCCAAGCCTTCCAGGACATTGATGTCGGCAACTAAAGCCAGGACGTCGGACCAAGTGATCGAGCTTACTAACGAACGCCCGTGGCAATTACGGCCAGCGGCCACAGAGCGTCTTCGTGCGGAATCGAATGCTGGCATGCCGAGCCGGATTGCCGTGGTTGGCAACTATCTTCCGCGGCAGTGCGGGATTGCCACTTTCACGACTGACCTATGCGATGCGATCTCAGCTGAATGCGGGGCGGCCAAGCTGTTCGCGGTTCCGGTCAATGACACGGAATCGGGGTATGCCTACCCGGAGCGGGTAAGGCTGACGCTTGCGCAGGATGATCCGTCCTCCTACGAGCTAGCCGCTGACTTCCTGAATTTCACGAACTTCGATTTGGTGTGCCTGCAACACGAGTATGGAATCTTTGGCGGCGCGGCGGGCAGCCACATTCTGTCTCTTCTCCGGCGCCTCAAAATGCCCGTCATCACTACGCTGCATACGGTTCTTCGCGAGCCAAATCCCGACCAACGGCGGGTGATGGAGGAGATTGCCACCCTCTCGGATCGCTTGATCGTAATGAGCGAACTGTCTTCCCAGTTTCTGCAAGAAATATTCAAAGTTCCTGCCCGCAAGATCGATATGGTTCCTCACGGCGTTCCCGACAGGCCATTTCTGGATCCTAATTTCTACAAAGATCGCTTCGATGTAGAAGGGAAAGCCGTCCTGCTTACGTTCGGACTGCTCTCGCCGAATAAGGGAATCGAAAATGTGATTCAAGCGCTGCCGCACATTTTGTCGAAGCATAAAAATGTGGTCTATATCGTCGCGGGCGCGACCCATCCGCACATTCTGCGACGGGAAGGCGATGGCTATCGCGAGCAGTTGAAGTCTCTGGCGAAGGAAATTGGAGTGGAGTCGAATGTGATCTTCCATAATCGTTTCGCTACGCCCGCTGAAATGGCTGAGTTCATTGGCGCCGCGGACATCTACATCACTCCTTACCGCTACGAGGAACAAGTGGTCTCCGGGACGCTTGCGTATGCACTCGGCGCGGGCAAAGCGATCATCTCCACTCCTTACTGGCATGCCATCGAGTTATTGGACGATCGCCGCGGCGCGCTGGTTCCTTTTCAAAATCCTGAGGCAATTGCACGGAAGACGATCGAGCTCCTGGATACTCCCGCGTTGCGCCATGCGATGCGGAAGCGTGCTTACTTGTATTCGCGAGAAATGGTTTGGAAGAAAGCTGCCCAAGGGTACATGGCAAGTTTTGGCCGGGCGCGCAGTGATCGGATGCGAGAGCCGCGAGCGGTATTCGCAGATGGCACTGTCGAAAAGAGTTTGGATAAGCTGCCGGCTATGAACCTGGATCACCTGCATCGGCTGACGGACGAAACCGGCCTGCTCCAGCATGCGACCTTTGCGGTTCCTAACTACGCTGAGGGCTACACGACTGACGATAACGCGCGCGCGCTGATTCTGACGGTCCTCCTCGGACAACTTGATGAAATCGAGCCGAGCGTAGTTGGCGGTCTGGCCTCGCGGTATTTGGCTTTCTTGGGACATGCACTTGACCCGGCCAGCGGGAGGTTTAGAAACTTTCTGAGTTATGCGCGCACGTGGAACGATGGTCAAGGATCGGAAGATTGCCATGGGCGTGCGTTGTGGGCCCTCGGGACTGTCCTCGGACGCTCGGAAGATGTGGCTCTCAGCGGCGCCGCCGGGCATCTTTTCGAAATGGCTCTTCCGGTAGTGACGTCCTTTACCAGTCCGCGGGCCTGGGCCTTTGCCCTGCTAGGGATTGATGAATATCTCAGTGCCTTTCCTGGCGACAGGGAGGCTCAAAAAGTAAGTGCAATCCTGGCTACCCGGCTGGTCGAACTCTACAAAGCGAACCACTCACCTGATTGGTTCTGGTTCGAAGACGTACTGGCTTACTCAAATGCCAGACTGGCCCAGTCCGTAATCATAACCGGTCGTCGCAGTTCCGATCACGAGATGACATCCATTGGCATTGAAGCTCTGAGTTGGCTTAGCGAAACGCACCATTGTGTGGGACACGATCATTTCGTTCCCATTGGTTCGCAAGGCTTCTACCGTAAGGGTGGCGAGCGAGCACGGTTCGATCAACAACCCATCGAGGCCGGCGGCATGGTTTCCGCCTGTCTCGAAGCCTATCGCGCAACGGGCGATGATCGTTGGCGTAAAGAGGCCTGGTCAGCCTTCAACTGGTTTCTCGGCAGCAACGATTTGCAGATTGCCTTGTATGATCCCGCGACAGGCGGTTGCCGAGACGGCTTGCACCCGGAACGCGTGAATGAGAACCAGGGAGCAGAGTCAACCCTGGCTTTCCTGATGGCGCACGTAGAAATGCGCTTGCAGGGTGAAGTCGATAATCCAAGATCAGGGCCTGAACTGGTCAGCATCAGCAGCAACAAGGATGAGGTCCCCGCACATGTACTTTGAAATTGTTCCTTTCTTCTTCATGGAATCCCTATGACCGTTGCTGCCGCTACTCGTCACGAATCTCTGCTTCTTCGCCATCCTGCTAACCCAATTTTGACCAGCAAAGATTGGCCCTACTCGATCAATAGTGTTTTCAATGCCGGAGCTACCTTGTTGGAGGACGGCTCAACGCTCCTGCTTTGTCGTGTGGAGGATCGCCGTGGCCTGTCTCACCTTTGCGCTGCCCGCTCGCGGAACGGCGTGGATGGCTGGCACATCGATAGCGAACCGACGTTGATGCCCAGCCCCGAGAGACATCCCGAAGAACTCTGGGGCATTGAGGACCCTCGCATCACCTTCGTTCCCGAACTGCAACAGTATGTCGTCACTTACACTTCCTATTCGCGCGGCGGCCCCGGAGTGTCGCTCGCTTTGACCAAGGATTTCCGGACCTTCGAGCGCTACGGCGTTATCATGCCACCGGACGATAAGGACTCCGCACTATTACCACGAAGAATTAACGGCTACTGGGCACTTATCCACCGGCCAATGACGCCGCTCGGGGCACACATGTGGATTTCTTACTCTCCTGACTTACGCCATTGGGGACGACACAGGCTCATTCTGGAAGCGCGTCGCGGCGCATGGTGGGATGCAAACAAGATTGGTTTGTCACCGCCGCCTATCGAGACCGACAGGGGCTGGCTCGTGCTGTACCACGGTGTAAGGCACACTCCGTCCGGTTGTTTGTATCGGCTGGGCCTGGCTCTGTTTGACCTTGAGAATCCGGAAAAATGCTTGCTGCGAGGCGACTCGTGGATCTTCGGACCGGAGGCTGAGTATGAACGGCATGGCGATGTCAAAGATGTTGTATTCCCCTGCGGTTGCACCATGGATCAGGACGGCGATACCGTCAATGTCTACTACGGCGCCGCCGATTGCTCCATCGCTCTGGCTCGGGCCAGCGTCCGTGCTTTGCTAACGTGGCTGGATGCCAATGGAAGTCTTGAGCGCCAGCGAGAGCAGGACAGATGAACCCGCTGCGTTGGATTCTCGGATTAGCGTTCGGATGCCGTCACCGCCGCCTTAGTCGCGTCTTCACAATCAATCGACGGACCTATCGGGTCTGCTTCGATTGTGGGCGAGAATTCGACCTGCCCGAGGTTGATGCAACCGGATTGTCGTGGTTGTAGGTCGGTGCTTACATGCAGGACTTAGTGCTACATACCTTTGAGGACCAGTGGAGGGACACGCTTTGAGTATGAATCTTGCCCTGCATCAGTTTATTGTCCGTACTCGCAGGTTGCGCGCCTTCATAGCTGCTTCAATGAGGAAATTACTTCGGATGGAGGCGCACGACGGCGATTTCGCATCGCAGAGGATATGTCCATTTTGTGGACTCATTACGCCGCGTTACGAGAGATGTTGCATGGAGTGCGGCGCAGTATTTAAACCAGCTTAAAAATCGAAAGGCATCGCGGAACCAATACACGAATGCCTCAAACTCGCGGTATCCTGGTCTTCTATCTCAGGGCAGCTTCTCTAACGAACGGAATGCCAAATGAAAAAACAATATCTCCATCTCTCCGCCTATCACTGCGATAAGTGCAATGGCCCGGTCATCAGTGGCTCAATCGCGGTGCGCGAAAACCAAATATCAAGAGAAACCGACATTCGTGAGATTGGAGCCATGTGCCTGGCGTGCGGGCACAAGCAGGCGAAAGCCAGTGAATCAACCGTGTCCCGGCAGTGCCCGCCGATGGAATGGCAGCCAATCAAAGCTCTGTGCCTGTGAAGGCCCGCGTGAGGGTCAACCTTAGGGCTCGTGCTCTGAGGTAGTCGCGCGAGTCTCTTAGCCCTTGGTGTTAGACCTTCGCAGTGTACGCCGATGCGCTCTCTTCTTTCGCTGCTTGTTGGCCATTCTGTTTGCCGCAAGCTTATTGAGAGGGGCCCCGCCTGAACGAGCTGGAATCGGTGTTGCCGGCTTTGTCCCCGTTACGGATTCTTCCTGCCCTGCATTATCCATAGTTTCTCCTTTTGACATATTGCGGCGCTAGTCTTCTTAGAAAGCATTAGCAAGTTCAGAAAGACAGGCGATCGCGATTACTTTGTAAATCGAATTAGTCGTGTAGAACCTAGTCGTGCAGAACAACGTTAAGCAGCGAGCTGTGAACCTGTAACCCGCCTTCAATTCCGCCGGCATAGTGAATAAAACCCAATTTTCTGAACCGGTTCATGAAAAAGCTCACTCGAGAACGAGTGGTTCCGACCATGTGCGCCAGCGTTTCCTGGCTAATCTTGGGAACCACGGTCTCAGGCACCCCTTCTTTGCCAAAATGAGCAAGCATTAAAAGGACACGCGCCAATCTCTTTTCGCTGGAGTTAAACAACTGATCAATCAAATCCTCTTCATAACGGATGTTCCGCGCCAGCAAATAGGCTACGAACATATCCGAAAAAGTGTGCTCTCGATGAAGCGCATCCATCATCGCCTTCTTCTCGATGCGCAGAAGTTGGCAGTCTGTCATGGCGGCTGCGGATCCCATGCGGAAAGCCTGTCCGGCCAATGCGCCCTCACCGAAGAAATTTCCCTCCGCCAAAATGCCGATCGTAGCTTCCTTGCCTACCTTCGAGACAACGGTCAGCCGCACTTTGCCTTTTTGGATAAAGAAGATCGCGTCGGCTGCGTCGCCTTGCGAGAAGACTGCCTGTTTCCGGGGAACACTGAGGTTCTTCCTGCCCTCACCAATGGTCGCAAGAAAAGTGCCGGGATCAAACGATCGAATCTTCTTGGATGAGGGAGTAGCACGCATCGTCTTTAATTGTAGTCTGGTAAGCCCAACTGCGGTATCGCTGGATTGATAATCCAACCGCAATGCATGACGCTTCAGATTCGAAGCTGGGCCTGAGCGCGCGTAAGAGGCAGGCGTAATTCCACGTTTGCTGCGAAAGTCACTCTTCCGAAGCCGCTAAGCGCCGATCTCGATGCGGTTCGGTGCGAGGCTGTCCGCTACTCAGTTCGCACTTCTCTCCTGGCTTGGCGCCACATGTGGGACATCGCACCGCCAAGGTCTGTTTCTCGGAGAGTTTCATGGCTAGATGATGCATGTTTGCTCGGCTGAAAGATGGTCAATCTTGACCGGTGCGAAGAAGCTGCTGGTACAGGATCGACCGGCATTGAGCCCCATACGATTCATTGCGCCGTTTGGGCGTTAACGTCTTGGGCGCGGCAATTATAACAACGGGGCGATAAACTGTGCTTTCGGGCACTCATCTCCTCGACCGAAACCCCACAGAAGTGCGAACGTAAACGACCGTGTGACTTCTGGGCGCTCTAGCCGAATAACCAGCGGCGCGAGTTCCAGAAATGAAACCCGCGCCGGTCACAGTCAAGCTGGTTAAAGTGTGAAGCTAAGTGCAAGGTTAACGCCGGGAAACGATGCGTTACACAGGTAATACACTCCGTTTATGTCGACAACATAAACGTCTTGCGTGTAGAGCCAGTTACTGGGCCACGGGTCAACGAATCCGAACGCATAGCCGCCGTATTGGAAGCGGTGATTGCGGTAGTCGTTCTCGCTAACGCGAAAACTGTGTTGTTGTCCAAAGTTGGCCTTGAATTTGTCCGCGGGAATGCGGCCACCGCTGTTATTAGCGGCGTGCTGTGCCGGCTGCGCTTTGTGTTCTTCCGGCTTGGCGTTTTTTTCTCCTTGTCGGGCGTTCTTTTCTTCCGGCTTGGTGTTCTTCTCCTGTTGCGCCCCGGGTTTTGGCTCCGGCTTCGCGGACCTCTCCGGCTGCGCTTTTTTCTCTTCCTGTGCGGCCGGTTTGTCTTTCTGATCTTCCTGCTCGTGCCGGTCTTGTGCGAATGTCGGGACCGCGGCTACAAGCGCCAACGACAGAACTGCTGTGCTGATAAATCCAACTAGGTTCATAAAGTGTCGCCTCCAATATTTGGTTGTTAGGTACTCGTTCTACTGCAAGCTTCCTGTTGTCGTGGTGACCGGAGTGCCAATGGCTTCGCCGGACACAAGGAGTTCAACTCTCCGGTTCTGCTGGCGCCCGGTGGAGTCGTCGTTTGAGGCTACCGGTAAGCTATTGCCGAAGCCTTTGGACGATACGGAGCCTGTCGCTACGCCTTCCTGCACCAGATAATCGCGCACAGAACTGGCGCGGTTCTCAGAATGCGATTCCTACCGCTAACAAAAGCTTGGTCTTCAAATTATCTCCTTGAGGCGGACCTCCGCCATGTTGCGTTCTATCGATTGTTGTATTGGTGCGCTCGGCCTTCGGGATAGGCTTCTATGCGCGAGATTTAACTACCGACGTGGATGCGAGAAAGCGAATGAAAGAGCCCAAACACGTTCAGTATCCACAGGACGACGGCAATGACCACGACGCCGTTCAAAATTGACTTGATCGTCCCCTGCATGGGAATGAAGCGATTCACCATCCACAGCAGCACACCTACCACGATCAGAACTTCTAGCAATTGAATTAGAGGCATGATTGTTGACCTTCCTTCCTTACTTTCGCGGGCTAACTCCTCTCGCCCACATGGAGAGTGTTGTCCCTTTCGATGTTCGAGGCCTGGCCATCCTCTATCGCCACGCGGTTTCGCGGCGTAGACGCGGACGAAGAATGCCGATTGTCTGGGATGTGGCCGCTTGTGCAGCGGCTTGAATAAGAGCTGCGAATCAGCGTCGCGGCTCAGTCTGCACACTCAGTAGGAATATAGAATCGCAGATGCGGACCTTCACGTCTGAGCAAGATAGCTCACTTTTGGAGTTCCTTGACGTGCAGCCGGAGGCTCTCGACTTTCACCAACGACAGCATCAAAACAAAACGCCCCAGACTCAAACGAGTCGTGGGACGTTAGTCGAGCAGCCCTCCCCCGAAGCCTACTCAACGGCAAGATTATCCCTTGGACAACTTCTTGGGAATGGCACGGACGTGGGGAGAGGTCTATCGCCCATAATCCTTAGTAACGGGCTGAGACTCTGTGATGAGGCTTGCCCGATACCCTCTCCCATTGGCACCTCCCAAGCAATTGAATCTCAAAGGGCCGAACCGCAAATGGGATCAGCTCGCAAATACTTCATGCTCGGCAAGTCGGCAAATGGACCCAAGCGGTGGAAAAGACTCGGGGATCAACGCTCACGAAACCGGCGTGGTACCGAATTACATCCTACAATGGACATAGGAACGACTTTGATGAAAGCCATTGCTAACAACACATTCCTAAGGGAAGTGGCCAAATCCGATGGAGGCCGTGGCTTTACGGTAGCCTTCCAGCCTGCTGATCTACTCGATGCTCTTCACTTCGGCTGGGGAGCCATTTGATCGCATGGAAATTTCCGGGCCGAGTTCCCTGGCAGTCCGCACCGAGAAAGTCTGCCGTCATTATCAGATGGGCGAGGCGCTGGTGCGCGCAGTGGATGGAATTTCCATCGACATTCAGGCCGGGGAATTTGTGGCTCTGTTGGGCGCCTCGGGATCGGGCAAGTCGTCACTGCTTAACCTGGTTGCTGGCCTTGACCGCCCAACATCCGGGGCGGTGATCGTTCACGGAAATAATCTGGCGGCGCTCTCGCGGGAACAACTGGCCAAGTACCGGCTCCATACCGTCGGCATGGTCTTCCAGTCGTTCAATCTAATACCGAGCATGTCTTTGTTGGAAAATGTAGAACTCCCCATGCGTTTTGCCGAAATCGATCGCCGCGAGCGTTCCGGCCTTGCGCGCGAGTCGCTGGAACGTGTGGGTTTAAGCGGTCGGCTCGCGCATCGGCCTATGGAACTCTCCGGCGGTGAACAGCAGCGGGCTTCATTGG
This sequence comes from uncultured Acidobacteriaceae bacterium, assembly GCA_963778535.1. Lineage (GTDB taxonomy): Bacteria > Acidobacteriota > Terriglobia > Terriglobales > Acidobacteriaceae > Acidiflorens. The sequence continues at coordinate 753,504 of CAVZUO010000001.1, forward strand.
CGCGGGCACTCATCAACCGGCCCAAGCTTCTTCTGGCGGACGAGCCGACGGGCAATCTCGACAGCCGCACCGGCACGGAAATTATGGAACTGATTCGCAGCTTTAATCAGTCGCTGAGAATGACCGTGCTGATGGTCACGCACGAGCAGGCTCTCGCCGAAAAGTACGCCGCACGGATGTTGCATCTGGCGGACGGAAAGCTGATTGATGATGTGTCCAGCCCCGGCCACAGCGGCGATCTATCTAACGTGTCGTCCGGGCCGATGGCCCCAATTCCGCAGGGAAACACGCCATGAAGTTTTACGACGTTACCGATCTCGCTTTCCGCAACCTGCGTGAGTCCGTCTTCCGCAATTCGCTGACGACGATTGGCATCTCCGTCGGTGTGGCCTCGCTGGTCGCGATGCTCTCACTCGGCATCGGCCTGCAGCAACTGGCTTCAAGCCGGCTCGAAAAATCCGGCCTCTTCGACACGGTGGTAGCAACTTCCAGGCGTGACCTCCGCAACTTCCGCGAACAGCGCGAAGAGGGGCCGCCACCGGCCGAGAGCCCAGCTCTGGATGAAGTGGCACGGAAAAAGATCGAACAAATCCCCGGGGTGGTCGAGGCCTATCCTGATATTCGGTTCGTGACGGACGTGCGCTTCAACGGCAAACCTCACCTGACCATGGTGGCTGGCATCCCGTTCTCGGCCAAGAACAACAATGATGCTTTCGAGGGAGTGCAGGGCAGTTTTTTCTCGTCTGAGACCGCCCCGGAAGTCATCCTGCAGAAATCGTTTGCAGAAGAATTGCTGGGCATGACGCAGAAGCAGGGCACCGACAACACGAATGTCGCCGAGTTGGCCAAGTCTCTGCTTGGGAAAGAATTGACGATTCGCTATGCCGAGCGCACAACAGCTCCATCTTCGGCAGTGGGGCAGAGCGCCGGTACGGCGTACTCGGTCGTCTCGCACGAGCAAACACTGAAGATCGTCGGCCTGACGGACCTCGATCCCGACAGCATGCGCGGAACTGCCCGGGCACGCGTCTTCCTACCTCTCAAGCTTGTTCAGGACTTGCACATCATGCCGTCGAGCCTCCGCGACAGTTCGGCCAGCGAAGCGCCCAGCTATACGTCACTCAGCGTGCGGGTGGCGAACCCCAATCAGGTCCCGGCCGTTGAAGATGCGATCAAGAAGATGGGTTTCGGCGCCTTTTCCCTGGTCGATGCAACCCGCAGTATGCGCCAGTTTTTTGCCGTGCTCGACGGCTTCCTCGCGATTTTCGGAAGTCTGGCCTTGGCGGTCGCTTCCATCGGCATCGTAAATACACTGGTGATGGCCATCCTTGAGCGCCGGCGCGAAATCGGCATCATGAAGGCGATCGGTGCCAGCGATGCTGACGTGCGCGGACTTTTCTTCGCTGAAGCAGGCGCCATGGGTCTGGTCGGCGGCGCCGCTGGAGTCACGCTCGGCTGGGGGATCGGGCGTCTGATCAATTTCGGAACCAATATCTATCTACAACGCCAGCATTTTCCTCCGGTACAGATCTGGTCAGTGCCACTGTGGCTTGTTCTCGGCGCCATTGGTTTCTCCATCGCTGTCAGCCTGCTGTCGGGGCTCTACCCGGCGGCACGAGCTGCGCGTCTCGATCCCGTGCAGGCATTGCGCTACGAGTAAACTGGTCTGATGCGCGGTTGTTTGCGATGGCTTACCCTTTTTTCTGCCTATCTTCTATCTCGCCTAGCCCTGACATTTTGCCTAGCCCTGGTATTTTGCCCAGCCCATGTATTTTGCCAAGCCCATGATCAGAGCCGCATCGATTGCAACGCGTTGGAAAGCCATGTTCTTAGACAGACAATTCATTACTGCGTAATGTTGCCTCCGGGCTACGAAACTGCGATTGCCGGCCGTTCTCCCCGGCGTTATCCGGTGCTCTATTTCCTGCATGGACTTGGGGATAATGAACAGACTTTGTTTAAAGGCGGTGGCTGGGGAGTCATCGAAGACCTTCGCCAGCAAGGACAAATCTCCGATTTTCTGGTGGTCGCGCCCGAAGGGAAACCCAGCTTCTACATTAATTCCGCCGACGGCCGCGTGCGTTACAGCGACTTCTTCATTCGCGAGTTCATTCCCTACATAGAATCGCATTACTCGATTCGCCGCGAGCGCTCCGCTCGAGCTATTAGCGGAGGTTCGATGGGAGGATACGGCGCGCTTCGGTTTGCTTTTGCCGATCCACAACTCTTCTCCTCCGTTAGCGCGCAGAGTGCCGCGCTCATAACCGAATCGCCGGGGCCAAATGAGTCTATGCCCGCCGGCTCACCGCTGAATGAGTTGCTGGGACCGGTGTTTGGCAATCCGGTGGATCTCCATCACTGGAACCAGAACAGCCCCTTTGTCCTTGCAAAGGTGAACCGGGAGCGGATACGCACTGCGAAGTTGTCCATCTATTTCAACTGCGGCAGCGAGGATGAATTCGGATTCGATAAAGGAGCGGCGGAGCTTCACCGGCAACTCCTGGCAGAGGGCATCCAACACGAGTTTCACCTCTATCCCGGCAATCACGGCGCCCAGTACTTTCTGGCACACCTCGGCGAAGTATTGAGGTTTCATTCGCGCCTCTTTGCCGCAGGAAAGCTTGCCGCTGGGAAATAGTTCTCCCGCGCGCGGCTCTCCGAAGCGACGCCGGGCCCTGCATTTGAACCCCTGGCGAGTCTGCTGTGTCTAATCAATATGGCAACTGCTCATTCCAAGGCGGCCGGCCGGGCTTCGAGCCCCAAACTGCGCACAATTCTCCCCCTGGTGTGGGACCTTGTGCGTCCGCGACGCGGCTTGCTGGCAGTTGGCTTCGTTTTGATGGCGATTAACCGCGTGTCTTCCCTGGTGTTGCCATATTCCACTCGATACCTGATCGATAGCGTCATCATCAAGCGCAACATTCACCTGCTCAAGCCCCTGGTGCTTGGGGTACTGCTCGCGACAGTCATTCAGGGCGTCACTTCGTTTTCGCTTACGCAATTGCTTTCCAAGGCCGCCCAACGACTCATAGCAGAGCTTCGACAGAAGGTGCAGGCTCACATCGGACGGTTGTCGGTCTCGTTTCATGATTCGACCAAGAGCGGAGTGTTGGTATCGCGCATCATGACCGACGTCGAAGGCGTACGCAACCTGATCGGTACCGGCCTCGTCGACCTGATCGGGGGACTGCTCACGGCAGCGATCGCCTTAGTGGTGCTGTTCCGGATCAGCGCTTTGATGACGGTGCTCGCATTTGGCTTCCTGTTGTGTTTCGGGCTCGCCTTGAAAAAGGCATTTCAGACGATCCGTCCGATCTTTCGCGAGCGCGGCAAGATCAACGCCGAAGTGACCGGTCGCTTGTCGGAATCTCTTGGCGGGCTGCGGGTAGTGAAGGGTTATCACGCCGAAGATCGAGAGGAAAGAGTTTTCTCCGTCGGAGCGATTCGGCTGCTCGACAACGTGCTGCGTTCGCTCACTGCCACTTCCGTCATGGGGCTTTCGGCAAGCGTGCTACTGGGCGTGGTTGGGGCGGTCATCATGTTTGTCGGCACCAAGCAGATTCTGGCCGGAACATTGACGATTGGCGGCTTTTTTACTTACACCTTGTTCATGGGATTCCTCATCGCGCCCATCATGCAGATTGTCCAGGTCGGCACGCAGATCACGGAAGCTCTGGCCGGGCTGGAACGTACGCAGGAAATCCTATCGGAAGCTGCGGAGGACAGCGATCCTCGGCGTGTCGTCACTCTACCTGCAATCGAGGGCAACATTGATTTTGAAGCCGTCAGCTTTAGCTACGATGGCAATCGCACCGTGCTGAATGACGTATCGTTCCACGCTGCCCCAGGCACGGTAACAGCATTGGTTGGTTCGTCGGGATCCGGCAAGTCGACGACCATTGGATTGATTTCTGCGTTTTATGTTCCCAGCCACGGTAAGGTTCTGGTCGATGGCTTCGACTTGAGCACGGTGCGCCTCGATTCGTACCGCACCCAGCTTGGAGTTGTGCTGCAGGAATCATTTCTGTTTGACGGTACCATCCGCGAAAATGTCGCTTTTTCCCGGCCTGACGCTAGCGAGGAAGCCCTTATGCGTGCATGCCAGATCGCTCGGGTCGATGAATTTGCGGAGAGCTTTGCTGACAAGTACGACACGATTGTCGGTGAGCGCGGCGTGAAGCTCTCGGGTGGGCAACGGCAGCGGATCTCAATTGCACGCGCCATTCTGGCTGAACCCCGCATTCTGATTCTGGACGAAGCTACCTCCAGCCTCGATTCCGAGTCCGAGCAGATGATCCAGCAAGGTCTCTCCTATCTGATGCAGGGCCGGACGACCTTTGTGATCGCGCACCGTTTGTCGACCATTCGGCGCGCCGATCAAATTCTGGTAGTCGAACATGGTCAGATCGTCGAACGTGGCACCCACGAAGAACTCTATGCGCGGCGCGGACGTTACTTCGAGCTTTACACAAAGCAGCATGGGCTCGAGAGCAATCTGTTCCTGGCCCCGGGAGAGGGCGATGCTGCGCCCGTTGGAGATGGTGTTGAAACAGCCAAACAGAATGGGAACGACCCGACCGTGACGGAAGTAGTGCGGCTCCTCAGATGAAAGTCTATATTTGGACTCTTCCGTTCTTATGTACCGTAATACTCGTCAGTCATGATTGGTTGGCGCTCGACATAAGCGCGACGGCGACAGCAGGGACTACCCTGCCTCTGCCAAGACGTTTAGTTTGAAACTCCCGTCTGCACGCACCAGTCAGACTGCCTCTTGCGTCGGTGGCAGAGACGCGCCCGGAGAAAACTTCATCTCCCAATGCGACGTCTCTGCCCCTCGACAACCCTGCTACAAGGTGTTCTCTTACACGACATCGTGCGCGACATCGTGTTCAATCACTACCGCCTGAGTTAGTACTTGACGTCGAGAGTGACTGTAGTTGTATGGGTCACACCAGCGCCTTTGCCTGTAATGGTGATCGCATGGTTTCCGGTCGAGGCAAAGTAAGCCACCTTGAAGGTCACAGTCGACGTGCCGGAGCCGGGTGCGGCGATTGAACTGGGGCTGAAGCTGACGGTTACGCCCGAGGGTTGGCCGCTAGCCGTCAAGGCAATAGCCGAGTCAAAGCCTCCAGAAATGGTTGTGGTGATCGTTGATGTGCCAGAACTACCCCATGCGACGCTAAGCGAAGCCGGCGACGCGCTGATGGTGAAGTTGGGCGTAGTCCCGCTGACCGTCAACGAGACCGTGGTGGTTTCGGTTGTGCTGCCTGATGTTCCGCTCACGGTTATCGCGTATGTGCCAGGCGTCGTGGATGCAGCAACCGTCATAGTCATGGTTGAGGTTCCAGCGCCGGTAATGGAGGACGGGCTGAAACTCACGGTTACACCCGAAGGTTGTCCGCTTGCCGAAAGACTGATGGCCGAATCAAATCCTCCCGTCACCGTACTCGTAATGGTGGAGTTTCCGCTGCTCCCTTGCGCCACCGTAACCGAAGTGGGCGAAGCGGAAAGGCTGAAGCCGGAGCCGCCAGACAAACTTCCGGCCAGTGCGTTCAACAAGCCAGAGCCATTCGGACTGCCCCAACCGGTCGCCAAGTCGTAGCCTGTAGTTGCGGAATATCCATTGCTGCCGCTGGTAATGTCGTGGAAATCGGAGTCGTAACTTGAACTCGCTCCAATTGAATAGAGTGTTGGGTTGATGAAGCCGAGCGTGGATTTTCCGTTGGCAACGGCTTGCTGATTTGTCAGAGCCAGATAGCCGGCCCACATGGGTGCAGCAAAACTGGTCCCGCCATATTCATTGGCCGTGCAAGCTTCCTGATCCGCGCAAACGTAAAAGGTGTAATTCGCATTTGCCGACACGTCTGGTGCGTTGCGATAGGTTTTCGAACACGACGAGCAGGCACTTGCTGCCGCGGTTTGCCAGGAAGGAATGGCAAAGTCATTGGGGGAGATGCCGCCGCCACCATTGGCCCATGCGGTTTCAGAAGCCCAGGCACCGCCCGCGCTCTTGGTGTCCAGGTCCGTCCCGCCCACCGAGGTGAGATAGACATCGTCCGCAGGGAAGGTTTCCGAAGAGGTAGTCCACGCACCACTGTCGCCTGCGGCTTGAAACAGGTTTTGGCCTTGGGCGGCGAATTCCTCGAAGTATGGGTTATCCGTACTCGGGTCGGCCGGATTCCACGTCCAGGAAGAACTCAATTGCGCATTCAGCGGTTTGGCTGTCGCCATGGCATTAAACATGGCGGAGTCGGTCGAACCAACATACACGACTAAGCTCGACATCCCCGGAGCCATGCCCAGGGCCTGCGTCATGTCAAGGGTTTGTTCAGTGTCATCACACGTTGGGTAGATGCAACTCGTGGAACTTCCATCAGTGGACTTAAGAGTGATCGGGACATTGTTGGTCTGGCCGACATTCTTGTAGTAAGTATTCAGGTCGGCCAAATCCGTTCCGTAATACTCGAGCAAGCCGACCGATTGGCCGCTGCCGGTGAGCGATCCACCGTAGTAAGCGGCCCTCATGTCACTGCCGAGAAAGGACGCGCTCGGCCCAGAGCCCGTGGTGGCGTTTGATTTTCTGCCCGAGATATTGCGCACGTAAAGGGGGCGCGGGATCGAAAAGTTATCTAGACCCGCGATATGCCAGAGTTGAAATGGCAGGTCGACGGTGGGTTCGCGGTCAGGAGCATAGAAGGTACGGTTTTCCGTAGGGTGCCGATACACGCCCATGGTGACGTGCAAAGCTTTTTCTATGTTCGAGACAGACGCCGTCACATCCACATTCAAGCGATTCACGGAAGTGCCAACGACGGTCAGGCCGTGGGCTGCCGCGAACTGGATAACAGCGTCATAGTCTGTCTGGCTGGGGCCAAATCGCGCAGTGAATTCTTCCACTGTGAGGAAGCGCCGGTAGTCGGGACTCGATGGATCGTAGAGTTGCTGGAGAAAGTTTTCTAACTCCGGCTCATGGCGCAGCGGAAGAACCAGGACAAGGCGCATGGTCTGCGTGGCCGGGAGACGCCCGGCCAGCTGCGCTTGCCCATCAACAACGGCGTCGCGGACATGACGGGTAAGTAGAGGTTGAGACTCCGCGTTACAGACCACGCTCGACACAAGCATGATCGCAATCAGTGTGAGCGAGAGAACGGCAAATCTTCTAAACATACATTTCTCCTTTCGACACAGTGGCGACGTTGAGAAAATATTGGCTGAAGCCCGAAGTATTGAGCCAGACCTCAACATTTGTATTGGTTGAGAAATCTCGCTTGCAGACCTTGCGGCAACTTGGACTCTTCCCGGTCGAGGCCTGACATGGAAGGCCCTCTGCGCCTTCGATACGATGTTGTAGGTCAGGTCGTATCCCGAAGGAACTACTCTGTACCGGTCGGCTTTCAGCGATCGCATAGCGCACCGCCAATTGCAAAACGTTCGATGCAACAATTCACCAGGAGACACCAAGCCCAACAAGAAGTTCCGCGCATGGGCCAAAAAATATAGGGTCCGCAATATCTTTTTGCTTTCCCGGAAAGTCCTCGGGTGCCCCAGTAACCCGTCGGATATGTTCGAGATAAACGCGGGCCCTGGGCAGGGTGGCCTTTGGATCGCCCTGAGCCAAGCTATAATCGCTCGCCTGGAGGGGCTCTCTTGATTCGACGAATGGTTATCGCGGTGTGCGTGGGAGGCTGCTTGTTCACGAGCGCAACCGTGAGCCTGGCACAGTCCAGGTTTTCTTTGAACGCAGAGCAAGCGCAAGCGGAGACCGTACATTTTCTTATCGATCTAGTGCGAATTGACACTCAGGATCCTCCCGGCAATGAATCAGAGGTTGCGCACTATCTCGCCGGAGTATTGAAAAATGAGGGAATCGAATCGGAGATTCTTGAGCCCGTGCCGGGACGCGCCAGTATTGTTGCTCGGCTCAAGGGCAACGGAAAAAAACGCCCGTTGCTGCTCATGGGACACGAGGATGTGGTTCCTGTCGATCGATCCCACTGGACAGTGGATCCCTTTGCCGGCAGCGAGCGCGATGGCGTGATTTACGGTCGTGGCGCATCCGATGACAAAGCGATGGTGGCCGCAAATCTGGAGGTCCTCCTGCAATTGAAGCGCATGAATGTGCCGCTTGACCGCGACGTCATTTTCCTCTCCGAAGCCAGCGAGGAAATGTCTTCGACCGCCGGCATGGCAACCATAGTTGAGCGGTACTGGGACAAAATCGATTGTGAGTTTGCCCTCAATGAAGGAGGACCGTCGCTAGTCGAGAATGGGAGGGTGAAGTATTTCGGTGTCGCGACCGCTGAGAAGCTCCCCCGGGGATTGCGCCTGGAAGCAACCGGCAGCAGCGGGCACGGGTCGGTACCCCGAGTCGACAATGCGGTCGTTCACCTCGCCGCTGCGGTCGCGAAGGCTGGAACCTGGGATACTCCCGCGCGTCTGAATGAGACGACGCGAGCATTTTTCGAACGCCTGGCCACAATATCATCGCCCGAAGAAGCGGCGTGGTATCGCAATGTGCTGGACCCGAAGGTACAAGGGGAACTGAAGCACAAGAAGCCACAGTATTACTCGATGGTGAGAACGTCGGTCGTTCCCACCATGCTGAAGGCGGGGTACAAAGCCAACGTCATTCCGCCATCCGCGGAAGCCACACTCGATGTGCGCGCCCTGCCCGACGAGGACCTCGGAAAGTTTCGCGAGATGCTGGCGGAGGTCATCAACGATCCGCAAGTAAAAGTCATTGCCGATGATGTTTCGCTTTCCATGCCGGCAGCGCCTCCCAGCAAGTTGGGCACGGAAATGTTTACCGCCTTGGAGCGCGCGCAAAAGGAAGTGAGTCCCGAGGCCATCACTTTGCCCGCGATGACAACGGGGGCTACGGATTCGTCATTCCTGCGAGCAAAGGGCGTTCAGGCATACGGGATCGGCGTGCCTAAGACCGAAGAAGAGACTCGAGGCGTACACGGCAATGACGAGCGCATTGAGACCAAGCAATTGGGGTTATTCGTGCGCTACCTTTTTGCGGCGGTTACTCGTGTCGCCGCACCTTAGAGCCCCCGAAAAACACAACACAGGAGCTTAAGCTACTATCGAGAGCGTGACAGTCGGTTGGTGGTGCGATACTGCTCACCGGCATTTTGGTCTTGCGGTTATCGCCGGTGCCAAAACCTGGTCGAGAGCGAGCGTTAGGCAAGGAGTGTGCGTTTTGAAAAGAATTTTGAAAAGAGCGGCAGTATGTGTGGCCGCGACTCTTGTGACAATCCCGGCTCTGGTAGCGGGGATGGGTGCAATTCCGGCAACAGCTCAGCAGACGGTCCCGGAGCAGCCGGATAACTACACCTGGCTGGAGGACATCCACGGCGAGAAGCCGATGGCTTGGGTGAAGGCCGAGAATGCGCGCACGGCCTCGGTCATCGAGAAGGACAAACACTTTGCACCTCTGCAGGCAGATGCGCTGAAGGTGCTCGAGTCTCCCGACCGGCTGCCCGAGCCGGATTTCCGCAATGGCGTGGTCTACAACACTTGGCAAGATGCCGAGCATGTCCGCGGAATCGTATGGCGCACCACGCTTAAGGATTATCTGACGGCGGAGCCCAACTGGGAAACGGTGCTGGACTATGACGCGCTCTCCAAGACCGACAAGGAAAGTTGGGTCGCGGAAGGTCTTACATGCCTGCATCCGGAAGAAGAGCTTTGCCTGGTGGAACTGTCGGCGGGTGGCGAGGATGCAGAATCCATGCGCGAGATGGACCTTACTACCCGCAAGTTCGTCGAAGGTGGGTTTGTTCTGCCACGTAGCAAACAGTCTGCGGCCTGGGTGGACAAAGACACGCTCCTGATCGCCCGTGATTGGGGCACGGGAACGATGAGCGCGTCCGGCTACCCGATCACGATCCGGGAGTGGAAACGCCACCAGCCGCTCGAAAGCGCGAAGGAATTGTTTCGTGGAGACACCAGGGACGTGGCTGACTCTCCGCTCGTCCTCGTGGATGGGCAAGGCCATAAGGCAGTTCTAGTACAGCGGGGTCTGAGCTTTTTTGAGCAAGAGAACTACCTGCTGCTGCCCGGCGGGCCGAGGAAGCTGTCTCTCCCGCCGAAGGCCACCGTGGACGGCCTGCTCGATGGTCAGTTGCTGGTAACTCTTAATGAAGATTGGACGCCCGAGGAACAAACCAACAAGATCTCCCAGGGGTCGGTCGTCGCGCTTGATTTGGCAGCGGTGGAGAAGGATCCGGTACGGCTGAAGCCGACCGTAGTGTTTGCACCCACCGCCCAGGAGTTTGAGGAGTGGTTTGGCACGACCAAGAACCACATAATCTTGGCCACGCTTGAGCATGTGCAGCAACGCGCGTATGTGTACACGCTCGGCAGCGACGGGACCTGGTCGCGGAAGCTGCTTCCCGTGCCAGACAATCTGACCATCGGTGCTGGGACGTTGAGCCGCACTGACGACCGCTTTTTCATGGGCGTGGAGGGTTTCCTGACGCCGCCTTCGCTCTGGCTTGGCGATGCGGAGAATGGATCCTTCGCTCTGGTCAAGTCGCAAAGAGCGCAGTTTGATGCCAGCGGTGATGTGGTGGAACAGTTGGAAGCGACCTCAAAGGATGGAACCAAGGCCCCGTATTTCGTGGTGCATCGCAAGGATATGCGGTATGACGGGTCGAATCCAACTCTGCTAACGGCCTACGGGGGATTCCAGGTCCCTTATACGCCACGCTATTCTCCGGACAATGGCAAGCTATGGCTCGAGCATGGCGGTGTGTATGTACAGGCCAATATTCGAGGAGGCGGTGAGTTTGGACCAGCGTGGCATGAGGCGGGGCTCAAGACGCACAGGCAGCGGATTTACGACGACTTCTACGCGGTGGCCCAGGATCTTGTGACGCGCAAGATCACCTCCTCGCGCAGGTTGGGAATTATCGGCGGATCGAATGGCGGCCTGTTGATGGGCGTGGAATTTACCCAGCACCCAAGCATGTGGAATGCGGTCGTCATCCAGGTCCCGCTGCTGGATATGCTAAGTTTTGAGCATCTGTCGGCTGGATCCTCGTGGGTGGGCGAGTACGGTTCGGTCTCGGTGCCCGAGGAGCGGGCTTTCCTGGCCTCCATTTCGCCTTATAACCAATTGAAGCGGGATGTGAATTATCCCGAGCCGCTCATCTTTACCACCACCAAGGATGATCGCGTGGGACCGGTTCATGCGCGCAAGTTTGCAGCTCGCATGGAAGAGTTTCACAAGCCGTTTTTCTATGACGAGATCATCGAGGGTGGGCACGGCGAAGGCGCGGATAAGAAACAGGAAGCGAGAACCGATGCCGAGTACTTCACCTATCTGATGATGAAGTTGATGGAATGAACGCTCTTTCCCCATGACTGTCGCACACGTATAATGGCGCGCATTCATGGCGCTCGCCCGGGGCACGAAGCTTGCTTCTTATGAAATCCAGTCTCCGCTCGGAGCGGGCGGCATGGGTGAAGTGTATCGTGCCACCGATACAAAACTTGGCCGCGACGTAGCGCTCAAGGTTCTACCCGCCGACATGGCACTCGATGCCGAACGGCTAGGGCGTTTTCGTCGAGAAGCGAAGGTCCTGGCACAACTCGACCACCCGAGCATCGTCACGATTCACTCGGTGGAAGAATCCGGCGGTGTCCACTTCCTCACGATGCAGCTTGTCGAAGGCCAACCTCTGGACCGCTTGATCTGCCAAGGTGGCCTGCCAGCCGCGCAGATCATCGAAATCGCTGAAGCTCTGGCTAACGCGCTCGCCGCCGCTCACGAAAAAGGCATCGTGCACCGTGACTTGAAGCCCGCTAATGTCATGGTCACAAACGAAGGCCGCGTCAAGGTGCTGGATTTCGGTTTGGCAAAGGACATCCGTGCGGCGAGTTTGAGCGACGCCACGATGACTTCTGACAGCCGCACGCAAATCGGTGTGGTGATGGGCACACCGGCGTACATGTCGCCGGAACAAACTTCAGGTCGTCCGCTCGACCATCGCACCGACATTTTTTCGCTGGGTGTGCTGCTGCACGAAATGGCGACGGGAAAGCGTCCCTTTGAGGGCACTTCTTCTGCCGAGCTCGTTTCCTCGATCCTGCGTGACACTCCGCCACCGGTGACAGATGTGCGGCCGGAGCTGCCTGCCGATCTGGCTCGCATTATCCGGCGCTGCCTTGAGAAGGATCCTCGGCACCGACTACAGACAGCTCGCGATGTCAGCAATGAATTCCGGGATCTGGCTCGACTCGGGTCGCGCCCCATGTCGGTTTCCACTGCGGGGCCAAGTGTGGCTACACCCAGCTCGGGTGCCTTTCGGGCCGTCGTTCGGGAAGGCGAAGGTTTTTGGGTCGCCGTACTGCCGTTCAAATATACCGGCAGCAATGCCGACCTAACCGTGCTCGCGGATGGACTGACGGAAGACATTGTCACCGGTCTCTCGCGATTCTCCTATCTTAGAGTCATCGCCCGAAGCTCGACGGCGCGCTATGCCAGCGGACCGGTGGACGTGCGCTCGGCGGGCAAGGATCTGGGCGCGCGCTTTGTGATGGAAGGCAGCTTGCGCCATGCGGGAACCAAGCTGCGGCTCGCCGTGCAGCTTGTCGATGGAGTTTCTGGGGCCCATCTGTGGGCAGAGAGTTTTGAGCGCACGTTCGATCCCGAGACAGTTTTTGCGCTACAGGATGAACTCGTCCCGCGCATTGTTTCCACCGTCGCCGACGCTCATGGAATTCTGCCCCACACAATGAGCGAAGCGATTCGCGGCAAGAGTCCCGAGCAACTGACCCCGTATGAGGCGGTGTTGCGCGGTTTCTGTTATGCCGAACGCCCCAGCCCCGAGGAGCATGCCATAGCTCGGGCCGCCTTGGAGCGCGCCGTGCAAGTGGCGCCCACCTACGCCTATGCCTGGGCCATGCTTTCCCTCGTCATCATCGCCGAGCACCAGGGCTTCAACCCGCAACCGAATCCGCTGGAACGTGCCCTCCAGGCAGCGCGCCGCGCCATCGAGCTCGATTCATCCGGTCATCGTGGCTATCATGCCCTGGCACTTGCTCAATTTTTCCGCAAGGAAATACAAGCCTTCCGAACCGCCGCCGAGAAGGCTATCGCGCTAAACCCCATGGATGGATGCAACGTCGCCCATCTGGGCGGCTTCATCGCCTACGCGGGCGAATGGGAGCGGGGATGCTCCTTGGTCGAGCAGGCCTTGCAACTCAATCCGAATCATCCCGGCTGGTACTGGTTCCCGCTCTTCTTCAATGCTTATCGCAAACGCGACTACAGCGGTGCGTTGAACTTCGCGCTCAAAGTGAACCTGCCCGGCTATTACGGAACGCCTATGGCGCTCGCCGCTGCCTACGCGCAACTCGGACAGCCTGATGAAGCGCGTGAAGCGATGCAGGAACTGCTCAAGCTGAGGCCCGACATTGCTCAGATCGCGCGCATTGCGCTAGGCATCACACTCAATCCGGAACTCGTCGAGCACTTGATCGAGGGCCTGCGCAAAGCCGGCCTCGAAGTCGCCAACCCTGATGTTGCCAAGTGATGCTGTGCCAACACCCGCGGACGGTTTCAGCGCGATATAGCGCCCTCCATCGTTTCAACCCGCGTCGCGAGAGCGATCGCTAATGCGCTAAAGGATTGACCGAGCCAAACCCGGAATGGCTGATGCCGGCGCGCTTCCGCAGTTCGACTAGCAGAGCGTGGGCCGCGTTGTAGTAGGTCTTGGTGGGATCGGAAGAGTCCGACCAGACCGCGTCATAGACAATCTTCGCGGCTTCCTTGTAATCCATGTGCAGGGCCGCTTCCAGCCGGTCCGACTGCTGCCGCGCGGCGCTATAGCACTCATGGCAGATGGCGGCCGGTTCCGCGTGGCCATGATGGTTCTGATCGAGAGCGCAGCGCATGGCGGGTGCAGGCGCTACTGGCGCTTGCGAGGCATAAATCTGCGACTTCAATTCTCGCAACCGCTCGCGCTCTTCCACCAGAGATTGTCCTTCCTCTGCCGCGGGCTTAATAACGGACGTTTCAGTCTGTGACGGGTCCGTTGGCGAGACCCGTTCTCGGGATTTGCAGATAGGGCACGTCGCCATGTCAGAAGGATAATAAGCACGGCATTTCGCGCATGGCATGCCGTATCCGCTTGCAAACACTTCGGTTGCGCGGCTTGTTCCCGGCATCGAAGGTGGCAGAGCTACATTGGCGACCGCATTGGCGGCAGCTGGATTCGCGCCTTTTTCTTTCGCTTGGACAATTCCCGTGGTTTCCATTGGATTCTGGATTCCTCATTCGACGGCGGCTCGAGCCGTCACGTTACTTCATTCTAGAAACGCTTTTTGCCGGGCGCGAGTCACGACGGTGCATGGCATAAGTAACCATTACAAGCGGGCCGGCTGGCCCTCACCGCCTTACCGGTCTGTCCTCACTTCGAGCCGGCCACAATCCGAGCCGCTTCCTGCATTCGCGCCCGATAAAGCGTTTGGTTCGGATCGAGGCGAGCAGCGGTTTCCAGTTCCCCAAGCGCCTCCTGGTAGCGGTCCAACGCCATCAGGCACGCTGCCAGCGCATAGTGGTTCTGCGCGCTTCCATCCAGCCGCAGCGCTTCCCGGAACTCTTTCTCGGCTTCTCCGAGTCGCTGCGTATTCACCAGCGCGGTGCCCAGGTAGTGATGGGCAAGCGCCGAGTCCGGCGCCAGTTCCACGGCCTTGTGCAAAGCCTCGACTGCATCTTTATCTTTTCCCATCAGGAGCAGGGCTTGGCCCAGCACGCGGTGTTCCGCCGCTCCCGGCGGATTGGCTGCGATTGCTTCCTGCAATTCAAGAATCGCCGCCGGGTAATTCTGCTTCGCCATGTAGGCGCGCGCCAGGCAGTTGTGTCCGCCGTCCCAATCGGGATCGTCGCGGTAGAGTGACTTGAATTCTGTAATGGCGTCGTCGAAGGATTCTTTGTCGCACAACGTGTTGCCAAGGTTGTTGCGCACGCTTGGCTCGCCAGGCTTAAGCGCAATGGCCGCCCGGTACTCCGCCACCGACTCCTCCAGCTTGCCTTCATCGTGCAGCACGACGCCCAGATTGCTGTGGGCCTGCCAGAAATCAGGCCGCAGCCGCAGCGCCCGGCGATAGGCAGCCGCTGCCAGTGCCGGATGTCCGCTATCTCGTTGTGCAATCCCGATATCGAAATAGGTCTCTGCATTTTCCGGTTCGCGTTCCAATGATTTCTGATACGCATTGAGCGCCGCCTCGCAGTTTTGTTTCGCGCACAAGGCCGACCCGAGGTGTCGATAGGCCTCGCCATTTGCGGGATCAAGGCTCAGCGCGGTGCGGGCTTCGCCAAGTGCATCGTCGGTGTCTCCACTGCGGTAGAAGAGATAGGAAAGCTGGTTGTGTGTCTCCGGAAAACTCGGGTCAAGATGGGCCGACTCGTCGAATGCGTCCATCGCGTCGTCGAAGCGCTCCTCGGCCCGCAACACCGTGCCCAGGACAAACTGCAGCGATGCATTCTGCGGATCATCTTGTAACAAACTGTGAGCCTTCTCCTCGGCCGATTGCCAATCTTTCCTATGCGTTAGTGCCGCCAGTTCCGCGGCTGCGATCGAGCCAGGGCAATCGGCTGTCTTGATTTCCTGTTTCGCCGTCGAAGGCGTTGTGGATTTCTGCTGATCTGAAGTCGCGGTCTCTCGGCGAGCCGTCGCCGGTCCCTCAATTAGCCCGATCAATTTCGCGTCAGCTCCGGCGTTTTGAAGAGCGCGAACACAGGCCGGCGTCAGGCGGCCCGCTTGAGGCGGGGCCGTTTGAATAACGTGCGTTGCCGCCAGCCGTTCAATGCGCGTGTTCGAAATTCCGCCGGCGAGCCAAAGAAAAACCTGATCCAGGGATGTCGTTGGGCCGCTCTGCCCGGCTTGCGCCGATCCCGTCGACATCAAAAAACACAAACTGGCTAGCCAAACCCTCACGTGACCTCCAGATGTTGCGCCGAAAGGCGCCGAAAATAGATGTCGCACGCAAAGCGCCGGAAGCGCTGTTGCGCCGAAGGCGCCAAAACGATGTCCGGCTTTTGCGCGAGCGTCGCCCTGCTGCCAAAGTAGTACGCGTGCGTCACCGCTGATAGGTCACGCAGGTAATAAAAGGCCGCCCATTCGGACATTGGCCGAACGCACGCTGCGGCAGGTAGTGGCTCAGTTTGGTTATCATCCTGTCTATAACCACGACGGCTCTGTCAACTTGTTATTTGGCAACACGAAGGCGCAGTCGCGGCAAGAAGGTTTTTGCCGTTGCCTTTCCCTTCGTAGAGGGTTTTGCTGTTGCCTTTGCGGTTGCTGTTGCCGTTGCATTTGTCTAAGACCAGCCGCTCGTCTTTGCTTCGAATCATTCGGTGGATGCCGAACTCCGGCCCCAGTCCCCATCTATTCGGTCGTTTCGACCATGATTTCTCGTGCAAACTCTCCACCTGGCCGTCCCGCCGGTTACGGCAGGATCCGCGGAGAGGCAGGGCGCTCACTCAAGCGGTCGGTCTCGCTGACCCCAGGATGACTCGAGCTACCCCGCATACGAACCAGTTCTGCATGCGTCTTCTGCGTCTTCAGCATCCAGAACATGCGCACCGCCAGCTTGCGTGCCACCATCACTTTGGCCACCGCCCGGTGTTTCTTGGCGGCCAAACGACGGTACTGCCGGTGCAACTCCTCATCGCCACGAACCGCAGTCTGCGCCCCCTGAATCAGCAGCAGGCGCATAAAACTGCTCCCCTGTTTGCTGATCCCGCCCAGCCGCCGCCGCGCCCCACTGGAATCCTCCGACGGATTCAATCCCAGATAGCTCACCAGTTGCCGGCTGCGCTCGAAGCGCTCGATCCGCCCGATGGTCAGCACAAACGCCAGACTGATCACCGGCCCAATCCCGGGATGCGTCATCAGCAGCCGCGCTTCGGCATTCGCCTCCGCCGCCTGCCGCACCTCCCGTTCCACACTTTCGCAATCGCTGTTCAAAAGATCGAGCCAGCGCAGCAAGTCGTCCCGCCGCCGCGCCGTCCAAGGCTCCAGCCGCAACTGCTCCAGCAGTTCGCGTCCCGCCTTGGTCCACAACTGCCGTTTCTTCTGCTGCCCCTGGTTCAGCGCAATATGCTGCAACTGGTTTTTTACCTGCGCCCGCATCCGCACCAGCTTGTGCCGGTGCATCAGCAACTGACGCAAGTCGCGTTCGGCCAGCGTCGGCACCCAGCGCAACTCGGGAAAGTTGCCCTCCACCAGCAAGCGCGCGATCAGCTCTGCGTCCCGCCGATCGTGCTTCTGCTTGCGTGTCTCCTTGGCCCGAATCTGCGCCGCATCCCCCAGCCGCAAGCGGTGCCCGTACTGCGCCAGCCGCCGCTCGAACCACAGCATATTGCCGCTGCACTCGACTCCGACCACCGTTCCCCCGGGCAGACCTTGGTAAAACTCGTCCAGTTCCGCCCCCGTGTGTGCGATCCAGCGATCCGCAAAAATCTCGCCGCTCTCCGTGTCGATGCCAAAAACCTGCTGCCCACTCGGATGGTAATCACAACCTATAATCAACATGACTGGCTCCTTTCGCCCGAGCGCTTGGTCTTTAGACAACCTAAGTATCGGGCCTGAGGAGCCGTCGTGGTTATGAAATCAAGCAAGCCGCACTTGCGCAGCGAGGGATCTGGGCGAGCCGCGTGTTGCGTCGTGTTTTTTGCGACGCCTAACTCGCGCGCTCGGCTCGCTCCCTTCTTCAAATTGAGCCACTACCCCGCCCGCGAATCCCAGCGCCTGCCCTCTGGAATTGCGCTACACTCATCACCAGGAACGCCTGCACTCGGCGCGCTGCCCATCGATTGGAGGTCTTATGGGAGAAGGTCTATTTCAGCCCTGGCACCTGTTTCTCATTCTTGTGATTGCCTTGTTGCTGTTTGGCCCCAAAAGACTGCCCGAGATCGGCAAGGGTATCGGCGACGGCTTTCGCGCGCTCAAAAAAGGTATGAAGGAGGAGGACGGCAAAGCCAGTGCCGATTCTGAAGCGAAATCTGAAGCGAAATCAGAAGTGAAGCCTGAAGATAAGTCTAACCAGAAGCCCGAAACCAAGGCCTAAGTCCCCCTCGTCCGCGTCGCAGCGACCGTGGATTTCTAATTTGCAATTTGTGATTGAGAATCTGGACAGTGCAGCGTGGGATTTTCAATTACAAATTACAAATCATTATTCGTGAAGTGACAAGTTCTCCGGCGGCCACTATAATTTTCTCCATCCGATTAGGCACTTAACAGCAGTTGTGAATCGCGCTCGGTTTCCGGGCAGCTCTCGGGTCTGTTTGGCCTTACCCAAGGAGAGTGAATCAAGAAAGTTAAATCCCATTGCGGCCGAAATTATCAAGGAGGAATCTGTGTCCCAGAAAATATTTGTGGCGCTCTTGCTCTTAATGACCCTACCAGTGTTCGCCGACCAGGTCGTGCTGAAGAATGGCGACAAACTGACAGGCACAATTGTGAAGTCCGATGGTAAGACGCTGGTCCTGAAGACGGACTATGCGGGCGATGTGACCATCAAGTTTGACGTCATCCAGTCGCTGTCTTCCACCGGCGACCTTAATGTCACTGTAGGCGGCACCACTACCATTGGCCCAGTCACCACCACCGCCAATGATGTCGTTGTGGCCACCAAAACAACCGGGCCGGTGGAAGGCCCGCTGGCTTCGGTCACCATGTTGCGCAGCCCCGCTGAGCAGGCTGCCTACGAAAAGAGCCTGCATCCAGGCTGGACTGACGGCTGGGCCGGCGGCTTGAATGTGGGCTTCGCCTTGACCAGTGGCAACAGCGAGACTTCGAACCTGAACCTCGGGCTCAATGCCGTCCGAACGGGCACCCATGACAAAGTGACTCTCTATGAAAACACTGTCCGCTCAGTGACCAGCAAATTGAACCGCGTTCCCCTTAACCCCGCGCAAACCACGGCCAACACAAACGGTGGAGGCATTCGCTACGACCTCGATTTTGGCCCGAAGGTATTCGGCTTCGCCAATGCCGATTTCTTCGCCAATGAACTCCAAAATCTGGACCTGCGCACGATTGTCGGAGGCGGTGCAGGCTATCACGCGATCAAGTCGGCGAACACCACGTTTGATTTGCTCGCCGGCCTGAACTATACGGACGAGAGTTTCTCGGGCTTAACGGCGCCCAATTCGGCCCCGCCCCCGGCGATGATTTCGTACAACCAGTCCGATAGCACGGCCGCTTTGACCGTGGGCGATACTTTCGCCCATAAACTTGGGAAGAACAGCACCTTCACCCAGACCTTCTTTCTGTATCCAAGCTTCAGTCAAACCAATATCGCATTCCCCGGCGCAACACCGGATAATGTGCATATCTTGCGCGGGGCATTCAATCTGGGTTTGGTCACCAAGCTCCACAAGTGGCTAGGCTGGCAAGCCACTTTCGCGGACATATTTGACAATCATCCGCTGGCATCTACGCCTCCGGTCGAAAGGAACGACATCACGCTAGCTACCGGCCTGAACATTTCGTTCGCGCACTAAGTGGCGCGGAAGTACCTGTCGCGGAAGTTGCTACCGAAGTTGCTATCTGAGACAAAACCGCCGTAGAGACGGGGCTTGCCCCGTCTCCGCGTTCGAGTGTCATGGGATCTCAAAGGGGGGTGCCATTTAGATCCTGGGTTGACAAGCACATTGTGCGGCAGCATCAGCGGCTGCACACGCGCGCTCCCACCACCGCGTTCGCCACACCGTTTCGAAACCACCGTGGAAGAGCGGCCCTTTAGGGCCGCGTCCCGCGGCCCTACCGAGGCCTTCAGGCCCGGTGGTCCCGCGTTCAATGCCGACCCCGGAGCCGATGGCATTATGCCCGGCCCTCCTAGCACACCCTGTCAATCCCCGTTTCGCTCGGGAAAAATCCTCTAACTCTTTTTGTTTGTTGCTTTCACGCGTTCGTGTATGTACATATGTGTATGGCTAAATATTTTATTCGGTTATTATTTGCTCTGAACTCTTGGCGCACGGGTCTACAATCAGAGAAGAGTTGGAGTCCGAAGGTGACGAACAAAATGGAACCACGGAATAAGGTGACAGGCTCCAAACCAATCTCGCACATTCCGCTCCCGTTTAAGGAAGTGATGGCGGATGTGCTCAAGGTGAAGCCGCCGGAGAAGAAGGCTAAGCCCTCCCGCCAACTTTAACGCCCAAAGGCAACCTAAATGCTGAAGCATGCGTGCATATATTTCGTTGTCTCACTTGTATTGGAGTTTGTCGTCCTCTGGTCTGGCAACCGGATTTTGACGATGATTCTACTTCTCCCAGGCCTGATCGTATCTTTTCTCATCTCGCACAGCAGCGATACGAGCGATCTGTCCTTTATCATTGGTCTACTGTGGAATGCAGCTATATGTACTAGCGCGGTTTTGCTTATCGAAGATACTTTGCGCCGACGAAAGACTTAATGGGTTTGTCAAAGGCATAATTCCGGGAAAATGGAGATAAGTCGAATAGACTCTATACTTTGCGTATAAGTCCTTATTCCGGAATACTTTGCCCCTAAGTCTATGATTCTAATATACCGGTGGGGGAGGGGGGGAGGGGGTACCTAATTTTGCGCGGCCGCGAGCACTGCCCGCTTGGTGAATACTCGAATCATCTCTCTACGGTATTCGGGGGTAAGCGCAGAAGTCGTCAGCGGCTTCGCCGTCCTGGCGGCGAGATCGCCAACCGCTTCCGCCAGCGCTTCGTCGATGGCTTTGCCAGCCAGCAACTCAGTTGCGCCTTTTACCAGCAGCGGCGCAGGATTTACGGCGGTAATCCCAACGCGCGCGTCGACGATGTGGCCGTCGATGTGGCCCTTTCCGTGGCCGTTGCCGTAACTAGACACCCGTTTCATCACGACGGCAACGCCGGCCAGGGGATAGTCGATCGATCCGCGCACGCGCAATTTGCGGTAAACGCCGCTGTAGTCAGCCTGAAGATGCTGGCAGAAAAACGCGGGTGACCAGTTCATTCGGTTGCAGCTTCGAATAGCTGTCGCCGATGCCCGTATAAAAATCCTGCAGCGGGATGCGCCGAACGCCCGAAGGCCCGGCGATCTCAATTTCCGCATTCAGGCAAAGCAGTGCGGGAGGCGTGTCGCCGGAAAATACCGCCCAGCAAATCGTACCGCCGGGAGCAACGTGACAAAGATCGCCGTCTTTCTTAATGCAAAATCCGCAGCCCTTGCGCCATGTCAGCGACTGGTTGTACCACAGGCAGCGCGTATCCAGACAAATGTTGCCGCCAATCGTTCCCATGTTGCGCAGCACGGGCGAAGCGACTGTCGCAGCGGCTTCGCTCAGCACCGGATAATGCTGCCGCAAAAAATCGGAGCGTTCAATTTCGTGCAACGTGGTCAGCGCGCCGATTTCAACCTCACCGGCAGAGTTTGTTTTGATGCCGCGCAGCGCCGCAATTCCGCGTAGGTCGAGAACGAATTCCGGCTCAAAAAGTTTTTGCCGCATCGACGGAATCAAATCCGTTCCGCCAGCAATGATGCGAACGGAAACGACGCGATCTGAAACGGCGCGTTCCGCCGAAAGTTGACCGCCGGACGACGAAGCACCGCTAGCATTGCGGGCCAGAAACTCGACCGCTTCTCCGATTGATTTCGGCCGAAGAAGTTTGAACTGAGGAAGACTCAATCCGCGCCTCCTGCGGGAACGCCGCGCCGCGCCGGATCAAGCGCATGCCGCTCTGGCCCTTTGCCCTTGTACCAAAGCGAGCCGCCATGTTCGCGGAAACGCTTCGGCGAAGTTGGATCGACGCCTTCGGTCAGGTTCAGAGCCTTGGCATTGTTCTTCGCGCGCAGCGCAGCCAGAACGCGCTCCGGCGTGAAAGGTGATTCGTGCAAGCGCACACCGACCGCGTCATAAATTGCATTGGCAATCGCGGGAATCGTTGCCGCCAGCGAACCTTCGCTGCATTCTTTCGCGCCAAACGGTCCTTCGGGGTCGACGCTTTCGACGATGATCGGTTCAATCGCCGGCGATTCCACCGACGATGGGCTGCGGTATTCGAGCAAGCCAGGATTCATCAGCATGCCGTCTTTCCAGACCATTTCTTCGGTCAGCGCCTGTCCCATTCCCATCCAAACCGAGCCGATGATCTGCCCTTCGACCGAAACCGGATTGAGCGCGCGGCCGCAATCGTGCGCCGCCCATACTTTATGCACGGTGACTTCGCCGGTTTCCTCATCGACGCTGACTTCCGCAACTTGCGCCGAGTAGGAATAAGCTGGCGACGGTCCAACGCCTGCGCCCTTATGTTTGCCACCACGTGCTTCCGGCGGTGGAGCGTAAGAACCGGTTCCTGTGAGCGCGCCGTGGAAATCGATGGCGGCGACGACGGCCTCCTCAAATGTCATCCAGTCTTTCGGAGCTTCTTCTTGGCGCTTCTGCTGCAACGAGCCGCGCAGGATTTGGCCTTCGACGCGCCCGCTCACCGATGCGCCGCTGTGCGTGATGTCCATCTTCTCCGCGGTCTTCTCTCCGTTATTCCCAGAGCCTTTGTCGGCACTCGCGCCATTTCCACTCGGAGCCGCAGCGCCCTTCTTGAGCACCAGGTCTTCGTGGAAGACAAGATCTTCTGGCGTGCAATTCATCTTCTGCGCAGCTGCGGCCGCGATGCGCTTCTTGACGTCTGCTGCCGCGCGCAACGTCGCGTTTCCCGCCATGAAGGTCACGCGGCTCGAATAGGAACCAATATCGATCGGCGTAATATCAGTATCGGCTGCGATCACGCGCACTCGACTCAGCGAACAGCCAAGCGTCTCGGCAGCGACTTGCGCGGTCATCGTATCCGAGCCCTGGCCGATTTCCGATGCGCCTGTATAAACGACAACTCCGCCATCGCGATCGATCTTGATGTTAACGGTGGAATGCGGCATATCAGACCGAATAATGGAGTTGGCCGCGCCGCTCACGTAATGACTGCAGGCAATGCCAAGGCCGCGTCCCTTGGGCAGTTTGCCGTGGCGCTCGCTCCAGCCAGAGCGCTCGACGGTCGTGTCGATACATTCCGGCAGACCGTAACTCTGGACACGCAGGCCGTTGACGGTAACGCATGGCGGCTTGAGCAGGTTGCGGCGGCGAATCTCCGCCGGATCCATGCCGATCTTCCCCGCCAACTCGTCGAGCTGCGATTCGAAGGCAAAGCGAACGTTGACGGTTCCGTGTCCGCGCATGGCTCCGCACGCCGGTTTGTTGGTGAGCACGCGATAGCCGTCGTAGCGAATATTTGGAATATCGTAAAGCGCGCCGAGAAGCGCGCCGGAATAGAGAATGGTGACGACTCCGTAGGAGCAATAAGCGCCGCCATCCTGCACGACGCGCGCATGCACCACTGTGATGCTCCCATCGTTCTTGACGCCTGTCTTAAGGTCAATGATAGTTCTGGGCCGTCCGCGATGCGCCCAGAAGACCTCTTCGCGCGTGTAAGTAATCTTCACCGGAGCTTTGGCCTTGCGCGCGGCGATGGCGGCGATAATCTCGAGCGGGATGACTTCGCTCTTGCCGCCGAATCCGCCACCCACCAGCGGTTTGATCACGCGAATCTGCGCCATCGGCATCCCCAGCACGAGCGAAAGCTTGTGCTGCAGGTAATACGGCACCTGCGTCGACGACCAAATGGTGAGGCGGCCGAGATTGCCGGTGTGCGGATCGAGTTCGAATGAAGCCAGCGAAGAATGCGGCTCCATCGCTGCATGCGTGACCTCATTGGCGATAAAGCGCGCCTCCGCCACTTGGTCGGCTTCGGCAAAACCGCGGTCGGGATCGCCGAACGAATGGTGATAATCCTTTTCCAGATTATTCGGCTTGTTGTCGTGAATGAGATCGGTTTCCGCCTTAATCGATTCTTCGGGATCGAAGTACGCAGGCAAGACTTCGTACTCGACATCGATGAGTTCGAGCGCTCTTTCGGCGATTGCCTCAGTTACGGCGGCAACGCAGGCAACGTTGTCACCCACATAGCGCACCTTGTCGAGCGCCAGCGCGTGCTCATCATGGCCAACCGGAAGGATGCCGAAGGGAGTGGGCGCATCCGAGCCGGTGGCAACGGTAACCACACCTTCGAGTTGCTCAGCGCGGCTGGTGTCGATGCGCTTGATTCGCGCATGAGGATAGGGCGAGTGTAGGATCTTTCCGACCAGCATACCGGGAACGCTGAGGTCGTCGGTGTACTTGCCGGAGCCGGTGGTCTTTTCCGCCGCGTCAATCATAGCGGTAGATTTGCCGATGATGGAGAAGTCAGTCATTAGTGGTTGGTCGTCGGTCGTTAGTCCTTAGTCGGTGGCCGTCAATTTGTCTCGCTACTTTGCCGCAGCCATTCCTTTTTTCTCCGCTTGAATCGCCGAACGAATCGCCTCATACATCTGGTTGTAGCCGGTGCAGCGGCAAAGATTGCTGCTGAGCGCGGCGCGAGTGTCGGCCTCCGTCGGATCAGGATTTTCAGCAAGTAGCGATTTCACCGTCATGATGAAACCCGGAGTGCAGTATCCACATTGCGCTCCACCACAGTCGCCATAAGCTTTTTGAATGGCGGCCAGGCTGCCGTGTTCGCTGACGCCCTCGATGGTTGTGATCTCCTGTCCCTCGCAGCTCGCCGCAAGCAGCGTACACGACATCATGGCGACGCCATCGACCAGTACCGTGCACGCGCCGCAGGACGAGTCGTCACAGCCGCGCTTGGAGCCGGTCAAGCCGAGATCCTGCCGCAAAACATCGAGCAGCAGCGCACTCGGCTCGATGGCGAGTTCATGCGACCGCCCGTTCACTTTAAGTTCGATCAGCTCTTTAGTCTTCATTGCCCGTTTTCATCGCCGCTTTCGGAATCGTTTTCGGCTTCGCTTTCGATATTCGGCTTCGCTGGCCGCGACCCATAAGCCTTCCACGAGGGGCCGCAAGCAAAAAAGTGTAAATGGCCTTTGATGCTCCGAACAAGCTCAGCGCGCTTTTGACGCCAGATGGCGGGGCGTTAGAAAGCCGCAAATACCGTTGCCTGGAAGGAAGTCCCTGTTCCTAATGATCTCACACGCACCTGTGACTGCAATCGCGGACAAACGGCTTGTGGATACCTTTATTCTAATATTCTAACGGCGCTGGCGAGCCGTGTCTGGGTGCTGCATAATCATCTGTAGG
Organism: uncultured Acidobacteriaceae bacterium; assembly: GCA_963778535.1. Classification (GTDB taxonomy): domain Bacteria; phylum Acidobacteriota; class Terriglobia; order Terriglobales; family Acidobacteriaceae; genus Acidiflorens. Next base: position 778,665 of record CAVZUO010000001.1, read on the forward strand.
AAAAATGCGGTGTAGCGGCGCCCCCAGGGATCCGGTCCGCACTCTTGCTCGAGGTTCTTATGCCTGATTCTGCTGTTCTTCGCTGTCCTCGTTGTGGACGTCCTGCCGGTGAGCGGGACAAGTTCTGCGCGGAATGTGGATTGTTCCTGCGCGATGCCGCCATTGACCCGCGGCTTTTGCTGGCGCTGGTTCATGAGCGGGAGGGGCGCGATCAGGAAGCGCGGCACGAACTGGAGCGGTTGCTGGTGAACGAGCCCGACCACGTGTTGGCAAATCATTTCCTCGGGACGCTTCACTTCCATCAGGGTTTGCTCGAACAAGCCGCTCAGTGTTATCAGAAAGCGGTGGCGGCGGCACCGAAGTTCATCCTGGCACACTATGACTTAGGTGTTGCGTACTACCATCGTGGAAACATGCCGCGAGCTGTGCAGGCCTTTCGCCGTTGCCTCGAGATTGATCACCATTACAACGCTGCTCACTACCGCCTGGCCCTCGCACTGTTTCATAGCGGACAACTCGACGAGGCACGGGAGCACTTCGAGCTTTCTCTGGCGCTGACGCCCGAGTACGTCATGGCTCATTATCATCTTGGCGTAATCCACGAGCGCCGCGGCGAGTATGAAGCCGCCATCCGCGAGTTTGAACGCCACTTGGAAGAATCCAGCGGAGACCATAGCAGTCTGTTTCACCTCGCCTTGATCCGGGACGCGCAGGGAGACCATACGGCTGCGGCGGAAATCCGGCAACGGGCGGGCGCTTTCGCCAATTCGCCTGGCCTTGGCGCAAAATCTGATCTTGGCGCAAAATAAAATCGGCGCAAAATAGATATGGGGTGGTATGAGTTCTGGGGACGAGAAAAATCTAATCCATGACTGGGCTGAATCGGGCCCGCGGCATCCGCGCTGGCCCGCGAACGTCATGATTGACGACGAAACGTTGCGCGACGGACTGCAAAGTCCCTCGGTGACCGATCCCGCCGTTGAAACGAAGCTGGAGATTCTTCATCTGATGGAGAGCCTCAGCATTGAAACGGCAGACGTCGGATTGCCGGGTGCGGGTGTACGCCAGCGGGAGGCTGTGCTGCGTCTTTGCCGTGAGATTGCAAAGCACCGCATGCGCATCAAGGCGAATTGCGCGGCGCGTACATTGATTGTCGACATTCGTCCGATCGCTGAAGTGTCGCAGCTCACCGGCGTCCCGATTGAGGCGTGCCTGTTCATCGGTTCCAGCCCGATTCGCCAATACGCGGAAGAATGGAAGCTTGAGGACATCCTGCGTCATAGCCGCGAAGCAATTTCGTTCGCTGTGAGCGAGGGGCTGGACGTCATGTACGTCACGGAAGATACCGTCCGCTCCTCCCCGGAACATTTGCGAATTCTGCTCGTAGCGGCGATCGAAGCTGGCGCCAAGCGGCTGTGCCTGTGTGACACCTGCGGCGCGGCGACGCCGGACGCTGCCTTCAATCTGGTGACGTGGGTGAAAGCGTTGCTCGACGAAATCGGATGTCCGCACATAGGTATTGATTGGCACGGGCATCGCGACCGCGGCCTCGATCTTTCGAATTCGCTGGCAGCAATTGAAGCGGGCGCTTCGCGCGTTCACGGCACTGCACTGGGTATTGGTGAGCGCGTAGGGAATACGCCGATTGAACAACTCCTGGTGAATCTGAAGCTCCTGGGAGTGCGGGACGACGACCTCACTCGATTGCCGGAGTACGTGCAAATTGTCTCGCGGGTCACCGGCGTTCCCATCGCCGTGAATACTCCGATTGTCGGCAGCGACGCCTTCCGCACCGCGACGGGGGTGCACGCGGCGGCCGTGATCAAAGCGCAAAAGAAAGGGCATGACTGGCTCGCTGACCGGATTTATTCCGGAGTGCCCGCAGGATGGATAGGCCGCAGCCAGAAAATTGAGATTGGCCCGATGTCAGGCAATTCGAACGTCCAACACTACCTTGCGAACCATGGCGTGCCGGTCAGCCCGGAGTTGACGAAGCGGATCATGGAAGAAGCGAAGAAATCGCCCCGCGTGCTGACGGATGCTGAAATTCTGGAAATTGTTCGTCAGGCATCAAGCTAGGACTTTCGCTAACGCATTCCCGCTGACACATTCGAAGTCAGGCTAAGTCGGCTCGCGCTGAGAACAAACTTGCGATGCGTCTACATCCGCGTAGCTGGTTCGGGCGTCTCTGCTCCGGGGACATAGGCTTTCAAGAACTCAACATTCCATTGCGGGCGTACCGTGAACTCTTCGAGTGCTGCCGGAATGACCACGGCGTCTCCCTTTGCAAACGACACAGGAGTTTGACCGGCAGACTCCACAATCCCGCAACCTTCCACTGCTACCAGAATCTGCACGGAGTTTTTTCCAGAAGCGTCGCGAGTGGTTAATTCGTGCGGCGACTTGAGTTCGAACATGTCCACGGTAAAGTGCGGGGCCGTGATCATGGAAGAAACGCGGTTGTTGCCACTGATGGAGATTGGCGCGGGACGGATTACTTTTCCCGACGCGCACTGTTCTTTGACCGACGCTAATCCTCGTTCAAGATGAAGCTCGCGCGGCCGGCCGTAATCGTAAAGCCGGAAGGTAGTATCCGATTGCTGCTGTGTTTCGACGATTACAGATCCAGGCCCCAGCGTGTGCACGGTGCCGCCGGCAACGTAGATCATTTCGCCCTGATAAACATTGACCCAGTTCAGCAAGTCCTCGGCGCGCTGTTCATGAATCGCCTTTGCAAATTGAGCGCGGGTGACGCCGGGGTTGAGGCCGAGCGCAACCTGAGATCCGGGACGCGCGTGTGCGACGTACCAGCACTCAGTCTTGCCCCATGGTTCGCCGAAACCCTGAGCGGTCGCGTCATCGGGGTGCACCTGCACGGAGAGCTTTTCCGCGGGGAATAGGAACTTCATCAGCAGCGGAAAGCGCTGCGGATTGCGCGCTGCCGTACCGACTAAATCTGCTCCAAGCTCTTTGCTGAGGTCAGCGAGGGTGCGGCGAGCCAGCGGTCCGTTTGCCACCACGCAGTTATCGCCGGTAAGCCAAGCTTCGCCGACCTTCTCGTCGAACTTGTGATTGGGATAAATCGGAGAGAGATCAAGCTTGCCCCAGGGACGCGAATCAAAGGTGGGCGACATCAGGAGTGGGTAGAGTTGGGTCATTTTCAGGACGGGCGAGGACGCGCGTCGCTCCATTTTCCACAGTCATTTGCGCGAGCAGGAGTGCCCCCGCCATACGGGCCTCTACAGCGCCCTGAAAAACTTCCGCATACGCTCCAGTCCACGATCAAGCTCAGCGGCCGACGTGGCGTAGGAAATTCGAATATGGTCCGCTGTGCCAAAGCCTTCTCCGGGGACAGTGGCGACGTGCGCCTCGCGCAGCAACTTGCCTGCCAGTTCGGCCGCCGAATTGCCTCCGCTGCGGCTGAGCAATGCCGAGACATTGGGATACGCATAGAATGCGCCCTCAGGCATGGTGCATTGTATGTCCGGAATCGAGCGCAATCCTTTCACCACGTGGTCGCGCAGCTTGATGTATTCCTTGCGCATCTCCTCAACACATTGCTGCGAGCCTTTCAATGCCGCGACCGCAGCCTTCTGCACGATTGACGTGGGATTCGACGTGGACTGGCTCTGCAGCTTCTGAATGGCGTTAATGATGGGCGCAGGCCCAAGCGTATAGCCGAGCCGCCATCCCGTCATCGCATACGTCTTTGAGAGCGAACCAACCACCAGAAAACGATCACGAAAGTCGCGCAGCGAGCCGACTGAAAAACGCTGGCCATAGTTCAGGTAAACGTAGCACTCGTCGGAAATCACCCAGATGCCGCGCTCATGAGCCAGGCGAACGACCTCGGTCATGTCGGCCGCAGTCATCACCGCGCCCGAAGGATTAGACGGCGAATTCAAAATGATCAGCTTTGTCTTTGGCGTGATTACGCGCGCAACCATTTCCGCAGTCACGCGGAATCCCTGCGATTCGTCGCTCTGGAGAAACACGCAAGTGCCGCCCGCGTAGCGCACCATGTCTTTGAACGATACCCAGTACGGAACCGGCAGGATCACTTCGTCGCCGTGATCGACAAGCACGGAGATGACATTGAACAGAGCGTGCTTTCCGCCCACCGATGCGCACACTTCTTCACGCCGGTAGTCGGAATCAAAATCGACTGCATGGCGGTGAACGATGGCATCTTTCAATTCCGCGGTGCCGCCCACCGGTGTGTACTTAGAAAAATTCGATTGGATCGCTGCGATGGCCGCGTCCTTCACGTGTTGCGGTGTAGGAAAGTGGGGTTCGCCAGCGCCGAAATCCACGACGTCGATTCCCTGCAGCCGCAGCTTGTCGGCCTCGGCCACGACGGCCATGGTCGCGGACGGCTCAATCCGGTTGATGCGATCCGTCAGTCGGATGGGGTAGCCTCGGGCGTCCACGGCGGTGCTCATGACTTTCTTTTCCTTGTCGTCTTTGTGCGATCGGTTTTGCGTTCGGTTGCACCCTGGTGTTCATTCGCGCCATCGTGGGCGAAGCGGTGCGCGATATCCAGTTTCTCACGTAGCTTTTGCGCCACCAACGCAGGCACTAAGCAGTCGATGTTGCCGCCAAGCTGGGCAACCTCACGCACCAGCCGCGAACTTAAATATGAATATTTTTCTGCTGGCATCATAAAGACTGTTTCGAGGCCCGGCTGCAGCTTGCGATTCATGAGGGCCATCTGCAATTCGTATTCATAGTCGCTGATCGCTCGAATCCCGCGCAACACGGCGCTGGCGCCCACGCGCAGAGCGTATTCTACCGTCAGACCGTTGAATGTATCGACCGAAACATTGTCGAAGCTTTCAGTCATCGCCTCGAGCATCTTGCAGCGGTCGGCCACGCTGAATAATGGGTCTTTCTCGGGATTGCCCAGCACCGCGACGACGAGTTCGTCGAAAATTTTGCTGCCCCGTTCAATCAGGTCAAGATGGCCGTTCGTCGGTGGGTCGAACGAGCCTGGATAGATTGCTTTTATGCGCTTCACGGGGCTCCCATGGCTGAGAGCCTGATTGTATGCGGGAGTAAACGCGGATGGCAATGCGATTTCGATGTGCCAGTTGTCTAGCTGCAAGGAGTATGATTGCGCGTTACAGCGAAGTGGTTCATGATTTCTCGGTTCTGCTTGGCTAGACGAAGGAAATGCTTGCGAGGTTTGCGGATTGGTCGAGCATTGTGGGTGCGCTCCTCGGTGCTGCCGGGCTGATATACAGCATTCTGGCATTCCGGGCTGCCAAGGGAGCAAAGCAAAGCGCGGATGAAGCCCGCCGGGACGTCCGCAGGCTTGTTGCAGCCGACAAGTTCCAACGCCTAAGTTCAAGTGCTACCGAGCTATCCAGTCACATCGAACATGAGAATTTTCCAGTCGCTTCTTTCCTAGCAAGAAATCTCTTTTTCGAGATAAACGGCGCGATCACAAGGTGGGAATTCCTGGATTCCGGTACCAAAGAACGGTTTCTAGAGGCTAGCCGCCTCGTCCGGCAGGTCGGGGAATTCATGCGGAGCAAGAACCAGTTGGAAGCAAAGGACAAGGCGAAAGTTCTTAAAAAGTGCGATGAAATCTTGGCGATTCTCTCTGGTGAATCGGGTAAAATACAATCTGGGCTTGAAGGTCGGGGTAAAGCATCATGAGGTCTGACCCAAACGAGTACAAAGAGATCATTAAGAAGCTATTAGAGAAGACTCGCCAGCGAAAGGTGGACTGGGGACAGTCGTTTTCAAGCGTCTTCCGATGCGTGCTTCCTGGCGGTCCTGAGACTTTTCAATTTACGATCTCGCGTTCATCTGGGTCGAGTTTTGATGCAGAAGCTTTCTCGCTGAGGATGTCCGATCAGAGCGAGAACACCATTTTCGAAGCCAGCACCAACGACCTACCGACGTCTCCCGCAGAAGAAGAAGTCTCGCAGATGATCGAGGAGATTTATGACTTGGCCCGTCGACAAGCTTTGAGAATAGAGCACAAACTTGGGGAGGCTTCAGCGCTCCTCGACCAAGTTTAATTCTTCCCAATAGATCTGCCTACCTTCTTGCCGCTGGTACCTTTGCCGCCTCCGCTGCCGCCGGCATGGTCGCCAACTTTCCACTTGGCGCAGCGCTCGCCGCCTGCGCCGTAGCTGGTTGCGGTGCGGCAGTCACCAGCCCCAGAGTCTTGCGCACTTCGGCGTCAATCTTTGCCAGCACATCCTTATTCTCTTTGAGGAAGCTGCGTGCATTTTCACGGCCCTGCCCGATCCGTTCAGTTTTGTAGCTGAACCACGAACCCGACTTCTCGACAATGTTGTTATTCACCGCCAGATCGAGCAGGTCTCCTTCGCGCGAAATTCCTTCGCCGTACAGAATGTCAAACTCGGCTTCGCGGAACGGCGCGGCGACTTTGTTTTTCACAACCTTCACGCGTGTGCGCGAGCCGATCACAACGTCGCCTTCCTTGAGGGCTGCAATCCGGCGAATGTCAATGCGCACCGACGAATAAAATTTCAGTGCGCGGCCGCCTGTGGTGGTTTCGGGATTACCGAACATCACGCCAATCTTCTCTCGAATCTGATTGATGAAAATAAGAGAAGTGCGAGATTTCGAAACCGTTCCCGTCAGCTTGCGCAGTGCTTGGGACATGAGCCTGGCCTGCAGACCCATGTGACTATCGCCCATTTCACCGTCGAGTTCGGCTTTCGGCACCAGCGCGGCCACCGAGTCGACGACAAGTACGTCAATGGCGTTCGAGCGCACCAGCGTCTCCGTGATTTCGAGCGCCTGCTCGCCATAGTCGGGCTGCGAAACCAGCAGGTTGTCGACATCGACGCCCAGCTTCTTGGCATAGCCCGGATCGAGCGCGTGCTCGGCATCCACAAAAGCAGCCATGCCGCCGTTTTTCTGCGCCTCGGCGATCACTTGCAATGCAATCGTTGTTTTGCCGGACGACTCCGGGCCGAAAATTTCAATCACGCGCCCGCGCGGCACGCCGCCTACTCCCAGCGCCGCGTCAAATGAGATCGCGCCTGTCGAGATCACCGCGATCGGGACGATCGCTTCCTTCGATCCCAACCGCATGATCGAACCCTTGCCAAACTGTTTTTCAATCTGCGAAAACGCGATGTCGATTGCCTTGTTGCGCTCGTCTGCTTTGCTGTCGGCCATGATGGCTGCTCCTGGAGTTATTGAGTCACTGGGTTCATTCAATCATTGAGCGATTACCCCATCCAATCACTGGAAGCATTCCAGCGCGTTCCAATGGGTCAATGCCTCAATGATCTAATCATTCAATTCATACACCCGCCGGCTGGAGCGAGAAGTGCGGGCAATCACAGCAATTTAGGTCAGTTTATCACGAGGGGAACAAAAGGCGAATTAACGTTGTGGCGGGAACCAGATTACCCAACCCCGATTTGGGAAGCGGCTAAGGCTCATGCGGCTAATCTGAGATGCGTGCCATGAGTTTAATGAGGCGCTGCTTCACCACGGGCCATTCCGCCGCAATGATGGAATAACGCATGGAATCGCGGGGAATGAAGTCGGCTGCCATGCGGTGCGCTCGCAGCCTACCCTCAAATCGCGCTCCGATGCGCTCAATGGCAGCGCGCGACCGATGGTTGCGTTCGTCAGTATGAAAACACACTCGATGCACTCGCCATACTTCGAATGCATAACTCAGCATCAGGAACTTGGCCTCTGTATTGATTCCTGAGCGAATAGTGGAGCGGGTCAGCCACGTGTAGCCGATCTCGCAAACGTCCGGAGTATGGCGTCCATGGAAACGATGGCCCGGCGGCCACGGCCAGTGCTCGATTTGGAAAAACCGGGTTGAGCCGATCACTGTGCCGCGATCGAGGTCAACGATCGCGAAGGGGGCGGCAATGCCTTCCTCTCGCCCGGCAAGCGCCGTCTCGACGTAGCTTTTTGTGCTCGATTTATCTTGCGGCACGGGACTCCACCGGTACAACTCGGAGTCGCCGCCCTTTGCCGCGGCCGCCAATTCGTCAATGTGGCGGAGCGCGAGAGGCTCCAGTCGAATGATCTTTCCTTGCAGAACGATGTCTTCGATTGTCATGACTCTCACCATGCTATAAGTTCGCGCGGCCGCAACGAGGCATTCCTTGATTTTAGATTTGACTGCTGCTGGGTCGCGTTTTTTACCGTTGCTTCTTCCATCCATGTCCCTTGCCCCGGCGGGCCGCCGTGGCCCAGTCTTTCTTGCTAGACTGCTGGCATGGACACTCCGCACAACGGCGAAAGTCCCATTAGCGGACCAGCGCTATACGTCGTCGCCACGCCCATCGGCAATCTCGAAGACATCACTTTACGCGCTGTGCGCGTGCTCAAAGAGGTCGACCTGATCGCCTGCGAAGACACGCGCCAGACGCAGAAACTGCTGGCGCACTACGGCATTCAGACGCGAACGGCGAGCTATCACGAGCACAATGAAATGACCAAAGCGGCCGAACTCGTGGTCGATCTCGAAGGCGGAGCCAAGGTCGCGCTCGTTACCGACGCGGGCATGCCGGGAATTTCCGATCCCGGCTTCCGGCTGATCTCGCTGGCCATTCGGCATCATGTTCCGGTCATACCAATTCCGGGCGCATCGGCCTTTCTGGCCGCGCTGGTTGCCAGCGGTCTGCCAACCGATTCGTTCCGCTTCAGCGGATTTCTACCTCCGAAATCCGGCCAGCGGAAGAAGCTGTTGGAGAGTGTGCGCGAATCGCCCCGGACGCAGGTGTTTTATGAAGCTCCGCATCGACTGCTCGATGCGCTGAAAGATGTAGTCGAGGTTCTTGGCGGCGACCGCCACGTGGTGATCGCGCGCGAGGTGACCAAACTGCATGAGGAGTTCGTGCGCGGCCTCGCCGCAGACGTGCTCAATCAACTCAACAAGCGAGGCGACGTAAAAGGAGAGATCACGCTTCTGATCGCGAAAGAAGAAGAGAGCACCAAGGTTCGAGCCGCAACTCCCGAACTGAGCGTCGCCAAACGAGTGCGCGAAGTGATGGCGGCTGAGAAAGTCGACGAAAAAGCAGCGCTAAAGAAGGTCGCCAAAGAGCGCGGGATTGGGAAGAGTGAGGCGTACCGGGAACTGCAGAGGGGCAAATAATACGGTGGCCTCCATCCCTCCAGGCCTCGGGAAGAGGCGTATTCAAACCGATTGCTCGGCCTTCACTTTCCCCCCAGCTCCTTCTTTACTGCATCGCTGACGACTTTGCCGTCGACACGCAGGCCGTCGGTCGCGAACCGCGCCATGGCAGCCTTCATGACTGTGCCCATGTCCCTGATCGTCAGCGGGCCGGTCATTTCGACAATCGTCGCGCGCACTCCGGCGGTGATCTCTTCTTCGCTGGCCGCTTTCGGCAGATAAGTTTCGATCACCTTGATTTCGGCAGCTTCCTTGTCGGCCATCTCCTGGCGTCCACCTTTGGTGAACTGTTCGACGGAGTCTTTCCGCTGCTTGATGAGCGTGGCGAGTATCTGCTGCGACTCCTGGTCGTCGAGTGGCGCCATTTTCTCGACTCCTTTCAACTGGAGCGCGCTTTTCACCATGCGAAGGCAGGAAAGGCGTTCTTCCTCTTTTGCCTTCATGGCGGCAACAATGTCTTTTTGAATCTGATCTATAAGGGCCATGGGCAGATTATAGAACGGCAGGAAGCTATGAGCTGTGAGCTATGGGCTTCGACCCAACCCAATCTTTGACGTGGCCGGTTGCTCGATCCTCGTAACTCGAGGCCCGAGTCTCCCTTCCCGAACCCCTCGCCATCTTATATCCTGTTCTCCGAGACCTCTGATGCTAAAGAAAAACCGCCTCTTCACTCCCGGCCCCACTCCTCTTCTTCCCGCGGCGCAGACGGCAATGGCCGCTTATGGCGCGCACCATCGCACGGCCGAGTTCCGTGCGTTGTACACGCGCGTGCTCACGGACCTGAAGGAATTTATCGGCACGCAAAATGATGTGCTCGTACTGACCTCCTCGGGCACGGGCTTTATGGAAGCCGCGATCACGAACCTGATTTCGCCCGGCGACAAAGTGCTGGTGCTGACCGCCGGAAAGTTTGGCGAACGCTGGGTGTCACTCGCCAAAGCCTTTGGTTGTGCGGTCGAAACCGTCACTGTTCCTTACGGAGAAACTTTTTCGCTCAATGCCGTGCGCGCGAAGCTCACGCCGGAAGTTCGCTGCGTCTACGTGCAAGCCACCGAGAGTTCCACAGGCGTGCGCCACGATGTTGAGTCCATCGCAAAGCTTGTGCGCGCGCTTCCGGACACATTGCTGGTCGTCGATGCCATCACCGGACTCGGCACCACGCGGCTTGATGTCGACGGATGGGGAATTGACGTGATCATCGGCGGCTCGCAGAAAGCGCTAATGATTCCGCCGGGCCTTGCCTACGGCGCCGTCAGCGAACGCGCCTGGCAGCGCATGGAGACGGCAAAATCGCCGCGCTATTATTTCGACCTTCGCAAAGAACGAAAAGCCGCGGCCAAAGCCGAGTCGTCTTACACTCCCGCAACGTCGTTGTTTGCCGGGCTGGCGGCGGCGCTCGATTACATTCGCCAGATGGGAGACGGAAATCTTGCGCGTGGCCGCGACGCGCTGATCGCCAACGCCGAAATGTGCGCGGCGATGACACGCGCTGGAGCAGAGGCGCTGGGGCTTAAACTTTTTTCTCCGACATCTCCTGCGGCTGCGCTCACCGCTGTAGCCGCACCCGCGGGCGCAGATTCCACGGCCATCTGCAAGCGCTTTCGCGACGAATTTGGAGCCGTAGTCGCAAACGGCCAGGCTGAAATGAAAGGGCAACTATTCCGCATCGCGCATATTGGCTACTACGACTATCTCGACACGGTGGGAGTGCTGGCCGCACTAGAGCACGTCGTGCGTGACGTCACCGGTAGCAAAGTGGAGTTTGGCAGTGCGGTGCGCGCCGCGCAGGAAGTCTATGGGAAACTCGGCTGTTCGTAGCTCGCGGCTCGAAGCTCGTAGCTAGCGCAGCGTCATGAATCCAGCGCCGTGCGGCGCAGCTTGCGGCTTTCGGCGAGCAGCGCCATGGAATGCATCAGGTTTTGCAGCGTCACAATGCCGATGAGGTGTTGCTCATCGACCACGGGAATGATGCTCAGGTTGTGCGCGGAAAGCTTGCGGAAAGCGGAGGCAAGCGACTCCTGCTTGGCCGCGACGTCGAAGATGCGGTTCATCACAGCCTGAACGTAGCCGTTGCCTTCAGCGCGGAGGGCCTCGAGAATTTTCTGCTTTGAGATGACGCCGACCATGTCGCTGCCGCGGACGACGGGAAAGTCGTCTTGCAGCGTGTGGACTGCTTTTTCGAGAGCATCTTCGAGCGTGTCAGCGGGCGAGAGCGTGGCGAAATCGGTGAGCATGACCTCCTCCAGCCGCACGCTCTGCAGCACGGACTGAAACATGGCCGAACGTTCTTCGAGTTGTGCTCCGACGAAGAGGAAGAAGCCGATCATGACCAGCCACCAGTTGCTGATGAGGATGCCGACCATCATGAACAGGATGGAGAAGACGTTACCGATGCGCACGGCGCGCTGCGTAGCATGCACAGGATCGGTGCGGCGGGCGAAGATCGCGCGCAAAACACGGCCCCCATCCATGGGATAGGCGGGGAGCAGGTTGAACAGTCCAAGGTAGACGTTGGCCCACACGATGCTGCGCAGCAGCGCGCCGGAATGCACGAGCGGACGGGTCATCAGCGAAAAGTGGGGAATGGCTGCGACGAGAACCAGCGCTGTGAGGCCGGCGATCACCAGATTGACGAGCGGGCCGGCGACGGCAATGCGGATATCGCGCTTCCAGGCGTCGGGAGCGGTCGGAATGACGTGCGCTTCGTCGAGAATGGTGATGCCGCCGATAGGCAGCAGGATAATACTCTTCGCCGGAATGCCGGAGCCCCGCGCCACGAGCGCGTGTCCGAGTTCGTGCAAAACGACGCTGAGGAAGATCACGCCGACCAGCGCGAGGCCGCGCAGTGCGGCCGTTGCGTTCTGAGTGGCGGCCTCCGTGCCCCAGACAAAAACCAATAAGAACAGAAACGTAAGATGGATGCGGATTTCGATGCCGAACAAGCGGCCAACCGGAATGGACCAATTACGCATGAACTCGCCTGCCAGTATTCTATCTGGTTAGACTCCAGCGATTGGCTTACGTTGCATAAAGGGGAACGAAAGTAAGGCAGCGTGGGCGCAGCGGCAGCCGAAAGTGGATCATCAGCGATGGCGCTGGCGTCGTCACAAGAAACCGGCTGTTGCCGAGCGACCAACGACCAACGACGACCGACAAAATAAATGAGAGTAATTGCCGGCCAATATCGGAGCCGCCTGCTGCGGTCGCTGCCTGGAATGGATCTGCGTCCGACTGCCGACCGTCTGCGCGAGACGCTGTTTGACGTGCTGTGCGCGGGCAATCCGGCGGCTCTCGAGGGCACAACCTGGCTTGATTTGTACGCGGGCACCGGCGCGGTGGGAATTGAAGCGCTCAGTCGTGGCGCGGGGATGGTCTATTTTGCGGAGTCATCAAAGGCGGCCGCGGACCTGATGGCCGCGAACCTCAGCTCGCTTGGCGTGGCCAGCGGATTCAAGATCGCAAGAAGTGATGCGGCGAAGGCTCTGCGGCAATGGGAAGCCGGCGGCGTCGTGGCGGATTACGTGTTTCTTGATCCGCCGTACCGGCTACGAGAAGAATACGCTCAAACCTTAGGCGCGCTTGCGAACTCGAAGCTGCTGCGCGAGGGAAGTATCGTCATTGCCGAGCACGAGAAACGGTTCGATCCCGGCGCGATCTTTGCCGATCTGCAGCGCTATCGGACGCTGGAGCAGGGAGACGCCGCGCTGAGCTTTTACTCGAAACGCTAGCTACGAGTTTCGAGCCGCGAGCTTTGAGCACACCAGACTTGTGCTTGCTCGCAACTCGTGACTCGCGGCCCGCAACTGTTGTGCAAAGCAGATCGTTATAATCGCTAGGACATGGCTAACTTTCCACCGGTTGACGAACAACTGGCCTACATCAAGAAGGGCGCGGCGGAGATCGTCAAAGAATCCGAATTGCGCGCCAAGCTCGAACGTTCGTTCAAGACGGGCAAGCCGCTGCGCGTGAAGGCCGGATTCGATCCCACCGCTCCCGACCTGCACCTTGGCCACACCGTGTTGCTGCGCAAGCTCAAACATTTTCAGGATCTCGGGCACACGGTGATTTTCCTCATCGGCGACTTCACAGGCATGATTGGCGATCCGACGGGGCGCTCGGCCACGCGGCCACCGCTCTCGCGCGAGCAGATTGAGCAAAACGCCGAGACCTACAAGGCGCAGGTATTCAGGATTCTGAGCCAAGAAAAAACGGTGGTTGATTTCAACAGCCGCTGGTTCTCGAAGTTTACAGCCGAGGATTTTATACGGCTCTGCGCCAAGTACACCGTATCGCAGATGCTGGAGCGCGAGGACTTTCACAAGCGGTTTCATGACGAGAAGCCGATTGCCGTGCATGAATTGCTCTATCCGCTGGCCCAAGGTTACGACTCGGTGGCTCTGGAAGCGGACGTGGAGTTAGGCGGGACGGACCAGAAATTCAATCTGCTGGTTGGGCGCGAACTGCAGCGCGGGTATGGGCAGGAATCGCAAGTCGTGCTGACCATGCCGATCCTCGAAGGCCTGGACGGCGTGCACAAGATGTCGAAGTCGCTGGGGAATGCAATTGGCATTCATGAGCCGCCGCTCGAAATGTACGGCAAGATCATGTCTATCTCCGACGAGATGATGTGGCGCTACTACGAGCTGCTGACCGACGCGAAGACGGACCAGATCGCGCAGATGAAGCTGGATGCCGCGAGCGGAAAGGCGCATCCGATGGCGCTGAAGAAAGAGCTGGCGCGGGGAATTGTTTCTGACTTTCATTCGTCAGAGGCCGCGGAAAAGGCGGCAGAGGATTGGGCAAAGCAATTTCAGAAGGACGAAGTGCCGGAAGATGTGGAAGAAATTTTTCTTACCCTTGCCGAGGTCGGGGGACACGTTGTTGAAACCGCCCGAGGCGGCGAGGCGACTCTAAGAGCAGATCGGCTCTTGGTTCGATGCGGGCTTGCTACCTCCACGACCGACGCGGCCAGAAAGCTGAAGCAGGGAGCCTTGAAGATCAATGATCATGTGCATACCGAACCTTATTACACATGGCCTGCCGCGGTAGCTCCCATGACCTTGCCACTGCGCGTCGGTAAGAAAATTAAAATTGCCGTTGTCAGCTGGTAACGATCCGTCAGCTCTCACAGCACTCGCAACGGCGACTTCTTGTGCCACTCGGTCGCCTGCTCGTATTTGTAAGCGAGGTGCAGGCCGGTATCGGGAACCCAGGGCGCGCCCGCCAGCTGCAACCCGATCGGCATACCATCTTTTGTAAACCCGCACGGAATTGAAATTGCCGGGATGCCCCAGACATTAAACGGCCGCGTGTTGCGCAGCATCAGGAGTTCGACGTCGCGCAGCTTTTCTGGATGCTCTTTCAAATCGGCAATCGCGGGCGGAGCAATCGGAACGGTCGGCGTCAGCAGAATATCGACGTCGGTAAATATTTTTCGGACCGCCTCGCGGCTCGCCACCAGCTCCTGCTTTGCCCGCGCGATGTCGGCCTCAGAGATATTTTCGCCTGACTTGATTCGCTCCAGAGTCGGAGGCTGGTAAAGCTCGGGCGAACGGGCAACGTAATCCTTATGGTAAGCCCACGATTCCGCGCTTGAAAGTGTGCGGTCGGTGGAAACCGGAAGCTGGAATTCATCGCGAATTTCGCAGCGCATTCCGCGAATGACCTCAATCGCCTTTTCCATTGCGGCCGCGATCTCCGAATCAAGATCGTCGAAAAAGAATTTGCGTGGAATGCCTATACGCAACCGGGGCAGAGTTTCGTCGAGGTCACAGGTGTAGTCGGCGACGGGGACATTGGCACTGGTCGCATCGCCGGGGGCGTGTCCCGCCAGCACCTGGAGCACGATGGCGGCATCGCAGACCGTATTGGCGATGGTGCCGACGTGATCATACGAAGGTGAAAGAGGAATGACGCCGCGCGTGCTCACGCGGCCGTAGGTAGGTTTGAGCCCAACCACTCCGCAATAGGCGGCGGGCAGACGGACGGAGCCGGCCGTATCCGTGCCGACGGCGGCGTAGCCAAGGCCGGCGGCCACGCTGGCAGCCGAGCCTCCCGAGGACCCGCCCGCGATGCGCGCAGTGTTCCACGGATTGTGGACCTCCCCGAAATAGCTGACCATCGAACTGCCGCCATAGGCGAATTCGTGCAGGTTCTGCTTGCCGAGAATCACCGCCCCGGCACAGCGCAGGCGGCGCACGATTTCGGCGTCCTCGGTGGGAACCCGGTTCTTGAATAACGCGCTGGCCGCGGTGGTTGCGGTGCCGGCGGTATCGAAAATGTCTTTCAGGCCAATTGGGATGCCGTGCAGCGGGCCGCGATATTTTCCGCGAAAAATTTCCTGCTCAGCGCGGCGAGCCTGCTCCAGCGCGGAGTCGGCGAAAACGCTGATAAACGCCTTGAGGTTGGGATTGAATTGTTCAATGAGGACGAGGCACAGCCGAGTGAGTTCAGCCGGTGAAACTTCGCGCGCCCGGATGCCGCGACATAAATCTTTGATGGTCGGGTTCAAGAATGTCTTAGCCGATGTCTACGCGCTAACTCCGAGCGGGAGACGCAGACCAACTTGCGCTCGCTCCAAGTCGAGCAGCTTGCGCTTGATATCAAGCCCGCCACCGTAGCCGCACAGCGATCCGTCCGATGCGATCACGCGGTGGCAGGGAACAATAATGGCGACCGGATTCCGGTTATTCGACATGCCCACGGCACGGAAAGCTTGCGGGTGGCCGATGGCGCGTGCCAAGTCAGCATAGCTGCGAGTCTCGCCATAAGGAATCGCCAGCAGCGCGTGCCAGCATGCGAGCTGGAAATCAGTGCCGCGTAGATCGAGCGGCAGCGTAAACTCTCGGCGGTAGCCGTCGAAATATTCGTTAAGCTCGCGAATATAAGGAGCGAGAGCCTTCGCTGACTCGTGCAACTCGATGTGCTTCGAATCGAGCGCCATAACGCGCTGCTCAAATTCGAGCCGAACCAGTCCCTTTGTGCTGGCAGCAAGGAAGAGCTGACCTACAGGGGAAGCGGTGCGAGAAAAGAGAAGCGTTTCCATATCGTTGATGACAGGGAAGCATAGCACGGGGCGCACTTGGTGCCCATGTTCAGAATGGCGACGCGGGCTCGAGGCGCCGCAAGCGCCGCTAGATATCCAAATTCTTTACGTCGAGCGCGTTGTCTTCGATGAACTTCCGTCGCGCCTCAACGTCTTCGCCCATGAGCGTGGTGAAGATGGTCTCGCACTCGGCGATGTCTTCGAGCTTCACCGACAGCAGCGTGCGGCGCTCAGGATCCATGGTCGTTTCCCAGAGCTGCATGGCGGTCATTTCTCCCAGACCTTTGTAACGCTGCACGGAATATTCTTTCTTGCCTTCATTCAATATGTAGTCGAACAGCTCGCGCGCCGTGTTCTTCTCGACGATCTCTGGCTCTTTGAGCGCTCGCTTCGCGGGAACCTTGCCTGTCTTTTTCTGCGCCTTTTCGGCCTCGGCCAGTTCGGCATCGCTCAGCTCTTCTTCTTCGTTCTCGGCAGCGTTCCCCGCATCCTTCGATTTCGATGCGGCCTTCGGCATGCTCTCGACGATGAAGGGCGGCTCGAGATACTCGCCGATCTGCTTGAACTTTGACATCAGCTGACGGCCTTCAGGGGTGGAAGCCAGCTCCCAGTTGACGACGTGCTCGGCTCCCTGCGCGTTGACATACATCACTTCCCAAAGGTTGTGCTCTTCGTCGAAGCGCGTTTCCACGCTCTTGAGCTTCAGGTCTTTCTGCAAGCGCTTGAGTTCTTTTTCAAGTTTTTCGATTTTCTTTGGGGCACTTTTCTTGTCGCCTTCGAAATCGGCGCGTTTGGAAAGATCTAGCCGCGGCAGCAGTTCAGTGATCTGCTCCTCGCGCACTCGCTGGTTGAGCTTGTCGAAGAAGCGGAGATACTCGTCGAGCACGGTGATGAAGCGAGTGAGCGGCGCGCCTTCGAGCTTGGCCGCGCCTTCGCCATAGCGTACCACCATGCCTTCGGAAGCGCGTTTCACCATAAGTTTGACAAACTCGTGCTCATTCTTGACATACTGGTGCGTCTTTCCCTTTTTAATACCGAATAGAGGCGGCTGCGCGATGTAGACGTTGTTGCGCTTGATCAGTTCCTGCATGTGGCGGAAGAAAAAAGTGAGCAGCAGCGTGCGGATGTGCGAGCCATCAACGTCGGCGTCGGTCATCAGGATGATCTTGGCGTAGCGCACCTTCGTAGGATCGAAATCCTCCTTCGAGATTCCGGTGCCGAGCGCAGTAATCATGGCGCGGATTTCTTCATGCGCCAGCATCTTGTCGTAGCGCGCTTTTTCGACGTTCAGAATTTTTCCCTTGAGCGGGAGAATCGCCTGGAAGCGGCGATCACGGCCCTGTTTAGCGGTGCCGCCAGCGCTTTCGCCTTCGACAAGAAAGAGTTCGCAGCGATTTGGATCGCGCTCCGAACAGTCCGCGAGTTTGCCGGGCAAGCCACCGCCATCAAGCGCGCCTTTGCGGCGAGTAAGGTCGCGAGCCTTGCGAGCGGCTTCACGGGCCCGGGCGGCATCAATGGCTTTATTGATGATCTTCCGCGCGACGGTGGTGTTCTGCTCGAAGAACGCGCCGAGCTTTTCGTTAACTACGGCCTGAACGACGCCCGCAATGTCGGAGTTAAGCTTGCCCTTGGTCTGGCCTTCGAACTGCGGCTGCGGCAACTTCACACTTATGACTGCAACTAAGCCTTCGCGAACATCATCTCCAGTAAGATTTTCTTTCACGTCCTTGAAGAGTCCCATCTGCTGACCGGCATAGTTGATGGTGCGGGTAAGTGCGGTGCGGAAGCCGGATAAGTGGGTGCCGCCATCGACGGTGTTGATGTTGTTGGCAAAACTGAAAACAGATTCCGAATAGCCGTCGTTGTATTGCAGGCCGATTTCGATATGGACCTGGTCCTTGTCGGCCTCCATGTAGATCGGTTTATCGTGAAGCACCGACTTGCCGCGATTGAGGTGCTTAATGAATTCGGCGATGCCGCCGTTGTATTTAAACTCGGCGCGCTTGGCCTCGCCGGTCTTGGAGTCGGTCTGGCGCTCGTCCGTGAGCGTGATGGTCAGGCCTTTATTGAGGAAGGCTAGTTCGCGCAGGCGCTGGGAGAGCGTATCGAAGTTGTATTCGGTGACTGTAAAGATTTCGCGATCGGGCACGAAGTGTACCTTGGTCCCGGTCTTAATCTTTGCGGCTCCGGTCTTTTTTAGCTTGCTGGTGGGCTCCCCCTTGGAGTAGGACTGCTCCCAGGTGAAACCCTCGCGCCAGATTTCAAGTTCAAGTTCGTGGCTGAGAGCGTTCACGCAACTCACGCCAACGCCATGCAGTCCGCCCGAGACTTTGTAAGTCGAGGAATCGAACTTACCGCCGGCATGAAGCGTCGTCATGACGACTTGCGCCGCAGGAACTTTCTCGCCGTCGATGTCCATGTTATCGACGGGAATGCCGCGGCCGTTATCGACGACGGTGATCGAGTTATCGACATGGATGGTAGCGTCGATCTTGTCGGCATAGCCGGCGAGCGCCTCGTCGACGGAGTTGTCGACGACTTCATACACCAGGTGGTGCAGTCCGATGTCGCCCGTTGAGCCGATATACATGGCCGGGCGAAGGCGAACAGCTTCCATGCCGCCCAGCACTTTAATCGAGTCGGCATTGTAGTCGCCGTTGGCTTGAGCGCCGTTCGTAGTTTTGCCGTTCTTGTTTTTCGCGTCGGCGAGTTCGGGCTGTAATTCCTTGGTGGCCATTTTGCTCCGTGCGGAAACCGAATTTTGCGCTTGGCTGGGCGGGCGCTGCCAGATCGACTCGGGTGAGGTCAAATTATTGAAATTGCTGCTATTTAGCTGTCACCAGAGTTACTTAGATTTTACCACATTTGCGGCCAATTCTACGGCCAGAATCGCGAGCGTAAACCGCCGCTTTTTGTTGGGGTTGGAGGCCCGATTTTTTGGGCTAATGGGATGGCGGTTTTGCCGCCGCAAAATGCAATCCATCCATCAGATCTTCGACCTCATCTTCGCTGCCGCCGATGAAGGTGAAGGAGACAATCTGTCCCTTCGCGAGCAGGATGAGCGTCGATTGATGCATCGCAAGCTTGTCTTTTGCAATTCCGAGCGACTTCACAAAATCGGCACGGATGAGCTGGCGGGTGTCGATTTCGATGACGTCCGGATCGCCGTCGCTTGTGAACCCCTTTGCCGTCGCGAGTTCGGTAAGCGGGCCTAGGTATTCTTCGGCTTTTGTCAGCCCGTGATAAGAAGATGTAGGCTCGGATGCGATCACGACTGCGGAATTCACGCTATCGCCCGGCGCCTGGGGAGGGCGCTCGAACACGGCGAGCAGCACATCGGCTTGCGGCGTTTTTTTCTCCTTGGCGGGTGCAGCCTTCGCCGCGGGAGTATTCTCAGAGGCCTGCGCGGAGGAATCTGGGCCGGCCTGCGAATCCGGCGACGCAGACGCCGCCTGCTCGCGCATTTCTTTTGTGCGATCAACCCAGCCGTATGGGATCCGGTAGCGAAAGCCGAAGGTTGCGTTGCGATAAAGCTGCGAGTCCGAAGCCTGATGCGGGCCCTGATGGGCCGCGCCTGTTGGGGCGTGCTGAGTCGCTGGCGGCGCAGCGGCGGTTTGCGCTGTGGCGACGGTAGAAAAAGCCACAAGAACTCCCAAAAGTTGGCGGGTCGTCATATCAGGAAATCGCCAGGAAATCACTCAGGGTAAACTGTCTCCAGTGTAAATGCCGCATGAGCTTTCGTATCGGTCAGCGGTGCAGTTTGATTGTCATCCCGTCTATAACCACGACGGCTCTGTCAACTTGTTATTTGGCAACACGAAGGCGCAGTCGCGGCAAGAAGGTTTTTGCCGTTGCCTTTCCCTTCGTAGAGGGTTTTGCTGTTGCCTTTGCGGTTGCTGTTGCCGTTGCATTTGTCTAAGACCAGCCGCTCGTCTTTGCTTCGAATCATTCGGTGGATGCCGAACTCCGGCCCCACTCCCCATCTATTCGGTCGTTTCGACCATGATTTCTCGTGCAAACTCTCCACCTGGCCGTCCCGCCGGTTACGGCAGGATCCGCGGAGAGGCAGGGCGCTCACTCAAGCGGTCGGTCTCGCTGACCCCAGGATGACTCGAGCTACCCCGCATACGAACCAGTTCTGCATGCGTCTTCTGCGTCTTCAGCATCCAGAACATGCGCACCACCAGCTTGCGTGCCACCATCACTTTGGCCACCGCCCGGTGTTTCTTGGCGGCCAAACGACGGTACTGCCGGTGCAACTCCTCATCGCCACGAACCGCAGTCTGCGCCCCCTGAATCAGCAGCAGGCGCATAAAACTGCTCCCCTGTTTGCTGATCCCGCCCAGCCGCCGCCGCGCCCCACTGGAATCCTCCGACGGATTCAATCCCAGATAGCTCACCAGTTGCCGGCTGCGCTCGAAGCGCTCGATCCGCCCGATGGTCAGCACAAACGCCAGACTGATCACCGGCCCAATCCCGGGATGCGTCATCAGCAGCCGCGCTTCGGCATTCGCCTCCGCCGCCTGCCGCACCTCCCGTTCCACACTTTCGCAATCGCTGTTCAAAAGATCGAGCCAGCGCAGCAAGTCGTCCCGCCGCCGCGCCGTCCAAGGCTCCAGCCGCAACTGCTCCAGCAGTTCGCGTCCCGCCTTGGTCCACAACTGCCGTTTCTTCTGCTGCCCCTGGTTCAGCGCAATATGCTGCAACTGGTTTTTTACCTGCGCCCGCATCCGCACCAGCTTGTGCCGGTGCATCAGCAACTGACGCAAGTCGCGTTCGGCCAGCGTCGGCACCCAGCGCAACTCGGGAAAGTTGCCCTCCACCAGCAAGCGCGCGATCAGCTCTGCGTCCCGCCGATCGTGCTTCTGCTTGCGTGTCTCCTTGGCCCGAATCTGCGCCGCATCCCCCAGCCGCAAGCGGTGCCCGTACTGCGCCAGCCGCCGCTCGAACCACAGCATATTGCCGCTGCACTCGACTCCGACCACCGTTCCCCCGGGCAGACCTTGGTAAAACTCGTCCAGTTCCGCCCCCGTGTGTGCGATCCAGCGATCCGCAAAAATCTCGCCGCTCTCCGTGTCGATGCCAAAAACCTGCTGCCCACTCGGATGGTAATCACAACCTATAATCAACATGACTGGCTCCTTTCGCCCGAGCGCTTGGTCTTTAGACAACCTAAGTATCGGGCCTGAGGAGCCGTCGTGGTTATGAAATCAAGCAAGCCGCACTTGCGCAGCGAGGGATCTGGGCGAGCCGCGCGTTGCGTCGCGGTTTTTGCGACGCAATAATCGCGCGTTTGGCTTGCTTCCTTTTTGAACTGCACCACTACCTTCGTATCGGTCAGCGGGGGGGGAGTATGGAATTTAGCTTAAGCGAAACTGAAGCGCGTGTGCTGGGCGCGCTGGTCGAAAAAGATATCACTACGCCCGAGTATTATCCGCTGTCCCTCAACGCGCTGATGAATGCGTGCAACCAGAAGTCGAATCGCGAACCGGTCATGCAACTTGACGAGACGGCCGTGCGCGATGCTCTCAGCGCCCTGCAGGAGCGCCGGCTGGCCGGTCCAGCACGCGGGGCGGACAGCCGGGTAACAAAATACGAGCATCGGACGCAGGAAGTGTTCAACTTCACGCGCGCCGAGGAGGCGGTGATATGCGTGTTGCTGCTGCGCGGTCCGCAAACACCAGGCGAATTGCGCGGGCGCACGGAGCGCCTGCATGGTTTCGAAACGCTCGACGATGTGCAGGCGGCCCTGCAGAAACTGATGCAGCGTGAGCCGCCGCTGGCGAAAATGCTGCCGCGCCAGCCGGGAACGAAGGAACCGCGCTACGTGCATTTAATGTCGGGCGACGTAGTCGTACCGGAAACGCCCCAGACTCTCTCTCCAGCGGCGAGCGGGCTTTCCAGCGGCGACACCCGCATTGCAGAGCTACAGCAAGAAGTGGCCGGGCTGAGAAATGAACTTCGAGAGTTAAAAGATCAGTGGGAGCGGTTTCGAAAGCAGTTTGAGTAACTCAGGCCCTACCGGCATTCGCACGGTATCGAACTTCCCCCACCATTTACAATGTCCTCATCATGAAGCGCAAGCTTGACAGTCGCGTGACCCGCGACCGCCGCAGCAATCATCCCGTACGCAAGGCCGTTTTCCCCGCCGCTGGCCTGGGCACACGCTTTCTCCCCGCCACCAAGGCGCAGCCCAAGGAGATGCTGCCGCTGGTTGATAAGCCCATCATTCAGTACGGAGTCGAAGAGGCCGTGGCCGCCGGTTGCGACCAGATCATCATCATCACCGGCCGCGGCAAGAGCGCTATTGAAGACCACTTCGATACCAGCTACGAACTGGAAACGATGCTCGAGCAAAAGGGCAAGCACGATCTCCTCAAGATTGTGCGGCAGATTTCCGACATGATCTATGTCTCCTACGTTCGGCAGAAGGAGGCGCTGGGGCTTGGCCATGCCGTGCTGACGGCCCGCGAACTCGTGGGCCACGAACCCTTCGCCGCCCTGCTCGCCGATGACGTTATCGATGCGAAGGTTCCTGTGCTGAAGCAATTGATGGATGTGTTCAACGAGAAGCATAGTTCTGTGATCGCCATCCAGCCCGTGGATGGCCCGATGATCTCCTCCTACGGAGTGATCAAAGGGAAAGAAGTCGCGGGGTCCGGCGGGAAACTTTACGAGGTGCTGGATTTGGTAGAGAAGCCAAAGCTCTCCGACGCACCCTCGAACCTCGCCGTGATCGGCCGTTACATCCTGACGCCGGCGGTTTTCGAAACGCTCTCCGACCTCAAGCCCGGGGCGGGAGGCGAGCTGCAACTCACAGACGGTCTGCGCGCACTGCTCAAGCGCGAAAAAATGTATGCCTATGTTTACGAGGGCCGCCGCCATGACACCGGCGACAAGCTGGGTTTCCTCAAAGCAACGGTGGAGTTCGCGCTGAAGCGCGAGGATCTGGGCGGTGCGTTTCGGGATTATTTGAAGAGTTTGAAGCTATAGAGCCGCTGGACGATGATGGATGAGCGTAATTGCGATTTTGCGCCAGCGATCCGGTTCTTGATGAGAGTTAGCCGGTGATTTTCGTTCAACTAATTCCGTACCCGCAAGAGAGCTGCGCCGCTTTCCAGGCTCCATGCCGCTTTTCGTAAACGACAGTCTCAGAACGAGCGCAGAGCTTTCCGCAAACAAAGGAGTAATGCAGCGCGGCGCTCATATGCTTCGCATCGAAGATGATCTCCGACAATCTCAATAGGCCACTATCAAAACCCGACTCAACGGCGCTCTCAACCGATTGGCCATTCAACCATCCTTCTTCTGGATCGCTAATCTCGTGCGATTTCGGGTCAACAACACGAAGTCGATTCTCGCGGGCGAACTCCTTAGTCAGATGGTGAACGATCTTCCCGCGCGCCGCTTTCGGAAACTTGTTCATGCAACCGCTATAATCGCCGCCGTCTGGTTCAAGAATGTCGGTCTGTTCGGTGACATTGATCGTTCTCGCTTCATCGCCTTTACGAAAATCAGCCAAGAAGGCTTGGTAGACCGCGATTTGGTCATGTGTGAATGGGGATGATCGCACTTGCACTGAGTTCGGTTGAGCGCAAATCGGTTGAGCACCTTGGATGAGTAAGACGGCGAAAACCAGATGGCGACGCATACGCTGATTCTCACGCAGTTCACTCCGATTTGGAAATGAAAAAGACAGTTGACGAAAACAGCGTTACGCTCACACCCGCCACTGGGCATGCCCACGGGCGCGGGTCTCACTTGGTCAGACTGGCCCTGAGCTTCTTCGATTTCTCCTCCACACCCTTAGCCAGCTTTTCTTTGTGCGCATCAAGCTTCTTTGCGATGGCCGCATCGGCGACGCCGATGATTTGCGCGGCAAGGATGCCAGCGTTAGTCGCACCAGGTTTGCCGATGGCAACCGTTGCCACGGGAATCCCCGCGGGCATCTGCACCGTCGCCAACAGCGAATCCATCCCCTGCAGCGAAGTCGAAGGAATGGGCACGCCAATCACTGGCAGCGTAGTATGCGCCGCGATAACTCCCGCAAGATGCGCTGCGCCTCCGGCTCCGGCAATGATCACGCGGATGCCGCGGCCCGAAGCTTTTCTCGCGTAGTCGGCGGTGCGGTCGGGCGAGCGATGTGCCGAGGTGACATCGATCTCGTAGGCGATGCCGAATTCTTCGAGCGCCTTGCCGGCCTCTCGCATGATCTCAAGATCGGAGTCGCTGCCCATTACGATTGAAACAATTGGATTGGCCATAATTCTTTACCGTCTTTGTCGCGCTCGGCTTTCGCCATATAACATCCACTCAAAATCCGAAAGCCGAAACCCGAACGCCGAGAGCCTAGCTTTTCTTCAGCGCCCGCGCCCCGATGTCTTTGCGGTAGTGCGCGCCTTCGAATTTTATCTTGCCGCAGGCTTCATAGGCACGGTCGAGTGCCGTTTGCAAGTCGCTGCCGCGCGCTGTCACTCCAAGCACACGCCCGCCCGCAGTAAGAAAGTCCCCATCATGCTTCGACGCTCCCGCGTGAAAGATCTTCACGCCATCCACTTTCGCCGCGTCGTTCAACCCAGCTATCTTCTTTCCTGATTCATAGGCTCCCGGATAGCCTCCCGACGCCACCACCACGCACACCGCGGCATCGTCCGACCAACGGAAGTCGCCATCGCTCGTGCTGCCGTCGATCGAGGCTCCCATGGCTTCGACCAGATCGCTCTCCATGCGCATCAGGATTGGCTGCGTTTCCGGATCGCCGAAGCGGCAGTTGAACTCCAGCACCATCGGCCCGCGCGCCGTCATCATCAATCCGCAATAGAGCACACCTTTATATTCCGCGCCCTCGGCCTTCATGCCCGCCACTACCGGCCGCGCAATATGTGTCACCAGCCAGTCGCGCATCTTGCTATCGACGATCGTCGGGGTCGTGTAGGCACCCATGCCGCCGGTATTGGGCCCGGTGTCCCCGTCACCCACGCGCTTGTGGTCCTGCGCAGCAACCAGCGGTGCAATGCGTTCACCGTCGCTGACAACAAGAAAAGAAAGTTCGTCGCCTTCCAGAAATTCTTCCAGCACCACGCGTGCACCGGCTTCGCCTACCATGCGCCCGCTCAGCATTTCGTTGGCGGTGGTCGCGGCTTCGTCTTTGCTTTGCGCGATGACGACGCCCTTGCCGGCGGCGAGCCCGTCGGCTTTTACCACGATCGGCGTGTGAAAGTGGGCCAGGGCATCGCGAACCTCTTCCGACGAATTACAGATCGCATAGCGGGCGGTCGGAATGCGATGGCGCTGCAGAAATTCTTTAGCGAAACTCTTGCTGGTTTCAAGCTGCGCTGCCGCGCGCGTGGGGCCAAAAATGCGCCAGCCGCGACGATTGAATTCGTCAACCACGCCGAGCATCAGGGGCAACTCCGGTCCCACCACCGTCAGGTCCGGCTGTATGCGATTCGCCAGAGCGACGATTGAGTCGATGCTTTTTAGATCAACGGCGAGGCATTCGGCCTCCTCAGCAATTCCCGCATTCCCCGGAGCACAGTAAATCTTGCCCGCATGCGGAGACTGCGCAAGTTTCCACACCAGGGCATGTTCGCGGCCGCCTCCGCCAAGCACGAGAATTTTCATAGAGCCGGACATTTTGTTGACCCTCAAGGTTAGGGACGCGCGGCGACGATGTCAACGGGGCTACCTCTGCAATCTGACCTCTGACTTCTGAAATCCCGCCATTAACTATGCTTAATCTCGCCATATAATCAGAAACACATGATTACCGTCTCCAAGGAGGATTACCTCAAGGCGATTCTTGAGGCGGAAGGCGAAGGCGAAACGGTCATCTCCGCGACGCTGGCGCATTGGCTGAAAGTTTCTCCACCGGCAGTGACCATGGCAGTGCGCCGGCTGAAGAAAGACGGCCTGGTCCGCGTAAACGCCGACGGACGCGTTCGTCTGACGGCTGCTGGGCGCCGCATTGCGCGCAAACTCACCGAACGCCATCACCTGATCGAGCGCATGCTGACGGAAATTTTCGGCATGGCTTGGTACCAGGTGCACGACGAGGCCGAACGTCTGGAGCACGCCGTTTCACCCGCATTTGAATTGCGGCTAATCGCAAAGCTCGGCCGTGGACGGCCTTGTCCCCACGGCAACCTTAGCGAGATGGAGAGCCCCGCGAGCAGGCGCCGGCGTGGGCTCATGCTGCTTTCAGAGGCGGAACCCGGCCCGAATTATGTGGTCAGTGGGATTTACGAGCGCGACCGTCACTTGCTGGAGTTTCTGGAAGCACGCGGCATTCGCCCCGGAACCCGGCTCCATCTCGTCGAGCGAAATTACGACAAGACTTTTTCCATCAAAGCCGGCTCCATCAAGACGGGCTCGCGCCCCATGGTTCTCGGCCGCGCCGCCGCGGAAAGAATTTGGCTTTCGCGTGTGCCCGCCCATTCCGTATAATCAACCGCGGTATAATTAACTACAGTTAACTGTCAGATATACACGGCGGTTGATTAACGTGTATCCGGAACTCATTCATGAAGGCAGACGATCCCACGCAGGCCGAAGCCGTATCCGGATACAGCTCTGGCCAGCCTGCGAGTCCCGCCGCCCCTCCCCCCCGCGCACATAAATCATCCCCGTCCGTCTCCCTCGAAGGCGTGCACGGCACCGTCGAGGTCCCGCACCATGCGGCTGGTTTCTGGCAGCAGTGGCGCGCCTTTGTTGGCCCCGCAATTCTGGTAAGTGTTGGCTACATGGACCCCGGCAACTGGGGTACCGACCTTCAGGGCGGAGCGCAATTCAAGTACGGGTTGCTGTGGGTCGTCGGCCTCGCTAGTCTGATTGCCATCTTCATGCAGGTCATCGCCGCGCGGCTCGGCGTCGTCACGGGCAAAGATCTCGCGCAATGCTGCCGCGACTGGTATCCGGAATGGACGCGATGGCCGAACTGGCTGATGAGCGAAATGGCCATCGGCGCCTGCGATCTCGCGGAGGTCCTTGGCAGCGCGGTCGCACTCAATCTGCTGTTTCACATTCCGCTGCTATGGGCGGTCATCATCACTGGCGTCGATGTTCTTCTGCTGCTCGCCTTGCAACGCTTCGGCATGCGCACCATCGAGGCCGTCGTGCTGGTGCTCATCATCACGATCGCGACTTGCTACTTCATCGAGATATTCATTCTTCCTGCAACGCAGCCAAGCTTCATGGAAATGGGACGCGCGCTAATTCTTCCTCGTCTCGGCCAGGTTGGGATGATCTACATCGCCATCGGGATCATCGGCGCCACGGTGATGCCGCACAATCTTTACCTGCACTCGGCGTTGGTGCAGAGCCGGCAATTGCAGAAAGACGATGCCTCCATCCGCCGCGCCATTCAGTTCAACAACATTGATTCGATTGTCGCGCTCACAATCGCTTTTTTTGTGAATGCCGCCATTCTCGTGCTTGCGGCCACGGTGTTTTTCGGCAAACAAAGTGTGACGGTCGGCGGCGGACACGTGGTCATGTTCAGCCCCAATAGCGACTGGATTCGCTTGGCCTATCTGACGCTAGCTCCGCTGTTGGGGACGGTCGCGGCGAGCACGCTATTCGCGGTAGCACTGCTCGCCAGCGGCCAGAGCAGCACGATCACTGGCACGCTCGCCGGTCAGGTCGTGATGGAAGGCTTCATGCACTGGCGGATCAAACCCTGGGTGCGGAGGCTCATCACGCGCACCCTCGCCATCCTGCCCGCCGTTTTCATTATCGGTCTGCGTGGTGACAGCAGCGTCACCGATTTGCTGACATTGAGCCAGGTGGTATTGGCGCTGCAGTTGCCCTTCGCCATGTTTCCGCTGCTGCAGTTCACCAGTTCCGGCGCGCGCATGGGGCGCTGGAAGATCGGCGTGTTCTTGCTGGTGGCCGGTTGGGGGAGTGCTATCCTTATCACGGCAATGGATCTGTACGGGCTGCCCGCGTCGATCCGGGCGGCATGGCAAGTGATTGTGGGCGGTTGAGATCTGTAGTGCTGTTCTTTTTCGCGTGTCATTTTCATAAAGCGCGATTTGGATTGCTGCTTTGGTTCCGTTGCAAGCCTCACAACAAAAAATCATGTATGAAACTATCCTCGTAACGCTCGACGGCACCGCCACCGACCGCGCCATCATTGAGCACATTAAGGACCTGGCCAAGCTGGCGCACAGCCGCGTGGTGCTCCTGCACGTCGCGGATGGATGGGCGGCCCGCACCTATGGCAAGGATGCTGTCAGCCCGGAGATTTCCGAGGACACGGAATATCTCAAGAAAGTGCGCGAGGAGTTTCAGACGGCAGGTATTCCGGCCGAAGCCGAACTTGCTTATGGCGAGCCGGCGAAAGAAATCATCAAGTGGGTCGAGCAAAAAGGTTGCGATCTTATCGCCATGAGCACCCACGGCCACCGCTTACTTGGGGATATATTCCTGGGCGCCACGGCCACGCGCGTCCGCCACAGCGTCAGCGCGCCGGTTCTGCTGCTGCGCGCCAAGTAAGTGCCTTCTTTTCAGGGCCAATCTTTCGCGGACCTTCGTTCTCTGTAACCTCACATTCACCGCCAAGGCATACACTAGCAACACCTTGTGATGGCAATCACAGTCGACTGCGACATGCTTGATTCAATATTGATTATTTATCATCTATCTAGCTAGGTATTCAGGAAGGCCACTATATATGTCTACGAACAGCTTCGGTGCCCGCGCAACTTTCAAAGTCGGCAACAAGGACTACACGCTTTATCGCCTCGACGCGCTCGACAAGCAGGGCATCTCCACCAAGCACCTGCCGTTTTCGCTGCGCATTCTGCTGGAGAACCTCCTCCGCACCGAAGACGGTCGCAATGTGACGCCGCAGGAAATTCGCGCGCTCGCGGGCTGGAACAAGAATTCGAAGCCGGAAAAAGAAATTGCTTTCACGCCCAGCCGCGTGCTGCTCCAGGACTTTACGGGCGTGCCCGCGGTGGTCGACCTCGCTGCCATGCGCGATGCCATGAAGCGCCTTGGCGGAGACGCCAAGCTGATTAATCCGCTGCAACCGGCCGAATTGGTCATTGACCACTCCGTACAGGTGGATGAGTTCGGCACGCCCCAGGCCCTGGATATGAACGCCTTGCTCGAGTTCCAGCGCAACAAGGAGCGTTACGGTTTTCTGCGCTGGGGGCAGACCGGCTTTCACAACCTGGCAATCGTTCCGCCGGATACCGGCATTGTGCATCAGGTGAATCTCGAATATCTGGCTCGAGTGGTTTTTGTTCATACAGAAGCCGAAGGTGGGAAGCGCACGGCTTATCCCGACACCCTTGTCGGTACCGATTCGCACACAACCATGATCAACGGACTCGGCGTGCTCGGCTGGGGCGTCGGCGGAATTGAAGCCGAGGCCGCCATGCTGGGCCAGCCCGTTTCCATGCTGATCCCGCTGGTGGTTGGCGTAAAACTCAGCGGGCGTCTGCGCGAAGGCGCGACCGCAACCGATCTGGTTCTGACCATCACCGAGATGCTCCGCAAGCATGGAGTCGTTGGCAAGTTTGTCGAGTACTTTGGACCGGGCCTGCAAGACCTACCCCTTGCCGATCGCGCGACCATCGCCAATATGAGCCCCGAATATGGCGCAACCTGCGGCATCTTCCCGATCGATAAAGAGAGCTTGCGCTACCTGAAACTTACGGGCCGTAGCGACGAGCAGGTTGCGCTGGTCGAAGCCTACGCCCGCGAGCAAGGCATGTTTCACGACGCGAAGACTCCGGAAGCTGAATATTCCGAGTTGCTCAGTCTCGACCTTTCTACCGTGGAGCCCTGCCTTGCTGGCCCAAAGCGCCCGCAGGACCGCGTGGTGTTGTCGAAGGCCGGCGAGTCGTTCACGCAGGCTCTGCCTGCGCTCATCAGGCCGTCGAAGGCTGGCACGGCGACCACAAGCTCGAACATAAATGCTAAGCGCTGGGAAAGCGAGGGAGGCAGTCCGGCGGCAATTGGCGTCGAAGACCCGAATGTGCACGAGCATGTGCCCGCGGATTCGGCAAAATCGATCAAGCACGGCAGCGTGGTGATCGCCGCGATCACGTCGTGCACCAACACCTCCAACCCCTCGGTGCTCATTGCCGCCGGGTTGCTGGCGAAGAAGGCAGTGGAAAAAGGGCTGACCGTTCCCAGTTATGTGAAAACCTCGCTGGCGCCGGGCTCGAAAGTAGTGCTGGACTATCTGCAAAAGGCTGGGTTGATGCCTTATCTCGAAAAGCTAAAGTTTCACATCGTGGGCTATGGATGCACCACCTGCATCGGCAACTCGGGCCCACTGCCAACGGAAATCTCGAAAGAGATCGACGACAAGAATCTGGTCGTCGCGTCTGTGCTCTCCGGCAATCGAAACTTTGAAGGCCGCATCAATTCCGAAGTCCGCGCTAATTACCTGATGTCGCCGCCGCTGGTCGTCGCTTTCGCGCTGGCCGGCAAAATTGACATCGATCTGCGAAAAGAGCCGCTCGGCAAGGGCAAGGACGGCAACGAAGTTTATCTCGCCGATATCTGGCCGTCGCAATCCGAAATTGAGCAGGCGCTCTCCGGCGCGATTTCATCGGAGATGTTCCGCAAAAGCTACGCCGAGGTTTATTCGGGCGACGAGCGCTGGCGCTCGCTGAATATCCCGAAGGGCGAAACTTACACGTGGGAGAAGGATTCCACCTACATTCGCCAGGCGCCCTACTTTGACGATATGGCGTTGAAGCCTTCGCCGGTCGATGACATCAAGGCGGCGCGCGTGCTGGCTGTGCTTGGCGACAGCGTGACGACTGACCACATCTCGCCGGCAGGCTCGATCAAAAAAGATGGTCCCGCGGGCAAGTATTTGATTGCTCACGGCGTGCAGCCCGCCGACTTCAACTCCTACGGATCGCGCCGCGGTAACCACGAAGTCATGGTGCGTGGAACGTTTGCCAATGTGCGGCTGCGCAACAAAATGGTCTCGACCGAAGGCGGGTTCACTCGCCATCTCCCGGATGGCGACGAAATGTCGATCTTCGACGCGTCCGAAAAATATCATTCAGAGAAGGTCCCCCTCGTGATTCTCGCCGGCAAAGAATATGGTTCCGGCTCCTCGCGCGACTGGGCGGCGAAGGGCCCGCGCCTGCTCGGCGTGCGCGCCGTCATTGCCGAGAGCTACGAGCGCATTCACCGTTCGAACCTCGTCGGCATGGGCATTCTGCCGCTGCAGTTCCTGCCGGGCCAGAACGTCGAATCGCTGGGGCTGACCGGCCACGAAGTATTTGAAATTTCGGGGATTCGCGAAGTCGTCCAGAAATTCTCCTCCGGCCGCAAGATCACAGTTCGCATCAAGGGCGGCGCGGGTGGCGGGGCTGGGGTTAACCAAAACGCAGTTAACCAAAAAACGCCGAGCGAGTTTCAGGCCGTCGTCCGCATCGACACACCGCAGGAAGCTCTCTACTACGCGAACGGAGGCATTCTGCAATACGTTCTGCGCCAGTTGCTGGCAGGAAAAACCCAGGCTGACGCGGTGACGGTGTAATGAAGTCTCCGAGCCCCTCGGAAATGAGGGGTGCCCTACCTCTCACGGTTTTCGAGACGTGGGTTTCGGTTGGCACTCATTAGAACACCTTCATCCTCCGCCAATAGTTGTGGGCTGCACGAGAGAACTGACCCCCGACTGGCTTCTAAATAGCCATGCCAAGTGACAATCAACGCGTCGCCGCCGATGAGATTGCAAAACACCTACTGCGGCATGCCCTCCAATCCGTTGCCCACCCTGAGTTGAAACAAAATTGCAGCCAGCACTACCTAGATGAAATGCAGTTACTGAGCTTGTTTTGCGTCGACTATGCATTGGGACGGAAAGCCGCAAAACTGCCCGCGTTCGGGACCGTTCGAGAGCTGTACAACGAGAAGATCGAACAGCTGTGTGCCAACAAGGAAGCACCTTTTACTCACCGCACTGTCACGGAAAGGTTCGAGATTTACTGCGAAGCATGTAACGCAAACACTCTCGCACCGAAGGAGTACGAGAAAAAGCCATTGGTGTTCTGGGAACTTGGCAAGGCGATTTCGCGGCTCGCGTCCGATGTTGACCCATGGGTACCCGATGTTTTGGAAGTGACGCTACACACGAATATCTTCCTCCGAGAGGTGAAAGGGCTTTTGGAATTCTTGGCACAGTACGAAGTGTTGCCTTAGCGTCACTTGACAATCGGCTAATGCTCGACGGTACACTGGAAGCAACCTAGAAGTTAAGCCGTCTTTGGCAAGACGCCAAAGGTGTGACCTTTCAGCAGCGCCCAATCACCGACAACTTCAAAAAGGAGGACATGATCAATGCCCAGACCTTCTACGATTGACCCTCGCATTGTGTACAGAGATGAGTACCTATGCGGATGCAAGTTGACCATCCTCGTTGCTGCCACCGCCGCGTTCGGCGCGTTTGCAGGTGATGAGGGATACAGGCATTGTAGTAAGGATTCGAGGACTCACATTCTCCCGGGGCCGTTCTACGCAGTTTGGGAGCGCCAAGACGGGAACTGGGTGGCGGCAATGCCATAAGGTCTCGTTCAACTTTATGCCCCATCCTTGTCGCGTTTTTTGCGACAGGATGGGGACGTTGATGTTTTGGTGGCCGCCCAGCTTTCCTCAGACGGACCCGCCCTCCGTGCTAATCTCGTATTCCCGTGGCTAACTCCGCTTTTTTTCTGCCTGCAGCTTTCAGCCTTAGCGCCGTCGGCGCGTGGGGCGCAAGCGACTTTCTGGGCGGAATAGGCGCGCGCCGCGTCAATGCCTTTCTGTTCACGTTAATCGTGCACTTGAGCGGAATGTTAGTGGCGGGCACCGTCGCCTTAACCCTTGGCTTGCCGTTCCCGCCCGTCGATAGAATCGGATGGGCGCTGCTCGCGGGAACTTTCGGCGGCCTTTCCCTGGCGCTGTTTTATCGCGCCTTGGCAACCGGCAAAATGGGATTAGTCGCACCGGTAGCCGCCGTTCTCGGCGCAGCCATCCCCACCATCGTGACTGCGTTTCACGAGGGATTTCCCGGCTGGCGCCACGCCGCCGGTTTCATTCTTGCCGGCATAGGCGTCTGGCTCATCTCGCGCAGTGAGGCTGGTAATGCCGAAGGTAAAAATGAAGAATCCGGCCGTCCGGCGGGACTTGGTTTAGCCGTTCTTGCCGGAATTGGCTTCGCGGGTTTTTATCTTGCCATTCACCAGGCCGGCAATGGCTCGGCTCTTTGGATCGCCGTCTGTTCGCGCTCGGCATCGCTGGTGGTCACTCTGGCAATCGTGGCATTCGGCGGGCTGTTCCGCGCAATGCCGCGAAACATCCTCGGCCTTGCTATTTTTGCCGGCGTACTCGATATAACGGGGAGCGCCGTCTTCATCCGTGCCTCGCAGATCGGACGCCTTGATTCGGCCGTCGTTCTAACTTCGTTATATCCGGCCGTGACCGTGTTGCTGGCTCGCATCTTCTTGCATGAACACTTCAGCCGGACGCGCAGCATCGGCATGCTGGCCGCCCTGATTGCCGTGCCCATGATTGCCGGATAGGAGAGGTCAGAGGTCAGATTGCAGAAGTAAGACCAGCCGTTAAAATACTGGAGTATCAGAGGACTTTCGATGAAAATTCTTTTCACGTTTCTTCTTCTCAGCCTTTCGCTGTCTGCTCTCGCGGCCGACGGCAAATCGGTCTCCTACAAGTCAGGAGACGAAACGGTCAAGGGCATGCTCTACGCGCCGGCCGGTAAAGGGCCTTTTCCGGCGCTCATCGTGATCCATGAATTCTGGGGCCTCAATGATTGGGTCAAGGAGCAGGGCTCGAAATTCGCCGACCAGGGCTACGTCGCGCTCGCCATCGACCTGTATCGCGGCAAGGTCGGAGACACCCCCGATGCGGCACACGAGTTGATGCGCGGACTGCCGCCGGATCGCGCGGCGCGCGACCTGAAGGCAGCGTTCGACTTTCTCGCGGCGCAGCCAAACGTCAAGAAAGACCGCCTCGGCTCAATTGGCTGGTGCATGGGCGGAGGCTACGCGCTCGAAGCAGCGATTGCTGAGCCAAGCCTCGCCGCTACCGTAATCAACTACGGTCACCTGTCTACCGATCCCGCCGACATGAAAAAGATTAACGCGCCGATTCTGGGATTGTTCGGCGGTCAGGATCGCGGCATCACTCCGGACGACGTAAAGAAGTTTCAGCAAGCGATGGAAGGTTTGGGCAAGAAGATCGACGTGAAAATCTATCCCGATGCGGGCCATGCCTTCGAAAATCCAAACAATAAGCAGGGCTATCGCGCCGACGATGCGGCCGACGCGTGGACGCGTACCCTCGCCTTCCTCGGAAAAAATTTGAAAAACTGATTTGTTATCGTTGAGTAGCGCAAGCAATTTCCCCGCCAGAATCGGCCTTAGGAATTTCCACTTGCCAGAAGGTGCCGCTCTGGTTACTATGCAGCGAGCTTTTTTTTCGTCCTGCGCTGCGTTCTATGAATATCGGCGAGACCATCCGAAATTTCCGCTTACAGCGAAACATGTCGCAAGGGGATATCGAGAAGAGAACTGGCCTTCTGCGCTGCTACCTGTCGCGCGTGGAAAACGGCCACACGATTCCGTCCCTCGACACGCTGGCCAAGATTGCCGGCGCCATGGACTTGCCGCTGTCCCAGTTCTTCGCCGATGGCCACTCCAATGGACACCAGAAGGGACTGCCGCAGCTCTCGGACGACGAGGTCCGCTTCCTCAGCCAGATGCGCCGCTACGCCGCTAATCTTAACGACAGCGACCGTAAGCTCGTATTGGCCATGGTCAAGAAGATGGCAGCAAGCGCCACCAAGTAGAAGCCGCCTTTCTCCTCTAGCCTCTAGCATTTGACCGAGGCTCTTCCTGATCGCCCGAATTCTTTTGACAGGAGTCCCGTGTCACAGCCGGCGGCGACTTCCAAGGCCGGGGCGGAGAAGCGAATGCCGCCAGCCGCTCTTAGTAACTTTCGTACCATACCCTTGAGACACTACCGAGAACTGCCCCTCCCTCCCGAATGTGGGTAATCTACAAAGCGGGAGATTTCTGTGACCGTCGACGAAGAGTTGGACCTGCTCGAAACTCTGATGCGCCGCCTGAAGATTGAGTACGAGGTGTTTTTCATTAACGCCAAGAAACGCCCTCCGACCGACATTGAGTGGAAGGTCTTGAACCTGCTTCGCAAGTTCAGCGATGGCGACCGGATGAAGTATGCGCAGCGCTACCGCTATAACGGAATCGCCCAACGATATGCAATGTTCAGCGATCTTTGGCGGAAGAAGTCGCGAATCCGGGAAGAGGGAATTCGGAAGCCGCAGGATGCGGTTCTCTCCGTGCGCGAACTCAGGACAAAAACCACAGACGATTCCAAAAAGACTCCCACCGTGTATGGCGTCCGGCGGAGGGTGGAGGCTCCCAAAGCACAGGATGCGAAAAGTGCGAAGGCAGCGGACACTGGGGCCGACGACGTACTCGCAGTCCGGTGATCCGGCCCCACGCGTCGAAACTTTAGGTAGTGGTGCAGTTTGATTGTCATCCCGAGCAAGCGTTTTTTGCGCCGCGAGGGATCTGGGCAAGCCGCGCGTTGCGTCGCGGTTTTTGCGACGCAATAATCGCGCGTTTGGCTTGCTTCCTTTTTGAACTGCACCACTACCAAACTTTACGTTTGCCCTAAGGGTGTGCTCCCCCCCGGGGCCCTCGCAACCCAGCCATGCCCGGGGCACTGAGAACGGTGTCTGGGCACTCCCCACCTGTTAGAATTTTCTTTTCGATTCCCATCTGCCCCAGAGGTTCTCATGTCCCCGTCCGCAACCGATTCCCAGCTAGCTTTCCCCGCGAACAAGGTTTCCATAACAAAAATAAGTCGCGCCATCCTCAGCGTCACTGACAAAACCGGACTCGTGGAGTTTGCCCGTAAACTTGCCAGTCTTGGCGTCGACCTTGTCTCCACTGGCGGGACGGCCAAGTTGTTGCGTGATTCTGGAATCGCCGTCAAGGACATTTCCGAACTCACCGGATTCCCCGAAATGCTGGATGGGCGCGTCAAGACGCTGCACCCTAAGGTACACGGCGGAATCTTGCATCGCCGCGAAAATGCCGCGCACCGTGCGGCTGTCGCCGAGCATGCGATTCCCGCGATCGATATGGTCGTCGTCAATCTTTATGCGTTCGAAAAGACCGCGGCCGAACCGGGCGCGCACTTCGAAGAGATCATCGAGAACATCGACATTGGCGGCCCTTCAATGATCCGCTCGGCGGCCAAGAATTTTCAGGACGTCGCTGTGGTCACATCGCCCGCCGACTACGACTCCATTGCTGAAGAAATGACCCGGTCCGGCGGCGCGCTCTCCAAGGAAACCAAATGGCGTCTGGCGCAGAAGGCTTTTGCCACAACCGCCGCCTATGATTCCGCGATCGCATCGACTCTCGACCGCATTACTCTCGATCGCACCAGCGCGGCTGACAAGTTTCAACTCCAACCTCAGACGAATTTTCCGGAAACGCTCCGCCTCAGCTTCCGCAAGCAGATGGATTTGCGATACGGAGAAAATCCTCATCAGAGGGCAGCGATGTATGCCGACGGCTCGGGCGCGGGTGTAGCTCACGGCAAGCAGGTGCAGGGCAAGGAACTTTCCTACAACAACATCGTCGACCTGCAGGCGGCTTGGGACCTGGCCCAGGAATTCGATGAACCGGTCTGCGCCATCATCAAGCACACCAACCCATGCGGAACCGCAACTGGTAAAACGTTGGCCGAAGCCTATTTGCGGGCGCTCGAATGCGATCCGGTTTCAGCTTTTGGCGGTGTCATCGGAGTCAATCGTCCGGTCGATGCCGCAGCCGCAACCGAAATGGCCAAGCTGTTTCTCGAAGTCATCGCAGCCCCCACTTTCGATCCCGCGGCAAAAGAAGTGTTTGCGTCGAAAAAGAATCTCAGGCTGGTCGAGGTGCCTGCCGGGCAACAGCCATGGGTGCTGAAGAACATCTCCGGTGGCATGCTGGTCCAGGATGCCGACTTACATAAATTGGCAGAATCGGATCTGCGCGTCGTCACCAAACGGGCCCCGACCAGCGAGGAAAAACGTGCCCTGTTGTTCGCCTGGAAGGTCTGCAAGCACGTGAAATCAAACGCGATTCTCTATGCGCGCGACGGCCAGACGGTGGGCGTGGGCGCTGGCCAGATGAGCCGCGTGGATTCATGCAAAATCGGCGCGATGAAGGCGCAACTGCCACTGAAAGGAACCGTAGCGGCCTCGGATGCTTTCTTCCCCTTCCCGGATGGGGTCGAAGAAATTGCGAAAGCCGGTGCCACGGCCATCATCCAACCCGGGGGATCGGTCCGTGACCAGGAGATCATTGAAGCCGCCGACCGCCTTGGCCTCGCCATGATTTTTACGGGCGTGCGCCATTTCCGGCATTAACTTCCCGGCTTTAATTCCCCGGCTTAACTCCCGAAGTCCCTGTACTTCCGGATTCCAAGGTTATCTCTACTCCTATCACCGAACGGCTCGCCCCAAGGGTAGAATAGAAAAACGGCGAGCGGCGCCCCGGCATTCACATAAGACACAAATCGGCATCAGCCAGCGGCGAACCGGCATCGAATAGATTGGGCAGCAGCATCCAGCAGGAACATTTGATGACAATTCAGCACGGAATTTCTGTTCTTCTCTTGGCCGGTTCTTTTGTATCGGCGCAAAGTGCTTCGGCACAAAACCCGCCGCAGACAACGAGTTCGCCAACGCCGGCTAACGGTCCTTCAGCCGACAAAAGTCCCGTCGATAAGAGTAAGGTGCCCGACAAAGCGGCCGCCTATTATCACTTCGCGCTTGCTCACCTCTATGAGGAGCAGATTGCCACCTATGGCCGCAGCGAATTGGCAAACAAGGCAATCGAGGAATATCGCGCCGCCATCGACGCCGATCCTACCTCAGGCTATCTGACCGCAGGTTTGGCCGAACTGTATGCCAAGACCGGAAGGATCCGGGATGCAGTTCTTGAAGCCCAGGACATCATCAAGCGTGATCCAAACAATCTGGAAGCGCGCCGGCTGCTGGGCCGCATCTATCTGCGTTCGCTGGGTGACATGCAGGCCGGTAACGGCTCGGATAGCGTGCTCAAGTTGGCCATCGAGCAGTATCAAGAGATTGTCCGGCTCGAACCCAGCAGCATGGATGACCATCTTCTCCTGGGTCGGCTGTACCGGCTGAACAATGATCTGCAAAAAGCCGAAGCCGAATTCAAAACGGCCGTAAAGCTTCAGCCCGATTCTGAAGAAGCCGTCACCACGCTCGCTTACCTCTACAACGAATTGGGCGACACGACGCGGGCGACTGAGGTATTGAGTTCCATTCCGGGCAACGAGCGTTCCGCGAAGCTCTATTCGGCACTGGGATACACCTACGAACAGCAGAAGCAATACAAGAGCGCCATTGAAGCCTATCGGCATGCGATCGAGTTAGACCGCGACAACCTCGACGCCATTCGCGGCCTCGCGGAGAATCTGCTCAACGATGGCCAGACCGACGCCGCTCTCGAACAATACACAGTGATCGCCGATGCGAATCCTGAGGATGCGCAGACCTACATCCGCATGGCAGAGATCTATCGCCGGCAGGGCAAGTTCGACCTCGCGCTCGAAAATCTGAAGAAGGCCGCATCTATGGTGCAGGATTCTATCGAGGTGCCGTATAACATTGCCTCGATTTACCAGCTCCAGGGCCGGTACGATGAAGCGGCCCAGATCATGAAGGACCTGCTGAAGAAGACGGAGAAACCCGAGGGCGATTATTCGGGCAGTGCGAAAGGGAATCGTGCGGTCTTTCTGGAACGGTTGGGTACCATCTATCGCGATGAGGGCAACTACCAGGCCGCCAACGAAACTTTCCGGCAAATGATTGCGCTCGGCGCCAGCGAGAATGTCGAACGCGGCTATCAGCAGGTGATCGATACCTGGCGCGAAGCCAAAGAGTGGCAGAAGGCCACCGATGTGGCCAAAGAGGCGATGCAGAAGCTGCCCAGCAGCCGCGAACTGAAAATGGTTTATGACGCGCAGTTGGCGGATATGGGCGACGCCGATAAGGCGCTCAAAGATGTCCGTGCCATGCTGAAGGGCGATGCGAGCGATCGCCAAGTTTATATCGTATTGGCGCAAATGAACACGCGCCTGCGCCGCTTTAATGATGCCGAGCAGGCTCTCGATAAAGCCGAGCAGCTTTCGACCAAGGAAGAAGAAAAGGAATACATCTGGTTCCTGCGCGGCTCCACATACGAGCGCCAGAAGCGTTACCCCGACGCCGAAGAACAGTTCAAGAAAGTCCTGGCCGGCGATCCCGAGCACGCCTCAGCTCTGAACTATCTCGGTTACATGCTGGCCGACCAGAACACGCAGCTCGAGGAGGCTCTCGCCTACATAAAACGGGCCGTCGATCTCGACCCAGCCAACGGCGCTTATCTCGATTCACTCGGCTGGGCTTACTTCCGCATGGGTAAGTACGAGTTGGCCGAACAGAACTTGGTCAAGGCCTCGCAGAAGATCAATACCGATCCCACCGTTCACGATCACCTCGGCGATCTTTATCAGAAGACTGGCCGGCTGAAACTCGCGGCCGCAAATTGGGAGCGGGCCCTGAATGAGTGGAACCGCACTGTTGCCGCCGAAGTTGACCCGGACGATGTCGCGCGGGTGCAGAAGAAGCTCGACTCCGCCAAAATGAAGCTGGCGAAGGAAGAGCCAAGCAAGCAGTAGCCGCCTCGCTTCCTTGGCGCGGACACTCCGTCCGCGCAGGCGCTACCAAAACAGCAATGTCATCCCACCCGAAGCAACGCGATCGCGAAGCGATCACGCTCGGAGTCGACGGATCCCTACTCGGCCAGTGCCACCTCTAGCTTGACTGAGTAAGTTTGCCGGTCGTCAGCGGGTCATCCCTTTCACCAGCCGCGCGACATCGTGCCCACGTCTCAACTCTTTCCGCGTTACACTGGCGACGGGGGACTGCCAACTGCTGACCGATTTCCAGCTCGCCGATTACGCAGCCCACGTCGAACAATCGCGCGGGCGACGTTATCCCGAGCCTGCTCATCCCTACCGCAATGACTTCCAGCGTGATCGCGATCGCGTCGTCCACGCCAGAGCATTCCGCCGCCTGGAGGCGAAGACGCAGGTCTTCACACGCCGCTACTCTGACCACTTTCGCAATCGCCTCACCCATACCATCGAGGTCGCACAGATTTCGCGCACCATCGCCGCGCAGCTTGGATTGAATACGGACTTGGCCGAGTCTCTCGCGCTCGTACACGATATTGGCCATCCCCCTTTTGGCCACGCGGGAGAAAAGGTTCTCGATGCGGCTATGCGGCGCCATGGCTTCGCCTTCGACCACAATCTGCACGCACTCCGCATTGTCGAGGACTTCGAGCAGCGCTACGCGGCGTTTCGAGGCCTCAACCTCACATTTGAAGTGCGCGAAGGCATCATCAAGCACTCGCACGATTACGATCCAATGGAGCATCCCGAATTGGCGGAGTATCTGCTAGATCAGCGCCCGCCGCTCGAGGCCCAACTCATCGACCTGACTGACGAAATCGCCTACAACACCGCCGATCTTGACGACGGCTGCGAGGCGCATTTGCTGACCGTTGAGCAGATCGCGGAAAGCGCTCCCATCTTCGGCCGCCACTATGAGGAAGTGCTCAAGTTATATCCGGATGCCGCGGAGAAAATGCAATTCAACGAATCGCTGAAGCGCCTCTTCGACCACATGGTGAGCGACTTGATCGAAAATACACGCGTGCAAATCGCGAAGGCAGGAGCGCACTCGCTCAATGACATCCGGCGTCATCCTGCGCGGTTGGCAGCGTTCAGCGCAGAGGTTGAGCTGGACCGGCGGCAGCTCAAAGATTTCCTCTACGAAAATCTCTACTTCAGCCCGGCGCTCGCTGAGGAAAAAGATGATGCCGAGCGCATTGTCGGAGAGCTTTTCTCGCACTGGATGGAGGAACCCGATGATTTGCCGCGCCAGTATCGTGAAAAAGCCGAGCATGAACCGCTGCCGCGTATCATCTGCGACTACATCGCGGGCATGACCGACCCCTTCATTTATCAGCAGTATGAGGCTCATTGCGGATAGTTCGGTGAAATAGAAAGGTATGATCGGCAGCATGCCATCGGTCGCTCGCCAGGTCCAACCGGAGGAGACGCATTATGAAAACAGTGTTAAAGCTCTTCGCGTTCTGGTTTTTATTCAGCACCCTCTCGTCCTTCGCGGAAACATATCCCGAGGGCCTGTGGCAAGGCTACGACGGCGAGTGGAAGCATGTTTCTCAGCAGTTAATTGCGCTGGCGGAAGCCACGCCGGCGGACAAATTTGCATGGCGCCCGGCGCGCGGAGTGCGCTCGACCAGCGAAGTCTACATGCATATTGTGATAGCGAATTTCTACCTGTTGAGCGTCACCGGCCCTAAGATGCCCACCGACCTAAAAGATGGCGCTGAAAAAACCGTTACCTCCAAAGCCGATGTCATCAGCTGGTTAAAGCGCTCGCTCGATGCAGTGAAGGAGGCTCACCTGGCCGCAAAGTCTGCCGATCTTCAGCGCAAAGTGCACATCGTCGATCGCGATGCCACGGTCGATGGAATGTATCTGCGCATTATCGTTCACGCGAACGAGCACATGGGGCAACTGGTCGCCTATGCGCGCATGACCGGTGTTGTGCCTCCGTGGTCGAAAAACTGAACTCACGCGAACAAATTATCGCGGCGATCGGGAGGCCTACCGCCCTTCCTCTTCGTCGATCCAATATTCGCTGCGATATTTCAACTCCACGTGCCGGCGGTCTTTCATCTGGCGATCCGTCTCCAGATGCAGCGCGTGCAGGCCCGGCGTCAGCGACGACGGTCGAAAGCTGAGCACATAACGGTTCGGCACATGGTTTGAAAGTTCGATCAGACCCGCCTTCAGGCTCTTTGCATCCTTGAATGGAAAGAACTCGCCTCCCGTCAGTTGCGCAATCGACTCCGCTGTCTTCGCGCGCAGGGCATCGTGTGCGCCCAGGAATGCCATGGTCGCCAGCCGAACCGGCGGAGCCAGTTGGCTGATGCAGTCAAGCACCTGCTTGCTGTAGTGGCCTTCGTATTCGGGATCGGCTCCATCGTGGCTGAAGCAGCCATGTGCGGGGCCGGACGTGCCGTTGTTAAACTTCGCCGCCTCGTGCGAAACCGCCGAGTGTGTACTCGAAAACGCAAAACTGTAAATAGCTGTGTTCGTATTGCTGATGAGGTGCAAAGCTTCATTGCGCGTCGTTCTGCTCCCCTGGTCGATGGTTTCGCTGAGCAGCAGAATCGCCCGCCGGTAGCGCGACGGCTGTGCCTGTAGCTGCGCGACCGCGAATGCCACGCCATCCAAAATCGCCGCCCCGCGGTCGCCTTCATCGAGATGCGCAAGCCGATCGGACGCCACCGATGTTCTCGATGTGAAGCCCATTAGCAGATGCGGCGTGCTGTCGAAGCCAATTACGGCCACGCGGTGCTCCACATTGCCGATCAGCGCGTCGAGGACCGCATCCAGGTATCCGTAGTCATTCAGGTGGCGCGCTCCGGCACCTCCCGTTTCAACCACGATGGCCAGTGCCAACGGCTGCGAATCCGTATCCGGGTCGAGGACGAGATGCTGCGGCGCGCCATTGTCAGTCAGCATAAAGTCGCTGGCGGTTAGCCCGAACACCACCTCTCCCGCCTTGCTGGTAACGAGCACGGGCACCTGTACCAGGGCCGAGCGCGCTTTCAGCGTCGTTTGTCCGCTGTCGCTTTGCTGCGCGGATAGGGCCGCGGCGCAAAGCAGCAGTAGCGTCAAGATGCGATTACGTCCCTGATTACTTCTCATGACCTTTGTTCATTATAGGAGTGTGAGTCAGGTGGATGAGCCCATAGCTACCTGGGGACCAACCCGTGCCCATTTGTCCCATGGGCGCGACGGCGTGGGACAAATTGTCCCAACGGGCTGGCGGCCTATTCTCGCAGTCCCCGAATCAGTCACTTACAGATCCTCTCCTGGAACCAGGATTGCTCTGAAAGCATCGTGGCAAACCATAGCTTTTTCTGGAGCCCCCTATGAATCAGAACCTGGCGCACGAAGTCTGGCACTGGCAGGACATGAAAACAGCGAGATTGTCACTCAAGTTCCAGGACCGTGTCCTACGCGAAGTGTCCCTGTCTGGCGGCGTAGTCACTATCGGCCGCCAGCCCGATAACCTGCTTCGTATCGATAATCCGCTGGTCTCCGGGCACCACGCCAGGATCCTTTGGCAAAACAACGAGTACATTCTTGAAGACAACGAAAGTTTCAACGGCACCTATGTCAACAATCGGAGCATCGCCAGGGCAGTCCTCAAGGATGGGGATGTCATCGTTATCGGCAAACACCGAATCGAGTTTCACGATGACGCAACGCAGCGCGATGACCACTCCCCGACCATGACCGATCGCACCACTGCATGGCAGGCGCAAGTAGAAAAAGCCGCGCCGCCGCAACTGGAACCGACCATGGTCATGGACGCCTCCAAGCTCAAAGAAATGTTCGCCAAGAAACTCGCCGGAGTGCAGCCCGTCCCGCCATCGGGCGTCGTCCAAATGCCGCCGTGCGAATCCCGAAAGGTGCAACAGCGGAAAATCGGCACGGTGACCATCCGCGCTGGCCGAACCGACCGTCGGCAATATGTTCTTTCCGGCAAGCTTAGTGTGATTGGCAGATCCGGCATGGCCAGCATCAGGCTGAAGCGCTGGTTCGCGCCTCGCGTCGCTGCCTCGATTCACCTGCGCGAGGACGGATATTTCCTCGTGCCGGCGGCAAAGAATATCCGGATGAAGATTAACGATGCCGAAGTATCGCAGGGGCAACATGAACTCAATGTCGGCGATCGGTTTGAAGTCGCCGGCATCGTCGCCGAATTCGGCTACGAAGAAAACGGATAAGTCCCTGCGAGTACGCTCCGGGTAAAGCTTCCTAATGCACTTCACGCAGGTGTGCTACGCGCGAGTAACTGCTAACATTTCGACAGTGACTGTTACCTCAAATCGCAGTTAGATCACATGGAAGAAAAACACGGGTTGCAGCATGCAGCACCGTGCGCCTCGCGTTTCGACCGTTGCGACAGATGGCTATAAGCACCTGATAACAGGATCATCGGCTCACCGAAAAGTGTGGAAGGACAAGTGCTCTAACAGCAATAAGCGACCTATATCTTGAACGCGGGGTGAAGGCGCTCTTCGAGTTGCCAAAGGAGA
The DNA here is from genome assembly GCA_963778535.1 of uncultured Acidobacteriaceae bacterium. Taxonomy (GTDB): domain Bacteria; phylum Acidobacteriota; class Terriglobia; order Terriglobales; family Acidobacteriaceae; genus Acidiflorens. The sequence goes on from CAVZUO010000001.1 coordinate 823,141, forward strand.
AATACCTATGAAGCTACCTATAATGAGTACGGTAAGCGGTTACACCTTACTCGCCGGAGTTCTGGGTGTCTTACTGCTAAGCCTTCCCGCCAATGCCGCCAACTGGAAAACCATGGCATCTGCGCCTGTTGTGACCGGTACCGCAGCCGCGGCGTCCGTCAATGGGATTATCTACCTGGCGGGTGGCAACAACGATAGTGGTCCAACTTCCACACTGGAAGCCTTCAACCCAGAGACGAATACTTGGACGATGCTGGCGAACATGCCTGCGACCTTGTATCAAGGGGACGGCGCCGGAGTGATTAACAGCCAGCTTTATGTGGTCGGCGGCTGGAACGGCTCCCTGCCGACCAACTGGCTTTTCATGTACGATCCGCCGTCGAATACCTGGACCCAACTGGCCGGCATGTCCCACCTAAGTGCCTGCGGCGGAACGGGCGTGATCAACAACAAGCTTTATGTGACGACCGCTTGCAATGGCTACAGCGGATACTCCAACCTGCTCGATGTCTACGATCCAGTCGCCAACAGCTGGAGTAGCCTGCCAGGGTCTTCGAGTGCGCACGCCTCGGGTCCCGCCGTCGGAGTGATCAACGGCAAGCTCTACGTCGCGGGCGGACTGAATGGAAGCGGAGTAGTCACTAATGTGCTGGAAGTCTACGATCCGTCGGCTAACTCCTGGACTACATTAGCGCACATGCCAACCGCAGCAATGAGTACTGCCAGCGTCGCTCTGAATGGCCAACTCTACGTCTTTGGAGGATCGAATGGGCCCGAGGCCTTCACTACGGTGCAGGTATACGATCCTCACAAGAATAAATGGAGGACCCTTGCTCCGTTGCCGTCCGGTCAGAGCGGGGCGAGCGCCATAGTTGACTACGGCTTAGTGTTCATGGAGGGAGGCTACAGCAGCGGCGCCTCAAATCAACATGTGGCTATGGCCCCATCGATTCCCTGATACCGATTAGCAGATGAAACGCTCATTTCTCAAGGGTTCTGTCGCGAGCAGCTCTTACGCGTAGTGAGTCGAAGAAACTGGCCTTGAGAGAAGAAACAACCTTGGGTAGAAGCAACTGGGGCCCCGAAACTCAGCCGACCGCGTCGGCGAGGGTCAAGGGGCCTCGGAAATTACTGTCTCAGATTTTGGTGCTTTGCGAAGCCGCTGCTTGCCAACGTCCCGCCCGTTTCACAAACACAGTGGTCTGGCAAATGAAGCGGAAGTCAAGGCGGCAAATCTGGCCTAAGCTAGCGGATTGTCGAGCAAGGGAGGTCGCATCGCGGCTTACGGCGTCACTTTAAACACTACCCCGCAGCCAGGAAGGTTCTCATAATCGTCGCATGGGCCCATGCCGCCCGCGACAGTTGTGCCGTACAGATTGCCCTGCCCGTCGAGCACCAAACCGCCATAGGGCGTGGCCCCGTCCGCTCCTCCGGTGAAGCGATATAGTATGGTCTCGGTACCATCCGGAGCCACCTTAAACACCGTCCCGCACCCGCCACCATCCCAGCAGTCAGTGTCGCCGCCATCGCGGGTTGTGCCATAAAGATTGCCTTGGCCATCGATTACCAAATTAGCCGTCGGAGATATTCCGTCGTTTGATCCACCAAAGCTGTGAAGCACGGTCTCGGTCCCGCCCGGTGTCACTTTAAACACCGTGCCGCATCCCTCGGAGCAGTGACTCGACGTGCCTCCGCCCAGCGTTGTGCCATATAGATTGCCTTCGGCATCCATCGCCAATCCGGCCAACGGACGCCCACCATCGGCGCCCCCGGTAAAGCGGTAAAGAATTGTTTCCTTCCCGTTAGGAGCGAGCTTAAATACCGTTCCACACCAGGCAGCCTGCCCGCAGGCTGTGCCGGCGCCACCGCCGAAATTGGTTGTGCCATAGAGGTTGCCCGCGCTATCCAGCAGCAGCCCTCCGTTGGGGTCTTGCCCGTCCATTCCTCCGACGAAGTTGTAAAGCACCGTCTCCATGCGCTCGCGGGTCACTTTGAACACGGTTCCACAACCGTAGCCGGCGCAGTCGCCGGAACCGCCGTATTCCGTTGTGCCATAAAGATTGCCGAACGCATCCCTGACCAATCCGGAGGTTGGCACCGCGCCGTTCGCCACATTCTTATCTGTGAAGCGGTAAAGAAACCCAAGGTCTTGGTCGTCACGCACCCTGAACACTGAACCGAAAAACTTCGAATCCAGCAACCCGTAATAGCTGCCGCCTTCGGTCGTGCCGTACAGATTGCCCTCCGCATCCCGAACCAGGCTGCCTTCCGGATAAGCGCCCACGTGGCGTCCAAGGCTATGAAGAACAGTTTCCGTGCCGCCGGACGTTACTTCAAAAACGACACCGGACTGGTCAGCGCCGCCGTCGAGAGTTGTGCCATAAATGTTCCCCTCTGGATCAAGGACTAAATTCCCCACGGGTGCGTAGCCGTCGGAGCAGTTGGGCATGGAACAGAAGCTGTAAAGGACTGTCTCGGTCTGGGCTTGCGCCGGCAGCCTCCCGAGCAACCCAGCAACGGCCACGATCAGGAAGCATCTCCAGCCGATTCGTATCAAGCCGATTCGATTAACGCCAATCTGCTTGAGGCCGATTTGATTCGAGGAAGACTGAATATCCGACATGATCCAATCCGACATGGTCCCTCCTAGCCGGAAAAAGCATGCGCCGCCTGGCAGCCGAACATTAGGTCGAGCTGCAATGATGTGTCAGGCCAGACTGAAAAACAGAGCCGCCATCAGCAGGGTTGCGATGGCGCACAGGAATGTCCTTCGCGTATCTCAGATTATGCCACTTCGCGTCCGAATGCGATTGCTAACGGTTGTGAAGTGACGCGCTCTGCCCCTACTTCCACGTCACTTTATAAACCCTTCCCCCCGTGTCGTCGCTCAAATACATCGCCCCATCAGCATCAAATGCGATCCCCACCGGCCTGCCCATCCAGCGGCCTTTCTTTGTTTCTCCGGGAGCGAGCCATCCCGTGATGAAATCCTGCGCCCCGCCCACAGGCTGTCCCTTGTCGTCCAGTTTGATTCGCACCACTTTGTAGCCCGTCGGTACGCTGCGATTCCACGAGCCGTGGAAAGCGACATAAATACTGTTCTGATAATCCGCTGGAAACATCGGACCTTGCGCGAACGCCAGTCCTAACGGTGCCGAGTGCGCTTGCATTTGCACTTTCGGCTCCATCATGTTCTTACAGCGGTCGGGCCCAACATCGGTATTTACCGACTTCGCAAACTCGGAATCGAGCGTACGATCGTCATAGCAATATGGCCAGCCCCCATCGACTCCGCCATCTTTGCCCAGATCGTAGACCGTCTCCGGCGGCAGGTCGTCGCCCAACCAGTCGCGCCCATTAACCGTGACCCACACCGTCTCAGTCTTCGGATTTACCGCCAACCCAACCGCATTGCGCAGGCCCCTGGCAAAAATCTTCATTCCCGTGCCATCGGGATTAAACTCCATCACCGTCGCGCGGCGCTGGTCTCTTTCAATGCACACGTTGCAACTCGATCCGGCTGAGATATACATCTTGCCGCCGTGAAACACGAGACTCCGCGTCGAGTGTCCGCCGCCCGTCGGCAGCCCCGCCAGCGTTTTCGGATTCGTTGGACGCAGCCGCGTCTCGTCCCAGTCGTAGCGCCGGACCTTATCATTCTCGGCGACGTAGAGCTTGCCTTCATAAAACGCAATCCCGTGAGGCTCGTTCAGTCCCGTAAGGATCTCAATCTTGTGCGAGGCCTTGCCCGTGTGCTTTGGATCGGGCAGCGCCACCACTTTGCCTTCGCCCGATTCGCTCACCAGCAGCACACCCCCGGGAGTAAACGTCAGCATGCGCGCGCTGTCGATGTTGTCGGCGAAAACGGCGATGTGGAAGCCCGAGGGCAGCTTGAGCTTGCTGAGATCGAACGGAGTTTGTTCGGCGTAAACCAGCGAGCCCACCAGCAGCGTCAGAAGTACAATCCATCTGCATCGCATCATCAGCCCCTACTCTCCCGCCGCCACCAGGCTCACAACGTCATAGAGAATTTTCGGCGCGCGCCGCAGTTCCTCCACGCGCACCCGCTCATCCGTGCCATGTTCGGTCGCACCCTCTTCTTCTGTCGATGCATATGGTGTGAATCCATACGCGTTGATGCCGAGCGGCCGATAGCGCTGGTTCTCCGTATATCCGCTCGTGATCCGCGGGGCCACCGGCACGTTGCCAAAATAAGCCCGCGACACTTCGCGTATCGCGCCGTATAACGTCGTATTCGTCGGCGACCAGTTCGCCACGCGGAAGTCGGGGGTCTGCGGTTCGACGGTCACAGCAGGGTCATTCACGATCCTGCGGATCGACTCAAGAAACGCTCTCGGATCCGCTCCCGGAAGCAGTCGCACGTCCACATTGGCCCATGCCTCGGCGGGAACAACGTTGGTCTGTTGCGAGCCTGCCAGCATGGTGACCGCAATTGTGTCGCGCAGCAGAAAGTTTATAGATGGATCGCTCGCAATTTGCTCTTGCGCGCGTTTGCCCTGGATTGCCGTTTTTATATTGGCAAACATGCGCGCACGCTGCGGCGGTTCATAGGGCGCCATGGTCTTGAAAAACTCGTCGACCACCGGCAGCACGCGTAGCGGCGGCTGATATTGGATAAGCCGGTTCAGCGCGCGAATCAGCCGATTGGGCGCCGAGTCCGGCATCGGCCGCGAGGCATGGCCGGCAGTTCCGTGTGCGGTGATGTGCAGCCAGAACGGCGTTTTCTCGCCGACGTCCACGCCAACGTAATCCACTTTGCCCCTTTCCAGGGGGTTCTCACCGCCTTCATTGATCAGGAATTCGGCATCGCGCAGCAGGTCGCGTTTGTTGTCGATGAACCAGTCTGTCCCAGTGCCATCGGCTTCTTCGTCGGCTACAGCGAGAAAAATCACGTCGCGGTCGAGCGCGATCTTTTCCCGCTTCAGCATCACCATCACCATCAGTTGCGCCAGGCCCTCATTCTTCATGTCCTGCGCGCCGCGGCCATACATCGACCCGCGCACAATCTGTCCGCTGAAAGGAGGCACGCTCCAGTTGCCCGCATCGCTGGTCACAACATCCATGTGGTTCAGCAGTACGATTGGCCGCTTCGCTTTTGCAGTCGCGTGCGGCACCACAGCCCACAGGTCCGCGCGCCCGGGCACATATTCGAAGACCTGGTTCTCAATCCCTTCCTGATCGAGAATCTTCTTGAAGAACTGCGCCGCGCGCAGCTCGTTTCCTGGCGGGTTCGTCGTGTCGATCCGCAAATACTGCTGCATCCAATCCACCGCGGAATCCGAATATCGCTCCATGCGATCGGCAGGAATGTGCGACGACGGCAACGCGCGCTCTGCTGTTTGCGCCGCGGCGAGTGCAGCGCTGAAGCATGCTATAACAAGGAAAATTCGCAATAAGAAATTAGTTGTCCTTGCCCGATCTGACCTCTCAAGTCCGCTCGATCCGTTCGTTTGTTCCATAGTTTCGTGCCCAGGGAACGGCTAATCCCTACGAAGTTTTTATATCAGTTTGCCCAAAATTACCCCAGGAGGGCTTCCGCCTCGCCATCCCGGCTCTGTGCAATCTTGCTGAAAACACAACACTTACACCTGTAATTCTGATCGGCCGATTTGGCATCCAAACTGTTCTAATAAGGCCGTTCTTGACGGCTTGATTTTCCGGGGCATCGACGCCGTTACTGGATGTCTCCCGAGTCTGTAGGCTAAGTTAGTAAGGAAAGAAAATAAAAAGTGGCAATGAGCGCCCGGAGTGCGAACGCCACTCCCAATTGGAGGAAGTAGGCAATGAAAAATAGCATTATTGCTGGTCTGGTATTGAGCCTGTTACTGGCCGTGCCAGTCTTTGCGCAAGACAATTCCCAGAGTTCCACCTCTCAGAATGCCCCGGCAACGGCTACCACGATGAGTCCGAAAGTCGATACAGCCACGGGCAAAGAACCTTTGCAGCCCGAGACCCACGAAGGCTTCTGGGGACACCTGAATCCATTCGCGCGAAAAAAATATGTCGCGCGCCAGACGCAACCGATCCGCGACCGCATCAACGAGCTCGATGAGCTGACGGCGGCCAACAGCAAGCAGATTAAAGACGTGGATTCGCGCGCGCAGCAGGGCATCCAACTCGCTTCGGCCAAGGCCAATGAAGCCGACCAGCACGCCACCGACGCCAACAATAAGGCGCAGGCCGCGCAGCAAACTGCCGATCGCGCCCAGAACCGTCTGAACACGGTTCAGCAGGTCGTCACCAACATCGACCAGTATCAGCCTGCCACTCAGACTGAAATCATGTTCCGGCCCGGGCAAACTGTCCTGAGCAAGAACGCCAAGGCCGCCCTTGATGACATGGCCACGCCGCTCAAAGACCAGCGCGGATATGTCGTTGAAGTTCAGGGTTTCGCGTCAGGCCAAGGACAGACCGCCATCGCCAACTCGCAGAAAATGGCCGAGTCGGTCGTCCGCTACCTCGTCCTCAATCACGATATCCCGGTCTATCGCATTTATCTCGTAGGCATGGGCAATGCTCCGCTGCCTTCTTCGGACGAAGCCAAGACCAAGAAGCACATGGTCGGTGGCCGCGTCGAAGTCAGCCTGATGAAGAACAATCTCGAGCAGCTCGCCACCACGGATACAACTTCAACCCAGCAACAACAGTGACATGGTCCCCCTTTGACTGGCCTCCCGCGCAAGCGGGAGGCCTTTTTGTTGGTGCAAATGTCAGGGTCTTCTTGGGGCTGTAGCTGTTTCAGGTGCTCGTGTAGTCCTCACCTACTCAGTCAGTCATCCTGAGCGCCCCGGAGCGCACGCGACGGGAAGTCGAAGGACCCCTATTCCCTCAAGCCCGCCTGAATTTCCCACCGGAGTCCTGACCTCAGGCTTTCAATGCTGGGAGCGCTGGGCAACACAAAAACGAAGCCCTTTAGAAGTGCAGTGCAATCAGCTTGGCGGGAAACGGCGGTCCGATCTATAACTCGTACTTCTTCATCAAGTGGCGAAACGAGCGGTAGGAGATTCCCAATGCGTCAGCGGCGCGCACCTGCACGCCATGGGTCTGCCCAAGCGCTGATTGCAATAGTGATCGCTCGATCCCCGCAACGTAATCTTCCATGTTCGTGCCTTCAGGCAACAATCCTCCGTTGACGCTGGCGCCGAATGCTGTCTCTGCACCGGCTGCGACGCCGCGAGCCTTTGGGCGCTCAACGGGCAAATCGACGTGCAATTCCGCGCTCGATTCGAGTGCGACCGCTCTCTCAATCGTGTTTTCGAGTTGCCGGACATTCCCCGGCCACTCATAGTGAGCCAGCGATTCGAGCGACGATGCGGCCATTCCGTGAATCGACTTTCCGGCTGCGGGCGCGTACTTCTTCAGGAAATGATTGGCGAGCAACGGGATGTCTTCCCGGCGTTCTCGCAGGCTCGGAACTCGAATGGGAATGACGTTGAGACGGTAATAAAGGTCTTCGCGAAATGTGCCCTCGCTGACCTGCTTGTCCAGATTGCGGTTGGTGGCGGCGATCACCCGCACATCGACCGCAATCTCTGCGGTTCCGCCGACCGGCCGCACGGTGCGCTCTTGCAGAACCCGTAGCAGCTTCACCTGCATGGCCATGGTCATTTCGCCAATTTCGTCCAGGAAGATCGTCCCCTGATCGGCCACTTCAAACAATCCGCGCCGGTTCTGGTTTGCGCCCGTGAATGCCCCTTTGACGTAGCCAAACAGTTCGCTTTCCAGCAACGTCTCCGGAAACCCGCCGCAGTTGACCGACACAAAAGCTTCGGTGTCCCGAGGCGAGCACGTATGAATGGCGCGTGCCACCAGTTCCTTGCCCGTACCACTTTCTCCGAAAACCAGGACCGTGCTGCTGGTGGTAGCGACGGAGCGGATCGTTTGCTTCAACCTCTCCAGAGCGGGGCTCCCCCCAATAATATTTTCCAGGGAGTTGCGCGCCGCGGCGTCTCGGCGCAACGCAAAATTCTGCCGCGTCAGCGAAGCCTTGCTCAGCGAACGCGCAATCGCCAGCTTCACTTCGTCCACCAGCCGCGGGCTTTTGCGGATATAGTCGGTCGCTCCTCCCGCTTTCACCGCTTCCACGGCGGCCTCATAATCGTCTACCGCCGTCATTAAAATTACGCCCGACTCGGGCGAGACCTGGTGGGCATGCCGCAGCACTTCGACGCCATCAATGCCCGGCATCTTGATATCGGTAACGATCACGTCAAAAATCGCGCTCTCGATTTTGCGCCGCGCTGCCTCGCCGCCCGTGACCGTCTCAACTTTGTGGCCGTCGCGACGCAGCGCAATGTCGAGCAGTTCACAAATCGAGCGCTCGTCGTCGCAAACCAGAATGTTACCCACGCTTCGTGCCTCCCGAACCTGCGATCGCAGCGCTGGCCGCTTCCTTTGCCGTAGACGCCGGGTCCGCGGATGCCTGCTCAGTACGCTTCAGTCGCAGCACCATGGTTGTGCCCTTGCCGGCTTCCGATCGTGCCCAGACCTTGCCTTCATGCGCCTGCACGATCTGATACACGATCGCCAGGCCCAGTCCGGTGCCGCCCTCGAAATTCGATTGGAATGGCTCAAAAATCTTTTCCGTCTGCTGCGGCAGCAGCCCGGGCCCTGTGTCCGAAAAACCTAACTCCCAGTCGCGCCCCCGCGTGCCAAGCGAGACGGTGAACGTTCCCCCGGTCTTCTGCATGGCCCGTAGTGCATTTTCAGAAAAATTCCAGAACACCTGCCGGAGCTTGTCCCCATCGCCCAGCACCCATGCTTCCCGTTCCTGGAAGGCGCGCTCCACTCGGATTCCCGACTCCTCCGCCGCCAACCGGTGTTCGAGCAGTGTCAGTGTGTCTTCAACCAGCGGAATCAGATTCACCTGCTCGAAGCGGTATTGTTTGCCTCGCGAATAAGAAAGGAAGTCGGTGATGATGCCGTTCAGACGATCGGATTCTCGGGTCACAATCTGCAAAAGGTGCTTTTCTTCCGCACTCAGTGCAGGAGTCTCGGAAAGCATGCTGACCGAACCTGCAATCGAGGTCAGCGGGTTCCGGATCTCATGCGCGATGGCGGCGGCCAGGCGGCCGACCGCGGCCAACCGGTCTTGCATGCGCACCTCGCGTTCCAGACGACGGATTTCCGTCAAATCGTCAAACGTAAAAACGAAGCCGAGATCGCCGCGCTCGCTTACATTCAGCGCCGATGCCATCACGCGAAACGTCTTGCGGAACCCTTTGGCTGTGTTATAGCGAACTTCCGCGACCCCCCGGTTGTCCCCAACATGAGGCAGCGGATCCTGAAACAGGTCCGTCACCGACCGGCTTCGCAGCTCAGGTTCCGTGATCTCGAGCAATTGCTGCGCGGCTCGGTTCACCAGCGTAATGCGGCCATCGGGCCCCGTCGTAATAACGCCGCCGCTCATCGACTGCACGATATTTTCGTGCAGCGCCTGCAGGTCTTCGAGTGCGCCGCTGGCGTTCTTCAGCTGCACATCGACCTGCCGCAGCTTGGTCATCAGCAATGTCGCGAGATAAGCGATGGCAAAATATGCGAACAGGTTGACGAAGATCACCACCTGTAATGCTTTGAGTTTCGGGTGGGTGTTGGTATAGGAGGGAATGATCCCGTAATAGTCCAGTTCCAGAATCGTTCCGAAAAAGATGAACGCTAGCGCCGCGCTGAGGTAAGCCCAGGCGCGAGGCAGCAACATCGCCGCAACTACAATCACCAGCGGATAAAGAAAATTGAGCGAGCTGTCGATCCCGCCCGTCAGATGAACCACCAGCGTGACCATGCCCAGGTCGGCCAACACCTGTAGCATGGCTTGTAGCCGGTGTTCGCTCCACACTGATACCAGGAACAGAAAAAACAGGGACAAGACAAACCACAAGACCATTCCCGTTAGAAAAGGCATCACCGGAACCGGACTGGGCGTCAGGCGGATCACCGCCAGTTCGATGGCCAGCAGCAACATCAGGATCAGAACGCGAACCTTCACGAGCCAGGTCAGCCAGTTCCGTTCATCGGGGATAGGATGCATTGGGGACCGAATTTTCGAATTCCACTATCTGCTTACTTTTCGAGCCTGAGTTCCGAGTTTTAGTTTCGAGCTTCCAGCCGCGAGCTTCGAAGCTAGAGCCAGGAGCAATTTGGTCCACGGTCTGCTCCCAACTCGTCGCTCGCAGCTATCCTGCCAGTTTTGCGATCATCGAGAACAACGGCATGTACAGCGAAATCACGATACCGCCAATGGTTACGCCCAAAATACCGATGATGAGCGGCTCCAACATAGCCAATAAGTCTTTGGTCGAGGAATCGACTTCGTCTTCATAAAAGTCTGCGATCTTCTGCAACATCGCATCCATGGCGCCTGTCGCTTCGCCCACTCCAATCATCTGCGTCACCATGTTCGGGAACACGCCGCTTTCCCGCAGCGGATCGACGATGGTGCGGCCCTCTTCGATCGCTTTGCGAACTTTCATCAACGCTTCCTCGAGCACCGCATTGCCGGAGGTTCGGGCGGTGATTGCCAGTCCTTCCAGAATTGGAACGCCCGACGTGATCAGTGTGCCCAGGGTTCGCGTGAAACGCGCGACCGCAATCTTGCGCAAAAGCGATCCCATGATAGGGAGCTTCAATAGGAACGCATCGAAGTAATACCGTCCTCTCGGGTGTTTTCGAATCTGCCCTATCCCGAAGTAGAGGGCGACGACCCCTGCGATGAAAAACCACCAGAAGTGACCGACGAATGCGCTCAAGCCGACGACGATCCGGGTCGGCAACGGCAGATCCACGCCCAATCCCACGAACAGGTTGGCAAAGATCGGCACCACCCATTTCAGCAGTGCGCCAACAATCAGGAACGCAAGTGAAACCACCGATACCGGGTAGATCAACGCCGATTTGACCGCCGCGCGCAATTTCACGGCCTTTTCGACATAGATAGCAAGCCGCTGCAGAATCAGGTCGAGAATACCGCCCGTTTCGCCGGCTTCCACCATGTTCGTGGTCAGATCGTCGAACACAACCGGATGCTGCCGCATGGCATTGGCCAGCGTCGCGCCCCCTTCTACCGTTGTTCGCACGCCCATCAGTGTCTTCTGGAACGTCGGGCTCTCCTGATTGGCAGCGAGGATCTCCAGACATTGCACCAGCGGCAGTCCGGCATCGATCATTACCGAAAACTGGCGAAAAAATACCGCAATGTCTTTGGTCTTGACTTTGCTGGTGCCAAAGGTGGGCATCGAAAATTCTTTGCCCTTCTCCCGGATCGAACTCGGCGTGATGCGCTCCCTGCGAAGCTGGGAGGCCAGCCCATCTTTGTTCACCGCGGTACGTTCACCTTGTACCTTCTCGCCTGCTGCGGTCTTACCCGAAAATGTGAAAACCGGCATGCTGCTTTCTCCTTGGTTCCTTGTTCCTTGCGCCTGGGATTACCGGCGTCCTGCGTTCCCCATATTTCCCTTTTCCTTAACTCCCCGCCTTACCAACGAGGACTTGCCGCAATGTCATCGCCTGGTCGGCGCCGCGGCCTTATGCATAGAGGCTGTTGCCGCCGCCGTAGGCCGATTCAGAAGGCTCGCGCCCCGCGCAATCATTTCCTGCAATTCGTCCGGGCTGCTCGACCGCAACAGGGCCGTCTCCAACGAAAGCTGCTTCTGGAAATAGGCCGTGGCCAGTGCCTGGTTGAACGTCTGCATCCCGTATTTTTCCTGGCCCGACTGCATGGCGGAGTAAATCTGATGGATCTTGTCTTCGCGGACCAGATTGCGCACGGCCGCATTCGGTATCAGCACTTCCATGCACATGACCCGCCCCTTGCCATCAGACCGCGGCAGCAGGCTTTGGCAGATGATGCCTTCGAGCACCAGCGAAAGCTGCGCGCGAATCTGCGCCTGCTGATGTGCCGGGAAGACGTCGATGATGCGGTTGATGGTCGACGATGCCGAGTTCGTGTGCAGTGTTCCAAATGTAAGGTGGCCGGTTTCGGCGATGCGCAGCGCCGATTCGATCGTTTCCAGGTCGCGCATTTCGCCAATCAGCACCACATCCGGGTCTTCACGCAGCGCGGCGCGCAATGCATCCGTGAAACTCTTAGTATCCGAGTGCAATTCGCGCTGGTTCACGACGCAGTTCTTGTTCATGTGAATGAACTCGATCGGGTCCTCGATGGTGAGGATGTGGTCGTGGCGCTCGGTGTTGATCTTGTCGATCATCGAGGCTAGCGTCGTCGACTTGCCCGATCCCGTCGGTCCGGTTACGAGGACCAGACCGCGCGGTTTATCGCAGAGTTTGCTCACTACCGCGGGCAGGCCCAGTTGATGAAATGATTTGATCTCGAAGGGAATCAACCGGAAGACGCAGGCGGTCGCGCCGCGCTGGTTGAAAACGTTGGCTCGGAAGCGCGCCAGGCCTTTTAATCCGAAGGAGAAGTCCATTTCGAGGTTTTCTTCGAAGCGGTGCTTCTGCGAATCCGTCATTACGCTGTACGCCATCTGCTTGGTTTCGGCAGGCGTCAACTGCGGCAGGTCGAGCGGCACCAGGTGACCGTGCACTCGGATTTGTGGAGGAGAATTGGTGGTGATGTGGAGATCGCTTCCTCCCATCTCCAGCATGCGGCGAAGCAGATCGCTTAGCGAAAGTGACATAGTTTTTTCTTTTCCCTTCGTTTAGTGGATCGTTTCCCGAGCCACTTCTTCGAGCGTGGTCATACCCTGTGCCACCTTAATCAGCCCGCTGCGGCGGAGCGTGATCATCCCTTGTTCAATCGCTTTCTTTTTCAGTTCGACCGCCGATGCGCCGACCAATACCAGTTCCCTGATCTCGTCGTCGACTTCCATCACTTCGTACAAACCCGTTCGGCCCTTGTAGCCGGTCTTGTTGCAGGTGGCGCAGCCCTTCCCCTTCATGATCTGCACTGTTTTCGATTCTTCCGGCGAATACCCTTCATCAATCAGCGCTTGCGGCGGCATTTCCACCGGCTCGGCGCAATCCCGGCAAATACGCCGCACAAGGCGCTGCGCGCAGATCAAATGCACCGAGGTCGCGACCAGGAAGGGCTCGATACCCATGTTCATCAACCGCGTAATCGTTTCCGGAGCGCCGTTGGTGTGTAGCGTCGACAGCACCAGGTGTCCTGTCAGTGCGGCCTTAATCGCAATTTCTGCCGTTTCAAAGTCTCGAATTTCGCCGACCAGGATGATGTTCGGGTCCTGACGCAAAAAGGCGCGCAACGCAGCCGCGAAGTTCAGCCCGATTTGCTCCTTCATCTGCACCTGGTTAATGCCGCCCAGTTGGAATTCGACCGGGTCTTCCGCGGTCATAATGTTGGTATCGGGCTGATTCAGCCGGGAAATCGACGAATACAGCGTGTTCGTTTTGCCAGATCCGGTCGGCCCCGTCACCAGCACCATTCCGTAAGGTTTGAGAATCGCTTTCTCGAACTTGACCAGCGACTCCGGCTCAAACCCAAGCTTTGTCATGTCGAGTCGCAGATTTTCCTTGTCCAGCAAGCGGAGCACAATCTTTTCGCCCCACAGCGTCGGCAATGTCGAAACGCGGAAATCCAGTTGCTTTTTCTTCCCGCCGATCTGCATCTTCAGCATGATGCGGCCGTCTTGCGGCAGCCGTTTTTCGCTGATGTCGAGCTTCGCCATGATTTTCAGCCGGGAAACGATCGCATCTTTCAGCTTCAAAGGCGGGTTCATGATCGACTGCAGAACGCCGTCAATACGGAAGCGCACGCGAAATTCTTTTTCGTAGGGCTCCATGTGGATATCGCTGGCCCCGCGCTTCACCGCATCGCTCAACACCAGGTTCACCAGCTTGACGATCGGAGCCTCATCGGCCGCCTTTTCCAGTTCCTGGAGCGCCATCTCGCGCTCTTCAGACTGCACCTCAATGTCGCTGGCATCGCCGCTCTCGTTGATCGACTGCATCACCTGCTCGAGCTCTTCTTCCTGCGACGTGCCGTAGGCTTTTTCAATGCCTTCGACAATCGAGCTCTCCGAGGCAACCACCGGTTCGATGTTGAAACCGGTCATGAACTTGATATCGTCCATCGCGAAAACATTGGTCGGGTCGACCATGGCGATCGTGAGCGATGCACCCACACGGCTCAGCGGCAGGATCTGATAGCGTTTCGCAGTCTCGTACGGAATCAGCTTGACGACAACAGGATCGATTTCAAAATACGAAAGATTGATGGCAGGCACGCCGTATTGGCGCGAAAGGAAATTCGTGACGTCTTCGTCCGAGAGAAATCCCAGCTTCACCAGCGCCGAAGCTAGTCTGACCTGCGTTTCCTTCTGGAGTTTGCTGGCTTGCTCCAGTTGCTCGGGTGTAATGACCTTTTCTTTTACCAGCAGGTCGCCCAACCGCTGAGACATATCTCTCCTGTCCGTCGCCTATGCGGGTTCGCGAGGCCGCTGATTTCCGGGAGGGAGTCAGCGGAGGATTCGCACTGACACAAATTGTCATCTGAATAGTCATTCTGCAAAAGTAACTTCAGTACTCTGGGACGTTTCCCAAGTGGCTGGCCCTCCGTAAGTTGCCGAAGGTTTGGGCTGGCCCTAGGTGGCAAATGCCCTGTGGGCATCGCCCTTTCGCCAGCGCCATCCCTCGCTGCCGAGCGGCTTCATGCGCCACCAAGCGCCCCCAAGTTTGACCCTTCATTTCCGCGAACGATAAGATCAATGTCTTAAGACCAATGTTCTAACCACGCGGCTCACCTTGCTCTGCTGACCGCTTGGCCACGTTCCATGGGCCAACGGCCGAAGAGACGGTCAATGGCGGTTGCGGGCAAGATTTCCCGCTCATATTTCAACTTAGGATCACAATGCACGAATTGCCGAAATCGTACGAACCCCGCGCCATCGAAGAGCGCTGGGCCGAATACTGGATTAGCGAAAAACTCTTCCACGTCGAAACTCCGCCGCCCGGCCTGCCCGATGGCCTGAAAAAAGCCGAGGTCAAGCCCGTCTTCACTCTGCTCCTGCCGCCGCCGAACGTGACCGGCCGTCTCCACATGGGCCACATGCTCAATCAGACCCAGATGGATATTCTCGTCCGCTGGCATCGCATGCGCGGCTTCACCACCCTCTGGTTGCCCGGCACCGATCACGCCGGCATCGCTACACAAATGATGGTTGAGCGCCAGCTCGCCAAAGAAGGCAAGAAGCGCCGCGACATGGGCCGCGAAAAATTCATCGAGCGCGTCTGGGAGTGGAAGCGCGAATACGGCGGTGCCATCCTCGACCAGATGAAGCGCCTCGGCGCCTCCGTCGATTGGAGCCGCGAATACTTCACCATGGATGAAAATCTCTCGCGCGCCGTGCGCGAAGTCTTCGTCCGCCTGCATGAGCAGGGCCTCATCTATCGCGGCAAATACATCGTCAACTGGTGTCCGCGCTGCGAAACCGCCATCTCCGATCTCGAGGTCAAGCACGAAGAGGTCCCGGGCAAGCTCTGGGAGATCCGCTACCCCGTCATCGGCACGTCTTCAGCCGAATTCATCACCGTCGCCACCACTCGCCCCGAAACCATGCTCGGAGACACCGCCGTCGCCATCAATGCTAAAGACGAGCGCTACACCCATCTCCACGGCAAGATGGTCCTGCTGCCGCTGATGAAGCGCGAAATCCCCATCATCCTCGATGACATCGCCAACCCCGAGTTCGGAACCGGCGCCGTGAAAATCACTCCCGCGCACGATCCGAATGACTTCGAGGCCGGCAAGCGCCACAACCTCCCGCAAATCGACGTCATGGATGCGCATGCTCGCATGAACGAAAACGCCGGTCCCTACAAGGGTCTCGACCGTTACCAGGCGCGCGAAGCCGTGCTCTCCGATCTCAAAGAGCAGGGTTTCTTCGTCGCCGAGAAAGACTACAAACTTGCGCTCGGCAAATGTGACCGCTGCGGAACCGTCGTCGAGCCGCGCCTCTCCGAGCAATGGTTCGTCAAGATCGCGCCGCTGGCGAAGAAGGCAATTCGCGCCGTCGAGTCCGGCGAAATCACCATCGCTCCCGAGAACTACAAAACTATTTATCTGAACTGGATGAACAACATCCACGATTGGACCATCTCGCGCCAACTCTGGTGGGGACATCGCATCCCCGTCTGGCATTGCAAGGCCGACAGCTGCAACGAGATCATCGTCGCCCGCGAAGCGCCCACGTCCTGCCCCAAATGCGGCAGTTCGCAGCTGGAGCAGGATACCGACGTTCTCGACACCTGGTTCTCGTCCGGGCTACTCCCTTTCACAACTCTCGGCTGGCCGGAGAAAACTCGCGACCTCGAAGTCTTTTATCCGACTACGCTTCTCATCACCGCCTACGAGATTCTGTTCTTCTGGGTGGCGCGCATGATTATGTTCGGATGCCACTTCATGGAAGACAATCATCAGGACGCCGCCATCCGCGAGGCGAATAACAAGGCCTACGGCTGGGGTGGCGGAGAAACGGGTCACGGAGAAACGCCCGACAAGAAAGACGACAGCGTCCCCTTCCGCAATGTGTACATACACGCTCTCGTCCGCGATGCCGAGCGCCAGAAGATGTCAAAGACCAAGGGCAACGTCGTCGATCCGCTCGAAGTCATCGACCGCTTCGGCACCGACGCCACGCGCTTCACGCTCGCGGCCATGGCTGCTCCAGGCACTGATATCGCCTTCAACGAGAGCCGCACCGAGGGCTATCGCGCCTTCGCCAACAAAATCTGGAACGCCGCTCGTTTCATGTTCATGAACGTGGATCGTGTTGGTGTGTCTCGGGCGCCCTCGGCTGCAAGCCTCACTGGCAGCGGTATTTCCGGCTTTGACACGCGCACGCTCGAAGACCGCTGGATTCTCTCGCGCTTCAATCGCGCAACGCAAGATGTCAACGATGCGCTCTTTACTTACCGCTTCCACGAGGCGGCCAATCGCATTTATGACTTTTTCTGGGGCGAGCTTTGCGACTGGTATCTCGAACTCACCAAGCCGCGCTTGACCGAGAATGCAGATGCGGACACAGCTAAAGCTGCTTGCGCCAACCTCGTCTGCCTCTTTGATGCTGCGCTCCGTCTGTTGCACCCGGTCATGCCATTCATCACCGAAGAAATCTGGCATGCCATGTATGACGGTAAGCCTCCGCTCAAGTCGATTGCGTTAGCGGCTTATCCCAAATCTGATGAGGCCCAGATCGACCTCGCGACCGAAACCGAGATGGCCGTCCTGCAAGACCTCATCGTCTCCGTGCGCAATCTCCGCGCTGAGTTGAAAGTCGAACCGAAGGTCAAAGTTCCCATCGAGATATATACGCAGGACTCTGAAATCCGCCGCCTCATCGAACAAAATTTCGCGGCCGTCGAGCGCTTGGCAAATGTCGAGTCGCTCAAATTCGTCGAGTCTTCGCTTGCCAAACTCGCCGCCGCCCGCAGCACGGCGCGCTTCGATGTCCATGTGGTATATGAAAGGAAGATTGACGTGGCGGCGGAGTGCGAGCGCCTGACAAAAGAGGTAGAGAAGATGGAAAAGGAAAGCGCCAACGGACAGCGGCAATTGGCGAACGAACAATTCCTGGCAAAGGCGCCACCGAAGGTGGTGGAGGGGCTCAAGGCACGCGCCGAGGAACTAAAGGTGTTGCGGGAAAAAGCCGCAGCGAAAATGAAAGAGATGGGCTGCGTACCAATTTCCACACAAACTGGCCACTGATCACTGGCCACTGTTTTTTATGGACTGGAATTCACGACGCATCACCGCCATTATCGAAAATGCGCTGAACGAGGATCGGGCCACTCGTGACGCGACCAGCTATGCCTGCATCGACGCCAATCAGCGAGCCTCGGCAACCATCGTCGTCAAGCAGGATTGCGTTCTGGCCGGCCTCGGCTGCATCGCGCGCATCCTCGATGTCTATGCCGCGCTCGATGGCGCCATCACATCGCATTACGAAGTCACCAGCCATCCCTCAATCTTCGACGGTGTTCGCGTCAGTGCCGGCCAGCCCATTGCCGTTGTTCGCCACAACGCCCGCGTCGTTCTTTCCTGCGAGCGTGTGATTCTGAATTTCCTCCAGCGTATGGCCGGCATCGCATCCATTACCCGAAAATTCGTCGATGCCGTCGAGGGCACACGCGCTCGCATCCTCGATACGCGCAAGACCGCTCCTGGACTCCGTCTCATCGACAAATACGCCGTGCGCTGCGGAGGTGGACAGAACCACCGTCTCGACCTTTCCGATGGAGTATTGATCAAACACAACCACGTCGAACTGGCTGGCGGCATTATCCCTGCTCTCGAACGTGCTCTCCACAATAGGCGCGGCAGCCAGCCCGTCGAAATCGAGCTGCGTTCGCTGGAAGATGTGCAGCCCGCGATCGACCATGGAGCCGAAGCCATTCTTATGGATCATGCCAGCGTCGATATCGTCAGAAAGGCAGTCGAAATTTGTTCGCGCCAGCCGCGGCGAATCCCGGTTGAATGCGCCGGCGGCATCACCTTGGAAAATGTTCGCGCCTACGCCGAAACCGGCGTCGATTTCATTTCCGTCGGCCCGCTGACTTACTCGTTCAATGCCGTGGATATGAGTATGCGCGTGACGCCCGCCTAGACCTTGCCGCATCTAAGCTCGTATAGGCCGCGAACCCACAACTGACCGTTGAGCTTCGTAGCGGAAAGCGTTAGATGGGTGCTATCTCAATTCTGACGGAAATATGCCGCGAACACTGATATTGACCTTGATAATTTTGGCTGTATCTGTCCGCGCTGCCGCCAAATCTGATCCATGGGTAGAAGTCCGCGCCCCTCACTTCACCGTTCTGACTAATGCCGGAGAAAAACAGGGGCGCCGTGTAGCGCTTCAGTTTGAGAACATGAGGGCTGTTTTTAGCCGGGAATTTCCTGATTATCCCGTCGACGCAGTAGCACCGATTACTGTGATTGTGGCAAAGGACAGGCAGGACTTCCGGGCGCTCGAACCAGCAATTTATCTAAAGCGCGGTCAGTTAGATCCGGCTGGGCTGTTCTCTCAAACGCCTGACAAGAATTACGTCTTGCTGCGTTTGGATGTGGAAGGTGAGCACCCGTATTTCGTCATCTACCACGAATACACGCATTTCGTTTTCAGAAGGTCCGAAGATTGGCTTCCTCTCTGGCTCAATGAAGGATTGGCGCAGTTCTACGAAAATACGGACATCGGAGACAAAGAGGCCTTGGTAGGGCGGCCCGATAACGCCGCTCTCTACGTGCTGCAAAACAGAGCGCCGCTTCCGCAGGAGACTTTATTCCGAGTGGATTATAAGTCGCCCTACTATCATGAGGAGGATAAAGGTTCGATATTTTACGCCGAATCGTGGGCGCTTGTTCACTATCTCAAGTTTAAGGATGTGCGCGAACACACCCGGCACCTCAGTGAGTATGGCGACTTACTCCAGAAAAAAGCAGACCCGGTAACTGCGGCAACCACGGCGTTTGGAGACTTAGGGGCGCTTGAAAGGGCGCTGTGGCAATATATCTCTCAACCAGTTCTCGCTTCCTTTAGAATCCCCTTTTCTCACGTGGACAATACTGCTTTCGAGGTACACAGCATTTCCGTTGCTCAGGCGGACGCGACGCGAGCTGATTTTCTTGCTTATGCCGGACGCTTTAGCGATTCGCATGCCTTGCTTGACCGCATCCTCAAGGACGATCCTAAGAACGTTGAAGCCCACGAGACCATGGGATATCTATCTTTTCGCGAAGGGAAGTTGGAAGACGCGGAGAAGTGGTACGAACAGGCCGTGCAGCTCGACTCTAAGAACTTCCTCGCGCACTATTATTTTGCGGCAATGGCCTCAAGGCAATCCGGGTCCGGGCAGCGGAGCGCGCAGATTGAAAAAAGCTTACGTGAAGCTACGAAGTTGAACCCGGAGTTTGCTCCCGCATTCGATGAACTGGCCGGTTTCTATGCAGCGCAGCACAAGAATCTGGACGAGGCCTCAATCCTGAGCCTGAGAGCCATGCAACTGGACCCAGCCAATATCAACTTCTGGATGAACAGGGCAAGTTTGATGATGGTGATGAATCGCCCCACCGACGCGATTGCGATTCTCGAGAAGGCGCTGAAGATGGCGAAGCCAGAGAATGTGCGTGAGATTGAAAAGCGCCTCGATTCAATCCGAAAATTTGTGGCCGACCAGGAAGAACGCGAACTCGAAGGGCCGGATTGACCGCTCCAATCGCCTGTTTCGACGGGGCGTGGTTCACCCCGCTACATTCCGCCGTATAATCTCGCCATCGCCGCAGCAACGAAAACCCGCCGCGTGCCGCCTCTGCACAAAGCCACCGATGTGCGTCTGGGCCGCATTGTTCGGCTGCTCATGGATCACGCTACCGTGATTGCAAGCGGCACCAAAATTGCCGAGGAGCTCGTCACCAGCCGCTCCGAAGTCTGGCGTTTGATTCAGCAACTGCGCGGCCTCGGCGTCGACGTTGCTGGCCATCCTGCTACTGGCTACCGCTTGCGCTCTGTGCCCGACCTGCTGCTGCCCGAGCTAATCGGACCGCTCGTGAAAGGAACAATATTCGCCAAACAGATCCACCACTACTACAAAGTCGGATCGACGAATTCAGAAGCCATGACCGCCGCATCCGATGGCGCTCCCGAGGGCAGCGTGTTCCTGGCGGAAGAACAACTCGCCGGCCGCGGTCGCGGCGCTCACTCATGGCATTCGGCGCAGTCCGAGGGGATTTATTGTTCAGTTGTTCTGCGCCCCGCAATTCCTCCATCGGATGCGCTGCTTCTCTCGCTGGCTGCGGGCCTCGCCGTGCGCGCCGCCGTGGCGGACGTGACGCAATTGCCCACCGATCTGAAATCCGGTGATCTGAAATCTGGCGATCTTAAATACATCGATCTAAAATGGCCCAACGATTTGCTTTGCGGTGGCAAAAAGTTCTCCGGCATCCTGACTGAAATGAACGCCGAGGTCACGCGTGTTCGCTACGTGGTGGTGGGCGTGGGCATCAATGTGAATCAGGCGAAATTTCCTGCCGAGTTGCGCCCGATTGCGACTTCTCTGCGCCTGGAAACCGGGACCGAGTGGTCCCGCGTCGAACTGTGCGCCGCTTTGCTAAAATCGCTCGACCGCGAATATCGGGCTTTGACACTGACTGACAAGGGATCCGCGGCGCAGGACTCAGCCCCACGCCGCTCCATCCTGCGGCGCTTTGAAGAGCAATCATCGTCGGTTCGCGGCCGTCGAGTGCGAGTGGAAGAAAATGGCGAACTTGAAGGTGAGACCGCGGGCCTTGACCCGCGCGGCTTTCTGCAAGTTCAAACCTCCGGCGGGTTGCGCACTGTATTGAGCGGGACCGTTAGAGTCATTGATAATTTGTGATCCGCAATTACAAATTTCAAATCACAAATTACAAAGTTTTTATGCTTCTCGTCATCGATATCGGCAATACAAATACGGTGCTTGGCGTGTTTGCGCGCGTGGCACACATGCATTCCGCGGAAGATGTAACCGCCGACTCCGCCCGCTACCAGCGACTGGTTTCGCATTGGCGCGTTGGCTCGCATCTTACGCGCACCGCCGATGAATACGGAATCATTTTCCGCAGCCTGTTCGCTACCGACAATCTCGAAGTCTCCGGCGTCCACGGAATCATAATTTCTTCGGTGGTTCCACCGCTTGACCCAGTGCTGCGCCAGGTCTGCGAGCGCCACTTCGGCCTCAAGCCGCTCTTTGTCGAGCCAGGCGTCAAGACCGGAATGCCGGTGTTGTACGAAAACCCCGCCGAAGTGGGCGCCGACCGCATTGTGAATGCCATCGCGGCCTTTGAGAAGAACGGCGGCCCGTGCGTGATTGTCGATTTCGGCACGGCAACGACCTTCGACTGCGTTTCGAAAAGGGGCGAATATCTCGGAGGAGTGATCTGCCCCGGTATCGGCATTTCGGCTGACGCGCTCTTTCAACGCACGGCGCGCTTGCCTCGCGTTGAAATCCGTAAACCGCCGCGCGTGATCGGTTCGACAACTGTGGGCAGTTTGCAATCCGGTCTCTATTACGGCTATCTCGGCCTCGTCGATGGCATTCTGGAACGTCTCGTCGAAGAGCTTGGGCCACAAACCCACGTGCTGGCAACAGGCGGACTTGGGTCGCTGTTCGGGACGTCGTCACGTTTCATCAAAGTGGTCGATGAGTTTCTGACTCTCGAAGGTCTGCGCATCATTTGGGAGCGCAACCAGCCAACCAGAAAAGACTCGCCGCGCGATGCCATGTCGTCAAAGCCTGCGTCCACTAGACCCAACGCGAAAGCTCCTCAGTCTGACAAGCCAAAGGGCCGCTGAGTAAATGGAACTTCCAAGTGCGGAGAGCTACTTCAACTACTTCAGCGAGATCGAAGAGCGCTACCTTCGCCGCCGCGGCACGACCCTGCTGCTGTCGACGCTTGACTGGGCATTAATCGAGACCTGGAAGAATGCCGGCATTCCGCTCGATGCAGTTCTTCGCGGCATTGATGAAGCCTTCGATAAATACGATTCACGTCCCTCGAAAACAAAAAAGATCAACAGCCTTGCATACTGCTCGCAAGCGGTGCTCGCTGCCGCCGAGGAAATGCAGACAGGCGCAGATTCCACGAGCAATGCCGCTTCTGAAGTTGGCTTTGATCCCGCGCAGATTGCGGCTTTTCTGCGCGACAATGCAGATCGGTTGGAAAATGCGAAATTGCCACAGCGTCCGGAATTGTTGACTGCGCCGCTGGCGGAAGAAACCGCAGCTGCTTTGCGCGCCATCGCCGAGAGTATCGAGAGCAGCGACAAACTCCCGCGGCTCGAAGACCTGGAACGTCGGCTTACCGTGCTGGAAGAAAAACTGTTCGCCGTTTTAATGGCGCTCGCGCCCGACGACGATCTGGTGGATGTGCGAGCCCAGGCTGATCGCGATATCGCGCCCTATCGCCGTAACATGACTGCCTCACAAGTTGAGCAGCTGCACAAGCAATACGTCCGCAAGCGTCTGTTCGAGCGCGCCGGCATCCCCCGTCTCAGCCTCTTCTACATGCACTAGGGAATCGTGGAAGTGTAATCAGCCGAATCTATCGCTCGAAAAGCGTCCAGACTTATATCAGAGGCGCGAGTTTGAGCCTGCCTTTTTCCGCGGCCTCGATGTATCCCCAAGGCGTCACATCATCATGTGTGAATACGGTCAGCCAGCGATTGGGAATCGCCTCCGCATAATACTTTTTCTTGTTTTCGATCGTCGTCAGCGGGAACAGGTCAAAGGCCATTACCCATGTGAGGTCGATGTGCATGCTGGTCGGAATCAGATCGGAGATGTAACAGGCTTTCCTTTTGCCCCTCGATCCGCCGCCGCCCCTGTCTTCAACAATTACTGCCTGCATGTGAGCGGTATGGCCGGGGAAAACCTTCACTGAAATACCGGGCACAATTTCGCGGTCGCCATCCAGCAATTCCATCTGCCCGCTTTCGATTAGCGGGTCGTAATTGGGGCTCATATAGCTGATGGCGTCGCGCTCGAGCTGCAAGCGGCCATGCTCCCACTCTTTTCTCTGAACGTAATACTTCGCTTTCGGAAATGTGGCGACGACCTGCTCGCCGCGGCGAACCGTGTTCCATCCGCAATGGTCAAAGTGCAAGTGCGTGTTAATGACAATGTCGATGTCTTCGGGCGCCACTCCAAGCGCGTGAAGGTTCGCGAGCAACTTTGCCGGCTGCTTGTAGATCTGCACCAGCTTTTCGGGAAGCTTATTCCCGATACCGGTTTCGACCAGCACGTTTTTCTCTCCGGTGCGAATGAGCAGCGAATTCAGGCCGGCATCGAGGCGGTTCAATTCATCGGCCTTGGCTCTTTTCGACCACATTGTCTTCGGGACCACGCCGAAGAATGCGCCGCCATCAAGAAAGTAAGTGCCGTCGGAGACGATGGTCAGTTCGAAATCGCCAAGATTTGTTCTATGCATAAGAGAACCAGCCGGCAGAGATCGCCGCTGCCTACTTTAATTCCTTATTCCAGAAGTCTTCCATCATGTGAAAGAGCTGCGCGCGCGTCCCGGGCCCACCGATGCCGTGCGTCTTGTTCGGATAGATCATCAGCCGAAATTGCTTGCCCGCCTTGATCAAGGCATCGGTCATCTGGATGGTGTTCTGGAAATGCACGTTGTCGTCGCTCGTGCCATGCACCAGCAGCAGTGAACCTTGCAGGTGCCCAGCGGCGCTGACGATCGAATCTTCGTAAGGCGCCGGATCATCTTTCGGCAATCCAAGGTAGCGTTCGGTATAGATGGAATCGTAATCGTGCCAGTTGGTCACCGGCGCCACCGAGATACCTGCCTTGAACCGATCGCTGTGCGTAAGCGCGTAAAGCGTCATGGAGCCGCCATTCGACCATCCCCAGATTCCTGTGCGCGCCCGGTCAAGTTGCGGGAACTGAGAGTAAAGCTGGTCAAGCGCAGTCAACTGGTCTTTGAGCTCAATCGCGCCAAACTCGTTGCGAATTGCAGTCGAGAACTTTCGGCCGCGATTGGGCGTGCCGCGATTATCCACTGAAAAAATAGCGAAGCCCTCTTTTGCGAGCATCTGGTGAAACAGGCCGTTTCCGCCCGTCCATTGATCCTGCACCAGCTGTCCCCACGGGCCACCATAGATCTCGACGATCATTGGGAGCTTCGCGTTAGACTCGGCATTAGGTGGAAGCGTCAGGTATCCATAGAGCAGCGTGCCATCATCGGCTTTGAATTCCAGTTGCTTGGGAGCGATGAAATCATATTGCGCGACGCTGCGCCCGGCCCATATTTCATGGCAAGCGTTGTCGGTCGCGCTCGCGGCAGCCTTGCCCGAGGCGCAGACCGCCATTCGTGGGGGCGTTAGCCGAGCCGAGTGCGAGTTCAGGTAATACTTGCCATTCCCGGCAAAGGTGGCATTATCGTGTCCGGGATCGGACGAAAGTGCCTTCATATCGGAGCCGTCAAGATTCACCGAATAAATGTGTTCTTCCCGAGGGTCGCCTTTGTTGGCGCTGAAAAATACGGTCCCCGAGTTATCATCGACGCCATCAATCGACGAAACTTCGTAGTCACCGCTTTCGAGTTGCCTCTCAATTTTGGCATCCGCGGCTAGCGGATCGTGTCCGTTGAAACTGTAGAGATAGATATGGGTATGGCCATCGTGCCAGCTCGTCCAGAGAAAGCGATCGCTCGACTTGAGAACGCGAAAATCGTCGTTGACGTTCACCCAGGCATCCTGCTCGACCTCGGTAAGGACCTTGCGCACCTTGCCCGAATGCGTTTCGACGAAATAAAGATCGAGCCGATCCTGCTTGCGATTGAGAACTTCAGCCCACGCCCAACCTTCGCCGATCCATCCAAAGCGAGGCACGTAAGTATCTTCGTCGTCGGTCAATTTGAGCCAGCGAGGTTTTCCTCCATCGCTCGATACGACGCCGAGGCGCACACCGGGGTTGGGATCGCCTGCTTTCGGATATTTTTCCTCGTCAACGTGGGGGTGGGTCGGCAGCCAGTCGGTGATGGGATACGTCGGCACGCGGCTTTCGTCCATCTGCAAAAAGAGGATTTCGTGTCCCTCAGGTGACCAGAAGTAGTTGCTGCGAACACCTAATTCCTCGGCGTAGACCCAGTCGACCTCGCCATTGAGGATGTCGTCTTCGGACTTGTTGTAATCCTTCTCCTTGTCTTTGTTCTTCTCTTTTTCGGGCTGCAGGAGCGGACGTTCTTCCTGATTGCCCGACACCGGGCGCACGTAAAGGGTGTGCTTACGTAGATAGGCAATGTGTTTGCCGTCTGGGGAAAACTTCGGGTCTTCGCTAGGGTCGGGAGCCGAGGTGAGCTGTATGCCCGCGCCGTTGTCGAGGCTGTAATACCAGAGTTGGCCGTGGGAGTCGAAGATCAGGTGTCGCGAATCGGGCGCCCAAAGATAAGCGGCAACGTGGTAGCGCGCTATCCGCTCTTTCTCGCGTTCGTCTCGCGTGGCGGAAGCGGGCGGCGCGAGTTGCGCCAGCTTGGCTTCGCTCACGAGGACTTTCTTTTCCCCAGTCGCCGCGTCGATAAACCAGAGTTCACCGTGCTCGCCGGTATCGTCGCGCTGCACATACGACAGCTTGCTGCGGTCGGGACTCCACTTGATGTTTTCCGGGCCGCGGCCGATTAGACCGCCTTCAGCAAAGATCGACTCGATAGTAAGCGGCTTGACCGGAGCTGAATTCTGCGCGGCAACAGCAGTAATGAAGAAAATTAGAATGAGAGAAACGGCCAAGCGATTTTTCATTTTGACTCCGATTGGCGAATTTGGCCCGCCAAAATGCATGTCTGCGAAAAGAAGAAGTTTACACCGGACATGAAAAAGCCTGGGCGCGAAGAACATATAGCATTGCGGCGATTGCTTAGGTCACGGTCACCATGGCTCGCTCACCACACCCGGCACACCTTATCAGCGGGAGGAACCATGGGCTGGCCCGATTTGCATCCGAAAGCCTGCCCGAACTCCGGCATATCGACCACCACGCCGTTGATGCGGTATTGCGACGGAGAATGCGGGTCAGTCATCGCGCGCATGCGCAAGTCTTCGGGGCGATCGCTGCCACAATCCCACTGTGCAAAGCCTATAAAGAAGCGCTGCTCTGGAGCGAGGCCGTCAATCGGCTGCAGCTTCATGTCTTTCGTTTTGTCTTTCCAGGCCATGTAGGCGAGGATTTCGCCGCCGATATCGGCTACGTTTTCGCCCAGAGTGAGCTTGCCGTTTACATGCACGTCGTCCACCGCGACGTAGCTGGAATACTGGTCGTCGACGCACTTGGTGCGCTCGTCGAACTTGGCCCGGTCCTCTTTCGTCCACCAATCTTTGAGGTTGCCGTGGGCGTCGTACTGGCTGCCTTCATCGTCGAAGCCATGCGTGAGTTCATGGCCGATTGTGCCGCCCGTATCGCCGTAGTTGGGCGCGTCGTCCATGCGGGAGTCGTAAACCGGAGGCTGCAGAACTCCAGCGGGAAAGTTGATGTCGTTCATTTGCGGATTGTAATAAGCGTCGACAGTGGGTGGAGAGATGCCCCACTCTCCGTGGTCGACAGGCTTACCGATCTTGTTTATGTCCCGCCGGCTCTCAAATTGATGAGCGCGCATAACGTTGCCGGAAAAGTCGTTGGGCTTTATCTCTACCGAACTGTAATCGCGCCATTTGTCCGGATAGCCGATTTTGTTGCGCACCGCCGCCAGCTTGGCCAGCGCCTGCTTTTTCGTTTCCGGGCTCATCCAATCGAGATCGCGAATGCGTTCGCCCATTGCCATCTCGATGAGCTGCACCATATCAAGTGTGCTTTCTTTAAGCTCCGGCGAGAAAACTTTGGCGACATAGACCTGCCCCAGCGCTTCGCCCAGGTTGTAATCCGTGTATTGAACGCAGCGCCGCCAGCGGGGCTGCATTTCCTTTGCTCCGCGCAAATACTTGCGGTAAAAATCAAAAGATTCTTGCACGAACTTCGACGACAGAAAGGGAGCAGAAGTGTCAGCCACGTGAAAACGTAGGTAGGTTTTCCAGTTCTCCAACGGTTCCGATGAGAGCAGCGCGTTCATCTCTTTGATGAACTCGGGTGAGTCGACATTGAGGATCTCGATTTGCGGGTATTGCAGAACGCGGTAGTAGGCGGCCCAGTCGAAATTTGGGGCCAGCTTCGCCAGGTCCTCCTCTTTCATCTTGTGCACCAGATTGTGTGGATCGCGGCGCTGGACCCGGGTTTGAGAAGACTGGGCGAGCGCGGTCTCCATGCGCATGACCATCTCGGCATTTTTCTTGGCCGCCTCCGGGCTGTCGCCGATCAGTTCGAACACCTTCTGCACATGTTCAACATAGCGGTCGCGAATTTCTTTCGACTTGGCGTCGGTCTTGGTGTAATAGTCGCGGTCGGGAAGACCGAGTCCGCCCTGATCAACATCCGCGATCACCTGCTCGGAGTTGTCGGGATCCTGAGATGAGCCGCCAGAGAATATGACAGAACTCGTATACGAATACTGGCGGTAGGTGAACTGTAAATCGGCTACAACAGGAGCAAGGTCCTTGATGGACTTAACCTTGCTAATCGCATCGAGCTGAGACTGAATCGGCGTGAAGCCCTGTTTCTCAACCGCGGCCTCATTGATGCAAGACGCATAAAAGTCGCCGGTTTTCTGTTCGACGGCGGAGCGATTCGGGCCCACATGTCCGGCTTGCTCCAGCATTCCGCGGAGAAAATTCAGATTGTCCTGGTAAAGCTTGGCGTAGACGGACCATGAAGCCTGGTCAGCCGGAATGGGATTTCTCTTCTGCCATCCGCCGCAGGAGTAGTGATAGAAGTCAACGCAGGGATCGACAGACTTGTCCATGGAAGTCACATCGAGGCTGGGCGAATAGGGCAATTCCGGGCCCGAAGAGCGTGTGGTTTGAGCGGCCAGAACCAGGGGAAGGCAAATCCACAATGCGATGACGAACCAGGACGCAGTCTTCTTCATAACAGCCTTTTCCTAAGAACTTCGACGGATAATTTCTAAACGTGTTAGCAGGTTATCTTAACTCAACTATATTAGTGGCGCTGGCCGGCGCCCCCGCGGAAGCAGCCTAAAGCGCGCATCAGCCGGTCATATCGCCGGTTTCGGGTATCATCGAGTCGGTTATCATCTAAACGAGGGCTTAGACAGGCACACGGAGGGATTCTGGATGATTAACGGCAAGAGAATTGCCGTAGTCTTGCCCGCGTATAACGCGGAGAAAACGCTGGAAGCGACGGTTCGGGAGCTGCCCGATACTGTGGACACGTGTATTCTGGTTGACGATCACAGTTCGGACCGCACGGTGGAGGTGGCACACCGGCTGGGCTTGCAATACTTCGTGCACGACCGCAACTACGGCTACGGGCGCAATCAGCAGACCTGCTATCGCGAAGCGCTGGCGGCGGGCGCTGATGTGGTGATCATGGTGCACCCCGACTACCAGTACACTCCGTTACTCGTCACGTCCATGGTCAGCCTGATTGCCTATGGCGTCTATGACGTTGTGCTGGGCTCGCGCATCATCGGAGGCAGTGCGTTGCGCGGAGGAATGCCTCTGTATAAATACATTGCCAACCGCCTGTTGACTGCTACCGAAAATCTTTTCCTGGGTGTCAAGCTCTCCGAATACCACACCGGCTATCGCGCTTTCAGTCGTGATGTGCTGACCAAACTGCCGCTGCTTGAGAATTCCGATGATTTCGTCTTCGACAACCAGATGCTGGCGCAATGCGTTCATTTCGGCTTTCGCATTGGCGAGGTTTCCTGTCCGACGAAATACTTCGAAGAAGCCTCTTCCATTAATTTTCGCCGCAGTGTGAAATACGGATTCGGCGTGCTCGCAACCACCGCACAATTCGCCATGCAGCGATGGGGATTGGCGAAGTTCGCACTTTTCAGCGAAAGAGGCCGCCGCCTGGCACGGCAGTACTACGGCACCGATGTCGTCAACAATCCGGGAGCCTGATGGCGCCTCAAGCCTTATTTAGACGAACTTCGACCAGACCAGATTTGAGCACGCAAGCTCCAGACAATTCCGCCTCGGCCGCTCCGCATCGGCTCTTAGGCATTGGAAGCCTCTCCCTGCTTTTTGCGCTCTCCCTGGCGGCCATGTGCATCCTGGGCTACCATCCCGGCCTCGAAGACGATGCCTTCTATCTCGCCGCCATCAAACGGGACTTTAATCCTGCGCTGTTTCCCCATGACGCCGATTTCTTCCGGCTGCAGTTCCAGGCGACCATTTTCGACAAGCTGATCGCCGCGACGGTGCGACTCACTCACTTTCCGCTCGATTGGTGCATCTTGCTTTGGCAGTTTGTCTCGATTTATTTCATTCTCTGGGGTTGCTGGCAGGTTGCCCGGCGGTGCTTTCGCGAGGCTTACGCCCAGTGGGCCGCTGTCACTCTCGTTGCGGTGCTCCTCTCGATCCCGGTTTCTGGAACGGGGATCAACTTGGCCGATCAATATCTTCATCCGCGAAATTTAGCAACAGCGGTAATTCTCAGCGCGATCGTTGCTACCCTCGATCGGCGCTTTGTTCTGGCGGGTGTGTTGCTGATTTTCGCCTTCGCGGTGCATGCCATCATGGCGAGCTTCGGGATTTCACTCTGTCTTTTTCTTGCATGGCCTCAGCATACGCCGCGGCATTCGCCGCAACCCACGCCGCAACAAAGAAAGACGATTACAAATGCGCTGTTTTTTGGGCCGCTGGGTTGGCTATTTGCGCCCACTTCCAATGCCTGGCGAGTGGCCGCCTCTACCCGTAGCTTTTACTATCTGAGCCATTGGGCGTGGTATGAATGGCTGGGGCTTGCTGGCCCGCTAGTATTGCTCTGGTTCTTTCGACAGTTTGCAAAACGATATAGTTCTGCGACGTTGGAACACCTTACGATCCGCCTCATTTTCTTTGGAGTTTTTCAAACGGTGGTCGGTCTGGCGATCATGTTGCCGGCGCGGTTTGAGCGCCTGCGGCCGTTTGAGCCCATGCGCTACCTGCAACTTGTCTATCTACTTTTTTTCTTAATCGGTGGCGGCCTCCTAGGGCGCTACGTGCTCGGCCGGCACGCTTATCGCTGGCTGCTGCTGTTCGTCCCCCTAGGAGTTGGGATGGTTTATGCCCAGCGGCAGCTTTACCCGGCTAGCGCACACCTTGAGATTCCGGGCCGCAGACTGGAGAATCCCTGGCTGCAAGCTTTCGCATGGATTCGCCAGAACACTCCGGGCGATGCTCTGTTCGCGCTCGATCCTTACTACATGGAAATCCCCGGCGAGGACTTTCATGGTTTTCGGGCATTAGCCGAGCGCAGCGCCCTGGCCGATTTCATAAAAGATGGTGGCATGGCCGCCCGCGTTCCTTCGCTGGCTCCGCGCTGGCTGAGAGAGGTTGACGCAACGAAGGGCTGGCGCAATTTTCACGACGCCGACTTCCTAAAGCTTAAACAGGAGTTTGGCGTGAGCTGGGTTGTCGTCGCTCGTCCCGCTGACCGTCGTCCTGCCAATCTTGGCCTTGAATGCCCTTATCAAAACCAAGAGGTGCAAGTGTGCCGCCTTCAGTAATAGAAAGCGAGTAATGGAAAAGCGACTTGTAGAAAAGCGCGATCCCGCGCCAACGCACCGTAGGGCGCCTTATGTCCCCGCAGTCGTTGCCGGATTGCTGATTCGATGGGCGGTCATCCCATTTCTTTATCGCGATTGGCTCGATCCTTTTGTTCTTGAGCACTGGGCCTTCGGGCGAGTAGCCCGTTCAATCGCGCTCGGTCACGGCTTCGGCAGTCCGCTTGCCGGCACCGGACTGTCCGCGCTTCTGCCTCCCGTCTACCCCTACATCCTTGCAGGCATATTCAGACTGTTGGGCATTTACTCGGTGACCTCTATCGTCACCATTCTCGCGCTGAACAGCGTTTTGTCTGCACTTACCTGCATTCCCATCTTCTACGTGGCCAGGAAAGGTTTTGGCGATCGAGCGGGAAAGTGGTCTGCATGGGGATGGGCTCTCTTCCCCTACGGAATCTATTACGGCGCGGATTGGGCGTGGTCTACGTGCCTGGTCGCGTTGTTGTTGTGCTGCCTGTTTCTTTTCGCGATGTTCCTCGAAGAAACGGGCAATCCGCTGCACTGGCTTGGATTCGGTCTTCTCGGCGGTCTGGCAGCTCTCACAGAGCCGGTAGTGTTATCGGTGGTTCCTTTCCTCGGACTGTGTACCTGCTATCAACGTTTCCGCAAGCGCCGCTCGTGGCTCATGCCGGGCGCGGTCGCGGCGTTAGCTGCTGTTGCGGTCATCGCGCCGTGGGTGCTCCGCGATTACGCCATCTTCCACCGCTTTATTCCCATCCGCAGCGGCTATGGAATGGAGCTTTACATCGGCAATAACGGCTACAGCACACGCTGGGTCAATTCTAGCCTTCATCCCAACCACAACGCGGCAGAACAGTCTGAGTTGGAGCGCGTGGGCGAAGTCGCATACATGGATCACAAGCGGGAGCAGGCAAAGGCCTATATCGATGCTCATCCTAGGTGGTACGCCTGGATGACGTTTCGCCGCGCCGTTTATATGTGGACTGGCTACTGGAGCTTCTCACCTGAGTATCTGAAGGAAGAACCGCTCGACCCGCCGAACATTTTCGTGCAGACGACGGTCTCGCTGCTGGCTCTGTGCGGATTGTGGTGCGCATTTCGGACTGACAAGCTATTGGGGGCCCGATTCGCAATCGTGCTGGCTTTCTTTCCCGCAGCTTATTATTTCTCCCATCCGGAAACTTATTACTTGCGGCCCGCGGACCCGATTTTTGTCGTGCTTGCGGCTTCTGCGTGTGCGCTCTGGTACGGCGCTCGTAGGATTCGGGGCTCGCAAATCCGCGCAAACTGGGTTGCCCAAGCCGAAAGACGCGATTAGCATCTAAGCAGTTAGCATAAGAAGAATTGCCGCTATCTGTGAACATCTCGTCCGCCGTCCACGCTCGCCCTCGCATCTGTCTAAGCGAGATCTTCGGATTTGCGTTTGAGACCTTCCAGACGAACAAAATCCGCTTTCTGCTCACCGCGCTCGGCATGATGATCGGGACCGCCTCGCTGATTCTCGTCACTACCATCGGGCTGACCGGCAAACAATATGTTCTGCACCTGATTCAAGGCATCGGCGCGAACATGATCGAAGCCGAATATCAGCAAGGCGAACACATCAGCCACAGCGGCGCAGACGAACTGACCGTCGAGGATATGCACGCCGTCGAGGAGCAAGTGCCTGGCATCGTGGCTGCCTCTCCGGTCGTCCCCATGTTCGAGCACGTTGCGGTGGGCAACGGCAAAGAGCGCGATTTGCAAATACTCGGAGTCGATCCCGGCTATGAGCAGGTGCGCAATTTGCTGGTGTTGACCGGGCGCTTCTTTGACGACCAGGATTCCAAGGCCCATAACAAAGTTGGCGTGGTCACCCAGAAGTATGCGGTTGAGGTCTATGGCTCCACGGAAGCGGCTCTCGGGAAAATCGTCAAGCTCACGGGTTTGCCTTTCACCATTATCGGGACGTTTAAGGAGCGCGTTGACACCTTCGGTCAGTCGGAGGTCACCGACTACACCATGCTGATTCCTTATTCGGTGCTGCGCTACTTCCGGGCGACCCCGACGGTTCGGCAGATTTACTTCTCGGCGGGGGATCCTTCACTGGTCGTTTCAGCCACGGCCGAGGTTCAGCGCATACTGCAATTGCGACATCGGCCGGAATCGGTCTATAAGGTCGAGAACTTGACTCAACTGCTGTCGGTGGCGGATCGAACGGCAAATTCTCTTACCGCCGTCCTGCTCGCCATTTCATTCGTTGTCCTGCTGGTCAGCGGCATCGGCATCATGAACATCATGCTGGCGACCGTCAGCGGACGCATTCATGAAATCGGCATCCGCAAAGCCATGGGTGCCACCAGCCGCGAAATACTCTTTCAATTCTTGTCCGAAGCAATTTTGATTTCCCTGATTGGCGGCCTCGTTGGCATTGTCTTTGGTCTTGCCATTCCTTTTTCCGTCCGCTTCTTTACGGAATTCCGCATTCCGATTTCAGGCTGGTCGGCACTCATCGCGATTGTTGTCTCATCGCTCGTCGGAATCATCTTCGGCACCATCCCCGCCACGCGCGCGGCGCAACTTGATCCCGTGGAAAGCTTGCGCTACGAGTAAAGTCCTCCTCGGCTTTTACCCAGTTAGCCCCAAATTACGGGCGCGAACCTGGGACACCGAAGATTGCAGACTCCCGCGGGGAAATCCAGCTTCCCTGGGGGTGCGTTGTTGAGGTAGGGCTCCTTCGACTCGCGACTGCTGCGCTTCGCTTGAAGTTGCGTCGCTAGAAAGACGGAGGAAAATTCTACGCGGTCTTGACTGTGGTCTTTATTTCGGCGGTTGCAGCTAATCGTTTTTCGGCGCGCAGGCTGGCTACTACGAGTCGGATGTCGTCGAAGCTGACGTAGGGTGGGACGGCGTCTTTGATGTCGCGCAGACGCTCTACTCCCTTTGACAAACAGGCGGTTTCGATCAGCGGCTGGGCGTCGGGCGAGATCCATTTGGGATCGAGCTTGATGTGGCCGGTTTCGATCAGGTTGGCGACTGTGCCCACGATCGTAGAAAGCTGGCGCGCACGCAGGCGTGCGATTTCTTCAAAGGTGCGGCCGTCCTGAAGCAAGCGCAGCGTCTCGTCACCTGGAGTCAGTTCTTTGGGCGCGGCGGGCGCGACCCGCGCTCCAGCCTCAAAGTTGCGGATTGCCTGAAGAATTTCCGCGCCATAGACGTCGGCTTTGCGCTCTCCGATTCCGGGGACCTCCATGAGCTGGGCGAGCTTCTTGGGCCGGCGGCGGCACAACTCTTCGAGAGTGCTGTCGTGCAAGACGACGTAGGCGGGAACCTTGTTTTCGCGGGCGATGGAACGGCGCCACTCGCGGAGATACTCGGCGAGAGCGGGATCGAAATCGCGAGCAGCCTCACGCGCGACCGCCGTCCCGGGAAGAAAGTCTTCTTCCGGCAAGAGCCGCGCGACTTTCTTGCGAGGCCATTTACCTTGGTTAACGCCCCCCATCACCCGATCACGCGCCCGGACTTGGGGCACGGGCTGGTCGCCTAGCCAGTCGGGCTTGCCGGAGCAATTGTCGCAGGCACCGCAATGGTCCCATTTGGGAGTTTCGCCGAAGTGGAGACAGATCTGGCGATGGCGGCAGGCTTTGGAATCGGCGAATCGGCTGACGATGCGCTTTCGCTCCCAGGAGCGCTCGCGCTCGGCTTCGTCTTCAATTTTTCCGATGAAATATTCCAGCAGCACATGGTCGCGCTTTTGCCAGAGCAGTACACAGTCGGCTGGATGGCCATCGCGGCCGGCGCGGCCGGACTCCTGGTAATACTGCTCAATGGATTTCGGCAGCGAGAGATGAATTACGGCGCGCACGGAAGCCTTGTTGATGCCGAGGCCGAAGGCAATGGTGCCGACCAGCACCCGAACTTCGTCGGACATCCAGCGCTCCTGATTCTGGCGGCGCATGGAGTGCTCCATTTTAGCGTGATAGGGAATGGCCGGGATGCCCTGCTCCTCAAGGTATTCGACGGTTTCTTCGACGCGGCGGATGGTGGGTGCGTAGACGATGACGTTGCCCTCCGAATAGCGGCGCAGCCCGCATTCGAGGATCTCGAGTTGCGTTAGCGGATC
Source organism: uncultured Acidobacteriaceae bacterium (assembly GCA_963778535.1). GTDB lineage: Bacteria > Acidobacteriota > Terriglobia > Terriglobales > Acidobacteriaceae > Acidiflorens. Next base: position 858,339 of record CAVZUO010000001.1, read on the forward strand.
GCATTCGTGCACAACATAGTTCAGGTTTCTGCGGTGGAAGCTCGCGATGTAGAGCGCTGGATCGCGCATCTGCAGCTGCTTGAGAATATCGTGGCGTACCTGGCGCGTGGCGCTCGCGGTAAAGGCGGCGATGGGAATCGCCGGGAAGCGCGTGCGCAGGCGGCTGAGCTGGCGATAGTCGGGGCGGAATTCGTGTCCCCACTCGGAGATGCAGTGCGCTTCATCGACGGCGAAAAATCCTACGGGCATTTTGGCCAGCCAGTCGAAGGTGTTGTCGGCGGCGAGGCGCTCGGGCGAAAGATAGACGAGGCGATAGTCGCCCTTGCGCGCATTCGCCATCACATCGTTTCGTTCGGCCGTGTTCTGAAAGCTGTTGATGGCGGCAGCGGGAATGCCCATTTGCGCGAGTTGGGCTGCCTGATCCTGCATGAGCGCGATCAGCGGAGAGACAACCACGGTTGTCTTTCCGGAAACGACTGCTGGAAGCTGATAGCAAAGAGACTTGCCTCCTCCGGTGGGCATTACGGCGCAGGTATCGCGGCCGGCGAGCAGGCTGCGAATGATGTCTTCCTGCTTGGGGCGGAATTCGTGGTAGCCCCAGTAGCGGCGTAGTGGATCGAACAGATCGAGCTGGGGATCAGACACTGCTGGCAGTATAGCCGGAGCCGGGTACTGCGTCTGTGAGCGTTTTAACGGCGGATTTGTGATAAATGGGCGACCTGAGATCCCATTCGCAACGGAGTCGCGGAGACATGGATGAAGCCGAAAGCTGCGGGGCCGAAGCGGTTGACGCTGCCGGTCAGCGTGGGAAAGATGGTGATTGATGCGGGGTGCGTGCGCGGAATTTGTGCGGTTGGTCGCAGGCCACAATTCAAAATGACGTACTGCCGAAAAAGGCCGACGCTTGAACGCCGGCCTCTTCTATTCTGCTGATTTTCGCGGGCAAGAGTGTCCGCGCCACACACTGCGAAACTACTTCTTCGGTGCGATCGCGTCTTTCGCGGCTTTCGCTACGCGGAACTTCACGACCGTCTTTGCCTTGATCTGGATCGGTTCGCCGGTCTGCGGATTGCGGCCCATGCGCGCTTTGCGGTGAGCTTTCACCAGGCGGCCCAGTCCGGGCACTACAAATACGCCATTCTTCTTGGTCTCTTTGATTGCGGTGTCGGCCAGGTGCTCCAGAAACGTTGCGGCCGTTTTATTGTTGGTGCCGAGTTTCTCTGCCAGGTGGCGGGTCAGTTGAGTCTTCGTCATGCCAGAAGCCATGAAATCCTCCTTCGAGTGTTGGACGTAAAATGCTGATTTCGACCGCATCTTACCGCATGCTGCTGTGGAAAAGTAGTATTTTGTGCAGATTTTATGCGGTCTCTAGCAAAGATACCACGGAAAAGCTGCTTATAGCCTAGGTTTTGTAAGGGGTGGCGAATAAACAACCCCAAAATACGGGGGCAAAGCTGCCTTAGGCGGTCCTACTTGCCGGAGAGCTTTCTCGTGATTTCTTCCACGATCTTCGGGCGAAGATCAGCTAATACCCGATCCACAATGTTGGCGACGGTTCCCGCATCGGCCAGCGCCGACGATGCGCCTTCGGCCGTAGCGGCGGCAGCCTTAGCTTTCGGTGGTTCATCGGCGGACATGGCTGCTTCCACGATCGTACCTTCCACGGTCGTACCTTCTACCATCCGTCCCGGCGCAGAAAGTGCTTCTTGTGCCGCCTTGTTGGCGAGGCCGGCAAACATCTCCGCCTCAAGCGATGCCGCGGCTTCTTCAGTCTCCACTGGCACCGGCTCGGCCGTCCACCGCGGCGAAGCCGCGCGAGCCTCGTCGTCATTACTAAGCGAAGGGCTGAGCACCGCAGGCATTTCCATTGGTCGCATTTCCATGGGATGGATTGGCGACCCAACTCTGCCGCCGATCTGCTTAAGCGCCTGCAGCGCTTCCGCTAACTCTTCTTCACTGGACCGTTCATCACCAGCTTCTACATCGCGAGGCTTAATTTCCCCGTACGCACCCTGCTCCGCCTCGCTTGCTTGTCCCGTCACCAGATTGGTCTGGAGACCAGATTCGACAGGGTTGACAGAGTTGCTGTCAGCTGCCGCGACGTGCGTCTCCGCCTCCGAGACTTGAAATTCGGTTCCTTGGCTCTTCAGTGACTCCGCCAGAGACGGTTCGAGCCTCGCCTGTTCACTCGCGAACTCCAACGCCTTGGGCTCTTCGGCCTTCGCTGCTTCAGCCGTTCCGCCCGTTAGCGGGGCCTTGGCAGTGACGCCTTCCGCGACTTTCGGCTTGGACTGCGAGCCGGTATATTCCGTAACTGCAAAAATCGGCTCATCCTGCTGATCGATAGACGCAGGCTCTTGTGCGAACTGGGTCACATTGACCGGGTCAACGCGCTCGGGTGTCCGCGATTCGCTCGTTTTCGCAGCTGGCGTGGCCGCCTTTTCGGAGGTTCGTGGTGCTTCCAGCCTGGCTACGAGTGCACTCAGAGCGTCCAGTTCATCGGGCGTAATGTCATTCGGAATGTCGGGAGCTCGTTCGGCGCCGCTCTGCTGGCTGCCCGTCTGCTCGGTCTCACCGCCGCCAGCCACTTCGGTTTGATTCGCGGTTGTTGATTGATTCGCCGTTGCCGGCACGCTGCGAAAGTCGTGGAAAGTCCCGTCTATGCCGTCTGTTGACCCTGTTTTTTCCTGTTCTTTTGTTTTCTTGGCGGACAATCGCAGGTGCTTCGCCCCGCTGGTGTCTTCTGCACTGGACGCCACTTCGTTACTGGCTGCCGCTTCCTTCGAGGCCGTTTCCGTCTTGAGTCGTGTTGCTGGAATCGGTGCGGCTGGTGCCGCCGGTTTGGAAGAAAGTTCGGACGCAGGCAACATGCGGTCTGCCAGCTGTTCAAGCGCCTTCAGCAGTTCGCTGGCCTCAAAAGGCTTGACGATATGGGCGTCGGCACGCACACGGCGTGCTTCATCCGGCTTGAAGGGTTCCAGTTTCCCCACACTCAGCAAAACTGGGATGTGTGCCGTCTCGGAGGCGGATTTGAGTATCTGGCAGACTTCCAGCCCGCTGTACCCAGGCATGTAGATATCGAGGACAACTAAATCCGGCTTCAGTTCGTGGATGCGCTTGAGGGCCGCTGATCCGTTATTGACCGTGACAACTTCGTATCCGGCGTCGGCCAGAATCTTACGCCCCATGTTCTGGGCGGTGACACTATCATCCGCGAGCAAAATTTTTCGCGCCAAGTCCTGTCCTTACAACTCACACGAAGAGATAACGCGAAACTATCGTGTCCGGCGGCTCAAGTCAACGATTCGTCAGGAGTTGGCCTTACGGCGAAGCGGGTACGAAAGTGCATGCACGGACGGGACGATCGGCCCGGCCGCCAGACTCTCGCTTAAAACGGGTTCAGTTTGTGTAAACCCTTCTTCTTTTTCTTCTTACTGGAAGAAATATCCGCCATTTCTTCCTTCGAATTTGAGCTCACACTTGAGCTTCCGCCAGTTCCGCTGGTGTTTTCGAGCTGATTACTTTGTTGGAGCGGTGGTAATGAATTTGCCTCTGGCTCCGGTTTTAGCTCGTTGGCATCACTTATGCCTGTTTTCAATTCCACCTTGGCGTCAGCATTGGCAGCCGTAGAATCCTGTCCGTTTGCGGAAGTGCCTGTGTCGGAGCGCGGCGCTTCCTCGTTCGGTGTGTCTTTCCCAACCATCGTGGTTGCGGTCACTGTACCGGTTCCGCTGGAGCCTCCACCAGCGGCCATCGCCAAAGCTCGGACGACACCGGTGGCGGCCACCGGTTCCTGATCCACCAGCGTCGGGTCGCCAACGTGCGCCGCATGCGATACGTCTGGATGCTTTGCCAGCCCCCCGAGCATCGTGGACATCATCGTCGCTTCATGGCGGCTGGCAATTTCTTTTTCATTTTGCTCAAGCGCCTTGCGCGTTGGTTTCGGCACCGGCTGGTGCAGGGCTACCAGCCGCGTCTTCGCATCGACCGCACGATCCATGGCGGGATAACGTCTAATGATTCTCCCATACGCATCCGCCGCATCCTTGGTGAGTTCCTCGATCATCTTGCTCTTGACAATTTCAGTGCCGCGAGGATTCTTTCGCACCGCCTCGATTTCGGCCTCGTAGGTTCGGCCTAGCAGGTAGAGCGCCTCATCCGCGCCGCTGTACAGCGGGTAGCGATCCACCAGCGTTTTCAGCCGTGCAATCGCTGCCGGATATACACCACGCAAATTGTAAAAGCGTCCAATTTCGAATTCGCGGTCCGCCAGGACCTCCTGCACTTCACGCAGGCGCTGCTTGGCTTGCGGCACCAGTTTGCTGTCGGGATACTCCTGGATTAACGCCCGGTATTCTTCTTCCGCCCGCTCTGCGTGCGTGTAGTCCCGGTCCGGTTTCTCCATCTGCTGGTAATGGATGTTGGCGACCTTGAGTTGCGCCTCCGCCGCTTCCGGCATATTCGGAAAGAAAGTTTTGAAGTCTTTATATTGGAGTTCTGCCTGCTCCAGCGCAGCCGTGCCGCCTTCGTCGTACCAGGAATCCGCGATCCCCAGCTTGGCGCGCGCAATGAACTCAGAATCGGGATAGGTGTTGATCAGGGTTTGCAAAGTCATGCGCGCGACGTCGAAGCGATTGTGCTTGATTGCGTCCATGGCACGGTCGAACAATACTTTGTCGGGCTGCTTCGATCCGACGTTGGCCAGAGGATTCGTGGCTTTTTTATTAGTGCAGCCAGCCAGCAATGCTAGACTCAGCAGCGCACAACCTACCATTAACCTGCTTCTCATATAAGACCTCAGAAAAAATTTCAGAAACTACCCGGCGAAAAACAAGACTAAAAAAATATCCTTGCTGCCATCTCTCACAACCCGCATGCGCGCGGCCGCAATAATTGGTAATGGCACAGTTAATCCCAAGTTGACGCCATCTCTTTTTGCATCATCCCGAAGACCCGCGTCTCCAAGTAGACCCCCAGCTTTAGCTGGGGGCGGCGCAGCCGCGGGGCGAGGGATCTGGCGTGCAGCAACCATTAAGCCTTGGCCAAACTGCACCACTACTCAATTATCGTCGCTACACACGCTGCAAACTTGAACTGCGCGCCGCTTCCAGCAGCGCCGCTGCATTGGCCTTAATGTCGCCGTGCCCAAAAACAGCACTTCCGGCCACCAGTATTTCCGCCCCGGCTCGCACCACCTCCGCCACGGTATCAAGAGCGATGCCGCCATCTACTTCGATGCGGTAACCATACCCGCGCACTGCCCGCATCTCCGCCAATTTTCCGATCTTGTGGACCGCCCCAGGAATGAATTTCTGCCCGCCAAACCCCGGGTTGACGCTCATCACCAGCACATAGTCCACAATGTCGAGCACTTCCGCCAGCGTTTCCACTGGAGTGGCCGGATTGATCACGACCCCCGCGCGGCAGTCGTGGTTCTTGATCAGGTTCAATGTGCGGTTCAGGTGCCGGCACACCTCCTGATGGACGGAGATCCAGTCCGCGCCTGCCTCGGCAAAATCCGCAATATATTGGTCGGGATCTTCAATCATCAGATGACAATCGAGCGGCAATGGCGTTGCCTTCCGCAGCGACTTCACCACCGGCGGTCCAATCGTGATGTTGGGCACGAAATGCCCGTCCATGACATCCACATGGATAACGCTGCCGCCTCCCGCCGTGGCGCGCTCAATCTGCTCCGCAAGGTGCGCGAAGTCAGCGGAAAGTATCGAAGGTGCGAGTTCGATCAAATCGGATTCCCCGATATAGCTTAAAGATATAGCCGAGAATGTGCGCCGAGACGCTCCTCGCCTGATTCCGGCTTCGGTATGGCCGACTTTTCAAGCGAACAGTCAAATCCCCGTGAGAGAAACTACTCGAATTCTAGCATGCCGGGCCTGCGCCACTATGCGGCGATTGCGTGCCGCGCCTCGGACGTTTAACATCTTTTTACTCTTGTGTTCACTGCTTATGCCTGACGTAATTTCTGCTGAATCCGCGCAGCCCGCTTCTTCTTCTGCTGGCACACCTTCCATCGAAGTTTTTGCGGTCTTCGGCGCCGAGCCGGAGATCCAGGCCTATGCCATGGCCAAGTATTCGCGCTCCACACTTTCCATGAAGGAGTCGTTGCGGGAGATTACCTCGCAGAAAGCCGAGAAATTTCTCAATACTTTCTATTTTCAGTACGGGCACCGCTCCATTGCCGATCTCGCCCATATTGCGCTGGCTATCGAGCGGCTTTCCATTCTCGCCGCCATCGTCGTTGCCGACGAGCAGCGTTGGGACGGCCAGGAGCGCTCTACGCGCTACCAGGATTTCAAGAAAAGCGGTTACTACGTGCCCGAGTTCCACGATGTGGAGAAGATAACTGACGCCGCCCGCCGCCTTTATTGCGAGACGATTGACTCCCTGTTTGCCGCCTACGAAAAAGTTTCGCAAACCACTTTCGAATATCTCGCTGGCATCACGCCCCGTCCGGCAGAAATGAAGCCCGACGCCTACGAACGCACATTGCGCGCCCGTGCGTTTGATGTTTCGCGCTACCTGCTGCCGCTCGCGACGAACACGTCCCTTGGAGAAATCGTCAACGCGCGCACGCTCGAAACCCAGGTCGGCCATCTGCTCTCGCAACCTCACCGCGAGGTCCGTGAACTGGGAAGACTGCTGAAGCAGGCCGCTACTTCTCCCGCCTACAACGCCAACGAGGAATCGTTGCGCGCGCTCGTCGAGGAGATACGCCGCACGTCGCCCAGCCTTGCAGATCGCGCGGAGGCCGAGCTTCTGCGCGAGGTACGAGTGGCGTCCACGCTCGTGAAATACGCCGACCCGAATCCGTACGAGATCGAATCGCGGCGCGAACTGGAACATGCCGCTCAGGAATTAATGCGCGAGGCTCCCTTTGCGGCGGCTCCGCTGGTTGATTTGCTCGATTCCGAGCCCCTGGAAATCGAACTGGCGTCCTCGCTCATTTACGGCCACTGCCATTATTCCTACCGCCAGATTCGGCAAGCGGTCGAAGCCGCGAGCGAAGCGCGGCGGCGCGAGATCATTGACCTTGGCTTGCGCCATCGCGGCAAACACGACGAGTTGGCACGCACCTTTTCCGCCGGCCAATCCTTCCGCTTCGACATTCTTATGGACATCGGAGGCTTCCGCGATATGCACCGTCACCGCCGCTGCATTCAGCTCATGCAGGACTTCACCACCGCTCACGGGTACGACACTCCCCCGGAAATCGAAGCCGCAGGGCGCGCGACGGACTATGCGAGTACCATGCAGCGCGCCGCCGCTGCCGTTGAAAAACTCGCCCAGGCGGGCGGCGCAGAGTCAAAAGAGAATTCGCAATATGCCATCCCGCTTGGCTTCCGCAAACGCGCTCTGTTCAAGATGGACTTCGCCGAGGCGGTCTACATCTCCGAACTTCGGACAACTCCCGCTGGACACGCGTCTTACCGCAACGTTGCATATGCTATGTATGAGGCCGTCGCAAAGAAGTATCCCGCACTGGCAAAATATTTTCGCGTACACGACGTCCGCGAGCCCGTGGACCTGCTGAAAAGATAGAAGCGTTGGGTTGGACTACGGTCGTTCCAGCTACGACCGTCGCCAGCGAGTTTAGGGTGGTGTCCTGATTCGCCTGTTCTCACCACGGAGTCACTGAGTCAACGAGGAAAAACGTTAAATCTGTAAAACCCAACAGGTGAAGGGTTTGCCAAGCAGTTGGGTTTTCTCTGTGTCTCCGTGTCTCCGTGGTGGAATTTTAAATTAGGACACTACCGAGTTTCGCGCCAGGTTTACTGATCAGATCGCACTGGATACTGAGTACTAGATACTGGGTACTCACTCACTTTTTCATCACGTTTTTCCTGTACGCTCATCACCGACTTCTACTCCAATCGGTGCGAAGATACCTCGACAGTGCACCATCACAGTGCTTCTCACAGTGCCTAACAACGACTGTGTCCGTCTCCAGAGACGAGGCGCATTCCAGCCTCAGATTGCTGGAAGAAAGTGCCAAAAGAAAGTCGCCGCTCTTTGAAAAATAAGAACGCAAAAATTGGCCAGGAAAAGGGAAGAAAAATGCAGAAAAACGGCCGCGACGGCCCCCTCTCAACTGCACGCCAATTTGGCAGAATCACAGCTAAGTCGCATCTTTTGAATACTTTGCCTCTAACTTCTTTACTGTTAACAACTTGACCTAATTTAGGGGGGAGGGGGGGGCACCCCCCCAAAAATGGCAAAAGCCGATTTTGAATTGAGTGGGCCTAGCTGCGGTGTGGGTACGGACCGCGTTCCACAGTTTGTCGCAATGAGGGCGAAACGTGGGAGGCACCGTGAGTAACCGAGTCCTGGCCGAATCGATGGGTGGAATTGACTCCCCTGATTTCTAAACCCTAGAATCTCCTCACATGCCTCTACGCGAATATCTGTGCAAGAAGTGCGGCCACCGTTTCGAAAAAATTCAGAAGTTCTCCGATAAGTTGATCAAGAAATGTCCGGACTGCGGCGGCCTTGTCGAGGAGACGATTTCCGCTCCTGCCGTGCGATTCAAAGGGTCGGGCTTCTACGTCACCGATTACCCCAAGAAAAGCAATGCACCCGCCTCTTCATCGTCGGGCAATGAGGGCTCTTCCAAGTCAGGTGCCGAGGGCTCATCTTCATCAAGGAGCGAAGGCTCTAGCACTTCCGCCAAGGAAACAGCAAAAGAGACTAAGAAAGAAGAAAAGCCCAAGACCGAATCGAGCGACAAGAAACGCAAGAAAGACTAAGCCAGCGGATCATCGATCAGTTCTTCAAGACGGTTCTTCTTGTATTCCTGCCGGAGTCAACGCGATGGTGCCCTTGAGTCGAACGCTCGCGGAAAATAAAAATTCTACTGGCTCCGGTTCGCCCAATCCCACCCCTGCACTTTCATCCCCAACGCCGCTTTCGCCCGAAACAAAGATGGCAATGGCGTCGCAGTTCCTCGGCTTCATGCTCGATGCCTATGACATGGCCATGGTGCTGGTCATGGCGCCGATTCTGGTCAAGGTCTTCGCATCGCGCGCCGGCAGCGCGGCCTGGCAATACATCGTCATCGTGTTTACTTACTCAATCACCATGGCGGCGCGCCCGTTGGGTTCTGCCATCTTCGGACACTACGCCGACAAAGTCGGCCGCCGCTTCCTTCTCGTTTTTACAATTGGCGGAGTCGGCGTGATGTCGTTGCTCGCCGGTTTCCTGCCGACCTACGCTCAGGTCGGCGCGTGGTCCTATCTGGCATTCTGCGTCCTGCGATTCCTGATGGGTGCGTTTTTCGGAGGCGAGTATGCCGTGGGCCACGCCTTCGCCATCGAGCATGCGTCACGCGCCCGGCGCGGCGCGGTCGGCGGATTCATTCAATCCGGATTCCCCCTCGGCTACGTATTCGCGTCTCTTGTCTTCGCACTGATTTCTTTCCTTCTGGGCAAGGATGCGATGGTTCACTACGGCTGGCGCATCGCTTTTATGACCGGCATTGTGCCCGTTTTTCTAGCTTTGTATATTCGCCGCAATCTCCACGAGTCACCGGAGTTTGAAAAAATGAAGCGGCAGGGCTCGATTGCAAAAGCCCCGTTCTTCAGCCTGTTTAAGCCTCCGCAGTTATGGGATTTTCTCCAGGTCTTCTTCTTCATGACCGGATTATTTCTTACCGACTATTCGGTCTACGGATTCCTGCCGCAAATTTTGACCCTCCGTGGCCGCGGCTTTGACACCACGACTTACAGCCTCATCTATGGCTTCGCGCTCTTCATGGCGTTTCTCGGCTACAACTTTTACGGCTGGCTCTCCGATCGTACGGGCAGAAAAGTCCTTACATTATGGTACTGCGCGTTTCTTGTACTCTTCGGCGTTCCCGTGTTCTATGTTCTCTACCACGCCGCCATCGCGCGCAATTTCTGGATGGCCGTTCTTGGCACGACCATGGCGGCCATGCTGAAGCTGGCCTGGGGCATCGTTCCCGCATATCTCTGCGAGCGCTTTCCCACGAATCGGCGGGCAACTGGCGTCGGCTTTGGATACTCATCCGGCGCGCTGATTGGCGCCTGGTTTGGAGCCTATGTCTGGTGGGCGCATCGGATTCCGTTTATCGGCGCCATTGAAAAACAGGACTTGTGGCTCTCGCCTGCCGTCGTGCTCACCGTCGGTTCCGCGATGACGATGCTCAGCCTGCTGTTTTCACCCGAGACAAAGGACCTTGAGCTTTACGAAGTGGAATAGCGTGAAGGTGGTGGCCCAACAACACGGTTTTCGTTGTGCGGGATATGTGCGAGCCCGCACCAGGCCCAGAGTATCGCTCCCCGAAGCCGCTCATGCCCATTTCGTCAGTCTCGCCGAATCCCGACTACGCCCATCTGCCTGCCCGTCACGCCCTTGTCCGCCCGAAAGCTGAAGAACAACTTTGGCTGGCATGCGGTGCAGAGAGCAAGACCGTTGCAGTCAATATTTTTCGCCGGCACTCCTGCAGCCAGCAATTGCCGCCGGTTTGCTTCCGCCAGATCCAGAAACAGCTTTACCGGCAGATCGCTATGCCCAGGCGCGCGCGCGGTCAGGAACAGCATGGGATATTTTTCGCGCACCGGATCAGAGTGTTTCTCCTCGCGAAAAAGAGATTCGCCGTAGCTGAATTGAGCCTTGAAATGCAAACGCACTTCCTCGCCCACCTCATAGCAGCATCCCCGAATGCCCGGCCCAATCGCGGCGACAATATCCTTCGGATCGCTTCCAAACTGCAGGCGCATCGCTCCCACGCCTTTTTCGACAATCCGCTTCACCGTGCCCCGCCATCCGGCGTGAAAAACGCCAATGGCTCGCCGTTTCTTGTCGACAATAATGACAGGCAGGCAATCCGCCGCCAGCACAGCGAGCGCCAGTCCTGGAGTATCCGTGATCAAGCCATCGCCGGCGAGCGGACGCCCGGGCATCTGATCCAGGTAATGGCGACCCGCATAGTGAATTAAGTCGGAATGAATCTGCCGCAGCGTAATCAGCGGGAAAATCTCTCGGCCACTAACCGCCCCAATATTCTTCAGCAGAATCTCGCGATTCCGCTCGACCGCCGCGCGCGAATCCTGCTTCGTGAAGCCCAGGTTGAGAGTACGGTTGAGAGTCAGGGTTAGAGCGTTGCCGCCATATACTCGCGACACTCCGCCCGTACGCGTCGAAAACCCGTGTACCAGCCAGGGAAGCTTGGCCAACTGTGGAGAACGCAAAATATCAGGGCTGGCCTCTGACTTCGACTCGCCGGCCAGCCCCGTGCGAACTTCGCGATTATTTTCCGATTTTCTATTCCCCGATTTCCGCCGCACCATTCTCGCCGCGCCAGAGCCCGTCATCCTCTCATTCTACGGTGCCGCGGGCGCTACTTCTTTTTCACCAGCTCCACATCAATCTGGATCTTCACTGTTTCCCCAATCATTGCTTCGCCAGTTTTCAAAAAGTTGTTGTAAGCCAGCCCAAATTCTTTGCGGTTAATCGACGTTGTGGCGGAGAAGCCTCGGCGGGTATTACCGTGTCCGTCGTCGATTTCAGCCGTCGGTCCGTCCGCGTCGAGGCTCACCTCGTGTGTGGTGCCATGAATTGTGAGATTACCAACCACCGTCAGCTTATCGCCGTTCTTGCGAATGCTCTTGGACTTGAATTCAATTGTCGGGTACTTCTCAACATCGAAGAAGTGATCGCTCCGCAGATCCTTGTCGCGCATTTCAACCCGCGTGTCGACAGAATTGGCGTCGATTGATGCGTTCACTTGCGAGTGCGTAATGTCCTTGTCGTCGATTGCGACCGTGCCGCCTACCTTCGTGAAATTGCCGGTCACGTTTGAGATGCCCATGTGGCGCACAGTAAACTGCGCGGTCGAATGCGCGGGGTCGATCTCCCATGTTGAAGTCTGGGCAAACGAAAAGGCCGCCATGGCCAGCAGCGCGAAGCACACAACAACGATGCGTTGAATTTTCAACATTGCATATCCTTAAGGTCTGGACTTGACTCCGAAAAGCAATCCGGCTGGGTCGCACTTGCGCGGCCGCAGCCAGAGTATCACTTTGGATGTTAGCGAACCGAGCCAAGATGCAAAAGCAGCAAAAGCAGCAACCACGGTTCGGGCTGATTGTCATCCTCACCGGTTTGATCCATAACCGTTGAAACGCTATAGTGAGGAGGTCTCGAGCGCTTATGTTTATCGATTTCATTGCCACCGACCGCTGGACCAAGAAAAAGGTGCATGTTCTTTATCAGTCCCTGATCGTCGCGATCGCCACGCGCCATGCCGACGCTGTCGATCTCAATTTTCTCGTCGACGGCAGGATGGTCTCGGTGGTCCTGCCGCACCCCGCTTGGGTCGAATATAAGAAGCGCACCGGCAATGCGATTACCGACGCCTTGGCCAAGGAGATCGCTGGCCACTTCCTGAAAACTGCGCTGGGGTCTGGCGAAGGTTTGGGGCGGGGCTTGTATGGCTTGACCGTGGAAGAAACGCTCAAGCACCTGGATGCCGTGGTGGCAGAAATCGAAGCTCACGCGGGAAGCGCCCGCTAACCGCGCACAGAAAACCCTCGCACGGACGACCCCATAGCCGCATCCAACCTCCGAACCCGTCACGCCGCGATGTGTCCCGCCTGCGGACTCGTCACACGGAATTGTGATCTTGGACACATTGCTCTGTCCACAACGTATGGATAATCGGCGAACGCCTTGGCGTGCGTGGCGTATTTTTCTCTCTCTCTCGGGCTGGGTAGAGCACTTGGAAGGTGCCTCTGGAATGATGCACAATAGAAACACCTGTCCTCGGGGCCGATGGCCGGAATCATTGCTCGGCCGCGTTTTCTGCCCGAAACCTTGCTGACCGCAAGGGCGTGCGATTGAGAGATTCGTTCAAGAAGAGGATTTTTATGGCCACTCACATTCTGGACACGGAAACCACTTTGGACGTTAAACATGGAATAAGGAACAAGCCCCTGCTGGCCTGGGTGGAGGAGATCGCGCAGCTCTGCAAGCCCGACCGTGTCCACTGGTGCGATGGTTCCGACGACGAATATCAGGCGATGGTGCGGCTCATGATTCTGGCCGGCACCGCCATCCCCCTCGACGAAAAGAAGCGGCCGAATAGCATCCTGGTGAGATCCAGCCCTGCCGATGTTGCCCGCGTCGAGGAAAGAACTTTCATCTGCTCTCGTACCGAAGAAGACGCCGGCCCCACCAACAACTGGGAAGATCCCGCCAAGATGAAGGCCCTGTTGCTGCCGCTTTATGCCGGCTCCATGACCGGGCGTGTCATGTACGTGATCCCTTACAGCATGGGCCCGATCGGCTCTCCCATCGCCAACATTGGCGTCGAAATTACGGATTCTCCCTATGTGGTCGCCAGCATGCACATTATGTCGCGCGTCGGTACGCGCGTGCTCGATGTGCTTGGCGAAGATGGCGAATTCGTGCGCGGCTTGCACTCGCTGGGCGCGCCGCTCGGCCCGAATGAGCAAGACGCCGCCTGGCCGAACAATGCCAACGAAAAATACATTTGCCACTTCCCGGAAACGCGCGAGATTTGGTCCTACGGCTCGGGTTACGGCGGCAACGCGCTGCTCGGCAAGAAGTGTCACGCCCTGCGTATCGCTTCTGTGCAGGCGCACGACGAAGGTTGGCTCGCGGAGCACATGCTCATCCTCAAGATGACCAGCCCCGAAGGCCGCGTTAAATACATCACGGGCGCGTTCCCCTCGGCCTGCGGCAAGACGAACCTCGCCATGCTGATCCCGACGATTCCCGGATGGAAAGTGGAAACCGTGGGCGACGACATCGCGTGGATGAAGTTCGGCGCTGACGGCCGGCTCTACGCCATCAATCCCGAATACGGTTTCTTTGGCGTTGCGCCGGGCACAAGCATGAAGTCCAACCAGAATGCCATGCTTACGGCAACCAAGAACTCCATCTTCACCAATTGTGCGATCACTCCTGATCGCGACGTCTGGTGGGAAGGTATGACGGACGAAAAGCCGGCGGAGTTGCTCGACTGGCTGCGTCGCCCGTGGACGCCTCATACTTCTCGCAAAGCCGCGCATCCGAATGCGCGCTTTACCACGCCCGCTCGCCAGTGCCCGGTGATTGCGCCCGAGTGGGAAGATCCCAAGGGTGTGCCCATCGACGCGATTCTTTTTGGCGGCCGCCGCGCCGGCGTCGTGCCTCTGGTCACCGAGGCTTTCAGTTGGCAGCACGGTACGTTCCTCGGTGCCACAGCGAGCAGTGAAACTACTGCTGCTGCTTCCGGCCAGGTCGGTCAGCTCCGCCGCGATCCCATGGCGATGCTGCCTTTCTGCGGCTACAACATGGGCGATTATTTCGCCCACTATCTCAAAGTCGGTGAGCGCGAGGGCGCGAGGCTGCCTCGGATTTATTACGTCAACTGGTTTCGCACTGATGAAAACGGTAAGTTTCTGTGGCCCGGTTATGGCGAGAACAGCCGCGTGTTGAGGTGGGTCTGTGAGCGTTGCGATGGCGTGGCTCATGCCGTCGATACGCCCATAGGCCGCCTTCCGCGCCCCGCTGATCTCGATACCAGCGGTCTTGACGTCACCACAGAGCAACTCCAAGAGCTCTTAAGTGTAGATGTCGATGGATGGCTCGCCGAAATTCCGTTGATTCGCGAATACTTTGAGCGTTTCGGAAGCCATCTTCCCGAAGGATTGAGCCATGAACTGGAAGACCTGGATCGCCGGCTGCGCTTGAGCATCACGAGAACCGGCAAACTGAGCCGCTTCGGCAAGGTCAGCCGACTGGGTAAAAGAATTGAACGCTGGCCCGAGGACGAATAAGCGCTGGATTTTCTGGGATCTTAGTTCGCTGAATCGACCGCGGAGTTATTCAACCTCGCTAATGCCAAGCGTCTGCCGCCCTTGATTACAATGGAGGCGTGTTCAACCGCAAGCTCCGCGTCGAGTATCAAGTCGACGGCCAATCGCATCCCTGTCCGCTGAAATGGCTCGATAGTTTTTCGATGCGCAATTTCACCAACGCCACGGTTTTTGACGACACGCTGCCCGTGGCGGATGGCTACCTCGAGATTGGAACGCATGTCCCGATCGACCAGCTGCGGGATGCCATGGAGGACTGGTTTCAACGCAAGAGTTATCTACCCAAGAACGCCCGGGTCGTCCTCACTCCGGTTTAACTTTCGCTCCCAGAGTCGGCGCTATTTCTGCCCTCAGCAGCCGCGTAAAGAGACGAACAATCATCCCATCCAGCTGCGTCCCACTCATTCGCTCCAATTCCGCCAGCGGTTGTTCCAGCGGGTGTTCCAGAGGTTGTTCCAAAGAATGCCCACGGCCTTTTTCGGGCCCGGAATGGCTTTGGGCCGCCATGTTCACATAGGCATCCACAACCGCGATAATGCGTCCTAGCAGCGGAATGGCTTCGCCCTGCAGCCCTAGCGGATACCCGCTGCCATCGAAAGCCTCGTGATGTGACGCGACCGCCTGTGCAACCCGATCGTTGTGCGATATCGCGCGCAACAACTGCGCGCCCAGCTCCGGGTGCGTCTTCAGTTGCGAGAGTTCTTCTTCTGTCAGCGTTGTTGAAGGATCAAGCAATCGCTCGTCGAGGAATAACTTGCCCACATCACACACGCGGGCAGCAAAGGCCGCATCCACGATCTCCGAAAGAGAAAGATTCAGGCCGCTCGCGATCAAATCCGCATAATGTCCACGCTGCTCGCGACGGCCGGACGCATTCGGCTCCCTTTGCTCACCTGCCTCCGCCAAGACTTCCACCGCTTCCCGCATTGTGTTGTCATCTTTTTCGCTGTCAGGCCTGGTGCGGAGCTTCTGCAATGTGGCCACCAATTCCTCCAAATGCTTGGGGCCATGCTGCTCGCGCTGCAGAAATCCCTCGACATACGATGAGATAAGCTGCCGCTCAACCGCCGAGCGTTCGCGGAAGGGCTCGGGTGCAGAAACCTGATTGCCGCCAGCATGCTTCGAAACATACATCCCCGTGTCCGCCATGCGAATCAGGTCTTCCATGGCAAAACCGTGTACAGGGAAACTAGCCACTCCGAAACTTCCGGTGATGTGATGCTCTTCCAGCATCGGATCCGTGGCCAGCCACAGCCGCAGCCTCTCCGCCAATACCTGTGCCTGCTCGATCCCCGTTTCCGGCATCAGGATGATGAATTCGTCGCCGCCATAGCGCGCCACCACATTTGACTGCCGGCACTTTTGCTCCAGCAGGCGCCCCACGCGCGCCAGCACCAGATCGCCCTCCAGGTGACCGAGCCCGTCATTCACTTCTTTGAACTTATCCAGATCGACCAGCACCACCGAGAACGGACGGCCCGATCGCGATGCGCGCTTCCACTCCGAACTCAGCGCTTCCCAGAAGAACCGCCGCGTCTTGATCCCGGTCAAGCTGTCGGTGATCGACTGCTGTTGCAGCTTCTGGAACACAAATGAATTGTGGAGTGCTGTTGCCAGCAAATCCGCCAGCGTATTCAAAATCAGAACATCCTGCGGATCGAAGGCATTTTCGTTCGTGCTTTCCACATTCAATACGCCGAGCAAAGTCTCTCCATAGCTGATCGGAATACAGAGGATGGCACGCGATTGCGGGAGCATGCCGGCCAAGGGGCCACCACCGGTGCTCTGCACCAGCGCACTCACTCCGGTTCGCGCCACTTTTCCCAACACGCCCGTGCCTAGCCCGATCCGCCGTCCCAGTGCCGCCGATGTCGTTCCCGCCTCCGCTTTTATTTCTATTTCTTTGGCGGCGTAGTCCATGATGCCGATGCCGATATGGTCATAATGGAAATTCTTCTGAATTTCACTCACGATGTCAGCCATCATGCGCTCGGCGTCGTCGCTGGAGATCGCCATTTTCGAAATGTTGTTCAGGAAAGCCAGATGACGTGCCCGGCGCTGCTCGGCGGTGAAGAGCCGCGCGTTTTCTATCGCCACCCCCAGTTGGCCGGCCGCGGTCTGCATAACTGCAAGGTCCCGTTCCTGAAACTCGTATTCACGTTCCCGGCTGAGCGCAGCCATCACGCCCCTAGGCTTGCCGCTGAGCAGAATCGGCACCGCACAAAACGACTTCGCCGGACGCGGTGGAACAAAATCGACCCCACGGTTCAGGCGTACATTTTCCATTTCCGCCGGAATCAGCAGCGGCTGCCCAGTTCGCAAAACGTATTCAGTAAACCCGTTGCCCAGCTTGCGCGAGCGCTTTGGCAGTATCCGCCCATCCTCAACCTCCAGCTCGAAGTGGATTTCGTCCTCTTCCTGGAATGCGATATAAAAACTCCTCGTGTCGAAGATTTGCCCCAGCTCTGCTTGGACTGTCCGCAGCACTTCATCCTGATTAAGGTGTGAGCTGATGGCCTGACCAATCTGCGTCAGCAACTCAAACTCCTTCGTCCGGCGCTGGGCCTCGTGCATCACCACATAATTTTCGAGCGTCAGGGCAATCTGCAACGACAGGCCAATCAGCAGCCGCAAATTCGACGACCCAAACATTCGCTGTTCCGCGTGCGGAAACAAAATGACTCCGAAGCTGTGCTCGCGCGTTTGCAGGCTCACCGCCATCATGTCGTCCATGCCTTCGGACAACAGCGCCTGCTTGAACGCCTCAAACCTTCCCTCCGAGAGCGCGGGCAGCGGCTCTTCCAAATCCGCCACACCACGGAAAGTGACGACTCCACCTCGCCGGTAGGCAAGTTCGGTGATGTATTCTCCCGCTCCCGTTTTGTGCAGTTTCTCTAAGAAGTCAGCCGAAAAACCTCGCTGCACAGAAGGAACCGTGCCACGCCATTTTGCAGAGATAAAAACCACAGCGCGGCGTCGGGGCAGCGGCGCTACAAGCCGATCGACAAACGCTTCCAGACTCGGTATCAGATCGGCGGCTGAAAGCAACTTTCGCGGGTCTGTGCCCAGCGTGGAAAAGGCCAGCGCGTTTTCCTGCACAGCGTTCCGCTCGTTCTCAAACAGGACTCCGACCATCGCAATCGCCAACAACATTTGCGGAATCGGCCCCAGGTAGCCTCCGAGGCGTCCCACGCTCTCCAAAAATGGCTCGCGGAATTGGCCCGCCCCCATCAGCACGCCCCATAGCGCCAGTGAGAAAGCCAGCGCTCGAAATGCCATGGAATCCCGCCGGAACGCATAGCGGTAATAAACAAAAGAGCAATAGAGAAGAATTGCCGCCAGCCCCAGTTCGAGGCGAAGATAAACCGGCACCGCCGAAGGATTTGCCACGCCCGCCAAGTACGGCCGCATCCCGATGCAGGTCAAAACGATTCCGCCAGCCAACACGGCCGCGTCATACCATTTCAGCCGGAACGGTTCCTTCATCAAGCGCGTCGAAACAAAAATGCAGACCGCCATCACCACTAACGAAAGCGAACTCAAGAAGAGCAGGGGAATGGAAGGAGACCGAAAATAGATGAGCGTATCAACGGCGAAGTGAACCGTATAGGCGGCCCAGGCCATTTGCCACGCGCGAAAATAGCTGTGCCGGTTCTGCTCGTACAAATAGCTGAAGACGAGCAACACCAGAAGCGCGACTACGCCTGGGACGAGCACCGGACCTGCGGCAACGTTGTTCATCTCACTTCGTTCATCTCACTTTATGCAATGGCCGTTGCCAGGTGGGAAAGTCGTCTGCCCGCTTATCTCCGGATGAAGAGACGGTGAAGAGACGAAGAGCGTGCGCTTTTCTCCGATACATTCCGCCCTGGGTACGGCTTTTTCGGTAATGGAGCAGTTTAATTACAGCGCGAAGGCCATATCATCGGCGTCATCCCGAAGCCCCGCGTTTTCACCAGCGGGGCGAGGGATCCCGCGTGTAGCAAGTATTAAGTTTGGCCCACTGCACCACTACGGCTTTTCCAGCGAATAAATGTTCAACAAAACTGGTTCAGCGATACTTGTCCAGCAGTATCTTCCTATTAGATGTCGCGACGCTATCCCGTCTTTCGGCGGGCTAGTTACCATAGTAATCCGGGGTAACCTGTAGGCAATCCTCCCAGCAATCCACGTGCTCAGAGAGCTAACCCTTTATACTCAAACGTTATGCCCAGAGTTCGATTCGCTCCCTCTCCCACGGGTTTCCTCCACGTCGGCAGCGCCCGTACATTCATTTTTAACTGGCTTTATGCCCGTCATAATGGCGGCACCATGGTCCTCCGCCTCGACGACACCGATGTCGTGCGCAACACCGAAATCAGTGTCAACTCTATTTTTGACGGCCTGCGCTGGCTCGACGTGGGATGGGACGAAGAATACAAGCAGTCCGAGCGCCTCCAGTTTCACCGTGAAATCGCCGACGCCATCTTCCAGAAGGGCTTAGCTTACCGCGACTTCACGCCCGCCCATTCTGCTGAAGCCGAAAAAGCCGGCGAAAAAGCCGGCGAAAAATCGGGCGACAGATCAGGCGCTGGCCAAGCCTGGCTTTTTAATCCCGGAATGCGCGACCTGCCCCGCTCCGAAAGTGATCGGCGCGCCGCCGCGGGCGAGCCGTTCGCGTTGCGTTTCCGCGTTCCTCGCGGCCTCGGCCAACAGATTCGTTTCACCGATGCCGTCTATGGCGAGCAGATCAAAGCCGCCGACGACATTGAAGACTTCGCTCTTCTCCGCAGCGATGGCATGCCCACCTATCACCTCGCCTCCTGTGCCGATGACGTCGACCTTCGCATCAGCCACATCATCCGCGGACAGGATCACCTGCCAAATACCTACAAACACGTGCTGATCTTTGAATCGGCGCAAGCCCCCGGCACAAAACTGCCGCAGTTTGCGCACCTGCCCTTGCTGGTTGCCCCAGATGGATCGAAGCTCTCCAAACGCCGCCACGGTCCCGTCGTCAGCGTCACAACGTATCGGGATGCGGGATTCCTTGCCCCTGCTTTCATCAATTTTCTGTGCTTGCTGGGCTGGTCGCCGAAGGATGATCGCACGGTTATGAGCCGTCAAGAACTCATCGATGCCTTTTCCTTTGAAGGCATCAACCGCGCCAATGCCGTCGTTAATTTCAGGGAAGCCAATTTCAAGGAAGGCGATGCAGCATCCGCAGAGCATGTCATCCGGAGCGGAGCAGGAGCTTCACGAAGTGAAGCTCCTGCGCAGTCGAAGGACCCCTACCCCGAAGAGACTTTCGATCCCAAGGCTGTCTGGCTCAATGCCGAACATATCCGGGCTCTCCCAGTCGCCGATTTAAGCAACCAACTGCTGCCTATCGTTGAAGCTGCCGGATTCCACATCTCCGCGGAAAAGATGCTCGCAATCACGCCGCTGATTCGGGAGCGCATCAAGTTGCTGCGCGACGTACTCACCGCCGCCGACTTCTTCTTCGTCGATCAACTGCCGCCTTACGATCCCGCGGAACTGATCCCGCAAAAAGGAGACGCGCCCATGGCCGCGAAGGTACTGGCGAAAGCGCGTGAAGTCCTTGCCCAAACCGAATTCACGCACGATGCTCTTGACCAGGCGTTGCGCGCCGCCGCCCAGGAACTCGGTCTGAAAGCGGGGCAGATGTTTCAGCCGATTCGTGTAGCCGCCTGTGGCAGAAAGAATGCTCCGCCATTGTTTGAAACATTGGCCGTCTTGGGAAGAGAGACAACGCTGCAGCGAATTGACGAGGCGGTTAAGAAAACGCAGTAGCTGCTCTCGCCTTCCGGGGAGCAACCCTCGAAAGCACCGAACCCTGACAGGCCCCGAGGGCCTAAACAGGTTGCTGAAAATCTCGATTTTGCTCTTGCCTTTGGGTGGCGCAGCGGTTTACCGCTGCGATAAACACCTTGTTTCTCAGTGCTGGCTTTAGCCGCTGAGGGTGCGATGCGGCGTGCAGTCGAGTTTTTTGGCAAACTGTAAAGCCGATGCCCGAGAGCCGACATCTGCCGATGTTGTCTCTGAGCCCGACGCATAGCGGACGATAATCCGCTTTCCTACTTCTGCTTCTCCAACTCCTGCGCCTTCTGTTTGGCCTCGGCGGCTTCCTTCAACATCCCTTTGCTGGTGTAAACATCGGCCAGCAATTTTTCGTTTTCTTGATCGTCGGCATACTGGCGCTGCTTGATCAGAGAGGCAATCGCATCGTCCAAAAGTCCCAGCCGGGCCTCCTCCACTCCAATGTTGTAGTAAACGCCCTGATAATCGGAATCGATTGCTGCCGTGCGCTTGAACTCTTCCAGCGCCTCGGTGTCCTTGCGCTGTTCCGACAATGCCGAAGCCAATCCAGCGTGGCCATCGGGGTTGTTCGTATTGACCTTGATCATTTGCGTGAATGTGTCCTGCGCCAGGGGTAACTGGTTTTCCTGCAGATAAATCAGCCCCAGCCCGTCATAGGCCCTTTCGTTGTGCGGGTCGAGAGCGATCACCTTCTTCATCTCCACGGCAGCATTGGAGTAGTCGCGCTTGGAAATGTAGGCCCGCGCCAGCGCCTCATGCCCCTGGGCGAAATTCGGTCGCTGCGCCACTACTTTCTTCAACTCAACAATCGCCTCGTCCGTTTTGCCTTCCCCCAGAAAACTCAAACCATTCTGCACATGGGTGACATATCCGCGCGCTTCCTTCAGATAAAACACGCTGCCAGCTACGATCACGGCTCCAACCATCAAGACCCCAACGCGCGGCACAACCGCATCATGGGCCGGCGCAAATTTCGCGATCATTGCACCCAGAATCAGGCCCATCACCAGGCCGCCGATGTGCGCAGCGTTATCAATGCGCCCGATCACCGCCCCAAAAAACAGGTTGTAGCCGACGAACACCACCACGCTGCGCAATGTTCCCGACACCGCTGCTTGCGGCAACGAAAATTCGCCCAGGTAAAACGACGCAATCAACGCCCCCGCTATGCCGAAGATCGCGCCCGACGCTCCCACGCTCAGCACTCCCTGGTTCCATAGAATGCTTGCCGCGCTGGAGCCAACTCCGCAAATCAAATACACGCCGGCGAACGTCCAATGCCCGTATAAAGACTCCGCCAGCCGTCCCAGGTCCCACAGGCACCACATGTTGAATGCGATGTGCAGCAGGCTTCCATGAAGAAAGACACAGGTCAGCAGTCGCCACCACTGGCCGCCCACCGTGTAGGGCCCGAAGTTTGCCCCCCAATGCACCAACTCCAGCCCCGACGGGCCACTCAGCATCGAAGGCCCGATGGCCAGCGTCATGGCAATAAATACCGCGACGTTCACTCCGAAGAATGCCTGCGTGACCACCATCGAAGTTGATTGCCGCCGTAACCAGGGGGCTGCCTCCACCCGCTGATATTCACTGCCATCGCCTCGCTGCGCCGCGGCGTGTTGCACACACCACCGGCAGGTTTTCCGCCAACTCAGCGGAGGCAACTGACGCCCGCATTGTTCGCACTGCGACATTCGACATATAGAATAGCAAGAGCATGAGCGCTACCAAGCCACCTTTTCCCGACAAAAGCGAAAATACCCTGCCGCCCGAAGCCCATCATTCCAGCTTTATTCGCGATATCATTCTTGAAGATCTGAATACGAAGAAGTTTGGCGACGCCGTCATCCAGACGCGGTTTCCTCCCGAACCCAACGGCTACCTGCACATCGGCCACGCCAAAGCCATCTGCCTTGATTTCGGTCTTGCCGACGAATTTGGGGGCAAAACCAACCTCCGCTTTGACGATACCAACCCCGAAAAAGAGGAGCGGGAATATGTCGACGCCATCATGCGCGATGTGCGTTGGCTCGGCTTCGAGTGGGACGGCCTTTACTATGCCTCCGACTATTTCGACCAGCTCTATGAATGGGCGATCAAGCTGATCAAGGCCGGCAAGGCATACGTCGACGACTTGACCGCCGACGAAATCCGCCAACACCGTGGCACACTCACCGAGCGCGGCAAAGAAAGTCCTTATCGCAACCGTTCGATTGAAGAAAATCTCGACCTGTTCGAGCGCATGCGCAAAGGCGAGTTCCCCGACGGCGCCCGCGTGCTTCGCGCCAAAATCGACATGACCTCGCCCAACCTCAATATGCGTGATCCAGTCATGTACCGCATCCTGCATGCCGAGCATCACCGCACCGGCAACAAGTGGCCGATCTATCCCATGTACGACTATGCGCACGGGCAGTCGGACTCGATCGAGAAGGTGACGCACTCCATGTGCTCGCTTGAATTTGCCGACCACCAGCCGATTTATCGCTGGTTCATCGATCAACTCGGTATCTTCCCCTCCAAGCAGATCGAATTCGACCGCCTGAGCTTGACCTACACCATCATGAGCAAGCGCAAACTGCTCAAAATGGTTCAAGACCGGCTTGTCACGGGATGGGACGATCCGCGTATGCCTACGCTTTGCGGCATGCGGCGGCTCGGCTATTCGCCGGAAGCCATCCGCAACTTTGTCGCTGCCGCTGGCGTTTCGCGCACCAACGGCATCGTCGAGCTTGCCATGCTCGAACATTTTGTCCGCGAGGATTTGAACAAGCACGCGCCACGCGTGATGGCCGTGCTGCGTTCGTTGAAGATCGTGATCGACAACTATCCCGAAGGCCAAAACGAAGAGATGGACGCCATCAACAATCCTGAAGACGCGAATGCCGGCTCGCGCAAAGTTCCTTTCTCCAAGGTCCTCTATATCGAGCAGGACGACTTCCGCGAAGATCCGCCAAAGAAGTACTACCGGCTCTCGCCGGGCACTGAAGTTCGCTTGCGCTACGCTTATTTCATCACCGCTAAAAGCGTGGTGAAAGACAGTCAGGGCCAGGTCGTCGAAGTGCACTGTACATACGATCCCGCCTCGCGCGGCGGCAATTCTCCAGACGGCCGCAAGGTCAAGTCCACCATCCACTGGGTCTCAGCCGCGCATGCCCTCGACGCCGAGGTGCGGCTCTACGACAAGCTTTTCACGAAAGAGAATCCCGACCACGTCGAAGAAGGCAAAGACTTCACCGCCAACATTAACCCGAATTCGCTCGAAGTCGCACACGCTAAGCTGGAGCCCTCGCTCGCCGGCGCTGCACCGGGCACCCGCTACCAGTTTGAGCGCCTCGGCTATTTTTGCGTGGATCCCGATTCCAAACCCGGCAAGCCCATCTTCAACCGCACCGTCGCCCTGAAAGACGCCTGGGCCAAAATCGAAAAAAAGGAAAAATAAAGACAGCCTCAAAAGAAAAGGGCTCCAAGGATGCCGAAAACTGTGAGCAACAGATTCCGGCAACTTGAAACCCTGACCCTAACACCTTGAAACTTTCAAGCCTTCCGTAAATTACTTTTTCAGCGTGCGGATCCACTTCACCAGATCAGCAATCTGGTCCTTGGAGAGCGTGTCTTTGTAAGCCTTCATCGGTGGCTTGCCATTGGTGATGGCCTCGGTAAGATCGGCGTCCGACATTTTCTGCACATCCGCCGAGCCAAAGTCCTTCGTCTTCATGGCCGCTTTGCCTTCGCCGCTGGCGCCGTGACACATGGCGCACTTCGCCTTATAGTCGGCCGCCGCGTCAGCAAACGTGTAGGTTGAAAAAATCAGCGCCAGTGCAAACAACGCAAGGGTCGCTCTAACAATCGTCTTCATATCTTTCCATTCTCCTTATGAGTGAGTGATAAGCGCCCCTACTTGAGCGCACGTTCTTGCAGCGCACTGCTGCCGCCTGGGAACATCTGCCCAGTTCAAACCCCACCACGCTGCGAGAGTTTTTCGGCTGCGAAGATATCACAAAGCATGCGCTTATGCCATTTCCGTTTTCTTTTTGTAGTAGCTCGTTTTGGACAAACTGCACCGCTACATTTGTTCTTGTAGCGGCTCAGTTTGAAGATTCATGTCGCCGTCTATACGGCGTTAGTGCTTGAGTGTGTACAGTTGCAAGAGACTGCGGCGCAGGGGCGTCATCCCGAACGGAGCCGTTTTTCAGGCGTAGTGAGGGATCTCGCGTGCAGTGCATCCGGTATGTCTCACGCCATATCCATTCGGTCTGCCGAAATACGCTGGCTTTTTTTGTCTGGGTATAGACCACAATAGCCGGCGCCGCAACATGGAACGAATCCGCTCGATTCCTACAATGAAATCCTCGAATTCAGAGCATCTCGCTCCACTTTTCGCTGCCGAACAATCACTCACGACTTGGGGGCATATCTCTCACATAGCCCGTCTCCCCTACCTGTATAAAAATGCAATAGCCCCTTTAACTTATTGTCAACATGCCGGTTACGATCCACTAATCCCGCTTGAAGTTTGGCCCCCGGGGTGCGGTTATGACTCCGGTGTAACTCGGAAGACTCAGCAAGGAGCGTGTGCCGTGGAACCGACGCTCGTCATAGTCGGGCTAAATCACCGGACGGCGGCTGTCGAAGTACGCGAACGCTTCTGGATGAGCGGATGCCGCCAAGCCGAAGTCCTCTCCATGCTGTCTCAGGCCGAAGGCATCGAGGAGTTGCTCGTCTATTCCACCTGCAACCGAACCGAGTTCGTGATTTGGGGCGATCCCACCCTTGCGGTTAATTCCGTCCTCCGCCTTCTGACTGCTGAATATGACCTCAAACTTCAGGAATGGGCCAGTTTCTATCGCCTCCTCGACGATCGCGCTCTTGCCCATGCCTTCCGCGTCAGCTGTGGCCTCGATTCCATGTGTGTCGGCGAGGATCAAATCGCCACCCAGGTCAATACTGCCTGGCGCTTGGCCCGCAACACGGGTTGCGCCGGTCGCAACCTGGATGCCGTTTTGCGTCAGGCCCTGGCACTTCGGCGTCGCGTCCGCAAGGAAACCTTGCTTGGCTCCCACATTACTTCCCCCGCTCGTGCCGCGCTTCAACTCGCGGACCGGATTTTTGGTTCGCTGGCTTCCAAGAACGTCGTCGTGCTCGGCGCAGGCGACCTCGCGAGCGCAATAGTTCGAACCTTAGCCACTCGCGGAGTTCAGTCGCTCTCCGTCGTTAACCGCACTGCCAGCCGCGCTCAGGATCTGCTCGCGCAAATTGGCGCTCATGCTCCGGCTTATCACGCCTTCCCTTTCGAAGAACGAGACGAGTGCCTGCAGACCGCCGACCTCATAATCAGCGCCACGGCCTCTGTTGGGTTCGTTCTAACGCCCGCTGACCTGCTGCGTTTGGCTCCCCTCCGGAGTGGTCGTAAGCTCGTCCTGATCGATCTTGCCCTGCCCCGCGATGTCCATCCCGGTGTGCGCGAGTTTGATGGCGTCCTGCTCTACGACCTGGAGGATCTTGAGCGCGCGTTCGAGCCCCGCGCGGGAACTCGTGACGGCGAACCCGAAGCCGAGAGGATCGTGCTCGCGGAAGTCCGCGACTGCTGTAAACAGCTTATGGCCGGAGGCGCGCCACCGGAATTGACCGCCTTGCGTCTTCGTATCGGCGAAATTTGCCGCCAGGAACTCGAATCGTTTCGTATCGAGAAAGGGCCTTTCCCCAAGGATCAGGACCGTTTAATCAACGCCGTGACGGCCCGCATCACCAGCAAGATTGCCGGGTCGCTGGCTCGCGAAATGAAGGGTCAAGCAATCACCAAGCGTGTGATCGCCTGAACCTAGGGTTTCGGTTTCTGTATTAGTTAACGTGGACGGCGTCCAACTCGCCGTCGAGCCCCACATTTCAATCCCAATTCCAACGAATGCGAGAGAATTGCCGCGACACCCGCGTCCTACCAATTCACCTTCAACGCAAACTGAAACTGCCGCGGATCATATGCCGCCGTCGCCTGCCCGGCGCTGGTGAACAGCGGATTGACTGCGCCGACGTTGTACCGGTTTGCGATGTTGAACATGTCGGCGATCATGTCGAGGCTATAGCGTTCTTTGAAATAAATGCGCTTGGCCAGCCGCATGTCATCAAAAATTGTGTAGGGGCTGACCGCCGAGTTGCGGCCCAGATTGCCGTCGAATAACAGCAGTGCCTTGCCCTGCGCCTCCGCCGTCGCCAATTGCCCAGGTGTGATGTCGGCAAAGCACGGTTCCTGGAAGTAGCCCGTTGACGAATAAGAAGAGGCCACCGTCGCATACCCGCAACCGTTCGTCGGCGTTCCCGCTGGCACTACGTTCGGCCTCCCCGTCTGCGACGAGAACTGGAAATTGTCGCTGTTACCCGTAAGGATGTTGAACGGACGCCCGGAGGAGAATTCGATGATCGGTGCGAACGTCCAGTCGCTAAAGAACTTGGGAGCGAAGCCGTTTCCGCTGACCTTTCCTGATTGGTAGACGCCGCTGAAAACAAAACGGTGGCGCTGGTCGAACGTGGAATTCGACCGGTCGTTGTTGGGGTAATAACTATCCTGTGGCGTTAATGTTGCCTGCAGATCGGTTGCGTCATCGATAGCATGTGACCACGTATAAGAGGCCTGGAATTCATAGTGGCTGTTGAACCGCTTGCGCAGGTTTGCGCTCAGCCCGTGATACACGGAACTGCCATTCGAATAATTGGCATCCATATCGCTGAACGGCACGCAGTTCGCCAGGCTCCCAGCATTCAATGGATTGCACCCGGCATTCAGTCCCTCCGCCGTCAAGTCCGCGATCGCTAATGGCACACACGGTGCGAGCGCCGCCGCCAGTGATGGATTCAGCCCTGATGGTCGGAAGAAACTCGTCAGCGGCGTCGGAACGTAGTAGGGGAGAAACGAGGACGTGGCGGAAATTAGGTTTTGCCCGCAACCTAAAATACTGAGAGGGTTTGTCGTAGCTGGCGTTCCAGCCGCTACCGCTGCTTGCCAATTGGCCGTAATCAAGTCGCCTCTCGACGCGTTCGCATTGATGGGCCGGTTGATATGGTGTCCACCATTGAGGTTGTATGCGATGTTGAGCGAATATCCGTGCCCCAGGTCCCGCTCCAGACTTAGGTTCGCCTGCTCTGAATATGCATAGACAAAGTTCTTACCCATCGGATAGCCGAATGGCTGCGACACGAGCGGTAGCCCGGACGACAGGTAATTCTGGTTAAGAAACGGTGAGTTGGGAAAGCAGGGATCAAACCGTTGAGGATTCGCGCCCGCGCCGCAGGGCTGTCCCGCTGCAGTCGCATTCTGATATCCCAACGCGGAAGCCAGGCCCGCCGGCAGACATCCTGAAGCTCCCAGAATGCCCTGAAACATATTGGTCGCATTGATATTCAACGGGCTCGGGCTCGTTCCATCGCACGGGTTCTGCCCGAAGAACAGCAATTGCCCTGTCTTCGATCCATCGGAAGCATCACCCAGGAAATACAGCCCCAGCAAGGGATGGTCGTAGAAGATTCCATACGATGCCCGTATTACCGATTTGCCGTCATTCCCCGGGTCCCACGCAATTCCCAGGCGAGGTTGAAAATTATGTTTCGCAGTTTGAATGCCCTTCTGTAATCCCAGCGTGTTGTATCCCGCCAAAGCTAAAGCGTCCGGAGAAGAAAATGTCGGCGGAAATTCGATGTCGTAGCGTAGCCCGTAATTTACCGTCAGATTTGGACGGACTCTCCAACTATCCTGCCAGAACGCTCCGAGCGGAATGTTGTGGAACGTATCACTGGGGTTGCCCACTCCTTGCACCACGTAGTTAGGGATTCCAAGTCCATAGGCCTGCACTGACGACAGATCGAAGGGCAAGCCGGTCTGCGTCGCCGAGATATCGCTGAAATCGTAAACCCCGCCATAGTTCACCGTGAACGTTGCGGTCAGTGGCAGATAGTTGAGGTCGCCTCCGAATTTCATGTTGTGGCGGCCGACCGTCCACGAAAAATTGTCCGTGAACTGGTAGCGCTGTTCTACGCGTTGAATAAACGAATACGGCTCGCGCCCGAAATAGGCCTCTCCGATAATGTTGACGGCCGGGTCGGCCCCCACCGCGTCTTGTTTGTTGTAGAAATAAGACAAGCCGCGCCGCGCATATTGGAAGCGAAACTCATTGACCTTGTTATTTCCGATCGTCCACGTATCCGATGCTACGCCGGTAACATCGCGGTATGTCTGCTCTGACGTTCGCGAGTAGGCGTTCTGTCCGAAGGGCTGGTCCTGTCCGTTCACCTCGATCCCGGTAACCGTGCTTGGACTGGCGTTGATCCGGAGCGTCAATCGATTATTGTTGTTCAAGTTGTGGTCAAGCCGGAATGCGTACAAGCTGGTGCCTTCAAAAACAGGGAAATTGCCCTCTTGTGATTGCAGCGTCAGGAATGATCCCGGCAAGCCCTGGCACAGTGTGTTCCCCGGATTACACGAACTGAAGAACTGGCTGAGAGCGCTGCTCCCATTCGTCGGCATCGGAAGCGCGGTCCCCACCAGCGCACTAAACCATGCCGGGTATGCACCGTTCACCGCGATGCCCGAGGCCGCACCCACTTGAACTGCTAATGGCGCAAGCGCAGTCGAGGGAGTGGCTCCAAACACAGCCACCTGCTGCGGCGTGGCCAGTATGTCGAGTCCAGACCCCTCTGGATATCCAAAAGCTGTGGATACATCCAGATTGCATAATCCAAAAGCGCCATTGCCACTGCTCGGCGCCGCGCAGCCAGGATTACCTTCTCCAATACTCGAAAATCCCGTCTCGTGCCTGCGCGTCACTTCGTACGAAAAGAAGTAATACGTCTTATCTTTCTTGATCGGCCCGCCAAACGCAACGCCCGCCTGCGTTCGCGTATAAGCTGGGTTCGGAGTCGTGCTGAATGGGTTCACCGCCTGAAAATCGCGGTCTCTCAAGTACCCGAACGCGTCGCCGTGAAACCGGTTCGATCCCGACCGCGTAATAATGTTCACCACGCCGCCCGACGCCCGCCCATATTCCGCCGCATAATTGTTCGTGATGATCTGGAATTCCTGCACATCTTCCTGTGAAACGGTCGAGCGCACACCATTCGTCGAGTTGTCGGTCGCGTCCGCTCCATCCACGTTCACCAGGTTCGAACGGGCATTCTGTCCGCCCATGTTCAATCCCGACGTCGGGGCTGCGCCCAGGATCGGTGCGTTGTCACGCGTCACCTGCGAGTCGGTCAGCGTGAAATCGATGTAGTTCCGCCCGTTGATCGGCAGATTGTCGATGCGCTTTTCGCCAATAGTGTCCGTGGTCGAGGTCCGCGAGGTTTCTACCAGCTCTGCCTCCGAGCTGACTTCCACGACTTCCTTGCCCGACGCGACTGTCAACGCAATCGGCAGCTCCACGATCCCGCCTACGGTGATCGCGACATTGCTGTTCTGCGCTTTAGCGAACCCTGCCGCCTCCACCGTCACTACATAGCTCCCCGGCGGCAATTGCCGGATTGTGTACCCGCCCAATCCATCGCCGGTCCCTGTGCGCTCCAGGCCTTTGCCTGCATTGCTCACTGTGACAGTGGCGTTGTTTACCACGCTGCCTTTCGGGTCTTTCACCACCACCCGGAGATCGCCGCTGGCAACGCCTTGAGCGAATCCGAACTGGCAAATAAGCAGGCACATCCCAACAATACAAAGCTGGCGCAGCGTGGCTCTCATAGGGCTCCCTGACGGTCTTCCGCTTCGGCGCGGAGATCCGGATTCTGTGGCGCAAGATTCTGTGCCGCAAGACGGTGTAGCGCAAATTAATGACGTGGCGCGATTTTCGTTACCGGTTCTGATTCTGTGCACGGTGTGAGACTAATTTGGTCGCAGATATGTAACATCAGGTGGGGGTATCAACGCAAGCGAATAAGGTGACTCCTTTTATGCCCGGCAAAACCATACCGAATTCCAGCGCGCTCCAGTCGATGTCAACTCAAACGTCTGTCCAAACATCCGTCCAAACCATGACTGGACCCCTGCTGCGCGTCTGGCTCTGCTCGCCCCTTAACGCCGGTTGGGATCGCTCTGAAATTTCATCGGACTGGCAGAACCTGGGATTTCACCATCCTCCCAATTTCTCCGTGGCCCAGTCCGAGCATGAATTTCTCTGCCGCTTGCTCGCCGATGCCGGGGCGGAGATCATCTTCCTACCTGCATCTGGCCTGTCTACGCTCGACGCCGTCTATGCCCACGATGCCTCGCTTCCCACAGACCACGGACTCATTCTTCTCAATCCCGCCAAATCCAGCCGCGTTCCCGAAGTTCGCGCCCACGCCGACCTTGCCGCCGAACTCGGCATTCCAATTCTCGGCGCGATCCAGCCGCCCGGCTTCGCTGAGGCTGGAGATATTGTCTGGCTCGATTCCCGCACCTTGCTCGTCGGCCACGGATTCCGCACGAACCGTGCTGGCATCGATCAACTACGCGGTATGCTGACTCCTCACGGGATCACTGTCCTCTCCGCTCCCCTCCCGTGCGGCTCCGGGCCCTCTGCATGCCTTCACTTGATGAGCCTGATGAGTATGCTCGGTCAGCAGACCAATAATGCGAGCACCATTCTTGTCGACTTGCCTTGGCTCGCCGTCGAAACCGTTGAAATGCTCCGCAGTCGTGGTTTTCAGCTTCTCGAGATCGACTATGCCGAGCGTGATTCACTTGCCTGCAACGTTCTCTCCCTCGGCAAGCAACGTCTTATTGCCCTGCAACAAAACATCCGCACCAACCAGAGGCTGCGCGCCGCTGGCTTCGAGGTATTTACGTTTCCCGGAATCGAACTTGGCATGAATGGCTCCGGCGGCCCTACCTGTCTCACCCGCCCAATATTGCGAGGGATCTGCTAGTCTGCCCTCGCGGCTATTCACATTTGCAACACATTACTTGACACGCACCGGAAACAAGTGTGAAATTTTGGCGATACTCCAAAGGTCATCTGGCTCTTCACTGCGGCGAATCGTTCCAGTACCTTTGCGAGGCATTACCCGCGAGTGCGGAATGAGCGTTTAATTTCCGTCCCTGACGAGTGGATTTTCGAAACGACGTGTTTATCTCAAATGTGTTCTATCTCTGAGGAGCGACTATGAATTCCAGCGGCAAACTGAGCAGCGGCAAAATAAGAACGATCCTTGTTGCGTTGTCTGCACTGATCTTCGCCTTGACTTTTACCGTCTTCGCGAATGCAGACAATAAGAAAAGCGCTCCCAGCGCCCCCGCCCATTCGGCGCCCGCGGCACATAGCGCTCCGGCGCAGCACGCTGGAGGTGCACAGGGCGGCCAGCACGCCCCACAAAGATCAACTCCCTCCCGGCCAGGCGGACAGACAACTTCCCGGCCCGGTGGCGCCACGGGCAGCCATCCTGCAACAGGCAATAGAACAGGAGCCACTGGTGGCAATAGAACCGGAACGACCGGAGGCAATAGAACAGGAGCCGCTGGTGGCAATAGAACCGGAACGACCGGAGGCAATAGAACAGGAGCAACCGGAGGCAATAGGACCGGAACGACCGGAGGTAGAGGAACGAGCGCCGGTGCCGGTGCAGGTAGAGGTGCCGGAGCGGGCGCTGGCGCCCATACCCCTGCCGGAAGCCGGAATGTATCGCTCAAGGGCGGCGGCGCTGCTAGCGTCCGCAAGAATGGATCGATTCGCTCAGTCGACCGCAACGGCATGCACATTGAGCATGGCGTTCACGGTGGACGTACCGTGGTCGGCATGCACAATGGCGCTCGCGTCGTGAACACTGGCCGCCATGGCGGATACGTGCAGCGCGCCTACCTTAATCGCGGCGGCCATTCCTACTATTCGCGCACCTACTATCGCGGCGGCCACTACTACTCAGGTGTCTATCGCGGCTATTACTGGCACGGAAACAACTACTATGGCTACTACCCAGGCGCGTGGTATGGTGCCGGCTATTATGGCTGGGCTTACAATCCCTGGGCCTCACCCGTGGCTTGGGGCATTGGAGCTTGGGGTTGGGGCGGATCTCCATGGTGGGGCTTCTATTCCGGATGGTGGAATCCCTATCCCGTCTACGCTGGCCCAGCTTTCTGGCTGACGGACTACATCATTGCGCAGCAACTGCAGACTGCTTACGCGGCGCGGCAAGAGGCTGCGGCTGACGCGCAGGCAGGCGATGGCGGCGGTGGAGATTCTGGGCCTGCCCCAGCCTCCGGTCAGGTCGCCCTCACCCCTGAAGTTAAACAGGCAATCGCCGATGAAGTGAAGGCACAGTTGGCCTCACAACAGGCGCAAGTCGGTCAGGGCGGCGGAGGCGGTGGCCAGGCTCCCGCTCCCGCTTCCAACGGGGAAGTTCCCCCCGCGCTTGATCCTGCGCGCCGCACGTTCGTTGTTGATACCGCTCTCTCGGTCGTTTCCAACGGCCAGGAGTGTGGCCTAACCTCGGGCGACGTGATCACCCGCCTCACTGACACTCCCGATGGCGACAACATGGTGAACGCCAGCGTCTCGGCGGGCAAGAACGGTGACTGCGGAGCCGGCCAAACCATCGCCGTGAAAGTCGACGACCTGCAGGAGATGCAAAACCACTTTGCCGAACAGCTCAACACCGGTTTGGGCGAATTGGCGAAGAAGCAGGGCACGGGCGGCATGCCGAAATCGCCCGATGCGAGCACCAAGCCCTCCGATGTTCCGCCTCCTCCGCCTGATACCACTGCGGGAAAGACTCTGCAGGACCAGGAGCAGCAGGCCGATCAGACCGAAGCCCAGGTCAAACAGGAAGTTGGATCGGGTGGTGGCCAGTAGCATTCGGCAACGCAGTAGCATTAGCGGCAGTAGGTTTAACTAAAGACGACATTCGCATATCCGCCGCTTAGGCCCGGGTGGATAGCGAGTGCCGGATAACTAGATAGCCAATGACGGGGGCGCTGCCACCAGCGCTCCCGTTCTTGATTTGAAATACGTGGGAGTGGCTCAATTTGAGTTTGCCTTGAAGGTTGAGGCTTCAGCCGCGTCGTAAGTTCCTGACCCATGACCTGATTTGAAGTAAAGTAGGATTGTTCGCACCGAATGCCAAACGGGAAGACGCGGCATCGGCAGCTCCGGAATAAAAAATGATTTGTTTTTCTCGGCGTCTCGGCGGTGAAGGATTTATTGTTTAAATATCTGTTCTAATATCTGACGTTGCTGAAACTTTACCCCTTTAGTTTTCTGAACGGAGGCTGTCCCATGCGGCAAAAACTCATCGCCCCCTTTTCGTCCCTGGCAATTCTCTGCTTCGTGATTTCTTGCGCGTGGCTTGCCACTGCCCAAGCGCCTTCTCTTCAAGAGCAGCTAACGGCGCAGTACAAGCTCGTGAAAATGGGCTCAGATTCAAGCGGATATT
The DNA here is from genome assembly GCA_963778535.1 of uncultured Acidobacteriaceae bacterium. GTDB lineage: Bacteria > Acidobacteriota > Terriglobia > Terriglobales > Acidobacteriaceae > Acidiflorens. The sequence goes on from CAVZUO010000001.1 coordinate 892,403, forward strand.
CCGTGGTCGAAGAAGGCACCCTCCTCTCCGTCCAAAAAGGTGGGATCATCGGCGTCCCTTACAAGAATATGGCTACGCGGATGGCGACCTTTAAGGATGGTGTCGTCCATGCTTCTGACCCAACGGGACTCAAGAACAACAGCTTCTTGAAAGCCGGTTGCGGTCTGCTCCACAAATGCCCCAGCACTCCTGACACGGTCAACGATGAGACGACGACGAAGTTGTTCAAAGTCGGCGACAAAGTCTACCCCGCTAAGATTGCCGTCGATCCGATGAAAGACACGGTCACAATCAACATCGTCGCCTGCGACACCTGCAATAAAACCGACCCACCCACCTACAACAAGGCCACGGTCGTTTTTCAATTCGCCAAGGGAAGTTTGGCCACTGCCGCCGCCGGTCAGGTTGAAGACACGATCGGCCAGTTGCTCGCGGTCAGCACCGACGACCAGCAGCAGGGCGGCCAGCAAGGGGGGAACGATCAGCAAGGCGGCAATCAGCAGGGCGGCGGAGATCAAGGTGGAGGACAGGCCCAACAGCAGCAAGCGCCCCCAGCTCAACCGCAGGAGATTGGAAAAGGTCAAACTCCCGATCAGGTCAAAGCCGCACTCGGACAGCCCGACAAGATCGTCAACCTCGGCACCAAGCAGATTTGGGTCTACAAGGACCTCAAGGTCACATTCGTGAACGGCCAAGTTTCCGACGTGCAGTAACGATCTCGTATTGTCATCTATCTCGCATTGTCATCCTGTCTCTAACGACGGTGTGCGCTGTCAAGACCTTTTCGGCAACACGAGGGCGTGGACGCGGAAGAAGGGCCGCGCCATTTCGCTCTCGTGGAAAGGTTTTGCTGTTGCCTTTGCTGTTGCTGTTGCCGTTGCATTTCTCTAACCGACCAAGGTTCGTCATTGTTTTGTAATCATGCGGTGGATGCGAACTCAGGTTCCACTCTCCATCTATTCGGTCTTGCGCCCATGATTCGCAGTGCAAACTCCATGGCGCCCGCGTTACGGAGGATCCGCGGAGAGGCAGGGTGCTCACTCAAGCGATCGGTTTCTGCTGACCCCAGAATGACTCGGGCTCACCCGCATACGGACTAGTTCCGCATGCGTCTTCTGCGTCTCAACATCCGGAACAACCGCGTGGCCAACTTGCGTGCCACCATCACTTTGGCACCGCCCGATTTTCTTGGCGCGCCAGACGGCGATAAAGCCGTTGCAACTCCTCATCGCCACGAACCGCCGACTGTCCCCCCTGCACCAGCAAAAAGCGCATAAAACTGCTCCCTGTTTGCTGATCCCCCCCAGCCGCTGTTTTCCGCCGCTGGAATCTTCGCGCGGAATCAGGCCAAAATAGCTGCCCACATCCTTGCACCCACCGAAGCGCTCGGCCGGCCCCACCGTCAGCACCATCGCCAACGCCGTCACCGGCCCCACTCCCGGATGCGTCGTCAGCACCGCCTCCGGACGCTTTCGCACGTCTTCTCCACCCGTCGGTTCAACCCCGCGATCGCGGCTTCAAGCAGATCGAGCCAGCGCAGCAACTGCTGGCGCCGCGGCGGCATGCAGGCAACAATGGCAACTGCTCCAGCAGTTGCGCGTCCCGCCTTGCTCCACAGCTTCCACTTCTTCTGCACCCCCTGGCTCAGCGCCATGGCCTGCAACTGGTTCTTGGTCCGCGTCCGCGTCTGCACCTGCTTGTGCCGATGCACCAGCAACTGCCGCACATCGCGCACCTCCAGGCTCGGCACCCAGAACCGCGGAAACCGATCCTCCAGCAGCAATCGCAGAATCTGTTCCGCGTCCCGCCGGTCCGTCTTCTGCTTCCGCACCACCGAGGCCCGAATCGCCGCCGCATCCCCCATCCACAAGCTCGAACCCCAACTCCTCCAGCAACCGCTCGAACCACGGATAGTGTCCGCACGCCTCCATCCCCACCTGCACCGGACCGGAAAGCGAACGGTAAAACTGCTCCGCCTCTTCCCGGTGCTGCAAGCGCTTGGCTTCGACCGCTCCCGTTCGATTGTCAAAGATCGCGACCTGCTGAAACCCAGGATGAAAATCACAGCCTATAATCAGCATGACGTTGGCTCCTTCGTTGCGAGCCCTGGTCTGTTTAGTCACAACCAATCTACTCGTTGCGACCTGCCAACGTCGTTATCCAATCAAGCGAAGCATAGACTTCACGAAGTGAAGTTCCTGCGCAGTCGAAGGACCCCTTGCACCCTACTGCTCTGAAAAGGCGTGTCAGGGAATTCTCCCCGTGCATAAGCACCTTTCGACTCAAGACCACTTGGCTTTTTCTGATTCTAAAAGCCCTTTCATCCTGAGCAAGTGAAGCGAGCGCGCCGAAGAGCGGTTGTTGCGACGCAATAATCGAACGTTCGCCTCGCTTCCTTTTTCAAACTGGGCCCCGACCTGCATCCGGCAAGATCGCTGCTAACCCTCACGGAAGAATCACAGCCGCGCCATCGATCGCATCGTTCTTCACCGCCATCAGCGCTTCATTAGCATGCTCCAGCGGGAACGTCGTGACCTGCGGCTTGAGCCGAATTTCAGCCGCAAGGTTGAGAAAGTCTCGTGCGTCCGTCCGCGTCATGTTGGCGACGCTCCGAATCTGCCGCTCACCCCACAGCAGCCGGTCGTAATCGAACTCCGGCATGCGATCCAGATGAATCGCATTGATCGCAACCACCCCTCCCTTGCGCAGACTGGAGAGTGCCGCAATCACCACGTCGCCGCTCGGCGCAAATGTGATGGCCCTATCCAGCCCCGCCGGCGGTTTCTCCACTTCCGTGCCCACCCACTTCGCACCTTTTGATTCGGCAAGCTTCCGGTGTGTTTCTCCCCGCGTCGCGACGTAAACTTCGCAGCCCCATGCGCGCAACACGTCGATAACCAGATGCGCCGAAGCGCCAAAACCAAATAGTCCGACTCGTTCTCCCGGTTGAACGCCGGCGACGCGCAGACTGCGAAAGCCAATAATTCCCGCGCACAGCAAGGGCGCGGCGTGCAGAGCGTCAAGCGCAGCGGGCAAAGGAAAAACAAAGTCCGAGCGCGCAACCGCATACTCGGCATAGCCTCCATTCACGCTATAACCCGTGAAGGTTGGCGAGTCGCAGAGGTTCTCTGCGTGATTGCGGCAGTACCAGCACGTTCCGTCCGTGCCTCCAATCCATGAAACGCCCACGCGCGTTCCAGCAGGCAACTCCGTCGTCGCGCCGCTGACAATTTCGCCCACAATCTGATGGCCGGGGATGATTTCCGGGTGCAGCGGAGCCAATTCGCCTTCCACAATGTGCAGATCCGTCCTGCACACTCCGCAGGCCAGCACCCGCAGAAGAACCTGTCCCGCGCCCGTTTCAGGCTGCGCAACATCCATCACACGCAAAGGCCGGTCTGAAATCTTGCCGGGCGAATCCAGTGCCGATCTTAGTACCGAAGTTAGTACCGCAGCTTTCATCGCAGCTTTCTTGGGAAACCCTGACCTGTCATCCCGAGCGGAGCCAGATGAGCGCCAAAGCGCGAGTCTCGCGCAGTCGAAGGACCCCTATCCCCACCACTCGCTCGCGGTTTGTGCGGCCCTGATTCTCGTTGCTTTTGGGTGGCGCAGCGCTTCAGCGCTGCGATTAGCCTGCATCCATCCCGACGGCTTTAGCCGCTGAGGGACGACATCGAACGCTATCTTCAAGAATGTGATCCTGAGCGCCAGCAGGGGAGTTCACACGATGTTGAACTTCCCGCCGCCGCCCCTACATCACCTTTCCCTCCGGGCTCATCGCGTGGAACTCGCCCAGCCCAAGCTCTTTCACGCCCGTTTCGATCTTGGCGCGATCGCCCACCACAATCCAAATCAGGTTGTCGGGCTTCACAATTTCCTTCGCCGCGGCATCCACCTCGCCCGTCGTCAGCGCCTTTACTTTCGCGCCGTAGGTTTCGAAGTAGTTATCCGGCAACCCAAATTGCACAATTTGCACGATCGACTGCTGGAGTTCATCCAGCGTCTCCTGCGAGCCCGGCAGGCTCAGCGTTTCGTTGGCCTGGATCTTCCCCAACTCCGCGCCTTCAATCGGATTCTTACCAATAATTCCGCGCAGCTCCTTGTTCACCTCCACCAACGATTCCTTCGTCTTGTCGGTTTGCACCGGGGCGACCACATAAAAAGGCCGCTGCGCGCGCGCGTCGCGCAGCACCGTTCGCACCCCATAGGACCAGTGCTTGTCTTCGCGCAGGTTCATGTTGATCCGCGACGCGAATGTCGCGCCCAAAGCGTCATTCACGGCCTCAATCGCGATCTCGTTGGGGTTCGCTCGTGGCGGAGCCACTACGCCCGCGACGATCACCGACTGCAGTGCTCCCGGCTTATCGATCAGATAAACTTCCGATTTCGCCGCCATGGCAACGTCCGTCACGTTTTTATGCGGTACGTCAGCGCTCTTCCACGACGCGAACAACTTCTCCAGCCTGGGCGTAATCTCCTTCAGCGTCGTGTCGCCAACCACAATCAGCGTCGAGTTATTCGGACGAAACCAGGTCTCATGGAATTTCACTAGGTCCGCGCGTGTTAGCTTCCCAACGCTCTCTGTGGTTCCCGTACCTGTCAGCGGACCGCCGTATGGATGGTTCTGTCCATACAACAATCCCGGCAGCAATCGCTGCGCCATCGTCGTCGGCGTATTCTGCTCGCGTTCAATCCCGGCAAGCACCAGCTTTCGCTCTCGCGCCACTTCCGTTTCCGGATAAGACGGATTCAGGATCACATCCGCAAACAAATCCAGCGACCGGTCAAGCTTGCTGGTTAATGCTGACAATGAAACAAACGACAGATCCAGGTTCGAGTATCCGCGCATCTGCGCGCCAAGAAGATTCAGTTCGTCGCTGATCTGCAGCGCATTCCGCGTTTTTGTTCCGTCCGTCAAAACCTGCATTGCGAAGTTTGCCGTGCCCGGCGCGCTCAACGAATCAGAGGCATAGCCCGCATCGGCAGCCAGTTCCAGGTTCACTAGAGGTGCGTCGTGCCGTTCCGCCAGCACCACCTTCAATCCATTTGACAGCGTTGCCCGTTGTAATTCGGGCATCTTCAGCTCCGGCGGCGCTCCGAGCGCTGGAGGCTTGCTCCGGTCCGCCCCTGTTTTCGCCGTCTCGTACGTCGGGAATGGATCGACTTCCAGAATGTAAGCGCCGTCCGACAGCCAGCGCACCGCGGCCGCTTTCAAATCCTCCGCCGTGGCCTCGCGCACGCGCTTGAGCGATGTCTTGTAAGCATCCGGACTCCCGCGAAAAACTTCACTCATCGCCAGCCGGTCCGACTTTCCTCCGAAGCCCCCAATGCGCTCGATCCCGCGAATGAACTCCGCCTCATACTGCGCCTTCACCCGCGCCAACTCTTCGGCCGTCGGCCCGCTCTTCAGGAAGCGCGCGAGTTCTTCATCCAGTTCCTTCTCCACTTGCGCCACGCTCTGCCCCGGCCGCACCGTTGCCTGCACTCGGAACTGGCCGCCGATTTCCCGCAGATCCGTGAATGCCATCGCATCCGTCGCAATCTGGTCTTCATACACCAGCCTCTTATAAAACCGCGACGACTTGCCCTGGCTCAGGCAATCGCTCACCAGGTCAACATAGTCGGCATCGGCGCTTCCGTATTCGGGGATGTTCCAGACTTTGTAAATACGCGCCTGCGGCACGCGATCCTGCACGATCTGCCGGTGCGTGCCCGTCATTTTCGCGATCCATACCTCCTGATGCGCCACTGGCGGGCCCGCCGGAATGTCGCCAAAATATTTCTCGGCTTTTTCTTTCGCGGTCTTCGCGTCAATATCGCCCGCAATCACCATCACCACATTCGAAGGTCCGTAATACGTCTTGAACCATTCCTGCACGTCCTTCATCGAGGCCGCGTCGAGATCGGCCATATCGCCAATCGTCGTCCACGAATAAGGATGATGGGCCGGATAAGTGTTTTCCGTAATCAGTTGCCGCGTCACGCCGTAAGGCTGGTTCTCACCCTGCCGTTTTTCGTTCTGCACCACGCCGCGCTGCAGGTCCAGCGTCTTCTGATCCAGCGCGCCCAGCAGATGCCCCATGCGGTCCGATTCCATCCACAGCGCCAAATCCACCGCCGATGTCGGAACATCTTCGAAATAATTCGTGCGGTCCGTATTGGTCGTTCCGTTCAAGTCGGTCGCGCCGATTTGCTCCATCGTGTCGATATACCGGCCTTGGGAATGTTCGCTGCCCCCGAACATCAGGTGTTCGAACAGATGGGCGAATCCCGTCTTCCCCGGCTTCTCGTTCTTCGATCCGACGTGGTACCACATGTTGATCGCCACGATCGGCGCTTTGTGGTCCTCGTGCACAATCACCGTGAGGCCGTTATTCAAAACAAAACGCTGGTAGGGAATATCGATTTCTTTATTCTGCCCTGAACCGTTCTGCCCAAAACTCGTCATATTGATCGCCGCGACAATCGCACTAAGAACCGCAAGTCTTACCAACATATTTCTTTCTCCATTTTGAACGATCTTCGTTGCTCAGACTCTTTGCCCGCAGCTTCTTCGCCCCTTTTTTGACACTACCGCTTCTTCACCCCACCGCTTCATTGCACAACGTCTTCGCAAAAAAGCTTGGTCCGAGCCCGAGCTAGTGAACTGTCGCAGAGACGGTGTTACCGCGCAACTATAAAACCTGTCATCCTGAGCGGAGCAATCGCTTCGCGCAGCGAAGGGATTGTGGAGTCGAAGGACCCCTACCATTCAGAATCCACGGATTGTGTGTCAGGGAATTCTCCCCATGCTCGCTGACGAATTCTCTGCGACAGCCTCTCGTGCCAATTCCGTTTGACTCTGGAAGCGATAAATAGTCTACATCGCTGTGGCCACTCACTGTAATTCTTAGTCGCCGGGGTGCCGTCCTAATTTTGGGTTTTCTACCACGGGGACACAGAGAACTCGGTTTTCTGCTTGGCAAACCTCCCTGCGGGTTTTTAAAAGGTTCAAGGTTTTCTCCGTGACTCTGTGACTCCGTGGTGAGAAAGGCGAATTAGGACACTGCCCGCGCCTGAAACGCGCCAGGCGATGGTATCCTTAAGATCGTCGTTCTAACATCGTTGTTCTGCACTCGTATCGCACCTCTCATTTCAATTTTGAAAGCTGATCCCGTGACGCCAGACCCAGAAAACACAAATCCCGAGACTTCCACCTCCACGCCATCCAACGAGTCAAACGAGTCGTCCCAACCCGCTGCCTCGGCTGAACCGGCTGTCTCGCCCGAAGCGCCTACGTTGCCCAAAGCAACTGAATTGCCTGAGGTGACAAAAGCGGTGGAGTCGACCAAAGCAACCGCGTCGGCCAAACCGACCGACTCGACCAAAGCAACTCAGTTGCCCGCGCCATCCAAACCGACTGCATCGCCCGAACCAACCGAATCGTTCGGGGAGATGTTTTCCCAGTACGAGAAGACCCACTCCCGCAAGCGGGAATCAGGTCCTCAAATGCGCGAGGGCGTTGTCGTCGCCATCACCGCCGACTCCATCATTCTCGACATCGGTTTCAAGAGCGAAGGCCTTCTGCCTCTAACCGCATCGCCTGCCGGCTCCGAAATCAAGCCCGGCGACAAAATCCAGGTCTTCGTCAAAGGTCGTGATCCCGAGGGCTATTACGAACTCACGCGCGGCAAGGTCGAGCAGCCCACCGATTGGACTCAACTCGAAAAGGCTTTCGCCGAGAAGGCCATCATCTCCGGCACCGTCACCGGAGCTGTAAAAGGCGGCCTTAGTGTGGACGTCGGTGTACGCGCCTTCATGCCCGCATCTCGCACCGGCACAAAAGATGCCGCCGAAATGGAGAAGCTCGTCGGTCAGGAAATCCGCTGCCGCATCACCAAGCTCGATGTCGAAGACGAAGACGTCGTCGTAGATCGTCGCGTCATTGCTGAAGACGAGGAAGCCGCCGCCAAGCAGCAGCGCTTCTCCGAACTCAAGGAAGGCGACACCGTAAGCGGCGTAATCCGCAGCCTCACCGACTATGGCGCTTTCGTTGATATCGGCGCCGCTGACGCTCTTCTTCACGTCGGTGAAATTTCATGGCAGCGCGTTGCCAAGCCCTCTGACGTGCTCACCGTCGGCCAGCAGATTGAAGCTCGAGTCGTCAAAATCGATCCCGATAAGCGCCGCATCGGCATCAGCATGAAGCAGCTTCAGCCGCACCCCTGGGATTCCGTTTCCGGAAAGTTCAAGACCGGTGAACGCGTTCGTGGCACCATCACTCGCCTCGCCGACTTCGGCGCCTTCGTCGAGGTCGAGCCCGGCGTCGAAGGCCTCATCCACATCTCTGAAATGTCGTGGGGCAAGAAAGTCAAGAAACCGGGCGATGTGGTCAAACTCGGCGAAAGCGTTGAAGCCGTCATCCTTGGCGTCAGCCTTGCCGAACACCGCATGTCGCTGGGCCTGAAGCAGGCGCTTGGCGATCCCTGGACCGGCGCAGCCGAAAAATTTGCTCCCGGCACAGTGATCGAAGGCCCGATCACCAGCATCACCAAGTTCGGAGCCTTTGTGCAACTCGTCGAAGGTGTGGAGGGCATGATTCACGTCAGCGAAATCAGCGCCGAGAAGCGCATCAATCATCCGCAGGAAGTTCTCAAATCAGGCCAAGTGGTTAAAGCGATGATCGTCGCCCTCGATACCGAGCGGCGCATTATCCGCCTCAGCATGAAGCAACTCGTGCCCACCGGCCTCGACGAATACCTCGCCGAACATAAGCCCGGCGATGTTGTCACCGGCCGCATCCTCGAAATCTCCGGCGCACACGCCCGCGTCGAACTCGGCCAGGGCGTCCAGGCCCCTTGCGTCATCCGGGAGGAATCAGAAAAAGCCGCCGCCAGCACGCAATCCGAAGCGCCATCAGCCTCGGCTGCGAAGCCCGATCTTTCCTCGCTCGGCTCCATGCTTCAGGCGCGTTGGAAGAGCGGCGCAACACTCACTTCCAACAAGCCAGAAAGTCTACGCGCCGGCCAGGTTCGCAGCTTCCGCATCGCCAAGCTTGACCCCGCCGCCAAGAAAATTGAATTGGAACTGGAATGAAGCGGTGACGTAACCTTGGCAAAACCAGAGGAAGCCAACTAGGGAAGCTGAGAGGCAACGAGAAAAGCCAAAAGCTAAAAGCCAGCAGCTTGCTACCGCATCGCATTCACCATCATCAACGCGAACAACGCAGGCAAATATAGGATGGTCGCCCGAAGCAGGCGCCGGGCGTGCGCCTTGGATCCCGCCGCCGTTGCCGGCATCTGCGGCTGCGCCATCCCCATCGATACGCGGAACAGCATCGCTCCCATCAACACCGCGCCCGCCAGATAGAAGCGTCCCGCCATCCCGATAGCCACCGGCAAAATGCTCACCGGTATCAATGCCGCTGAGTAGGCCAGAATCCGCCACACCGTGGACTTCCCGTTCGACTCTACTACCGGCAGCATTTTGATCCCGCCGTCCTCATAATCCTCTCGATAGAGCCACGCGATCGAGAGGAAATGCGGAAATTGCCAGATAAACATGATGGCAAACAACACCAGCGTCGGTGTCTCAATTTTCCCTCGCGCGGCCGTCCACCCCAGCACTACCGGCATGGCACCGGGGAATGCGCCCACAAAAGTACATACCGGCGAAACTTTCTTCAGCGGCGTGTAAATCGCCAGATAGACAAGCGCCGTCAGGAAAACCAGCAGCCCGGTCAGCAGGTTCACGAAAACTGCCAGGTATACCGACCCGCCCAATGTCAGAGCCAGTCCTACTATAGCTCCATGTACTCGCGACATCCGGCCCGATGGCAGCGGCCGCATCGCCGTACGCCGCATGCGTCCGTCTACGTTCACTTCCAGCACTTCGTTCAGAGCCGCTGTGCCGCTTGAAACCAGGGCCACGCCCAGCAACGCATGAACCAGCCCAATCGACCACGACGCGACTCCAGCTCGATGCGCACCCAGAAAATAGCCGCACCACGCCGTCATCACAATCAGCGTCGTGATCCGCGCTTTCGTCAATTCAGCGTAATCGCGCAGCAAACTACCAGCGCGCCTCGCGGCAAATTTTTCGAACATGATCCCCACAGTGATTGTCTTACCCAGCGCTCCGCCCGCCATCCCAGGGAACAGTCTTTCTAAACGGCCACCGGCAAGACTCTTGATTATATTGCACGATTATTGGAGACGACAGCAGGTAGTTCCCGCACAATCAGAAAATCAGCGTCCTATGATGCCACCGCTCGCGGTGCTTGGCAAGCTGACCCGGCTTCTGATGGTGTCCTGATTTGCGCGTTCTCACCACGGAGTCACTGAGTCACTGAGGAACAACCTTAAGTGTGTAAAACCCAACACGTGAAGGTCTCGCCATGCAGGTGGGGCTTCTCCGTGCCTCCGTGGTGGAAAATTTAAAGTTAGGACACTACCTCATCTCTCAACCCTGCCCTCACCTATCCATATACTGCTCCTAAGTCGCCGATTGGTTTTGCCCCTCGGGCGCGCATAGGATTTTCCCTGATTTACGACCCCGTTAACAGAAGTGTAAGATGCTCCTATGGCAAGAACGTTAGTCCACTCCGTTGTCACCCAACTTCAACAAGAACGATCCCGGCTGGAACACGAGTTACGCCGCATAACCGCTGCTCTTTCTGCCTTCGGCCAGGCCTATCGGGGAGGAACCGCGCCTTCAGCGACTAACACACCTGGAAAGCACAGAATTTCCGCCGAAGGTCGCAAGCGTATTGCAGCGGCACAAAGGGCTCGCTGGGCCAAAGCACGGGCTAGTAAAGCAAGAAAGAAGTAAGAGTCGAATCAGCATTCCTGCAAGCGCGGGTCGCGTGGGGTGACTCGGCCTGAACTTGAGCCTCCGGTAAAGCTACGCTATACGTTTGTCCCGCGGGTTTGTGCTTCTACTTCCTTCGCAAATTCAAGTACGTCTTCCTCTGTCGTATCGAAAGCGCACATCCAACGCACCACCGACTCTTCCTCGCTCCACACATAAAAGAAGTAACTTTCCTGGATCTTCTTAATTGCCGCTCGCGGAATCTGTGCAAACACCCCGTTCGCTTCCACCGGATAAACAATCCTCACCTGCGGAATCCTCGCCAGCTCTCGCTCCAGCCGCCGCGCCATCTGGTTCGCGTGCTCGGCGTTCCGCTTCCATAGATCATTCGTCAGCAGCGCGTCCATCTGCACCGCCATGTATCTCATCTTGGACGCCAGTTGCATACCCTGCTTGCGCACAAACAGAAACTCGCGCGCCAGTTCCGGACGAAAGAACACTACGGCCTCCGCTCCCATTAGCCCGTTTTTCGTACCTCCAAACGAGAGCACATCCACGCCCAAGTCACGCGTCGCTTGCCGCAGCGTGATTCCCTGCGCTGCTGCCGCGTTCGAAATCCGCGCCCCGTCCATGTGCAGAAACATCCCGCGTTCATGCGCGAACCGCGCCAGCGTCTCCACTTCCGGCGGCTTATAAACCGTGCCCATCTCGGTCGACTGTGTTATGGAAATCACCCTCGGCTGCACATGATGCTGGTCGCCAATCCCGTGGTATGCCGCAGCCACCCCATCCACCGTCAGCTTTCCATTCGGGGCCACGAGCGGAACCAGCTTGCATCCCGTAAACTTCTCCGGCGCTCCGCATTCATCGGTGTAGATGTGCGACAGCTCTCCGCACAAAACTGCATGATAGGGTCGCGCCAGCGCTTGCAGGCTCAGCACATTGGCAGCCGTCCCGTTGAACACCAGAAACACCTCAACGTCTGCCCCAAAGTGTTCGCGGAATTTCGCCACAGCCGCTTCCGTATGGCGATCGTCGCCATACCCCACCACATGCCCTTCATTCGCGCGCCGTATCGCCTCCAGCACCTCTGGATGTGCACTCGCGTTATTGTCGCTGGCAAAACTTCGCTCCGGTTTCATAACAAAACAATCTAGCAGACCGCGGGGGCCGCGGCTCTGTCATCCCGAGCAGAGAACGATTGTCGCGAAGTGATAATCGTTTGCAGTCGAAGTTGAGGCGTCTGCGCGGCGTTCGAGCCGCGCGCCGAAATCCCCAAGCAAAGCGAGTGCGCGAAGTCGAGGGAGCTTTGACCCCATGCCGATTTCCAACTGCACAGGCTCCGCAAGGCATTCTCACGTGTCAGTGCTTTTCCCGCCCTCCCGCAGTATGCAATTCATTTGCAGCTTTGCATCTCCTCTCGAATCTAATTGTTAGATTAAAATCGGTGGGCAAGTCTCGTACCGCGTTATTGCTATTGTGGGGAGTTCGGGTAATGGTGCAGTTGGATTCCAAAGTTGACGGCCATCTCTTCGGCATCATCCCGAAGCCCCGTGTTTTTCACCTACGGGGCGAGAGATCTCGCGCGCAGCAACTATTAAGTTTGGCAAAACAGCACCAGTACCGGGAGCTATACATTCTTGAAATCTGAAAAGGGCATTGCTACAAACATGAGTTGGTTCTCCGCTAAACCCTCGCGCTTCATTTTGCCTTGCAGCCTGCTCGCGGCGCTTCTTCTCGCATCCTGTGGTGGCGACAAAACGGCCAAGGCCGCTGGTGGCCCGCAGGCAATGCCGGTGAAAGTCCGCGCCGCTGTGCTTGAAAAAGTCGACGATGCCACCGAATACGTGGCCACATTGAAATCTCGCGATTCGGCTGTCGTCATGCCCCAGGTCGAAGGCATCATCACGCAGATTTTCGTCCACTCCGGCGACCGCGTCGCCAGCGGCGCTCCCATGATGCAAATCGATCCGTCCAAGCAGGAAGCCACGGTCAAAAGTCAGGAGGACGCCCGCAGCGCTCAACTCGCGCAACTCAAATGGGCGCAGCAGAATTATGAACGTGTCAGCGGCCTGGCCAGCGCCGGTGTGGTCAGCAAGCAGGATCTCGATCAGGCCCGCGCCACGCTCGATGCCGCCGAGTCCCAACTTCATTCCCTCGACGCCCAGGTCAATGAGCAGCAGGTCCAGTTGCACTATTACAAAGTGGTTGCGCCTCGAACCGGCATTGTCGGTGACATCCCCGTTCGCGTCGGCGATCGCGTCGTGACCACTACCCAACTCACCACCGTCGATCGCCCCGGCTCACTCGAAGCGTACATTTATGTGCCAGTCGAAAAATCCAGCCAGCTGAAGATGGGCCTTCCTGTTCAGATCGTCGATGGCTCCGGAGCTACCCTGGCCTCCAGCCGCATCACTTTTATTTCGCCGCAGGTCGATAACACCACCCAGAGCGTGCTCGTCAAAGCCGAAATCGCCAACGCGAACGATTCTCTGCGCACGGCGCAGTTCGTTCGTGCCCGTGTTATTTGGGGCACGCTGGAAAAGCCGGTTGTGCCCGTCATCGCTGTGTCCCGCATTGGTGCTCTCTATTTTGTTTTTGTTGCCGAGCCGAACCAGAAAGGCGGATACGTCGCCCGCCAGAAGCCGCTCCAGGTCGGCCAAATCACGGCCAATGATTATGTCGTTCTCGGCGGCCTGAATCCCGGCGACAAAGTCGTCGTCTCCACGACCCAGTTTCTCGTGGATGGTATGCCCGTCATCCCGCAGGAAAGCAGCAGCTAAACTTTGAATTGTCTCTTACCCTCGCTTCTGAGAGTTCTCCGGGCGAGCACGGACGCAAGACTGTGAACTGACAACTGAGATTTGATCGAGAACTGAGAACTGAGAACTGAGAACTGAGAACTGAGAACTGAGAACTGAGAACTAGTCACTGAGAACTAATTACTGACAACTGGCCACTAGCCACTGACAACTGTTTTCTATGGTTGATTTCTTTATCCACCGTCCGGTTTTCTCCACCGTCTGCGCGCTGATGATCATCCTCGCCGGCGCCATCTGCATTCCCACGCTTCCCATCGCGCAGTTCCCCAACCTCGCGCCTCCGCAGGTCGGCGTTACCGCCGTCTACACCGGAGCCAGCTCCCAGACCGTCGAATCCGCCGTCACCACCCCCCTTGAGCAGCAGATTAATGGCGCCGAGGGCATGACTTACATCACCTCCGCCAGTACCAATGAAGGCGTCAGCTCCATCACTGCCACCTTCAACCTCACGCGCGATCCCGATCTCGCCTCCGTTGACATTCAGAACCGCGTCAACACCGCCCTCGGACGTCTGCCCAACGCCGTCAAGCAAATCGGCGTCACCGTCCAGAAGACTTCTCAGAACTTCATTTTCGGTGCCGCCGTCTACGCCCCTGACGGCCGCTACTCCACGCTCTTCATGAGCAACTATCTCGACGTCTACGTTCGTGACAGCCTCAAGCGCGTGCCCGGCGTTGCTGACGTCATCATCTTCGGCGAGCGCAAATATTCCATGCGCCTCTGGCTCGATCCCGTCCGCATGGCTAGCCGTGCCCTTACCGCCGATGATGTCGTCAACGCCCTCCAAGAGCAGAACGTCGAGGTCGCCGCCGGCCAGATCGGTTCCGCGCCCTCCATTCCAGGGCAGCAATTCCAGATCAGCGTTCGCGCCATCGGACGCCTTTCCGAACCCACGCAGTTCGAGGACATCATCCTCAAAAGCAATGCCGATGGCACCCTCGTCCGCCTGCGCGATGTGGGCCGCGCCGAACTGGGCGCCGAAGACTACAGCTCCGACCTCGACTACAACGGATACGACTCCGTCGGCGTCGCCGTCCTCCAGCTCTCCACCGCCAACGCTCTCGATGTCGATCGCCGCTGCGTTGCCGAGCTTGCACGCCTCGCTCAGCGATTCCCGCCCGGCATGAAGTATGACCTTGCTTTCGATACCACCGATGCCGTTGGCGAATCCATCCGCGACGTGCTCTTCACGGTGGGCACCGCCATCCTCCTCGTCATCCTCGTGATCTTCACTTTTCTCGGCGACTGGCGCACTACGATCATTCACTTTATCGCCACGCCGGTTTCGCTCGTCGGCACATTCTTTTTCATCAAGCTGCTTGGCTTTTCGATCAATACGCTCACGCTCTTTGGCATCACTCTGGCAACGGGGTTGGTGGTCGATGACGTGATTGTCGTCATCGAAAACATCGAGCGCCACCTGCAGGAAGGCGAGCCCAGCGCGATCAAAGCCGCCTCGGCTGCCATGAAGGAAGTGACCGGCGCGGTCATTGCCACTTCGCTGGTACTGGTGGCCGTTTTTGTGCCGGTCGCGTTATTCCCCGGCACCACGGGCGTTCTGTTCCGCCAGTTCGCATTGACCATCGCTTTTTCCATTTCCATTTCCGCCTTCAACGCTTTGACCCTCTCGCCCGCGCTCGCCGCGCTGCTGCTCGGCCGCCAGCATGGAGAGAAAAACCGGTTCTCCAAGTTTGTCGATCGAATTCTCGCCTGGGTCACCAGCCACTATGTCCGCGCCCTCCGCACTTTCCTCCGCTACGAAGTCCTCGCACTCATTCTCTTCGTTGCCGGTCTGGGCTGCGCCTATCTCGTCTTTCAGAGCGTCCCGCGAGCCTTCGTGCCCAACGAAGATCAGGGCTATCTCATCGTCGCCATCCAGGCTCCCTCCGGCGCCTCGCTCGACTACACCCGCAACATCGGCCGGCAGATCACCGAGATCACGAAGAACTTCCCTGAAATCGAAGGCACATTTTCCGTCGCTGGCTTCAGCTTCGCCGGCAGCGCCGCCAATTCCGGCCTCGTGTTCCTCCCCCTTAAACCCTATTCCAAGCGCAAGGGGCCGGAGCACACAGCCTCTGCCATTCTCAACCGTCTGCGCGGCCCGCTCTTTGGAGTCTCTGGCGCCCTCGTGATCCCCTTCGAACCGCCCGCTGTCCAGGGTCTTGGCCAGTTTGGAGGCTTCCAATACGAACTGCTCGATCAGGGTGGTCACACGCTGCAGGATCTCGATAAGACCTTGCATGACCTCATCGGCGCAGCGCGCTCGCGTAAGGATCTCGTCGGCCTGTTCTCCACCTACACCGCCAGCGATCCACAGTTTGTCCTAACCATTGATCGCGCGAAGGCCAAGAGCCTTCACGTCCCGCTCAGCCAGATCATCGATACGCTCAGCGTCTACATAGGTTCGGCTTACGTCAACGACTTCGACTTCAACAACCGCTCCTACCGCGTTTATGTCCAGGCCGATAGCCGCTTCCGGTCGCATCCGCAGGATATGAAGCAGTACTATGTCCGCTCCGATACCGGCGCGATGGTCCCGCTTGATAGCCTGCTTGCCGTGGACGAAAGTACAGCTCCGCAGGTCATCAGCCATTACAATCTTTTCCGCTCAGCCGAGATATCGGGCTCGGCTGCCCCCGGCTTCAGTTCCGGTCAGGCAATCACAGCCATGGAAGACCTCTCGGCCAAGAATCTCCCACAAGGTTATTCCTACGCGTGGTCGGGCATTTCGCTTGAAGAGTTGCAATCCGGTTCCACTACGATCGTCCTCTTTGCTCTCGGCGTCCTCGTCGTTTACCTCACGCTCTCCGCGCAATATGAGAGCTTCGTTCTCCCCTTCATCATTTTGCTCGCGGTCCCCATGGCCTTGCTGGGCGCGCTGGGCGCGCAGTGGCTTCGTGGATTGCAGAATGACGTCTACTGCCAGGTCGGACTCGTCATGCTCGTGGGGCTCGCATCCAAGAACGCCATTCTGATCGTCGAGTTCGCCGAGCAGCTTCGCCAGCGCGGCATGACCATCGTCGACGCCGCCGTCGAAGCCGCGCGCATCCGTCTTCGTCCAATTCTCATGACTTCGTTTGCCTTCATCATGGGAGTCGTTCCGCTGGTCCTCGCCGGCGGTGCTGGCGAAAACGGGCGTCATTCTGTCGGAACCACGGTCTTCGGCGGCATGATTATGAGCACCATCCTCAACCTGTTTTTTATCCCCGTTCTTTATCTTCTGATCGAAGGTTTCCGCGAGCGCCGCCGCCACCCCAAAGCCGCGTAAGGTGTATTCTCCTGAAGCCGGTGCCCCCCTGTCATCCTGAGCGAAAAACGATTGTCGCGAAGCGATAATCGTTCACAGTCGAAGGACCCATGCCAACTTCCCATGGCACAGGCCTCACAAGGTATTCTCCCCGATCAGTTATGTGCTCACGAGTCTCTTCAACTCTGTCATCCTTTGTCTTTCACTTCTTGTCATCCTGAGATAACGCCCAATCAAAGAAGCGAACCATTTACGGCTGTCATCCTGAGAAAGCGCCAGGGAGAGAAGCGACCACGCGCGACCGAACGATCTATGTATTTTGTTCGCACCTCCACCTCCCCTGCCATTGTCATTCCGAGCTGTCCGTAGCCGCGTTTGCGCGCTGAGAGCCTGCCCTGAGCGAACCCCGAACTTCGCGAGGGGGAGTCGAATGGGACAGCGAGGAATCTGCATTTTCTTCTCAGCCTGCTAGGTTCTTTTTGACTAAGCAACGCATACTCATCAACATTCCTGAGTACTGAGTACTGACCACTGCCCACTGAACTTCTGTATCCTCGAATCTGTGCGCATAATGCCAACATCCGTCGAACTCGCCCGCGCTGCCGAACTTCTTCGCGCTGGACGCCTCGTCGTCTTCCCGACCGAGACCGTCTACGGCCTCGGAGCCAACGCCCTCGATGCCGACGCCGTTGCCAAAATCTATGCCGTGAAAGGCCGTCCGGCAACCAGTCCGCTGATCGTGCACGTGGCATCAATCGAGATGGCAAAGTCTCTGGCCGCGGAGTGGCCGAAAACGGCCGACCTGCTGACGAAGAAATTCTGGCCCGGCCCGTTGACGGTCGTCGTGAAGAAAGCTGTTAAGAAACAACCCGCCATTCCCGACATTGTTACCGCCGGCCTCGAAACCGTTGGTCTGCGCATGCCCGTGCATCCCGTAGCGCTGGCACTCATACGCGCAGCTCGCATCCCCCTGGCAGCGCCCAGCGCCAATCGCTTCACAGAACTCTCCCCCACCACGGCCGAACACGTCCGGCGCAGCCTTGGCGATTCCCTCGATCTCATGGATCTCATCCTCGATGGAGGCCCCTGCGAGATCGGCATCGAATCGGCCGTCATCTCGCTCGCGGGAGCGCTGCCCGTCCTCCTTCGTCCCGGCGCAATCTCGCGCGCGCAGTTAGAAGACATCATCGGGCCGGTCGCATCAGCGCAGGAAGCGCGTGAAAAATCTGACCAAGAGGATAGCGACCGAGGATCTTCGCATCCTTCTCCCGGCATGCACGCGCGCCACTACAGTCCGCGGACTCCATTGATTTTGATACGCGACGGAAAACTGCCGGAAAAAGACAAGGGAATTTACTTGCAGCATAGGCGGGCTCCGAACTTCCCCACTCAAGCCAAAAACGGGCTTGAATGGGACACCCGACCAACTCACCCTCAGAGCCATGCTGCATCCAGTGCAAAAATCGAGATCATCCAGATGCCCCAATCCGCCGCCGACTACGCCGCTGCGCTCTATGACAAACTCCACCAGGCCGACGAAGCCGGCCTTGACTGGATCGCAGTCGACGAGCCTCCCGCAACGCCCGAATGGGAAGCGGTGCGGGATCGCCTACACCGCGCCGCGACCAGCGAATGCAAATGAGGTTAGGGCTCTTTCGACTCAAGATGACAGCCCCATGAGGTTACGGCTTACGCAGAAACTGAGCGGGTCTAACCCACGGGCCTCCTCTGCCCTCTAACCTCTTACTAACCTCTAACCTCTAACCACTGCGCTCTACCCTCTCACTCCCCCGGCACTCTCACCCGAATCGTATTCGGCACGCTTCTCAGCTTCGCCAGCAGATCCTCGTCGCATGCCTGATTGATGTCATAAATCGCATAGCCCAGATTCCCGCGCGTATCCAGCACCTGCCGCTCAATATTGATACCGCGGTCCGCCAAAATATCGTTAATCGCGCGCAAAATGCCGGGCACGTTATGGTGAATGTGCGTCAGCCGGTGCGATCCCGGCTCGTAGTCCAGATGGCATTGCGGCAGGTTCACGCTCATCAGCGAATTGCCGCTGCGGTAGTAGTCGATCATCTTCGCGGAAACGAAAGTGCCAATGTTCTGCTGTGCCTCTTCGGTGCTGCCTCCAATGTGTGGCGTCAGAATCACATTCGGTAGGCCTTGCAGCGTGCTCGCGAACGCGCCGCCGGTTTCCGGCTCCTTGGGAAAAACGTCAATGGCGGCGCCAGCGAGCTTGCCGGACTTTAAATGTCGCGCCAACGCCTCGTGATCGACCACAAATCCGCGGCTCAGATTGATAAGGCACGCGCCATCCTTCATCGCCAGAAATTCTTCCTCGCCAAACAGATCTTGATTCTGCGTTTTGCCGTCGACATGCAAAGTAATCACGTCGGAGGTCTCCAGCAGCTCGCCAAAACTTACCGGCCGCGCATTGCCCCGCGCCAGCACGTGCGCCACATCGTGAAACACCACGCGCATCCCCATGGCCTCGGCCAGGTCCGAAACCTGCGATCCGATCTTGCCGTAACCCACAATGCCCAGCGTCAGCCCGCGCACCTCGTGTGATCCAGCTGCAGATTTGTTCCATTCGCCGCCGTGAAGGCGTGTGCTGGCCTCAAACGTACGCCGCATCAGCAGGATGATTTCTCCCATGGCAAGCTCGGCCACCGACCGGCTATTGGAGTGCGGATCGTTGAAGACGCCGATGCCGCGCCCGCTGGCGGCCGCGCGGTCAATTTTGTCGACCCCAATGCAGAATGCGCCCACCGAAACCAGTTCCGGCACCGCCGCCAGCACACCCGCCGTAACGCGCGTTTTCGAGCGCACGCCGAGGATCGCCACGCCGCGGACTTTCGTGACCAGTTCGCTTTCATCCAGCGCGCCCTTCAAAGATTCGACCGCGAACCCGGCTTCTTCAAACTGCGAACTCGCAATGCCGCTGATGTTTTCCAGCAGTAAAACCTTCAAATTTTCTCTCCGCCCACGACTCAAGTCGCATGTGGAATTATAAAGGCCGTCTTTCGATGGCTGCGCATGACGAAGGTCAGTGGCACGAAGGCCCGGTGTTAACGCGAACCTCCGATGGTAAGAAGCTCCGGCGCTAAGAAGAGACCCGTGACGAGCGTTGATCGCCACGATTTGTTGGCCGTGACGAACGCTCGTCGAGACGAAAGCTGGCCGCGACAGTGATGGCCGCGACGACGATAATAACGGCATGGCAGGTCTTAGCATCGTCGCGGCCGACTCCCCGGCGCAAATCGCCTTGGCGCGCGAGCTGTTTCTCGAGTATGCCAAGTCCCTGAACTTCAGCCTGTGCTTTCAGAGCTTCGATCAGGAACTCGCCGGATTGCCCGGCGACTACGCCCCGCCAAACGGCCGGCTTCTGCTCGCCGAATACGACGGTCAACTTGCCGGCTGCATCGCCTTGCATGAACTTGGTCCCGGCATCTGCGAAATGAAGCGGCTTTATCTGCGTCCCGAGTTTCGCGGCAAAGGCCTGGGTCGCGCTTTGGCTGAAAAGTTGATTGAAGACGCGCGGCAGATTGGTTACGAGCGCATGCGGCTCGATACCGTCGAGCCCGCGATGAAAGGAGCTGTCGCCCTATATCGACAGCTTGGGTTTCGCGAGATCCCACCATACCGTGAAAACCCGATCGCAGGTGCGCTCTACATGGAACTCGATCTTTACTCTCGAACCTGAACTTTATTTTCCGCGTGAGATGTTGGGGTGGGACGCTGGGAGAAATAGCGCATGGGTCGCCTCACCACGCCATCTCTCCCAAGGTGATAAAACTATATAAAGAGCTTGCAGCCGCATTCTTACCTTGAATCTTTCCCCGCCACGCCGTCATCTTTAAGAATTTTGGAGGAAAGAAAAAATGGCACAAGCTGTGGAGGAATTAAAAATGGCGCACGAACTGCCCCCGTTGCCGTATGCCTATACGGCGCTCGAACCCACCATCGATGAGAAAACGATGCACCTGCATCACGACATGCATCATGCGGCCTACGTTAAGAATCTGAATGCCGCTCTCGACAAGCATCCTGAGCTTCACAAGAAAACACCGGAAGATCTGCTGCGCGATCTGAACGCGATTCCCGAAGACATTCGCGCCGCCGTCCGCAACAACGGTGGCGGCCATGTAAACCACACCATGTTCTGGAACATCATGAAACCGCATGGCGGCGGCGATCCCACCGGCCCCATCGGCGAGGTCATCAAGAAGACCTTCGGCGATTTCAAAACTTTTCAGGAGAAGTTCAATGCCGCCGGCGCCGGCCAGTTCGGCAGCGGATGGGTTTGGCTTGCCGCCGACAACAAGGGCGATGTGAAGGTCATCTCGACTCCCAATCAGGACAGTCCCATCTCGCAGGGCCTGCACCCCATCATGGGCAACGATGTTTGGGAGCACGCCTATTATTTGAAATACAACAACCGCCGTCCCGAGTATCTGCAAGCCTGGTGGAACGTTGTCAACTGGGAAGAAATCAACAAACGCTTTCAGGCAATAAAGAAGTAGCTATAAAAACTAAAGAGGTGGTCTATAAAGCAATAAAGATTCTGCGTGGCGCGGGCGTTCTGTCCGCGCCCGTTTCTCCGGCAATGATGCAGTTTTGACAGCCATCTCCTTGGCGTCATCCCGAAGCCCCGCGTTTTCACCGGCGGGGCGAGGGATCTGGCGTGCACCAACTACTAAGCTTAGCCAAACTGCACAGCGCCCGTTTCTCCAGAATCTCCTGGGTTCGGTTTTCGACGGAGTTCAACTCGCGCTCGCGAAGAAGCTTGAGATTTGCTGCCAATACTTTCTTACAATCATCTGCGTGCTCAAATGCCCGCCGCTTGCGAGTAAGTTGAGCTTAACCCCAGTAAGTTCCGCAAACCTGACTACTGACTCATAAGGCACGCTTGGATCATCCTTCGCGTGATACATCATGATCTTCGCGGGATTGATTTCGCCGGCATGATTGACCGGGTTGAAGAATTTACCTTTATATAATTTCGCCCAATTCCGGTCCGATAGCCGGTATCCCTGCCCAAACGCCGCGCGAATATAGGCAGCGTAATTCGCGTTCGTGGTCTCCGCCTTTTCCGCTTTCCTCAGAATCCCCCAATCCACCACCGGACAATTTGCCACCACGCGGTTCACCCGCTTATCCAGCGAGCACAAGATTGCCGCCGCCCCGCCAAAGCTTCCCCCGATCACAAATATCCTGTCCGCTCGCACTCGAAATCGCTGGCCAAAGGCCAACTCGCGAATCTCCCGATTCAATCCATCACTCAATCCATCGACCACCGCAAGAATGTCCAGGTGCGGCGAGCGCGCCAGAAACTCGCCTCCGCTCTCCCACGCTCCGCGATAGCGCGGATAGAACACCCAATATCCTTTTTGCGCCAGAAACTCGGCAAGTTCCTGTTTGCGCGGAATGGAAGGCATGCCGTCGCACAGGATGATCACCTTGTCCCATCGCCCCTCCTTGTCCCGTCTTGCCGGCCCGCGTGTTTTCTCCTTTGCGATCCTCTCCTCGCCGCCGCGACCCGACCGCAGCGGCGGCAGAAACTCCGCCAGGATATTTCCGTCAAATCGCGCCCGATGCATGTTCATTCCCTTATAGCCCCCTAATTCGCCATCCTTTTTTTCCACCATCAAGTCACAGAGCCACCGGGATAACGTCGCCGCTCCAAGAACCAGCAGGGAAAAGGGTTTCGCCAAGGGGTTGGGTTTCTCTGTGCCTCCGTGTCTCCGTGGCAAAAAAGCCAAAGTAGAGCGTCATCCCGCTCTTGACACTCCCCGCCCGTCGTTCTAGACTCCTCTTCCGACGCGGCTTTTCACTCCACGGCCGCTCTTTCCAGCACCCGCAGTCAAAACAGGAGGCTTCCTTGTCCACCCTAGGCTCGATCATCCCAGGTTCTCGCAGGTTTACGATTGCCCTTGCCTTTGTTCTCGCGCTCTTCTCGGCCTTGGTTTTCACACACCCGGCGTCCGCACAGAAGATCGGTACAGCAAACACAGTCATCGCCGATCCCCCGGTGCCTCATCCGAACACAACGCCGTGTACCGTGGTTCTGTTTTCCGATTATCGCTTTGCCAATTTCAATGCTCAGAACTTCGCCTATGCGCCGCCCACCAGCTGTACCGGTCCCTGGGCCAAAGTGATTCTCGAAGCTACTTTCTCAATCACCAGGGGCATCCAGTATGACCGCACTGCCAACATCTGGATCGGGCCCACCAACATTTATTTTGGCACTACTGCAGAAGATGATCCCACCAATGCCCGCGTCTGGCATGTTCAGCGCGATCTGACCGACTACAGCACGATTTTCACGACGTCGCAGACCGGCACCGTCGACCTGGGGAACCTCGTCAACAGCACTTACACCGGCGTTATTCATGGCACGGCGACTTTGTATTTCTATCCGCCCGCAGCCGGCCAAACCGCGCCCGTCGTTGCCGACCAGGTCATCGGCTTTTCCAGCGGCCCCAATGGCGGCACCGTGGGCCTGGGCAGTACCACCAGCTTGCTTGAGCAAACTCTGACCCTGCCAACCAACATTCAGGGGCTTTACTTTGACGTCTTCTCCCAGAGCCAGTCCAATGACGAATTCTGGTATAGCTGCAGTCCCAATGACATCGCCCCCGAGATTGATAACTGCGGCAATACCGCTTTCCGTGAGTCCGAAATTACCATTGATGGCACACCTGCCGGCGTCGCCCCCGTCTATCCCTGGGTATTCACCGGTGGCATCGATCCCTATCTCTGGATTCCGCTCCCCGGCGTTCAGACCATGAATTTCCGGCCCTATCGTGTCAATCTGTCGCCCTTTGCCGGCATGCTCGATGACGGCAATCCGCACACCATCGCACTCAGCGTTTTCAACGCCGACAACTACTTCTCGGCTACGGCGGCCCTGCTCCTCTATCTCGATCACGGCTCCTCGGTTGTTACCGGCGGCGTCACCCAAAACACGCTCACGCCTCCATCACCCGCTATTACCGAGAATGTCACCTATCCCCAGGGCAATTTCCTGGCGAAGGTCAATACCACCGCCGGCCACAACTTCCAGATCTCCGGCTATGTCAATACTTCAGCGGGGACCGTCACCACTACAGTGGCGCAAGATATAAATTTCACCAACGACCAGAAGATCGAGGCCTCGAACACAACTTTTATTCAGGACGTCACTCAGGACACCACCATTAACTCCACCACCACGGTCGTCAACTCCCAGGGTACTTTCGTCGACAAAGATGACTATTCCTGGCCATTCACTTTCGCTTTCAATGAGTACATCGATGGCAGCGGTAACGGCTCCCTGGTTTCTACTATTGATCAGAGCTACATCGAAAACGAGGAAGCGACCCTGAACAGCGCCGTCGTTTCGTTCAAAGTATTGTCGGACACCGTCACACCCACCGACACGCTTGTGGTTGGCGGAGGCTATATCACGGGCAATGAGAACCAGTCGAGCCAGCAAAGTTATTTCGCGCTCGATCTCACCGGTTATTGCTACAGCAAGACCATCACCGCTGCCGCCAACGCCGTCACCGGCGTCACCAACGGCGCAGGATGTGCTCCGAAGAAGAAGTAAGATTCGAAGATGTCAGCATCCCACTCATCGCCCATCCATGATGGAAAAGATGAGTGGGATTTTTTCTAGCCCTTGCCATCCCGAATTCCCCGGCAGCCGGTCGCCGCATCTCTCAACTGTTCGTTTCTTGTGGAGATCGTGTGCAAGCCTTCTCAGCCCTCATCATGTCTCTTCGCCCCGCATTCTGCCCGCGCCCGTAAACCCCGCGTCTCCCGTGCCGTCCGCTCACTCCCTGAATCCCGTCTTCATCACCCAAACGGGGTAAGTGTTTCGGCCCCGGTTATCCACCGTGTGCACCAATCATGTGGTATTGACCCCGCACCGCACTGCGCGTAGAGTCACTCCACCATCGCATAAGAAATTACAAAAAAAGGAACTCAGCCGCATGCATTGCACATGCGGAAGTGGCGGAGCCCATGTTTAAACAGCCCATGATTGAACCATGCTGCTGGAACACCTATCGCACCCGTTTTCTTGTCCGCGCCCGTCAACTCACAGAGCCCCCTCGTGTTCACCGATTTTTTCGGCCGCCAACATTCCGGCCAGCCCGGCGATTATCTCCTCGAAACTCCCGAAGGTATCCGCCGCATCGCCAGCCAAATTTTCTTTGAAGATATCTACGTACCGCTGGAGCGCGAGTCCGTCGCATCCTCGCCCGCCAGTGCGCAAAGGACGGGTGTGCAAAAGCCGGTCCTTGCATCCGAGGTCGCCCCTCTGCCGTCGCATCTTTGTTCTGACGTCGGACTGCGGCATTCGGCGTGACCGCTCGAAACTCATTGTGCAGTCGCAAGATAGTCGGACTCTGACGCTGGCAACTGAATAACGGGTTCCCAATTCGGTACCCTGGGCCCATTAGAGCCACAAGATGTTGGGATTTCCTCTTGACATGCACAACCAGTGGGAGTACGTTAAGCATCCCAAGGGCATTTTTTGCTGACCTCTCATCGCGGGAGGTTCAACTTCTAAACCCGGAGCGAATCCGATAGTTGAGGTGACTTTCTTTTTCGCTTCCTAACAGAGAGATCCCGAACGATTGCACGAGAACGACTGCACGAGAACGAACTGTATGAATCATTGCGGTGACTTCCCCGGGTTTCCGGAGATTGGTTTTGGGGAGGCTGGTACGTCGACTGGCATCCCCTCCCTGGGGAGTGAGAGTATCGGCAGGTCCTTAGCAAGCTAGTTCCTTGACAAAAAGGCTGGATCAATAAAGCGCGGCGCTTTGGCCCGCATGGTGGTCAATTACGTCGTTTTCGCCGAAAAAGAGGGAATTATTGGTAACAGCCAGCAAGATCAAGTTTCATCTGGAATCATCTAATAGAGGAGAAGGATATGCCCGAAGTGAGAGAGCCCCAATCCAAAAATCAGACCTCGGCATCCGCCGCGCCCGCCGCCAGCGGCAATAAGAATGTTACCGACGCCGCCAATTACGCCGTGAACAAAAAGAAAGCCCCCGGCCTCACCTTCCGCCGCCTGTTCACCAAGCCCGGCGTCTCTCCTTATAACGATGTTGAATGGGAACTGCGCACGGCCTCCATCACCGACGCACAGGGCAACTCCATCTTCGAGCAGAAAGATGTCGAGGTTCCCAAAGACTGGTCGATGACCGCCACCAACATCGTGGCCAGCAAATATCTGCACGGCCGCATGGATACCGGCGAGCGTGAAACCGGCGTCCGCCAGCTCGTCTCGCGCGTCGCCGAGACCATCCGCGATTGGGGCCTAAAAGACGGCTACTTCCGCTCCCTCGAAGATGCCGTCACTTTCCACGACGAGCTCGTTCATCTCCTCATCCGCCAGTACGCCGCCTTCAATTCGCCCGTCTGGTTCAACGTCGGCTGCGATCGCATCGAGCCCAACTCCGACGCCACCAACTGGCACTGGAATGACCAGACCCGCCAAGTCGAGTTCGGCGTCACCGGCTACACCCGCCCGCAGTGCTCGGCCTGCTTCATCAACTCAGTCAAAGATTCGCTCGATTCGATTCTCACCCTGGCCAAGACCGAAGGCATGTTGTTCAAGTGGGGCAGCGGCACTGGCACCAATCTCTCGCCGCTGCGCAGTTCCACCGAAACTCTCTCCGGAGGCGGCACCGCCAGCGGCCCGCTCAGCTTCATGAAGGGTTTTGATGCCTTCGCGGGCGTCATCAAGTCCGGAGGCAAAACTCGCCGCGCCGCCAAAATGGTCATCCTCAACATCGACCATCCCGATATCGTCGACTTTGTCGAGTGCAAGCAGAAGGAAGAAGCTAAGGCCCACGCGCTCGTCGCGCAGGGATACGATGGCTCGCATCCAGATTCCGACGCTTACTCGTCTATCTTCTTTCAGAACGCGAATAACTCCGTCCGCGTCACCGATGACTTCATGATCGCCGTGCAGCGCGATACCGACTTTTCCACCCGCTCCATCGTCGATGGCCGAGTTATCAACACTTACTCCGCAAAAGATCTGCTCGCCAGGATTTCTCAGGCCACATGGCATTGCGGCGACCCTGGCATGCAGTACGACACCACCATCAATCGCTGGCACACTTCGAAGAACACGGCGCGCATCAATGCCTCGAATCCCTGCTCCGAGTACATGTTCCTCGACGATTCCGCCTGCAACCTCGCCAGTCTGAATCTGCTGAAGTTCGCGCCCAACGGCACGTTTGACGTGGAAGCCTATCGCCACGCCGTCGACGTCGTCATCACCGCGCAGGAAATTATCATCGACAACGCCGGATATCCGACGGAAATGATCGGCCGCAATTCGCACGACTATCGTCCGCTCGGCCTCGGCTATGCCAACCTCGGCGCACTACTTATGGCCGCCGGCTTGCCCTATGATTCCGATGCCGGACGCGACTATGCCGCCTGCGTAACGGCCATCATGTGCGGCCAGGCTTATCTCCAGTCCAGCCGCATTGCCGAACTCTGCCCTCCCATCGCTCCCGCAACCACTACCGTCCAGACCCGTCTTGGAGTTACTGACTCAGAAGATATGCCCGGAGCGGCTTGCCCCGGCTACTATCTCAATCGTGAACCATTCCTCGACGTCATCCGCATGCACCGCGCCAGCGTCAATAATATCGGTGCCAGCACAAACAATGGAGCGACGGGCGTCCCCGCCCGTTCAGCCGAGCGAACCTCCGCCGCCGCTCAGCTGATAGACCTGATCGAAGCCTCCAAGCAAACCTGGGATGAAGCTCTCGCCTCCGGCGAAAAATACGGTTATCGCAACTCGCAAGTCACCGTGCTCGCTCCTACCGGTACCATCGGCTTCTTCATGGATTGCGATACCACCGGCATCGAGCCCGACTTAGCTCTTATTAAGTACAAGAAGTTAGTCGGCGGCGGCATGATCAAGATCGTCAATAACACCGTGCCCAGCGCCCTCTTCAAACTGGGTTACACGCACGAGCAGTGCGATACCATCGTCAGCTACGTCGACGCCACCGGTACCATCGAAGGCGCGCCGCATATCAAGGACGAGCATCTCGCCGTCTTCGATTGCTCCTTCAAGCCCGCCAAGGGCACGCGCTCCATCGCCTACATGGGCCACTTGAAGATGATGGCCGCCGCCCAGCCCTTCATCTCCGGAGCCATTTCCAAGACCGTCAATCTCCCCGAGAACGCGACCGTCGACGAAATTTCCGACGCTTACGTTCAGGCATGGAAGCTCGGCTTGAAAGCCGTCGCCATCTATCGCGATGGATGCAAGAAGGCGCAGCCGCTCTCGGCCGCCGGCACCAAGACTGCACAAAGTAGCGCCGGCGACTCGCCGGCAAAAATGGGGATGGGCGCTTCGCCCGTCCAGGAAGACGATCTCAATGCCCCGCCGCGCGCCGTCCGTCATCGCCTGCAAGAGGAGCGCATGTCGGTCACGCACAAATTCAAGGTTGCCGATCACGAGGGATACCTCACGGTCGGTCTTTACCCCAACGGCGAGCCCGGCGAACTCTTCATCAAAATGGCGAAAGAAGGTTCCACCGTCTCCGGCCTCATGGATAGCTTTGCGCTGGCCGTCTCCATCGCGCTGCAACACGGCGTGCCCCTCAAACTATTCTGCGAAAAATTCGCGCACACCCGTTTCGAGCCCAGCGGCTGGTCCACCAATCCCGATATCGGCTTCGCTAAGTCGATCATGGATTACATTTTCCGCTGGCTGCAGCTGCGCTTCCTCAGCGGACAGCAGCAGTTACTCTTCGAAAACCTGCGCCCGAAATATTTTGGCGACCTAAACGGCGTCGGCACTCGTCCGCCCGCCGAAGGAATCACCGAAGACTTGCACGCCGGCACGGAGCCGAGAGCCGAAAGCCGAGGGCCGAAAGCCGGCGCCGGCTCTGTCCACGCCGCCGACGCGCTCGCCGGCATGATCGACCTCGGAGACGCTCCCAGCTGCTCCGTCTGCGGTAGCATCATGGTCCGCAACGGTTCTTGTTACAAATGTATGTCGTGCGGTTCTACTTCTGGGTGTAGTTAGACCCGCTGACCCGGGGTCCCCGGCGAGCCCGGTTTTGGCTGGGGTGGAAATGCATGTCCTGCGGCTCCACCAGCAGCTGCTCGTAGGTAGCGCCGGCGACTCGCCGGCAATCGGGTGCTTTGTGTGGCGCGGGCACTCTTGTCCGCGCGCTGTTGGCTCGCAGGGCTTTTGGGTGGCGCAGCGGTTTACCGCTGCGATGATAGCTTCACACCTCGACGGCTTTAGCCACTGAGGTAACTTGGTGCGAACCCCATGAAACGCGAATCCCAATTCGTCGTCTGCGTCGCCAACAAGGGACACTCCGCCTCGCTTGAGCTTCGCAAGATATATCAGATTCTGCCAGACGAAGAGGGTGTACGACGTCATCAGATTCGTGTGATTGACGAATCTTGCGAGGACTATCTCTACCCAGAAGAGTTCTTCGTCGCCGTGAAATTGCCGCAAGCCGTCGAGCAAGCGATCCGCAGGGCAACCACGTAATCTGCGGCCACCGGTGTCTGTGGCTCGATCATGGTTGCTGCAATTGCATGAACTGTGGGAGCGCCACCGGGCGTTCCGTCGTCGCCCTTGCCGGGTGCCCCATCCTGACGTCGCGGGTTTTGCGACGTTAGGGTGGGATTCCACTGCTGCGCAAAGCTGCGGGTCTTTCCGCCGAGCGCAGCCGAAGAACCCCTAACCTCTAATCTGCCTCCATCCGCCCCAGCCTCTCCACCTCCACCCCATCCCGCGCAAAACTCCCCAAGCTCCGGCCGCGCAATACCGCACTCGACACTCCCGTTCAATCAACTCCCCCACCCGCCGCACCGTCCACTTCCTCGACCGCATTACCTGCGGACCACGTTCCAACTGTTTCTCCACCCGCTTCAATTGCTCCGCATGAAGCTTCCGAGGTCTTCCCAGTCGCCCCGCCTTCAGCGCCCAAACTCCTCCCCGCCGAATCTTCTTCGCCCACTCCGCCACCGACTGCCGTCGGACTCCCAGTCGCCGCGCCACTTCCGCCTGCCAAACGCCCTCCCGAAGCAGCCGTGCCCCCTCCATCCGCCGCCGCTCCAGCCCAGAAAAATTCCGCCGAACCGTTCGCATCCCGCTCATGCATTCACTGTCTCACAGTTTTCCAAATTTGTCAGTTACTTATTGATCAAACGCTCCAAGTCTTTGACAAATAAAGACTTTACAAGCAAGCCCTTATTCTTCAAAGATCTAGCGAAAAAAATCCGCTAAGTCTTTGATTTTAAAAGACCGCGTCAAGGGGGTTCTTACAGCGGTATGTTCCCGTGCTTCTTCGGTGGGTTCTTGTCGCGCTTTGTTTCCAGCATCTCCAGAGCTTGGATCAGCTTCCTGCGCGTGTCGCGCGGCTGGATGACGGCATCGAGGAATCCGCGATCAGCGGCAATGTAGGGATTGGCGAAGCGATCGCGGAATTCTTCGATTTTCTCCTGACGAAGTTTTTCGCGCTCGGAGAGAACGGGATTGTTTGCGGCTTTAGTTTCCGCTTGGGCGAGCGAGACGCCCATCGCTCCGCCACTCGATCCTCCATTCTTCGCAGCGTCTAACTCGCGCTTGTACACGATATCGACTGCGCCTTCTGGGCCCATGACCGCGATCTCCGCGCTTGGCCAGGCGTAGTTGACGTCGGTGCGAATGTGCTTGGAGGCCATGACGCAATAAGCGCCTCCATAGGCTTTGCGGGTGATGACCGTGACTTTGGGCACGGTCGCTTCGGCGAAGGCGAAGAGGAGTTTGGCTCCGTGCTTGATGATTCCGCCATATTCCTGCTGAGTGCCGGGAAGAAATCCGGGAACATCTTCAAACGTCACGAGCGGAATGTTGAAGCAGTCGCAGAAGCGGACGAAGCGCGCGCCTTTGACCGAGGCGTTGATATCGAGCGTGCCGGCTAACATGGCGGGCTGGTTGGCGACGATGCCGACGGAGCGTCCGTTGAGGCGCGCGAATCCGACGACGATGTTCTTCGCATAGTGCTCGTGGACCTCGAAGAAATAGCCGTCGTCAACAACGGTGGTGATGATGTCCTTCATGTCATAGGGCATGTTCGACTGCTCGGGTATAAGCGTGTCGAGCTTGGTGTCAACGCGATCGATAGGATCAGTGCAGGGCTTGCGCGGCGGGTCTTCCAGATTGTTGGAGGGCATGAAGCTGAGCAGTTCGCGAACCATGGAAAGGCACTCGGCATCGTCCCGGCAGAGGAAGTGGGCCACGCCGCTGGTTTCGTTGTGCGTGTGCGCGCCGCCGAGTTCATCTTTGGTGACCTCTTCGTGGGTGACGGTCTTGATGACATCGGGACCGGTGATGAACATGTAGGACGTCTTGTCGACCATGAGGATGAAGTCGGTGATGGCGGGCGAATAGACGGCTCCGCCGGCGCAGGAGCCCATGATGGCGGAGATTTGCGGGACGACGCCGCTATAGAGGGTGTTGCGAAGGAAGATATCGGCGTAGCCGGCAAGCGACATGACGCCTTCCTGAATGCGAGCGCCGCCGGAGTCGTTGAGGCCGATGACGGGCGCGCCCATTTTGGCGGCAAGGTCCATAATCTTGACGATTTTGAGGGCGTTGGTTTCTGAGAGCGAACCGCCGAAGACGGTGAAGTCCTGGGCAAAGACGAAGACGAGGCGGCCATCGATGCGTCCGTAGCCCGTGATGAAGCCGTCGCCGTAGACCTTTTGCTCCTGCATGCCGAAGTCATGGCAGCGATGCGTGCGCAGCTTGTCGGTCTCCTCAAAGGTGCCTTCGTCGAGCAAAAAGTCGACGCGCTCGCGGGCAGACATTTTGCCCTCTTTGTGCTGGCGTTCGCGGCGTTTGGCGCCACCGCCTTCTTCGGCAAGATGGTCGCGGCGTTTGAGTTCGGCAATTTTTTCTTCGAGTTTCATGGTGAAACATTATAGGCGGGCGCGAACGGCGGCGTGTGACGGATGTCGCGGAAAGGTGTGATGGCTGAGTGGCTCTCTCTTGTTGTCGGTTGGCGGTCGTTGGTCGTTAGGGATGGCTTGGCCGCGGGAATGGTCACCCTACACACGCAAGTGCGGATCAGGAGCGAGCTGTGGCGTGGTCGAAGAGATTCAGGAATTCAATTTTCTTTTCGGGCGGCAGGAACGATGCTTCGAACGAATTGCGGGCGAGTTCACGGAGATGGTCGTCGGTAAAGGCGAAGTGTTGCTGCGCGATTTTGTATTCGCTGACGAGTGATGTGCGAAACATGGCTGGGTCGTCAGAGTTAAGCGTGAGCATGAGGCCTTGGTCGAAGTAGCGGCGGACAGGATGATGGGCGAGGTCGGGGCAGCACCCAGTGCGTAGGTTGCTGGTGATGCAGATCTCGATAGGAATCTGGCGCTGAGCGAGTTCTTCGATAAGTTCGGGATCCTGGTCGGCGGTGAGGCCGTGGCCCATGCGCTCGGCTTTGAGATTGAGCGCACCCCAGATGGAATCGGGGCCGGCGCTTTCTCCCGCATGCGCGGTGAGGTGCAGGCCGTGATCAGCAGCGCGGGCAAAGACGTCGTGAAAAAGTTCGGGAGGACCCTTATGTTCATCGCCGCCGATGCCGAACGCGACGACATTGCGATCGCGGAACCGGATGGCGAGATCGAGGACGGGCTGCGCCTTTTCAGCCCCGAATTGACGGATGGCGTCGAATATCCAGAGAAGCGAGATGCCGAAGTCTTTTTCGCCGCGCTCGCGTCCGCGTTCCAGACCTTCGAAGATGGCGGAGAAATCCTGCTTGCGCCAGAGGCAAACGCCGACGGAGATGGTGACCTCGGCGTGAAGAATGTTTTGCGATTTCAGCCGCTCCATCAGGCGGTAGGTGATGAGTTCGTAATCGTCAGGCGTGCGGAGGTAGCCAGTGACGTCTTTGAAGGCGTTCAGAAATCCAGGGAAGTTGGTGAAGTTGTAGAGTTGCTCGACCTCGGTGAGGGTTGCGTTTGCTTCGCCGTGTTGCTGGCGGAGTTCGAGCAGCGTGGATGGTTCGATAGAGCCTTCGAGATGGAGGTGGAGTTCGGCCTTCGGCAATCGGATGATCGCGTGATCGGGTGATCGGGTCATTGAGTCACTGAATCATTGAGAACCTAGAAAAGCAGTTCGCAGAAAAGCTTAAACCACGAAGGACACAGAGAGCACGGAGGAAATCATTCGATGAACCGGTCGCCCGATCTGCATTCTAACTGTCTTACTTCTGCTTTGCCCTTGCAAACTCGCTGTGGTGGCGACTGTACATGGAATAGATGCCGAGGCCGATGGCCAGCCAGGCGAAAAAGCGCAGCCAAGTCAGGATGGGCAGGCCGCACATCAACAAAGCGCAGAAGAGAACACTGAGTACGGGCGCGGCAATTCCTCCCGGCGAGCGGAAGCCGCGGTGGCGGCCAGGATCGCGGTAGCGCAGGATGATGACGCCGATCGACACCAGGACAAAAGCGAAGAGCGTACCAATATTCGAAAGATCGGCCAGCGTCCCGATGTCCAGAATTCCTGCGGGAATGCCGACCACAAACCCGGCGATCCAGGTTGCGGTGGAAGGAGTGCGGAAGCGCGGATGCACGCGGCCGAAGAGTTTGGGAAGCAAGCCGTCGCGCGACATGGCGAACCAGACGCGGGCCTGACCGAGCTGGAAGACCAGCAGCGAGGAGATCATGCCCATCATGGCTCCGAAGAGCACGCCGAGACGTACCCACTGCAAGGTGTGCGATCCGGTATCGAGTGTGAGCTTCTTCAGGCTATTTACCACCGGAGCCGCGTCGTCGAGCAAAGATTGCCAGGGCACGATGCCGGTGAGAACGACGGCCACGCCGATGTAGAGCAGCGTGCAAATAATGAGGGTGGCGATGATGCCGATGGGGAGATCGCGCTGAGGATTTTTCGCCTCTTCGGCGGCGGTGGAGACGGAATCGAATCCGATGTAGGTAAAGAAAATGATGGAACCACCGGTGAGGATGCCCGACCATCCTTGGGGAGCGAAGGGGTGCCAGTTGCTTGGGTGCACATAATGGGCACCGGCAATAATGAAGGCGAAAATCGCGGCGATCTTCAGAATGACCATGGTGTTGTTGGCTTCCGCGGATTCGCGGATGCCGCGCACCAAAACCACCGTAAGAACCATCACGATCAAAAACGCCGGGAAGTTGAAGCCGAAATGCAGTCCGGGCGTGTAGAGGACGTTGCCCTGTAAATCCGTAAGTCCCGATGGCA
The DNA here is from genome assembly GCA_963778535.1 of uncultured Acidobacteriaceae bacterium. Lineage (GTDB taxonomy): Bacteria > Acidobacteriota > Terriglobia > Terriglobales > Acidobacteriaceae > Acidiflorens. The sequence goes on from CAVZUO010000001.1 coordinate 926,517, forward strand.
GGTACGCTGGGGAGATCCAACGCAAAGCAGGGTGCCATCCGAACCAATCAAACAATCCGACCAGATGGGCAGCAAAGCCAACGCTCACGGCCATATTACTGACGGCGTATTCGAGGATGAGATCCCAGCCGATGATCCAGGCGATGAGCTCGCCCATGGTCGCGTAGGTATAGGTATAGGCGCTGCCGGCGATCGGGATCATCGAGGCAAGTTCCGCATAGCAGAGCGCGGTAAAGCCGCAGACAACGGCTACTAACGCCAATGAAATGGCGAGGGCTGGGCCCGCTCCGGGACGCCCAAGGGTCGCAGAATGGTGGATTAGATAGTCGAGGAGCGGAGCGTTCAAAATGGACGAAGTATCGAACTTCTGCCCAGCGATGGCAGTTCCGACCACGGTGAAGATACCGGAGCCAATCACGGCCCCGATGCCGAGCGCCGTCAGAGACAGCGGACCGAGGGTCTTCTTGAGCCTGCGTTCCGGTTCCTCGGAGTCAGAAATCAGCTTGTCGATCGACTTACAGCAGAAAAGCTGGTTGGGTTGTTGTGCCGTCGTATCGCCATGCAAGACGGATTGCGCCAAGAGACGTCGTCTCCTTCACGTAAGCTGAAAATCTGGACCGCAACGGCGGATAGAAAGGCACGAGCGCGAACGCCCGTGCCCTTCGCGAACCGACTAAAAGCTTGTAGCCAGTTAGCGCTTGGCTTGGCCACGAACCATCTTCTTCACTTTGCGCTTCTTCGATCCGCGCGCGTAGTCACGAGACTTCTTGGGTTTTTCAACCTTGATCTTCTTGCGTGAGGCGCGTTTAGTCTTTTTGCGTTCTTCTTTGCCTAGCTTCTTGGTGTTTGCCATTGAAAATTTGTCGTCTCGATTCTGTAAGGTAATGATTTTGTAATTTGGTAATCGGGTTATTTTGTAATTTACCCCTCAAGCAGGAAGGAAATTACACAATTACCCGATTACGAAGTTATCAAATCCCGGTCAAGCGCGCTCAAGCTGCGCGTACTTCTCTACCAGCTTCTTTAAACCGAAGCGAGGGAATTGTACAGTAATCTTGGCATCTTCCCCATCTCCTTCGCGCTGAAAAACTGTGCCCTCGCCATACTTGGGGTGCTTCACCTTCTGACCGGGGCGGAATCCGCGCCTTCCAGCCGGCTCCTGAATCTGCATTTTCGGGCGAGCAAACTTCTTGCCGCGTGAGGCAAAGAACTCGGCGATGTTGTCGATGGAGTTGTAGCTTTGCAGCGGTCGCGACGGCTTGGGCTTGACGTGAGCCGGATTCCAACTGGCGCTCTGATCTTCATCCTCGTAAGAGTAATGGGTGGATTCGCGGTCGTAAGAAGCAGCGCGGCGGCCGGCGGCATCACGCACAAAATCGCGCGATGGTGAGCGTTTGGTATCGGACGCACGTTCGCTATATGCGGCTGAGCGGCGGCGTGAGCCACCGAGTTCTTCCACCAACTCCATGGGCACTTCTTCCAGGAAGCGCGACGGGATGCTGGCTTCGGGCAGATCGGTGCCATAGCGGCGACGGTAAATGGCGCGCGACAGAACCAGCGTGTCCATGGCGCGCGTCATGCCCACGTAGCAGAGGCGGCGCTCTTCTTCAATCTGGTCAGGCTCGATCAAAGTTCGCGAATGTGGGAACAGGCCTTCCTCCATACCGGCGAGGACGACGAGCGGGAACTCCAGGCCCTTGGCGGCGTGCAGGGTCATGAGCGTGATCTGGGCGTGTTCGTCGTACTGGTCGGCATCGCTGACGAGGGCAGCATGATCAAGAAACTCGTCGAGCGTCTCGCCGCGGTCGCGTGAGTCCATGGCGGCGTTCACCAGTTCGCGCAGGTTTTCAATGCGCGAAAAAGCTTCGGGCGTATCTTCTGCTTCGAGTTGCTTGATGTAGCCCGTGCGGTCGATAAGGAACTTTAGAAGTTCGGCAGTGTTGGCGGCGGAACCGGGCGCGCGAAAGCCGTCGTCCGCGCCGGATAACTTCTCATCATCGTGTTGGAGCGAGTCTTCGATTTGTGCCGGCGGAGGCTGAGCCTCGTCTCCACTCAATTCTGGCTGCTCTTCCGTCATAGCGCCGAAATCGAAGGTGAAGTTGGAGGGGTTGAAGTCGGTGCCGGAATCTGGATTGTCGGGCAGCGACTGCGTCAGAGCGGGTGCGGTCGCCTGCTCGACCGCCAGCGGGTCGCCGGTGCTACCTCCATCCGTGGTCACCTCAAGCGCATCGGCCAGCAGGCGATCTGCATAAGTTCCGCCGAGCATCGCGCGGCCGTCATCGATCAAATCGCGAAATGTTTTCAGGGCGGTGAGCGCGCGTGCCGGAAGCAACTGGCGAGAAATGGTCTCGCCGACAGCGCCCCACAGTGAGAGACCTGTTTCGAGCGCAAGCCGTTCAATGGTTTCTATCGTCGTCTTGCCGATTCCCCGCACGGGCGTGTTGATCACGCGCAGCAGTGACACGGAATCGTCGGGGTTATGGATGGCTTTCAGATACGAGATCATGTCTTTGATCTCGGCACGTTCGTAGAACGAGAAGCCGCCGACAACGTGATATTTCAGCTGGTAGCGGCGCATGGCCTCTTCAAAAAGACGCGACTGGGAGTTAGTGCGGTAAAGCACGGCGGCGCGCGGAGTCTCCGCATTATCGATGGCCTGCTTGATGTAGCGGGCAATGGAATCGGCGGCGAAGAGCGCTTCATTTTCGCCGTCAGGAGCTTCGTAATAGCCGATTTTGGCGCCGCCCTGGCGCGAGGTCCAAAGATTTTTTCCTTTGCGGCGGACGTTGTTGGCAACCACGGCCGACGCGGCCTGGAGGATGTTCTGCGTGGATCGGTAATTCTGTTCGAGCCGGACGATCTTGGCTTCCGGAAAATCGCGCTCGAATTCGAGGATATTGCGGATGTCAGCCCCTCGCCAGGAATAAATAGACTGATCTTCATCCCCGACAGCGCAAACGTTGTGGCGATCGCCGGCGAGCATCCGCATCAGTTCATACTGCGGACGATTCGTGTCCTGATATTCATCGACAAGGACGTATTGAAAGCGGCGATTGTAATATTCGCGGACGGCGGCAACCGACTTGAGCAGGCGCGTGGCTTCGAGCAGCAGATCGTCGAAGTCCATGGCATTGGCCTTGCGGAGTTCCTTGCGATACTCCTCGAAAATGTGGGCGATGCGCTCGTTCTTCGGATCGGCCGATTGCAGATAAATCTCCTGCGGATCGAGCATGTGATTCTTGGCCCAGGAAATGCGCGAGAGGACGGCGCGGGGCGTGAGTTCTTTGTCGTCAAGGCCGAGGCGGCGCATGATGCCTTTGATGAGTTGCTGCTGATCAGTCTCATCGTAGATGACGAAATTCTTGGTGAGGCCGATGGGCGGTTGGCCCGGCACGGTCGAAGGAATGCGCAAGGCTTCAATGTCGCGGCGCAGGACGCGCACGCAAAACGAATGGAAGGTTGAGATGGCAGGCTTGGCGATGCTCAGGCTGCCAACAAGTTTTTGCACGCGCTCGGCCATCTCGCTCGCGGCTTTGTTGGTAAAAGTGACGGCGAGAATTGATTCGGGCATCACCCCCAATTTTTCGATCAGATAGGCAATGCGGTAAGTGATGACGCGCGTCTTCCCGCTGCCCGCGCCGGCCAGGATGAGCACCGGGCCCTCGCTGGTTTCAACGGCCTCGCGTTGTTGAGGATTTAACTCGTCTACGAACGACAAAAGGAATGGCTCCGCAGTGCGCTGGATAGATTCTAAATGATGAAGCCATCGGCTCCTCGCGTCTGCGCCTCCATCTGATGCCTGTATAATCAAGAATTGCGTTCATGAAAAAAAACACACTAGTAGCGGGCGACGCCAAATGTGCTGACGGCGGCGGCCGATCCCAAGTCCTCGCGGAGACAAAGCGTCTTATTCGCTCGACCACCGTGCTCTGCGTGCGACGCGACAATAAAGTCGTGATGGCCGGCGACGGACAGGTTACCCTGGCCGAACACGTCATCAAGCACGGGGCCAAGAAGATTCGCCGCCTTTATCAGGACAAGATTCTCGCGGGATTTGCGGGCTCGACGGCCGACGCGTTCACTCTGTTTAGCCGCTTTGAGGCAAAACTGGAGCAGTATCACGGAAACTTGGGGCGCTCGGCGGTGGAACTGGCCAAAGACTGGCGCACCGATAAGTACTTGCGGCATCTGGAGGCGCTGCTGCTCGTCTCCGACAAAGAACAGACCTTTCTGTTGAGCGGGCAGGGCGACGTGATTGAGCCGGACACCGGCATTGCCGCTATTGGCTCGGGAGGCCCGTTTGCGCAGGCTGCCGCCCAAGCGCTCGCCGACCACACCAAACTTTCTGCGCGCGAGATTGCCGAAGAAGCAATGAAAATTGCCGGCAAAATATGCATTTACACGAATGACAATGTAACGATTGAGGAGTTGTAAGAAGGTCTCAGTTCCCGGTTCTCAGTTCTCAGTGAGAATCGGCCGGTTCTCTGGGTTTTTCTGAGAACTGACAACTGAGAACTGAGAACTAAAAATGGCTATCTACTTACCCGGAACCGCTGAAGAAGAACAAGTCACACTCGACGAGTTGACGCCACGCGAGATCGTGACCGAGCTTGATAAATATGTTGTCGGCCAAAAAGACGCCAAGCGCGCCGTGGCGATCGCTCTGCGCAACCGCATGCGGCGGCAAAAGCTTCCGCCTGAGATGGCTGAAGAAGTTATTCCGAAGAACATCATCATGATCGGGCCGACCGGCGTGGGGAAGACGGAAATCGCGCGACGGCTGGCCAAGCTGGCTAACTCGCCATTCCTGAAAGTCGAGGCGTCGAAGTTCACCGAAGTTGGCTATGTGGGTCGCGACGTGGAATCGATGATTCGCGACCTGGTCGAGATCGCCATCGAGATGATCCGCGAAGAGCGGCTTGAAGATGTTGCCGACAAAGCCGAACTCAACGCGGAAGAGCGCCTGCTGGATATTCTGCTGCCGCCGAATTCGCCGCGAACGGATCCTGCGCCCGCGTCTGGCGGCGTCGTTATCGATGCAAGTACGAATCTGGCCGAGTCTTCCAATCGCACGCGCGAAAAATTGCGTCAGCAACTTCGCGAGGGCAAGCTCGATGACCGCATGGTCGAAATCGAAACCCGTGAGCGCAATTTCCCTTCCTTCGAGATCATTTCGAACCAGGGCGTCGAAGAGATGGACGTCAACATCAAGGACATGTTGCCGAACATCTTTGGCCAGCGCACCAAGAAGCGGAAGATGAAGGTGAACGAGGCCTTCGAATACCTGATTCAGGAAGAAGAGCAACGCCTGATCGACATGGAGCAGGTCACGCGCACCGCGATCGATCGCGTGGAAAACTCGGGCATCATCTTCCTCGATGAAATTGACAAGATTGCTGGGCGCGAAAGCGGCCACGGGCCGGATGTTTCGCGCGAAGGAGTGCAGCGAGACATTCTGCCGATCGTTGAAGGCACCACCGTCAACACACGGTATGGTATGGTGCGAACCGACCACATATTGTTCGTGGCAGCGGGTGCATTCCACGTTTCCAAGCCGAGCGATCTGATTCCTGAATTGCAGGGGCGCTTTCCGATTCGCGTCGAGCTGCAATCGCTCACCATGGAAGACTTCATCCGCATTCTCACGGAGCCGAAGTCGTCGCTGACCAAGCAGTACATCGCGCTGCTTGAGACTGAAGGCGTGAAGCTCGAATTCACGAAGGAAGCGCTTGAGGAAGTTGCGCGCTTTGCCTTCCGCGTGAATGAGGGCACAGAGAACATCGGCGCGCGACGCCTGCATACGATCATGGAGCGCGTGCTCGACGAGATCAGCTTCGAGGCGCCGGAAAAGAAGGGCCAGCAGTTCACCATCGATGACGCGTATGTGCAGAAAATGCTGAGCGAGATCGTGAAGGATCAGGACCTGTCGCGGTACATCCTGTAGGACCAATTTTGTGGGGCTGATTCCGCCGTGTTCGAGCACGGAATCGATGAGCGTCTCTACAGATCTCGGCTCTCTGCTAACCTTTCCTTTCCGCATGAAAGCGCTTGGGACAGTATTCATTGTCGTGTCGGCTCTCTGCGTGCTGCTCACCAGTTGCGCGCAGACTGGTGCGCCGCTTCCGCCGTCGCTGGAACTGCCCAAACAGCCTTCCGATCTGCGCGCTGGGCGGAAGGGCAATTCGGTCACGTTGGTGTGGAGCGAGCCGCGGCAGACGACGGATCACGAAAGCGTGCGTTCGCTTGGCCCGATCCGAATTTGCCGCAGCTCCCAGCCTGACATCACGGCATGCCAGAATCCGGTGGCAATCGTTCCAGCGCCTCCAATCCAGCCGAAGAAGTCGAGGCGGAAGGAACAACCCAAGCCACAAGCTCCGGTGACATTTACGGATGCGCTCCCGCAAAATGTCTTAAGTGAGGATACAAAGGCCGATCTGACTTATGCGGTTGAAGTGCTGAATCGCAATGGCCGCGGCGCTGGACCTTCGAACCGCGTGCATGTGCCAGCGATCATTACGTTGCCTGCGCCGAGAGATTTGGCGGCGCAGCTCAATGAAGATGGCGCGCTGCTGACGTGGACGAGCGCGGGCGAGCCAGCGATTGCTGGAGCGCAGTTTCGCTATCGCATCTATCGAAGGGACGTCAGCACCGACAAGGATGAGAGCAACGGCAAGAAGGAAAGCAGCGGCACTGAAACTCTGGCTGGTGAAGTGCCTGTTGGCGCGGCTGGACCAGCGCAGTTTCTGGATGCGATTGTGTGGGAGAAGACGTACTTGTATCGCATCACGTCAGTGAGCATTGTCGTTAGAGATGGCAAGGAAGTACAGATTGAGGGCGAAGATAGTCCAACGATTCGAGTTGTGGCGCATGATGTGTTTCCGCCAGCGGTTCCTGTTGGTTTGCAAGCTGTCTATTCGGGCGAAGGGCAGAAGCCGTTTGTTGACCTGATCTGGGCTCCTGTTGCGAGTGCGGATTTAGCGGGTTACAACGTGTATCGTTACAACGTGTATCGTGGCGAAGAGAATGGCGCCGCGACGAAGGTGAACGCCGAACTGGTGAAGACGCCTTCGTATCGTGACAGCGCAGTCGGTTCCGGCAAAACATATACGTATTCGGTTTCCGCTGTCGATGTGCGCGGGAACGAGAGCGCGAGGTCGGAATCGGCCAGCGAGCGCGTGCCATAAATAGCGTGCGGTTCAGGGCTGTGAACTATATGTGCAAATCTGCTGCCGCGATCGCAGCTTACGTGTTTAGAACCTGACGTGATGAGATAAGGCCTATGAGATATTGCCGCTTTCAGTCGAATGATCCTGCCAACATTGGTTCTGCACATTATGGATTGGTGGAATCGGTTGCAGGCGGCGATTCCATCACGCGAATGCTGCTACAGTCGCCGCAAGCGAGCGATGGTGATATAGAAAGTCTGCCGAGCCGGCGAATGGATGCGATTCCACTTGAGCAGGCAACGCTTTTGCCTCCAGTTGAGCCGACGAAGATCATTTGTGTAGGACGCAACTATCGCGAACATGCGGCGGAACTTGGACACGATGTTCCAGTTGAACCGCTGCTGTTCTTCAAGCCAATAAGCGCGCTGCTCGCGCCAGGAGCGACGATTGTGCGGCCGAAGGTTTCGGCGCGCACAGATTACGAAGGCGAGTTAGGCGTTGTGATCGCGCGACGAGCGCGGCATCTGAGAGATGACGAAGATGTGCGTTCGTACATTCTGGGTTACACATGCGTTGACGATTTCACGGCTCGCGACTTGCAGAACAAAGATGGACAGTGGACGCGCGCGAAAGGCTTCGATACGTTTTGTCCAGTTGGACCGCTGGTTGCGGATGCGCTTGATCTCGATCCGTGGAAAGGATTGCAGGTGGAAACGCGCGTCAATGGCGAGGTTCGGCAGTCAGGAAATACGCGCGATTTTATTTTTCCGCTGGATGTGATCATTCGATATATCTCGAACATCATGACGCTTGAAGCGGGAGATTTGATTGCGACAGGAACTCCGAAAGGAGTTGGACCAGTTATTGCGGGCGACTTAGTGGAAGTTTCGGTGGAAGGCGTTGGAAAATTAATTAATTCGATTGCGGATGAAAGTTAGTATTTGCGGTTTAAACTTTTCTCGAATTGAGAATTTCTTGTTTACTAGTCAGTAATTATTCGTCGTTACTGGGTACCCTCCCCCCCTACCGGTATATTGGAATCATAGACTTAGAGCCAAAGTATTCCGGAATAAAGACTTAGAGGCAAAGTCTTGAGAGCATAGGAGTTAGTGGCGGCTCCGGGTTATCTCCCTTCCCGTTTCGGGAAAATCACATTGCTTACTCAGCTTACTAAGTGCACAACCAGAATAACACGGGTTGTCAAGGGGAGAGTGTGCGGAGAGCCGCCTTGCGCCCAGAGGGGAGCGGAGAGGCTCCCGAGCAGCAGGAGCAGAGCCAGTGTTTTTGCCGTCATACATTTGCCTCCGTTGTGGTCAGCGCCGCGCGGTCGAGAGCGGCGCTGTAAATCGATTCCAAAGTCGCGTCAGATTTGAATCCTTGCTTATTCGAGTTTCTTGCTTTGGTGGTTACTTGCATGTCCTCAAACCGATCTCTTCGCGTTACGAGAAACACCGTAAGATGAACGCTGCCCATAGGCTTAACGCCAGGCCGGCGAGAATCGCGACTGGATGTCCCGCTGGCGTCCGGATTGGCAGGTTTTGTAAAGCCATCATGTCCTTGAAAGCGCCCGTTCCCTCCGTTGCGCTGTTTCGTAAATTTTAGGCGCCGGAATGAGCTCCCCTGCGTCGGCGATGAATGGCTAACGAAGCAATAAGCACGGCCATTCCGATACTCATTGACCAAGCCACGAGGGGGGTGACAGTGGCAAGATTACTCGTCGCAAAAGCTGGCAATATCATGCACGGCAAGTACAGCAGCAAGGCCAACTTGTCCATAATGGAAAGGCCTGCGGGATCGTAGTAATGCGAGACGATGCAACCCACAGCGTAGAAGATGGCCAAGAGGCCGGCGACCCAACCCGAAACCTTCACTTGGGGGTTCGTGGGAGCGTGATGCGTCAACAGTCCGATGAGCGAATTGATAACACCGAATATCAGCAAACCGGGAAGCCATTGCACCCAATGGCGTGCCGTTGAGTAAAGCATAATCGCAATAACGATGACGACCAAAAACCCAGTCCATCGCGAGAAGGCAAACGCAGCCCCGATCAAGCGAAGGGCGATAATCACCGCTAACACGGCTAGGAGGAACTTGCCAGCAAAATAGAGTGGTCGGCTCATATCGCTTCCTTGCAACCTTACGAATCAGTATTCATCGCTATCGGCACCCGGCTGCCTCAGCGAGGAAAAGCCCTGTATCTATAGCCAGCTTTAAGAAACCAGCTGCGGCCTTTCCGGCGCGCGCGGCATTTGAAGGCGGAGAACCAAGCGCTGGAAAACCTCCTTGCGGACCGCCGGGAGTGCCAGCCAAATTCAGACTCATAATCGAAGAAGTCCGCCTTCCGTAGGTGACAACGGTTCCCATTCCTGCTGTGACAGTTCTTGGTCCCGTTTGAAGTAGACTAGGCAGGGAGCCGGTAAGAGTGTTGTAGACGTTAGTTACAGTGTTACTTGCAGGGGTAAACCCAAGCCAGAAGTTGTTTGCTATCTGGCCGTTGGCGTCAAGTGCAAAGTCGGCGACACCTAGCAAGCTGTAATTCCCAGCATTTGCTCTCATGCAGTCGTTGAATGACTGGCCGGGAGCGCGGACGCTGAGACTTTTCTTTCCGCACAGGCCTAGCGGATCGAAAAGGTTTGCCGGACTATTGAAAACGTAGCCGTAGAAATTCACTCCGCCCCAGAAGCGGATCGGGTCCTCCGAGATGAACCTGCCGGTTGACGCGTTGTAGTAGCGGGCGCGGTTGAAGTAGAGGCTGGTTTCGTTGTCGTACTCGCGTCCGGCGAACAAGAACGGGTTGCGCAGGCTGCCGGTGGAGTTCGTAACATTGCCGAACGAGTCGTAGGTGTAGGTGTTGGCCACCGACCCGGTGGAACTGGTGAGCGAGGTGACGGAGCCGAGAGCGTCCGCCTGATAGTAGCTGGTGCTGCCCGAGCGCTGCATGGCCAGCGGCTCGTCGATGTTTTGCGTGAACGTGTAGCGAGCCACGATGGAGCCGGTGGAGTTCATGGTCTCGATGAGATTGTAGCCGTCGTAGGCGAAGCTGGCGGTGACATGGGTAATTTCCTGGGTACGCCTGACTACCCACTCAAGCCAAAAGCAGGCTTGAATGGGCTGCCGCGCCTCAGCGGCTAAAGCCGCCGATCAAAGTACGGCGCTCAATCGCAGCGCTAAAGCGACTGCGCCACCCAAAATCTCCTGAAGTTAAGAGCGACTGCTGCCTTTGAAAACAAAACTCAAAACCTAAGGCGCTGCGCCACCCACAAGCTTTTGTCTCTAACGAGTAAAACCTCCGTTGTAGTCAGCGCCGCGGGCGAGAGCGGGGCTTGTAAATCGATTCCAAGATTGCGTCCGGTTCGAGTCCTTGCTTATTTGAGTCTCTTGCTTTGCGGGTTGCTCGCATGGCCTCAAGCTACTTCTTCGCGTTTCGAAAAAAAATAGTAAAGTCTTGGCGCTTGCTAAGACTTCCCCACTCAAGCCAAAACCGGGCTTGAGTGGGCCATCGGCCAGACCGCATTGCGCGAATGGGCCTATTCCACTCACTGGCCCGACTCCGAACAGCGCAATCTCGCCCTCGCTCCCTGGACCCACTACTACAACCACGACCGTCCTCATGGTAGCCTTCACTACCAGCCGCCCATCAGCCGCTCTCAAACCGGTACAACCTCTTGATCGTCTACAGCCACCCGCCCCGGCAATTGCCGGTTACCACCTTAACAATCGCCAGCATCTCAAGAGAATTAGGGGCACGATGATCATTACTCCTGCATAGCAAATGGCTATGGGACCCGACATTGTCGTAAGCCCTTCCTTGTACAAGTCGATCAGGGAGACGACGAGAAATGCGATGGCGGGCAGGAAGCTCAGCAGGAGAGCCCATTTCCGCAACATCAACAACCCAGTCCCGGTCGCGGTGAGATAGGCTGCAATCCATCCAAGGAAGCTCCAATGCGGACCGTGATAGAGTATTCGAGACCGAAGATTCATCAAATACAAGTACCAAAACAATCCGGCAATGAGCAGGCCGACCAAACCGAGTATGCGTACCTCGCGTAGTTGACGAACCGGGTTGGCTATTTTCCCCAAGATATCTCCCCTTATTCTCCGAAGCCACTGTACATGTCTCTAATGCCCTGGACAGTTCTGCGCCATCCAACCCGGCGGAAACAAGTCTCTATAAGGCGTTCCGTCTACCGCTAAGAACGCCGTGTGAGTCTCAACCGGGTCTTGATATGGGAAGTAGTTGCTAATAGGCGCCCGCTTTAATGATCGAAGGCCAGTCCATACGAGCTTGCCGAAAAAGTACGCCGAATCCTTCCCCCAAGAGGTAGGGACGATGGTTATGTTAGTAAACCAGTCGAGCTTCACCGTTCCAAGTGCCGTTTCAACATAAGCTTGACCGGGCGTGGAACTATTGAAGGGCCAAAGGGTGTTGTCTCCATAACCAATGGCTGACATGCTCGCTGCATTGCGTGTTCCAAACAACGCTTCTCTATCGAGAAGCTCTCGAATTGCCTGACATTGATCTAGACTCAGCTTGTTCTTGCATAGTCCGCCTGGGTCCGTAAAGCTCGTAGGTTCATTTCCCACGTACGAATAGAAATTCACTCCGGCCAAGAACCGGATCGGGTCCTCCGAGATGAACCTGCCGGTGGACGGGCTGTAGTAGCGGGCGCGGTTGAAGTAGCGGCTGGTTTCCTTGTCGTACTCGCGTCCGGCGAAGAAGAACGGGTTGCGCAGGCTGCCCGTGGAGTTCGTAACTTTACCGAACGAGTCGTAGGTGTAGGTGTTGGCCACCGATCCGGTGGAACTGGTGAGCGAGGTGACGGAGCCGAGAGCGTCCGCCTGATAGTAGCTGGTGCTGCCCGAGCGCTGCATGGCCAGCGGCTCGTCGATGTTTTGTGTGAACGTGTAGCGAGCCACAATCGAGCCGGTGGAGTTCATAGTCTCGATGAGATTGTAACCGTCATAGGCAAAGCTGGCGGTGACATGGGTAATTTCCTGGGTACGGTTGACTACCCACTCAAGCCAAAAGCAGGCTTGAATGGGGCACCTGCCCCAGTTCGTCTTACCCATCATGTTTCTTTATTCTCGCAGTAATGTTCTCCACCAGCCTGAAGATTCCATACGCAATGACAAAATCTAAAAAACCAACCGGCAGCAGCGCAACATAGGAAAGCTGCTTTGACGGCCATGCAATGAGCAGAATCAGTGGGACGTGGAGGAGCACGATTATAGCTAGGGTCGTCCAATACCAGACCCGATTTCTTACATCCCACAGAAACCTAGCAGCAACCGTAATCGCGAGTCCGCTAACCCATGCAGCTTGTCCTCTTCCCGGATCACCCAAGTAGAGAAACAAGACGAACAACGGAGATGTGCATACTCCTGCTAGGAGAGCCCATTTTCTCGTCACTGAATCTATTGACTGCTGGTGCCTGTTTTCGCCCATCAGTTTTCGCCGCTCATACACTTCTGGTAGTCTTCACGCCATTGGGATAGATCGTGGCCAGTTGACACTACGTTAAGACCCCATCCAAGAATAGGAATCCCCTTTGCGAGGCTTCCTCCAGCGTCTACCGCGACCGGCTCTAAAGCCGATAGATGAATGCCCGCAATTCCCAGGAACGCGCCTGCCTTATCTCTCTGCGTCGCGCTATACACCGTTGCAACCGTGCCTATGCCAATTTGGGTCACTGCCTTAACGATCCCTTCCCCTGGGATAAAACCGAGAACGTCCAATCCAAGGGATATTCCGTTCTTTGCATATGCACTCAGGGCACAAAAGGTCTTATCGCCCCTCTGCTTTCCACACAATCCAAACGGGTCGACGAAATTTGTCGGACTGTTGAAAACATAGCCGTAGAAATTCGCTCCGCCCCAGAAGCGGATCGGGTCCTCCGAGATGAACCTGCCGGTGGACGGGCTGTAGTAGCGGGCGCGGTTGAAGTAGAGGCTGGTTTCGTTGTCGTACTCGCGTCCGGCGAAGAAAAACGGGTTGCGCAGGCTGCCCGTGGAGTTCGTAACATTGCCGAACGAGTCGTAGGTGTAGGTGTTGGCCACCGAGCCGGTGGAACTGGTGAGCGAGGTGACGGAGCCGAGAGCGTCCGCCTGATAGTAGCTGGTGCTGCCGGAGCGCTCGATGGCCAGCGGCTCGTCGATGTTTTGTGTGAACGTGTAGCGAGCCACTATGGAGCCGGCGGAGTTCATGGTCTCGATGAGATTGTAGCCGTCGTAGGCGAAGCTGGCGGTGACATGGGTAATTTCCTGGGTACGGTTGACGGACCTTCCCGCGACCTATTGGACAACCATCCAATTTCTCCGAAGGCTGCACGGGGCGAATTCCCTGCGGCGCTTTTGCCTCTGGCAAGGGTGCAGGGTCCCTCGACTCGTTCGGCTCGCTTCGCTTACCTCACATCGCTCGGGATGACAACTACTTGAGGGGATCGCGAACTGCAGATTCCTCGCTATCCTCACCACGCGAGCGCGGCTGCGGACAGCTCGGAATGACAATTGTTCGCACCCTGTCGCAAAGAACGCGACAAGGGTGGGGCAACCGCATCAAGTTACCTCAGCGGCTAAAGCCGGCGAGATTCATAGCGGCCTAATCGCAGCGGTAAACCGCTGCGCCACCCAAAAGCAACATGATCGGCGGAAGCCATGCCCACACGAAACAGTCCGAAACTAGCCTGCGTTCGAAAGTTGGGATTCCGTTACCGTGACCCTCGCATTTCGACGCGAGCGCGGTTTCTTGTGGATGACGATTTCTATGTCGCGGTCGAGGGCATTGAGGAAGTGCATGAGGCGCTCGACGGAAAACCCATCCAGACGGTAGTTCATCAGCGCCGAAATCTTCGGCTGATTGACGTCGAGAAGGCGGGCGACCGCGGCCTGCGACAGCAGACGCGACTGGAGGATCTGATTGATGGCGACGGCCAAGCGTACTCTGGTTTGCTTTTCTTCGGCATCACGCAGACCGAGATCCGCAAACACATTGCCCGAACCTGCAACCACTCGATTACCGTTTCGTCCGTTTGCCATATCGTAATTTCTTGTCGATCTCGCCATTCAATTATCCCACTTTTGGGATAGACAAGGTAGAGTGTTGGTGAAAGCTGCCGTGCGAGCCCAAAGTTGTCCGGCGCTGCGCGCGAGATTCCTCGCCCCGCTCGTGAAAACGCGGGGCCTTCGGAATGACGCCGAAGAGACGATCGGCCGCAGGACACCCTGGTGTTCAAAGACTTCCGATGCAGTCCGTCGTGGAATCCCACCCTAGCGCAAAAGGCGCGCTAGGATGGGGCACCCGACAGCGCCAAGCTCCTCACGGCTGGGGATGACAGTGGGAAGAGGTTAGAGGTCAGAGGTAGACGAGGATACGATCAACACTCCGCAGTGATTGTGCCATGTAGGCAACGGATTGCTGGAAGTGGAAATTCTCAATCCTTACCTGGTGGCGAGGGGATGCTAGGGCGAGAGAACTCGACCCAGGTTATCGCCCAAAACCGGGGCGCGAACCCTTCGACAAGCTCAGGGCAGGCTCTGGGGCACCTGCTACAGCTATTTTGCGGCGACTATTTGCGGGACTACGTCTTCCACACTCGCTTCGCGGAGGAATTTGGCGGCTTCTTCGGGCGGAGTGGGATTGATGTAGAAGCCGGTGCCCCATTCGAATCCGGCAGTCTTTGTCAGTTTCGGCATGAATTCGATGTGCCAGTGATAGTGCTCGTTGGTCGGGTCCTGCACGGGCGACGAATGGACGACGAGGTTATAAGGAGGATTGTCGAGGACGCGGTCGGCTTTCATGAGCAGGAGCTTGAGCGCCTTGGCGAGGTTCTCGAACATCTGCGAAGAAGAATTTTCGAAGGCGGACTCGTGGCGCTTGGGGAGAATCCAGGTCTCGAAAGGAAAGCGCGGGGCGAAGGGAGCGAGGGTGATGAAGTCCTCGTTTTCGGCGACGACGCGGGTACCGGTCTCGAGCTCCTGGCGGATGATGTCGCAGAAAACACAGCGCTCCTTGTAAATGTAGTACTGCTTGGCGCCCTGAAGCTCCTCGACGACGTAGATGGGGAGAATGGGCAGGGCGATGAGCTGGGAGTGCGAGTGTTCGAGTGAAGCGCCGGCGGCTTCGCCGTGGTTTTTGAAGATGAGGATGTATTTGAAGCGGCGATCTTTTTTGAGATCGAGGATGCGGTCGCGGAAGGCCCAGAGAACGTCTTCGATGCGCTTCGGAGGCAGCATGGCGAGGGAGATGTTGTGGTCGGGCGTTTCGATGACGACTTCGTGCGCGCCGACGCCATTCATCTTGTCGAACATGCCCTCGGCCTGCTTGTTGAGAGTGCCTTCGATGCCGAGCGCGGGGAACTTGTTGGGGACGACGCGGACGCTCCAGCCAGGAGCGTCTTTCGTATTGGTAGTGTTGGGGCGGTAGGCGAGGATTTCAGAAGGCGTTTTGGTTTCGTTGCCGTAACAGAAGGGGCAGAAGCCTCCCTTGATGCGGACGGGCTCGCGCACAAAGTCGGTGGGACGCTTGGCGCGATCAGTGGAGATGATCACCCAGCGCCCGACGATCGGGTCTTTTCTTAGTTCAGGCATTTCTAGGTTCAGGCACCTACGGCTAATCCTTTTGATGAGAACGATTGGATTTTTGATTGTACGCCAGCGAAAACGCATTTTGAAACAGCTCGAAGGTGGGGCGCGTGAGGCCGCCATCGTAATAGACGGAAATGATGTCGAAGCGGCAAGCCGGCTGCGCGTAATTCGCCGGAGCGTGGTTGCCGATTCGCGGGGTGGGAACGGGATAAGACTGGGCGGGCAGTTGGCGGAGAAAGTCACGGGCAACGAGACGGAGGTCATTTTGTTTTTCGCGATCGACGGCGGCTTCGGCGGGTTTGACGTCGCGCGTCGTGCGGGTTTTGACCTCGATGAAGCAGAGGATGTCTTCGTCATCATTGTCGTGAGCTTTGTCGGGAACTCTGTGCCAGCCGATGAGGTCGATCTCTCCGCGATGGTTGGGAGAACGAAAGTTGCGGGCGATCATGGTGTAGCCGTGGCGTCGCAGGTAAAAGTAGGCGTCTTCCTCGCCGCGGCGGCCGATGCGGAGATGCTCGGGCTCATCGGGGGAAGGGTCGGCGGGGGCGAGCCGATCGAGGAGATGCAAGATGGACTGGGTGAGGCGTCCAGACATAGAAGTACCAATGTTCAGGTTAATGCTGTGAGGCAGGCGGAACGGTGATAGCGGTCACGCGAAAATGGGTTGGATTCGAGAGGGACGGGAGTTGGATGGGAGCGGTGTTATCCGGGAAGGACGGGCTGAAGACCCGTCCCTTCCCGAAGCTTGAATTAGCGGTTTTGTTCGACGGCGGAGATGGATTCTTCGAGGATGTCCATGGCGACGTCGGCTTCTTCTTTGGTGACGATGAGGGCCGGCGCGATGCGGATGGTGCTGGGGCCGCAACCAAGGAAGAGCACGCCGCGCTCGAAGGCGAGCTCGACGATGCGGTCGCGGTCGGCCGCTCCGTATTCGCGGGTGGATTGATCCTTGACGATGTCGACGCCGATCATGAGGCCGCGGCCGCGAACATCGCCAACAATTTTGTGCTTGGCGGGCCAGTCGGACATGCGCTTCATCATGTGCTCGCCGACGTCGTGCGAATTGCGGAGGAGGCCTTCGCGCTCGATGACGTCGAGGGTGGCGAGGGCGGCGGCGATCGAGACGGGATTTCCGCCGAAGGTAGAGGCGTGGGAGCCGGGGATCCAGTCCATGATGTCGGCTTTGCTGATGGTGACGCTGAGAGGCATGCCGGAGGCGATGCCCTTGGCGCTACAGACGATGTCGGGATGGACTCCGGTGTGCTCGATGGCCCACCACTTGCCGGTGCGGCCGATGCCGGATTGAACTTCGTCAGCGACGAGAAGGATTCCGTGGCGGTCGCAGATGCGGCGGAGTTCCTGCAGGAAGACGGCGGGAGGAACGACGTAGCCGCCTTCACCCTGAATGGGCTCGACGAAGATGGCAGCGACTTCTTCGGGGGCGAGCACGGTTTTGAAGAGCTTATCTTCGATGTAGCGGGCGCAGCCGAGGGCGAAAGCTTCGGCATCCTGAGGACCGCCGACTCGCCCCGTTACGCCAAAATCGGGCGCGCCGGGGGCCCCGCAGCCGCGATAAATGTCAGGGTAACGCACGTGTGTCACGCCGGGCACGAGCGGCGAGAAACGGCGCTTCTGCTGCGGCTTGGAGGCGGTGAGAGAAAGCGCGCCCATGGTGCGGCCGTGAAAAGCTCCGAGGAAGGCGATGACGTGCTGGCGCTTGGTGTGATAGCGGGCGAGTTTGAGCGCGCACTCGATGGCCTCGGCTCCGGAGTTGCCGTAGTAGAACTTGTGCGGGCCGGGCATGGGAGCGATTTTGGAAAGACGCTCGGCGAGCGTAACCATACCTTCGTAGTAGAAATCGGTGCCCGACATGTGGATGAGTTCGGAGGCCTGCTTTTGAATGGCGGCGACGACGTGAGGATGGCAATGTCCGGTGGAAGTGACGGCGATGCCGGCGGAGAAGTCGAGGAATTCATTGCCGTCAACGTCTTCGACGAAGACGCCGCGTCCTTGCTTGGCGACGAGTGGATAGGAACGGGTGTAAGACGGCGAGATATATTTGTCGTCGCCGGCGAGGATGCGCTTGGCATTGGGGCCGGGGAGCGCGGTTTTGATCTTTGGACCGATGGTAGCGGTGTTCGTGGTCATGGCAGGATCTCCTAGTAGTTCTCAGTTGTCAGTTGTCAGTTCTCAGAAAACCGCGAAGCGAGTTGACGGAGGCCGGTGGTGTGACCGGGACTAACGGCGGAGTTGTCACGGTCAACGCAGAAGGCGCGGGGTAGGAGAACTAGTCGCCGAAGAGGTTGGCGCGCATGCGCGAGGGCAGCAGGCGCAGGTAACGGCGCGGACAGGCACGTCCCTCAATCCAGCAAATACGAAGCGAATTGGGGCCGCGAGAGCGCATGTTTACTGACTAGAGTATAGCCCGGAATTGGCGGCGGCGTAACCCCAAAAAACGCCGCGAGCGCGCTATCGGTCACGGGATTCAGTCTCACCGGGCTCCACAATATGAAACTCAGCTATTCGGGCTTGGAGCGAAGGCCTACGGGGGAGTCAGGCTGGGGCTGGAGCTCGGGGAAGACAATTCGGTCGCTGAGCAGGAAATTCAGGATGGAACAAGTGGCGATCGCGATCAGGTTGGCAGCGACGTAGTTTGTGCCGAGGCCTCCGACGAGAGCGCGCATGATGAGCAGGTTGCCGGCGATGGATACGGCTCCATTGCTGGCGTTGAACTTGATGAAGCGCGACAACGATTCCCGAGTATGCGTGGTGGGACGGTCGCGCCAGGTGAAGCGTTCGTGCCAAAGGAAGTTATGGATGACTGCGGTTTCGACCGCAAGGGCTGTGGCCAGGAGATAGTCAAGGTGAAGGATAGAGCGGAAAAAGGCCAACACGGCAAGCTGGACCAAGACGCCCATGCCGCCCACAAAATTAAATTTAAGCCAGCGAATCAATAGCTTATGACTCCGAACTTTATGACTTCGACTCCGCTAAAAAGTAAGGGCCAGGAGCGAGACTCAAAAACGACGTTCCTGGCTATAAAGGCGGGCAGTATTCTGCCCAGTAAAGAATAGCAGCATCACGAACATGCCGACAAGACCGATGGAACCACCGAGGTCAAACAGGCGAAAGCGGCCATGAATGACGTAGGGCCAGCGAAACAGCGCTAAGTTGCCGACTGCGAGCAAGATGCGGAGCTCGGTCGGGCCAAAGCGCCAGAATGATAGATGAAACTCGCCGAGCGCGTAGGTGGCAAGGTAGGACTGAATGGAGAGAAGAAGAAAGGCGATGAGCAGGCCGATGGCAATGATGGGGTGCATGTATCCGGAGAATGCCAGGCCAAGCATCATGGCGGTTGCGCCGATGGAGTCGACCATGTGGTCGACATAGAATCCGTAACGCGGACGCTGGCATTGCCGGACACGGGCCACGGTTCCGTCGAGCGAATCGCCAAACCAGTTGGCGGCTAGACAGAGGATGGCGGCGAGCAGCCAGCGGCGGTCCCAGGCCGCGAGAGCGTAGCAGACGCCGGTTGCGATTTGGGCGATGAACCCGAAGGCGGTGAGATGGTCAGGATTGACCCAGGCCGGGAGGCGCTCGGCCATCCATATAAGGACGCGTTTTTCGGAGGCGGCGAGCACGCTGCCGTGAACGCGCGAGGCTTGCTGGAAGCCTGGTGGTGCACTCTCCGGCAGCGTAGCGGATTTGATTTGGTCTTTGATGGTGGGCATGGCGGTTGCTCAGAAGAACGGTCGCTGAAACGATTTCGCTGCGTGGCAATCATACGCTGGCCGTTGTTGAGTTAGCATCCCCGACAAGCGTTTGCGACCCGCTGGCCTCGGCCGATGGGTTAATCTTCGGATAATGCGCTTGCTGCGCTTCTTCCGTCCATCGCATCAGCACACGGCGTTCTCGGCAACGCTGCTGCTGATGTCTGCCATCACGCTCTCGCGCGTGATCGGCTATATCCGTGAAGCTTACATTGCTTACGCGTTTGGCGCGGGGCAACAGACGGACGCGTATGTGGCGGCGTTCACCCTGCCGGATTGGCTGAATTACATTGTGGCGGGCGGGACGGCGTCGATCACGTTCATTGCGATTTACACGCGCTTCCTGGCGGAGAAACGCGAGCGGGAGGCGGAGAAAACATTCTCCATCATTATTACGGTGATGACGGCGGTGCTGGTGGTGGGTACGGTGCTGGCCGAGATATTTACGCCGCAGTTTGCGGGATGGATGTTTCACGGCTTCAACGCGCAACAAATGGACCTTTGCGTTCATCTGACGCGGATTCTGCTGCCGGCGCAGATCTTCTTTTACGTGGGAGGAGTGGTATCGGCGGTGCTGGTTTCGCACCGGCTTTACCTGCTGCCGGCGTTCGGGCCTCTGATTTACAACGTATTCATTATTGCCGGTGGCCTGGTGGCCGGGCACCGGCTGGGTATTGCGTCGCTGGCATATGGCGCATTGTTCGGCAGCGTGGTGGGGCCATTTCTGGTGAACGCGATCGGCGCGGCAAAGATTGGCACGGGATACCGGCCGTCATTTGACGTGAGGAATAAAGCGTTCCGGGAATGGGTGCGGCTGTCGATTCCGCTGATGCTGGGCGTTTCGCTGGTGACGGCCGATGATTGGATATTGCGCTACTTCGCATCGAGCGGAGTGGGCGACATTGCGCACCTTAATTATGCGAAGCGGTTGTTTGCCGTGCCCATCGCCATTCTCGGGCAGGCGATTGGGCAGGCTTATTTGCCATTTTTCTCGCGGCTTTACAGCGAACGGAAGTTCGAAGAGTTCTCCGCGATGGTGAATGCTTCGGTGTATCGCATCACGGCCGCATCGCTGCTGTTGACAGGATGGATGATGGCGGTAGCGGTGCCGCTGATTGATCTGGTGTATAGGCGCGGCCATTTTACGTTCGCGGATTCCGAGTCGACGGGCCTGTACTTTTTCTGGTTTTCGCTTTCGCTGACACTGTGGTCGAGCCAGGCGCTGTATGCGCGGGCGTTCTATGCCTCCGGCAACACGCTGACGCCGATGGTTGCGACCACGGTGATCACGATCGCTTCGCTGGCGGTTTACTCGGTACTGTTTCGGGCGCTTTCGGTGACCGGGCTGGCGATTGCGTCGGACATTGGGATTGCGGCAAATGCGGTGGTGATTGCTCTGCTGCTGCATATTCGCGGGTTGGTGCCGCTGGGCGGATTGAACTGGAAGGAACTGGAAAAGTCGGCGTTGATTGGAGCGGTTTCCGGCGTGCTGAGTTATGAGGTCGCGAGGGTCGTCGTATTGAATGGCGGCCGGCGGGCGGACATGGCGTCGCTGGCGCTGGGATCGGTGACATGGGCGGCGGCGGTGGCGGCTGGGCTTTGGATTCTGCGATCAGAATTGCCGGGGGACTTGAGGCGAAAGCGCGCGACGCCGATGCCGGGTGTGGCGGCAGCAGAGTCGGCGGAGATAATGGATGCGGGGAAAGAGCCGTAGGAGCCAGGGGCTATGATTTGTATCATTCCCTTTTCCGGTAATTGGTGTGCTACCACAATAATCCATTCTCATCTAAGGGCCGACCGCGCCACCGAGAGCTGTGCTCTAAACCACCGAGCAGTAAAGGATTTGCGAGAATAGAGAAGCGGGACCGCCGCGAAACGGGAGACAATCGTGAAAGAAGGCGATGACAGAACTGGCTGCGTGTGTTGCTTGTGCTTTCTGCTGTTGCTTCTCGTGCAACGAGCTGCCGTCGCGCAAAACCCAGCAGTCAAACCTGATTGCGGGAAGGCAAAGGTACGCTTGGGAAACCCCGAGTACCTAACTAGCCCGCTCGGAATAGTTGCTGCAGAAGCG
Organism: uncultured Acidobacteriaceae bacterium; assembly: GCA_963778535.1. GTDB lineage: Bacteria > Acidobacteriota > Terriglobia > Terriglobales > Acidobacteriaceae > Acidiflorens. Next base: position 948,110 of record CAVZUO010000001.1, read on the forward strand.
CCAGCGATGTGGGTTTTGGACAAGTCACGGAAGCAGCCCTTCTATTTCTTCAAGAATGGTGAAAACTATGAGTCGGCCCGGACCTTGATTTACATCAACGTTGAGCGACTGGAAGTCCCGTTCAGCCAAGCGGTCCGGAATGACGTGAAATCATCTGAATCTAGTTGTCGGCCATCGAGCGTCCGAGACGAAGGCAAGCCAGACCTGTTGGAAAGCGGATGCGATGCAACCACACAGTTGTTCACGTGCGACCGAAAGTCCAAAAGCTATGTGGATTTGACGACCAAGATTTCAATCGGCGGGTTACTGCTGAATGTAGTGTTGTCCGCCGACACGATGTCTGAGATCGAGAAATACAGGAAAGACTACAATTTCTTGCTCAAACACTTGGCCCTCGTGCGCTGATAGCGTGCTGGGGGACGGAAGCGAGCGACGCCAGTACCGAGTGTGGCGACAGGTGAGGCGGCAGAGATCATGGAGGCGGGGAGAGAGCCGTAGAGATTGGTTGCCCTGGGTATTCAAGGATAGGTGGAAAGTCATAATCACGACCTCAGCACACCTAAAGCTGGCAAGTGATCAAAGGCTGTCGCGACGCGTCGCCGAAGACAATTCCGGTAGCCCCTGCGCCAGCGAGACTAACCATTAGTAAGTACATAGTATGTGTGTACTCCTATCGGAGTATATAGATAGCGACACATTGTTAGATCACATGTTGTAGTAACAACGACTAATCCTCGTGGGTAGTTGTAATCGTTGATCTTCGGCGTAGTTATGAGTGAGCGCCACTCAGTCTGATCCCCCCAGCCCTCGGCGTAATAAACACTGGAGGATCACAATATGAAGAGAGCTGGATACGTGCTATTAGGTATTCTGGCCTTCGCCCTGCTTGCAGGAACAGCGATGGCTCAAAGCGTGGGCGACAACAGCGTGTATTTTGTCGCCTATTTTTCGAATGCGAACACAACCGGCGCGCCGGATGCTGTGCTGCGCATCATCAACGATGGCGACTCCGCAACAAGCGAGGTGGAAGGAATAACCAACGGCAACCTGTGGGCGTCGTTCTATGTGTTCGACGACAGCGAAGAAATGCAGCAGTGCTGCAACTGCAAGATCACTGCAGACGGCCTGTTGTCCGAGTCGATCAACAAGCAGCTCGGGAACCCGAATAGCGATCTGACGGGCCGGGGTGAAACAACCCGTGGCGTGGTCAAGGTCATCTCGACCGCGAGCTGGGACCCGACGAACAACGTTCCGACGCCGGGACTTCGCGGCTGGGCGACCCACATTCAAGCCACCACGAACGTGATCGGTGGCGCGAAGGGCGCGACAGCGACTGGCAAAGGGCCGTGGTTTGTAACCGAGACGCCCTTGGCTGACTCGAACCTGAACAAGTATGAACAGCAGGCCCTGCAAGATTCCTGCTCGTTCATCTTTACTCTGGGCAGCGGATACGGCGTTTGCACCTGTTCGCCGGAAGATCACGATTTCTAAACTTCCGCCGACCGAGCCTGGCAGCGAGGGCCGAGTTGATTTGCCGGAAACTGATCACCCAGGCTAAACAGAAACTTTCCCAGGCGCCGGATTCATGCTAGGCGCCAGCGTCTGGGCCCTCCCCCATTTTTTTTCGCTGCCATCCGATCACACAAGAGATGGCAATCCCGATAGGCAGACTAATGTTCGGAGACGCCGCCCCAACTGTCTGAGAGGTGGCCGGACAAAGGCAAGCCTAGGACCATGCACTGTCATTCTGTTCTGTTTTCGTACCAATGGTTCAGCCTACTGGCTATACTGGCCCAGACGACGAACTGGCCTCAAAGCGCAGTTTGACCGGAGGTTCTCGGACATATGGCGGTGAAAACCGAAGGGGTTGAGCTACTGTCAAGATATATGTGCCACTATGCGGACCACAAGCGACATACTTACTAAGATGCGGCCGCTGTTGCTTTACGGTCTATCAATCGTATTTGTGGCGATGGCCTTATGTTTGTCGCTTGTCTTGCGGGTTCCGTTCGGCAACCCGTTCTGGTTATTTTTCTCTGTCGCGGTAATAGTCAGTACCTGGTTTGGTGGAAAAGGACCGGGCTGGGTTGCGGTCGGCCTCAGCACGGCGGCGGTACTGTATTCCTTCATCCCGCCATACGATTCGTGGATTTTGCAGCTGCGCGATGTGCCGTTTTTCCTGGCCTTCGTTCTCTGCCAACTATCTGTCAGCTGGCTGGTTTCGTGGGAAAAAGAGACGGAGGCTTCGCTTCGGCGAGCCCACGACGATCTTGAATGGAAGATTGCCGAGCGTACCGCCGAACTCAGAAAGACAAACGACATACTGGTACAGCAGATGACACAACAGAGAAGTACTGAAGAAGCGCTGCAAGCAACGCGAAATGAGCTTGCGCGTGTGGCCCGAATTACAACACTCGGAGAGCTGACCGCGGCCATTGCTCATGAAGTGAACCAGCCGCTCGCCGCAGTTGTTGCCAACTCCGATGCCTGTATTGGGTGGCTGTCCCATGAAAGTCCAAATCTTGAGGAAGCACGGGCGGCAGCGGACCGCGCGGCTCAGGTCGCAACACAAGTGTCCGCTGTCATTGCCAGGATTCGTTCGCTCATCAACAACGCGGAGCCACAGAAGGAAATTGTCTCCATCAATAAAGTCATCGAGCAAACCACTGCGCTGGCCCAGGGGCTGATATCGAGCAACGACGTTACACTGGAGGTTGAACTCGCACCGCATTTACCGCGGGTGTCAGGCGACAGTATTCAATTGCAGCAGGTAATCCTGAATCTGATAATGAATGGGATCGAGGCCATGACTAGCAGTACAGACCGGCCACGACGTCTGATGCTGCGGTCGCAAATGCAAGGCGCGGACGAGGTCAAAGTCTCTGTCCAGGACTCCGGTGTGGGAGTGCGGGCAGACATCATGGTCCGACTCTTTGAACCGTTCTTTACGACACGACCCAAAGGCATAGGTATGGGCCTTCCTATTAGCCGTTCAATCATTGAAGCGCACGGAGGAAAGTTATGGGCTGAATCGAACGGCTCTGACGGTTCGATCTTTCAATTCACATTGCCGGGTCGCGATGGGAGGGTCGCATGAAGGAGTCAGCCTCAATCGTATTTGTTGTCGATGACGACCAGCAGATTCGCGAGGGACTGCAAAGTCTAATCAAGTCCGTCGGCCTTTCAGTCAGGACATTTGCAGCGGCACAGGATTTTCTGGCAGCGGAGCGCCCTGATGCTCCCGCCTGCCTCGTCCTCGACGTGAGAATGCCCGGCTTGAGCGGCCTTGATTTTCAAGTACAACTCCGCGAGGTGAACATCGAAATCCCTGTCATCTTCATTACCGGGCACGGCGACATACCCATGTCTGTCCGCGCCATGAAAGCGGGGGCTCATGAGTTCTTGACGAAGCCCGTTCGTAGTCAGGATTTGCTGGACGCCATTCATAAGGCACTCACTTGGGACGGTGAACACCGCAAGCAGCGCGGCGCATTGGACCAGATCCGCTCGCGATTCGAATCCCTCACTCCGCGCGAAACGGAAGTGCTGGATTTGCTGGTTGCTGGATTCTCAAACAAGCAGATCGGGGAACAACTAGGAACCAGCGAGCTAACCATTAAAACTCATCGGGCGCACCTGATGGAGAAAACCCAAGCCGGCTCCCTTGCCAGCCTGGTCCGCATGGCAGAACAGCTGAAAACCCCTGCTCGAAAGTGACGACTGTCTCCTGCTGACGCGGGATGGATTTGAAAATGGGGGATCGCTAGCCTTCTCTCCCCACGGACTTGATTGGCGCGCCCGATTTGATCTGCCGGTAAACCTGCCTGCCAATCTGCCTGCATATCAACGTCAAAGGAAAAAGGCATCCCTCAAAGAAGGATGCCTTTTCTTCGATCGCTAAACCGACGTTCACGCAATAATGAACATCAAGTGATGACAACCTGGATGGCCGTGACGGGCGAGGACGCTCTTCACTCCAGCGTCCCGGTCCCTAAGTATTACGCTCTGGCGGCGATTGCGGGCTCGGGGGCTGAGGCTGCGGCAGCCTTCGCGGATTCTTCCGGTTTCGCTCCGGCGGCTCCGGCCTTGCGGATGTCGATGCCGCCCTTGAAGAACGCGCCATCTTCGATGGAAATGCGCGCGGCGACGACGTCGCCGGTGAGAGAGCCATCGCTGCGGATATCGACGCGGTCGCTGGCGGTAAGATTGCCGCGAACTTTGCCCAGCACAACGATCTCACGGGCGTTGATATTGGCGGCGACGACGCCGTTGCGGCCGACGGTGACGCGATTGCCAGAAAGGTTAATGGATCCTTCGACCCTGCCATCAATGTAAAGAGACTCAGAGCCGGTGACTTCGCCTTTGATCACCAGGGACTTGCCGATGGTGGCCTGATCAGAGGTAGTGGTGACGACCGGACGCGGAGACGCGGGGGTTTCAGTTGCAACCGGGACGACCGGCGCGGACGTGGTAGGACGCTCGGGCTCCGAGGGACGACCGGGGGTGGCAGGTTGGTTCGTGGGCTTCCACATGTGATAGAAATCCTTTCCTTTTAAGGGATTTAGGTTCACCGCCGCATTTCGGTGGCCAATTCGATTCTACTCCTGAGTATGAATTCTCATGCTGTGGAAATCCAGAGTTTTGTAGGGATTTCGGTGGTTCACGCGGGCGGTGTGGGTTCATTTTGAACACAGGCTGGAGTGTAAGAGGTGCGTGGGGCCGGTGATTTCTGCTCGGGCGAGCGGGTGTCCCGGGGCAGTAAGTTCTTAATCATGCGGGGGCGAGGAGGATTCGCGGGCGCGGTTCGTTGGCGCCGCAATCGCGTAGTATGGGACAAGGAACAGGCAGCGCCTCAGCGGCAATTATCCAGCTATTACCGAGGGGACTTGATGACCACGATTGCCACCACCGTAGGCCGGCCGGAAGCCGGTGAATATGCGGCGTATTACGAAAAATATATTGCCAGGATCACGGGGCCTGACATTTTGACGACGCTCGAAGAGCAGCGGCGGCAGACGCTGTTGTTGCTTTCCGGGCTGAGCGAAAGCGATGGGGAGATCCGATATGCTCCGGGCAAATGGAGCGTGAAGGAAGTGGTTGGCCATGTGTGCGATGCGGAGCGCATTTTCGGGTATCGCGCGCTGCGAGTTGGGCGAGGCGATGCCACGCCGCTTCCGGGCTTCGACGAGAATGAATATGTGAGGCATGCGCCGTTTGCGAAGTTGGGGCTGGCGGAGCTGATTGAGGAATTTACCGCGGTGCGCCGGGCGACGCTGTCGTTGTTCCGCAACTTTGATCAAGAGGCATGGACGCTGCGTGGGGTCGCGAATAATAATCCGGTCTCGGTGCGAGCGCTCGCCTACATTATTGGGGGGCACGAGTTGCATCACCGGCGGATGCTGGAAGAAAAATATTTGAAAAGAATTTTGTAATTTGGTAATCGGGTAATTGTGCAATTTACTAAAGAAAGTGAGCCAAGTGCGCAATCAAACTTAACCGCCGCCAGTGTTTTCAGATCACTAAGTTACCCGATTACAAAATTACAAAATGACGTTTCCGCTTTCTGATTCCGCCATCCTGCGCCACATCGAGCGCCAACCTAAAAAGACGGCGAGCCATAAACAGTTGCTGCGCGAACTGGGCGCGAGGGGCGAGGCGAGGCGCGAGCTGACTGACCGGATCTATGCGCTGGTGAAGAAGGGCCAGCTGATTGAAAGGGACGCGGGACGCTACTCGATTCCGCAGCCGGTACAAGAAAAGTCACAAGGCAAGGCAGGCCGGAATACGCTCATTGGCCGGCTGAGCATGCATCGGGATGGATACGGATTTGTAATTCCTGATGCGGCGACGCTCGACGAGAATATAAAAGCGAGGCTGGCCGGCGACGTTTTCATTCCTCCCCATGCGGTTGGTTCGGCGATGCACGGCGACCGCGTGCTGGTAGAAATCTCTGCGTTCCGCACCGACGGACGCGCCGAAGGCCGCATCCTGCGCCCGGTTGCGAGGGCTCACCAGACGGTGGTCGGAATTTTTCACTATGACCGGCGGCACAACTATGTAAAACCGATCGACGAAAAAGTCGCGCAGGAGATTGTGATTCCGGCGGGGATGGAAATCCCAAGACCTTTAACCGCAGAGAGCGCCGAGAGCGAAGAGAACGCGGAGAAAAGCAAGGCAGGGAAATCGAAAGATGCCCAGCACCGCGTGATCGGCGATCAGGCTGCGCGGCATGCCGAGTGGCAGGATTTGGAAGGCGTGGTGGTCGATGTGGAGATCACGGACTGGCCGAGTGCGACGCAGAATCCGCGCGGGCGCGTGGTTGAAATTCTGGGCGAGGAAGATGATTTCGGCGTCGATGTTGAAATCATGATTCGCAAATTTCATTTGCCGCATCGGTTTCCGCCGGCGGTGGTTGAGCAGGCGCAGGAAATTGAGAATGTTATTTCTGCAGGCGAATTGCGGCGACGGCGCGACTATCGCGACCTACCGATTGTTACGATCGACGGCGAAACAGCTCGCGACTTCGATGATGCGGTGCACGTACGAGAATTGGAGAATGGGAACTTTGAATTGCAAGTGCACATTGCCGATGTCGCGCATTATGTGAGACCTGATTCGCCGCTGGATGATGAGGCGCGATTGCGCGGGACGAGCGTTTACTTTCCGGATCGCGCGGTACCGATGCTGCCGCTGGAACTCTCGACTGACATCTGCAGTCTGCGGCCCAAGCTTGACCGGCTGGTGCTGTCGTGCACGATGGAGATCGACCATCGTGGCGAGATTGCCCGGTATGAAGTGAATGAGGGCGTGATCCGTTCCGCGGAGCGTATGACTTATACCGCGGTGAATGCGGTGATCGAAGGCGATGCCCAGATGCGCAAGCAGTATGCGGGCCAGACAGAGCACTTCGAGCGCATGCGGGCCCTGGCGATGATTTTGAATCGTAAACGGGAGCGGCGGGGATCGATCGATTTCGATTTGCCGGAGCCGGTGATTGAATTCGACGAATTTGGGCTGATGAAGAGCATTATGCGATCGGAGCGCAACGTTGCCCATCGACTGATTGAAGAATTCATGCTCGCAGCCAATGAATGCGTAGCGCATTATCTGGAGAACAAGCACATCGCGTCGCTCTACCGCATTCATGAAAAACCCGATGCCAAGCGCGTGTACGATTTCGAAGTGATTGCCGCCACGTTTGGGTATTCGCTGGGAGTAGGCGCGCTGCCGATCGGACGCATGCAGATGAAGACTGACAGGCGGGCGGCGTATGGTACGGGGAAGCGCGCGCGGGAAATTGAGGTGCCGAAAGAAGTTCACATCACGCCGCGGATGTATCAGAAGCTGGCGGGAAAAATCGCGGGCAAGCCAGAAGAGCGGATCTTGAGTTTTCTGATGTTGCGGTCGTTGAAGCAGGCGCGATACTCCGAAGAGAACGCCGGGCACTTTGCTTTGGCCGCGACCACCTACACGCACTTCACTTCGCCGATTCGGAGGTATCCCGACTTGATTGTGCATAGGATTTTGAAGGAGGTGCTGCGCGAGTCAGCGGAGCGGATGGAAGGCGAGGTTCCGGTTGGATGCTCGTTAGGCGAACGGGTGCACGCGGAAGATCGGCGAGGCGAAAAGGAAGGTGGACGGAGCAGGAGCACGCAAGAGTCTGCGAAATCCAAGGGAGAAAGAACCTCCGGGGCTTCGCCGTGGTCGAAGCGACGGCACGCGGAAACGCGAGCAGGATCAGCGCAGCCGCTTGGAGGACCGATTTCGCCCGAAGAATTGCACGCCATTGCCGAGGAATCCAGCCACTCGGAGAGACGGGCAGACGATGCAGAGCGCGAGTTGATGGAGTGGAAGAAGGTCAAGTTCATGGAGCGCCGCATTGGCGAGGACTTCGATGGCCTGATTATCAACGTAACGAAGTTCGGCTTCTTCGTGGAACTGACCGATCTTTTTATCGAGGGCCTGGTGCCGCTGAACACGCTCGGCACTTTTGGTGACGATGATCGCTACACGTATCACGAGACGACGCGCGAGATCATCGGCCAGCGCTCGGGTAAGACTTATGGATTGGGCGACCGGGTGCGCGTGCTGGTGGATCGGATAGATCCGGTAGAGAAGAAGATCCAGTTTGCGGTAATTGAAGAACCGCGCAAGTCTAGCGGCCGACGGAAGTAAGCGTGCATGGCAACCTCGCGATGTAACTGCTCATAATTCCTACAGTTAAGCTGGCTGCTTTGAAATTGCTTTGCCGGATTCCGATTGCTAAAGAGAACGTTTGGCTTGCCGATGAATTAGGCAGGACGGCGCATACTCGTGAAAATATTACTTGTGGACGACAGCCGCACGATCTTGCATGAGAATCAGCGGGCGCTGGAGCATGCCGGTTTTGAAGTGATTTGCCGGGACGATGGCGAATCGGCACTTAAGATAGCTTACGATCAGCCGTTCGACCTGATAGTGCTCGATTTGATGTTGCCGAAAATGAGCGGAGTCGAAGTGCTCCGACGCCTGAAAGCCAATCCGGGGACGGCGGAAATTCCGGTGGTGATCGTGAGTAGTCTATCGGGGAAAAATAAAAGCAAGTTGCTAGCCGAAGGCGCCGAAGACTACTTCGAAAAAAATACCCTGTTGCCAGAGCTAGGTAAGAACCTGCTGCCTCCATTTCTGGAAAACGTGATCTGCAGAGTGGAGCGGCGGCGCGGCACGAAGTTTGAGTGCAAGGCTGCGGGTTCCTGACAGCATCGGATCTAAATCCCAGGGAAACTCTGATCAAGTTTCGAAGTGAAAGCTTGAACCACAGAGGACACAGAGGTCGCGGAGGACCACGGGACACTTAATCAGAGTTTCCTTAGAGCAGCCGTTTTCGAATTAGAGCTTTGCGAAGAACTTCTTTGCATCCCCGCCACGCCGCTTCCTCGCTATGCGGGCTATGACGGCCGCTTTCTAGCCAGTGCATCTGAGAGCCTGGCAGCGCGGCACGGGCGCGATCAATTTCGCCAGGCTCGGTGCGTGGGTCACCCCGGCCATGCATGAAAGTCACGGAAACGCGCAGTTCGCCAAGATGCCCATCGTAGAGATCTTCGTAAGGACGAATTTGGTCGGGCCACGAGCTTTCAGCGGCAAGTTGCAGCCAGACGCTGCAATTGCGGGCTACAACCTTCGGCCACGTTTCTGCGCCATGGTCGGCAGCTAGGCGCATGCGCAGTTTTTCGCCGACTTCGCAGGGATGTTCGGCGAATCGCTCGAAAAACACGACCCTCGAAGCCGGCTTGTTGCGATAGAAATGAAACGCTTCGAGGATGAGATGATCGCAGCGTTCGGGCGCACGCAATCCGAGCATGGCGGCGATGACGGCTCCATCGCTGTGGCCCCAAAAAGCGGCGCGCTGAATTTTGAGTGCATCGAGGAAAAGCAGGGTCTCCTCGGCGGCGCGGCGATGAAAGTCGATGGGAAGCGGCCCGGGAAAAGGGGTCGATCGCCCGTGGCCGGAGCGATCGGGAATGATGAAACGGAAATCGGAGGAAAGAGCTTCGATCTGGTGGTCGATGGGGTAGACCTCATAACCCCAACCGCCATGAAGGAAAACCAGCGGAGGGCCGCTGCCAAACTCGCGATAGTGAATGGTGACGGGCGCGATGCCCTCGGCGTGAGGCGAGTTTTGCAGTTCGACAGTTGGCATGAAGCCGACGCCCTGGCTGTACTACTTATGTGCGTGCCTTAGGGCGGGAAAGGTATGGTATCAGCAGCAGCTTGCCGGTGGTTTTTCTTCCCTCAAGATCACGATGGGCTTGTTGAACCTGGGCGAGCGGATACACGTGCCCGATGTGGAGTTTGAGCTTGCCATCGCGAATCATGCTGAAGACGGCAGCGGCACGGCGCTGAAGGTCTTCCGAAGTCAGCGTGTAGTGTCCCAGCGTCGGGCGCGTCACAAACAGCGACCCCTTCTGCGACAGCGCAATCAGGTCAAAAGGCGGGACGGCGCCGCTGGATCCGCCATAAAGGACCATCATGCCTCGGGGTCGAAGAAGGTTAAGGCCTTTGTCGAACGTGGTCTTCCCGACGGAATCGTAGACCACGTCGAGGCCCTTGCCTCCGGTAAGGCGCTTGGTTTCGGTTTCGAAATCGGCCTGCGTGTAAAGGATGACATCGTCAGCGCCGGCCTCGCGCGCAAGTTTCGCTTTCTCGTCGGTCGAAACTGTGGCGATTACGCGCGCTCCGATGTTGTGGGCCATCTGCACGAGCAATAAGCCGACACCACCGGCCGCGGCGTGGATGAGAGCAGTCTCACCTTTCTTGAGCTGGTAGGTGTCATGCGAAAGATAGTGAGCGGTCATGCCCTGGAGCATGGCGGCTGCGGCATCGCGCTCGCTGACAGCTTCGGGAATTTTGACGAGGCGATCGGCAGGCAGGACCGCATATTCGGCGTAGCTGCCGAGCGACGATGTGTAAGCCACGCGGTCGCCGACCGCGACATTATGGACATCGCTACCGATAGCGGAAACGGTACCGGCGGCTTCCTGGCCCAGCACAAAAGGAAGCGGGGCTTTGTAGCGGCCTTCGCGGTTGTAAACATCGATGAAATTCACACCGATGGCTTGAATCTTGATGAGGGCTTCGTTGGGCTTCGGTTGTGGAACGGGGAGGTCGACGAGTTGCATGACCTCGGGGCCGCCCGTTTGCTTTACCTGAATGGCTTCCATGTTTAATGAAGCTAGCAAAACGGAACGGAACGTTCAATGAGCCTATTGCGGGTCGGGGTGGTCCATTTCCTTCTGCAGTTTTTCGAGGAGTTCGGCGCGCTGTTCGGTGCTCAACTCGCGCTGTAATTCTTCCAGGGCGAGAGCCACGATGTTGTAGTGGTGGACTCCGGCATACTTGGGATCGGCGCTGATCTCAAGCCACAGCTTATGCATGAGTTCGAGGTCCTGCGGGCGCATGCGGGGCGCATGCGGGCCGAGGAAATACTCGCGTACGGAACCGTCAGGAGCACAGATTTCGAGTGTCAGGCGCGGGCGCGGCTCGGGCAGCCGCTCCCAAGCGTCGCCACAGAGTTTGGCCTGTTCGTCTGAAGTGAGCTTGTTGGAAACCCCGCAGACTACACGGCTGGAATTGAGCCGCTGTGCGGTCACCATGATGGCTTCAAAGACGTTAGTTGTAGGCACGACGAGAAGGTGAACCGTCTTGCCTTCTTTTTCAGCAACAGCAACTGCCTTCGTGAAAAGTTCCTGTTCATAGTGATCGAAGACCTGGGCCGCGTCGACAACGGCGCTGCCGCTGAATGTGGGCTCACGATGATATATGCGAGCGCTCAACACCACGACGTCTTGCTGGATTGTATTGGTGTGGCCCAGAATGTGGCGGAGATAGTACAGATTGCGGGGATCGCGCACTGCCACGAGGACGTTGCCGTCTCGAACGCCCATCGCACCGCTGCCCAGTTCCTGATTTGCAAACACGCGGAATTGGTCGAGCTGTTCCGGTTTGCCCTTGCGCTCTTTGGCGACATGACGCTCGGAGAGGGTGAAGATGGTGAAAAATACGCCGCTGAAAATCAGACCTGCGATGGTGGCTTCGGATTTAGTGAGCAGGTTGACTATGGCGGTGATGAACAGCACAGCCGAAATCGCAATCAAGCCAAAAGGTAGTTCAATCTTACCGATGTGCAGGTTGCCGGGAACTTTCCACTCCCGGTTTTCGGGCTCTGTAAAGCGGAGCACGAGCACCGCCAGCGACTTCATGGCGAAGCTCCAAATCACGCCGAAGGCGTAGAGCGCCGCCAGCATATAAACGTTGCCCCGGCTGAGCACGATGGTCAGCAACTGCATGCCCACGATGAGATTGATGATGCGGGAGGTGGTTCCGAAGCGGTTGTGCGGTTTCTGAAACCACGAAGTGAGCACGCCATCTTCAGCCACGCGGTTCAAAACGCCGTTGGCGCCAACGATGGATGTATTCTGCGCCCCCGCCAGAATCAGCACGCCCACGAGAACGACAAAGCCATGGAAGAAAAGCCTCGCGCTCAGCGGACCCGGCAAATACATGGCGATGCCGCCAATCAGGTTGGCGAAGAAGTTCGGCCTGACGTTGTCGGGAATGATCATCACCGCGAAGAATGAAACCAACGAGGTGAAGAGCAGGCTGTAAATGAAAATCACCAAACCTGTTTTTTCCAGGTTCTTGAGTTTGGGATGTTCGATTTCGCGATTGACCTGGGCGAGGGTTTCCTCTCCGCTCATGGCCAGCACGGAGTGCCCGAAGCCAACAAAGAGAATGATCCAGGTGAGGTGAGAAACCCAGGTTCCGTGAAGCCAGCCCAGAGCTTCCTTGGTGTGGGGAACTGCGCCCGCGGCACTCAGTGGGCTGGGGGGCAGATGGACCGGGGTGCGGAACACAGCGATGGTGCACCAAACGATGAGGATCACGACCATGACGGTGGTGATGGCCATGATCTGCAAAGCCCGATTGCTGGACTCGTGCATGCCCTGAATGTTCTTCCACCAGAAGTAGACGACCACTATGACTGCCACGGCTGCGGCAAAGTGGTCGTCGCTGAAGTTCACAGGGTGGTGAAGATAGATTGCGATGTCCTTTACAAAGCCCGCCATGTACTGCCCGGCCGATACTGCGCTGATGGGGCCAGTGAGGACATAATCGAAAAGCAGGGCCGAGACCGAAAATTTGGCCAGCGTGCCACCCATTGCCTCTTTGACGACGCGGTACACGCCTCCGCGAACGAACATGGCGCTGGATTCGATGTAGAGCGCCCGCACGGCGTAGCTGAAGAGCATGACCGCCAAAATGAACCAGGGAGCGCTTTTGCCGATGACCTTTTCGGCATCGCCGCCGGCGTAATAGGCAGACGAGGCCAAATCGGACAGAACGATTGCGGCCGCACGCCAAAAAGAAATGAAGGTCAACATCACTGTGGTGGCGACGAAGACCTGAGTGCGGGGCCGGATTGTCGGCTGTGTGGCCATGCAAACGCTTTGCAACTTCAGACGCGATTGTTCAACAGGAACATTCGGGGCGAACAGGCAGCACCCGACAATTAACTTAAAAATTACCTCGTATGCGATTGCAGACGCGTAGAACTGCGGTGTCCGATGCTGGGGAGAAATCTAGCAATGAGAGCATGATCCAGCTTCGGCTCAAACCCGCTTTCTGAAGTGAGCATCTTGCGATGCGCCAGTATAGCAGCCTGAAGATGAGGAGTGAGGGGCCGAAGTTTGCTTCTGTCACCAGGCGCAAGTCCGGCTTAACCAACTTCTGGAGCCAGATGCAGTTGACCCGGTCCGGGTATCGGGTGTTCCTGCGGTCGAGCATGGCATGGCTGGCTCCAAAGTCGACTGAGCGCCACTTAGCCTGTGATTCCTGAGTTGCCTTGTTCGGGTGGTTCAGCGCCGCCCTTTTTCTGCACTGCAAGCGCCTTAATTTCTTGCGCTATCTTCTCGTGCCGTTGTTTGCGCAGGAGGTAAGCCTCGCGCTCAGCTTCAGTTTTGGGGCCTGCCTCGTAGAGGCTATCGAGTTCTTTCAGCAGCGATAGTTCTTTCAAGAGAGTAAGTACTTGCTCGGACTCTGCGTCACCCATGAGCAACCCCAGTTTCGGATTTCTGGACCAGTTGGTCCTTTACTCGCTCCACGATCTCTTCTGGCAGTATTCCTTCTTCCACGACTTCTTCCACCGTTTTGTAGGGGCGATTCCTGAGCTAAGCTTTTCGCGCACCCGTAGCCAAGAGGACTACTCCTCCCACGAGCAAAACAATACCTACTGCCGGGGGAAGTTTTTCGCTGTGCTCAGTTTGAACGCCAACTTTAGCGTCTCCGATTTTCACGCCGTGGCTCTCGCTATGAGGTATGGGCACGAGAAATGTCAACAACCCCAGCACCAGCAACAGCACACCAATAAGGACAACATTGTTCATAGAAACTCCCGCGGCGAGGATAGATGGACTTTCCGGAGCCGACTTGATTCTGTCGTTCTTGAGACGATGAATCAGATGACAGACATCCGATTTTCGTTGGCTTTGATTGAGGTCGCTCGCCAGAGCTTCTGGACGATGCGGGTTTCATGGCGAACCACTTTCTCAATGGTCTCAATGAAAGCGGCATCCAGTTTTTCCATGAAATTGCGAAATTCTGCGTCCTCAAAGGGCCTGTAGCAGAAATAGTTGCGCTGCTGGGTATCCAGATGCCGAAGCAGCCTTGCGTGAATCTGTCTTTCCGGTTGGAACGTCAGTATAAATTGGTATTTCCGCCTCCGGGGGCGCGGGTAGCTCCACTCTCACCGAGCGTACGTCGCCCAAATGCGTTTTGACTATCGGCTCGAGGCCGACACCGGGCAAACTCCGGTTAAGGGCGGCAACCATTCGCTCGTCCACAAATTCGCTCAAGTTCATTGCCCCAAATGCTACGCCACATCACCGACTGTTGTGAACAGGCGTTTAACTCGTTGAGAATTGCATGCCTTGGCCGCCGGGCCGATTCACCCATGTGGACATTCGTGTGGACAGGGGTTCGCGGCTGCCGCTTACATTCGCCGTTATCAATGTGCGGGATCGTGGAGGCGCGCGTCCGGCGGACGGTCGGCTTAAAACGGGGAGAAATGGTCGGGACGGCGAGATTTGAACTCGCGACCCCTTGCACCCCAAGCAAGTGCGCTACCAGGCTGCGCTACGTCCCGACGGTCGGATTCGGCTGCTTCGTTAGTTCGTAAGTTCTTACGGAAACAGCGTTGGGTTGACGTTGAAATTCTACGACTTTGAAATTCTACACCAGAGGCTCCCCACTACGGTTGCGGCCTCAGGAGATCTGCCGGCAAGTTGCCGGCGCTACCTCACTAATCAGGCTTCCTTGGACGACGCCTCGGTTTCGGGTTCGTCGGCCTGGCCAAGGCCGAATTTCTTGAGCTTATAGCGCAGTGCATCGCGACTGATGTCGAGCAGTTTGGCGGCGTGAGTCTGATTATTGTTCGCCTGCCTCATGGCGATCTCGACCATGGCGCGCTCGACTTCTTCGAGCGAAGTACCGCCATCGGGAATATAAAGACGCGGCAGAGAGCGGCCGCCAGGGAGATTCTGGCCATCGTCGGGCGCCGAGGTACTTTCGAAGGCAGTGAGGCCCCCGGCTTTGGCTTGGTTGACGGCGAAGGGCAGATAGGCGGGACGAAGCAGCGGTTCGTCCTCGAGAATCATGGCCCGCTCGATGGAATTTCTGAGTTCGCGGATGTTGCCGGGCCAACTGCTCTCAAGCAACAAGCGCCGCGTTTCGTCGGTAATGCCCTTTACGGATTTGCGAAAACGCTGGTTGTAGCGTTCGATGAAAAACTTCACCAGCGGGAGAATATCTTCCCTGTGCTCACGCAGGGGCGGAATGAAGATGGCGATGATGGCGAGGCGGTAATAGAGATCCTGGCGGAATTGGCCTTCGCGCACGGCCTTTTCGAGATCGCGATTGGAGGCGGCAATCACGCGCACGTTCACCTGCATATCGCGCACGCCGCCGATGCGGCGGATGACCTGGTCTTCAAGCACGCGCAGAAGTTTGGCTTGCAGCAGCGGAGAGAGTTCGCCGATTTCGTCGAGAAAGAGCGTGCCGCCATCCGCCATTTCGAACAGACCCTTTTTCATCTGCTTGGCGTCGGTAAAGGCGCCTTTCTCGTGGCCGAAGAGTTCGGCTTCCATCAAGGTTTCCGGGATGGCCGAGCAGTTGATGGCGACGAAAGGCCGCTCCTGGCGGGTACTTTCATAGTGGATGGCCTTCGCGATCAAGTCCTTGCCGGTGCCGCTCTCACCCTGAATCAGGATCGTGGTTGCCTCGCTCGCCGCGACCTTGCGAACAAAGTTCATCAGCTCGATCATCTTCGGGGAGTCAGCGACAATTTCGTGGTAGCCGGCGCGGCGCTTCACTTCCCCGCGCAGAGACTTGACTTCGGAGCGCAGCTTTGTGGCTTCGAGGGCGTTGTTGATGGTGACGCGGAGTTCCTCGAAATCGAGCGGCTTGCCAATGAAGTCGTAGGCGCCGAGTTTGATCGCTACCTTGACGTCCTCCAGTTGCGGATCGGCAGTGATCATGATGACGGCAGAAGCAACGTCATGCTTCCTAAGGTTCTCCAGGACGTGGATGCCGTTCATATCGGGGAGGCGGACGTCGAGTAAAATCAGGTCGGGAGATTCCTGCTGGGCAAGCTTGAGCCCCGGCTCGCCGGCCTCGGCCTCGACGACCTGGAAGCCCCACTCCTCGCACTTTTGGCGCAAGGACCAGCGCACGAGGCGTTCGTCATCGACAACCAGGATTTTGTCGGCTGGCATAGGACCCGGTCTATTTTAGCGCACTGGTCTAGCGCAGCAGCCTAGCGCGCGGTCTTGCGCACTGGCGAGTGACGCCCAGCCTCGGGTTTATGGGCAGAATTGCCTCCGGGGATTCGAGGCTTCCACGGGGGCATCCGGCGTGTGACGTAGCTCACATTCTATTGTGATGCCACTTGCTGGCAGCCAGACGCCGGCCCCGTTAAGGTATTCAAGAAAGCTTAAGGAGCCGGAACAAGCAGGCTTGATGCCTCGAGTTGCGGCGGTGCCATAATACCGGCGAAACATAATCCTTCTGGAGTCAAGAGTATATGGCCGATGAAAATGTGATGACGGGCGCATCCTCATCCGAATGGCAGGCAAAGCAGGTGTATGTCTTGGCTGTAGTGTGCTTGCTGATCGGGCTGGCGGTTGGATACCTGTTCCGAGGATCGCGCTCACCCGCGCTGCCAGCGAACACGATGCAAACCGCAGCTGCGGGAGGTGCGAAGGCGCCAGGCGGAATGGGCATGGGCGGCCAGCAAGTGAGCCTGGACCAGATGAAACACATGGCCGACAAGCAGGCCGAGCCGCTAGTGGCCAAGCTCAAGGACGATCCGAAAAACATCGAATTGATGAACCAGATCGCGAAAATTTACTTCTCGACGCACCAGTTCAAGGAAGCCGCGGATTACTTCAATCGATCGCTGGAGGTGAAGCCGAAAGATATTCCGATCCGCACGCTATTGGCTTCATGTCTTTACTATCAAAACGATATTGATGGCGCATTGAAGGAGTTGGAAAAGGCCGCTACAGATGACCCGAAAGATGCCAACGCCCTGTTCAATCTTGGCATGATTCGGTGGCAGGGAAAGAAAGACAAAAAAGGGGCGCTTGAGGCGTGGGGACAATTATTGCGGACGAACCCGCAGCTCGACGCGCAGAAAAAAGAACAGGTAGAAAAACTGATGGCGGACGTGCGCCAGAAAAACAGCACAAACTAACGATATATAGGGATGAGGAGCAGGAAAATGGCACAGAACAATACTCCGGCAAATAATACTTCAACTACAAACTGGACGAGCGTACAAGCCTACACATTGGCAGTGGTTTGCCTGCTGCTGGGCATGGCGGGGGGATGGCTGATTCGAGGCTCGCAATCATCTGCAACGGCTGCAGTCGAAAGCGCGAGCGCTTCCGCGCCAGCGGCCACCGGGATGGGCGGGCAGGGAATGAGTGGACAGGCCACGGGTGGACAAGGCATGAGCGGACAAGGCGCGAATAGCCAACCGACTCCAGAACAGCTGAAACAGATGGCTGACACGCAAGCAGCGCCGCTGATCGAGAAACTGAAATCAGACCCGAACAATCCGGAATTATTGACCAGCATAGGCAACTTTTACTATGACGCGCAGCAGTATCCGATTGCGGTTGATTACTACGGCCGCGCACTCAAAGCGAAGCCGTCGGACGCCGCCGTGCGCACCGACATGGCAACGGCTTATTGGTATATGCAGGATGCCGATAGGGCAATCGCCGAGTTCAATAAGGCGCTCAGCTACGAACCGAACAAGCCAAACACCCTATTCAACCTCGGGCTGGTGAAGTGGCAGGGCAAGATGGACATCAAGGGCGCGGTGGCGGACTGGCAGAAACTGCTGGCCACGAATCCGAATTATGAAGGCAAAGACAAAGTGGAGCAGATGATTGCCGAGGCCAAGAAGCACGAGGGAGTAAAACCGGGAACCCAGGCCAAGCCATTGCCACAATAGAGTCTGGGACGGGCGAGAGAGTCTGGGAAGAATTCTGCGAAGAGAAACGAACAGGACGTAGCGCACAAAGGGAATCAGAATGGGAACAAGGGTAACGTCGCCGGAGGGCCGCAGCCCTAAAGTTCTGCACGAAGGGCCGATCTACCCTTTGTGGCTAGAACCTTCAGATGTCATCGGCTACTAATTGTTTTTCAACTAATTTTCTTAGCAGGAGTAGTTGCCAACGCGGCCGGGCAGAACCTGGCCACCCCCTCGAACATCACCATCCATTCGGATGTTACGGAAGTACGGATGGCGTTTTCCGCCACCGATAAGAACAACCACGCCATCGCCACGATGCAGCCGTCGGACGTCGCAATCGTCGATCAAGACGTCGTGGTGCGTGATTTCCCAAGTTTCACGCGGGCCGCGTACACACGTCTGGACGTAGCGGTGCTGGTGGACGCCAGCGAGTCGATCAATCCCGAATTTCGCGACGAATTAGCGAGCGTGGTTCAGGTCATCGAAAACACAAAAGGCGTGCCGGAGGAAAGCTTCTCTGTGATCGCCTTCCGCGATCTGAAACCGCTGGTCATCTGCAAGGGCGACTGCCGCTCTATGAGCGTCGATGAGGCATTCCAGAAGGTGGGGAGCGGAGGCTTAACACCGCTTTATGACAGCATTGTTTTTACAGCGGACATGCTCGGCGAGTCGGAACGCAGCCATGGCGAAGAAGGCCACGGAAAGAAAGTTCTGATTCTGTTTTCCGATGGCAACGACAGTATCAGCCTCAAGGCTTTTACGGACGCCATTCTTTCGGCTCTGGATAACGATGTTTCGATCTACGCCGTGGACGTCAGCGCGAAGCCACATACCTCTCGAGGGACGTTGGGATTGCGCGCTCTGGCAGGCCACAGCGGGGGACGCTATTTCACCCTGGAAGGCGGCAGCGGCAAGGTCATCGATGCCATGCTGGAAGACTTTCACTCTTCTTATGTTGTCACTTACAGATTGCCCGTCCACATGGCGGGGTTTCATCAGGTACGCATACTGGCTACACATGACCTGAGCCTTCAGTTTCACTGCAGGCTCGGATACTACTACCCCGGTAACCCTGGGGATTGAGGAGATAATGAAACGCTGTTCGTTGCTGGCTGTTCTCATCTGTTTATCGGCAGTTTCACTTTTCGGGGAGAATCGACATCACGAAGAAGGCACGATCGTAAGGATGCGCATGGCCGATTGCGTTGGTCTGCATCACTCATTCATGAGTTCCATGTCCGGGGGCGGGCAGATTGCGGCGGGCGAACTTTGCCCGGAATATGTTCTGGTGACCAGCAAAGTCGTATACGTGATCGTTGGCAAGGGCTCCGACCAGCTTGTGCCGCTGGCAGACACGACAATATTTCACTTACAAAATAGCGAGGTGGTGATCCGGGTCGATGACGCGCGGAAGGAATCGCATTTCCACGTCAAGGAAATGGTGTTGAGGCGGGAATGGGACCGGAATCAGCAGATGGAAGAGGCTGAAGCCATGGCAGCGATGGCGGCGCATCGGCAACTGGGAGCGACGGCCATGATTAGCTTGCCGCAATAGCTCCAGAAGAGCAACCCCCGGCGCGCCGAATGCGCCGGCACTTTATGGGGAACAGCAACTCTCAAGCTGACGCAATCTGATTTATATTACAAGTCGCGTCGGCTTGAGGGGGTTCAAGTGCTGCGATCCAAGAACGTATACGTGCCCGGTTTGTTGTTTGCTTCGCTCGGCTTTCTTCTGCTCTTCTTTATTTCGTTCCTCTCGGAGCCGGTGTGCGCGCAAGTGCCCACAAGCCTGTACCAGGAACTGCATTGGAGGATGATCGGCCCATTTCGCGGCGGCCGCACTCGGGCAGTGGCCGGTGTCCATGGCGAACCCACTGTCTTCTATATGGGGGCGGTCAACGGCGGCGTGTGGAAGAGCAACGATTACGGCCGCACGTGGAATCCGATTTTCGACGAGCAACCGTCCCAGTCGATCGGCGCGATTGCGGTTGCGCCTTCCGATCCCAACATAATTTATGTCGGCAGTGGGGAGGGACTTCGCCGGCCGGATTTGGCGGTTGGAAATGGCATTTACAAATCGACCGATGCGGGCAAGACCTGGACGCATCTCGGGCTCGATGACGCCGAACAGATTCCGGCGTTGGCGGTCGACCCGCGCGATCCGAACCGAGTTTTCGCTGCGGTGCTTGGGCATCCCTTTGGGCCGAATGAAGAGCGCGGTATCTATGGCTCGACCGATGGCGGCCAGACATGGGAGAAAGTTCTCTCTAAAGATGAGAATACCGGCGGATCAGATATTGAAATCGATCCATCGAACCCTGATGTTATTTACGCAGGAATGTGGGAGAGCCGCGAAGGCCCGTGGGAAGACTTCAACGATTTCAATGGGGCAAATGGCGGCTTGTTCAAGTCCACTGACAGTGGCCGCACGTGGCAGCCGCTGACCAACGGCCTGCCGAAGGACCTCTCGCAGATTAATGTTGCGATCGCACCCAGCAACTCGCAGCGCCTGTATGCGACGGTGAGTTCGGCGTCGGGGAAGTTAGGGTTTTACCGGTCCGATGACGGCGGCGAACAATGGACCGAGATCACGACTGACCCGCGGGCCTCGATGCGCATTGGCGGCGGCGATCTGCCGGTGCCGAAGGTGGATCCGAAAAATCCTGACCTCGTATATGTGGCCAGCACGGTGACGATGCGATCTACAGACGGTGGAAAGACTTGGGTGGGGTTCCGCGGTGCGCCGGGCGGAGACGATTACCAGAATCTGTGGATCGATCCGATGGATGGAAAAACGATTTTGCTGGTAAGCGACCAGGGCGCGATTGTCACGGTGAATGGCGGAGAGACCTGGAGTTCCTGGTACAACCAGCCGACGGCACAGCTTTATCACGTATCTGCGGATAATGGATTCCCTTATCGCGTGTGTGCGGGACAGCAGGAAAGTGGGTCGGTCTGCATCTCTAGCCGCGGCAATGATGGGGCGATTACTTATCGCGACTGGCATCCGGTGGGCGCGATCGAGTACGGCTATGTTGCAGCGGACCCGCTGGACCCAGACATTATTTATGGTGGCGGGCGCAACGAAGTTTCAAAATTTCATCGGTCGACGGGACAAGTTCAAAATGTCACGCCAATTCCGCTGCGGTCAGGTAAATACAGGGCCGATCGCACCGAGCCGCTGATGTTTTCTCCGGTCGATCCGCACATTCTTTATTACGCGGCGAATGTGCTTTTCAAAACTTCCGATGGCGGGAACTCATGGCGAGCGATCAGCAAAGATCTGACTCGGGAAGATCCGGGCGTGCCAGCGAGCGTTGGCCAGCTATTTATGAAGGGCGCGGACAAGCAGCGTGGAGTGATCTACGCGCTTGCGCCGTCGTTCAAAACTGTGTCGACGCTTTGGGCGGGCACTGACGACGGTCTGATCTGGCTTACACGCGATGGGGGACAAAAGTGGCTGAACATTACCCCGAAGGAACTGACGCCGTGGAGCAAAGTCACGCAGATTTCCGCGTCACATTTCGACGATGAAACGGCTTATGCGTCGGTGAGCCGCTTTCGTATCGACGATTCTCATCCTTATATCTATCGCACCCATGACGGCGGGAAGAGTTGGCAACTGATTACCGCGGGCCTGCCGGAGTTCGGCGCGGCCGACACGGTGCGAGAAGACCCAGTCCGTAAGGGATTGCTTTTTGCAGGCACCGAGAATGCTGTGTGGGTATCGTTCGATGACGGGGACCACTGGCAATCGCTGCAGCTCAACCTGCCGCACACTTCGATGAGAGACCTATGGATTCATGATGACGACTTGATCGTGGCCACACATGGACGGTCACTCTGGATCCTGGATGACATTACGCCACTGCGAGAAGCGGCGGCCGGGTTGGCCGATGGTGTCCATCTGTTCAAACCAGCGGCAGCGTACCGGGTGCAGCGAGACACTTACACAGATACGCCTCCGCCACCCGACGAGCCGGCAGCCGCCAATCCGCCGGATGGCGCCGTGATTGATTATTTCTTGCCTAACGCCACAGCGGGTGCGGTTACCCTGGAAATTCTGGATGCGCAAGGCAAGCTCGTGCGCCGCTTTTCAAGCGCCGACAAGCCGGAGGCGTCCCAGGAAGAATTGGAGAAGCAGCTGATTCCGCTTTATTGGATCCGCCCGTTCCGGCATCTGTCGACTGAAGCGGGCATGCATCGCTGGGTGTGGGATTTGCATTACGCCACTCCGCAAGCCGCGCGACACGAATTTCCGATCTCGGCCATTCCGCATGACACGCCGCGGCATCCGCTTGGGCCAACGGCTCTTCCCGGGAACTACACGGTTCGACTGTCCCTGGGTGGTAAGACTCAGAGCGCCCGGCTGATAGTGCGAATGGATCCGCGAGTTAAAACTCCACTGGCAGGCCTTGCAATGAAATTTCAAGCGGAGATGAAACTGGCATCGCTGGTAAGTAAGTCTTCGCAGGCGATATTTGAGGCCGGCTCCATTCGGCAACAACTCGAAAAAATGGAGGCTACGGGACCTGCGAAAAACGCAGTTGCGTCATTCGAGAAGGGGCTGGATAACCTTATGGGTGCACCCGGAGGCTTCTTTGCTATACCCTCCGAACAAAAAACGCTAAGCCGTTTTTACAACGCGGCCGCCGGGCTATATGGTCAGGTTTGGCAGGTCGATGCCCAACCAACCGTTGCGCAGCAGGATGCGCTTAAGACCATCGAGCAAGATGCCGCGATACTCAAACAATGGGAAAAGTTTATGAGTTCGGATCTGCCTGCGCTAAATCGCGCTCTGCGTGAGGCGAAGGTTCCTGAGATTCGGATTGATGCGGATGTCCGAGGGATAGAAATCGAAAGCGACGACGTCGAATAAGAAAATAAGGCGAAACAGCAGGGAGCAGCAGGAAAAAATACTAGCAATCAGAGCTTTGGCTACGAGAGCTTTCGCAGTGCTTCCGGAGCGGCGGCATTTTGACGCATGGGAAGCGTGATGAAGAAAGTCGAGCCTTTACCCGGCCTGCTCTTAACCTCAATTCTGCCGTCGTGTTCTTCGATAATGCGCCGCACCAACGACAGGCCGAGGCCGGTTCCATTTCCTTTGGTGGTAAAGAACGGGCGGAAGATATTCGGCAGGTCCGAGGGAGGGATGCCGCAGCCACTGTCGGAAACTGCGATGAGGGCGTCCTGCCCATCATTTTCGGCTTGAAGCTCGACCTGCACGCTACCCGTGCCGTTAATTGCCTGAACTGCATTCAAGAGCAGGTTGAGAAGTACCTGGTGCATTTGATCGCTGTCATGCTCGACTTCCGGCAGGCCCGCGGCTGGAGTGAACTCGATTGTGATCGGTTTTGACAATACCTGCTGGCGCGCCAGCATGACTGCGTGCTCGACCGTCGTATTCAAATCGCTGGCACGCATTTCCGCGGCGCGCGGACGCGCGATGCCCAGCAGGTCGGTGAGAATGCGGTTGATCTGCGCAATCTCCTGGCGGACCTCTTTCACAACGGCCACAGCAGGGCTGGAGGCGGGCAGGTCGCGACCGACAATCTCGATGACGCCGGCAATTCCTGCCAGGGGATTGCGAATCTCATGTGCCAGGCCGGTGGCCAATTCGCCAAGAGTGGCAAAGTGCTCGGCGCGGGACATCTGCGTGCGGTGAAGGTGCTCGATTTCATCGCGGCTTTCGCGCAACTGCGTCACCATGGAATTGAAATTCCGTCCCAGGTCGCCGACTTCGTCGTTTCGCTTGGAGAAAGAAACCGAAGCGTTGAGATCGCCAACGCCGACGCGTTCCATCTGTTCCTGCAATTCGATCATAGGGCCGTTGATGGTACTGGCCAGCATGACGATTACGACTCCGCAAATGGCAACCGCACCGGAGCCGGCAATCAGCAGTAAGCGATGCCGTTCTGTATCCTGCAGGGAAAGTGTTGCGAGCAGAAACAGGAACATTCCGACCAACAGCACCACGGCGACCGGCCAGATGGCTCTAATCTGCCAGTTCACGCGCATAGGCCGGGCAGTTTTCTTGTCCCCGTTGCGGGCCGTAATTTGCGACCGTGCGTTCATGAATGGTTCCTGAATGCGTGCTGCCGATCCTCAGGCGTATGCATGTAATCCTGGCAAGAGATAAGTCACGCCAAAGAATGTGAACATCACGACGCCGAATCCGAGAATGGCAAAATAGGCCGCCCGGCGTCCGCGCCAACCACGGGTAATGCGCATGTGCAGGTAGCCGGCATACACCAGCCACGTGATTGCCGCCCAGGTTTCCTTGGGGTCCCAGTTCCAGTAGGAACCCCAGGTCTGGTTGGCCCAGTAGGCGCCTGCGGCGATCATCAGTGTAAGTAGGGGGAAGGCAATGCAAATCGTTTTATAGGTAATCCGGTCGAGAGAGTTGGCATCTGGCAGCAAGCGCTCAAGATCGTGACGGCGCCATAGCAGCAACAGATATAGCAAGGAGATGAAGATTGCGCCGATCAAGCCCGAGAGAAGGAAGGGACTGGCGGCCAGATTGGTGACGAACAAACCCTCGGCGTCAAGCGAAGGATAAGCGCCATCGCGAGCGCGCAACAGAAACATGGTCAGCGTCATAATCTGGAGCAAGATGCTGACAAATACAGCGCGGTTGGCTATGGCGAGATAGCTATCTTGCTTTCTCCATTTGGCGAGGCCATAAAGCACCAGAGGCGCAGCCACAACCATGGCAGTAAGCAACATCAGCCAACCCAGGTCGGGAACAACTACGAATAAGCGCACGCCTTTGGAGATAAAAACCTCGCGCTTCTCGTCTGCGTTCCATGCGATAAGGCTTAATCCTCCCCATTTTTCAAAGCGCGTCAGCACGATGCTGAGATACACACCCAGGGTGCCGAGACCGGTGAAGGCGAGGAAGGTTGAGGTCTCCATGTTGTCCTGGATCAGGAACATCATCGCCAGGGCAAAGCTGAGAGCGCAGGCCGCATAGGCCAGCATGGCAAGAGTTACGTGCACATGCAGCCAGGTCGATTGCAGCGCCGGAACCAGAGGGTGAACTTCAGTACGAAGCAACTGCATCAGGACGACGCCAACAATGGCGACGGGCATGGTGACAGTGCCGATTACTTTGACTCCGTATTTCTTTTCGGCGATCAGCGTGAGCACAGCCAGAGTCCAGACAAAACTGAGCAGCATTTCATAGACGCTGGCAAAGGGCGGATGGCCGGATTCGTACCAGCGGTGCGCGACCGCGCCGGTGTTCGCCAGCAGACCGGCCCAGGTGGCAAACGAAGCGAACTTCACGTATGAGTCGGTGCCGGTCACGCCAAAACCGAGATAAAGAGCGCCCGCGCCGGCGTAAAAGATAAGCGCGGCGAACAGCAGATTGGATTCACTCAGCACATTGCCACTCTTCACCACATTCAAGAAGGCCATGAACAGCAGGAACGCGATCGCGAGACCGACAAAAACGATCAGGGTTGTGCCAGTCGATGTCGTTTCTTGCTGCTGCTCAGTTTTTACTTGTGTCATTGCTTCCCCCACATTCAGTGATTCGTTCGGTTTCAGCGAACGCTGGTTTCCGCAACACGATCACTGGGAGTGTTCCCCGGAATAACTTGCAGTTCTTTCTCAATCCCTTCAAGCAGCTCGTTGAAACGTTGTTCAAACGCGTCACGATTGCGATTGGCGCTGCCGCCAACCCAGAGTGAAAACAGGCCGGTCCGCTCGTCCAGCACCGGCAACACCCAGAAGCGCATATGTATGACGTAGAAAACGAACGCCAGACCGACACCCAGCAAGACCACGCCCGACCAGACAGCCCATTGGCCCGGCTCATGCGAAACCTGGAGCCCGGTAAAATGCTGGAGTTTCAGTTCCTTTGGATCGAGCAGGTAAGGAGATTTGGAATTGTCGGCGACTTCGTCGAGTTGCGGGAACCAGACATCAAAACTATTCCCTGCACTCTTTGAGGTCACGATCAGGTGGGCCGCAGGACTTCCCAATTCATTCGAGCGTTTATAGACTTGCCCATCGCGTACGGCATAGTCGGAAAAGAACTCCACAAACCGCACGGTGGTATCCGGATCAAGGTCGATGGTCTCGCCGACGGCAAAAGAAAATTCTTTTTTCTGCGAGGTTGCGCCTGAATCTGAACCGGCGACTGAAGAAACTGGCTTGAAAGCGGGGTTCGGAGCCGCGGTCGCGACCAGACTTTGCACTTTTCCGGTTTCGCCGAAGCTGGCCTGGTAGAAGCGCACACCGTTATAAATCAGGGGATCGTTAACTACGATCTCTTTGCTCTTGACATCCCGTCCATCGGCAACCACAGCCAGTTTCGACCACCACTTCTTGGGAGTGCCGTCTTTGTAATTCTCCTGGCCAGCGGCATCGCAACGGAGAGAGAAGGGGAGGGTACGAGTTTCGCCGTTGTGAAGCGTAACCGAACTTGTGGACTGTCCTTCATTCAGCGTGATCGATCCGCGCCAGCCAATGACGCCATCCGTGATCCAACCAAAGAAAATCAGGAGCAAACTGGCATGAACAATATAGACCGCCATTTCCGAGGCGCGATGCCGTTCGGCAAAGATGGCGAAGTGATCATCGCGGACCACGCGCTCGGGCTTAAGACCCATCGAGTGGAGGGCGCGCTCGGCCGCGACCAGTCCGGTTTCTTCATCGGCGATCGCGATCGATTTTTGCGGATGAAGGGCACGGCGAAAACCGGACTCAGGATATTTATAAGGTCGCGAATAGAACCGCCATGCGTTCGGGAAACGATCGATGGAAGCGACCACGATGCTGAGGCTCACCAGGAGCATCAGGCCGATAAACCACCAGGCATGAAAGAGATCCGTGAGGCCGGTAGCGTCGAGGAGGCGGAGGGCTTGCGGCGAGTAAGCGCGGGCCATGTCGTCGGGATCGGTCATGGGACGTTGCAGGATGATCGTGCCGGCAGCGGCCAAAACCACGACGATAATGAGGAGCATTACGCCCGTCTTAATGGAAGCCACCGTCTGCCAGGTTTTGCGGCCTGCGGCGCGTAAATTCACAGCCATTGTTCTCCCCCCCAATCACGTTGAAGGAATGCACGTTCTGAGCCAGACTGGTTACTCTTGGTAACTTATTATAAATAAGATAGTTACAGACTGATCGGTAGGTGCCGGGCGAGGGCGAATTTGGGCGAAATCGCGCACCCCGCACTGGCAGGTCGGGATTTCACCCATCACACGCACCTGGTGACAGGCGTCACTGGCGGAGGTGATAGCGTGGGCCGGAACTAAGGATGGCGACAGGCGAAAAAGGGGAGGATAATTTTCGCGTCGAAGGCGAACAGGCGGCGAACAAAATATTGTTTGGAACACAAATGTGTACGTACAACGAGCGTAGCCGCCACATGCGGAAGGAGTTCCGGGATTGCCGAGGAGGGAAAATCAGGGTTGACACGGTGTGGTATGGCGCGCGGCAGGCAGAAGGGGCAATTTCGGGCCGGAACCTCGTGTTTTGGATCGAGAACGGAAGCCAGCCGAGACGATCAGGCGAGCGAGTTGCAGGGTTTGTGATCTACGTCACAAGCATTTGTGACTAGCGGTCTATGTCGCGATCCCCGATTGGGGTGGAATCGAGTTAATCTTCACTTCTTAAATTCTCAGGGGCTAATGCGCCGCATTTTGGAATCAGTGGTGGAATGCGAATTCTCTGCTTCGAATGAAGCGAGCGGTTCGAATACGGAATCGTCGCCGCCGGGCGTCAAGCCCGACATCTCACCCGGCACTCCATTCAGCAACCCGCGCCGCGAGCGTAGTGCTTTGCGCCTTTTCACGGAGACACCTGCGGCAGAAGTCCCATCGCAAAGATGTTTTGTCTTTGGCCGTGGAATTCATCCCGATGGTTTGCTCCGCCGAAGGATTCTGTCACAATCACTTAGCTCACGGAAAAAACTTTTGCGCCAAGTCCGTGAAGCGGCGAGCGTCGTGCAATGAACATCGTGCAACGCCAGATTGTGGAGAATTACGTGACCAAGCTCCCCCAGGCAGGAAAAAATACAGGAAGCGCGTTTACCGGGTTGAAGAGTCCGGCCGTCAGCAGAACGAATTTGTTGTGCAGAATCTGTTTCGTGGTGAGCCTGGCGCTGATTTTGCGGCCTGAGCTGGTGGGCGCGGTGCATCCGGTTCAGCTCGACCCGAAAGTTGATTCGGCCAAGTGTCTGGAGTGTCACGAAGACAAGACCAAGGGCAAGTCCGTGCATTCTGCAATTGCCATGGGATGCCTGTCATGCCATGAAGTGCGATCGAACAAAGACACGACACACATCAAGCTCATTGCGGCGACTCCGTACAAGCTTTGTCTAACGTGCCACTCCGACAAAGATGCCAGCCAGATCAAAGGGCACGTGCATCCGCCAGCGGTGCGTGACTGCCTGAAGTGCCACGATCCGCACGTCTCCGACAATAAAAACCAGTTATTGAAGCCGACAAGCGGCGACAAAGGCAAGAACCTGTGCCTGGACTGCCATAACCAAGGAGTGGACGTCCCGGCAAAAGGCAGCCGTCACGCGGCGCTGGACATGGGATGCGACGCATGCCACACGACGCATAAGACGGGCGCGGATCTTACTCCTGAAAACAGGTTTCATCTGACAAAGTCGGCGCCGGCGCTGTGCCTGGATTGTCACGATCCCAAGGACGCAGCCCTGCAAAAAGCACACCAGGGGCAGCCGTTTGCAACCGCGGACTGTTTAGGTTGCCACGACCCGCACCAGTCGGCGGCGCCGAAGCTGATGGCGAAATTCATGCACCCGCCCTTCGCCGACAAGAGCTGCGATATCTGCCATGCCGCGCCGAAAGATGGAAAGATCGTGCTGACTCAAACCAGCGCGAAGGCAGTCTGCGTGACTTGCCATGATGACAAGGCGAAGCTGATCGACACGGCAAAAGTGCAGCATCCGGGCGCGGCGGGCGATTGCACGGACTGCCACAACCCGCATGCCAGCGCCTATCCGGCGTTGCCGAAAACCGATCCCGTGAATATCTGCCTGGGCTGCCACAGTGATATCGCAGACCTGGCGAAGAAGCCGGTTCACCACCAGCCGGCGTTCGTAGAGGGATGCGGCACTTGTCACGAACCGCATGGCGGCGACAATCCAAAATTGCTGCGCGCCCAGGGTAACGTCAATAATCTGTGCCTGGAATGCCATAGCCCCGAGGGCCGGCAACAATCGCTGACCGCCGAGCACATGCTCACCATCTTCGATGGAAAAGTAAAGTTAGCCGAAGACTACTTCGTGAAAAACAAGTGTCCGCGGCTGCCATTGCGCTATGGCTTGGGCCATCCCGTCGAGGGGCACCCCGTTTCCGACGTGATGGACCCAACGAACGTCAGCAAGGTGAAGACTCATTTGACCTGCCTGACCTGCCACCAGCCGCATAGCTCGCTAAAGCCCGGCTTACTCATCAAGGACCAGCAGAACAATATGACGTTCTGCGACAACTGCCACAAAAACAGGGTCAACATGCAAGAGACCACGACTCCCGGAGATTAACCATGTTTCGCCATCTTCAAAATTCGACGCGCCGCCGGAAACTATTGCTGCCGCTGCTTATACTTACGTTCCTGCTTGGCCTGGTTCTGGCCATTCCGGCGAGCGCAGACAAGAAGAAAAAGGACGCCGCTCCCGCAGCCGACCCGCTGGGCCCGCATAAGTTTCCTTTCGACCCTACGAAACTGGTGTGGCCGAATCCGCCCAACATTGCGCGCGTGAAATGGCTTGACTACTTTGCCGGGGAAAAAATCGATTACGCTCAGGCGACCACCAAGCAAAAGGCAGGCTGGATGGACCGGCTGGCCGGCGCTCAATCGCAGCAGGATAAGTTCAACCCCAAGACTTTTCCCTTCCAACTTCTGCGACCCTACGGCATTGCCGTCGATTCCAAGGGTCGGGTCTATGTAGGCGACCAGAAGGTTGGAGCCGTCTTTATTTTCAACACTGAAACCCACGAAACCGAACTCATCCGCAACGGTTCCGACGCGCATTTCAAGTGGATCAATGGCTTAGCCATTGACGATGACGATCGCCTTTTTGTCGCCGATGGGCAGATGCACCGGATCCTGATCTTCGGCCCGAAACATGACGTGGTAGGCCAAATCTCGGAGGGACTGAGTGACCCGGTCGGGCTGGCGATCGACACCACCAATCGTTTTCTCTACGTCGCCGACACGCAGACGGACTTAGTGCAGGTTTATGACGCGGATAGCTACAAGCTGCTGCGCCACATAGGCACACCGGGAAAGACGCACTTCTCCACTACGCCCGGTGACTTTGCCGGACCCCAGGGCGTGGCGGTCGATAAGGATGGGAATGTTTTCGTGACGGACACGATGAACGACCGCGTGGAGATTTTCGACTCCGATGGAGACTTCATCAGCACCTTTGGCAGCAACGGCGACGGCCCCGGATACTTCGCCCGCCCGAAAGGCATTGCGGTTGACGCCGATGACCACATCTGGGTGGCGGACGAAGTTCAGGACCGGGTCCAGGTTTTTAATCGCGAGGGCCAGGTGCTGACCTATATCGGCACCGGGCACGGAAATTTGCCTGGCCAGTTCAAAGCGCTGGTGGATGTGGCGATCGACAAGAACAATCGCGTGTTTACGACCGAGCAGTATCCGGGCCGGTTGCAAATGTTCCGGTACGTCACGGATGCGGAAGCTGCGGCGCAAAAGACTCGCGAGGAAGACGAACGGAAAAAAGCCGCCGAGCGGCGTCGCGCGGCCGCTGGTAGCGGGCCGACAGATGAAGCCCCCGCACAAAAGCCGGCGGATACGCCCGCCCAGAAGCCAGCGGATGCGCCCGCTCCTCAGAAGGATGCGACGCCTCCCAAGCCGCCGGGGTCAAACTGAGAAGTTTGTGAGTTTGTGCCGGCGCTACACGAAATCCTAGGCTCCTCGCGGGCGAGGGCGCCCGCGCTACAGCCGGCCGGTCGCCGGCGTTACCCGGCCGCACCCTCTTCAGGGACATCTGCTCACTTCGGTCTCACCGGCGTTGAAAAACACAACAATCACCGAATCGGAGTTACTCTGGGGCTTTTCAACCACTGCCGCTGTGGGAGAAGGCCCAAGGTAACCCACATCCTCCCCGGAAAGGACCGCCCCACTGCGCAAGGCCAATAAAGTAACACCATATTAATCAATGTGTTAAAAGGATTTGCCACAAATTTCCGCCGTCTGGGCGTCACGGCAAGGTGCGTGCACATTCAGTAGCGGAGGCTGAAGTGAAAAACACCATTCAACAGGTCGACCTTAAACTTCAGCCGGGCACCACCGCAATCGATCCCGTAGTAGAAGCAACGTGTTGCAACACATTTTCTAGGAGGCGTTATTCAATGAAAAAGTCATTCGTAGTTATGCTTATGATTCTGGCCGTCGCAAGCTTTGCCGCGGCGCAGATCCAGGCACCGACGACAGACGTCCTCGGCGCTCACCTGAACTATGGTCGCGGCTGCGCGGCCTGCCACGCACCACACAGCGGCGCATGGGGCAACGGCGCCAACAAATCCGGCGACACCGCTGCCGGGCAGTCGATCCTTTGGGGCCAGGACGTAGGCAACCTGGTCGGCAAGACCATCACCACGGCCGGTGGCCGCGTAGAAGTTCTGCCGTCAATGTTGGGCACAACGCCTGACGTGACCGGCCTGCTGACCTGCTTGAGCTGCCATGACGGCAACTGGGCAGAAGGCGCCATGATGAAGGACGCGGTCTATGAGACGCTGCCCGCAACCTATGGCACCTACAACACCATCCCGACCCTGCTCGGCAACGACGGAGACGGCGCTGGCAACTACCTTGCCAACCACCCGGTGGGCCTGAACGCGACCGTAAGCTGCGGCGGCCAATACAACTGGGATTGCACCGAGACCAACGGCGCGATCTCGATGAACGGCGCCAACTCGGCGAAGTTCGTAAAGAACTACGGCTTCTTTGTAAAGCTGAGCGCTTACAACAACACGGCTGTGGTCACGTGCACGAGCTGCCACAACCAGCACATTATGAATGTCGTCAACATCACGCAGGGAACCAGCGGCAAGGGCACGCAGCTGCCATCCGGCCCCTATGCGACGATGTTCTTCGTCATCGGACCGTACAACCCGGCCGACACGAGCGCGACCAACAACCAGACGGCGCAATTCTGCCGTGAGTGCCATGGTGGCGAAGCCAATGAATCGAATGGCGGAACTGCTGGAACAACGTTCTAATTCGTACGAAGTCAGGGGGAGGGGACGAAACTCCCTTCCCCTTTTTTTTTGTAAAACCGGGGATGGCAACAAACGAGGATGGCAAAGATGAAAAGCAAACTCTCTCTCTTTCTCTCTGGATTCGCTCTACTGCTGGCCTTCGGGGCAGCCAGCGCGCAAGTGGCATCTCATGCGCCCACGACGATCGCCAAAGCGACCGCTCCGAAGCCGCAAGCGAAAGCGCCAGCCGTTATTACGGTCGGCAAGCCGGTGGTTCGAGTGAACGGAAGCGTACTGACCGACACCGATCTGGTGCGCGAGGAATATTCGATTTTCCCGTACGCGCGGCAACACAATGGTGCGATCCCTCCGGAGATGGAACCGCAGGTCCGAAACGGCGCCATGAAGATGATCATCTTTGAGGAGCTGGTTTACCAGGAAGCTCTGCGGCGCAAGATGACGATCCCGGCGGCCAAGCTGCAACGCGCCGAGGCAGATTTCCAAAAACAGTTCGATACACCGGAAGAATTCAAAGCGCTGCTGCAGAGCGAGTTTCATGGCTCCCGGCAGTTGCTGCGCGACAAGATCCAGCGCTCCCTGCTGATTGAGGCCTTCCTGAAAAACGAAGTTGAAAACAAGGGTGCCGTCTCTCCGGCGGAAGTGAGAGCTTTCTTCGACAAGAATCCGGACCGCTACAAGGTTCAGGAATCGTTCACCTTTCAGACTATTTCTTTCCTGCCGCCGAAGAACGCCACGGCGGAGCAGTTGAAAGATGGGCACAGGCGCGCCGACGATGCATTGCGCCAGGCCAAGACGACCGAGACCGTGGAGCAGTTTGGCTTGCTCGCCGAGAAGCTTTCCGAAGACGACTACCGCGTGATGATGGGCGAGCACAAGCCCATGAGCCGCGATCAGCTCGCGCCCCAGGTTCTGAAGGCGCTGCTGGCGATGAAGCCGGGCGACGTGAGCGGTCTGATCCAGATGGACCAGGCTTACACGATCGTTCGGCTCAAAGAGCACACACCTGCCGGCAAGATGAAATTTGCCGACGTGAAAGCGCAGATCCAAAAAGATCTGCAACTGAACAAAACCAATCAGATTCGGGCGGCGCTCGACAAGAAACTGAAGCAGAACGCGAAGATCGAAGAGCTGTAGCGGTGTCATCCTGCCGGCGTTGGGGACGGTAAGGATGAATTGAAGCGGGTGAATTGAAGTTAAGGGTGGCTTGAAGTGACGAGGATCTTGCAAGTTGCGTGGGTTGCGCTGACCGCAGCGCTGCTGGCGACGCCGGCAGCGGCGCAGGTCAAGTTCGGCGACTTCAGCACAGATCTGAGCGGGGTTGTGAACAGTGGATACTCCGCTAATTATGGGAATGAGACAACTTCCAGCCACGGTTGGGACGTTGGGGGTTCGGGCACGTTGTCCGGCTATTTTTACAACCCCAATTTCATATCCTTCAATGCTTCCCCTTACATAAATCAGTCACGAGCTAACTCCGACTTCCAGTCTATTTCGAACGCCAGCGGCGTGAATTTCTCCAGCAATATATTCGGCGGCAGCCACTTTCCCGGCTCCATCAGCTATGCCAAGGCTTACAACAGCGAAGGGAACTACGCCGTCCCTGGGCTGGCCAACTTCACCACGCATGGCGAGAGCGATACGTTAAGCGTCAACTGGAGTGAGAACCTTCCCGATGCACCCAGTCTCTCAGTGGGCTACGCGAGGGGCAGCAGCCAGTATTCGGTGTATGGGTCAAGCGATGAGGGGAGCAGTACGTTTAATTCCTTCAACGTGCATTCCGGATACACGCTGGCGGGCTTCGGCCT
Organism: uncultured Acidobacteriaceae bacterium; assembly: GCA_963778535.1. Taxonomy (GTDB): domain Bacteria; phylum Acidobacteriota; class Terriglobia; order Terriglobales; family Acidobacteriaceae; genus Acidiflorens. The sequence continues at coordinate 982,225 of CAVZUO010000001.1, forward strand.
GGGCGCCTATTATTCCAGATCGAACAGCGACGCGCAGATTCCGCTAGTGGTAAGCGGCGAACCGGCGGGAGAAACCCAAGCCGACGCAACTGCCTATGGTTTCAATGTAAGTCACCGGCTGCCTATGCACGGTTCGTTCGGCACCAGTGCCAGCCGTTCCGATTTCAGTAGCGGGTTCGAGGGATCCTCCTACCAAGGGACCGTGGACACGGTCAGCGCCAACGCGGGGGTACAACCCACCTATAAGCTGGGCCTCTCGTTAAATACGAATTACTCCGACAATCTAAGCGGACAGTTGAGTCAGTCGGTCATCGCTGCCGGTGGAGTGGTCGTTCCTTCGGCCAATTCGAGCGGGTCGTCGCATTCCGCAGACTTCCTGGGTCAGGCAATTTACACGCCTTTCGCTCATTTTCAAACGACGGCGTTCGCCGAGCGGCGCATGCAGGAATATGAAGGAGTGAGTTACGGAGAGGACTCGTACGGCGCAAATGCCGTTTACGGGCGTTTTCTTTGGGGCGGGAACTTCAATCTTTCCGGCAGCGTGGCCGACAATACCGCCGATGGCAGCAGCGCAAATTACGTCAGCTTTGCGGGCAACCTTGGCTACTCGCGCCGAATTGATGGCTTCATGGTAAGTGGCTCCTTTGGATACTCGGAGAATGCGCAGACACTGCTCGTCACTTACACGAGTTCGTTTTATAGCTACTCCGGCAATGTGAGACGGCGCTTTGGAAGGTTTTCAGCGGGGGTCGGCGCCAGCGGTGGACGCACTGGTCTGACCGGGGAATCGGGGGCCCAGAACACCAACGAGAGTTTCAATGCCAATCTTGGATACGGCCACTTCCTGACAGCCACGGCCAGTTATTCGAAGGCGAACGGAAGCGCGATTCTGACCGGCGCGGGCCTGGTGCAGCAAACGGGCCAGCCCTTGCCCCCAGGCCTGATCGATCTGTTCGGCGGAAAGAGTTATTCGTTCGGGCTGAGCAGTTCTCCGGTGAAGAAACTCACCATCGCGGCGGTGTTTGGCAGTTCGGACAGCAACTTCGTGAGCCAATCGACCACATCGGCGAACAAGACCAACGAGTTCAATACACTCTTTCAGTACCAGCTCCGCAAGATCTATGTTACGGGAGGATATAGCCGATTGGAGCAGGGCATTAGCGCATCGGGCCTGCCACCTGAGGTGGTATCCTCGTTCTACATTGGAGTGTCACGGTGGTTCAACTTCTTCTAGGAAGAATGCGCAGAAAATTCCTGTTTGCGGTCATGTTTTTGGGATGTGTTGCGCTTCTTCTCACTCCAATTTTTGCCTCCCGTAAAACAAAAGAGCAACCCCAGACGCTCGCCCCGCCCGAGATGCTGCTGGATGGCGGCCGCAAGCTGGTTTGGGAGCGCGCCTTCGAATCCGAAAATGAAGTCAAGCTGAAGCGAGGCTTCTGGACGCGAGTTGTGGATGCCGTGATCGGAAAGCCTGAATTCCATACTCTGGTCCGCCCTTACAGCGTTGCTGTCGATTCGCACGGGCGGATTATCGTATCGGACCCTGGCGCAGCCGGCGTGCACGTTTTCGATTTCCCGGCGCAGAAATACAAGTTCATCGAGCGCAAGGACAAGAGCAAGGACGCGATGCACACGCCGCAGTGCGTTGCCGTCGATGCGCAAGACAATATTTATGTGACGGATTCGGAGTCGGGCAAGATTTTCGTTTTCGAGCCCAACGGAAAATATGTGCGAGCGATCGGCAGCCTGAAGGGTGGCGAAGGATATTTCAAGCGGCCTACAGGAATAGCGGTCGACTCGGCGGCACAGCACATTTACGTAACTGACACGCTGCGCAATCAAGTCTTCATGCTCGACATGCAGGGCAGCGTGCTGCAAATCATAGGCAAGCGAGGCGTAGGCGACGGCGAATTCAACTTTCCCACCGAGCTTCGGCTCGACGGCCAGAACCTGATTGTTGTCGACGCCATGAACTTTCGCGTGCAGGTGTTCGATCGCTCCGGGACTTTCCGGTTCGCAATCGGCAAGATTGGCGATTCGAATGGGGCCATGTTCCGTCCCAAGGCCGTCAGCGTCGATTCCGAAGGCGATATCTATGTGGTCGACGCGCAGTGGAGCGTGGTTCAGGCATTCAATCGCGAGGGCGAGCTTCTTTATTACTTCGGCAGCCGCGGAACGGGGAATGGACAATTTCAGCTGCCCACCGGACTCTTCATCGACCATGACGATCGCATCTTCGTCGCCGACTCATTCAATCGCCGCATACAGGTCTTTCACTTTTTCGGTGTGAAGAAACCGAAGGAAGGGATGTGATGCGAGCCAGATGGTGGGGGATCTGCCTGACATTATTACTATTACTGACACTCCTGTTAGTGACGGGCGGAACTCTGTTTGCCCAGTTCTCGGGCGACGTAATCGGAGTGCACGATCTTGGGCCCGGCAGCAAGTCTCCGATCACCGGCGCTCGCCCGGATTTCTGTGCTTACTGCCATGCCCCGCACTCCGGTCTCACCACCGGTCTCTGGAACCAGAAACTCACCACCCAGACTTACAACGTCTACAAGAGCGACACGGAGAAAAACCGGGGCACGCAGCCGTTGCTGGGCGACGATAGCAATTCCTGCCTCAGTTGTCATGATGGCACGGTCGCCGTCGGCACAACGGTTGCCTATGGACAAGTGACCATGCGGGGATCGATGTATCCCGCCGACATATTCGGCAGCAACATGCAACCCTCGCATCCGTTCAGCTTGGCGTTGCCCTTGCAAGACAATATCGACCTGATCTCTACGCTCGTGTCGAAAGGCGTCACCGGCGATCCCACCGGCCTCATCCATCTGGTCAATGGCAATGTGGAGTGCACGTCATGCCATAATCCGCACGTACAGGCAAGAGACCCGATCTCGTGGAATTTTCTGGTGAAGAACAGCACGAACGGTCAAATGTGCCTGGCCTGTCACGATCCCACCCGGCAGATGAGCGGCCACGTCAACCCGCTCACCGATTGGGCCACCAGCGCTCATGCGTTATCCGCGGACAAGATCGCTCCCCAAGCTCTGGTGGGAAGTTACACGACCGTTGCAGCAGCCGCATGTATTGGTTGCCATGCGCCGCATGACGCCACCAGCGCATCCCGCATTTTGCGCGGCCAGAATGAACAGGATTGCATCGCCTGCCACAATGGCGGCTCCAATATTTCGCCGCCTGCGCCTGATGTTTTTGTGGAATATGCGTCGCCCAAGGTGGGCCATCCGTTCCCCACTTCGACTTACCCGCACGATGCCGCCGAAGCTGCTCTGCTTAACAATAACCGCCACGCTACGTGCGTCGACTGCCACAACGGGCACGGTTCGGGACAAGTCGGCACCTTCCCGCCTCCGCCGGCGGTGCGGCTGTCGCAACGGGATGCAGTCGGCATCAGCATCACCGATGGGGTGACAGTTGTCGATCCCATCGTTTATCAGTATGAAAATTGCCTGCGATGTCATGGGAGCGGCACCGGCAAACAAGTGAAGCCGATCTATGGATATGCTCCGGTGCGCGTGGTTGCCTACGGCGACCCGCTGAACGTGATACCCCAATTTGCCGCGACATCCAGTTCGAGCCATCCAGTGACACACGTGAGTAACAGTTCACTGCCGCAGCAGAGTCTCCGGGCGAACATGCTGAACCTGGATGGAATCACTCATGGCCGCACAATGGGGAACCAGATTCTGTGCACCGACTGCCATAACAGCGATGACAACCGCGAGTTCGGCGGCGGTGGCCCCAACGGTCCGCACGGGTCCCGGTGGACGCACATCCTCGAACGGCGGTACGAGTTCAGCCAGGCGCCGGGGCCGGGACAGCTCATTAACAATCTCTATCCCAACCCTGACTTGAGTGTGAACGGGCCATACGCAATGTGCGCCAAGTGCCACGATCTCGCCAACCAGGTGATCAAGAACACGAGTTGGAACCAGCATTCCGCCCATATCAACGCCGGGTTCAGTTGCTCAACCTGTCACACGGCGCATGGCATGGGAGCGGCCAATCCGAACATTAGCGGCCAGCGCCTGGTGAATTTTGATGCCAATGTGGTGGGGCAGAACGGCCCCATGCCGGTGTCATACAACCGGGGCGCCAATACCTGTGTGCTCGCTTGCCATGAAACTGCGCACAACCCGAACGGCACCGTCACGCCTCTCGCTCAGCGCCCTGGAGGACCTCCCGGGAAGAGGTGACGACTTCGTCTTTAATCTTTAGTCTTTAGTCCCTAGTCTTTAATCTTTATATTTATGGCCAGCCTCCCCCACCCCCGCCCCGAGCAGTTCGTTCCTGTGCTCAATACACAGGCCGCTGCAAGGCCAGGCCCGCTGCAGCGTTGGTTGACGATTGCCGACTTTTCGGTGGTGGGGATCTACTCCGCGCTGGTTTTCTGGACGATCCAATATCACGAAAAATGGGCCGATGAAGCACAGGCGTGGCTCATTGCGCGCGATCTGCCGCTGAGCACGATCTGGTTCCACGAAATGCGCTATGAAGGAACGCCCGGCCTCTGGCACACGATTTTGTGGATAGCGCAGCATGTTTTCCATGCGAAGTATGACTCGATCAGCTATATCGGGTGGGCATTTGCGACGGCGGGCGTTGCGCTGCTGGTATTCAAGGCGCCATTTCCCCGGTACATCCGATGGCCGCTGGCCTTCACCTACTTCATGGTGTACCAGTACGCGGTCATCGCGCGTCCCTACACGATGCTGCCGCTGCTGGCTTTCGCCGCTGCAATACTCTTCAAAGATATCCAACATCCCGAACGCATGACGGTTGTGCTGGTGATCCTGGCGAATACCAGCTTTCACGGGACCATCATGGCGGGCTGTTTCGGCTTCTGCTATCTGCTTCAGGCAATTAAATCATGGAAGTCGCTTGACCAGGCGGTGCGGAATCGCTACGTGATCAGCGTCGCTGTCATGGTGCTCATGTTCTTGTTCCTGTTCGTGATCCTGAAGCCTACTCCTGACGTTGGTGAGTTCCATCAAAGGGATGACACTGCGCACTTGGGGCGCCTGCCGACGCCTATGGAAAAATTAGTGGCGGGAGTATGCGGCGCATTTCTCGACTATCCGGTGCGCTCGTTCCTCTTCATCGCGCTCGCTGGAGCCTGGTGCTTCATGCGGCACAAATTTCTGACCTTTGCGTTGCCCGTTGCGCTGATGGCGGTGCTGTATGCTGCCGTCCACGGATACGCACACCACCACGGCACCATGTTCGTTGCGGCTATTGCGGGTATCTGGATCGCCTGGCCCACGCCGGAAGAAAAAGCCGTATTCAGCCCGTTCGAACGCTGGGCCACACTTGGGATGACCGGGCTGCTGCTCTATTTGTGCTTCGTCAATATCTGGGACGCGGAAGTGACCATCCGCCGTGAATACAAATATCCTTATAGTGGCGCTCAGGACGCCGCCAACTACCTGAAATCGCTGCCACCCAACCACGGACCGATCTTTGGTTATCTCTACGGCGTCGTCGGAGTGCAGGCGTATTTCGACCACAACATCTTCGCGAACACTCCTCGGGCATATTTTCATCAGGGGGTTCCCTTCATGGGCAACAAACTCGATGAAGAGGAGCTGCTGCGAGTGAAACCCGAGTATCTGGTCGTCTACTCGGTTGTGCCGCAGTACATGATCGATGTTGACGGGCCAATGTGGAGGAGTCTTGGCTACGAACCTGTTCACTTTTCGGACGGTTATTACATGTTCAAGCGAGGCGTCCATCAACGGGAGGCCTACTTTATCTTTCGCCGCGTGACCCCCTAGCCGGGGCTGCGGAAAAAGTCCTCTGGCATGTGGGAAGCGACCACTGGGCTGAAACCCGCTGATTCGGGTAGGTCCTAACTTCAAATTCCACCACGGAGACACGGAGACACAGAGAAAACCCAACTGCTTGGCAAAACCTTAACCTGTTGGGTTTTACGGATTTAACGCTTTTCCTCCGTGACTCAGTGACTCCGTGGTGAGAACAGGCAAATCAGGACACCACCCTGATTCGGGACGACTTGCGCGGCCCGTTCGGCAAGCTCAGGGCAGGCTCTGAGGGGCAGCTCTTCCACGGCAACGCCAACATTCGTGAATCTCCGCAGCCTGCTAGCCTACTACCTTTTGCCCACTCTGGGCACGCCTGTAGAGCCCTCTTTTTCAGCAAATTAGGGCCCCTGACGTGAACTTTGCATCCTCCTTAACAGGTCCCGAACCCTCGTTCTGACAGCTTCCTGCATCACTGCCGAAAATAATTTCACATTGACGAGCACTGAGTTTCCATAGACAATGGTCGACATTCTTTTGGGAGGCTCAGGAGAGGCTTCATGTGGGGGCCCCAGGAGAAGCTCCACTCACCACACCCGCCAGGGGGAAAAGGTAATCAATGAAATCACTGTTCGCGTGCGTAGCTATTCTTGCGTCTTTCTGTGCCTTTCTCACGATCACAGCAGCCGGCCAGACTTGGGCGCCACTTACCCATCAGCCCCCTGTATCTGTTGGCGCTATGCTGTTGCTCACTGATGGCCGCGTTCTTGTGCATGAAGAGCCGAATTGCAGTGGCACGGGCTGCGTGGGCACTAGCTACAGCGTGTGGTACACACTGACTCCGGACAGTACCGGCAGCTATATCAATGGAACGTGGACGCAGGTGGCTTCGCTGCCGAGTACCTATGCACCGCTGTTCTTTAGCTCTGCCGTGTTGCCGGACGGAAAAGTGGCGATTCAAGGAGGCGAATACAGCTGTCCCCCGCAGGTCAGCGGAAGTTGCTCCGACACGTGGCAAAGTAACGGAGCGCTGTACGATCCGGCGGCAAATACTTGGACCTTACTCACGCCGGAAATTGCGAACTCTGACAAAGCCGACGGCGACGCTCAATCGGTCGTTCTGCCCAACGGAACCTGGATGACGGCAGCCTGCTGCGCGAAATATGGCGGCTTTTACTCGTACGCGCAATACTATTATTTCAATGAAAGCTCGTTGAACTTTACCAGCATGGCCAGCGCCTCCGACGGCGAGACCACCGAATTCGACGAATCCGGTTGGAACCTGATGCCGAATGGAGAAGTGCTGATGGTCAACGTGTACCTTGGGGCCTACAGCTCGACCGCCAAAGGCTATGCGATATACAACCCCAGCACCAACATCTGGACTGAATATTCAAGTACGGCAGTACAACTGTGGGATGACGGTTGCGGGACCTCCAGCAAAGCCAGCTATGAGCTTGGACCGTTGATGCTGATGCCCAACGGAACTTACTTTGCCACCGGCGCCAGCGAGTGCGAAGCCGGCAACATTGCGACTTACGACTGGAGCACCAATACATGGACCGGCCAAGGGACGTTCCCCAATAGCGATGCAGCCAATGATGCGCCGGGCGCGACCGAGATCAATGGCAATGCGATCGTGATGACCAGCCCCTACTCGGGTACGTTCTCGTCACCAGCAACTTTCTATGAATGGAATGGCACGACCTTAAGCACGTTCCCCAATCCATCACGGGCCAGCAGTGACTCATCGTATGTTGGCCACCTGCTGGTGTTGCCGACAGGGCAGATTATGTTCACCGACTTCTCAACCACAGTGGAGATCTTGACCAGCGCCGGCACCTACGAGTCGGCATGGCAGCCTACCATTACCAGCGCTCCCACGAACTTGACTGCCGGGCAGACCTACTCGATATCGGGAACGCAGTTCAATGGTGTTTCAACCGGCGCTAGTTATGGCGATGATTTGCAGGACTATACCAATTATCCGCTGGTGCGAATCGTGATGAACTCCACGGGCAACGTTTACTACGCCAAGACCCACGGGCATAGCACAATGGGCGTTGCCACCGGTTCCACACCGGTGTCAACCAATTTCGATGTCCCGAGTGGAATCCCAGCCGGACCGTGCGAACTGTACGTAGTCGCGAACGGCATTCCTTCGGCGGAGTCGCCATGCGAAGTGGGAACCGGAACCGTGACAACAACGGCTTTGAGTTCCAGCGCGAATCCGTCGACGTACGGGACATCGGTGACATTCACCGCAACCGTAACTCCGGTGAACTCGCCTGCGCCCACGGGTACGGTGGCGTTTACGGCGGGTGGCACCAGCATCTCCGGATGCTCAGCCGTTACGCTGACCGGTTCCGCTACGGCGCAATGCTCCACAAGCGCATTGGCCGGGGGCAGTAACTCTATTGTCGCGAACTATTCGGGTGACTCGAACTACGACAGCAGCACGGGCTCATTGACGCAGACGGTTAGCGCGGCGAGCCAGACGATATCGTGCACGGGAGTGCCGTCAAGTGCGGCGTATAACTCGAACTTCACGGTGTCATGCTCGGCGACGTCGGGACTGGCGGTTGCCTACACCAGTTCGGGTGGATGCTCGAACTCTGGTGCGACTTACACGATGACGAGCGGCACGACGGCGTGCTCGGTAATTGCGAACCAGGCGGGCAATGCGGACTACTCGGCAGCGCCAACGAATACGAACACGGTCAGCGCGTCACTGGCGTCGCAGACGATCACGTTCACGACGAATGCCCCGTCGAGCGCGGCATATAACAGCCATTTCACGGTAGCAGCGACAGCAAGTTCGGGGCTGGCGGTGGCTTATACCAGCAGCGGATCGTGCTCGAACTCGGGCGCAACCTACACGATGACCAGCGGGACGGGCAGCTGTTCGGTGATTGCGAACCAGGCGGGCAACACGAACTACTCGGCGGCTCCGACGGACACGCAGACGGTGACGGCGAGTCTGGCGGCGAACACGGTGACGTTCACGACTGCGCCGCCAGTGAGTGCGGTTTACGGCACGAACTTCACGGTAGCGGCGTCGGGTAAGGGCACGGGAGCGATCACGTATTCGAGCAGCGGAGGCTGCACGAACTCGGGTGCGACCTATACCATGACGAGCGGCACGACGGCGTGCTCGGTGATGGCAACGCAGGCAGCGGACTCGAACTACGCCTCAGGCAGTGCCAACGGCAGTGTGACGGCGTCGAAGGCGAGCCAGACAATCACGTTCACCACGGCGGCGCCATCGAGCGCGGAATACGGCTCGAGCTTCACGGTAGCAGCGACGGCGACGTCGGGGCTATCGGTGACGTTTACTGCCAGCGGTTCGTGCACGAACTCGGGCGCGACTTACACAATGACCAGCAGCAGCGGCACGTGCTCGGTGATTGCGAACCAGGCAGGGAACACGAACTACTCTGCAGCGTCGCAGGTGACGGAGACAACGTCGGCGACGGACGCGAATGGCAGCGTGGCGGTTGCTTCCAATCTGAATCCGTCGACCGCGGGACAGTCAGTAACGTTCACGGCGACGATCACGAGCGATACGGGTTTGGTGAAAGGGCGCGTGACGAAGAGGCCGAAAGTTGTCAGCGGCACGGTAACGTGGAGCTCAAACACAGGCTGCGGCACGACGTCAGTGACGCCGGGCTATCCAGGAACGGCGACTTGTACAACGTCGAGCCTGGGAGTGGGCACGGACACGATCACGGCCACCTACTCGGGTGACTCGAACCACAACGGCGGCACGGGCACATTGAGCGGCGGCCAGGTAGTGAACTCGGCGCAGTCGGCGACGAGCACGAGCGTGGGCTCGAGCCTGGATCCGACGGTCTACGGGCAGGCAGTGAGCTTCACGGCGACGGTGTCGTCGGGCGGCGGAACGCCGGCAGGCACGGTGCAGTTTGTGATCGATGGCACTAACTTCGGTTCGCCGGTAACGTTGTCGGGTGGTGCGGCGGCATCGGGCAGCACGTCGACGCTGGCGGTGGGCACGCACTCGGTGACGGCAGCCTACTCAGGAAACAGCAGTTTCCAGAGCAGCAACGGCACATTGAGCGGCGGCCAGGTTGTCAACACGGCGACGGCGGGAACGGTGGTTACGTCCAGCGTGAATCCGTCGGCGTACGGACAGTCGGTGACGTTCACGGCAACGATCAACGGCGAATACGGGCTCGTGAAAGGACGCGCGACGAGGAAGCCGCGCGATGTGACGGGCACGGTGGCGTGGAGCAGCAACACGGGCTGCGGCACGACGTCGGTAACGTCGGGCAATCCTGGGACAGCGACGTGCACAACGTCGAGCCTGGGTGTCGGCAGCGACACGGTGACGGGGACCTACTCGGGCGACGCGAACCATAGCGGCAGCGCGGGATCGGTGGGCCAGACGGTGAATCAGGCGGCGAACACGGTGACGTTCACCACGCCGGCGCCGGCGAGCGCCGAATACGGCAGCAGCTTCACGGTAGCAGCCTCGGGTCTGGGCACAGGCGCGATCAGCTACACGAGCGGTGGCGCGTGCTCGAACTCGGGCGCGGCGTATACGATGACTGCGGGCAGCGGCACCTGCACGGTGACGGCGACGCAGGCAGCGGATACGAACTACCAATCGGGAAGCGCGTCGGCGAGCGTGACGGCAGAACCGGCGCAGGGCAGCGTGAGCGTCAGCCTGACGTCGGGAACGAACCCGTCGACATACGGGAATTCGGTCACCTTCACAGCGACGGTCACCTCCGACACGGGCGCGGTGAAAGGACGTACGGCGAAGCGGCCGCGTGACCTCAACGGGTCAGTAGCGTGGAGCGCGAATACGGGCTGCAGCGCGAGCCCGGTCTCGGGCAATCCGCCGCAGACAGTGACCTGTACGACGTCGACGCTGGGTGTGGGCGGAGACACGGTCACGGCGACCTACACGGCGAGCGACAGCAACCATACGACGGCGTCAGGCTCGGTGAGCCAGACGGTGAATCAGGCGAGCCAATCGATCACGTTCACCACGGCGGCACCGGCGAGCGCGGTCTACAACTCGAACTTCACGGTGGCGGCCTCGGCAAGCTCCGGCTTGGCAGTGGCTTACACCAGTGCGGGCGCGTGCACGAACTCGGGCGCGACCTACACCATGACGAGCGGATCGGGAACGTGCTTCGTGATCGCGAACCAGGCGGGGAATGCCAACTACGCGGCGGCTTCGCAGGTAACCGAGAGCACGAGTGCGACACTGGCATCGCAGACGATCACGGTAACGACGGGAGCGCCGGCGACCGCGGCTTACCATAGCAGCTTCACCGTGGCCGCGAGCGCGCAGACGGCAATCGCGTACAGCAGTTCGGGTGCGTGCAGCAACTCGGGCGCGACGTACACGATCACGGCGAGCAGCGGGACGTGCACGGTGATCATGAACGCGCCGGCAAACAGCAACTACGCGGCGGCGCCAACAGTCACGCAACACACGACAGTACAGGCGGCGGTCGCGCCGTCAGTAAGCTTCACGGGGGCGCCGGCGACGGCGGTGTACGGGTCGAGCTTCACGGTGACGGCATCGTCGAACTCGTCGAGCGTACCGACGATCACGGCGCCGGCGACGGCGGCGTGCACGGTGGGCGGGGTCAGCAACAGCGGGCCGGGCAGCTACCAGGCAACGGTAACGATGATCAAAGGCAGCGGGATGTGTGCTCTGACGGCGAAGTGGGCAGCGAACTATGCATACACAGCCGGCAGCGCTACGCAGAAGACGACGGCGAAGAAGATTGCGCCGACGGTAAGCTTCACCGGAGCGCCCACGAGCGCAAGCAACGGGACGCAGTTTACGGTGACGGCGACGTCGAACGAAAGCGGCACGTACGCGGTGACGCCGACGATCACGGCGACGGGATCGTGCAGCGTGGGCTCTGCCAGCGGAAGCGGACCGAGCTACACGGCGACGGTCACCATCACCAAGGCGAGCGGAACCTGTACGGCGACGGCAAAATGGGCGGCCAGCACCGGCTACGACGCCGCCTCCGCCATCCAACACACCACCGCCAACTAGTAGAAGCGTTCGATGACTTCGTGGGACGGTACCTTGATAAGGGTACCGTCCGCGGGTCGTCGATCTGTTTACTATCACCCGCTTACTACGATCCATTTGCCGCGAAGGATTACTTCGGTACGATCGGCAGGGGTGGGACCGTAGTAAAATGAGGCCTATTAGGGCCGCGGTCGCGGCTGTTGTAGGGAAGCAGGGGTGAAAGGGTTGCGCAGCAGTCTATTGGTTCTATCGGCTTGCCTCCTGGTGCCAATGTTCGCCCTAAGCGCACTTGCAGCCGATACTCCTACCGCTCCTATTGGTTACCTCGTCACTAACGACGACAAAGGTCCGGGATCTCCCAACACCTCCACATTTTTCACGATCGCGGCCGACGGCGCCCTAAGCAATCCAACTCTTGTGACGCTCAGCGGAGAGGGCGTAGCCGGCGGTTACTTTACGGCAAATCGCGTCAACACGGCAAATAAAGTTAACTCGTCGTGCGTATATCTTTCGGAGGGATCGACTAATACGATCACCGGTGTTCAGGCCTCGACTCAGACAGTAGTCGGCGATTTTCATGGCTCTGCCAATGATATCGGTGCCGATAACGGAATTGGCATGGTCATGGACCCCAATTACCTTTATGCCAGCTTCTCGGCTTCCGGCACGATCGCGACATTCGCGGTGCAACCTGGATGCGAGCTGGAATTTCTCAGCGATGTAGCCCCCTCGGGTTTGAATGGTGGCGCGCCAAAAGGAATGGCACTCTATGGCAATTTGCTGGTTGTAGCCTACGGCGATGGCTCGATCGAGTCGTTTGACGTTTCAAATGGCGCACCCATCACAAACGGTGACGAGCAGAACTCGACCGGCTTCAGCAGCGACGATTTTCCCGATGGCGTCGTTATCTCACCGGATGGCAACTGGGCTATCTTTGGCGACGACTCCAGCGGCGCGTCGGTTGAGGTTTCTAATATTTCATCGGGCCAACTAATGCCCACCGTCCTCTATAGTTTGCCGGCGGGCCTGAATTCCAACAATGTTCTTCTTAGTCCCGATGGAACGATTCTCTACATCGTCAACAATACTTCTGGCCAGATCTCTGCGGCGTTTTTTGACACTGCCGCCGGGACGGTCTCTTATGGCTGCACTTCGCCCTCTCTCAGGGGGTTCAATTCCGCGTTTACGTTTTTGTCGGAGCCAGTATTACAAACTCTGCCCGATGCGGCTTCCGTGCTCTATGTTGCCGAGGACGGCCAGCCCTCTGCGATTGGCATTGTGAGAGCAAAGTCAATCGGCGGCACTTGTAAGCTGTGGGAAGCGGCTGGATCACCGGTGGCTGACAACAATAGCTTGAGCTTGCTCTCGATCGGAGCCGTTTCAACGTTACCGATCGGCGTATACAAGCCGGTAGCAGGTTCGACATTAGCGGGCAGCAGCGTGACTTTCCACTGGGATGGCCCTCCGGGCGCCAGTGCTTTTCAATTCGAGGTTGGATCTTCGGCTGGAGGTAGTCAGTACTATCAGTCGGGAAGTCTTTCTGCGAGCACGCGATCAGCGACCGTGACAGCGTTGCCGACCAATGGAAGCACAGTGTATGTCACGCTGGCCTGGCTAATCGATGGCTCATGGGTGAGTGACTCATACACTTACATGGCGCATCGGATGAAATAGGCAATTCAATGAAGTTGTGGTTGGGTGTCAGGTAAATCGAATTATGGCTAAGTTCCTACGATTGGCGATCGCAGCACAAGTTATAGCGCTGGCGTTGGCTTCTCTGGCATCAGCGCAGGTGGGAAACTGCCCTTCACGCCCCAATCCCGGCACAACCGTTTCGAACCCATTGGATCTTTATAGCCAGAATGGCACCCTTAATGTCGCACTCGCGTTGAACAACGGACTCGACTCAGCCGGTTACACACACGATTGCTACAACTACAATGCAGGCAACGGCACCATCGAAGCTCCCACGCTACGGCTGAATCCGGGTGATACGCTGACGCTGACTCTAACCAATCAACTGAATCTCCCTACTTCAAACGCCGCTAAAAAGCGCGCAATGCACATGGGCCCGATGACCATGACGCCGACGACCATGGGGCCGATGAAGATGAGTAAGTCTCCTGCCGACGCTTCATGCAATGGTGGCACGATTACTCAGAACACCACTAATTTGCATTTTCACGGCCTGAACATTCCGCCGGTCTGCCATCAGGATGACGTGATCAACACCTTGATCCAGCCGAGCGATCCGCCCTTCCAATACCAGTTTCAGGTTCCTTTTAACGAACCGCCGGGCTTGTACTGGTACCACCCCCATCCTCATGGATTCACTACGAATCAGGTGAACGGCGGGGCGTCGGGTGCGATCATCGTGAGTGGCATAGAGAATGTAAAGCCACAGGTGGCTGGGCTTACCGAACAGGTGTTGCTGCTGCGCCAGCAGTTTCTGAATCCGGGCTCATGGCTGCCCGGGCCCTACGAAATGACGCTGAATTTCCAGACGATTGTCACCCCGCCGCTGCATGCACTGCCCGTGATTGTGGCAGACCCCGGTGAAAAGCAGTTCTGGCGTGTGCTGAATGCTTCGACCCAGGCCTTTATTTCATTACAAGTCTGGACGAATGGTACGCCCCAGAGTCTTGAGTTGATCTCAGTCGACGCTGTGCCGGTAACCGGCGATCCCTATGTGACTACCATCAACGTTCCTCCGGCAGGGCGCGCCGAATTTGTTATGTCCGGGCCCCCAGAGGGCGCAAACGGCGTATTTGTCAACCTGGGATACAACACCGGGCCTGCGGGTAATGCAAACCCGGCGCAGGCTCTGGGAACTATCATCTCCAGCAGCGAGGCGAGCAAACGGAATTATCACGTGCCTGCCAAACACCGCATTCCCGCCGCCAAGGTCCCGCCGGCTGCGCGGCAACGATTCGCAAACCTTGCCACTGCGAAAATCACGGCCAAACGAAACCTTTATTTCTCCGAGGCTACCGAAGGCAGTAACGGCCCTACTAACTACTTCATTACGGTGCAGGGACAGAAGCCCATGGTGTTCAATCCCTCACTGCCGCCCGCCATTGTGACCAATGTGGGCGCGGTCGAAGAATGGACCATTGAAAACCGCAGCTCCGAAGAACATGCCTTTCACATGCACCAAATTCATTTTCTGGTGATGGCGATCAACGGCGTGCGGCTACAGACACCAATGATGCAAGACACCGTTCTTGTTCCTTACTGGGACGGTAAGAAGCCTTATCCGAGCGTCACCGTGCGCATGGATTTTCGTGACCCGGAAATTGCCGGTACGTTCGTTTACCACTGTCACGTGCTGGATCACGAAGATGGCGGCATGATGGCCGAGATCCAAGTCAATCCCTGAGAAGTATCGAGTATGATCTATCGAATGAAGACGCGTCGAGAAATTCACATCAGGCCGTTGAGTTCCGTATGGTGTGAGTGCCCCTAGGAAACGGATCGAGGAAGTGTTCGGCTGGATGAATACGGTCGCGATGCTGCGCCAGTTACTAGTGAGTCGAAAGCTCCATATACTCGTCCGCACCCACCATTCTCAGCACAATTCGCACGAAGATGGGGAATCGTCGCCGTGCAGGATCGAGCCCGATATGAGGTGCGGAAAGCTGATATTTCTTTCCGCCAGTCTTTAGTTCGCAGCCACCCGCAGCAAGGACATTCTTCACCCACTCCGATTGGCTGCTGTAAGTAAGCGCGATGATGAAGCCGTTTGACGCTCGAAAGACGTTGATGGGCGTGCGGTAAACCTTGCCGGACTTTCGCCCGAGGTGGGTCAGGATGCCGAAACCTGGAAGCCAGCCTGCGAACAATCCCGTGATCCGGTTCGTGACCACGATGTTAAACTTCGCCAGCCACCGCTTGCGAAACCGCATCAGCAACACGGCCGCGACGGGAATCGCGATGAGAACGATGATAATAGCGAGACTCATTGTCGAATCCTGCGGCCTGCCTGACACTTATAGTTAGAATTCGTGAATTATGCAATGAAGGCGGGTCCGTAAGCCGGTCACCTCGCTAATGCGGGATGCGTACGGGCAGGATGTTGGGGATCACAGCTTACGTGACAATATCAGGCTTGTCTTGAGTCATGAACTGATACCAAAGTATCGACAATACCATTGTCCAATTGTGTTGTCTGTTAACCTCTGAACGCGCGGAGAACGAATATCCCATGAAGCACCCAACTTGTTATCGCACGATACAGATCGATGGCTTGTCCATCTTCTACAGAGAGGCCGGGCCGAAAGACGCCCCAACGATTCTCTTGTTGCACGGACTTCCATCTTCATCGCGAATGTTTGAGCCGCTCTTTACCCGGCTTTCCGATCACTATCACCTCGTTGCACCCGATTATCCCGGCTTCGGACACAGCGACTGGCCCGACGCGAAACAGTTCGCCTATACCTTCGATCACTTCGCCGAGATCATCAACCATTTCACCGAAGGTCTCGGCCTCTCAAGCTATACGCTCTACATGCAGGATTATGGTGGTCCTGTAGGATTTCGCATGGCCTTGGCCCATCCAGATCGAATTGAGGCCCTGATTGTTCAGGATGCGGTGGCGCACAATGAGGGTCTGGGAGAAAATTGGAAGACTCGACGGGCTTTCTGGGCCGATCGGCCCGCCAATGAAAGCGCGTTGCGTGCAAATTTGCTATCCCTCGCGCCGACGCGCACACGTCATGTGGGAAACGATCCGGAGGTGGAGCGCTATGACCCGGATCGGTGGACCGATGAATTCCATTTTCTCAGCCAGCCGGGCCAGGCTGAAATTCAAAGCGACCTTTTCTACGACTATCGAACTAACGTGGATGCGTATCCGAAATGGCAGGCATGGATGCGGGCGAAGCAGCCGCGCCTGCTCGTGATCTGGGGTAAGTACGAACTCTCGTTCGACGTCTCCGAGCCGGAGGCCTATCGCCGCGACGTGCCGAAAGCCGAGGTGCACATCGTTGATGGAGGTCATTTCGCGTTGGATACTGCTGCCGATGAGATCGCCGCATTGGTGAATGACTTTGTCAGTTCTTTCGTGGGCGACTTGCACGCGCGCCGCGCGAGCTGATCCATGGCTGCGCTGAGTGCTTGATCTGTGATGGCAGCATGGCAGCACGCGGCGTTGCGCAGGAGGCAGCACAGAGACGTTGCCGTTCGGCCGTCATCGGTGGGTTGCAAGTGCTAGACTGCGGAAATGGCTACCAAGAAAAAGGGCAAAAAAGCGATGAAATCCAAACGAACCTCCAGCAGAAAAGTCGCGGCGAATCGACGTGTGTCTAAGAAAGTGGCATCGAAAAAACTGACCGCCAAAAAGAAAGCTCGAACCGGTTCCCGGAAAGTACTCGGAACCGCCGCTTCTTCGCAGCGTGCGGGCACTCGCCGTGCGCGACAGAGTGCGATGAAATCCAAACAAACCTCCAGCAAAAAAGTCGCGGCGACTCGACGTGTGTCTAAGAACGTGGCATCGAAAAAACTGACCGCCAAAAAGAAACCTGGGACCAGCTCCAGGAGAGTACGCGGAATGGCCGCTTCTCCGCAGCGGGCGGGTACTCGCCGTGCACGACAGAGTGCAGCGTTCGAGGTGGAAACCGGACCAGATTCTGCCGGGCAATCTGGAGACTTGCAGGGATTGCGTGACGTTGAAAGAGCTGATTCGGAAAGTGTCGACGAATTGCTCGAAGAAGGAAATGCGTTCGAGGCCGGCATTGTAGCGGGTGTCGAGCACGCCGACGACGATAAAGAGCAGGAGGTCCACACGCACGAGGTGCCGGAGGACGATGTGCCGGAGGAGTACTTGGACAAAGACTGAAGCTCGCCAGAAGTTAATCGCGCGGCGAGTTCAATCTGGGCGCGCGGCACCGCTGGTCGTCCCGAATCAATGGGGCGTGAAATATGTTCCTGTGGCTTCCGGCGAAGATGCCGATGGAGAAGAGACAGGCAAGACTCACTTCGTCGGCGATTGTTTGAGCATCATCTCGCGGCAGTGGCGCGCGATCTGTAGCTCTTCTTGTGCAGGGACAATCTGAATCTTATCGGCAGTCAGCCCAAGATGTTCCAGGCCTTCGGTAGCTTTGGATCGAACGTACTCACTGTGCTCTCCAATGCCTCCGGTGAAGACAAGAAGGTCCGTACCGCCCAGTAGAGCCATGTAGGCGCCGATCGCCTTTCGCACCGAAACAGCAAAGACATCCAAGGCGAGGCGTGCCTTTGGATCATTTGAGCGGGCGCGTTCCTCCAGCACCTTCACATCACTCTCGCCCGACGAGAGACCGGATAGACCACTGTGATGATTGAGCAGATCTTCGAGCTGGTCGGCGTTGAGCTTCTCATTGCGTAGAAGATAGAGGAAGATTCCCGGGTCGAGATCGCCAGAGCGCGTTCCCATTGGAATACCACCAGTAGGAGTGAGGCCCATTGTAGTGTCGATCGATAGCCCGCTTCGAAGCGCACACAGGCTCGCTCCATTGCCTAAATGTGCGAAGACGGCGCGCTTGGGAAGCCTGGCGCCGAAGTGATGTACAAGAGACTCGTAAGAAATACCGTGGAACCCATAGCGCCGGATCCCTGCGTCGAAAAAGCGGTTTGGAATTGCAAAGTGCGATGCGACTTCTGGGATCGTGCGATGAAAAGCATCATCGAAGCATGCGAAATGGGCGGCCGAGGTGAAGATCGACTGTGCGGCAGCAATGAGCGTCAGCGCCTGCGGGATGTGCAGTGGCGCAAAGTGCGTGGCGGCCCGCAGTTGCTCTACCACCTTCGGCGTGATCAGTTGGTGGGAACGAAGATGCGGTCCTCCGTGGACGACGCGGTGGCCCACTGCCACGGGAGTGCTGTGGATGTGTTCGGCCATGGCTGCGGAGAGAATCCTGAGTGCATGGCTTTGTGATTCGTGAACACTTTCGCGCTGCACCAGCGACGCTCCATCGGCAGCACGAATGTGTAAAGTGCCATTACTGTGACCAATCCCGTCGGCACTTCCGGTAAGCAGAGCTTCTTCGTCGCTTGCGCCGCGGTAATAGACGCCGAACTTCAGCGACGATGAGCCGCTGTTCAGTGCAAGAATCAGGTTACTTTTGTCCGCCAACTTTTCCATGAGCGCCTACTTCGTCCATGTCCAGCCGCGAATCTCTGCTCTATCAATACCTTCTGTGTGAGCGTAGCTAATGCTGTCGATAATCTGATCCTTCAGCCATTCCTTAACATGGGCGCCGACCGACCGCAGGCGCGGAACCCGGTCGATGACGTCGATTGCCAAGTCGAACCGGTCAATCTGATTGAGGATGGCAAGTTCGAGAGGAGTATTGATGCTGCCTTTTTCCTTGTAGCCGCGCACATGAATGTTGTCGTGATTCGTGCGGCGATAGGTCAGCTTGTGGACGAGCGAAGCGTAGGAGTGGAAGTTGAAGATGACCGGTTTGTTGGTGGTGAATAGAGAATCGAAGTCGCGGTCAGAAAGCCCGTGCGGGTGCTCGGTTGACGGCATCAATCGAAATAGATCGACGACGTTTACGAAACGTATTTTCAAGTCGTGGAAGTGCTCTTTCAGAATGGCGACGGCTGCCAGTGACTCCATGGTTGCAATATCGCCGGCGCACGCCATCACTACGTCGGGATCCTCGCCATCATCCGTGGAGGCCCAGTTCCAGATTCCAATGCCTTTGGTGCAGTGGTTCACAGCATCTTCCATCGTGAGGTACTGCAGGTGCTCCTGCTTGTCCGCGACAATCACGTTGACGTAGTCATGCGACCGCAGGCAATGATCGGTCACGCTGAGCAAGCAGTTTGCGTCTGGCGGCAAATAGATGCGCACAACATCCTTACTCTTGTTCGTGACCACATCGAGAAAACCTGGATCCTGGTGCGTAAAGCCATTGTGATCCTGCCGCCACACCAACGACGTTATGAGGAGGTTGATGGACGGCACAGGAGCGCGCCAGTCGAGTTCCTTCTTTGACTTCTCCAGCCACTTGGCGTGCTGGTTGAACATGGAATCGATGACGTGGATGAAGGCCTCATAACTTGAGAAAAAACCGTGGCGGCCGGTGAGAACATAGCCTTCGAACCAGCCTTCGAGAGTGTGCTCGCTGAGCATTTCCATGACTCGCCCGGAGACGTCGAGTTCGCCGCCGTCGGCATCTTCTGGCTTGTATTCTGCAAGCCATGTTTTTTTCGAAGCAGCATAGATCGCCGTGAGTTTGTTGGAGGCAGTCTCGTCAGGCCCAAAAACCCGGAAAGTGCTCATGTTACGGCGCATCACCTCGGCGAGAAAGTGTGCGAGTATATCCGTCGGCAGGGCATAGGCCGCTCCTGGCGCCGTCACTTTAAAGGCATAATCACGAAAGTCCGGCAGTTCGAGTTCTTTGCGCAGCAGCCCTCCATTGGCATGAGGATTCGCTGAGATACGCCGCGACCCGGAAGGTGCAAGCGCCTGTAGTTCTGGTATGAGCGTTCCGTTGGCGTCAAATAATTCTTCGGGCTTGTAGCTGCGCAGCCAGGCTTCCACAATTTGCAGGTCTTTCTTATTCGTGACTGGGTCGGCGACGGGGACCTGATGCGCCCGCCAGGACCCTTCTACCTTGTGGCCGTCGACAATTTTTGGGCCAGTCCATCCTTTCGGGGAGTTGAGCACGATCATCGGCCAGCGGGGGCGCGTGACATCGCCGGATGAGCGGGCATGTTGCTGAATGGACCGAATCTCCAGAACGCATTGCTCTAACGTCGACCCCATTTTTTGATGCATGGCAGATGGGTCGTCGCCTTCGACAAAATACGGCTTGTGACCGTACCCGATCAGCAGCGCTTCCAATTCATCATGCGGAATGCGCGCGAAGATTGTCGGATTCGCGATCTTGTAGCCGTTGAGGTGGAGCACGGGCAGAACAGCGCCATCGCGAATCGGATTCAGGAATTTGTTGGAATGCCACGAGGTCGCGAGCGGGCCGGTCTCCGCCTCGCCGTCCCCTACTGCGACGGCAACGATCAGGTCAGGATTATCGAACGCTGCTCCGTATGCGTGCGAAATGGAGTAGCCAAGCTCACCGCCTTCGTGAATGGAACCCGGCGTCTCCGGTGTGCAGTGCGAGCCGATACCCCCGGGAAACGAAAATTGCTGAAAAAACTCAAGCAGTCCAGCCTCATCGCGGCTCTTGTCCGGATAAATCTCGGAGTAGTAGCCCTCGAGGTAACAGTTAGCCAATGTCGCCGGAGCGCCATGCCCGGGGCCGGCGATGTACATAACGTTCAAGTCATATTTCTTAATCAGGCGGTTCAAATGAACCCAAATCAATGATTGTCCGGGATCCGATCCCCAATGGCCGAGGAGGCGATTCTTGATGTGCTCGGGCTTCAGCGGTTCGCGCAACAGTGGATTTGCGCGGAGGTAGATCATGCCCGCTGATAGATAATTGCAGGCTCGCCAGTAGGCATTTATCTTTCTCAGTTCTTCCGCCATGAGGGGGAGCAAGACTTCCGTTGCGGCAGCCATCAGATATCCTCCGATTCAAAACAAATTCGGCCATCGGCGGGCTCCTGCGTCACGGCCTGACTCTTGATTCGATGCGATGAGGTTACGAATAGATCGAACTTCCTGGCAAGAGTACAACTACTTCGCATAGGCGGTCACTCATCGGGCTTCGACTTCCAAATCAGGGACCGCTGCACGATCCGTGAATAGCAATGCTTGATCCTGCCGAACGCGTCCAGCAGGGATTGAAGCATCGCCCTTGCGCAGTCGCGCCAGCATGTCAACTTTCTCACTGCCGGTCACCAGCCAGAGTATGCGCCGGGCGCGATTGATAATCGGATAAGTCAATGTCATTCGCCGTCTTCCCTGGTAAAGGCCAGTCAGAGCCACATCCCTGTCACTGACGTTGAGCACCGGATCTCCTGGCACCAGAGAAGCAGTGTGCCCGTCCGGTCCAAGTCCGAGGTGGACTAAATCCAAAACCGCCGGCGATCCGGCGATGCTCTGGAGCATTAAGGCATACTGCTTGGCTGCGGCTTCGAGGTCGGGTGATTCCACGGCCATAGCGTGAATCTGTGACGGACGCATCGGCGAGTGGTCCAGACTTTCCTGAAGATGCGTAAGGTTTCTGTCGGCATCTCCAACCGGGGCCACGCGCTCATCCACCTGCACTACATGCACGTGTTCCCATGGAAGCTCTTCATTCGCCAGCGCGCGAAGCATCATCCATGGTGTATGACCGCCGCTGACTGCCATCACAAATTTACCGCGTGCTTTGACGGCTGCGATGCTGTCGGCGGCAATGCGCTTTGCGGCCGCGCGGGCGGTCGATTCGTCATCGGAAAATACTTGAATATCCATGCCAGATCCACCTCCTGCGTAGGAACTCATTGATTCGCAGTATTCCACTCTTAGTGCGGCCCCATCACGGAAACACGTCCGGCAAACTTCGCTAGATTTGGATCCCGCCCCATGCGCATTGGATGTCAAATCTAGCAGCGACGAAACTATCACGCTACCACGACGCCAGACCTCGGTGATGCTTTCCCCTCGCGACGTTTCTCTTCTCTCATTTGATTTTGACCGCAAGATTCGGATAGTCCGTGTTTGGCCGCCTGGCCTATGTTAGCGGTATGACAACCAATGGCATGACAACCAATGTTAGCCGCATGACAATCAATGCGATACTTTCAGCGAACGAAGTCATCCAAGAACCACACGACATGAATTCCCGAGTGGAGCGCCGGTGGCAGGCCGTCATGGAACGAGACAGTTCGCTCGACGGCAGGTTTGTGTTTGCTGTTACGAGCACAGGAGTTTTCTGCCGGCCGTCCTGTCCGTCGCGCCGCCCGCGCCGTGCAAATGTGCAGTTTTTTGAAGATGCGATCGCGGCTGAGCACGCGGGCTATCGCGCGTGTCTGCGCTGCCGGCCCAAGGCGGCCGATGGCAATCCGCAGTCGGCGCTGGTGCGCGCGATGTGCCGCCACATTGAACGGAATATCGATGACCGGCTTACGCTCAACGGCCTCGCCAAGCAATTCCGCCTCAGCCCGTTTCATTTGCAGCGCACGTTCAAGACAGCATTGGGGGTCTCGCCCAAGGCATACATCGACGCCTGCCGCCTGCGGCAGGTGAAGCAGAACCTGCAGGCGGGGCACGACGTCACGACTTCGCTTTATGCGGCGGGCTATGGCTCCAGCAGCCGACTCTACGAGCGCACGGCCACACAACTTGGCATGACTCCCGAAAAATACCGGCGGGGCGCGGTGGCCGCAGTGGTGCGCTATACGACGGCTCCGTCACCTCTGGGACGAATGCTGATTGCCGCCACCGACAAAGGAATTTGCGCAATCCAATTTGCGGATTCAGACGGTGAGTTGCAACAGGGGTTGATGCGAGAGTTCCCGTTCGCCGTTCGCCGCCGCGATGACGCGGCCCTGGCGGAATGGAAGATGAGCCTCGGGCGTTTGATTACCGGGCAGGAACCGCATCCTTCACTGCCGCTCGATATTCGCGCCACCGCGTTTCAGCGGCGCGTATGGGAATGTTTGCAGAAGATTCCGCGCGGAGAAACTCGTTCTTATAGCCGCGTCGCGAAGAAAATCGGCATGCCCAAGGCTGCCCGAGCGGTGGCCCGTGCCTGCGCTACGAATCCGGTTGCGGTGGCAATTCCCTGCCATCGCGTGGTGCGCGAAGATGGCGAAATGGGCGGCTATCGTTGGGGAATGGAACGCAAAGAGCAACTGCTGGCCATGGAAAAGGGAGGAACTGCCTGATTGCAGGACGTGACGATTGAACTCGCAAATCAGCCCGGCGCACTCGCTCGCATGGGGGAGGTTTTGGGCCGCCGTGGAGTGAGCATCGAAGGTGGCGGCGCATTCGTGGCCGATGGCCGGGGCATCGCGCACTTTCTTTTTTCGGATGGTGCGGCCGCGCGCACCGCATTGGAGGACGCCGGGATCCGCGTTCTGGCCGTGCGCAACGTGCTTACCCAGCGGCTCAATCAGGGCCAGCCCGGACAGCTGGGCATGATCACGCGCCGCATGGCCGATGCTGGAGTGAACATCGAAGTCCTCTACAGCGACCATAACAACCAGCTGATTCTTGTCGTCGATGACATCAAGAAAGGACAGGCAGTTTCTGAAGCCTGGACGCGCGAAAACGCACGCCCGACACCGGTCGCGAAATAACTTCCAAGAGAAAAGATCGTAAGCGAAAAGGCCTAAGGAGATTCCATGAAGTTTCACAACTACGAGGTCAGCGTCGATTGGACCGGCAATGACGGCGAGGGGACGTCCACGTATAAATCCTATCGCCGCGACCACACCATTACGGTTACCGGTAAGCCTCCCATCGCAGGATCGAGCGACCCTAGTTTTCGCGGCGATCGCACTCGTTACAATCCCGAGGAACTGCTGGTTGCGAGCCTCTCCGCCTGTCACATGCTCGGGTATCTGCATTTGTGCGCGGTGAACAAAGTAACCGTAGTTGGTTACCAGGACGCAGCGATCGGCGAGATGGAAGAGACTCCGAATGGTTCGGGTAGGTTTGTGCGGGTCGAGTTGCGGCCAATCGTTAAAATCTCAGCCGGCGACCGGGCCCAGGCTCTCGCCCTTCACGAGGAGGCGCACCACCTCTGCTTCATTGCAAATTCGGTAAAGTTTCCTGTCGCAGTTACTCCCGAAATCGTGGAGCCCACGGCGCCGAACTAACTTCAAGGAAAACCGAGCCCGCGATTCCCCACCAAAGTGAAGGGACCAATGCGGCGCGCTGCGACATTCGCCCCCAAGAAAACCCGTTAAAACGCCTGAAAACGCTTATCCGACGCGCCATTTCGCTCGAAGGTAACTTCAATTACCGAAGCTCATGCACGCGGGGAATCTTCCTGCTTCTATCTGGAGATGCGATGTTGGTCAGGCAAGCTGGATTGGTAAGTGGGAAGAAAAGGGGCCCATGGATCGCGATAACCGGGAAAGTCTAGAGGAAGTCCAACTACGAATTTTGCGCGTGACAGATGACTTGCGCGTCATCCAAAGCGAACTCAACTGCGCCGCGATGCAAGCGCCGACCGATCCCGAATTACTGGAAACATTGGCGGAGCCGTCGTACATGGAATCGATCCATGTGCTCAAGTCAGCGCTCGACCAGATGCGCCATTTTCTCTGGTTCTTCATGCAGGTTGTGACCAGCGATTCCGAGATGGGCGAAAAATTTCGCCAGACAGTCCGCCAGGAAAGTATCCAAGGCACCGAAGCCGACCAGAGCTTCCAGAGCGCCACCGACGCGATCATGCTTCGTTATCTTGCGGACAGCCGGTACCGCAAGCCGAATTAGCGGTCGCTGGCGCCTCATCACGAAATCGACGCCCCTGCCGACCGATTAGAGATGATGATGTCATCGCGCCGCCTGTAAGCGCTTCATGGATTCGGCATTGTTGAAGCCGACCGAACCGAAGCCTACCGGCGGCCCTTGTTTACGTCGAGAAACGCAGCCTTCCCTTCCCGCCATCGAAAACTCAGCCCCATCCACCCTAAATGGTTACCGAAGCGCCGTTACTAACAGGCGATGGTGTATCCGCGGCGCCAATGCTAACCTTGTTGCAAGTCTCCCCCCGGAGCTTATCTCTCCCGGCTCCTGAGTTTTTGACCCTGTATTTCTGTGGAGGACCCTTTGCGATTCCTATCTCTGTTTGCCGCCGTTTTAATTCTGGCTCTTGCCACTCTCGGCCAATCAGTGGGAACAGTTTCCCCAGCCAGCCTGAATTTTGGCTCCGTCTTCCTTGGCGACACGAGTTCTAAGATGATTGTCAAATTGGGGAACACCGGCAATGCCACGCTGGCGGTCTCCAAGATTTCTGCCAGTGCGCCCTTCGCCGTTATCGGGAAGTGCGCGAAGATAAAGCCGGGGACGCATTGCAACATCTCCGTCACCTACACTCCGTCGGGAATTGAAACCGATACGGGCTCGCTTACCATCGTATGGAATGCCTCGAATACTGCGCCGGCGGTTTCGCTCGCCGGCGCCGGGAGCAACTTCAAAATTCTCCACAGCTTTACTGGCTCGCAAATCAGCCCCGTCGGCGGTCTGAGCATCGATTCCCAGGGCAATCTTTACGGCACGACCGAGGTCGGTGGCACCAAGGCGAGAAATGGCACCTTCTTCGAGCTGAATCCCAAGGGCACTCAGACGATGATGTATAGCTTTGGCGGCATCTATCGTGCGGATGGCTCCGCGCCCGCATCTGGCCTCATCCGGGATGCCGAAGGCAACATGTATGGCACAACTCTCGCCGGAGGCGCCCGGACAACAAATTTGAACTGCGGCCTTTCTTTCCCCGGTTGCGGCGCTGTCTACGAAGTGAGCGCTGACGGCACGGAGACGACGCTGTACAGCTTTCTGGGCGCTCCCAACGATGGGCAGAATCCTGCCGGCGCCCTGGTCATGGATACCGCAGGCAATCTTTATGGCACGACTTTTTCGGGGGGCACGCAGACCAATGCAAACTGCTACGCCACCGGTTGCGGCACAATCTTCAAACTGGGTCCTGGCGGCGCCGAGACCGTGCTTTACAATTTTTGTACCCAGCTCAACTGCACGGATGGCAGCCAGCCCTACTCTTCCTTAGTCATCGATGCGCTGGGCAATCTCTACGGCACTACCAGCGAAGGCGGCTCGTCCTCGAACTGCGGGACTGCCGGTTGTGGCACGATCTTCCAGCTCACTCCCAGCGGCACTGAAACCGTGCTCTACAGTTTCAACGGCTACCCGACAGATGGTGCGGCGCCCCTCGCGGGCCTGATCATGGATGCACAGGGCAATTTCTACGGCACAACCAGCGCGGGAGGCAGTGCTTCAAACTGTACTGACAACGGAATCACCGGTTGCGGCACGGTTTTCAAGTTCACTCCGAACGGTGCTGAAACAATCCTCCACAACTTCACGGGCCGTTCCAGCGACGGCGCAATGCCATACGACAGCCTGATCACGGATGCGCGAGGCAATTTCTATGGCACCACATACGCCGGGGACAAAAGCGGGCACTGCGCAGACGCAGTGGGGTGCGGCACGATCTTCAAACTGACCTCCACAGGCGCCGAGTCCGTGCTCTATACCTTTTGCTCCGAGGCCAATTGCGCGGATGGTAGTTGGCCCTACGCTGCCCTGATCATGGATGGTCAGGGGATTCTCTATGGGACAACCTCCGCCGGCGGCGCTGGTAACGGCACCGTTTTCAAACTGAATCCGCAAGAGTAAATAAGATTGCTCTAGTACTGGAAACCGCGGCCCGGCGGGGCGGCACTTTCGATGCGGCCTCGCTCCAGGTTCAAAGAAGAAACCAGACTCGGACCGGCCGGAGTGTCGGCTTGCATCGCAGCAACCAAATCTGCCCTGCCGAAGATGAGGTATAGGGAGTGCGAGTCAGGGTGACTCTTAAAAAATAGTCCTCCATCAGAAGAATAGATGAGAAGGTAATTGTAAGATCTGAGCAAACGAATGGTCGGGATGGCCGCTTGAATACTGGAGTCCGGCGCAAGGACGATACAAGGCGGTCCTGCCTCTATCTGCGATCCTGCGTGGTCCTCGAATCCGGAAGAAAAGTGATAGGACGCAGGAGCATCCGGCCCGCCGTAGTTGATGAAGATATTGTGGTCAAAATAGGGTTGAACGCCCACTGTCCAAAAGAGATAACCGCTACACCGCGGCACTTTGTCTGCGTGGATTGATGCAAGGAACCGAGCGGCATCTTTTGCGCCCGAATAGGGTTTTGCCCAGTCATTTCGAATCGCGCTATAGGACCATCTGCAGTGCCAAGCAAATGTAAGCAGAAGAGCCGCCAGCAGAGCCCGATGCATCCATTTCCCCGGTCGGGTCAAGCCGTCAAACTGTTCGCGGGACGGCCACCCCACCCATACCGAAACAACGAATGCGGTGGTAATTAAGCCCTGGTGATGTTGGTATCCGCGCAGAAATCCATATTCCAGGGAAGTTGCGCCTACAGCCAGAATCAGCAGTAGGAATGCGCCACGCCTGTAGGCCCAAACGGCGGCCAGTATCAGTAATGGAATCGTCGCGAAAGCCGAATCGGACAGCGCCCCAACCAATCCTTCCCGTGCCAGTTGCAGATGATGATGGAAAGTCATCTTGACGGCATCTGCCACTAGAGTCGAATCTGGCCGAGGGTACAAGATGAGGACGAGTAAGACAGCCGAGAAAAATAACAGAGCCGTGGCCCGGAAGATGCGCGAGCGGTCAGCCTTGGAGATTTCCTTCCAACGAAGGAGCAATTGCACGGCATACGCCACCGCAAGAGCGAACGCAATGAGTGCCGTGTAGGAACTCAGGTGCATCATCAGGCAGAGAATGACGGCAAAAGTCATCACTCGCGGAAGCCCCTTGCGATAGAAATAGGCAGCCAGGAATCCGACTAGCGGAGCGAGAACGTAGGGACGCGCGACGACAGCGTATTGATACACAAAGAAGAAAGAAAAGCAGATCAAGTAGCGCAGCGCTCGAGGGAACGGCGCCATAAAGATGAGAACGCCAAGACCGACAATGGCGAGCAAGCCCGCAAGATAGCCGAAACACGAATAAGGCAAATGGAATACGTGAATCGCCGGGGAGAGAATCGTAAACCAGATCGCCGGATGGCCCTCATAACGAAGCTCGCTGACTAGCAGGCGGAACCAGCTAAAATCACGAGCTAGAAGCCAGGCCTGAGCCTCGTCGGCCCACGGTTCATGTTTGGAGGCAGTATAGAGAACGAGCCCGGCAAGTATTGCCAGCATACCGACATCCAGCATTAGCCAGTGTCGTGTTTGGAGGCTGGGCCGAGGTAAGACGGCAGCTTGATCGTCAGCTGGTTGGTTCATTCCTGACAAATTCTCACTGGCTGTGATCTCTATCGGTGATGGCAATCACATCCTGCGGTGAGCCCGACCGGCGGGAGGCGCTAATGGTAAGAACCTCGCTATCCGCGGACAAAAAAAAGGGGCGCGCCGGAGCGCGCCCATAAAATCTGGAGGATCGCAAAGTTCAGTGAGCAGCCAATACCGCAGTACAAACTTCACAAACAACAACCAAGACAGTGCCAACCCTCGTCATCGCGTGACGTTCGACGCTAATCGTCCGACCTTCATCTTTCGAAATTCATCGCCCAAAGCCCACCGACTGCATCGACTGCCGCGAAATGTCGGCGGTTGACGCGATGCCCTGCATGCGCAGCTTGAATTCGTCGGCGTTCGAGGCGTTCTCAAGAGCGGTTTCGTAGCTCACCAGCCCGGCCTGGAACAGGTCCCATAGCGACTGGTCGAATGTCTGCATGCCGTATTGCGAGGTACCGGCCGAAATCGCGTCGCGAATGGCGCGCGTCTTTTCCGGCACCAGAATGCATTCGCGGATATAAGGGGTTGTCACCATGACTTCCACCGCGGGCACACGGCCCTCCGCGTCAGATCGCCGCACCAGCCGCTGACTGACGATGGCGCGCAGCACTGCCGCCAGTTGCAGCCGGATCTGCTTTTGCTCGGGTGGCGGGAAAATGGCGATGATGCGGTTGATGCTTTCGACCGCATCGAGCGTGTGCAGCGTTGAGAACACCATGTGTCCGGTTTCCGCCGCGTGCAGCGCCGTGGTAATGGTTTCCAGGTCGCGCATTTCGCCCACCAGAATCACGTCCGGATCCTGGCGCAGGCTGGCCCGCAACGCCCCGCCGAATGACGGCGTATCGACTTCCACCTCGCGCTGATTGACGTAGCCCTTCTTGTCGCGGTGCAGAAATTCGATTGGATCTTCGATGGTAATGATGTGCTCTGCGCGCGTCGAATTAATGCGATCCACCATGGCGGCGAGCGTGGTGGATTTGCCCGATCCCGTCACGCCGGTCACCAGCACCAGGCCGCGCGGCATGTCACAAATCTGCTCCACCACCTTGGGCAGGAACAGCTCGTCGAGCGCCCGGATTTTCGTCGGGATCACGCGGAGCACCAGGCCAACGTTGCCGCGCTGCTGAAACACGTTCACACGGAAGCGTCCCAGGCCGGCGACGCCGTACGCCATGTCGATTTCTGTTGTTTCTTTGAATTTCTGCTTTTGCCGAGCCGACATCATACTGAAAGCCATGTTCAGCATGTCTTCGGCAGTGACGCGCGTCTGCTCTGTCAGAGGGATGAGTTCGCCATCAATGCGCAAGTGCGGATAGTTTCCCACCTTCAAGTGAAGGTCGGAGGCGCGCCGCTCCATTGCAATGCGCAGCAGGTCGTCAATATTCATGAGGTCTGGGTTTCGGCTTTCTTGGGTATCATCGCCCCAACCAGGCGCGGCGGCGAGATGACGGAGGTAATGGCCGGAGCGAACAAATCCCCAGCCTTGATTTAGGAAGGGCCATCACGTGCTGGCATCGTCTGCCTTGACTTAGTCCTACGACTTAGCTAATCTGAGCCCCTATGGAAGTCAATATCCATGAAGCGAAAACGCAACTTTCCAAATTGCTCCGCAAAGTAGCCGAGGGCGAGGAGATCACGATTGCCCGCGCGGGGGTGCCTGTGGCCAAACTGGTTGCGGTCCCATCGGCGAATCGCCTGCGTCCGCTTGGCGCCCTGGAAGGACAAATTTACATTGCGGACGACTTCGATGCTCCGCTCCCCGATGATCTTCTTGCCCTGTTCTATGGCGAGGAACGAACGGGCGAGGAACGAACGGGCAAGAAACCGGCAGGCGCTCATGCTTCGATTGCTGAGAAAGCGGCAAAGAAAAAGAAACGCGCAGGTCAATGAAATACCTGGTCGATACCGTGGTGTGGCTTTGGAGCGTGGGAGATGTAGGCCGTCTCAACCAGGCCGCTCGCGATGTTTTGACGTCACCCGAGCACGAACTGTTTTTCTCGGCCGCCAGCGTTTGGGAGATCGCCATCAAGACCGGCGCCGGCAAGATGCGTTTGCCCGGCTCGGCACGTTTGGTAGTCCCACGCGAAACTGCGAGACAGGGGTTGCGACCGTTACCGGTGAGCTATTCTCACGCGCTGGCCGTATGCGACCTTCCCATGCACCACCGCGATCCATTCGATCGCTTGCTGATCGCGCAGGCGCTGTCCGAAGATCTAGCCCTGATCACGGCCGATCATGAAATGAAGAAGTACTCCGTGGAGATTCTCTGGGCGGGGCGGTAAGCTACAGCCCAAAGACGCTCTGGCAGCAGTGCGGTTCAGGTGAGTGTCAGAAGATGCACGCAAGATCCCTCGCCCCGCTGGTGAAAGCGCGGGGGCTTCGGGATGACGCCGATCCTTGAAGTTGGGTGAGCGATCAAACCAGACCACTGCCGACGCTCCTACACAGCGACCGGCTGTTTGGTGTTGACCGGAACCGGGGTCAGCCAGTGGTAGCGATCGGGCTTCAGGCCGTGCACGATCCCATAAAATTCCTGCTGGATCGCCTTGGTGATTGCGCCGATCGTACCCTTGCCCACCGTGATCTTATCGACTGACCGGATGGGCGTGATCTCCGCCGCCGTGCCCGTAAAGAAAAGCTCGTCGGCGATGTACAGCGATTCACGCGGCACCGACTGCTCGATCACCGGAATGCTAAGCTCACGCGCAATCTGCAGCACCGAATCGCGCGTTATGCCGGGCAGCACGGAGTTCCCGAGCGGAGCGGTTCGCAACACGCCATTGCGGACCACAAACAGGTTTTCGCCCGAACCCTCGCTGACGCAGCCATTCACGTCGAGTGCAATGCCTTCGGCATAGCCATTCATTATGGCTTCCATCTTAATGAGCTGCGAGTTCATGTAGTTCGCGCCGGCCTTGGCCATCGTGGGCAGGGTGTTCGGCGCAATGCGAGTCCATGAGGAAACGCATACATCGACGCCTTCGCTCGCATCGGCGCCCAGATATTTGCCCCACGGATAGTTGCAGATGTAGACCTCGATCGGCGACTTGAGCGGGTTGACGCCCACATCACCGTAGCCGCGCAGAATCACCGGCCGGATGTAGCACGGCCACACGCCGTTTCTGCCAACCAGTTCGACCATGGCGGCGATAATCTCATCGCGCGTATAGGAAATCTCGGTGCGGTAGATGCGCGCAGAATCGATCAGCCGCTGAATGTGCTCCGTAGCGCGGAAGATCGCCGGCCCGCTGGGCGGCGCGTAGCAGCGAATGCCCTCAAACAGCGAAGAGCCGTAGTGCACCACGTGCGACATCACGTGGATCTTGGCATCATCCCAGGCAATGAATTTGCCGTTGTGCCAGACTTGGCCGGTCTTCGTAATCGGCATGAGGGCTCCTTAGTTAATGCTTAGAGTTTCTGCTGCTACCAAAAGATGCTGCTAAAAGATGCGTGAGAACAGCCACGGGTTTCAGGGAGGTCAAGCTTCCATAGCCGCCGACCTTGAATTATAGCCTCTCCCGAGGCCTTAACAATTACACGAAAGCGGCAAATTTCAGCCCCGCTGGCCCGGCGGAAACGGGGTAAAGCTGCTACCGCATCCAAGTCGCCCTGCCTTGATACCTGCCTGATAAACACGCCTCCCCGAAACCTCTTGCAACTGCTAGCGGCTTATCTACAATAGGCGACTCCAGAATTCCAGAATCAGGAGAGCCCTTCTACCGCCGGCAAAACAGCCGTCGAAATAGTCGACAAAACGGGTCGACGAAACAATAGATCGAATCCGAAACAGCTTTTCTCCGGCAGAGACTTCAGTTCGCGTTTCGGCTGGAGGGTAATTCGGGCCGCCGATCACCGTATAGCGGCCGAAATTATCGCGCAGGAAAAATTCGAGGAAGCGGCCAGCAGGGGCAATAGGAAGTTCCCCAACGCTGACTGCAAACAATTGCTCTTGAGGAAACCGCCATGCCTGACCCGGATAGCACAGAAGTGCCGCTAGCAGCATCTAAAACGATGAGAAAGCGCGAAATACGGGGCGTGCCGGGGTTGGCGAACAGCTTGCACAAGACAGGTACAAGGGCGGCGCAACAGGGTGAACCGTCCGGGGTAACCAAAATGAGCAGCTTCCCAAATGACATGCAATTCCCGGAAAGGAAACAAGGGCCCGAAGTGATGAGAACGAATCTGGCAACAGTACTTGACCCTACCCGGCGCAGCAGCGACGCGCGTGAATTTGAAACCAGCCTGTCTCGCAAAATCGTGGGTCAGGATCAGGCCCTTGAGAAAGTCGCCGAAATCTATCAGATGTTCCTGGCCGGATTGAATGCTCCGGGCCGCCCGGTGGGCAATCTGCTTTTCCTGGGGCCGACCGGTTCCGGCAAGACCCGCGTCGTGGAAGCCATGGCCGAAGCGCTCTTCGGCGATGCGAAAGCCTGCATCAAGATCGATTGCGCCGAGTTCCAGCACTCGCACGAAATTGCCAAGCTCATCGGC
Source organism: uncultured Acidobacteriaceae bacterium (assembly GCA_963778535.1). Lineage (GTDB taxonomy): Bacteria > Acidobacteriota > Terriglobia > Terriglobales > Acidobacteriaceae > Acidiflorens. The sequence goes on from CAVZUO010000001.1 coordinate 1,015,399, forward strand.
TCGCCTCCCGGATACCTCGGACACCGCGAGACTCATCCTCTGCTCACGCAGGAAGCGCTCAACCAGTGGCACACGGAGAAGCTCAAGCTCTCGATCCTGCTTTTCGACGAGATCGAAAAGGCTTCCGACTCGCTCTGGCAGTTACTGCTCGGCATCCTCGACAAGGCCACGTTGACGCTCGGCGATAACCGCCGCGTCGATCTTTCGAACTGCATCATTATCATGACCTCGAACCTCGGCGCGTCTGAGATGACGGGCTTAGTGGAAGCCGGTTTCGGATTCGCGCCCAAACCGGTGCAAGTCGACAACTCGCTCGACGAGAAGATCAACCGCACGGCCGTCGAAGCGGCGCGGCGTAAGTTCACGCCTGAGTTCATGAACCGCATCGACAAGGTTGTGGTCTTCAAGACCCTGCGGCCCGAGCATCTCCAACAGATTCTGGAAATCGAACTCGGCATGGTTCAGCAGCGGGTACTGATGGCTTCCGGCGCACACCAGTTCGTTTTTAATTGCACCCCCAAGGTGAAGGAATTCCTGCTCCGCGAAGGCACCGACCCTAAGTACGGAGCTCGCCACCTGAAGCGTGCCATCGAGCGCTACCTTGTGTATCCGCTCGCGAACCTGGTCGCCACCGGGCAGGTCAAGCTGGGAGACTTCATCCGCGTCGACCTTCTCGGTGCCACCAAGCTCACGTTTGTGAAGGAAGCCGAGGGCGCGATGGTGCCTGTGCTGCTCGAGCGCTACGGCGCGGCTGCCACAATACCCGCCGCGGCTGCGGCTCGCGCGGCGCGTCCGATAGCGCAGCGCAAAGAAATTGGCGCCAACGAGAATAAATAAGTTTGGTAGAGCACGGGCTTCAGCCGTGCGGAGCGACGACCCTAAGACGACCCTATCGTGACAGGGGCTTCGGCCCCTGACGCTCCATCGCTCATCGCTTCATCAAGTTGCAGGTAGGTAAGGGCACCGTGAGGACGGTGCCCTTTTTGTTGTTCTAGCTTAATCCCCCGTCCCGCTCAGGCTCGCCTTCTGCGGGCTGTTGCTGGCGTTGTCGCTCACGCTCAACTCCCCGGTCCTCGTTCCCTTTTCGGTCGGCTTGAACTTCACGCTGATCGTGCACTTCCCCTTTGCCGCCAAGCTCGCCCCGCACGAGGTTGAGTACAGGAAGTCGGCGGTATCGCCGCTGGTCGAAACTGTAATGCCGGTCAGCTCCCCGTTTTGCTCGTTGGTCAGCGTAAACGTTTTCGACGCGCTCGTCGTTCCGACCTTGTGCTTTCCGAAGCTCGCACTGGTTGGGGTCAGCGTCGCCGGCTCTACACCCGTACCTGAAAGTGGCACGCTCTGTGGGCTGCCAGGAGCATTGTCAGTGAAAACGAGCGACGCTTTGAGCGCGCCGAGCGCCGTGGGCTCGAACTCAACGCTCACTTTGCAGCTCTTGCCCACAGCCAAAGTGCTTCCACACGTCTTGCTGGAAATCTTGAAGTTGGTGCTGGGCGTGATATCGATGTTGCTGATGTCCAGTGTGGACGAACTGGAGTTGGTTAGCGTCACCATCTTAGCTGCACTCGTGTTGTTCACAGCCTCGTTGCCGAAACTCAGCGAAGCGGGCGAGAGAGTGACTGAGGTCGACGGTGGAACGAACACGTATGCCGCTCCCTGATCCGGATTCGAGCCGACCGTGTGGCCGTTGGCCCCAACCACGGCTGTGCTGCCGCTGACCGCAACCGCAAAGCCGAAGTAGTCATCGGCCCCGCCGTCGGAAGCCGTCAGTTCCGCTTGCTGACTCCACGTAGTTCCGCTTTGCGCAAACACGTATGCCGCTCCCTGGGAAGCATTCGAACCTACCGTTTTACTCCAAGCCCCCACCAGCAGAGTGCCGCCGCTGATCGCGACCGAGATGCCGAAGTCGTCCCCCGGCGCGCCGTTGGACGAGGTCAGTTCCGCCTGCTGACTCCACGTCGTTCCACTTTGCGCGAACACGTATGCCGCTCCCTGGCTGCTGTTCGAATTGACTGTGTGATTCGGAGCGCCCACCACGCCCGTGCTTCCGCTTAGCGCGACCGAACCTCCGAAGATATCACCTGCTACCGCGTCGGATGCCGACAGCTCTGCCTGCTGGCTCCACGTCTTCCCGCTGCCGGCGAACACATATGCCGCTCCGGGGCCGGGCTGGTCTGACGAAGACGAATACGGGTGATTCGGGGCCCCCACCAAGGCCACGCCCGCCACTACCGCTACCGACGTGCCGAACCAGTCGCCCGCCTGCCCGTTGGACGCGGTCAGCTTCGCCTCCTGGCTCCAGGTAGTTCCGCTTTGCGCGAACACGTATGCCGCACCTGGGCCATTCGAATAAAACTCCTGCGCACCCACTACGGCGGTGCTACCACTGACCGCCACGGATTGTCCAAATTGATCGCCCGTCGCGCCGTCGGAGGCAACCAGCTGCGCTTGTTGGCTCCAGCTGGTTCCATTTCTCACGAAGACATACGCCGCACCTTGCACGGGGTTCGAACCGACCGTCAGTGACGGTGCTCCGACCAGCGCTATGCTGCCACTCACCGCCACCGATTGGCCGAAGAGGTCACCTTGCGCATTGGTAGGACCCGTAAGCTCCGCCTGCTGACTCCACGTGCCACCATTTTCCACGAACACATACGCTGCACCCTGCGACTGATTCGTCCCGGAGGTTGTGTGATTCGGCGCGCCTACCACAGCCGTCGTTCCGTCGACAGCGACCGAATAGCCAAGGAAGTCGCCAGCAGCGCCGTCAGATGCCGTCAGTTCCGCCTGCTGTATCCACGGGTCGACCACCACCGGATAGCGCGCTCCCGCATCGCTCACCCTCACCAGCAACCGCTCCCCGCGTATCTCCATCCAGCTCCGCAACTCGCGCCCCGCCGCATCGCGTGCCATCAGACCGGTGTAGCGCAACCCGGCTCTCCCATCCGTTCCCCGCAACTCCAGGATCTTCCCTTCCGCATCCAGCGCCCGGTCGGAGGGTGCCCCATTCAAGCCCGGTTTTGGCTTGAGTGGGATGTCCGTCCCGTTCAGCCCCAACTCTATCGTCAGTGGCTGCCCGTTCGCGTTTCCCGGAGGCTGCGCCAGCGTGAATCCCTGCTCCAACCCCATCGGCCCGTTCTCATACCACTCCGTAATGCCTTCGCGCCGGTACTCCACACGGTTCGCCTTCGCCTGCGGATCGACCGCTTCTACTCGATGCAAAGCATCGCCATATCCACAGCCACGCGTTTCCAGCACCCAGCGCAGGTTGTGGCTGTCGCTGCGATTGTCGCCACGCACCTTGCTTCGTGCTTCGCCCTGCACTGCGGCCCCTTGCCGCGTAAACTCTACCGCCAGCCCCTGCTTGGGATTTACGCCACGGAAGCCCACAGCACCGTGATGAAGCCAGTAGCCAGAGTCGTCCTTCCCTAGCGCCGCCGAGATGGGTCCTTGCGCATCTGTCGGCAAACTCGACAAACCCTTTGCAGACTGTATAGAGGACGATTTTGCAGCGGACGCCTGCGCCTGCGCCGGCTGAATCACGCCAATGGCGAGCGCTAACACAATCCCCAATGAAAGCAGCTTTGCACCACAAGACTTCGATTTGAACTCCAGGTACGACATATAACCTCCAGATATTCGCGCGGAATTCCCTGATCGCGAGCGTGTCTTAGTAGCTTGCACTAACAGCTAGGGACTCGCGCGTCTTGCTTGACCTGCCGCGCCCGACAAGGCTTCTAACGGCGCGAAGCATACCACCGCCGCAGCGAGGCGACAATTAGGCGTTTGGGTTATTGCGTTGGGATGTCTTCCATTTTCGGGAAGAACCGATTCCTTGAGCGCTTGTCCGAATTGTAGCAGGTGCCACGCGCGCCGGACTTCAACCGTACTTGAGGCACTGAGCTGGAGCACACCGTGCTGGTAGCGCCCACATATTAGTCGTCGGCAACTTGCCCTGCATGTTGAGAAGGGAAGGCAAGGGCCGCAATATAACTCTTGCCTTATCAGGGTCTTGGTTCGTTAGAGCAAGAATCGAGTGACCCCGAATGCACCTGTGCGCGCGGGGTAGGCGAAGACCCAGCGGGTGTCAATCATCCCAGCGTTGAGGGTCGCCCTTCCAGTGACGGATCGCCATAAATATCGCGATCAGTCCAAAAAAGAGCCCTAAGCCCTGCAACGGATGCTGGCTACTCGTCCGCAACAACGGAGATATACCGAGGAAGCTGAAGAACCAGACCACATCGATCAGCCACCCTTCCCAAGTCAGCGCGTGCCTTTGGCCAAAGGGGTGTCGTTTGGCTGTGTACCAGTACCGTGGCTCGTTGTCCATGCGCTGCTTAGTGTGTAAGCGCCGTGGGCGCAGCGCAAGATGACAAGCGTAATTCCCAATAGTCAGCGTTAAACAGTACCGAAAATCTGTCCAAACTTTCCGTCAGGCGCGCGAGTGCCGGCATATTTCGCGCATTTTCCCGACACTCTGCCGCAACTCAAGAAACATAGTGACTCCGGTAATCTGTACGTAACTTCCCCTTCGTGCCATTCTTTTCTCGCCGTAGAGAAGCCCATTAACCGATGCCGGGGAGCCGCTCTCCCTCTCCGGCAGCGGATTTCAAAGTGAGGTCATTCATGTTGCAGTCCCCGGACCCAAAGTTCTCTCCCGCTCCCCCGGCTAACAATTACACTCCGGTCAAAACCGCCTCAGTTCCCGTGGAGCAGGCCCACATCGGCCGTTCGCTTGTCATCAAGGGCCAGGTCAGCGGTACAGAATCAATTTTCATTGACGGACGCATCGAAGGAACCATCAGTTTCCCCGGCAACCGCGTCACCATCGGTCGCAATGGCAACGTCGCCGCGAACATCACGGCCGACGAAGTTGTAGTCATGGGCAAGGTGCAGGGCAACGTCGATTGCGCCGACCGGCTCGATCTACGCAATGAAGGCGTGCTCGCCGGCGATGTCATCACGCATCGCATCAGCGTGGAAGAAGGTGCCGTGCTCAAGGGTGGAGTGGAAGTTCGCCAGCCGGAAAAGCATCAGCAAAAGAACGATGCGAAGGCACAGCACAAGGAGCAGAGCCAGGACCAGGCGAAGTCCACATCGACAGACGCGCAGAAAACAACGGCCGCGACCGCCTAACTCGCACGATTCGGCGAAAACAACGCGCGTCGCAAAAACGCACGTCGCAACAACATACAAGTTTCGGTATCGAATACGTTAACCGACGATTCGGCCGACGCATGGGACGGGAAAACCCCGTCCCTTTGCTTTTTTGCGGAGAGAAAAGGCCGGCTTGTGTTACCGAATGCCGAGAGCCTACACAGGGTTCCTTCGCCTTGAAATCGAGCGCTGCTATTTCTTCGCCTTGAAATCCAGCGCTGCGGAGTTGATGCAATATCGCAATCCTGTGGGGCGCGGGCCATCCGGAAACACATGCCCCAGATGCGCGTCGCAGTGGGCGCAACGCGCTTCTGTCCGCGTCATTCCGTAGGCGCGGTCGGTGTGTTCGGAGACATTCTTCTTGTCAGCCGCGTCGTAGAAGCTGGGCCAGCCGGTTCCCGAGTCAAACTTGGTTTCGGAATCGAACAGCGGCGCACCGCAACACACGCATGTGTACATGCCGTCTGCATGGTTGTCCCAATACTTGCCGGTGAAGGCGCGCTCGGTGCCGCACTGGCGGGCCACCTCGTACTGCTCCGGAGTGAGCTGCTTCTGCCACTCCTCCGCGCTCTTCTCGATCTTCGCGGCACCGACCTTCGCCGCCTCTTCTTTGACCTTGTCGTTCATGTTCGAATCTCCCGTAAAATTACGCTGAACCAATCGTTGAACCCAAGACGTTAGATACACTGGCAAACCATAAAGTCGCATGCCGAACACGGCCAAACCAGAAACCGACCCAATTTGAAGTGATTGCGCTCACAGCCAAGCCTTCGAACCTGGCGCATGATGCAAACTCAGATGATGCGAACGTCGTCTTAGTCAACTCTGACATGACATTTCGAGGTGAGCCGGTTGGGTGATCTTAGCGAGCACTTCTCCAAGCAGGAGTTTGCCTGCCACTGCTGTGGCCAATTAAAGATCCAGACCGCGCTCATCGAGGGTCTCGAACTGTTGCGTGGGCTGGCGGAAAAGCCGGTCGTCGTCCATGATGGCTACCGCTGTCCTGCTCACAACCTGAAGGTAGGCGGCGTCGCCGACAGCGAGCACACGCTTGGAACGGCCGCCGATGTGTCCATTCCTGGCGTCAAGATGCAACAGATGTACGAACTGGCGCTCCAGGTTCCGACCTTCCTCCATGGCGGAATCGGAGTCTACGACAGCACCTTCCTCCACCTCGATGTCCGGCCGCACGCTGCCCGCTGGGCGCGCGTACGCGGCCAATATGTCGCTATTGAGCGTCTGGTAACCGCCCCTACCTCTCTGCTAGCGAGCGTCCATTCGGATCCCGGCGGCAATGCGTCCTCCTGAGACCGGGCGGCCTAAAGCTCGTCCCAGCCAAGGTCGTCCTATGAAAGCACGTCCCTAGCCAAGGTCGTCCTAAGAAAGCTCGTCCAAGCCAGCCCGTCCTGTTAAGCCACCAGCGCCCCGTTTGGCCCCTCGACACGGTCATTTGCGCAGCAACCGTTACGCATAATGTGCAGAGCCTTTCACCTGGCCTGAGCCGTGGCGTCGACGCATGCGGGCTAAGCCATCCCGCATCAATCACTTAGAACGAAAGGCGCGTATGGGTTCCAAGGTGCACTGTACTGAGGTAACCCCGGTAGGGGGGAGCGCAGAGGACGACACCTTGACCATCGCTTACAGCGCCGAGTGCAAAGCAATACAGAAGGCAAACCGCTCTACGGGAATGTTTCCCGTCCTTGTCGTATTGTTCGTGTTCTCCTATGCCATCCTGACGACCCTCGTCATAGAACAAGGGCGCACGATCGAAACCCAACGAGCCCTGATCCGCGAGATGCTGCAAGACAGCAACCAGCTCGCGATGTTGAAAGGCAAGATGGCCCAGGACAAAGCCAGGAAAACGCTGTCCAAAGCCGAAGGCGACTCGGCTACGGAGCAGCAAAAGCCCAGCGGCCCGACCGCAAACGGAAAGCCCGCCGGCAAGCATTCGGAGTCAATGAAAGATATTCCTCAGAGACCTGAGTCGGACTTGCAAGACGTCCGGCGAATGACTCACGTGATTTGAGCGCGCCGCTGAGCACCCTAATCGCGGCACGCCCGGTAGGTACGAATTTAGGTAGGTAGGCGAGCAAGCAAGTAGGTAGGTAGAAGCAGTAACGGCCTTCCCTAAAAAGGCCGCGCTTTGCAGGGAGACCCTAATTATGAAGGCATTGACCCTAGCCTTATTGCTGTCGCTTTCTTTTCCGAAGCTACAGCCCCCTGCAAAGCTTTCTCCCACTATTACCCAATCACCCTCCCGAGCCAAGGGTGGACGCTGGTACTTCGCAGCCACCGGACACGCCGTTTATTGCTACGGTCCCGTCGTGACCGTTCCGCTGCCAGATGGTTCACCTGCCAAAGTCGCTACTTTTTGCCGCGGCGATCGCGTGATGGTTCCCTTGAAAGACTAATCGCCCGCGGGGCGCAACAAATTCGTGCCGCCGGCCTTCACAAAGACGTTCCAAAACTTTCTTGTCAATCCGCCCATTCGCGGGTCATACCTCGTCCGCCAGATGCGGCTCCCAAAGGGCATTCCAAAGCCAATAGCGAAGGCGGCCCGTCAAAGCCGAGCCCTGCCGAATCATGCTATACTTCCCGGAAAGTCGCCTAATGGCACAGACATCGAGTCAGCCCTGGGGGAAAGATCATGCAAACGCAGCCATCAGCAATCCTGAAAACCATTCTTCCGATCGCAACTCTGACGCTCCTGCTGGTATTCTGCGCGCCGGCATTTGCCGCCACCGCCGCCATCAACAACACTTCGATCGCCGCGAAGCAGCTCACAATCAATGGCAATGGATTCTCCGGCTCACCCTTGGCTGTGACCCTGGATGGCCAGGAATTGGCGGTAGTAAGCACGACGCCCACGCAGATCATTGTGTCCCTCGACGCGATGCCTTCGGGCGGCAAGCATAAACTGGTGGTAACGGCGGGCGAGACCAAGGCCGTCAGCACGGTCACCGTCTTCACCAGCGCGCAACTCGTGGCCGAACTGAATCCCACGCAGGACTCTGTCCCCATCCCGCCGACAACGCTCTTCATCCCCACCGAAAACGCCACCTATCAGGTTTCCGCATCACTCAAGGTGGTCACGCCCAACCAAGCGGAGGGCTCTGGGCCGCAATTCTGGCGTCTTGATTTTGGTACCGGCGAAAACGCGAAGCAAGTCAACTCGAATGCAGATCACGGCGGAAGCATGCTGGCCTATGCCAATGCTGAGCATCTAACCGGATCGGTCGCTTCCTGGGTCGTCAAGGGCCATGTTGGAGTCCCGATTACCTATTCGGTTTCTCCCAGCTTCCCCGAACTGAGCGGCACCTACGAAGTCTCCATCACCGTGGAACTGATGCAGTAGGGGCGAACTGATCCATTAGCTCCCGCCGGCGGTACTCTGGCGAGTAATCGCTACGAGTTCACCGCGGCTGCGTCCAAGCCGAGAGTCAAAAGAAATCTTTCCAGACCACAGTAAGAGTTTGCTCATGCCATTCTTGGCGAGGAATCCAACTCATTTCAGTTCGGAAGCGCTCGATGAGTACATCGAATTTCAGGTCTAGTTTTTTGATCAAGGCCTGGGCATCCTGCATATCCTTGGGATTGTTCCGAGTGAGCTTCGAAAGGAGTAAATCGTAGGGATCGAAAACCCGAAGGGTCAGCTTTTTCAAGCCGAGCGGAAGAGTTGTCAGACGGCGCTCATAATTCTCAGGGTAATCTGCGACTCCAACCATTTGTAAAAACACTTTGTGTTTCTTGGCAAGATCTGAGTCTTGACCTGCGATTCTATTTAGTTCCGCATGCTCTTGGTTTGGAATAGCAAAGATGTAGTCCAGGTCGTTCGTGGTCCTTGCGATGCCATACACGGCGGCGAGAACAAAGCCTCCCACGCAGTGGAGTTCCACTGCTTCTGAGAGGTTGTGATCTACGTCGGTGAGAAATTCGAGCCACGGCGACGGCAGGACCAGATCAGGCATATGGCAAGTCTTCTGGCTTCCAATTGGTCAACAGATTCCATTGCCTTGCCGCTTCCGGCCTGGCAGTCTCCATCCATTCGCGTTGCCGCTGCGAAAGCTGGCTCTGACAAAAAGTGTCGGGGCCAACAAGACGGCTCCGCAATAGTTCTTGCTCTAACTGAACTAGAGCTTGATAGGCATGGGACGTTGTTTCGCCTTTTCGCTCGGCAACCTGTTTCGCAAGCGTGACGGTGAAACCAAGACGATTCGTCAGATTCCGAAGTCGTGCCTGCTCCACCAGCCACTTCTTCGAAGCTTCGCTCATCTCTCCATACTGAAGCAGTAGCCACGGGAGCGCTTCCGCAACTCTCGCATCCAAGTTGTCTTTTCCCAAAGCTACGAGAAGCACTTCAGCAGGGTTTCTCCGACCCGCCGGAGGAACGTGTGCATATCCCGGATAACCCAATGCAGAAAGCTGGCGGGTCAACTCGGAGTCCGTGGAAGCACGGAGGCTCAACGGCAAAGCTGAGGGGCTCATTCCTAGCAAGGTAACTGCCCTTCTGGCCAATCGAGGAGGAAAAGGCCGTTTGCCATGCTCCAGGAACGTCACGTAAGTCTGTGAGACTCCAAGACGCGTGGCCAAATCGCACTGGCTCCAGCCACGTTCTTTGCGGGCAAGCTTGAATTCCTTCCCCGTCATACCCCACCCCTTCTTTCCGTGTATCCCTTTCGATGTAAACCATGAATATTCTTGTTTATTATTTATTACATGTCAAGTAATAATTTGATCTTTGTAAGCAATTGTATATAAATAGTTTATATCGTGACAAGAACAATTTCCAAGAAATTGACGCACGAGACTGGGCGTCATCCTCACTGCGCACCACCGGCCTGTGTAGCGGTGGTGGCCGCTGGCACACTGCCAAAGCGCCGTTCCCGACGTTTGAATTCTGACAGGGCAGCATCCAGATCGGCGGCGGCAAAATCTGGCCACATCCGCTCAATAAACAGAAGTTCGGCATAGGCCGACTCCCACAGCAGGAAATCTGAAAGCCGCTTCTCACCCCCGGTGCGGATCAGTAGATCCACTTCACCGCTCTCCACGGTCAGCGCCTGCGCAAGCATAGGGCGCAACAGATCGGAGGAGACTGGGCGATCCGGCGAAAGCGCGCCAACCATGCCGGCGGCGGCGCGCGCGATAGCGTCGCGCGAGGAGTAGTCCACGGCAATTCGCAAATGAAGACGTTGGCCTTCGGCGGTCGCTTCTTCCGCTCGGGAGATCTCTCGCAGCAGCCGATTGTCCAGGCGATCGCGCCGGCCGATGATCTCCAGCCGTACACTGTTTTGACGTAGCCTTTCCGTCTCCATGCGCAGGTAGGCCCGGAGCAGCCAGAAAAGGCTCTCCACCTCATCGGCCGGGCGGTTCCAGTTGTCGGATGAAAACGCATAGAGCGTCAGCCATCGGACGCCGAGATCAGGCGCATGCTCAACGACGCGCCGAACGGCGGCCACCCCGGCGCGATGTCCTGCGACGCGGGGCAAACCGCGCCGTGTGGCCCAGCGGCCGTTGCCGTCCATGATGATGGCCACATGCAGTTCTTTGTGAACGTCATTTTGCACTCAACAGTTACCTCGTAAACTTGCTGACGAAATCGCCGGCAGAATATGCTGTGCCACTCTTCTTATCGCGTCCCCGCCGGGCTCTACAGAATTGCTTTTCTACGCCGTGTCCTGCGTGACCTCTGGCGCCGTTTGCTGCGCGGCAATGCCAGGCGCTGGGAGGGAGCCATACCAGTCGATCCTGCGAGTGAAATACATGGCAGCCGCAACCGCCAGGAAACTAGTAATCGCGCCCACGAGCAGGGCATTATCCTCGAGGCGCAGCAGCAGGTAGATCAGTGCATACAACAAAGAGAAGATAGCCAAGGCCCTTACTCCCTGCATGCGACTGGAGAACACCCATGCCGCATTCGCTGAAAGCAGCGCCACCGTGGCCGCTCCGGCGAGCAGAAAGCCAGCATCGAACCCGACTCTCTCTGCGATCGACAACAGAAGCAGGTAAAAGATGATCTGGGCGATGCCTACGAGAACGTATTGAGCAGGGTGAACCCGCTTGCCGGTTGTAACTTCGAATACGAAGTAGGAAAGAAATAGCAGTCCCAGGAAGAGAAGTGCGTACTTAAGGGATCGGTTGACCGATTGATATGGATCTGCCACTTCGATGAAGGAAACGCCAAGCGCTGTCGCATCGAGACCGGTAATTGTGTCGGCCTGTCCTTCGGCGCGCACTCCACGCGCGATGAAAGGCACGGACCACTCCGCAGTGAAGCCGTTGCCGGACACGGTTCGATTGACCGGCAAGAAGCCTCCATCAAATCCCGGGCTTGGCCAATCGCCTTGGACCGCGAGATGAGTCGTCTTGCCATAGGCAAGCACCGCGATCCTTTGAGCGCCAGAAAATCGCAGGGCGGACGTCACATTGAATTGGGCGTTTGGCTTGGCGAGGCCTTCGACTCTGGTGCCAAAGAGGGTGAGCTTGATGTGCTCGCTCTGGTCCCCACCGATTGAGATGGTAGTTGTGTTTTCCGCAGGAACCAGCGTCGATGTCTTTCCGTCCGCCGTCAGGATGGCGTCGGCCTGCGCTCCGCGGGCATCACTGACTCCAACGATAATCTCGGCACGGCTCCAGTCGAGTTCGGCGCCTTGCGGAGCCGCCGCGGGCACACCGGTTAGATCGAATGCTGCATCGAGTTTCAGGTCCGCCTGAAACACCGGCACCTTAAAGAGCGAGCGACGACGCTCTTCCGTTGCGGTTTTGATCGTGGCCGAAGCTCGTGCCGGAAAAACCAGGCACATGCCGTGCTTGGCATGATCAGCCGGAGATTGTGGGGGAATATTGTACGGAATGGCGAGTGTGGGTCCGAGGAAGGTCTGCTGGCCGCCCACGTGACTGCTTATTTCCCGAATGACCTCCGCGGCTCGCTGGGTCCTATCTTCAATCAGCGCTCCAACAAAGAACGCCGGAATTGTCATGAGTAGGGCTAGCCCGCAAACTACGATGAGTTTCACGCCCATGGACCGGGATTTCATCCTTAAGCTGGATTGCAGCATCGACAGATCGCTCACTGAGTGCCTCCATTCTTCAGGTAGCTTTGCGGTGCAAGCTTTGCGCTGCAAAGTTACCTGATAAAAAAAAGTTCAGGCCCGCGACGGTGCCAGGCTGTGTACCAGGCTCGCCGCGGGCCGTTCTTCCGTAACCTTTGCCGCATCCCGAACCACCTGTTCGAGGGTGGACAAATATTCAACGTAGCGCGCACGGCCGGAAGCCGTGATTCGGCAGACAGTCTGCGGACGGTTGCGGTCGTATTTCTTCACGGCCTCGACCATTTTCCCCTTTTCCAGAACGCGCAGATGCCGGTTCAAATTGCCGTCCGTGAGAGCGCAAAGTTGCTTGAGCTCGCCGAACGTCAACCCCTTCGGATGCGTGATCAGAGACGTCAGCACACTCAGGCGCGCGCGCTCGTGAATCACGCGATCCAAGCCTTCATAGGCGAAGCGCCCTTCGCGGCGCGGAGCCTTACTTTTCATTCCGTTTCCTCCTTCCCGGTAAAAAGCAGTATCCCCGCGACCAGCAACTGCCCGACTCCATACGGGATACCCATAGCCCACGGAGAGAGTGCCCGGCCATCCCCCAACGCGATACAGGTCAGACCCGTCAGCATGTACCACACGCCTACGGCGGCCACCGGACGCGGGAGAAAACGGCACGACGAAAACACGCCCAGGCTGAAAACAATTTGCCAGAGGCCGGGAAGCATCCACAAAACCGCGGGAACGTAGCGTACCAGCGCAACAGTAATCAACGCGCCTGCGCCCACCGACGGCAGGAACTGCTCCACGGCCATGCGGATCATCTCATCCGCCATGCCCGAGTGAATGCGCTGCGTGCGGGCATACATCTCCATCCCAATCATGGCCGCCGACAGGGCGGCAGCGGCAATCCAGATGCTTAAGTATGTCGGTATGTGATTCGCCGGATCTGGCAGCCACAGCGCCTGAGCCCCTGCGGCCGTAAATGCCAGAATGCCCGTACTGGCCAGCGTGGCAGGACCGTAACCACGAAACTCAGTACTATGGGCCACCTGCCTGCGAATGCTGCTGATGTCGCCCAGCGCTTTGTGGAGGGAATTCATACAGTTCACGCTTTGCATTGCAAAGTAACCTAATTCGAGGCACTTGTCAACTGTCGGCGGGCCGCGACGGAGACGCATCTTGACAAGCGCCGCCGGGCAGGGGTAACGTCTTTTCCACTGCACGCCTTCAGACTTGGGCTCCGATTCGCTTTCGCGAGGATGGCTGGTGCCCCGGTAAGGTTGTCCACAACCACTCTTGGGCCCTGAAACCGGCACATTGTGCCGAACGGGGAATCAGGTAGCGAGCGCCCACACAGGAGGGAAACAAGCTATGACGAAACGAATCATCTGCGTGTTGTTTGCGGCGGCGATGATTTCCGGGGCAGACCCGGCGCACGCTACTGCTCGCTATGTCGGAAGCTGCGTTAAGGCCAAATTTGTGTATCCGACAATCTCCGCGGCAGTCAGCGCCTCCGTAGCGAACGACAGAATCAACGTATGCCCCGGGACCTATCCCGAACAAGTCACGATTTCCATCCCGTTGTTCTTGGCGGGCATGGAGGCTGCTTCGGGGACAACAGCAGTGGACCGGGCTGTAATCATTCTGCCTCCGAGTCCGGCTGCCAACGCAACGAGCCAATTCAACGGCGAGATGTTTGTGGCGCAAATACTTGTTCAGAACGTCAGTTCGGCGGGGAGTTTCGGTGTGGTTATCACCAATCTGACCGTGGACGGAAGCGCCAATCCCAATGGACAGCCTTTTTTCTGCCAAGGTGTCGGGTTGAGTGCGGGTCTGGTAGGGATTTTCTATGACGCGACTAACAACGCTTCAGGCACGGTGGGCAATATCGGGGATGTCACGACGCGGAATCAGCACACCCAAAACGTCGGGTGTGGATATGGCATTTGGGTTGAAAATGATGGCCCCATCAACCAGTCGGTTACTATCCAAAACAACAGTGTGCATGACTTCGACCTGGGGGGAATCACCGCCGTCACCGGTCCTCCTGGCGCTGCGCCTGCACTTACCGCCACCATCAAGGACAACTTTGTGCATGCTACCACTGCGTGTGCTGACTGTTCACCTTATGGAATAGAGGCCGAGGCCATCGACGGAGTGGTCGGCGGAAACATTGTCACCGGAGTGGAAGAGGGGATCATCAACGCGTTCTCAACCATCCCCATCACGAATAACACCGTAGCCGGTTATGGGACCGGAATATGGCTACAAAATGCTGCCAGTACAGCGACCTCTAACGACATAACGAATGTGAACACGGCCTTCGCTCTGAATGGCAGCAGCAATCCCGGCCCCACCATTAAGTCCAACACGACGAAGAACACCCAGACGGCACTCGACTACGGATGTACGCCGAATGCAACCATCACAGCGAACACGTTCAGCGACGCGGCCACTGGCTTTAGCAACGTTCCTGGCACAGCCCCTACGACCAGCAATTCGCTGTTCAATATCGACATGATCGCCTCGGGCGGGTGCTCATAGTCAGGTCCCTTACCCTTTTGCAGCAGAAAAAGCGGCAGTCACCAGAGAACGAATCGTAACGCCAAGGGCGAAAAACAAGGAGGAACAAAGCGATGTCAAGACACTTCATGTGGTTCCTGGTGGCCGCCATAATGGCAGCGGTGAGTGTTCCCGCACACGGGAAGACGGTCCAAGTTGGCGGTTGCAGTCCGACGATCAAGAACTACCCGACCATTTCGGCGGCGGTAATCGATCCGGCGAATGCGGGCGCGACGATTCAGGTCTGTGCCGCGGCCGGGCCCGGAACTGGTGGCTCGTATCCTGAGCAAGTAACAATCTTGCAGGCGTTGACGCTGAAAGGCGTTGCCAACGGTAACTCGGGGCGAGCTGTCATCAGCGTTCCATCCGGGTCGTTGTCAACCAATGTCACCAGTATTATCGGGCAATCCGTGTTTGCGCAGGTGCTGGTGCTGGCGGCGTCCGGGCCGGTGAACATTACAGATATCACGGTGGATGGGACTGGGGGCGGCATCGGATGCTCGGAGACGGCGGGCCTGGTGGGAATCTTCTATGCGTCGGGAGCCCAGGGCGCCATCAACGAGGCAACGGCGCGCAACCAGACGAGCGCAGGTTGCGGAACCGGCATTTGGGTGGAAAACGGAGCCGCCGCCACGGACCTAATCACAATCGAGAACTCCAGCATAAAGGACGTCGACGAACGGGGGATCTTCGCTACCAGCAATCAGCGCCCATCGACCCTTCAGGTCACAATCCAGGGAAACTCTCTGCAAGCCATCTCTCCATCCACTTTAGGGATTGTCGCCGACGGTATTAGCGGCAAAATAGAAAAAAATGTCGTTACCCTGGGCACTGGCGGCATCGAGAGCATCGCCTCTACGACGAGCGTGTTGAGTAACGTTGTGGCGGATATTCGCAACAGCGGTTTGGGCGAAGCATTATATCTTACCCCTGGCACTACGGCGCAAAACAACCGCGTATCCGATGCCGATCTCGCCTTTTACCTTGCGCCCACTGAACTATCGGGTCCGATACTCAAAGGGAACGCTAGTATGAATACCAACACTTCCGTCGAATTCAGCTGTGATGCCAACACCACAGTTCAGTCAAACAGACTTACCGACTCACAAAATGGATTCGACCGCGTCCCAGTATTTCCAACGGGGAATCAGTTTTACGATATCGACACAATTCAGACAGGTACGTGCCCGTGAGCGGCGAATAAGGAAACCGCCGCCGTTGCCGGACAAGAATCGAACAGAAACAAAAGTGATACGCCGAAAAATCAATCCCAGCAGAAGAAATCATGGCAACAACAGCAACGACGCCCCGGCCGTCCCCCTTTGCCTCCGTTCGCCCGTGAAAGTGCGATTCAGAAGGTGCGCCTCGCCGAAGGTCGGCATCAAAGAAGTGCACGACGACATCTGGTTGGTCAGCTTCATGGATTATGATTTGGGGTACTTCGATCTGGAGACGCGAGTGCTCGAACCACTCGAAAATCCGTTCGCCTCAAAAGTGCTACTTATGTCTTAGGTGCGTTGTGTTACCCATGTCTCCGGGCTGGACCCCGACTGCGTGGCGGCGGTGGGAGTCTGCTGCGAACTCGTCTCCGGGCGATTTCCCTGCTAACAGGGAAAAATACAGGGGATTTTCTCAATTTTGCTTCTCTAAAATCGGGCTGCTGTGCCTTGATTCCGTGGGACGCCAAAGTTCGGATCCGATGGGTTGCGGGAGCTGGTGAGGATCGTTGGCGTTTCGCAGCTGACACACAAGCGCCGGGTGGCAGTCGCATAAGGGCTTGGCTCGTGTTTCTTTCAAAACATTCTTCTGTGACTCTGATCCTTGCGGCTCAAAGCGTTCCGGGTTAGCTTCCTTATCTATATTTCGAATCGTCTGAGGCATGCCATTTTGTCTTGTCCATATAGGTCCGCAGTAAGTTTCGCGGTTAAGGCATTTCTACTTTGTATAGCGCTCGTTTCAGCCTTCGCAGCCGGTGGCAACGAGCCGGAAGAAAATCACTTTTCGCCCGACGCGGCAGCTTTGTACCAGCGCGTATCGCAAGTGCCCGCTGCGGCGGGTGCCGACGTTCTTTTTCTCGATGACGAAGAGACCGTTGTATTCGATACTGAGGGACGGGCTGTCTGTTCGCGGTATTTTCTTTACAAGATCCTCACACAAAAGGGTGGCGAAGGCTGGGGCGATATCTCTTCCAGTTGGGAGCCTTGGCACGAGGAACATCCCATTCTACGCGCGCGGGTGATAACTCCCGACAGCGCAGTTCATGTTCTCGATGAAAAAACCATCACGGATGCCCCGGCAAGAGAAAATGCGGACCATGTGTTCAGCGATCGCCGCGTCCTAAGGGCTCCGCTGCCTGCAATCGCCCCCGGCTCGCTCGTCGAAGAAGAACTGGTCTCAACCGAGAGCGCACCCTTCTTTGGCGCCGGTAGCGTGGAGCGCTTCTACTTCGGCTCGTCCGTACCGGTACAACATAGTCGCTTAATGCTGGACGCCCCTGCGGCCCTTCCGCTTCGTTACAATATCCAATTACTTCCGGATCTAAAGCCGCAGCGCAACGAAGACAAGGGCCGAGTACGCCTCACCTTTGACTACGGACTGATGGAGACGCCCGACGACGCTGAGACCTACCTACCCAGCGATTTACCTGCCTACCCCAGCATCACTTTTTCGAGCGGAGACTCGTGGCGCCAGGTGGCCGAGGAATATGGAAAGATCGTTGACAAACAGATAACGGGTGCCGACTTGAAATCTCTCGTTGGCAAGCTAATCGCGGGGAAAGTTTCTCGTGACGAGAAGGCAGCCGCGATTCTCGCATATCTGGATCGGGAAGTCCGCTATACGGGAGTCGAGTTTGGCGAATCTGCTATGGTTCCGCATTCCCCCAATGAAACCCTAGCCAGGAAGTACGGCGATTGCAAAGACAAAGCCTCCTTGCTGGCGGCGATGTTGCGAGTCGCGGATATTCCCGCGTACATTGCTCTTCTCAACGCTGGGAGCCGGGAAGACGTTGCTCCTGATCTTCCCGGCATGGGCATGTTCGATCACGCCATTGTTTATGTTCCCGGCCCTCCTGATCTGTGGATCGACGCCACCGACGAATATGCGCGACTGGGTGAAATTCCCAACGTCGATCAGGGGCGTCTCGCACTTATTGCGCGGCCCGGCAGCACTGTCTTGCTGCACACTCCAGTTAGTGCCTCCGCGGACGACGTGCTGATTGAGAAAAGAGAAGTCTATCTTGCAGAAAACGGTCCGGCTCGAATTATCGAGACTTCGCAGCCTCACGGAAGCAGCGAATCTTCGTACCGCCGAGGTTACGCTGACAAACAAGACAAAGCTGCCAAGGACGAGCTGACCAACTACGTTAAGTCTGAGTACCTAGCGGAGAAACTTGACCGAATAGATCGTTCCGACCCAACCGACTTCTCAAAGCAGTTCGAATTGGTTCTTGAGAGCGATCGCGCTAAGCGTGGAGTTACTGAACTCAACGTAGCCGCAGCCGCCATCCGTTTTGAAGGCTTGTTTAGCCGTCTTCCTGCAGACCTTCGGGAACGCGAAAAAGAGGAGGATAGCAAAGCTGACAAAGACAGCGGGCAAAAGCCCAAGAAGAAACGTACCGCCGACTATCAACTGCCAGAAGCGTTTGCGACCGAGTGGCATTATTCCATCGTACCTCCGGCAGGTTTCAGACCTAAGCCCTTGCCTTCGAACACGCAGCTCTCCCTTGGCCCTTGCAGTCTTGCCGAGGAGTTTACAGCGGACAAGGATGGCGTAGTTCACGCCACCTTACGATTCGACACCGTAAAACGGCGGCTGACAGCCTCCGAAGCCACTGCGCTACGCACCAAGGTTGTCCAACTCATAGCCGGGGAGCCCATTCTCATTTATTTTGAGCCCATCGGCCAGACGCTGGTCAGCCAGGGCAAGGTTCGCGAGGCGCTACAGTCCTATCGTGAGTTAATCGCGCTTCACCCCAAGGAGGCGGTTCACCATCTACAAATTGCGATGGCCCTTCTGACCGCAGGGTTGGGCGAGGCGGCTCGCGCCGAGGCTCAAGCTGCAGTCAAACTGGAACCAACTTCTGCGCTAGCGGAAAAGACGCTTGCGGAAATTCTTGAATACGACTTGGTCGGACGGAAGTTTCGGCCCGGCAGTGACTATGCTGGAGCTGAAGCCGCGTTTTGGGCCGCCGAGAAGCTCGACCCCGACGATAAGGCGACAGTTGGAAACCTCGCCATTCTTCTCGAGTACAACCGCTGGGGACTACGGTATGGACCCGGGGCTAAGCTGAAAGACGCTGTGGCCGAGTACCGCAAGCTCACAGCCGAGAAGCTGGCAGAACTAGGCCTGCAGAACAATCTTGTTTTCGCCTTGTTCTACGCCGGCGAATTCTCCGAAGCTCAGAAGAACGCACAGGCCCTAAACCCCCAGCCTACAGCCTTGATCGTCGCGTGTGAGGCCGCCCTCAACGGGGCCGAAGCCGCCCTCGCTGAAGCCAGGAGGCGCACAGGCGGGGAAGAACAATTCAAACAGATCGCGGAAGTGGCCGGCGAAATGCTCGTGAATGTTCGCAAATATCCTCTTGGCGCCGATCTCGAAGAGGCGGGCGCATCGGGAGCCAACGCCTCCGACACGGCCGCCTTCGCTGCCCTGTATCGCAAAACCCAGCCGCACGAACAGCTTGTCATCCCGGACGATCCCGCGGGTGCCGCTATGCGCTTCGAACTGCTGACCGACGATCCCGATCTGACCCTCGACCGCTTGCGTTCGATCACCAGCCGCAATGGCCAGGCCAGCTTGTCTGCTCAGGAAGTCTTGGAGTGGTTTGTCAAACAAACGAGAGGAACACTGAGCAGTAAATCACGACAGGGCCAGTTTACTGATACTGGAGTGGATATCTCTCTTACAAGGGCGCAACCGAAGGCTCAGGGGAATGATGCGACCGGATATAAAGTCACCCTCTGGGGCTCCGCCGACTATAAGAGTGCCACGTATGTTGTCAAAGAGGGGGGCCACTACAAGGTGCTGGCAACTTCCCGATTTCCCGCTGCGATTGGCTTGGAAGTTCTGGACCGTATAGCCGCCAACGACCCAACTGGGGCTCGCGTTCTTCTCGACTGGTTGCGGGAAGACTTGCATCTTGCTGGCGGGGATGACCCGCTCACCGGTTATCCGTTTGCACGCTTTTGGACGAAGGGAAAAGAAGCAGACGCGGCAGCGATGAAGGTAGCGGCAGCCTTGATTCTGTCGGCGTATAAACAAACGGCACCACAGGGTCTGGCCGTCCTGGAGGCAGGCAAAGACTCCCCCCACAACGACGCTGAAAAGGTAAACATCCTTCTTGCCTTGCTCAACGGTTATGCAGGTCTAGATGAGTATGACAAAGCTCTCGCCGTTTGTGCAGATCTTGCAAGACAATACCCCGAGTCAGACCGGGCATTTCTTAGCCAATCATTCAACTTGCGAGCAATGGGCCGATTCGAAGAAGCCGACAAACTGGCTGACGACCGCCTGAAGCGTGTTTCGGGAGATCTAGCCGGGATGCGCGCTCTGGTCTACAGCGCATCGGGCCGCGGAGACTACGTTAAGGCCCATTCTCTTGGCCAGAACATTCTCGACGAAGGAAAAGCGGAGCCTCAGGATCTGAACGGCATCGCCTGGAATTCGCTGTTTACGGGAAAAGTCGAACCTAGCGATATCGAAAACGCCCTGAAAGGCGCCCAGTTGAGCAAGAACAGTACTAGCATCCTACACACTTTGGGTTGCCTCTATGCTGAGGTTGGAAAGACCAAAGAGGCGCGTGAAGTGCTCATTCAGAGCATGGACTTGCTGAATCTCGACGAGCCCAACCCCGACTACTGGTATGCGTTCGGCCGTATCGCCGAGCAATATGGAGAACGCGATGCAGCGCTTGCTAATTATGCGCGGGTAACGAAGCCGAAAAGAGCAGTCGAACTTCCCGACTCGTCCTATCACTTAGCGCAAGTCCGGTTACAAGCATTGCGTGGTGAGAAACAGTAAAGCTAACAACAGTTCCGTGGTAAGACAAAAATTGGGCAACGATTCGCAATCGCCCAACGCGGCACCCACTCCAGCCCGGCACCGCTCCCACAGGTGCATCACTTTTTCCCTTTCAGATATTTATGCCTCAAGCTACTCATCACTCCGCAGCGACAGCACTGGGAGCGATAGCGCCAGCAACAGCACAAACAGCGAATCTCACCGGTACTGGGGACTAATCCGAGTCGCCGATCTTGTTGTCTTCCCCGCCGCGTGTAACAGCGGCTGTCATTCGCCAAAAGTATATCGTCACGATGAGTGGCTGGATTCGGCTTGGAACGAAATCGTCAGCTCAGTTGTTGATTAGAGGTCCATCACAATGATCAACCAGCATGGAGTGCTGCTGGTACTCGAACCATTGGCAGAACACCGCCGCTAGTCCTTGAGCTTGACCACGATAGCCGAACGATTCAGCGCGTCTGTGTGTCCTCCCCGCCCTTACGCGGCGCGACGTTCATAACGATGATGCAGCCCGCCAACTTCTGGAATCTCGATGAGCTCTCCTTTTGTCATAACAGCCCGTCTATCGGGAGGATCCTTGCCCAGGGCCAAGTGTGTTCGGGCGATGATAGTGGTGCGGGTTGCGTGCCGGGGGTGGCGGCGAGGCGGCCATTGCCGGAATCGAGGTAGCAGGCGAGCGTCCTGTTCTCTCACAGTTCTATTGCTCGAAATGAAGCTGCACAACACTCATGCCATTTTTTTCGCGAACGCGCACGCGGTCAGCAAATTGACGTATCAGATATCCAGCTAGCTGCGATGCTCCCGACGCCGTGCCCAGTTCTTCAATGCTCGGCATTGTGTCCGCCAGTTCGATCGGGAGACCGGAGTATTCGACTTCGACATCGAGGCGATACTCATCCCAAGTAGTTTTCAAAGTGATCAGCTCCGAACGTAGCGGCAGCAAGCCTACATTGTTGACAGTTTCGTAGGCCGCATCGGAGGCGCGAGTCACAACTTCTTTCCTCATGCCCCATGCCGCGCCCTGGTCATCCATGAATTGCCGAATCTCGTCCAGGTGGTCCTGACCGACGCGCAGGTCGAGAGTGTTAGTTTTCTTGAGGCCGATTCGAAACAGCGTACTCAAGATCACGACTAACACGGTAGCGATTGTCGTGGAGGAACTGAAAATTGGTTTGAGGGCGGCGGGATAGGACGCATAGAGATCAGGGATGACCTCGATGCTCAATCCAAAGATCAGCGCGATACCGACCGCAAAAATGCGGCGCGAATCGAGCATGCGGGAGGTGAGCAGTTGGAAGCCTCCTAAAATAATGAAGCAGGCGGCATAGATTAAAACCGCTCCGACGGCGGGGCTGGGCATCGCGGCCACAACGACAGCCGCTTTGGGGATGAAAGCCAGAGCAATTACGAGCAAGCCTAATGGCAGAGCGATCACGCGACTGGTTGTGCCCGCCGCCAGCGAGATTCCGATGCTGCCCGATGCCGAGTTCTGGCCGATTCCGCCCAGCAGGCCGGAGATTGCGCTGCCCAATCCGTTGGTGAAAACGCCTCCGCTGACTGATTTCATGTCGGTGCGTTTCCAGTCGGCGTCGTTCGCCTTCTGGCAGAGCGTTGTGTCACCGACGCTTTTCAGACTTGCGGTGAGCGTGGCAATCAGAAACGGCGGAAGCAGAGCAAGGCTGAACGCCATGCCGTTCGACACACGGTGAGGAAAGCTGATAATGCCCGGCTGCGCCTGGGCAAGTAATTGGGAGAGGTGGAATTGTCCGGCGAGGCGTGCGGCGGCATAGCCGGCGGCGACCCCAATCACCATGGGGAACGGATGGAGTTTGCTGCGCGTCCAGATTGTGGGAACGATCATGGCCCCGAGTGTGGCCAGGCCAACAAGGAGTGCGAGAGGGTCGGAAGACCCGCTCTCCCGCGAAAAGCCAAGGAATCGCGGGCATCCGAGCGCCGCCAATTGCAGCCCGGACATTGCGACCATCAGTCCGGTCACCTCGGGCGGAAAAAGCTTGCGCAGGCGATGCATGATGCGAGATAGGAGTATCCCGGCGATTCCCGAAACCACGAGCATGCCCGACATCAGAGGATAGCCGCCCGCAAGACCGGCCATAACTGTCGGCGCCAGAAAGGTAAGGCTGCAGGTGAGCGGACACAGGTATCCATTACCAACCCCGCGCCATGCTTGCACGATGGTGGCGATTCCAGAGGCGATCATCGACATCCGAATCATGCTCTGCGCTTCCGACGACGTGCCACCAATCGAATTCACGATCAGCAGCACATAGATCCAACCCATGGAGAGGACGAAGAGATGCTGGAACGCTGCGCCGATCTGAACTGACATCGGGGGGATATCGTCGACGTCGTAAATAAGGCTAGCGGGCCTTTTGCGGCCAAGCAGCACCGGGCCGGCTGATTGGCGGAGGCGGCGAAGAGTTCGAGGGAAAATTGGCTTCAGCCTGGGACTGCTCGACACGGAACTATCTTATCCTCCGAAAGAGAAGGCACAAAAGTGTTGGATGATAGACGCGGATTGTTACCGCAGTATTACGGACGCATTAATTTGCCGCGCAGGACGGCGATCCGGATTAGTGGTGGTGCGTGCAGTTTGAGATTCAAGAAAAATGCGGCCCAGGTCCTCGTGAGAGCTCTGGGCCGCTTTAATTCGTCATTCAGTTACTGACTTTTAGTTGTGAACCGTCTGCATCCCCACGACGGCTTATTCGGCCGTCGTGGTCTGGGTGAGCGTGGCCGCATCGTAGTCCGTGGCCGCGGCCCACGCCGCTTTCGTCGTGCAGGTTCCAGAGGCCTTGTTGATGGTTACTGTGGCCTGGTAGCCGCCCGCTCCGTTGCTGGTCACCGAACCAACGCTGCACACCGTTGCCGGCGTGCCCGTGATGGTTGGCGTAGCGGTTGAAGTCGACGTCGCCGTTACGGTAAATGTGGCGCCGTCAGTCGCGGTTGATGGCGCGCCGGTGAAGGTCCCGGCCGGAGTTGCCTTCTTTGCCGTGACTTTCACCGACTTGGTTGCCGCCGAGTAGACGGTTGTGACTGCCCACGCCGCGCTCAAATCGCACATCCCAGAAGCAGCTTCCATCTGGACCGTGGCCGTAACCGTGGTCCCGCTGGTAGTGCTGCCGGTGATTTGGCACACGCTCGTCGTCGAGTTAGTGATCACCGGAACGCTGGTGTCATCCGACGACTGCGCCGTTACCTGGAACGAGGTGCCGTACTGGGCTGATGCAGGCGAAGGACCACTGAAGGTCACCGACGGCGCCGTGGAGGCTGCGACCGTTGTTTGTGAGGTGACCACGATCGCCGCGTTGTAATTTCCGTTACCCGTCTGGAACACGTCCTCGTCGCAGGCGGTCCCGGTTTTCGACTTCGGCGTGATGGTGTAAGTCCCGCCGGAGTTGGTGCAGGATCCACCGCTGGTGTAGGTTACCGGCAAGCCCGAACTGGCGCTGGCAACAATGGTGAAGCTGCTGCCATCGATTGCCATTGACGGTGCGGCCGTGCTCACCGTGATCGTCTGGCTTGCCTTGTTGATCTTGAACGTGCCATGCGCCGAGCCCGAGTAGTTGGGATCGGTGATGGTGGCCGTCGCTGTGTAGCTGCCCGCGTTCGTCTGCGGTGCGCCCGTCAGGCTATAGCTCAAGCCAGAAGGTGTTACCGTCACCGTGGGAGACAGCGCCGAACCGTTGTAGGTTTGGGTCAGATTGCTGAGCGCAACCGTCGCCGCTGCCTTGTTGACCGTCTGGCTAACGGAGCCCGAGGCCGTAGTGTGGTTGCTGTCGCTAGCCGTGTAAGTCGCCGTAACCGTGTCGCTGCCTGCGCCCAGGAGGGAGGTGGTACAGGTCGCAGTCTGCGGCGGATTGCCCGACACTGCGCTTGAACTGCAGCCCGTGTTCGAGCTCCAGCTTACCGAGCCGTTCAGGTCGCGCGGCCGCTTCGTGGTTCTGCGACCCCTCACCGCGCCCGTGTCACTGGTGACAGTGGCCGTGAAGGTGACGGATTGACCGTAGGTTGATGGACTTGAACCCGAAGTCAGGCTGACGCTCACGCTGCCAACCGCTGGCTCTGCCGTGACCGAAACCGACGAGCTGCCCTGCTGATAATTGGTATCAGCCGCTTGCGTTGCTGTGACCGTGCAAGTGCCGCTGCCTTCGATCATCGTGTAGGTCGCGCCCGAGTTGGTGCAGACCACGCCATCGCTCGAGTAAGTGAGCGCACCCGTGCCTTGACCTGAAGCCGACACCGTGAAGCTGGAGCCGTACTCTGCGCTCGCGGATGCGCCGCTGATCGTTACGGTGTTCGTGGCTTGGTTGACCGTCTGGCTTACTGAGTTAGAAGCAGTCGTGTGGTTGCTGTCGTTTGCCATGTAAGTCGCCGTCACGGTATCGCTGCCCGCGCCCAGCGTCGAAGTGGTACAAGTCGCCGTTTCCGGAGAATTGCCCGAGACTGGGCTCGCGCTGCAGCCGGTGTTTCCACTCCACGTTACCGAGCCGTTCAGGTCCCGTGGCCGCTTTGTGGTTCTGCGACCCTTCACCGCGCCTGTGTCAGAAGTGACCGTGGCCGTGAAGGTGATCGAATCACCGTAGGTCGACGGATTTGTACCTGACGTCAGGCTTAGGCTGACGCTGCCCTGTGCGGGCTGTGCCGTCACGTATTCGGAAGCGCTCGCCGATGCGTAGTCATTGTCTGCTGCTTGCGTCGCCGTCACCGTACAGGTCCCGGATCCGCTGATCATGGTGTAGTTCGCGCCCGAGTTCGAGCAGACCACACCATCGCTGGTGTAGCTGATCGCGCCCGTGCCGAGACCCGAGGCCGCTACCGTGAAGCTCGATCCGTACTCCGCGCTCGCAGGAGCCTGCTGAGTGAAGGTGACGGTGTTCGCCCCGCCCGCTACCGTGAAGGTTTGGGAAGTGGTTGCCGGCGCATAGTCCGTATTGCCGCTCTGGGTCGCAGAGATGGTTACTGGACCCTGACCCGTAATGGTCAGTGTGTTGCCGGAAATCGTAGCCGGTCCGGAAACGACAGCGTAAGAGATCGGCCAATTCGAAGTTGCGGTCGCCGAAAGAGTGATCGGTGGCTGACCATAGGTGACCGAACCTACGGACTGGAAGTCGAGGGTCTGCGTCTGTCGCGTGTATCCGTTTGCGGGCGGAACATAGGCAACGCCGCGGTAGACCTCCCCGGCGTTCGAGGTCTGAAGAGTAACAAACTGCTCGTTAGCCGGCAGACTGGTCGCTGAGATTTGGTCCGTGATACCGACGATCGAAGTCGGATCCGATTCGCCGCCCGAGACGGCACTGAACTGGGCGGTGACACCGTAGATTGTGACCGAACCATCACCATTGTTGTAACCCGTCATGTTGCGAAGTCCGTAAGTGTAGGACTCGATCGGGCTGCCGTTGATGTCGTTGTAGCCGCTGAAGGTTTGTGGCTGATTGAAGTTCAAACCTGCCTGGATCGTGTAGTCCAGAACCCAGGTGCCATTTTGCAGGGTCCACTTTTCCAAGCCGGCGAAGGAGTCGTTGCTGGGAACATAGGTACCGTTCGTGGAATTGGAGAAGCTCGGGTTCGCTCCGCCGGAGTAGCTGCCGGGATTTCCTTCATCCGCCACATAGAGCGTGGTTGGATTCGCAAACCAGAAGCCGAAAGAAAGGATCGGGGTCGCAGCGCCGGTCATTTGATTGGTTACAGGAAAGGCAAGTCCGGGCAATTCAGTGATGGTAGCGCCGCCGTTACCGTTTTCACCAAAGCTTGAAATCGAGGCTGAAGAGCACGCCGGCAGGCTGGTGCCCACCTGGAACAAGCCATCATCGCCGTTGCTGCCGCTGCCTTTTGAGACATAAAGCTGCTGGCGCCCGTTCGCATCCGTGTAGATGCCAACACCGCGCCAGTTATTGTCCTTGAAGTGCTTCTTCGCACTTTCGTCCCCGCGGTCGGCAGCTACATAGGTCCCCAACTGGTACGAAATGTTGTTCTCCGGGGCTCCGCAGCGTGCTCCGATGGTCAACCCAGGGTTGCCGGAACCAGTGCTGGGTGAAGTCGTCGTCGAGTCAGAGTTGCCCACAATGTAAAATTCATTTTCATCAACTGTAATCGCGGCACGCGGATTGTCACCGCTGTTGGCGTTGTCGATCGGAGTCAAGGTAACCGTGGGCCCGGCCTGAATCAATGCGACTTCGCGGTCATAGAACGCATACGGGGGGTCGTAAGTAGCCGTCCCGCCGCAGGCTCCCGCCGTTGCACAAGTGGTCAAACCACTCGCGGTAAGTGTCAAAGTCAGCGTCGTTGAATTCGTGCTCGCACTCTTGGTTGGCCATGTTCCGTTGTAACCGGTGTATGGCGCGACCATACCGGCGATCGTGAAATAGGCCCCGGTAGGAACGGTTACCGGCGACGATAGCGTTAAGGTCGCGGTCGTGCCGGACTCGCTTGCGTGCGCAACGGTGATTGCGGTACCAAGGTTCGGATCAACCGTGTAGGAATTCGGTGAGAGTTGGTAGTTGGAATTCGGCGAGTAGGAGTTGGAGACGTTATTGAGCTGATCTCCTGCCTGATAGCCCATGTAAGTCAAAGCCGTGCCGTCAAGCGACAACATCAGCGCGCCTTCCGACTTCGAAGTGAAACTGGTCGTAATGTAGCTGCCTGGTTCCTGGGTAGGATAAGTCGCGGCGGGTCCATTGGAAGGCAGAGAAAGTGTTCCCGCCAGCGAGGATGCCGGGACAGAGCTGAATTGATCGATGTAGATGCTGCCCTGGACGCCTTCAATATCCTGGATGTCATTTCCAGTAGTTAAACCGGCTGGATCATTGAAAACCTCTGGAAAGCTATAGGGACTCGTGTAAACGTTGTTTACAAAAGTACCAGTGTCGCCGTCATACTGCACGCGGCTGACCTGAATGCTGTTAGGAGCGAGCGGCGTAGCGCTCTGCGCAATAGCGCTGGTCACAAGACCCGTGCTTAGCGAGAGTATAAGCACACATCGGGCAAACTTCCGCAGAACCATTTTTGACATTGAGGATTTTCCTTTGGGGTTTGAAGCTCGCGGAGCATTATCGCTGTCGATCCCGGAATTTCAGTGTGAAGTGATTGTGAATTAATAAAAGATGAATTAACAGAAGATGAATTGGAAATTAATGGACTGTAAAGGAAGCATGGGAGACCAAGAAGTACGCAGAGAGAATCTCGCGTCCGGTTGCTGTGAATCGGGATTAGCCTAAGAACAGCCGGATCGCTGAACTGTCGATATGACCATGATTGGTGCCGATCACCGCAAGCTGGTGCCGATTGGCGGGATTGCGCATGCGGGGGCGCGGGGCATATCGAAAGTCGAAGTGCAGGTGGACGGCGGGCCGTGGCAGCGGGCGGAGCTACGCTCCGCTGTCGGGGTTGACATGGGTCATCTGGCGATACGATTGGCCCTATCGGTCGGGCCGGCACACTTTTACGGTGCGGTGC
Source organism: uncultured Acidobacteriaceae bacterium (assembly GCA_963778535.1). Lineage (GTDB taxonomy): Bacteria > Acidobacteriota > Terriglobia > Terriglobales > Acidobacteriaceae > Acidiflorens. The sequence goes on from CAVZUO010000001.1 coordinate 1,043,649, forward strand.
TATGAAGGAAACGGGACGCCACAAATCGGCACTGACAGCCCACCGGAACCGAACGGGGCCACGGGCCTGGATAGCAAGTCAATGATGTTGTGAATGGTCGCCCTCAGATTTGTTGCTTTAGAGCCGTCGTGGCTCTTACATCTGGATTGCAAACCGCATTTGCAACGGGAGGCGCAAAACGAGATTTTCATTTCGAAGGAGACAGGGTTTAGAGAATTATTGCGGCACGGTTTTCAAAATAGCGTTGACGGGGACTAAGTACGCGGCGCACGAGTACGCGCCGATCTCGGTTCGGGGAAAGAGTCAAGTCGCATTCGCCAATTGATCGATTTTCGATCGCATTCCCTTCGCCGCGTGCGATCGCGGAAACCGCACTCCCGTTTTGCCTACCAGAGAAAACGGCAGGCAAATGCAGAGGTCACGCCTCGGGGTTCTTTCTCTGAAGTGCGGTTCGAGATGAGAAAACAGCGAATTGGCGGGCTTTTCGGGAGATTTTCAGCGAACTTCGGCCGAGAGTTCGGGTGCTGTGAGACTGCGTGGCGGAGAACGGAGTCTTCTGCGAACCCGTCTCCGGCCCAAATTCCCTGCTAACAGGGAAAATAACAGCGAAGTTTCTTGAAATTGGGCCCAAAATGGCTTCGAAACGCATCGATCCCCAGTGAGGATGCGGCGGACGTAACCTTCGTCCAAGCCCGTTTGGACGGCGATGGCACGCGGTCCGCTGGCGCGGCCTGTTACCAATCGCTCGTGCCAGTCCTGAGCACGAGCCAGCGCTTTCAACAGTGGCTGCGATTGATACTCGGGCGGCGCGGGTTCGGCTCCGTCGAGCACCCGATCAAGGGCAACGACCAACCGGACATCGCCCCCTCGACGACCGAGTCTGGCATTGATCACTAAACGAATCAGGTCCGTGACTGCAGAAGAACTTTTCTGACCTAAGAGCTGCCGCAGGTTCTGCTTCCGGAGCAGGACCTCGACTTTGTCCGGATAGATGACGACGCGATAGACGATCTTCCGGATCAGCTCGATCGTTTGCAAGCGATCTTTGGCGGAGCGAAAGGTCGGCGCGAGCCGTCGTGCCGCGAAGAAAAGCTGCTCGATCACATCGGCTTCGTCTTCCGGTGATACCAGGTGATCCATAATCCGTGACTGGCTTTCGAGGAAGCTGGCCAGGCGGCGGGTTCTGAAAGAGCTGTTCCCAAAGTTCCCCTAACGCTGCCTTACTCTGGTTGGGTAGATTCGCGAGTCGGTCGATGATCTTGCCAGGCATGGGTTCCTCCCCAAGAGCACAGCAACATTTCCGCTCTGGTTCGGAGAACAATCAAGTCGCTGGACTGGAGGAAAAAGCATCGAAGGGCAGGAACAGCGCTCAACTAGCCACCGAAGTCAACTCGAACGAAGAGCCGCTGATCGTGATGGTTGGACAGGACATTGACCGAAGGACGCGCCGTCGCTATTTGCTGGATTTTTCTCTTACTGGTCAGGCAACGAATCGCAAGGATGCTGAATTCATGCAGTAGCGCAGGCCCGTGGGTTCTGGGCCATCGTCGAATACGTGTCCCAAATGCGCGTCGCACTCGGTGCATGAGACAGCTGTTCTGACCATGCCTAAGCTAGCGTCTCGCGTAGTCCGTACGTTCTCACTCGCGATCGGCGCCCAGAAGCTCGGCCAACCCGTTCCGGAATCAAACTTTGTGTCCGAGACAAACAGTGCATTGTCACAGCAAATACAGCGATAAAGGCCCTTCTCGTGAAAGTTCCAGTACTGTCCGGAGTAGGCCAACTCCGTGTCAGCCTGACGAGTGATTGCGAAAACGCCTCGGGATAGCTGCTTGCGCCATTGGTCTTCCGTCTTAACCACTTTCGGAACGTGGACTGTCTTGAGACGCACTCCCGAATCGGAGAATTCAACAATGGCAACTTCCTCAGACGTACTCTTGGCCGCTTGCACAAGCCTTGGCCTTCGCAGCGACCACAGAATCGCACCTGTAAGAGCCGAGGCCGTTGTCACGAGGAACGCTCGTCTTGGAACTAAGGTTTTTTCATTTGTTGCAAGATCAGAGTCGAACATGGCCACTTTCTCCTAACCTTACTTACCTGCGTAGAGGTCCGGAAACCGCTCGCGAAGATGGGCAACTTTCGGCAAATCGTTGTACACGATGTATGCGTCGTTCGGATGGCGTGCGGCGTAGTCCTGGTGGTAAGCCTCGGCCGGATAGAAAGCCTTCAACGGAACCACCTGCGTCACGATGGGGCGCTGAAAGACTTTGGCCTTTTCGAGCTGTGCGATATACGCCTCGGCGATTCGCTTTTGCTCTTCGCTGCCATAAAAAATGGACGACCGATACTGGTTGCCCTCGTCGGGACCCTGCCGGTTCAACTGTGTGGGGTCGTGGGCCACCGAGAAATAGACACGAAGCAGCTGTCCATATGTGATTTTGGATGGATCGTACGTAAGCTTCACTGACTCCGCATGACCGGTCTCGCCGGTGCTGACCGTCTCGTATTCTGCTGTCTTTGCTGAGCCTCCGGCGTATCCCGATGTTGCGCTGATGACGCCTTGCACGTGCTGGAACACGGCCTGAATCCCCCAGAAACAGCCACCCGCGACAACCGCGGTCTGCTCTGAGTCGGTTGTCGCCAGTGAAGCGTCCACTGCCGGGCTAGGAAGAGCGATATTCTCCCGGTCCCCAGCGCTGCAGGCGGTTGCAGCAGCAAACGTCAGTGTGAAGATCATTGCCAAACAACGTGGAAAGAAGGTAGACATAACAAACCCCTTGCTCGTCTTTGATTGATAAGGTTTGACGGCCATTCTCCTTAGAGTCGGCCGCGAGGCAAAAGTTACAGCCCTTTGACCCAATTCTCTGCCGGACGACGAAACTTTCATCCAGGGCCGGGCATCCACTCGTGAGGACACGAGGACAGCGCGAGCAATGAGAATTCCGGCTATTGCGATGATGGTGATTCTTTCGATAGGGACCTCGATATTGGCCGTGACACGACAAACTGTCTCTGGGGCGGATGCTGGCTCGGAAGTTCGCACTCCGGTGCTGGTTGAACTCTTCACATCGGAGGGGTGTTCGAGCTGCCCTCCGGCCGACAGGTTTCTGCAAAAATTGGATCAGCAACCCATCCAGGGCGCGGAAATAATCGCGCTCAGCGAGCACGTCGATTACTGGAATCATATCGGTTGGAAAGACCCGTATTCTGCCAGCATCTACAGTCAGAGGCAAAGTGCGTATGCCGACCGTTTTGGCTTAGATAGCGTCTACACCCCGCAAATGGTGGTGGATGGGACGAGTCAATTTGTTGGCAGCGATTCTGGACTGGCCGACAAGGCCCTTCGAAAAGCCTTGACGGTCCCGAAGCTTCCTGTCCATTTGACCTTGGTGACAGCGGACGCCTCGAGTATTTTACACGCTCATCTGGAGACCGGACCGCTCGATGCTTCCTTTGGCTCACGCGAGGCCGATGTGTACCTGGCGGTTGCTCTAAACCACGCTGAATCGCAAGTGTCGGCCGGCGAGAATTCCGGACACAGACTGGCGCACGTAGCTGTGGTCGAGAGTCTCACAAAGATTGGTGCTCTGAAGCCGGGGCAGGGCCTGGCAAAAGATGTTCAGCTCAAGTTGGAACGTGGGTCTGATTCGTTCGGTCTGCGGCTGATAGCTTTTGTTCAGGAGCCCCGGCAGGGTCGAGTGCTTGGAGCGGCTGTGATGCTGGTCACAGCGCGGTAAGAAAGGACTCATTATGACGCAACGGTCGACCGCAGATCGATACCGGCAAGACTCTAGCCATTGGAAACGGTCTGTAACTTTAGTGCCAGTAGCACATCTCATGTGCGCGGCCGAAGTGTGCCGGGCGCAAATTCAACGAGAAACCGAGGAGAAATCTCATGAAGAAGACAATTTGTAAGTTAATGGCCATGTGGTTCCTGACTGTATCCCTTGCGGCTTTTGCACAGTCCGGTGACACCACGAAGCAGGACAACATGAAGCACGACGATATGAAGCAAGACAAGATGAGCAACGATCAGATGAAGAAAGACGATATGAAGAAGGACAAGAAGTCTAAGAAAACCAAGACAGACAAGATGAAGAAAGACGACATGAAGAAAGACGACGGCATGAAGAAAAACGACAACATGAAGCAAGACGACAGCATGAAGCACTAGCCTTCGCCCGCATTCCTCAAGTTAGGACTCAGGGTAGCTGGCAGTATAGCCGGCCACCCTGAGATTCCCAGCGGAACATGACGCCGCAGAACTCGGCAGCAAGTCCTTATTTGCAATAACCCACAGCGGCTGTTCCAAGGGGTGAGCAACGCGATTCAGTCTCAACCGGGCGAAGGACGAAGTCAGCCGGCATTCAGATACTGCTTCATACACCGGACGCAAGGCGCATACCCCTCGAGTTCCGCTTCCCGCGCCGCGATTGTCCGAATGTGTGCCTTGTCGTGGATGAACGGACACCCCGCCGCATGAAACGTCTTCCCATCGGTCGAAACCACGACCATCATACTCGGAGGAACCCTGGTTCCAGCTTGGGCGTGCTCCGAACGAAGCTCGGGACGTCTGAAGGCCGAAGATCTTGCCGCCTCAAAGCTACCAGCGACGAAGACGGCCGCTGCGGCCGCAACCATCCATCCGAGGAAGCCGCGCCGGCTACGTGGCGAGTTCTCCGCCTCCAGCCTGTGCTGCAGACGCTGGCTGAATCCCAGAGGCACTTCGAGCATCCTTTCATCTCCGTATAGCTGAACGACGTTACGCGTGCCGTCAAGCACAGCGGCGCAGCGCCGGCAGCCGCGGATGTGCTCTTCCATGGCAAGCCGCAGATCCGGTTCGATCCCACCATCAAGGTAGTTCGAGATCTCGCGCCAGACTTCTTCGCAGTTGACTACCATGGCTTGGTCCCCTCTTCGAACGACAACTTGGTGCTCCAGTTACCGCCGAGCCCCGGCGATAACAGGTCGCGCAACATCAGCCGTGCCCGGAGCAATCGCGTCTTGACCGAAGCGCTTGAGATCCCAAGTGTCTTGGCGGTTTCCTCGATACTCAGATGTTGCATGTCGCGCAGGACAAAGACTTCCCGATACTTTTCTCCGAGCGAAGCCAATGCCTCGGCGAGTTGTTGCCGTACTTCTTTTCGCTCCAGAGTCTCCGACGGAATCTCACGCCAGTCTGCGAAGTCGCGGGGCACATAATTGCCCTCCTCGTCTTGATGGTCGACGATAGGCTCTACCCTGCTTGCGTGCTGCCTTCTTAACCGCATCCGCGCCTCATTGACGGTGATCTGGATTAACCACGTGCTGAACCGCGACTCCGCACGGAATTGCCGAATGTGCTTGAGCGCTTTCATTACCGCCTCCTGTGCGGCGTCCTCGGCATCGGCCTCGTTTCGCAAAATAGCCAGGGCTGCGGAGTAGACGCGGCGTTCATAAGGTCGAATCAGCTCATAAAAAAGGTCGTGCTCGCCGTTCCGGATGCGCCGGATCAGCATCTCCTCGTTGAACTGCTGGGCTGGATCTGTCAGCAAAGTCCCTTCTCCCGGCATCACTCCTCACCCGCACACTTGACCTTCCGCTTCCGCACACCGCACTACTCCGACGGATACTCAGGGTCCTTCTTCCATCCGGTGAACATGGAGACGAAGTTGTTCCAGCCATGCAGGACCACCATCACCAGATGTCCGAAAAGAAATGCCAGCATCGCCCACATGATCAGGAAATGCCAGACGCGCGCCAGATGGAATCCGCCCATCATCCACGCCAACCAGGAAAATTGCACCGGCTTCCAGATCGCGAGGCCCGTCAGCACCGAAAGCACTCCCAGCCCAATCGCGGAGGTGTACGCGTGCTTCTGGAGCGGGTTATAGGCTTCTCTTGCGGGCGGTTTGGGACCGAAGAAGAAGTAGTGGCGCACCATCGGCCATACTCCCGGCAGGTCCCGTCGTACAAAGAGCACTTGTTTATAGTTCCCACTGAAGATCTGGTAACCGATGTAAACGAGGCCTGTCGCAATATAGATCCACATGAAGGTAAGGTGCCATTGCAGCGCACCTCCCAGCCATCCGCCGAGCGCGAAAGCTTTAGGCCAGTTGAGCAAGTCTTTCTCCGGGATCTTTGCCCCGAAGCTCGGGAAGGCGCGAAAGATCTGGAGTCCGCTGCCCACCAACACAAATAGCGAGATGGCGTTCACCCAATGGCAAAGGCGTACCACAAAAGGGTGTTCATAGACGGCCTCGGTAATGTCGCCGGTCTTCGCGTCTTCGATTGCTATTGCGCGGGTTGCCATCTCAACTCCTCGGGCCTACAGGCCATAGAACTCGGAATACCCTTGATCTTCCCAGTAGCCGGCCTTCTCCAGAACGTGGCTTACCTTGAGGTCGGTGAGATACTTTGCCTGCTTGTAACCAATCTTGGTCGGAATGCTCAGTCGCAACGGAGCACCATGTTCGCGCGTCAGCGGCTGCCCATACATTTCGTAACAGAGCAGAGACTGGGGGTGCATGGCGGTGGCCATGTCGAGCGATTCGTAATAGTCATCCGCACATTCGACGGTCACAAAGCGGGCGGCAGGGTCGGCGCCAATCATCTTGAGGAAGTCGGAGAGGCGCACGCCCCCGAACCGGCCAATCACATCCCACCCTTCCACGCACACATGCCGCGTGTTTTGCGTCACCTTCGGCAACGCTTGAATTTGCGCCAGCGTGTAGTCTCCCGGTTTTTGTACCGAGCCCGTCACCGTTAGAGTCCACTTGTCGAAATCCACGCCTGGGTCGTCGACGTCGTAGTCGTTGATGGGGAACTTTTCGAAGGGAGTCAGATCGCCATCAGCAAATGTGGTTGCCAAATGCCCGGGGCGGAACAGCCTCGCCGATGCCCAATCGCTAAAAGCGAGGCCGCCTTTGAGGAGCGGTTTCTGGAGCTGCGGGATGGCAAAAGCTCCCAGCGCGAGTATAGGTGTGAGCTTCAACACCTCCCGCCGGCTGATGGTCTTGAACTTGCGGCTATCGGTTCGTGACTTCGGCTTCATCAGTGCAGTCCTCGCAGTGACACAATAACCGAATATGATTCGCGACGTAGCAAAAGGTTACATGGAGACCTGGGACGAGCAATAAATCCGGCGCCGTGGCGACTGGGAGCGAATTGCGTAAACCAAGAAGCTACTTATTTTTCACTGCCGGTCTGGCCGGTCTCTTTGCAGCACGTTTCTTTACTTGCGCTTCGCCTTTCGACTGAATGGCATGCGCGCTGACGATTGCCCGAATTAGCCCAGGAAAGCGTTGCTCGAGTTCCTTGCAACGCGAGGTATTGTGGACTTCCACGCCGTGGCGCTCCCCACGGATCAACCCTGCCTCTCTCAGTTCCCTAAAGTGCTGAGAGAGAGTGGATTTCGGGATCGTCTTGTTGCTGACTCTCAGAAACGTGGAACAATTTTGCGCGCATTCCTGCGACACGATGTCGGCATAAATTGCCACCCGTGCCGGGTCGGACAAGGCGTGAAGGATACCTTCTACCGTGATGTCCTCAATGGATGGATGGAACAGAGGCCGCATGGTCATAAGACTAGTCGTTCCGGGAAAAAGGTTCAATGGTTCTATTATTCAGAACTACTGAATCTTTTCAGGGACCGGCCCATCTACTGACTGAAAGCGAATGAGGGGCGGCTTGGTACGACAAGCTGCCCGTGATTTTCTAAGTTCAAAGGGTATGACAGAAGGAGTATATGAACAAGCTCACAGGCAAAATCGCAGTTGTCACCGGCGCGTCCAAGGGTATCGGGGCCGCCATCGCTAAATCATTAGCCGCCGAAGGCGCTTCCGTCATCGTTAATTACGCATCGGGCAAGGCCGGTGCCGATGCCGTCGTTAGCACAATCACCAGTTCCGGAGGCAAGGCCGTCGCGGTACGTGCGGACGTTTCCAAGGCCGCGGACGCTCAGGGTCTCATCGACGCCGCCATCAAGAACTTCGGCCGCCTCGACATCCTCGTCAACAATTCCGGCGTCTACGAGTTTTCACCTATCGAGTCCTTTACCGAAGAGCAGTTCCACAAAATCTTCAATGTCAATGTCCTCGGTCTCTTACTGGTTACGAAGGCCGCAGTTCCTCACCTCGGCGAGGGCGCGAGCATTATCAATATCGGCTCGGTCGTCAGCAGCCTGACGCCGCCGAACAGCACGGTTTACACCGCGACCAAGGCCGCAGTCGACGCCATCTCCGGCGTACTAGCCAAGGAGCTTGGCGCTCGCAAGATCCGTGTGAACTCCATCAACCCCGGCATGGTGGAGACCGACGGCACACACACCGCGGGCCTCATCGGTTCCGACTTCGAGAAGGAGGCTGTCGCGCAGACTCCGCTCGGCCGCATCGGCCAGGTCGACGACATCGCCTCCGTCGCAACCTTTCTGGCCTCGAACGACGCTAAGTGGGTCACCGGCGAACTGGTTCGCGTGGGCGGCGGCCTCCGCTAATCACGCGTCACGCAGGGTCCGCTGCCGTTCGCGAGGATGGCAGCGGACTCGCATCAATCCATTTCACACGAAAGAAGGACAGTCGATAGTCATCAATCAGGAACGCGGCGAACGGGTTCGATTGTCTGACTGCCCGGTAGGGCAAGCAGTCAGCTGCTTAGGGATGGTGGCGGCAAACAGCATTCATCGCGACATGATCGCCTGGCATTCGCCTTCACATTGCGAATGGACGGCGAATCAAAGCCGCACTGCGGAGAAGGCTTTCGCGGCGAATTTTGATATGAAATTCTCTGCTCAGGTTTTCCTATCTGCAACTTACGGACACGTCCAGGCTTAACAGCCCAAAACCGTACCGAGAGTTCGAATCCCTTCCTCCGCCACGCAGTCTTTGACTGCAGAAAAATCTGTTAGTTGTTCTCCCTGAATCGCGCGAAATCCACGGAACCGCAGAGAAATGTGGCTGCGATACATCGAAATCCTCGCAAGAAGCCCGCCTGGAAATAGAGACCGCCGTAGGGTGTTGTCTCCTGGAGAGTAGGAGAATGGAAGGACACCCTACGGCAGCTGTGCGGTACCAGGCGCACACTCGTAAATCTGTCTTCCCGCGCACGAATGGTGCGAGGCGGGGAACTGTCGAATAAGCTACTTAGTCGTCGTGACCGTTATAAAAGTTTCGTGGGTAAGCAGTCCGTAGACACCCGTAATTGTGATTGCATACTCCCCAATCGGGGCGGCGGGGCTCGCCGTCAGCGTCAATGTGCTGGCGGAAGCCGTTGGGTTCTGGGTAAACGCGGCGGTCACTCCCTTAGGCAGGCCGCTCACAGTCAGGGTCACGCTCTGACCGAAGCCATTTTTTGGATCAACCTATCGTGCTGGTCGCGCTGCTGCCTCGTTCGATGGCCAGGGTCTTCCGCGAGGTGGAAAGAGTGAAATTGCCGAGCGGAGTCACCGATAGCGGAATCGTCGTTGTTGCGTTCAAGGCGCCGGAAGCTCCGGTGATGCTCACCGTGTACGTTCCCGCCTTTGCCGTTTCAGCGGCCGCAAACGTCACAACACTCGACGACGCCGTTGGATTTGTGCCAAAAGAAGCCGTAACTCCCTTTGGCAGTCCCGATGCAGATAGCGACACGGGACCAGAGAATCCGTTCTCCGGAGTGATATTGATTGTGCCGCTACCGCTGCCCGCACCTTGCACAATTGTCACACCGGCACCGGAGGACCGTCGGAGGATTGCTGGGGATTGAGCAGTTGCCGGTGCCGCCGTTCGCAGTAACGCCATAGAAATTGCCCTTGCTGTCCATCGTTAAAGTACCAACGGGGTGGTAGCCATTGAATCCAGTCGACCGTGGGTTGAAAATGTAGAGCACCGTTTCCTTCCAAATGCCTCCACTCTCCGGCGAAAGCTCGACTATGGCTCCGCCTCCGTTGTCACGGCTAGCGGTTCCGACGGTGGCATACAAATTACCCGCCGTATCAAATATGAACCCGTTACCGCGAGGCCCGATCCCGTCAGGGTAGTTCTGCGAGTCAAATAGGTCGATCACCGATTCGGCATAACCCAGATATGCCGCAGTGGTCTGGGCAGCCGTGGCTGCCGCGTACTTCGTATCGGCGGCCCACGCGGCCTTCACGGTACACGTCCCGGTGCTCAACGTCATCGTGACCGTAACCGTGCCACCGGTGCTCACGCTGGGAACCGAGCAGGAACCCGTCGCCGTGATGGTTGCAGTCTTTCCGGATTCTGACTCGTCGGTTGCAGTCACTTGAAAAGTGGTGTGATCCGCTGCAGTCGCAGGCGCGCCAGGGAAACTCACCGTCGGCTTGAGTAGCGTATCCGGCCGGAAATCGGTTGCAAGAGCGCCGAAAGCAAAGAACAGAATTGCGGTCAGCACGGTTGCCGTCATCATAGCTTGCATCAGCGGGGATTGAGTCAACTTCATTGGATCTTCTCTCTTTCTCTGTTACAGATTCTGGTGCTGCGAATTCTGGTTTACTTATCGCGGCCCGGTTCTCCTTTTTTTGATGTGCCCTGGGCCGCCGTGGTTCTGTTTCTACTTGTCTAGCCCCCTCGCAGGAGCGAAGGACGGTTGCCAGCCCTCGCCCCTGTGTGGGCATCTTTTTAGTGCACGGCCAGCGGGAAACCGGTTCCACCTTCACCATGATCAGTGGAACTACCACTCAGGGGCTAACTCTCGAGAAACTTCGGATGAAGCTACCGCTCAGCTGGGAGCAGCAAGAGTGGCTCCTCCTCCACTGCCTACCCGGTTCAAAGCGCGTCCAATGACCGCGGGAGCAGTTAGGGCTCTCTCATTAATAATGCCTATGCGAATGGGAGGATAGGGTAGAACATCGAAACAATCTAGAACTGGTTTCATAAATACCTCAACGTAATGAGTAAGCAGGCAAGATGAAAGAATCCGCTGTAGACGCTGAGAATGCGGTCCTGGCGCACCAGCAGGCGGCGAAAGTTTTGCAGCCAAGCGAACGTGCGTTCCACCTTCCAGCGTTTTTTGTAGCGACGGAACTTGCGGCCATCTTGCCTCCACCACCGTTTTCGGTTTCTGCGATGCGGCACCAACAGTTCAATCCCGCGCCGTTGCAAGCGCTCGCGCAGCGGGTTGGAATCGTAAGCCCGGTCCGCGATGACGCGCCGTGGCTTGCTGCGCGGACGACCTCGTCCCCAGCACGGAACTCTTACTTGCGCGAGCGTGCTTTCCGCGAGTGTGACCTCTGCCGGCGAAGCGCTCGCCAGTTGCGCTCCCAGTGGAATCCCCTGGCCATCGACCAGTACCATCCACTTCGTGCCCTTGCCCCGCTTGGTTTTGCCAACTCCAGCGCCCCTTTTTTCGCCGACACGAAACTGCCGTCCAGAAACGTCTCATCCCAGTCCAGCAGTTGGTCATGGTTCAGCGCCGCCAACATCGCTCTCCAGGCTTGGAGCCAAACGCCCTGCTCTTCCCACTGCCGCAACCTCCGCCAACAGGTCGGCCCGCTGGGATACTCCGAGGGTAGATCGCGCCACCGCGCCCCGGTTCGGAGCACCCACAGAATGCCGTCCACGCACTCCCGATTCGAGGCCCAAGGCCGTCCCCGCTTATCTCGCCGGCGCTTCGGTGCCGGAAAGAAATACTCGATCAACGCCCACTGCCGATCGCTGAGCCGCATGCTCCCAGCTCAGCCCATTCCGGCTCCTATTGGTAAGTGCCTCCCGTGAGGCCGAACCTATTTATGAAACCAGCTCTAGGCATTTTTGTCGTTCTCAGCGGCAAGGTGAGTTTGGACTTGGGAGACGATTCTCCGCTTGCCCGTGGTTACGGTTACGGTGCATTGCTGGGGGTCCCAGCAACCATCAGCCGGCACAACTACAGTATGACGGCTAAGGTGACCGAGGATGCTGAACTCGGTTTCCTAACCCACGAGGCATTGGATGCATTGCTGAATGAGCGCCCCGAGTTGTGCCAGCATTTGCTGGCAATTCTGGGTGAGCGAGTAATCGAGACCAATGAGATGCAGAAGGCGCTGCTCAACGGAGACGAGCAGCCGGCGCCGAAGTCGGTCGTGGTCTGAAAATCAGTCGAATCGGCGATCTCAAGATGAGCCAAGAAGCTGTCCACCATCGACCCGTAAGATCTGTCCGGTGATGCGGCGGCCGCCCGGGCCGCACAAGAAGTTAACAGCATTGCCAATATCCTCAGGCTCCACAAAGCTGCCCACCAGACTTTCAGCCAAAGCCGCATCACGAATCGATTGGGGGGAAGATTCTGTCAGCGGCGTGTGCACCCAACCCGGCTCGATCACATTGATCAGAATGCCGAAGCGTCCCGCTTCCCGCGCTACGGATTTGGCAAGGCCCAACACCCCGGCTTTGCTCGCCGAGTAGGCAGACGCGCCAAACTTCCCTCGAGAGCCATTGATGGAGCCGATCAGCACGATACGTCCACCATTGCGTGCCCGCATCAGAGGCAGGGAATGTCGAATCAGAGAGAAGGCGCCGCGGAGATTGACGCTCTGGACCAAGTCCCAGTCCTCCACCGAGAGCTTCCAGACGACGGAGTCGCGGGAAATACCGGCAGCATGCACCGCGATGTCAACGCCGCCGTATTCCCCGGCAATTTTGCCGACGGCATTCGCTACCGAGGCGTCATCGCGCACGTCGCACTCAACCCACGGAAGATTCGAGTCCTTGGAGCGAGTTACGTCTATTGATACCGCTCGCGCACCCGCGGATCGAAGTGCTTGCGCAATCGCTCCGCCGATTGCTCCCGAACCTCCTGTTACTACCGCAACTTTGCCGTCCAGATCAGAATGTTGAGTCATGTCACCCTTGATTTTGAAGCACTGGTTGGTTCCACCGCGGTGAACGTTTTTCCACAAAAGCGCGGATACCCTCCACGGCGTCAGGTGTGGACATCAGGCCATCCAGATATAAATTTTCCAACTGCGGCAAGACTTCCTCGAAGGCATGGCGCAAAGGCATGCGGGCAGCGCGGCAGGCGAAGTTCAGCGAAGAAGCAGAGCGAGGTAAGAAATCGGTCTCTAGCCATTGCTGGACGCCTGCTTCGAGGTCATCCACAATTTTGCTGACGAGGCCACAGTGAACGGCTTGCTCCGCCGTGATCGGAGCGCCGGTTAACAACAAATAAGTGGCAGTTGCTTGTCCGGCGCGGAATGGCAGCAGGGCAGAGGCCGCGGGAGCGAAGACGCCAAGCTTGATTTCGGGCGAAGCAAACTGTGCGGTGTTATCAGCAATCATCAGGTCGCAGGCAAGTACCAGCTCCAGTCCGCCGCCGAGGCACTGTCCGCGAACCTCGGCGATCACCGGTGCGGGCATTTCATGAATTTGCCTCAGCAAGGCGTGCAGGTCGTGCAGCGTCTGGCCAATCTGATCCGGGAGATGCTCCTGCACGCTCGCACCAAAGCTGAAGTGAGGCCCATCGGCAGCGAGAACGATCGCATTCAAGGCGCGCCCCGAACATTCCGCAAAAGCAGAATCGAGCTCGCGGATCATGGTGCGGTCCACGATGTTCGCCTTGGGCGCAGCCAGCGAGATGCGCGCGACTCGCTCGTCGTGCATCCACTCTAACCGGATCTTTTCGAACTTCATTGCGAAATACTCCTTATGACTTCAGCGCTTGCCCAACGCCTTGTGCGGTCCACGGAGCAATTTCTTCGATCAGTTCCTCGCCCCAGTGCGCCCCCTGAGCCAGACGTTGGCGCAGCAGCACGAAATCAACTTCGCGATTTTTCTTGTCGCCATAGTGGAAGGCGCGGAAGCCGGCGTTGGCTTCTGTCATCATGTTGAGCGAAAGCCACGCGCGGTTGCTTTCGCGATTGCGGTCCCAGTGCTCGAGTTTGTGTTTGCGCAGGCTTTCGATGGTCTTGATGAGACAGTCCGGCATGGTGTAAAGGAGCTTGGTGCATAGCTGCTCGACCGCTTCATCGAGCAGGCTTAAATCCGTTTGTGCGGAAGCGAGCACATCCTGGGCTTGCTTGCGCGCGTCGCCGGTCTTGAACTCGCCCATCACGACCCGCCCGTATTCGTCGAGGAATCGATCGGCAACGACCAGCGGATTCGGGACGAACTTCCCGTTCACTTTCGTCACGGGCACCAGGTGGGTAAGTCCGCCATACCAATAAAAGCGATGCGCGCTCCATGGCTCGCACAGCGTGCCGCTCATCATAGCGCGCTCAATGCCGACATAAAGTGGGAGGAAATCGGTGGATCCGCCGTCGGGTGCCGAACCGTGCTTGGGGCCGGCCTGACTGAACACTGCCATGTCGCTCGAAATCGAGAAGTCGCATGCCATGCCAACTTCCTGCCCGCCGCCCACGCGCATTCCATTGACGCGGCAAATCACCGGCTTGTCGCAGTGCAAAACGGCGGTCACCATGTCGTTGAACAGCCGCATGTACTGCCGGTACTCGCCGGGGGCGCCCGCGTACACCTCGGCATACTCGCGTGTGTTTCCGCCCGCACAAAACGCGCCGTTGCCCGCACCCGTCAATACGATGGCCACGGCGGCCCGATCGTTGGACGCTTCACGCACCGCCAGGATGATCTCTTTAATCATCTCTGTCGTGTAGCTGTTGAGTTCGGAGGGATTGTTCAGTGTGATCCAAACGTTGTGCAGGCCGGCGACCGGCGCCCCATCGCGTCCACGAGCAGGACGACGTTCTACCAAAATACTCGCGCGCGACGCATCTTCCACAAGATTGTGGTTCTTCATGGTTTCTCCTGCTTTCAAACTGGTTTGAGGATAACGCGGCGGCCAATGGCATGGCTCGCAACCGCCTCAAAAACCGCCGGCGCATTGTCAAGCACGTGTATTTGCACGTAGGGAGCAATCGCAACCTTCCCCTGCAGCACGAGATCAAGCGCTGGCGGATACTGGTCGGGCGGGCATCCCCAATTGCCGCGTGCCGTCGCATCCAGCGCCATCAGGTTCGACAATCGCAATTCGACTTTCTTGGGGGTGAAGCCGACCACCGCAAGATACCCGCCGAAATCGAGCAGGCTGAAGGCAGTTTGTTGACCGGCGGTAGTTCCGCTGGTTTCGAAAATCTTCATACCGATGCCTTTACGTCCGCTTTGCTTAGCGAAGTTTCGGACCGCCGCCTTGAGATCCTTCTCGTTCAGGGAGGAAAAATTCAGAGTCAGGCTGGCCCCATGCTGCGAGGCCAACTCCAACTTGGTGACGTCAACGTCAATCCCTACGACTGCCGCACCCAGGGCAGCGGCGATCTGCACTCCGAACCCGCCGACACCACCAACGCCCACAAAGACACACACATCCTCAGCGCCAACATTGGCGCGGCGGATCGCCTCCCACGGTGTCGTAACGGCGTCGGCAATCACCGAGAGCAATTCGGGGCCAAGTCCGGCAGGCAATGGCTCCGGCACAGGACACAACCCGCGAGCAGGCACGCGAACATGGGTCGCGAAGCCACCGTCTCCGTCATTGCCTGGCATGAACTGATTGCGACAGATGGTAGGCCGTCCGGCGAGGCACGCTGGACACTCGCCACAAGGAATGACTGCGGGAACAATGACCAGTCGCCCTTGCCAGGACGTGGCATGATCTCCCGCAGCAACGACCCGCCCGCTGATCTCGTGGCCCAGCACGAGCGGCAACGCCTTGCGCGTGGGAACGCCATCGACAGCGAATCCGACGTCCGTGTGGCAGATGCCGCACCCGGCAACCTGCACGATGACCTCGTCCAGGTCCGGCTCAAGCGGCGGCAGTTCAAACGGACGCAGCGCCTGGCCGACAGCTTCCAGGCGATAACCGCGAGCGCCTTCAATGCGCATATTGCTTTTCCTTCTCTAACGCCGTTTCCGCTCGTTTACTCGCCAGTCGTTTCAGGCCGAGCAGGGCCGCTCCCAGAGCGCATACAAAATCGCAGTCCGGCGGAATGTTGACTTTTACCTTCAAACGGTCTTCCAGAGCTTTGGCGATGCCCGCCTGGCGTGCAACGCCGCCAATCAGCGTGATTTCCTGTTTCATTTCCACCCGCTTCAGGAGCGCTCCGGCGCGCTCGGCCAACGACTCGTGAATGCCGCGAAGAATGTCTTGCACGCTGATTCCGGCGCTGACGTGATTGATGATCTCGCTTTCCGCCAGCACCGCACAAACGCTCGAAATCGGCTGCGGATGCGTGGCCCGCAATGAGAGTTCGCCCACATCTTCGAGCGGGACTTCCAGGTACTTGGCGGCGCGCTGGATAAACATGCCCGAGCCGGCGGCACACTTGTCATTGCTCTTGAAAATTTTGACCCTTCCGGTTTGCGTGATGCCGATTGCGCGCGTGCACTGGCCGCCGATGTCGAGAACGGCTGTTGTTAGTGGAACCGCAAAACGCGCTCCGCGTGCAGCAGTCGTTATCTCAGTGACCTGAATGTCCCGGAAGCTGACGCCATAGCGTCCAAACCCTGTAGTGGCCACGTAGTCCACTTGCTCGCGTTTGATCCCAGCCTGGTTTAATGCCTCTTCAAGCGCAATTGTGGCTGCCGCATCAGCTTTGGCGACGCTGCGCGTCCTGCCTCTGCCAACAACGCGCGGCTGTCCGTTTTCATCGCTCAGCACAATCGCCTTGGTAAAGCTTGTTCCGCAATCAATGCCCGCCAGAAACGCCATGAGCCCCCCTCCAAACACCGGCTTCAAAACTTTGGTCGAGCTTCTCCAGCGCGAAAAGCCCAGCGCCGACAGCGCCGATCATTTGTGCATCCTCACTAACATTCATCTTCTTGCCCAAAACTTCTTCGAGCGCTCGCACCATTCCAATATTGCGTGCCACGCCGCCGGTCATGGTGATTTCCGGTTCAATGTTTAATCGGCGCGCCAGCGACAGAGTGCGCTTGGCGATCGCAATATGGACCCCGCCGAGGATGTCTTCCGCCGTGCGGCCCTGCGCGAGATACGAGAGGATGTCCGACTCGACAAACACCGTGCAGACCGTCGCCATTTTCACCGGATGCTTGGCCAGCAATGACAACGGCCCAACCTCATCCAGGCCGATGCCCATAACTTCCGCCGAATTGGCCAGAAAGCGTCCGGTACCGGCCGCGCATTTATCGTTCATGACAAAATCCAATACTTCGCCTTTCGCGCCAACGCTGATGGCTTTGGAATCCTGTCCGCCCATGTCGATGACCGTGCGCGTGCCAGGGCACAAAAAGCTGGCGCCCTTCGCATGACAGGTAATCTCCGTCATTTGCGCATTTCCGAAGGCGATTTTGTAGCGGCCGTAGCCTGTGCCAACGACGAAGCCCACCTCGTTGGGATTCACTCCGGCTGCTTGACAACAGCTGTCGAACGCACGCTCCGCCGCCCGCTGCACATTGGCTCCGGTATCGACGATCGTGCGCCCGAGAATCTGAACCCCGCCGTTTTCCGATAGAAGTACGGCCTTGGTTTGCGTTGATCCAACATCCACTCCCGCTGCAATTCTCATTTTTCTCTCTCGCTACACACACCGCGCCGCGCCGGTCGCTTTCGCGTGTTCCAGCGCTTCGAAGAAAGCGTCGATGCGGTTCTTTGTCTGCGCCTCGGCAAAGTATCTGGGGTCTTCCAGGTCAGACTCGATATATAACGTGGGCACGCCGAGTTGCTTGGTGAAGTAATCGCGCATGTCGCCCTGCCCGGCCGAGAACAACCGGCAACTTTTCACGAAGTGAATAATCAATCCATCGGCATGCCAGTCCTCCACGTAGCGCCGGATCTGTTCGTAGCGCTGCAAAAAGTTCCGGTTGGTCACGTTCTGCTCAATCATGTGCATGGCCACGGATTCGAACGGATGATCCGGATCGTGGCGGAACCCGAATTCCCACAATCCGCCCACCGTTGAATAAGTCGATGCGACCGCGCACGCCTGCCACTTGGCGAACATGTCGCGGAAGGTGCGGAAATACGGGTACGGCGGAGGCCCCTCCATGACCACGCGGAAGTGTTCTTTTTCATACACGCCTGTGCCCTCGGCGACCTTCGCCTGCAGTTCAGCCAACGCCGCTTCAAAGAACTCCACTCCCTCTGGTTTGGCTCGGTACACATAGAGCGGGCCCATCAGTGTGATCGCATCGAAATACGCGTCGAATGGCGAGGGGACACACCGCGCCAGATGCTTGATCTGCGACCACAGCTCTTCGGTGCGGCTGGAATATTCCACCGCCAGCCGGAATCGGTCGTAGTCAAACTTTCGGCCGGTCAACTCCTCCAGTTTCTTTACCGTCTCCTTCAGTTGCTTCACCACATAGTCGACGTCCGAACGCGACGGCGAGTCTGCGCGCATGAAGGGCACGTCAATTACATAGAGGGGAGCCTTTTGCAATTTGGCCAGATGTTCAAACCACTTGAGGTAGGTGTTGCAGCCGACGAAGTTACAAAGAATAAGCGTCGGCGTCGGCAGCTTACCCTCGGTTGGCGTGATGTTCTTGAGGATGCAGCCGATGTCGGCCTTTACGTAAGCACAATTGTCGGCCGCGTAGCCCAGTTCCTCCGCCGCCAGAATCGGCTCAAGCGATTGGTGGCGAATAGCGAGTTGGAGCGCGTTCACCTCGGGATAAAGGGGAACCGCCCCAAAGCCTTCCAGCAGTTCCACGCAGTTTCCGGAGATCATCATCGTAACCGTCGGCGGATTGCCGGTTTCCGCCGCCTGGTTGAGTTGGCCATACCAGTTCAGCATCAGGTCTTTCTGCCGCTGGTGAATCGAGCTGCGATATTCTTTCTTGTCGGTCATCTGGATTCCTTAATCAAAAATCAGCGATTCCACAAAGGTTTCAATTTCCATTCGCAGGCGATCGAAGGTGAACGACTTCTCCTCAAACTCAAGCTGGAGGTGCGGAATTCCGGCTCGCTCCAATTCTTCCTTGTGCGGCACATAGTCGAAATAGGCCGGCTCACAAAACTTGGCAATGAGAAACAACACCGCATCGGCCCGGCTGCGGCGGGCCTTCTCCACCAACCCTTCCCATCGCGGCTTGCGGAAATCGTGGCGCACGGAAGAGTAAACCGAACGATCAAGATAGCTTTTTGCCAGTTCCCGCAACGGATCCCCGACGGTGGCAACGTCATCGTCGAACCAGCTCTGGCCAATCACAAAATCGTCATCCACCACATAGCAGCCTGCATCTTCAATCAGCCGGATGAGCGGAATCGGCGGCTGCTCGCAGAACGAACCTTCCACCACAACTCGGATCGAATCTCTTTGTTTAGCGCTGCGTGAACGGAAATCCGCCAGCGCCGTTTCGAGCAGCGCCGTATGCTCTTCCACCGGCAGGAAATTTCCGACGCGCACAGTTTGATACAACTCCCAAGTCGGCACCTGTTGCGGACGAAGCGTTCGCAGAGCGTACAGCTCACGGATCAGCGCCCGGTTGTAGTTGTAAAGCGTGATCGAGTGGCGGAGCGCCTCGTCGCTTACCTTATTCTCGCCCAACCGCTCCAACTCAGTCAGCAAGCGGCGATATTCGTCGGTCAGGAACTCGGTTGCCGCGGGAGAACTCGGATTGTGGGGCAAGTGAAGAAAATCCAAATACATTTCCGGGAAGTTTCGCTTCATGACGAAGCAGAGGTTCCGCGCCGAGTCGCAGATACTGGAAAAAAGGAAACCGTCGAATAGGTCGAGCCGCGAGGTCAGGCCCATTTCCAGCGTTGTTTTTACGATGGAACAGATGAACGATCCGAAGCGGGCATCGGCATGCTGGATATCGAGCCGGTCGCCGGCCCCGCTCAAACCGACAGGCAGCATGCCCGCAGCGTGAATCAGCTCGGCGGGTGCATACACCGGGAAATACGCGATCGCCTTACCCTCCGGGTGAGACTGTTTCCAGGCCGAGACGGACGGAAAGTCGAGAGCGGAGCATGTATCGAACGTTCGTTCTATATCCATAAGCTCCTAGAATAACGGCGAGCATGAACGCCTTGTCTGTGACTTCAGTCACGGTGGCGTGTGACGGGTCCCGCCGGAGGTCGAACTCTTCTACTGCGAAGACTTACATGGAGGCGGGTTTCTGGTGATTGTGAAAATTTCGTGCCCTTGGGATTTTTCAGCAAAACGGCGATCTGGCGTGCGGGCATCGGTGTTCCCGACTTGCTCGTCAGAGACCCATGCGATGTTCTATTAACTGGAAGGCCGCCTCATTGCGCAGACTGTCCCATACGAACTGCGGTAGCGGAAGCCTGAGCATCAACGCCACGCCCGCAGTCACGACGGGTACACCTGGGTACAGCGGAATCTTTTACCTGGCAAGCAGCAATTGCCTGTCATTCGACAAAACTATATCGTCACGATGAGTCGCTGGATTCGGCTTGGAACGAAATCGTCAGCTCAGTTGTTGATTGGAGGTCCATCACAATGATCAACCAGCATGGAGTGATCCTGGTGGTACTCGAACCATCGGGAGAACACCGCCGCTAGTCCTTGGGCTTGATCACGATAGCCGAACGATTCAGCGCGTCTGTGTGTCCTCCCTGCCCTTACGCGGCGCGACGTTCATAACGATGATGCAGCCCGCCAACTTCTGGAAAGGCGATAATCTTGCCTCTTGGCATGACCGCTCTCCCCGCCGGGGCATCTTTGGCCAAACCCAAGTGCGTTCGGGAGCGATGATAGTAGGCAAAGTAGCTCTTCAGCAGACGACGAAGATGCCGCCGATTCAGAATCACCATATGATCCAGGCATTCGCGGCGAATCGACCCGATCAACCGTTCCGCGAAAGCATTCCGCCAGGGACTTCGGGCTGCGGTGACAACTTCCTTCATAGCCAAAGAGTGGATGCGGCGACGAAACACATCGCCGTAGATTGCATCACGATCCCGAATTATGTATCGCTTCGCATCACGTTCCGAGAACGCCTCGGCCATCTGCTGCGCCGTCCAGTCCGATGTCGGATGTTCAGTCACGCCAAAATGAAGAACCTGTCGGCGCTGATGCTCGATCACCAGGAACACGAATAATACCCGCAAGCGGATCGTGGGCACGGTAAAGAAATCGACGGCGACGATCTCCCCGATGTGGTTCTTCAGGAATGTCCTCCAAGTCTGGGAGGGAGGTCGTTTGATGGTTCGCAGCACCCGCGACACAGTTCGTTCCGACACCGTGACTCCGAGTTTGAGTAACTCACCGTGGATGCGCGGTGCGCGCCACAACGGGTTCGCTGCCGCCAAGGTTCGAATTAGCCTCCGAATCTGCAGACTGATTGGTGGTCGTCCGACTCCCCCGGTTCTCTTCGACAGTCGGCTCCAATATCGACGGAACCGTTCGCGCTGCCGGCGCACCACCGTGTCGGAATGGACGACGACCAGGGCCCGCCGCCAGTCCTTCCACAGCACGGACAACGTCATCCAGAACCAGCGGTCGCCACCTGCCAAATGCGGGCGCTTGTGTTTTCGTTTGTAGATGGAGAGTTGCTGGCGGAGGGCGAGATTCTCCAAGACGACGCCGCGATGGTCTTTTCCAAACAGCCAGACCATGCGAAAGAAACCCAAAAAGAAGCCGAGCATGGGGCTCGATTCTCCTCGCTAGGTCGTTGAAAAGTCAATGCCCTCGGCACGATCTAGTTTTGGCAAACGACAGGTAAGGGAAGAGGATCATCTTCTTTCTTTTGACAGCTGCAGGCCAATCGGCCAATCGTGCACTGAACGACAAAAATCTGACAGCGGCGACACGTGAACACAATTCCCGCGGCTCGGGACTCCTTATAGGTCTTCGAGAGTGGCGTCGAAACGACAGGCCTATTGGAGTTTGTGGTACTCCATCTGAGCTTGCTTGAGTAAGGGAATGTCCGGATCGGCATCCTTCCAGATGGCAAAGAAATCCTGGTAGGCGGAACGAGCACTTGCAAGGGCATCGCTTCGCTTAGATGGTTGACTTCCTTGTACGTAATTCCCCTGCTGTCCTTCGGCGGAAGTCCCGGCTGTCGAACCGACTGGGATCCCCGCCTCCAGCGCATAGGCTCGGCCTAAACCTAGATGAGCCAGCGCACCCAAAAGGTAGTTTGCAACAACGCCTCTGTGATCGAGAATTTTCTGGAATTCCAATTCAGCGAGATCGGGCCTGCCCGCGGCCAAATATGCTGAGCCCCGTATGTAGATGGGATACGGAACGACATTGGTGCCAGTTTTTGGCGAAGCCAGCTCGTAGCGACGTGTTCGCTCAAGCATCTCAATGGCCCGCAAAGGCCTATTACGATGCAGCTCTACCACGGCCCGAATCGTCGGCAACCAATACTCATTTAATAATGTGTCCAAGGGATAATGTCGATTCAGGTCATGTGCAATTGCAAGGGATTTGTCGTCTCTGCCAACCTGGGCGAATGTCAGAGCGCTCAAGACCTCGCACTGTTGCCCGCAATTGTGCTTCAGGGCCGCACTGGCGCGCTCCGTTGCCGCTACCCGGTTGCCAAACGCTGCCTCCCGTAATGCCGCGATCGCAGCGTACGAAAATGCCGATTCCTCGTCATCATTATGGCGGGCCAAGTCCATCGCTCGCATGGTGAGTTCCCTAGCCTTGCGGAGATGCCCCTCATCCGCCTCAGTATCGGCGTCCGTCGCAAATAGAAAGTGTTCGAGTTCCGGCTGCCCGACTGCGGCAGAGACGTCGCGATTCATCTCTTGGCGGTCCCCGCGAATAAAGGCTAGCTGATAGCGAAAGACAAGGTCATAGGCATTCTCCTGTTTACTATTACTAATCTCGGCCAGAACTGCATCCACTTTGTCGAATTGATCTAAGTTTAAGTAGGCCGTTATCTGGTTTTCATAGATCGGGCCAATACGCATATTCAAGTTAATAGCCTGGAGTTGCTCATCAATCGTCAGGTCATACTGCCCTAAGTTAGCGTAAAGAATGCCAAGATTGACATAAGGCACATAGTCGCGAGGAAACAATTGTTTCCACAGCTGGTAGGTCTCGATGGCTTTATCGGCCTGCCCCGTTACCAAATCGTAGTAATGCGATTCAATATAGAGCTTTTCGCGATTGCTAACATTGCCGCGTAGTTCGTATGCTTTTGTCAGGGCTGACGCCGCCAGTGTGGGCTGATTCGAATTAAAGTAATCGGTTCCCAACTGTGCATAGGCCATGGCGAAGTTTGGATCGAGGTGGATCGTATCCTTCCAGAATGGGATCGCGGCTCCGGATCCTAGTGAGTTTCTCGCTCTTATGCCCATGCCATAGACGTGTAGAGCCTCAAGCGAAACTGTTGTAGCTTGTTCTACAGGAGTGTCGTAGTTGTGAATACTAGTGAGCGATTCCCCTAGGCGAGATCTTAGTCGCGTGGCGGCCTCGTCCAATGAGTGTAATACCATTTCGCGACCAGCTGCTTCGGTCTGTTCGACGGCCACCGTTTCGCCAGTCTGACAATTGAGTGCCTCTATCGCTACTATGTAGTGACTACCGATGGCTGATATCGATCCATCCACAGCGACCTTGCCTCCGAGCCGGAGGCAGGCCTGTTTTGCAATTTCATGGGTTACCTTTGTGTCCGGCGAAAGTCCCATGTAGGCCAGTGTTTGTTGGGTACTCTGATCTGAAGTAACATTCAGAAAGGGCGATTGAGCAAGTTGCACCCGCAACGCGAGCTTCAAGGTTTCATCGAATACCGTTTCGCCGGTCTTATTATTGAAGTCCCCGAGAACAACCGTATCTTGCTGTGAGAGCAGCGGAGGGCGTCTGCGAAAATGGAGGTAGCCAGCAACCAGGCCGATGCTCAGCAACAAAATCGCAGTTGCAATTGCGGCTGGCCATAGCTTCTGTCGCTGCAAAGAACGAATGTCTTGTTCTGTAGCCTCTGCTTTCAATCGCTTGAGATCATCCCGCAATTCGCCAGCGGTCCGATAGCGCAGGTCGGCTGATTTTTCTAGCGCCTTGTAAATGATCTGCTCCAATTCTTCGGGCAGATCTGGATTCACTTGAGACGGGGACGCAGGTTTCTGATGAAGGATGCTCTCAAAGACTGCGGGCACCGTCTGGCCTTCGAAGGGCATAGTCCCCGTGGCCATTTCGTAGAGCACAACGCCAAAAGAAAACAAGTCTGAGCGGGAGTCGACCGCTTTGCCAAGCACCTGTTCAGGCGACATATAGGAGACGGTGCCCATGGCCGTTCCTGGACGGGACACGGTGGCATTGGAGATATGCAATGGCAGCTGTCCTGTTTCACGCTCATGCGCAACTAGCGGCAAGCCTGCAAGTTTGGCGAGGCCGAAATCGAGGATTTTAGCTTCATCCAGTTCAGTCACAAAAATGTTCGCGGACTTGATGTCGCGATGGACGATACCATGCGTGTGCGCGGCATCGAGGGCATTAGCAATCTGAATCCCAAGGCTTAAGATCCGATCGGTCGTTAGTGCTTTGTTATCAATTTCCTGTTTGAGCGTCTGGCCTGACAGGTACTGCATGACGATGAACGGAGTTCCTTCAAGCTCGTCCACCTCATACACGGTGCAGATGTTGGGGTGGTCCAGTGCGGATGCGGCACGAGCTTCACTGAGCGCGCGTTCCAGGAGAGACCGGTGCTCCGACATCAGCGGGACATCATTTCCAGGTTTGAAGTCCGGTGGCGGGAGAAACTTCAGAGCAACAAAGCGATGCAGCTTGGAGTCTTCGGCCTTGTAAACAACTCCCATGCCGCCGGCGCCAACCCTCTCGATAATGCGATAACGGGAACCATGCTTGCTGAATGCGGTGACGTCTACGTCTGCGCAGCTCTCGCCCTGAGATAGATTTTTGGCTAGAAGCTTGGCGGCAACATTTATCGCTGAAGAATCGAGCAAGCTGTCAGGTTGAGCTCCAGAGGCAAGTAACGACTCTATTTCGGAGCGCAAAGCATCATCTTTGCCGCAAGCTTCCTTAAGAAAACCAATTCGTTCGCTCTCTTCGTGTTGCAGAGCTGCGTCAAACAACTCTTCAAGAAGCCTCCAACGGTCTCTGTCCATCGCTCTTCCCATTCTTCAGTTCGCGCAACAGCCAGGCCTTGGCGAAATGCCAGTCTTTTTTCACGGTACGTTCGGATATGTTCAAGGCCTCCGCAATTTCTTTGACGCTGAACCCTCCAAAAAAGCGAAGCTGCACAATCTTACTCTTGCGTTCGTCCATGACGGCCAACTGCCTCAGAGCATCGTCCAGCGCAACCAACTCCGCACCTTTTTCATATTCCAGAAGTTCGGTACCCTCCTGAAGCGGAACGTGTTCTGCATTCCCTCCGCGTTTCAGGTAGAGCTGGGAGCGGGCGTAATCGACAAGAGTGTGTCGCATTAGCTGGGAGCAAACTCCAAAGAAATGCGAACGGTTTTGCCAGTCAGTCTTCTGGAGTTTGTTCAGTTGCAGGTAGATCTCGTTGATGAGGGCAGTCTGCTGCAGAATGTGATCGGTACGCTGTCCCGACATGTAATATCTTGCGAGGCGATGCAACTCTTCGTAAACGATGGCAGTCAGGCGGCTGAACGCCTGATCATCACCGTCGCTCCAAGCACGAAGCAAACCCGTGATACCGATTGAGGAAACCGCCATTTGTACCTCAAAAAGGAACAAAGAGGAGGGTTGAAGAGTAGCCTGCTCTCATTTTACTACGGTCAGGTTACTACGGTCAGGCAGTTCCGCTGAACGGGTAATCTGACTACGCCGTTTACCGCCCATCAGCATGCCACGATTCCCATGGGTGTGCAAGAATTTGTTCGAAACCGCCAAAACACCCATTCCAAGCGGAAATTCTCGCTTTAGAGTGCCCTTTTGACAATCACTTCTCGTTGTAACTATTAGGAGTGTTTTTCGAATGTTTCTTCGAAGGATTCGATCTCAGTTTTACAAGCTCCCCATTTTCAATAGGATGCAAAACCAGCATCCACGTGGGGAACGGAGAGAGGTTCCTGCCGGGGGGAAATCGTTGAACTTGGGATACTGGTTCACGAAATGCGCTACGTTTCTACTGGCTTGCGTTGCGTTGGCTACCGGCTCCTCCAGGCCAAGAGTGCTCCGCCCGCTGGACGACGACAGTACAAACAAATCAGCAGTGCTGCAGAACTCTTCCACCGCCAAATCTACGGCAGGAGAACGACGGCAAAGGCAGAAGCCAGTGTCAAACCTGAAGGCATCGGGTAGCGGCCCGTCCAAACGCAAAGACCAATCCACCGAACCGAAGCTCGCCAGTTCAAGAGCAAAAAGGATTTCCCCTAAGCCATCGAGTACGGCAAAAGAAGGGACATCGCACGAAAAAATCGACCGATAATATCCAAGGAGAGGCAGTCATGAACGACAGAGGGCAAGAGGAAGTTCAGATATCACGGCTCGCGGGCCGGTTCGTGTTGGCATTCATGCTCGTGGTGCTATTGGGGTTAGCGACGACACCGGTCGCACAGGCACAGACGCAGTTCACTTTCACGAATCTCTACAGCTTCGCTAGCAAGACTGTCGGATCGGCGCCCGAGGCTGGGTTGATCCAGGACTCTGCGGGAAACTTCTATGGTACGACAACGACCGGTGGCGCTCACGCCAGCGGTCCTAACGGGGGGACCGTCTTCGAGGTGAGTCCGACCGGCACAGAAACGACCTTATATAGCTTTTGCACTTCTGGGACTACCTGTCTGGATGGATCGGCTCCCCAAACGACTTTGCTGATGGATTCAGCTGGAAACCTCTACGGCACAGCAAGCGCCCGCGGCGCCAACAATTACGGCGCGGTATTCGAACTGAGCCCTGCGCCGAGCGGCGGCGTTTGCCCCAGCGGCACGTACCAGGGCACCGGCTGGTGCGAGTCTGTGCTGTACAACTTTGCCAACGGAAGCGATGGAGAATATCCCCAAGGGGAATTGATTCAGGACTCATCAGGGAATCTCTACAGCACGACGGCCTACGGCAGTCCGAACGGTTGTGGGGCTGTGTTCGAGTTGAGTCCTCCAAGTTCCGGCGGCACCACTTGGACAGAGACATCACTGTATGCGTTTGGCGCGACTGGAGACGCATGTTACCCCTCGGCCGGGCTCGTATTTGACAGCGGCGGCAACCTTTATGGCACGGCTGATAGCTCTACCGACAGTAGCGGGAACGGGGCGGTTTATGAGCTTAGCCCTCCAGTTGGCGGCGGCGCATGGACCGAGACCTTTTTGTACATCTTTACGGGCGGGTTAGACGGCTGTTCCCCGCAATCCGATCTGACGTACCAGGGAGGCAATCTCTACGGAACTGCCAACAGCTGTGGCAATCCCGGAGGAGTGTCCGGCGGTGGCAACGGCTCCGTGTTTGAGTTCAGCCCCTCCGGCGGCACATGGACGGAAACCACAATTTTCGACTTTACCAACTCCTTTTCGAATCCTTACCCGGGTGTGGTTTTCGACGCGGACGGCAACCTCTATGGCACGGCCTACTACGGCGGGTTAGGTACAGGCGGAGGCTACGGAACTGTGTACGAGCTAAGTCCGCCCGCCTCTTCGGGTGGGGCATGGACAGCGAACGCGGTCTACAACTTTGGGACCGGCACGAGCGGCGATGACGCTCATCCCCTCTACGGTGAAGTGCTGCTCTCCAATGGTGCCTTGTATGGCACAACCTCGGCAAGCAATTGCACTCGAACTAAATGCTCGGCTTTTGGAGGAGTATGGTCGCTCACGATCCCGCCGCCAACTGTGGCTGTGGCCTCGTCTTCGAATCCGTCCTCGACGGGACAGAGCGTGACGTTTACGGCGACGATCACCCCGGCGAATCAAGGAACAGTCACAGGAACGGTCGCGTGGAGCGCGAATACCGGCTGCGGCACGACTTCAGTGACTGCAGGCAATCCTGGAACGGCAACGTGTACCACGTCGAGTCTTCCAGCCGGAACCGACACGATCACGGCGAGTTACTCGGGTGACAATATCCATAGCGCCGGTTCGGGCAACCTGAGTGGCGGCCAGATCGTGAACCCGGCCGGCGATACTGTGAGTGTCGGTTCCACTTCGAATCCGTCCACTTATGGCCAGAGCGTAAGCTTCACGGTCGTCGTGGCGTCGACGGGTGGACCCGGAACTCCTACTGGAACCGTACAGTTCAGCGTTGACGGCAGTGCCTTCGGCTCACCGGTAACGTTGGTTTCGGGTGCGGCCGGCTCAGGCAGCATCTCAAACTTGACGGTCGGCACTGCACACACGGTCGGTGCAGCCTACTCGGGAGATTCGACCTTCCCGGCCAACACGTCGTTCCTAAGCGGTGGCCAGATTGTAAACTCGGGGGGCACAACCGTAACCGTGGCGTCGAGTGAGAATCCCTCCACATACGGGGACATCGTGACATTCACCGCTACCATCAACGGTGCGAACGGACTGGTGCGCCATCGTAACGGCGTGCGGCCCAAGGATGTGACCGGGACCGTTGCCTGGAGCAACAATACCAACTGCGGAACAACCAGCGTCAGCTACACGCCGGGCACTGGCGTGGGCACGGCGACCTGCTCCCTTACGGTGTTTGCAGTTCTCGGCGCAGGCTCCGATCCGATCACGGCCACCTACTCCGGCGACGCTAACCATAACAGCGGGGCAGGCACACTGACTCAGGTTGTTAATCAGGCCAGTCCCACTTTCACTATCGCCACCACAGCCTGCGTGCCAGCAGGCGACGGCTGCAACGTCGTCAACGCGAATCCTTCTACTTACGGGGAAGCGATCACCTTCTCTCCCGCGTTTACCTGCGAAGGTAACGCGTGCCCAACAGGCACTGTGCAGTACAGCATCGATGGCTACGCCTTCGGTCCTCCAGTAAGCGTCACAGGAAACCCTGATTCAAATACCATCTCGACTCTGACCGTCGGAAGTCACCCCGTTGCTGTGGCGTACTCGGGTGACTCGAACTTTTTCCCCAGCACGGTCTCGACGAGCCAGATCGTCAATGCGGCCAGCGTTGGAGTGGCCGTTACTTCCAGCCTGAATCCATCCGTCTATGGCCAGTCCGTGACCTTCACGGCAAGCATGAACGCGGCCAACGGGCTGGTGCGGCGTCGTAACGGCGTCAAACCCAGGGATGTAACCGGAACTGTCGCCTGGAGCCCGAATACGGGCTGCGGCACAGTGTCTGTGTCGTACACAACCGGCACCGGAACGGGCACTGCAATTTGTACCACCACGACTCTGCCGGTTGGGTCTGCCGATCAGGTCACGGCGAACTACTCGGGCGACGGCAACCACAGCGCAGGCTCCGGTAGTTTGGCGCAGACGGTCAATCCCGTAAGCACCAGCACCGGCGTTGCCTCCACTCTCAATCCATCGGGTTACGGCCAGTCTGTCAGCTTCAGCGCAACCGTAACGGGCTCCAATCCGACGGGGACGGTGCAATTCAGCATCGATGGCAGCAACTTTGGTTCTCCGGTCACGCTGGTATCCGGAACGGCGGCCTCGGCTAGCACCTCGACTTTGGCAGCCGGAACACACACGATCGCAGCAACTTACTCGGGCGATGCGATTAACGGCACCAGCACAGGCTCGCTAAGCCAGGTTGTAAACTCGGCGAGCGCCGGTGTAGACGTTGCGTCCAGTCTGAATCCATCTGTGTATGGTCAGTCGGTGACATTCACCGCAACCATTAACGGCGCGAACGGACTGGTGAAACGCCGCAATGGCGTGAAGTCCCATGATGTGAGCGGGACGGTGGCATGGAGTGATTCGAACGGGCCGCTAACGTGCACTGAGAGCGGAACGAGTACAACTACAGTCACCTCGGGCAATCCGGGGACTGCAACCTGCACGTTGTCAAACCTTGCCGTGAATCTGTCGGACACAATCACGGCAACCTACTCTGGTGACAGCAACCACAACGCAGGCTCCGGCTCAGTAAGTCAGGAAGTGGATGCAGCCGGAACAACGATGAGTGTTACTTCGAGCCTGAATCCGTCTGTCTCTGGCGAGTCCGTGACGTTCACGGCCACCATTAACGCGGCGACCGGGCTGCTCAGACATCGCAACTTCGGCGCCAAGCCCATGGACGTAACCGGGACCGTGGCGTGGAGCAGCGATACCGGCTGCGGAACAACTGCCGTCAGCTATACGCCAGGCACGGGCACGGGAACGGCGACGTGCACAACCTCAACACTGCCGGTGGGCGACGATGTGATTACGGCAACCTACTCGGGAGACAACAACCACGGAGGCGCCACGAGCACCCTAAGCGGCGGCCAGCAGGTCAACCGAGCCTTGCCGATTCCCACAATCGTGTGGTCCACGCCCGCACCGATCAGCTACGGCACGGCGCTAACCACCACGCAACTGAATGCGAAAGCGAAATACGGGACGACGATAGTACCGGGCACGTATGCGTACACGCCAGCCGCGGGTACGATCCTGACGCCCGGAACCTACACGCTATCGGTGACGTTTACTCCGACGAAGACCAATACCTATGCAACGGCGACCGGTTCGGTGACGCTGGTTGTGAATCCGATCAAGACCGCAACTGAGGTTACTCACACGAGGAACGGTCTGATTGTCACTCTTAACTTCACCGTTACTGCAAGATATGGCCAGCCAACCGGCAGCATAACAGTGACCAGCAACAATGACGGCCCGTCATGCAGCGGAACGCTAACCAGCGGGATAGGAACCTGCACGCTGACTTTCCCGACGGCGGGAACCTATACGCTTACGGCGGTCTATAGCGGCGACAGTAACGATGCGTCGAGCACAGCAACAAGGACAGTCATTGTAAGTCCGCTGGTTACGGCGACAAAAATCACCAGCATCACACCTTTGCCGGCCATCCAAAACCAGCCAGTCACGGTGAATTTCAGCGTGACGGCGAGCCAGGGTCAGCCGACGGGCAGCGTCACGGTCACCAGCAACCTTGGCGGACCAAGCTGCACGGGGACACTGACAAACGGAACGGGGGCTTGCACGCTGACGGGCTTCGCCTCGCAAGGAACGTACACGGTGACGGCAGCCTATGGCGGAGACAACAATGACGCGACCAGCTCCGCAACCCACACTGTGCGGGTTGTAGCTGGATCAGGAGCATCGCAGTAGATACGCGAGGCACTCGCAAAACATAAGCCAGCGGCCCAGGAAGCAAACAGCCAACTGGGCCGCATTAACACCAGAGTAAGGAGCCGAAACATGCAAGACATGAAGTCCAGGTTCACGCGAGAGATCCTTAGCAGCGGAGCGGTCATGGTAATCGCTTTGCTGTTTGCTGCCAGTGCCTTTACGGCCAGAGCGGAGGCGCTGCTGAAGCCGACCGTAAGTTTCAAAGGGGCGCCAGCGACCGCAGCCAACGGTTCAACTTTTTCAGTGACAGCCACGACCAATGACGGCACGACCGCAACGATAACGGCGACGGGTTCCTGCACGGTTCCCGCCGGAAGCACTGGAGGCACGGTCACGGTCACGATGACGAAAAACAGCACGACGTGCTCACTAAAGGCGTCATGGCCGGCCACCGCAACGTATCTGGCGGCCACAGCCACCCAGAAAACGATCGCAACACTCGGCTATACCGAGTCGGACCTCTATTATTTCGGCACCGATTTTGGCGCGAACGGCGATGACGGAGAGCAGCCGAATTTCAATGGCATGGTCTTCGATACATCGGGCAACATCTATGCCTCGACCGCGCGCGACTTCAATAACGGTTCTGGCGCGATCGTAAAGCTTTCGCCGGCCGGCGGCGGTGTCTGGAATGAGACGCTGATCTATGTGTTTAACAGAACTTCCACTACCTTTAGCGGATGGATCCCGCAGGGCAGCCTTGCCATGGACAGCAAAGGAAATATCTATGGCACGACAAGGTATGGTGGCGGCGTGATCAACGGGAACACCGGAGATTTCCCGTGCGGCGGCGTGTACGGGTGCGGGACCGCGTATGAGCTTTCCCCGAATCCGGACGGAGGTCTATGGATGGCGACCGATCTCCACGACTTCGGAGTAAATGACGCCAACGACGGAATCACTCCGCAAGCCGGTGTGACGCTGGCCAGCACCGCGGCGACCGTGCTGTATGGCGCCACTTCAGCCGGTGGAAACGTCGCGTCTGGCTGTAGTACCGGTCCTGGGACTATCTATGAGTTGTCCAAAGAAAAGTCGGGCAGTTGGCAGGAAACTATTCTCTACAGGTTTCCGCAAGATCCGCTAAATCAACAAGGCTACTGTCCGGCCCCCAATGGCTTCGGTTCGAGCGCGGGCCTTCTTCTCAAGAGTGGCAATCTCTTTGGCACGACCCTGAGCGGTGGCGTTAATTCGAATGGCGACATGGGTGTAGGTGTCCTCTTTAAGCTTTCGCCAGGGACAAGTGGTTGGACTTTTAACCAGCTCTATGTCTTCTGCCCCGAAGCGAACAACCCCACGTATACCGTTTGCCCCGAAGGTGGGGCGCCAGGACATGGGACAGTGGCCATGGACTCCAAAGGCAATCTCTACGGAACCACCGTCGACGTTGTGTTCGGCGGGGTAAATGAACCCAGCACTGTTTGGGAGTTGCCATATTCCTCGACTACCGAAAGCTACGCGAATCAGGTAAAGGTAATCTTTAACGGTTCCACTTTCAGTTCGAATCAATGGATCGGAGGGGTCGGGCAGTGGATCGTTCCCTACAAAAACTCATGGTACACGACCGAATACACTGCCGCGAGTGGGACAAACCCAAGCGGCGGTTATTGTTGCAGCGAACTGGTTTCATTGACCAACTCGGCAACGGGCTGGAAAGCAACCCCTGCCTATCAGTTTCCTCCTTATGGAGTTGGAAGTGGCTTAAACACTCTTTACGGCTTCAGTAACCAGCTGATTGTCGACAAGGTCGGCCATTTCTATTCACAGGCTTCCGCTGGCGGCCCTGCCTCCAACAATGGGCAAAACCTAGGCGACGGCGGAATATTTGAATTCTCGCCGCTGCCATAAGACTGCTTGCGCCAAGTGGGGAGGGTAAACAAAAATCGTGCATTTGCCGCCTTCCCTTCTGAGCGGCGGCAATGCACGGCATTTTGAGTCTGGCTGGTAAAGCAGAGAAGTTTTGTTTCAGTTAAGGAGAAGTAAGATGTGTCCAATCAGGCGTCATTGGATTACCGGAGTGGCTAGGAGCATATCGCTGTTACTTATAGTAAGTCTCGGCTTTGTAAGTGCCTATGCGCAAGCGCACAGTCCTAAGAGTCAGCCCCAATTGACTGGCGGGCAAACCTATTCGGAAACGGTGCTGTATTCGTTTAGGAGCCAAGCAAACGATGGGCAGAATCCAATCAGCGGCTTGATTCAGGACCAGTCCGGAAATATGTATGGCGCGACCATAAATGGCGGCCCCTCTACCGGAAGTCTAATTGAGTGCGGGACGGTTTTCGAACTGACGCCAAATGGAAATGGAGGAGTAACTTACAATTCCTTCGCCAATTATAACCTTTTCGACACCTGCCGGCCTAACTCTCTCTCTATAGATGGTCAAGGCAACCTATATGCCACCACAGACATTTACACCGGAAGCATATTTGAATTGAGCCAAGCTTCGCCGGGCGATTGGATTTTAAGCAACTTTTTCCCGGTGGGTAATCAAGGGCCGCTACTGGTCGATTTTGCCGGAAATGTTTATGGCACGTTCCTCAATTTAGGAGCGTATGGCGAGGGCGCGGTTTTTGAGCTGCAAAATGTTGACGATCAGTGGCTGGAGAACCAGTTACTTACATTCGGCAGTCCGGGATCGATTGGCGTGTATCCGAATGGCCCTTTGCTCATCGATAAAGAGGGGAATCTATACGGGACAACAGCGTCGGGAGGGGCCTATGACCAGGGTGGTGTTTTCAAGCTGCACCCGACCAAGGCTGGCTGGAAACAAACCGTCCTTCATGCTTTTCAGGGCGGTGCAACTGACGGGACCTCGGTCAATGGCCCGCTGACGTTCGGTCCAGACGGCAATATCTACGGCACAGCCGCTTTTGGCTTACAGCCCAGCGGTCGGGGCTACGGCGGGGTTTTTCAGCTCACGAGGTCAGGAAAGATTACATGGATATGGACTTTTACCGGCGGGGTTGATGGCACTGCTTGCAACTGTGGCCCAATGATATTCGATAAATCAGGAAATCTCTACGGAACTACCGTAGGTATCAACGGCGGCGCTGATAGCGGAGTTTTTAAGTTGTCCCCGCCTTCCCCCACTCAAGCAGGACCCTGGACGATTGATCTTCTTTATACGTTCAGTTCTACCGACTCGGCTAACGGGCTCGTACCTGTTCCTCCCTTCGTATTTGATAACGAGGGAAATATCTACGGTGTCACATACGGCGGCGGGATCGAAGTATCAAGAGAGGGTTCCGGGGTAGTCTTCAAACTGACGCCGAATCCGGTGGCAACCAATGTCAGCATTACGAGGACAGCTCCCAATCCGTCGCTGGCGGGGCACATAGTCAAAGTTAACTTCACCGTGGCACAAACAGTCGCGGGTTTTAGTGCTCCAACCGGTACCGTGACCGTGAATGCTAACACTGGCGAAGGTTGTACGGCACCGCTTCCATTAAACGGCAAGGGTAGTTGCGACCTGTTGTTTGCTACCTCTGGAACTCGTGAGCTCACCGCAAGTTATTCGGGAGATGCTGGCAACCTGACGAGCGTTTCCTCTCCTGTCTCTGAGAACACAATGAGTCCGACTACAACCGAGATCACGAAGAACAGTCCCAATCCCGCCAAGGGCGGCCAATCGGTGACGGTGGAATTTAGTGTGGCAGCGAAGGACGGAACGACCAAGACCAGACCGACAGGCGGTGTGACCGTCAACGCGAGCACGGGTGAAAGTTGCACCGGAACAATCTCGGCGGATGGTAAGGGCAGTTGCAAGGTCACATTCAGTTCCGCGGGGTCCAGGACACTGACCGCGACCTATGCCGGTGACGCTGTCAATGCAGGGAGCGTCTCCATAGCAGTCGCCGAGACAGTGAACTAACCCTCGGAATTCCCCCCGCGCGATGCAAGCTGTGGTTATCGAAAGGGATTATTTATGAGCCGTAACAAAGTGTTAACTGCATTCTATTTGCCGACTATTCTGATTGCTCTCTGTTTTGTTTTCGCTCCGGCGGCTCAGGCCGCCAGCCCTGTGCTGATTGTTCAGAACGTGGATGAGAGCAAATTGGTCGCGCTCGCCGGCAATACACGGCCTGAGGCATTAGCGAAGCAGAACGATCGCGGCCGCGTGGCAGATAGTTATCCAATGGAACACATGCTGCTGCAGTTGAAGCGCTCGGCGGAACAAGAGCATGAGTTGGAGAAGTTCATTACTGATGTCGAGGATTCGTCCTCTCCGACCTTCCATCACTGGCTGACGGCCAAGGAGTTTGGGGAGCGGTTTGGATTAGCCGAGCAGGACCTGAACACGGTCACTCGCTGGCTCGAATCGCATGGGCTCACGGTTAACTTCGTTTATGAAAATGGCT
Source organism: uncultured Acidobacteriaceae bacterium (assembly GCA_963778535.1). GTDB lineage: Bacteria > Acidobacteriota > Terriglobia > Terriglobales > Acidobacteriaceae > Acidiflorens. The sequence continues at coordinate 1,078,967 of CAVZUO010000001.1, forward strand.
TGCTCATTGATTTCTCGGGTACGGCCGGGCAGGTGCGGGAAGCATTGCACACCGAGATCCATCGCTTAAACGTAGAAGGTGTGAAGCATATCGGTAACCTAAGCGATCCGCAGGTTCCTGCAGCGCTGGCACCGGCCGTTGTGGGAGTCGTATCACTGCACGACTTCAGGCCGAAAACCATGTACCAGCCGAAGGCCAACTTCACCTTCCCAGCAGGTGGAGCAACGTATTACGCTGTCGCGCCAGCCGATCTGGCGACGATCTACAACCTGAATCCGCTGTTCAAGGCCGGCCTTACCGGGCAAGGCCAGACAATTGCCGTGATCGAAGACACCGACGTCTACAGCACCACCGACTGGAACACGTTTCGTTCCGTGTTTGGGCTTTCTTCTTACGCTGGTTCGCTCACGCAGGTTCATCCACATCCGCCGAGCGGTCCGAATAACTGCATCGACCCCCATGTCAACCCCGACGATTTCGAGGCAATTCTTGATGTGGAATATGCCAGCGCGGCCGCGCCCAGCGCGAACATTGAACTTGCGTCCTGCCTGGATTCATCAACATTTGGCGGTTTGATCGCAATCCAAAACCTGCTCAACGCCAGCAGCGCGCCACCAGCCGTAATCAGCATGAGTTATGGCGAGTGCGAAGCTTATAACGGTGCCGCCAGTAATGCCGCGTTCAACGCCGCTTATCAGCAGGCAGTCACTGAGGGAGTCTCCATGTACGTTTCCTCGGGCGATGCGGGTGCGGCGCTTTGTTCCTCGAATTACCCATCATGGGCGGTAACCGGGATTGGTGTTAGTGGGTTCGCTTCGACTCCCTATAACGTTGCTGTCGGTGGTACGGACTTCGGCGACACCTACGCTGGTACGAACAGTACTTACTGGAGCAATACGAATACAAGTACTTATGGCTCGGCATTGTCCTATGTCCCAGAGATACCTTGGAACGACACCTGCGCCAGCCACTTAATCGCCGAATATTTCGGCTATAACATAAGTTATGGCGACAACGGTTTCTGCTACAGCGCAGTTGGAGAGGAATTCTGGGCCAGTGGGGGCGGCACCGCAGCGGGCAGCGGCGGCCCGAGCGGATGCGCAACGGGAGAACCCGAGCAACCCGGTATTCTCGGCGGCACCTGTGCGGGATACCCAAAGCCCTCCTGGCAATCGCTGGTAGGAGTACCGAACGATGGAGTCCGAGATCTTCCCGATGTTTCGCTCTTCGCGGCTAACGGAGTGTGGGGACACTTTTATCCGGTCTGCATTAGCGATCCTAATTATGACCATACCTGTGCCGGCACACCGGACACATGGGAAGGTGGCGGAGGAACTTCCTTTGCTGCGCCAATCATGGCCGGCATCCAGGCCCTGATCAATCAGAAGACCGGAGAGCGGCAAGGTAACCCGAATCCAACCTATTACAAGCTCGCGGCTGCTGAGTATGGTGCCAGTGGCGACAGTTCGTGCAATTCGACCCTCGGGAATACTGCCAGCAGTTCTTGCATCTACTATGACGTAACATTGGGCGACAACGATATCGGTTGTCAGACTTACGGTTGTTATTGGCCGAACGCGGACGAGTCCTCACCGAGTGACCCAACGCTAGGGGTGCTTTCCACTTCGACCAGTTCGTGTGAGCCAATCAACGCAGCGAACGGCAGTTGCGGGGCTTACCCCGCCACGCTCGGATGGGATTTCGCCACTGGAATCGGTACTGTCAACGCCGCGAATCTGGTGAACAACTGGCCCGAACCGACTCCTGGCTTCACGCTCGCCGCCACTCCGGCTGCATTAACGATCATCCACGGCAATGCTGGAACGAGTGCAATAGCGATCATTCCGCAGGGAGGTTTCAGTGGAAATGTGAATCTGAAGGTGTCGGGCCTGCCGGGCGGAGTGACGGCGGCGTTCAGTCCGAGCCCGGCGACCACGAGTAGCACACTGACCTTGACCGTGAGCGCCACAGCGGCGCCCACTGCGGCAACTCTGACGATCACCGGAACATCCCGTAAGTTGACTAACACCACGACGCTAAGTCTTACGGTTACGGCAGGAAATCCTGCGTTTACGCTTTCCGCGACGCCAACCCCAGTTACCGTCAAGCAAGGCGTTGGCAGCGGCACGAGCACGATCAGCGTCACGCCCGAGAACGGTTTTTCGGGAGAAGTTTCGTTCGCTGTATCAAGACTGCCGAAGGGAGTCACCGCGTCGTTTAGCGCGAATCCAACGACGTTATCGAGCGCAGTAACATTCACGGCCAGTTCGACCGCGAAAAAAGGAACAGCAACAGTGACCATCACGGGTACATCGGCCGGGCTGACTGCCAGCACAATGATCTCTTTGACGGTAACTCCACTAGGGACCTTTAGTTTGACATCTGCCCCAAAGACATTAACGATCGAGCGCGGCAATAGCGCCAGCGTTACGATTTCCGTCATTCCGAATGATGGCTTTAACCAGAGCGTGACCCTAAGTACAAACGGTCTGCCAAATGGCGTGACGGCGTCGTTCAGCCAAAATCCGGTTGTTTCGACCAGCACCCTGACGTTGACCGCGAGCCCAACAACTGCGATCGGCGAGCAAGCAATAACCATCAATGGCATTTATGGCGATCTGGGTCATCAGGCTTTTGTCACACTTACGATCACGAAGTAATAGCCGTGTGGCCGCGGAGGGTTCGTAGAGGCATGGAAGGTCGGTCGCATTAGTGACCAAGAGAATGCCTCAACGATTTTCGAGAATTTACGAGTGTGCGCCTGGTACCGCACAGACTGCCGTAGGGTGTCCTTCCAATCTCCTACTCTCCGGAGACACACCCTACGGCGGAAGTTCCCAGCGCCAGCTGCCCGTGGGAAGAAGTCTGTCGTTAACCTGACCACGCTGGCCCGCACGTTAGATGATGCCGACGACGGAAACAAGCAGCAAGCTGTGGCGTAGGGACTGCAAAGGTGGGGCGATTCACGGGACCATACTCGATTTACGAGACCATAGAACAGCCGCCACGAACGGGAGGACCCGATTCCGACTACGTTTGCTGTGACTTGCGGCTCTCAGCCTTCTCTTGAAGTTTGGGCTGGCTACCTGGCTCTGCTCAATCAACAGGCGGCGGCGAACGGTTATCCAACGCTCGCCTTCGTCATGTGATCGATCTTTGATCGCATTTCCTTCGCCACCGAGGAAGCGTGGAAACGTGGAAACGGCACTGCCGCTTTGCCTACCGGAGAAAACGGCAGGCAAATGGAGAGGTCGCGCCTCGCAGTTCTTTCTCCGCAGTGCGGTTCGAGATGAGAAAACTACGAATTGGCGGGCTTTTCGGTGCGCCGGTAAAACCGGCAAGGATGGTGTGAGTGAAAGTCTCATACGCTGAAGGTGTAGCGAGCCACAGCGGCCTTGAGTCATGCGTAGCCACCCGTAAGGACGGCGACGAAGCGTTGACAGAGGAATGTGCAGGCTGGGTATTGAGCTGCGAAAACCGCTCTTGCTGCGTAAGCAGCAGATACTTCAGGGTGCCGACGCTCTCGAAATAAGCGGAAGGCAACACCGGGTGCGCCGCCAACGCAAGGCGTGCCGGGACCCTGCGCAGTCGAAGGCCCCAAGCATGCACGGAACCATCTTGCACGGGAACCGGGAGATCCCACGTCTGTCTGCAGAGGAGAGGAGTGCAGACCGTGTCGGGAAGGTGAAGAACATACGCCGATGACGAACGGACATGGGAAGTCGGACAGCTCCGTAGTACCTGCGAAGTCGCTGAACAATGTCGAGGAACCGGCAACGGAGGCGATGGAGGGAAGGGGACTGGCCAAGGGGAACTCGCCCAAGGGTAACGCGTTCCGGACTCAGGGCCGGGAAGACGCGCGCAGCGCACTCGATCGGGTACGTGAAGCAGCAAGTAGAGATAGGAAACAGCGGTTCACTGCGCTCTTCCACTACATCTATGACGTCGCGCGACTGCGAACAGCGTTCCTTGCGATTAAGAAGGATGCGGCAGCAGGCGTGGACGGAGAGACGTGGGGGCACTACGGGGAGAACCTTGAGGCGAACCTCCAGGACCTCTCCCATAGACTCAGGCGAGGAGCATACCGAGCACGACCTGTACGCAGGGTTTACATCCCGAAGGCGGGGAAACCGAGTGAGCTTCGGCCGCTCGGCGTTCCCTCGCTGGAAGACAAAATCGTCCAGCGTGCCACCGTCGAGGTGCTAAACGCCATCTACGAACAGGACTTCTTGGGATTCTCGTATGGGTTCCGGCCCGGTCGTAGTCCACATCAAGCTTTGGACGCGCTGGCGGTAGGGATTGGTACGAGGAAGGTGAGCTGGGTGCTCGATGCCGACATCCGGAAGTTTTATGACACTCTCGATCAGGGATGGTTGGTGAAATTCGTCGAGCACCGCGTAGCCGATCGGCGCGTCGTACGCTTGATTCAGAAGTGGCTCAAGGCCGGCGTGCTGGAAAAGGGCAAACGAGTGCGGAGTGAGAGAGGAACGGTTCAGGGCGGGAGTATCAGCCCACTGCTGTCGAACGTTTATCTTCATTATGTACTCGATCTCTGGGTCCGGCGATGGAGACAGAAGCAGGCGTTGGGAGATGTAATCTTCGTTCGCTTCGCAGATGATTTTGTCGCGGGATTTCAACATCGTGATGAAGCAGAGCGGTTTCTGGTGGAACTACGCGAGCGATTCGCGAGGTTTGGGCTGGAGCTGCATGCCGATAAGACGCGAATCGTTGAATTTGGCCGCTTTGCGGAACAGAATCGACGCCAGCGCGGCAAAGGCAAGCCGGCGACGTTCAACTTCTTGGGTTTCACGCACATGTGCGGAAGGACCCGGAAGAGGCACTTCACGGTCCTGCGACAAACGATGCGCCAGAGGCTGCAAGCCAAGCTGCGGGCCTTAAAAGAGGAACTGTGGCGACGCATGCATATGCCCATTGGGGAACAGGGCGCCTATCTGCGGGCCGTTCTAACCGGACACTTCCGTTACTACGGAGTGCCGATGAATGGTCCTGCCCTCCGCTCGTTTCGTGGGGCAGTAGGCCGCCTGTGGGGCAGGATGTTGCGACGGCGGAGTCAGCGGCTTTTGACGTGGCACCGCCTGCGGCAATACCTCCAACGATGGTTCCCCTTGGTCCACATCTGTCATCCCTATCCGCTACAGCGCTTATACGTTGTCACCCAAGGTGGGAGCCGGATGCGTTAGTAGCGCCTGTCCGGATCTGTGGAGGGGGTCGCGAGCAATCGCGATCCCTACTCCGACGGAGGATTCGCTTGAACCGCAGGCAGATTTCTCTGCACTTGAGACTGCGTGGCGGAGGGAGAGGGATTCGAACTCTCGGTACTGTTTGGCTGCTTGCCATATCGGGCAGTCAGAAATCGAGCTTCCTCCGGCACAGATGAGTGTCCATGAGCGCCCATAAGGCAGCCGAACGGGGAAACCGCTTGAGGATAATTGCAAGTCCCCCAAGCGGTTTCCGCAAATAACGGCTATTGAGCGCAAAACCTGTTGCCAACCAGCAGGTAGGCGCCGTTCGCTGTACTGTCGATCGTTAGGAGCAAGCCGGTGCCATCGGCCCCAGCCATGGCCTGGGTGTCCCCATAGATGCCTACTATCTGGTCACCCGGATTCAGTCCGCCGCCCGCAAGAGGACCAATGAGGCTGTCATCGACGATGATTTGAATGGTGCCGTCAGCGGTGTAATTGCTGGCGGCATCGGCTGCGCCGTCACTGACCTGGTTCTTGCTTCCGGAAGCCAGGACCGTTACGTGACCGTACTCGTAAGCCACGGTTCCACCCACCCCGTTGGTATTCATATCGACGTAGCGCTGCGTACCGTCGGGCGCCGTGAAGAAAATTGTCCACGCCGAGTTTGGCTGGACGGGAGCCGTCAAGTTCGCCACTTTCATCGTGAAGTACAACTGGTTGTTCCCCGAAGCGGTAGGAGAAGGCTCCGCGATGGAGATGGACTGAATGTCCAGTTGGCTGTTGGCGGGCGCTCCTGTCTGGTCACCAGCAGGATCCGTGACGACAGTCAAACCCGGCAGAGTACATGGAGATTGTGGAGGTGGCGCAAGGGCAGTAACGATTTCACTGCAGGTGGCACTATAACCGAGTCGGTTCTTGGCCTCCACCTTGTAGTAGTAGCTGACACCGGACTTGGCCGTAGCGTCAAAGTAAGAGGTTTTGGTTGCACGGACGGTCTTGACCGGTTTTTCCGAGCCACTCTTCGTGCCCCGCAGGATCCGGTATGAGCCGACGGGCGCGCCACCACTGTCGGGGGCGTTCCAGCTGAGCAGAACGCCATTGCTGAATTGCTCTGCTGAGACTAGCAGGGGTGCGCCAGGCGTTGTTGGTTCGACCGGATCGAAGGCCGAAAGCAGACGAGGGCCGCCTGATTGGCGGATTATGGTGCCCAACGCACTGGTGGAGGCCGTGGCCGGTGAGCCGGCACTGCAGCTGCCAACCACACAGCCGTCTGAGAGAGCAGCCAACACGCGACCCTCCGAGTCAATGGTCAGGTCATTGAAGTCCAGCAGATTGCGTGCGCTGGCGCATGTCGTGCCGGCATTGCAGATGGGGCCTACTTGAATGGGATCGATCGGAGTAACGTCCACCGTGTAGTAGTTCGTGCCTCCGTTCAAAGTGGTAGCGATGTAGGCGTGCCAGATGCCTGTAAAGGTGGTGCCTTGGTAGTCGCCACCCATGGGGCTTCCGAGAAACATGAACGCGGCGCGATTCGGATCTCCAGCGACCACTTCCGGGAAGACGGCGCTCTGGATTCCATAGGGGGCGCCCACGTCGACTGACGGGCTCCACGTCATGCCACGATCATGCGAAACCGCGATTTCGGCGTGATTGTTGGCGTCCTGATAGCCAAAGTAGAGGGTTCCGTCCGAGGCGAGCCCACCGAAGGATCGGTGTTTCCGGCAGTGCTGTCGGGAATCGGGAGAACGGTCCAAGTCAGTCCATTGTCCAAAGAAACTGCAACAGCCTGATTGGCGCCGCATCCCCGATTGGGAACATAGACTGTGCCATCGGGCGCAACCTTCACGTGCCCATGGATTCCTGAGCATTGGGTGAGGTTGTAAATCGGCACTCCCGCTCCGAAGGTCAAGCCGCCGTCGTCGCTGCGTGAACAGAATGCAGTTGCGATGTCCTGCGAACAGTAATACACCGCGTTCGGATAAAGAGGATGCGGTGGCGGAGGAGGCGTGGAGTTAGGGTTGTAGGGACCCGCACCCAGAGTTTCGTGGTCAACGCCCGCCGGTTGTCCGGACCCTTGCGATGGGTCCCAACTGTCGCCGTCAGCGTCGGAATAGGACAGCAGGCTGGTTGCGGCTGCAAGTTGAGCCTGGAAGACACGTCCGGGTGTTGGAGACGAACCGGTATGGTCGCAAAGCCCGATGGGATCAAGCGTTGTCACACTTTCTGAGGGGTTGGTGACGTCTTCCCAAAGAGCGCCAGCCGGCGAGGAGCAGTCATCAAAGCTAACGCGGAAGTCGTTCAGGTTTGCGGTGAAGAAAGCAACGCCCCCCTGGTTGACCGTGCCATGTTTCAAGGTAGCCACATCAGGATTCCAGTCCACGCCTATCGAAGGCTCGCCCGAGGCGTTTGCCCCACCGGCAGAAACCGGCGCTGGGTAGACCTGGTAGCGCGGCGCAAATCCCGACTTCGGAGGAGGAGGATTCTTAGGTTTGCTTTCCAGAGTAATAGTCGCCAGGAAGGTGTCTCCCGCAGGATTGAACGGGTCGAGCACGATGGTGTAAGTTCCTGAGACCGCCGGCAGTATCAGCACCGCAGGATCGGAACCGCTTGGGTTGGAAGCGACGATGCCGGTGGCCGATCCAGAATAAGCGCCCGAATAAACGTAAACGTCATAGTCAGCGGCAGTCACGGGCGACCAATTGATGTTGATCCGAATGTCTTTGGTCTTGGCATCGGCCCCATTCACGTTCACGGTGAGTGTGAACATGTCGCATTGCTCGGCGGGAATCGTGGCTGAGCAGGTTGGATAGGAGTTCGAGTTGACCTGATCCGTGGCGTTGGCAATAGCATACGGACCTCCGGTATAGGTAACCGTGGGGTTGGCGTCGCTCAAAGTGCCGCTAGCTGGATTGGCCGCGAAGGCCGTGATTCCCAACATTAAAAACAGAACAAGTGCCGCAGTGATTGCGAAACGTGAGGGGGTCAAGGGTTGGCTCCTGAGGGTCGAGTTGCGCACCTTTGAATCGCGCTGACGGTAAAGTGTTGCATCCTGGGTCCAAGAATATAGGCTGCGCGATAAAATTTCTCGCCCTGACGAATGTGCCATTTCGCGACTGGAATGCCCGGACGACGGCGTGGCGCAATGGCCCCTTCTTTTAATACCTTAGCCACAGCATCTTGGTTTTATAACCGGCCTCCGTATATCGCCTGCCGCGTCACATGCTACACAGCGCATTTTATTCTCGCAGATCAATAGCTGTTCTGCTCAAAAAGAGGCCCGCGCCAGCAGGGACGCCAGAACATAGGGGTGTGCATCGGGGTGAGTTTGACCGCGCCCAAGAAAACGCTACAATTGGTCATATAGAAAGGAAACTGGCCATGATGTTTGAACTTCCAGGGAAGCTTGAGGCGGCCCTGAAGGTCCAGGCGAACGCGCATGGCGTTTCCCCCGCCGGTTATGTTTGCGAGGTTCTTGAACGCGATCTCGCGTCCACACTCGAAGGCCAATCATCGGGTGCTCCGTTCAAAACTGGACGCGGCATGTTCGCCAAATACGGACAGGCTCCATCGGCGGAGGAAATCGACGCCAACCGCGCCGATATGTTCCAGAACTTCGGTGAACATTTTTGATGATCGCTGGCGTTGCCGATACGCACACCGCCCTTTGGCATTTATTCGGCGACAAGAGATTGTCCACAGCCGCCGAAGCGGAAATTGAGACTAAACGCCTGCCGCACACCTCGCAGCAGGCTTTTTCACATAGGCTCTACGCCGCCTTCGCCGCCCTGATTGTTGCCCACCGCGCCCGTGCAGCCGCCGCGATCTTCCTACGGGCTGACGCCGACATGGTGCGCGTTGGTTTGGGAGCCTGACCTTTCGTCTTTGCCCATCTTGCTTTTTGAGCCAAACTGATCTTCCTACGAGCGGCAGCCGACATGGTGCGCTGTTTTGCCCGGTGCCCAGTTGCGGAGTCGGACAGGAGAACGAAATTGCCAGTCAGTCCGGTGTTCCCGCTATCCGGCTAGTTCCGAAGACAATTTCGAGAATGATGAGCGGTTCATTCCTCATGTCCACCGACATTCTTTTTGATGGTTCACTCGAAACTGGTATCGTCCTCGATTCAGAAGAGCTAAAGAAGGCACTCCACCAAATCCGCGAGACGTACTTTCGGCATCGGGCTCTATACCGTGGGATGAACGGCGACGCCTTCGGCGACCGCTTGCGGAAACCCGTGAACGATAGGTGTGGTGATTACGAGCAGTTCGCGCACGATCTTGGCATCAGCCTTTCGTATCTCCACAGCTTGCTGGAGGAGCCGTTTGCTGTTTCCAACCCAAGCGTGAGGCTCCTGAAGCGCATGGGGATGCGGCTCGGCGAGCGAGTGGGTTACCTGATCGGGGATCAGAAGAGACCGACCCGATCTTCCCTAGCGTCGGCGAAAGACACGAGCGAGATGCACCGGGTGAACCCCGACCACATTGGCGATCCGATCTACCGTCAAGTTGTCAGGAAGCGTCTCGTGGAGCAGTTCGATTGCCTGGACGAGCCATGATGGCGTACCGTATTTGTCCTCCTTAAATGCATCCCGGGTTGCTTCGCTAATGATCTCCAGTGCAAGTGCCTCCGCTGCGAGTGCCGAAAAGCAATCTGGACTGAGGCTCTCCCGGTAAAGCCGGGCCGCCAAGCATCGGACTCGGCCGTTGCGAAGTTCCGCCGTTTCTCTCAGCCCTTTGGTCTTGGCGTCTTGCCCTTCCTCGTGCGACCATTTACGCCTATGTCCACCACCCACGCAGAACTCCCGCGCAAACCTTTACTCCACAGGCGTCTGTTCGCTTCCGTTTAATGACACCCTGCTCATTGACTGGTGCCGAGTCCGGCTCTTGCTGGGCGAGTTCCAAGGCTAATTGCCATAGCCATGTCTTTCGGATAGACCACATCGCGCCCTCGCGCTAGAAAGTGGTAATAAATCGACATCGCAGCGCCATACGATCCAAATCCGGCCGACACTACGCGGGAATGCGCAGCAATTCCAACGATCATTCCTACGAACTTAAATCCCGAGGCCCCGCTAGCCGCACCACTCCCAGTTTCGCCTACGCTTTGCCCTCCCTGTCCCGCATCCCGGTCCGGAGACGCCTGCGAGGCCGCTAGCATCACTTGGATTCCGGTGATTAAGTATCTGGTTCGCGGCGTCGTCACTTGCGCCCCACCTTCCGAATCCAACTTCAGATGCTGTCCCTTGGCCACAGCAACGCCTTCTAAATTCGTTTCCACTTTTTGCTCAATTCCACTGGGTGGTGCAACCTGATGAAATGAAATTCGCAGTTGTCCATTCCTCCCCAATCGCCTTGCTGGGGCTACTTCCACGACCGAACCGCTGATCACGCTGCCCTCAGGCAGAATCAGATGATTGGACGCAATAAGCGGTTCGGTGATGACCGCCTCCACTGGATCTCCCTTCTTTGCTGTCGCTGAACTCAACGCTGTGTCTAGCCGCGCGTGCACTACGCTTCCGCTCGGCGGCGGCGCTCCGATCTCCGTCAAAGCTTCCGGCGTCACGGCCTCCGTTCCAAAATCCAAGGGTTGCAGCAAGTTCGCATTAAAGCTAGTTCCCGCGTCAATGTATTGCGGATGCACAGGCAACTGCGCCAGCACGATCCGTTTAAGTTTGTGTGCCTTTCCCGGTTCATGGATTTGCTTCTGTAAATCGCTCCACTGCTGATGGATCGCCTGCCGCATCGCGCCCACTTTTTTCGATGCCGCGTCCTGCACTTTGTTTTTCCCCGCCGCTTTCTCATTCGCCGAAACAAAGCGCAGAACTCCATCAGGCGCTGGACTAGCCACGGTCTGTAATGCCAGATGTGTCCCGTCGCTCATCACTAGCTCATCAAACCGCACATGAACATGCCGCGCCGGCGAGAAATTCGCATCCATCGCATCGAACGCCCGTGTCTTACCCGGCACGCCATCGATTGCCGAGACCCTTCCATTGACTACCGTCCCCGCCGGAATCAGCAGCCTGTCGAACGCATACACTGACTCCGTTGTTTTACCGTGGACTGCCTGTCCCACACCGCGAACCCTCACCTCCGAATCCAGCACCACCTTCAGTGGAGTACCGGGCGGAACTGTCAGAGGAACGGAACTAATTTCTGCCGGCAGTGAAACGGACCTTGATGGTTGTGCAGGGGAGTCTGCAGGTCTGGCCTTGAGAGTTTGACCCCAGAGCAGTGTACTGCAGAGGCAAATCAGGAAGATTGCCTGAGTTACTTGACGAACGCATTTCACCTAGACACCTCAACTTTGGGCGATGCGTAGTTGAAATCATAACCTCGGTTGAGGGAGAAATCCGGCAATTGGCTCTAGATGAACAGATTGTCATCTTCCCGAAAAGGCACGGTAATCTTGCGCACTTATCGTATTTTGGTAGCCCTCTAACCCACACGAGGTCACAGCATCATCAAAGAGGGGGCGGTGAATGGCTGGTCTCAGTGCGGCATGCAGTGCGAAATAGTTGAGGAAACACGGTCTCTATTTCTAGAAAGCGCGAGGTGACTGATGTTGAGGAATAGGTTTGGTAATCGGCCTGGTGCTCTCCCTTGTGCCCTCGTTATTTGTTTGTTTCTTCGGCTCATACCTTCACTGATCGCTCAGACGGCCGGAATGGGTGTGCTGACGGGCAGGGTCGTGGATTCGTCCGGTAATCCAATTGCGAACGCCACCGTGACGGTGACGAGCGTGGACGACGGTCGGGCGCGAAGCGCCACGACGGGGACGGATGGCTCTTATAGATTCGACGATCTGCCGCTGGGGAGTTATCGGATGAAGCTTGAGGCCGCCGGTTTCGAGACTTTGGAGATTCCGTCCGCGACTGTCGATGGAACTAAGCCATCAGTTGTGGACGAGAAGCTGCAGCTCAGTGCGCCAACCACGATCAAACCAACGCTAGAGCAACAGGATAATTTGCCGAACGCCCCATCCAGCAGTACGGCGCCTTCTCTTTCGGATTTGGGCCTTACTCCAGAACAGACTCAAGGAAACCCCCGAGAACAGGCGCTGCTGGATAAACGGACGCACATGCTGAAGATCCATCAACGGATGGGTTTGATCACGACGATTCCGCTCGTTGCGACGGTGATCCTCGGTCCTGGCGCTGGCGGCAAAAGTGAAGGCACGGCTACTCGCGATTTGCATGTTGCTCTCGGTGCGCTCACCGGCGACCTATACGGGATCACCGCTTATTACGCCATTCGCGCCCCCAGAATCCCCGGAACCAAAAAGCGCGGTCCGATTAGATTTCACGAAGCGATGGCTTGGATACACGGCCCTGGCATGATCGCCACGCCCATCCTGGGAATTATGGCGTTCGACCAGAAAAACAAAGGAGAAAAAGTTCATGGCGCCGCCTCCGCGCATGGACCAGTGGCCATCGTGACCGCTGGCGCGTTTGGGGCTGCTCTTCTTTCGGTGTCAGTGAAGTTCTGAGTACAGTTTATGAATAAGAAAATATTGATCGTGTTCTTGCTCGTGACCCTCCCCGCGTTTGCTGCCGACAGCCAATGGATACTCAAACAGAGCACACTGACCTACCATGTGTCGCACCCACTGCATGAGTCCGAGGGTGTGAGCCATGCGGCGCGAGGCAAGGGCATTTGCCACGACGGACAGTGCGATTTCTTGATTGCGGTAGCCGTGAAATCGTTTGATTCGGGGGACAGCAATCGCGACCTTCATATGGTTCAGGTTACGCGTGGCGCGGAGTTTCCTATAGTCACCGTACGCACGCGCCTGCCCGAATCGGCTGCCTCATCGGCGACTATCAATGCCGATCTGGAGATTCAGTTCGCCGGCCAGACTGCCCAGTACAAAAAGGTTCCTTTCAAAGTGGAGACCCACGGCGGTGAAACTCACATTAGGGGCACCATTCCGGCTACGCTAACGGATTTCAAGATCGACCCGCCCTCGCTCCTGACGATGCCTGTCAAGAACGAAATTCCAGTGCGTGTGGACATGACATGGCGTCCGCAATAGACACAGAAGGCTCACTGCAATAGCAGTGTAGTGACAATAAATGGAGGACCGGCAAATTAGCCGGTCCTCCACAGGTGTTTTCTAATCGAGGACAGGAAGGTCTATTTGCCGTCGTGATCTGGATCTCCAGCACTCAGATCCCCGGTACTTTCAGGCTAACTGTGTCCTGCGGGATCGGTCCGTTCGTTGGAGCCTGCGCTCGCGGTTGCGGCTGGCGAGCAGGCAGTTGAGTGACTTCGTCAGTGGAGCTGGCATTGGCGCTGCTAATGGAGTTGACCATAATGAAATGCCATTATCGGCATTGCGAGAAGCAATCTTTAGCGACTTGAACCGCGTCATCCAGGTCTTCTAACGCCGTTCTAACCTTTTGTGAGTTTCCTGCATCCCACCTGGAGGTGTAAAGTTCTTGGGCGGGCGGGATTTTTTGCTATGCGATTGCTGTTAGTAGAAGATGACTTATCGATTCAGCAGTTCCTTAAACGGGCGCTGACGGAGGCCGGATACCTCGTGGATGCGGCCAGTACGGCCGACGCCGGGGAAACCATGGCCTTGCAGGGTATCCACGATGCCTTCATCATCGATCTTGGGCTTCCGGACCTGGATGGATTGGACTTAATTGCCCGCTGCCGCGCCCAAGGAAGTTCAGCGCCAGTTTTAATCCTGTCCGCCCGCCGTTCCGTTGACGAGCGGGTCAAAGGATTGGAGCAAGGCGGAGACGACTACCTCACAAAGCCATTCGCGTTGCCGGAATTATTGGCGAGGCTGAGAAATCTTCTTCGCAGGTCAGCGGTTCCGCAGAATGAATCGATGCGTTTGCAAGCTGCTGACTTGCAGCTTGACCTGGTGCGTCGCGAAGCGCGAAGGGGCGAGCAATTGCTGCAATTGACCCCACAGGAGTTTTCTTTGCTGGAATATCTTTGCCGCAACGAAGGTCGAGTGGTGACCCGGACCATGATCCTGGACCATGTCTGGAAGATGAGGATTGATCCCGCAACCAACGTCGTCGATGTTCACATTTATCGTCTGCGCAGCAAAGTGGATCATGACACTCCGCGACTGCTGATTCACACAATTCGTGGTGTTGGCTACGTTCTCAAACATGCCTAGGAATTTGCGCTCTACCGCCGCTTGGCGGATTTCGATTTGGACAACTCTAGCGTTCGCGCTCGGAACTGCTGTGGCTTTCTCCATAGTCTATTTCCTTGTCGCTCAGGGCATTCGGGAGCGCAGTGACACCTGGCTTAGCGGCGAAGCAGAGGTTCTGGCTCAGGTCTCGGCCGACACCCCGAGCGATCGTCTATACAAGAGGGTCGTTCGCGAGGTTGCCGAGCTTGCTACTCAGGAAGTACCGGATGAGCGCAATGCCCGCGGCGAAAGGCTGAATTCCGTCTTCTTCTTGGCAACAGACCCCAATAACCCTGATAGTCCGTTGTGGGTAGGTCCAAGCTCGAAGGATGCTTTTGTAGCAGCGATTCGGCGGACGAATTTGGTTGCGGGGCCCCCGAAGTCCATAACAGTGGAAGGATATCGACAACCGTTTCGCGTAGTTGAGAAGGCACAAAACGGAAGAACTGTTTATCTCGGACTATCAGATCATGGCGCCCAGCATGTGCTGCACTCATTAGCGCGGCGTTTTCTTACACTTTGGTGCGGCATGTTCCTGCTCGGCTTCGTAATCTCCTACTGGAGCGCGCGCCGTACCTTGCACCGTGTGGAGCGAATTACGGAAACCGTGGCGCGAATTGGAACCGAAGACTTAAAGGAACGATTGCCTGAGCCTGTAAATTCGGATGAGATTTCGCGGTTGGCTAAGACCTTCAATAACATGCTGGATCGGCTCCAGGCTTCGGTGAATCAGCTTCGCACTGTCACTGGCAGTATCGCGCACGACCTCAAAAGCCCGGTGACCTTGATTCGTGGAACGCTGGAATCGGCATTATGTAATGAAGGAAATGATACGTGGCGCAACTCGGTTGGTGAGGCGATCGAAGACCTGGACAGGCTCTTGCAGTTGCTGAACACCACGCTGGACCTTGCCGAAGCGGAAGTGGGTGCTCTTCACATCGATCGCCGCCCGGTTGACTTGTCCGATGTCGTGCGGCAACTGGTTGATATCTATCAGCCGGCGATGGCCGAGCGCCATCACGAAGTGACGACTGATCTCGAAGAGCACGTGGTCGTGGATGCGGACGCGACCCTGCTGAATCGTGTGGTCAGTAATTTGTTTGAAAACGAATTGACTCATTTACCTGCGGGATGCCGGGTGAACATCCGGCTCCGCTCGCAGGAAGGGTCGGCAGAACTAGTGATTGAAGATAATGGTCCGGGATTCTCGCCCGATATCGGCAGCCAGGTTTTCAAGCGATTCGTGAAGGGAAAGAATTCTCCCGGTCATGGTCTCGGACTTGCCTTTGTGGATGCAGTTGCCCAGGCGCATGGGGGCGGTACACGGGTCTCCGACCGTCCGGGAGGCGGCGCAGTTATAACGGTGTCGCTGCCAGTGGGCGTGCTCCAAGCGGCATAAGCACCACATTTCTAGCGGGCTTCGAGAATCCCTCAATCGAGAAACCACCGGTGAGAAGTCCGCAGAGAGAGTTACGCACCCACTTCGCTGGTGACATCCGGTACCGCGACAGGTTCGTACACATCTTGCGTGTCCGGATTCATTGGTCGCGCTCGGCGGCCGAAGAAGGCTTCTCTTACCAGTTTAAAAATGGTATGGCGGTTTTGGGCGACGACCTTGAGCCATGCCATTTTCCCCATCATGGGGAAATATATCCCGCGGAAGCACAGTCGCGCGAGGAATACGTTGATGCGATAACCAAGAGGCTGGTCAGTGAGCGCGTCGACCGCTTGAGCCAGTGCTTCCGGGCTGTACGCTTGCTCCCAACCATATTTCACTTCGGCATGAGCTTCTTCAATGGTCATTTTGAGCGGCGTGTGAGCCATAGCAAACGGGATGAACTCCTGCCAGTGCTTGGGGCGCGTGAGCCGGCCCGAGGTTTCCAGGCGCTCGTAGAGCGGGGTTGCGGGCAAGGGTGTCAGCAGGCCGAAAATGGGCAGCCCCGGAGGCCAGGTTCGGACTTGGGTCAGTGTGCGCTCGGCCACGCCGGTGGTGTCGTTGTCCATACCGAAGATAAATGATGTGATCGCATAGACGTTGCGTCGCGCTAGCCGTTCGAGCACAGCCGCATACTCACCCGGCTTATTGAATCCCTTGTTCACGTCTTTGAGATTAGTCGGGTCAATGGATTCCATCCCGATGAAGATCCACTTGCCCCCGGAAGCGGCAATTAGGTCGACGAGTTCTTCGTCGCGCAAGAGGTTAGCGCTGATTTGGGCGACCCAGTGGACCTGGGCGTTGGCAGCGATGATGTCTCGAAGCAATGATTTGGTGCGCTTTGCATTGATAGCGAAATTGTCGTCGATGAAGAAGACGGCAATCTGGCCTTTCTCGCTAACGGCGCGCGCCTTCAACAGCAGCAATTCATTTACCACGCTCTCATTGGCGCGGAAGCGGATAGAGTCACCGAAGAATCCGGTCACGGTGCAGAACTCGCAGCCGTAGGGACAGCCACGCCCCGACTCAACTGGAATAATGCGGAACGAGCCCCAGCTCGTGCCAACACGGTTGAGTAACGGCGCGACGGCCCTTGGCACGAGATTGAATTGAGCAAGATCGATCGATTGCCAAGGAATGACAGGGTACTCCTTTAGCGATGGCTTTTTGTCTTTCCCGGCCGCATCCACCGGCGCGTAGATGGCTTTGAGTTCGCCGCGGGCGGCATCGTTTACAATCTGCGGCCACGTTTCATCGGCTTCGCCTAGAGCGACGGCATCGGCGTGTCGTGGTCCGCCATCGCGACCGAGAGCCTCGTCGGCGAGCTCGGTAACGTGAGGACCACCCATGACGACCGGGACTCCGGTGGCGCGAATGGCATCGGCTATGCGATACGCCTTGGCGATCATCCTGGTCATGGCACCAATGCCGACTAGTCCGATGTTTTCGTCTCGAACGTACTGTGCGATCTGAAGTTCGTCCATCGGCTGAGCGTTGCCGTCGATCAGCAGCACTTCATGGCCCGGAGGAGTCAGGGATTTGAGCAAAAACATCCAGAGGTGCGGCATGAAGTTGCGAGTCACGCCGTTATCGGGGTTGTAGAGCAGAATCTTCATGACAGTTCCTCACTTGAATCGTCTAGGATTCACCGCAAGGGACCGTCACGAGCGATGCCGATCTGTTGATCTTGTTTTTCGTAAGAGCCTGCTTCAGAACGGCTCTTGGTATTTTTCTAAAGATGCCTCGGTTCACAGTCTTCAAAACTGCGGCTCCAACTGCGCTTCTTGCGTGTTTGCTCTTCAGGATCGCTGGAGCCGCACCGGGACGGGGCCACCGTGCGTAACCTGTCTAGCTCCGCGACATGCCGCAAGGCTCGCATTCTTGTCTCACCGACATCCTGCCGCGAGCAGCCAAGCAGAACGGAACAAGCTTGATCCGAGTATCTTTCAAAGACGGACATCACGAAGACAAAACGTTCGAAGTGTTCAAGCCGGAGAATGCAACCTCCTCATGCTACTACGGTTGATGCACGTTGGAGCGCCTCCTGGGGCAATATGAACAACTTGTCATGTGCTCGCAACGATGAATTCATCCTGTAGCTGATAATCTTCCTCATGGGACCTCGTGGATGCGATCGCACGGTGCGTTACCGACAACTCGCGATCGCATTTCTAATCCTCATCTTTGCTGCATCACTCAGCCGTGCTCAAGACAATTACGAAATCCAGGTGTACGGGTCTGATCTGGTCGATCCCCGACACACTATGGTGGAACTCCATAGCAACTTCACGATCGATGGATCGAAGACAATCGTCGACGGTGTTTACCCCACTAATCACGCCGAGCACGAGACCGTCGAGATCACCCACGGCTTCAGTGACTGGTTCGAGTGCGGCTTTTACATCTTCACTTCCATAACTGAGGGCCAGAGCTGGCAGTGGGTGGGTGATCACATCCGTCCGCGCGTTGCCGTCCCTAAGAAATGGCACTGGCCTGTAGGCGTGAGCATCTCAAACGAAATTGGCTACCAGCGGCGGCAATATTCCGTGGACACCTGGACGTGGGAAATCCGCCCCATCGTGGACCAAAAAGTTGGCCGATGGTATTGGTCCTTGAATCCCACGCTCGACCGTTCTTTCCACGGCGAGAGCGTGAGCCAGGGCGTTGTCTTTTCGCCAAACTTCAAGTTCAGCTACGATTTCACTCCGAAAGTCGCCGGGGGTCTGGAATATTACGGCTCAGTCGGCCCAGTGACGGGATTAGATGCGGTTTCGCAGCAACAACACCAGATTTTCCCTGCGATTGATTTGAATGTCGCACCACAGTGGGAGATCAATTTCGGCTTGGGCCTGGGCGTCACGGGTGCGACTGACCACCTAATTGCCAAGATGATTCTGGGGTATCGTTTTAATTTCTGATCAAGAACTGGAGCGCACAAGTGATTAAGGGTATTATGATCGGTTTCATTCTGGCCATTGCGCTATCAGTGGGTTGTGTTTTCATCTACTTTTCCACTGGCTTGGCGCCAGTCGCAACGGCCGATCCGCCTATGCCTTTTGAGAAGAAGTTCGCGAATATGGCTCTGGACGCGCATATTGAGAAGCAACACATTCCTCCATCCTCTGTGCCCGCGGACGAACCTAACTTTCTTGCCGGTGCGAGCGTATACAAACAGCACTGTGCCTTGTGTCACGGACTTCCAGGGCAGCCCCCCATTGACTATGCGACAACGATGTTTCCGAAGCCGCCACAATTGTTCCGCGGTAAGGGTGTCACCGACGATCCGGCATCGGACACGTACTGGAAGGCAGCTAACGGAATCCGTCTTTCAGGCATGCCCTCATTCAAAACAAACCTAACCGACACTCAGCTCTGGCAGGTTAGCGAACTGCTCGCGCACGCAAATGAAATCCCTGATGCGGTGAAGACTGTGCTTGTCCCAGATTCGTCGAAGTCAGCCTCGGCACCTGCACGTCCCGCGAACTCTCCCTAGGAACAGCATGGGACGTAGAAACCTTCTGGCTCCGGTGGGAACTACGGCCTTTGCTGCGCTAGCACGGCGCATGGGTCTGCCAACCACGCCGGACAATCCCAAAGCCGACCTAGGAATACACTTCTCGCCGTCGAGATCGAAGTTGCTCCGCGGAAAATCATCAAGACGACTGAATATAACGGCTCCGCTCCGGGCCGGCAAAGAAGCAAGTTGAGGTCGATTTTATGGTGGACAATCCTGGTCCGACTCTTTTTCACTGCCACCAGCAACTACACATGGACTATGGCTTCATGGTGATGCTGCAATATGGCGTCTGAGAAGTTTGGGTTATTCGAGAAACTCTCCCGTTCGAGATCGGGCATAAAGCTATCTTCGCTTTTACCGAGTGAACACCTAATGTGCTTCGGCCTCGGCGATCTGGAGGTCGAGCCTGACGCGCTCCCCGTTGATAAGGACCGACCCCTGATCGATCAACTGTTGGCCGGTGCAGTCGTAAACTTCGTAGCAGCGGAGCGCATCCGTGAAAAAAAAGAATTCAATAGCCTCGCTTCCCAGCGTTTTACTTGCCCCCGGTTTTTCTTCCTGGTGAATAGTTGTGCTAAAGGCGATGCCGTCGAAATCGAGGTCGCCTTTGAAATACTCCATCATCGGGCGCACGAGATGCGCGATATGGTCATCAAAGGCGAGTGCCGCCATTTTATAGCGGCTTCCCGTCGTAGAAGAGGACAGCGTAGTGTCCACGGAGAATTCCAGATATGCCGCTTTGCGGAAGGCGATGATTGCGGGCGGCGCATAGGAAACTAAATGTGCTTGCGGGTCGATTTCCTTGGCGACGAGATCGATCATCTTCTGGTCGGCGGCTTGAATCTTGGCCAGCGCTTCGGGCGATGTGTCGCGAGGCGGAGGTGCGGTGACAGAAGAGCGTGATGCGGGCCGTGACAGTGGGGAGGGTCCTGATCCAATGGGACTTTTGCTGGCTCCTGCGTATTTTGCCGGTGTGCTGGCATCATCTTTGTCTAATTGCTTGGCCGCATCCTTAGCAGCCTGGTCCGTCAAATAAAGCAGGAACGGCTCACCATTGAAGTAGAAGTGGCCGTCCAGAACCGCTGCCTGGCGGTCGCTATCATTTTTCGCGTTCACTAAGCGTAGGGCCGCGTCTTTCGACAGTGCAAGCACGAGGTTTTCAGGATGTTCGGCGTCCATGCCCATGGTTTTCCCGCGAATGTGGTGGGAAATCTCCATGGCAAAGCCTTCCACATCAGGATTGTCGCGAAAGGTGGGCACAATGATTTCAAGTATGGGCAGCATCACGTCCTGAAATGTGCGTGCGGCGCGGTGGCTCTTGTTGACGAGGGCGGTCGAGTAGGAAGCGAAATAGTTTCCGGTGAGTTCGATCACGGTCATTCCGCCGTAGTTGTCGAAACGGAGGGAGCGCTGGTCGGCGCGCTCCTGTTGCGCCTGTTCCAGGTCAAGCACGCGGCTGAAATAGAAATTGAAAGGAAAGATGTGGGCCTGGACTTCGGCACCCACAGCCTGCAGTTGCTGGAAATACTTCTCCTGCAGGGCGCGCATTTCCGGACTTTTGATTTCGGCGGGAGTGAGAACCTGCGCGGTGGCGATGGTCGCGATGCCAGCAACGACGAACGCGGCCCACCAAGACCTATTTTTGCGCGTAAACAATACCAGGGGCTCCGTAAGGAGGATCAGAAACCATCCGAATATAGGCGATGAGAGCCTGAATTTCGGATTTCGACAAAGTATAGCCGTAGGGAGCCATGAGTGGCGACTTATTGAGCGCAGATCCGCCGTGGGAAATGATTGCGACCAGATCAGCGTCGCTCATCTTGTTCAGGGCGTCGCCTTCAGTGAACGGATGAGGCTTGACTTCGAGGTTGTCGTAGTTCGAAACGCGCTCGGGCGAGGACTCCTGGTTGTGGCAGCGGGCACAGTATTGGTCGTTGAGCTGGCTGCCGAGCATCTCCTGATAACCGAGAGCGATTTCTTCCAGCTTCAGTTCGACGGTCTTGCCGGCTTTCGTCGTGGTTGAGGCGATAAGCTGATAGCGGCCAGGAATCGTGCCCATCGAGATGTTCGAAGTGAACTGGCCGCTGGAATCGGTGAGGCCGGCCGCCGGGTCGAGATAAATTCCGTTCGGGCCGTGGAGAAAGACGAGCGCACCCGCAATACCATTACCTTGATCGTCGTTAACCTGAACGACGACGGGCTGCGGCAGCGGCGTGCCCACCTCTGCCAGTTGCTTGCCTCCGCTTGATTCGACAATTGCGGCGCCGTGGGCGCTAGGGTTGGGCAGCGAATAAGTTGCTGCAGTGTGTTGCGTGCACGCAGTGTGCAAGCCCGCGGCAAACACTACGATCAGGATGCTGGCGGTGCGCGTCATCGCTTCTTCGCCTCCTGTTTTTCACTTCCTTTTTGGCTCATGAGAAAGGCAGTAAGCGCGCGGGCATCGTCATCGCGCATGTTGCGCTTCGGCTCCTGCGTGCCCGGCCGTAAGGCCGATGGATCCTTCATCCAGTTGTAAACCCATGCGGCGGTGAGCCGAGAGCCGACGTGTGTAAGCGTGGGACCGATGTAGCCCTTGTCCTGTTTCGTGTCGATGATGTGGCAGGACTGACAACCGTATTTCGAATAGTAGAGCTGTCGGCCGAGTTCCACTTGCGCCGTCGAATAGCCGGTCAGCGGCATGGAGTCGCGGTCCACCTTCGGCGATTGATAGACGGTCAGGATGTAGTCGCTGAGCGTGTTGATCTCCGCATCAGTGAGGTTGAACTTGGGCATGCGCCGGATCAGAGCGGGCCGCAGCGTGTTTGGGTTGCGGAAGAATTGCACCAGCCAGTCGCGCTGCACTGAACTGCCTTCCCATGTGAGGTCGGGCGCCATATCCCCGCCGCGCCCGTCGATAGTGTGACACTCGAAGCAATTCAGGTCGCTGATGAGCTGACCCGCCTTCCCGGCTGGTTCGTATCGCGAAGGCGGGGGCGCAGGGACCGTTTTGGCGGCCGGGATCGTCAGTGCACGCTCGTTATGCGAGAGAAGAGCGTTGACGAGCGCATCAATCTGCGCAGGGGTGAAAGTGAACTGCGGCATTTTGAGCGAAGCCCCGAAGGCGCGGGGCTGCTTGATCTTCGCGCCGATATAGTCGTAAAGCGTGTGCGGCACGCCCGGGGCAAATGCCAGCTGATTCACTGGCTTCGAGCCAATCTTAGTAAGTTCGGGCGCAAAGTTTTCGGGTCGCCTGATGCCATTAATCTCGTGGCACGAGGCACATCCGTAATCGTTGACCAGCCGCTTGCCATGTGCGATCTGCTCGGGCGTGGCCGCGTCCAGGTGAACGTTCGCCAGCAAATCATTGTCGGCTTTCGCGAGGAGGAAGCCCGTAAGTTCGCCAACCTGCTCATCGTTGAAGCGGTAATGAGGCATGCCGGTTCCCGGATCGTAGTCATGCGGATTTCGAACCCATGCCTGTAACCACTCAGGCTTGACCTTCGAGCCGACTCTCGTAAGTTCCGGCCCGACGTTGCCACCTACCAGATTTCCAGCTGCATTTTGGACAGCGTGGCAGGACGAGCAGAACGACTCGCCGTAAAGGCTGGATGCTTTGGTCTGAAGTTCCGCGTCGTCTTTCACCTTCTTAGCCGTGTCGAGCGAGACCTGTAGGACTTTGAGCGAGGCCGGCGTGCTGGAGGAAATCAAGAACGCGGAAATGTCGCGTGCATCATCGTCCGTCAGCTTGAAGTTGGGCATTGTTGCCGCCGTCGAATAAGCTTGCGGATCCTTCAGCCAGGCGAAGATCCATTCGCGCGATGTCTTGTCAGCGATGTGGGCAAGAGATGGGGGATCATCAGTCCCGGTGATCATCGTGCCATCGGCCCGCTTGATCATGTGGCAACGGACACAACCGTATGAGCGCAGCATCTTGCGGCCAAGATTCAATTGCGGCGTGCCTTTCAAATCTTGCTCATGACATTGGCCGCACGACGATTCGAGGTACTTCGCCGGCAGAAGCGGCTCTTCCCAAGCGAGCGTGCTTTTGTGGGCATCTTCAACCGACGTTGCGGTGCCCTGGCCGCGGTGGCATACCACGCAACCGAATTCTTCCAGCTTGTGAGGAATCGGAGGATGAGGACGGTAAGGTTGAATCGAGACGTCGGCAAGAGTTACTTCCTTGAGCGCGCTGTGGCAGGTTGTGCAGCGGTCCACCACGCCCATTTCGGGTAACCATATCTGTTGAATGCCGGATTCAAAATGCCGGCGGAGGGTAATGGCGTCACTGCGCCGGGAAATCAGTCGCGTGTAACCGCGCTGATAGCGGTGCCAGTCGGCGAAGAAGTGTTTTGCCGGGGAGACCGCAAACAGAATAAGCAAAACCAAGCTGCTCCAACCGAATACAGAGACGGTGTCGCCGAATAACTTCTGGCGGAGTTTCTTGAGAGGATCGGGAAAGTTCACCTAACTCCTCCAGGGCAGAACCCAGGACCAGCCCGGGCCGCGGAAAAGGGTACCAACTGTGGTCAGCACCACAAGTTCAAATAAGAACCAGCTCATAATCCAGAATGAAAGAGGTTTCGCCTCCAGCATGCGGCGAAATTTGGACGGCGAGTCGGGCGGCGTGCTCGCAGCCAATGCCATAAGAGCAATTGTGATGAGCGTCGGAACCAGCGCTACGATAACGTCGAAAACGAGCAGGAAAATGCAGAAAAGGATAGAAACAGCCCAGAATATCCGCAGTCGCTTTTGGCGGTCTTTACTGAAGAAGCCCGCCGCCTCGACGTTAATGTTGAAGTACGGAATGACGATTAAGGCCAGCAAAACCAGCGTGGGGACGAGCACTCCGGCCACGACAGGCGGGAAGTAATGAAGTAATTCCTGCAGTCCGAGGAAATACCAAGGCGCCTTAGCCGGGTTGGGCGTATGGCTCGGGTCAGCGAGGCCTTCGAGTGGCGCATTGAAGAACAACGAGATCAGCACGAGCATGCTGGCTAATACTTCAATTGCAATCGCTGCCCGGAACAAAACTTCAGGGAAAGTTTGCATGACCGTTTCATCATGGGCCTTAACCTGTGCCGATGTACGCCGCGTGATAAAAGCAACGCGGACGGGCGCTTTGCGCTGGTCCGAACCTATTCCGGCGACGAAGTCTTTTGAGTTCGGGTTTTTTGAGTCACTCATAAGGGGGCCTCGCGGGAGCCGTCGTCATAACAACATCCGGCTCGCTGTGCCGTGCATACAGCCCACCATCTTTCCGGATCCTCCAGAAGTGGATCGCAACGAAAAAGATCGTGGTTAGCGGCAAAATCATGCAGTGAAGAACATAAAAACGGAGCAGTGCGTTTGCATTTACAAAATGCCCGCCGAGCATTAAAAAGCGAACCTTGTCCCCCATAAGTGGAACCGCAGATGCAATATTCGATCCTACGGTAATTGCCCAGTACGCCAACTGATCCCAGGGGAGAAGGTAACCGGTGTAGCTCAGCAGTAAGGTCATCAGCAGCAGAACCACGCCGATTACCCAGTTGAATTCACGCGGTGGGCGGTACGCCCCGCGATAGAAGACGCGGAACATGTGTGCAAAAACCAGAAACACCATGGCATGTGCAGACCAGCGATGCAGGTTGCGCAAGAACTGGCCAGAGGAGACCACGAACTGCAGATCCTTCGTGTCGGCATAAGCCTGCGGTGCCGAGGGATGATAGTAGAGCATTAGAAGAATGCCTGTGACGACCAAGATTCCAAATGTTCCCAACGTGAGCGTTCCTAGGTACCAGGTGGCGTTAAACTCGATCAGGCGCGTGCGTACCTTAGTTGGCAGCAGGTGAAGAAACACGTTCTGCTGGATCGCCATTGAGTTATGCAGCGTGCTTTTCCCCGTGCCTCCACGGAAAACTGAGCGCCAGACCCGCGTTTCGCGCAACTCGTTGAAGTATCTGGTGAATGTTGTGCTCATGCTCAAACCCTCACGAACGTTTCCGGGCGAATCTCCTCGGAGCGATCTACAAGCAGGTCGCCCTCATCGCTCAGCGACATTTTGAGCCATGGGAGCGGCTTGGGCGCGGGGCCCTCGATCTTCTCTCCGGGCTTTTTATTGGGCGGTTGAAAGACTGCGAACTTACTGCCATGGCACGGGCAGGCAATAATTCCGAGGTCGGGTTTCCAGGCAGTCAGGCAGCCCAGGTGCGTGCACACCGCGTTGAGCGCGAAAAACCCTTCGTTCGCGTGAATGACAAAAATACGCGCATCTACGTCCAGCGTTACCGAGTCGAGCTGATAGCCTTCCGGCTTGCCCATGTTCACGATTGGGGACGGCTCATAAAGTACGTTCGGGGAGAGAAACTGGTAAGCAAACACGGTGGTGCCGGCGGCGGCGATGCCCAGCGAGCCCAGTCCCATGCGCAGAAAGAACTCGCGACGGTCGATCGGAGAAGGCACTGCGGTTTGCACTCTTTCCTTTTTTTCGTCTGCCATAGTTATTTTGGTGCGCCGGTTGCAGTCGCTTTAGCGCAAGCGGGCATCAATCGCCTCCACCGAGATCAAGCCGGTCGCTTCGGCCGGCAACAAGTTGTAGGACTCCATCGTGATCGTGTTCGCCGGGCAACGGGCTGCGCACAGGCCACAACGGATGCAGCGTGTCTCATCTTTCAGCATCACCGAGCCGATACCAGCGTTCAGCTCTTCGGGTGAAATGTCAGGCAGCTCTCCTTCATACATTGCGCGGTTAACCGAAAGATGCTCGATGGTTTCGGGGCTGAACTCCACGCGGTCCAGGGTCACCAATTCGAGGCAGTTTTCCGGGCACACGTCCACGCAGCCGCCACAGAGAACACACAGCGACCCGTCGTCAGCGTAGCCTTCGAAAATCGTGTTGACCCAACAGTGGAGGCAACGCTGCGCCTCGGTCACCGCAGCCTCTTCGTCATAACACTCTTCCACTTCGGTCATACCGGTTCGGCGGTCGAGAGGCAGCATCGGAATCGGCTGCCGCACCAGGTCCATGAACTCCTGCGGCATGCTGTGCCTTTTAAGGTCGGTAACCTCGATGATGGGCTCTGGATGCTTGCCACCGCGCAAATACTCGTCGATCCCCATAGCGGCGCGCTTGCCGTCGCCGACGCTGTCAATGATGAGCCGTGGGCCGAACACGCAATCACCACCGGCAAAGATTCCCGGCGCCGAAGTCATCAGCGAATGGGGATTCACGTTGATGAGGCCTCGCGGCGAGACTGCTACACCATCATCGTCGTGCAGAAAATCAAGATTTGTGGTTTGGCCAATGGCCATAATGACTGTGTCGCACTCGATCTGGGTTTCGCTGTTTTCGACAAAGGTGGGGTTGAAGCGCCGGTTCTCATCGAACACGGATTTCGTTTTCAAAACCTCCAGCGCCGTAACTTTGCCCTCTCTGCCGACGAAGCGCGTGGGGCCAAATCCGGGGTGCAGGATCACACCTTCGGTCTCCGCCTCTTCAATTTCTTCGAGCGCGGCTGGCATCTCATCGCGCTTTTCCAGGCAGACGACGTTCACTTTCTGTGCGCCCATACGCAGCGCAGAGAGCGAGATGTCCACCATTTCCTTGGTCGCAACCGCCATTACGTTGTCTTCGGAAGGCGTCAGTTCCTCCACCCCCGGAGCGTGCTGACGTAATACTTCGCGCGCTGCCGAGCGTGCAACGTCCATGGCAACGTTACCGCCGCCTATCACCAATACATTGCGGCCGATGGTGAATTTGTATCCGAGGTTGACGTTAAGCAGAAAATCCACACCACGGTATACGCCGTCGAGATCTACGCCGGGGATGGTGAGGTCGCGGCTGCGGTGCGCGCCGATCGCCAACAGAATTGCGTCGAATCCCTGTTGCCGCAAATCGGCAATCTGAAAATCCCGGCCAGCACGATGATTCAGCTTCAACGTAATGTCGCCGGTGGCAAGAATCTCCCGCACTTGCGCTTCGACCACGTCGCGTGGCAGTCGATATTCTGGAATGCCGAGATAGAGCATTCCGCCCGCAACCGGAGCCGCCTCAAAAATAGTCACCGAATATCCGATGAGCGCCAGGTCGTGCGCCGCGGAAAGGCCCACCGGCCCGCCGCCCACCACCGCGACTTTGAACCGCAGCTTCCCCTTAACCGCACCCGCGTTCACATCAATGTGGTGCTTGGATTCAGGCCCGTAGCGTTCGGTGAGAAATCGCTTCAGCGCTCGGATCGAGATGGGCTTGTCGATCTGCCCGCGCCGGCACGCAGTTTCGCAGGGGTGTGCGCAGACGCGCCCGCAGATGCTGGCCAGCGGATTCGGCCCGCGAGCGTACTTGTAGGCTTCCTCGAATTGCCCTTCGGCGATCAGCCCGACGTACCGCCCGGCGTTGGTGTGCGCCGGGCATGCCATCATGCAGGGGAAGTTGGTGTGCAGCCAGTCCTCATCCACCCGCTTTTCGAGGATGCGCTTTAACATCGGTTCTTTCGACTTGCTTCTGGAAACCTGAGTTTCTGGGGAGCGGAAGGCGGCGTACTAGCCCTTTCGCGATTTTATTTACTGACAGTGAAATCGGCTTTGGTGTCGCCTGCGACAGTCAAAGGTTTGGACGTGTTCTTTGCGCCCTCGTGCCATGCGACGACGGTGTATTGCCCATCGGGAACATTTTCGATCTTGTATTCGCCGCTCTTGTCGGTCTTTGCGAAGTACGGTGTTGGTGCAACGACGATGTAGCCGCCCATTTCCGGATGCACATTGCACAGCAGTGATGCGACACCCGCCTGGTCAAATTTATAAGGACGCTTTTCGCCCGTCGGCCATGTCCCCAGATTCTTGCCGGGCAGCTTTTTTCCGCCTTGCATCAGCGACGGCCAAAACACATTGTGAGCGACCCTGTCGCTGTTAAGAAAATCGACTGTCGTTCCCACCTGCACCGCCATAATGTGCGGCTGAAACAGCAGGCCTTTTTGATCCATCACGGGATGCTCGGAAGGCGCCGGGAAAGTCTTACCGACAATCGTGTCGACGTAAACGACCGATTCGCCGCTCAAGCCCGAGACTTTTCCGCTGATTGATCCCGCGCTGGCGGCGAGACTTAATGCTGCGATTACAGCCACGACGAATTCGAAATTGCGTCTCATCCTTTGTCTCCTTAAATATGTATTCAGAATTTGTTCGTCGAATCAGTAGACGAACTCCAAGGCTCCGGTGGCTGTGTTTGTGCGGAACGGATTCACCGCTACGCCGCTTGAGTTATACGTGACCACCTGCTGCGGTCGGAACTGGTACTCGAACGACGCTTTAATGTTGGCGTGAATCAGGAATTGCACACCAGGAGTGAAACGGTCGCGAGTAGTTCCTTCTGGCGAATAGAAATTCGCACTGCCCGACCCGTTCAGGAAATCCGCCGACGACTGGACGCGATCCCAACGCATGATGCCCATAACCCACGGCAGCACGAGATAGTCAGCCTGGAGGAACCCGCCATTGAATTTAGCTTGCGGGCCGGGAGTGAATCCGGTAAAGCCGCTGTTGAGGAGCAGGTCCTGATCGTGTCCGTACATATACAACCCGAAGAGATTGAAAGTGCGGTAATTGAAACTGAAATCGCCGCCGACGCGATAGAACGGCTCGTGCGCCGACAGTACAGCTTGCGTCACACCATTCGATTCGAAACCGGAGAACCGTTGTGCCGATTTGCCGTAAAAAGAGAAGCCCCCAACGCTCAGGTACGTATGGTCGCGAGGTCCAGTCGGTCCTGCAGCCTGGATATCATTCCGGCTCGTTGAGTCCTTCTCCAGATTGAAGCGGTAAGAAAAATTGGTATACAAATCCTTGAAGTTTGAGTCTGAAAAGAATCCAACCCCCCCGGCCGACCCGCCGGTGGGCGAAGGAACGTTGGGCGCAGAAGCCGAATTCCCGCTGGTGTTCTGGTCAACGATCGCCAGCGAATAGTGGTAGCCCTTGTACAGGTGGCCTCCACTTAACTCGAATCCGTGTCCCCCATCCTGCATCGACAAAATGTTGTTTACACCCGGCAAACCATTGTTGCTGTTGGGCACACTAATGTTGGCCTCGGTGTAAATATCGTAGGGGCTGATGTTGATCGATCGAGCCTGCGTAAACGGCAAATCGAGTTCGAATTGACCAACACGCAGCGTAAGCGCATCTGTAGGCAATTTGAATAGCCGTCCGATGTTGATGAAGCGCAGATAGCCATCGCCGAGGCTGCCATTTGCATTAGCGCCGGAAACACTCAAATCGTCGTCTACCCAAAAAGCGATATCGCTGCCGAAGTTGCCCGCCATGAAGATGCTGAAGAATCCCGGTTCAAAGTCCGTGCGCGGAACGGCCGGCGGCAACAACGACCCGGGTGTTGAACCCGGAAGGTTCTGGCTGTTGTAGTAGTTATTGGCAGAACGTCCTGTGTACTGGAAAAACTGGTTGTACCTAAGTCCGATCTGCGGAATGCCCGGAATTGTGCCCGGCCAAACCACTTTCGGAAACATCTCTTTTTGGGCAGGAGCGCCCAGCATTACGGGCGGAATCTTGATGAAATCCTCGTCGTTTTTCGGAAACTTGAAACCCGAGTCCTTAAAGGCTTTGCCGAAATCGTTGAGCTTTGGAAAATCGACGTGGCAGGTTGTGCACGACGTGCCATATTGCCGAGAGAACGCTGGGATGGCATTAACCTTCGCTGCAACCACTATGACAAGTGTGATTAAGAACCAGAGCGCAACGTTCCGTATACACATGCGGCATCTCCTTGACCAGTTGGTTGTGATAAAGGCCTATACTGCCCCAGCCGAATGTGCGCGATTGTCAAGTAAAGGTGAACTTCGTGGCAGTGCGCTATATCACGGGCGGATGTGACTAATGTCACACGCAGAGCTGGGAGCCGACAAACTAAAGCTCCCAGGAGCCGTGCGTGCGAAGCGTTAGACAAACTCAAGATTGATCCTCCTCGTATCGTTGTGTCGACGGCCGAGATTACAACAGATGAAAAAGAAGACCGTCTGGACTACCAGCATTTTGGGCAAAGGGTGGTTGCCACGCTGACAGGCCGTCAGGCCGGTCCACCCAACGGTTTTTGCCGGAGTGAGGGCGATCAAGACAACCCCGATGACGACGAATACAGCCGAATCGATCCGTTCCCTGTGTGCGATGAAGTTGAGGGATGCTTGGGACGACATCACGCGGCGTGAGTAAAACTCGACCACGCCGGAAACAAGCTTTGGATGGCGAAAATCGGGCAATGTCGAGGCTCGGTATGAAGCGCAGCAAAGAAGAAAGCATCGCGGGCGAATAGGTTGAAGGGCGGTCGGCCCGCGGCTAAAGGTTAACTGAGTTTGCGGGCGATGCAGAAGGGGGCACCGTCTTCGACGTGAAGGGGCTCCGCGACGAGATTCAGACGCGTATGGCAGCGCCTGCGCAGCGGCGCGAGTACCGAAGCAGCACAGAGGAATCAATATCAGTGCCAATACACATCTAACAGAAGTCTTCACAAAAATCTCAAGCCAATCTAAGAATCACCAAAAGGAAAATTGTCCGAAAGGGCGAAGCACCTGCAGGACACCTGTAAGGAGCATGCTGGGAGTTGGAGGACAACCAGGAATGTATCCATCTACAGGAATTATTGCGTCTACCGGGCCGACTACGGCGTGGCTGCCGCCAAAGATTCCGCCGCTACAGCCACAGGCTCCAACCGCGACCACCAGCTTCGGAGAAGGCACAGCATCATAAGCGTTCTTAACCGCCGCTGCCATGTTTCGGGTAACTGGGCCCGTGACCAGCAGCATATCTGCATGCTTCGGGGATGCGACGAAGTGAATTCCAAATCGCTCCAAGTCGTAGTAGGGGTTTGTGAGGGCGACGATTTCTGCTTCGCAGCCGTTGCAGGATCCCGCATCAACTTGCCGGATGTTCAGTGCCCGCCCGACGAGCGCACGAATCTGCTCTGCTGCCTGAGATAGGGCAGGCTCGTCCCGGACAACCTCGGCCCGACTCTGGATGTCCCAGCGCCGCACGAGGGATTCCTTGCTGACACCGCAACGGGCAACCTTTTCCGAGTACCGGAACGCCCCATCGCCTGCTGCGACGCACCGAGAGCACCCAACACATTCACCGTAGTTAAGGATCAGATGTGTTCGCCCGGCGGCCTCGTCAATTTTCAATGCCGATGTCGGGCAGGCGGCCACTACACGACGCGCAACCTCGTCCGTCAGCAAGCTCGGCTGGACATCCGGCATGCGGCTTCCGGCTGCGTTCGAAAATAATTCGCTGACCGAAATCAGCACCTGGGGGCCTCTTAGACTGCGCTCAACGGTGTCGCCGATCATCGATCACATCCGGAGTACGAGAGATTGAAGCTCTTGTTGATCAGGGGGAAGTCCGCAATGATATTGTCGGGCATAGCCAAGGGCAGCGCCGGCCAATTCTGGAATGAAGGCGATTTGATGTGGCAACGGCTGATTTTCCCGTCGCGTATTCTCACCCAGTAAAGAAGCTCGCCCCGTGGCGATTCGACTGCCGACAGGGCCTCTGCATTTCCCGACAGGGGCACGGGGACAAGAACCGGTCCCGCCGGAATTTCCTTCAGCGTTTCCTCGATCAGGCCCATCGATATCGCGGTCTCGTCGATTCGGATGCGCGCCCGAGAGAGCACATCTCCGTACTTGTAAAGTGGGACGTCCACGTTGATATCACGATAGCGTCCGCTAGGATGATCGCAACGGACGTCCAGTCGAATCCCACTGGCACGCGCCACCGGCCCAACGACACCCAATTGCCTGGCGATTTCGGCAGTCAGGATTCCGGTCGATTCAAAGCGGTTCTGAACTGATGACGTATGCAGGATGAGGCGTGCCATCTGCGCGAAATCGCGGGCCGCGGCAGTGAGGATCCTGCCGAACTCACTGGTTTCCGCATTGGCCAAGTCACGGGTAACACCCCCAGGCACGGCCACACCGCGCCAGAAGCGGGTGCCCAAAAAGCGGGTTGAAGCGCGGAGCAGAGTTTCCTTAATGCGCGCAGTGTACGCGGCCGGCACGCTGAATCCGACATCTCCGCACAGCGCCCCGACATCCGCAATGTGGGCAAGCATGCGCTCCAGTTCGAGTCCGATCAGGCGGATGGCCTGCGCCCGCGGTGGCACAGAGATCGCCAATGCGTTTTCAATGGCCTGGCAGTAGGCCACGGCGTGGGAGAAGCAGTTGTCACCGGAAACCGATTCGGCAATCATCACCGCGTCCATGACCGGAGTGTTATCGAGGAGCTTCTCTGTTCCCTTGTGAGTATAGAAGTGCCGCAGTTCAAGATGGAGGACCGTATCGCCGATGACACTGAAACGAAAATGCCCAGGCTCAATGATGCCGGCGTGTATGGGACCGACCGGTACTTCGCAAACCCCGTCCCCTTGCACTCTAAGGAAGTGGTACTGGCCTTCGGCCCAGGGCACATTCGAGGCATCGTCGATCATGGGATGGACGTTTTCCGGCCAATTCTCGTGGAACAACAGAGGACGCGGGTCAGGATGGCCGACGCACTCGATGCCGTACTGGTCATGGAGTTCGCGTTCGTACCAGGCGGCTGCGGGCGTGATCAATGTTGCCGAAGGAATGGGTCCGGTGACCGGCGAAGTGAGCATCCGATATTCGCGGCCGTTCACATCGATTAGGTAGTGAACGTGGCGTACGTGGTTGTCATCGGTGCTGCCAAAAATCGAGGCCAGTCGCGTGTTCGCGGCACGCATGAGATCAAGCGCTCGTGCTATGCCCACTTCGCTATCATGAGGGGTCACTATCATGACTGCAGTACCGCCATCGCTCCATGCAAAACAGCGACAAAGGCCGCCGGGATATGTACGCCCAAGACGAGGAGGCATAGAGTGCAAACGCCCATGACTACGAACCAGGAAGCCTGCAAAGTCGACCGCACGGGAACATCCTCCGGTACGCCCATGAGCATGTGCTGGAAATGGTGGAGCAGCGCGCCAAAAACCACGGAAATCGATGCCAGCATCAGCACCGCAATGAAATAGTGTGCCGTGGAGAAAGCCCCGGTGAGAATCACGAGTTCGCTGACAAACAATCCAAAGGGTGGCATTCCCGTGATTGCGAGGGCGCCCAAGATGAGGGCACCGCCTGTCCAGGGCAGCGAAAGGGCCAGGCCGCGAATCCGCTCCATGCGGAGGGTGCCGAAGTTTTCTCGAACATTGCCCGCGGTGAAGAACAGGAATGTCTTCGCAATCGAGTGATTGAAGGTGTGCAGTAAAGCGCCATAGAGTCCCAGCGGGCCGCCCAGACCGATGCCGATCGCAACAATGCCCATGTGCTCAATGCTGCTGTAGGCGAGCAGGCGTTTCAGATCGCGCTGCACAATCAGCAGCAGGCTGGCCACGGCAAGGGAAACGCCGCCAAAGATCAGCAGCAGCGTGTGACTGAAGCCACTGCCAATGGCCCGCGAGGTGATCGCGTCAAAACGCAGCAGTGCGTACATCGCGCAATTCAGGAGGACCGCGGACAGGAGCGCGCTGATGGGCGATGGGGCCTCGGCGTGAGCATCGGGCAACCAGCTATGCATGGGCACGAAGCCAACCTTGGTTCCGTATCCCACCGCCACAAAAACAAAGGCCAGCTTCAGCAGTTCACGTCCTCCCACCAGACCTGGAGCGGCGGCCATCAGGGTGCCCCAATCGAGCGCCGATTGAGGGCTGACTCCGCCCTTTACCGCCGCCAGGTAGAGGGCGATTGTACCGAACAGCGCGAAGGCGATGCCCACGGTGCAGACGATCAGGTACTTCCAACCAGCCTCCACTGCCCCTTCGGTGTTGTAGAAGCCAACGAGCAAAGCGGAGGCGAGGGTGGTGGCCTCGACGAATATCCACATCATTCCGAGATTGGCCGAGAGGTACACCGCGACCATGGTGAACAGGAACAAGAACACCAGCCCATAAAACCAACGGAGAGAAGAGAACCTTCCTTCCGGAACATGGCGGAGGTATCCCGACGAATAGACGAGCACGAGCGCGGAGATCAGTCCCAAGCTGATAAGGAAGAACGAGGTGAGACCGTCGGCACGCAGATAGCGTCCTGCATTGAGAACGCTCTGGGTATGAATGCGGTACACCGTAACACCGATGGCGATCAACTCCAGGGCGCCTGTGGTGAGGGCAGCGCGCACCACACCGCGCGGATTTCTGCACAAGAGTACGGAGAGGGCGCCGGCCAGCGGTATGAACAATGGCAGAAGGAGAACCATGCATCAGCCCCTTAACCGCCGCAGCTTGGACACGTCGACATGGTTGAAGGTGTCGCGGATGCGAAATACAAATAGTCCCATCAAGAAGACTCCCATTAGCAGATCGAACACGATCCCGATCTCGATGACCAACGGCATACCAAAAGTGGTGCTCAGAGCAGCCAGGAAGATGCCGTTGTCCAATACCAGGAGGCCGACCACCTGCATCAATGCCTTTTTACGGCTCACCATCAGGAACCCGCCGGTCAGCACCAATGCCACGGCGGCCGCGAGCATGGCCTGGTCGCCGCCCAGGACACCGACATAAGGCCGCACCGCAAAGAAGGAAAGGAGAATGAGTCCGGCTGCAATGAACACCGATTGGGAAGACGAGATTGAGGAAGAAACGTCGCGCGGCGCTTGCAGTTCTTCGACAATGCGATAAAGCGCATACGGAATCGCGACCACCTTGACCGCTACCACCAGGGCTGCGATCACAAAGCCTTCCGGCAAATGGTGCATACGGGACACAGCGATGACTTGTGCTGTAATGACCAGTGATTGCACGCTGAATAAAGCGATGCAGGTGGAAGTCCGTTTGGCTGCCGCAATCAGGAGCACGGTCATGAACAAGAACACTCCGGATGATGCCAGCGCCTTGGCCGCCGCCGTCTCAAATAAACCCATCGTTCACCTCATAAGCGCTGTAAAAACCACAGCGAGAATCGCCAGCGCCGACGCTACGCCGAGAAAATCGGGAACCAGGTACATTCGCAATTTCGCGACACTGCTTTCAACCATCGCGAGGGCCAGCACGAGTACAGCCATTTTCAAGAGCAACACGATTGATGCGATTGCGATTGCCGCCGCCGAAAGGCTGCTCGCCATTCCCCAGGGGACAAACAGCGCGATCAACAGCGCCATGACCACGGTGAGCTTGATTGCGCTCGCCCATTCGATCAGAGCCAGGCTCGGTCCCGAGTACTCCAACACCATCGCCTCGTGAATCATGGTCAGTTCCAGGTGCGTCGTGGGATTGTCCACCGGGATGCGTCCCGTTTCTGCGATGGCGACCAGGGCCAAGGCTACAAATGCCAGGGCGTGAACCGCTGAAAACTGAAAGAAGTATTGCCCCATCGTCCACTGCACTATTCCAGCGATGCTGCCGGTATGCGCCGCGATGGCCACCGACATGAGAGCCAGCAAAAATGGAGCTTCCGCTAAAGTCGAAATCAGGGCCTCCCGGCTCGCTCCCATGCCTCCGAAGGAACTGCCGCCATCCATCGCTCCCAGCGTCAGGAAGAAGCGCCCCAGCGCCAGCAGATAAACCATAAGCACGAAATCGCCGGTTGTGCCCACGAGCGCCGAACCGTGCAGCAGCGGAACAAACGCCGCGACCACCAGGGTGGCGGCAAACAGGATGATAGGGGCGAGGCGAAAAATAAAGGACGCCGAAGCCGGCACGAGGTCCTCTTTGCGAACGAGCTTGAGCAGATCGGCGTACGGCCTCCATACGCTCGCGCCGTGCCGATTCTGGATTCTGGCTTTGAGCCGGGAAATCACACCGCGCACCAGCGGCGCCAGCAGAAGCAGCAGTAGTACCTGCATCGCATTGATCACAAGTTTCATACGAACCTCATGAACATCAGCAATGCGATCAGGGCCGCGAAGATATAGAGCAGATAGATCTGAACATTGCCGGTCTGGAGTTGGCGCAAACGGAGCGCTGCCGCGACGATCGCGTCAACGCCGGGCCGGTACAAATACTTTTCAAAAGAGGTAGTGCGAACCGAGCGGTATGAGATCGATGCCGGGAAATATGGCGGGTCGCCAGGAACCACTTCGAGCGTTCGATCCGCCTTGTAGACCTGCGAGAAAACCCTTCGCAGCGGCTTGGAAAAGGCGTTGGAGGTGTACTGCATGCGCTCGTCAAGGCTGGGTAGTCCGCAGGCCCAAGTCGCTGTCAGCTTTTTCGCTCGCTTGAATGCGGCAACGCCGGTGACCAACACCAAAACGAAGAGCGCGATCCAGGGGAGCACTCCAAAGAGTGATTCTGCTGCCGGCGGCAGAGCTGCGCCGGGAAGAAGTTCCTCGGTGAGCGTGCCCAGGCTGCGCAGCATCAAGCCGGGGAAAATTCCGATCATGACGCACGCCGTTGCCAGCACTCCCATACCAACCTGCATGGGCAGCGAAACTTCACTCGCACTTTCCGCCTCACGACTCCGCGGACGCCCCAGGAAGGCAACGCCGTATACCTTCGCAAAACACGCGGCTGCCAATCCGCCGATCAGCGCCAGTACGCCCGCTGCCAAGGGCAGAACGATGGCTGCCGAGAGATTTTCCATTTCTGAGCCGGCCAGAAAACTGCGGAAGGTTAGCCATTCGCTGACAAAACCGTTGAACAAGGGCAAGCCAACAATGGAACAGCAGGCAATCAGCAACACGACGCCTGTCACAGGCATCCGTTTCTGCAATCCGCCGAGTTCTTCCAGGTCGAGCGTGTGAGCTCCGTCAGAAATTGCGCCAGCCCCGAGAAACAGAAGGCTCTTGAAAATTGCGTGGTTCAAGCAGTGAAGCAGGGCCGCAGTGAGGGCGAGCGCCGCCCATAGTGGGGCATTGTTTGCCATCAACACAAGCGCCGCCCCCAGGCCGAGATAGATGACGCCAATGTTTTCAACGCTGCAATAGGCCAGCAAGCGTTTCAGATCATGCTCCGAGATTGCGTACAGCACGCCCAGCAGGCCTGACACACCGCCTGCAAATAGCACCAGATATCCCCACCAACTGGGGCCGCCGCCGAGAAAGTCAAAGGCGAAGCGAACAAGACCGTAGACCGCAGTTTTGAGCATTACGCCTGACATCAAGGCCGACACCGGACTGGGAGCAATCGGATGCGCTCTTGGCAGCCACAAATGCAGCGGGACAATTCCAGCCTTCGTTCCAAATCCCACAAACGCCAGTAAGAAGACCGCAGTGCGCAGCGGTGCCGGCATCAAGGCGGCGCTCGCCCGCAGCTGCGCGAAGTTGCTGGCGTGCGGCAGGAACAACAGGAAAGCGCCGATTACCGCTGCCGCGCCGACGTGCATCATCAGGAGATAGATAAAAATGTTGTGGCGCCGCTGTTCGGAGTCGCCGTCAATCAGGATAAGGCCGGCGGAGAACAGGGTCATCAGTTCCCATCCGAACAGAAACGCAAACGGCGTAGAAGCGGTTACGACCAGAACCATCGACAGCAGGAACAACGGGAAGAGCACCCACAACCAGTGCCGGCTTGCTCCGGCATAGTGGCGCGGGATGTAGGAGCTCGAAAACAGGATGACGGGCAGGGAGACCGAGCAAATCAGCAGCAGAAAGAACGCGCTGAGTCGGTCCACGGTGAGTGTAAAAGAGAATGATGCCACTTGGGAAACATCAACCGTGAGCCTTTGCCCGCGCCAGAACCCCGACGCTGCAACAGCGGTTCCAACCACTAACGATCCCAGTAGGAGTACAGCAGGCAGGGCGCGTGCCTTTGTCGACCGGTGGGATATCAGAGTAACGACCGGCACCGCAAGCATTGCAACCAGGAACAAATTGAAGGCCAACTGCGTCATCAAGGGAGCCGTCCGTCCGCCTTACGACTGGATCGGCACGGGCTGGCGGGGAATTCCAAACGCGGGGACAGCTTGCCGTCACCATAGTCGAACGCGTTGCTCACTTCTCCCCCGCGGGGGTGAGTTGAGAAAGGAGATCCCTTATATCTACCAAGTGGTTGTTGAAGACCCGCCGGGCGTCGTCCAGCAGATGAAAGATCGCCTGGTCTGGCACGGAGTAGTAGACGTTCTGGCCTTCCTTGCGGCCGACTACAATGCTGCTCTTTCGCAAGATTGCAAGTTGTTGAGAAAGCGTGCTTTGCTCAACTTTCAGGCGGGAGCCGAGCTCATTGACGCCGACTTCCCCGGAGCGCAGAGCGTCCAGTATCTTCACCCGCATCGGATGCGCCAAGGCCTTGAAGAACTCGGCTGTGAATTGGGACAACTCAGGCATCTCTATATTCTTATATTTGCATATTAGCTTATATAACTCAACAGGGAACTGAACCAGTTCCGTTACCCATCGGCTGGCCCCGTGGAAACAAGAATCCGGCGGTCTCGTTTTCCTCCGCCGCGTCACCCCGCTAACGCGGCGTGATGTGGCCTAGTGATGCTCCGGCGCTTACACTAGGGACAGGCCAACCACTGATGGTGTACACGTATAAGATTCTTATTCAAAGATTTCAGGCATGACGTTGTCGCGAACGACCAAGGTCACTCAAGAACGGGGAGCGCCAGGGCTGATTTCGACTGCGCAATAGTTTCCGTTAACAGGCGATAGCAGCACTTTGCGCCGTTTGTTCGCCCTTTCCACGCGGGAGTTTCACGCGCTGAAGCCCAGCGCCTTTCCACGGCGCACTGTTACACCAATTATCCTGCGTCACATGCCTACTTGTACGAAGAACTAACGGCACACGATTATCTCTTACACCTGCGCTCTTCACCTTTCCCAATGGCGAGTGTTTCACTGGTTCGGCTGCGAGCCGCTTGCTTCTCAACGCTGTGGGCGGCTGCCGCATTATTCGGTCTCCCTCTCGTGCGGATACTACTCTCATTGAAAAGGATTCCATCTTTAAGTTATGCCGAGAACGATGACTTCATCCGAATCGTGATCTGCAACATAAAGAAGCGGCTCATTTGGACTCAAAGTCAAGCTCAGCGGTCCGGACATCCCGGTGGAAAAAGGCGCTGCAAGTTGAGTCAGTGAACCCGTCGTGGTGTTGATAGCGTATTGTGAGATGGTTCTATCAGCAGAGTTTCCGACGAATAGAAGAAAGTCCCTGATCACCGCAGCCACCGGAACCGAGCCCGCCGCAAAGGGCGAACCGGGCACTTGGGTCAACGTCCCGGACTTCGAGTTGATCGCATAGGCTGAGATGCTGGCACCATTTCCATTTGGAACATAAAGAAACTTACCTTGGTGCTGGATTGCTACGGTTTGCGGGCTCGGACCGGATGGAAAGGGAGAACCGGGTAAGCGATCCATCACACAGAGCGTGCCCAGTGCGTACCCCTCTTTCGTCAAAAGAGGAGCACCGGCGTAGAACCGAATCCCGGCACGTGTGACCAGCGGACCATTGAAAAATCGATCATCCATTGCAGCATCTGATATCACCAGCAGATCGCGTTGGAGGATGGGCGACTACCTGAACCCGCGACACGGCTGAGATAGACTCATGCACGGAGCGCAATACGCCAGAACTTCGAGAATCTGCGAGGAACATCTGGATCGTGGATGGCCCGAGTGTCCGCGATTTCGGTTTGATGTTTACTACTCGCATGGTGATCGTGAAGCTCTCCGATGGCTCGCTATGGATAAGTTCTCCTGTGTCAGTGCCGTTCGAAACCCTCCGGCAGATCACCAAATTGGGGACTGTTCGGTACCTTGTTGCGGCGACCCCAAGACACGTCCCGCACTGCCAATTCATCGAGCAGAGAAAATCGGAGCCGAGATGCCACATCGTGTTTGGTGGCGCTTTCTCTGTAGTGCGGTTCGTAAGCAGAAAACTGCGAATTGACCGGATTTGGCGCGACTTTCGAGAAGCAACTAGCAAATTTTCGTTGCACGACGGACTGCGTGGCGGAGGAAGAGGGATTCGAACCCCCGGTACGGTTTTGAACCGTTAAGCTTCGACGTGTCCGTAAATTGCAACTAGCAAAACCTCAGCAGAGAATTTCCCGCGAAAATTCAACCCAAAAGCCTTCTCCGCAGTCCGGTTTTGATTCGCCGTCCGTTCGCGACTTGAGGGCGAACTCCAGGCGATGCTGTGGCTGAAAGTGGTCGGTTCGGCGGATGCCTTCCACAGTTGGGTCGGTTAGAGCATCACTGCTTTGCTCCCCGTTGCGTTCTTGGCGGTGTCGACGACGCCAGCGAAACATCCGATACTAAGTTTTTTTGCCGACCCTATATTTTTGGATACACGCAGCGACACTTCCCGTCTAGGTTGCGAATTCAAGACTCGCGTACCACCCCTTCGGAGGAAGTATGAAAAAGTTTGCGGTTCTGGTTCTTTTGGGCATGATTGCCTCCCTATTGCCGGTGGCCCTGGCGCAGAGCTGGGTGCCGGTACCGGCCAACACTCCTTCGGTGAGCAGCAAGGTCTCCGCTACACCGGCGCCTGCGAGTCAGCCGCTCAACATCGTGGTAGGACTGAGGCTGCAGAATGTTTCCTCGCTCGCCTCTTTTCTGCAGGGTCTGCGAGGCGGCGGCAGCAAGCCGCTCACGCACGCGGCGTTTGTGTCGGACTACTCGCCGACCGCAAGCCAGGTGCAGGCCGTGGTGAATTATCTGACGAGCAAGGGGTTTACGAATGTTCAGGTCACGGAGGATAACCTGCTTGTGTCTGCGCAGGGCACAGTCGGGCAGGCCGAACAGGCTTTTAATACGCCCATTGTTTCTTTCACACTGAGCGGCAAAAACGCCTATGCCCCCTCTGGGCCGGTCATGGTGCCCAGTGCGCTCGGGAACACGGTGGTCCAGGTGTTGGGCCTGTCGAATGCCACCGGGATCAGTAATCAATTGTCGATGAAGCAGAACATTAATGTTATGGGGCGCAATTCAACCTTTACTATGAATTCGGCTGGTACCCCGGATCTAAGCATCGCCGGTCTGACGCCTGGTAACCTGCGCACCGCCTACGATGCGGGGAACACCTCGACGGGCGGGAATACGGTTGTGGCGGTGGTGACCGAGGGCGACGATCTGCAGCAGGTGATATCCGATTTGCGCCAGGCTGAGGTGGAGAACCAACTTCCGCTGATCCCGGTTGCGGTGCGACAAGTCGAACCAGTTCCCAATCCCGAGGATACGAGCGGCGACGACGAATGGGATCTCGACAGCCAGTCCATCACAGGCCTCGCCTACAACGTCAAAGAGCTGGTCTTCTACAACACCGCGAGCCTTAACGATGCGGATACGATTCTGGCCAACGACGCTTTTGCTACAGACGACATAGCGACGGTAGGCAATATGTCCTATGGCGGTTGTGAGGACGTTGAGAATTCCAGCCTGGCAGATACTCTTGGATCTGTTGGAACGGGCGTTTTCGACGAGGTTTTCGCGGAAGCGGTCGCCCAGGGGCAGACTTGGTCGGCCTCAGCCGGCGATGCCGGGGCAGCCTGTGGGGTAGCCGCCAACCTGGCCACGCCGGATTCGGGTGTGCCGAGCAGCGTGGAATATCCGGCCTCCTCGCCGAATGTCGTAGCGGTGGGCGGGACCTCGCTTTTTGTCGACTCCAATTACAACTATGTGACGGAGCTGTCGTGGGATGCCGGTGGCGGTGGCACGAGCAATCTTGAACCCGCGCCCAGCTGGCAGTCAAGCGACCTGGCCGTGCCGACGGCATCTACCACGGGGTTGCGTGCATTGCCGGATATTGCGATGGCCGCGGGACCCGAAGGTGGCGCCGGTGCGGGTGTCGGCACGTATGCCACCATCGTTATCAATGGTAGCGACGCGGGGGTATTAGGCACCAGCTGGTCCTCGCCGCTTAACGTTGGCGCGTGGGCTCGGCTGGAGAGCGCGCGTTGCAACAGTCTCGGCTTTGAGGCGCCGATCATCTATGGGCTGGACACGACGCAACAGCCGGGTTCAACGGCGGCCGGCTTTCATGACGTTCTCGCGGGCAGCAATGGCGAGTATGCGGGCACTCCGGGCTGGGACTACACGACGGGGTACGGGACCTTTGATATCGCGGCTGTCGATGCGGCGCTGAATTCGGCGGGATATACAGCCCCTTCGGGCTGTGTGCCGCCAAGCCAAGTGCCGACGCCAACGGCCACGCTGGCGGCTCCAAGCGCTGTGGGGCTCGCGCCTCTGACGGTAACATTTAACGGGAGCGGCTCGAGTGATCCCGCCGGGCGCGAGTTCACAAACTACGGGCTCAACTACGGTGACGGATCGGTCGCCGTGCAAAGCACATCCAATTTGCCGTCCCACACCTACAGTGCGCCCGGCACCTACACCGCATCGCTGCAAGTAACCAACTCGGGTGGAGCTCTGAGCGCTCCAGCGACGCAGACGGTAACTGTGCTGGGCACGCCCCCGGGATGCGCGGCAAATGGGGACCAGCTGATCCAGGCGACCGCTGGCGAGTTTTCCGGCACGGAGGGGGAGGACATCGGCAACGGCACCGACGTGGTTCAATATGGCGCCATAAGCGAACCGGCGAGCATGCCGGGTGAGCTTGTGTTCACCATCCAAGTCAACAATCTCAGCACTGTCGTGCCGGGATTCCGCTGGGCCTTCTTGTTCAATGTGGCGGGACGGAGCGCGCCGAACACGGGCTATTATTACGTGGCCATGGTGAGTGCGGACGGCCCCTCGCCGGTATTCAACTATGGATACCGCACGACCAATGCGGCAGGCTTCGGCCAGTATCAAGTTGTCGGCACGTTGAATGCTGCGAGCAACTTTACACCCGGTGGCACGATCACTCTGGTGCTGGACGAGTCTGCCTTCGGTCTCACGGCCGGGAGCCAGCTTACCCATCTCGATGTCGAGACGCGAACCTCGGCGCCGGATGATCTTACGGGTTCGACCTCGGCGGGTGTGGGCCTGACACAGGAGTCGGCCGGTGCGGCTGTCCCTTATACGCTGGCCGGCAACTCCACCTGTGCCTCGAACGCGGCGCCCGTGGCCAACCTTGCGGCGGGTGTCACAAAAGGGATAGTACCGCTTGCGGTGACCCTGGATGGTTCCTCTTCCACGGCCGCCACGGGAGCGAACATTGCGTATTATCAGTTCAACTTTGGCGATGGCACATCGACGCCCTGGCAGGCCTCGCCGACGGTTCGGCACATCTACTCGCCGCGTGGCACTTACACCGCAAGCGTGCAGGTGGCTGATAGCCGGGGATTGGTTAGCGGTCCTTCGAGCACTCAGACCATCACCGTCGAAGCCGCTCCGCCGAAGCCCGTGCGAAGGCCATGATCCAGCACGCCGCCGCCGGGTTCAAGGCTTACGGGCAGTTCCCGGACCTTCACGTAGAACGCGGGCATGGAACGGCGCGCTGATTTTCCAAACCGAATAAACGAACGGGCAGCGGAGACGCTGCCCATTTTTTTTTGGCCGATGCTTCGCGGAGAGTCCACGCCCTCCGCGGCATATTGGCGCGGCTGCTGCGTTATCAAAAACAAATGGCCAGTTACAAACTGCTGATCGTCGATGAGTTAGGTTTTGTTTGCCGCTGTCCAAATCGGGCTCTGAGTTGCTGTTCGAGGTCTTCAGCCAGCGCTACGAACGCGGCTCCACGCTGGTCACCAGCAATCTTCCGTTCCAGGAGTGGACCGAGGTTCTCGGATCAGAACTGACCGGCGCGCTGCTGGACCGGCTCACCCACCATGTCCATATCCTGGAGATGAACGGCGAGAGCTACCGTCTGAAGCAGAGCAAACGCAAGCGCGGTTCACCGCCGAACTCCTGATCCATCCACCTCAACTCCCGTCCGCTACCCTCGATCGCGAACACGCCTCGGGGAGGAGGACGTCTTCCGCTCCGGCCTAAACGCGCCGCCTTTCAGGCGGCCCAGGCCTCCGCTCCAGACGCCCTGCTCCCCGACAATCCCCAATCTTCTACTAGCTCTCCTGGTCTACTTTTACTCCGCCCCCGTGGTCTGGTTTTACTCCGCCCTTGACAGATTTCCTGTGGCTTCTGGCCGTATCCGCGCTTGTCTGCTCAATCCTTAAGACCACGCTGCTCACCGCCGGGAGAATCCGGCTGCAGATGATTAGGAGAGATTGCTTCGCGGTGGGCTTTCACAGGGTTGGGATCTTGCGG
The DNA here is from genome assembly GCA_963778535.1 of uncultured Acidobacteriaceae bacterium. Classification (GTDB taxonomy): domain Bacteria; phylum Acidobacteriota; class Terriglobia; order Terriglobales; family Acidobacteriaceae; genus Acidiflorens. Next base: position 1,123,326 of record CAVZUO010000001.1, read on the forward strand.
AATGAAGTAAGAAGAGGGAAGGCGAGGAGGACGCGGGAATGCAGATGGAGACAAGAAAGAGGGGGAGACAAATAGAGAGGCCTTCCAGTTAGGAGGAGTTTCACGTCTTCATTCTTTATATAGTTCTTAGAATTCCTTTTAAAGGGATCTTGGTCTTGCGGGTGGTGGTTGTTGTTGTTCGGGCCCGACCGCCCTCCGTGTCATCAGCTTGGAGACTCTCACCAGCCCCATTCCGCATACCCGCCTTTGCGGAACCACGCGGAATCAGGAGAAAAACACCCAAAAACAGACATTGCAGAGTGAGGAATACTCAATGCCTCTTCCCTAATGTAACCTCCAATCGGGTAGCTTCTGTCGCACCTACCGCTTACGGAATTCGCCAGCCCTTATGTGCCCTTTCCATTGCGCGTGTGAAGTGGAGGACGACCGCCTACGGCAGTCTTCGATACTCCATGCGAGCTTGCTTAAGCAATGGAATCTCCGGATCGGCGTTTTTCCAAATGCTGAAAAAGTCTTGGTAGGCAGAACGCGCTTTCGCGAGGGCCTCAGAGCGTGCGGGTGTTTGATTTTGCGGACGTTCTGCTCTTACTGTCTCTACCGCTGGTACGACGCGTATACCCGCCTCCATGGCATAGGCACGGCCCAGTTCCAGATGAGCGAATGCGCCCAAGATGTAATTTCCTGCGAGGCCACGATGGTCAAGAATCTTCTGAAATTCCGCTCGTGCTTCGTCGAACTGCCCCGCCGCCAAGTACGCCTTGCCACGCAAATACACTGGATAAAGAAGCACATTGGTGGCCACCTGTGGCGCAGCCAGATCGTAGCGTTTTGTTTGTTCGAGACTGGCAAGAGCTTCTGAAGGATTGTTTCGACTTAGTTGCGCAGCAGCTCGGATGATCGGCAGCCAGTATTCGTTCAATAATGTGTTCAAGGGAAAGCGCTGATTCAAATCACGGGCAGGAGCAGCCACTTTTGCTTCCTCCCCAGATCGCGCCAGTGCAAGTGTTCCAAGGACTTGGACCTGTTGTCCGTGACTCCGGGTAAGCAGGTTCGCGGCTTGCCGTCTCGCCAATTCCCGATTGCCAAATTCTGCCTCCCGTACTGCGCCAATAGCACTATAAGCCTGTGCAGTTTCTTCGTCGCCGTCATGTCGCGCTGCTTCGATTGCCCGTTGTGTAAACTCCCGGGCCTTGATCAAATGGCCTCGATACGCTTCGGTGTCAGCCTCCAGGGCCAGCAGCCAACTCGCGATTTCCGGTGTCCCTTCGGCTGCCGTGACCTGTCGCTTCATATCCTCTTGATCTCCTCGAAGAAACGCCAATCCATAGCGTAGGCCTGGAAAAGTAGCGTCTTCCTCGTTTCGTGTTTTCGCCAGGTTCAATACCTCCTCGGCCTTATCAAACTGATTGAGGTTTATGTATGTGTTGACCAAGCAAGAGTAAAGGGGCCCGGGATGAATGCCACGATGCAGAGCTTCCAGTTCCTGGTTTAGCGCCAGCTCGTGCTGTCCCAGGTTGTCATAGAGTGCTCCCAGGTTAACGTAGGTGGCTTTATCCCGCGGGTAAGTTTGACGCCAGAATTGATAGGTTTCAATAGCCTTGTCGGATTGTCCCGTGACTAAGTCGTAGTAATGAGATTCGATGTAGAGTTGCTCCGGCTCGCTCACGCCGTCCCGTAATTCATAGGCCTTTGTCAGGGCAACAGTGGCTAAATCTGGTTGGTTGGAATTGAAATAAGCAGTTCCTAATCGTGCATAGGCCATAGCAAAATTGGGATCCAGTCCAATCGCTCGTTTCAAAAGAGGGATTTCGCGGCCTTCCCCTTCCGGAAATCGAACGTCGATACTTAAACTGTAAGCCTGAAGTGCGTCGAGGGATGCAGTAGTCGCTTCTTTGATCGGAGTACCGAACTTTTGAATACTTGCCAACGACTCCCCCAGACGAGTCCGCATTCTGGCAGTTACGCTATCTAAAGCGCCCAAAATGCTCTCCCGATTGTCGGCTTCCTGCTGTTCGTTTCCGATCGCTTCACCTGTTTGACAGTTGATAGCTCGTAGGCCAATCACATAGCGACTGCCGAGAGGGGCGATGAAACCTTCGACGACTGCTTTACCTTCCGTACGTAGACATACTTCTTTCGCAACATCACCGAGAAGCCTCGTGTCTCGCGGGCGGCCCATGTAGTTCAGAGTTTGTCTCAGCTTTTGGTCCGAGATCACATTCAGAAATGGTGACTGCTCCAGTTGTATCCGCAAGGCCTGCTTGAGCGTTTCATCGAAGATGGTTTCCCCGGTCGTGTTATTGAAGTCGCCAAGAGCCAGTGACTCTTGCCCAGTTAGAGGAGATGGCCTCCCTCGCCAAAAAAGGAGATAGGCTGCTCCCAGGACAGCTACCAGAAGCAGTATGACGATGAGCGCGATTTGCGGCATGAACTGTTTGAAAATGGGAGTAGCGGATCTCATCTTCAATCGTGTCAGGTCAGCGCGCAATTCACTGGCCGACTGGTAGCGGCGCTTAAGCGATTTCTCCATCGCCTTATCGATGATCCGGTCGAGTTCCTTCCGTATGTGTGGATTTAAGTCTGACGGTGGCACTGGCTTGAGGTGGAGAATACTGTCGAAAACGACGGCGGCAGAATCGCCATTATGAGGGACGGTTCCAGTGGCCATTTCGTAGAGCACGACACCTAAGGAATACAAGTCAGAACGGGCATCTACTTCATTATTGAGAACCTGCTCTGGTGACATATACAGGGTTGTTCCCAGAAACCGCAGGGTACGACCGCGCTTAAAGTCGGATACATTGGCAGCCGGAAGTTCGTCCGCGGGTATTGGCGGAGGCATGTCTGAAATGGGACCATGCGAGGCTAATTTTGCCAGACCAAAATCCAGAATCTTGGCTTCACCTCGCTCCGTCACAAAGATGTTTGACGACTTGATATCGCGGTGGATAATTCCAGCAGCGTGCGCCGCGCCGAGCGCGTCGGCAACTTGGATCCCGAGATCGAGGATACGTCCAACGCTGAGAGGTTTCCCATTGATCTCATGCTGCAGCGTGCGCCCGGCGAGGAACTGCATCACAATGAACGGATGGCCTTGGTACTGGTTGACTTCATGCACGGTACAAATATTAGGGTGGTCAAGCGCGGAAGAAGCACGGGCCTCTCTTATTGCGCGGTCCAGGGTGGTGCGGTCATACTGCACTCCCGGCAGAACGATATTTCCTGAGCTGAAATCTGGCGATACGGAAGAAAGAAACTTAAGCGCAACCAGGCGGTTCAGCTGCGTGTCTTCCGCTTTGTAGACCACGCCCATTCCGCCCGAATCCAGCTTCTCAAGGATGCGGTAGCGGGAACCTTCGTTGTTGAACGCGTTGAAATCGATTTCGCTGAGATTTTCTTTTTGGACCAAATCCTCTGCCAGTAATTGCGCGGCAACCTCCAGCGCGGGCGATTCGATAAAACCTTCGGACTTTGGTCTATACGCAAGCAGCGATTCAACCTCGGAACGCAGTTCATCGTCTCGCCCACAAGCTTCCGCCACGAAGAGGTGTCGGTCGCTTTCCTGGCGTTCCGAAGCGGCAAGACACAATTCCTTGATCTGTTGCCAGCGTTCACTGTTCATTCTTCTCGCCTCTATCCAGTTCACGCAGCAGCCAGAGCTTGGCCGATTCCCATTCCCTCTTGACGGTGGCCTCGGAGATGTTCAGCGCCTCGGCTGTCTCTTTAATGCTGAACCCACCAAAAAAACGGAGTTGAACGACCTGGCTCATCCGCGGATCGAATGTAGCCAGAGTATGTAATGCGTCATCGAGCGCGATCAATACATAGCCTGGATCGTGTTCGAGAACTCCACGGTTCTCATCGAAAGGCACGTGCTGGGTTTCGCCCCCGCGCTTCAAATAGAGCCGGGAGCGGGCATAGTCCGTGAGAGTGTGTCGCATTAATTGCGAGCAAACGCCAAAGAAATGAGTGCGGTTCTTCCAATCGGTTTCCCGGAACTTACCCAAATGCAAGTAGATCTCGCTAAGGAGTGCCGTGCTCTGGAGGATGTGGTCGCGATTTTGACGGGCCATGTGGCATCGCGCCAAGCGATGCAATTCGCCATAGACGAGGGAAGTCAGCCGGTCGAGCGCTTGATCGTCGCCGCTGCTCCAAGCTCGGAGCAGCGTTGTTATACCGACGGAGGAGACAGCCATGACTACCCCCTAAGGCCTGGGAAGGGGGAAATTGAAAACCGCTAACTTCAATGCTACCACGCAACGAGCGACGCTTAAACGGGAATTCAGCGAACGCAGAGCACGAGATGCGCAAAGATTTGCCAATTAAATGGCAAGCCTGAACGATTCCTACATTATTTTCATTCCGCATGAGCCTTTTGAGAGCCAATTCCCGTTTTACGAGCTGAGGGCGATTTTTCTAGAAGGTCCCACGCGGACCGTTGATCCTCCCCTAGAGATTTCCCGGTAAACGTCAATCCCATGCGAGCAATGTGCCATAAGCAACGACGAGACGGCGTTGAGGAGCACAGGGTGAGGACCATTCTTCTAATTCTGCAACGAAGTTTGCTCAGCCTGTTCTCAATAATAGTATTCGCCGCAACCAGTTTATCCTCGAACATCCCCGCTTCTGTGCATCCAGCTGGGCAAGAAGAAGGAACAGTGCGCAAGCGAGCCGTCGTGCCAGCCGCGTCGATCTCACATATTTCCGGCAAAAGCCACGAGGCAGGTGCGAAGAAAGTGCCGCAATCCAAGTCGAAGCCCTCTGGAAAGGCGAAAGGAAATGGCCTTACCAGTGCACGCAATAATGCAGCAGGGCAAAAACCCTCCTCCAAGTCATCCGGTGGAACGGCCATTTCAGAACCACAGCGAGGAGGGCAAAAGTGAACCTTCCTCCTTCCATTAGCCGGAACTGCGGAAACGAAAAGACTTACGCCGTGTGCCCGGATGCAGGCATTTTCTGCGGTTCTACATCCCCGACATGGATCGCGAACGTGGAGTTTCTCAGGGTGTCTCTCCAACTGAGGCATTGCACGCAGTGGGGTAAGGAAGTTCCCCACCGTGGAGACGGTGAACCCGAAGGTTTGGCTCACGCCCAACGCAGAGGACAGGATCTCGCAACGACTGGAGACATTGAGTTACAAGGAAGAAATTGCGAAAAAAGTGAAATGAGGCGATTCGGCGAGTTGGAGCTTCCTTCCATAGCCGAGTCGTCGGCGTTCTGGAGAGTTTCACCGACAAACCGGGTTCAGACGCCCGGGAGTAGCGGAGCAAGATACGCAAGAAGACCCTAATTTGAGGAGAATGACAATGTCGCGGAAGTTATTGGCGTACCTACCGGTTCTGTCGTTGATATTCTGCCTTTGCTCTGTGCGGGCATTCGCGGGCGATACATGCAGTTCCACGAGTCCAACCAGTAAGACGACCGTCGCAAACGCTGACGCGCATACTGGATGCGCGCGTAGTGCAGAGACTGAAAAAACCAGCGAGGTCACGCTCAAGGGCGGCCGAGGCGGCAGCAGCGATGCCTCGGTTCATCCTAACAATACTGGTTGTACCGGGAATGCTTTTGGACTTACTGGCTTTTCGACCCTCTTCACTTTCAGCGCGCTTTCGACGGGAGAGACGCCTAAAGCTGGCTTGGTCCAGGATAATCAATGCAATCTCTACGGCACTACGCGCGCAGGCGGTGTCGGCTGTACAGGGGCTAATTGTAGAGGCACTGTGTACAAGATTTCTCCCGGCAGTCCGGGCACAGGAACGGAAACGCTTCTCCATTCGTTCATCAACAATTCGGGTGATGGAAATTACCCTACAGCACCTCTCGTGTTTGATGTTTCCGGCAATTTGTGGGGGCAAACCTCGAACACCGGCGGCGCAAATAGCGCTGGGGTGCTTTTCGAGTTGACGCCGTCCGGTTCTTCGTGGACGTATACAAAATATTCTTTTCCGGGAGGAGCCACCGGTCCCTTTGGCGGCACCATCGGTCTCACAGTCAATTCCTCAGGTGTTGTGTATGGCGCGGGTCTCGGCGGGGATCCGAGCGAGTTGTGGAGCTTCAATCCCGGGACACAGGCGTTTACTGATCTATATGACTCGGGCTACGCTTTCGATGGCGGTACATTAGCCATGGATGCATCTGGAAACTTCTATGGCGCGCTGAGCCTTGGGCCCAACAGCTACGGTGAAATTTGGCAATTGACATCGTCGGCGGGGACATACACCTATAATGATCTGTACGACTTCCAGAACTCCGGCGGTACAGGATACAGTCCCATCGTTAACCCAATCATCGATCCATCTGGCAACCTCTATGGGACGACTCAGTCGGGTGGTGCTCAGGGAGAAGGCGAAGGATCGATTTATGAGCTAAAGAAGGGGACGGGAAACATTGAGCTAATCTACGAGCCTTGCGGCGGGAACTCTAGCAGCCAAAACTGGCCAACCTGTCCAGATGGAGCCTACCCTTATAGTCTGACGATGGATAGCGCGGGAAATCTGTATGGTGTGATGGAATTTGGCGGCGACCAGTCGAATAGCACAGGTAATAGCCCGGCCTGTCAGGGACAACAGTTCGGCGGCAACAACGGTGGCGCTGGCGGCGCTGGCGGCTGTGGCGTACTGTTCGAACTCAGTCCGACAAACGGCACCTGTCCGGCCAATACCACTGCCGGCCCTACTAACAATGGGGTTACATGGTGCGAAACGGTCCTGCACACATTTGAGGAGAATACTGACGGAGCCTCTCCCACATGGGTAATGTTGGGCACGGATAACAACCTCTACGGCGTGACTACCATAGGCACGAGCGGCGGCACTTTGTTAGGAACGGTTTGGGGGTATCCACTGCCGCAAACGACGCCGTCATACACGTTGACGGTTTCGGAACAGGGAACAGGCACGGGCACGGTGACCAGCAGCCCGACAGGTATCAGTTGTCCGGGGACGTGTTCGGCATCGTTTAATTCCGGCACAGCCGTGACTCTGACAGAAACTCCTGGCGGTAGCTCCACGTTCGGTGGCTGGAGCGGCGGAGGTTGCGCGGGCACTAGCAACACCTGCAACATCACATTGACTAGCGACGCGAGCGTAACAGCTACCTTTAACGGGCAACTGGCGACGAGCACCACGCTGAGTTCCTCGGCCAATCCATCCACTTACGGACAGAATGTGACGTTCACGGCGACGGTGGGCGCGTCCAGCGGAACGCCAACTGGCAGTGTGACGTTCTACAACGGGATGACGGCTCTCGGGACCGAAGCGTTGAACAGCGGCCAGGCGCAATACAGCACGTCGTCGCTGGCGCCGGGTAGCTATTCCATTACGGCAGACTATCTGGGGAGTAGCAACTACCTTGTGAGCGCCTCATCGACGTTGAGTCAGACGGTGAATCCGGCAAGCAACGCGGTGACGTTCACCACGCCTGCTCCTTCGAGTGCGGAGTACGGATCGAGCTTCACGGTAGCAGCGTCGGGTCTGGGCACGGGCGCGATCACCTACACCAGCGATGGTGTTGTGTGTACGAACTTGGGCGCAACCTACACCATGACTGCGGGCAGCGGCACCTGCACGGTCACTGCGACGCAAGCGGCAGACTCGAACTATGCGTCGGCAAATTCCTCGGAGAGCGTGACGGCGCAACCGGCAGTGGGCAGCGTAAGCGTAAGCCTGACGTCGGGAACGAACCCATCAATCTATGGTCAGTCGATCACGTTCACGGCTACGATCACCAGTGACACGGGCGCAGTGAAGGGACGCAAGACCACCAAGCGGCCACGCGATTTGAACGGCTCGGTAAGCTGGAGCGCCAATACGGGCTGCAGCACGAGCACGGTCTCGGGCAATCCTCCGCAGACGGCGACTTGTACGACGACGACCCTGCAGGCCGGCACCGACACGGTGACGGCAACCTACACGGCCAGCGACAGCAATCACATGACGGCGTCGGGTTCGGTGAGCCAGACGGTCAATGGGGACGCGAACACGGTAACGTTTACCACGCCAGCTCCGTCCAGTGCGGTTTACAACACCAGCTTCACAGTGGCGGCGACGGGCCTGGGCACGGGCGCAATCACCTACACCAGTGGTGGCTCCTGCACGAACTCGGGGCCGAGCTACACGATGACTAGCGGAACAGGCACGTGCACGGTGTCGGCGACGCAGGCGGCGGACTCGACTTACCAGTCAGCAAGTGCGTCGGGAACCACACACGCGACCAAAGCCAGCCAGATGATCACGGTGACCACAGCGCAACCGTCGTCGGCAATCGACGGCAGCAGCTTTACCATGGTCGCCAGCGCCAGTTCGGGCTTGCCCGTCACCTACACGAGTGGGGGATCCTGCACCAATACCAACGGCACCTACACCATGACCACGGGCTCGAGGATTGGAAGCGTTTGTACAGAAGATATCTTCCAAACTGGCAACAGTAACTACAATGCCGCGGTCGAGGTGACGGAGCAGACGACGGTCGCGGCGCCGACGGTGCCGACGGTGACTTTTACGGGCCCAACTCCGTCGAGTGCGGTCTACGGGACCACGTTCACAGCGATTGCATCCTCGTCGGATGACACCAGCGTACCGGTGATCAGCACGTCGACGCCGACGATTTGCTCGGTCACCGGCAGCACAACCAGTGGCACGACGGTCACGGCGACCGTCCAGATGCTGGTCGGTGCCGGAAGTTGCAAACTAGCTGCGAATTGGGGCATCACCACCGTCTACAAGGCGCACAGTAAGGCGCTGACGGTCGCGACGAAGAAAGCGACGCCGACGGTGAGCTTCACCGGCGCGCCGACAACCGCGAACGACGGCGACATGTTCCCGGTAACGGCGACGTCGAATTCGACCGCGACGCCGACGATCACGTCGACGACTGCAGCGGTGTGCAGCGTGGGCGCGGTAACCAGCAACGGTGCGGGCGGCTACCAGGCCACGGTGACGATGATCAAGGCCACCGGAACCTGTCACACGAAGGCGGCGTTTGCAGCAACCACTGACTTCGCGGCCGCTTCTGCCACGCAGTCGACGGCGGCGGAATAAGTAAACCGTCTGCGGGGGCTTTCCCTCGCGGACATTACCGAACAAGAAAAACCAAAGCGGCCCGGGGAAACTTCTCAAGAATACCTGGGCCGCTAAGCAACGAAGTCATGGGTTGATAGGAATGTAAGAGGAAATGAAGTAGAGAAACGAGTTTCGAGGGAGCAGCGGAAGAGCCTCCCTCCCTGGTAGCAACTGGAAACCTGCATTGCAGCGAGAAGAAACAAGGCTGCGATGCAGGAGTCCACTGGAACTGAGAGTGTAAGTTTAGCTCTTCTAGATCGATTCGAGATTGTTGGCGGTTTCATACAACCACCTTGCAAGTCGGGGTGTTGGGAAAGTCCAGAAGGAGAGTTGCGATGTTAAGAAAGGCGATTTCGTTCTTACCGATGGTTGTCGTGGCGCTGGGGCTGGTGAGTGGAGCAGCATTTGCCAGCGACGCGTGCAGTCCTACTAACCCTAATGCCAAGACGGCGATCGTGCAGATTCCAGAAGCGGGAACACCCAATACTCCAGTGGGCGGCGTGGCCGATGGCTGGGTCCTTATATATAAGGATGCCGGCCTGACGCAACTGAGTCGGGAGGTTTATTGCCGAAATAATCTGATTCGATTTGCTGCTTCGGTAGGGGACGGGAATTTCCAGGCGAATCCGGAATGTGGGCAGACAGCTTGCACCCGCGTAGCAGCAACCGGCAAACTCCACCAGGCGGCATTGAAAAGTGACACAGGCAACGCGAACCGGTTTGTGTTTGCCGCCAAGAAGAATGCCTTCGGACTGACGGGTTTCAGCACGCTCCACACATTCACCGGCTGCCCGGATGGAGCGCAGGATCAATCCGGCGTAATTCAGGATGCCAACGGCAACCTGTATGGCACAACTCGCGCTGGCGGCAACGGCATTTGCAGTGGCATCGGCAGGGCCAACGGCACGGTGTATAAACTTTCGCCGGCCTCCGGTGGCGGCGCCACCGAGACCTTACTCCACACATTTACTTATGGAGACAGCAAGGGGTGGGAGCCTGCGGCAGGTCTCGCGTTTGATTCTTCCGGCAACTTGTGGGGCCAGACTATTGCTGGCGGTACTGGCGGCTCCTGTGGAACGTCGGGTTGTGGTGTGATCTACGAGTTGACGCCTGGCTCAGGCAGCACCTGGAACGAGAGCCTTATTTACAACTTCCTGGGGTACGCAGGAAACTATTTGGATGGCTCTATCACTGACCTAACGCTAAATCCATCCTCTGGCATCTTTTATGGCGTGTCAACTCTTGGCAATACCGGCCCTGGGGGGGCGATATTTTCCCTGATCGGCTCGACCGTTAACCCGGTATATAACAGTCAGGGCAATAATTACCCGTTGTACGTCCGTGGCAATTTGGCTATCGACAGCGCTGGAAACCTGTATGGCGCGACGGCAGACGGTGGCACATTTGGCGAGGGCGATGTCTATCAGGTGAACCCGTCCACCGGCAATGCGACCACACTCTACAGTTTTGTAGGCGGGCTGCAAGACGGTTGCACTCCCGCTTCCGAGCCAATTCTGGATGCAGCTGGCAATATTTATGGCACGACAAGCATGTGCAACGTTTACAGCGGCGGGAACGTCTGGAAACTGACGCCGCAGGCTGGCGGCACATATAGCTATACCCAACTCTATCAATTCTGCACGCCAACCGCGTCAAATTGTACCGACGGGCAAAGCCCCTTCGGTAGTCTGGCCATGGACAGCTTTGGCAATATCTATGGCACGACGGGGAACGGCGGCGACATGAGCTGCGGCTCCGCCTCAACGGATGATTATGGCGGCTGCGGAACTCTGTTCATGATCAGCGCGGCGCCCACCGGCGGGTGCCAAGGCAACACGTACTCCTCTAATCCCTCTTATTGCGAATCCGTTCTGCACACCTTTGAAGACGGGACCGACGGGGCACATCCGACGACCGCAGTGACCCTGGCTCCCGACGGCAACCTCTATGGCACCACCAGCGCAAGCTCTAGTAGCTCCCAGGATGGGGTCGTGTGGGGCTATCTATTAAATACGCTGACGGTGACCCTGGCCGGTGGAGGTACGGGAACAGTGGTGGCAACCAGCCCGACGAGCATCAACTGTCCGGGAATCTGCTCGGGGCCGTATGTGCCCGGCACAGTGGTGACTCTGAAGGCGACAGCCGCAACCGGTTTCACGTTCCAGGGCTGGAGTGGAGCTTGTTCCGGGACTTCGACCACTTGTGCGGTCACGATGACTACCAGCGAAAGCGTGACGGCGACCTTCACTTCGAACAATCTGCAAACAACCACGACTACGCTGAAATCTTCACCGACCTCGTCGAGCTACGGGCAGAGTGTAACTTTCACGGCGACGGTCAAACCAACAAGCGGGAGCGGAACCCCGACGGGGACGGTGACGTTCTACAACACGGGGACGGCTCTGGGAACGGGAACGGTAAGCAGTGGCGTGGCGAAACTGAGCACGACGGCGCTGCCGGCGGGCACGGATTCGATCACTGCGACTTACAGCGGCGACAATACGTACTCGGGCAGCACTTCATCGGCGCTCAATCAGACGGTCAGCCAGGAGAACTCGACCACGGCTTTGGGCTGCACGCCGAGCACGGCGAGCTATGGGCAGAGTGTGACCTGCACGGCCACGATAACTCCGCAGTATGGAGGCGCTCTGACGGGAACGGTGACGTTCTATAACGGAGCCAGTTCGATCGGCACGGCGACATTGAGCGGCACGACGGCTACACTGACCACCAGCACGCTGCCGGTGGGTACGGATTCGCTCACTGCTACTTATGGTGGCGACGCCAACAACCTGGGCAGCACTTCATCGGCGTTCACCGAGACCGTGAGTGGAGGGACGACGACGACGGCGCTCGCCTCTTCGCTGAGCCCGTCGACCTATGGGGAGAATGTGACCTTCACGGCGACCATTACTCCGCAAGGCGGGGGCAGTGTCACGGGGACGGTCACTTTCTATAACGGGAGCAGTCCAATCGGCACTGGGCCGGTCAGCAGCAACAAGGCTACATTGACCATCGGCACGCTGCCGGTGGGGACGGATTCGATCACGGCGACATACGGCGGCGACAGCGGCCACTCGGGCAGCACATCGTCGGCGGTGAGTCAGACGGTGACGAGGGCGACGACGACAGGAGCATTGACGTCGTCGTTGAATCCATCGAACCAGGGGCAGAGCGTGACGTTCACGGTGACGGAAACGGGGCAGTACAGCGGAACTCCGACGGGGAATGTGACGTTCTACAACGGTACGGCGGCGCTGGCGACAGTCACCTTGAGCGGCGGCACGGCGAGCTATAGCACTTCTGCGCTGACGGCGGGGACGCACTCGATCACGGCAGTCTACGCGGGAGATTCCAATTTTATTGGAGACACGTCGCCGAAGTTGAGTCAGGTTGTCAATAAGGCGACGGTGATAGCGACCACGACGGCGCTTACTTCATCGCTCAATCCGTCAACGTATGGAAAGAGCGTAACCTTTACGGCGACAGTGACGCCCAGCAGTGGGACCGGAACACCGACGGGGAGCGTCACATTCTCCGATACGTTCAACAGTACAACGACGACGCTGGGGACGGTGAACCTGAGCGGCGGTGTGGCGACCTATAGCACGAGCGCGCTGGCATCGGGTAAACACACGATCAAAGCAGTCTACTCGGGGAGTTCTGGATATAAGACCAGCAACAAGACCCTGACGCAGACGGTAAATGGCCTGGCGACGACGACGAAGTTGACGTCATCGGCGAACCCATCGACGGCGGGGGAGAGTGTGACGTTCACGGCGACGGTGGCACCCGCGAGCGGGACAGGAACACCGACGGGGAGCGTCACGTTCTCCGATACGTTCAACAGCACAACGACAACACTGGGAAAGGTGAACCTGAGCGGCGGTGTGGCAACGTATAGTACGAGCACGCTGGCGGCCGGCAAGCACACGATCAAAGCGGTCTACTCGGGGGACACGGAGTACAAGACGAGCTTGAAGACCCTCACGCAGACGGTGAATTAACGGGAGTAACTGGGTCCTGCACTGCGGTTGAAAGCAAAAAACCGCAGTGCGGGTTAGTTGAGATGCTGTTAGTTAAGATGGAGCGCTACACCTTAAACACGGTGCGGCGATTGACAAGCAAGGTAATGCTCTCCCCCTTGAGATAAGCAGAGCGCCAGATTCCTTCCCCAAGAGATTTGGTTGCGGCGGAGTTACCCAGCCTCCAACAGTGGATAGACCGGACTAAGTCGTTTGAAGGAGTGAAGTGTTATGCGAAGCAAAATAGTAGCAACTCTAGCGGCGATTATTGTGTGCTCGATATTTGCTATAGCGCAGGTACATCCGGTCGACGATGTAGCCTTGTTAGGGAAATCACCATCGAAATTGCCAGCCGCAGGCCCTGCTACGCTGCAGTTCCAGCTTGCAGAGTATCTGTCAGGTGGCCCGGTTCCAAGCGGCATTGCGGCGGCAGACTTCAACAGAGATGGCTACCTTGATATTGTGGCGGTAAATACGGGAGTTGGTGGCTCCAGTCAGGGCAACCTCATATTCGGCGTGCTGCTCAACAATGGCGATGGAACCTTCGCTCCCGCCGCTTCCTACTCGGCCTTAAGTACGCCCGTGTACGCCGTGTATTTTGCAGTTGGGGACTTTCATGGAAAAGGCCCGGATATCCTGTTTTCCTACTATGGAGGCCAAACCCTAAGTATGTTGCCGAACAAGGGCAACGGTACGTTTGGATCTCCTAAGGTTATCGAAAAATTCCCCTGTTACACCATGGCCGTGGGCGATTTCAACAGAGATGGCAAGCTCGACCTTGCATGTATTGCGTCTAACGGGCTCAATATAATGTTAGGGAATGGCAATGGTACATTCCAAACTCCTGTAGTTTATCCAACCGGCGGCGTTAGCATCGCCGTGGCTGATTTACGGAAGAACGGCAAGCTCGACCTGATCATCCCCGGGGGTACGGGCTCGGTTACGCAGATATTTTCTTCGGTTTCCGTCTTATTGGGCAACGGCGACGGTACTTTCCAGCCACCCGTCGGCTACACGGTGCTGACTGACCCAACGTCGGCTGTAGTGGGGGACTTCAACGGCGATGGAAAACTTGACTTAGCTGTGCTCAACACCTGCTTATTTGAAGGTGCTTGTGGGATCTCTATGCTCCTGGGCAACGGCGACGGCACGTTCCAGCCGGAAATGATCCCGTGGATCAGTGCGGACGGTGGGAGCCTGGTGGCTGCCGATTTCACCGGCGACGGCCTGCTCGATCTGGCAGTGATCGGAACCATATTTATTAATACCCCAGGAACCAATGCCGAGTTTCCAACACAACAATCGTTCGCGACTGTTCAGGGGCCTACTGCGATGGTGGCGGGCCGGTTTGGTCCGGGCGGCAATGGTTCCGCAGACTTGGCTTTCGCAGATTGGAATAGTGAGGCTGGCAATTCCGTCACCGTCATGCTGAACCAAGCGGCGACCATCATCGTGCTGGAGAGCACGCCGAATCCCTCCAACTCCGGCCAGTCAGTAGAGTTCAGTGCGACAGTCGGAGCGGCGGTGCCGGGTGCGGGCTCGCCGACAGGAACCATTACCTTCATGAATGGCACTCACAAGCTTGGAACATCCAAGCTGATCAACGGGGTGGCGGTGCTCCCGTACAAGAAAATGACAGCCGGCACTAACAATATCACTGCCGTATATTCGGGGGATAACACGTTCAATCCGGACACCTCGGCAGTTTTGGTGCAAACGGTCAATTGATTGGCTGATGGGCAAGGGTGGCGGGTGAGCGCCAAAAGGAAGACGGCAAGTGCGACGTCTTCAGACAATTAAGGAGAAGTTATGATTCGAAGGATAAGTACATTCCTGGCTGCAATCATCATAATTGTGTTGGCCGCAGGTACGGTTTCGCAGGCGCAGTCGCAGCCGTTATTGACTCGTCATGTGCGCGATGCCGTCGTCAATGGCAAGGCCCAGTCCATTGGGCGGCTCCCGGCCAACCAGACCGTGCGTCTGGAGCTTGTTCTAGCGCTGCGTCATCAGCCGGAGCTGGAAAATTTTCTGCACGAACTCTACGTTCCTTCCAGTGCGTCGTATCGCAAGTTTTTGACGGTAGAAGAATTCACGGAGCGTTTTGGTCCAAGCCAGGAAGATTATGACGCGGTGGTTCGCTTCGCAACGGAAAACGGTTTCACGGTGAAGAGCACTTCCCGCAATCGGCTGAACATCGGAGTAACAGCTTCCGTGGCCAGCATCGAGAAGGCGTTTCATGTGACGATGGGTGTCTACCAGCACCCTACTGAGAAACGGACTTTCTACGCTCCCGACCGCGAGCCGCTGGTGAATCTGCCGTTTCGTCTCTGGCGCATTGCGGGACTTGACAACTACTCGATCCCGCGTCCTGCTTTAGTGCATCGGGACGCTCCCGTTCAGCGTGCCGCAGTCAAGTCCAACGCCTCGACAGGATCAGGCCCATCGGCCTCATTTCTGGGCAGCGACATGCGCGCGGCCTACTATGGCGGCACGACTCTTACCGGCGCCGGCCAGTCGCTGGGATTGCTGGAGTATTTCGGTACCGATTTGGACGACCTGAACACCTATTACGCAAATATCGGCCAGACCCTGAATGTGCCTATCACTCTGTTGTCTACAGACGGCGCTTCTACAACTTGTTATGCTTACCAGCCCTGCGACGACACCGAGCAGAACTTAGATATGACGCAAGCGCTCGGCATGGCCCCAGGCCTGGATAGCCTGGTGGTGTACATAGGTAAGACCGATGCGGCGATTCTCAATTCCATGGCTACGGCCAGCCCGCTTAACGCGCAGTTAAGCGCTTCCTGGAGCTGGGGTCCGCCAGATCCGCTGACAGACGATCCATATTTCCAGGAGTTTGCCGCGCAAGGGCAGAATTTCTTTGTCGCCTCGGGGGATTGCGGGGCATGGACTGTGAGCGACTATTACGATTGTGAGGAGTCTTCCGCTTTTCCAGCTGACGATGCATATGTCACGTCTGTCGGTGGGACATGGCTTGTAACGAGTGGTCCGGCCGGTCCTTGGAGTTCTGAAACGGCCTGGGAGTTTAGCGGAGGCGGTGTTTCGGAGCTGGGTGGCTACCCTACGGCGGGGACTGTGATTCCTTCCTGGCAGGCGGCCACGGCCGCGGGTTGCGCAACCTACGAGGGCTATCCCTATTGTTCGCAAAGCTTGCGCAATGGCCCCGATGTTGCGGCAGAAGCGAATTGGGATTTCTACACTTGTGCCGACCAGAACGGCTGTATGGCTAATTATTATGGAGGCACAAGTTTTGCGGCGCCGATGTGGGCCGCCTATCTGGCTCTGGCCAACCAGCAGGCGGTTTCCAACGGCCAGCCGGTGTTTGGATTCATCAATCCGGGGCTTTACAACATTGGTTTGGGTTCCTACTATAACAACGATTTCCACGACATCACTCTCCAGTATCTCGAGGGAGGTCCGTTTGATTTCCTCTCCTATCCACCTACAGTCGGATATGATCTGGTAACTGGCTGGGGTAGTCCGAATCAATCGAATCTGATTCAAGCTTTGCTTGGGCAGCAGGGAGGGCTATCGTTCGGCTTGGTCGCAAGCCCGGCTACATTGACTGTCAAAGAAGGGGGCAGTGCTTCTATCGCCGTTCAGGTCATTCCGTACGGCAGCTTCAGCGGGAATGTCACACTAAGTGCTTCTGGGTTACCGAGCGGAATGACTGCCAGCTTCAATCCGAATCCGGCAACCTCGACCAGCACCATGACGCTCGCTGTAGCGCCCAATGTAGGCACAAGCACCTACCCGATCTACGTGTCCGGACTGTCGGGAACTCTCAACACGGAAGCCTCCACACAGGTCAGGGTCGCTTTCGCTCTCGCCCCGGGGGCCAATCTCTCGCCGACCTCAATGATATTCAATGAGGCTGTGGGCGGGAGATCAAAGGCGCAAACGATTACCCTGTCGAACACGGGTACCACCGAACTTAAGATCAGCAAGATAGTTACCAGCAGCGAATTTGCAATCAGCTCGAGCACGTGCGGCAGCGTACTGTTGGCGGGAACAAAGTGCACGATCGGTGTTGCCTTCGCCCCCACGGAACCGGGAGTACGTCTGGGAACCATTACGATCACAGACAACGCTCAGAACAGCCCGGAGAGTGTGTCGCTGTCTGGAACCGGCACGGCCCCAGCCGCGCTAACTCCGGCCAGTGCGACGTTCCCCACCGAGAAAGTAGGAACAAGTAGTCCGGCAAAAACGTTCACGCTCGCAAACAAAGGGAGCGTGGCACTGACGGGCATCTCGATGAATGCGACCGGAAATTTCAGCGTTTCTTCGACGACATGCACAGCCACCTTGGCGGTCAAGGCGAGTTGCAAGGTCAGCGTTACATTCACACCAACGGCGGCTGGGACAAGAACAGGCTCGCTGGAGGTAAAAGACAGCGCGGCAGGCGGTCCGCAAACGTCGAGTCTGACGGGAACCGGCAAGTGATAGGAAGCATAAATTAGAGGTTAAACACTAGGAGTAACTGTTATATGAAGCTCACGAGTTTGACGATCATCTTTCTTGTGGTATTGGGATGTGTTTTAGCGTCCGCGCAAACGCCCGGGCAGACGTATGCATTCGGCTTCGTGTCTGCCGATGGGGTGCAGTTCTGCAATTACGAGCTTATGCAGCAATACAGCAGCAATAGCGCCATCTGGGAAGGTTTGGACGTCCTCGATGCCTGCGGCATTTTTCCCCCCGTGGAAGCTACCATTGTCGGCGCGACCGCGAATATTCCGGCGGCCAACAATCCGGTTCATGTTCCGATCAAGGGCGTTGTCTATGCAGACAACCTTTATGACGCAACTAACTATGGCTACACGGGCATACAATGGTTTGTGCTCACGGCTCTGACGCCAAGTACGTCAAAGTATGGCTGGGTGGGTTTTGCTAGTTATGAGGGTATCATTTACGGTGCCGAGTATGGCTATCTGACGGCCACTCTCCCCGATGTCAAGACTTCGAGCCACATTCTTTCCAACGGGAAAAAAGTAAAGCCCAAACAGGAACCAAACTCCCAACAGGACGAAAGTAAGGCCACTCAGCACTGAAGGGGCTGAATCAGTTAACACTTGGATATCACTCTGCAGGTAGGACCGAGAAGTAACACGACTGTTTCCGGGCGGTGCAAAGAAGAAGGAGAAGTTATGGTTCGAAGGGCAAGTACATTTCTGTTCACAGCCATCATCGCGGCGTTGGTAGTTAGTATCACTGCGCAGGGACAATCACAGTCGCCCATGACGCGCCATGTGCGTGAGGCAGTGCTCAATGGGCAGGCACAGGTTCTCGGCCGGCTTCCAGCTTCGCAATCACTGCGCTTTGATGTCGTTCTGGCTCTGCGTCATCAGCCGGAACTGGAAAATTTTCTGGAAGAAGTCTACGATCCGCAGAGCCCCTCGTATCAGCACTTTCTCACAGTGAAGGAGTTTACCGAGAGGTTTGGACCGAGCGAGGAAGATTACGACGCCGTGATCCGTTTCGCGAGAGCCAATGGCCTGGAAATAGTGGGTGGTTCCCGCGATGCTATGGACGTGCAGCTCAAGGGCACGGTAGCCGCGCTCGAAAAGGCCTTTCATGTCACGATGGGACTCTACCAGCATCCCACCGAGAGCCGCACCTTCTACGCTCCCGATCGTGAGCCTACGGTGGATCTGCCGTTTCAGTTGTGGCACATCTCGGGACTGGATAATTATTCGATTCCGCGTCCGCTCGTAAGACAGGGCGATTTCAGTGTGCACTCTAACGTGAGTGGTTCTTGTCCGTATGGGTACTATTGCGGCAGTGACATGCGCGCGGCCTATTATGGCGGAACCGCCCTTACCGGGGCTGGACAGACGCTGGGACTACTTGAGTACGCCGGATATAACATCGCCGATGTGAACCAGTACTTCAAGACAGTGGGGCAAACTTACAATGTCCCGGTGGTTGGTATTTCCACGGACGGAACAAGTGTGAAGTGTGTTTATTCGGTTAACGGCTGTGACGATATCGAACAGACCCTTGATATGACGCAGGCAATCGCGATGGCCCCCGGCCTGGCAACTCTCTATGTTTATGTGGGCAGTACCGACACAGCCATATTGAGTGCAATGTCCACTAACAAGCCCCTGAATGCGCAGTTGAGTTCCTCTTGGGGATGGACGCCGGCGGATCCAGCCACCGATGATCCCTACTTCCAGAAATTTGCCGCCCAAGGACAGAGTTTCTTTCAAGCGTCCGGCGATGCTGGCGCCTATAGCAGCGTTACTACACCAGCTGTTTTTCCTGCAGACGATTCCTATGTTATCTCGGTAGGCGGTACGGACTTACTGACCGCAAGCGCGGGCGGAGCCTGGGCTTCAGAAACCGCCTGGGGATCGAGTGCGGGTGGCATTTCACCCGACGACACGAAGATTCCCTCGTGGCAAAAGCTCGCGGGAATAGTTACGACACTGAATGCCGGGTCGAAAGTGCTGCGCGACTATCCCGATGTTGCAGCCGAAGCGAACTTCGATTTTTATGTGTGTGGCGACGGCGGCTGTGGCGAGGGGTGGGGCGGAACCAGTTTTGCCGCACCGATGTGGGCCGCCTACATGGCATTGATTAACCAACAAGCAGCGGCCAACGGCTATCCCACACTTGGTTTCATCAATCCGACGATTTATAAGCTCGGTGTTGGCATCGGCTATGCAAATGATTTCCACGACGTCACGAGTGGGAATAACAGCTGCTTCGGCCAAGTGCCATTTTGGACGGCGGTCGCAGGCTACGATCTGGTCACGGGCTGGGGTTCTCCGAACGGAGTTGGACTCATCAACGCCCTGGCTGGGTCGATCAACTTTACTCCAAAATTTCTGCAGTGGGGTTCTGAACCCGTCGGCCAGACTGCGAAGGCGCAAACGGTAACTCTTATGAACACCGGCGGCCGAATGCTAACTGTCAATCAGGTGTCAGTAAGCGGCGATTTCAATCTGGTGAATGGCACTTCCTATTGTGCTGCCGGGAAAACTGTGAAGTCTGGAGGCAAGTGTATAGTCAAAGTCACTTTTAAACCTACCGCAGTTGGATCCCGTACTGGGGACTTGACCATCACCGAGAACGCCGGAAGCGCGCAGCAGATTCCGTTATACGGAACCGGGAAATAAAAGACCCAAACTGGGTGGAAGCCTGTCTTTGAGTTGGCCGCGAGGCGATCACTCAACGCTGTGCGCCTCAATGATTCTTGAGATTCCGAGTGTGCGCCTGGTACCGCACAGCTGCCGTAGGGTGTCCTTCCAATCTCCTACTCTCCAGGAGACACACCCTACGGCGAAGTCCTTCGGAGCCAGGTTCAGTCGGCGACAATAGCGATTGACTATGACTCTGCCTTCGTAGTAGTTGAGTCCGTTTCTCGCTGTTTCAGCAAATTGAACGATGCTAAAGTGCGATGCAGCCCCAGTTGCCGGTTTCTGTATACTTTTTCTCGGAATGTAGTTCTCGGATGCTCACGAAAATGCATAAATGGATTGCAATCTGTTTTCTGCTGGGCTGTCTTCGGATAGGAATGGCGGCGCAATCCTCGCCTGGCCAGCCAGCGACACAACCAGTCACAAAACAGACGCCAGCCGTTCCTGTGGGTTCCGAGCCTTCACGAGGCAACTTTCCGCTGGATCAGTTCAAGGAGTTCTCAGCCATCATGATAGGCGGTCCGACTCCGGGTACCGAGGATGAAATTCACATCTACCGTTCCGGTAACCTGATGAGGATGGAGGCAAACGGAGGGAGATCCTACCAGATTACCGATCTGGATAAGGGCGAGACGCATGGTGTTGCAAAGGACGGCTGCCTATTGTATGCGAGCCCCTATATTCGTTCCTATCCTTTTTCCTTTTCGAATTCTGCGAATAAGTTCGAGCGCGTGGCGGTGGGGAAAGAAACCGTCGACGGGCATGTGTGTCAGGTTGAAGACGTGACCATTACTTTCCCCCACCACCCCCAAGCAGCGAAAATCAGACTATGGGAGGCGGAAGATTTGCAGGGCTTTCCCGTGAAAATCGAAACCAGAACTCACCAAGTCATCCGATACAAGAACGTTGTTCTGGGCCCGCAGGATCCTACTCTCTTCATATTCCCCAACGTTTGCCAAGTCGCGGAGCAGACAATCGGTAAGCGGCCCTAACGAATTCTCTGCACCTCAGATTGTCACCTAGGGCCTGCAGCCCGCGAAATCCCATGAAAAATTGCTATGAGGTGGTGCCAGACTGGTCCAGGCGTTGGAGCGGTAAGGCCGACCACGCAGTGGAGAAGTCGAGGCCGTCTCAGACTGTCTGATCCGGAGCGTGCGTGATTGAGCGAATGATTGGGCGTCGTTGTCTCGTCCAAAGAGAGCGGCAATAGCCCGCGGACCCTGGTTATCGGGTTTCTCCGCCGGAAGGAACTGTGGCGGGACGAAATTTCTTATGAGAAGAATGTCGGCGGCAGGAACGGCAAGAATCGCGGCTGGGCAAAAAGCGCGGTAGGCGGGCGCTTCGAATTAAGGCATCTGCTCCCATGATGCGTTCCATCGGCTTGCTCCCTTTTCTCCGAGTGGTAATGATAATTTCACGGTTGCCTACACCCGCTTGGCGGGAAATACGAGGCAAAACTTGCTTGCGATCCGTCTACCTGAGATTCGTAAATATGCCAAGGTGTCTAGCGACCACATCGAGTGGTCAGGATTGGAAACAATCTAGCCACTGGAGCCGGAGGCAAGTTCAATGGCTTCATTCCACACCTGCGGCAGCGTTCAGACGACAACCGATTTCGGCGAGGGCTGCTTGTCTCCTTTGAGCAGTTCACGCAAAGCAACAATTGCAAATCGCCGCTGGCCGCGGGTGCGAGTTGCATCATTTCGGTCGTATTCGCGCCAACCGCCCAGGATATGATCGACGGAACCCTCACAGTTCAAGATGACGGAACTGGGAGCGCGCCCGCAGTTGCGCTTAGCAGTCTCGCCCAATAGACAGCGGTCGCCACGCGATCGATCTTTGATCGCATTTCCTTCGCAACCCAGGAAGCGCGGAAACCGCACTGCTGCTTTGCCTACCAGAGAAAACGGCAGGCAAATGCAGAGGTCGAGCCTCGGAGTCCTTTCTCTGAAGTGCGGTTTGTCAGTAGAAACCCGCGAATTGGCGGGCTTTTCCGGGCTATTTCAGGGGAACAAGTGACAGACTTCTCTGCGGTCACGACTGCGTGGCGGAGGGAGAGGGATTCGAACCCCCGGTACGGTTTCCCGTACATCGGTTTTCAAGACCGACTGTTTCAACCGCTCACACATCCCTCCGCGGCTAATACTGTTTTACTACAGCCGGCGAGCTGATGGGAGTGCGCGAACCTGTCGTAAGTGCGCCCTCAAAACCGAGGACGGGAATCGAGGGCGCGGCCCGAACGGGGAGCGAATGCGGTCCGACGGCAAAACCTAAGATCACCGCGGCAACCAATCTCAGCTCGTCAACTCCGCCTGCTTCCGAACTCGCTTAGTTTTGGAACCGCAAATTCTAACTAGTCGAGTTCGTCAGTCAGGGGAATTGCACTCACGCTGTTAAGCAGGTGCTCTATGCCGCTGTCTGCTGCCGATACGCCGGTGCAAACTCCTCTTCTGCGAACTTTTCAAAGGACGTTGGCGTAGTGTTTCCCGCCGACCTGGGTTCCAGCGCCTTCATGTACCCCGAGTTCAGGGCGCCCGCCATCTCCAGCAGCAATCCTACAAAATTGGGTGACATGCCCATCTGCTCCATGGCGGGCCGCAGCTGCTGTTCTGTCGCCTGGACGTATCCGAGCGAAGGCTTCCCGATCGCCTTGCCGATGATCGCCGCCATCTCTATATAGCTCAGGTCGCGTTGTCCCTGCAGTTCCTTCGTCTGCTTCCCGCGAAAATCGCGCCGCATAAGCGCGTCCGCCGCGGCCCCTCCAATGTCTTGTGTCGCAATCACCGGAAGCTTCAGATCGGGCCGAACTGGCCCTGCCATACTGCCCATCGTTCGAATCGCCGCAACTTGCGGCAAAGTGTTTTCCATGAAGTACCCCGCGCGCAGATAGAGCACATTAGCATCGCTGAACCGGTTCAGCTTTTGCTCGAGAGTGTATAAACCGACTACCGGCCCGGTACCGCTCGGCTTGTCGGCTCCGATGCTGCTAAGCGCGACCACATGCTTGAGCCCACTCGTTTCTTGCACGGCTTTAGCAATGGCATCGCTCATGCGATCCTGAAACCCTCGGACATCGTTTGTCGCAACGTTCGGCGGAATGAGAACGTAGGCGGCTTCCGCACCCTGCATGGCTTTGCTCAGCGCGGCTCCATCGCTGGCATCGGCAACGAAAATCTCCGCGCCTTTGCCGCCCAAGGTTTGTAAACGGTCCGCGCTTCTGCCCACGACGCGCACTTTCTTTCCCGCCGCCAGAAGCTTACTCGCCACAATGTGCCCGGTGTTGCCGCTTGCGCCAAGAATGACAAACATAGAAACCTCCAATCATATTTTTTGATGATTTATCTCGAGGCAGGCTTCACAAATATTGCGAACACAATTTTGCGAACTCTAGCAAGCGTGGCCTAATCGCGGACTGAGCGGCGTGCAAGTCAGGCTTCTGCATACGCTTAAATGCAAATGCAGATTCCAAAAGTTCGCAAGTCCTGCTTGGCAGTTTTAGGTCCGCCGGTCTAATTGGCCGCAGCTCGCGATTTCGCTCGCGTCTTCGTGCGCAGCACTTCTCTTACTTTCTTGGCAAGATTTTGCAATGTGAAGGGTTTCTGCAAAAATGACGCGCCCATCCCCAGCGCCTCCGGCGTGACAACTGCTTCTTCCGTATACCCAGACAGATACAACACACTGATTCCCGGACGCAAGGTCGTCAGCTTTTTTGCCAGCTCACGGCCCCCCATGCCCGGCATCATGACATCGGTGACAAGCAGGTCGATTGCCTCTGGCGATTTCATTGCCACCCGCAGCCCTGCTTCTCCGCTCTCCGCTTCCAGCACTTTGTACCCTCGGGCAACAAGCGTCACGCGCACCAACTCGCGTACTGACTCCTCGTCTTCCACCAGCAGGACAGTTTCGCATCCCCCGTTTTCGTTCTCTTGCGCTTTCGCCGGTCTGGATTCTTCCACAGTTTCCTCCATGTGCGGAAGGTATACGTAGAACGTCGTGCCCACTTCCAGTTGACTCTCCGCAAACACGTATCCATTGGTCTGCTTCACGATCCCGTACACCGTGGAAAGACCAAGGCCTGTGCCTTTGCCTTTGTCTTTTGTTGTGAAGAAAGGTTCGAAAATACGCGAGATAGTTTCCTTGTCCATCCCGTGACCGGTATCGCTGACCGCGACCACCGAATAGCGTCCTGGCTGAATGAAAGAGTGGTCCCGCTCATTCGGCCCGACAGTTATGTTCAAGCTTTGAATGGTGATTCGCCCGCCGTCGGCCATCGAATCCTTCGCGTTGACCACCAAATTCATAATGACCTGTTCGAGCTGCGTCGCATCGGCCCGCGTATGGCCTGCTTCCGGAGAAAGCCGGGTCACCAGTTCGATGTTCTCGCCGATCAGCGGCCGCAGCAGCCGCTCCATGTCGCTGATGATCGCGTTGACATCCACTACCTTCAGTTCCAAGAGTTGTTTGCGGCTGAACGCCAGCAGTTGCCGTGTCAAGGATGCCGCTCTTTCCGACGCCTGCTGAATCGATTCCACCTTCTGGTGCATATCGCTTCCGGCTTTCAGTTCCTCCAGCAGTACCTCGGTGTATCCATTAATCACCATCAGTAGGTTGTTGAAGTCGTGCGCCACTCCTCCAGCCAGACGCCCCACTGCCTCCATCTTCTGTGCTTGCCGGAATTGTTCTTCCAATTGCCGTTTTTCGGTAATGTCTTCTGCGATCAGCTCCAACACTTCTTCACGTTCTTCTGGACTGTTGGCGGCGCGTCCGCTCAACCGCACCGTAATCGGACGCCCATCCTTGTGCTTCCATTGCACCTCGGCTCCCGTCAAACTTCCCTTGCGCCGATACTCTTCCGTCAGCCGGCCAATTTCTTCCGGGTTCGCGTAGACATCGCTGCGCGCATCCAGGCGTAGCACTTCGTCAGCACACCCGTAGCCCAGCATGTTGATGAGCGCCGGATTCACGTCCAGAAATCTTCCACTCAGCGTGCAGCGGAAAATGCCAAACACTGCGCTCACAATCAGCGAACGGTAGCGCGCCTCCGAACGGCGCAATGCTTCCTCATACCGTTTGTGCTCGATCGCCGCCGACAGTTGCTGGGAAACGAATCTGAGAATTTCGCGGTCGCGTTCCCCAAACCGCACGTTTTCCGTGTAGCTCTGCACCACCAGCGCCCCGATGCTGTTGCCGCCGCTCTTCAGCGGAACGCCCAGCCAGTCCAGCGACGGCGCGCCGATCAGGTCCACTTCTCCCCCGCGCACCAGTTCCTCAAAAACCT
The DNA here is from genome assembly GCA_963778535.1 of uncultured Acidobacteriaceae bacterium. Lineage (GTDB taxonomy): Bacteria > Acidobacteriota > Terriglobia > Terriglobales > Acidobacteriaceae > Acidiflorens. The sequence goes on from CAVZUO010000001.1 coordinate 1,148,854, forward strand.
TTGGCGTTGCCAGCAGCGGTTCGCCGGTTCGCATCACATACTCGGTCAGGCCGCGCCCAAATTGCTTCGGAGCCGGCATCAGATCTATCTCGTCGACAAAATAAGGAAAGCTCAGCAACTGCGATTGTGGATTGTAAAGCGCGATGTAGAAATTCCTGGCGTACATCAGTTGTCCGACGATGTTGTGTATGGCCGCGTAGAACTGCTGAAGGTCCTCCGCCGACTGGCTCCGCGCCGCGATCGCGTACAGCGCCGCGCTCAATCCTTCCGCCCGCTTTTGTTCGGTGATGTCGCGGTACGACGCGTAGGCCCCGATCGTTTTTCCATTCAGCATCACCGGAGACGTCGAGAGCAAAACTTCCACCAGCGATCCGTCTTTTCTTTGTCGCCTTGTTTCCAGCGACAGTTTCTTGCCGCTCATCAGGGTTTCTATGATCCACGCCGTTTCCGCATAGCGATCCAATGGCACGATCAATTGATCGAGAAACTTGCCGATGGCCTCAACCGCGGAATAACCAAACAGGCGTGTAAATTCCCCGTTCACGCGCAGCGCACGCTTTTCCGTGTCCACAATGCTGATCGCATCGGGCGCATGTTCGATGATCTGTTCCAGGTAGATTTGCTCAAGTGCGGGCAACGCCAGAGGATGTTGTTCAACCTTTGCGGTCTTGACCGCGTTTCCGGAAGGCATCGTCCGCCTGCTGGCGGTTTCTCCGTGGAGTGTCTTTGTTCGGACAGGTTGTTTGCCCCGTCGTCCCCCGGTTCCACCCTCACGCATGCAGTCTTTTCCCTTCACGCTCGGCGTCCGCTTCCGATCGTATGCGAGGTGGATGAGTAGCTGTTAATTACGCCAGTAATTCAGCGCGATGCCGACCGTGTTTCCTAGCATTCCGGGGATTTCGGTGGTAAATCCAGGTAAAGGCGCGTGACACACGGTCCCTGCCGCCGCTATCATGAATAAATCGGTCTGGGGCGAGGATATCTGTGTCCTCTTCGCGCCCGATCGCAACCGCTATTCTGTATGGCTTACCGTTCCAACACTGCCGAAGCAAGGTACCCCGAAACAACCCACGCCGAACCGTCATCTCAAACGGCCGGCCAGTCAATCCCGCTCGATCTTCTTCCGCCTCCCGAACTCAGTCTTCCGCTCTGGAGATCCCTCATCGGCAATCTTCGCGACACATTGGCTCCCGCTAAATTGCCGCCGCTACAGCTCACATCGCGGCCTGTGAACGTCGGCCTGCTGCTGGGTGATCGCCTGGGTGTTTCGTGGTTTCGCACCGTATTCACCAACATCGGCGATGTTCTTTCTCCAGAGACTCTGCCTCCGTTGGAATTGGAATCGCGTCCCGTCGATACAGGCGAGTTGATCACCGACCAACTGAGCCACTACTGGTGGACTTCGCTTTTGCGCAATCTCGCCGATCGCCTTGCACCCGAATCTCTGCCGTCACTCGAACTTACGGCACAGCCAATTCCCGATATCATCCCGAAATCATGGATTCTTTTGCCGATGTGGTCGGAAGCCATCCAGGGCCCTAAGGTTTTCTACCCTGATAAGCCGAAGCCTACAGAAGTTCTTCGGCCTCTCGCCGCGAATCCTGCCGTTGTCGTGCCCGAACCGCCGAAGCTTCGCCTCGATCCCACTGCCCCCGAACTCCTTCGCGACATTCGTCGCTCGAAACTCCGCCAGCGCATCTGGATCGGCCTTGCTACCGTCCAGGTCCTATACTTGGTCGTTGCCACCTTCTGGCCTGGCTTGTTCTGATCGATTTTTCGATCAACCGTTCTGATCGATTGCTCTGATCGATGATTGCTCTGATTCACGTACCGACCACGACTCGCAGCATCTCTCTTCATTCTTTGTCATCATTCGCAGTCGAAGTTGAGGCCGGGTGCCCCAGCCTTTCATGAATATCACCACTCCCGAGGGGGCGGGTGGCCCAGCCTTCCGCTAGCAGAATTACAAAAGTGGGTGCCCCATCCTTCGCGCGCTTTTCGCGAAGGGTGGGAACCACCGAGTTCCGCCCTCCAGAAACGGTCAATTCGGCCCGTGATCGCCCGTGCAAGCCCCCGACCCTCCATAGCACATCGTGTCAAGCCCCATTTTGCCTCCCGGAAATCTCCGAACCCATTCCGTTTGTTGCCACTGCGCCGCATGTACATACACATATGTATTCCAATAATTATTTTGTTCGCCTGCCATTCGTCATCATCCGTGCCGCGGGTGCCCCATTCAAGCCCGATTTTGGCTTGAGTGGAGTAGTTCAAGAAGTTCGAACCTGGCTGAACGTCCCGCTAGCTAGTTTGAATCGCAGTCCAAAGAAAAACACAAGGCAGCCGGGTGGCCAGAGCCACCCACAGCTTGGCGAACGTTCGGTACTGTCCTAATTCCGTGTTGCTGGCCTGATGCTGACGCTGGAAGCCGCGTCCAATAATTTGTCGCCGCTTTTCATTGTTTCGGTTCTGGCGGCGAGTCAAGGGGCTTTGTCTGTGGTAGTTTGCGAAGCTGGCCAAACTGGGATTGGTACGTCTCAATGGCTTTTTGAAGCCCCGCAACAAGTGCGGGAATAATATCTGGCGAGAGCGCAATACTTAAGCGATCCACCTGCCGCGCTTGGCCAGCCGGGAAAAGCTGCCCCGGCTGCATGTTTGGGGGCGGAGGCGGCAACACTGCCTCGCCAAAAAACAATCTGATCTCAGTAAAGCCTATAGCAACCCGTACAGCATTCGAGTACATCATCGGTACTTCGGTCGATGACTGTTCACTCATTTTTGTCGGTTCTCCTGAAACGTTTGGATTAGTGAATCAACGGACTGGCAGCTTGCACGGAAATTACATCCTGATGTGTAAGCACAGGCGTAGCCTGAATATCTGCAAATTCCTGACGCGGAGAGTCGCCAACTCCGACGTAAGTGAAAGAACCACTGCCGCTTGGAATCTCTCTGACATTAGGCCCAGTATGGTACGCAAAAGTTAACTGGGGACGTTCAGAAGCACGGCATAACAATTTCTTCCAAGCCAATTCAGCGCCTATCTGCCAAGTAGGAGCAGCAGTGGGATTGATAAAAGCCCCATCTTGGTCGATCTGAACGATGTTGAAATTGTCCTGAGAATAGTTATTTTCCCATTGCAGCATCTCACTGAACGAGACAAACTCTACCTTTAACCCTATCTTGAAGGCAGCGGCCAGCCGCACCAGCGTTTCAATGTTAAACTTCGTCTCTCCGGGACGCTCCATTGCAGAGATGCGCGGCTGAGCCATGTCAGCCAATACCGCCAACTGCTTTTGCGTCATGTCATTGTTCTTCAGACGCAGAGCACGAATTTGAGACGGAATTAGTACGTTGAGCTTTGCGCGTATATACGATGCACGAGACGATGCGCTCGCTAGAAGTTTAGATATCCGCTTTGATCTTTCGCTCACTGATTAATTGCCTTTCCTTGCGCTAGTAACCCAGCTCTGGTTGCTGCCGTGTTAAGAGCCTCTGCGGGAGTGTAGTTCTTACTTTTGTGATAGCAGCCAATCAAAAATATCGCCTTCTTCGCGCCATCGAAAACACCCATCAGTCTGTGGGCTAATCCGTCTTCTCCCTTAAATTCAAGTTCCCATACTCCGTGCTTTTGCAGGTCGCCGCCATGCAGATACTTCCTGAAGCCCGTCCATTGTTCAGGTCGCGTAGTCTTTTGATTGTTCTTGAGCAGGGCATCGAACATGTCCCGTACATCTTCAGGAAGGGCCTGATACCACTCTTCAATGGGATTTGATCCGTTCGGATAAACAAAATCCCAATACCTCCACGCCGGTAGAGGCTGGATTGATAATATCACTTGTTTCTTATGTGTCAACAGATTTCTCTTGACTACAATATCACTTATTTATTATATTTGTAGTCGTGAAAAAGGCCAGCGAATCCAATGACTTATGGACAAACGCTGGCCCTTTGTTCTTTTGTGGGGCTATCCACGGGGAGACGGCCATCGCTGTGACAGGCAGGCCCGCCGTCGGTTCAATCCCGACTAGCTCCACTTGGTAGTAATCCTCCCCGCCAGCGGCAGCAACCGCTAACGGGGAATTGTCCTCGGGTATGAGCCAAGGACAGGGTTTGGAAACCCGCTGTCATTTTGGCTCTTTCGGCCCGAAGAAAGCAAGGCCAAAATGACGTGCATCCGTTGTCACCATGAAACGTGCAAGCGATTCGGAACTTATGGTCGGGCGGGTGGCCCAGCCTTCCGCTAGCAGAATTACAAAAGTGGGTGCCCCATCCTTCGCGCGCTTTTCGCGAAGGGTGGGAACCACCGAGTTCCGCCCTCCAGAAACGGTCAATTCGGCCCGTGATCGCCCGTGCAAGCCCCCGACCCTCCATAGCACATCGTGTCAAGCCCCATTTTGCCTCCCGGAAATCTCCGAACCCATTCCGTTTGTTGCCACTGCGCCGCATGTACATACACATATGTATTCCAATAATTATTTTGTTCGCCTGCCATTCGTCATCATCCGTGCCGCGGGTGCCCCATTCAAGCCCGATTTTGGCTTGAGTGGAGTAGTTCAAGAAGTTCGAACCTGGCTGAACGTCCCGCTAGCTAGTTTGAATCGCAGTCCAAAGAAAAACACAAGGCAGCCGGGTGGCCAGAGCCACCCACAGCTTGGCGAACGTTCGCGCGGCCCGTTTTTTGCTGGCCACTGACAACTGACAACTGAGAACTGAGAACTTAATACATCACATTTTTCTCGTAACCGTCATCACTGACACCACGCCACAATCAATGCGAACATGAATGGACTGTGCACGAGGGAGAAATCTGCTCGTCTCCAGAGACGAGCAATTTCCCGCTATTGTTCTACCGCTCTTTGACAAATAATGTCGGAAAAGAATGGCCTGGAAAACCGGGCGAAAAAAGTGCGCAAAATGCAGAAAAGCAGTCGGGACGGCCCCCTCTCAACTACACGCCAATTCGCAAAATTTACGGCTAAGTCTAACCTTTTGAATACTTTGCCTGTAACTTACTTGCAATCAATGACTTAATCGATTTTAGGGGGGAGGGGGGGTACCCCCCTCAATTTGCTCAATTCTTACCTGCCGTGACCGGGCTTCTATTGCCGCAACCCGACCCAGCCTTCGGAAATCACCATGGAATTTCCCGGATTCCTCGAATCGTATTTCACCGATGTAGGCAATCCGAGACGGCAGGAATGGAGATTGATCCATTGCCGTAGGTAGGTGACATCTTGCGATGCTTCGTACGAAACTCCCGCCACATCGTACTTGTAGATCAGCATGGTCGCCGCCCGTTGCCCTTCATCGGCAAGCTCCTGCACGTCGATCACAGTTCCATCCGTGATGCGCCCAATGTTATTGAGCCATGTGCGGCGTTCGAGTTCCTGCGCTTCCGCCGTTTTCGGTTTGCGGCGCAGCAATGCATATCCCGCGACAGCCAAACCCGCCGCGCACAATACAAACGTATAGAGACGAAGTGAAATCATTGGCAAAGAAAACCTAAGTCCGTGGGATCACCCCAAGCATAAGCCGAATTTTTTCCTAAGCCAATAGTACGAAGGTACGAGGCGTGGCTGAGGCGAGCGGTTTTTGCGCAGAATAAAAGACGTGGAGGGGAAATCAGGTGATGGTGCAGTTTGATCAAAGTTGACGGCCATATCTTTGGCGTCATCCCGAAGCCCCGCGTTTTTCTCCAGCGGGGCGAGGGATCTTGCGTGTACAACTGTTAAGTTTTGGGCCCAAATGCACCACTACCGAAAATCAGGCGCGATCCGCAGACCCGTTTTCAGCCACGGCGCTTGTAATAAATGTTGAACTCAAACCCCGGATTCGGCGGAAAAATTTCCGCGATCTTGCGCAGTCGCTCCGCCATCGGAGCAGGCGCCAACAGTGGATAATCCCGCTCGCGCAGATCGTGATAATCCACGTCCAGATAAATGCCTAGAAGATAAATCGAAATCGCATCGGCAAAGCTCGCCGCCAGATATTCGTTCTTGAACTTCTCCGCATCTGGACCATGCGCGGTCGCGAACTTCCGCGCTTCCCAAGCATCCAGTGAGGTTTCGCCCCTCACGCCTGCTTCCACTTGTTGCCAGGCCAGATCGGCGAACAACGCGGAAACGCCCGCTCGCTCCACCAGCGCGTGTCCTACATTGATGTAGAACTCAAACGCTACCGAAAACTTGTCGTCCATCAGGCGCGTCGAAATAAATACGCACTGCGCATCGCCGATCGTAAGGTTGCGATGGCACACCGCGCTGTCGCTCAGCCCGACGTCATAGCGATCCGCAATCACGGTCTCCTCGCCTTGGCTTACCGTGAGCGGCACAAAGTAATACGCCTTGCGCGTAAGCGCCGCGGCAATCGTTGCAGGCACAGCTGCAACCATCCGGTCAAGATCGCTCTCCGCAACCGTGATTTCGCCTGCGCGCGCATAACAAATTCCGTTCGCCGACTGCGAAACCGGGCTTGATTGCACGATCTCCGCGGGGCTGCGCGTGATCGCAGATGCAGTTTGCGCCATGGGTGTATTGTAGCCTACGCGATTGCAGAGAGCGCCGCGCGGCCCGGACCAAACTAAGCGTGCAGGACTCGGGAATCAATCAATCGATGTGCCCACGCGACCGCCCCGCGGGATGAACTGAGTTGCTGAGCTACAGCGTTTCCGCTTGCGCGCGAGCCCATGCCATCTTGGCGGTCAGTTCCGCGTTGGCGCTTTCCAGTCGCGCCTTCTCGATTAGCAGGCGCAACTGTAAGCTCGGCAGAAGCTGTTTGAGCTGTTCAAGATTGCGCTGGTATTCATTCGTTTGCTCGCGCAGCGCCTCGCCTTCCGCTTCTCCGTCTGTGCAATCAGTCGTGAGGAGTCGAATACATTCTGCCGCGCGCGCGACCTGTGCGAGCAGGGCCGAAAAATCCGCGGCCGTGATCTGGCTGCATCGCTCCGGACGAAGACCAATCGTCGCCGATCGCAGCCGCTCATTGACCGCGCGCAAGGTCTGAAGCGCTCCGGCAAGCGAAGTAGCGCTCACTTGCCTTATCCTTGCCAATCGACGCGCACGCGCTCTGCCGCACCCGCTTCGGCATTCGTGATTGTGACCGCAGCATTGCTCGCCACCGGATTTTTGGCCTGTTCCACTTCCATCCACGCCTTGCGAACGGCGAGTACATCGGTAATCAGTTGCCGCACGCTGCGCTGGGAAGGATGAAATTGCACGTGAAGTAAATTGCCCCGCCAAGTGTTGTACAGGCTGTCGAGGTCTCGCGCGACCTTGCCTCCGTTGTCAAAATCCAGTGACGACTGCAGATGCCCAACAATCAGAATCGCGTGCTTGATGCGTTCGGCGCGCCGTCGGATGTCCTTTTTCTCAATCGCATCGGATACCTGCCGCATGTCGTCGATCATCTTCTCGTAAAGCCGCACGACCAATCCAACAGGACTTGCGCCGAGCGCGCCGGCTTGGCTGTAGGACTGTTGCGCATTCATCCGTCACCTCCGTTTAGCTGTTTGTGCCACTCGTGCTGTTGCTGCTGCCGCTCGTCGAGGTTCCGGACGTCGGCGTTGTGTTGGTGTTCGGCAACGTGCCCGTCGTCGATCCGTTGGAACTCAGCGATCCTAGCGAAGCCGTCACTTCCTGCAGCAGAAATGGGTACTGCTCCAGGCTCGCATTAACCTGGTCGAGTTCCTGGGTCAGTGCTGTGGCCTGCGTTGACAATTGCGTTTGCAGGTTTGAGATGTCTTTGTTGATATTGGTCTGCTGGCTCTGGTTGGCAGAGAGATCGGCGTTGAGCGCGCCCGTTACCGGATTGGTGAGATTGTTAAGGTCATTCGCAAGATTGTCGGCAAATCCAGTCCCATTGTTATTCGAGAAAAAGTTTGCGATCGCGTCCGGATTCGCAGTGATCGCGTTGTTGAGCGTCGAACTGTCAACCGACAATGTGCCATCGTTATTCATGGTGATGCCGAGCGCGCCGAGATTCGAAAAGCCGCTACTCTCCGACGTAGCATCGCTTGTGGTGTAAGCCATGTCGCCGGCGATGCTCGACTGCAACATCCGCGGCGAAACGTCGGAGCCCAGAGGACCCTCCGTGCCGGTGGAACTATTGATGCTGAACTGGCTGTTGACGTCCCCGACCACCGTGTTGTACTCGGTGACAAAGTTGTTGACCGCATTGTTGATGGCCGTGGTGTCGGGCCCGACAGAGATCTGCACCGGTGTTGCCGGATCGGCGCTGGTGAGGTTAAAAGTGACGCCGGGAATCGCGCCCGTCAGTGTATTCGTTGTGCTCGCATAAGGAATGCCATTAATGGTAACTGCCGCGTTGCTTCCGCCGATGGGCGGCTCAAACGTCAGGCTCGTGGTGTTACCGCTAACAGCCAGCGCTCCTGTACTACCGGTCGATTGGCTGTATATTGCCAAGCGCGCCCCAGTAGCGTCGGTGACCACGTTGGCCGTAATACCCCACTTGTTCTTGGCGCTCAGCGAGTTAATGTTGGCGGCCAGCGTGGTCAACGTGTCATTACTGCCCGCCGTGATTGCAACGTTCGCGGTTGTGCCGCTGCTGCCGCCAATCTGCAACGTAATGTTCCCAGTCGTCTGGCCGGATGGGAGAATCGATGTTTTCGCATTCGCGACAGAAGCCGTGTAGAGCGTGCCTTCCGAAGCCAGCGAATCTACCACCACGTTATAGTTGGCCGCAGTCGCGCCGCTCTGCACGCTGGCGGTCACGATCGCCGATTCCGAAGAACTGGCGGTGAGCTGTGAGAAAACCGAGGATGGACCGGAAAACTCCCGAACTGCGCTCTGCAGATTGGAAAGGTCCGTGTTGATAGTGTTCAGGTCGGCCGCCTGCGTTTGCAAGGTGGTTAAGTCGTTCTGCCAGTTTGTCATCTGCCCGCTTTCGGCGGCCTGCATTTCCTGGACGACCGAACTTACGTTAATCCCGTTTCCGCTCAGCAAACTCGAGGCATTAAAGCTGATACCCATGAGGTTCTATCTCCTTCCGCTCCCGTGATGGAGATCCTTTGGTTCGCGGGTATGTCCTGGCGATCGTTTGAGCGTGCCCGAACCGTCATGGATCCCGGTGGTCGAACATTGGATTGAACCAATGCCGGCCCAGAGAATCTGCTGCACTTCCTCAGCCTTTTGCTTCCGGCTGAAGCGGCGACCGCGACTTCCGTACTTCCCCCCTGACTATCCCAAAGGTCCCAGAATCGACCTTTGGACTCATCCTCATCTTCCGAAACAGCAAAAGGAGGCGGCTGGTTAACCGCCTCCCCTTCGCCTCACCTCTATTACTGCAACAGTTTCAGTACAAGTTGCGACTGCTGGTTTGCCTGGGCCAGAGCCGAGATGCCGGTCTGTTCCAGAATTGAGTACTGCGAAAGATTCGCGACTGCCGATGGGATGTTCGCAGCCGTGACATCGTTTTCCGCCGAAGTCAGGTTCTGCGTCTGGTTACTGATGACATTCGACGCGCTTTGTAACCGGTTGACCGTCGCGCCAATATTGCCTCGAAGTTCGGCGATGGTGGCAACGGCGCTGTTGATGAGAGTCAGGGCGGATTGCGCATCCGACTGTGTCAAAAGATCGTTAGATTGCCCAGACGCACCACCGGACAAATCCGCAGCGCCAAACGTATTCGCGCTGCCCGTCGATCCAGAAATAACGCTGTTGCCACCCGCACCCTTAGTCGTTGCGGTAAGCGTGAGGGTCTCCAAGCCGGAAGCAGTTTGGCCAGTTGTCGCCGTCGCCGAGGTATTGGCCGTGGCGGTGCTTCCATAAGCGTAACTGGCACCCGCGCCACTGCCACCGTTTATGGCATCGGCGAGGTTTTGCAGACTGGCAGAGTCGGTGGACCCGAGCAGGACCTGAATCTGGTTGCCCGTCGGATTACCGATGGTATTCACGAAGGAGTAGGTTTGCGATCCCACAGTCACGGTATCGCCAGCCTGGGCCGATGGAGCGGTGCCGGCAGCTTGTCCTCCCGACAGATAAGGTGTGGCAAATCCATAGCCACCCGCGGTTGAAACTGAGCCCCCAATGAAGTTGCCGGAGGCGCCAGCAGTGCTGGCCGTGAAATCGGCTTTCGTAGGTGTGGAATCAACCGCCGCCGTGACGTTTGCATTCTTCACCGTGGAAACGCTATATTGCGAGCCAACTCCGCTGGTTACCGTCTGGCTGCCATTGGTGATCGCGGCCACCAGATTCGCTACATCGGTCGTGAGATTGCCCGTCGTGCCGCCTGTAATACCGATCACCTCATTTGCCGTTGGATTACTGCTGAGGTGAGTGACGAAGGTATAAGTTTGACCACCGACCGCGACCGTGTCTCCGGCCACGCCCGCCGTACCAGAATTCAGCGTTCCGCCAACGAAAGATGCGTTGACAGCATTTGTGGTCGTAACGACATTGTTGCCGGTACCTGTGGCGCCCGATCCCGATCCCAATCCATTGATGGATGCGGTGATTGCGAGCGTGGTGGCGGTAGCGGTTCCCGCCGTGGCGAGTGTATTGGCGACCGTTCCATTTCCATAGACCAGGCCCTGGCCAGCGGACGTGCCGTTGATGGCAGCCGCTAGGTTATCCAGAGAGGCCTGGCCGGAAGATCCGATCGCGATTTGGTTCTGCGTTCCGCCGCCGATAATGTGCCCGTTGCCGTCGACGTTGTTGGTGAAGGAATAAGTTGTGCCACCCACCACCACTTGCTCGTTATTAGCAAAATTGTCGGTGGAGGCGGCGAGAGTCAAGTTCTCAGTGGCAGCCGTGGCGGCTGTAACTGTGTGACCGGCAAAAGCTACGCTGTCGGTGGCAGCGACAGCGGCCGAACCCGCAGCTTGTGTCAGGGTGCCGCCAGCGGCAACCTGTCCCCCCAATCCGAGACCGTTCGATGATAACGCGCCGGTGGCGACTTCGATATGGCTGCTGCCGGCGGTGCTTCCATCGCTCAAGAACACATTGATGGTATTCGCTGTGAAGACCTGCCCGCCGTTAAAGTTGGTCGTTGAACCAATACTGTCGATTTCTGCTTTTATGGATTGATATTCGGAATCCAGAGCAGTACGTTGCGAATTGGAGACGGTGCCGGTGGCGGATTCGGTCGCCAGGGTTACAGCGCGGTTGAGCAATGTGGTGACCTGTGACAATGCGCCATCCGCCACTTGCAGTTCGCCGACGCCATCGGTGGCGTTGCTGGACGACTGCGTCAGGGCCGCAATGTTCGCGGCCAAGCCGTTCGCGATGGCCAGGCCGGCTGGATCGTCGGCGCCGCTGTTGATCCGCGAACCCGACGACAACTGTTCCAGGGTTGAATTGAGGTTGTTGCTGGTGATGTTTAGCTGATTTTCCGCAGCCAAAGCAGCAATGTTATTCAGAATGGTAAGTGCCATTGATAATGCTCCTTTTTGGTTCCGATTTTGGGATCCGTCCCCGAAATCTTCCCGGAGCTCGTTCCATTCGCACTGCGGAACCTGAATTCGTTTTCTGTCAGCATCATCGGCGTGGTCCGCCGTGGCTTTATCACCGCAAGTCTCAAGAGTTGTGCAACATAAGTAACCCGCCGCGGAAGTTGCCTTTCCTCGCGGTCATACACGTCCCCGCCGATCTCTAGAGAATGGAGCCCTATTCCCGGCCCATACCGCCCCAAGGGCGCAGGAGTCTTCATGATTCAATTGACTCGCCTCAACGGTCATCCCCTGGCTGTCAATTCCGATCTCATCAAGTTCATTGAGCAGTCGCCCGATACCGTCATCACCCTGCTCAACGGCGAAAAGATTGTGGTTCGCGAGAACGCGCAGGAGGTTCTCGATCGCGTGGTGCAATTCCGGCGTTCCGTACTACAGGGGCTCGCGCTCTGGGGGGACAGCCGGGCAGCCATTTCGTCCCCGCCAGATAGCACCAACCGCACAGTTGGAGATAGGTAGGAGCGTCGCATGGATAAGGCAACACTCAGCGGATTGACGCTCGCCCTGGGTGGAATTTTTCTTGGTCTTTTGATCGAAGGCGGAAGTCTCGGCCAGGTGCTGCAGCCCACCGCTGCCTTGATCGTTTTTGGCGGCACGCTGGGGGCAATCTTGATTCAATACCCCATGCCGGTAGTCATTGGCGGATTCAAGCGCCTGGCGCAAGTGTTTGTCGAACCGGCTCAAAACGCGCAAGCTACCATCGCTGTTCTGATCCGCTATGCCAACCAGGCACGCCGTGAAGGCCTTGTTTCGCTCGAGAAAGAAGCCCAGAAGCTGGATGATGCGTTCCTCCGGCGTGCGCTGATTCTCGCTGTGGATGGCACCGAATCGCAGGAACTTCGCAAGATCATGGAACTGGAACTCGACAATAAAGAAGAGCAGGATGAAAAAACAGCGCAGGTATTTGAATCTGCCGGCGGCTTCTCGCCCACGATTGGAATCATCGGCGCCGTGCTCGGGCTGATTCAGGTCATGCAGCACCTCGACAGGATCGAGGAAGTCGGTCGCGGCATCGCGGTGGCTTTTGTGGCCACTATCTACGGCGTGGGCGCAGCCAACCTTTTCTTCCTGCCCGCCGCAGGTAAACTCAGAATCCGCATTCGCGGTGAACAAATCATCCGCGAAATGACGCTGGAAGGCGTCCTGTCCATTCTCGAGGGCATGCACCCCCTCATCCTCGAAGCAAAACTGCAGAGTTTCTTTTCTGAAACGGAGCGCCCAAAAGCCGAGGACAGGGAGGCCGATCTGTGAGCCGGCGCCGTCGTCGAATGCGGCAGGCTAGTCACGAGCGTTGGCTCGTTTCCTATGCCGATTTCATAACTTTGCTCTTCGCTTTTTTTGTGGTCCTCTATGCCTCTTCGCAGGTGGATCACAGAAAGGTAGGCCAGCTATCACTTGCGATCCAGACGGCTTTTAAGCAGATGGGAGTTTTTCAGGCTTCGCAGCTCCCGCCTGATCTGAAGGAACCGTTGTCCGACAATGCCGTGCAGGAGGTGGAGAACATCGCCCGCGCCGCCGGCACCCTTCACGTTCCTCCGCCCACTGGAGCGACCGCTTCTGACGAGCAGAATCCAGACCTTGCCCGGTTGCAGAGCGAACTCGATACAGCGCTTGCCCCCGAAATCGGACGCAAGGAAATAGGCATGCGCCAGGCGTCCGAGGGTCTTGTGATCAGCTTGCGTGAAGCTGGTTTCTTCGAGAGCGGTTCTTCCGAGATGAGATCGGAGTCGCGGGCCGCGCTTGACCGCATTGCGGATCTCCTGCGCAAACACAATTGCCGTTTGCGGGTAGAAGGACACACCGATAATCTGCCGATTCACACCTCGCAGTTTTCGTCGAACTGGGAACTTTCCACATTGCGCGCCACTTCCATTCTGCGTTTGCTCATCGTCCGCGAGGGATATAGTCCCGGCCAGGTGAGTTCCGCCGGGTACGCCGAATTTCGCCCCGTAGCTTCCAACGCAACCGCCGAGGGGCGCAGCATGAATCGGCGTGTCGACCTGGTAGTCGTCTCCGATGATGGCTCGCCAATCTCGGGCGCTGTCGCAGCTCCTACACCGCATTCCCCGCCCAACTGATTCGCGTCAGCGCCGGCTGGCCGAGCATCCCGCGCACGGACAAACTTCGCGTAGAAAAACCCACGCATAAATTCCGAGATCGTGATTATCGCTCCAGGAAAATTTGAGCGCGTATTTTCCCACGGCTTCCGCGGCGACCGCTTTCACAGCGGGCTTGAACATCGGCAGTGCGCCTGGCGCCGTTTTTTCCGGGTCGCCCGCTCTTCGGCCCGATTTCGTGCGCTCATCCTCGCACAGCGCGCAAGGACACGCGTCGCGCAAGAACTTGAATGTATAAACCGAGCGGTGGCCGTCCTTCCATTCAATTTCCACCCCTTCCCCGGTCGTCAAATGCACCTTCACCGATTTGGGATCGATTGCCGCTCGCGGCGTAGCGTCCAGGATGGCCATACTTTAAGTATCGCACGGTGGCGCCGGTGCTTCCCAATCGCCGGCTCGGTGTCGCGGTAAGGGTATTGCAGTATAATTTCGCCTCGGACGAACGTGCATGACTGACACAGTAAATACGACGGAAGCGGAATCGACGCGCGCTACGACCATGGGGATTGACGACATTCTCAAGATACTGCCGCATCGTTATCCCTTCTTGCTGATCGACCGCGTGCTCGAACTCGAGCACATGAAGAGGATCGTGGCGCTGAAGAACGTGACCATCACCGAGCCCTTTTTTCAGGGACACTTTCCCGGCAAGCCCATCATGCCCGGCGTACTCATCGTTGAGGCGATTGCGCAGGCCGGTGGTTTGTTGCTGCTCACAGAAGTTCCCAATCGCGATGACATGCTGATGGTCTTTACCGGCATCGAGAAGGCGCGCTTTCGACGCCCGGTGGTGCCCGGAGATCAGCTTCGCATTGAGGTTGAGGTGCGTGCGTGGCGCGTAACTGCGGCTCGTCTTGAGGGAAAGGCCTACGTCGACGGCAAAGTTGCGGCCGAATCCACCGTCACCTGCCGCCTTGTGCCCCGCAGAGCCACCGAAGCGGCGACTGAGGCCGCAGGAGGCAATTTGTAATTTGTTAAATTTCTAATTTGTAATTGAAAACCCGCTAGTTCAAATTACCAGTTACAAATTACAAATCACCAATTTCAAATTTCGTGATGTCCATTCACCCCACGGCAGTTGTCGATCCCAAGGCTCAGGTTCACCCGTCGTCTCAGGTCGGCCCGTTCTGCGCCATCGGCCCGCACGTCGAACTTGGCGAGAGTTGCGAGTTGATTTCCCATGTTGTGATCGAAGGCCCCACCAAAATCGGCGTTGGCAATCGCTTTTACCCGTTCTGCTCCATCGGAGCGGCGCCGCAGGACATTTCCTACAATGGCGAGCCCACACATCTCGAAATTGGCGACCACAACACGATTCGCGAGTATGTCACCATCAACCGAGCCACGGCGAAGGGCAGCGGCGTTACTCGTGTCGGCAGCCACAACCTGATCATGGCCTACACCCACATTGCCCACGATTGCCAGATCGGCGATCACGTTATCATGGCGAACGCCGCCACACTCGGCGGCCACGTCGTCGTCGAAGACTGGGCCACAGTTGGCGCGCTCTGCCCGATTCATCATTTTGTACGGATCGGCAAATACGCTTTCATTGGCGGCGGCACGACCATTACCCGCGATGTACTGCCATTCTCAAAGACCGCATCCGAACGCGGCACCCATGCCTACGGATTGAACGCCATTGGCCTCGAGCGCCGCGGCTTCACCAAAGACCGAATCCGCAAGATCCACCATGCCTACCGCGTCTTGCTCGCCTCGAAGCTGAACACGTCGCAGGCAATCGAGAGGTTGAAAGCGGAAGCTGACCGCGGCGAAGATGTTGACCTGCTGATCCGCTTCATCGAAGACTCGGAGCGCGGAGTAATCAAGTAATGGGCACCAGGACCGGGATCTCGAACCTCTGGCCACTAATCACTGCCCACTGTCTACTATGAAACTCGGCCTCATCGCCGGCAACGGTAAGTTTCCTTTCCTTATTCTCGAAGCCGCGCGCGCTCAAGGATACGAGGTCGTCGTGGCCGCAATTAAAGAAGAAGCCTCTCCTGAGATCGAATCCCATGGCGCGTCGTCGGTCCACTGGATTTCCCTCGGCGAGCTTTCAAAACTCATCGACACTTTCAAGCAGCACGGTGTCACGCGCGCCGTGATGGCTGGTCAGGTCAAGCACAAACAAATTTTCTCCTCCATCAAGCCTGACTGGCGCTTGGCCAAGCTTCTGCTCTCGCTTGGCACCCGCAACACCGATTCGCTCCTGGGTGCCGTGGCCAAGGTACTCGCCGATGAAGGCATCACGCTCGAAAACTCCACCACCCTACTCGAAACACTCCTTGCGAAATCTGGCGTCCTTACCCGACGCGCTCCCACTGATCAGGAGCAAAAAAACATTGACTATGGCCGCGCCGTCGCCTCTCGCCTGGCTGAATTCGACATCGGACAGACCGTCGTCATCGCCGAAGCGGCCTGCGTCGCCGTCGAAGCCATGGAAGGCACTGACGCCACCATCGAACGAGCTGGCCAGATCATGCACAGCTTGCAACCTACTCAGGATTGTCATTCCGAGCGAAGCGAGGAATCTGCAGAATCTGCAGTTCTTCGCGGCTCGCTGTTGAGCCGTGCCCTCACCGTGGTCAAAATTGCCAAACCCTCGCAGGACATGCGCTTCGACGTTCCTGTAATCGGACTCGCCACCATCGGAGCAATGAAGCGCTCTGGTGCCACCTGCCTCGCCATTGACGCCGTCCGCTGTCTGCTTCTCGATGGCGATGCCATCATCCACGCCGCCGACGAAGCCGGCATTACCATCGTTGCCAACTGAGTTAACTGTGCTCCGCATCAACTAAGTAGACTTCGAACTGATAACTTGGGACTGAGAACCGAGAACCGAGAACTAAAGAATGACCGAAACCGCGCGCATTGCTGATGAACTTCGCCGCGCCTTTAATGGAAGTGCATGGCACGGCGATTCACTGTTCAAAATTCTCAAGGAGGTCACCGCTGCGCAAGCGGCCGCGCATCCCGTCCCAAATGCCCACAGTATCTGGGAACTGGTCCTCCACCTTGCAGCCTGGGAAGATGCCGTTCGACGCCGCATGACCGGCGTCGCAGTCAAGCTTTCCTCCGAAGAAAACTTTCCCCGCGTTGACGATATGAGCAATGGAGCCTGGCAACAGACGCTCGCTCATCTCCGCCGCACCCACAAGCAACTTCTCGACGCTGTAAGAAAATTTCCCGAGACATCACTGCGCAAACGGGTGCCCGGCAAGCGCGGAGCGCACTACAACTTCCATTTCATGCTGCACGGCCTCGCCCAGCACGCCGCGTATCACGCCGGGCAAATCGCGCTGTTAAAGAAAATGTAAAGCACACTGTCATGCTGAGCGGAGGACGGGATTCGCGGAGCGAATCCCGTTCGCAGTCGAAGCATCCCTATTCCCTCCACGAGCTTGCCCTTTTCTACCAGCGCACAACCTGCGAGAATAGCCGGTTGTTTTTCTCCTGGAGCTTCCGCCTGGATACAAACAATCCCATTCATGTTGCCGTCGTTGGAGTCGGCGCTTTTGGCCGCAACCACGCCCGCGTGTATCACGCCTTGCAGCAGGCAGGAAGCGTGCGTCTCGTTGGAGTCGTCGATCCCGATCTGGCCCGCGCCGACGCAGTGGCGCGCGAGTTTAGCTGCCAGGCTTTTGGCTCGGTCGACCAGATGCTCGCCGCGTCAAGCCAATTGCAGGCCGCATCCGTCGCCGTTCCGACCGTCCTTCATTGCGAAGTGGCTCGCACTTTGATGCAAGCCGGGGTTGATGTGCTCATCGAAAAGCCGCTGGCCGCAACTCTCATCGAAGCCGACGAATTGCTAGGTTGCGCCGCCCGCCACAACCGCGTGGCTCAAGTCGGACACCTGGAGCGCTTCAATCCCGCTGTTCGCGCGACTCTGCCGCTGATCCGCAAACCGATGTTTTTTGAGGTTCACCGGCTCAGCGTGTTTACTCCGCGCGCACTCGATGTGGACGTGGTTCTCGACCTCATGATCCATGATCTCGACATTGTGTTGACCTTCGTGCACTCCAAGGTCGAGGAGATCCGCGCCGTCGGACTCCCCATCCTCTCCGGCAAAGTTGACATCGCAAACGTTCGCGTCGAGTTCGACTCAGGATGCGTGGCGAACTTTACCGCGAGCCGCGTCTCGACCGAGCGCGTGCGCAAATTGCGTTTCTTTCAGGCAGGGCAATACATCTCGATCGATTATGGAAGGCAGGACGTGCTCCTATTTTCGGTCGACGGAGCGGCCAAAGTTGGCGGCGAAAACAGGCAGCCGAGTGCGCACCCTCAGATCCAAGTCACGAAGCCCGACATCAGCGCCGAAGAGCCGCTCCTGGCCGAGATCAAGGCATTCCTTGCGGCAGTCTCTCGGCGTACGACGCCCGTTGTTTCGCTCGAGGACGGGAGAAGGGCACTTGCCCTTGCGCTGGATATCCTGGCCGAAATTCGACGTCATGCTGGTCGCGTCGGCATTGCTGGCTAATCTGCAGAAGGGCTGAAAGCAGAAGGACTAAACAATGATGGACAGGCAGGAATATCCCGCCCAATCCCCGTTACTCAGGTACTCACTTCGCGGCGCAGGAAAAATGCGACAATAGATAACAAAGCCGCAGCTCCCATGTTTACGTAAGTTTACGGTAAGCGGGACACCTAATGCGCGGGCCGAATGTTGGCATAACGCATTACGCAAATGCATCCAATGCTTTAGGCGTTGCTTTGCGGAGCAAACCACGCCACCAGACTACGCAACCCAGGGACTTGTTTGCGGCTCTAAACTAGCAGTTGCTGCCTGATGCCAGTTACCCAAATACCGTCGCGCGACCCTTCCTCTCCGTCTCCACCTTCGCTCGAACCGGTGGAGCAACGTGACCTGTTCGAAGCGGAGCATTGGGAAACTGCCTACAGGAGCTTCAATCCCGACGATGTCCCACATCTCCTCATTCAACTTCAGGACGATCTTTCGCGCGCACGGAAGCGCGAAGCAGCGTGGTTGTCGATCATCCTTCACTTGTTTCTCGTGATCCTCCTTTGGAATAGTGAGAAGCTCGTAAATCTGCTGCCGCATCGCACCGTTCCCTTGGAACTTCGGGCCGACATGGATCGCGATAAAGATGCGACTTTCCTGGAACTGCCGCCCGACGAGCAGAAACTCGCCCGCCGCCCGGACACAAAAGTTCTTTCGGATAAGGACCGCATTGCTACCACCAAGGCTCCGCAGATTAATCGGGAAGAACTGAGGAAGCTCCTTCAAAGCACTCGCCCGGGAACGCCCGGGTTAGGCGGGGGACAGTCAGCACAACCGCCGCCACAGCAGGGGGCACAGAATCAGCCAGCACCACAACAGGCGCCGCAGCAGCAAAATCCCCAGCCAGCGGCGGGGATCTCTCGGCCTCAAAACAGCGATCAGATTGCGCAGCTCCGAACCCCGCCGCAAACTACGAACCGCCCGGTGCCGAACTTTAACAACACCATGACACCCGGATCGGCGATCGAGCAAGCAGCTCAGGCCGCCGCTGCCAATCACGGTCACTATGCCGGACGCGGCGATGCTGGCGACTATGGATTCCCGCAGGGGCATCCCGGAGCAAAAGCTCTCGACCAGGCAGAAATCCTCACCGACACGATGGGCGTGGATTTTGGCCCTTACCTGACGCGAGTGGTTCAGGTGGTGAAGGGCAACTGGTACACCCTGATGCCGCCATCGGTGTACCCTCCAATTCTGAAGCAGGGAAAATTATCGATCGAATTCGTAATTCAAAAGAACGGCAACGTAAGCGGCATGACACTTCACACCACGTCCGGAGATGTAGCGTTGGATCGGGCGGCATGGGCCAGCATCACGGCGTCAAATCCTTTTCCGCCTCTACCAAAGGAGTTCCCTGGGCAGATCCTTGGTTTACGCTTCTACTACTTCTACAACCTTCAGGTGGATGAGATGAAATAGATCATGGAAATAGCGGTACTCCGGCCCGGCCGCAAAAGCGATAGATGCGAAAAAAGGGCGGATTCGCTACCATAGAAACAGTCTTGTTGATGTGACCCGTTCGCATCTAAATCAAAGCTGGTTCTGAAGAAGAGTTCGTTTAAATTCGAGTGCCCGAAAATCAAACCATGAAGATTCGACAATTGCTGCCGTTCTTGCTTTGCCTGTTGACTCTAAGTTTTTGTCTGCCGGCCTTCTGCGACGATGTGCCCGAGGCGCTTCGCCCACCCAAGGGCGCGCAGTTGGCGCTGGTCGTTTTTGAAGACTTGCAATGCCCGCAGTGCGGACGCGTGGCGCCTCTGCTCGACCAGGCTTCCCACACGTATAAGATTCCGCTGATCCAGCATGACTTCCCGTTGCCCATGCACAACTGGTCGTATGACGCGGCTATATTGGCCCGCTACTTCGACACGCACTATTCAAAAGAGCTTGGCAACGAATTTCGGCTGGATGTTTTCTCCCATCAGCTGGAGATTTTTCCGAACACTTTACATGCATTCGCAGAGCGCTTTGCAAACGATCACAAGGCCACATTGCCATTCGCAGTCGATCCGGACGGAAAGTTGGCGGCGCTGATAAAAGCCGACAAGGACTTGGCCCTGAGCCTAAAGCTGACGCACACACCGACCATCTACATCGTCAGCAGCAAAAAAGGCGGGAAGCCATACGTCGAGGTCACCGACACCAATCAGCTGTACCTCATGATTGACGCGATGAAGTAGAGGCGCTTTGCGGGCGTGAGGAAGCGAGCGCAGCGAGGCGACGGGAGACCGCAGCCGATATCCTGAGCGACCCCGAGCAGCGCGAGGGGGAGTCGAAGGATCTTGAGGTCAGAGGTTAGAGGTCAGATTGCAGAGGTAAACCTCTTGCCGTGCGGACAGAACTGACGAAAATTGACACCAGTTCGTTCGCTTCCTTGACCAGATCGGCCAGTTTTTCTGCTTGAAAGACGTTTGCTTCCTGAAGCAGCTCTAGCCAGAACGCTGCCTCGTCCGCTTCTTCGAGGACAATTCCCAGTTTAGCTACGAATTCCGCTCGTGATCGTCCCCGGCAGGCCGATCGATAGTTTGCACCGATTGAGGTGGCAGAGCGATGAAGCTGGGTGCCCAATATCCGCGACTCTTCGGTTCGAGGGAGGGAGCGATAAAGCCTCAGGATTCGGAGAGCAAAGTCCTTGGTGCGCACCTTCATAGCCGCGGAGTCCCTCTGCACGAGTATTGCCTCCGCTATACATCCTAAGTTTTGTGTGAAGTGGTCAGCGGTGATGCGCCGCACTGTATGAATGTGAGGTTTTTCACCTCTGCAATCTGACCTCTAACCTCTGCCCTAAGGGGATCCTCTACTCCGTCCACTTTTTAAACAGCAACGCCCCATTCGTCCCGCCGAAACCAAACGAATTTGACATGGCGTATTCAAAGGTGTGTTTGCGCGCCTGCTTGGGGACGAAATCCATGTTGTCAGTTTCAGGATCCTGATTCTCCAAATTGATGGTTGGCGGCAGAATCTGATCGCGCAGGGCCAGCACCGTAATCCCCGCTTCCAGTCCGCCCGCCCCGCCCAGCAAATGGCCGGTCATGGATTTCGTCGAACTCACCGGAATATTTTTCCCGAACACATTGCGGATTGCATGAGCTTCCAGCGTGTCGCCAATAGGAGTAGACGTGCCGTGGGCATTCACGTAGCCGACGGCGCTATGTTCCAGTCCGGCATCGCGCAGCGCGTTCCGCATCACGCGGTATCCGCCTTCGTGCTCCGGCGCCGGCTGCGTCATGTGATAGGCGTCAGCAGACATGCCATAACCCACGATCTCAGCCAGGATTGGGGCTCCACGGCGGCGCGCGCTTTCCAGTTCTTCCAGGATGACTATCCCTGCGCCCTCGCCGATTACGAATCCGTCACGGTCCTTGTCCCAGGGCCGGCTGGCATGAGTCGGATCATCGTTGCGCGTCGAAAGCGCCCGCATCGCCGCGAACCCGCCAACGCCCATCGGAGTGATGGCCGCCTCGGCGCCGCCCGCGATCATCACGTCCGCGTCCCCATGCTGAATGATCCGAAACGAATCCCCAATCGAATGAGCGCTCGTCGTGCAGGCAGTCGCAGTGGCCTCGTTCGGACCCTTGGCGCCAAACTTCATCGAGACGTGCCCCGCTGCCAGATTAATGATGGCAGCGGGAATAAAGAAGGGAGAAATCTTGCGCGGGCCGCCTTCCATGAGCGCTTTGTGTTCGCGCTCAATGACGTCGAATCCGCCAATGCCCGAACCGATATGAACGCCTACGCGCTCTGCATTCTCCGGCGTAATCCTCAGCCCTGACATTTTGACCGCTTCTTCCGACGCGGCCAGCGCGAAGTGGATGAAGCGGCCCATCTTCTTTACTTCTTTTTTCTCGATGAATTGCAGTGGGTCGAAGTTCCGGACTTCAGCCGCAATCTGGCAGGCAAACGCGGAGGCGTCAAAGCCCGTGATGCGGCCGACGCCACTTTTCCCCGCGAGTAGCGATTGCCACACATCGCTCGTGGTATGGCCGAGCGCGCACAGCAAGCCGATACCCGTGATGACGACGCGCCGTGCCAAATTACTTTCCTGCCTTTGCGTGCTTGCCGATGTAATCGACCGCATCAGCAACGGTGCGGATTTTTTCCGCGTCCTCGTCGGGAATCTCAATATCGAAGGCTTCTTCGAAAGCCATCACCAGTTCGACCGTATCGAGCGAATCGGCGCCGAGGTCGTCGACGAACGAAGCGTTAGGCGTCACCTCGCCCTCATCTACGCCCAATTGCTCCACAATGATCTGTTTCACTTTTTCATCAACAGCTGCCATGTTTTCCTCGTTTCTGAGTCAGGGATCGCGGCATTGGCCGGTTTCAGATTTACGAATGCATCCTGATCAAAGTATTGGGATGAAGTCGAAACCATTAGTCTAAAAGGGTACCAAAAAGTATGCAAAGGCATGGTGCAAACCCGCAACCCTGATTTCGCAAACTGGAGTTGCAAGCACGGGGTCGCAAACCACACGGCATCCTAATCGCTTTCCGCTCCTTCGGTCAAACAACGGTGCACCTATTTGTGGACGGCGATCGCGTATCAGATTCTCGATCACGATTGCAACGACGACTGTCTGATAAGAACGCGCCTTGCGAGCAACGAAAACTCATGGGACGATGAACCATGCGAGCCGTGGTGCAGCGGGTGAGCCGGGCCAAGGTGTCGGTTAACGGCGAAATCGTTGGCAGTATTGAACGCGGATTGCTTGTGTTATTGGGCATAGGCGCAGCCGATTCACGCAGCGATGCTGATTATCTTGCCGACAAAATAATAGGCCTTCGAATCTTCGGAGATGCTGGCGGGAAAATGGATCTTTCCGTGGCCGATATAGGCGGCGCTGTGCTTGCCGTGTCGCAGTTCACGCTTTATGGCGATATGCGGCGCGGGCGCCGGCCATCCTTTGATGCTGCTGCACCTCCACAAGCCGCGCGCGAGCTTTACGAATACTTTGTAGAGAAAATCCGCGGAAGCGGGTTGCAGTGCCAAACAGGGCGGTTCCAGGAAATGATGCAGGTTGAATTGGTGAACGATGGCCCGGTGACCATCCTTCTCGATTCAACGAAAGCTTTTTAGCGAGCTATCTCGCGCACAAAAATAAGGCCGTCAGCTTTCGATGACGGCCAAAATAATTTCTCGATTCCTCGAAAACCTAATCGCGTTCCGGAGGCAACGCCCCCTTCACGGGAATTCTGTCCTCCTGGTCCAGGAACCGTCTCGGCCCGTGGTCGGAATGCGCGTTCGGAACCGGTAAGTCGCCGGCTGCGGTCAAATATTCTTGCTCAGGAAGCGATGCGCTCTGGCCATCAGCAGTCGTGTAAATCGCCTGCTCGAAGAGCGACCCAGACTTTGTGTGAGCCGCAGCGAAAACGGGATATGCCTTCCCGTTCCCAAACCCTACCGAAACGTAATCGGCAACCATGTAGCCGGAAAATGTATTAGGCAGCCACGTCAGGTGCATTGGCCCGGCGAGCGTTTCAGGCGCGCTCCATGTAGAACCGCTAGTCGATGACTGAATAAAGCCTGCGTAGAGTTCGCATGTGCTCTCGGTGCATTTCGATTTGGGGTAATAGTAGTAAGCGAGAGCCACATGCGCCGTGGTTCCCTTCGTGCCGGGAGCGATCCCCAGCCCGATAATGAAATGGTCGACCGTGCTGCTGACGGCGTCGATCGGAACCCGCTGTACCGCTGTCCATTTGGTCCCACTGGTCGACGTGCTATAAACCACGTCATTCTCGGCACACTTCGTGCGGTAGCGGCAATCCGGCCACGCTACATAGATCGTCCCCCCCGCATCGATCGCCGAGGCAACCAGGCCTGCGCTTCGCAGGTTCCCCGTTTCCTCGTGGGTCGGCTGGGGAGAGACAGTCACCGCCTTGTTCCAGCTTGTACCACCATTGGTCGAAGTGAAGGCGAGTATGCCGCTGAAGCCGTTGATCGGAACCACAACGGTGCCGCTCGGCAGAATCAGCGGCACACCGCCGACTCCGTGATTTTTCCCACTAGTTGCACCCTCCTTGCTCCACGTCATGCCGCCATCAGTCGAGGTGCTCATCTCAATCAAATCGTCTTGCGCGGGATTGTCCCATTCTGCGTAACAGTGTCCATAGTAGGGGCTGGTGGAATTGTCATCGCATGCAATCCAGTTCTTATCGGGTGAGCCCAGCTTATTTATGGATATGGGATTCCCCCAGGTCAAGCCATCGGTCGACCGGCTTACGGCAACTGAAGTATCGCCGTTGGCGGTGATCGGAAGCGTCGAAATCAGCCAAACCTTGTGCATGGCGTCATAAGCCACGGCCGCATCGCTTGCAGCGTCATTGGGGCCGTTGCCCTCGTAGATCGTCAGTCCCGGCAGATATCCTTTAGTCCAGCTTGCGCCCCCATTAGTCGAGGTCGAGAAACCAATGTCCGCCCCGCCCCCACCGAAAATGCGTGCCACCTGAAACCCACTAACGATCGTCGATCCCCAGGTGAATGTGCTGGGCTCGACTTCAGTCGCATGCTGGCTGGGTGTATCCGTGAATGTGTCTTGGCTGAGTTGCGTCAGCGCGATCTGGGCGGAGGCGGGGGAGGGAAAAAGGAGGGCGGCGGCAAGGATGGCGATCAAAAAAGCAGGGGCGGCGAAATCGAGTTTGCGGATCATGTACGGATTACCTCGGGGAATAAGTTTGGAGTGACTCCAATCAGTGCGGCTCCGGAGCGGGGGACTGTTTTCGATCGGGCGTGTATCGTTCAGAAAACGCGGAACTTGCCCTGGGCTCTCCTGGAACCTAGTCTAGCGAGGGTAGCGGGTTGGAATGCCGGGTGTCAATGAAAAAGAAGCGCGTTTGTCCGCCGAAAGTGCATGATATTTTGGCCAAGCGTTGGCGAACAATTGGCGAACAAAATAAAGTTTAGAACACAAATATGTACGTACAATCGGCGCAGCTGCAACATACGGAAGGAGATCCGCGATTGCCGAGGGCCAAAAATATGGGTTGACACGGTGTGCTAAGGCGCGCTGCCGGCTCCGAAGCCCAAATGAGCACGAAAAATAACCCAAACAGGCTAATCGCCCTAGGCTCAAAAGTGCAGACTATCTAACGCAGGCTATCTGGGGGACCAAGATTGCACGGGTGGTGGCTCTGGGCATTTAGCCGGTGGATGGGAACACGGCTTTCGGGGCTCTGGAGATCATTTCTGAGATCATTTCGAAACGGCCACCGCCGCACACTGAGCGAGCCTAAAGAATTGGGGAATGTTCCGTCCTGTCCCCGTTCCCCCGTCGTCCCCGTTCCCCCGTCCCCGTTCCCCCCCTCGTTCCCGCCGGTCCCCGTTCCCGCCCCCCGTTCCCCCCTCCGTCTGTCCCCGTTCCCCCCGTCCCCGTTGTCCCCGTTCCCGCAAAAGACCCCCGGCTGTCAGTAAGAACATTCCACGCTGATTGCGCTTTCACAACATCGTCATTGTTTTTAGTAAGTTACGGGGACAGGAAAATAAAGTTTTCCGACAGGCTACCGCTATTGCATGAACTCGCCGCGCCGGGCATGATGCCGCAGTCTTTCACGGGCTCCGGTGAGCGAGCCATCAAGCCATTGAATTGGCATCCGAAACCTGACCCGACACAGGACAAGTCTGGCGGGGAGAAAACGCTAGACGGAGAAATGGTCATGAAAAATCCAGAATGCTGTCATTCCAGACGTTGGGTCTTCCGTGTTGCAGCGGTTGTAGCTCTCATGTTCGCATCGGGCTTTGTCGCCACTGCCGCTGCACAACGCACAAGCAGACAAGTTCGGGGTTCATCGGTCCATGGTCCATCGGCCTACGCTCATGGCAGAGCCGTGACCTGCGGCGGCGGCACCAACAACTGGACAGGAACAGCCGGAAACAACCTGTGGACGAGCGCGACGAACTGGAGCAGCGGAGCGGTGCCGGTGTCGACGGACAATGTCTGCATCGCCAGCACCTTTTCGAACGCCATCACCATCAGCAGTCTCAGCGCCACGAACCAAACCATTGCCAGCCTGGATAGTGGCGCGCCCCTCGTGCTTACCATAGGTCCCCTGACGATTACCGGAACAGCCACGTTTGCCGCTGATCTAAACCTTACCGGCACGCTCACTCTGAACGGCACCAGTTCGATGACCACGCTGGAACAGACCAGTGGCTTGCTTACCGGCAGCGGCGCCTTGACCGTGAGTGGACTG
Organism: uncultured Acidobacteriaceae bacterium; assembly: GCA_963778535.1. Taxonomy (GTDB): domain Bacteria; phylum Acidobacteriota; class Terriglobia; order Terriglobales; family Acidobacteriaceae; genus Acidiflorens. The sequence goes on from CAVZUO010000001.1 coordinate 1,175,141, forward strand.
CTGACCTGGTCGGCAGGAAACGAGAGTGGAACGGGAACAACGAATGCGAACGGGGGAATGACACTGACCGGACAAACGTTCCTCGATACCCGCACGCTGAACAATGCGGGGGCCGCGAGTTGGAATGGGACCCAATTCCTGATGCAGAATGGCGCGGTGTTTAACAATCTGAGCGGAGCCACGTGGAACGACCAGAATGACAGCTCGGTCCAGTACAACGCTGGCGCGGCTCCGGTCTTCAACAATGCCGGGACGTTCGAAAAGACGGGCGGGACGAGCGGCACCGGGGGAGGCGTCAGCGGTTCTATAACTTTCAACAATACTGGCACGGTGACGGACAACAGCGGGTTTCTGCATGTGCCCGATATCGGGGTATGCAGCGGGACGTGCGCCGGATCGTGGACTGTGGTTTCGGGTGCAACGCTGCAGTTGGGCAACCAAGGGACGGCTGCCATAAGCGGGCCGATCAGTGGAGCAGGCACGGTGCAGTTCACGGCGGGAACGCTGAACTACACGGGCACCTATAACGTGACGGGAGCGACGCAGGCGACGGGTGGGATCGTGAACTTTAATTCTCCGGCAACGGTGACCAGCTTGGGGCCGCTCAACATCACCAATGGGACCATTAATTTTTCGACGGGAAATACCATCACGACCAGTTCGCTGACGCAGAGCGCAGGCAGTCTGGGAGGCAGCGATACATTCACGGTGACCGGAGCCATAACGTGGTCGGGAGGAGCCGAGAGTGGAACGGGAACGACGAATGCGAACGGCGGAATGACACTGACCGGACAAACGTTCCTGGACACCCGCACGCTGAACAATCCGGGGACCGCGAGTTGGAATGGGACCCAGTTCCTGATGCAGAATGGCGCGGTGTTTAACAACTTAAGCGGAGCCACGTGGAACGACCAGAATGACAGCTCGGTGCAGTACAACGCGGGCGCGGCCCCGGTCTTCAACAATGCCGGGACGTTCGAAAAGACAGGCGGGACGAGCGGCACCGGCGGAGGCGTCAGCGGTTCTATAACTTTCAACAATACTGGCACGGTGACGGACAACAGCGGGATTCTGCATGTGCCCGATGTCGGGGTATGCAGCGGGACGTGCGCGGGAACGTGGACCGTGGCTTCGGGTGCAACCCTGCAGTTGGGCAGCGGTGGGACTGGGGCCATAAGCGGGCCGATCAGTGGAGCAGGCACGGTGCAGTTCACACAGGGAACGCTGAACCTCACGGGCACCTATAACGTGGGAGCGACGCAGGCGACGGGTGGGATCGTGAACTTTAATTCTCCGGCAACGGTGACCAGCTTGGGGCCGCTCAACATCACCAACGGGACCATTAATTTTTCGACGGGGAATACGATCACGACCAGTTCGTTGACGCAGAGCGCAGGCCTTCTTGGGGGCAGCGACACATTCACGGTGACCGGAGCCCTAACGTGGTCGGGAGGAAACGAGAGCGGACCGGGAACGACGAATGCGAACGGGGGAATGACACTGACCGGACAGCTGTTCCTGGACGGCCGCACGCTGAACAATCCGGGGACCGTGAATTGGAATGGGACCCAATTCCTGATGCAGAATGGCGCGGTTTTCAACAACCTGAAGGGAGCCACGTGGAACGACCAGAACGACAGCTTCGTCCAGTACAACGCTGGCGCGGCCCCGGTCTTCAACAATGCCGGGACGTTCGAAAAGACAGGCGGGACGAGCGGCACCGGCGGAGGCGTCAGCGGTTCGATAACTTTCAACAATACTGGCACGGTGACGGACAACAGCGGGATTCTGCATGTGCCCGATGTCGGGGTATGCAGCGGGACGTGCGCCGGATCGTGGACTGTGGCTTCAGGCGCAACGCTGCAGTTGGGCAGCGGGGGGACGGGGGCCATAAGCGGGCCGATCAGTGGAGCAGGCACGGTGCAGTTCACGACGGGAACCCTGAACGTCACGGGCACCTATGACGTGACGGGAGGGACACAGGCGATCGGAGGGTTAGTGAATTTTACCTCTCCGGCGAAGCTGACGAGCCTGGGGCCACTCGACATCACGAACGGGACCTTTAATTTTTCGACGGGGAAGACAGTCACGACCAGTTCGCTCACGCAGAGTGCAGGCAGTCTGCAGGGCAGCGATACAGTAACTGTGACCAAAGCCACAACCTGGTCGGGAGGAAACGAGACTGGAACGGGAACGACGAATGCGAATGGCGGAATGACGCTGACCGGACAGCTGTTCCTGGATGGCCGCACGCTGAACAACGGGGGGACCGCGACTTGGAATGGGACCCAATTCCTAATGGAGAATGGCGCGGTTTTCAATAACAAATCAGGGGCCACGTGGAACGACCAAGTCGACAGCTTCATTCAGTACAACGCTGGCGCGACGCCGGTCTTCAATAATGCCGGAACGTTCGAAAAGACAGGCGGCACCACCAGTAATGGCGGAGGTTTCAGCGGGGGAATCACCGTGAACAATTCCGGCAGCGTGATTGCCAAGTCGGGAATACTCGAGCTGGGGTCGTTGTATACGCAGACCGCCGGCTCGACGCTGCTGGAAGGCGGCAACATCGCTACGTCCGGTTCGTCTACGATGACCATTAACGGGGGCAACGTCTTTGGCGCGGGCACCATTACCGGAGGACTTACAAACACGGCGGGCGTGGTCAGCGCCAGCGCCAATCTCGCCTCGACCACAGCGGGAACTCTTACCGTCAACGGCTCAAGCGCGGGGTACTACACGCAGGGATCGGGCGGGATTGTGGAGTTCGGTATTGCCGGCAGCACGGCGGGAAAGTTTGACGTGCTCACTTCTACTGGAGCGGCCACCCTGGCGGGGAGCGCACAGCTTTGCCTGCTCAAGGGATTCAAGCCGAAAGCCGGGACCACGTTCCAGGTGATGAATTACGGTTCGACTACGGGGAACTTCTCCACAGTGAATTTCGGCTGGACTCTAACGCCTGGGACGACCTCGGCGATTGCGACCTACGAGGGCGCGCCGGTGACTATATTCTCGCCGACCACGGTCGCGTTTCCCAGCCAGCTGGTCAGTACAACCAGTCCGCCGCTCGCGTTGACTCTGACGAACGGCGGGACCGTCTCCATGAGCATCACGAGCTTCACGGTAACTGGTACGAACGCCACCGAGTTCGCGATCTCCAGCACATCCTGCGGGGCGACTCTGGCGGCGGCGGCAAAGTGCACGATCAACCTTACGTTCACGCCGGCTGCCCTGGGAGCCCGCTCGGCGGCGCTTTCAGTAGCGGATGACGCTTGCATGAGTCCGCAAACGATTGCTTTGAGCGGCAAAGGCACCGAGATCACGATGACGCCTTCGCCGGTCAGCTTCGGCAGCCAGACGGTACACACGACCAGCGCACCGATGACGGTGACTGTGACCAATCACGGAACGACGGCAGTCAAGGTCACAAGCGCCACGATTACGGGAACGGATAAAGGCGACTTTGCCATCACAAATAAAACGTGCACGACGATAAGTGCAAGTGGCGGTACCTGCACAATCACACTCACATTTACACCGGCGGCCAGCGGCGCGAGGACGGCGACGCTGAGTCTGGCGGACAACGACAAGGGCAGCCCGCAAACGGACGTCCTAAGCGGGACTGGGACGACCACCGAGGACGAAAATGCGGGAGAAAATGCGGGGGAGAATGCCGGAGAGAAAACGAGGGGAGAGACGGAACATTCTTCCGCTGTTACGGAATAGCGGGCAAATGAACGGGGCGCCCGGGCAAGAATCTGGATGCTATGGCGGGTCGGGGACTCTCGGTCGCAAATGCGCGACGTTAGGGCACCCGTCCGGCGTCGGATGACAACCCAAAAAGAGCTTTAGCCCCCGGTGGCATGGCATGGAGAGCGAAACGGCCCGTGGCCGACGAGTGGGGATACTGCTCCGGTTCTCGAACCAGACCAGCGCGCACTGGATTCATCCGTATGTATTCGCGGTGCTGCTCAAAATCTTCTTGGTCGCGGGTTCGATGATTCGTAAAGCTGGCTTGCCAGACGGGGCGGCGTGACTTTAATCGGAACGAGAATCCTCCTTTGATGAATTGCACGGCGCGCTCCAGAGAGATTTGCGGCGATGGAGTGATGAGCGCGTGAAAATGATCGGGCATAACCACGAATTCATGAAGTAGGTATTTTTCCGCCGCGTGATAGTGGAGAAGAACTTCGATAAAGAGGTTAGCTGTCGAATCGCGTTGGAAGATTGTCCGTCGTTGCGCAGTGATCGACGTAATGAAAAATGTGCGCTCCATTTGTCGAGTCTGGACTCTTAGGGAGTGGAGCAACAGGAGCGTGGTCACGTCCGAAATGTTCGATTCCTGATTGTGGAAGAGCCGGCCTTCAGGCCGGCGTCCGCGCGGCGTAGACGTCGGGCTTTAGCCCCAGCAGGGCCTAAAGGCCTTGAGCGCGGGTTCGGAACGCGGCCCTGAAGGGCCGCTCTTCCACGGTAGCTCTAACATTCCTGGCTTTTTTCGCAGCCTGTGGAAGCCCTCGCCAAGCCCGCGGGACATCGGATAAATCATCGGACGATCAACTCTAAGTCTTTGATTTTAAAAGACAACGGTAGAGGGGGTATCAAGCGGATTCGGTCACCAAGCTGCCCAATCTCGTGCGCCTTGTCGTTCTGCTATGCTGAAATCTCCCGCGAAAATCAGAGTTGAAAACTCATAATTTCCGAGTCCAAAAAAACTCACCGTTTGATGAATGCGGCGCAACACATAGGGCAAGATTTCGCTGACTTAATCGCAGATGACTGGATCTCTAATGACCGGATCGCAGCCCAATACGTGGAAAGTGATTGTGGCGTTCGGGCTGGTGTACGTCTTCTGGGGATCGACGTACCTGGGGATCGGGATTGCGGTGGAGCAGATTCCTCCAGCGCACATGTGCGCGGTGCGCTTCCTGGTTGCGGGAGTGTTGATGCTGGCCTATTGCGCGATCAGCGGACGGAGAGTCATCTTTCCCGCCGGGCGATTGGTGCACTTGGCGGTGTGCGGGATTCTGCTGCTGATGGGCGGAAACCTGACGCTCTCATTCGCGGAGCAGATTGTGCCGACTGGATTCGCGGCGCTGCTGGTATCGGTGACGCCGCTGTGGTTTCTGGTGCTGGATAGTTTGCTGCTCGGCCACCATCATATTTCGCGGCGGGGAAAGATTGGGCTGGCTCTCGGGATTGTTGGAGTTGTGGTGCTGATCTGGCCGACGCTGGTGCATCCGACGACGTTTGGGCGGCGCGAGTTCTGGTGGTCGATTGCGCTGTTGGGAGGATCGCTGAGTTGGGCGCTCGGGTCAGTGCTCTCGAAGAAATGGCAGACCGCGGCGGGCGAGCCGTTTAGCGCGACGGCTTGGCAGATTGTGTTTGCGGGATTGGCGAACCTGGCATTTGCGGTGGTGTTCGAGCGGAATGATCCGGTCGTGTGGACGGCGCGCGGGCTGGGAGCGGTCTTATATCTGGTGGTGTGCGGATCGTGGATTGGATACACGGCCTATATATGGTTGCTGCAGCATGTGCCGACGTCAAAGGTATCGACGTATGCGTATGTGAATCCGGTGGTCGCGGTGTTTCTGGGATGGCTGGTGCTGCATGAGCGGATTGACCGATACATATTGATGGGAAGCGCGGTGATCGTGGTGTCAGTGATCATGGTGACGAGCGCGGCGGTTCATAAGAATCCGGCGAAAGAAGAAGCGCTGGCAGCGGAGCTTTAGAGGCAGTTGCGAGCCGCGAGCCGCGAGCTGCGAGTTGCGAGCTAAGAGCCACGAGTTGCGAGTAACGAGTTGCGCCGGTTCTAAAGCAGATTCCTCGCTCGCCTTCGCTGCGCAATGCGGAGCTCCAGGCGGCTCGGAATGACAAGATCTAAGAGACTATTCTTCGGCGTCTTCGGTGTCGTTGACGACGTCGACGACGCGGTTGCGGATGGAGAAGACGACTTTGTGGTCGTCGTCGGGAATGAAGGTCACGCGCATGGGATGGCGCTCCCAGGTCGGCGGTGGACATTCGGAGTCGGGCGCGTCGTCGGCTCCGGGCTCGCCAGCATCCTTTTTGAGAATGGGTTTGCGGCGACCCACCTGCGCGACGATGGCGAATAATTTCCTGCCGTCATCGGAGACTCCACAGTAGGCGATGTAGTCGCGATACCAACTGGCGGTGGAGTAAAAAGGATCGAACTCGGGGAGATTGAGCTGCGAGACGCGGCCGGTGAGGCGGTCGACGAGGAGCCAGCCTCCACGTTGCCACTGCCAGTGAGTGGCGGTTTCGGCGGGGAGCGCGTCGTTGATGCGGAAGGCGCGGCGGACGGCGAAGAGGCGGTCGGTGAGTTCGTGAGGATCGCCGGTGGTGTATTCCTTGAGCTTGGTGTCGACGAACAAGGGGCGCACTTTTAGGTCGAGCATTTTCTCGGCGGTGGCGTTCGGCCATTTGGCGGCGATTGATTTGCCGAAGAAGATGACGTGCGGCTTGGAGGCGGAAAAGCCGAGGCCGGGAGACAGGAGCACAAGGAAAAGAGGCAAGAGTTTGCGCAGCATCTGGCGAGTGTGGCATGGTTGCGGCGGATGGGCCATGATGCGTGAACATGGAGAATGTTCGGTTTTCGAAAAGCCAGTACCCAGTAGCCAGTAGCCAGTACCCAGTATCCAGTACCCAGTATCCAGCATGCGATTGCCGATGCACGCGAGAACCCTCGCCCCGCCGGGAAGGAGCGCGGGGCTTCGAGATGACGCCCGAAAAGAGTGGTTGCGGTGTGAGTCAACAGACCATCGGCTGGTTTTGGACACCATCGCTTGATGCCGACGGGTCGGCGCTATCAACCCCAAATGCCGACGGGTCGGCGCTATCAACCCCAAGTGCCGGCGGGTCGCCGGCGCTACCAAACCCAAATGTGGCGGGTCGCTGGTACTACCAAACCCTTGCGGCTGCGGCGGCATCTAAATTGGACTAGAATGAGGGCAATCAGGATCGCACGATGAAGGTCCCGCCCAGGGGTTCAAAAGCAACCGATTTTTCGCGCACCCGTTCTCATGAAAATATGAGTGAGATCCTGCCTGCGCGGGAGATCCTGCCTGCGCGGCGAAAACAAACAATTCTGGTAGTGGACGATCACCGGCTTAACGCCGAGTTGATGAAGGAGATGCTCGCGACGCGGGGGTATCAGGCGTCGGTGGTGTCGAGCGCGCGGGAGGCGGAAGAGCAGATACAGCGGGCGGCGCCGGATTTGATCCTGCTGGATGTGGTGATGCCGGGAAAGACCGGCTACGAACTGTGCCACGAACTGAAGAACGATCCGGAGACGCGGTTGATTCCGGTGGTGATGATAACGGGGCTGAACGCGCACGAAGACCGGCTGAACGCGATTGAGGCGGGAGCGGACGATTTCCTGACGAAGCCGGTGAGCCCGGAGGAGTTGTTTGCGCGGGTGAAATCTCTGCTGAAGCTGAAAGAGTTTACCGATGAGCTGGAGACGGCGGAATCAGTGCTGTGCACGCTGGGGCGGAGCGTAGAGGCGCGCGACCCTTATACGGAAGGGCATTGCGAGCGGTTGGCGCGCAACGCGAGCGATCTGGGGCAGCATCTGGGGCTGAATGAAGAATGCGTGATTGCGCTGCGGCGGGGCGGGTACCTGCATGATCTGGGAAAGATCACGGTGCCGGATGAGATTTTGAAGAAGGGCAGCAACCTGACGGTGGCGGAATGGAAGATCATGAAGGAGCATCCGGTGGTGGGGGAGAACATTTGCCGCCCGCTGAAGTCGCTGCGGCTGGTGCTGCCGATTATCCGCCATCATCATGAGCACTCGGATGGGAGCGGCTACCCGGATGGGCTGACGAATGAGGGCATTCCGCTGCTGCCGCGCATCTTGCAGGTAGTGGATGTGTATGACGCGCTGAGAACGGCGCGTCCGTATAAGCCCGCCTTGACGCACGAACAAAGCGCGCAGACTATGCAGCAGGAAGCGAAGCGGGGACTGTGGAATGAGGACCTGGTGGGCGAGTTCTTCGAGTTGCTGGCGGAGCGACGGCGCGTGGCGTGAGCGGTTCGTGCGTTGACCTTTCTTGAATTTTCAACTCTCGCAATTAACTCTATGCATCGCCGGCGGGACGTCGGCGCTACCTCGAATTTGATTCAGGCGGATCGCCTCTCTGGGTGACCGTTCTCCAGGCGGACAAGTTTTGCGGTGGCGATTTTTCTGAGCCGCTCAGTATGTTCCTGAATAGAGGATTGGAGCTGGGAAAGAACGTCGTCGAGGTCGTTAGGGTGAGCAGTGATGGCCTTGGCGCACAATTCGCGGATGCGATCTTCTAAACGCCTAAGCATTGATACACGCCCCCAGTTTTTCTAGCATGAATCGGAGAAATGTTCGATACCGTACATATGGTAGACATGGGGTTCGAACTTGATGCTTGGCGGGGCGGCGGCGCTACTGGGCGGTTGGTGATGACGCCGGAGGTTTGGGATTCAGCAAGGTGTGAGGTGCTACGCGCCAGATCCCTCGCCCCGTTGGTGAAAGACACGGGGCGTCGGGATGACGCCTATTAGTTAAGCACGCACCGAGGGCGGGGCGCCCTCGGGACAGCCGGCGGGTCGCCGGCGCTCCCTCTTGCGCGTCGCTGCCGCCAGCTGCGAGGCGATGGTGTAATGTGTTACACGTGCTGCGTCGGATAAGTGTCAGGCGAGAGAAGTAATTTCGCCGGACATAATTTCGTCAGACATATTTGTAGCGGGTGCGTGACAACATGCGCCGAGGTGTGGCGCAGAGAGATCGATGAGTCCGACCTACTCCATTGTGATACCGGCGTACAACGAAAGCGCGCGGCTGCGGCCGACGCTGGATGAATTGCTGCGTTATGCCGAGGAACAGAATTGGAGTGTGGAGATACTGGTAGTGGACGACGGATCGCGCGATGGGACACAGGATATTGTTCGCGAGTATGGAAAGAAGAATCCTGAGGTCATGCTGCTGGAAAACCCGGTGAACCGGGGCAAGGGATTCAGCGTGCGGGAAGGGATGCTGCAGGCGCGGGGCGGCATTTGCCTATTTACGGACGCCGATCTTTCGTCGCCTATGAGCGAGGCGGGGAAACTGTTTGACGCGATCGGCGAAGGCGCTGACATCGCGATTGGCTCGCGCTGGCTGCGGGCGGAATTGCAGACGGAGCGTCAGCCGCTCTACCGGCAGCTGCTGGGGCGAATTTTTAACCTGGTGCTACGGGTGGTGCTGGGGCTGAATTTTGTGGACACGCAATGCGGATTCAAGGCATTTCGACGCGATGCGGCGCAGAGAGTTTTTCCCTTGCAGAGGATTGAGAGATGGGCTTTCGACCCGGAGATTCTATTTCTGGCGCGGAAGGCGGGCATGGTGGTGAAGGAAGTTCCGGTGCGGTGGGCGCACAGCGAGGGCACGCGGCTGCATCCTTTTCGCGACGGAATGCTCATGTTTGGCGAGGTGGTGCGGATTCGCTGGAACTCGATTACGGGCGCGTACACGAGCAAGGCCGTATCTTCTCCGGGAAGGTTGTAATGATGACGCACACCGGGGAATTGCGACGATGGAAATTCTAGGAAACCGCGTGCAACGCGCGGGGCGCTAACGGAACGGTTTGGACACCGCGCTCGCGGTCAAGCACAAGCGTAAGCTGCGCCGCGCATTCTTCGCACAACCAGAACATTTCTGCGCTGTGGGCGAGTGGGGCTGGGTTCCTGTTGCCGGCAGCGAGGTGGCTTTCGAAGTGGAAGAGTTTGCCAGAATGGAGAAACCGGAACGAGGCGGAGCACGAGGGATTGGAACATTTTGCAAGCATTGTCGTTGTCCAGACGGACTTTTATTTTCATTGTGATACGAGAGGGTCACACGGTAAAGGTTACGCAGGTAACCGGAGGTAATGGCGGAGGAACGAGGGAGCGGGGTGGCCGCGTAGTGTCCTAACTTCAAATTCCACCACGGAGAGACGGAGACACGGAGAAAACCCAACTGCTTTGGCAAAACCATAACCTGTTTGAGCTTCCCCAGATTTGACATCGCGGAACAGCATAAGAAAGGCCCCGCACTTCGAATGCAGGGTTACGATTCGGGAGTTTGGGTGTGATCGCGATTTTTCGTTAATTGAGGATGAAGCAACGAAAAAAAGCTGGTGCCACCAACATGTTTCGGCGGCTGTGTAGAATCGTGCTGACGCATGAGCCGCGCTAAGACATCCGCAGAGGTAGGAGCCCAAGGCCGCGAACAGCCACCTATTAGCACGCTTTCGCCAACACAGAAGGGCGCATGGAGCCTGACTGGCGTAAATAGATTCATAGCACCCACCTTCGTCGGCCTATTGGCATCAGTCCTGTTGTTGTGGGGACTGGCCGACAAATACCTTTGGCAGGATGAGGCCAACACGGCAGTGCTTGGCGCGCGCATGCTGCGGTTTGGCCGGCCTTTGGCCTACGACGGGCTCAACCTACTCGCCGTCGATAACGATAGGGCGGAAGACACCAGCACCATCGGCCAACGGACCGCAAGTCCCCAAGCGGCGATTGATTACTATATTGCCCGCCATGACTTCAAAGCGGATACGGCTTGGAAGTTCCACCCCTGGGGCCAATTCATGGTTGTTGCTGCGAGCCTGAAAGTGTTGGGGCAAACCACCTTCGCAGCACGACTTCCGTTTGCGCTCGCCGGTATTGTCACCGTTTTGCTGCTGTACCAGTGGGCGCTGATGTCCTTTGACAGCCCGTTAATAGCACAGCTTGCGACGGCGCTTCTGATCTTCAACGCCTATTGGATACTGCACGCGCGACAATGCAGGTATTACTCATTGTCGAGTATGTTTCTGGTGCTCACGCTCATCTGTTATGCGCTTTGGCAGCGCAAAAGCCTTTGGGGAGCTATCGTATTTGTGATTGCTGCGTGGTGCTGGTTCCAGGTGGATTATGGGACGGTATGGCCAGTGCTAGGAGTGCTTTTTGTGGATGCGTTTGTGGCGAACCGGAAGGAGCTTTGGCGACCGCTAGGGGTGGGCATGGCATTGGCGTTGACTCTGGCGCCGTTTATTTTCTATTACGGGCTCTGGGGCAGGTTGATGGCCCAAGAGAAAACCTGGGGGCAGACGCTGTTCGCCCTCACCGTTTTCAACATCAACGAGTATGTGGTGGCATTGCCGATCGTGATTGCGGCAGCGGTGCTGGTGGCATGGCGCGGGAAGACGCTGGCCGGGGCCGATCGCCGCGTGGTGGCGATAGCGTGCGGGATCATCGTTGCACTCGCGTTGTGGGTTCCATCGGTAGCTCCTGGCCCCTTCTTGCGTTACGTGATTATTGCAGCACCGGTTGGATGCCTGTTGAGCGCATGGGTGCTGGTTCGTGGTTGCAAACTGCCGGCGACTTATGCCTGGATAGGCGCTTTGGTTTTGATCCTGACACCGTGGTTGAGCATGCCGATGCATGCACTGATTTCGCCACCGTCATACTTGACAAGCGGGTACTCGACAAATCTGATGTTGCGGGGGGAGTTGTTGACGCTGCGCAGGGAAATCTTTGGCTCGCGGCCAGATCCCAACCGCCTGGTGATTGATTGGCTCAGGCAGAATGCGGCACCGAGTGACGAAATCCTGGTGAACTATGAGGACCTGCCGCTGATGTTCTATTTGCCCAATCCCATCCGGGGAGGAATTGCAGCCTTTCGCGTGGAGGACGACGCGGAAAAACAGCCAGCCTTTCTGGTACTGCGCCAGTCGGTGACGTTTGTGCACTGGCCGGTCTTTGAAAGAGAAGTAAATCGCTATCAATGGGTGTTGGCTCCGGTGAAAGCCCCCGATATCAAGTGGGGCAATAATCCAGACCCGATGGCGGAAGCTCAGGACTTCGATACAGACAAGAAGATCATTGTGGCACGCCGAACGCCGAGCGACGCTCAGTGAGCGGTTAGCTGACCACCCGCTTCCTGCGGTCGCGTGGTTACGTTCCTGTCCACGTTTCAAAAGGAACCCTGTTTTCGAAGGCCAGGAGAAAGATTCCGTACCGTTAGGGTTCTCAACTGTCGAAACCAGATGTTGCGCCAATTAACGATGAAGCAACAAAAAAGCTGGTGCACCAACATGTTTCTTCGGCTGTGTAGAATCATATTGACGAATAAGCTGCGTCAAGAATGTCCAGAAAAACACGCGCCCAAGCACCCAGGAAGCCGCAGCCGCCTTCAGATAAAGATGCAATCCTCGCCGGCAAGAAGCTAATTGCCGTTCTCAGTGTTCTGCTGGCGGGCGCGACAGTCGCGCTCTATAGCCGGGTGATTGGCTATTCGTTTGTCGTGCTGGACGATCGCGAATACGTTACGGGAAATTCTCATGTCCAGGAAGGGTTGACCTGGAGCACAGTCAAGTGGGCGCTTACCTCGACTGAAACTGCGGCGTATTGGCATCCGCTGACCTGGCTGTCGCACGCCCTGGATTGCCAACTATTCGGGCTCAACCCAGCCGGTCATCATTTCGACAGTGTATTGATTCACGCCCTGAATGCGGCACTGCTCTTTCTACTGCTCGTCTGGATCACAAAACGCGTGGGGGCGAGCCTGTTTGTAGCCGCGCTGTTCGCGGTGCACCCATTGAATGTGGAGTCGGTGGCGTGGGTGGCGGAACGGAAGAATGTGCTCTGCACGCTCTTCCTTATTCTGACGATCGCAGCGTACGTGCACTACGTACGCAAGCCGCAATGGCAGCGATATCTGGCGGTGGCCGGGCTGTTTGCCGCCGGGCTGATGGCGAAGCCGATGATTACCACGCTGCCTTTTGTGCTGTTGCTTCTGGATTACTGGCCGCTGGAAAGAACCCCCTGGTCTAAAGGAGAAGGGTCTGAAGGAGAAAGGTCCAGAGGAGAAAGGTCTCGGGGAGAAACGGGCGCAGCGAATGGCGTGACGCCGGTAAGCTGGACGCGGCTGGTGCTGGAAAAAGTGCCGCTGCTCGTTCTTTCCGCCGCGAGTTCGCAAATCACACTGATTGCGCAGCGGCGTGTGGAGGTTACTCTGGCAGAGCTTCCACTGAGGGCGCGAATTGGAAACGCGCTCGTGGCCTATGCGTTGTATCTCTGGAAGATGATTTGGCCGGCTCGTCTGGCTGCCTTCTATCCTCATCCTGTAACCATACCGGCGTGGCAGTTGTTATCAGCCGTGCTCGTTCTTCTCGCAGGTACGGTGCTGGTTATAATTTTCCGCCGCAAACCGTATTTGCCGGTCGGATGGTTCTGGTTCCTCGGCACGCTGGTCCCCGCTATCGGCTTGGTGCAGGTGTGGAAACAGGGGATGGCCGATCGCTTTGCCTATATTCCGCTGATCGGAATCTTCATCATGATCGCCTGGAGCCTGGACGATTGGGCGGAGGCAAGGAAGATGCGCACGATCTGGCGGGCGATTCCGGCGCTATGTTTATTGACGATCCTGAGCTGCATAAGCTGGCGGCAGATGGACGCGTGGAGAAGCGAGTACGCTCTTTGGAACCACACCGTGCGCGTGACGGAACAGAATCCCCTCGCCCACCAGTCCCTGGCGCATGCGCTCATGAGCCCAAATGTGGCTATGACGGCCGATGACCTGCGGGGTTTCAGCACCCAGCAGGAACGGCTCGACGCGGCCCGCCAGCACTATGAGGCGGCCTTGGAGCTTTACCGTCAAATGGCGCAGCAGACAGATATGCGACTTGGGGTGCAGGACATGGTGGTGGTGCTGACCGACCTGGGCAACGTGGCCCAACTTGAAAACCGGCTCGAGGATGCTCGCCAGAACTACGAAGCTGCCCTGAAGGTATACCGGGGCATGGCCACGCGTCCGGAGATGCAGTCGCCCAAAATGTCGGCGCTGTTGAATGACCTGGGGGCCCTGGATCAACTCCAGGACCGGCTGGTGGAAGCTCGCCAGCATTATGAGGAAGCGTACAGATCTTATTCCCAACTATCTCATCCGGAGGAACACCTTGCCGGACAGGCCGCGGCCCTAACCAACCTGGGGAATCTGGATCGGCTGCAGCAACGTACAGAGGACGCCCGCCGGCACTACGAAGAAGCGGTAAGGATTCGCGAGCAACTCGCGGAGCAGAATCCGAGTGGGTATCTGCCAGACCTGGCCGCGACGTTGAAACGCTTAGGCAGTGTGGATCAAGTGCAGCAGCGGCTGGACGACGCTCGCCAACACTTTGAGGAAGCGGTGAAGATTTATCGCCGGCTGGCGCAGCAATCGCCAGCAAGATACTTGCCTGATTTGGCAAGCACGTTGAGCAACCTGGGATTCGTCGCCCAACTCCAGGATCGGGTGGCAGATTCCCGTGTTGACTATACCGAAGCGATGACCATCTATCGAAAGCTCACGCAGAGTGATCCAAGATATCGTGACGACGCGGCCAGAGTCGAAACGGGCCTGAGAGAACTTGGGGAACGAGTGCCCTCCCGATAAGTTTTGCTGTTTTCCAGCAAGCGCGCAAGAGGCTCGCAGAGGTAAGCCGACGGCTACCATTCTGTCAGAAAAGCATTGCTTTCAGGCAATATTGACAGTATAGTTCTTGCCAACTTAGGGGTCCGCCGATGGAATTTCTTCCCGGTTCTTTGGCGGTTCCTGTCAAGCCCAACCTCACTCGTCAAGGAGTGCCCCCTCACGCCGCAGATGGGAGTGGCCATCGCTTAGAGTGCGACTGGGTGAACCGTTCCAAATCGGCAACTCAAAATCTCGAGCTGAAAAAAATGAGGGAAACTCATGAAAAAACTTCTGCTATTCGTGTGCCTTTTAGCACTTTGCAGCCTCAGCCTGTTCGCTCAGAGTGAGTCAGATGCGCGGCCTGACGTGGCTCTGAAAAAGATCTTCACCAACCTTAAGGCGAACCCCAACGCTTACGCGCTGGCTGGTAATGGCATTTATGGACCAAATTTCGAGGGCGGCGGCTTTGGGTATTACCTCGCGATGCCTTTTATTCCAAAAGGTAACTCCACGGTCAAGCAGGTGCAGGTTGCTATTTACTACGGAGGCAGCGGAGCAAATCAGGTCAATCTGAGCATTTATAGCGATTCGGGGAACTCTCCGGGAACATTGCTTAGCGGACCGGTTACGGTTACAAACCTTGGCAACGGACTCTGCTGTGCCTTGGCGCTCGCAAACTTTACACCGGTCAGTGTCACGGCCGGAACGCGATACTGGGTGGTTGCCGACACACCGGTTACCGGAACGGGCAGCGACTTTTATGGCGTTTGGCATCTTGTCGCACAAGGGACAACGCCACAGATGGCGCAATGCGCTACTCCCCCTGGGGGGACGTGCAATGAAAATAATTGGGGTCCAGTTCAAGGCCTCAACGAGTATGCCGGTGAGGTTCTGGGCACAATCCCATAGCCTTCGCGCGACTTCAGACTCGTCCGAAAAACCGCATAAAAGCCGCCCAATACTTGGGGCGGCTTTTCTATTGCAACTTAACGAGAAGTGTTGAGGGGGTAATTTCTGTAAACAGATTTCGCTTAGTGGTCTATTTGTGCTCGCGTGGTGTCGGTGGATCGGCAGATCCTGATGGCGCGGGCGAAGTTGGCGCGCCGGTAGTTCTATGCCCGTCCTTGTTCCTGGGCGGTAATTTTGCGGCTTCGCTCACGATGGCTGCGGCGCGTACTTTGCTGGTCTGGCATGCGGGATCGGAAATGCGGCATTGCGCGAGCGTGTATTTGCATCCGCAAGGGCAGGTTTCCGCATTGAGCTTGTGCAAGGCGGCCGCGCGCTGTTCTGGGGTCAGTTTTGAGGTGTCGATTCCCGGCAGCATAGTCGCGCGGTCCGCGTGCTTCAGAGACACTTCACCGGTATCTTCAAAGGTTTCTACTCTGGCCGGAATCGGCATCTTCAGCAGGGCGCGAACTTCGATCTCGTACAGCGCCGGATCGAAGAGCCCGACATGCTTTTGCACCATTTTGCCCTCCGGATTGATGACAAAAAGCGTGGGCAGCGCGCCGACGCCTCCATAGGCAATGCGCACCGGCACCGAGGCCATCGCCACCGGATAGTTGATGCCCTTGGCTTTCACGAACGCGCGTAGCCGATCGGCGTCGTCGTCATCGACATCTATGCCGATAATCTGCAAGCGGTCTTTATAGTCGTCCTGAAGTTGGATCAGGCTGGGAATTTCCGCGCGGCACGGCCCGCACCATGTAGCCCAGAAGTTCAGCAGCACCACTTTGCCTTTGTACGCCTGCAGGGAGAGTTCTTTTCCGTCGAGGTCTTTGACCTTGAGGTCCGGCGCAGAATCGGGATCGCGCACAAAGCGGATGACGGGCTGCTGTTGCTGCTGTTGTTCTGGTTGCTGCCGCTGTTCGGGTTGCCGTTGCGCGCGCGCCTGGAGCGGAACGAGTGTCAGTGTCAGTGTCAGTCTCAGGACTAGGCCCAGGCTCACCAGTCGGCACGCCCCTAGCGCGATTTGGAGACTCTTCCGGCCTGTGGGCATCCTGTTCATGGGTTTTTAGATCATAAACGAGAATGGGCCCGACATTGTCATGGAATCAACGGCGCGTGTTACCAAGATGATGAGAGTAAATGCGATTTTTCGCCAATTGACAGGGCTAGGTCACCGCGCCGGGTAACCTCCGGTTAGCCGACAATCAGGAAGCTTCGCCCGATCACTCAACACAAGCGCGTTTCCCAGTACTAATCTGGCGAAACTTCCTACAAGCCGACTTCTGGACCGTGTCGCGAAGATTCTTTCCAGTTGCGCAACTTCCGGATTGCCCGTGACTCGGGCACGAGACGATTGTGGGCGACATTTCGTTTCAAAGGCAGGGTTTCCCGCGTTCCGCCCCGATTCGTTCCAAATTTCGGTGATGTTCTCTGCTGTCCCCTTGGCGGGATGAAGGTCGCGCCCGGTCTATCTAGTCGCCGGCTGCGTCTTCGCCGCGGCGATGCGCTGGCGTGTGGCGGACAGGAGCGCGTCGAAGCGCTGGTCTCCATGCAGGGACTGGAGCTTGTCGTCCTTTTCAACGGCTTCAATCTCGTCGACCGAACCAAAGCCTTCCGCATAGGTCCACAAGTTGACGAAGGCCTCATCCCGCTTGCCCTCTAGCGCAAGGACGCGAGCCAAGTTGCGGACTGCGGTTTGCGTGACTTCATGCGAAGGGCCGAGAACACGGCGCAGGCCAGCGAGTGCCTCGCGCAAAACCTTTTCCGCTTCCGAGTAGTGCTTTTCTTCGATCAATGCGGAACCCAAATTGCCCAAGGTAAGCAAGGTATTGGCATGCTCCGGGCCCAGGACCTGGCGTTGCGCCTCGAGTACTTCGCGCTCCAATTTCTCCGCTTCGGCGAAACGTTTTTCATCGTCCAGAAGCGCCGCCAGGGTACTCATGGCAGCCAACGTACCGGGATGCTGCGGCCCCAGCACCCGCCGTGCGGACTCAACCACCTCTTTATACATCTCTTCTGCGTCGGCGTAATGTTGCTCCTCGGAAAGAATAGCAGCGAGATTGAACATGTCTCTCAACACTGATGGATGATCGGAGCCCAGGGTTCGCCGATCCGTTTCGAGCGCCTCTCGAGCTGCCTTCTCTGCTTCCGGGTACTTGCGCTCATGAGTGAGAGTGTCGGCCAGAAGCGATAGGGCCGTCGCCGTCAACCTGTCTTGGGGCCACTTTCGCCTCGCCACTTCGAGCGCGTCACGGTTCAACTTTTCCGCCTCGACGTATCGCGATTCAAAACCAAGAATTCGGGCCAGCTGCACCATAGAATCCACGGTGTCATGATGCTCGGGGCCAAGTACCTGGCGGCGAGTCTCCATGGTCTCCCGGCACAACTTCTCCGCTTGTTCGAGGTGACTCTCCGCCAGCACTACGACTGCGAGATCGGACTCCGATTGCAACGTGTCGGGGTTCCTGGGACCGAGAATACGCTGCCGAATTTCCAGGGCGCGCCGCAGCAGAGGCTCGGCCTTTGTGGAGAGCCCCAGGCTTTGATACACGGTGCCCATAACGTTCATCATGTGCGCCTGCAGCTCCGGGTCGTTCGCCAGTCCCGTGTCGATGTCTTTCGCCGACTTATCCAGAATCTCGCGAGCCCGGATGTCGTTCCCCCGTGCTTCACTTGGGTTTGAGACCTTGAACATGTCGGTCATAAACGCGGTAACGCGATCGGCGCGATCAAGCGCCCGCGTGGTGCGCCGCAACTGGATCGTTTGCAGCACCGCGAATGCGAGCAGCAGCAGCACCGCGGCTGTTGCCGCCGCCACTCCAACTTTGTGGCGCTGGATGTACTTTTTCGTCCGGTAAGCCGTGCTTGCCGGGCGCGCCACCACAGGCTCGTTCCGCAGATAGCGGCCGACATCGGCGCCCAGTTCCGAAGGGCTGCCATACCGGCGGGCGCGGTCTTTTTCCAAAGCCTTCAACGTGATCCAGTCCAGGTCTCCGCGCAGAAGGCTTGCCAGTTGTCGTGGATCCGTGCGCCGGCGTTGCGCCGCGGTCGTCGAGGTAGAGTCTCCCCCGATTCTGGTGCTCGGACTCGGCGGATCCTCTTCGTGCAGCTGGCGCAAGACAACATGGAAAGGTTTGGTCTGCCACTGCTTGGCATCAAAGGGCAACAAACCCGTAAGAAGTTCATAAAGCACCACGCCGAGCGAATAAACGTCTGTCCGGGTGTCTACATCGGGCACGGTGGGATCCGCTTGCTCCGGGCTCATGTATCCCGGGGTGCCCACCATTCCTCCGGCCCGCGTTAGCAGCGTCTCATCCTCAGCTTGTTGCGAGATGGCTTTCGCGATGCCGAAGTCAATAATGCGCGGCATCGGCTGGCCATCGACTTCAACCACCAAAATGTTGGAAGGCTTCAGATCGCGATGCATGATCGCTTTCTGATGCGCATGTTGCACGCCTTCGCAAACCTTGATGAACAGGGCTAGCCGCTCATGGACCGAGAGGTGCTTCTGGTCGCAATAGGTGGTGATGGGAAAGCCCGGAACATATTCCATTACGAAGTACGGTTGGCCTTGGGAAGTTGAACCCGCATCGAAGACCTTGGCGATGGCAGGATGATCCATGATCGCCAGCGTCTGCCGTTCGACGTCGAAGCGCAGCAAAGCGGAATCGTCGTACCGCCCGGCTTTAATGATTTTCAGCGCAACCTGCCGTTTGACGGGCGCGGACTGTTCGGCCAACCACACCTGCCCCATCCCTCCTTCCCCGAGTTTTCGGACTAGCCGATAGGGCCCAATCGAGCCTAAGGCGTGTGCGGGTATGCCCACGGGAGCAGCGACGGAGTCGAGAGTGGCTTCGGGATCGGAACTGTCTCTAGAGTTGTCCGGGCTTGGCTTGGTTGCCGGGTCGCTCACGATTCCCTCACTGGAGGACGATGCAAATCGGCGGCAAGTCTAGCACCTTAAGCCCACCACTGCCACTCAGTTGGCGCACAACTCGCGGAATTGGCTGCACTCGGCATTTCGCTTCCAATCGCCCTGCGATCACTTCCCGTTAGTCGGGCAAACAGGAAATTATCCAGAAACGGGCTTCGAGGAAGTCAGCCGGATTGGTACCGAGAAGTCGGCTTTCAGGAAGTAATCGATTCATGGATGACGGCAAACCGGAAGTCAACTTCCGTAACCAGGCGATTTCGCTCATTGATGCCAGATCGACGACGTTGGATTTCTTCGCCTCCTCAAGCATTCGCCTCCAGAATGATGCGTGAGTTCGTTGCGTGAACGCGATTGCCTATAGAATTTCTGCGGTGTCCATCAAATTTCAAATTGAGAGCGAGATTGCGAACCAGGCTGCTAGCCAGGCCGTGGGCCAGACTGCGAGGCAGACTGGGAACTCTGGAGGAGCGGGGCGCATAGGGAAGCTTATTGTTCCGCATGGCGTGATCGAGACTCCGGTGTTTATGCCGGTGGGGACGGCGGGGACGGTCAAGAGCGTTTCGCAGGACGTGCTGGAAGAGCTGGGCGTCGGGATTCTGCTGGGCAATACCTATCATCTTTATTTGCGGCCGGGCGTGGAGGTGGTGCGGCGGCTGGGCGGGCTGCATGGCTTCATGTCGTGGGGGCGGGGGATTCTGACGGATTCGGGGGGCTTTCAGGTTTTCAGCTTGAGCGACTTGCGGAAGGTGACGGAAGAGGGAGTGACGTTCCGGTCGCATCTGGATGGATCGTCGCACTCTCTGAGCCCGGAGCGGGCGATGGAGGCGCAGATTGCGCTGGGCGCGGACATCATCATGGCGTTTGATGAGTGCACGGAGTATCCGGCAGAGCGAGAACGGGTGCGCGCGTCGATGGAGATGACGCTGCGGTGGGCGGAGCGGAGCAAGAAGTATTTTGAGGAGCATAAGAACGAAGTGCCCTGGGCAAGCCGTCAGCCATCAGCCATCAGCGGTCAGGAAATGCAGATTCAAAACCGGTACCCAGTAACCAGTAACCAGTATCCAGAAAAAAGCGATAAGCCATCAGCCGTCAGCGGTCGGGAAATGCAGATTCCTCGTCGCGTCGCTCCTCGGAATGACAAGTCGTATATGGGTAGTGAGGATGACAAGACTTATGGCGCTGTGGGGGGGGCTGACCACCGACCATTGATGACTGATCACTTTTCCACGCGAACAGAGAACTGCTCCACACAGGCGTTGTTTGGGATTGTGCAGGGAGGGATGGATAGGGAGATGCGGAAGGAGTCGGCGCTGCGGACGGTGGAGATTGGGTTTCCGGGATATGCGATTGGCGGGCTGAGCGTGGGCGAGCCGCGGGAGATGACCCGGGAGATTGTGGAATGGACGCTGGAGTTTCTGCCGCGAGACAAGCCGAGATATTTGATGGGAGTGGGGACTCCGGAAGAGATTGAGTTGTATGCGCGCATGGGCGTGGACATGATGGACTGCGTGCTGCCGACTCGGGCGGCGCGGCATGGACTGCTGTTTACGTCGGAGGGGCGCGTGTCGATCAAGCAGGCGAGGTATGCGGAGGATGCGGGGCCGCTTGATCCTTTATGTGGATGCCAGGTGTGCAGGCGGTATTCGCGGGCTTATTTGCGGCATTTGTATGCGGCGAATGAGTTGCTGGCACAGACGCTGAATACGGTGCATAACCTGCATTTTTACCTGGAGACGATGAGAAGGGTGAGGGGCAGTAACCAGTAACCAGTATCCAGTACCCAGTACCCAGTACCCAGTAACCAAAGCCATCAGCGGAGCGCGGCTCATGCTCCTCCACCCCGTCACGCGAAAACCGCGCGTGCGGGGACCCCGTTTTCGCTCACGCCGCGCAAGCGCCTCAACTTGACACATGGCGGTGCGTCCGGCATGCTATTGAATTTGGGGCAGGTGTGTCTTTTTGCGGTGCTCCTAGTCGAAACCTCAGAATCCTACGTATGGGATGGGTGCCTGAGGGGACCCGGCTTGTGGTCGTGGTTAAGAACTTCCTCCTCCGAGAGATCTGCGCTCAGACGAGAATTCCCGAAGAGCACTAAAGGAAGAACAAATTTTTGCGGGCTTCATTTTTACGGACGTCGTCTTTGCGAACTTCTACGGACTAGCCCGGGGATTGTTATTGTTACGGAGACTGCGTTTTCGAGGTTCGAGCAGGAATTGATTTGGCTGGAAAAGGTAATGGGCAATTCTTCTGGTATGAACATTAAGCTTGCGCTGTGGCAGTTTTCTAGCGGTTCTGGCCTTCTGGGGCTGGCGCCCCTGCTTTTTATTTTTGCGATCTTCTACTTTTTGCTGATTCTGCCGCAACAACGGAAACAGAAGAAATGGCAAGCCATGCTGGGCGAACTGAAAAACGGGGACAAGATAACGACGAGTGGAGGGCTGAGGGGGACGATCATCAGCCTGAAAGACGACGCGCTGACGCTGAGGGTGCCGCCGGATAACTTGAAGATCGAAGTGACGCGGGGGTCAGTGGTATCGGTGACGGCGGCAGAAGAGGGAAAATAGAAAGAGCTTCGAGCGATGAGTTGCGAGTGACGAGCTTGATTGTGAGATTGGTTAATTATGAATAAGAACCTTACCTGGAAGTGGATCGTGATTGCGGCGGTCCTGGTGCTTTTCGTTTTCGGGATTATCGGGGTCCCGAGTGAATTGTCAGGCAGTGGGCTGGTGGCGTCGATCGCCAAGCGCATTAATTTGGGCCTTGACCTTAAAGGCGGAACGCACCTGATCCTGCAGGTGCAGGTGAATGACGCGGTCACCGTGGATTCCGACAACGCCATTGCGCGTTTAAAAGAAGACATGCGGGCGCACAAGATCAGCTATGCGGACATCACGAAACCGGACGAGAAGAACCATCCGGACATGATCGTGGTGAAGGGAGTGCCGCCGGAGCAGACGAGCGACTTCAAGAGCCTGGTGGCGGACCGCTTGCCGGATTATCAGGCCTCATCGGGCGCGGAGAATTCGTGGACGGTCAGCATGAAGCCGACAAACCTTTCTGACCTGAAGAACCGCGCGGTAGAGCAGGCGATTGAGACGATCCGCAACCGAATCGACGCGCTGGGCGTAAACGAGCCGGTGATCCAGGAACACGGGCTGGGGCAATACCAGATTCTGGTGCAACTGCCGGGCGTAGACGATCCGGCGCGTGTGAAGGACATCATGCAGTCGACGGCGATGCTGGAGATCAAGCAGTCGCTGGGCGGCCCTTATCCGAGCGAACAGGCGGCGCTGCAGGATAAAGGCGGAGTGCTGCCTCCGGATGCGGTGCTGCTGCCAGCTAAGATTGGAATGCGTCCCGGCGAGACAGAACAAAGCTGGTACTTGATTTCCCGCGCGGCGGCGGTCAGCGGACGCGATCTGCGGACGGCTGAGCCGACGACGGATGAAAACGGCCAACCGGCCGTGCGCTTTATCCTGACAAGCGATGGCGGACGAAAGTTCTACTCGTTTACCTCGGCACATGTGGGCGATAACCTGGCGGTGATCCTCGACAACAAAGTCCAGGAAGTCGCGGTAATCAAGGAAGCGATCCGAGATACGGGCATTATCAATGGGCGGTTCACGCAGCAGCAGGTGCAGGACTTGTCGATGACGCTGCGTTCGGGCGCGCTGCCGGCAGGTATTAAGTATTTGGAAGAGAGAACGGTGGGGCCGTCGCTGGGCGCGGATTCGATTAAATCGGGTGTGAGAGCGGCGATTGCGGGGATGCTGGCCGTGCTGATCTTCATGCTGATTTATTACCGCTGGGCGGGTGTGAATGCGGACATCGCGCTGATTTTGAACCTGCTTATTCTGCTCGGATTCATGGGCTATTTCGGGGCGGTGCTGACGCTGCCGGGAATTGCCGGTGTGATTCTGACGGTCGGCATGGGCGTGGATTCGAACGTGCTGATTTTCGAGCGCATCCGGGAAGAGCTGAGGAATGGAAAGACGCCAGCATCGGCGGTGGACCAGGGCTTTAGCCATGCCTGGATCACGATCGTTGATACGCACGTAACGACCATTGTATCGGCGGCGATCTTGTTCATCTTCGGAACCGGGCCGGTGAAAGGATTTGCCACGACGCTGGTATTTGGTCTGGCGGCGAACCTGTTTACGGCGGTGTTTGTGTCGCGCGTGATTTTCGACTGGATTTTGACCCGGAAACAGCGCGGCGAGGCGTTGAGTATTTAGTCGTTTGTCGATGGTCGGTAGTCGTTGGTCGTTCGCAAATTTGAATCGAGGGTAGTCTCCGAACGACTAGCGACTGATGACCAACGACCGATTTATTTAAGCAATCATTTGTTGTTGGCTCGAAGCTCGTTGCATAAGGCTGATTTAGGAGTTTGACTTGGAATTCTTTAGAAATACCAACATCGATTTTCTTGGGAAGAAGTGGTACTTCCTAGCGTTCTCACTGGTTTTCAGCGTGGCCGGCATCCTGTCGATTGCCTTCTGGCATGGGATTCCGCTGGGCGTCGATTTCCGCGGCGGAACACTGGTGTATGTGAAGTATTCGCACACGCCGGACCCGGAGGCGGTGCATTCGGACCTGGACCGCGCGGGGCTGAAGAACGCGAACGTGCAGAGGTACGGTCTGCCGAGCAACGATGAGTTGCTGATCCGGCTCGACATTCAGGAAACCAACGAGCAGGCGCTCGACAAGGGCAAGATGCAGATTATCGAAGCGCTGGAAGGACGCGCGGGCGCTGCGAATTCGGGCAAGCAGGACCTGAATAACTCGAGCTCGCTGGCGATCGCGGCTTATCTGCTGGAGAAGGACCCGCTGCACCTGGGATCGGACGCGAACCCACGTTATACGGCAATGGCGCAGGCGATCGTGAACCAGCGCGACAAGGTGAAAAGCGGCGTGCTGGGTTCGATTGACGAACTTAAAGGCACTGTGGATCCGGCGGTGGTGGCGTCGCTGAATGAGGGCTTTTATGTATCCGACTTCGGCATCCGCAACGTAGAAATTGTGGGACCGCAAGTAGGGCAACAGTTGCGCAAGCAGGCAATACTGGCGACGCTCTATTCGCTGGCCGGGATGCTGATCTACCTGGCGCTGCGGTTTGAGTGGATCTATGGCGTGGCGGCGGTGCTGACGGTTTTCCACGACACGCTGATTACTGTGGGAGTGTTCTCGCTGTTGAACAAAGAGATTTCGCTGACGGTGATCGCGGCGATTCTGACCCTGATCGGATACTCGAATAACGACACGATTGTGGTCTTCGACCGGATCCGGGAAAACATCAAGCTGCTGCGGCGGGACAAGCTGTCGGACATTGTCAACCGGAGCATTAATCAAACTTTGAGTCGAACCATCTTGACAGCAGGGCTGACTTTCCTTACCGTGCTTGCGCTATTCCTTTTTGGTGGAGAGGTGCTGCGCGGGTTCAGTCTGGCGCTGGTAATTGGTATTCTGATCGGCACGTACTCGTCGATTGCGATTGCGGCACCGATTCTGGTGGCCTACCAGGAATGGCGAGCGGCGCGCGGGCAGAAGCCGATCGCGATGCCGGTACGGACCGGGAACCAGCCCAAGGAAAAAGTGAAGGTTTAGGCGAGCAAGCGGCGTAGAATCATGAACCTGCTCGAAGAAGCGGGAATGGAACAAACGATGGGAGCAAGTTGGCCGCTGCCGGTGTCTAAGCAAATGTAGGGTCTGGCGTAGGAGAAGCCCATGTTTGAAGACAGCCTTATCGAGTCGGGAAACAAGCTGAAGACGAAGCGTTTTGGCACGACGGCGCTGTCGTTCATAATCCAGGTGTTCCTTATCGGAGTCTTGATCCTGATTCCGCTGATCTACACCGATGCGCTGCCGAAGACGCAATTGATGACGTTTCTGGTAGCGCCGCCGCCACCTCCGCCGCCTCCGCCGCCTCCGGCCGCAGCCCCAATCAAGGTAGTTAGGGCCGTGAGCGAAATGGTAAATGGCGAGCTGCGGCAACCCACCCGAATTCCGCAGAAAGTCCAGATAATTAAGGAAGATGAGCAGCCACCGGATTTGGGAGCGGGTGGTGTCCCGGGTGGAGTTCCGGGCGGAATCCCGGGCGGGTCTGCAGGAGGCGTGATTGGCGGAATCATCAGCAGCACACCGGTCGCGGTGCCGAAAGTGGCCACTCCGCAGCGAGTGCGGGTTTCCTCGGGCGTATCGAGCGGCCTTCTGATTCGCAAAGTACAGCCGGTATATCCTCCGCTGGCGCGGCAGGCGCGTATTCAGGGTTCGGTAGTGCTGCACGCTGAGATCGGCAAGGATGGAACGATCACGAACCTGCAGTTGATCAGCGGACACGCCATGCTGGCGCCGGCTGCGATTGAGGCTGTTAAACAATGGCGCTATAAGCCATACCTGCTCAACGGTGAGCCGGTGGCTGTAGATACGGAAGTGGTCGTGAATTTCAGCTTGTCCGGTGGTTAGAACTCCGGGCGAGGGCGCTCAGGCTAAAGAGACAGTTCTTCGAAAAGCCGGCGTTGGTGCATACAGGTTTTGTGGCGGTTTCCGCATGCGCTGTCTCAAGTTGCGATGCAGGGCTTGGTAGACGGTGGACTCAGGTGAAGACGCCCGAGTTGGTTTCCGCCCGCTAGTTTTTCTTTTCAGGATGCAACGGCGAGAGAAGTTTTTCGCCTCAAACGCGAAGGTAGGGTGCCGGCAGGTGTCTCTGCTAGCCGCTGCGCGAGCTTTGAACTGGAAGAAAAGGCTTGGGCCATAGTAATGGCGCGAGCAGCAGGGTTTAGAGCAGCTTTAGAACTACGGATTCAAACAAGTTCCGAGGAGGAGACACAAACTCATGGCAGTCACTTTGGCAGCAATCGCACTCAGCAATATGCATATCGCCGCCGCCTGGCTCTATCAACAAGAAGCCGCGGTCGGTTGGGACGTAATCTCGCTCTGGAAACAGATGGGCGTCCTGGCGAAGATCGTGGTCGTTATTCTGTTCATCATGTCGGGGTGGTCGATTGGTGTGATGATCGACCGCTGGATGGCATTCAATGCCGCACGCAATCAATCCCGCTCTTTCGCGCCGGCAGTAGCAGGTGCGCTGCGCGAAGGGAAACTCGACGAAGCGATCAAGGTCGCCGAGCGCAATAAGAAGAGCCACCTGGCCAAGGTTGTGACGGCGGGCCTGATGGAATTCAAAGCTCACCAGGACAGTCCCGGCGAAATTCCGGGTGAGACGATTGAAGCGTCGAAGCGCGCTCTGGAGCGCACGGAAGCGATTGTGCACGCGGAGCTGAAGCGCGGCCTGGGCGGACTGGCGACAATCGGATCGACGGCACCATTCGTGGGCCTGTTCGGAACGGTAGTCGGAATTCTGAACGCGTTCCGCGGTATTCAACAGGAAAAAGCAACGGGCTTGGCGGCGGTTGCCGGCGGCATTTCGGAAGCGCTGGTAACGACGGCGCTCGGGCTGTTCGTGGCGATTCCGGCCGTTATGATGTTCAACTACCTGACGGGACGCGTGGAAGCGTTTGACGTGGAGATGGACAACTCGTCGAGCGAACTGGTGGATTACTTCCTGAAGCGCCGGAGCATGCGCCGGTCATAAGTTGTAGGCGCGGTGGTGCGCGGTTGCGCAGGTGAACCGTTTGTGGGGCGCTGGCCTTAGGCCGGCGCCTCCTCCTCAGTTGCCTGAATGCTCCGGGCAGAGAACTGGAGAAGAACGATGTCATTAGCAAAGCGAAATGAAGGCGCCAGGGTTAACTCAGATATCAACGTCACGCCGATGGTGGACGTGATGCTGGTGCTGCTGATCATCTTCATGGTGATCACGCCGATGTTGCAGAAAGGCGTGAGCGTGGACATGGCGAAGGTGAACAGCCCGAGCCCGATGCCGGACGCGGACAAGGAAGATGCGCTGCTGGTAGCCGTGCAGCGAGACGGTACGGTATTTTTCGGCACGGAAAAAACCGCGGTGGACCAGTTGACGGACAAGATCAAGGACCGACTGGCGAACCGGACGGACAAGCGAGTTTTTCTGAAGGCAGACGCGCGCGCCAAGTTTGGCGCGGTGGTCGAGGTGGTCGACAATGTGCGCGCGGCAGGCGTGGACCAGTTGGGCCTGCTGACAGACCAGAAGAAGCAGGGATCGATTGCGCCGCCGGCGGGAGCTACGACTCCGACGGGCGGGCAATAGTCGCGCGGACAATAGCGCAGTTAGCGAGGATAACGATATGGGAATGACAGCTGGTGGGTCGGGCAGCGGTCCAAATGCAAGCATGAACGTCACACCGCTCATCGACGTTTTGTTGGTGCTGCTGATCATCTTTATGGTGATCACGCCGCTCACTCCAAAAGGCCTGGACGCGTTGGTGCCGCAACCACCGCCGAAGGATCAGAAACAGCCGCCACCGTCCGACCGGACGATTGTGGTGCAGTTGATTGACCGCGGCGCGGGCAATGCTCCGGCGGTGAAGATCAACCAGGACGATGCGACATGGGAGACGTTACAAGGACGGCTGGAAGACATCTTCAAAACGCGCGCCGAGAAGGTAATGTTCGTGAAGGGCGACGATAATGTGCCTTTTGCCGACGTGGCGAACGTGATCGATATTGCGCACGCGGCGGGCGTGGACAAGGTCGGCCTGATTACGGCAAAGATTGAAGCTGGCGGCTAGGAAAAGCCACGAGCGAGTTCATTGCGGCTCAGGTTCGGCTGGGGGTGCTCCAAGGCCTTAGCTTGATTGCGTCCACAGTTTCGATTCCGGCATGAATCCTGTGGTTCGAAGCTCGTGGCGCGGAGTTCGTAGCTGATTTTTGAAGGAGATTCATAAAAGCAATGAAAAATATTACGAAGTTCATGGTTATATTCGCGGCCGCGCTGGCGCTGATCGCGAGTACAGGCTGCACAAAGCTGCGGGCGCGGGATCAGCTCAACAAGGGTGTACAGGCCTACAAGAATGCGAAGTACGAGCAGGCGATTGGTCACTTTCAAGATGCAGTGGCGCTCGATCCCACGCTGATCAATGCGCGGTTGTATCTGGCGACCGCATTTGCGCAACAGTACATTCCAGGAGCCGATACGCCTGACAACAACAAGAATGCCGAACAGGCGATTGACCAATACAAGCAGGTGCTGCAGGTTGATCCCAAGAACATCAACAGCATAAAAGGGATCGCCTATCTGTATCTGCAGATGAAAAAGTTTGAGATGGCGAAGGAGTTTTACAAGAAAGCTTCCGAAGCGGATCCCAATGATCCCGAGCCGTATTATTCGGTCGCCGTGATTGACTGGACACAGACTTACCAGCCGCGGCAAGAGGCGCGCGCCAAGTTGGGCATGAAACCGGATGATTCTCTGCCGGCGAAGGACAAGAAAGTCTGTGCCGAGATAAAAGAGAAGAATTCCTCGAATGTGCAGGAAGGCATCGACAACCTGACCAAGGCGCTGCAACTCCGTCCTGATTACGATGACGCCATGGCATACATGAACCTGATGTATCGTGAGCGGGCGGACATCGATTGCGACGATAAAGACGCGCACGCGGCGGACTTGAAAGCCGCGGATGAATGGGTAGACAAGACAATGGCGACGAAGAAGGCGAAGGCCGAGAAACAGCCAGCAGGCGGCGGTATTGTCATGGATCAGAAACAGTAACCAGAAACAGTAACCAGTACCCAGTAACCAGTACCCAGTACCCAGTACCCAGTACCCAAAACCGAAAAGCAAAACCGGAAGCAAAAACCGAACGCAAAAACCAAGTTCAGAGAACTCAATTCTCAGTCGCCAGTTTCCCGGTGGGGGACTGGCGATTTTGTTTCCGGCTAATTTTGGTTCACAGTGTGAGGGAGAGTGCAAAGGTTCTTGTGATGCGGTGCTTTGCACTCCGGTGCTTCGATCCGGCCTAGCTCACAAACGGCTGTGACGCGGAGCATGCAATTGCGGCAGACGAGAAGTAGAATCGATGGAGCCTGACGCGGCCCCGATGTTCAAGAAAATCCTCATTGCCAATCGTGGAGAAATTGCGGTACGCGTCATACGCGCCTGCCGCGAGATGGGCATTGCCACGGTTGCCGTGTACTCCGACATAGATCGCGCCTCGCTTCACGTACGCAAGGCCGACGAAGCGTACGGGATTGGGCCGGCGCCGGCGTCAGAGTCCTATCTGCGCATGGACAAAATTTTGGAGGTTGCGCGCCGCTCGGGGGCCGAGGCTATCCATCCTGGTTATGGCTTCTTGTCGGAGAATGCGAAGTTTGCGCGGGCATGCGCGGAAGCAGGAATAAAGTTTATCGGCCCGACTGCACAATCGATGGAGATGATGGGTTCGAAAACGCGAGCGCGGCAACACATGGAGAAGGCCGGTATTCCGTTTGTTCCGGGAACGGCGCGGGGCCTGAGTTCGGCGGAAGAAGCGGAGCAGGTGGCGGAGCGTGTGGGCTATCCAGTGATGCTGAAGGCGGCGGCGGGCGGAGGCGGCAAAGGCATGCGCCTGGTGCATACGCAGGCTGAGCTGCGGTCATCGTTGGAGTCGGCGCAGAGTGAGGCGCAGCGGTCGTTTGGGGATAGCGAAGTCTATATCGAGAAGGCAATTGTGAATCCGCGGCACATTGAAATGCAGGTGCTGGCCGACGAGCACGGCAATACGGTGTGGCTGGGGGAGCGCGAATGCTCGATCCAGCGCCGGCACCAGAAGGTGCTGGAAGAAGCGCCCTCGCCGATTGTGGATGCGGACATGCGGCGGCGCATGGGCGAAGTTGCGGTGAGAGTCGCGGAGGCAGCCCATTACACCAACGCGGGCACGATCGAATTTCTTGTCGATCAGCAGAGGAATTTTTATTTTCTGGAAATGAACACGCGGCTGCAGGTTGAGCATCCGGTGACGGAATTGACGACGGGACTGGACCTGGTTCATTTGCAGATTCACATTGCGAATGGCGAAAAGCTTCCGTTTACGCAATCGGACGTGAGCATTCGCGGGCATGCGATTGAATGCCGTATCTATGCGGAGGATCCGGATAGCAACTATTTTCCGAGTCCGGGCAAGATTACGTTGCTGCTGACGCCGTCGGGGCCGGGAATCCGGCGCGACAGCGGCATGTATGAAGGATGGAACGTTCCAATAGACTACGACCCGCTGCTGGCCAAGCTGATTGCGTACGGAACGGACCGCGAGCAAACGATTCAGCGACTGCAGCGAGCGCTGTACGAATATTTTGTTGCCGGCATCAAGACCAACATTTCGCTGTTTCGGCGCATTCTGCGCGACGAGGATTTTCAGACGGGTAAGGTGGACACCGGGTTTCTCGATCGTTTGCTGGCGAAGCCCGCGGCGAATGGCAGTTCGCGCGCGCCCGAGCCACGCATTGCGGCGATTGCGGCGGGAATGTTTGCTGTGCTTGATCCGGGCTCCGTGGCGGCGAGTAGTGTGAGCGGACTGGCTCCAGCGGCAGCTATTTCGAACTGGAAGGAGAAAGGGCGCGCCGAAGCGCTACGCTGAATCGCATGGTCTACGACGTCATTGTTGAAGGCAAACCGCACCGGCTGGAACTGGAAAAGCTGGAGGCGGGTTGGCAATGCCGTCTTGACGGAACAGAGGTGAAAGTCGACGCGGTGCTGGCGCGGCGAGATGTTCTGTCGTTGCTAGTCGACGGCAAGGCGTTTGAGGTGAAGCGCGAACAGACTCCGACGGACCTCCATATATGGGTAGGGAGCACGCGGTTCGGGGTGGAATTGCGCGATCCCCGTTCGCTGCGGGCGCGCAAGGGTTCGATGCAGGATGAAAAAGGTCCGCGAAAAATTGTCGCGCCGATGCCGGGGCGCGTGGTGCGATTGCTGGTGGAGGAAGGCGCGGAAGTAGAAGCCGGCCGAGGCATTGTGGTGGTTGAGGCGATGAAGATGCAGAACGAAATCAAGTCGCCGAAAAAGGGAATCCTAAAAAAGATTGTGGCGGCGGCTGGAGCGGCCGTGAATGCTGGGGATGTGCTTGCGATCGTGGAGTGAAGTGAGGGGAAACGCGGCGCGAGCGTAATGGCAAGAAATGTGTTGAGCTAATTCGTTGAATCAGCTCGGTTGGCCCAGTCTGTGTTTAACCAGCCTCTGTTGAGCAAGCCTGCACTTCTGTAAAGCAAAATTTGCCGTGTGCGGCAAACCAAGGTTTCCTTCTCTGAGCTTTTTCTAATCTCTATCTAATCGCGTTCTAACCAGTCTGGTTTTGAATCATTTGCATGACGACTTTTCCCATGCCGAATGAAGCCGAGCGCGTGTTGGTAGCGAGTCCGAGCCCAGTGCTCCGACAGCGTACACTCGAATCCCTGCCGTCCCCAGCCAGCTACGTGGAACAAGCAAGCGGAGGGGCGGAGGCGCTTGCCCATTTGGAAAACGGATTCTGGAATGTGCTTTTTCTTGATCGCCGGCTTCCGGATCTGGATGCAGAAGAGTTGCAGCAGACAGTGCGGGAACGGTATCCCTCAGTTGAAGTGGTGTTGATGGACCGGGAAGACGGAAGCGATTTGGCGGCGCGGGCTCCGGATGCCGAGGAGAGCGCGGAGGTGAGATTGGAATGGCGCGACGAAGCCGCGGAAACATGCGGCGATCTCGAGCCGGGTGAAGGCCGCGGATGGGGCGGAAGCGGCGAATGGGAACAGGGCGGAACTGCGCTGAGCGGTCGGGTTGCAACGGGCGCATACGTTGGGCTGCCGGGGATGATCGGCAATTCGGCGGCGATGCAGGCCGTGTCTCGGATGGTGCGTCTGGTTGCACCGCGTGAGACGACGGTGTTGATTACTGGCCCGACGGGGAGCGGCAAAGAACTTGTAGCGCGAGCTGTTCATGAACTAAGCCGGCGGGCTGATCGCCCGTTTGCGGTGGTCAACTGCGCCGCCATTCCGGAGACGCTGCTGGAGGCGGAATTGTTTGGATACGCGAGGGGGGCGTTCACGGGCGCGATGCAGGCGTATGGGGGCAGGATTCAGGCGGCACATACAGGCACGCTGTTCCTCGACGAGATTGGCGAGATGCCGCTGAGTTTGCAGCCGAAGCTGCTGCGGTTTCTGGAGCAGAAGGAATTGCAGCGGCTCGGAAGCTCGCAAGTGGTACGCGTGGACACGCGCATTGTGGCGGCGACGAACGTGGACCTGCTGGCGCTGGCGGGACAAGGAAAATTCCGCGAAGACCTTTATTACCGGCTTTCGGCGTTTCCGCTTTCGATTGCGCCGCTCAAAAACAGGCCGGGCGATGTGGAACAGCTGGCGGCATATTTTCTGGGACAGTTTTGCGGGGGTCCGCCGGCGCCGGTATTGTCCGAAGAGGCATCAGCGCTGCTGCGGGCGCAGAGTTGGCCGGGGAATGTGCGGGAATTGCAGAACGTGATTGAACGCGCGCTGATTCTGGCCGAGGGCGGACGAGTGATTCATCCCCGGCACTTAACGTTGGGAGAGGGTGGGTTCCGAGCGCGGACTGGCGCCGATAGGACACCTTCATCTGGGGTGACGATGAGCGCCTTCTAAGGCAATTTCTGCCTGCTTGGCAGAGCTTTTGCAGCCTGGAACTGCATGTCCACCTCATTTCCACCGCGACAGGACCCGGCCCGCGAGGCCGACCATCCACTGGCGCGAGCCTTTCGATCATTTATCGAGGTGATCGATTCCTCGCCCGATGGCGCTTCTGCCCAGGCTTAGTCAAGGGGAAAGCCGGTAAAGAGCAACGCGAAGGAACCTTTTGATATGCGGGAAATTCTAAGACCGCTGTTTCGGGGGAACTGGATTCACGGGCGTGAACAGGATTCGCGGCCCGAATGCACTCTGGTTTCGTGCACGGGGAAGACGCCGCTGTGGCAGCGGCTCTTGCGCCGTCGCACGGGAGTTTTTCTGCGCGGGCAATTCTATTGCGGGCAGCAATGTCTGGAGAGTGCTCTGCTCGGGCAGATGTCCGATTTGCGGGCGATGCAGGTCCCTGTCGCACCTCCAAACAGGATTCCGCTGGGGCTGTTGATGGTCGCGCGCGGCAAGCTGACGCATGTGGAGGTACAGGCTGCGCTCGAGGCGCAGCGGCGAGCGCGATATGGAAATATCGGCGACTGGATTCAGAAGCTGGGTTTTGCCACCGAGCAGGAGATTACGGCAGCTTTGGCATTGCAGTGGGGATGTCCGGTGGCGACGACGCTCCAGCAGACGTCGGAGCGAACGTCGGAACGAACGTCGGAACGAACATCAGAACGAACGTCGAACGATCCGCGCTCTGCAATTCCGCTGGCCATTCTAGAAGCCTTTGAGATGGTCCCCTTCAACTATGCAGCATCTACGAATACGCTCTATGTTGCCTTCGGAGCGCGAGTGGATTATGCGGCACTGTATGCGATCGAGAGAGTGCTGAATTGCCGTACACAACCATGCGTCGCTTCGGCCCGAAGCGTAGCCGAACAGCTTGAGGAGATGCGGCAGTCCGGAAAAGCGCGAGAACTGGAGTTTGCCTCGCGTGACCTTGGTGAAATGGCGCGGATCAGTTCGAGTTACATTGCCCGATTCAGTCCGGAAGATGTGCGGCTTTGCCGCGTTGGGCAGTTTATCTGGTTGAGGATGAAAGCAAAATCGGGCGCGATGAACCTGCTATTTCGGTTGCAGAGCAACATACGTGAAGGCAGTATAGGGCCAGTTACAAAGACCCCTCCTAGATCGGTCTTGGAGAATCAAAGACTGGCTAAGCGAAATGATGGATCGAAAGTCATGCCTATGTCTCTTGACCTCTAGGACGATAGGTGGAAGCGCTGAGATCGGCGACGGACGGGGTGTTCCCCAAATGTTGCCCAATCCTTCCTTCGACTGGCTTGGTTTTTCTGAGTTTGCTCGGGTAGACTGAAGGTGGAAATCCTGCTATGGCGTCGACCAACGGCATCATCGTGAGAGACCCCGATATTCTTGGAGGGACCCCTGTGTTCAGCGGGACTCGGGTTCCGTTTCAGACCTTACTGGATTATCTCGAGGGGGGGCAAACGCTGGACGAGTTCCTGGAGGATTTTCCCACCGTGAAACGCGAAGCCGCCATCCGCGCGCTTGAGCACGCGAAAGAACTCGTTGTCAGTGAAATACCTTAGTGAGAATACGTTAGTGAACTGTGAAGAAGCTCCTGCTGGACGAGTGCATTCCGAGAAAATTTAAGAGCCATCTCTCCGGGTATGAGTGCCTCACTGTGCCTGCGGCTGGGTGGGCCGGCAAGAGGAATGGAGAGTTGCTGTCTCTGGCGGAGAATGCTGGCTTTCAGGTGTTCGTCTCCCTGGATCAGGGAATTGAGTTTCAACAGAACTTGACGGGAAGCAATATCGCTGTGATCTTGCTTGATGCCAAGTCCAATCGTCTGGCGGACTTAATTCTCGGAGAAGATTTCGGCGTCGTTGTCGTCGATTAAAGCTGGCCTGCTCGTGCGGATTCAGTAGTTCGAATCACACCCCAACGAAAACGGCAGGACAGCACACACTAAATTCATCAGTCTGAATGACACTCCAACTAGAGCCGCAGGGCAATACACGCTTCGATTGAAAGGGGCTCCCGGCTACAGGGTGCGTTTGAAGAGGGGGACGGCGAGCGCCATGGAGGCGAACGCGAAACAAGAGAGGTAAAGCAGATCGGGGAGGATGGGGCGGAGGCCGGTTTCTTTTAAGAGCAAGCACGTGAACCCGTGGACGGCGTAAGTGAAGGGATCGACGGTGGCGATGGCGCGCAGCCAGAAGGGGAAGGCCTGGATGGGATAGATCGCTCCACTGGGAAAGAAGAGGAGGGTATTGAGAATGCCGAAAGTGGCGCGCGGAACGAGGGGATCTTCGACGCGCACCATCATGAGGAACATCATGCAATTGAAGGCCGAGGAAGTGGCGACGACCATGGCGATGAGCCCGATGATGGTGGCGGGATGGAAGATACTGCCGACGCCCGCGAGCAGCGAGCCGATTAAGGTGATCACGACGCCAGTGAGGATGCCCTTCATGGCGCCGGCTCCGTTGAGGCCGAAGACCAACTCGGCTTTGGTGATGGGAGTGATGAGATAGCCTTCGTGCACGCCGCGGGCTTTGTCGTCGATGTAGAGCATGCCGCCGCCGATCATGGCGGAGACGAACATGGCGAGCGCGATGGAGCCGGGCAGCAGATACTTCATGTACTCGATATAGGGATAGAGCTCGACGATTTCGAGAGCGGTCTGCTGCAGGAGGCGCGGCTGGATATCGGGCTGGTTCAACGCATTGGTGAGGTCGGTCATGGTCGACTCGAGCGAGGAACTCATGAAGTTGTCGGTGTTGTCGACGATGAGCGCGATCCGCGGGTGATTTTTTTCGTAAACGAGCTTGGAATATTGCGGAGGAATGATGACGGCGCCATTGATTTTGCCATTGCGCACGTCTTCGCGCGCCTTGACTTCGTTGTCATAGGGGATGGGCAGGAAGGTGCGCGAGTTGGCGCGGACGGAATCGAAGGCCTCCTTGATGCGGACGGCCTGCGTGCCATGGTCTTCGTCGACGATGCCCATCTTGGCGTCGCGGATTTTTCCGCCGAATGCGTTGCCGAGCACGATGAGTTGGACGAGCGGGAAGATCATCGAGACCATCATGAGAGTTGGGGAGCGGAAGAACTTTCTCATTTCGCGCTCGATGATGGCGAGGGTACGATTCATGGCCGCAATCCCGGACGAGGGGGCATAACGAATTCGTGGGCTTTGACGAGTTCGTCGCGCAACTGGCGTCCTGTGTAGTGGACGAAAACGTCGTCCAGAGTTGTGTTTTGCACGGTGAGCGTCTTGAGGGTGACGCCGCATACGACGGCCATTTCGACGAGGTCAGTGGTGGTGCCCGAACCGTTGTCGCTGAGGACGCGGAACATCCCGGCACTCTCATTTTGCACCGAGGTGACGCCGGGCAAACCGCGCAAGCGTTCTTCCCAGTCATGAGGAGAATTGGCGAATTGCACTTCAATCACCGTGGAGCCGGGGACGGTGGCTTTCAGCGCCTCAGGAGTGTCGAGGGCGACGAGGTGGCCGTGATCGACGATGGCGATGCGGTTACAGAGGCGGTCAGCCTCATCCATGTAGTGAGTGGTGATGAGGACCGTGAGCCGGCGTTTGGACTTGATGTTGTTGAGCATTTCCCAGACGGCGACGCGAGAGACGGGATCGAGGCCGGTGGTGGGCTCGTCGAGAAAGAAAATTCTGGGACTGTGCACGAGGCCGCGGGCAATTTCAAGACGCCGGCGCATGCCTCCGGAGAGAGTTTTGGTTTGAGCGTTGCGCCACTTAGTGAGGTCGACGGTCTCGAGTAAGTCATCGATCGCCTCCTTGCGTTGTTTGGCGGGAACATCGTAGAGCTTGGCATAGATGGACATGTTCTCCTCGACGGTCAAATCGAGGTCGCTGGTGAGGGCCTGGGGAATCACGCCGATGGCGCGGCGAGCGGAGTCGGGATCTTTGGATACATCGTGGCCGGCGACGCGTGCTGAGCCTGCAGTGATGGGGAGCAACGTGGTCATCATGCGGATGAGGGTCGACTTTCCTGCGCCGTTCGGGCCGAGAAGACCGAAAATTTCACCTTCCTTGACATTGAAAGAAATGTCATCGACGGCGGTGAAGTCGCCGTATTTCTTGACGATATGTTCGACCTCAACCATGTTTGGAGCGTCGGCCGCGATGGGTGCGCGAAGACCGAGTTCCGAAGCCTGAACGGTGAAGCCGTTGGTTGCAGGCTGGGTGCCGTTGGCGAGTTTGGCGGAAGTCGAGTTGTTTTTTTCGTCGGTCATTGATTCGTCGATCGTATAGATCCTCCCACTCAAGCCAAAAGAGGGCTTGAATGGGGCACCCTCATCGTTAGCTGCCTTTTTGCAGTGCGGGTGGAACCAGAACCTCGGCGGTCATGCCGGGTACCCACGCGCCTTTTGGATTTGCGAGGCGGACCTTGAGCAACAGGGTACGGATGTCGCGCTTGCGGCGGCCGACGTCACGCTGCGTGGCGAAATCGGCTTCCGCGGCTTTATAGAAAACCTTGCCATCGACTTCGGTGCCGCCCGGCAAACGAATTTTGAGAGTGTCGCCGTAACCGATGTGATCGGCGTCGGTTTCGGGAATGGCAGCACGGACCCAGGTGTCGCTGAAGTCGACGACGGTGACGATCGCCTGGCCTTCATTGACGACTTCTCCTTCGCGCGCGGCGCGAGTGAGAACGGTCCCGGTGACGGGGGCATAAATTTTGGTGTAGCCGAGGCGGACCTCAGCCTGGTTCAGTTGCGCGACGGCATTGGCGATTTGAGCGCGGGTGGAGGCGACGGTGCTTTGAGCGGCGGCGGCCTGGTTGGTGCGGGCGACCGCTGCATGGAGGGATGCTTGCGCGGCCGAAACCTGCTCGTTCAGCGACTGCACTGTGGCCTGCTGCGCTTTGAGGTTCATTTCCGCCTGAACTTTTTCCTGCTCGGAAGAGACGCCGGCCTCGGCGAGGCCGATGGTGCGGCGGCTGTCACTTTGCACGCGAGTGAGCGTGGCTTCGGCTTGTTCCAGTTGTGCGCGCGTGGATTGCAATAGCGCCTGGGCATTCTGAACGTCGCTGGAGGTGGATCCCTTGGTGGATTTTTGCGTGTACTCGTTGGCAGACATCTGCGAGCGGAAACTGGCGATCATGGCGGCGGAGGCGCGTTCCTCGGCCTCGAGTTCGGAGGGATCAAGTTCGGCGATGAGATCGCCCTGTTTGACCTGCGTTCCCTCGTCGACAAGAAGTTTAAGAATGCGGCCCTGGATTTGCGGGCTGACGACGATCTGGTTCGCATCCACGGTACCGATGAGCACGAGTTCGCCGTGGCGCGGCGTGGAGGCGAGAAAAAAGGCGAACGCGGCGGCGAAGATGATGGCGAGAAGGATGAAAACCTTGTTGCGAGCGTTCATGGCGTATTCCTCAAAGTGCGCCGAGCAGGGCGTTGTTCCGCAGAACCATGCTCAATAAAGACTGCGTGCGAAATGAATTCGAGCACGAAGGTGCGGCGTTCGGCGATGCGGTCTCTGGAAAGAGGGTCGACCTTCAGCAGAGCCTTCATGGCGGGTACGGTGCTGAAGTAGAAGACCACGATTCCGACCATGGCGGGGATGAAATCCATTGGATTGAGCGGGCGAAACTGGCCGGCCGCGGCGCCTTCGCGGAGCATTTCCGCGACGCGACGGTAAATGGGCGCGAAGTATTCGCGGGCGATACGCAGCATTTGCGGGCTGCCGCGCGCGCCGACGCGCATCCACTCGGATTGAACGACGCGCGGGAATTGCGGATTGGCGGCGATGTAGTCGAAGTAGCGACCTATATATTGGAGCAGTTTTTCGCGCGGCGCGAGGCTGCTTTCGAGCACCGGCATGACGCGTTCGCGCAAGCCTCCGAAGACATGGTCGAGCACGGCCTCGTAAATGGCCTCCTTGTCGTCGAAGTAGTAATAGAGGAGAGCCTTGTTGACGCCGGCGGAGCGAGCGATGCGGTCGGTGCGGGCGCCGGCGATGCCGAACTCGGCGAATTCGGCGACGGCAGCCTGCAGAATTGCGGTGCGGCTTTCTTCGGGTTGAGCGCGGGTGCCGAGGCGCGGAGAAGTTCGGCGCGTGGGCCGGATCTTTTTTTCGATTTTGGTTGAGCCGGACACGGTGTTAATTAACTAGTTAGTTAGATTGTACTCCGGTGGGATGGATGGGGCAAGCAGGTGGGTTTAACCGCGGCTGAAGTTTGTGCAGAGAACTCCTTTCGAGGCTATTGCTGGGCGTAGGCGGGTATGGGATCCCTCGACTTCGCGCAGCCATTCGCTCCGCGTATGGCTGGGCTCCGCTTGATTTCATAACCACGACGGCTCCTCAGGCCCGATACTTAGGTTGTCTAAAGACCAAGCGCTCGGGCCGAAAGGAGCCAGTCATGTTGATTATAGGTTGTGATTACCATCCGAGTGGGCAGCAGGTTTTTGGCATCGACACGGAGAGCGGCGAGATTTTTGCGGATCGCTGGATCGCACACACGGGGGCGGAACTGGACGAGTTTTACCAAGGTCTGCCCGGGGGAACGGTGGTCGGAGTCGAGTGCAGCGGCAATATGCTGTGGTTCGAGCGGCGGCTGGCGGAGTACGGGCACCGCTTGCGGCTGGGGGATGCGGCGCAGATTCGGGCCAAGGAGACACGCAAGCAGAAGCACGATCGGCGGGACGCAGAGCTGATCGCGCGCTTGCTGGTGGAGGGCAACTTTCCCGAGTTGCGCTGGGTGCCGACGCTGGCCGAACGCGACTTGCGTCAGTTGCTGATGCACCGGCACAAGCTGGTGCGGATGCGGGCGCAGGTAAAAAACCAGTTGCAGCATATTGCGCTGAACCAGGGGCAGCAGAAGAAACGGCAGTTGTGGACCAAGGCGGGACGCGAACTGCTGGAGCAGTTGCGGCTGGAGCCTTGGACGGCGCGGCGGCGGGACGACTTGCTGCGCTGGCTCGATCTTTTGAACAGCGATTGCGAAAGTGTGGAACGGGAGGTGCGGCAGGCGGCGGAGGCGAATGCCGAAGCGCGGCTGCTGATGACGCATCCCGGGATTGGGCCGGTGATCAGTCTGGCGTTTGTGCTGACCATCGGGCGGATCGAGCGCTTCGAGCGCAGCCGGCAACTGGTGAGCTATCTGGGATTGAATCCGTCGGAGGATTCCAGTGGGGCGCGGCGGCGGCTGGGCGGGATCAGCAAACAGGGGAGCAGTTTTATGCGCCTGCTGCTGATTCAGGGGGCGCAGACTGCGGTTCGTGGCGATGAGGAGTTGCACCGGCAGTACCGTCGTTTGGCCGCCAAGAAACACCGGGCGGTGGCCAAAGTGATGGTGGCACGCAAGCTGGTGGTGCGCATGTTCTGGATGCTGAAGACGCAGAAGACGCATGCAGAACTGGTTCGTATGCGGGGTAGCTCGAGTCATCCTGGGGTCAGCGAGACCGACCGCTTGAGTGAGCGCCCTGCCTCTCCGCGGATCCTGCCGTAACCGGCGGGACGGCCAGGTGGAGAGTTTGCACGAGAAATCATGGTCGAAACGACCGAATAGATGGGGAGTGGGGCCGGAGTTCGGCATCCACCGAATGATTCGAAGCAAAGACGAGCGGCTGGTCTTAGACAAATGCAACGGCAACAGCAACAGCAAAGGCAACAGCAAAACCCTCTACGAAGGGAAAGGCAACGGCAAAAACCTTCTTGCCGCGACTGCGCCTTCGTGTTGCCAAAAAACAAGTTGACAGAGCCGTCGTGGTTATAGATGGGATGATGCCAGCGAATGGTTGAACGGGTTAAGCCCATGGCCGCACGAAAGGGCTAGGGGGCAAGGAATTTGTGCGCAGGTTTGGCGGGGCCAGCTATACTATCGCCAACAGGGGTGATGGCATTCCGTGGCTGCGACGTCGTTAATTCCGCATCCGAACCTGAGCGATGAGATTAATCGCCAGCTGATTCAGTCCGAGGTTGAAGGCGGCGTATACCTGCCGGACCTGCCTCCGGCCACGGTGCTCCAGATCCAGACCCAGCACCATTGTTATACGGCTGTGCTGATGGAGGACGGGTCTGCACTAATTTCAGGACATCCGGAGTTTTGCCCGCAGCCGACGGCGGTCGCGATATCAGGATCGACGTGGGGAGGCAGCATGCTTAAGCGCAAATTTGTGGGCCGGGGCATGCGGCTGGAATTCTCTCACCCGGCGCATTCGACGCCGATCGTAACGTCATACATTCAGGACGTGCGGGAAGTTCCGCGCCTCAGCACCCGCCGAAAAGCGGCATTGGCGAAGTAGGAGAGGCGGGTCCCATCGCAGGCGCGGCCAGACGCTACTTCTTTGTTTTTTCGGCTGCTTCGAGCTGACGTACCTTGGCCATAGTGGCGGCGGAAACATCTTTGCGATTGGCGTTGCGCGGCCTGCGCTTGGGTTTGGTGGTGTAGTGGTTCTGCGCCATGAGTTCTCCTGATAGTTGATTGTTGCTCGCCTTCATTGTAACTGGAGATGGCGGCTGCCGGGGCTAAAGCCTCGTCGTTAAAGAGCTGCCAACGCCGGCCTGAAGGCCGGCTCTTCCACGGAACTGCGCAGGGCAGTATGCGACATTGATGGTTGCCTGATTTCCAGTTTCAACAATGTGCAGCATTATGCATCTAAGGGATGCTGACGGAATGGCGCGCGGGGCAAGGCATTTGGCGCTCTGGCTCGTAAGTTGTTCATTGTGAATGAGATCGGTTGGTGGGATTAGTGGCGCTGCCGGGCTGAGTGTTTTGGTTTGGCAGTTGCTCTTTTAAGACTTAACGAAGAGGCCGCAACCGTTGAAAAACTTCAACTCAATGTTCTCGACTCTCATTCGCTGTTTCCCTAGAAACAGCGCCCAACTGAGCTTCCACTGATTCCCGCCACTTTGCCTCTTTGAAAAGGGTGGCCCCGAAAGGGGCCGCTTTTTTTTGTGGTGGAGAGTGGGCCGCGCTAAAGTTCTGAAATCTGTGGGGCTTTTAGCCCTGGATGTTCTTGGGTGGCACGGCGGTTTAGCGCTGCGATAACGAGCACGATTCAAAGACGGATTCAGCTTCTGAGGTAGTAAATCTTGCGCAGATCAGATTTTTTCCGCCGCCTTCTTAAGCCGGCCCCGCAAAATTGATCGTTAGCAGCGTCTGCGTCTGGGCCGCATGCCCGTTGAGCCGGTATGGTTGGAAGCGCCACTGCTTTACGGCAGCGATTGCCGCCTTCGAAAGAACGAACGATCCGCGCACAATTTTCAGGTCTTCCACCGTCCCATCGCGGCCAATTATCGCCTGCAACACCACGGGGCCTTGCGCTTTCTGGCTGGCCGCTTCCGGCGGATAAACCGGAGCAACACTGGAAACCAGTAACGCCCGCTCGGCTTCTTCGCTCACCATCACCGGTTCACTCACTTGGTCGCCCGATGTCGGCGATGGCACCGGAATAGACACCGGCATCATTTGCGCGGGCGAAACCGTTACCACCGTTGGTGGCGTGATCGGAGACGCGCCGCGCAAGCTGTCAGGGACGGCCTTGCGCGCATCCGCCGACGGCGCGGCGTTGACGGGCGCCGCCAGTGGCATGTCCTCGTGCCGATGCAGTTCAATCCCCGAATTGCTGACCTCTGCCTGCGGTGGGATTACTTTGAGTTCCACCGGGTCATTGGAGTCCTTAGTGGCTTGCGTCACATAAGCGTCCAGAGGGACGTTCGTGCCGGTGGTTCCACTTGCGCTTGGTACGGGCGGAGTCAAGGAGAAGAATGCCGTCACCGACTCGTGGAAAATCTCTTTCCGATTCTCGCGTGTGCGTGCCAGATAGAGCAGCGTGTCGCGGGCGTGCCACACGCAAAGGGCTGCGCCCAGCGCGAGAGCGACGGCAACCACCAACTGCCAGCTGAAAATTTCGCTCAGCTGCAACCGCGGCTTTTCTTGGTGCACAACGCCTTGAGGGGAACCCTCTTCCCATTCATCCGCTCCGAAGTATGGGTCAGCCGCATAGTCCGGAACTTGGTGGTTCGGAACTTTGTTCAACTCCAGCGTGCCACTCGCCGCGACTCCGCTCGCCGCAACTCTGTCCGCCGCGAATGGTTCGCTGGCTTTGCTTTCCGGTCGACCCGCCACGTTAGCGATCTCCGGCATTTTTGCCGCCGTCACCGATGGCATTCGTTCCAGGGCCTTCGCCAGTACTTCATCGGCTTCCTGCGGCTTGATCGGCCGATAGATCAGAAAATGGAGGCGATGGTTGCGCATCTCCGCGGCGCTGGGTTCGCGTTCCACAATCGCAATTGCCACTGTTTTTGCGTTCGAAGCCGATTCGCGCGCTCGCTTCATCAGAAAGCCGGATTCGGGTTGGCTGGACCAGTCCGCCATCACGCAGGAGAACTGCTGTTTGGTCCCTTTTTCAATGGCCGAGAAAATATCGTCGCAGATTTCCAGCAGAATTCCTGCGCTCTTGCAGGCAGCGGTCAGCGCAGTATTCGTCTCCAGATGTTTGGTGAACAATAGGGCGCGGAAAGCCATCGTGCCCAGCTTACCGGGGAGCGACGAACCGCAACAGATAACTAGTGGATGATGGACTTAGGGGCTGATCGTACCCCGATGCAAAGGCCTGATAGTTACATTAGTAATATGTCCGGCGAAGTTATGGCCCGTAAAAGTACGCCGGCAAAAACAATGGGCTCCAGCAAGATCACCGCCCAAGCGGGGCAGCTCTCACCTCAAATCTCGTCCCAATCCCCCGCCATTTCGTGGCTGATTTTCTCCGACCATTTCTGGTTGAAGTCGTTAAGACTGCGTTGATCGAGCAGGTGGCGATCTTTGAGATTCTTCTGGATCTCCTTCATGCTCTTTTTCAGGCTCTTCTGTGCTTCCCGGCAGCCCCCTTCGGCTGCCTTCTGCGCTTCGGCGGCCACCGCCATATCGCCTTCCATCTGTTCCATCTCGGGCGCCAGCCGTGCCATCTCATCTTCGGCTTCGTTGATTGCGAGTTGGGTTTCCGCGGTCAACTCCGGAACCTCAAAGCTGTCTTCTTGAAGCTGTCCCGAATCCTTTTTCTCAGGCAGGCTCAGCGTCAAAGTCTGCTCGTGCTTCTCGCGCATTACCGTCACCG
Organism: uncultured Acidobacteriaceae bacterium; assembly: GCA_963778535.1. Classification (GTDB taxonomy): domain Bacteria; phylum Acidobacteriota; class Terriglobia; order Terriglobales; family Acidobacteriaceae; genus Acidiflorens. The sequence goes on from CAVZUO010000001.1 coordinate 1,219,060, forward strand.
TAACATTCTGGCCCGCTGATCCCCGCAGCTCGCTCGTGAAGTCGGACGCATCGTGCACGAACTGACCATTCACTTTCACGATGACATCGCCCGCACGAAAGCCTGCTTTTTCGCCCCGGCTGCCCTTCTCCACCGAGCGCACCAGCGCGCCCTTGCCTTCTTTCACTCCAAAGAAATCTCCCAGCTGTGGAGTGAGATTCTCTACCATCAGCCCGCTGCGCATTGACGTGTGCGCGATGATCACCGATACGGGTATCTCGATATCGGGAATCGGCGGAATGTTGATCGGCGGAATCTTAACGTTGATTCCATGATCGTTCCCGTCCTCCGAGTAGAAGAAACTCTTTTTGCGGCTAGCCAACTGCACCTTGATAGTCAGTGGTTGGCCATCGCGGCTGATGCCCAGGGCCACCACGCGTCCCGCCGGTGTTTCTTTAATCATCCTTCGCAACTGCGCCGCGCTTTCGATCGCCGCGCCATTCAAACTCAGGATGACGTCATGCTCGTGCAGGCCGGCCTTGCCCGCAGGCGCGTCTGCATCCACCATCGTGACCTCAACCCCATGCTCTTCCTTGAGTTTGAGCGCCGACAAGCGCTCGGGCGTGACATCCGCGATATCGACTCCCATATACGCAGAGCCGCCGCCCTCGTCCATACCGAAGGTCCAGTTCTCGGTGCTACCGTCGCATCGTTCCGCCGGCTGAGCGCTCGCCACCAGCGATAACAACAAAACGCAGAATAGAGATTTATGCCACATAAGTCCCTCCAAGATTCAGCATTCGTCAGCGTGATGCCCGCAAGAAAGTAATGTTTCCCGAACTTGTTCTCACCTTCAGCACGGGTCCGCCGCCGTTCAATTGCCCTTCGGCCGTTACCGTCTTTGGCCCCGGCCAGCTTCCGCCCTCGCTTGATATATGGATACCGCTGAAATCGCTGTGGATTGCGTGCCCGCTCGCCATCTCAATCGAAGCCCGCACTGTGATCGGCAGATCATTTGCCAGATACACGGTGATATCGCCGGCCCCGGTTTCAAGCGCTGAATTGTTGCGTGCATCCGCCGAGGTAAGCAGCTTCACCGTGATGCCTCCTGCTCCGGTCTCAGCCTGCACAGAACTTGCGCCGTCCAGTTGAATACTGCCGCCGCCTGTTTCCGCCTCGACGCGACCTTTGCTCGACGCCAGCCGGATGCTGCCTCCGGCGGATTTCACCTGCACAGTCCCGCCAATCTGGCCGAGATCAATACTCCCTCCGCCAGTTACGGCTTTCAGGTTCCCATTGCATGCCTGCACGCGGATGCTGCCGCCGCCGGTCTTGACCACGGCGCTCTGCATGCCGGATTGCACAACAATGCTGCCTCCGCCGGTTTCTGCCTGGATATCTCCTTTGGCTGTATTGATCTTGATATCGCCACCGCCGGTGCCGAGCGATACATTTCCGCCCACGCTGCCAACCTCAATTGCGCCGCCGCCCGTCTGCGCCCTGACCTCACCGCCAATGTCATCGACGTGAATTGATCCGCCGCCGCTATCGATCTCCACGCGGCCGCCAAGGGCTGTCGATGTCACGCTCCCGCCGCCGGTTTCAACCTTCGCCAAATCCATGTTGCGCGGCACGTTCACCACCAATTCATCCGAGCACTTGCGATTCCGGCTGCCGCTTCCCGCCGCCACGATCCATGCCGTGTCGCCCTTCAGCGACGCGTTGAAGCGGTTCGACTGAAATTCCTTTCGTGCCCGCTCTTCACTGCCCGTGTAGGCGCGCCGGCGCAGAACATAGGTAATATTCGACTGCGTTCCCCCTTGCACCTTCACCGAACCGGTGTCGAGCTTCACTCGCAGGTTCTTTGCTCCGCCCAGTTCGCCAGAAACTTCCTGGACCCAGTTGCTCCCTTCCCGGTAGATCTTGCCATCCTGGCTCACGGCCAGCGATGCCAGGGCGAGCGCAACAATCGTGACACTCGCGAATTTGATTGCGTACTTCAATGAATGTTCCTCCTCACTCGATTCCGAGTCGTTCGTGTTCCTAAGTCGTTAGTCGTTTCTTGCTAGTCGTTGGTCCTTAGTCGTTCGTCGTTCGGAACTCATCGCAGCTTGTCAACCTTTACCACCGACCATCGACTAACGACTAACGACCGCCCACCAATCTGCCGTCGCTCGTCGTCGGCCGCTAGCAAACACTCGCGATCCGTTACGAATTCCGAACGCCGAACGCCGAATGCCTAACGCCGCTTTATCAATCCATGTCCGGCGTCTGTTCCAGCATGCTGCGCGCCTGTGTCCGGACTGAAGCATTCTGGTCTTTCTCCGAAATCTGCTCCAGCACGTTCCGCACGCTGCTGTCCGCTTTCATCGGTTCCACCATGTGCAGCGCCTGCAGCCGCACGCCCGAACTCGCATCCGATACCAGAGTTCGCAGCACTGCGTCGCGCACCACCGCATCCTGCCGGATAAATCCGCTCAGGCCGTCGAGCGACTTCATGCGCACACCCGGATTCGTATCATTTTCCAGCGCGTAGATCAGCGCTTCCCGCACCCGCGTATCATTCGGTTCCTGCGTCAGCAGATCGACCGAATCCATGCGCACACCAGAGTTGTAGTTATTCCGCGCCGCAAACAGCAACAGCTGCTGGATCCGCTGATCGTTCAGCGAACCCTGTGTTTCCTGTGTTGAAATCGTGTCGTACTTGATATTGACCTGGTTCGTTCCCGGCTCCTGCGTAATCGATCGAATGCCCGTGATCGCCGCTGCTTCCACCGGTGCCTGCACCGGGGCTTCGCCGCGAATCGTCGCCACGCCCGCTCCCTGTGGACGGTTTGACAGATAGTTATAAGTAGTTCCAATGCCTCCGCCGAAACCAACTACAAAGATTGCCGCCGCCAGCGCCGGAGACATCCGAACCTGCCGCAGCCAGTTTGCCGGCTCGAAAACAATTCGCTGCCACCAGCCGCCCTGCGCGGCCGTTTCCAGCGCCTCCTGCAGCCGCATACGCGCGGCCGCCACCAAATTCGGTGTCGGCTCTTGCACCGCCGATTGCGACATGGACGTGTGAAATGCCCGCGTCTGCTTCCATTCGCTCGCGCACTCCGGACACCGCCCCAGGTGCTGCTCAACCTCGTAGCGCGCGTCGTCTTCGAGCTCGTTGTAAACGTAGAACAGAATGTTTTGCCGTACCCATTCACATTTCATTTGTGCACCAATTAGTCGCGAGTCTTGAGTTACGAGTTACGAGCAAACGATGACCGGGTCGCTCGCAACTCGAGGCTCGTGACTCGAAACTGTCCCTCATCTCATCTCCGCCAGCGCGCTGCGCAGCTTCTGCGTCGCGCGAAACAATGTGTTCTTTGCCGTTTCTTCCGTTGTTTGCAGCATCTCGCCCACCGTGCGCAGCTTCAGTCCGTGATAATGCTTTAACTCAAATACCATGCGCTCGCGCGGCGTCAGTTTCTCCAGCGCCGCTCCAATCTTTTTTCCCAGCTCGCGCCGCATCAGGTCGCGCTCCGGGTCCGCTCCCGCGCGCACGTCCGGAAACTGTTCCAGGACGCTGTATTCTTCGCCCGAACTATCCACCGCGACCGGCGCGTCTTCCTTGCGCACGTTCCGCTTCCGCAGATGATCAAGGCACAGGTTCGTGACGATGCGGTAGATCCACGTATAAAAGGAACATTCAAAACGGAAGCTGCCGAGGTTCTTGTAGGCCTTGAGGAAGGCGTCCTGATAAATATCCTGTGCGTCGCTCTCGGAGCCCGTCAGGTGCAGTGCCAGGCGCAGCACCGAGTGATCGTAATGACGCACCAGTACTTCAAAGGCGGCGCGGTTGCCCTGTTGCGCCTCCCTGATCAAACTGCTGTCGTCAATGCGGTTGCCTTGCGCTGCCAACGAGCCCCTCAGATTTCCATACAACGTAGGGTTCTCAGTGTCGCTCTCACGTTCCGCCCGACTCGGCCCCGATCTTCTATCAACCGATTCTGCGCCAACCGATCTCGCGTCAATCGATTCTCTGACAACCGACTTTGCGTTAACCGATCTTCCGTCGACCGACCTTAAGCCCACCGGAATTGCAGCTGCCAAGAAATCGGCCGGCATGTTCTGTCTCTGTCCCCTGCAAACTGGACCAACCTGCCTTACATCGAGATAGACGGAGCCGCCACCCGAACGTTAGCAAGATTATATGAAGTTGGCCCTTGTCTTGCTTGACAAAGACGTGCCTGACGGAGAGTTTTCGACGGCTGCCTATGTACGGACGCCAGTGAGTGGAGGGACGCTGCCGGGGGCGCTACTACTCGCGTTTTTCCTGAGGTGGCACGCTGAATCGCAGCCGCATTTCATTCGTGGCCGTGAAACCCAGGCTCTCATACAGGCGCCGCCCCTCATCGCTGGCATGTAAATTAACGCTGCGCAGGCCGCGCTCTTGGAGCCACGCCAGAATCACCTGCATGATCTGCCGCGCAACCCCGCGACGCCGGAATTCCTGCTCGGTATAGACATTCAGGATGATCGCCCGTTCCACGCACGGATCGTGCGGATTCGCAGGCCATGGCGAGAGCAACACCCCGCCGCCTCCGGCCACGCGCCCAGGGCCGTCGCTGTTCAAGTCAACATTCAAGTCAATGTTCGAGTCAACGCCCGAGCGGCCGCCGTTCCCAACAACGGCCAGCCAATGGTGGTAGGAGCCGTCCGCCAGCGCCTTTTTCAGCCACGGCCGCGCGACCTCGACCATCCGGTCCAGCTCCTCGAGCGTGCCCTCGCGCATGTCACGAAACATGGAGCGGCGATGATGCAGTATGGTTTCCAGATCCCCCGGCCCCGCTTCGCGAATTCTAATTTCGTTCATCATCTTTCGTTGATCATCAATCAAAGATGTTTTTTCCTCCCCCTTAACTGTAGTGGGTGGCCCATCCTTCGCACACTTTGCAAAGGGCCGGGAGGCAAGTCTGATTCTCCAGACATTGGCCTGGTGCCCCAGTCGTTTTTGTTGGTACTGGTTACTGAGTACTGGATACTTCTATCAACTTTTTTTTTCATCACATTTTCACCGTAACCGCCATCACAGACCTGCACCCGAATCAGTGCAATGATTTTTCCCCAGTGCGTAAGCGACAACTGCGTCCGCCTCCAGAGGCGGGCGTCTCGCTTTTGTCCCGGCTCTTTGAAAACCGAACGAAACGTCAGCGGTCAGAGCGGTTTCACCTCTGCAATCTGACCTCTAACCTCTAACCTCCTGCAATCCATCTAACTCCTATCTTTTGAATACTTTACCTATAAGCATCCCGCTATCAATAACATAACATTTTGGCAAGGGGGGGGGGTACCCCCATTTTTTCACTTTTCTTATGCGGCAAAATCATTCATCTACCACCAAATCATAGCCTTAGGAGCAATCATCATGCCTTCATCTGACCCTAGATATTCCGGCGAACTTTGTAGAGAGCGGAAGTACAACGGTGATCCCTGTCAATCTCGGGCTCTGTACGGCGAGATTGTTTGCCACTATCACAAAGTGATGGGCAAAGATGCCGTAAACATCGACAACAAGCCTTCCGGCCATGCCTACCTGCCCGTTTTCGAAGACGCTGTCTCCATCCAGTCCGCAATCACTGATGTCTGCGAAATGATGCTGCACCGCCGCATCGAACCCAAAGAATGTTCCATCCTGCTCTACGCCATGCAAGTTGCCTCCACGAATATGGCGCACATGAACGGAAACAACGTTCAGAGTAAGAACAATAAAGGCAAGAAAAGCAAAAAGAATAACGGCTCCGATCCTTCATCTTCCGTCGCCGCGCTGCTGCCGGAAAATGCTTCGACTACTTCCGCACCCGCATCCGGCGCCTTGCCGCCCGGAACAATCCAGGCGTGCGCCGAGGACGCTCCAGGAATTCTTATGACGGGTCTCGCGTGATATTTCGCATAAGGTGTCTTCGACGGCCTCAAAAGGTACAATAAAGCCAGCTGAGGCCGTCGATTCCATGTACGAAGTAACCGTCGATGACACGTTTGCCGCAGGGCACTACCTGCGCAACTACAAGGGAAAGTGCGAGAACCCGCACGGCCATAACTACAAGATCCGCGTTACGCTCGCAGGCGCCGAACTCGACAAGGCAGGACTATTGCTCGATTTCAAGGATTTGAAAGACGTAATGAAGCACGTGATCGACCGCCTCGACCATCAGATGCTGAATGACATCGAACCCTTTACGATTGTGAACCCCTCCGCCGAAAACTTGTCCAAATACTTCTTCGACGAAACCAATTCTCGCCTGAAGAGCGTGACCAATGGCAGAGTGCGCGTAAAAGATGTCACAGTTTTCGAAACGGATGTGACCACGGCAACGTATTCGGAATGATGGATTGAGTCATTGAGTGATTGAATCATTGAGTCATTCGGGCGGGATTTCCAATGATTCAATGACTCAATGCCTCAATGATTAAGTGACCCGATGTCTCAATCTCCACCATGTTCGTAACAGAAATCTACAAGTCGCTCCAGGGCGAATCCACCTATGCTGGTTTGCCGTGCATCTTCGTTCGCCTCACTGGATGCAATCTTCGCTGCACTTGGTGCGACAGCGAATTCAGTTTCACCGGCGGGCGCAAGATGACATTGGACGAAGTGATGGCAGAAGTAGCCCGCCTAAGCCCGTGTGGCGCGGGCGCCCCCGCCCGCGAGAACCTGGTCGAGATCACTGGCGGCGAGCCGATGCTGCAAGAACGCGAAGCGATCCCGCTGATGGAGCGCCTGCTCGCGGCCCATTACACGGTGCTGCTCGAAACCAGCGGCGAACGCCCGCTCGCAAGCGTTCCCAAAGAAGTCATCAAGGTTGTCGACGTGAAATGCCCGCATTCAGGCGAGGCCAATACGTTTGATTCGTCCAATCTCGACGCTCTTGGGCCTAAGGATGAAGTCAAGTTTGTTCTCACCGGCCGCGCCGATTACGAATTCGCCCGCGATTTCGTCGCTCAGCACGATCTCGCCAGCTGCGTGCATGCCATCCTGTTTTCTCCGGCATTCGCCAAGGATGCTCGCGACACCCGCGACATTTCGCACTGCCTGCTCGATCCCGAGCAACTTGCGCAATGGATTCTCGCCGACAACGTTCGCGCACGGCTCAGCCTGCAAATCCACAAACTGATTTGGGACCCAGCCGCGAAAGGTGTGTGAACACCACTGACAACTGATAGAAGATAGAATTTCCAATGACTCAATGACCCGATCACCAGATGACTCAATAAGTCGATGACTCCCGATAACCCCAAATCGCGAGCGGTTGTCCTGCTTAGCGGAGGCATGGATTCCTGCGTCTGCGCCGCGCTGGCCGCTCGAGATTACGATGTTGCCGCGGTTCATGTCAGTTACGGACAGCGCACGGAGCAGCGCGAGCGGCGCGCCTTTGAGGCCATTTGCGACCGTCTGGGCATCCACGACCGCCTGGTCGTGCGCAACGATGCGCTGCGTGCCATTGGCGGATCTGCGTTAACCGACGTCCGCATTCCAGTGCCGGAATCGCATGATCTCGGCGTGGGCGTTCCGGTCACGTATGTGCCGTTTCGCAACGCCCATTTTCTAGCCGTCGCCGTCAGTTGGGCGGAAGTTCTTGGCGCGCAGAAGGTCTATATTGGCGCGGTCGAACCCGACAGTTCGGGCTATCCCGACTGCCGACCGGAGTATTATGGTGTGTTTAACGAGCTTGTGCAGCAGGGCACGAAAGAGGGGACGATCAGGGTCGTTACGCCTCTGATTGCCATGCGCAAACGTGAAATCGTGACGCGCGGCCTTGAATTAGGCGCGCCGTTCGATTTAACGTGGTCTTGCTATCAGCGTGAAGATCGCGCATGCGGCGTTTGTGACAGTTGCGTCCTGCGCCTGCGCGCCTTTCGTGAAGCTGGAGCAACTGATCCGATTTTGTATGCCGAGACGGTAATTCGAACGGCTTAGCGCCGTGCGTTTCCGGTTCGCAGTCGAGATCCATAAAGCCGTGGCCGAATCGGTGTGATCAAGAGTTTTATGTGTAGCCGGTTCCTTGTGACCGGAAAATAGACTTTATGCTCGGAGGCTTATCATGAAAAAATCTTTCATCCTTACTTTCTTGCTCGCACTGACGGTTGCCTTGTCGGCTCCGATTGCGATCGCGCAAATAACGGGCAGTGTGAAGGGTGTGTGCAAAGACGTCGAAGGCAAGCCCATCGCCGGGGCGGAAGTTGTGTGGAACGGCGTCGAAAATGGTCACACCTACACGATCAAGACTAATAATAAGGGCGAATACTTTTCGCTCGGCATAGTTCCCGGTGTTTATAACGTCCGTCTGATGAAGGATGGCACTGAACTGTTCCACTTCAATGGCGCCGCCGTCCAAGCTACCGAACTCACCGTGGATTTCGATTTGAAGAAAGAAGCCGAAGCCGGCGTGGGCAAATCAGCCGAACAGACCAAGGCTGCCGCCGAACAGGCCTCTAAATCGGCCAAGGAAAAAAATACGGTCAAGGCTCTCAATGAGAAGCTTAACGAAGCCAAGGCCGCATCCGACGCTGGCGATTTCGACAAAGCCATCTCCATTCTCACCGAGGCCAACGCTCTCGACAATACGCGCGATCTCATCTGGTTCAAGCTAGGCGATGCCTACGCTGGCTCCGCTGCTAAGCAGACCGACTCGGATGAGAAAAAGAAGCGATACGCATCGGCAGCTGAGGATTACCAGAAGGCCATCGATCTCCGCAAGTCGTCCGAGCAGGCGCAGAAAGATCCGGAAAATGGCAAGAAGACCGCCGCCTACTACAACAACCTGGCCCAGACATATGCCAAGGAGAACAAGCTGGATGATGCCATCACCAACTACAATCAGGCGGCCCAGACCGACCCCACCGGCGCTGCCATATATTACTTCAATGAGGGCGCGGTGTTGACAAACGCGGGCCGCGCCGATGATGCCATTGCCGCGTTCGACAAGGTCATTGCCATCGATCCCACCAAGACAGACAAGGCCGACGACATTAAGAAGCGGCAGGCTCAGGCTTACTACCAAAAGGGGATCAATCTCATAGGAAAGGCGACCATCGGAAAAGACAACAAGATGATTGTGCCCGAGGGCACGGCCGAGGCATTCCAGAAGTATTTGGAACTCGACCCAAATGGCAAGGATGCTCAAACCGCCAAAGACATGCTCGCCAGCATCGGCGCAAGCATCGAGACCGGCTTCGGGAAGAAGAAGCCTGCGAAGAATTAGGCAAGTTTCCAGGAGATAGATTTATTCAAAAGCATAAATGGGCAGCCATTCGCGGCTGCCCTTTCTATTTTTTCGATTACCGAGGTGCATGGACTTTCCGTTCTTCGCGCTTCCCCCTGTTCGCGTTACAGTCAATTCATCTCCCCTCAGCCATGTCTAAGGCTGCCGATTCCGCCAATAAGCAGGAGTGTATAGATTGGCTGCGCCCGCGAACTCCCCGATTTCGATCACCTTCGATGGTGTGAGCAGCCGAGGTTCGGTTTCAACTCCAGCTTTGCTTGCCGCGATGCTGCGCGCCTCGGGCAAAGTCAGCGATCTCATTTTTTCGCCAGGGCGCCCGCCGCAGGTCGAGATTCATGGGAACTTGACTGCGGTTGAAATGCCCGGATCAGCCGTGTTTACCTCCGACGATACGCGGCGCATTGCGGCCGACCTCATCGGCAACAACAAGCAGGCGATCAACACTCTGCGCGAGCAAGGTTCTTGCGATATTTCCTATGGTCTGCCTGGGATGGCGCGTTTCCGCGTGAACGTTTTTATTCAGAGGGGAAGTTGCGCCATTGTCATGCGCGTCATTCCCACTGTCATTCCGACGCTGAGTTCTCTCCACTTGCCCGCGCAACTCGAGGAAGCGGCGAATGTGCGTGGCGGCATCATTCTTGTTTCGGGGGGCAGCGGATCGGGCAAATCCTCAACGCTCGCGGCTTTGATTGGCCGCATCAACAGCGAGCACCATTTTCACATCCTGACGGTCGAAGATCCCATCGAATTCCTGCACAAACATGACAAATCGACCGTGCACCAGCGCGAGCTTCACAGCGACGCCCCCAGTTTTCCGCTTGCGCTGCGGGCGGCGTTGCGCCAGTCGCCGCGTGTTCTGATGGTGGGTGAAATCCGCGACCGTGAAACGTTCGAGATTATTCTTGAAGCCGCTGAAAACGGCCGGCTTGTGCTTTCCAGCATGAACGCCGCCGATTCCTCGAAGACAGTGGAACGCATTCTGGGGCTCTTTTCACCTGCCGAGCAAGCTTCGGTGCGCGAGCGGTTGGCCAAGACTTTCCGTTACATCATCGCGCAGCGCCTTGTTCCTGGCGCTAGCGGCGAGCGACTCGCTGTGGTCGAAATTCTCAAGTCAAATGCGTGTACCCGCGCATGCGTCGAGCAAGGTGAGCGCTCGGGAAGTCTGCTCGATGCGATTAAGGCCAGCAAAGATGATGGCATGCAGCACTTCGATGGGGAAATCGCGAGGCTCGTCTGTTCTAAACGAATCGACCGCGAAACCGCCCTCTGCTTTGCCAGTAATGTGACCACGCTGGAGCAGGAACTCGACGCCACTTGGCAATAGCGACGGGAAGACTAAAGTTCGTGCCGGCATTTTCGCAGGGCGACTTCGCCGGCGATATCCGGTGAGTCATTTCCGGCCCAGATTTCAAGAAAAAATGCTCGGGCGCAGGTAGTGATAGCAAGAGATGCGCGTTCGAATATTTGAGGCAGCCGGACCTGTAAGCCGAATTCTGTCTGCCGTTGCCGGCAGGACGATCATTCCTCTGGGCCGGGCATTACTGCCCGGCTCTAGCGACCTACCCGGAGGTTTGGCGCACCGAGCCAGCACGCGCCCGCCGCCGCTGCAAGATCTTTGTGTGCGCGAGTCCATGTATGCAATTCGCTTCCATAGATGGAGTCAGCGATCGCGCCAAACAAAGCGCTTGTAGCGACGGCGGCCTTCCTCCCTATTTGGTCTTGCTCCGTGTGGGGTTTGCCATGCCCGCGACATTACTGCCGCGGCGGTGCGCTCTTACCGCACCTTTTCACCCTTACCCAAACTTTGCAGCCTGGGCGGTATATTCTCTGTGGCACTTTCCGTCCAACCGGCTTGAACCGGCCGTCCCGGACGTTATCCGGCACACTGCTCAGCGGAGTTCGGACTTTCCTCCCCACCCATTCTCGCAACCCGACCGGTTCGCTTCCGAGGCCGACGCTACCTAGCTCGACGGGAATTAGCGGGATGGCCAGAATGGGCGGGGCGACCGTCCGGTCCGGCTGCCTACCGGTTCATTATAGTGCAGGCAACGCTGCGCCTCGAAAGACGTTTCTTACTCATGTTCCTTAGGCGCTAGAAAAAGTGGGTACGCCAGCAGGGCCACGCCAATCAGCAACGGAATCAGCCCGACCAGATAGACGGGCTCATCTCGCACAAGCCCACGCAGAAACACCATGAGGCCTATGCCGGTCGCCGCCGTCACCAATCCGCCGATCTTCAGTCCTTCGTTTCGGCGTTTCACGAAGTTCCTCTCTTCCTCGCGCATCAGTTCCAGCGCGCTCTTGGCCGCTTCACCGGAGCTTTCCGATAGCTTTTTCAGCGTTTCACTCTTGTAGTAGGCTTCTCTCTCTTTCCGGCGTGCCGCGGACCACGCCGCTACGCCCAGGAACGAAAACAAGGCAATGCTGCCGACGATTGGTATCATCACGCCCGCGATTGCCACCCAGTTATCTGAGTCCATATCTCCTCCATTTGACTGCTGCGTTGGGTACGACCTTTCCCTGTGGGCCGCGGTTTCAATATTTTGTTGTCTGGGGCAAAAGAAAATAATGCAACCGTCTGGTCCACGGTTATGTCGTACCCTATAGGGCGGAGTGGAAGGTGAGCGCAACGGACGATCAGGCTGCGGTCGAACGGGTTCTAGCGGGCGATGTTTCCGCCTTCGAGGAAATCGTGCGCCGCTGGCAGACTCCGCTCATTAATCTCGCTTACCGTTTCTGCCATGACCGCGGACGCGCCGAGGAGATGGCGCAGGAAGCTTTTCTGCGTGCCTATCGTGGGCTTGCGCAATGGCGAAAAGAGGCCGCATTTTCTACATGGCTATTTGCCCTCGCGACTAACTACTACCGTTCTGAATTAAGACGGATTCCCACCCATACAGTTTCGCTTGACGACATTCGCGAACCGGCCGATCCGCGCGCCGCCGATGGCGGCTTCGAGGAGCAAGACCGTGATACGGTTGTGCGCCGCGCTGTTTTTGCACTGCCCACTAAATATCGCGAAGCCATAACGCTTTTTTATTTTCACGAAATGGATCTTGCGGCATCCGCCCGCAGTCTTGGCCTACCCGAGGGCACAGTCAAAGCGCGGTTATTCCGGGGCCGAGAAATGCTGCGCGGCAAGATTCCGCAAATGCTCGCCCTGCCGCGCCTGACGGAGGCATGATCATGATGATGATGGTGAAAAACGGGATGAGTGACTCTGAGATGGATCGCATTCTCTCTTGCAAGGATGAGATTCAACCTTCCTCGGGCTTCATGACCTCGGTGATGGAGGCGGTGCGGGGGGAGGCGGGGGCGCTGCCGCCGATTCCGTTCCCTTGGAAGCGCGCGTTGCCGGTGCTGGCTATGGGAGCGGCGGCGCTGGTGCTGGTTTTGGCTGCGGGAATTGCCGCGGTTGTGGAGATTGTGCGGGCGCCAGTGGCGGCCGCGCATGCTGCTAAAGTGCCGTGGTGTTTTAACCCGGCGGTGCTACAAGCCGATGTTTTTCATGGGGTTGCGGGCGCGGTTGGCTGGACGGTTGCGTCGCTGCTGTTGGCGCTTTTGTCGGTAAAGTTCTCCATGCGGCTCGCGCGAGGGAGACTTTAGAGCGAGCTTTAAGATGGCGAGATGCGGGCATCGCAAAGGCGAATAGTAGGCGAATAAAAGAAATTTATTTGACAGATATGTACGTACAACGCGCGTAGATGCAATCAATGCAATAAGTTGGCGGATTTGTCATAGTCAAAAAGTGGCTTGACAAGATGTGATAAGGAGCCGGAGGAGTAACAAACTCTAAAAGGGTCGAAAAGCAAGTCCTTCACTTGCGCGGTCGCTGCGCTCCTTCGCGCTTTTTCAGGATGACAAGTGGAGAAAAAGTTGGTGGAAAGCAGGCCGTTCGCTTCCGCTCGGAATGACGCTGCTTCGAATTACACTTCTTTTCAATCAGAGGATGCGCGGCTGCATTTGCTGTTCGATGTAGCGGCGGCTGTCGAACTTCTTTCCTGTGCTTTCGCCGGACATATAGCGGACTAGTCCAAAGATGGGGCGCTTGAACCAGGGGCGGTCGAATTTGCCGACGATGGACCAGGCAATACCGGCGTAGCCGTTGGGGTCGCGGCCATCGAGTTCGTACTTATCGTTGAGCGTAACCGCGAGGCGGTAAGCTTCGGCAGGCGAGCGGGTCCACTCAAGAATTTTCTTCGCCCAATACATGCGGACGTAGTTGTGCATCCAGCCGGAATCGACCATCTGGCGCTGCGCGGCATTCCAGAGCGGGTCGTGGGTTTCTGCGTCTTCGAATTGCCGGTTGCTGTAGAGATAGGGGCGCGGATCGCCGGCGTGCTCGGCCAGAGTGCGGTGAGCCCAATTTTCAGCGGATTCGAAATTGTCGTAATTCTCGTTGTACGTGACGAAGTTGATAGATAACTCCCGCCACACGAGCAACTGGTTAATGAAGGCCTCTTTTTCGGCTTTCGGCGCACGGGCTTCACGCACTGCCAATGCGACGGTCAGCGGGCTGATGTGGCCAAAGTGTAAATAAGGAGAAAGGCGGCTGGTGCCGTCGAGTTCAGGATGATTGCGGTCGCGTGAGTAGTGGGCGAGTTTGTGCTCGACGAACTCCTTCAGAAGACGAAGCGCCTCCTTGGTGCCGCCTCTAAATGTGCTGACGGGAGGTACGGATCGGGACATTTGGTCATCGCGCCAGGCTTCTGTTATATCGAGATCGGGAGAGAGTGAATGAACCTGCGGATTCTTCCAGCTTACCTTTGCGCGGGGATTGGCGGGCGCGACGAGGAAGCGATCCAATTGCGCTTCCAGTTTTCGGCGGATATGAACCGCGGCATACTGCTCTTTTTCAATCAGCCGTGAGGGGACGATCACATCGGAGTCGACCGTCCAGAAGGGAACACGAAGGCGCTTCGCGGCCAGATCACGCCAGTGTGCGGGCTCACGCATGGGATTCTCATCGCCTACGACCAGAGCCGGTTTGACCTCATCGCAGAATTTAAGAAGACTGTGCTCGGGATAACGTCGAAGAACAAATCCAATATTGCGTTTGGTGAGCGCAACTGCGATGTCGGGAATTCCCTCGGCGAGGAAACGATAGTGGCGGAGGTTGGCGTGCGGATAAAAAGGAACGGGCGCGAAGAATACCATGACGGGTTTGCCCAGTTCGTTCGCTGCTTCCACGGCGACGTCGAGCGCCGGATTGTCGAGGCCGCGCTGCGAGCGTTGCATCCAATAGACGACGCAGGCACCGTCGGAGTTGGGCGCACCGGGGCGGCGAATGCGGACACGCGGATTATCTGTAAGTTTTTCGAGAGCGGTCATGTTCCCTACGCCAGAACAGTTTGCTGAAGAAGTCGGCCGCGTCACCTCAGGGGCTTAAAAGCCCCAGCAGCAAAGTAGGGCTTTATCGCAGCGCTGAAAGCGCTGCGCCGCCCAAAAACGACTTCCGATCAGAACAGAGTCGATTTTACTGGGAACTGGCAACTGGAAGTGGGAACTGGGAACTGGGAACCGGGAACCGGGAACCGGCAACTGGGAACTGGCAACTGCCTTCTTGTAACATCAAAGCACATGACTGCTGTGTCACATCCTACCGAAGATTCTTAATCAGGGCTTTCGCCGATCAAGCACTCCAGCGCGCGGCTGCTCGAGTTCGAGACGCTGCGCGAGTTGCTGGGCGGGTATGCGTCTTCTCCTGGGGAAGAGGAGGATTGCCGAACTGCAGGCTTCAGTTGACCGGGAATGGATCGAAGAACAGCATGCGCTGACGGGGGAAATCCGCGAGTTTCGGCGCGTGGGCGGGCGGTTTGAATTTTCCGGCGTGCCCGAGGTAATGGAGTTTGTACAACGATCGAGAATTGGCGGCGCGGCGCTTGAAACCGGCGAGATTCGCGGCGTGGTCCATTGCGGGGCGTACGGCGTAAGAGCAAAAGCCTACAGTGTCGACAGTGTGGTACCCACCCTTCGCCAAAAAACCGGCGAAGGATGGGGCACCCACAGTTGTGATTCTGCTCGCGAAAGGCTGGGCCACCCGCCTGACCGCGCTCGAAGCCGAAGGCGAAGAAGAGTAAGAGCCGAGGTATACATCACGTAGTATTTTTGCGACGGGAAAAATCTCAAGAAAACTCTTGACAGGTTTTTCCGAGAGGCCCGGAAACTGGCCTGAAGTACCTGTCCCCGCCAAAGTCACTTCTTTGCGCGCGTCCTGCTGACTACAATCAGCATAATGCTCCCTGCAGCCGAAGAACGAATCCCTGCTCTCGCAAGTGGTGAGGAGATTTTTTCCTTAGCCGCTGGGGTTGCGGTTGGCGCGCGCGAAACGCACCAGGGCGCAAACGCGGCTAGAGGCAAAAAACCGCATCAGGGGATTTTTTCAAAAAATCGCACAATCGCAGTGGGGGCGATGCGGGCTAAGTGGTCGGGAACGCATCAGGATAGAAAGTGCTCGTGGTGGAAAACCGTGTTAGGGTCAGCATTAGACGCAAACGGCAATACCCTCTCCGATCCCTCCGGCAAATCCTACTCCTGGGACTTCGAGAACCGCCTGATTCAAGCCGTCGTCCCCGGCACCAACGGCGGCACGACGACCTTCAAATACGATCCCTTCGGGCGCAGGATTCAAAAGTCCGGCCCGCTGGGGATTACGAACTACCTCTATGACGGGCCCAACGCCGTCGAAGAGATCGACAACAGCGGAAACGTCCTAGCACGGTACACGCAAGGGAGAGAGATCGACGAGTCGCTTGCCATGCTTCGCTCGGGCACGACGAGTTACTACGAAGCCGATGGCGTAGCGTCTATCACATCACTGAGCAACAGCGCCGGAGCGTTGGCTAACACCTACACGTTCGATTCCTTCGGACAACTGACCGCGCACACCGGCACGCTCGCAAATCCATTCCAATACACAGGCCGCGAGTTCGACCCGGAAACAGGAATCGACTACTACCGCGAACGCTACTTTGATCCGTCATCCGGGCGGTTCCTCTCGGAAGACCCGCTTCGCTTCACGACGGCCACCAACTTCTATCCTTACGCTGCCAACAACCCGCTGCGGTTCAACGACCCGATGGGACTGAGCGCTGCGGATGTTCAGCGAATTTTTGGTGAGTGTCAGAAGTGCACAGATCAACTTACGCAGAGCGGAGAACGGCGAGCCGGAAGCGGGACATTGAACGGCTACATCAACAATTTCATTGACTTCTTTACCTTTGGCTATCACTACTCCGGTTGCACGCGGCAAGCGGACCTGACGGCGAGCTGCCTCAACTTCCCAACCTCTGCGACGTTCACTGGGACTTCACAGTCATAAGTACGGAATGGGGAACCCACCATGTCACGATGGGCAAGTCCAAAGACCCGAATGATCCGCTCATCATCTGCGACCCGTGGCATAACACGCACTACTCGCTGCCCACAGGTCCCGGCCCGAGCGGAGGCGGTGGTCATGGGGGCGGTGGAGGAGCTTCTTTCTAGGGGGAGCCATGAAGCGACTTATCTGGACGCTGGCGATGGCAATAGTGGGCTTCGGGCTGGGATGGCATAGCCAGGGAGCCCCTTCGGATCGCGAAAATGTGGCCACTGCTACGATCTGGGCCGCCTGCATTGGATTCGGGTTTGGAAGCATCTTCGACAAACGTCGGCCTAGGAACGGGCTGCTCGTTTTGTACTGGGCTTTCACGTTGGCCCTTATAGGCGCTTTTTTTTCGCCGTTGGTGCCCCTTGCCCAGTTTGCGGCGCAGGTGGTCGTTGCTGGAGCTGCCGGTGCACTCCTGGGGGTCGTTATCGGGCTTGCCCAGTTGAAGTACTCCAACCGGCGACAGTCAGCGAGTGGCTAGGGGAAGCTCCCAAAGCCTCCGATCTGGGTTGTAACTTTCAAGGTCAAAACCGAGCCGTGCTGCGCACGGGATGAAAGGGTGACACGTCACCCCCGAAAGGGTGCTGCGCGGTAACTTTCGGTTACCGTGCGCGAACCTGTTGAAAGCAGAACAGCTAGAGGAAAATCCTGCCGATCCGGTTGCTGTCGAGCAACCTGAAGTTAGCGCAGGCGAACTTGTTGATTCTTAAGCGCGGCTGCTAGTCTCGGGCGGGTGGCCCACCCTTCACGATGTAGATGTTTTTCCTTTCCCCTAACGAAACGAGGGTGCCCCATCCTTGCGCTTTTTGCAAGGGTGGGCGGCGATGCTGCTGGTACGCTGAGCTTGTCATGCCTCGCGGCTTGCATCGCTACCATGGCGCGCATCATCTGCACTTTATCACGTGTTCCTGCTATCGCCGCCTCCCACTTTTTCGCTTGGCACGAAGCCGCGACCGCTTTCTTTCCGTGCTGGAACAAACTCGGCAGCGTTACCGCTTCGTGGTCGTGGGTTACGTTGTCATGCCCGAGCATATCCACATACTCATCACCGAACCCGAGGTCGGAACTCCATCGACGGTCATGCAGGTCTTGAAGCAGCGTACCGCTCGCGCCCTGCTGCCGAAGGCAAAGCGCCGCGATCCGCGCCAAGTCGAGCTGTTCGGGGAGACTCCGGAACGCGCGCCCTTTTGGCAGACCCGGTTTTATGATTTCAACGTTTGGACGGACAAGAAGCGGGCGGAGAAGATCCGTTACATGCACCAAAATCCGGTGACACGAGGACTGGCGGCGGAGCCTCAGGACTGGCGGTGGAGTAGTCATCGTTTCTATTTTCTCGACGAGCCTGGGCGGGTGCGCGTGAATGAGGGTTGGGGAAAGATTTCGTTTGCGGCACGTACGGCGTGAAAGGCAAATCCCATGGTGCGACCAATCTGACTCCCACCCTTCGCAAACTGCGCGAAGAATGGGGCACCCTCTTTCGTGATTCTGCCAGCGGAAGGCTGGGCCACCCGCCCGGTTAGATCGGCGGGATTCACTCTGAAACATCAAGGGACTTAAATCCTTGCGGAGTCTTGTAGTAAAGGGTGCCAGCCGCCTCAAGCTTTATGTATCCGACGCCGTCGAGCTTCGTTTGTACGGAGCGCGTTCGCTCCGCATCTCTATACAGGCCCGGCGGAAACTTCAAAAGAACGTTTGGCACCGCAGTCTGAGACGGCTCACTTAAGGTGCGAAGCACGTATCCATCTTGGGAAGGCTCTAGCAAGACTAAGGTTTGCAACAGAACTGCTTTTTCCTGGCGGATCAGGCTGACCGCAAAGGAATGCGCCGTCACGAAGTTTCCTTCAACGATGCCCGGACATTTGTCATCGTAGTTCTCAGACCACAACTTCTGATCGTCCGTGCTAAGGTCAGAGACCGTGACGATTTTCCAGCTCATGAGGCGCTGCCCCAAGAGCTTTTGTGCCGCAGGGGGCAGAGCATTTAAGCCGCATTCCTTTGCCACTGCCCTCGTTCCAGACATGAGGCCAAGAAGAATAACAGCAAGATATATTGTTCGCTGCACCGTTCACCTCCAATTAGCCTAGCTCTTAGTCTTCCGGTTCAGGGAGATCACCTCGCCCTCCATGAGTCCCCGGAACAGTTTGAATATGGACGTGCGGAAGGACACCGGGGCCTGACGGGTGTGCGCGCTCGTCTAAGCCGAACTTTGCGCCGCAGTTGGCGGCGCATTGCAACACCTTTCCCTCACCTCCCTTGTTGACTCTGAGATCAGCAGCTTCCCCTTTGCCATGCGGAGTGTCGGGGCCGTGCTTGCCGTTGGGTAACGGCTCATTCGTAGATGTCACTGTCAGTTGCTTGCCCACGCAACTCTGGGTACACTGCAAGACCTTCTTCAAATCTCCTGTAGCAGGCGGAACACCCTTCTTGTAATTCGGGTCGTTAGATGAGTTGGACTGCTGCTGATTCTGCGCCTGAGCAGAATTGGAACTGGAGTCAGATGGCTGTGGAGAGGAGTCCTTCGCTTCAACTTGCTTATTGAGTTGCGTGAGGGGCGTTTCGGGTGCATCCGAAGGTGCCATGATATAGTGCCCGACCAAATCCGCGAACGACTCAGGATCATCCGCCACCATGGCATACAGATTCAGCGTTTGTGGGTTGGTCAGGTTGGCATAGGGCACCGCCACCGGCACCGAGGACCAGTCCGCGCTCAGCCAGCGGCCAAAGCGCCACGAATAGTACCGTGCCCCAAAGTCGTCGTTGCCGCTTTCGCTGTCGCGTTCCTTGCCCTCGAACTTGTAGTTTTGTGCGCACGTGGAGGTCGCCGTCTTCTCGGCGCCAAAAGGCGTGAAGTCGGCGTCGTAGCAAAGGGTTCCATTCGATTGCACAATCACGCGCGAGCTGCCCAGCATGTCCTCGGCATAATACAACGGAGTGCCCGTGGCCGGCACCAGCGCCACGCGCTTGCCGCCAAAGAACACATAGGCATTCAGCGTATTACCAGCCGCGTCAGTTTCCGCCAGAATCTCTCCCCCCGACCCGTACCAATAGAGCTTCGTGCCCACCTTGGAAACCCGCCGACCGTCGTAGGTTTCCCACTCAAGCCAAAAGCAGGCTTGAATGGGGCATCTGGCGACGGCCCCTACTTCGTTGTACCATCGTCGTTCGTTGTGCCGCCCACGTTCGTTGTAACATCGTCGTTGTACCAGCTTCGTTAGAACGTCTTCGTTGGATCAGCAAGGCACATGGCGCAGGTTCCTCATCCCGTCGGGCATTCTTCTATCGACGATTCTTCTGTCGGACATTCTTCTGTCGGACATTCTTCTGTCGAACATGCCCCTCTCGAACATGCTCCTGTTGGGCATTGTCCCATCAAACATGCGAGCGCGCGGCTGCTTGAGTTTGAAACGTTGCGCGAGTTGCTGGGCGGGTATGCGTCTTCTCCGCTGGGAAAGGGGCGGATTGCCGAGTTGCAGGCTTCGGTAGACCGGCAGTGGATTGAAGAACAGCACGCGCTGACGGGAGAAATCCGCGAGTTTCGGCGCGTGGGCGGGCGCTTTGAATTTTCCGGCGTGCCCGAGGTAATGGAGTTTGTACAACGATCGAGAATTGGCGGGGCCGCGCTCGAAACGGGCGAGATTCGCGATGTCGTTTTATTGGCAGACCGGGCAGCGGAATGGCGTGAGATTGTGCGGCAACCTCCGGCCGCGATGCGCGGAGAGCCGAGAGCGAACAATTCAAACGAAGCGGGAGGCTCGGCTTCGGTATGGCCGCACACGGCAGCGCTTTCAGAAGGCATTGCCGATTTCACCGCGTTTCTGCGCGTGTTTCGCAACAAGATTTTGCCGGATGGAACACTGGACGATCATGCTTCCCCGGAGTTGGGGCGCATCCGGCGGGAAATAGAAAAGCAGAAACGGTCAATTCAGGAATCGCTGCGCAGTCATCTGCGGAGGCTGGCCGAAGGCGGCACGGTCCAGGATGAGCTGATCACGATACGCGGCGAGCGCTTCGTGATTCCGGTAAAAGTGGAACAGAAGCGGCGCGTGCCGGGCGTGGTGCATGGGGCGAGTTCGAGCGGACAGACGGTGTATGTCGAGCCGCTCGAAAGCATCGAGCAGAATAACGAACTGGTCAGGCTGCTGGATGAAGAGCAGAGCGAGATACACCGAATCCTGCTGGAGATGACGCGGCAGATCGGGGAGAATGCGGGCGCGATTCTGGCGGCAGCAGACGTGCTTGGCGAACTGGAATTGCAATTTGCCAAGGCGCGGTTTGCCGAAGACTACAACTGCACGGCCGCGGAGATGGGCGAGGCGCAGGCGTCCGGTGAGAAATCCGGCGAATCGGCTGGCGAGCGCGGCTCGCTCCCGACAGCCGGCGGGGGCGCCGGCGCTACGGGTAGCAGCCTGATCCTGCACCGGGCGCGGCATCCGTTGCTGGAACGGAATTTGAAACTCAAGGGCGCGACGATTGTTCCTATCACGCTGGAGCTTGAAGGCGACAGGCGGCAACTGGTAATCACGGGGCCGAATACTGGCGGGAAAACGGTAACGCTGAAAACCGTTGGCCTGATCACGTTGATGGCGCAGGCGGGAATTCCGGTGCCGGCCGACCGGGCGGTGCTGCCGGTGTTTGATGCGGTGCTTGCCGACATTGGCGATTATCAATCGATTGAGCAGAATCTCTCGACGTTTTCGGCGCACGTTACCAACATTGATTTCATTTCGCGAACGGCCACTGAGGACTCGCTGGTTTTGCTCGACGAACTGGGATCGGCGACGGATCCTGAGGAAGGCGCGGCGCTGGCGGTTGGGATCGCCGAACACTTTGGGAAGATCGGGTGCATGACCATAATTTCCACGCACCACACATCGCTCAAGGTGTATGGCGCGAATACGGCGGGAGTGGTGAATGCGTCGGTGGGCTTTGATGAAGCGACGCTGGCGCCGACGTATGAGTTGAAGACGGGCGTGCCGGGGGCTTCGGCGGGAATCAATATTGCGCGACGGCTGGGATTGAATCCGGCGATTGTTGCTTCGGCGCAGGGACGGCTGGGAACGCAGACGCAGGATGTGGCGCGATTCCTGGACCGACTGCATGCGGATTTGCGTTCGCTGGAGGAAGAGCGGGCGAGAACCAGGACGCGGGAGCAGGAACTGGCGCGTGAAAAAAACCGGCTGGAAGCGGAAGGTCGCAAGGAACAACAGGCGAAGATCAGGGAACTGGAAAAGAAGCTGGAGACGCTGTTTCGCGATTTCGAATATCACGCGCGCGAGGCCGTGAATGCCTTGCAGGACAGGGCCGCCGCTCAGAAGGTGTCGAAAGAGGCAGAGCGCAGGATTGCGCGGGCGCGGCGGGAATTCCGCGAGCAGTTCGATTCGGCAGTGGTGGCGCATGCGACGGGCGCAGACCGCGATGATCCTCATGCGCAGCCGACGCTGGTGAAACATGTTTCCGAAGGCGACACGGTGAAGCTCAAGTCGATGGGGCGAACGGCGTTGGTGCGAAAAAAGATCGACGACAATCACTTTGATGTAGAAATCGGCTCGATGAAAATGCGCGTGGCGCGCGACGATATTGCCGAGGTCGTAGCGCCAGCGGGAGCTTCTCCGGTAGAGGCGGCGCGGGCGCGGGGAATAAAAGTGTCGCTGGAAAACGAAGGTGGGAAGCAGAGCGTGGCCAGCGAAATCAATGTGATTGGACAGACGGTGGATGAGGCGACACGCGAAGTGGAACGGTTTGTAGATCGCGCGTTCCTGGCTGGCATGCCGCGCGTGCGGATTGTGCACGGGAGCGGGATGGGGATTCTGCGGAAAGCGCTGCGGGAATATTTGAGGAAGCATCCGCATGTGGAGACGGTGGCGGAGGCTCCGCAGAACGAGGGCGGGGGCGGGGCGACGTTGGTGGAGTTGAAGGTGTAGGAGATGAAGTTCAGAAAGTGCAGGCCTATACGACGATGACGCGATAAAGAGGATTCTCAGCTCCAAGGGTTTGGAGTACCGAGAATACCGAATTCCCAAAAGAGCGGTCACTTTCGAAGAAATGTTTTGTGTCACCTTTGAATTTATTCACCAGATCGTTCTTGGGCGCGTCGGTTTGTTGCAAGAAATCTTCATATGTAGCCATGACCTTGTCGATCTCAGCATGCCCTGCTTTGCACTCCTTCTGACCTAGTAGCCATTCAAGCCTTTGCGTGGGGGTCAGGGAGACCATCTCAAACGCGGTGGCCGGGCTAACAGTCCCCTCAGTTCTGTAAGCGAAAAGGAGGAACATGAGCGCCGAATAGCAGCTCAGCATGCGGCTGTGTTTTAGCTTGTAGTTCTTAAGCTTCCTCCTGGCTTTATCCTCCTCTGATTCCGGCGGCTTGCCGGCCTCGTAATTCACACAAAATGTCCGCCACATCCGAAGAATGTCGTTCACCAAAAAGGCTGGCATGAACTCGGACTCTCGGCCGTTATAGTCTTTCCAGTAGGCTTTAATGACGCTGCGCGTGAGTTGCTCGTAAGCTGCGTTACCAATGAGTGGATAACTCTCGAGCAATAGCAAGAGGCGCGCCGTAAAAGTATTTGTCACGTCGTCTTCTCTGGTTCCGAGCGTCCTCTTCAGGTCCTCTACCGTGTAATGGGTAAGATACTCTCCATCTCCCGAAAATTCCTCAATGTTCAATTCTTGGGTAGCGCGTATGAGATCCGCTTTAACGCAGATTTGATCGAGCTTGCTCAGTGATGGCTCTTTCCGCGGTTTTTCGGGAGATGCTTTATCAACTTCCCGGCTTAAGATAAACAAGTCGAGATCGCTGTGGCTGCTTGCTTCGATGCGCCCAAACGAGCCGGTTGCATAAACGCAGCCGTGGTCGGCACATAACTTACGCGTCAATCCGAGTTTTTGCTGGAGTTCTTCGATTCTTTCTTTCGTCAATTTACGTCTACGGTTGAGAGTTTCTCCCACAATTACCTTCCCATCTGAAAACATTGGCGAAGATCTGCGCCTGCTCGACAGCGTCTTCCAACGCGTGATGCGTGTGAAGGCTTTGCGGCCTGAGAGCAGGTATTAACTTAGACTTGCCTGCCTCGGATATCGGCACACCAGCCTTTACCGCAAACGCAGTTTTGATGTCGAAGCAAAGCGAATGATTAAAAGGGGAACCGGAGTTCGAGAAGTTCGTAAAATACCAATACAGCCATGACCAATCGAAACTGAGCGGATAGGCAACAAGAATCGGCTTTCCATCTCCCGCAACTTCTGTGATCCAACGAGCGGCCTCACCCATAGCGAGATCGGGTGCCCTGCCTTCCCTCAGAAGACGATCACGATCCAGGCCATTGACTCGCAAGGCTTCTTCTTGAAAGTTTGAAGATATGGGCTTTAGCTCTCGGTAAAAAGTCTGCTCATAAGCGTTCGGCGCGCTGAAGCGGTGGCCATCAAATCTTCCGGCATACACTAAAGCAAAAGACAGTATTGAAAAGGGACCAGGGATGGGCCCGTCTGTTTCCACATCTGCCGAGAAATAGACATCGCAAGCGCCGCGCATGGTGGCCTCATCTCTATCTCCATTAATTGTAGGACTTTCAAGTTGATTTGCGATCAACGGTAGGCTCATGCGACTCTCATTACCCTTGCGTATCTTCTTGAACGAATGAGTATAGTCTACAGCGATCTTCCCGTTTTCCTCTGAGTTTAACGCGATTTCTTTCGTATTCCACACGTTTCCCACAAGCGGCAGCGTTTGTTCGCTTCCACTCTCGGCTCCAAGGCTTCACAATAAGGACGCCGTAGTCTCGCACCGTAGTCTGCACTCATGACTTCATCGACTTCATCCGACAATTTCAAAGAGACGCTCAAGCAGCAAGCTGACATCGTCCGGATTGTCGGCGAGTACGTGAAGCTGCGGAAGGCCGGGGCGCAAAATTTCAGCGGGCTGTGCCCGTTTCACAGCGAGAAGACGGCGTCGTTTTCGGTGCATGCGACACGGCAGTTTTATCACTGCTTTGGGTGCGGGGCTTCGGGAGACGTGTTCAGTTTTGTGCAGAAGGTGGAGAACATATCGTTCCCGGAAGCGGTACGGCTGATCGCTCAGAAGTTGGGCGTGCCGATGCCGAAGGTGAGCTTTTCGAGTCCGCAGGAAGCGCACGATGCCAAGCTGCGGATGACGCTGCTCGATGTGCACGAACGCGCGGTGGAGTTCTTTCAGAAGTGTTTGCGGAGTTCGGAGGGATCGCGGGCGCGCGAATACCTGAAGGGGCGCGGGCTGGATGAGGATATGATTGCGCGCTTCCGCATTGGCTATGCGCCGGATTCGGGCTTTCTGCTGCGCGATGCGCTGCGGCGGGAATTCGACGAGAGTGTGCTGCGCGAGAGTGGATTGTTTTCGTGGAAGGAAAACAGCCGTCAGCCGTCAGCCGTCAGCCGTCAGGCATCAGTACCCAGTACCCAGTACTCAGAGCAGAGCGTGGGACGTGCGGAGGCGGAGAACGAAGACTCGGAGCCAAGAGCTAATGGCCGAGAGCCGAATGCCGAAAGCCAGGCGACGAAAGCGCAGATTTATTCCAAGTTTCGGAATCGAGTGGTGTTTCCGATCGCGAACGAACAGGGAAAGGTCATAGCGTTTACGGGACGGACGCTGGCGGCGGACGAGAAGGCAGGGCCGAAGTATTTGAACTCGCCGGAGACGCCGATCTATTCGAAGTCGCGGGTGCTGTTCAATCTCGATCAGGCGAAGGAAGCGATTCGAAAGCTGGAGTATTCGATTCTGGTGGAAGGGCAGATGGATTGCATTTCGGTGTACGCGGCGGGATATCACAACGTGATTGCGTCGTCGGGAACGGCGTTTACCGAGTTGCAGGCGCGCCTGCTGGGAAGGTTCTCGAAGAGAGTTGTCGTCAACTTTGACCCCGATACGGCTGGGGCGCGGGCCACGGAACGCACGCTTGGATTGCTGGTGGAGGAGGAATTTGATATCCGCGTGCTGACGCTGGAAGCGGGGTTTGATCCGGATTTGTTTATTCGGCGCAAAGGGAAAGCGGAATATGGCAAGGCGCTGAAAGAGTCGCAGAAATATTTTGATTATTTGATCGACCGCGCGCGGACGCAGTTTGGAACGCGGAGCGCGGAGAACAAAGTGAAGGCGGTGAATTATCTGCTGCCGCATATTCAGCGCGTGCCGAGCCGCATTGCGCGCGATGAACTGGCGATGGAGATCTCGCAGAAGATTGGGATCGATTCCACGGTGCTGCGGCAGGAATTGAAACATGCGGCGACGTCACGCACCGCGACGACGGTAAAGATGCAGGCGGAGACGCAGGTGACATCCGCGGAGAAGGTTGTGATTCGGGCGCTAGCGTCGGCGAGGGAAATGCAAGCGGCGGAGGTGCGGAGTTCGGGACGGGACGGAGCGGAGGAAGAGTTTGATCCGGCGAGGCAGGCGCAATTTGCGATAACGTCGGAGCATCTACATGAGGGGCTGGCGTCGCAGTCGCTGATTGAGGCGCTGATGGAGGCGGGGCAGGGGACGGATGTGATGGACCTGCCGAAGCAGGAAGGAGACCGGAGTCTGCTGGCGGCGATCCTGATGGATGATGAGGAGGAATTGTCGGCGGTCACGGTGGATGGGGCGATTCGCGCGTTGCGGCGGATGCATTTGGAGCGCCAGCAGGGGGTAGTGCAGCGAGCCATGGAGCGTCCGGGGCCCTTGACGGAGGAAGTGAAGGCGCTGTTGCAAGAGAAAGTTCGCTTGAAACTGGCCAAAAGGGATCCAAGTGCAGCATCGGATGTCGAGAATTAGACATGTGAATCAAGTCCGAGGCGATCCGAGTATCGTGCGATTTCCTCTGCAGGCAAAGCGACATTGGTGGCTTCTTCTAGGGGCGCTGGCGGCTGTTTTGCTGGCGGCGGCAGGCGCAGATGCGCGAGATCGGTCGGCGGAGAGACTTCAGCGGTCGGGGCCGGTTCATCTCGATCACGGCGGCCGCAAGTGGGCAGAGAAAACGCTGAGCAAGCTGTCGCCCGAAGAAAAAGTAGGGCAGCTTTTCATGATCTGGGTCAAAGTGCAGTTCATGAACCGGGATGATCCGGCCTGGGTCCAGCTGCGCGACACGGTCAGCAAATATCACATTGGATCGCTGGTTGTAACGGTGCCGGCGGAGGGCGTGCTCCTGTATAAGAGCGAGCCCTACGAAGCGGCGGAACTGTTGAACCAGTTGCAGCGGGATTCGAAGCTGCCGCTACTGTTCGCCGCCGATTTTGAGCGCGGGGTTTCCATGCGCCTGAATGGCGCGACCGTTTTCCCTCATGCGATGGCGTTTGGAGCGACCGGCAGGCCTGAGAATGCCGAGGAGATGGGGCGCATCACGGCCGAAGAAGCGCGCGCGATTGGCATCCAGTGGAATCTCTTTCCCGACGCCGATGTGAATTCGAACGCGGCAAATCCCATCATCAACGCGAGGTCGTTCGGAGAAGATCCACAGCGGGTTGGAGATTATGTAACTGCATACATCAAGGGGGCACATGAGGGGGGAATGCTAGCGACGGCGAAACATTTTCCTGGGCACGGCGACACGGCCACGGATTCGCACCTGGGATTCGCCGAGGTGAAAGGAGGCCGGGCGCGGCTGGAGGCGGTGGAACTGCCTCCGTTTCGACGGGCGATTCAAGCGGGCGTGGATGCGGTGATGGTGGCGCATGTGAAGGTGCCTGCGCTTGACCCGGAGCCAAATCGCGTTGCCACGACGTCGCCCGTGGTCGTTGACCAGCTATTGAAAAAGGAACTGGGTTTTAAGGGAGTTGTAGTGACCGATGCGCTCGACATGGGAGCGCTTACCCGGCTCTACGGGAATGAGGTGGGACGGGCGGCCGTGGATGCGTTGAAGGCAGGAAACGATCTGCTGCTGATTCCGGCGGACCTCGATCAAAGCTATCGGGCGGTGCTCGGGGCGGTGCAAAGCGGGGAGATTACGCGGGAGAGGCTGGATGATTCGGTGCGCAAGATTCTGGAACTGAAGGCCTCGCTCGGGCTGAATCGAGGGCGATTGGCGGACCTGGGACGCGTGGCAAGCGATGTTGGCAAGCCGGAGAACATGCTGGCGGGTCAACGTATTGCCGAGCAGGCAATCACGATGGTCCGGGACAATGGCCGTGTGTTGCCCTTGGAGGCGACGACGGCAGCGCCGCGAACTTTGCTACAAACTTTGCCGGGAACTTTAGCAGGAACTTTGGCTACGAGGCTTCCGTACCAATCATTGACGGAGACCGAGGCGAAAGACCGTCTTGTGGCGGTCATTTTTTCCGATGATCTGCGCGGCGAGTCGGGGCGGATGCTGGAGCGGCAGATTCTGACGCGGGACCCTCGGGCGCGAGTGATTTATGTAGACTCGAAGACGGCCGACGCGATGAAGGAAGAGGTCTCGAAGGCAGTTGCAACGGCCGAGAAAGTGATCGCAGCGTTGTATATGGTTCCAACGGCGGGCAGAACGTTATCCGGAACTGTGCCCCGGACGTCGCGATCTGCCGGAGTCTCGCAATCGATGGCCATGGAGGACGCTATGGCAAGCTTACTCAATTCGATTTTGGGGCAAGCGGCCGATCACACGGTGGTGATAGCCATGGGAAATCCGTATGTGATTGCAGACTTTCCGGCGATCCAAAATTATCTTTGCGCTTTTTCGAACGTGACGGTTTCGGAAACGGCAGCGGTGAAGGCACTTTTCGGCGAAATTCCAATTCACGGGCACCTGCCCGTATCGATTCCAGGGGTGGCAACGCGAGGGCAAGGCCTGGAGCGTGCCGCCAAATCATCTTCGCTAAACTAAATTCAGGAGATACCAGCCATGCTCATTAGCAGACTCGACGTTGAAATGTTAGACAGTAAGGCGACTGGCCGATTTCGATTTGCCAGATTTCGTTTTCTCAGCGGATTCGCGTGTATAGCAATTTTTGCGATGCTATGCGGCCTGCCTGCGTGCAGCATCGACGTGGATAAACAGGGAAACAAGAATGGCGATAAGCAGGTGGACATCAAGTCGCCGCTGGGCGATCTCCATGTGAGTGAAGAGGCGGATATCCGCGACGCAGGTCTTACGGTTTATCCGGGGGCGAAACCGGCTCCGAAGGAATCGAAGGATGACGACAAGAGCGCGAATGTGAATTTGTCTGTCCCCGGCTTTTCGATGAAGGTGGTGGCGGCGGAGTTTATTTCGGACGACGCTCCGGAAAAAGTAATTGCCTACTACAACAAGGAACTGGCGAAGTTTGGGAAGCCGATCCAGTGCACAAGCGGGTGGCACGGCGGAGTGCACGCGGAAGAAAAGAATGATATGTCGAAGCCGGTATCGTGCGACAAGAGCGACGGCGAAGCAGCAACCGAAGTGAAGGTCGGCACTGAGGGCAACCAGCACGTGGTGTCGGTTAGGTCGAACGGCAAAGGAACACGGTTCGCCCTGGTTTATCTGCGCATGCACACGGGGAAGGACACGTCGATCTAGCGTCTGGATTGGCCGAATAATTCTTGTGGAAAAAACACTTCAGGACGGTTTAGTTTTTCGTATGGTCCAGCGCACCCAGCATTCAAAGCCTGAGGGAGGACTCCCTGAGGCGATCAGGCAGGCTTGAGGGAGTAGGGGTCCTTCGACTTGCCGTCGCGTACGCTCCGGCGGCCGCTCAGGATGACAGAGTGGGGGGCGATGATTACACCAGAAGCTAAACAGCTATAGCTATCCCAGACCCTGCCTGCCGCGGCGGAGATCGAAGCCAGAGGACTTCCTGGCAAGAGTCAGGCGTCCTTCGCATTCCGGTCCGGGTTGCTGCTACCCGCATTCTGCGCTAGTTTCAGATGAGTGGAGCATTCCTGCGAAAAATGCGGTGTGATGGTTGAAGACGGCAGGCCGTTTTGCCCACAATGCCGCGCCCCGCAAATACACGTTGACGTGGCGGTGTCCGTCCCGGCCGAGCCAGGCGAATTGGTTCCGAGTCAGTCCGCGCAGCGGGTTTCGGACGTTCCGGGATTTGGCGGACGGCCCGTGCAACAGCACACGCTGCTTGAC
Organism: uncultured Acidobacteriaceae bacterium; assembly: GCA_963778535.1. GTDB lineage: Bacteria > Acidobacteriota > Terriglobia > Terriglobales > Acidobacteriaceae > Acidiflorens. Next base: position 1,248,699 of record CAVZUO010000001.1, read on the forward strand.
CGGGATGCGGCGGTCAGGGCCGCCCTCAAGGCCGGTGTCCTCGGGTTCTTCCTGGGGATGCTTCCGCTGCTTGGCATTGTGTTGACCGGCTCGCTGGCTGTTTATCTGTACCGGCGCGAGCGAGGTGTACCGGCAGCGCCTGGCATCGGGGGACGATTAGGCGCAGCCGCCGGGATTATTTCTTTCGGTATTAACTCTCTGGTAATTCTGGTTCGAGTATTCGCCTTTCATGCGCAGAGTGAATACACCGATACCATGATCAAGATTGCGCAGACCTTCGGATACGATACGTCGGACCCGACCGTGCAATCGGCGCTGCACAACCTGTTCACGGGGCCGGGGCTAGCGTTAACCCTGTTTTTTGGGATGGTGTTCACGGTTGCATTGGCGGCCTTAGGCGGCGCTTTGGCGGTCCTGATCATGAGGAACCGGCCAAAAGGGTAGGGGGCGAGTTTATTTGCGTTGGCCGCGGGCAGGGCGGCGGCGAGACCGTGAGGTTTAGTTTTTGTATGGCTGTGCGGTGCAGCGCACCCAGCATTGAAAGCCAGAGATGAGGACTCCCTGAGGCGGCCAGGCAGGCTTGAGGGGATAGGGGTCCTTCGACTTGCCGTCGCGTTGCTCCGGCATCGCTCAGGATGACAAGTAAACTGCACCACGGCCCGAGCGCCACGGGCCTTGCTCCGATCTTTCGGCGCGCGTATGATGCAGCATTCATGAGTGCGCATATGGCGTCCCGCCGGACAGAGATTATAGAAAAAGCCCAACTGATGTCGGCTTCAGAAATTGAGCGCACCCTGGTTCGCCTGGCGCATGAGATTGCCGAGAAGAACAACGGCAGCGATGAATTGGCGCTGGTGGGCATCCGGCGGCGAGGAGTTCCGCTGGCCGAACGGCTGTCAAAGATTATTCAGCGCATCGAAAAAAGGCCTGTGCCGGTGGGAACGCTTGACATCACGCTGTATCGCGACGATTTGTCATTAGATGAGCGGACGCTGGACGCGAAAACGCAGGAAGTGAGACCAGTGGTGCAGAAGGGTGCGATCGGAATACCGGTCAGCGGGAAAAACGTGGTGCTGGTGGACGATGTGCTTTACACCGGCCGCACGACGCGGGCGGCCATGGATGCGTTGTTTCACGAGGGCCGGCCGAAGCGCCTGCAATTGTGCGTGCTGATAGACCGCGGACATCGCGAACTGCCAATTGAGGCGACATTTATCGGGCGCACGGTGCAGACGACAGACGATCAGATTATTGAAGTAAGACTTAGCGAAGTCGACCAAACGGAAAAGGTCTTATTGATGGAAAAGCAAAAATGAAGAACGCAGCCCGCGGTTCTTTGCTCGGCATTGAGCACCTGGAAGCGGCCGAGATTTCAAGAATTCTGAAGTTTGCCCGGCGGATGAATCCCGACCGTCCGCGTCCCTTGCTGAAGGGGCGGCGGATTGTGCTGCTGTTTTATGAGGCGTCGACGCGGACGCGCAGCTCGTTTGAAATCGCGGCCAAGGCGCTGGGCGCGTATACGATCCTGATTCAAGCGTCGGGCTCGAGCATAGAGAAAGGCGAATCGCTTCTCGATACGGGATACACGTTGCGCGCGGTGGGCGCCGATGCCATCGTGATCCGGCACCCTAACGCTGGAGCACCGCAAATCATGGCGCAAGAGATCGACGTGCCGGTGATCAACGCGGGAGATGGGTTGCACGAGCATCCATCACAGGCATTGCTGGATGCGTATACGATTCTGCGGAATAAAAAGAGCTTTAAGAGCTTGCAGCTTGCCATTATCGGCGACATTTTTCATAGCCGCGTGGCGCGCTCGGCGTGCCATTTGCTCTCAAAATTCGGCGTGAAAATTTTGTTGTGCGGACCTCCAGAGCTTGTGCCGGAGCTAGCTGCCACGCTCGCTCCGGGGGTGCGCGTGACGCGCCATATTGAAGACGCGCTTCGCGGGACCGATGTGGTCATGTGCCTGCGCGTGCAAAAGGAGCGGCTGGCGGGCATGAAAATTGATCTGCCGGAATACATCTCGCGTTACCAGATGACGCCGGCACGACTGAAGCTGGCAAAGAAGGATGCCATCGTGATGCATCCGGGGCCGATTATTCGCGGGTTGGAACTGACGAGCGAGGTCGCCGATGGCCCGCAATCGCGCATTCTGGAAGAAGTGGCGAACGGGGTGACGACGCGTATGGCAATCCTGGCGCGAGCCATGGGCAAGATACGATGAGAAAGAGCCGCGAGTCGCGGGCCACGAGTTGCGAGGACAACGAGTGAAGACTCAAGACAAACCGACTTTGCTGATTCATGGCGGACATGTGATTGACCCTGCGGCTCGCATTGACGCGCCGATGGACATCCTGCTGAAGGATGGGCGCGTGGCCGAGGTTGCAGCGCCGCGAAAGATCAAGGAGGCGGATCGCAGGCTGGACGCACGAGGGCTGGTGGTGGCGCCGGGGTTCATCGATCTGCATGTGCATCTGCGGGAACCGGGGCAACAGCATAAGGAAACGATTGCCACGGGAACAGCGGCGGCCGCGGCGGGAGGATTCACATCAGTGTGCACGATGCCGAATACGGCTCCGGTAGTCGATTCGGTCGAGTGGGTGAAATGGTTGGGACAGCCGGAACGCGGCGCAGTGGTGAATGTGTTTTCGGTGGCGGCAGCCACGCGGGGCAGCAAGGGAGCGGTCCTCACCGATTTCGCGGCGTTACAAAGCGCCGGCGCAATTGCCGTCAGCGACGATGGAAGACCGATTTTGGATGACCACATCATGCGCGAGGCCTTGATCCTTGGCGGCGAACTGAATTTTCCGGTGGTGCAGCATGCGGAAGATACGCGGATGACGGAGCACTGTTCGATGCACGCCGGCGCACACGCATTCCGGCTTGGACTGCGGGGCATGACCGCCGCGGCGGAGGCTTCCATAGTTGAGCGCGACGTTCAGCTTGCAACGCAGGTTCCGAATGCGCGGCTGCATGTTGCCCACGTTTCGACGGCTGATTCGCTGAAAGCTTTACGCCGCGGCAAGCGCGCCAAGGCCCGCATCACGTTTGAGGTGACGCCGCATCACTTCGTTCTGACGGACGAGGATGTGCGCGATTACGACAGCAACTTCAAGATGAATCCTCCGCTGCGCTCGGCCGCTGACCTGGAGGCGATTCTGGTAGCGCTTGCCGATGGCACCGTCGACGCGATTGCCACCGATCACGCTCCTCATGCGCTGCATGAGAAACATATGGAATTTGAGCGGGCAGCGTTCGGGATTACCGGGTTTGAAACGGCGCTTGCCCTGGCCATCACGCGGCTGCACGTGGCCAAGCGCGTGCCGCTGGCACGGGTTGTGGAGTTGTTTACGGCCGGCCCGGCACGGTGCTTTGATCTCCGCGGGCGCGGTTCGCTTGCGCGAGGCTCGTTCGCCGACATCACCATTTTCGATCCGAAGAAAAAGTGGACGTTCGATGCTGCGAAGTCATTGTCGAAATCGAAGAACACGCCATTTGATGGCTGGCATCTGACGGGCAAGGTGGTCACCACGATTGTCGGCGGGAAAGTTGTTCACGGGGGCTGATCTGTAGTCGCCAAGAGGGGCATCGGCGTTTTCTCCGCCGTCAGTTAGCGGATTTCACCACTGTGTAGCCGCTGCATGCGAGTACTGGCAATCTGGGGTACTTCGCAAAGCTCGGATCCCTCAACGCCAGTTCACACCGAATGAAGATCGAACCGCGATCGGATTCGATCTGGCGCGCGTGGATGCAGGTCGCGCAAAGGCCAGCATTTGAAGCTGGAGGCGCATTGACGCTTTTAGGGCCGCGGTCGAAACCAGACATACTCGATCAGTCTACCCGCGCTCAGTGCGGCGCGGGCGAGTTACAATCAGTGCGGGTAAATTGCCATGATAAATTCTGCTATGTCCCGTCCTCTATACGAGGTTGACCCGCAAGTCGCCACCGCCATTGATAACGAAGCGCGCCGCCAGCATGAAGGGCTGGAGCTGATTGCCTCAGAGAATTTTGTCAGCGAAGCCGTGCTTGAGGCTGCCGGGTCGGTGTTTACGAACAAGTATGCCGAGGGCTATCCCGGCCGGCGCTACTACGGCGGATGCGAGTTCACGGACGTGATTGAGAATCTTGCGCGCGACCGCGTGAAACAGTTGTTTGGCGCCGAGCATGCCAATGTGCAACCGCATTCGGGATCGCAGGCCAACCAGGCGGCGTATGCGGCCGTGTTGCAGCCGGGAGACACGATTCTGGGGTTGAACCTGGCGCACGGCGGCCACCTTACTCATGGGCATCACCTGAATTTTTCGGGCAAGACGTACAAGATCGTCCCCTACGGCGTGACCAAGGAAACGGAGACGATTGACTATGACGAGTTGGAAAAGCTGGCGGAGAAAGAACGGCCCAAGCTGATTATTGGCGGGGGCAGCGCGTATCCGCGGATTATTGACTTTGCGCGCATGCGGCAGATTGCAGACAAAGTTGGCGCGATCTACCTGGTGGACATGGCGCATTTTGCCGGACTGGTGGCTGGCGGCGCACACCCTTCGCCGGTTCCGCACGCGCAGATTGTGACTTCTACCACGCACAAGACGCTGCGTGGGCCGCGGTCGGGCATGATCCTGAGCAAACAAGAACATGCGGCGGCGATCGATAAAACAGTTTTCCCCGGTATGCAGGGCGGGCCGCTGGTGCACATTATGGCGGCAAAGGCTGTGTGCTTCCATGAGGCTTCGCAGCCGGAGTTTCGCGAATATGCGCGGCAGATCGTGGCGAACGCCAAGGTTCTAGCGCAGACGCTTGCGGCGGAAGGGTTCCGTATTATTTCCGGCGGCACGGACACGCATCTGATGCTGGTGGATGTTTTCGCGAAAGGCATGCTCGGCAGCGAAGCAGAGAAGGCGCTGGGCGAGGCCGCGATCACCGTGAACAAGAACGCGATTCCGTTCGATACGAATCCTCCATTGAAGCCCAGCGGCATTCGCGTCGGCACGCCAGCCGTAACAACGCGTGGCATGAAAGAGCGGGAGATGCAGCAGATTGGGCGCTGGATCGCGGAAGCGCTGAACAACCGGAGCGACGCGGCTGTGCTGACGAAAATCCGCAAACAGGTGCTTGGGCTGGCCGAAGAATTCCCGTTGTATGTGGAGCGGCGCGCGCGAGCGGGAGCAGAGGTCAGGGCGTAGATTAGCTTCTAATCGTCATCGGGATCGTCACGATTTTCAATTTCGCGGCGCGTCATTTTTCGAGATGAGACCGGAGAGAATTCTCTGGGCGTCGGTGAATTGAAATTGAAGAAAGCCGACAAATCATCGGCGTAAGAATCTCCCCAGTTCCCAGGGCCAATGTTAGAAAGCCCGAAGTTTGTTTCCACGAAATGCATGATGCTGCTGAAATCATGCGGATCGTTGTCGATGTAGGCGGGAGTATAAGCGGAGATAACCAGCAGAGGAACACGGAAGCCATAACAAAATTCTACGCACCATCCTGTGTCATTGTTCAATGGCGGCACATGATCATAGAATCCGCCCCAGTCGTCCCAGGTCACGATGATTGCGGTATTTTTCCAATAAGTGCTTTTGCCGACAGCATTGACGATCGCCGCAATCCAAGCTGGTCCGCCAGATGACAGGATTGGATGATCCGAATACCCACCTGCTGGAATCGCCCATGACACGTTCGGCAGTCTTCCGTTCGCGATGTCCGTCAAAAGTTTTTGGGTTGGACTAGCAATATTCTTGGATTGGTAATATGACTCCAGTGATTGAGGCGCACACCACATTGCGTTGTCTGAATAGCAGTACCACTTCCACGACAATCCTGCCTCGTCCAGCAAATTCAGCAACGAGGAACGCGCAAAGCAGGCCGGGGTCTTCCCCAAAAGTCCCAGATCAGTGATGGTTGGGGCTAAGGTTGGTTTGGCACAACCCATGGCCCCTGACGCGCGATCCGTTATATAGGCGTCGCTATCGTCAGCAGCTACTGAAGTGGCTGAAACCAAGAATTGATGGGCTGGGTAACTGTCAGATCGATTAGTTTGAAACATGCGATTGGCAAAGCCATACTGTGTTGCCAGTTGCCAGTAAGGCTCTGCACCGGATGTAACACAATTGTGAGAGCCGGGGCCGTAGTGTCCTTTCATATTGTTTTTGAAATCCTGATATTTATGCCCAGGGTTAGCACCGCCATTCAGTGGAACACCGGCGCCTTTTGGGCTGCATGTGGCGTCGATCCCCGCGATGCCCGAAGCGCCGAATAGATTATCTGGTGTGCGATTTTCCTGAACGGCAATGATGATGTGTTGGATGGTTTGACCACCGGCCGCCATCGCAAAGAACAAGACGCAAAACACAAATATGCCCCTGGTGACTTTCATGGTTTTTCTCTTTTGTTTATTTTTCTTGCCTTTCGCTGCAGCTTCTGGAAGCTGGGGAAGCTCCGCCGAAGCAAGAAGCTACTAACTACAGCCTTCAATTTGGGGGGATAGTGCGGCTGCCTCTTGAGCGGGCGCGGGGGAAACCTTGGCCCTCTCAGCGTGCCAACAAACAACAGAGTTATCTTAGTACAAATGGCCCCTTAGAGGAAACGTAAAACTCACCCATCTGGGAGGCGCGATTTCAGGGCGAAAATGGCGATATGACGTGCAGTAAGTGCCATAATCCGGTGATTTCATGTAGGTTTAACCCAAATCCTGCCGCAAGGAGCAGAGGCGCCTGCTTCGGCGCAATCCAAACCAGCGATACCTAGAAACCGCCTACCAAGCCGCAATGCCAAAAAGAGAAACGCGACACAGCAAAAGAAGCTGCAGCACGGAATCCCCTGTTTGAGCGCAAGGTCCTTGTGTTTAAATTCTCCCTGTGAAAGTTGCCATCGACATTCGGCGGCTGACCGAGTTTGGCACCGGGACATATGTCCGCAATGTGGTGCGAACTCTGGCGCGGCTGGACCGTGAGAACAAGTATTTCTTGATCGGCCCGAAGACAAAGGCGGCTGAGTTTGGGCCGCTGCCGGCAAACTTCCATGGAGTGCACATGGAAGCTGCCGACAACACATTGAAGGGGAGCCTAGCGTTTCGCGCCATCGTGCGGCGGCTCGATTGCGACGTGGTGCACGTGCCACATCTTTTCTGGATGCCACGGCGCCTTCCTTGCCCGTATGTGCTCACGGTGCATGACCTGCTCGAGCATATGTACCGCGCCCGCGGAGATTCGGGATTGCGCCGGCGCTTGCGCTTTTACCTGACTCGCAAGGTCATGCAAGGCGCCGCTCGCGTGATTGCGGTTTCGCAATTCACCAAAAGTGAAACGAAGAAGCTGTTTGCCATCCCCGGCGAGCGAATTGAGGTCGTTCATAACGCCATTGACGATCGTTTCTTGCGCGGACACGCGAGCGAAATTGACCGGCAACTCATCGCACAACGATATCAAGTCAATTACCCATTTCTTCTTTACGCCGGCGCCATCCGGCCGCATAAGAACCTTGTGCGCATCATCGAGGCGTTTTCTGCTCTGAAGAACGAGCTGGCGAAAGAGGGCCGGTACGATAACCTCAAGCTGATCATTATCGGCGACGATCTTTCGAGCCATCCGCGGCTGCGGCGCACGGTGGTGCGGAGCGGCGTGCAGAACGATGTACGCTTCCTGGGATTTGTCCCGATTGAAGTTCTGCGAATTTTTTACGACGAAGCGAAGGTGTTCGTTTTCCCCTCGCTGTATGAAGGGTTTGGTCTGCCCCCGCTGGAAGCGATGGCGCACGGGACGCCAGTTGTGACATCGAACACTTCCAGTCTGCCAGAGGTGGTGGGGAATGCCGCGCTCATGGTAAATCCGGAAAATATATTTGAGATTCGGCGAGCGCTGCGGCAGGCCTTGCTTGACCCAGACGAGCGCGAGCGAATGAAAAAGCAGGGCTACGAGCAGGCGCAGCGATTTTCATGGACCGGCTCCGTGGCGAGAATTATTGAGATTTACCGCGAGGTTGCGGGCGAGCACCGCCTGGCGCGCGTGGCCGCAGCAGATTGAGCCGGCTGCGTATAATGAAGCATTCCACGATGACATCTGCTGGAGTTTCCGGGACAGCCGCGCCCGCCAACCAGATTGGACGCCGCTCTGAGAGCTGGGTTTCAGATTGGCGTGCCGCGATGTTGGCGCTGGTGGCGTTGTGGTGGGTGATCTACATGGCTGGCCTCAGCCATCCACCTCTGCTCGATGATGCCGATTCCATTCACGCCGAGGCCGCCCGGGAAATGGTCTTGCGCCACGACTGGGTCACGCTCTACGTGAACGGCATTCGCTACCTGGAAAAAGCTCCACTGCTTTATTGGACCGTTGCCTCAAGCTACAAACTTTTTGGCGTGAGTGAATGGAGCACGCGCCTGCCGCTGATGCTGGGCGTGCTCGCCACGATTTTGGCCACCTATGCGTTGGGACGATGGAGTTTTGGAAGCATGGGTGGTTTCCTTTCCGGCCTGGTGATGGCTACCTCGATTGGCCCTTATATCTTTACTCGGTTTTTAATTCCCGATGTGCTGATTGGGCTGTGGCTGATTTTGGGGTACTACTTTTTCCTGCGATCGCTGGAGGAAGAAAAACCGTCACGCTTATCATGCTGGGGATTTGCGGCAACGTGCGCGCTGAATGTGCTGACGAAGGGCCTCATCGGGCTTGTGTTTCCTGCAGGCGCCATTGGTTTGTACCTGCTGCTCACTGGAAATCTGCGACACATTCTGAAGTTGCGGATTTTCTCGAGCACAATCGTTTTTCTGGCGATCGCGGCCCCGTGGCATATATTGGCGGCGATACGAAATCCCGCACAGGGACAGGTGCGTGGATTCCTATGGTTTTATTTTGTCAACGAACACATCATGCGGTTCCTGAACAAGCGCGTGCCTCCCGGCTATGACACGGTCGCGCTGCCACTTTTTTGGGGACTGCTGCTGGTGTGGCTGTTTCCGTGGGTGGTGTTTCTGCCGCGAGCGCTGGGCAGAGTTTCTCTTCGTTTTGGCGAACTACGAGGCAACCTGAATCGCCAACAACGAGCAAACCTTCTGTTCCTTCTGTGGCCACTGGTAATTTTGGGTTTCTTCAGTTTTTCGACGCGTCAGGAGTATTACACGATCCCGGCCGTGCCGGGCTTAGCGTTGCTGGTTGGAGGATGGCTGGGGCGCGAAGAAAATCCTGCGAAGAGCGGGGAGCGGCGCTCGGCTGGCATTCCGGCAGTGGTGCTTCTTATCGTTGGAGTAATAGGATTTGCCGCCGGCATGTACCTTTTTTCTGTGTCACACGCGCCGGCGCCCGGTTCCAATCTTGCGAGCCTGTTGAAGAAGAACCCGCAGGATTATGATTTCTCGCTCGGACACGTGCTGGACTTGACGCCATCGGCACTCGGGGCGTTTCGCGGGCCTCTGCTTGGGACCGCGCTGGGATTGCTGCTTGGTACAGGATTGAACTGGATATTCCGACGCAGGGGACGACCGTTTGCCGGTAATCTTGCGCTCGGCGGGATGATGGTGGTGCTCCTCGCCTGCGTGCACATCTCATTTATCACGTTTTCGCCCGTTCTCTCTTCCTACAATCTTGCCCAGGCAATCCGTAAGCAATTTCGTCCCGGAGATGAGATCGTGGTTGGCGGAGAGTACCACAAGGCCTCCACGCTAAATTTCTACACAGGCGTTGAACTGCATGAACTGCATGAGCCGAGTGGGAGCCTGTGGTATGGGGCGAAGTTTCCAGATTCGCCGCATATATTCGAGACGCCGGAATCATTCGCCGCGCTATGGAAAGGGCCAAGCCGCGTATTTTTCTGGACGGACGTTGAGGATCCCGACGCGTTACGCGGCGTGGAACATTTTGTGATTGCGCAAAGCGGAGGCAAGACGATCTATTCGAACCGGCCGCCAGAAGAGGACCATCCGTGAGCCAGTTCGTTCATGTATTCATAAAGGCTGGCCTGGTAATCAAGCTCTTGCTGGCGATATCGGTTGTCGGAACGCTGTCGTCTTCCGCCTTCCTTTTTTTGGTCTTAGTCGCGGCGATTCGGTATTGGCGAAAATCTGCTGTCGAGAAAAGAAATGCGCTGGCGGTGCCAGTCGAAAAGCTGCCGCCGGTTTCTATTTTGAAGCCGGTCCACGGACTCGAACCCAAACTGGCCCAGAACCTGGCTAGTTTTTTTGAGCAGGATTACCCCGAGTTTGAAATTGTGATTGGTGCGCGTGATGCGGAAAACCCGGCCCTCAAGATCGCCCGCGAAGTGTGCGCAAAGTATCCGCGCATACCCAGCCGCATTGTGCTGTCGGGCATTCCTACATGGCCGAATGCGAAGGCTTTTTCGCTCGACAAAATGATCGCCACAGCAAAATATTCTTTTCTTGTTCTGAGCGACAGCGACGTTGAGGTCGGAAGAGACATGCTGCGCAATGTGATTCCGCCATTGCTTGACCCGGCCAATGGCGCGGTGACGTGTGTTTATCAGGGTATCCCGGCCGGCGATCCGGTTTCGCTGCTGGAGGGTTTGGGAATGTCGGTGGAGATGACTTCGGGCGTTATCGTCGCGGACACGTTGGAAGGAATGCGTTTTGCGCTGGGCATTGTGATCGCGGTGCGGCGAGAAGCGCTCGATGCGATCGGCGGCATACGGATGACGGCCAATTACTATTCCGACGATTTTGTGTTGGGCAATGAAGTGTGGAAGGCCGGGTACAAGGTGGTGCTCTCGCACTACAAGGCGAACCATGTGCTGTTGCCGCGCGGGTGGTGGGACACGATCGGCGATCAACTTCGATGGATGAAGAGCACGAGGTACTCGCGACCCGCGGGGCACGTGGGTACTGGCCTGACGTACGCCATGCCATTCGGCATGTTGGGGTGGATCGCTGGGATGGCGGCCGGCGCTCCGGTTGTGGCGTGGACTCTGCTGGGCACCGCATGGATCAATCGCATGATTCAGTGTCTGGCCGTGGGTTGGGGCGTGATGGGTGATCCGCGGGCGCTGCAATACTGCTGGCTCTATCCTCTGCGGGATTTGCTTGGTTTTGGAATGTGGATTGGCAGTTTTTTCAGCCGCGACTTTCAATGGCGAGGCGAAACATATTGCTTCAATGCGGGAGGCAGGATCACTCCTAAATTGAGGCCATCGGTTGACGCGACGATTTCGCCGCGTTCCTAATCGCGAAACGCTCGACGGTCAGAGCGTTGAGGTTGGCTTGGAAACCGGCGTCAGACGCCCGTTTTCGAGATAAAACCAGTCGCCCCTCCAGCATATTTTGTTGCCGAAAAATCCCATGGCCCATATCACGGGCGCGATGAGATCGCGGAGCAGCAGAAGCGGGATATTGCGCAGCGCGCCCTGGCGAAACATTTTGTGGTCGTTAAGGACATGTTCGGCCGACACGTAAGCGACAGCGAAGCGCGCAATAAGCGTCAATGCAAAAAGGCCTAAGGCCCAGGCGGCGAAGCCCGACGCGAGCATCGTCAGCAATGCCCATGGCAATCCGAATGTAAAAATCAGGCCGGCGTATCCTCCGGGGCGGGAGTCGCGAATCGTCCGCCACCAGCGCATCTGGTGTTCCCAGAATTGTCCCAATGTGTAAGGCGGAAGAAATGTGGTGACTGGGATGGGGCTGAGTTCAACACGCTTACCGTTCGCGGCGATGCGGCGGCCGAGTTCGTAGTCATCAGCCAAATAATCAACGATCGATTCGAAGCCGCCGATTGCGGCAAGGTCGCTGCGGCGAAATGCCAGAGTCGAGCCCAGACCGAAGCGAAGACCATTCTCCAGATATCGCGCGGTGAGAACTCCGGGGACGAAGTCGGTGGCGATGCCCAGGGCTTCAAACTGCGAGCCTATGGTGCGAGATGGCACTGCGCGATAAAGACAGGTGACGAGGCCGGTCTTTGCGTCGTCTACCGTCTCTTGATTGAATAAGGGCGAGACCACGTGCTGCACATAGTCAGCGGGGACGCGGATGTCGCTGTCATTCACGATCAGAATCTCATGGCTGGCATGAGGCAGCATCTGCGCGAGAGTGCTGACCTTCTGGTTTGCAATATGTACGTTCGTTCCCAGCGCGCGCTCGCACACGATCAGTTTGATCGGACAGTCGGGATATTTCTGCTGCAGCTTGTGAACGATTTCGCAGGCGGGGTCGAGGGGATCGCTGACTCCGAAGATTATTTCGAATTCTGGATATTGCAACTCGGCGTGGCTGCAGAAACTCTGCCAGATCTCGGGATCGGTACCCTTCAGTGGCTTGAGAATGGAAACAGGCGGAAGCTGCGCGGGATGGGGATTTTTCAGTTTCAAGAAGCTGGCGATCCCGAGCGCGGAGAGGCCGTAGAAGAACAAGCTTGCAACGGTTCCCACCGCGGTTACGGCCTCCAGCACGGCTCTGATCGTCAGGTGCATTTGCCCGTGCCTTAGGCTATCAGAGGTTGAGCGGTGGGACGCACTGTTCGGGGTAAGGTAGGGGCCCTTCGACTTCGCATAAATTTCGCTTCGCGAAATTCATGCTCCGCTCAGGGTGACACGGAACCTGGGGAAACTTGACTAGTCAGCAGCGGACTGCGGGCTGACGGCGGGGGGCAGACGGGCGAGGACGCCCGGCACTCCATGCGCCCGGCACTTCATGCGCCCGGCACTCCATCCCCGTCCGGCACTCCATCTTTTCGAAACTACTCGTAGCGCAAGGATTCGATGGGGTCGAGATTCGCAGCTTTCCATGCGGGATAGATACCGAAAATCAGTCCTTCGGCGGCCGCCGCCATGAATCCGAAGGTTGCCCAGAACAGCGACATGCTCGCCGGCAGGGAACTCCAAACCATGCGGATGGCATAGGTGATGATGGCGCCGAGGAGCACGCCCAGTACGCCACCGACCGCGGTCAGCGTAATGGCTTCGAGCGTGAATTGCAGCAGCACGTCGGCTTTGCGAGCGCCGATCGCCTTCCGGACTCCGATTTCGCGAGTGCGCTCGGTTACTGAAACCAGCATGATGTTCATTACGCCGACGCCGCCGACGATCAAAGCGACGCTCGAAACGGCGAACATGAAGATGAAGACGGCCGAGGTGATCTGGTTCCAGACATCGGAGAGCGAATCTTGCGTGAAGACGGCGAAGTTATCGGGCTTATCGGGCGGCACGCGGCGGCGGCGGCGCAGCAGTTCGCGCATCTCGTCGACGGCTTTGGGCATATCGGCGTGCGAGGTCGCCTTGACGCTGATGAAGTGCTGCTTAAGTTCAGGATGCAGCTTGTGAAATGTGGCGAGCGGGAAGAAAACTTTGTTGTCGTCGGGATTGTTGCCGCCGCCGAACGCGCTCTTCACTTTCTCGACCTGTCCAATCACCTGGAACAGCTGACCTTCGATGTTAATTTCCTTGCCGATGGGATCGGAGGAGCCGAAAAGTTCCTCGGCGGTGGCATCGCCGAGTACGATGACCGGGGCGCGGCGCTCGTCGTCAATGTCGCTGAACCATCGCCCGTATTTCAGTTGCAGATCAAACACGTCCTTGGCGGAGGCGGAATCGCCTTCGAGGATGGTTTGCTTTGCCTTGCGGTCACCATACTTGACCGTATACGTGCCGCTGCCAAATTGCGGCTCGACGTAGCGAATTCCGGCGGTGACGGCCTTTACATGCGGCAGGTCTTTCATGGCCAGTGCATCTTCGAAGGTTAGTTCCTTGCGCGTGCGCAATTCTTCGGTGGGACGGCCGAACGTGATCGGCATGTGGAAAGCAAAAATGATGTTCGAACCCATGCTGCTGATCATGCCGCTGACGTTATCGTTGAGGCCGCGCACGATGGAGGAGATGCCGATCACCACGGCGACGCCGATCACGATGCCGAGGACGGTCAGGCTGGAACGCATCTTATTGGTGCGGATGGTGGCCAGCGCCATGGTGATGATTTCGCCGAATTCGCTTCTGCCTAACATGAATCAGCTATTAGCTCCTAGCGGTTAGCTTCTAGTTTTTCACCGCCGAGACGCCGAGGACGCCGAGAAAAACAAATGCGAAACCTGTAAACACCAGCGAAGCCTTGTTGCCACCCTGTTACGTTCCAGACGTTAAGCATTCCAAACCGTTTCCATTTCAAACCCATTTACATTTCAAACCGCAGGGCCGTTATCGGATCAAGCGTGGCCGCCTTGCGCGCGGGATATACACCAAAAAATATGCCCACGCTGGAGGCAACAAGCAGGCCAGCAAAGACTGCCCAGAGCTTGATCACCGAGGGCATGCCCACGGCAAGCGTAACTCCCTTCGCAATGCCGATGCCGAGCAGCACACCAATGATGCCGCCTGTGAACGACAGAATTACCGCTTCGATCAGGAACTGCAGCAGCACATCGGCGCGCTTAGCGCCCATTGCCTTGCGGATGCCCACCTCGCGCGTACGCTCCGTGACCGAAACCAGCATGATATTCATGATCACGATTCCGCCGACTACCATCGAGATGGCGGCGATTCCGATCATGGCGACGAAGAATGTTCCGGTCAGGTTGGACCAGATGCTCAGCAGGCTGCTGTTGTTTTCCATATCGAAGGAGTCGGTGCCACCAGCAGCATCGTGGCGCCGGGCGCGCAGGATGACGCGTGCCTCATCCATGGCCTCGTCGAGAGTGGCACCGGTGCCCACCGCCTTGGCGGAGATGCGCATGTTGGCGTTGAATACGCCATACTCCTTGAACCAGGACGTGATGGGCATGAAGACGTAGTTGTCGAGGCTCTGGCCGAGCGTGCTGCCTTTCTTTTTTCCAACACCGATGATCCGGTAGATCCAGCCGTCGATGCGGATTTCCTTGCCGATGGGATCGACGCCGGGCATGAGGGTATCGACGATATCGGTACCGACCACCACCACGGGCGAGTTGTTATCGACGTCGGTGTCGTTGATCATTCGGCCGGAATCGATGTCGGCATCCTGCGTGATGGCGACGGCGGGCGTCATGCCCTGCACGATGGTGTCGGTGAGCGCCTGCTCGCCATACTTAATGTGACCGCTGTTGTTGCGCGCGTAAGCGCCAACATAGGCGCACAATTTGCAGCCCTCGCGGACGGCGCGGTAATCGTCCATTGTCAGGTCTTTGCGCCGCTGGCCCTCGATGTAGTGCTCGACATTGGTGACCGCGGGCGAGACTTTGAAGACGATGAAGACATCCGCGCCAAGATTGAAGATCTTCTCAGCGACATAGCCGTTGATGCCGTTCACGAAGGTCACCACGGCAATGACCGCAGCGACACCAATGACCACTCCGAGCAGCGTGAGCGCCGAGCGTAGCTTATTGGCCCACAGCGACTGCAACGCGATCTTGATGGCTTCGCTGATGTGCATGGCACTGATGTTCAGGGTTCGGACGTGCAGAACTGCTTTTCTTGCCGGTTCCCTGACGATGAGTTTATCAGTAGACGCGCGTTTGGCGTGGTTTTGCAGCCTGGCGAAGCGCACTCGGGAGGGCTGGGGATTGTCGCTGGCAACGAGAGCGGTGCGGCTGTACACGCGAGATCCCTCGCCCCGTTGTGAAAACCTGGAGCTTCAAAATGGTGCCGTACAAATGGGATGTAAGGCATCGGCTCAAACCGTACCTTTAGCCCGTTTCTACTAATTGACCTCCGCGCGGAGTTGTGCTTTACTCGTCTGAACCGGGGCTGGCTCACGTAAGTTGCTTTGGCACGCGTAGTGCATTCTGGGGCGTGAGACCGAGGTGGCGTTATGAAGACCAGCTCTGCGGCTGCTCTCAGAGTAGTGTGTCTCCTGTGTTTCCTTTCCCTTCCAATTCTAAGTGCCAGTGCGCATGAAACGGTTTTGCCCGCTGGAACTCTTCTGAAGTGCACGCTGGACGAACCAAACTTCTCGCCGGCGACGGTGGCCGTCGGCGATCCCGTGCTGTGCCATCTTCGATCGCAGGTGGAATTTGGCCGGCAGACCTTCCCGCGCGGAAGCTACCTGGTTGGCCATCTGGAGGCTTCGAAAGACCCGGGCCATTTCTTCGGCAAGGGATTTATCAAGATCGTCTTCGACCGGATCGGGATGCCGCAGGGCGACATGCCGCTCGACGCCAAAGTGATCGCCACACGCGGTTACAAAGTCGATAAGTATGGCGACATCGACGGCAAAGGCCATGCCAAGCGCGATGTAGTGGAGTGGATGATTCCGCCGCTGTGGCCGTGGAAGATCATCACGCTGCCCATGCGCGGGCCGCGGCCTACGCTGAAAGGCGAAAGCGTGCTCACGCTGCGGCTGATGGACGACGTGCAGCTGCCGCAGGTCTCACAGACGTTTGGGCCCGATTGGCATTTCTTTGGAACGGGTCCGCGTCCGCAGACCGATGCACAGTATGAGAACGATGCCTACTATGGCTCGGTCCAAGGGTCAGTTAATGGCTCGGTTACGGCTTCGGTCAACGGCAGCGCAGGCCCGCGTTTGGCGGTGCGGCGCGTAACTCCCAGCCAACCGATGGCGGGCGCGCAAAGCGTTAGCTATGCGAACGTCGGCTATGCGAACGTCGGCTATGCGAGCGTGCGCTATGCAACCAACGTTACACGTCCGGCGATTCCGGTTGAAGACACTTCAACCGCGGCAGCGCCGGGCTTGGCGTCCTCGAGCGTTATGCCCGCTGAAGTGCACTTTGTGGGAACAGGGCCGGGAGTGCCGGTGTTTGTGCTGAAAACGGGCACGATTCTGGCGGTAGGCAACTACACGTATCAGGATGGGCGCGTCAGCTATGAACTGGCCAGCGGCGGCAATGGCGTGGTCAGCACCGATGAAGTCGACTGGGTCACCACCACGCAGATGAACCTGCAGCGCGGGGTGCGAGTATCGCTACCGAGCGGGCACAACCCGGTGGTAGCCACAGCAGGCTATTAACAGGGCGGCGGGGCGGTAATTGACTACATGAGTGGAGGGACGGGCGACAACGCCCGTCCTCTGCTTGGACCCCAGATGGGCGCCTAATCGGCTGCGGTGACGTCCGTCTCTGACAAAGGGTCGTTATCTGAGCGGCTAAACAGTTTGCTGAAAACTAGTCGGCCGCGAAATAAACGACCACTAGGGCTGAAGCCCACACTGATTCGAGACGGTTTACGCGGCCCTGAAGGGGCCGCTCTTCCACGGTAGTGCGAGCATTTTGGAGTTTTTCAGCAAACTGTAAAGCCGCTTTCCAAACAGCGCGGTCATCGCAGAGATGAAGTGTGTGCGCCACCCAAAATCAACGGCAAGGTGGACTTTTTCAGAATACTGGGCAGGCCGCCAGCACTCTGGCGGCTTTCTTGCAACCTTTTTTGCGACTTTGCTGCTTCCTCTCCATCCAAACAAGGACTCAACTTCGCGTCGAGGGCCGCCATGTTCAAAGTCAACATTGCCGAGAAGTTCGCCAACATTACCGAGTGCGAAAAGCCGCGCATTGCAGCCGAACTCAACGGGCAGTATGTGAAGCTCGTCAAGCTGAATAGCGAGTTCGTCTTTCATCATCACGAGAACGAGGACGAACTTTTCCTGGTGGTGAAAGGCTGTTTGCGCATGGAATTCCGCGATCGCCACGAGTGGATTGAAGAAGGCGAGTTTATCGTGGTGCCGCGCGGAGTCGAGCATCGCCCGGTGGCTGAGGAGGAATGCTGGGTCGTACTCTTCGAGCCGGCTTCGACCCTCAACACCGGCAACGTCAAGAACGAGCGAACCGTCTATGAGTTAGAAAAGGTTTAGCAGGCCGGGAAACGGGAATTGTGCGACGGAACGCGCTCCGTTGGCATTTAGCGTTCGGAATCTCGTTCAGCATCTGTCTTTCATCCATTATTTCGAAGGCTATCCTACAAACATGCAACTTACCGTCTATTCGTCGCAGTGGTGTCCGGAATGCCGCGAAGCCAAGCGCTTCCTTGACCAGCACAAGATTCCTTATACCGACATCAATATTGAGACCACTCCCGGCGCGGCCGAGGAAATCGTCCGGCGCACGGGCAAACGCGCCGTGCCTCAGTTTGTTATCGATGGAGAGTGGGTGCAGCCGTATGTTCCCGGAGAAGGGTTTTTGTATGACGCAATGTCAAAGCGGCTTGGGATTGAGAAATCTTGAACCATTGAATCATTGAGAGATTGAGGCATTGTGAGATTGGAGAAATCGAAAGGCCGAGGAATATTTCCCTCGGCCTCTGCAAAATCAACTCTCCCGCTGCTACATCGACCTCAGTTCGATTCGGTGAACTCGATGTAAGGCGCGGTACCACCAGTGCCGGTGCAGCTGTGCAAGGTCAAGTTGTTGGTCTCTGCCGTGGTTCCCGAATTTGATGCGCAAGTCGGAACATTCTTGGTTCCGTTCGCGACCGCGACTTTCACTGTCACAGTCGAGCCCGTGTTGAAGGTGGCCTCCGAACCGTCGCCGTCGCCGATCAGGTTGAATTCCGACTCGGTCCAGGCGGTCGCAAGATCGACGACGCTATCCAATCCCGTGGTGCTGTAAGCCTTCGTTCCCACAGTGAACACCACAGTATCTATCCCCGGCTTCTTCGCCGTACCTACCGTAGCCGAACCCGAGAGCTTAAGAGTGTGAAGATTCGTGATCGCTTCCTGTGGCACGGTCACGCCATTGCTGTTCGTGTAGCAATCGGTGCTGTAGGTGAACCATCCACTGGGGCAGGTGGTGTTCCAATTGATCAGCCAATACTGCATGAATGCGACGTTGTAGCCCGATGAATAGACGAATTGCTCCCAGTCCAGGCAATTCGCCGGGACCTTGGCGCCTTTGCAGGTCGCCGTGTTCATGAAGTTCGAATTAAGTTGCAGCGAGTAATCATTGGCGCCAAGCAGACCCGTTTCCGTCTTCACTCCCGTGACCTTGGGGAAGGAGCCGATGGTTTTCTTGATCAGCCCCGAGCTGACTTTGGCGGCATAGTCGTCGCCATCGCCTACGGTTTGGCTGACCCGTCCCGTCCGCGGCTTGAATGGGATGGCGGGCGCGACCGCGCATTCGACCTTGTTCCATGTGAGGCTCGGGTAAGAAGCCTGAAAGCAGCCCTCGGCGGGTACTTCGGTCTGCGAGATTGCGTCGCGCCAGACATCCTGGTTGCGGGCTTCTGCTTCATCCGCTGCTTGTCCGGCGAAGGAAAGCGTGGCCGCTGTAAGAACACCGGCCGCAATCGCGATCCGGACAATTTTAGACAAGTGAGTCATCGGTTTTGGTTCTCCTTTGAAGGTCTGTGCGAGAATCCCGGCATGGCGCGTGGCCCATTGGCCGCGTGATGTCGGAGGGAAATTTCATTGAATTGTACCGTCAACGATTCGGCGACCTCAAGGATTTAATGCCCAAGTTATTTTTGGGACTTAGTCATCAGTAACTCGGTTTCCCCGAAAGTCACTGTTACCTTCGTTAACCGTCCGCTTACCGACTTTTGTACCCTTCACGCCTGGCCCGGTTTGGGTCAGGATAGTGTTTCAACATAGCGTTTCGTCGTATTTCGTCCTGGGAACCTCCCTCCGCGCCCTGGGCAGAAAAGCAGTCCTTCACTTACCCATGGCGACAACTGAGAAGCCCGAAATCGGGAACGGAGAGGAACCGGTCCTGGAACTCTGGCCGAGACTTGTGCAAGGCCTGTTGGGTGCACTCGCGCTGGCGGGAGCGCTCTTGATGTGGCACTACTATGCTCCGACAGCCCCGCCTGAGCAAGCCTTGGAGGAGCGGGTCCGCCAGCTTTCGCGGCAAGTTGACGAACTGCAGCGGAACCAGTCGTTTTCCGCGGCGACGGTGGATGAGGCCCGCGATTCGGTCGCTTACATTTATGGGATCTATCACGTTGGCGGCAAAATGCACTTCCGCGCACGAGTCGCCGGGACCGGATTCGTTGTAGCGCCAGGCCTTCTGGCCACCAACCGCCATGTGGCCGAGCCCTGGTTCGGAGACCGCGAAGTCGCAGCGGCATTGCATGCGGGTGAATCCCCGGTGCTTGAGAAACTGGTTGCCTACTTCCCGGGATCGCCATTGCCGGTGGCACTGCAACCGGTCGCGCTGGCCAAACATGAGGATCTGGCGGTACTCCGCCTGGAAGATACGGCCTTCACGAAAACGCTTCGGCCACTGGCGCTGGCTCCGAAGGCGCCGCGGGTGGGTGAGCCGGTGAGTGTATTGGCCTATCCCATGGGGGTCACCGGAATGGTCGCCAAGTCGCCCGCACTGGTCTACGAGCGGCTGTCGTCGCATCCCGACAACGCCGATACCGCAGGGGAACTGGCAGCGCTTTCGCTGATCCGGCCTTCGGCCACGTTCGGCCATATTGGCGATGTGAGCGAGGACAAGCTGATCTATGACGCGCCTACCGCGCGCGGCGGCAGCGGCGGCCCCGTCCTCAACATGCGCGGCGAAGTGGTGGGGATCAATTCCGCATATATCGACGGCTTTTCGGGGGGAACGCTGGGTGTTACGGCCAGGGGCCTGATTCCGCTGATCGATGCGGCCGAGCGAAATTCACTCCAAGCTTCACCTGAAAAATCTAAGCCTCAAGAACCTTAGGCTGAAAACCCATCCTCGAAGAACAACCAGATTTCGACCGGGCGAATCAAAGGCAAGAATGGCAGCCTGCCGTGCTTTCACCGCAGACAACGCCCTACGAATTCATGTACATTTGTACCTACTGAACCAGAACGTCAGCTAGCCTTTCGACCGGTTGACCCGGCATGTTCGAAGCCAGCAATTTTCGAAGCTTGCATTTTCGAAAAGCAGGATTGATCGGAAACACTTGCTACGAGCAACTTCCAAGAGATTTGGCCATGATTAAGAATCTTCTTTTTACAGCAGGTTTATTGAGTCTGGCGCTGGCCAGCGGCTGCGCTGTCGGCGGCAGCGGCCCATGTGTGTCCGGTTGTGCCTCAATCAATGTGGTTGGCAGCAGCAACGGGGTGTCGCCTGTGGACCTGGCTGCCGTTTCCGCGCCGGGCGCTCCGCAGCAGATCACGTTCACGGCAAATCCCCAGAACACAACGTTGAGCGCCGCCAATTGGAGCCTCTCCGGCAACGCCTGCTCCGGATCCAGCACATCCCCTTCGAATCCCTGTGGATTCTTCACGACCTCGCCGTCCGGCCCATTGACCGTGATCTACCAGTCACCCAACGCGGTGCCGACGCCGCCGAACAATGGTCTCACCATCACAGCGACTTCGCAAAGCAATAGCAAGGTGTCCGGTTCGGTGGATGTGACCATTATTCCAATTACCACGGCGGTGACTCCGACATCGACCGATGTAGGCGTGAATGTGACGCAGGAATTCACGGCGGTCGCCGTCCCCGATAACGCACCGCAGACGTTTAGCAACTGGAGTTGCACATGCTCCTCCAAATCAAGCTCATGCAGCGGGAACTGTACGAAATTTGCTGCCTGTCCGGACGCTAACGGGGACTGGTGTTATACGGCGACGTCGGCAGAGGTGTGCAGCGATTGCAATGTCACGATCTCGACGGAGTCATCGGTTGACCCGACAGGCTGTACCTTCAGTTCAAGCTACACCTGCTTGAGTGCCACGCCAAACGCGGTCCAGAACCGCATTAACGGCACGTACGGCTTCCGGTTTTCGGGTTATGACAGCGGCGGGCATCAGGTGCTGGTCGCAGGGACGTTTACGGCTGCGGGTGCGGGCAATGGGAACGCCACTATTTCTGGCGGAGTAGAAGACAGGATTGCCTGGAACGGCTCGCAGTATGCCGCTACGACGGGGATTTCAATCACAGGCGGCAGTTTTTCTCCTACCTGTGGTGCTATTTGTTCGAATAATAGCGGAACGCTGATTCTGACTTCCGGTAGCTACCCAAGCACCTTCCAGGCCGTTCTTGATGGCTCTGGCAACATTCAGATGATTTCGGACAGCGGCTCGAACTTTGGCTCCGGCGCCGCGGAGTTGGTTACGACCGGCAGCAAATTCAATAACGGCTCGCAACCCTATGTATTCGGCTTCACTGGGGTTGACTCCACTGGTAAGCGCGTGGGCTCTGCCGGGCTATTGCCGTTGAATGGAACTGGCAGTTTCACGGGCGGCCTGATGGATGTGAACGACAATGGCAGCGCCAGCACCAGCAATCTGTGCGCATCGTCCTGCACTGTTGCCTACAACGCAGGCAGCAACCAGGGGAGCCTCACCATAAACGGGGGCAGCGTTACACAAACCTTCGATTTCTTCCTCGCTAACGGAGGCCTGAATTCGAACAACCCGCTGAGTGCGTACCTGATCTCGACCAACACCGTGGATGGCTCGCACCCCGCGCTGTTGGGAAAGATGGAGTTGCAGAATGCAAATCTGACTTACAACAATAAGGCGTTCAATGGCGTGTCCGTTTCGGCGCTCACGGGAGTAGATGGCAGCAGCTCGGTTGTTTCGCTCACGCTGGGCACTACCGATGGAAGTTCGGGAGGATCGGGCGGTACGGGCAACTTCTTCGGCCAATTCGATCAGAACGATGCGGGAACAATCCTTACTGTGTCATCGTTTCCCTCGGCGAGCCAACAGACCAATCCTTACACGTATGTGTCGACCAACGGCAACACCGGGCGGTACCTCTTCTACATGCTGGGCAATCCCGGCGCGAGCCAGAATCCAATTCCGATTGTGCTGTATGCCTACGGAGCCAATCGCGGCTTCCTCCTCGATCAGTCCAGCGCCGCGGTGATGACGGGCACGATGACGCAGCAACAGGGGCCGGCACAGAACTCCGGCAGTTTCGTGCCTGCCTCTCTGCCTGGCACGTATGCGGTCGCAACCAGCAGTAATAGCCTGGCGGACGCTGCCGATTGTTCGCTGCTACCTTCCTGTGCGGTTGCGATGAACCTGCTATTGACTTCGCCCGGATCGGCGAACTTTGTTGTGGGAGGGACGGCGACCGGCAATTCGACAGTCAATGTGACGGCAGGGAAATACAGCATCATTGGCAACACCGGCACCGGCACACTTTCAACGACCACCAGTTTCGGCGCGGCGAACTTCGTCATCTACGCGACGACGGGGACAACGTTCTACATGATCGAAGAGGACAAAACGGTACCCAGCCCGATGCTCTACATGGCGCAGTAAGAATTGGCGGGGACCTCGAAGCTTAGCTGTTGTCCGAAGCTGATGCGTTCGGAACTTAAGAGTTCGAAGTTTTGACGTCCCGGCGATTTCCGCTCGCGCGAACGCGCTTTCCAGCTTTCAGCACTCGCAGGAGCGCAACCATCAGCGCGGGTCCGGCGATCCGCAATTCTTCGTGATGATCAAGCGAAAGCCTCCGCAGCAGCGTTTCGCCCTTCGCGGTCAGTTCCAACAGCACTTCGCGGCGGTCTTTGACGTTGCCGTCGCGAGCGCGGCGTATATAGCCGACCTTCGCCAGCCGATTGGCTAATTCGACGGTGCTGTGGTGCTCGAGTTGAAGCCGCTCGGCGAGCGCACCGATGCTCGGCCGTCCGTTGGCGGGCAGTCCCTTGATTGCCAGCAGGAGTTGGTGCTGGCGGGGCTCGATTTTGGCCTTCCGCGCCACCTCCTCGCTAAAACGAAGAAAGCGGCGGATTTGATAGCGAAACTCGGACAGCGACTGATAGTCGAACGGCATAGGTGTTTGACGCGCCATGAAGCGGATTATACGGATTTGTTTTTTCCGGCGGGCGTGTCAACCTCAACCGCGGTATTCGCTTGACCGTGAACAGCGCCGGCCGCCGCGCGTCTTCCCCAGCCAAATGGGAAGACAAGATGCAGCGGCAGAATCCGCTCGCGGCGGCGTTCCGCTTCAAGAGCGCGTGTGCGCGCCTTAAGCAGATCGTCCAGCGAAACCATCCCCACCAGCGTGTTGGAGCCGTCACGCTCCACAACGGGGAAACGTGTGAGCCCGCTTTCCGCCATGCGATAAACAACCACGCGCAGCGGTTCATCGGGGTACGCAACCTTGGCATCTCGCCGAATGACATCGCCCAAGCCTTGGGCGCCGGCGGAATGGATGAGACGTTGCATTTCCTGGCGCGGAAGCACTCCGACCAAACGGCGCTCGCGATCGACAACGGGATAAAGTCGCTGCCGCCGCGGGCTTTGCTCGTCGCGCAGTGACGCGGCCAACTCCTCCACCGGCGTATCCGCCGGAATGGCCACAACATTCGACCGCATGACCTCGCGCACAAACAGGATCTCGAGCGGGTCAACCGCATACTCGCGGCTCAGGTGGTAGCCGCGGCGCGCAACTTTCTCGGTAAGGATGGACCGTCGCAACGTCAAAACGGTAAAAGCATGTGCCACTACCGCGGCCACCAGCAGCGGAAGAATGATGTCCATGTCATGCGTCAGTTCCACGGCAAATACCACACCGGTGAATGGGGAACGCATGGTGCCTCCAAGAATCGCGCCCATGGCGATCAGCGGCCAGAAGCCCAATCCTTCGTTCGGCAGAAAGGAACTCATTAAGCCGCCAAGTGCGCCTCCCATCATCAATAGCGGAGCCAGAACGCCGCCCGAGGTTCCTGACCCGAGCGACACAGCCCAGATGACAGACTTTACGAGAAGGATGCCGGCGATGGTGCCAAGCACGACGTGGCCTTGCAGCAGAGCGCCAATCGTGTCGTAGCCGACGCCCAAGGCCTGCGGGAAAATAAGACCGCCGAGGCCGATGACAAGGCCGCCGATGATCGGCCACCACATCCAGTGAATGGGCAGCTTCAAGAAGGCGTCTTCGGCGGCATAGACGGCCAGCGTCAACAACGCCGACAATGCGCCAGCGAGCAGCCCGACCAGGACGCAACCGAGTAGTCCCTGGGGTCCGAGAAACGCGGCATGGTGCGGAGTCGGAAATAGCGGACCCATGCCGATGATGTAGCGGCGCGTGGCCGCTGCTGCGGCGCTGGCAAGCGCAACCGGAATCAGGCTGCGTGGCTTCCACTCGAACAGCAATAACTCCACGGCAAGCAACACAGCCGCAAGCGGCGAAGCGAATGTGGCTGACATTCCGGCTGCTGCGCCCGCGACCAGCAAGGTTCGTCTCTCAGCGCTCGTAAGGTGGAAAAACTGCGCGATCATCGAGCCAAACGCGCCGCCGGTCATGATGATCGGCCCTTCGGCGCCGAACGGGCCTCCGGAACCGATCGAGATCGCCGAAGAAAGAGGCTTCAGAAAGGCGACTCTCGGCTCGACTTGGCCCCCCTTAAGCAAGATGGCCTCGATTGCCTCTGGGATACCATGGCCCCGGATGCGCTCGGAGCCGTAGCGCGCCATTAACCCGACGATCAGGCCGCCCGCCATCGGTATAAAAATTTCCAGCGCGCCAAGATGGTTGCCGGCAGGAGAAACCAACGAAGTTCCCCAGCGTCCGAAGAAAAAGAGATTGGTGAAAAGGCCAATCAGCCGCAGCAACGCCAGCGCAACGAAGGCGCTGAATATGCCAATGACGATGGCGAGCAGCGTTATCGGAATAACGTTCCAGGTGGTGGTGAAATCACCCAGGCGGTGCGACAGATCATGCTCCTTCGGAGGGTCGAAGTGGGGCGGATCGGGAGCGGTAGTCGCAGGATGGAGAATGTCAGGCAGAACTCACCTCTGTGATCTCGCCGCCGAATCTATGGTCGTAAAGAACGGTTCAGCGAGAAGGTTTAGGAGCCTTGAATTACATATCGTAGCACGATATATATTGATGACACAGGAGATAGGCTGGCTTTTATTTCTTTTTACCGGATCGTTGCCTTAGTCGGCCCGTCGTCTTTCTTGATCCATGGTCTTATTTGATTAAAGCTTTGGCCGTCGCGAGATTGTCAAAGCGGTCATAGGCCCGCACCACAATGACGTGATCGCCGGCAACGCTGTTTGCGATCGAAGGTGGTGGGGGGACCGGTTTCGGCACAGGGATACGGAAATCATAGTCTTCGCTCCTGGCGTCGGCCAACTGTCCCACGGGTTCCACATACTGCCAGTCGCCACCATCAAGCGAGTACTCGGCGCGTTTGATTATCGAGAATGAATCGCGGGCCCGGAAGCGCACGTGGATCTGCTGACCATCGATCGAGGCTGTGAGATTCTCAATTGCAGGCGCCGTGCTGTCGACCTCAAAGCGCGCGGAGACTTTCTGCGCGTAGAGCCCTTCGCCGGGTGAATGTGAAGGCGCGTCGGAGGCGACGACCATCACGGTATACCCACCATCGGGTAGCAGGCTGGAGTCGAACGAATAGAAACGGTCGTTGAGGCCATCTTTCAGCAGCAGCCAGCGCGACTCACCTTCGCCGCGATAATAAATGGAATAAACCAGTTCATCGTCGTTATCGTCGTGGGCCTGCCAGTGAATCGCAATGGAGTCGTGGTCGCGGATAGTGGAGGGCGGCGGCGAGTCAAAATGCGGCTGGCCAGAACCTTGCGCTTCCGAATTACCGCGGGGCACCTGCGGGTAACGAAATCCGGGCTGCACGGTGATGTCATCGACCTCGGGAGCCACGTTCTTTGGGAGGTAATAGAGTAAAACGCTCGCGATGTGCGGCGACGCCGATGCCGTATGCAGCACGGCCTTCCATTGCATGAAGCGAGCTGGCGGTGCTTTCAGCGGCGAATCCGCGGACACATCAACGGGCGCCCACGCACTCCAATTGCGGTCGGGATTATCCACGTTGCCGCTGCGCGCGGAGAGTTCGACATGGCC
Source organism: uncultured Acidobacteriaceae bacterium (assembly GCA_963778535.1). Classification (GTDB taxonomy): domain Bacteria; phylum Acidobacteriota; class Terriglobia; order Terriglobales; family Acidobacteriaceae; genus Acidiflorens. The sequence continues at coordinate 1,275,299 of CAVZUO010000001.1, forward strand.
CTCGCCGCGCAGGCGGATGCGCCCCCACTGCGAAAATCCACGGGCATCGAATACATCGCTCTCGTATGAGCCTTCGGTTTCCGAGCCGGGACCGAGCGCGAAAATTTTGCCCAGATTGCTGCTCGATGCGTAGAGCCCGCCGCCCGGCGCAGCGGCGAAACCCGTAATTTGCGAAGCGCTGGCTTTGACCAGGTCGACAAAATCGTCCACGCCATTAATGGCGAAAATATGGCCGCGATTGCCAGTGCCCGCGAGCAGCCGCCCATGCTGATCGAAGCCGAGCGCATACACGAGGTCCTCGTGCGATCCCCACAATCGTTGGGGCGCGCCATCGGGCGTAATACGATAGATTTCCGAACCGCCCGTTGCGCCCGCGCCGGGCGCGGGGAACGACGTAGGCCCTGAGGAAGCGGGACCGACCGCCGTGGTTGTGATGGTGATGCCTCCGGAAGCTGAGACGGTCGCGCTTGGACCCGAAGGGGCAGGAATGTTCATGTTCATCGTGCCGGTCGCGCCCGCGCGTTTCTCGCCGGCGGCGGCGGCGTAGATGTTGCCGGTGCCGTCGATGGCAAGAGCCGTGATTTCTTTTTTAGGGGCGCTATAGAGCACAAACGCGTCGCCGTTCGGCGCGATGCGATAGATCAAGCCGCTGCCATCCGAGCCGGCGATCAGGTTTCCTTTGCGATCAAGCGCCAGCACACGTATGTGCACCTCGTCGCTCTTGAAGAAAAGCGAATGCTGCCCATCGGCGCTGACCTTGTAAATTTCTCCATGATCGCCGGTTGCCACAAAGAGGTTGCCGGCCGGGTCGAGGGCGAGGTCCCAAATGTACTTTGCTCCGGGATCGAAGTAGACAGAACTGTTCCAATGGCCACTTGCTCCGTGCCCGTCCGAGGCCGAATTTTCCGGCGAAGACATGCTCGAGGTTGAATCGGTCGCTTCGTTTGAGTTCTTCTCCGCCATTTCAGCTTTCTTCTTGGCCGTATCGCTTTTGGCACCGCGGGTGGCCGACTCGTTTGCGGGAGTGAGCCGATACACTTTGCCGTCGGGCGCGGTCGCGGCATACACTGCGCCATTTTTGGCGACGACTAGCGCCTGCACCTGCAGTTCCTGCGGCTCAAAAATCGGCGTGCTTTTGCCATCAGGCGTAATGCGGTAGACACGCGCAGGGGCGCCCGCGGCCGCGTAAATGTTGCCCTTTGCATCCGAGGCGATCGCCCAGACGTATGTCGAGGGCAGGGTCACCAGCGATTTGAAGGCCGGCGCCAGTTCCAGGCCGCCCTGGCTCGGGAACGCGACGCCCTTGGCGGTGCCTTTGATCATGTCGTCGAATTTCGATTGCTCCCAGGTGCGCGTGCCCTCAGCGAGGGCGAAGGCGGAAAATGCTACGGCGGAGAAAACAAGGGCAAATCTCAGAGCGAGTGTTCTACGGGCAAAAGTCATATCTCAATTTAATCAGTTATTTCGATAGTGCGCTGGTGCAAACGGAGATCCCTGGATCATTGACGAAACTACTGATTTTCCGTAGTCTAATGCGGTGCGGTTTGAGTGGGACGAAGCCAAGGCCGAGGCTAACTGGAAAGCCCATGGCGTACGTTTCGAGTTGGCAAAAACGGTATTCAGGGACCCGTTTGCCATTGAGTGGCGTGATGATCGTGAAGAGTATGGCGAGGAGAGGTTTGTGATCCTCGGCATGGCCGAAGGACAGGTTCCTTTGTTCGTAGCCTACACCGAGCGTGAAGAACGCATCCGCATCATCTCCGCCCGGAGGGCAACGCAATATGAGCAAGACGACTACTTCAGGCAGAATGCTTAGACCGATGACACCGGAGGCCATCGAGAAGGCTGCCCGTTCGGACCGTGACGCGCGCCCGCTGACGCAAGCCGACCTCAGGCGCATGAAGCGTACGCCCCAAGCCAAGGTTATCCGCCGGGCTTTGGAGTTGACGCAAGAGGAGTTTTCGACCCGTTACCATATTCCGCTCGGCACGCTAAGAGATTGGGAGCAGGGGCGCGCGCAGCCAGACGGCCCGACGCGGGCCTATTTGACGATCATCGCCAGCGACCCCGATCGTGTCCGACTCATCCTAAGCCCCAGGCCGCACTAGAGAGAAGCGATGTGCACTGGCAGCAACGGCCAGTGTAATGCCTGAACGCGAGTTAACGGACAGAGTCAATCTCCACTTCCTGACGAGGTCCACTCTGCCGTCTGGTCCGCTTGGCATATACTTCCCACAAATGTCCAGTACACACCATGTTTTCCCGCGGTTCTTCGGGCTCGCGACGGTCGTCTTTTTTCTAAACTGCGTTCTAAACTTTGCTCTAAACTGTGCGCTCGCGACCGTCGCCGTCGGCCAGGCCAAATCAGCCGAACTTCCAGAGGACTGCTCCGCATACGCATCCATTCCGCTACCGGCAGAAGCGGAGAAAGTGCCAATCCCCAAGACATCCCCGGCTTGCGCGTCTTACCGCTCCTATCGGGGCATCGGGCGCCCGGTTAATTACTCAGAAGCCCGCGCCTGTGCATGGCAGGAACGGCTTGCGCAAAAGGGGGACCTGGGGCAAAACCAAAATGCGGACATTTCATGGGTTGTCGGCGGCTCGCTCATCCTCGCCGATATTTATTTCAACGGTGCGGGAGTCAAACGGGACATCCCGCTAGCCATGCGTTTCGCCTGCGAGTCCGAGGAGGGTGTGGCAACGATAGCGCTGCCAGACATCGCGAAACTTAATAGTTCACCTCGGGCTATTGGAATCTTCGAATTTTGCGACTATGCCGCGACAACCTTCACGATGAACTTTTGCAGTGGTTACAAATCCGAAATCGATGATGCCCGCAGAAGTCGTTACTACAACTCACTGAAATCCTCCATGACTCCAGAGCAACAGGCGGCTTTCGAAAAGCTTCTTGCCGCCCAGAATGCATACATCGAGGCACATGCTTCCGAGGTGGATCAAGGCGGCACCATCCGTGTTATACGAACCGTCGGCTCACAGGATATCCTCAAAGATCTTTTTCATACGGAGGTAGTTCACTTCGAGCGCAAGAAATGGCCCGCACTTTCAAGCAATCAGATCTCTACGGCCGATGCCTTGCTGCATCGCGAATACGAGAAGGAGCTCCAGCAATTACAAAAGCAAACAAAGGAAGAGATCGATGAGGGCGCCGTCACGGCCGGCAATCTCTCCAGTGTGGAAGAAACTTGGCAGACCTACCGCGACGCTTGGGTAGCCTTTGCTCGTCTTCGGTATCCTGCCGCGGTCGCTGTCATCCGCGCCGAAGTCACACTCGACCGATACCGTCTGCTGAAGACGATCCGGTAACTGCCCGCAAAATGGTCTGTATCCGTTCAGCCGCCTACTTTATATTGATCGTCAGCATTTGCGCGCCGGAGACGACGTAATCCAGAGGCTCCGTTGAGGCTTCGCTCACTGACGATTCGCCCACCACAACCATGTCCTGCGTGCCGCGCATGTTGTCCATTACGTTCATCACGGAAAGCGGCAGCGTCGGCATGATTTTGTCGGCGATCATGGCCTCCGGGTCGGAATCGAACAGCGAGACATACACGCGATCATCGGAATGTTCTTTGTTGAGCAGCGCGATGGTCGGTGCAAGGCCGAGGCCGCGAGTCATCATAGGCGCCGCGTGGTGCATGTGATCGAGCGTGTCACCGTCGCTCACAAGAATGCGCAGCGGGCCCTTTGAGGCTGAAGTCGGTATGTGGATGGGAATCTGGCGCACCAGCCGCTCGCCGCGATAGGGTTGAATTACGGTTTCAACGGTGATCTCGTCACCGGGCCGCGCCTCCGACACATCGGTGCGCGAGGCTTCCAGGCGAGCGGAGCGCCGCTCTCGCACCATATCGAACTCCAGCTTTACTCCTTCAACTTCCGGTGCGTCGTAGGGATTGGTGTAAATGCGTCCAAAGCTCTCGCCGATGCTGGCGGCCGCCAGCGCAGCGGCTGGCTGCCCGTTGTCGAGCGGCGCGAACATATTCCGCATGGTCACGCTGGGATAGCCCTTCACGCTCAGCACGCCATTCATGCGATACGTCGTGTCCTCGCTGTAGTCGTTGGTGCCGTGCAAAGCGTTAAACACCGTCGCCATCAATGCCATCGGGCTCAGCCGGGCATTGTTGAGGATCTCGTAGTGAAATTCTTTGGTTGCCGGACCGCCGCGCAGCGTGAGGGTGACGGGAATCATCTTGGGCTCATGGCCCAGTTCGCCGAGAATGCCGGCCTGCCGGTCCTGTACGAACGCGCCCACGGCTTCGGTCGTGTTGACGATCTTGAACGGTTTCATCGGAGACGCCAGCGTGGCCAGCACATTGGCCTTAGTCATCGGCAGATCGACTTGCCCAAACTGCAACAGCGGATGCCCGCAGGCGAGCAGGCGCTTGGGATCGATGTAGGTCACCGTGCAGGTCGCGGCAATATCCATGTCTCCGCGCACGAGTACCGCACTTACGGCCGAGCCCGCCTCCAGCGGTTCCGGCTGCCGCTCATTGCTTGCCGAGCCCGTTCCCATTACCGGCATGATGCCGGCTGCAGCAAATTGATCGGCAAAGCGCGCGATGGTGGTGTCAGAAAATCCACTAAACACAAAAGGAGTTTCGATGGGCTTCAGATAGTCGCGGTAGTTGCCGGAGAGACTTGAATCGATCGCGGCATCGCTGGTCCCAGAACTGGCTGTCACAGACTTCGTATTCTCAAGGGGCACATGCGTGCGCACCGGGGTCGGCGTAGGCATGTCATCCAGCGCGTCGATTTCGAGCATTTCTTCGATCGGGGTGACGCCGGCGATCGGCTCCTTGGAAAATTCGCCAATGCGAAAAGCGAGCGCGCCCATCAGCTTTCCATCGATATAGACCGGGCTGCCGCTCATGCCGGCGACTACGCCCGTATATTCGGCCTTGGTTCCGGACAACCTGACCAGGATGATATCTCCCTTGGGCCCATTCACATTGCGCAGGACTCCCAATACTTCCACGCCCATTGATTCCGGCTTTACGCCCTGGAAAACGGTGAGTGCCGTCCCCTTCATGCCAGTGCGAACCTGATCGAGTGGAATTATTGCCGTTTTGTTAGCTGCGGCAGCGGGCAAGGCCGTGGCGATAGATAGGGCAATGGATAGAAGTGCGGCGCAAACCGCCGTGAATTTCATGGAAGGTCCCCGGAGGTCACAAAAATGACCTGATTACTTTGTTAGACTCCGCGAGCCGTCAAAAAGGTTTTGCGAGGAGGAGAGGTCGTCTTGCACCCTGCAAAATATCCCAACCGCAGAGTAATTGCATCTATACTAGCATAAGTATTTCCGAGGTTCTCCCATGATTTCCAGGCTGTTTCAGCGTTTGCGGCACACCCCTCCTGCCCTCCGCAACCATCTGATCCCATTGATTTTTGCGTGTTTTGTGCTGGCTTGTGCCGGCATCCTGGCCATGGCCCAAAGCGGATCCCAGCAGCCCCAGCAGCCGCCGACGAACCCGAATCAGCAGGAAGCGCCGCCGGAAGCCGGTGGGCCGCAGAGCGATATTGGCCCCTACGTCATCCCGAAGAAAAAGGAAGAGCCGCCGCCGCCGGCGCCCGAGAAGCCCAAGAAAATCGAAAACATGCCCGACTACGCCATCAAGGTGGACGTGCCTCTGGTCTCGCTGGACGTGCTGGTCACGACTAAAGACGGGCAGACGATTGCGGGGCTTAAGCAGGAAAATTTTAAAGTTCTTGAGGATGGCACGCCTCAGATCATCTCTTCGTTCAACCAGACGCAAGGTCCCATCACGGCAGTGCTGCTCATCGAGTACGCGTCCACGAACATGTCCTATATGTATGACGCGCTCAATGCCTCTTACTCGTTCGCCAGCGGTCTGAAAAAAGATGACTGGGTCGCCGTGGTTTCCTATGACTTGAAGCCGCAAATTCTAGTCGACTTCACGCAGGACAAGCGGGCGATCATGGGTGCGCTCAATATGTTGCGCATTCCCGGCATGGCGGAACGAGACCTGTTCGATGCTCTCTTCGATACGATTGACCGGATTGACCGCATCGAAGGAAAGAAATACGTCATCCTGGTTTCTTCTGGCGCCGACACCTTCAGCAAACTTACTTATGATCAGATCATGAAAAAGGTGAAGGCCACCAAGGATGTGACGATTTATCCCATCAGCATCGGATGGGTCTTGCGGGAGCGACTGGCGGCGGGCGGCTATGCGGGCCCATCAACAGAAGTAGGGTGGCTGCAAAACGATAATCGAGCTGAACACTTTTGCCAAACTTACTGGAGGGCGTGCTTACTTCCCGCGCTTCCAAGGCGAATTGCCGGAGATCTTTGGGCAGATCTCATCCGACATTCGCAACCAGTACACCATCGCGTATCACCCCACGAATACCAAACTCGACGGCACTTATCGCAAATTGAAAATCGAGTTGGAGGCTCCTGACGGCGGCCCGCTGAAGGTAAAAGATAAAAAAGGCAAGGAAGTAAAGTGCACCGTCTATGCGCGCGAAGGATACACCGCCAAACATCAAGTGGACTAGAGTGGGGCGAAGATTCCGTCACCCTCTCGCAGCGGGGTTATGCTTCCTTGTACAACGCGCCCGCTACCAGCGCGGCCAAAATCGCGCCAGCCCACATTTCAATCATCCATCCTAGCGGCAACACGCGAGGCACGGGAGACCACGTTGCTTGCGCAAAATTTTCCGGGAACCCGGCGCAGAACCCGACCAGCATACCGATTTTGAGCGCCGTCTTTGGCCCGGGGCCCGCTGTGGCGCGGCTCCAGGCATAGAGGTATGCCACAAGAATGGACATAACGAAAAGCATTAGAGCCCATTGCCCGATGAAAAATGGGTAGCGCGGCTCCTTCAGGAAAATGCCTTGGTTCCGCATCGCGTCATAGAATCCAGCCAGGCGCATGTTGAGCAGGAAACTCCATACATTCCACACCACGCCGCCGGCGATTCCGCCCAGCCAAACTCGAGTTGTATTCACTCTCATTGTTCGCCCCCTGTTTCAACTGAGTTGGAATGCGCGCTAAGTCTACTCCAGCCCATTCGCCGATTCCATGTTGTCGTGCGGACTGTGAGCGAATGTATAACGTGTCGTCCGAGGTTCGAGGGGACCACGAGAGGCTCGCGGCGAAGGCGGCGGAGATCAACCAGACATCTGTTGCCGATTTCTATTGCGCGCCCATGTTTGGGGCAGATGCTTCCGAGTGGCAAGGTGGGAATTCGTACGTTGGCTAATCCGCATCACCCTTTTCCACAGAATCCCTTCAGAACGGCGCTTATCGTAAGGCGAACAAATAACGAAACTTAAGCCTCGGCATCCTGTCTGTAAACACTAGGGATTGTGGTTATCTTTCTGGTACAGCCCAACATATGCGGCTTGGGCATTTGACCACGAACGGAAGGGATGGACCTTCAAGTTTCGTCTTGACAATCAATCAGTTAGGAGTAACATGTGGTCAAAAGTGGTTGAAAGTGGAATAAAGTATAGAGGTCGGGGCACGAAGTTCCGATTTTCGAGGCGCCAGTGGTTTTCGAGACTGACACCCCCAAACCGAGCCCAAACGAACCCGATTCCACCTGTTTTTCAACTGCTTCTACCTCCCTCGCGTTATTGGCTGTGGTAGCAGCCAGAAAAAAGAGTCCCGGCAAAGCGTATGTTTCGCGGCAATCACCCAACTCGCGTCGACGAAAAAGGACGGCTCAAGGTCCCGGCCGAGTACAAGCGAGTGATCGACGAGAAATATGCGCAGAAATTCTACATCACGAGTGTAGACGGCATAAGTGCCCAGATATATCCCTTCGAGGAATGGGAACGGATCGAGCAGCGGCTGGCTTCGCTCTCGACGTACAACCCGACGAAGAAAAAGTTTTTAACTCGCACGAACTATTACGGGCAGGTCGTAGAGATGGACGGGCAGGGGCGTCTGCTAATTCCGCAAACTCTTCGCGAGGCAGCGAAGATTCGCGGCGAAGTAGCAGTGCTCGGCCAGCTGACCTACCTGGAAGTCCGGAACAATGAAGCGCTCGTAAAGGAAATCACCGAGCAGACATTCACGGATGAAGACACAAAGACGCTCGACGAACTGGGCATCTAGTGGAAACGGATTTTGGACAAAACACCCCCGAGCGGGGTGGGCGTGGTCGGGCTGGACACGTTCCGGTTCTTTTAAAAGAAGCGATCGATTTTCTGGCCGTACAGCGTGGCGGAACTTATCTGGATGCCACGGTGGGCCTGGGCGGACACAGTTTCGAAATAGCAAAACGCCTCGGCGCACCGGGACATTTGATTGGCTTCGATAAGGACCCCGCTGCGCTGGAAAGGGCAGCTGTCAGCCTTCAGCCATCAGCCGTCAGTGACGGCACTGGAGAGGGACCGGCAACCGAGGAGAAGCGGGTGAAATTGGATTGGCCGACAGTGACGCTGATTCATGCGTCATTTGCCGAAGTGGCCGAGCATGTCGCCTCCAATTCTCTCGACGGTTTAATCGCCGACCTGGGAGTCAGCAGTTTGCAACTTGACGATGCGGCGCGCGGATTTAGTTTTCAGGCGGATGCGCCCCTGGACATGCGGATGAATCCGATGTCGGGCGAAACCGCCGAACAAGTGGTAAACCACCTCGACGAGCGTGAGCTTGCCGATGTGATTTACGAATTCGGTGAGGAAAGGAGGTCGCGGAGAATCGCCAGAGCCATTGTCCGGTCGCGGCCGATACAGACGACGAAGCAACTTTCAGACGTCGTATCAGCCGCGGCCCGGTCAATGAAACTGGGTCAACACAAGCACCACACGATTCATCCGGCGACCAGAACTTTTCAGGCTCTCCGAATTTTCGTAAACCGTGAACTGGACGATCTGAAAGCACTGCTGGAGGCTGCGCCCCGCGTGCTGAAGCCGGGCGGAAGGCTGGTGGTGATCAGCTTTCACTCGCTCGAAGACCGGATCGTCAAAGACGCAACGCGCGATGGCGCTCAGCATGGAACGTATCGGCTGCTGACGAAAAAGCCGGTGACGGCGACTGAAGAAGAGATCGAAAGCAATCCGCGCTCGCGCAGCGCCAAGCTTCGCGCAGCAGAAAGAATGTAAAGCGCGGCAGAGCGAGTGTAACGCCGGCGAGCCGCCGGCAAGAGATTTGAGTTAGTCCGGAGAAACTGCCGGACCCCCGGTGCGGTGATTGCAAGGCGCGCCGGGTAAACAGTTTAGAAGAACAAACTCTGTGGTGGAGTTTTTTTCGGAGCGGCCACGAAAACAAGAACAAGGCCGGGTCCGAAAATGAATTGGAACATTAAAGAAAATGATGTTCACAGGCAATTTCATTGACGGTCTGATTGCTGCGGTCGAACGCGCCGAAAAACGTTCACAAGGCGTTGAGGTTATGGAAATTGAACCTCAAATTGAACCGAACATCGAATCGCACATTGAACCATGGATCGCATCGGCGCAGCAGAATCCTGCCGGCGATTCCACCCAACTTCTCTGGCACGAATCGGGAGTGGCATAAATTATGAGCGCGGCCGCAGCGATGAAACTCGCAGCTTCTCCGGATCGGCAAAAGACTTGCTGGCTCGGCACACCTGAAATCTACTTCCGTAAGCGCATCGACAACTCGCGTCTGGTCAAGGTCGAAGACCCGCGCCGCGAACGCGAGATGCGCATCTTTGGCGTCGCGCTCTTTTGTCTCTTTGTGCTGGTCATGGGGTACGCCTGGCAACATTTTAAGGCCATTGAATACGGATATCGGATAGAGGCCCTGCGCACACAGCGCGAAGAACTAGCGTCTATGAACCAGGCGCTGCACCTTGAGGAAGCCTCCTTGCGCAACCCGGCACGCATCGATGCCTGGGCGCGCACAATGGGCTTGCAAGCTCCTGAACCGGGCCAGATTGTCCCGATGGATACCGCAACCGAACCTGGCGCACCGGTAATGGCGAGCGCGAGGCCAGTCGCCGTGGTATCGACACGGTAGAAAACTTGAGTTCTCGGTTCCCGGTTCCCAGTTCTCAGACGAATGCCTTATTGGGAACTGAGAACTGAGAACTGGGAACTCAAATGCCCCTGAGTAAAACTCCCAATCGCACGAAACTCCGGCTCTTCGTACTCGCCGGACTTCTCTGCCTCTGGCTCGTTGTCATCTGCGTTCGTCTGGTTTATCTCCAGATTTTTCGCTACGGCGATTTCGAGCGCCGCGCTGTGCACCAGCAGCAGCGCAGCTTCGAACTGTCACCGAAACGCGGCATCATTTATGACCGCGCCGGTCAGGAACTCGCGATGTCCATCCAGGTGGACTCCGCCTTCATCGTTCCCACCGAGACACCGGACCTCGCGAACACCGTCAACCTGATTACCCGCATCACGAAAGACGATCCGCGCCTTGTGCTTGCCGACTGCAAAGGGCACAAAACTTTCTGCTGGGTCGCGCGCAGGGCTGACGCCGAAACCGTCGAGCGCATTCGCTCGCTCAACCTGCAGGGCATCCACTTTCAAAAAGAGGCGAAGCGTTTCTATCCCAAAAAGGAGTTGGCCGCGCAGGTGCTCGGCTATGTCGGCACCGACGATCAGGGCCTGAGCGGCCTGGAACGCGAATTCAACGACCAGTTGCAAGGACTTCCTGGCAAGCTGATGATCTCCGTCGACGCCCGCAAGCGCTGGTTCGCCAGCGTCGAAAAGGAACCGGAGCCCGGCGAAAATCTGGTTCTTACCATCGACCAGAACATTCAGTACATCGCCGAGCGCGAACTTGATCGCGCGATGGAAGAAACCAAGGCTATCGCCGGGACGGTCGTCGTCGAGAATCCGCACACCGGCGAGATTCTCGCGCTTAGCAACCGGCCGACATTTAATCCCAACAACAAAAAAGAAATTCGGCCAGAGTCGCTCAAAAACCGCGCTGTAAGCGACATCTACGAGCCCGGCTCGACTTTCAAGATGGTCACCATCTCCGCCGGGTTAGAAGAAAAGGTCACGCGCCCAGACGAAATGTTCGACTGCCAGATGGGTTCGATCGTCATCAATGGCATGCGCATCCGCGACAGCAGGCCGCACGGCATGCTCTCCGTCTCTGACATCATCGCCGAATCAAGCGACGTGGGCGCCATCAAAGTCGGCATGCGCCTCGGCAACGACCGCTTCTACAAATACATTCGCGCCTTCGGATTCGGCCAGCAGACCGGTATTGAACTGCCCGGCGAAACCCGTGGCATGACGAAACCAGTCGATCGCTGGTCGAAAGTGTCATTCGCCGCGATTTCCATGGGCCAGGAAATCGGAATTTCAGCTCTGCAATTGGGGGCGCTGATTTCGACCATTGCGAATGACGGGGTGCGCGTTCCGCCGCGCATTGTCGCCGGAACACTCCCGCCACAAAGCGCGCCGCAGAATACTCCGCAAATTGTTGCGTTCCAGCCGCAGCCGGGCACGCGCGTAATTTCGCCATTAACCGCCGCGCAAATGAAGCAGATGCTGCAAGGCGTCGTCCTGCACGGCACGGGCCGCAAAGCCATCCTCGAAGGCTACACGTCAGCCGGGAAGACAGGTACCGCGCAAAAAGTCGATCCCGCCACCGGAGCTTACTCGAAGACAAAATATGTCGGATCGTTTGCCGGATTCGCGCCGATCAACGATCCCAAGATTGCCGTCGTCGTCATTCTCGATTCCGCCGTCGGCTTGCACCAGGGAGGCCAGGTCTCCGCGCCCGTCTTCCAGCGGGTTGTGCAGCAGGTGCTCGAATACTGGCACACGCCGCATGATGTCGAGTTGCCGGCCAGCCGCCAGCTTCTGCTCGCGCGCAAAAATGTGGCGGATACGAATCTCGATGAAAGCTCGCCCGATCATCTGGGCGCGACTCTGGATATGGCTGACGCGACGGCGTCCGCAACCCAGGCGAGTGTTGCGAGCGCCGCAACGATGGCGCAATCGAAATCCGGCAGCCAGGCGGTCGGCTCCGGAGCCATCGCCGCACAGATCGTGCCCGCGGCACAAAAAGAAAACTACCCGGGTGCCCCAGTCAAGCCTTCTTTTGGCTCGAGTGGGAACATCGCCAATCCCAATGCAGGTGACTCACCCCCGAAATCGCCTCCCGGCAGCACCGTCATCCTTGCTGTGGAAGAGGGAGGAATCGAAGTGCCGTCATTTCTCGGCAAGAATCTCCGCGGCGCGATGGAAGCCGCGCAGGATGCCGGCCTCGACCTTGACGCTATCGGCAGCGGAGTGGCCCGCGAGCAATCGCCGCAACCCGGGGCGCACGTCGCGGCGGGAGCGCGGGTGGTTGTGCGCTTCGGAAGATAGGGGCCACTCTAAGCTTGTCATCCTGAACGACGCATGGAGTTCACGAGGCGGCGCCCATGCGGAGTCGAAGGACCCCTACACCGTTGACCGATCAGCGCCGCGACAGAGAGTTTGTAACGAACGCCCACGGTTTCAGCGCAACTACCCGGAACCTGAACCATCGCTATGGTGTCCTTGTTATTAGAATCAGCAAGCAAGGAAAGATGCGCTTCGTCTGATGCCCGGTCCCTGTCTTAATTCGTGGCAGCCCGAAGGGTGTGAGTGGACAATCCCATTCTTATGGCGCTCGATGAATTGGCTTGTGCACTTCGATGTCATCGTACTTGCCCTCATGCTCGCCTATATCGTTATTGCTCTTACTCGTGTTTCGTGCCGCTATCACACAGCACGATGTGCGCGAGGGATTGATGACTCGTCCAGGAGAAAACTTGTCGCCGACCTAAGTGCCGAAGTGGCTAACCTTAAGTCAATCGCCTCAACAGCCCCCTACTGCGGACTTGTGGGTGCATGCCTCGGCGCAATGAGCGCATTCACGGGCATCGGAATGGAGAAGCATGCTGCGCTGGCCATGATATCGTCGCGATTAGCCACAGCGCTTGTTACGACGGCTGTGGGAATACTCGTAGCCGTTCCAGCATCATGCTCCTATAATCTTTTCCGCACACGCTTGAATGTGCTTGAGAATGAGCTATCCACCGAGCTGCAAAGAAGCCGATGCGTTATCACCCGGAGACTGTCATTAAAAAGACGATTCTCGCAAATGCCAGCATTCGCAATGATTGCCGCGCCAGGCTTGGCTATTCTCGTCGCCGTCTATACGCCGTTTTTTGCGCCTCGCGAGCCGACAGGCTTAGACGTCGGCCTCGCTTCGGACCGCTGCGAAAATGATGGTGACGACCGGCTGATCGTTTTATACATCACTAATGCAGGCACACTTTCTCTCAATACCGAGCAGGAGCACTGGGACAATTTGGAGAATCGCTTGTCAGAGATTTACGGCATGCGAGTGTACCGTACGCTTTACCTCGTTGCTGACGACCACGTTCCTTTTCAAACCGTAGCTGATGCGATTGACATCGTAGAAAACGCGGTGACTTCTGAATCGAGCCCGCTAGATATCAGGGTACGTCTGATAACTCCAAGAGCGATGAAGGCTCGCTGTCCTCAACCCGCGGCAGTCGGTTCCGTCTTGCATGCCCCAAGGTAGTCGTTGAAGTAGACCCCTTGCTCCGCAAGGGCTCTCGACACGAGGCTCCCCTGGCAAAATGCGGCGCTCACGCCCGCTAAGCGCCTCAACCTATGCTCTCTGACCTCTAACCTCTGACCTCCAACAGCGCTGTTTATAATGACGGCAATGACCTTCCAACAACTCCTCCAGGGCGCCGAGGTCCTTTCCCAAGCCGAAACTCGACCGAAAACTCGTGCGTCACCGCCGGTGTACGCGTGATAGTGTTTCGGAAGACCGGTATACGATACCAGATTGAAAACTTACTTCTCTCAACTTCCCCTTCGACTTCGCTTCAGGTCCCGCAGATCGCTGCTGCGACCTAGAGCGCGTTTGTTCGCCACGAGATCATCGAAGGAAATGAAATGCACTGGAACACCGAAGAAAGTGCTCGCGACCCTTTTCCTCCACGCGTCGGCAAACTTGACCCCGGTAATTTCCGTCAGAAGGTCAATGCGGACGGGAGCAATCCCAATCTGATAAACGACTTGTTTTTCGGTGAATGTCCCTGGAGTGATGCCATCATGATCGAGCGGCGCTCCGAAACGTTTGAGCGCCTCCACTACCTTTTGAGAATTCTGGGCCGAATTGTCGACCCACAGATCGAGGTCTTTCGTGTAACGCGGTTCTCCATACTTCATCACCGCGAAGCCGCCGACGATCAGGTATTCAACCTGAAATTCGTTTAAGAGTTGTAGCAGTTCTTTGTAGTGTGGGTTTTCTGCCATGGCTGATTTCCTCAGCTAGTTCCACCAATTCCCATGCCGCGGAAAAAATAGCTTCATCTCCCTGTTCTTGCCAGAACTCAATGTCAAACGAACGATCTGGATATCCCCGCTCGACCAGCCGCGTTTTCCACGACGAATTTTGGGGAATACTCATAGCTACTCTCTAAGTTGGATCTTAAGCATTGTCAGGATAGCAGGCTGAACGGTTCTCGGCCCGGTTCTGGCATCATACCGTTCCCCTGTGATGTCGCTATTTATAATCATTGCAATGACCTTCCAACAACTCCTCGATGGTGCCGAGATCCTCTCCCAAAGCGGAAACTCGAGCGGCAACTCGGCCGGAGATCCCGCCATCAACGGTCCTGCTGTCAAAGGGATCGACTACGACTCTCGCCGCATCCGCCCCGGCTACGTCTTCGTCGCCATGAAAGGAGAATCGAGTGATGGCAACCGCTTCATCGATCAGGCCATCGCCGCGGGAGCCGTCGCCATCGTCACCGACTCGGCCACCGAAATTCCGCGCCCCGGCGTGGCGTGGGCTCAGGTTGCCCACGGACGCCGCGCTCTCGCTCGCCTCAGCGCCAATTTTTATAAACGTCCCGCGGAACGCATGGCGAACACCGGCATCACCGGCACCAACGGAAAAAGCACGACGGCCTTTATTCTCGAATCTATTTTGCGGGCAGCCGGCCGCAAGACAGCTCTCATCGGCACGATCGAATACCACGTCGCCGGCAGGATTCTGCCTGCGCCCCACACAACACCTGAGTCCCTCGAACTTAATCAACTCCTCGCCGAAGGTCTGGCGCAGGGAGTTACCGAATCCGTGATGGAAGTTTCCTCGCATGCGCTCGCGCAGGAACGTGTCTTCGGCATCCCCTTCGACGTCGCTGTCTTCACCAACCTCACGCGCGACCATCTCGACTACCACGGCACCATGGATGATTACTTTCGCGCCAAGCAGGTTCTTTTCGAAGGCTGCGGAACCGAGCCCCCCCGAACCGCCGTCTTGAACATCGACGACGAATACGGCCGCCAGCTCCTCGCGCTCGCCAACAAAAAAAGCTCCGTCGCGTATTCCTATGGGCTGGCCGCTGGCGACTTCCACGCCGAATCGATCCAGATCACCACGCACGGCACGCGTTTTCAAATGATCACGCCAAGCCAGAAACTCGACATCTTTACGCCATTGATCGGCAATATAAATGTCTACAACGTGCTCGCCGCCGCCGCCGCCGGTTTCGCGCGCAACTGTCCGGCCCATGCAATCGCCCAGGGGATCGCCAACCTCACCCGTGTTCCCGGACGTTTCGAGCGCGTTGACTGCGGCCAGCCCTTCACCGTCGTCGTCGACTACGCCCACACCGACGATGCTCTCCGCAATCTCACTGCGCTCGCTCGCGACTTCGTCACCCGCGCCGGTCTCAAGGGCAAGGTCATCACACTATTCGGTTGTGGAGGCGATCGCGATCGCACCAAGCGCCCCCTGATGGGCGAAGCCGCCGGACGCGGCAGCGACTTCGTCGTGCTTACCTCCGATAACCCGCGCTCAGAGGATCCGCTCGCAATCATGAACGATGCCGTCGTAGGACTACAAAAGTCAGGCCTGCAAAGGTCCGACTCGCAAAAGCCGGGAACGCTGAAATCCGGCGGCAAATATGTCATTGAGCCCGATCGCCGCAAAGCCATCGCGCTGGCGATTGGAGAGGCCGCACCCGGCGATGTCGTTCTTCTCGCAGGCAAAGGCCACGAAAAAACGCAGACCACCAGGGAAGACGTGTTCCCCTTCGACGACGTTCTTGTCGCCCGCGAAGTGCTCGCTGCATGCGGGTATGACTGCAATCACAATACACAACCGGTCCCCGCTGCGAGCCACACATGAAACTCGCTCTTTCGCGCATCGCCGAATTCCTCGCCGCTCGCGGCGACTACGATGGCAACGCCATTGCCATGGGATACTCCATCGACTCCCGCACCATCCAGCCCGGCGAACTATTCTTCGCCGTCAAAGGCGACCGCATGGATGGTCACGACTTCGTCGATTCCGCTCTCAGCCGGGGCGCCGTCGCGGCTGTCGTTGGCAAGGATCAAATTGCCCGCTACGCAGGCCCAAGAGGCCTGCTCGCCGTCGACGATACTCTCATCGCTCTTCAAACCCTGGCGACCGCCGTGCGAAAAATCTGGGGAAAGACCGCCATTGGCATCACCGGCTCCATGGGCAAAACCACCACGAAAGAAGCCGTCGCGCACTTGCTTTCCGTGAAATACCGCGTCCATCGCACCAAAGGAAACTTCAATAATCATTTCGGTCTGCCGCTGGGGCTTCTCACACTCGAGCCCGAATACGACATCGCCGTCGTCGAAATGGGCATGTCGCACTCGGGCGAGATTGCTGCACTTGCGCAAGTCGCGCAGCCAAATCAGGGCCTCGTCACCAATGTCGCACCCGTCCATCTGGAGTTTTTCGATTCTATCGCCGGTATTGCCCGGGCCAAATACGAGCTTGTCGAATCTCTTCCAAGCGACGGTACGGCCTTTCTGAACGCCGATGACGAATACGTCAGCCAGTTCGGGCGCGACTTCAAAGGAAAGGTCGTCCTGTTCGGCAGGAGCCCAGTCGCTGACGTTCGGGCAGAAAATATCGTAGCCGACGGCACAGAAGGCACGCGCTTCGATCTGATTTGTGGAGGGATTTACGGCGAAAAGACGCTCGGCGGTGGGCGTGAGAGAGTACAAAGCCCGCTGCTCGGCCCGCACAACGTTTATAACGTCCTTGCCGCCGCCGCTGTCGCGCTTGAGCACGGTGTTACGCTGCCCGAGATTGCCGAGTCCCTGCCCAACCTGGCCCCTGCAGACAAGCGCGGGCAGGTCGTCCAAGTGGGTAACATTGCGGTGCTCTACGATTGTTACAATTCAAGTCCGAGGGCGCTGATGGCGGCGATTGATACGCTGTCGGCAATGCCGGCGCAGCGCCGGATCGTTGTGGCCGGAGAGATGCTCGAGTTGGGCGTAACCGCCGAGCAATTGCACCGCGATTGCGGCCGATACGCGGCTGAGAGGAAAGTGGACTTTCTTCTTGGCGTGCGCGGTATGGCGAAAGCGGTGGTCGAGGCAGCGCACGAAGCCGGCGTGAAGACTGAGTTTGCAGTCACGCCAGAAGAGGCCGGCGATTGGCTCGCCCGCGAAACGCGTGATGGCGACGTTGTGTTGCTCAAAGCCTCACGCGGTGTGAAGTTGGAAAAGGCTCTGGAAACTTGGCGGAAAAAACTCGGATTTCCATCAGCACCTTCCGAGGGACACTGAGAACTGACGGCTAAAAACTGAGAACCGGGAACTGAGAACCGCGAACTGTTGGAGGAAGTTTGCTCTACTGGCTGCTTTATTCAAAGCTCTACCATTACTTTCCGCCGTTCCGCATCTTCCGCTATCTCACGTTTCGCACCGCCTTCGCCAGCCTGACCGCGCTTTTCACGGGACTCATCGTCGGCCCCGCCGTTATTCAGCGGCTGCGCGATTTTCAGATCAGCCAATACATCCGCGAAGACGGCCCGCAGGCTCATCAGAAAAAAGCGGGCACGCCGACCATGGGCGGCCTGCTCATTGCAATTGCAATTCTCGTTCCCACGCTGCTCTGGGCCGATCTCAGCAATCCCTTCGTTTGGATCGCTGTTCTTGCCACGGTGGCCTTCGCCGCCATCGGTTTCGCCGACGATTACCTCAAGGTCGTTCATCGCCGCAATCTCGGACTCACGGGCCGCGCCAAACTCGGCTATCAGATACTCTCCAGCATTGTGATCGCCATTGCGCTCATCGTCCTTGAGCACCGCGGCGAATATTCCACCAAGTTGCTTGTCCCGTTCTTTAAGCAATTCCACCCCGACCTGGTCATCGAGCGTTGGGCAAAGTATCCGCAACTCTGGCCCTTCGCATTCCTGCCCTTCATCTTATTTGTGGTTCTCGTCATTGTAGGTTCGAGCAACGCCGTCAATCTCACCGACGGCCTTGACGGGCTCGCCATCGGCTGCACCGTGATCGCCGCCGGAGCGCTCGCCGTCCTTACTTATGTCAGCGGCCACGCCACCTTTGCCACTTATCTTGAATTACAGCGCATGCCCGAGGTCGGCGAACTCACAATTTTCTGCGGAGCCATGGTGGGCTCCGCCATCGGATTCCTTTGGTACAACGCGCATCCCGCCGAGGTTTTTATGGGTGATGTGGGCTCGCTCGCGCTCGGCGGCGCTATCGGCACGGTCGCCGTCATGATTAAGCAGGAGCTGCTGCTGCCCTTCATCGGCGGAATTTTCGTGATCGAAGCGCTTTCGGTGATCTTGCAGGTTGGCTCTTACAAGCTGCGCAAGAAACGAATTTTCAAGATGGCGCCCATCCATCATCACTTCGAATTGCTGGGCTGGTCGGAATCAAAGGTGATTGTGCGCTTCTGGATTGCGTCGCTGGTGTTTGCGCTATTTGCACTTACCACGTTGAAACTGAGATAAGAGAATTTGTAAATTGTGATTTGTAATTTGTAATTTGAAAACATAAGACCAAAGAGTTCTAAAATTAGAAATTACCAATTGCAAATTACGAATTAACTTCAATGGATCTGAAAGACAAACGCGTACTCGTCGTCGGCCTCGGCAAATCGGGCGTCGCCTCGGCTCTTTTTCTCAAGTCAAAAGGAGTTCGTGTCACGGTGTCTGACGCCAAGCCTGAAGCCGAGCTTCGCAATGAAATCCTGCTCCTGCTTGAGCATGGCATTACTGTTGAAACCGGCGGCCATGGCGACCGCACTTTCCGCGGCCAGGATCTGATCGTCGTCAGCCCCGGTGTACCCATTGATGCGCCGCAACTGGTGCAGGCTCGCAGTCTCGGCGAAAAAATTATCGGCGAAATCGAACTCGCCGCGCGGTTTCTCCCCGGCCCCATCGTAGCCATCACCGGAGCCAACGGCAAAACTACCACCACCACTCTCGCCGGTGAAATTCTTGCCGCCAGCAACCTTCCGGCCGTGGTTGGTGGCAATATCGGCACCCCAGCCATCAGTCTCGTCGATCAGGCGGGCCCCAAAACGTGGGTGGTTCTTGAAGTCTCCAGCTTCCAGCTCGAAACCATCGTCGATTTCCATCCGCGCATCGCCGTGGTTCTGAATATCACGCCCGATCACCTTGATCGCCACAAGACATTTGCCAACTATGTCGACGCGAAAGCGCGTATCTTTGAAAATCAGCGCCCCGAGGACTTCGCTGTCCTCAACGCCGACGACGCTACTACCGCCGGACTGGCCGGCCGCACTCGTGCTCAGCTCGTTCATTTCAGTCGCAAGAAAGAAGTCGCAAATGGAGCCTTCGTCCGCGACGGCCGCATCCTCTTCCGGGGTCCCGAACGACCAACGACCAGCGACCCACGACCTGGGCCAACCGAAATCATGCTGCTCTCGGAAATCTCGTTAAAGGGCGCTCACAATCTCGAAAATGTTTTGGCCGCTATTTGTGTCGGCATGCTTGCCGGATGCAAGCCGGGAAAAATTCGCCACGCCATCATCAACTTCAAGGCCGTCGAGCACCGTCTCGAATTCATCGCCAAAATTGCGGGTGTCGACTACTACAACGATTCCAAGGCCACCAACGTCGATGCCACTATCAAGGCCCTCGAATCTTTTCCCGCCAACATTCACCTGATTCTCGGGGGCAAAGATAAAGGCAGCGATTACTCCGTTCTCAACGATCTTCTCCGCGCCCGCGTCAAGCGCGTCTATACCATCGGAGCTGCCGCCGCCAAGATCGAATCGCAGATTCATAGCGCGGTCGAAATCGACCATGCTGAGACTCTGGAGAACGCCGTTCAGCATGCCGCCGCTTCCGCCGTCGCCGGAGACATCGTCCTTCTCGCCCCCGCCTGCGCCAGTTTCGACCAGTTCCGGAATTATGAGCACCGCGGCCAGGGCTTTAAAGAGGCGGTGCGATCCATCGCCGAAGTTCGCACTTCCTAGCCTAGACTTCAGCCCTTCTCTGATTTACTGGCTACTGGCTACTGGGTACTGAATGTGTACCAACAAAGTCATCACCTTCCCAAAATTCCATGCCAAATCTTCTCCGTGCCTCCGTGTCTCCGTGGTGAAATAGTTTTACTGAGAACCGAGAACTGAGAACCGGGAACTGTCGTCATGGCTAAGCGTGTCTCCGTCGATCGCTGGATGTTCACCGTCACCTGCATCCTCGTCTTCGTCGGCCTGGTCATGATCTTCTCCGCCTCGGCCGTCATGGCCAAGGAGCGTTTCGGCTCCGCCTACGAGTTCCTGCTTAAGCAGCTTCTCTGGGCCGTCGCCGGATTCGTCGTCATGATCGTCGCCATGAAGATCGACTACAAGCGCCTCAATCACCCGGCGCTCGTCTTCGTCTCGCTCGGCCTGACTACGCTCTTTCTCATCTCGGTCTTCTTCCTTGACCGCGCTCACGGCACGCACCGCTGGTTTCGTCTCGGCCCGGTCTCATTTCAGCCCTCGGAGTTTGCGAAACCCGCCATCATCTTTTTCCTCGCTTGGTTTCTCGCCGGCAAGCTTCAAGAGGCCAAGCCCAACTTCATGGACGACTGGCGCAACACGCTTGTTCCCGCCATCGCTCCTACTGTCGCGTTCCTCGCGCTCATCGTCTTCCAGCCTGACCTCGGCACCGCCATCGCCTGCGCCGGCATCACGGCCTGCATCCTATTTGTCGCCGGCATTCGCCTGCGCTATTTCGGATACGCTCTCGCCGCATCCATTCTTCCGCTCTACTTCCTCATCTTCCATGTCGCCTATCGCCGAGACCGCATCCTCGCCTTCCTCAATCCCTACGCCGATCCGCAAGGCCGCGGCTTCCACATGATCCAGTCGCTCATCGCTGTTTCCACCGGGGGCATCACCGGACTTGGCCTCATGGAGGGCCGCCAGAAACTCTTCTATCTTCCCGAGCCGCACACCGATTTCATCTTCGCCGTCACCGCCGAAGAACTCGGCCTCGTCGGAGCGCTCGCCGTCATCATCCTCTTTGCCATCTTTCTCTGGCGCGGCACGCGCGTCGCTCTCCGCACCTCCGATCCTTTCGGACGCTTCCTCGCCGTCGGCATCACTAGCATGATCACGCTGCAAGCCTTCATCAACATCAGCGTCGTCCTCGGCCTGATGCCAACCAAAGGCATTCCGCTCCCATTCGTCTCCTATGGAGGCAGTTCGCTCTTCGTAACGCTGGCTTGCGTCGGCGTCTTACTCAACATCACCAAACAAGCGGAGTAATTGGGTACGAGCCGAGTAATTGGACTCGCTCATCACCTGGTTCGTCGGCTTATGTTCGTCGCCTTGAATGGTTGCTGCGTGAGGTTTCGCTTGGGCGGCTGAAAGTGCTGCGCGACGAAGGGCCCCTCCTGGTGCGGTCTTTTAAAGTCAAAGACTTAGCGTCAAATTAGCTTCCCATTGTTACCAGGTCCTTGATAAATAAGGAGTTAGATGTAATGTCTTTATAAACCATAGACTTAGGCAGAGATCGTCCTGCTGAGTCGCCAGTGCGGAGGCCCATGTTGGGCGAAGAAGTTTATTAACCTAAGCATGCTTAGGTTATAATGCTATCGTGGTATCGCTAAGAGTTGGCGGCATTCGATTCATCGCGTATTCCAACGATCATCCGCCGCGTCATGTTCACGGCTTCGCGGGCGATGCGGAGGCAATTGTCGATCTTCGATCCGACGGGACCGTGGCCTTGGCCAGACGAGACGACGCCGTCCGGCCAGCAAACGCGAAGCGGTCCGAGGTGAAGAAAATTCTGAAAGCTGCGGCAGAACACTTCGAGGAACTCGCAGCATTATGGGAGGCCATCCATGTTGAGGAACATGAAGGCGGATAAGGTCGGGCAGCACAGGATTTCAACAAGCGATGCCGAGATTGATCGCGCGATCGAGCGCGCCAAGAGTCTGCGTGGCGAACCGCTCGTAACGGAAGTGGAATACAGACCGGGGCCGGGATTGGACCTGCTCATCCTGAAGTTGAACGATGGGCACCGGCTGGCGATTCCCCGGGAAGACTTGCAGGGGCTGGAATCGGCGACGACAGAGCAGATTGCGCGTGTAGAGCTTCTGGGGAGTGGGACCGGGCTCCACTGGCCCGACCTTGACGTTGATTTCTATGTTCCCGGTTTGCTGCGGGGCGTGTATGGCACGAAGAAATGGATGGCCGAGATCGGGCGCAGCGGGGGAGCGGCGACGAGCGCGTCCAAGAAGCAAGCCTCGCGGGCGAATGGTCTGAAGGGCGGCCGCCCGCGGCGGAAGGAAGTTGCGGCGGGAGATTAGCGAGTTGGAATCGATGAACCCACATGTTCGCACAACGCGAATGAGTGGACGCCCAGCCTTCATCAACATCAGCGTCGTCCTCGGCTTCATGCCCACCAAAGGCATTCCGCTCCCATTCGTCTCCTATGGAGGCAGTTCGCTCTTCGTAACGCTCGCCTGCGTCGGCGTCTTACTCAACATCACCAAACAAGCGGAGTAGTTGAATTTTGCAACACTCGCATCTCATCCTAGGCATGTCTGATAAGAGGACGCATCGGAAATTCCTTACTCCGTTTCGAACCTCTTGCATTCCAAATTTTATTGGGTTATTGTGCTGGCTAACTTACCGCTACAGGGTGGGCGGGGAGGTCTTGACGGTCGCATTCCTTCCGAATGCCGCACATCCGCTGGGCTCGATGGCAAGAACCAAATAAAACCCCATCTTTACTTTAACTGGCTTGGAGGAGAACAGAATGACGACCTCAAAGATCGTCGGGCGAAGTACTATTCCATCAACAAGACCAACAATTTCTCCGGCCCGAAGCAGCTTTGCGCCGGCCGTACTGCTTGTCTTGCTTTGTCTTCCGATTCCCTCTTTCGCCAGTCAACTGGTTCTCAACACCAGTGGAGGAACGGCAAGTTTGGGCAGCAATTTCTCTCTGAGCGGTGCCACGGTGGCGAGTCCTGCCGGATCCCTGTCCTTTGATTGCCCGATCACGCAGGTGCTTTCAGGCACCTATCAGATAACATACGTCTGTTCCGGTGGAAGCTTCACCTATCAATCGAGCGATAGTTCGACCACCGTCGCGGCCTCCTTCACCTCAGGCGATGTCTACTTGACCGCGTCGGGCGGCGGGCGGGGCGGCAACATTCATTACTATTACCAATTCGTCGCCGACTTCACCGGCATCCAGACAACAAACGGCGTTTCCGCTGCCATCAACGGAGAGACGTCTCTCTCTCTGGGGCCACTCACGTCCGAAATCGGTTCAACCGCGGCTGGCGCCAGCGCGACCGGCATTAACTGGGACTACTCCCCTTTGTATATTGCTGACTATTCGTTTTCGCGCATCATCCGCGTAGACGATCTATTCGGAACCAACCAGTTATCCTTCGGTTCGACCGGCACGGGCGTCAATCAGTTCTACGGCACCAGCGGAATCGCTCTTGATTCGAGCGGGCGCATTTATATCGGTGACCTCTACAACGCACGCATCGTCCGCATCGATGACATGACCGGCAAGAATTGGACCACATTCGGTACCTATGGCTCCGGCGCAAAACAGTTCAGCTACGCGACGGGCGATATTGCGATTGACTCTCAGGGCCGCATTTACGTCATGGACATCGGCAACGGCCGCATTGACCGTTTCGACGATATGAACGGCACTAACTGGACCACGTTTGGCACGCCCGGCACGGGTGTCAACCAGTTTGAGGGCGCTTCCGGCATCGCTCTTGATTCGGCCGGCAACATCTACATCGCCGACCAGGGCAACGGCCGCATTGTGCAGATGGCGGACATGAACGGTACCAACTGGACCACACTTTCCCCAGTAGGCGCGGTCACGCACGTCGCGATTGACCCGCAGAACCGTATCCTTTGGGGGGTCGGTGCTGGCACCACCACCCTTTCTCGCGTGGACGACATGACCGGCGCAAACCGCACCAACCTGGCTCTGGGCTCCGCGGCGGTAGCGGTCAACGCCATCCAGGTGGATTCTTACGGAACCACGTTCGTTGCTACGCAGTACGGTGGCGAAATGCTCTTCGACGATATCGCCACCGGTGCTGGACTCTTGTCCACCAATCTCATCAGTCAACCGAGTGGCATTGCCGTTGTGCCCGTCCCGAATCCGGTGCCTGCCGTTAAGTTATCGGGAACCAGTTTGACCTTCGCGGCGCAAAATACCGGAACCGTCAGCGTCCCACAATCGATTACCCTAACCAACTTCGGCAGCGCCCCACTCACCCCGGCCATCACTGTTTCCCAAGATTTCCAGGTCAGTACAACGTGTCCCAGTGCCCTTGATGGCGGGTCCAATTGCACGATTTCTGTCAGTTACGCGCCCTCGGTAACCGGCCCCGAGACCGGCGCATTAATTATCACCGACAACGCTTTCACCGGGACACAGACCGTTACACTTTCCGGAACCGGTACCGCACCCGTCGCAGGCATACTTCCCTCCGGAATTCAATTTCAACCGCAGCTCGTAACCACCACCAGCGGCGGCCAGATCGCGGTGTTGACTAATACCGGCAGCGGCGCGCTCACCTTCAGCGGCTCGGGCATCTCAACGACCGGCGATTTTGCCCAAACAAACAATTGCGGATCCGCTCTGCCACCCCTCACTAGCTGCCAGATGCTCGTGACCTTCACGCCCTCCGCCACCGGCGCACGCACGGGATCCCTGCTGGTGAATGGCAATGCTGCCACTCAGACTGTCAGCCTCGCGGGCATCGGAGCCGCCGCCGCGCCCACTGTGATAGCTGCCCCAGAGAGCCTGGTCTTTCCGACCCAACTCGTGAAAGTCAAAAGTGCCGCGCAGCCGGTTGTGCTCACCAACACAGGCGCCAAGGCAATTCCTATAAGCAGTATTGCCCTGACCGGCGACTTCGCCCTGACCGGCAAATGCCCCTTGAAGCTTGCGGCTGGCAAGAGTTGCACGCTGAACATCACGTTTACCCCGACGGCATCCGGCTTGCGTACCGGCACGCTCACTTACAACCTTGCCACAGGCACCGTTACAGTGGCGCTGACAGGGACAGGTACAGCGACGGCTACCGGCTGGCTGACCATCTCGCCCAACCCGGTCGTCTTCAGTAACTACCAGGTGGGCGATAATCCAAGTCAAACTGTGACCGTCACGAACACTAACGGCGTGCCCGCGGGGATCACCAAAATTTCCAAGTCGGGATCAGGAACGTTTACGCAGACGAACAACTGCGGCGGCATCCTCTCTGCCTACGCCAGTTGCTCGATTACTGTAACGTTTATGCCAAAGGTCGCTGGGAGTTTCACCGGCACGCTCACACTTACAGAAGGCGCCGGAGAGGTCCATACGATTCCCCTAAGCGGTTTGGCCACAACCAACGGCGGCTAGATGACGCGAAGGGGTATTCAGGAGCCGAGTTTTCCAGCGGTGGGGCACGCCCGAGCCCGATAGGTTTTGCTGAGATTGCCACCTGAGGGCTGGGCCAAGAGCCGCCAGCTTTTGCCGACCCCCGATTGCCGCTCTGGCCCCAGCGTTTAGTCTCGGGCGGACAAGATTTGACATTCGCTCTACTTTGGCATATGCTAAGGCCTATGCCAAGTTCGAAAACAACCTACGTGCGCCAGGTCAGGGTTTTTCGCAATGGCCGCAATCAGGCCGTGCGCATCCCGCGCGAGTTCGAGTTTCCCGGCGACGAGGCCATCATGCGCAAGGAGGGAGACCGCATCATCCTCGAACCTGCGCCCCCCAAATCCCTTCTGGCCGTGTTGGCGACGCTCGCGCCCCTCAAAGAGAAGTTTCCGCCCATCGGTGACGTGCCTCCCGAGCCAGTCGATCTTTAATTCGTAAACCCGCAATACGTGGATCTACAACTTGCGAACCTGCGATGCGCTAATACATGACCCGCTACTTGCTCGACACCAATATCGTTTCCGATCTCGTCCGCAACCCGCAAGGGAAAATAGCGCAGCGCATCCGCAAGGTTGGCGAACAACGAGTTTCGACCAGCATCATCGTCGCGGCAGAACTGCGCTACGGAGCCGCAAAGAAAGCATCTATACGCCTCCGGGCCCAGGTGGAAGCTGTGCTCGGTGCGATCGAGGTCCTGCCTTTCGAGACGCCAGCCGACGCCGCCTACGGATCGCTGCGCGCGCGGCTTGAACATACTGGACGACTCATCGGCGCCAATGACCTGCTCATCGCCGCTCACGTGCTTGCTCTCGGCTATATCCTGGTCTCCGACAACGAAAGGGAATTCGCACGTATCCACGATTTGCGGCTGGAAAACTGGCTTCGGTAGTTACCAGACTTCCAGTTGGAATTTGCAGTAACGGCGGATGGCCTCGAAATCGGCGCGGTTCGAGGTGATCACGCGAGCGCCATGGGAGCGCGCGGTCAGGGCAATGAGCACGTCGAAGTGCAGGTCTCTCAGCTTGTCGGATGTGTAGCCGCGCTCCGATCGCAATCGCGCCAGGATTTGCCCCGATTCCAGCCAGTTGCCCTCGGTGGGCGTGAGAATGGGGTGGTTCTTGCCCAGCGCCCGCAGAAACTCCCGATCGGCAGGCGTGACCGCCCCGCGCCAAAGCTCGGCCAGAACGACGGCGGAACTCCGGATCAGGCCGCCTACGTCGTCGATCCTCTGCCGATGCCGGCCCGTGCGCAGGTCGTCGACCAGAACCGAGGTGTCAAAAATGATGAGATCACTCATTCAAATCGGCGATCAACTTCGAGCAGATTGGCGGTCACTCATCGGGCGGTCACTCATCGAGGTTAGCAAACGACAGCTTGCCTTCGTTCTTTTTCATGAGCGCCTTGAAGCGCTTGAGCGCGACGATTTCGCGCAGCGCAACGTGCACCGCCTCGGTCCGCGATTTTACACCAAGAGCCTTGGCGGCTTCATCGGCGAGCTGCGTATCCAGGCGAATGGAAGTGAGACTGACTGACATATATACATTATAGTATGTCCGTATATACACATCAATGCCTGTTGTTGCCGGGTAGTGGTGCTGTTTGACCAAGCTGAATAGCGCTGCACGCCAGATCCCTCGCCCCGCTGGAGAAAACGCGGGGCTTCGGGATGACGCCAAAGAAACGGAAGTCAACTTTGGAATCAAACTGCACCAGCACCCGCTGCCGAGCTACGCTCGCCTTGAGCGCGCGAACGACGGTCGTTCCGTAAGATGAACGGGGCGGACTTCAGCCACCGGCTTGCACCCTAATAAAACAAAAGCCGCCAGCTTTCGCCGACGGCCTTTACTGAGAACTGAGAACTGAGAACCAAGAACTAGCTTTCGTACAGCAGCACGCCTTCGGTCTTCTCCGCATCAACTGGCTTGTAATACAGCTTGTTGTCTTCGAGGAAGACCTCAATGAATGCGGGCCGCGTCGTGATGGTGCCCTGAATCAGCGCTTCCGACAGCGGGTCTTCGATGTACTTTTGCAGCGCGCGGCGGAGCGGACGCGCTCCGTAGCTGCGGTCGGTGAGCGTCTGGTTCAGGATCCACTTCTTCGCTTCGTCGGCCACGGTGACCGTGATCGAACGCTGCGCCAGGTTCTGGTTCAGTTGGCTGACCATCAGTTCGAGAATCTGGATCAGGTCCTGCTCGCTGAGCGCCATGAACAGAATGATCTCATCCACGCGGTTCAGGAACTCAGGATTGAAGGTGCGCTTGACCTCGCTCTTCACCAGGTCTTCGACCTTCTCGGAAACCATCTCGTCTTTCGATGACTGGAAGCCGAGGCCTTCGCGCTTCATCAGGTGCCGCGCGCCGATGTTCGAAGTCATGATGAGAATCGTGTTCTTGAAGTCAACCGTGTTGCCAAGACCGTCAGTCAGTTGGCCGTCTTCAAAAACCTGCAGCAGGATGTTGAAGACATCCGGATGCGCCTTTTCGATTTCATCGAGCAGCACGACGGAATAGGGCGCACGCTTTACGCGCTCGGTGAGCTGGCCGCCTTCTTCGTAGCCGACGTATCCCGGAGGCGAGCCGATTAATTTCGAGACCGAGTGCTTCTCCATGAACTCGGACATATCGAAGCGGACTAGAGCCTTATCGCTGCCGAACATGAAGTGCGCCAGCGTGCGCGCGACTTCGGTTTTACCGACGCCCGTTGGGCCGAGGAACAGGAACGATCCGATGGGACGGTTCGGGCTTTTCAGACCGGCGCGGCTGCGGCGAATGGCGCGAGCCAGCGCGCTGATGGCTTTATCTTGCGAGATGATGCGCTTGTGCAGCTCTTCTTCTATGCGCAGCAGCTTCTGCGTTTCTTCTTCTTTGATGGAGGTGATCGGCACGCCAGTCCAGCGCGAGACCACGTCCTCGATGTCCTCGCGACCGACAACGCCGGTGGAGGATTCATCGAGGTGATATTTTTCGCGAAGGGCGCGCAGGTTCTCGCGCTCTTTGCGTTCCTCGTCAGAGTAGAAGCGCGCCTTCTCGAACTCGTGGTTCGCGATGGCGTTCTCCATACGGTGGACGATGAACTTGATCCGCTTCTGGACTTCGGTGATCTCCTCGGGCAGAGAAGTCTGGCGCAGCTTTACGCGCGCGCCTGCCTCGTCGATCAGGTCAATGGCCTTGTCGGGCAGGAAGCGATCTGGAATATAGCGGTTCGAATGCGAGACGGAGAAGTTGATGGCATCGTCGGTGTAGGTGACGGCGTGAAACTTCTCGTAACGCTCCTTGATGCCGAACAGGATTTTGACGGCGTCCACTTCGTTTGGCGGCGGAACTTTGACGGCCTGGAAGCGGCGTTCGAGCGAGCGGTCTTTCTCGATCGACTTGCGATACTCGGCCGGAGTGGTTGCGCCGATGCACTGAATCTCGCCGCGCGAAAGAGCGGGCTTCAGGATGTTAGCCGCATCGAGCGAGCCTTCAGCCGAGCCTGCGCCGACGAGCGTGTGCAACTCGTCGATGAAGATGATGGAATTCTGCGATTCCATCAGCTCCTTCATGATGGTCTTGAGGCGCTCTTCAAACTGGCCGCGGTATTTTGTGCCGGCGACGATCAAAGAAAGATCGAGAGCGAGGATGCGTTTATCGGCCAGGAACGATGGCACTTCGCCATCGGCAATGCGCTGCGCCAGTCCTTCAACAATGGCGGTTTTGCCCACGCCAGGTTCGCCGATGAGCACAGGATTGTTCTTGGTGCGGCGGCAGAGAATCTGCACAACGCGCTCGACTTCGCCTTCGCGGCCGACCAGCGGATCAAGCTGGCTGTCCATGGCGGCCTGAGTGAGGTCGCGCGAGAACTCGCTTAATAAAGATGACTCACGCTGTCCGCCACCGCCACGTTGCGGCTGCGCTTTTTCCTGCGTGGTGCGTGCCAGTTCTTCGCGGATGGTCGAGAGCCGCAATCCGCGCTCGTGCAGGATTTCAGCGGCAAAGCACTTTTCTTCTCGTAGGAGGCCCAACAAGAGGTGCTCGGTCCCAATATGCTTATGAGAAAGACGTTCCGCTTCTTCGGCGGCGTAAGCCAACACGCGCTTGCATTCATTGCTGAGCGGCAGATCGACCGAGGTCGAAACCTTCTCGCGAATGGTGGTGTGCCCCTCAATCTGCTTGCGGATTGACTCGACCGAAGCGTGCGAGCGCAGAAACCGGTTCGTGAGGGCTTTGTCCTCGCGGAGCAGCCCGAGGAGAAGGTGTTCGGTCTCAATATAAGGAGAGCCAAACTGACTGGCCTCATACCGCGCGAAGAAGATGACGCGCCTGGCTTTCTCCGTGTAGCGTTCGAACATAAACTTAATTTCTCCCCTGTTGCTGCGGAAAAACTGCTTCCGAAAAAACTGCCGCGAAAACTGCTATGGAAGGCCCGCTTGCGCGCCGCCTTCCTCCTCTAATTATGCATTTCCCTCGGCGAATCCGTTAAGTCAATTCGCTTTCAGGTGACTCAAGTGTATCCCTATGGGAACCCCGTCTGCCTTTCCTCACACCGGAAGTGAATCCGGCGCCACCTCTTCTATTCTGCCCCGATCCAGCCGCAGCACTCTATGGCACCGTCGTGCAAACGCCAGGTTGTGCGTTGCAATCAACGATGTCAGCTGGTATTCCCGGTGCAGCCGCGCCAACAGCTCAAAAACCGCATCGGCGGTTCGCCCGTCGAGATCGCCCGTGGGTTCATCGGCCAGCAGGATTTGCGGTTGGGTAATCAAAGCTCGCGCCAGCGCCAGCCGCTGCTGCTCGCCGCCGGAAAGCTCGCCGGAACGGTGATGGCCGCGGGCTTCGAGTCCAACTTCGCGCAACCACCGGGCGGCCGCGTCAAGCGCCGGGCGAGGTTCCTGCCCTCGCATTAACAGGGGCATGGCAACGTTTTCCAGCGCGGTAAATTCTGGCAGCAGGTAGTGAAACTGCCACACGTAACCGACTTCGCGGTTACGAAAGTCGGCGGCGCCATCCTCGGTGAGCGCATTCACGTGCAATTTCGCGCAGTATACGGCACCGGCAGAAGGACGTTCAAGCGCCCCGAGGATGTGCAACAAGGTACTCTTTCCCGTACCCGATTGACCGACGATGGCAAGCATCGTTCCCTTGTCCACCTGAAAAGACAGATTTTCAAAGAGCACCAGATCGGCTTCGCCTGAGCGAAAGACCTTGCTTAACCCTTCGACCCTCAATAGAGGATCTTGAGTAATTTGATGCAAATTAACCCTCCTGCGAATCAACGGGCCGCAGCCTCACCGTTAACCGGCGGAAACTGCTAGCTCCAATTAGATCACGAGGAGGAATGCCTTGATTCCGGCAGGCTCCAGGACACGAGTCTGCTCTAGGAAAAAACTGTATACCCGGCAAAAATAAATGCAATGTGACCGTGGTCACAGAGGGGACGGCTAGCGGACACTTCGATGTGACACAAACTCGTTTCACGTAGAGACGCAGACTGCTGCATCTCCATTGCAGAGGAGGAGACGGGGCGAGCCCCGTCCGTACCGAGTGTGTTTGAATCGAGCGAAACAGTTTGCGAATTAAGCTTGCTGCGCGGGGACCCAGTTGCGCCGTTCAAGAATTGTCGGCGGCTCGTAGGTCAAGCCGGCGGCTAATCTGCGATCCTCGCGGCGGGTCGTCCACAGCAGCAGCGGTCCGGCCAGGTTCGCGGCGATCTTCGAGACTGCGCCAAACTCTTTTCCGATCTCGCGCCGCAGTTCATGAATCTGCCGGCTCACATCCTCATTCACTTTGTGGAAATAACGTTCCGCTGCCCACAGCGCCGCGCTGTAGGCCGTGCGCAGTTTGGTATTCTCGCGCTCGAAGCGCTCGCGCACGCGCAGGTCAGGATAATTTTTGTAGCGCCGCCATCCCTGCAGCATGGTCTCGCACATGCGATAGAGGCTCGGGCCGTTGCGCTCGAAGTCGCGCCAGAAAGCCCAATCCAGAAAGCGCTTGGAGTCATTGCGTGAAATCGCGGCATGCCGGAAGTTGAACTTGTCCTGCCCGTGGATATCGGCAAGGTCAATGCCGTCGAGCATCCGGCCCTGCTCCGACATTTCCTTATATAAAGGAGTGCCCGGGACCGGCGTGTACAGCATGAACTGGTGAAAGTCGGTATTGTGCGCGACGGCATATTCGATTTCTTCACGAATGTTTTCCGGCGTGTGGTGTTCAAGCCCGATGATGGTCGAACCCTGCACGCGAATGCCGTGCTGGCGCAGCATGTGCGTGAGTTCGTGCGAGTCCGTGTCCTTGAGCTTGTCGTAATTAGACTTCGGCGACTCCAGGCCCATCCAAATCCACGACACGCCGAGTTCGACGAGTTCCTCCACCTTGTATTGGCGAATTGCGTTGGCCGAGGCAAACACCGCCATGCCCCAGGCTTTCTTGCCTTCCTTCATGCGAGCGAGCAGTCGCATGGCGCGCTTTTTGTGGAGAAGAAAATTTTCGTCCATGACGAAAAATGTCTGCACGCCCAGCGATGCCTCGGCATGGCAGAAGACGTCGTAAAGCTGGTCGCCGGTTTCATAGAAATTTACGAACTTGCCCTTGCCGCCAAAAAACGCCGAAGTCGTGCAGAAGTTGCAGCCCATCGGGCAGCCGACCGACGGAATAATAGTCGCTGCTGTCTGGCCTTTCTTATCTGGCATGCGGAGGCCCATGATGCGAGTCTGAAGGCCGGAGACGATGTCCGGGTGGCGAATCGGCGCGTTGGGATCTTCGCCAAGATAGCTGCGCATCCACGAGATGCCCTCGCCGCGCACAATGTGGTCGGCGTCGATCATGTGTTCCAGGCCCGGGGTTGCCGCAACGTGGCCGCCGATTACGATCTTCGAATTCGGAGAAAGCTCGCGCACCATGCGGCACATTTCGCGCACCTTGCCGAGGTTCACGATGATCGAAGAAATTCCGACGATGTCGTAGTCATTAGCTTTGAGTTCGCGGGCGAATGAATCGCGGGTGGGAAAGTCGAGCACCGTGCACGGCGCAGAAATATTCTGCTGGATCATCATGATGCCCCACGACCGGTGAAACATGCGCAGCGAAAAACCTCCCTGCGCGCGCGTTACCTGGTTGTGGTAAAGCTCCATGGGATTGATGGCGCGCGAGCCGAATTCATCGTCCTGCGCATAGGGCCCGAAAACTGAACTGAATAGTACGCGCGCATGAATCCCTTTAGGATGGACTTCCATGAGAGACAACTCCTTATGATTGCGATTGATGACGGCTATGCTCTTAGCCTAGACAGGTCTGGCAAGGAAAATCAGTGAGGTGAAGCAGGTAATACAAAAGTTTTACACGGGAGGACACCGCTGAGACACGGCCTGTTGAGTAAGTTCCAAGCCTGATTTAAGTGAGTAATTGCTCACAGACCTGCTTTGCATCCAGTGTTAGTATTTCAGCGCATTGGAAAACCACGTGCCCTCATTTCAGCGCACAAATGAATTTCTGCCCGGAAGGAGATCCGAACATGGGAAAAGCCTGGACTCGCGCTTTAGGTATTGCTTTTATTTGCATTTCTCTGGTGGTTTCCGCATGGAGCCAGAAAATCACCAGCCTTGAACGGGATCGCGCGCAGTCCATGCTGCACGAGATCGCCTCCGACGTGAAAAAACATTATTACGATCCAAAGCTTCACGGACTCGACTGGGATAGTAAGGTCCGTGAGATGAAACAGAAAATTGATCAGGCTGATACTTCAAACCGGGCGCTTTCAGAGGTAGCGGCCCTTCTTGACACGCTTAACGATTCCCACACGTTTTTCCTGCCGCCGCTACATGCCAATCGCTATGATTACGGTTGGGAGGCCAAGTTGATTGGAAGCCGCTGCTACATGATTCGGGTGCGTCCCGGCAGCGATGCAGAAGCCAAAGGTGTGAAACCCGGTGACGAAATATTAGCTATCAATGGCTACGCACCGACCAAAGATAACTTCTGGAAGATGGAGTACGTTTTTAATACGCTGCGCCCGCAACCCGGGTTGCACTTGGATCTGCGCGATCCATTGGGCAAGGAACGCACGCTCGATACAGTTACCAAGATCAAGGAAACGAGGCGTGTTAAGGATTTGACGGGGAGTGGTTCAGACGGGGATATCTGGGATGTGGTTCGTGAGGAAAACGAAGTGCACCGAGCGCGCGCCCGTACGGCTGAGATGGGCGACGAGTTGATGATTCTGAAGTTGCCGGGCTTCTCCTTCAACGAAGTGGAAGTGGACTCAATGATTGGCAAAGCCCGCAAACACAAGGCTCTAATCCTCGACCTCCGGGAAAACTTGGGCGGCAGTGTCGACACCCTGAAGTATCTTCTGAGTGGAGTGTTCGAAAACGAAACTAAGATTGGCGACCGGGTAGGAAGGGACGCGCACAAACCTATGGTTACCAAGCCTCGTGGTCACCGCTTCGAAGGCAAGCTGATCGTTCTTACCGATAGCCGTTCCGCCTCCGCTTCTGAACTCTTCGCTAGAGTCGTGCAGCTCGAAAAACGCGGAGTAATTCTCGGGGACCTCAGTTCCGGCAAAGTAATGGAAGCGAAGGACTACAGCTATAAGATCGGGGCGGATACGGTGGTGTTCTACGGAGCTTCCATCACCGACGCCGACATCATTATGACCGACGGCAAGAGTCTTGAACATACCGGCGTCACGCCCGACGAAGTTGTTTTGCCGACGGCGGCAGATCTGGCAAACAACCGCGACCCTGTTCTCGCACACGCCGCCGAAATAGCTGGCGTCAAGCTTACCCCGGAAGCTGCGGGTAAACTGTTTCCTTACGAATGGCCTCCTGAGTAGGCAGAAGGGTCTCGGTGAGTGCCGCTGTGAACGGCGGCTGAACACCCTGCTACTCGTACCTTAGCGCCTCGGCCGGCAATATCCGTGCCGCCGACCACGACGGGTAAATCGTCGCGACAAACGAAATTCCGATCGACACCAGCGCCGTGATCACACCATCCATCAGTCGCGGCGCGAAGGGTACATAGTCGATCGAATAGACCTCGGGAGAGAGCGAAATAAAGTGGTAGTGGCCGCCGGCCCATGAGATCGCATAGCCCAGCACGAGGCCAATTGCCGTGCCGATCACGCCGATCAGCATGCCCTGCGCGATAAACAAGCGCCGAATCTGCCGTTTCTTCGTGCCCATCGACATCAACACGGCGATGTCTTTCGTTTTTTCCATCACCATCATGATGAGCGAGATCAGAATATTCAGGGCGGCCACAAACACGATCAGCCCTATGGTGATGAACGTGACCACCCGCTCCAGTTTCAGCGCGCGAAACAGCGGCTTGTTCTGCTCCATCCAGTTGGTGGTCATGAAGCCGCGGCTGCCTGAATCGCGGTCCGCCGCGTCTTCGATCTGGCGCCCCACTTCGCCAGCGCGATAAATATCGTCGATCTTGAATTGGATGACTGACACCACGTCGTCCAAGCCGAACAGTTCCTGCGCATCGGCCAGGCGAATGAATGCCCAAGACGAGTCGTAGTCGAAGAAGCCGGAGTTGAAAATTCCCGCCACACGAAACCGTATGTACTTGGGCACCATTCCAAATGGAGTCAGCTCGCCCTGCGGCGAAGTGACCAGGACAACGGAGCCGACCGTTGCGCCGATTCCTTCGGCGAGATCGGTGCCCAGAATAATCGGAGGCATCGCGGCCACGCGCGCCGCGACGCCAGCCAGGTCATCGGGAGACTGCGCGGCAGATTGTTGTGCGGCACTCGTTTGTGTGGCGTGGACACTCCCATCGGCTTTGCTCAAGGCAGGCTTGTCCCCGCCTGGGGGCGAGGCGCCCGCCGGAACTGCCGGCGAGGTCGCCGGCGCTACGGTCGAGATACCGGCGTCTGGTTGGTTCGCATTCTCCGCAGAGTGGCTCTCATCCAGCGCGGCTGCCGATCCCAGCGTTACGGTTTGCAACAGATCGCTCACCTTGCGCTCATAGCGCGGCAGCATGCCCTTCAGCACTGCGCCACGCGCCCGCGGGCCGCGTGAAATCAGCACCTGTTCATAAATTGCCGGGGCGGCAGCCACCACATGCGGCGCCTTCGATAATTTATCCAGCAGCGGGCGCCAGTCCTTAATTCCATCGCTCTCCATGCGCAACAAGCTGATGTGCGACGTCGATCCCAAAAGGCGCGCCTGCAGATCCTGCCGGAAGCCGTTGTTGACGGCGAGGGCGACGATCAGCGAAGCCACGCCCGCCGCGACTCCGAGAATCGAGATCCCCGTGATGATGCCGATGAACGCCTGTCGGCGTTTGGCGCGCAGGTAGCGGGTTGCGACAAAGAGTTCGAAGCGCATGAGGCGAGCTACCAGCCGGTCATCGACCAGCAACGGCAAGATGAATGCGGATGTGCCAAATCGGATTATAGACGCCTATCGGACAATCGATAGCCCATCCACTTCCCAAGTGTTCTTACGTCTCGATAGAGACACCCACAGCCGCGCTTCGACGTCAGGAAGATCATAGACAAGCAGCTGAGCAGAATCGCTGTCTTGCCGCCACATCAGATGAGCTTTCCGGTTGTCGCGCAGGACGGGACAGATTCGTTCATCTGAAGACAGATTGTGCACGACCCGCTCGCACCCGGTGGTTCGAATGTCTCGAATTAATCTCTCTGCCGCATGCTCTGAATCTTGACTCCTAAACGGATTCATAATGACGAACGCTCTTGGGCCAGGAACCTCGGGTGTCCCGTGCTGAAACAACATCGGTTGATCCTTCCTTGCCGCCGCAAACACCAGGAATGCGGAAATGAGCGTGATAAGGAAGATGGCGGTCATCAGGACAAGCAAGAAAGATGTGCGGTTGACTTTTGGCACAACTGCGGGCACAGCCCGATGATATTTACCGTACTCGTCCCCGAACCGCTTCTCTAACTCCGCGTCCTCCAACCGGATCATCACCGCGCCGGTCGCAATGGCAAACGCCGTCAGCGCCCAGCACACCGCTAGCCCAGTGCCCATGCTCCACGCGAGCATCTCGCAGAGATGCGCCAAATACACCGGGTGCCGCACATGCGCGCGAACGCCCTCCGTTACCAGTCGCTGTTTGCCATGCGAGCCGTGGACTTCCGGCAGGCCGCCCAGTTGCTTCGCGCTGAATCCCTTTGCTGATTTTGCATACAAGGTAATTCCCGTAGCAAACAAAAAGCCCGCAGGAGCCCACGTCCACGGCGCCTTGTAAAGCGCAACCTCACGCCACGGGGACGTCGCCAGCTCCACGATCACCAACATGACTGCCCACAGCGGAAGCAGGACTCGATACGGCGATCTTTTCTCAGACCGATGCTTTGCCCGCCATCGTTCCGCGAACGGATGAATCATGAGCCAGAAGGCCGGGATCGTCGAATAAACCGCGCACGCTATCCAACCGACGAGATTCAACCAATACCGCACGCGGGGATTTTAGCAGGGGCTGACCACTAACCACTGACCACCGGCCACTGCTTCCTGCTATTCTTCTCCCTCATGTCACCCATACTGACGAGTGTTCTGCTTGGGTTGACCGCGGCGGCGGCCAACGTGTTTGGCGGCACCATCATTGTGCAGAAGCACTGGGAGCGATCCTATCTGCGCTATTTCGTCGCGCTGGGCGCGGGCTTCATGCTGGCGACCGCCCTGGTCGAGATGGTGCCCGAAAGCATTGCGCTGCGCGGCCCGCGCGCCGGCTTTCTGATTCTGCTCGGATACCTGCTCATCCATTTTGTGGAGCACACGGTCACGCCGCACTTTCACTTCGGAGAGGAAACGCACGCCGAGCAATTCGTCCACACGCACAAAGGCTATTCCGTGCTGATCGGGCTGCTTATTCATACGTTTTTTGACGGCATCGCCATCGTTTCCGGCTTCATCGTTTCCGAATGGCTCGGCTGGATCATCTTCATTGCCGTCTTCCTGCACAAAATTCCTGAAGGCTTCACCATCTCCTCCGTCATGCTGGCGAGTGGGCGCAGCCGCAGTTTTGCATGGGCAACGTCAGTGATGCTGGGGGCCGCGACCGTCGCGGGCGTGATGACGATGGCGCTGTTTCGGCGGGATGTTGGCTTTGGATTGCCGCTATCGGCCGGCGTGACGATCTATGTCGCCGCGTCGGATTTGATTCCAGAGGTCAATCAAGAGCCGGGCGTGATGATGGCATTATTAGTTTTCGTCGGCGCTGCCTGCATGTTTGTGCTGGACCGGTTTTTTCATGTCCACTGAAGAAAGTACCCAGTACTCAGTAACCAGTATCCCGTAAATCTACTTGGGCCCACGCACCCAGTGCCCAGTAACCAGTGTCCAGTGAAAGTCTCAATATGGCCCAGCATTTTAAAGATCTCGTCGTTTGGCAAAAAGCCATGGATTTGGTGACGGAGATATACAGGGTGACCGATAGTTTTCCCAAGCGTGAGGTCTACAGCCTCACCGATCAGGTCCGTCGCGCGGCGGTTTCTGTTCCTAGCAATATCGCGGAAGGGCAAGCGCACCACAGTCATCGTGAATTCCGACACTTCCTGCGCCACTCCGCGGGGTCGTTAGCTGAGTTGGAGACCCAGCTACTTTTGGCGGAGCGTCTCGGATATGCGGACCATCTGAGCACCGAGGGCTTGCTGCAAAGAGTTCATGAAGTCGGCAGAATCTTGAACGGATTAATCGGATCGCTGCCCGAGTAGGTTCACTGGCTACTGGGTACTGGGTACTGACTACTGGGTACTGGGTACTGGCTACTGGGTACTGGCTACTGGCTACTGGGTACTGACTCACCCGCTATGCCGGATATGCATGACATCGCCGTCTTGAACGATGTAGTCTTTCCCCTCCAAACGGAGAGTCCCTTTCGCCTTTGCATTCGCTTCCGATCCAGCCTCTAAGAGTTGGTCCCAACGAATCGTTTCCGCGCGGATGAAATGCTTTTCCAGATCGGAGTGAATGGCTCCGGCGCCATTCTGCGCGCGCGTGTTTAATGGGATCGTCCATGCCCTGCATTCGTCCTCGCCGGCGGTAAAAAACGAAATCAGTCCCAGCAGGTGATAGCTTTTTCGGATCAGCCGCGACAGTCCGCTTTCTGTCAGGCCATAGCTCCCCAGGAATTCAGCCGCATCTTCATCGCTCATTTCGGCGAGTTCGGCTTCGACCTTGCCGCAGATCGCGGTGGCTCCGGCATTGGGACGCGCCGCCACTTCCGTCAGATTGAATTTTGCAACCGCAGCTTCCAGGTCTTTGCCGAGCTGCGTGCTCTCGCTGATATTGAGCACGTAGAGAATGGGCTTTTCGCTGAGGAACATGAAGCCGCGGATGCGCTTCTTATCTTCCGGAGTCATTTCCATTTCGCGCAGCGGCTTTTCGGTTTCAAGGAATGCCTTGGCCTTGATCAGCAGCTCGTTTTCTTTTTCCAGTTCCGGCGTCTTCATCTTCTTCAAGTCTTTTTCCAGGCGCTCCAGCCGTTTCTCGATCTGGCCGAGGTCGCTCACCATCAGGTCGAACTCGACGTTCTTCACATCGCGCAGCGGATCGATCGGGCCTACGTGCGGAATCTCATCGCTTTCAAATGCCCGCAGCACGTGGATGAGCGCATCGACACTGCGCAGATGGGTGATGTACGCGGTCTCTTTCAGCGCTTCCTGGCCCACCGCTCCCACGTCGACGTATTCGACCGAGGCGTGCGTCAGCTTCTTTGGGTTATACAGCGCGGCCAGTTTGTCCAGACGCTCGTCGGGAACCTTGGCGACACCGATATGTGCTTCGCGCGGGTTCGAGAATGCGGGAGCAGAAAGATTCGCCTTCGTCAATATTCGGAACAGAGATGTCTTGCCCACCTGCGGCAGGCCAATAATTCCACTTTTCATGAATAATTTTCTCGGTTGCCAGTTCTTGGTTCCCGCTTCTGGCACGCGGCCCGGATCTCGAAGGGCGAAAGGAACTTAATTAGCATAAATCATCGGTTTCGCCGAGGAACGGAACCGCAGTCCATAACGATTAGACGCGTAGTTCGCCTCAGCGCCATCACAGCATCGTGTGACTCTTGCCAGAGACTGTCAGCGCAGGTTTTTGGTATTTTCTCGGCATGGAGGATCAAGGCAGATCCCGCGTCAATTGGAAAAGCGTTGCGGTGTATTACGCGGCCGCGTGTCTATGGTCGTGGCCTTTCTTCTGGCGTCGCGATGTCCTCCATGTTCCTGATACGCCAATCACCACCACCTCGAAGTTGCTCATCCACTGGGGATTGATGTGGGGACCCGGCATTGCGGCATTGTTGTGCATGGCGGTCTTCCGGCGCTCGCACCATCGCGTCATCACGCTCGGAGGGACTTCGTGGGGACGCAGTATCCTTTTCTACTTTGCGCCTTTTCTGTTGCTGGCCGCCTTCCGAGGGCACGCGCTTTACGGATATGACCGCCCTGCTCTGATTGCCGCCTTTCCTGTGTTCGTCTCCGTTCTTGGAGAAGAGTTGGGATGGCGTGGCTTTCTTCAAGACGCCCTTCGTCCCTTGTCGCCGGTGAAGAGGTTTGTCTTGATTGGCGTGATGTGGGAGTTTTGGCATTTCACGACCAGGACTACGCATGGATGGTCTCCGCGAAGGATCGCGGTGACGTTGTTGATTTCCTATCCGGCCGTGATTCTTCTCAGCTTCATCATCGGGTATGCCGCCGAGCGCTCTCGCTCAGTGATTGTCGCGGTTGCGATCCACATGTATCTCGACGTGCTTCTCAACAATCTTGACCTGTACGTTCCCATGCTGCTGGCCTTGCCCATATGGGTGTTGTTACT
This sequence comes from uncultured Acidobacteriaceae bacterium, assembly GCA_963778535.1. Taxonomy (GTDB): domain Bacteria; phylum Acidobacteriota; class Terriglobia; order Terriglobales; family Acidobacteriaceae; genus Acidiflorens. Next base: position 1,315,725 of record CAVZUO010000001.1, read on the forward strand.
GCTGGCGTGGCCGAAGGGGAAGGGAATAACGTCGGCACCACTTCCAGTGCAAGATTTGAGGGATCGCTGAGGGCAGCACCCTAAAGAAAGAAGGAGTTCGGCGTTCGACTCTTCTGCTTCGAATTACTGCAGTTCGTGCGCTGTTCCGAACACGACAATCAAACCCAGCAAAAGCACGGCTTCTTCCAGTTTCTCTGACCACACGTGCAGGCGGTCGAACTCTCTGCGGATGGGGTTGTCCATCGTCAAATAGTCAATCACACCTGCTTGGGCGCGCAGGGCGTGCAGTTTCGGCGAGACATCAAATTGGGAGATCAACGTAAGAATGAGCATCAGCACAATCAGAATATGCCGGAGTGCCAGCGGTCGCAGGCTGCCGACGGTCATCCGGGCGTAGATCATGGACGTAATTAGAAACACGATCCCGCTGGCTATCCCGATGTAGTGCAGGCGGTCCAGCGAATTTCCCACGACCGCTCCGGCCAAATGGCGCGTGGGCAAAAGCCCGGGTGTGAATGCGACCGGAGCTTCGACAAAAGCCAGAAAAACGATCCCTCCAACCCAGAGCACGAGTGCGAGCAGCATGAAAAATCGCAGGAATGACATGAGGGGCATTATATATGGGCCAAGAGCATCAAGCGCCGTAATGGGGCAGTTTGCGACGAGTGAAGGTCTGAAAGCTGAAAGTCACGAGTCACGACCTACGACCTGAGACCTGCCTTGTTATCCACAGCCTGAACCAGCGCCGTTACTTTTGCGCGCTAGCACTACTGTTTACCCTCATTGCTGCCTCGCACATTCTGGAGGAATCCAATTTCCATGCAGGGTACGCTCAGAGTTTCTGACGTTGAGTTCGTGTCGCTGCACACGGCCGTGTTTTGCGTGCAGTGCGAACTGATCAGCGCCAACAACACGCCACGCTGCCTGGCGTGCGGCAGCGGCGCGGTCTTGAGCCTGTCGCGCGTGCTTGGCGGATCTCTGCGCGGCCAGCAGACGGCGCACCTCATCGCCGACGCCGAACTCAATCGCATCGTGTGCTCCCTGCTCCAAAGCGTGCCTAAGTTCGAGGAAGTGGAATCCCCGCGCACATTTCCCTCGCTCGCAGAAATCTCTTCGCGGCATCAGTTTCGTTTCCACCATCAGGCCGAAGGCGGCGTTCTGCCCGCGCAGCTGGCTTTCGATTGGATTGACACCAGAGAGCTCGACCTCGAGCCAAGCATCAGCCTCATCACCGAAAAGGCCCAGTCGCTTACCGGCGCGACCGGCGCCGCCATTGCCCTGCAGCATGGCGACGAGATTATTTGCCGCGCTCGCACGGGAAGGACCGCTCCCGATCTCGGCGTGCGGTTGCAGACCGACCGCGGAATTTCAGCCGAGTGCGTACGCTCCGGCGAAGTGCTTTTGTGCAACGATGCCGAATCCAACCCGCGCGTCGATCCTCACGCCTGCCGCAGATTAGGTGTGCGTTCTGTTCTGGCCGCCCCGCTACGCCATTTCCGGCGCACGCTAGGAGTTTTCGAAGTGCTGTCGTCCCGGCCCAATGCCTTCAATGACAACGATGTTGCCACCATGCAGTTCCTGTCGGGCATGACCGTAGCGGCAATCTCGCGCCTGTCGAGTTTGCGGCCGGCCGCAACCCCCCGCGTGGCTGTTGAAGGCTCTGAGTAGCTCGTTTCCCGCAAGTTTTTCGAATCGCCCGAGTGGCGGCCTGAATCCTTTCCCTCATGGCCACCAAAGTCAATCGCCGCACTGTCGATCTCTCTGGCTACCCGAATCTTGTCGTGGTTTATCTCGGCATGCGCGTCAACCGGCTTACCGGACTCAAAACCCTGTTTGGCTTCGGGCCACGAATTTCAAAGTCGGTTGCCGACCAGCCCGACGGCTTGTTGCTGCACGAAGTTTTCCTCTTTTCCCTGTTCCCGCCCCATGTTGGCATACGTCAATACTGGCGCGATATGGAATCCCTTATGGCTTGGACGCGCTCCGCTCCCCATCGCGATTGGTGGCAAACTTTTCTGAAGGATTCCGGTGGCACCGGCTTCTGGCACGAAACTTACCTGATGTCGGGCGGCATGGAAGCCATCTACGACGACGTGCCGCAGCCCATCGGCTTGATGAAGTTCGCTCCAGTCGTGCCCGCGCGCGGGCCGATGTTTTCTGCCGCGCATCGGGCATCCAAAGGCGAGCCCGCTCCGCCCGTGGTCCCCGAATCAGATCTGTATCATCAGTAGAAGCGCTCGCCGTTCGGGCGGCAGCGTGCCCATGGGAGTGGTAAAGTTGAAACCAGCGGCCCCGTAGCTCAATTGGATAGAGCATTAGTCTTCGGAACTAAGGGTTGGGGGTTCAAGTCCCTCCGGGGTCGCCAGAATTGAGAATTGGTCCCTCGGCTTCGAATCGAACAGCCCCTCCCGCGATAAAATAAACCTTCGTCTAACTTACTCATCCATGCCCTTACGTCTCTTTAATACTCTCTCCGCCAAAGTCGAAGACCTCACACCCATTCACGACCAACAGGTCCGCATGTATGCCTGCGGCCCCACCGTCTACGATTACGGCCACATCGGCAACTTCCGAACATTCATCGCCGTCGATCTTCTCTACCGCTTTCTGGTCCAATCCGGATATGACGTCCGTTACGTCATGAACATTACCGACGTGGACGACAAAATCATCCGTAATGCCGCGCGCGATGGCGTCACCGTGCAGCAGTACACCGCCAAATACACGAAGGCCTTCTTTGAGGACTCGGCGCTGCTCAATATTTCTGCGCCCACCTTCGTCCATGCCACCGAACATATTCCAGAGATGGCGGAGTTTATTGCCAAGCTCGCCGCCGCGGGCATCGCCTACCGCACCGACGACGGCTCTTATTATTTCCGCATCGCCAAATTCCCGGAGTATGGCAAGCTCAGCAAGAAAGATTTTGCCGGCATGACGGACGGCGCTCGCGTCGACGTCGACGAATACGATAAGGACAATGCCCGCGACTTCGCCCTCTGGAAAGCGCCCAAGCCCGGTGAGGCGTTCTGGGAGACATCCATCGGCCCCGGCCGCCCCGGCTGGCATATCGAATGCTCGGTGATGTCGATGGAAGAACTTGGCCCCAGCTTCGATCTCCATGCTGGCGGAGAAGATCTCATCTTTCCGCACCACGAAAACGAAATCGCGCAATCGGAGTCGCTCACCGGCCAGCAGTTCGCGCGTCACTGGTTCCACGTCCGTTTTCTGCTCGTCGAAGGGCAGAAAATGTCGAAGAGCCTCGGCAACTTCTATACCCTGCGCGATCTCGTTCTCAAAGGCCACAAGCCGTCATCCATCCGCTGGCTGCTAAGCCAGGTTCCATACAGTAATCAGCTCAACTTCACCTTTGACGGACTTCACGCGGCCGCCAGCTCCGTCGAAAAGCTGCGCAACTTCAAATTCCGCCTGACGAGTTCGCAGTTCCCGGCCGGATCAAACCCGGCTATTACCGCGCTTGCGCATGAGACGGCTGACCGCATCTCCACTGCGCTCAACGATGACCTCAATACTGCCGAAGCCCAGGGCGCGATTTTTGAAATGCTTCGGGCCGCCAACAGCGCGCTTGACGCGAACGAAGTGAAACAGGAAGATGCCAAAGCGCTGCTCGCAACGCTCGACCGCTTCGACTCCATCTTCGGCATTCTCAAAGATGACGATCAGCCCAAGATGAAGGCCATTTTGGATTGGGCAAAATCCGAAGGCCGCGAAAAAGATATCAGCCCCGCACTCGAAGCGCTCGCCGGCTCGGCAATGCTCGCCGACGCCGATGTCAATCAGAAAATCGCCGAGATGGAGTCCGCCCGCAAATCGCGCAACTTCAAAGCTAGCGACTCGATTCGCGCCGAACTCACCGCTGCCGGCATCATCGTGGAGAACACGAAAGACGGGGTAAGATGGCGCAGGAAGTAGGAAGAATTTGTAATTGGTGATTTGTAATTTGCAATTTTGGTTCGGGGATCGCAGGTTTCAAATTACAAATTGGAAATTACAAATGCTTTCCCTGGATGAATATCTCGCTGAAGCTGAAATCGCCCACGGCCATCTTTGCGCCGGGCAAATCCTCGGCGTTCGCCTCGCGATGGCCGGGCTCGCCAAACTCGGCATTGACGACCCTAAGAATAAAGACCGCAAGCGCCTCGTCACCTTCGTCGAAATCGACCGTTGCGCCACCGACGCCATCGCCGTCGTCACCGGATGCCGACTCGGCAAGCGCGCCCTCAAATTCCGCGACTGGGGAAAAATGGCCGCTACGTTCGTCGACCTGGCCGCCAAGCTTCCACCCCGTACCGATGTCATCCTGAGCGAAGCGACCACTTCACGAAGTGAAGTAGTCGCGAAGTCGAAGTTGAGGCGCTGCGCGGCGTCTGAGTCGCGCGCCGAAATCCCGAGCGTAGTCGAGGGATCTCCAGACCCCTATTCCCTCAACTCCGTTCAGCCGTCTCAGGGAGTTCTTGCGGATTCCGATCACTGGTACCGGGCCATCCGCGTTGCCGCCAAAGAATCCTCGAAGCAACTCGCCCGCGAACTCCATCCCGAAATCGACAACAAGAACCGGCAGCAGATGCTGGCCTACCGCGAGCTTTCCGACGACGACTTATTCACTTATGAATGGGTAAAAGTCGAGTTATTACCCGAAGAATTCCCCGGCTACAAAGCCGACCGCATCGTCTGCGCCCAATGCGGAGAAGGCATTAATTTCCACCGCGAAGTTGGGCACGACGGGCGGGTGCTCTGCCGAGCCTGTGCTGGCGGCCGTTACTACGAATCCCTGTAGAGACGAGGTTTGCCGCGTCTCTGCACTTCACCCGCGGAAAGTCGCAAAATCACCACGTATAGTGCGCTGCGTACGTGATCACCTTCTCCCCGTCCGCCGCGATCGTCACTGGAAACTCAATCGTGTGGCTGTCGGTTTTCTTGTATTCATCCGACTTCGAAGCAATATCCCAGGTTTCGCCGCGATACAGATGTTCAACCACCCGCACCTCCACCGGCTCCTTCTTGTGATTGCGCACTTTGATCTCAAATGTCTCCGTCGCGGTGCGCTTGCCGCTGTCCATGAAGTAGTCCACGCGGCGCCGCTCACCGGCTAAGTCAAAGGCGTTCCCGGTATAGATGCGAATCGTCTCGTCCTTCGGTGTGTGTTCAATACTATTTTCGCCCGTAAACTCAATCTGCCCATCATCGCTGCGCCGATAGAACCGCACTCGACCCTTCGGCAGCGGCATTCCGAGATGATTCTCGTCCGAGTTGCGGAACTCGCGCATTACCCAGATTTTCGGGTTCGATTCCGTTCCATAGGAATGATCGTTGCGCACGTTGTCCCAAGTCCAGCCGTTGTACCGATTGCTTTCAATCTTGACGCCGTCATAAATGTAGATTTGCTTCGTGCCCACCTCCACCGCGCGAATAAACTCCACCTGCTTGGTCTCCCGATCGCGCAGAGTAGTGCGGCGTTCGAGCGTATAGAGGTGATATTCGTCAAAGGTCTTCTCGCTGACCGGAGGGTTTCCACCCGAGATGCCCCCGGCGCCCGCCATCGCGTTAACAACCCTGCCATTCACCACCCCCTGCTGAATCTTGCTCACATCGCCGGCCATCAGTTTGATGCGCGCGTTCTCGAAAGTCTTTCCGCTCTGGTTGTCCATCGTCACCCAACCGACGATATCCACGACGTCGCCTTTCTCCGGGGCCACGATGTTGTAATCCGCCACCCAAGTCAGGCCACCGGTGACGTATGAGAACTCCGCCGGAAATTTTCCCGGCTTGTCGGTCGAAAGGACCCACTCCAGCCGCGGCTTCAGGATCGTATCGCCCGCCAGGTCGGGAAACACCGGCGTCCCCGGCAGACCGAAGCGAAGCTGTCCGTTGACCTCGATGATCGGCGTTTCCGAGGCTGCCACCATCTGCGACTGGTAGTACTGCTCCCCGTAACGGTTCATCGCGAATGAATTGTGAGGCACATAACCGCTGCGGATGACTTTGCCTTTGACGGTTTGGCCGCCCTGTATCTCGAAATCAATCGTGCGGCCCTCGTACAGCGAAAGCAACGAAAACTGATTGACCGGATCGGCCCGATAGTTCTGCTCCAACACGCGCAGCGAGTGCTTACCCGTAACGTCGCGCAAAACCACCGAATCGGGTTCCAGGTGCACCGTAATGTCATTGACGGTCGCCTGGTTTTCGCCCGCTTTCAATTCGAGGGGAATCTCCTGACGTACGACGGCGAAGTCCTGGTTGTAGATGGTGAGCGAAGGTTGGGAAGATTGTTGTGCGAAAGCGCTTCCAAAGACGACGAGGAAAAGTACGAAAAGACAGACGAAGCGAGCGTTCATAAAGTGCACCCCATTGTGGGAAGTCTCACTTACTCTCTGTAAGACACCGCAGGCATCAGGTTGGTTCCCTGCGGCAACACCAACCCTACATTAGGATGAACGCGGTTGTGAATGATTTCTTGCGGCCCCGACGAGAGGCTATCCGCGCGCCCTCTCGTACCGGTGCGCTACCCGCAGCACCGTTGACTCATCAAAGTGCCGGCCAAGAATCTGCAGCCCGATCGGCAGGCCTTCGCGCGTCTCGCCGCACGGCACGGAAATTCCCGGAATGCCCGCCAGATTCGCCGTCACCGTATAGATATCCGCGAGATACATCGCGAGCGGATCATCCGTCTTTTCACCAAGCTTGAACGCCGCCGTGGGAGCCGTCGGGGCGGCGATCACATCAACTTGTTTGAATGCCTCTTCGAAATCGCGCGTCAACAGCGTTCGCACTTTCTGCGCCTTCAAGTAATACGCGTCGTAGTACCCCGCGCTCAGTGCATAAGTGCCGAGCATGATGCGGCGCTTCACTTCCATGCCAAATCCGGCATCTCGCGTCTGTCGGTACATTTCCGATAGCGTCTTCGCCCCGCGCGCGCGCAATCCATAACGCACGCCATCATAACGAGCCAGGTTCGCCGAAGCTTCGGCGGTCGCTATCAGATAGTAAGTCGGAATCGCGTACTCCGTATGCGGCAGCGAAACCGGCACAATCTCGCAGCCCAGCGATGCCAGCTTCTGAATCGCTGCTTCAATCGCCGCGCGCACCTCAGCGTCGAGCCCAGCTCCAAAATATTCCTTCGCCACACCGATACGAATTGGCTGATTCGATTTCTGCGTAGACTTTTCGCGGGCGAGAGCCTGCCCTGAGCTTGTCGAAGGAGTGCCCGCGCCACACGAGCTCGGGCCTTCGCCCAGCGGCTTTTCCAGATCCGCCACATAATCTGGAACTGGAACATCGGCCGACGTGGCATCCATCGGATCGCGCCCGGCAATCATCTGCAGCACCAGCGCCGCATCTTTGACCGTATTCGCGAAAGGCCCAATGTGGTCGAGCGACGAGGCAAACGCAATCAGCCCATAGCGCGACACGCGCCCATAGGTCGGCTTCAGCCCGACCACTCCGCAGAACGATGCCGGCTGACGAATCGAGCCGCCGGTGTCGGACCCCAGCGTCGCGACCGCCATTCCTGCGGCAACGGCCGCCGCCGATCCGCCCGACGATCCTCCCGGCACGCGCGTCTTGTCGCGCGGATTGCGAACGGGATGGTAGGCAGAATTTTCCGTCGACGAACCCATGGCGAACTCGTCACAGTTAAGTTTGCCCAGCACCACCGCGCCCGCTGCTTCCAGCCGGGCCACTGCCGTGCAGTCGTACGGAGGAATAAAATTCTCCAGCATCTTCGACGCCGCAGTCGTGCGCACGCCGCGCGTCATCATCACGTCTTTGATCGCGATCGGCACGCCGGCCAGCGGCGGCAAAGCATCACCGGCAGCCGCCATCTTATCTATTCTCTCAGCCTGCGCGCGCGCTCTGTCTTCCGAGAGCGTCAGAAACGCTCCGATCTCACCGTCTTCTTTCTTGATGCGAGCGTAGAACGCGTCGACAATTGCCGCCGCGGTCGTCTCGCGCTGCTCCACAGCGGCGCGAACGGATTCTATCGTGAGCGTCTCGGTCATGTGTCAGACGAACTTTCCGCTGGCTTCGGCAGTTGGCTGGTCGAGTTCCTCGTTAAACACAGACCGAATCTGCGCAAGCGTGCTCTTCCGGTCCATATTCTTGGTTTGGTAAAGAGCATCGGCGACGTGGCGCGCGATGTCGCTCAGCAAAATCCCCCAGCCGATCCCCGCCGTATTTTCTGGCCACGCACTCGCATTCAACGAGCATTGCAGCCCCGTTTGCCGCCCATGCGCGCACAAGTTCCTGAGACTGCTTGTCGGAAACAGCTCCTGGTGGAACTTTCAGTTCGGTCGGCATCGTTCCCTCCTCATCTCTCAATCACCTTCGGCACCACGAAGAACGTGCCATCCGTCTCCGGACCATTATTCATCGCCTCATCACGGGGCAACGACTTGCGCAGACCTTCCTTCACGTCCTCGCGCATCGCATAAGCGAAGCGGTCGCCTCCCTGCCGCGACTCGTCCACGTTAGCTCCAGAGCGATCAGAAACCTGCGCCATCGGCTCAACGTTTTCGGTATTCAACTCACTCAGCCGATCGACATATTCGAGAATCGAATTCAAATCGCGCAGCATGCGCGTGCGCTCGTCGGCGGTTAATTCCAGGTGGGCCAATTCAGCGACGTAAGCAACGTCTTTTTCGGTAACTTTCATTGGTATTTATCGGCTTGCGAAAACATCCACCACGGAGGCACGGAGGCACTGAGGAAACGTCTTCATTTCAGATCTTCTCCGTGACGCAGCCTGCCCTGAGCAAAGCCGAAGGGTGTCTCCGTGGTGGATTTTAACTTCAACTCGCCTTCGCGGCGTCGGCATTCGCAGCAGCTGCCGCTTTCTCCCGCTTCTTTTTCAGCTTCCTCAAATGCGCCGCCGAATACAAGCTCCCGCGGCAGCGCTTGGTCCCGCACCGGCACGGAGCGTCGTCCTCCCCATCGTACAGGCAGTAGTCGTAGGTCAGTTCTTCTCCCGGCTCAATATCGCGCAGCGCGATGATCCACATTTTGCCCGCGATCTGGTCGGTCTCGCAGTTCGGCTTGCACGAGTGATTGACAAACGCGGCCACGCCATAGCCGTCAAGAATGCGCTTGCCGCCGTCCAGTCCAAACAAATAGGTGTTCTCGTAGTCGTCGTAAAGGTCGTCGGCCTCTTCGTAGCTCAAAGGCTCGCCCACGTACTCGACGATCAGCGAGCCCTTGCGGATGCGCTTCGTCGTATAGCAGCCATAAGAATGGATCGCCGATTTTCGGATGACCAGCGTCATATAGTTCTTTTATCTTTGCATATTTTGCCGAAGGAGAAGGTAAGGTCGTTACATTCTAGGCTATCAGCCGTCAGCCCTCAGCTATCAGTCAAACCAAAGGCAGAATCTGCGGGGAGTTGGGCCTCCAAGAGATTTGGAGCTGACTGTTGAGGGCTCAGATCTGACGGCTGAAAGCTGATAGCTGATAGCTGTTCTGCTACCATTTTCTCGGAGACTCCTATGGCCCACAATCATCCTCCACGCTTTCTCGCTATTGTTAATGACGCCCGCGCCCGCATCCGCGAAACCAATGTTGATGAAGTCAAGCAACGCTTCGATCGTGGCGACAAATTTGTCCTCGTAGATGTCCGCGAAGACCGAGAGTACGACGCCGACCACATCGCCGGAGCCATCCACCTTGGCAAGGGCATCATCGAGCGCGATGTCGAAGCCAAGTATCCCGACCTGAATACCGAGCTCGTCCTCTATTGCGGAGGAGGTTTCCGCTCCGCCCTCGCCGCCGACAACCTGCAGAAGATGGGCTATAAAAATGTCATCTCAATGGACGGCGGCATCCGCGTCTGGCGCGAAAAATCCTACCCGCTGGAGAAGGGCCAAGGCATTCGCGCCGCGGGCTAATTGAAAATGCGGCTTGCCACATCTGCTCGTCGCGGAACATCGCCCAATGACCGCCCGAACGGCTCTGCCGGGACCGGAAGAAAATGGAAATTCGCAAGACTCTCGAAGATTTTCCGAAGTTCGAAGTGACCGCCTTGCGTCGCGGCCCGACGGCGAAGGAGGGATATACCCATTTCGAGCTTGAGGGCCGTTTTGACCGCGTCATCGAGATAAGCACAGGCCCGCAATGGTTTTGGCTCTTGTTCGGAAAGCGTGGATACCTTTGCGCGAGCGTGCAATCGCGTGAGAAGGGTACAAACACTGCGGTTCTAAACTTTGAGGCAACAGATGAACCAGAGATTGTCGGACAGACGCTTTCTTATCTGAGCCCTTACTGGCAGGGGTTCCACGTGTGGATGGTTCTTGATCCGAACTGGGGCTGGGAAAAGAAGCAATTTCAGGGAATTGATGCGGTTGCTGAAGACTATGAATCCAAGGACGTATCCATTGTCGGCGGTCGCGAGGTAAGAGTCTGGACAAAACTGGAACCAATAGGTGTAAGCAGTGGTCAGAGTAGACACTATCCGGCGGCCGACCAAACTTTGCCCGTACGCTCTGGGACTCGGATGGTTCCTTCGTGCTGGGGTCACGAGCACTGCGAGCTATGCAGGGCTCATATCGACGCTGGGGCGTTCGGATATTGCGATCCGGGAGAACGTTGGATGTGCGTTAGGTGCTATGAGCGATACGTAATGCGACGCGATCTGTCCTTCGTGGACGAACTCTAGAACCAGACAGGCGACGAAAACGACGTTGGCGCTCAAAACGCCACTATTCTTCTTTGCAACTGACAACTGAGAACTGACAACTGACCACTGTCCCTCTCATTGCATCCCTGCCCCATCTCTGAAAAGATAGCTTCCATCGGGGAATCATCTCTATGGCTCAAATAGGAAGCTTCGCGCTTCTGCTCGCGCTCGTCCTAAGCGCATACTCCTTTGGAGCCGGTCTGCTCTCGCTCTTCCGCCGCGACGCCGCTTCCGCCCGCCTCGGCGAGACCGCTCGCCGCGCCGGCATCGCGACGTTCGTCATGGTTGTCCTGGCCTCGTTTATCCTCGTCTCCGCGGCCTTCAACGACGATTTTTCCATCGCCTACATCTACCACCACAGCAACCGCGACCTCCCCATCGCCTACAAGTTCGCTGTCCTGTGGTCCGGACAGGAAGGCTCTCTGCTCTTCTGGTCCTTGCTTCTCGCCGGATACGGATTCGTTCTCCGCCTACGCTACAAGACCGACCAGCGCCTCTTCGCTTACGCCTCGGTCATCATCGCCGCCGTGCAGGTCTTTTTCCTGGCGATTCTCAACTTCGCAGCGCATCCGTTCGCGCTTGAGCGCGGGCCGCTTCAGCCCGATGGCACCGGCCTCAATCCGCTTCTGCAATATCCCGAGATGGTCATCCATCCGCCCATGCTCTATCTCGGCTACGTCGGCTTCACCATCCCGTTCGCTTTCGCGCTCGGCGCGCTCATCATGCATTACCCTGGCGAAAAGTGGATCCACATTACTCGCCGCTGGACGATGGTTACGTGGTGCTTCCTGACCGTCGGCGTCTTCCTCGGCGCGCACTGGGCCTACGCTGTGCTCGGCTGGGGAGGCTACTGGGGCTGGGATCCCGTCGAAAACGCTTCGCTTATGCCGTGGCTTACCGGCACAGCGTTTTTGCATTCGGTGATCATGCAGGAGAAGCGCGGCATGCTGAAGGTCTGGAACATGGTGCTCGTCTTCGCCACGTTTCTGCTCGCCATGCTCGGCACTTTTCTCACACGTTCCGGCATCATCAGTTCGGTTCACGCCTTTGCGCAATCGTCCATCGGAACCTGGTTCATCGTCTTTATTGCGCTGACCACCGCCGTCTGCGCCTACTTTTTGGTCAGGAATCTTTCGACCCTAAAAAGCGAGCACAAGCTCGAATCGCTGGTCTCCCGCGAATCGAGCTTCCTTTTTAACAATCTTCTTCTGCTCGTCGTCTGCTTCACCGTGCTCTGGGGTACGTTTTTCCCGATCCTCTCCGAATGGGTGCAGGGCCACAAAGTCACGGTCGGGCCGCCGTTCTTCAATCGCGTTGCCGTGCCGGTCGCGCTTCTTCTCTTGCTGCTTACCGCCGTCGGTCCGCTGCTTGCGTGGCGCAAAACGTCTATCGAGAGCCTGAAGCGCAACTTCCTGTTTCCGACCATCGGCGCCGTCGCCGTCGGCCTTCTGATGATTGTCCTCGGTGTTAAGCCCTGGGAGGATCCTTCTTATTTCTACGCGATCATGGCCGCCGTTCTTTCCGCGCTTGTCATCTTCACCGTCATCTCCGAGTTCGTTCGCGGAGGCCGCGTCATCGCCGGCAAGCGCGGCCAGAACATCTTCGCCGCCATGCTTCAACTCACGCGCCGCAACACGCGCCGCTACGGCGGATACATCGTTCACTTCGGTGTCGCCCTTGTCATCATCGGAATCCTCGGCCAGCCCTTCAATCGTGACGCTGAAAAGGAGATGGGCTACGGCGACAAGATTGCCATGGGCAATTACACATTCGTTTGCCAGTCCTACACGCAGGACGACAACCCGAATTACTCCGTCGAGTCGGCCATCATCAACGTCTATCGCCGTGGAGGAATTTTCGGCGGCGCATCAAACACCGACAACAACGGCATGGGCAGGCTGATCACCACCATGTATCCCGAGCGCCGCTTCTACAAGGCGAGCGGCCAGCCGCAAACCATTCCCAACATCTATCCCACTTTCCGTCAGGATCTCTTCCTCGTCACCGACGTCTATCTCGTCTACGAAGGGAAGAACGATACGACCGGCCGCCCGATCATCAAAGCGCACCTGAACCCGCTCGTTCCCTGGATCTGGATCGGACTCATCATCATGGTCTTCGGGACGATCGTCGCGCTGGTGCCGAATTACCTTCCCGTGGTAGTCACTGCTGCCGCGCCCGTCCGCGAAACCGTGCATGCAGGAGCGGGGGACTGATATGAGAACGCGCATTTCAGTCCGCACTTACGCGCAGTCGAGGGACCTGGTGTTCCGCCCGCCTGCTGGCTACCCTCGAATCGCAATACTCGCCGCCATCCTCCTGCTTCTCGCCACTTTCGCCTTCGCCGCAGGCCCCAGCACCGAGGCCCGCTTCAACTCGCTCGGCCATCGCATGATGTGCACCTGCGGATGCGGCCAGATCCTGCTCGAATGCAATCACGTCGGCTGCCAGTCATCCGACAAAATGCGCAACGAATTGATGGCTGCGCTCGACCGCGGCGACAACGACGACCTCATCCTTCAAGGCTTTGTGCAGGAGTACGGCCCCACCGTCATCGCCGCGCCGACCGCCACCGGCTTCAACAAGGTCGCCTGGATCATGCCCTTCGTCGCACTGGGCGCCGGCATCATCTTTGTCACCTTGGTTGTTCGCGCCTGGAAGAACCGGCCCGAGCCCGCCCTCGCCGATGGCATCACCATCAACAGAGGCCACGAACTCGACCACTTCCGCGAGCAGGCCCGCAAGGAGACGGACCTATGACGTTTGCGAAATCAGCTTTAGTTTTTTTCTGAGACCTGAGACCTGAGACCTGAGAACCGGGAACTGAGAACAGAGAACTTACTATGAACATGGTCATCTTCGTCTGCGCCGTCTTCACCTTCGCCGCGCTCTACTATGTCTTCTTTTTCCCCGGCGAAGTCTATGCCGGAGAGGAAATGACTCGCCTCGGCTATCTTCGCGAGCGCAAGGAGGCCGTCTACGAAAACCTGCGCGACCTGAATTTCGAATACAAAGCCGGTAAGGTCCCCGACGCCGATTACGAATCCCTCCGCGCCTCACTCGAAGAGGAAGCCGCCGCCATCATGGCCGAGATCTCCCGCCTGGAGCAAGCTGCAGCGGTGTAGCGCCGGCGCCCCGCCGGCCATTTAATTGCGGAGTCATTTGGCGCGATTAAATGTGAAATATGACAAGTGACAATGTACACTTGACAGTGTATAGTAAACGATAAGAAGCTTTAAGCATCGCGGCCTCAAGCGTCTCTACGAAGACGATGATCGTCGCGGCATCCGGCCCGACCTCGCGAAAACGGTTCAGGAAATTTTAACCGTTCTGGATGACGCGTTGTCGCCGCAGGACCTTGGCTTCCCCGCGTACCACCTTCATCCGCTTAAAGGCGACATGAAGGGCTTCTGGGCCGTAACGGTGCGAGCCAATTGGCGTATCGTTTTTCGGTTCGAGGGAAATGATGCAGTTGATGTTGAATTGATCGATTACCACTAAGTGGCGACCAGGAGGAAAGTGACTATGCCGATGAAAAATCCCGCTCACCCAGGACGTATCGTCAAGAGCGCTTGCCTTGAACCGCTGGGCCTCTCGGTCACCGAAGGAGCGGCCGTGCTTGGCGTGACCCGGCAGACTCTCAACAACATCATTCACGGCAAGTCGGGTATTAGCCCCGAGATGGCCATCCGGCTGACGAAGGCCTTCGGCAGCACGCCGGAAACCTGGCTCCGCATGCAGCTCGCCTACGATCTCGCCCAGGCGCGCAAAAACGAGAGCAAAATCAAAGTCCGCCGCGTGCATGTCCCGCAGGAGCTCCTCGCGTAGTACGACAAGAAAAGAGATCGATGCCTTCAAAAAAGAAAATCCCCAGCTTTACGAGCGACCGCGCCGCGGCTGCTTTCGTCGACAAAGCCGATCTTTCCCGTTACGATCTTTCCGGCGCGAAGCTGGTGCGGATCGATGCTCGCGTTAAATCCGACCTTGCGGCTGGGCGCCTCGACTTGGCCATGCAGAGCGCCTTGGACAACGAGAAAAACGGCCGCACGCGGTCGCTCTAAACTAAACGATGACCTCCATTCGCTGTCTCGCTTTCTCGGTGGTGCTAATCGCTGCCATATCGCCGTTGGGCTGGAATCAAGTTGGACAAGTTCATGCTCCGGTCGTCCAACTGCCACAGAGACGCATGACGCGAATTCCCTCGCCCGATGGACACTGGGTACTCGTTTTTGAATGTCCCGATCGCAATGAGAAGAGAAAGCTCTGGATTGAGGATCGTCGATCTCATTCACGTCGGCTCGTGAACGAATACGAACGCAGTCTCGCGATTCAGTGGGCGCCGGACAGCGAGCGATTCTTCGTCGAAGATGCTTTTGGTAGCAATGGGTCCGTTTCGTACGTCATAGAACCGTCCAGGCTGAAAACAGCGGATCTTAGCTCGATGATCGCAGCTCGTGATCCGGAGGCCGCGCAGTTGCTAAAGGCAGGCCACTCTTAATCTAGCGGCGAAGCGTTGGCTTAGCTCACATCGGTTGCGGGTGATCCTGTTTGGTCACTTTGACGGCGACGCACCGCCCGGGGTGCGAAGCAGGTACAAACAGGTATAACGTTGACCTCGATGGGAAAGTTCGCAGAATCTCGAGGTCGTCAGTCGAGCAATCGTATTAATGTAGGCCAATCGCGATCCGATTGAGCCCCAACAAGGAGAAGCAGTGAGGAAGCCTTCGCACTACATCACCCTAGCGGGAATAATTCTTCTAACTCTCGCCCACGCCTCCGCCCAAACTCTCTCCGGCACCGTCACCAACGCCACCACTAACAAGCCCGCTGCGGGAGACGAAGTCATCCTCATCAATCTTGCCAATGGCATGGAGGTCGCCGGCAACACCAAGGCCGACTCCGCCGGCAAATTCAGCTTCAAGCTCGACCAAACAAGCAAAGAAACCGCCGCTGGTCCGCACCTCGTTCGCGCCGTCCATCAGGGAGTCACTTACTTTCAGGTCGCGCCGCCCGGCAAAAACACCGTCGAGGTGAAGGTCTACGACGTCTCCAAGAAAATTAACGACATCAGCCTTACCGCCGACGTTCTCCGCATGCAGGCCGACCCCACGTCACTCGATGGCCTTCGTCTTTTTGTGGTCAACAATCCCACCAACCTCACGCAGATGAACGATCACAACTTTGAGTTCTATCTGCCCGCCGGGGCCAAAGTCGAACAGGTTCAGGCCAAAGCGCCCGGTGGACAGCCCATTCCGGCCGATGCCGTCGCCGAATCTGAAAAAGGTCGCTACTCGATCGCCTTCCCGCTTCGCCCCGGAGAAACGCAAATCCAGCTTGAGTTCGTTGTGCCCTACTCCGGATCGGCCAAACTCGATCTCAAGCCGGTTTATCCCGCCTCGCATTTCGTCGTTGTGCTGCCCAAGACCATGAAGTTTTCACCCGCCGATTCCGCATCGTTCAAGTCCATGCAGGATCCCAACCAGACCGACTCCACCGTTCAGGTTGCACAACAAACGCACGTCGGTCAGCAACTCGCATTCACCATCGCGGGCACCGGCATCATCCCCGACCAGCAAGCGCAAGGCGGAGGCGGCGCGGCCGGAGGGCCCGCAAGCCAAAGCAATGCGCAAGGCGGTCCCCAAGGCGGCCCAATGAACGAGAATCCTCAAGCCGAAAGCACTCGTCCCGGTGGAGGACTCGGCGTGCCCATCGACGCCCCCGATCCGCTCGAAAAATATCGCTGGCCCATCATCGGAGCCTTCGTGCTTCTGCTCGCAATCGGCGGTTGGGTCGTCACCAAACGTCAAGGCGCCGTATCCGCAGCCGCAGCAGGTGCGCATGGAGGCTCGCCTGGGTCGGCGGGAGCCGTCGGTTCGCCATCCGGCGCGACATACGCTTCCGGCCCGCTTGCTGCACCCATTACCGGCCCGGGAGCGGGCACCATTTCCGGCACCGCGCTCACCGGCAGGGAAGCACCCACGGTCTCTGCGACATCCACGCCTAACTCATCCTCCGGCGCTCCCAAGTCCACGGCGCTTCTCGAAGCTCTGAAAGAAGAGATGTTCCAGCTCGAACTCGAGCGCAAGCAAGGAAAGATCTCTCAGGCCGATTACGAAATTGCAAAAGCCGCCCTCGACCAAACTCTCGACCGCGCCCTCAAAAGGCAAAGCTAGTTCTCAGTTCCCAGTTCTCAGTTCTCAGAACTAAGTTTTCGATTTCGCGGGAAGGCCAATTCCATCGCGGACACACGGAGGACCAGAGGGCCACTTTTGATCCTCTCCGTGACTCTGTGTCTCCGTGGTTGATGTGCTCTTGCTGAAAGAAGAATCTGGGACGGAGAACCGGGAACTCACCCTGAACCACAATCCATCCTGGCGACATCTATTAGAATGTCGCTGACAGAGGAACCAAATGGGCAATATTTTCAAGACTACGTTTCTTCTCACCGCCATGACGCTGCTGTTCATGCTTGTCGGACAGTTGCTTGCCGGCGAGCGCGGCATGCTGTTGGCGCTTCTTTTCGCCGCCGTCATGAACTTCGTTTCCTATTTCTTTTCCGACAAAATTGCCCTCGCTGCCTATCGCGCGCAGCCTATTACGCGCGAGGATCTTCCTCGCGTCTACAACATCGTTGAGCGCCTCGCGCAAAAAGTTGGACTGCCGACGCCCAAGGTTTATCTCATCCCGACCGACTCGCCCAATGCCTTTGCCACGGGCCGCAATCCGCAGCATGCGTCGGTCGCGGTTACCCAGGGCATTCTCGGCCTGCTCAATGATGACGAACTCGAAGGCGTGATTGCGCACGAACTCGGCCACGTCCGCAATCGCGACATCCTCATCAGTTCGATCGTGGCCACGCTCGCCGGCGCGATTACCTGGCTCGCCTCGATGGCGCGCTGGGGCATGATTTTCGGCGGCTTTGGCGGCCGCGACCGCAATGGCAGTGACCGCGGAGGCGGAGGCATCGCTGCCATTGCCATGATGATTCTCGCTCCCTTTGCCGCCATGCTGATTCAGCTTGCGGTCTCGCGCTCGCGCGAGTATGCCGCCGACGACACCGGCGCGCACTGGACCGGCAATCCTTATGCGCTCGCCAGCGCTTTAGGTAAGATCGATGCCTATTCGAAGCAGCGTCCGCTCATCGCCAGTCCTTCCACCGCGCACCTCTTTATCATTCAGCCGTTTCTGGGAGGCGCCAGCTTCGGCAACCTGTTCTCCACGCATCCGCCGACGGCGAAACGCATTGAGCGGCTGACGGGGCGTCCGGCGCAATTCATGCAGTAGGCCCGGTTTCCAGCAGATATGGTTCTCTCATTGCGAGCGGCGATTCCATCGCCACGGAGAGTGTCATGAGCCGCAAGAATGTCTATCTCTTTCTCTGCCTGCTCGGGTTCGTACTCCCATACTGGCAGTTCGTGCCTTGGATCATGGCGAACGGCCTCAACATGCGGTTGTTCTTCGAGCAGCTATTCGCCAACCGCATCGGCGGATTTTTTGGCATGGATGTATTTGTCTCCGCCGTTGCGCTTCTGGTCTTTGCTCGCAGCGAACGCAGTCGTCTGGGACCAGTGGCTCGCTGGCTTCCGCTGATCGCCGTGCTGTCAGTTGGCGTCTCTCTCGGCCTTCCTCTGTTGCTCTATCTTCGTGAGAGGAACGCTCCCGCGGCAGGATGATCGGCACACAATGATCGAAACACAATGATCGAAACACAACGATCGGCGGCTGCCCTCGCTCGTGGCCGCGCATTCCTGCAACTAATTCGGCAGCGTGTATTCCAAATCGTAAGAGTGCTTTCCGCCTTCGATTTGAATCGTGAAGCTTCCCGTAATTCCTTGCAGATCTCCGGTCCCTGATCCGGGTACCACGATTACGTTCATCTTTCGCCCGCTTGCATCGGCCGTGGCGAAATGTTGCAGGGCAAAGCTCCCATGTTTCCCGGCGAGCGTGCCCGTAACCATCTCCATGGCTACATATCCGGCACTGCCGCTCTTCAGGTCGCCGGCTGAAAGCATCTCGCCTTTGCTTGTCCCCTCCAAGTCCCCATGAATCTCTTTTTCTGCCGAGTAACGCGCAATGCCCTCCGCGGGAGTCGGCGTCAAAGGCTTCATGTCTACCGTAAACGTGCCGCGTGCATGGTGGGTCATCGGGGCATCCTTCTGTTGCGCAATGGTTGATATCGAAAGAACAAAAACGAAGAAAACCAGCGGGAAACGTCGCATAGTCGGGCCATTATAGACGAGCGAAGTAGTTCTCAGTTCCCGGTTCTCAGTAAACCTTCAGCCGTCGGCCATCAGCCATCAGGAACAAGCGACAAGGGTGGAGTTCCAGTCGCAACCCTGTTCGATCGATTGCGGCTTGATCAGAAAGATCGGGGCTGAAGCCGACAGTAGCAAATGCCCAGATGACTGACGGCTGATGGTTGAAGGCTGAAGGCTAGTGTGACTCCCGTAACGCCTTTCCCCCGCAACCCGCATAGTAGAATTCAGACGATGCCAGCCCACGCCGCCACCCTCGCGTCCAGCCGCGCAGCCCAACTTGAGCAGTCTCTCCGCACCGTCATTCGCGGTAAAGATGACGTTCTTCGCCTCGCCCTGGTTGGCGTTTTTGCCCGCGGCCACCTGCTCATTGAAGGTGTTCCCGGCGTCGGCAAAACAACGCTCGGCCAGGCGATTGCCCGCGCTCTCGATTGCTCGTTCCAGCGCGTGCAGTTCACCAGTGACATGCTGCCCTCCGACGTGCTCGGCATTTCCATGTATTCCGCCAGCGAGCAGAAATTCGAATTCAAGCGTGGCCCTGTTTTCGCCAACGTGCTTCTCGCCGATGAGATCAACCGCACCACGCCGAAAACGCAGTCTGCCCTGCTTGAAGCCATGAACGAAGGCCAGGTCACCGTCGACGCCTATTCCTATCCGCTGCCGCAGCCGTTTCTCGTCATCGCCACCCAGAATCCCATCGAGCACCACGGCACATACCCGCTGCCCGAATCGCAACTCGATCGTTTCCTCATGCGCGTGCGCATGGGATACCCCGAAGCCGGCGCCGAACGCGAAATTCTGCGCGATGAAGCGGGTGCAGCCCAGCTCGAAAAGCTTCGGCCCGTGCTCACCGCCAACGATGTGCTTGAAATTCAGCAGGCCGTCACAAAGGTTCGCGTGGACGAATCGCTCATCACCTACGCGCTCGCCATCGTCGCCAAAACGCGCGAGTCGGAATATCTCGCGCTCGGCGTCTCACCCCGCGGCTCGCAGATGTTCTACCGCGCCGCTCAGGCCATGGCTTTCATCGATGGCCGCGACTACTGCGTTCCCGAGGACTTCAAGCCCCTCGCCGTCCCCGTCTTCGCCCATCGCGTGGTCGTCAATGCCCTCTACTCGTCTACGCTCAGAAAGTCCGAGCAAGCCGAACAAATCCTCCACGAGATCGTCGACAGCGTTCCTGTTCCGGTGTAGATAGCGTTCTAACCGGAGAGTGAGGCGCCATTCTCGCCAACGACATCGAACGGGTGTGTCGGCGAACGGGAATTTCTCAGAACCCGAATGAGAAATTGTTGCGCCCTTGACTCACGTCAGCTCCGTGCTGGGTTAGGGTTTTTGTCGCCTGTGTACAATCGGGATGACAAAATGAGCCGCGCCCAAACTCTCGCGAAAGCACGTGCCCAGAGCCGCAAAGGGCCGCAACCAAAAGCGCCCCGCGACACAGGGGCATTCCTCACTGGCAAAAACCTGACTATCGTTCTCTGCCTTCTGTTGGCGGTGGCGACCATTGCGCTCTACAGCCCGGTCATTCGGTACTCGTTTATTGTCCATGACGATCGTGATTACGTCACCGCAAACCCCCACGTCCAGGCTGGGCTGGGCTGGAGCACCATCCGGTGGGCATTCACGTCGACCTACGCGGCGAATTGGCATCCGCTGACATGGCTCTCGCATGCTCTCGACTATCAACTCTTTGCCTTAAATCCGGGCGGACACCACTTCGATAGCGTGTTAATCCACGCGCTCAATGTGGTGTTGCTGTTTCTGCTGTTGGTCTGGGTTACCAAGCGTGTTGGGCCAAGCCTGCTTGTGGCAGCGCTGTTCGCTGTGCATCCCATTAACGTGGAGTCAGTGGCCTGGGTGGCGGAACGAAAGAACGTCCTGAGTACACTGTTCTTCTTACTGGCGATTGGCGCTTATGTTTGGTACTCGCAAAAGCCGCAGTGGCGGCGATATTTGCTGGTGGCGGCGTTGTTTGCCGCAGGATTGATGGCCAAGCCGATGGTCATCACGCTGCCCTTTGTCCTATTGCTGCTGGACTATTGGCCGCTCGGCAGGATGGCTGGCAGTCCACCTTCGGCGGTCAGCATGCCCCAATTGACAGTATCGAGGTTGCTGCTGGAGAAGATGCCGTTGCTCGTTCTCTCAGCTGCAAGCGCCTGGATCACTTTAGTCGCGCAGCGCTCCGTTGAGGCTGTGCGTACTTTTGAAGAGTTCCCACTTGCCTTTCGAATCGAAAATGCAGTCGTGGCCTATGGGCTATACCTATGGAAAATGGTCTGGCCGGCGCGACTGGCTATGTTCTATCCCCATTACGTTGCTCCCCCAACGTGGCAATGGATTTTATCGGCGCTAGTCTTGATAAGTGTCACCGCGCTCGTTGTTATCTTTCGCCGCAAGCGCTACTTGCCGGTGGGATGGTTCTGGTTTCTGGGTACTTTGATTCCGGTAATTGGTTTGGTGCAGGTGGGCGATCAGGCGATGGCGGATCGGTACGCCTACGTCCCACTGATCGGAATTTTTGTGATGATTGCTTGGGGCCTTGGCGATTGGGCAGAAGCAAGAAAAGTTCGCAACTTTTGGCTGGTAGGCCCGGCGGCGTGCGTATTGGTAACTCTCAGCTTCGCTACGATCCGCCAGTTGAGTTCGTGGGAGAACGAATTCACCGTATGGTCTCACACAGCGGCGGTTACAGATGGGAATCCAGTTGCACATCGCCATATGGCGCAGATGCTTATGGACCCCGGCTGGGTGACAACGGCGAGTAACTTGAGAGGCCTGGATACTGAGCAGAAGCGAATAAACGAAGCACGCCGGCAGTATGAGGAAGAGTTAAAGTCTTACGGACAACGGCAACTCGCGCAGCAGACCCCGGACACATATCTGCCCTACAGGGCGGCGGTTTTTAACGACCTGGGGAACCTGGATGGACGACAGAACAGTTTGGACGAAGCCAGACAGCACTACGAGAGGGCGTTGCAGTGTTACCGTGAACTGTTGCAGCACGACCCGGACAAATATCTGCCGGAGATGGCGACGACATTGGGCAATCTGAGTGCGGTGGATCGAGGGGAGAACCGCATGGACGAAGCCCGCCAACACTCGGAGGACGTTCTAAGGATTTACCGCCAACTGTCGCAGCACGACCCGGACAAGTACCTGCCAAACATGGCCTACACACTCATCACCCTGGGGTTCTTGGAAAGGTCCCAGAAGCAACCGGACGAGGCCTATCAGCATTTCAAAGAGGCTTTGGCAATCTACCGTCGACTGGCGCAGCAAGACCCGCAGAAGTACCTCCCGGCTATGGCCAGCAGACTGAATAACCTGGGGACCTTTGAGATTGAACTGAACCGGATGGACGAAGCCCGCCAGCACTATGGGGAGGCCATGACCATCTACGAAAAGCTCGCCCAGAGTGATGCGAGATATGCTGCCGACGTGGCCAGAGTGGAAGTGAGTTTGAAAGAGCTGGAGAAAAAAGTACCGCCCCGATAACCTGAGAAATCAGACCGCCTGTCATCACGAGCGAAGCGGTGTGATCGCGAAGTGCACACACTGCGGAGGCGAAGGACCTATCCCAACCGCTGCTCCTAATATCGCCTCAAAGGCATTCCCGGCACTTGGCAACTCCCCTGGCACACCTTGTCAAGCCCCTTTTGTTCTCCAGTCAGTCCCCTAACTCACTTGGTTTGTTGCCCCTGTACTTATTGTATGTACATATATGTATTCATTATTTATCTTCTTCGCCCATAATTTGCTTCTCGGCTGTTGACATCCGGGTTACAATGTACTTACTAAGTCTAGTTCTTTGACAATGGAAACTTGATGAACAGCCATCGGCTAGGCGAGGATATGTCCATGCTAAGTCCTTTATGTAGAATATTTTGCAAGTATCGCCCTTTAGAATCAATATTTTGCGAGCCGACTTGGAAGGAATCTCGCCAAAATGGGGCCAAATTCCGCCCTAACTCTCACTCGCTCAAGATTTTGACTCTAACTCCCACGCGCTCAAGATTTTGGCGGGAATTTCTCCGTAACATCATGATTCCATTAGATCGGGCTAGAGGGGGAGGGGGAGGGGTAACAGCGCGAGGAGGCTGCGGAAAGTGACGGTGTTGCACGTGCTTTTTGGGTGGCGCAGCGGTCTACCGCTGCGATAGGCGCTTTATTTTTCGGCGTCGGCTTTGGCCGCTGAGGTAACAGTTGGCTGAGCTAACCTGGCTCCCCGCTCGGCAAGGTCCGCAGTCGATGCTGCACCAAAAACGCATAGTGCACTGCGGACGCGATGGTGAACAAAAACGTCGCCTGCAAAAATCCGGTGCGCACGATCCAGACCCACTGCAGAGGCAGAACTAGCAGAAGCAGGACGAAGAAAATCGCTCCCACCTGCGCGGCTGTGTTGGCTTTGCCGAATATGCTGGGGCGGAAATCGCGCAGGCCGGCAATCATGTAAAGCACGCCGCTGATTAGCAGAATCGAGATATCCCGGCTGAAAACTACGATGGTGTACTTCCACGGAATATGGTGTTCAATCGAGAGCACCATAAACAAAGTGCTCATCAGCAGCTTGTCGGCGATGGGATCGAGATATTGCCCGAGCACAGTTTGTTGATGCAGCATGCGTGCCAGAAGCCCATCGAGGCCGTCGCTGAGGCCGGCGACCACGAAGAGCGCCAGCGCCCACTTGAAATCGTGCTTGACCAGATTGATGACGATGAACGGAAGGAAGATCATCCGCAGCAGCGTGAGCTGATTGGGCGCGGTCAGAATTTGGCGCAGGTTCACAGGGATTTGTCTCCCGAGGCTTTGTCTGGGGAGGATTTGTCTGGCGAAAGAAACTCGCTCACCAGAACGGGCGCGGGATCTTGCCCGGTTTTCTGCGCAAAGCGCTGAGAGAGCGATGGGATCGTGCCTTCGGGCAGATCGAGTTCCAGTCGCTCCACACGATGCATGGGGAAGAACATGACGCCTGCGGTGAAGGGTTCGCCGTCGCGGATCTGCGAGATGAAATTATCGAAGGAAGAAAGATCCACGCCGCGCAAGCTGAGGCCAATGGCTGAAAGTCGTAGAATCGCGCCCCAGAATTTTTCGCGTGGACTCGCGAGCGTAACGATAACAATCGCTCCCGCGCAAAAAGGCCCTGCGGCTTCTGAAGGCTGATTCATGTTCGATCACAGGGATTGTCTTACTTGGCACACAGAAATTGCAACTGATGCTGATTTATTGGTAGTGGTGCAGTTTGGCCGAGCTTAATAGCGCTGCACGCCAGATCCCTCGCCCCGCTGGTGAAGACGCGGGGCTTCGGGATGACGCCAAAGATATGGCCGTCAACTTCGGAATCCAACTGCACCATTACCAATTTATTACGGAGCAGGAGGTTCTGGGCGCGGCTCGCGTCCTCACCACTTGAGCAGGACGAACTCCGAGCAAAAGCCTGGGCCCATCGCAGCCACAATGCCAAACGTGCCAGGTTTGGGACGACGGTTCTTCATCACCTCTTCGAGCACGACCAAAACGGAGGCTGATGACAGATTGCCAGTGCGCCGCAAGCACTCCCAGGAGACGTCGAGTTCGCCGTCCTTCAAGCCGAGCGCTTCGGCCGTAGCTTCCAGGATTTTAGGGCCACCGGTATGGAGGGCCCAGTTGCCGATGTCGGCACGCCGCAGCCCTTGTGAAGCGAGGAATTCGTCAACGTCGTGCGCCAGATTCTTTCGGACCAGGTTCGGAACTTCAGGAGAAAGCACGATGCGAAACCCAGTCTCAGAAATGTCCCAACCCATCATCTCTTCGGTCTGCGGATAGAACACAGACTGGGTTGCGATAATCTCGGGACCCGAAAGCTCCCAATTATCGCCCGTCACGATGACGGCGGCTGATCCGTCGCCAAACAGGCCAGCCGAAATCAGATTGGCCATCGAGACATCGTCGCGCTGAATGGTGAGCGAGCAGAGTTCCACCGAAAGGAGCGCCGCGGTCTGGCCGGGATGAGCTTTCACATAGTCGGCAGCTCGGGAAATACCGGCTGCACCAGCCACGCAGCCCAATCCGAAGATCGGCACGCGCCGGATGTTGCGGCATAATCCCATTTTGTTAACCAGCAGCGCATCAATCGACGGGCTTGAGATGCCGGTTACGGACGTGAAGAAGAATGCATTCAGATCCTGTGCGCGCAGGCCTGCATTGGCTAACGCGGCCGTGATCGCTGCTTCTCCCAATTCAGTGGCCACACGAATCCAATGGCGATTTGCCTCTCCCCACGAACGCATCTGCAGATAATCACTCTTCGGAATAGCGAGATGGCGAGCGGCAACTCCAACGTTGCGATGCAGTCGCTTCACTACCTCTGGATTCTGGATGCGGTCGCCCCAATAGCGCAGGAGTTCGTCGGCCAACTCCTCCTGCGGATAGTAATGCTTGGGAAATGCGCTGGCTACACCGGCAATCTGCATGGGACTTGAGTCCTTTGATGCTACGAGAAAGCCGAACTATAGAGCAATTTGGAAGGATAAGTCCATCGCACATGGAAGGCGACAACGATCTGTAAACGCAAAAGGGCTCGATCCAGTTGCCGTCGCGCCTTTGGATGCGCTTGCATTCCTATGCGCGCAAAAAGGCGGATTGAGGCGTCTGCGCCCGTTTGCATCTCGCCGCAGTGATTCGCAGTCGTGACAAGCGCGGGCGCCGGGGCTATTGTGTGATCATGGCCTTCGGGCGTCCGAGAAAGCTTTTCACCGAAGAAGAACTCTACGAGTATGCCGTGGGCGCGCTTGCTCGACGCAGCCGGTCAGTGGCGGAACTGAAGCGGCTCATGCGAAATCGGGTGGAAGCTGATACGGAATTTGGTAAAACGCTGCTGGAGTTGGTCATTGTGCGCCTCAAGAATCAGGGCTATCTGAATGATGCAAATTATGCGGTAGCCTATTCCTCCTATCGCCGCGACACGGAAAAATTCGGGCGGCGGCGCATTGTGACCGACTTGAAAGCCAAGGGCGTGCACGGGGACGTCATCGAAAAAGCGGTCGCGACCGTCTATGACGATATAAAAGAGGAGGAACTGGCGCGCGCCTATCTTCGGCGCAAGCGCCTGAAGAAGCCTAAGGATCAAAAAGATGCGGCTCGAATTTCGCGGGGCCTGCTGCGCGCCGGTTTCGAGTTCAAAACAATTTTCGCAATCCTGAAAAAGTGGGACGTGGATGAGGAGACTCTTGGCGGTTTGGAGGAGGAAGCACACGAAGGGAAGTTGAGCGAGTGAACCTGAGGCGGCGATTTGAACTCCGCCATTGCCAACACGACCGAAATTCTGATACAACTCAGCGACAAATCAACTCACAGTGTTGTTTGGAGGCAAGATGAAAAAATTCGCGATTCTCACTCTCATGGCAGGGCTGCTTGTGGGTCTTTCTGCGTTTGTTTATGCGCAGGCCGGAAACGATGTAAAGAAGGCCGCCGACGATACAGGGAAAGCTACCGACACGGCCGCTAAGGATACGGGACACGCCACCAAGAAAGCTGCGACCAAGACGGGCCACGCCACCGAAACCGCGGCCAAGGATACTGGTAAGGCCACCGAGAAGGCTGCCGACAAAACGGGCAGCGCCACCAAGACGGCCGCCAAAGACACTGGGCATGGCGTGAAGAAGGGAACGAAAGCTGTCGGCCACGGTGTGAAGAAAGGTGCCGAAAAGACCGAAGACGTCGTGAAATAAGAACGTCGGTAAATAAAACACGGCATCTTTACGGTGTCGATTTGGCACCGGGCTCCTGGCGCAGCAGAGCCTCGACATCGCCTATCTTGTCGCCAAGAAGATTCAGCTTGTGAGCGAGTCCCTGTATTTCCGTCTCCGCGCGCCGGTTGACGTCGAAATCGAGCTCGCTGCGCACGCGATCTTTCTGGTCCTGGCGATTCTGGCTCATCATGATTACGGGCGCCTGGATTGCAGCGAGCAGTGATAAGAACAGGTTAAGAAGGATGAATGGATAGGGGTCCCACGAGCGGTGCCCCATCAGAATACTGAATGCGGTGTAAACGATAATTGCGACGTTGAAGGCGATGATGAACGTCCATGAGCCGCCAAAGGACGCCACGGCGTCGGCCACGCGCTCTCCGAAGCTAGATTTCTCTTCGATCACGACATTCGGGTTGCGCGCGGCGCGCACGCGTACGAGTCGCTGAGAGGCGTGAAACTGCCGGCCGAGCACGGCGAGCATGTCCATGCCCGCATGCGGCTTGCGTTCGAGCAAGACGGAGATGTCGTGACGGTCCACTTCGATGCAGAGTGATTCTTCAACCGCCAGGGCGTTGCTCTGGTGCGGGGTTTGATCGAGCATTGAGGCGAAGCCGAAGAATTCTCCCTGCGCCGGTTCATCGACAAGAACTTCCTGCTGGTCCTCGTCCACAATGGTGATGCGCACAGAGCCGGAGACCATCACATACGCTTGCCCGGAGGGATCGCCGATCTTCCAGATTCTTTGCCGTGGCGCAAAGGTCTTTAGGTCGACTTGGCCGGCGAGAACTCTCATTTCGTCATCGTCCAGCAGCGCGAATAAAGGAACTTCTCTGAGGATTTCTGGTTTGCAGGGCATCGATTGCCTCCGGAAAATGCGCGAATCTAACGCGGTTTGATTCTCGGTTAAATGATTATCACAAAGCGGTTCAGGGTTCCCAGCAGTCGATAAGCTGATACTGTCCTAATTCCAAGTCTTTTCACCACGGAGACACGGAGACACTGAGAAACCCCAACTGCCTGGCAAGACCTTCACCTGTTGGGTTTACAAATTTATGGTTTTCCTCCGTGACTCGGTGACTCTGTGGTGAGAAAAGGCAAATCAGGTACCGATAAGCTGTCAGCAAAGCTCAGAGCTGCTGCCATCGTTTAGAATTTAGCTGCACATGCCTACCGGCTCCGAAATCCGCCGCAAATTCCTCGACTTTTTCATCGAGAAGGGGCACCGCGAGGTGCATTCTTCTTCGCTCGTGCCGGCCAACGATCCGACGCTGCTGTTTACCAATGCCGGCATGAACCAGTTCAAAGACGTCTTTTTGGGGCTGGAAAAACGCGACTACAACCGGGCAACGAGTTCGCAGAAATGCGTGCGCGCAGGCGGCAAGCACAATGATCTTGAAAACGTCGGCTTCACCAACCGCCATCACACGTTCTTTGAGATGCTCGGCAACTTCAGCTTCGGCGACTACTTCAAGAAAGACGCCATCGCCTATGCCTGGGAACTGATCACGTCGGCGAAGTGGTTTGGCATTCCGAAGGAGAAGCTTTACGTCACGATCTTCGATGACCGTGACAAAGCGAGTGCTTCTCGGGAACTAGGTTTCGACGTTGAGCGCGACCGTGAGGCGGAAAAGTATTGGCTCGAAGTAGGAGTTCCCAAGGAGCGCATTTTCCCCGGCGGGAGGAAGGACAACTTCTGGCAGATGGGCGATACCGGTCCCTGCGGCCCGTGCAGCGAGATTCACTATGACATGGGCCCCGCAGCCAGCGATCAGAGCCACACTGACTGCAAGTTTCCCTGCGACTGCGGGCGGTACGTGGAGATCTGGAATTTGGTTTTCATGCAGTATGATCGGCAGCCCGGCGGCACCAAGCAGTTGCCAAAACCGTCGATTGACACGGGGGCCGGGCTGGAACGACTGGCATCTGTGATGCTGAACCTTGAAGACCCGACGAAAATTTCGAATTACGACACGGATTTGTTTACGCCTCTGATTAAGCGAGCAAGTGATCTTATTGTCGAGCAGGGTGGAATCCCGAGTAGGATGCCATCTCTTCGGATCATTGCGGACCATTCTCGCGCTGCTACTTTCTTGATTTCCGACGGAGTGATTCCATCCAACGAAGGCCGCGGATATGTCCTCCGAAAAATCATGCGCCGGGCTATTCGACACGGCCGACTCAATGGCGCGGAGAAGCCCTTTCTTTGGCAGATGGTTTCTGCAGTCACTGACTTGATGGCCGGCGCATTTCCCGAACTGAGAGAGACCGAAAAGCGGGTAGTGGAAAGCGTGCTCGCAGAGGAAAAGCGGTTCGCACATACGTTGAGACTGGGATTGCTACGATTAGAAAAGGACCAGTCGCGGCTACTCGCGGAAAAATACGCCTTCGATTTTCCGAACGTGCCGTTGGACAAGTTGAAAGAAATCTTCAACAACAACGATAACTGGGAAGACTTTCATGCTAAGCACAGTCCAGAATATATGGGTGCAAAGGCGTTCATGCTGTATGACACGTTTGGCTTGCCTCTGGACTTCATTGTGGATTCCTGTCGGGATTTAGGGATACGGTTCGATCAAACAGGCTTCGACCTTGCAATGGCCGAGCAACGCGAACGCGCCCGCGCATCGTGGAAGGGTGCGGTCAAGCAAACGGCTAACCCCGCTTACCAGCGGTTGCCCAAGTCGACGTTTGAAGGCTATCGCCAGACGCGTTCGGATAATTGCGAAGTGCTGGCGATCATGAAGACCAGCGATGGAGCCAAGGCTGCGCAGGGCGCGCAGGAACTCAAGCCAGGAGAAAAAGGCGAGATCATCCTGGACCACACACCTTTCTATGCCGAATCCGGCGGCCAGGTCGGCGACCGCGGATGGCTCTACTCAGACGATCACAATACCGTGATCGCAGAAGTAACTGGCACCTACGCCCCGATTCAGGGAGTCCGCGCGCATCAGGTCATCGCGAAACAGCCCATTCGCGTCGACGACAAAGTCGATGCTGTCGTCAACGCCGAGCTTCGTTCAGCCACCATGCGAAACCACACGGCGACGCATCTGCTCCATGCGGGACTGCGCGAGGTTCTTGGTAAGCACGTCAAGCAAGCCGGGTCGCTGGTCGCGCCGAATCATCTGCGCTTTGACTTCTCCCACTTCACCGGCGTGGAAGAGGAAGAGCTGCAGGACATTGAAGACATCATCAACAAAGAAGTGCTGCGCAACGACAAGGTCGAGATCATCGAAAACGTGCCCATCGATGTGGCCGTGAATGAATATCACGCGATGGCGCTCTTCGGCGAAAAGTACGGCGACAAGGTCCGCGTCATCAAGATTGGAGATTTCTCGACCGAACTGTGCGGCGGCACGCACACGCTCGCGACCGGCGAAATCGGGCTAATTAAGATTCTGAAAGAAGGCAGCGTGTCGTCTGGCGTGCGGCGCGTGGAAGCGGTCACAGGTACTGGGTCGCTGGCGCACTTCCGTAAGGATCATGAACTGGAGAAAGTTGTGTCGGCGTTCGTGGTTCCCACCCCTTCGGCTCGCTCAGGGCAGGCTTTTGCGCAAAAAACGCGCAAAGATGGGGCACCCATTTCCGGGGAGGATGCTCGCGCCGAGATGGCGTCTCCTGCGGACGCTCTGAGAGTTGAACTCGAAAGAAAAGACGCGGAGATCAAGCGCCTGACGCGCGAACTGGATCAGGCACGCATGAAATCGGCTTCGTCGAGCGCGGCGAACCTTGGCGACAAAATCAAAGAGGTGCGCGGCGTCAAGGTGCTGGCGCACCGCGCCGACAATCTGGAGCGGGCGCAGTTGCGTATGCTGGTCGATCAGCTGCGAGATAAACTCGGCTCGGGTGTGGTCGTAATCGGATCGGCAACGGATGGGAATGTTTCGCTGATTGCGGGCGTGACGAAGGATCTCACTGGCCGCGTGCAGGCTGGAAAACTTGTTGGCAAGGTCGCGGAAAAGGTCGGCGGCAAAGGCGGCGGCCGTCCCGACCTGGCCGAAGCTGGCGGAAAAGACGCGGCGGCGCTGGACTCGGCTCTGGCCGACGTGTATCAGATCGTCGAGTGGATGCTTGCCTGACAGTGCTGTGCCTGGCGTTGTTCTGCCTAGCGTTGCTCTGCCTAGCAGCGCTCTGTGGTACGCTGTGTAGCCTGTGGACCATGATCTTGTAAGTGGGGCCTCCATGGACGAGCGAATTCACTTCATTGAGCACAAGGGCAAGCAAGTTCTAGCGCTTGATTTTTCTCACGCTACCGCCCCGCAGATGCAGTTGTTGCTCGAGCACGTGCGCGTCATTGTTGCGCAACATGCGCGCGAGTCCTTGCTCACGTATGCCGATTTTACCGATGCCGAAGTCGATCACGCTGTCGCGATGAAGATCAAGGAAGTGATGACGCTCGACCGCCCTTTTGTGAAAAAAACCGCCTGGATTGGCGCCGAGAGCATTCCGCACGCTTTCCTTGAAAACTTCCAGAATTTTTCCCAGCGCAGCATCGTGACCTTTAAGACGCGGGAAGAAGCGATGGACTGGCTGGTTAGTTAGTTCTCGGCTCTCGGTTCTCGGCTCTCGGCTCTCGGCTCTCGGCTCTCGGCTCTCGGCTCTCGGCTCTCGGTATTGTCATGACGATGCTCTCCAGGCGGAAAGGGATGGCATTGCGGACGCTCATTTCCTCAATTCTCAGTTCCTCAATTTTCATTGTCGCCGGGTCGGTCGTGTTTTCCCAACTTTCTCCTTCGTGCAGAATAACTACCTCTGCATTTGGCATGCGGGGTGCGAATAGGACTAGCTTCTCCATTTTAGTGTTACCGGTCCAGACATTGGATGACGGAATTCTCCGCCATTCTTTTTCATGTCGAGCATTGCGGCTTTGAGCGCGAAGTACCACTTTGCGGGCCTGTCGGCGTCGTCAATCAGCATAAGGTGCGGATTGTGCTTCAGGCCCTCGGATTGCATTTCCATGGTTCGGCGGTCCTGCTCGACAAACTTCGCAAACACGAACTTCAGCAGTCCGGCACCGAATGGCATCCAGCGAAAAATGTTCCACGCGGCAACCACGTCGATGCGGCATCGGTCACGCGTGATTGGCGTAACCGTGGTCAGGCTTGAAAACCAATACTTACCAGCACGAATGATCTCCGAACGCAAATTAGGTAAGACGAAATCGATTGTCGTAGTGATCGCATCGGCCTTGGCGTAAAGCCGTAGAAGCTTATAGGGCGCGCTGTTTGAGCTGGGAGTATGTGTGCCCATGCGGAAGCCATAGGGGATGGGTTCAAACTGCTTGGACTTTTCGTGGATGGAATGGCGCGTGCGCCACCACCATGCCTGATGCACAAACGGCCCGTGCGCGGGATCCATCAATCCGATGATGCCGTGATCAACTGAACAGGGAAGATCGGCCGTAAGGTGAGCGATTTTGTATCGGTCGCTGAATTTCACGATTTCGGGGGGAGGCGCGGATGCGAGCACGGGCTTAGTGAATCCCGCGCCGGCTGGCGTAGGGTCAGGCATAAACACCCAGATGAAGCCGTCGCGCTCCTCGCAGGGATACGAACCCGCGTAAATGCGATCGACCTTGATCTTCTGGTCCGCGACTAGCGACGGGATCTCAGTGCACTGCCCACTATGAACGTCAAACTTCCACCCATGGTAAGGGCATTCCACCTGGCTGGCATCGAGTCGTCCGTAGGAAAGCGGCATGCCACGGTGCGGACAAGTATTGCAGAGGGCAAATACGCGGCCTTCGCGGTCGCGGCCAACAACGAGAGGCTGCTCGAGCAGAGTAGTGGCTTGAAGTTTGCTCCGATCAACTTCGCCGCTGGGGAACGCGCGGTACCAGAAACCGAACAGCATAAGAGCATCCGGCGTCTGCTGTTGAAGTGACTCGCTGGCCATGTAAGAAGGAAGAATACCAAAATGCTATATTTCGGGCCGACGCATGCGTCCGTCGCCTTGGGAATGGAGAGGCTGTGGATTAAAAGAACGATTAGCGCAGGCGTGCGTTCAATGCGGCGTAGAGTTGGCTAGCGGCGCCCGGTTCGTCAATGTGAGCCAGGAAAAGGCGCCGCAAAACGGCAGGGCCTAGACGGGCTTCAATATAGGCGTCGTACAAATCGTTGCCGAGCAGCCATCCGAGGCGTTCGGTAACGAACTCGCATTTGCGTCCGGTGAATTTAAGTACACGCGTCCAATCTGGGGCCGCGGGCCGGATACGCCCGCCAGTCTTTGAATGACGATGCCAAGCCAGGAAATCGAGGATCTCAATAATGTCGCAATAGGGAAGAGAACTCTGCTCCTCTAAATCCTGGCGTGTGAGTTCATATAGTTTTTGCAGATCGTCATCGCGAAATGCGGGCCGCGCCGGATAGAGGATGCGCGAACCAAAGCAGGCAAGGGCATTTTCGATTGTGGCCACAAAGAAAGCGTCGGGCTGGGCCAATGGCAGCGGCACTTTCCCATTAATTCTTTGAGGCACACCGCGGCAGGCGTGACTGAGAAAGCGGGCTGCATCTTCTGTCGCAATCGCCATATCAAACCTGCGAATACAGATCGCATTCAATGGGGCCAGGTATGCGCTGCCCCGTTCACGAACCCTCCGCAAAAAAGACTGGCGCTGCTTTGCTGAAAAGCCTTTGCGTAAAAGCAGCCGGCGCAAGTAGAGATCGGACTTGCACGAATAAACCTCCGGCATCAGGTCGACCAGCATTTTGGGTTGAGTGGTGTTCTCGGCAGAGTAAGAATTGATATTCAGGAAGCGTACCAACCCGTCGACGAGATTGAAAACCGTCGGGCCGAGGTCGGGTGTGCGGCCGTTGTCTCGAATGCAGCGGTTCAAGTAAAGACGATAGTTCTCGTATTTTTCGAGAGGGGTCGCGTTGAAGACGCACAAAACATCGTCCGACACGCGGACCGCCTCCACTTGTTCGACCTTCTCGCCGGCAGCCTTCCAGTAGAGTGAGTCGACGTTTTGGAGCACTGTCAGCACGCGATCCTCCGGAAGAAGCGTGCGGACATGCGCCGGCAGATGTCGAGGAGCTAGATGCGATTCTCCAAACAAGACCAAAACGAGCGCCTGCGGATGACTCTTGCGAATCTCGGCGATTTTCAGCGCAGCATGGCGATCTCGGGCGCCGATTTTCCGGAGGTCCTCCCGCGGTGAGCAGTCCAGACCGAAAAGGCCGGCAGCGTGTTGCCGGGCTGCCGTGAGCAATTCAAAAAATGGAGCCCAATCATAGCCCCAGTCGAGATCGAAGCGGATGCGCTGGCGGAACTCAGATTCGTCGATTTCGCCGCGACGCCACTCTTCGACGATGTGCTGATCGCGCGAGAAAATTGTTTCCAGGCCCACAACCACGGGCCGTGTGCCCGCTGCCAGGCCACGAATCAAAGAGGCGAAATGGAGCTGCGAACTGGGCAGGGCATGGTAGTCGGCGACCAGACAGATATCAGACTGGGCGACCCTAGTCTGCGCGTCGGCGGAGGTTAAAATTGCTTCGTAGGAGCGGTAAGCATCGTGGAAATCGCGCAGATACTTGCGTCTGCCGCCGTGATCGTAGAAGCGAATTTCACGCTCAACGCTGGCCGTCGCCTGAAAGTGGGCCGCGCTTCGCCGGGACCGTAAGCTGCCAGTCTTTGCCATCGATCACTGCCTGTCCTGCGTTGCCTCTCCGGGGCCCACTCTGCTCCCAACCAGGAGTCGGGACGAATCCGTCTTGACTTGTCTTGGATGCGTCCCTATGCTCAAACGTCGTGAGGCAATGCCTCGCGGAGCTAAACGTTGCCTCCCCAGCCACCGGAAAATTTGACCATAGCCACAACGGGCGCCAGCGGGTCCGTAGTTCTCAAGAAGTTTCTGCTCACGGTCGAACACGACCAACGCATCAAGACCGCGAACTTCATCGCTTCCGACAGCGGGTTGCGCGTGTTGGCAGAAGAACTTTCCATCGAAGGCCGCTCCGATCTGCTACGTCAGATCATCGGCACGACCTCAACAAAAATTCACGCTCAGTCGAACGCGGACATCGGTGCCAATGTTGCCAGCGGTTCCTATCCTTCCGATGCCATGGTCGTGATTCCATGCAGCGTCGGAACTCTCAGTCGGATCGCCAATGGCAGCGCTTGCCACCTGATTGAGCGTGCAGCCGACGTAACTCTCAAAGAACGCCGGCCTCTGGTGCTCTGTGTTCGCGAAACTCCCCTGAACAAAATTCATTTGCGCAACATGACGCTTGCCACGGATGCAGGTGCTACCGTCTTCCCGCTGATTCCAACCTTCTATAACCACCCATCCAGCATCGATGACATGGCGCAGGAGTTCTGCAACCGCGTCCTCGCCCACATCGGCTTGCCTCAACCGAACGCGTACCGGTGGAGGGCATGACGTTTTATTCTTTGATGGTTTCGAGAGCGCCCTTTCTTTCCAATTCTGAATAGCACTTGCCATGACCCGTTATTTCCGGGAGAGATGTACCTGAACGCCAGTAGCTCTCCTGCGAAGACCGTCCCCATAGGACCTTGATGCCGTATTACAGGGTTCTTCCAGTCTAGGCAGGTGAGAGTGACGAAGGTAGGTATCGGCTGGACATGTACGGCGAGTGTCTGGTCAGCGAATGGCGACGCAATTTCGGACCAAGGGTAGTCGGGAGGTCAAGATGCGCGGGCTCGTCTTTCTCACAATGATTGAGCGATGTCGGCAATTGGTGGAAAGGCGTGTTTGGGCCGAGAAAATATGGAAGACATTGCGCAGGCATCGTAGGGTCGACACAGCCAGCCCAAGAACATTTGCGAATTCAGATTAAGCTGCGGCTTGCATATTGAGCACTGTCTCATTCAGCCGCCCGTGCCGGGCAGAGATGGTGAGAGCTCGCGATGATCGCGATGATATAATTCCTCCTTTGCCCTTATAGGGCGCGTAGCTCAATTGGCAGAGCAACTGACTCTTAATCAGTAGGTTGTAGGTTCGATTCCTACCGCGCTCACCATCCCCTTTGTTTTCATCACCTTTCAGTGCACGCTCGCTTTTGCGTCACATCCGGGTAACAACTGCGGTAACAACTGCTTGCTCACGACACCTAGCGCATCACGAATCTCGCTACGATTCGCCCGGTCGTACACCTCCGCTGCCAGCGTCACTTTCTTGTGACCCACAACGGCGGAAACGACGACTGGATTCACGCCACCTCGCCGCATCTTTCGAACCAACGTGTGGCGGAAGTCGTGCCAACCCCCAATCTTGACCCCAACCACCTGCGTAGCTGGATGCAGATAGCGCTTTAGAGCATTGCCGGGGTTGATAGGCGTTCCCTTGCGAGAATGGAACACCCATTCATGCCTCTCGCCCAACGCCCGCAGGCGCAGGACAAGTTCAGCATGGTTTGGTGCATCGAGCGGCAATACTTGTTCTTCTTCCAGTTCTTCCACACGACCGTTGTAGATGATTCTGCGGATGTGCAGAATGTTGTCGCCGTCGAGGTCGGCTGGCTTGACACCAATCGCCTCTTCGATACGCCGTCCTACGGAAGCGAGGAACAATACCAATGTCGCATACGGTTCTCGCAACTGTGAGATGATCGCCCGAGTCTGCTCCGGTTCCAACTCCGTACGTACAACTTTCCGTCCGCCCGTTTTCTTGGGCAAGCGGATCACACTCAACCAGCCTGAAGGGCGCTGGATCAGGCTGTTTTTTTCAGCCCAGCTCAGCGTCATACACATCACCAGCCGCATACTGCGGAGCGAGGAAAGACTATATTTCTTCGCCTGCGAGTTGAGCAGTTGGGTGATGTCCTCCCGTTGAATGCTGTCGAGCGTTCGGTCGCCGAGCGTCGGCAAGACGGTCGAGCGCAGCGCATTGGCATAGTGCGCCAACGTAGAACGCCCCAGCGTTGCCCCTTCGCTCGTTTTCCACCTCTCCACTATTTCGGAGTACTTTAACGATTTGGCAGGTTCAGGAGATTGCGGCGATGGCATCATCAACATTTCTTTCAATACTTGAGCAAGTTTGTTGCGGGCGTCCGTTTTATTAGGCAGTTCCCGTCGCGTGCCCAGCGTAACCTTTTTTTGCTTACGTCTTCCGTCAGGTGCGTCCAAACGGAACATCCCTTTCCATACATTTTTATCCAAAAACACACTACCTCGCTGATACCGTCGAGGAGTCATGTTGACCCTTTCCGATTTCAGCGACTTCCCGGCTTCTAGTGTATGGCGGATTGCTACGGGATCAAAGCGGATCAGCCGACCGTGGCGGCTGTGAGGCAACTCCGAAATGTGCCTCCGCACCCACGATTCGGAAACACTCAAGTATTCAGCGGTTTGTTTGACATCCCAGAGCGGCTGATTTGCGACTACTGATGCGCCGGATTCCGGCTGCGTAATGGGGTGATCCAAATCCACATAGGGAAATACTGAGTTTTTGCCTTTTTGCGTGAATTCCGAGTCTCAAATTAGCGGTCAAGGTTCTATTGTTTTTTGTTTTCATCAGCGGCGGTAAGAAACGCGCATCTCTGATTCAGATTAGCGGCAGCAGTGCGCTCGATGGCGGGCATGGTTTCTTATCTTCAACTGAAGACGACGGCTTTGTGCTCGCAGAGACGACCTACGAATCGAACCAAAACGGTAACTCACGATCAGCGGGCTGCCCGCCTTAACATTCAAATGTGATTTACGGCAGTGTGTGTTCCGGAATCTCGTGCGAGTCCGTGGCTTGGCAGCGGCTCGGTTGGTCGGCAGCGTGGTTTTCGGAGATCGCTCCATTCCCCTCCGCAGTGCTGGCGCATCATTACCCCGCCACGCGGAATCTCGGAGACGCCAACAAAATCCATGAAAAAAAAGAATTCAAGCAGCATGAAATCGACGTTCTCGTCGGCGGAACGCCCTGCCAAAGCTTTTCCATCCAAGGGGCAAGAAAGGGCATTGAAGATGGACGTGGGAGGCTTGCGCTCCGATTCCTCGAAATCGCCGAGATGCTGCGACCCCGCTGGCTCCTGTGGGAAAACGTTGAAGCCGCCTTGTGCGCCAACGGCGGGAAGGACTTTGGTATCCTCCTGCGGAAGCTGGGAGAGATCGGGTACGGGCATTCGTGGCAGGTTCTGGACGCGAGAGACTTCGGACTTGCGCAGGGCAGGCGTCGCGTCTTCCTTGTCGGCCATCTTGGAGACTGGCAACGTGCCGCAGCGGTATTCTCTGAGCGCAAAAAAATGCGCGGCTCTCTTGCGACGGAACGGATGGCGGCTCCCGAAACAGGCGATGCAGGTGCTCAAAAGGCAGGCGCAGACCGGGTCTTCGCGATTCAAGGCAACGTAATCAACCGCCGATTCGGGGCTGGACCCGAAGGAGTCGGAGTGAGGGAGGATCTAATGTTCTGCCTCACCAAGACTGATCGCCATGCCGTCATAGCTGATGGGATCGCGCGGTACATCCTTCCGATTGAAGCGGAACGCCTGCAAGGGTTGCCGGACGACTACACGAAAATTCCTTATCGGGGGCTGCCTAAAGAAGAGTGCCCGGATGGCTTACGCTATCAGGTGATGGGCAACGCGATGGCAGTTCCGGTGATGCGCTGGCTGGGCGAGCGGATAGCGTTCGTCGATTCGTTGCCCGATGATCGCGTCACGCTTTTCCTGCCGCCCGACGA
This sequence comes from uncultured Acidobacteriaceae bacterium, assembly GCA_963778535.1. Lineage (GTDB taxonomy): Bacteria > Acidobacteriota > Terriglobia > Terriglobales > Acidobacteriaceae > Acidiflorens. The sequence continues at coordinate 1,354,020 of CAVZUO010000001.1, forward strand.
CCTTGCGAGGACTTTGTCGGACGCGGATTTGGTGGACAAATGCGTTCAAGGCTTTAGGAAATTGCGAGAACTTACTCCGTACCTGCGGGAAGCGCGGCGGCGCTGGGCGCAGCCGGGGCGGCAGGTTCCTGTGCCCGGACGCCCGTGCTGGACGGAATGGATCACGCAAAACCTGCATGTCACTCCCCGGCGTGTGCAGCAGCTCCTAAGCGAGCCTGGCGAAATTTCTTCGCCAGGTCAGAAAGCATCGCGCAGATTGTCGAAGGGCGATTGGCGTGCGCTGTTCAAGGCTACTGAGAACCAAATGGCGAGAGTGTTCGGTCCGCTCGAAAGCGGCGAACGTTTTGCCGAGGCGATTCAGCAATTCGCGCAAGCTGTTGCTGATCGTTTCAGCGAGCGGCATGGTACCGTCAGGGTCTCTGTCTCCATCAAAACCGGCAAGTAGATCGCCCGCCTGCTGCGGTCGCATCCAGCACGCCAGCCCTGTGGCAACAGAATCACCTCCTGCTCAGAAGCTTGGCAGTCCCTACGCTAATTTGAGCGAAGCTGTGCCAAACTCAGCGAAATTATTTTTCCCACGATTTCCGGCCTCATCTGACGATGGGCTAGTCTGGAATTGCAGCGTTTTTCAAGCGACAAAGGTCAGCTGCACTAAATCTTGAAAGTAAATGCAAGAAAAAAGCCCGCGCGGGCTGAGGGAATTCCTTTGCCTGCATGCAGGGGAGAAGAAGCGCCCCGATTGCGGCGGACGCAACAACTTGGACGGACTCCGGCATCAACGTGGGTCGAACATAAGGAGGAACATGAGTGATCTCATCAATATCACGCTGAATGGCAAGCCGTTGACTGAGTGTCTGAGCAACGGGGATCGGAGCAACGAGGATCGGAGAGAAGTCGAGCAGCACTTCGCGACCGAAGAGATTCGTCTTCGGCAGGAAGTGGCACGCGGGAGAAACACGCCCGTACCGCTTGCCTCGCAGAAGCGCGGTCGGAAGCCAATCGAAATACGCTCGTGGACCAAGGCGGAAATCAAGGGTTTCGCCGCTGACCAGTCGCTCAGCATCATCGAGATCGCGATCCGCGCTGAGCAACCTGCTCGTCTTGTTCGTCTATGCCTTAAGCAGCTTGGCATCAAGCGCAAGCGCGGTCGCAAGAAGGCAGCCCGCAAGCCAGACGACGAGAGCATAAAGATTCAGCCAGCGACCGCTCACGACGTCAGCGACTGAAGTCGGCTGGAAGCGACCGACTGGGGCGAACGCAAAGCCGGGCGGATCGGCAATTTCAACATTTGGCTAATGAGCCTTAAGCGCGGATGTCAAGGAATATATGAGCACTACCCCTGCTGTAGACAAATCGCAAACGCAGCCTCGTCATTTTCAACGGAGTGACCAATCACACATGGAAACATGCGATTCCACAGGCGGAAGACAAGACTGTCGCCGGGGATCGTATTTCACTTACTTATAGGGAGTTTTGAGTTATGGACAACTTTGGAATCATCTCTTCTATCGATTCTTTACCTGTCCGGGAAGGACAGTATGTCAAAGACTTTGACGCCGCGCAAAAAGCCGCAAAGATAGCAGCCCGCGCTGCCAAAAAGGCAGCAACCGAGGCGCTGCCCGTCGTCGTTGCGGCACCGTTAGACGTAGTACCTGATGGATCGGACGCAACGGCTGGCGGGGTCGCATCTTTAGTCCGACCGGATGGTGATCCTGGCCCTGAGCCAGTTGCGGAAGTTCTGCAACTCGCGAGCGGCACTGTCACGCAGCCGAAGGGAGCAATCGTGACTCGGGAGCAGGCGCATGTCCTGGCGAATGACTTCCTGACCTTTGATTCCAGTCGCAAACATCTCGCACGCGTCATCGGAACCAAGGGCAAGAAAATAATCGTTCGCCGCTTTGATAAGAAGTCGATGGAATGGGGAACTAAGTTAGAGAAGCTCGACCAGAACGCTGATGTCGTCCTCTCATCCGAGGAAGCCGAGAAGAGTTTTCCCGGATGCGTTGCCGCTTGGGACAAGGCGGCGCAGTCTTCGACTGGCAATGACGGCAAAGTTACGCGACAAATGTCACCAAACTCATGCGTTCCCGTGGTCGTGGTCCCTGTCTGTCAATCAGTTTCTGAGTTTCTAGCTGCATATACCGACAAGAAAAAGACTATCGACGACCTCTCGAACGAGTTCGTGGACAAGGCGAGCGAGGCGAAGCAAGTTCAGGATAACATTCTGCCCCACCTCTCGTTCATGCAGTCGCTGCTGTCTAAAAGAGGGCCTAACCACAAGCTGGTCATCGCGGCTCAAAGGAAAGGGCACAAGATTCCTTGGTGGACGGACTATTTCAAGGCTTACAAGGGCAAGCTGTGGGAATCGCTCCGCACGATGGAGCGACGGATCGCCGCATACCGCGATGATCGGACTGTTCGCGAGCCAAAGCATAATGCTGAGCGGATTCCGCCCTTCAATAAAGCTGCGCGGAAGGCGCTGATCGAGGGCAACCACAAGGCGGTCGAGATCGTGGCGGCGCTCGAAGCGGGGCGAGATGCGAAGCAAGAGATCGCTAATTTCAAGGCGGTGATGGATGCGAAGCGACTGGACGACATCATGGCGGATCAGAATGTTGAGCCGGACTACAAAGGCATTCTTCAAGGAATTCTGCGCCTCGTGGAAGAGAACAGGAAGTCCCTTCCTGCCGATTTCGTCAAGGCTGTGGGAGAACTTGCCAAACGCGGCAACGCCACTCCGGCTAATGATGGGGACTGGTCTTGCAGCATTTGCGGCGTTTCCATCAAGAAATCGGCAGACAAACAAATTGAGAATCACTTTCTTTCTCACTACAGCGATGAAACCAATTCGGAGGGTTCGGTCAGCGCATGAGCAGCTTCATGAAAATAAGTAAAGGCGACTGGAAACATTTTTCTCCAGCAGGAATGGAGAAGTTGAAGGAGGCGGTGTTTGACCACTACCGTCTCTGTGGGTATCCGCACTATGTGCTCTCGGATGAGGAAAAGGACATTGAACTGAGAAAGCTGATCAGATATAGGCATGAAAACCTGATCGACGGGCCATTCATCCGCCAGACGATGCACGCCTTAAATCTTGCATGGAGCTATCACCCTCACGCCGTCGCCGTCCGTTGCAACGGCATGCGCACGGTGATCGAGACGTTCAATGACGACGTTACTTTTCGGGAGGTAATAAAAAAGCGACTAACGTATGACACCTGCATTACCGACTCTGCCATTCGGAAAGGGCTGCGTATCCACAATGGCACCCAGGGCGTGAGCAACTTTCGAGCGACGGCGGCTGCGGCGATCTACCACCAGTTCCTGCCGAAAGAGGGCGGAACCACTTGGGATATGAGCATGGGCTGGGGCGGTCGTTTGCTTGGAGCTGTGGCGTGTCACAAGGTGAAGAAATATATCGCCTGTGACCCTGCTACCCAGACGTTCGCTGGGTTAGTGCAGATGGATGCTGACATTAAGCGACTGCTGCCAGAGCGCCAGCTTGAAACAGAACTGCATCTGCTGGGGAGTGAGACGCAGGAGATGCGTGACAAGCTCCAGCCCAACTCCGTGGACCTTTGCTTTAGTAGCGGTCCATATTTTGATTGCGAGAAATATTCGGACGAGCCCACTCAGTCCTACCTGAAATTTCCAACGCCGGAGGCTTGGCTCGCCGGGTTCGTGGGGCAGACCTTAGATAACTGTGCTTATTGTTTGAGGGACGGCGGCACGCTCGCGGTCAACCTCGCCGATGTCGATTCCTATCCCAATCTAACTCGGGAGTTCGTACGGTATGCCAAGAGCCACGGATGGCGCGGATCATGCAGCTTCTTTTGAGTCGAGGTATGGGTGCAAAGCACAAAGGAATGCATAAGCACGAGCCGATCTTTGTATTCAGGAAAAGATGATAACGCTCTGAAAGCGCCCGATTGGGCGAACGCAAAGCCGAACGGCAACCGTCGAAGAATACGTCGCCAAGGTCGAAAACAGTGGCAGCGGGGAATCGACGGTCAGTAATTTTACAGAGATAAAACAAGGACCGTGAAAACGCATTCGGCAGCGGCGGGCGATTACGAAAAAGTATTATTAACGCTCGCGCTCTTCGAACTCATCCCTCTCCCGCCATTTCGAAACGCAATATGTGCGGGTGTAGAGCCTCTGGGTGAGGTGGCGGTCGCAGAGTTCGTCTAGAACTGCGTCCGCCGTATCCGGGGATACGTCGAACTCTGCCGCTAAGCTGGCGGCGTCGCCGAGCCAGATTCCGTCACGGTCAGCGTTTTCGAAGATAAAGTGGAAAGCCTGGTCCCAATCGCAATACTTCCTGCGCCTCATGGCTTCTCCTTGCGCCGGGCAGGGCTGCCCGCACCACGCGCCCGCCTAATGTTGAATTCCGCTGCTACGGTGTAGATGAGCCAGCGGGAGCAGCCCACCGCATCGGCGATCTGCTGATAGCTCAGAGCCGGATTCGCGGTTATGAAATCGCTGACGACGGCATGCGCCTTTACTGTGCTCGCTTTTCTGACGACTCGGAATCCAACGACTTCAGCCGTTTCTTTCTTAATTTCACGGTATCGACTCATAGTCCCTCATAAGAGGGATTGCCAATTTGATTTCCAAATTCGTTGGCGATCTCTTGCCCGCCAAAACGCCGACAACATGGGGAAATTTCGCGATCCAGTCGCGATTTGAAGAAAGAAACTGACTTTCGAAATCCTTCGTTAGACGCGAGCAGTGTGGATCGCTCGGGTAATGCGGGGATATATCAGAAATATCCGGATCAGCAACAAGCCGATTTTCAAGGCAGCCCCTGAAATTCCCAAAAGCCGAGTATTAAACATCGAAGCATCTTAGTCAGGTGCTCAGGGGTTTGGCGACTACCAAGCTCATTATTGGTGGGTGTCTTGCTAAAGACATCAAGGTTGGGGGCGTTCTTACGTTCCCGTCCCCAACCTCAGTTTGTTGCCACCACAAAACGTGACGGGCTCACCAGCCTGAAAGAAACTGGAATTGCCGACAGGCTTAATAAATAGGAACGTTATGACATCCAAAAAGAATAGATTCTCATGCGACCTAAGTTCAGGTTGTTATGAGCGATAAACAACCACTTACTAAAGAAGACGCGTTAAAAGAAGTCCGCGAATCTTGGAAAGCCAAGAAAGAACCATCGATCTATATCAAGATTGTGGAGAGTGACCTCTACGACTGGAATCCCGGCAGGCGCATGACCTTACTGACCATCGCCCTATTCCGCGTCAGCAATGAGGAATCTTATACGCCCGCGGATTCCCCCTTTGCCAAGGACTATCTTGGCTGGTGTTGGGCAGCGCAATGGCGCTTGGCGTTACGCGTCGGCAAATCCGAAGAGCAGATTCAACGCGATATCCACCAAATGGAAGTGGACGGCGTTTTGAAAGTCCGCGAGTGGGACGACGATCTTGGCAAACGCCATAACGAATATTTCGTCAACGAGGGCGTCATCCAAAAGCACAAGCGCCCCGAACAGACGGCGGATGTCGAACGCCCTAGCCGTTATAAAACCAAGCGCGGGGCTAATAAGGGATCGTTCTCCAAAAGCAACCAGCCACGCAAGCACGGTTTCATCCCCAAGAAAAAGGAAATTGAGGAGGAAATAGTATGAACCTCCAACGGCATCTGAACCGTATACCCAACGGCATGTCAACCGTTAAACCAACGGCATCTGAACCGTACAACCAACGGCATGTCAACCGTCAGCCCACGGCTGAGATGCCGTTTAAGGTTTTGATTTTAGGTTTAGATTTTGCAGATGGGTTACTACAGAGTATGAGTAGCAGACTCGTTTCGCCTGCGGCGGGCACGGGAGTTGGCACTTACTCATCATGTATAGGAACAAAGGCAAGGGCAAAAGCAGTTTAAGTTTAAAAAGGAATAAACCATGCATCATAGGAAAAAAGGGACTATCGTCGTAAGACCTAAGATTGAAGTTGTTGAACCGAAGCAGATGCCAGAGCAAAAGCAACCCCAGCGTGCCAAGGGCTCCATCGTCCGTGGTGCAGTGCCAAACCGTATCTGCTACGCCGACGCCTTCAAGGGCCACAAGCCGGGATTGCGCCTGCCACGCTGCAAGCGCTGCGACGCAATTCTGTTCCCAGAGGAGAACCATGTGTGCCCCGGCTTCCAGCCGAAGTACGTCGAGCACGACGATGCCTGGCACGAACGCCAAGACGCCAAGTGCGAAGAGATCAGGGAATCCAACTATAACCGTCCTAAGAAATGTCTTGGCTGTCATCAGGTAATCGAAGGCGATGGGGATGACGGTCTGGACAACGCTAGATGGCACGATGAACACTGCTGCGCGGACATGCCCCGTGGACGGCATTGGTATACGGACTACGACCCTATCGTGGGCGACAACGACGGACACGAGTGCCTCAGGGGTCACCTCAAAAGCGGCCAATGGTGGTCACTTCAAAACCGGCCAACGGAATGTGGCCTGGGACTAGGTTGTTTTACTCCGTTGCCTCCTGGGGAGGCAAGTCTGTTTTTGTGCGCCAACTCCGTGGACCAGATTTAAGTACGTGGCCATGATGAAGGAGGCGATCGAGCATGGCGGTAACGGCAGCACTATCGCCGAGAAGTTTGCCCCAGTCGTCTACTGGACGATTCGAGGTGAGCAAAGTGCTGGCGCGCTCATAGCGCCGCATTACGATTTCCAGCAAGTCCTCGGCGGCGGTCATGGGTAACTTCCGCATGCCCAGATCATCGATGATCAAGAGCGGTACGGAAACGAACAGTTCCATGGTTTCTTTGCGGGTTCCGTCGATGGTGGCATCGGCCAAGTCATCGAGCAGTTTGTGGGTTTCGCGATAGAGGACGCGATAACCCTGCTGGATAGCGGCTTGTCCGATGGCCTGAGCGAGATGACTTTTGCCCGTGCCCGGTGGACCTAGAAACAAGCCGTCTTCATGGCGAGCGATGAAGGCGCCGGTAGCGAGATCGAACACCAGACTACGATTCATCTTGCGGTTGAAGTTGAAGTCGAAGTTATCGAGAGTTTTGTGAGGGTCTCGGAACTCGGCTTGTTTTTTTCTTCGCTCCAGCAGTCGATCGCCACGACGAGTGAGTTCGTCGGAGACGAGGCAGGAGAGGAAATCGATCGGGGGCATGGCTTCGGCCTGAGCTTGGCGCAGGCGAGTTTCGAGCACGGCGGCGATACCTCCCAGGCGTAGTTGTCCTAAAGCACGATTCAACTCAATGAGGTTCATCTTCTGGCTCCTTGGTTTTGAGGTTGATGAGATCGCGGTAGTGAACCAGTTCGCGAATGAGCGGGTCGACTTGCCGCAGGGTAAGTTGGGGGGCACGTTCGAGATAGCGACGAACGAAGCGGAGTTCATGCACGCCCATTTCCAGAGCAACAGCGCACGCCTCTTCGACCGCGGCGGTGCCGAACTTCTTGGCCAAGGAGAGGATGCCGAAGACGCGGCGAACCCCCGGTTCTCCGAGCTGGCGATAAATAAGGTTGCAGAGTGTGCCGATGTGAGTCCCTGCACGTCCAGCTCGCCACAGTAACTGGGAAACCTGAAGCGGCATGTGCTTGGGATGATCTTCTTTTTTTATGCGATACCAGCCACGTTTCTGGCGTACATGTTCCCGCAGCAGCAGTCCGTTCTTGGGATCGAGGATGCGAACATAAAGCTCATCCCACTGCACATGCACTTCGCGTCCGATCCAACCCGGCGGTAAGCCGTAGTAGGCGGCATCGACTTCGACGCAACCGTCCAGATTCACGCCCCGCTTGCCATGCTGGTAGTAGCGAAAAGGTTCCAGGGGAAGCGGCAGCAAGAAAGGTTTTTCTTCGGCGAACATGACAGCGACTTGTCGTTTGGTGGTGCCATGAATGCGGGTATCGGCACAACTTGCCTCCCAACGATCCAGATAGGCTTGGGCCTCCTCCAGGCTCTCAAAGCGTTTTCCCTGGAGCGCTCGTTGGGCGTGGCCGACGCCGGATTCAACTTTTCCTTTTCGATCCGGATCCTTGATCCGACAAGGCATGGCGACCGCGCCATAGTGCGCCAGGACGTCGCGATAGAGAGGATTTAGAGTGGGTTCGTAGATGTCAGGGACGAGCACGCCCTCGCGCAAATTATCCAGGACGACGACCCGCGTAGCGCCACCCAGTCGACGGAATGCTTTCTCATGTAACTCGGCCCAGATGCGCGAACTGGAACGGAAGATCAGAAAGCGTGCCGCCTTGCGGCTGCAGCCCAGCACCATCACGAACAGTCGCGTGCGTCGATATTTTCTGCTTTGCGGATCACGGACCATTGCGCCCGTACCGTAGTCCACTTGCGACTCTTCTCCTGGTCCCGTCAGAATCACCGCGCGGGGCTGCAGTGGCTGGTTTCCACGCAACTTGCGCACGTAGCGCTTGACCGTTTGATAGGCACCGTCGAACCCATTCTCGGCGACCAGGTCTTGCCAGATTGCGGTGGCATCCCGCCCGCGGCTCAGACCTAACTCGATGGCTTCACGAAACGGCTCGCAGGCGCTGGCGGATGGAATCCGCTTAGGATTTTCTAGTTCCAGGCCCGTCGACTCCACGCCAAACCCGGTGGTCACCGCATTGGCCGGTTTTGCGCCTTGCGCTTTTGCTTTTCCCTTCGTAGAAAGGTTTTCGGGGTTGGGGTTGGGGTTGATCGTCTGGGTCGGTTTTATCGCGTCTGAGCCGGTGGTCACCGGGTCCTCATTGGCCGGTTTTGCCGGCGGTCGGCGTCCCCATGCGCCCGGCGGCCTCACCGCGATCCCGGCCGCTTTCAGATAGGCTCCGGCGGTCTCCCGACGCACCCCGGTCTCTTGCTCGATGCGCCGCAGTGGCCATCCGAGTCGTCCCAGGGCAATCACTTGTTGTTTTTTCGCTTCGCTCAAGACGTTGCTCATATCGACGAAGGCTAAATGCCTTACGTCGAAATCAACGTCCCGGGCCTCATTCTCGTTGGCCGGTTTTCAAGTGACCCTCATTGGCCGGTTTTGGGTGACCGCTGGGGACGAGTGCTACGAGGACGAGGCGGAGGATGAGTATTGCGAAGGAGCAGACGATGGATACGACTGTGACTAAGCGCTTCTGCCAGTTGCTCGTCGCCGACACTGGGCAAGTCTGCCTGCGGTATCGCGGCTGGGATGCCGATGCTGGCGTAGGCTTACTTCACGAATGCGGGGAGCCCGCTACACTCTAGCTGGAGATGATTCACGACGGCGGCGAGGAACGCCCGTGGGCGTGCGCGGAGCGTTGGAACCGGATCGAAGCGCAGATGAGGATCAGGTGCGTCGCCCCTGATCTGAGCGGCATGGCACCGCGATAGAAGAAAGAGTCATTTCACCTTTTTCTTGAAAGCCATCCAGGTCGAGTGATTTTGCTTGGGATGAATGGCCTTCTTCCATTTAGGATCGATGATGACATTCTTCCTTGGCAGGATATTGTTCCCCTGCAATTCGAATCCGAACTCTTTGGCCGCTACATAAAACTCCGCTGTAGCAAACTGGAACTTGTTCCGATGTGTGCAGTCAGCCAGCTTCACCAAGAGCAGCCCCCCTGTTCGCAAAACCCGCTTTGCTTCCGCCAGAAATGGCGGGTAGGTATGAGCGAGACCGCCATCTTTAGCCACGCCAACCCCCGTCCCATAAACAGCAGCGAATTGTGATTTACCCTGCTCTCCTGTGTGCGGTGGGTCCCATACAACTATGTCCCACGAGTCGTCGGCAAACGGCATTGCAGTGTTGTCGCCCACCACATCGGGGTGCACGGACGGATCGATATCCATGCCGACATGTTTATAGCGGGATTTATAGCGGGATTTACACCGGGATTTACCTCGGCCCCAAATCCGACCCTGGTTAACAGTTGCGTCTAAGATGCGTGGTTCCGCGATGTCACAGTAGAAGGCAATGAGTTCATCAAGGAACTGCCAAGGCTCTTTTTCGAAAGGTTGGACGGAATGAAACGGGACATAAGTGCGAAGCGGGTTGCTGAGAGTTTCAGAGACTGGTTCAGATGCACTAACTGCAATTGGTTCGGTAGAGGTTTGATTTGTCATGAAACCTAATACCGATTTCTTGACTGGATCACGGAATTAAGACCTGAAAAAGGGAAGATGCGCGGACTTTCCTAAGCGGAATTCAGAAGTAGAGCAGAAAAAGAGCAGTCGTCCGTACTATAAGGGCATAAAGCTGGGCGAAGTCACGCCGTTTTACCGATTGAAAAAGACGCTTTAATGGGTGACACCAAGGTTTTTGGTGCTCTACAGGGTATATAGGAACCTGACACCACGACTGCGAAAGAGTACGCTCGCAGAGGCTCACCGTTATTGATTACACGTTCGCTGACTTTCAGATCCAATGGATAGAAGGGCTAAGTCGGGGCAGCGCAGAGTTAAGTTATTTAATTTCAATGAACCATAACTTATCGTTCCTCGACAAACTTAGCCCCCAGCTACGGGAGGATTTGAAGAAAGATGAACGCACGACCGACTATCAGGGATGCAATTCTCCTGCGCTGCATGAGGGACTGGCTGAAGCGAGTACGATGCCCCCTGCTGGCGAAGGGCTACCCTGCATGGAAATGCCGCAAGAATTACCTTTATTTAGTTCGAAAGCACTCTTCACTCGCGCAAAAGGCAGGGCTGCATGAGTCGGACGTTTATTTGTAATGGGTCTGCGGTTGAACAAGTCGAACTTGCACTCATTCTGGTTAATACCAGCGATTGCTGCAAACGCCCGGCTAATTCGAAAACGAAGTTGGATTTCTTGCGGGATCGTCTTATTCGCCGATCACCAAATATCCCCACGAAGCGGTGCTTGAATCTAGTGTCCTTGAAGAATTCACACTCTTCTTCGATGTGACGAAATAATTCTGGTCGAATGGCAACCGCCAAATTCATGTTTTTCCTGTGGAGTCAGTATTAGTTCCGTAGGAGGCAACACAATTGGCGGATTTGCTCCATGGAAGTTTGTTTAGTGGTATTGGCGGAATTGATTTAGGTCTGACTTGGGCTGGGTTTCAAACTGCTTGGCAGGTCGAAATAGACTCCTTCGCAAACAAAGTTCTCGAAAAGCATTTTCCCAGGGTTGAACGATTTTCAGATCAGTGGGAAAACATAACCTTACAGCAGTCAACATCATCTCAGGCGGCTCACCATGTCAAGACATATCCATCGCAGGAAAAAAGGCAGGACTCTCGGGAGAGCGCTCCGGTCTCTGGTTCGAATACGCACGAGTTGTCAGAGAACTCCGACCCGATTGGGTTCTTATTGAAAATGTTGATCGCCTCTTACGCACGGATGGCGACCAAGTTATCGGTCAAATGGAAGAAGCGGGCTACACCTGCCGGCCGCTTGTATTGGGAGCTTGGTGCGTCGGAGTTACGCATCGCCGCAATCGAACGTGGATTCTTTGCCACGCCAACGGCGGTGATGCCGTTGGAGAAGGAATGGGCGAGCGATGGTCGCTTCTTCAAGCTGAAGTCGGGGCGCTGGCGGAAACGCACGAAAGTGGGGAACACGGGCTCCATGAACTGGTGTCAAGAGATGGCGTGTCGCGACCAGAATCCTACGCCCGAATTGTGCGAAGCACATATGGGATACCCAATCGGGTGGACAGACTTAGGGCACTCGGAAACGCCGTAGTGCCGCAGATTCCGATGCTGATAGGGCAGTTTGTTCGCGCCTATGAAGAAGCGAAAGAGAAGTTAGGCACGGGCGGACAACTCGCCACCGCTGCGGAATCCAGCGCCTCACTCGGGCAAATTATTCAGTATTAAACATTGAGGGCTGATCGATCAGAAATAATCTGACAGCGTTCAGAATGTTTTCCAGTGGCGGCGTGCTGACTGGCATCAGGAACTCGCAGCCAGCGGAAGATTAGGCAATAAAGATTATGGCTTTAATAAAAAACACTTTGCAAAAAGGAATATCGCTTTACGATCCTAACTTTATCCCGGCTGCGGAAGCTGACCGGGTTTTCACCGCACTAAACAAGCTGGATTGGAAACAACATATCATCCCCATGCATGGCAAACGAATTCTCGCGCCACGACTTTATCAATGGATGGGGATTCCACCGCAGCCCCGCGCTTATTCTCACGGTGAGTTTAAGAAAGAAGATGGCATCTATTTCGGTGAGACTTTCACTCCGATTGCTTGGACACCCGAAGCGTTGGAAATCCAACAGATGGTTTACGCCAAGACCGGATTTCTTTTCGATTCGTTAAATATCAACAAGTATCGCAATGGTGAAGATCACGTTGGTTTTCACGTTGACAAAGCCGATGAAGGTAGTTGGGGTTACCCAATCGCATCCGTCTCGCTTGGGGCGGTGCGAGACTTCGAAGTTCAGCCTTACGTTCTTGGCGGCGCATCAGGCAGAAAGCGACTCGCCAACGGTAAGCCCGAAACCACTTCACTTGCGCACGGATCGCTCGTGGTCATGCCTGCGGGATCACAGGCGGAATATCAGCACAGGCTGACGCGGCAGCCAAAGATAGTTGGGGAAAGAATCAATCTGACGTTCAGGATGATGGAGGAATAGTTCCCCACAAACGGGGTGATGTTTCCGCGCTCGAAAAGTGAGCGCTATAGGAAGAGATTGCGTCGCGGGTGAGAAACGTGGTCCGACCTGCCAACCGTTCGCCTTCGGTCGAACCCAAGACAGTAGAAACGGTAAAAACCTGTGCCGCCTCTCAACCCGAGACTAAGGGAAAGCTTAAACTCGCCAATGGTCGAGTTCAAGACGGCGACAATGCTCTTGATGTACCCCGACTCGCGCCTACAGGGTTTACCTGATTGGAACCCGCAGGGCGAACTGGCAATATAATCCCATCTACAAACAACAAGCTCCTTGGTCATGCGCCCATTTCGGAGGGCGCTTTTTTTTGGTTTTTCTGATCCATGCCTCGTGAGAGACTCGTGTCCGAATCGCCAATCCCAAGACATTTACTAAATCGGTGCACCTTCTTCGGTAATCTTGCCCAGCGAGGATGAAGAGTCCAGACTTTAAAAGCACATGACCACTCATTTTCCTGAGCCGGACAAGAACCGACGTGCACTTCGCGTACAGTTTTACAGCACACCCCGAGCGCTCATCGGGTTTGAAGATGGTCGTCGTGCCTCGGGTAGGTTGCGGTTGATCTCGCTAACCGGAGGCTTGCTTCGGCTGTCCGAACCTCTGGTTCCGGGGACACTGATAGAGGTCTTTTTCATATCTCAAACTGGTCCCATTCTTGGAATTGCTGAATTGCTGAGTCCCGGTTCAGCCACCCTTAAGTGTTGGCAGCCGTTTAAATTCGTTATGATCGAGAACGCGGATCATCAGAGATTGAAGCGGTTGATCGGATTGAACAAAGCCTGCGCGGACTAAGCTCCACCAGCAACCGCCAACGTACGGTGTGATGTAGGTCTATCAGGTATTGACAATCTTGGGACCGAACGCAGTCGCTGCGCGAGGTGCGCTGACCGATTGTCACATTATTGATTCACTCCCGCTCCGCTCCGCATTAGATTGTATGCTGTCCTAAGGACATAATGCGGGTTGAAATCTGGAGCTTTCTTGATACTATGTCCTGTGGACAGAATGCGCCCGCCCGCGCCTTTTTTCAGGAAAGCTGCCAGCCTCTCGAAGCGTCGATTCGTTGAGTAGTGAACATCCCGTCTCCGATACGACTTGCCTGTTTGCGTTCACGCTGACGTACCTCTCCGGTTAACCTCCTGTCCGTGCGACTCTCTCCTACAATTTCTTTCAGCGTGCGTCCTATCAACTCCAAAATCGACTACTGTGATTCTTCAACTTGGCATGAAGCTGCGAATCTGTTCCCTTGCTCTCTGTGAACGAGTTGAAAGAGTTGTCGGATGACATTCAGATCAATGGGCTCCAAAATGAAATTGTTCTGTTCGCCGGGAAAGTCCTCGATGGGCGTAATCGCCTCCTGGCATGTAGGCTCGCTGGAGTAAAGCCGAGATTCAGAGAGTTCGTACCGAACGGCATCTCCGCGCTCGCTTGGGTGATCTCCCAGAACTTAAAGCGCAGGCAACTGACCGCCAGCCAGAAAGCCGTCATCGCTCTGGAAGCCGAGCCGATGTTCGCAAGGGAGTTAAAAGCAAACCAGCGCAAGGGTCAGCAAAAAATTGCTGACCCTCGACTGAAAGGGCAGGCGCGGGACAAGGCTGCTGAGTTGGCGGGCGTCAATCGTCAATATGTATCCGATGTGAAGCGCATTCGAGCAAAAGCTCCAGAACTGATTTCGCAAATTAAGACAGGCGCGATCACCATTGCCGAAGCTCAGGTGCGGCTTGGGTTCAAACAGACCGTTCGGGCAATGACTTCGGCGGAGTTCAACGAGTGGTTCACGCCTAAGAAATACCTGCAAGCCGCACGTGATGTGCTCAGAGGCATCGACCTCGACCCCGCGTCGTGCAAAACGGCAAACAAAGTGGTGAAAGCCAAGAGATTCTTCACCGCATCCGATGACGGACTCTCCCGACCGTGGACATGCCGCAGCCTGTGGCTAAATCCACCATTTGGCGATGTCGGTCCACGATTTGTTGCCAAGCTATTGGAAGAGTACGAAAACCAAGACGTCAAGGAAGCAATTCTTCTGGTGAACTCACACTGCACGGACGCGAAGTGGTTTCAGCCATTGTTCGATTACGTCCTGTGCTTCACCGACCATCGCTCCAAGTTTTGGCATCCATCCGCGAAACGCTCCCAACCCACGCACGGTAGCGTGTTCATTTATTTCGGAAAGAACCCGCGCAAATTCGAGAAGCACTTCAGGAATTTCGGGGCGATAGTGCACCGTTACAAAGCCTAACCTCCACTGGGTTACCGCCCAATGTGAAACCCCATCCGATCTGCCATAATTTCACGATGTGCGGTCGCTACCGACTATCGCGAAAAAAACAAGTTATTGAAGAATATTTTGGCAGTGCCCCGTGGGATGACGACTGGAATCCCCGCTACAATCTCGCGCCGACTCAGCAAATTCCAGTTGTCCGGCAAAATCCCACGGAACCTGTCCGCGAGTTGTCGCTCATGCGTTGGGGTCTCATTCCACACTGGGCTAAGGATGCTTCTGGTGCGGCGAAAATGATTAACGCAAGATCGGAAACGGATGACAGTCTCTCAGGCTACGACGCATGTTTCTTTTGCCTCGGCGTCTCGTCAGTAGGGATGAAGGAAGAGACGTATCGGCGCGTGACATACGATCTGACGGTCTCCGTGGCTAAAACTTTAGCCAAGCTCAACCCGATAATAACTTTCATCTACGTGTCTGGAGCGGGAACCGATAGCACAGAGCGCAGCAGATTAATGTGGGCGCGGGTAAAAGGCAGAACAGAAAACGCACTCTTGGAGGTGCGATTTAAAGCTGTGTTCCTGTTTCGCCCCGGCTATGTTCAGCTCCTGCATGGCATTCGTACGAAGACGGCATGGTATGGCGCGGCTTACGCTTTGATGAGACGCCTCTATCCGTTGTGGAAAATGCTTTTCCCAAATTACGTGACAACGACTGAATGCGTAGGTCGCGCTATGCTGAGCGTGACGAAGCGAGGTTTTCCCAAACCTGTTCTTGAGAATCGCGACATCAACCGGATGTGTGCGAAGGACTCGAAATGAAACACCGAATTGTCCACACGCTTCAGAAGTATCTTTTCAATCCCCCGATCAAGCTCACGCTTGCAATTGGTTTGCCGTTGCCGGGATATGCCTTGCTCGAAACGAAAGGACGGAAAACTGGAAAGCCACGGCGCACGCCTGTGGGCGACGGATGTGTTGGGAAACAGTTCTGGCTTGTGGCGGAGCATGGGATGAAAGCGGGATACGTCCGCAACATTGAGCGTGATCCACACGTTCGTCTGAAGCTGCGCGACGGTCTGAGGTTTCGCTGGCACACAGGTACTGCGCATCTGCTTCATGATGACGATCCGCGTGAGCGCCAACGCTGGCTGGCGAGTCAGTTGCCGAGCGCTGCCGGGAATGCGCGAGCAGTGCGCCTTTTCGGAACGCAACTCCTTACCGTTCGGATTGATTTGGATGGATGATACGCAGGCTTGTCAATTCCGGTACGAATCAGGTCGGATCACCGGGGATTCGGCTCGGCAACAAACGCCATACCGCTGCCAAAGCTGAAACCAAGGGCTGTGTGCGAGCATTTCGTCGTGTCGCCGATTCGCAGCCACGAGGCCACTGGCGCTTCAGCGGTCTGGTGTCGGAAGTCTGTTCAACGAAAGCGTCCCATGACTCAAAACAGAGTTCAGGGCGTTTTCGTTTTGGGGTCACCATAGATTGAGGTTCCGGCTCGCACCTCATCAAACGCCCTCCCGTCCACTTCCCAAAAGTGACTCCCGTTCGTGTTCGCACATCACTCGTCGAGGTAGGATGTTGATGAGGTGCAGAATTGCGAATCAAGAGTAATTCAACTTTTGGCAAACCCTGTGGAGAGGTTCCCAGTTCTCCGTCCTCGTTTGAGGAGGTGGCGCGGGGATTGAAGCTATCGGAAAAGGAATATCTCGATTCCGTCCCGCTAAAGGAATGGGCGAGAAAGCACAAAGACAGTAAGTATGTTCCCCAAGATTTGCTGAATGCGTGGGGGATCGAGGCGAAGCACTGAGCCGAAGCCGCCGGGACGACGTGCCCTGACCTCCCAGATAGAGTTTCAAGAAGTTAAACTCCGCGAGATAGAGATGACTATGACATCGATTCTGAATCTGGGACAAACGGATCGAACCCTGCGCGTGGTGCTGGGAATCATTCTCGGAATCGCCGGAATCCTCGTCAATGGTCACCCTTACCTTGGGCGTGCCCTTGGAGTCGCTGGGGCGCTGGTGATTCTCAGCGGTGCTTGCGGCACGTGACTTGCCTATCGCGTGCTCGGGCTGAGCACGAAAACATCGATAATGATCTGCTGAAGGAAAACGGGCGCAAACTATAGGGAACAAACCTTAAGACAAAACTTAAGGGAGTTTCCGCACACACCCCTCACGATGGAACGGTCTTTTTCGTGCTACCCCATTAGCATAGCAACGGGCTGGCTGCGCTTTTCCTTCTTTTGTTACGAACTCCAGATGCCGTTACGCATTACGAACTCCGAACAGATTCCCGTTATCGTTACTGGTTCAGCGTGCGACCGAGGACGTTGCTGGTTCCATTCGTATCGTGAACAATGTAATTACACGAAACAAGGAGCGCCACATGTCGTCGCCTTCGGACGTTCGACGGAAGCGCAAGAAGCGGTTTTCGCCATTATCCCCACTGCGATTTATCGTTGGCTTTCTTGGCGTCTTCACGCTGATCTGCGGTCTTATTGTGCGTGCTTTGTGGGCGGCTCTTTTGGGCTTGGCTCCGAAGGCGGTATTCAATCAAGCGCAGAAGGTCTTCGACACTAAAACCAGCGTCGAGAATGCAGTTTATCTGCTCGATGGTTAACCCGACCTGTTCGCCAGCAATTACCAGTTTAGAGACAGCCGACGTAAGAGCCGCATTCGCCATGATGCCCAATGCTTGCATGGTGCTAAATGGCAAAATGTGATCGGCGTCACAAGCGGGTGTTCGTCAAGAACACGGTGTTCGGACGATACCCAGCCCAAAGCTGCTTTCGAGGCATGAAATGCGATTGCTCGCCATGAGCTTCCTGTCGCTGATTGATTTAACTTGCTCAATGTACCCGGAGGCGCAAGAATACGACTCCACCGAGCGGATGTGAATCATAGAGTGGCTTCAGCGCATCTGGAACTCCGTACCACATGATCTGACCACCGATGGCGGTTGAAAGATGTAGAATGTGCCCGACTTCCCGATCATAACCAATTGTGTAGGCTTGCACGCGAGTGAAGTACCTCTCGGTAAACTCAGGCGGCAACGGGTTCTCGCCTATCAGAAGCTCATTTGTTCGATCCACGTTCTCGATTCGCGTCCATGCAAAGTTCCGGCGCAGGAATTGCAGCGTGGACTCCAAAAGATAGCCGTTGCCGACATTCCCATCTGCAAGGCTCTGATTGCGCCCCCAAAGGATCATCGAAGCCCAATTGCCGTCCCGAACGGGGAGGTTGTACATCAATGACGCCGTCATCCGACGAATGTCTTCTGGGGGGAACAGTTGTTCTGGGCTGTGAAGTTGTCCAATCGAATACTGGATGCTCCAGTCTTGAGCGGGATTGACGGTGACACGCGTTGACCAAGAGTCGATCTTGCCCTGATCCACATCCCATCGATTTTCGCCCGGTTCGCGCCCATGAAATCCTGACGCTTCCAGCCTCGTGTTTCGATAAGCCACCCCAAACGTGACGACATCGTCCGCGATGTGCGTTGAGTCTTGCAGGTGATGTCCGAGTGGCGCAATGGGGTCTTCTGCGGCAGATGCCCGGTGTGGATAAGCGGGTGGTCCCAATGCGGGATCGCCCACTGGGGCGACATACAACGAGACCAAAGTTCGCTCCCCGACCTTGTAGTCGTACATCGCCGCGAGTTCCATAGAGAAATTGTGTGGGTGTTGCCCATCAACAACGGGAAGACCGTATGCCGTTTCGCCTTCTTGGAACAGTTCGGGATACCGACGTTCGGAAATCGTTGCAGGCTCAAGACTCAACATGGCTCGCAACGTTAACTTTCCACTCCCGATCCGCCGCTGCGCCATCGGCATCACCCAGTTTGTGGAGAACAACTTGTCACCGCCACGCGGACCTGGCTGCTGGATGTCCGCGAGAAAACCCAGACCGTGAAACATTAGCGTCCAGTTGTCCTTTGTGGTCATCAGCATCTCGCTCGGCGTCGAGTGTGACTGTACGTCTGTTCCGGAAGTTCCGTGCTCTTGTAAAGACTCGACCATCGAGTGTGATTCCATGCCCATCGCGTGTTTACCCATCTGCATTCCGGGCATCTGGTCATGATCTTGTGGGGTCTGTGCGACGCACGGCAATGCCGTGACACTCGCAAATATGACGAACAGGACAAAGCGCACTTCTCACCCCCTTGACAGTTGAACGCACCACTAGCCGCGCCCGGCGGATTGCAGCTCCGCGAAACCGAGCACTTTTACGCTTAGCGAAAGTAGGCTCTATGTACGAAGGGGGGCGACAGGCGGGGGAGTTTCGGATCGCTCTGTTGCCACAGCTACGGGCGCGTGAAAGCCCAAAAGGGAGGGGTGATCCAACAGGACGGGCGAAGACGTATTCGGTGAACCGATTCTAGGCGATTCCTGTGCTGGCAATGCTGCACTATGTCCCAAAGCGCAACACGCATGCGTATTCGGTGTCTGAGTCGGGGTCGCCCTCCCACGCTCATGGCAGCCCATGTGGGGAACTCTCTCGGTTGCCGTGCAGAAGCGGATCGTTTGGCAGTTGAAAAACACCGCCGAACAAAGAAGCAAAAGCGTCGAACTCTTCTGAGCGAATAGCGACATGTTCAACTTGCAGCGGACTCCTTGAACTTTATCAGCTTTCGACCAAAAAAGCAGGGGACTGAATTGTTGTTCTCCCTGCCTCAGAAGGTATACCCGCCGAACCAGCAAAATCGAAAAATTCGGCGTTGAAAACAAACGCGGTTGCGGGCGCTTTGGCGGAACCATTTTTGACCACTAGCTGATTCCATTGGGTTTCGGCAGAAGGTTCACCTGCGGGCGCGGTCAGGAGATCGCGAAAGTGGAGTCGTTGAGCGTAATCGGGATTTTTCGCCAATTAGCAACATCAATTCTTTGACGTAATCTCCGACATGAATGTGTCTATCGCCGCAAGTGCTTGCGCTCGTTGGTTCTGCAAGTCAGCCCGAGTGACCTCCATAACCCTGTCTCTTCTTGACTGAAGAGAACTCAATTGAGCGTGTGGATTGTCACTCACCGAGAGCGGTAGCATTGTCAGCGCATCAGTGAGTTCACGCTTTGACAACAGGCCCTTGTTGGCAAAAATCAGCAAACGTTGCATGTCGTGATTGGAAAATTGGCCCAATGCTATCAGAGCGTCTTCCAAGTTTCCGCCATCGAGTTCTTTCAGGTGTTCCGCCGAATACTGAGCTGCCCACCGATTTCCTGTCGCCACCAAATTGGTCAACCGATTGAGATTGTCGTTCGACGAGCCGATGACCGCCCAACAGGACAATTCGTCCAAAGCGATGAGCCTGCGTCCATCGGGAGCCTTGAAGAATGCGGGGACAGCCGATTTGCAAGGGGAGGATTTGGGTGTTTCGGAAGCGTGCAAACCCACGGTAACGAAGAGGCATCCCGAAAACAAAAACTCTATCGTCCGTCTCACAAGAGCAATATACGCCGAAGAAAAGACAATTCCAAGTTACGGTTGTTAACAGGCGTTCTCACAAGCGTGCGCTTTCTGTTCGCGTTGTTTAGACATTTTGAGCGCTATTGCGATTTTGCAACAACTACGGGCCGCTGATGGCACAATATACCCATGTTTTCACGTTATTACGGCTTGTTCGGTGCTGCTCTTTTGCTCTCCTTTTGTGTAGGCGGAGACCTGTCAGCTCAGTCGAGCGCAGATTGGGATTGGATGAGCAATCATTTCGATAAGGCTCTCCACGACCTTTTCCCGATTGACGAGCGCTACGGTGTCTATGTTGCCTACCGCTCCCACCGCGACCTGCACACAGATGTCCCTGAGTATTCTTTCGT
Source organism: uncultured Acidobacteriaceae bacterium (assembly GCA_963778535.1). Taxonomy (GTDB): domain Bacteria; phylum Acidobacteriota; class Terriglobia; order Terriglobales; family Acidobacteriaceae; genus Acidiflorens. The sequence continues at coordinate 1,374,658 of CAVZUO010000001.1, forward strand.
CATTGGGACTGAAAAGTCCGATACGGTTTCTGGATTGCCGCGCTACCTTGCCGCGCACTTGAGAGAAGCCGAGTCAGCCTCCGTTTACGACCAAATGATGGCGCAGCATCGGAAATTTCCAAATCGTTCAGCGGACGAGATTCAGAAGGACGTGCACGTAAAGAAGTCGAAACTGACCGAAATGGATTGCCCAGCTATCAAGGCGCAATTCTCGAAGCTTCAGCATACTCGCCTCGCTCTGCCGCAATTTGATGTTGTCATTCTTCATCCGTTGGTACACGAGTTCCGCATTAGAGCGGGCGGTGGGGATATGGACGTTGCTTTATACGATGACGAGAACTCGCTTGTCTCGTGGGCCATTGAGACGCGGCACGCACTTGAGCTGTGTGCGACGAATACCATTGAACCGCCGACGGTCAAGTGACGAAAACAGGCGTTCTCACAAGCGTGCGCTTTCTGTTCGCGTTGTTCAGACATTTTGAGCGCTATGGAGATTTATCGATTTATCAACAGTTGTCGAGGAAGGGGCACCCATCTGTATAGCCGCGGTGCGGTTTGGGACTCACGAATCGCGCTGTCGGGCACACCTTCGCGCTCCAACGAACTGGTTACGCAATTTATCGCCAGAATGAACGACGATGGAGGGAAGAACGTGCAGAGTCTCGGAGTTCCAAGCTCTCATTGCAACTGGATTCATCGGACGGGAAGGAAATTAACATTCAAGTCCAAGGACCCTGTTGTTCCTCTATGACTCAAACTTTCGCGCCCTACCAATAGTAACCATCGCATGTCGCGGTTGTAAACAGGCGATAACACTCAAGTGCTCCGTTGCCAAAGATGAGTGAAATCGAGATGTTCCGATGTTCCGCCAACTACAGCAAATCCAAGCGGCGCGACTATCTGCCCGACCGTGGGAATCGCTCTTCGATCAGTTGACAACGAATAACGATTGTTCGCCCCCGGATCGACTCGAAACTGCCGTCGAAATCATCGCAGTCCAGCAGGTTATCCTTCGATGATCTCCGGTCCGAAGCAACGTCCGTGAGAATGTGCGGGCCTTGCGAGTCAATCCGGGCAAGTGCATCCTGGTTCAGATTTAGCTGGTCGAATAGCGCAGTTTCGCCGGGGTGAATCTCTTGCTGTACCTCTCCTAAATCGACATCTCCTGACTTGATGTCCAGATACCGTGTCTCCGTCCCTTGCTTCGGATGGCCGGTGAAGTCTCCGGCAACGACAATCGTTTCTCTGCTGTCGATGAGTTTCTTGCTGGCTGCCTCAGAGAGTTGAACGTTTACCCCGAACAACACCCGATGCTCCGAAGGGGCTGCGGTGCGCGGATGATTACATGCGGCCAGTAGTAGCGCCAATGCTAATGTCAATGTGGAACCTTGCATGAAAGTTAAGTATAGGGCGAATAGCACGATGATTGTCGAAAACAGGCGATAGCACAACTTTGCGCCGTTTGTTCGCCCTCTCCTGGTCCATGAGCCCCATCGTCCCAAGCAGCGTCCCGAAGCTGCCTTTGACTCGCCGCAAATAAACCGTGGGCGGAAGCAGTTGCACTTCCCCGGCTTTGCGAGGATGATGCTGGTCGCGAGATTAGCGAGGTGAAACTATATGAACTCCAAAGCCAGATTCACAGTTGGAATACTTACGGCATTGGCTATGTTGGCGCTTACGTTTGCGATTCCAAGAGGAGGCGCACTGCGAGACGCGCAACTGGCTCAGTTCCCAGTGACTGTTGGCGTGTGGGCGATCTTCGTGTTGCTCTTCGTGAAATTGAAATAGGCGGAAGCGCCGAAGCACACATCATCGAATAGAACTCTCGCGTAAGCTGGGGATCGCGCACAGACGGACTCCTTGGCATTCCAGCAACTCCAAGAGTTCCTCTTTCGCTTTCACCAGCGACCTTCGTTCGGACTCGTTTGCCGAGAACATGCGAGCATGGATCAATCGCAGTTGCTCCCCAACTATGAGAAAAAAGAGGGCATTGTCCATATCCCTCTTCTCGCATGCATTCCCGCCTTTACAGAAACTTCAGCTTTGTTGTTACGCAAACCGTACAAGACGGTTGCTACTAACGGGAGGCGATTCTCGCGGATTGACGCACTCACGATTAGCGCATAACATTTCCCACCAATGACCACTCCGTCCGAATTCATCGGGCAAGTCGTCTCGTATTTCCTCACCCTCTAGAAAGACGCCGACCCCGACATCCCCATCTACAAGCAAGCCAAAACGGAATACGCGAAATTGCAATAGGTGTTCGGGCGTTCTCCCAACTTTGCGCGTCAATTTTGTTCGTGAGCACCGCCTTGGCTGCCCCTGTCCTCACTCCCGCACGTGGCTGTGCTAATGTGATCGCAGTTCGCCAGATAGGTCGTGTCTTGTGACGCTCGTTGCCCTCATTGTGAAAACGCAAATGCTTATCCGCAAACCCGTCGACGATGTATTCGAGGCTTTTGTTGACCCTGCGATTACGACGAAGTTCTGGTTCACCAAGAGCACCGGGAAATTGGAGGAGGGCAAGGAAGTTCGCTGGGAGTGGGAAATGTATGGCGTTTCTGCACAGGTGCGAGTGAAAGCAATCGAACCGCAGCGGCGAATCCTGATCGAGTGGAACGATCCTCCTGTGCCCGTCGAGTGGCAGTTCAAAGCCCGCCCGTACGGGACGACCCTCGTAGGCATCTCCACCTGGGGTTTTCATGGAAGCGATGATGAAGTAGTCAAGCAGGCGTTGGATTCAATGGGAGGATTTTCGTTTGTTCTGGCGGCGCTCAAGGCATGGCTTGAGCATAATGTGGCTCTTGACCTCGTGGCGGATCACTATCCTGACGCGCACAAACCCACGTTGTAAGCTACGTGTTCCACGCCCGCATGTATTATAGCAATATGTCCATAGGACATAATATCGTAGAGTCTCTCACGGTCACGTTGCCGATTAGGCTTCCGAAAACACTCCGACCTTCTTTTCTGACGAAGTAAAGCTCTCAAACCGCGTGTCCAGTTTCTTATATTCCGCGCCGAATCGCTCCTGAAAAATCTCGAAGCAAGTGGCGCTTTCCCAGCGGTCAATTGTCAAGAAGATGTTGGGTTCGCGAGAAGATCGGAGCAGTTGGGTGCCTAGAAAGCCTTCCGCACGCCGGAAGAGGGTTGCCCAATCTCCATTCGAGTTGTATTTGGAGATGAATTCCTGAATGTGTTCCTCTCGAACCGTGAACTCCCAGATGATGATGTGCATAAACTTGAGCTTACATCTTCCGGGAAATGCACCGATGCGAATCGGTTAGAGGCAAACGGATGTATGCTTTCAAAGGTCGAAACGACAAAAGTGAATGCTAGTTGCATCCGAAGGAGACGGCTATGAACGGCTTCCACCCTGACTGGATCGGGGCGTTGACTTGTGGCATTCTAATTTGGCTCGCACTTGTTGTGGCGATAAGAATTTCGCCTCAACGAAAGCTTAGTAACAAAGTCATGCTCCTTGCGATAGGCAGTGCAGCGGTTTTGGCAATTGTTGCCCGCGCAGTGCTGAGGTATTTCGGAATCTAATAAAAGGATGAAACCGATTGCACCGCATCTCCCCACCAGCGGCTTCCAGTGATTACGGGAAAGATGATGCTTGTCTCGCGGTCATTTGAGAGGTGTTTGAACGCGCTATATTATGTCCGAAGGACATACTAATGCACCGTCCTCATCTCTTCCTCGCCCTCACCTTGCGGCTCCTGTTTTTTCTGATTCTTGCCGCCCGCGTCCTGCCGTCCACTCCACCCTTATCCCAAAGCATTGACCTGCACTCTTTGGAAGGGCAATTGGTCGGGTTCGCGGTTTCGGGTATCCACGGATGCCCACAAACATCGCAAACCGCGACTTTCATCCACTTCCAGCCCATGCCGCCCATTGTATCCCATTCTGTCCAAAGGGCAGATTGCTCATCAGCTACGCGAACGGTCGGCGTATACTATGTATAGCCCACAGAATAGTTAACCCTCCCGATTTTAACCACGACCATCCAACCGTTCAGGAGGCACATGAAAAAAGCTGCAATTTATGTCAGGGTCAGCACCACTGATCAACGGGTCGAATCTCAGATTGATGATCTGAAATCATTTGCTGCACAAAAGGGTATCGAGGTTGGTCAGATTTATCAGGATTTGGGCATATCGGGAAGCAAGGCACGCCGACCGGGGCTCGACCTCCTAATGGCAGACGCCCGCAGAAGAAGGTTCAATGTCGTCTTGGTCGCGGCGTTCGACCGGTGTGCTGTCTGCGCCCCGATCACCCTGGCAGCGAGCCTACGTGGAGCGGGTGATTGGATCCATTCGCCGCGAGTGTCTCGACCACATGATCGTGTTCGATGAGAACTCGCTACGACGAACTCTCGCTTCTTATTGTGATTACTACCACCGATCCAGGACGCATCTCTCCTTGAGAAAAGATTCACCCGAGCCTCGCCCGGTTCAGCCGCCGGGGATCGGGCCCATCGTGGCAGTGCCGCAGGTCGGCGGGCTGCATCGTCGTTATGAACGCCGAGCCGCCTAAGACAGCCGTATTCTGAAGCACTACTTGTACAAAGATCCAAAGGTTCCCTGGAAGTCTGCGTCCGAACTGCGCCCACTCGCTCGCACGTGCCACTGTGAATTTGCTTTCACAGAGTCGAACGCGTAACACACACTCAAGAGACTCATGATTATTTGCGCAACGAAGCCGCGAATGCACCGCACAGGATTTTCGATAGGGACAATCGCTTTATAGCTCCTCTCCCGGCGCGGCTTTCGTCGCCGCCTTGGGCAGCTCCGGCTCTGGCGGCGCTGCCTGCATCCGCTCCTCGCGTGTGGAGTTTTTGGCCAGCACTTCCAGCGCCCGCTTCATCTTGTTCGAGTCCGCCCACTCGATCAGTTCCCGGCTCACCTGCTCCGTGATCGGCTGGCGCATACTCAGCTTCAGCATGAAGTTCAGCAGGATCGCCCGCATCGCCAGCATCTCCGCCAGGATGGCCCGCTCCGCCGCCATCGCGCCCGCGTCCACGCTCGACCCCAACAGAACATCCCGAACCCACTCCGACAGCGTCAACCCGGAGCGCTCCGCCCGCGACTCCAGCACGCGCAGCTCCGCCTCCGACACCTTCGTACTCACTGACTTGGATCGCAGATCGTGTTTCACTGCGCACCTCCGCCGTTCGTTTTCTTAAGGCCCGATTTGCTTTTCAAGGCAGGAAGCAGCAAGGCCGCACGGATTCCGTGCGGCCCTCGAACGATCAAGACTGGCTGCTAAAGATAAAACTCTTCCGCGTGTGCTCGATGATGACTCGGCTCATCCGCGTACTCCGAACATGTGCTTTGGGCGCGCTCGTCTTCAACGCGCTTTTTCCTTTAGACGCCATCTCCGGCAGGAAGTTGCTCTCGAGCAACCCAAGGTTGCTGCGCAGCTCCCAACTGGGGGAGACGTGTCCACCCCTGCCCATGCCGAAGGCATGGTGCTTTTCGCTGGGAACGCCGATGCTGCCGACGGAAGCCTCAGACGCAAGCAAGCCGCCCCGGAAGGCGGTCTGCGGGGTCGAAGCTGACCATTCGGCCTACTTAAAAGTGATAGCGATAATCCGCCTTCCGTCAGAAGCAGAGCACTCCCTGTACACAGCAAGATGCGTATTGGTCGAGAACGTCTGAAGCATGGTCTTAATAACGCCCATTACTGTGGTGTTCTCGATTGCCGGATTGAGATGGGGATGGTCTGAGCCAGCCCCTGAAATAAAGCCTCCGAAGGATGTTCCTTTCGATATGCGATGTGCCGCCATGTACTCCTGAACTTCCGGCGTGTCGAGAAGCGCGAGTACCGCAAGCTGGAGATCGTTTTGCTGCTCCTCTTTAAAACGGACTTCCTTGATACGTATGCTCAAGAAGTCTTGAGGGATACCAGTTTGGGCGATTGTAAAAATGCCATCCGATTCAGTGACATTTCTGAAACGCCGATCTTTTGCAAGAAGCCCCTGAAGCGTACTCGCAGCTCCCTCGCCATGTATGGAACTTGTGTCGAGTCGGATTGACGGCGCAATAACGACAGAGGGTTTGAAGCAGCTTCCTGTGTATTCAACGACGGCCTGACGTTTTACATTCTCAAGTGCAGAAGACAGGGCATCAAGAGCCTTGTCTTCTGCTTCTGCACGATGCTGGAGCGTTTGCGCCATTCCTGTGCCCAGTATAGGTGAGAAAGAAGCGACGACCAAAAACAAACGGATAGTTCGAACACAATGATTGATCATGCGCATTTCTCCTGCTCAACTACGGCGTAATGAAAGTTGTTTTGATTGAGGTAACGACGCCGCCAACCACGGTTATCTGGTTTCTAACAACCGTCGATAAAGGATAGACAGTGTCTCCAATCTTGATCTGAAAACTTTGGCGCGTTGTGTATGAATAGGTCGCAGTTTTGTCCCTGGAATCTGGTCCTAATCGATCTGTGAATTGCCCCGGACCAGGATTGGCATTTATCCACTTTCCGTTTGAAGTTTGAGGATCAATTGCGTAACCAGGAGTGACCTTCGTGACCTTAGCGTTCTCCATGATCTGTGCGCCCGGAGTAGTAATCGGATTACCGTCTTTGTCGGTCGCTTGATAAACACGCTCACGCTGCTGGCTGGGAGAGCCAGGAATGACTGTGTCTGGATTGGGTTGCGTCAGTCTGCTTGGATCGCCGGGCGTTGTCGTTGTTCCGTTCTGCTGTTGGGCCTGGGCATTGCGCCAGACCTGCGCCGCTGCAACAGCGTCGTCCCCATGGAAGGAGGCATACTGTGCCTGGCCAGCCGCTGAATTGTAGGCATCGCCTCCAGGTACACCCCCACCCCCACCCCCACTCTCACCACCTCCGTCATCGTGCCCGTCCAAATCCGCGAACGACTCGGGATCGTCCGCCACCATGGCATACAGATTCAGTGTTTGTGGGTTGGTCAGGTTGGCATAGGGCACCGCCATTGGCACCGAGGACCAGTCCGCGCTCAGCCAGCGCCCAAAGCGCCACGAATAGTACCGCGCCCCAAAATCGTCGTTGCCGCTTTCGCTGTCGCGTTCCTTGCCCTCGAACTTGTAGTTTTGCGCGCACGTGGAGGTCGCCGTCGCCTCCGCCCCAAAAGGCGTGAAGTCGGCGTCGTAGCAAAGGGTTCCATTCGATTGCACAATCACGCGCGAGCTGCCCAGCATGTCCTCGGCATAATACAACGGAGTGCCCGTGGCCGGCACCAGCGCCACGCGCTTGCCGCCAAAGAACACATAGGCATTCAGCGTATTACCAGCCGCGTCAGTTTCCGCCAGAATCTCTCCCCCCGACCCGTACCAATAGAGCTTCGTGCCCACCTTGGAAACCCGCCGACCGTCGCCATCGTAGCCGTAGTTGGCACTACCGGCGACGCCAGCGGCGGTCTTGAGCTGGCTCTCGCCATCCCAGGTGTAAGTATTGATGCCATCGGCTTGCATGTTTCCCGAAGGATCGTAGCTAAGTCCCACAACGTGATTGTTGCCGTCCGCAGTCGCCGAAGAAATGTACTGCGTGCAACCGCTATAGGCCGTTAAACCGCTTTGCGCATTCAGGTTGCCCCAGGCATCGATGGCATACTGGTACCCTCAGCAATTCGCGCCTGTAGTGGCCGTCGTATCGCCCGCAGCACTCGCAATTTCCTGCAAATCGTTGACGAACTTGACAGTTTGGGCGTGGAGTTCATCAGCAGGCGGGAGGGTGTAGCGACGGGAGATGCTATGGGTCGCCTATTCGTGACGATAATCTCCGCGATTAGCGAGCTTGAAAAATCACTGATTGTGGAGCGCGTGAAATCGGGAATGCGCAGGGCGAAAGCGGAGGGCAGGGTCATAGGTCGAGCGCGACTCGATGTTGACCGCCATCAGGTGATCGAAGACCGCCGATCTGGATTGTCGCTGACGCAGGTGGCGAAGAAACATTTAATCAGCCGGGCAAGCGTCTGCCGATTGATGAAAGACGCGAGCAGCGATTGCAATTCCTCCTTCCGAGCGGGGGTGCTAGATTGCACAACCCAATGTATGGATGCTAATGCCGCAGCGTAAGGGGAGGCGCATGGACAAGACCTACAACACTCGGCTAGAGCCATTCGTGCTTCCAACGGATCGGATCGGCAAAGTATTCGCTGTTGTCGATCAGGACATGTTCCTATGCCTCATTTGCGAAGCTGTGTTCTGGCGATTCGCGGCGCGAAAGCATGCGAAGGTGCCTTGCCGACCCATCCTTCAGCAGAAGAGTAGAGATTTTGCTCGACATCTGGTCTTTGTGAGTTGCGCATCGGATGATGAGAAGGTGGGATAGAAGCTGGTTTAACACTGTTAGGAAAAACAAGGAGGAAACAATGTCGCTTGAGAAGAAATTCATTCGCAACGGCGAACGGAAAATTATCGGCTCGGTTACAAGCGGTTTTCCAGATGATGTGTCGGTCGTGCGGGACGGGCATAACCGCTACATCGGCAAAACTAGCGATAAATTCAACATTACCCGAGATGAGCACAACAGGTTGGTATCTACCAACACGGCTGATCCGGGGTTGTTAATCAATCGGAAGAAGTAGCCCCCATCCGCTCCCCCCAATAGTGATTTTTCCGAACCTCGCGAAATAATTTCGTGAGGTCATCGCTTGCCAACAGAGCGCCAAGCAGGCGCGGGAGGAATCATGACCGCTCAACCCTCAATGCCGACCGAAATCGAGTGTCCATTATGTCTGGGCGAAGGCAAGTTAAAAAGGACTGAGATTCTTGACCGATTAGGAGTAAAGGATTTCGCCAGAATCGCGGAACTCAGCGCCGCAGAAGCATTCCGCCTGCTCCAAAGCAAACACGACCGTGAGCATCAGACCGCATGGTCGCGTTTCGAAATAGAACTGACGAAGCGAACGCCAGAAATCAGAGAACATCACAAAGACGAACTGCGCTCGGCTCAATCCGAAAGGAATGACCTCACCCGGCGAGTTGAAGACTGCCTCCGCGAACTCTCCGATGTGCGAGAGCGAAATCAGGAACTCGAAGCCGAAATGTCGAAGGTCGCTCGTGTTGGGAAGCGGGAGGAAATGGATTTTGCCGACGAAGCACGCACATGGGCAGGCATATGCGTGAGCGAAAAGCTACCCAAGAATGGCGATTTCATAATGTCGTACCGGGATGCCGCTGGCGCACCACTGGAGCCTCGAATGCTTATTGATTGCAAAGATAAAGCGACAATTTGTGAGGGCGATATCGCCAAACTTATTCGAGACTGCAAAGAACGCCAGATGTCCATCGCCATTCTGGTGGCAAGGGATGAGAGCCAACTCCGCCAAGTGGACAAAGAATGTCGTTGGGGTCGAAATGATGGCGTGTGGATTTTGAGAACGTGCCGCATGTGGCTCGCCCGCGATCTTGATGTGCTGAAGCCCCTATTCGAACAGATGCGGCTGCATGGAGCCAATTTCTTGGAACAGAATGCAGTTCTCGCTGTTGAAGTTCGGCGTACATTTGCTGATCTCGACCGAATTGAATCGGAGTTGAAGAAGGCTTCCAAGGCGATTACTTCGGCGTCGGGTTTGATCTCGGCGGTCGATTCGGGGAAATGGCCGTCATCCCGTCAGTTAGGAGAACTGGAATCATGGGAAAAGCGTTTCTTCATCGAGTGGTGCCTCATAAGTGCAAAGACAGTCCACAACGTTGCCGCAATTCCGAAGACTAGAAATGCGTATTGCAACCCTATCGCGGAGAGTTGAAAATAAATCGTATTGTCAAGGCACACAGATGAAGCGTGCATCAGGAAAACAAAAACCGCAATGTCCATCGAGAAATACCAGAACGGGAAGCCCTTTGGCATACGCCTCCCAACAAAATAAACAAGAACGAGCAGCATCGAGAGGTCTACAACGAAATACGTAAGGACGATTAGCCACCAGAACACCGCAAGTCCGTTATCGACCAGATGTATTTCTAGTGACGCCTGCAAGTGGGCAAATAGTGCTCTGACGCTTGCCCACAACAGTCCTAACACGACCGCGAACACCCACGGGTGTTTACTCTTCAACCCTTTTGTACTCATGAAACGCCGTATGCTCAAGTCCAATGTGCTCACCGAGCCCCCTTTAGTTATTGAACGGAGATTGAAGCGTTCCGGAACAACCCGCCTTGTTCCATTGGGCGGTGTACAGTTGTGTTTTCTGGTCTATCTCTTGATTCTCCGTTAGAGTTGGCACACCTGTAAAGAATGAGCCAACACAACCTACGGCCGTGCCGGTCCATCCGCACACTAGTATACTGCCCCACCCCTGCATCCAGGCTCCCGCATTGATTTGCCCGACTGCACTCGTGTAGTCGCTCTGAATTGAGTCACAGATGATCGGATCCGGTGGCTTTGGCACGGGCGGCGGGTTAGGGCAGCTATTCGACCCATCACTATCCGGACCATCGCAAGTACAGTTGGGATCCGTTGGATCATCACATTGATCACAAAGTACAGGATTCGATTACAGGTGCTTTGCGATAGCGCCGCAGCGCCAAAGAAGCCGTCGCAGCAACAGCCAAGCGCCTTCGCCCAAGCGGGCGACTAGTCCCACTCCGTTGGAGGCAAAATGCCAGTCCCAATCTTTAATTATCGGTTGAACCGCGTCGTCGTTCCTATGGTTTTCATAAAAAGAGAAAGAGTGAATGGGAAGCTCAACGGTAAATGGAGCATCTCGGTCTGGCTCGATGGCGTCGGGCGCTTCAAACTCGACGATGAGACAGGCTTGTGGGAGCGGACTCTTCCCCCTCATATTCTCGAAATCAGAAACGAAACCGAGTGGGGGCAACTCGATGCAAGCGTGCGCCAGCGGAACAAGAACGATGGTTGGAGGCGCGTGACGCCCGTGCAGTTGGTGGAGGCGATAATCGAGGCTGGAGCGCTGGGGGCGACTTCAGCAGATACCTGAGAATTAGCCAAATGCCAAAACGCGCGACGGGCAGGAAGAACCATCCGAAAACAGAGGCGCGACTGGGCATTTTCTGGCTCGTGGATGGCAAACTGATGATCGACAGCGCCCCGCTGAGCGAGTGCGAAGAGTATGGCGATCATCTGAACTACCCGAGCAGCCATATTCGCGTCTGGGAACGTTGGCAGCAGATTGGCAAGGCTCCCGTTACATCCGAATATGAGGAATTTCCGCGAGGACGGGTGATGTGCGATAAGCAGGGAGAGAAATTTACGCTCCTCGCAGACAGGTGCATCCTGAAGCGGAAGGACTTAATCGCCGCAATCAAAGTCGAACTGCGCCTGCCGAAACAGACCACGCTGGATGGAGATCCGCACTATCGGTGTTTCCGTTGTCTGCACGGCATCAAGGATGATGAGGAATAGCCATTCCTTTGGGAGACATCATGCCACCAATCTTCAACTTTCGGTTGAACAGCACGATTGTGCCTATGGTTTTCCTCAAACGAGAAAAGGGAAATGATAAATGGAGCATCTCGGTCTGGATCGATGGCGTTGGACGTTTCAAACTCGACGATGAGAGCGGACTGTGGGAACGAACTATTCCGCCTCATGTGCTGGAAATCCGCAACGAAAGCGAATGGAAGCAATTTGATCCATGTGCTCGCCAGTTAGTCGGCAACGACGGCTGGCTGAGAGTTACACCCTGTCAATTGGTTGAGGCGTTAATCGAGGCTGGTGTGCTGAAGTGCATTTATTAAGGGCGCAAGAAGCGGCGACCATGGCTTCGAAGCGTTTGCCGCTTTAGTGATCGAAATCAGGAGTCGATGATGATCGAAACAATTCCACAAAGGTTGGAGAGGACGCCGCGCGGCAAGCGCTCGTTCCCGGCGAACGGATGGTCGTCCAATTGAAGGGCGCGTTCACGGAAGCCCTCATTTGCACTGATTTCCGCGTGCTCATCATTAAGGGCGGACGGATGACCGGGCAAGTTTTCGGCACCGACACTTTTCAATGCAATTACTTGAACATTGCCGCAGCCGAAGTGAGATTCCACTTAGTCACGGGCTATTTCGAATTATCGATGGGCGGCATGCAAAACACTCCCAAAAGTTTTTGGCAGGTCAGCAAGAAGCCAACCGCCGCTCGCGCCTCGAACTGCGTATCGATCAGGGGCTGAGAAAGCTAGAAGAGTTAGCAATAGACGCATACTCTATCGTGATGTTGACCCCCAGCAGCGTGAAATCAAGAAGAAGATGGATGCTTATTTAGTTATTTAGTTAGTGGGTCTGACACCTTCTATCCTTTTATCATCAACGTGTTTCAATGTTTCAATCCCACCCCGCTCGTAGCGGGGATTGCAACGACGCTTTCTGCAACGCTTGCTCCCACGTGCACGAATTTCGATCTCACTCCGCTTGTAGCAAGGATCGCAACTACCACGGACGCAGCAGGCGGAGAGAAGCCGCGACTAACTTTCAATCCCACCCCGCTTGTAGCGGCGATTGCAACCACGAGGATGATGAAACCGCGCTGCTCGCCTAAAACTTTCAATCCTACCCCGCTTCTAACGGCGATTACAACTCTGTGTCGAAAATGTCGTCTACATTCGTGATCCACTTTCAATTCCATCCCGCTTGAAGCAGGGATTGCAACGCGCGACCAGGTCAAATCGCCGCTCCCTTCTGCGTGATCTTTCAATCCAACCCCGCTCATGGCGGAGATTGCAACGATTCGTGAACCTAATCGACCAGCTCATCCGGGACGACTTTCAATTCCACCCCGCTTGTAGCGGGGATTGCAACGGGCACCGACGCCAGACTCAAGCTGTTTCTTTCCGACTTTCAATTCCACCCCGCTTGTAGCGGGGATTGCAACTCCCAATTCGACCGTGGATTGCCCTCTGGTTTTGACTTTCAATTCCATCCCGCTTGTAGCGGGGATTGCAACGCCCGATACCGAGCACTTGGAAACGCGGTCACGGTGTCTTTCAATTCCACCCCGCTTGTAGCGGGGATTGCAACACAACCGCATCTACATGGCGTTCAGCGATCTCATGAACTTTCAATTCCACCCCGCTTGTAGCGGGGATTGCAACAGCTCATTGGTGGGCGACCTCTTTCTGCGATAGCAACTTTCAATTCCACCCCGCTTGTAGCGGGGATTGCAACCAACCGGATTCTGCAAGACCCCGAGATTGATTCCTTCTTTCAATTCCACCCCGCTTGTAGCGGGGATTGCAACGAGAGAGGGAAGTGGATGGTCGTTACCGGATGAAGTCTTTCAATTCCACCCCGCTTGTAGCGGGGATTGCAACGCAAAAACCGGAGACGGCCGCCGCGTCGTCGATCTTACTTTCAATTCCACCCCGCTTGTAGCGGGGATTGCAACATCAACTGTGTCTCCAGCTTCGGGAGCACACGTTTTCTCTTTCAATTCCACCCCGCTTGTAGCGGGGATTGCAACTAAAAAAACGCATTGAAGCAGGGCAATGCGTTTATGAAGACTTTCAATTCCACCCCGCTTGTAGCGGGGATTGCAACACCCATCTTACGACAACCTGATGGGGGCGTTTCTGACCTTTCAATTCCACCCCGCTTGTAGCGGGGATTGCAACGGCGGGCTCCTCTAACGGCTTTCCGTACCTATTCAGCTTTCAATTCCACCCCGCTTGTAGCGGGGATTGCAACCAGCAGGTTAGCTATCGAGTTCGGTGTTTGCATCATCTTTCAATTCCACCCCGCTTGTAGCGGGGATTGCAACGCCCGTTTGCCTTCCCGATCACGCGCGGGATTTCCTCCTTTCAATTCCACCCCGCTTGTAGCGGGGATTGCAACCGCTTCAGAAGTCTCTCAACAACAGTAACTTCCTTCCTTTCGATTTCATCAAATCACGCAAACTTCAAGCCGTGCCAGATGCTGGGAGGTTTGCGAAAATTCCCATTCCCGCATTTCGTCCTGCGCCTACGACAATCATTCCTTCGACCTCGTTGTCGAACTCAACCGCCAGCATCGTCTTGATGTAATTGTTCCCGTGCTTGTTGCTGACCTGAAACGTCTCTCCCGCATCAAACGCTTGTATCGTTTTCGGTACAGGTAATCCGACGACGCGGAACATTTTCGTAAGCATCTTCTGGCGCTTTCTTACGCTCTTCTTCCCATGCTTGGTGTCATATCCGTTCAGTAGAACAGGAGTGACCGCCACCCAACGATGTGACGGTGTCAAGTATTGGTCGAAAACACTGTCCGTCGCGGTCTCGCGTACCGCCGTGAATGTACGTCCCTTGAGGTCATTCATTACCAACTCCGAAACGCGATGGACGGGGAGAGAACCTAACGGGTCGATGATGACCGCACGACGGATTTTTGCGTCTGCATAGTCGTGACCAATGTTGGGCAATGGAAGGTACTGCAACTGATCCTTGCCATGATTCGATGCGTACTCTTTCAGGTTGGCGGGAACTTGCTCAGTAACGGCGTGCCGCAACATGCCCGCGACAATTGGCAACTCCCACTGATGAAACGCATACGGTTCTGCATTGCAATAAAAACGGTACAATAACCGCGTTTCTCGCGGCTCAGTCGAGAAGAAGGCAACCGATTGCTCAACCTCGTGGCTCGACTTTCTCGCATTGTGATACAGGATGAGATCGTCGAGCAGTCCCGACCGCAAAATTCTCATCTGCCGCCCTCGACGGAAGGGCTCCCAAGACTGCATTCCCGTCGTTTTCAGAGGCAAATCGTCAGCAACCGATGCTTTCGAGACACAAAGGCTTTCGCCGTGCCCCAGTCTGAAAGGTTCGAAGAATGGCAGCCATTCCTCCTTGACTTCGGCGGCGAAGAAGTAACGCAGATGCACGCCGTCTTTGTTGTCGAAACGAAAGACAGGCTGGTACACCATGAGTTTGTTGCCGGGGTCGCCAAGCGTGAAGTTTTTGGTTTCAATCCATTTCGGCATTCGCGGTACGGCAACGGTTACGCCAGTCTTGGTCGTGGACGAACACTCGATGCGAACACAAGTTGATTGTTCGAGTGCTTCGAGTGCGGGGCGGGCTTCGCCGAGACGATGAGCATTGCGCTGCACCATGGCCTGAAACAACGTGACCGCATCCAGCGGAAACTCCTTTGCATGGACACTCCCTGTTGGGTACGTGACGTCAATTCTTAACATAATCCCTCACTTCCAACCTCTGCGTAGCGAGCGGGGCAACACACAACGTCTCTGCGTGTGAATAACTGGAATCCGAACCGCGTCCGACGTCCTGTTGTCACGCCCCAACTTTCTTTGCTGTCTTCTTGGTCTTGACCGTTTTCTTTGTTTCACTACCATATTTTGCATCGGCAATAATGCGGTCGATGTCGACCTTCAGCGTTTCAGCCTGACCGATGCCGAACTTCTTGGCGGCGTCCCTCGCAAATTTGAGCACCTCGTCAAACAGACCGTTCTCATCAATCGTGTCAGCAGGCTTCAGGTCAGTAAAGATCTCGACTTTGCGAGACTGCCGGACAAGGGTCGTTCCAGAACGTAGAATACTGGTGGTCGGTGTAAGCAGTGCAACTAGAGCGAGACCGACTAGGTAGTCATACAACGCAGGATTTGACTTGTATTGGTCAAAGACCTCTAGCGAGAAGACCGCAGTGCGTTCAATAGTCGCGTGCGAGACATCAATGGTTCCGCGCTCAGAATACGCGGGGATCTGCTCGACACCGATTTCAGCACCCGTTGAACCGTGCTCACGTAACTTCTCTGCGAAGTCTGCCCGGACTTCGTTCGAAAACGGGGTTGAAAGAGATGACGCCGCAGGGCGCGTTGTCCCGTTACGAACAATGACATCACTCGCAATTGCACGGGTCAGCCGGATGTTGCGACCGCCCCGAATATCACAAACTCCAAACAGAAGCGAAGTCGGAGCACGTTTCGCCAGAAGTTCGGGTTGGGATGACAACGATTCCAATTCCTGTCTAAAGTAATACGAGATGGCAGGGTCAGCCGCACGATGAGGAACCTCAACCAAGGCAATCGCCGTATCGGGATAGACGACCTGTGTTGCAGGAACGAGGTCTGGATATCCCGTGAACACTGCCTCAATCCTATTCGCCTGCGACTGCACGCTGTCGAGTACCGCATCATTGCCCCAAGTTGCAAACCTCGAATCCTTCTGCCCTTTTTCGCCAGCGTAACTCGGCAACTTTACCGATGAAGACATCGATATAAGGGACTCAGTGACCCGAATCGCCTTGGCTTGTTTTACTTTTTCGATGAATGTCATGCTTTTCTCCTCTTTCCTTAATTCGATCATGCCGATTCGGGGACTACTGATTACATCATCATCATTTCATTCGCAATTTCCCGCGCAACCGTTAACACCAGACCATCCTTCCCGAAGCCTTTTGTTCCCGCCTCGTACCTCCTACAGCGTCCGCCGCCGACCAAGGCTGCGAACAACCCCGCAGGGAGCGTCCACTCTGTTGCAAGACCGTAGACGATAGAGCCCTCATTTTTCAGTTGTGACATCATCGACCGAAAATTCTGATGGGCGACAATGAGCAGGAACTCACGGGCGAAGATTCTCGTGTCGCCGCCTTCGTAGACACCGCCCGCATCGATGTAATTTTTCTTCAACTGGGAAAGGTTCGCCAGATAATTCGTCTCAGTGGTTTCTGCGGAGAGCGAGAAGAGGTCTTCGTTCGCTGTCGCCAGTTTCGCGAAGACGCTGTGATGGAGTTTGACGAATTCTAGTTTGTCCACTTTTGAGAAGTTCCCTTTATCGCCGATGAAACCGCCCATGTCGAACCAATCGAGCATGATGGTTTCGTTTCCATGCTCCCTCAGGATGACCTTCCGCTCAGCTCTGCCTACATCGAGGGCTGTGATTCGTTGCAGCAGACTGTCGTAATCGGGATGCTCGAACTCGAACAGCATCGAGCGGAAGGTATTGTCTTCACAAATCACGGTCTTCGTTTGCGTGAAACGGCATCGCATTACTGGTCTGTCCAGACACTCCGCCAGAATGACGAGTCCGCACGCCGCCAGAACTTCGCTCAAATTCTTCGGATTGACTAATATCTTGACGTCCACTATTTACTCCGCATTGATGTCTACTGCATGAATAACTGCTTCTAGATATGCTAGCCCCCAAACCCCGAACTGTTGGTTCAGGCTCGACAGCAGTTCCGGCAATTGACCGTTTAGGTTCGCGCTCGCTTCGACCGCATCGGGGTCATATGCATCCGGCTCAAACAGGGGGCGACACCGACCGTGATGACTAACGATGAGCCACTTTGCCTGCGGCGATAGTTCCGGATTTTGCAACGCAGATACGAGTTCATGTCGCATCCCATTCAATAGGAATGGATTAACGAACTTGAAATTCTTTGCCAGTGGCTCCCCGGTTGTCGTGCCACGAAAAGCCAATTGCCAGAGCGGATGTGCTTTCCCGTCGTCATGCGTTTTCGCGGCGTCGACGACAGCAGTCGCTATCTCTGGTGGAAACCCGATTGCCGCATTCAGTTGTTGCGCGTACTCTGTTGCACGTGCCAAATGTTCGCTGAGAAGCATTTTTCCGCCTTGAATTCTCTTTTGCGTCTTGATGTAAATGAGACCCGCAGAATTGAAAACAATTTTTGCTTTCATGCCGCTGTCCACTGGGAGCGCTCTGAGCAACTTGTCAGGCGTCGTAGCGACGACCGTCTGTCCTGTTTCGAGCGACAGCCACTCATTATCGGCGGTCTGTAGGAAACGCGTCACGACGTTTTGAACCTTGGAGAAGATGTCCCTCTCACCGCCCCCATCGGCTTCACAGAGCCCTTGCGGGTTGATGAGGTTCGCAGACTCAGGCAGAAACACCGTCCCTCCAGCGAGAAGTCGTTGGTCAATGATATTGGTGTTCAATACCTTGACGGCTCCAGATCGAGAAATAAAAAGGAAGCGTGAATCGGCGCAAGTCGATACGATCTTGACGAACTCTCGCGGG
Source organism: uncultured Acidobacteriaceae bacterium (assembly GCA_963778535.1). Lineage (GTDB taxonomy): Bacteria > Acidobacteriota > Terriglobia > Terriglobales > Acidobacteriaceae > Acidiflorens. The sequence goes on from CAVZUO010000001.1 coordinate 1,392,566, forward strand.
AGTTCTTTGAATACTTCGTTATTAGCAATCGGCAACTGATCGAACGCTTCGCTCGTGGGGTCAGCTTCAGCGAGCGACAGCAGACACTTAATCTCCGCGTCGTTGCGAATCACGAGGTTGACATGATACTCAATCCCCACTCCGCGAATGTAGTCCGCCATTTCCATAGAGGGATAAGTGGTGTTCGCAATCTGGAGGAGCGATGCTTTATTCAAACTCAGGGTCGCGGGGACAGAGCTAAACGCGCTAGCGGGAACGGGGTGTCGGTAGAGATTCCCAGTGGACGCGTCGCCATCCAGAGTTTCCAGGTATTCGACCGTTGCCGCAATCGCTGCCTGCCCGTCAATTCTTCGCCATCTTTTTTCCTTCTCTTTCTTCGGCGGATTTATGACATAGACCGATGCTACCTGGCACTCTCCCCAGCGATTGCAACGCCCGAACCTCTGTGCCAGCCGTTCTGCTGCGGCGACCTCCGTGATAAGAAGGTCGCATGAGACATCGAGACCTACTTCGCCAGCACTTGTGGCGATGAGAACGTGTTGCCCGCCGACTGATGTCTTGAATGGCGTGAAGTCGAGATTCGACTTCTCGTAGCCACGCATGATGCCTGTTAGCAGAATGCAGGAATATTGCTTCTGCAACTTGTTGTAGACCCGAACAGCATCGGACGGCTTCTCGACATAAACGATGAGACGCTTCCACTCATTATGCTCGATAGTATTCAGGATCGTCGGGATGAGTTCGCCCTCGGAAACAGTCAGCCTTTTCGACGCATTCAACTTAGCCGCCATGAGCGTCAAGTCATCTTCCGAGAGCGTGAAATCAGCATTCTGGCGCAACGTCGCAGACATCGTCGTCCACCAAAAGGGTTTCAGCGAATTGTTGTGTCTCGACACGAACTCAAGAACCTTGATGTTTGCTTCGCTGATGTGAGCTTCGTCGAGCACCAGAAAAGTGTCCTGTCCCACTAGTCCCATCTCGCGACTTGCGACGCGGGCGCTGCATCCGTAAGCACCACCAAGGAGACGGCTGAAGACCATGTCCGGCGTGCAGAGAACGACGGCAAACGCTGACGGGTCGGAGATCACGTCGTCATACTCGATGACCCTCTGACCACGCAGGACGGACACGATTAGCGGATTGTCCGACAGGGTTCTCTTCGAGAGCAATGACCAGAGCGGCATGCCTTCTGCGTTCTTTCTGATCGATTGGGCGACTACCTCCGACTGGTCGACCACAACTCGACGGTCGACTGCGAAATACAGTCTGCGTGGTATGGTCAGCGTCAGCCCGCTTTCCAGCTGGTTCCAAATGGCACAGAGCCAAATGGGAATGACGGCAGTCTTACCAGCACCCGTTGGGAGATGTAGCCGACGCGGAACCTTCCCATTGAACCACTGTGTGTGGAATGCTATTTGCCACGGGTACGGGGCGTACCCCGTCAACAGTTGGAATCTTTCTTCGAAATTCACGTCGCTACTCCTAACAGCCGCGACTCGAAATTTGGACAATATATTGTACGGGCTCAACCGACGTGTTGCTTAGGAATGTAGACGGCATCTCCGGCAAGCAGCCCGGCAAATAGAGAAATGCGAAGGTTACGGACTGGAAATGGAGGCCGTTCAACGAGCACCTGCCGCTTATCGTGGACTTCTCTCCGCAAGGCTGGGTCGTCTATGTCTGAGCGAACGTCTCAACATTTTGGGTAGCAAAGGTTGGGAACTTGTTGCGTTCCTAGCAGCACTCCCACCACCAGACCTTGCTAATAAGCCGTGTGTGCTTCACCCGATTTTCACGCGTAGGAAAAGCACCAGTCTGACTGGCGATTAAGCAGCGGACTTGGGAGAATTAGATAGTCGGATGCCAAAGGCGATTGGATGCGAGCACACGAATCTGCCATCGCGTTTGGTTCGGCGGCAATAAATATGTTTCATTGAGCGTGAAGCGAGACCCTTCGTCAGACAGCGGCTCCGAAGGCGCTCGTTGACGAACTGGAGAGAGTCGTAAAGGAACTGAAACGGTTGGCGACCTGAACCTAATGGGACTGGGGATGCCCGATCCGCAACTGGAATCTCTCACGCTGCCTGACCTGCGTGCTTTTGTAGCTCGATCCACTTGGACGTTTGCTAAGACCATGCCAAAGACCCCGCACGAGTACACGCTGCGGAAAGATGCGCCCGACGAAGCGTTGTTCGAACGCGTCGTAATGCACATTCGGCGGCATGGCTACCAGAAAGTCTATGGGCGTGCCACTTATACCTATTTCGACATAGACGGCTGGCAGTATTGGACGATGGGCTCCCCACTGAGTGAGACGATCCTGATAAATCGAGCCAGACTCTCAGACAAGCAATGACACTGCTTTTCTCTATACAATTAACGCTGCAAAAACTTCTGAGGGGGAAAGAATGTCGAACTTCGATAATGCGTTGCGTGAGCTTCGTGCAAGGCGCATAGGAATGCAAGTGGAACTCGAAAAATTAAATACGATAATTTCTGGGATCGAGTCGTTGAATGGTGCTGGTTCCCTAAGCCCAAGCCAACCGCCTCGCAAAGTATCAGCAGCTTCACGTCGCAAAATGGCGCTGGCGCAGCGAGCACGATGGGCGAACTTGAGGAAGGGATTGCAGCCAGCAGCGGCAACGAAAACAACGGGCTCTACTCCTGCAAAGTGGACTATGTCTGCTGCCGCTCGTAGAAAGATTAGTTTGGCGCAGAAAGCCCGATGGGCAAAGGCGAAAGGTCACGCTCCGACACCCAAGCCCACAATTTCAGCAGCGGGCAGAAGGAGAATCGCAGCGGCTACACGGGCGAGGTGGGCGAAGATTAGGGCGGCGGAGAAGGCGGCGTAGTTGCAAGACGACATCTGGCACAGCGTACGAAGCTTACCTGCGGTTACGCTACTTCGGTTAGTCGTGTACGAAAGCAGGGCGGATCACGGACATGGCAATAGACGAGTGCAACCACACCTTTGCAGAAATGGCGGCTACGGTTCTCCCGGCTCACATGAGCCGACTGGGGGCTGCGCTGGAACAGCCTTTTTCACTTTCGTCGTTTTGCAAGTCAGGAGTTGGCATCCGCTCCCTACTTTCACAAATCGGTCGGAGTGTGGATTTTGCCGGTTGTTATGTGCTCGTCCGAGAGGGAAAACCGTTTTACGTAGGCATTTCGCGAACCGTTGTTCAGCGGCTACGGCAACATCTCAACGGGAGAACGCACTTTGATGCCAGTCTTGCCTATCAGATGGCAACCAAAAAAACATTGCACAAGATGAAAAGGGCGGAGGCAATGCGAGATGGCGCATTTCGTAAGGCTTTCGATGAAGAGCAATCGCTGCTCCGAAGTTGCAGTGTGGCGTTCACGGAAATACCAAGCTCTCTCGAACTTTACCTGTTTGAAGTGTACTGTGCGATGGAACTAGACACTCGCGACTGGAACACTTTCCGAACGCACTGACTCGGACAGACCGAATCGATCCGCCGCCTCGCTCTGGTCGCATTCCTTGGATCAGGCAGGGTTGTAGGACGGAAGGCGATTCCGAAACGGCGAAATATTTTCGCCATTTTCGGACACATAGCGATGTTCTGGTGAGCCAGCGTACTTCCGAGCCACCTCTGTATTCAGGTTTCATCTTCCGTTCATCCTGTTTCACTGCTTTCCTAATACAGCGGCTCTATCATATTCGTAGGGCACATCTGCTGCTAACCCCTTAGTGATTTTCTTTTGAAATTCTTTTTGCGTTTGGAAAACATCCCTGCCATTTATCCTGAACGTCAACTCCAAGAAAATGCACGTGTCGAATGTCTTTTCGGAAACTCCGCTGATCGCTAGATGGAAGCTTTTGTAATTAGCTAACGCCGAAACTGGTTGCTCAAGAAGATCGGACGGCGAATTGACGGCATAGTTTTCTGTAATGACGACGGCACCCTCTTCGGTTCTCTGGTATGAAGCAGAGTTTGTTTGGAAAAATGCCCGCCCCGTACTGCCCGCGAGATAAGAAGGAGCATCCGTCATAAACGTCGAGGTCGTCCCCGGACTCTTCGATGGGTTCTTTAGAGTGCATGTTACCCTGACCGTCGCCGATGCGTTGTGAATCTTTTCCGGCTCTGACGACAGTTTCGGAATCGGCTTTGGCGCTAGAGGACAAGATGGACAGCCAGCACATACCGGACATGTAGGCTTTGGTGCATTGGCTTGAGCTACCAAGGCTTGATGATCTTCGTAAACTGTCGTGATTATCTTCCACCCGAAAACACATGCTAGTAGCACCAACGGAACGGCAAATCCAACAAGCGTCGGAATAGCTGATTGTTTCAGGTGCTCCACGAAAGTCTTGTTCCTGTCCTGTCTTGAAACGAGGGCGAGCGTGACGCCAAAAGTAACGACCGGAGCAGCCAATGAGTAGAGGATTATGGATAGGGCGGAAGTACTGAGAGCAACGGTGACACTCTTCCATGCTTCTGCCAGTAGATTGATGAAATGGTGCCACATAGAGCACACTCCGACCTCGCTTGGAATATTATCCAAGTTCTTGACTCAGCGAGGTTAATAAATTCCCGAACTCGCGGAGCAGCGAATGCTTGAAGCCTCGTGGCTGGTCGCACCAACAAACCAGTCAGCAAAATGATCGGCGACAAGATCAGAAACATCTCATCGCCGTGGCAGTTTTCCGATTGTACGGCGAACGAATGTCAGAAATTCCTGTTCAGTGAGGAATGGTTTCAACAAGTAGCCATCAGCTCCATAGCGGATTAATTGTTCTCGAAGCGGCGCATCGTTTACAGCGGTAACAAAAGCGAATGGAATGCGGGGGAAATGCTGCTTCACGTGCAGGAGAAGCCTGAACCCGTCTACCAGAGGTAGCAGCACATTTGAGAGTACGAGGTTGATCCTAGTTCCTGCCGCCAACAATTCCATGGCTGCTCGACCGTCACCTGCTTCCCGGCAATCGAACCCGTCTCCCAAGAGCCACGGGACAATAATGTCCCGACCGGATCGGCTGCTCATCCTCGACCAGAAGGACTCGTGGCACGTAGGGGTTGGATCGTGCCTTGATGGGAATTCCAGTTTCGTTTTTGATTGAACTTATCAACCTGCTGAATTTATCATTCTGCTTCCAGCCTTGCACCCGCGCCGCTCAGCAGAGCCGATCAATTACAATCGCGAGCCGAAGGCAAATTCATAACGAATGGGACTCGGAGTGCCTGATCCGCAACTGGAATCTCTCACGCTGCCTGAACTGCGTGCGTTTGTGGCTCGATCCACTTGGACGTTTGCTAAGACCATGCCAAAGACCCCGCACGAGTACACGCTGCGGAAAGATGCGCCCGACGAAGCGTTGTTCGAACGCGTCGTAATGCACATTCGGCGGCATGGCTACCAGAAAGTCTATGGGCGTGCCACTTATACCTATTTCGACGTAGACGGCTGGCAGTATTGGACGATGGGCTCCCCACTGAGTGAGACGATCCTGATAAATCGAGCCAGACTCTCAGACAAGCAATGACACTGCTTTTCTCTATACAATTAACGCTGCAAAAACTTCTGAGGGGGAAAGAATGTCGAACTTCGATAATGCGTTGCGTGAGCTTTCGTGCAAGGCGCATAGGAATGCAAGTGGAACTCGAAAAATTAAGTACGATAATTTCTGGGATCGAGTCGTTGAATGGTGCTGGTTCCCTAAGCCCAAGCCAACCGCCTCGCAAAGTTTCAGCAGCTTCACGTCGCAAAATTTGGTTATGAATTACCTTGACTCGCCCAGTGATTTGTGCTTAGTATTTGGTTTGTGGAGAACAAGATGAGTCCCGAACCGACTAGCCTTCAGGAAGCCATAGTTTACTTCTCGAATCCTGACAACTGCATTGACTACATCGCTATCCGGCGATGGCCGAATGGCGTGATTTGTCCCGGTTGCAGTTCCGCTAAAGTCAGTCAATTCAATAACAAACGGCGTACGTGGAAGTGTGGGAGCCATCACCCGAAGCGCGAGTTTTCCATCAAGGTTGGAACGATCTACGAGGATAGCCCGATCCCGTTGGACAAGTGGCTTACGGCAACATGGATGCTCACCAATTGCAAAAACGGTGTGAGCAGCTACGAGATTTCCCGCGACGTGAAGGTTAGCCAAAAGGCGGCATGGTTCATGCTTCATCGGATTCGCCTTGCGATGCAGGACGAGTTTTTCGGAAGCAAGTTGAACGGCGAAGTCGAAGTCGAGGAGACGTTCATCGGCGGCAAGGCTCGCAATATGCACAAGTCCAAAAAGGCCGCACTTACTGATCGCATAGACGATGACAAGACTGTTGTAGTCGGATTTGTGGAGCGCGGCGGCAAGGTTCGCACCCAGATCGTTGAGCACCGACGCAAGTACAATATGCAACCGCTGGTTAAAGAGCACGTCGAAGCTGGCGCGGCTCTCTACACCGACGCCCTCAGGTCTTACGTCGGACTCAACAGCGAATACGAGCATCAGGTCATAGACCATGCCGTCGAGTACGTAAATGGTCGCGTATACACGAACACGCTTGAGAACTTCTGGAGTCTCGTAAAGGGTGGGTTGCATGGCACGTATATTTCGGTAGAACCGTTTCATTTGTTCCGCTACCTTGACGATCAGATGTTTCGCTATAACAACCGCAAGAACCTTGATGACGCTGGTCGCTTCGACTTAGCCGTTCGTCAGATTGTCGGCAAGCGCATCACATTCGCTCAACTCACTGGCAAACCGAACTGAGCAAGGGCTACCCTTAAACGGGCCGCTCGGCGGCAAGGCCGAGGTAAGCGGGCTAAGAAAGAGCCCGCTTTTTCTTTGCTCGCGCTCGTCTACGCTTCAATGCCTTCTCTCGCTTCTTCAACTCTTCTTTTGAGACTGAAAGAATCTTCCGCATCACGTCATCGAATTTTTTAAACTCTGAGGGAGTTCCACTATCGTCCTTCACTTCGTTGTCGGTTTCCATTGCGCGAACTCCTTCCAAAGTTTCACAACTGAGTCCACATTTTCGACATGTATCGTGAGGTATAGATGGTCAACATAGTCGGTCTTTATTTTTTTCTTCTGACAGCCGCTCGTAGCCGTGAAGGTTCCGTATTGCGTTGTCACGCAGAGTCCGTAATCCTGTATTGCTGCTGTCAGGAGACATGGAACTACAACTATTGCCAAGGTCGGCTCATCATCGACATGGCTAACTCTTATTCCGCTGAAGTCTAAGCGCGCAGGATTAACAGTCTTCCAAGAAGCAAGACATTGCTTAAAGCACCGATAATAGGAAATATCTTCCCCGACCCTGCGTAGATCGACACTCGTCCCAGCCGGACAACCTGCGAGTTCCCCTAACTCCCGATCCTTTTCCAGTACCGTCTTGATTTCTTCTAGGATTTCGTCAGAGGTTTTAAGCTGCACAGGACTAACGGGGGCTGTGGGTATCAGATCGAGCGCGAGCGATTTCCGGCGAATTTCGGGTGGCGGCGCAATTTCCTCCGACAGCGGTGCGTTAGTGGTAGCGGAAAACTCTGTTTTTGCCTGCGGTTGTGTGTGTGGTTTCACTACCTTGGAACTTGGCACCACAGGTTGAGCAGGTATAGGTTGAGGAGCGCAGGAGGGGTTGTGCATTATTACGGCTACAAGTCTTACGGTCTGTTCTCTATCCAGAGAAGAATTGGATAATCGGTAATGAATTACCCCGGTTGCCTCCCCAGTGACAAGAGTATCGTGCCGCGTGCTGTAATATTCCTTTACGGAGGCTAAGCCTGAATCGTTAGGGGAGAAATATACGGTAACAACGCAATTGTCGCCATATAGTCTAGTGGCAGCGAAGTAATGATCTTTCCATGTTTCGCCGCGCTTGTGGATAATCCTTCCAACGTCGTCTACTTCTGGCTTTAGCGAAAAATTCTTAATCTCCTGCGGGGGAACCGCGAAATTTAGGGAGATGTAACTTGTTCCTAATTCCTGCGTGGTCTGCATGCCGATTATATATAGGCCAGAGTTGCTCAGGTTCCTCACGGTTAGATTACTGTTGGAATTGAATGAGAGCACGTCGATTGGCTTGGCGTTAGCTGGAATAGAATGCTCGGGTGCCTGTTTTGCCTGCGGTTTCGTTGTCTTAGAGGTCGGCTCGGCTGTTTGTTGGCTAGATAGCGAGGGAGGCTCGACCGTCGCAGAAGGAGTTGACGAGGAAGAGAATGGCTGTACCAGTGATGAATGATAGTGACGATAAAGACCAAATCCGATGCTCGCAAAGAAAGCAATTACCATGAGAACGAAAATCGAGCGGCGGTATAAGCGATTACCTGAAATCAACTCCAGTGCTGACGCCAAGCGCGGCCAAATTTTTGGTTTTATCCGTGACCATTTCGTCCCAAGCAGATGAAAGAATATAGACCCGACTACGCCTAACGCTACCCACCACCAAGATTTGCCAAGGAATAGGGCTCCGCAAGCCTCCAATCCAAAGCCGAGAGCATAGATGTCGAGGAAATGGAAAACCGATCCCTCGCCAGAGGGAATCTCGCCTGCCATTAGGAATGGCCTCCTGAGGTGACTAAGCATTATAGTTCCTAAGGAGTGGGCGAGCCAAGGTAATTCTCGCCCAAAATGGCGCTTGGCTCAGCGAGCACGATGGGCGAGCTTGAGGAAGGAATCGCAGCCAGTAGCGGCAACGAAAACATCGGGCTCTACTCCTGCAAAGTGGACTATGTCTGCTGCTGCTCGTAGAAAAATCAGTTTGGCTCAAAAAGCGCGATGGGCAAAGGCGAAAGGTCACGCACCGAAACCCAAACGCACAATTTCAGCGGCAGGCAGAAGGAGAATTGCGGCGGCTGCACGGGCACGATGGGCGAAAATCAGGGCGGAGAAGAAATAGAGAGTGCGGAAATCCCATCTTGCTCACCCACGCGTCATTGTGGGAAGAGAAGGTTCACCCATCGGAACACAAGGGCGGGAATCAAATTCTTCGGCTATCGTTTTGAAACTCGTCCCTTCTAGGATTTCAAAGGAAAGTTGGCAAAACCTACAGATCAGAAATCTTCGCCCGCCGAGTTTAATCAACATCTTAAGGCTATGCGACGAAGGAGAGGCGGGGTCTTTGGTGTCCATTTTCGATCACCTTTTGTGTAGATTGCCATTCTAGACCCTCTTGACGCCCCACGAGGCTCGTTTTAGTTGTGGGTTAAATTGCGTTGAAGGTTTTCCATTCAGGCGTGCCGCACAAGGAAGAGTATGAGTAACAGCAGGCACAGAAGCGAAAGCGCAATCATCACAGTAGTGATGCTCGGTTTCTTTCTGGCTGCCACGACCAGACTCTATCGCAGATTGGACGATTGGAGCAATTCTCGCAAAGTCCATATCGTCGTTGATCCCGGCTTTAGCGGCGGGCGACACGCGAAAGCTTGAATGCTATTCAATTCAACGCAATTTAGGACAAGACGGTGAGGCGCTCAAGCTTCCTTCCTTGAACACATCACATCAACCCTGTCCATAATTTTCTCTGCCCACTGCACCTACGCGGCAATCATTTTGTCACTTCGCGGACTATCATTCTGAGCCGTGCCAAACAAATCCTTAGGTGTTTTGAAATGTTTCGTGACGAGGATTGCTGCCATGATCCCGATCACGCGTTTTCGATCTTCGTCCATAATGCTCGATTACTGCACGACCGTTTTGTCGTGAGGTTTCGCACGGCGGTCTAGCTTGCGAAGTACCGCCCACCCAAGCCGTCTGAACTTGGGTGGGAATTTCGTCCGCAGTTACATGCTCCCAGCAGCGGTTTCTTGGTGGAATGGCGACAACCATTTGCCGCCCTTCTTCTGCCAAATCGAACTAGCGAGAACTTTCGCTGCCTGCTTTTTGCCTTGGCAGGTTGCGTCCTGCGATGCGGTGTACGTCATAATGACTGCGTCTTTGTCCAACCACATAAAGGAAACATCGGAGAGCGAGAAGCTGTTCACTACGCATCCGGGGTCAGTCATACTTTTCAGCACCTGCTCCTTGCCCTTGAATACCCCTCCATCGGCGATGCTAATGGAGTCATCGGTAATCAACGCTTCGACCGCCTTCGTGTTGTGATCTTTCCACGCTTGCCAGCCAGCTTCTTCCTTGCTTTGGAGCGCCTTCTCCACGCTTGCATTCATCTGCGCGAACAATGAGACTCCGGATAACAGGACAGCGAAACAAAGTGCCGTTAAAACGATTCGACGCATATTCATCCTCCAGTTTTAGGGATGACGGAAACTATAGATACGGCAAGAAATCGTGTCAATCACTGCGATGGATTTCGTCCGCGACCGGAAATACTTCGGCGGACTATTTTTACGGGTGTACAATTGCCGCACTCAGCGCTACCAGCCGCCATGAAAACCGAGCCGCAACGATGGACGCTGCTCCTCTCTCAACTTGCTTCCTACGAGCAAGACCCCGAGAAGAGATTGGTTTTGATGACGGAGATCGAACGACTATCGGAGAAAGAGCGCCGATCCAAACTTGCCACAGTTTGTGACAACCGTCCATCACAACCTCTGAACGACATGCGATTGCGAAAGCAAAGCCTAAACACCGCTTGAGGCGAACGCTGAATTTTGAGAGGTGGATCGTGAAGTTAAGATGTTACGTATTGTCCATCCTGAGACTCCATCAATCAGGTTGCCCTCGTTGCAATGCTGAAGAAACTCAGGGCGCTGAATTGCGAAAACGTTTGGAGGAATTGAATTGGGGGACGCTTCCTCGCAAAGAGGTGAAAGCCGAAGAGGTGGTGGTGAGAACGGCTATTTCATTGGGGGCGGGCAAGCGGAAGAAGAGTGCTTAGGACGAGTGGAACCTCTCTGCTGGTAATCTACTGCGAAGATCGATGGCGCATAGCGGGACAGCAGCCGATTTGTAGTGAGACGCTACGGAATATGCGGCTCGAACTCAAAAATGAAAAAACTGAGCATTTATGTATATGGCTTAGCATCATTCGCTGCCGGTGTGATGGACTTCATCTGGGGCGACCTTGACCGCTCGCATCAGCCGATTCAGGCATGGGGCGACAACATTCACGGTCTTACAGTGTTTGCTTATCTTATCGCCCTGTGGATGACCGCAGGCGGTTTGGCAATCTTGTGGGGGCGCAGCGCTAAGTGGGGCGCAGCGGCGCTCGCTGTTATCTATCTCGTTTTCGCAATCTTCTGGTTGCCGCGCTTTTATACCGCGCCTAAATATCTTGGTTTTCGGCTCTCCGTTTATATCGGTGTGTTCGCGGGAATGGGAACAGAACTCATTGCCTTCGTCGGCGGACTGCTTGTTTACTCATCGCTGTCGAAGCGCGATTCATCTCGGCATCCCTTCCTCCTCGTTGCCCGCTGGATATTCGGCATCTGTTCCATCGCCTTCGGTCTCTCGCATCTGAATTTCATTAACGATGACACAATCTATGTCCCGAAATGGATGCCGCTTGGAGGAAGATTCTGGGTGATCGCAACTGGAATTTGCTTTGTGCTTGCAGGGCTGGCGATACTTTCTGGAATTCTGGATGTCCTAGCGGCGCGGCTGCTTGCCCTGATGTTGTTGGGCTTTAATTTAGTGGCATTACCCCCTTTCATCTTTGCTGATCCCAAAGACCATGCGGCTTAGTGGAAACGCATACAACTTGGCTGCTGCCGCTGCCGCATGGATACTCGCCGACGCGATTGCGAGCCGTCGCGCTCAACGCCTCCCGCAGGGAGAATGTTGGCAAAAGGAAGCTCATCTTCACATTTACAGAAATCGAACAAGACCGCAATAAGCCTTGCAGCGCGAATCGGGGCATGACAGAATTCATATCCGAATCTTGGGGATCGACCTTTTATGTCAAGCGCACCGGGTGTGAGACAACAATCGCGTGGGTATCGAGTGTTCCGATATGGTCCGCACGAGTCGGTACCGACTTCCAAGACCCTCACGGGTGCCTATCAGAATCCGGCAGCGCTGCCCGGCGATTTCATACTGACTCATTCCTCGGATGTCTACGGAAGACTCATCAGGTTTGGGGAGGCAATCCGCTATCGTGGAGCGGAAAAGGTCTTCGCGCACTGGAGCCACGCGGCAGTCTTCATCAACGACACGGGGGACATCATCGAGGCGATTGGAGGAGGCGTTCAGGAACGAAACATCTCGGTTTACGACGCAACAGAATACGTTGTTGTGCATCTTCCTGCGACCATCGTTCCCGGCGACCGCGAGCACGCCGTGGCGTTTGCTGACTTTTGTCTCAACGACAAATATGGGTGGCTGACGATTGTGAGCATCGCGCTCTGCCTTCTCACGGGAGCGAAACTGAGCTTCGGCGTCGATGGACAACAGATATGTTCCGCCCTCGTTGCTCGTAGCTGCGAGCGCATCGGTGAAATTTTTACAGAAGGCGACCCGTGGGAACTTATGCCAGCCGATCTAGCTAAGCACTTCGATGTTCGACTCATTGGAGAAAAGGGGAAACCTCCCGATCCGCATGTGGGGGTGATGCACTTCTCAAGACCCGGTGCGAGGAGAAAATAGTCGCATTCTGGTCTTTTTGTGCCCGACGAGTTCTTGACATCACGCAGTCAGACCGACAGGAGAGTGGTACAAAAGGCTTCCCGCACCTTTGAAACGCCCAAACCGACCCAACCCTCATCTGGCAGCCAAAGCGCCTCCCAGAGCAATTTTGTCCCACGCCAGTGAATGTGATTGCCGTCACAATTGACTTGCAAGCGCGTGTGCAAGAATGATCCGATATTTCTGCGCCATTTATGTCTTCGCAAGCCAAAGCCATAGTTCTGTCCTGTTCCTACTGCATGAAGGCGCTCATCGAGCCGGAGATGTATTCCTTCCGTGGTTGGGTGGGTTGTGAGCAGTGCATCCGCGACTATCATCACGAGCAATCCACGCAGGAATTGGAGTTCGAGCTACGGAAACGCCACACCGATGCTCGCGCTTGGATTGCGAAAAACCGCAAAGCGCTGGAGCAGATCATGGCACCCCGTCGCGGTCGATAGTTTCTTAGCTTGTGCCACGTGTAGCTGCCCGAATGCTATCCGGCAGTCTCCAACGCCTAGAACCGGCTTCCAGAGCCTATTCTGGATGGATTTTCACTTGAGTTTCACATTGATCTGCGATAGTTCTACTCGCTTTTAGCGTCAAAAGCCGCGCTGGGTAAGCTCTTTTGGCGTTCCCCTCCCGCCACCTCCAGACAGGGCGTGTCCACCCCCGAGCATTGCCATGACCTTGTTCCGATTCGCGCAGTTCTTTGCGGGCACCGCCGCGATATTCTGGATCGTTCAATTGTTGTTCGACCGAGTCAGGAGACGTTTTCGGTAGGTCTTCCTGAACTGGCGAGGATAGGATTCGACGACCATGTGGCTCTCTTCGTATCTATTGTTTTTCCGCGCTGGACACGCCGCATAAGAGTAGTATTCTGCCAACAAGAAGAGATCCTTTGTCGCTGGGCATTTTCTTTGGGTGCACCTCCTGAGCTGGTCGGAAGTCAGAAAAAGCGTAGAGGCTAGCGATGCATTACAACACTTGGATAGTGGGCGTTGCGGTGGTCTTTGCGCTGATCTGCATCATACTAATCCTGCTAACCGAGAGCGTTTACATTCCGATGCACAGGTGGATTAAAGTGCTTTGGTATAGAGTCACGACTCTGCGCTCCAAGCCGGTGATCCTCCGCTGTGCATATTGCTCCAAAGAATTGACCGAGCCGGAGATGTATGCCTTTCGGGGTTGGGTCGGCTGTGAACAGTGTGTACGCGACTACTATCGCAACAAGCCTGGACAGGATATGGAGTCTGAGCTACAGACACGCCAGTCGCTTGCCCGCGCTTGGCTGACAAGCAACCGCAAAGTATTAGCGAAATCCATGATGCGAAGTAAGGCCGCCTGAGAGGATGAGGCGGCATCCGCAACGCAAGTTTAGGACACTACCAAGAACCGACACCCCGCCGCTCCCTTGACTGTAGAACATGAAGTAGCCGCGTAGAATATTCACGGAAGCAGAAGCTGCCCATGAAAACGTTTGCTCAACCTGAGACCCTGACGAACGCCGAACTCGACCGCCTGGGGAACTTCCTCAAATCATGCAAGGGCGGCAGGGCGATGAACGTTGAGCAACTGGATGGATTCTTCACCGCCCTCATCGCCGGACCGGAGACCGTGATGCCGAGCGAATACAACCGAGAAGTGTTCGGCGGCGAGACACCGGAGTTCTCCAGCCCCGAAGAAGCCAAGGAAATCTTGGGGCTGATGATGAGGCACTGGAACACGATTGCTTCGACCCTTCTCAAAGACGAACCCTATGTGCCGCTCTTGCTACAGGACGAGAATGGCATTGCTCATGGCAACGACTGGGCTCGCGGCTTTATGCGCGGCACGCTCATGCGGTACGACGGCTGGGCTGGGCTTATGGAGGACGAAGAGCACGGCGGATGCCTAGTCCCGATGATGATGCTCTGCCACGAGCACGACGACGACCCCGAGATGCGACCCGAGCCGATCAGCCCTGAGAAGCGTGAAGAAGTCATCGCTTACATGGCGGCTGGGCTGTTGCAGGCATATCGGTACTTCAGAGAACAGCGGCAGGTCAGTGCGAGTCTCCACGCGAACAATCGACGGCGCAATGCTCCAAAAGTCGGGCGAAACGATCCGTGCCCGTGCGGCTCGGGGAAGAAATACAAGAAGTGCTGCGGCGGGGCGATGGTGAACTGAGCGCCCCTGACGAGTTTTGGTTTAAGGAGTCGAAACCGGGACGCCTTTTGATATGGGAGAGTTCTCACCAACAAAGCGAAACGGCGACTGCGAAGAGATCGCCAACCTGTCTACCGCCTTCGGTCGGCGGCGGCGCAACTGGGTTGATGTCCACGGCTCCGTCCCTGACGGGCAAGTTGTTGATGCCTCATGCGGCAACAAGCATTGCATCGCGCTAAAGCACGCGTATCTCCGTCCGCGTGTCGAGCAGCCGGGCACCTATCGCAAGATCGCCGACCGCGTTCACAGTCTGAAGGTCGGTCAGCACTTCGACGTTCAAGGCGTCGGCGCGGATGAGGGGACTCTGAATCGGTTCCGTTCAGGCTTGCGTGCCGCTGCGCTACTCGACAGATTCACGGTTCGCAAACAACCGGATGGCGACGTGCGCATCACGAAGATCGGGGAATGGTCTGGCGTGGGAAACTGAGGTGCAAGTTCAGTGGCGAACCCCGACAGTTTTCAACGCAGATTTGAAGCGATCTCAGTTCCAGACGGGGTTACCCTTTTCGTCACGAAGCACGAGAGTGTCCGTGCCCTTGACGACTTCGCGGGCGAGAATAAGGTCGGCGTCGCCTTGCTTGACTTTCGATCCGGTCAGCACGACCTCGTCCCCTTTGATGAAACTCACTCCCATATCGTCGAGAAACGACTTGGGGCAGAGGTACACATCGAATGCGTCTGTCCCGATCTTCACCAGCAAATGGACAATGTCTTTTTCACTGCCCTTTGCAGGCAGCTTCACTTCCTCAATCGTGGCTTTCATTTTGCTTTCGGTGCTGAGGTCGTATTTGGGGCGATTGGCTCCGTTCGGTTTCTCAGCAAACAGCGGCAAAGCGCAAACGACGGCGATGACCAGCAGGATCGACTTGCGACTATTCGAATGGGGCACGGCTACTCCTGTTTCAGCCAGAAAGGAATAAAGCCATACAGCGGATTGCGATATGGTACTCCGTTTTGGAAGAGGCGGGGGCATTCAGCACTACGCTGACCGAAACGAAATTTAGAATATCTGCATGAAACGCGTGTGCGTCTTTTGTGGTTCCAGTCAGGGAATACCGCTGGCGATATCAGTCCTCCGCCAGCCATGCCAGAGCTTCCTCCCGAGTCTTGAAAGTGAGAAATTCGCGGCGGGAAAAGCTAGTCAGGCTGTCAAAGAACTCGGGAGGAAAATTCGCTGCTCCGACCCATGCCGATTTCTTGATGTAAGGTTTGTCAAACACGGCAGTCTCCTTCATGGTGCGGAGGGCTTCTTGGTCAAACGACGCTGCGGTGAAATCGGCAAGTATCAACACTGAACCGAGTGGACGTCTGGTCACCACTTCGGGAAGTTCTCGCACAATCCTTTCGACGTCGGAAGCCGCACAGTTCGACAGATCAACAAAAAGAATCTGCTTCCCTTGATGGCTGATGAAGTGGATGCGGTCGGTCATATCGAATTGGCTTGATAATTCTGCCAAGTGTACCCGATATTCGTCGATGGTCGCATCGCGGCGTTACAGATTCCAAACCAAGTGTGCGAGCGGCGCAGCGATGGTGAACTGAGCGGCTCCTTCGCTCGCTGTCGAAAACGCCAACTACCCCCGATGCGATATTAAAGCCGGAGAAGCTGGCGTCATGAAAAGCAGGCGCGGATATCAGGGCTACGTTATTGAGGTACGGTTATCCGAAGTGAAGGAGAGCGGATTCTCAGCAGAGTTTTACATCGAAGAGCACAGTGCTGATGGAGTCTCGGAAACGCAGTTCTACCTGCCTGACACATTCCCTACGCGGGAATCTGCGTTTGAGTCTGCTTTGCAGGCTGGTGGCGGAAGATTGATGCGGGGTTCGAACGGCGATCGGTGTCGTGAAATAGCTAAACTGAAGCCAAGGTCATGCCTTGAGAGTTTTGCTCCAACTCGCTGAAACGCCCGAGCCGCCCCGAACTTCTTCGTGGCAGCCAGATCGCCTCATTATTATTATGTGTCAGTCTACTGTCGATTTGGGTAACATCTGGGGTAACAACTGTGACCAAATCTGCCTACTTGTGACCATGAAACCGACTGGGAAGTCACTGAAATCTATGGTTTTCAAGTGTCGGTTCATAATCAGTAGGTTGTAGGTTCGATTCCTACCGCGCTCACCATCTATCTTCAAGCAGCCGCTTGGTTTACCGGTGCCACATCCTCGGTGGCGGTTGGCAGTGTGTTTTCGCGGTGACCACTTCCGAGCGATTCCCAAATTCCGAAAATGCACCTTCGATCGCATCGGCCTGTGGGTGACAGTACCGCGGCGTGATCGTGATTGCGCTGTGTCCCGCGATCCGGGCAAGCGTGAACGCACCGCGGAACGGCGACATGAGTGCAAGCGCCGTGTGGTGCATGACGTAAGGCTCGAAAGCCGGAAGAGGCAACGGAAGGGGTTTTTCTCCCGCACTCTGTTATTTCGTTGCCGCATCTACTGACGCGTTTTCAGCTTGTCGAGCGCGCGCTTCAATTCTTCAAGCTTCTGCCCAGCCTCGCCGAGTTTGCCTTCTGCGGTCAGGCGCTGGTAGTCGGCCAGGTCTCGGGCCGCTTCCTTGATCAGAGTGTTAATATCGCCCGCGGTTTGCGGTGAAGCAGAGGATGCCGGGTTGCCTCGCGCTGCCTCAGTGGGTGCAGATGCAGCAGGGGTTGACGGGGCAGTAAGGGACGAGGCCGCGCCGCCAAAGAGAGAGGCCATCGCCGACTCGAAGGTTGGTCCGTATGCGAGCTTGTCCTGCAGAGCGAGCACAACCAGGCGCAATTCGGGCATGGGACTCCGTTCTGCCTGCAGATAAATCGGCTCGGCATACAAGAGCGCACGTCCGGACGGAATCACCAGTAGCGCCCCGCGGCGCACATGGGAGCCTTGCTGATTCCACAACGTCAACTGTCCGGAAAGCTGCGCGTTTTGATCAATTCGCGCCTCGATCTGCAGCGGCCCGTCAACGAGCCTGGTCTTGGGGAAGTTGTAGACCACCGACGTACCGTAGTGTTCACCGTCGCTACGCCCCGCGATCCAGCCGATCAGATTGTTGCGGTTGGCGGGCGTGAAGGGGAGAATCTCCACAAATTCCTCTCCGGTTTCGCCCGGCAGTTTCATCAGCACGAAATTGGGCTGCATCTCCTGCGTGGTTTGCCCGCCGCCCTCGCCCATGCCGACTTCGGTGGCGACCGTCCAGAGATCTTCGCGGTTGTAGAAGGCTTCCGGATCTGTCATGTGATACAGGCCATAGACCTCCGCCTGCAGTTTGAGCAACAACTCGGGGTAACGCACGTGTTTGCGCAGCCCCGCAGGCATCAAGGCCGCATCCTTAAACAAACTGGGAAAGATGCGCCGGTAAACTGCGATGATCGGATCGTCCGTATCAAACACGTAAAACGTTGTCGTACCGTCGTAAGCGTCGATAACGACCTTAACGCTGTTCCGCATGTAATTAATAAGATCGTTGCCGAGACGGTAGTGGGTCGAGTAGGGATAGCTGTCCGAACTCGTGTAGGCATCCATGATCCACGACAAGCGGCCGTCGTCGCCAAGCACAATGTAGGCGTCGGGATCGTAGGTGAGGAAGGGCGCCAATGCCGATACGCGATCGCGTATGTTACGACGCATCAGCAGGCGGCTGTCCCTGGTCACGTCGTCGCTGAAGGGCAGCTTCGCGAGGTCGTCGCGGTCGAGCGCGATGAGGATGCGCCGTAGGAAACTGCCGAGGAGGATGCCGCCGTTGCCTTCGTAGGATGTCAGATTGTTGCTTTCGCCCTGAGGATAATTGAATTCCTTCTGCTGCGTTTTCACGTAGACGTCGGTATTGGTCAACTCGCCGAAATAAACCTCGGGGCGCGTCACACTAAGGCCACGCACCGTGCTTTGTACCGGCATATTGCTCAAAATCAGCGTGGGCAGGCCTTCCGGCGTGAACCCATTGACCGGATTCATAGTGATGCCGTAGCCGTGAGTGTAGATCAGCTTTTCATTAATCCAGTTGCGGCTGCTCTCCGGAAGCTTGTCGACGTTCAGTTCGCGCGCCGCAAGCATGACCTCTCGAGTGGTGCCGTCGATTGAATAGCGATCGATGTCGATGTCGGGGAAATCGTAGTAAGTACGGATCTCCTGAATCTGGCGCAACGTGTCCTGGAGCGCATGCCAGTCCCAGAGCCGGATATTCTGCAGCGTAGTTTGATTGTTCGCGGCATCGGCGGCCTCGACAGTTGTCTCCGCAGGAAACTCGCGCTGCACGACTCGGTCCAATCCATAAGCCTGCCGCGTGAAGTCAGTGTTGTAGACAATGTAGGGTTTCTCTCGGACCAGTTCGTTCGGTTTGACGATGAAGCTGCTGACATACCAGCCGACGCCTTGGAGGAGAACGTAACAGACCGCGGCCGGAAGCATAGCCGCGATCAACCAGCGCCCGCGCGGAACTCGCACGGCATTTACAGCAGCGATCACCGCGCCGAGAACGAGCGCCGCACAGACAATCAGCAGCCCTGGAATTGTGACGTGTGCATCCGTGTAGGTGACGCCGCCGAAGATCGTGTGATCTTCGAGCAAGGCCGCGAACCGATCGAGATACACCCGCAGCGCGCCGGCCAGCAACAGACCAGCAAATGTAATGGAGAGTCCGCGTAACGGCAGCCTCACCGAGCGACTGAGGCTCCCGGAGAGCATGCGCGCCCCACCGCCAATGAGGACAAAGAAAACTGCAAGTCCACAGGTAATTACGGCCAGCGTAAGCAACCAGCCAATTATGAGCTGCCATGCGGGCAGAGCAAAAAGAAAGAAATTCAAAGACTTTCCAAAGATGGGGTCAATGGCGGCTGAAGTGTGGGGTGCGTACCAGAAGAGCGCGAGTGTCGGCCACTCCGCTGCCATTGCGGCACCTGTGACAACGGCAATCGCTAGTGCAATACCGAGCGCGACGAGGCGCAGCACAGGCTCAACCGGCAACTTCAACGGCTGTCCCCCAATCATGATCGTGTGGCCGCTCGGCAAGTCGGGGAGATGCGCCCGCTTCAGCGCCACGAACGATCCATACAGGATGAGAAATGTGGCTGCCGCAAAAGCGGCAAAAATTCCCCACTGCAGGCTCAGCGTTTTCCAGAACACACTCACGTAGCCAAGCGAGCCGAACCACAGGGCATTTACGTAATACGACAGCGCGGTTCCACCGCCAAAGAAGATAACGGCCAGAATGACCAAAACGAGGAGGAAGCGGCGGCGGCGCGGCGAGCGCTGTGGCGGCGAGCGCCGTGGCGGTAAATCAATGTACTCAGGCATTGCTCTACTCCACTTTCATCAATTCCATTAGTCATTCGCATAATACTCCCTCCTCTTCCGTAAGGTGACCTCACCGGCTATCCTCACCGATTGTGCAGAAGCACGATGTCTCCACTCCGGAACGAACCGAGCAGCCTTCAACGCCCGCAACGGTGCATGCGTAGGATTTGCTCGATTCGTCCGGTAGAATTCCTTGAGCCAAGTTGGCTCCCAAGTCCTGAGGGCCAAACGCCAAGTGGTCGGACGACGCAAGAATTCACTGCTCTGAAAAGCGGTGTTCCAGCTTAGCTTCGATCCGCAAGCTCCGATCCGCAAGAAAGGTTCTGCCGCGTCTCAAGAGGGTAGAACCGAGGGGATATCATGCTCGAAAAGCAGGACTACCAAGAAGTCGGATTGATCTCAGGTCTGGAGGTTCACCAGCAACTCCACACCAAGGAGAAGCTCTTCTGCCGTTGTCCGGCGGGGCTGTACACGGAGGTTCATGATGGCGAGGTCTTGCGCCATATGCGGCCGACCCTATCGGAACTGGGCGAGTACGACGGAACGGCCCTGATGGAATTCAAGACAAGGAAGGAAATCGTCTACCTGCTGAACCATCAGAATGTATGTACATACGAGATGGACGATACGCCGCCGTTCCTGGTGAATCAGGAGGCGATCGATGTGGCGATCGAACTCTGCCTGATGATGAACATGGACATCATCGACGAGGTCCATATCGCGCGCAAGCAATACCTGGATGGATCAATTCCAACGGGCTTTCAGCGTACGGCCATCGTGGGCGTCAACGGTTGGCTTCCCTTCAAGGGGCGCCGTTTGACGGTGACGCACGTGAGTGTGGAGGAGGATTCCTGCCGAGAGGTCAGGGACAAGGGCCACCAGATTGTTTGGCGCACGGACCGGCTGGGCATGCCGCTGACCGAGACCGTGACCGGCCCCGAGCTGCGAACTCCCGTTGAGGTTCGCGACGCCATTCTGCTCTGCGGGTTGCTCGCCCGGAGCACTGGTCGAGTGCGGACGGGAATCGGCGCCAGCCGCGAAGATGTAAACGTCAGCGTTCGTGGCGGCGACCGGTGCGAGATCAAAGGCGTGCCGCGCGCCGGCTATGCGGTGAAGTTGGTGCACAACGAAGGTCTGCGCCAATACAACCTGCTGAAGATCCGCAATGAGTTGCGTGAACGCGGGCTTACGGAGCCGGCGAAGATCAAGATGAGTTCCTTCGACGTGAGTAGCATTTTTAGCGATGTTGACCTGGGTTTCATTCAACGCACGCTGAAGTCGGGCGGGAAGGTCTATGCGGTGAAGATCGAAGGCGTGGCGGGAATTGCTCAACACCCCACGCAGCCCGACACTACATTCCTCGATGAATTGCGCGGGCGAGTGCGCGTGATTGCGTGCCTGGATGAGGAGCCGATTGTGCTCAGCAGCGCCCAGATGCCGGAGTTCGCCAATCGGTACGCGGTGATCGAGCGCATCCGAAAGCGCGTGCAGCAGAGAGAGAAGGATGATTTCTTTATCGTGTTTGGACCAGAGGAAGACTGCCGCACTGCTGCCGAGGAGATCCGGTTGCGCTTCTGTGACGCGACGATCGGAGTACCCAAAGAAACGCGGCAGGCATTGGTCGGTGGCTTTACGACCTTTGAGCGCATCCTCCCCGGTCCGGATCGTATGTATCCCGATACCGATTCGCCTCCGACACGCGTGACCAGGGAGCGGGTAGATGAAGCCCGCGCGCGGATGCGGCCGGCGCCGTGGGAACGCATTGACCGTTACAAATCCTGGCGTGTGCCGGAGGAAACTGCTTTCTATCTGATCCGCCGCGGGGGCGCCGAGGTGGTGGACGCGGCAGTCGAGAAGACAGGTGTCGATGGGCTGTTCGCCGCGATCACGATCGGCCAGCGAGTGAAAGCTCTAAAGCGAGCTGGAATTCCTGTTCAACGATTGGGCGTGGCGGAGTGGGTGCAAATCTTCGACCGCTTCACCGATGGACACATTCCACGCGAGGCCGTGCCGGCGGTGGCCCAGCGCATGGCGCAGGATGACCTCGGCGTGGATGAGGCCTGCTCTTCGCTCGGAATTGCACTCCGCAGCCGGGAGCAGTGGACGGCCACGGCTGACGCGCTGATTCGCGAAGGCCACGAGGGTGATCCAGACGACTGCCATGAAACGCGAGTGCAGTTCCTGACAGGCAAGGCCGTGCGCATGTTGAAGAATAAGGCTCCTGCTAACGAAGTGGCGACATTCATCCGCGAAAGGTTGAACTCGGAGGTGGCAAAATGAGCATTCCGATCGGTGAGCGTGCTGACCGGCTTCAGGGTTACAGGGGACCCGTCCGCGAACTGCTGGACAAGTATGAGATCGGCGTGTGGAGCGAGGTTGAGGTCACCAACGATCGCGGGTCGACTTTCGTTGGCGTGATCCTGCCGCGGAGCGAAACCTTTGACGAGCTTCATTTAGTGGTGAAACTGATCAACGGATACAACGTGGGCATTGCCGCCGACCGAATCGTCTCGGCGAAGGAGACTGGGTATAAGAAGGCCGTCTACAAAATCCCTGAGAAAGACTTTCCCTCAGATCCGAAGAAGAAGAATGTCACCCTGTTGGGAACCGGGGGCACGATCGCCTCGCGGCTGGATTATCGCACCGGTGCTGTGATCCCCGCTTTCACGCCCGGTGAGTTATACGGGGCAGTTCCCGAACTCGCCGATATCGCCAACCTGACTACCAAGAAACTCTTCGGCGTCTTCTCGGAAAATATGGGACCTGAGCAGTACAAGACGCTTGCCGTTTCCATCGGCGAGGAGATCGCTAACGGAGCCGATGGCATCGTGATCGGCCATGGTACGGACACCATGAGCCACACCGGGGCTATCCTCAGTTTCATGGTGCAAAACAGCCCGGTGCCGATCGTGGTTGTGGGCAGTCAGCGATCCTCGGATCGCCCCTCGTCGGACGCGGCGCTGAACCTGATGAATGCGGTGCGTACTGCTGCCGAATGCGAGATCGCTGAGGTCATGTTGTGCATGTTCGGCCCCACTTCGGATAACTACGACCTGCTGCACCGTGGCACGCGCTGCCGCAAGATGCATTCCAGTTATCGCAGTACGTTCCGCACTATCGGCGCGACTCCCTTGGCGACTGTCAGCCGCTATCCCAACGAGGACGGCAGCTACTTCCGCTATATCTCATGCGAAACCTTGAAGCGTGACAAGAACCGTGTGCCCATAATCAAGCCGGTTTTCGAAGAGAAGACAACCATCCAGTATTACTACCCGAACTTTCAGCCAGACATCATCGACGGACTTTCGGACATGGGCTACCGCGGCATGGTGATCGCGGGGACGGGATTAGGACACGTAAACAAACCCATCTATCCAGCCATTAAACGGGCGGTGCAGAAGGGAATGACCGTGGTGATGACGGTGCAAACGCTTTGGGGCTACGCACAAATGTATGTCTACGACACAGGCCGCGATTTACTAGACCTGGGCATCATCCCGCTGGACAACATGCTGCCCGAGACCGCCTATATGAAACTGGCGTGGGTGTTGGGGCAGACTGACGACCCGAAGGTGATCCGCCGGATGATGACCACCGCCATTAACCATGAGATCACGCCGCGCGAGCCGCACAACGGCTACTTGATTCTTCAAGGCGGTCTGCCCGAGGTAGACGCCTTTGTGCAGAAGCACTGGAAGTAGCAACCGCAACTCTTCGTGTTTGGAAAACGGTGTGGGCAGGGAAGGCCTTTAATAACGTCTACATTGACGCTGGCGGAAGCATCGTGTTTCGATGGGGAGTGTCCCAGCGCAAACCTGCTCTTCCGGTAGACGCAATCTTGCCGGCGATTGCCGATTCCCTAACTCGGCACTCGAATCTCGTGATCGAAGCGCCACCTGGCGCAGGGAAGACAACGCGCGTGCCCCCGGCGCTGCTTGGAATCGTGCGCGGTGAGGTCATTGTCCTGGAACCGCGACGTATCGCAGCGCGGCTTGCGGCGAGACGAGTCGCCTGGGAGATGGGCGAAGAAACCGGCGAGACCGTTGGGTATCAGGTCAGGTTCGAGGAGGTGGCTGGCCCGCACACACGGCTTCGGTTTGTCACCGAGGGCATACTGACCCGGCGCCTGCTCTCAGACCCCGACCTTACAGGCGTGGCGGCCGTCGTGCTGGATGAGTTCCATGAAAGGCACCTTGAAGGTGATCTTTCATTGGCGTTGTTGAGACGTCTGCAACGCAAGCGGACTGATCTGCGAATCGTAGTGATGTCTGCGACTTTGGAATCTGGCCCTGTAGGCCATTTTCTGGGCGACTGCCCAGTAGTTCGGTCCGAGGGACGCCAGTTTGAGCTTTCCATTGGTCACCTCCCGTACTCGCCGGAGCCGCTGGAATCGCAGATCGCAAACGCGGTCAGAATGCTGATTGACGCGCAGCCATCCGGAAATATTCTGGTTTTCCTGCCTGGGGTCGCAGAGATCCATCGGGCAATGCGCAAGTGCGAAGCTCTGGCCAAGCAAGCCGGGTTGTTAATGCTTCCTCTTCACGGAAGTCTCTCTCCCGATGAACAGGATCTTGCCGTCTCGCCTGCTTCTTCACGAAAGCTCATCCTGGCGACGAATGTTGCGGAAAGCTCGGTGACGGTCGATGGTGTGAATGCGGTCATTGACAGTGGCCTCGCACGCATCGCGACGTATTCCCAATGGAGCGGATTACCGACGCTGCACGTTGGCCGAATCAGCAAAGCGTCGGCGAAACAACGGGCTGGCCGCGCTGGCCGCGTGGGTCCCGGCCGTGTTCTTCGTCTCTACACCGAGCAGGACTATTTGCAGCGCCCAGAGCAGGATCAGCCAGAGATTGTTCGGACCGACCTGTCGCAGCTTTGCCTTGCCTTACGAGCGATGGGGATTGAGCAGGTCGACGAACTGGAGTGGCTGGATAGGCCTCCCGCTGTCGCAGTTGAAAAAGCGGAGTCACTTCTCGATCGGCTGGGTGCAACCGGAAGCATGGTGCGGCGGATGGCTCGGTATCCGCTTCCCCCGCGTCTGTCACGCATTCTCGTCGAGGCTCTGGAACGCGGAGTGGGCGAAGACGGCTGTGTTGCCGCAGCGGTGCTGGGTGCGGATTTTCCCGTCGGGAACAATGATCTGCTTGCGGCGACGGACCATATCCATGAGGACCGGCGGCTACTGCGGCACATTGAACAGCTGCGCAAGATTGCAAGACCTCCCAGCCAAACGCACCACAACGAGGATGCCTTGCTGATGTCAGTCCTAACTGGTTTTCCGGATCGTGTCGCGCGGCTGCGATCTGAGAATCAGGTACTTCTGTCAGCGGGTGGTTCAGGAGAGGTAGCTGGCGAGCGGCCCCGGTACGAGTTCATGGTCGCAGTCGAAGCCGAAGACCGAAAGGAAAAACCTCTCCCGCTGATCAGGATGACGTCGCGCATCGAGCCGGAGTGGCTGATTGACATGTTTCCGGATCGTGTACGGGAACAATCTGGAGTGGAATGGAATCGAGTGAACGAGCAAGTGGAAACGGTGAGTGCGCTGCTCTACGACGACCTGGTGATCCAGGAGTCGCGCAGCGGCGTGCCAGATAGCGAAAAGGCCGCGGAGCTACTGGCTCAAAAAGCATTGGAAGCAGGTATCGGTCGTTTTACCGACGCAGACGCTCTTGAGGGATTCATGGCGCGCGCCGAGTTTGCAAGGCTGGAACCACCGGACATTCCACTAGCCGTGCGCGGCCTATGTGCAGGACTAAAAAGCTTTGCCGAATTGAAAAGCGCAGGTCGCGATCTGGTTTCCATTCTTGAGAACCAGGTAGGTTCCCGACGTTTGAATGAGTTAGCGCCCGCCCGCATTCGCCTGAAGAGCGGACATCCGGTAACGGTTCACTACGAGAGTCATAAATCGCCTTGGATTGCATCGCGCCTCCAGGACTTCTTCGGCATGAATGAGACGCCACGAATTGGGCCTCAGCGGACTCCCGTCGTGGTCCATTTGCTCGCACCAAACCGGCGGCCCGTGCAGACTACGACGGACCTCGCAGGTTTCTGGGAACGGCTCTACCCGACGGTGCGCCGGGAACTGATGCGGCGCTATCCCAAACACAAGTGGCCAGAACGGCCTTGAGTCGCTCTTGTTCATGGTCATCAGCGCTTGCTAGGTGCCCCGACCCGGTGTTTGGTATTGTTTACGAATCAATGGTGGTCATGGAATGAAGTCCCGTAAATTTGGTCTCCCGTCGCTGATCTTCTCGCTGATTTTTGCGATCGCCGTGGCGACACCGGTCTTTTCACAAAAACCTTCGTCGATTTCATCGCCCGTCGCCTATGTGAGCGAGGAAGAGGGCGGCGTCAGCGTGATTGACCTTAAGACTTTCAAGGTTGCGCGCAGTGTCAAACTAAGCGATCTCGCGGCCAGAGGGCTGGCTGTAACGCATGATGGAAAATATCTTGTCACCGCCGACAAGGACACTCAGGACATGGCAATTTTCAGCGCGCCAAGTTTGGATCTGAAGCGGCGTGTTCACGTTGGAGAAAACCCCGAGTTCATCAAGCTCAACCCATCGGGGCGCAGACTTTTTGCTACTTTTGAACCCAGTTCCAGCGGCCCTCCTGCCGCGCAAGGCAACGCGAATACTGACGACCAAAATGGGCCTCCTTCCCAAGTGGCTTCTTTCCGCGTCGGAAGTTGGAAGCCGGGCCCGGCTTTTGCTGCCGGTCAGCAGACCGAAAGCATCGAGTTCTCTAAAGACGGGAAGTTGATTCTGGTGGCCAACGAGGCGCAAAACACGATCGGTGTTTTCGATGAGATCACCGGTCACCACGTCCGTGATGTCGAGCTCAGTTCGTTCGGGGCACGTCCGCGGGGGCTTAAGGTTTCGCCGCGAGGCGATCAGTATGCGGTGACCATGGAGTCATCAGGCACATTGCTGCTGCTCGACTCCAATCTGAATGTCAAGAAATCCGTGCTGACGGCACCAAAGCCTTATGGCGTAGCCTTCGACCGCACCGGCAAACGTATTTTTGTTTCTGCAAGCAAGCTCCAGGTGTTTTCAGCGGATTCTCTCGAACTGCTATCGGAGGTTGCCACGGGTCAGCGGTGCTGGCACTTTACGTTTACGCCAGACGATTCCAAGGTCCTTGTGGCGTGTGGCCGGTCGGGAAATGTCGTCGTCGTCGACGCCAACTCCTACAAGGTGCTTCAGACGATTGAAGGACTCAAGCTTCCATGGGGGATCGTTACCTACCCACCATCGTACGGAAGTTTGGGATTGCCATGAGCGGCCCAAGCCGCCGCTCATTTTGATAAGCGGCCGAGATTCTCACAGCAGGATTTTCCCGGCAGGATTTTCGAGGCAAAGAAACGCTCTCACTCTTGGCCGGAAAGTAGCTTACTAGGTTGAACGTATCGCGGATCGCATCGCAAGTCCTACTCCAAATATTCCTACCAGGCTGGCGCTCAATAATACCGTCCCAGGCGCTCCTATGCCTGCAATCAAAGCGCCTGCGGGAAAATCACCGAGCGGCCGGATGCCCATGATGAGCAGTGTATTCAAGCTCATGACGCGCCCCCTCATGTGCTCCGCCACGCGCGTTTGTAGCAGGGTAACCGTCGTCGTTCCTGCAAGTGTCTGACCAATTCCGTAGGCGAGAAGTGCGGTCATAGAAACCCAGAACCGTCCACTGAGGGCGAATCCTGTTAGTGCCGCCACCCAGATGAAAATACCCGTCAAATAGATGGCTCCCCTTCGCGGACTGCTCCCAAGAGAGGCGAGGAACAGCGCTCCCAGGATGGTTCCCATCCCGGCGGCGGAAAATAGAAAGCCGAGGCGTTCAGGCCCCACATGCAAGATCTTCACAGCGTAAACAGGCAAGATCAAAGCCAGTGACGGCCCTAAGAAAAGCAACGTTGCGTAACCGGACAATACCCATGGCAAAACTGCATCGCGCCCTACGGTACCGAGCGCGGTGCGGATCGCCTGGACCGTCGATTGCTGATGGGTCGGCCCGCGAGGCACACGCATGAAATACAGAGCGACTAAAACTCCCAGAAAACTTGCGCCGTTCAGAAAGAAGTTTCCGGCGTAGCCGAGTATGGCTACGCAAACTCCAGCCAGCGCCGGGCCGATGGTCGCAGCCCCATTGAAAATCATTGCCTGCAGGCTGATAGCGTTGCCAAGGTGTTCGTTTGGGACGAGAACCGGAATGAGCGCACCACGAGCAGGCTGATCAAAGCTCAGCAGGGTTCCATTGAGGAAGGCCAGAACAAGAATCATCCAAAGCTGGATGACACCGAAGAGAGTCAGGAAGCCCAGCAAAGTAGCCAGTGCGGCAGAGCACGTTTGAGTAAATAGCAGAAGGCGGCGCTTATCAAGGCGATCGGCGACACTTCCGCCAACGAGCGCAAAGAGGAAAAAGGCCAAAGCCTGGCCGAGCGACACGGAGCCTAGGGCGAATGCTGATCCATGTGTGATCTTTAGAACGAGCAGGCTCTGTGCGACGATCTGCATCCACGTGCCGATGGCAGAAACCACCAGCCCGATCCAAAGCAGCCGGAAGTCGCGATGGCGCAGCGCACGAAACGCGGGGAATATACCGTGAGATTGCTGGTCGATTTGGACGCCCGAGATGGTGGAGCCAGCCCTCATCCAATGTTTGTTCGGTACGACCAGGAGATCTGCGCGGCATCGGATTTCACGGCAGTGCGTGCGGTCTCAGCCTCAATCAGGTGATGATCGGGCGATAGCGAGCAGACTGGGTCGGTGGCATTGGCGTCACCGGTAAGGAGGAAAGCCTGGCAGCGGCAGCCGCCGAAGTCTTCCGCCCTGCGTTCACAACTCTTGCACGGCTCCGGCATCCATTGTTCTCCGCGAAACCGTTGAAACGCCGCGGACTCATTCCAGATCCATCCCAGCGGATGCTCGCGAATGTTGTCGAACTGCATGCCCGGGATGACTCCAGCGGCATGACACGGCAGCACCTGGCCGGAAGGATCGATCAACATAAGACGCCTGCCCCACCCACCCATGCAAGCCTTTGGATAGCGGGCATAGTAGTCCGGAACCACGCAGTCAATTCGTACTTTTCCCTCAAGGCGCCGCTGCGCTTCTTCCACCACGCGCATGCAGTTTTCTAATTGCTCGGAAGTCGGCAGCAGGGCGTCGCGATTTTTCAGCGCCCAGCCGTAGTATTGCGCGTGGGCAATCTCAATGCGCTCCGGTTGAAGTTGCTCAATGAACTCGATCATCTCCTCAATATGGTCCAGGTTCTGCCGGTGGACAACCAGATTCACCGTGAACGCAACATGGAACTGGCGAATCTTCTGAGCAAGGCCAACTTTGTAGGCATGGCCTTTGGCGCCTGCGATCCATCGAGCCGGATCGTCTCTGGAGTCCTGGAAGCTGAGTTGAATATGGTCGAGCCCCGCCTCCACCAGGCCAGCCAGTCGTGCCTCTGACAAGCCGATTCCGGAAGTGATCAGGTTCGTGTAAAGACCAGCTTGATGTCCGCCGACGATTAAGTCTCTCAAGTCGGCACGCGCCGCCGGTTCGCCTCCGGTCAGATGCAGGTGTAGAACGCCGAGGCGACTGGCCTCTTGAAACACACGGACCCATTCCTCGGTGGAAAGTTCCGCCTTCGTCGCGATCAGCCGCAGGGGGTTGGAGCAATAGACGCAGTGCAGCGGACAGCGATGCGTAACCTCGGCGATCAGCGCCAATGGATTTGGAATCATTAGTGATCCACGAACTTAGTAAGCAATGATCTTAGTAATCAATGATCTTGGTAGTCGATCTTAATAATCGACGATACGTTTTCGCTGCAGAGCTTCCAGAAAGCTGGACACGTCATCCGTGATCTTTGCTGGATCAGCTGCGCCGTAGCGCAAAGACAAGGTGGCCACGATCTCCTGGATGGTGCGCTGACCATCGCAGAGTTCCAGGATCGACTCGCCCGTTCCCTGTACCCGGATCATACCTTCAGGAAAGAGCACAACTTTTTGTTCACCCTGAGTTCCCCAGCGGCAACCGGGGGCGAGACGGGGCTGGCTCGTTTCTGAAGGGGGAGGCACTTTCACGACTCCATTCGAAATGCGCCCGGTGGCGGCCAGCCTGGTTGAACGTAGGCAAAATAGAGCGCGTCCAGTTGCGCCCAGAGAATGTCGCATTTTGCCTGTAACGCTGCGACCGCCAACTCCTGTTCGGCGCGCGTCTGCGCGTGTTCGGTTACCCACTCCAAGGCAAAACGCGCATCTTCCGGCGCCTGATGCAAACGGGCCGTGAAATAATCGAGGCCACCCGAGAGCCACGGATAGTGCTGCCGCAGACGATCCATGCGCAGCGCGATCAGGTCTCGTGAAAACATCTCCGTCAGCGATGAAGCCACCGCTTCCAGAAAACTCCTGTTTCTGACCAGGCTCAGGTAAGCATCAACGGCGTATCGCGTCGCGGGCAGCACCTCATCGCCGCGCAGCACGAGTTCGCGATCGAGCCCGGTGGCTTCCGCCAGCCGGATCCAGCGCTCTATGCCGCCTTCCTGAGTCGTATCACCATCGTGATCCACTACGCGCTTCCGCCACGAGCGGCGAAAATTCGGATCCTCGCTTCGGGAA
This sequence comes from uncultured Acidobacteriaceae bacterium, assembly GCA_963778535.1. GTDB lineage: Bacteria > Acidobacteriota > Terriglobia > Terriglobales > Acidobacteriaceae > Acidiflorens. The sequence continues at coordinate 1,423,180 of CAVZUO010000001.1, forward strand.
AGAATGATGGAATCCTTTATCGGGATGATGCTCTGGTAGTAGTAGCGGTTCAGCGCCCACGCCTGCAACTGCCCCCGGCTCAACTTCCCTTCATGCATCATGATGTGAAAGGGATGCTGATGGTGGTAGCGCTCTTCCCCCACTCGCCGCAGACGAGCTTTCAATTCTGCGGCCGAGAGCATGGGAGAATCGCACAATATTTCCGCCGCCGGGTTCAATCTCGTCCTCCGTACTCTTCGCGGTTCAGCCTTGGAGTTCGTCCATTTATAGATCGAGAGTCCATCCGTCCTCCGCCAGTTCCCAGCCGGCAGCGCGAATTTCGCGATACTCAGGACCGGATTCGTCCAGCATGGGATTGGTGTTGTTCACGTGCACAAAAACCTTTCGCGGATGTTGCAATCCTGCCAGCGCGCGCAAGCTTCCTTCCGTTCCGGAAACGGGCACATGTCCCATTTCACGCGCCGTTGCGCCGCTGCCTTGAACGCGAATCAATTCGTCGTCACTCCAAAACGTTCCGTCAAATAAAGCCAAGTCGGCAGTTTCCAGAAGTTGCAACAACCGGTCATTGATTGCGGGAACCGCAGGCATATAGGCGAGCCGCCGGCCCGAAGATGACGTCAACATCGCGCCCAGCAAAGCTTCTTCCGATTTAAGCGTTGCGGCGCGCGCCGGTGAAACATAAACAGGATACTTGTTTCCCAGCGAAAATACCTCGCAACAGATGTCGGCCTCCTCGCCTATTATTGTCTTTGCCAGCAGCGGAAAGCTCTCCCCAAGTTTGACGTCCATCCAGCAAACTTGCTCGGGGACTCGATTCAGCATGCCGAAGACACTGTTGTCCTCCTGCAAAATGCGCCGGAGTGAATGCGTACAGTAAATTCGGAAGGGCTGCAACTCCCGGAGGGACAGCAATCCTACAATTTGATCGATATCCGCGCTGGTGAGGAGCACGGCGGCAATGGGAGAATCGCGCACAGATTCACGCGGCCGGAGAGCCGGCGTGCGCTCAATTTGCATACGCAAATCTGGAGAAGCGTTGATCAGAAACCATGAACGACCGCCATTGCTGACGGCCACCTGAGTTTGAGTACGGTTCTTAACCGAGGAAGTCCCCGCTCGCAGAGACTGACAATTCCGGCAGTTGCAATTCCACTGCGGAAATCCACCCCCTGCGGCGGAGCCCAAAATCTCAATGCGCATCCTCCAGCTTACAGTTGCGCGCTGGCGTAGGAGTTGATTTCGCAGTTTAGACAGACTTCTTCGAATTGCGGACTAGTCCATTCCATGCTCGTCTCCTTGTGGTCCCGTGATTGTTAGCTTCGATCGAACAGTGTAGACACTCCCGAATCAGGTGGAGTCAGTTTTCGTATCTCTGGTAATTGATTCGTTCGATACGCTTCGAAACTCAACTGCGCCCCACAACATAGTTCGAGGTTTATAGTTGACTTCCAATTGGAAGTCAAGTATATATTGCCCACCTTTTTTAGACGCGCACCGTAATCGTTCACGGTGCAGGATGTGGGATAAAAAAATCCAACTTTTGTGGATCGGTAGTCGGCCTGTGCGTAGCGACAATTGTGAAATTGGCCGCTCGTGCTAAACGATTTCGCTGTAGACAAGACAACATTTCATTCACGGTTCCTGCCCGCCCGGAGCAGCTGAATTTTGGGCTTGGCCGAGCCGACTTGGATTTATGAGTATATTTCCGGATTTAGGGGGCACAGGAAATGACAGTGGATCGACTTGCAGCGAAGGATAGGAAAAACATTGCACGAGCATGCCTGTGTGTGCTCTGTATGGTGGTCGTAACTTTGTTGGCAGCCCCGCTGATGGCGGGCGATTGGACGATGTTTGGCTACGATACAACGAATGCCGCAACCAATGGCTCAAGCATCAACACGAGTAATGTAAACACGTTGAAGCCGAGATTTGTTTTCACCACGGGCGGCGACATATCGGCCCGGGCTGCCGTTGCGGGTGGCAAGGCCTTCTTTCCCGACTGGGCAGGAAATATATGGGCCATCAATTCCAACAATGGCCAGTTGATCTGGTCACATCAACTTTCAGATTACGGGTTGCCTGCCGGTACCGTCTCCCGAACCAGCCCAGCTGTCATCGGCGGAGGGGGAGGGACGGTGTTTATCGGGACCCAGTACAACGGAAACTATCCATCATCGCCAAGCGGGTGGTTATTGGCAGTCAATGCAAACACAGGCGCTCTGCTTTGGAAGGTACAGCCTGACACATCGAACCCTTTCCCGGTGATCACGGCCTCGCCTGTCGTGTCCGGCAACACAATCTACGTGGGCATGACTTCGAACGAAGAGTTCGCGGCTGGATACCAACCGGGATACCAGTGCTGCTCGGTAGTAGGCAGCGTGGTCGCGGTGAATGCCAGCAACGGCAAAAAGCTATGGCAAACATTTATGGCTCCCGCTGGCTATAGCGGCGCCAACGTCTGGGGCAGCACCCCGGTTGTTGATACGGCGAGGAAGACTGTGTACGTGGGAACCGGAAACAACTACAGCATTCCGACCGACCCTGCATACACCTCATGCATCGCGGGCGGGGGCACGGAAGCAACCTGCCTTTCTCCCAACGACCACGCCGACTCGATTGTTGCGCTTGACATGAACACTGGCGCGATCAAGTGGGCGACGCGCGCAATGACCTGGGGCCAGCAAGCCTATGGCGTGACTGACGGCAGTGACTTCTGGAACACTGCCTGCATCTACGCGGAGTCCAACTGTCCGCCTGCACCCACCGGTCCCGACTATGATTTCGGCTCGGGCCCGAATGAAATCACCTACCAGCCCGCAAAAGGTCCCGCTAAGACAATAATAGGCGCGGGACAAAAGAGCGGCATCTACTATGCCTTTGACCCCGATACCGGCGCGGAACTGTGGCACACGCAAGTGGGCCCGGGATCGTCTCTCGGCGGAATGGAATGGGGCTCAGCATCCGACGGTCAACGCATCTATGTGGCGATCTCCAACCTGTACGGTATTCCTTATGCTGGGGGTTATGCCGGCTCGTGGGCTGCGCTGGATCCCGCTACGGGAAATATTCTCTGGCAGAAAGCCGACCCGAACGGCGCGGTCGACCTTGGCCCACTTGCAGTCGCTAACGGTGTGGTGTACGCGCCTTCCATGGGAGGCCCCACATTTGGCGGCGGCTCGCCTAATACCGCCCCAACCATGTTTGGCTTGAATGCGGCGAATGGGAATACGCTGTGGAGCTTTGCATCCGGTGCTTCGGTGATCGCTGGCGCCACTGTCGTAAACAATGACGTGTATTGGGGCTCTGGATACGCTCACCTTGGAATTCCCGGCTTCACTGGGAACAACAAGTTTTACGGCTTTACTCCGAATGGTAACTAGCGGCAAATTGACCACTCTCGAATAGATCCGTGGCTTCCACAAGCCACGGACCTGTTCTTTCCCGCGAGAAGACTACATGCTGAATTTCGGGGGAATTGCCTGCACTTATGAAAATATTGTCGGTTCATAAAACGTGCGCGATCGTTCTGCTGGCCATAGCAGGCACGCTCGCCGTTTCAGCGCAATCCAGCAAGAGCAAGGATCAGCCGGGCAAAGGGCTTGGCAATAGCGCTCTCAATGTGACCATCGTCAAGACCGGTTTGTACGTGATCTCCGGAGGGGGCTGCAATTCTGTTCTTCGCCTGAGCGCCAATGGATTCATCCTTGTGGACGGCAAGCTTCCCGGCAACTATCAAGCGATTCTGGGCAAGGTGGGCAAAGTCTCGTTCTCCGACCAACCCATTCGCTTACTCATCAACACCGATTATCACGAGAATCACACCGGCAATAATGCGAAGTTTCTCGAGCATGGCACGCTGGTTCTGGCGCAGCAAAACGTAAAGCAGAACCTGGCGAACTATAACCCACCGGGCGGTAAGATCGCGCTTCCGAACCGGACTTACGATCACGACTTCTCCCTTAAACTTGGCGGAGTCGAAGTGCAGGTGATGCATTTCGGCAATGCCCGTACCAACGGTGACACGGTTGTGTACTTCCCCGACTTGAGAGCGGTGGCGGTGGGAGACTTGTTCGCAGCCGCACCCGATCCGGATTTTTCAGCCGGTGGAAGCTTGGTGGGCTGGGGCCCAGTGCTGGCTCAGGTTTTGAAGTTGGACTTCGATGTCGCTGTGCCCGGCACAGGACCAACGGTTACCAGGGCCGATCTCGAAGCATTCAAGACGAAGGTCGATACGGTCGTGTCGCGTGGTCGTGAGTTGGTGAACAAAGGTATCCCCAAAGATCAGTTGATGGCCCAACTTAAGACGGACGATCTCGGATGGCAGCTGAACTTTACGGGAGAGCAACTCGACGGTTTCTACGCCGAATTATCTGGAGTGAAATAGCGAGCGCTTGAGCCCGTTTACAGTACAGGGAAACGCGACCGAGAAGTGAGGCTACGCGCGGCGGCTAAATTGTCCATCGGGCATCGATTCGTGAATCGTCCGTGAAAACATCCGCAAAGCCGGAGTTCACGTAGCCCCTGCCATATTGTTAGGTTTAACATCTCTTCGACTTGTCACAAAAGCAAATGTCTGTGAAGACGGGCCTGGTCCTTCTCCTTTTGGTTATTCCTGTGTTTGCGCAAAGCAATACAGGTGAATTGCGCCTAACAATCACCGATCCTGCGGGATTGGCGCTGAAGAGCACGGTTGATCTTGTCAGCCAGGGCAACCAGTATCGCCACGCGTTCACGACGGATGATCAGGGCAAGCTGGATGCCAAGCGCCTGCCTTATGGAATCTACCAGGTCCAGATTCAGGCGCCAGCCTTTGCTCAGGTTTCCGAGTCGGTGGAAATACGTTCCGCTCTCCCCTTGGACCGCACAATTCAGATGAAAGTAGCGCCGGTGTCTGAATCGCTGAAGGTCACAGCAACCGCCACACTGGTCGATCCCTATCGTCCAGGTTCAGTCAATGAGATGGGTGTGGAGACGATTCAGAATCGGCCGAGGGCGCTGCCCGGCCGTTCCATGCAGGACTTGGTGAACTCTGAGCCGGGCTGGCTCTACGAAGGCAATGCGGTTCTGCACCCACGCGGATCGGAATATCAGACTCAATTTGTGGTGGACGGCATACCACTTACCGGCAACCGTTCGCCCAGCTTTGGCCCGGAGATCGAAGCCGATGACGTCGAATCCCTCACGATTTATACCGCTGGCATTCCGGCGGAATTTGGCAGGAAGATGGGCGGCGTGGTTGAGGTCAATACTCTCAAGAGCCAAGACCCGGGATTTCACGGGCAGCTCACCATGTTCGGTGGCACCTACGATACGGCCGGGATCGATACTCAGGATCAATACACGTGGGGTAAAAATACGTTCGGCCTGAGTGCCTCCGGCAACATGACGAGCCATTATCTCAACCCTGTGGTCCCTGAGAATTACACCAACAACGGCACGGTCGCTAATTTTTCGCTGAGCTATGAGCGGGATCTAACGCAGAAGGATCGTTTGACCCTGATAGTCCGCCATGAACTCGCGCGCTATGCTATCCCCAACGAATATGTACAGCAGAACGGAGCGTATGTGCCGAACGCGGACAACACCGTTGGCTGTGCGGGACAGGCGCCGCCCGATTGCGTGTTCATTCCGGGGGGACAGCTACAGACGAGTGATAACTTTGAGACCATGGGCAGCATTTCCTACCAGCACATTTTTTCCTCCGATACCATCGGCGTGCTCCGGGGAATGTCCCGCGATAACTCCACTGACTTTTATTCCAACCCTGCCTCCTGGCCCCTCATTGCCACTCAGCACAACGACTTCAAAGAAATCTATTTCAATGGCAGCTTCTCCGTTCACCATGGCAGGCAAGAATTTAAGGCGGGTGTTGAATCCGATGCGATCTTCCTGCACGAAAACACCCGCTACGTGATACCCGACTGTGCAGACACTACCGATCCGCAGTGTCCTATCAATCTGGGGATCCTGGATTCCGGTGCCCCAGCCTTTGGCTTTCAAGGCCAGCGTCCAGATCTTGAGCAATCGGCCTATATTCAGGACGCCATCCGGTTGGGCAACTGGACGGTCAATGCCGGCCTTCGTTGGGATCACTACCAACTATTGGTGAATCAGAATGCAGTCAGCCCGCGCCTTGCCGTTTCGCGCTATTTCCCCACCATTGGCTTAAATATTCACGCCTCCTATGACCGGATCTTCCAGACGCCATCCTTCGAAAACATTCTCCTATCCAGCTCTCCGGCTGCGGAGGCTATAGACACCAGCGTGCCCGCACTGCAGCTTCCGGTCCAGCCTTCCCACGGCAACTATTATGAGTTGGGAGCCACGAAAGCATTCTTTGGGAAGCTGCGGCTGGACGCGAATATGTTCCGCCGTGACGTGAACAATTACGCCGACGACTCCCAAATCCTGAGCACTGGCATCAGCTTCCCCATCGCATTTGACAGAGCCATTCTCTACGGCGCGGAAGCCAAGCTGCAACTCCTGCAATGGAAGGGGTTCTCAGGCTTCGCTAGCTACTCCTATATCGTCGGGAATGCCTGGTTCCCGGTGACCGGTGGATTGTTCTTGGGAGATGATGCGATCAACCCGACCACCGGGCATTTCCCCGACTCACAGGACCAGCGGAATACCGTGCGCGCCCGTGTCCGCTATCAGGTTACCCCTCGCTTATGGGTCGCCGTGGGAGCCGATTACAACAGCGGCCTTCCGTTTCAACCGGATTTGACGGCGCAGCAATATGCCACGGAATACGGTCAAGTGGTGGTGAATCACCTCAACTTTAATCGCGAACGCGTCGATCCGTACTTCACGCAGAATGCTTCGGTGGGGGTCGATCTCTACCAGCGGGAAAAACGCTCAGTACGCTTTCAGGGCGATGTTGCGAACCTAGGCAACACGCTCGAAGTCATCGACTTCGGAGGACTGTTTTCCGGCAACGCACTCGGTCCGTCGCGCCAATATACCTTTCGCCTTGTAACGACATTCTAGAAGCTATTGCCCGTGCATCAGCGATGTTCGCTACTCAGGAGCGGATTCCCCAACCGCTCCGCTTTGGAGTGGACGGGCACTTAGAAAAGTGTTTTCAGCTCCGATTCAATGGTATCCGTGTATTCAAGCCCAAAGACCTTCTGGCGGAGTATTCCCTGACGATCAGCAGTGCCATTCGAGAAGAGAAAACTACGAATTGGCGGGCTTTTCCGCGAAATTTCCAGCGAAACGCCGGCGAAGTTCGCGTGCCGTTCAGACTGCGTGGCGGAGAGGGAGGGATTCGAACCCTCGATACAGGTGTTAGCCCGTATAACGGTTTAGCAAACCGCCGCATTCGGCCACTCTGCCACCTCTCCGCGGCGTTGTCGCACGTTCTTCATCGTACACGCGCGACGGTCTTTCGGCTAGAGGGTGTGAGGTCGGCTAGCGGTCGCGCGTGGCCTGAAATTCGCGTTGTCCCAGATTTTCAGAGCTCTTTGCCGCCTCTCACCGTCAACATTTCGCGATGCCGCGCAAAATCAAGCTTCCCTAAACGTTCCCCCTAAACAATGGCGAGATGATGGACAAAGACGCCGCACATTTCGTGTTCCACAAGCTCCGCCACGACTCGCGATCCAGGGGGGCGTGATTACCGTGGTAATGGCTGTTTTCGTATGGGTACCTGACCGGTTTCGTTGTAAGATCGCCTCAGGGCGAAGCCCGGAGTTCTCATGAAACGATTTGCCGTTCTCATATTATTAGTCCTCCTCAGTGGTGCGGCCTTAATCCCCGCTCATGCCCAGCGCATGACCCAGGAACAAGCCGCGCGCTTTAATGCGAAAGCGGCGAAGAAACAGAAGAAACTCGCCAAGAAAGCTGCGAAGCAGCAGCGGAAGGGCACAAAGAAAGCTCTGAAGGCCCAGCGAAAAGCCACAACGAAGGCAAACCGGAACCTCGCCAAAAGGAAACATCGTGTATACAGTTCCGCTGCCCACTGATTGAAGTATTTGACTACCTCTTGCAAGCTCAGGCGTAAACGCGTGGGACGCGCTGAGAAATTCCACACAAGATTTCGTAAGGTACGCTTTCACACAGTTGTGCCAGTTCGATAGCGTCCACACTCTTCCCGTTGGTTGAACCAATCAGAACCACCTCATCGCCAACCGAGACGCCGGAGATGTGTCCGACGTCGACCATCGTCAGATCCATAGAAACACGGCCCACGACCGGCGCATATTCGCCGCGCACAATCACGCGGGCGCGATTCGAAAGCAATCGCGGATAGCCATCCGCATAACCAACCGGAAGCACGGCGATGCGGCTGCGATCCTGCGTCACGTAGGTTCCCATATAGCCCACGGCTTCGCCGGGCGTTACGTCCTTGACCGTGAGAACACGCGTTTTCCAACTCAACACAGGCGTAAGACGAAGTGAAGGGCCGGTGACTACCGCACCGGTACGAATGGTCGGAAGCGAGTAGCCATACAGAAGAATGCCCGGGCGCACCATCGTCTTCCATGTCTCGGGCCGCACACTCACGGCAGCTGAGTTTCCCATGTGCACGAGCGGTGGATGCAAGCCGTAGCTCCGCAGGGTGATTAAAGCTTCTTCAAATATCCCGACCTGCCGTGGAGTCTCTTCGCCATCCAATACTTCGGCCGAGGCAAAGTGAGTGCTCACGCCCTCAAGGTGCAGGTGCTCACACATGGCAAGCTTCTCGCAGAACGCTGGGAGAGCCGCGAGCGATGATCCGAGCCGATTCATACCCGTATCGACCTTGAGGTGCACGGGAAGATTGACCTGCTGCTTCTTCGCCGCCTTTTCCAGCCGCTCGATGTGCCAGGTTTCCCAGACTGTGGGCGTGAGGTTGTGGGAAACGACCACATCTTCTTCGCCCTTCCAGATCCCTGTCATTAGAAGGATGCGCGTCCAGATTCCGGCACTGCGCAAGGCGCGGCCTTCGGCGGCATCGGTAACACCGAGCCATGGTGTGCCTTCTGCCTCGAGCGCGAGGGCGCACTCGGTTGCGCCATGGCCGTAGCCATCCGCTTTCACGACCGCGCAGATCGCGACATTCGGGCCCACATGCGCCTGCACGGCACGGAAGTTCTCACGCAACGTCTCGAACGAAACTTCAGCCCAAGTGCGGCCGTCGAGCGCGAGCGAGCGGCGATCCGGAAGAACCAGTCGGTCGAGGCGAGGAGCGTTCACTTAGGCGATTATAGCGACAGCGGCGTTGTGGGCATGCTGACGAACCAGTTTCGCGGCGAATTCGCTATGCAAAGAGGGCCGCTGGATGCGGCCCTTCAGGTTGCTGTGAATGATCTTTTGATGCACGCTGCCAAAATCGAACACCCGAGAATTTAGACCTCTGACTCAGCTGTCGCAACCACCGACTATTGTTTTGGCGGCGTTGTCGTGGCTGGCTTGGTCGTGGCCGGCTTCGTGCCCGTCGTATTCGATCTGGCGGGCTTTACTGGAGTCGCGCCAGCGGCCGGGGCCGGAACGCCAGATTGCGTGTTGTAAGCATTGACGATCGGTTGCGTGATATCGACCGCCGGACCGTACCAGATCACCGGGCCGCGCGGCCATTGCTGGGACGTATCGATGATCATGCCGTAGCCGTTGTCGGCAGCATACTTAACAATGAGGGGCGCCATCTTGGTGAGGATCTTATTTCCGATCTCACCCTGCTGACCCTGGAAATCCTCTGTCGCGTCTTGTTGCGAGCGCTCAAAGGCTTTCTGCTTACTCTCGATCTGCTTCACCAGCTTCTCGCGCGCTTCGTCATTCAGTTTGTCCTGCTGCGCATTAAGCTGCTTCTTCATACTGTCGATTTCGTCGGCTGAGCCTTTCAGTTCGTTCTGCTTCGGTTCAAACTTCTTGCTCAGCGCCTGAAAATCGCGCTGGCCTTCGTTCGAGGAGAAGATTGCCTGCTCGATGTTAATAGTGCCAACTTTTGTGCCGGTTGCCTTGAGCGTAATGTCGGCTGCCGGGTTAGCGGCGGTCGCGGAGGGAGCATCGGGTGCGGTGGCCGGGGCTGCGGCGGGCTTAGTCTGGGCCAAAGCGAAGAGGGAGAGGCCGAACGCCATGGCCACGGTACGAGCAATCTTGCTCGGCGTAGATTTGAAAGGCGTTGATTTGGCAATCATTGATTCGAAAATCATTGTCTCGTTGTAACTCCTTCAAATTTTTTCGGGAACTTTCAGCTTCCAGCCTGCCGGACTTCACAGGTTGATCGCAACCGAGCCGGGGCCGGCGCAGCGAGCGCGCAGGCAGAAAGGACGCCCGGTTCTTCACGCCGAACCGCAAGCGTGGTGGTCACCCACAGTTCCTAGATTGGGTGTAGACAGAAAGGATTATACGGAGGCAGGAAGAACAGCGTCAAACATTCATTTCGAGACAAGCGACGAATTGGAGACAGTCGATGAATTCGGGACGAGCGACGAATTCGAGAGAAGCATTGAATTCGAGAACAAGGATGAATTGAGACAAGTTTCAAAATCGCAACGTTTGGAATTTTGAAGATTGATTTAGAAAACTGGAGAGAGAAAAAAATGTTTGCCGAGTCTTTGTCAGTCCTCTGTCCCGGTTCCTAGAAGCAAAGTGCCAGATTTTGTGCAATTTGTCTGATCTGCAAAATCCCACTAAGTGCTATGTATTGCGTCATTTAGCGCTCAAAAACACAAAAATGTGACCCCTCCCCCCCCTACCATTTTGAGTTAAGTTGCTGAGCGCCAATGTGTTAGAGGTAAAGTATCCAGGAATAAGGACTTAGCTTCTTAAATATCCCAGAAACAACTTTAGGTCAGCGTCCTGATTCGTCTGGAGGAAACGGACGCACTAAGGCCGACCCAATTCAGGAAGCATTCTTGCGTGAGATGAGATTAGAAGTCTGTGATGCGCGGCACGCGGAATTTGTGATGAATACGGGCATCATTGGGGTACCTGTTCTCAGGAACACACTAAAGCGCTGCGCCCCCCCGCCACCCAAACTCAGCAGAAGCTCTATCAGTAATGGAAGCGGTAGCGGAACTCGGCATAGAGCTGGCGGGGATCGTTCCAGTGGAAGCCGCCGAAGGTGAGGCTGTTATCGAGCTGAACGCGGCGGTTAGCGACGTTGAGCGCGGTGACGGAGACAGTGTATTTCTCCGCGAAAGTTTTGCCGAGCGCGAGATCGAAGGTGGTGTGGGCGGGCAAATAATTCCCCGGATACTGCACGCCGGGCAGGCCGCTGGTAAATCCCGAGCCGTAATAGATGTTCGTCGAGGCATAGGTCCGCCAGGGCAAAGTTGTGTTGTAGCCGAAGTTCAGCGTGTTCCGCTGATCATGGTCTACGGGCCCAAGCCCCGGCGGAATATTGAGAGGGCAATTTTGGTTCTCGGGGGGAGGGGGGCAGATCAATCCTCCAGTGATGGGCGAGGATGCCTGCGCTATTTGGTTGGCGTAGGCGAGATGAAATTGGCCGTGGTGCCAGAGGTCGGGTGAGCGCAGCGTGAGTTCCCAGCCTTGAATTAACGCATAATCCCAGGTTATGGGCCAGAAGATGTTCGAATCTCCGATGTTGTTGTGGTCCAGCCAATTGTTGGCATGAGTTTGATACGTATCGGCGTCGATCGTCCAGCCGAGATAGGGCATGGTGACGCCATACTGCCATTCGCGATCGCGCTCGCCCTGCAGAGGCGCGAAGGCAAAGCCCTGGCCACTGCCGAGACTTGCCAACTGGCTGGTGGCGGTTGAAAGCGGCGGAGCCTGGTAATAGTAACCGTAGAAGCCACGGAAGACCCAATCGAGATGCGGGACACGAATGGCCACGCCGAAGCGGGGATCGGCGTGATTTTCTGAAGACGATGTTGAGCTGAATTCGGTTACGCGAAGTCCGGCGATCAGAGTCAGCCAGGATGTCGCTTTGAATTTGTCATTGATGAACTCCGCGGCGACGCCTCCGTTGACGCCGATGGAAGAGGCAGGGAAGTTTGGCAGGCCATTCGGCGGTTCGCCAAACTGCGTGCAGTCTTGATGGCACGTGAATATGTTATCGAAGTAGTTGTACTGGTGCTGAAAGAATCCGTAGACACCGGCTTGCAGATCGTTTTTCCAGAAATTTGCGCTTAAGGCTGTCTGCATTCCCGCGTAGTTGGCAGTCTGAGTGACGGTTGAGATCACGGGCATGTCGTCTGGGCCGCCAGAGTAGTCGGCGCCATTGTAATGATAGAAGGGCGAGACGGTGATGAGAGTATTTGGATCGAAAGTGTGAATCCAGGAGAAAGTGACGTAGCCATCAGGCTCGCGTTCGGCATCGTGCAGATCCCAACTTGGATAGACAGAATTTCCCACCGAGTTGGGATTGGGGTCAATCGGGATCTGGTAATAATCGCGGCGCAAGGAGCCGACGAGCCGCAGCTGATTGTGGGGATCGGGATTGAAGATGAAAGAAGAGAAACCTCCGAAACCATTCGACGCGTCATTGACGACCTGTCTAATCGGAGTCTGAAGTCCATAGGCGCTGCGATTTCCGTTGAGGCTGGCATAGTAAGCGGCGCGTTGCGTATGGGCTCCGCAACTGATCTGGTCGTTGGTCTGATAAAAATTGCCGGCGGTGATGACGAGATCGCATTCACGATAACGTTCAAAGCCGGTGCGCGGCACGACATTGAAGACGCCGTAGGTGCGGTCGCCGTAATCGGCGTCGTAGCTGCCGCGCTGAACTTCGAGGTAGTCGATGTCCTTGGGATCGATTTGCGGACCAAGATTGGCTGCGATGTTTGTGTTGGGAATAGGGACGCCATCAATGAGCCACTCGACCTGATGGCCGCCACGCATGTGCAGCATGTCGTGGGTGACGTAAGCCGCGGGGACGTAATCGGTGATCATCTCTAACCCATTAGTGCGGTCGGCGCCGGGCGTCTGCTGGATGTCAATGCGATTGAGCGTGGTGGTTGGCGTGACGCTTTGGGTGGTGGCCTGGGCCGGGGTTTCTGAGACGAGCACGGTTTCTTTTGTGCCAGCGATGGGTAACTCGAAGTGGAGAACGGGGCTGGTGTCAGATTGGACGATGACGTCGCGCTGCATTTGCTGGAAACTCTTGGCGGCAACAATCACCGTGTAATTGCCGAGCGGCACGGACGTGAAATCAAACTGGCCGTTGGGAGTGGTGAAGACGCTTTGTGTCCAGTCGGAGGACTTGGATTTGAGCATGACCATTGCGTCCTGCACGGGGCGGTGCTGCGGGTCGTGGACCACGCCTCGCACCGAGCCGAAGGTGGTGGCGAAGGCGATCGCGCACGCCAAGGGCAAGCCCGCTGACAAAAATAAAATTCGCCTCACGAGAGTGGCCTCAGGGGTTTTCTTCACGAGCTTTCCTTTCTCCAAAATGAGTGGCGGCGCGCACGTAAACCCGTGGAGCGACGGAAGCCCCCCGGCGAGATATACCCCGCAGCGATGTGGAGTTGAAGATTTGGCTGCTTGCTAGGCGCGAGGAGAAGTGTGAGGAGGCGCGCGAGGAGAATGTGAACTGGTCGTGTGGATTGAAACTTTGACGCTGAGTTGAGCCAAAGGAGCCGGCTCGATTAAGGAGCGAACAAAAGTGCGGGGGACTGACACCGGCTCTGCCCAAACGGAAATCCTCGCGTTTCGGCAGCAGTCACAGTGGTAGCAGCAGCAATCCAACGAGCGGAAGGAAACTTCGGGATTGGCCGGGGATGCGGTTGAAGATGAATGGGGAGTGGCGGGTTCGCTTTGCGCCATGTGGTGATGGCAGGCCATGGAAGGGGCGGCGGCGGGTCGGGCGGAAGCGGTTTGGGACGCAGTCGCAGCAGGCGGATGCCGTCGGCAGCAGGGCATGGGGCCCGGCGACATTGCGGCCGCTTCGAGCGGCGCATAGACCGGTAGAAGCAGGCCGATCAGCAAGGATCCGGCAATCCAGCTTCTAGTAATACGACTTCTGGCAATGCAGCGCGGCATGAGTTAGGTGAGCTGAGTGCCATCAACAGCCCACATCCGATGCCGATGATGTTAGCAGATAGAGTGGGGAGCAGTGCGAGCGGCGGTTCTCCTGTACCATTTTCTCGATGGATAAGCTGGCGGAGCGGCTGCTGAAGACAATCCGAAAGCAGGAACTTATGCGTGCGGGCGAGCGCGTGGCCGTCGCGGTGTCGGGAGGAGCGGACTCGGTGGCGCTGTTGCTGTTGCTGCTGGAGGTGCGCGGAGAGTTGGGGATTGTGCTCTCAGTGGCGCATGTGAACCACAAGCTGCGAGGAGAGGAGTCCGAAGAAGAAGAGCGCTTCGTGACGGCGCTAGCGGAAAAGCACGGACTTGAGTTGATGAAGCGTAGCTTGCCGGTGGGCCGGGGCGAGCCCGGCGGTATTGAAGATGCGGCAAGAAAACGGCGCTACGTTTTTTTTGGCGAACTGGCGGCTGAGGGACGCGTGACGAAGGTTGCGACGGCGCACACGCTCGACGATCAGGCCGAGACGGTGCTGCTGCGAATTTTTCGGGGAACCGGCATTCGCGGGCTGCGCGGAGTTTTGCCTCGGCGGGGGCTGGAAAAAGATGGGCGAGAGTTGGCCGAGACCGTGGCCGGAATCGTGGGCGAGGTGGTGCGGCCTGTACTTGGCTTTCGGCGGGCGGAACTGCGCGAATATTTGCGAGCGCGGGGGCAGAGTTGGCGCGAGGACTCGTCGAACGAAGATGCGACGTTTCTGCGGAACCGGCTGCGGCAGCGGTTGTTGCCGATGATTGCGTCGGATTTTGGAGACGCAGCGATCGAGCGCATCGCCGAGCTTGCGGAGATTGCGCGAGCGGAGGAAGAACTCAGTAGCCAGTATCCAGTAACCAGTATCCAGAACCCAGTATCCAGTATCCAGTACCCAGTAACCAGTGCCCAGTACCCGGTATACCGTAATAAATCCGCTGAAAACGATGCAGGTGCGCTAGAAGTCGAGCAACTGCTCACGCTTCCGTTGGGCGCGGCGAGGCGAATAGTCCGGGCGTGGCTTGAATCCGAAGCGCCGGAAACCGGAATTTCGTTTCGCCTGATTGAGGACATTCTGGATTTGGCCCGCGGGCCGGCAGGGAAGGAGTTGCCATTGCCGGGCGATACGGAAGCGATGGTGCTGCGGCGAGGGCGAGATGAATTGAGCCTGGAGAATGCTGCTGGCGATGCCTGTGATTACGAATATGTTATCGAGGTGCCGGGCGAAATTTTTGTTCGTGAGTTGGGGGTGCGGTTCGCGGCCGAGGCGGTCGATGTGAAGGACGTGCCTGGTGGGGATAGGGAGATGTTGCTGGATGCATCGCGATTGGGGAAAACGTTGACGATTCGCAACTGGCGGGCGGGTGACCGCTTTTGGCCGGCACACACGGGTCAGGAAAAGAAGGTGAAGGAAATTCTCAGCGACAAGCACATTAGCGGGCGAGAGAAAAAACTGTGGCCGGCGGCGGAATGCGGGGGAGCGTTGGTGTGGCTGCGCGGATGCGCGGTGCCCGCAGCTTTGCAGGCGCGAAGCGGGAAAGGGATCAGGATTCGAGAGAGGGCGCCCACGACCTTGGACTGCCCAAGTTAGGGCCCAAAGTACATTCACCACGGAGGCACGGAGCCACGGAGAAGTTCAAAGGGAGTTCTTCTTTCGGGCGCTCAGGAAGTGGTTATTTCTTACTCCTGCCCCATGGCGTGCCAGTTTTAAAAAAGAAACGGTCGCATGCCGCCTCGCTCCCTCAGCGGCTAAAGCCGGCACCAAAAATAGGCGTTTATCGCAGCGGTGAACCGCTGCGCCACCCAAAAGCAAAATAAAGAATTAGATTTTGTCGTAGGCTGCTGCGATGTAGACAGCGGTCTGTCGCCGCTTCCCGCCTTTAAGATCAGCGAGATTATCCGCGAAGGCTCTGGAAGACCTGCCGCACTTGCTGTTCGGTGGATTCGAGGGAGCCGGAGTTGTCGATGACAAAGTCGGCGGCTTTAACTTTTTCTTCGTCGGGGAGTTGGGCGGCCATGCGGCGAGCGACCTCGGCGCGGGCGGCGTCTTTGGAAATGTTCAGGCGCTTCGCATAACGTTCGACACGCTGCTCGGGCCGGCAGGTGACGACGATGAGGCGGTCGAAACGGTCGGCGGTGTGCGCTTCGAGAATGAGCGCCGCTTCGACGATGACGATGGCGTTCGGATCGCGGGCGGCGATGTCGTTCATCCACTCGTTTTCGTGAGCGATGACGGCGGGATGAACGATGGCGTTGAGTTCGTGAACGCGCGGGGATGAGGGCGCGTTTTTTCCGGGATTTGCCGCGGGAGTTCCGAAAGCTGCTTCGGCGAGTCTTGCGCGGTTGATGGTGCGATCAGGATTGAGGATGGAGGGGCCGAAGGTGCGGACAATTTCGCGATAGACGGCACGATCCGGCTCCATGAGCCAATGCGCGACGGCGTCGGATTGAAGGAGATGCGCGCCGAGTTTGACGAACATTTCGCCAACGGCGGATTTGCCGCTAGCAATGCCTCCGGTTAAGCCGAGCTTGAGCACGTGAAGTCCTCGTCGACACAAAATCTACCACGGAGGCACGGAGACACGGAGAAAAGCAGAATCTAAAAGATTTCTACGTGCCGAGTGAGGTGGGGATGATTCGACTCCGCAATGGCTTCACTTCGTGAAACCGCTGCTCGGCTCAGCATGGCGATGGTTCTTATTTGTGTGCGAGTTCGGCGGTGCGGCTGGCGCGGCGCAGCTTTGCCGCTTTCACAGTGTTTGCCATAAGCATGGCGATGGTCAGCGGGCCAACGCCCCCGGGGACGGGCGTGAGGGCTCCGGCGATTTCGGCGACCTCAGGATGCACATCGCCGACCAGCGTTGAGCCTTTGTTCAGGAATGATTCAAGGCGTTTGGCATAGCGGGCTGGGTCTGCGTGTTGCAGTCCGCCGAAGAAGCGGTCGAAATCGGCGCGGGTGGTGACCGAGTTGATGCCGACGTCGATGACGGTGGCGCCGGGCTTCACGAATTCACGGGTGATCATGGCGGCGCGGCCAATGGCGGCGATGAGGATATCGGCGCGGCGGCAGACGGCAGGAAGATCGCGGGTCTTCGAGTGGCAGACGGTGACGGTGGCGTTCTGATTCAGCAGAAGCATGGCCACGGGCTTGCCGACGATATCGCTGCGGCCGACGACGACGGCTTCCTGTCCGGCGACGGGGATGTTAGTGCGGCGCAGAATTTCCATCACACCGGCGGGAGTGCAAGGCACCAGCCCAGGGCGCTGCGTGGAAAGAAAACCTACATTCATGGGATGAAAGCCATCGACATCTTTGGAGGGATCGACGGCGAGAAGAATTTTCTTGGAGTCGACCTGCGGCGGGAGCGGCAACTGGACGAGGATGCCGTCAATTTCATCGCGTCGATTCAGGGAATGGACAAGGCCAAGCAACTCATCTGTGGAGACGGCCTCCGCGGGGGTGTGCTGCTCGCTATACAGGCCGACTTCTTTGGAATTTTTCACCTTACCGCGAACATAAACTTCCGAGGCGGGATTGTTGCCGGCCAAAATAACGGCGAGGCCGGGGCGAATGCCGGAAGCGGCGAGCGTTTGCACCTCGGCGGCCACTTCGGCCCGGATTTCAGCAGCCAATTTAGTACCGTCCAGAATCTGGGCTGACATTGCACCTCGCTCGATTGGATTCGATGAGTGGAAAGGGAATTCTATCCTATCGGCGAAACCGGACGATGCGAAGGGGGAAACATGCAGAGCGCGCCACGAAGAGGCAGGAAATGCGTCTAGAATGGACGCCATGATTTCACAAGAACTGCTGGATATGCTGGTGTGCCCGGTGTGTAAGGTGCCGGTGGTGCTCCAGAAAGATGGGAACGGTTTGAAATGCGGCCAATGCCACCGGGTGTACCCGATCAAGGACGACATCCCGATCATGCTGGTAGATTCGGCCGAGATTGAAGCGTCGTAGGGCGGCAATGTTCCGGTCTTAGCCCAGGATAGAGTGAACTCCTTCGGCACAAAATCTACCACGGAGACACGGAGACGCGGAGGAAGGCAGAAGATAGGATTCTTACGTCATGGGCGGGGTAGAGATACTTCGACTCGGTAACGGCTTCACTTTTGTGAAACCACTGCTCCGCTCAGCATGACATGGTTTCTGTGCGGGTGGCAATGTTCGGTTTTTGGCCCAGGACCGAACGACACAATGTGTCGAAATGGCCTCCGCCGTAGCGTCGGAGCGGCCGAAATCGGTGAATATCCTTAGGCATCCTTCCCTATAATTCCCGCAACCTTTTGGAAAGTCTTGGGTTCTAAGAAATGCCCGGATATTTAATACCGTAGGCAGGAGTACGGAAGTTACGGCATGACGATTGCTTGCAACTGAGTGGGTTGCCGATGAGTCTAAAGAGTTAAGAAGGATGGTAAGAGGGACGGAAGGTGAGGGGTGACCATGAAAGACAGGTTCACGGTGACGGAGTTATCAGCCTTGCGCAATGACCTGCTCCAGGGCGGGATGATCGACGCTTGGGAGGCAGCGGAGGTGCTACAGGTTTTCCTGGTAGGCCGGGGATATGGCGTTTCGCCGGAGGCGGCCATCGATGCGGCGAGCCGGGTGGAGATGGCGGGTTGTTCTCTGCCGGTGCTGGAACGGGAATTGGAAGGGCTGGCGCTTGTGATGTAAGTTGTGTGTCTTCCCGTCCAATGACGGGAGGAAGTTAAGACTCCAGTGAAAGAGCCGGGCGAAACTGCCCGGCTTTTTCGTTTTCAACTGTCTTTCTGCGCGGATGCCGGGAGCGACAGTGAGAAGGGGCCATGGGCGGGCATCGCCCTTTCTTACAAGCTCTAATTTTTCATAAGTCATGAACTGCTTCTTGGATCTGGGCGGCGATCAGGGCGGGATCAAGCTGAGAGTCGAAGCTTAAGGGCTTCCCGATACGCACTTTGATTTTTCCGGGCGGGGCGATTTTCTTTCCTGCTTGCTTGAGTTCAAACAAGCCGTCGATCCTTATCGGCACGACCGGGACACGCAGATTATTTACCAGGAGGCCAACGCCGGTGCGAAAAGGACGGAGATGGCCATCTTCGGTGTGGCGGCCCTCGGGAAAAACCAACACGCTGTAGCCGCGGTCGACGGCCTCTCCGGCATAGGCGAAGCTCTTGCGGAAGCCCGCCTCGCGCGGCAGTGGAAACAGATTGAGAAGCAGCACGCCGAGGGTCCACTGAAGGCGGTCGTAGAGGCGAAAGAACAACGCGCGACCAGGAGCAGGCGAGCGCAGAATTTCGAGAGCTTCTCCGCCGGTGGCGGTCGCGAGGCGGTGCCGTATGCGCGCTGGCAGAACTGTCTGGATGAAACCGAAATCTATGTCGCCGATGTGATTGGACACTACAAGAACGGGCCGCTGGACGCCGCGCAGATTTTCTCGTCCGACCACACGGGGCCAGCCAAGCAGCAAAACAGCGGGCCTCAGGAGTAGATAGTGCGCGGCCAGGCGCACCCAGCGCGCGGGCCAGCGGAGCGTCCAATAAGGGTAGTGGAAGGAAGTTTTTTCGGCCGGCTCGCCACGAAGAAGTTTATCGAGATCGGCGATGGTAGAAACTTTGGAAAACCGGGTCTCGGTGAGATCGACCTGAAAACGATCTTCGAGCGCTCCCATCAGCTCGACGCGATCCAGGGAGGTCAAGCCCAGATCAGTTTCGAGATCAGCATTTGCGGTGAGCTTGGGAACGGCGCGGCCGGTAACCTGAGCAAGAAGTTCAGCGAGCGGGGCGTTGAGCGAGTTGCCGGGCGAGTCGGCTGAGGGATCGGCGGCCGCAGATGATTCCCGGGCTGCGACTAACTCGCGAATTGCGTTGTGGCGCGGCTTGCCGGTCGAGGTGCGCGGGAAATCTTCATCCGGCCATATGAGCCAACTTCGCATGTGCTGATATTCGGCGAGAGTTGCATTGGCACGGGCGACGACAGTTTTCGCGTCAGCTTGTTTCATGTCGGCTGGTTTCACGTCGGCGTTCGGGTCGCGCAGAATGAGGACGGCAACGGGCTCGGCATTTCCGCCGCGGTCAATTCCCATCACGACACAGTCGCGCACTTCGGGTTGCGAGCGCAGGGCCTGCTCCAAGTCCTGCGGATAGACGTTCATACCGGCAGAAGTGACGATGACGTCTTTCTTGCGCCCTTTGAAATAAAGATTGCCGTCGGCGTCAAGCTCGCCAAGGTCGCCAGTCGCGTACCACCCGGTTTCTCCCGCAACGGGCACGAGCGCAGCGCCGTTCCAGTAGCCGCTGGCGACGCCTGAGCCGCGCACGAGGATTTCGCCGTCATCGGCCAACTTGAGTTCACGGCCGGGCAAGACCTTGCCGATCGATCCTCTTCGCGTGTGGAACGGATGATTCAGACTGATGAGCGACGTGGTTTCGGTGAGACCGTAGCCCTGAATGACGGCGTAGCCGAGACGATGCCAGAATTCTTCCGTTTGCGGTTCGAGTGCAGCGCCGCCACTGATGATGGCCAGGAATTTCCATCCAAACTGACGGCGAATATCGCGAAAGGTCCACCAGCGGCGGAGGAAGTGCTGGTGTGCGGCTGCGGCATAGCGGGCGGAAAACGTTTGTGGTGGCGCGGATTCCTGCGGACGCGGGGATTGCGGCTGAGTGTTGGCTTCCAGATCGCGCTCGATTTTTTGCTTAAGCGAATTGAGGAGGCGCGGAACAGCGACGAGAACGGAAACGCGTTCGCGGCGGATGGTGGAGATAATTTGGGCGGGAGTCAATGTGTCTTCAAAGATGACCGTCGCCCCCATGAGCGGAGGAATAAAGATGGCGAGGAATTGTCCGAAGACATGGCTCAACGGCAACAAGTTGAGAAACCGGAGAGGGTGGACGAGACGCTCGTACTTGAGATAGTTACGCATCTCCTTGGCAAGCGGGGCGAGGTTGGCAGCGACATTGCCATGGGTGATCACGACGCCTTTGGGCTCGGCGGTTGTGCCGGAGGTGAAGACGATCTCGAGCGTGTCGGAAGGCTGAATCGGCGCAGCACGAAAGCTCGCTGCCGGATGGTGGGAGACGGCATCGGCGAGGGTAGCAAGGTCGAGCGTAGGAGGACCGGCAGGAAGATCGGCGAAAACGGAAGCGCGCTTGTTGGGGCCGGCATTGCGGCATACGACGAGTTTGGCTTGGACCTGGCGGCTGATCCGGAGCGCAAAATCTGTGGTGGACGCGTCATCGAGGGGGACGGCGACAACTCCGGAAGCGGCGCAGCCAAGGAACGCCGCGACCCATTGCGCGCAATTGGGACCCCAGATAATGACGGAATCGTCTTTGCCGATCTGTCGCGATGCGAGTTCGAGTGCGAACTGACGGGCTACTGTGGAGACGCGATCGTAGCTCCAGCGTGCATGGCGATATCCGTTGGGAAAAACATAAGCTGGGCCGGAACCCCAGCGCGCGAAGTCGCGGAGATAATCGAGGCCAGTAGACTTCGGGCCTGATTGATTCGGGCCAGGTTCATTCTGGCCGGCGTGATGCAATTGACTTGCCCGCACACTTGCCCGCACACCTCGTTTAGTAGCACAATTCCCCTCATCTTTAATAGGGGTGGCTATTGGTGGTAGCTCAATTTGAAAAAGGAAGCGAGCCAAACGCGCGATTACTGCGTCGCAGGGATCGCGACGCACCGCGCGGCTCGCCTAGATCCCTCGCTGCGCAAAAACCGCTTGCTCGGGATGACAATTCAAATTGAGCCACTACCCTATTGGTTTAGGGGAAACAACCGGCGAGTTAGAGATTCCCAGTCTGTGAGTGAGGTCAAATGGCGGCATTTTGCGAAATGCGGGGAATGCTGGCGTGTCCGCTGGCAGTGGTCCTGATTGCGTTTGCCGCGTGCCAGAGTCCGCCGGCACAAAATGGACCCGGCGCAACTGCGCCGGCTGCGCAGCCGGAGAGCCATGTTGCGAGCGGGCCAACGCGCGATTTGAGCCAGGATGAAGCCGCGGGCGGTCACATTCTCCGCAAACATGTGGGGAGGACGGACGATCAACTGCGCGAGCGGCTGGAGCGGGAGCGGGAAATCACCGGCTCTTCGACCTACACCGATCGGGCCACGGCGGAGCGGGCGGTAGGCGCGGCGATCGCCGAATCGCTGGGCCGGATCGAGCACTGGCTGAACCGCACGGGTGGCCATCCGAATCTTGTGATCGACTATGACAGCCCCGAACCGATTGGCCGAACTATGAACCGTGGCGAAGACCACGCGCATCCATGTTCACATGCGCTGGTGGTTCTAAAGTACGCCGGGCCCAATGACTATTACGTGCTTACGTCTTATCCGGAGTGCCGCTGATGAAAAACAAACCAGAAATGACGCCGGCTAACTTTCCTGCCCTGCACACGTTCCTGCGGGGATACTTTCACGAGGATGTTAGAGACGAATATGGGACCGCTCCAGAGGCGGCGGACCAGTTCTGCGAAGACGCCGACAGCGATGAGCGCATTCCCGTAGCCCGGGAGTGGCAAAAGGTTATCGAGCTGACCAATGGGCAAGCAGCGCCGCTGAATGCGGCACTGAAGAAGCTGGGGTCGGCGGTGCAGTTGAAGGAAGACCAGATTCCGGAGATTTCCGCAATTTTTGCCCGCTGCCTGGGGGTGAGGCCTCCCAGACCGGCGGTGAACGAATGAAAGTCGGGAGAGCGGAAACGAGGGCTCGGTCGAAGGAATCGGCCCGTTTTACAGGGCCCGCAGGGGTGCCATGAGTTGCTGTGGCCTGCTAATATGAGGGCAAAAGGGCTGCACAGAACACCGAAGGGTGTGACGTAGCTCACCGCGTGACCGTGCCAATGCCGCTACTGTCATGTGCCAATAGGCAACAGGCGCCTAGTCACCAAATTTCGAGGAGTCTCCGCTATGCCGCAAGACAATCTGACAATCACGGACAACCGCACCGGGCAGAACTATACGCTGCCAATCGAGAATGGGACGATTCGGGCGATGGATCTGCGCAAGATCAAGACGGGCCCGGAAGATTTCGGGCTCATGACCTATGACCCAGCCTTTATGAATACGGCCTCCTGCCGCAGCGCGATCACCTTTATTGATGGCGACAAGGGGATCCTGCGGTATCGCGGATACCCGATCGAAGTGCTGGCGGAGCACTGCACATTCCTTGAAGTCAGCTACCTGCTGCTGTTCGGAGAGTTGCCGACGGCGGTCCAACTCAAGGACTGGGTGAATGAGATTACGCACCATACGATGATTCACGAGAGCACGAAGAAGTTCATGGAGGGCTTCCGGTACGACGCGCACCCGATGGCCATGTTCGTGAGCACGGTGGCCGCGCTTTCGAGTGTCTATCCGGAATCCCGGAACGTGCATAATCCGGCCATCCGGCTGCACCAGATCAAGCGCCTGATCGGCAAAGTGCCTTCCATCGCGGCCATGTCATACCGGCACAATGTGGGATTTCCGTACGTCTATCCGGACAATGACCTGACCTATGCTGAGAACTTCATGAATATGTTGTGGAAGATGGTAGAGCCGAAGTACGCGGCAAATCCGGTGATCGCGCGGGCGCTCGACATTCTTTTCATTCTGCACGCCGACCACGAGCAGAATTGCAGCGCCAACGCCATGCGCGCGGTGGGAAGCTCGCAGGCGGACCCATATCTGTCGACTGCGGCGGCGGCTGCGGCCCTCTCTGGACCGCTGCATGGCGGCGCAAATGAAGAAGTATTGCGCATGCTCGACGAGATCGGTTCGAAGAACAACGTGCCTGCCTACATCAAGGGCCTGAAAGAAGGCAAGGGCAAGCTGATGGGGTTTGGGCATCGCATTTACAAGAACTACGATCCGAGGGCCAAAATCATCAAGTGGACGGCTGACCGTGTGTTTGAAGTTACGGGACATAACGCGAAGCTGGAGATCGCGCTCGAGTTGGAGCGGATCGCGCTGCAGGATGACTACTTCATTCAGCGCAAGCTCTATCCGAACGTGGATTTCTATTCCGGGATCATCTACCAGGCGATGGGATTCCGGCCGGAAATGTTCACGGTGCTATTCGCCATTCCACGTACCGCGGGCTGGCTGGCGCAGTGGCAGGAGATGATCACCGATCCGGAGCAGAAGATCGCGCGGCCGCGTCAGGTATGGACCGGGCACGAAACGCGCCAGTTTGTTCCCATCGAGGAGCGCGCGCCAGTGGCTGCCAAATAACTGGTCGAACAGGATTACGGGCTGCGGATCGCCGGGGGGATTAGATAATTCCTGGGGCCGCGGCCCGTATGTCGTTTCTGCACTTCCTTCCGTCACGTCCTGTTTCTGCCACTTCCCGCACTTTGTTTGTGCACTCCCCGCCGACGTCGGCCTTGTATTTTCCCAAATGCGAGGGCGTTTTTTTCTTGAAACGGACGTACACTCCCTTTCGGTGATCCCAGTAATCCTCAGTAACCACGGGCGGCGCTGGTACCAGCCTTACAATGACCGAAGAAGTAATTAGAGGTTGGATTGTTGAGGCGGGCATTTGTGGCCCAGGGGTTTAGGCCCTGAGGCCCCGTGCGCTTTGAGGGTTAAGCGCGCCTCCGTTGCACGGGAGTTCCCTGAGCAATTCAACCTCAATGACCCGCTGGAGTCCGTAATCTTATGGCGTTCGGTCTGGGATTCAATAAACAAAAAGTGCTCAGTGCGGCGGAGAAGTTTGTTCAGCAAGGCAAGTTGCAGAATGCCATCGCCGAGTACGAGAAGATCCGCAAGCACGACAACAAGGACCTCACCGTTGCCAATACGATCGGGGATCTCTATGCGCGGCTGGGCCAAATTCCACAGGCGATAGCGTGCTTTAAGGCGGTGGGCGATGCGTATGCCGCGCAGGGCTTCACGGTCAAAGGCATCGCGATGTACAAGAAAATTACCAAGCTCCAGCCGAGTCTAGACGGATCATTGAAACTGGCGGAGCTTTACACCCAACAGGGGCTGTTCAACGACGCTCGGGCGCAATACCTGCAAGTAGCCGAAGACTTCATGAAGGCGGGCGATCTGGAACATGCGGTGCGGCTGTTCCAGAAGGTCCTGGAGATGGACCCGGAGAACGTGCCGATGCGGATCCGGCTCGCTGATGCCTACATCAAGCTGGGAAAGAAGACGGAAGCGTTTGAGATTTTCAACGCCGCCGCGGAGTCCTTGCGCTCGCGGGGCTCGCTGGCAGCGGCAGAAGACATTTTGCAGCGCATGCTGACGCTCGATCCGGACAATAGCTACGTTTTGCTGATGCGGGGACGCGCGGCGCTGGACAATGGAAATCCGAAAGGCGCAATCCAGTATCTGGAGAAAGCTTCCGATATCGATTCGCATGCCGACGGATTGCGCGATCTATTGAAGGCGTATGTGGAGGTTGGAGATCTTTCGAAATGTACGCCGGTGGCTGAAAAACTCCTGGTGGTGCACAACGACACGGCGGGTTTGTTCGTACTGGCATCGGGCGCGTCCCAGTTGGGGCAGTACAACAAAGCGCTTGAGATTTACTCGAATCATGCGGACTGCCTGCTGGCGGCCGATTCCACTCGACTGCTCGGGAATCTACATGTTCTGATCGCGCACGTTCAGGGCGATGCCGGTGCGCTTGAAAAACTCCTGGCGCTGCTCGAAAAATCCGGTGAGAGCACGCACGTGAATGAGGCCGCTGAGTTGCTGGCGCATGCCTGCGTGAAGAAAGGCAACCTGAAGAGGGCCCGGGATCTGTATGCATTGCTCGCAGCGAGCGAACCGCAAAACGCGATGCATGCGCAGAATTGCCAGCAGATGACGGCGCGGCTGGAGGAGATGGCTACGCTTGGCGCCTCATCGATTAGCGCGGATGAAGGCCTTTTGATGCTGGAGGAGTTGGAGGCGACGTCGTCTAGGGTTGACCAGCCGTATCCGGAAGCGATTGTCGCGGCGGTGCGCGCCGCATTGACCGATGCCGAGTTATTCCTTTCCTATAATCTGCCGGAAAAGGCGCTTCCGTCCCTGACCGAAGCATTGTCGCAGGCGCCGCAAGATGTGTGCTTGAATCAGCGGCTGGCCACGTTGCACACGCGGTTGCAGCAATTTGGTGAAGCCGCAGTCTGTTGCCGAATCTTGGAGAATGTATTCCAGGATGCCGGCCATGGCCATGAAGCCGCAGGGTATCGCGAATTAGCGGCCCGATACGAACACACAGCGGGCACCGCGGCGACGACAGAGAAGGTTGAGGCGGCTGCGACAAGTCTGCCAGTTTCCGCGAACAAAGAAGAGAAAGCCACGGCGACGGCGACGATTCCCGCTAAAGGGTTTGCAACTGCAGCTCCGGCCGAACCGGAATTCTCCGTAATGGGAGCGCCGGCGGACGCTGATCCCATGCACGATGGGCCCGCGGCGAGCGCGCCGGTGAGAGATGAATCGACGCACGGTCGGCCGCAAGCCGCCAGTGATCCTGAGATCGCTGAAACGGTCGACGAGATTCGCTTCTATCTCGAGCACTCCATGGTGGAGCAGGCGCGGAGCGCGTGCGAAAGGCTGGAAACACTCACGAAAGATGCCGCCATTCTGGGACCGGTGAAGGCCGCTATTACCGCGGCGCCAACTTCCCCGGAAGAACCCGAACCGGAGATTGCCGAGATCAATGCCGACGATCCAGCTACATTTGAAATTGACCTGGAAACGGCGGGCGCGCACAGGGTTGAAGACTTTAGCGTAGCGGGAACTCCGGAAGATGCGGGTCACGAAACGATGACCGCAGGTCCAATATCGGCTGCGACCCAAGCCAAACCGACACCGGCCAGCGCAACATCGCCAGAGACCGCAGATGGGCGCGGGAAGTCCGATGAACTGAGCGCGCTGGTTGCTAATCTCGAAAGCTCGATCGGCGATTCTTTCCTTGATACGTCTAGCCTTGATACGTCTAGCCTTGATACGTCTAGCCCAGATACGCCCCCACCACATACATCTACCCCAGATACTCCTGCTGCACGTGCGCTTGCAGCGCATAAGGACACCGCAATAGCTGCCAGCGCTCCTATTTCTTCATCCGTCCCTCAACCTGAGTCAACGGTTGCTACCGGTCTGGGGCTGGCGAATGCTGCGGCTGCGGGAGCAGCAGCCCCCGGGATGTTTACGTATAGCCCAGCGCCAGTACGTCCTTTAGGGGTCGAAACGCAGAGCGCACCGGGACCAGCCAGCGGCATTGATCTTTCGGAGATGTTCTGTGAGTTGAAACACGAACTTGAGGAAGGCGCCACCGCGAGCGATGAGGATCCAGAGACGCATTACAACCTGGCGGTTGCGTTCCGTGAAATGGGATTATTAGACGAGGCCATTGCGGAACTGCAAAAGGTTTCGAGCGCCCTTGATCGCGGATATACATTTCCGCAAACCGTCCAGGCTTATACGTGGCTGGCACAATGTTTTCTGGACAAGGGAATGCCGCAGGCGGCAATTCCCTGGTACGAGAAAGCGCTCAATCTTCCCGGTCTCGACGGCCAAACGGTGGTGGCCATCAACTACGAACTGGGCACGGCCTGTGAAAGCGCCAAGGACAAGGCTGGCGCGCTGCGTTACTTTACGTTTGTTTATGGGGCGAACATCGATTACCGGGACGTCGCTGAGCGAATTCAGGCCTTGAAGTCGTAGAATGCGAACGTGGGCCTGAGTGAAGACCATCTGAGTGACGACCCGAGGATGGACTCGAATCCCGAATCCTCCCGTAAACTGGAACGAACCGAACGTCGGCGCGTGAAATGACTCCCGAACCCAAACTTGAGATTACCGAACTGACTGCCAAGTTCCAGGGCAATGGCTCCCGCGAAGGCGATGTAAGCAATGGGGCCGCGCCCTCCGAGCGCAAAGCCGCTGGTGGCCACACGTCGGCGGCGCATATTTGGTTACGGCGTCTGGGCGTGCTGGTGTTCGTGTTTCTCTGCGCCACGCTGGGCGTGATGTTGATGATTCTTCCGTGGCGGCCGGAGTGGACAGAGAATCGTCTGCTTCTTCCGTATCCGACCATCCGTGGCTTAGCCATGACTGGCTTTGTGCGCGGCGTGGTGACGGGGCTTGGTCTGCTGAACGTCTGGATGGGCTTTTGGGAAGCCATTCAATACCGCGAAGATTAGTAGAAGTCTTGTAGCGGCTAAGGCTCGTCAGGCTGTTTTTGCGCGAGAGCTATTTTGTGGGGATAGCCGGTTTTCCGCGGCATCCATTTTTGTGCGACATCCATGGTTACGTGGCAATTAAGGGAGTGCAAGCGTTGTCTATGAGCAAACCGACACTAAAATCCGCTCCTTTGGCCTATAACAACGAGGGGTTTCTTTCTTCTCCGGATGGGCGGATTCTGCGCCTGTTGGCGGAATACAGTGAGCCGCTTTCGCGCTTCCGGCGCGAGCAAATTCAGGACACCGTGGTTTTCTTTGGCTCAGCGCGCGTGCTCAGCGCCAAGGATGCGACGAATACGCTGAATGGGGTACGCAACAACGGATTGCCTGCGGCGCAACAGGCGGCGGAGATGAAGCGCGCCGAAGCCGGTGTGGATATGGCCCGCTACTATGAAGACGCGCGTCGGCTCGCCTTCTTGCTTACGGAATGGTCGATGCAAATCCCAGCGCGGCGGCAGCGCTTCGTGGTCACAACCGGCGGCGGGCCGGGCATTATGGAAGCGGCCAACCTGGGGGCCCATGAGGCGGGCGGGAAGACGATCGGCCTGAACATAAATTTGCCGATGGAGCAGGATCCGAACCCCTACATCACGCCCTCGCTAAACTTCGAGTTCCATTACTTTTTCATGCGGAAATTCTGGTTCGCCTACCTGGCGAAAGCGCTGGTGATTTTTCCCGGAGGGTTCGGAACGCTGGATGAGTTATTCGAAATTCTGACTCTTGCGCAGACCGAAAAGCTCGCGAAGAAGATCGTGGTCCTTATTTATGGCAGCGAATACTGGAAGAAGATCATCAACTTCGACGCCATGGCGGATGCGGGCGTGATCTCGCCAGAAGACATGAATTTGTTTCAGATGGCGGACACTCCGGAAGAGAGCTTTGAGTTCCTGAAGGAAAGCTTGACCAAATATCATCTCGGGCCGCAACAGCCAAAACGGACCGGCGAAGCTGCCACACCAGAGATCGCGAAGACCAATCCGTAGGCGGCGGACCATCTTTAGTCATTTGGATTAGTTCCGAATTCTGCTGGTCTGATTGAATGTTGCAAACCACCGCGCAGGCTGGCGGCGGAAAAATACAGATTCCTCGCTCTCCTCACCGCGCAAACGCGGCTGCGGAGAACTCGGAATGACAAGAAGAATGGACTTTTCGGCTCGGCTAAAGCCGAGCCCCTTCAAGACGCAGGCCCAATCCGGAAGTTTTTATGCAGCCTGCCAGAGCAGAATCCTACCTCCAGATGTAAAACCTTAGTAGTAGGCTTGGTGAGATGCCCGGCCGCTGCCTGCTCTACTACATTACCGACCGAAGACAATTTGCTGGTGACGAGACAGCGCGGCGGCGTGTGCTGCTCGACAAGATTCGCGAGGCCGCCTGCGCAGGTGTCGATTACATCCAGTTGCGCGAGAAAGACCTGAGCGCTCGGGAACTCGAGCGGCTGGCAAGGGATGTGGTCGGCGTCGTTCAGGAACTGAGGACGGAGACCGTACGTACTAAGAATCGGGAACTAAAGACCCGGATCCTAATCAATTCCCGCGCTGATGTGGCTCTCGCGGCCGGTGCGGATGGAGTGCATCTGCGGTCGGACGATATGTCGGCTGGCGATGTACGGAGAGTTGTCGACCTTGCTGTTTGCTCATTATCCACTGAGCACTTTCTCATCGCCGCCTCCTGCCATAGTTCAGAGGATGTGTTGCGGGCCGAATCCGAAGGCGCGGATCTTGCTGTATTCGCGCCGGTATTCGAGAAAAAAGATGCGCAGCAGGTTCGGCCGCAAGGTCTGGCGGCTCTGCGGGCCGCGTGCGGGGCGAAAATACCGGCGTTTGCGTTGGGAGGAGTAACGCTTGAAAACGCTGCGTCGTGCATTGAGGCGGGAGCCGCAGGTGTTGCCGGGATCCGGCTGTTTCAGGAAAACAGAATCGAGGATGTGGTCAGTAAGCTATCAACCCTTTGACGTTGGGTTAGTCTAAAACATCCGTTCAGCCTTAGCCGTCACAAATTTTCCTCGCGCGCGGAGCGCCATCGGTGTAATTTGTCACCGTCTAAGAAGAGGAGGGTAAATGTACTTATTGCGATCGGTGGATGTCTGGTCTTTCGCCAGGGTCGTTGGAATGCTCTACGGTTGCATGGGCATACTTGCCATTCCGTTGGTTCTGATTACTATCACCGCGAGCGCAGGTTCGGCGCAGCCCTTCAGTGCGTCGGGGGCAACCGCGCTTGTACTGCTGTCGCTCCTCGCGCCAGTACTGTACGGCTTACTGGGCTTCATATTTGGAGCGCTATCAGGGTGGCTCTACAACATGTCGGCAAAATGCGTAGGAGGGATTCGCCTCGAGTTGCGGCGCGAGGATACCATTGTTGAAGGCTCGCCCATATCAGCCTGAGGCAACGACGCCTCGGTAGGCGAAGATGTCTCGAATTGAAAGTTGGATGGCCGAGTGAGGATATTTTGACTGAACTAGCGCAACATTATCTCGACGAAATCCGGCGGCAATTGCGCGGCCACAAGCGTATGGCCGAGACTGCAATGGCGCAGCTCGAAGACAAGGATTTTTTCACCACGATTGATCCTGAAGCGAATTCGATCGCGATTCTGGTCAAACACATTGCCGGAAATGCTCGCTCGCGTTTCAGCGATTTTCTGACGAGCGACGGCGAGAAACCCGAGCGCTTCCGCGATCGTGAGTTTGAGCTGGGACCTGACACTCCGCGAGCGAAGGTGATGCGTTGGTGGGAAGAGGGATGGTCGGTTATCTTCGGCACTCTCGATTCGCTGAAGCCGGAAGATGTTTTGCGCACGGTGACCATTCGTGGAGAGCCGCACACAGTGGTACAAGCCTTGAACCGCGCGCTCGCTCACTATGCGCAGCATATTGGGCAGATTGTGTTTCTGGCAAAACATCTGCGGTCATCACAATGGAAGACGCTGAGCATCCCGCGCGGCAAGTCGGAGGAGTACAAAGTCGCGTCGCCGAAAACACAAGTCGCCGGCGCTTACCGGCCGCAACATTAGGCTCGCAATGGTCAAGCCGGGAACGACCACCGGGGCTAAAGCCCCCCGGATTTGGGACGAGTTGCGCGGCCCTGAAGGGCCGCTCTTCCACGGCAGTGCGAATGTTTTCGTGACTTTTTCCGCAAGCTGTAAAGCTGCCCTGATTTTTGCGGAATTTACGGCGCAGCTTGAAACCGCGCCCTTTCAAAGCGAATTTAAACTGAGCCAACTATCAAACATGCCGCCGGAAGTTAATCCGCCGCGAACAAAACGACGGGAACAAATGCCGTCATCCGCGAGGTGTAGAATAGTGCGTTTGCACTTATAAATTCTGCACTTAAAGGTAGCTCTCATGGCGAATACAATGCTTGCAGTTGTTAAGCCGAACGCCGCGCCGGGCGCGGAAATTCGCGAGGTCAAGATACCGGCTTACGGCCGCACCGATGTTCTAGTCAAAGTAAAAGCCGCGTCCATTTGCGGCACCGATCTCCACATTTATGAATGGGACCGCTGGGCCCAGGGGCGCATTCATCCGCCGCTCATTCCGGGGCACGAATTCTGCGGCGAGGTGGTTGCCCTCGGAGATGAGGTCACCAGCGTTAAGGAAGGCGACTTCGTTTCGGCGGAGATGCACGTGGCTTGCGGCAAGTGCCTGCAGTGCCGCACCGGCGAAGCGCATATCTGCCAGCACGTGAAGATCATCGGCGTGGATGCAGATGGCGCGTTTGCCGAATACGTGGTGATTCCCGAGTCAAACATCTGGAAACTCGACCCCGCGATTCCGCAGGAGTACGCATCAATTCTTGATCCGCTGGGCAACGCGGTGCACACGGTGTTGGCGGGAGAGATTGCGGCGAAAACGGTCGCCATTACTGGCTGCGGACCCATCGGTTTGTTTTCCATTGCGGTGGCGCGAGCCTGCGGCGCGACGAAAGTGTTTGCCATTGAGGTCAACGAGCATCGCCGCAAGCTGGCGGTGAAAATGCACGCCGACTACGTGCTCGATCCTACGAAAGACGATGTGCGCAAAATCGTTACCGAGCAAACTGACGGCAACGGAGTCGATGTCGTGCTCGAAATGGCCGGCCATCCTGATGCTATTCGCCTTGCCTTCGACATTATTCGGCGCGGCGGAAGAATGTCTCTGCTCGGGCTGACGAATAAGCCGATCCCGCTGAATTTTTCCGAAGACATCATCTTCAAGGGCCTGACGATTCAGGGAATCAATGGACGGCGCATGTACCAGACGTGGTACCAGATGACCGCGCTGCTGAAAGCGGGCAAACTCGACCTTCACCCAGTGATCACCGACCGCATCCCGATGAAGGATTTTTCAAAAGCCATGGACAGGCTGAAGACCGGTGAGGCGAGCAAGATTCTCGTCTATCCGAACGGAACGAAGTTTTAGCGCGGATCGAAGTAGGCCGGATCGAAATCGCGCCGCCGGGCGTCGATCAGGGCTAGCTTAAGAAATCACTGAATCCGCGGAAGAGCTATTTCAGGAACGTTCCCTCGCGCAATTCAGAAAATGCCTTTTGCAATTGCTCCTGCGTGTTCATGACGATTGGGCCATACCAGGCGACCGGCTCTTCCAGCGGCTTGCCGGATACGAGCAGGAAACGGATTCCATCATCTTCGGCCTGCACCATCACTTCGTCCCCACGGTCAAAAAGAATGAGTGAGCGGTTTTCGGCGTCCGCGGGCGGCGAGGTATCCAGCCAGCCGACTGGTTCAGTGGGGACAGCGAGCGGCTCGGACGCGTTGCAAAACTTGCCTGCACCTGAAAAGACATAGGCGAATGCATGCCGCGTGGTTTCGATGGGAAGGTTCTTTCGGCGGCCAGGCGGCACGGTGATATCCAGGTAAATTGGATCGGTCGCAATGCCATCGACCGGCCCTTTTTTGCCCCAGAAACTGCCACAGACGACGCGAACTTCAGTTCCATCATCGTCCTTGATGATGGGAATCTCTTTGGATTTGACCTCCTGATAGTGCGGAGTAGTCATCTTGAGCGCCGCAGGAAGATTCGCCCAGAGCTGAAACCCGTGCATGCGGCCGACGTGATCGCCTTTCGGCATCTCCTGGTGAATGATGCCGCTGCCGGCGGTCATCCACTGCACGTCGCCCTCGCCGATGCTTCCACTGTGGCCGAGGCTGTCACCGTGTTCAACGGTTCCGGCCAAAACATAGGTAATGGTCTCGATGCCGCGATGCGGATGCCAGGGAAATCCGGCGAGGTAGTCGGCAGGGACGTCGTTACGAAAGTCATCGAGCAGCAGAAACGGGTCGAACTCGGACGTGCTGCCGAAGCCGAACGCCCGGCGCAGGTGAACGCCCGCGCCTTCCAAAGTTGGCTTGGATTGAATTAAGCGCTTGACGGGTCGAATTGACATTGGGCCTCCGGTGGTTTTCTTGTATGACTCTATGTGTTTGATTTCTATTTGGATGAGTGCAGACCGTTTCGCGGGCCCCTAACCCGCCGAACCGCTGCCCGCCAAGAGTTATTTGATAGCCGACTGCCGAAATCGATTCAACCGAAAATCGAGTCAGGCGAAGGATGCGACCAGAATATGGTTGCGGAACGAGGCCAGGCGCCTGTCAGAGCTGACTTCACCGCCCTCCAGGGGGTGATGCGCAGACCCTCTCTGGGTGATTGCAATCACGGACTTCCCGGTCTAAGTGTTTGACAATCTATGTGGATACCGGATTCGTCGCGGGGGAAATCCCGCGGGACCGGGAGGCCGCAAACTCTTGATCGATGCCTATTTTTTCCCGCTTGCTGTTGCTGCGCTGATCTTACTGATTACGTTCTGGCGGCTGGATCACAAGGAACAGAAGAGTATGAGGGCGCAGATCGAGCAAAATCGGGCCATGATCAGGCATTTGGAACGCGAGCGCGATGCGGCAATGGAGGAGCTGTTTCGACGTTTTTCGGAAGAAGGAAAGCTGAACAAACAGAAGAG
The DNA here is from genome assembly GCA_963778535.1 of uncultured Acidobacteriaceae bacterium. GTDB lineage: Bacteria > Acidobacteriota > Terriglobia > Terriglobales > Acidobacteriaceae > Acidiflorens. The sequence goes on from CAVZUO010000001.1 coordinate 1,457,221, forward strand.
TCAGTTTGAAGAGCAGCTGGCGGAATACGAGAAATATGCTGCATTGTCGCAACTGGCGTTAGGCGCGGCCCACGAAATTAACAATCCGCTGCTCGGCATCCTGTCGCATCTCGAACTGGAATTAACCGATGCGCAAGGCGAGGACCGTGCCGAGATCGAGCAGTGCATCGAGTGTGCGCGGCGCATCTCAGTTACGCTGCGCAGCCTGATGAACTATGCTCGCCCTAGCCCGTTAGTGCTCAGCAAGCTGAACCTTTACCGGCTGGTTTCAGATACGGTGTCATTTCTTGAGCACCAGCCGATGCTGCGCGGGCGAATTCTGGAAAGCCGTGTGCCGCCTGAGCTGCCGGCCATACGCGTGGATGCAAACCAGCTTTCCCAGGTATTGATGAACCTGCTGCTCAATGCAGCCCAAGCCACAGCGGAAGGCGGTCGAATCACGGTTTCGGCCAACCCCTCGGCAAATGGCGAAGCTATCGAAATTCATGTGGTCGATACGGGTTGCGGAATCCCCCCGGAAATTCTGCCCCACGTGTTCGAGCCGTTTTTCACGACCAAGCGCGGCAAGGGAACTGGTTTAGGACTGAGCATTACGCAAACTTATGTGCGCAGCCATAATGGCGAGATACAAATCAAGAGCGCTCCGCAAGAAGGAACTACGGTGACGATTACGCTCCCGCTGCGCCGGGTTGAGCTTCGCGAACCGGAAAATGACCGGGAGAATGACAACCCGGAGAATGACAACAAGGAGGTCATCATTCAATAGCCATGTCGCGATCGGTCCTAGTAGTCGACGATGAAGCCCTGACGCTGCGCACCATCGGCCGCGGGCTGACTGCGGAAGGGTTTGAAGTGTATACCGCGGCTTCGGGTGAGGACGCGCTTCAGGTTTTTGAAGTGGAGAAGCCGGAACTCGTATTGCTGGATATTATGTTGCCCGGGATCGATGGCGTTGAAGTGTTGCGCCGGATCAAGGCAACAACTCCTGGGAGCATTGTGGTCATGATGAGCGCTTACCACATGGTGGACCGCGCCGTTGAAGCCATGAAGCTGGGCGCTTTCGATTACCTGATCAAGCCGTTTCATCTCACCGACCTTACGGCAACTTTAAGCCGCGCATCGGAGATGCTGTCGTTGCGCGTTCGCCTGCGCGACACCGTAGAAACCGCAAAGGGTCAATACGATTTTGGTCGGATCGTAACCCAGAATCCAGCCATGCGGGAAGTGCTCGAAATGGCCCGCAAGGCGGCGGAGAGCGACCACACTACAATTCTAATTTTGGGTGAGAGCGGCACCGGTAAGGGTGTGCTTGCGCGTGCCGTTCATTACACCAGTTCGCGCGCAGCTCAGCCTCTGCTTGAACTTAACTGCGCCACGCTGCCGGATGCGCTGTTGGAAAGCGAATTGTTTGGCTTTGAGCCCGGGGCCTTTACCGATGCGCGCCGCCGCAAGGAAGGCCTGCTGGAGCGGGCACAGGCCGGCACACTTTTCCTCGATGAAATCGGGAATATGTCGGCCAGTGTGCAGGCAAAATTGCTCCGCGTGCTGGAAGAGAACACGTTCATGCGCCTCGGCGGGACGAAATCGATAAAGGTCGATGTCCGCCTTGTCGCCGCTACGAACACGAATCTCAAAGAGGCCGTCGCCCAGGGACGTTTCCGCGAGGACCTTTTTTACAGGCTGAACGTGGTCCCGCTGACGATCCCGCCTCTACGGGAACGGAGAGAAGATATTCTTCCCCTCGCACTCGATCTACTCAAATGGTTCAACCAGGAATTGAAGAAGAACTTCATCGGCTTTGCGCCCGATGCTGCGCAGTTACTAATTCAATATGGCTGGCCAGGAAACATTCGCGAACTGAAGAATGTGATTGAACGGACAATGATTCTTGTACCGGAAGGCGACATTGCCGCTTCTTCACTTCCGGAAGAGATTCGCAAGCCGGAGGCGGCAGGGCCCGTCGCCTCATCTGTGATGGGCGACGCTGTACAGAAAGATTCTTTTGTGACGCTAAGAGAACTGGAAGAGGAATACATTCAGAAAGTGCTGACCGCAACTGCTAATAACAAGACGCACGCGGCGCGGATTCTCGGCATTCATCCCACATCGCTGTTGCGCAGGCTGAAGAAAGATCCGGTGCTGAACTAGCCGTCGCAGCGATCTAGTCTCAGCGGTTATTCATAGCTCCTTGCATAGCTCCTTCATAGTTTCTTCCGACCCACCCCTGCAAGACGCTTGAGCGAACTGCAAAACGCATCGGGAGTAAATGCGTCCGCAATCGCGTCACGACTCGTAACTTATTGTATTTAAACCTTCTGCAAGCCATCCCTTGTTTAGCCACCAACGTGCAATGACTAAGACGACAAGTGCCCACAGAAAGTGCGCATAGTCAGGAGAAGGTCATGTCCATATTGTTTTGTCTGCTGACGTTTCTCATCGTGATCTCAGTCAACTATTTGTACTTTCAGGGTCCACAACAAGCGCAGATTCAAGTGCCGGTGAAGGCTAGCGCTCGTCCCAAGGTGCCAGTGATGGCCACCGAAGCTGGTTTTGCGATTCCCAAAGGCTACAGCTTCCACCCTGGGCACACTTGGGTAGTGAAAGAGTCAGGAAATGATGCGCGCATTGGCGTAGACAAGTTCGGCGCCGATCTGATCGGGACGATTGACCGGATTGAAGTCGCCGAGCCCAGCCGCTGGATCCGGCAGGGGCAGCGCCTCGCCACGGTTCACACGGACGGAACGTCATTTGATCTTTTGTCGCCCGTTGAAGGTGTAGTCATGGCTGTCAACGATGATCTGGTCAAAAATCCGGCGCTCGCCGGGGCTGACCCCTACAAGGATGGATGGATCGCTGTCCTGCGGTCTCCGGACCTTCGTACCAACGAAAGAAATCTCTTGCAAGGGCCGATGGTCGCTCCCTGGATGCACTACAGCATTGCCCGCCTGACCGAAGCCGTGGGCGCGAACCCAGCGCTGGCCCAGGATGGTGGGACGCCAGTTCATGGAGTGCTGCCGCGACTGGAGGAGAAGCTGCGCGAAAAGCTGATCAAGGAATTCTTTCTGAACTAAGCAGCCGGATAGACGAGGAGAAAGAACATGGAAGCCACAAAAGCAATTCTGATCGACATAACGAAATGCATCGGATGCAAGATGTGTGCGGCTGCATGCAAAACGGCCCACAAGCAAACGGGCGAACCGGAACCAACGCTCTCAGCCACGGCATTCACGACCGTTGAGCCGCGCGGAGAGAAATTCGTTCGCCGGCTGTGCCTGCACTGCGAAGAACCCACCTGCGCTTCCGTTTGCCCGGTGGGAGCGATCAAGAAGACGGTGCAAGGTCCGGTGCGCTATGACGGCAGCAAATGCATCGGCTGCCGCTACTGCATGATCGCGTGCCCGTACAGCGTACCCAAGTATCAGTGGAGCCGCCTGGCACCCTATGTCGCCAAGTGCGATATGTGCGCTGAGCGCATCCTTAGCGGCGACCAGCCGGCCTGCACCGGAGCGTGCCCGACTGGGGCTTCGCTGTTCGGCAATCGCGAAGAGTTATTGCTCGAAGCGAGGAAACGGATCGTAGAAAACCCCGGGACTTATGTGAACCGCATCTACGGTGAGAACGAGCTGGGCGGAACGTCGGTCTTTTACATCTCCGACGTGGCTTTTGAGAAGCTCGGGTTCATCGAGCCTCCGGCACAGCAGCCGTTGCCAACATTGAGTGAGGCCGCGCTGGCAGAAATACCGACGGTGGTGATGGTCGGCGGAAGTTTGCTCGCCGGACTGTACTGGATCACGGAACGTCGCAAACAAGTCGCGCAGGCCGAAGAGATTCAAGATAGCGAAAGGAGCTAGCCGTGACGAATACGAAATCTTTTCTAACTACGTGGCGAGTGATCGTGGCCCTGATTTTTGGCGCTGGAGCGATTGCCACCTATATGCGGTTCGCGATGGGCTATGCAGCCTCGACGAATCTGAGTAATGGACAGCCCTGGGGAATCTGGGTCGGAGTCAGCACGTTGTGTGGCGTGGGACTTTCAGCCGGAGGCTTTATGATCGCGGCTGCTGTTTACCTGATGGGCCTGGAGCGCTTTCGGCCGGTATCGCGCGTGGCGGTCATGATCGCATTTCTCGGATACCTCGCCGTATGCGCCGGTTATGCCTGGGAGTTGGGCCTACCATGGAACTTCTGGCACCCGCTCGTGATGTGGAACAGATCCTCGGTGCTGTTTGAAGTGATATGGTGCATCATGCTGTACACCACGGTGCTGGCGCTGGAATTTTCGCCGGCGCTCATTGAAAAGCTCCCGTGGAAGAACACGCGCCAGACGCTGCTGCGCTGGCAGCATCGCATCGTGACGGCGCTGGTACTCGTCGGCGTGCTGCTTTCCTCGATGCATCAGTCATTCCTCGGCGGCCTGTTCATTATCTTCAAGGGCAAGGAATACCCGCTCTGGTATAGCAACTACCAGACGACGCTGTTCTATCTTTCCGCTATCCCTGCGGGAATGGCGATGGTCATCATTGCGTTGTATCTCTCAATCCGCTCGTTGAATGTGAAGCTTGACTCGAGACTGCTGGGCGAGCTGAGCCAGGCGATCACGCCAATGCTGGTGATCTTCGGCCTGTTCCGGTTCCTCGATTTGGTGCGGCAAAAAGCGACCGCGTACATGTTCATGGCGCGCGAAGAAACGTTCTACTTCTGGCTGGAGATCACGCTGTTCATCGTTGCGCCGCTGATCCTGTTTAACCTGGAGCGCATCAAGTCAAAACCAATCGGGCTGTACTGGGCGTCGTGCGTGACGGTGATGGGATTCATGACACATCGCGTGAACGTTTCGGTTACCGCGCTGGAACGGGCGACGAACACGCATTACATCCCCAAGTGGACTGAGATGGCTGTGACCATGATGCTGATCAGCGCCGCGATCATCGCGTTCCGCTGGGCGGTATTGAACCTGAACATTCTTCCGCGCGTGGAAGCGCTACGGGCAGAATGGACGCCACAGATTGGTCCCGTGTTAGGGCAGGGAACTCCAACGTTGGTCAACTAATTTTCGTCGATGTCGGATCACCGGCTTAACTCGGCGTTAGATTCGCCGGATGCCCCTCCCAAGCTCGACTTGGGCGGGGCTTTTCTTTTCATGCGATGACGCTAAACTGAAACAGAAAGCCAGTGTGATTTGCCTTGCAGCCAGCGCAGCACATACGACAATATTTCGAAACGCTCTACCGCTGCTGGGGAGAACAGCACTGGTGGCCGGCCGAATCGCCGTTTGAAGTCATAGTTGGCGCCTACCTGACCCAAAAACACTTCTTGGACTAATGTCGAGCGAGCGCTCGCGAAACTAAGAGAAGCGAAAGTTCTCAGCGTGGCCGGGATTCGACGCACACCATTACCCGCGCTCGAGCAGTTAGTTCGCTCCGCCGGTTACTTCCGGCAAAAAGCTAGTCGCCTTAAGACTTTGATCCGGTTCCTTGACGAACGCTATGACGGTTCGCTTGCAAAGATGTTTGGCCAGCCGACGATGAAGCTGCGCGAAGAACTGCTGGCGCTGAATGGCGTAGGCCCGGAGACGGCGGATTCGATCCTTCTTTATGCCGGAAATCATCCTGTTTTCGTGGTGGATGCCTACACAAGGCGGATCCTGGAGCGCCATGAATTAGTTTCCGCGCGAGCCAGTTATGAAGAAATTCGGCAATTGTGCGAACGCGGGCTGGCGAGTGTGGCGGCGACGTGGGGGCAAACCGCGGCGGACCAGAAGTCCTCGAGTGGCGGCGGGAAGCCTCGGGGCTCATCTCACTCACCTTCACGCATGAGCACCGCGAAGCGGGACGACACAGCGCAGGTCTTTAACGAAATGCACGGCTTGTTTGTGGGCGTCGGCAAGAATTTTTGCAAAAAGTCACAACCGGCTTGTGAGCAATGTCCTTTGCGGGAGTTCCTTCCCGGTGCAAAGTAGCTGGATATGCATTTGCTCGGCAGGCAACTAGTTGGTACGTGTGCGATTTGTTTTCTATTCGCTGCAACACCAGCGCCGCATTCCCTGAGAGATGTGGCGGACTCGGCCCATCTGCTCATCGGAACCGCGGTTCGTCCAGCACACCTCTCCGAATCGGCATACGCCGCGACAATGGCGCGCGAGTTCAATATGGTGGAGCCGGAAGACGCCTTGAAATGGGAGGTGCTGCGGCCCGATGCACAGACATTCGATTTCTTGCAGGCCGATCAAGTGCTCGACTTTGCTGCGCGCCATAACATGAAGGTTCGCGGCCATACCCTCGTGTGGCATCGTCAAATTCCTTCATGGCTTGCGAACGGCAGTTACACGCCCGCGCAACTTTCTACGCTGCTTGAGACGCACATTCGCACTGTGGTAGGGCACTATCGGGGAAAAATTTTGGCCTGGGATGTGGCGAACGAGGCCTTTGATGAAGGCAAGAACGCGGACAAGCTACGCAGCACCATCTGGTATGACAAGCCGGGTATTGGCCTGGCGGGACAAAAAACGGCGTATCTGGCGCAGTGTTTTCGCTGGGCCCATGAATCGGATCCGCAGGCGCTTTTGTTTTACAACGAAGCTGAGGCTGAGGAGATCAACAGCAAATCCGACGCTGTTTATGCGATGGCGCGTGAATTTAAGCACGACGGCGTTCCCATCGACGGTGTTGGGGTGCAAATGCACATTCGAAATCTGCACGCGGATGTCGACTCAATTTCGGCCAATATCGCGCGGTTCACGGCTCTCGGCCTGCAAGTGCAAATCACCGAAATGGATGTTGCACTGCCCGTTGATGCGGGCGGCGATGCCACTCCCGCCGATCTGGCGCGTCAGGCGGAGCTTTATCGCGAAATTGCCGCGGCTTGCCTTGCACATGCAGGCTGCACCGCCATTCAGACGTGGGGATTCACCGATAAGTATTCATGGATCGGATCGCATTCCAAGCACACGGAAGGCGCGGCTTTGCTGTTCGACCGCGAATATCGCCCCAAGCTTGCCTATAACGCCCTGGTCGACGTGCTGTCGGCTCATCGCTAGAAGCCCCCGTCGTCGGGGGTCCATAGTCGCCTTCGTCAGTATCCAAGCGGCTTCATAACAGTTCTCGGCCCTATAATGAGTCAGTCAAAGGCCCTTTTCTTAGCGATCTGGGCCCCCACGCGTGGCCGACATAGACCAAACTCGGAACGGCGAAGGCGAAGTTAAGACCTCCAGCCGGCGAAAGGCCGTCATCATACTGGCCATCGCCTCGTTTCTTCTTCTGGCTATCCTGATCGCACAGGCCTCGTTCAATCTGAAATTCATCAGCCCCGACAGTAATCAGCAGCTCTTCTTTTTCGCCACGCTGACGGCGATGATTTTTCTGGCCTTCGTCGCGCTGTCGCTGGTGCTGGGGCGAAACCTTCTGAAGCTCTATGCCGAGCGCCGGCGAGGCGTGGCCGGATCGAAATTTCGGACCCGGCTCGTGGTCGTGAATCTGCTGTTATCTTTCCTGCCAGTTATCGCGATGTTTTGGTTTTCCTACGGGCTGATGAACCGCTCCATCGACAAGTGGTTCTCACAACCGGTGGAAGAGGTGCGGGCGGATACCGCGGCCTTATACAACCAGCTTTATGAGTATGCGGGCGCGAACGCCACCACGGAGGCGATTTCGATTTCGCAGTCTGAGGACTTTCGAAGGCCTTTTGATACCGGGAACTTCAGAAGCGCAAACGAAGAATTGCAAAAGCAGGCTGTGAACCTGCAGGGCGGTTTTGCCATTGCAACATTCGGGTCTGATGCGGTGGCCTCGATGAATGCTCCGGCGCCCTGGCGCGAGATGAAAGATTTTTTCCCCACGGCGCAGACGGTTCGCGGCGAGCATCCACGGTTCCGATGGGGCGATGCCAACTATGTAACCGGAGCCGCGCCTGCTGGGCAGGGAACAATCCTGGTGGCGATGCCGCTGCCAGCCAAGTTTGCAGAAATCGCCAAGCAGATACAGGAGAGCCAACAGCGCTACGTGGAACTGGCGAAACAACGAAAACTGGTACGCCGAACTTACCTCGGGTTTCTCCTTCTGCTCACTGTGCTCGTTTTATTCGCCTCGACATGGCTGGCATTGCTCCTTTCCAAACTCGTCAACCGGCCGGTCGCAGCGCTTGCGGCTGGCACAGAGGCCATTTCCAACGGGCACTTGGAGTATCGAGTCGATATTCGCGCGACGGACGAACTGGCCGAACTGGTTAGGTCATTCAACAGCATGGCCAGCCAGCTTGAGTCTAATCGCCGCCAGATTGAGGCATCCAGCCGTGAACTCGGCGTTGCCAACGAGGCGCTGGAAACTCGACGACGATACATCGAGACCATACTCGAGAGCATTCCGAACGGAGTCGTCTCTATCGACAGCGCGCGCCGTGTAACGCTGGTGAACGCATCTTTTTGCCGTATGTTCGAGCCGGAGGCAGCAGAGTCCGGCACGCCGGCGGCGCTGGTTGGACATTTGCTGCATGAGATTCTGCCGCCAGACATTTTGGCGGATCTGGACATACTGTTTCGGCGAGCGGATCGCATGGCGATCACGGCAGCCAACATGGAAATCGACTTGCATCACACCAAGCTGAATGCCGCGGTCACTGTGGCCGCCCTGGAGTATCCGACGGCGAGAAGCGGCTACGTGCTCGTGTTTGAGGATTTGACCGACCTGCTTCGCGCACAGAAACAGTCGGCGTGGAGCGAGGTGGCGCGCCGCGTGGCGCACGAGATCAAGAATCCTCTTACTCCCATCGCGCTCTCTGCCGAACGAATTCAACGTCATTTGGCTCGGGGAATATCACCGGACGCCGCATCGCTGGAAGTGATTCGTACTTGCGCGGCGACGATCAACAATGCTGTCCAGACGGTGCGCTCGCTGGTGGATGAGTTTTCCGCGCTCGCTCGTTTCCCCGCATCGCATCCGCATCCTGCCAGCCTGAACGCGCTGGTAGAAAGCGCGCTGCTGCTTTTTACGGGAAGGCTGGAAGGCATTCGAGTTCGCACTCAATTGGCCTCGGATTTGCCACATGTCTTAGCCGATCCAGAGGCAATCAAGCGTGCCGTCGCCAACCTGATCGACAATGCGGCCGAAGCCATGGAAGGATCAGTCCTGAAAGAAATCACAATCTCGACCACGTTAGTGGCGAGCCGCGATGCAGTTGAACTGGTCGTTTCAGATACTGGCCATGGCATTTCTCGCGAAGTGAAAGAACGCCTTTTTCTGCCTTATTTTTCGACCAAGCAACGAGGGACCGGTCTGGGACTGGCCATTGTAAGCCGAATCATCGAAGACCATAATGGTTCCATCCGTGTCGAGGAAAATAAACCGCTGGGCAGCCGCTTTGTGGTCGAGTTGCCGGTCGCTGTTGAAACACTGGCGGCACCCGCGGCAAGGTAGGTCAATGGCCTTTCACCTGGAAATAAAACCGGCAGCGTATCCGCGACCCTTGAGAGATTAGGGCCCGGCGCCTGCAAACTGTCCGCGTAGCACGTGTAAGCTGACATGGCAAGAATCCTTATTGTTGACGACGAAGCTGCGATTCGCGAATCCTTGCAGGGGATTCTCGAAGATGAGGGCTATACCGTTGGCCTCAGCCCAAGCGGCGAAGATTGTCTCGACCAGCTGCAGAAAGCGAACATTGATGTCGTTCTTCTCGATGTCTGGCTTACAGGAATCGACGGCCTCGAGGTTTTGGAAAGAATTCGGGTGCTCAACGATCCTCCGGAAGTGATCATGATCTCCGGGCACGGAACGATTGAAACCGCCGTGCGCGCCACCAAACTGGGCGCGTACGATTTTGCCGAGAAGCCGCTGTCCATCGACAAAACTCTTATCCTGGTAAAAAACGCGCTTGAGGCGCGCCGTTTGCGGCAGGACAATCGCGAGCTGCGGAAGCAGTTTCAGGCGAAGAGCATCATCGCGGGCAACAGCGTTCCCATGAAAGCTCTGCGGCAGCAGATTTCCGTGATGGCGCCAACCAACGGGCGCGTGCTTATCTATGGTGAATCCGGAACAGGCAAAGAACTTGTCGCGCACGCGATTCACATTCAAAGTTTGCGCAAAGACGAGAGGTTTGTCGAAATCAATTGTGCTGCGCTGCCCGAAGACCTGATCGATAGCGAACTGTTTGGGCATCGTAAGTCTTCCTTTCCCGGCGCGACCGCGGACAAGGAAGGCAAGTTTCAAAAAGCGGATCGTGGGACGCTATTTTTGGACGAAGTCGGCGACATGAGCCTTAAGACCCAGGCCAAGGTCCTCCGCACGCTGGAACAGCAGCGTTTCGTTCCCGTCGGCAGCGACGATCCCATCACGGTGGATGTGCGCGTGATCGCCTCGACAAACAAGGACCTTGAGGAGGAAATTGCCAAGGGAAATTTCCGTGAGGATCTTTTCTATCGTTTGAATGTGATCCCGTTTGTAGTACCGCCGCTTCGCGAACGCAAAGAAGACATTCCCTTGTTGGCGCGCCATTTTTTGAAGGAATTCGCTTCGGCCTATGGACGCCGGCCACGCGAAATTACCGACGATGCCATTGAAGCACTGATGCGCTATTCATGGCCGGGCAATGTTCGCGAATTGCGGAATGTGATTGAGCGCATCGTGATCATGAATCCGACCACCAGCCGTTTCGATCGAAAACATCTGCCGCCGCTTGTGCAGCGCGATGGCAGCCGGCACGTCACCGGCGGAGATGGCTCGACTCTCCATCAGGCGCGGGCCGCCTACGAGCGCGACTTCATCCTGAAGAAGCTTGATGAAAATCACGGCAATGTCAGCCGAGCGGCGGAGGTGCTCGGACTCGAGCGCAGCCATCTTTATCGAAAAATGAAGAGCCTGGGAATTGCAGTGAAAGAGTGAGATGCAGCGCGCTAGTGCTTGATCATGTGGATCTCCGTCCCATTCTTATGGAAGCGGACCTCATCCATCAGCTTGTTGATGAGAAAAATGCCGCGCCCGTGGTCGGAGTAGATGTTCTCTCCCGCGCACGGATTCGAGACCTTCGTAGGATCGAAACCGGGGCCGGGGTCGCGCACGACGATCAGAATCCCGCCGTCCGCATTGCAGGCGACGTCGCATTCCACAATTTTTAGCGGATCATTTTTTGCGCCGTGTACGACGGCATTCGCAAGTGCCTCCGACAGCGCGAGTTCGATGTCGTCTTCGCGGCCGGGAGCCCACTGTGCGTTCCTCATCACATCCATGATGCTTCGTACCACGGGATCGACAGCGCTGCGATCAGCACTCAGCGTGGCACTCAACTTCAATTCCAGCTTACTTACGTCGAGTTTGGGAGCGCCGGGTGGGACGTCCGATGAAGGAAGTTCATTCATAGAGCACTGTTGATCTTCAATCAGTATGTGATCTTCAAGCCGTATCGCTTGCTCACCCTGCGGCCCCACAGTATGAAGCGCAAGGTGCCGTCCGATTGTAGGGATTTGAGGCTTCCAGTGCAACCCCGTTCTGATGGCCCTGAGCGGCGCATCCCTATAAATCCGGCTAAGGTGTTGGATGGCTTAAACCGCGCAAATGGAGGCCTAGCCTTTGTGCACCGTACCCACGGTCTCCTGCAGTTGCCGGCGCCAATCCAGCTCTTCCACGAATCCCCTTGAATTGCGCCAGCCCGGCTGAACCTTTACAAAAAGCTCCAGGAAGACTTTGGTTCCGGTCATTCGTTCTATGTCTTGGCGCGCTGCTGTGCCTATTCGCTTCAGCATGCTGCCGCCTTTGCCCAGCAGGATGGCTTTCTGACTGTCCCGCTCGCAGTAGATGACCGCTGCGATCCGCACGAGCCTCGGCCCTTCCTCGAATTCTTCCACGCGCACAGTCACCGCATGGGGGACCTCCTCATGCGTTGCGAACAGCACCTGTTCGCGAATCAACTCGGAAGCCATAAAGCGCACGGGTTGGTCAGTGATCTGGTCCTCTGGAAAATAGCGTGGACCATTTGGAAGCGCTTTCACGACGCAGCTTAATAACTCGTCGAGCCCCTTTCGCTTCAGCGCGGAAATCGGGATGATCTCGCGAAAGCTGTGGAGGGCTTGCCATTCCGTAATCACCGGCAAAAGTGCACGCTTATCAGACAGCAGGTCAATTTTGTTGAGCACAAGAAAAGCTGGCGTCGTCGACTTGCGAACCATGTCGAGGGCGAATGTAAAGGAGGCGTCCTTCCTGCTCTTTATATCCTCGAGCAGCAGGATCAGGTCGCACCCTTCCATGGCCTCGCGCACCTCGGCCATCATTTTTCGGCCAAGGGGCGAACCCGCTCGATGCACGCCCGGGGTGTCAATCAAAACGACCTGACCGCTTTCGCGTTCCGTGCGGGACTTCTTTTTACTAGGCATTCGTTGTTCCGGGATCGGATGAGGTCCCGCGCTCGGAGGCACGCTTTGTGCCGCGCCTTTTTGCTTCGTGTCTGCGGCGCGGGGGAAGTTGAGGATGCCCAGAATACGATTGCGCGTGGTTTGTGGTTTCGGAGAAACGATCGCGAGCTTTTCTCCAACCAGCGCATTGAGCAAGGTGCTTTTGCCGGCGTTTGGCCGCCCCAGTATACAAACGAATCCTGAGTGGAAAGACATGAGGATAGGGTACTAGGTTTGCGAGGTTTCCACGGCTTCAACGTTTCAGTGTTTCAAGGCTTTGAAGGCCGCCCATCAACGGATGATGTGGATGGGTATGCCAACTTTCAAATCTTTCCATGATCTATCCGCGGTGTAGACAGGAGCGTGCAAAGAAATTCCTAAAGCCAAACAAGCGCGGTCGCCCAATGACAAACCGTGCACGCGAGTCTGGGCAACCAAACCGCCGGCGATTTTCGCCTGCTCCTCATTGAATGGCGCAACCTGCTGAATCGCGCTAAGGGCATCCTCCCATGCCTCATCCGGATCTCCTCCGCGACTCACCAGTTTGGTATGAACCTCGGCCAGATTCACAGTGCTGGCGATAGAGTGGTTCAACATCTCCGGAGTCAGTTTCTCTGAACCTGGTTCCTGCCTCAGCGCGGCGAGTATGGCAGACGCGTCCAATACAATCGTCTTCACGATTCGCGCTCACGTTTAGCGGCCTCGCGCCGTTCAGCAATGAGCTCGTCCACCAGCGATACCCCGGGCTTTATATATTTTCGAACGCGCTGGCGAGCTCGCTCGATCTTGCGTTTCATGGTCGTAATGCGCAGCTCGTCGTCCTCCATGCGCAAAATCACTTCGTCTCCGGGCTTAACGCCGAGGGCTTTCCGGTATGAAGCGGGAATTACGACGCGACCATTTTGGTTGAGGCGAGTTCGGGTTTCAGTGTTCATGTGTCACCATTATTGTAATATGACATTATATTAACATAGTGTCTTCATTTAGGAGGCGTGACATCGCGTGGATTTGTGCAATGGCTCAGGAAGGGATGGTTATTGCGGAGTTGGACGGCGCCCTCGCATGAGTGGCGTACCTTCTGCTAATCCTCGAAAAGCACTTCATCGAAAATCTATCCATTTTCGGCAGCACAGTAAAAAGCTCTTGGGTTTTCCCGAGATTAGGAGTGCAGTTTAATAGTCCTTCGCTGGCGCAGTGGCGGTAGACCCAGAGCGCCTTATCGGGTGTAAGTCCCGGTGGAAGAGTGGGGCTGTGCGCTGACCCGAAGGTCAAACTCCCAACGCTTCTGATGAATCGCAGGGCGATCAGTCCTGTCTCCTTAAACATCCCCAACGCCTTTTTAAGCTTGTCATAATCATGTTGCTCTGCCGCACTGCGTTTGGGCTTTTCGCGGATGGTCCGTATGGCGTCGTCCCGTTCTTGAATGGTTTGTTCGCGAGCTGCAACGGTGGTGGCTAATACCTGTTCGCGGGCTTCTCTTTCTGTGTCCAATCGTTTCGGTATGAATAGCAAATAGGCGAGCACATAAAGCACTAACGCGAACGCATAAAAAACAAGAGAGTTCTTGATGAGTGCCCAGTCTAAGTGAGCCTTAGGATCCCGAAAAAACGCAGCGACTGGGGGAACTATCAGGACAATGACGCCCCAAACAATATTGTCTCTGGCCCATGGCGTAGCATCAACGAGAAAACGTTTCCAGAATCGTGCGTAATAGGAATCGAGTGGATCGAGCATCGCACCGCCCCAGCGGCTAAAGCCGTTCGTTACTAAGACATCAATATCGCAGCGGTGAACCGCTGCGCCACCCAAAGGCTCAAAGCCAACGTTCGCCTATTTTTAAATCAGCTTCATCTGTTTTGGCGCCGCCGCGATCCGCACCCGCTCCACGCGCCGGTCGGTGGAGTCGAGCACTTCAAACCTCAAGCCGTCTTCTTCAACCACTTCGCCTTTCCTCGGAATGCGTCCAGCCAGTTCGCTGACCAGGCCCGCGATCGTCGAAGACTCATGGCCTTCGGGCCGTTTGCCGAACAATTCATCAAGCCGGTCTACATCCATGCTTCCGGGGACGATATATGAACCCTCTGTCTCCTGTATGACCTCAGCCTTTTCGTGCTCGTCGCCGATCTCTCCTACGATCTCCTCGACCAAATCCTCAATGGTGACCAGGCCCGCCACTCCGCCATATTCGTCAACCACAATCGCCATGCGGATGTTCGACTTCTGCATCTCGCGCAACAGGTCGCTCACGAGTTTGCTTTCGGGGACAAAATAAACGTCTTTCCGCATCACGCTGGATACCGGACGCGAGCGCGCCTCGGTGTCTGGCACCTGCAGTAAATCCTGGGTGTGGAGAATCCCCTTGATGTTGTGAACGGACCCTTCATAGACCGGGATGCGGGAAAACGGCCGGGTGCGAAGCAGTTCCACCACGTGTTCTACAGTCGCATCGGATGGGACGACCATCATTTCCGGGCGCGGCTTCATCGCTTCGCGCACCGTCTTGCCGCTGAACTCGACCACCGACTGAATTAAGTCGCGGTCGCCTTCCTGAATGATGCCTTCTTCCTGTCCGGCCTCAATCAGCGCATCCACAGCCTCTGACGGAGTTTCTGGTTCCGTTCCCCCGTGGTCGCGCGTCAAGGCAGCGACGGACTGACAGAATCCCAGCAGCAAGGTGACGGGAAGTACAACATAGATAAGAACGCGTAAAACAGGTGTGCTGCGGGCCAACCAGCGTCCGGTGGTGCGGGAAAAGAACACGAACGGGATCAGACGGTTGAAAATAACGATGACAAGAATCAAGCTGAGGGCGGCTTCCATCAGCTCAGACACGGCCCAAACTCCAGTATGAAAGACCATGAACGCAACCGTCATTGCGATGGCCGCCGTAAGCATTTGCGTAAGCACGGCCATTGAAAGTGCAGCGCGCTCGCGCGCCACACCCAGATGCGGCTCGACTAGTTGCTCGAAGGCGTCAATGTTGGCCTGGAACTCGCGCGAGAGGAACCGGCCAATCTCCTGGTAGAGCCGGTCGACGTAGGAAACCAGGGTCAACAGTCCCAAGAGCACAAACAGAATGAAGCTGGCGCCTATCATGCGCGAACCCCAGGCGAGCGCCTGCTCTGAGGTTTCCTCTGCGGACCTCCAGGCCGGCCCGCCGTCGGCGCAACTCGCCGCGCAACAGTGCGTTCAATGAGTCCGCAAGGCAAGCGGAGCGAAGCGCGCAATTGCTTTTCTAACCGCGCCATTTGCCCCTGGTCTTGTTCGTGATCATAGCCCCGCAAATGCAGGAGGCCATGCAATACCAGGATTTGCACTTCCTCAGCGGTTGAGTGCCCAAGCGCACGCGCATTTCCTGCCGCGATTTCGGCGGAGACCGCAATTTCCCCGGCCAAGAGTGGCCGTGCGACATTCGACTCCGCTGGAAACGAAAGCACGTCGGTGGGTTTATCCTTTCTGCGAAATTGCCGGTTCAGCCGCTTCATTTCGACATTGGATGTTACCAGCACATCAACTTTGCCCTTAAGCTTGACTGCGTTTCGAGCGCGCGTGACGAACCGTTCGAGTGCCGATTCGCTCAGGTTTGTAATCCGCTTTCGAAAGAGAATCATTGCTCCGTCAGAAATGTGTTCGTCCGCTCTTTTGCCTCTTGCTCAAATTGCCACCAAAGCGAAAGGAGGGACTGTAAGCTCCCTCCTTCAATAATGCGCGCCTTGCTTAGTTATTCACTCGCGGTTCTTGCACACTCGCCTCCGAGCTTTCCGTCCGATCAACAGCCTTGACTTCGCCGGTATTGGCCTGTGCCGCGCTCGCCAGCTTCGCCGACGCCAGCTCTGCACTGACGGGCTTCGATTCGATCAGCGACATCTGCTGCTCCGCCAACCGAGACTTGTAGTCGTCATAAGCGCGAATAATCCTCTGCACCAGATGATGACGAACCACGTCGGTCTCGTCGAAATGCACGAAGGCAAGCCCGTTGACTTTCTGCAGAATGTCTATGGCTTCGAGCAGCCCGCTTCTGCGGGCATTGGGCAGATCGATCTGCGTGATGTCGCCGGTGATCACCGCCTTCGAGTTGAAACCCAACCGCGTCACGAACATTTTCATCTGCTCGGAAGTGGTGTTCTGCGCCTCATCCAGAATCACAAATGAATCGTTGAGCGTGCGCCCGCGCATGAATGCGATGGGTGCGATTTCGATGACATTCTTTTCCAGATAACGCTCCACCCGCTCCGCATCGAGCATGTCGAACAGCGCATCGTAGAGCGGGCGCAGATAAGGATCGATTTTTTCCTGCAGCGTTCCCGGCAAAAAGCCCAACCGCTCGCCAGCTTCGACAGCAGGCCGTGCCAGGATGATGCGATTCACCTGTTTGTTCAACAGCGCTGAAATCGCCATCGCGACAGCCAGATAGGTTTTGCCTGTTCCGGCAGGGCCTACGCCAAACACCATGTCATAGTGTTCGATCGCCTCGAGATACCGCCGCTGGTTCGCACTCTTCGGCTGCACGGTTCGGCGGCCGAAAGAACGCTGGCGTCCGGCTTCTGCCAACTCTCGCAACGTGGCGCTGGGATCGCTCACCAGCACGCGCAGCATGCTGTTCAAGTCGCCATTGTTGAACGGGTGTCCGCTGCGCCTCAGGTGTTCGAAATCCGCAAACAACTGCTCCGCGCGCGCCACGTCCCGCGGGGCGCCCTCAACTTCAAGGTGATCGGAGCGCAAGTCGATGTTGATATTCAGGCCATCCTCGAGCACACGCAGATTCTCATCCCGCGTGCCAAACAAGGTTTCGACGTTCTGGCTTAGCGCAATATTTTTTTTCATTCAGGAATACGTTGGGAGCATTGGTACTGCCTCCCAGAGCTTTCGAGGCGTAGTTTAGATGGCTGGCCGATAAGAGGAGGTTTTCGAATGATGAATTTTGTGCGCAGATATTTGCTCTTGGGCTGGGAGGCTACGGCGAAGCGCGCCAACACGGCGCGGTGGGCGATCATTTGACTCAAGCCTAGCGCGGGCGGGCGGGGGAGTCAATGGGTGTACTCGTCCAGTAGATAGGTGACACTTTTCATTCCTTTCGTAGAGATGAGTTGTAGCGGAGGAACTGGAGCGGCGTTAAGTAGCCGAGAGCCTGATGAGGGCGCACGGTGTTGTAGATTTTCTCCCAGAGGCGGAGTTCGCGGTTGAGTTTTTTCATCTCCAGCGAGCAGGGGGTGACCTGGTAGAACTCCTCGGTGTGGGTGCGGTTGGCGCGCTCGACGGCACCGTTGAGTTTGGGAGAACGGGGAGGAAGGACGAACAGATGGAGGCCGCGCTGCTGGCAAGCCTGTTCGAACTCGGCGGCAAACTCCGAGCCGCCGTCGACCTGCAGCGCTCGAATGGGAAAGGGCATGCGATGTTGCAAGGTGTCGAGGAACTCGGTCGCGGTTTGCGCGGTGGCGCGAGTGTGCGCCTGCAGCACGTCCCAGCGGGAAACCACATCGCGAGCGGTGAACTGTTTGAAGACCACCCCGGGAATGGGCCGGACGTCCAAGGTATCGACTTCGACCAGGTCACCGGGCTCGGCAGCCGCATATTCCCTGGGTTTGCGCACAGCGTAGGGGCGGAGCCGCAAGGCGCGGCGCGATCCGGGGACGCCCGTGCGCGGCGGTTCCACGAGCCGGCCTCGCTGCTTGAGTCGAGTGAGAATGCGGCCCACCATGGAAACCGAAACCGTCACCTTCTGGCGGCGTAGCAGAACCGCCAGCTTGTCTTTACCCCAGCGTGGAAACTGCAACCGCAACCCCAAAACCTTTTCTTCTAAGGGAAAAGCCCACGTCGGCTGGCGGCACTGGCGAGGGCGATGGCTGCGCTCCTCCAGCGAGGTCAAATCGTACGGATCATAACGGCGCTGCCAACGATAAAAGGTCTGGCGGCTGATGCCAAAGTGACGGCAAGTATGGGCCACGTTGCCGCAGCGACGATAGAAATCCATCCACGCCAACCGCACCCGAGCTTCCCGGCTCAACTCTACCCCGGTCTTAGACAGTCGGCCCGATCCAGGTGGTTTCCCTTTCCGAATTTGCATTGCGACACTCTATTCGAGTGTCACCAATCATTCTGAACGAGAACATGGGGCCGAGTTATAGATGTCATACCACAATAGAAATGTCCCCTCAGAACTCATGCACCCATAGCAGCAAGCCACTAGGACCAGTACGCAAACGGCGAGCGACCTCTTGTGCATAACTTATCTCTTTTTCACGCGCGCTTTGCTCATTCATCGCGCCTTTTCTTGAGTTACGCCATTGTCGCCATCAAGGCACCTCTTTCGATGCCCCAAAGACCAAAAGCGCGCCGAGACGTGCCGAGTTCTCTTCGCTCCACCGGTCGGATGGAAAACATTTCTCCTTCTCAGGAGAAAGCTGTATTGATGCTGCTGTCCCCGGAAAGGACAATCTACGCGGTAAGTAAATCTGCTTGGGATGGAACATTAATGGCCGGGAAGAAGGTCTTCAAGTCGGGCGATTTGGTTTCGACGTCAGGCGTCTACTCAGTTTTGCACTCGATTCCGCACTGCTTGCCCGAAGATGAAACTTACATTCACGGCGAGCGACTTGCCGAATGTTGGGCGTGCCCAAACGGAGTCCTGTATCGACTCGAACGGCGTATCGCTCCACTGGCATTGGAGGAAGAACAAGGACTTGCGGCCTAAAGCTTCTTGCGCAACTTGGCGAACCATCAAAGATTTCGTGGTGATGTACTCTCTCCTGCTTGAGCCCAAGGTTGGTGGCCTTGGGCTCTTTTTATTCCTAAACACATGAAACGAAATAGTATACACGACACCAAGGACGGGCAAGAAAGCGAACATTTGACGAACATCATAAAGGCCACGGACGCGCTGCTGGTCGACCGAGAAAGGCGAACAAGAGGCGAACAAAATATTTATTGGAATACCGATCTGTACGTACATCACTCCTAGAGATAACAAACGACAAGAGTTCCGGGAGTTGCAAGCAGTCAAAAGCTGGCTTGACAAGGTGTGCCCTGGGCCCGCGAGGCGGGAGCCGGGACGGCCAGTTGGGGTCGCCGGGATAGGGCGGCCCGGTTAATTGGCTTCATAAGTAAACTGCACGGATGCAAGGCTATACGCGGTAAAATTTGAAAAGCGCGGACGCCCAGCGGTATGATCGGATGAGTGAGTTAGAGAAAGCTCGGCGCTTGAGCCGGCCCTCCCTGAAAGTGTGGGACTTTAAGCAGATTTAAAGTGGAACACTCAAAAAAAAGCTAAAACAGATCTCGGAACTAACGGCGTGCAAGGAGTTGAAATGTCCTCGCGGCGGCGAGCGCATATTGTCTTCGGTTCGGCTATCCTCCTGCTTCTGGTAAGCGGCGTGTCGATCTATTCGGTGGTCAGTCGCCTGCTCGAAAGCCAACATTGGATTACGCACACGCAAGAAGTGCAAGTTGCGATTGCCTCGGTCAGAACAGCCAGCACTCGCGCAGGAGTGGCGCGCACAGAATATGTTTTTTCCGGTGATCCAGCCCTTCTGGTGAAATTCGAAGCTGCCACGGGTGAGGTATACGGCGCCATCAACCGGACCAAGTTGCTGACCATCGACAACTCTGAACAGCGAGCCAACTGCGCCCGGCTTAACCAGATCATGCTCCGGCGCAATGACCTGTTCGCCGACTCGATCAAGATGAGGCAGGCGGGCGGATTAGATTTGGAAAAGCAGTCTGAGATAACCCGGCAGACCTCTGCCGCCTATGCGGAGGCGGATACGATTCTGCAGGAAATGAGCGGCATCGAGCAGCGATTGCTGGAGCAACACAGAAGCCAGGCCGCGCATTTGTTCCACATCGCTGTTGTCATTTTGTCGGTTTCGTTTGTGATGGCAATCCTGCTTTTGTTTCTCCACTTTGAGCTTCTGAAAGCGGAATTGCAGGGCCGCTCCGCGGCGGAGGCAAAGTTCCGCGGGCTGCTGGAATCGGCACCGGATGCCATGGTGGTTGTGGGCAGCAAGAGCGAAATCGTTCTGGTGAATGCCCAGGTAGAGCAGATCTTCGGTTACCGGAAGGACGAACTGTTGGGGCGGGAAGTCGAGATCCTGCTGCCCGAACGTTTTCGCAGCGACCACGTCGGGCACCGGAGCAGGTTTTTTGCGGCACCCAAGGCTCGGCCCATGGGTCCGGATCTGGAACTGTATGGCCTGCACAAGAATGGCAGGGAGTTTCCCATCGAAATCAGCCTCAGCCCTTTGCAAACTGCCGGTGGGATAGTGGTGATGAGCGCGATCCGTGACATTAGCGCGCGCAGAGTAGTGGAGCGAGCGGTGGCAGCACAAGCCGCTTTGCTAGACGCGGCCAACGATGCCATCTGGGTTGCGGGGTCTGACGAACGGATCACGTATTGGAACAAAGGAGCCGAGCGGCTTTACGGATGGACGAAGGAAGAAGCCCTGGGGCAGTCGCCCCACGAGTTGCTGCGCACCAAGTTTCCGGTGCCGTTCGAAGAAATTGCCAGGCAGCGTGCATTAGGGGGCTGGCAGGGAGAACTGGTTCATACGAGGCGCGACGGCACCAAGGTCACGGTGACAAGCAGTTGGACACCGCTGCTGGATGCTCAGGGAGACTCTATGGGCTGGCTGCAAATCAACAGCGATATTTCCGAGCGCAAGATGACGGAAGAAAGTCTTCGCGTGCTGACCGGCCGACTGATGCAAATGCAGGACGAAGAAAGGCGGCGGATTGCTCGAGACCTGCACGACAGCGCGGGACAAATGCTGGCGGCAATGACGATGATTCTGGCTCCTTTGGAGTCGAGGGCAGGACTTGACTCCCCAACCGCGCCAGCCGCGGTTCGAGAGACCATCGCTTTGGCCAAAGAACTCTCGACGGAGCTGCGGACGATATCCCATTTGCTGCATCCGCCGCTGTTGGATGAGGTGGGACTTGCGTCTGCGCTGCGGATCTACCTTGAGGGCTTTACCGAACGCAGCAAGATTCATGTGGACTTCGAGATTCCAGAAGACTTTGGACGTCTGTCTCAGGAAATGGAGACGGCGATTTTTCGCATGGTGCAAGAGTGTCTTACCAACATCCACCGGCATTCGGGAAGTGCGGTCGCCAAAGTTCATTTGAGCCGGATCGAGGACCAGATCCTGCTGGAGATCGAAGACCAGGGGCGTGGCATAGCACCCGACAGGCGTAAAGCGATCGAGTCAGCCAACACGCCGGGAGTGGGCATTGGCGGGATGCGAGAGCGGGCGCGGCAGTTGGGAGGAACGCTCGAAATCTATTCGAGCGGGCCCGGCGACGGGACTCGCGTGGTAGCGCAGTTTCAAGTGCATTCGACGGCGGTGGCGTAGAGAGTATTGCGGAGCAACACTTTCCGTAGCGGGCGAAGCACCGCGCCTGTAAAGGAGTACACAGGGGGCCATGAAAACTGGGATCCGGTTCTTTTCGGTCGTGCATTCGCCGATCGTGCTTTCGTCGGTTATCTTGTTAGCGGCGGCCGCGTCATTCGGCCAAGATCACGCTCCGACGGCGCAGCAGTGCCAAGGCGATCAGCGTCTCTGGTTCGGTCAATTCGATACATCGGCAGAAATTTCCAAGCTCTCATTTCGGGAGCTACAGCAACGTGCGGAAGAAATGCACAAATGCGATGCCATTGATGCTGCCAATGCGCATTACTACACAGCCACACAGAAGTTGCTGCATTTTGAGCAAATGCATCGCCTTGAGCATTTCCTGGAACGACACAATCTGATGGGAAGATTCTTTGGTGAAGACGATGCGGGAAAACGGTAGCGGGCGTGGCGTGGATTGGGTCGTCCCTACGGGATTTGGATCCTCATAGGTCTCGTCACCCCGCGCTGAAGCGCGGGGCTAAGGTAGCTCGTCCCTGCGGGACTCGGCACAGGGGCAAACTCCAAGCCCGCAGCATGCGGGAATCCCACCCTAGCGCAAAAAGCGCGCTAGGATGGGGCACCCGAGCGGCAGGAGTGTCCGCACCACAGCATCGTGAGAATGCCTTGCGATGTCTATGGTTGTGCAAGATGGCATGGGGTCCAAGCTCCCTCGACTTCGCCCACTCGCTTTGCTCGGGGATTTCGGCGCGCGGCTCCGACGCCGCGCAAACGCCTCAACTTCGACTGCGCGGGAATTTCGCTTCGCGAAATTCCCACTCCGCTCAGGATGACAGGGTTGAATTAGTGTATGACGATACTGGCTACGCCGCTTTATTTTGTCGCGCTGGAGTTTGTTCCAGTGGACTTTGCCCCGCTTTATTTTGACTGCCTTGATTTTGCGGCGGTAGGCCTAGTGGTGAGGAACTTTGGCCTGATGCCGACGGGTCGCCGGCGCTATGCAGTTCAACGCCGCGGAATTCTCCGCGATAGCGCGGCAGGCTTTCGGGGTGGTTCTCTTGCAAATACGCAATAAGTTTTTCGCGGACGAGGCATCGAAGATCCCAGGCGTCGCTGGAGTCGCGTGCGTCCATTAGAGCGCGTACCTGCATAGTTTTCTCGGTGGCGTCGGTGACTTGCAGAACACAGACCTCGCCTTTCCAAAGCTTCGTGCTCTCACAAATTCGCCGTAACTCCTGGCGCAGATCTTCCAACGGGACCTTGTAATCCACAAACAAAAGAATGTTGGCGAGTAACTGGGCGCTGGTGCGGGTCCAGTTCTGGAAAGAGTGCGTCAAGAAGTAGGAAAGCGGGAGCACGAGGCGGCGAAGGTCCCAGATGCGAACGACCACGTACATGGTGCCGATTTCTTCGATCCATCCCCATTCGCCTTCGACAACGACGGCATCTTCGAGGCGGAATGGCTGAGTGAGAGCGATCTGCACGCCGGCGATGAGGTTCGAAAGAGTGCCCTGCATGGCGACTCCGACGACGAGGGTGGCGAGGCCGGCCGAGGCGAGCAGGCTGACGCCGATGTGCTTGATGGCCGGGAAGGTCATCAGCATGATGGCCAGGGTAACGATGCCGATCATGACGAAGAGAATGCGGCGGAGCATCTGGAACTGGGTCTGGATGCGGCGGGCGACGAGGTTATCGGCGGTATCCATGCGATAACGGTCGGAGAGGACGTCGGAGGCGACATCGATGAACAGGATGAGAAGCCAGGCGACGGAGGCGATCAGACCGAGGCCGGTGATGTGCTCGAGGGCCGACATCAGACTTGCGGGCAAGGGCAGGCCGGGCAAAATGGCGAGGGTGGCGAGCAAGGGAAGAATGAAGAGAGAAGGCGTGCGGCCACGACGGATGAATGAGCGGTCGACGACGGCGCCCTCGCGGCCGGCGAAGCGGGCCAGAAGCCAGAAGAGGACGAAGTGCACGATGATAGCAACGAGGATGGCCGAGGCCAGCAGGATGGCGGAGACGAGCAGAGCATGCCAGTTCTGTTGAAAGAATTGAATCATTCGGCTTTGGATGCTGGTTGAGCGCTTGGGCGCTGCCGTGGGGCGGGAAGTATGTCAGGAAATGTAAATAGCGGCTGAATATTTATTAGTTAGTCATGCAGTGTCAACCGTATTTGCGATGGTCGCAAAACAGGGCATGATGATGAAACATTCCCAACGTGGGAGATTGAACGTGGAGACAAGAATGGCAAGTGCTTCCAGAGCAGAAGACTCAGCATGGAAGGGTTTCTATACCGCTGCCTTGTTCGAGGAAGACAAGAACAAACTTCCGGCGCTCATCGCGCATGCGGAAGGTGAAATCGTAAAGCGCGCACGCCTGCTATTTAGTATGCCGGGTGATAATGTCGGCGAGATGAGGGCGTTGGATAATGCGCTGGGGATGCTCCGGACATTGCGGAGCTGCTATAAGGTGGCGAGCGCCGAGTGGCAACCGAGTTCCGCGGATTGAGAGGCCTGTGGTCCCGCATAATCCACGACTGACTCACAACGACTGACTCACAACGACTGACTCACAAAGAGTGCCACAGGAAAGCGATCCAAGAGTGCAGCTATAAGAGGCCGATTGCGCCCATCGATGAGTGAGAGACATTCGCCGGTGAAAATATTGTGATAACAGCCGTTACCTTTGAGTCCTGATAAGTCCAGATGAGTAGTGCCCCACGATGACTTAGTCGACTCAGACCCACCCGACGCTGAAGAATTCCCTACTGACGTGTCTGACGCTGACCGAGCCCACACAGCATCTGCAGCGTCGGCAGCGTCGCTTATGAGCGAGAAACAGAGTCTGGGCGCAACCACAAGGATTGTCTGATTTTCGTAGTGGCGGGCGAAGGCGATCACGTGGTTGGATTTTTCGCCGCTGACTTGGAGCGGATTGTAGGTTCCTTGCTCGAAGAGGCTGGGCGCGGACTTGCGAAGGCCGAGGGTTTTCCAAATCAAATACAGTTTGAGTTCGCCGAGGCCGGGATCGGCAAGCAGGGCGCCAACGCGGCCGAGGATTGCTGGTGAAGAGTGGGCGTCCTGGCAAAGCTCACCGCCAAGAGCGTTCGTCATTTGGCCGAGAAGTTTCTGGCGCAAGGCATAGTCGACGGGGCGGCGGTTATCGGGATCGACGAGATTGAACTGCAATAACTCGTTGCCCTGATAAATGTCGGGGACGCCGGGCGAGGTCAATTTCAGCAGGCATTGCGACAGACTATTCAGGTGGCCGACGCGAGCAATGCGGCGGGCAAAGTCGGCAAACTCAGCGAGGAACGGATCCTTCGTTGTGCGGCCAGATGTACGCGCGAGGACGGTGCGCGTGAATTTGGATAATGCAGCTTCGTATTCCTGATTGGCATTTGCCCAGCTCGTATGCTCTTTGGCCTCACGCGCGGCCTTGAGCAAGTATTGTTCGATGCGCTGGGAAAACTCGGCCCATGCAGCATTGCCGATACCATCAACATCAGTGGAGTCGAGCGGCCAGGTTCCGAGGAGGGTCTGGTAAAGAAAGTACTCGTCGTTGCGAGCGGGCGCGGATTCACCATCGACGAGGCGTTTTTTGCTGCGGTTCAGCTGACGCCAGCGGCGCAAGCGCAGACGCCATTCGGCGGGAATTTCGGAGAGCACATCGATGCGGGTGCGTACATCTTCAGAACGCTTGGAATCATGAGTGGAGGAAGACAGCATGGAATGCGGCCAGGACGCGAGGCGGTCCTGATTGGCAAGGTGGAACTCGTCGACGCTCGCGCCAAATTTGCTGGGCGAACCCCCGACCTCGTTCAGGGAGATGAGGTTGGCGTAACGATAGAAAGCGGTATCCTCGACGCCTTTCGCCATGACAGCCGCGGTCACTTGCTGGAACTTCATGGCAAAGCGAATAACAGCGGGGCCGCATGAGCTGGACTGGCTGCCGTTGATTTCGACGAGAAGAATTCGGCGGATAAAATCAAAGACGCTCAGGTCGGCGGCATTGCTGCGGCGGCGAGCGGCGGCGATGGCCTGCTCGACGTAAGCGCGGTCTTCCGACGAAACTTCATTGCCGCTGACATAGGTTCGATAGACGGGAAAGCAGGCAATGATTTCGGCGAGCGCGCTGCGCAGGCTGTTGAGCGTGAAATCGCAAGTATGGCGATTGGCAAGGGCGATCCTGCTTAGCAAGTTGGCGAGGACGTTCAGTTCGCTGGCGAGAACGGCTTTGAGGATCAGTTTCTTGCAGGCATAGACAAGGTCGATATATTGCGGGGCTTCAGCGGGGACGGACTGGCCGCAAAAAGACCGATAGATGCGCTCCATTTTGCGGTGGGCGGTCTGGTCAACGAACAGTCCGTTGACGAGGCTAGAGAATTCATAGCCAGTCGTGCCATCAATGGGCCAATCGGAGCGCAGGCGCTCCTTGCCGGTCAGGATCTTCTCGACGATGAGATAGAAGGGCGAAGGTTCGTCGTGACGCTCGGCGACATTGACCGCGATACCATTCCGCGCGAGCATGATTTGTTCGGTGAGCTGGCGAAGATACTTGCTGGGATCGTAAAGTCCATCGGGGTGGTCGATGCGAAAGCCATCGACTTTGCCCTGGGCCGCAAGCTCGAGGATGAAGCGATGGGTTTGCGCGAAAACCGCGTCGTTCTCCATGCGAAGAGCGGCAAGATCGTTGATGTCGAAGAAGCGGCGGTAGTTGATGTCGTCGCCGGCGACTCGCCACTGCGCGAGACGAAAGGATTGCGTCTTGATCAGTTCGTGGAGAGCATCGAAGCGTTGCGGATCGGCATTGCGGGGATCACCGCTGTGCGGATCATTAGCGTTCGGATCATCGCCATGAGAATCGGTACTCTGAAAATCAGTCGGAGTGCCATTCAAGGCATCAATGTTGGCTTGGAGAAATGCCGCCGTTTCCGGAGCGCGCGCGCACAGAGCAGCCAGACGGCGCTTCTGTACTTCCTTTTCACGATTGCGCTCGGCGCGCTTCTCGGCGCTTAAGCCGCGGCCACTGGGCAGATGGCTGAACGCCGTCGCGATGCTTTGCAGTTCGAGCAAGTCGTCGTTGGCTATCCCCAGATTGGTTGCGGTCAGATTGGTTGCCGCGGGATTGGTTGCACCCAGTTTTTCCTGCAGGCGATCGAGTTGAAAAGCGAGGATGCGAGGATATTCTTTCGGATCAACCGGGAAACGGTGCTCGAAATAAAAGATGCTGAACTCGCCGCGGTCAGGATCGAAGGTGAGCTTCAGTTCTCCGCGCTCAAGCACATCGCCATACTGATCGGCAAGAATAGGAATAAGAACCTTGCCCTGTAACTCATCCTTTATGGGATCCCAGTCGATGTCGAAGTAACTGGCGTACTCGGAGGCTTCGCCGTTTTCGAGAACGTCAAGCCACCAGGCATTGTCGCTGCCCATCACACCCATGTGATTGGGCACGATATCGAGAATCTGACCCATGCCGTGACGATTGAGTTCATTGACGAACTGTTCGTAGTCTTCTGGCGGGCCGAGTTCCGGGTTGAGCGCATTGTGATCAATGATGTCGTAACCATGCATGCTGCCGGGGCGCGCACGCAGATAAGGGGAAACATAGCAATGGCTGATGCCAAGAGAGCTGAGATAAGAAACGATGGCGGTGGCGTCACGAAAGGTGAAGCTTCGATTGAGCTGCAATCGATAGGTGGCCGTCGGTATGGGGAATGGACCATTCATGATTGCGAAGGAATTGGAGTGAGAAGGCCGCCCGCTGGTTGCTCAACAACGTATCGCACGCAGGTCAGCGCACACGACATACGGACAATAAGGGCTTATCGATCAGGTGACTATCGGGGATTCGCTTGATGCAGGTACAGGAAAGTATGTAGGTGAGTTTTATTTTCCCAACAACCAACGGACGGACCAAGGCGGAAGGCTCTCGCATGGGTTGCTTTTAGCCGCTTTGTTAAAACTGCTGTAGATCTCTTCGGAAGCGTCGATGGGCGTGACGAGTTGTTCGCTTCCGAGGTTGGCGCGGAGCTTCAGGACGGAACCGTCAGAAAGAACCCAATCGAACGAAATACTTCGAGACTGCTCATCGCAAGCGTTGGCGCGCACGTCTTTGGCCAGCACGTCGGTGATCTTGTTCATGATCGGAACAATCATTCGCCGGCGAACCGAAAGCAATTCGCGGTATAAGCGCAACCAATCGGCGTGAGGTGCTTGGGATATATTGCTCCAATCTAATTTGGATTCGAGATAAGTCTTTTCGGCATTGGGATCGGGAATGCGCTCTCGCGTTTCTGCGGACTTGAATTTCTCAAACGCGGCAAACTCATTTCTTCGGCCGTTCGTAACGGCAGCGGCTAACTCACCGTGAAAGTCGCAAAAGAAATAAAAAGGGGATGTCGCGCCGAACTCCTCGCCCATAAAAAGCAATGGCGGGGACGGGGCAAGCAACAGGATCTCCATGGCGGCCCTTAATGCTTCGGGGCGGGCAAGGGTGGCGACGCGCTCGCCAAGAGCGCGGTTGCCGACCTGGTCGTGATTCTGCAGGAAGGAAATAAAGGCCGATGGGGGCAATTCCGCGCTGGGCTCTCCACGCGGTGCAGAATGAAATTCCGAGTAGTCGCCCTGGTACGCGAAACCTTCCGCCAAACAGCGGCATAAGTGGTGGATTGGCCGCTTGGAATAGTCCATGTAATAGCCATCCGACTCGCCCGTGATTAGAACATGCATGGCATGGTGAATGTCGTCATTCCATTGCGCGTCATAGAGCTGAATACGATTTTGGTCATCGCGGCGTAAGTAGCGAGCAGCGTTATCGGCATTTTCGAGAATGAGATGGACGTATCGTTTTCCGGAACTCGAAGTCCCCGGAAGTTGCTCTGGGCTTTGTTCTGAACTCTCTTCACCGAATTTGGGGCTGCCGAATTTCCGCCGCACTGCCTGGGCCAACTCGGTAATGATGTCGGGCGTGGAGTCGTCGAGGATGGCGTGGACGGCATCGAGGCGCAGGCCGTCAAAGCGATATTCCTCCAGCCAATAGAGCGCGTTGTGAATGAAGAAATCGCGGACGGGTCGGCTGTCGGCACCGTCGAAGTTAATGGCATCGCCCCACGGTGTTTTGTGGCGATCGGTGAAGAATTGCGGCGCGTACGCGCACAGGTAATTGCCTTCGGGACCGAAGTGGTTGTAGACGACGTCGAGGAAAACCATCAGACTTTTGCTGTGCGCGACCTGAACGAGATGCTTGAGATCTTCGGGACGCCCGTAAGAACTATCGGGGGCAAAAGGCAAAACGCCGTCATAACCCCAGTTGCGGCGACCGGGGAAGTCGGAGACGGGCATAAGTTCGATGGCGGTGATGCCTAGATCGACGAGATAGTCGAGCTTCTGCTCCACGGCGCGAAATGTACCCTCGGGAGTAAAGGCACCGACGTGGAGTTCATAGATGACGGCTTCGTTCCATGGTCGACCTAGCCACGGACGGCCCTGCCAGATTTCACCTTTCCCATCAGATCCCCAATCGAAGTCGTTGGGATTGATGACTTCGCTGGGACCATGGACATCGAGAGGCTGAAAGCGCGAGGCGGGATCGGGGACTTTGGCAGCGTCGTCGATCTGAAAGTGATAGCGGAAGCCGGGGCCGACGTCACTCGTAATCAGCTCGAACCAGCCGTGCTCTAAAACGGCGAGCGGCCAACGGCGGTCAGTTTCATGCTCGCAGAGCGCCACGCGATTTGCCTTAGGCGCCCACAGACGAAAACGGACGCTGCCGTCGTCGCGGACGTCTTCGAGGAACTCGGCTCCGAATGGCATGGAGTGACGTTGCATGGACCGACGTTGCGTAGGCTGACGTTTCATCGACTATGGATGGGGCGGCTAGGGTTCATGCCGGCGGTCTTGTCGAATGTGGTTGCGTTGGTTTTCGACGAACAATGCGAGCGAGCGAGCCTGGAGCGGATAAGTCACGCTCATATCTCCATTTTGCGTCTCATTTTGTAGCTTGGTATCTCCATTCTGCGTCATTCGATCTTGTATCGTGGTATCTCCATTCTGCGTCTTTCGGTTTTGCATTATGCCATTCTGCATGATGGAGCGGCGCGAGGTGGGGACGGAGGTATCCATTATTAGAACCCAAGAATTGGCGGACGGGACCGCGGGCAGCTTAAAGCCAACCTCTTCGTGATGAGCATTCATGAGCAGCAGGAAATTTTCGTCGGTAACGGGGCGGCCGCGTTCATCGACCTCATCGAGGGCGGAGCCAGAAAAGAAAACACCGAGGGTGCGCGCGTGTTCCTGATTCCATTCCTCGTCGGTCATTTCACGGCCATCGGGAGTGAGCCAAAGAATGTCTTTGACGCCGGCGCCCTTGATGGCGCGGCCCTGGAAAAAATTCCGGCGACGAAAGACGGGGTGGTCGCGGCGCAGAGTAATCAAATTGCGGATGAAGGCGATCAACTCGCCTTTAGCCTGCGTTTCGTCCCAATCGACCCAACTGATTTCGTTGTCCTGGCAATAGGCGTTGTTGTTTCCATGCTGGGTGCGGCTGATCTCATCGCCGGCCAAAATCATGGGTACGCCCTGGGACAGGAGAAGGCTGGCGATCAGATTACGCTTCTGCTTTTCTCGCAGCGCATTCACTGCCGGGTCATCGGTGGGACCTTCAACGCCGCAGTTCCAGCTGCGATTGTTGTCGGTGCCGTCGCGATTGTCTTCTCCGTTTGCTTCATTGTGTTTCTGGTTGTAGCTGACAACATCTTGAAGAGTGAATCCGTCGTGAGCGGTCACGAAGTTGATGCTTGCATAGGGACGGCGTCCGCTGCGCGCATAGAGGTCGCTGGAGCCGGTGATGCGGTAGGCGAGTTCGCCGATTTGCCCTCCGTCGCCCTTCCAGTAAGAGCGCACGGCATCGCGATAACGGTCATTCCACTCGGCCCATCCGACGGGGAATTTGCCGACCTGGTATCCACCTTCGCCAAGGTCCCAGGGCTCGGCGATGAGCTTGACCTGCGATAAGACGGGATCCTGATGAATGATGTCGAGGAAGGCGCCGAGCTTATCGACCTCGTGGAGTTCGCGAGCCAGAGTGGCTGCGAGATCAAAGCGGAATCCATCGACGTGCATTTCGAGGACCCAGTAGCGCCGGCTGTCGGTAATAAGTTGCAGAACGCGGGGATGCCGCATGTTCAGCGTGTTGCCGGTACCGGTGTAATCCATGTAATAACGGGCGTTGTCGGGGACGGTTCGATAGTAGACCGTGTTGTCGATGCCGCGAAAGGAAAGCGTGGGGCCAAGTTGGTTGCCTTCGGCGGTGTGATTGTAGACGACGTCGAGAATGACCTCGATGCCGGCCGAGTGCATGGTTTTGACCATGGTCTTGAACTCGTTGATTGACCCGGTGGCGGAGTAGCGCGAGGCGGGCGCGAAAAATCCGATGGTGTTGTAGCCCCAATAATTGCGGAGGCCGCGATCGACGAGAAGGCGGTCATCGACGAATTCATGCACCGGCATGAGTTCGATGGCGGTAATGCCAAGGCGCTGGAGGTATTCGACGACGGGCGACGTGGCGAGGCCGGCGTAGGTTCCGCGTAAAGGCTCGGGCACGTGGGGATGCCGCGCAGTGAACCCTTTTACGTGGAGCTCATAAATGACGCTCTTATGCCAGGGCGCGCGCGGAGGACGATCGGTACCCCAGGTAAACGCGGGATCGACCACGGTAGCCTTGAGCATTCCGGCAGAGCTGTCACGGCGGTCGAAGGAAAGGTCTTCAAGGCGATGGCCAATGCGATAGCCGAAACGAGAGTCATTCCATTGCAGGTCGCCGGCAATCTGTTTGGCGTAAGGATCGAGCAGAAGCTTGTGATGGTTGAAGCGAAGTCCCTCGGCTGGTTTGTAGGGGCCATAGACGCGATAGCCGTAGATGAGGCCGGGACGGGCCTCGGGCAGATAGCAATGCCAAACCTGGTCGGTCTGCTCGCGGACACGAACGCGATGTAGTTCGTGGCGTCCGGCGGGGCCGAAGAGACAGAGTTCTACTTTTTCGGCATGCTCGGAAAAGATGGCAAAATTGACGCCCTCGCCATCCCAAGTGGCGCCCAGGGGATAGGGCTTGCCCGGCCAGACAATCGGTTGGCTCTGGATTTGGATTCCTCCGTCGCAGATGCAACGTTACAGATGCGCGATGTCAGATGCACGATGTCGCGGTTAAGGGGCACGATTCTTCGGTTGCGCGGCGCGACTCGGTTGCGGCAAACCCCCTTAGTTGCACGGTTGCAAGTCGATGTTGCCCCAATAACGCCGGTCGGAAGCATTTCAAGTCTCCGACAGGTGGGTTGTGGTGTCGTCGGCGAGGAGCAAAAGCATACAGAAATGACTGTAGTGCCATCGATCAGCGCAAGGAATAAATTGAAGTTAGAGAAATGGTCGCCTGCATTGTCCAAACTGCAATGTTCAACCTGCAAGGTTCAACCCATAGAAATTGGTACGCACCAATATGCGTAACCTGCTTCCCCTCATGAAGGAGATTAGATATGAAACGCACTGATTCAGCACGATCGAAGCTGACGAGTCCGAGTCAGCCGACTCCCGCGCCGCCAAATTCCGAACATTCAAGTTCAGGACAGACAAGTTCCGGAGAGACGAGCACCGCAAGTTCCGGCCCGAAAAGCCCTAGCCAGTCTGGGCCGAGAGAACTTGGCGACGACCGGACTTCTGGCCGGATCACCGAACGGACCACAGGTTGGACTACCGGCCGAATGGCCGACCACCACACCGATGGAGCGGGCAAAGCATCTCACGGCTCGGTCCCATCGCGGGTAGAAGAGGCGATTCGGCGGCGCGCCTACGAACTCTACGAACAAAAAGGACGGCGTGAGGGCGGAGAGTTGGAAGATTGGCTGCAAGCAGAAGAAGAATGCACGGGAAATCGCCAGAAGGTGGCTTGATTCGCGCGCTCAATGTGTTGCGGACAGCCGTGATTCGGAACAAAGAGTAAATTGAAACTGAGGCGGCCGCCGACGTAAACGGAACTCCGTTTTTCCGACGGCCGCTTTAATTGATTATGATTGACCCGACTCAGACTGAATGCGTTCTGAAAGACCTGCCCTAACTGGCCTTGCGCTTGGGCATCTCCTGGACGTTAAAGTCGGGAACCGACCAACCGGCCACCTGCTCTTCCGCCTTTTCCTTGGTAATGCCGTACCTTTCCTGGATCTTGCCGACCAACTTCTCACGCTTTCCATCGATCACCTTGAGATCGTCGTCGGTGAGCTTGCCCCATTTTTCTCTAACAGAGCCCTTCATTTGAGTCCATTTGCCCTCTACCTGATCCCAATTCATACGAAACACCTCCACCTTTAGTAGTAATGCGCGGCGCGCAAGATTGGCATCCGGTGGTGCGGGTAGCCCGGCGGAACGCGCGCTGTAGCGCGCGGTTAGGGTAAACCGGGTAGGGCGGCAAAATGGCGCGACAGAGAGGGTTAACGTGGCCGCGCGCGACAAGAGCAGAGGGCCTGAAATGGAAGCGGTCGAAAGACGACCCGAAAGGCGGAAGCCAAAATGGTCCAAGAGAACTTCTGGTTGGACCGATGTGGAATACGGCACCTTAGGTTTTGCACCGGCTACGGATTAGGAGTTGGAAAACCGGTGGTGAAGCAATTGCGGAAAGACCATCTGGGCTCTAAGTGCGGGACAACAGAAATGGTAGCTAACCCTTTCGCGAGAATAGTTTCCATAGCCGCGAATGATGGAGGGCTCAGACGGAAGCAGCGCGAGACTCCCACCAGCCTCTTCGTAACTATCCACAGATGACGATGGCAGCCGATCTGCATACTTGGCACCGTAACAGCGCACAACATTAGTAACAGCTAAGTAACAAGACTGAAACCGAGTGTCGGGCCATGGGCACGGCAGACTGACGGCGGAAAACTGACGCGCAAACCTTAGTTAGTTGATGCTGTCAGAAATCAATCACCGTGCAGGCGGGTTTTTGTTCGCCGAGAATTGCGCGGCAAAAGGGTGATTCCGTCATGAGCGATGAGGTAATCCCGTCATGAGCGATGAAGAGATTGTTAAAGAGTTCTTGGTCGAGAGTTATGAAAACCTCGACCGCCTGGATCAGGACCTGATTGCTCTGGAGAAAGACCCCGCCGATCGGGAGAGGCTCGCGAGCATTTTCCGCACGGTTCATACGATCAAAGGCACGTCGGGTTTTCTGGCCTTCAACCAACTGGAAGCGGTAACCCATGTGGGAGAGAGCTTGCTGGCGCGGCTGCGGGACGGCCAACTTGTTTTGACGCCGGAAATCACAACCGCGCTGCTCTCGACGGTCGATGCTGTGCGGCAGATGCTGGCAAGCATTGAGGCCGAGGGTAGCGAAGGCGAACGCAACGACCAGGAACTGATTGCCACCTTATCGGGGCTGCTTGAGGACGAGGCGAAAGCGAAGCCGGCTGCGGCGACGGCCAAAGCCGAGGCGGAGCAGGAAGATTTGTCCGTACCCGCCGACAACATCGGCGACATCCTGATCAAGCGCGGCGCGGCGAAGGTCAGCGAGGTTTACAAAGCACTGGAGCAGCAACAGTCGGGAGACCCGCGGCACGTGGGCGAAATTCTGGTAGAGCAGGGGGCGGTGAAGTCGCAGGACGTGCTGGAGGCGCTAACCACGCAGCAGCAGAGCCATGGGCAGAGCGCGAGTGACAGTACGATCCGTGTGGATGTGGCGCAACTGGACCGGCTGATGAACCGCATGGGAGAACTGGTGCTGCTGCGCAATCAGATTGTGCAGTACACGAATTCGAGCGAAGACAGCGAACTGCTCGGGACCAGCCAGCGCCTGAACCTGCTCACCACTGAACTGCAGGAAGGCGTGATGAAGACGCGGATGCAGCCGATCGGAAACATCTGGAGCAAGTTTCCGCGCACGGTGCGGGACGTGGCCCTGGGCTGCGGCAAACAGGTGCGGATCGAAATGGAGGGCAAAGAGACCGAACTCGACAAGACGATCATTGAGGCGATCAAAGACCCGCTCACGCACCTGGTGCGGAATGCGGTTGACCACGGCATTGAAACTCCAGCGGCAAGGCTGGCCGCGGGCAAGGAAGCCGAAGGGCTGCTGCGGATGCGCGCCTTCCACGAGGGCGGACAGGTCAATATCGAGATCACCGACGACGGCGCGGGGCTGGACTTCGAGAAGATCCGGAACCAGGCCATCCGCAAGATGCTGATCACGGCCGACCAGGCGGCGCGGATGACGGAGCGCGAGATTACGCGCCTGATTTTTCTGCCGGGCTTTTCGACCGCGGAAAAAGTGACCAATGTCTCCGGGCGGGGCGTGGGCATGGACGTGGTGCGAACCAATATCGAGAAGATTGGCGGGACGGTGGACGTGCAGTCGAGCTTCGGGAAGGGCTCGACGGTGCGCATGAAAATCCCGCTGACGCTGGCCATCATCCCGGCGCTGATCGTGACCACGGCTGCCGATCGATACGCCATTCCGCAGGTCAGCCTGCTGGAACTGGTGCGTCTGGAAGCGGGCCAGGCACGCAAGGGAATTGAACGGGTGAATGGGGCCCCGGTGTACCGGCTGCGGGGACGATTACTGCCGCTGGTCTACCTGCAACAGGAACTGTATTCCGAAACACGCGGAAGAAATGGTGATGGAGAACGGGAGCCGGCTGCCGGGCAGTTGCTGGATTTTGCCCAGGCGCGGCACAAGCACCTGCAATGGGTCGGGCAGCTGCGAGAAGCGCTCGATCTGAAAACCAAGGTCTCGGCCGAGCAGGCTGGCGCCTTTCGCGACTGCGCTTTGGGCAAGTGGCTGTATGGGGCGGCCCCGAAAGAATTTGGCGCCATGGAAGAAATGCAGCTTCTGGAAGCGAAACACAGGCAGTTTCATGCGCTGGCGCGGGAGATCGTCGTGCTGGTCGCCGAACGAGACCGGGAGCGCGCGGAACTTCAATTCCAGCAAGTGGAGCCGCTTACGGCAGCGATCTCCGCACTGCTGACGGCAGCGGAAAAGAAGATTGCGGAAACTCAGAACGTAAACATTGTGGTGCTCCGGGCCGATGACCGGCAGTTCGGGCTGGTGGTCGACGAAATCAACGACACCGAGGAGATTGTCGTGAAGCCGCTGAGCAAGCAGTTGAAGATCATCAACACCTATGCCGGGGCGACGATCATGGGCGACGGCAAGGTGGCGCTGATTCTGGACGTCATGGGCCTGGCGCAGCGGGCAAACGTGATCGCCGAAGTACGCGACCGGGCGCTGGTCGACAAAGAGGGCCAGGGCGGCGGTGCAGAAAGCGATGCAGCCCGGCGCAATGCCGTGCTGCTGTTCGAGAACGGAAAAAACGGGAAAATGGCTGTCGACCTTTCGCTGGTGGCCCGTCTCGAAGAGTTCCCGGCCAGCATGGTGGAGGAAGCGGCCGGGCAAGAAGTGGTGCAGTATCGCGGGCAGATTATGCCCTTGGTGCGGGTTTCCGAAGTACTCGCAGGCGGCTCAGGCAACCGCGGCTCGGAACAAAGGGGAACCGAATCATTACACGTTGTGGTGTATTCCGACCAGGGCCGCAGCGTGGGGCTGGTGGTTGACCGCATTCTTGACATCGTCGAGGAATCATTTGTCATTGAGAAGCAGACCGCGCGCAATGGGGTGCTGGGCTCGGCCGTGATACAGAAACGCGTGACTGACATTCTGGATGTTCCGGGGCTGATTGCTTCTGCTTCCGGTAAACAGGCGCTGGCGGCGTTCGCCTGAGGAGGAAAACATACATGGGCAATACGCAGCAGTTTTGCACCTTCTTTCTCCAGGACCAGTTCTTCGGCGTGCCCGTCGAGCAGGTGCAGGAAGTGATTCGTTATCAGGAAATGACGCGTGTCCCGCTGGTGCCGCAGGTGATCCGCGGGCTGATCAACCTGCGCGGACAGATTGTCATGGCGCTCGATCTGCGCCGGCGTTTTGGGATGGAAGAACGGCCGGAATCCCAGCTGCCCATGAATGTCGTTGTGCGGACCAGCGACGGCGCCGTCAGTTTTCTGGTGGATGAAATTGGCGACGTGCTCGAGGCGGGCGAGGAAGCTCTGGAACGTCCGCCGGAGACCTTGCGGGGCGAGACCCGCGAACTGGTGCGTGGCGTCTACAAACTGCAGGAGCGGCTCATGCTGGTGCTTGATACCGAGAAGGCGGCCACGAGCGAGAACGACGTCCTGCGCAAGCTCAGTTAGCGAGGGCTAGAGGCAAAGTTGTTCAGATTTTTGCGCGGCACAGCCGCAAGGAGCGTAGGAAATGACAGCAACAGCAGCAGCAAAGAAAGTTCAGAAGCAAGACCTGGCCGTCGAGAATGCCGGACAGGTCGCCGCCATCCGCAAGTCGCAGGCCGTGATCGAGTTCAGCATGGACGGCACGGTCCTCGACGCCAACGATAATTTTTTAAATGCTTTGGGTTATACGCTGGAAGAGATCAAAGGCAAACACCACAGCATGTTTGTCGAGGAAGCTTACGGGCGCAGCGCCGACTACCGCGAGTTCTGGGCCAAGCTGAATCGCGGCGAGTACGTGGCGGACGAATTCAAGCGCATCGGCAAAGGCGGGAAGGAAGTCTGGATTCAGGCGTCCTACAACCCGATTCTGGATGCCGATGGTAAGCCCTTCAAAGTGGTGAAATATGCGACCGACATCACCCAGCAGAAGCTAGCGAATGCCGACTTTCAAGGCCAGATTGCCGCCATTAAGAAGGCACAGGCCGTCATCGAGTTCAGCATGGACGGGACCGTGCTCGATGCGAACGAGAACTTTCTGAAGGCGCTCGGCTACACTCTGGGCGAAATCAAGGGCAAGCATCACAGCATGTTTGTCGATGCCGCTTACGGGCGCAGCGCCGACTACAAGGAATTCTGGGCCAAGCTGAACCGGGGCGAGTACGTGGCCGACGAGTTCAAGCGTATCGGCAAGGGTGGCAAGGAAGTCTGGATACAAGCCTCCTACAATCCAATCCTCGACCTGAACAGCAAGCCTTTCAAAGTGGTGAAATACGCGACCGATGTCACGCAGCAGAAGCTGGCGAACGCGGACTATCAAGGCCAAATTGCCGCCATCAAGAAGGCACAGGCCACGATCGAGTTCAACATGGACGGGACCGTGATCGATGCCAACGATAATTTTCTGAAGGCGCTCGGCTACAGCCTGGATGAGATTAAAGGCAAGCATCACAGCATGTTTGTCGATGACGAGTACCGCCGCAGCGCCGACTACAAGGAGTTCTGGGCCAAGCTGAACCGGGGCGAGTACGTGGCCGACGAATTCAAGCGCATCGGCAAGGGCGGGAACCGGGTATGGATTCTGGCCTCGTATAACCCGATCTTCGACCTCAATGGCAACCCGTTCAAGGTGGTGAAGTACGCCACCGATATCACCGAGCAAAAACAGAAGAACGCCGACTATGAGGGCCAAATTTCTTCGATCAACGCCAATATGGCCGTCATTGAATGCAAAACCAGCGGCGTTTTTCTGCGCGCCAGCCAAAAATTCGGGGATCTGCTTGGCTACAACGCGGAAGAACTGAAGGGGAAAAAATGCGGCGATTACGCAATTGACGAAGACCGCAAAAACGGCAGCATTCAGGCGGCATGGGAAAAGCTGCGAGCAGGACAAAGCATCAGCGCGGAGGTGCAGCGCACACGAAAAGACGGGAAAGTTGTCTGGCTACACATTGCCTTTTGCCCGATTTTCGACGCGGACGGCAAGGTCTTCAAAGTTGTGCAGTACGGGACCGATGTCACGGAACGCAAACTGGTGACCGACGTGTTGGGGACCTACCTGGGCAAGATCAGCCGCGGCGAGATTCCCGCCCCCATTACCGAAACTTTCGGCGGGGACTTCGAGCTGATCCGGCAAAACCTGAACACCTGTATAGAGACCGTCAATCGGCTGGTCGCCGACACTGGAATGTTGTGCAAGGCGGCGCTGGAGGGCAAACTAACCACCCGAGCCGACGCCACCCGGCATGCGGGCGACTATCGCAAGATCGTGGAGGGCGTCAACCAGACGCTGGATGCGGTAATTGGACCGGTACAGGAGGCTGGGGCGGTCTTGAAGAAGATTGCAGCCGGCGATCTGACCGCCCGGGTGACGGGCGAGTATCAGGGCGATCATGCGGACATCAAGAACGACATGAACGCGATGACCGACGCTCTGCGATCGAGCATGCAGTCGATTGCCGGGAATGCACAGTCGCTGGCCAACGCCTCGGAGGAGTTATCCGCGACCAGCCAGCAGATGAGCGCGAATGCGGAAGAGACCTCGGCCCAGGCCAATGTGGTTTCGGCCAGCGCCGAGCAGGTCGACAAAAACCTGCAGACCGTGGCCACCGGCACCGAGGAAATGAGCGCCAGCATCAAGGAGATCGCCAAGAATGCCCATGAATCGGCCAAGGTAGCGACCGGCGCCGTAAAGGTAGCCGAGGAGACCACGCAGATCGTCAAGAAACTCGGGGATTCCTCGGTCGAGATTGGGCAAGTGATCAAGGTCATCACCTCAATCGCGCAACAGACTAATCTTCTGGCCTTGAACGCGACGATTGAAGCGGCGCGGGCGGGGGAAGCGGGCAAGGGGTTCGCCGTGGTCGCCAATGAAGTCAAGGAGCTGGCCAAGCAGACGGCCAAAGCCACCGAAGACATCAGCGGCAAGATCGAGGCGATTCAAGGCGACACCAAGAACGCGGTCGGCGCGATCGGGCAGATCAGCGAAGTCATTCACCAGGTCAACGACATTTCGAACACCATTGCGACGGCCGTCGAGGAGCAGAACGCGACGACCAACGAGATGGCGCGCAACGTGGGCGAAGCGGCCAAGGGTTCGGGCGAGATCACCAGGAACATTGGTGGTGTGGCTGAGGCCGCCAAGAGCACGACCCACGGGGCCAACGATTCGCTGAAGGCGGCGCAATCGCTGGCCACGACAGCGACCGAACTGCGGGAACTGGTGCAGAAATTCAAGATCTAGCGCGGGAACTGCAGTACAAAATCTGGCGGGTGCCGCGTCGCAAGCAAGCGGCACCCGTTGCCAACCACGGAGGGCCATGCCACCAGTTCGAGTACTGGTTGTCGATGATTCCGTAGTCGTCCGCAGACTGCTGAGCGATGCTCTGGCCGCCAGCGAGAGAGTGCAGCTGGCAGGGACCGCCTCGAGCGGCAACATTGCAATCGCCAAGATTCCGCAGGTGAATCCCGATGTGATCACGCTGGACATCGAGATGCCCGGGCTAAACGGAATTGAGACGCTGATCGAGATCCGCAAACTCTATCCCAAGCTGCCGGTGATCATGTTCAGCACGTTGACCGAGCGTGGAGCGGCGATCACGCTGGAGGCGCTGACTCGCGGGGCGTCCGATTACATGACGAAACCGAGCAATGCGGAGAGCCTGGCCAGTGCGATGGAGGAGGTGGGCCGGGAACTGGTGGCAAAAATTGTCTGCCTGGCGGAGCGCGCGCGGTATGTGCCGGCTTTTCCTCAGCCTGTCGCTCCGGCGGCGAGAGTGGGTTTCCGGCCACGCATCGACATTGTGGCCATTGGCACTTCGACGGGAGGCCCGAATGCGCTGGCGGAAGTGATTCCCCACTTAGCAAGAGACCTTCCGGTGCCGGTGGTGGTGGTGCAACACATGCCGCCACTTTTTACGCGACTGCTGGCGGAGCGATTGAATACGCAGTCAGCGCTGGCGGTACATGAGGCTGAGCCCGGGGTGAAGCTGGAAGCGGGACACGCCTGGGTGGCGCGCGGCGACTATCACATGACCGTAGTCCGTAAAGACAGTGCCGCCATTTTGGTTCTGAACCAGGACCCGCCAGAGAATTCGTGCCGGCCGGCGGTGGATGTGCTGTTCCGCTCCGTCGCGGCTTGCTTCGGGGCGAATTCGCTGGGCGTGGTGATGACGGGAATGGGAGCAGACGGGACTCGCGGGGCAACCAACATCCGGGAAGCAGGCGGGGAATTCTGGTGCAGGATGCGGCGACCTCGGTGGTATGGGGCATGCCGGGCGCGGTGGTTGCGGCAGGTGCAGCGGACAAGATCTGCGCGCTGCCGGAGATCGCGCAGGAGATTTACCGGCGCGTGATGACAAGCCGGAGACCTGCGAGTATGCCGGCAACGGCGAAGGCATAAGCGCAGGCCCCGCGCAACCAGAGCAATTGACGGAGCGATTGAACGATTGTGCGATTCAGCGCTGAAGCGGCTGGGCATTGAGAGATTAAAACGTGGAAACAGGTACAGCCAGAGCGGCCGAGAAGCCAGGAACAGAAAACCTGAAGGACCCGGCGTACCTGCGAATCCGGGACCTTATTTACCGGATTACGGGCATCTACCAGGCAGACGAAAAAATGTATCTGTTGGCGTCGCGTTGCGCGCGGCGGATGACGGCGGTAAAGGCAAAGACGCCGGCCGAATATTGGGAGCACCTGACGCTCGGTGGAAACCGGGACGCGGAACTCCGACTGTTGTTGAATGAAATCACGATTGGGGAGACCTACATGTTCCGCAGCCCTCAGCAATTGGAAGCGCTGCGCAACGTGATTTTGCCGCAAATTGTGGAGGCGAAGAGTTCGCTGGGTTTTAAGCGGCTGCGGCTGTGGAGTGCGGGGTGTTCGACGGGAGAAGAGCCTTACACGCTGGCCATGTTCCTGCTGGAAGAGAGCCAGAAATCGCTGGCGGGCTGGACGTTCGACATCCTGGCGACGGACCTTAACGAAAACTCTGTGGCGGCCGCAAAGGCGGGAATTTACGGGGAGTATGCGTTGCGCAGCACGAGCGAAGCTCTGCGAAGAAAATATTTCAAGATCCACGACGAGAAGCGATTGGAAACCAACGAGCAATTGAAATCGCTGATCCGGTTTGAGCGAGTGAACCTGAATGACGACAGCAAAATGACTTTCCTGAAGGGCATGGACCTGATTTTCTGCTGCAATGTGCTGATCTATTTCGACCTGGCCTCGAAACGCAAAGTCATCCAGCACTTCCATGCCAACCTTCTACCCGGAGGTTACCTGTTTCTCGGCCATGCCGAATCTCTCTATCAGGTTGACACGCAATTTCACTTGGTGCATTTTCCCGGCACGATCGGTTATACGAAACCGGCCGCTCATATCGGCGGGGGCAAGAAATGACGCTCGACAAAGTCCGCTCAAAAATCATGGAACTGGATGCAATGCCGACGGTTCCGGCGATCGTCCAGCCGCTGGTTGCGATGTTGCAAATGCCTCCGGAGAGAGTGCGGCTGGAAAAAGTGGTAGAGCTAATTTCCTACGACTCGACGATTGCCGCGCAATGCCTTCGCATGGCGAATTCTCCGCTATTCGGACGCCAGAACACTGAAACCGTGCGCAGCGCGATACTGACTCTGGGTTTGAAACGAATTGAGGCAATCGTGCTCGGTTGCTCGCTCAACCGGATTGTTCCTCCCGACAAGTGGGTGCTGGATGCAGTCACCTTCTGGCGGCACTCCCTGGGATGTGCGCTGGTGAGCAACAAAATGGCAAAGCTCATCGGATATCCCGACCCTGAGAAAGCCTATCTTGCAGGACTTCTGCACGACGTGGGAATTATGGTAAATACCATCGCCTGCCCGGAGGAATATAAACGGTGCATGGAAAAAGCGCGGACGGAACACATCGCGCTGCATTGCAGCGAGCAGGAACATCTTGGCTTCACGCACTGTCAAAGCGGCAAGATTCTGGCGGAACGCTGGAAATTTTCCGCCGACCTGGCCGCGGTGATTGAATTCCATCACGATGACGGTCGAGCGCCGGTTGCAACCCCTCTGGTGGCCGTCGTTCACCTGAGCGACCTGCTTTGCCGTTTACGAGATCTTGGCTATGGATACTACGAAGCCATGGGCGTTGATTTGACCGGAGAAGCTGCGTGGACCACGTTGAGCGAGCATTACCCGCCGCTAGCCAGCATCGATTTGGCGCGACTCACGATGGACATCGATGGAGCGATGGAGGAGATCCTGACTGTTGTGGATGCCGTATTTGCGCCGCAGTCGGCCAGTGGCGCTGCGGCGAGTGGTGCGGCGGCACATCGGTGACAAACGGCGAGGGGAAAAAGGAGCGGGCTGGTAGATTGGGCCGTGTGCTCCGACGCTGAAACGGCTGCGCTGATTCCGCCCGGCAGCGGATTCCTGCGGCTTGGGAAACGCGCCTCAAGAGATCACCTCACGCAATTAAGCTACAAACCCTAACGGCGAAGTCCTAATGCATGGCGGCAGCGTTGGCCAGGGTGCCGTTGAGATAACGGCTCATGGCGAGATCGACGATGGTGCCGACCGTTTCGGCATACGAAAGCCCGGCGGCCTTGGCGGCCATGGCAAACTCCTGGCGGCTGGCGAGCCACGGATTCGGATTTGCCTCGATGACATACACATCGCCATTAGGCGCGAGGCGCATATCAATGCGTCCATAATCTCGAAGCTTGAGAGCGCGATAGGCGGCGAGCGCCGTGTCAGACAAGCGCTTTTGCGTTGCTTCGTCCAGGTCTTCGGCAATGGCCGACTTCGTCAGCTTATACGCTTCGGTATTTTTTTCGAACTTCACATCGTAGCTGGCAATTCTGGGTGTGCCCTCGGGCAAGCGCGAGAGGTCAAGTTCGACAAGCGGGAGCACCTGGGCGCGCTCGTAATTGCCGAGCACGCCCGCATAAATTTCTCGGCCCTCGATGTACTCTTCGATCAGCGCCGGTGAATCGAATTCGTCCTGAATATATTGGACGCGTTCCATCATTTCTTTGACGTTCTTGACGACCGAGCCGGCATCGATGCCGATCGATCCATCTTCCCACGAGGGCTTCACGATCAGTGGGAAAGAAATATCGTGCGCATGCTCGATGCGTCCGCGATACGACGTCGCAAAAAACGGAGTCTTAATGCCATGGAAAGCGAAAATCTTTTTCGCGATGGCTTTATCTTGCGACATGCAGATGGCATGCGGCCCGGCGCCGGTATAGCGCAGGCCGAGCAGGTCGACGTAAGCGACCACGTTCATCTCTTTGGTGTCGTCGCCATCGAATGACTCGGTCAGGTTGAAGATGAGGTCGGCATCGCACTTCGCGAGCGAATGCAGAGACTGTGGACGGCCATCCAGTTCGAAGAAAGAAGGCTCGTGGCCAAGCTTCTGCAAGGCTTCGAATATTTCTTCGCGGTCGGTCTTCGCCTTCTTGGCTTTCTTTACTGGCTTGTGCGGCTTGCGGCCGTTGCCGTTACCGTTACCGTTGCCATTGCTGTGGCCATTGCCATTGGCGGATTCCTGCTTTGTGGCTGCAGCGGCGACGGGATCTTCGTTCCACACGTCATAGAGCAACGCGATTTTCAGTTTGGCACCAATCATGAATCACTCCCAAAAACGGCTTTCGGCGCTCGGCGTTCGGAACTGTTGGGCAAGATCAAGCGTCGCCCAACGATTCCGAGAGCCTAAAGCCGAGAGGCTAAAGCCGAATTTCATGGCTGTATGAACTTGCCTTTCGTCACGTACGTCATTGCGAGCGCGGTGGCATAGGCTGTTACCTCGGCCAGATGCTCGGCGCTGCGCGTTTTATCGGCGCGCAGGTCGAGTTCACCGGCCCGCTTTTCAATGTTCTCAACCAGTGCCTTGACCAGCGGGCGCTGCGCTCCCGTCCAGCGCGCCACTTTGTCGATCAGCGGCTTGCGATGCTGATGGAGAAAGTCGCTCGCCGCCAGCGCCGTCTTCTTGCGCTTTGAAACCGAAAACAGATCGCGCAGATCGGCGTCGGGAGTCAGTTCGGTCACGGCAACTACTTCATGTCCGCCGGAATTTCCGTTCTGGTGATAAAAATCGGCGAGCGTGGTTTCCATGTCGTCGACCGTGATGTCGGCAATGCCGCGACGCCGCGCAGGATCGACGTTGCGAAGTTTGCGCACCAGCTTGTCGAGATAGCGCAACTTCTCCATCGCGGGCCATCCGCGATAGCGCTTGCGCCAGTTCGAGCGCGGGGTGAGCCACACGGCGAAGGTTTCGGCAAAATCTTCGTCGGGATGTTTCTGCGCATACCATCCTGGCAAATGGCGTACATAGTCCCGGGAAAACGGCGCGGGACGATAGTTGTCGCGGTACGGCCGGCGAAAGGGCCCGAACATCTGCCTCCACTCGGGCTTGGCATGAATTTTGTACGCGTAAACAAACGCGTGTCCGGCTTCGTGGCGCAGATACATCATGATCTCGCGCGCATCTTCGAGATCATGG
This sequence comes from uncultured Acidobacteriaceae bacterium, assembly GCA_963778535.1. GTDB lineage: Bacteria > Acidobacteriota > Terriglobia > Terriglobales > Acidobacteriaceae > Acidiflorens. The sequence continues at coordinate 1,502,184 of CAVZUO010000001.1, forward strand.
GTTTCTTTTTCGAGTTGCGCGAGCGCGGGATCGGCAAGATAAAACGGTATGCCAATGATGGGCTCGCCCGACGGGCATCCCCATTCATCAGTGAGATAGCACGCGGGACGAAATTTGCCGAGGCCTCGGGCTTCGAGTTCGCGGTAAAGCTGCTCGACAAAGCGCTCCACCGGAGAGCCGACAAGCTTCAACCCCAGCTCGCGAATGGGTGAGGCGAGCAGCTTCTGGTACGGGGGCTCGGGTTTGTCGGCAATTAAGTTATGCACGAATATTTTTCAAGTAACGCTCTTTTAATCAACTTTCTTCGGTCAGCGCTCCTAGATCAATCGCTGTTCGATCAGCTCGGCGAACGCGGTCGCAAGGTGGCAAACGAACACCAGCGCGGGGCGACAGACACTTTGGCTGTAGCTCCCATATACACCGCAGCATATATCTCTATAGTAAACAATAGACGAGAGAGGTAATGATCGGGAAGTGACTGGGGTAATGCGGGCACGCGATACGCTCAACAATGCTCGAGCTTGGTAATCGCGCTTCGAAGAATGAAGCGCGGGCAGGACGGCCCGCGCCACACAATCTTCTTACTTCTTACTGTATCAGAGTCCCGTTCCCATTCTCCGATTCTGCGACCGGCGCGAGCACCACCGCGGCGGCGACCTTGTCTCCCGGCTCGAGTTGCAGTAATCGCACACCTTGCGCGGCGCGGCCGGATTCGCGGATGGTGCTCGAATCCATGCGGATGATTTTGCCGTACTGGCTGATCAGCATCACTTCCGACTCTTCCGTGACCTGCGCGATGGCGGTGACTTTGCCGTTGCGCTCGGTCGTCTTCACGTTGATCACGCCGGAGCCGCCGCGCCCTTGCAGGCGGTATTCATCGGCGGGAGTGCGCTTGCCATAGCCGTTTTCGGTGACCGAAAGAATGAGCGAGCCTTTCAGTGGCAACGTTTCATCGGTTGCAGTCGCTTCGACTCCGGCTTTGGCTTTCGCCCTGGCAGCGGCTTCTTCGGCCTGCTTGGCGTCTTTGGGAGTGGTTGCCATGCCGACAATGTAGTCGCCCTTGTCGAGGTTCATGCCACGCACTCCGTACGCGGGACGTCCCATGGAACGGACATCGGATTCGTCGAAGCGAATCGCCTGTCCATCGTGCGAAGCGAGGAAGACGATCTGCTCGCCATCGGTGAGCGTGACGCCGACGAGTTCATCGCCCTGATCGATGCCGATGGCAATGATGCCGCGCGACATGACGTGCGAGAAATCCTTGAGCTCGGTTTTCTTCACCGTGCCGTTGCGCGTGGCAAAGAAGATGTAGCGGCCTTCTTCCTCCAGATTGCGCACGGCGAGCATGGTGCGAACGGTTTCTCCCGGCTGCAGGCCGACGAGATTGCCGATGTGCTTGCCCTTGCCCGCAGCGGTGAGGTCGGGAATTTCGTAGACCTTCAGCCAATAAACGCGGCCAGTGTTGGTGAAGATGAGAATGAAGGCGTGCGTGGAGGCGATGAAAAGATGCTCGACGAAATCCTCGTCGCGCGTTTTCATACCGGTGCGGCCCGTGCCTCCGCGGCGCTGCATGCGGTAGGTGGAGATGGGCGTGCGCTTCATGTAGCCGGAATGGCTGACGGTGACGGCGACCTGCTCGTCGGCGATCAGGTCTTCGAGGACGATTTCGGCGGCTTCGTCTTCGATCTGCGTGCGGCGCTCGTCGCCGTAGAGCTTCTTGATTTCTTCGAGTTCCTTGATGATGATGCCGCGCAGTTTTTTATCTGAGCCGAGAATGGATTCATACTCAGCAATGTTGTCGCGCACCTGCTTCAGCTCGTTTGCAATCTCGTCGAGTGAGAGTTTGGTCAGGCGATGCAGTTGCAGTTCGAGAATGGCATCGGCCTGCCTGGTGGTGAACGGCTTTTCGGCGTCGAGCTTGGGCGCACGGCCGGTGATGTTGATGTCGATTTTTTTGCCGCCAAAGTAGGCGACCAAATTTTCGCGCGCTTCGGCGCGATTGGCACTGGCGCGAATGATGATGATCACGTTATCGAGGTGATCGAGCGCGGTGAGATAGCCCTCTAAGAGGTGCTCGCGCTCACGCGCTTTCATAAGCAGATAGGCCGTGCGACGGCGAACGACATCGACGCGATGATCGATGAAGTGCTGGATCGCGGTGATCAGCCCCATTTCCTTGGGCTGCCCGTGCACGATCGCCAGCAGGATCATGCTGAAACTTTCCTGCATGGAGGTGTGCTTGTAGAGTTGGTTGAGCACGATCTGCGGCTCGCATCCGCGCTTGAGTTCGATGACGATGCGCATGCCCTCGCGGCTACTCTCGTCGCGCACGTCGGAAATATCTTCGATGATCTTGTCGTTGACCAGATCGGCGATGCGTTCGACGAGCCTCGCCTTGTTCACCTGATAAGGAATCTCGGTGACGATGATGGCCTGTTTTTCCTTGGTGATATTTTCGATGGCGGCGCGGGCGCGCATCATGAAGCGGCCGCGTCCGGTCCTGTAAGCCTCGAAAATTCCGGCGCGCCCGTGAATGACGCCATAGGTCGGAAAGTCGGGACCTTTGACGATCTTCAGAATCTCCGGGAGCTGCGCGGCTGGGTTGTTAATCAGCGTAATGGCCGCGTCGACGATCTCAGTCAAGTTGTGCGGCGGGATGTTGGTCGCCATGCCGACGGCGATGCCGTTCGCGCCATTGATGAGCAGGTTAGGAATGCGAGCCGGAAGCACGGTGGGCTCGTTGGTGACCTCGTCAAAGTTGGGAACGAAATCGACGGCGTCTTTGTCGATATCGACCAGCATTTCTTCGGCAATGCGCGTGAGGCGGCACTCGGTATATCGGTAGGCCGCGGGCGGATCGCCATCGACGGAACCGAAGTTGCCCTGGCCATCGATGAGGGGATAGCGCAAGCTCCAAGGCTGGGCGAGGCGGACGAGCGCGTCATAGACTGCGCTATCGCCATGCGGATGATATTTTTTCAGCAACTCGCCAACCACGCCGGCGCACTTTGAGTGCTTGCGGTTGTGCAGCAGGCCCATGTCGGACATCGCATAAAGAATGCGGCGATGGACGGGCTTGAGGCCGTCGCGGATATCGGGCAGCGCGCGGCCGATGATGACCGACATCGAGTAATCGAGATACGACTTGCGCATCTCCTCTTCGATATTGACGGGCACAACATTGCCGGAGCCGTGACCGCCGGAGGAAGCCCCGTCGCCGCCGGGAGGAGGAGTTAATGGAAGTTCAGGATTCTGTTCGTCAGGCATGGTGAATCAGTTCTCGGTTCTCGGTTGTCAGTTCTCAGTTAATTCCGTGGAGCAACGGGCGTTATTGCGCTCGTTCCAGCAGAGCGCATTCGAGGCTCGCCATCAGCGGCTAAAATATCGCTAAGTTCTTGCATTTACAGGCGTTTATAGAGCCAGGTCAATGTGAGAATTATACCACGTTTTGGCACGTTAAATCGGTTGGCGAGTCTTATTCGCCGCCGACGGTGAGGCCGTCGACACGAATGGTGGGCGAGGCAACGCTGCCGCGAAATTCGAGGTCGTTCGCGATCTCGGAAATGTTCTTGAACATATCTTTCAGATTGCCGGCGACCGTGATTTCTTCAACGGGAAAAGCAAGTTCTCCGTTGACGATCCAAAGGCCGGAGGCTCCGCGCGAGTAATCGCCAGTTACCAGGTTCGCGCCGTGGCCGAGGAACTCGGTGACGTAGAGACCGTCTTTAATCTCGCCGATAATCTGCTGCGGCGTTTTCTTTCCGGGCTGAAGAAAATAATTTCCGGGCGCGATGCCGGGCGTACCGGCAAGTCCGCGCGATGCGTTGGCAGTAGTTTGGAGCTTGAGTTTTTTCGCGGTGTAAGTATTGAGCAGATACGACTTGAGAATTCCGTTTTCGATGACCACCGTGCGGCGCTTTGGAATGCCTTCGCCGTCAAATGGAGACGTGCCGAAACCGCCGGGCATGGTGCCGTCGTCAATGACGGTGACGTTTGAACTGGCGATCTGCTCGCCCAACTTGCCGGCGAGGAATGATGCTCCTCGATAGACGGAGTCGCCGTTTATGCCCTCGAAAATGTGTTCGATAATCGATCGCGAGACCATCGGGTCGAATACGATCGGCACGTGCGCGGTTTTGACCTTGCGCGCGCCAAGGCGGCGAATGGTGCGCCGGGCAGCCTCTTTGCCAACATCTTCGGCGGCTTCAAGCTTGGCCAGACTGCGCGAGACCGCGTACCAATAATCGCGCTGCATGTTGCCCTGATCGTCCTGAGCGATGGGGACCGCGGAAACTGAGCAGTAGGAGGCGCGAGATTCACCGACGAAACCGTGCGAGTTCGCCAGAATTTTGCGCCCGGTGGCGGCGTCAAAAGATGCGCCGTCGGAGTTCTTGAGGCGCGGGTCGAAATCGAGCGCGGCCTTTTCGGCGCGGCGGGCATAGTCGATGCGCTCGGGACCGGGAAGCGAGTAGACGTCTTCGTGATAAAGATCGAGCGGGCCGGTGAGTTGGCCGAGTTGCGAAGCTTCGGGAATGCCGGCGAAGGGATCTTCGGAAGTGATCTTTGCCAGTTCGATTGCCGACTTAAGCATGCGGTCGATGCCCTCGGCGGAGAAGTCGCTGGAGTAGGTGTTGGCGGCGCGCTGTCCGAAGAACACGCGGACGCCAATGGATTTCGAGCCGGACTCTTTTAACGTTTCAACCTGGCCGAGCCGGACGACGGTGGAGAATTCGTCGCCTTCGCGAACGACGCATTCGGCTGCGGACGCGCCGGACTGCATGGCCCGGCGAACGACATCATGGGGAAGGGAGCGGAGGTCGGTGGGCACGGCGCGAGCTTCGAGTTGAGTCGAACTCATAACTGCTTATTATCCTAACAAACGTGACGGTTTTCCTTGTGGCGGCCACGGTTCGGCCGGATGGTCGGGAATCGCGATTGGCGACGGATGGATGTCTCGCCACCGAAGGGCAGAAATTCTGGCAAAATAATGTAGTTTTACATTACAATAGGATTTAGTGGAAAGGGAACAACATGGCTACATTAACAGTGACGGCGAGAGGGCAAGTGACGTTCCGGAAAAAAGTATTGGAGCATCTCGGCATTAAGCCCGGGGCTAAGATCGAACTCGAACTGCTGCCCGACGGGCGTGGGGTGATCCGGGCGGCGCGGCCGACTGGCAAGATTCAGGACTTCTTCGGTGTGCTTGCCGGGAAAACGAAGAAAGTCGCGACCATCGAAGAAATAAACGAGGCAGCAGCAGCTGGCTGGGCAGGGAAAAATTGGGTTCGGAAAAAATGAATATCACGGTGGACACTAACGTTCTGGTGCGGGTCGCCGTGCGCGACGATGCAGAGCAGACCGACGCCGCGACCTCGCTGATGGATCGAGCCCAAATGATAGCCATCGCACTGCCGTCGCTGTGTGAGTTTGCCTGGGTGTTGCGCAGCGTCTATAGCTTTAGGCCGTTAGATATAGCCAAGGCCATCCGCAAGTTGCTGGCGGCAGAGAACGTGGAGGTGAATCGTCCGGCGGTGGAAGCGGGGTTGGCAATGCTCGATGCGGGCGGCGACTTCGCCGATGGCGTGATTGCCTATGAAGGCCAATGGCTCGGGGCAGAAACGTTTGTGTCGTTCGATAAGAAAGCGGTGACGATGCTCAAGGCGCAAGGAGTGGCGGCACGGTTGCTATAGCTCCACGAGTGCTGAGGCGGGGTTCCTAACCACTGATTCCTCGAATGAATTCGTCGCCCTCGCGGACGACGCACTCGGCAGCTTCTAGATTTCTACAAGGTACGCACGTTGCCTTCTTTGCTGACAAGGGCGATTTTGATCCCTGTTTTGGCGAAGACCGGTCTCTTGATAATCTTCCTTCCTGCATCTTCAAAATTCTTCGAACCGGGGACAGCAACCCATAGCTCCTCTGACGTCTCACCCGAACCATTAACGATGACCTGCCCGATTGCGGGATTGACGCACTCTTCCCAGGACTATTCTTCAGCGGCCCACCCTTGCATTCGGCCTTTACGTTCTTACCATCAAAATCGACCTGGACATCAAAACCAGAGGAAGAATTGATCGTAAGGGTCTGGCCATTACGTGTATAAGTGCCGCTATATTTTCCTTCGCCGTTCTCTCGATACCATCCATTTTCAGCCATAAAGTCAGGAATGTTAAATACTTTGTGGTGCATTCCATCAAGCGCAATCTTCGCATTCGACTGACAATTCGGGCGATCCAAAAGCCAAAATGCAAGGAAAAGCGTGACTTCGGCTTCTTGCATGATCTCGGGTTTTGGCAACTCTTTTTCCAGCGTGACTCGACCTTTCTGATGGCCTAGGAAGCTGTAGAAAACGCTACTGCATGAAGCCGCCGGGATCTTTGCGCGCGGTCCCCCCGACAGTGAGACGATCAATCTTAATTGTCGGAATGCCGACGCCCACCGGGACGGACTGCCCATCTTTGCCGCAGGTGCCAACGCCTTCATCAAGCTTTAAATCGTTGCCGACCATTGAGACGCGCGTGAGCACATCGGGGCCATTGCCGATCAGTGTTGCCCCTTTGATCGGCGCAGTGATCTGGCCGTCTTCGATCAGATAAGCCTCCGAGGCGGAGAACACAAACTTGCCGTTTGTGATATCAACCTGGCCGCCGCCGAAGTTCACCGCATACACTCCGTGTTTTACGGAACGAATAATATCCTGCGGGTCGTCCTGCCCAGCGAGCATGTAGGTGTTGGTCATGCGCGGCATGGGAATGTGCTCGTAGCTTTCGCGGCGTCCATTGCCGGTATCGGCGAGGCCCATCAACTTGGAGGAAAGCTTGTCGCTCAAATAGCCTTTCAGAATTCCGTTTTCGATGAGCACGGTTTCCTGCGTCGGCTGGCCTTCATCATCCACATTCAAAGACCCACGCCGCCACGGCATGGTGCCATTGTCGACCACCGTGCATTTCTCGCTGGCGACGCGCTTGCCGATCAGTCCGGCGAAGGCGGAAGTCTTTTTGCGATTGAAGTCGGCTTCGAGTCCGTGGCCGATGGCTTCATGCAGCAGCACTCCGGGCCAGCCGGGACCGAGTACAACTTCCATGTCTCCGGCGGGAGCCTCGCGGGCATCGAGCTGCAGGATAGCCTGGCGCGCGGCGTCACGGGCAAAATACTCGGGCGTCTTTTCGTTCTCTCCGACTCCGAAGAAGAAGTCGAGGGCAACGCGGCCTCCGCCGCCGGCAGCGCCGCGTCCGGAAGCGGCATCAGTTTTCGCAATGCAGGAGACATTCATGCGCGAAAGCGGCTGCGAATCTTCCGCAAAGGTTCCGTCGGATCCGACTACAAGAATGTTGCGGAGCTCGTCGGCATAACTGGCGCGGACTTCTTTGATTCGCGGTTCAAAGGCGCGGGCAGTGCGATCGCTACGGTTCAGCAGTTCGACCTTGGCAGTGATTTCGGCATCGACGGAAGGCAACGCCACCGGATAAAGACTTCGCGCCGGGCGTTCCTGAAAGCCGGTGACAGTTGTTTTGGCGGGAGCGCTGGCGATGAGCGCGGCGGTGCGGGCCGCATGCAGAATGCGCGCCGGCGAAAGATCGTCGGTGTAAGCGTAGCCCGTGCGCTCGCCGGAGACGACACGAACTCCGCAGCCGGCCGAGATTCCCTGCGATGCCGATTTGATCATCGACTCATCCAGCATCAGCGAGGTCGAGGTCAGATACTCGAAATAGAGATCGGCGTAATCGCCGCCAGCCGAGAGGGCAGCCGCCAAATAGTTTTCGAGATCCTTATTATTTAGTCCGTAGTGGTCGAAGAAAAAATGCTCTTGTTTGGTCACGATCATTCGATGCCTTGGCCGAAGAAACGACTCCCACGCCTAAGAGCCTATTATCCCATACGGATTCGACACAATTTTGATGTACGAAGGTCACATCCGGGGCGACACGAAGGTTCGACAATGAAGGGATATGACTCCGGAATCGCTCAGCAAGGTGGTGTCGGACTTTCTTGAGGGCGCGCGCGCCGCCGTAGTGGTGGAAGATGGCGGCGTTGTGTTCGACCTCGCGGAAGCTAAGTATTCGATTTCGGGCGAACACAATAAATGTCTCTTACACCTGTGGTCGAGCGAGCGAAACACTGTGCGGCGCGTGCTTGATGCGGAGGTCAAAGGCACGGCTCTGCGCTTGCAGGTGCAGCGTATGGGGCAAAGCCGGCCCACGCGTCTGGATATTTGTCGCGACCGCGATCTGCGATCGGCGGGTGCGCGGCGCGTGGAGCGAACCTCTTATGAACCGCGATTGCGCCGGATTTTAGAAAAACATTTTCCGGGTTGGAGCGTGGTGCGGATGACCACCTCCATGGACCTGGAACGCTCTTTCGGTCCGGCATACTTGCGCGGCCTTATGCGGCATGGGCAGAAGGCCATGGCGATTCTCGGCGTAAATGACGGCGAGACGCAGTCGACAATTGATGGAGCGCTGACGTGCGGCATCCTTTGGCTGGAGGCATGCCGGCGGTCGGAGCAGCAGCGACGCGTGGTGGAAGGCCTGGTCGTTGTGGTGCCCAAAGGCTCATCGGCGCTGACCGGTCAACGCATGGCGCATCTTGATGGCGATGCCGCGAAGTGGCTCCTGTATGAATTTGACCAGCGCGAGGACTTGCTTACTGAGCTGGAAATTGGCGTCCAGGGAAATATGGCGACGCGGCTAGTGCATGCGATAGACGAATCGTCGGCTCTAGTGCGCTTTGTCAAATCAGTGGAACGCATTCGCGGCATTTTGCCGGAGACGGAAGTCACGGCGCTCTCGCCCGCTCAGCTCTCGTTTCGGCGCTGCGGGCTTGAGTTTGCGCAGGCGCGGGTGGCGCACGATCCGCGTAGTTTTGCGGCCGGGGAGGAAATCGTGTTTGGAGTTGGGCCGGAAGAGCGGGTACTCGACGATCGCAATACGGAGGATTTCACTAACCTCGTTCGACTGGCCGCAGCCGTGCGCCGCAAAGATGGGCCGAAGAATCATCCGCTGTGGCGGATGCACCCCGAACGTTGGCTGGAATCGATTGCGGTAAGAAATGTGGCGGCGCTTGGTGGGCGGCTTCGCGAAGACTGCGTGTACCGCCAGGTACCGGCCTTTTCTGCGGCCGATCGCGCAATGATTGACGTGCTCGCGATCACGGACGCGAACCGGCTTGTGGTTATCGAACTCAAAGCCGCCGAAGACATTCATTTGCCTTTGCAGGGCCTGGATTACTGGGCGCGCGTGGAATGGCACCGCAGCCGCGGAGAGTTTGCGCGCTTCGGATATTTTCCCGGTCACGAGGTTTCCGGGGAGAAACCGTTGTTGCTGTTGGTGGCGCCGGCCCTCCACATCCATCCTTCCACGGACACGATTCTGCGTTATCTCTCGCCCGCCGTCGAATGGGAGCTCGCTGGAATCGACGAGCGCTGGCGAGAGGATCTGCGAGTGGTATTCAGGAAGAGAGCAAGGGATTGCCGGACATCCCTGTCTGAACGCAGGAGTGCCTGACCTGTGGGAAATCGCTGCCCCCACCGAGGCCCGCAATCAACGGCACCGCCCGCGCGATCGCATCAGATTCCGATGCATTTCCTCAGCATGATGAGCTGCCCGAGGTGATAGGAATTGTGATCTGCAAGCAGCAGTACCTCTCGCAATAGAGTCTGCCCGTTGCCCCACGGCAGTTTTGCGTAAAGATAGGCTCGCGGATTAGCGACCAACTGCTCCATCGCGCGCAGATCTTTCTGGAACGAGGCAATCGAATCGTTCCACGCCTTTTCGTTCGGAGGCGCATCGGAAGTAGGCCAATAACCCTCCGGCCAGGCAGGAGATTTGTGCTTGGGGTTGCGGCTGAACTCAAGAATGTCCCACTGCGCAATGCGCAGGTGCTCGAGGAGCATCCAGGCGGTGTGAGGAAAGTTCGCGACCTTTGCGCCCGCCAACTGCACGGGCCAGTCTCCGATCGCCTGCTCGAAACCGGCGTGCGCTCCTCCGTCGCGGAGCAAATAGAGCAGGTGCTCGCGTAACGCCTTATCGGTGGCTGTCGTGGCGAGAGGTTTTATGGCGGCGATATTTTTCGCGGCCATCTTTCGTGCAGGGATCTTCTCTTTCGCGCGACTCTTGCGCGCGCTGGTCTTGCCCGAAGCAACTCTCTTTTTCGCGATCCGTTTCTTGCTCGTTGCTTTTTTCTTCGCCATTATTCCCTCTTTATACATCAACGCGATTTATACATCAGCACTCGCATGTTTCGACGCGGGCTAAGTACCACCTTGCACAATCTCTGGCGCAGTGGGCGGCGGCGCGGCCACAGTAGCTTCCGGCGCTTCGCCTTTGTAGACGCGCCCAACGCCGCGCACCAGTCGGCGCATGGGCAGTTGGCCATTCGCATCGGCGAAGAAAATTTCGCCTTTGCGAGTTCCTCGGTAACACCAGCGTTTGAGGAGGGCAAGATGCTCCATGCGTTCGAGGGCGCTGCGTAACTCCGCTGCAGGAAAACTCGTGAGCGCAGACTCAATTCGCGCTTCCATCGACTGCGTTTTCGCCCGCTCCTCGCCTGAGATTGGGAACACCAGCGGGCCGGCAATCGCGCCGCAGTCCACGCGAAACAATGTGACGGATTCCGGTACGCACGATGCCTGCACGATCACCGCCTTCATGCGGTCGAGCCGCTGCACCGGTTCGGGCATCTGTTGCAAAACGGGTGCCAGTTTTTCCAGCCGCGCGTGAAGCGCAGCAGCCTCCTCGAAAGCGAGCGAGTCCGAAGCCCGATCGCGATGCGCGGACACCTCGCGCCGCAAAGATTCTCCGCGGCTGTCGAGGAAGTCTTCGACCCGAACCACCTCGGCGCGGTACTCATCGTCGGTACAGCCGCGAAAGCACGGCGCGAGGCACATTTTCATTTCGGAGTAGACGCAGCCGGGAAACTTCGGGTCAGGGTGCAGGTCGTCGACGCAGCGCCGCATCTTGAAAAAGTCGAGCGCATCGTTCATGAATTTTTCCGCCGCCGTCCGCGAGGGAAACGGGCCGTAAAACACATTCTTCCCGCTGAGGCGTACGATACGCGTGGTGACTGATGCGCGAGGATATTCATTTTCCAAATGCAACTTGACCAGTGGTGCGAAGCGCAGCCGAAGTCGCTTTTCATAACTGTCGGCGAATGTGACGCGGAGGAGTCGATAAAGCAGAAATCCAGATTCGAAATCCGATCCGCTCAACGAATACTCAATGTTGGCGACGCGGTCGCGCAGATTCAGGCGGCGCGAGTGCCCTTCCGGCGTTGAAAGCAGCCGCTCGAGGCGACGGCGCAGGTTGGCCGTCTTACTTACGTAGGGCTCCGAGCCACGGTCCACTCCACGCAGCAGGAACACAGCTGACGCCGCCGGAACACTGGAAAAAAAATCGGCATCCGCATCCGGCCGAAACTCGAGGTGATTTTCCAGCACAAAGAAATTGTAGAAGAGGCATCGGGAATTAGTCAGATGGCAGGTTTTGTTCGGGATACGGCTCCGATGTTTGAGCAGAGGTTGAAGCGGGTTTGCCGCACAGTGGGCTCGCAGAATCCCCGCGAAGTAGCCAGCGGAGTTGCTTCCGAAGTTATTCTCAGCATCCTGAGGAGTGTCAAAAGCGGCAACCAATAAGCGTTTTCGATTGACTTTCTTGCGCAAGTGAAGAAAATTGTCATCGTTGGTTTTCGCGTTCGAGCCTTGCTCTCCTGGCACATTCGCGAGAACCGAACGACACACGTAGGAGAGAGCATGAACAAAGCTGATCTGGTCAACCGCATCGCCGGAGCCTGTAACATTTCGAAATCCCAGGCGACGACTGCGATCGATACCATGGTGGACAGCGTCACCTCGTCCCTTCGCAAAGGAGACAGGGTGGCTCTGATCGGGTTTGGCACGTTTTCCGTCTCGCAGCGCAAGGCCCGCAATGGCCGGAATCCGCAGACGGGTGCCACAATCAAGATTGCTGCCCGCAAAGTAGCCAAATTCACTCCCGGTAACGAACTCAAAAAGGTAGTGAACAAAGGAAAGTAAGGGGCCCAAGTTTAAAAAGTACGCGAGCGGCAGGGGGTCGGCCCTGCCGTTTTGCTTTTCTAGCCATCAGGTATCAGCAATCAGCTCTCAGGCATCAGACAACACTCAATCGGAAGTTGTTCCCATCTGATCGGATTGAAGGGTTTAGCCTTAGCTGACGGCTGAGGGCTGACGGCTGCCGGCGCCCTTGCTGAATCCTTCTTAACTCCTGTAGAATCTAACGATTGAATTGAGGTCAACAGGACTAGCCATGAAAGCAGCGATCCATCCCAACTATCACGAAATTCGGGTGCACTGTGCCTGCGGCAACGCATTTGTTACCCGTTCGACTCATAAGAGCGATATCAGCGTCGAAATTTGCTCGGCCTGCCACCCGTTCTTTACCGGCAAGCAGAAGCTTATGGACACCGCTGGACGCGTCGAGCGCTTCCGCCGGAAGTATGCCAAGAGCGATGCCGCCAAAGCTGAGGTAGCCAAGACAGAAGCGGCTAAGGCGGAGACGGCCCAGAAGTAAGTTTCCCCGGAGCGGCATTTCCTCTCCGCAGATTTAGAACTGAAGCCCTCGCTTCCGGCGGGGGCTTTCGATTTTGCGGGCAGACTAGAATGGGGACGATGCAGAAGTACTGGTACAAGTCGGAGCCGGACGCCGAGGCATTGGATAATGTGCGCGGCGGGGGTGCGAGTGCTGACGGAGATGCGGACAAGAGCGGTCGCGCCACACAGGCCGCGGGTCGCCCCTTCCCAGCCTGTTTGCGGATTGGCGGAGTTGAGATTCGCCCTGCAACCGTGCTCGCTCCCATGGCCGGCGTTACCGATACCGTCTTTCGGCGCTTCATCAAAAACCTGGGTGGCTGCGGGCTGATCATGACCGAGTTCACCTCCGCCGATGGGGTGCTGCGCAACAAGAAGGTACGCGGGAAGTACCTGCACTTTTATGAGGACGAGCATCCGATTTCGGCGCAGCTTTTTGGCAGCAATCCGGAAGTGCTCGCCGACGCCGCGCGGCTAGTGGAAGATCTCGGGTTCGATCTCGTCGATCTCAATCTGGGGTGCCCGGCTAAGAAAGTTGTGCGCTGCAACGGCGGTTCGGGGCTGCTGCGCGACCTGCCGCTGATCCGCAAGATCTTCGAATCCGTACGCGCCGCAGTGAAGATTCCTTTCACCGTGAAATTTCGCGCGGGATGGAATGACGACGAGATCGTCTGTGTCGACCTGGCACGAATGGCCGAAGATTGCGGCTTGGGTGCCGTCGCGCTGCATGCTCGGACGCGCGAGCAGGGTTACAGCGGAACCGCGCGCTGGGAGTGGATCGCATCGGTGAAGCAGGCGGTGAAGATTCCTGTAATTGGCAATGGAGACATTCGCAGCCCCGAAGACGCCTGCGCCATGGTCGCGCAAACCGGATGCGACGCGGTGATGATCGGCCGCATGGCGCCGTCAAATCCATGGATCTTCCGGCAGATTGAACAATACGTGGCAAATCAGCCGTCAGCTAACAGCCATCAGCTGTCAGCTATCAGCCCTCAGCCTGTCAGTGTCCGCGTCAGAAATGAATTCGAAAGATGAGAGCCAGCCATACGATCTGCCCACCGAAGCTGACCGCTACCAGATGATCCGGACTTATTTCCAGATGCTGCTCGAAGAAGAAATACATGGAACGGAAGGCAAGATGAAGCAGTTCGCGTCCTGGTTCACGCACGGAATACCCGGCGGCGCGGCACTGCGCAAGGCAATTTATGACGCGCACAGCGGCGCGGAGATATTGCAAAGCGTCGAGCGGTTCTTTGAGGGCAGGGTTCAGACCGCGTCAGAGATCACGTCAAAGGTGAGTTCAGAAGAGCGCGGCGACTTCGCTTCTGCCAACCTCAACTTAAGCGAGCGCGCCAGCGAGCCGTGCACCGGTTAGCATCTTCGCGCTCGATATCAGGTAATACTAGAGAGTGCTCCTTTCCCTTTCCATCGAAAAGCTGATCTACGGCGGCGAAGGCCTGGCTCGTATGGCCGCTGGCCCGGACGGCCGCAGCGTGACGGTCCTCGTTCCCTTCGTGCTCCCTGGAGAGCAAGTGGAAGCCGAAGTCCGGCAGGAGAAGCCGGGATTCGCGCGCGCGACCGTAACCCAGTTCGTTAATGCTTCGCCTGAGCGCATCGATCCCGGGTGCCGTTATTTCGAGCAATGCGGCGGCTGCCATTATCAGCACATTCCTTATGAGCGGCAGCTCGCATTCAAAGCACAAATTTTGCGTGAGACTTTGCAGCGCGTGGGAAAGATCGAGCTGAAATGCGAAATTCAGCTTCATCCGTCGCCGCCGTGGAATTACCGTAATCGCACACGGTTGCAGGTGCGCACCGATCCTGCTTTCGCGCTTGGCTACTACCGTTTTGCCTCGCACGATTTTCTTCCCATCAGCGAATGCCCGATCAGTTCGCCGTCGATCAATCGCATAATTGGACGGCTCACGGAACTGGCGGGACTGTCGTGTCCGGCGTCGCTTGAAGAACTGGAATTGTTTGCCGACGCCAGCGATGAAAAGCTGCTCGCGTGGGCCTTCTGCCAGCGCGACGCCAATACGAACGAATTGCTCGCCTGGGCAGAGCGCATTCGTTGTAACTTGCCTGCCGTGACTGGTATTTCCTTTTTCTCAGCGCGTCATCGCCCCGATGACGAGGCGGACTCAGATTTGAAGGTTCTCGCCCAGTCTGGCGCAACAACAATCCGCTATCGAACGGGAGAAGCTGAATACCAGGTCAGTGCTGGCGCTTTCTTTCAGACGAATCGTCATCTGGTGGATGAACTCGTTGCCGTGGTCACAAAAAATGTCACGAAAAACGGCGCCGGCGGCATTGCGCTCGACCTGTACGCTGGCGTCGGCCTGTTCTCGGTCCCGCTGGCGCGCAACTTTCATCACATTTTTGCTGTAGAGTCATCACAGATTTCTTTTGATGATTTGGGCCACAATGTGCCTGCAAATGTGAAAGCGGTTTGCGCGAGCACCGAAAATTATCTGAGAAGCGGCGCAGTGCGGAAGCGTCCGGACCTGGTCGTTTTAGATCCTCCACGCGCTGGGGCCGGAAAAGCGGTGACACGCTCTCTGATAGAAATTGGCGCGCCGCGCATCTGCTACATCGCGTGCGATCCGGCGACGCTCGCCAGGGATCTCGGCTCCCTGGTCGCCGCCGGTTATCGCATCGAGGAGGCGCACCTGTTCGACCTTTTCCCGCAGACTTTTCATATCGAATCCGTGATGCTGCTGGCGCGCTGAGACCCCGCCGCTGGCCGTTTCCCCTCGCCTGATTGTCTAGCGTCACCGAAACATTCACCGTTGCAAAACCAGGATGTGGGTTTCGCTGTGACACGCCATACAACACGTCCACGCCAGCCGCTGTTTCTGGCCGCGCTCATTTTTTCGCTGGGATTGTGGGCGGGCGTCCGTGCGTGGCGTCCGCCCGTCTGGTGGATGATCGCCATTCTGGCGCTTGCTCTCGCAACGGCCTGGTTCATCTCTCGGCGCGAATGGCTGGCTCGCGCATTGGCGCTCGGCATATGGTTCTTGTTCGGAGCCTTCCTCATTCAGGTTCGCGGCGCGCCCGCGACCGATCCGCGGCTGCCGGAGCTAGCCGATGGACGTATGGTGACGCTGACCGCGCACGTGATTCGAGAGGGCTATGCACACTCGGCCGGAGCTCGCCCCATCAGCCGGTCGTCGAATGTGCAAACGGATGTGGAGACTGAACAAATCGAGAGCGATGGCGAGGTGTGGCCAATTCGCGCCGGAATTCGGCTCTCGCTGTACGAACACGCGCAAAGCTCCGCAGCAACGGACTCGGCAACGCGTGCACCCATCACATCTTCCGAAGAGGGCGATAAAACGAGCGCAATACCTGAGGTCGAGCCACTCGCGCGTGAACTCGGCCCAACACCTGACTTTGCTTACGGCACGCGGCTGCGAATTCCCGCGAAGCTGCATTCCGCGCGCAACTTCCGCAACCCCGGAGCATTCGACTACGAGGGTTACCTGCGCAACAACGGAATCAATGTGCTCGGCTCGGCGCAGGTGCGCGATGTGGAGCGACTGCCCGGATTCTCCGGCAGTCGCATTGCGCTATGGCGTGCTCGGATACACGCGAGCATCATACGCAAGATTCACGAGCTCTGGCCTGCGCCGCAAGCTACGCTCATGGATGCCATGGTCCTCGGCGAGGAATCGTTTCTCCGCAATGCGACGCGGACAGAATTTCAGCGTTCCGGTACGTATCACCTGCTTGTTGTCTCGGGAATGAACCTGAGCATTCTGGCATTCGCGATCTTCTGGACGCTGCGCCAGTTTCGTCTCGAACCGGCGCTGGCTGCGGTCACGACAGTGCTGGTCTCCTTTGCCTACGCGTTCGTGGTCGGCGTGGGGCCGCCGGTGTGGCGTGCGGCGTTTATGCTGGCAACATACCTCGGCGCGCGCTTGCTTTATCGCGAGCGCAATATGCTCAATGCGATTGGGGCAGCCGCGATTGCCGTGCTCATCGCCGATCCGGATGCCGTATTTGGCGCGAGCTTTCAGCTTACATTTCTGGCCGTGATCATCATCGCCGGGATTGGCGAACCGCTGCTCGAGCGCAGCACGCTGCCCTACTCGCGCGCTCTGAAGTCGCTCAAGTTTACGAGTTACGACTCGCACGTCGTGCCGGCAGCGGCACAGCTTCGTTTGGACTTGCGCATGATCGCACAGCGCCTGTCGAAATCGATTGGCGAACGCGCCGGGTGGATGCTGCCGCCTTTGCTGGTTCGCATCGTCATCGGCATAGCCGGGCTGATTTTCATCTCGGCCCTCATGCAGGCGGGACTGGCGCTGCTGATGGCCTATCACTTCCACCGGGCCACCACCATGGGCATACCCGCGAACTTTGCGGTGATTCCGCTCACACAGGTACTGATGCCGTCGGCGGCCGCAGCAGTGGCATTAGGCTACATTTCACCCACGTTGGCCAAACCCGCGGTTTGGATCTCCGGCATCGCGCTCAATGCAATCACGGGCACTGTTCACTGGCTCGGCGGGGCGCAAACGGCGGGAACCCGGTTTGCAGATTTGCGCGTCGCTATGCCTTCGACCCCCACGATTCTGATCGCGCTGAGCGCACTCGCTTTTGCCATGATCGTGGCACGCAGATCGCGCGGCGCCGCACTCGCTTCGCTGGCGTTGATAGCCGCGGCCGCATACTGGATTGCGTTTGTGCCGTCAATTCCGAAGACTCGCAGCGGAGTCATGGAAATGACGGCAATCGATGTAGGCCAGGGAGATTCAATTTTACTGGTCACGCCCGAGGGACGCTCTTTGCTGATTGACGCCGGGGGCTTGCCGCAATGGATGCATTCGGACTTCGACATCGGCGAGCAAGTGGTTTCGTCGTATCTATGGAGCCGTGGTTTCGATCATCTCGACACCGTAGTGATCACTCACCCGCACGCCGACCATCTTGGCGGCATGCCGGCGATCATTGCTAATTTTCATCCCCGCGATCTCTGGATCAGCATCGATAAACCGAAAGGCGAACTGGCGCCGATTGTCGCGCAGGCGCTACGAGCGGGCATGAATGTCACGGTGATGAAAGAAGGAGACGAGTTTGAGGATGGCGGGGCGCACATCCGGATGCTTGCGCCGGGTAGAGATCAGATCACCGGCTCGATGCGTGCTAATGATGACTGCCTGGTTTTCACCGCCAGTTTCAAAGGCACCACCGCGTTGCTTGAGGGAGACGCCGAGAAGCCCGCAGAGCGTCGCGTGGTTGGGGAGCATCCTGAGGCTTCGCTGCTGAAAGTTGCGCACCACGGGAGCGCGAGCAGCACGTCGGATGAACTGCTCGCGATGGCCCATCCTCATTATGCTGTCATTTCCGTCGGGACAAGGAATGTATACGGACATCCGCGCCGCGAAGTGCTGGAGCGGTTGCAACGCGCCGGCGTTGCTACATACCGCACCGACGAGCAGGGAGCGGTCAGTTTCTATCTCGATGGAAAATCTGTTGTACCGAGCGTAGCTATCATCCGGTAATTTCGGCGGTTTCATCGTCATCATCAAGGGGTGGCAGCTTGCGATACTCGTTGATGATCTTTTCCGCCTCGGCCGAATCCTCTTCGCGCACAAGAATGACCGAACCGCCGACGCCAGGAAAGGTGTCCTGAGGCGCATCAATCGATTTCAGGTCGGCATCGACACCAGCCGATTCCAGCAGACCCTTTACAACCATCGCTTCTGTTTCCTGTTCGGTATCGAAAACCTTAACCAGCTTCTCGTTAGGTTGAGGGGCGGCTTTCGCGGATTCTGGCATGCATCCTCCCTTTGGTTCCTAACAGAGTACGGCACTTCGTACCGGGTTGTCTTCTCGCCCAAAGGACGTAAGGCCAATGGCAGGTTGCAGCGGTCGGGGATGGTGCCACAATGCCCGAATAGCGCAACGGCGTGTGGTGAGTCTACATCCAATAAGCGGGCATCGGTTCGCCATTCGTCATTTCGCCCTTGGGGAAGGCAGGGACATCATGGAAGTACAACAGGCCGGAGACGGCAGGGGCTGTGATGGCATGGACGAGGGTCGGCGGCTGCGCCGCCTGCAGGTCATGATGAACATGGTGATGTCCGTGATCAGCCAGGATCCCGACCTGACGCTGGAAGAAGCGGCCGAACTGGCAGCCGGCGCCCGCCGTGCTGCGCTAACGATGTTCCCAGACAAAGAACTCGCCTATGACTTGATATACCGCCCACGGCTACAAAGATTGATGCACGAGCGGTTTCGGCTCCAGTAGCCGTACACGCGGCTATTTTTCGATGCGCTGCAAACGAAACAGCAGCGTACCCCAGCCCAGCCTGGCGCGCATCTGCACCGGCGTATGGTTCGCATCATCGGAATACCAGGCCCACACTTTACCCTTTGATTGAAGAGGGCCTGAGGTGGCTTCGGCCGAGACCAGCACAGTTGAGAAAGTTCCCGCCGGAACCTTGACTTGCTCGCGCTTTTCTACCGTGGCGCGCACCATTGTCGTCTTACCATCGCTGATGGGAAATTCGTAAACCGCGCCCATTTGCAAAGGGAGCGATTGCAAGTAATAAAATCCGGTGACGACGTCGGTGGCACAACCCTCGAGATTGTTTTCCACGTGCTTGGTTTCGCCGGTCTTTAGGTTCTTCTCATCGAGCACGCTTTTCTTGTGTCCATAATCAAACTGGATCGACGTCTCGCGCTTGTGGGAGCCTTCTTCACTGTGCTTGAAAATGGAATTCGAGCAGAACGTGCGAGGATTGAATTTCGCTTCAAAGCGGTCGTTCACGGGAAAAATGACGTTAACCACTCCGAGTGATTGCGCCGTCGCGGTCACCTTACGTTCACTGCCCGCCGCATCCATTCGAACCGTGCCCATGCCAGCCGTAATCAGATGCCATTCCGCGGTGTACACAAAGCCTTGGGCATCGGGAAAATGATAGTTGGGTGGCGGCGGCGCGATGTGCCCAGATGCCGAACTAACGGAATACCCGCCCTGCTGGCCATATAAAACGTGACTTGGCTGCAGGCTCAGAAGCGCTGCGAGCGCAAGGCTAGTCAAGACTCGTTGCTGGTGGGCAGAACGCAACAAAATGTTATTCCGATTTACTGCGACCTCACGGCAGACTATCACATTGAATTTATCGCTTCCTGAAGACGGAGAAGTTTGGCTTTGTTTCTTCACAAATAAGCGAGCCTGGCTAAGCCATGGCTGAGGTTGGAGCTTATGAGCGCCCCTAGGGAAAAAGGACGACTTTCGCCACAAGAATGGCAAGCAGTGCTAGACAACCAAGGCTCGCCCTATACTCCCGGTGTTTCCAATAAAGGGCGGATGAATAATGCCCTTTCGCGGTGCTGAAGGGAGTGAGTCGCGGCAGGAAACGGGGCACGCGGCGGGCATACTCGTCGTATTCGGAAAATGCCCCGCGCAGGAAACGTTCCTCTGCGGCGATCACCGGAATATAGATCAAAAAGAAAAGCAGCAACATCAGGATCAGGAACCACACACTGCGCGCGGCAATGGCAAAGCCGGCAGCCATCAGCAGCGAGCCCAGGTAAAGCGGGTTGCGAGTGTAGGAGTAGGGACCGCTGGTGGCAAGTTCCCGGTTCTTTTGCACGTGGCCCGAAGCAAAACCTCGCAAAAGCAGGCCGCAGAAAATGGGTGGTATTCCCGACGCGATCGAAATCCGGGAAGGCCGCGCCAGCCAGATAAAAAGCACAGCGGCGACGAAACCCAGCGGCACGCGGATGCGACGGGCGACGTGGGCCCATCCTGTGCGCGAAGGGACGGATTGTGGGGCGTTTTCACTCACGGGAGCTAATTCGCTTCTCGCAGCAATGCTCGCGCGGCGGAGATTACATCCGCGCTCGTGATTTCGAGCAGGCCTCGTTCGGGCTCCGAATGCCGAGAATGATCGGTGAGACTACTCGAGCTGCGGAGAACAACCGAGCGCGTCGAGTAGGGTCCGTTACGCACTGGATCAGTTGGACCGAAGATTGCCACGACAGGAACCCTCAGCGCGGCGGCCAGATGCAGCGGTCCGGTATCGCCGCCAATCATCAGTCGCGCACGCCGCATAAGCGCAATCAAGTCTGAAATTGAGCAGGATATCCTTCGCGCTGCTCCTTCGCTCGCCGACTCAACAGCCAAAGCGAGACTCTCTTCACCGGGACCGAAGTTGACAAGCGAGTAGATTCCGTCGCGGGCAAGTTCTCTGGCAATCGTGCCGTAGCGTTCTGCCGGCCATTGCTTCGCTCCCCAGCCAGCGCCTGGATTCAGAATGATAAAATCTCCAACATCGGCCGTCAGACTGCGAGATCTTGGTCTCCGCACTTTTGTCGAGTGGAAACTCGACAGCGCATTCACAGGCCAGAGTTGATGCCTGAGACGCAATGGGATTTGCATTGTCTGAGCCGTTGATAACCGCCTGCGCAAGATCCATTGCCTGCTGCACCACGTGTTTGCCGTTCGTTTGCACCTGGCGCGAATAGAACATGCTGGCAGCATTTTCGCGGGGCTGCGCATCGCCGAAGACGATTGGTGATCCCGACCACCGCGCGAGCAGCGCCGAGCGGACCGCTCCTTGGAAATCGACGACCGCGTCATAACGAATGCCCCGCAGTTCGCTGAGGCCGGCGATAATTTCCTGCCACGTGCCAAATGAAAACAGCTCGTGACGCCAATGGGTAAGCTTCACCGTGTGGATGCGATCCACCAACGGCCGTTCCGGCGAGCGCTTTCCCGAGCGGGGGTAGCGCAGCGTACACAACAGCTCCGCCCAGCGTTCCTCAATCAGCCATCCTAGTGTCGCATGCGGAAATACCGCGCGCAGCATGGCCACTGCCGGCAATGTGTGGATGATGTCTCCCATGGCGCTGAGGCGGACGACCAGCAGGTTTTCATACCCACCGGTTAGAGGCTTGGGCCGAGATTCGGTCACGCGAATCGCCTCACGCCTTTCGCGGTGCGAGCCGCGTGCGGATGATTTCACTGGTGGAGTGATCTTTCGGATCGCCTACGATGACAACGCGTCCGCCACAAGCTTCGACTTCGGCTCGTTCGGGAACACTCTCGGACGTATAGTCTGTCCCCTTGGCATGGAAGTCCGGCCGAATCTCGTGGATGATCGCGCGCACATCGTCCTCCGGGAAGACGACGACGGCGTCCACATCCTCGAGCGAGGCGAGGATTTCAGCGCGCTCCTCGGCTGGCATAAGCGGACGGCCTTCTCCCTTCAGAGCGTGCACCGACTCGTCGCTGTTGATGGCAACCACGAGCCTTCCGCCGAGTTCGCGGGCAGCGCGCAAGTACCGGACATGACCGACGTGAAGTAGATCGAAACAACCATTGGCCAATGTGATGCGATCTCCGGCTCGGCGCCACGCGGCGGCGCGCTCGCGCAATTCCTCGCGTGAAACAACTTTATGATGGATAGGTTTAACCAATGTCGGTGTGACCAACCACATGCTCAACGCTCATGGTCGGCCTGCTTCACCTTGTCGAGCGCGTTCAGCAATTCCTGCTGGCTCACGGTAGCCGTACCTCGCTTCATAACGACGATACCTCCAGCATAGTTCGCCAGGTGCGCGGCTTCCTCAGCCGTGGCGCCGGCGGCCAGAGCCGCCGTAAATGTTGCGATCACCGTGTCTCCCGCGCCAGTCACATCGGCAACTTCATCGCTGCCATAGATCGGGATGCTCGCGGGCTTGTGCCGGCGTGGAAAGACGACCATGCCATCTTTTCCCCGCGTGATAATCAGTGATTCGAGCTCCATCCGGCCGGCAATTTGTTCGCCGGCCGCGTGCAGGCGCTCTTCGTTGTCCCCGATGCTGACGCCGAGCGCCTCTTCCACTTCCGCCTCGTTCGGCGTCGCTGCCGTGATCCCCGAGAACTCGAGCATGCGATGGCGTGAATCGAGCATGACCGGCACTTTGTCGAGCCCGCGTTTGCCGCGAATGGCGCTCAATAACGCGGGAGTGGCCGCGCCATAGCCGTAGTCGGAAACCAGCAGCGCATCGGAAGCAAGGCAATATTTTTGCGCTGCCAAAACCAGTTCACGCTGCAGGTGAGCATTGGGGGCTTCGGCGGGCTCGTAATCGAGACGGACAACTTGTTGTCCCGCGGTGTGGGCAAAACCGGCGAGGATGCGTGTCTTCGTCACGGTGGCGTAGCTCTTGTCTTTCAAAACGCCGCTGACCGGAATTTGCTTGTGGCGGAAAGCGCGTAGCAGCAACCGGCCTGCTTCGTCGTTGCCGACAATGCCAACGGGGAGCACAGTTACGCCGAGATCAGCAAGGTTGTAAACCGCGTTGGCGCCGCCTCCGGGGACAACTTTGCGTTCCCGATGCTTGAGGATAAGGACCGGCGCTTCGCGCGAGACCCGGGAAATTTCGCCGAAGACGAATTCATCGGCAACCAGATCGGCAAGTACGGTCACCGTCACCTTGGGAAAGGATTCGACGATCTTACGTAAACGGCCGTTATCTCTAGCGTGTTTGGTCATTCGGTCCGCAGTCAGCCGGGCTTCGGCCAGAACCGCAATTCAAGATTCTCTCACGAGCAGGGTGCTGAAACATTGATTTTGCTGAGAATGGTTTCTATCACGCCGGCGGGATCGTCGAAACTGACGCTGAGAATGGCAATCGCCAGCGGATCAAGCTCGCGTCGGAGTGGACCGAGGTTTACGGCGTCTTTCTCGGTGGTGATGAAACCATCTGAACCATGTTGCGCATGCGCGGCATGGAGCCGGCGGACGTCATCCGAGCCGTAACGGTGGTGATCACGGAAGGTGATCTCCGCGGCAGGCTTGACTCCCTGAGCGCGCACGTGCTCGAAGAACTGTTGGGGCCGAGCGATTCCACAAAATACAACGGGCGCCTTCGGCTGGACCGGAATCACGATGTGCCGTTTGATTCGCCAAACAACCTTGCCGCGCAAGACGGGATGATCTGTCTTGACGTCCGCGGGGAGCACAATCGCGTCGGCACGGACGAGCGCGGCGAGGGGTTCGCGCAAGCGTCCCGAAGGCAATAGGCGGTCCTCGAAGTCGCCGTTTGTTAGAAGCACAATATCGAAGTCGCGGGCCAGCGACCGATGCTGAAACCCATCATCCAGTATGTGGAGCTGCGATTGGAATGCTCGTTCCGCGACTTTGCCCGCTTCATATCGGCTTTCTCCGACAACCACCGGAACATCGAGCCGCTTGGCAATCAGTAAAGGTTCGTCGCCGAAATCAGCGGGATTACCATCGGGCTCGACCACCAAAACTCCGCGCGTTCGACGCCGGTAGCCGCGCGAAAGCACATCAAAACGAATTCCGCGTGCCTTCAGCATTTCGCCGAGCGCAATCACAAAAGGAGTTTTGCCGGTTCCGCCAACCGACAGATTGCCGACGCTGACCACGGGACGGGCAAGGCGGCGGATGGGCAGCACACCGAAATCGAACAAGGAGTTGCGCAGGGTGCACGCAGCGCCATAAACGGCTGTTAGCGGATTCATTGATCACGCTCGGTTGGCGCAGGGCCAGCCACTGTTTTGCTCAACAAGCTAGCGAGTGCGCTGAGCGTTCTTTCCGTCGCGCCCCGTTGAGTTTCAAGTGCCGAGCGGGCATTGCGGCCGAGCAGGTCCCGCTCCGCTTGATTGCGGAACAGTTCCATGAATACCAGCGGCAATTCAGCTAGCCCCACTACGCGCACAGCGTTCTGGCTGAGGAAGCAGTTCACGAGTTCGCGAAAATTTTCACAGTGGTTTCCCGTCACGACGGGAACGCCGTGCAACGCGGGCTCGAGGATGTTGTGGCCTCCGCGGGGCACAAGGCTTCCGCCGACGAAAGCAACTGTCGCCAAGGAATACAGGGAAGCCAGCTCTCCGATGCTATCGAGAAGAAGTACCGCCCCGGCAAGTTCCTCCCCGCTCCACAGCGAACGTCTTATCAAGGGCACGCCAAAGTCTTCTACAAGCGAAGCAACCTGGTTGAACCGCTCAGGATGGCGTGGAGCGAGAATCATCACCGCGTTGGGATACGTTCCGAGAATGTTGTGAAAAGCGGAGAGTAGCAGTCCCTCTTCGTCTTCCACTGTGCTGCCGCATACCATGATTGGCCATGCGCCGCTGTTTGCGGTGCCGCACGCGGCGCGCAAACTCGCCACAATAGGAGGTGCGGGCGGGGGCACAACATCAAATTTTAAATTTCCCGCGATGGCCGTCCGGGCAGGGTCGGCGCCGATTTCGATAAGCCGCTTCTGATCTTCACCAGTTTGCGCGAGGAAAAGATCGATATTGCCCAGCACTCGCGGCAGCCAGCGCCTGACGCGCTTGTAGCCAGGGAACGATCGGTCGGAGATGCGGCAATTGATGACGGCAATCTGTGCACCCGCGAGCTTTGCTAGCCGCAGAAAGTTTGGCCAGAACTCCGTTTCGGCAATCACACACAACTCGGGATGCAATGCGTTCATGTAAGGCTTAACGGCAAAGGCGAAGTCGAGGGGAAAGTAGAATACCTTTTCGGTACCAAACTTCTTCGCTGCGAGCTTCTGCCCCGTGGCAGTAGTGGTCGAAACAACCACGCGGTGCGATGGAAACTCGCGCTGCAGGCCTTCGATGACAGCAATCGATGCAATCACCTCTCCGACGGAAACAGCGTGCACCCAGATTGTCGGCCTCGGCACGAGACCTTTCATCCATGCAGGCACCGCGCCCAGACGCTGCCGCAAACCCGCGCGATACTTTCTGTGCCGCGCCATTTGTAGCAGCCAATAAGGCAGCGACACGAGCAGCGCCAGTCCTAGCAGCGCACTGTAGAGCATGTACATGAGAGAAACTTCATTCTAATCGCCAAACATCATCTGCCTGGCGGCTCCGCCCGGAATGTGCGCATCCTATAATTCAGCCATGCAAAAATCATGTTCGCGCACGAGTCTCAGGGTTCTCATACTTGGCATTTTTCTCTTCCTGCTTGTGGGCCGCGCAATGTTTTCCGCAGCAAAAGACTTCGTGATGCCCAACGCAAATTCCGCACGCACGTATCCCGCGCATGACGAACATCCCATGGAGAAGGTTTCGGTCGCCGTCGATCCTTACGATGTGGAATACAAAGCGAATATCTTCACCGTTAACTACCGGCGCTATGGTTTCATGCCCGTTTTCTTTGTGATCACCAACGACAGCGATCAGCCCGTCGCTCTCTCCGGCATGAAGGCCGAACTCAACACTATCGATCGCACCAAGCTCTATCCTCTCGGCACGGACGACATCGTGCGCAGAATTTCACATCCATCCAATAACACCCCCCCGACGCTGCCAATCCCATTGCCCAGCAAGAAAGTGAAAGGCGGTGTGAGCCAAAAGACCATGGACGAGATTGATCGCGCGCGATTTGGGGCGGAAGCAGTTGAGCCGCACTCTACCGCACGCGGCTTCCTGTTTTTTGACGTCGCTGATATTTCGAACCCGCTCGCCGGCGCCCACTTTTATTTAACGGGAGTTCGGAATGCAAAGGGAAATGAGCTGATGTATTTTGAAATCCCGATGGAGAAATACCTGGGCGCGCCGCAAGCGAAGCCATGACGTCGCGTTTCGGTATAGAGCTGTGGATTTTCGCTATTTATCGTTTGCCGGGATAAATTAGGCCGCTTCAAAGTCCGCGGTCGGGCCCGGCTATAATCTCATCGATGGTGACCACGGCCAGTTCCCATGCGGCGAGCTGCAAATATGAGGCAGTGATCGGTCTTGAGGTTCACGTTCAACTCCTGACCGCATCCAAGATCTTCTGTTCGTGCTCCACTCGGTTTGGCGACGGACCCAACACAAACGTTTGCCCAGTCTGCCTTGGACTCCCCGGAGCCCTGCCGGTTTTGAACCACAAGGCTGTCGAGTTTGGAGCGCTTGCTGCGATGGCGCTGAACTGCCGCGTCAATGAAGCTTCCATCTTTGCTCGCAAGAATTATTTTTATCCCGACCTGCCCAAGGGCTACCAGATCTCGCAGTACGACAAGCCGCTGGCGGAGAATGGATTTATCGAGATCGAAATTGACGACGGCAAGAAGCGCATTGGCATTACCCGTCTGCATCTGGAGGAAGACGCCGGCAAGAGCCTGCACGAAGGCTTTGCGGATGCGGCCACGAAGACAGCCATTGACCTCAATCGAACCGGGGTTCCGCTGGCTGAGATCGTCAGTGAACCCGACATGCGTTCGCCAGAAGAGGCCTACCAGTACCTCACACGGTTGAAGGAAATCATTCATTACACTGGCGTCAGCGATTGCAACATGGAGGAAGGTTCGTTGCGTTGCGATGCGAATATCAGTGTGCGCCCCCAGGGACAAAGCGAGTTGGGCACCAAGACTGAAATCAAAAACGTCAACTCGTTCCGATTTATCAGGCAGGCGCTCGAGTATGAGATTGAGCGGCACATCGGCGTGATCGAGTCTGGCGAAAGAATCACGCAGGAGACGCGGCTCTACAACGCCGGCGAAGGGCGCACTTATAGCATGCGATCGAAGGAGCAAGCGCACGATTACCGCTATTTCCCTGAGCCCGATTTGCTGCCGCTGGTAGTGGATACAAAATGGCAGGCGGAAATTCGCAGCGGTTTGCCCGAACTTCCTGAGGCGCGCCGCGAACGCATGATTCGGGAATATGCGATCACAGCAAGTGACGCATATACGTTGACCTCGACACGCTCGCTCGCCGACCAATTCGAGTCAGCGGCGCGTGCGGCCAGGAATCCAAAGCGGGTGGCCAACCTGGTGCAAAGCGAACTCATGGGACGCCTCAAAACACGTTCCCTTGAACTCGAGCAGTCTCCGATTTCAATGGCGGGTGTCGCCGCCTCGGCTGACTTGGTCGAATCGGGCATTATCTCGGGAAAAATGCTGAAGGATTTTTATGACTTGGCCTTCGCGCGCGGAAAAGACTTCCCTGCTGTCTACGACGAAGAGGGACGCCCCGAGCAGTCGCGCGACACATCGGCGCTCGAAAAGCTTGCCGATGAATTGATCGCCGCAAACCCAAAGCAGGTTGAGCAGTATCGCGCGGGTAAGAAAACCATGCGCGGATTTTTTGTGGGGCAGGTAATGAAAGCATCAAAAGGACAAGCGAATCCGCAACTGGTCAACGAAGTTGTGATCAGAAAGCTGGAAAGCACATAGTTAGTTCAGTTCGCAGTTCACTTCGCCGCGCCAGCGTTCTTCAGAACTTCGGCAGCATAGTAATTGGTAATTTTCGCGTCGTCGCGGAGAGTTTCATAGTAGGCCGCCTTCAGCAATTGTTCGCGGCGGTCACGCAACTGTTGCCGGATTGCCTGCTGCACGCGCGGGTCACTTAACTCGCGTTGCCCGGCGGGTTCCTTCGCAATCAGCTTAACGATCAAATATCCGTTCACCTGGTGATTTGAGGGATTTACCATCGGAACCACCGATGTGTACTGTCCGGGCTTCAATTTCATTACCGCGTCGCGTAGCGCCGGATCAGCCTGCTTCAGCGCCGATTCTGGAGCCATGCCCAGATCGCCGCCGTTATTGCTCGTCTCTGGATCTTCGGAATAATTCATCGCCAGCGTGGCGAAATCGTCGCCGCTGTCCAGCCGATTGGCGATCATCTGAATTTTCTTTTTTGCGTCGGCATCGTTTTGGGCTTTGCTGTTTTGCAGGTTGTGCACCTGCGGGACAGGCAACCCGGTGACCACGATTTTTGCCAGGTGGTACTGCGGCTCAATCAGGTTGAATTCCGCCTTGTGCTCGTTATAGTAATTCGATACATCCTGATCGGTGATGTTGATGCGGGAAGTGATTTCCTTGTTCAGCACCTTGTCGCGGGTCAGCGAGCGACGCAGGTCTCGCTTGAAGTCGTCGAGCGAGATTTTCTTTTCCGCCAGCCGCTTGCTGAAATCCTCCGCCGTATAGGGCGACTTGATCTCATTGAGTTTGCGGTCAACCTCGTCATCGGTTGCCAGCAGGCCGAGTTTTTCAGCGCGCCGCATCAGAATTTCGGTTTCAATGAGTTCGTTCAAGATGCTCAGGCGCAGGCTGACCGCTTGTTCGCCGATTGGCTGCTGGTCGGAGCCGGCTGTCTGATTGGTGTAGTACTTGTCAACTTCGCTGCGGTAGATCTTATGGCCATTGACCGAGGCCACCACATCTCCGCCGCCGCTCTCGCGGTTGCACGCCGCGAACGCGAGCAACAGACAGGCACATGCCAATGCCAGGCCGAGACTACTCCACCCCAGCCGCAACTGATTTCGACTTGTCAAGATTCCTCCTTGCCAACAATGTGGCAAATTTCCGCCCGCGCCCGGCACCCTCTGAATCGCAGCCTTAATTTCGATTGAGCTCACTTTGTCGCGGGCGCGCTCGCCGATGTCTTGCTCTCGCCAGTTGACGCTTTGTGATCCGGGGCGGCGACGCCAGCATCTTTCAAAGCGCGATCCAACGCAGCCCGCACTTCCGAGGCAGGAACTGCGCCGTCCAACTTTTGGCCATTCACGAACATGGTCGGGGTCGCGTTCACACCCACCGACTCGGCTTCGCCCATGGACGTGCGCACGCCCTTGTCATCTTGCTGCTTGACGCAGGCATCGAGTTTGGCGGCATCCAGATTGTGGCGTTGACCGTTTTGCACCGCCAAACGGTCAAGCTCTGCATTCTGGGCATCCTTACCACGGCTTGCGTTTACCGACTGTGCGTTGCCATGCAGGTAATCCGCATAATCCCAGTAGGCATCACCGGATTGTGCTGCCAGGCAGTTGGCATCGACGGCCGCGTGGAACGCCCACGGGTGGATCTCCTCAAGTGGATAATCCTTGTAGACGAAGAGAACGCGGTCGCTGTATTCGCGGTAAATTTCTGAGAAGAGCGTTGCATGAATTCGCGAACAGAACGGGCACTCGAAGTCGTCGAAATTTACCAGGACGACCTTGGCGTTTTTGTTGCCACGTGCCGGACGGCCCGCCAGGTCGATCTTCTTCATGATTTCGACATAGGGATCTTTCGTCAGATCCATTTTCGCTATGCGAAGGAGGGTCTTGTGATCGTGCGACAGCAGGAATTCATACGAATTTTTTTTCGCAGGGCTATCAAAACCGATCGTCATCGCGTCGTAATCCGGAAACTCACTCGCCTTGAGAGGGCCAACGACAACGTTTACGTCGGGGGGCAGTGTGTAGAACGCGCGCACTTGGCGTTCAACTTCATGTAACAGGTCAGGCGAGAGTCCGGACGCAGATGCAGACGTAGATGCAGATGCAGGAGCTTTGGCCGGTGCTGCCGGCGTCTGGGCGGAGCAGCCCAGGCAGATGACCAGAAGGACGAGGAAAGCGCGGCGCACCATCATAGATAGAAACCACCTGTACATTGAGATTTCCTTGATTATCTCACGGCGGGATGGCGAACACTGCTCTGCGTGCGTTGCTGGGCTCGCTGTGGAGACGGGTTGGCCGGGCCTTTGGCTAGATCCTCGGCTGGAAGCAGTTGATTCATCGATCCTGAGCGGAAGCCTTCCAGGTCAAGGGTAACGAACTTGAATCCCAGGCCTTTGAATATGGCCAACAAGTCGGAAGCCATCGTCTGATCGAGCGCGCGTCCCAACTCGTCGCGAGCGACCTCGATGCGCACGACTTCTCCGTGATGCCGTGCGCGGAATTGGCGGAAACCCAGGCGGCGCAAGGCTTCTTCACCTTGTTCGATTGCGGCGAGTTTCTCCGGAGTGACGTCGCTTCCGTATTCAATGCGGGAGGAAAGGCACGCCGACGCAGGCTTCTCCCAAACGCGCAAGTCTGCTTGCTTTGCCAGTTCACGGATCTCCGACTTCGTCAGACCCGCTTCCAGCAAGGGCGCGAGCACGTGATGCTGTTGCGCGGCCTGCTGGCCGGGACGGAAATCGCCTTGGTCATCGGCGTTCATGCCGTAAGCGATGGATGTAAAGCCCCGCTTTTCGCAGTAGTGTTCGAGCACGGCGAATAGCTCATCTTTGCAATGGAAGCAGCGCGAAGAATCGTTGCGCACGTAAGCGGGATTCTCGAGTTCCTGCGTTTCCACGACGTCAAGGGGAATTGCGTGTTCGCGGGCGAAGGCGAGCGCGTCTTCAAGGTGCGTTCGGGCCAAACTGGGAGAATCGGCGATCACGGCGAGCATGGAATCGCCAAAAACTTCATGGGCTGTCCAGGCCAGGAACGCGGAATCCACTCCGCCTGAGTAAGCGACGATCAAGCGAGGCTGCTGCGCGAGAATCTCGCGCAATCGGGTCGATTTCTGCTGGAGGTTCGGTTCCACAATGTGCATTCTATACGTTCAGCGAATGTCAATCAGGATGGAACGGGGCGAAGGCTGCCTCGGCGGCCGAAGAGCCACTGGTGTGTACCAAGTGATAATCTACCCCCTCCTAAATCGATCTCTTATAATCAGTAACTTAGATGATAATTCCCGCTAGATCTTTGAGGAATAAGGACTTAGCTATACTTGTTAAGCCATTGATTATAAAAGACTTAACGAATATACCTAGCTGGTGTCTCGCAAAATATTGATTCTAAAGGATCGTATTTTGCAAAATATTGTAGATAAAGGAGTTACTTGGGCACTAATTTACTTAGCTTACCGCGACAGGGCAGAATTTCAATTTGTTGGACTTTCTGGATGATCTCGCATCCAGCTTTGAAGAAGCTTATCGAGTTCCTGATCCGCAACGGCTTTGTCGATTGATCTCAGAACTGTATCCAGTTGAGCATCGCGCTTGGCACGAATGTCACGGCACAGGAGGGGGTTGTTCAGCAGTTCTTGTACGCTCTGCACGACCTTCTCTTCGGGATAAACCAAATTCAGACCGTCAAGTTTTAACTGATATACCTGCAAGCGTATCTCGGCATTCGTGTAAGCCGTTATGCCAGTCGATCCCGAAAAGTTTAAGCAGATTTTTCGACGGTTGTTTGCGTATGTACGGGTTGTCGTGTGAGCCAGTAGATCAGCCGCTTGTACAGGTATGTGTAACTTGTCATCTAGTGGCGCAAGAGTACCGGCATGTCGCCCCAACGTAGGATTCGATTCTTTGAATCCAGCCCAAGAGCCTTGCAGTAGGCTTGCCTTTGAATGCTCGTCGTAGACGAACGCCATGATCTCGCAGCCGGGAAACATTGTTAGTTCTTCAAGGACAACTCCGATTAGTAAGTGATGGGCGAATATATATGGGTCTTTGTTGAGGACGATCTGTCCATCCGGTTCTGCCGCAACTTTTCTGTAATCGTCCATCAACACCCCCAAGCAAAAGGCATAGATCTTAGAAGTGGCAAGTAGTAGTTTTGAATCGGCGAGAGCAGCATCGGCAATCACTCTGGCGGTGGTTAGTCCGTGGCGATCAACAAGCTTAGTTTTGAACTCCCCTTCAAGATTGATACATTCCCAGGTACGGAAGTAGTCGAGGCCTTCTAGTCTTAAGCGTCTTTCCCAGAACCTCTCGACATCGAACCAATCCGAGCTATCGCCCACAAAACCGCCAACAGAGAAAACAGTCTTTTGACTAGCGTCGGCACTATCGTCCATATAGCAAGCCAGCACGCAAAAGCCCCCTCTACGGCCCACAAAAAATGTGGGCCCAGTCGCCTAACAGTAAGTCAAGTATATTATTGCCCTTACTGTGATTGGGAAAAACAATCTTAGACTTAGGAACGCGGGAACTAATACAGGCGTTCCTGACGCCTCAAGTTGCCGAAGGCTGCGATGTTTGCGAGGGTGAAGGTGAACCGATACTCATTCTCATTCCGAACGGCGCCCAGCGCAAAGCGGCGATATTCGACGTTGAGGCCGCAGCAGTCCCAGTTGTAGCTGGTTTGCGCGGTAGCAAATTGCAAGTTGCCCTCGTTGGCGTCGATACCAAAAGTAGCGGCGGCGCTCAGACCCAGCTTGTTGAGTTGGCCGTAACCGGCCAGCACGCGAAACTGATGATAGTTGGTAGGGCCGGGCGCTCCGGTGCCCGCGTTTGCGTCGAGCACGCGCAAGAAAGCGTCGCCGCCGCCGATGACGTAAGGGCCGTAGTGGTAATTCACGAGCGCGGTGCTGGCATTCATCCGGCCTGTCGTCGGATCGTAATCCACATCCCACTCAGTGTTGGTGCGCGGACTGGTTTCAATTCGCAGGCGCGAAATTATGGGGCTGAACTTTCGCGCTTCATTCAGAAAGGCAACGCCGGTCAAATCCACGGTGCTGGCGAGTACATTGCGCACTCCCGGAACGAGCGCGTTCCCAAATGTCGGATCAAAGAAATATTTCTGCCCGATCTCCCAACTCACGACTTCCCGCGGCCCGACAGTGCAGGGTTGCGACTCGGGAGTTGGGGGAAGCTCCCATGGCACCGCACCGGCTTGCGGCGGGCCTCCGACATTGAGCGTGGCGCCAAGGGCGGACGTGGGGCAATCCGTGTCCGAAGCCAAGCCCCTCGCGTAAAGCCGATTCACGATTGAATATTGCAACTCGTTCGTGTTCGAAAGCACGTCGGTGTAATCAAACCGCTCGATATCGGCAAAGTTGTTGACGCCGGTGACATAGTCGTAATGCACGCGCGGTTCAATAACGTGCTTCCACTTCCGGCCAAGCCATGGCTTACCGAAAACCTTCGAAATCGCGGGAGGGCGCAAGTCGACCGAGGCCTCCAGCGACTTGCGATTCAAATCCTCGTTTTGCGCGACGAGCGCGGAGGGAGACACGCGCTGCGTGTAGAGAGTGTCGCGGAGGACCAGGGCTGGCTCGAACGACCAGCCTTGCCAATGCAGAGGCATAGCGAGCGCTGGGGCGAGATCGTATCGGCCCACGAGTGGCGCCGTGCGAAAACCGTTTTGGCGGCGTTGCAGACCTTCAGCCGCAGCTTCGAATGACCAATAAAGCGGAGTATTTCCGATCTGCCTTTCTTCGCTTGAAGCCAGCGCGCTGGGCATGTGCAACACGCGCAACAGTTCGCTGGATGTAATCGCGCTGCAGCCAGTGTTCGTGCCGGGTTCCGGCACGCACACATCGAAATTCTGGTAGCGCTCAGCCAGGGCATTGAAGTGAAAGCCGTTGGTGGTGTTGGAGAGAAACACCTGCGAGCGTACTTCGGAATCAATGGCCTGGGTGTAAACCTCGGTGAATGCGATGCGGTAGACGAATGAACTGAGGTAATCGATATCAGCCGTTCCGCGAAACATGCCGAACGGATGCTCGCCCTCGAATCGTGCATCTTCGCCACCCTGATTTTGCGGAGGAGTGCCAATGCCTCGGTCGACGACTCCAGTGTAAGTGAAATAGAGAAATGATTTTTCGCTGGAGCGCATGCGGAACACGGCCTGCTGGGCCCATCCGCGCTTCGAGTAGTATTCCGCGCCGGCGGTAGCATCCATGCTGCGGTTGAAAACATAGTAAACAGAATCGCCGGCGATGTAACCCTTGGTTGAGGAGTTGCCGAGACTTGGCATTAACAGGCCGCTTTGTCGTCCCAGTTGCACGGGATGAGTGACATAGGGGAAATAAAACACGGGAATGCCCATGAGCCGGAAGTCGCTGTTGTAGATCTTCGCGGTGCTATCCACGTCAACGACGAAGCGTTGGGCATCGAAAAGCCACTTGGGGCGAGGCAACTGGCAGGTAGTTACCGTTCCTTGCCTCACAAGGTAGTGGCCGGAACCATTCTTCTCGACGATCTTGCCGGTGAATGCAAATGGGTTTGACGTGGTCAGCACGTAGCGCGACCTGCGGCCGCGAAACCCAACCGTGCCAACCACGCTATAAAACTTTCCTACCTGCGTTTTGAGGTTGTAAACCCCGTGGCTGGATTCAACGTGCTCATCGTAGGGACCGCCATCGAGGACGACATGGCCTTCGAGATCGCTGTCACCGGTGTCACTGTTATAGGTAATCTCGTCGGCGCGGAGGATGAAATCCTCATAGTCGATTTCAGCGTGCCCGTGGAGATGGTAGATCGAACCTTCTTTTTCCTGCTCGATGGCGCGGATGGTGACATTCTCCTCGGTCTTTGCAAGTGGCGCAGCGGGGAGTGGCGCAGCGGGAAGAGACGCGGTGGAGGTGGCGGCGGGCGTGGATGCGGCCGGCGCAGATGCTGCAGAAGGCGCTTGGTTATTGCTGTTTGGGGGCGGCGTCTGGCTGGTTACTTGGCTGGTTACTATGCGGCAGGCGAGAATGAGGTGACAGAGCAGGCCAGCCATGATAATGATTCGAAAGCGGGTAATCATTCGGTGATCCGCGGCGCGCTCCGTCTGTGCACTGAAACTGTTGACCTTAGCATGCGGGGACGCGCGAATCAAAGCTGTGGCCTTCCGTTGGCGTGTCAATCTGCCACGCCTGGCTCTTGCCTCCGGGCAGAACTCCGTCGTCGGCAATCTGAAAGCGACCACGTCAATGAAGTTACATCATTGAAGTTTCGTCCATGAATTTACGTCCATGAATTCCGCAAACGCTGGCCATTCCGAGTTCGACCCTAACTTCGGCGACCCCATCTTTGGCGACCCCAGCTTTGGCGCTGCCCCGCCGGTCGAGTTGAATCTCGCGGCGGCTGAACCCGATCAGGACGCCAATCCGGAGGCCTGGCGCAGCGAGGTGACGGCGCGGCTGGCGCGGTTTCGTAAGCGCCGCAAGCCTCGGGCGCCGCGGTATCCATCGTTGCGTTTGCCGTTCGATAGCGCAGAGCGGGTGTG
This sequence comes from uncultured Acidobacteriaceae bacterium, assembly GCA_963778535.1. GTDB lineage: Bacteria > Acidobacteriota > Terriglobia > Terriglobales > Acidobacteriaceae > Acidiflorens. The sequence continues at coordinate 1,537,398 of CAVZUO010000001.1, forward strand.
GTTTTCTTCAGGACGAGAAACGAAATCTGCAGGATCTCAAGATGAAATCGGCGAGGGCCTTGCCGAGGCTGATCGGCCTGAGATAACGATTTCCGCCGTTAGTGGGGAGCTACGCGCGGCGCGGCGCGAAAGATTACTTGAAGATCCTGTCAGAGTCGACTCTCCTGCTCACTACGAGTTCGCACGGGAATTGCTTGCAAAGGACGTCTCTGCGAAGGGCTTTTCCACGAAAATCATTGAGTTTCCGCGCGCGGCTGCAATCCCCGTGATGCACCCGACACCGCTGGCCGATCCCATTTGCGATCGCCCGCGCATTGTGGAAGCTCCGGAAATCGTTCCTCCGGCCCCCGCGCTCGGTGGCATTCTGATGGAACCGGTTTCGGCAGAGCCGGTAGATCGAACGGTTCGGGCGGAGGCGCCAATTGCATCGGCCTCGATCTCCGAGCGTGTTCTCGCCGCATTGGTTGATGCCGTCATTTTGACTATTAGCGTATGCGCCGTCGGTTGGATCTTCCTTCACTTCAATCCCATAGTCGGCCTTAACCCTTTGAGCGGGCCTTTCGCGCTCTTGGCGGCAATTACAGCAGCTTTAACAGTGGTGCTCTGGATGGCTTATGAGTTTCTATTTGTGGTTGCCACCGGCTCTACGCCAGGCCTGCGGGCGCTCGGCTTGAATCTGACTAAGTTCGATGGCTCTTCAACCGATCGCCGCATTCGCCGCTGGAGAGTACTTGCGTCTTTTCTTTCCGCGTTTTCGGCGGGGCTAGGCTACGTGTGGTGCCTGGTCGATCAGGAGTCTCTTTGCTGGCATGATCGCATCACGCGGACACATATAAGGTCAGCAAGAGCAAAAAATAAGTAAGCTGCGCGCGAACATCCCGTACATTTTATTTGCAACAAAAAGCCCCGGCCGTTGTGACCGGGGCATTGTTGTGTTGGGACAGCGCTTCATCTCCGACGGAGATGCGGCGTAAGCTAGCTTGCGGAAGCATTGCGTCCGCATTTGCCACAGCAATTCATTGCGGACTTGTCGCCGGCCTTGCTACAGCACTTGCCTTCCGCGCAGCCGCCCTCTTTCTTGCATTGCTTCATGCACTTTTTCATTTCTTTGCCAGTGCAAGAAGACTGGCCACCTTTCATGTTGCACTTACCGTCACAGCACCCGGCGGCGTCTTTCGCATCGCCGGTTGCATGCTTGCAGGAACCCATATTTCCTGCGCCCATTTCGTGGTGGCAACAGCTCTTTGAGTCAGGTGCGGACGCGTTCGGAGTTGCCATGGATGAATTTCCCTGGGCCCAGGCCACCATTGAGAGGGCCAGAACCATAGCAAACAATCGGTATTTCATAAGACCTCCTTATTGAAAGTTATGAGTACTAGAAGCGTGCGGCCTCTCGAGAGAGAACTTAGCGGTCGCAGGAATTGGGGAAATATGGAGGGATAGGTCTAGACGCGAAGGATAACGCCGAAGACATCGGGAGGGGCGCGCAAAGCGAGCGCTGCTTCATCGACGACGTCTTTCGTGTTGCTGTCAGGGGGGTCGAGGAAAAGACGGGATGCGGGTGCCGTGTCACGCGCCAGTTGCTGCAAATCACTGGCGGGCGCGGGCACGCTCTGCGGTCCCTGGCGGAAACAGCAGTTATGGGGATCGTCGCAGGCGGGAGCGTCTGAGATTAACCAGGACACTTCGATCGCGGACTTTATGCCGTGGTGTTCAGGACCGCCATGTTCTGGACAACAAGGACGCGACGCCATCTCGGCAGACGCGTGATGGTGCGAGGCGTGTGTGGCCATGTCAGCGGCCATCTCATGGCCGGGACGCATGTGCGCGGCATGCATGAGCAGCATCGGCGCCAGAGCCATCTCGGCCCATGCGCCAATGGCGAGTAACAGAATCGCGGCTGTCATTCTCTTCGCCACACTGAATAAGCTCTTGGCCATACTGGCATAAGCTTGGCAGAAGCCAAGGCGCAAGACAAGTGACAAAATCACAGGCGAGTGTGCTAGACGAGGTTTTCCAACGCTAGCTGTAAATCGCTGAAAGTGAAGGAGTAGTGGGTGGCCTTGAGTTTTTCTGGAAGAACCCTCTGGCTGGCGAGCATCAACTCCTGAGCGGCTTGGCCAAGAGCGAGCTTCATGGCAAAAGCCGGTACGGTGAAAAAGGCAGGGCGGCCAAGCACCGACGCCAGAAGCCTTGTGAAGTCTTCGTTGCGCAGCGGATTCGGAGAAACCACGTTGACCGGACCCGATAGTTCGGGAGTTTGCAGGGCGTGATGAATGGCTCCAACGACGTCGTCGATGTGAATCCAACTCCACCACTGCTTGCCAGACCCGAGGCGGCCGCCGAGGCCAAGTTTGAATACCGCCAGCATCTTGGCTAACGCGCCGCCCTCGCGACTTAGGACGAGTCCAAAGCGCAGATTCACGCGCCGGATTCCAGCAGCGGCACAAAGCGCGCTGGCCGCTTCCCATTCGCGACAAACCTCAGGAAGAAATCCCCTTCCACTCGCGCTCTGTTCGGTAAGGATTTCATCGGCGCGATCTCCATAAAAGCCGATTGCCGACGCGCAGACAAAAACCTTGGGCTTCACGGCAGCTTGCGCCAAGGCTGATGCCAGTTTGCGCGTGCCTTCAACGCGGCTTTCGCGGATAGCGCGTTTCTTCGCCGGCGTCCAGCGGCCAATTACGCTTTCCCCGGCAAGATGGATGACTGCTTCAAAGCCTGAAACGGACGCTGGGGAAAGCTCACCTTTGGAATCCCAACCGACTTGTTCGGAAGAGTGTGCCGGACCGCGGACCAGCTGCAGGGCTTGCGCGCCAGAGTGCTGAAGAGATTGCGTAAATGCCGTGCCAATGAGCCCGGAGGCTCCGCTAATGAGGATGCGATCCAAAATGATGACCTTGTCGTTGTTAGGTAATAGCGACCACTTTAACAGTTGCGCGGTGTGGAAGGCCGCGCAGAAGCCTTAGCAGTCGCGAGTTTGGCTCAATTTCGGCGATACAACGGCTTTCGCGTAGACTATATTAAGAACCCGATTCGCGCGGGATGCGGTCTATTCCCCGCGCGTCATGGTGGATCCTAGAAGATGACGTTGCGGGAACAGATCGCAACCAACGTGCTCACGGTGACCCGTTTCCGCGAGTTGATGCGGAAACTGCGAGAAAATCGCCCAAACGACGACTGGTCGCTGGTCAAGAAAGCCTACGAATTTTCTCAGAAATACCATGCGGGGCAAACCCGGGCCTCGGGCGAACCCTATCTGGTTCATCCCGTTGAGGTTGGAATTGTTCTGGCCGACATGAAGATGGACGCGATTTCCATTGCGGCCGGTCTTCTCCACGATTCGGTCGAGGACACGTCTGTTACGACCGTCGAAATCCGCCAGGAATTTGGGGAGCAGGTCGCGCACATCGTGGAAGGCGTCACCAAGATCAGCAAAATCGATTTTTCCTCCCGCGAAGAGGCGCAAGCGGAAAACCTGCGCAAGATGATGCTCGCCATGGTCGACGATATCCGAGTTGTTCTTATCAAGCTCGCCGACCGGCTGCACAACATGCGCACACTCGAACACCTTGACCCCAACCGGCAGCGCAAAATTGCCCAGGAAACGCTCGATATTTATGCACCGATCGCTCACCGGCTGGGCATGGGAAAAATTCGCGGGGAATTGGAAGATCTCGGGTTCAAATATGTCGACCCGATTGGCTACGAGCAGGTGCAGGCTGCCGTAGAGTCACGCCGCAAAGCCGGCGAGGCGTTCATGGACCGCGTAGAAACCACGGTGCGGAATGCGCTCAAAGATGCCAGCATCACCGGCAACGTCGAAAGCCGGGTCAAGCGCCTGTATAGCATCCACAACAAACTGGTTCGCCAACGAATCAGCGTCGACCAGGTCTACGATCTCTACGCCATGCGCGTAATTACGACATCGGTGCAGGATTGCTATGCCGTGTTGGGCATTATCCACAACCTTTGGCGTCCCGTGCCCGGCCGCATCAAGGACTTTATCGCCATGCCGCGACCGAACTTGTATCAGTCGCTGCACACCTCCGTGATCACCGAAACGGGGGAGACATTTGAGGTCCAGATTCGTACGGAAGAAATGCACAAGATGTGCGAGGAAGGCATCGCGGCGCACTGGAAATACAAAGACGGCCCCGTCTCAGCCCAGGATGAGAAGCGGCTTGCATGGCTCCGACAAGTGGTTGAGTGGCAACGCGACGTGTCCGATCCTAACGAGTTTCTTTCGACACTGAAAGTCGATCTTTACCCCGAGGAAGTCTACACATTCACTCCGAAAGGCAAGGTCGTGGTTTTGCCGCGTGAGTCGACGCCGATCGATTTTGCCTATTCAGTTCACACTGAAGTTGGTCACGCGTGTACCGGCGCCAAAGTAAATGGACGCATGGTGCCGCTTCGCCACAAACTGCATTCGGGAGACATTGTCGAAATTCTCACGCAACCAGGCCACAAGCCAAGTCGTGACTGGTTGGGCGTAGTCAAGTCTTCGCGTGCGCGCAACAAAATCAAACACTGGCTCAACGTTCACCAGCGAGAGCGGGCCATAGAAATTGGGCGCAAGCTAATTGAAAAAGAAGCACGCAAATACCACGTTGCGTTCAAAGACCTAAAAGACTCGGAAATGCAGCGGGCAGCCAGTGAATATGGACTGGGGCGAGCCGATGACCTTCTGGCCGGCATTGGGTACGGTAAGTATTCAGCGCGTCAGGTACTGGCAAAACTCGTCCCATCCGGCACCGAAGGCGTAGCAGAAGGAGAAGAAAGCGCCGCGCATGGGTTTTCCAGCGTGGTTCGCCGCGTTTTTGGTACTGACTCGAATGCCATCGTCGTCAAAGGACAGGGCGACCTGCTTGTATACCGGGCGCGATGTTGTAATCCCATTCGAGGCGAGTCCATCATCGGCTACATCACACGAGGTAAAGGAATCGCTGTTCACTCAATCAATTGCCCGAATGTGACGAACCTTCTTTACGAGACCGAACGCCGGATCGATGTCCTTTGGGCGGGAGACAAAGATGGACAGCGGATTTCCTATCCTGTAAAAATCACTCTTCTTTGCGACGACCGCTTCGGCATGCTCAAACAGATCACCGCGGTGATCAGCGATACACAAACCAACATCCGCGACATCTCGGCGCGCTCCTCCAACGGCCAGGCCAGCGTGGATGTGATCCTGGAGATCTCCGATTTGAAACATCTGCAGAACATCATCGATGGTGTGCGCCAGATTCCTGGCGTTTATGATGTGCAGCGGTTGCAGAAGATCTAAAGCAAGAATATCTAGCAAAGCTGTCATCCACCGGCTCGAAAACAACTCGCTGAATTCATTGCGAATGCCGTCTTTGAAGTCGCAATTTGCGACCTCAAAGTTATGCTCCCGGCAAGCGAAAGCCTATCCTCCGTTTGATTCGCGCGGGAGGCTTCATCATCTCGCGAATCGCGGATAGGATCTCGTGGATGTCCTCGTCATGATCCCCCACTCGCTCTTCGAGTTCCCTGATCTTGGCAAATATCTTCTGGTTCGTAGCCATGACCTCACGCATATGCACGAACGCGCGCACGACGAGAATGCTCATACTAACCGCTCTTTCGGAATTGAGTACTGTTGCGGCCATAACCGCGCCGTGTTCGGTAAACGCAAAGGGTCGATACCGCCGGCCTCCTCTGCCTGAGGCTCGTCGCATCTTGTCGTTTCCATTCACGCTCTTTGAGGTCGCAATTTGCGACCTCAAATCTTCGTCGGTTATACGGAAGATAAAATCATCGGGAAATCTTTCCGCGTTGCGTTTCACTTGCTCATTCAGCCGCTTTACTGCCACGCCATAAAGCAGCGCCAAATCGGAATCGAGAATCACCTTCCGGCCTCGCATCAGGAAGATTCGCGATTCAACCCGTTTCGCTAGCACCGTAATTTTCTCGTTCATCATGGCCTCGTTGGCCGGCTCGTGTACGCGCCGGCACAGTCTTAATTACTCTGTGCGCATTCGGCCCATTGGTATGTGACGGCAAACCACCGCTTTTGTGACGATTTTCTGGAGCGAGCCAGCGCGGCCAGGGTTCAACAGCACCCGGGCTATTTCGAATATCGATGGGTTGCGTCTTATCTGGTACGGCCAGAAATGCGAAGCTGAAAAGTTCTTTCGACCGCTTCCATCGCCGCTGTCTGAATCGCGAAATCTTGTCCAAAACCCGCCAGCCACAGGACATCCGGCTCGCGATTGAACCACGTGATTTGCCGCTTGGCGTAATTACGATGCGCCTGCTGCGCTGCACGGACGGCGGTTTCGCGGTCGACTTCGCCGCGCAGGAACTGCAACGCCTGCTTGTATCCGAGAGCCGATAGCGGACGAACCTCCGGCCCAAATTTTGCGAGGAGAGCCTTGGTTTCCTCTATTAGTCCGCTGTCGAACATCTGTGCCGCGCGCTCATTGATGCGCGCATAAAGCGGTTCCCGTCCCGGATTCAGACCCAATCGCACTATGCGAAATCCGGTCAGCGGCTCGCGGCCTTGCTGCCAAAGCTGCGTCATCGGCCGCCGGGCACCGAAGCATACCTCAATCGCTCGGACCACCTTGGAGACATCGTTCGCATGAATGCGGTGCGCAGCGTCGGGATCGAGCCGACACAACACTTTGTGGAGGTGGCCGGCCCCCCGCTTTTCCACACTCCCCCGAAGCCGAACCCGTAGTTCGTCAGATCGTACTGGTCCGGCGAAAAGTCCTTCCAGCAGAGCACGCAGATACAGTCCAGTACCACCGCTCACGATGGGCAAGCGCTTGCGCTCGGCAATCGCGAGCACGGCTTCTCGCGCCTGGCGGGCATACTCGCCGGCTGTAACTTCTTTTCTTGGATGAACGCAGTCGAGCAAGTGATGGACAATCTCGCCACGCTCGGAGACGGACGGTTTCGCCGTGCCAATCTCGAACTCGCGATACATGGCAACAGAATCGCAACTAACGATTTCGCCGTTGAAGCGGCGCGCCAGCGCCAGGGCCAATGCAGTCTTGCCACTAGCGGTTGGACCCAGCACAATCACCAGCGGAGATGCAGAACTGGTTCCTAACGGGTTTTTGGGAGTCGCCACTCCTCAGCGCGCGCTCCAGGCAATGTATGACCAGTAGCGAACCAGAACGAGGATGAGCAAAAGAAGGGCGATTATCAATAAGCCGCTGGCCTCGGCGGCATACGCAGTGTGGTGATGCTTTAGTTTGGAGTGGGACGCCGAGTACGGGGCATCGTTTTCCGGTGCATCGAGTTTGGAGGCACCAACCTTGGATCCGACAGGTATAGCCACGCCAACATTGTAGCTTGCCGCGAAAGAAGTGGCGTAACAATGCGAAGAGGGATAAGCGAGACTCGGATGAAAGAGGAGAGCTCACCGTCATCCGGGATGGCGCCGCCGCCTGAGGATTCGAGACTGCTCTAAGCCAACAATTTCGCGGCATCCTTCGCGAAGTAAGTCAGGATGATGCTGGCGCCGGCTCGGCGGATGCTGAGCAGGGACTCCATCATGACGCGATCGCGGTCGATCCAGTTGTTGCGCGCGGCAGCCTCGATCATGGCGAACTCGCCCGAAACCTGGTAAGCGGCCAGCGGCAGATCAAAGCGCTCGCGGGCAGCCGCGATGACATCCAGGTATGGCAGGGCCGGTTTCACCATGATCATGTCCGCTCCTTCTTCGACATCGAGCGCGATTTCGCGCATGGCTTCACGGAAATTGCCCGGATCCATTTGATAGGAGCGGCGGTCGCCGAACTGCGGAGTCGAATCGGCTGCTTCGCGGAATGGGCCGTAGAACCCGGACGCGAATTTTGCCGCATACGCGAGGATCGGAGTGTTTGCAAAACCTTCTTTATCGAGCCCGGATCGAATGGCTGCGACGCGTCCATCCATCATGTCGGATGGGGCAATGATGTCGACACCGGCGCGGGCAAGCGAAACCGACGTACGCGTCAGCAGATCTAGCGAAGCGTCATTCACGATTTCGTATTCAGCCTCTTTTGACGTGCCAGACTGCTTTACGATCCCGCAGTGCCCATGAGACATGTATTCGCACAGGCAGACGTCCCCCATCAGCAACATCGCAGGAGCCTCGCTTTTGATCGCGCGGGCCGCGCGCTGCACAATGCCGTCGTCGGCCCAGGCCCCGCTCGCCTGCTCATCCTTTTTTTCCGGCAAGCCAAACAGGATCACCGAGGGAACGCCGAGCGACTGAAGCTGACGCACTTCCTTCACCGCTTCATCGACGGAGAGGTTGAAGACACCGGGCATGGATCGCACTTCTTTTCGGACACCCTCTCCCGGACAGACAAACAGGGGATAAACGAAAGCGTCAGGAGTCAGCCTGGTTTCGCGGACAAACGAGCGAAGGGTCTCAGTGCGGCGCAGGCGCCGCAGACGGGTTATGGGGAATGCCATGGAAGGGATTCTAGCAGCCGCTGGTGATGCAACCGCGGCGGTCGGGCTCACGCTGGCGTGTGATTTTGATCACTGAGGGAGAATCGGTCCTGGGCCCCTGTTACTAACGTAACCTGCCGTAATCGCTTCGTGATCTAAACATAAATGGCAAGCGACCCTATGATTACGAGGGAGTGTCTGGCCGCCCCATCACGTTCGTCGTTTTCGCGATTGGCTTCCTTGCCATATTCGCCGCATCGCCCATGGTATTTGGCGGCGACCTTTTCCGGGTCGCCATAGGGGACACGGCTCCGCTTCTAGTATTGTTGGCTGCGGCCTATTTTTCCGCGCGCAACGCTATAGCGGGCCGCGGACACATCCGCCTTTTCTGGAGTCTAGTGGCGGCGGGAATGGTGATGTGGAGCTTTAATCAGGCCTGCTGGATGTGGTTTGAAGTCATCCTCCACCGGCCGCTGCCTGATCCATTTGCTGGAGATCTGTTTCTATTTCTTCATATCGTTCCGCTGATGGCAGCCGTAGCGATTCGGCCACACGAGACCAGCGAAGGCTACGGAATGCGTATGAGCGCATTGAACATCGTTACGCTCCTGGCATGGTGGGTTGTTATTTATGCCTTCTTCGTTTTCCCTCAGGAATATATTGTCACCGACAGAACCGCATACACCTTGCGCTGGGATCTGCTCTACGTCGCCGAAGGGCTGATGTTAATCGGCGTCTCGGGCACGGCTTTTTTTTCGAGTTCCGGAGCGTGGCGAACGATCTATGGAGGAATTTTCGGGGCCAGCATTCTCTACAGCTTGGCCTCTGAGGCAATGGACGCGGCCATAGCGCGAGGAAGTTACCGGACTGCGGGCCCTTATGATTTGCCCTTCCTGGCTTCGCTGCTTTGGTTTCTAGCTGTATCTGTGCGGGGAGCGGGATTCCAGCGCGAAGGCCGCCTCGCGTCTGTGGCTCCCGCAAATCGACGCCAGGTTGCTCCCATATTTGTGCAATTGGCGCTGCTTTCGCTCCCGCTGATTGGCTACGCAGCTTTGTTTGTGGGTCAAGAACCCGACTATCTTCGGCGAGTCCGCTTCGCAGTGGCCATGGGTGGCATCGCAACCCTTGCCTTTCTGGTTTTCTTGAAACAGTACATACTCGATCAGCGGCTCGTGGTTTTACTCACTCGTGCGCGCAAAAGTTTCGATGAGTTGCAGCGCTGGCAAGGGCGCGCGATCCAGCAGGCAAAGCTCGCATCGCTGGGAGAACTGGTGGCGCTCGCGGCCAGCGAACTTGACTATCCGCTCGCAACCGTCGTCGAAGGCTCTGAACGCATTGCCGCCAGCGGGCACGTGACTGCCGAGCAGATCGCCACCTCCAAGAAGATCGGGCAACAGGCGCGGAGGACGCGCGACCTAGTTGGCGATCTGCTCAGTTTTGCGCAGCAAACGGCAGGAGAAAAAACCACGCTCGAATTGAAGCCACTGCTCGATCGGGCCTTGCAAATGCAAGGATTCAAACTTGAAAACCGTCAAATTTCGATGGTTATCGAAAGTGCGGAGTCGATTCCGCCAGTGCTTGGCAATGCCAACCAGCTTCTACAAGCCTTTCTGCAGATCCTCGAGAACGCGGTCGATGCCATGCAGGAAATAGGAGGCGGACAGCTCGCAATTTCGGCCTGGCGCGAGGGAGAAGAAGTGGTTATCCAGTTTCTCGACAGTGGGCCGGGGCTGGAATATCCAGAACGCGTCTTTGACCCTTTCTATACCACGAAGCCGGTAGGGAAAGGCACTGGTCTTGGGCTGAGCGCGACCTACGGAGTGATTCACGACCACAAGGGCCAGATCACCTGCTTTAACCGTCCGGAAGGTGGAGCGGCATTTGAGATTCGACTTCCTGCCTTGAACAACGCCGGAGTATCTGCCGCGGCGGGCGCTTAACGCAAGCGATCGGGCAATTTCCGCTAGCCTCCACTGGCCAAGATGGCGTCCGCGACCTTTACCGCCTGCACTGCAAGGCGGACATCGTGAGTACGGACTATGTGTACGCCTTTCAATACCAGAGCTACTTCGGCGGCCAGCGTCCCGTAGTTGCGCTCTTCCGGTGGCGCATCTTTTCCGTCATGTGCCAGCATTCTTCCGATAAATGACTTGCGCGAAACTCCGGCCAGCAATGGAAAACCCATCTGCTGTAGCTCGCCAAAGTGCGCGAGCAAAGGATAGTTCTCCTCCAGGTTCTTGCCGAACCCGAATCCGGGATCCAGCACAAGCCGGTCGCGTTTGATTCCGGCGAGCGTCGCGGCCTCGGCGAACTGCCGCAGTTCCCGCTTCACCAGAAGCACGGGGTCGCCAATGGGCGGAAGGCTCTTCCACTCTTCTGGGCGCCCACGCGAATGCATCAACACGGCGCCCACCTTCAGTTCAGCGACTGTTTTGGCCATCGTCGAATCCCACCGCAATCCGCTGATGTCGTTGACGATCTCGGCGCCTTCTTCGACCGCCGCCCGCGCTACGCTTGCTTTATAGGTGTCGACACTAACCACGGCCTCGGGAAAACGTTTCTTAAGGTCGTGAATTACCGGAATCACTCGCCGGCGTTCTTCTTCTTCAGATACGGAAGCGCCCGCGCCCGCGGCGGACGCAGCCGGGTTGGTAACGTGAGCGCCGGGTCGGGTCGATTCTCCTCCAACATCAATGATGGCGGCCCCTTCTTCGAGCAAACGCCCGGCGTGGGAAACCGCTTTGCTCGCATCGATATAAAGGCCGCCGTCGGAAAAAGAATCCGGCGTTACATTCACGATGCCCATGACCAGGGTTTTGCGTCCTAATTCTATGACGCGGGAACTCGTCTTCCATTGGAATATAGCGCGCATTTTTGCCGAGTATAAGCTGGTGCCGCTATTCTAAGATGGCTTGGCTGTTTGTGAAGCGGCCTGCAGGTGCCTTGCTCGATGCCCGCCTAACCTTGTTCACGTCGCCCAATCGCAGGCCCGGCCGCGTTATCATTGAAGGAATACTCGGAAGGCATACTTGGAAGACATACTCGTCCCAATGGATCGGGGCTCCGAAATCGCCATTCGAGCCGGTTTTTGACCCAAATAATGTTGCGGCGTGGGCCCGTGCGGACCGGCATGAGTCAATAGCATTTGCTGTTGGCATTAATTTTAATTAGGGGTTTGCATTGTCGTCACAACCTGAAACTAAACAACCGGCAAAACCGATAAAGATAAAACCGTCGGCAACGCAAAAGCTGCGGAGACGGCTCAAAGGGCTGGAGCGAGACGCCCACGGCCTTTGGCAGATACTCAAAGCGATCGCGTCGACCGATCACCCGTTGCTTGCGCACTTGATTCCGGTGCGGCGCTGTAACCTGGCTTGCACTTATTGCAACGAGTTCGACGATTTTTCTAAGCCGGTCGCCACCGAGTTGATGCTGAGCCGGGTCGACAAACTGAAAGAGCTTGGGACTTCGGTGGTCACCATCAGCGGGGGCGAACCGTTGCTGCACCCCGATCTGGACGCCATCATCCACCGCATGCGCGAACGCAGGATCGTCTCCGGGCTCATCACCAACGGATACCTGCTCACCGCAGATCGCATCCAGCGATTGAATCGCGCTGGTCTCGAGTGGCTGCAGATTTCGATCGACAACGTCAACCCCGACGCGGTTTCCAAGAAAAGCCTTAAGGTGCTGGACCGTAAGTTGCAGTTGCTGGCAGAGCACGCTGAGTTTCACGTCAACATCAATTCCGTGGTGGGCAGCGGCGTGAGCCATCCGCAGGACGCACTCACGATCGGCAGGCGAGCGCTGGAGTTGGGCTTCAGTTCGACCATTGGCATCATTCATGATGGCTCCGGGCAATTGCAGCCACTAAATGACGAAGAACGACGCGTCTACCACGAGATGAAACAGCTGGAAAAACGTAGTTTCACGCGCATCAATGCCTTTCAGGACAATATTGCGCTGGGGCGTCCCAACCAATGGCGGTGCCGCGCCGGGGCTCGGTATCTTTATATTTGCGAGGATGGCCTGGTGCATTACTGCTCGCAACAGCGGGGGTATCCGGGAATTCCGCTGGAGAAATATACGGTTAGCGATGTGCGGCGCGAATTTAATACGGAGAAACCGTGCGCACCGCATTGCACGGTATCGTGCGTGCATCAGGTCTCGATTCTGGATGCGTGGCGCGCTCCGCAGCATCCGGCCACCGCCTCCGAGCCGGCGCGGGAATTGGTGCAGATTGAGTAAAGCAGTATCCAGTATCCAGTACCCAGTTTAACCACTCAATTTTCAGTTCCCCTTGAGTGCGCAAAATATCGGCTCCGCGCCACTGCATGGTGCTCCCAACAGTTGTGAATGCAATTGGATCCAGGTGAGGTTTTCCTGGGTACTGGATACTGGCAACTGATTTCTAGAACGTGGTTGCCACAGTAAAGCGGATTGTCTTGCGCGGCTCACGCAATGTGTAACTGGAACCCAAGCTGTCCTTTGTAAGGCAGTAGGTGAAGTTGCCCGCACCTTCGTCGCACTGGTTAGAAGAAGAAGTGGTAAACATGCCACGTGTAATCGCAATCGGTGCATTTGCGGTGCTATCCAAACGCATTGCGTTATACGCATAGTAAATGCGGAACGGGGCATTGATGACCGGCAGCATGACTTGCAACTCCAGTCCCGTTGACATACGTGGAACCCAGTTCGTGCCGGGGACGATGTTGAGATACTGCGGGATGTTCAAGGTGTTTCCTCGCAACTGATATGCCGTGTTGCAACCGTACGCAGCAGTCGGCACCGGACACCCGAAGTATTGGCTGAGCAGGTTTTGGTACTGCGTGGGGTTGATCTGGAGCTGCGACCGACGCAAAATCGCCACGGTGCCTGCATCCACAAACGGCGCGAGGGCGACCGGCCCGGCGATGGTATAGCGGTATTCGAGATTCCCGTTCAAAGCGAAGTCGCCGCCGGGTGTGACCGGTTGCGAGTACGGAATGGGAATGAAGAAGCAATTGGTTGCGCCACCCGCTCCCCCCGAAAACGGTGGCGGAGGCGGCACGCATCTCTGGCCGGGAGGAGGAGGAGGGGGGCCGTATGGATTCCCCGGGACATAAGTACCGTCCGGGTTCTGCAAAGGCACGCTTTGTACGCTGGGCAGATAGGCAATGGGAGACACGGTTCGGAAGTCGAAGCCGCGCAGGTCATTTTCGCCGCCCAGGTAAGCGCGTTCAAACGGCGGAGCCACTACCCCGCCATAGCCAGTGATGAACGAACTCTGAAGGTTGTACCCAATGGCATTCCGTCGTTTCTGCACCGGGAAAAACTGTTTGTATTGGATGACCGGACGGAATGTATTCACGGTGCCACCAATGCCGGCGATTTCAGCGGCCACATAAAGGCTTCGGCCCTTATGGGGAGCATAATAAGCATCGAGAGTGTTCATTGAGAAACTGGGCGTGATTTTGCTGGTAATAATGCCGTTCAGCGCATTGGGCCCTGTGACGCCGCTGAAGTTCAGATTCTCAAACAGCAGTTTCGACGCATTACTGACGGCAATCAGCGAGGAGCGGTCGAACGCATAGCTGATACCAAAACGTTTCAGCGACCGGTGCAGCGGATAACTCAGGCTGAGCACGAACCCCGAACTGGATTGAGAGTAGTTCTGCAGGTTCTGCAGATAGGTGGACGGCAGGTTCAGGTTTTGCCCTGTCTGGAGCGCATACTGCCGCGCTTGATTGAAGTTTGTTTTCCGCACGTAGACGTTGAACCCGGCCTGTATGGGGCGATCCCAGAGATAGGGCTCGCTGAATCCAAGGACGATGTCGCGCTGGTAGGACCCAAGGCTGGCTTGCGCCGAGAGCGTTTCCCCCAGGCCCAGGAAATTGTTCGTGCTGTAATTGAGGCCAACAAAGGCACCGGCCAGCCCGCTTACGCCTCCCTGCAGTCCAATACTGTTCTTGCCTTTTTCCGTCACTTTCAGAGTTAGATCGACGGTGCCGTTTTTTTCGTCCAAGTGCCGGTCGGTGGTATTGGGGTCATCGGGTTTCAGTTGGTTGAAGTAGCCGAGTTGGTTCAGGCGCAGCAAGCTGAATTCCCAGAGCTGCGAGTTGTAAATCTGCCCTTCTTCGAGCACGATTTCGCGACGAATCACTTTGTCGCGGGTTGTGGTGTTTCCCTGGAACTCGATGCGCCGCACAAAAAACTGCTTGCCCTCGTCCACATCAATCACCAGATTGACCAGTTTTTTTTCGTCGTCAAAATGGGTGTCGGGGATGGAGGTGAAGTTGATAAAACCCAGCGTGCCATAAGCTTTGCGCAGGTTTTCCAGGCCCTTGGCGACCTTTTCACGGCTGAAGATGTCGCCATCCTTGATTGGGAACAAGTTGCGCAGCGCGGTTAAATTTGTAATCGCCTTGGTGTTCTTGAAAGTGATGGAACCAAGATGGTAGCGAGCGCCCTCTTCGATGGGCATGGTGATGTCGACGGCTTTGCCGGCACCAGACTGCACCAGTGGAATGTGCGTCCCCGCGTGGCCCGTATCGTGGATGTCGGTTTTGGGATCTTCCACCAGCACCTTGAAGTACCCGCGGTTCTGATATTCGGCGCGCACCCGTTCCGTGTCTTCCTCGAGTTTGGTGGCGTCGTAGGTTTTGGCGAAAATGTTTTCCAGGAAGATGGAGTGTGGGATGCCGATTGGCTTGAGGTTCTTCATGGCGGCGCGCAAGGTGCGGTCGTTGATGTGCTTGTTGCCGCGGAAGCGGATTTTGCCAACTTTGACCTTCGGCCCTTCTTTAACCACAAACGTGATGCCCACGGCCGCGGGCGGAATGGGTCGCACCTCTGTGCGAATGGTCGCAAACTGCCGTCCATGCTCCGAGAGCAAGTCTTTGATCACCACTTCGGCTTTCTTAAGTTTGGTGGGATCGTACTGGCTTTCGACCGAAAGTCCTACCTTCCGTTCTTTGAAACGGTCGAGCACGTCGCTGGTGGAAACAGCGTTCAGTCCCGTGTAATTGATTTCGCGGATCGTGGGCCGTTCTTTGACATAGATATGAAGAATCCAGCCCTTGGGGCTTTCCTCGCGCTCAAACCGGATATCTTCGAAGTAGCCTGTGTTCCACAATGCGTTGAAGTCGCGCTCGATCGCGGCCGTATCGTAAATGTCGCCAACCTTCGTGAAGATGCGCGACTTGACAGTGTCTGCGGGGATGCGGTGATTGCCATGGACCTGAATGCCAACAATCAGGTTCTCCTGCCCCAATGCCGGGATGACGAGTAAGAAAACTGCGGACACCAAAAGGAAGCCGAACAACCGGGAAATGCACTGGCGCGCGCTATAGGAGACGGCGACGCGCTCGGAGGCCCTCAGCGAGCCCATGTGCCGGCCGAGGTCCAAGGCGCGCACAGGGATATCCTTATGACAGCGATGAATTGCAACTACCTCGAAAAACGAGAGTTAGGAAAACGGTAATTATACGGTAGAGAGTGGAAGCCGTCCAAGGCAGGAATGTAAACGCTCTGCTTATCCCTTGCGCGACGAAGGCTCCACTTCAACAGAGACGGAATAGAAGGTCGCCGCGTTGCCCATGTCAGTCAATTTTTCCGACGTTAGTACATTGATGTTTACTGACCCGGGGCCGAATCGCGCCCAGTCGAGCCGCGCGGCCACCACGCCAGCCGGCACTGAACCGTTTACGCTCGCCTGAAGAACGATCTCGCCGCGCGAATTGAATATGCGGACGGCGTCACCATCACGAATGCCGCGCAATCGCGCGTCGGCCGGATGCATTTCGAGATCTCCTATTTGCGGTTCCAATTGCCGCACTGATGGCAGATTCGAAAAAGTCGAATTCAACAGATTATCGGCCTTGCGCGCCAGCAACTCGAGAGGAAAGTTGACGGCTCTAGCCCCGTTGCGCGACTCCTCCGGCGGACTGAACGCAACTACGGGGTCGAGGCCCTGTCGCCTGAGCGATTCGCTATAGAACTCAGCTTTGCCGGAAGGAGTGGCAAAGTTGCCTTCGGCAAAAGGAAGAAATGGTGGAACGGCTTGCGGCGATTCAGCTTGCGCCCCACATGCAGTTGGTGTTTCGCTATTGCTTGGGAAATTCATGCGGACGTGATATTCGCGCTCCAGGCGCTCACGGCCGATGCCTTGCAACCATGGATTCGGGGAATCGAGCGCGTGATCGATCATCGAATCGACAGTTTCGTCGAAGCATGCTTCGTCAAATCCCATGCGCTCGGCGAGCGCGCGGAACACCTCGACATTCGATCGGCATTCACCAAGCGGCTCGATCGCCTGTTCGGAAATCTGCAGGTGGTAGTGACCGTAAGCCGTCTGCAGGTCCTTGTGCTCGAAAAATGTGGTCGCGGGCAGAACGATGTCCGCATAGTCGGTGGTGTCAGTGAAGAACTGCTCGTGAACAACGGTAAACAGATCTGAACGCTTGAGGCCGCGGACCACTTCATTGTGGTTAGGGCAAACGGCTGCCGGGTTCGAGTTGTAGACAAACAGTGCTTTAACAGGCGGCGAATCAAGTGCATTCAATGCTGTCGCCAGCTGCACCATGTTGACGACGCGCGCCGGCCGTCCCAGCGCTTTCTCCATCAGTTCCGGCATTTCCAGCGCCTGCTTGTTAAGGCCAAAGGAGCCGCTCAACGAAAGCTGCAGGCCGCCGCCGACTTCTTTCCAGGAACCAATCAGGCAGGGCAGCATCGTAACTGCGCGCATCGACATTCCGCCGCGCTCCGAGCGCTGGATACCGTAATTGACACGAATGACGGAGGGCCGCACCGTCGCATATTCGCGCGCCAGTTTGCGAATATCGTCGGCAGCAACGCCGGTCCAGTGCGCAACTTTTTCGGGGGGAAATTCCGCCGCGCGCGCTTTCAGTTCGTCGAAACCGACCGTGTAGCGGGAAATGTAGTCGGCGTCGTGAAGGTTTTCCGCGATGATCACGTTCATCAGGCCGAGGGCTAGCGCGGCATCTGTACCGGGATTGATAGGTAAATACCAGTCAGCACACTTTGCGGTACGCGTGCGGTAAGGATCGATGACGACCAATTTGGCGCCTTTGTGCCGGGCCTCTTCAATAAAGGGCCATAGATGCACATTGTTGCCATGAATATTCGCGCCCCAGGCAATGATGTAGCGCGATTGCGCAAACTGTTCGGGCTCGGTGCCAAGTTTTATCCCGAGGACGGATTTGAGCCCCTCTTCGCCTGCTGTCGAGCAGATGCTGCGCTCCAGTTGCGATGCCCCAAGCCGATGGAAAAATCGCCGGTCCATGGACGCGCCGTTGAGTGCGCCAAGCGTGCCTCCATAGGAGTACGGCAATATGGCTTCCGGTCCGTGCTCGGCGATGACGCCGCGAAAACGCAGCGCGATTTCGTTAAGGGCTTCATCCCAGGAGATGCGTTCAAAGGCATCTGCTGGTCGCGGACCAGCATGATTCGAATTTGGTGCGGCCGAAACGAGCGGCCCTTTCGGGACGACCTTTTTCCGCCTCATGGGATACAGCAGGCGTTCCGGCGAGTAGACGCGATCCAGATACTTGGCGACTTTGGCGCAGAGAAAACCACGCGTTACCGGGTGCTCGGGATCGCCCTGAATTTTCGTCGCCCGCCCATCCTGGATGGTGATCAGGACGCCGCAAGCGTCGGGACAGTCATGGGGACAGGCGGCATGGACCACGCGCTTCATGATGGTTCGATTATAGAAGAGCGGACTCCGCGAGGTGCATTTTCGCGGACGGGCGAGGACGCCCGTCACTTCGATGGTTCCAGTGCGAAACCCGACCCTCGGGAAATGAACTGGAGACGGGGCAAGCCCCGTCTCTACTGCGAAAGAATTTGGCGGGCGCGGGATCCCTTACGCGATGCTCTCGGCGGCGATTCTTTCGGTTATGAAGGCTTCAATCACGTCGCCGATTTTCACGTCGCCGTAGTTAGCAATGGAGATGCCGCACTCCATGCCGTTGGTGACTTCCTTGGCGTCGTCTTTGAAGCGGCGCAGCGAAGCGATCTTGCCTTTGAAGATGACGACGTTGTCCCGAAGCAAACGAACTTCGGCGTCGCGCTTGATGAGTCCATCGGTGACGCGGCAGCCCGCGATCATCCCAACCTTCGGGATGCGGAAGGTTTCGAGCACTTGCGCGCGGCCCTGGTAAGTTTCTTTGATCGTCGGCTCAAGCAGGCCGGTCATGGCGCGCTTGATCTCGTCTTGCAGTTCGTAAATGATCGAGTGCAAGCGAATATCGACTTTTTCCTGGTCGGCAAGTTCCTGCGCTTTGCGCTCGGGGCGAACGTTGAAACCGATGATGATGGCGTTCGAGGCAGATGCGAGCAGCACGTCGGTCTCGGTGATGGCGCCGATGCCGGAGCGCAAGAGCTTGAGCCGTACTTTGTCGTTCGAGAGACGCCCGAGCAGATCGCTGAGCACTTCGACCGAACCCTGGACGTCGGCCTTAAGAATAATGTTCAGCTCTTTCATTCCGGCCGTCTTCAACTGTTCGGCGAGGCCTTCGAGCGAAACGCGCGAACTCTTGGCGAGGGCAGCTTCGCGGGCCTTCTGCTCGCGGTATTCGGAAATGTCGCGGGCTTTCTCGCGGTCAGTGACGACGGTGAACTGATCGCCCGCCTGCGGCAGGCTTTCGAGGCCAAGGATTTCAACGGGCGTGGAGGGCGGCGCTTCCAGCATCTGGGCTCCGCGATCGTCAAACATGGCGCGCACTTTGCCATAGGCATTGCCGACCACGAAATTATCGCTGGCGTGGAGTGTGCCGTTCTGCACCAGGACGGTCGCCACTGGACCGCGGCCGCGATCAAGCTTGGCCTCAAGCACAACGCCGCTGGCGGCGCGCGCGGGAGTCGCTTTCAGCTCCTGCAAGTCGGCCGTCAGACAGATCATTTCCATGAGCAAGTTGAGATTGGTTTTCTTCTTGGCGGAAACATCGACGAAGACGGTTTTGCCGCCCCAATCTTCCGGCAGCAGGCCGCGATCGGCGAGCTGCTTTTTCACGCGCTCGGGCATCGCTTCCGGCTTATCGATCTTGTTTACCGCAACGATAATCGGAACTTCGGCGGCATGCGCGTGATCGATGGCCTCGATGGTCTGCGGCATAACGCCGTCATCGGCAGCGGTGACGAGCACGACGATGTCGGTGGCTTTCGCGCCGCGAGCGCGCATGCGGGTGAAAGCCTCGTGGCCCGGCGTATCGAGGAACACGATCTCGCGCCCGTATGCAGGAGAAGTGTTGTCGGTAATGCGGACCTTGTACGCACCGATGTGCTGCGTGATGCCGCCGGCTTCGCCTTCGGCCACATTGGTTGAACGAATCGCGTCGAGCAGCGTGGTTTTGCCGTGGTCGACGTGGCCCATGATAGTGACGACCGGGGGACGCGGACCTGCTTCGGCGCCTTCTTCACTGCTATCGACGGCATCGGCGGTTTCTTTTGCGGCCTGCTCTTCGAAGGTAATGACTTCGGTTTCCGCTCCGAAGAAGCGCGCCATTTCGCTGGCTAGTTCGGCGTCCAGCGTCTGGTTGATAGTAGCGAAAACGCCGCGCATCACGAGCCGGGCAATCAAATCCTTGGCGCGAATATCGAGCTTCTCGGCAAGATCCTTTACCGAAATTCCCTCGGTGATCGTGATGTTCCGCGTAATCGGCAGCGGCTCATTGCTGACCGAGACGCGCGGTGGCGGAGTGTAGCCCTTCATCGGGCCTTCCTTTACGCCGCGCGGAACATATCGCTGGCCTGGACGACGGGAAGGACCGCCGGGACGGGCTCCGGGACGCGAGGGTCCAGGAGGCGCCATCGGAGCGCCGGGTCCAACGCCAAGCGGACGCGCGCCCATGGGCGAAACTCGAGTCGGGTGCATGGGACGTCGTTCGCCGGGACGCAAAGGCGGACGAGATCCGGGTGCGGCAGGACGCGCCGAACGTTGAAATATCGGTTGCCCTGGCACTGGCCGGCCTGGCGCTGGACGCGGAGGAGCTCCGGGCGGCGGAACTGGCGCCTTGTACACCGGACGCGGACCGGTCTGGGGCATGATGACACGGGGTGGAGGAATAGTGGGAGCTGCGGGTCTTGGGGGCACAGAGCTTTGAGGCGGCGCTTGAGGTGACGGCGCGGCGGCGGTAGTCAATGGAGTTGTGGAGGGCATGGCCGGCGGTCGCGGCGGCAATCCTATCGTGGGCGCGGCTGCGCTCGCCGCCGGAGTCACGGACGTTGCAGGCGGGGCAACGCTGGGTGGAGGCGTAACCGGCGCTTTCGGTGGAATGACAACCACGGACGGCGGGCGCTCCGCTGCCACCGAAGCCGGAGTTACGAATCTGGGCGCAGGTGGTTCTGGAGCGGCGGGTTTCGGCACCACAGGCTTTGGAGGCGCTATTGTCGCTCCAACCTCCGCTTTCGCTTCAATGGCGGGCGCGTGTGCCGGCGGCTTCGCAATCGGCGGCACCTGCGGCCTGATGGGCGGCCGAGTTATCGGATGCTCGACGGCCTCTCGCTGTTGGGTGATAGCTCGCAAAACATCGCCGGGACGGGAAATGTGAGATAGATCGATCTTGGTCCTAATTTCCTCTTCGCCGTGAAGGGGCTGGCGGGTAGATTTTGAGGGAGCGGAGCCGGAGTCGGCGCGGACGAGGCGTTTGCGTACAAGCTCGGCTTCATGCTCCTCAAGCGAGCTGGAGTGCGTTTTCTTCTCGGTAACACCGACCTCGGCCAGCACGTCAAGGATAGATTTGCTCTTGACCTCCAACTCACGGGCCAGATCATTGATTCGAATCTTCATTCGCTTCCGTTCCTTCTCCTGTCCCGCCTGCTTCGATCGTTGTTGCTACGCTTGCATATCTAGCCTCGCGGAAAGTGCACTAATTGCCCGCATTCTCGTCGTCTTCCTGAGACTTGGGGGCTTCTTCGGTGGATGCCTGACTATCTTCAGTCTCGGGCGCGGCAGGCGCGGAATCAGGAGCCGCTTGCTCGCCCTCTGCCTGCCCGGCCTCAGCCGTCTCTGACTCTACTGCTCCAGCCTCGGCGTGCTCGGCCTCTATTGGCTCAGCCTCAGCAGATGCCGTCCCCGCCTCACTCTCACTGGTTGGCGAACCGGCTTCGACCGCGCTACCCTCCGCGGCTTCTTCGAGCCCCTCTGGTTCGACTGTTACAGCCTCAACGCCATCCAAACTGGCAAAATAATTATTGACGGCGATGCTGATTTTTTCCACCGTTTTCGGGCCAATGCCTTCAATGGCCTCGAGCTGCTCCGGCGTCATATCGGCGAGGGATTCGACCGTATTCACGCCGGCTGCCTTCAGCTTCTCGACCAGGCCTTCGCCGAGCCCAGTAACATTTTCGAGCGGAGTGACGGTCTGCGTGACCATCGACGCCATCTGCTGCTCCACTTCCTGACGTTTCTCTTCCTCGCTCTTGATATCGATTTTCCACCCGAGCAGTTTCGCCGCCAGGCGCACGTTCTGGCCCTTTTTACCGATGGCGAGCGACAGTTGCGTGTCGTCGACGACGACTTCCAGATGCTTTTCACCCGCGTCGATCACGGTTACGCGGCTGACTTTCGCGGGCTGCAAAGCCTTTTCGGCGAAGGTCGCCGGGTCCTCGTGGTATTCAATGATGTCGATTTTCTCGCCGCGCAGTTCACGAATAATCGATTGCACGCGCATGCCCTTCATGCCCACGCACGCGCCAACCGCATCGACGTCCTTATCCTTCGACATGACGGCGATCTTGGTACGCTCGCCGGCTTCGCGCGCGGTGGCGCGGATCACGACCGTGCCGTCGTAAATTTCGGGGACTTCAGTTTGAAACAAGTGCTGCACAAGTTCAGGCGCGGCGCGCGAGACAACCACACCGGGACCTTTGACCGCTTTATCGACGCGGGAAATCACCACGCGAATCCGCTCGCCGACGGCGAAGGATTCCAGGCGCGACTGCTCCTTGCGGCCCATTTTTGCTTCGGCCTTGCCGATGTCGACGATGACGTCGGGACCTTCAATCCGCTTCACTGTGGCGTTGACGATCTCGCCAACATGCCCCACGTATTCGTTGTAAACCGTATCGCGCTCGGCCTCGCGCACCTTCTGGAAGATCACCTGCTTTGCCAATTGCGCCGCGATGCGTCCGAGAATCCCTTCTGTCACTTTCGGGATCAGCAGTTCGCCGCCGACTTCCGCAGCCGGGTCGAGCTTTCGCGCCTGTTCAACCGTGACCTGAAGATTCGGATCTTCCACTTGCTCGGTGGATTCGACAATCGACTTCACCGCGTAGGCATTGATTTTGCCCGAGTCTTTATCGAGCACGGCGCGGAGATTTTCCTGCGTCTTGTAATACTTTCGCGTAGCGACGACGATGGCGTCCTCGACCGCGCTGACGACGATCTGCGGGTCGATACCCTTTTCGCGACTCACCGCGTCGATAATGTTGTATAGCTCGCTAGGCATAAAAGTCAGTTCTCAGTTCTCGGTTCTCAGTTCTCAGTTGCCAAGGTTTGATCTTCCTAAGCACTGAGCACTGAAGCCTGGGAACTAAATTTCCGGCACCAGATTCGCCTTTTCCACGTTCGCCAGTTCGATCTCGACAGAAGCGGAACCATCTTTGGGACGCATTTTCCGTCGCGCCGCACTTAGATCGAGCAACAGCTTCCCGCTTTCAAAGCTCTCCAACCGTCCTTCAAAATGCCGGTTGTTGTTCACCGGCTCGCGGGTCGTTAATTTCACCCGATGCCCGCGGAAGCGCTCAAAATCCGCCGCCGTTTTCAGCTTCCGATCCAGGCCCGGAGACGAAACTTCTAATACATAAGACCCACCGGGCACAGCATCCTCAACTTCGACGATAGTGCCGAATTCCCGGCTGAATGCCGAACAATCCTCGTGCGTCACACCGTCAGGGTGCCCGACCGAGGGAACCGCTCCCAGCCGGTCGATGAAAACCCGCAGCATGCGGTGTTTGCCGGAACCGAGGAACTCGATCTCAATGACCGAAAGACCGCTGGAAGCGGCGACCCGATCGGCAATCTCTCGAACCTTCCCCTCGTCAAACGCCATTGCCTCAAGCACTTACAAAAACTGTTATGAGTGACCCTGCTCCAACTAAAAAGTGGGCTTTCGCCCACTGGTGTGCTCCGCCAAATCCTGACACTACGACACAACAGTTCTTCAAACAACTATACGCCGCCACCGATGAAAATACAAACCGCTGGGCGTAGAATCATCGCGCAAGACGGGGTCCCGGCTACGACACATGAAACACGCAATTCTAGGAGTTGGCGGGGTGGGCGGAATGATCGGAGCCTGCCTAGGTCGCGTAGGTGAATCGATCACGCTGGTGGTGCGTCCGGAGACGCTCGCGGCCCATCCGCCGCATCTTCAGTTAGAGAGCCCATTCGGAAACTGGTCGGTGGAAGTTGATTGGGCGTCGTCTGTTCCGGCAGCGGACGTTCTTTGGTTGACCGTGAAGGCTACGCAATTGGATGGCGTGCTGCCGATGATCGGCAATGGATCGCCCGACAACGGTTCATTCACGGGCGCCATTGTGCCATTACTCAACGGACTCGACCATCTGCAAGTGCTACGGGCGAGGTTCGGCGAGGATCGTGTAATTCCGGCGACTATTGCGGGTGAGATGGAGCGAGTGAGCGTAGGGCATATTATTCATCGCTCGCCATTTGCGGTGCTGAACATCTCGTCCAGCGGACAGGCGCTGCTGGAACCGGTATGCGAGAAGCTGCGAGGCCTCGGTTTTAATTGCAAGTTTTTTGACGATGAAGCCACGCTCATGTGGAGCAAGCTCGTCTTCCTCGGGCCGTTCGCGCTGGCGACGACTGCGTTCGATCAGCCGATTGGCGAGGTCATCGCCAATGCGGACCACTGGCGGCGGCTTGAGGCGTCAGTGCGTGAGACGTGCGCCGCCGGCCAGGCGGAAGGAGCAAATGTAGAGGCAGATACGATTCTTGCGCGGATGAAGGCTGCACCGGCGGGAATGCGAAGTTCGATGCAGAAAGATGTTGAGCACGGCCGGTCACCGGAGTTGGACGCGATTGGAGGCGCAATCGTGCGCGCGGCCCGGCGGCATGGGCTGGCCGCTCCCGCTGCGGAGGCACTGATGGCTCAGATTGAACGGCGAATCGAGGCGAGCAGCGGACTTTCACTGAAGCACGGTTTATAATCTAGCGTTTTAATTTTCCTGTCTTTATTAGTATTAATTCTAGTTTTTTCGGAGCCCCGCAATATGGCGCAACTTTCGATGGCAGCGAATCCTGCACTGAAGGAAACGTTCGTGCAGCTCAAGACCCGCATGGATAAAGCGGTAGAAGACTTTCGCCGCGAGATGGCGGCAACGCGCACCGGGCGCGCGAACGTCCACATGCTCGACACGGTGACAGTGGATTATTACGGCTCCATGATGCCGCTCAGCCAGATTGCGACCATTCATGCACCCGAGCCGCAGATGATTACGGTGCAACCCTTCGATCCTTCGGCACTGCAGAACATCGAAAAGGCGATCCGTACTGCGGACCTCGGCCTGAATCCGATGAACGACGGCAAGACGATTCGGGTGCCAGTGCCGGCGCTGACCGAGGAACGACGGAAAGAGATGGTCAAACATCTGCACCGGATTCTTGAAGAGCACCGTACGGCTATCCGCAACGTGCGCCGCGATGGCAACGACTCAATCAAGAAGGCGATGAAGGACAAGAAGATTACCGAGGATGACGAGAAGCGCGCGCTGGATGAGATCCAGAAGCTCACCGACGACGAAATTAAGAAGATGGAAGAGATGAGCAAAGGGAAAGAAAAGGAAGTGCTGGAGATCAAGTAAGACGCTTTAGGGCGGTGAGGTCACTGCGGCAGATTTTAGGGGGTAGGGGCCCTTCGACTTGCCGTCGCGTCCGCTCCGGCGGCGCTCAGGATGACAGTGACCGCGATAGAACTATCGATCTCCCAAGGTGAAGCATCCCTCAGGTGAAACGACGCCCCCGTTCTATAAACCTTGTCAAGAAGGTGCGAGCCTGGAGTTGTGAGCTGAGCGCCGGCAGCTACTTAATTTCTTTCATCGGCAGCATCGAGCCGTAGTCATCTCCTGAAGGCGCGACGGCGCGCGCGACTACCCCGGCGAATGCGGACTTAAGCTCGGGAAACTTCGCCACCAGCGCTTTGATGACTAGCATATTCTCTTCAAACGTTTTTGTTTGATTGGAAATATCGGCGGCGGAATACCTAATGACCAGGTCAAGATCGTCACCAACAACGAGTGGAAAAATTGCCGTCAAGTGATAGGTCTTGCCTCCCGCACTAAGATCGACAGAGTTGCCGTTGACGGGCAGATCCGCAGGTTGGATAGCCTGAATTTCGTCATACAGCTTGTCGGTGGATTGCGTGCTCATGAAGTCGACGGGCGAAGCGAGAGCGATCGCCTCGCGATAATAGAGCCACGCATTGTGATTCTGTCCTCTGCCCTTGAAGTCGCGCGCCTGCTGCGTGAACCATGCCGCATCGTGACTGGAAACCTGTTGCGAACGAGCATAGAAGCCGGCAAGTTTCCAGTCTGAGTCGATCTGCTGCAAAACCAGCGTGAGCGTAAGGGGCTTCTTGCCGCCGGTCACATCAAGAATGGCAACCGCATACTTTCCCGCGGGCAAGTCGTTGAGGACGAACACGGCACTCTCGCTAGTTTGGCCAGTACGGCCAAAAACTCCACAGAGGAATTCGGCGCGGGAAAATGGTTTCTTATCTGCGGATTCAGCATTCAGCAGGAAAGGCGGACGTACATTGGCGTGCGCGGCAGTGAAACTGGGTTGGTTGTCCGTGAGAGCGGCTTCCACCCCCGCGAAGTTGGCGGCCAGTGCGGGTATGGCATTTTGTTTCAGGGATGCGAAATCGCCATGCGCTGACATATCGAAGTAACGTTTGGCGGTGGCCTCAAGAGCAGCACGGGGCGCCGGTTCGATGTCAGCCGCGGTCAGGCAAGTTTGGGCTTTGAGTGGGGCGGCAAGCATCAGGCAAAACAGGCAGGCGAACGAGAGTTTCTTGATCAGATTCTTGATCGAAAGAAGATGCTTTTCGGGGTTAGCCCGGGAAACTATGATCACAGTAAAAGCCTCTAAGGGCATTGTACCCGCCCGACTTCGGCGGGGAAATGGATAGTAAACGGCGTTACCACGTGAAAAAAAGGGCGTGGGCGATGCAAAACATTGCAAGAATATGCTCGGGATTTCGTTCTGAAGGCATGATGATAGAATCGACAGAAGAGTCGATCAGCGACACGCTGGTGCACACCACTGGGGAAACCGCGAGAAGTATTCATGTTAGGCAGAAATAAATCCGCCATATTATTGGTAGCAGGGTTGCTGTTGGGGAGCTTGGTATGCTCTGCGAGCGCCGACACTTCGGCGCAGGCTCAGAATCAAGCTGCACCGGCACAAACTGCGCCTGCCCAGGCATTACCCGCGCAGGACGCGCCCTCAAAAGCCGTTACTCCAACGCCACCCGCCGCCCCGACGGAGCCCGATTCCTCGACACAAACTGCTAAGCCTCACCCTGCGGCGACCACCCCGATACATCACCGGCCGCAAAAGAAAAAGGATCCACCGCCGCTCGTGCTCCCGCCGCTGCCTGCGGGACCGTTGAGCCAGGTTCCGATGGACCAGATTCCCGAGAGCCCGCCGAAAGTGACCTATGAGAAAGGCTTACTGACCATCTTCGCGGAGAACGCGACTTTAGGCGAAATTCTCAAGCAAGTGCGGAAACTGACCAAGGCGACCATTGATCTTCCGCCGAACGGGGCTCAAGAGCGCGTTGTGACGGCCATTGGGCCGGGAGCGCCCCGTGATGTGCTGGCTGCATTGTTAAACGGCTCGCAATTTAATTATGTGATATTGGGCTCGACCGCGGACCCGACTATCGTGGCTTCCGTTGTCCTCACGCCCAAGCCGGGAGGCAGTGAAACACAGAATGCCGCGGCCGGATACCAGCAGGCCAACGCTTCTCCCGGAAGGCCGGGACAGCCTTTCCGGCCACAGATGATCGCGACGAACCCTCCGCCGCAACCGGAAGCCAACGCCGATGATGATAGCGCTACTGACGACGCCGATAACAGCAACGACGATGCCGCAGATCAAACTCCGCCGGTGCAGGCGGGAGGAAATCCAGGCGACCAGCAGGGCGTGAATCCCAACCAGCCGAATGCCGGTCCGCGGACGCCGGAACAACTTCTACAGATGATGCGCCAGGGACAGCAACCGGGCATGCCGCCTCCGCCACAACAATAAAGACCCATGGCGATGGACGAGAATGAAGCAAGGGAGATTCCTTGCTGCTATGGGTAGGAAATCCGCGAGGTGGTCTAGTCGCCGCCCTGGCTTTGGTGTGCCACGAATGCGGAAATGAAACGAGCCGGTTGAGCTGGATTAAACGCTGCCAACACTGCGGTGACAGCGCAATATGCTCCCCAAATTCCTAATCCCACCGATACGATTGCCGTACTGCCTATAAGAAATGCCGCCATAAATGCTTCCACGATTGACTGCCTTTGTAGCACTGATTTTTGCGTTGCGGCCGCAAGTATTTCAATTTACCTGCATTTGACCCGGTCCATTATTAGCAACTAAGATACGGGAGTCGCTCTGCGTACTTTCACTCTCCAACATTCTGGGGACCCCGTCCACGTAACGGAAGTGCATAACCGACGTCGCAAATGGCCATCACCAGGATTTCGGTGCGCGGGGCGCGCCAGCACAATCTGAAGAACATTGACGTCGAGATCCCTCGCAATAGCTTGACAGTCATCACCGGCCTCAGCGGATCGGGCAAATCGTCGCTCGCATTCGACACGATCTATGCCGAAGGTCAGCGTCGCTATGTCGAGACTTTGTCCGCCTACGCCCGGCAGTTTCTCGATCAGATGGAGCGCCCGGATGTGGACGCGATTGACGGCCTGAGCCCGGCCATTTCCATCGAGCAAAAAACCACAAGTCGCAGCCCACGATCAACAGTCGGAACCATCACCGAAATATACGACTACCTTCGATTGCTTTATTCGTCCGTGGGGTTGCCCCACTGTCCCAAGTGCGGGAAACCAATCACGCGGCAGTCGGCCGACCAGATCGTGCATCGCGTCATGGCGCTCACTCCAGACGACCGCGTGATGATCATGGCTCCGATTGTGCGCGGGCGAAAAGGCGAATTCAAAAAAGAGATTGAAAAACTCGTCCAGCACGGATTCACACGCGCGCGGGTGGATGGTGAACTTGTCAGTCTGGAAGACGACGTCAATCTGGATAAGCGCAAGAACCACACCATCGAAGTCGTGGTGGACCGTCTGCTGGTGAAACCTGGGATCGAGCACCGGCTCGAGCTTTCGGTGGGGCTGGCGATGAAGTTGGCGGGCGGGCTCGTGATCGTAGCGGTCGTGAATGGCGAGGAGACGCTTTATTCCTCAGTGCTCGCTTGCCCTGACTGCGGCGTGAGTGTGCCGCAACTGGAACCGCGATCGTTCTCCTTCAACAGCGCCTATGGAGCCTGCCCGGAATGTCATGGGTTGGGCAGTGTTTATGACTTCGATCCCGCAAAGGTGATCGTGGATTGGTCGAAGCCTTTGCTCGATGGCGGCCTGGGGCCAGGATCGGCATCGCAGAACTTGATTCGCGGATTGCAGCTTGTTGCGCAGGCATACGGAGTGGATCTCGCCACGCCGTTTGAAAAGCTTCCGGAGAAAATCCAGAATCTTTTACTCTATGGCGAACCGGTACGAGGAGGGAAGACCGGATTTCTGGGCGTGATTGGATACCTCAAGCAAAATCTCGACTCGTCGAGTTCGGAGACTTATCGTGATTACCTGCTCGAGTACATGTCGGCGACCGAGTGCGCGCGATGTAACGGACAGCGTCTGCGGCCGGAAAGTCTGGCGGTAAAAGTAAACGGCATGTCGATTGCCGATTTCACAGCCTTGCCGATCGCGCGCGCTCTCGAAATGGCGCGCAAGATTAAACTCGCCGGACGCGAAGCAATCATTGCCGGCCGCATCGTGCACGAGATTGTGGAGCGACTTGAATTTCTGCACGCCGTTGGATTGGGTTATCTGTCTCTCGGTCGTTCGGCGGCTACGCTCTCTGGCGGCGAAGGCCAACGCATACGCCTGGCAACGCAGATTGGATCGAAGCTGCGGGGAGTGCTCTACGTGCTCGACGAGCCTTCCATCGGGCTGCACTCGCGCGACAACGGACGTTTGTTGGCTGCGCTCGAAAATCTGCGCGATCTTGGTAATACCGTTCTTGTCGTCGAGCACGATGAGGAAACGATCCGGCGCGCTGATTATGTGATCGACCTGGGTCCGGGCGCGGGCCGCCACGGCGGGGAACTGGTAGCGAGTGGTACACCGGAACAAATTATGGAAGCTCCGGCTTCGCTCACCGGCGCGTATATGTCAGGGCGGCAGCGCATTGCGATGCTAGCCGAGCGCCGCAGTCCCAATGGAAAAGCCATCACGATCCTGGGGGCGCGCCAGAATAATCTGAAAAATCTCGATGCAACATTCCCGCTGGGAGTGATGACGGTTGTTACCGGCGTCTCCGGTTCCGGCAAGTCTACTTTGGTCAACGATATTCTCTACCGCGCGCTAGCCCGCGCGCTTTATCGCTCGCGCGAAGAGCCGGGAGCGCACAAATCCATTTCGGGCAGCGAGCAGATCGATAAAGTCATTCGCATTGACCAGTCGCCAATCGGCCGCACGCCGCGCTCGAATCCTGCCACCTATACCGGCATCTTCTCGCCGATCCGTGATCTTTTTGCCATGCTGCCGGAAGCGCGCGAGCGCGGCTATAAGCCCGGACGATTCTCCTTCAACGTTTCCGGCGGACGATGTGAAGCGTGCCAGGGCGAGGGCCAGCGCCGGATTGAAATGAATTTTCTTCCTGACGTGTACGTACAATGCGAGGTCTGCGGCGGACATCGCTACAACCACGAAACGCTCGCCGTGCGCTACAACGGATATTCGATCGCCGATCTGCTGGAAATGCCCGTGACCGACGCGTTGCAGATTCTTGAGAACATTCCGCAGGTTCGACCAAAACTGCAAACACTGGTAGACGTCGGCCTCGGCTATATTCATCTTGGGCAATCGGCGGTTACGCTTTCGGGCGGTGAAGCGCAGCGCATCAAACTGGCGCGCGAACTGAGCAAACGCCAAACGGGAAAGACACTTTACCTGCTCGACGAGCCCACAACCGGTTTGCACTTTGACGATGTGCGCAAGCTGCTCGAAGTGCTGCACCGGCTTACCGACCTGGGCAATACCGTCATCATCATCGAGCATAACCTTGATGTGATACGAAATGCCGATTGGATTGTCGATCTCGGCCCTGAGGGCGGCGAAGAGGGCGGCCGCATTGTCGCTCAGGGCACGCCAGAGCAAGTGGCGCGGGTGAAGAAGTCATACACTGGCCAGGAACTGGCAGCGCACTTCAATGGTGCGAGGGCCACGGCCTCGGCACTGTCGCTTGCGAGTTCGGCTTCCGAAGGCAGTCGTTCCGAAGGCAGTCGTTCGGAAACCGATCGGCAGGAATCCGCGTGAACGCATTTCCCGAAAATCCGGCGGAAGATTCCGGGCAGCGGCCTGACATTGGCCAGCAAAATGTGGGCCAGCAACCAGACGCGCCCTCGGCAATCGCACACCCAACAGAAGATATCGCACCTCACTTCGCCGACGCCACCCTCAGTTCATCAGAAACAAATCTCGTACCCGAACCCGCCCTAACCGGACAACCGGAGTTTCCGCTTCCCACCATTGCTTCGTTGCCGGCGCCGCGTGATCCCGCATGGTCCGGCCTCGACGTTCTGGTTATTGTTTTCGTTACTATCATCGCCCTCTTCCTCGGATTCCTCGGTGTCCTTGCCTGCGCGCACGCGTGGTTTCGTCCACACACTCCCATTACTGAACTGGCTCGCAATCCGTTCCTTGTGGTTGCCGGACAGGCCGCTGCCTATGTGCTGATCCTCGCCTACATGTGGGTTCTGGTTACGCGAGCACGCGGCTGCCCCAGCTTTCTAGCGGCTATTCATTGGAATTGGCCGCAAAATGCGGGAGCGTATCTGTTTGGCGGAGCATTGCTATCTCTTGCCCTGCAAGCGTTGGCGCATGTGCTGCCGATGCCGAAGCATCTTCCCATCGATACATTCTTTAGCACGCCCGCCGAGGCGTGGGCACTGACCATTTTTGGCATAACTCTGGCGCCATTATTGGAAGAACTTTTCTTCCGCGGATTTCTGTATCCGGTGCTGCGGAAAAGCATGGGCTTCACGGCCGCGATCTTCGCCACTGCCTTTGCTTTCGCCTTGCTGCATGGCTCGCAGCTCAAGTTTTCGTGGGGACCGGTGCTGGTGATCTTTCTGGTCGGGACTGTGCTCACCATGGTTCGAGCGTACAAAAATTCAGTTGCGGCCGGGCTCATCATGCACATCGCCTACAACGGGACCATTTCCGTGCTCATGTTTGTAGGTACGGACGGGTTCCGGCATCTGGAGAAGTTGAATCAATAAGAGCAGTTCTCAGTTCTCAGTTGTCATTTGTCAGTTTTCAAATTGCCAAGTGTTGCTCGAGTTAAGTACTCATTTTTCTGAGAACTGGGAACCCGGAACTGAGAACTCGGGCGGTGCGCGCCGTGCTATCGTAAGCATTCATGTCAACCGCGAGAAAAGAACTCCTTGAAATGCTAGCCCGCAAGTCGTTTCGGCTGGGCGAATTCAAACTGTCATCCGGTGGAACCAGCGACTACTACGTCGACTGCCGCACTACCACGCTCGATGCTCGTGGAGCACAACTGGTCGGCCAGGTCTTCATTGATGAAATGCGCAACCAGGGCTGGCATGCCGACGCGATTGGCGGGCTGACGCTTGGCGCTGACCCGATTGTGGTTGCCGTCGCCGTGGTGAGTGGAACGCTGAACGGCTTCCTGGTTCGCAAGGCCGAAAAACAACATGGCACCGGCCGGCGCATCGAAGGCTTTTGTGAGAAAGGCGCACGCGTAGTCATTGTCGACGACGTATGCACTACCGGATCGTCGACCGTGCAGGCGATTGAAGCGGCGCGTGAGTTCGGGTTCCAGATCGCCGGCGTTATGTGCCTGGTGGAGCGCGAGGAGGCTCACGGCCGTCCGAATGTAGAAAAGGCCGCCGCACCGGCACCGTTCGTTGCTATCTTCACCGCCAGCGATGTGCGACGGGAGCATGTGGCGCAGCGCGAGGCACACGCGGGCAAATGATCCCCGACGGCTACACCGACCTCGCGCCGGGGAAAATTGCGTCCGTTGTTACATATCTCGAAATGCGGTCGCGGCCTGCGCTTGAAAATGTTCACTCCGGCAGAGTGCGTTTGCGGCGTGTCGAGAATCCTGAAGTTGAATGGTATCGGGCGATTTATTTGCGAGCAGGCGGGCAATGGCTATGGTTCAGCCGCCTTGAAATGGGAGAAAAACAACTTTCGTCTTTGTTGAAGTCGGCGACTACTGAATTGTTCCTTGCCGAATCCGAGGCTGGGGAAATCGGCATTGCGGAACTCGATCGCTCCACGCATCCCCACGTCGAGGTTACGACATTTGCATTGTTCGCCGATGCAATCGGCAAAGGCCTGGCGCGTAATTTTATGGCAAAGTTGCTGGAAAGAGCGTGGGAAACCGGGGCGGCACGAGTCTGGTTGCACACCTGCACACTCGACCATTCGGCAGCGCTAAGCTTTTACATGAAATGCGGCTTTCACGCCTACAAGCGAGCCATCGAAGTCGCCGACGATCCACGCCTGCGCGGACTTTTGCCGGTGGACGCGGCCCCGCAGGTGCCCATCATCCGGTAGCCTAGATGTGCCGGGCTTGCTTGCCGCCACAAACAGCAATCCGCATACAGGAAGCCCGTCGGCTCGCGACAAACGACTAACGACCAATGACTAACGACTAACTTATGATTCACACTCTTGAATGGACTGATAAAGGCGTCGTCTTCATCGACCAGACGAAGCTGCCGACAGAAGAAATCTACGTGACCTGCACCACGCACCAGCAGGTCGCCGACGTGATCCGCAACATGGTGGTTCGCGGTGCGCCAGCTATCGGCGTGGCCGCTGGCATGGGAATTGCGCTCGGCGTGAAAAATTCGAAAGCCACAGCCGAAGCAGACTTAAAGAAAGATCTCGATCAGATCTGCGAGACCATCCGCCAGACGCGGCCCACAGCCGTCAACCTCTTCTGGGCCATTCGCCGCATGCAGGAAAAATTCGATTTACTTGGCGGCCACCCTGTCCCGCAGATCAAAGACGAACTGGTCAAAGAAGCGCAGCGCATGCACGCCGAAGACATCGCCGCCAACCAAGCCATGGGCCGCCACGGAGCCACGCTCATGCCGGCCAGCGGCGGCGTCCTCACACATTGCAATGCCGGAGCGCTCGCCACTGCCGGCTACGGCACGGCGCTGGGCGTGATTCGCGCGGCCGTCGAGCAAGGCAAGAAGATTCATGTGTACGCCGATGAGACTCGTCCGTTTCTGCAAGGCTCGCGGCTCACCGCATGGGAACTGATGAAGGACGGCATTCCGACGACCGTGATCTCTGACAACATGGCCGGCGTGATGATGAAACAGGGAAAGATTGGAGCCATCGTCGTGGGGGCCGACCGCATTGCCGCCAATGGCGACGTCGCTAACAAGATTGGAACCTACACGGTTGCTATTCTGGCAAAAGAGCACGGCATTCCGTTTTATGTGGCCGCGCCCATCTCGACCGTCGACCTCGAAACACCTGACGGCAGCAAGATTCCAATTGAGCAGCGCAACGCCCGCGAAGTGACTCATATTGGCGGCAAGCAGATGGTCCCTGACGGCGTCGAAATTGAAAATCCCGCGTTCGATGTGACCCCAGCGAAATATGTTGCGGCCATCATCACCGAACGCGGCATTGCGCGCGCGCCGTATGAGCAATCGCTGAGCGAGTTGGTGAAAAATATTTTATAGAGACGCGGCTTGCCGCCGAAGCCGCGTTCCGCGAAGCGTTGGCAATAACGATAACCTTACATCAAACGTGAAAATGCAGACAATCACCCAATCTCATCTCACATTCGAAAACGGCGGGAAAACCATCCGCGTTGATGCATACCTGCCCGCGACGAACGGGAATGTTCTGCCAGCCATCGTCGCTCTTCACGGCGCCGGTGGAGATGTGCACGGGATGAACCAATGGGCCGCGATGCTGGCCGAGCAGGGATTCGCGGTCTATCTTCTGCACTATTTCGATCGCACCGATACTCAAAGTGCGGACAAGCCGACCATCCTGCGCAACTTTCCGATCTGGATGAAGACGCTCTGGGATGCGATCAGCTTTGTCGAGAAGCAACCGGCCGTCGATCCCAAACGCATCGCGCTGCTTGGATTTTCACTCGGCGCGTACCTCTCGCTGGCGAATGCCTCCATCGATAACCGCGTACAGGTGGTGGTTGAGTTTTTCGGAGGACTGCCGCGCGAAATGAAGCTCTTCATGCGGCGACTATGCCCCGTGCTCATTTTGCATGGCGAAGCGGACGCTACCGTTCCCGTATCCGAAGCCTACAATTTGCAGCGCCTGCTCGAGGAAAAGGGGATTGCCTACGAAATGAAGATTTATCCCGGAGCTGGGCACAGTTTCGAAAGCGAGGTCCACCGCGATGCGGGGATGCGCGCCCTGCGTTTTCTGCAAACCCACCTAAGTACGGGTAAAACGGGCGCTGACGGCGAGTTACTTGCCTGAACTTTTCTACGCTGCAAAGCGTATCATTTTGCAGGAGGTCGCCATGTTTGCCTTCCTTCTGTGGTGCATCTTATTCGTGCTTTGCTGGCCGTTAGCTATTGTCGCGCTATTCCTCTATCCGATCGTCTGGCTATTGCTATTGCCTTTTCGCATCGTGGGAATCGCTGTCCATGGAGTGCTGGCGCTGATGCGCGAAGCGATTCTGTTGCCAGCGCGACTTCTAAGCGCGCCGTTTCGCGTGTAGCGCGGGCGGGATTAGCCTTCCATCGCCTTGAGCGTGGTGCTGATGATGAGTTTCGGCTCCGTGGCGCGTTGCACGTCTTCTGCGGTCAATCCGGGCGCGACCTCTTCCAACACCAGGCCCTGCGGGGTGACGCGAATGTAGGCCATCTCGGTGACAATGGTATCTACCACCTTCGCACCGGTCAGCGGCAGCGTGCATTTTTTCAGGATCTTCGGCTGACCATCTTTCGTTGTATGCTCCATGGCGATGACCACGCGGCGAGCACCAGCCACCAGATCCATCGCGCCGCCCATGCCTTTCACCATTTTGCCGGGGATCATCCAGTTGGCGAGATTTCCTTCCTCGTCGACCTCCATAGCGCCGAGCACGCTCAGGTCAATGTGGCCGCCGCGAATCATGGCGAAAGAATCGGCGCTAGAAAAATAAGCGGTGCCGGGCATTTCGGTAACTGTTTCCTTGCCGGCGTTGATTAAGTCGCAGTCTTCGGCGCCCTCAACCGGATAAGGCCCGATCCCCAACATGCCATTCTCGCTTTGCAGGACCACGTCCATGCCTTTGGGAACACAATTTGCAACCAGCGTGGGCAAGCCGATTCCGAGGTTCACGTAAAATCCGTCGCGCAGTTCGCGGGCAATGCGCTTGACGATGCGATCGCGCTTGTCGGTGTCTTTTGAGGGCTTCGTTTCGGTTGCCATTTTTTTCTTCGTTTACCGTCGATAGTCGATGGTCGTTCGTCGTTCGACGAGCAAAGCGGTGCACAGCAGCACTGAATTCCGAACGACCACCGACTAACGACCAACGACCTCTTTCCTTACTGTTCTCTTCTCAATCTTTTTTTCGAACACTGCGCCCTGGAAAATTCTTTTCACGTACACGCTCGGCGTGTGCACCGTTTCGGGGTCAAGTTCTCCGGGCTCAACAAGATGTTCGACCTCCGCTATCGTTATCTTCGCAGCAGTTGCCATCATGGGATTGAAATTTCGCGCGGTCTTCCGGTAGACAAGATTTCCCCATTTATCGCCCTTCCACGCCTTGACGAAGGCGAAGTCCGCGGCCAGAGCGCGCTCCATGACATAGGTGCGGCCATCAAACTCACGCACCTCTTTGCCCTCGGCAACCACCGTGCCTACGCCAGTGGGCGTGAAAAATGCCGGAATACCCGCACCGCCGGCGCGGATGCGCTCGGCAAACGTTCCCTGCGGAACAAGGTCGAGTTGCATGCGGCCATCCAGCACCATTTTTTCGAGCAGCTTGTTTTCGCCGACGTAGGTCCCGATATGACGCTTGATCTGGCCGTTCGCCAGAAGCAAGCCTATGCCCGCTCCGTCGACTCCGGCGTTGTTGCTGATCGTTGTAAGGTTCTTTGTACCCTTGGCGGAGAGCGCGCGGATCAGGTTCTCTGGCATTCCGCACAGTCCGAATCCTCCGAACATGATAGTGGCGCCATCGAAAACGTCCTGAATGGCTTGTTCGGCGCTCGAAACAACCTTATGCATGGCGAGGAGATTCTAATTCAAAACCCACCACGGAGGCACGGAGACACGGAGAAAAGCGAAGGAATAACCTCTTAGATCTCGGCGCGAGTTGTGTGACAATCTACGACATGGATGATTACGCCTTACTTGTCGTCTTGGCGATGTTTGCGCTGGTCGGTGTGTGGGCGGTGGTGAATCCCGGAGGCGTCGTTGGGTGGGCCAAGCGTGCGCATCCTATTCTTGACCAAAATGACCCATCGACCCAGTCCGTCGCCCAAATTCATCGGGGTCTGGTTCTTTGTGTTATCCGGTAATGACCTTCATTGCTTTGGTGTTTGCGCACCAACGTTGAGGATGGTCAGCCCCGCGTTCGGGTTTTGCGTTCCTCCGTGTCTCTGTGTCTCCGTGGTGGATTTTTTCTCAGCTCGTGGGCGCGCTCGAATTCCACCGCCAGTTCGCGCGTATCCAGATTCTCGCGAACATGCGCCAATCGTTGCTCAAGCTGATGTATCGCTTCACTTAAATTTTTCTTATTCGTGATCGCGATATCGCGCCACATGGAATAGGGCGAGCCGGAGATCCTCGTCATTTCGCGTAATGCGCGTCCCGCAATATCGAGTACGGGTGCGTCCGGGCCGAACTCCTCCACCAGCGCGGCAGCCAGCGCGGTCGAAATCATCTGCGGCAGATGACTGATCCAGGCGCAAAACCGGTCGTGCTCGGCGGGATTGAGCATTGCTACGCGCGCTCCAAGTTTTTCTACGCATTCAACGAACTCGCCACAAAGTCCGGCGTGCGGATTCTGGCGGGGTAGCGGAGTAAACAGCCACACCGCGCCTTCGAATAGATTGGCATCGGCAAATTCCACGCCCGCGTGCTCCTTGCCCGCCATCGGATGCCCGGCGAGAAAGCGTTGTCCCGCCGTTCGCCCGAAGCACTTGGCGGCGCGCGCCACGACTTGGGCTTTTGTACTGCCTACGTCTGTCACAAGCGTGCGGGCCGGCAATGCGGGACCAAGGCAGTCCATCAAATCAAGAATGGCAAGCACAGGCGTTGCCAGTATTACGAGATCGCTGCCGCGCACGGCTTCGGCGGGATTCACGCAGCCACTTTCGATCGCGCCGCAATTGATGGCGCGCTCCAGGGCAGGCACGCGGTCGCAGCCTACGATGCGGCGAGCCATGCGATGCTTTCGGAGCGCCAGCCCGAGCGACCCGCCGATTAACCCTGTGCCGATGATGGTGACTTGCTTGAAAGGCATTGTTAATTTGCGATTTGTAATTTGTAATTTGTAATTTTCCGACACAGCCTCTTGTAATTACAAATTACCAATCAGAAATTACAAATGCTTTACGCGATCTCGCGCCCAATAGCCGGCGCGATCATGCGCAAGCTGTCCATCAACTCCGCGAACTGTGCCGGATAAAGCGACTGCGCGCCATCGGAAAGCGCCTTATCGGGTTGAGGATGCACTTCGATCAGTAGAGCATCCGTTCCCGCGGCCACGGACGCACGCGCCATCGGCGCAACCTTGTCTCGTCGCCCCGTCCCATGCGAGGGGTCGGCGGTCATCGGAAGATGGGAAAGTTTGTGAATGATGGGAATCGCCGAGATGTCCATCGTGTTGCGCGTGTAGGTCTCAAATGTGCGAATGCCGCGCTCGCAAAGAATAATTTCGTAATTGCCGCCGGCCAAAAGATATTCGGCAGAAAGCAGCAATTCTTCGAGCGTGGCAGCGATCCCGCGCTTCAGCAGGACGGGCTTGCGAATTTTTCCCAGTTCGCGCAGCAGGTTGAAGTTCTGCATGTTGCGTGCGCCCACCTGGAAAATATCCACGTAGGGCAGCATCACTTCGATCTGCGAAATCTCCATGACCTCGCTGATCACCAGAAGCTTAAAGGCGTCACCGGCTTCGCGCAGCAGCTTTAAGCCTTCGAGGCCGAGTCCTTGAAAAGAGTATGGAGAGGACCGCGGTTTGAATGCGCCCCCACGCAAGACGCGCGCTCCCGCTTTGGCAACCAGTTCCGCGACGGTGAAAAGCTGCTCGTGCGATTCCACTGAACATGGCCCAGCCATAATGACAATGCCTTTGCCGCCGATTTCGAGCCCGTTCGCAAACCTGACGACAGTTCCTTCGGGACGAAAGCTGCGGCCCGCCAACTTGTAGGGCGCTGTGATGCGATGAACTTCCTGCACGCCGGAAAGCATCTCGATTTCGCGGGTGTCGAAATCGGCGCGCGCGCCGACTCCGCCGAGCACGGTCTTCAATGCGCCGGTCGAGCGATGGACTTCGAAACCCATCTGCACCAACTGATCGATCACATGCTGGATCTGATCTTCACTGGCGCCGTCTTGCATGGCGACGATCATGCTTTAGCCTCAATCTTTATTACTCAATCCTCATTACTCAATCCTCGATCTGCGAATCAAGTTCCGTCTCGCGCCTTTGAGGTGCAGGCTCAGGAACGATTTCGCGCTTCTGGATGTTTCGCATCACGTCCATGATGCGTTCGTAAATGTGGGCCAAGTCTCGCTCCGCCAAAGGGCCGGCGCTGGAACGCTGTACGTTGGCGATTACTTCCTTTTCGCGATTCGGCTCGTAGACCGGCAAGTTCGTATTGCGCTTCAGGCGGCCGATTTCGACCGCGGCAGCGGCGCGCTCGTTGAGCAGGGCCGCAAGTTTGCGGTCGAGTTCGTCGATTTTCCTTCGCAAATCGGAAATGTCCATAAGAGTTGCGAGTTACGAGCTACGAGCTACGAGCGATCTAACGAATTCTCCCACAGAGTCGGCTTCATGTCCCTTGTTTTGCTCGATGACATGCACAATAGCGCTACCAACTACGGCAGCGTCAGCGAATCGCCCGACAGCCTCAAATTGGTCGGGCGTCGAAATACCGAAGCCGACAGCAATCGGGAGCTTGGAAAAGCGGCGCAGACGTTTGACAAGGCCTTTCGCGTCGCCCGACATTTGCGCACGCTCGCCTGTGACTCCCGTGCGCGAGATCGCATAGATGAAGCCGCTAGAGCGTTCCGCGATTTGCTTAAGTCGAAGATCGGGCGATGTGGGCGCGGCAAGAAAGATGGTCGCAACATCATTGTTGCGGGCTTCGCGGAGATAATCGTCAGACTCTTCGATTGGGAGATCAGTGATAAGCGTGCCATCAACTCCGGCGGCGCGAGCGACGCGGCAAAACTTGGCGAGGCCCATGCGCAGGATGGGATTGAGATAAGAAAAGACCACGAGGCCGACAGATTGCGAATGTTCGCGAACCTGGGCAGCAAGAGTGAGAACGTGTTCGAGCGTGGTTCCCTGCTTGAGCGCGCGTTCGCTGGCGCGCTGAATTACGGGACCATCGGCGAGCGGATCGCTGAACGGAACGCCGAGTTCGATCACGCTTGCTCCTGCTTCAATCGCAGCGAGGATAACTTCGCGCGTGGTCGCGAGATCGGGATCTCCGCAAGTGACGTAGGTGACAAGCGAAGGCTTGCGATTGAAGTGAAAAGGCATGAAGGATCAATTGTAGATTGCAGAGCTCAGATTGCAGAAGTGAGAACGATCCGTTTAACGTAGAAATTGTCGATTATCACTGAGGGAGCATAGTTACGGCATTGACCGCTATTCATCCCGGCGAGCATCTTGCTGAAGAGCTCAAAGAACTTAATATGAGCGCGGCGGAGCTGGCACGTAAGATCGACGTTCCGACCAATCGGGTCACGCAAATACTGAACGGAACACGCGCTATCACGGGCGATACCGCCCTTGCCTCGCTCATTTTTTTGGAACGAGTGCGGAATTCTGGCTGAATCTCCAGAGCCTGTACGAGCTGCGGCTCGCGCCAAGGCACGCGGCATTCCTTATACGCGGTTCATCCGGGAAAGGCTGGAGCAGGCAGTGACGGCGAAGTAGCGGCTTGAGTGGGCCACCGGCCGAATACGTGTCGTGCGCGGAATGGAATCTCTTAGCGAGGACCGGAGGCCTGCGGGCACGAGCTATGGCCGTTGTTTCAGAAGGCGACGGACATTTCGTTTGCCGTGTAGAACGGCGACTATTTGAAGGGGAGCCGTTTCTGGCCGGTACACCACGCTGTAGTTGGGATAGCGTGCTAGGGTCCAAAACCGGAGCGAACGGGTGGTGAGATCGGGCCGGGAATGGCCGCGCATCGGAGCTTCGGCTACTAAAGCGCAGGCATCGTAGGTGGCTTCTTCTACCCGGTTAGCGGCGTTTTCGCTATCTTTTGCGATGTACGACCAGATCTCGAAAATATCGGCTTTCGCGAGTGGGGTTAGAGCGTAAGCGCTCATTGCTTCGGCGAATGCTTTTGGCGCCAGCTGTCCTTCATCTCTTGAATGTCACGGCGGGCCCGGGCGCCATCGATAAGCTCGCCGCGCTCGGCCTGAAGGTAGCCTTCCTCAATATGGGCTTTTAGTGCCTGGCGTTCCTCATCCGTCCAGGTCTCCTCGGCATCCTGAGCTTCCAGCGCGCGGCGCAGCACGTCTTCAGCGTTCTCATAAGCGCCGCTGGAAAGGCGTTTATTGATCAGC
The DNA here is from genome assembly GCA_963778535.1 of uncultured Acidobacteriaceae bacterium. Taxonomy (GTDB): domain Bacteria; phylum Acidobacteriota; class Terriglobia; order Terriglobales; family Acidobacteriaceae; genus Acidiflorens. The sequence continues at coordinate 1,578,843 of CAVZUO010000001.1, forward strand.
GTTTCCAGGTCCGGAGGTACGTTCAGTTGCATAATCGAATCTCCATTGCTATATCGTACTATGCCATGGGTATCGAACGGCGTGGTATGGTTCGGGGTGACGAACGGGGCGAAGGCGGTCTCGGGAACCGAGCTGCCTAATTCAATCCGTTTTGCCTGCGAACACTTCCCAGCCTACAACCCATCCAAACCGGCGAACTGGATGGACGAGAGGGCCCAAGGAAATCAAAATTGGCTCTCCGAGTGAAACCCCGTGATTACGCGTCAGAAGCACAACACTATTGATGAAGGGCATCACCGTTGAGCCCTCTTTATCCTTGTTGTAGGCAAGCCCCACCACCATCTTCCTAGCGCAGTCCTTCGCGAGGGACAGCTTCTTGGCGTCGTTCACAACGCCTAGCACGGGATCTGCGCATTCTCGGCTGCGTGTGCCGTTCGCGTTGAAAGGTCGGATGAGTTTGACTTCGGCCCAAATGCCATCGTAGTGGAGGTCGCAGGTGCCTTGAGAGTAGCTGATATTATTAGCGGCCCAGCCGTACCTTGCTGCGATGGCTTGAACCTGGTCAGGCTCTTCGTGCGAACCTGCACCCGCCGGATAACTCTTCCCTTTATTGCGACCACGTTTAATGGTAGGAGCTATTTTTTCATCATCGAAGGATTTTAAGGCATCGGCGATTTCACAAAGAAACGCGCGAATTTCAGACATTGTTGGCTCTCTCTGTACGGCACAAACGCGCTGGTATCTTAAGGCAATCAGTCCAACTTCAAATTCTCCCGCATTATTCCAATATCTTTGTCGCCGCGGCCGGAGATATTCACGATCATCACTTCTGACTTCTTCATCTTTGGGGCGCGCTTGATGGCTTCGGCGACGGCGTGGGCGGATTCGAGCGCGGGGATGATGCCTTCGGTGCGGGCGAGCAGGGTTGTTGCTTCCAAGGCTTCGGCATCGCTGGCGGGGACGTATTCGGCGCGGCCGGTGTCGTGCAGTTCGGCGTGCTCGGGGCCGATTGATGGATAATCAAGGCCGGCGGAGACACTGTGCGTCAGCGCGATCTGGCCGGCTTTGTCTTGTAAAACGTAGGAGTAAGTGCCTTGTAAGACGCCGGGTGAGCCGCCACGAAAGCGGGCCGCATGATCGCCTAGAGTTTCGCTGCGGCCTCCGGCTTCGACGCCGATCAGACCTACTTTTTTTTCTTTTATAAAGTCGTAGAAAATTCCTATCGAGTTCGAGCCTCCGCCGACGCAGGCGATGATCGCCTTCGGCAGCTTGCCTTCGGCTTTGAGGATTTGGGCGCGGGCTTCGCGTCCAATGACGCGATGAAAATCGCGAACCATGGTCGGATAGGGATGCGCTCCGAGAACGCTACCGAGCAGGTAATGCGTGGTGCGGACGTTGGTGACCCAGTCGCGCATGGCCTCGTTAATGGCGTCTTTGAGGGTGCGCGAGCCGGACGAGACGCCGCGGACTTCGGCTCCGAGAAGCCGCATGCGGAAGACGTTGAGTTCCTGGCGGCGCATGTCTTCGGTGCCCATGTAGACGACGCATTCGAAGCCGAGCAGGGCGCAGACGGTGGCGGTGGCGACTCCATGCTGGCCGGCACCGGTTTCGGCGATGACGCGATGCTTGCCCATGCGCTCGACCAGCAACCCCTGGCCGATACAGTTGTTGATCTTGTGGGCGCCGGTGTGGAGCAGGTCTTCGCGCTTGAGATAGATTTTTGCGCCACCTAATTTCTTTGTCAGGCGCGCGGCGAAAAAGAGTGGCGTGGGGCGGCCGGCATAAGTTTTGAGCAGGACGTCGAGGCGCTGCTGGAATTTCTTGTCGCACTTGGCTTTTTCGTATGCGCGCTCAAGGTCCTGGAGCGCGGCCATGAGGGTTTCGGGGACATAGCGCCCGCCGTAAGGGCCGAAGCGTCCGGGGGTGGCGGCTGGTTTGTGTTTGCGCACAAGGGTTTTGGTTGCCATCGTCAGTGTGCCAGACCTCAGCGGCTAAACAGGCTGCGGAAAAGTCGAGTGGTACGCTCAAAACGACCACCGGGGCTAAAGCCCCAACTGGAACAATGTGACTTACGCGGCCCTGAAGGGCCGCTCTTCCACGGTTGTCCCGATGCTCCAGAGTTTGCCGCAACCTCTAAGGTCGCGCTGTTCTCGCTAGAACCCACTCAAGCCAAAACCAGGCTTGAGTGGGGTACCCTCGGCCGTGCCCTTCCTAAGATCCTCCTGCCAGATCAAGGCGTCGTCAGTTGGCCTCGTCCATGGCGCGGACAGCCTCGACAAAAGCGCGGATCTTGCGATGGTCTTTCATCCCAGGCTTGCCGGCAGTCTCCACGCCGGTTGAGACATCGACTCCCCAGGGATGAAGGACGTGGATCGCTTCGTCCACATTGCCCGAATGGAGACCGCCCGCGACAATGAGCTTGCTGATGCTGTTGATGATGCCGGCCCAAGGCTGCACGCTCTCCCAGTCGAAGGCATGACCGGTGCCACCCGGACTTACCGCGGTAGAGGAATCGAGCAGCACCCCGGAGATGACGCCCGGCCGGAAGCCGTGGGTCTCGAGGAAGAGGTCGCCATTATGGGCAACATGAATTTTGTGGACGCGCTTGCCGCGATAGGCTTCGTCGGGCTCGACCAGGCCGACAGCGACGGGATCCCAGCCGACGGACTCTTCGGCAGGCTTATCGAATGTCTGCGCGGGACAAGAGCGGAAAATGGTAGGCCTAGCAACTCCGTTGAGAGCCTTGAACAAGGCAACTGAGAAATCCTTGCCTTCGGTGCCATGCAATTGCACAGCGGTGAGGCCGGCAGTCTTGACGATGGCGTGGACCTCATCGACCGGTTGGTTGACAAAAACACCAATTCTTCCTATGCCCGGAGGAAGCTTTGCGGCAATGGCATGCGCTGTTTCAGCGCTGACATGGCGGGGACTGTGGGGAGAAAACACGAAGCCGATCGCATTCGCGCCCGCGTCGACGGAGGCGAGCGCGTCATCGAGGTTCGTGATCCCGCAGATTTTGATCCACGTCATAAAACCAGCTTCGAGCTACGAGCTACGAGTCTTGAGCTTGAACCGGCTCGCTTTGAAATTCCTATTTCTTGTTCGGCTTCCCGTCGAAGCTTTGTAAGAGCATCACCGGGATGCTTTTCTTTCATGAGGGCTTCGCCGATCAGGAAAGCATCGTAACCAGCGGCGCGCAAACGGGCAAGATCACTACCGGAATGAATTCCGCTTTCAGCCACGGCGAGACATCCGGCGGGAATCTTCTCGGCGAGGCGGAACGGCGTTTCGGGGTCCACTTCAAAGGTGCGCAGATCGCGACTGTTGATGCCAACCATGTCGCAGCCGGCATCAAGCGCCCACTGGAGTTCCGCTTCATCATGCGCTTCGCAGAGCACATCGAGGTTGAGCGCACGAGCGCTCTGGGTGAGCCGTAGGAGCCCTTTTTGATCCTCTTTAAATACAGCCACAATCAACAGGATGGCATCGGCGGCGTTGGCGCGAGCTTCGACGATCTGAAACTCATCCACGATGAAATCCTTGCGCAGGCACGGAAGAGAAGTTGCGGCGGAGGCCTGGCGCAGGTTGTCGAGAGATCCTTGAAAGAATGGCTCGTCGGTGAGGACGGAAAGAGCGGCTGCACCGGCTTGCGCGAGTTCGCGAGCAAGGGCCGATGGATGAAAATCGGCGCGGATCAAGCCTTTTGAAGGCGAGGCCTTCTTCAACTCTGCGATGACGGCAACGCCCTCGTGCGATGCGCGCTCGAGTTGCGCTCGAAATCCACGCGGCGAATGACGCTCCGCCGCACGCTCAAGGGCGCGCAGATCGGTAGTCTGGCGTCTCTGCACAAGACGCTGGCGGGAAGTAGCCACGATTGAGTCGAGGGAAGGAGGCATGCTACAAGGAGTAATTATACGAAAGGACGAATGAATCAAGCCGAGATTCAAGTTCGCGAGGCGCTGCGACAAACGGCCGCTTTCGTTGATTGGCCGAATTCGTTGAAACCGACCAAGTGCGTGGTGACAGCCGTCGTTGACCCCGCTCGTGCAAGATGTTATAAACATGTGCTTTGTAGCGGTGTTGCGCCCGGCTCCTCTGGGAACTGAGGCAGCAGCACAAATGTATTCCGACGCGGCCAAATCGGCACTCCTTAGTTTTATAGCTTTGCTCTTACGGTGGAAGCGTGGTCGGAACTCTGGTGCTCTTGGTTAGTCCGGCCAGGATGCGGAACGACTCAGAGTCCGGAGCAAGAAGACACGTGGTGACCCCTGTCTAGAAAACTGTTTGGAGGATTGTAATGCGCAACTTGACCGCCGACCTTGTAACCGCGATCCGCGCGATTGCGAAAGCATCCACCGCTTTCATGGCATTGATGATCTTGACTACCGCCTGCCTCGCCCAACCCGCAGGGGAGCCAGGAGGCGAAGCCGCACTGAAAGTGCCTGACCTTTCTACCGTTTCCTTCCTCGGCATAAATGGCCACAGGCTGCTGACCTTCGGCATTATTTTTTGTGCCTTCGGCCTGCTCTTCGGGATGGTCATCTTTACGCGGCTTAAGAACTTGCCGGTGCACCGGTCGATGCGGGAGATTTCGGAGTTGATCTACGAAACCTGCAAGACCTATCTGCTCACGCAAGGCAAGTTCCTGTTGCTGCTGTGGGCATTTATCGCGGTGGTCATTGTGCTGTATTTCGGCTGGCTGGCGCCGGTGCCGGGCAAGTCGATTGGCATCACGCTTCCCATCATCCTCGCCTTCAGCATTATTGGAATGGCGGGCAGCTATGGTGTCGCGTGGTTTGGGATTCGCGTGAATACGTTTGCGAATTCGCGGACCGCATTCGCATCGTTGCCGGGGAAACCGTATCCCGTCTACCAGATTCCTCTGGAAGCGGGCATGTCAATTGGCATGATGCTGATCTCGGTCGAACTGCTGATGATGCTCATCATTCTGTTGTTCATACCGGGCGACTATTCGGGACCTTGTTTTATCGGATTCGCGATCGGCGAGTCTCTGGGCGCGGCAGCGCTGCGAATTGCGGGCGGCATCTTCACCAAGATTGCCGACATCGGATCAGACCTGATGAAGATCGTCTTCAAGATCAAAGAAGATGATGCGCGCAACCCCGGCGTAATTGCCGACTGTACTGGCGACAACGCGGGCGATTCTGTGGGGCCGTCGGCAGACGGATTTGAAACTTACGGCGTGACCGGCGTGGCGCTGATTACGTTCATTCTGTTGGGCGTGAAGGATCCGCGTGTACAGGTACAACTGCTGGTCTGGATCTTTGTCATGCGTGTCGCCATGCTGGTGGCCGCGGCGCTAGCCTACTTCATCAACGCGGCAGTGGCCAAAGCAAAGTATGGCAATGCCGACAAGATGAATTTCGAGCACCCGCTGACGTCCCTGGTCTGGATCACTTCCCTGATTTCCATCGGCCTCACCTACGTCATTTCGTATCTGATCGTTCCGGTGCTGGGCGATCCAACGACCGGCGATACTTCGCAATGGTGGAAGCTGGCGACGATCATCTCCTGCGGCACGCTGGCAGGAGCCGTCATCCCCGAACTGGTGAAGGTGTTCACCTCGGTGAATTCGCGCCACGTTCGAGAAGTGTTGAAGTCAGCGGAGGAAGGCGGAGCCTCACTCGGCATCCTTTCCGGTTTCGTAGCCGGCAACTTCTCCGCCTACTACCTCGGGCTCTCCATCATGATCCTGATGGCAATCGCTTACACCATGAGCACGATGGGACTGGCCATGGCAGCGACAATGCTCGCCCCCGCGGTTTTTGCTTTCGGCCTGGTCGCTTTCGGCTTCCTCGGGATGGGACCGGTCACGATCGCGGTCGACTCTTACGGCCCGGTCACCGACAATGCGCAGTCGGTGTATGAACTGTCGTTGATCGAGCAGATTCCGAACATCAAGGCGGAGATCAAAAAGGACTTCAATATCGACGCGAATTTCGAGCGGTCCAAGGACCTGCTTGAAGAAAACGACGGCGCAGGTAACACGTTCAAAGCGACGGCCAAGCCGGTGCTCATCGGAACCGCAGTTGTGGGCGCTACGACGATGATTTTTTCCATTATCATGGCACTCACCAATGGGCTTACGGCGAATGTTGACAAGCTCTCGCTGCTGCACGCCCCTTTCTTCCTCGGTTTAATTACCGGCGGGGCGATGATCTACTGGTTTACGGGCGCTTCGACGCAAGCGGTATCCACCGGCGCTTATCGTGCGGTCGAGTTCATCAAGGCCAACATCAAGCTTGAGGGTGTGGAGAAAGCTTCCGTCGCCGATAGCAAGAAAGTGGTCGAGATTTGCACGAAGTATGCGCAGAAGGGTATGTTCAACATCTTCCTTGCCGTGTTCTTCGGGACACTCGCTTTTGCGTTCGTCGAGCCGTTCTTCTTCGTCGGATACCTGATCTCGATCGCCATATTCGGTCTTTATCAGGCAATCTTCATGGCCAACGCGGGCGCGGCTTGGGACAACGCCAAGAAGATCGTGGAAACAGAACTGAAGCAGAAGGGAACGCCGCTGCACGATGCTACGGTAATTGGCGATACGGTAGGCGATCCGTTCAAGGACACGTCGTCCGTGGCCATGAACCCGGTGATCAAATTCACGACGCTGTTTGGATTACTGGCCGTGGAGCTGGCGGTTTCAATGACACGCGATCAGGGTCCGGGGCTGGCACACGGGCTCGCGTTGGCGTTCTTCATCGTTTCATTCATCTTCGTTTACCGGTCGTTTTACGGGATGCGAATTGGAGCCGATAAGTAAAGCGGTTCTGCCTGAAACAACCACGCCATCCGGCTCGCCGGATGGCGTTTTTGTTGGGCACTGCTGGCGCTCAACTGTTCCGGAGAATTTCAAATCAGTCCTTCAGGCTTCCACGAACAACGGCTTTACCTTTTTCCGTCGGCGCCGCGCTGCTTGCCACAAATCGTACTGTGTCTGCATGCCGGTCCATAGTTCGGGGCTGGTGCCCAGGGCGTCGGCCAGTTTCAGAGCCATGTCTGCTGAAATTCCCGCGCTGCCGTTCAGGATGCGCGACAAGGCGACTCGAGTGACTCCAAGGTGCTTGGCGGTATCTGTAACTGACCTCGTCCCCAAATATTCTCGTAACACTTTTCCCGGATGTGGCGGATTGTGCATGCGCATAAAACCTCTCAGTGGTAATCCCGATAGTCCACCAACACGACGTCTTCTCCTTCGAAGGCAAAGGTCAGGCGCCAGTTGCCGCTGACATCAACGGACCAGTGGCCTTCGAGATCGCCGCGCAAGCGGTGCAACCTCCAGCCGGGAGCGTTCATGTCCTTCGTGGATTTGGCATTGTCCAGCGCGGCCAACTGTAGCCTGAGCTTGTCCGCAGATGCGGCTGGATTTTCGCCCTCGATCCGGTTTTGAAGAACTGCTCGACACCCTTGTGCCGGAAGCTTTGATCACATGTATAGTGTATAGTTATAGTATACGACTTGTCAACTTCCATTGTTCAACCGGAAAGCGGCACGTTGGCCTCAGTCTGAGAGAAACGGCCCTTTACGCGATTGAATTTTGCGGGCATTTGGGGTGTGCCCACTTCGGTTGATAGAGGCAAGGCGGCAAGGAGCAGTAAAGTCTCGTCGAACGAACGGACCCCAATAGGGCCAATCGCTGGCGTTAATTCCCGCTAGGCAACCATGGTGGTCGTCTCCAGTATGGCGAGCATGTGCAATGCGCCCAGCGCTCGATCTCGTTCTTCGCGCTCGTCCGCGCGATGTAGGTCGAGCTGGCGTAAGCGTTCCTCGATGCTCCTGCGCGCGCAGTCAATCCGAATGGGCAGTTGGTCGTGGTCCAGTTCGACAATTGCCGCTTGATAGTCCGTCTGCCAACAAGAAAGTGATAAAAGCTCAGACATGGGACACTTCCTTTCCAAGCTAAGACGAGGCGGCGCGCAGCCATGAACTCACTGGTTCGAGATCAGGCGACCTTGCTAACATTGGCCGCGACCTTACTCACGTTGGCCGCTTGCGGCCCCTTGTTTCCCGGCACGATTTCGAATTCAACTTCGTCGTTTTCCTGCAGGCTTTTATAACCTGGGTTTGCGATGGCGCTATAGTGGATAAATACATCCGCTCCATCATCGCGCCCCAAAAAGCCGTACCCTTTCGCGTTGTTGAACCACTTGACCGTACCTTTTATGCGTTCCATTTGTTTTTTCTCTTTCTTTATTTGTTTCGCTCTTTACTTGTTTTGCAATTCACTCCCTAAGAGGCACGACGTTGAGATGTTTTCGCAAAATGTGGCAACATTGCGGAAACGGTCCCTTTGTTCGTTGTACCCGCCTCAACCAGGCTTTCGATTACGGAGAGCAAAGCCTCCGCCCCATCCCCTTTGCATAGCACCGCGTGAGCAAACCACCGCAAAGACTCAGGTACTGCCTCGGGATTGCCGGTCCAGATTACGACCGGGAGGGCCGCTTGCTCACGCATAAGCACCTGGGCAACCTGATTGCCGTCCATGCCTGGCATGCAGAAGTCGACCACGACTATGTCAATAGATTGCCGGCTAGCGAGAGCAATGCCGGTCGGGCCGTCGGGTGCGGTCAGGACTCTATATCCCTTGCTTTCCAGCAGAGCCCGATGGATCTCAAGAAGGTTGCGATTATCATCAATGTAGAGAATCGTTACCACGGCAAGCCCCACAGAATGCAAGTGAAATTGATTGCATATTAGGCGGGGGTGGGGGCGGTGTCAGTCCCTCACTGAACATGTGAACGTGCGGCATCGCACAAAGGGACTATTCGAGAAGGTCGCCCTGCCAATCACTAATTTGGGAACGCATTAGTTGGTAGCAGTCGCAGGCCGCTTCTTCCAGCCTTGGCCGATCGACAATTCTCACGTCTCCGCGGCTGTGATCGATCAAGCCGGCTTTTTGCAACATTCCCGCGGCGACGGTCACGCTGGAGCGGCGCGTTCCCAACATCTGAGCTAGAAACTCCTGGGTCAAAGGCAACGAATTCGATTCGACGCGATCGGCGCTCATCAACAACCATCGGGCCAACCTTTCATTCACCTCGTGGAGCCGATTGCAGGCTGCAATCTGCGTTACCTGTACCGCCATCATCTGCGAAAACTGTTGCAGGCTCAGTTCCAGTTTGGGGCACTGTCGGAGAAGTACTCTCAGCGCTTCGGCATCCACGCGAAAAGCGGAGGCATCAATCTGGGCTATGGCCCGAGTGTGAGCAGTGCGAAAGCCGGCGACCAGCGGCAGGCCGATAAAGCCCTCTTTGCCGACTAAGCCTACTTCTACCATCTTTCCATCCGGAAAAACGCTCAGAATCGAAATCAGGCCGGAGTTGCAGAAATAAGCAGATTTCAAGCTGTCGCCCGGCTCATGCAACACGTGGTGAGTATTCAACCGCATTAATTCTAATTTCGGATAGAGCATGTCGCGTTCTTTGGGAGGGAGGCCGAGGAGGATCAAGTTGTGGATGTGGTTTCCGTCACCATCGTTGAAGATTGGTGGCGGCTGCAGAGGGGACTTAGAAGGCGGACGTGCTTGATCGGCCATAACGGCTCCTGCGAGTCAGAATTGTCTGATTTTCGCAAGGGACCGTTGCCTATCCCGGGAACAAGGCCTGTGCCGGAGGGATGCTAGAAGAGACAGTCAAAGGATACTCCCTTTCGGAAGTTATTGGAAAATAATCGCTTAGATCATTACAGCACGCTGAAGTGTGCGCTAGCGTACAGTGTTTACCGGATAGACTCCCTTGGCCGAAAGCGTACGGTAAAAGTAGCCCTTCCTCGTAACCGTCCGTCGGCACCAGCGTCGCGGCCAGCAGCCTGCCAAGGGCCTTGGAGGCTGCAAATGGCTTATTCCGTTCTGATCGTGGACGACAACCAACGTATTCGGCAAGGTTTGCGCGAATTCTTCGATAGAGAAGCGGACTTCCGGGTTTGTGGGATGGCTGGAAACGGAAGCGAGGCAATAGCGAAAGCCCACGAATTGCACCCGGACTTGATTCTGATGGACCTGTTGATGCCGGTATTGAACGGCTTTGATGCGGCGCGTGTCTTGAAGCGTGTGATGCCTCAAGTGGTGATCATTATGTTCACCGCGTGCTCTGGTTCCTTCGTCGAGGCGGAAGCTCGTTCGGCAGGCATATCGGCATTTGTCTCGAAGTCAGAACGCTTGTCCGTCCTACTGGCGAGCGCGCGCAAGCTGGTCTATCCGCTTACAGCTTACGGTGCGGTCTGCGCACTTTTCGCACTTTTCGGACTCTTCGCGATGAGTCGGATAGCGTAGTTATGGCAGACGAGACTTCCGTCCGATTACACACTTCCGAGTAACTCATGTTCACGAGCGACTCGCCGTTTGACTCCGTCTCAATCAGTGAGAAACGGCTTACGGGTTGTATTTCGCCAACCAGTTGCTGATTTCCTGAAAGATATTCAGGCGCTGCTCGGCGAGCCTGGGAAAATGAGGCGAGCCCGGATACGTCACCATGCGCACGGTCTTGCCTTGTTCGGCCAGCATAATGAAGTATTCGCGCCCCTGAAAAGTTGGTACGCGGAGATCGGCTTCGCCATGCAGGATTAGCAGTGGCGTGGTGACGCGGTCGGCAAAGTTGATTGCGGAGAACTTCAAAAACGGCTCGGGATCACGCTCGGGGAAACGCGCGTCGTAGTCAATTTGCGAGATGTCGCTGGTGGGGATAAAGCTCAACCAATCCGTGATGCCGGCGCCTTCGATGGCCGCTTTGTAGCGGTGAGTTTGCGTCACAGTCCATGACGTCATGAATCCGCCGGCGCTCCAGCCAAAAATTGCCAGGCGGTTAGGATCTGCCCATCCCTGCTCGACGGCAAAATCGGTGGCGCTATCAACGTCGCTATAGGCGCGGTCTCCGAAGTGCTGGTAGATAGCGGCGAGAAAATCGGATCCGTAGCCCGTTGAGCCGCGATACTCGGGCTGCAGCACGACATAACCGAGACCGGAAATCAGACGTGGAAAACTATCGAAGTCCGGGATGTCGTTTGCCTCCGGCCCTCCGTGAGGCAAAACGAGAAATGGATATTTTTTCCCCGCAGCGTATCCGGCGGGAAAGGTTGCAATGCCTTCGAGTTTGGTGCCATCCTTCGCAGTCCAGTGGACCGTGCGCACATCGCCGAGTGCAACCGCTGCGAGCGTGTCCTCGCCTTCGTTGGTAATTCTGCGCAGAGTTCCATTCGAAGTGCCGTGCGAAGTGCCGTTTTGAACGACCGCAACGTTGGACGCATGTGAGGGATCTCCGACCGTAAAAGCAAGGACGTCAGGAGAGGCGAGCAACTGCGGAAAGACAGGCAGAGATTCCATCGAGCCGTCGGGCCAGCGATATGCCGTTTCCAACTTGCCATCGCGATAAGAATCAACCTCGATCACGACGCCCTTGTGCATCTGCACCCAAACGGTGCCATGAGGGTCATTGGCGACACCAGTAATCGATCCATCGAGCTGCGGAGTGCGGTCGATCGCGGTCCCGCCAGCGGCTGGGACAGTCCACAAATGATCGGGTGTTAATACGGGAGTCGTCGTTCCGGCGAAAACGAGATCTTTGTCGCCATCTTTGCCGCCATTCGCCCAGGCAACATTGCTGATGGAATTCTTCACGCTGTAAATTCTGCGGGCACCCGAAGCCGTACAGACATCGATGGATGCTTCCACGTCGTGGCGACCGATTTTTGGCGCCTCGCTGACCACCGCTATCTGGCTGGCGTCTGGCGACCACGCTACGCTGGAAATATTTTTCAGATCCGGACACCACCAGGATCCATTGAAGTCATCGGCGCCGGCAACGTAAAGGCTGCTCTGATGGTTCGCAACGACTGTACGAAATTCAGAAAGAGGGTCCTTCTGACGAGGGTCGGCCACAATGGCAAAGTGCGCACCATCCGGCGACAGCAGCGCGGAATGAATACCTGAGCCGAGGCCGAATGTTTTTGTCGGCTTCCCTTCCGCGAGCGGGATGATGGCGAGTTGAGCGGATTTATTCATCTCCTGGACGCCGTAAACAGCTGTGCCATCGCGGGTGAAGCCCTGGGGTTCAAAAGTCTCCGGCAGATCTAACTTGCGCGGATTAGTGCCATCGGCTCCGATGAGGTGCCACTCATGTTTCACCGGCCCTTTGTCTCCGTCCCAACCCACTCGATAAAGGATGGAGTTGCCGTCGGGCGAAACTGCTGCGGCATAGGCGTGATGGAGAGCAGCGTAGTCGGCGGCTCCGAACGGATGCTTGTCGGCGGCGAAAGCGTTTTGTGCGGTTCCGATGAAGAGGGCAACTAGGAGCAGAATTGGCGGCGTCAATATGCGGTTGCGCATGGGAATCCTTGCCAGAAAGATTTGCCACCACGAGGGACTGATTTTATCCCAAAAGAAACTCGATCAACTCCTCGCGCGTAAAACCTGCCTCTCGCAGCAGGGACATCAAGGTTCCTTTCGGTAAGTCGCGATTGTGTCGAGGCACCATGATTTCCGCACCCGACTAAGACAATTCCTATTGATGCTCGTCGCCGAGCAAGCTACTAGCCTGACGGAGGACGACTGGCAGTTTGAGTTCTAAGACGTTCCAAACGATACGATGATCGATTTCGGCATAGCCGTGGATGAGAATGTTGCGGAAGGCAATGATCCGCTGATATTCGCCGATCTGCGAGGCTACGGCGGGATCGAGCCTCGCTAGTTGGGCAAGCGCCTCGCCAACGATTTCCAATTGCCTCTCAACCGCCGAGCGCAGCATGGGATCGGCTCCTAATCGGAGAAGGTCTTGCCCGCGATGAACCCAAGAGCTAGTTTGGCAGCCCGTGCGATATCGTAAAGGTATTTTTTCGATTCAATCCGCATAGACAAGTGTCTTGGTCGAATCGACGGCCTGCCGAAAATAGTGGTTTTGAATGGCGGACGCGACTACCAGGTCAACCGGTCGCTGAAACAGTGCCTGCAGATCTTCAAGCAGGCCGAAGTAAGCGTCTGCGTATTGATTGAGGTCCAATTCCTGGAAACTGACAAGGAAGTCCAGATCGCTGTGCGGGGAGTCAAAATCCGGTCGGGCCGCAGAGCCGAAAAGCTCAATACGATGCACGCGGCGGCGGCGGCAGACGCGTTCCAGTTCCTCGCGCTTTTCCTCAATCAAGCGGTTCACGGCACCCTCCGTGCGCTTAGGGCGGACGAGGGCGTCCGCCCCTCCATAACCTACAGCGAACTCATGTTCGACAGGAACTCGGCGTTTGACTTCGTCTTGCTGAGCTTGTCGATCAGCAGTTCCATGGCTTCCACCGGCGACAGCGGGTTCAACACCTTACGCAGGACCCAGATGCGTTGCAGGTCTTCCTTCGGAATCAGCAGCTCTTCTTTACGTGTGCCTGAGCGCTGAATATCGATGGCCGGGAATGTGCGCTTATCGACCAGCTTGCGCTCAAGGATGATTTCGCTGTTGCCCGTGCCTTTGAATTCTTCAAAGATCACATCGTCCATGCGTGAGCCGGTGTCAATTAGGGCAGTGGCAATAATTGTTAACGAACCGCCTTCTTCGATGTTGCGCGCACTGCCGAAGAAGCGCTTCGGACGCTGCAAGGCATTCGAATCGACGCCGCCGGAGAGCACCTTGCCTGAGGGCGGAACGATGGTGTTGTAGGCGCGAGCGAGACGCGTGATGGAATCAAGCAGGATGACGACGTCGCGCTTGTGCTCGATCAATCGTTTCGCCTTCTCAATCACCATTTCCGCAACCTGCACATGGCGGGCAGCGGGCTCATCGAAGGTGGAGGAAATGACCTCGCCTCTGACCGAGCGCTGCATGTCGGTGACTTCTTCTGGACGCTCGTCGATCAGCAGCACCATCAAGACAACTTCCGGATGGTTGGTTGTGATTGAGTTCGCGACGTTCTGCAAAAGCATGGTTTTGCCGGCACGTGGCGGAGAAACAATCAAACCGCGCTGCCCTTTGCCGAGAGGCGTCAGCAGGTCCATGACGCGGGCGCTGATATTCTCTTTCACCGTCTCGAGCTTGAGGCGCTCATTCGGATAGAGGGGCGTCAGGTTGTCGAACAGGATCTTGTTGCGCGCCTCGTCGGGCGATTCAAAATTGACCGCCTCGATCTTGACGAGCGCGAAGTACTTCTCGCCCTCGTGCGGCGGGCGGACCTGGCCGCTGATGGTATCGCCGGTTTTCAGGTCAAACTTGCGGATTTGCGACGGCGAAACATAAATGTCGTCGGGCCCGGGCAGGTAGTTGTAGTCGGGCGAGCGCAGGAAGCCATAGCCGTCAGGAAGGATCTCCAACACACCTTCGGCGAAGATGTGCCCTTCTTTTTCACTTTGCGCCTGAAGGATCTTGAAGATAAGGTCCTGCTTGCGCAAGCCGCTGGCGCCGGGGAGCTCCAGGGATCGGGCGATCTTGGTTAGCTCGGTAATGTTCTTTTCTTTCAGTTCAGCAATGGTCATATTCACCTACGGTTGGATTTTTCGGGAGGGATACTCTCGGGGAAGTTTTGCCGCCGTGCGGGCACACGGCGGAGCTGCTTAGGCAGCCCGCCGCTGTGCTTCGGCAAAGTTTTCAGGTTCGCTCAAGATGTCGTGACGGTCAGCCACTGCGATCTTGTCGAATACCTCGTTCATGGTTTCCTGAATCCGGGTATTCGGGCGATGGAACTTGCGAGTAGCCTTGGACGCAAGTTGGCACAACATATAACGGTTGCGCAAAGTATGAAGCGCTTCAAAAACACGATCAGAACGCATATTCAATTCGTCTCCTTCCAGGAAATATCAAGGCCAAAACCTATTGTTCGCTAGCAAAATTGCTGCACAAGCCGTCGCAAGACGTACACCACAGCGTTCAGGCTGGATGGAACAGATTGGCCAGGTTTACTCTTAAAATAGATGCCTTGCCCGACTCGAAAGTTGCTCAATTCTTAGGAGTTACACCTACGCGGACAGAGGCCATCCCGGGCGCTCGGAAATATTAAATTGCCCAGAGGACACCTTTGTATAGCAAATCCACCACACGGTCAAGAAGAATTTAGGACAGTGGGATTGACCGCTAAGATGCCTATTTTAAAGCGCCGAGCCGCGCTGAAAGCCGGGATTTATAGCGCGACGCCGTATTTTCGTGCAAAATGCCCTTTTTTACTGCCCGGTCGAGGGTGGAAACTGTGGCGCTGTAAACGTCGGAAGCCGCACTCTTGTCGCCATTTTCCAGGCTCTCGCGCAGGCTCCGCAGCGCGGTACGCAGCTGCGAATTGTTGGCGCGATTGCGGGTGGTTCTCTTCTCTGTCTGACGGGCGCGCTTCAGCGCCGAAAAATGATTAGCCATGAATCTATTACCTTTGTTTGTCCTGAATGCTCCAGGAGAATGTTCGGGTAGGAACCGAAGTTATGATTGTACCGGAGCAACTCACGACAGGTCAAATACATATGAATCCTCTCGACCGGCTGAAAGTCCTCATCAATTCCTCCACGCCTATTGTTGTCATGGAAACCGTCGAAGAGCTTCGCGCCGTTTCCTTGGTCCGCCAGGCCTGTTCGGATCTCAACATGGCCGTCTTTGAATGGACGATCGCTGACGGCCTCGTCCGCTCCGGCTTGCAGGCGACTTTGCCGGCGATGCCCGCGCCGCAGGCATATGCCAAAGCTGCGGCCGCTCCACAAAGTGAGAGCGATCATCTGGCGCGCGTCGCGTTTAGTTCCTCCACCGGCGAAACTGCAAATCCTAAAGCGCCCACGTCGATTTATAACTCCACGGACCCGGTCCAGGCGCTGGCAAACCTTGAAGCGATGACCGTCGAGGCCGTATTCATCCTTAAAGATTTTCACCGCCACATGGATAACCCCGTGGTGGTCCGGCGTCTGCGCGACGTCGGTCAGAAGTTCTCCGCCAACCGCCGCACTCTTATCCTCACTGCGCCATCGATCGACATGCCGCCGGAACTGGCGAGCTTGGTCGAGTTTCTCGAATTGCCTCTGCCAGACCAGTCGCGTCTGCGAGAAATTATTCGCGAAACTTACACTAGGCTTTCCAGCACACACACGCTCAAGCTGCAACTTGACGCCAATGGCGTAGATGCCATAGCTGCCAACCTTCGCGGCCTGACTGAGGAAGAGGCAGATCGAGCCATCTCACAAACGCTGGTCGCTCGCCTGGCGCTTTCGCCCGAAAGTATCACCGATGTTCTGGAAGCCAAGAAAGCTCTGCTGCAGCGCTCGCAAATGCTTGAGTTCGTCGACGCCAATGACAACGTGGCGAGTGTGGGCGGCCTGGACAATCTGAAAAACTGGCTTCGGCAACGCCAGGGCGCATGGGATCCGCGCGCCCGCGAATTCGGCCTCGAAGCGCCAAAAGGAGTGATCATTCTGGGCGTGCAGGGCTGCGGCAAAAGCTTATGCGCCCGCGCCGTTGCCGGAGAGTGGAAGCTGCCGCTGGTGAAGTTCGATACCGCTGCCGTCTACGACAAGTTCATCGGAGAGACGGAAAAACGCATTCAGAAAGTTTTCAAAGTTGCCGAAGGCTTGGCGCCGTGTGTGCTCTGGATAGATGAGCTGGAGAAGGTTTTTGCCGGAAGCGGGCCGGATTCCGCCTCAGCTGATGCGGGAGTTTCTGCCCGGCTGCTAGCTTCGTTCCTCTCCTGGATGCAGGATCGCACAGCACCCGTTTTTGTCGCCGCCACGTGCAACAACGTGACCGTGCTTCCGCCCGAATTGATCCGCAAAGGACGCTTTGACGAACTGTTTTTCGTGGACCTGCCGAATCAATCCGAGCGCAAACAGATCTTCGCGATTCAACTTGCGAAGCGCAAGCGCAATCCTGCCAATTACGATTTGGATAAGATTGCAGCCGTCGCTAAAGGCTTTTCAGGAGCCGAAATCGAGTCGGCGGTGCAGACGGCGCTGTACGCGGCATTTGCAAATAAGCACGAACTAACCAATGATGACCTGCTGCACGCGCTCGAAACAACGGTTCCGCTTTCGACGACCCGAGCCGAGGAAATCGCAACGCTGCGGGATTGGGCAAAAGACCGCGCGGTTTGGGCATCATTGCCAGACGGCAAACCTGAAAACGCGTGACGGGCGCCAACGCGTGAACCAAAGAGGCCAACCAGCGCCTGCGTGAGTGTTAACTGTTGTCAACAATCATCTTGGATGTTATGCGATTAGGGAGTAAATTTCTGTGTGTGAAAAGCCTCACCGTCAAAACACTTTTGTTCGTTGTAGCTGCTTTAGGAGAAGGCCCTATCGGCAAATCGCAAAATGCTTTCCTTTCCCATACCAGGGGAATGGATCGTTGATCGCGGATGGGGCCGAAAGCCGCGGTGATATTCCAGAGCCTCTAGCAAACAAAAACTCAAAAATCTAATTCTAGACCGAACTCTTTTCGTGGGATTCCTGAGGTTCTGGAGTGTGGCCTTCCGGGGAAAGAGGTGGGCCGGGCGAGGCCTGCACGATATTGTTACGAACCGCGTAAAGAACCAGTTCGCTAACCGAGTGCAAACCGAGTTTGTTCATGATATTGCTGCGATGCGTCTCAGCTGTCTTTACGCTGAGCCCAAGAACATTTGCGACATCTTTGGTGCTTTTTCCCTCCGCGAGAAGTTGAGTGACCTGCCGTTCGCGCGGTGTAAGAGTGTCTTTCTCAAGCGTGCGCCGGTCTCCGCGAAGATCTTTTCCTAGAGCTGCCTGTTTCACACGCGGGCTAAAGTAGGTGGAGTTCTGCTGAATGGCGGTGACTGCTTCGACCAACTCGCGCGCAGCGTCAGATTTCAGGATCAGGCCCTTGGCGCCGATCTGCATCGCGGATTTTGCCGCCTGGTCGGTATCATAAACCGTCAAGAAAAGTATTTTCGCTTTTGGATTCGCTTTAAGGATTTGCCGAGCCGCATCAATTCCATTCAGGCTTGGCATTCCAATGTCGAGTGCGATCAAGTCAGGATTGAACTCCTGCGTTTTTCTGATGCTCTCCAATCCATCTGCGGCTTCGGCGCAAACTTCCCAGCCCGAGTGAGATTCGATCAATGCGCGAAGGCCCTGGCGCACAATCTCATGGTCATCCGCAATCAGAATACGAAAATTGGGCATTGACAATAATCCTCCAATAACTCGATTCCGGCCGGCCCTACGCCAGGGATAATGGCTACATCAGGTCCGTGTCCCTTCCATCATCGTCACTTTTCCGGGCTTGCTTTGCGAGTTCACTCTTGGATGCAATCCGGATGGCGGTGAACGAGATCCGCACCAAATCTGCAAGCAAACAGAAAGCAACTACATAGTAGACCTTGCCTTGCGTTTCGTCTGTTTCTGCCGGCTGGAGAGAAAAATAATCTCCTGATATAAAGTCAATAGCCTACCGGCATCCTGCTCCTTGAGAGCTTGGGCATACAACTCGTGTAGCCGCTCATCGTTCGGTTTGATGTCTGACTCCGGCATGCGAGAGCCACTCCTAATTAATAAAGTGTCAGAAAATGCCAGAAAGATTGTGCAAAAATACAAAAAAAGCCGGCTAAGAAGCACGAGGATGGCGCAAGCAGGAATATTTTCGCGGGCCAGATGCGGGAATGGATGGACATTGCTGCTCACAAAATGTTTCAGCTTGGAAAATGAGCATGCGTCTCGCGCTGCGATCTGGCAGCCTCTGAGAAGTCGCTCATTTCGATTGTGCATAGTGGAAAAGAGCTAGCGGTAGCAGGTTGTTCCTCAAGAGCCTTAACAAGCTCTGAAACCAGCGCCATTAACGTTGTGAATCTTGTTCCTTGCTGGCTGCGGCGCAAAGTTCCCGCCAGTCATGCGCCTTATTGTGCATAATTTGTACTCCTTTTCAACCATCTAGATTCTCATCCTTCCGCATGCTGGGATGTGCAAGCCGAAGTCCAATTCGAGCGTTCTTGGCTAAAGGGCCGCTTCCTCAATGGATTGCAGGGAGAAGTACTCCATTTCGATATTATTCTCGGTGCCGAAAGTCAGTAATTTGTCCATGGCCCCATGATCGCAGCGATGCACGAGGGAGGCGCCGCTCTACAGGGTTTACTGTATGCGTAAGTCGTCTGCCCTCGCTTCTTGTTTCCCTATTGAGTGGCCATTAAACTTTGCTCAGCCTGGCCAGAATGCTTTATCAGGAAGTCTCAGATTATCTGGTTGAAACACCGGGCATTTGCACAGCATTAACTGTATTCCTCGATTTGTCACTAATGTGAGAGTATGACTGCTTGTGCCGAGTCAGCATGCAAGGGGCGTGATTTAGGACAGGTTTGGATACGAAGCTAGGCCCGGAAGGCCCTTCTTAGCAGACTTGGCAGAGCGAAACCGTGTTAATGTCAGAACCTGGCCTCAAACCTACAATGGCTTCGATTCGTCTCGTATTGGTTGACGATCACGAGGTGGCACGGCGTGGAATACGCTCGGTGCTTTCGCACGGCTCTGATCTTGAGGTCGTCGGGGAGACCTCCGATGGCGAAGATGCGGTTAGAAAAGTCGGAGAACTCCGTCCTGATATTGTGCTCTTAGACATCAGTCTGCCAGGAATTAGCGGTTTCGAGGCTGCTCGAAGCATCCATCAAATATCACCGGAATCCCGGATAATTTTCGTTAGCCAATATGATTCTGTGAGGATTGCCAAAGATGCCTTGCGTATGGGGGCTTACGGCTATGTGGTCAAATCTGATGCCGCCCTGGATCTCTTATCCGCGATCAACGCGGTTCATGGAGGCAGAACTTACGTAAGTCGAAGTATCGTCGCCCAAGGCTGGACGTCGAACTCCTGAAGTTTTTGTGTCTGGGCGCCAGCCCTGGGCAAACCCAACCCGAGCCAGCGCCGCCACACCCGCGCGACTTGTGACGTTTCAGGAGAAACGATCAGCGAAAAGTCCATCGAGCATTCCTGCCGCTAACCGTGTTCATTCAGCCTAAAATCTGAATGCTGGTCCAAACGTAACCTTCACATTGTGATGGGTGCCATTGTCGAAATACATGTCGTCGCCGGCATCGGCACGTAGCCCGATTGGACCCCAGAACCCTTCCAGTCCAACCCCTGGATACAACGCCGCTCGCGTGTCACCCGAGGTGATGTTGCCTATAGAATTTTTAAAGCCGTTCGGGGCGTTTTGGGTGCTCGATGAGAAGTTGATGAACCCTGCTTTCACCGTAGCAAAAGCTCGGAACGGGCCGACATTGGTTTGAATTTTTGGGCCGAACAAGGCATTCAGCGGCCGGAATCGGGTTCTGACAAAGTCGGTGCTGATCCCGTTTGAATAAGTATTTGTGTAGTTGCGATCGAAGTCGTAACTCATTTCCGCTTCAATCTGGGTGATGCGGCCAACATTAAAGCCAACGCGGCCCCCCACGCCCACAAAATTGATGTGCGGCGCTGTCTGACTAAAGTTGAGGTAGTCGGCGAAGGCGCCGATCTCGACGTGATCTCTGTCCTGGGCTGGCAACCTTGCGGAGCCGATGCAGAGTACCAGGATTGCAACCGTTGCCACAATTCGCATAACTTCTTTCCTCCGATTATTTTCGTGTCTTTACGCTCAGGAACTAGCGTCTTCCGAGTCTTTTTCAGATGCGGGCTGTAATTGCGCGCTAATCCGGCGGTCTGTGCATTAAACCCCGCGAATATCACGTATTTGAAGTCCGCAAAGGCGCGCCATTCACCGTGTTGATGAGCTCCGTGCGGCCTTCGAACAAGCGCTCAATCCTCCTGCCAAATGTCGGCTCGGATACCAGATTCACCGTATTTGCTTCTAAGGGAGAAGCGACTACTTTTTATGTGCCGTTTTGGAATGTTTTTTCCGTTCAGCGATGCTCAAGGTTTGGGAATTTGAACTCAGTTTTCTTGCTACTAGTAAATCTCTCAGCGAGGTGCATCAGCCGTGTCATTTCGAATAATGGTGGCGGACGATCATGAGGTGGTGAGGCGCGGTTTATGCGCGCTGTTACGCGGGCAGCCTGAATGGGAAGTATGCGCCGAAGCTAGCGATGGTCGCGAAGCGGTCGAAAAAGCCCTGAAGGCAAAGCCGGAGGTCGCGATTCTCGATATCGGGATGCCTAACTTAAATGGATTGGAGGCGACCCGCCAGATCCTGAAAGCGAATCCCGATATCAAAGTGCTCATATTGACGCTGCATGATTCCGATCAGGTGGTACAAGATGTGCTGAACGCCGGCGCACGAGGTTTTCTGCTGAAGACGGATGCGGCGCGGGATCTGATCGCGGCTGTGGAAGCATTGCGCCGGGACAAGATCTATTTCACGCCCAAGGTCGCAGCTATGGTGCTCGACGGCTACCTGCGGCGTGATACCGTCGTAATTCGCGACGAAACCCCAACTCACAGCCGACTTACTCCTCGCGAGCGGGAGATTGTTCAGTTGCTCGCGGAAGGGAAGAGTTCGAAAGAGGTCGCGGTGGCGCTTGGCTTGAGTGTGAAGACCGCAGAAACTCATCGGTCCAACATCATGCGCAAGCTGGAGCTGCACTCCGTGAGTGACCTGGTGTTGTATGCGGTTCGCAACAATATCGTGCAAGTGGTGCGGCCTGCAGTCTAAGCGCGCGTTTTATTACTTTTCAGACGAGGTTAGGCTAGACGAGATAGGAGTAGCATACAGATACGCTGCTCCGTCTTTTCGTATTTAAAAGAATATAAGTAACAGTATTCGGGACTTAGAGAAGAGCAGCCGAACCTCCCCAGGTCGGTTGCTGATGGTAGGGGAGACGGATGCCGATTCAAGTGAAGGGGATGGCATCTGCCGCCGTGTGGATTAAACCAGTGGGCGTCTTACTGCAATTGAGAGTAAGGCCGCATCCAAGTTTTGAAAATCCTTCTCGCGTTGTACTTTCTTGTGGGACTTCCCGTATTGTGAACTTCATTGATACGTTCCCGCGCTAAACACGCGATTGTTTTCGTCCCATTTCCAATACATATTGTTTTCGTTCCATTTCCAATACATGCGGAACTTCGCTGTTCTAAGGATTGTGCAAACATTTGGTACCCGGAATCGCACGGAATTGTTACAGAAAGGAATTGGATCGACTACCCAGATGACAGGATGGACGGTATGCGTGGTTGCTTCTACGCTGCGGTGTATGGATGCGAATGTGAGTGCATCGGCATGGTGATGCTCATGACGCACCGAAAGGAGAATCTCGTGAACAACGACTCCACCCGAGTTAGTCAGCGGCAATCCGATATCGAGCTCGTACGACAGGCCCAGCAGGGCAACGCCGACGCATTTGGCGCTCTCTATAATGAGCATAAGGCTAAAGTGTATTCTCTTTGCCTTCGCATGACGGGCAATACGGCGGAAGCTGAGGACCTCACCCAGGTGGCATTCCTTCAGGTTTTCCGCAAGCTGGCTAGTTTCCGAGGCGACTCGGCGCTGTCAACCTGGCTCTATCGCGTTGCAGTAAACACGGTCCTCATGCATTTCCGGAAAAAGGGAGTTCAGCAACTCTCGCTAGACGAGCCGGTGAGCCAAGGGGCAGATTCGCCCAAGCGAGAGGTTGGGCAGCTCGACGACCGCCTACGTGGGTCGGTAGATAGGATTGCGTTGACTCGCGCCATGCAGGAGCTGCCTCCCGGATACCGTACGATTTTTGTTCTGCACGAAGTAGAAGGATACGAACATCACGAAATCGCGCGCCGGCTTCACTGCTCCGTTGGGACGTCAAAGTCGCAGCTCCACAAAGCGAAGGCGAGAATGCGCGAACTTCTGGGCTGGAAGATAGCCCAAAGTTCCGGAAGCTACCGCAAGGCTGCCGCCTGACCAAAGCGGTTGGTTTTTGTCGTGACGTAAAAGGGCAGAGTTCGTCGGAACTTGGCGGTTTGGCAAAAATCCTAATGCTGGCCGGCCGCCTGAGTGATCGTAAGGAATAGAACTAGAAGTAAAGGCACAAAAACCGCGACGCCACTTCCCAGGACGATGATCTCACTCAATAAATCAGGCTTCATTAAGTCGCTTCGTCGCATTGCTCACCCCGCCCTTTGTGCGTTGGTTTTCAGATGCAGGTGTTATCCGAAAGGGAACGGCCTCGAAGCCTAGTAAGGTTAGTATTCTGTCGGATTACAGGGGAATGTTGTCGAAGAGTGGAAAACGTCTGAAAATCCCCGGCGGTATATAGGCTGACTCGCCTGACGCCGTTCCGCTTCAGCTGAATCTACGCCAGGGGAAACGACAAAAACCTGGCTCGCCTATGTCCCGCCGGACGACGAAGAATTACCAGTTCAAGGCGCTGAATACTATCGGGTAAACAACGTGGCTCCCGCACCTGATATCTGGCAGGTGAATCGGGACTTTGCTGTATTCCCCTGGGGGAACAGTCAGTCGATACTGTGAATTGCTACCAGTTACTCTCAGTTTACAGAATTCGTGTGTGCTGTACCTCGAGAGTGGCGCTTGAGAGCCTTTTATCGAGTGAAGTCGGCACGACGGAAACTTGCATCAGAAGACAGACTACGGCGAAGAATGGTCAACCTATCTTGAATCGACAGATTGTGACTGCAAACGGCCCCAGCGCGTTTCCTAATGCTGTTATACCGCTCGCCAACCGACGGGCAAGCGAAACGCGACGACCGCGAAATCATGGCTTATTGCTGTCCCTGGCTCGCAAGCTTCGGGAGAACGAGGTCGCGCTGTCGGCGATGCGCGGGACGTTTCGCTTGCTGCAGCGTGTTGGGATCAGCGTTAGCCCAAATCATTATTATTGGCCGGTACCGGATTTCGAACAGCTTGAAAAGCGCCCATGGCCTGCCGAACAAGCGCCAGTTGGTTTTGACTTGCACATCGAAAGGCAAGTTGAGTTTTTGCAGCAGGTCGTCCCCTTATATCAGGAGGAGTTGAACTCGGAAGCGGGAGCGATCCTGAGCGAAGGCTATGCATTTAACAACGGATTCTTCGAGAGCGTTGATGCTGAAGTTGCCTATTGCCTGGCCCGGCACCTGAAGCCGAAGTGTGTGATTGAAGTCGGAGGCGGATACAGTAGCCGTGTGCTTGCGGCAGCTCTGGGCGTCAATTTGCATGCCGATGGCGTCTCAGGAGAAATGATCACAATCGATCCTTATCCGGACCGATTTCCCCGCCGAGGTTTAGGTGACCGCGTCCGGCTGATTACTGAGCCAGTTCAAAATGTCGACTTGGATGTCTTCCTCAGCCTGCGTAGCGGAGATTTCCTGTTCCTCGATTCTAGCCACGTGGTGGGAATTGGCAGCGACGTCGTCAAAGAGTATCTTGAAATCCTTCCGCGGCTGCAGCCCGGGGTTGTGATCCATGCGCACGATATCTTCATTCCCTCTGATTACCCTCGCGAAGCCGTCCTCACAAATCTAGCATTCTGGTCTGAGCAGTATCTGCTGCAGGCACTTTTGATCAATAACCCGCAATTTGAAGTCCTGTGGGGAAGCAGCGCGATGCAGACATACGAATCGCGCGCGTTAGAGCGGGCATTCCCGCATTGGAAGTCGAGTTACCGGAATATGCCACGTGAGCGCCGACGATTCGTGCCTACGGTCGATGGGAGCCGCGTGTGGCCTTCGAGTTTCTGGTTCCGGAAGGTTTCCTAGGCTGCCTCTCAAATAGAATTCCGCCGCTACCAGATGCCCTTGTCGCTTCCGGTCAACCGGAGGTTCATGAATGCAACCGCAGCCAGGATTGGCAGCAGAGTGAGGCGACTCAACGCCGTGTATTTGCGCTCCGCACCAGTCGTCATCCATTGACGGAGATACAGCCTGGCCGCTTGCGGAAGCATGGGAACACGCAAGAATCGATTCGCAAAGTAGGTCGCCTCTTTGCCAAAGCACGCGCCTGCGGTGACCTGCGGCGGTAAGTCCAGTGCGCCAACCGAGTAGCGGGCGTTGTAATCAGAAACAATACGTAGCAAGGTCGCGACCCCGGGCCAAAGGGCGCCCGTCTCCGCAGTCTGGCGAAGTTCCAGAAAGTTGATTTCCGAGGCGCGCACCGATTTTCCAATGTTTACGATGTCGGTCAAGCGAATGTAGAAATGTCGGTACATTCGCTGTAGCGTCGCAATGGCAATGCGCTCTTCGGGCGCTGGCACGCGAAAAGAAAGGCCCCCAACTGTCTTCTCCCGGCTTCGCTTGACCACTTGCACGGGCAAGGCAAATTGTTCCCCAGTTTGCCCCAGGCGGTTCACGTGAATCTCTATGGGCTGGGGAAAGTCCGGCAGTTCGAAATTCCATTTACAGGCTAGTTTGTCGCCCCAACTCTGGGGCAGGATTCTTGCTCCCACAAAATCGGTCATGACACGAAGCATTTCGCGTGGGTTGCCTGCGACAAAGAGATCGAGGTCGCTGCCAATGTCGGGCCAGTGGTCGAGTGTCTTAATGACGACCGTCTCCAACCCATGCTGTGTGAGTTTTCCAACTACTCGGCTGAGTTGAGCCACGGCGCGCTCAGCGGCATGTTTTTCTTCCATGAGTTGTTGCTGAATAAGAAGTCTGCGCTCACTGGTAAAGTTTGCTGACGCGGCTGCAAGAATTTGCAGCGTTCTGATTTGTATGCGTTGCACTTCGGCGAAGTCCAAATACGCCGCGAACTCCGGCTCCGTCATCCGGCCAATTGCGTGCAACTCGGCACGCAGTGCCGCTTTAGGTCGTTCGCCTGTCGCTCCCTGGGAGAGGTGCAGGATTGCCAACGATTCGAACATTTGGGCGCTGGTTTGATTGTTATCTGTCATGAACCTCGCTTTGCTGATGAGTGGTGTTGGCTGCTGATTGAGCATTGCAATGTGGGACTCCGGCTTCAATCGCCGTGCCCTCTTCGTAATCATTCCAGGTTGCGATTAACAGAAATGGGATCGGGTGGGCTAGATCATCATGTTCGCGGAACATTCGCAATGTGTCTTCGAAGGTTTGTCCGCACCTTGCGTCGATTCGACGGTGAAGACTCCAGGAAGCCTTCGAATCGTTGAATCCCGGCCAAATTCCGCCAACAGTAACCTCTTCGGGATGCTTCTTGCTCATTTTTGTGTAGAAGTTATCGAGATAGTCTTCGCCCCAGGCTTTTCCATCCGCTTTCCATCCCGCCTTGCCGGGGAACACCCACGCGTATTCACCGTCAAAATCCTTGCTGTATTGCGCAGGAGGATCATCTTCATAGAGCAAGATCGGAGGACTTTCCCAGCGGTTGACTTGTTCCCGGACCCGGTCCCAGTCGGTTCCACCACGCTTCGGAAATACGAAGACGACGGGTCTCCCGTTATATGTCAGGTACGCATCTCGCCCCTTGGCGCCGGGACCGATGTACTTCTTATAAGCAAGATCCATTGCATCGAAGGCGTCCTCGGTCGCGTGCCCGTCGTCATCCTGTGTCTCGTCATACATGAGCGCAACGTGAAAATGTTCCTGACTGGCAATTTGCTGGAGCAGTTCGGCACTTCGGTCAAGGAATGGCTCGCGCGGGCCATACCAGTCGATGGCAAACGCATAAATGCCCAGATTGCGGGCGCTCGCGATTTGCTTGCGGAGAACGTTTGGGTCCTGGCTGTTGTAGCCGACGTCGATGTGATTGGGATCGCCGAACCAGGGCTGATAGTCCGCAAGGATTTTCGTACTGGTGGGGACGTCAGGAAGTCCCATGTGCGCCGACGAATGGACGTTCGCCCGGTTACAACCGCTTGGAACAACTCCCGCCAAGGCGGTTATTAGTATCAGGGCGTAACGCAACATTTTTCTCTTTGACCTTTAATCCTCTTGCTGAACCAGCTTTAGGACGAAATACAGCGGGAAAGGGTTGGAAGATCCAGACCACTTTTGCTGCGTAAGCTCACGGCGCAGGAGTGGGCACCTGCTCCAAATACCGGATGTACCAGCGATCGGCGCCCGGCGTCATCAAGACAAGATATTGGTGCGGCGTGCTTTCCGAATAAATCATCCGCGAACCGTCAAAAACCTGCACCTCAAGCCGCGCCTCGTCCATAAGTTGCATGGCATCGCCATCGAGGGAGTAAAAGAGGGCCTTTACCTGATGGCCGCCATCGATGATTTTGACGTGCAAGCCATTGCGCTGTTGGTCGACAATTCGCCGGCTAAGCCTGTCCTTGGCGAAGCCCGTGAATTGTTCGTTGAGCAATTCAGCCCGGTTCTGTTCTAAGGCCTGCTCCATTGCCTGCCAGCCGGAGCTGTAGGCGCGCGTGATGTTTGTTCCCGTCAATTCCTCTATAGCGCGCGGACCTAGGTCATCCGCATTCAGAACGACTTTCGGTCCTGATTGAGCCTGACCGGTTGTTGAAAATGCCGCCAGCGCAATCAGAGGCAACAGTGTCCAAGGTAGCTTGCCTGTTCTCATCACATTCTCCCAACGATCGAGAGTTCGTTGCCGAGAACGACTCCGCATGCCACCGAGACATGAGCCGAGCCTTTCACTTCCATATGGGCTGTGGCGATTCCTTTCTTGATCGGGGCATCGACAGTCGTCATGCCGCCGGAATCGATTTTGGTGAAGGAAACAATAGTGCCATCGGGAACAGGGTTGCCATCGCAATCGCGCACAGGTTCGGTCTCGAAAACCATGCCGTACTTGTCTGGAACGTCCTTGATGTGCAGTCCGCAGGCCTCCCCCGCCACCTGCTGGATCACCCGTGTTTCTTTTGCATCGCCGACCGATGCTGTGATGCGGACCGCATCCTCCTTTGAACTCGACGGCATCTGCATCCAGGCGACGCCGTGCGTGCTGGAAACATCCTTTGTAAAATCGCCGGTCTTGGTGGCGATTTCAAAACCTACCTTCGCGGAATTGAACACAGGGTTGTAATAGCGATCAAACAGAAATGCAGTTGCATGAATTGCATCGGGCGCGGAGACTGGCACACGCGAAGGGTGAAGAAAGAAACTTAATCGCGCTGGGGCACCGGCACGAACCTCGAAATTCTGGTGAACGCACCCCTCCGAGGAGCAGAGGATCGCATGATAACTTCCGGCGCTCGATATCTCCCTGGAGTCAATGGCTATGTCCTCTCCCAGATGAATAGACTGCTTGGCTGCTTTGGCAGGACCAAGTAAATAGAAGGTAGCTTCTCCATTGCCCTGGGTTTGAATGTGAAAAGCCTGGCCCGCCTGGACTTCCGAGGGCACGTGGAGTTCTGATGCAGAGTCCGATGCGGCTGAGAATCCGGCCCACATCAAACTGGCAATGCCCAAACACGCGGTTTGCATCGCCCCGGTTCGCATCAATGGCGGTCGCATCGTTAACTGCTCGTCCTTACGTAGTGGTTAACGACAACGTGATAGTTCTTCATGTTAGTGGCGACGTCCGGCGGTATATCGAGCTGAAAAGGTGTATTTACACCCGGCAAAAGCGCATGATCGACATAAGCAGCGGAAACCCAAATCACTTTGCCCGTGGCGTCGTAAAAAGCGCCCAATACCTGCGAGATGTTCACCGTTTCTCCACTTTGGTTCACGAGGTTGCCCTTCAGCAGACTATGCCCGACAGTGTCTTTGCTTACCTGCTGGTTGGCAACTGCAATCACCGGATCGGCGCTGGCGGGCACGAGCAGCGAACGCGGATCCATGCGCACGCTTTTGACTTCGGAGATCCTTATGTTCGGGAAGTCGATCCGGTAAGGCGATACTTGCTTGGGAAGCAATGTGTGGGAGATCAAATCGAAGCTGTCTTCCTTGTCAATCGCAGAGCCATCCGCCTTCAGAAGGGTAGCGTTCACATTGATGTAAGCCGGGACCGTGTCCTCATTCTCAATCTCCCCGAGGATGACGACCCGGTCCGGCCGTTCTATAGCGCTCATCGACGTGATTTTGACCTGCGGGGTATCCACGCTCTGCGCGCCCCACGGCTGCGAATTGTCGCGCCCAACTACATCCCAGCGCAGGTAATTCACAGCGAGCACCTGAGGAGGCACACTCGCAACGGTGGGTTTTGGCCACGCAATGCGCCAGGTAGACCCGTCGCGCCGGACCGTCAAATCGCGGACGTCGTAAATTGGGCCGACCATCGTGGAAAACTTCATGTTGGCACGAACAACCGCCTGGCTTTCGCCCGCCCGGAGCATGGTGACATCGGCGTTCTGAAGCGAAGCGTAGGTGAGCAAACTGCCGTCAGTACCGGCGATATCGCGAATGAAAGCCGATTTTTCCACGTCGTTGCTGGGATCGAGCCGCGCGTAGGCGTCATCCCAGCGGCGGCCCTGAACATCAGCCATTAAGGCCCGCACTGCCTCTTGCGGAGTACCCGCAGAAAACATTTCGTGCTGTTTGACGCCACCCGCCTGAACCCAGGCTATTGCCACCAGGAACAGAGTCACCGTGGTTAGGAGAAAAGGGAGCACGCGCTTCATGAGTGCACCTCGCTTGAGTGAACTTCGTTCGCGCTAACTTCGCTCGCAAAGATAGTCCGGGGAGATTCCTCAGGGATGACATGCGTATCGAGCGTGCGCACCGGCCCAGGCAAGAAAATTAGGAAGAGAATGGCGAGGACAGCGCTTCCCACTGGAAGGATGCCCCACAGTAAGCCTTCCCACGGTGCCGGGATCGAGTCAGAGGGTATTTCCCGTGCCGGTGGTGCGTCGTCTTTCGACCAGACGGTGATTGCACCGGAATCGA
Source organism: uncultured Acidobacteriaceae bacterium (assembly GCA_963778535.1). Taxonomy (GTDB): domain Bacteria; phylum Acidobacteriota; class Terriglobia; order Terriglobales; family Acidobacteriaceae; genus Acidiflorens. Next base: position 1,608,404 of record CAVZUO010000001.1, read on the forward strand.
ACGCATCCACCTGCCGCCATCCCGCAAAAACAAGCAGTGGTTCATAGAACGGGTCGTGAACAAAAATGAACTTAAGTCCGTAGTGACTGGAGTGGCGAATCATGGCCTGCAGCGACTCCATGCCGGCAGCGCCAAAAAATTTAGCATTGGTCAACTGCGCTGCTCCGTATTTCGTCATTTCCGGCAATAAGCGCGCTGAATTGTATTCACCGTCGACGCTGCTGGCACTGGCATAGGTTGATACTTTCGGCAACGCGTTGCCGAAACCAAGCGTGAGGTAACGATATTGGTCGTGCCCGTCGCGATTCAGGAATCCAATCACTGAATCCACATTGAGCGAAGCGGTAGTTTTGAAAGGGCTCCAGGTGAGCCAGCCGAGAGCAAGACCCATGCTGGCGACTGCCGCGACCATGACAGCGATCGCGCCTCGGGTTCGCCAGCGATCGATGATGCGTTCGGCCAGCAGGCCAACCAGGGGCAGCGCCAAAATAGTCGCCCAAAGGGTGAATCGCTCATAGGTCAAGATTTCAAAGGCCCGCCCGAAGATCCACTTGGGTACTGGCGTTGTCCCACCGAGTGCGATCAGGAACGTCACCCAGAACGCGAGGAGCAAAATCCTCAAGCGTGGTGAAGATGAGCCACGGATTACGATGAATGGCAAAGCAAGAATGAGTGCCCCATAGGGCACGATGAAATAATTCATTCCGTAAGTCCAGTTCATCAAGAAATTCGATCGGCTGGCGTGCGGAATGGGCATTTGTTCGATGGGGTGGCGGATGATGGCGATCCAGTACGGCAAAAGAACGACGCCGACGCCGATAGCGGCCAGGGCTGTAAAGATCAACCCACGCCCAAGGATCGGGGATGCAGGCTTCCCGAGGTGATGTGCATCGTGCCATGCCAGCGCAAAAATAGGCACCACAAACAGTACCGAACCGAAAATCAGAGTGACGTGATGAGCTGAGGCGGCTGCAAGCGCAATGGCCACTCCCTTCAATAGAGAACGCCACCAGCCTTCGAGCGACCATTCATAAAAATAGGGCAGTGCAAGAAAAGCCAAAGCGGCCGACATCGTGGTCGGGAGTTGTCCTGCGGAATAGACGAGAAAAGAAACTGTGCCGGCAAAGATCGCCAACACTCCGGCATAGCTGGCCGCACGCTCATCGACCCACAGGCGCGCGAAGCGGTATGCGCCGATTGCCAGGAGGATAATCGCCGCCAGCTGCACCAGCATGAATGCTTCCGTTAATCCGACCAGATGGGAAACAAGCGCGATCGCCTGGTGCGTCAACGGTGGATATGTCGTCTGTGAGAATCCGGCAAACCACTTCTCATTCCACGGGTCAAACCAGTGGTTCGCATAATGCGATGCGAAGAAAATGTGAAAGTTAGCGTCGTACGAAGTAGTCGTCGGCAGCTCGTTAAGTAGCAGAGGACCATGTACCGCGATTGCCAAAAGAACAATCGCGGCAATGGAAACCGGTCGCTGCAATAAGGCGGAATTAGAGGTCAAAGGAGTCCACTCCAGACTCTAGGAGCCGCAGTTTCGATTCGAAGCCGGGCGTAATGGTTGGATGGTATTGATTCTTACTCAGCCATAAGAGTGTCCCCGCTAGTCCAACCGTTTCAGGCAGTTCCCGCATCTCACCTCGGCTGTCAGTCCCCTTGGGCATCTCAAACGGCAGGCTGGAGACCATCGCAACAAGATGCTTCGAATACAGACTTCTGCTGTCACGCTGGCCATCTTGACTCTGGCGGGCTCAGTCTCCGCCCAGACCTTCGACATCAACGGACAGCAGAACACGCAATCATCCAAGGCTGAATCCAAGAACCGGCAAAAGCATCCCTCGTCAGAAACCGGCATGGGATGGGGTTCCAGCATTGAGGTTGCGCGACAGGCCCGCGCTGCGCAGACGGCCCTACAGCATGGAGATTACAAAGCGGCTGTGAACTATGCGCAGAAGGCTGCGGACTTGGCGCCGCAAAACCCGGACCTATGGTTCACTCTGGCATACGCGGAGAGGCTGGCGGGCGAGTATCAACGGTCCGTGGATTCCTATCGCCGCGGGCTATCGGAACGCCCATCTTCCATTGAGGGCATGTCGGGCTTGGCGCAGACGTATGCCAAGATGGGGGAAAGTCAGGAAGCACAAGAAATTCTTCAACGGGTTCTTGCTGCGAATCCAACCAGCGACAAGGACCTTCAACTGGCGGGAGAGCTTTTGCTGGGAACAGACCCGGAGAAGGCTGCCGAATTCCTGCGTCGTTCGGAAGCCGCAAAAGCCTCGGCTCGAACCGAGCTTTTGCTGGCTCGTGCCTATCAGCGAGCAGGGAAGGACGATCAGGCTAAAGCCTGGCTGGAGCGCGCCCGGCAGTCAGCGCCAACAAATCCAGAGGTGTTGCGAGCGGTGGCAGCTTTTTATCGCGACAGCGGTGACTATGCGACCGCCTTAAAAATTCTTCAAAAAGTTCCGGGCAACGATCCCAATACTCTGGCGGAGCTTGCTTACTCCTATCAACTCGCAGGCCAGAAACGAAACGCCGCGGACACATATCTAAAAGCCGCTCGCGCGGCGCCCAATCAGGTCGAGATCCAATTGAATGCAGCACAAGCCTTAGTGGGCGCAGGAGACTTCGATCAGGCTGGTAAACTGCTCGACCACGCCGCCACGCTGAATCCCGACCACTATCGTCTGCATGCCATCCGTGGCCAGATGGACGCGCTGGAGCATGCCGATGATGATGCTATCCGGGAATATGAAGCCGCCTTGGCCCGCCTGCCGTCCAACGTCCCGGAAGGTGTCTTGTATCCCATTTCGCTGCGCGTGGATCTTAGTCAACTTTACCGTGACAAGGGAGATGCCGCCGATGCCGCGCGCGTCGCACAGGCCGCCCGGGATGAAATCGGCGCAATAAACATAGAGGGTCCGACTCGCCCGGAGTACCTGCGTCTTCGAGCCGCGACGGAAGTGGCAGCGGGAGATACTCAGGGCGCCGAGTATGATCTGAAAGAAGCCATTCGCATCGATCCGAAAAACAGCATCCTTCAACTCAACTATGCGAACCTGCTTTGGAAAACTGATCGCCCTGCGCAAGCGGCCGATATCTACCGCAAAGTCCTGGCATCAGACCCAAACAACCTCGCCGCATTGGGTTCTCTCGGTTTTCTCATGCGAGAGTCGGGAGACCCGAAGGCGTCTGAGCAATTGTTCCAACACCTCGCTAGCCTGGATCCAAAGAACTACACGCCGTATCTTGCGCTTGGCGATCTCTACAGCGAGCTTCACGAATTTCCTAAGGCACAGGCGAGCTATGGGAAGGCATTTGCGATTGCACCTTCGCATCCCCTCATCGTTTCCGGTGCAATGAATGCGGCAATTAATGAGCATGATCTGCCACTAGCGAAGCAATGGCTCGATCGCAGCTCAAACGCAGTCCGGGACAATCCCGAAGTGATGAGGGAGCACGAACGCTATCTGACATTGACCGGGGATTACGCTGCGTCCGCGGATCTTGGATATCGCGTGCTCCAGAAGCTTCCAGCAGATCGCGAGGGCGCCGACTACCTCGCGTATGACCTGCTCTTTCTGGAGCGATACGACGATGCGCGGGCGGTCGTCAACCGCTATCAGCCATTGTTGGAGAAGGATCGCGACCTTCCGCTCATCGCCGGGCACATTCACGCTCACGATCGGAACAATGAGTTGGCGATTCAGGATTTTACCCGCGCTCTAGAGATCGATCCGCGAATGGCCACCGGCTACATGAACCGTGGATATGTTTATAACGACATGCGCCTGGCTAGCAAAGCTGCGCGCGATTTCCGAAAGGCGCTATCGATAGAGCCGAATTATGGCGACGCTCACCTCGGGCTCGCCTACGCGCTGCTGCAGTTGCGCAGAGCGCAGGCCGCGCTACGAGAAGCTGAACTCGCCGCCAAATTCCTGCCTGAATCTGAAAGCTTATATCTCGCCAAAGCAGAGGCTTATCGGCAGCGTGGCTTGTGGACTCGAGCCCAAACCGAATATCTTGCCGCCATCAAACTGAATCCGAATAATGCTCAGACATACATGGCGATAGCGGGGGCGGAGTACCGCCTGCGGCGATATGAGGAATCTGCGGGTACTCTAAAACGCGCCTTGTTGATTTCCCAGGATCCCCAGCTTTATGCGGAGCTTAGTCGTGCATATGCAAGTTTGCGACGCCGCGACGAGGCCACGCACGCGATCGCTAATGCCGAACGCACTGGCGGCGGAGATTACCGCGTCTTGCTGGTTACGGCTGATGCCTTGCGAATCATGGGTGAACGGGGTCAGGCCATGATGCGATACTCGCGCGCGCTCGAAACTGCTGATCAGGATCGTTTGCGGGTCCGGTTGGCGTTAGGGGAATTGTTTGCGGAAGAAGGCAAACAGAAAGACGCCCAGCAACAGGTAGCACTCGGCCTGGCCGAGGCCCAGGTAATGTCCGCTGACTCTGTAACGGCCGACGATTACCTGAATGCGGCCGACGTCCTGGTCGCCATCCATGAATTTTCGATTGCGCAACGGTTCTATGGACGTGCCCAAGCTTTGGGAGCCGATGAGGTTTCGGTCGCTATAGGTATGGCGAATGCATCTTTAGCGTTCGGGGATACTCGGAGCGCGGCTCTTCAACTGGATAGCGTGAGTTCCTCAGAGGACGCAAAAAACAACTTTGAATATTTGGTTGCGCTAGCTAATGTCAACCGCCAGCGCGGTCACAACCGGGACTCTCTGTCGTTATTTGCGCAGGCAAGAACCATCGATGCGGATGACTTGAACCTCCAAACCGCGGAAATGGAACTCGCTGACTACGAAGGCCGCCAAATTATGCCAGGCTTGGGCACGAACACAAATCTTCACGTCATGCCGCTGTTTGAGGACGAAAACATCTACCAGATGGATGCGCGGCTTTTAGGAGTCCAGAACAACGCGTCATTACTCCCGCCGCCTCGGCGTTCCGTCGAAACTTTCGGAAGTGAGCGTTTCCAAATCAACGCCGGCTCTCTTCCACCGATAAACGGATTTGTCGGGGAGCGCAATGCTCAAGGCGCTATCTCTTTTCCGAGCGAACTGCTTATTCAAGATCGCAATACCTTCGACACGATCTTCAATGGCTCGATCAGCCCTTTGGTCAGCCTCGGGGATGTACGGTTTCGCTTCACGCCGGGGCTGCAATACACGATCCGGCGCGATACGTTAGCGCCCGTTCCGATGAATCAGGATTTGTTTCGGCAGTTCTTGTATGTCGAAAGCAGCCCAATTGGAAATTGGCTTTCATTCTCAGGCAACGTGATTCGCGAGGCAGGCCCGTTTACCGACCAGAACCTTCATTCTCGCCAACTTTCTGGCCAGATCGATTTTCGCGTCGGCAGGCCTTGGGATAAAACCACGCTATTGACGGGGTATGAAGGTGTCGATTTGCTCTTTGGACCCTCGGTTCATGAGTACTACTCCACGGATATGTATGGTGGCGTGGAGAGAAAGTTTGGTCCAAAGATAACGGCTTCTGTTGTTGCCGACTATTTGCGTTCGTGGCGGATCGAAGGAAGCGATAATGCAATTGCACAGGCGCTACGCCCCCGGGGTAATGTGGAGGCGAAGCTCAGCCAAAGATGGTCGCTGAGCGCTAACGGGGCCTGGTCGTCCGGGCGCTCATTTCACGCTTATGACTGCGTAACCAGCGATTTCGAGGTCTCTTACCAAAGATCTCATGCAATGCAATGGAAGGACGGACGAGAATCAGCCTCGGTCGATTATCCGGTGAGATTGTCATTCGGCGTGGAGCAGCAGACCTTCTACGACTTCCCTGGGAACAGTCACACTTCGGTGATCCCAGTGGTGCGCCTCACACTTTTTTAGATGAAAATCTCGGCAATCTACCTGATGGCACTCCTTGGATTCTCGCTTGATCATATCCACGATAGGCGCCTCCAAACCCAGAACTGGAAGCCATTTCGTCGCCATGACAGTAGATAGTGAAGGATCAATGCCGGCAGACACGTCGACGACCCTGCGCCCCTTATCCTCTCGGAAAGTTCCCGGAACCGATGCGGTCATTCGCGGGCGAGTTTTGCGGGGAAGCGCCATTATGCTTACCAGCACTATCATTGTCGCCGCAAGCAACCTGCTTTACACCGTTGTCATCGCCCGAAAGCTCGGAGCCGCCGGATTCGGCGATGCCACGGCAATCTATACCTTCCTAATGTTGGCTTCCGCGGTGACGCTCTCATTCCAGCTAGTCTGTTCAAAACTGGTCGCGAAGGCCGACGACATCCCGGCCAAAGCCACGGTCTATAGACGATTGCTGGGGCGCGCCTGGAAGATCGGAGCTGTCATCGGCCTGGTCTTAGCAGCACAGAGCGGATTCATCTCCAACTACTTCAAGCTCTCTTCGCCCCATGGCATCGTCCTGCTTGCTATCGGCGTTGCCATTTACATTCCGCTGGGCGTCCAGCGAGGCAGAATGCAGGGCTGTTACGAATTCCGTAGGTTGGCCTCGAACGTCATGGTGGAAGCCGCCTCGAAACTCATAGGGGCCGCATTGCTGCTCTATTACGGTTTGGGCGTAACCGGTGTGGTGGCGGGCATTGTACTTTCAGTGGCCATCGCCTATATCGCAGCTACTCCCGACCGGAGATTTTGCCGGGCAACTCACTCCGAGGGAAATGCTCTATTCGGAGAAGGTGTGCAAGCAGCTGTTTTCTTCGTCGGGCAGGTGCTCATCAGCAACCTGGATATCCTGCTGGTGAAGCACTACTTCATTCCCACCGATGCAGGCATCTACGCGGGTGTCGCTCTCGTTGGACGAGTAGTTTACATGCTGTCATGGTCGGTTGTAAGCAGCATGTTCCCCACGTCGGCCGGTAGTTCGCAGGAGACAGCTGGCCGGTCTGCGCTTCGCACTGCCTTGCTCCTCGTGGTGGGGCTCACCACCGTCTTTGTCATTGTGATCGCGGCGGCGCCGCAGGCTTTCTGGGCACTGATTCTTGGCCATCAGTTCCTTTTGAATACAACTACATCGTTTTCGCTCCTGCTGACCTTGTACGCCGGGATGACCGCCATCTACTCCGTGGCGGTTGTCATCATGGCCTATGAGATTTCGCGCCGCATCGGAATTGTAAGTTGGATACAGCTGGGGGCCAGTTTTCTATTGGCTGCTGCAATCATGACGATGCACGGGTCGCTCGCTCAAGTGATCTGGGTTCAGGTTGTTGTTATGAGCAGCCTTTTGTTATGCGTTTCTCTACTCCTGTGGACTCGTACTGAGCCAGATGTAGCCCTGGAAAAGTTTTTCGGTCCGTTACAACTCATCCGCAGAGTTGATGAAGAGGAGGTCATCGCCGAATTCTTGAAGGGCGAGTTTTACCACAAGGAGTTTGATCGGTATCGCGAAGAGCTTGATCCGCTGGTCCAGTTAGCGGCGACGGGGAGGCAGCGCGATCAGCAGCTTCGGCGTGCGCTTCTGTTTCGCAGACGGGGCAAGTTGTGGCGGGAATTGCCGTCCGATACGCAATTTTGGGAAGTTAGGCTGAAGCCGGAAGATGTGTCACGGGTTCGTGCGTTTCCGAGAAACGACTGGCGGCGTTTCGCCCGCGGAAGCTTTTACTTCGTGGACATGATCGAGAGGATCCGGCGGCAAGTGCAGTCGCCGGCTAGAGACAGATTCTTGAACAAGCTGCGATCGCTCGAAGCCGACCTCAAACTAAACCATGTGCCTAATTCGCTCGTGCTGATTGCTCAAGATGAGCGCAGCCCGCTGACCCTCATAGAAGGAAACCACCGCATGGCTGCCGCCATGTTACTGGATCCCGGTCTGGCTGCTCAATCCTTTCGCTTTTACTGCGGGTTTTCGCCGGCGATGAAAACTTGCTGTTGGTACGAGAGTAGCTTCCACAGCCTGGCGCGCTACATATGGCACCGCATCCGGTATGCATTCCATGATGGAGATGAAGGGATTGTGCAATTCCTGCAAGATGTTCCAGCCGATGCGCCACCTGTGTCGGAAATCGAGGCAGCTTGCGAAGCCAACCCGCTCAGTCCGGACGCGCGGTGAGCTTCAGATCCCGAGCGGTGTAGCGAGTTCCGTCAAAGCGCGCGTTTACTTCTACCTCTGCGCCTTCCTGAAGTTTGCGGACGATCTCCGGATCGATCTGGTCAATCGAGATCTCATGCACGGTTGCGTCATCTTTATTGGTAAGCGCGATGGTGTGCGTCCGTAGATCGATCGACATCAGGCTTCCAGCGAAGGTGTAGAAGTCACCCGGTTCGGCGAGGATTTCAATTTGATCGGCAGTACTCCGCGGTCCCTTATCATCCGTCAGCGTGATCCGCACCAGGTCACCAGCGCGGATTGGCGCGTTCTTGCTAGCTTGTCCGTTCTGGATGAGTGTCGTGCGGGCCCCGAGCGAAATCTGTATGGGAGAACGATCGAGTTCGTCGCGAACGGTTATTCGTTGTCGAGAAGCGTCGTATGACGTGACCTGTCCGCGAATCTCCCGCAGACTCAGCGCATCGTTTACGCGAATTGTTTTGGCGAACAATCCATCCTGGTCGGTTAACGTATCGATGGAGACGACCGCGCCCGGCCGAACCAACTTAAAGTCACCGGGACGGTTCAATTTCAGCACCACGGTTCGCGTATCAAACGCTATCTTTGCATCTTTCCGTTTTCCCGGCACTTGAAGGATTATTTGATCGTGTACAAGGTCAATTCTCCGCACCGTCCCGCCCACGACGCTGACCTTGCCAGATGGTTGAGGAAGCCCGGGGATGTTTTCTAGAGAGCGCTGTGTTGGCCGAGGCAGCCCCTGAGTCGACTCCTCTGCGGGAGCTGTCTGTCCCTGCACCCCTCCGGTGAAAAGCGGGAAAACAAGAAAAAGAAAGATTGCTCTTAGTTCCACCAGCCTTCTGATGTGCGATTCCTCTCAGCGGTTGGTCTGGAACCTACCGGGTTTGCTGTAGACCAACGCCTGCGGCCTGAGGCGCATCTAGATCAAGGCCTGCTTATGGGGGTTTCTACTTGCAACCTGTGAGATCAGTAGCAACTTGCATGCTTCTCGTTTCCGCTTTCGCGACTGCGGGGGACCTGCGAATCAGTCTGCCGCGAAACGCTCCATTCACGCCCGTCCAGAATTTGAATCGCGACGGCGTTCGTCAACTCAACCGGGGACACGAAACTAAGGCACGGCAGCTGTTCTACAAAGCCTATCTCTTGGACCCCAACGATCCTTTCACGCTAAACAACCTCGGCTATATTTCGGAACTGGATGGCAATGCCGACCGCGCTCTGCGATTTTATGCGCTGGCGTCGCGAAATCAAACCGAGGCGGTGATTGACGAAGCCAGCCGTCCTGGATTGAAGGGACTCCCAGTTAACGATGCATTTGGCCGCCTAGAGGACTACAAAGCGCAAGCCAACCGGGTGAATGAGCAAGCCATTGTGCTGCTCGAGAAGGGCCGCTTGTCAGAAACGAAAGCATTGTTGAAGGCTGCATTAAGCCGGACCCCCCATGATCCGTTCTTGCTCAATAACCTCGGTTACGTGATGGAAGGCGAAGGCGACTTGGAATCAGCCTTGAATTTTTATTCCGCGGCGGCGAGCGTCAACTCCCATGAAGTGGTGCTTTTAGCACTACGTCCCAAGTCGCGCGGCAAGCCGATTAGCGAGGTCGCTGCCCAGAACGCCAGGGACGTCTCCGCGGCGATTGCGAAGGGGGAAGATACAGAAGCTTCGGTGGCGCGCCTCAATCTGCGTGGCGTGGCCTCGCTGAACGACAATAACATTAATGCCGCGCGCACGTTTTTTCTGCAAGCTTACCGGCTCAATTCCCAAAACGCTTTTACGCTTAATAATCTCGGGTACATTTCCGAGCTCGCCGGAGATCGTGAGAGCGCCCAAATGTACTATCAGGCGGCTCGAGCTGGTGCTGACGCTAGCATTCGCGTCACGTATTCCACACGCATGGATGCGGAGGGACGCAAACTGGACGACCTTGCAGAAGATAATCAGGGCGGAGTCGACTCGGTACTGAAAGGCATTCAGGAAGCCAAACGCCGCTCGGGACAGCCGGTACACCTCATCGTTCGTGGCGCCGCAGGATCGGCCGAGGAAGAACCCGGCAAAACCGCTCCCCTCGAATTAAGAAATCCTGCCCTCCCGCCGCTGCGCTTGCCTGATTCGACTCCGCCAGAAGTTCCCGTCCCACCACCCACTTCGCCCACTCAAACTCCGCCCTCGTCGCCGAATGATCTCCGCTAGAAAATTGGGCGAATTGCTTCAGCCTACCGTGGCTCTGCGCTGATGATCCGGACGTTATTGGGCTTCTGTTCCGGTTCTTCTCCGTCATCCCATGATTGCGCTTCTTCAGCATGTTTCGCCGCAGATGGGGCTCGCAACCAAGGCGTGGTTTGACGAATTCCCGCTAATCCTTGCAGAGTTTTTAAACGACGGCCCAGGTCGAACCACCGGACGTACTGCCGGACCACTTCCGGCATCGTCATCTGAAGTGACGCCTCGAAGTTCTGATTGGCCATCATAGTTAAGCGTTGGGGCGAGGCCAGCAAGCTTGTCATCTGGTTAGCCAGACTTTGCGTATCTTCGGGAGAAAAAAATTCAATTGCGAGATTCTCGCACTCCACCAGTTCCCGAAAATCCGAAATGTCGGCGGCAAGAATAGGAACGGCATATTGTGCAGCCAGGTGCGCGACGCCGCTGGCCCCGGCAGATGAACTGTAGGGCATGACCACAATGCTCGCGCTCTGAAACAATTCGCCAATTGTCTTCTCCGGCACGTAGCCCAGAAACCGTATCCGGGCACTTGCATAACGCTCAGCCATAGACGCAACATAGCCGGGCGTCTTGGGGTGGTCCCCCCCGGCAATCCACAACTCGGCATTGGGATTGACAGCTGCTGCCAGTCGGAAAGCGTCAATCAATAATTCAAGACGCTTATACGTTCCCCATTTGCCGAAAGCAAGAACCCGATGGCTTGGATTTCCGCGCTTGCTGAAGTCGGGTAGTACGGGACGCCCCGTGAATACTCCATGCGACCGAGTACTAACCCTGCCATGCTTGTACTTTTGTTGCAGAATTTTTCGATAGGTGGGCAGGAGAACGTTTACGGAGTTCGCGCTAAGCAACAAATGTGTGGCAACCCAGCCACCGGCGCTGTAAAGGCTCTCATGGGTTACGCCGGCGTCGGCGAGATCTACCGTTTCAAAAAGCTGGTGCAGGGTTACGTGCGTATAGAGCCCGGCCAGTCGCGTGGCGAGTGGCGTCGAGAGCCCAAGCATTGCCGGCAACGGCTTCGCTGCAAGGCTTCCAAACCCAAGATTAAACCACACAACATCGGGTTTCATGATCCATAGTTGGCGCAGAATCATTACCAGGTTGCTTACGCGGTCGAAACCCCAGCAGCGAACCACGTGAAACCCCGGCAGTTCCGGCAAAGCGTCCGGAAGATGGTCGGCGAGAACGGTCAGGTTGATTCCGGAGCTTTGCCTGAGATGGTTGGCTATATGAAAGCCATATTCATTCAGAGGCTTTCGACTCGGAGGAAATGCGGTCACGAGCGCGATCTTCATTGGGAGCCCGACCCAAAAAGCATTTCCCTGGATAGGCGCCCAAGCAACCATAGGTAGTAGAACCCAACGGCTGCGCCTGCTTTGCTCTTTCCTGCGCGGCGAAAACCGAACTGGTAAGGAATCTCGCGGACGGTTCGGATTCGTCCGCGCACCAGAATCTCCAGCAGCAGTTTGAAACCTTGGGGTTGGAAATGAATGCCCTGAATACAATGCCGCCTAACCATAAAGAAGCCGGACATCGGATCAGTCACCGTCCGCTTGCGCAAAAAAGGAGTGGTCGCCCAGGTGCTCAAGCGAGAGAGCCACGCACGAATCGGATTCCTACCCTCAATTCCTTGCTTGCCCACATATCGGCTGGCGATCGCGATATCGACATGGCCGAGAGCCGCTTCAAGCAATGCCGGCAAGAGCGCAGGGGGATGCTGCAAATCGGCGTCCATGACGCCTAGAAGAGCGGCATCGGAGTGCGCCCATCCATAGAGAACTGCACCCGCCAGTCCTCGTTCTCCCTTGCGAGTCAACAGGCGAATCTGAGGATTGCGCTGCGCGCGATTTCGTACAACCTCAGCGGTGTGGTCCGTGCTCTCGTCGTCAACTACGATTAATTCATACGGAATACCTGTTGGTTGGAGTGCATCATGAACCAAGTCGAGCAAGAAACCAATATTGTCTGCTTCGTTCCAGGTCGGAATTACTAACGCAAGACTGCCGGATGAAATAGACGAAGACGAAAACGAGGAACTCTTGCCCAACGAGGAATCCATACCAGGCCCGCTCTCCAAGAATGCAATTTTGATGGAGCCTGAGAGCCCGCAGTTGCCCCTGCCAGCAAGGCATTTCAATTGCGAATCGCGGGCCGCGACAGCCCGTCCAGTGTCACTGTTCGTTTCCTACAGGTATTGCCTGTAGAGCCAGGCGGTCGCTCAAGCACTGAGCAATACTGGACTCGACTTCATCGACGCCGGAGGGTGGGATAGTGACGAAAGAAGGAATTATGTCGCGCAATGCAAGGAATGTGCTTCGGTAGGAATGCATGAATTCGGGTGGATATTCCGGCTTTCGATGAAATGCAGCCATTGGGTCTGCATCCAGTAGAATCGCGAGATCCGGCTCTGGACTCAATCGCAACAGAGCTTTCCCATAGGCCCGGAACAGTGCGTTGCTGGAATAGATTGTCGCTATCTGATCGTAGATATAACGGTCGAAGATCACAAAATCGTAATCTTGCAAACGGGCCGTGCGGAACAGCCAGCGAAGTCGTGCGGCATCGAGAATATAGAGGCCGGAACGGATCAGATCTAAATACCAAACCCGCTGGTTCTTGTTGTTCTTTGCAATCACAGTGTCGGTGGGGACGCGGCTGGCCTGCTGCGTGTCCCCGATCTTCGCTCGCGTCTTCGCCCAGAAGACGACATCGTTCCAGAAACTGAATTGGGCCACGCGGTAGCCAAGCGTTTCAAGGCGGTTGGAAAGTCGCTCAATCTGGGTTGTTTTCCCTCCGCCGTCAATCCCCGAGAATGTAATAACAAATGGACGCGAATCAAGTTTAGGTGTCGATGCTCCCTCCAACACTGTCATAGCTGAAGCGCTCATGGGTGGGTGGCTGCGGGCTGGGCTCCGTTAGGCCGATTGGGGCTGGCTTTCGAAAGCGCGAGCACTGAACCAACAGCAATTCCTGCCGCGGCAAGCAATCCGACTTTAATCAGCAGCGAGCGTCGTTGATGTTGCTTGGGAGGCGCAATGGCAGCGCCGAGCGGTTGTGCGGCTGGCGTTCCCTTTTCGTTAGCTGCCCGAGCGGCGGCGGCACCGGCGGGAGCAGATGTTGGCTGTTGATTCTGCGTTTCGGCCTGGGGTTGTTGAGAATCACTTTGCCCTCGCGGAGCATCCGGCAGTTGAGGCTCTGGCGCTGAGTTGGAACTTTGCGAAGTCGGCGAGGTCGGCGGCCGCGAATTGTCTTGCGCCATGACCGGCATGTCCCAAAGCGCGAGCGAAAGTGCGAGAACTCCCGCGAGCACTAAGTTGCCTAATCTGTTTCTGGGGGCCTTCATCTCGGCACGTCCTTCCTTTTCGAAAAAGTGCTGTGGCTCCTTGAGATGCCGGGTACTGGCCTGATGGACGTATCTGGGCACCTCTCAAGTTCGCTGAGGGCCTCCATTACGGATGGAAAAACCCGGAGAACAGAAGAAACGCGAGTCAGGGCGAGCAAAACGCGATGGCGCGGCTCCGACGCCACGAGCGCGAGTTCTGCATCATGGGCCACTGCAGCTTGCGCGCAACGGATCAGGAAAGCCACTGCATTACTGTCCAGATTCAAGTTGGGCGAAATTTCAATCACGATTAGGGGTCGCAGTCTTTCCGTGAGGGTGCGACGCAGATCACGGAGAAACACTCGCCCGGATCGGCCACTTGGCTGCGAGGGGAACTGCATAACACATGCTCGCCGGACTTTCATAGCTTTCGAAATTAGGCGTTGCTCAGCGCGATTCTCGCGGCAACGTTGGAATGCCAACCAAGCCCTGGCGGATCCATCGCCGCGGTTTTTTCTTCGGAGATCGGTGGTCGCGAATCCCGATTCGAATGTGATTTGTTCCTTATTTGGTTTCGCCGCGCGAAGCCTGCGGCTTCCAAATCCACAATGGTTCCGGAATCAAGGTGTTCGAGAAATGGCATATCGACGATGCAGCGTCGTACGTTCAACCCGGCGGCCAGGTACGTCTGGGGAAGAATGCTGGAGCCCTCGATCGTAGTGCCGCAATCAATCGTGCAGTTCTCTTCAATCGATGAGTAGGGCCCAACTGAGACGAACGCGCGCAATTCTGCACCGGCGCCCACGTAACAGGGTCCCGCAAATCTCACTGAATCGGCCACCAAGGCGTCTTCGCTGACCCAGACGTCATCGTTGATCCGCGATCCATGAGGCCGAAGCGCGCATCGTCCTCCTAGTGCGTCGGACACCAAGTCACGATAGCTTCTCGCCGACATCATCCGTTTCACATATCCAGCGAACCGGTATTGCTTCACGTCGCCATTTATTTTAGGGAAAGGCATTGCAATGCTCGGGAGCAGGGCTCGGTCAATAATCTGCACTCCGAGCGGTCCTTTTTCGTCGATGGCCTCCGTCATGCGGTTGCGGGTCTCGCGGTGAAAATGAACAAGGTCAGTCAGGTCGATCTCGGCATAGTCGCGCAGAGAAATGAAGAGGAATCTCTCCACCCCTTGCTTCCCAGAAGCAAGAAATGGTGCAAAGTCGCCGACTTTGTTCGGCGAATTGTTTTTGACCCCTAGCACCTGAATTCCAAGACGTTCGATTCTTTCAATCCAGTTCTGCAGAAGATTTTTCCCCGCCACAGGCCAGAGCGAATAGGGAAATGAACTCCCTTCGAATCGACAATAGCCGGCGCTTAGCGGCCCGTCTGCCGATCCAATCATGCTTTCAATCCCCGTCGTCTGAGGTATCCAAAGAAACGCGCCAAGTTCCACGATCTCTCCTCAAAACCAGTCGCGCACCTTCGACTTTTACCGCCCGTCGGCGAGACGCAGATTGCGTACCGCCGGTACGCTTAGTTTTCCATCCCCGTAGCCCTGGGAAATAACAATCCTCAGATGAAAGCAGTGTTACGAGGGATGTACAGAATGGGCCTGAGCCCAAGGGTGGGAAATGTGGGAGCGAATACGGTAAGTCCCTCAGAACCAATGGGAAACCGGCGCTCGCTCGGCGCAGCCAGCACCTTGGAACTTCTGCTAGCACAGGCCCACTATTCGCATGCACTTCCGAGTACTTTTTGAGGTCGATTTTTCTTTGGAAGTCGCGAGCAATCTACTAGAATCCACATCAATCTATACCTTCAAAACCGTACGAACAAGTCCTCCTCAGGGGTGTTCTGCGTCAGGAGTATCAGTTGAAAATTCCAGCCTTAACCTTCCTTCTTGCAATGGCTTTTGGATCCTTTGCAGTTGCCGGAGTCACCGTTTCAACTCCCGCGAACAATAGCAACGTGGGCACCACAGTCCAGTTCGTAGCCGATGGCACCACCACTTGCCCGGATGGCGTGGCCGCAATCGGCATCTACACGGCCCCCGGCCAGCTTGCCTATTCCACGTCCGGTGCCAGTCTAAACACTTCTCTTACCCTCAACCCCGGCACCTATAACACAGTTGTTCAGGACTGGGACAGGTGCGGAGCCAGCGCTAAAACTCCAATAACCATCCATGTAGGCTCTTCGAGTTCAGGCAACTCCGTGAAAGTAAGCTCTCCCGCCAACAACAGCACAGTCAGCACGACCGTCCAGTACGTGGCTTCAGCAACGTCTTCTTGTCCTAAAGGCATAGCCGCGATGGGCATCTATACGGCTCCCGGTGTCCTCGCCTATTCGGTTACCGGGGCTCAGCTCAATGCCGCAATCGAGTTGACGCCGGGCGTTTATAACACCGTGGTGCAGGAGTGGGACAACTGTGGAGGAGCATCGAAGACCCCGATCGCCATCACGGTAGGGGGAGGCTCGTCCTCGTCCGGCTCCTTCCCTAATTTACAAAAACAAGCCGGTTGGGATGGATACGGCTTATTGCCACCCGGATACGGTATCTGTTCTGCGTGCCAACCCAGTGGTCCCCAAGTCAGTTGGTCCATGACCCAGGGAATAACATCGCCTTCCCTCTCAGGGCACGCGAGCCGCATGAATATTGGCGGTGACACTGTTTACTCTGACGTGCTTTGGAACAACCATCTGATTGGCAATTTCTCTTCACAAGGCCTTCCCGATAACGGTCATACCCTGGTTCCAAACATTCACAACTTTACATACGACGTCTATTTCTACGTCGAGGACCCCGCGGTTTCGCAGGCCCTCGAGTTCGATATCAATCAATTCGTTAATGGCCAGTCGTTTATCTGGGGACACGAATGCCGCATTGGCGGCGGCAATGAGTGGGACATCTGGGACGATCCATCGCAGCATTGGCTGCCCACCGGAATCGCCTGTAACCCATTGGCAAACGCCTGGAATCATCTCACCATTCAGGCGGAACGCACTTCCGATAACCAGTTGCTGTTCAAATCCATCACCTTGAACGGCGAGACCTCAAATATCAATATTTACGAGCAGCCCACTTCCACAACCTGGTATGGAGTGACTATCAACTATCAGCAAGATGGAAATTACGCGCAAGCTCCTTACTCGGTTTGGCTCGATAACCTGACGTTCACCTACTGGTAGAAAAAAACAAAGGTTCAGTAAGGCGCGCGGACGGACACGATTTTCAAGCTTGGCGTCATGCGGTTTAAATCCCAGGAACAAGGAACAAAGTGTGCCCGGAGACGCTATTGAATACCTTAGAAAACCTAAGGTAAATACCTTATTACCTAGGTAATCTCCCGTATTGACTGTAGTGCGAGTACACTCCCTGAAATCCCCAAAAGGAGAAAAAGAAAGTGAAGAACTTTCTCCTCATACTCGTCCTTTGCCTTTCCGCATGCCTCGCAAACTCCCAGAGCACGCCGGCTGACGGTTCGTTGAATCCCAAACAACCTACCCGCGTTTATAACATGCTCGAATGGATGACCATGAGTCCTTCCCTGCGGGGAGCTCACTACATGGCTGGAACTGCCAACCCAAACTTCACGCACGTGCAATCCGGCCGTTTCTACTACACGAAAAGCGCTCAAGGCTATCCGTGGGACGTCAATCTCTACGACGACAACTACATTTATTTGTGGGCGACCGAACTTGATTGGAGCAACCCCAACACCTACAAAGCGTTTTACAGCCCAACGAGCGGAAACTACAACATGCCGCTGGTGCCGCGGCACGCCTACGCTGGCTTTCCCGGATCGACCATCAAGGTCAGCGACTCGTCCTTCCAGATTCATTCTGACTGCGACACCTACGTGACCCAAGACCTGGGATACGTCATCAACGAAGTGTGGGGGCCCTATACTGAAAATCTCGGCGGTGATCTTCCTGAGAACCTGACGACCCTTGTGATCCAATACAACTACACTTGCAATGCAAGCTACAGCCAGTGCCAAAACCGGGAGGAGTACCACCTCGCAAAACCCTACGGGCTCGTGAAGTGGCAGCATCAGACCTTGGGAGCCGATGGAAACTACAATCCTCCGGACTCTGTATCGGTCTTCAATTCCGTCCAGGCAGGCCAAGTGAGGCCGATGACGACTTGCTTCTGAGCCTCTAGAAGGCCCGTTAGTCGAGCGAGGTGCTCTGGCGCCTCGCTCTTCTTCTTGCCCCGTCTTCCTTGCTTGTTTCGCTATCGTCCTCCGCACTTTCCTGTACCAGCAAAGCAACTGGCAGCAAAACCCTGACCATCTACTAAAAGCTACAGGGAGGATCAGTGTCCGAGTGTTTACGCAAAGCGTGCTGGAGTTGTCTACTACTGATATCTTTCACGGCGGTCGCGGCCGCACAAGACGCTCAGACCCAGAATCCGCCGTCTTCTGCCGCACAGCCATCCGCAACCCAGCGACCTGATCCGCAGCAGCCGCCAGTCCAGCAGGCCCCAAGTCAGCCGACTCAATCTCAGCAAATCCAAGTCCAACCACCGCAGACGCAGCAGACTCAGCAGGGTCAGCCAGCTCAAACCCAGCAGGCACCCCAAGATCAGCAATCCCAAGAGCCATCCGACACCGAGGGTGGCGGATTCGTCTTCAAAAAGGAAGTGGAAGAGGTCGTTCTGCACGCGATTGTCGTGGACCAGAACAACCATCTTGTGTCGAATTTGGACCGCGAGAGCTTTTCAGTATTCGAGGATGGCAAACCACAAAAAATCACATCATTTCGGCATGAAGATGTACCGGTCGCCCTGGGCATTCTTGTGGATAATTCGGGGTCCATGCTACCGAAGCGGACGAAGTTAACCGAGGCGG
The DNA here is from genome assembly GCA_963778535.1 of uncultured Acidobacteriaceae bacterium. Classification (GTDB taxonomy): domain Bacteria; phylum Acidobacteriota; class Terriglobia; order Terriglobales; family Acidobacteriaceae; genus Acidiflorens. The sequence goes on from CAVZUO010000001.1 coordinate 1,626,887, forward strand.
CCGTGAAACTGGTGGAAGCCAGCCAGGGGCAAGACCGGGTCTTCGTCGTTAACTTTGGCGAAAATCCTTATCTTGACCAGGACTTCACGAGCGATGTGGCAAAACTTAAAATTGCGCTCGAGCGTACCGACACTCAGGGCAGCACCGCCCTTTACGATGCTTTAGTCGCTTCCGCCGAGCATTTGGATGAAGGTGCGCCTCAGGGGAAAAAGATTCTTCTTGTCGTCACCGACGGTGAAGACAATGCAAGCCGCGAAACTCTGTCCAGTGCCATGCGCAAACTACAAACCAAGGCCGGCCCCGTCGTTTACGCGATCGTCCTGCGCCAGGATGGGTATTCACGAACCGAAGGCCATCGCGCGATCCAATCGCTCTGCGAAAATACTGGAGGAGCAGCTTTTTTCCCGAATAGCCTCGACGAAGTCCGTTCCATTGCCGAAGGCATCGCCCGCGACATCCGTAGCCAGTATGTCATCGGATACAGGGCGCCCAACTCCGCTCCTGCTGGGACCTACCACTCAATCTCGGTCAAAGCTTTGGACTACGGCAAGCCGCTCCGCGTCAGTACGCGCACCGGATACTACACAGGGTCTCTTAATAGTCCACAATAGGAAGGACTTGGTGTCCGCGCCCGCGCTGTATGCCTTTATTTCCTCGCACCCTGCGAGAGGGACCGCTGACTATTTGGCTTCGACCCCCTTAAAGCGAAGAACAAAATATAGAGATAGCAAATCGCGGCGATCACAAGCGCATAGTGGATGCCTTGCCCCCAACTGAGTTCTCCTTGGGTCATCGCCAGGTAATAGTGCCGGTTGAGGAGGTCTGCTGTCTTGCCGACAATCCACGGAATCACAGCGCCGCCCACAATCGCCGTGCTTAAAACTCCAGACCCGTCTCCAGTCAGCGGTCCAAGTTCGGCGACGCCCAAGGTAAAAATGCAGGGGAACATGATGGAATTGAACAGGCCCACCGAAAGAATGGACCACATGGCAACGTGGCCGCTGCTGAGGACTGAGACGCTCACCAATAGTGCTGCCATGATTGCAACAAAAGCCAGTAGCCTGTCCGGCTTTGCTTTTTGTAAAACCGCCGATCCAATGAATCTCCCGACCATCGCACCGAGCCAATAGACAGATATATATCTCGCAGCCTCGCCGATTGCCACGACATAGCGGCTGGCCCCGTCCGCTATGGCCGGCGCAAATCCCCCAATTCCCGGCAGCGCGAGATAGTTTGAGATCGAACTGCCGATGGAAACTTCTGCCCCTACGTAGACAAAAATTCCGATCGCGCCAAAAATAAGGTTTGGATGGTTCCAAAGCGAGTCGTCAAGTTTTTCTCCGATCCGGTGTTCGGCGGACTTGATCTCCGGGAGCTTCGAAAAGCCAATGCCCGTCGCAAGAATCAGCAGCGCCAGGGCGAAGAAATAGACATACAACCTGACGATTGCCGCTCCTTCCTGCGAAACACTATCCGTGATTACGGTGGATGACGCGCCTAGGATGAGCCGCGCTCCTACCCATGGAAACACCGTGGTGCCCAGAGAATTGAAGGCTTGAGTGAGATTCAACCTGCTTGACGCGGTTTCAGGTTTTCCCAGCACTGTTACGTAAGGATTGGCAGCAACCTGCAGAACGGTGATTCCGGTGGCCAGCACGATAAGGGCTGTGAGAAAGAAGGGAAATGATGGGATTTTGGCCGCCGGATAGAAGACAAGACATGCCACCATCATGGTCAATAAGCCAACCACAATGGCTTTCTTGTACCCAAGCCAGTCGATGATTTTGGCAGCAGGGATGGAGAACACGAAGTAGGCCGAGAAGAAAGCGGTCTGAATCAGCATGCTCGCTGCCAGCCTCAACTGAAAAACATGCTGTGCGTAGGGAAGGAGAACGTCGTTCAACGAAGTGAGTGACCCGAACATAAAGAACAGCGTGGCCACTACCGTCATAGGCCACCGGTAGCTCGACGACGATGATTGCACAACGGTTTCCGCGTTTGCAGTCCTGGTATCCATTAGTCTCCATTTGCCCGGCGCGAGCCACAGCGACACGTAAGTCCTCTTGCCTTACTGAAAACGGTATCCCGGTTTGGGCGTGCATCGATAGGCGCGCACGTTGTGAGGATTGATTCCCATGTCGCAAGCGGCCCAACTTAAGAAAAGTGCTGGCCCCAATGGAAATATGATGGTTTGTCCATTAAGATCCGCTTCGATACTCACGCTCTGTGCGCCAGAAGGCAGAGTAAAAGTGAGGCCCTCACCGAAAACGACAGGATACGACCAATGTTCATTTGCGCTCACCATCGAACGGAAAACCTCAGCTTCTAATAAGAAAGTTGCCGTGTCGGACCAGTCCCGTGCCGTCGCCACCATGATTTGTCCGTCGTGCGATGTTGTGTCCGTCTCAATCTTTGTGAAGGGGCATGGGCCTGCTATGCATGACGCCCTGACATCGCGAAATTCATTGCCCGCACCCGCATCCAAAGAGACTTGCCCGATGGCTGCTTTCCATCTGCCATCGGGTGAACAAGGATGTTGGCCTTTACAAGCCACGTTTCCCTTGTTCTGAATCTCGAACGTCTTGACCGCGCTCCCAACGTTGAGTTCGGTCTTCGCCTCTAACGTGTATCTCACGCGCACGTTCGAAACCGTCACTTGCGGTTGTTTCTCCGAGGTGGGCTGACTGGAGACCGGCATAAGATGTACGACATAAAGTCTATTGCTAACAACAGCGCTCAGATCCAGTGGGCGGTATCGCGGGTCACGAAAGTGGAGAACAATAGCATGCCCCTTACGAATCCGCTTGCGGAGCCTCACAACAAAGAGGCCTGAGGAGTTGGACTTGGTCTCAGCTTCGTCCAGATCCCCCGCAGAAATCGCAACGTCGGCAATCGGCAACTGTTTCTGAGGGTCGGAATCGGCAATGACGACGGCCCCCCGTAGAGAGATCGGATTCATCCGTTGCCATCGGATCAAAAGCACCACGCTCGCCGCAATTAGAATGCCGGCTAGCAAGGCCACCCAAGATTCGATTCTGTGAGCGCGAGTCATGCGCATCCCTGCCAATAAGCCTTATGAGATGTCGCCCGCGCCAGCAACGTTTCAGGAGGTTTATGCCCTTGAAGGGCAACTTCCGCGATTCAAATGGGTTGTCCGGAGGGTGCGGATTGGCATCTGCTTTGCCCGCCCCCCCGGGACCTCGATTGTGCGGCAACGGCTTAGCCCTTACCTGCATCCCTACCAGTATCGTGAAAACTGTACTCGATCGTTTTTCCTTTCCATTGTCTGCATAAAGTGATGTCTGCATAATCGAGAGCCCTGAATTTTCGATGTCCCCTGGCTGTCACGATGTACCGAAAGGCATTGCATGATCGACGATGATGTCATTTCGCGACGGCTACTGTTACGACAGATGGCAGGAACTGCACTCTACCTGCCCTTTGCTGGAAGTCTGGCGGCCTTTGCCGCGCAACCCTCCTCGTACGCCACTCCGCCCCAGGATTCTGGTTTGTCGCCCGAAGACGATAGTTTTTTGCATGAGGTGGAGAGCGCGAGTTTTCTCTTCTTCTGGGAACAAGGCAATCCGAAGACGGGGATGGTCAAAGACCGCTGTAACGTTCATTCCGACAAAGATAATGGGGGAGTCGCCTCCAGCATTGCCGCCACCGGCTTTGGTCTGAGCGCGCTTTGCATTGGAGACCACCGTGGCTTTGTACGCACCGGTGCTGCACTAGAGCGCGCATTGACTACCCTGCGCTTTTTGTGGAGAAAGCTGCCCAATCACCGTGGATTCTTCTACCATTTTGCGAACCCCGATACCGGCGAGCGCATGTTCGATTCGGAGGTGTCGTCTGTCGATACCGCCATCTTGCTCTGCGGTGTTCTTATGTGCCGGGAGCACTTCCATCATTCCGCGGTCACGGAACTTGCGAATTTGATTTTTGATCGTGTGGACTGGTCTTGGCTCGCAGAAGACACGGCTTTACTGACCCACGGATGGACTCCCGAAGTAGGCTTCCTGCCGTCACGCTGGGATTACTACAGCGAATTGATGATGATGTATCTGCTGGGCATGGGCTCTTCGGCGCATCCTCTAAAGCCAGAAACATGGAACGCATGGAAACGCCTCACCTTTGAGTATGACGGCATGCGCTATATAGGGTCTCTTGCACCTCTGTTCGTGCATCAGTATTCCCAGGCATGGTTTGATTTTCGGCGCCGCCGCGACAAGTATGCCGACTATTTCCTGAATTCAGTCACCGCCACGGAAGTCCACCGCCGCTTCTGCATTGAATTGGGCAAACAGTTTTCGGACTATAGCGACGAACTGTGGGGGATTACCGCTTCCGACTCCGAATATGGATATGTGGACTGGGGTGGCCCTCCAGCGACGGGGCCTATTGACGGCACAGTGGTTCCGAGTGCTGCCGGCGGTTCCTTGCCCTTTCTGCCCGCAGCGACTATGCGAGTTTTGAAGACGATCCGAAACCGCTATCCCGCGGCCTGGAACAAGTATGGCTTCGCGAACGCTTTCAATCCGCTCAAGAACTGGTATGACTCCAATGTCATCGGCATCGACACGGGCATCACTTTGCTGATGGCCGAAAATCTGCGCACCGGTTTCGTCTGGGAAACATTCATGAAGGCGGCGGAGGCGCGGCGCGGCATGGAGCGAGCTGGCCTCAATAAATACTAGATAAACACTAGGCCCCGATCGTTCCGTTTCGTCCGACCAACCAACTGACGCGCCGGTTCTTATCATCCTATGGCTGCTCAATAAACGAAGCGCGGCCCTTGTTGGTCTAAATCGATCCGGCTCAACTCAAGAGTATCCGCCACTTCGACTGACGCCCAGGGTCCACCGGCTTCTGGGTTGCATTGAATTCGCGTTCCAACTTGGTTGGCTTTCGCCCCTCGATGTGGGGATTTCTTCATGAGTGAAAAACGACAGTTCCAGGGCGGATGGCGGGAGCGAATGTCGGCTCTCAAGAATGTACCCTCTGTCCTGCGCTTGGTGTGGGACTCAGGCCGTACAGTTGTGCTCCTCGGCCTCGTCTTCCGAGTTCTTGCATCTCTGCTTCCTCCTGCGCTGTTCTGGGTTTCGAAGTTTATTATCGACACCCTGTTCCGGATCCTCGCAAATCATCAGCCGGTGAGCGCTCGATTGTGGTGGTTGGTCGCGGCAGAATTCGGTTTGGCCGTTACCGCCGGCACCCTCGGACGGACGATCGATTATTTCGACACGCTCCTCGCCGCTAAATACACCCACCATGTAAGCGTGCGTGTCATGGAGCACGCCGCCAGCCTTGATCTGATCGCTTACGAAGATCCCGTCTTTTATGACCGGCTGGAGAGAGCCCGCGTTCAGGCTACAGATCGCCTGTTCATGATCCAGGCTATCGGCCGCTTCATTCAGCAGGCTATCACGACGATTACTTTGTCGGTTTCCATCATGGTGTTCTCCCCCTGGCTCCTGCTGCTGCTTATTGTGGGCGTGATTCCCGCATTCGTCGGCGAAACGCACTTCGCATTTCTGGGATACGCCAAGAATTTCAGCCAGACCCCGGCCCGGCGCCAGCTCGATTACCTTCGAATCCTGGGCGGCAGCAAAGAAGCGGCCAAGGAACTGAAACTCTTCGATCTTCGCCAATTTCTCTCCGACAGATTCAAACGCCTTTCAACGCAGGTGTACGAAGAAGACGTCGCCCTGGCCCGTCGAAAAGTGAAAGCCGGCTTCTTCCTGTCTGCCATCGGCACGGCAGGCTATTACACCGCGTTCGTCTTTTCGGTTTGGAAGACGGTGACCGGCGCATTTAGTTTCGGCACGTTAACTTTGCTTGCCAACTCCATTCGCGAAGCGAGCGCAAATCTCCAGCAGACGTTTTCCACGCTCTCAACCATCGCGGATCAGGCCTTGTTTTTGACTGATCTGGTTGCATTTTTCGAGATGCATCCGACTATTGCCTCTCCGCCCAATGCTTTGCTCTGTCCGCGGCCCATTCGCCTTGGATTCGAGTTTCGCAATGTTTCCTTCCGCTATCCGGGAAGCTCGCGCCTGGTTCTAAATGACCTTAATTTTCATTTGCACCCTGGCGAGCGTGTGGCGCTGATCGGCGAAAACGGGGAAGGCAAAACCACCATCGTCAAACTATTAACTCGCCTTTACGACCCCACGGAGGGCGAAGTTTTGCTCGATGGCGTCGACCTGCGTAACTACGACCTCAAAGATCTCTATCGCGAGATTGGCGTCATCTTCCAGGACTTCATGCGCTACGAGATGACCGCGCGCGAAAACATCGCAGTGGGCCAGATTGATCAGATTTCCAACCTTTCTGTGCTCCGGCACTCTGCGCGAAAAAGTCTCGCCGACGAAGTTGTCGGAAAACTGCCTGCCGGCTACGACCAGATGTTGGGCCGGCGCTTTGAAGGGGGAGTCGATCTGTCGGGCGGTGAATGGCAAAAAATCGCGCTGGCCAGGGCTTATCTGCGGGACGCTCAGGTGTTGGTACTCGATGAACCCACCGCCGCATTGGACGCGCGCAGCGAATACGAAGTGTTCCAACGCTTTGCTGAGCTGACCGCGGGCAAGATGGCTTTGTTTATTTCGCACCGTTTCTCAACCGTACGAATGGCGGATCGAATCGTGCTCTTGGAGAAAGGACGTATCACGGAAGATGGGGACCACGAAGCGTTGACGCAGCTTGGCGGTCGCTACGCCGAAATGTTCGAGATGCAAGCTGCCAGTTACAGATGAATGTCGCGACTTGAGGTTCCTATGTTGCTTGGGGCAAAAGAATGATTCGCAATACAAAGATTCGCAATATAAATAGGAAAGATATCTTGGCGGCCGAGGAGCAGAAGCCTGCCTTGGCTGGAGACAATGAAAAAGAACTCCAGCGGCTACGAGACAACGCGATCCAACTCGCCGCGTCGTTAATCTGGCTGCCCGATAGACGCTCTTCCGATACCTTTCCCGAACGTTGCCGCGCTCTCGTGGCCCAGATCGATGCGCTGTTCAAGAAGGTGGACGCGGCATTTGCAAGAGCTCCGGAATCAGAAGACCTCCTCTGGCTTCGCGACAATGGGCAAGAGCTATCCTCCGCCGCGCGCGCAGTGGCGGCCGATCTCTCTCCCTTAACCCACCTGCCTCATGCTTATGCTGACGACGAACTTGTGCCTCGCGTACTGGCCATTGCCGAGAGGTTTTTCAGTGAAACATGCTACATGTTTAGTGAGAGAGAATTTGCCGAGTTTTGCTTGGCGTTCGAGCAGATCACAGCCCTCGAGTTTCGCGAGATTGGCCTGCTTGTCCCTGCACTTAAGCTTGTTTTGCTAGAGCAGATCGCCGATATGGGCACCGCAATCGTCAAGGATCCGCTCCGTCACACCCCAACGCGCATCACGACCTGCATTCGTGCTTTGCGAGACGTCACCCAGGCTTCCTGGAAAGACATCCTGGAAGTGCTCGTTCCATTCGACAGAATCCTTCATCAGGATCCTACCGGCACGTATGCCTTGATGGATATTGAAAGTCGGAATGTATACCGCGAAAGCGTCTCCAGGATTGCCCGGCGCTCCGATCGAACCGAGTCGGAAGTGGCGGAGGAAGCCCTCGGACTTGCGCTTCAGGCTCACTCAAGGCGTTACAGCGATCCCCGCATTAGCAGTCGGGAATCTCACATTGGCTATTACCTCGTTGCCGAAGGAACCGCACTTTTATCCCAAAAAGTCGGTTTCCATTCCCGCTTCGGCGAGCGCGTACGCATATTCATACGTACGCACCCTGATGAATTCTTGCTCCTCGGAATCGCCATCTTGACTCTACTCATCATCACCCTGCTCGTCTCTCTGCTCACTGCAGCGGCAACGCCGCCGCTCGTGGTTTTACTTTCCATGTTGGTTCTCTTACTGCCCAGTTCGCAGGCCGCCGTCCAGTTGATGAATTATCTGACGACCGCGCTGCTTCCCGTGCAGACCCTGCCCAAGCTCGACTTTTCCGAAGACGTCCCCAATGAATGCATCACGCTGGTTGCGATTCCTACGCTTTTGCTCAACGAAAAACAGGTTCACGCACTCATCGAAGATTTGGAAGTACGTTATCTGGGCAATCACGACCGCAATATTCACTTCGCGCTTGTCTCCGATTTGCCCGATGCGCAGAAGCCCTCGCCCGAAGATAGCGCCCTGGTGGCGTCGTGCTCCAAGCTGATTGAGGAGCTGAACGAACGATACGCTGCAAACAATTCCGGTTCTTTCTTTCATCTCCATCGCCATCGCGTCTACAATCCGCGCGAGAAGAAATGGATCGGGTGGGAACGGAAGCGCGGCAAGTTGCACGATCTGAATCAATTGATACTAGGCAAATATGACAGTTTCCCGATAAAGGTCGGCAACCTTCCCGTTCTTTCCAAGGTCAGATTTGTGATCACGCTTGACTCCGACACCGAGCTCCCGCGCGGCTCGGCCCATCGTCTAATAGGTGCACTTGCCCATCCTCTGAATCAGGCAATCATCGATCCGATTCGCAATGTCGTCGTCGCCGGATACGGCATTCTCCAGCCGCGAGTTGGAGTGAGTGTACAATCCACCTCGCGCTCCAGGCTGGCAGCGCTCTTTGCGGGCGAAACGGGCCTCGACCCATACACACGCGCCGTCTCCGACGCCTATCAGGATCTTTATGGAGAAGGCACTTTCGCCGGAAAGGGCATTTACGAAGTTGACACAATGCTGCGCGTCTTGGATCAGCGCTTTCCGCGCAATAATCTGCTGAGCCATGACTTAATTGAAGGTGCCTATGCTCGCGCGGGCTTAGTTACCGATGTCGTGGTCATCGAGGATTATCCTTCCCGCTACGGCGCCTACAATCGCCGCAAACATCGCTGGCTACGCGGCGACTGGCAAATTGCGGAATGGTTGACAGGCCGTGTGCCCAATGAATCGGGCGCGCGTGTGCCAAATCCAATCTCCCTGGTTTCACGCTGGAAAATCCTCGACAATTTGCGCCGTAGCCTTGTCGAACCTGCGACTTTCGCATTGCTATTGTTTGCCTGGCTCGCGACGGGCCACCCTGCCGAGTGGACATTGGCCGCAGTGTGCATCTTGTTCGCTCCGGCATGGGTCGAATTCGCCTTTGCGCTGGTTCGCGCAATCGTTCAATGGCGGGCGCGGGTTGCCCGTGACGCAGTGCGTAACGTCTTTGCTGCCAACTTCACTGTGTTGCTGACATTGACATTGCTTGCACACCAAACGCTTCTCTCCCTTGATGCTGTTGTACGCGCCATCGTCCGCTACCTGTTCACGCGCGAAAACATGCTGGAGTGGGAAACCGCGGCAGAGGCCGAACTGGGAAAACGTCAGACTCCGATCGATCGGTATCTCGATTGGATTCCCGTCCTGTCGATCGGCTTAGGCGTATTGATCTGGCTCATGCGCCCGCATTCCCTGTTTGCTGCGCTTCCAATTCTTGCTTTATGGGCTTGTAGCAAACGCTTCGCAATCTGGCTTGACGCTTCGCCTATCGAGGGCCCTTCAGAAATTACAGTTGAGGAGTCCCGCCTTCTCCATCGATCTTCACTTTATATATGGCGATATTTTGCAGAATTTTCCAACGAAGAACACAACTGGCTTGTGCCGGATAACGTTCAGGACAAGCCGCGAAAAATTGCCGCCAGCATTTCCCCAACGAACATGGGACTTCTTCTGAACGCGCGCCAAGTCGCGGCGGAGCTTGGCTATATCACCGTCCCGGAAATGGTGGACTTGACGCAAAAGACTCTGGCTACAATATGGCGACTTCCCAAGCACCACGGTCATCCGCTGAACTGGTATGACACTCGCACACTGGAACCGAAAAATCCGTTGTTCGTTTCTTCTGTCGATAGCGGCAATCTGGTGGCTTCTCTTTGGACTTTGCGCCAGGGCTGTCTTGATCTCTTGCGTCGGCCACTTCTTTCCAAAACACTGGCTGACGGCCTGCTCGATTACCTTCGAGTTCTTGCCAATCTAAAGGTTCTTCGAAAGCGATCGTTGTCGCATTACGAAGCGGGTCTCCGCAGCGAGGATTGGCTAGCCTTCTTGCTGGATCTGCCCGACGGCCTTCTAGAAGGAACAAAGTCCCAGCTAGATTCCAGCGCTTCACCTGACGCCACTTGGTTTCAGGAACAGACCTTGTTGCGAATCATCCGATTCCGGGAGTTGCTGGCGGCCTACATGCCTTGGCGCCTGCCGGAGTTTGCCGAACTGACGAAGAAATTGGCAGACGGCATTGATCTCGCCGGCGATGTTCCTCTCCAGCATCTGCCCGATTTGGTTGCAAAATTGTCCGCGCGTCTCGATGACATGCTTCGATCTCTTAAAAATGGGGATGGCGCGGTGGTTGCGCGCCTCTCGCATATGCTCTCGGAAGCGCATAGCAACGCGCTTCATCTTATCGACAGCCTCGGGCAAATAAGCAAAAAGGCGAATGATTTGGCCAGCGATATTAACTTTGCGTTCCTACTCGATCGGCAACGCCTGCAGATGTCGGTAGGCTTCGACGTCCAATCGGATAAACTGCAGCCTTACTACTACGATCTTTTGGCAACTGAACCGCGCACAACTGTCTTTATAGCTATCGCGAAAGACGAGATCCCTCAGGAGTCCTGGTTCCGACTCAACCGCCCCTATGCATCCGATCACGGTCGGCCGCTCCTGCTTTCGTGGACCGGAACGATGTTTGAATATCTGATGCCATCACTGTGGATGCGTAGTTATCCCAATACACTGCTTGATCGCGCCTGTGCTGCTGCCGTGCGGGCGCAACAAGAGTACGCCGCTCACAAAGACATTCCTTGGGGCATCTCGGAATCAGCCTGTTCCAGACGCAACGATTCCGGAGACTATCACTACGAAGCCTTCGGCGTGCCCAATCTCGCGTTGAGGAAAAACGGCTTGAAGCCCTTGGTAGTTTCGCCCTACTCAACCTTCCTGGCCCTCAATGTGGATCGTAAGGGCGCCCTGAGTAATCTGCGTCGCATGGAAGCCTTGGGGTGGTTCGGCCCGTATGGGTTTATCGAGGCGGCCGATTACACAGCCAGATCCCATCGTATTCTGGGCGTGCGTTGCGAACTTGTTGCCACCTGGATGGTTCACCATCAGGGAATGAGTTTGCTCGCACTAGCCAATCTTCTTTGCGAGAATGTCGTACAACGATGGTTCCACTCCAATCGGCGAGTGCAGGCCACGGAACTGCTCTTGCAGGAAAAGCCGGTTATCCACGTGCGCGCCGCATGATGTGCCACGAAATATCCTGTCAAAGCGGCTGGGAATGCCTCGCCAGGAGCCACCTGCTCAACGAATGGTCCGCTCGGGCACAATCGACTATTGCAACTGATCATTTCACTTCGATCACGGCAAGCCCCTGTGGCGGCAGCGTGATTGTTAATTCGCCGTGACGTAATTTGCGAATCTCCGCCGCTGGAAGCCGCGCGGCACCTCGCAAAATGGCAATCTGGGCCTGGTTAGGATAGCGCGGCGATCCCATCTTCTCGTACGCATTGTGCACGTCGCCGTGCTCGCTGTCCACACGACGAATCGTAGCCCGGACCGGGAGTTTGCCCCCCTTGAACCTTAGCGTGACGGTCTTCGGACCGCCAGACTCGTCAGGTGCAACATAATTCCAGATCGCTACCACGCGCGTGCCGTCCTTTTTTCGCGTTGCAAGCGCAGAGTCCGAACCAATAGAAATGCGCTCGTCACCAAGCTCGTGAAGAACGGCGAAGGCAGCAAAAGCGGGTTTCGGGATGTCATCCTCAGCCACCAATCCGTAGCCGCCATAGAACGGCTGCTTTACCACGCCTTGTTCTTCGAACACATCCGAGAATGTCCAGTACGACATGATTTGAACGTATCCGTCGCATTGCCGGATTGTGTCGGCAAGCCACGGCCCCATATAGCTAGCATCCGTGACAGTCGGCTCGGTCATATAACTTGCGTTGAATTCGCTCCATATCAACGGAAGGGTAGGCTTGGCAGACGCCTCGATCTGGTCGTGGACTTTCTTGACAGCCCTACACACCATTTTGTCACGCGGGATTGTTTCGTTTGTGCCGAAAACGTCCTGGGCTGAATCGTTTCCGTAGACGTGGGAAGAAACAAAATCCACTGGGACACTGTTTTCAACGCAATGACTTATAAAAGTGTCCGCCCACGCGGCTTGGGCCGTGGCCGGCCCCCCGACGCGCAAGCGCGAATTAATATTCTTTATGGCTCGCGCAGTATGGTCGTAGAGTTCAAAATAAGTGGCCTGCTTCGGCGTCCCCGCCCAAAAATCAAGGTTCGGCTCGTTCCAGACTTCGAAGTACCATCCCGAAACCTCGTCGATCCCATAGCGATCCACCAAATGCTTCGTGAATTGACGGATCATCTCATCCCACTTGGCATAGTCTCCCGGCGGTGAGACATTGGGTTTGTACCAGAATGAATGAATCGCATTCTTATCGGATGCCAGTTTCTGGGGCATGAAACTTAACTCAACGAACGGCCGAACTCCGTTGGCTAAGAGCCCGTCGTAGATCTGGTCGACATAGGAAAAGTTATAAAGAGGGTGACCCTGCTTATCCTCGTCGTATATGCCAACTTCATCGTCTAAGATTCCGTGAAAACGCACATACTGGAAGCCTGTGATCGTTTTCACCCTGCGCAAATCATCTCGGTAGTTCTCCCGTAGGCTCAGGATGGCACGTCCCGAGCCAAATATTTGTTCCCAAAAATGCGGAAAAGGATGTGTGGGTGCCGATGCATCAATGACGACAATCTCGGAAGGCTGTGTGCCGGAATGCTGCGCACGAGCTTCCGCCGGGGCAGAAGCGGGGACGTACAGTAATGCCAAGGGGCTAAGGAAGAGAGCAAGAACGAGAATTCGTTGGCAGGTTCTCAGCACTGCATACTCACGCTAACAGCGTAAACCAGACCGCGCAGCAGCAACTGAAATTTAATGTCAAAGGCGCGACGTTCCGCAAAACGGCCGACGCTACATTCTTGAACCAACCAACGGCAGATTCGTGCGCGCCAATTGCATTGGCGCGCGCAAATATCTGCTCCGCGTAGCTTCGGTTTGATTGCTGAAACCAGCCCTAAACTCGGCTGCTTCCAGCCCGCCCCAGGTGCGTGAGTAGCGTGATTACGAATAGCACGAGGAAGATGAAGAACAAGATTTTTGCGACTCCTGCTGCCGCCAACGCCACGCCGGTGAACCCAAGCACTGCAGCGATCATCGCGACTACGAAGAACATCAATGCCCAATACAGCATAGTTAGCTCCTTTCGGGGATCGTCGTGCGTCTCACCCGCCTTCCGCACAGATCCAATCATCAGCCTAGCCCGCTCTCAGTCTGCTCGGCGATAAGGCCGAGCCCGTATTCGTGTAGGAAATGCTCCGTAGAAATCGCTGCTATTTGTTGGGATCTCCGCCCGCAGAAGGTGGCGCGCAGTTCATCAAGAATCCCTGCGAATCGCTGTCCCACCTGGAATTAGTTGTCGATGCCGTTACATCTAAGGAACTCCTCGGCTCGCCGCCGCATCTCACCCCCGCTTGGCCGCATCATTCTAGGCCTATAAGAGGCTACCCATCCCTAAGATGGCAAATTCGTCCGGCACCGCCAGAGCGATCGTCAAGGATCCCGACAGTCCCGTTTCGTCAATTGACGAAGCCAATAAAGTTCGCGATCGAATGGCGATTGGTGCGCACGTCGTCTACGAGGCCGTTCGGCTTGAGGGCGAAGACGAACTCAATCGACCCGCGCAGGCACTGGCCTGGTCGGGATTCGCCGCCGGACTTTCTATGGGATTCTCTCTCCTCGCCGAAGCAGCACTCACGGCCTATCTCCCAGATCGCCCCTGGCGCTTGTTGTTGGCGCGCGCTGGTTACTGCGTTGGATTTCTGGTCGTCATCCTGGGCCGACAGCAACTTTTCACTGAAAATACCCTCACTGTCATCCTCCCACTTCTGGTGCACAAGAATTCAGCAACGGTCCTAAAGGTTTTGCGCCTGTGGAGCATTGTGCTTCCAGCCAATATAGCGGGAACGTTTTTGTTTGCGCTGGCGATTGCCAAATTGCGGTTTCTTGAACCGGCTGTTCAACAAAGAATTTTCGATGTAGCGCAAGCCCATTTCGGCCTCGGCTTTTGGACCGTCTTGATGCGGGCAATTTTTGCCGGTTGGCTAATCGCTTTAATGGTCTGGATGTTGCCCGACGCCGCATCCTCTCGTGTCACGGTTATCCTAATCATTACCTACCTGATCGGTATTTTTGGTCTCAATCACATCGTCGCAGGATCTACGAACGTGTTCCTTCTTGTGGCGGCTGGGAAGATTTCGATTGGCAGCTATTTCAACGCGTTCTTCGTACCAACTTTGATGGGTAATATCATCGGCGGCGTGTCTCTGGTGGCAGCGCTGGCCCACGCCCAGGTCGCAGGCGGCAAGTGAAGAGTGTCTTGGTTCAGCCTGAAATGGAGAAGCGACGTTCTCCGTTAGTAAGTATTCCGCCCTTCGGGCGGGGATTTTCAAGGCATGGGGTCTTTCGATCCGATGGAGGTTGGGCGGCGCAAGAACGAGTCCTCACGCCCCCGTTCATCGTCTCGATGAGCCCACCGTGTTATCCCTCAGCATGGTTGCATCCCTGCAGTGCCCGCCTCCGTTTCGCCCGGCAAGATCATTGTAGCTTTCAACAGTTAGATAATCAGCGCATAATTCCTCTGTGAAATACCACACGGTCTTCCCTCTCGCATTGGGGACAATTCTTGCGTGCTGGCAAGCGGTCGCACAGGGCACGCAGCCCCGTGTTTCTGCCACTGATGCCTCGTATCTTAGTTGCACGATTTGGACGGGCAAAGAATGGACGCCTCCAGCCGAAAGATCGGCTCGAACACCTCTTGCCGAGTCTCCAAAGGGTTACCGTGCTTATGCGGAGGTGAGGGTTTTCGTAAAAGATGGGTCTTGCGAAAACTCAACCAAGCTGTATGTCGCTCTGGGGGCAAAGCAGCAATTCGTAACTGCTTACTCCGAACCTCGATCCGGGAGCGGTGGCGGAAACGGCATTCACTTGATCGGTTGGTCCGCAAACGGCGAAAAGCTACTGGCTGAAGTCAACTTTTGGAAATATGAAACCGACAGTGGTTTCTGGCATGTTCCGCTGATCTACGACGCTTCGACCGGAAAGGCCGCCGAGATTCGTGGGTTGGACAAGGCGCTGACACGATACTTTGGCCCCGATTGCGAGTTCGAGCTGAGCGTGAAGGGTTGGAAGGGTAGGGACCAGATAGTGGTCGAAGTGTCTAGGCCTCCCGAGGACGAATCATACGAACAACATTTCTGCGTCAGTTCGCCACGCCTGATTGTTTACGACGTTCAAAAAGAAACCGTGCAACCTGAAAGCACCAAATAGTTGAGGCGGTTTCGATCACTGTTGAAAAATCGCCATATTACTCATCTACTGTGGGTCAAAATAGTTTTCCTTGGCCGTCCGACATTCTCCGTGGCTGGTCGCTTGCTCTTCACGCGGCTTGCTGGCGGCGACTCTGGCGCTGCTGTCTGGCGGCTTCCAGCTTGCGGTCGCGCTCTGCGTGGATCTCCAGCTGACGCCCCGCCAGCACGTCCTTCGGCGTGATGTAGCCGGTAGCACTGTTCAGGCGGACGTTGTTGTAATGCCCCACGTAGCCCTCGACCAGACGCCGTGCATCTTCCAGTGACAGCGGCGTTCCCGGTCGAATGCACTCGCTTTTCAATGATTTGTGCCAGCGCTCAATCTTGCCGTTCGACTGCGGATAGTAAGGGGAGGTTCGGACGTGCGTCATGCCCGAGATGCGAATGAACTCCTTGAAGTCGCGAGCAATGAACTGCGGGCCATTGTCGGAGATGATTCGCGGCTTCGCTTCCGGGTACTTCTCCTTGGCTCGCTGCAGAATCAGTTCGACATCAGATTCTCGCATGGACTCCCGTAGGCCCCAATGCACGAGGAAGCGACTGAACCCATCCAGAATGCTGCACAAGTAATAGAAGGTGCCGCACAGGTTGATGTAGGAAACGTCGATATGCCAGTGCTGATGCGGCTGCAGCGGCTGCTCGAAACCGGTTCCCTTGCGCGAAGGTTTGCTCTTCCACCGGGATAATAATCCAGCTTGCTTCAACACTCGCCAAACACTCGCCGGACTGACGGCCACAACGTCAGCGTCGAGCATCATGAACGTCAGCCGCCGATAACCTTCCAGCGGGTTCTTCAGATGGAACTCGATGATTGCTTCTTTCTCCCACGGCTCCAACCAAAAATCACGGGGAACCCAACCGTTGTGCTCGTTGACGCACCCGTACCGCTGCCGCCAGTCATAGAACTTGCTGGCGGTCACACCCAGCCAAGGGATGAACCGTCCGACGCCGATCTCGGTCTTCTCCGACCAGCGCCGGACGAAATCCACGACTAGATCCCGCACATCATGCGGCACCCAGATACCGGTTAGAGTTCCCCAAGACTTTTTTTTAGCGCGATGTGCTCAGCCATCAACTCAGCCAAGACCTCGTCCTTGGTCTGCACCTTCTTCTCCAAGAACTCGATCCGTTTCTGCTTTTCCTCCACCTGGCGGTGGGGACGCCCTTGAGACTGAAAAGCGGCGGCTCCGTTCTCGAACAGTTCTTTCTGCCAGCGGTAGAACACCGTTGGCCGCAGGCCTAGTTCTTCACACAGCTCCGAGACGGGTACTTTGTCCACAAGATGCCGCCTCAGGATGGCCACTTTTTCTTCTGGAGTGAAATGCTTCCGTTCTTTCCTCATACGTTCGCTCCGCTATCTTAACGGACGAACGCTCTCTCCATTTCCAGCTGAGGCAGGACAAGAGCACTAGTGAAGAACAATGATCTCGCCCTTCACAGGTTTCGCTGCCCCAAGGAGAGTCTCCCTGATTTCATCGCGCATCTGGTGCCAAATCGCCGCCAAAACCTCTCGCAACAAAACCTCTCGCAACAAAACCAGAATGACCTCCGCGTTCCAGCCAACCAAAGTCTCAAGATTTGAGCGATTTGGGGCATCTCTTCGTTGGCGACGCGTCATCGAAACACCGGAGAAAATCGACATCAGTACAAAGGAGAAATGCAGTGAAAATTCTGCGGAACGTTTTAGGGACAGCGAGTTTAGTATTTGCCGGCTACATTGTTTTTGCATCCCTTCCGAGTTTGAGGCGTTACATTCGTATCAGCACGATGTAAAGAACGTAATCGAAATAAACTCGACGCATCTTCCTCGGAAAACTCTGCGCACGCTCCGCCCCGAGATGTGCGTCTTGCGGCCACCCTCCCCTTGTAAATACTTGGCGCTCCCTGTGCGGCTGGCACGGGTATGGTCTGTTGACCGGACGACAGGTTGTTGCATCTCGTCCGGCTCAGCATGAGCGATTTCCACCTTGCGCCTATCGTGACCCACTTCGCAGGATCAGGGATTCTGAGATGACTCCGGTAATTAGCGGTTCGCAGGGCGTCTCAGTAGAGTTCACCATGGAGTGAAAGCATGAGACGAGTACTGATCTTCAGCCCTGCCTCCCGTATCCCGAGCGGTGAACTAGCGCCAGCTAGAGATTGATTCTACGGGGTTTTAGTGTGGTGCCGGGAGGGGGAGTTGAACCCCCAAGACCCGAAGGTCGGCGGATTTTGAGTCCGCTGCGTCTGCCAGTTCCGCCATCCCGGCCAGTGGCACACAACTATAAAAGTATAGCTTAGTTCACCGTTAGGTTTTCAGCTTACATTGCGGGAGCGATCGGGCAGTCATTTTCGCGGTTCGGAGGTGTGAATCCAAGGGAATCTCGCTATGTTTTAACCCAACTTAGCGGGAGGCTGTTCTGTCAGTGAACGCAGCCGGCATCCCTGATTTCCGCTCGGGAGTCGCTCCACTACGGTGTCAGTGCAAGACCGCAATGTTGTTACCGACGATCGCGCCTTCGCCAGCCACCATGAATCGCATGGCAAAGCGTTCTGCTTTGTAATGGTGCGAGCGGTGCAGAAGATACACCGTGCCCAGAGCGGCGCCGAATCCCAATGCTGAACCGGCAGCCTCTCCGGCTGGCCCGCGCGTTACAAAAGGACGCATTAGAGGATTTATCTCACGACATCCTCGCGCCAAGCCCCGCTGCGTAGTAACTCCATCAGTCGACACCAGTCCCGCTAAGAAACTGGCGTCAAGCAGGTTTTCAAATGTCCAGAACGAATGCGGAATAGGTGTCCCAGGCTGTACTTCGGGGGCGGCGATAAGCGGGTCGGCATTGGCGACAGCACAGCATCCGCAGACGCACAATGCACATGATAAGAAGAGAGAGAGAAAGGATTTCAAGCTGCCTCCGCCCGCCCCGCATGCGGGTGTGTCGTGAGGCTAGAGTAGGCTAGAAAAACACGAGAGTACATGGCCCGAAGAAAGAGTGGGCTGGCCCTTTCGTAACAGTGGGCAGCGATACATGGTAATGATTACGTGCCCGGCTTCCTCGCTCCACTTTCGATTTTCGACGCAAAGGACAACACCCGCCAGGCTAAAAGAATGTTCGCGGAAGCGTCGACTAGAAACCACTCAATGATTCGGCATGGCTTGTTCGCTTTTCGTAACAGCGATTCTTTTCTAGCTGGGGTGCCGCAAACATCCGCCTAGAATCTCAGCGCGGTACGAGGTCGAGCGGAGCCGGACTATGAGATACCCCCTCACCGGCTCTGCCTCCTCCCCGATTCAATCTGCGTTCCACCCCTTCGCTACTTCCTAAATCTGAGTTGCCGTTCAGGCCGTGGTCTTATCCAAGAGGTTTGCTGCCACATGCTCGGTCGCCATGTAGCGTCCGGCAATGGCATTCGAGGGAGACAAAACGGCTGGGAAGAGAAACGCGCTGCTTAGCCGTAGCTGGGCTAGGACGCACCATAGTTTCAGTTGCACGGCGCGGCGCACTAGTTCCTGGCCCGACGCAGCGACCTCCGGATCCTTTTGAGAGCGTGCCGCCTGTCCCATTCCTACCAGCACGCTGGCGTTCTTAGAGATTGTTGCGACGTACAGCTTTGCCACGCCTATACGTTCCCGTTGCACACTACGGAATTCCCTCGGCGACAGGTTAAGCCGCAAATATTCTTCCTCGCCCGGGTCCATCAGGTTCTCAAAGGCGTTCAGGTCAACCGGAGTAATCGCGTCCGAGGCCGGCCCTGTCTTTCGGCCATGTCGCTGCCACCACTGAAAAACTAGGAACAGCAGGAACAGTGACACGGTAAAAGCGAGTATGAATAATGGCATCACCGCTGCAGTATCCTCCCGATTTCCGTTGTCTGCTCGCGCAACTGCGCCAACGGAGACTCTCTTCCGACTGCGCTCCGCTCTCGCGCCAGGGCATAGTAAAGCCAAATTAAAACGGAAATGTGATAAATGCCCATCTGGGCGAGGTTCAAGTATCCTGCATAGCGAATTCCCAGATCATCGGTCAATGCCTTTCTGAGAGGTTCGGAACCCGTCACCAAGCCCATGCCTATTGCAACTCCAAACACAAATGGCGCCATCTGCAAGCCCAGGAATTTGTGCCACAGAAAAACCAGTACCAGCAGGCCGCATTGGGCCATGTTTAGCGCCTGGATAATAACTTGGGTCTCCTGAACCCTATTGGAGAGAATGCTGTAGTAGAGAGGGCCAATGAATCCCACCGCCAAGATAATCAACACGACGCCGACGCCGTTCAGCGCCCACGACAGTTTTCGCCGCAGTGCTACGTCGTCAGCCAGAGAGGCCTCCAGGAGTTCTTGCACCATGGCAAAGCGAAGGGCAACGCTCGCCAGCCGGCCGATCATGTCCATCTTGGTATAAATGGGATTGTGATCGTGCAGAATGTACGTCGAGAAAAGCAGAACAAATTGACTAAATTCGAGCAGGATATAGGAGAAGAAAATAGGATAGCTTTTGTGCAGACCTTTGCGGATCATTTGGACCGCTAGACCGAGAAGAAACACATGCGGTGCGATCCAGAGATATAAGTAAATCGAAAGGTATAGATGGTAATTCACATGCTTGAGTAACTACCGTCGGAGCGAATGTAACACTCCGTCCGGTAGTACTCAAGCATGAAATTTGTTCCTAGCGAGGTGGGCAAATCGGACTGTCGTTGCAGGGGTCTGGATTTCCATCTGCGTGCAGCGTGACGGGTACAACGCTAAGGGTGGCAATAACGAGGAGAAGAAACATAATCTTTGCTTTCAGGCTTTTCACGGGATATCCTTTCGGGGACGAATTTGGTGGCCGGACGTAGTGTTACGCGGGATAGCGGTATTGAGCGCCGAAAAAGGGCCTGAACCAGTTTTTCGAAAAACGTAGCGAATTCAAGAAAAGGTGCACGTGGCAGTGAAATCGGCTTACGAGGATCTTCGGGAACGAACGCTGGACAAAATTGAGGGGATGTGGGGGAAACTCGATTATCTCGCCAGTCGGCGGACCGCGGACGGTAACTATCAGCACTGGGGATTTGAACGCGCGCACGGGAAGGAAGTTGCTCAGGTCGCCTTCGCTCAGGCCCATCACTCCCTGATTCAGACGATTTTGCAGACGCAACTGCGCCCGCTGCGAGAGGACTTGGAACTCACTTGCACCTTGGCAGGCGCTAGCCCAGTTTCTTACCTGTCGAAACTGACGGCAGCTCTTCCACGGTTGTTGCCGTCAGATTGTCCGAAGGTGTCAGGACGGCACTTGCTTTCGATATTGAAAGCTCTCGCGACTCTCGAAGTTCGCTCCCAACCTGCCGCCCAATTCTCATGGCAACACCTACCACCTGGCCAATCACTTCAGCCTCCTGC
The DNA here is from genome assembly GCA_963778535.1 of uncultured Acidobacteriaceae bacterium. GTDB lineage: Bacteria > Acidobacteriota > Terriglobia > Terriglobales > Acidobacteriaceae > Acidiflorens. The sequence goes on from CAVZUO010000001.1 coordinate 1,647,711, forward strand.
GGATGTCTGAGCACCCTCACCGGTACTGGCGACAGAGGATGCGGCTGCAAAACCAACGCGTTGGAGCGCAGAGAGCACCAGCAGCACGTGAAGCCATCGCGGGTTTCCACAAAATATATAGGCCGTTCATACTCAGATCGCCACCGCTGCTCTACCACTTTCCGTTTCGATTCATCGACTTGCACGAACGAACCCGGTTGCACGATGGGATGCATCGTGTAGTCTTCCTGTCCGATATAAGCGTAAATGTATTCCTGGGACGCCAAGTGGCTCACCAGAGTAAGGGGCACCGTGCCCCATTGCTGCACCATTCGCCCCAGATCCGAGGTCTCGCTCAAATCGAAGCCCGGATCGAGTTTGACGGGAATCTTCGCGCTCGTCCGGTCATTGTCCATTGCGACGATGTGCGAGCGCGTCGGTTGCGAAGCCGCCCATTCCGCATTGATGGTGTCCAACTCCATGCCATAAAGCTGTAAAAGGGAACGCAGGGGCTTCCGATAAATTGCCGCCAGTGAGTAAAGCCGGAAGATGCTCGGCACCACTCCCTTGGTTTCGATGTCTGAAAGTCGGCTCGGCGGAATCAGGTATTCATCGTTGCCACGGTGCTGCGCGATCTGCATACTGGCGGTCTCGACATCCCTCATCGTGAGGCCGAGCCGGTCACGTATCTTCCGCAAATCCATTCCTGCCGACAGCATCTTTAAGTTTCCGGGAGTGGAGCTTTCAATTTCTTGCGGAGAAGGTCGAACAGACGTTCACCGTTCTAGCAATCAATCTTGTTTCCCATTTCGGGAAACTGGAAAGAATCGTTGGCAATGCTTATATCAAGTTTGTGCAATCCTTTACAACAACATTCTTAGGTTTTTTGCCAGTTTTCACTCGTAACCTTACCGCTTTCCCAAATTCGTAACAAACTCCGCTTCGCGGCTTCCCGTTTTAGCCCACTCTCGCACGGGTAAAATTCCGGAATTCGTAAAATCCCTCGGCGATCCGCAACATACCCCGAAAACAATCCCTTACCGCGCTCGCGCTAATACCAGAGTTACATCGTCCGGTTGTTCCTTATCTCCAATCCATTCATCCACGGCTGCGGTCACCAAAGCCGTGATCCGGTCCAAAGGCAGGTTTCGGTTCTCCTTTACAATTTGGATCAGCCGTTCCTCTCCAAACTCGCCATAATCACTTTCGGGTTCCGTCACGCCGTCCGTGTACGCAACTATCAATTCCCCCGGTTGCAGCTCCACCGTTGCTTCAGGGAAGGTTACTTTGTCGAGAAGTCCCACCACCGTTCCCCCGCAGTCCAGGAACCGCGCCTCGCCATCTTCCGAAATCAAAATCGGCGGAAGGTGGCCTCCATTCGCATATGTAAGTCGACGCGCCGCCCCATCATAGATACCAAGAAACAGCGTCGCATACTTCGCGTCGGGCGTACTCTGATATAGCTGCTGGTTTAGTAATCCCAGTAACATGGCCGGCGAAACTTCTGCCCCAGGCACGCCGGAGATCGGTCCCCTTCCGCTTGCGGCTGATCCAACGGCCGCCATTTCACTAAGCAGTGGCACCCCCTCCAGACTGTAGGCGCGAACAGCCGCATGGATCGTTGCCATCATCAGCGCCGCTGAAATTCCCTTGCCACTGATATCTCCAACCGCCAGGATCATCTTCTCCCGCATCAGCTTTAGAAAATCGTAGTAGTCGCCGCTTACGGTGCGCGCTGGTCGGCAGAACCCATGCACCTCGAGTGATTCCAGTTGCGTAATTTCTTTCGGGAACAGCTGTGCCTGTACTTCCTGGGCAATCGCCAACTCGTTTTCGAGTCGTTGTTTCTCCTTCTGCTCCAGTACCAGCTTCTCGATTGATGCCGTCATGGAATTGAAAGAATTACCCAGAGCAGCCAGCTGATCATTCGATTTCACCGTGATGCGATGACTGAAATCTCCACGGTTCACGTGCATCGTGGCTTCGTATAAGTCCGCCACCGACGACGTAATGCTGCGCGTCAGCTTTGTGCCGATCCACAACGCCAGCGCTTCGATCGCCGCGAAGATAAGCGCGATTGAGAACAGAATGTACTCGACGCCCTTCGCGTAATCGCCCAGCACCGCAAACAGCCGCGCGTAGAGAATCGAAGGGCGCGTTTCCACCCATGCCAATGCTCCGGCTCGCTGACGGTCTCCAGTCGTCCAGTCCACCACTTGCAGCGGGATTGGAAACGACACCTGCCGGTCAAACGAATTCACCGCAGGCGGAAGAGTTCCTGACGAAAATGTTTTCCCCAGCTTCCACTCGTTTTCCGTAACCACCGGTCCGTTCGGGCCGCCCATCTCGATTCGTTCCTTTGGTCCCGAATCGAACAGATGACCAGTCCCGTCGGATTTGGAATCCGAGTTCGCAGTCGGCGTCGCGTAGAAAGTGATTTGCCCGAGATTGCCGGCGATGTCATCAATGAGGTTCTTGTCCAGGGGCTCGCTGGTAACAACGCGCAGCGATTCTGGTTCTTCGGTCGTCGCTGTCGCCACTCTTAGGTAGAGCTTGCCGCCATCGCGCACGATCTCGCGAAAATCTCCTGCCACGAATGCGGGAGCCTCAAACGCCGGTGTTCCGGCTGGCCCCGCGCAACTGGCAATCTGCTGGTCGCGATACCACGCGCAAACCTGGCGCCGGGTCCATTCCGGACGCCGCGGCCGCGCGATTTCCACAGCCCCTGGCGCTATCTTTTCACCACGTCCAAGTTGATTCAGTATCGAGCGCGCAATCGCACGGTTGGACGCCTCCATGCTTCGCAAATGCGTGCCAATGTCGGAGGTCACGACAAAGCTGGCGAACTGGCCGGCAAAAAGATAAAGCGCGATTACCGAGATGGCCAGCAATAGAAACACCGGAATCACGCCTATGAATACATAGGTGACAATCAAACGATTGCGCAGACGCCACAGCAGGTGGGCGCGCAGCCAGCGCAATGCCATCACTCCCAGCAGAATGATGGCAAACAAACTAAGGAATTCAACCCAGCCAGTAAGACTCGCAGCCATCGCCAGCCGCAATCGGCTCGCAACCAACTGCACCGCAAACACGAGCACATCGAGCGCAACTACATACAGCGCCGCCCACGCGGTTCGGCTCCCAGGCCACATCCCGCGCGCCCGCAGCTTGCCCTCGAGTTCGAGTGAGATCAGTTTCATCCTGCCGCCCCGATGTCCGCCCCTGACGTCCGCCTTAATGTCCGGATCCTGAGGTCCGGCCCGCATCTGCACGCCAGCCTGTTCCGCTGGTGGCGTCCTAAATTTCCGGGTAAAAGTCGAAAAACGCCGCCAGGCTTGTCCTCAGCTGCTTTTCAATTTCTTCTTTGCCACCCTCAAGAATGTGCATGGTCACCCGAGCTTCGCGCCCGTTCTTGAGTTTCACAGGCGCATCGCCGACTTCCACCACTTCTTCGGCGGGCAGCAGGCGCAGCCCGTACACCAGTGTCAGATTTGCCATGCCCCGATTGTATGCCAGCAGGCACAGGCACGGGCAGGAAGTGAAGCAGAGAAAATCGTGGGAAAATTGAAGCAAATCGACGCACATTTTTGACAGCGGGAACAGCGCGCCTCTAGCCCTCACGTCCAAACGTGAGCATCATCACTGACACCGCGCTGATGGTGGCTCTGATATAGTCTGATCGAAAATTCCGCAAGAAGAGCTTGTGCTCGCGCCGAAGCGGCCAGTAGTATTGGCGCTACACTTCTACATTTGTCAAAAGGAGAAATGCTTCATGAAACAACTTATTGCAGCGCTTTTTGTATTAGTACTCGCCGCCCCTGGTTTCGCCAAGACTCATAGCGAAATGTATTCCGTTTCTTGCGCCACCTTGTGGCCGGCTGTAAAGGATACCCTCAGAAACTCGGGTAAATATGGGATTCTTGCTATCGATAAGGACGAGATGACCGCTTCATTTGTCATTGGCGGTACGGCGGGAGGCAAACGAATCAACTCTGTCGTGCTGAACGGGAAGGGCGACTCGTGCGAAATGCAGGTCCAGACTGCCTACAGCGGCCTCATCCATAACGACGAGGGAGATTTCAAGACCCGCGTTGATCAATCCTTGGCAAAACTAAAGGACTCGCCACCGGCCGCAGCCCCGGCGCCCGAAAAGAAAGAGACCGAGAAGAAGTGAATTGGTGGTGGCCGCCTGCCCGCTGGCACAAGCGGCCTGATGTCTCTGCGGCTAACGACACTTGCTGACGAACCAACGACCTACGCCTACCCTTTATCCCGGTGGCCAATGCAGTGTGCGCCCGCCAATCAGGTGTACGTGCAGATGAAACACCGATTGCCCCGCGCGCGCTCCAACGTTCAGCACTGTTCGATAACCGTCTTCTATTGATCGGTCGCGGGCAATGCGCGCCGCCGTAAGATGGCAGCGGCCCACCAACTCGGCATCTTCCGTCGTGGCTTCCTTCAGTCCGGCAATATGCTTTTTCGGCACAACCAGCACGTGCGTCGGCCCCTGTGGGTTCAGATCTTCAAATGCATAGGTATGTTCGTCTTCGAAGACTTTCTTGGAAGGAACCTCGCCGCTCACGATGCGGCAAAATAAACAATCTGCCATGATACACATCCTGCAGCCAGAATAGCCGTGCTCCAGTAACTATCCTGCAGCATCGTTACTAGTTCTGACAGGTAACCATAACATCAGTTTCAATAACTGCCAATTAGTAAGCCCAACAACAAATCGGACAAAAGCAATCGTGAAGTATTTTAATCGAGCCGTACCAAGAACGCCGGGGCTTCCAGAGCGGTCAACTCCCGAATCACATCTTGCGCGCGTCCGCGATCGTCTTCCACCACGCGCACACGCACCCACCAGTCGCCAGTCGGACTTACAAATTTCAGCACTTTCGCTGTCCGATATCGTCGCTGCAAACGATCGGCCAGCTCCTCGGCACCTTGTTCCTCGTGAAAGCCGCCGATCTGCACCGCCCACTTTCCCCCGCTATCAAGCGAGGCCGGAGCTTCCAGCACTTCCACCCGCACTCTCGCCGTGCCCGGTAAGTAGACGTCCAATGCCTTCGCCGCCGCCAACGAAAGGTCAAGGATCCGTCCTTCCACAAATGGCCCGCGATCGGTAATCCGTACCACCGCCGTGTGCCCCGTTTTCACATTCGTAACGCGCACCACTGAACCGAGAGGAAGCGTCAAGTGGGCTGCTGTCATTGCGTTCATGTCATACACTTCGCCATTTGAGCCGCGCCGGTTGTGATAGGGAGCGCCGTACCAACTCGCAATTCCCGTTTGCTCAAACAGCGGTTTCCCCTCGCCCGGAACTCTCACGCTCGCCGAGGGTTTCTCGCCCGGCGTGGTCTCGGCTGGTGCCGCTGGTTTTGGTTCTGCACTCGTTGGCGCAAGCGGCACAGCAACTGGCGTGTGTTTATGGGCGCAGCCACTCAACAGGACCATAGCTGCAAGGCTGAGAACCAGCCGGAAGGGAATTCGGCTCACGGTTTTTTCTGCTGTTTTTCCAGATACTCGGCGAACTCCGAAAGCTTGCCTGCTGCGTGGCGCATCGCCTTCGAGGAGTGCGTCCGTACCGCCGGCACCACTTCGTTGTTTAAGTACGCAACCAGTTCCGCCGTCTCTTTCTCCAGCGTCTCCGCCAGGTTTGACACGGACCGGTTCACGCGCGCCGATGCTTCTTCCACCTTGCGGTCGAATTCGCTCATGATCTCTCCGCCGGAGGTTCCTCTGCCGGAACGGGTTCGTCTTCACACGTCTACCGCGGTTGCCGAGCCTCTTCATTATCGTGAGCTTTTCTCCTGCGGTCAATCTCCGCAGTGCGTTACTTTGAATCGCCAGAACCTGTCTCATAAATGCTTTCGCGAAGAGCACGACCTCGCCCGCGGAGCCCACCTCTCGCGATACAATCTCGCCATGCGTGGGAACACTGATGCCGTGCCAAAGTTGCTTTCTTCGCTGCTCGCGTTGCTCCTTGTAATACTGGTCGCGTCCTCCTGCACTCTTAACGGAGAGCACGCTCCGCGCACGTTCGCTCAGGCGACCGGCGGCGAAGCTCTCGAGCGCATCTTCTGGAAGGATATTGCGGCCCGCAACTGGGTTGAAATCGAAGGCGCCCTTGCCTCCAACTACACCGGTCTTGGTCCCAACGGAACTCTCGACCGCGCTGCTGCTCTTGACCAGTATCGCTCCTGGCAACTGGCGAGTTACTCGCTCGGCGATCTCAAAACAGAAATGAACGGCAACACCTTCGTCATCGCCTATAACATAACGCTGAATGGCATTGCCGGTTCACAGCCGCTTCCATCCAACCCGCAGCACATGATGACCGTGTGGCAACAGCAAAAATCCGGCTGGGTGATCATTGCGCACACCGTGAGCCAGTGATGCCCTCGGTTCGTTCAGTGGTTCGTTTAGTCGCGAAGGGCCCAAGAAATCTCGCTCCGCTCACGATCAACGCTGCATCCTTCCGGCGCGCTCTGCTTGCGTGGTATGACGCAAACCGTCGTGATCTCCCTTGGCGTCGCACCACCGATCCCTATTCCATCTGGCTATCGGAGATCATGCTGCAACAGACTCGCGTCGCCGCCGTTCTCGACCACTACCGCATTTTCCTCGATCGCTTTCCCAACATCTCATCGCTGGCCGCCGCTTCCGAGGATTCCGTACTCGCCGCCTGGAGCGGTCTCGGCTACTATCGCCGCGCCCGCATGCTGCATCAATGCGCCCGCGAAATTGTGGATCAACACAGCGGCAGCTTTCCTCAGACTGCCGAATCTCTGTACGCTCTCCCCGGCATCGGTCGCTACACCGCCGCTGCCATCGCCAGCATCGCTTTCCACCAGCCCATCGCCGTCGTCGATGGCAACGTCGAGCGCATCCTGCAAAGATTGACTGGTCAAAGATTGACTGGTCAAAGATTGACTGGTCAAAGATTGGCGGGTCGCCGCTTGACTTCGTCCCAATGTTGGCAGCGTGCACAACAGCTTCTCGCCCTATCCCGCCCCGGGGATTTCAACCAGGCACTTATGGAACTCGGCGCAACCGTATGTGTCCCGCGCGAGCCGCGATGCCTCATTTGTCCCGTCCGAAAATGGTGCGCTACCCGCGGCGAACTTTCCCCATCCAAGCCAACCGCTCCCCGGCACCGTCGCGAGATCTGGTATTCCCTCCAGCGCCGCACCGGATGCGTTCGCCTGCTTCGGCGGCCGCAAACCGCTTCTCTCATGGCTGGGATGTGGGAACTGCCGCATTGGTCCGAGCTTCCTCATCCTTCTGCTCACCGCGCCGTTTGGCGTACGTTCCGCCATTCCATCACCGTTACCGACTACAATGTTCATGTGCTTCAGAACTGGCCGCCCAGTAGCAGACGGCAAAATGGCAACGCGCCGGCAGCAACAAAGCCAGTTGCCCGTGGCCGCTGGATTGCATTTGCTGAAATTAAAACATTACCTCTTACCGGCCTGACTCGAAAGATTCTGAAGGCCGCTGGCATCATTGAATAGCTGGCATCATCGAATAATTGAGCGTTTCCTATGAAATGGCTCCATCATCTTTTTGGAGGTTCGAAAAACATGGCGGCACTTGCGGCGGGCACCAAAGCGCCCGGCTTTTCACTCCCCGCGCTCGGCGGCGGTAAATTTTCCTTGCAAGAAGCACTACAGCGCGGCCCGGTCCTCGTCGCCTTCTTCAAAATCTCCTGTCCGATATGCCAGTATTCCTTCCCGTTCTTCGAGCGCCTGCACAAGACCTTCGGCAGCAAGGGCGTCTCTGTTGTCGGGATTTCGCAGGATAACGATCGCGACACCGCAGCCTTCATGAAGCAGTACGGAGTCACCTTCCGCGTTCTCCTCGACGATCCCAATGGATACGCGGTCTCGAACGCCTATGGCCTTACCAACGTGCCCACGCTGTTTCTCATCTCGTCAGAGGGCTCCATCGAAGTCTCCAGCGTCGGTTGGGTGAAGAAGGAGATTGAGCAGATTTACGCGAAGCTTGCCGGCACACAGCCAACGCCGCTGTCCCCGCTTTTCAAAGCTGCAGAAGAAGTCAGTGATTTCCGCGCTGGTTGAGGGTCCAAAAACTGATCCCGCGGTCGCGGGAAATAATCCAAAAGAAGTCTCAATTGTGGATGCGCTCTGGTGCGGGCGGCGCTCATGCCGCCGTACACACATACGGGGCTTCTCTAACTTTCCAAAGACAAAACGTATCGGGGATAGCGACTACTCGCATTCCCGCTCTACGGCACAAACACCACGCGTCGATCTTCCTTTTGGTTCCACACTTTTTCAACGTCGGCGAGCGGAACCGTTTTCGTTTCCAACTTTAAATCGCCGCGAGCCGCGTGTTCCAGGATCTTTGGAATTTCTTCCAGAATGACCTGCATAGACACGCTCCCGCCTCCGCTGCCATAAATTTCAAGGCCGGAACTGCGCAAAGCCGCGCCCGGCAAAGCAATCGCAGGGCCGGCACTCGCTCCAATTTCGATCAGGCGCGTACGGCGCGGCTCGGCGGTAAAGTCGTGGCCGGTAAGTGCAGCTACCAGAGCTTCCGTCGGCGCGCCCCAGAGATAATCAAGGACGATGTCGATACCATCCTTGGCGACAGCGGCGAAAGCGTCCAACAGCTTCACGCCCGGCTCGTCGATTCGAATCGTAACGTCAGCCCCCAGCGACCGCACTGCTTCCAGCGCCTCCGGGTTCCGTCCCACCGCAATCACGCGCCCCGCGCCGAGAAGCTTGGCAATCTGCACCGCAAGCTTACCGGCCGCGCCCGTAGCGCCCATCACCAGAACGGTTTCACCAACTTTCAACTGTGCTCGCCCTTTCAACGTCAGCCATGACGATCCGGCGGGATTGGGCATGGCTGCTGCGGTTGCATCATCCAGTGCCGGGGGGAGCGCGAAGCACAATGCTCGCGGCACAACGGTTCTCTCTGCCATCGCGCCAAAAGGCCGCCGCGGCCCTCCGAAATAGATGCGTTCGCCGGTCTCCAGCGTGCCCACGCCATCCAGACCGCATACCACCGGAAGCTCGCGAAAGCTGGCATAGTGCGATCCGTCCGCCATGATCTTATCGATCGGCTTAAGCGAAGCGGCGCGAACTTGCACCATCGCTTCACCCTCGCGAGCAACGGGGTCTTCAAATTGTTCAAATCGCGGAGCCGAGCCTAACTTATGCAAAACGGCAGCTTGCATGTCGCGAACTCCTTGGATTGCCGACTCAGAAGACGATCAATAATATTAAGGAAGAAGACATACTGAATAATGATTCTAGGATGGCTTGCATCTCGGGCTCCAGCCAGGGCTCTCCGGGAACGGTCGTTCTATCCAATAATTAAGGTGCAGAGCATCTCCACAGATTAAAGACACCGCATCGAGCGGCGCTTAGCGGCTTACCACCCATGCTGAGGCGAAAGCGAAACATGTGTTAATCCTAGTACTGCGGTCTTTAGTTGTCGCTGCCCTAATCGTCTAGCGGCCCACCCGAAGCGTCGCGCCACTGCCAAACTCTGATTGCCTCTGCCCTCCTCCGCACCCTCTGCGCACTCCGCGGTTTATGCCTTTCGTCGGCACCCGGACGAATTCCCCCAAAACTTGCGTAACTTTTGGCGCAATCTCCCGTCATGCTAGCCTGCTCTCTGGTACCGCCCGATGTGCTCTGAGGGCGGCATCCCTCCGTGTCTCAGTTGCCGAGGAAGTGGCGATAGATGCCCAAAGTCCCTGTGCTCCGCTTGCGTGGCTATGATCCGCCGCCCATGCTTCCCGCCTTACGGTTTCATGCCCCGGTACTCACCTTCTCCGATCTGCAATTGGGTGTCGATAATCTTCGTTACGATGTCTTTCTGAGCCCGCGCATTACCTCTGACCTGAGTTTCCATCTGGCGCGTTTCATCCGCCGCTTCGGAGAAGTCGACGACCTGCTCACCTTGGATCTCTCCGCCCCGGAACCTCCCAAGTTCGTCCGCGCTCCTCAAGGCTCAATCCGGGCTCCTCAAAAGGTCGAGCCCGCCGACTTGAAAACAACCCTCCTCTCCATCCATCAGGCGATTTTGGCTCGCGCAAAGACCGAAGGAAATCCATCCATCGATCTCCTCGGCCGGCTGGCCATATTAAAGTTTCTTCGCTTCGATTTGCAGGCCCAATTCTCGAAGATCCTCGCCCAGTGCCGCATGAAAGCCAAGGCCATGGAAGGTGTCCGCCAGGCCGCTCTGGTTCAGACCCATGACCGTGTTTCGTCCTTTCAGGTGCGCAAGAAGATCGTTCTCCGGCGCGCCGGGGAGGAAGTCTTCCATCTGATTCGTGAAATCGAAAGGGAAACACTCGCCCGCACTCGCCGCTCATTGCTCGGCGAGTTGCCGGCCGATACTTACCGCCTGTTCCTCAACCCGCTTCTGCTTACCGAAGACGGCCGTGATGACTACCTCTGCGCCGGCCACTATTACATGTTCGGAAATTTCGAAAAAGATCCCGACCGTTTTGCCGTTCTGCGCCAGTACGCCCTCGATTTCCTGCGCGAGCTAGGCTACGGCGATGGGATCGAAGACGCACATGTCGAGCAGGCATTGAATGTTCCCGAAAACGCCATCGCCCTCGTCGGCACCGGCAATGGTGAGGACGCCACCGCGGAAGACCGCCACCGTAAAGATCGCCTCGACCTCTGGACTCACTACCTCCAGCGTGAAGGCGTTCTTCCGTACATCGTCGCTTCCTACGAGGCGGTTCCGCTGCTGCCCGAATATTCGCCCACCGTGAATCCGCAGCAACTTAAGAACGCGCTGGTTTTTCGCGAGGAAGCCGAACGTGTCGAAAAAATTGTCGGCGAAGGCCGCTTGCAGACCAGTCGTCTATTCGCCGCGGTCAACCGGGTCGCCACGTGCCGCGTCAGCGAACGCAGCCGTTTTGCTGCGCGTCTCATGCGCGATCTTTTTTGTTACCACCGCGACTTGCGCGGGCTTGAGGCCGTCAATGCTGGCTTCGATAGCATCAATCTCGTTTCCGACGACAAGATGCGCGAGCTATCCGCGCTCAACGGCATGCTCTATGAGTTCCTGCCGCCAGACGAGCGGAAGTCTTCCTCCGAGCGCGTGCTCAGTCACGTTATCGTCAAGGCCGATGTCCGCGACTCTTCTATTCTCACTCGCTCCCTGATGGAGAAGGGCATGAACGCCGCCTCATATTTCAGTCTGAATTTCTACGAGCCCGTCAACAAGCTGCTCGCAAAATGTGGCGCCACGAAGGTCTTTCTCGAAGGCGATGCCATCATCCTCGCCCTGTTCGAGCGCGACGCCGAAGTGAAACTCGCCGTCAGTCGCGCCTGTGTTCTTGCCTGGGAAATTGTCAGCCTGCTCAACGGCTATAACGAGTTGCTGCAGCGCGCCGGCCTGCCTGTCATGGAACTCGGCCTCGGCATCGCCTGGCAGAATTCGCCGCCTCTCTATCTCATGGATGGCGAGCACCGCATCATGATTTCTGACGCGATCAATGAGAGCGATCGTCTGTCTTCCTGCAGCAAACGTGTACGCAAGCGGCTTGCACATGAGTCCGGCATCTTCCAGGTCTATACCGTGCAGATTGGTAGCAATCTTGAAAAGGCGGGTGACGGCGCCGAAGAGTTACGTCTCAACTACAACGTCGGCGGCATATGCCTGAGCCAGGCGGCATTCGATAAATTGCGCGACGAGATCGCTCTTGCCCCTTGGGTCGTGGACCGCGAAGTTTCTGGCTTCGCGACTCCATGGCTCGATCGCGAAGGAAAGTTTTTCGTCGGCACCGTGCCGCTGGCCAATGGGGCCTTCCGCCGAATCGCCGTTCGCGCCAGCCGCATTCCTCAGGTCGAAGTTCGCGATCTGTCCATCGTCCGCTGGACCGATCGCTGGTACTACGAAATCTGCGCCAATCCCGCCGTCTACGCCGCTCTGCCCGGCGAAAAATCCGCCGCCGGGAATTCCTGACCAACACGAAACTGTACTGCATAACTTCGCTGGACCGCCGGGGGATCGCAATTACGCAGCGGCCGCCTTGATCATGGATAGTGCGGGCAACCTATACGGGACCGCGAAGATACTGTTGCCTGCGGCTGAGGAATACAATTTGCAAATGGCCCTGCCGACGAGCATCGAAGTGGAGAGTCCGAAGTCGGCGCAGATTAAGCATCTGCTGCTCGGCACGGTATCTTTCACGGTTTGCTTTGCGGCTTGGGGCCTCATCAGTGCCTTTGCTCCGCATTTCCGTCAACTGTTTCACCTCTCCGCGACACAAACCGCCTTCCTAGTAGCAGTACCAGTTCTGCTAGGCGCGCTCGCGCGCATTCCGATTGGAATGTTGGCCGACCGCTTTGGAGGCCGCGTTGTTTTCACCGTTCTAATGCTTTTTGTCGCTGTGCCAGTGGCATTGGTCCCGGCCGCCACCAGCTATCGGAATCTGCTCATTGTGGCGTTCCTTCTCGGAATGGCGGGGTCTTCCTTTGCCGTTGGCATCGGGTACGTCTCTCGCTGGTTTTCGATGGAGAGCCAGGGTAGCGCGCTCGGAGTGTACGGTCTGGGAAATATCGGTCAATCCGCGGCGGTGTTTCTGGGGCCGGTGGCGGCTGCCGCGTACGGATACCGTACAGTGTATTGGGGAATGTCGGTCATCCTTCTGGTCTGGACTGGTGTATTCGTCGTCCTTGCTAGAAATGCTCCGCAGGCAGCCAAGCCTAAGGGCCTTTCAGAAATGCTCGGCGTACTCGCACGCGAGCCTCTGGCGTGGGCGCTCGCCGCTTTCTACTTTCTTACCTTTGGTGGATTCGTCGCCTTCTCGATCTATCTGCCAACGCTGTTGCGCGATCAATTTGGGTTGCGACCCGCTGATGCCGGTTTCCGGACAGCTGGATTCGTCGTCCTCGCCACGCTCTGCCGCCCGCTCGGTGGCTGGCTATCCGACCGCATTGGCGGATCGCGAGTTCTTTCATGGATTCTGCCCGCAGTGGCTGTCTTCGGATTGTTGCTGGGTGTGCAGTCGATGCTTCCATTCACCGTTGGAGCGCTCGGATGCGCCGCCTTGCTCGGCATCGGCAATGGCGCTGTATTTCAGCTCGTGCCTCGATATTTCCCAACTCAACGAGCCACCGTCACCGGACTTGTGGGCGCGATGGGCGGGATGGGGGGATTCTTTCCGCCTTTGCTTCTAGGCGTGTTTCGCGATCGCCTCGGAGTGGTTTGGCCGGGCTTCCTTTTATTGTCCGCGGTGGCCTGCCTTCTCTGGTGGATGAACGGCCGAGTCTTCTTGATGCGAGAAGAAGCCCTTGCCGCGAAGCTTCCTCCGGCTCTGACCCGCACCGCGGATAGAGTCCGCGCAGGAGCCTGGGCCACTTTGTGGACTTTGGTTCTGATCGCTGCCATCGTGCTGGGCTCACGCAATCTGCAGAACTTCGACCCCGCGCTGGTGATCTACACGTTTGCGATCATTTTCGCGACCTGGGGTGTCATTTACCACTACTCCGTTTGGATTCGAAAGCCCCCCACCTATGTCTATTGGAGGCGCGGGTGGCAATTGTTTAAGGAACGAGGGGTCATTCGAAGCATCGGCCAACTGATTCCAGTGGCCTCCACTCATCTTCTGGGCCAGACATTCATCGCGAAACGTTCCAGACTACGTTGGTTGATGCATCAGTTGATTTTCTGGGGATGCGTCCTTGCGGTGATGATCACCTTCCCGCTGGTATTCGGATGGATTCATTTCAGCAGTGCTCCGAACGATCAGATGACATACGTGACCTACCTCTTCGGGTTTCCGGCAGGCAGATTTCATTTGCACACCTTCACTGCGCTGATGCTTTTTCACGGCCTTGATATCGCAGCCGTTTTGGTTCTGGGTGGAATTGCGCTTTCGCTGTGGCGCCGCATGCGGGAGGAAGGGGCGCGTGCAGTCCAAACCTTGGCTATGGATTTCTGGCCGCTGATTTTGCTTTTTGCTATTTCAATCACGGGCTTGGCCCTGACGGTTTCCCAAGAGTGGTTGGGTGGCAGTTTCTATGATTTCATCGCCATTTTGCACGCCATCACGGTCATCGCCGCTCTGCTATATCTTCCGTTCGGAAAGTTCTTCCACATCTTTCAGCGGCCGGCACAACTAGGCGTGAAACTGTACCAACGCGCGGGCGAAGAAGGCGAGGGTGCAACCTGCGCTCGTTGTGGCGAGCGCTATGCATCCTTCATGCATGTCAACGATTTGAAACGCGTGCTGCCGCAAGTCGGATTCGACTATTCGATGCCGGGGCCAGTGGGCAATTGGCAGGAACTGTGTCCAGCCTGCAAGCGCAAATCAATTTCTCTTGCGCAACTAAGATTGAAAGAGGAATCGAATGGCTAAGGCTCCTGTTTCCGAAGAGATCCTCAAAGAACAATTCGGCCCTCATCTAAATTATCTGCCGCCCGGCGGTTGGAACGACGAATCCGTCCATCCTGCAGAGAAGTTGGTTAAGACACATTGCTGCTTTTGCGGACAGCAATGCGGAATCCAACTAAAGGTTCGCGACAATCGGGTGATCGGGTTCGAACCTTGGGAAGAGTTCCCATTTAACCATGGCATGCTTTGCCCAAAAGGAGTGAAGCGTTATCTCCAGGGCAATCACCCTGATCGTCTGCTGGCACCATTGATGCGGAGCGAGCGGGGATTTCGTCCCACGTCCTGGGACGAGGCATTGAACTTCACGGTTAGCAGGATGCGCGAGATCCAGGAGAAGTATGGCAAAGACGCCATCGCGATCTACGGCGGCGCATCACTCTCGACGGAGAAATCCTATCTGCTGGGTAAATTTGCCCGCGTGGCGCTCGGCACTCGCCATATCGACTACAACGGGCGATTATGCATGGTCTCTGCTGGAACGGCCTACAAACTTGCGTTCGGCGTCGACCGAAGTCCGATCCCTTGGAGCGAGATCCCCAAAGCAGAAGTGTTGTTTGTGATCGGCGCAAACATCGGCGAGTGTGCTCCAATCACGACCGACTACATCTGGCGTTGTCGCGATAAGGGCGGAAAACTTATCGTCGCCGATCCCCGAATGACACCCATTACGCGGAACGCCGATCTCTATCTTCCACTGCGTCCGGGAACCGACCTCGCTCTATTGATGGGAATGCTGCATGTAATTCTGCGCGACGCCTTGGAGGATCGCGAATTCATCTCCCAATACACGACGGGATTTGAAGCCGTCGCCGAGTCTGCCAGGCAGTGGGATCTCCGCAGAGCAAGTGACATGACAGGCGTGCCGCCCGAGTCCATTGAGAAGGCCGCGCGCTGGATTGGAAAATCGAAGCGGGTCATCATAATGCACGCTCGTGGACTGGAGCATCAGTCCAAAGGTGTGGAAAATTGCCTGGCTGTGCTCAATATTGCCCTTGCTACCGGCAACATCGGGCGCGAGGGCGCGGGGCCCGCAATGATTACCGGCCAGGGAAACGGACAAGGCGGGCGCGAGCATGGGCAGAAGTGCGATCAACTTCCCGGTCAGCGTTCCCTCGCCGATCCTGCGGCGCGGGAGTATATTGCCGGCGTCTGGGGCATCAAGCCCGAAGAACTTCCCCAGCCGGGCTACAGCGCGCAGGAAATCATGAACGCTATCCACAGCGGCGAAATTAAGGGACTTCTTTGCATGTGCTTCAACCCGCTGGTTTCGCTTCCAGATGCGAACTTCACCCGCGAGGCGTTATCCAAACTGGAGTACTTCGGCGTAGTCGATTTCTTTCTCTCGGAAACTGCCCATCATGCCGATGTCGTTCTTCCGGGCAGTCTGCATGAAGAAGAAGACGGGCTCGGTTGCAGCGCCGAGGGACGCGTAATTCACTGGAAGAGGAGCGTTGATCCGCCCGGCGATGCGAGATGCGATTCCGACATCATCATTGATTTGGCCCACCGGCTGGGGCGCGGCCACTACTTTCCATTCAAGAGTCCCGCGGATATTCTCGAAGAACTTCGGGTCGCCTCGCGGGGCGGTGTAGCCGACTACTATGGCATTACTTACGAGAGGGTGGACAAGCAGATGGGTATCTTTTGGCCCTGCCCGTCGCTCGACCATCCCGGAACGCCGCGTCTTTTCATCGACAAGAAGTTTTATACCCACGACGGCAAAGCACATTTCAACGTCACCGAGTGGCGACCCAGCGGCGATCCGATCAATGAAGAATACCCGTTGTTCCTAACCACCGGACGAGTGGTCAGCCAATATCTCTCGGGAACGCAAACCCGCCGTATCGGCGCGCTAGTGGACCAAAATCCCGAACCTCGGGCGGAGATTCATCCGCGTTTGGCGGAACAGTATGGGATCAAAGACGGCGACTGGGTCACGGTTACCACACGCCGCGATGATTTGACGGTTCGCGTCATGGTAGTGAAGACCATCCGCCCCGACACGGTCTTCATTCCATATCACTGGGCGGGCATCCGGAGTGCAAACCGGCTCACTCATCGCACGCTCGATCCTCGCAGCAAAATCCCTGAGTTCAAGGTTTCGGCATGCCGGATTGCCGGAGCGAAGGACGCTGACGAATCTCCGGATGATCGTGGCGCGCATAAAAGCGGCACTTCGCGGGGAGGGGTTTAGTGTTCGGATACGAATTCTATGTCGATCCCTCGCGCTGCATCGGTTGTCGCTCGTGTTTGCAAGCGTGCGAGGAATGCGATACCCACCGCGGAAAGTCGATGATCAACTTCGATTTCATCGAGCGGAAGGAAAGCATCCGCTCTGCCGCATACGTCTGCTGGCATTGTGACGAGCCCACGTGCGCGCAAGTCTGCCCCGCGGATGCGATAAAAAAGGGCGAAGATGGAATCGTCCACTCCTCGCTGAAGCCTCGCTGCATCGCCTGCAACAACTGTGTGCTGGCCTGCCCTTTTGGCATCCCGAAAATGATGATCCCTGAGCAGCAGATGATGAAGTGCGACATGTGCTATGACCGCACTTCCATCGGCAAGAGGCCAATGTGCGCGACAGTTTGTCCGAGCCAGGCGCTGTCGTACGTCAGGCCTGAGGAGATTGCCCATCGTCGCGAGAAGCCAACGAATGTTTTCTATTTCGGAAGTCAGAAGATCACGACCAAGGTTTACATGATGGCCCCGGCCGAACGCGAGGCAATCGCCCTCGATGTCGTGGACTACATGTGGGAGGAGCAAAGTGAATTGGTTGCGGCAAGGTAATAGCGAACCGCTCTGGAAAGAGGAATTCTCGGTTCGTACGGCTGATGAGCGTTATGTGACGCGTCGGCAACTTACGAAATTCCTCGTCCTGACTAGCCTCGGCATGTTCGTCGGCAACGTTTGGATTCTGGCGCGTTCCATTTTCTACAAGGCTCCAGTCTACCCGCAGCAACCTGTGGCCCAACTCGGAGAGATTCCGGTTGGGGGAGTAAAGCTCTTCAGCTACCCTACAAAAGACGACCACTGCATCTTGATTCGTACCGCCGAGCGGGAATACGTAAGCTACAGCCAGAAATGCACTCATCTTTCATGCGCAGTCTATTATTCTCACGCGGAAAATAGGCTTGAATGTCCATGCCACAGAGGCTTCTTTTCGATCAAGGATGGCGCTGTTCTGCAAGGGCCTCCGTCACGTCCATTGCCGCGGATCGTTCTCGAAGCCCGCGGCGAACAGTTATTTGCGATTGCAGTAAAAGGTTGACGACATGCCAACTCCCAATGACCTTCCTCCTCAAACTCGCGGCTTGACGGCAATTGCTGGAGCGATGTCTCTCATCGCCGTTCTCCTGATCGTCCAAATCTGGCTGTTGAGCGCTGCTCTGGAATCTTTTCTGGCAGGCAATCGTCGAAGTGAGCTCCCAGCCGCTATATTCTCTGGAGTGATGTTCTTGATCTGTCTGGTTCTTTATCTGTTTGTCGACCGTGTGGATTCCGAAATCCGTGGTTCTGGAGATACTCGTTAAATGCTTCCTCCCGCGCCTCTCCCCGGACACACGCCATAAAAAATGCCGCGCTCATCCGAGGGCATCTTTTCATTACTTATCCGGGCCGCCTGGTGTTTCGTGACAGACTTACACATCAGGCGGCTCAATCTGTCATTTCAGATCGACAAGGGTCAGTGCCCGAAGACATACTCGTCGACCACCGGGGATGTGCTTTCGGCAGAGGCGGAATCCCCCAGGTACTGAGCCGTGATCAGGTGGGTGCCCGCGGTGAGCCTCTTTTGAAGAAAGGCAGTGCCCTCCAGTTTCTGCGATGCAATTGCTCTTGTTCCATCCATGAGCTTCACTGTGCCGGTCGGCGTCGGTCCGGCAGATGTGACGGTTATCCAGAAATAAACCGGAGCATCAGTGTCGCCTGGATTCGGATACACACTCAGCGCCGTCGTGGTCGAGTTCTTATCCACCACCTGCTTCACCGACCCAGTACTCGGCTCAAACGTCGCGTCGCCGGCGTAGGTTGCTTTGATAGTGTGTATCTTCCCCGTCAGCGAAGTAGTTGTGCACGCAGCTGCGCCACTCGCCGTGATACCTGTTCCAATCGCGGTGGTTCCGTCGTAGAACGTCACCAGCTCGCCGTCCGGAATCGCGCCGTGTGTGGACGTTACCGTCGCCGTGAATGTTACGGCCTGTCCGGCTAACGAAGGCGACTCCGACGTGGCGACGACGATTTTTGTGCTGGCTCCTTTAATGACCTGCTCAGTCAGCACCGGCGAGGTGCTACCCAGATTGTTCGCATCGCCCGAATATGTGACTGTAATTGCGTGCGTACCTGCCGTTGCGTAGTTGAGACTGTAGGCGGCCTGATTATCAGTAAGGTTGACGGTCGCGAAGGCAACGCCGCTATCCTGGAAGGTCGCGCTGCCGGTGGCGAGTCCACCATATTCTCCGGTCACCTTCGCGGTGTAAGTCACGTATTCCTTGAGGGTCACCGGGCTGACTGAAGGCGCTACCGAGACGGAGGTCGTGGCTGGGGTGACGACCTGAGTGAGTGCCGCCGACAGGCTGGGAGCGTAAGTGACAGAACCCTGGTAGAGAGCGGTGATCGAATTCGATCCTACGGGCACGGTCAAGACCGGGATGGTGGCGATTCCGTCGACCAGCGTTCCAGTTCCCAGCATGCCGGAGCCTTCATAGAGCGCGACGCTTCCGGTTGGAGTGCCCGATGAGGAACTCACCCTGCTGGTGAATGTGACGGACTGGCCAAATACTGATGGATTCGGGGAAGATGCCGACTTGACGTTGGATTCAGTTGTGCCGACGTGCAGCATCACGCCAACCGTGCCATCGCCATTGGCGACGACCAGGTCGGGGCGGCCGTCGTGGTTGAAATCTGCAATTGCTATTGAGTAGACACTGGCCGTGCTGTAAGTAACTGCCGGTTGAAAGGTGCCGTCGCCGTTGCCTAACAGAACGGCCAGGTTATTGTAGGACCCGTTAGTCACAATCAGGTCGGGCTTACCATCCGCGTTCACATCGGCTACGGCTACCGACTCTGGGCCTTCCCACCCACTACCCCCAGCATAGTCAGCCGCTGCCTGGAAGGTGCCGTCGCCGTTGCCCATCAGCACGCCAACGGTGCCGTCGTACCAATTGTTAGCGAATACGTCAGGTTTACCATCGCCGTTGACGTCCGCCACCGCAACCCAGTCAGATTCCGAGCCGCCGGTCATGTAACACGCAGGGGATTGGAAGGTACCGTCACCGTTGCCGGCTAAGACACAGATCGTGCCCGGCGTCCGCTTCACATTTTCAAACCAGTTGACCACGATGATGTCGGGCTTGCTGTCACCGTTCACATCGCTCACCGCGCTCATTTGCGAATACGCCCCGCCCGCATTGAAGAGCATGGCCGATTGGAAGGTGCCGTCGCCATTGCCCAACAGCACGCTCACGTTCCCGCCCGTGTTCGTCGTGACCAGATCCATGATCCCGTTGCTCCGGAGGTCGGCCACGGCGAGCGACCAGGTCTGGTACCCCTTCGTCTGATAAACGACCGCTGGCTGGAAGGTTCCGTCTCCCTTGCCCAGGAGAATTGACACCGAGCCCATCGCGCAAGCCCCACTGCAGTTTGCCACGGCGATGTCGGGTTTACCGTCGCCGTTAAAGTCTGCGACCGCCACCGAAAGGGAGCCAGTGTCGCCTGAATCGTAGGTAACGGCTGTTTGAAAGGTACCATCGCCGTTGCCTAGCAGAACCCCGACCATGCCATCGGAATTCACCCCGCCGCCGTTGATCGCGATGACGATGTCAGGCTTACTGTCGTGGTTCAGGTCGGCTACTGCAACCGAGTTGGCAGACGATCCACCGGAGGGGTAGTCCACCTCGGATACGAAAAACGGCAATGCCTCATCGAGCGGCAGCGCGTCGTGACGCCTTGTTTGGGAGGTAGTGGCGTCGGGCGGTGGCCGAAACTCCAGCACTGGCGAAGATGTGCTGCTATTTTGCTGCGGGGACGCGATTGCGTTTTGAGCGGAACGTTGAGCAGAGGAAGTCCTTTGTGCCAGCGCGACCATAGCAAAGATCAGGATTGTGAGAAGGGCCACCAGAAAGAAGTTGCGAGTGAGCTTTCGCGTCATACAAACCTCCGTCAGGGATGAAGCGGGGGACGCGGTCGAGGTCGATGGTTCTGCTACGCGCGTTCTGATCTCGAGTTTCACGACCCAAGTCTGAGAATCGTAGCCAGGAAACTAATTGCTAAAGAAGCCGAGGTTCAGCGCTCTCGCCTCAGGGGGGTGTGCAGATTGTGGGAGGTGCCCTTCGGAGAGGCGCGAGATGGCAACCGTATCAATGCGACACGAATGGGCGTGTTTTGTCAGTGAGGAAAATCACATCCTGATGTGCGGTAATCGCCAAGAGCCAACCACGCAACCCCTGCCAGATAGCTGTCGCAAAATTCCGGCGTTCCCCCGCTTTTATTGGGTACACTCCACTGGATACTCCCTGGAAAGACTACAAGATGCGAAAAGGGTTTACGAGACACCCACAACCGGACGCGCCCGCGACGCATGTCAAGAACTACATCACGCCGAACGGGCTAGAGCGCCTGAAAGATGAGCACCGGTTTCTGCTCACCAGGGAACGCCCGGCCGTGGTCCAGGTGGTCGCGTGGGCTGCCAGCAACGGCGATCGCAGTGAAAACGCCGACTATCAGTACGGCAAGCGGCGGCTGCGGCAGATCGATGGGCGGATTCGCTTTCTCACGAAACGAATCGAAGCCGCGGAAGTCGTGGACCCGGAAACTCCGAGAGCGGGGCAGGCAGGGACGAAGTCGAGGGCATTCTTCGGAGCGACCGTGCGCTACGCCATTGCCGCGGGAGCGGAGCGAGTGGTGAGCATCGTGGGCACAGACGAGGTCGATCTCAACCGCAACCACATCAGTTGGGTATCACCGCTGGGGCGCGCGCTGATGAAGTCGGCAGCGGGTGACAGCGTAGTCCTTCACTTGCCGGGCGGCACAGAAGAACTGACCGTGCTGGAAGTGTGTTACAAGCACATTGCCGTAGAACCGTTCCGTGAACCACCCGGATCCGAAGCTCGATCCGAGGCCTCGGCAAAGGGACCCACTCGCCGACGCTAATCCACCCGACGAAAAAGAGACGACAACGGCTGGTGAAAGAGCGGCGACCGCAATAGAGCGGACAGCGCGGGCGCGGCCCGCCGCGCCATTGGGAGCTATGCCGACCTGCTACGGAACTGGATCCGGCCTGATTGCCGCGTCCTCACCCGAAGAAAATTCATAGCAGCTCAAAGCCCGTTCGCAGTGATCGATTTGCCGATGATGCTCACCTCCACGCCGCCCTTGTTACCGAGCGTGATTTTTCTTCGCCAGACTCCGGGCGTTCACCAACCTGACCTTAGTGTCGCAGGGATGCGACCGGAGAATTCGGTGATCGAATCGTTCCTTCTCGTAACCGTGCCAAATGGTATGTTGAAGAAGGGAGATCTGCTTCTTCCGTCTTGCCAACGCGTTGATAGAGCGAGAGCGCAACGGACTGCAAACCATAGTCTTCCGCGATACGTCCGAAGCCATACCAGATCGGCTCGTTGGGTTCATCCATACCTGCCGAATCCATAGCTCTCAGTAGCAATTCCCGCGCCTCTTTGGTTTTGCCGACCTCCGCATAGAGACACGCCAACGTGTGGATTTCAGGATATGAGCTATTGTCGTTAATGGCGCGTTGCATAATGGAAAGATCATCATCGGAAACCTTACCCAGAAAAAGAGAATTCCAGGTGTACTGATTTAAATCGATCATCTCCGCGCGATTCTTATCGATAAGCGGCCGCAAGATACTTCGGGCTTTGGAAAAATCACCGTGCCCTTCCGCCAGCAGTGCCGCCGCGCGGATGGCAGCAATGTCATCAGGTAGACGCGCGAGCCGCGAGGAGATGGCTTTCTCGCCCGTATCCCAGTCCTTTTCGAACAAAGACGCTGTAACCAAGAAACGCAAAGCTATGTCGGAACTCGGGTTGGAGGAGAGTAATCGGGCTGATGCTTCATGCAATAGCTTCCAGTTCTTGAGCGCCATTGCTGCCTGCGCCAGCAGTAAATCCAGCCGGACCGCGTCCAAGTCTTTTGTCTGAGTTCTGATTTGCTTGAGAAACTCCAGGTGTTCGCTGATCGCCGGTTTGTCAGCCAGTAGAGCAAGAGCCGCCAATTTCATACGGGTCGGATCCGGGTCGTCGCCACGCGTCCAGAAACGAGGGAAAACTGCACCACTCAGAGGGTCGTCGCCAGAACGCAGAGTAACCTCCTCCCGCTCCCAATCAAGCCACAGCTTTGCTCCCTTCAGGTCATTTGCTGACAACCGGCGCAGAATCTCGCGGCCGGCTGCGGACGAGTCGTCCCAAACAACGATCTGATATCCGGTTGAGCGCCGCACGACCAAGGCCGTCTGAGTGGTATCTCCCAGCTTAGCGCGAATACGAAACCCAGAGTGCTCGTCTCCATCGACTGACATTTGCAGATTTGCGATCACAAGGTCGGGAGCCATTGTGGACGGAACTTCGTCGCTGTCAATCGAGCGGCGCAACAAACGTGCACCTGTTGCGATCTCGCGAGCCTCATCCTTTTTGTCGGCTGCATCAACTTCGAGATACCGGAATATGTCCTCGGGGGCTGCAGTCGGATCAAGCAGATACAAAAAGAGTTGCTGCACAACTCTTCGCGGATCACTTTCCGGCAGTAACACCTCCTCGTAAGGACGAATTTCATGCATAAACTCGATGCGTTTGCGAACCTTAGAGCTATCGGATTGACCCGCAGCGGCTGCATCGAGAAGGTCGAGAGCTCTGGGATACATCCGCAAGCGCATAAGAAGGGTAGCGGCTGACACCAATAAATCACTACGCGTTCCTTCATTGGATTCGCGGCGCGTCGCCTCCATAAGCGCCGACTTGGAGCCGTCGCGCGCAGCCGTCGTCGCAAGTGCAATTCCCGACCGCGTTGCGCTGGAAGGCAAGGAATTGCAAAGTTGAAGTACTTCTTCCCACTTTCGCTGATAAAAGAGCACCATAAGAAGATTGTCTTCGTATTCCTTCGCGTGTTCTTTGTCTACCTGCTCCAGGGTGCGGTATTCCGCCGCTGCTCCCTCAAGGTCAGCGTTGCGCGAGTACCGATCGCCATGCGCATCATGCTCAAGCAAAATGCCAAGATCGGCATAATTCGCCCATCTTTTCGAATCGAGCTCAATAGCTTTTCTGTACGACGCCACTGCGTTCTTTAGGTCGAAGCCAGTACCAAAGCGGCGGCCAATCGCATCGTGTTCAAGAATCCAACCCCGTTCACTCCAACCAACTGCGTTCGCAGGATCGAGTTCGGTTGCATGCAAAGCTTCCGTGCGCGCTTCTTCTCCAAATCCAGCCGCCAATAAGGCGTTTGCCATCTGGATATGATGAAGTGCCTCGTTGGGATGCAGCTTTATCAGTTCGGCATAGGAAGCCAAGGCCTCGCGCGCTTTACCTTGAGCGAGCAAACTGGCTCCCTTTTGAGGAAAACTGATGATGATGGCATCGGCTTGTCCTAATGCGTGCGCCGCCTGCTCCAGTGCCTTGAGTTCGGCTGGACTATACCGTGCCTTGACGGAATCGAAACGCAGAACAGCGTTAACGGCGCCGTCTGCGCCAATTGAGTAGTGCTGAGTAATTCTGGCTGGACCGATTGATCGCTCTATATCTTCTGGAAGTGTCGGAGTGCCGAACCCCAGAGGCGGCACAATTTTGTAGTGCCATTCCGAGGCGAATGGCTGAATCTCAATATCATCCTTTCTCGGTTTCCATCCTGGCTGCTCCGGCTTGTCGGTACCATCATCGGACACCACATGATCAGGCAATCCCCACAACAGCCCGTCGAACCGAATCGCCGCAACTGATACATTAAAGTCCGATGCTCCTCTTTTTGCCTTCGCAACGTCGAGTTTCAACGTAAATGGCTTGGTGAGATCACCGCCTGAACTGTGCTCGACATCGGTTAAGTCATCTGCAAGCAATACGTTTTTTGCATGTCGGGCCAAGCTTTCGCGAATCTCTTTTGTATCCTCTCGTCCAAACTTATCTCGTAAGGCCGCCGCTTCCGACCCAGTGCCTTCAAAAGTTTCGATCACATGGGCCGGCCCGTATTCAGAGAGATGGAATTCACGTTCCACCCTCTGAGTATTTTGTGACGGAAGGTTAATAGGTGTGTGTATCAGTTCTTTTGTCTGTGGCCCCACGAGCAGCGCCAACCGGCCCTGATCAGCCCAGGGCAGATCGCCCGGCTCGAAGAATTCTGCAGTCGCGTCGATCCACGTTGCGGCCTGTCCCGGCACATAGACGATCGCATGGTCAAAAATGCCAAGGCCCGGCAGATCGACATTCACATCATCGCTGCCGCGCGTATTGAGCAAGGCGAGCTGCGCGGGAATGCCTGCCGCCTGCAGGGCCGAAACCAAAACGACAGCCTTATCTTTGCAGTCGCCGTAACCACTTTTTAAGGTTTCTCCGGCAGCATGGGGAATCAGGCGCGAAGAACCAAACTCTAGGCCGGTATAACGAACCTTTTGGTGCAGATTCGTGACCAGTCGCCGCATCAGTTCCAACCCTTTAAGGCTGGCAGTCCCTTCAAGCAGGGTTCCAACGTCAACGGGCCGGATCGCACTCTCGATGTCACCGTAGTATCCCTCTGCAACCGAACGCCATGAATCCCCGGTAGCGTACTCAATCATTGGCCATTGATCGAAATCAGCAGGCAGATTACGTTCCGCAAGTTCGAGCATGCTCAAAGGACCCTGTTCAAACCTCAGGGTTGTTGTACCATCCTGTTCTTTGCGCGAAACTTCCACTGATGACGCTTTGCGAATCCTGTACTTGGGAACGGTCGATGATGGGGCTTTCAGCTCAAGCAAGGTATGCAGAACCGATCCTTCGGTACTGCCAACAAAGTAGCGCCACACCCCGCCATGACTGCTCTGGGGTAGTGAGTCCGGCCACACTATTTCATCTTCAACGATGGAGCCGACTTCAATCTTAGGGAGTGGCCCGGAGTAGGAGCGCATATCCTCGTAAATCTCCGGGCGTTGATCGTGAACCGCGGCTTCAGTCAATACCTTCGGATCAAGGGTTACGGCGCTTCCATCAGGAGCAATCACGCGAGCACGAATCTCCGGTTTGGAACTGCGCCAGGGCGACCACACCGCTTTCACCGTCCCCCAGCGTTGGAACGCATCCTTCGTTTCAATGCGATATACCGTCCGGGTTCTAAACGAGTATTTGCCATTGGAATCGAAAACCACCCGGCGCTCGTCCGTAAAGATCGTGACCTTTGCGTATTGTTGGGGTTTTATTGCTGCCGCCGCCGCACTGATCTGGCCTGGCTCCCCCGAGAACGGCGCGTTACTCCAAGGGACTGGATCTGACTGTGCATGAAGTAAGGATGCGAATAGGCCAATTACGAGGGTTGATAAGAGCGCGCGATTTTGGTTCATAAATTTGACCCAAGACTATAGTTTTCGGTCCGAATTAGCGAGAAAAAATCCTCGTGCTCGCGGGCCGACGTTGAAAGCGCAGCAAGCCGCGTCATCGTTTCCAGTTCACTTACTTTGGCTCCGGCCTGCTCGGTGCCGTTACGTTGGGCGAGGGAATACCACACGTAGGCCATCACATAATTTTCTGCATTGGTGCCATCGCCGTAGACGCGCTCTCCCATCTGAAACTGGGCTTCGGTGAGGCCGCCGCGCGCAGCTCTTTCGAGCAGAGCCATGCCTTGTGACTCGTCGAGTGTCACCTCACGCCCCGCAAAGAACGCATTCGCCAGTTCGAATTCGGCGGTCGGATCTCCCCGTTTCGCCTTTTCGGAGAGTTCCAGGATCTTCTCGGCAGATTGTCCAAACAACTCGAACCCAAGGCTTAAATTCAAGTAGCTCGGAACCGGCTTGCCATTTCTCCGGCCGGGTTCGAAGCGCCTCTTCTTCACGGTTTCGACGACTTTTTCGTCAAGCCCCATGGCCCAGCTTCTTCGTCACAACCACATTGCTCGGCTTGCCGTCGACACCCACTACAAGGCGAACTATGCAGGAGCTTTGCTTCGCGAGCCTTTTCGGTATATTCGACCTCGGGCGAATAGATGGCGCGGGGCGGAGTCCCCGACTCATTGGGACTCGCTCTCGCCTGGAATGCTGAGGTTGGGAGGGCTTGCACAATGACAAAACTAATCCGCCCTAGAACTTCTTCACCCGGAACGGAATCTGCACCACTGCTTCCACGGGCACCGCTTTCCCCGCCCTCAGCGCCGGCAGAAACTTCCATCCCGCCAGCGCGCTGGTTGCCCATTCATCTAACCGGTCATCAGGACTGCTCAGCACCCGAATTCCGTCTACCTTGCCATCGGCATGGATCACCGCATACACCGTAACCGTTCCATGCACATTCTCTTTCATCAACTCCAGCGGATATCCCGGGTCCGATTTCTCCATCGGCAGCGGTTGCAACAAATCGCTCTGCTTCGGATCAGGCTCCAATTCCGCAAAGTGCATTACCCAGCTTCCCGTCGAGGAATTCAGGTTCGGCATGTTGAGCGTCGTGCCATACGGCCGCCGCTCTCCAAATACCTGCCGGTCAAGGTCGTTCATCTTGTCGTCGCTTATCGTCGTCGCCTTCAGACGCCCCGCCGTGGCCGCTCTATTTGCCCCCGATCGCGCGTCATCCCCACCCGCTACGCCCCTCTGTGCCACAGAATCGACCGCCCCTGAAGCCGCTCCTACGTGCAATCCCGCGGGTAATGATCCGTTCTTACCCTTCGCACCGCCGCCATCTAGTGATGCTCGCATCCCTGTAGAACTCGGCGTGCCCGCGGCCCCGCGCTTTCCCTGCGGTCCCGCCCCAAAACTTCCTCGCCGATTTCCCTCCGGCACGGCCACTGGTCCCGTCGGCGTCACCGGATGTATTCCTAGCGCCACCAACCGTCCAGATGCCCCGCTGCCACCGCCGCCTCCCGGCAAGCTGGGAGCCGGTGCCACCGGTTGTGCACTCCCCGCCACTGAGTCCTTTCCTCTTTGGCCGCGCCCATAAAGCGCGTGCTGCTCTGCAACTGCCAGTTGCGGAGCAGGCGCAACCGCCGTGCTCGGTGCAATATCGATCGTCCCAACTCGTCCCTTGTTTGCTGTCAACTCTGGAGGTGCGGCGATCACTGCCGTCTCCGGCCCTGCCAGTCCACGTCCTCGATCGCTTTTTACTTCCGGCGGCGGAGGCACAATCTGCGCTTTTGGCGAATTCTGCTCTGCGCGGCTGCGCGAATTACTGACATTCGGCGTCGGAGCCACCACGTCGTCCGTCATCTTCGGATTGCGCCGCGAAAGGGAACTGATCGCATTCAGCGGCACCGTTGGCGCCACAGCTCCCATCGCCACGATGTTCGGCAACGGCACATCGTGCTTGAGTTCCAACTCCGGCGGCGCAACGATCGTTTGCGACCGGTTGTCAGCCTCGCGTGGAACCGACAGGATCGGCTGTTTCGCAAATACCGGATCTCCCACGCGCGGCTTCGCCGTCGTTCCTCCCGTATCCAGCGGCGGCAAGTTTTCCTCGGGCGAATACGTGATCACCGAAGATCGGTCGAATGCCGTCGGCGCAAGGATTTTCTGTTGTCGTAGCCAGACCAGCGTAATCATCCACACCAACACTAGCGCGCAGGCATGGAGCAGCGCCGACTCGGCAAACCGCGTCCATGGGAGCCGTTGCTCAACAAAAACGTCCTTCCATAGGTTGTGCTCCAGCCCTGTTATGCGCGCCGTGGAAATGTCGCGGACCACTGCGCGCACGCTTTCCCGGAACTCCGGGCTCGCCGGGTCCTGTTCCACTAAGAGCTTGACGAATTTTCGGGCGGGAATTTCCATCCTGTGGGCTTAACCGCACTCCGGCCGGCGCCATTACGCCATTGCAAGGCAGGAACCATAGCCCAGACGGCGCGGCTTCGCCGGTTGGTACGGAGGACCTGGAACTTGGCGGCTCCTGTGAGACGGCAATTAGCTGGATTATACGGGAAAGCGCCGCGACGACAGCTTGGCGGCTGCACTAACGGTACGCGCAAGAAAGCCTCAAGCCTAAAGCCTAAAGCCTAAAGCCGAATCTTCCTTTGAAGTCTTCCCGCCCGATCATCCCGCCCGATCATCCCGCTAACGATGCGGTTTCTATTTCAAGCGGAACAGTGATCACACGCCCGTTTTCGATCACGATCTTATAGGACCGGCTGCATGTTCCGCACAGCCAATACTCCCCATGCCCCTTGGCCCCGCGTGGCTTGGCGGTCAAAACGCCTTCGATCGAGAACGTGCGTCCCTCGCGGATATGGCTGAAAGCAACTCGGCAACTTGGATTCACGCAATGGTTCAGCATCGGCCCTCCCGTATCCCGGCCACTGGTTCGGTGTCTCGAATGGCTCCCGGTTCAACTCGACAAATCAGTTTGCGCGCTGGTTCCGTTCGCGCTCTTCAAGATGCTTGATCTCGGCCACCAGCCACTTCTTCAGCGCTGCCTCCACCTCCGTAGGGCTGTATTGCCGGCTCATGCTATGCACCGATTCGCCATCTCGATTCAGCGGAATAAAATGGCACGCCGTCATCTCCTGGTGGAACTTCTCCGGAACAAATTGGAACAGCCAGCACTGCGCGCACGGCGTGCTCCGTTCCACGTCCAGCCGGTTCGGACACGACGGCGAATCCATAAACATCGAGACCGGTCTCCACGGCGTTGCCCCGCCGTAGCCTCCGCGCTCGAGGAATGCCAACTCATCCTTCAATAGTCGGATAATTTCGCTCTTGGTCCCAGGCATAACTCTCTCCCAGATACACGTACCGATCATCCCTGATTTTGTATCTGGAAAAAACGTCGCGCCGTGACCTTCAATACCGCCGCTCGTGATGAACCTCACAGGCCCTGGTTCGAATACGTCGTCAAAACCCGGCGCGCTGCTACCGCACTCTTCCCCGGGCGCGGTTTGTCATCCCGAGCCAACCGCACTTGCGCAGCGAGGGATCTGGACGAGCCGCGCGTTGCGTTTTTGAGCCTGCCCTGAGCAAGCGAGCGGAGCGAGTGCGCCGAACGGGCGTTTTCTTGCTATGCCTGAAACGCGCGTTCGGCTCGCTTCCGTTTTTTCAAACTGAGCCACCCGAACGCGCCACAGTACCTAGCCCGCGCCCCTACTGCGCCGCCGGCTTCTTTGCCATCGGCTTGGCCATTCCCATGGTCCCTGCCTTCGCTTTCCAGAACTCCGGGTCTGCCTTGACCCACTCCTCCGCCGGATAGCTCATCCGCGGATTAAACGCGAACAGGTTCGTCTCGCTCGTGTCAATCGCCGCTGCCGTCAAGTCCGCCATCCTCTTTCTGCCCTCTTCTCCCAGCCCTTCCATGAACTTCGGCCAGTCCGCGAACTCCGCATCAATCTCCGCCGCGCTCTTCATCGGGTTGAAAATTATGTAGGTGCCGTCTTCCCCGCCATAAGCCATCTGGTACGTTACCCAATGCGCCCCCTGGATTTTCTCGAATCCCGCCTGGTACATCTTCACCAGATCTTCCCAATCCTTGTCATGCCCTTGCTTCACGTGAATGTGCGAGATTTCCCAGAGCCTCATGTGCGGAACATCGGTTTCCGGCCGCAGACTCAGGTCCTTCCGAAACATCAGCGCGCCCTGGTCCACTGCGGATAGCAATTCGCCATCGGCCGCAGCCGCGCGGTCCAACTCCGCCGACAGGGTCGCGTTTTTCTGCGTCGCCTTTATATCTTTCTCCCACGCCTCAAACGAGTCATAGGCGGTAAAGAACAACGCCCGCGGCTTACCCGACATCGATTCCATCGCCACATAGTGCGTCGGCCACTTGGCGCGCGCCATTGCTTGCACGAACACGCTCTCGGTTTTTTCGTGCGCCATGCCGTTCTTGCCCGGTTTCGTCCACTCCCGGAACACGGTCAGAACCTTCGGTGGCATCGTCGCTTCGGAGCTCTGCGCCACCGCCGCGCCGACCGCCCCCGCCATCAAACACGTTCCCAATACAAATACCGTTATTCGCCTCATCCCCAGTCTCCTTTTTGGATTCAGAACGGATTGACTTCCCGAACGCGGGCCATTCTACACCTATAAGTGTGATGGCAACATTGATCACGCTATTGATCGCGCATCGGCCAAAGCGAAATCCTGGTAGGTGCTGCACTCTCATTCACGGCCAACTGCCATGAGAAATAGAAGATATGAGACATACAGATAGAAATAATGATCGGCGTCATTCCGAAGACCCCGCGTTCCCACGAGCGGGGCGAGGAATCTGGCGCGCAGTTTCTGACACTTTGCCTCATACCGCACCACTACCGGAACTTCCAGATTTCTGCACCGGAACGCGCACCCTCGTTACAATGTTCGCCACCATGCACCGCGCCTTCCAACTCGCCCTCTTCGTCTTCGCCACCTTAACCAGCGCGTCCGCCCAGTGGCAAACGCAGGAATCCACCACCTCTGCCAACCTGCGCGGGATCCATTCCCTACATGGCAAAGATGGCAAAGTCGCTTGGGCGAGCGGTTCCGATGGCACCGTTCTGCGCACAGAAGACGGCGGCGCTAATTGGCAGCATTGCGCCATCCCGCCCGCTGCCGAGAAACTGGATTTCCGCGCCATTTGGGCGTGGGATTCCTTCACCGCCATGGTCATGTCCGCAGGACCCGGCGATCAGTCCCGCCTATACAAAACTACTGACGCTTGCGCTCATTGGACTGAACAAACGAGGAATTCAGAAAAGGAAGGCTTCTGGGATGGATTTGCTTTCCAAACTCAGGATTTTGGTTTCCTCGGAGATGACGAGACCGGCGTGTTAATTGGAGATCCCGTTCGCGGGCGTTTCTACGCCGAAGTCATGCTCCTGGGACATGGCTGGTTTATTGACGATGCTTCCTGCCCCGCTCGCCCGGACGAGTCCGCATTCGCCGCCAGCAATTCCTCGGTCTTCGTCTTCGGCTCCCGCAGATACATCATCGGCACCGGCGGCAAAGGCGGGCCCCGCGCCTTGTTGTCACCGCTCCTTGCCTATCGCGACAGTAATAAAGGTTGTCTCGAAGTCTCGGTTCCCATGGCAAGCGGAACCGATTCGGCTGGAATTTTCTCAATCGCCTTCCGAGATGCAAATCACGGACTCGCCGTCGGCGGAGACTACAAGCAGCCTGACGTCAGCTCCGGCACAGCCGCTTTCACCTCCGACGGTGGGCGCCACTGGACCGCTGCCCCCAATCCGCCTCGTGGCTACCGTTCATCCGTGGCTTGGTCTTCCAGCGCCAAGGCCTGGATCGCTGCTGGCACAAACGGCTCCGATGTCTCCTATGATGACGGGAAAACTTGGCGGCCTCTCGACGACGGCAATTGGAACGCGATCTCTCTGCCCTACATCGTCGGTCCGCGCGGGCGCATCGCCAAGCTTAAGCCAGACGCGCTCAAGCCAGACGCGCTCAAGCCTTGAACGCAACGCTTCTCGATTTCGCACGTTTCCGGGTACTGTCATCCTGATGAGCGGAGCGAAAATTTCTAATACTGTCATCCTGTCTCTAACGACTGTGTGCGCTGTCAAGACCTTTTCGGCAACACGAGGGCGTGGACGCGGAGAAGCGCGCCATTTCGCTCTCGTGGAAAGGTTTTGACTTCTCTAAACCGACCAAGGTTCGTCACTCTTTTGTAATCGTGCGGTGGAACATCAGGTTCCACCATCCATCTCTTCGGGACTTGCGCCCATGATTCGCACTGCGAACTCCCCGCGTTTCGGGGAGGCAGGCTGCCCACTCAAGCGATCGGTTTCTGTTGCTCGACCACAGAATGACTCGGGCTCACCTGCATGACGGCCTGACATAGTTGCGCGTACGTCCACTCCTCGCGCAACATCAGGTACAACCGCGTGGCCAACTTCCGGGCCACGGCCACCTTGGCAACGCCACGATTTTTTCGCGTCGCCAGGCGGCGATAAAAACGTTTCAGCTCGGGATCGTAGCGCGCCGCCGACTGTTCCGCCTCCACCAGCAAAAAGCGCATAAACGAACTGCCCTGTTTGCTGATCCGCCCCAGCCGCTGTTTTCCGCCGCTGGAATCTTCGCGCGGAATCAGGCCAAAATAGCTGCCCACATCCTTGCACCCACCGAAGCGCTGCGCCGGCCCCACCGTCAGCACCATCGCCAACGCCGTCACCGGTCCCACTCCCGGATGCGTCGTCAACCGCACCGCCTCCGGACGCTTTCGCACTTCTTCGTCCACCCGTCGGTTCAACCCCGCGATCTCGGCTTCCAGCTGATCGAGCGCTCCCAGCAACTGCTGGCGCCGTGCGGCGGCATGCGGCAGCAATGGCAACTGCTCCAGCTCGGCGCGTCCCGCCTTGCTCCACAGCTTCCACTTCTTCTGCACCCCCTGGCTCAGCGCCATGGCCTGCAGCTGGTTCTTGGTCCGCGTCCGCGTCTGCACCTGCTTGTGCCGATGCACCAGCAACTGCCGCACATCGCGCACCTCCAGGCTCGGCACCCAGATCCGCGGAAACCGATCCTCCAGCAGCAATCGCAGAATCTGTTCCGCGTCCCGCCGGTCCGTCTTCTGCTTCCGCACCACCGAGGCCCGAATCGCCGCCGCATCCCCCATCCACAGTTCGAACCCCAACTCCTCCAGCAACCGCTCGAACCACGGATAGTGTCCGCACGCCTCCATCCCCACCTGCACCGGACCGGAAAGCGAACGGTAAAACTGCTCCGCCTCTTCCCGGTGCTGCAAGCGCTTGGCTTCGATCTCCCCCGTTCGATTGTCAAAGATCGCGACCTGCTGAAACCCAGGATGAAAATCACAGCCTATAATCAGCATGACGTTGGCTCCTTCGTTGCGAGCCCTGGTCTGTTTAGTCACAACCAATCTACTCGTTGCGACCTGCCAACGTCGTTATCCAATCAAGCAAAGTGAAAACCTCACGAAGTGAAGTTTTCACGGAGTCGAAGGACCCCTATGCCCGCCGGCAAATCATCCACGCCGCAAGGCATTCTCCCCACGGAAGCGTCAAGAGAGTGCTGTGCTCGCCCATAGCCGCGAAGCGGCGACACGGCGGGATCCCGGGCAAGCCCGCTTTTGGTTTGCCGGGGTACCTGCAAGCCGTGGGTGCTTAGCGGGAAATGATAGACCCCCGGAGGGGCGTAAGAGACGAGGTCGCACACTTTTCCGCGCCACGATTTGAAATGCCGAGCCGTCTTGGCCTGCCGCAGCGCTGATGTGGAATCTACTGCACTGGCGCGTAATACCCGCGTCGCGCCCGCACCTGCAGGTCTTTTTTCAGCGTGGTGATCTCAATCGAATGGAAGCGCCCGTCGGCGTTGAAGTCGGAGGGTTTATAAGCCACGTCGTACTGGCTGCGCAGTTCGTCTTCAATTGCGGCAAATGATCGCGTAATGTCTTTCATCTTGTACGGGAAGAAAGCGCGCCCGCCCGTCGCCGATGCCAGATCTTCCAGCACCTTATCGCCGCGCAAAATCAGCCCGCTATCGTCAGTCGAAATGGCATACACAATCACCTCCGCGCGCTGCGCCATCTCAATCGCCTGCGCCCGCGTGTATTCGCTTTGATTATCCTCGCCGTCGCTCACCACGATAATCGCCTTCCGCACCGGGTGATCGTTATGTTCCCGCGCCAGCTTGTCTTTGCACGCCCTGTAAATCGCATCATAGAGCGCGGTCCCGCCGCCGTTTCTCATGCGCTGCACGCCCTGCCCCAGTTGCTGCACGTTGTCGGTGAAATCCTGTGCCAGGTGGCTCTCTTTGTTAAAGCCAACCACAAACGCCTTGTCATATCCCGGACGTATGATGTGTTGCAGAAATCCCGTGGCCGCTTCCTTCTCGAATGCGAATCTGCTTTCCACGGATCCGCTCACATCCATCAAAAGCCCCAACTGGAGCGGCAAATCTGTCTCCCGGCGGAAATTCACAATCGCGTCCACCGGCTTATGGTCGTCGAGGATGGCAAAATCGTTCTGGTTCAAGTTCCGCACAAACTTCCCATGCCGGTCCGTCGCAATGAACAGCACATTCACTTCATTCACGCGCTTGCGGATGGTCAACACCGTTTCACTGGGCTCATTGTTCGTGTCGTTCAAAACAGCGCCCGAAACAGCGTCCGTCGAGACCGCAGTCATCGCGATCGGCACAGCCGCCGCCATTCCATGCGGAGCCGTCTGACTCCACCCCGCCATCGGCAAGCCAACCACCGCCAACGCCATCCACAACCAGAATCTACTCAATCGCGTCACCCCAAAACTTCCGTTGGTTCTGTTGACATCTCGTTCTATTAACATCCCCATGATCGTGTCATGCTGAGCGAGGATTGAGTTTCGCGAAGCGAAATTCAATCGCAGTCGAAGCATCCCTATCGTCCCCCGAGCCCTAAAGCGCTTTCACCCAAGGCACTCTCACCCAAACACTTCAAACCCCTGTCCGTTCCACAAGTTCCCGGACAGAACAGATTTCCACATGGCGCACTGCCCCATGATCTCAATGCACGCCGTGGGCCGAACTGGAACTCCGTGGAACTCCTTACACTCTAGGCCTGCACCGCCCCATCCCCCAAGTTACAAAAGGAGTACGCGAATCCTCTCACCCTCTAAACTCCAGCATCTCAATGGCTTGCGGGCCTGACCCCAAAAAGGCTCCCACCGCCGCCTTTTGGTTGAATCTCTCGGTAATCAATCTCCTTCGCAGCTCGTTCCCGAACCAAGACATTTTTTCCCGATCCGCCTCCGCCCGTGCAAAAACTGCAACCCCGGCTTTTGCCTTGCTTTTGCCTTTTCGCCCGATCTTGCGTGGCGACCACACTTCTGTCCGCGCGAGCGTTGAAATGCTCCAAACCTTCGGAGGGACGGCCCGTTTCTACGCGCACACTGGACCATGTTCCTTCGTACTGTGGCCCCCATCGCCCTTCAGAACTACTCTTCCGCCTGAGGGTTTCCATCTACATGAAAAACATCTTCGTCACTTCGCTCTTCGTCCTGGTCATCGGCGCTTCTTTACTCGGTACCTCTGCCACGGCCCAGTCCAACACTTCAGGCGCCGGCCCCGGTGTCAACGATCCCGGTCATCCGCGCGTCAACCAGGTCAATGGACGTGAGGAGAATCAGCAGCGGCGCATCGCCAATGGCGACAGGAACGGGAAGCTAACTTCAAAGCAGAACTCCAATCTCGAAAGACGCGAAGCCAACGTCGAAAATCGCGAAAAGCGCGACATGTCCGCCCACAACGGTCATCTAACCAAGGCCGAGCAGCGCGGCATCAATCGCCAGCAGAACCGCGTCAGCCGTTCGATTTACAGAGACAAGCACGGCAAGTAATCTTCCCCGTTTGGCGCGGACACTCCTGTCCGCGCAAGTGTCGAATCACCCCCTCCGCCACCCATCTTGCCGATCACGGTGCGGGCACTGACGTCGGCAGTGCGGTAACAAACACATCGGTTTCGCACGAGTTTGTCCCGTCGTAAGTCCAAAGGTTCCCGGCCGCGTCCGTCATGCTGCACGGTTTACTCGTACAACTGCTCCAATTAGGTTGTGTGGCTCCCATACTGCACCCAGCATTCGCCACACTTCCGACCGTGCAAGTCGATCCGCACGATGTCAGCGTGTATGTCGGCCCACCGCTGGCCTTGCTCATAAAGACGTCATTCGGTAAAACGCATGTGTTCTTCGTCCAGTTCGCCCACATGGCGCGGGTCGGCGTCTGGCACGCAGATGTTTGAGCATTCACGTCGCCGCGCGTATTCATCGCGTCCGTCGTTACTGCTGCCAATAGTCCATCTGGACTGACTGTGGGCCATTGGTTCTGGCCTGTATATGTGCCAATCGACCCACTCCCTGCATGATGATTCAATCGCCATGTCTTGCCGTTGCGGGGGTTGGCATTAAGGAACAATTCCTCGCCATACCCACTGGAAACATATCCGTTGCAGATCGGATCGGGATTGGCGCCTGTGCCCGTGAGTCCCGGCCCCAAACAATAAGTCTGCATAGCTGCATTCGATAGCCCATTTGGACACGCCGCATGCGGCGCTCCCGTTCCGCAATCCGGATCGAATGCCCAGTACGGAACCTGGCTCGTGCCGATATACGGTGGAGTCGTGTCGTTGAAATTGGCATTGTCATATACCGTGTGATCGTCACACGGAAGGTTTTGATAGAGCAGTTGCGTGCCCGGATTCGGCTGCCCGACGTGACCTGGGTCGCCATCCAAGCTCGGACAACTTGAACCACAGTTGGGCTGCCCGAACAGATGCGCGTAGAAGTTGCCTCCGCTGTTGTCGTACATCTGGCCTTCGGTCGAATGTCCCCCGCCCGCGCCAAACGGTGCCCCAATCAACAGCACCGGCCGGATCCCCGGAACCAGATTGCCTCCAACTCTGATGGGTGCGCTCTCGTCCCAATCAGGAAAGTGTTTATTGCAGTAATAAGGAGCGGGTTGCCAGTCGGTCGGATCGAGGCTCGGAATAGTGTTGCCGTTCACCACCGCCTGAACCGTGGCATACATCTGATGGTTGTTGGGATCGACCGCCCACTTATTCGATCCCGTATACACGGTCGTTCCTCCAGAATTGGTGGCCGACTGCCATTGCATTGCCGCAGGCCAATTCCAGCTTCCGCCCCAGGGCCACACCGCTGGCCAGTAAGTCTGTGTGGCATTGATGGTCCCGGTGCATTCTCCGTTTGGCCCACCGGACATTTCCGGCCAATTCGCCGGGGAGCCAGCCGAGTTAGTCTGAGGAGAACAATCAATCGGGTCGATGGCTTGTGCCGTCATGTAATTGCAATTCTGATTGTTCCCGCCCGTAGCACTGACATTTGAGTAATTGTGCGCGAGCAACTGCTCGGTATCATGGACCGTGAAAAGCACTCCATACGGAGTGCCGCTCCCGGCTGCACAATTCGAGCCAGTTAACTGATTGCACATCATGGCGTCGTCGGTGTACATCTGGCCCGATGGCATTGGGTTTGACCCGATCCCATTGACTCCATATCCGCGATCTACGAGCGCCGTGCGCGTGTTCCAATGGGAGTATCCGTTGCTCGTACTATAGTTGACGACATCGAATCCCGGCCCTTGCGAGTTGTTCTTCCCCACATTGATCCAGTAGCCGTGCCCGAGACTGGCATCGTTGGCTTCAGGAATCTTGCACCCTACCCACAGTGATGCCGTCCCGCCAGACACGTAATTGCCTGTAACAGAGGAATTAACCGTAAACTGCGTGCCACTACTCGAGGTCACATAATATGGACCGTCATAGCTCGCTGGTGTCACTCCGGAAATAATGACATTCGTTCCCACCGCCGGATTCAGAGTGCTCGTTACGGTGACAATCGATCCAGTACCAGAGATACCCGTGATTGATGCGCTGGTCCCGCTCGTCGTCGAGAAGTAATACTGGCTAGGGCAAAGATTCCAATTCGGCTCGCACATCGGCACATAGCTTGGTCTAATGCCACTTAGATCGTTCGGTGCTGTGAAGCCAGACGCGCCAGACGCACAGCTATAGGATCCGCCGCTATACGTTGCGGGAGTTGTCGTGCCCGTCGCGGTGCAGTTATAGGCATCGCCTATATTACAACCGGGAGGAATGTACTGAAATACGTAAGAGCAATTCACCGCGAATGCCTGCGAAGGGTGTGCACCATTCGGGCAACTTGTCCCGCCCACATTGTTGTGGACGGGCATCACGAAAGTGTCGATAGTTAACGTCTGCGCCCCACCTGTGCCGTTGCCGATTGCCTGATAACTCGCCCCCCCTCCAAGAGCCAGCGTCACATCATCCTGCACGCTCGCAAACTGCGTGCCACTCCATTGCTCGTTGTAGTCAAACCCAATTCCCGGCAAACCGGAGCCGTCATACTGAAAGTTAGTCCACAGGCTGCATCGCAGGTAGTCGTTTATGCCGGTCGGATAACCTCCTGACATAGTCGAGACTAACTGGCATTTCCACGACTGTAACGCCCACGGATACGCCGCCTGTCCCCAGTAAAACTCAAGAAACCAGTTAGGTATGTCGGAAGGGTTGCGTGAGGGAACAAGCGGCCCGCTGAACGTCGTGGCGCACTGCTTGGTTAGTCCTCCCGGCGCATTGCACCCGGTAGTGGGGAAACTTGGCGGGGAGCACCCGCCGGCAGGATTGCAACCAGACTGCTCGACTACCGATGAAGGCACAATGCAGGGATTCGTCGCCGTGCAAGGTGTTGTCTTCATCGCCAGCATTCGTGATTCGATCACGTGCGAGATATAACGAGTCCCGTTGTTGTTTTCGAAGATCAGCGGTACATCGTTCGCAGTGCCGTACATGAACCCGCCGCCCGAGGCGTCAATCGGCGCTTTCGGGTACGGCGCACCCAGAGAAGAAATAGTCGAAATGTGATCGGTCGCCCAAACCGAATATGCGCCGAAGTCGGCGTCCTGAAACTGCGTATTCATCACCGCTGCGGGCGAACCGATCAGGTTTCCCATTGAGTACCCGGCGTCGGGCGAACCGATCCCACTCGAGTTCGGCGTGCCAAAAAAAGTCATTTGTGCGCCGGACTCGCCAACCATCGCTCCGCTGCGGCAATATCCAAGACTCGTCACCGTGCCGGGATTCGACGCAAATGACAGAGTAATTGTCCCCGTCCCGCCCGACGATGTCCCTGTCTGCACCAGTTCTCCCGCCCCTGAACTCGAATAGCTTCCGGTTGTGACGTAGACGACTTGCCCTTGCGCGATAGCACCATTTACGGGAAAACCCGAAAGCGCGTAACTGATCGTCAGCACCCCGCCTAGCCATGACGAACTGCTGGGCGTGATCGTCGGCGTCAGGTCGAACGTGACGCAACTGTCGTAGCGCGCCAGGTAGGAAAGCGGCGCACTTCCCGCCGTCATGCCCGCCATCAATCCCGCTCCCGAGTCCATCGTTCTGCCCGCGTAGTCTGTCTGTCCCACCGCGCCATCGCACAACACTCCAACCGCGCTGGCCAGCATCATCACGAGCGCAACCTTACTCATCACGAACCTTCTCATCGCAACTCCTCATCAACTTTCGAACTGTCATCCTGACTCCGGTTTGTCATCCTGATTCCGAACCCTGACCCATCCTTACCTTGGTCTGTCATCCTGAGCGCAGCCGGGAGTTCGCCTTGCGAATTCTCGGCGCAGTCGAAGGACCCCTACCTTCTGACAGCCGATAGCTGATAGCTGACGGCTGAGGGCTGACGGCCGATAGCTGACGGCTGACGGCGGTTCGCTATAATATTTGCTTGCACTTTTCCCGCTTTGCCGTGCCTGGACATCTGTGTCCGCGCACCACGCGGGTTTCATGGAAAGGGAACTATGCCTACTGACATCGTCATGCCCCAGATGGGCGAATCCATCTTTGAAGGAACCATTACCAAGTGGCTGAAAAAGCCCGGCGACAAGGTTCAGCGCGACGAACCCCTCTTCGAAATCTCAACCGATAAGGTCGACGCCGAAATCCCCGCGCCCGCCAGCGGCATTCTTCAGGAGATCAAGGTCTCCGAAGGCAGCACCGTGCAGGTGAATACTGTCGTCGGCGTCATTGGAGAAGGGAACGGCGCCTCCGCCGCAGCTCCATCGCCGGCAAAAGCCGCTCCCGCCGCCCCCGCTCCGCCGCCTCCGAAAAAAGACATGGAGGCACGGGCGTCCTCGCCCGTCCAACCTACGGAAGTTCCCGCGTCTCCGACCGCCGATGAAGACGACGTCCGTTCCTCCCCGCTCGTCCGCAAACTTGCCCGCGAGCACAACATCGATCTCGCCCAGGTCCCCGGCACCGGTGCCGGCGGCCGCGTCACCAAGCAGGACATCCTCGATTTCGTCGAAGGTCGTGTGGC
Organism: uncultured Acidobacteriaceae bacterium; assembly: GCA_963778535.1. Lineage (GTDB taxonomy): Bacteria > Acidobacteriota > Terriglobia > Terriglobales > Acidobacteriaceae > Acidiflorens. The sequence continues at coordinate 1,688,026 of CAVZUO010000001.1, forward strand.
GCGGGCGCCCTCGCCCGCGGCCGTTTCACCTCAGCCCGCGCGTCCCACTCCCGCGGCTATCCCCGGCGACCGGGGTCCCCAGGCGGCGCGGGTTTCGCCGGCGGGGGTGGATGATCTCGTCCCCATGTCGCAGATGCGCAAGATCATCGCCCAGCGCATGATCGAATCGCGCCGCACCAGCGCCCACGTCCACGCCATGTTCGAGGTCGACCTTACTCGCATCGTCAACCTCCGCAACAAACTCAAGAATGGATTCGAGCAGCGCTACGGCGCGCGCCTCACCTTCATGCCGTTCTTCGTCCGCGCTGCCATCATCGCCATCCAGCAATTTCCCATCGTCAATGCGTCGATGGAAGGCGAAAGCATCCGTTACCACCAGCATGTCAATGCCGGCATAGCCGTCGCCCTCGACTGGGGACTCATCGTTCCCGTTCTCAAAGGTGCCGACGAACTCAACTTCCTCGGCTTGCAGCGCGGCATCACCGATCTCGGCGAGCGCTCCCGCACCAAGAAGCTCATGCCCGCCGATGTCGAAGGCTCAACCTTCACCATCACCAATCCTGGACAGTTCGGAGCAGTCTTCGGACTGCCCATCATCAATCAGCCGAACGCGGCCATCATGGGCGTCGGAGGAATCACCAAGCAGCCGCTCGTCATTACCGACAAAGACGGCAACGATTCCATCGCCATCCGTTCCGTCGTCCATCTAACTCTCGGCTACGACCACCGCATCATCGACGGAGCCGTCGCCGACCAGTTCATGGCCCTCGTCAAGAAAACTCTGGAGAACTGGTCCGAAGAAGTCGGTTGAGAACGTGTAGCGCCGGCGACCCCCCGGCAGGGTTTTGATTGCAGAATGTAGCGCCGGCAGGGTTGCTTTGTTGTGCCGCCGCGCCGCTGCGCATCACCGTGGAAGAGCGGCCCTTTAGGGCCGCGTCACAGCGCCATTTAGAAGAGGGCTTTAGCCCCAGATGCTAAGTTTCGCTACAGCTGCGCTTCTCCTTATATTCCTTCTCGCGCTTGCAGCGATTGGCATTGCGTGTATCTTCAACCCAGACTGGGGCATCAGGTACTTCGCACGCAGTCTCATGGGTGGCGGCGAGTTACGGAAGGAGTGGAACCGAACGCAGATGTCCACGTTCGGATTAGTCTTCGCTGGTATTGCGGTGTATCTAATTTACAGAGTATTCTGCAAATAACCAGTCCACTCCTCAACGATCCGCACTCTCAATAACTGTCATCCTGAGCGAGGACTGCCGCTCAGACCGTGAGCGGCAACCGCAGTCGAAGGATCCCTATTTCGCCGATCAATTAAAGTCCGTCTTTAGCTTGAGACGGATCCTCCGACCACCGACTAACGACCATCGACCACCGACGATTCACCACCGACGATTCACCACTTACTCGTCACCCTCAGCCCCTCCAACTGTTGATATGTCACCGGAGTCCCCTGCACCGCCAGCAGGCTCGTTACCGCCGCTTCAATGTTCGCGATCACCGCCGGCGCGACTCCTCCCGCCTTCGCTGTCGAAAGTATCGACTGCAGCAAACCTAGAATCAGACTTATTAGTGTTGCGGCTTCCATTACAGGGCTCCTTTGATTTCAAGTGTCAACGTCGTAGCATTCGCAATCGCCGCAACCAGTGCCGCCTGTGCCGATTTCACCGGAACGCACGTCGCCACCGGGTTCGAGGGTGCTACGTCCGCTGTCCACCCGCAATAAGTCTCCACCGCCGTGATCAGCGCGTTCTCGCCCGATACTCCGCGATCAATCAGTTGACAGACCTGCTGGCTCGAATTCGCCGCGCAACTGGCCTTATACTGGCTCTGCGCCGCCACCAGCGATCCTTGAAGCGCCGCTGCCGTATCTCGGGCCCGGCTCTCAATCGGCGAGCAGCCCAGCATGATCGCCATTCCCATCAGCATTACCACAGCCACAACTCTGTTCATTGTCCGCCCCCCGTCTTATCGAATATCGAGGGCAGCACAGCATGCAGCAACTGCGCGGCTGCTGCTATCCACGCAAACACCGCCGGATGTGCCGTAATAAATGTCGGCGTAAAAATCGCCGTTCCAATTGTTGCCGCCAGCGTAATCACCAGCGGCCCGTATTGTGTTAGTAAGTTCATAGCCTTTCTCCTTTTTGCTAGTAGAGCAGTTGATTCTTGGTCCAACGACCAACTAACCGGCGTCATCCCGTCTATAACCACGACGGCTCTGTCAACTGTTTTTTGGCAACACGAAGGCGCGGTCGCGGCAAGAAAGTTTTTGCCGTTCTTTTTTCCCTTAGTAGAGGGTTTTGATTTTGCTCTTGCCTTTGTTCTTGCCTTTGCTCTTGCCTTTGCATGTCTAAGTCCAGGCCGCTCGTCTTTGCCTCGAATCATTCGGTGGGTACCGAACTCTGGCCCCACTCCCCATCTATTCGGTCTTGGCGACCATGATTGCTCGTGCAAACTCTCCGCCTGGTCGTCCTGCCCTCAGGGCTGGATCCGCGGAGAGGCAGGGCGCTCACTCAAAGCCTCGGTCTTGCCGACCCCAGGATGACTCGAGCTACCCCGCATACGAACCAGTTCTGCATGCGTCTTCTGCGTCTTCAGCATCCAGAACATACGCACCGCCAGCTTGCGTGCCACCATCACTTTGGCCACCGCCCGGTGTTTCTTGGCGGCCAAACGACGGTACTGGCGGCCTAAGTCCTCATCGCCACGAACTGCGGTTTGCGCTCCCTGAATCAGCAACAGACGCATAAAACTGCTGCCCTGTTTGCTGATCCCGCCCAGTCGCCGCCGCTCCCCACTGGAATCTTCCGCCGGATTCAATCCCAGATAGCTCACCAGTTCGCGGCTGCGATGGAAGCGTTCGATCGAACCAATGGTCAGCACAAATGCCAGACTGATCACCGGCCCGATTCCAGGATGCGTCATCAGCAAGCGCGCATCGGCTCGTGCCTCTGCCGCCTGTTGCACCTCCCGCTCCAGGCTGGCGCAATCGCGCTCCAGCAGATCCAGCCAGCGCAGCAGATCGTCCCGCCGCCGCGCCGTCCAGGGCTCCAGCTCCAGATGTTCCAGCAGTTCGCGTCCCGCCTTGGTCCACAACTGCCGCTTCTTCTGCTGCCCCTGGTTCATGGCAATGTGCTGCAACTGGTTCTTCACCTGGGTCCGCATCCGCACCAGTTTGTGCCGGTGCATCAGCAACTGCCGCTGGTCGCGCTCGGCCAGCGTCGGCACCCACTTCAGGTCAGGAAAATTATTTTCCTCCAGCAGCCGCGCGATCAGCTCCGCATCCCGCCGGTCGTGCTTCTGTTTGCGCGTCTCCCGGGCCCGAATCTTCGCTGCATCCCCCAGCCGCAACCGGTGCCCATACTCCGCCAGCCGCCGCTCGAACCACAACATATTGCCGCTGCTCTCCACCCCCACCACCGCGCCCGCCGGCAAGGTACCGTAAAACTCTTCCACTCCCCTGCCCGTGTGCCCGATCCAGCGATCCGCGAATACTTCACCGCTGTCCGTGTCCATGCCAAAAACCTGCTGCCCGCTCGGATGATAATCACAACCTATAATCAACATGATCGGCTCCTTTCGCTCCGAGCGCCTGGCCTTAGATAACCCAAGTATCGGGCCTGAGGAGCCGTCGTGGTTATGCAATCAAAGCCCCGCGCATTTACCGGCGGGGCGAGGGATCTCGCGTGCACAACCTGACATCGTTGCGCGGACGGAAAAACCCAATAAGACCGCCGTGCCGGCGGCCCGCTTTTGTTTGGCTTACTTCGGCAGGAAGTGATCGTGCAGCGCAATTAGCGCGCTCACCGCAAACGCGATTGCGGCCGTCACGATCCGGTCGTAAACATTCCTTTTGATGTCATTGTGCTCCAGCGCAACGATTCGATCTTCCGCGATCTTCATTCGTCCCGGCTGTGGCAGCGATGGCGGCACCGCAAACGTCTTCGTCCCCGTAATCGTCTCCGCCCCCGCCAAATGTACGACGGTCGAATTCGGCGCAAAGTTCACAGCCAGGTTTGCGACCGCCGCATTCACCCACTGCTCGGTCGCCACCGTGTTCCCCAATCCCGTCCCCGGAGTCGTCAATATCGCCGCGATCGTTGTCGGCGATGTCGTCCCCACCGACCAGTACTCCGTCCGCACTGTTCCATCATCGAGCTGGTACACCGCCGTATACAAAGTCCCCGTCGGAGTCGATCCCGCATTCGGAACCAGTTGGTCCGTGAATGCGCCGCCCGCGCCAATCGTCACCGTTTGATTTCCGGCCGCCACGGCATATCCAGTTTGTGCACCGCTTCCGGATCCGCCGCTGGCAGCCGTCATAAACGTCGGCCACGAAATCAGCACCACGCCCTGCGCCGGATTTCCATCCGCCCTGAAAATCGTGTCCGAAACGGTCGTCAACGCCGGCGATCCCGATCCCGAAGCCTGCGCCAGCGCAGCCGGCATCTCTACCACCATCAAGCCGAGCGCTAGCATCAATCCCGACGCCAGAGTCATTCTGAGTGCCAGGTTCGACCTCAACGCCCGCGCCGATATCTCGACCACCGACCGCTTCACATTCGACCGACTTTCCTTACGCATATTTCGTCTCTCTCCGCTTCAATTTCAAACCGAATTGGGTGATGGTGCAGTTCGACCCATAACTCAACAACCAATCTCTCTGGCGTCATCCCGAAGCCCCGCGTTTTCACCAGCGGGGCGAGGGATCTGGCGTGCACTACTAGCAAATTTGGCGAAACTGCACCACCGCCCTTGATGTCTTTGTCCGTGTAGCGCCGGCGACTCGCCGGCTGTGCCGCGGGCGCCCACGCCCGCGAAAATCTGCTCGCGTGTGTTATAGAAAGTACTTCCTCCGCGCTCGATCCTCGCTCTATCTGGCAAACGATGTCATCCTGAGCGAGGTGGCGTTTTCGCGCTGAGCGCGAAAACGCCGCCGAGTCGAAGGACCCCTACCCGCTCCTCCGCCCCGATCTTCGTTCCACAAGCGCCCAATAAAAAAGCCGCTCTTTCGAGCGGCTCATCCACCACGATCCATCACTCACTCATACCCTTCCAAGAACTTCTGCACGCTCTCTACGTACACATCCGCAAAATCAACCACCGGCCTCTGCTTCGTAATCCACTCCATCGCCGGGGTCAGCTTCCAATCCTGTGCGCACATCACCGCCAGCGTCATCATGGGAGCCCTGTGGATCCCCGAAGCGCAGTGTACATATAACCGCGCCGCCGGATCCTCCAATGCCTCCAGCGCAAAATCCACGCCCTTCTTCAGTAGCTCCGGAGGCTTCAGCATGAAGTCGTCGTTCGTCGGGTTCCACAGCACTTCAATCCCGAAAGGCTCCGCTAGCGGCCGGTCGTCGAACTCGATCTGCATGTTCACAATGTGCGTCACTCCGGCCTGCGACACCGCTTCCATATTCTGCGGGTTCCAGATCCCGCCCCCCAGCGCTATCTGTTCTGTCACCCACGTCATGTCCATGCTTGATCCCTTACCTCGTTGCGCAATTGGATCGGCCGGCGTCCTCTGGAGCGGCGGGCGTCCTCGCCCCTGTCCTAACTCGCCCTCGCCAACGCCTCATTGTACCTGCCCGGCCTGTGTGGCGCGGGCGTCCTCGCCCATCCAACCCCTGCTAGCGCCTAACGACTCTCTTACCCTCTTTTCCCAAAATGGAACAGGGCGACTTATTTTCTCACCGCAAGGGCTTTTCGGAACCCAATACGAACGACCTACTAACCCGGACGTTCCCCAAACTAGAACTCACCGGATGTTCCCCAAACTAAAACAGGGCGCGATTACCTCGCGCCCCGCCAACTCATCTCTACCGCCAACTCATCTCTACTGCACGCCTTCTTCCCAGCTATTCCTCTTGTTCCAGCTATTCCTCTTGTTACTTATTCTTTTCTCTGCCCCTATTATTAGAATACCAAACTTAAGGGGGTCTCCCGCCACTTTTCCCGAATTTATTTCCCTCTTACCCTGATACACTTACAAGCTTTTTCATCATTTTCCCCTCTTGACAACATTTCACTCCTCCAACATCCCCCTCCCCCCCATCACCCGGGATAGGCTGTCGATCGCCGCGTGCAGCTGCCTTTCCACGGTCCTTTGCGGAAAAGCAAGGATCTTCGAAACCTCAGCCGCACTGTAATCTTCGACGATATTCATCGTCAGCAACTTTCGCTCCCAATCGCTCAGCTCTTCAAGAGCGCGCTCCATGTCGGTCACAAATATTACCAGGTCTTCAAACTTGCGTTTGCAATACGAGTGCGGCCTTGAGCCTGTCGGTTCGCATTCTAACAATGACGGCAAGCGCCCAACGGTCGTTGAGATTCTGGCGTATCGCCGCAGAAGCCGCACAGTGCGGGCCCGGCAGAACCAAAGATCATTTTCCGTTAGTTCAGGCGCACGCGGTATTGGAGCCTGGCCTTGCGCCAGTAAGTCATTGTTATTTAGATAGTTAATGCTAGCATTCAGCATGGCCGCACCTCCGCAAGCGCCACTCCCTGCAGATACTCAATTCGTGATGGCCGATAGCCCGGCTTGTTAAGTCGGGGAATTCTTGCTTTTCGGTGCATACGGCTGCAGACGCTATTAAGCGCATGGGTGGAAAGCAAGGCAGCAAGGCGAACTTTGCAGGGTCCGCAATCAGTCTCGTTGGCTGCGAAAGGGCGCACAAACAGGCCTCCGCAGCGCTCACAATATTTCAGCTCAAGTTCAACTCGTGGTCCTTCAACGTCGTTTATGAAGTTCATGATTGCCTCGGTATGTGAGATATGAATGCCAAAAACAAAAAGCCCTGGTACCGGATGATTCCGGCCCAGGGCTCGTTTCTCTTACGATGACCTGTATAAATTATTTAGTTGTTAGCTGCGAAGTTATTGCACCATAGTGCTTTCATCGGCGCCTAATCTGCGAAAGTACCCTTCTTCATAACCGGACTTAAGTACCCGTCCGTTCTGAAGTACGACGCTCACGCGCCCCGTAAAATGTAGTTGTTGTAGTAGGTGCTCGATTGCCGCCGACAGAACTTCCGACGAGCGAACTTTTCTGCGGAACTCGACGAAAGTCTTCTCTTCTTCCCCATTCGCGAATAATTGCATCATAACAATATCCCTCGGTATAAGTGCAAATTAAGAAATACTGTTACACACTATAAAGCTATGCCTTCTAAGTCAAGATCAAAATGTGTTTTTCCCGTGTTATCAGTCGCAGGTAAGGGCAAATCCGCTCTTTAAATTCCAATGACCTATGCTAGCCAATAGGTTCGGACGGGGGGATAGAAGGTGGAAACACCGGCGGCTCAGGTTCCATTATCGGTGGCAACGCAATCGGAGCCGGCGGTGGGTTCAAAACGGTCTCTAGCTTGGAATAGCGAGCCGCGAAAAAGTAAATGGAATAGGCCGGGAAGAAGACCGTCGTGGGCACGCTGATCAGCGCCACGATGTACATCAATACTGCGAATAAAATGCTTCCGCCGACAACCGTCAGACTTATCGTCGCCACATTCCACGTCAGGCCCGCCTTATATCCTGCGAAGACCGCAAGCGCAGCCGGCACTACCAGCACAAAAATCGGGATCAGGGCTATGATGCCAACCGCAACCGCCGCGACCATCCCGAGCACGATCTTCAGCAGCAGGTAGACCACATATTTTCCCGGCTCCGGCCGCATGAGAGCCAGCAAACGACTCCAGCCCTCGGCGAAGTCAACATCGTCCAGCGCCATGATGGGCACCAGAAAATCCTTCGCCAATACTTGTATGACAGCCGCCAACAGCACAAACACCAGAAGCAACGCAACCAGAATGACGATCCCCAAAATGGTCCGGGCAAGATGCTGCCCAGCGTTCTGGAACCACCCAAGCGCCGCTGCCAGCGCTAGCGGTGCCCCAATAAGGCCGCCCAGCACCACCATTTCACTGATCAGCAGCACAATCTTCCAAAGGAAGTATCTCCGCCCCGCTCGCTGCCACCGCGTCCAGCCTTCGCGAATCGCGCAATGCTTTTTCACCACCGAGTCAAAGAGAATGAAGCGAAAGACGCTGCTCACATAGAGCAGCACGAAAAACAGAACGAATGCCACCGCGGCCGCCGCAATAATCAATGCCGCAAATTGGGCCAGATGCTGAGGGTTCAAATGCCCAAACGGCATCGACTGCGCCATGAACCGATTGCCGTGCGGGTGAGAGGCCGGAAGGTTAAACTTGTTGAAATTGCATCCGCCGCTGTTCAACTCGCCTGCCAGAAATCCCACCAGCGCTAGCCGCGACCACTGACCGAATCGAAACGAGCGAAAAAGCTGGTCGCGCGTGTGTTGCAGTGCCGGCTGAACGCAATCTACAGCGGAGATAGCCAATCAACACCTCGATGCCAACGCCGCAAAGGTATCGCGCGCGCCCAGTCGTCGTCAATAAGCCTGGCTGTGAGCCACTGGTGTAGTTCGATGCTAAGGCTGACCACCATCTCTGCGGCGTCATCTCGATGCCCCGCGTTTCTTACCGGCGGGGCGAGAGGTCTCGCGCGCACCAACTGCTATTTAGCCAAACTTTCCCACACGCTGTGACGGATGTTAATTACGGAACGTTAATTACGGACGTTGATTTCAGATGTTGATCACAGATTCAAGGCAATCCTTGGCCGTCTCCGGCTACGAACCCCCTCACTCGTACCTCAGCGCTTCCACCGGATCCAAATTCGCAGCCCTCGACGCCGGAATCACCGCACTGAGCACGCCCACCAACAGCAGCACCCCCGCCGACACCAGCACCGTGAACATGGAAATCGTCAAATGGATGTCGGCCTTCCCGGAGTCGTCTTCGAACAGCGGCCCCATCAGCGGCAGCGTGCCCACCGCGCGCGCAACTACATAAGCGACCACAATTCCAATCAGCCCGCCGAACACCATGATGAGCAGCGTCTCCGCCAGGAATTGCATCTTGATATGCCACTTCCGCGCTCCCATCGCTCGCCTCAACCCAATTTCGCGGATGCGCTCGTCTACCGACACCAGCATGATGTTCATCACGCCCACCGCGCCAATGCCCAGCGTCAGAACGCCAATAAAAATCAACAGCACCTGCAGCCCGATCGTAATTCCGTTGATCACCGGTCGGTATGCTTCGCGGCCAATCATCAGGAATGCCTTCTTGTCAGTCGGTGAAAACTGTTGCCGCGTCGCCACGGCGGCCAGCACTTGCGCCTCTGCCCGAGCCTCAAATTGCGGGGCAATCGGTTCGAACACCAGCACATCGCCATGCTTGGTGTTCCAAAGGTCGCCGGCCGCAGAATACGGAATCCAGGCCGATTCATCGTCGCTGGAAAAATAATTGCTCAGCTGAATCTTCCGGTCCATCGTGCCGACGACCGTGAACCGCACTCCCCCAATCAGCACCGTTTCTCCCACCGCCGGCCGGCCGCCAAACAACTGCTCACGAAGTCGTGCGCCCAGAAAAACAACACGCCGCCGTTCCAGTTCATCCAGCGAATTGATCCAGCGTCCTTCCGAAGCCACTTCATTCCGCATTTCGCCATATTCCGGGCACACCCCCCGTACGGCCGACGTGCCAGCCATGCGGTTGTCATACGCAATGCCCGGACGGTGTACCGTTTCAAGGCAGGCGTAGCGCACATAGTTCGCCGTTTCCTTGATCATGTCGATATCCGCCTGCTCGAGCAAAACTTTCTTTCCCGCTCGTTGGCCGCCCGGTTGCTCGCTGGTCTGCGCCGGCCAGCAGATCACCGCGCCTTTGCCGAACGCGTCGAAGCCGCTCACCAAAATTTGCCGGAAGCTCCCGCCATAGGCAATCAGAAGCGTCACCGTCGCGATCCCCCACACAATGCCCAACATGGTGAGCGCGCTGCGCGTGCGGTTCCGGCGTAGTGCAATCCAGGCTTCGTTGATGATTTGCAGCAGCATCTATCCCCCGGCCTCGTATCGCAGAGCTTCAATAGGATCGATCGCCGCCGCGCGCCGCGCCGGATACAGCGCCGATAAAATCGCGATCGCGCTAAGAATGCCGAAGGCCAGCGCGCCTGTTTGCCATGTCGGCAGCAATCCCGCGAAAAAGTCGGGCATCGGCAGCAAGTCCACCAGCGCACAAATGCCGAATGCGAGCAGCAGCCCGAATCCTCCACTCACCAGGGCTATCAGCAGAGCTTCCAGAAAAAACTGCCGTAGGATGCTTCGTGCCGGCGCCCCAATCGCCTTCCGTACTCCAATTTCGCGCGTCCGCTCCTGCACCGCCACCAGCATTACATTCATCACGCCGAGTCCGCCCAGAAAAAGCGTTACCAGGCCGACCGCGCCCAGAAAGTACTTCATGCCGTCCGTCATCGTGCGGAACGCTTGCGCCTCCTTGATGGTGTCCCAGATCGGACACGCTTCTTTGTCGTTCGGATCGAACCCGTGTAGCCGGCCCAGCACCCGCCGGATTTCTCCCTTACATGCTTCGTGGTGCTCTACGTCGCGCGGCACAACCAATAGCTGGTCAAACGTGTATGGTGTGCCCGGGGGCTTGTCAGGGAAATCGCGGCGCATCGCGGAAAATGGAATGAAAATCTTACTGATGTCAAAGCCGTCATAACTCGAATCTTGTTTCTTCGACGACATCACTCCGACCACCGTAAACGGTATGTCATCGAGATACACAAATTGTCCGATTGCCGGCCGGCTTCCAAAGAGCTGTTTCTTGGCGTCGGTCCCCATGAACGCAACACGCCGCCCCTCGGCCACGTCGCTCTCATCGTAAAAACGTCCCTCCCCGACGCCGAGGCTGCGAATCTCGGCAAACTCCGGTGTCGATCCCGTCACCGTGAAAGCCGCTGCGTTAAACGCGGTGTGCGACCGCACCGTATTCTGTTCCAGTTCCGGGATCGCGTACTGGCAGTCGACCGCCTCATCCTGAATGTAGGGAAGATCGGAGTCCACCCAATGCACAAGGCGGCCGGCACGCAGGCCACCCGCCTGCAGGCTGGTCCGGCCATGAAACACGATCATCACGTCGCGGCCCAGGGTCTCGGCCTGTTTTTGTTGTCCCACCCGCAGTCCTTCGCCGGCAGCCACCATCAGCACGATGGAGACGATTCCCCATGCGATCCCAAACATGGTCAGAAACGTCCGCACGCGGTGCGACCAGAGCGTGCGAAATACATCCTGTATGAGGTCCCAAAATGCCATCTGAAATTGCCGTCTGATATTGCTTCTGAATTTGCCGCCTGAAGCTTCGACGCGATTTCCCTGGAAATGAAAGCACCCTGGGCTTTTATTCCCAGGGCTTCAGTTTCCCATGTGGCGCCCTACTTTGAAAGTACGCGCTCCGGCAAGCTTATGTTCCCGCGAGCGGTTGGTTTTGTGTGGCGCGGGCGCCCTCGCCCGCGAAAAAAAACGCCCCACTCATTTTTCCGCCGCCTGAACGCACGCCGTCGCCAGCCACTCCTCAAATTTCTCCAGCGCGATTTTGCACTGCAAGCGATGCCGCTCTTTCCGGTCGCGCACCTTCTTTTCCAGCGCAGGCAACAGATCAAACGTGATGTTCGCCGGCTGAAAATTACGCGCATCGCTCCGCGTGATGTAATGGACCAGCGATCCAAATGCCGTCGCTCTAGGCGGAGCTATAAGCTGACCCAGAAGGGAAGACCCGCTCACCAGCGCCGACGCGTGCATGCCAGCCATCACTCCTGTAGCAATCGATTCGACATAACCTTCCACACCGCAAATTTGTCCCGCAAACAAAACCTGCGGATGATTTCTCATTTGTAGCGTCGGCTCCAGCAGCGCCGGGGAATTGATATAGGTATTTCGATGAATCTGCCCGTAGCGCAGAAAATGCGCATCCTCCAGCCCCGGTATCAGCCGCAGCACCCGCGCCTGTTCGCCGAACTTCAAATGATTCTGGAAGCCGACCAGGTTATACGAATCCGCCCGCTGATTCTCCTGCCGCAACTGCACAACCGCATACGGAATCCGCCCCGTCCGCGGATCTCTTAGCCCCACTGGCTTCATGGGACCAAATCGCAATGTGTCACGGCCGCGCCTCGCGATTTCTTCAATCGGCAGGCAGCCCTCGAAGTAATTCAGTTTTTCCCATTCTTTGTTTTCCACCGGCTGCGCCGCAATCAGCGCGTCATAAAACACGTCATACTGCTCCTTCGACATCGGACAGTTAATGTAATCGGCGGTCCCCTTGTCATAACGCGCCGCCAGGTACACCAGATTCATGTCGATTGAACCGGCCTCCACGATCGGACTGATGGAATCGTAAAAAAAAAGCTGCTGCTTTCCGGCCCGATCTTTTGATCGCTCGTCCTGCTGGTCGTTGTGATGCCGATCGTTGTAATGAAAGTTCCGCCGCTCGCCGTGAAGAACCTCGTCGTCTTGAAAAACGCCTTGAACAACGTCGGGCTCCCCACTTCCGCCTGGCTGACTCTCGCCCGCGCATTTTTCGCCGCCTTGGCCCGCTGCCGACGCAGTCGCACTCAGCCGCGCAATCTCAGCAGTGAGCGCATCGGAGGTCAGGGGCCCAGTGGCAATCACCGTTACTTCATCCTCCGCGATTCGCGTACCTTCCTCATGCAGCACGCGAATCAGCGGCTCCTCAGCAATCGCCTTCGTCACGCCGCGCGAAAACTCCGCGCGATCTACCGCCAGCGCGTGTCCCGCCGGAACCGCCGTCTGACGGGCAATCTCCATAAGCAGTGAACCGGCCCGTCGCATCTCCTGTTTCAATAACCATGGAGCCGTGTTCTCGCTATCCGACTTGAGTGAGTTCGAGCACACCAGCTCCGCAAAATCGGCGGTCTGATGGGCAGGCGTCATCTTTATCGGACGCATCTCCACGAGGTCGATCGCAATGCCTCGCCGTGCACACTGCCACGCCGCCTCCGAACCAGCCAGACCCGCGCCGATGATGCGAACTCGTTTCATAACAGTACGTCGAACCTTCTCAATTCTACGTGTCGTCTGGGTGGTTTTCCTGACGGCTGACGGCTGATGGCTGGCGGCTGATGGCTGATGGCTGACGGCTGACGGCTGACTACTGATCCCCGCCCTTCACAGAATCACCCGCTCATCTCCTACACGCCGCGTCACCCGCTCGCGATCCAAATATTCCAGCAGTGGAATCGCATACTTCCGGCTCACCCCTGTCATCTCTTTAAATTGCGCCACCCCAATTTTCGGCACAGAGTTGCTTGGCATGGAAACCTTCTGCGCCGCAATCTTCTTTCGCAGTTCTGCCAGCGCACTCTGATGAAACACTAGCTCCTCGGAAATTTTTACCAGCACTTTTTCCCGCAACAAAAGGGTCACAATCTTCTGCGCGCGCACTTTGTCAACCTTCAGCGCCGCCAGCACATCGTGCAAATACGGCGCCTTCAGCCCCGCCGTCGCGAAAGCCCGCTCGATGGTCGTCTTCGATTCCGCTTCCTCATCTTTCATCACCACGCCGCGGCCCTGCAGTCGCACCAATTCGCCCGCCGTCTCTACCATCTTCTCCGCAATGCTACTGTCCATCACTGCTTGGAACACTTCCACTCCTGCCCCCACGCGATCGCGCAGCGCCTCTTTGCCCATGCCTCCCACCAGCGGGTTCGCATCATGAAAACTCTTCAGTGCATTCAGGAGCTTCGCCTGCGCCTCAGCAAAAATTGCCGGGATGATCAGGACGTTTCCACACCGCACCAATGCCGCCCGCCCGGCAAGCCTCTCCGCTTCGCCCATGGGAATATTCATCTCAGCGACAACTTGCCGCAACGAAAATCCTGCCAGCCCACTCCTTGCAACCCGTGCTGTAAGCGACTTGTCAGGCGAACCTTCCAGCAGCGTCCGCAAAAACACAGTCGTGTCGGCGCTCGCTCGTTTGCGAGTCGGCGGAAATGCATCCAGTACCACACCGCCGCCAATCGTCACAATCGGCGAGAACTGGCGCAGGATGAAGCGATCCCCCGGCAACAGCAGCGCCGGTTCCGTCAGCCTGATCCGCGCGAACCCCTCCTCTCCCGCCGCCACTTGTTTCTTCCCATGCAGCCGTAGCTCCGCTACCGTCTCCATCGTGTGAGCGTGAAAGTGTACTCGCGCACCATCCTTCAGAGGCTTCGCAGAAGCCAGAAAACTGATAAATGCATCAACCCGCTTCGTGCTCCTGAAAGTCGCAGGCGGAGCCAGTGTCACCCCTCGCGCCAACTCCTTCGTCGATGCCCCCGCTAAATTAAGCGCCGTCCTCTGTCCCGCCTCCGCCCGCTCCGCCGCCGCGCCGTGTACTTGCACGCCGCGTACCCGCACCTGTTTGCCGGAGGGAAACACCTCCAATTCCTCTTCCTTTTTAATGCTTCCCGAAACCAGCGTTCCCGTAACCACCGTTCCAAATCCTCGCATCGAGAACACCCGGTCCACCGGCAGACGTGCGATCGCCCCCGAATCTCTAGCAGGAACCTCCATCGCGACTCTCGCCAGCTCCGTACTCACCTGCTCCAGCCCCGCGCGCGTGAGCGAACTCGCCGCCACAATCGGCGCATGAGCCGCGTCCAAACGAGGGTCTAAAAACGATCCTCGCAAGAAATCCGCAACCTCCAACCGCACCACCTCAAGCGTGTCCGCATCCACCATGTCCGCCTTAGTCAGCACCGTCAGCCCGTGCGGAATCGCCAGCATCCGGCAGATATCGAAGTGCTCCCGCGTCTGTGGTTTGATCCCTTCATCCGCTGCAATTACCAGCATCACCAGGTCAATCCCGCCGATCCCCGCCAGCATGTTGCGCACAAACCGTTCGTGCCCAGGCACATCAACAAAGCCCAGCCGCAGCGTTTCTCCATTTGCCGCCGCCAATGCCAGGTGGGCGAAGCCAATATCAATCGTGATGCCGCGTCGCTTTTCTTCCTGCAAACGATCCGCGTCAATTCCGGTGAGCGCTTTCACCAGCGACGTCTTCCCGTGATCAATGTGGCCCGCAGTTCCGACGATGACCGACTTCATCGTCGAACAGTATAGCCGCGGGCTTGAGGGGTTGCCCCACCCTTGTCGCTCCCGATGTTGGGGCGACAGGGTGGGCACGCCGATCCCGCGCGGCCTTGCGCCGTCCGCCCAGGTTGGGTTGGAGGGTTGCCCCATTACCGAGCCCTACGGTCCATGACAAATTCCGGTGTTACTATTCATGTCGGGCTCAGCAGAAATCACACTGCGTGAGGTTTCCCTAGGCAAGTGAGGCTTTTATGAAAAGGATCCAATTCATTATCGGGATGGCCTTCGCGGCAATGCTCACTCTCGCGCTTGCCACCGCATCAGCACAAGAAAAAGTCGTCTGGAGCGCCGATGAGCAGCCTATCAATGATCAAATCCACACCCTCCGCAGCCTTCCCGACGACGTGCGCGCCAAAACAACAAAAGACCTCGCCCTCAAAATTCGTCCTTTGCCCGCCAGCGACAACAAACTTCGCCTCGCCGTTGCGTTGGCGAACTTATCCACAGAAGGAGATTTCGGCCACGACACCTTGCAGGAAGTGGCGACGACGCTCGCACAAACTTTGACCGCACATCCTCTGCCTTGGCCAAAGGCGGCCGAAGGCGCCAACAAGCCAGCTCAGCCCGAACCCGCGAGTCCTTACGTTGAACTCGCTTCGCTCGTTCGCTACGAGCACGTCGAAGTCTCGCTCGACAACGATCAATATCGCGCTGCCATGTCGCGCCTCGAATCCGACGACCGCAAACGTGAGCACGCCGATTTCTCGCTCAAAGATCTTTCCGGCAAAACCTGGACATTTTCCGATCTCCGCGGCAAAGTCGTGCTGGTGAACTTCTGGGCCACCTGGTGTCCTCCGTGCCGTAAGGAGATGCCCGACCTCGAAACGCTTTATGAGCGCTTCGCGCCGCAAGGTCTCGTCATCCTCGGAATCTCCGACGAGGAAGCCGCCAAGGTCGACCCGTTTATCAAAGACCGCAAGGTCACGTTCCCCGTGCTGCTCGATCCCGGCCGCAAAGTAAACGAGGCGTTCATCGTCGAAGGCATTCCAAAAACCTTCATCTACGATCGCCAGGGCAAACTCGTCGCGCAGTCGATCGACATGCGCACGCAGCACCAGTTCCTCGAAATGCTTTCAAAAGCCGGAATCCAGTAGGGCGCAGCCGGTAGCGCCGGCGACCCGCCGGCATCACGCGAAGGGTCAAACGCAAGCCTTTACTCTCTCGGCGACATCCCGAAGCCCCGCGTTTTCGCCGGCGTTCCCTTTCAGAGTTGTCATCCTGAGCCCAGCATGAACTTCTCGAAGCGAAGTTTCATGCGCAGTCGAAGGACCCCTACGCCCCCACAATCGTCTCATTCGCCGCAAGGCATTCTCACGACGCTCCGGTGCCCAGAGCCTGCCCTGAGCCTCTCGAGGAGTTCGCGCCCCGGTTTTGGGCGATGACCTGGGTCGAGTTCCGCGCCCGGTTTTGGCTTCAGTGGGTCGTTGCCTCAAACGCGGATCTCGCGCGCATCGCCCGATCACTTTGTCTCAAACTGCACACTACCGCCACGCGTCATTCTGTTCTCGTTCAGAATGATTGGTGACACTCGAATAGAGTGTCGCAATGCAAATTCGGAAAGGGAAACCACCTGGATCGGGCCGACTGTCTAAGACCGGGGTAGAGTTGAGCCGGGAAGCTCGGGTGCGGTTGGCGTGGATGGATTTCTATCGTCGCTGCGGCAACGTGGCCCATACTTGCCGTCACTTTGGCATCAGCCGCCAGACCTTTTATCGTTGGCAGCGCCGTTATGATCCGTACGATTTGACCTCGCTGGAGGAGCGCAGCCATCGCCCTCGCCAGTGCCGCCAGCCGACGTGGGCTTTTCCCTTAGAAGAAAAGGTTTTGGGGTTGCGGTTGCAGTTTCCACGCTGGGGTAAAGACAAGCTGGCGGTTCTGCTACGCCGCCAGAAGGTGACGGTTTCGGTTTCCATGGTGGGCCGCATTCTCACTCGACTCAAGCAGCGAGGCCGGCTCGTGGAACCGCCGCGCACGGGCGTCCCCGGATCGCGCCGCGCCTTGCGGCTCCGCCCCTACGCTGTGCGCAAACCCAGGGAATATGCGGCTGCCGAGCCCGGTGACCTGGTCGAAGTCGATACCTTGGACGTCCGGCCCATTCCCGGGGTGGTCTTCAAACAGTTCACCGCTCGCGATGTGGTTTCCCGCTGGGACGTGCTGCAGGCGCACACTCGCGCCACCGCGCAAACCGCGACCGAGTTCCTCGACACCTTGCAACATCGCATGCCCTTTCCCATTCGAGCGCTGCAGGTCGACGGCGGCTCGGAGTTTGCCGCCGAGTTCGAACAGGCTTGCCAGCAGCGCGGCCTCCATCTGTTCGTCCTTCCTCCCCGTTCTCCCAAACTCAACGGTGCCGTCGAGCGCGCCAACCGCACCCACACCGAGGAGTTCTACCAGGTCACCCCCTGCTCGCTGGAGATGAAAAAACTCAACCGCGAACTCCGCCTCTGGGAGAAAATCTACAACACCGTGCGCCCTCATCAGGCTCTCGGCTACTTAACGCCGCTCCAGTTCCTCCGCTACAACTCATCTCTACGAAAGGAATGAAAAGTGTCACCTATCTACTGGACGAGTACACATTCTTGCTTTTTGGGCAACCTTCTACTAAATTTCAAGTGTCCCGATCTCCAAGAACAATTGGCCTGTTCCTTACTCGTGGGCATTGATTCATTAAAGACTGACATCGGAGTGACATCAATGAGACGCAATCATATTGGGCTGGCGTTAGGCGCGTTAGTCGCACTGGGAGCGGCATTGACCCTCCCAAGCTGTGGCCACGACCAGAAGCTGCAAACCCTTACCATCACCCCCACAACATCTACTTTTCTGCAGCCGGGTTTCGCTACGCCCCCTGCCAACCCCACACAACAGTACACAGCAATTGCCACATATATCCACCCGCCGGCCACCAAGGATGTCACCAGCCAAGCGACTTGGACACTTGATAATGACGTGGCCACACTGGTGTCTCCCGGCCTTTTCAGTGCAACGCCTCCGCCGGAAGGCTCCCCAGCAGGCACTCCAGGACCTTGTGGTGTCGCGGATATCCTGGCAAGTGTTCCCGAGGGTACGGGCGGATCCAGCAATGTAGTGATCGCGGTGGCGACCGTCACGGTGAACGATGCAAGCAATATCCTCTGTCCGGGCGGCGGTAAGATCGGGACGTTGGCAGTCGGGGTTTTCGGAAGCGGTAGTGTGACCAGTCTCCCGGGCCCTATAGATTGCACTGCAACCGGGGGGACTTGCATTGCAACCTACGACGTGGGTGCCTCGGTTTTGCTTACGGCCAGTTCGGTCCCAGTATGGCAGAATTGTCCCAGCGCAACGGGGCAAAATACTTGCGTGGTTACCATCCCCACTGGCGGCATAGCCGTGAGCGCATCCTTCTAGTAGGAACCCGCTGGCAGGAGTGCAGAGGCGCCTGTTGTCACTCCTCCGCTAGCAGTTTCCCCAGCGTCGGCTTGTGCTTCTCGGCCTTCGCCTTCTTCCCAACTACCAGCTGAGACGGTTTCGGCGATCCCACCCGCTCCCGCGCCATCTCCTTCACCGCGGTCGTCGCCGAAAAAACTTTCTTTTTTCGTTTCTTTGGCATGATGATGAAACCCGCGCCGTACCTTCCGCACGCCTCGCATCTTCGCATTCAATCCCGCAAAAGTGCAATAATCGAAACGCAGGCTCCCGCCGAACGCCGAAAGCCGAGAGCCGAGAGCCGAGTAGCGAGAACTGACCATGGATGAACGCGATTTTTTTGACGAGCGGCCTGACAAGAAGCCCGCGACCTTGAATTGTCCTCACTGTCACCAGCCCGCCGAATATGAGATTCAGTGGCTCGTGCGCACCAAGAAGAAAGCCTTGCCCCCGCGCGCCGACGATCGCGACCGAGCCAAATTCGCCAAAGCCCAATCTTACATGCTGCGCCGCGATGACATGATGGTCTGCAAGAACATTCGTTGCCGCAAGCGCTTCGAGATCACCGGCGTGCAGAGCGTGGCGTTTCTCTCATAGGACTGCTATGGAATCCTGGATAAGACTCGGCGTTTTCGTTCTGATTCTCTTCTCCTTCTTGCGCCGAATTATTAATGTACGAAGGCGGCCCAGCATTCTCCCCAAGACTTCCGTTCCCCGGCCTTCCGCTTCAACGAATTCCTTTCCGCAGACCGAAAGCGGCACCGCGCCCACCCGCGTTCCGCAAACCTTCTCGCTGCCAAAGTTCGGTACGAAGAAAAATGATTTTCGCGATGTTCCTCCCCCGCCCGAAAATCCCCAACTGGGATAGCAAATGTCGGTTGAGAGACAGGGCGCTTCCATCGCGCTGCTAAAAGCGGATTTGTAGCGATCCCCAACCTTCGCGCTCTACCGCCGACCGGGGTCATCCCGCAGCCCCGCGTTTTTTACCGGCGGGGCGAGGGATCTCGCGCGCAGCATTACTAACTTCGGCCGCACTGCACCATTCAGCTCGCCTCGCATCTTCGCATTGAATCCTGTTGAGTGTCCCATTCAAGCCCGCCTTGGCCGGAGTGGGGAGTTCCCGCTCACACAGAATTGTCATCCTGTCTCTAACGACTGTGTGCGCTGTCAAGACCTTTTCGGCAACACGAGGGCGTGGACGCGGAGAAGCGCGCCATTTCGCTCTCGTGGAAAGGTTTTGACTTCTCTAAACCGACCAAGGTTCGTCACTCTTTTGTAATCGTGCGGTGGAACATCAGGTTCCACCATCCATCTCTTCGGGACTTGCGCCCATGATTCGCACTGCGAACTCCCCGCGTTTCGGGGAGGCAGGCTGCCCACTCAAGCGATCGGTTTCTGTTGCTCGACCACAGAATGACTCGGGCTCACCTGCATGACGGCCTGACATAGTTGCGCGTACGTCCACTCCTCGCGCAACATCAGGTACAACCGCGTGGCCAACTTCCGGGCCACGGCCACCTTGGCAACGCCACGATTTTTTCGCGTCGCCAGGCGGCGATAAAAACGTTTCAGCTCGGGATCGTAGCGCGCCGCCGACTGTCCCGCCTCCACCAGCAAAAAGCGCATAAACGAACTGCCCTGTTTGCTGATCCGCCCCAGCCGCTGTTTTCCGCCGCTGGAATCTTCGCGCGGAATCAGGCCAAAATAGCTGCCCACATCCTTGCACCCACCGAAGCGCTCGGCCGGCCCCACCGTCAGCACCATCGCCAACGCCGTCACCGGCCCCACTCCCGGATGCGTCGTCAACCGCACCGCCTCCGGACGCTTTCGCACTTCTTCGTCCACCCGTCGGTTCAACCCCGCGATCTCGGCTTCCAGCTGATCGAGCGCTCCCAGCAACTGCTGGCGCCGTCGGCGGCATGCGGCAACAATGGCAACTGCTCCAGCTCGGCGCGTCCCGCCTTGCTCCACAGCTTCCACTTCTTCTGCACCCCCTGGCTCAGCGCCATGGCCTGCAGCTGGTTCTTGGTCCGCGTCCGCGTCTGCACCTGCTTGTGCCGATGCACCAGCAACTGCCGCACATCGCGCACCTCCAGGCTCGGCACCCAGATCCGCGGAAACCGATCCTCCAGCAGCAATCGCAGAATCTGTTCCGCGTCCCGCCGGTCCGTCTTCTGCTTCCGCACCACCGAGGCCCGAATCGCCGCCGCATCCCCCATCCACAGTTCGAACCCCAACTCCTCCAGCAACCGCTCGAACCACGGATAGTGTCCGCACGCCTCCATCCCCACCTGCACCGGACCGGAAAGCGAACGGTAAAACTGCTCCGCCTCTTCCCGGTGCTGCAAGCGCTTGGCTTCGATCTCCCCCGTTCGATTGTCAAAGATCGCGACCTGCTGAAACCCAGGATGAAAATCACAGCCTATAATCAGCATGACGTTGGCTCCTTCGTTGCGAGCCCTGGTCTGTTTAGTCACAACCAATCTACTCGTTGCGACCTGCCAACGTCGTTATCCAATCAAGCGCAGCATGAATTTCGCGAAGCGAAGTTCCATGCGCAGTCGAAGGACCGCTATGCCCTCGCAATCGCCTCGTCCGCCGCAAGGCATTCTCACGATGCTCTGTAGGGCTGCGAGATATAGGGATCTCGCGTGCATCTTATACACTTCTCCCAGCTCACCACTACCCGCAATCTCTCATCATTTATACTTTGTCATTGCGTTCGCCTCGTACAACGCGGCAGCGCCGGGAGCAGCCTTTGAAGATTCTGGTTTGCATGAAGCAGGTTCCGCAGAAGGATGCGACCCTCAAGCTCAACGAGGCCGGTACCTGGATCCGCGAGGGCGTCTCCTACGAGGTCAATGAACCCGACGCCTTTGCGCTCGAAGAAGCGCTTCGCCAAAAAGAAAAACACACCGGTGAAGTCGTCGCGCTGACCGCGGGTCCGGCCCGCGCTCAGCAAGTGTTGCGCGAGGCCCTGGCCAAGGGTGCCGACCGTGCCATCCACATCGAGGACGAAAAACTCGTTGGCCTCGACGCCTTCAACACCGCGCGCGCCATTGCCGCTGCCATCAAGGACGAGAAGTTTGACCTCGTCTTCACCGGCTTGCAATCCGACGATTACGGTTACGCGCAAACCGGCGTCATTCTTGCCGAGATCCTCGGCTGGCCGCACGCCACCATCATTATGCACATTGAAAAAAATGACGGCGGCATCCGCGTCAAACGCGAGCTTGAAGCCGGCTTCTTCCAATACGTTGACATGCCGCTCCCCGCCGTACTCACCATCCAATCCGGCATCAATAAGCTGCGCTACGCCACGCTCATCGGCATCAAGCAGGCCAAGAACAAGCCAATGCGCAAGGTGACGATGACGGAAGTGGGCTCGGCCATCGGCTCAAACTTGCAGAAAATCGAAAGGCTCTACGTCCCGCAGAAGACGAAAAACACAGAGGTTCTGGAGGGTCCGCCCGCCGAAGTGGCAAAAAAGCTGGTCGAGAAATTGAAGAACGAGCTCAGGGTAATCTAGTAGCTGGGAGATGCCGGTTTTGGGCGTCGAATTTCGCGGCTCGCAACTCGCGGCTCGAAGCTCTTTCATAGCATCAAAACAGTGCTATGAAGACAATCGACCCGCTTCAATATCAGGAAGAAATCCAGATGGGTGATTCCCGCTGGGGTTCGGTGGCAGTAGTATCCGGTGAAGTTCTGTTATGGATGGACCTGATCCTGCTGTCGTTCTTTTATTCGAGCATCCGCGACGGCTCGTTATTTTGGGTTTGGTGGGTTCTGAGTCAGGGCGCGCTGGGCGCGGTCTGCGTGATTGCAGGCGAGGTATACCGCCATCATCACGTGAGCTGAATCACTGCGCTTTCGCCGCATCCGCGCGAAAATTCGGCTAAGTGTTTCAGGAGGCCGATATGGCGGATACCGAACCGAGTGTCGAAGCTAGAGATGTCGAGGAACGTCGCGAGACTGGCACAAGCCTGATGTTTATCGGACTGGCCGTGTGCGTGGTGGGATTGCTGGTATTGTTTTTCTTGCCGGCGGCCGTCCGTTTCGGACAACAGGGAACGTTCAGCAGGATCCTAGCCGTACTGGGTGTCATCGGCATTCTGCTGATTGCGCGCGGATGGTGGATGCGCCGCGGTGGAAGCACCGAATAACACAATTAGCAGTCGCCCATAGCCAAGAACTGAAAGCCCACAGCCGGGTTTTCTGGGGTGCTGGATACTTGGTACTGGATGCTGTGTACAGCCGAAATCCGAACGCCGGGGTTTTCTGGATACTGGATACTGGATACTAGGTACTGGATACTGAGAACCTGAGAACTGAGAACTTTTCTATGTCTGAAACGATCCTAGTTATCGTCGAACAACGTGAAGGCCAACTTAACCGCGTCTCCTGGGAGACGCTCACCGCCGGTCAGGCCATCGCCGCGCAAACCGGGTGGTCACTCGAAGCCGCCGTCGTTGGCTCCGGCATCGCCGCCATCGCCGCGGAAGTCGCGGCCAAAAAAGTCGCGAAGGTCTATGCCATCGAGTCTCCCAAACTCGCCGCCTATACCCCCGACGCCTTCGCGCACGCTCTCAAAGATTTTCTGACCAAGCATCCCGCCAAGCTCGTGCTCATGCCGCACACCTATCAGGTCCGCGACTTCGTGCCCAAGCTCGCCACCGAACTCAACACCACCGCCATCACCGACGCCATCGGCTTCAAATACGAAGCTGGCAACCTGACCTTCACGCGCCAGATGTTTCAGGGGAAATTTGTCGCCGACGTCAGCTTCACCGGAACCGGTTCATGTTTCGTCACCTTTCAGAATGGCTCATTCCGCGCCGATAAAGTAGAGACGGGGCTTGCCCCGTCTCCCATCGAAACCATCTCCGCCGACATTCCCGACGGCGTCGTGCGCAACCAGCCGCAGGAAGTGTTCAAGGAAGCGAAGCAGGCCGTTGACCTCACGCAAGCCGAAATCATCGTCTCCGTCGGCCGCGGCATCAAGGAGCAGAAGAACATCGAGCTCGCCAAACAACTAGCCGACGCGCTCGGCGGAGAAATTGCCGCCTCCCGTCCCATCTGCGATAACGGCTGGCTCCCCATGGATCGCCAAGTCGGCTCCTCCGGGCAAACCGTAGCGCCCAAGCTTTATCTCGCGCTCGGTATTTCCGGAGCCATTCAGCACATTGTCGGCATGAAAGGTTCGCGCAGCGTCGTCGCCATCAACAAAGATGCCGAAGCTCCCATCTTCGAAATCGCCGACATCGCCGTCATCGGAAATCTTTTCGACATCATCCCCCCGCTCATCGAAGAAATAAAAAAGGCAAAAGGCTAGCTCAGGGTTCACAGTCGCAGCCCGGTGCCCCAGGCGAGCATCGTCATAGGAGGGCGGCTACACGAGCGGGTGTGGCTGGCAGGATGTGATGTGGGTCACAAGCGATTTCGGTGTCCTGAGGATACACTCCCGCGAAGGAGTGTGACTTTATGTCCGTGGACATCGGCATCCCCTCAAGAAACTCGTACCCGCTCTCTTGAAGGCGAAGGATGACAATCTGAACGAAGCTGATACATTGTTGCGAATTGTGATGGTTTTTGAAGACGTACTTGGATACGACCGATTGACCCAGATCGCGCGTGAGGTACCGATTAAAAACAAGTACGTAGATTTGGCGCTGAGGATAGATGGTGCCATCAAGTTGCTCGTCGAAGCAAAAGCTGCTGGATGCGACCTGCGGGAACGGCATATTGAACAGGCAGAATCCTACGCGGCACAGTCGGGCCTTCATTGGGTTGTCCTCACGAACGGGGTCAACTGGAACCTCTACCATCTCTCGTTTGACGAAGGTAAAGGCATAGATGCCGAGCCCGTCTTTTCCCTTGATCTCGCCTCAGACGACATCGACAAAGCTGCGGAGTGCCTAAGCCTCATACATGAACAAAGCGTTCGCAGGGGAGGGATTGACGACTACTGGAAGAAGTACACGGCGCTTGACGCGCGATCTTTGGGGAGAGCGCTCTACTCCGATGAGGTTCTGAGGCTTATTCGTCGGGAGATTCGGAAGCGCGAAGGGATTTTGCTCGACGAAGAGGATCTGGCGAAGGCAATACACGGAATGTTCTCGGACGACGCTCGCGAAAAAATGGGACCGATGAAGATTTGGCATAAAAAACAACATGTATCGAAGAAGGCTGAGCTGGTTGTTCCCACGGGCATCCCGGAAGAAATTCCGGTTCCCTAGCCGCGGCGCCAGGCATCACGCTTAGCGTGGACAAGGCTGCCCGCGCCAAACTTTTCTCACCTCAGAATTTTGGGATTACATCCCGGCCGCGAACCCGCCCAGGTGGGCCATCGTCGTGCGCAGGTATTTGTAGGGGTTTACCGGAGTGTCATTGATGCGGACTTCATAATGAAGATGTGGTCCTGTCGATCGTCCGCTCTGCCCAACGTACCCAATAATGTCGCCGCGATGAATATGCTCTCCGGCAGCCACTGCAAAGCTCGCCAGGTGACCATAGCGCGTCGAAATGCCGTGCCCGTGGTCGACATTGATGGCGCGGCCATACCCGCCCATGAAATCCGCAAATGTCACCACACCATCCGCCGGCGCGATAACCGGCGAGCCAACCGACGCGGAAATATCCACGCCGGAGTGGAACGCGCCTTCACCATTGAACGGATCAATGCGCTCCCCAAAGCTGCCCGTAATCATCCCCTCGACCGGCCACAAATTCGGAGCCGAATTTGCCCGAATCCAATCCGCCGTCGTCGAATCCCGGGTCAACCCCATCGAAATGCCGACCGTCGCCGCCCCTGTCAAAGCCGTGTTCCTCAAGGCATATAGCTGATCGAGCGACGATTGCACTTGTCCCGTCTGAATCTCATCCGTTGCCGCACCCACCATCGCGGGAGCCGTCTTCAGCCCATATAAAGCCGAAACCTCGCTCGCCAGCGACCCCAGCGAAGCCACCTGTATATCGCGTTCCTTGGCCTGCTGCTCCAGATGCGTATACCGGTTTTTCAGTTGGGCTTGTTCTTCTCGCAACTGGTTGTAGTGCGACACCTTCCGCAGCATCCGCGCATACGAGCCCATGATCCCCATCATGCTGAATGCCAGAATCACCGCCCCAGCCACCAGAATGTAAAGGTATCTCGTCGGAATGGAAATCTTGCGCAGTTGTCCCGCTTCGTCGCGCGCAACTAGAAAAATGTAAGAACGCTTAGGCAATATACCGAGTCCAGACTATGATTTTTTTTGGTTTCCTTCTCGGAAACGCGCCAGAGCAGGAAATGTCTTGCTCAGGCTCAATATCTGATTCCACCAGCCGCATCAGGGGCAGCCGGAAATTAGCTACCAACGGAACCAGGTAGGCCGCTCTTTAAATCGCCAACCCGCTAACCGCCAAACTTTAAACCGGCGGTCTTTATGCCGGCGATCAGGCCGCAACTACTTCTTCATGCTGCACTTAACGCAGCAAATGTATTCATTAACGAACGGTTAACCGTAACAAAGTTGGTTCCCCCTGTCAACGGTAGTACGCCTCTTCGGCTGGTTACCAAGGCATATTAAATCGCCTTGTCCATTCGGCCAAATTACCAGCGTAAGCGGCCTGGAGCGGGCATGCCCAATTTCCCCGTCAACATTTCCCCGGAAATCGAGCCACTGGCCACTCACCACTGTCCACTCTTACCTGACGGCTGACGGCTGAAAGCTGACAGCTCATGGATGAAGCGCTCCAAGGTTATAGTTGTTCCATGCCCGTCGGCGAAAAGAGCCTCATTCGACACATTCACGCTCTCGCCGCCAACGCTCCCGTCACCAAACGGTCGGCCGTCGTCACCGGCATAGGAGACGATGCCGCCGTCCTCCGTCCGCCCCCCCACCACGACCTTCTCATCACCACCGATTTTTCCCTCGAAAACGTCCATTTCCGCCGCCAGTGGCATTCCCCCGAATCCGTCGGCTGGCGCTGTCTTACCCGCGGCCTTAGCGACATCGCCGCCATGGGAGGCGTTCCTCAGGCCGTCTTCCTGTCGCTCGCGCTCGCCAGGAATGTCCCTCAGCGTTGGGTAAACAGCTTTCTCAAGGGATTGCTGGCACTCGCCAAGCTCCACAACGTCCCTCTCGCTGGAGGCGATACCGCCCAATCCGCCGCTGGCATTCAGGCCGATATCATCGTCGTCGGCTCGGTCCCGAAAGGGAAGGCAGTCCTCCGATCCGGCGCCAAGCCGGGCGACTACATTTACGTCACCGGCGAACTCGGAGCGTCCGCCGCCGCCCTCAATCGCCTGCGCCGCAAGCAGCGCCTGGGCGTCGAGTCCTCTCGCCATTTTTATCCCCAACCGCGCCTCGAAGTCGCTCAATGGCTGCGGCAGCGCCGCATTCCATCAGCCATGATCGACATCAGCGACGGCCTCTCAACAGATCTGCACCATATCTGCGAGGAAAGCAAAGTCGGAGCCGTGCTCGATCTTACGGCCGTTCCCCGCGCCCGTTGCGGCCCCGGTAAGCCCGCACGCTCCGCGAAACTCCACCACGCAGACCGCGCCCGCGTTGCTTCGAAAAACATGGATTCGGAATACGTCGAACTCGACTACGCACTCCACGGTGGAGACGACTACGAACTCTTGTTTACCTCCTCGTGCCCCGTGCCCGCCATCATTAAGGGCGTCCCGATCATCCACATCGGCCAAATTACACCCGGCCAAACCACCGCCGCCCCATCCAGGAACGCCTCTGCCAAGAACGCCGTAGTAATAAAGACGATCGATCAGAACGGCAAAATCCGAGCACTCCGCCCCAACGGCTGGGAGCACTTCACCACCCGCTGAGGCTTGTGTAGCGCGGACACTCCTGTCCGCGGCTTTTGACTTCGATCTCCCGACGGTGCCCCATTCAAGCCCGCTTTTGGCTTGAGTGGGATCAAACTACCCATGACTTTCGTTATCTGCCCAAAGTCACCCCAACTCGCTACATTCAACCCATGCGGAAAATTTGTCTCGCACTCCTAGTCTGTCTCCTGCTGCCAGTTTTCGCCCTGGCACAGAAGTCGCCAGCCGCCGTCAAAATTGATGCTGCTTTCGTCGCGCAAACGTTCGGCGACCAGTTCACTTTCTTGCCCGACTTTCCGCCCATGGTCGGCGACCTCGATGGAGACGGCATCGACGATGTCGTCATCGCCGCCCGCTGCAAGAATCCCATGCTCGATCAGGCCGAGCATAACTATCGCGTCGTCGATCCCTACTACGAATACTTCGGATACGGCGATCCCCGCATCACCACCACATTCTCCGAGGGCGATCCCAGCAACCGCGGCCTGGTCGCGCTCATCATTCATGGCTCCGGCCCTGATGCCTGGCACTCGGCCAAACCCAAAGCCAAATTTGTCGTCGTCAATCTCCCCTACAAGGGCCTCTCCATGCGAAAGATGGATGTGGGCAGCAAGAAAAAACCGCGCACCATCGAAGCTCTTTTTGTGCAAGAAGCCGGCGACACCGGACAAAGCTCGGCCGTATTCTTCGATATCAAGAAACTCAAGTATCGTTACGTGCCCATGGGCGGCGAAATGCAGTAGCTGCAACTATTTCGTGTTAGCTTTTCCATTCTCATCCTGAGCAAGCGTGAGTCGCGCAGCGGTTGCACGCGAGTCGAAGGACCCCTTTTCCCTCCACGGCCGCTTGGACGACGCTGGTCCAGCCTTCGCGATCACCATTCACACGCGCGCTGTTGCCCGCCCTGGCCGTGCTCTTTGCGGCCGGTTGGGAACATGGCGAACGCACAGTGATCGGTCGCTGCACCTGCTTTTAAGTTGTCATCCCGAGCCGTCCGATGTGTAGTCGCGCCCAGCCTTCGCAGTTCTTGTCACCGAGCGGCTGCGGTAGAGAAATGGCGCAGCCTTTTCAGTTTTTTGCCTTCCCGAGCCGTTCGAAGCCGCGCTGCCGGTGGGCTTGTCCGGTGAGAATGCGCGAGGGATCTGCGGTTCACCCCGAGTCTCTAAAGAATCATTCGACTGTTTATCCTCTGATGGCTGACCAACTGTCGGCTGATGGCTATTACCTGACAACTGATGGCTGATGGCTGATGGCTTCCATCATCTCCGCCACCGTCACAAACTCATATCCCTCATCCTTATACTGGCGAATCAAATTGTCCGTTGCAATCACCGTCTGCGCCCGATCCGCGCCCATCCCGCGATGTCCCCCATCATGTAGCAGCACAATGCTCTCTCCCCGCACCCGCCGCCCCACCTTCGCCTCAATCTTCGCCGCCGGAGGCGCGTTCCAATCGTAGCCCGTCACGTTCCACATCACAGTCTTCATCCCCAGCTCTCCCGCAATGCGCAAAGTCGCGGGCCTTCTTCCGCCAAACGGCGGGCGAAACAGGCTCGAATGTTCGCCGACGCTATCAAATAGAGCCTCGCGGCACCGCACCAACTCTTCGCGGGTCTGCACGTCAGATTTAAAAATTAGCAGTGGATGACTGAACGTGTGGTTTCCGATCACATGCCCCGCGGCGGCAACCCTGCGCACAATCTCGGGGTTCTCGCGCACATAGCGTCCAATCATGAAAAACGTTGCGTGTACCTCATGCTTGGCCAGAACTTCCAGCAACCTCAGCGTATACGGACCGTTCGGCCCATCATCGTATGTCAGCGCGATCTGCTTGCTCCCGCGCCCAGCCGCTGCACCCGTTCGTCCTGTAAACGTTCGTCCGTACCACTGTCCCGTCGGCGCCATCGACTGGTACCCCGCCGCCGTT
Organism: uncultured Acidobacteriaceae bacterium; assembly: GCA_963778535.1. Taxonomy (GTDB): domain Bacteria; phylum Acidobacteriota; class Terriglobia; order Terriglobales; family Acidobacteriaceae; genus Acidiflorens. Next base: position 1,717,200 of record CAVZUO010000001.1, read on the forward strand.
GCCGCCGCGATCGCTGCGGCTCCAACTCCCATTCCAATCCCCATTTCTATGACCGCAGGCACCATAGACGGATTGTAAATCGCCGGTCCGCTGCCCACTGCTCACTGACCACTGGCCACCATCCACTGACTTCCAATTGCGCGTTCGCCCGAAGCGATATATTCTGCTCACGTCTTCTCATGGCCAAGCTTTTCGAACTTCCCCGGTATATTGCGGTTGAAGGTCCCATTCGCGTCGGCAAAACTACGCTCGCCCAGGTGCTCGCCGACCGCTTGGCCGCGCAGCGCGTGATTGAACCGGAAGAAAATCCATTTCTTAAAGCTTTCTATAACGGCGACCGCGGTGCCGCTTTCCAGGCCCAGATGGCTTTTCTCGTCCGCCGTTTTGAGCAGCTTCGCGCTCTCGATCTTGGCCCCCGTTCCAACAAAACTATCGTGGCAGATTATATTTTTGAAAAAGACAAGCTCTTCGCTTGCCTGAATCTCAACGACCACGAACTTGAAACCTACAACCGTTATTTCAATTATTTTCGCGAGCAGCTTCCCACGCCCGACCTCGTCATCTACCTCCAGGCCACGCCCGAAGTCCTGAAGAAGCGCTTAAAAAAGAAGAACGCCGCCGGAGAGAAAGCCATCAACGAAGACTACCTGATGGAAGTGGTCAAGGCTTACGAGCACTTCTTCTTTCATTACACGCAGTCGGATCTGCTTATCGTCAACACCAGCGAGATCGACTTCGTCGACCGCAATGAAGATCTGCAGGAACTGCTGAAAAAAGTCTCCGCCCCCATCAAAGGCACGCAGTATTTCCTTCCACTCGGCAGCGAAAACGCTGCCAGCGCCTAGGGTTTCCAACTATCTTCGCCCACCTTCTCGGTCATCTTCTAAAATTGTCATCCCGAGCCATCCGCAGCCGCGTTTTCGCGGCGAGGAAGAGCGAGGGATCTGCAGTTCTCCTACGCCGCTCCAAAATGCCTGAGGATCGAAACCGACCACCGACGACTCTCACCTGATGTAGCACGGCGCCCCAGGTTCGGCGCCCCGGTTTTAGGCGCTAACATGGGCCAGCAAAGGTGCCTCATTCAATCCTGTTTTTGGCTTGAGTGGGATCAATCACCGTGCATGGTGCCCCAGGTTCCGCGCCCCGCTTTTGGGCGCTAACCTGGGTTGAGGGATCTCCTTTTCCCCTTTCATCCGGAGCAACGCGCTTTTTGGGGAGCGGAGGATCTACACATTTCTATGTTATCTATCCCAAAGCAGTTGCCCCACCCTTGTCGCGCCCTTTGCGACAGGGTGGGAACGTTATCGGCCTTGCGTCATTTCCGCGATGTTATTACAATTGTAATAACGTCGAGGAGGTCCCTTGGTTGAGCTGAAAATCCGCAAGTTCGGTAATTCACTTGGTGTCGTCCTGCCCAAAGAAGTCATCAACCGTTTGCAGACCGGCGACGGGGAGCGGGTTTTTCTCATCGAATCCGGAGACGGCGATTACCGGCTCACGCCCTATGATCCCGCATTCGAGAAGAAAATGGCGAAGGCCGAACAAATCATGTCCCGCTATCGCAACACGCTGCGCGCTCTTTCCAAGTAACAAAGCGAAGTAAAAAAGCGAAGTGAAAAAGCAACATGGAAAAAACGCATTCCTCTGGATTGATCTGCGCGATGTACTCGCCATCCATGACCGGCTCTTGGTGCTCCACGGTGGCGCACCCGGACTGCGTGACCTTGGCCTTTTGGAGTCAGCGCTTGCACGGCCCCGCCAGCACCATGCTTATGCCGGCACCTCGGATGTTGTCGCCCTGGCCACCCTTTACACCGCGGGAGTAGTCCGCAACCATCCTTTTGTCGACGGCAACAAAAGGACTGGGCTTGTAATCGGCGTTCTCTTCCTCGAACTTCACGGCTTCGACTTCAAAGCCAGCGAGGAGGATGCCACCCAGGCTGTGCTGTCTTTGGCGGCAGGCACGCTCAATGAGGCCGGTTATGCCGCGTGGCTGCGGAAAAATGCAAAGCGCCGGCGCTAGGATTTCTTCCGAACGCACGCGGCTGCCTTTCGCGATCACCATGAACACATGCGGTTGCCCCACCCTTGTCGCGTTCTTTTGAGCAAAAGCCACGAGATTCTCGCGCTACCGTGGAAGAGCGGCCCTTCAGGGCCGCGTTCCAAATCCGCGCTAGAGGCCTTTAGGCCTGGTGCCCCAGAGTCTGTCCCCAAGCCGCAATCCCCCAACCCGCCTGCTTTTCGCTTGAGTGTGTGGCCCTGCGATAAACTCCCACTTCAGGGTCGCTTCACAATTTGCTAAAACAACTTACACCATGCCCCCGCCCGGAGTTCGCGCCATCGCCGCCGTCTTCGCCATCACTGCAATCTATCTCGCCATTCTCGGCATCCTCATGCTGGCCAGTCCCAGTTCCATCTCAATGTCAGCCGGAGCCCCGTTCCTCTTCGGCCTCGAACTTGCCGGCCCCTACATGTTCCTGCTGACGGCCGCCACCGCAGCCATTGTCGCCTTCGGTCTTTTCCACCTCAACAATCTCGCCCGCCACGCTGCCATACTGATCGCGATCACCGGAGTCGTCATGCTGGTCCCCAACGTCTCGGCCGCCACCGTAACAGTGAATCTAAAAGCGCTGGCCACCGGCGGGACGGGAATCATCATCCGCATAATCATCGCCTGGTATCTCGTGCGCGGAGATGTAGCCGGCCAATTCCGCCGCCGCACATGAGAACCCGTCCTTGTGTCTGCGATCTTTGCAAACACAGAGCCTGTTATGACCTTGTCGAAGGGGGGATTTTGATCTAGCCGGGGTGCTCCGCTTCTCGCGCTTTTCGAGAAGTGGCAGCGTTCCAGGTGCCTTAGGTTTGCGCCTCGCGCTATCAAGTTACGGCGTGAGCTTGAACACCACCCCACAACCATACGGAGCGCACTCCTTCAAATTGCCGCCAGTGTAGGTCGTTCCGTAGAGGTTGCCCTTCGAGTCCATTGCCAGTCCACCTTGCGGGTTCATCCCGTTTGCTCCGCCGCTAAACGCATAGAGCACGGTTTCGTTGCCGGCCGGATCCACCTTGAAAATCACGCCGTATCCGAACGTTCCCCACTCGGCTGTCCCATACAGGTTTCCTTCCGAGTCGATCACCAACGGTCCATACGGATCGCCGCCGTCCGCCTTTCCAGTGAAGCGGTAGAGCACGGTTTCGTTCCCACTCGGATCCACTTTGAACACCGTCCCGCAGGTCAGCGGCCCTTCTCCATCAGGACACCCTTTCAATCCGCCACCTTCAGTCGTTCCATAAAAGTTGCCCGCCGAATCCTTCACAACTCCGAACTGCGGGTTGGTGCCGTCCGGCGTTTTTCCGAATTCGTACAGAATCGTTTGCTTACCCGCCTGATCGAGCTTGTAGACCACACCGTGGCCGCCGCTGCTGCCACCGCCGGTGGTCGTTCCGAAAAGATCGCCAGCCGAATCCAGAATCAGCCCTGCGTTCGGGTAAATGCCGTCCTTCCCCTGCTCGAATGCGTGAAGGATGGTCAGCCCACCGCTAGCACCCAGCTTGAAAACCATGCCGCAGGAACTGTTATTGCAGGAGTGGTTGCCGCCCGGACCGGCGCCATACAAATTGCCTTCCTCGTCGAGAGTCAACGATCCCAACGGCCCCCAGCCGTAAGGACTGCCCCACGATGAGGAAAAGTTATAGAGCACGCTGTAACTGTGTTTCTGCCCCAGTTTGAACACGACGCCAGAGCCATGGGTGCCACCGTAAAACGTCGTGCCGTACAAATTGCCGACCGCGTCGCGCGCCAATGTGGCAAACGGAGTCGAGCCTCCGGGCGTATCTTCCTGCGTGCCAAAGCTGTGCAGTAACGTGAATCGACCGCTGGAGTTGATCTCATAAAGTGATCCGTAGTAGCCGCCCTCGCCGCCGGCCGCGGGAGTCGTGCCATAGACGTTACCAGCGGAATCCACGATCACTCCCTGCGGGAACGCGCCATCCGACTTGCCTTTGAACGAGTAAAGGACCTGGTAGGTCTGCGCCTGCGCGAGCGATAACGATGCCGCGATCAAGACAAGAAAGGACAGAACGAGAAAGGGCAGTGCAAGAAGGGCTGCTTTAGTAAATATTGAACGGGTCATAGGATCCTCCGCCGTTCGCGTGCGCGAGCATGAGCATGATCCTTCCACTGGGGACGAAAGGGAGTCGGTTCGACCACCGCCCTGATGCCACCGCCCATGTTACTCAAGCCTAGCACCGCAATAGGAGGGGTTCAAGAGAAGGTGCCGCCCGTTCAAATATGTTACTTGGCTTGATTGGCGCCGCCGTGCCGTCCGGGCGTTGCTCGAATGCTAAGCAAACATAAATGTGCCTTCCGTCTGGCAAAGCCGGAAGCGGCTGTTCACAACTGCCGTCTCATTATTTTGCGCGGCTTATGCAACGCACGGCGCGGCAGTGACGATATTCGTGAATGTCATGCGGATCCCGTGCTTCGGCCGCAAAATGACCATCGGGCGAGCTTCTATGGCTTGGCCCGGCGACAACTGAAAATCGTATTTCCTGAGCAGGTCGCTCAAAATCATAAGGATCTGCAGCATCGCGTAATTTCCGCCGATACAGCCTCGCGGCCCAGCTCCGAAGGGAAGATAGGTGGATTGTGGGCGCAGCTTCTCGTTTTCTTTGGTGAAACGCTCCGTATCGAAGTTCTCAGGGTTCTGCCAGTAGCGCGGAGCGTGGTGCGCACCGTATACGTACACAATGACCGTCGATCCGCGCGGTATCACTACATCGCCAACGCGGTCGTCTGCAACAGCCATTCGGTCGACCATCCAAAACGGCGGGTAGAGGCGTAGCGCCTCCAGAATGACCTGAGTCGTAAATTCGAACTTGGCAACGTCGCTATAGCTCAGCGGCGCTTGGCCGAGCACGGAGTCGAACTCCTGCCTCACCTTTGCGAGGCAGTCCGGTCGGGAACTTAGAAGATAAAAAATCCACGACAGCGCATTCGACGATGTTTCATGTCCGGCAACCAGAAGTTGCATACTCTCGCTCAGGATCAGCTCGTCGGGCATACCCTGGCCATCGCTGTAACGGGCATCCATCAAGGTTTGCAGCAGATCGTGCCCGGGCGGTTCGTGTCGGCGCTTCTTTATGTATTCGAGCAGAACGGCGTCGGCACGGGTTCGCATGGCTTCGTGTCTGCGCAATTCGCCAGACACTGCGAACCAGGGATTCAGATAGGGCTGAAGAGTTTGACGGACGATGAATTCCTGGACGGTGCAGATGGTATGGCTGACAAGATCGATGTCTTCATCCTTCAACCTCGCGCCAAATAACGATCGGGCGACCATCGTGAAGGTGATTTTCATGAGGTGCGGATAAATATCCACGGGACCCCGCCGAATCTGTCTGTCGAAATCGCGCAGCGAGTCGGCAAGAGAGTCCTGCATGATTGAGGACAATGCATCGAGTTGCTTTCGATCGAAGCCCGTCTGGATCAGACGGCGCTGCGTGCGCCAGGCTTCTCCATGGGTCGTGAGCAGGCCTTTCCCTAAAAAATGGCCCATTCGCTTCACTTGAATTTCAGATTTCTGGTAGTTCTCGGCATTGGTCTTCAACACATGCTGAATCACAGCGGGATCGATGGTAACCATCGCATCCTTGAGACCACCGATACGGATCCAGAACGTGTCGCCGAAGGTTTCGTTGTAGCGCGACAAAACCTGCACAGGATTGCGGGCCATTGCGCGTGAATCCGCAAAGCAGCGAAGCCGGGAAATAACGGGGACAGTGGATGAGTTCATATCCAGACGGTTTGGTGCTTGCCTCGAAGCTTGCTTCGAACCACGGCAGATTTCATGTTACTTGAAGAAATCGCCAGCTGGCCCATGGAAGGTATGACAGAAGAGATGACGTTCAAAATCAGGCCTCATTGCCCAGTTGCTTCAAAAGTATCAGGTGATGCCGGATTGCCAGCGTCATAGTGGAGTGCTGCCTGTAGGGAATCCCAAACTCTTTGGCAGTCTCCTTCACGATCCTCGTCAGTGGAGCATAGTGGGTGTGACAGACAAAGGGACACAGGTGGTGCACAACGTGATGGTTGAGCCCGCCCGCGAGCCAGCCAACTAGCGGGTTTTCGGTCGCATAATCGGCCGTTGTCGCGAAGATGTGGTACACGCCGTTTTCAAACTCGCCACGGTCCGCGGGGAAGTAGGTGCTGTCGACCGTGTGCGTCGATTGGAATACAAGCGTCACGGCTAAACCCACTACCAAATGAACGAGGAGGAATGCCTCGGCGACCAGCAGAGGCGATCTTCCCAACACCATCACCGGCAGGATCAGCATGTAAGTGAGGTAGAAGCCCTTGCCGGCAAACAGAATGGCATATTCCCGCAGCGGATGTTTCGTGCGTCTCAAATATTCATGGGTCGGAAAGAAAAAGCACTGGAAGTCCCGGAAGAACACATAATCCAGCGAGAACATTGCGTAAACAAAAAGCACGTAGATGTGCTGGAACCGGTGCCATGGCGCGCGCGGTTCATAAGGCGTAAAACGAAAGATGCCGCGTCCGGAGAGCGCGTCATCTTCACCGTGCAGGTTGATGCACGAGTGATGACCGCGATGATGGAGAATACGCCACATGTACGAGCTCATTCCGCACAGATCAAAGACGTAGTTCAGGCTCTTGTTGACCTGCGGCCGTGACGAGATAGCGTTGTGATTGCTGTCATGGGCGATGTTCAGCAAAAGGAAGGTCTGCGCCAGGCCGCCTAAAAGGTAGAAGGCAACAAACTCCCAGGACTCCAGCTTGAGCGTATACAGAGCAATCCATGCGCCCGCGAGCACTGCCAGACCCAAAGCGATCTTGAACCACATGGCGCCGTCCGCTTTTGGAGAAATGCCCTGCTCGGCGAAAAACTTATCCAGGCGGCTGCGAAGAACTCTCGGAAATGAAGAAACACCGGGAGATTCGCCGGCTGACTCAATGCCCGGCGGAGGTGACGTTTCCGATGGTACAAGATCGCCGATCTCGGGCTGATCGGCAATCATTTCTCCGGCAATCATTGGTTGATCAATCATCGCTTCGGGTTGGAAACTCACGGCGCCTCCGCGATCATTGTTTCCATCATTGTCTCGTGATCCACCGTCTCGTAATCATTGCTTTGCCATCACGCTTCCGGGATCAATGATAATGGGCCCCGATGCGCTCCCCATGCCGCATGCGTAGCCCTGACCCGCTGCGATTCTTGCCGCACCGTCGATTGTCTTGATGCAATATTGTAGTGCGAGCCGTTAATGGCAATCAAGAAAATTCAAAGACGGAGCCAGGCACTGTCGCCGGTCCCTGACTTCCAGGAAGCGATAACACATGGTTTTGGGCAAATGCTTTGTTAATATACCAACAAATGAACATTAATGTGACGGGGCCTCCCCCATGTCGATAGTCGCAGCACAAGTGTGCTTCGCGGCCTGTATCGGCAAAAAAGAGAACCTGCGTTTCATTCGACCTTGGAGGATCGCTGATTGATGATGTCGACGGCGTCAATTCTGAGCCACCTGGATAGGCTGGCAGATGAGCACCCGGACAAACTCCTTTATTCATACCTGGACGTAAACGGCGATCCGATCGAAAGCTACACCTACGCATCGTTTCTTCACCGAACGCAGGCAATCGCCGGACATTTGCTGAAAGATGGTCGTTTCGCATCGGGCGACCGGCTTCTGCTCGCTTACCCGCCAGGGCTCGAAATGATCTGCGCATTTTTTGGCTGCGTGCGCGCCGGATTGATTCCCGTGCCGGTCTATCCGCCCAGTTCGCGTGGCTTCCAGAGCGCCCTTTATAAAACCGTCCACATCGCCAAGGATTGCCAGGCCGCTGGGATATTAACGAGCGGGGACTACCACGCATCGTTGAAGACCAATCTCGCCAGGCGTGGAGTCTCTGCGTCGGGCGTTGACGTGGATTACATTTCGAATCTCCCGTGGATCGCGACCGAAGGTTTTGTGGATGCGACCTCGGCCTGCCTGCCTGTCGATTTCTCGGAGATATTGTTTCTCCAGTACACCTCGGGTTCGACCATGGAGCCCAAGGGCGTCATCGTTACCCACGAAAATATCCTGACCACTTGTCCGCTAGTGATTGACCATCCATCTCCGGTCGTCGTTTCATGGCTTCCGCAGTATCACGATATGGGATTGATCGGGTGCTACCTGTATCCAGCGCTGAAAGGTGGCACGACGTATGGGTTCGCTCCCATGGACTTCATTCAGCGCCCGATCCTCTGGTTCAATGCCATAACCAGATATCAGGCCACCGCTGCGGCTGCCCCCAATTTCGCGTATGACTATTGCCTGCGCGCCGGCAGACTTTCCAAGGAAAGCCTCGAGGCTTGTGATCTAAGTTCGCTTCGAGTGTTGATGTGTGCCGCAGAGCCGGTGAAGCCCGATACCTACACTCGCTTTCTGGAAGCGTTTCAGCCCTATGGACTCAAGTCCGAGAGTTTCTATGTCGCCTACGGGCTGGCCGAGAATACTTTGGCAGTCTCTCTCGGCGGTCGCAACATCGTTTCTGTCAGCAAGCGTGCCCTGGCCCTGGGCAAGGCCCGCATGACGACTGAGGTGTCGGAAATCGGCGACGCCACACAGATTGTCAGTTGTGGAACCTCACTTCCGGGTCTTGACCTGAAGATCGTAGATCCGGAAGGCCATTTCGCTCTTAAACCGGAGCGCACCGGCGAAATTTGGATCGCCGGAAGTGGCAAGTGTCAGGGTTACTGGAATAACCCTGAGTTGACGCTGAAGCAGTTCCGGGCTCGTCTGGTTGACGACACTCCCTATGACGACGGCTACCTTCGGACGGGCGACATGGGGTTCATTCACCAGGGCGAACTCTATGTGTGCGGGCGTATCAAGGATTTGATTATTCTCCGCGGGCAAAACTATTACCCGCAGGATATCGAGAATGTCGTGGAGAAATCGTCCAATCTGATCCGGCACAATTGCGTCGTCGCGTTCCAGATTCAGGAAGACAGTGAACCTGCGCTGGCAATCGTCGCCGAAGTAAAAAATCCTAAGTCGCTGCCTGAAGCCCGAAAGATTGCCGCCGCAGTTCGGAATTATCTCAACGTGGAAGTGGCCGTGATTTCGCTGATCGCGCCGCGTGCCATCCCGAGAACCAGTTCGGGGAAGATCATGCGCGCTAAGACGAAACAGATGTGGCTGCAGGGTCAGTTCACCGTTCTCTCCGACTTTTCGCGGGAGAAGGATGCTGGGAATTGTGCCTCCGTTTCTGACATGCATTCCACCTTCGCCGAATTGAAAGCGCGATACAACCTTACGGGTCAGGAATCCTACAACCTCATTGAAGCCGGCCTGGATTCGCTCGATCTGGTCGTGTTCATGCATGAACTCAAGGAACTGCTGAAAGATAAGGGCGCCGAGATTCTGGCGAGGCAGATCGATGTCGGCGTCATTCAGCGTGTGAGTGTAGCCGAACTGTTTGAGCTAGCCGAACAACTGGAGAGCGCTCCCGAAGAGGCGCTGGTTCATCTGCGCCACTCCCTTGCGGCTTTCCGTGAAGAGCAGCACGCGGCTGAGAAACGAATGATGAGCAACGACAGGAAGCTCATCTTCGAGTCCCCGGTGCCCGCGCCCATGCCAGAGGCCATGCCAAAGATGCCAGTGCCGAAACAGGTGCTGCTTACAGGTGGCACCGGCTTCATCGGGCCGTTCCTCATAAAGAGCTTGCTGGAACAAACCGAGGCGAAAATCCACGTTCTCGTCAGGTCTTCCGACGAAAAGCAGGGTAGGCAGAGACTGAGAGCCGCGATGGAGTCAATGGGACCCTGCGGGGTCGGACTCATGGAGATGTTCGAGGCGCGCGTGATTCCCGTCCCCGGTGATCTTGCGCAGCCAAAGCTTGGCCTTGCGCAGGACGTGTGGGATTTCCTCGCAAGTGAAATCGACACGGTGTTCCACAACGGTGCAACCGTAAACTACCTGTTCAACTACGACATGATGCGCGACGCGAATGTCCTGGGAACCAATGAGGTCGTCAGGCTGGCGTTCGAAGGCAGGCCCAAAGAATTCAATTATGTCTCGACTACGTTCGTGTTTGGCTGGGCGGTCAAGTCGGTCCTGTACGAGACCGACCTGAACGAGAACATGGAGCTTCTCGATTTTGGCTACAGTCAAACGAAATGGGTCGCGGAACAAGTGGTAGTCGACGCGCGCAGCCGGGGACTGTCCGCGCGAATTTTCCGGCCGGCTCTGGTGAGTCCTTCCGTCATGGGCGGAGGCAACAACTTCGATATCGCCGTTCGCTTGGTTGCCTTCATGGTGAATCACGGCATTGGCGTCGATACTCTCAACCAGGTCAGCTTTGTTCCGGCCGACATCGTGGCGAACAATATCGTTGCCATCTCTACGACTCCCGGTACAGCGAATAAGACCTACCACATCGTTCGGGACGATTATTCGAACATGATGGATATTACCGGGCTCATTACCAAAGCCACCGGCCGGCAATTCGAAATATTCAGCCTTCCCGATTTCGTTCCCGAGCTGATCCGGAGATGCCGTAAGGAAGACCTTCTTTTCCCCCTGCTCGATTTTCTGGTGGGCTCTGTCGACAACATCTCCGCGATGGAGTTCAAACGCTATGACAACTCTTCCTATCAAATGGCCCGCGATGCCTCCGTGTGGGGCAAACCCGACCCATCTTTGGAAGATACCGTCAACGGCATTCTGAAATTTATGTATCGCAAGGGCATCATTTCGGTCGCGGCTCGTGAGCCTCGCGCAGTGTCACCGCTCCATAAGCACGAACTGAGCATCAAAACCCATCGCAGAGGTATCGATTGCGGTGTGAATTGCCTCGAATGCCTGGCCGACGCGGGAGAGCCCGAGTGCGTCACGGAGATTCCCGATGAGATTCCCGAGGAAATTCAAAAGGTCGCAGCCTCCGAGCAGCTGTGACGTTGTCCGTGGCGCTAACGCCCAGGCTATGGGCGGTGTCCAAACAGGAGTTTTGTGACTTAGCCCGTGTAGTTGCTCAAGGCTGATTTTATGCTATCGTGCCTTATTGCTTATTGATTGCCTTAGGAAGATTCCCCCGGAAAGTTCACTCCATATGCGGCACCTTCTCTCGTCCCTGTTTGTGGTCTTTCTCCTGGTTTCGGCGCTGCCTGCGCAAACAGATTGCAGCGGCATGTCTCTGGGTATCAATGCCAGTCTGAACGGTTTCATCCCGTTTCCGCCCGACAACCTCTGGAACCAGAACATCGCCAGGGCACCGGTCGATCCGAATTCGGATGCCTACATTAATTTCATCGGCGCCAACTTGCCGCTCCATCCGGATTTCGGTTCGGGCCTCTACGATCGGAGTTACATCGGCATTCCTTACGTCGTCGAGAGCGGTTCGCCGCTCGTCACCGTCAAGTTCACGGAATATGGCGACGAAAGCGATCCCGGACCAATGCCAATTCCCGCCGATGCTCCCATCGAAGGCTATCCCAAGCCTGGCAACGGCGACCGGCACGTGCTCGTGCTTGATCGTGATAACTGCCGACTCTACGAGCTTTACTACGCGCACTTGCTCAAGAATGGGAACTGGAATGCCGGATCGGCTGCCGTGTGGAATTTGCTGAGCGATGAACAGCGGCCCTACACCTGGACTTCGGCCGACGCCGCTGGACTGTCGATTTTCATGGGACTGGCGCGCTTCGATGAAGTTGCCGCCGGTGCGATTCAGCACGCGTTGCGCTTCACGCTGCCCTATAGCCAGGCGGCATTTACTCCTCCGGCGAGTCATTGGGCTGCCAACTCGACAAATCAATATGCGGCGCCCATGGGCATGCGCCTGCGTCTGCGAGCGACCTATGACATCTCAGGATTTCCACCGCAGTCACAAGTGATTTTGACGGCATTGCAGCAGTACGGAATGATCATGGCTGACAATGGAGGCGACGCCATGTTCATAAGCGGCGCTCCCAACGATGGTTGGGATAACAACGACCTCGGCGCGCTGAAATCCGTGCCCGCCTCAGCATTTGAAGTCGTGTTGATGGATCCGCTCTACACCGCATCGAACATTCCGCAGGGCGCGAACCCGGCCATTACCAGCTTCACAGCCAATCCGCAAAGCGTTTCGGCGGGCACGCCGGTGACCTTGACCTGGAGCGTGACTAACGCGGAATACAACATCGTCTCGCCGCAAGTAGGAGTATCCGCTCTACGCCTGGCGGCTGCTATTGCCTGAGATGACCCCGGGGACTTCAGCGACCGTGTCGCCCTCGAAAACAACGACCTACATGCTCTACTCGACCAATCAGTATGGACGAAGCACCGCGAAGGTCAAGGTGACGGTGCACTAATTCCGTAACGTAACCTGTTGTTCGACCCAATCATGGCCGCTCCAGAGTGATTGGTGCGGATCTGACGAGTTGCACTTGCCAGCATTACAAGCGTCGGCGATGCAAGCGGTCGCGGCCTACGCGGTCGCAAAGCAAAGCGGTTGCGAACTTAAGTCTCGCCGCACCGAGCTGGTGGTGCAGTTTGCTTCTTGAGCCAACTACTAACTGATCGGCGTCATCCCGAAGCCCCGCGTTTTCAGGTAGACCCCCAGCTTTAGCTGGGGGCGGCGCAGCCGCGGGGCGAGGGATCTTGCGCGCACCAAGTGGCACTTTGTCTGAACTTGCACTACCACCCGTCGCAACCATTTCCTTTATCTGTTGCGGCCTTCACGCCCACGCCGTGTCTTCGTCCTGATGTATCTTGCGCAACTCCTTGGGCGGTCGCATCGGCACTCCG
>CAVZUO010000001.1:1735000-2771650 GCA_963778535.1 uncultured Acidobacteriaceae bacterium
GGCACGAGAAACCCTGCGAGAAGCTACGGGGACCATCCCGTAAGGCTAAATACGTGCTTCTGACCGATAGTGAACCAGTACCGTGAGGGAAAGGTGAAAAGAACCCCTGCGAGGGGAGTGAAATAGTACCTGAAACCGTGTGCCTACAAACGGTGGGAGGGCTATGCCGCGTAAGCGGAAAGCCTGACCGCGTGCCTATTGCATAATGAGCCGGCTAGTTATTCTTGTCAGCAAGGTTAAGCGTAAGCGAGCCGCAGCGAAAGCGAGTCCGAATAGGGCGAATCAGTTGGCAGGAATAGACGCGAAGCGGGATGATCTACCCTTGGCCAGGATGAAGTTAGGGTAAAACCTAATGGAGGTCCGAACGGCTGTTTGTTGAAAAAAGCTCCGATGAGCTGAGGGTAGGGGTGAAAGGCTAATCAAATTCCGTGATTGCTCGTTCTCTCCGAAATAGCTTTAGGGCTAGCCTCGTATGATTTGCACTGGCGGTAAAGTACTCGATGGACTATGGGGCTTTCCAGCTTACAGAATCCAACGAAACTCAGAATGCCAGTGACAACCAGTACGGGAGTCAGACAGCGGGGGCTAAGCTTCGTTGTCGAGAGGAAAACAGTCCAGATCGCCTGCTAAGGTCCCAAAATACAAGCTAAGTGGGAAAGGAAGTCGGAACGCCCAGACAGCCAGGAGGTTGGCTTAGAAGCAGCCATCCTTTAAAGAAAGCGTAATAGCTCACTGGTCAAGCGGTCCGGTGCCGACAATTTAACGGGGCTTAAGCTTGTTACCGAAGCAGCGAATGCACCACTTCACTGTGGTGCGTGGTAGGAGAGCATTCCCAACAGTTTGAAGCGAGACCGAGAGGACTCGTGGACGGTTGAGAAGAGACCCTGCCGGCATAAGTAGCGATAACGGGGGTGAGAACCCCCCGCGCCGAAAGTCTAAGGTTTCCTGAGAAAGGTTAATCCGCTCAGGGTCAGGCGGTACCTAAGGTGAGGCCGAAAGGCGTAACTGATGGATATCCGGTTAATATTCCGGACCTCCCGTGTGGTCGTTATCACGATGGGGAGACGCAGAAGGATAAGCAGGCCGTCCTATGGCTATGACGGTCGATGCGTGTAAGGTGTCTTCGATAGGTAAATCCGTTGAAGAGCTATCACTGAGACGCAAAGCAGTACCCCGTATGGGGGAAAGCTGCTGATTCCACGCTGCCGAGAAAATCCTCTAAGGAGAACACATGGGATCCGTACCTCAAACCGACACAGGTAGACGAGATGAGTATTCTAAGGCGCTCGTGAGAACAGTTGGTAAGGAACTCGGCAACATAACCCCGTAACTTCGGGATAAGGGGTGCCTCACTAGGATGCAAGTCCGAAGAGGCCGCAGAGAAATGCGCACTGCGACTGTTTAACAAAAACACAGGTCTCTGCTAAGTCGAAAACGACGTATAGGGGCTGACGCCTGCCCGGTGCTGGAAGGTTAAAGGGAGAGGTTAGCCGCAAGGCGAAGCTTTGAACTGAAGCCCCAGTGAACGGCGGCCGTAACTATAACGGTCCTAAGGTTAACGACCTCGCTAGCCTTAGTAAAATCTGGCTATATGCTGGAAAGTCTGAGTATCCCAAGCTACGCGATCGCAAGATCTCGTGAAAATGCGCGGGTGCAGACAATCAGCAGGAAAGATCGGCAAGACACGAATTGCGCGCCCAAGCGCAAGGTTCGTGGAAGGGCACGGCTTTAGCCGTGCCGGAACAGCGGCAAAATTGACGGGGCTTTAGTCCCTGAGGTTTCGCTTCTGCTTGCTGAAATCCTCAGAGACTACAAGCCAGATTCCAACTCCCACCGGGGTTGGAAAAGATAGAGTCCGAACTGCATGGCGACATGCAGAGGGTGGCAGAAATGTCCACTCCCCATGCCTTATTCCTCGGCGATCTCAGCGTCTCGGCGGTTCAGTTTCTTGACCGCTGGGAACAAAGAGATTTCGGCGAATATGAAATGGCGTAACAAACTTGAGCGAAATTCCTTGTCGGGTAAGTTCCGACCTGCACGAATGGCGTAACGAAAGTGCGACTGTCTTGCCAACTGGCACGGCGAACTTGTAGTGCCGGTGAAGATGCCGGTTGCCCGCAACTAGACGGAAAGACCCCGTGCACCTTTACTATACCTTTACTATGAACTATGGCACTTGCTGCGCAGGATAGGTGGGAGGCTTTGATTCCAGGCTCTCGGGCTTGGAGGAGCCACCGGTGAGATACCACCCTGCGAGTTCTGTGGTTCTAACCTATTCCCGTTACCCGGGAAAGGGACATAGTAAGGCGGGTAGTTTGACTGGGGCGGTCGCCTCCTAAATTGTAACGGAGGCGCGCGAAGCTACGCTCAGGCTGTTTGGAAATCAGCCGTCGAGTGCAAACGCACAAGCGTGGTTAACTGCGAGACCTACAAGTCGAGCAGATACGAAAGTAGGCGTTAGTGATCCGGTGGTCCTGCATGGAATGGCCATCGCTCAACGGATAAAAGGTACGCCGGGGATAACAGGCTGATCGGAGCCAAGAGTTCATATCGACGCTCCGGTTTGGCACCTCGATGTCGGCTCATCGCATCCTGGAGCTGTAGAAGGTTCCAAGGGTTAGGCTGTTCGCCTATTAAAGCGGTACGTGAGCTGGGTTCAGAACGTCGCGAGACAGTTCGGTCCCTATCTGTTGTGGGCGCAGGAGATTTGAGAGGGCCTGTCCTTAGTACGAGAGGACCGGGATGGACGGACCCCTTGTGATCGAGCTGTCGTGCCAACGGCACCGCTCGGTAGCGAAGTCCGGTTGTGATAACCGCTGAATGCATATAAGCGGGAAGCACTCCTCAAGATAAGATCTCCCAACCCTTAAGGGTCAAGAAGGGCCCAGGTAGACTACCTGGTTGATAGGCAGGATGTGGAAGTGTGGTAACACATGAAGCTTACCTGTACTAATCGCCCGTTCGGCTTGACCATAAAATTTACTCGGTGCATTAAAACAGCCGTCAGCACTCAGCCATCAGCTTTCAGTTCGAATCTGTTCGAAAGCCAATGGCCTCCTCAGAAGCGCTCGAAACTGCGCGCCTCTGATGACACAGTTCTGACGACTGGCGCCGACGAAAATTGCTGCAAATAAAATCGTCTCGTAGAGAGATCGGGGCTTGCCCCCTTCTCACCCAATCTATTCAGTTGTGAGGTATCGTCCTCACGCTCTTTGAAAACAAGCTCTCAGCCATCAGCTCCCCGCTGTCGGCGGCGGCATCCTTTATAAGATTGTCATATATAAAGATTGTCATCCCGAGCCAGGCGAGGGATCTGCAGTTCGCTGAGAACTCACCAAGTTTGCCGCGCATCAAGCAAGTAAGTCAGCACAGTACCGGTTACTGATGGCTGACGGCTGATAGCTGACGGCTACAAGTTGTCGGTGATCTTACCGCGGGGGTTCCACCCGTTCCCATCCCGAACACGGAAGTTAAGCCCCGCTGGGCCGATGGTACTGCACGCGAAAGTGTGTGGGAGAGTAGGTAGTTGCCGGCATTAAATAAAGGCCAGTCTGATAAATCAGACTGGCCTTTTCCTTTTGTTTTGAAATGTACTCTAGGATTTAAAGAAAGGTCACGCTCAGAAATGGGCGTGGCCTTTTTTGTTGTGGATTGAGTAGCTGTTATCCAAAAACTCTATTGGAAAAGGAGAAACCAAAATGTCAATCAGTGTCTCGCGCCTTTCATTCTCTGCCGGAGTTTACCTGGAAATCTGTCCGTACCTCCGGAACTGCTATTCCTGCGAGTTGTCGCCCATGGAGAGCAGGCTTATCTCCGATGACCTCCTGCAGGCTGCCGCGCTCGTGGAGCGGGGATCAGGCGGCCATCCAAGAGGGCTACTCTGGAAATCTGCATTCGATTCTACTCGGGGGCTGTCGTCTGGCTGGTCCGTCCGCGTTGCAACGGAACAGGCGACCGTCCATGTAGAGCTCATTAGCCCTGCTCGGCGTCACTATTCGGTCAGCGTAAATCCCAATTGGGCGCTAGAAGGCGTCGCGTGCCCGTTATGGGTTCACTCCGCTGCAGTCGTGGCTTAGAAATGACGGAAATAAGGCAAGCTGCCCGTTTCGCTGCCGGCATCGATAAAGGCCAGCCTGAGAAATCGGATTGGCCTTTTCCGCTTGCTGTCCGCGTCTATTCCGGTTTCATCACGTTCGCACCGTGTCCCAGCTCACTGCATGAAACTTCCGCAGGCGAATATGATGCCTCCTGACGGCCCCGATATAGCACTCGCTTGAGGCAGGAGATCGGCGGGAGGATAGAATGTGCATCGTCTGTGAACACGAACTGTGGGACGAGCATCGAGCGCTCGAAGGCGAGTTCTTCAAGCCCTGTAAGAAATGCAAGAAGTTCCCGGGCACCAGCTCCCAGGGGACGTGCTATCACTGTTTCGCTGTTGGCAATACGATCGACGAGTGCCCCGAGTGCGCTGGCAAGCCCTGGAGTGAAGAATTCCTCGAGGCCAAGAACGAAATTGAGGGGCCGGAGAAGCAGCTGCTCCCGTTCTAGCCGAATCCATGTCAGATCGTGGGTCCGAAGGGACTCGATCCGTCGCCGCGTGGGCACCGGACTGCAAGGCGCTGGTGAGGTCTATTTCGCGGGGCCAGTCGTCCTAGGCGCTCTCGCGCCTCGCAGCAATCCTTCGGTGCTCAGGTCCTCATCGATGTCAGGCCAATGAATTCCGTAACCGCCGCCTGCAATTTTCCAGTTCTTGCGCTGCGTGGCCGTCGCTTCCAGCAGCCGCGGATACCACACTAGCGGGACACTGATCACGCGCCCGTCACGAAGCGAAACGCTCAATGCGTCGTCAGTAAACCCAACGTCGAGGACTCGCTCATCCGCCGTTATTGCCGAAGAACCCATGCCACGCCTCCAAAAACAGCAGCTTATTCGCTGTCACTATGGATTGTATCTCCCGCAACTCATGGGCGCGAAATCCAAAGTTACCCGCCAGTTGGACGGGACTAAGCCAGAATTTGGCCGACAGATCGTCGCGGTCAACATGAATGTGCGGCGGCTCATTGGGCTCGTGACTGTAGAAGTAAAAGCGATACGGGCCTGTCCGAAGCACCGTCGGCATCACCGCATTCTAGCAAAGATGCCGCAAGCCGCCGCTAACTCGACCGCTCACCACTCCACCCGCTTGTTCCCTTCTCCCCCGGACGGAGCCATCTCTGAGATCTGATCGGAGATGTGCTCGATCATGCTCAGGGGACAAGCTACGTGCACGGTTTCGTCCGGCGAGTCCACGTCGATTAGCAGGGTGCCGTTTTTTGTGCGGACGACCACATGTTCCTTCTCATCGCGCACCTCGACCAGCGCGGCATCGGGGTAGTTTTGGAGTTCTTTGGCAATTTCACGAACCATGGGCATCCACGGGCCGGCCTGGCGCGCGGCGTCTTCGAGTGAATGGCGCGGCGCCAAGTGGAGGGCTGGCGGGATGAGCGCCGCCGGAACCATCAGGTGCACATGGTCTCCGTTGGGGCCGTGCTCGTCGACCGAGACGCGCACCATTCCTTCATGGAAGGTGTAACCGGCAGCGAGCGTCAGACCGCCGGTAACGCCGAGTGCGATTTTTGCCAGCAATAACATAGTTGCCTCCCGCTCTCGTACTTTGCCTGTTCTCTTCTTTCCTCTTTTTGATTAGGGGCGCTCTTCCTCCCGCCGGTTACGAGTTAGTCGGAAAGATTCTTCGAATCCAGCCAGACGCGGACGGTCTCCTCGTCGCTCTTGACGGACACCAGTTCGGTATCGCCTTGCGAGGAAAGCGCGCGGATCGCTGCGAGAATGTCGAGTTCGTTATTGGCCGCGGAAAGCATGGCCTCAGCCACCTTCATCGGAATCCGGATTTCTACCTGCTCCTTCTTTCCATGGTCCTTGTCGTGCACGTGGACGAGGAAATAGCCCGCCTGTTTTGCGACGCGAACGTCGGAGTCGTTGTCCTGAACGGTGACGAACTCCCCGTCTTTGGTATTGCGGATGGCGTCAAACAGAGCGCGGATATCGACGTCCTTCGACTGGGAGAGGTCGATCTTGATTTTGCCGTGCGACAGATGATCGTCCTGGATCACGGCCAGGACCTTTTCAGCCAGTTCGAGCGGGACATTCACGCGGACGTGCTCGTTTTTGGGTTGCGAACTTTCGACGCGAACGTGAAGCCATCGGTCTTTGCTTGAGTTTGCGGTTGTTGAGTTCGCGGTCTGGGCCCACGAGGCCACAGGCAAAGCAATCAGTGCGAGAGGAACGATTGCCAGAGCAATGACGGCTGCGGTCACGGGAAAGTGGAATTTGCGGCTGTGACGAAACATTTGACGCCTCCTTCGAAGGTCGCAAGAAGATACGGGGGCATGGCGGGAAAGGTTCCACGAAAATCACAGAAGTAGCTTCGAGCGATGAGCAATGACCAATGACCAATGGCCAATGGCCAATGACCAATGACCAAGCCCTTTCACCACAGGGCTTTTCCGCGTTTGCCTGTGGCGGACAATCCTGCCCGCGTGGCGCCGGGTGAGCGGCTCAAGCCCACTCTTCGGCTTGAGTTTGATGCCTCCCGCGACACTCGCTCCCGTTTCATCACAATCGGGATGTGTCCCGCCTCACTGAGGACATTTGGCCGTTCAACTATGAATCGGAAGATGCGCAGGATCGAGCGCACCAAGGAGAACGGAATGTGCATTGTCTGTGAACACGAACTGTGGGACGAGCATCGAGCGCTCGAACGTGAGTTCTTCAAGCCCTGTAAGAAATGCAAGAAGTTCCCGGGCACCAGCTCCCAGGGGACGTGCTATCACTGTTTCGCTGTCGGCAATACGATCGACGGATGCCCCGAATGCGCTGGCAAGCCTTGGAGTGAAGAATTCCTCGAGGCCAAGAACGAAATCGAGGGTCCAGAGAAACTGCTGCTCCCGTTCTAGCGCAACCAAGAGTAAGTCACAGGGCTTTTCGACAAGCCATCACGCCTTCAGCCAAACCACCGGAACCCCATGCCCGAGCTTGCGAAAGTCGGAATCGCTGGTGACCAGCGTGGCTTTGTACTCGATCGCCAGGGCGGCGGCGAAACTGTCGACGTAGTAGAGTTTGTATTTGGCTTTCACGTTGGCTGCGTGGACGGCCCTCTGCGGAGTTGCGTCCACCAGGCTGATCGGCAAGGGCTGGACGGCGCTCATAGTTGCCGCAGCACGGTCCAGGCCATGCTCGCGGAGAATGGCTCCATAAACCTCACCGTAGTTCACCGCTGACATCAGGATCGCGGCACGTTCCCGCACCGCCTCTTTCAGCACCTGATTCACTTTGTTCGCCGCAGGCTTGTTCTGAAGGAATACATACAACGCGCTGGCATCGAGCACGTATGTTTTCACCGGTCGTGTTCGCCCGCGCCTGCGCCGTCTTTTTCCTTGCGATGCTCGACTCCCCACTTCGCCAGCAGGTCGGGTCCATCAGCAAGGCATCCTTGGATGCGATCCACATAGTCTTCAGTGATCGGCTGAAGAACAATCCGGCCAAATTGATCTTCCAGAAATCTGATCTTGGTCCCCGCCTCAATCCGATGCTTGCGGCGCAGCTCCGCCGGGACGACAAGTTGGCCTTTGGAGGTGACTGTAGCACTACAATCGCTCATGTCTTACATTATATCATTAGTAAGACATAACAGTATTTAGTTGGATACGGTGCTGCGGCGGACACTCTGCGTCTGCGGGTTCCGACGGTTATAGAAGGTGCCCCAGAGCCTGCCCTGAGCTTGTCGAAGGGTTCGCGGCCGCGTCTTTCGGACGCTAACCCGGGATAAACAAAAGCCCTCACCACCCCACCCTCCACGCAGCTCGATCGTGTCAAAGACAACTCCCAAAGATGACTCCGAATCACCCTTCGATCGGGCCTTATTGTTTGGCCGCTGTTTTCCCGAGCTTCACATGCACGGTTGTTTCCACGCCCCCCCTGAGGTAAGTCGTCGATGCATAATGCGGGTATCCCGTGGCGTCAACCTGAACGGAGTAGGCGCCGGGTGCGACAAACGGAAACAAAAAGGCGCCTTGGGCATTGGTCTTTGAGGTCGTCATCGCGCCGTTATCCAAACTCTTAATGGTGACCGTGGCCTTCGCCACCACCGCGCCCGCGGAATCAGTTACGGTTCCAGACAATTCCGTCTGGGCGAGTGCTGATCCGCTGGTCAGCAGGCATACTAACAGAGCCAAAAACGTAGAGAGTAACAAGCTTTTCACGGTTTATTTCTCCTTTACTTAGTCAGCACCCATCGCTGCACAGTCATCTTAGCCAACTTTGGTTCAAAGTGCACCATTGCCCGAAAGCCGAAATCCGCTACACGGCTACTTCCTTCTCCTTCGCCGCGTAGTGCGACTCAACGTAGTCGTCCAGTATCTTCGTGAACTCCGCCACAATCTTGTTGCCCTTCAACGTCGTAAACAAGCGCCCGTCGACATACACCGGAGCCTTCGGCTCCTCAAACGTCCCCGGTAGTGAGATACCGAGATTGGCGTGTTTGGATTCCCCGGGCCCATTGACCACGCACCCCATCACCGCAACCTTCATCTCTTCCACGCCCGTGTAACGGCCTTTCCACACCGGCATTTGCTCGCGCAAGTACGTCTGGATCTGCTGCGCCATCTCCTGAAAGAAGGTGCTGGTCGTCCGCCCGCAGCCTGGGCATGCCGTCACTTGCGGCGTAAAGCTCCGAATCCCGAGCGATTGCAGAATCTGCTGCGCTACTCGCACTTCTTCCGTGCGATCGCCTCCGGGTGCCGGCGTCAGCGAGACGCGAATCGTATCGCCAATCCCTTCCTGCAGCAGCACACCCATCGCCGCGCTCGATGCCACAATGCCCTTCGCCCCCATCCCCGCTTCGGTCAGCCCCAGATGCAGCGGATAATTCGACCGCTCCGCCAGCCGTCGATACACGTCAATCAAATCCTGCACCCCGCTGACCTTCGCGCTAAGAATAATCTGGTCGGCCCGCAGCCCATACTGCTCGGCCAGTTTCGCCGAGTTCAACGCGCTCACCACCATCGCATCCATCGTCACTTCGCGCGCGTCCTTCGGTTCGGCCAGCCGCGAGTTCTCGTCCATCATCTTCGTCAGCAATTGCTGGTCGAGCGAGCCCCAATTCACGCCAATGCGCACCGGCTTCTGATATTTCACCGCCACTTCAATCATCGTCCGGAAGTTGTCATCATTCTTCCGCCCCACGCTCACGTTGCCCGGATTGATGCGGTACTTCGCCAGCCCGTCGGCGCATCCGGGATACTTGATCAGCAGTTGATGCCCGTTGTAATGGAAGTCGCCAACGATGGGCACGCGCACGCCCAGCTTCTCCAGCCCTTCATTGATATATGGAATCGCTTTGGCCGCCTCGTCGTGATTGACCGTGACCCGCACCACCTCGCTGCCCGCGCGCGCCAGCGCGGCAACCTGCTGGATGGTTCCGGGAATATCGGCCGTATCGGTATTGGTCATCGATTGCACCATAACGGGTGCATCTGAGCCTACGCGGACAATTCCGGTCCGCGCGTCGCCTATCGTGCAGGTAAGAGTTTTCTTGCGATGAATTTGAGCCATGGGAGCTTCTATTTTACCAGCTTTCAAGCAGCTTTCAGGGGCCAGATCCTGGCTCTCAGGGGTCAGGAAAGCACAAGTCCTCAGGTTTCAAGGCTTGCAAATCAGGCTCTGTAGGAGGATCGTTTACTGGTTGGGAACGGTACCCGTTTTCCCCGCGATCTAATAGAATGGGTAATAATATACTTGACACAGATTACTGAGTCTGCTACCTTAAACACATGGCAGACCAACCCAAAACCCTTCAAGAAGCGATAGTTTACTTCGCCAACCCCGACAACTGCCTATGTTTCCTCGTTGCCCGAATCTTCCGCGATGGTGTCTATTGCCCACGCTGCGGGTCGCATGAGGTTCGCTTTCTCGCTACCCGCCGAATCTGGGAGTGCAAGGCAAAGCACGAAAAGCGCCAGTTCTCAATCAAGGTGGGAACCATCTTCGAGGATTCACCGATCAGCCTAGACAAGTGGCTCGTTGCTGTCTGGATGATTGCCAACTGCAAGAATGGCGTTTCGTCCTACGAGATTCACCGCGCCATCGGCGTAACCCAAAAATCGGCATGGTTCATGATGCACCGCATCCGTGTTGCGCTGAAAGTTGGAACCTTCCACAAGCTAGGCGGCGACCCTGAGAACGAAGTGGAAGTGGATGAGACTTTCGTCGGAGGCAAACTGCGAAACATGCACAAGGACAAGAAGATCATCTACAACAAGCGCGGCGGAACTTTCGGTAAAGCCGTGGTCATGGGCATTCTAGATCGTGGCCGCAAGGAAGTACGCGCCAGAGTGGTAGTAAACACTAAGCGTGATACTCTCCAGCCCCAGGTGCTCAAGAACGTGAAGCATGGCTCTACCGTCTACACAGACCAAGCTCCGGCCTATGACGGCCTCGCAGACAAGTACGTTGCATGACGTAATCAACCACATGGAGCGGTACGTCAATGGCCGCGTGCATACCAATGGGATTGAGAATTTCTGGTCACTCTTGAAACGCGGCATCGGTGGAACCTACGTTGCTGTCGAGCCATTTCACCTTGACCGCTACGTGGATGAGCAGGTGTTCCGCTACAATAACCGCGCAACCGCAGACAATCCGATGAACGATTTTGATAGATTCAGCTTGGCAGTGAGCAATATCGTGGGAAAGCGCGTGACCTACAAGGAACTCACTGGGAAGGAGGGGGAAACGGCTTTCTAGCCCTTTTCGCCGGAAGCGTGGCCCGAAGAAACGCGTTTAGTTCGCGTTCGTTTCGCGGCTCTCTCGGCGTCTAGTTCCGCTTTGATTTTCGAATGCGGGACTGAAAGTAATTTATCAAGCAAACGTGAAAAGTTGCCGAACTCGTTCTCATTCTTAGTCGGAGCGGATCGAGTTGGCTTTTGAGACACGTTTAGCCTTCCTGGACAGAAGGTAGAACTACGTGTGTCAAAAGTCAATTCCTACATCGCCGGAGTGTCATACCACATTAGAAATGTCCCCGTCTTGTCCACAATAGAAATGTCCCCTGGTTGTGGTTTCACCATGCCGGAGAAAAGGCAGGTGTTTTCATCTGCTGCCAGCCCTGTCTCCAAGGATGATTCGGAGTTGGAGGAGGGTTGCGGTGTGGTTTTGGGGAAGGGGGCGCGGGGGAAGGGGCAGCGCCCCTTCTCTCGCCCAGCGCTGTAGAGGCCTTCAACTCGCGGAAGCTCACACGCTGATTGCGATAGTGAATGGCAACTTCGCCCGCTTCATTTTCCCGCACCAGCACCCGACTCTTCGCCGGCGCCCAGTGCCGGCTTTGCCGTTCCAGTTGCAACAGCCGGTTGTTATAGCGCACCACCCAGTCTTCGCTCACCACTCGTTCTTCCTCCAGCCAGAACACTTCGTCCAGTTGCCGCGCCGTGGGCCGGCGTCGGTGATAATCAGTTTGGGCCACGGCCGCGTGCGCGTAGCGACGGTTGTGCTCGGCGAGATAGCCCTTCTCCAGATACGCATTGGCCTGGCCGTAGTTTCGGATCCCGGCCAGCCGCAGTTTCTTCACCAGCCGATCCTGATGCGTGCCGTGCGCTCGCTCCACCCGCCCTTTCGCTTGTGGCGAACTGGCCGCGATAATCCGGATGCCCAGTTTGGCGCACATCCGCCCAAACTGCGTCACCGCCGCTTCTCCGCGCTCTCGCTCTTCGGCATTCGGCGGTCGCACGTAGACGTTCTTCCAGTCCGTGTACAAGGCCTGGGGCACGCCGTAGCGCTCGATCCAGCGCCGCAACACGCCCGCCGCCGCCCAGATCGTTTCCTCTTCGGAAAAGCATCCCAGCGCCTCGGTCGTTGCGTCATCGACCATGTGCATCAGACAGCCGCGCGGCCCACGTTCTTCCAGCCACTGGTGAAAGCTGCCGTCCAACTGCACCAACTCGCCGAAGTGTGCCTTCGCTTCACGCCGCTGCCGATACGGCTTCCGCCGCCGTTGCCTCTGCCACACCCCGGCCTGCTTCAACCACCGCCGTAGTGTCTCGGCCGGTATGACCAGTCCGTCATCGCTCGCCAGATGCTCCGCCGCCAGCGTCGGTCCGAAATCTTCATACCGCGCTTGCACCTGTTTCAGCACCGCCGCCCGGAACTTCGCCGCGTACGCCCGGTTCGACACTCGCCCACAGTTCCCATGCTGCAGTGCTTTCGCTCCTCCCCCCCGATACCGCGCCCACACCCGTTTCGTCTGCCGATAACTCAACTCCAGCATCTCGGCCGCTTCGCGCAACCGCAAACTGCGCGCCTTCACCCGCCCCATCACTTCCACCCGCCTCAGCTCTTTCTTGCTCAATCCCGTTCTCCCCAATCTCTGTTCCTCCTCGCCGAAGGAACTCTATAAGGGGACATTTCTACTGTGGTCTCACGGGGACACTTTTAATGTGGTTCAACATTCCTACATCGCCGGAGCCTGTACGAAATGCTAGAAATGTACGCCGCCGATTTCATTTGGATTGGATCAACCATCCGGTATTTGATGGGGGAGATGGCTGGCTCTGGAGAGCTAATTGAAATACCTGAGTCGTATATGAAGTCGGTGTCCCCTAGACTGAGCGATATTGCCGAACGGTGTAAGACTCTGGAGCTGCCAGTCTCCGAAGCCATCGCGCGACACTGGGAGGAAGAATTCAAGACGGCATCAACTCTGTGATATCTGGAAGGTCGCATAGCGATGGAAGAAATAGAAAGAACCATAGCCAACGAACTTCAGGACATGCCCCTATATTTCCTACCGAAGGAGCTGTCTCATGAAATCAGAAAGATGCTGAAGGAGATCGACGCGTTGATGGATAAGCCCTGGCCTACCGCGATTCACAATTTGATCAGTGCGGGATCCTGCTATCAATACGAAGAATTTACGGCCTCGGTCTTTCACTCCATGCGTGCTACAGAGAAGATTTTAACTACAGTCGCGGCTTCATTGACTGGCATCGATCCATCTCGCGACCAATGGCAAACACTGATTGAGCGCATCGAGCTTGCAATAAAAGAATTCGATAAGCTTCCAAAGGGCGATCCGCGAGAACAAAAGCAAATGTTCTACTCAGAAATCGCGATGCAGTTCAGATACATAAAAAATGCATGGAGAAATCACGTTATGCATTCCCGCAGCGAATATAAAGAAAAAGAAGCCCGAGAGATTTGGTGGCACGTAGAGCGCACTCTTGAAAAAGCTTGCACAGACCTGTCGGAATTAATTGAAACCTAGTCGCATAATTCGCGGCCCGTCACGGCGCAAGTATTCTACCACTGAGCCAAGTATATTATTACCATAGAATGAGGCCCTTAGTGCGGATTGCCCGCCAGGAATATTGAGCCGATGCGGCTTGGAAGCAAGCGCTTCCGAAGAGTACGCGCAATTTTCGTTTGGTTATAGTCGGCCCCAGGGCTTTGTGTTCGATCCAATGCCAAGGCTGCAGTTCAGTTTCCAGGAAATCTGGTGGAGGAGAAAATGGTTACGCGCCCGTCGTCCGCTGATTGTTCACGGTTCAGATTGCGTTTTGCGCCCCTGTATAGGGCCTTCGTCTTGCGGCGAAAGGCCGGCCTCCTCATTGTCTTGATGGTCTCGGCGGCCGTGTTCACCATGGGAGCCGCGCGCAAGCATCAGGGCTCTTTCTCGCGGGTGTGGGCATGGATAACCGGCCCGGCGAACTGCCACAACTGCAGCCAGCAGAGCGCTGTGAATGCGCCCGCGAAGCCGCTGACTTCCGGCACCTTCACGAACTTCGATGTGTCAGGCGCGGGCACGACGGCAATGGAAGGGACTTTTGCGGCCAGCATCAACGCGGCTGGGGATGTGGCGGGAATTTATATCACGACCGGAAATGTGTCGCACGGCTTTGTGCGCGCTTCGAATGGCACAATCTCAACGTTCGACGCTTCCGGCGCAGGCACCACTAAAAATCAGGGCACATTCCCGCTCAGCATCGATGCCGATGGGAATATCGCCGGAATGTATGCGGATTCCAGCAATGTGTATCACGGTTTCGTCCGCGCTTCCAATGGCACGATTACAGAATTCAATGTGCCGGGAGCAGGAACGAGCGGGCACCGCGGAACCACCCCGCTCAGCATCAATGGCGGAGTCATCGCGGGAACCTATGTGACAGGTAGCGATCTCACGACCTCCGTATGGCATGGATTTATACGTGCCGCCAATGACACGGTGACGTCTCCCATCGATGTTCCCGCAGCGGGTAAGGGAAATAAACAAGGCACTCAGCCTTCCAGCATCAATTCAGCAGGAGATATCACCGGAGCGTATAAGGATTCGAGCAGCGTCTATCACGGCTTCATCTACAACGGTTCTAGTTTCACGTATCCCATCGATCCACCAAACTCCGTCGCAACGTTTCCCGTCAGCATCGACACAGCGGGCGACATTACGGGAGTCTTTGAGGACTCCACAGGGTTGCTGCACGGCTTCGTACGCAGCGCTGGCGGAGCGATCACCGTGATCGACGCTCCGGGGGCAAGTACAACGGGGCCCGGAGGAGGCAAGGGAATCCACATCGACGGAACCATCGCCGCCAGCATTAGCACCGGCGGGTCGATCGCGGGATTCTATACGGACAGCAACCAAATGGCGCACGGCTTTGTGCGCGCTCCCAATGGCACCATCACATCTCCGCTCGACGATCCCAAGGGAGGCACCGGCGCGCTTGAGGGAACGGCAACAATCAGCATGAACGATTCAGGCGTCATCGCCGGATCCTACGCGGACGCGAGTAGTGTATTTCACGGTTTCGTCTTCACTTCGAGTTCCGCTCCCGCGGTTACGCTCACCCCTGCCTCGCTCACCTTCAGCCAGGTAGTGAACACCACCAGCACGGGTAAGTCGGTAACTTTGAAAAACACCGGTGCGGCGACGCTGAACATCAACAGCATCACGCCGGGCACGTATTTTGCGATTTCCTCGACTACCTGCGGAAGCACTCTCTCTGCGGGAAGTAGTTGCAAAGCGATAGTCACTTTTACGCCTGCGAAATTGGGCAAGGTAACGGGGACGCTCACGTTCAATGACAATGCGCCAGCCAGCCCTCAGACCGTGCAGCTCACGGGAACAGGGCTGCTGCCGGCGACACTGACGCCGGCCACTGCAACCTTCGCCAAGCAGAAGGTCGGCACGGCGAGCACCGCGAAAACGTTCACCCTCTCCAATAACCAGACTGTGGCGCTAACCAGCATTGCGATTTCCACCACTGGAGATTTCGCGGTGTCGACAACCACCTGCACGGCGAGCCTGGCAGCCGGGAAAAAGTGCACAATCGATGTGATGTTCAAGCCAAAGGCAACCGGAACCAGGACCGGCCAGCTGAGCGTAAGCGACAGCGCGAAGAATAGCCCGCAAACGTCCAAACTCACCGGTACAGGAGACTAGGGCCCGATGGCCCGGCCCGACGTCTAGCGCCAATGCCCACGTGTGGCGCGGGCGCCCTCGCCCGCGGCTTTGATTTTGATCGAGCAGCGGGATTTTGATTTTAGGGTTTCATGCGCTTGTGTCGCGCGGACACCGGGGCCCCCAGGCCGCGCGCTCTTCGCGGGCTGGGGTGGGACACTCCTGTCCGCGCTGCTCCCCCACAACGGCCGACGAAGCTTAATTGCACTATTTGATCCAACGCAGGGGATGCGCTCTTGGCGTTCTCAGCATCCCCAAAGTACTCCTCCTCCGCTGGCAACGTCACTTCTGCACTACTTGCTCGATTTTCCCACTACTTGGTTCAAATAAGGTGTCTCCCGGGTAGGCTGCCTTGATGCTGTGCTTCCCCACGGTCAGCGAGGAGGTTGTGAACGTGGCCTTCCCCCCGGCCGTAAGGCCCGTCCCGATTACCATGCTGTCCGCATAGAACGTCACCATCTCGCCATCGGAAATCGCGCTAAAAGTGGACTTAATGGTGGCGGTGAAAGTCACCGGCTGACTGGCAGGAGCCGGCGATTGCGAAGTGGTCACTGTCATGCGCGAAGGGGCAAGAACGTCCTCCGGCAATGCGGCGGATGTGCTGACCGAGTTGTGAAGATCTCCCGAGTACGAGGCCATAATGGAGTGGATGCCGTTGTGTTTTCCTGTGTACGTCGTCCTGCAGGCCGCCTGATTACCAGAGAGCACCACCGTCGCGATGATGACCGGTCCGTCCTGAAACGTCACCGTGCCAGTCAACCCTGAGTTCGGTGCACCGGCTACCGAGGCCGTGAAGGTCACAGGCGTGCCCGCTTTCACCGGATTTTCGCTTGCGGTCAACATGGTCGTAGTCGCCGTGTGAGGTCCAGTGTTGTTGAGCATCACAGCGATCCCGTCAGATGCCACTATGATGAGGTCCGGCCTGCCATCCCCGTTTACATCCCGAGCCACCACACTATATGGCTGAAGACCGGTCGTGGTGTAAGTAATGGCGCGCTGAAAGGTCCCGTCACCGTTCCCCAGTAGCACGCCGATCGAGCCACTCGGATTGGTTACGACCACGTCCAGCTTGCCGTCGCCGTCTACATCCGTAATCGCCACACCGCTGGTGCCGGCACCTCCTGGGTCGTAGGCAACTACCGGTTGCAATGTGCCGTCACCGTTCCCCAGCAACACCCCGAGGACGCCATGCGGAGCCTTCTTGTCACCACAAGCAAGAGACCCGGTGGGTACGCAATTTGCGCCCACCACATCAAGTTTTCCGTCGCCTCTTAGGTCCGCGGCTGCGACCGCACCGAGCTGATTCCCTCCGGAGTAGTAGGTTACCCCGGGCTGGAATGTGCCATCGCCATTGCCGAGTAGTACTCCGACCGTGCTCACTTTACCTTTAAGTGCAAACCAATTGGCTACCACGAGATCGGGTTTGCCGTCACCGTTCAGGTCTCCGACCGTTAGAAAATAGGGATACGTTCCGCCCGAGCTATAGGTGGCACAGGGTTGGAATGTACCATCGCCATTACCCATGAGAACTGCTGCCAGCCCATAACCATTGGAAATCGTCATCAGCAGATCCTGTTTCCCATCGCCGTTCGCATCCGCGATCGCTATACCGGAGGCGTCCCCGCAGCCGTACCCGACCGCTGGCTGGAAAGTTCCGTCACCATTCCCCAGGAATACGGAAAGATTCGACGACCAGCCGATCGGAGCGACCCCGGTGGCGACTGCCACATCAGGCTTGCCGTCTCCGTTCAGATCTGCCACCGCGATTGAGTCTGGAGAATACCCAACCACCGGATACGTTACTGCCGCCTGGAAGGTCCCGTCGCCGTTGCCCAACAACACAGCCACCGTCGGGCTCGAGAGGTTCGCGACGACCAGATCAGGCTTGCCGTCTCCGTTCACATCTGCGACGGCCACCGCGATGGCCTCACCCCCGGAGTTGTATGGAACGGCCGGCACAAATAGCGGATTTCCGGAGCCTTGCGCGGCCTGGTTTGCTTTTTCTGTCGACGAGCGGCGCAGTGGCGCGTTGACAGCGGTTTGCGCTAAACAGGCCGGAGCGAGCAACGTAATCAAAATTGCGATGAATGGAAAAGTGACACCGAGAAGATGAGCGCGACTAATCTTGCAAGTCATAAGACCTCCTTTGCAAGAGGAAGAGAGCCTGGGATCCGAATGTGCTCGCGCCATACCGGAGATTCTCCAGAGGGCGCACATCTTCGGAGAGGCGAATGGATTAGCCCCCCACAAACTGACTCCTTTGGCTAATTTCCGCAATAACAGGTATCACCGTTCAGTGTGATGTTGGCTCGCCAGGCAACAGGCTGCGTTTTAGGGTGGTGTCCTGATCTGCCTGTTCTCACCACGGAGTCACCGAGTCACGAAGCAAAAACGCTAAATCTGTAAAACCCAAACAGGTGGAAGGTTTGCCAAGCAGGTTTTGCCAGGCAGTTGGGTTTTCTCCGTGCCTCCGTGTCTCCGTGGTGGAATTTGAAGTTAGGACACTACCCATTTTCGCGGGGCTTTATCGCCATTGCACTCAGAATCGCCGCGGTGTTCCTACGCTCGCTGGCGCGGATTCCCCTTCAATTCACCTGCTCAATTCACGTGAAAGATCCCGTCGCTTTTCAGCGTGCCGCCCGCCGTATCGACGGTCACAGTGCCGGTGGCCGCACCGGAGGGTACGGTGGCTTGAATTTCAGTGCTGGAGACAACCGTAAATGCCGCGGCGATGCCGTTAAAGCTGACTTTCGTCGTGCCTGTCAGATTGTCTCCCAGGATCATTACAGTGGCGCCCGCCGTGGCCGAAGCGGGGACTGTCTTCACAAACGCGGCCAGTCCCAGGGAGAGACTGTATACCGTGCCGGCGCTGCCCGACTGCCCTCCATAGAAGGTCGTACCGTAAAAGCTCCCGTTGGTGGCTTGCACCAGCCCACCTTCCGGATAATACCCGTCAACGCACTCAGCTAGAGAGCAGAAGTTGTAGACAGTAGTGAGCGTGCCCGTGGGGGTGATCTTGAAGATTGTGCCGCAACCACCGTCGCAGGAGGTGGTGTTCGCCCCTCCATTATAAGTTGTCCCGTACAGGTTTCCATCGCTGGCTTGTATCAGTGAGGCCGTGGGAGCGGAGCCGTCCGTGCAACTCGATTTAGCGCAGAAGCTGTAGAGTGTTTTGAACGTGCCGGTCGCGGTGATGGAAAAAACCGTACCGCCTCCGAGGTGGGCTCCGCCGGTGGTCGTGGTCCCGTAAAAGGTCCCGTTGTTGGCCTGAACCAGCCCACCGACGAGGTAACCGCCGCCAGGCGCGCCGTTGAACTTGTGCAGCGTTTTGAAGCCCTCGTTCTCCGTGACTGCAAAGACGGTGCCGTTGCCCGCTGCCAGTTCGCTGGTGGTGCCATACAAGGTTCCGTTCGCAGCCTGTATCAGTCTGGCGTAAGGATAGATACCGTTCTTGCCAACGAAGCTCAGGGAAGCAGCGTTGGTGCCCGTGGTGCTCATTTCATAGATGGTGCCTTCGTTCGCGGACCCGCCACCGGATGTGGTTCCGTACAAGAGTCCATTGGCGGCTAGAATCGGGGGAGCCCATGGGTCGGAGCCGTTCGTGGTGGTGCCGAAGTCATACAGCCATTTAAACTTGCCCGCCGTCGTGATTTGAAAGACGGTGCCATCGCCGGGGCTCCCGCCCAAGGAGGTCGAACCGTAGAACTTCCCATTGCTACCGAGCGACAGTCCTCCAAGAGGCCTCGCGCCGTTCAGGCAAGGCTCACCGTCAGTGCAAAAAACGTAGAGCGTTTTCAGCTTGCCGGCAGTGCTGATTTTGAAAACCGTGCCTTCGGTGCCGACGCTCACCTCCGTTGTTCCGTAGAGGTAGCCATCCGAGCCTTGAACCAGATTGCCGTAGCCAGGATTCGCGCCGCCGTGGGCTCCCTGTCCGTCGAAACTGTACACCCACGTGAGCTTGGGCTGTGCCGACGACTCGGTCCGTGCGGCGGAGAAAATCGCCGAAGCGGCACAGAATGCAAAGACGATGCAGGCCGTTTTCGATAGGCTAAGTTTCATCTCATTATCCCCTTCGGGTTTCGTGCCGGTATGCCGGTTTCCCTCGCTAGCGGACCAACGCTAGCGGACCAGCCATTTAGAACCAGCGAGTGTCGGGCCAACCCCTGCCCCGCCGTGCCGCCACTCCTGATTGTGCCGGGCGGTGCGGTTCGGGAACTAGACGATCCAGCAGTAATTCCTTACATGCCCCGGAATGCCTTTACTCCCCCAAGAATGGCTGTAATTGTCCCCCGCTACCCTGCTTGTGTCAACGTGAAACAGTCGGCGGTGGTGTCCTGATTTGCCAGCTCTCACCACGGAGTCACTGAGTCACGGAGGAAAAACGTTAAATCTGTAAAACCCAACAGGTGAAGGTTTGCCAAGCAGTTGGGTTTTTCCGTTCTCCGTGTCTCCGTGGTGGAATTTGAAGTTAGGACACTACCCGCAATCAGGTGGTCTCCTGATAGTTCCCGCCTACCGACGGGATTCTAGCTTAGGGGTTTCATGTGCTTGTGTGGCGCGGACACTCCTGTCCGCGAGCCGTTGGCTCGTTGGAGCGGAAGCGCCAGGTGCCCGTCCTCATGTCTGCGTTGGCGCTCCGGTTTTGGACGCCAACCTGGGCTTTGAGTCCGCAAATCCCCTTATCACACTTTGTCAACCCCGATTTTGACCTCCTCAAAATCTCCGAACTCCTTTCGTTCGTTACTTCTGCGCGCCATGTACGTACATATCGGTATTGAAAACAATATTTTGTTCGCCTGCTATTCGCCCCCTTTTGGCACGGGCATTTTATTGCGGCAAACGCCCCGCCCCTCGACACCCCTGCTATTCTGAATGTGCACTCAGGGAAGTTAACCGGAACAGTTGGCGAGTCCGCCGCGTGCTCCGGCGATAAGTGGTTCCCCACCCCGGGATGGAAGCTTTCGATTAAACTTTCAACATTCCATTTCTGCCCAGGAGCCGCCTTGACGACCCCAGAAGCCGCTGAGAATCCATCGCAGCCGCTGCTTCAGGTTCAGGACCTCACCGTGCGGATCGCCGTCAACCCGGCGTCCGGCGCGGCATCGGGCGAGATTCACCCGTTCGTTTATCCGCTCAAAGACGTCTCCTTTCAAATCCAACCCGGCGAAATCGTTGGCCTGCTGGGCGAATCGGGCGCAGGCAAATCGACACTAGCCAAAGCGCTCCTCCGCCTGTTGCCGCCCTCGACCCAGGTCGTCCAAGGCTCGATTGAATTTGAAGGCCGCCCGTTGCTCGCGCTCTCCGAGCGCGAGCTCCGCGAAGTCCGCGGCGCGCGCATCTCGATGATTTACCAGGATTCAGCCGTGCTGAATCCTGTATTGCGCGTGGGCGAACAAATAGCGGAAGTCTTGCGCGCCCATCATAAATGGCCGCGTTCCCCCAAAGCAATGTCTCTCCTCGAGCAGATGGAACTGCCGGATGCCAATCGCGTTTATGCGGCCTATCCGCATCAATTGAGTGGAGGACAGCGCCAACGAATCGTAATCGCGCAAGCCCTGGCATGCGAGCCCGCATTGGTGGTCGCCGATGAACCCACTGCCTCATTGGACCCAATCACCGCTTCGCAAATCGTGGAACTTCTCGGACGCCTTCAGCAGCGGCTTCATACAGCATTTCTCTTCATCAGTCACGATCTGGTTCCGCTCACACGTTTAGCGGATCGGATCATCGTGATGTACGCAGGGAGGATTGTCGAGCAAGGGACGCGCGCTGATGTATTCGAGCGGCCACTGCATCCTTATACAAGAGCGCTGCTCGCGTGTGCGCTAGAACGAGAGACTCTCAGCGATACGGTGGAAGAGCGGATGGAAGGACGAATGAAATTCCGGCCGACGGGCATGCGATTGATACCGGCAATCCCGGGGCGCGCTCCCGATCTGATGAATGACATTGCGGGATGCGATTTCGAAAGCCGTTGCCCGGATCGAATGGAAATTTGTCGCACCCGATTTCCGGGTGAAACTCACCCCGAAGCTACTCGTTCGGTCCGTTGTTTCAAGTACGGAGGATGAGCCATTGCCGACGATGTCAAATCACGGGCCCATCCTGCGAATCGAAAGCCTGGTCAAGACGTTTGTACAAGGCCAATGGTGGGCAAAGCGGTTCGCGTCCAGGGCGCTGGATGGAGTTGATCTGACGTTGGGTCCGGGGAAGACTCTTGCGCTGGTGGGAAGGTCGGGCTCGGGAAAGACGACCTTGGCAATGTGCGTTGCCATGCTGGAGAAGCCTGACTCAGGCAGGATTTGGTTTGAAGGCGCTGACATAAATGCGCTAACGAAACCCGAGCGAGCGCTGCGGCGGCCGCGAGTTCAAATCATTTTCCAGGATTCGGCGGCTGCGCTGCCCGCACGCTTCACGGCGTCCCAGATCATTGAAGAACCTTTGTTGATTCAAAATCGCCACTTGCCTTCGAAAATTACGGCAAGGGATCGGGCCGAACTGGTTGCCGAGTTGATGGCGAAAGTCGGCCTTCCGCCTGGCGGGGCTTGTAGACGCCCGCATGAATTCAGCGGCGGCGAACGCCAGAGGTTGGCGATTGCGCGATCTCTCGCGCTGCAACCCAGTCTCCTTATTCTTGATGAGCCTTTTGTTGGCCTCGACCTTTCGGTCCGCGGCCAGATTGTGAATCTTCTGCTGAGCCTGCAAGCCGATCGGTCGCTGACCTACTTGTTTATTTCCCACGATCTCGACCTGGTGCGCCGCTTCGCTGACGAGGTGGCCGTGATGGAGCAGGGCAGAATCGTGGAACAGGGTAGCGTCGAGGACGTCCTCAGCCGCGCGATCCACTCCGAAACAAATCCTTTTCTGGCGCAGCTTTTGACTTGCAGAGCCATGAATTCTCACCGATAATGCGCCTCTAACGGCCCCTATGCGCTACCTGGCAGTCAGGCTTTTTCAAGGCATCTTGCTACTGCTCGGAGTTTCGTTGCTTTCCTTCGCTTTCCTGGAATTGGCGCCCGGAGATTTTTTTCAGGAAATGCGTTTGAATCCCCAGATTTCGCCCAACACCGTTGCCAGGCTTCGCGCCAGCTACGGCATTGATCGGCCTTTGCCGGTACGATACGGCCGCTGGTTGGCCGCGGCGGCGCGCGGTGATTTCGGGTTTTCTTTTGCTTATGGCGCGCCCGTGGCTCCTCTTTTGTTGGTGAGGGCGCGCAATACTTTGTTGCTCACGGCGACGGCGACGCTGATGGCCTGGGCAACTGCGCTGCCGCTCGGCGTTTTTTGCGCGGCGCGTCCCGGCGGTTGGCTGGATCGCGCATGTTTGCTCGTGACGTCAACTTTGCTGGCGATCCCCGAACTGCTTTTGGGCCTGGTGTTTCTTGCGGTAGGTGTGCGAACTGGGTGGTTTCCCGCCGGTGGTATGGTCTCGGCGGACTTCGATAACTTGAACCGATGGCAACAGATTGGTGACATCCTGTGGCATTTGGTATTGCCCCTTCTTGTCTTAACGCTCGGCAGTCTGCCCGTGTTGTTCCGTCACGTACGCGCGGCTTTGCTGGATGTCCTCGACTCCCCCTTCATTCAGGCCGCGATGGGACATGGAATCAGCCGCCGCCGCGTTCTGTTTCACCACGCGCTCCCGGCCGCCATTAACCCGTTGGTTTCCTTGTTCGGGTTCTCGTTGGCCGCGCTGTTGAGTGGATCTCTGCTGACGGAAGTGATTATGAGTTGGCCGGGGCTAGGGCCTTTCTTGCTTGAAGCGGTGCTGGCGCGCGATGTTTATGTGGTGATCGGGGCGGTGACGTTTTCTGCATTGTTCTTGATGGCTGGCATGGCCGTGGGAGATATTTTGCTGTTTGCCTGCGATCCGCGAATCCGATCGGAGGCCCTGCTATGAGGCGGACACTGCCATGAGAGGAGGAAAAGCACGAAAACTGGTTTTCCCAGTGGTCGCACTGGTCACGGTGCACGCTGTTGTGCTTGCAGCAGGATTCTTTGCCCCCTACGATCCCGCAGTTCAAGACAGGTCGGCTCCAAATTGTGCCCCGATACGGGTCCATTGGATTGGCGCGGATGGCCGAATGAATTGGCGTCCCTTTGTCTACGGCTTTGCCGATTCGGCGGAAGGAATGTCGTGTAGCGAGGAATCGAGCGTAGCCTACCCGATCCAATTCTTCAGCCGCGGCACTACATACAGCATGCTCGGAATGCTGACGTCGAACCTCCATTTGCTGGGAGTTGCCGCCCCCGGCCGTCTCTACCTCATGGGCACGGACAATTACGGCCGCGATGTTTTCTCGCGATTGTTGCACGGAGGCCAGATTTCTCTTTTTGCGGGACTGCTGGCAACCCTGCTGACTCTGACGTTCGGTTTGTTGCTAGGAACGCTCGCAGGGTTCTATGGTGGATGGAGTGATGCGGTCATTATGCGCGGGGCGGAACTTTTCTTGGCGCTGCCTTGGTTGTATCTGCTGCTGGCATTACGCGCTTTCCTCCCATTGCACGCCGATCCGAGGCAAACTTTCTTGCTGGTTATCGCGGTGATTGGTTTGCTGGGATGGGCGCGTCCGGCGCGACTGGTGCGCGGCGTGGCGCTCAGCGCCAAGGAACGTGGCCATGTTTTGGCGGCTCGATGCTTTGGCGCTTCCGATCTGTATCTGCTGCGTCAACACGTGTTGCCCGAAACCCGTTCCGTCCTCTTGACCCAGGCCGCTTTACTAATCCCACAATATGTTCTGGCGGAAGTCACGCTCTCATTCCTGGGGCTGGGGGTTGGCGAGCCGGTCGCCAGTTGGGGAACCATGCTCGCGACTTTGCAGCACTACCATGTCCTGGTTTCCGATTGGTGGATGTTTTTCCCGGGACTTGTTTTGGTTATGGTGTTCTTGAGCTACGGTGCCTTGTCCAATGCGATGCAGGAAGAGACAGCCAATGCGGGAGTCAGGTGGGATGCACTTTCGTAGCGGGAAGAAGCTGATTAATCCACTGATTGCTTCGGGGCAGGGAATCGCCGCCGGGCTGGTGCTCGTCCTCTCCTTGGTCGCGGTTCGATATATTCGTGCATCGAACCCTGTGGAATCAGGCGAGGAGGTCCTGGTTGCATCCAATGCTCCCGGAGCCAGCGAGGCAGGGAGCTTCGGCGGTCACCTTCTAACCGCACTGCGCGCCGAGCCGAAAACACTGAATCCCGTTTTCTCAACCGACGTGTCGTCGCGGGAGGTCATCGCTCTGATGACTGCCGACCTGATCCATATCAACCGCTATACTCAGCAGTCCGAACCCGCGCTGTCCAAATCCTGGAAAGTTTCGCCCGACGGTCTTCACTATGTGTTGCAGTTGCGTCGCGGCTTGCGCTTCTCTGATGGCGCCCCTCTGGATGCCGACGATGTCCTGTTCAGCTTCAAGGTTTATCTGGACGAAAAAGTGAACGCTCCTCAGCGCGACACTTTGATGGTTGCCGACAAGCCGATTGCCGTGCGGAAAATCGGCCCGTACACGATCGCATTTGATCTGGCTCAACCCTACGCTTCCGCCGAGAGATTGTTTGACAGCGTTGCGATCTTGCCGCGTCATCTGCTGGAGAGTGCCTATTCCGGCGGCAAATTGGCCCAAGCGTGGAGTCTGGGCACACCGCCGGATCAGATGGCCGGCCTCGGCCCATTTCGCCTAAAGCAGTATGTGCCAGGCCAGCGCGTTGCGCTCGAACGCAATCCTTATTATTGGAAGGTCGACGGTAAGAGCCAGCGATTGCCCTACCTCGACGAACTTACATTTCTGTTCGCGGGAACGGAAGATGCCGAAGTGTTTCATTTCGAAGCCGGTGAAACCGACATCATCAACCGCTTGAGTGCCGAGAATTATGCGGTCCTCGAAAAAGAAAAAGAGGCTCATGGTTTCCGGCTCTTTGACCTGGGGCCGGGCCTCGAATACAACTTTCTGTTGCTCAATTTGAACTCGAATCTTCCGGCTAAAGAAACGGAGAAAGAGATTCGCCGCGAACAAGAGTGGTTTCGCGACATCAAGTTCCGCGAAGCTCTTTCCGCCGCGGTCGATCGACAGGGGATGAATCGCATCGTTTACCGGGATCGAGGCTCGCCGATCTGGACCCATGTGCCGCCGGGCAACCGACTCTGGGCCGATGACAAAATATCTCATCCGGCGCGTTCGGTTGAAAAGGCACGCATACTCCTGAAAGAGGCTGGTTTTTCCTGGCGAAGCGACGGAACACTTCTCGATCGCCATGGCGCTGAGGTCGAGTTCTCGATCATCACAAGCGCGTCCAGCGCGCAGCGCACTCAGATGGCGACTTTGATCCAACAGGATTTGAAGGAACTGGGGATTCGCGTGCAGGTAGTGCCGTTGGAATTTCGGGCGATGTTGAACCGCATCCTGCAAACCCACGATTACGAGGCGGCGATTATGGGTTTAGGCGGAGCAGACGTCGATCCTAACTCGCAAATGAATGTTTGGCTTTCCTCGGGAGACGACCATTTTTGGGACCTGGGCGAGACTCGTCCCGCTACGTCCTGGGAAGCGAAGATTGACAGGCTGATGAACCAGCAGATGTCGACCCTCTCGGCGAAGGATCGCAAACGGCTGTATGATCGCGTTCAGGAGATCGAGGTGGAGGACGTTCCCGTTGTGTTTCTGGTGAGCCCCAATATTCTGGTTGGAGCGAAAACCCGCCTGCACAACTTTGCCCCCGCCATTCTCGATTCGCATACGCTCTGGAACGCAGAGCAGCTTTTTCTTGGCAACAAATGAAAGCCCTGAGATGATTGCTCATTCATGGGAGCCCACGGGAGCGTGCTAGGCGACAAATTTGAAGACGACGTGCGCCTGGTGCAGCAATGTCTCCGGGGAGAAGAAAGTGCGTGGTCGGAACTCATCTCGAAATACAAGAATCTGATCTTCTCGATTCCCATCAAGAACGGGTTTTCTCAGGAAGACGCTGCGGATGTTTTTCAGTCAGTCTGTTTGGATCTGGTAAACCAATTGTCGACCTTGCGGGAACCGCGCGCCCTGGCTGGATGGGTAATTCGCGTGACCCATAATAAGTGTTTTCATCACATAAGAGACAAGCATCGGCAAGGGGTGCAGGAGGATGAAAACTTCGAACCCGCGCTTCCGCCTGAAGAGATTCCAGAGAATCAATTTTACGAACTGCAAAAAGAACAGCTTCTGCGCGGCGCGCTTCGTGCATTGACGGCACGCTGCCGGCAGCTAGTACAGATGCTTTTCTTCGAAATCCCACCCCGTCCCTACGAGGAGAT
This sequence comes from uncultured Acidobacteriaceae bacterium, assembly GCA_963778535.1. Lineage (GTDB taxonomy): Bacteria > Acidobacteriota > Terriglobia > Terriglobales > Acidobacteriaceae > Acidiflorens. Next base: position 1,761,779 of record CAVZUO010000001.1, read on the forward strand.
TGCGAAGTCCTTGACCCTGGCCACGGGTTCCATCGGTTTCATTCGCGCGCGGTGTTTAGACAAGCTGCGCAAGAAAATGGAAGGGATAGGCTTTGCATGAAACGGGTGCGCAGCCGGGCTAAGCAAAAGCCCTCCAAGTCTGCTCCGTCTCGTTTGGCTCAGCCGCCTCAACCGCCGCTGAACACCGCGAGCAGCGCAGAGGAAGATTCCTGGAAGCAGATTGCCGATCTCACCAGCTCTCTCGCGCGCGCGGAGTTCATCTCTCTCCACGCCGAGTTGACCCAGCCTGAAGTGGTAGCCAAGCTCGCGGCGCTGGTTCCCCGGCTGGTGAAATCGGATCGCAACAAGGCGCTCGCTGTTGCCGAAGCCGCCGTGATGATTGCGAACCGTCTGGGCCACGCTGAGAGCAAGGCACAAAGCCTTCGCGCCAAAGGCAATGCTCATTATGCCCTCGGCCAAAACAAAATCGCCCTTGAGCACCATCGGAAGGCTCTGCATCTGTTTCGCTCCCTCCGCCAGGCGGAACAGGTCGGGCGCACCCTGAGTTCTTCCATTCAGCCGCTCATTCTGCAAGGCCGTTATCGCCAGGCCTTCGCGGCGGCTCGCGAAGCCCGCGAGATTTTTACCAGGCAAAAAAATCGGTGGCGGGTTGCGCGGCTAGACTTGAATCTCGGAAACATCTTTGATCGCCAGGATCGGTTCGCCGCAGCGCTGCAATGCTATAAGCGCGCTTACCGATATCTCACGGCGCACCAAAGCGACGATCCGGAGGGAGTGGCGGTCGCGCTCCACAACATGGCCGTGCTGTACACGAGAATGAATGATTTTAGGGCTGCGGCGGCCACCTACGAAAAAGCGCGCAGCTTTGCCGCCGCTCATGACATGCCGCTACTGGTTGGACAGGCCGATTACAACATTGCCTTCCAACACTACCTTCGCGGCGACTACAGCCGTGCGATTTCGATGTTGCGCGCGGCGCGCGAAACCTGCCGGTCGGCCGGCGACGATTATCACGTAGCGCTCTGCCTTCTTGACCTTTCAGAAATTTATCTCGAACTCAATCTCATTGCCGAAGCCGCCGAGGCCGCCGAAGAGGCTGCCGCCGGTTTTGGTCAGCTTGGCATGCAATACGAAAAAGCGAAATCGATTGCAAATCAGGCGGCCGCGGCCAGTCAGCAAGGCGACGCAGAGCGCGCGATCGGCCTTTTCCTCCAGGCCCGCAGTATTTTTGTGCGGGAAAAAAACAAGGTGTTTCCTGCTGTCATCGATCTGCACCGGGCGATGGTGCTGTTCGACGACCGGCGCGATCGCGAAGCGCGGAAACTGGCCAGCGTGGCGCTGCGCGGTCTTCGGCAACACAACCTTACCTACAAGGCTATCGTTTGTAGGTTATTGTTGGCGCGCCTTGATCTTCACGAGCTTGATCTCTGCCAACTTCATTTTCAGCAAAGCAGCGATCAAGCCCACGTCGGCTCCAGCAAGATTCGTGAACACGGAGTTGCTGGCGGCGCGATCAGGGCAGCCCAACAACAGTGTGCGCGCGCCCTCAAGGCTCTGGCGGCAGTTGAGTTGCCCGTCCTGAGCTGCCAAGCCGAAGCCTTGAAGGGCAAAATCCAGGTCGCGGCCGGTCATGATCGGCGCGCCTATGCGGCATACCAGCGCGCCGCTTCCTACTTCGATAGCTTGCGCAACCGCATTCATGGTGAAGAACTCAGAATTTCTTTCATGAAGGACTATGTAGAGATTTACGAAGGACTGGTGGCTCTCTGCATGAAACGCGCGGACCACGAAAAGGCGAGCTCCGAAGTCTTCCGAAATATCGAGCAGGCCAAGTCGCGGACGCTGTTTGATTTCCTATCGGCATCGCGGCCTGCACTCGGGCTCTCCTCCGGAAACCAGACCGAGCATGGGAAAAAGATCAAAGAGCTGCGCGAAGAACTCAACTTCCTGTTTCACATGACGGAGACAGCACTGCTTAAACAGGCGCCGCGCCACGAACTGCTAAGCCTCCGCGCCGAGTCTAACCGGCGTGAACGCGAATTGCTGAAATTGTCACGCGAACACATGGCCGATGAACGGACCGGCGTCGAATCAACTGGTGCTGAACAAGGCATGCAGCTGGTTTCCACTCTTACTCCGGATCAGGTGAGGGAGGTGCTGCCGTCAGATGCGGTTATCCTCGAATACTTTCAAGCACAGGGCCAGATAGTGATTGCGTTCTTAAGCTCGGACCGCCTGCAGATCATACCTCTCGGCGACGTTTCGAAGATTTCGACAATCGTGGATCTCCTTCAGCTGCAGTTATCGAAGCTGCGACTCGGCCCGGAGTACCTCGAAAAATTCGCGAGCATCTTGCTGAAGTCGACTCAATCCCATCTACACGAACTCTACCAGCTACTGGTTGAACCGATTCGTGGTCTACTGTCTGCGCGTCATCTGGTGATTGCGCCGCACGGGGTCCTGCACCACCTTCCGTTTCAGGCGCTCTTCGACGGGAGCCAATATCTTATCGATGAATTTACGCTGTCCTACGCGCCGAGCGCCAGTGTTTATGCTCTCTGCCAGGCGCGTTCTGTGTCAGCCGAACCGTGGAATAGTGAATCTGCACGCCCCAGGTCGCTGGTTCTCGGAGTTCCCGACCCGGCGGTTCCTTTCGTCGAACATGAGGTGAAAGCCGTGTCGGCGTGCCTTCCCGGCGCTGAAGTATTTCTGGCGCAGGATGCGACGGCAGAAATCCTGCGCGAGCGCGGTCCACTCAGCCGCTTCATTCACATCGCCACCCACGGCCACTTCCGGCGCGACAATCCGATGTTCTCGGGCATTCGACTCGGCGACTCTTACCTCAGTCTCTACGATCTTTATCAGCTGCAGCTCCCGTCTGAATTGGTGGCGTTGAGCGGTTGCTCCACCGGTTTGAATGTTGTAGCCGCCGGCGACGAGTTACTGGGCCTGGCACGAGGCTTGATTCATGCCGGAGCGGAGACTTCGTTGCTCACGCTTTGGGACGTACAAGATCAAAGCACCGCGCGATTCATGAAGTCGTTCTACACCGGTCTGGCCAAAGGGAACAGCAAAGCGGTGGCCCTGCAATTGGCTATGCGGCAGCTGAAATCGGAGCGACCGCATCCCTACTTCTGGGCGCCTTTCATTCTTGTCGGTAAAGCAGCCTAGGACACGCGTAGGCCATCGGAAATCCTTCGTCACTATGGTCGTAATCCGCTGGCCGCCAACAATATTCGCCTCTTTATCTTCGAAGTGAGTGATCTACAAAAAGCAGCCCAAACCCCCATACACGTATCTCCCAGTAGCCAAGGGAAGTTGCGACATGTTGGTCAATTACGGCGGAGGGATGGGCGAAAACGCCCCGCCCTCCGCCATTTTTGTAGAAGACGCGCCAGTGAATCGCAAACTCGAACGTCTCGACGACGCCAAGAAAATTTTAAATGACCTATATTTCCCGACCTTCTTTGAACACTTCTTGTCCAGATACCCCCTTGAGTGAACCTGATTAACGTGAACTGATTAGGCTGGCGTTTAGCGGGCTATGGTGGCATCGCCAAAACGCCGGCCATTTTTTTTGCGGTCTCTTTCCCCGCAGCCGGCATAGCCTCGGGAGAATTGAGCGATGGGACGAGGTCACTTAGACTCTGGAATTCTGACCGGCGATCAGATGTATCATACTGACCAATTGGAACTTGGGGAATGAAGTTTCTTTTCTTGTCGACCCTATATTTTTTCGTCATTCGGGCATACTTCATGGTGTGATGACAAATATCGCCACCAACGTCAGGGAGGAACTGTGAAGCACTTTTCGCTAACCGAGTGGGCTGACTTTGCCCGTGGCGTTGTGAGTGCCGGCCAGGCGACGCTCATGCAGAAGCACCTTGACGACGACTGCGCAACCTGCCAAAAAACGGCCCGCTCTTGGGCCTCAATTGCAGACTTCGCCAAGCGGGAGAAGACTTACGAACCCCCTGCCAGTGCGCTGCGTATGGCGCTTTCTTATTTCGCCCCGCTTGCCTTGACCTCTCAACGTCGCGTCCCGCTGCTGGCTAGGTGTACGTTTGACAGTTTTGAAACGGCAACGGTGGCTGGTTTACGAAGTGCAAGCCCCGCGCTGCAGCACTTGATGTATCAATGTGGCAATGTTGTCATAGACTTACGCATGGAACCCAAGCCTGATACGCGGTCGGTAATCCTGGCAGGGCAAATTGTAGATTCCGGCCAATCGTCATTCTTGGAAGGAATTCCAGTTTCACTCCTCTCAACGGAGGAGACCTGGCTGGAGACCACCACGAATCAGCTTGGCGAATTCCATTTCTCTTTCGCCCCGGCGCGGCACCTAAAACTGCTGTTTGGCACGGAGGGTACAGCCGTTCTGGTATTGCTTCCCGACCCCGAACTTGGTAGAGCTTGAGGCGCGAAAGGCCGGGACAGACAAATGCGATGTTACGACTAGCTTTATGTCATAATCCCGTTGATGTGGGGCCACAGAGGCCGCTCCGTGGCGGGTTCCAATCCCAGTAGCAGGTGTGAAACATGATAAGCGGCTCGTGTCGTCTCGCCGGTCTTGCATTGTTGGTATGCATTGCCCTCACTGCCAGCGCGCAGCAGGGCATCATCGTGCGCGATAGCTCGGGCTCCTCGGATTTGACCAATCTCTGTTCAGCGCTTGGCTGTACGGTAGTGCGCGGTCTCGGCGATCCCTCGGACGAGGTGTTTCTTGTCGACCCCGTCAACATTAGTGTCACCACCTTGCTCGCGGAACTACAAGCTGAACCCTCGGTCATTGATGCCGAACTTGATCCGCTGATTAGCCTGGAAAGCCCCGCACTGAACCTCATTCCCGAGGGGCTTTTCGACAACACCGTCGTGAATTATTATGGCACCCCCGTTTGGGACGGCTATGTCAACCAGCCGGCGAACCTGATTGTGAATACGGCGGAGACGCAGACTGACTATCACATTTCGGGCTCCGGGACGGTTGCCATGATCGATACCGGGATCGATCCGACGCATCCGGCACTGAAGCGGGTTGCCCTTGCCGGTTACGACTTTACTCGCAATAAATCTGGAGCCAATGAGAAGGCAGACCTCGATCATTCAACCGCTGCCGTGCTCGATAGCGGCGGCGGTGGGACTCCTGTGTATGTGACACCCTGGCTTGCTGCGGTGCTGACTCCCGCAGGCGCCCTTGCCCTGGATAATCCCCAATATGCCTATTTCGGCCATGGAACTATGACGTCGGGTATCGTTCACATGGTTGCGCCAACCGCGAAAATCCTTCCCCTCAAGGTGTTCTCGGCGAACGGCACGGGTTATCTGTCCAATATCGTGCGGGCTATCTATTACGCTGCCGCTCACCATGCCAACGTCATCAGCATGAGTTTCGAACTTTACAACTATTCGACCGAGCTGAATAACGCGATCAACTCCGTCAACAAACGCAATCTGATCTGCGTGGCTTCGGCCGGCAATGATGGAGAAGAAATCTACGTTTACCCAGCCTCACTGTCCGGAGTCATGGGTGTGGCTTCCACTTCCGACACCGATACGCGATCCGCTTTTTCAAACTACGGTCCGCAGGTTGTGTGGGTCGCCGCGCCGGGTGAGAACATCGTGAGCACTTATCCTTACGCCACGTATTCTTCCAGTTCCGGGACGTCTTTCAGCGCACCTTTCGTTTCGGGCACTGCCGCGCTGTTACACAATGTCAACACGAAGATAAATCAGTCCTCGTCCGCGGCCGCAATCGCTCATGCCGTAAGTGTCGGTCAGGATCTTAACAACGGCCGCCTCGATACCTATCAGGCGATTAGGTCCATCGAGAAATAACCAAGCGAGAAGCGAACCAGAACGCTTTGCTTGCAGAGTGAGGCTCTCTTGGGTGTGCTGCCTCTATTGCCTCATCCGCACATCTTGCTCGGCCTGATTAGAAGGTACCCACGCCAACCGCATTGATTCCCTAGGGCTTTTCCTATACGGCAGTTTTTCCTTGTGTAACGCAAACAAGTCATAGCGGCAGTGTTTGGTGCGCCTTATCACGTGGCAAACAAAGAGATTCCTTTCGTGGCACGGTTCTTGCTCCTACTGGATAGAGACATTGGGAGACATTGCATGAAATTGATGGAGCCATTGGAAAGGCTTGTAGAAGCCATGGTCGTCGTTTGGGTATTAGACACGGTTCTGAAGCCGTTGCTGCGTTCAGAACGGCAAGAGAAGAGCTGAAGAGCTAAGGGGGCATCATGCTTGATTTACACGTCGAGAACATCGGCGATCTAGCGGTCATCGAGTGCGAAGGAAGGCTTGTACGCAGCGAAGCAGCTTTCGAGCTACGCGAGGCTGTCCTGTCGCAGGAAAATGCCCGGACCATATTGCTGGATTTAACTGAAGTCTACGCAATTGAAGGCGGCGGACTCGGAATGCTCGGGGTCCTGCAGAAATGGGCTTTCGACCGGGGCATTCGTTTCAGGTTGTTCAATCCCGCATCCTCGGTCAGGAACAGACTGGAACACTGCGACTGGATGGAGTTCCACATTAGCTCGTTCGACGACGTGATGAATGTTCTGGCGGAAGCGGAAGAGAGCCCAGTTCCATTTGCAGAGAGCCGAACTATTGTGAGTTCGTACCCCAAAGCAGCGTAATGCTGTCGCTTCCAATCCTCATTGTGGAGATGCCGATGCCGAGCCATAAGCATTCACAGTCTAAGAGACTCGATGCCGATGCCGCTCTGATCGTTGATGAGACCGGTATTGAAGCGTCCGAAGCTTTAGGTGAGCCTGACGGTGAGGCGCTTTCCGATTTCCTTCGCCAAATGAAAGATCACAACGCGAGCATTGTTCGCCCCTCATTCCGCAAAAGACGGGAAAGAAAAGCAGCATAACCGCGCACGCCACCCACCCGCGCGCTGACCGCCCGATAAACGAGAACGTCCCTTGACAAATACCAAGAGTTTCCCAGCCGGGCAATGGAAGTGCCGCGCTCGACGGCACCTCCAGGAGATAAGGCAAACGAGATTCTTCCACCTAACCAACGCGAGCCTTTGAATGGACCGTTGCTAGGCCGCTGTCTCTCGACCTACGGGTTTGGCGACGCTGCTTCCGAGAAAGTTCACCAGTTCGGGCGTTACCTCGTCGGCGTGGGTCCAATTCACCGCATGCGGTCCTCCCTTCACGACGTGTAGGCGCGCTCCTTTGATCAACTGGGCAGTGCGTTGGCCGGCCGCGGAGAAAGGCACAATCCGGTCCGAGTCTCCATGGATCACAAGCGTGGGGATGTCGACGCGGGCGAGGTCCTTGCGGAAATCCTCGTACCACGTTGGCACGCAGGCCAGCGTGGCTATGGCCGACGAGTTCACAGCAACGTTCCAGCTCGCCTGCATCGCCTGGTCGCTGATGCGTTTTCCAAGAAGCTGATCGGCATTGTAAAAATTCTTGAAGAACTCGGTGAAGAACGAATAGCGGTCGGCGATGATCGCCTTCTCGAGACCTGCGAAGACAGAAGCGTCCACGCCTTCGGGGTTGTCGGCTGTCTTCAAAAGGAATGGTGGCACGGAGCTCATGAACACAGCTTTGGTGATGCCCTTCGTTCCATACTTACCAATGTAGCGCGCGACCTCGCCTCCGCCCATGGAGAACCCGACCAAAGCTAATTTGCGCAGGTCGAGATGGGTAATGAGTTTGTGAAGGTCTTCGGCAAAAATATCGTAGTGGTAGCCAGTGGCCGGCTGGCTCGACTGGCCAAAGCCTCGGCGGTCATAAGTGATCACGCGGTGGCCGGCAGTAAGAAGCGCTGGAATCTGCCGTTCCCACGAAGCACCGCTCAAGGGATAGCCGTGGATGAGCACGACCGCATCACCGGAGCCGTGGTCTTCGTAGTAGAGATTGATTTCGCCAGAATTTTCCTTTCCGACACGAACATGGGGCATGGGATTCCTCCTTAAGTGTTTTGTGCAGCGGGTCAACAGTTGACGTTTCTTAACAGTTGGCGTCCCGAGGTATGGGGCTGTAGATGTTGCAAGCGGCTTTGGGATTCACAACAAAATCAGGGCGGGCAAAGGGGCCTTGCGCATGCCGATGGAATGGTCTTGGGTAACGTGCCGGCCTGTTCCCGAAGTAACCCTGGTTCATGCGCTCTGGTATCGTTGACCCAACGATTTTGAGGGTAGTACCATCTCATATTCAATAAGAACCGCTTGAACCCGAGGGCTCTCTGGCTTTTGCCGAACTCTGACACGATGAGAATTTTTTCCCACCGAAGCACAATCCTTCTGCTCAGCTTTGTGGCCGGCAGCTTTATGGCCAGTATGCTTGGCTGCCAGACTGCTCAGAGGCAATCTGCTTTTCTGCCGCCCGCGCAACCTCCGTCGATCACGGATTGGGGCTACGAGAACCAGAAGCCCGCCGAAGGTAAAGATAAGACCAAAGATACGGGCGCGGATAAACCGGATGCGCCCATGGCAGCTTCGCCCGATAATTCGCAAGCAGCGAAGGCGCTCGCGGCTGATCCGGTGGCGGGGCTAATTGCGCGAGCTGAAAAAGAATATCTCGCTGGCCAGGAAAACTATCGCGCGGGTCACCTGGCGGCAGCCAAACAGAATTTTGACGCCGCTTTCAACCTACTGCTCGGCAGCGGACTGGATATCCAATCGGACGATCGATTGGAGGCGGAACTCAACCGCATCGTGGATGGGACGAACACGGCGGAACTCGAAGCTCTGCAAATCGGCGACGGATTCTCAGAGCAGAAATCCGAACCAGCGCCGATTGACGAGGCCAACGAACAGACGCCGGCGGTGGATGAGAAGGTCAAGGCCAAGGCCGAAGCCGAGATTAAATCGACGCACTCCGATCTGCCGCTGATGATGACCGATCAGGTCGCGGGCTTCATCAACTACTTCTCAAACCGTGGACGCGGTTTCATCGAGCACGGGCTGGCGCGGTCGGGGCGCTATGAAGACATGATCCGCCGCACCCTCAAAGAAGAAGGAGTGCCGCAGGACCTGATTTACCTGGCGCAGGCCGAATCAGGTTTTCATCCCATGGCGGTCTCTAAAGCCGGAGCGCGCGGCATGTGGCAATTCATGGCGGGACGCGGTTCCGCGTATGGCTTGGATCGCAGTTGGTGGGTTGACGACCGGCAGGATCCGGAAAAAGCGACGCGCGCAGCGGCCAGACATTTAAAGGACCTTTACGCGGAATTCGGCGACTGGTACCTGGCGATGGCCGCCTACAATTCAGGTCCCGGAACAGTGCAGAGTGCGGTGAAGCGTACGGGATACGCCGATTTCTGGGAGCTATACCGGCGCAATGTGCTGCCGCAGGAAACGCGCAACTACGTGCCGATCATTGTCGCTGTAACCATCATGGCGAAAAATCCCGACCAGTACGGGCTCACGGACGTTGTACGGGAAAAGCCCATCCCGTATGACACAGTGAAAGTAGATTATCCCATCGACTTGCGGCTGGTCGCGGAATGCGTGGATGCCTCCGCAGAGGAACTGCAGGAATTGAATCCCAGCCTTTTGCGCATGACCACGCCTAAGTTTTCTGGCAGTGGGCAGTCGTTTGAGTTGCATGTTCCCGCCGGCACAGCCGAAAAATTCCAAAGTGTGGTCGCTCTCATTCCGGTCGATAAGCGTGTGTGGTGGCGTTATCACAAGGTGCAGCCGGGAGAAACGCTGGCGTCGATCGCTCGCACCTATCGCAGTTCAGCCGATTCCATTGCCGAGGCAAACGATCTCGATGGCAAATCGCTCTCGCCGCAGATGCGGCTGATCATCCCAATCGCTCCCGGAAGCGAAGGCGAGAAATCGACATACGCGAAGGCAATCACGCGCTACAAGGTCCGCAAGGGCGATACGGTCGAGTCCGTCGCGGAAAACTTTGGCGTACCGGTAAAAATGGTCCAGACATGGAATCATCTGCGAGGCAACAGCCTGGTAGGAAGGAAAACTTTGTTAGTACACATGCCCGTCCGGGAAGGCGCGCGCGAAACACGGGTCGCCGCGAAGCGGTCGTCCACTACCCGGACAGCCTCGCAAACAGCATCAGCTTCGCGATCAAGTTCCCGACAGCACGCGGAAACCCTGCACCCAGAGAGAAAGACCGCATCTGCAACTGGAATGGTCCATCACAAGGTCAGGGCCGGCGAGACGCTCTATTCCATCGCCAGTTCCTACAACACCACCGTTGCGGAACTCAAGCACGATAACCGGAATATCGCTGTCTTGCGACCGGGGATGATCCTTGTTGTCCATGGCGCGCGCTGAGGCGCGCCTCCGCTTCCGTCCACCTAGATATAGGCGTTCTACTTCCTTACAAATGCAGCCCCGCCGGGAGGAACGCTCGCCACAGTCTCAAGGCCCGCAGAACTCGGAAAATAGCGCCGCTGGAAACAGAACGCAACATGCACGAGTGCAATCATCACGGGCACTTCGACCAGTGGGCCAATCACAGCCGCGAAAGCAGCTCCCGAGTTGATTCCGAAAACAGATACCGCGACGGCGATAGCCAGTTCAAAGTTGTTCGAGGCGGCCGTGAATGACAGCGTCGCTGTCTTCGAGTAGTCCGCACCCATCTTCTTGCCCATGTAAAACGACACCAGGAACATCAGCACGAAGTAAATCAGCAAGGGCACCGCGATTCGCAGGACATCCAGCGGCAAGCGAACCATGTACTCGCCTTTCAGCGAAAACATCACCACGATTGTGAACAGTAGAGCGATCAGCGTGAGCGGACCCACGCGGGGAACAAAGTTGTGCTCGTACCATTCACGTCCTCGGGCACGAACCAGCAGTGCGCGAGTTGCGAAGCCCGCGAGGCAAGGAATGCCAAGGTACACGAAAACACTCTTTGCAATGTCGGCAATGGAAACGTCGACGATCGCGCCTCGCAGCCCGAGTTTCGCCGGTAGGATGGTGATGAAGATCCAAGCATACAGAGAATAAAAGAAAACCTGAAACAGCGAATTGAAAGCCACCAGTCCCGCCGCGTATTCCGTGTCACCTTTCGCCAATTCATTCCATACGATAACCATCGCGATACAGCGCGCCAGGCCAATCATAATCAGACCCGCCATATACTCCGGGTAACCGCGCAAAAATACCACTGCCAGCACAAACATCAGGATCGGTCCCACCACCCAATTTTGTATGAGCGACAGCCCCAGCACCTTTTTGTTGCGGAACACTTCGGGCAGTTCTTCGTATTTCACTTTGGTGAAAGGCGGGTACATCATCACGATCAGTCCGACCGCAATCGGAATCGACGTTGTGCCGATGCTGAAACGATTGAGGAACGGAACGACTCCGGGAACCAGCGATCCCATGCCGACGCCTACAGCCATCGCCAGAAAGATCCATGCCGTCAGGTAACGGTCTAAAAAGTTCAGTCGACTATTTATCTTCATGACGTATCCTTATTACGCAATCCGCGCGCATTGTGAATCGAAGGCCAAAATCCTCGTGGCTCTCATCTCTCCTGGTCGACCATCGCTTTCGATTGCCCGATTTTGTCGAGTTGTGTTTTGAGCGCCAGAGTATCGAGCGCTTTAAAAGGTAGAGATAGAAACAGACCGATTCTCCGGTCCAAAAGCAAAAATGCGTCCCGAAACGCGCGCTCGATGTCCACCTCACTGCCGCGAACCGCCGCCGGGTCGGCAATGCCCCAATGTGCGGTCATCGGCTGCCCCGGCCATATCGGGCACACTTCTTTTGCCGCATTGTCACAGACAGTGAATACGAAATCGAGATGCGGAGCATCCGCCGCGGAAAACTCTTCCCAGCTCTTGCTGCGCAAACCGTGGGTCTGAATATGCGCCGTCTCCAGTTGCAGCAATGCTTCTGGTCTCACCGTGCCTGCGGGATGGCTCCCGGCGCTGTAGGCCGTAAAGTTGGGTTTTCCCTTAAAGTTTAAAATTCCCTCGGCCATGATCGAGCGCGCCGAATTGCCCGTACACAGGAAAAGTACGTTGTAATGTTTTTCCATCAAGTTTTTCTCCGTCGATGCTAGCTGCAGCAAGTCGGCCCGCAGCACGGTTTCGTGGCCGCGTCTTTTCCTTTCACGGCCCTGACGAAGGCGCTCATGAATCTTCCGTCGACCTCCGGAGCCAATGCATCCACATCAACGCCCTGGCCTGCCAGGAACTGCCGGGCATCTTCAACGCGATAGATTCTCGTCGGCTCAATCTCAATCTGCTCGAATCCCGCCGCAGACAATTTGCTGCGATAATCATCCTCGTCGAGCGCGCCGGCTACGCAACCGACCCACAACAACACGCTTTTGCGGATTTCAGGCAGAATCTCTTCGCGCGTCACCACATCCGATACAGCGAACCTTCCCCCCGGTTTCAGCACGCGGAAAGCTTCCCTCAGCACCCGATCCTTGTCAGCAGAAAGATTGATCACGCAGTTGGAAATGATGACATCAACTGAATTGTCGGGCAGAGGAATGTTCTCAATCTCGCCCTTAAGAAACTCGACGTTTTCGACTCCGGCCTTACGTTTGTTTTCGTTGGCCAAGGCAACCATCTCGTCGGTCATATCGAGGCCATAAGCCTTGCCCGTAGCGCCAACGCGCCGTGCGGAAAGGAGCACGTCAATACCGCCGCCGGATCCCAGGTCAAGAACTGTTTCCCCACCGCGCAAATCTGCGAGCGCCGTCGGGTTCCCACATCCCAACGATGCCAGCACAGCCTCTTCCGGAAGTTGCCCGGTCTGCATTGCGTCGTACAGATTCGAAGTAATCGGATCCGGACACCCGCAGCTCGCACTCGCTCCGCAGCAGGAACTGCCCCCGCTTGTTACTCGCAAAGCTGCTTGCCCGTATTTCTCTTTCACCACCGATTTAATGTCGTTCTTAACGTCCGTTGCGCTCACTGGATCCCTCCCTTTATTCGTATCCCGCATTGTTGTGTGATCTCCTGCGGCTTCACGGCCTTGTTGCGAGTGCAGCACTCTGCATACAGAAATTGCAGCAATTGCTGCAGCGCTTCTGTGTCGGCCGTATAGCGCAAAAACGTGCTCTCCCGACGCACTTGCACCAGCCCTTCATTCTTGAGTTTGTCCAGGTGGTGCGAAAGCGTTGAATTGGGGATGTCCATCTCCTCCTGGATTTCGCTGACCACCAGCCCGTCCGGGTGGGCCGTAAGCAGTAATTGCATGATGCGGAGCCGGGGCTCCGCCCCCATGGCGGAAAACATGTCGGCGTATCGTGTGACTTCCTCTTGCGCTTTTCTCGTAGAAGACTGCATATTTCTATAATTGCAGAAATAGGGAATAGATGTCAAGAGCGAACCGGAGATCGATTCCGACGCCCCAAATTCCGCCGCCCCGAATTCCGCCGTTGTAGCAAAATAGATCTATGCCGGGATTGCGGATGGACAAATGGCTTTGGGCCGCGCGGTTTTTCAAGACGCGAGCTTTGGCCGCGCACGCCTGTGAACTGGGTAGAATTCAATGCAACGGCACGCCGATCAGTAAACCCGCGCGCGAAGTGCGTTTAGGAGACATGCTACGAATCACCAATGCCGGAGGCGAGTTTGAAGTTGAAGTCCTGGTTTTGAGCGATGTGCGCGGGCCGGCTTCGGTGGCGCAAACCCTCTACCGCGAGACCGAGTCAAGCCGCGAACTGCGGCAGAAAGCCGCCGTCGAACGCAAAGCGTCGCGCGAGTGGGAACAGTCGCCGTCGGCCCGGCCTAACAAACGCGATCGCCGAAGGATCATTCAATTCCGCAGCCAATTCTGACGCTGATTTGTCTGACCACTCGTCCTCTGACTACCGATCTTCCGACCACCGACACACGCACTCTTCCCGTTTTTCGCACAATCGGCAAAAAAACAGAGGAGATGGTAGTGGGGCAGCTCAATCGAACTTGCGCATTGCTGGTCAGGGAGCATTGCCGGTAAGAAGATGCAACGGGAAGCCATTGGGGCAGGATGTTATACTGAATCGGTTACGCGTGGCGCATCGTCAGCATTTGGGGTGGTTGAGGGCGCTCCAAAGGATCGAGGGGCACTCCCGAGTGCACTTCGAGATGAATGAATGACCGGCTCTGCTCCAGATAGAAATTAACGAATCGGCAGAGCAGATGACGTCGCCGCGAACCGCAGTCGGGGAGTGGCTCAGCCTGGTAGAGCACCTGGTTCGGGACCAGGGGGTCGGAGGTTCAAATCCTCTCTCCCCGACCAATCTTTTCAAGCACATATACAGCATTTCTGGATTTTCATCACAGCCGCGTAGGCAATTTTGAGGCTGAGAAATCCTCAGAGCTCTATAAACTGTGCATCCCTAGGGTAATCGCGTCGCCGCAATTCGTCTCGGCGCAGATCACAGTGACACATGCGCCCGTTGCCAAGGCGAACGCGGCGTTGACGGCACCTCCGATAGTGACAACGGTCACAGACACCTCAGAAGCCAAAGCATAGAAAGATCCCCGTCATCTCCTACCCGTAGCGTATAGATAGTCAGCGCGGCGACTCCCGCGGGATGACGTCCTAAGTTCTCGTATTGGTCGCACAGCTCTACAGGGATCTTCAGTGCTAAACAGGAGGAAAGCGATGTTTCATCCAAGACTGGTTATCGTGTTTCTGATTTCTCTCCTTGCCGGTTTGGGTGGCACAACCGAAGCACAGTCTCCGCCTTTCACTCAGTGTCCAGCCGCCGGCCTCGATACCAGCTGTCGAATCTTGATTCTCATCGACCCGACCGGCAGCCTGCGTGTCTTAACCGACGCAAACGCGTCACCCACCTTTGACGGCAACGATGACACATTGGTCGGCGTTCTTAATCAATCCTCCACGGCGATAGCCGCTATTCCCCTGCGGAGCACAAATCCCATTTTTGCGTTTGATGGAGACGGGATCTGCTCGCCTGTTATATCGCCGAATCCACCTGGTTGTCCGTTCAGTACGACGGGCCCCGGCGCAGACTATGCGGGCCACGGCGTGAGTTATTCGGGCATCAGCGCGGATATGACATCTGGCGTAGTGAACTTCAATCCGCCGCTCGCAGCCAAAGGCGGCACCACATTCTTTGGTTTGGAGAGCGCCGTTCAAACCCAGTGTCCAGCGATTACCCCGCCACCGCCGCTTAAGCAATGTGGCTCCTGGGGAAGCAAGACACTGGGACCGCCTGCGACCTCACAAACGACCATTTGTGACTACGGATGTTTCCTTACCGATCTGGCCATGGAAGTCAACTATTACGCCCAGAAACAAAACAGTGCCTTTCAGACAGATCCTCTTACGCTAAACAACTACTTGGTGGCAAACGGCGGATTCAGTTCTGACCCAATGCCCATCATCTATTTCAACAAGCTGCCACTGGTCACGGAGTATGCAGCGAGCAATGGCGTTAAGTTCTTCTACCAAGGCGTTGTCGACCACCGAGACGATTTTACGCTGGATCAATACCTCTGCTTCCACCGGTAACGAAACGACGATTGACTCCTATACAGCCGTCGGCGATACGGGCAAAACAGGCTCTACAAGCTGTACACGCTGCACCCACACGCAAGCAGTACTCGATTCACTGGGACGCGCTGTGACTGGATATTTGATAAACAATCCTAGTCCTCCCGGACAGGTTACTGTTAATAGCGCATATGATGGGTCGAATCGGGTCGTCTCTAGCAGCCACCCGTATTTTGTGACTAACGACTCTAATGACGATGTCTACGAAAAGACATTTTATGACGGCCTGGGGCGATCATTAGGAGTATTGCACCCTGATAATGAAATGGCTCGGATTGCCTACGGAGGCAATGTTGCTAGTCTTGGCGGTCTCACAACGCAGCGGTGCCCGATTCAGACATGCGGAATTTTGTTTCCGGTGGTTTCATTGGACGAAGCCGGGAAACAAAGACAGGAATGGCTCGATGGTTTCGGGGAAGTAGTTGAAGTCGATGAGCCCAGTACATCTACAGGAAGTCCCTCCACGGCAACTCTGACGATCTCGGGATATGAGGGGTCTCACCAATCTTGCCCTCCTCCTCCGTGCCGATTGTGTGAACCCCCGCCGTGCCAAACTTTACCGGATACCGGGGCCGTTAACGTCGACATTGGGGGGTTTATGGCCACAGCCTTTTGGGGGTGTAGTTCAACACCACAGTCGCTTGCGCAAGCCTTGGTAAATTCTTTCAATAGCTCGCTGTCTCCAGTAAGCGCCATACTGAATGGCACGACGATAACCCTGACGTCAATTGCGCCCGCGGCTGCCATTTCATTTTCCGTGAACTATACGTTGTATGGGGAAACAGATGACTTCCAAGTAACTCCTGCATCGGGGACATTGACCGGTGGCTCTGGCGGCTTAGCGTCCTCTCCTCTCGTAACGACGTACACATACAATGGACTCGGCAAACTAACTGGCGTGGTGCAGGGGGCGCAAACACGGACTTGGGCGTATGATGGTCTAGGCAGGTTGACCCAGGAAAGCACCCCAGAAGCCGGGACGATTAACCTTAACTATGTCAATGCTTCAGGGCAGCCGTGCAGCGGGAACCCGTCGAGCCCATGCAGTCGGCAGGCTCCTGCACCCAACCAAACCGGAACGGCAACTGTCACCACGACTTATATTTACGATACCGCAAATCGCCTAAGAAGTAAGACCTACTTGAATACCGCTTCCGGTGCTACAGTGCCCCCAGGCACAACCAGCTATCAGTACAGAACGAGCAGCCCCGGCAAGGGCCAATTAGCCAGCATGACCGATCCTTCGGGCTCGGAAACCTATACGTACGACGGAATTGATCGTGTTACGAAAGTTACAAAAAAGGTCGGTGGCACTACCTACGACGTTTCATATAAATACAACGCTGGTAGCCAGCTGACTGAAATAACTTATCCATCGGGTCGACATGTTTATTATAACTATGACGCTGTAGGCCACTTGTGCCAGGTGGCAGGCGCTGTGAGCACAAGCTGCAACGCCTCCGCGGCATATCTCACATTGCCGAGTAGCCAGTACGATGCGGCAGGCAGGCCTTTGAGTGCTACGTATGGCAACGGTGTGCTCGCGACTGCCGCATATTCGCCAAAGACTTTTGAGCTAACCAGTCTCGCTTATACGACGAGCACAGGATCTACACACCCCGACTGGAACACTCTATTCGGACTCAACTATTATTACCAATACGACCCAAACAATTGCCCCGCCGGGAGCTCAGGCAACAATGGCCAGATTCAGTGCATTCTGGACGATTCCTCAGGCACGGGGGATTCTGGCCGGAGCGTTGCCTATACTTACGATTCGCTCGGGCGCCTGCTTACGGCAAAGACCCTCGGCTCTGGCTCTACACAGTACCCCGAATGGAACCTCTCTTGGACTTATGATCGCTACGGAAACCGTCTGACGGAAGCCGGTACGATAAATACAGCGTTTAGTCCCAATCCCCTTAATAATCAAATTACGAATCCTAGGTTTGTTTATGATGCTGTAGGCAATCTCATCGCTCACCCGCTACTAACAGGAAACGACAGCTATACCTACGATGCTGAGGAATGTAACACGGTGTATACCGGAAACGGGAATACTGCGACCTATACCTGTGACGGCAATCACTTGCGCGTTGAAAAAGTTGTCAATGGCACGACTACCGTCTCAATACGTTCGGGTGGCCAGGTAATCGCGGAGTACGACAATGGCGCAACCGTGACTTCACCGACTCGGGAGTATCTGTACGGCAACAATCTTCTGGCGACGGTGACCGGAAGCTCAGGTGGATCGGGCGGAACGATTATCTACCAGCACCGCGACCATCTGTCTCCTCGCATATACACCGATGCTAATGGCAACTGCGTTGGGAACCAAGGAACCTTTCCGTTTGGCGAATTGTGGTATAGCAACAATGACTCCAATTGCGCAAGCAGCACAAGCACACCTTGGGTCTTCACGTCGTATGAACGCGACGCGGAAAGTGGAAACGACTACGCTTTGGCTCGCTCCTATGCCAATATGCAGGGACGCTTCCTCGCTCCCGATCCGTTGGAAGGCCATGTAGGCGACCCGCAGTCCTGGAATCGATACACTTACGTGGAAAACGATCCGATCAATCTTAGCGACCCCAGTGGGCAGGGTTTCTGGGAGGATTTGGGCTTTGCGATTGCGGATATATTCGCGATTGCACTCGGGCAGTATGAAATCCTAGCGGTGACAGCCGACGCTCAGGAGGCCTCGGAAGGCGCAGAATGGATTGGAGCGGCACTTGCGGCGGGAGAATACGTCATTTCCTCTGCGTCCCATGAACACGGATCGTATGGGATTTCGACTAGGATTTGGGCCTGTGGCGGAGGGCCGTGCAGCGAAGGTGGCGATGGCTCGGCGCCTCAGGGCGGAGGAGGCCCTGGTGACCAAGGCACCGGGAGTCCTAACAATGGGCAGGGTCCGGGAGGCAACGGAACGGCGAGTCCCGGTTCCGGAAGTCCCGGTCCGGGAGGTGGTGGGACTTGGGACGAAAACTCGCCGGTCCCGGGTTCCAGACTCCCCAATGGAGACGTAGCTGTCAGTTTCGACTTCTTGCGCAATACGAGCCGGTGTTCAACCTGCGGTAACATAATCCGCAGCGCGAACGATTGGGGAAACGCGACGGCAGTTGCGTTGGGCGTGGTGGCCGGGACGGCGACTGGGGCGATTGCGTACGAGGAAGCTCCGGCGTTTGCACAGGCGCTCTTCGGGCGCGTGGGGCCTGGGCCGAGTCAAATCAACTCGGGCCTATTGAACAGCAATCGGTGGCTTCGCATTGGTTCGAGTTGGAACGACACTTTGGAGCAAAATGAGTTTCGTATTTCTGGTAGAGCGGTGGATTGGGTGACTGGCCAGGCGAGGAACCACCTCCTTAACTGGCCGTGGCGAGGGGGCATGCCACCTACGGGACCGCCTTCGATTCTCTGGTGAAACTATGACCGCAGTTACAATAGAAGATGAAATTTACGAGTTACTTCGTGCGTTGCTGTCGAGCCTACCATCGGAAGCCGCTTTATTGACAAGACAGCGTTCTAGCGATCCCGTGGGCGGGGAGGATATCGAGCTCACTCCTACCAATATAGATAGCGCTCGGATTGTCTTTCACCCAATGGGCGATATCATCTATGCAGCGCTCGGACGAAACACGTCCATGGAGTTTTTCGTCAACTCGAAAGAGCAGGAAAAACAAGCTTTATGTGAACTGCAGAAGATTTCGCAGGCTGTGGTCGAAGGCAAGTTTAGCGAGGATGTCTGGACTATAGATCATAAACGGGTAAAGTCCGTAGGGATGTTGGAAATTGATGGCAAAGCACAAAAAATCGGAGGTTCGGTAAACTTGTTTAATCCGTTCCGCCGGAAACAAAAGCAGCATTTTGACTACTCACCCTACGTACAGCCGGGATCCGACCAAGTCGGAGAGCCAAGCCGTAGCGGGCGTTAAATGGAATCTGTTTTTTGCCGGGAGCTCGAAGGATATGTGTCATCCTATCGTCGATGCGCGTAATATCATCAAAGCTGGCTGTATTTGTGGACTGTTCTTGATGTTGCAATGTAGTTCGGCTGAGACAAAGCCCGCTCAGTTACCATCTCTCGGTAGCGCGTTCTCCAATGTAGCGCTTGGCTTTAGTTACGTTCCTCCAAGCGAGATGAACGATGAGACAAGGAGCGGACGCGAAGAAATCCGTGCTCGAGCGGCGGCACGCCATACGGCCAATACCCTTAACCTGCTGCTTTCAATGTCTAATGGCGGAGATGATAGAGATCCCAAATGGCAGTCACTGACAATCGAGACCTACCCGCGCCAGAAATTCAGTGACCTCGATGACCTCAGCGCAGAGGCAAAGATGAGCGCCTGGGTAGCCGGTGCCAGCAGTTTGCCTGGAAAGACTCGTTCCGTCATACTTGCTGGCCAGAAGTTTGAGGTCTTGGTATTTGCGGAGCAAGACGGTACGATAAGGAAGGGTGCGGTAATCTGGACTACAATACGCAAGGATAAGCTCTTGTCGTTCGCGTTCGGCGCCAACTCCCCCGAGCAACTGAAAAGGTTGGCCGAGAGCATGAAGAGCCTTCGATTCTATTAGCAAGATACGCGTTATCACGTTTTAGCGGGCCGGGCCCGTAGGCCAACGAAAGGCTTTGCAGGACTGGCACAATTTCGGGGCAGGAATAAGCGTCTACTGTGAATCGCAGATGAGGCCCCTCTTATTGCACGTTCAAGGTGATGGTGGTCGAATGCGAGACGGAAGCGACAGTCCCCATTACTGTTAACGTGTATGTTGCTGGCTGAGTACCAGAACTTCCCGCGCCGCCTCCGCTACCTCCACACGAAACAAGGAACAACCCGACGCACAGTCCGGTGGCTGTCCTTCGCCAAAACTAGATCGTGCCGAGGTCATTGACTTTTCAATAGCCTAGCGGGAACAATCGAGCGTCATGCTCGCCTTCATTTTGGGTCTATTTCGCGTGGTTTGGCTATTTGGGAAAGACCATCGCGGCGTTGCCTTGGAGAATCTTGCCCTCCGGCAGCAACTTTCCATCTACAAACGAAAACAGAAGCGCCCACATTTGGCGGGTCGCGACCGCTGGTTCTGGATGACGTTGTCCGTGTTGTGGAAGGACTGGCGACGGGCCTTGATCGTCGTCCATCCCGACACAGTCGTGCGCTGGCAGCGCGAACGGTTCCGTCGATATTGGAGCCGACTGTCGAAGACAACCCGGAGGCCCGGACGGCCACCGATCTGTTCCCAGATTCGGAGACTGATTCGAACCTTGGCTGGAGCGAACCCGTTGTGGCGCGCCCCGCGCGTTCACGGTGAGTTGCTCAAACTTGGAATCGCGGTGTCAGAGCGAACCGTGTCGCGGATTCTGCGAACCATCAAGCGACCTCCCTCACAGACCTGGAAAACATTCTTGAAGAACCATATAGGGGAGATCGTTGCCGTCGATTTCTTCACGGTGCCCACAATCCGATTGCGAGTACTTTTCGTATTCCTCGTCATCGAGCACAAGCGCCGACGGGTTCTTCATTTTGGCATCACCGAGCACCCGACCTCGGAATGGACGGCGCAGCAGATGACCGAAGCTTTCTCGGAGCGCGATGCGAAGCGATACGTGATTCGAGATCGAGACGCAATCTATGGCGACGCGTTTCGACGCCGTGTTGAGTCCTTGGATATGAAAGAAGTTGTTACGGCGGCTCGGAGTCCCTGGCAGAATGCCTTCGCCGAAAGGCTCATCGGCTCGATTCGCCGCGAATGCCTCGATCATATGGTGGTTCTGAATCGGCGGCATCTTCGTCGTCTGCTGAACAGCTACTTTGCCTACTATGATCGCTCCCGCACTCACCTGGGCTTGGCCAAAGATGCTCCGGCGGGGAGACCGGTAATGCCCAAAGGTGAGATCGTCGCCTTTCCCGAAGTCGGCGGGCTGCATCATCGTTATGAGCGCCGCGCCGCCTGAAGAGCGGAGAGGAGGACACATGGATATGCTGAACCGGTCTGCCCTCGTAGTTAAGCCCAAGCAGCGCTTTGTCGACTGGCTCCACGCGGTCGATCCCACCAGCCACGGAATTACCATAGCCGACGTGTGCCGGGAGCCGCACATTTACCTGATTGAGGAGTGTGACACGGCTGAGGACGTGGCGGATGTCCTTCAAGAGTTGTGCGAGGAGATTTTCGAGGAGCAATTGAACGGCTGGTACCGGGTTCCTTCAAGCTGGCCGCAGGACCGGAGCTACGCGGTGTTCCGCCAGTGGTTCGACTACCAGCACCACTCCGTGCTCTTGGATCTTTGCGACGAACCTCTAATGTACGACTGAGCCGGCGGTTTGATTGAAACTGAAATGGCCCTTTGTCGTGGCGATCTAGTATTGGCGAACGTCAGGAAACGATTTTTGACCGCGTTTGCACCCAGGGATTACCACAACTCCACTCTATTCACGCTCCGTGAATATCTGCTCTCGGTGAAGAAACTCCTCCTCACGGAGCCGCCCAACCCTCGCATCTGGGTCTGGGTCATCACGACGGAATCGTTTGGGAGCGTGCGCAGTGTGGTCAGGGGCTGGACACCCGATGCCCAAGGCGTATTCACGGATGATCTGAACCGGGCCCGGCATCCACTGGCAGCCAACTTTGAAGCCAAGCCCGCCGGGCTCACGCCGACGGCGGCCGGAACCGACATCTTCGGAGGCTTGTGGCAACTCAAGCCGCTGCTCGAATCGGGTTCCAAGGGTAATTCGGATGCGGTCTCAAAAACGATCTGGATTTTCTCTTTTCCCAAGTTGAGGATTGGATCGTCGATCCGGTGGGAGCGGGTGTTCGCATTCAGGAATATGGGTTTGGCGGGCACAAAAAGAGACCGAAAGTGGTCTCTTAGGGGGATTCATGCGGAGCCGACAATTTTTTCAATGTGTCTAGCGCTCACGCGGATTCTAAACTTAAGTTTAGAGGCTTGGGTGTCGGAATCAGCCAGCGTGTCGGCGGTACCCTACCCTTTGAGGCGGCGCAGCAGTGCAGGGGTGACCAGCACGATCCCGACTCGCGACTTCGTCACGGCGCATGAGCCCAATCCGGGGAGTGAGTTTGAACAGCTAATGAAGATGTGCCGCCGCCGCAATTTGGTCAGCCAAATAGGTGAACCACAACGCCAGAGGTATCGCAAACAGTACGAGAATTCTGAAGTGGATATGAAATCTCATGGCCCCCTGGGGGCCGCGATTCGGGTATTCCTCAGCTAGCCAACGCCTTACGTAGTAGAGATCGAGTCCTGCCCCTAGAATTGCGACGAGCGCAGTCGGAAACGCAAACAGTGCCCACACAAACCACCTGTCCCTTCCTGTCATAGAGGGGAGCGCATATCGGAAACGATTAAGTCCGTTGGCAATACATGTGGCGGCCAAGGAGTAGATCGCTACGTCTTTGAAAAACCCGCGCCAGAACGAGCCTTTGTGACCATCTTTTAGACATCCTCTTATGCTCCAATTGTAGATTGCAAAATAACACGCGACATTCAATGCAACAATCAAATTGCTAGCCGCCCATGCCTCGATGGTCCGCCGGTAGGTCGGATCGTCAGAAATACTGACCGCGAGCACATGGAAAACGTAGCGGCCTACAAACGCCCCAACAACAATTAGGACGACGGTGATAATCTCCTTGAAGTTGTTTCGCAGATCATGTTCCCAGACTTCTTTCGCTGCTTTCTTGATCGAGTCATTCCCTCGGGCGCTCTTGAAGAGCACATATTCAAATCCAGCAAGCGAAACGACTATGCTGTCGAGAACCATGTCGTGGAAGGAGTTAAAAAAGTGCTGCTGTACGCCTACAAGACAGCTCGTTACTAAATCGGCCTGTTGATGAGTCATGACGAAAGCAGCGAAGAGCAAGGGAAGGCCGATTGTGACGTAGAGGTAGACCCACGAGTCCTGAATGGCATGGTGCCAGAGAGAGTGCGCTTTAGCAGTCTTCCATTGCTCCCCGTATTTGACCGTCGCGAGGTCTACAATTAGCCGCTCAGTAAAGACCGCAGCTATCCAGATTGCAAGCAGAAGTTCGACGGAATATGCTTCGAGATTGCGGATTGACAACAACAAAGAGGGTTGACCGGGGGCTGATCTAGGTTGTAATAGCAAAAGCGAAAAATGCAGCGAAATATCCAGGAGTCCCATGATTTCCTCCAGTGCATTCAAGTGTGCAACTAAGCTTCAGTGAACTGCTAGTCGCGGAATTCTAGCACCGAGAGAAGTCAGAAAAATAAGACACGCGGACATCGGGGTGTTAATGGTCCTCGCGCGAAGAAAGTCTATCCATTAAAGTAGCCAGTGGTGATTTGAAGGCAATCGATACATTCTAACGAAGATCCGAATGGATCTCTAAGACAATTCAGAAAAGAATCGCCGAACTAATACTGCACCCGAAGGAAGCGATCCAGTCTGTATTCGGCAATGTCATAGTATGGCTGCTTTCTCGTCCCGTCTACTTGGCTGCAGTCGCGACAACCGTCCTATTGATATTGGTTGCGCTTAGAATCGCCGGATGGGACGCACTCTACTTCGTTCCGGTTTTTCATCCTGCCGGGCAAACGCTGAACAATGTTCCGCTTCTTCGCGACGCCAACTGGATTGTCGACGCTTCCGCCCACCGCGATTGCTATGCGAAAGCGCGCGCCCTAAAGAGACCGTATGTGCTCGATAGCGTTGTGCAATATCTTGAATACAATGACTCTTCCGACCACAAGACTCGAGACGTGCAGGAACGAATTATCTATGTCGTCGTACCCTTGATTGACATCACCGAGAGGGACCACATATTCCTTGAGGAATATTCTGGTGCCAACGTCGTCGATCACTGGTCGGGACCGTTTCCTGAGGTTCCGGATGGGAAAAAGTACTTCGTTCTGTTTTCGGGCCGCCGAGGTGAACCACATACCATCATTACGGGAGCCACATTCCGATATTCCTTGCCACTATCGGACGGACGCCAAGCATTTCACAACACGACCGTCGTTAATCACGACCAGGATTTCTGGTATTACGAAAACATTGATGACGTAGTCTGCGAATTGATTCAGGTCGTTAACTCGAACAACATTCAAATTTTCCCCGCAGTAAATGGAGGGAAGCGTGTGGGAGCGCCTTCTGAAGACCTCTATACGCAATTCGTAAAGGCAATTCCATCTTCTAATCACTCATTTTCCGGAATATGGCGGAATGTTATGCCTCAGGAAACCGTCGGAAGCGTGTTTAATGCACCGTCTCCATAGACGAGACGGATATCGCAGTCTCGATTTGAATCCTCTGTTTCGCGAAATACTCCTGCTTGCTTCCTCCGTACTTTTGCAAACTTGGGAATTTCTTGCGCACGCGCTCGAGGGCCCGAAAAATGAATACGAGATGACCATTGGGCTAGGCCCGTCTATCACTGCGGGACGTGACCGGCGTCACCGCGGCGTTTCAGTACAATGTTGAAACTTGCCTCCGCGTAGCAGGAACAAAAAGGGGACCCAGTGGCTACGAGGCGGGTGATAGTGAAAAAAGTAACACGTAATCTTTCTGCCGCCTGTTTGCAGGCTGATTCTACCCTTCAACTCTGCCCGCCAACTCAACCCCGAGAGGAAATTGCAATCATGAAAACCACCAAGATCACGGCGCTGGTACTGAGTATCGCGGTTGCGTCGTTCATTTTGATCCCGAGTCTGTTGTGGGCCGACGATGGCGCAAGCCTGTTCAAGGCGAAATGCGCCTCGTGCCATGGTGCAGACGCGGCAGGCAAGCCGGCGGTGACGGCCAGCCTAATCGATGCTGCGGCCAAGGCGAAGTCGGATGCCGACCTAATCCAAGCGATCGCGGACACGGCGAAGCACCCGGCTCCGGTGAAGGGCCTGTCGCCAGACGACGCGAAGGCAATTGTCGCCTACCTTCGCACGCTACAGAAGTAGCAACCCGGCTGTTCTGTTTTGGTTTCGGTTGTCGGTGTTAAAGCCCTTCTCTTTCCGGCTTTAGAACCCTCGGGGCTCCGCCTAAGTTTCCGCTTAGGCGGCGGCCCTGACTTTTCAAAAGTTGCGCTCTGCGAGAATACTGTCCGTTGGAGGTGGAAATGAATGAAACGCCCTGCTTTCATGCCCGCGCTCATCGGAACCGGCCCCGACCGGAATGCGCGAAGGCCAGCGGGCCCTATGATCCCACCGGACACCTACCTAATTCATAATTCATTCAGAGAGCATCATGATCTGTCGGATTGCATTGGCTCAGCAATTCCTTAGGTCGCCAGCTTTAGGCGATGGATGGTCAGAGCCGCGCCAAAGACCTAGATCCCTTGACATCACGTAGCGCGCTGTGACAGTTGGGGATCATGGCAGCCGCAATTCTTTTGCCCGCACAGCTCGCTGGCGCTCACGGAAAACTAAAACGGGCCGAAGAGAGCATCGGCGATCTCAATTCCCGGATCGCGCGATGATTCTCGCAACCAGTTCAGCATGCTCTGCGCTATCTTTCAGTGCTTTGTCTCCCGTTTCAATATGATATTTGTAACAGCGGCACCTACCTTTGTTACGAATACAGGAACAACATGCTACTAATCACTTACTGCGTGTTGTTGAACACATATGACTTACTCGATTTAGATGGGGTAATATGTGATCTGCAACCCTCTGCCGACACTCACTCGTCACGTTGATTGATGACCGATGTCACCAACAATCGACGATCTTCACTGCCTGCGCGACTTACGAGTCGCGATAACACAATTCAATCCTTGTTTTCCACAGCGCTTTGTTGGCTGTCTGCTTGACGCGGTTCTGTAATGCGCCTAGCCTTGCGCAAATTTAGAGGAGCGAATCGTGACGACCACCAACGTTCGTGTACTCGTTCTCGCCCTAGCTTGTGTGACGCTTTCCGGACTCGTATTTGGGCAGTCTCCCCAAATCATCACCACGTCGCTTACTGGCGCAACTGCAAGCCAGTCGTATTCTGCCAGCTTGTTGGCAACCGGTGGCACTACGCCCTATGCATGGTCGATCGCGTCCGGCAGTCTTCCGAACGGGCTGTCGCTCGATCCTAATGCTGGAGCAATTAGCGGCATTCCTGATACCGCTGGCGCCTCTAGCTTCACCGTGCAGGTGACGGACGCGAACTCGCTGACGGCAACACAATCGCTCAGTATTGCGGTAGCTCCCATGATCAATGGCGTGAGCCCGCTTTCTGGTCCGGTGAATACGGTCGTTACGATCAGTGGTGCGGGATTCGGAACGATTCAGGGTACCGTGACATTCAATGGGACGGCTGCGACGACATTCTCCAGTTGGAATCCAACCTCGATTGTTGTGGCGGTTCCGGCAGGAGCGAGCACGGGCAACGTGGTTGTCACCGTAGGAGGGGTTGCGAGACTCCACGGCCTTTACCTTCGCAATACCGACCTCGAACTTCACTCTTACGGGAAGCCTGTCTGTTGCGCGGTCGTTCCAGACGGCGACATTGCTGAACAACGGCACCGCGCTGCTTGCCGGCGGTAGCGGCACTCTCGCAACTGCCGAGTTATATGACCCAGTAGCGGGCACGTTTACGGCCACGAGCAGTCCGAATGCGGCACGCATGAGCCACACCGCGACCCTTCTGGATAACGGTATGGTACTGCTCGCATGCGGCAACAGCGGAAGGCATAGTGGCCAGAATTCGGGAGCGCTGTCCAGTACCGAGCTCTATGATCCAACATCAGGAACTTTTATCCTCGGGGGCAGCGCGAACATAGCGCGGTTTAGCCACACTGCAACATTGCTAGGCAATGGCAACGTGCTTATAGCAGGAGGCACAGGTAGTAGTGGGAACATACTTGCGAGCGCGGAGTTATACAACTCTCAGGTTGGCACCTTCTCTCTGAATGGTAGTTTGAACGTCGCGCGTTCGTCCCACACGGCAACGCTCCTCGACAATGGCATGGTGCTGATCGTGGGCGGCTATGACTTCAACCACAGCAGCCTGGCAAGCGCCGAACTCTACGATCCTTCGTCTGGAACCTTTACTCTTACTGGCAGCTTGAATGTCGGGAGAAGTGAGCACACGGCGACGCTCCTCAACAATGGCATCGTACTGATTGCGGGCGGCTACGATATCAATGGCAACAGCCTTGCCAGCGCCGAGCTCTACAATCCTGCTTCCGGAACCTTTACTCTGGCGGGCGGCTTGAACAGCGGGCGTGCGGAGCACACGGCCACGCTCTTGAATAACGGAATGGTGCTCGTCTCAGGCGGGTTGAATACTAATAGCGGCACACTCGCGAGCGCCGAATTGTACGATCCCGTCGCGGGTACGTTCAGCGTCGCGGGTAGCATGAATAGCACCAGGCAGGACTTTACGGCGACGTTGCTCAATAGCTGGCAAGTGATGATTACGGGAGGGATCGATTGTTGTGGCCATCCTCTGAATAGCGCCGAGTTGTACCAGCCTAGCACGCTCGCTCAGACGGGGCTCTCGATCAGCGTGAGTCCTACAAGCTCAACGGTTCCGGTCGGCGGGAGTCAGACTTTTGCAGCGACGGGAACGTTTAGCGACGACAACAGTACGCAAACGCTTACCTCAGTCACGTGGTCGTCTTCGGATGCGACCATTGTGACCATGGCGAACGACGCGAGCAACCGCGGCGCGGCATTGGCAGTAGGAGTCGGCACGGCAACGGTCAGCGCCTGTGAGGGCTCGGTCTGCGGTTCAGCTACGATCACTGTCGTTCCAGCGCCCAACATCGGGGGTTTGTCACCGAATTCTGGGGTGGCGGGCATTTTCGTGACGATCAGCGGTTCAGGATTCGGTGCGGCTCAAGGAACGAGCACGGTTACATTCAATGGGACCGTCGCCAGCCCGACAAGTTGGACCCCCGACGGCACGACAATTGTCGTCGCCGTCCCTCCAGGAGCAAGTACGGGCAATGTACTCGTCACGGTCGACGGCGGCCCCAGTAATCCAGCCGCGTTTGCAGTTCCCACCCCCAACTTCGCCCCAAGCGGAATCTTGGGGACGGGGCGAGCGTTTCACACCGCGACCTTGCTCGACGACGGCACCGTGCTCCTCGCCGGGGGAGCAGGCAGTAGTCTGCTGGGTCAGGGATCCTACCTCTCGAGTGCTGAAGTGTATGACCCGGTGGCAGGTACGTTTAGCGCAGCCGCGGATTTGAACACCGCGCGCTCGAATCACACGGCCACCCTGTTGAATAACGGCGAGGTGCTCATCGCCTGCGGAAGTGGCGCCTTCCAGTCAGTAAGAGGTTTCGGTTTTGGGCCGATTGCCAATGCGGAGCTCTATGATCCCGCCTCGACGACATTTGCCGTCACCGGCAGTGCGAACACGGCTCGCACTTACCACACCGCGACGCTGTTGCATAACGGTAAGGTGCTGATCGCTGGAGGTACCGGAGAAGGGGCTTTGCGAGGATTACCGGTTCCGGTTCCACTCGGCAATGCGGAGCTGTACGATCCCGCGACGGGCACGTTCACCGCTACGGGCAATATGAACGCAACACACTCCTCCCATACGGCAACACTGCTGAACAACGGCAAGGTATTGATCGCTGGTGGATCGGATGGCAACACGGATACGACCGCCGAGCTGTATGACCCCTCCACAGGAACTTTCACCCTGACGGGAAGTCTGAACATTGGTCGTGGGGAACATACCGCCACGCTTTTGAATAATGGAATGGTGCTCATTGCGGGTGGATTCGATATCAATTCGAACTCGGTCGCGAGCGCGGAGCTCTATGACCCGAGAGCAGGGACATTTACGCTAACGGGCAACCTGAACACTGGGCGAGCGGACCACACGGCCATACTTTTGAATAACGGGATGGTGCTTGTCTCCGGCGGGTTCAATACCAATAACGGGACCCTAGCGACTGTCGAACTGTACGATCCGGTCGCGGGTACCTTCACCGTGACGGGGAGCATGAACAGCACCAGGGAGGACCAGACAACAACGCTGCTGAACAGCGGGACGGCATTGATTGCTGGGGGAATCGATTTCTACTCCAATGTCTTGAACAGTTCTGAGTTGTACCAGCCGAGCATGCTCACGCTCACGCCTCCCGGGCTTGAGTCAATTGCCGTCACGCCGAATGATCCCTCGGTCACCGTTGGTACTACCCAGCCCTTTACCGCGACCGGCACGTTCACCGATAACAGCACACAGACCCTGGCCTCGGTCACTTGGGCCTCCTCCGACACGAGGATTGCGATCATTGGGAACGACTCGAGCAACCGCGGTAACGCCATCACGGGAGCCGCAGGTTTGACCACTATCACGGCGTGTGCAGGTTCGGTCTGCGGGTCTAGCGCGATGACTGTGCTCCCGAGTATTAATCTGAACTCCTACCAAGCTCGTCGCGCAATTGTTCTGAACCATGCACAGGTTTCCAACACTGATCAAATAAACTTCCCCGTGTTGATTTCCGGGATTTTTGGGTACCTAGCGAACGTGGCCCATGGTGGGATGGTACAGAACCAGAGTGGCTACGACATCGTATTTAGTTCCGACCCGGAAGGTGCGAACCCGTTGTCGTTCGAAATCGACAGCTACGATCCGATGACCGGAACGGCGAGTTTCTGGGTCAGCATACCGAGGCTCTCGCATACGGTTGACACGGTGATTTATATGTTCTACGGAAATCCTAATGTGACGGTCTCCCAAGAGAACAAGGTAGCGGTGTGGTTGGGTTATGCTGGCGTGTGGCACTTTGGGAACGGCACGAGCCTAGGGACCGGTGATTCCACGGCCAACGGCAACAACGGAAATGCTAATGGTACGAACGCAGCCTCGGGCAAGATCGGCGGTGCGGCCTCCTTCGCAGGCAGTAGTGGTTCCTACATCGATGTTGGCAACGGAATTTCACTGAACGCAACGGCAGCCGTAATGGTTTCGGCATGGGTTTATCCGAACTCGCCAGGCATCGACGGTGGCATTTTCGTTAAGGCGGGGAGTCCCGCAAACGGCAATTATCCCAATCCCACAAATGGCGATTATCTGATGCGATATCAATCGGGTGGCGAGTGGGTAGCGGCGGTCAACAACGGTTCGGGGTGGACTTGGCCGATTTCAAACAACGTACTACGCCTTTCGTCATGGACGAAGCTGGATATGTGTTGGAACGGCACTCAACTCCTTCAATACACAAACGGCACATTGGACAATGCGGTTCCGCTGACGACGACGCTAACGACCAACGGCCTCGATGCCACGATCGGGTATAACTTCGTCGATAACAGCGGCTGGGTAGGAGCCATCGACGAAGTGCGGGTAATTGCCGATGCTTGTCAGTCCTCCGACTGGATCGCGACAGAATACGCAAATCAGTCGGCGCCTTCGGCCTTTTTTACGATTGAAGACCAAGCCACAGCGAACACCGCTCCAACCATTGAGTATTTGTCACCCACAGCAGGCACAACGGGAACGGTCGTGACCATTCAAGGAGCAGGGTTCGGAACGGCGCAGGCTGGGAGCACGGTGACGTTCAACGGCACGACCGCCGCTCCGACAGGCTGGAACGATGCCTCCATTGTGGTGCCCGTTCCCGCTGGCGCAACCACCGGGAGTGTTGTAGTGACCGTGGGGGGCGTTGCCAGCAACGGTGTGTCGTTTACCGTAGGCACTTACAATAACGGGTACCAATATCGGCGCGCGATCGTGATCAACCATGCGAATGTGGCCAATACTGATCAAGTCGATTTTCCGATACTGATTTCAGTTTCTTCGTTTTTAGCCTATGGCGGTTCAGTACAGAACTCGAACGGCTACGACATCATTTTCAGTTCCGACCCGGAAGGAACCACCAAGCTCGACCATGAGATTGATACGTATGACGCAGTGTCGGGGAATGCGAATTTCTGGGTGCGGATTCCGACCCTATCGCACACATGGGACACGGTGATCTACTTGTTTTACGGGAATTCAGGCATCACGACATCACAAGAAAACAAGAGCGGGGTGTGGCGGAACAACTACGCAGGCGTCTGGCATTTTGGCAGTAACACGAGTCTCTCGACCAGCGATTCCACTGCCAACGCAAATAACGGAACGAATTATGGCGTAACTCCCGCGGCCGGAATGTTCGGCGGTGCGGGCAGCTTTGACGGCACGGGCAACACCTACTTACGTATTCCTTCGAGCAATTCCTACAAGCCTTCCAGAGCCATCACGCTAGAGGCCTGGGTCAACATGGTTGCTGCGACGAGCTACCCAGACATTTTCTCGCTTGATTACCGGGCAGATGGAAGCTGGACCTCGCCTTACCAAGCGTATGCGCTGGACTTTTACTCCAGTACACTCGAACCGCGTTTGGATGTGGCTGCGAATGGCAATCAAGCCGCCCCAAATGGACCTAATTCAATCGCCACTACACAATGGACGCATGTTGCGGGTACGTATGACGGCAGCAACATGATTGTCTATGCTAACGGCTCGTCGGTTGTGACACAGGGGCAGGCCGGCCAGATCAGTTATGGGACAAGCCTCGACCTAGATATCGGCACCCGGTCCCCCTACACGACGGCGGAAGCAGTCTACGGGCTGATTGATGAGGCACGCATCTCGGTGGTTGCGCGCTCTGCCGACTGGATAGCAACGGAGTATGCGAATCAGTCATCCCCGGCGACTTTCTATACGATTGAAGCTCAAGCAGCACCGAGCGGCGCGCCGACCATCGAATTCTTGTCCCCAAATACCTATCCGATTGGCGCACCGATCCTCATCCAGGGCGGTGGATTTCAGACAACGCAGGGAACAAGCACGGTAACATTTAACGGCGTGACGGCGACTCCAACGAGTTGGAACGACGCCAGCATCATTGTGCCAGTGCCTGCCGGAGCGACAAACGGAAACGTGATCGTGACGGTAAACGGCGTCCCAAGTAATGGCATGCCGTTTACTGTGCTATCCGGCGGCCCCGCAATCGCAGGGTTGTCGACGAACGCAGCGCCCGTCGGTGCGACGGTGACGATCTCGGGAACGAACTTTGGCTCAAACGGCAGTGTGACGTTCAATGGGGCCACCGCGACAACCGGGAACTGGGGTACCGGGCCAATCGCAGCCACGGTGCCCGCGGGAGCACCGATTGGGAACGGCTCCGTTGTTGTAACCGTAGGTGGCATTCCGAGCCCTGCGGTCGCGTTCACGGTACTTCCGACTCCCGCTATCTCGAGTCTGTCGCCGACGTCAGGCGGCCCGGGAATACCAGTCACGATTCAAGGTACGAATTTTGGCGTCAGTCAGGGATCATCGAGCACCGTTCTTTTCAACGGCGTTCCTGCAACATCGATCATAAGTTGGAACGATAATCTGATCGTTGCCGACGTTCCACCTGCGGTATTAGTGGGGCAGGGCCCGGTCACTGTTGTCATAAATTCTGTTTCGAGCAATACCAACATTCTGTTCACAGCTTACAACCCGGTTATTAGCAGTCTCTCACCGCCCGCCGGCGCCGTCGGGGGCACCGTGACAATTAACGGCTCCGGCTTTGGTTCCAACCAGGGCACTACTAGCTCCGTTTCATTCGATGGCACTGGAACAAGTATCCAAAGCTGGAGCGATACCGCCATTCAGGTGACGGTTCCTCCGTCTTCAAGCGGCTTAGTGACAGTCACGGTAAATGGCGTAACTAGCCCCGGAGCGGAATTCCAGGTAGAGGCCCTGCCGGTGATTTATTCGCTTTCGCAAAATAGCGGTCAGGCAGGCATGTACATCACCATTTCAGGAAACGGCTTTGGTCAAACGCAAAGCGATAGCACTGTGACCTTCAGTGGCGTGGGTGCGTCAGTGACCAGTTGGAACGACAATGAGATCGGCGTTGTCGTGCCAGAGGCCGTCCCTGGCCGGGTGACCGTTACCGTCGCCGGACTCACTGCCCAAGGCCCCAATTTCTTCGTCAATGTGCAAGCCGCACTGACGAATTCGCTCGGGTACACAACAACTTACACCTCGAACTACGTGTCCGGTAAATGGTTATTAATGAACGCGGAAGGACCAGGTTGTTCCAGTTGCTCGATCCGTAACAATGTTCAGTATTCTTATGATTCGAACGGAAATGTGCTAAGCAAAATCGACGCCAATGGCAACACAACGACCTATACATACGATCCCAATACCAACAACATGCTGTCGCAATCGGCCCTGCTCAATGGGGCAGCCGTTACGACCAGCTACACCTACAACAGCTTTGGCGAAGTCCAGACGATGACGGATCCTCTGAACCAGATGACCACCAATACCTACGATAATTCCAACGGGAATTTGCTCTCGATTACCACCCCAGCTCCGGACAGCCAGACGCCGCCTAGCGTGACCCAATTCGCGTACAATACGCTCGGCGAATTGACGCAGATCACCGATCCCCTCGGGAATTCCACGTCCATTCAGTACAACTCTGTAGGCCTGATTTCGTCGATCACTGACGCGAAAGGCAACACGACGAGCTATACCTACGACGCGCGCGGCAATCGCACGAGCGTGATCGACCCGGTCAATGGCAGTGCACATCCGACCATCTTCAAGTATGACATCATGAATCGGCTGCTGGAGATCGATTACCCTAACGCCACTTCAGTCAGCTTTACCTACGATTACCGCGGACGCCGTATCACAGCCACCGACCAGAACAGCCGCACCACGACCTACGCTTACGATGACGCCGACCGGTTGCTTTCTGTCACCGATCCAGCCAATAACGTGACCCAGTTCGGTTACGACACGGAGAGCAACCTCACCAGCATAACCGATGCCAACGATCACACCACGACATTTACGTACGACGCCTTCGGACGAGTTGTTCAGACTACCTTCCCATCCACGCTCTACGAAATGTACGGTTATGACCCCATCGGCAATCTGAAGTCGAAAACTGACCGCAAAAACCAGACGATTCAGTATGTTTACGATTCACTGTATCGGCTGACCAAGAAGACCTACCCAGATACGAGCATTGCGACCTTCGTCTACGATCTGGTGGGCAAGATTCAGAGCGTAACCGATCCGTCGGGTACCTACACTTTCGTCTACGACAACATGGGACGCCTCACGGGAACGACGACGCAGTACTCGTCCCTTCCGGGCTACAACGTCAACTATACTTACGACGCGGCATCGAACCGCACATCGATGACCGCCGACGGAAGCACAAACACCTACAACTACGACACACTAAACCGCCTGCACAGTGTGACCAGTTCGATCACGGGACAGTTCGTCTTCAGCTACGACGATCTGAGCCGCCGCACGCAGACTCACGCGACCCAATGGTATTAGAGCTGGTTTCATAAATAGGTTCGGCCTCACGGGAGGCACTTACCAATAGGAGCCGGAATGGGCTGAGCTGGGAGCATGCGGCTCAGCGATCGGCAGTGGGCGTTGATCGAGTATTTCTTTCCGGCACCGAAGCGCCGGCGAGATAAGCGGGGACGGCCTTGGGCCTCGAATCGGGAGTGCGTGGACGGCATTCTGTGGGTGCTCCGAACCGGGGCGCGGTGGCGCGATCTACCCTCGGAGTATCCCAGCGGGCCGACCTGTTGGCGGAGGTTGCGGCAGTGGGAAGAGCAGGGCGTTTGGCTCCAAGCCTGGAGAGCGATGTTGGCGGCGCTGAACCATGACCAACTGCTGGACTGGGATGAGACGTTTCTGGACGGCAGTTTCGTGTCGGCGAAAAAAGGGGCGCTGGAGTTGGCAAAACCAAGCGGGGCAAGGGCACGAAGTGGATGGTACTGGTCGATGGCCAGGGGATTCCACTGGGAGCGCAACTGGCGAGCGCTTCGCCGGCAGAGGTCACACTCGCGGAAAGCACGCTCGCGCAAGTAAGAGTTCCGTGCTGGGGACGAGGTCGTCCGCGCAGCAAGCCACGGCGCGTCATCGCGGACCGGGCTTACGATTCCAACCCGCTGCGCGAGCGCTTGCAACGGCGCGGGATTGAACTGTTGGTGCCGCATCGCAGAAACCGAAAACGGTGGTGGAGGCAAGATGGCCGCAAGTTGCGTCGCTACAAAAAACGCTGGAAGGTGGAACGCACGTTCGCTTGGCTGCAAAACTTTCGCCGCCTGCTGGTGCGCCAGGACCGCATTCTCAGCGTCTACAGCGGATTCTTTCATCTTGCCTGCTTACTCATTACGTTGAGGTATTTATGAAACCAGTTCTAGCACAAACTACAGCTACGATTCCGTTTCGAATCTGCTTAGTGTGTTGCACCAAGCCGGTTCGACGACACTCGATGGCTTCAGCTACGGTTACGACTACGCCGACAATGCGACGAGCAAGACCAATTATCTCACTGGGAATACAGCGAATTACGGTTATGACACGCTCTACCAATTGCTCAGCGTGACCGGCGGCACAAACGAAAGCTACAGCTACGACCCAGCCGGCAACCGGCTGAGTTCAGCGAGCGTGCCGAGCTATAACTACAATTCCTCCAACGAGCTGGTGTCGAGCTCGAACGGCAGCTACACGTACGACGCGAATGGCAATACCCTCACGGATGCTTCGGGCAAACAATACACCTGGGACTTTGAGAACCGTTTGACGCAAGTCGTTGTCCCCGGCACTGGGACGGTAACGTTCAAATACGATCCGTTTGGACGCCGAATCTACAAGAGTTCTCCCACCTTCACTGGTGTTTTTGTCTACGATGGTTACAATCTTATCGAGACCATGAACTCCGCCGGTTCCATCCTCGCTCGCTACACGTTTACGCAAAACATCGACGAGCCGCTGGCCATGCAGCGCTCGGGCAACACCAGCTACTATCAGTTGGACGGTTTCGGCTCCGTCACCTCGCTCAGCGGTTCCACAGGTTCCGTGGCCAACACCTACCTCTTTAGTTCAGTTCAGGACTCATCGCGGCCTCCGAGGCAGTCATATCGGAGGTCATATTGTTTGTTTTTGTAACGTTTAGGCCGGCGAGCGTTAGCTCGCCGGCAGGCACGTTAAGGAGAACGGCGATGAGGAGATGGGATCGATTACAGGATTCGTATGTTGAGGAGTACCGAGCGAGAGGTCTGAGTCCAGATACCGTGGCATACACAGAGTCTCGGCTGGATCGATGGGGACGGTGGCTAAAGAAGCGTCGTCCCCGGATTGTGATTGAGCGCATCGATGCGGAGACGATCACGCATTACATTGCTACCTGCAGCAGCTTCCGAGCGAAGGCAACGGTGTATGCGACGCTGAGTTCGATGCGGGGATTCGGCGACTACCTGGTCCGCCAGGGATTGTGGAAGATCAACCCCTTGCGCTGGATGAAGGGACCGAAGGTTACAGCCTACAGTCGCTTGCCGAAACGGATCGATCACGCGCACATGGAAGCGATGTGGCGCGTGGCCGCAAACCGGGGCGGGGGTTACAGTTCGCATCTCTGGGTAACGGTGCTGGCGATGTTGTACGGCAGCGGTCTGCGCCGTGGTGAGCTGGTGCGATTGAACGTCGATGCGTTCGATCGCAGCGAAGGCGCTCTCCGCATCGATGGTCGCAAGACGGGACAGGAACGCTGTGTGCCGTTACCGGAGATGGTGCTGCGGTGTCTGGAAGCCTATTTGCCGCTTCGTCATAACCAACTGGAAGAGTCTGGGTTAGTGGGCGAAGTCGCCTTGTTGGTGAGCCACCGGGGACAGCGTCTGAGCGGCAGTGCGATCAGCAACGGCGTCCACGATATTTCGCGACAGGCCCAGGTCCCCATCCACAGCCTGCATCAGTTCCGGCATAGCTGTGCGTCCGATCTGCTGGAAGCCGGCGTGCACCTGGCCGAAGTGCAGCGCATTCTCGGTCATGGCGTGATCTCCACCACCGTGCGGTACGTACACCTCGCCGATCCCCAGCGCCGCGCCGCGATCGCCCTCCACCCCATCAACGATTGGTTACAGCCACAGGGAGAGACCGCATGACGAAGCCGAGCAAAGAGAGGATGGATCCGTTGATCGAGGGTTATCTGAGCTACCTCGATAAGGTTGGGCGCAAGATGCCACGCACGATTATCGATGTCCGTTGCACACTGCGCCGTGCGCTCGCCGGACTGCGTCCCGGAACGGCGTTGTGGCACCAGCCATTGGAAGATTACCTGCACTGGCTCGAAGAGGAACGACAGAAGGGTTGCACGGAGAGCACCCTGGCTAAGTACCTCAGCCATGTGCGTGGACTGCTTGAGTACGCGTGGCGTAGCGGCCGCAGCGAGCGCAACGTGCTCGATGGATTCAACCTGCGGCATTCGATGCGTCGTACACCACCGGTGTCGCTTAGCCTGGAAGAAGCCGAGCGCCTGGTACATGCCACCGCGCTTCCCGGTCTTACGGCACGACGGGACCGGCTGATTGTCTTACTCCTGTATGGTTGTGGTCTGCGCACCGACGAGTTGTGCTCGCTCGATGTGGCGCACGTTAACCGCGAACGGCAAGAACTGCTGGTGCTGAAGACGAAGGGCGATCGGCCGCGTGCCGTTCCGATTCCGGAAGCTGTGTACACCGAGTTGCTCGCCTATCTTCTGGACCACGGGAAGCGGGGTCCATTGTTCCGCACCACCATCCGTAAGAGCCGGCTGCGCGTGAACGACATCTGCGCCGTCGTGAGAGATGCCGCAGCCCGCGCCAGTTTATCGCAGTATGTCACACCGCGGACGCTGCGGCATACCTTCGCCACACACTTGATGGATCGTGGCGTCGACCTCGCTGTCATCGCCTCGCTGATGGGACATCGCAGTCCGCAGGAAACCGGGGTTTACCTGCATGTCTTGCCCGGCCGACCGCAGGCTGCGGTT
Source organism: uncultured Acidobacteriaceae bacterium (assembly GCA_963778535.1). Lineage (GTDB taxonomy): Bacteria > Acidobacteriota > Terriglobia > Terriglobales > Acidobacteriaceae > Acidiflorens. The sequence goes on from CAVZUO010000001.1 coordinate 1,800,000, forward strand.
CGCAAGCTGCCGATCGGAGGCCGTTCATGACTTGGTCTTTCTGGATCGAACTCTACATTCGTACGCACTGCGTGGCTCGTGGATTGCGTCCGCTCACGCTCGCTGCCTATGAGAACGCGCTGAAACAGTTCCACGAATGGGTGCGTGTCACGCAAGCGGATCGCGCTCCCGATGAGATTACCGCGCGGGATGTGCTCAGCTACGTGCAGCATTTGCGCGATGTCCGCAACAACGGAGATTCCGCCGTCAACCGCGCCGTAGTCGTCCTGCGCCGCTTTTATGGCGCGATGGTAGCAATGGGATATCTCGATCACCGCGCGAACCCGCTCGCGGTTTTTCCGTCGATCAAGGCGGTACCTCGCAAGCTCCCGGTCGTACTCTCTTCGGAACAGGTCGGCCGTTTGTTGGCCGAGCCCAAGCCCGACACGGTGATCGGACTGCGCGATCGAGCCTTGCTCGCCTTGCTGTATGGGACTGGCATCCGCGCCTCCGAGTGTGCTTCGCTTCGTAACGCTAACGTTGATCTGACACAGCTGACGATTACGGTGCAAGGGAAGGGCGGTCATGAGCGCTGCATTCCTCTGAATCCAGAACTGGCGGAGGTGTTGCGCACATATCTCGCAGCCCGTGGGCCCGCACTCGCCAACGCTCCCTTCTTCCGCTCACGTTTCGGACGCCCACTTTCGCGAGGTGGCGTGTACGAACGCGTGCGCACCTGGGGACAACGTAGTCGCGTTGGCATTCCACTGTCGCCGCATCGTATCCGCCACACTTTTGCGACCCACCTGGTTCGTGCCGGCGTTGGTTTGGTGACGATCCGCGATCTGCTCGGCCATCGGCTGATCACCAGCACGCAGATCTATCTGCATGTCACCGCCGACGATCTTCGCGCTGCTGCCGCACGTCACCCGATCAGCAAGTTGCTCGACACCGTCAAGCACCTGCTTCTCCCGGGACCATTGCCGTTCCAGAAGGCGCGGCCGATTTACGGAAGCGGATAGATCCATCCGCTCCCGCAAATCCCGCCACAAGCTCTCTGTTTCACGACATCAGAACCAGGGTGACGGTCCACTGCGCCCAGAACCAAGCTCTTACCATCGCGATGCCTCAGGTTTTGCACTTTCTCGCTCTGGGAGTACTATCGGTGTCGATGCTGACCTTGCACGAGCTGCTAAAAGAGCTTGTCGGACTTGTAGCACGAACGAGGATTGCGGCATGAGCGAGTCTTACACTCGGACTAAATACGCCTACGACTCGTTCGGCAATGTTACGACTTCCACGGGTAGCGTGCGCAATCCATTTTTCTTCGCCGGACGCGAGTACGACAACGAAACCAGCCTCTATTTTAACCGCGCCAGATATTACAACCCCCTTAGCGGAAGGTTCATCTCTGAGGATCCACTTGGGTTTGTGGGCGGCAGCGTAAACTTCTATGGATACGCAGCAAACAGTCCTACAAATTACGCGGATGCCTTCGGTCTGGCTTATTCGACATATAAAAGCGTCGTTGCGCCGGTGATCTATGTGAACGCTTCTATTACGATGTACGGCCCAGGAGCCACTAATGCATTGGCAGCGCAATGGCAACAATGGATTACAAACACCTGGAACCAGAATCCGGGCGTTGGAAAGTGCAAGGTAAAGTTCAACGTTCAGGTGACTGTGGATTCCACAGCAACCAGTTGGTGGAATGCAGGCTCTAATCCGGATTTCCCGGACGCGAATAATTTTATTTACGTTCCGGCGGGGATGCCTGGTAACCCTTCGATAGATTTCCCATTCTTCACTGGCACAATCCCTGCGGATACGCTCTCGTTTTCCGTCGCGCACGAGTTCGGGCACCTTTTAGGGCTTTGGGATGCCCGGCCTGGATTCCTTCTCCCTTGGCGCGATTCCGCTGACATCATGGCCGAAGGGAGCATAGTAACTCAACATGACATTAATGGAATTGTTGGGTCGAAGCCGTGCGGATGCAATTGATCGCAATGCGAGGGGTGGGAATTGTGTCTAAGACCGTTGCACAAAATCCGGTGGCGATTCTGTTTGTCATCGTTTTGTTTGCTTCTCTTCAGTCCGGGTGCTGCAGATTCCATAGTACGGAAACTCAAAAGGAAGATCGCGCCGCGCGTGAATGGTTGCGCTCGTGGCCGGGCAAGTACGATTGGACCGAATTTGCTGGTTGGAGCATTGTCGCGAAATCTAGCAACTCAGTGGGAGAGTCTCTGCTGCACGACACGTCGTGGGTTCGTCTTACAGAAGCACAATCGCTTAGTCTGATCGGTCAGTCAGCTAGGCCAAGCTCGGCACGCGGGACACCATACCTACTGAGGGCGGTGGGTAATCTTCGCGGAGAGTTACCGCTCGCAGTGTTCGTTCGTGCGGACGGAACTGTTTGGGTGGGTGGTGAGGCGATCAGCCGGTGTAGCGTGCCTCTCCAACGTAGAGCCGTCGTTGTTTGGTTAGATCAGCCGCCACGTGAGGTTTATGTCACGTTTGTTGTCGCGAGGTGACGCAACATGCGACAAAGGCACGATAGTTACATGCAAAGGAAAGAACCGCATAGCTAAGGATTCAAACAGGACGCAAACCTTGGAATCGATTTACAGCTCCACTTTCAACTGCGGTGATGACCACAGGAGGTAAATGTATGACGGTAAAAACACTAGCTTTGCTCCTGCTGCTTGCGAGCCTATCCACAAGTGCCTCGGCGCAAGGGTCGGGAGCATGTTCCCCAGGGGTGCCTATAACGTGGGCTCTTAGTGCAGGCGCTGGCAACGGTGGGAGCCCAGTCTTTTGGCCTTTGACCTCGACGGACGACGAAATGAACAACTTTCAACAAGAATCCGGAGGCGTTGGACCATTCTGTAGCGCCATTAATGTAGGGAATGAAAGTTATACTGCATGGAGCGGAGTGTGTTGCTCCCTAAAATGGGCGACAACGAATCCGCCACCGCCCGTCGGAGGATGCTCGGGCACGTGTACTGCCGGCGAACCCATCGACCTATCTAGCGGAAACACATACATTGAGCAGACGGATATTCGGATTCCAGGACTGGGCGGGGGTCTGACATTGACCCGAACGTGGAACAGTATGGGCGGTTCCGGAACTATGTTTCCAGGCTGGCGCTCCAACTTCGAAGAACAAGTGCTTCCTAGCGAAGACGGCACGATGAAATACGTGCGCGGCGACGGGAGCGTATGGTCTTTCGGTTATTACGGCGGAGCGTTCCATCTGATCGCACCCGGGAATGGCCAAGCCACCCTTACAGAAGTACAAACTCCCGGGTCTCCGCCGACAGCTTGGGTGGTGACGTTCCAGAATGGCGAGCAAAGGGTATTTACCATTATGCCGCCGTTTTATGACCAGTATCAGCACTACCAGAATACGAATGGGCTACTCACTTCGATTATCGACCGGAATGGCCATACAACTACATTGACGTACCAGATTAACCAGGGCGGATACCCCGGGCCTCTTCTCGCGGTAACTGATCCCGTTGGCCGTAACCTCTATTTCACATATAGTGGCGCGGCGGTAACAAACGTGACTTCCGATTCAGGAATCAGTTTGACATACGCGTACGCACAGGTTGGAGGATACATCCGTCTGTTCCAAGTAACGGAGCCGGACGCTACGTTCTTGACCTACAACTACGACACCTTCGGCAATATCATCAGTGTAGCTGACATAAACGGCAAGTTGCTGGAGTCCCATACATATGACGCACTGCATCGTGGATTGAGTTCCTCGCGAGCGAACGGCGTAGAGGCGCTGGCCGTTACCTATCCCGGGCCTTAATTCCGCTGCAAAGAGGTGCTGCGGCTAAGGCGCTTTGGCTTGAAATGCCGAAATGGATCGAGAGGTCCGTCGGCTACTCGGTGTAGCGGTTGAGCAAGTCGTCAACGATGTGGCTGTCCCTATCGCGAAGCACAAACATGTGGAAACCCTTTCCTCTGGGCTATGCATTGTCGTGTTTGCAGTCAAAAAGAAGATTCGTGTTTAGTCCGATGGTGACATTAGTAACGGTCCCGATGGATGAAAGCATCTGGCTCCAGAACGCTCGTGCTAGTTTTTAGTTCTGAGCCATGCCTATCGCGCAAAAGTCTAAGTATGTCTTGCCATTTCTGGTACGGGCCCTGGGGAGTGCCCTTCTGGTTGTGCTGGCCGATATGGCAGCGCTGCACACGGACTTTAGTCAACCCTTCGTCGGATACGGAATTGGCGGAGCCTTTCTGCTGCTGGTCGCTGCTCGGCCGAACTGGCAGCAGATAGTTATCACGCTTGGCGGCGCCACAATGATTTCCTTCTTCGCGATCCGAACTCCCATCGAGAGCGCGGCAACTTTGCTCGTTCAGGTGGTTGGATCCTTGGGGCTCGCGAGTCTGCTCTTACTCTGCTGCAAGACTGTGTGGGAACCGCGCGCCGAGAGGAGCCAAACTTTTCGCATACTCCTGCCGGCCTCGGTGCTGACCTTCATGGTTTTTGCGTCGATATACTCACTTAACATGGCTTCGTATTTGCACGCCAAGACGTTCGATCTTTACACGTTCGCATTCGATGGCAGTTTCGGCTTCCAATCGAGTTTTGCCTGTGGCAGGATGCTGGCTGCCCGAGCCTGGCTGTTCCCGCTGGTCAAGGTGACGTACGAGGCGATTGTGCTTGCGATGGCGGCTTTCTACGCGGCTTTCGTGCCGCGCCGAAACAAGCCCATTTGGGAACTGATCGAGCTTCTGTTCACCGCGGCAATGGTCGGATACCTGTTCTTCAGCGTTTTTCCGGTCGCTGGTCCGCGCTACGCCTTCGCGGCGTACTTTCCCCAGGCGGACTTACCATACTCGATCTTGGCGGGTCTGCGACTGGAAAGGATTCCCGTGAATTGGCTCATCCCGCGTAATGGAGTACCCTCGCTGCACTTTACCTGGGCGCTGCTGATCTGGTGGAATACCCGAACTCTTCCTCGATGGGGTCGCGTCACCGCACTTGCATTCGTCTTGGCCACGGCTTTCGATACGTTGGCTACCGGGGAACACTACTTGTTCGATTTGATCATAGCCCTTCCATTCTCTCTATGGATGCAGGCCAGCATGATTCGAACGGTGAGTTTTCGAAACCGCGAACGATGGCTCCCCGCCATGTGCGGGGCGGCCATGTTCTTGGGATGGTTGATTCTTGGCCGCTTCGGTGTACCCCTGTTGTTAGAGAGCAGATTACTGCCGTGCAGTCTGGCGCTGGTTTCCTCAGTGATCTCGCTAATATGGGCCTTTAGATTACCGGCTCTGATTCCGGAAATGGAGCATCCCTCTGCATTGCCCGTCAAAGTGAGAGCTGCGGCGTGCGGCCAGTAACCAGACAAAAGATGATTTCGTCGGACGAACTGATGTTGCAATCTGTAGCATGGGATTTTGTTTCACGTGTGGCACGGCGGGTGTAGACACGCAAACTGTCTCAATGGATGGGTTCAGCCCACTCGACTGTAGATGATTTTGAGGCTGTCAAAGTCTACAAAATCATCAGAGTTCAATAGCGTTCCACGAGCGGCTCGCAACAGATTCAAAAGCAATCACTTGGAAACCACAGAATTCCTCAGATTTCAATAAGTGCTTAGATCTGGTTCGGGACCAGGGGGTCGGAGGTTCAAATCCTCTCTCCCCGACCAATCTTTTCAAGCACATAAACAGCACTTCTGAATTTTCATCGCAGCCTTGTAGATGTTTTTGAGGCTGAGAAAGCCTCACAGGTCCATAGCCGGGGTCTTTCTTTTCCAAACCCGAGCGTTCGGACAGCTCCATCGAGGACGGTCGACACCCCTCCCTCTGGAAAACGACTCTCCAAACATGATTGCAGGCTGACACCGTATGCGACCGGTGTCCGGAGTTCCAGCCATGGGCGCGGACCCCGCCGCCACAGGAGGGATCTTCGACCCTCGCGCCAAGAAATGAAGGTAAGAAGAAGAACCGAAGCTTCGCAGCGGCTCAGATCACTCTTTGTCCAGTTTCCTATACGCGATGCTTCTCTTTGAGCGTTCGAGCCATTTCGTCCCGAAACTCTCGAGAGTCGAGAGCTGAGAGTCGACATTACTGTTTCTTAAACATGAGCTTCTCGGTTAGCCGTTGACCGGTTTCCAACGTGCCTGTGGTAGATACAGTCATCTGCTGCCCATCCGCGGAAACCAGCCATCGATCTTCTTGAGTAACTTGACCGTCCCGCTGGTAATTGGCATCTACAGTATGCGGATCGACAAGTTCGAGTGTCACGGTATCGTTGCGCGAGTTCTTCAGATCGTATGGCTTACCATCAAAACGGGCGGTGTAACTGAAGTCGGCCATAAAACGGACCCCACCGCTTCCATCCCCCTCGATCTTGAGCAGCAATCCTTGCCGCAAACGGGTCTTGCTGAGATCCTGCGTCCAATCGCCGACAAACGGGTCAGTCGCGAGCCTCACACCTCCGGTTCGCGTCCAGACGGTGATCTTATCGGGATGCCCTGTTGCCGTAGTTGTGGCGGTCAATTCCTTCCCATCCTTCGAAAGTCGATCGCGAACCGTGGCCACAAGAGTTCCGTCTTTTTTCTCGACGACCTCGTTTTCCCTCTTGTCGATCCGGTGCAGATCAATTTGATTGAAGCCGAGATTGCCAGGTGCGGGAGAATCGTGTCCGTTGCGATTCGCAGTGAAATCGAAATGGGTTTCGCCAGACATGACTACGTGGATTCCGCCCTGCAGGTGGGTAATGGAGAGCCGGTTCGGCGGATCGAGGCTTGACTGCGCAGAGACGAGCGTCCAGGCACCAATGCGAGGGTCTGTCGCTCCCGATTGCGCAAGGGCCGGTTGAACGGCGGCGAGTAGTGCGAACAGCAGTAGAGTACGAATTGATTCTCTCCCGATAATGTCGAAAGTTTAGCAGATTCACACAGCTTGCTTTGGCGAGTGGTGCGCAGGCGCGTTTACTAATCCGAGAGCGCGAACAGATGATTTGCGCCCGGACAGAATAACTTTTCGGGCACAGCGGCTGGCCCTTTTCGCGACAGACCTTTAGCAGCGACGATGTTCTATGCCATGATGATTGCCATGCACGTGCGCCGCCTATGGGTATCAGGAATCGTCCTCGCAGCCGCCATTGCACTCCTCCCATTCTCTTTTCACGCCGAGCGTCACCTGGAGACCGCGACCCGCGTCGAAGGCAGCCAGGCTGAAACTGTCAGGGAAGAATTGGCCAACCGTTTTCGATCGCCGTTCGTGGACCAAGTGGTGCTCGTGATTCAAGGGCTTCCGCCTGCGGATTCACAACAAGGCGCGCAAGCGTTAGAGCCAATCGTGACAGCGCTGCGAGACTTACCCGGCGTTTCCGGAGTGGTTTCCTATCTCGACGCTCGCGATTCCATCTTTCTGGGCCGCGGAGGAGGGACGTTTGTTGTGGTGGGCCTCGTGTCGACCGACGCTCCGGTGGAGTTGCTCGTTCCAAAACTTCACCAGCTTGCCAGTTCGCTTGAAAATCAACTGCGGGGCCGTTATCCAGCGGTCAAGCTGGAACTCACGGGCGAGATTCCACTGAATTTCGACATTCGGAAAGCCAGTTCGGACGACGTGCGAGGCGGCGAGAGTCTTGTGATCCCTGCGACCCTCGCGCTTCTGCTGGTGGCTTTTGGAAGCCTGATCGCCTCCGTGATTCCGTTGGCAGTTGGCCAGCTTGCCATTGCAACCACGATGGCGATTACAGGATTTCTGGCGCAACGCTTCCACCTGTCGATTCTGGTTCAGAATTTGGCCACTATGCTTGGCTTGGGACTGGGAATCGACTACGCACTGCTCATGGTAAGCCGTTTCCGCGAAGCGATTTGCGCCGGGCACGACGGACCCGCAGCCTCGGTTATCGCGGCACATCAGGCAGGGCGCACGCTATTGATTTCGGCCTCAACGGTTGCGATCGGATTCTTAGCGCTCCTGACGGTCCCCATCAGCGAAATCCGTTCCATTGGTATCGCAGGATTCCTGGTGGCCGGAATGAGCGTATTGCTTACCAACACCATCGTTCCGTCGGCGCTGGCTTTGCTCGGCCCGCGGATCAATCTTGGCCGATTGCCCTTTACCCCAAAGCTGGATGCAAATCGAGCAGAACGCAGTGGCAGGCGCTGGCGGCAATGGGGCAAGATGATCGTCGCACATCCCTGGATCGCTCTCGTTTTGGCAGGCATTCCTCTGCTCTTGCTTGCCTGGCAGGTCAGGCTATTGGATACGAGCCTTCCGCGTGGAGATTGGCTTCCGCCGGCCGCGGAATCTGTCCAGGCCCTCCACACGCTCAGACGAATGGATCGGGAAGGCGTGGTTGAATCGTTGCGCATCATTGTCGAGCTTCCTACTGACTCAATCGCGCAAACCGACGCCGGTTGGAATGTGCTGGACGGTTTGAGCAAGCGCCTCGCGAGCGACCCTCGTGCTGGCCGCGTGATTTCTATCACTACGATTGCCGATGGCAACCGGTCTTCGCTCCTCGATATCTCGCGGGAGACGCGTCGGACATTCTTAAGTAGTGACGGACGAGCGGCGCTGATTGAAGTGATGCCCGCCAGTTCAGTCTCACTGCGCGGCCAAGTGAACTGGGTGCGTGAGCTTCGGAAAACGGGTGCGCTCGCTCTGACCGGTGTGCCGGGCGCAACTCTTCTGGTTGGGGGCATCCCGGCGCTCAACGCCGATTATGAAACGATTATCAGAGACCACCTTCCATCGGTAACGGCGCTGGTGGTCGGGGGGACGCTGCTTGCGCTACTCGCGGGGTTCCGATCTATCATCGCCGCGCTGAAGGCAATCGTACTCAACTTATTTTCGGTTGCCGCGTCGTTCGGCGCATTGGTGTACGTCTTCCAAAATGGGCACGGAAGCAGATTTCTAGGGGTTCCTGGAGGAACCGGAAGTGTGTTTCCTCTTGTTCCGATTGTGGCCTTTGCTATCGTTTTCGGATTAAGCATGGACTATGAGGTATTTCTGGTCGCACGCGTTCTCGAAGCCAGACGGAACGGGCTAAGTGAAATGGATGCGATCCCGGAGGGTATGGCTAGAACCGCAGGCCTCATCACGAGCGCGGCCGCGATCATGATCGTGGTATTTGCGGCATTCACTTTCGGGAGCTTTCTGGTGGTCAAGATGATCGGATTTACGCTGGCGGTCGCCGTGTTGATTGACGCCACATTAGTTCGTATTGTGATCGGTCCCGCGCTCCTTCGCATTGCGGGCGATTGGAACTGGTGGCCTTGGGGCTTGCAGAAGCCAGCAACACGCGCTTGATGGCAGAGCGAGTCGTAGATTATGTCGGCCTGTTCTTGGGGCTGGTTTCTTGAGAACGAGATCTGGCTCGAGAACATTCGAAGAGTTTTACTCCCGCTTCGAGAGCAATTCGGCCCTTACCGGCCTTTTCTAGAAGTACGGATCGCGGCATCCAGCGCGTCCAAGAACTGATGCGGCGTGGCATAAGTATGATCGACGATTTGATCAACGACATGATCGGCCGTCGCGACCTTTTCCCGTAGCTTCTGTGCGCTATGATCTGGCCTGTCTTTGCGGCTGCGCGGTACCCACACGGTCTGCATGCCTGCTTTCTTGGCGCCCCGCAGGTTGCCGATCGTATCTTCCGCCATGATTGTCTCGCACGGCTTAATCGAGTCCGCTGGGTCGCGCATGTTGTTGATGGCCGCAAGCGCCTTCTTGAAAACCTCGGGGTTCCTGCCCTTTTTGTAGGGAGAAATCTCTTCTAGCCCAAGAATATTTTGCTCGGGAATCATCCCTTTGAGGCCAAGCCTTTCCAACTTTTCCATCGCTTGTCCCTCGCCCTCTTTGAGCGAATGCGAGAGCACCGCAAACTCGACTCCTGCTTTAGTTAGCCGCTGTATCCTGCGCACCAGTCCGGCATCGGGACGAATGAACCCGCTTCCCATGTGCCTGTTCCACAACCGCGTAGCCCCTTTTTCTCCGTCCAGGATTTTCCCTTGCAGTTCGTCGCGCGTGAGTCCTGCTTTCTTTCTGTTTTTGCGGTCCTGAAAGAGTCTCAGATTAAAGGCCATGGCGATCATGTCCTTGTATGGCGGATCAGCATAATGCGGATCAACGCAGGGCGGAGCAAGGTAAGGTCGGTCAAGGCGCTGATCAGGCTGCATACCCTCTTCCGCGCTGGCTTTCGTCTCACCCGACCGCGCTACCCTCCGCGCGCGCCAGTAGGCTTCCAGCATGCCTATAACCGAGGCGACGGGGTGGCCCGTGCTTTCCAGTCGTTCCGCCATCTCGCTAATGCAATTGCATAATGCGTCATCTGGATCCTTCTTCGTTTCTGCCTTTGCTTCTTCAATCAATTCTTGCGCTACTTTCTCCCGGAATATGGGAAGGCCATATTCCTTTTCTACCGCCCGCCAAGCTCGCAGAACGGCGTTGCGGTATGCCTTGTCGTAAGGGTAGAGAAAGGCATCCAGGTCCAGGATAACGAGCCGCACCTTCTCGGGATAAGGCTTAGGGTCGGGGTAGGTTTCAGTCTTCATCGACTCAAATTATTGTAGATTTTGTACGACTTCTGGGAAGAACCCGCATCCATATTCTTTATAAATTGCGGGAGCGGTTGCCTCGGATGCGATTTTCGCGGTCGACGACCGATTGCCGCTTCGTCCGGCGTAACGTCACTGTAGAAACAGGGAATACGTTGCTCGCGATCCCATGCGAGCAAAAATAGGGGAGACAACATGACGCAAGTCCAGAAGCGCTATCTCTTAATCGGCGCAGTTTTTGGCTTGATCGTGGTCGCTCTAATTATTGGAGCCGTGCGACCTTACAAACACGCCATGGGCGCCCCGCCAAGCACCCCGGATGTCGAGGTGGTGCAGGTTCAGGAGCAGGATATTCCGATCTATGGCGAGTGGATTGGCACGCTTGACGGTCTGGTCAATGCCGACGTCCGGGCTCAGGTTACTGGCTACCTGCTGAAACAGGGCTATCAGGAGGGGGCTTTTGTTAAACAGGGCCAACTCCTTTTCCAGATCGATCCGCGGCCTTTTCAGGCGGCGTTCGATCAGGCTCAAGGCCAGCTTGCTCAGGCGAAGGCGTCACTCGCCAACGCGGAAGCGGTTCAGCGTCGGACTGAACTTGACGTCCAGCGCTACAAACCACTGGCTGAGCAACAGGCGGCCAGCCAACAGGATCTCGACAATGCGGTCCAGAACAATCTTGCCGCCATCGCAACCGTAGAAACCGCCAAGGCTCAGATCAAGACCTACGAGGCTGCAGTTGAAGCCGCGAAGATCAATCTCGACTTTACGCGCCTGGTTGCTCCTATCGACGGCATTGCCGGACAGGCCCAGCTTCAAGTCGGCGCGCTCGTCAGCCCCAATAGCGGGGTCGTCACTTCGGTCTCTACAGTGGATCCCATCAAGGTCTATTTCACGGTGAGCGAGCCTCAGTATCTTTCCTGGCGGAGACGTTTTCCGACCGAGGAGAGCCGCCTGCAGGCCGACAAGGAACTGCGCCTGCAACTGGTCTTGGCCGATGACTCAATATATCCGCACGATGGACAGTTCTATTTTGCCGACCGCCAGGTGAACGAGTCCACTGGAGCGATTCGAATCGCCGGGCTCTTTCCCAATCCAAACAATATTTTGAGACCTGGCGGCTATGCCAAGGTCCGCGCGGTCCTCCGGACCCAGCCGGGGGCGTTGCTTGTTCCGCAACGGGCAGTCTCGGAGCTGCAGGGCGGCTACCAGGTCGCCGTCGTCGGCTCCGACAACAAAGTTGATCTTCGAACGGTCACTGTGGGCGACCGGGTTGATAACCGATGGATCATCGCGAAGGGACTCAATCCGGGAGACAGAATCGTTGTTGAAGGCGTTCAGAGAATGCACACCGGTGTGCACGTGAATCCCAAGCCATTCATGGCCAAGAATTAGGGTTCTGCACTCGGTAAGGACCGATTACCCATGTCCAAATTCTTCATCAACCGACCCATCGTCGCCATGGTGATTTCGATCGTCATGGTATTGGTTGGCGCGCTCACTGTGCTGAGCTTACCCGTCGCACAATTTCCCAACATCACTCCACCCGAAATTCAAGTGCTCGCCACCTACGTCGGCGCCGACGCGCAGACGCTGGAGCAGGCGGTGGCCACTCCCATCGAGCAGCAAATGAACGGCGTGGACAACATGAATTACATGTACTCCCTGAACGCGACGGGGAACAACACCACCAGCCTGATCGTGGATTTCGATGTTAAGACCGACCCCAATACCGATTTCATTAATACCCAGTCTCGCGAGACACAAGCCGCCTCTCAGCTTCCGGTCGACGTCACCAACTACGGGGTCACGGTTCGCAAATCGGTGACTGCTCCACTGATGTGGGTCGCTCTTTATTCTCCAAAGGGAACGTATGATGCCAAGTTCCTCGCCAACTACGCATACATTAATCTCGTCGATCCTATTCTCCGCTCGCCTGGCATCGGCAACGTCCAGGTATTCGGCGCCGGTCAATACGCGATGCGGCTTTGGGTGAAGCCGGACACATTAGCGAAGCTCGGCATCACGGTTCCAGAGATCGTCAGCGCGATTCAGGCACAGAACACTGTGAATCCGGCTGGCAAAGCAGGCGGTGAGCCTGCTCCCAAAGGCCAGGAATTTACTTACACGGTGCTCGCCCAGGGCCGCCTCGTCTCGCCGGAAGAATTCGGCAATATCGTCGTCCGCGAGACACCAGACGGTGCGACTGTGCGCCTTCGCGATGTCGCTCGAATGGAACTCGGTTCCCAGGACTACAGTGTCGCCGGCCGGTTCAACGGCAAACCGGGCGCGATTATCGCCGCTTACCAATTGCCCGGTTCAAACGCAGTCGACGCAGCTGCTGGCGTCAAGAAGCTGATGGCCCAGATGAAAGAGCGTTTTCCCGACGACATTGATTTCGCCGTTTCTCTGGACACGACTCTGTCTGTGACCCAGGGCATCAAGGAGATCGTCTGGACTCTTCTGATTGCCCTCGTTCTTGTCATCATTGTCGTTTTTCTTTTCCTTCAGGGCTGGCGCTCAACGCTCATCCCATTGCTGGCTGTGCCAGTTTCCCTTGTGGGAACGTTCGCGCTCTTCCCGCTATTCGGTTTCTCTATCAATACGCTTTCCCTGTTCGGGCTGGTGCTTGCTATCGGCCTCGTTGTGGATGACGCAATCGTCGTGGTCGAGGGCGTGGAACGGCATATCGAAGAGGGCATGACCCCAAAGGATGCCGCGTTGAAGGCGATGGAGGAACTATCCGGTCCCGTGGTAGGAATTGCCCTGGTTCTCTCCGCTGTATTCGTCCCCACCGCATTCATTCCCGGGATCACCGGCAGGCTGTATCAGCAATTCGCAGTGACGATCGCCATTTCCGTAATTCTCTCCGCCTTCAACGCGCTCACGCTCAGCCCGGCCCTGTCCGCATTGCTGCTTCGACCGCGCCAAGAGAGCCGTGGCCTGCTGCGGCGTTTCTTCGATTGGTTTAACCGGCTTTTTGAGCGCGCCACCGAGCGCTATGTCGACTGGAGCGGCGTCCTGCTGAAGAAGACCGTCGTCATGGTGGTACTTCTGCTGCTGTTTTGCCTTGCGGCAGGATTCTTCGCCAATCGCGTGCCCTCGAGTTTTCTTCCCGATGAAGATCAAGGCTATGCCTATGTGAATCTGCAATTGCCCAACAGCGCTTCGCTGGAGCGAACATCTCAGGCAGCGGCCCAGATCGAGAACATTCTGGCCAGCACACCGGGTGTAAAGTACACGACCAGCGTCGTCGGCTTCAGCTTGCTCAGTTTTGTTCGCACCAGCTACAACGCTTTCTTCGTCGTCACTCTTAAGCCGTGGGATGAGCGCAAGTCCCGGGCAGAGCAGCTCCAATCGATCAAGGCGCATTTGAACCAACAGCTTTCCAAATTGCCGGCGGGAATCGCATTCAGTTTTTCGCCGCCTGCCATCCCCGGCGTTGGCACCGCAGGCGGATTCACGTTTATCCTCGAGGACCGCTCTGGCGGCAGTATCCGATTCCTCTCGCAAAACTTGGACACGTTTCTTGCCGCCGCACGAAAGCGGCCGGAGATCGCCAGCCTGAGTACGACTTTCCTCCCCAGCGTTCCGCAGAAGTTCGTCGACGTTGATCGTGACAAGGTGTTGAAGCAGGGTGTGAATCTATCCGATGTCTATCGCACCATCCAGGCATTCATGGGCGGATATTTCATCAATTACTTCAATCGCTTTGGCCGCCAATGGCAGGTTTACATCGAGGCCGAAAGCGAGGATCGTGCAAGCGCAGAGAACGTTGGACGTTTCTATGTTCGCAACAACAAAGGCGAGGCCGTTCCGCTGTCTACGCTTGCCACAGTCAAATCGCGGCTCGGTCCGGAATTCACCATGCGCTTTAACGAGTACCGTTGCGCACAAATCAACGGCAGCGCCGCCCCCGGTTACAGCGCAGACCAAGCGAGCGCCGCCCTCGAAGAAGTTTTCAAACAAACCATGCCTCGAGAGATGGGATTCGACTACTCTGGCATTTCGTTTCTGGAACAGAAAGCGCGCCAGGGAGTTCCACCCGCCGTCATCTTCGGGCTGTCGCTGTTGTTCGTGTTCCTGATTCTGGCGGCTTTGTACGAAAGCTGGTCGTTGCCTTTCAGCGTATTGCTCAGCACGCCGGTTGCGGTGTTTGGCGCGTTTTTCATATTGTGGCTGCGTCGCACTCTGCTCGGAATTTTCCTGCCGCCCTATTTGGTGCAGATCGAAAGCGACATCTTCTCGCAGATCGGATTGATCATGCTGATCGGCTTGGCGGCGAAGAACGCGATTTTGATCGTCGAGTTCGCCAAGGATCGGTACGAACACGGAAAGCCGCTAGCCGACGCCGCGCTCGAAGGCGCAAAGCTCCGCCTGCGTCCGATCTTAATGACGTCTTTTGCGTTTATCCTCGGTTGCGTTCCGCTGTGGACCGCGAGCGGCGCCGGTTCGGTGGCGCGGCGCATCATGGGGACCGCTGTCATCGGCGGGATGCTCGCTGCAAGCGCGATCGGAATATTTTTTGTCCCCGGCATCTTTTACATGGTGGAGAAATGGTCGAGCGCAGAAAAGGAACCCGCATCGGGCATATTGCCGGCTGCGCCTTCACCCGCGCCCGGAGACTGAGGAAGCTCGGTGGTGCATTAACAGGTTGCGATTGGGCGGGGTCTGCGCAATGGGGTTTGCGTAATGATGAAAATTACGAAGTTGCTCACTGCCGCGTTACTGTCTGGCATGCTTTCGGGTTGTGCTGTGGGCCCGAACTATCATCGTCCATCCCTTCAGCCTCCGAATTCTTTTCGAGATCTATCAGACAACCCTCACCTTCAGGCGCAGACCGCCTCGTATGCCGATCTCCCCTGGTGGCAGGTGTTTCAGGATCCCAAGCTGCAAGAACTCATTCGCACGGCGCTCAAACAAAACTACGATCTGCAACTTGCAACCGAACGCATCAGTGCAGCCCGCGCGCAGCTTGCAGTTACACGTTCCAGCCTGTTTCCTCAGGTATCCGGCAACGCGAATTTTAGCGGCGGGAAGGAAAACCTTGAGCAGTCCCGCTACAACTTTCTAACCTTGACCGCCGACGCTGCTTTCCAACTCGATTTCTTCGGAAAATTGCGCCGGGCAACCCAAGCCGCTCGCGCTCAAATGCTGGCAACCGAAGACGCGCGCCAGGTGGTAGCGCTTACACTGGTCAGCGACGTTGCCAGCGACTACTTCACGCTGCTGCAACTCGATCTGCAACTCGCGATCACGCGCGAGACAGTCAATACCCAGACCGACTCGGTCAAACTTACCCAGCTACGGCTTGACCACGGGGTGGCAACAAAGTTGGATGTGCTTCAGGCACAGCAGGTCCTCGACACGGCCAATGCTCAAATCCCTGACCTGGAGCGACAAATTGCCCAGGAGGAAAACGCACTTAGCATCCTGCTCGGCAATTATCCCCAAGACATAGCCCGTGGGATTCCGCTTGTCGAGCAAACCCTTCCACCTGAAGTACCGCCCGGCGTTCCATCGTCGATCATCGAGCGTCGGCCCGATATCCGAGAGGCCGAACACATCTTGACTGCAGCAAGCGCCGACATCGGTGTCGCCAAGGCTCAGTTCTTCCCGCAAATCTCCCTGACCGGCGGAGGCGGTGGTTCCTTCGGTCGAAGCTCCGCCTTCTCAAGTCTGATGACGACGCAGTTAGGCATCTGGTCCTATGGCGCGCAGGTTAGCCAGCCAATTTTCACCGGAGGTGCGCTAAAAGGGAATTTGCATCTGGCTGAGTCGGAACACAAGCAGGCTCTGATCGGCTACAGGGAAGCCATCCAGCATGCTTTCGGAGAAGTCTCTGATGCGCTCATCGGTTATGAGAAACTCCATCAGGTCCGCACCCGCCAGCAGGATACGGTCGCTGACTTGCACGAAACGGTCCGTATTTCCACTCTCCGTTACAAGGGCGGGACGACCACATATCTCGAAGTACTCGACGGGCAGCGGTCGCTTTACGGCGCCGAACTAACGCTCGCAGCAGCGCGGGGAGATGAATATCGCAGCCTCGTTCAACTTTACAAGGCATTAGGCGGCGGCTGGCAACAGTAGAAACCGCGGCCAGTCCCGGGATCTCGCCCCTTAGTAAGGGTGCGGGAGAACCGGTTTACAGCTATGACTTCGTCTGCTAGAGTGCCGCAAATGCGACATCAGGTGCCCTCACCGGTTTACGATTGGCGGGCGGCTTACCTTGGGGAGAATTGAACTCATGGCCGAGTCATACGACGAGTGGATGAGCAAAGTCCGCGCTGCATTCGACTCACTCAGCACGCCGATGGCGGACTGGCATCTGATTGGGGCGTTTGATTACCGAAGCGAGTACGACGCAGGCGTCAAACCCGAGGACGCCGCCGGGAAGGCTAACCACCTCTGGTGGTATGAGTGGAACAAATCTCTTAAGCAGGACTGCCGCCAGACCAACGATTGCTGGCTTCCTCGGGGTCATCATGGCGAGTGTCAGCCCGTGTTAGCAGTTGCTCGTCAGCAATAGGGATGGCATGCGGCAGGCGACGGACTAAGAGGGGAGATAATGGCGCGTGGCACCACTATCTCCCCAGATGTTTGCGTGAACAAGCTTTTTTCCCCCGATTTCAAGCTATGTCGTAGCGGTCGTGGTTCATCACCTTGGTCCACGCCGCGACGAAGTCCTTCACAAACTTCGCCTTGGAATCTTCGCACGAATAGACTTCCGCGAGGGCACGCAACTGCGAGTGGGAACCGAAGATCAGATCGACACGCGTGCCGGTCCACTTGACTTGGTTCGTCTTTCGATCGCGGCCATCGTAAATTGCACCCGAGCCATTGGATTCGGTAGACGGTTGCCATTGCGTGTTCATGTCGAGCAGGTTGACGAAGAAATCGTTCGTCAGCGTCTCCGGCCGTTTGCTAAACACGCCGTGCTTGGACTGGCCGACATTTGCCCCCAACACGCGCAGACCACCGACGAGGACAGTCATCTCGGGCGCGGTCAGTCTCAGCAATTGCGCCTTATCGACCAGCAACTCCTCGGGCGACAGGCGTTGCTTGCCGCGAAGATAGTTACGGAACCCATCGGCCCTCGGTTCGAGCGGCTCGAAGGATTCAACATCGGTTTGCTCTTGTGATGCGTCCATGCGCCCCGGCGTGAATGGCACCTTAACATCGTGCCCAGCAGCCTTGGCCGCTTTCTCAATCGCGGCACCGCCGCCGAGAACGATGAGATCAGCCAGCGAAACTTTCTTCCCACCAGTAGCAGAAGTGTTGAACTCCTTCTGAATGCTTTCAAGTTTCTGCAGCACCTTCGCCAGTTCCGTAGGCTGGTTAACTTCCCAGAACTTCTGCGGCGCCAGGCGGATGCGCGCGCCGTTCGCCCCGCCGCGCTTATCAGAGCCGCGGAACGTCGACGCCGATGCCCAGGCCGTCGAGACCAACCGGGAAATGGACAACCCAGACGCGAGGATTTTTTCTTTCAGCGCGGCAATTTCCTGCTCCCCGATGAGTGGATGATTCACCGCCGGAATCGGGTCTTGCCATGCCAGCTGCTCCTTCGGAACGAGCGGGCCCAGGTAGCGCGCAATGGGCCCCATGTCGCGGTGCGTCAGCTTGAACCACGCGCGGGCAAAGGCGTCTGCGAGCTGGTCCGGGTGCTCATAAAAGCGCCGCGAAATCTTTTCGTACGCAGGGTCGAAACGCAAAGAAAGATCCGTGGTGAGCATCGTGGGTGCGTGACGCTTGGAGGAATCGTGCGCATCCGGCACCGTACCGGCTCCCGCGCCATTCTTCGGCGTCCACTGATGCGCACCGGCGGGACTCTTTGTCAGCTCCCATTCATAAGTGAATAGATTGGTGAAGAAATTGTTACTCCACTTAGTAGGCGTCTGGGTCCAGGTGACTTCCAGGCCGCTGCCGATGGTGTCAGCGCCACAGCCCTTGCCAAATTTATTCTTCCATCCCAGGCCCTGTTCCTCGATCTCGGCGCCTTCCGGTTCGGGGCCAACATAGTCCGCGGGAATCGCAGCCCCGTGGGTCTTGCCGAACGTGTGGCCGCCGGCAATCAGCGCGACTGTTTCTTCGTCGTTCATGGCCATGCGTTTGAATGTTTCGCGGATATCCTTGGCTGCGGCGACAGGATCGGGATTGCCGTTTGGCCCTTCCGGGTTCACGTAGATCAGGCCCATCTGCACGGCCGCGAGCGGATTGCTTAGATCGCGGTCGCCGCTGTAACGCTCATCTGCCAGCCACTTACCTTCAGGACCCCAGTAAATTTCCTCTTCCGGCTCCCACACGTCCGGGCGTCCGCCGCCAAAGCCAAAAGTCTTGAAGCCCATCGAGTCCAGCGCAACATTGCCGGCAAGAATCATCAAGTCAGCCCAGGAAATTTTGCGGCCATACTTTTGCTTGATCGGCCAAAGCAAACGGCGTGCCTTGTCAAGGTTCACATTGTCCGGCCAGCTATTGAGGGGCGCGAAGCGTTGCTGTCCGGAGCCGGCTCCTCCGCGACCGTCGCCGATGCGGTAGGTGCCTGCTGCGTGCCATGCCATACGAATAAATAGCGGCCCGTAGTGGCCAAAGTCAGCCGGCCACCATTCCTGCGAATTCGTCATCACCGCGTTCAGATCCTTGATCACGGCATTCAGATCAAGACTCTTGAATTCCTTGGCGTAATCAAACTCCTTACCCATCGGGTCCGACAGCTCTGAGTGCTGGTGCAGGACGTTGAGGTCCACCTGATTGGGCCACCACTCGCGATTCGTGTATCCGGTTTTTCCGCCCGTAAAGGGGCACTTCGATTCAGTTGACGTGTTCTTGCTCTGATCTTCGGGGGAAACAGTTCCCGAGGAAGAGGCCAGGGTGTTTTCCATATGTTTCGTATTTTCCATATCTTTTTCCTTTGAATTAGTTCAAAACTGTGATGATTTACGAACCCGTCAGACTCCGGTTCGCACAATTACGTACCTTTCTTCATTTGTGTATTTCCAAAAGCATTTACATCTCCAGACCTAACT
This sequence comes from uncultured Acidobacteriaceae bacterium, assembly GCA_963778535.1. GTDB lineage: Bacteria > Acidobacteriota > Terriglobia > Terriglobales > Acidobacteriaceae > Acidiflorens. Next base: position 1,819,546 of record CAVZUO010000001.1, read on the forward strand.
CGACACTCGGCTGGATGCTGGCCGCGCAGCACGCGAAGCGCATTTCGTACACAGCCCGCGGAAAATAAGCTCGCATTCGCGAAGCACCCGCTTGCCGAGCCAGCGCGGAGCCGGCTTCGGCAAGTCATACCACTCAATGTCCTCAACATTGCCGCACTGGTCGCAGATGAAGTGATGGTGCGGCATACCCTTCGCATCGAATCGCGCGGAGCGCCCCTCGACGGCCACCTCACGCACCAATCCTGCCTGTACCAGGTCCCGCAGATTGTTATAAGTGGTGGCCCTGGAAGAGCGCGGGTCCATGCGATTTACGGCGGCAAAGATTTCCGCAGCCGTGGGATGCCGGTTGCATTCCACAAGGAATGCCATCACCGCATAGCGCTGGGGAGTGCACCGCAGGCCGCCGCTTTCCAGCGACCGCTTAATCGTTCTCATCTCCACGTGCATGAAATTAGCTGTGTGAGGTTAGATTAAGTCTAAGGTCGCATTTTGTCAAAACGTCGCATTTTGTCAAAACGAAGACGGGTGGGGCAGTGTCCTGATTTGCCTCTTTCACCACAAAGTCACAGAGTCACGGAGAAAACCAGCAAAAACCGGCAGCGGTAGGTTTTGCGGAATAGTCCGGTTTTTCTGTGCCTGCATGACTCCGTGGTGGAAAGGCTGAATTGGGACACCCCGCGGCTGGTTGCTGCTAGGAGTTGAAAGTGGCGAATCGCCACGACGAAACGTGGCCGGCTAGCGCGCATGGGCGAGGCTAAAGAAGAAGTGGACCAGCGGCACAAAGCCGCTGGTCCGTATTCGGAAAACTACCTTACCGTCACTTTTGGAAATCGGTCAGGTATGGGTGGCCGTCTTGTACCGGCAGGAAGACGACCTGCGAGGTTGAGATAATATACATGATCCCCACCTGAGTGCCGGCGGGCGAACAGTTGGGGCCAGAGCCGGAGCCGCAGGTCACGATCACCCGTCCGTTGCCCGAAACGCTATAATTCAGTCCCGATATCACCCCAGTTTCCGGGCAGGCATTTCCATTCCCGCAATTGATGCCGTTCTTGTCAGACGTTACGTTGAAAGTACCGGCCCCGTTGGCGCTTACGGCGTCGAGCTCCGAGCTCACGTCGTAGGTGACCGGCTGTTGACTCCCACCCAGGTAATTTCCTGACAACGAGGCGTTGGTGAAGCTGCTCCCCGTCTGCGGTGTCAGCGTGCCAATATTTACCTTGTTACCGTTAGTCCCGATTACAAACGCCTGGTTCTTGGCAACCAGGTAGAGTACCGGCGGGTGGTTCTCGCCAGTCAGGGTTACCGTTACGCGTCCGTTCGACGCCACGCTATAGGTTCCCGAAGCGGTTTCGGAGTACGTCATCGTACCACCATCGTTTTCGTCCGTGGTCACGGAGAACGACGACCCAGTGCCATTTGTGGTGACGAGACCGGCCTCTGCATCAGCCGTGGCAGGCGTGTTATTGGCGTCCAGGACCTGCGCTTCGATTACGCCGACGCCGTCCAGCGACGCGTCAGTAAACGTGCCGCTTTGCTGCAGCACCTGCCCGGCGATCAGCGGATTGCCGTCGCCAGAGCCATAGGTGTCGTCGTCCATAAACAGCATTTCGGAGGCGCTGACCACATAGAAGACGAAATTCAAAGTTGCTCCGGGGCCTGTGAAGTTTATGCTCACCGTGCCGCGGCCAGTGGTAGAAGATCCAACCTGAAAATTGCTGGCGCTTAGAGTTGTATTTCCAGGACCCGAGCCTTGACCCGACCCGCCGCTGTCATAATCGACCTCGCCGGAAAGGTTGTTGTCGCCGCCGGAGCCGGAGCTGGAAGCGAATTCCCCGGCCATGGCAAAGCGGCTATCCGAACCGCCGTCAACCCCAACAAATCCGAGGGCGTAGTTGCCGATCAACTTGCTGGTCGAGAACGCGGAGGTCGTCTGCTTGCGCAGCAACCCGGCGCTAACCTCGCTGCTGGTGCCGTCGTAGCGGGTGATGTGGCCGTTGCCGGTAGAGTCCAGCGTGGCTGCAAAGGTGCCGCTGCCGCCGCTTGAGGTGATGTTAATCAAGGCCAGATTGTTCGCGCTCACGCAATACGTCCCCCCGCTGAGCGTGATGGTTTGGGGTCCTTTGTTCTGGTCGTTTATGTCCATCTCTCCGCTGGTGATGTTCCCCGCTCCGTTGGCAACGAAACTGCCCACGGTCGCTTGGATTTCTGATGTGCCTTTCCAGCCGTTAACCAAAAAGGCGTAGTTCCCGTTAAGGGCGGTATAGGTGCAGCTTGTAATCACGATGCTGAGGGCCTGGCTAGCGGTAGCGCCTGTACCGTCGCTAACTTGAACCGTGAAGTTCGATGTTCCCGTCGCAGTCGGCGTTCCCGTGAGCATCCCGCTGTTGTTGGAATCAAAAGAAAGCCCGGCCGGCAGACCGCCGCTGATGACGCTCCAGGTATAGTTCCCCGACCCGCCATTGGCGTTCAAGTAAGTGGAGTAGGTCCAGTTTTTGTTGCCGCCGGGCAGCGACGTCGTCTCGATCGTGAGCGCCGATGCTGCACTGACGGTGATTGTGTACGTGACCGGGCCGGCAGTGGCGCCGGTGTTGTCCTGCACCCACACCTGGAACGTGACCGTACCGGTCCCGGTGGGCGTTCCGCCCACGACCAGGGTGTTATCGTGGGCGTCGGTGACCGACAGGCCGTCCGACAGCGTCACGGGGTTGCAACCGTAACATGAACTCCCGGTGACCAGGTAGGAATAGGGTTCGTAGCCGCCGGAAGCTGTGATTGTCCCGTTGTAGCTTTGACCAACGGTCGCAGTGCCCAAGCTGCTGGGGTTTGCAGCGGGTAACTGCAGCGGCGTGGAAACTGTCTGGAAGTTCACTTGTACCTGCGCGGAGTTGCCGTTCACGTCCGAGGCCTGGATCTGCCACGAATAGTATGTGCCACCATTCAGGCTGGAAACGTCTGGCAGGTCGCCGGAATTTGTCGGATCGACGTTCCATGTAATGGAGGTGATCGAACTGGAAAAGCCGTTCGAGTTGGAGTTGTTCCCCGGTATCTGCCAGATCGTGTTGTTGTTCTGATCGCAACACAACCAGAACTCATAGGTGTAATTGCTGGCATTTGCAGGATCGGTCCAGCTGAAGTTTGGAGTCGTGCTGACACTGGTACCCTGCGGCGCAGGGTCGGTGACAAAAGCGTTGTTCAGCACGGCGGTGACTTGGGGTGTGAAGGTGTCCGTGGTGCCGTCGCTGTAGGTGACCTTCAGGGTATAGGAATCGCCGACATTGGGCGTGGCTCCGTTGAGGCTGGGCCAGAAGCTGAATTCGTCGTGATTGCCGTTGAACGCGCCAGTGGCTATGTCCACCGGGAACACGATTCCCGGAGAAGGCGCGTTGGTAATTTCGACGGCCACCGGCTGCTTGAACAGACCGTTCACGTTAACGCCGACGCCGTAACCCGTACTGGTTCCGTTGGAATTGATCTGCTCGTTGGCTTGCGTCATTACCTGCGCCTGGCTGTTGGCGCTGGGCAGAGTCAGGTTTTCGTTGCTTGTCGGACCGGTGATGGCGACCGATGCCATGTTGTTCTCGTTGACATTAGAGATTTGCCCCGGACCGCTGAACATCCCGCTGTTGTTGTTGTCGATGAACCCGAAGAAGTAATAATTCGAGCCCGTTGGAACGTCCAGCGAGTACGATGCCGGGTTCGTCGGCGGACTGGATTCGCTTCCGACCACGTCGACATAGATATTCCCGGTATTCTGGTCATAGAAGCCGACATACAGCGGCCCCTTGGCTGTTCCGCTAAACGTGACTTTGCCGGAAACCGCGTTCCCGGTCGAGGACGGATCAATCAAAATTCCGGGCGATGCCGCTGACCAATTGCTGGTCGAGCTGCCGGCCACGCCTTGCGCGCGGAAATAGTATGTGGTTCCATTCGACAGCCCGTTCACGACCAACGGGTCGCTGTGGCCGGTGCCCGCGAAGCTCTTGCTGCCCGCGATGGAGCCGAACGACGAACTGGTGCTCCATTCGACCGTATAGGAAGCGGGCATCTCGATTCCATTGTTGTTCTGGATCGTCTGGAAAGAAACAAAAGCGCCGCCGCTAAATGCGCCCACGCCATTGTTACCTCTCCACGACGGTGCCGTGCCGGAGAGATTCACCGCCGCCGGATCGCCGAGCGTCACGGAAACGCCAGTTTTGTTTCCAGTGACGTTGATGTTCCCCGAAGATGTGCCGGTGGGATTCGAAGCGTTCTCGGCGCCATAGCCGATGTTGTCCATGAACGCCTGCAAGCTGTAGGTGCCGGCCGGTACGCCATGGATGGTAAAAGCACCCCCCGCTTTGAGTGTGGTGTCGGAGATGCTCGTGCCAGGGTTGGAATTGCATCCCTGACAGTTGGTATTGACCAGCTGGAGATAGACAAACCCAGTCTTCGACCCGCTATAACTCACCGTGCCGGAAACCGTGTAGCCCGCCGGCTGGTTCGTAATGTTGATGGTGTAGCTTTGGCTGACGGAAGCCGGCGAGCCTTCGCTGTCTGTCACCTGCGCCGTGAAGGTATAGCTTCCCGTGCTGGTGGGTGTACCGGAGATTTGCATGGCGTTGTTGTTGGTTCCATAGCTCAGCCCAGGCGGCAAACTGCCGCTGGTGATGGTCCAACTGTAGGGCGTGACTCCGCCGCTCGCGCTTATGCTCTGGTTGTAGGAGGTGTTGATGCTGCCTCCCGGCAGAGATGTGGTGGTAATTGTCAGGCCCGCATTGATAGTGATGCTGAGGTTCGCCGTCGCCGACTCCTGCGGGACGCTCTGATCGACTACCTTGGCGGTGAAATTGAATGTGCCGGTTGACGTTGGAGTGCCCGAGACCTGTCCCGTGCTCGACGTCAGACTTAGGCCAGGAGGCAGGCTGCCGGCGGTGATGCTCCATGCGTACGGCGGAGTTCCGCCGCTCGCTCCCAGGAAGGCATTGGAATAGGCAGTATTGATAACTCCGCCCGGCATCCCGCTCGTCGTAATCTGGAGCGGCGTACTGTTGTTGATCGTGATGCTCAGGGCCTTTGAGGTTTGAGCGGTTGGCGTCTCCGAGTCAACGACCTGAACCGTGAAGTTCGATGTGCCGGTTGCGGTCGGCGTGCCCGTGATCGCGCCTGTGCTGGCATTCAGGCTCAGGCCTGTCGGTAGACTGCCGGCGCTAATACTCCAAGTGTACGGGGTGAGACCACCTGTAGCCGCGACACTTTGGTTGTAGGACTGGTTAAGTACGCCGGATGGCAGCGATGCCGTCGTGATCGTAAGTACGCCGTTGACCTTGATGCTCAGGTTTGCCGTCGCAGATTGCTGCGGCGTGCCCGCGTCCACTACCTTGGCGGTGAAGTTGAAAGTGCCTGTCGCCGTTGGCGTCCCGGTAATGGCCCCCGTGCTCGAGTTGAGAACCAGACCGCCAGGCAAGTTGCCCGTGCTGATGCTCCACACATACGGCGTGACCCCGCCTACTGCCTGCAGTGTTGCTCCTGAATAAGTAGCGTTGACGACGCCCTGGGGCAGGCTGCTGGTCTGGATCACCAACTTCGCATTGATCGTTAAGCTCAGGCTCGCTGTGACGCTTTGGTTCGGCGATTCCGAGTCCGTAACTTTGGCGGTGAAGTTGACAGTACCCGCCGCCGTCGGTGTTCCCGTGATCGCCCCTGTGCTCGTGTTCAGACTCAGCCCCGCAGGCAAGCTGCCTACGCTGATGCTCCACGTATAAGGCGTGATGCCGCCGGTCGCTGCCAACGCCTGGCTGTAGGATGTTCCGACTACTCCGTTATTGAACGTCGTCGTGGTGATCGCCAGCTGCGCGTTGACCGTCAGGCTCAGGTTCGCCGTCGCCGTCTGCTGTGGAGTGCTCGAATCCATCACCTGCACGGTGAAGTTGTAGGTGCCTGCCGTTGTCGGTGTCCCGCTAATCGCACCCGCGCTGCTCAGTGCCAATCCGGGGGGCGTCGTGCCCGTCCAACTCCAGGTATAGGATGTCACTCCCCCCGTTGCCTGCAACGTTGCTCCCGAGTAAGTCGTCGTGACCACTCCCGGCGGCAACGTAGTTGTCTGGACCGCAAGTTTCGTATTAATCGTTATACTCAGGCTCGCTGTCGCGGACTGCTTGGGCGATTCCGAGTCTGTGACCTTGGCAGTGAAGCTATAGCTGCCGGCCGTTGTCGGCGTTCCGGTAATGGCTCCGGTGTTGGTGTTCAAGCTCAGCCCCGGCGGCAAGCTGCCCGTGCTGATGCTCCACGTATAAGGCGTAATGCCGCCCGTCGCCGCCAAAGTTTGGCTGTAAGCCACGTTGAGCACGCCGCTTGACAGCGTAGAAGTCGTGATCGCTAGCTGTGCGTTGACGGTGATGCTCAGGCTGGCCGTCACACTTTGCGGAGACCCTTCCGAGTCCGTCACCTTGACCGTAAAGCTGTAGGGGCCCGCTGTCGTTGGCGTTCCTGTGATCGCGCCGGTGCTCGTGTTCAGGCTCAGCCCCGGAGGCAAGTTGCCCGTGTTCAGGCTCCACGCGTACGGCGTGATGCCCCCCGTCGCTGCCAATGTCTGGCTATAAGACGTTCCCACCACGGCCGTCGGCAGCGATGTCGTCGTAATCGTTAGTGGGCCGTCAATCGTCATGCTCAGGTTCGCTGTCGCCGATTGCTGCGGATTGCCCGCATCGACCACCTTGGCGGTGAAGTTGAAAGTGCCCGCTGTCGTCGGCGTTCCGCTAATGGCTCCAGTGCTCGTGTTGAGAGTCAGACCCGCAGGCAAGTTGCCTGTGCTGATGCTCCACGTATAGGGCATCACACCGCCTGTCGCTTGCAGCGTTGTGCCTGAATACGCAGTGCTGACCACGCCCGGCGGCAGTGATCCGCTCGTCTGGACTTGCAGCGTGGCAATGATGGTGATGCTGAGGTTCGCCGTTGCGCTCTGGGTCGGAGATTCCGAGTCCGTAACTTTGGCGGTGAAGTTGACAGTGCCCGCCGTCGTCGGCGTCCCAGTGATTGCTCCTGTGCTCGTGTTCAGACTCAGGCCCGCAGGCAAGCTGCCTACGCTGATGCTCCATGTATAGGGCTTAATGCCGCCCGCCGCTGCCATGGTCTGGCTGTATGCTGTTCCGACAACCCCGTTGCTCAACGTTGTCGTGGTGATCGTCAGCTGCGCGTTGACCGTCAGGCTCAGGTTCGCCGTCGCCGTCTGCTGTGGAGTGCTCGAATCCATCACCTGCACGGTGAAGTTGTAGGTGCCTGCCGTCGTCGGTGTCCCGCTAATCGCGCCTGCGCCGCTAAGAGCAAGTCCCGGAGGCGTCGTGCCTGTCCAACTCCAGGTGTATGGCGTTACCCCGCCGACTGCCTGCAACGTTGCACCTGAGTAAGTTGTGTTGACAACTCCCTGCGGCAGCGTGGTCGTCTGGACGCCAAGCTTCGCGTTAATCGTGAGGCTCAGATTCGCAGTCACGCTTTGCGTGGGAGATTCCGAGTCCGTAACTTTAGCTGTGAAGCTGTAGCTGCCGGCCGTTGTCGGCGTTCCCGTGATGGCGCCCGTACTCGCGTTCAAGCTCAGCCCCGGCGGCAAGCTGCCGGTGCTGATGCTCCATGTGTACGGCGTGATGCCGCCCGTGGCTGCCAGGCTTTGGTTGTAGGCGATGTTCAGCACGCCGGTTGACAGCGAAGTCGTCGTAATTGCCAATTGCGGGTTGACCGTGATGCTCAGGTTGGCCGTCACACTTTGCGGAGACGTTTCTGAGTCCGTTACCTTCACAGTGAAGCTGTAGGGGCCGGCTGTGGTTGGCGTTCCTGTGATCGCGCCGGTGCTCGTGTTGAGACTCAACCCCGGCGGCAAGGTGCTCGCACTGAGGCTCCATGTGTAAGGCGTGACGCCACCGCTTGCGGCTACGCTCTGGTTATAAGATGCTCCCACCACGGCCGTTGCCAGCGATGTCGTGGTGATCGCGAGCGGGCCGTCAACCTTAATGCTCAGGTTCGCCGTTGCCGATTGCTGCGGTGTGCCCGAGTCAATCACCTTGGCGGTGAAGTTGAAAGTGCCCGCCGCGGTCGGCGTTCCGGTAATGGCTCCGGTGCTGGTGTTGAGAATCAAGCCCGCAGGTAAGCTGCCGGAGCTGATGCTCCACGTATATGGCGTCACGCCGCCCGTCGCTTGCAGCGTCGCACCCGAATATACGATATTGGCCACACCTTGCGGCAGGGAACTCGTCTGGACCTGAAGAACGGGCACAATGACGATGGCGAGATTTGCCGTCGCCGAAACCGGTGTCGGAGTCTCGCTGTCTGTGACTTTGGCGGTGAAGCTGAAAGTACCCGCCGTTGTCGGCGTCCCCGTGATCGCTCCCGTGCTCGCGTTCAGGGTCAGGCCAGCAGGCAGACTGCCCGTGCTGATGCTCCACGTATCGGGCCCTACGCCGCCTGTCGCAGCCAGCGTCTGGTTGTAAGTCGTGCTGGCTATTCCATTGGCCAATGACGATGTCGTGATCGCCAGTGCCGCCGGCGGATTCACCGTGATCGTCAGCTGTTGGCTCGAGGTCATCGGAGGATTCGCCGAGTCCTTCACCTTGACCGTAAATGTGCTATTTCCCCCCGTGGGAGTTCCCGAGACCGTCACTGAACTGCTCGTGCTCGATCCCATCGTTATCCCTGCCGGCAGCGTGCCCGAAGATAGGCTCCACGTAAATGGGCTGGTGCCACCGCTCATGCTGATCGTCGCCGAGTAACTCGTACCGGCCGTCGCCGCCTGCACGCTCGTAGTGGTAACAGCAGGATTCGGATTCACCTGCACTGTCACCGACGCCGTCTTCGACGCATCGCTTACCGAGGTCGCGGTGATGGTCGCCGTGAACACGGTCGTCACCGTACTGGGTGCAGTATAGGTAACTGAGGTCGTCGTTTGGCCGCTCAACGCACCTGCACCCGTCAGCGTCCAGGTTACTCCGCCATTTTTCGAGTCATTCGAAACCGTCGCCGTGATGTTGGCGCCCTGTCCCTGATCGATCGCAGTGGTGCTTGATGTCGCTCCGACGCTGACCGGACGCGTGGAAGTAGCGGCGCTGCAACCAATAAAGAAGAAGGAAAGCGTGAGTAAAACGCACAGACCTGCGACGCGAACAGCGGTTTTCATGACCTTAGTAACCTCTTGGAATTATTACTTCAACTTTGTGTGTACTACCGTTGGTGGGTTACTGGAGACTTAAATCATACTCCCTGGGTTACGGATGTCACTTAAGTTTTCAGATATAAATCAGGAGTAAGTCACTCCACTTTGCAGAAAACTTATAGAAATTGCTCCGCGCCCCTTCGCATTAAATCAAGAATTAAACCGCTCAGAGCCGCGCTGCTGGCTCGTGACGGCAGCCTCCACGTGATGAAGCAATGGCGTAGTAAGCCGGATTCCCAAAACGGCGTCCCGGTCGAAATGAAAATCCCCAGCACGGTGAATCTCAAATTGGGAAACTGATGGCCGACTCCGCTTTCCGAAGTGGTACTATCGCCGACTATGAAAAGACATCTCTCCCTCGTGCCCGCCATGCTTGTTGTGCTGGTCGCTCTGATCGCTGTTTGTGGACAAGCACAGACAAGCTCCAAGCCCATCGTGTTGCATGCCGCCCGCCTGCTCGATATCGAAAACGGCCGCATCCTTCAGCCCGGCGAGGTTCTGGTTGAGGGAGACAAAATCGTCGCCGCCGGAACTTCCATCAATCACCCTGTCGATGCGGAGGTCATTGATCTCGGCGACCGCACGCTAATGCCCGGCCTGATCGATGCGCATATTCATCTTTTCCTGCATCCTGGAGCCGAAGACCTTCAGACCGTGCAGGAGTCTGTGCCACAGAGGACGATCATGGCGACGCTCGCCGCGCGCGATGATCTAATGGCTGGCTACACTGCCGAACGCGACATGGGAACCGAAGGCGCTGGCTCCGCCGACACCGCGGTCCGCGATGCCATCAATGCCGGCCTCATACCTGGCCCGCGCCTGCGCATCAGCGGCAATGCCATCAACATTCTCGGCGGCCACGAGGATTCGATCGGCTTCAATCCCGAACAACACGTTCTTCCCAATGCCACCTATGCCAACAACGCCGCCGAATTGGTCGCAACGATTCGCGAACAGATTAAGGAAGGCGCAGATTTCATCAAGATCTACGAGACCGGGGCCGACTCGATCCGCGACGGGCAGGAAATCACTCCCTACCAGTACTCGCTCGCCGAACTCAATGCAGCCGTGGCCGAAACCGCGCGCGTGGGAAAGAAGGTCGCGGTTCACGCCACCGGAGAGCCCGGCACCCTCTATGCCGCGCAGGCCGGTGTCGCCTCCATTGATCACGCCAACCAACTCAGCAGGGAAACCATGCGGGTGATGAAAGACCGCGGCATTTTCGCGGTGCCGACCTTTACCATTTTTGAATTCTTTGCCGACCACGCTTCCTCGCCGGCCCAGGCGGCGCGTGAGCACGCCATGATCGAACTGAAGACGAAGGAATTTCGTGAGCAATTGGCCGCCGGAGTTCCCATGGCCGTCGGCTCCGATGTGGGCCCGTTTCCTCACGGCACCCAGGCACGCGAGTTAGAGCTGATGGTCAAATACGGCATGTCGCCGTTGGCTGCGCTCCACGCCGACTTGATTAATGGAGCCAAACTGCTGGGCTGGGAAGGGCAGATCGGCGTGCTCAAGCCGGGATACCTGGCCGACATCGTCGCCGTCCCCGGAAATCCACTCGAAGACATCACCGTGACGACGAAGGTTTCTTTTGTGATGAAGGGTGGAGTCGTCTATAGAAAGTAGGGCGCGAGAGTCAAGCATTCAAGTTTAGAAGCACGCGCCGCTTAATCCTTCGCTGTTGTCAGCTGTCCGGAGCCGCGGCTTGCACGGTGAGAGCCTGCCCTGAGCGACCCCGAGCGTCGTGAGGGGGGAGTCGAATGGGACAGCGAGGAATCTACATTTTTCCGCGGCGGTTGCCCCACCCTTTCGCCGGTTTGTGGCGCAGGGTGGGAATAAAGGAGTTCAGCCTGGTGCCCCGGAGCCTGCCGAAGGGTTCGCGCCCCGGTTTTGCGAGCTAACCTGGGCTCAGTCCCGCCCGCGCAAAAGCCGCGATTTTACCACACAATGTCAAGCCAGATTTTGACCTGCTGGCCGCCCCGAACCCATTTCGTTTGTTCTCCCCACGTGTGTTGTACGTACAGATGCGTATTCCAATAATTATTTTGTTCGCCCAGTATTCGCTTGTAAGTACGTACAGTTATGCCATTACAAGACTCGCCTCACTTGACAACCCGAGCTACAATAGTAGTTACAAGGGAACTTGGTAATGATTTCTTAGTGCCGCATGGCCCTAATCGGAAGTCTTAGCTCCTGCCTGAACACTGACGACTGACGGCAGGCTGAAAGCCGAGGGTGGCGATTGAAAGCTGACGGCTGATGTCCCGCCGAAGAAGACTGGCAGCCGTTTCAGGGTACAAAAAGGATGCAAACATATATTTATCAATACTTTACCTCTAAACCGTGTCTTATGAATACTTTGCCCCTAAGTCTATGATTCTAATATACCGGTGGGGGGGTACCCCCCAACAGAAAGGGAAAAACGTTAGGGGCGCGTCCGGGTCTAAATGGAACGTAAACTGAAGCAAATGACCATCGGCAATCGCATACCTTACGTTGGGCGCCTTTTTCTGGCGTTGTTCCTGTTCGCCGCAGTGGCATGGTCTTCCGAAGCCACAAGCCAGTCGACGCAATCGGTCAAGTCTGATGAAACCGCGCGCGGAGCGGTCGCCCAGTCGTCCCGCAAAGCTCCAGCTTCGCGCGCCGCGAAGCCAAACGTCATTTTAATCACGATCGACACTCTGCGCGCCGATCACGTCGGGTGTTATGGCTCGCCGAATGTCAAGACGCCAACGCTCGATTCTCTCGCACGGGATGGAGTTGTGTTTGAGCGCGCGATTTCGCAGGTTCCCCTCACGTGGCCTTCGCATGCTGTGATTCTCACTGGAACTTATCCCTTTCAAAATGGTGCGCAGGATTTTACCCGGCCCTCTTTGGATCCCCAGTTCCGATCAGTGGCCCAAGCTTTCCAGAAGGCGGGTTATGCGACGGGTGCAGTGGTGAGCTCGTTCGTGCTCGACCGGAGCCTGGGCCTCTCACGCGGCTTCGACTATTACGACGACGCGTTTTCCGAGCCGAAGTTTCAAAAAAGAGACTCTGGCGGGGTGGTGGCACGCTCTGCGGCGGAGAGCGTGCCCCACGCCATCGCATGGCTGGAGAAGACCCACCGCCGACCTTTCTTCCTGTGGTTGCATCTGTATGATCCTCATCGACCCTATGACCCTCCCGAGCCCTATCGCACCGAGTACAGCGGCCATCTCTACGATGGGGAGATTGCATATGCGGATCACGAGTTGAACACGCTGATTTCCTGGCTCAAACAGAACCACCTTTACGATTCGTCGCTGATCGTGACCCTAAGCGATCATGGCGAGTCGCTCGGGGAGCATGGTGAAACCGAACACGGCTTCTTCATCTATAACGCCACCGTGCATGTCCCGCTGATTGTGAAGCCACCGGCCGGACGCGGAATGGCCACCGGGCGCAGAAGCGAGACGGTGGAAACAACGGCGGTCGCTCCCACTCTCTTGCAGTTTGCAGGCATCGACGACCCGATTCAGCAGCAATTCCAGACGCCGGCCTTGTTTGCCGTAACGGGGTTCACCCCGACCAGCGCCAAGGAGCCTGCGTACAGCGAAACGACCTATCCGTTCAGTTTGTTTGGATGGAGCCCGCTGCACGGGTTGGAGAACGAGCGCTACCACTTTATCGACGCTCCGACGCCCGAGTTATATAACTTGGAAGGCGATCCGGAAGAAACGAAAAACATTGCGAAGGACGAACCGGCCATAGTCGCGGTCATGCGCGAAAAAATGCAGACGCTGCTGGCGCGCAGGCCGTTTCAGGAGCCGAAGAGCGGGCCGGGCCACTTAAGTTCAGACGCGCAGCAAAAGCTGCGAGCGCTCGGCTACTTCGGATATCGTGCCCCTGTTTCGCCGGAAGCACTGAAACATGGGCTGGCCGATCCGAAGGACAAATTGTGGGAATATATCGCGATCATGAAGTCGGAGGAGGCATTTCAGGAGAAGCGGGAGAGCGACGGCGAGGCCTTGCTGCTACAGATTCAGGAAAAGGACCCCAGTGTCTCAATCGTTCCTTTCTTGCTGGGTGAATTAGCCTTGCGTCATGAGAACTGGGATCGCGCGGCAGAGCAGTTGCAGCGCTGCCTCGAATTGAATCCCGATTTTGATAGCGCAATGACAGCCCTGGCGCGGGCCTTGGCGCCAATCGGTCGGACGGAGGAGGCAAAGGCATGGCTCAAGAAGGCCCTGGATATCAATCAACAGAATTATGCAGCATGGTATTTGATGGGCCTCTTCGAACAGGGTGATGCCTCGCTGGCCGATTATGAAAAAACGATAGCGATCCAGCCGAATTTCATGCCCGCGCAGCGCGATTTAGGATTGGCCCTCATACAGCGAAAAGACTTCGCCCAGGCCGCCATTCATCTCGAAAAAGCCATCGCGCTCGGCTCGGACGAGGCTCGTATCCACAACTACCTCGGTCTCTGCTACGGCAGCACGCAGCGCCCCGCGCAGGCTGTCAAGGAACATCAGCGTGCGATCAAACTCGATCCCAACCTGGCCGAAGCGCATCTGAACCTGGGATTGGACTATGAGCGGCTCGGTAAACGGCAGGCTGCACAAGCAGAATTCGATGAAGTATGCCGGCTGAGCGAAGATATGTGCCGGCTGATCCACTCGCCGCGAAAATAGCGGTCGCGCTTGGTGGCGAAGAAAAGTCAATTCTGGCGGAGATGAGATCAATGGATGGAAGGCGCTTGTGAGCGATCAGGTGAGAGCGACAGTCAGGCTCAGGCTAAGGCGCAAGAGTTACGTCGTTGCAGGAGCAATGGCCGATGGCATCGGCTCTGCGGGATCAGCTGCCAAACTCCACGGTTTGCCATCGAAGTGCGCTGGCAGCGGAAGTCCGAACAACTTCAGGATAGTAGGCGCGACATCAACAATCGCTGGTTTTTCTTCGCTAAATTTGTGGCTTGAAAACAACACGCCCGGCACAAGTCGCGGGTCGATGCAATGGTCGCCACTCCAGGCTTTGACGTTGTCTTCGAAAATTCGCGCAGTGACCTTGCCCATCACCGAATCCCACGACGCTCGATATCCTGCACCATAGCCTATAAGCAAGTCCGGCGCATTTTCGAGATATGGTCCGCGATAAACATTTCCTGTGATGAACACGCCCGTGATTCCCGCCGCACCGGAATTCGGATCAACCAGACCGTTCAGTCTGCGCTGGATTTCTTCTTTCAGCACTTCGGCATCAGCGGCTTCCACAATGCCTTGCTTCTCTCGCCCTTTGAGATTCAGATACAGGCCATTCAAACCCATTGTGTAGGCGCGTGTGCGCGACCAATCCACGCCCTCAAACCAGTCGCCGCTCTCGGTCTTCCCATCTTTCAGTACCAGATAACCGTTCTGATGCAACCAGGCATTGAGGTTTACGCAGCGCGCGAACGACTTGAATCCGTGATCGGAGATCACCATGAATAACGTGTTCTCATCAATTTTCTCCATCACGCGGCCAATGAGCCTGTCCATGCGCTGATAGAGGTCTTGAATTACCTCGCGCCGCTGTTCTTTCGGAACATCACGCGCCGCTGGATGATCTTCCTCCAGATAGCGCCAGAACATGTGTTGCACGCGGTCGGTTGTGTCGAACACGCAGGTACAAAGGCCTTGGCGCGTCTTGTCCAGCGCATCAAATAACATGCGCTCGCGATCTTCGTGATTGCCATAAGCCTGCGCGAGGAACGCGTCGTCGTCGAGCACGTGCTCATTGAGCGCCCATGTATCTTCGGCTAAACCAAGTGTGGCGAATGCTCCATAGAGCTTCGCCAGGTAAATCGAGTATGTCACTGGGTGTGAAATCGGCAAATCAGGATGCCCGGGATCGATGTTTACCGGAGTGACGTAGACTTCGACTTCCGGCGCAACTCCCTTGAGATAGAAGCGGCAGATTCCGTGCGCGGTAAAACCGAGGCCTGCTTTGAACTCGACTGGAATCCATTCGGAGTATTCGCCAACCTTGAGAATGAAGTTCTCCGAGCCAACCTTGAAGCGTGCGGCCTTCGCGACGGCATCGGGACGTATTTCGTACTCTAGGCGCAACGCGCTGCCCGCTTTTTCGGTGAGCGGATTGTCTGGCCCAGGAACATACGTCCGACAGACACCGTTTTTGCGTTCGACAGGTACGTGCACGCCGCCCTCGCGAAACTCGTCGCCGGAGCTACGTGTGGTGCACAAGCAAAATGTCCCCTGGCTGCCTTGCAAATCAGGCACGCACATGCCAGAGAGTAAGACGCCTTCGAATTTCTCCGGGGGAAAAGTGACCGGAACACGGATGACCGAACTGAAAATTCCCGCTTCGCCGAGCCAGTGCCAGAACGGCGTGCCTTTGCGTAATGCTTTGATTTCGGTTTTACCAAACGGAATCGAATATTTGCCAATCCGGATGTGTCGCTTTGGGCCCCTGATTTCGGCAGAAGAAAGAAAGGGTAGATAGTTCGAAGTGTTACGAGCCAGAAAATCGAAGATGTTGTGCTTGCCGGGATTCACCCCAGTCATGAACGTCGACCACGCCACGGGCGAAATCGGCGGGAAGGTCGTGCGCAGCTTGCTGAAAGTTCCTTTCTCGCGGAGCTTAACGAGGTTCGGCAGCCTACCCTCGTTCATGAAACGCTCGGCCAGTTCAGGATCCATACCGTCGAAACCGAGGATGACCGCGCGCTTGAACACCGCTTTTCCATAAGCATTGCGACGGCGCAGAAAGCGGTAAAGCTGGCGGAACGGCCAGGTGATGATTGCATAAAACGAATAAAGGAACGCGACGAACACCGACCAGAATGAGGACAGCACGGCAAATCCCGCGCCCGGCCCTGCATACGCATGCGCAGCCGCGGGGAACAGGATGAAGGCGAGCGCTATGAAGAAGAGCAGGCGGCGAGTATTCCAATCCACACGCATGTTGGCAAACACCGCAGGCCCGCGAAATCTGTTCTTGGCGATGTTCTTCATATTTTGATTCCCAGCAGTTCTTTGAAAATGAATCCGGCGACCATCGATAGTATGAAAAACAGCCACATCCAGTTCATCGCGTAGCCGCCAATCCCGAGCGAAATTGGAGCCTCTGGATAGTCCACAGTGATCGACTCTACCGGGCCATCTGACGGGAGCGCCGATTCCCCCGATAGAAACATTCTCTCCCAGAAATGCTCGCGCAGGCGCTCCGCCGAGACTCGTGCAAGTTGCGACGAAACCCGGACCATTTTCGCCGCCGACACATCGCTCCCGGCAATCCGCACCTCATACGCGCCCTCGCGGCTCGCGACGAGCCTCCAGACAACTTCATTATCGGCGGGAATGTGAACCGGAGGAGCAGTCGTCACAATTTGCGGAGGCAGTTCGATAGAGATTCCATCGAGCGCATTGCTATTGCTCACCCGCGCTGTAAGCAGGAACGGCGTATTGATCTGGATCGGCGTTACTCCCAGGTAACGGTCGACTTGCACGATGAGCAATGTAATCGGAACCACCAGAAATAGAAATGGCCGGAAGGTTAGTCTCAGGTAGCGTCCCGTGCCACGCAGGACGCCACCGTAGGAGGCGATTACCACGTGCGGTTGGTCACGGTACAGCCGTACCGCCAGCAAGTGAGCCTTGAGTTGATTTCTCGCGATGCCAATCGCGTGCTGATCTGACGTGTAGCCAAACACAACGATTGCGCCCAGGCCGACGGCGACCGACAGAGCAATAACGATCAGCAAACGGCCGTTTAGGCCAAGCACGGCTGACGCGGCCAATCCGGCGCTCACTGCGGGTTGTGAGAGGATACCCAACTACTCGATGTACCCCAGCCCACGCAGGCGTTTTTGAATTTCTTCTTTGGAAATCGGCGTTTCATCCTGCGCCAAAATTTTCTTCGTTTCCTTTTCCAACATGTAGAGCACGAATTGGTCAATCGACTCGAATCCGACTGCCTCCGAACATTGCTTCACCTTGCCAAGCAGTTCGCCCTCAATTTTCACCTTATATGAGCCCAGCATCATTCCCCCTCTTGCTGCAACCTGAATCAGCGCGCCGCAAACACCGATTGCCCTTTCATATCCTTCGTTTTCGCAATGCCATATTCGGCGAGAATCGTCGGCGCGATATCGGTCAGCGCGGGCGTATCGACGGCAATTTTACGATTGCTCAGAAGCACGCCTGGCACCTTGGTGAAGTCCATGCAGTGGTCGCCACTCCATGGATTCGTGTTGTCTTCAAGCACGTCCGCTGGAAATGCGCCGAGAATCGTCTTCCATCCGGAACGATAGCCGCGGTTATAGCCGACTAACGCATCGGGTCCGCTGCGAGCATAAGGACCCCTATAAACGTCGCTGGCGAGATCGACTCGCGTAATCACCTGCGAAGCATCCTTGTTAGGGTCGCCTTTCGCGTTGCCCTTGGGATCGCGCACCTCCGCCAGCTTAGCGCTGATCTCGCGCAACAACGCGTTGGCCTGCGAGGGTTCGACGATACCCTCTTTTTCGCGCCCCTTCAAATTCAAATAAAGACCGTTCAATCCCAAGCCATAAGCGCGCGTTCGGCTCCAATCCACATCGGCGAAGGGGATGCTCGCATCGCCGCTGGCGCTTTCTTTTCGCGTGATATAGCCGTTGTTCCACAGCCACGTGTTCAGATTGAACGAGCGCCGGTACGGCGCAAACCCGTGGTCTGACAGCACAAGCAGCGTCGTCTGCTCATCGAGCTTCGGGAGCACTTCTCCGAGCACCTGGTCAATCTGCTCGTAGAATTCTTCGAGCGCAGTTCCGTACTTCGCAGATTCCGCGGCATCGTAACTCGGGCTCTCGGGGTCGGTGAGCCGCCACAACATATGCGCGTTGAGATCGAGGCTTGAGAAATAAAAGAAAAACACTCCGTCATGAAATTTCGGGAATTCCGCGTCGAAGGCACGCCGATGTTCGGCCAGCACAGCGCGCGATTGTTCGAGAAATTCCTTGTCGTCCAGCACCTCGGCCATCCGCGCTTTTGTGTCTTCCGCGATGCCCTGCGTATAGTATTCGCCGATTTCTTTTGCCAGATCGCGGGAATAACTTGATGGCGTCGAGATCGGCAGCGCGGGATCCTTCGGATCAATGTTGATTGGCGAGACGTACATCTGAAAGCGGGGATGCGCTTGCTTGAGGTAAAACCGGCAGATACCTTTTACGTCGCCAATGATTGGCATTAATTCGAACTCGACTGGTTGCCAGCTACTCCATTCGCCTTCCTTCAGTACGAACTGGCGCCCCTGAAGATCGATGCGCGCGACTGGTTCCAGCGGATCTACATCTACCGTAAAGGGCGCGGTGGAAGGCGGCGCGCCTTTTAGGAAGGTGTTGTCGGGGCCAATCAGGCTGGTCGCCACGCGATTATTATTCACTTCGACCTGCAGAATCTCTCCACCCTCTACGGCTCCCACGACTGCGGTCGGATCGTCTGTATAAAAAGTGAATGTACCGTAGGTGCCGCGCAGGTCCGGCGTTCCCATGCCGGAAAGAGTTTTACCCTTGGCACCGATTGGCGGGAAATTTGCCGGAATGCGATACACAGAATTGGGAATGTGATGATCGTCAAGAATCTCCCAAAAGGCTGCTCCGTGGCGTAACTGCTTTGCCGAGCCGCTGCCAAAGGGAATCACCCATTTCCCGATGTACAGATTGTGGGACGGCGGTTCGACCCTTGACGTCGAAAAATAAAGTTGAAAAGTCTTCGGATCACGGTGGATGAAATCGAAAATCCCGTGGCCGCCGGGGTCCATTCCCGTGATCAGATTCGACCATGCCACCGGGCTTTGCGGCGGAATGCTTGTCGTCAACCGCCGAAGAGAGCCTTGCTCAGCCAGTCGCGCAAAGTTCGGCATTTTGCCTTCGGCCATGAATTTGGTCAGCAGGTCAGGGTCGAGCCCATCGACTCCGAGAATAATCATTTTTCTGTAGTTGGCCGCACACGCGCGTTGGCACGACGAAATGAATATTATGCTCGCGGCGCAGCAGGCGAGAAGACACGCGAGCGAGATGAGTTTTCGGAGCGGGATGGTCACCTGTTAACCAGCACTCTTAACCAACAATTAAGAATCAGCATTTCGTGATCAGTCTGAAGCGAGTGCTTAAGATTCTATGCGAGCTTGCGGTTACGGCAAAGCGGCCGAGCGAGCCGTTTCTCGAAGCCTCTGGGTAGAAGAAGCGGGAGCCTTTGGCCAACTCGTCTCGCGGCCTTTAAACTGTGGTCATGATCCATGAACGCGTGGCTGGCCCGGCTCTAGCCCTCCTGGTATTCCTTCTCGCTTTCGCCTCGCTTGCTATTAGCGCGTCAAAGCCCAACCTCGTTCTCATCACTCTCGAGTCAGCCCGCGCCGATCGCATGGGATTTCTCGGATCGAAGGCCGCCCTTACGCCCAATCTCGATCGCCTTGCGGCACAGAGCATTATTTTCGATCATGCCTACGCACAAGCGCTGGGCACGCTCGTTTCCCATTCGAGCATGCTTACCGGATCGTATCCACAGACCACCGGGACAAGCGAGATCGGTGGCGCGCTGGCGCCCTCGTTGCCATACCTTCCAGATTTGCTCAAAGCGGAGGGCTATCAAACGGCGGCCTTTGTCAGTTCCATCGATCTTGACCCCGTTAATGGCCTGGCGCAGGGCTTTGACCGCGGGTTCCAAAAATACGATGTGGACGGGTTTCATCCCGTGATTCCCGGTGATGCTCGTCCTCCCATCATTAAACGCCGTGGCCTTGCTTGCGTCGAGAGCGCGCTCGCGTGGCTGTCCACGAATGGCCAGCATGGGCCGTTTTTTCTCTGGATCCAGATCAGTGATGCGGACATCGCGACTCAGCGTTCATACAACGCCGGGGTCTCCGCGGCCGATTCTGCGGTTGGGAAGCTACTGGAGGGGTTGCGGAACCAGAAGATTCTCGAAAATACAGCGATTGCGGTCATCGCCGATCATGGTCAGAGCCTGGGTGCACATGGCGAAGATTTGCACGGGATTTTTCTCTATGACGAAACCATACATGTTCCACTCTTCATAAAGCTACCCGAGGCGCAGTCTACGGCCAAGCATGTAAGCGCTAGGGTCCGGCTCGTCGACGTCGCGCCAACTCTACTCGAAATCGCCGGAATCCCCGTGCCATCGCAAATGCCGGGACAATCGTTGCGGCGAATCGCGAAGTCAGGCGGCGGAGGCGACCAGCCGGTTTATTCTCGCAGCGATTTTCCGCAGCGCGCGTTTGGCTGGAGCCCGCTTGAATCCTGGCGCGCCGGTAAGTATCTCTACATCCGGGCTCCGCGGCCCGAACTCTACGATACCGAGGCCGACCCCGCCGAGGCGCATAATCTGGCCCAGAGTTCGAAGGGAACGCTCGACACAATGGCCGCGCAACTGGATAACTTCGATCGCCGCCTTAGCGGCGCAACCGGCAAGTCCTCGTCCAATCCGAGTTCTTCTCTAAGTTCTTCGGAAATGCAGAAGCTGGCATCACTCGGATACGTTGGCTTACAAACCTCGTCAGGAGCAGCTGCCGCGGTCGCGGGAATCGATCCCAAAGACAAGATTGCGACCGCAAACAAAGTTGTTGAAGCTGCTCCCTCGGGAGTTGCTCCACGTGAGCCCGATTCAGCCATTGCTTCACTCACGTCGCTCGTCTCTGCCGACAGCAGTCTGTACTTAGCTGAGTACATACTCGGTGTAGCGTTGGCCGAAAAAGCACGATATGCCGATGCCGTTAAGCATCTGCACAAGGCCATCGAACTCCAGCCCACTTCAAGCTGGGCGCACTACGAGATGGGGGCGAGTCTGCTGAAGACTGGCAACTGCAAATCGGCTGCCGTGCATTTGGAAATTGCCGCTGGACGTCTTTCTACTTTTGCCCCTGTCCACGCGGCGCTCGCGCAAGCCTACAGTCATCTCGGGCGCGCCGACGACGCGAAACGGGAACTGAACAAGGTTGGGCATAAATAGTAAAGTTTGGACGAAAAACTAAGGTTGAACACAACAACGACTGCGAATGCGCACGCCGTCCCTATTTCTTTTCCAGTGTTGATGCTTTCTGCTCGGCGCGCACCGCATCGTCGTCGCGATGCAGCCCTCGGTAGGCTTGGGCTAGGTGGTGCCACACGGCAGGGTCGTCGGGGTATGACTTACTCAATTCTTCTAAGTCGTGCTGGGCAGAAGCAAATTCTCCATTCACGATCTGGGCCTCGGCCAAGCCCACTTGTGCGTCTTCATTATTGGATTCCATCAATAGTGCTGCTTCAAATTGGTCTTCAGCCTTGTGCGCATCTCTTAACTGCAGATAGACGCGGCCTAGCAGAAGGCGTGCGTCGCTTTGAGTCGGCATTTGTTTGAGGCTAAGTTCCAGAGCATCGCGAGCTCCCGCATAATCGGCAATCTTATCTAGCGCCTCGCCCGCTTCGAAGGCGGCGGTGGAGTCCTCAGGCCGCAACTCGTATGCCCGCTTCAAATAAGTTGCGGCTTTCTTGTAGTCCCGCGTAGCCAGTTCCAGTTCTCCAAGCTGTCGAAGGACTGGCGCCGAGTCGTGATCAATCCCTATTGCTTTCTCCAAGTACGCGCGCTCGTCAGCCGAGCGACCATCATCGGCAGCCAGCATGGATCGGTGGAGGAGGTTTTGCACTTCTACTTTGTCTTTCGGGTCGGGGAGGTGGCCTTCATGCTGAGATTCAGCGGAAGCCCCTACCTTTGCCATCCAACCAGCGAGCGCAGCGCGCATGCTCTGACCCTGTGACAAATTGATCCCGTACAGGTTCTTCAATTCGTGCGGGTCGGCTTCAAGGTCATATAACTCCGGATGTGGCGCTTCTATGAACTTTGCTTTATCCTCCCGCAAAGCACGCAGCGGAGCCCACCCCCAGCGAAGGGGATAGTCAGTCTCGGCCAACAGTGGGTGCCCCGGGCGTGGCTGCCCGTTCATCAACGACTCAAGAGATTCGCCATTAATCTCTGCAGGTATTGGAGCACTAACGAGTGAAAGGATGGTCGGCAGTAAGTCCGTCGTATGGACTTGCGTATCCACAACCGTGCCGTTGTGCCCGTTCGCCGGCAACTTCATAGTCGGCAGTTTGATAATCAACGGGACGTGCAGCGTCGAATCGTAAAGGAACAGCCCGTGGGTCTCCTCGCCGTGTTCGCCCAGACCTTCGCCGTGGTCGCCGACCACGATAATAATGGCCCCCGGATACGCTCCCGATTTCTTCAGCGTCGCGATGAAGCCGCCCAGAGCAGAATCCGCATAGGCGATTTCGCCATCGTAGGGATGCTTTGCATACTTTTCGGCGAAGGGCGATGGAGGTTCATAGGGATCGTGTGGATCATACAAATGAACCCACATAAACCGCGGGGCGTCAGAGTTACGTGCCCGCGGATGCTTTTCGAGCCACGCTTCAGCATGCTGAATGACGTCTCCAGCGCGGCGCTCAACTCGCCCCCAACGTTCTTTGGTCGCCGTCTTGGCCGGGAAGTTGTCGTAGAAATCAAAACCGCGATCAAAGCCGGGCGCAAGCTGATTGCTATCGAGAATAACGGCGCCGATAAAGGCCGCCGTTTGATATCCCCGCTTCTTGAGAAGTTCGGCAATGGTGAGATGCTGCGCGGCGAGCGGAACTCCGAAATCGGTGACGCCATGCACGCTGGGTAGCAAACCGGTCAGGATCGTGGCGTGCGACGTGTTGGTGATGGGGCTGTGCGTGTAGGCGTGCGTGAAACGGCCGCCGTCGGCCGCTAGAGCGTCCAGCGTGGGAGTTTCAACGTCTTTGTATCCGTAACAGGCGACATGATCGGCACGAAGGGTATCAATCGTGATGAGGAAAACATCTGCGGCAGAATGAAACTTAGTTGCAACTTGCGCTCCCGCCAGCTCTGCAATCGCGGTCGCAAACAGAAAAACGGCCCAACATCTCATCATCAATCGCAGGCTACCATGAAACATAGGACTCCCCAATCGTCTTGGTCTAATTCGAACGAACTAGATCGTCGCAAAATCGCAACAAAATTTGAGCGCATAGCTTGACACTTGGCGCTGGAGGCGGTATCTTGCGCCTCAGAAGAAGTTCGAAAAGTAGTTTGCTAAGGCCCGAATAAGGGTTCTGATCCTCTCCTAAGAATTAGAAAGAACAAACTATAAGGAGCAAATCCATGAAGCGGTCTATCTCCCAGCGTGTCCTGCTTTTCGTGATTGCCATTGCAACCTTGGCAACTTCTGCTTTTTTGCACGCCTCTACTTTGGGCGTATCGTGCGCCAATGGAATTTCCGAGGTGGGCGTTGCCTACAGCTCGGCCTTAGTTGCCAGCGGTGGAGTTGCTCCGTATACGTTTTCCATCCCCCATGGTGCGCTGCCTCCCGGCCTGACCCTGGATACTTCCACCGGCGCAATCACTGGTACGCCGACCCAGGCCACCTCATTCAACTATCACGCTGAGGTCGTGGATTCGCAGGGCAGTAAGGCGATCAGCAGTTGCAAGATCAAGACTGCGTTCCCCGCAGAAATCAATTGTCCGAATCACGGGAAGAACATCGGCGAAGTGGGAGTATTTTTCAGTGTCGCGGTTCCCGCGATCAAGGGAGTGCCTCCCTACACTTTTGCTATCGTGGGCGGCTCGCTGCCGCCGGGGTTGTCTTTGAACCCGAACACCGGCGTGATAAGCGGGATTCCAACCCAGGCAGGGAACTTCTTCTTCGTCATGCAGCTGACGGACTCGCTCGGCGGCACCTTCACCCTGAAGTGCGAAATCAAGATCACCCCGCCTCCGCCTCCGCCCATGCTGATTTGTCCTTCCGGCACCGCCCGGGTCGGCGTCGCCTATAGCTCCGCGCTGGTTGCAAGCGGCGGAGTGCCTCCCTACACCTTCTCGATCATCAGCGGCACATTGCCTCCGGGACTGACTCTGAATCCGTCGACAGGTGCCATCACAGGCACGCCGACAGCGGCAGGCCCGTACACCTTCACGGCTCAAGTCGTCGATTCGCGTGGAAATTCGTCCGGCACGACGACATCGAGCTGCACGATTATTGTCCAGCCTCCTGCTCCCACTTTGCTTTGCCCGGCAGGGACAGCACAGGTGGGAGTGGCCTATAGCTCCGCGTTGGTTGCAAGCGGCGGAGTGCCTCCCTACACCTTCTCAATCATCAGCGGCTCTCTGCCTCCGGGACTGTCTCTGAACATGTCCACGGGCGCCATGACCGGCACGCCCACGACGGCAGGCCCGTACACATTCACGGCTCAGGTCGTCGATTCGCGCGGTAATTCAGCGGGTACGACGACATCGAGCTGCACGATTATTGTCCAGCCTCCTGCGCCCACTCTGCTTTGCCCGGCAGGGACGGCACAGGTGGGAGTGGCCTACAGCTCGGCGCTAGTTGCAAGCGGCGGAGTGCCTCCCTACACCTTCTCCATCATCAGCGGCTCGTTGCCTCCGGGCTTAACTCTGAATCCGTCGACGGGCGCCATCACAGGCACGCCGACAACAGCGGGCTCATATACGTTCACCGCCCAAGTGGTCGACTCGCGAGGGAATTCGTCCGGTACGACGACATCGAGCTGCACCATCATCGTGTCGCCGACGATCGCGCTGGTCTGCCCAGCCGGCACAGCTACGGTTGGCGTGGCTTACAGTTCGGCCTTGGTAGCGACTGGCGGGATACCACCGTACACCTTCTCTATCACCAGCGGCTCGCTGCCTCCGGGACTGTCATTGAATGCGTCCACAGGTGCGATAACGGGTACACCGACGACAGCCGGTATGTATTCCTTTACGGCCCAGGTGGTTGACTCAACTGGTACAACTGGTGGCACTACCACGGCGAGCTGCACCATTACCGTCAACGGTTCGCCGTGTCTGACTTCGGAATTCCTAGGCATCGCGGGCGGCTACTCCGTCCTCGGGCTGCAAAATGGAAACCTGCAGTTCAGCAGCGGTGGTACGCGCGTGACCGGCAATATCGGCTTGGGCGCGAATGGTCAGATGGTATTTTCGGGCGGCGGCGTGGTGACGGGCACGATGTTCGCCGATACCTCAGACCAGGGCCAAATCCAATTGAGCGGCGGCAGCCAGATTACCGGCGGGATTACTTATCAATCCATGAGCGCAATCACGAATGCGGCGGTGTCAGCGGCGACCACCCTTGGCGCTCTGCCTCCGACGCAGACCTTTGGCTCGATAACCAGTTCGACCACCTTCACGGGAGACGGCGGCCAGAACGTGATCTACATCAACGGCCAGGTGAATATTGGCGGCGGTTCCACTCTTACCATCAACGGAGGAACCAACGACACTTTCATCTTCAACATCTCGCAAAACTTCCAGATGAGTGGCGGATCCAACATCGTCTTGAACGGCGTATCACCGAACCAGGTTCTGTGGTTACTCCCGGCAAATGGTGCTCAGGTTCAGACAACCGGAAACTCCAACACGTCCGGTATCTTCCTGGTTCCGAATGGGAACATACAGATCAGCGGAGGCGTCCACGTCAGCGAGTTCATCGCTCCACAGATCACGCTGCACTCGGCTCCGGTGGTCAACGCGTTCCCAGCATGCGGTCCGTCGCTTACGCCGCAGCTCACAGTGACGAAGACGGCAGACAGTTCGACCGTTACGGCCGGGAACCTCGCGGGTTTCACGGTGACCATCAGCAATCCCGGCGCGGTTACGGACACTGGCGTAACGCTCAGTGACCCGCTTCCCGCCGGTGCCGGCAACGACATCGATTGGATGATCGATACGACGAAGGGTAATCCGACAGACTTCACGATCACCGGCGCGGTGGGGAGCCAAGTGCTGACTTTGAACTCTTCCGCCAATACTCTTAATGCCGGCGCGAGCCTCCTGGTGCACATCACCGGGTTAACCACCGTCAACGATGCACAGCCCGGTGGCACTGCGGGACTCTCATCACTCAACCTGGGCACCGACAGCGGATATATCTTCATCGACACCGGAGCCACCCATCTCGGTTGGAATGCTTACCAACTCGATGGGAACGTCCTTTTCGGCCAGGGGCTGACCGTTCAGTTGTCTGGCGGAAACGATGGAGGGCTGGGTGCGGGTTATTCGGTATACGAAGACTCGACGGTCAACGTTAGCGGAAGCCTGCAAAATCCACTTACGTTTGTGACCGTTCCTACGAGCCAGACGGCAGCCGCGGCGGCCACTGCGCAGAGCGTCTCCCAGTCCGCAAGCGGGCTCACCGCTACTCAGACGTTCAGCTCGATTAATAACAATCAGACCATCAATGGCAACGGCGGCTTGAACGTCATCGATGTGGGGAGCATACAAAACGCCAACCTCACGATCAATGGCTCCGCCAACGATTACTTCGTCTTTAACGTCTCTGGTCAGATTCAAACCAACCAGGTGATGACGCTGATTGGCGGAGTGACAGCCTCGCACATCCTGTGGAATCTGACTGGCACGGGAACAGTACTACAGACTTCAGGCGGCAATGTCCTGGTCGGCACCTTCCTTGCGACCAACGGAGGGGGGTTCCAGTTCTCGGAACTCCAGCTCACCGGGGAGTTAATTAACACGGGCGGGAATATCCAGTTGGTATCGGGTAACCATACATTGACCCAAGCTGGATTCACGCCGCCGCCATCTCTGTCAAACACGGCCACGGTCAACGCCACGGATGTAACGGCGGTCAGCGCGACGGCCACCATAACGATCAACTAGGTCGGTTAATTCGGTAGGAAGGCCCCGAACACTCTCGACGCCTCGCGCAAGCGGGGCGTCTTTATCTTGTAGGAATTTTCCAACGCCTTGGGCAGCCAGAGATTCGATCACGTAAGTTAGAAATTAAAATGGGCCGCTAGCCAAGAAGCGGTGACGTTTCCTTGGCTATCGGCCCATTCGATCCGGAAAGGGATCGGAGGTGATACCTCTATGCTAAACCCGGCATACAGTTTGTCAAGCCTAACTTCTACAGTCTTCTGAGCAATATGTGGGCGGCATTTTCGATCAAATTAAGCGCCTTTCCCAATTCCTCCCGACACGCCCCGTAAGCCATAACCAAAAGATGCAGCCTGACGGCCTGGCAATACAAAAACCCTTCACTTCCTGTGACGCGAATCGTTGACACTTGTTCTTCGGAGATGTTAATTTACTTGGTCTTACAGAGAGCCGCTCTTCTCCCGAGAAGCCGGACCATCTATCGTCGAAATCAGCTGATTCGACGGAACTTAGACCACTAGAGACTTGACTGGAGCCCATGGAGCAAACCCTCCGACAACTAGGCGAATTACTGCTTGGCTCCGTGCCCACGGTCATTTTCCTGAGCGTTCTCTATATTTTGTACACGTTCCTCGTTTACCGCCCATTGTCGGCCGTTCTTGCCGAGCGCCGCAACCGGACCGAAGGCGCAATGGAAAAGGCTCGGGCGGACATAGCGGCCGCCGAAGCGCGCACCGCCGAATATGAGCAGCGCTTGCGCGAGGCGCGACAGAGAGTATTTAAGAGCCTGGAATCGCGCCGCCAGCAGGCTAACCAGGCCCGCGGTGAGGCAGTCGGTCGGGCCCGCGCGCACGCGCAGGATCAAGTGAAACAGGCTCGTTCAGCCCTCGAGCAGGACAAGCAAAGCGCCATGGCAAAGCTCGAGGGCGAAGCGGGAAGATTGGCCAGCGACATCGTGCGGACGGTATTGCGGCCAGTAGCAGCGCCCAGCGAGGTCACCAGATGATGAACGGGCGCGCATATCTTCGCTTGTCGATTCAGGCTTCGTTGTTTTTGGCCATTCTTTTTGGTCTTTCACCTCTGATGCCGGCTTACGGCCAGGCACAGGACCAGTCTTCTTCCCAGTCATCGGCCCAGTCGGCGCAGAATCCCCCTGAACAGAATCCGCAGGGACAAAGTTCTTCCGCAAAGCCTTCCTCCGACGCGCGATCTGCCAGCGATCAGAGTGATCAGCAAAGTTCTGGGGTAGGCAGAGCGCTCGCGAAAGAAACGCGCGAGGCCGAAGGTGAAGACGAAGAAGAGAATGCCAAACTGAAGCACTCTCCCATGGTGGTGAGGCTCGGCAAACTAGTTGGGCTCAACCCACATCAGGCGCACATCTTCGCGCTCGTCTTGAATTTTGCCATCATCGTGTTTGTGATTTTCTGGTTTGCGCGCAAGAGCGTGCCCGGCATGCTGCGCAAACGCAGCGAGTCGATCCAGTCGGCCCTTGCCGAGGCGCGGAAAGCCAGCGAAGAAGCGAATCACCGCTTGGCTGACATTGAAGGCCGCTTGCGCCAGATGGATGTCGAAATCGGGAAAATGCAGTCCTCTGCCGAAAAGGAAGCCGTCGGCGAAGACGCCAGAATCAAGCAGGCTGCCGAAGAGGAGATTCGCAAAGTGGTGGAGGCTGCTGAGTTGGAGATTACCGCCGCTGCCAAGCAAGCGCGCCGTGACCTCTCCACCCACACCGCCGATCTGGCCATTGCGCTGGCGCGAAAGCAGATCAACGTTGATTCGAATACGGACCAGGTCCTGGTCCGGGACTTCGCCGCGAAATTAGGCAAGCCT
Organism: uncultured Acidobacteriaceae bacterium; assembly: GCA_963778535.1. GTDB lineage: Bacteria > Acidobacteriota > Terriglobia > Terriglobales > Acidobacteriaceae > Acidiflorens. The sequence goes on from CAVZUO010000001.1 coordinate 1,848,241, forward strand.
TCGCAGGGCGGAAAGGATGGTCGTTAACCGTGGCTGCCGTCATTGGAACCTATGCTCGCGCCTTTGCCGACGTGGTGATGGACAAGAAGGCTGACCCCGCCCGCATGCTCACAGAATTGCATGCCATGGAGTCGCTGCTTGCCGAAAGCGATCCGTTGCGCCGCGTCATGGAGAACCCTTCCATCCCCGGTGAGCAAAAACGCGCCGTGCTCGACGCCGTTATTCAGCGCATAGGTGGTTCGCGCCCCGTACGCAACTTTATTGCCGTAGTCATCGACCATCGCCGCTTGCCGCTGTTCAGCGATATCGTCAAGCAGGTAGATCAGGAATTGAATGAGCGAATGGGTTTCGCCGAAGCGCAAATTACAAGCGCGCGGTCGCTTACAGACGCGGAGAAGAAAGTTTTGGAGGCTGAGATCGCCACTCTGACCGGCAAACGCGTGCGCGCCCGCTACGAAGAGGACAAGAAACTATTGGGCGGCGCCGTCGTCCAGGTGGGCAGCACCATTTACGACGGATCGGTGAACGGTCAGTTGGAGCGAATTCGAGAGCGGTTGGTGGAAAGTTAGCTACGAGCCGCGAGTTACGATCCTCGAGCTATCGATACGAGATGTTGCTCGATGCTTAGAACTCTGAGCGCGCGGTTGATCTTTGATAGAAAGTTAGCTACGAGTTTCAGGCGGCGAACAGCCCAATACAAGGGATTGCTCGTGGCTCGTGGCTCGTAGCTCGAAACTGATTCTTATGGCACAAATCAAAGCAGACGAAATTACGCAATTAATCCGCGAGCAGATCGAAAACTACGAATCGAAGATCGCGGTCGACGAGGTTGGCACGGTCATCACCCTGGGCGACGGTATCGCCCGCGTCTACGGCCTCGACAAGGTCATGGCGGGCGAATTGCTCAGCTTCCCTCACGGCATCGCCGGTATCGCCATGAACCTTGAAGAAGATCAGGTCGGCGTCGTGATCCTCGGCGAGTACACCGAGATCAAGGAAGGCGACGAGGTCAAGCGCACCGGCCGCATCATGAGCGTTCCGGTCGGCGACGCGCTCATCGGCCGCGTCGTCAACTCGCTCGGCCAGCCCATCGATGACAAAGGCCCGATCGCAACCGACAAGTTCATTCCGCTGGAACGCATCGCCCCCGGAGTGATTGATCGTCAGCCCGTCCGCGAGCCCATGGCCACCGGACTCAAAGCCATCGACTCGATGATCCCCATCGGCCGCGGCCAGCGCGAACTCATCATCGGCGACCGCCAGACCGGAAAGACCGCCGTCGCGCTCGATACCATCATTAACAGCAAGGGCAACAATCTCATTTGTATTTACAACGCGATTGGCCAGAAGCGTTCCTCGATTGCCCAGGTCGTAAGAATTCTCGAAGACGCGGGCGCCATGGAGTACACGATCGTGGTTGCCGCTTCCGCGTCCGAGCCTGCGCCGATGCAGTACATTTCGCCATACGCTGCTTGCGCCATGGGCGAATTTTTCCGCGACACCAAGCGCCATGCGCTCTGCATCTACGACGATCTTTCCAAGCACGCGGCGTCGTATCGTGAAATCTCGCTCCTCTTACGCCGCCCACCCGGTCGCGAGGCCTATCCCGGAGACGTTTTTTATCTCCACTCACGGCTGCTCGAGCGCGCCGCCAAGTTGAGCGACGAGAACGGCGGTGGTTCGCTTACAGCTCTCCCCGTCATTGAAACGCAAGCCGGCGACGTGTCGGCCTACATTCCGACGAACGTGATTTCGATTACCGATGGCCAGATTTACCTTGAAACCGACTTGTTCAACCAGGGTGTTCGCCCCGCGGTCAACGTCGGTCTTTCAGTGAGCCGCGTCGGCGGCAGCGCGCAAATCAAAGCCATGCGGCAGGTCGCTGGCACGCTGAAGCTTGAACTCGCGCAATACCGCGAGCTGGCAGCATTTGCCCAATTCGGCAGCGATCTCGACAAAGCCACGCAGCAGCAGCTAAACCGCGGCCAGCGTCTTGTCGAACTGCTAAAGCAGGGGCAGTTTTCGCCGCTGCCGTTCTCCAAGCAGATTCTGATCATCTTCGCTGGCACCAGCGGCGTGCTCGACGATATGCCGGTCGACCAGGTACGCGATTTCGAAAAAGCACTGTATCAATACGTGGACACAACCAATCCCGGATTGCTGAATACGATCATGGAAAAGAAGATCCTCGACGACAGCCTCAAAGCCGAGATGTCGCGCGTGATCACAGAAGCCAAGCAGCAGTTCGTGGATTCAAAACAAGCGGTAGCGAAGTAGCAGTTGCCGGTAGCCAGTTGTCAGTTCCTGGGAGCATGGGCGGGAAACTTTGAGGGCTGGCCTACGGCGGGATCACAAGCTTTTACTGGCAACTGGGTACTGGCAACTGGCAACTGACTTATGGCTAACGTTCTCGATATTCGGCGCCGTATCCGCAGCGTGATCAACACGCGGCAGATCACCAAGGCGATGAAGACCGTCTCGGCGGCAAAGCTCCGTCGTGCGCAGGAGGCTGCGCTTGCCGCGCGCCCCTACTCGCAGATGCTGACCAACGTTTTGAAATCGCTCATCAAGCGCGCCGACATCTACGATCCCGTCACCGGCGAACCGCTTCACCCGCTGCTCGCCGAGCGGCCGGAGAAGAACATCCTGCTAATCGTCGTTACCGGCGATAAGGGCCTGGCGGGCGCATTCAATACGAACATCCTGAAGGTTGCCAGCAAGTTTATCGCGTCCAAGCCCGAGCAGAACATTGACATCGAGTGCATTGGCCGCAAGGGGCGCGACTTCATGCGCCGCCGGTATCCCTCGGCACCCACCAAAAGAGGTGTAGAGGATATCAAGGAAGGCGCGGCCCCGGTACAGAGCGAGGCTCCCCGCGCCGGCCGCGTGCAAATCACCGGAGAGTATGTTGGCGTTCTTGGGAAAATCGACTACAACTTTGTCGCAAGCCTTGGCCAGGACGTGGTATCGCGTTTCTCTGATGAATTGATCGACGGCGTCTACATCGTCTACAACGAATTCAAGTCGGTGATTGCACAGCGCCTGGTCGTCGAGCACCTGCTGCCGATCAAAGAAATCGGCGAAGTTGATATTCACATGGCGGAAGAAGCGACGGAAGAAGAACGCAAGCGCAGCCTGGAAGCTGCCAAAGGCACTGGCGTCAGCGTGCGCCCGCCTGACACGCACGCAGTGGACGAGGCGGCCGCCAAGTTCGCCACCGCGGATGTCGACTACATTTACGAGCAACCGCCCGCACAGTTGTTTCGCGAGATTCTGCCGAAGTACATCAGCATCCAGATTTTTCATGGCCTGATGGAATCGGTGGCGGCCGAGCACGCCGCCCGTATGACGGCTATGGATGCGGCCACCAATAACGCATCAGATATGATCGATTCGCTGACCCTGATCATGAACCGCGCCCGCCAGGCCAAGATCACGAAAGAGATCATCGAGATCGTGAGCGGCGCCGCCGCGCAAGGATAGGAATAAAGAAGCCGCTAGCTGCAAGCTTCTAGCAAGATCTGAGTTCGGGTAGGCGCGCGGGTTTGAGCCGCGTTGCCGGAAAACCGGGGCTAGAGAGCATCACCCCGAAGTTTTAATTTTTTGCTTGTACCGGGCTCGCGGCTCATAACTCGCGGCTCGAAACGCAATTGAGGTCTTATGCCAGAGAATATCGGACACGTAATCCAAGTCGCAGGTCCTGCCGTCGACGTGCAATTTGTCGAGGCGTCCATGCCTCCCATTTATCAGGCTCTTCGTGTGGTCAGCGACGGGTTCAACGTGCCGGTGCCGATCAAGGTCATTCTTGAAGTACAACAGCACCTGGGCGAGGGTCGCGTGCGCTGTGTTGCCATGGAGCCGACTGACGGCATGGTGCGCGGCATGAATGCCATCGACCTCGGCGGCCCTATTTCCGTGCCCGTCGGCCGCGGCACCCTGGGCCGCGTGATGAATGTTATCGGAGAGCCCGTCGACAACCTCGGCCCCGTTGCGTTCGATAAAAGGATGCCCATCCACCGTCTTGCTCCCGCATTCGACGAGCAATCGACCACTGCCGAAATGTTTGAAACCGGCGTCAAGGTCGTCGACCTCATCCAGCCCTTCCTGAAAGGCGGCAAAATCGGCCTTTTCGGCGGCGCGGGTGTCGGCAAAACCGTTGTCATCATGGAACTCATCAACAACGTCGCCAAGCAGCATGGAGGTTTTTCTGTGTTCGCCGGCGTCGGAGAGCGCACACGCGAGGGCAACGATCTATGGCTTGAAATGTCGGAGTCCGGCGTCATTAAGCCCGGCAAGCCCGAAGAATCCAAAGCCGCCCTCATCTATGGCCAGATGACTGAGCCTCCTGGAGCCCGTCTTCGGGTTGCTCTCACCGCCCTTACCGTGGCCGAGTATTTTCGCGATGAACAAGGCTCCGATACGCTGCTCTTCATCGACAACATTTTCCGCTTCACGCAGGCTGGCTCGGAAGTTTCCGCTCTGCTGGGCCGCATGCCCAGTGCCGTTGGCTATCAGCCCAACTTAGCCACAGAAATGGGTGAGTTACAAGAGCGTATTACGTCGACTAAGAAAGGCTCCGTCACGTCGGTGCAGGCCATCTATGTTCCGGCCGACGATCTTACTGATCCTGCGCCAGCCACGACTTTTGCCCATTTAGACGCGACCACAGTGCTCTCCCGTGCCCTGACCGAAATTGGAATTTACCCCGCGGTCGATCCTTTGGCCTCGACTTCGCGCATTCTTGACCCGCGCATCGTCGGCCAGGACCATTACGATGTTGCACAGATGGTGAAGAAGACACTGCAGACTTACAAGGATCTGCAGGACATCATCGCCATCCTTGGCATCGACGAGTTGAGCGAGGACCAGAAAGTGACCGTGGCCAGGGCCCGTAAGATCCAGAAGTTCCTCTCGCAGCCGTTCTTCGTGGCCGAGCAATTTACCGGCACACCGGGGCGCTACGTGAAGATCGCCGATACCGTCAAGGGTTTCCGCTGCATCGTTGAAGGCAAGTATGACGACATCCCGGAACAGGCCTTCTACATGAAGGGAACTATCGACGAGGTGCTCGAAACTGCGGAGAAGTTAAAGACAGCAGCGTAACCAAGGCAGCGATCAACTTTTAGCCCTCGGCTTTCAGTTAGATAAGAGGGTCAACTGAAGGCTGAAAGCTGATGGCTGAGAGCTCAAAATGCCCGATACTTTCAAACTCGAGATTGTGACCCCGGAGAAGCAGGTGGTGAAAGATGTCGCCGCCGAAGAAGCGCAAATCCCCGGTCTGGACGGCTATCTTGGAATCCTCCCGGGCCATGCGCCACTTATCACCGAACTCAAGTGCGGCCCTCTCACTTACCGTGCCGGCGGAACAACTTACACGCTGGCCGTCGCCTGGGGCTTTGCGGAAGTGTTGCCCGATAAAGTCACCATCCTCGCCGAAACGGTGGAGCGCCCGCAGGAGATCGACGTGCCGCGTGCGGAAAAATCCAAGATCCGCGCCGAGGAGCGCCTGAAAAGCAACAATCCAGAAACTGATTACGACCGCGCCGAGGACGCACTCCAGCGCGCCGAGACGCGTATCCAGGTGGCGTCGGAAAAGTAGTATTGGACGGGAAGTCCGTATGATAGCGGATCGTTCTAGAGAAATCCTGATCCTCATTCTTCCGATCGACATGTATTTCAGAAAGCTTGTGCTTTTTCCGTAAAGTAGGTATTATAACTACTTTGGGGAAATTTATGGAAAAAGCCATTTCGGCGGCGGATGCGAATCGCAATTTCTCTCAAGTGTTACGAGAGGTCCGCGAAGGCCAGAGCTTTGTCGTGACAAGTCACGGCCGGCCCGTGGCTCGGCTCGCCCCAGTTCAGAATGCCGGATCCGTGAGAGTCGACGCGCGAGGGAGGCTTTTACGGCGTCTCCGGGCGCAACCCGTAGTCGACATTGGCCGCTGGACGCGCGACGAACTGTACGAATAATCCAGACTTGCGAACTGCTCTCGATACCAACGTGCTGGTTTACGCGGAGGGAGTCAACGGTGCTCCGCTGAAGAAGGCAGCTCTCTCCGTAATCGAACGCCTCGACCCGCAGAACACTTTCGTGCCGGTCCAGGTGTTGGGGGAACTGTTTCACGTCCTTGTTCGCAAGGCAAAGTGGACCTCAAAACAAGCGCGCGCCAGTATTCTCGACTGGCAGGATACCTTTTCGCTGATTGAGACTTCGGCGCCAGTTCTGTTCACGGCTGCTGAGCTTTCGGCGTATCACAATATTGCTATCTGGGATGCGGTGGTGTTATCGGCCGCGTCCGCATCCGGTTGCCGCTTACTGCTTTCGCAGGATCTCCAATCCGGATTCACCTGGAGTGGCGTCACGGTTGTCAATCCGTTTGCCGAAACAAGGCACGTTTTGCTCTCCCAGTTACTCGGCAATTGACTTATATTCGCGGGGAGTTATTGTTCAAAGAGTCGGCAGTTTCCATTACGCTTTTTCTTACGAGGCCATCATGTCAATCGAACGAGTAGGTGTAATCGGCGCAGGCACCATGGGCAACGGGATCGCGCACGTCTTTGCACGCAGCAATTTCGACGTGGTTCTCTGCGATGTCGAGCAGCGGTTTCTGGACCGCGGGCTCGAAACCATCGGCAAGAACTTTGACCGCGAAGTCGCCAAGAATAGAATCACTGCAGCCGATAAGGCTGCCACTCTCGGGCGAATTACGACCGTTCTCGATCGCGCAAAGCTGTCGAGCTGCGACCTGATCGTCGAGGCCGCCACCGAAAAATTTGAGATCAAGGGCGAGATCTTCCGCGACCTTGATCGCATCATGAAGCCCGACGTGATTCTGGCTTCGAACACATCCTCGATATCCATTACTAAAATTGCCGCGCTCACCAAGCGTCCCGACAAAGTAATCGGCATGCACTTCTTCAATCCTGTTCCTGTAATGAAGTTGGTTGAAGTGATCCGCGGCCTCGCGACCTCGCAAGAGACTTACGACACAGTCCGCGACCTCGCCGTGGAGCTCGAAAAGACTCCGGTCGAGGTCAATGACGCGCCGGGCTTCGTCTCCAACCGCGTGCTCATGCCGCTGCTCAACGAGGCCATGTTCGCCGTCATGGAGGGGGTGGCCACGCCGCAGGCCGTCGACGAAGTCTTCAAACTTGGGATGGCGCACCCGATGGGCCCGCTCACCCTGGCTGACTTCATCGGTCTCGACGTGTGCCTCGACATCATGCGCGTCATGCAGGATGGACTCGGCGATCCCAAATACCGCCCTTGTCCTTTGCTCGTCAAGATGGTGGATGCCGGCTGGCTCGGCCGCAAAAGCGGCCGCGGTTTCTACACTTACTAAGATCACCGCCGAAAGCGATCACGGCTTCAACAGTTCCACTGGGCGGGGGCATTCCTGCATGGTCCCGGTCTTGGCGCTCTGGCTGGCAGTAACATCATCCTATGAATTCTTCTGGCGATCGACTCATCCCAGAGCGCGCTCCAGGCGGTGACGTGCTTTCTTACGTGCTGGCCGCCATCTTTGGAGCGAGTGCCGGCTGGATCGACATCAAGGTCGGCGATCTCTTGCTCACCGCCATGGTCGTGCTTGCGGCCTGCATGGTGCTTGGGTTCATGAGTCCGCGCAAGCCATGGCGATGGGTGCTCATAGTAGGCATTTCTATCCCCGTGGTCGAATGGCTGGCGTACTTCCTGCTTTCGCAAAAGCCCGACCGCGCCCAGATTTACGAGTCACTTCTCGCCTTTCTTCCGGGCATTGCCGGAGCCATCGGAGGCGCCGTCGGCCGCGTCGTCGTCGAAAACCTATTTCCAAAAAAGTGAGTAGGGCGAAGCCGAATCGGACCGATCTCAAGTACAAGACTTTCGGCCTGTCCTCCTACCGCCAGATTACGAATTTCAGCCAGCCTTCCCAAATATCGGAGAACGCGTGTGCCACGATGTTTGCGCGCAGATTTCGCCGCCACACTGCAAGAATTCCGTAGAGCACTCCAAGCGTGGTGATTACGACCACTGACTTCCATCCCTGATAACTGTGAGCCAGGCCAAACACCAGCGCCTGCGCTGTTACGGCCACGGTGAGGCTTCCGCTCAGCGCATGGAACTGCCGCTGCAAATAGCCGCGAAACGCAATTTCTTCGCAGAACCCCGCCGTGATCGAGACTGCAATCCAGAGCAGCACTTCCGGCACGCTACGCGGCAATAAGCTGTCAACAGTTTTTGCCGTGCTGGGCCCCAGCATCCAATGGACACCATAGGCCGTGCCTTCCCATAGTGCCCAGAAGGGAATCACGATGGCCACATCCGTCGCCAGTTCGCTCCACGAGCTCCATCGTCCGCCCGAGAGTGTGGCCAGATTGCCGCCACGCCGGTGCACGCCCGCCCAGCAATAATAGAGAAGAAGCCAGTCCATGACTCCTGCGACCAGGTATACATAGATTGCTTTGCCATGCTCCGCTAGTTGCCCGGAATCAGCCGCTCCGCTGCCCACGTTGCCCGCATGCTGCGCGCGAAATCCCAACGCCGCCGTCCCTGCCATGAACAAGAGGAAGCCCACGAAGTGCCCCCACGAGGCTATTTGTCCAGGCTCATCTTCGATCTTGTCTCCGGCTGGTGAAGCGTGTACCGTTACTTTTTCATCGGCTTGCATAATTCCTCCCTTTGCCGGACTGCGAAGATTCCTTCTGCTTCGCGGCCCTTTTGCGGAGCACGCGCAGCGTTTCTTCTGCCCATTTCAAGTGCGCTTCCATTTCTATTTGCCCGAATCGTGCTGCCATTCGCCAGAACGGCGCGTCGGGATACTGCAGGTTCTTATCGATATCTTCCCTTTCCATCCGTTTGAATTTCCCCAGCATGGCGCGGTGTTCTTCCACCATGCGTTCCACGTTTTCGATAAGGATGTGAGTCGGAACCTGCGCGCCAAAAAACAGCTTCAGCAGCATTTCATTGCGCGGGCTTTCGGGTTGCGGCGGGACCGAAAGCCACTTTGCGAGCTGCGCGCGTCCTTTTTTCGTAATCGAGTAGACGCGCCGGTCGGGCCTGCCCTTCTGTTTTTCCGTTTTGCATTCCACCATTCCATCCGCCGCTAACCTCTTCAGGTTGGGATAAATCTGTCCATAACTTTCCCGCCATATGTAGCCGATAGAGGCGCGGACCATGCGCCCCAGGTCGTAGCCGGACATCGGTTCAATTGTCAGCAGACCCAACAGCGCCTGCCTGCCTGAGTTTGTGCGTGCCATATATCTAATACTTATATATCTAATAGATATATATCGTCAAGGCATAACTTTGACCGCCCCGCCTACTCACGCGAACCTGTTTTGCTTAGCTGCCCGAGTTCTGCGGTTAATCTCTGCCACATATGCGGTCAGAAAGTTCGCAAAGACAATAATTAAAATCCGGGGGATTCGCCGTCGAAGCTGCCCAATCAAAGTCGGACCATGCGGGCAGCCTCCGCGCGAAGGTATCGGATAACTCAAAAGCCACTCCCGTTCCACAGCCGTTGAATGTAAGCTAGCCGCTATGGCGGTATCCGTAACGATGTTGGCCAGCGGCAGCCGTGGCAATTGCGCGCTTGTCGCCACCAGTTCAACCCGCATTTTGATCGATGCCGGTCTCTCCGGACGCGAGACGTTCAAGCGTCTTCGTGCCGTCGACGCGAGCCCGGATCAGATCTCCGCCATCCTCATCACCCACGAGCATTCCGACCACGTTGCTGGACTGCAGCGCCTGGCGACCAAACTCAAGGTGCCAATATTTCTGACGCAAGCCACGCATCATGCCTGGAACCGCGCCGTGCGCGATGAGGAAGGGAAGTCGCCCGAACTTCCGCAAGCGGAGCATTTCTGTGCCGGGCACAAGTTTCGCGTGGGCGATATCGACGTCTCGCCCTTTACCATCCCGCACGATGCCGCCGACCCCGTGGGCTTCACACTGCACGCCGAAGGCATCAAGATCGGCTTTGCTACCGATCTTGGATATATGCCCGCGAGCGTTCGGAACCATCTACGCGGCTCGACCGTATTAATCATGGAGTCGAATCATGACGTCGAAATGCTTCGCAGCGGGCCTTATCCCTGGTCGGTGAAGCGGCGTGTGATGAGCCGCGTGGGCCATCTTTCCAATGACTCGCTCGCGGAATTCTTTACAAGCGACTATGATGGGAGTGCTGAGTACCTGATTTTGGCGCACTTATCTGAGCAGAATAACCATCCCGAGATTGCCCGGGCCTCGGCAGAGCAGGCACTGCGTGGGCGTCAGGGGTTGTGGAACAATCGTCTTCTGCTGGCCGCCCAGGCAGAACCAATGTCGCCGATCCGCTTCTAACCTTTTATGGCCGAGTGCGTAGAACCCATCGTAGGGAAGATCCTTGCGGGCTGGCGTTACGACATCTCCGGGCTCGCACCGGAGATGTGCGCCGATTACGAGCAGCACTTCGCTGAGTGCGAGCGCTGCCGCACTCGCCAAAAAATCCATCGCATCATCGACATCTCCCTAATTGTGCTCGCCTCCGCGTCGGCGGCTACTTTCCTTCTTGCCTTTGCGGCCATCCGCTACTTTGAACCGCGCCACGCCTTCTGGCTCGAACTCGGAGCCCTTGCCGGTTTCGCCTTTTCTGCGCTCATGTGGCTGGTCGTAGCAGTGGCCACGCCTGCACCTATGGCAGTTGTGGATGCCGCTAGACTTGGCGCCCGCCACGTGCATGACCGCCTGCCCGCCGAAATTCGTGAGCGCCTGCCCGAGGAGTTGCGGCTCAAAATCACAGGCTCCTGAGCGATTTCTTTGTCGTTTGAAGGGCTTACGCTGGTACCCCATATCCCTCGCAGGTCGTGCATACACGGTTGACCCAAGCCCGGCTTCGGGGTACATTTGGCCTTAAGGGTTTGCTATCCCCCACCCAACCCTGGTCAAAAGTGCGTCTCGCCAAGATCAAACTCGTCCTCGTTCTTCTAGCCTTGTCTGCGTTTGCCTGGGCGGCTCCAGGGCAATTCTCCGTGCAACGGCGCATCGGTCTCACCGTCGGCGACCAATGGGAGCCCTCTGTGGCTGCCGACGCTTTTGGCCACGTTTTCGTCCTTTACCCGCAGTACGGGCCTGTGCCCGGCTGTGACGATTGCCACGTTCCCAGCATGCTGCTGCTAGTCAGCAACGACAACGGCAAAACGTGGCAGCCTCCGCGGGCCATGCTGGAATCCGGTTCCGGCCAATTCGATGCCCAGATTGCCATTGATCCCGCCGATCACCATACCCTGTACGCCGCCTGGCTGGAGCGTGACAAGCGGGATGTCATGGTTGCCCGGTCTTTCGATGGCGGCTCACATTGGAATTTCACTGTCGCGGCGCGCGGCAATGTCCGGCTCGATAAACCCGCACTCGCAGTCCGCGGATCGAACGTCTACGTTGCCTTCAACCACGAAGAGGAAGTCTGGATTGCTGGCTCGCAGAACGCTGGCCGCACCTTTACATGGACGCGCGTCAATGCCGACAACCGTCCCGGCTGGTCGCTGCTTGGTTCCGCGACTGTCGATCCCGCCGGCAACGTTTTCTTGGGCTGGGCCTCATATTCAAAACCCGGAGGCGCGCGCGGGCTGGTCGAGCTTTATGTTTCGAAGTCAGCCGATGCCGCCAAGACCTGGTCCCATAAACTCATAGGCATGTCGGCTCCGTCTCCCGACTGCAAAGATGAAGATTGTGGCGAAGGCTATCTCGGCGCGCAAATTGCCCTCGCTTCCGATAACGATGGCACTCTCTACGCGCTCTGGAACGCGGGGCGCAGCCCGTTGGGGCCGCAGCAGATTTACTTCTCCTCATCTACCAACGCAGGTGAAAACTGGTTTCCGCGCGAAATCGTCTCCCCCGAGGCTTCCGTCGAGCATGCTTTTCCGGCTATCGCTGCAGGCAGCAACGGAGACGTCCGCATCGCCTGGATGGCTTCGCCATCTGCCGATGATGACCGCAACTCCGTCTGGAATACCTACTACCGCAGTTCTTCAAACGGTGGAGCTACCTGGTCCGATGAAGTTCGCGTTTCCGGCTATGTTCCCGGCTACGAATACATCACCACTCAGGGTTTCCGTTTTCCCTTTGGCGACTATTTCGGCATGGCCATCGACAATCACGGCGAGACCCACATCGTGTGGGGCGAAGGCCTGAATTACCAATCTCCGGGCTCCATCTGGCATTCGAGCGGCAGATAAGCCAGCGATAACCCCAAAAGCGTTGTGATGCCCAGCCCGAGCGCCCTTTATGAATCGCGGCCGCGAGTTTGATGCGGTGCATCCTATTTGTTTGATGGACGTTTCAAGGACGATCTCGTTAAACTTCCTACATAAAGTGGCCCAATCGCTTACAGAAAGGAGCCAAATCAGTGAAAGACATTGGCGAACTTTTGGTTGATGCTGCAACTGTCCTTAAAGAGCTGAGTAACGAATTTGTCCGCCGCGGTGACCAGTGCATGGGAGCGAATCCGACTTCACAAGAAACTGCATGCTTCTTGTTGGCGCTCCGATCTGTGTCTCTTCTTTGCTCAATGGGACTACTGATTAAGCCTAATACTCGCGACGCCTTTGACGTCCTTACCAGATCGTTCATGGAATCCAGAGATCTCCTCATTACTTTCAGATTTGATAATCAGGGAACTCGAGACCAAGTTCATGCATGGTTTTCTGCGAAGGGTGACGGAGCTTGGAAGCCGAAACACAGGACTTGCGAAAAGTTCTTGAATGGAATAAGCAACAGCGAATCTGAATTAGCAAAACGGTGGGGTATGTTTTCGGGTCTGTCCCATCCAACAATACAGGCGACAAAAAATTCAGCATCACTCGTTGTTTCGTGGGTAGCGGGTCGGACGAAATTCGAAGATGCAGAATCCTTGCTCACACCGAAGATCGCCGACTACCTGATTTCCGTGGCGACCCTTATCGTTGTTACCACATTCGAGTTCCCAGAGTGGATTCCTCTAGGGTGCGATCTAAATCGCATGCCTCACGTCGAACCGTTCAGATTGGAAACGGCGCAAATTGCAACTCCGATTTCGTGACCAACATGAAAAGGAATCGTCAACGCGCTGACCGGATGCAGGTCCCGAAGCTAGAAGCCAAGAGCTAAAGGCCAAGAGCCAGGCCTCACTCCCTTATCAACCCGCCCGTCAACTCGCTGAGCCGCTCAATCCGATGTTCGCGGCAATACGCCGTCAATTCCTCCACCAGCTTTTCCGTTGCTACGGGATCAAAGTAACTTGCCGTTCCGACCTCGACTGCGCTCGCCCCTGCCAGCATGAATTCAATCACGTCCTCGGGAGTTACGATCCCGCCCATCCCAATCACGGGAATTTTCACCGCGCGCGCCGCGTCATATACCATACGCAACGCAATCGGCTTGATCGCCGGTCCGGAAAGCCCAGCCGTGACGTTGGCAATCCGAGGACGCCGTGTCTCCGCATCAATCGCCATCGCCATAAATGTATTCACCAGAGAAATGGCGTCTGCACCGGCATCTTCGGCCACATGCGCCATCTGCGCAATCGAAGTCACGTTGGGTGATAGCTTCACAATCAGCGGCCGCGTTGCTGCGCGTTTCGCCAGCCGCACCACATCGTCGAGCAGGTGCGGATCGCTGCCGAACTGAACGCCGCCTTGTGCCGTATTCGGACAGGACACATTCAGCTCGTACGCCGTAATCCCGTCGCCCTGATTCAATATTTCGATCGTGCGTTCGTAGTCGGCCCGGGTGTGGCCGAAAACGTTGGCAAACACCATCACGTTTTTCTTTGCCTGAAGCGCCGGCAGCTTTTCAGTCAGGAAGGCTTGCGCTCCAATGTTCTGCAACCCGATGGCATTCAGCATTCCCGCGGCGGTCTCATAAAGCCGAGGCGGTGGGTTGCCCGTCATCGGTTCCACCGACAAGCCTTTCACGACCAGTCCGCCCAGCCGATCCAGATGCACGATGTCTTCGAATTCCACTCCGTAGCCAAACGTCCCGGAAGCGGCGATGATCGGATTCTTCAACTCGATCTCGCCAATACGCACGCGCAGATCGGGTGCGCCCGAAACGCTTCCCGGCGGCTTAGGCGGCGGGCTGCCATTTGGATTGTCCGGTGAATTCCGATTCATCGCGGCTAGTTTACAGTGTCCCGCGCGCCCGTGCACAGAACCGCGCTTTTCAGATAAAGTTAATGCTGAATGCTCGATCTTAATTTTGTTCGTGATAACCTCTCGCTGATTGAAGAAAAACTCTCGCAGCGTGGAATGAATGCCGCCGAAGTATTGAAGGATTTTCGGGCGATTGACGCGGAACGCCGTCAGGCGATTACGCAAACCGAAACCCTTCAGGCACGGCGCAACAAGGCCACCGAAGAAATTGCAAAGTTAAAGAAAAACAAAGAAGACGCCAGCGCTCTGATCCAGGAAACAAAAGACCTTCGTGAGCAGATTCAGGAGCACGAAAAGCGTGCCGCCGACGCCGATGCCCGCCTGCGCGACATTCTGACCTCACTTCCCAATCTTCCCCATGCCAGCGTTCCCGTGGGCGCCAGCGAAGCGGCGAACGTCGAAGTCCGGCGCTCGGGTGCTCCGCCAAAGTTTGATTTCACGCCCAAGCCGCACTGGGAACTCGGCGAGCAACTGGGAGTGCTTGATTTCGAACGCGCAGCGAAACTGTCTGGTGCGCGCTTTGCCGTTTACTGGGCTCTGGGAGCGCGCCTGGAGCGCGCCCTTGCCAACTTCATGCTTGATCTCCACACCCGCGAACACGGATACACCGAGGTTCTCCCTCCCTACATGGTCAATTCCGAATCCATGTACGGAACCGGTCAATTGCCAAAGTTCGCAGCGGATCTATTTCGCGTTCCGCACGGCGAAAAAGACCTCTGGTTGATCCCCACCGCCGAAGTCCCGGTCACAAATCTATATCGCGACGAGATTCTTGACGCAGCTAAACTTCCCGTCAGCCTTACCGCCTACACTCCCTGTTTCCGCAGCGAGGCCGGCTCCTACGGCAAAGACGTTCGCGGCATCATCCGCCAGCACCAGTTTCAAAAAGTTGAACTGGTGAAATTTGCCCGCCCAGAAACTTCCTATGACGAACTAGAGAAGCTGACCCACAACGCCGAAACTGTGCTCCAGAAGCTGGGCCTGCATTACCGCGTGGTCGCGCTCTGCACCGGCGACATGGGATTCTCCTCGGCCAAGACCTATGACATCGAAGTGTGGTTGCCGGGCCAAAACCTGTTCCGCGAGATCTCTTCCTGTTCGAATTTCGAAAGCTTTCAGGCGCGCCGAGCTAATATCCGCTATCGTCCGGAAGGGAAGAGTAAGACTGAACTGGTGCATACACTCAACGGCAGCGCCCTCGCCGTTGGACGAACCTGGGTCGCGATCGTAGAGAATTATCAGCAGGCCGATGGCAGTGTTCGCATCCCCGAAGCCCTGCAACCCTACATGGGCACCGATCGCATCTCAGCAAGGAGTCTATGAACGATCATCACCTCGATCTTCGCCTCCAATTAAACGGGTTTGCCATCCCATGAATTCCCAAATACACTTGCAGCAACCCGAAGCAGTCCTGACGGTGCCGAAAGTCCCCGCCTCTTCCATGGGCGCAATCTGGCGCACAATTCGCGGATATATTCTCTGGTCGTATGAGCGTGGCAGCCTCCATTACGACATCATGGTGACGCTGATCCTGCTGTTCGTCTTCGTCTCGCCCCACTACATCAACTTCAACGATAAGCCGGTCGAGCGAAATCTCAGTTCGGCGGGCGTGCTCATCATTCCTGACAAGAATGGTGGCTTCATCTGCGAGATTCCCGCCTCGGCCGTTAATGCAGATGCTGGCGCTGATGTCCCGCGTCAGTTCCTCAGGATCATCGAACCCATTTCGGGGGCCGTCAGCATTTCCAAGTTTGAGGCCGTGAAAGATCCCAAGGGCCGCACGCAGAGTTACAAAGTCTGGGTGCACAAAGACTAAAACTCGAAGATCAAGATATGAAGATTCAGAAACTATTTCCGCTGGCTGGTTGCCTGTTAACGTTTATGCTCTGTCTGCCGGCGTTCGGCGACGATGTGCCGGAGGCGCTGCGGCCGCCCAAGGGTGCGCCGGTGGCCCTGGTAGTTTTCGAAGATTTGCAGTGTCCACAGTGCGGGCGCGTGGCGCCGGTTCTTGATAAGGCTTCCCACACATATAAAATTCCTCTGGTTCAACACGACTTCCCGCTGCCGATGCACAACTGGTCGTTTGATGCGGCGGTTCTGGCTCGCTACTTCGACACACACTCCAAGGAGTTGGGCAACGAGTTTCGGCTGGAAGTGTTTCAGCATCAACCAGAGATTTTGCCGAATACTTTGCACGCATTTGCCGAGGGGTTTGCGAAGAAGCACCAAATGGCATTGCCCTTCGCTGTCGACCCGGATGGGAAACTGGCGGCGCTGGTGAAAGCCGACAAAGATTTGGGCATGAGCCTAAAGGTGCAGCACACGCCGACTGTTTATATCGTTAGCGGCGGGAAGTGTGGCAAGCCATACGTCGAAGTGACCGACACTTCGCAGCTTTATCAGACGATTGATGCTATAGAGTCCCAGGAACTCGAGTGCGTGCTTTCTCGCATGGACGCCTCGGCCAAGGACTTCAAATGCGTTGAGGCCAATGTCGTCTGGAACGAATACAACAAAGTCGTCAACGAGACCGACGTCGAGAAAGGGAAGGTCTACGTCCGTCGCGAGAAAGGCGAAATTCAGATGGCAGTCGATTTTCTGGAGCCCGACAAGAAATATGTTCGCTACACCCAGGGCAAGGTGCAGATCTACCAGCCTGCGATTGACCAGATCAACGAGTATGTTCCCGGAAAAAATCGCGGTGAAGTCGAAAGCTTTCTTGTGCTCGGGTTCGGCGGCAGCGGCCACGACTTGCCCAAGTCGTATACCGTGAAGTTCGTGAAGACGGAAACCGTCGACGGCGTCGCCGCCGATCAACTGGAATTGATCCCGAAATCCGACCGTCTACGCAACAACATTTCCCGCATCCTGCTGTGGATCGATTCCCACGGGTTCCTGGTTCAACAACAACTGTTTGAGCCGGGAGGCGACTACCGCCTGGCAAAATATTCAGATATCAAACCCTTGCCCAAGCTTCCCGACAGCGTTTTCAAGCTGAAGACCACCTCGAAAACCAAGGTGGTCACGCCGCAAGGATAGTCGTGGGGATTCACGAAAAGTTGACAGGACGGAGCGCCTTTTGGGCAGACCATATGGTCTGCGATCCTTTTTTGATACGCTTTACCTTGAGTCACGGCCCTAGCCCTCTGGCAATCAGGCAAAACACGTACCAACAAAATCAAGCTGAAAAACCTGTCCGCAGACTATATACTGCAACAGGATTTCCGAAATAGAACCGAATGGCTAAAGTCTTTACGATCCCCGTTCCCCCGGATTTGTCTCGCAAGCGGCGCGAACGCACGTCCGACCCGCGCTATGTCGACGGCCAGAAAATGCTGGTGGAAGCGCTTAAATATCTGGCCCAGTCCGATCCCATCGTCAATCGCGGAGCCATCGAGCTCCTGTCCGAACACATCCGCACCCGCTTCCGGATGACGGACTCGCCCCTGAGCTAACGCGTTCGCCGGGGCTAGGATTCGCCGGCACCCCATCGTCAGTTTAAGCGCAACGTCCGGCGGTAAAACGACGTCCGGCCTGCATCGACTAAATCCATTTACGAGTTGTCATACCCATTTGCACTGTTCCCGACAAGCTCTTAACTCTTGAGGGCTGGTACCCCTCCCCCCTCCCCCCCTCAAGTCGATCTTTTAGAATCATGATGTTACCGAGAAATTCCCGACAAAATATTGATTCCCAAGCAGTTACATGTAAAATATTTAATACAAACGAGTTACACGCAGAACTTCCTAGCATGATCGTTTAAAATCAATGACTTAGCATGGAGATGTCCAGGCAAAATCTTGATTCAAAACAAGTTAACTTAGAATCGCCCGTCACAGACTGGAAACCCATGTCGCCTTCCTATTGGACTCTCGCTGCCCTTTTAAGTCTGGGAGCAACGGGTTCCTTAAGTCAAGAAATATCTGGAGCGGTCTGGTTTTCTGTACGATCCATCCGGCAATAGCCAAGGGAGGGAATCTGTGGAACGGTCGACGCGGCTTCTAAAGAGCGGGAATCCTTCGACTCGCCATCGCGTGAGCTCTGCCACCCCAGCAAGCAAGAGCGCTTGCCGGGGACCCCGGCTCTCCGGCGGGCGGCTCTGGATGACACGGGACAAGACAAGAAGCGCCCAAGAAAAACCGAAACAGCGGCGATTGCCGATCCGCTCAGAATGTCAGCCGCAGTGCGATCTGTATCTGACGCTCGGTGTGAAACAGGGCGGCCGGAGTCGCAACGTCCGTATTGGTAATTTGACCAAACGTGCTGTCGTAGATATTCGTGTCCGGGTTGTTGAACTCGGCATGGTTGAACAGGTTGAAGGCGTCGATCCGGAACTCGCTGTTCACTCGCTCGGTAATGGGTGTGGTTTTGGCCAGGGTTAGATCGAGGTTGGTGCGTCCGGGCCCGCGGAAAAAATCTCGACCCGTGTTGCCGTAGGGATCGCTGGGATTGTAGACATCGGCAACCCCTGCAAACGCGCCGCAATTGAAATACAAATTCCTGTTCTCGGTTTGGCCTGTATTGGGATTGATGCAACTTCCCTGCTGCCGTGGGTTCAGGAGCTGGATGTGCTTGTATCCGGGCGCGTAGTCGACATTGGCGAGGTAGCTGTCGCCGGCCCCCGAGGGTCCCGGGTCGGCCGGATTGAACGAGTCGATTAGTCCGGAGTTGATGCTGAGTGGGAAACCGCTCCGCCAGCTGAAAATGGGGTACAGGCTCCATCCTTTCACTAACCGCTTCGGGGCGTCCGCGAATGCCGTGTCAAAAGGCAAGTCCCATCCGCCGCTGAATACGATGCGGTGCCTGATGTCGAAATTTGAGTCGGCACGAAACTCGCGGTGATTATAGTAAGGCACCTGGGAGTCTCGGTTCCTGAAACCGGATGTGTTGTCGATGCTATGGCCGTACGTATATGCGAGAGTGAAGTATGTGTTGCCAAAGATGTGGCTAACGCCGTTCTGTTTCGTCAGTGAAGTTTCAAGGCTGTTGAAACTGGCAAAACTGACATTCTCGAATTCCGATGTATTTTGGAACGGACACGCTGCCTGGCCGTCATAGGGGTTGTTATGGAAGTAGAAGGCGGCAGCATTCGTAAGGCAATACTCCTTCATATTTGCGCTTTGGTTCTCGTTCAACAGCCGTATAGGGCACGTGGTCGTGGGTTTACCCTTGGAGTTGAGGACGCAGTAGTTGTAGGTTGGGTCGTTGACACCCACTGTGCTTAAGATGAACGGATTGATATCTTCCAGCGACGTCAGTCCCTTCGAACTGCTTCCCACATAGTTCAATTCGGCGATCAAATTCCTAGAAACTTCGTGCTGAACGCTGAGATTGTACTGATACGTGTATGGGGTGTGCAGATGCGGGTTCACAAGAAAAACCGACCCGCCTGTCGCCGGAAGAAAGTTGTAATAAGGGCAGACATAGCCTGAACTTGCACAGGTATTGAAAGCATGCGCCGGATCGGCGCCCGGGGACGGGAATGGATTAGCGCTGAAAGGAGTTGTCGAGTTTGCCCACGGCGCGGCGTAAAACGCAGTGCCGGAGCTGGTATAGGCGGGATTACCGCTTCCCGCGGGGCAATCGCCGCTGCCGTTGGTTGGAATACACGGGAAGAAAACGTACGGTTCGCTATAAAACGGCGGTGCGCCGTTGAATTGCAAATTGTCTTCGCCCTTTAGCACGTCGTAGAAAACCCCGATCCCTCCGCGGATGCTGGTCTTTGAACCGCTGCCGGGACTCCAGGCAAATCCAAATCTTGGCGCGAAATTGTCTTTGTCCGGAAAATTCGAGCCGTTCGGCGCGCCGGGATCTCCGGGGAAAACCAAGCCAGTGGGGGCATTTGGAAATCTCGTCGATTGATCGTTGGGGACAACGGAAAACGTTCTTCCCCGGGTGTCGATCTTGGGCGTGCTGTATTCGTAACGTATTCCAAGATTGAGGACGAGATTCTTGCGCACCCGCCATTCGTCCTGCACAAACCCGAAGACTGCCTTGCTGCGGAAATTGTTCCGGGCATTCGCCCCTTCAAACAAATTGTTGGGAGCTCCCACAAGAAAGTCCGCAAAGCTGTTTCCCGTGCCATCGCCGTAGCTGTCAAATCCGGCATAAGCGAAGTTGGCATCACCGTAATAGTCGTAGACGGTGTTTTGTTGATAGTCGGAAAAGCCAACGCCGAACTTCCAGGTGTTGACTCCTCGCACCCAGGTGAGCGTATCGCTTAAGCCGTAGGTCACGCCCTTGAAATATGCTGGTCCTTGCGGGCTATCCCCAATTGCAAGGCCTGTGTCAAAGGTCAACAGCGGCGGCCCATTGGGCAGGTCAGATTGGATGCCAAACCCAAGCGAAGATCCGGTGGGGAGGTTGGCCGGAGGCACGGCATCATAGCTATACCGGCGCTCCGCAGTGACTCGCAGTTCATTCAGCAGCGTGGGTGAAAACGTTCGCGTGTAGGCAATGTTTGCAAGGTAATTATTTGTCTGCACGAGAGCCGGAAAGCCCAAAACGTTGGCGCCGTTATCACCAAAAGGTTGCTGCTCCGGATTACGAAACCCCCCGAGAGTGGCCGACAGCTTGTCTTTCGGAGTCAAGTTGAAATCGAGTTTGATGGTCAGCTCGTTGTTGTTATTGATGTCTGTCCCTTGCGGCGTTATTACGCCGGTCGGACTTGTTATCGATTGCAAGTTGAGAGCCTTGATATAGGCCTGGGCTGCCGGATCAATTCGGCTGGGATCGATGATTGCTTGGGCAGCTAACGCATGATTAGGTTGAAAATAGGTGTTGGTTTGGAGAAAGGCCGCAACGTTTGGATCGGGTCCACCATTCGGACCTGCCTGTGAAAAATCTCCGCCCAACTCGGCGGGTGTGAACGTCGTAATGGTACTGCCGGGGGGTGAAAGGGTTTCTGTTTGCCGCTGGCCCTGATAGGAGACGAAAAAGAAGTAGCGGTCCTTGCCATCCACTAGATGAGGAATGGTGATCGGCCCGCCCACCGTTCCACCGAACTGATGACGTTTCAAGTCGTTTCTGGGTAGTCCGTCCTGCTTGTTGAAATATGAGTTGGCGTCGAAGTCGGTGTTGCGCACGAAATCAAAGGCGCTGCCATGGATTGCGTTAGTCCCCGACTTGGTCACGACGCTGATCACGCCCGCGCCGTTTCGTCCATACTCCGCCGTGTAGTTGCTGGTGAGAATGCGGAACTCCTCAATCGAATCCGGGTTGGGGTTCAGGACAACCCCGTTGTCAAGAAGGTCGTTGTTCAGGCCGCCATCCAGCAAGTAGGTCACCGAGTCGGTGCGTCCCCCACCAATGTTGAACCCTCTTGTAGTACTGGTGTCATCCGGATTGTCCTCGGTGACCCCAGGTTGCAGAAGAGCCAGAGTCAACACGTCTCGCCCATTTAGCGGCATGTTTACAATCGGCCGGCTGGTGACGCTCTGGCCGATCGTCGAGTTCACGGTCTCCACGCCTTCCACTTCGCCTTCCACCATGACCTTTTCACTGGCCGCACCCACCTTCAACTTCAGGTCCACCCGCAACGATTGGTTGATCTCGAGCGGAGAAGTTTTTACCTCCAACTCCCGGAACCCTTCGTGATTTGCGGTCACTGTGTAGATACCGATAGGCAGGTTCAGCACCTGATAGAAGCCAGTTTTGTCGGTCGTGGTATTGGAGGAAACATTGGTCCCCACGTTCGTGACCGTGACCTTCACTCCCTGGACCACCAGTCCCTGCTCGTCGGAGATCGTGCCTACGATTTTGGCTGTGGCTTGTTGCGCCGCTGCTTGACCCGCCGCCAGCAATACGAGGCAGAAGATGAGGAAGATTGAAAGACGAGAACCGGTTTGGATTATAGAAAAGGGGCGCATAACTTTCAGGGCTCCTAAAAAAGATGGGCATAACTATCGCATGGGGCGCTACCGAAAACAAGGAGTTCCCTCCGGCGATGATCGCCATGGCAAAAACAATGCGGTGAAGCGAAGATTTCTTGCGCAGGTGAAGATTGACTGGGAGTCAGGAAATAACCGCAACCGCCGATTGCGGCGGCGAACGGCCTTAACGATGCGCAATTAACGATGGGTGATCAACAGTGCGCGATCAACAATTAACCTCGAGCAGCGCGCGGCAGCTTGCTTGCGAGAAAAGCTCCGGCCCATGCCAGTATTACCGGAAAGCCTTCGAGGGTGTAGCGGGGCTCCGGATTCTCAATGGTTGATAGAAACAGGGATCGCAGAAGCAGGAACCCGCCCAGCAGCCCGACATAGCGAAGTCTTGTACCCTTGCCGGCGAGCGCCAGCACCGCCATTGCCGCATAGGCCAGGTTCAATATCCCGAATCCAACCGCGAGCGCGGATTCTCTTCGTTCGTCATTGAACTCCCACCAGCGGGGATCGGGGGGCAGCAACTCGGTGCGCGGACGCAGCCACATATCGGCAATGCGCAGTACGGGTAACTCGAAGTAGTAGCGCCACGGATGCGCGTGAATCCGCTCGTCGGCCAGGTTCGCAAAACGCTCGTCCAGTTCTGCCGTCAATTGCTTCGACTCGTTATACTCCGCGATCAGCGCCAGCGTTCCCTGACGTCCCGGTTCATCCAACGCGCGCGCTGGCAACTTCTCAGCCGGAATCACGTCGCCCTGAACGTTCCAGTAAATTTCCTGGACCGAGGTATATTCCGCCATCCAGGTCCTTACCCACTTATTGAATCCGCGCGGAGTCACTTCATCGGGCTCATTCGCGTAGCGCGGCGCTAATGGTTGAAAATGATGGAGCGTTCTAAGATTCCGCACCGTCCACGGAACCAAAGGAGCCAGAGCCACCGCCGCAATCAGGATCTCGGCGAGCACGACAGATGAAAGGAGGCGTCGCATCTTTGAGTTGCCTGCGGTGCTTTCTTTCGCCTGCGCCTTCTTCCACAATGCGACTGCCAAATACAAAAGTGCGGCAATCAGCAGAATGCCGCCATCAGGCCGCACCAGAATGCACGCGGCGATCGCAGCACCAGCCGCCACCAGATACGGCCAGCACACAAGGCACCCGGCTGTGCTGCTTTCGCCTGAATCCTTATCTTTATCGAGGGCCGCCGCCATGCAATCGAGAGCGACCGCTGTGAAGAATATTTCCAGCGTCTCGGTGAGAACAGTTGCCGCATAATTCGCCAGGAATGGGCATGTTGCCGCCAAAGCAAACGCCATCGCTCCCGCGCGGCGGCTCAACGTCAAGCGCCGGGCCAGGTCCCCGATCACTGCACACGTCATCATGTCCAGCAGTATTTGCATGATCAGGACGGCGCGAAAATTTCCTGGCCCAAACATCCAGAAAACCGCCGCCAGAAACGCCGGATATCCCGGCAAGCGAATGTCGGTGGGCACAATTTGTCCCGAATCCATCTGGCCATAAATGCCGTGTTGCAGCCAGTTGGTGGCCAGGTCCATATAGAGGTGAGAATCGTCAACGACAGCAGGGAAGTAAACGAGAAAGAAAATGCGCAAGACGAGGCCGGCTACAAGCGCGCCAATGAATAATCCCCGGTTCTCGCGCAGCATTCCCAGCACGTTGAAAATATAGCGCGAAACCATCGAGTCATCGCGGGATAGCCGATTGGTTCATCGGGCCTCGCCTTCACCAAGGCGGAAACGCATCACACCCGGGTCCTCTTCTGACAGGCCTCTCCGATTGACCCCGTCTCCGTCCCCCCTTAGGATGATCTACAAGAGATGGCTAAACAGGTCTTTTCCGATCCGCGTCAGGCGCGCTGGAGGCGCATTCGCCGGATTTTTGACGCCGTAGCAATTGCCTTCACTTTGCTGCTTGTTTTTTTTCTGTACAGCGCGCTGAATAGCGACCCGCTGCCGGACCTCTCATTGAGCGCCGAGAAACGTCCCTATCACTCCCTAAAGGAGAATGAAAAAGAGAGGGCTCGGGAAAAACGCCGGCTCGCTACCGTCGCGCGCACCGGGCGCGCCCGCCGAGCCAAGCACCCTTCGCAAATGAAACTCAATTCCCAGGAAGGTGTGCGCGCTGCTTTCTACGTCAACTGGGATCCCGCCAGCTTTTCCTCACTGCGTGAGTATGCCCGCCAGATCGACTTGCTGTTTCCCACGTGGCTGCAGGTCCTGACCCCGGATGGCCGTTTGCAGGCCGTAGACGAAGACACCAACACATTGTTCGACGTCATCCACGATCGGCAGATCCATCCCGTTGACGACAAAGTCATGCCGTTTCTGAAGTCGGAAGACACCGATATGGAAGTCTTTCCGGTGGTCCAAAACTTCGATGGCAATGACTTCAACCCCGCTTTCGCGGCGTTCCTGACCAACCCGGAGGCGCGCGCCCGCTTCCGCCGCGAAATTGCCATCTTCCTTGCTTCCGATCGCTATCGCGGGCTGATGGTCGACTTCGAATCTTTTCCAAAGAAATTTCAACCGGGTTACGTGGCCTTGTTGAACGAACTTGCTTCCGACTTGCATGGCAAGGGCATGAAGCTCTATGTCAGCGTTCAGGTCCACAATGCGGATTACGACTACCAGGCCATCTCCGCCGCTGTCGATGGCGTCGTCATTATGAACTATGACGAGCACTATCCCGGAGCCCTGCCTGGCCCTGTCGCTTCCCAGGACTGGTTCAATGCAAATCTGAAGTTCGCCCTTAAGGTAATTCCAAAAGACAAACTGATTTGCGCTATCGCTAATTACGGTTACGACTGGGTCGAGCGCCCTAAGAAGGGCAAACTACCGCCCGATGAAAAAGACAAAAATATTTCCGTGCAGGATGCGTGGATCGGGTCGCGCGACTCCGAAGAGGACGTCGATTACGATGGCGATGCGCTGAATCCGCACTTCAGCTACCGCGACGACAACAACTATCGGCACGATGTCTGGTTCCTCGATGCCGTTACCGCCCTTAACCAGATGCGCGCGGCTCAGACTCTGGGCATTCAGACCTTCGCGTTATGGCGCCTCGGCTCCGAAGATCGCACGCTCTGGCGCGTCTGGGATGTTCCGGGCGACCCCAATGCCCCCGACCGCCTGAAGGACGTGCCACCCGGCCAGGATGTCGATATGGAAGGCGATGGCGAGATCCTGCGTATTGAAGATAAGCCCGCCGACGGGGAACGCGAGATCAGCATTGACAAAGACACCGGCCTGATTGACGACGAATCATTCAAGGCTTTGCCCGAGCCTTATCGCGTTGCCCGCTACGGCGCCAGCAAGAATCAACTCGCGCTCACCTTCGACGACGGCCCCGACCCCGAGTGGACGCCTCGCATTCTCGACGTCATCAAACGCGAAAACGTGCCGGCCGCGTTTTTCCTGATTGGCATTCAGACCGAGAAATTCGGCAGCATCGGCGAGCGCATTTTTCGCGAGGGGCATGAAATCGGCAATCATACTTTCACCCATCCCGATATCAGCAACATCGGCTCGCGCTATATGCGGGTTGAGTTGAATCTCACCGAACAACTTTTCGCCAGCCGTTTCGGCATTCGCACCATCCTCTTCCGCCCACCCTACTCCGTCGATGCCGAGCCCGATACCGAAGATGAAGTGAAGCCGCTCGAACTCACCCAAAGCATGGGCTACATCACCATCGGCAACAAGCTCGATACCAAGGATTGGTTCGACCAGCCGCCTCTTTCGCCGCAGCAAATTGCCGACGAAGTGTTGAATCATCTGCCGCCCTGCAAGCCGAATGAACAAATGAAGTGCGGAAACATCATCCTCCTGCATGATGGCGGCGGTAATCGCGAGCGCACCGTGCAGGCGCTTCCTCTCATCATTGAAGGTGCTCGCGCCCGCGGCTTCGAATTCGTTCCCGTCCATCAGTTGATGGGCAAAACCAAAGCAGAGGTCATGCCTCCCCTGCCCACCAATGAACGATGGGCCGCCCGCCTGAACTGGATTAGCTTCTGGCTCTTCAGCGCCACTCTTACCATCATCACCGTCGTCTTCTTCCTCGGCGATATTCTCATGACCGGCCGTCTGGTTTTCGTCGGCGTGCTTGCCATCTACGACCGCATCCGCTCCCACGTATTCGGCACACCCGCTGAGATCGCTGCTTATCGGCCGCAAGTCGCCGTGCTCATTCCTGCCTACAACGAAGAAAAAGTCATTGAGCGCACCGTGCAGGGCGCTCTTGATTCCGACTACCCGAATCTCCGCGTGATTGTCATTGACGATGGCTCCAAGGATCGCACGCTTGAAGTTGTGCGCCGCGCCTTCGCTCCTGAGGAGGCCGCGGGCAAAGTCCTTATTCTGACCAAGCCCAACGGCGGCAAAGCCGAAGCGCTCAACTACGGGCTTGGCCATATCGGAGATGCCGAACTATTCATAGGCATCGATGCCGATACCATCATTGCCCCCGACGCTATCGCGCGCCTCGTCCCTCATTTCCTTAATCCGAAGGTTGCTGCTGTCGCCGGCAACGCCAAGGTTGGCAACCGAGTCAACCTCTGGACGCGTTGGCAGGCCCTCGAATACATCACCAGCCAGAATTTTGAGCGTCGCGCGCTGAACACCATGGGTGCCGTCAGCGTTGTGCCCGGAGCCATTGGCGCCTGGCGCGTCTCTGCCGTGAGCGAGGCCGGCGGCTACCACATCGATACCGTTGCCGAGGACGCCGATCTCACCATGGCCCTGCTTCGCAATGGCTACCGCGTGGAATACGAAGACCGCGCCCTTGCCTTCACCGAGGCTCCCGTCAACGCGAATGCGCTTATGCGCCAGCGCTTTCGCTGGTCGTTCGGAATCCTCCAGGCCATCTACAAACATCGCGACGTCGTCGCACGCAAAGGCGCTCTCGGTTGGATTGCCATTCCTAACATCCTTGTCTTTCAAATTCTCTTGCCGCTCGTTTCTCCTTTCATTGACCTGATGTTCGCCTTCGGCACCATCTGGTATTTCGTGCAGAAGTACTACCATCCCGATTCCACCGATCCGGCAAGCTTTCAGCGCCTGGTGCTTTTTTTCGTCGTCTTCCTGGTCATCGACTTCCTCGCCTCGGCGCTGGCGTTTGCTCTCGAGCGCCGTCAACCGGAATCCCGCGAAGATATTTGGCTCCTCAGCCAGGTTTGGCTGCAGCGCTTTGCCTACCGCCAGTTGTTTTCGCTGGTCCTGCTGCGTACTTTGAAGCGCGCCATGACCGGCCGCCCCTTCGCCTGGGATAAACTCGACCGCACCGCCGCCGTGAAGTATCGCTCCGCCGAGCGCAGGGAAAAAGACTCCGTCCACGTCCCATAAACGTGTTCCTTCGCCTGTAACCCGTATCTGACGGCAGATAACTGAGGGCTGATGGCTGACAGCTGAAAGCTCTTCCGTGACCGCCATCACTGACAGCTCTTCGTCACATCTTGTCTGCTAGCATCGGAGAGATACGTATGCCCCGCACAATCATTGAGCCTTTTCGCATCAAGAGCGTCGAACCCATCCGCTGGACCACCCGCGCCCAGCGCGAGAAATTGCTCCGCGAAGCCCATTACAATTTGTTCCTTCTTCCGGCCGATGACGTCCTGATCGACCTGCTCACCGACTCAGGCACCGGCGCTATGTCTACGCACCAGTGGGCTGCCATCATGGAAGGCGATGAGAGTTATGCCGGCAGCCGAAGCTTCGACCAGTTTCGCGATTCCATTCAAGACATTTTCGGCTACAAGAATGTCATCCCCACTCACCAGGGCCGCGCCGCCGAGCGCATCCTTTTTAGCTGCACGTGTAAGAAGGGCGACGTTGTCCCCAACAATACTCACTTCGATACCACCCGCGCCAATATCGAATTCGTCGGCGCTGAAGCCGTCGATCTGGTCATTGCCGAAGGCCGCCAGCCCAGCGTTCATCATCCCTTCAAGGGCAACATGGATGTGGCCGCTCTCGAATCGCTCATCGCGAAAGTTGGCCGCGAACGCATTCCTCTCGTCATGCTGACTGTCACCAACAATTCCGGAGGCGGCCAGCCTGTGTCCATGGAAAACGTGAAGGCCGTCAGCGCAGTTTGCCGAAAGCATAAAATCCCGCTCTATTTCGACGCTTGCCGCTTCGCCGAAAATTCTTATTTCATCAAACTTCGCGAGAAAGGCTACGAAGATAAAGCCCCCAAGGAAATTGCGCAGGAGATGTTCAGCTACGGCGATGGCTGCACCATGTCGGCCAAGAAAGATGGTATGGCTAACATCGGCGGATTCCTCTGCACCAACGACAATTTACTTGCCCAGCAGGAGAAGGACCTGCTGATTCTTACTGAGGGCTATCCGACTTATGGCGGCCTCGCCGGTCGTGACTTAGAAGCCATTGCGGTTGGCGTGCAGGAAGCGCTCCACGACGATTATCTTCAATACCGCATCGCCTCGACTGCCTACCTCGGTAACCATATTTCGGCTGAAGGCGTGCCCATTGTTCAGCCACCGGGAGGCCATGCCATCTACATCGACGCGCGTGCCTTTTTGCCCCACGTTCCTGCCGACCACTTTCCTGCCGTGGCCCTCGCCAACGAACTCTATCTCGAGGGTGGAATCCGCTCCGTGGAAATCGGCACCCTTATGTTCGGTGCAGCCGCCAAAATGGACTTAGTCCGCCTCGCCATCCCGCGCCGCGTCTATACCCAAAGCCACATTGACTATGTCGTCGAAATAATTCTTGAAGTGTGGCGCAACCGAAGAAAAATTAACGGGATGAGGCTGACTTACGAAGCTGCTTTCCTGCGTCACTTTACTGCGAAGTTAGAGCCAGAGGCGGCGGAGAGAACTCTGCCAGAACCCGCCGAGGTTTCAGTCCGCTCTTAGCGAAAGAGGTCGGTAAACCGGACTGATTCGCTCGGATTTGCCCCAACAAGTGGCGTTGACCCACTTGGGTCTCGGTGCTATGGTTCGAAACGACGTTCGTTCCGCCTTGCCGATCATCATTTTTCCTTCGGCTCAAGGCTCGAGGCCGCCGTCTCATCTCCAGAATCTATAGCGCGCACTCTTCCCATCTCGACGCGGGTCGAGCAAGGAGTCACCATGACACGCCAAACTCCCGTCCGAATTCTCACGCTCGTTGTCTTAGTCGTCATTATTCTTCTTGCGCCCTCCGCCGCGGCCCAGTCGCCTGCGCAGCATTCCATCTCGGTGAGGCCCTCGACGTCATCGATAAACCCGGTCTTCTTGCCGGTAGTGACCTACGCGGCTGGCAATGGCGTCTTTGGAGCATCCTCGGCCATCAGGGTTGCCGACGTTAATGGTGACGGGAAGCCCGATGTCGTCATAGCCGATGCTTCCACTGTATCTGTGCTTCTCGGCAACGGTGATGGCACGTTCCAGCCAGTTCTCATCTACAGTGCCGGGGGCTCATATTGCACTTCGATCACTGTCGCTGATTTCAACGGCGACGGTAAGCCCGACCTGGCGATTTCCTGTGGATACGGTGGAACGAATAACTCCACTTCCGTGGGAGTTCTGCTGAACAATGGCGATGGAACCTTCCAGACCGCAGTCGTCTATGCGACGGGCTATACCATTCTCTACGGCACCGCGACCTTGGCCGCTGCCGACTTGAACGGTGACGGCAATCCTGACCTCGTGGTGGTCAGTGGTTGTAGTGGTGGCAGTTTTTGTTCGGGCGACGGCGTCGTTAGCGTGCTGCTGGGAAAAGGCGACGGCACTTTCCGTACGCCCGTCCTCTACGACTCCGGAGCCGCCAACCCGCTTTCGGTCACGATTGCCGACTTAGATGGCGACGGCAAGCAG
Source organism: uncultured Acidobacteriaceae bacterium (assembly GCA_963778535.1). Classification (GTDB taxonomy): domain Bacteria; phylum Acidobacteriota; class Terriglobia; order Terriglobales; family Acidobacteriaceae; genus Acidiflorens. The sequence goes on from CAVZUO010000001.1 coordinate 1,878,103, forward strand.
GACATACTAGTCGAGAACGTTGGTCCTCTCTCCAACAGCGATGGCGCCCTCGCTGTCTTCTTGGGCCAGGGTGATGGCACGTTTTCACCCGCCGTGGTCTACGACACCGGTTGTACGGAACCTACCGCTATCGCGGTCACCGATCTCAACAATGATGGCAAACCGGACATCGTCACATCGTGCATAAGTTGGACTGGCACTGACTATGGCTTCATTAGCGTCATGTCCAACAATGGCGACGGCTCTTTTGCCACGCCAGCAATCTACTATGACGGCCTCTGGCCCAGTTCGCTGGTGGTCACCGATGTCAACGGCGACGGTAAGCCTGACATCGTCAGCGCCAACTGGGGATCCGATTCGGTGGGCGTTCTGCTGAACAAAGGCGATGGAAGCTTCAGCGTTGCCTACTTCCCATCAGGTGGCGGCCTCACCGGAGGCGACGTGGAATTCCTGGCAGTGGCCGACATTAATGGCGATGGTTATCCGGACCTCCTCGTCACCAACAATCCGATGGCCGGCTATTCGCAATCTTCTGTCGGCCTGCTCTTAGGCCACGGAGATGGTACCTTCCAGCCCGCGGAAACATTCCCCACCAATGGTGGCGTTGCCGTGGTGGTCGCCGCAGATTTGAACAGTGACTCCAATCCTGACGCCGTGGTGCTGAACGAATGCGGCGACAACTCTTGTGACAGCACCGTCGGTGTGCTTATGAATAACACCGGACGGCCATTCAATCCTTCCGCTACGACGTTAGCATCAAGCACGAACCCTGTTGCTCCCAATCAGCAGGTGACTTACACAGCGGCCATCACCAGTCAGCGGGGCGGTGTCGTAACAGGGACCGTGACGTTTACGGACTCCGGCATCCCCTCCTCGACGGTGACCGTTCCGGTGAGTAGTAATCAGGCCGTTTATGCGACTTCGTACAAACCTCATGGAAGGCGCACCGTATGGGCGGCCTATTCCGGTGACGCCGACAACGGCTTCAGCACGTCCGCGCATCTGTCCGAGTGGGTGCTCACGCTTCCAACGGTCTCATCAACCTCGCTCGCCACTTCTGGTACTCCATCGTTCATCGGGCAGCCAGTGACCTTTACCGCGACGGTGAGTTGGCAGGGCGGTTTTGTCCCGAATGGAGAGCCCGTCGCTTTTTACGACGGCGCGAGTCTGCTCGGCTCCGGCACAACCGCCAGCGGCGCGGCCACTTTCACAACTTCCTCTCTCGCAGCAAAAACGCACTCCATTAAGGCAATCTATGCCGGCGACGCGGCGTTCAAGCCCAGCCTTGGGAAGGTGACACAAGTGGTCGAGTTGTATCCGACTACGACCGCGCTCACTTCCAGTCCGAATCCATCAGTCTATAAGCAAGCTGTCACCTTCATCGCTACGGTTACGTCGACTGCGCACAGCCAGCCGACAGGCAAGGTAACATTCAGGGACGGAACAACCATAATTGGAAGTGCAAGCTTGAGCGAAGGAGTGGCCACCTTGACTAAGTCAACTCTTGCCATGGGCACCCACGCCATCACTGCGACTTATAACGGAGACACACAGGTCGCGAAAAGTACTTCGTCGGTCTTGTCACAGGTCGTGAACTGAGCAGTGAACAATGTTAGAAAACTATTTCCGCGGGCTCTTTTTCGAAAACAGGGGAACTCCCCAGGCCCCGGCAGCAAGTAAAGCTCCGAAAAGAATCACGGCGTCGATGCTTGCGCGTCCCTCGGCAGACCAGTAAACATCGCGAAGGTTCAGCCACAGCGCAAACTCATCGAGCGTGAGCGCCGCGCCCACTCCGTAAAGAATCGAGAGCAGCCGGCTTGCGAGCAGCGAAGACGCGCCGGCCCCCACTCCGATCTCGGCCAGCCATGCATAGCCTACCGCCAGCAAAATGACGATGCCAAACACCAGATGGTGCACATGGCGTCCCTGCATAACTACGAAATGAAATGGAGGGATCTGATGCGTGATGCAATACACGACTCCGCGCACGCCGGCAAAAGTGAGAAAGAAACTTACGGTAGCGACAAACAGCCGCCGCCGAGGCCGGTCCGGAATCCGGTCGTGCAGTAAGTCGCCAACCGGCGTTCCATGCACAATCAGCAGCATGAGCGCCGTCCCCGCAACTGCCAACAGCAGAATGAACCACGTGTATGCCATACGTTTGGAACGGAAGCCGCCAAGCGGAGCCGCTAAGCCTTTGCAAGATAGAAGTACAAGATCGCGGCCACAAGATTATGAAGCGACCAGCGCCGCTGACGACCCAACCCACTTCATTCCCTTGTTGTGGTCGACTCCCATCTGCGCCCCGCGGCCCATGCGCACGATGGTCAGCACAGCGCGTAGGTCACCATTAAGCCAGATATACATCATGCGTAGTTCGGCCTTAGTGGTGCCATACGGCGTTTCAATGACCGGGGTGAAATTCACTCGCTCCTGCAGAATGTATTCCGCGCGCTTGGCAGTAGGAATTGCGTCAATATCCTTCCGCGTGGGCGCAATCACTACGCCCAGGCCGGCAAAGGAATAGAGCGGCTTGAGAACAAAGTTCTCAGGGTCGGCCGGAACCTCGGGCAGTTGGTCCAAGAACCACGTACGCGGCACCGATGGATGTTTCAGATAAGGGATCGAATACTTGCTGATGCGAAAGTACCAGTTCGGATGTCCTGCCCATTCGACGTCTAAGTCATCGCGAAAGTCGAATGGCAGCGCTATGCCTTTGCGTTCCAGTTCATCCACAATTGCCCGGTTGTAGATGCGTTCGATGGGAACTTGTTTGCCATTCTCCTCATAAAACAGCTTTCGGCCTTGCTTGCGGAGCTTCGTGATGCATACCGTCCGAATTCCGAGCATTTTCTCGGTCAGCAGGAAGTCGGGACGCGTCTTCTGTTCCTCGGGATGCACTTCCATCAGCACCACATGGGCGGGATCATGGCCGGCGACAATCGCATCACTTAATAGGCGTTTATAAGTGTCACCATCAAGGCCGTCAAGAAAGTAAGTCAGCTTAGGGTGAAGCCCAAAGGCGTCGATGTATGTTTGCGCCAGCACAGGCTGATATGCATAAAGCGACGGGAATGCCTGCAGTTCGACTAACTTTGGCTGCAGTGTGCCTCCGGCATCGCGTACAAGCCCAAAATCGACTTGGATAAACATCGGGTGCGGCGATTCGTTGGGCACGCGAAACCGCGGCGGAATAGTTGCTTCGGAGTGCGCTCGATATTCAGGATTGTCGACAAGTTGGCGGATAAGGGCCTTACCGTCATCCCCCAAACGCTGCACCAGTTCGGCAGGAACAAAGCACGGCGTCTCGCAAATAGGAAAGGGCACTTCCATGCCGCATCGGGCCGTTAGCTCGCGGCGCAGATGCTGGTACTTCGGCTCAGTGAAGCCTGCATTGAATGCCTGGCGATAAGAGGGGACCATAAGTCGCGCTGATATTTCCGCCGAGTGCGTTCCAGGCGGCCGTTACGCCGTAATCAAAAACTGGCCATCGCGCATAATCTGCTCGCCGTCGACCCAGATATCAAAATTCCGGCCAACAACGTCGATATGCGTGGATGAGTACCACTCCGCACCCGTGTGCGCACCGTAAGGATTGCCAAACGCGATGTGGACACCGGGAAGTTTTTCATCCTGCAAAATCTCCCCGATCACATCCTTCAGTTCGATGTTCGTGCCGATGGCAAACTCGCCCACGCGGTCGCTGTTCTCGTCGGTATGGGTGTACGCCCAGAAGTCGCGCTGCAGTTCCGAGTTGTTCGAGTGCGCTTCAACCAGACGATTGCCCTTCACTTTAATGGTCAGGGGATTTGCCTTGAGGTCTCCGAACTTGGCGCACAGATAATCGCCGACCACTCCATCAATCACGAATGTGCCATTCACTTCGCCGGGGGCGGTAAAAACCTCCCCACCCGGCAGGTTGCCCCATTTTTCGGGGCTGATCAGGCCGCTGGTCTTTACCCACCTATAGTTCGGATTCAGGTCCGCCGTCAGGTCGGTGCCTGCCGCGGTTTTCGCGCGAATCTGCTTTGCAGAGCGAACACGCTCAACGACCTTCGCGCTGAGCTGGTCCACTTTTTGGAAGTCGGCGCGCATGCCTTCCAGCATGATCCGCTTGTTGATGTTCACCATGTGCGCATGGCGGATCCTTCGACGGTTCACGATGTCAGTCATCTGCATGCGCGACTGAAGTTCGTTGCGCTGCGCCTGCACCGCAAAAATGCTGACCTGGCTCGTCTCCAGATCGCTGGCAATCACGTCAGGAAGGTTCTTCAGCGGGCGTTCAGCAACATCTTCGAGCACCCACGAGCGATACCTGCAGCCCACGGCCTCTAATTCGTGAACGAGTGCCGCCGCAATTTCGCGGGTCACCTCGTCGGTAATAAGGGTGACCTTTTCGAAGGGTTCGACGCGCAGGCACACGCGTACAGCGTTGTGCGCGCCCGGAGTAAGTTGGGGGTCGAAAGGCAATTTGTTCAGTTTGGAATTTAGTATTTGTGTGGTTTTCATCAAACGACGGCCCTGACGGCAGGTAGACGATTGGTCTCTTCGTCCACACCCGCCGCTGTCTCCTCAATGATGTAATCTACGACAGCCTTCATGTCGCCAGTTTCGCGATATACCTGCAGTTGACGGTCCGCCCCTGTGCCATTTTCCAGGATCTCGCGGATGTATTCGACTTCCTCGCGCGAATCCAGCTCATCGAGCACATCGTCCACGAAGGCCAGATATTCCTCAATCAGATCGCGCTCGGGGACTTCCATCTGCTTGCCGAAGTCGATCAGCTTTCCGTTGATGCCATAGCGGGCCGCGCGCCACTTGTTTTCCATCAGCAGCGATCTGCGATACAACCGGAAGCCCTGATTGGCCTCATGCAGCTTGTACAGCTTGACGACGGTAGCCTGAATCAGCGCGGCCAGCGCTATAGTTTCGTCGACGCGCATTGGAATATCGCACACGCGGAATTCAATGGTACTGAAAAATGGATGCGGCCGAAGGTCCCACCAGATCTTCTTGGCGTTGTCGATCGAGTTTGTCTTGATCAGCAACTTTATGTAGTTCTCATACTCGCCCCAGCTCGGGAAAAAGTCCGGCATGTTGGTGCGCGGAAACTTATCGAATACCTTGCAGCGATACGATTTCAAGCCCGTGTCCATGCCGAGCCAGAACGGGGAATTCGCGGAAAGTGCCAGCAGGTGCGGCAGAAAGTAGCGCGCATGATTCATCATATGGATGGCAGTTTCGCGATCTTCGATGCCCACGTGCACATGCAGGCCGAAAATTAAGTTCGCACGTGCCACCAGTTGCATGTCCTCTACAATGTTCATGTAACGGTCGTCATCCGTTACTTCCTGCATCCGCCAATCGGCAAAAGGATGCGTCGCGGCCGAGGCGAGGCGCAGGCCGTTTTCACGCGTCAGCCGGATCATTTCCCGGCGCAGCTTTTTCAGTTCTGTTTTTGCCTCTTTGATATCGGCACAGACTGAAGTCCCTACTTCGACCACGGATTGATGCATCTCCGCCTTCACGCGTTCCTGCAGAATGATCTTTCCTTTTTCCAGGAGTTCGGCGTGAATGTGCGAGCGCAAGTCCCGGGTGTCCGGGTCGACGGTCTGGTACTCCTCTTCAATGCCGAGAGTGAAAGATGGTTTCATTGCTGCACAGCCAGGCGCGAGGACAGCCCGGCAAAGTCTCATTAGTATACCGGGATTTTGTGTGGGTTCCTATAGATGGGAGCTACAAGTTATGAGTCACGAGTCGCGAGCTAGCTACGGCCTCTGGCTGCTCCGGCGTGGAGCTACTTGCGTCGGCGGGGCCACCAATGGTGCGCGTCAATGAGAAAGGGTGCGAGGAGGGCTGCGGCTGCCAGCAACATGACTAGCAGGTTGCGGAAAAACTCGGTTTCGCAAAGGGTTTGCTTTGTGATAATAAGGTCGAGATGAATATACGTAGGAGAATTGTTGTCATCCTTGCTGCGTGTCTTGCCTCTGTCCTGTGTGTAGCCGGAGGCGGGACGGAACCACTGTCCGAGATTCCAGCCGCGCAACGAGAAGCCTTGACCAAACGGTTAGGCGCATATGTGGAAGCATATAGAGGACGAAAGTGGGACAGGCTGTACGATTTGGTCTCGGACACCGGCAAGGGAGGTGCAGATCGGCAGACGTTCATTGCTGCCATGAAGCATGAGCATGGGATAGATTTCGCACAGATGCCAGACCTCCTCGAATTCAACCCCGACCGATCCGAGAAAAGCGATGATGGTTTCGATGTCTATGGGTGCGGGAAGGCCCGCCGCGAAGGCATGATGTTCAACGGCATTGCTGTTGCGCATGCGGTATTTGAGCATAACGACTGGTTCTTCACGGGTTGGACGTTCACCGAATTTCCAAACGAACCGTGTAAGGCATTCGCCGACCCGAAGTGGCAGCCTTCTAACCGCATTAAATGGAACAGGTCGATGGAGGAAATCGCAAACTTCAAGTCACAAGGCACTCCGTTCCACGGAGATTCGCCTCGTTAAGCAAACAAGTCTGGCATTCGCTCCTCCTCAGGCAATTGAAGATAACTGCTGCAAACAGGCCGTTGCGCCTGCCGAGGCATCGACTTCGAGGAAGCTGGTGCTGTACCTGAAAACTCTCTTGTTTCCACAACAGAACCTGATAAGAAGAAGACATGCGTGGACAAGACGATCAGCAGTTAGGAGTTTTCAGCTACGTAAGCCCTGAGCAACGAATCCCTCACGACCACCCGATTCGGCAGGCTGCGTGTCATGGCCGATGAAGCCCTGCGCGAACTGAAGCCTTGTTTCAGCAGACTGTACGCCAAGAGTGGACGGCCATCGATCGCACCGGAGAAGTTATTGCGTGCGTTGCTGCTCCAAGTGCTGTACTCGGTGCGCAGCGAACGGATGTTGATGGAGCAACTCGACTACAGCCTGTTGTTCCGCTGGTTTGTGGGACTGAACATGGATGATCCGATTTGGGATGTGACGGTGTTCACGAAGAATCGCCAGCGTCTACTTGCAGGCAACATCGCCGACGCTTTCTTCGCAGCCGTGCTCAAGCAGGCACGACAGCGAAATCTGCTCTCCGATGAGCATTTCACCGTGGATGGAACCCTACTGGAGGCATGGGCCGGACAAAAGAGCTTTCGCCATGTCGACGATGACCGCCAGCCGCCCACCACTGGAACGGGCGAAGGCTCAAATCCGACCGTAAACTTCCACCGCGAGAAGCGCAGCAACCAGACCCACTGCTCAACTACCGACCCCGATGCCATGCTGTCACGCAAGAGCCGAGGCAGCGGCGCGGTACTGGCCTATCGCGGCCATCTGCTGACAGAGAACCGCAACGGTCTGGTGGTTTCGACGCTCACCACGCGAGCGTACGGTTCGGCGGAGCGCGATGCCGCGTTGCTGATGGCTGAAGGTCTGCCCGGCACTCACCGCGTCACGCTTGGAGCAGACAAGGGTTATGATGCCCACGACTTCATCGCCGAACTGCGCCACATGGAGATTACGCCGCACATCGCGCAGAACGACACGAATCGCCGCAGCGCCGTGGATGAGCGCACAACGCGCCATACGGGGTATCAAGTCAGTCAGAGGAAACGCAAGCGGATCGAAGAGGTGTTCGGCTGGATGAAGAGCATCGGGTTGTTGCGCAAGCTACGGCATCGCGGACTGGAGCGCGTCAGTTGGATGTTCACCTTCGCGGCGGCGGCTTACAACTTAGTTCGCATCCGTAACCTAATCCGCAGTGCCCCACAGCGGCGGTGTGCATAACTGTCAAAGGTCCTGCTGTGAGCACCCATCAACGCGGCCAACCCGACGACAATGGCATGGGACAACCACCGAAAGGCAAGCCTTGCCCTCTACCGAACCCTTTTTCCGCAGCCTGTTAGACAGATGGCTGCAGTTTCAGCATCGCCTGTACGGTTCCATCTTCGAAGTCGGCTTTAAGATAAAAGCCAAGTTTCTTGCAGATGGCTTGCATTTCCTGATTTTCAGAAAGAATGGTCGAATGCACCATAGTCATGCGTTCGTCTTTCGCCACTTCAACCAGACGCTGGTAGAGCAGTGTGCCGAGCCCCTGGTGCTGGAAGCGATCGTCGACGAGCACAGCCATCTCTCCTTCATCCTTGCCGCGCAGCCGGCTCAAGCGCCCAATGGCAATGATCTCGGTCTCGCCAGCTTCAGTTTTGTGTTCGGCGGCCAGCGCCATCTCCCGGTCGTAGTCGATGAAGCAGATCCGCTGGAGGCGCTCATGCGCCGTGCGCTGGCTGAGTTTCAAAGGCTGGAAATAGCGGAGATAAACGGTCCGCTCCGACAAGGCTTTGTGCAGTTTGATCAGCAGCGGCTCATCTTCGGGACGAATCGGACGAATGAGAATGTCATCGCCGTTCTTCATTTTGCCAGGCCGCACATAGCGTTGCGGATAGGGCCGAATGGCAAGCCTCGGAATGTCTTCTTTTTTTGTGTCGCGCGGATAAACCACAATGCGCGCATCGAGAGCGATGAGTCGGTCAGAAGAAGCGAGCAGGGGATTGATGTCGATTTCCTTGATCCAGCGCTGCTCTACCACTAGTTGGCTGAAGCGGACAAGGAGTGCCTCCAGCGCGCTGAGATCGACAGGTTTGCGTCCGCGTACACCCTGCAGCGCCTTAAAGATTTTTGTCTGCTCCATCAACCGCCGGGCGAGCGTCGTTGTGAGCGGCGGCAATGCCAGAGCGCGGTCGGCGAAGACTTCCACCAGTTGTCCGCCGGTTCCAAAAAGCATGACCGGCCCGAACTGCGCATCGACCGTGCTTCCTAGGATTAGTTCATATCCCTCAGCGCGGAAAAACGGCTGTACGGTTACGCCGAGAAAATGTTCGGCGCCGGCCTTTTCGCGGACCGACTGTTCGATTTCGCGCCATGCCTTGCGGACGGCTTCGGGGGTAGACAGGTTCAGCTTCACTCCACCAACGTCAGTCTTGTGAGTGATGGTGTGGGAGAGAAGTTTGACGACCACGGGATAACCGACTTCATCGGCCTTCGCGGCAGCTTCATCTGCGGTGTGCGCTTCAAATGTGGGTGAAGTTGGAATCTGATAGCAGGCCAGCAGTTCTTTGGATTCTGGTTCGGTGAGTAATGTGCGGCCGCTTTGACGAGCGTTCTCGATGATCCACTCGGCGCGTGCGCGGTTTGGCCCTTCGTCGTCCGGGGGCAGCATTGGAGTTTCATACAGTCCCCGCAACAAATAGGTGTAGCGCCACATGTAGTGAAAAATTCGCGATGCTGTGTCGGGGAAGGAAAACGTGGGAATTCCAGCGCGGTTAAGAATCTCAATTCCCGCGCTCATTTCGGCGCCCCCTATCCAGCAGGCAAGAATCGGCTTGCCCATGCCTTTGGCGAGAGGCGCTAGCTTCTCGGCGGTGATTGTCGGATGGGACATCCCCTGCGGACAGGTCACGACGAGCAGGCCATCGTTATTCGGGTCGGCCGCCACGGTTTCAGCGACCTTGGCGTACTTGTCGGGGAGTGCGTCTCCGAGAATGTCAACCGGATTGTTATGGCTCCAGTGTGGCGGCAACACCTGGTTGAGCTGGTCGAGAGTGGACTGCGAGAGTTCAGCCAGTTCGCCACCGGCGCCGATGATGGAATCGGCGGCGAGCACGCCAGGACCGCCGGCATTGGTAACGATGGCGAGTCGAGGGCCCTTGGGACGCGGCTGTTTACTGAGGGCCTCTGCCATATAGAAGAGATCGGAAATAGTGTTGACGCGCAAAACGCCGCAGCGACGGAACGCAGCCTCGAGGACCTCGTCACTGCCGGCCAGCGTGCCGGTATGTGAGGCCGCGGCATGTGCGGCGGCCGCGGTGCGGCCGGCTTTTATAACGATGATCGGCTTGGTGAGAGAAACTTCGCGGGCTGCGGATAGGAAGGAGCGTGCATCGCCGACCGACTCCATGTACATGATGATCGATTGCGTGCGCGAGTCGTTGCCGAGGTAGTCAATCAGATCGCCCCAGCCCACATCCAGCATCGATCCAACGGAAACGAACGCGCTGAACCCGACCACTTCTTTCTGCGCCCAATCGAGAATGGATGTGCACAGCGCACCGCTTTGGCTCAAGAAAGCGACGTTGCCGGGCCTCGCCATGTTGTTTGCCCACGTCGCGTTCAGGCCCGTAGTCGGATTCATCACGCCGAGACAGTTAGGGCCGATGATGCGCAGTGGGCTGTCGCCCAGTTGCGCCAGAACCTGTTTTTCGAGTTCGCGTCCGCGCTCGCCATGTTCCTTGAACCCGGCAGAAATGATGATAGCGCCGCGCACGTCGGCGGCCACGCACTGGCCAATGACCGCCGGAACGGTCTCCGCGGGCGTAACAATCACGGCCAGATCCACGGTCTCCGGTATCTGCTCAACATTTTGATATGCCTTAATGCCGAGCACGTTCGCGTGTTTCGCGCTGACCGGGTACACCGTGCCGCCGAACGGAGAACTAAGCAGGCTCCAAAGTACAGACCGCCCCACGCTGCCGGGCCGATCCGTGGCGCCGACGACAGCGACGCTGTGCGGAGCAAAAATGGCATCGAGCGGATGGCCTTCCGTCCGAAGAACATCGTGTGCTTTGTCCTGCGCTGGCCGCTGCTTCCCGATTTTCCCAGTCTTCGTGAAACTCATAAACCTGTAGTGTACGCGGCGCCGACACCGAATGCTGTGATAGATGACACAATGTGTCGCCGTCCGCGCGAAATCAGGATTCCGAACGGCGAGGTCCGGGTCAAGGCAGGGAATGAAACATGCTAAAATTTGGTGCGCTTGAAATGATTTCTGATCTCGTGGCGCGAGTCTCCTTATCCTGACGGACCGAATCTTGGCCGAAACCCCAAACCCGCCGGTTGGCTCCATTTCCTACGCCGACGCCGGCGTCAACATCGACAAAGCCAACCGCACCAAGCAACGTATCAAGTATCTTGCCCACAAGACTTTCACGAAGGGTGTGCTGAGCGAGATTGGCGGCTTTGGCGGATTATTTTCCGTCGACAAAAAGTATGTCGATCCGGTGCTGGTTTCGAGCGTGGATGGCGTGGGAACCAAGCTGAAGGTCGCTTTTGAAATGAACGTGCACCATACCGTCGGTGGCGATCTGGTCAACCATTGCGTGAACGATATTGCTGTTCAGGGTGCAGCGCCGCTCTTTTTTATGGATTACCTGGCGACGGGCGAACTGGAACCAGAGGTCGCGGAAAAAATTGTGGCGGGGCTGGCGGAAGCCTGCAAGCACAATGGTTGCGCTCTGATCGGCGGCGAGACGGCGGAAATGCCCGGTTTCTACCCCAAAGGTGAGTATGATCTTGCTGGCTTCATCGTGGGCGTTGTTGAGCGCGACAAGATCCTGAATGGCAGCGCGGTGCAGATTGGCGATTGCGTTTTGGGCCTGCCCTCAAACGGGCTGCACACCAATGGCTACTCTCTCGCACGAAAACTCTTGTTTGAGATTGGCGGGTATTCGCCGGAGACATTCGTCAGCGAGATCAAAAATAAAGTCGGCAACGAACTGATGCGGTCGCACCGCAGCTACTGGCCGATCATCCGCAAACTGATTGCCGGGGAGTGCGTGGCGGCGCTGGCGCACATAACCGGTGGCGGAATCACGGAAAATCTGCCTCGCGTTTTGCCGAAAGGAACAGCCGCGGTGATTGAACCCGGAACGTGGCCGGTGCTTCCGATTTTCGAGCACTTGCAGCACTTGGGCAACGTGACCAAGGAAGAAATGCTGCGCACGTTCAACATGGGTCTCGGAATGCTGGTGGTGGTGCCCGCCAAGAAATTCAAGAAAGCGCAAACACTGCTGGAACGGGCAGGAGAAAAATTTTATTCCGTGGGCCGCATCGTGAAGGGTGAGCGGAAAGTCATTTACAGTTAAACTCGGCCGCTGACTCTTGGTCGTCGATGGCTTTTCGATCTAGTCTTCCATCCGCAATTTACGTAGTGGCTTTGCTGCGCCGATAGGTGCGGGTGGTGAATAATGTCGTCATGAAAAACATCGGCATTCTACTTTCTGGTCGCGGTTCCAACTTCATTGCCATTGCCGATAGCATCGAGGCAGGCCGCATTCCCGATGCGCGCATCGCCATCGTGATTTCGAATCGCTCGGATGCAGCCGGGATTGAAGCCGCTCGCACGCGTGGCCTTCATACGCTAGTCATTCCATCAAAAGGGAAAGAACGAGAAGCCCACGACCGCGAGGTTGTGGCAGCGCTCCGCGAGCACAAAGTCGATCTCGTCTGCCTTGCTGGATATATGCGATTACTCTCGCCGTGGTTTGTCCGCGAATTTCCGCGTCAAATCCTCAACATCCACCCGTCATTACTTCCAGCTTTTCCGGGCCTTGAAGCTCAACAACAGGCCTTCGCCTATGGCGTAAAGGTTAGCGGATGCACCGTGCATTTCGTCGACGAGGAACTGGACCACGGCCCCATCATTGTGCAGAAGGCGGTCCCGGTACTCGACAGCGACGATGAGCACACGCTGGCCGAACGCATCCTCGGGCAGGAACATGTTGCCTATAGCGAGGCGATACGGATTGTGCTGGAGGGGAAATTTAAGATTGCGGGGAGGAGAATGGCAGGAAGTCAGAAGTAAGAAGTCAGAATTCAGAAGTGAGAGCCCGTGTTCAGGCTGGCGGCTTGGGCTCTTTAGCGCTTCGGACCGAAGTGACAAGAATGGAGACGAGTTCGTTGGCTTCTGTCGTCAGGTCATTCAATTTACGCTCTGGGAATATTGACGCGTCGCGCATCCACTCCAGCCAAAAGACCGTTTCATCTGCCTCCTCAAGTACGATGCCGAGTTTTGCGACAAACTCCGCCCGCGACCTAGCGCGCCTCGCCGCTCGATAGTTTGCTCCGACGGAGGTTCCCGACCGAAGAACTTGCCTACCGAGAACGCGAGCTTCTTCCGTTCGGGGCAGGAGCGAAAGAGCTTGATAATTCGCAGCGCGAAACGCCGGGTACGTGTCTGCAAGTCTTCCGCATTGCTCACATCAGTGATTTGACGCCCGAGGCCGGTAGTTCGCAGTGACCATCCTCACTGGAGATTTGGTAGGTTCTTGGGTTTATTTCTGCATTCTGAGTTCTCACTTCTGACTTTCCTACATGATCAGCTCGTTGCTTGTGCGCGCGATTGGATGCTGCATAACCTCAAGCTCATTCTTCACCAGATTCAACCCATAGACGCAGTCTTCAAATCTTTGCGAGAGTTGCGCGAACATGGGCGCCACTTTTGCGTACTCGAAATATTCAAACTTCGAAACGACGTAGTAACTTTCCTTGCCGGCACGTACCCAATCCACAAAGTTCTCAAGCCGCTGGCGGCGCAGCCGCGGATGATTAATGCTTTCCGGAAACATGCCGGCGAAAAACAGCGTGTAATCGCCAATGTGTTTGCGCACCTGCCGTTCGCGATCGAATGATGGCGCGGGTCCGAAAATGGGGTCTGACTCGAGAAGCATCTCACCCACATCGGCCAGGGGGCGCCCGCTGGCGTTGCGGATTTTCATTAGCTGCTCCGCATCGCAAAACTCTGTTAGCAAGTGCGCGACATATCCGACGATCTCAGGATTTCGAATTCCGATTTCCTGCGCATAGTGCCGCCCAACCAATTCGACGAACAGCTTCTCCAGCGGATGCGGTTCCCCATTCATCTTTTTCCCCCACCTGCCGCGTTCCCTTATTTCATCGGAACCGGCGCTTCTGCAGATTAGATACCCCACTTCCAGCGGCTAAACAAGTCCACCTTCGTGCTCTTCTGTTACTTAGAACACCTTGATGGGCGCGGCGTTTCGCGGAGTCCTGCTGGCACTCCGTGTAATTGGCTGCCAAACATAGGAATGTTTTGCAGATTGGGCGCGTTAACGCATGTATCAACCACTGCCCTCTGCTGTAGATCGACGGGCGCGGACCACCGTACTGGAGGAACCCTGAATGGTTACTGGAGATTACGGAGGCGTTGTTTTGACGCTTTGCAGTTCCTCTGAACATTTAACGGCTGGCCCGCATTCCGTTGACTAGCCTGCAGCGCGGTCCTACCATCTAATTAATCAAGGGCCAGGAAGGGGTGGTGTCTTCCATGGCTAGAGGTTTATCCAAAACTGGGTCCTCCGGCATTGGGTAGTGTATCAGTTTGAATTTTGACCCCGTAGAATCACGGCGCGGCCTGTGCGATCCCAAGCATGTGAGCACGTCCTATGTGGAACGGCACAACCTGACGATGCGAATGGGAATGCGCCGATTCACTCGGCTGACAAACGGCTTTAGTAAGAAGTTTGAGAACCACGCGGCGATGGTTGCTATCCACGCGGTCTATTACAACTTCGCCCGAATCCACAAGACGCTGAGGATCACCCCGGCGATGGCCGCTGGCCTGAGCGATCATGTTTGGACGCTTGAAGAAATCGTACTCATGGCCGACAGCTACATGCCGAAGCCAGCGAAGCGCGGCCCATACAAGAGATCAGCGGCGTAGAATAGGGGAGTATGGCCTACCTAGCGTTCTGGCTCATCTTGGTCGGCGGCAAAGCGGCTCTCATGTACGGGGTTTGGAGACTTGCAAAAGCCCAAGGGAGATCGCCTTGGCCTCCACTGATTGCAAGCATATTCTGTGCCAGTATCGTGTTCTTAGCACTCTTCCTCAAAGGACGCGCGGAACACCCGGAACACCTTACGAGTCCTCAAAATTCAAACTGATACATTACCCGGCATTGGCGCGGCTACCACGTCGGGCAACCGCTCAGCGGCAAGACTGGGCGTGTTTCTCACGGCCGTTATGGGCCTCCTCAGCCTCCTCGTTTTTGGTCTTGGATTAGAACGCAGGAACGTGCTGTGGATGTGGCTGGGATTCATTTGTGTGCTGGTTTCGGGAATCTTTGTTCAACTCTTAATCGAGCGCAAAAAAATAAGAGACGCTGCGGAGCAATCCGGAAAATGCAACGAGCCTACGTCTTCCGAATGCCCTTTTGAAGCCAGTGGCAAACAGCCTTCCGGCGAGCGGACAATCCATCACCCGCATTTCCCGGACGACAACCGGTGAATGAAACGCAGCAATGAAGCCGAAGCGCAGTCATCTCCACAGCAAGAACCAGAGGGGTAGACTCCGCCGGCGCGGCTAGATGCTACCATTTGCGGCATGGGTTCTTCTGGCAAGGCTAAGAAGGTCAAGCGTGCGGCGCGTGTCTCATCCCGCGTCTCATCGCGTCTTTCTTCGCGCGGGCACGTGGGAGAGCAACATCCGGCGAAGCACCGTGACGGTTCGGAACTCGTAATCATCACGGGCATGAGCGGATCCGGGAAGGCTTCCGCGCTCAAGGCGTTCGAAGACCTCGGCTATTACTGCGTCGACAATCTTCCGGTTGAATTAATTCACCGCTTTGCCGAACTGGCACTGCAATCGGGGGAAGTGCCGAGGACAGCCCTGGTTGTCGACGTGCGGGAAGGATCGCAGCTAGAGAAACTGCCGGCCATGGTGAAGTCCGTACGCCGGATTATCCCAACGCGCGTGATTTTTCTCGAGGCTAGCGACCCCGTTTTGCTCCGCCGTTTCAATGAGACGCGGCGTCCACATCCGCTGGGTACCGGTACGACAGTGCGGACTTCACTGCGTACTGAGAGGCAGCACCTGCGCGCCATTCGTGTGATTGCCGACCTTGTAATCGATACCTCAAAGTTCAACGTTCATGAACTACGGGCCCACCTTACGGACCGCTTCGCGCACACTTCTGGCCGCGACCGGTCAATTCTGGTCTCCTGCGTAAGTTTCGGTTTCAAACACGGCGTGCCGGATGACTCTGACCTGGTGTTTGACGTACGGTTCTTGCCCAATCCGCATTTTGTTCCGGAGTTTCGTCCGCTGACCGGGCGCGACCCGAAAGTTGCAAAATACATCCGCTCGTTCCCGCAAACGAAGGAGTTCATCAGCCGCATCTCAGAACTGCTGGTTTACCTCCTGCCTCATTACATACGAGAAGGGAAGAGCTACTTGACGATTGGTTTCGGGTGCACTGGAGGACAGCATCGTTCTGTGATGATTGCGGAAGACGTGGGGCAGAGGCTAAGAAAAGCCGCGTACAAGGTCAAAGTTATTCATCGCGACAGCCGAAGGTAGATGGGCGGAGATAGGCCGGCCGAGAAAGATCGTCCGAAAGAGATCGTCTGAAAGAAGTGGATGAGCAAGAACCCCAGCCGCGCCGCTGATTCCACACCTTCCCGCGGGGTTCTGCCTTAGAATTGAAGGCACGCTCATGGCCGCCCCCACATTGGCAGACGCGAGGACTACCGAAAACGTCGCGAAGTCCGGTCAATTGGCGCGTTTGCTGCGGTATGTGCTGCCGTATTCAGTAGCGTTGCTGGCTTCCGTGGCGCTGATGGCGATGGTGGGATTGCTGGATGCCTTCCGCGTCCTCTTGATAGGGCCCATCTTCGATAGCGTGCTGAATCCTGGCTCCGAAGGGCGAACCCTTCAACTCTTCAAGATCCCGGGTACTACGCGCTTTTTTAGCCTGCAGCAAGTCATTCCGTCGCACTTCCACAATCCCTGGACCGCCGTGGCTTTTGCGCTGGTGGCGGCGACCGCCCTGAAGGGGATTTTCGATTATGCCGGGACGTACCTGGTGAATTATGCGGGCTACGGCATGATCACTGACGTGCGCGACGAATTGTACAATGCCTTCCTGCGCAGTTCGGCGGCATTTTTTTCCAAGCACACGACCGGCTCTTTACTCTCGACCATCATCAACGACGTGGAGCGCGTGCAATACGCCATGTCGACGGTGCTGGCGGAATTTCTGCAGCAATTTTTCACGCTGGTGTTTACGGCGGCGGTTGTGGTTCTGCTGGGAGGAAAGCTTGCCTGGGTGTTGCTCTTGTTCGTACCGGCGATCCTTTACTCCTCGAGAAAAATCGGCCGCCAGGTACGCACCAGGACTCGCGGCGGCCAGGACAAGCTGGCGGAAATCCAGAATATTCTCCATGAGACCATCACCGGCAACCGCATCGTCAAAGCGTTTGGGATGGAGAACTGGGAAATGCAGCGTTACAGGGCGGCGGCGCGCCGCCTGTTTCGCGCGAACCTCCGCATGGTGGCCGCCTTTGCTATCAGTTCCCCTTTGATGGATTTCCTGGGTTCCGTCGCAATTGCTCTGTTGCTGCTGCTGGGCCGTGACAAGATCAACCACCATGTTTTCACCGCCGGTACCTTCCTGGCCTTCATCGTCGCCGTCTTCAAGCTGTATGACCCGGTGCGCAAGTTCGCGCTTTTCAATAACAACTTTCAGCAGGCAATCGGCGCATCGTCGGAAATTTTCCGTTTCATGGATATTGAAGACGAAGTGCGCGAAAAACCGGCCGCCAAACGCCTGCCGCGATTTGCCAGATCCATTCATTTTGAAAATGTTTCGTTTTCCTATCGCAGCGATGCCGACGCCCGCGAAGTGCTTCACGATATCAACCTGGATGTAAACGCCGGGGAGGTGCTGGCCATCGTAGGGTCGAGCGGTGCGGGCAAGAGCACGCTGGCCCACCTGATCCCGCGCTTCTTTGACGTGACCTCCGGACGAATCCTGATCGATGACAACGATGTGCGCGACGCGACGCTCTCCTCACTGCGTTCGCAAATCGGTATCGTCACGCAGGAGACGGTTCTGTTTAACGATACGTTGCGCAACAACATCGCCTACGGCCAGCCCCATGTCGCGCTGAAAAACGTGGAAGAAGCAGCGCGAGCCGCCCATGCGCACGAGTTCATCTGTGTATTGCCGGAAGGCTATGACACCATGATCGGCGAGCGCGGCGTGCGCCTGTCCGGCGGCGAGCGGCAGCGCATTGCGATTGCTCGCGCGATTCTGAAAAACTCTCCGATTCTGATTCTCGACGAGGCGACGTCTGCGCTCGACAGCGAATCGGAAGCGTTAGTGCAAGCGGCACTGCAAAATTTGATGCAAGGGCGTACTGTGTTTGTGATTGCTCATCGGTTGTCGACGGTTCGCCGGGCCGACCGGATTGTGGTTCTCGAAAACGGGACGATCGCCGACATCGGGTCGCACGAAGACCTGATTCAAAAGATGGGCACGTACCGGCGACTTTATGAGTTGCAGTTTGCGGAGGCGGATGCGCCTCGAGCTGTTTCGTAGTAGCTGAGAACTGAAAGCCGAGCCGAACTTTATGGCACTTCGTTCAATGACGGGATTTGCGCAGGTTCGGGGACAGGTTCCCGATGGGCCGGCCTTCGTTTTTTCTCTCAAGTCGGTGAATCATCGCTTTCTCGATCTTCATTTCCGTTTGCCGGCCGATACCGATAGTCTGGAAATGAAACTGCGGCGCCTGCTCAAAGAGAACCTGGCGCGGGGCCACGTCGAGGTGATGTTGAACATTGATGGCTCCGGCATTGCCGGCATTGGACTTAACCACGAGTTGATCGCCAGCTACGTGCACGCATTCCGGTCGGCGGCCAGCGAATTTGAACTGAAAGGCGAGCCTGACCTGAACGTTGTTTTGCGCATGCCGGGAGCCTTGGATGGCGGCGGAGAAGTTGTGGGAGATGATCTACACTCCGCTGTGGCCGCAGCCGCAGAAGAGGCGCTTACGCGGCTGAACCAGATGCGCGAGGAAGAAGGCCGCGGCATCGAGCGGGAGCTGCGGCAGCGAATGAGGGAGCTTCAAGCGGCCGCATCGGGCATTGAGGTGCATCGGGGCGCCATCCTACGTGCTTATTCCGAGCGCCTTCAATCCCGTATGCGCGAGATGCTGGGTGCGCAAATCGAGAAGGACCGCATCCTTCAGGAGGCGGCGCTGCTGGTGGACCGCAGCGACATCCAGGAAGAATTGGTCCGGCTGAACACACATGTCGAACATTTCGTCGCCCTGCTGGATCACGGTGGGGAAGTCGGCAAGAAAATGGATTTCCTTCTGCAGGAATTGAATCGTGAAGCGAACACACTGCTGTCGAAAACTTCGGGTCTTGCGGGTGAGGCCTTGAGGATTACCGAAGCTGGTTTGTTGATGAAGTCCGAGATCGAAAAAGCGCGCGAACAGGTACAAAATCTGGAATGAGCATCGTGTTCATCGTGTCGGCGCCATCGGGGTCGGGAAAGTCGACTCTCGTGAGCGAACTTTTTAAGATGGTTGGGAACCTTGATTTTTCGGTGTCCTATACCACTCGGCCTCCGCGCGGCAGCGAGCAGAATGGCAAGGAGTACTTCTTCGTTTCGGAGGCTGACTTCGAATCGATGATCGCCGCTGACGAGTTTCTTGAGTACGCACGGGTATTCGGTAACTACTATGGTACGTCGTGCCGCTTTCTGCGCGAGTGCGAACAGCGCGGACACGATCTGCTGCTCGACATCGATGTGCAGGGCGCCGCTCAGGTGAAGAAGAAGCTCCCCGTAGCGGTGAGCATTTTCATTCTGCCGCCCGACCGTGACAAGCTGGAGTGGCGGCTGCGAAACAGGGGTCTGGATTCCGAGGCGGTGATCCGTCGCCGGTTGGACACGGCCCGACGAGAGATTGAGAATTACACGAAATACGACTATATATTAGTGAACAACCTGCTCGAACGGTCCGCTGACGAACTAAAGGCCGTGGTACTGGCCGAGCGGATTTGGCGAAGCGGGACGAAGCCGACGGCCCAGCAAGTTCCCATTATTGAGACGGCAAAGGCCTGCCGCCTCGATCAGGCACGGGAACGCGTACAACCGATTCTGGCTTCTTTCGGAAATGTGCCGGTTAACTGAGGTCCCCCGGTTGCGAGGTATACCCAGAGGTGCAGGGGAGAGTCTATGAAGCTGATCGAAGGTTTTGATAGTAACTATCGTTACATTTTGGTTGCAGCGCGTCGGGCGCGCCAACTGCAAGGTGGGGCTCCGCCAGTAATCGACACCATTTCCCGCAAGCCCTGCCGCATTGCCCAGGACGAGATCAAAGCGGGCAGGGTGAAGTGGGAGGTTCCGGAACTGCCAAAGATTGCTTCCGAACAGGCAACCGAGGCTGCCGCTGGGTTTCCCGAAGACGCTTAGACTCGAAGGTGCGCAGGCCCAGGCTGGTTAGGCTATGCAGACCCGAACGGTGAAGCTCTTTGCCGTTTGCGGCATCCATCATGAAGGCGGCGGCCGGCGATCATGCCGCCGCTTCATTTTCTTATGAAAATCGCGCTCGGTGTGTCCGGTGGGATCGCGGCGTATAAGTCGGCGGAGATCGTTCGCCTTTTGCAGGAACGCGGTGTTCGCGTGCAGGTCGTCATGACGCGCGCCGCCCAGGAGTTTGTTCGTCCTCTTACCTTCGCGGCGCTCTCCGGAGAGAAGGTCATTACCGATCTCTTTGGCTCTGACGAATCGCAGGCCAACGTTGAATCCGCCATTGAACACATTGCGATTGCGCAGACCATTGACGCACTGCTCGTGGCTCCAGCAACCGCTGACGTACTCGCAAAATTCGCGCACGGCATCGCCAACGATTTTCTTTCCACACTTTATCTTGCGACTACAGCACCCGTGATCGTTGCGCCGGCAATGAACGTCAATATGTGGAATCACCCGGCGACGCAGGGGAACCTTGAGGTCTTACGGAAGCGCGGCGTTCGCATCGTTGAGCCGGGCAGCGGTTATTTGGCTTGCGGCATGACCGGGCCAGGGCGGCTAGCAGAAAACGAGGCGATTGTAGCCGCCACGCTCGAGGCGCTAGGGGCCGCGCAGGACCTTGCCGGAGAGATTGTTCTCATCACCGCGGGGCCTACGCGCGAGAAGATCGATCCCGTTCGCTATCTGACCAATCGCTCCAGCGGACGCATGGGCTACGCTCTTGCCGAAGCGGCGCTGCGCCGGGGAGCGCGCGTGCTGCTGGTGAGTGGGCCGGCCGCGATCACGCCTCCGGGCGCGGCAGAGCTGACACAGGTTGAAACCGCCGAAGAGATGCGAGCGGCGGTTCTGAAATTATCATCCGAGAGCACAATAGTCATCATGACGGCTGCGGTTGCGGATTTTCGGCCTAAGGTGGCCGCTGAACAGAAAATCAAGCGCAAGGGGCCAATGGCGTTGGAACTCGAGCCGACAGCGGACATTCTGGGCGAGCTGGCGCAGTGCAAGAAATCTCAGGGTGCGAGTCCGCAGATCGTTGTCGGTTTCGCCGCCGAGACTGAAAACGTTCTAGAGAATGCGCGCCAAAAGCTGGCTTCAAAGTTGCTTGACGCTATTGTCGTGAACGACGTTTCGCGCGAAGGGG
The DNA here is from genome assembly GCA_963778535.1 of uncultured Acidobacteriaceae bacterium. Classification (GTDB taxonomy): domain Bacteria; phylum Acidobacteriota; class Terriglobia; order Terriglobales; family Acidobacteriaceae; genus Acidiflorens. The sequence goes on from CAVZUO010000001.1 coordinate 1,899,353, forward strand.
TTGGCTTCGATTCCGATCGCAATGCGGTCGCGATTATGACGCATGACGAAGTGGTTGAGGTTCCTGAAACCTCGAAGTGGGAAGTTGCACAGCACGTGCTCGATCGCATTGTGAAGCTGCGAAAACGCAACGCCATCGCTTCACAATAAGAGGACCTCTTGATCAGATTGATCTTTGCGATTTGCTTTCTTATGTGTGCCTACATTTCTCTGTCGCAGGAAACACCGGTTCCCGTGGAACAGGAGCCGCGCCATCATGTGGTCTTGCAGAACGATTCCGTCCTCGTGATGCATGTGACGATCCCGCCAGGGGATACCACGCTGTATCACATCCATTCGAATGATCGGGCGGTCGTCTATTTGAGCAACAGCACGATCACGCAGCAAAAACTCGGCGAGCCGGAGGGGCCGCGTGAGACGACAAAGCCGGGCGAAGCGTCGGCTTTAACCATGGGCAATACTCCCCTTACTCACCGGGTCAAGAATGTCGGCGCCACGCCATTTGACGTCATTGACATAGAGTTTCTTGCGCAGGCCCAAGCAGCGGCAACTCCCGCGGCGGCGCAAGTTGCAGCGGAGAACCCTAAAGCGCGTGTCTACCGCTGGACTCTCGCGCCGGGCGCTGCCACCGGCATGCATACCCACCAGCGTCCGTATCTGGTCATTGCCGCAACCCCAATGATGCTGAAGATGACTTCGCCTGACGGCAAGACTATGACGCACGAAATCAAAGCAGGGGACTTTCATTGGATCGATTCCAAGGTGACCCACTCTCTTCTCAATGAAGGAACAACGCAAGGCGAGATTATCGAGATCGAGTTGAAATAGATGGTGCTGCCGCGTTTGTAGCAAGAGCTGGCCGCTTCGGGCACCTTCCTCATTCTTGTCATGTTGAGCGAAGATTGAGGCTCGCGTCTGCGAGGCTCAATCGCAGTCGAAACATCCCTGCCTTTCCGCGCGCCAGAATCCGCGGCATCCACAGCCAGATTTGCCTCCTCCGCATCTCCGAGTGAGTTATCCTTATCCGCGATGCCCCGAACGCTAGACCCTGAGCTGCGCCGCGCGATCGCCACGCGCATCCGCTACTACAACGAGATGGGGATTTACGATTTCTACCGGCGGCCGATTGGTATGCCGAATGAGGTTGCGCTGGGTGCGACTGCCATGGGGCGGTTTCAAGAAAGCGATGATCGTATGCCCATGGTTTTGGATGGTACGGCCGCTGCGACTCAAGGGCAATCGTCAGGAATTCATTCAAGAGTGGGAGAAGAGATGAGTCCACGCAAGGCCGCAGCAGTTGCTGCGCACGCTATCGAAGAAAACGTAGAGCCCACTATCAGACCCGAGCAGGGGGTGAGCGACCCGGTCAAGGCGCTCAAGATCATCCGCGAAGACCTGGGCGACTGCACGCGCTGCGTGCTGCACAAACAGGGGCGCAAGCAAATCGTATTCGGCGTCGGCAACCCTAATGCCGAACTGATGTTCGTTGGCGAGGGCCCCGGCGCGGATGAAGATGAGCAAGGCGAGCCCTTCGTAGGACGAGCCGGACAACTGCTCAACAACATGATCAAGGCCATGGGCATCGCGCGCGAGGACGTCTACATCGCCAACGTTGTAAAGTGCCGCCCGCCCGGCAATCGCACACCGGAACGCGAAGAGTGCGAGACCTGTTCGCCATTCCTAATGCGGCAGATTGCGGCGATTAAACCGAAAGTGATCGTCGCGCTGGGCGCAACGGCGGCGAAGACGCTGCTGGCGATGAGTTCATCGATGGCGCAACTGCGCGGCCGCTTTTACGACTTCATGCCCGCCGGATTTCGCAACGACCCCCGCGGTAATGATTCCCGCTGGAATGGCTGCAAACTGGCCGTCACTTATCACCCGGCATACTTGCTGCGAGATCCGCGACAAAAAGGCGAAGCGTGGAAGGACCTCCAGATGGTGATGAAAGAGCTGGGGATGAAAGCACCGACTGGTCGTTAGTCGCTTGTCGTTGGTCGCTCGCCAGCGTCTCCTGCTTGGGTAGCGCGACGGGATCGCCCGCTGACCCAGCGTTCGTCCGCCCAGTGCTTGCTTCCGTACTTTTTGTAGCACCCGACTGCTTCGATCTAAGGCGTAGAATCCTAACCTATGACCTACACCTACTACTATGGAGTGATGTGCGCCGAAAAGGATTGCGATCAGTTCAACTCAATCAGTCCCTACCGGACGAGCGTACACATGGGTCTGCCGGACGTTGATCTTGAAGATGGTTATTCCGTAGTTTGCCGTCGTTGCCAGTTCCGTCATGCTTATCACACTCCCGATTTGGTTGACTCGCAGCAGCCAGACGCAATGGTACCGCTCGATCTAGCGACCTGATCCGATAACAAGTGTATTCGGAAATACGATAGGATTTCATTAAAGTTGGTCTCCTCGATGGTTTTCTGAGCAGGCTGTCCGGCCCTCAGGGGCTAAAGCCCTCATTTGTGTTGGCCGGTAGCGGCACGGCTGAAGCCGTGCCCTTCCCGAAACCGTTTATGGGACCAGTTCTAGTTCCCACACATGCCTCTCTTCTGCGATGTCGCGCTACCCGTGCCGCTCGATATGGCTTTCACCTACGCCATTCCTCCGGGCATGGAGCCGGTCGTCGGCGGCCGTGTGCTCGTGCCGTTCCGGCAGCAGCGCATGTCGGGCATGGTCGTCGGTCTGCACGATGAGTTGCACGACCGCGTGCCGCAAGCGAAACCTGCAGGGGGGCCCGAGTCAAAAAGATCTCCGGTCAAGATCAAGAATGTCATCGAGGCGCTTGACCTCTCTCCCGTTCTCGATGAACAACTGCTGAAGTTGGGCAAGTGGATTGCTGACTACTATCTCGCTCCAATCGGCGAAGTTTTTCGCACGATGCTGCCGCTCACTGCGGAATTCAAACGCGCCCTTGCCTATCGCATCACGGACGTGGGCCATACGGCGCTGCATCTGGCGGGGATATCTGGATCGCCAACACGTTCGCAGCGCACTCCAGATGAGCAATTGATCGAATTTCGCGTGCTGGACTATCTGGCCGCGCGAGAGGATGCGCCCGCCAATGAAAATAGCCTGCGCAGCGCGACCCGTGCCTCGCGAGGACTGCTGGCGGGCATGGTGCGAAAGAAATGGATCGCACGTGAAGATGTCTCCGCTGCGCGGGATGCAGCGCGCACGGCGAAAGTCGCTGTCTTGATCAGCGCGGAGTTGGTCGTTAATGGAGACCCGGGCGTCCCCGTCCGGCTGGATGGGACTTCAGCAGAACGCTCGACGGGCGTCCCCCCCCGGCGCTCTACCAAACAGAAAAAGCTCAACGACAACCAACGTACTCTCATTGATACACTCGCCGCTGCTGGCGGACGCGTGCCCGTCGAGACTCTCCGCGAGCTCGACATTCCCCGAACTTCACTGGACACGCTCGTCCGCCGTGGAATGGTCGCGATCATCGAGGAACCAAAAGAGTTCAGCGTAGCCTCGAAACTCAAGCCGCGCCCGTCGCCGTTCGATTTCGATTTCAGCCCCGCGCAGCAGCAAGCTCTGGAAAAGATTCGCGACAGCGTTAACATGCGCAAGTTCGCCGGGATGCTGTTGCACGGTGTCACCGGGTCGGGAAAAACTGCCGTGTATCTGGCGTGCATGCGCGGCGTGCTTGAGCAAGGGCGATCAAGCATCCTCCTGGTTCCCGAAATCGGGCTCACCCCGGCGATGGCCGCCGATCTGGTTCAAGTGTTCGGAAGCGAAGTTGCTATTCTGCATTCCGGACTCTCCGACGCCGAACGCGCTGAGCAATGGCATCGCATCAAGAAAGGCGAAGCCCGCGTTGTCGTTGGCACGCGCTCCGCCGTGTTCGCGCCCGTCAGCGACCTCGCGCTCCTCATCGTGGATGAAGAGCAGGATTCCTCCTACAAGCAGGAGGAAACGCCGCGCTATAACGCTCGCGATGTGGCCGTGATGCGCGCCAAGATGGCGGGCGCCGTGGTGGTGCTGGGCTCGGCGACGCCGTCGCTCGAGTCCTATTACAACGCGAAAAAAAATAAATATGCGCTTGTCGAGTTGCGCGATCGCGTGGAAAACCGTCCTCTGCCGGAAGTCGAAATCATCGACATGCGGCAGGAATTTCAGGAGACCGGCAAAGATCAGGTAATCTCGCGCAAGTTGTTGGAAGAAATCCGCGAACGTCTCGACAAAAAAGAGCAGGTCATGGTCCTGCTCAACCGGCGCGGTTACTCACCGGTAGCGCTGTGCCGCGCCTGCGGGCAGGCTCTGCAGTGCAGGAACTGCGCTGTTTCCATGACTCACCACAAGCGTGAGCACAAAATGGAATGCCACTACTGCGGCCATATCGAAAAAATCCCGGGCAAGTGCTCGCATTGCGGCAGTGAGTACGTCTACTTTGTTGGCACCGGATCGGAGAAGCTGGAAGAGCTACTGCACGGCATGTTTCCGCAGGCGCGCATCGGCAGGCTTGATCGCGATACGGTGCGTGGCCGCGAAGATTTCGAACGCGCGCTTAACGCACTTAACGAGGGCGAACTCGATATGCTCGTCGGCACGCAGATGATCGCCAAGGGGCATGACGTGCACGGTGTCACGCTCGTCGGAGTCGTGGGTGCCGATGCCGCGCTCGGCCTGCCTGATTTCCGCGCCGCCGAACGTACCTTTCAGTTGTTAACGCAGGTTGCGGGGCGTGCGGGCCGCGGCCAGACTCCGGGTAAGGTGGTGCTCCAGACTTTCTACCCCGACCACTATGCCGTGCAATTTGCTGCACGTCACGATTTCGCCGGCTTCTACGATAAGGAACTACAGTTCCGCAGCTGGATGCACTATCCGCCCTACAGCGCGATTGCCAATGTGATTATTCGCAGTGAGAAGCTCGACGAGGCTCTGGCTTGGTCAGGCGAACTCGGACGCTGGTTTGAAAAAACGCGTCACGAAGGCATTCGAGTGCTCGGCCCCGCGGCCGCGCCCATCACGCGCCTCAAACGCGATTATCGATATCACTTCATCCTGAAATCCGCCAGCCGTGAAAAGATGAACACGTTGCTGCGGGCAATGTTGGCCGAAGCCGCCGTGCGCAGAATTCCGCGGACGCAAGTCATCGTGGATGTCGATGCGGTCTGGTTGATGTAGAGGAGCTTCTAGCTATTGGCTCTTAGCTTTTGGCTTTTGGTTTAAAGCCTTTCAAAGTCGGCATGGCACTATGGGTAAGATAGGTTGTTCGGGCTGACTCGGAGGAACCGCGATGATGTCATTGGCTGAACTGACGCAGATGATCGACTCTTGCTACACCATCTTTATGCGTGAGATTTCGGAGTCGGAAGAAAATGTGCTGCGTCTCGTTCTGCAAGAGGCCGAAGTCAGCCCAGAGACGGTTTCTCACAAACTAGGTGGCACCGTTATCGACAACTTGCACCCAGTCGAGACGACAGAGCGGAGCCGCACTTTTGAACTGAAGTGGAAGCAGTACATCGCTTACAGCGTTACGAATGAGTCGTTCTCCTCGCCCGACGACGAGTCAAACGTGAGAGCGTCGGGCAGGCTGTTTCGTGTCTACCTGAAGTCACATTTTCTCGATTTCGTTTCACGCGCGACAATCGCAAACGAACAATATCCCGGGCCTTCTACACACTTTTGCGTCGTTTCCGAGACTCACGTTGTCGACATTGTTTCGGCTCAGATGCCTGAAATTCGGATACTCGCAACGGTCCCGATAGCTGCTCGTAATCGCAGATCATTTGTGAAGTAGGTGGCGGAGATCGGCTCCGACGCTAAAGAAATGGCACAAATGTATATTTATCAATACTTTGCCTCTAAGTCTATGATTCCAATATACCGGGGGAGGTGGAGGGGCGACGCCGAGAGCCGAACGCCGAGAGCCGAACGCCGAGCGCCGAGAGCCGAACGCCGAGAGCTGAACGCCGAAAGCCGAGCGCCTGTGTTTAAATGTTTCCGATGCCTACTGAGGTGAAAATCCGCGTGCTGGTTGCCAAGCCTGGCTTAGACGGCCACGACCGCGGGGCGAAAGTGATCGCCCGCGCGCTGCGCGATGCCGGCATGGAAGTCATCTACACCGGCCTGCGGCAGACGCCGGAGATGGTGGTGAACGCCGCGCTGCAGGAAGACGTGCAGGTGATCGGCCTCTCCATTCTTTCGGGCGCGCACAACGCCATTGTGCCGCGCGTGATGGACCTGATCAAACAAAACAAAATGGATGACGTGCTGGTGCTGGTGGGTGGCATTATTCCGGACCAGGATATGGAAGGCCTGAAAAAAATCGGCGTGGCGGGAATTTTTCAGCCGGGCACTCCCATGGACGACATCGTGAAGTTTATCCGTGAGCGGGTGAAGCTGGAAGGCGTGAGCGCCGGCTAGGCCGCATGAACAGGGTCTGTCGGCTTCTGCGAAGATTTCAGTTCTCGGTTCTCAGTTCTCAGTTCTCTGTCTTCTCGGTTCATCCTTCGAACGGGATTCTTTAAAGTCATTTTGTCAGCGGCGAAATCATTCTTCGAAATCACTTCCAGTGGATCGTCGCGCATTCTGCGTCTAATTTCTTCCGATAACACCAACCGCCTCACGCGCGACTGCGTAATCGCGCTCACCGAAGAAATCGGCGAACTCGCTCGCGACGCGCGCCCGCTCATTATCACTGGCAATCGTCAATTCTTTTCTGTTGGAGCCGACCTCAACGAAATCGCAGCGCTCACTGGACCAGAAGCGTACGAATTCTCACAACTCGGCCAAGCGCTCATGAATGCCATCGCTGGTTTTCCCGCGCCGGTAATCGCCGCAGTCGAAGGCCATTGCATGGGCGGAGGATTCGACCTGGCGCTCGCCTGCCATCGCCGGATTGCGGCGCCCAACGCGGTGTTTGGGCATCGCGGAGCCGCGCTCGGTCTGATCACTGGCTGGGGCGGAACGCAGCGTCTGCCGCGTCTGATTGGAAAAGCGAAAGCGCTCGAATTGCTGGTTGCGGCGGAGAAGGTGAGCGCGCAGCATGCGCTCGCGATGGGCTTGGTCGATTTGATTGCGGAGGATGCCGTGGAAGAGGCACGGCAGCGTTGACGGGCGAGACGCCCGTCGCTCCACCTTCAGCGGCGCTGTTATAGTAGAAAGTCCTGGTTTCCACATGCCTGAACGCACCGAATCGACAGCCATTGCCATTAATAATGTCCTCGCGACCAAGGTAGATCCCGCGTCGCTGCGCTTTGAGTCGAACATGCGCTCGCTCGCCGAACTGGTGGCGCAGATCCGCAACGAAGAAGAGAAGATTCGCGAAGGCGGCGGCGCGAAGGCGATTGAAAACCAGCACGGAAAAGGCCGTCTGACGGCCCGCGAACGCATCAACCTGCTGGCCGATCCCGGCTCATTCTTCGAACTCGGGCTCTACGCGGCGCACAAGATGTATGAAGAATGGGGCGGCGCGCCGTCCGCGGGAGTGGTGACGGGACTGGCGCGCGTCGAAACGCGGATGGTGATGCTGATTGTGAACGACGCCACGGTGAAAGCGGGCGCGTTCTTTCCGATGACATCGAAGAAGGTGATTCGCGCGCAGAATATCGCGATCGAGAATCGCATACCGACCATCTATCTTGTCGATTCCGCGGGTGTGTTTCTGCCGCTGCAGGAAGATGTGTTTCCTGACACGGACGATTTTGGGCGCGTATTTCGCAACAATGCGGTGATGTCGGCGATGGGGATTCCGCAGATTGCGGCGATCATGGGCATGTGCGTGGCGGGCGGCGGTTATTTGCCGGTGATGTGCGACCACGTGCTGATGACCGACGGCAGCGGGTTGTTTCTGGCGGGGCCGGCGCTGGTGCAGGCGGCGATCGGGCAGAAGGTATCGGCAGAGGATTTGGGCGGAGCGACGATGCATTCGGCAATCAGCGGCACGGTCGACTTCCACGAGCACGGCGATGAGGCGTGCATCGCGCGCATCCGGTCGCTGGTGGAGAAGTGGGGATACCGTCGGCAGTCGCTGTGGGACCGGAAGCAGCCGGCCGATCCTGCGCATGCAGCGGAAGAAATCTATGGAGTGTATGACGCGTCGTCAGCGCGGCCCTATGACATGAAGGAGATTCTGGCGCGGGTGGTCGATGAGAGCCGCTTCGATGAGTACAAGCCGGAGTATGGGAAGACGCTGATTTGCGGGTACGCGCGCATTGGCGGATTTGCGGTGGGCATTGTGGCGAATCAGAAACTGCATGCGCAGCAAACCGACCATGAGGGGCATAAGCGCGTGGAGTTTGGCGGGGTGATTTATACGGAGTCGGCGGAGAAGGCGGCGCGGTTCATCATGGATTGCAATCAGAATTTGATTCCGCTGGTCTTTTTTCATGATGTGAATGGGTTCATGGTGGGACGCGACGCGGAGTGGAGCGGCATTATCAAGGCGGGCGCGAAGATGGTGAATGCGGTGTCGAATTCGGTCGTGCCCAAGATCACGGTGATTGTGGGCGGCTCATTTGGCGCCGGACATTATGCGATGTGCGGGAAGGCGTATGATCCGCGATTTGTGTTTGCGTGGCCGACGGCGAAGTATGCGGTGATGAGTGGAGATTCGGCGGCGGGAACGCTGGTTGAAATCAAGGTGAAGCAATTGGAACGCGGCGGGAAGAAGCTGAGCGACGAAGAGAGAAAAGAGCTGTTCGATTCGACGAAGAAAACGTATGACGAGCAGACTGATCCGCGCTATGGGGCGGCGCGGCTGTGGATCGATAGGATTATTGATCCGATGGAGACGCGCCACGCCATCACGGAAGCGCTGGAAGCGGCGTCGCTAAACCCGGAAGTCGCGGAGTTTAAGGTGGGAGTGCTACAGACGTGATTGAGTCATTGAATCAGTGAGGCATTGAGTCATTGGGGCAATAAATTTGTGATCTTCTTTTGGAGTGACTCAATGATCCGGTGAATTCAATGGCTCAATTTTGCGAAGAAACCTGAATGAGCGAAGATGTGAAGCTGATCGAGTGCCCGCGGGATGCCTGGCAAGGACTCAAGGGACAGATCCCGACCGAGCTCAAGGTGAACTATCTGCAGGCCTTGATCAGCGCGGGATTCAAGCATATTGATGCCGTGTCGTTTGTATCGCCGAATGCCGTGCCGCAGATGGCGGATTCTGAGGATGTGCTGAAAGAACTCGATCCGCCGGATGACGTCGAGATTATCGGCATTGTGGTGAATGAGAAGGGCGCGCAGCGCGCGGCGAAAACGAATGCCGTGCGGACACTCGGCTTTCCGTATTCGATCTCGCCGACATTTTTGCAGAACAATCAGCGGCAGACGCTGGAGGATGCAATCGAGGAACTGGAGAAAATCGAGAAGGTCGCTTACGATGCCGGCCTCAACACGGTCGTATACATTTCGATGGCGTTCGGCAACCCTTACGGCGACCCGTGGAATGTGAATGAAGTAGTGGATGCGATCGACCTGCTCGAGGTGGAGGAAATTAAGACCATCTCGCTGGCCGATACGGTTGGCATGGCTGAGCCGGAGAAGATAAAGGACGTGGTTTCGGCGGTGATGGAGAAGTTTGGCTATCTGGAGATTGGGACTCATCTGCACAGCCGGCCGGAGGACGCTGCAGCAAAGGTCCTGGCGGCGTATGACGCGGGCTGTCGGCGATTTGATTCCGCGATTGGCGGACTGGGCGGATGCCCGTTTGCGCAGGATGCCCTGGTCGGGAACATTTCGACGGAAACACTGGTTGAGGCTTTGCGCGGGCGCGGGGCGCAGTTGCCCGGGTTGAAGCCGCTGGACGCGTTGTTGAAGGCTACGGCGGAGATTGGAAGCCGGTACAAGAGCGCACTAGCCGGGGAGTGAGTAGGGATCCTTCGATTTGCCGGCTCGCGGGGCGCTCCGGCTTCGCTCAGGATGACAAGCAATTTCTACTGAATGGAAAACTTAGCAGCGCCCACTCGAAGATTTCAGGTTCATGAATGAACTACACGACTCTACAACTTGCTTTTGACTCCGGCATTTCCACCATCACACTTAATCGTCCCGATAAGCGCAACGCCATCAGCTATGAGCTGATTGCCGAGTTGCTGCAGGCGCTCGAGGAAGTGAAGCAATCTCCGGCGCGCGTGCTGATTGTGACTGGGGCCGGCAAGGCCTTCTGCTCGGGCATGGATCTGGAGAATCTGAAATCGCTGATCGGGCGCTCAAAAGAACAGAGCCTGGAAGACACGCGCGCGATGGCCAGCCTGTTCCGCAATCTCTACGAGTTTCCGAAACCGACGATCGCTGCCGTGAACGGTGCGGCCATTGCGGGAGGCACCGGACTTGCGTTGTTGTGCGACTTTACGCTTGCCGTGCCTGAAGCTAAGTTTGGCTACACGGAAGTTCGCATCGGATTTGTGCCCGCGATTGTGTCGACGTTCCTGCTCCGCCAGGTCGGTGAAAAAATTGCGCGTGATCTTTTGCTGACAGGACGAATCTTCGACGCGGTGGAAGCTCTGCGGATCGGCCTGATTTCAAGGATTGTTCCGCACGAAGAATTGATGGATCGCGCGCGCGAACTTGCGGCGCAGCTGATTGAAAGCAGTCCGCTTTCCCTGGTTTACACCAAGCGCTTGTTGACGGAACATGCGCGCAAAGAAATGGACGCGCAAATTGAATCGGCGATCCGGGAGAATGCAGGCATTCGCGCAACCTCCGATTTCCGCGAGGGGATATCGTCATTCCTCGAAAAGCGAAAGCCGAAGTGGACGGGGCAATGAGTGACCGGGAGAAGCCCGTCCTAAGAACGCCCGGCCTAAGGAAGCCCGACCGGGAGAAGCCCGAAGGCAAGCCGCCGGTTTCGGTGAACGGGCCATTGAGCGGGCACGCGCGGCCGGGTGTGAACGAAACGCGAATTCGCGTGCGCTATGCCGAGACTGACCAGATGGGCGTGGTTTATCACTCGAACCATTTCATCTGGTTTGAGGTTGGACGCGTGGAGTTGTTGCGCCAGCTTGGGTTCAGCTACAAGGAAATGGAAACCGCGGACGATTGCTTTATTGCGGTTGTCGATGCGCGCTGCCGCTACAAAGCTCCCGTGCGCTATGATGACGAAGTTGTGATGCGAACATATTTGAAACAAGTGCGCGAGAAAGTGATTCACTTCCGCTATGAATTAGTGAGCACAGATGGCGGGCAACTGCTGGCGGAAGGCGAAACGATCCACATTGTGGCCGATTCGAAGATGAAGCCGAGACGGTTGCCGGATAGATATTTGAATGCGTTTCGCGCGGCGGCGGAAAGCTAGAGGTAAGTCTCCTTGCAAGAATTTCTCTACAGACTGCAGTTGGTGCGCAGCGACATGCTCGTAAGCGGGCCGACTGCGCAGGAACAGGCCATCGTGGCCGAGCACTTCGCGTATCTGCAGGACCTTACGGCGAGAGGCGTCATCATTCTGGTTGGCCGAACGCTGACGACCGACGCGAGCACGATGGGACTGACAATTTTTCAGGCGGAGTCGGAAGAGGCGGCGCGCGAGATCATGAATGGCGATCCTGCGGTGAAGAAGGGCGTGATGACGGGGACGTTGTATCCCTTCAAAGTTCTGTTGCGAGGAAAATAAAAGCAGAATTTGCTTTTGGGGAATATTTTGCAAGCCCTGCACATTAACGGAAACGATCTAACGCCGGAGGCGGTGCGCGAAGTTGCTGCCGCAAGGCGTCCTGTGCTGCTGGCCGCTGACGCTCGCGCGGCCGTCGACCGCGCACGCGCTGTGGTTGACGCGCTGGTTGCGGACGACAAACTTTCTTACGCGATCACAACTGGCGTCGGCAAGCTGAGCGACGTGCGCATCGCGGGCGATCAAATCCGAGAATTGCAGGTCAACCTGATTCGTTCGCATGCGGTCGGCGTAGGCGAACCACTGCCGGTTGCCGAGACACGCGCCATGATGTTGTTGCGCGCAAACTCGCTCGCGAAGGGGAATTCGGGCGTGCGCGCGGCGGTGATTGACGCGATTTGCGAGATGCTGAATCGCGGCGTCACGCCGATGGTGCCGTCGCAGGGGAGCGTGGGCGCGAGCGGCGATCTGGCTCCGTTGGCGCACCTGGCGCTCGCGCTGATTGGCGAGGGCGAATGCTTCGGAGAAAAAGTCGGCCTGGTTGCCAGCGGCGATGCGCTGAAGCAGGCGCAGATCAAGCCGATTGTGCTTGAGGCCAAAGAGGCGGTGTCGCTGATTAATGGCACGCAGGCGATGCTGGCGGCGGGAACGCTGGCGCTGTTGGCCGCGGAGACGCTGGTTGATACCGCCGACGTGATTGGCGCGATGGCATGTGACGCGCTGCAGGGTACGAATGTAGCGTTTGATGAGCGCATTCAAAGCGTGCGGCCACATCGAGGACAGGCGAGGACGGCGGCCAACCTTCGCCGCCTGCTCGAAGAGAGCGAGATTCGACGGTCTCACAGCGATTGCGGGCGCGTGCAAGACGCCTACTCTTTGCGCTGCATGCCGCAGGTCCACGGCGCAGTGCGCGACACGATCGCGCACTGCCGCGCGGTATTTGAAACAGAGATAAATTCGGCGGTCGACAATCCGCTGGTTTTTGTGAAGAACCCGAAGGCAATGGACGGCGAAGGCGATGTGATTTCGGGCGGGAATTTTCATGGCGAGCCGGTGGCGTTTGCGCTCGATTTTCTTGGCATTGCATTGAGCGCGCTGGCGGGGATCAGCGAGCGGCGACTGGAGCGGCTGGTGAATCCCGCGCTGAGCGAAGGTTTGCCGCCATTTCTTGCTCCGGGAGCCGGACTGAATTCGGGATTCATGATGCCGCAGGTGACGGCGGCGGCGCTGGTCAGCGAGAACAAAATCCTGGCGCACCCCGCGTCGGTCGATTCAATCACGACCTCCGGCAATAAAGAAGATTTCGTTTCGATGGGGATGGCGGCGGCGAACAAGCTGCGGAGAATTGTCGAGAACACGCGCAACGCGATGGCGATTGAAGCGATGGCGGCGGCGCAGGCGATTGATTTTCTTGCGCCGCTCAAGCCTTCAAAGTTCTTGCAGACGGCGCATGCGGCGATTCGAGCCGTCTGTCCGACGATGGAGAAGGACAGAGCGATGTATCGCGATTTTGCGCGGATTGCGGAAGTGATCGCCGAGGGGAAGATTGCGGCAGCGCTGAGGGGGTAATTTTCTTTTTCGGACTGAGTGAACTCAGTTAGTAAACAGCTTGCCAGCTTGCCTTGATTGGTTGTTTGCCGCATGTTCTGTCTGCGTTTTCCGCAATCATTTTGAGATGCCGCTGAGATTTTGCGGCGGGCATCTCGGGCTTCGTCGTTATTTTTCCTTGACTTCCACAGGAGTAATCAAGCAGATTACTCCACAGTTGGTTTGAGAGTAGCCCGCTCTGGCACTCCCAAAACCCGATGGCCACTACACTCGCTCCCGTAGACTCACGGGAAGTTGTTCGTTGCGATCACTGTTCGCTCGTGCAATTCCGCACAACTAATAGTATTTGCCGGCGGTGTCATCGTTCGCTGGATGAGGACGAGGCCGAGATCGCTGCGGTTGCGGCGATGCCTGAGGTTTCGCCCGAGACCATGAACATTAGCGGGCGAGGGCATTTGAACCTGGCACACTCGATACGGTCGCTGCGCCTGCGCAGTGGGCTGAGCCAGCGTCAACTGGCGCTGCGCATGTCGGTGCCGCGTACGTACGTCTCGAAAATTGAAAACGAAAAGGCTACGCCAACGCTTTCGTCGCTGGAGCGGCTGGCGCGCGCGCTGGAAGTGAGCGTTCCCATGCTGCTGGAGGGCGGAGAACGGAATCGTCAGGAAGATATCCGGGAACTGATGGAAGATCAGTTCGTCTCCGAAGTAATGCCATATTTGTCGCAACTGAACGGAATGCAGATGTCGAGCATTCTGGCGCAGGTGCGCGATTTGACAGTACGGCCGCGACGGAGCGCGTAGGAAGCTGTCAGCCATCAGCCATCAGGAGAAGCTGGCTTGTGGCTGAAGGCCGAGTTGCTGAAGGCCGAGCTAATGTGCGGCTGAGTTTCTTGTCCGGGCTCACACCGCGTAAACGCCTCAATTTTTTCCGGGCACACAACCAACTGGACAGCCGGAGCCCATGTGGCTCCGGCTTTTTCTTGCGCAAACGAGCGATCAGCGTTCAGCCATCGGTTTTCAGACGAAGTGCGCAGAATTGAAGAGCAGACCTCCGACCCAACGCATGGGGATATAATGCTGCCCCAAGCAGGCTTTTTCGCCACGGAGGTGGGACGTGGGCTTGTATTCGCACTACGACGGCGCGCATAACCATCCAGTGAACCGCGCGCTGCATGTCATCGCGATCCCGGTCGGCTTCTCGTCGCTGATTGTTGTTTGGTGGCACTGGATAATCGCGCTTCTCCTCATTCCAACCGCCTTTGCTCTGGCGTGGCTTGGGCATCTGATCGAAGGGAATAAGCCGGCGTTTCTGACAAATCCTGTGCATGTTCTGGTGGCGCCGCTTTGGCTCGCGCGTAGGATTTTCGGGGCCCAGCCGAAGAAGCAGATATAGGACTCTGCGGCAACAGTCGCAACTGGTCGTTCAGCTCACACCAACCGGTCGGTATGGTAATTTCGCGAATGCGGCTGCGGCGTGCTTAAATGAAAAAGTTGCCGCCGGGTGCCGTTTCCGCGCCTTTCCGCGCGCATCCAATGCCATCGGCCTTAGTGAATAGCATCTTGGTCACTCGCATAGTAAGTGAATAGCATCGGAGGAATTTTGGACTTCCAACTAAACGAAGAGCAGCTGCACCTGAAAAAGAGCGTGCGCGAATTTGCCACCCAGGAGATCGCTCCGAACGTGATGACCTGGGACGAAGCAAGCGAGTTCCCGCTGGCCACGATTAAAGAGCTGGGCAAGCTCGGGCTGCTGGGAATAATTTTCCCTCACGAATATGGCGGCGCGGGGATGGGCTACGTGGAGTATGTGACCGCAATTGAAGAGCTGTCGCGCGTGGATGGATCGGTTGGGATCATTGTGGCCGCGCACACGTCGCTTGGTTCGAACCATATTTTTGTTGCCGGCAACGAGGCGCAGAAGAAGAAATATGTCTCCAAGCTGGCGACCGGCGAATTTATTGGCGCGTGGGGACTGACCGAGCCGTCGTCGGGGTCGGATGCGGGCAGCGCGCGCATGACGGCGGTGCGGTCGAAGGGCGGATGGGTATTGAACGGGACCAAGACGTTCATCACGAACGCTCGCTATGCGGATGTTCTCGTGGTGCTCGCGGTGACGGACAAAACGGCGCACACTCATGGGTTGTCGGCGTTCATCGTGGAGAAGGGCACGCAGGGGTTTCGGGTTGGAAAGAAAGAAAACAAGCTCGGGCTGAGGGCCAGCGATACCTCGGAGCTGATTTTCGAAGATTGTTTCTTGCCCGCCGAAAACCTGCTGGGCAGTGAGGGCAACGGATTTATTGATGCGATGAAGGTGCTGGATGGAGGGCGAATCTCGATTGCAGCGCTGTCACTGGGCATGGCGGAAGGAGCGTATGAAGCGGCGCTCAAGTATTCGAAGCAGCGCCAGCAGTTCGGGCAGCCCATCAGCGAATTTCAGGCGATCCAGTGGAAGCTGGCCGATATGGCAACGGAGATCGAGGCGGCGAAGCTGCTGACTCTGCGTGCGGCTGCGATGAAAGATGCGGGGATGAAGACGACGCTGGAATCGTCGATGGCAAAGCTTTATGCCAGCGAGGTTGCAGTGCGGTGCGCCAACGAAGGGCTGCAGATTCATGGTGGGTACGGGTTCATCAAGGATTATCCGGCGGAAAAGTTTTACCGCGACGTGAAGCTGTGCACGATTGGCGAAGGCACCAGCGAGATTCAGCGACTGGTGATTGCGCGGCAATTGCTGAAGGAATAGCTGGCTTAGTGTTTGAGCGGCTGACGGATTATTGCTTGCGGCGCAGATCGGAGAGAAACTCGCTGGCGGGTCGGGTACGCCCGGTTCTCACATCTTCGTAGCCGTGCTGGATGCCCTCAACAGCTTCCGCGAAGTCCTGGCGTTCCCACTCCAGGTAGGTGGCTAGGTGGCCAGAGTGTCGTCGAGCGCCGCGGCAGGGTCTTGTCCGCGCCGTTTGGCATATTCTTCCAGTTGCGCCATACGCTCCGGCTTAAGCGGGATCATATCCATATTGGCGTCGCCCCCTCGCTTATCCTAAGGGGCTGAGCGGTCGAGGTCAGAAGCTATTCTGCGGCTGGTAATCGCGCGGCAATTGCTGAAGGAGTAACAGCTTGCTCGGACGGGTTTGTGTGGAACCGCCGTGCCCCATCTCATAGATCCACGTTGGGCGGGGGAGAGAAGGTTGCGCTTCCCGAGGATTGGTCAGGGGATGGGAGTTGTATAGGAGGGGCGCGGAGTGGCCCCCTCCAAGTGGACCCCTAGTTCGATTCGGTGAACTCGATGTAGGGTGACGAACCGCTCGCCTTGCTACAGCTACCCAAATTCAGGTTATTGCTTTCTCCGGTTGTGCCAGCATTCGCGACACAAGTTGGGGCTGATGTGGAACCATCCGTCAGCGCCACCTTCACGGTGACCGAGGAACCACTATTGAAAACCGCTTCCGAGCCGCCTGCATCACCGACGATGTTGAATTCGGATTCCTTCCAAACCGTCGCGATATCAAGCTTGCTGTCGGCGCCGCTGACCTGGTAGGCCGTGCTTCCATTGTGGAATACGACCGTATCGTTGCCGCCCTTTGCCGCAGTTCCTGAAAGCGTCAAACTGCCAAGGCTGGTGGCCTTGATATCGGGTGCCGATATGTAATTGCTGTTGCCGTAGCAATCGCCCCCGCCGTCGCTGCCAAAGCCCTTCGGACAAGCCGATTTGCCCCAGCCGATCAGCCAATACTGCATAAAGACAGCTGCAGACCCCTTGGTTTCGTAGTCCGTCGCATAAATGAATTGTTGCCACACGGTGCAGCCGCTATGGCTGGCACATGCCGCGCTCGTGCTGGTGAATTGCGTATTGAGCTGAATCGAGTATTCATTCGCCCCGAGGATGCCCCCGTCTCCATATTCGGCCACGCCGACACTCTTCTCGGACGTTACGCCCTTGACCGTCGGGAAACTGCCAAGCGTGCTGCTGATCAGGCCCGCCGCTTCGGCAACGTAGTCGTTACCATTGCCTGCCGTCAGCGCGCCTCCTGGCTTGTGGAACCTTGGATGGACGAATGGATGTGTTACTACCTTGCATTCCACCTTCTCCCAGAAGAGGTTGGGGTAAGTTGCCTGAAAGCACCCCTCCTCTGGTTGGGTATACTGCGACATAAACGCGCCCCAACTCTCGCGCGCTGCCGCCTCCGCGTCTGCCGTCTGTGCGATGGCGGGTTGTAGACAGCAGACGCCGAGAAGCACTGCGGCCGCGATCTGCATTGCATAGTGCGAATACCGAATTTTTCTGAGGGTCATCGATTTTCCTTCTTTTTGAACTAGTCGGAGTGCCAAGGCGGTGGCGAGTTCTTGGTCCGACAGGCGGGTAGTGTGACACCAAATTTCTCGGTCCGTCAACACAAAACATTTTTCGTTACAGAACACGAACCAGAGCGAGCAGTAGGGCGTTGGCTGGCGCATTGTGCGCGCAAACTCCAGACGGGACAGTTCGACCGAACAGAACGGACAAGCCTCAACTGGCGTAACATCGCCGTTACACTCATCATCTCTAGCAGAGTGCCTTTCTGCGACGCCTGCTTTACACTGAACAGTTTGAATCAGCAACAACAGAACGCGATTGAGAAGCTTCGCTCCGGCGATGTGCGGGCGCTGGCGCGCGCCATTTCGGCTGTCGAGAACCGGCGGGCGGGGAGCGCGGAGCTGCTCAAGGCATTGTTTCCGCACACGGGGCGTGCGCGCGTCATTGGGCTGACGGGCGCGCCGGGAGCGGGCAAGAGCACGCTGGTGGATCAACTGGCAAAGCATTATCGTCACGAAGACCAGACGGTCGGCATTATTGCGGTTGACCCGACCAGTCCCTACACCGGCGGCGCGATTCTTGGCGATCGTATTCGCATGCAGGATCATTATGGAGACGCGGGCATCTTCATCCGCAGCATGGCCACGCGCGGATCGCTGGGCGGGCTGGCGCGCACGACGGCGGATGTTGCCACCGTGCTTGATGCCTCCGGGCGCGACAAGATTTTGATTGAGACGGTGGGCGTAGGCCAGGATGAAATTGATATCATGCGCCTCGCCGACATCACCGTGGTGATTCTTGTGCCCGGCATGGGCGACGATGTGCAGACGATCAAAGCAGGGATCATGGAAATTGCCGACATTTTTGTGATCAACAAAAGCGACCGCGACGGCGCTGAAAGAGTGGAACGCGAGATTCGCTCCATGCAGTCGCTGGCCATGAGGAATGATGGGTGGACTCCTCCCATTGTGAAGACGGTGGCGAGCGACGGGACCGGAACAGAAGAACTGGCGGCAGCAATCGCCGATTATGAAGAGTATTTGAAGAAGGGGAATTTGCTGCTGCGGAAGACCGCTGAAAACTGGCGGGAGCGGCTGGTAGAAATGCTGCGCGATGCCATGCTTGAGCGGGCGCGCGCGCAGGTTGATGCGGAGAGTCTGGATCGGTATGCAGCGGAGATCGCAGAGCATAAGCGCGATCCGTATTCGCTGGTGGAGGAGATTGTGGGGACGACGGTGGGGAAATGACGCAGACCAACCCGTATGGATCCGTCAAAAGTCTTGGCCCGGCCATTGGCCGCTTTGCGGTGAATACATTGGCGAGCATGGTGCTTTCCGTGCCTGCGGCGATTTTAGTGGCGGTCTTGCTGGTGGCATGCATAAATAAAGTGCTGCCGTTTTCGCTTAACGCTGACATCCCCGCGTTGTGCCTGTCTTTTCCGGTCGGGTTCGTTCTTGGTTTTCGCTTGAACCGAGCTTATCCCGCGCGCGAGGCCTGCTGGGTTTGGATTTCGGGTGTGGTCTGGCTGGCGTATGGTATCTGGGGATCGGTACGGCACTATCATCCGCGCTGGTCTCATGGTTGCTCCGTCACAGAGAATGTCCTCAATGCATTCCTTGTAATGAATAGTCGCAAATGTGAAGGAGACGAATCAGCGCTGGCGGCAGTGTTGTTTACTATACCGGCGTTTGCTTCGATTGCTTATTCAGTTGGAGCTTTGATTGCCGGTTCGAGAGCCAAGAACTTCGTAACGTCTGCCCGTTCGACCTAGAGCAAATATGTCGTACCAAATTGATCATCTCGGCATTGCGGTGAAGTCGCTGGCGGCGGCGAAGAGCATCTACGAAAAACTCGGGCTGACTGTTTCGCCAGTAGAAACCGTGGAGCAGGAAAAAGTGCGCCTGGTGATGGTGCCTGTGGGTGAGAGCCGGCTGGAACTGCTGGAAGCGACGGCTGAGGATTCAACGATTGCGAAGTTTATTGCGAAGCGCGGCGAAGGATTGCATCACGTGTGCCTGCGAGTGCCGAATCTGGCGGCGTCGGTAGAAAAACTGAAGGCAGATGGAGTGCGACTGGTGTCGGAGGAGATCAAGATAGGAGCGGGCGGCCATCGGTATGTGTTTGTGCATCCGCAGAGCACGGGTGGCGTGCTGCTGGAACTGGTGGAAGGAGGACATTTGTAATTGGTAATTGGTAATTTGCAATCGGAAATCTAAAATGAGACTTGCGATTTTGAAACCCGCACGCCTGATTTGCGTCTTCCACATCTCCAATTTCCAATTACAAAATTGCGAAATTATAAATTACCAATTACCAATTACAAATTTCCTATGCTTCTGCTCGTAGTTGATACTTCCGGCAAGAATGGCAGCGTGGCGCTGGCGCGCGTGGCTGACGGCGGCGATGTCGAGATGGTGGAAAGCGTGGCGCTGGCGGGCGGAACATTTTCGGCACAACTGGTGCCGCAGATTGCTGCGCTGCTAGCCAAGCACGGATATTCGAAGCTGGACCTCAGTGGTTTTGTGGTGGTTTCGGGGCCGGGATCGTTTACCGGTTTGCGAGTGGGGCTAGCCGCCGTAAAGGCGCTGGCCGAAATATTGGAAAAACCCATCGCCGCGATATCGCTGCTGGAAGCGGTTGCTGAATCGGCGAGCGAGGCGGCGGTTGGGACTTCGTCTGGTTCTTCGTCTGGTTCTTCGGCCGGAACTTCGCCCGGAACAACATCCGGAACTACGACTGGGACTGTGCCCCGATCTGCGCGAGGATCCGTGCTGGCGACTGTCGATGCCGGACGCCAAGAGGTTTATGCAGGGGAGTATGAGTTGGGCGATAGCGAGGCTGGTAGCGGCGCGGGCGGTGCGCGGACACTTGTGCGAAGTGAGCGCCTGCTCAGCCGCGAAGAGTTCATGAACCAGGCACCAGGGAAGAGCGTCGTCACGCCCGACAAAGCTCTGGCAGAGATTTTCGTGGCTGCTGGCATTCCAACCGAGCAGGTTGAATATCCAAATGGCGCGCTGATCGCACGATTGGGGTGGCAGCGGATTCAGCACGGGCAAACCGTAGGCCCGGAAGAACTGGAAGCCAACTACATTCGGCGCTCGGATGCGGAAATCTTTTCTCAGCCCAAACCGCAACCAAAACGTTGATTCGCCACTGTGCACTTCGAGTCAAAGTATTAGTGGATACGCGCGAGATTTCTCGCCCCGCTGGTGACAACGCGGTGCCTTGGGAAGACGCCGATCAGATGGCCGTTGGGTAAGAAGCAAACTGCACCACTATTATTGATTCGTATGCGTGTACCCGCCGACGTGTTTATCCGCGATGCACGGAACGATGACATCGCTGCGATCCTGGCTCTTGAGCGGGGGTCGGCGTCCGCGGCACATTGGTCAGAAGATCAATACCGGTCGCGGATTCCGGCCCGAACGAAAGAAGACGTCGGCGTGATGGTCGCCGAGGTTGACGGCAGAGTCTGCGGCTTCATTTGCGTGCGGGTCGTGGCGGGCGAGTCGGAAATCGAAAATGTGGTCGTTGGGCCGGGGATGCGGCGAAAAGGAATTGGCGCAGCGCTGGTGGGCGCGCTGATTTCAAGATGGCGTGCCGCGGGCGGCACAGCTTTGCTGCTTGAAGTGCGGGAGTCGAATGAGGCGGCGCGCGGGCTTTACGAAAAGTGCATGTTTCGGGAGTGCGGTCGCCGCCGCGGATATTATCGCGATCCGGTGGAGGATGCGATTCTCTACAGGCTTGATCGGGAAGGATGAGTGGTCTGCAATGTCCGGGCTGTGGAATTGTCGGTTGTGAATCACAGTCGTCCGGATGCCCGAAACCCGGCATTCAAAACCTAAGGTATTGTGCCAAAAGGGCTTATTGAAATATTGGTTAAGGTATTGGCGTGCGGGTGCGAACCCCTGGAGTCTACAGAAATTACCTGACTTACCCCATTGAAACCTCCGTACGCCTATGCTAGTTTTTAACCCGGCAGTAATAATTTAGGAGGCCTCGCACGATGCAGACTCCGCAAGATCAGTTTTTGGGCGGCCATGAGGAATTCCGGCGGCTGTCCCAGGAGCACTCGCAGTACTCCCAACGGCTGGAATCCCTCACCCAGAAACGTTATCTCACCGAAGACGAAAAGTTGGAAGAAGTGCGGTTGAAGAAACTGAAGCTGCGGCTCAAGGACCAGATGCTTGTTCTGGAGCGGGCGCAGCGAGTTTCGGCCTAAACCAGGATCACTGTTTAAGCCTACATTGCGGTTTTAGTGCCCTAAGTCTATGTATCAGCAAGGCGCGTATAAGCGCCTTTTTTTATTGCAGTTATGTAGATGGTCGCGTCCGCTCTATAATCATCTGAAATTCTCATGGTGCGTGACGGGTACTTTTACGGAGTTGGGTGCGCGGTGGCGGCGGCGATCATGGCGTGGCTCGCAGCATGGCCCTACGCGATCCCAGTCGTGCTGGTTGGTCTCTTCTGCGTGTGGTTTTTCCGGGACCCGGATCGGCGGATTCCGGATCTGCCGGGTGCGATTGTTTCTCCGGGTGACGGCAAGGTAACGGATGTTTCGACGGTCAACTCGGGTGACAGGCCTCAGTCGCGCATCAGCATCTTCCTGAATGTTTTCAATGTGCACGTGAACCGCTCGCCGATCGCGGGCGTTATTCGCGATGTGCGTTACCAGCGCGGCAAGTTTTTGAATGCCATGGCCGCGCATTCCGCGGAAGAAAACGAGCAGAATATCGTGACAGTGGAAGGCGAAGGGCGCACGGTGGTGTTCAAACAAATTGCCGGATTGATCGCGCGCCGCATCGTGTTCGATTTGAAAGTTGGCGACAAGGTGGAACGAGGCCAGCGCGTTGGCTTGATCAAGTTCGGATCGCGAGTGGATGTGCTCTTCGATGGCGATGCTGCGATTCAGGTGAAACCCGGCGACCACGTGAAAGGCGGCGCAACCGTTCTCGCGGTGCTGCCGGTTACGAGCGCGAAGGAGCCGGTTGCGGCAGACGCAGGGCGGGAGGCGGCGGCATGGAAGAGTTAGTTCGCGATCGCCGTGGTAAAGACCAGCGGAGCATGCGCAAGGGCATGTATATTCTGCCGTCACTTTTTACGACCGCCAACATAGCCGCGGGCTTTTATGCGATTCTGCAAACGGTGTTTGGGGCATCGGGCGATTTCTGGCATCTTGACTTTGCTGCCAAGGCGATTGGGTTTGCGGTGCTGTTCGATGGCTTGGATGGCCGAATCGCACGCATGACGCATACGGAGAGCGATTTCGGCAAGGAACTGGATTCTCTGGCCGACGTGATCACGTTCGGCATTGCTCCGGCGCTGCTGGCGTGGATGTGGGGATTTCATCTGCTGCCGATGGTCATGTCACCGGAGCTGCGCACGAAGATTACCGAAATCGGCACGATTGCGTGCTTCGGATTTCTGATGGCGGGGGCGAGCCGGCTGGCGCGTTTCAACATAACGGTGAATCCGCAGCCTTCGAATCCGGGGCGGCCGGGCAAGAAATATTTTGTCGGCATGCCGATCCCGGCAGGCGCCGGCGTGATTGCGGCCTGCGTGCATTTTTCCTCGGGCGAGCCGATCAGTTCCTGGTGGACGGCGGCGACATGGCTGATGATGGTGGTAGTGGTGGGCTACCTGATGGTGAGCACGTGGCGTTTTTACAGCTTCAAGGACATTGATTTCAACTCGCGGCGCCCATTCAGGCTGATTGTGCTGTTCGGCCCCATTCTCGCTTCGATCTGGTTTTTCTCGCGGCAAGCGCTTTTCGTCATTGCGATTTTCTACATGGCGTCGGGCGTGCTTTGGAGGCTGCAATGGATTTTCCGCCGGAAATCTCCGCCTGCGCCTCCTCCTTATAGGGAGGCGTCGCAAACATCATGAGTCTGGTTTCGAAATCTGCAGGCACCCACGCCGATCCACGCGGCGCGAATTTGTATCGAGTTGCGATTGTGGGCGCGGCGTCGCTTTTGGGGAAGGAAGTGGCGGAAGTTTTGCGCGACCGAAATTTTCCCACGGCCAACATTCGCCTGCTGGATGACGACGAAGCGATCGGGCAACTGGAGGCTGTCGGAGACGAAATCAATTTCATCCAGGGAGCCCGCGCAGAACAATTCGAAAACGTCGACTTTACGTTTTTCGCGTCCGATCCCGGTTCGGCTCGGTCTTCGTTTCCGGCGGCGCGCGCCGCGGGCAATACGATCATTGATCTATCAGGCGCTCTCGAAAATGAGCCGCAGGTCGCGATCCGCGCACCGTGGATTGAGCGCGAGACGGGCAAAGTGGTGGCTCCGCAACTGCAACCGGAACCTGTGGTGGTGGCGCATCCGGCGGCTATCGCGCTCGCACTGCTTGCGTTGCGCGCGAGTAAGGCCGCCAAAGTGCAAAACATGGTGGCAACGATTCTGGAGCCGGTTTCCGAGTATGGACAAAAAGGTATGGACGAGTTGCACGAGCAAACGGTGAATCTACTCTCATTCCAGCAATTGCCCAAGAAACTTTTCGACGAGCAAGTTGCGTTCAACATGCTGGCACGCTACGGAGCGGAATCCAAATACTCGGTTGAAGCCCTGGGGCAGAGAATTGGGAAGAATTATCACGCGCTGGTGCCGGCCGCGGTTGCGCCCGCGCTGTTCGCGGTGCAGGCGCCTGTTTTCCATGGCTATGCATTTTCAATTTATTGGGAGATGGAGGAGCGTGTTTCCGTCGGCGACCTGTCGAGCGCACTGGTGGGGGAGCATGTTGTGATCAGCGATTCAACGGAGACTCCGAACAACGTCAGCGCGGCAAGCCAGGATAATGTGCTGCTGACGGTGCGGGCGGATGCCGTGCGTGAAAAGGGATTCTGGCTCTGGGCCGTCATCGACAATCTGCGCGTGGCTGCCTTGAATACTGTCGAGTGCGCGGAAACCATGACTGCTTCCCGTCCGCGAGGTCAGATTCAATGAGGGTGGATTTAATGGCGGAGCGGCCAAAGCGATGGGCAACGCGGCGTTGGGGAACGCAGCGTTGGGGCTACAGGCGGTGGAAACGGAATGTGAAACGTGCCAATGAGCGTCCATCAGTAATTTTGGCAGCGGCGATGATGCTGTTGTTGGCCCTCGCTGCATGCGGGTACCACACCGTGGAGCACTCGAGTGCGCTGGCGCCGAATATTCGGACCATCGCGGTTCCCGCCTTCCACAGCCAGAGCCGGACGTTTCGGATTGAACAGCAACTGACCGATGCGGTGGTCAAGGAATTCAACACGCGCACGCAATTTCGCATTGTGCATAACAATGAGGAGGCGGACGCGGTGCTGAAAGGGACCGTATTATCGGCGTCGACAGCGCCGCTTGCCTACGATTCGCAAACCGGCCGCGCGGCGAGCGCTTTGATCACATTGAATATCTCGATCACGCTGACGGACAGTAAGGGTAAGATCATATTCCAGAATCCGTCGTATCTGTTTCATGATCAGTATGAACTGACGCGCGATCTGGACAGTTTTTTTGAGGAAGAAACTCCGGCCATTGACCGCATGTCGCGCGATTTTGCACGCGCTCTGGTGGCGAATATTCTGGAAGCATATTGAAGGCGGTAAAACAATAATGCGCGGCTTCAGCCAATCCGACCGCTTTCTTGCCGAAGTTGAGTCGCGCAAGCTTCGTCCGGTTTATGTGCTAGTGGGTGATGAAGCGTTCTTCCGCAAGCGCTGCCGCGACGCGATCCTGGAACACCTGGTTGCGCCCGACGCGCGCGATTTCAGTGTTTATGAACTTGATCTGGGCGAAAATTCGCTGAGCGAGGTGCTGGACCGTGCGCGCACGCCGTCGCTGATGGCGCCGTTTCAAGTTTTTTTTGTGCGGGGCGTGAAGGCGCTGTTCGGCCGCGGCTCGAACGACGAGAAGATTTCGGCGATTGAAGAATACGCAAAGAATCCCAATCCTGACGCACTCATTGTTCTTGTCGCGGACCACATCAGCATTCCGGCCGATGTGCGCCGCATAGAAATGACCGACAAGGAACGCTACCAGAAGATTCGCGAAGACCTGGGGCCGTTTTGCGGCATTGTCGAGCTTTCACGCGTGGAAGAAGGCGAAGCGGTGCGCTGGATTGGCGAATACTGCGCGACGCGCGACGCGAAGATCGATTCCGATGGCGCGCGCGAACTTGTTGACGCCTTGGGCGGCGACATGATGATGATTTCGAACGAGCTGGAGAAGCTGATTCTCTACGTTGGCGAGAAGAAAAAAATTACGCTCGGCGACGTGGAAACGATGGTGCTCGCGGCGAAACAGCGGTCTCTGTATGAGTTGACGGATGCCATCTCCGCGAAAGACCGGGTGCGAGCGCTGGAGACTCTGGACAACCTGCTTTCGACGGGCGAGGGCGAAGAGGCGGCGATTGGCCATCTCTACATGCTGGCGAAAACTTTCCGCCAGATGCTGGTGATTCTGGAGCGCAATGTGCGCGACCAGCGCATGCTTTGGGCGGCGCTGTGGCAGGGGTTTCGTGTGCCGCCATTTGCGGCGGACGATATTATCAAGCAGGCGCGGCGCTATAAGTCAAAACGCGAGTTGACCCGCGCGATCCGGCTGATCGCGAAAGCCGACCTGGCGCTGCGGTCAAATCCTCCGGGTAAACGGCTGATTCTTGAGAAGCTGATTCTTGATCTTTCTGGCGAGCCGAAAGCTGAAGTCGGCGCAGGATGGATGCAGGAAGAACTGCCGGTCTAGCGTAACTCCGTTTTCGCCCAACCATTCCTAACTAAATTGAGCTCTCGACTAGGGATTCTTCAGCGCGGAAGTCGTATCCGCGATCAGGCGGAGCAGGCCTTCAATGTCGAAGTCGGGACTGTGAGTCAGACCCATGCGCACTATAACAAGGTGTGCGGAGGGAATGATTACGACGCGTTGCCCCAGATTGCCGGAACCGTAGAAAGAATCTTCGGGCATGCCGGAGCGGATGCGGCCGCGGGCGTAGCCATGAGCGCCGCGATTGGTCCAGAAGCCGGCGCCGTAGTCGCTTTCAAGCGTGGGCGCGGTGGAGTAGTTGACCCAGCCCTCGGGCAGAATGCGGCGGCCATCCACAACACCGTCGTTTCGATATAGCTCACCGAAGCGGGCCCAATCGCGCGCGGAAGCCAGAATGTTCGTGCTGCCCACGGGAGTGCCGGCGTCGTCGAATTCGATGGTCGCGGTGGTGATGCCGAGCGGCTCGAACAATTCCTTGCGGGCAAATTCGACGACATCCTGCGCATGGCCGCCAACGGCGTCGCGAACAATGCGGGACAGGATTAAGGTGTTGCCGCTGGTGTATTCAAACTTTGTTCCGGGCGCGGACTTAACGCGCGCGCGTGCCGCAAAGCCCGCCATGTCCGGCTCGAGGAAAAGCATGCGCGACACCGGATCAAAGCCGGTGTCGGATTCTTCAAGCGCCAAGCCCGACGTCATGCGCAGAAGATTGTCGATCGTGATTTTGTGGCGAGGGTCGGATGGGCTATTCCATTCGGGCACCGGAGCGGGTTGGTCGAGCGAGAGCTTGTTTTGCCGCACCAGAATTCCAACCAGCGCGTTGATCACGGATTTGCTGACCGAGTATCCGAGGACGGGCGTGTTGGGACCGTAGCCCGGCGCGTAACGTTCGGCGACTAATTTTCCATCGTGCAGAATAACGATGGCTTTTACCCACCGGTAGGGCGGAGTGGCCGGCTCGGTGAAAGCGCGGTCGAGAGCGTCTTCGAGTTGCGGTGATGGGGGCGCGGTTTCAAGTTGTGTGGCGGCGGGAAGCGTTGATTCGGCAAGAGAGGCAGACGGTGCGGCACTCCGGAGCTGTGGGGCTACTTCGTGCGTCGCGGCAACCTCGTGCGTTGCGCCAACGTCGATAGGCTCGGCGTTGCCGTGCAGGAGCGTGCAGCCGAGGCCCTGGCGGTAGACCGCGCGGCTTTGAAAAGCTCCGGCCCAGGTTGCAGTGACGTGGTGAGCGTTGCGGTCAACGCCATAGCGAAGGCGTTTAGCCAGTAATTCTTGTCCGGGGATCGGCTTGATGGCCTGGTTGTAGACGGAATCGGGATCGAGACCGGAAACGAATACTCCTGAGCACAGGGTTTGGCTGACCACGGCGGTACCGACTTGAATTCCGCGCGACGCGCGAGCGACGAACCAACCCAGGCACCCGAGGGCGCACATTACAGCGATTAGAAATATGTTGCGGAAACGCAAAGTCACCCCGTTGCCATGCTCGCGCGTTCGAGCGTGATACGCAAGACAGAGTTTTGCAAATCCGAGTTTTGCAAATCAGGGTTTCGCAAGTCCGGGGATCTTTGTTCGACGACGCCGCTGGAACAAATCGGCATCAGGTTTCACGAAGGGCAGACACAGCACCTGAGTTCACAAATCAGGTGCGCGTTTTCATCTCCGACATGGTGTGTTTCAATTCGGTGGCTTCGTTGGAGTTGGGTTTCAGGCGATCCAGTTGTTTTTGCGCGAGCGCAGGCTGGTTGTTTCGCGCATAGGCCAATCCGAGATGGTAGTTGTAAAGCGTGCTGGCAGGGTCTTTCTCGAGGGCTTCCTTGAACAAGTCGATTGCCGACGTATATACGTGCTTGTGATAGAAGGCCCAGCCTAACGTATCGCAAGAACTCGGATTATCGGGCAGCAGGCGATGGGCAGTTTGCGCCATCTCGAAAGCAACGTCCACATTTCCGCCTTGCTGGAGGATTACATAGGCAAGATTATTTGAGGCCACCGGGTTTTCGGGCTGAACGGCCAAAACCTTCTGATACATCTGCCGGGCCTGGTCCCAATCCTGACGTGTTTCGTACAGGCCGCCGGCGAGCAGGTAAAAGCCCACATCTTTGGGACTGGCGTTCGCGGCTTGCAGGTAGGTCTGAAGAGCGGCATCATTTTCGCCGCGCTCGGTTTGCATCATGCCCAGCTTCAGGTAAGCCGTCATGTTGTTCTTGTTGAGTTTGATGGCCTGATGAAACTCGGCATCCGCACCGGCGTAGTCCTTTTTCTGTTCCTTGAGGAGCATGCCCAGCATGGCGTGGAAATCGGAGTTGTTGGGATACTTGGCGAGCTGCGCCTTAATAGTGGCAATGGCCCGGTCAGGCTGCTTTTGCGCGAGATCCACATTCAGTATGCCGCGCATGGCATCGGCGGAGTTTGGATCCAGATCGAGGGCCTGCTGGAAAGCCTTCTGCGCTTCAGGGTGCTGGTTTTGCGCCATCCTTATATTTCCCAGCTGAACGTAGGCGAGAGGATTATTCGGCTCCTTTTCGAGGGAGGTCCTGACAAACTGCTCCGCCACCGTATATTGCTTGCGCGCAAACTCGGCAATGGAGCGATACAGATAGCCGTCGGGAGCAGCCGGTTCGAGGGCGATGATCTGGTCTGCTTCCTGTGACAGGAGGGCGGGATCATTGTTGTGCATGGCAGAGCCGGCAAGGCCACGATGGGCTTCCACGATGTCAGGCCGCAAACGGACGGCTTCGCGCCATTCCGTCTCCGCCCGGCTGCTATTGCCCAGTTGATCGAAAGCAAGGCCGAGTTGATAGTGCGCAACGGCATTGTTGGGATCATTCTTGAGGACGTTTTGCAGGGTGGTCGTCGCGTCGCTGATCTTTCCGGTGCGAATCTGAATTTCAGCCTTGTAGACCTGCGCATCGATGTTTGAGGGTTGGGCTTTGAGCAGTTCGTCGGCCAGCTTGTTGGCGTCATCGAGCCGGTCGCGCAGGATTAAGAGCTGAATGTAATTTCCTTCGACGACCGGATCCTTGGGATGTTCGCGGTAAAGCGATGCATATTCGTCAACGGCCTTGTCATACTGGCCGGTATGCCAGAAAAAATCGCCGAGCAGGCGATAGCCCAAAGAGTTATTGGCAAAGTTCTTCTTGGAGTCGCGCAGAAAGTTTTCCGCTTCGTTGCGCTTGTTTTCCGCCAGATACAGTGCTGCCAGTGCCAGCCTCGGGTTGGTGTCGTCGGGATTGAGCTGAATGGCCTTCTGGTAGGCCTGTTCGGCATCAGGGAAGCGGCCACGCGTCTGATAAAAACTGCCCATGGCCAATAGAATGTCGGTCGATTGCGGGGCTAATGCGGAGGCTTTTTTCAGATTTGCCTCAGCCTCGGTCCACTGCTGTGCCTGCATCTGGACCACGCCCAGGCTCAAATACGCGTCGGAGCGGTTGGGATCGAGTTGCAGGACTTTGTGCAGGGCCGCGATGGCCGCGTTCGTATCCTTGGCACCGTTGCTGTAATACTGCGCGAGAGCCAGATAAACTTCAGGATTGTTGGGCTGTTTCTGCACGAGCAAGTCAAGTTGCTCTTTGGCGTCGGGGTATTGATGCCCGAAAATCATCAGCTTCGCCATTTCCAGGTGGGCCGGATAATTATGGGGATCATCCCGCAGCGTTACCGAAAGCTGCTGGTAAGCGTCGGGCCATTGTCCGAGCTTAAGCTGGGTCAGGGCCAACTGATAGTGGGCAGCAGAAAAGCGAGGGTCCAAGTGGATTGCGTTCTGCAACTGGATTGCAGATTCATGGTACTGACCTTTTTCATAGTAGCGCTGGCCACTCTCCAGGTATTTTTGCTTGGCCTTTTGTGGATTCGAACATCCTGTCAGCAATGCTGCCGTCAGGCAGAGCGCTACCGCCGTAGCATGAAAACGCAAACCATGAAATTGCAAACCATGAAATTGCAAACCGTGAACCCGCAAGTTCTGCATCTTATCCCTTCCCATTTGACCGAGCCTCAAATCGGCTGAATCTTCTAAATCTTGTTCCAAGAACTCATGTCCCGAGAGGCCACCGGCTCCCGCAGACACAAGGGAAGCCTTCCCCTATTATCGCAAACACGTTGTTCCCGATAGACGATTATCCTCAAAAACTTACTCCCCGGTCACGCACTTTGGTCATGTGGTTTTGGGTAGTGTCCTAACTTCAAATTTCCACCACGGAGACACAGAGACACAGAGAAACCCAACTGCTTGGCAAAACCTTCACCTGTTGGGTTTTACAGATTTAACGTTTTCCCTCCGTGACTCAGTGACTCCGTGGTGAGAACAGGCAAATCAGGACGCCACCAGGTTTTGCCGGTTCGCCGTTGCGTGCGGGACTGTGGCTATACTGGATTTCTTCTGAGATTTCCATGACGAGTTTGCCGAACTCGATGGTGACGCATTCCGCCGAGGAGACGATTGCTTTTGGGCGGGCATTAGCCGCCGAACTGGCTCCTCCGCTGCTGGTATTGCTGCGGGGCGAACTGGGAGCCGGGAAGACAACCCTGGTCAAGGGAATTGCTGAGGGCTTCGAGGCAGCGACCGCCGATGGCGTGACCAGCCCTACGTTTACGCTGGTACATGAGTACCGTTCGCCGCGGGTGGTGCTTTATCACATCGATCTTTACCGCATCGAAACTGAGCGTGAACTTGAGACGGTTGGCTTGGATGACCTGCTCGCGCCCAACAGCATCTTACTGATAGAGTGGGGTGAGAAATTCCCACGCTTGCTGCGGGATCGCGACTTTGAAATTACACTCGAGAGAGTGGGGGACACGGAACGCAGGATTCAACGGATCGTTTGTTGAATGCAGTCATTTTGCAGCCTTGGGCGCGCATTCCCGAATTTGCCGAATCGGAGCCAACTTTAACTTGAAAAGCAAGCTTCTCGCGCCTCCCTGCCTGGTGACCTCCCTGCTGATCTCCCTGCCGATCTCCCTGCCGATCTCCCTGCTAACGACCTGTGCTTTCTGCCGCGCGCAGAAGGCTCCCGCGTTGCAGTCGCCCGCCTCAAATCGGCCCGCCTCGCCCGGTCAGAAGCCGTCGGTCGCGCCAGATAAATCCGATGGCTCTGAGTTGCCTGACGCTCCAAGCCATTCAGGAACACAGCCCGAAGTTCCCGTCTCCAAGCGACAACCCAAGCGGATCCTCGGTGTCATGCCTAATTATCGTGCGGTCAGTGCGGGAGCGATTCCGCCGCCGCCAACTCCCCGGCAAGCCTTCAAGATTGCGACCCAGAACAGCTTCGACTACTCGTCGTTTATTTTTGTGGGCATTACCTCACTGTTGGCCGAGAGCACGAATGCACATGCGAACCTGGGAAAGGGCGTAGACGGCTTCGGCCGATACTACTGGCGGGGTTTTGTCGATAAAACGGATGGTAACTACCTGGTGATCTTTGCCCTGCCCACCGTTCTTCATGAGGACGAGCGTTACTATGCCAAGAGCGAAGGCGCGATCTGGAAACGCGGCCTGTACGCGGCATCTCGTATTCTCATTACTCCTGATTATCACGGGCACAACACCTTCAATGCTTCTGAGGTCTTCGGCCGCGCCATGGCGCAAGGTATTTCAACAGCCTACTACCCTAGCTCCGACCGGACTGCGGGAGCACTCGCCGTCAAGTACGGATGGGCGATGGGACGCGACGCCCTGACCAACACATTTCGCGAATTCTGGCCGGACATCGCTACCCACGTCTTCCATAGGCATCCATAATTTACTTGAGGGGAGCGTTCTCGGGTCGAGTGCCGCATCTCATTGATAGACCGGGAAAGATAGACTGGGATTGAAAGACTAGGAAAGATAGACTGGGAAGGTTCATGCTGGTAATGCGAACCGGGGTGTCGAAATCAACGGGAAGAGAAAAACCGAGACATCGAGTTGAGATTCCGTCATTTTATACTTATAGTCCTGCTGACCGCGTCGGTGTTGTCCTCTGCGACTCTTTGCGCCGGTCAAGCCGTACCACAGGCTCAAACGTCGGATCCTGACCCATCCGCCCAATCATCCCCGAGCACTCCTCCGCCGCAGAATAAGCCCATAGATCAATCGTCCGCCCGGAATAATTCTCAGGATCAGAACAACTCAGCACAGCAAGCTTCAGAGAAGAAAAAAGACGACCGGATGTTTTACGTGATGCCCAACTACCTGACCGTAGACGGTCAATCGCAAGTGGCGCCAGTCTCCTGGAAAGACAAGTTCTCCATGGCGGCGAAGGGCTCCTTCGACCCATACGAATTCACGATAGTCGGCATTGTTGCGGGCATCCGCCAGGCGGAGGACTCCGACCCGGCGTTCGGACAGGGGATGAAGGGATATGCGAAGCGGTATGGAGCCGCGTTCGCCGATCAGGTGGATGGCAATGTCATGGTGGGTGGCGTTTACCCCAGCATCCTAAGAATAGATCCCCGCTATTTTCGATTGGGCAGGGGTTCGTTCGGGCACCGCTTTGGCTATGCCATCAGTCGTATTTTCGTTGCCCGAAAAGACTCCGGCGGTTCCGTGTTCAACATTCCTGAGTTCGCGGGCAATGCGACGGCGATTGCCATTTCCAATGTTTATTATCCCGCTGATGATCGGAATTTTTCGGGGAATATCAACAACTGGGGAACCCAGATGGGCCTCGACGCCTTCGGGAATGAATTGAAGGAGTTTTGGCCCGACGTGCACGGCTATTTGCAGAAGAGACATGCCCGCAAGCAAAAGAAAGCAGTCGATTGAGCTGTTCAATCGGTCGCGCAAGAATCAAATTATCTGGGGGGAAATTTGAAAGCGATTCAATCATTGTGCATGGCGATAACGCTGACGGCGATGATCGGGACCTACTCGGTCCAAGCCCAGGAATTGACGAGCGTGGGCGAGCGATTCCTGGACGGAAAATTAGAATCTACGCTGGACGAGGTTTCGCTGCCTGCGTCGGATACGCAACAGCCGGGAGCAACGGCAGATGGAAAATCGCAACTGCCAGACGCGCCGACTCCTCCGGCCAGCCCGGCGAATCAAACGAACGCGAATGAGCAATTCGGCAAACAACCCAAGAGAATTCTGGGGATCGTTCCAAATTTTCGTGCCGTCAGCGCCAACACGCAGTTGCCGCCGCTGACTTTCAAGGATGAACTCTGGCTGGCGACCCAGGACACATTCGACTACTCGGACGTTATTTTCGTGGGAGCGCTCGCCGGAGTTGCCATGGCCGAAAAATCGCAGCCGACTTTTGGGCAAGGCGCCGAGGGCTATGGCAAATACTACTGGCACATCTTCGTCGACGGCGCTATTGAGAACTACATGACCGAGGCGATCGTGCCCGCGGCAACCAGGGAAGACCCTCGGTACTATACCTTGGGCCACGGCGGATTTGTTAAGCGAACCGGCTATGCCGTAAGCCGGTTATTTATCACCAGAACCAACTCGGGAGGGAGAACCTTCAATCTGTCGGAGATCGTAGGAGCGGGAGTTGCTGCGGGCATCGGCAATGCGTATTACCCAGCAGAATCGAACCCTTTTGTGAAAACTTATCAACGATGGGGAACTCAGGTGGGCTTGGACGGCGTTTTCAACGTGTTAAAAGAATTCTGGCCAGACATCGATCACGCGGTATTTCACGGAAAATACTAATGCCGTTTGCCGGTGCGGCTTATGTGCGAATTCGCGGCAACGATCCGCCTTACTTCCAGGCGCGGACAGGTTGCAGGCGCGCACCACTCGCGCGTGATCGAAAAGAGCATCGCCACAGCGAATACAGCGAAGATGAGCTTACGAGTGCGCATGTGTTTAGTTTGATGCGCCGGTTGAGGGATGCGAAGCAACGAATATGGCGAGAACAGAGCAAGCAATCGTAAGAGTCAATGATGGCAGTCTTGAGGTGGGCCTGATCTGCGCCGACCGCGACGGCAATCGTGTTCGCATTGATTCGGTCGATCGCGCGAGCGGCAGGATGTCGTTTCACTATCTGAACGACGAACTGCGGGTGCAGGAAGGCGTGCAGGAATTGTTGATTGCAGATTTCATTACCCAGGGATGGCACATGGCGGCATCCGGCAAGCTCTGAGAGATGGTTCTCGCAAAAGCCCGTATCGTCACGATGCCTGCGCACCCGCCGCATTGTCATTCCGAGCCGCCTGCAGCTCCGCCGCGCGGAGCGAAGGCGTGCGAGGCATCTGCTTTTCTCGCGCGTCCATAACCCCCGCCCTTTAGCGCGAAGCAACTGTGACAACGGGTCAAAGTCCCGTAGGGACGGCCCCAATTCTCCAGCAAAACCCGCCCTAGAAACCCATGATGTTGTACCCGCAATCGACGTAAATCGTTTCGCCCGTGATTCCTCCACTGGCATCGGACGCGAGGAAAACGCCAGTGCTGCCGACCTCGCGGACTTCGACATTGCGCTGCAACGGCGCGCGCTCGGCATGCGATTTCAACATGTCTCCCAGCCCCGAAATCCCGCGCGCTGCGAGGGTTTTGATAGGTCCGGCCGAAATGGCGTTGACCCGAATCTTTTTTCCGCCGAGGTCATAGGCGAGATAGCGGACGGTGCATTCCAGCGCAGCTTTGGCCACGCCCATGACGTTGTAGTGGGGCACAACTTTTTCTGCGCCGTAATAGGTCATAGTGATGATGCTGCCGCCGTCGACCATCAGCGGAGCGGCGGCCCGTGCCAGCGCGATCAGGGAATACACACTGACATCGTGGGCCACGCGGAAGCCTTCGCGGGTAGTGTTCACGAATTCGCCTTTTAACTCATCGGGAGGGGCGAACGCTACGCTATGTACCAGCGTGTGCAGCTTGCCGTAGCGGCCTCTGAAGTTTTCGAAGAGCTGCATTATCTGTTCATCGTTCGAGACATCGCACATGAACGCTTCGGCGCCGGGCAGCGAGAGGATCAGGTCTTTGGCTTCCTGCTCCATGCGTTCGTTCTGATAAGTGATCGCCAGATTAGTGCCCGCCTCATGCAGGCCTTGCGCGATGGCCCATGCAATCGAGCGCTTGTTGGCGACGCCAAAGACCGCCGCGTTCTTACCCCTTAAATCATCAAACATGCCGAAGGCTCCTCACCGGAAAACGTAAAGGATAAACCATTGAGGGCTGGAATGATTGAGACATTGAATCATTGCGATATTTAGACATTTAGACATTGGGGCATTGAGTCATTGAATCATTGATGCATTGAAAGATTGAGACATCGAATCATTTGCTAACTCCAGCCGAAAACGACGCCGACCCGAGGTCTTCAATGATCCGATGACTCAATGATTCAGTGAGACAATACCAAGAGGTTCGCTATGTGCCGAAACATCAAAACGCTTTTTAATTTCGAGCCGCCGGTGACCGAGGATGAGGTGCGGGCGGCATCGCTGCAGTTTGTGAGGAAAATCTGCGGATTTACAAAGCCGTCGAAGGCCAATGAAGCCGCGTTCGAGGGGGCGATTGAGGAGGTCGCGATGGCCTCCAGTCGGCTATTGCGCGCGCTCGAGACCACGGCTGCCCCGAAGAACCGCGAAGAAGAAGCGGCCAAGGCAAAGGCCCGCGCCGCGCAACGGTTCGGCACGTAGGAACGTCTAAAGAGAAGCCTTGCGCCGAATGCCGGTTAGGAGCGGTCGTGCGGCTCTTAGCCGGTTAGCAAGGCTGGCTGCATCTCTGTCGGCTTTACAGTTTGCTGAAAAAACTCCACAATGCTCGCGCTACCGTGGAAGAGCGGCCCTTCAGGGCCGCGTAAGCCCGTCTCGAATCAGTGTGGGCTTCAGCCCTGGTGGTCGTTTGTTTCGCGGCTGTCGCGTTTTTCAGCAAACGCTTTATCCGTCCGGGCTGAATTCCGTCTGGCTTTGTCTCATCAGCAGGGCACGATTTTGTCGCTCTTGATGCCGCGAGTGGCATTCCGCGTATCCACCACCAGCTTTGCGTCGCTCACAATCCTCTTATAGTCGTAGTCGGAGTGGTCGGTGACGATAAGGACGCAATCGTACTGGCCAAGATTGTCGAGCGGAGTGCACTTCATTTGCAGATCGTAATGGCGGCCGCGGCCCACGGATGGGAAATATGGGTCGTTGTAGCTGACGATCGCACCCTCTTTTTGCAATAGTTCGATGATGGTGAGCGCGGGCGACTCGCGCAGATCGTCGATATCTTTTTTGTAGGCGACGCCGAGCACCAGAACTTTCGATCCGTTGATGGCTTTCTTGTGCTTGTTGAGCGCGCCAATGGTGGCCGCGATCACGTGGTAAGGCATGGCCACGTTGACTTCGCCGGCCAGCTCGATGAACTTTGTGCGGAAGTCGAATTCCTTCGCCTTCCAGGAAAGATAGAACGGGTCGACGGGAATGCAGTGCCCGCCGAGGCCGGGGCCGGGATAAAACGGGTGGAAGCCGAAAGGCTTGGTGGCGGCCGCGTCCACGATCTCCCAGATGTTGAGCCCCATGCGCAGGCATAGCATTTTCAGCTCGTTCACGAGCGCGATGTTGACGCAGCGGTAGATGTTTTCCAGAAGCTTGGTCATTTCCGCTGCGGCGGGCGAGGAAACGGGAACGGTGCGATGGAAAATCGAACCGTAGAAACCGGAAGCAATATCGGTGGCCTGCGCGTCAACGCCGCCGATCACTTTGGGAATGTCAGGGCGCGCAACCTGCGTGTTGCCCGGGTCCTCGCGCTCGGGTGAGAATGCGACCCAGAATTCGTTTTCGCCAGCGTTGCCGTTACGCGAGACTTTTAAGCCGGCCTCGTTTTCTTTCTCGAGAATTGGCACCAGAACTTCTTCAGTCGTGCCCGGATAGGTGGTGCTCTCGAGGACGACGATTTGGCCGGCGCGCAGGTGCGGCGCCACTGCGTGCGCCGTGTCAGTAATGTAGCTGAGATCGGGCTCGTGATATTCGTTGAGCGGCGTGGGCACGCAGATGATGATCGCGTCCATTGTGCTCAGTTGGGCGTAATTGGCCGTCGCTTTGAAGCCGTTGGCCTTGGCCGCGGCGATTTCTTCGGGCGTAATGCGAAAGATGTATGTGCCGCCGTTGGCTAGCGTGTCGATTTTGCGCTGATCGATGTCGAAACCGGTGACGGGAAACTTCTGCTCGCTGTAAAGTAGAGCCAGCGGCAATCCGACATAGCCGAGGCCGATAATGCCGACGCGCGCCTTGCGGGTTTGAATGCGGGTTTTTAGATCGGAATAAACGGATGAAGCAGTTAAATGAGTGGTCATAAGGCTGCTGAAATTCTAGCATCCTGCGCTTTGGTTGCCCCGAGTGAGGTGAGATTCCAAGGTAACCCGATCCAAAACCGGATTTTCGCCCGTTCGTCGTCGGAGCGCAACCGCATTCGACGCGAACCGGCTTTCCTTAGTAATATGCGCGAGAGATGCGAGTTCTCCGCTTCCTGATTGCGTTGGTCGTGCTGGCGGCGTTGCTGGCAACCCAGGCCGCGCGCTATCTGGTGGTGGATGCTCCGGCCAAATCGGACGCCATCGTGGTGCTGGCGGGCGAAACAAAGGCGCGCCCGGAGCGAGGTTTGGAGCTTCTGCGGCAAGGCATGGCGCCACGCATGTTTCTGGATGCCGAGGTGGGAGGCCAGATTTACGACGAAACTTTGACCGATATCGCGCAGAAATACATCAGCAGCCAGCCGGATGCTAATCGCATTTCGCTGTGCGAGATTGAAAGCCACTCAACTTTCGGGGAGACGGCGGCGGTTGCTCGCTGCCTGCAGTCGAGCCGGCTGCAGATTAAAGCGCAGCGTGTGCTGCTGGTGACGTCCGACTATCACACGCGGCGGGCGCTCAGCATTTTTGAGCACCGGCTGCCGCAGTACCAATGGAGCGTGGCTGCCGCACACGACCCGGCAACATTTGGCGATCAGTGGTGGAAGCATCGCGAGTGGGCAAAAACGACGCTCGATGAATGGATGAAATTGGCCTGGTGGGAATCAGTGGATCGGTGGAAGCCAGCATCCAGTACCCAGTAACCAGTACTCAGTATCCAGTACCCAGTAGCCAGCATTCAGTCGATCCGGCCCTCGTGTTGCTGGCAACTGGATACTGACAACTGAGAACGGAGAACTGGGAACTGAGAACTGAGCTACCATAGTTTGAAAGTCTGCCATCTTAACTGGAGGAATCATGGGACAAGTCACAATCGTGGTGCGGCCGAACGGGCCTTTCCGGATCGAAGATCCAAATGGTGTGGTCGATTTGGTCGATGCCAGCGGCAATAAATACGATACGACTGGCAAGACGGGGTTTTCGCTCTGCCGCTGCGGCGGCTCGAACAATCGGCCTTTTTGCGACGGCAGCCACAAAGAGAAGTTCCTCGCGCCCGACACGGCGCCGAAACCCGCGGCGGACATTACGCCGGCGGTGGATAGCAAGCCGCAAAGCTGACGACGGCAAATCGCCGGGGCATCAATGTGCCTCGCGGGCACATTGCCTAACTCGGAAACAGCGCTGAGAAAATTGTGTTTCTGCCTTCTCTTGTCGTCTAGCATGATCCTGGGCAGGTCATGCATCGATGTGAATCTGCCTCGCAATCCTGAGGCCAAGAACTTCGGCCCCGAATTCTTCATCCGTCAATGGTCGATTCTGAGAGATCGCAATACGCAATCCGCCGCAGCACGCGGCTTCCGCTGGAAATTCCGGTGCGGGTCGCCGGTCTGGAGGGCAATGCTCCCTTCTCTGAACTGTGCAACACCACCCTGGTCAATGCTCATGGCTGCGGCGTGGTGTCGCCGCGGGCCCCGGCCAGTGGACTTCGGGTTCGCCTCGAAATTGTTTCCGCCAGCCGTCACACGACCGCACGCGTAGTGGCGGTGGTTCCGCTGGGTGGTGATCCGGAGACCTGGCTGGTTGCACTCGAGTCTGGAGGTCCCGGGCAACTTCTGGGGTATTGAATACGCGCCTTCGGACTGGACTGTCGAAGAGCGCACGCAGACCAGCACGCAGAGCGGCGCTCAGACCGGCACTCCCGGCGACGGCCAGCCCTTTCCCGTCAAGGCTCCGCGGCATGTGGTGGGCGCGCACCGTTGGCGGCTCACCGACATCAGCATTGGCGCATGCTATTTGGAAACGACAGAGCCGTTTCCGGCGGATACTCCGGTGCTGATCAGCGCCCGCACGCAGGGTAGGGAATACCTGCTTGACGGATTTGTACGTACTTGCCATCCACAAACTGGCATGGCAGTCGAATTTACACGGACAGAGGAACACCGTGAACGGGTAAACGTGCTCATCGATCAACTCACGAAACATCGAGAAGTGCCGCGAGTCATGGTTGGGCGGAAGGAAGGCTTGGCGGCGAAAGGGCTGAACGGGCCGTCAGGAAGTCGTGCCCACAGCCAGCCGGTGTCGTCTGTTCCGCCCGTATCGACCGCTCCGGCAGACGCAGCGTGCGACGACCCGCTGCTGGATTTAGTGCGCAACGGTGCAGCGCTCGACGTGGCGGAATTTCTCGTGAATCTACGAGCACAACGGTTGGGAAAACGGCGGGAGCCTAGAGTAGAGGTTGCGCTTCCCGTCATATTGACGGGCGTCGATGTTCAGGGGCGCCCACTCGCGCAGCGCGTCATGACGGTGAATGTTAACCGGAGCGGTGCGCTGCTGGAGGGTGTTCACGGAATACCATGTGCGGGCAACCGGGTGTCGCTGGCGCGGGGCTCGCTGAAAGAGGATTTTTTAGTTGCCCGCATCGTGGATGATGAGTCGCCGGGCGGTGCAAAGATCGGGGTCACGGCCGTCGACCCGAATACATCATTCTGGGATGACGTGCTGGAAGCGGCCAAACGGTCTGAGATCGGGAAAGTGAATCTGCGGGAAGAGGTTGCGGCCAAGTCGGCTCCGTGACGGCGGCTTGCGGCGTGATCCCCATTTTCCTTGACAGGTGGGGTCCTGATTTGCCTGTTCTCACCACGGAGTCACTGAGTCACGGAGGGAAAACGTTAAATCTGTAAAACCCAACAGGTGAAGGTTTTGCCAAGCAGTTGGGTTTCTCTGTGTCTCTGTGTCTCCGTGGTGGAATTTGAAGTTAGGACACTACCCCTTGACACATCCGTTATGCATTGGCGAAAATCAGCATGACAGGTAATCAAGTTTCCGAAAACAGGCCCCGAGAAATCGGGGCCGTTTCTATTTGCGATTCGCCCCAAAGCATAAGGATGCGCTGGCTCTTTTTTCAGGCATAGTCGGCTTCTTTGTCCGAGTTTAGTTTTCTACCACGGAGCCACCGAGGAGCCCAACTGCTCGGCAATCCCTTCTCCCGTTCGTTCTTACAGGTTCAATGTTTTCTCTGTGTCTCCGTGTCTCCGGGGTGGAATTTGAAGTTAGGACATTACCCCTTGACACGGAGGCCGCCTCACCCTACGCCAGTCTCCGTATCAACAGCATCGTCTGATCGTCGGTTTGTTTTCCAAAACGCAGCGTGCGCGCGCGGAGTTCGCGATAAATTTCGGGTAGCGGCTTCTCCGCGCATGCTGTTAGAGCCTGCTCGAAATCCTCCATGCCAATCTCCTGCTCCTTGGAGTCGAAGACCTCGGTAAAGCCATCGGTGATCAGAGCCAGCAGATCGCCCGGCGCGAGGGAAATCTTCGAGACCGCAAACTGCTGATCTTTGAACATGCCGATCGGGAGATTGTTGTCGGTCAGCTCAACGACATTCTGGCTCTGATGCTGATAATGCAGAATCGGCAGATGGCCGGCGAGCGCGAAGCTCACATCGTCCCCTGCGCCGCTGACATAAGCAAAGGTCAGGTAATTGGCGGGAGCCGTCACCGGCTGCAACACGTCGTTGAGATCGCTCAGAAGTTCATCGGGGCGGTGCAGTTTGGTCAACTGCATAGCAGCCGCGCTTTTGATCATGGACATCAGGATTCCGGCCGCGACCCCGTGGCCGGAGACGTCGGCAACGTAAGCGTGCCAGCGCCCGTCGCTCTGCACGATGTCGAACAAGTCGCCGCCGACTTCGCTGCTAGGCACCGAGCTGCCGAACATTTCGAAGTTCCCAATGGTCTCGTGTTTTTGCGGGACGAGGGCGCGGTGAATTTCGCCGGCCAGGCGCACCTCGGTTTGCGTGCGGAAAAAGCGATTGCCTTCGCGCCCGAAAAAAACCAGGAACAAAGTGTAAGCCGCCACCATGAGCGAGAATTCCACCCAGGCGTCAACAACCATTCTGTGTTCGAGTGCCGGAAGATTCCCCGCCAATGAGGGTCTTATTACTTCATACGGCCGAAGCAGATACTTCAGCAGGAATTGCACAACCAAGATCACGGGGAACAACCAGTATTTGCGGGTGGTTCCGGCGTAAGCCCAGCACACGGCGAATGCGCCAGAGACAACAGCCGTCCAGAAAATATCTCCCGGAGTGCG
The DNA here is from genome assembly GCA_963778535.1 of uncultured Acidobacteriaceae bacterium. Lineage (GTDB taxonomy): Bacteria > Acidobacteriota > Terriglobia > Terriglobales > Acidobacteriaceae > Acidiflorens. The sequence continues at coordinate 1,940,850 of CAVZUO010000001.1, forward strand.
GGCGAGCAAATTTGCGCCAGTGATGACCAGAATCAGCGCCGCGAAAAGACAAAAAACTCCCGCAAAGAAAATGATGGTCGACGAGAGCGGAACGGTCTTCCAGGTGTTGCGTTCGGGGTGCACAGGTTCCATGGTGGCTCGCTGCGAGGATAACAAATTACGTCAGGAACGTTGATAGCTGAAAATGTCCGTCGGACGTGGGCGTCGATCACCCGCCGATTGTTTTTATACCGCAGTTGGCCGGCGGATTTGGCGGGCAAACAAAAAACCCTCTCACTGAACGAGAGGGTTTGCGAACTGGTTGGAGAACTAATTTACGCCGCGCGCACAACGTTTCCGGCCTGGAAACCTTTGGGGCCCTTGAGCAGATCAAACTCCACCATCTCCCCTTCGTTCAGCGAACGGTAGCCGTTCTCCTGGATGGCGGAGAAATGCACGAATACGTCCTCGCCCGTGGAGCGCTGGATGAACCCGTATCCCTTCGCCCCGTTGAACCACTTCACAGTACCCTTCTCTCTCACAGAAACTCCTTTCGCCTTGGGATCAGAATTTATTCTCGCGTCTCTTCTGCGTTCGTTCCGCCGCGCACCCGCGGAAAACGGAACGCCCCCTCAAAGGACTCGAGAACCCGGCGACGCCGCACGGAGCAGTTCGTCGCACCAACAGAAACGGCCCCTCACGTCCGCCCAACCTTGAAGGTTGAGACAAAACGCAACGGAGCCGCAACAACGATGGCGCAATTTCAGACCGCCCACAAACGTCAACCAGTATGTACTTCGCCAGCCATAACTGCTGACGAGCACCAGATAATATCAGGAACTCGCCAGATGGCAAGTGAGAAATTTAATAACCGCTATCTCAATTTGAGCCGGTTTAGAAAGGAGCGTCGGCGGACCGAGGAATGTCGGCGGTGTCAGATGTTAGGCGTCAGATCTTAGGTGTCAGATGTCGGATGAAGATAACAGGGGCCGCGGCTACACGAGTGGCAGATGCCGGGGGGATGCCGCCGCTACCGGTTGCCGCTACCATTCCCTGCGCAGGCTAACCGTTTGGGTGGTGAGGTAGTTTGGCCAAAACTTAACGGGTGATGCGCGCGAAACCCCTCGCCCCCGCTGGTGAAAACGCGGGGCTTTGATTGCATAACCACGACGGCTCCTCAGGCCCGATACTTGGGTTATCTAAGGCCAGGCGCTCGGAGCGAAAGGAGCCGATCATGTTGATTATAGGTTGTGATTATCATCCGAGCGGGCAGCAGGTTTTTGGCATGGACACGGACAGCGGTGAAGTATTCGCGGATCGCTGGATCGGGCACACGGGCAGGGGAGTGGAAGAGTTTTACGGTACCTTGCCGGCGGGCGCGGTGGTGGGGGTGGAGAGCAGCGGCAATATGTTGTGGTTCGAGCGGCGGCTGGCGGAGTATGGGCACCGGTTGCGGCTGGGGGATGCAGCGAAGATTCGGGCCCGGGAGACGCGCAAACAGAAGCACGACCGGCGGGATGCGGAGCTGATCGCGCGGCTGCTGGAGGAAAATAATTTTCCTGACCTGAAGTGGGTGCCGACGCTGGCCGAGCGCGACCAGCGGCAGTTGCTGATGCACCGGCACAAACTGGTGCGGATGCGGACCCAGGTGAAGAACCAGTTGCAGCACATTGCCATGAACCAGGGGCAGCAGAAGAAGCGGCAGTTGTGGACCAAGGCGGGACGCGAACTGCTGGAACATCTGGAGCTGGAGCCCTGGAGGGCGCGGCGGCGGGACGATCTGCTGCGCTGGCTGGATCTGCTGGAGCGCGATTGCGCCAGTCTGGAGCGGGAGGTGCAACAGGCGGCGGAGGCACGAGCCGATGCGCGCTTGCTGATGACGCATCCTGGAATCGGGCCGGTGATCAGTCTGGCATTTGTGCTGACCATTGGTTCGATCGAACGCTTCCATCGCAGCCGCGAACTGGTGAGCTATCTGGGATTGAATCCGGCGGAAGATTCCAGCGGGGAGCGGCGGCGACTGGGCGGGATCAGCAAACAGGGCAGCAGTTTTATGCGTCTGTTGCTGATTCAGGGAGCGCAAACCGCAGTTCGTGGCGATGAGGACTTAGGCCGCCAGTACCGTCGTTTGGCCGCCAAGAAACACCGGGCGGTGGCCAAAGTGATGGTGGCACGCAAGCTGGCGGTGCGTATGTTCTGGATGCTGAAGACGCAGAAGACGCATGCAGAACTGGTTCGTATGCGGGGTAGCTCGAGTCATCCTGGGGTCGGCAAGACCGAGGCTTTGAGTGAGCGCCCTGCCTCTCCGCGGATCCAGCCCTGAGGGCAGGACGACCAGGCGGAGAGTTTGCACGAGCAATCATGGTCGCCAAGACCGAATAGATGGGGAGTGGGGCCAGAGTTCGGTACCCACCGAATGATTCGAGGCAAAGACGAGCGGCCTGGACTTAGACATGCAAAGGCAAGAGCAAAGGCAAGAGCAAAATCAAAACCCTCTACTAAGGGAAAAAAGAACGGCAAAAACTTTCTTGCCGCGACCGCGCCTTCGTGTTGCCAAAAAACAGTTGACAGAGCCGTCGTGGTTATAGACGGGATGACGATTCAATTTTAGCCATTACCGATCACAGCGGAATTTGGTTGAGGAAGCGGGGGATCAACCGTTTGAGAGCGGCGGGGTGATCTGCTCGGTCGGCGCTATGTGAATGTCGGCAGCTTTACGATGTCGTCGTGCGGGACTGGCTCCACGGGCTGGCCGGCTTTGCGCCAGGCGCGCAGGCCGCCGGAAATCACGAACACTTTGAATCCTTCTTTTTGCAGCAGATGCGCCACCCGGGCGCTAGTAGCTTCGCGCACTCAAGTGCAGTAGAGATAAATCTCGCGCTCCTTGGAGAGGCCTTTGACCTCTTCTTCGAGACGATTGGGTTCGAGGCGGATGGAGCCCGCGATGCGCTCGGACTCGCCATCGTAATAGCCATGGCTGCGGACATCGGCGATGAGGATTGTACCTGGCTCGGCGGAGACGAGGCGGCGGGCAACGTCATCGGGAGAGACGCGCGGGGCGACATCGAGCAGGCGAAACTTGCGGTAAACCCAGATGCGGTAGATGACATAAGCGACGAGGGCAATGGCGAAAATTTCTTCCGCCACCGATCCGGCGGAGCGCAGGCCGTGGGTGATGGTTCGCAGTGCGTCGCTGAAAACAAAGCCGAGCAACGCGTAGGCGCCGACATAGAGCGCGGCGCCGATGGAATCGAAGAGCAGAAATTGACCCGGCCGCATGCGCATGCTGCCGGCGAGCGGGGGAGACATGGCATTGATGCCGGGAATGAATTTGGAGAAGAGCAGCGTCAGCTTGCCGCGTCGGTAGAAGTATTCGGCCGAGCGAAGAATGCAGGTTTCCGGGCTGGCGGAGAGACGGCAGAGAAATCCGAGCAGGGCCCAGCCGCTGGCGCGGCCGGTGAAAAAGAGGACGAGATCGCCGGCGAGCATTGCGAACAAGCCGGTGAGGAAGACGAAATGGAAATGAAGCTGGCCATAGGCGGCGACGGCTCCTGCCGTGAGGAGCGCAAGAGCGGCGGGCAAGGGAAGACCGATGGCTTCGGCAAAGCAGACGACTGCAAGGAAGCCATATCCATGACGCGCTATGAGTGTGAGGAGGTCAGTCATGCGAAACGTTTGCGTAGTATAGCAATCAGATGCATACCAGCCGCAGAGGTCGCGAGCTAAATCTTAAGCTGCGAGCCACGGGTTACGAGCCGCGAGTTGCGAGATTCGAGCCACGAACTGCGAGCCCCGAGCTTCGACCAGGGAAGTCCAGGGCAAACACCGAAGGGGACTGGAGATCAGGCGGCCAATATGGAGAGCGTGACGGACGGCACTCAATACTATTTTTCGCGAGCGACGACGAATTCGGGAGCCCAGAGTAGGGCGCGCTTGAATTCGGAGTCTGGAAAAACGCAGATGCCGTTGCGCGCGGATTCGGCAAAGCGAGCCGCTTCGCTGGAGGCAAACTCGAGAGAGTTGTAGCGATTAAGAATGGTCAGGATGTCGGCGTGAGTGACGCCGTTGAAGGCGCGGTCGCGCAGAACGGTTTCAATTTGCCGGCGCTCAGCGGGAGTGCAGCGCTCAAGGGCATGGATGACGGACATGGTTGCTTTGCCTTCGCGGAGATCGCTGGCGACGGGCTTGCCGAGCACACTTTCGCTGGCGGTGAGGTCGAGCACGTCGTCGACGATTTGGAAGGCCATGCCGAGGTCGCGGCCGTACTGGCCGAGTCGGGCTTCCTGATCATTTTGCGCCCCGCCAAGGATGCCGCCGACGCGCATGCATACGGAGAACAGGCAGGCGGTCTTGCGGTAAATCAGGTCGAGATATTCTTGCAGGGAGATGAGCTTGCCGAGCTTCTCCATTTGCAGTAGTTCGCCCTCAACCATTTGCTGCGTAAGTTCGATGAGCACATCGAGGATGCGGAAGTTGCGCTCCTGCACGGCGATTTTGAAGGCCTGCATGTAGAGCCAGTCGCCGGCGAGCACGCACTTGGAGTTGCCCCACTGCGTGTTGGCGGCGGGGCGGCCGCGGCGGGTCTGGGCTTCATCGATGATGTCATCATGGACGAGGGTTGCGGTGTGGATGATTTCTACGACGGAGGCGAGTTTGACCGCGCCCGTACCTTTGTATCCGAACAATTTTGCGGAGAGCAGTAACAAAGCGGGACGGATGCGCTTGCCGCCGCCGGCGCGCAGGTATTCGCCGATCTCGGTGATGGCAGCAACGTTCGAGACCGTATCCCGGCCGAACTGCTCTTCGATGGCGACGATATCGTCGCGTAGCAGATCGAAAATCTCTTTCCCGTTAATGGCGCTGGTTGTGCTCAAGGAACACCTTTTCACCACGGAGACACAGAGTCACAGAGAAACCTACTGCGAGTTGCAAAACTGTAAAGATGCCAACAAAAGAGGCCGTCGGTGGCTCGCCTTGCTGTTTTTCCTCCGTGTCTCCGTGCCTCCGTGGTGAGAATTTAGACTGCCGCCTAATTCGTCCGGTAGTTCGTGAACTGCATGTCGATGCCGAAATCTTTTTGCTTGAGGAACGCGATGATTTCCTGCAGCGTGTCGCGGTCTTTGCCGCTGACACGGACCAGATCTCCCTGGATCGACGCCTGAAGTTTCTTTTTCGAGTCTTTGACCGCCTTTACGATCTCGCGCGCCTTCTCGATCGGGATGCCTTGCTGCATGGTGATCTTTTGCTTGGAGGTGCTGCCGGCCGCTGGTTCGATTGCGGCGTAAGTCAGGCCTTTGAGCGGCACTCCGCGCTTCACCAGTTTCTGCTGAAAAATGTCGTTGATGGCCTTGAGTTTGAACTCATCGGCGGAGTGCAGGACGATTGCGTCCTTACCTTCCAATTCGATGCTCGACTTCGAATCTTTCAAGTCGAAGCGCGTGGTGATTTCCTTCATCGCCTGCTGGATGGCGTTCGAAACTTCCTGCAAGTCGATTTTGCTGACAATGTCGAAACTGTTATCGGGCATTATGTTTTGCGCGTTTCAAGTTGGATTGCCGGGCGGCAGGCAGCGAAGCAACTTTTTTTGTTAGCAAGCATTTGCACGGCAGTCGCTCGCCCCAAGCCCGTACACATGAGGGTAACAGAAGAGGCACATGGTGGGCATGGGAGATGGGTTTGCTGACGGATTGGGGCTAAGGCAACCGAAAGAACCTGCGGAAGTTTGCTGACGTTTGCTCGCCGATGGCTTCTGGAGTTGTGCCGCGTAGTGCGGCAATCTGGCGAGCGGTTTCGAGGACGAACAGAGGCTCGTTGCGCTGGCCGCGATGCGGAATCGGGGCGAGATAAGGCGAGTCAGTCTCGATGAGCATGCGATCGAGCGGGACGATCTGTGCTGCGTCGCGGATATTCTGGGCCTTGGGAAACGTGATGTTGCCCGCGAAGGAGATGAGAAAACCGAGATCGAGCCCGCGGCGTGCGTGGTCGAGGGAGCCGGTAAAGCAGTGCAATATGCCGCCGAGGCCGGTTGGGGCCCAGTGTTCTTTGATTAGCCGCAGGCAGTCGTCCCAGGCGTTTTCGCTGTTGTCGGAGGGACGGCAGTGAATGATGATGGGCAGCTTGGCGGATTTGGCTAATTCCATTTGCTGCCGAAAAACGGTTTGTTGCACATCGCGGGGCGAGTGATCGTAATAGTAGTCGAGTCCGATTTCTCCCCAGGCGATTACGCGCGGATGGCGCGCCCAGCCGGCGAGTTGGGCATAGGCGTCGTCGTTGGCGAGGCTAGCTTCGTGTGGATGGATGCCGACGCTGGCCCAGATTTCTGGGTAGTCGAGTTTGGCGTTGTCTTGTTTGGCCAGATCTTGTTTGGCGAGGTATTGTTCCGCGAGGCGGATGCCGCAGTCGGCAGTAGAAGGGCCGTCGCCATTGCCGATGGCAAGATAGGCGTCGACGCCGGCGGCTTTGGCGCGCTTGAGGACGTCGTCGCGGTCAGCTTCGTAGCGCTTGCCTTCGAGATGAGCGTGGGAGTCGATGAACAATTTTGTAATTTTGTAATCGGGTAATTTTGTAATTGAAAATCGTGGCCTTGCCGGCGCGCGAAGTCCAACGTCCAGCACCTGGTGCCCAGAGCCTACTTTAGCCGTGCGCCGATCGGTACATCTTCCAGAAAGCTTGCCAGCACTGCCTTCCCACCTTCGACGGAGGCGGCGACGATCATGCCATTGGATTCGAGGCCGCGGAGTTTGCGCGGAGCGAGATTGGCGACGATGACAACTTTGCGGCCGATGAGCGACTCAGGTTCGTAGGCTTCGGCAATGCCCGCCACGATTTGGCGCACTTCGGTTCCGAGATCGACTTCCAGGCGCAACAGTTTGTCGGCGCCCTTTACGCGTTCGGCAACTTTGACTAACGCCACGCGGAGGTCGACCTTCAGAAAATCGTCGATGGAAATTTTGCCATCGGGAATTGTGGCAGAGGGCTTAGCGGCGACAGTGGGAGGCGCGGCGGCCGCAGTTGCGCTTGAAGTTTGAGGCTGCGCTTCGCCAGGCCGCGCGGGCGGGACGGTCGTCCCTACACTTGTGGCTCCGCTTGCTCCTTGCTCTTCCATTTTCTGCATCCTTTCAATAGCCGATTTGTCGGCGCGCGGGAACACGGGCTGCACTTCACCGAGCTTCGTGCCGGTCTGCAACTGTCCCCAGCGCAATGTGGTCAGATCGAGTTTCTTGATATCGCCGAGGCCAAGCTGCGTCCAGATTTTCGCTGTCGAGTCCGGAATGACGGGATGCGCCAGCGCGGTGACGATGCGAAGCGCTTCGGCGCTGGTGTAGAGCACGGTGGCGAGGCGCTCTCTGCTCGCCGCGTCTTTCTTCTCGGCCAGAGACCACGGTTGGTTCGTCACGATATACTTGTCCACCGCGGCGATCAAACCCCACGCGGTTTCCAGCGCGGAAGAGAACTCGTAGTCTCGAAATAGCGCGTTGCATTCAGCGATCGCTATATCTGCCTCCAAGATGTCCGCATCCCCGAGTCTGTCATCAGAACCGCGTAGCGGTTGGGGGACCTCACCGCCGAAATACTTGTTGATCATCGTCAGGGTGCGGCTGGCGAGATTGCCGAGCCCGTTGGCGAGATCGGCGTTATAGCGCTGCACGAGCGCGTCAAAACTGAACGAACCATCCTGACCGAAGACAATTTCGCGCAGCAGAAAATAGCGCAGTGCGTCGATGCCGAGGACATCGACGATGGTATCGGCGCGAACTACATTGCCGCGCGATTTCGACATTTTGCTCTCTTCAAAGAGCAGCCAGCCGTGGGCCACGATGCTTTTGGGGAGCGGCAACCCGGCCGCCATCAGAAACGCGGGCCAGTAGACACAGTGGAAGCGGACAATTTCTTTGCCGATCATGTGCACGTCGGCGGGCCAGTATTTCTCAAACTTGCTTTGATCGGCCGAGCCGTAACCGAGCGCGGTGATGTAGTTGGCCAGCGCATCGAGCCAAACGTAAATGACGTGCTTGGGGTCGTCGGGTACGGGGATGCCCCAGGAAAATGTGCTGCGGCTGATGGAAAGATCGCGCAGGCCGCTTCTCACGAACGACAGCACCTCGTTGCGGCGCGTCTCAGGGCGGATAAAGTCGGGTTGACTGGTGTACAGATCGATCAGCTTGTCCTGAAACGCGGATAGCCTGAAAAAATAGTTATCTTCTTTGACGGTTTCGGTCACGCGCCCGCAGGTCGGACACTCCGCGCCGGGCTCAGCGCCATCGACATACAGTTCGCACGAGACGCAATACTGGCCAGTGTACGTGCCTTTGTAGATGTATCCGTTGTCGCGAATCACGCGCCACAAGGCCTGCACGCCCTGCTTGTGGCGGTCGGAGGTGGTGCGGATGTAGTCGTCATAGCTGAGGCCGAAGCGATCCCAACTGGAGCGGAACAGGTTGGAGACCTCGTCGGCGAATTGCTGCGGCGTTTTGCCGGCGGCCTGCGCAGCGCGCTCGATCTTCTGGCCATGCTCGTCGGTGCCGGTGAGGAACCAGGTGTCGTCGCCGAGCATGCGGTGACGGCGCGCAATGGTGTCGCAGGCAATGGTGGTGTAGGCGTGGCCGATGTGGGGCCGCGCGTTTACGTAATAAATAGGAGTCGTGATGTAGAACTTCCCGCTCATTCCCGTCCTTTAAAATTGGGGCGTTTTCGCTTATGCCGCCGTAGTAAATGTGAGATCGCGCACTTCAATTCCGATGTGCTCCAGGTGGTGCGCCATGTGAGCAATATAGTCCTCGAAGACGAACTGGAGAGTGACAGGCTCGGAACCGGCAATAGTTAATGTATGCGGCCAGGCGGATTCGGGCACGGATTCGGCCGCCGCGAGGAGTTGCCGGTTGAGAGCCAGCCAGGTCTCGATCAACTCGTTCCAGGGGCGCTGCTGATAGCGATTTATGGCGACCCAGCCATTCTGATCGTAACCGGGCATGGCCAGCTTGTCTTCTGATTGGGCATTCACGGATTGGGTACTGGCGAGTTGGGCGCGAACAAGGCGCTGGTGATTGTTGGCGGCGGAATCGAGCAGATGCCCCAGTTCTTCTTTCGGAGACCATTGCGTTGGCGAGGCCTTACGTTCGACGACATTTTGTGGGAGCTGTTTGAGACGCGCAGGAATGTTTTGCAGCAAGTTGTGCATCGACGAGATGGCTTTCATGATTCCTGTTCCTCCTCGCTTGCGAAAGTTGAATTTGGATCTTTGCAGCTTTCGCGCGCTTCACGGCAATTTCTTAGCGTGCAGGTCGTACTTGCGCAACGCTTCTTCCATGACTTTTTTCAGCGGCACACGGTGTTCAGCGGCGATCCGCCGGCAGTCGTCGTATTCGGGAGCGTAATTCGAAACTGTGCCATTCATGTTTGCGATCTTGATCCGTACCGGGCCCCATTCGGTCTCGACGCTTTCCCAGCGTCGCGCCAGCACGCAGCGCTGATCATAATGGCGACGCACGCCTAAGGTGGTGGTTTCGGAAAACATCACTTTTGTGAGGCGGTCGGCGTCTTCCGGCTTTGTGAGCACCGTCAGGAGCGAACCGGCGCGGCCTTTCTTCATTTGCACGGGAACGCTGAAGACGTCGAGCGCGCCTTCGGCGAAGAGGCGCTCCATGGCATAGGCCAATACCTGCGGGCTGAGGTCGTCGATGTTGGCTTCGAGTACAGCGATCTCGTCGCGGTCCCAGATTTCGGTCGCGAGCGCTTCTCCTATGGTCGTTTCTCCTAAAGTCAGGCGCAGGACGTTGGGCTGGGCGTCGGGAAGATCGGCGAATTCGCGGGAGCCAGCGCCGTAGCCGGCCTTTTCAATCTTCATGGCGGGGAACGCGCCGAAGCGGGTCGCCAGAGTTTTCACGATGGCCGCGCCGGTGGGCGTGACCAACTCAAACTGCGGGCCCGATGAATACACGGGCGCATCTCGCAGCAATTTCAGGGTTGCGGGTGCAGGCACGGGCAAGGTGCCGTGCGCGCACTTGACGGTGCCCCCGCCGACATTGAGGGGCGAGCACAGCCATTCGTCAACGCCGAGCGCTTCGGCACCGACAGCGGCGCAGACGATATCGACCATGGCATCGACGGCACCGACCTCATGAAAGTGGACCTGGTCGATCGAAGTACTGTGAATCTCGGCCTCGACCGCGCCCAGAGCTTCGAAAATTCGTGTCGCCGTGGCTTTGGCGTTCTCGCTGATGGCAGCCTTCTCGATGATTCGATGAATCTCGCTCAAGTGTCGGCCGTGATTATGGGCGGGGCTGTGACCTTGGAGAGCAGGAGCGGGCTCGCTACTCCCCGCCTTCTGTTGTTGCTGCCAGAAAACTTCGCGGGGGAGATCTTTTTCTCCGTGCGCGTAGACATCGACTTTGGTTGCAGAGATTCCTCCACGACTTACGCGAGAAATCTTCAACTCCGCCCCAATCTCGAGCGCAGCGACCGTGTCTTCGAGCAGCTTGGCCGGAACTCCGGCATCGACAAGCGCACCCAAAAACATGTCGCCGCTGATGCCGGAAAAGCAGTCAAGGTAAGCAATGCGCATGATAGAAAAGTCGTTAGTCGATAGTCGCTGGTCGTTCCTTGCTAGAACGTAATCGCCGGGAAATCGGAAATACCCCTCTTCCTTCTTTACTCAGCAAGATACGATGAGTCAGCATGAGCGCCGCGTTCACCGCTGAACCCCGAAGGACTAGCGACCACGGACCAACGACTAATTTTTCATCATAGGTTTCGCTGGCGTGATGCGTCAAACACGGGCCGCTGCGCGACTTTGTTAGAATCAATGTTTCTTCAATCGTTTAGAGCTGGTCTCATAAATGGCCGCGGCGGAGAAAGCGTTGGCCCCAGGGGCTGAAGCCCAAATCCTTCCTGGCACTAGCGGCACGGCTGAAGCCGTGCCCTTTCAAACCATTAATGAGGCGAGTCGCAGAGGAAAATCTTGTACCGTCATCTCGAAACCCGAGTGGTCGACTCTGTGCGCGAGTTTCTGCGCCGCAATTATCAGATTGAAGACGCAAACATCATTGTCGAGCAGCCGCCAAAGATTGAGTTTGGCGAGTACGCGCTGCCCATTGCGTTCGAGTTGGCGCGAAAACTGCGCAAGGCTCCGCGAAAGATTGCCGAGGAGCTTGTTGCCGGGATCGGCGCGGTTGAAGGCATCGAGAAGTTTGAGGTTGCGGGAGCAGGCTACCTTAATGTGCGCGTCGATCGAGGGGCTCTGGCGGCCGCGCTCGTTGCGGATCAAGAGCGGCCAGCCGAGGAGGCGACTGGCAAGGTTCTGGTTGAGCACTCCAGCATCAATCCGAATAAAGCTGCGCACGTTGGGCATCTGAGGAATGCCATCCTCGGAGATACGTTCGTGCGCTTGCTGCGTTTTGCAGGCAGGGAAGTGGATGTCCAGAATTACATCGACAACACGGGAGTGCAGGTGGCCGATGTGATCGTGGGGTTCATGCATGTGGAGAAGAAGTCGCAGGCCGAGATTGCCGCCCTCGCTGCCGCTCCGCGATTTGATTTCTATTGCTGGGACCTTTATGCGCGAGTGTCGCGCTGGTACGAGGAAGACAAAAAGAACCTTGCGGCGCGAGCGGCCACGCTGCATGCGATCGAGGAAGGGAATAACGACACGGCTGCGATTGCCGAGTTGATCTCGACAGCCGTCCTGAAGCGGCATCTGGAAACCATGGAGCGGCTGGATATTGAATATGACTTCCTGCCGCGCGAGAGCGAGATTCTGCACCTCCATTTTTGGGATGCGGCATTTGCCAAGCTGAAAGAAGCTGGCGTGCTGACTTATGAGAACGAGGGCAAGAACAAAGGTTGCTGGGTGATGCGGCGGGCGGGAACTCTAAAACCGCTAACCACAGAGGGCACGGAGAACACGGGGGAAGGCAAGAACACAGAGGGAGTTAAGAGCGCCGGAATTAAGAGCGCAGAAGTTAAGGGCGCAGAAGACGGAGCCATTTCCGAGGATGATCAGAAAGTGATCGTGCGCTCGAACGGCACGGTCGGATACGTGGGCAAGGACATCGCGTACCACATGTGGAAGTTCGGGCTGCTGGGGCGCGATTTCAGTTACCGCAAGTTCTTCCGCTATCCCAATGCGCATGATTGCTGGATTTCAACTGTGCCGCAAGACCCTGAGGCGGCAAAAGACCATCCTCACTTTGGCGATGTGGGCGAGATCTATAACGTGATCGATGCGCGGCAGGCGGAGGCGCAGAACACGGTGATTGAGGCGCTGCGCGGGCTGGGATATGGCGAGGCGGCGGATCGCTATACGCACTTTTCCTATGAGATGGTGGCGCTGACACCGCGGTGCGCGGCGGAGCTGGGCTACGAGCTGAGCGAAGAAGAAAAGGCGCGGCCGTGGATTGAGGTTTCTGGGCGCAAGGGATTCGGCGTGAAAGCGGACGACTTGCTGGATGCGTTGATCACGTCGGCGCGAAAAGAGGTGGATGCGCGGCATCCCGAGCTGGACGAGGCCGAGCGTGCGGAGATCGCAAACAAGATTGCAATCGGCGCACTGCGATATTTCATGCTGAAGTTCACCAAGCCGTCAGTGATTGCCTTCGACTTCAAGGAAGCACTCAGTTTTGAAGGTGAAACCGGACCGTACGCGCAGTATGCGGTGGTGCGCGCGACGAATATTTTCCGCAAAGGCGGATTCGATCCCCGGCAATTTGAGGGAGACGCGGCAAACAGTGTTAGTGCAAACAGTGTTAGTCCAAACAAGGTTTCTACCGAGGAGTTTGGCAGGTTTCTTGGTGGGGACGCCGGCAACGCGATTTGGGAGCTTTGGCTGGCGGCGGCCAAGACTTCGTATGTTGCCGGGCAATGTATTGCGACCACCGAGCCGGCCTATCTGGCCAAACACGCCTTCCAATTAGCCCAACTTTTCAACACTTTCTACCATCAATATCCTATCCTGGCTGAGCCCGACGAGGGCCGGAAAAGGTTTCTTCTGACCACGGCGGCCGTGACCCGGCGCGAACTGATTCGGGCGCTGGCGGTGTTGGGAATCTCGGCACCGTCAGTGATGTGAAGCTGGTGATCTAAGCCTAGGTTGAGGCAGATCCGTTGATTCCCGTGGTTCAAAGAGCCGGAGATCGGTTTGATTGCCGGGCCCAGCAGTATAAAATTTCTATGGTTGGTAGCGGATTAGCAGGCCTGGACGCTAAGGGTTTCCAATCATGTATTCATAAGTTATTGAAATAATGAGTGTTGTTGGGGCAGCGGCAAAGTTCAAATTGGCATTTATCGTGCTTTAACTTATGCCGAAGTTAAATTGGAAGCGTTTTTGAGACGCAGCCAAGCAGACCGAAAAGACAACAAGCATCAAGACTTTACAAATAAGGCAAGCAAGTCGCTTTTGGGCAAAGGAGCCCTAACTCTGATGAAACGAATTTATTTGACCCTAATGCTGGTGGCGATTGGAGCGGCGTCGATTGGTTGCTCGACCAAGAACTATGTGCGCCAGCAGACGACTCCGCTCATCAACAAGACGAACGAACTGGATGATCTGACGGCGAAGAATTCAAGAGACATTAAGGACGTGGACCAGCGGGCGCAGGCGGGCATTCTGGCCGCTCAGGCCAGCGCCAACGCGGCTGACCAAAAGGCTATGGTCGCGGGCACCAACGCCGAGAAGGCGCAGATGGCTGCCAACACCGCGTCATCCGGCGTGGACACGCTCACCAATCGAGTCATTAACCTCGACAACTACAAGCCGGTCGCGGAAACTTCGGTGCACTTTGGCTTTAACCGCGACAATCTGACGAAGGAAGCGAAAGAAGCGATCGACCAGCTTTCCGACAGCGTTGCCAGCACCAAGGGATACATCATCACCGTGGAAGGTGCGACGGACTCGGTGGGCAGCTCCGATTACAACTATAGCCTGAGCGAGCGCCGCGCCGATGCAGTGATCCAATATCTGGCGGCTGAGAAGAGCATTCCGGCTTATAAGATTTATCTGATCGGACTGGGCAAGGATAAGCCGGTCGAGTCGAACAAGACGCGTGAAGGCCGCGCGAAGAACCGCCGCGTGGATATTCACCTGATGACGAATACCGCATCAGACACACCGACCAATCAGCAGACGCAGAGTTCGAACGCGAATCCTCCAACGATGTAGAGTTCGATATAAAGTTCTCCTCTCTCCCCGGAGAGTTTTAATGACAGGCCGCCCGCAATGGCGGCCTGATTTTTTGCGGGAGCGGCCGGCGCGGAATCAGCAAACGTGCCGGGACGCGGCAACCAAGCGCGGCGTTCGGCGAATCCCATTCAATGACGAATCCCGTTCGAAGGCGAGCTAGAATAATTGAAGATGAAGAGAATAGCGATTGGCGTCTGGTTGTGCGGGCTGCTCGCGGTGAGTGCACTGGCGCAGCAGGCGCCTTCAAGTACAAATTCGACTTCGACGAAACAAGCGCCATTTGGTCAGCCACAATCGCAGCCGCCTCAGCCGCAAGCGCAATCGCCATCGCAACCTCCATCCGCGCAGAAGGAAGCACCTTCAAGTACGCCGGCACACAATTCGGCCGGCCAGAAACCGAGTAAACCGGATAACGAGGACGCGGATGAGAGTTCCAGCTTCGAGAGTCGAACCGACATCAGCCCGCCGAAAGAGGACGCCAAGAGTCACCCCAACAGCAAATCGGCAATCGAGGAGTTGGAACTGGCTCCGCCTACCGATACGACGGGCGTGCAGGAGTTCCATCCGTGGAATCCGCTGAAGTCGTCCAAGGATGTGCAGGTGGGCGATTATTACTTCCGGCGAAAGAACTACCGCGCCGCGCTCGATCGCTACAAGGAAGCGCTATATTACAAAGAAAATGACGCGGTCGCGACGTTCCGGCTGGCCGTGTGCCAGGAGAAAGTAGGAGACAAGAACGGAGCCCGAGAGAGCTTCGAGCGCTATTTGAAGATTCTGCCCCAGGGACCTTCGGCGAAAGAGGCACGGGCCTCGCTGGAGAAACTGGGAAACAGCAAAGCCCGATAGCCATTCCGACGGCTGTGCTCTCGTCCCCCTTGGCGGGCATTAGCGGCATAGCGGCACGACTTAGGCCGTGCCCGTCCTCTCATTCTCCGGTTCTCCCTTACCTATTTTTCTACCTTCGAGAAATCTCCGGTTGTCGCATTGACGGCCACGCGGAGTTTGGCGCTATCTGCATCGGTGCCATAGATCACGTGCCAGAGAACTGAGGCGGTTGGCCGGTTCCAATCGAGCACGTAAAGAACCGGGGTATCCGGATTGGTCTCTAACAGCTTCTTGCCTCCGTGCTCCTGGGCGACAGCGAACGCTTTGTCGGTGTCCACCTTGAGGAACTGGAAGTTGAAGATCAGAGTCGACCAGTTGGCGATGCTGTAGACGTCGTCGCCGCTGTGCGTAATGTCGCCGTTCGACCACGTGAACCATCGCGTCTTGCGCTGCGCGGGTGAGGCGAATCCAACGCGCCACTCGGCCGCTTTGCCGTCCATGGTTTTCGAGGGAATGGATTCCACGCGGAAGCCCTGAACATCGCCAGCCCAACCGCGAGCGGTGGTGTAGCACTTGAAGAAAGCACCGCTGCCTGTAATCGTTTCGGGGGGCTTGGGCTGGCTTGGCTGAGAGTGTGTCTGCGTCTGTGGGGCTGGCGCGGAAGAACACCCGCACATCGCGGCTGCTGCCAAAATAGCAATTAATAATTTCTTCATCGCATTTTCCGCCAAGAGTGAATTCAACTGCCGAAAGAAGCGTCCTCATTGTACTCAAGCGCCGCATGCGTTTCCTATAGAATGCCGGAAGATCGGCCAGAAGAAGATTCCCGGCGACGGCGTTGGGTGCGAGTGCCCATTTGCATATGCCCTTGTTACGAGGGCCGTTGTTGCGAATGACGTTTTTCCGAAACTCATGACTTCCTACCTCAGCGACCTTGAGCGAGAACTCGGTGCCGCGATTAACGGCGTGGCGGCGGAAGCGCTGGAGAAGGCTCCAGCGGGGAAGTGGAACACGCGATTGATTCTCGAGCACCTCTATCTCAGCTACGTGGGCACGAACCGGGCCATTGCGAAATGCCTGGCGGCGGGCAAGCCGCTGGGAACGGTGCCAACCATTAAGCAACGCCTGGGCACTTTTATTGTGACCGGCCTGGGCTATTTCCCCGAAGGAGCGAAATCGCCGACAGTGGCAGTTCCGCGCGGGGTTTCTCCCGAAGAGGTGCGGCAGAATATTTTTGTGGAGATTCAGAGGATGGCGGCGGGACTCGATGAATGTGAACGGCGATTCGGAGGGAAAACGAAAATCATCGACCATCCAATTCTGGGGCCGTTAAACGTCAATCAGTGGCGGAAGATGCACTTTCTGCATGGGCGGCACCACATCCGGCAGATTCGCGAGCGGGTGAAGATGTTGGGCCATGGCGTCGGTCTGCCGAAGGTTTGATGCTCAACTCGGAATTCCCACGTTTTGGAAACCTCGAAACGTGGGGCACCCTCATGTCTCTAGTTGGATCTGTAGGTAACCTGTGCCACCGGTAGCGCCGGATTACGATTTGTCCGGGTTCTCGTTCTTGCTGGTTTCTTTATTCCCGTCCTTGGTCGCGTCTTTGTCGCTGGCCGCTTTGCTGCCTGCGTCTTCCTTCTGCGTCAGCCCCGCTTTGCGCGCCTGTTCCTGAAGGTCGTCCAGAGCCTGGTGAACTGTATCCACCGCTTTTTGCTTGGCGTCGAGGTCGGCGCGAGCCTCAACGTCTTGCTTGTCCCACTTCTCCGGGTCACGGAGGCGGTTGGCGGCGTCCGAATAATAAGTGGCGACGTGGAGACGATACTCGCGTTGCTGAAGGTCAAGCTCGTGGCTCATGTCAGCCAGTTTTTGCTTCTGAGCGTCGAGTTTGCCCTGCAGTTCCTGGATCGCTTTTTTGCGATCACTGCTGGCATCCGGCTTGGCGTCTTTGCTATCCGCCTTGACGTCGGTTTTTGAAGGGGAGTCTTTCGCATCTGCCGCCGGTTCCGCGGGCGGTGGTCCGACTATGCTGATCCCATCCGTGGGAAGATTGTCATTGTCATAGACGCGCGGCTTGCTGTGTGTGCCGGGCTTGGTCTTGTCTTTGTGGACGGTGCGCGCATAGTTGCCAAGCGGTTGGGGCTGAGACGGGTCTTGCGCGGCGCTCTGGGCCTGTTGGGGCGTTGACTGAGCTTGGATCTGCGTCTGAGATGGAGCCGGAGCCTGAGCGGAGGCTGAGAGGCTTCCAAGCAGTATCAGGGCGCAGGTTGCGATCGCAGTGACCGAGATTGTTCGCTTCATAAAATCATCCTTCCGTGGGCCCAACCTCAGCCCTTCAAGAACAACAATTCTGTGCACGTTCCGCGCGGTCACAGGGATCTCCAATACCAGCGGAGGAACTGGTCTCCAAAGAGGAACGAGAGAATGCCCATGATTCCGAGAAAGACGCCAAAAGGCATCTGGTAATAGCGAAGCACCAGACGAGCCGATTTCCATGCGCGCCGGCTGACATCGGTTGCGGGAATAGCACGGGCCGCGATGCGGCGGCGACGCTTCAACCATACGGTGAAAACAGTGCTCAAACCAACCAGAGAGCCTGCCAGCGAGGCGGCAAAAATGGTGAGGATGGTCAGCTTTGTTCCTACGAAGGCGCCGATCATTGCCATGAGTTTCACGTCGCCAAAGCCCATGCCTTCCACACCGCGAGCTCGCAGATAAATGGCGGCTGCGCCGTAGAGAAACGATGCGCCGACGGCCGCGCCGAGCAAGGAATCGGCAAGCGACAAAATCCTCCAGGAAACCTGGGTGCGCGCAGCGTAAGAACTGACAACGGGAATGATGTTGGAGGCCAGATCATTGACCGGAACAAGCAGGCTGAAGACGAGCCCCAGCGCGAAGCCGGGCAACGTGAGTGCATCGGGGAGCAACTTGGTTTCCGCGTCAGTGAAAATCAGCCCGAGCAACAGGAAGCTGAGCACCGCGCACTTCAGGAAGGCAAGGCTCAAGCCGAAGTGCAGGTAGCAGATAAGGAAAGCAGTTCCGGTAAGCAGTTCCACAACAAGATAACGCGGAGAAATCGGCTGCTTGCACGAACGGCATTTGCCGCGAAGCAGCAGCCAGCTCAGCACGGGAATGTTGTGGTAAAGCGGGATAGGATCGCCGCAATTGGGGCATGCCGAACGGGGCGCGACTACCGACAGGCCACGCGGCAACCGGTAGATGCACACGTTCAGGAAGCTGCCAAAGCACAGCCCCAGAACGAAGATCGCGACTTCGAAAATGGATTCCAAATTGGCTAAGTGCCCGTAATAGTGCTATTTGCATGATTATAAAGCGAGTGAGAGCATGACTTCTAAGCACGAAAGTGACTGTACTTGCAGGTAAGAGGAATCGCGGGCGAGGGAGAAGAAAACGCGCGGAAACAGGGGATGACTATGGCGAGGGATTGTCGATTGGGGCCGCCCCGGCCGCAGCCTATTTTTTCTGCATGGATTCGAGGTATTTGGTCAAATTCGTTACCCGCTGCTGCACCTCGGATTCGTGGCCAGCGCTCATGCCCCAGAACAACTCGCCCCAAATCGGCATGTCTTTACTTCCGTGGGCAGGCAGCATTTCTTCGCCACCAAGAATCGCAGACACGCGCAGCATCGGATACTTTCCGTCGTTCCTTGCCGCCAAGGTGGTGAGATCGGTCGGAGGCGTTTTAAGGGCTTCCGCGGCCGGGCCGTTTCCCTTGCCATCTGCGCCGTGACAGACGGCGCAATAGGCTTTGTACATCTGAGCCCCCGAGGCCGGGGAGGTAGGTTTAATGGCAACGTGTTTGATATCGGTCTTAGCCTGATCCTGCGCGGCCGCCAGCAATGAGGCAAGCACAAGGCAGGGAATGAACCAACCGGTTTTCATAGTACGCATAAATCCCTCCTTGGGGCTCTGCCCCTGTCGAGATGCGCACAACAATGAGTCTAGTCTGCAAATTTGGGCGCGGCGGTGAGAGGCGTCACCCGGAAAAGTGACGAAGGTGCTTTCACTCCCAACTAGGGAAACCGCTTTCATACGCCTGAAATGAAGGGTTTGGGGCCCGCGCTATGAGCTGCGAAGGAACGTGTAGTCAATTATTGACGCGACGAGGCCGAATGCGTCTTCCGTGTTGTCAACCGCATCCTTGATGCGCACCAATTTGCCCTGGCAGAGAACGTTGCTTCGCTCCTGGCCCGAGATCTCTTTGGGCATCTCGAAAACCATTTCAATGAGCGAATTTACTGGCAGAGACTGCGGTCCGAGAAACATGACACCGGACTGGCTGATGTTCTGGACCCTTCCTTCATACCAGGTACCGAGATCTTTGCCGCGATAACGGAGCGGAACGTCGAATTTTATACGGCGGGCGCGAGGCGTCCAAGCCGTTTGCCTGGACGAGTGACGGCGCGCGGATGAGGTCTCCGCCTGTGGCTCCTCGACGCGTTTGCCGCGTCGCATCGTCTGCCAGTCATACTGGAAAGCGGCCGCGCAGAGCATGCAAACCTGATAGTAATCGCCAGTGGCGGCGCGCCGCGGCCAGGAGAATTCGTGGGGACATTTCCCCATGCGCAGCACGTCCATGAAGTTTTGCCTCATAAAGGCGACCCAACGAAATGCGGGGCCAACATAATATCTTCCGCTGTCCGGGCTTTTCTGAGTAGGTTACGTTCGTATGCTGCCGGATGACACTAAGGCTTTTGTGATGTCGACGAGCACAAGGGCGGTGGTAATTTACGTGTAGTGGACCGAGCCTCCCAAGTAGCACGCGCGGGTTTTGTTTTGGCAGGGGGGCGGAGTTCACGCATGGGCTCCAACAAGGCTTTTCTGGAATTTAACGGCCAAACTCTGCTGGCCCGCGCGATGGACGTGCTGAAGGATGCCTGCGGTTCGGCGGCGATTGTTGGTGATCCGGCGGTCTTTGGCGGTTTCGGTTCGGCGATTGCGGATGTTTTTCCTGGCTGCGGGCCACTGGCCGGTATTCACGCCGCGCTGGGCCACTCTTCGCTGGGGCAATCCATGTTCGGGCAATTCTCCGCCGAACTGAATGCCATTCTGGCCGTGGATATGCCATATGTCTCCGCCGAGCTAATCAACTTTCTCCTTGGCGAGGCCGAACAAAGCGGCGCGATTGTGACCGTTCCTCGGGTTGGTAAGGGTCTTCAGCCGCTGTGCGCCATTTATCGCCGTAACTTCGCTGTCGCTGCCGAATGTTCCTTGCGGGCGGGAAAGTACAAGGTGGATGCGGCGTTTGCGGATTTGCCGCTGAGAATCATCGAAGAGGCCCAACTGGCGGCTGCCGGCTTTTCGGCCGGACAATTTCTCAATGTGAACACTCCCGAGGAATGGCGTGGTGCCGGCAATCCGGGTTTGCACCGCTAAGGCGGTGTGCTTCCCAGTTGAGATCAACCCTCATCTCGTGCCATGCTGATGAGTATGGGCGTTACGACAACCGTGCCGGGCGGAGGGATCGCTCCTTATATTCAATTCGACGGAGTATCGAAGGCATTTGGGCAACGGGTTGTTTTGGATAATGTCAGTTTCGACGTGATGCCCGGAGAGATGGTCTGTATCCTTGGCCGCAGCGGAGTGGGAAAATCGGTAGCCCTGCATAACATCATGGGCTTTCTCAAGCCTGACTCCGGGCACGTGATTGTCGCGGGTGAAGACATCGTTAACTTTAACGAGACGCAGCTCGAAGAAATCCACAAGAAAGTCACGATGGTTTTTCAGAATGGCGCGCTCTTTGATTCTCTGAGCGTGGGCGAGAATGTGGCTTTCCCGCTGCGCGAACGGGGGGAGCTCTCCGAGGAACAGATCTACCAGGTGGTGGACGGGCTGCTCGAAATGGTGGGCGTCAAAGAAATGCGGGAACAACTCCCCTCAGACCTTTCGACCGGCATGAAGCGGTCGGTGGCGATTGCCCGCGCCCTGTCCGCACAGCCAGAGTGTTTGCTTTACGACGAGCCAACGACCATGGTCGATCCGCTGATGGGGAACCTGCTGGGAGATCTGATTGCGCGCCTGAAGCTGCAATTACATTTGACTTCGGTGGTAGTCACGCATGATATGCGGCTGGCGAAGAAACTGGCGGACCGTGTCGTTTTCCTGTACGAAGCCCGTGCGATTTTCTTCGGCACGTACAAAGAAATGGAAAAGTCCAAGCATCCGATCATTCAGGAATTCCTGGAACTGGATGAGCTGAAACTGGACGCATAAACCCAGCCCCGGCCGAAATCCAACCAGCAAATCGGATTACGCTCCCACCAGACCTTATCAATGTGTGCAGTCTTCCCGCAGGCAAGAAAACGCGCGAATCCGGAATAATCGGATTTCGCGCGTGCAATCAGATTTCAGAATGTCGAAAAACTACTTCTGCGTTGGAGCCTGATTTTGGGGAGCAGCCGGCGGAGTCGATGGCGCCTTAGGCTGCGAACTGGTTTGCGACGGCTTTACGCCCGATAGTACTGACGCCGATCCGGTCCGCCTTGCGGCATAGATGGAAAGCGTGATGGATGTGATCATGAAGATTATGGCCGACCAGGTGGTGGCTCTGGAAAGGACGGAAGCCGCACCGCGCGGCCCGAAAGCGGTCTGGCTGCCTTGTCCGCCGAAAGCGGCAGCAAGGTCGCCGCTTTTGCCGCTTTGCAGCAATACAACGGCTATCAGGAAAAGGCAGACGGCAACGTGTATAACGGTGATCAAAATTGTCATGGAACACGAACTCCGCGCATAATGCCCCGTCTGACTGTCGCTAACCTCGTTTCAAACCGATGTTCGCCAATTCCTTACGGTACAGAAGGGACGAAACGATGCGGCCTTAACGGCTTCAGAACGTTTTCGGAACGACGGGGCGCTCTTAGTTAAAGTTTAATTACTCGTCACATTGTACCGCAGACGCGCCGCAAAGAGGGAAATCGACGGAGAAGGCGTGCTACACGGCCGCGACGCGGACTGAAGAAAGCTAGAGAAAGAGGGGGATGTTCTCGTTCAGAATGATTGGTGACACTCGAATAGAGTGTCGCAATGCAAATTCGGAAAGGGAAACCACCTGGATCGGGCCGACTGTCTAAGACCGGGGTAGAGTTGAGCCGGGAAGCTCGGGTGCGGTTGGCGTGGATGGATTTCTATCGTCGCTGCGGCAACGTGGCCCATACTTGCCGTCACTTTGGCATCAGCCGCCAGACCTTTTATCGTTGGCAGCGCCGTTATGATCCGTACGATTTGACCTCGCTGGAGGAGCGCAGCCATCGCCCTCGCCAGTGCCGCCAGCCGACGTGGGCTTTTCCCTTAGAAGAAAAGGTTTTGGGGTTGCGGTTGCAGTTTCCACGCTGGGGTAAAGACAAGCTGGCGGTTCTGCTACGCCGCCAGAAGGTGACGGTTTCGGTTTCCATGGTGGGCCGCATTCTCACTCGACTCAAGCAGCGAGGCCGGCTCGTGGAACCGCCGCGCACGGGCGTCCCCGGATCGCGCCGCGCCTTGCGGCTCCGCCCCTACGCTGTGCGCAAACCCAGGGAATATGCGGCTGCCGAGCCCGGTGACCTGGTCGAAGTCGATACCTTGGACGTCCGGCCCATTCCCGGGGTGGTCTTCAAACAGTTCACCGCTCGCGATGTGGTTTCCCGCTGGGACGTGCTGCAGGCGCACACTCGCGCCACCGCGCAAACCGCGACCGAGTTCCTCGACACCTTGCAACATCGCATGCCCTTTCCCATTCGAGCGCTGCAGGTCGACGGCGGCTCGGAGTTTGCCGCCGAGTTCGAACAGGCTTGCCAGCAGCGCGGCCTCCATCTGTTCGTCCTTCCTCCCCGTTCTCCCAAACTCAACGGTGCCGTCGAGCGCGCCAACCGCACCCACACCGAGGAGTTCTACCAGGTCACCCCCTGCTCGCTGGAGATGAAAAAACTCAACCGCGAACTCCGCCTCTGGGAGAAAATCTACAACACCGTGCGCCCTCATCAGGCTCTCGGCTACTTAACGCCGCTCCAGTTCCTCCGCTACAACTCATCTCTACGAAAGGAATGAAAAGTGTCACCTATCTACTGGACGAGTACAGGGGCTTGTGCCCTAAGGCCTAAAAGAGCAGAATGAGGCGTTCCCAGGCAGGAGGATGATTTTGTCTGACCGTAAATACCGGCAGCGCGGATATCAGGATTCGGGGAAGGAGGTGGGGAAGGAGCGGCAGGAGAAAGCTGCCCCGCGGAAAGACCTCACTTTCGGACCGCGCCCGCTCAACATGCCGGGGACGCACGCAGTTTCCCGCTGCGCCGAGTGTGGCACGCTTTTGGCGAATCTGAGCGAGACGCTTGGCCAATGCCCGAAGTGCGGGTTCGAACTGCATTCGTGCAAGCAGTGTGAACACTTCGACCCTTCCAGCCGCTTCGAGTGCAATCAGCCGGTTCCGGAGAGGATATTTCCCAAGGACAGGCGCAACGAGTGCACGTTCTACTCCATGCGCGTACGGTTGGAAAAGGAAACCTCGAGCAAAGCGGCGCAGCGGCCCAATGACGCGCGGCAGGCATTTGAGAATCTCTTCAAGAAATAGGATTACTGCGGTACCAATGGCTGGCGTCGGCCGATGCGCTGTTACGGCATCCGGCACGTGCCTAAGCCATCTTGCCGCGCAGGTTAACGCATCCAAGTCAGCGGTGGGTCAGCGAGTCGAGATAAGCTTGCCTTGGCGGGATTACATCCTTATAATCCCGCTGACCGGAATAATCTCGAAGCCGCGCAAATCTTTCATGCGGCCAAGGGTTTACGGGAGCGCCGCCACGGCAGGCAATCGGCAATGGCGAGCCTGGCCGCGAAAAGCGGGCCGCCGGCGTAGTACGTGAATCCAGATTCCCCAGAAAGACTGACTGAAGGAGCCAGGAATGAAAAGAATCGTTCTTGCGATGTTGCTGGTAGGGGCCGTTACCGCCGTCGCGCAAACGGGTTCGACGCCAGCCCAGCCCGCGCCTCAACAAGGCGCAGCACCGGCGACTCAACAAGGTACAGCACCCGCCGCTGCACCTGCGCAACAGAAAAAAGAAATCAAAGATCCCGCCGAATACAACGCGTATATGGGAGCTTTGGGCCAGCAGGATGCGGCGGCGAAGATTAGCGGCTTGGAAGCGTTTCTGACGCAGTATCCCAACAGCGTGATGAAAGAGGACGCCCTGGAACTTTTGATGGGCGCATACCAGCAGACGGGGAACGCCGCCAAGACGCAGGACACCGCGCAGAAAGTGCTGGCGGCAAATCCGTGTAATCTGCGAGCGCTCGCGCTGCTTGCTTATACCAAGCAGGCGATGGCTCAACAGGGAGGTGCAGCCGCCGCCCAGAACCTGACCGATGCCGGCCAGTTTGCGGACAAAGGATTGAGCTGCGAATCGACGGCAACCAAGCCCGAAGGGACCAGCCAGGCAGATTTCGACAAACTGAAAACGCAGACGGCCGTGATCTTTAATGGTGCAAGCGGCGTGGCTGCGTATCAGGCCAAAGATTATGCCAAGGCGCAGGAAAAGCTGCGAGCTGCCGCCGACGCCGATCCCACCAACCTGGTCGATGTCTACACGCTGGCACGCGCGTATCTTGAGCCGGGACCGACGGAGAAGGATTTGGAAGGACTCTTTTACATCGCCCGCTCCGCAAACCTGGCGCAGGGCGCTGGAAAAGACCAGATTGCAAAGTACGGCAAGAGCAAATACGCGAAGTACCATGGCAGCGAGGAAGGCTGGAATGACTTGATGGCCAAGGCTGCCACTGCTACGAATCCGAACGGGATCACGATCACGCAGTATGTTCCTCCGACTCCGGCGCAGCAGTGTACCGATCTGCTGAAGTCGAAGAAGGTGGAAGAAATGAGTTTTGCGGAGTGGCAACTGTGCCTCTCTGAGGGCGCGCCTGCGGATGTCGACAACGTGTGGAGCACCCTGAAAGGGAAGCCGTTGCAGATGGTGGCCCAGGTCATGAGCATTGATTCGTCGACCAAAACCACTACCAAACTGCAATTGGCCGGCAGTTCCGACGATATCGATGCCAAGCGCGCCGACATCGATTTGACCATGTCGGGAGTGATTCCGGCAAAGCAGATGCCAAAGGAAGGTGCGGATTTTCAGTTTCAGGGAACGCCTGTCTCCTTCGTGCCAAAGCCGTTTGTAATGACAATGAATGAAGGGGCGGCGGTAGTGAAGGCCACGCCGAAGCCGTCAGCGGGACGAAAGAAACCGGCAGCCCAATAAGGAAGAAGTTTCGACAGGCAGTAAAACTAAGCGGCCCTGCGCGGGCCGCTTTCTTCTTGCGGTTGACGTTCCATGTAAAGCGGTCAGCGAGCTTGCTTTCTTTCGAATACAGGTGGGCGTGCGCTTCGAGGAGGCCGTTTCGCGCCCGCGCGCAAAATCCGCACATCGATCTTCAGTTCCTGCATACAGCGACTGAGCGTGTTGCGATGCATGCCGAGTTCGCGGGCAGCCTTGCACTGATTGCCACGATTTTCCTCAAGCACTGTGATGATGAAGCGTTTCTTAAACTCGCGGACCGCTTCGGAATAGAGAATGTTGCTTTTGTACATTTGAAGCACGAGGGCTTCCAGTTGGTCCTTCACCGCCGCCTCTTTTCCGCACCTTCTTAAACCCGGGTTTAACCACGACAACTAGCGAGAGGCCGCAGGAGGCTTGGAATG
Organism: uncultured Acidobacteriaceae bacterium; assembly: GCA_963778535.1. Classification (GTDB taxonomy): domain Bacteria; phylum Acidobacteriota; class Terriglobia; order Terriglobales; family Acidobacteriaceae; genus Acidiflorens. Next base: position 1,966,505 of record CAVZUO010000001.1, read on the forward strand.
ATCCCCGGCCGCCGGCGCGCGTCGCACGTAATCCAGACCCTGGTAAAAGCGTTGGCGTAATTCTGACGGTGCGAGCCAGATCACAGCCCTTCCGCCTACCAGGAAATAGGGAGTCAACTGGGACTCTTCCAGCCATTTGGCGGCTGGCGCAAAAGCGGTCATGGCAAGCAGAATGACCGCGACCACCAGCACGCCGCGCACTAAGCCCAGAACTGCTCCCAGTACTCGGTCAATCGTAGTGAGGCCAGCTTTCTTCATCACCCAGCGCGCCAGCCGGCCAGCCAGTCCGGCCAGAATCAGCACTGCAATAAAAATGATGAGGAACGCGGCAATCTCACCAACCCAGGGCGACTTCAAATAGGGTGCGAACCAGTCCGCCAGGCGGTGATACTCCCACGCGGCCAACAGGTATCCCACGACCAGGCCAGCCAGTGAGAAGGCCTCATGGAAGAAGCCCTCAATGGCCGCCCCGACCACGGAGAAAACCAGAAATGCAAGGATGATCCAGTCCGCAACGCTCATAGAAGTAGAAGCGAGCGCGGCGCCTAGATGACCAACTCGCGTCCCGTCAATTTTCGATACGCCTCGATGTATTTTTCGCTGGTCCGCCGCGCAACCTCCTGGGGGAGGGCGGGCGCGGGCGGTTGCTTGTTCCAGTGAATTTCTTCGAGGTAGTCCCTTACGTATTGCTTGTCGTACGAGTTCTGCGCTTTGCCCGGTTGATACGTGTCGGCCGGCCAGAAGCGAGACGAATCCGGTGTGAGTACTTCATCCGCCAGGGTAATTCCCTGGGCGGTCATGCCAAATTCAAACTTGGTGTCGGCAATCAAAATGCCGTGCTGGCGCGCGTGGTCCGCAGCCTTCTTATAGATGCGTAATGTGAGATCGCGCAGTTGCTCGCTCTGCTTGGGATCGACCAGCTTGCACATCTCGTCGAACGAAATATTGATGTCGTGTCCGGTTGTCGCCTTGGTTGCGGGCGTGAAGATCGGCTCCGGCAACTGGTCAGACTCTTTCAGTCCCGACGGTAGCTTGATGCCGCAAACTGTGCCGCTGGCTTTGTATTCCTTCCAACCGGAGCCGGAAAGATAGCCACGAGCCACGCATTCGACGGGAAACATGTCGGCGCGCATCACGATCATGGAACGGCCGCGCAATTCGTCGGCGTGCTTGCGAACCGCCTCGGGATACTTGTTTACCTCGTCGGTGACGAAATGGTTCGGCACGATTGCCTTCAGGAAGTCGAACCAGAACAGCGAGAGCTGGGTGAGAACGCGGCCCTTATGCGGAATGCCGGTTGCCAGCACATAATCGAAGGCGGAAATGCGGTCGGTGGCGACGAACAGCAGATGGTCGCCGTCGAGCTTGTACACATCGCGGACTTTCCCGCTGGCGTGCAGTTGAAGGTCTTTATAGTCGGTCCCTGTGAGAACGTGATCGAGGATGTCGGGGCTCATGGTTCAATATTACCGGGAGAAAACTGTCGGGTATTCTAGCTGGCAAAAAAAAATTGTCAACGCCTTCGATCACTGGCCTCGGGTCACGGTGAACACCACCCAACAAAAAACCATTGACACTTTCAGTGTAAGCGAGAAGTGGCTACTGGCGCTGGATTTGGCGGACTCGGGATGTGGAAAAACTGAGGAAGCCTTTGGAGAAAAAGATAATCACCGACTGCACAGAAGCAACAATGAATTGAAGAAAAGATCAAGGATAAACTGTATTTGTTTTTCGAGTCCTTCAGAAATGGTTTGGCCACTTGCGGGCGGCATGGAAGATGCGCAGCAACTGCACCACCTTGCCGCGGACGCGATAAGGAACGATGTTCGGTGTCCCCGAAACGACCAATTCGCGGGTACCGGATGTTCGGCTGCCAATCAACGCGCACGTCGCGTCAAACGCCTGATCGTCTGCTCCACTTCCTCATCGCTGGCAAACTCGCCCCGATCCGCCTCGGCGATACCTTTCTTGATTTCCTCGATCTGCCACCGTTCCAGATCGTCTAATTCGCGCGTTTCTTTTTCGGTGAGAGCCATTGTCTACGCCGCCCCGAACCGAACTGACACCAGCTTCGAGATGCCGGGCTCCTGCATGGTGACGCCGTAAAGCACGGGCGCGATGCTCATTGTCTTCTTGCTGTGCGTAATCAGGATGAACTGCGTTTGCAGGCTCATCTCGCGCACCATGTCTGTGAAGCGGCCGATGTTGGCTTCGTCGAGCGGCGCATCCACTTCGTCGAGAATGCAGAACGGGCTGGGCGTGTACTGGAAAATGCCGACCAGCAGCGCAAGCGCGGTGAGAGCCTTTTCGCCGCCGGAGAGCAGCAGCACGTTTTGCAGTTTCTTTCCCGGAGGCGAAGCCACCACGTCAATACCGCTTTCCGCGCTGTTTTCAAGGTCGGTGAGGCGCATCAATGCGTTGCCGCCGCCAAACAGCTTGCGGAACGTGTTCTGGAAATTCTCGTTGATCTTGTAGAACGCTTCTTCAAATTTTTGCCGCGACACCTGGTCAATCTCTCGAATAGTCGCGATCGTGTTCTCGATTGCCTCGAGCAGATCCTGGCGCTGGGTCGAGAGGAGTACGTGACGCTCCGACGTTTCCTTGTACTCTTCGAGGGCCATCATGTTAACCGGCCCCATGGCATCGAGCCGAGTGCGCATTTCGCGGTACGCCTGATCCTCCTGCGCGAGTTCTTCGCCCGCGAGAGGAACGATTGTTGTATCGCTCATGAGCACGGACTGTTCGATGCCGAGGTCGTTGAGGCAGGTCTCGGACATATGTTGGAGGTCGGAAACCAGCCTGGCGGCCTGCGCGGAGATTTCGCCGCGGCGATCGCGGGACGAGTCGAGCTGTTGACGCATTCCTCGCAGCATCTCTTCAATCTCGGCCAGCCGCGCGCGTACCTGCTCCGATTCGCCTTGAAGCAAGCTGTCACGAACCTCGGAAGCATTGCGTTCGGCTTCGAGTTGAACCAGTTGTTCCGCGAGTTGAACGTTTTCTTCTCTCCGCCGTGCAATTTCTTCCGTGGCCGATTCCATCTGAGACTGTAAGGCCTCGGCCCGGGCGCGCATCTCGGAGACGACGGTTGTAACTCTCTGCATCAAGGCAGTCGCGGCGCGATGGCGTTCCTCAAGCGCCGCCACGCGGGACGCACGCTGAGAGACGGCTTCCGCCGCCTGGTCGCGTTGGTTCCGCAAGGAACCAAGTTGTTCCTGTGCTGCGGCGAGTTGAATCTCGATCGCGGTACGAGTTTGCTCTGCCGCCGCTAATTCGGACTGGCGGGTAACGATCAATGCGTCTTGCTCCTGACGTTCGGCGCCCAGACGCTGTAGTTCGCGGCCGATCACCTCGATGCGCTGGCAGACGCGCGACATCTCGCCTTCGAGTTGTTGCAGCAGGTGGTTGGAAGTCATCGCTTGCTTCTCGGCTTCGCGTTTGTCTTCTTCAAGGCGGTCGAGCAGGGAAGTGTGTTCGCGAATCTCGCGGCCAAGCGTGATTGTCAGAAGCTCTTTCTCACGCAGGGCGCGCTCGAGTTCCTCCAGCAGCCGCAGAACATCGCGCAATTCGCGTTTCATGGAAAGCGGGCCTTCGCTGCGTTGCTTGCCTCCGGTTACGGTTACGTTGTGAAAACATTCGCCGGATTGCGAAAGGAAGAATGCATCGGGACTGGAAAGTGCAAGGTCCCGCGCGACACCGGGATCCGGAACGATGTAGCCATTGCCGAGCTTGGGAAGAATGACTTCGAGCGATTTCCCGAACCCATTCAGCACGCGAATGGAATTCTTTAAGGGCAGGACGGAATCGTCGACCGGCGCATAATGTGCGTGTTCATCCGCGACGAATGAAAATCTTGCCTGCGAATCTTCGGGATGTACGAGGAATGTGGCGCGGCCGTCAACGTCCGAGCGAAGCAGGCGCAGGCCTTCATCGGCGGCATCCCAGCTCTTGACGACGACATAGTTCAGTTCCTCGCGCAGGAAATCTTCCACTACTCTTTCATAGCGTGGATCGACTTCCAGAAAATCGGCAAGTACGCCGGCGGGTGCATGGCCGCCCTGCAAAGCGCCGGACTGGAATAGCCTTCGCACTGACTCTGTCGAGTATCCATGCTCGGCAATCACCGCTTCGAGCGAGCCCTTCTTGCCGAGAGCCGTCGCATATTCGGAACGGATGGAATCGAGGTGCTTCTTGGTCTCGCGTTCTTCGTTGCGCTTGTTTTCGAGCGTGGCCCGCAACGATGAAATCTCCGTGGCGAGCCCGTTCACGCGCTGCGACACGGTTTCAAACTCCAGGGCGAGTTGCCCGCGCTGGCCGCCGAACGCGTCTGACTGGGTGGTCGCGGCGGAAAGCTCCGCCCGCAAGCGTTGCTCCTCGCGATCCATTCCGGCGACACGCTCTTGCGATTGCGTTAGTTGATTGCGGAGATCGGAAGTCTTTCCCACGGCTTCGAGAATCGCCGCGCGGCACGCATCCTGCCCTTGCTCGAGGGCAGACAGGTTGCTGGCGGCGACGGTCGCTTCCTGCTGGCTAAGAATGAGATCCTGCTGCGCCGAAGCCAGGTCGCCGGCAGCGGAATCAAGCAGTCGCTGATGTTCCGCCAACTCAGCTTCGAGGGCGCCCAGACGCTCGTTCACCTGCGAAAGCTCGGCTTCCGAAGAAGTCAGCCGCGCGGAAAGCTCGGCTGAGCGCTCTTCGTTGGTCTTGATTCGCGCGCGACCGCGGTCGTTTTCCATGGCGATCTGGCTGAGGCGTTCGCGGTTTTCGCGCGTTTCGGTTTCGATGGCATATCCGCGCTGCGTACGCTCTGAGTGTTCGCCTTCGGATTGCTGCACGGTCTCGGTCAAGCGCGCGATTTCGTCGCCGAGTTCCCGGAGTTGCGAGTCCAACGAGAGACGCTCGGCTTCCATCTGAGTGAATTTGCTGGCGAGCACAATGCGCAACTTGGCGCGCATCTCGTCGCGCAGCCGTCCATAGCGCTCGGCCTTGCTGGCTTGCCGTTTCAGCGAATTCATCTGGCGCGTGACTTCCTCAAAAATATCGTTGACGCGGTTGAGGTTAGTTTTGGCGTCTTCGAGGCGCGCCTCGGCGAGGCGCTTCTTGGTTTTGAAACGGGTCACACCGGCAGCCTCTTCGATAATGGCGCGACGATCGGTGGGGCGGCTGCTCAGAATCTGGCCGATTCGTCCCTGCTCGATCAACGCATAGGATTCCGGTCCCAGGCCCGTGCCCATGAACAGTTCCTGAATGTCGCGCAGGCGGCAGAGTTTTCCGTTGAGCAGATATTCGCTGTCGCCGCTGCGGAACAGACGCCGGGTGACCGCGATCTCTCCGGCATGCGCGGGTTGTTGGTTGAACTTGCGGCGACGGATCTTCAGTACGACTTGTGGCGGGCCGGAGTGAACTGAAACTAGCTGCGGGCCTGCCGGGGAGTTCGATTCGCTATCGATCGTTGCTGGCGCGGCAGCATCGGCGCCGCCTTCTTCTAGCTGAGTGTCCTCATGACGGGCGACGACGCCCGTCTCTCCATCCGCTTCCACTTCTTCCGTTTTTCCCGGTTGGGCTTCTTCGACGGCGCGATCGGTTTCCGCGGCCGCTTGCGCCCGCAGTTCAGCTTCGTCCCATTGTTCTTCTTCTATATGTCCCTCGGCCAGTTCGTCCTTGATTTCAATTTCAGTGGGCGCGTTCGAGTCGGCTCCGTGGTAAACCTCCGGGTCGATGAGCGTGAGCGTGACCTCGGCCATGCCGGTGGGATTGCGGTCGCGCGAACCGGCGAAGATGACGTCTTCCATGCGCGAACCGCGCAGCGTTTTCGCCGATTGCTCGCCGAGCACCCAGGAGATGGCGTCGGCGATGTTCGATTTGCCGCAGCCGTTGGGGCCGATAATGGCGGCTACACCTTCGCCGTGGAACTTCAATTCCGTGCGATCGCAAAACGACTTGAATCCGAGAATCTGCAGCTTCTTAAGTTTTAGCAAAGGACACTCCTTACGATTTGCGCAAACGATTTGCGCAAAATGCTCGGCGCCATCATTCTCTGACGGCGTGCGTGTTTCGGGCGGAAACCCCCGCCTACGCGCAGGCTGGACCGACTGCAAACTCCGTCGAGGAACTTGTCGGCTGTTAACTGTCGAGGTTCCTCGTGATCGCATGCTGGTATGCCACTGGCTAATGAGACGCTCAGCGCACCCAATTTGATCTCACTGTAACGGCGAATGGCAGCACGGGTCAAGTAAGAAAACACCACATATTGGGGTGCCATCCATACCACCGCCTTTAGTTGCACAGTCACTGCAGCAATTCCGCGCAAGTCTATGGTGAGAATGAAGAAGGTGGGAGACCGCCAGAGCGCTTATTACTCTACCGCCGGGCGCGGCAGGATGCAATGCTAGCGAGTATCGGCGGGGTAATCCACAGCCCCAATCAGTCCGATGATCAGCCCGCCCATTTTGCGAAAGGAAGGCCTTTAGAAATCGGAGGTCGCGGCCGAGAGAGTGGGATGGAGGCCAACAACTTTGTCGACGCTGGTTAAGCGGAGGACCTCATCCACGTGTCCTTGCGCGCACACACGCAAAGTTCCACCCGCCTGCTTGAGTTGACCGGCACACATGACGATGATGCCGATGCCGGTGCTGTCAATGTGGGTGACGCGAGTCAGGTCGAAAACGACCTTCTTCTTGTTTTCCCGTACCAGAGTCTCGGTGGACCATTCCAATTGTTTGCTATCGCGGCCCATGGTGATCCTGCCCTCAATTTCCACCACCGCAATGTCCGGTTCCACATTCTTCGTTTGAAGCGTCAGCATGATAGGACTCCTTCAGATATTTAAAGAGCTGCTTTCGATATTCAAGACTTAGCGAAAGCCGCTGAACATGACGACATCGGCATCGTTATAGCGGGCGCGAGTGATGGCAAATTTCTTGCCATCCCGCGACCATGCATAGGCCTGGACGACAGCCGGCTCGGAATCGAAATGAGTCAACTGCACGGGTGCCCCACCTGTCAACGATTGCATGTATACATTCGTCGTGTTGCCAGTCGTGTTGTGCACATAGGTGATGGCGCGGCCATCCGGCGTCCAGCCAAGAGCGCTCAGTGTAAAAGAGGCGTCTATCTCCTGAACCGGCGCACCATCGTCGAGTTTTTGCACAATGAATTTCGATTTCGCGCTGGCTCCCTGCCCCTCCACCCTTATATACGCGATGCGAGTGCCGTCGGGAGAGATTGCGGGCGGAGAGACATTGCCATGGGCTAAGTCCGTTGGTGTCCCGCCATCCAGCGGGAGCTTGAGGATGTGCGAAACGCCATCGTTGGCGGTCCCGTCGTAAACCATCCATTTGCCGTCTGCGGTGCAAGAAGGCTTTTGGTCGTTCTTTCCAGAGGTCAGCTGCTTAAGTTCGCCACTAGCAATGTCGAGGCGCCAGACATTCACGCTATTGCTCTCGGAGACCCTGTCGAAGACAATCTGGTCCCCTGGACCGCAGGCTGCCAGATTCCAATAAATCTCATTTCCCTCAAGCAGACGGACCCGCGTGCTCCCGTCAGCGGCGGTCACATAAAGATGCAGTGCCTGATCGATTTGCACGAGTTTGCCGGAAGCCAGCCAAGCAAGGTTAAGGCCCGGGGCTTGCTCGGTCGAAATCGGAGTCAGCTTCCAATCGGTTTTTTCGCTCAGGACGGACGGGGAATCGCCCACAAAAATAGTGGACGATGGACGCTCTTGCGTAGTGACGAATGCCTTTCCGTCTGCAGTTAGGCTAATGGACTCGTAGTTGTTCAAGTCGTTGGTGATCTTAAATCGGTCGCCTGCCGGGTAAGACTGAAACCATATCTGGTAGCGAGTAGCGGTCGCTTTTTCCGCTCCGACAAGAAAGTAGCCTGAAGAATCGGGCAGCCAGGCGATTGCGTTGACCAGCAGATCGATCGGGATGTCGTTTACGGGTTTACCTTCGGGCGAGAGCACTCGGATTGACGCAAGCGATTTTTCCCCTTTGAACTGGCCAATGGCAATGAGGTCGCCTGACGCCGACCAGGCAGGATCGGTCATGAGACCCGTGCTCTCCGGCACACGCAGAATGACCTTCTCGGCGGAGCCATCGGCATTCGAAACCAAGAGCTGGTCCTCCCCCTTTTCGGGGATCGCGCGGCGATATGCCATGCGTTTTCCGTCAGGAGAAAAAGCGATTCCGCTGGCTACATCGCTCACGATTTGCCGAGATGCTCCACCTAATGCGGGAACCACATACATATTTATATTGGTGGCGTTTGTCGGATCCCTATGTGTGTAATAGAGGTAGTTGCCGTCTGGCGTAAAGTTGGCGCCATAACCAAAAAAACCTTCCTGCGGCGGCACCACTGTCACCTCGCTTCCCGTGGTCACCTGCTTCACCCGAAGGCTGCGTTCGCCTTCGCGCCGGCCGTACACGATCATCTTGCCATCCGACGATACGCTGGCAATTCCGATCGCCTGCCCGTGCTCGGTAAGCGGGCGGACACTAATGTTGCGAGTGTCAATCGACGGGCCGCTGTGGCTGATGAATTTGTAAACGCCGAACGCTGCAGCCAGAAGGAGAACGGCAACGAGCACGACGGTTCCGGCGAGCGCTCCTTTGTGGCGCCGCGCCTCGGCGATGAGAACGGAACTGGAAGATGTGCCGCGGCCGTCTACAGCGGCAGATTGCGAGGCGGCTGACGATGCAGGGATACCTTGAGCAGAGGCGGCCGAAACTGCGCTGCTGACCGCGGAAGGATTGGTTGCGGATGACGCGAACATTTCATCGGCGCGGTGTGGCGCTCGCCCGGATTCCGTCTCGCGCTTCAGTCGCTTCAGGTCGGCTCGCATGTCGGATGCGTGCTGGTAGCGAAGCTCGCGGTCCTTCTCCAGAGCTTTGTTGATGATCTCTTCCAGCTTGGGGGAAACGTCGGGATTCAGCCGGACCGGCGCCACGGGAACTTTGTGGAGAATTGAGTCGAAGAGGTCAGTAGAAGAGTCGCCGCGAAACGGGAGCGTGCCAGTTGCCATCTCGTACAAAACCGCGCCGAAGGAAAACAGATCGGTGCGGGCATCGAGTTCCTTGCCGCGCGCCTGCTCGGGCGACATGTAGGCAACCGTTCCGACGGCAGTGCCGGGGCTGGTGAGGTGGTCCGACGCCGCGGTCGCCTGCGTAGCTCCGGGCGAAGCGCCCGAGGCGACTGTAACCTTGGCGAGGCCGAAATCCAAAATCTTCGCATGGCCGCGGTCGGTCACAAAGAGATTGGCGGGCTTGATGTCGCGGTGAACGATGCCCTTGGCATGGGCGGCGTCGAGCGCGTCAGCGATCTCGATTGCCAATGAGAGCAGAGTGTCGAACTCCAGGGGACGGCCGGCGATTGTGTGCTTCAGTGTCGCGCCATCCAGGAATTCCATGGCGATAAAGGCTTGGCCGTTTTCTTCGCCAATATCGTAGATAGTGCAGATGTTGGGATGATTGAGCGCGGATGCAGCCTTGGCCTCACGCCGAAAGCGTTCTAATGCCTGATGATCACGAGCAAGCTCTTCGGGCAGAAACTTGAGAGCCACGAAACGGTCGAGGCGCGTGTCCTCGGCTTTGTACACCACACCCATGCCACCGCCGCCGAGCCTTTCAACGATGCGATAGTGCGAGATGGTTTGGCCGATCATTTCTTGTGCAACCCCGTGTATGGAGCGCCAGCGTACGGAGCACCAGAGTATAAGCGCCCGAGTATGGGGCACCAACGTTCGGGTCATGTTAGGCGGGATGCGGATTCAAGTCAATAATAAGGCCGCGCGGTACTGTCCTAATTTCAAGTTTTCCACCACGGAGACACGGAGACACAGAGAAACCCCGGCGCTTGGCAAGACCTTCACCTGCGGGGTTTTACAAATTAAGGGTTCTCCTCCATGACTCGGTGACTCCGTGGTGAGAAAAGGCAAATCAGGACACTACCACCGCGCGGGCAGGGGGTTATCTAGTTTTTTCTGGCGACCAGGAAATGTGCTAACTCTTTCAGTATGTCGGCTCGCTTACCAAAGGGTTCGAGTTGAGTGCAGGCCTTTGCGACTAACGCATCGGCTTTGTGCAGCGATTCCTCGATGCCGAAAAGTGCCGGGTAAGTGGCTTTTTCGGCCGCCGTATCCTTGCCGGCTGTCTTGCCGAGTTGTTCGGAGGTCTGCGTCACATCGAGTACATCGTCGACGATCTGAAACGCGAGCCCGATAGATTGGCCGTACACTCGCAGGCGTTCGAGGTCGCCAGCGCTCGCGCCGGCGTACATGCCTCCGCTAACCACGCTTGCGGTAAGGAGCGCGGCGGTCTTCGAGCGATGAATGTATTCGAGTGTGGCGAGATCGGGTTTCTTGTGCTCGGCTTCGAGATCCACGACCTGGCCGCCGATCATGCCGTCAATGGTGCCTGTTGCGTGGGCAATCTCCCGAATGATGTCAACGCGCGCCTGGGGAGGACATGCGAGTTGCGCAAGCACTTCATAGGCCTGAGTCTGCAATGCGTCACCCGCGAGAATTGCCGTGGCTTCGCCGAAAGCTTTGTGGCAGGTCGGGCGGCCTCGGCGAAGGTCGTCATTATCGAGGGCGGGCAAGTCATCATGGATCAGCGAATAGGTGTGGAGCATTTCCAGCGCCGCGCCGAGATCGTCAATGCCGGCCGGCAGCACGTGCGCGCGGAGCAACTCGGAATCCGAATCGCTGATATCAGAAGCACTGATATGAGGAGGCTTACTGTCGAGAGGCTTCTCCTTGAGCAACATGCGCCCGGCCTCCATGCAAAGAATTGGCCGGAGCCGCTTGCCGCCCGCAAATACGCTATGGCGCATCGCCTGATGAATGGAAGTGGGGTGCTGCGTGGCGGGAGGCAGGAGCCGCTCGAGCGCCGCATCGGCAATGGCGCGTCCCTGATCGAGAACCGGTTTCAACATCGCACCGAAGTATAACAAGGAGTCGGGGGCCGTTTCGTCGGTGGTCGCTGATCTGTACTGTGCTAACTTCGACTTTTTCACCACGGAGACACAGAGACACAGAGAAACCCCGACTGCTTGGCAAAAGCTTCATTGTTGGGTTTTACAGATTAGATCTCCTCCGTGACTCCAGTGACTCTGTGGAGAAAAGGTGGGGAAATAGCAAAAGGACGCCCGCAGGCGTCCCTTGATTGAAAAGAGTGAAAGCAGGTTACAGGAAACGAGGCTTTATGCAGCGGCACGATGCGCGCGTTCCCGCATCACGGAGGCCACAACTTCTTCGTTGCGCGGCTCGCACACATCGGCAGCGCCCTGGTTCAGCGCTTCGGCCCACAGTTGATCATCCGCCAACCGGTGGGTGCCCACAATGCACAACGAGGGAAACTCGCGGTGCAGGCGCGCGATTTCATCGGGCCGTGATTTTTCCATGTCCATTACCAGCACATCGGCATGGATGCGCGTAATGGCGGGACGAACCTCGTCATAACGGGAGGCCAATCTGACGGAACCAAAATGTTGCGCGAGAGTGACCACTAAGGCTTGAGCAGTTCTGGGGTCGTTGTGGTAAACGACCAGATTGAATGGTTCCATAACATCCCCCTGGTTCACCGCAATTGGCGGTGGCCTTTTGGCTGCGACAGCACACTGCTACCACAGGCGTTTAAGAGTCCGAGCTCCGAACAGCGTTACTTGCGCAACGCTTTCTCGGCCGGGGGCTCGAAGGGCTCAGTTTGGAGCTTTCCGTTCTGCTTCAGCAGAATCTCTACTTTTCCTTCCGCCTCCTCCAGATGTTTCCGGCAGTCGGCGGAAAGTTGCATGCCTTCTTCAAAGAGCGTCAGAGACTTTTCCAGCGGAACCTCCCCTTTTTCCAGTTCCAGCACAATCTTCTCTAATCGCTCAAGGCATTCTTCAAATTTCAATCTCTTCTCCTACCTATATTCTAATGCTGTTTCATGTTTTAGATTCCAGAGAAATCGCATTGATTAAAAACTTTTATAGCGTGGCAGTTCCAAAACTAAACTCGGGGATTGTGGTATGTAATGAAGTGTGAATCAGGCGGGCGTAGTTCGGTTCGAGCCAAGGGCCTCGAGGACATCAACCGCAGAGGCGTAGCGACCGAGCGGCGCGCTGATCTGTACGCCCTGCACCCAATCGCGTACGGCCTGAAGCATTTCACGGGCAATCGCCACGCCCTCCTCGCGAGCCTTTTCGGGGGTGGTAGCCCGGCTCATGCGAGTCAGAATTTCATCGGGCACCGAAACCCGCAGTTCGTTCTTCATGAACTCAGCGTTGCGGACGCTGGTCAGCGGCCAAATGCCGGCGACGGCCGGAATGCGGCAGTGCTCGATTTGCTTCAAGAAGTTCTCTAACAATCGCAGGTCAAATACAGGCTGCGTCACAACATATTCCGCGCCTGCTTCTACCTTGTATGCGAAGCGCTTAATCTCTTCATCCAGGTTGGGCAATCCCGGGTTCGCCCCTACTCCGATGACGAAGCTTGTCCCGATTCCGAGGGAATTGCCACCTAAGTCCAGTCCCCGGTTCAGGTTGTGGACAATATTGACCAGCCCGATCGCATCCACGTCAAAGACCGCGGTAGCGTCCGGGTAATTTCCCATCTTTGGCGGGTCGCCGGTGATGCAGATCAGGTTGTTGATCCCGGTCGCCGCCGCTCCCAGCAGGTCTGACTGAATTCCCAGCACATTCCGGTCGCGGCAGGTGTAGTGCAGGATTGTCTCAATCCCGACCGCCTGTTGTATCAGCAGGCAAAGAGCCTGGTTGCTCATGCGGGCTGAGGCGCGCGGGCTATCGGGGATGTTGATCGCGTCCACACCGACCGACTTCACGAACTTGGCACCTTCAAGTTCTTTGCGGATGTCGATGCCCTTGGGAGGAACGATTTCCACCATTGTGACAAACTCACCGGCGGCAATCTTTGCGCCCAGACGAGAGCGCTTTTCGAGCGGAATGGCCGCCGGAACCGGTGTGGCCTCCACATGAACCACCTCCGCGTGCGTAGTTTGTCCGCGTGCGTAGCCCACGCGCAGCACCGACTTCATGGCATGAATGTGGTCCGGCGTAGTGCCACAGCAGCCGCCGACCAGCGACACTCCCGCCGCGACAAACTTTTCGGTGTAGCTTGCCATGTACTCCGGCGAGCATAGATAGATGTTCCTGCCCTCGACCGAGCGCGGCATGCCTGCATTGGGCTGCGCGGAAAGCGGCAGAGTCGTGGCTGCGCGGGTTCGTTCGATGGCGTCGAGCATCGCCACCGGCCCTACACTGCAATTGATCCCGATGACGTCGACATTCCACTCGGTGAGGCGAGAGGCAAAGTGCTCGGGATCGGAACCATCCAGGCACACGCCATCCTCATCGATCGTTACCTGGGCAACTATCGGAATCTCGGGATTTACATCACGGGCTGCCAGCACGGCCTGGCGCAACTCTTCCACGTAACCGAAGGTTTCCAGGATCAGCAGATCGACTCCGCCTTCTACCAGCGCTTCGATTTGCTCTCGAAACGCTGCGCGCGCTTCTTCAAATGAGGTTTTGCCCAGCGGCTCGATGCGAACCCCTAGAGGGCCGACCGAGCCGGCAACAAAGCCGCCAAAACTTTTCGCTGCCTCGCGAGCTATGTGGGCTCCAGCCAGGTTGATATCGCCCACACGGCCAGCCAGGCTGTGCCGCGCCAGCCGGAAACTGTTGGCGCCAAAGGTGTTGGTTTCGATGATTTCCGCCCCGGCTTGCAGGTATTCGTGATGTATGTTGCGAATCAGCTCGGGCTGGGAGATGTTGAGTTCGTCGTAACAGCGGTTAATGAAAACACCCTTAGCGTAGAGCAGCGTCCCCATTGCCCCGTCGCAGAGCAGAGGACCTTTTTCCAGCCGATCACGGAAGTCGTGGGCCATTCCTATGAGAATACAGGAAGTCGGATGCCTGTGGCACATGTGGTAAACACGGGATCACAGATCCTTCGTTTGCCAACCCTGGTGAGTCGCTCACGAGCCGCCCTCACTTCGCCGTTTGTTATAATCCCTCTTCTTGCATCCAATAAATTGATCCCGCAAGCCTTTGGAGCCGGTAGTTGAAAAAACTCCTCATTCCATTTTTCTGGTTAATCATTGCCGCATCGCTGGTTAGCTGCCTAAGTAAGAGTTCCGCCCCGAAGACGAGCGGCATCGCCTACCGCGCTTTCGTCTCCAATCCCGTCGGCAACATCGGCATATTCATTGTTAATGCCCAAGATGATGTACACCCCACCAACTTGAATCCGATTCTAGCTGGGACGAGTCCCACGCTGATGATGGTTACACCCAACCGCACTGCGACCCTGGTCTTCAGCCCCGGCAACAACCCGCAATTCCCTGACAACGAGTTCAGCATCATCGGCAATGCGGACGAGGCGAGTGCTGCGCATGTCGTATTGCCCGGTTACACAGATAACTTCGTTATATCGCCCGACAGCTCGACCGCCTATGTTGCCGTGCCCAATGCGCCGCTGGTGGGCCACTCGCCGGGAGCAATCGAAGTCGTCGGAGTTTCTGGCGCTGGGCAGGGCACTATCACCGGAGAGATTGACATCCCGTCCGTGCAATATTTGTCGATCGACAATGGCGGCGACCGGATTCTGGCGTTCAGCAGCAGTCCGGACACAATCGACCCTCCTTGCACTTCCTCGGCGCCGTGTTCTCTATTTGTTGTGACGCCGAGCAACCTAGGGACGAATGATCCGGTGGTGACGCCGATCCCTTCGGTCAATAGCAACAATGACCATAGCCTAGACCACCCGGTGCAGGCCTTTTTCAGTAGCGACGACACGACTGCTTACGTCGTCAATTGCGGTGCCGAGTGTGGCGGGACTCAGGCCAGCGTGCAAACTCTCGACATGACAACCACTCCACCCACGCCGGGTACGTCGCCCGTCGTCTGTACTAGCGGGAAATGTCTTGGCTTGATGAACGTCGCAGCCGGCAGCGAAGCGTTGGTGAATGGCTCAACAATGTACTTGGCGGGCACTCCATATTCGGGAGGCATTCCTTCTCAACCGTGCACAGGGCAGACCACAGGCGCGACGACTTGTGGATTGCTTACCGTTTTCAACCTGAGCAGCATGTCTGCTTCGAACACAACACCCATCATCACCGACGGCTATCACAACCGCATCGCGATGGGCGCCAATGGGCAGCTCTTCATCGGCGCGACTACCTGTACGGAAATCTCGGATGCCTCGGAAACGCGTGGCTGTCTCTCGATTTACAACACCCAGACCACTGCCAACGGAAGTGTCCCGGCGGGCGGAGTTGTCATTCCTCCGGTGAATGGAGACGTCACCGGCATTCAGCCGATCGCGACGCGCAACGTCGTCTACCTGGTCCAGGGTTATCCCACTCCTGGCGGATCGCTTTATATTTACTGCACAAACGTCGACGACGGTGCCGGCTGTTACACCGCGGATGCTCTTCAGACCGCCCCCGAAAATGAGCCCACTTACGCTCCCCTTATGAATGGCAACTTCTACGATGTGGTGACGGTGGATTTCTAAGAGCAGTTCTCAGTTCCCAGTGAGACTTTGTGTGCCCAGAGTGAGGGCCTCTTGATTGATTGCCGTTTCCGCTGGGCTAGTGTCCCGAGCCTGATAGCGGCTCGAGTGTCAATTGATGTGCACGGTGTTTTTCGACTGCGGCCGCTGAGAAGGGAAGCGTAAACGTCGAGCCTTCGTACCATGCCTTCCATTGATCCAGGTAGTAAGGGCTGCCGAAAATTCCGCTTTCGCCTGTGACCAGGTTCAGCGTGCTTGAGTCGAGACCGGTGAAGTTCCACGTCGCGCGTTCCGACGGACCAAACTGCGTTCCCACTTGTTTCACCGTGTAGCGGCCGCCACTTTGAGGATGGCGTCCCGGTCCGGTGAAGCGGCCGACCAATGGCAGCAAACTGAGAATCGGGTGTTCGATTTCGATCTTGGAATTCTCGCCCCACTTCCAGTGTTCGAAATGGGTTCCGGAATCACCCGTATTCAGCGCGTTTTCCAGGGCAGCCGTCAACACGGCTCCGTAATCGGAATAGCCGGGCGGCAGCCAACGGGCCGGTTGTTTGTTGAGAACATTTTCGAGCCATACCGTTGACATGCCCCATTGATAGCTCATCCAGTTCAGCTCAGCCGAAGGGCTTGCTGATTTCTTTCCCGCCTCGCCAGTAGTCCCGGTCGCCTTGCCGCCGCTGGAACGGGCCGCATCATCGGCGGGGCCAAGTTTCGGCTCCAGCAACATTCGCATGAGTTCCTGCCGGGCTTTGGTCTCGAGAGTCGGCGCGGATGAGTCCGTCGTCATGCGCCCATCCCAATCGCGCAAAATATCCGCAGCGCGCTTGGCTTGCTCGGAAACTTTCGGAGCGTGGTCGAGGGCATATACGAACTTTTCCGCGCACAGGCGGTCGAACGCCGATGAAATATCCGTTTGCAAAGTCAGCATATCCGCCGGCGAAAACTTCTTTCCTGATTCCAGCACGCGGTAGATGCGGTCGGTCCGCCACGGCCCGCCCCATTCCGTGCTGATCGAATACTTGTACCCGTCCGGCGCGATGCGGCCGTTTGCGGTTGCGATAATTCCAGTCGGCGGATTGTAGATGCGCGGCATCTCGTCGAACGGGATGTATCCCTTCCATTCGTGCCCATCGTCACTGCCGCTGACCGGTAGGCTGCCATCGCCCGCCGCGCGGATGGGCACGCGACCCGTCGCCTGGTATCCGATATTTCCGTCGACATCGGCATAAACCACATTCTGTCCGGGCGCTGCGAGGGCCGAAAATGCTTTCCGGAATTCGTCCCAGTTCTGAGCCGCATCAACGTCGAAGAACGGGAATCCCGTGCCGTCGTAGAGCGTCCACCGCAGCGCAATCTTGCGCGTTTCGCCGGGAATCAGGTCGGTGATGATGGGGCCGTGGCGCGTGGTCACGACGTCGAGCGTTACGTCCGGTTTGTCGAGTACGTGAATCACTTCGCGGCGATGCTGTGGCTCCGCCCATCCCTGCGGAGTTTTGTATTGCCCCTGGGCGTTGAATTCTTCGATGTAATCGTCTTCGACTGACGGCCCTAGGTTAGTAAATCCCCAGCCGATGCGCTGGTTGTGGCCAACGATCACGAAGGGTATGCCGGGCAAGGTGACTCCGGCGACGTCGAAGTTGCCGCACTTCAGATGCGCTGCATACCACAAGTTCGGCATCTGGTGGCTCAGGTGCATGTCATTCGAGAGCAGCGGCTTCCCCGTCGTAGTGTGCTGGCCGGAGACAACCCAGTCGTTGGACCCGGGACGCAGCGTGTCGGCCGCTGCCTGCAATTGGGGCGATCGTAGTGCCGGAGAAATCAAAGGTTGCGCGGACGTAATGGTCGTCGCTCCGCCCGCGGGATCGTTGTCTTCGTCCTCATCCTCGTCTTCGTCCCCATTTGTGGGAGGTGCCTGATCCATGCTGCGGCGCACATCGGTTGGCGGACGATCGCGCCATGAAGAATTAACGTAAAGGTCGGCAGTGAGTTCAGGTCCAAGCTTTGCCAGTATCTTCTCCCGCGTGAGTGCTCGTCCGTAGCCATAATGATTCAGTTCCTTCACCATGTTCGCGCCCACGAGCATGGAATCGGTAACGGTCCAGGGCCGCGGCTGATATTTTGCGGCCTCGCTCAGGGGGCAATGCGCCAGGTAAAGAGCATTGGCGTGCGCGCACATTACGCGGTATTCAAGCGGCGGATGGTCGCGATGCGATTCGATGAAAGCGTTCACTCCGCGCGCATAAGCTTCAAAGTATGCCCGCTCGCGCTCGGGAATAGCCTTAACTCCTGTTTCCGCCGCCGCACGAAGTCCAAGGATGCGTTGCTGGCGGTCCATTTCGAGTGTGGCAGCGCCTACGATTTCAGAAAGCTCGCCCGCTGCCGCGCGGCGCAGGATATCCATTTGCCAGAGCCGGTCTTCCGCGGTGACGTAGCCCTGGGCAAAGAAGAGGTCATCGAGCGTCGTTGCCTCAATGGCGGGCACACCCTGTTCGTTGCGAACTACTCGCACCGTCGAGGAGATGCCCGGTACAGCGATGCTGCCATCGGTTTGAGGAAGCGCCCGGCGAGCGATCCACCAGGCCCCTGCGGCAATGGCGGCGATTGCGATCAGCAGTAGAAAGAAGACTAGTGTGATGCCACGCCGCAGTCCATTTCTGCGGCGGATTTCAGGCAAAGATGTGACAGCAGACATTAGATTCGATTGTAGGGGCGATTTCTAAATCCTGACAACCGACAGCGGTGGTGTCCTGATTTGTCTTTTCTCACCACGGAGTCACTGAATCACGGAGGAAAAACCTCTAATCTGCAAAACCCATCCGGTGAACGCTTTCCCAAGCAGGCGGCGTTTCTCTGCGTCTCCGTGTCTCAGTGGTGAGAAATATAAGGTTACGACGGCACTCAGCCGAGGCGTCGCTTGGCTCATATTTCGTTCCAAAGTATGATGGTCTCGTCGCGGATGACAGGAAAAGCCGGATGGCGATGCTACAAAAACGAATCGACGATCAGCCCAGCATCTCGCGTGCGAGCATGCGCGAGGCGGAGGGAATTTTCCTTCAGCACCTCCGCCGCGTCGGATTGAAGCAGACCGGGCAGCGCAACGCCATCCTGCGGACGTTTCTAGAAACGCGCGAGCACCTTTCTACCGACGAACTGCACCGTCTGGTCAAGAAAAAAGATCCGCGCATCGGCTTCACCACTGTTTACCGTACTCTCAAACTTTTTGCCGAATGCGGCTTGGCCAGCGAAGTGGCTTTTCATGATGGCATCGCGCGATACGAGCATCAATACAACCGGCGCAGCCATCACCACATGGTCTGCACGCGCTGCGGCGCGTCGGTAGAATTTTTTTCGCCCGAAGTCGGAGAGATCGAGAAAGAGATCGGACGCAAGCACCACTACTTGACGACGCGGCACACATTTCAGATCTATGGCCTGTGTCAGGCTTGTGCAAAGAAGGACGATCAGCGGGATGCTTGGCCGAAGGTGAAGACCGGTGAAGGTGACGGCCGGCGAAGGTGATGGCGGCGAGGGTGGACACGGGAAAAAAGGTGAGGGTGGCGAGTTGAGCAGTTCTGCGAATCCGATACCGAGCGCCGACGAGCCGGCTAAGTTCCTGCTGACGTGTCCAAACTGCGGTACCGAGATGCCGGCGAGCGCGGCTCTTTGCCCGGCCTGCGGATGGTCTATGAGGCCGCTGGCAGCCGCTGACCGCGGCCTGGCCACGCTTGCTTATCTCACACTCGTTCCTGCGGCTGTTCTCCTATTGCTGCCCGCGTATCGGGAACATCGTTTTATCCGATTCCATGCGTGGCAAAGCCTGCTGACTTGGGGAGCGTTTCTTGTTTTTACTGCGGCCGCTGTCGTTCTTTCGAACATGGCTGCCGCGATGCTGTTGCTTCTGGTGGGCTGTCTCGCATCGCTGGGAATGTTTTTCCTGTGGGTTGTTCTTTCGATAAAGGCCTGGCAAGGCGAGCGCTTCGAGCTGCCGTGGTTCGGAGAACTGGCAGGACGGTTATCGTAGGATAACGTGCCCCGTTTCGCTCGACGCTTCAGGTTTTTCCTGCTTTAGTTGTCTTCCTTCACCCGCATGTTTCCCGTGCGCAGATAGCGGTTATGCCACCCCAACGATTCGGTCAGCAGGTGCGGCGTATGTTTGCCATATGACAGCCGCTCGGCGCGATTCAGATAATCGAGCAATAACGCCTTGTAATCCGGATTCGCACACTTGTCGATAATCTGGTGCGCTCGCTGCCGCGGCGAAAGTCCCCGTAGATCAGCCAACCCGTTCTCGGTGACCACCACCTGCACGTCATGCTCGGTATGGTCCACATGCGAAACCATGGGCACGATGGTTGAGATCGTCCCTTTCTGCGCCGTGGAAGGAGCCATGAAGATGGACAGGTAGCCGTTGCGCGCGAAGTCGCCGGAGCCGCCGATTCCGTTCTGGATGCGCGATCCCATGATATGCGTCGAATTCACGTTGCCATAGATGTCGGCTTCGATCATGGCATTCATGGCGATGATCCCGAGCCGCCGAATGATTTCGGGATGATTGGAAATTTCCTGCGGCCGCAGAACAATCCGCTCGCGGTAGAGGGACATATTGGCATTCACTTCGTCCATCATTCCCGGGCTGAGCGAAAACGCTGTGGCCGAGGCAGCAGTCAGCTTGCCGGACTTCAGCAGCCCGACCATGCCATCCTGAATGACTTCGGTGTAGGAAGTGAGTCCCTCAAAAGGCCCTTCCTCAAGCCCAAACAGAACAGCGTTCGCGATGTTGCCGACCCCCGATTGCAGGGGCAGCAAATTCGCAGGCATGCGGCCTTTTTGCACTTCCCAGCTCAGGAACTCAAGAATATGCCCCGCGATTTTTTTGGAAGCCGCGTCGGGTGGTTTAAATGGGCTATTGCGGTCAGGAGAATCGGTGAGCACGACGGCGACGACTTTTTCCATCGGAACCTTGAGGTACGGAGTGCCGATGCGCTGGCCGGTCGACACAAGTGGAATCGGCCCGCGATTCGGCGGTGGCTCCAAGCCGTAGTAAATGTCGTGCATGCCTTCGAGGGCCAACGGCTGCCAGGAGTTGACCTCAAGAATGATGCGTTCGGCCTGATCGACCCACGTCTTGTTATTGCCGATCGACGAACTCGGTATGACGCGCCCGTCCTCCAGCACCGCCGTCACTTCGATGAGGGCGACATCGAGTTTGCCGAGGAAGCCATATTCAACGAACTGAGCCACGTGGCTCAGGTGGATGTCCATGTATTCCATTTCGCCAGCGTTGATGCGCTTGCGAGTCTCAGGGTCGGACTGATAGGGAAGGCGGAGGTGAATGCCGCCGGCCATCGCCAGCGCGCCATCGAGTTCCGGGCCGGTGGAAGCGCCGGTAAACACGCTGACCTGAAATTTCTGGCCGCGAAAATTAGCGTCGGAGATCCGGCGCGCCAGCTCCATTGGAACGGCCTTCGGATAGCCGGAACCAGTGAATCCGCTCATCCCTATCTGGTCGCCGGAACGGATCAACGCCGCGGCTTCGGCAGCGCTCATAATTTTCGATGACATCTCAGCGTTTAAAACGCGCGCAGTGGTTGTAGGGGCAGCAAGGGGCAACGGACACCTCCAAAGAATGACCGTAAATGCGGCCATACTGGACGTCTGTGAGCGCCGTCACGTAGTTTCGGCAGTTTCTCTTGCCGTGGGGATCGTTGAAATCCGTCAGAAGTGACGGGGACTCAGTGAATGCCACCGTGTTTAAGGCGTGCAACAGCAAACTTTGCACAAAATTTATTGTTGCTCTCGGGATGCAGTGAGATAATCGCGACGGTGTATATCTCGTTTCTATAGCTCGGGTCCCGCAAGTGTCTAAGAAAGCCATATCGTTCCTCTGTTGCTACTGCCGTTCCGAACTTAAAGAATCCCAGATATTTGAGTTCAGGGGATCGGTCGGATGTGAAAATTGTGTAAGAGACTATTACCGGAAGCGCTCGCCTTTGGACGTGGACGCGCAATTGCTTGAGAGAAAGAAAGCTGCCGCTCTTTGGCTGGCTCGCAATCGGCGGTCTCTCCAAAGGGACGCGGCCAAGAACGGGAACGTTGCGAAACCCGGAAGCCCGTTCCGGCCAACTGACCTGGCATCGTAGCGTCCCTGCCCATTCGCGAGCGGAACATCCGTTTTCGCTCATTTGCCCTACCTACACCCGCACCATTGCCATCGGCAGTTAGACATTCTCGCCTTCATCGGTCAAAATAATTGGTTCGCTTACCCTTAGGAGACCTCGTTGACGAAGCTTCAGCGCGTCAAAATCAGCGCTCTTGGCACTTATGTCCCGCCCCGCCTTCTAACTAACCAAGACCTCTCAAAGATGGTCGATACCAGCGATGAATGGATCATGAGCCGTGTCGGCATCCGGGAGCGCCACCTGGTTGACAAAGGTGTGGCCACCAGCGATCTGGCTGCGGAAGCTGCGCGTCGGGCGCTTGCGCAGCGCGGCATTGCTGCCAGTGAATTGGACGCCATTATCGT
Source organism: uncultured Acidobacteriaceae bacterium (assembly GCA_963778535.1). Lineage (GTDB taxonomy): Bacteria > Acidobacteriota > Terriglobia > Terriglobales > Acidobacteriaceae > Acidiflorens. Next base: position 1,988,539 of record CAVZUO010000001.1, read on the forward strand.
AGCGACCGTCACTCCCGACATGATGTTTCCTTCCACCGCCTGTCTCGTTCAGCACAAGATTGGCGCACCCAACGTCTGGGGGTTCGATCTCTCGGCCGGATGCTCGCAGTTCGTTTACGCCTTGCAGGTGGGAGCTCAGTTTGTCCGGACTGGCGCGCACAAGAAGGTCATGGTGATTGGAGCCGACGTCATGTCGTCGATTATCGACTACACCGACCGCGCCACCTGTGTTCTGTTCGGCGACGGCGCGGGGGCGGTGATCCTTGAAGCCACAGACGACGATTCTGTCGGCTTGATCGACTTCATGCACTCCATTGATGGGTCCGGCGGTGTGTCGCTATATATGCCGGGAGGCGGAAGCCTCAATCCTCCATCGCACGAAACCGTTGACAAGAAGATGCACTACGTTCACCAGGATGGGGCCGCTGTCTTCAAGTTCGCAGTGCGCAACATGGCTGAGTTCTGCGCGGAAACGCTTCGCCGCAACGGCCTGACTGGTGATGATCTTGATCTGATGATTCCGCACCAAGCCAACCTGCGCATCATCAGCGCGACTGCGGACCGGCTAAAGCTGCCTCCGGAAAAAATCGTGATCAACATCGATCGGTTCGGCAACACAACGGGCGCGACAATTCCTCTGGCCATGCAAACTGCCATCGAAGACGGCCGGCTGAAGAAGGGAAGCCTTGTGCTGTTGGCGGCCGTCGGCGCGGGATTCACGACGGGCACTACGCTTTTGCGCTGGGCATTTTAACGTTGTTCAAACTATGAAAAACATTGGTGAAAACGTAGTGCGTATTGAGGCAGCGGCTCTGACTGCTCTAGCTGACCGCATGGCCGGCCCCATGGCCTCCGCTTTCGAGCGGGCGCTCGATTTGCTTTTTCGTTGCCAGGGGCGCGTGGTCGTCACCGGCATGGGGAAAAGCGGCATCATCGCGCGGAAGATTGCCGCGACCTTGAGTTCGACCGGTTCTCCGGCTTTGTATCTGCATCCGGTGGAAGCGCTTCACGGCGATCTGGGGATGATTGTCCGCGGCGATGTGGTGCTGGCGCTTTCGGCGAGCGGTGAGACCGAAGAAATTCTGAGCCTGGTCGCAACCATCAAACGCCTGCAAGTCCCGCTGATCACGATGACATGTGACGAGGTCTCAAACGCTAATCTCGACAAGAATGGCCGTCCGGCTTCCACTTTGGCGACGTCTTCAGACATAGCGTTGGACTGCTCGATCTCCCAGGAAGCATGTTCGCTGGGACTGGCCCCAACTGCCTCGACTACCACGATGCTCGCACTGGGCGATGCGCTGGCAGTTGCGCTTTCCGAAAAACGCGGGTTCAAGGAAGAGGATTTTGCCAACCTGCATCCGGGCGGCAAACTGGGCAAGCGGCTGGCGCGCGTAGAGTCGCTGATGCACTGGGGAGAAGCGGTGCCGCGCGTGATGGCTCGTACCCGGATACCCGACGTGATTTACGAGATGTCACGCAAAAAACTGGGCATGACGACCGTGGTGGAAGACGAGCAGCTATTGGGCGTGATCAGCGACGGAGACCTACGCCGGCTTCTGGAACAGCAGGGGAAAGATGCGCTCGACCTGAAGGCGCAGGATTGTATGACCCGCAATCCGAAGACGATCCACCCTGAGGAATTTGCTGCTGCCGCGCTGGCGCGCATGGAAGAAATGAAAATCACCTCGCTGGTGGTGATCGATGGCGAACGGCGCGTGCGCGGCGTACTGCATCTGCATGACCTGTGGGGCACAGAGATGATGTAGGCGGGAGTTCCGGGAAAACGGAGTTCTGAAAACGAAGGGCGGGCTTGAGGGCCCGTCCTCCATCTTCATTTCGTGCCTGGTACCGCTACTTATTCCAGCACGAAAATGTTCTTCTTCGCGCACATCTCTTTCAGGATTTTCGGCCACACCGTAACGCTGACTTCGCCCAGGTGTGCCTTCCTCAGCAATTGCATCAGCGTGCGCGATTGGCCAATGCCGCCACCGACCGACAGTGGCAACTCATTGTTCACGATTGCCTTGTGATACGGGAACTGCAGGTTGCCCATCAGGTTCGACATCTCAAGCTGACGCTTCAGGGTTTCCGCATTCACGCGGATTCCCATCGAGCTGAGTTCATGGCGGCGCTTGGTCACCGTGTTCCAAACCAGAATGTCGCCGTTGAGTCCGTGCGTGTCTTTGTGTGTTTCCTTCTTGGTCTCTGTAACCCAGTCGTCGTAGTCGGCGGCCCGGTTCTCATGTGGAAAGCCGTCCTTGAGCGGCCAGCCAATGCCGATGATGAAAACGGCCGGATGCTTCTTCAGAATCTCTGTCTCGCGCTTTTTGCGCGGGAGGTTCGGGAACATGTCTAAAATCTCTTCCGCATGCAGGAAGGTGAGTTCTTCGGGCAGGTTCGGAAAACGAGGATCCCGCAATGCCGGGAACAGATCCTGCGCGAATCTTTCCGCTCCCACCAGCACCTTCCAAATTTTGCGGACGATGTCCTTCAAGAACGCCACATTGCGATCGTTGGCGTGAATAGAGCGTTCCCAGTCCCACTGATCGACATAGGCAGAGTGGTCGTGGTCGAGGAAATAATCTTTACGGACCGCGCGCATGTCGGTGCAGATACCTTGCCCAGGTTCGCAGTCAAATTGTTTGAGCGCGACTCGTTTCCATTTCGTCGCGGCCTGCACTATCTGTGCATCAATGGGATGGAAGTTGCGGTCGTTCGAAATGTGGAAGCCGATCGGCGTGCGCGAACCGTCACGATCGAGCATATCGTTGACTCCGCTGTCGACGTCAACAATCAGCGGGACCTCAACCATCATCAGGTTAAGGGCCTTGCAAAGGTTGTCTTCGATGTAACGTTTTACTTGAAAAATTGCTTCCTGAGTTTCGCGCCGGTCCAGCAGAGAACGGTAATCGTTGGGCAGTACACGTTCCAGTTCCGAATAATCCCCAATTCCCGGTCCAGCCAGATCAGCTTGCTTGTCATATGTAAGAGTACTCATGGTTCCCTCCGCAGATGGAATAAAGACGGCACACATATCTATGGAGTACGCTTCATGGACAACGCAGGTCTGTGACGCGGGGCACAGGCAGGGGTGAGAAGGAATAGAAGCTGCCAGCCGTCAGCCATCAGCCGTTAGCCATCAGCCGTCAGTTCTCGTTGCCAACCCACGCCGGCATGCCCGGCCCCTTGTGATGATTGTTTCTGAGAAGTGTGCGGACTATTTTGAGAGCTGAGAACTGAGAACTGAGAACTGCTTTTAGTGGCAATATCGTTGAAACGGGGGTGGTGGCGGCGTGGGCAGCTCGTCGAACTCTCCTGTCCATCCCGCGCATCCGCGAGCCGTGATCGCGCGAAGCACAATTTGCTCCAGGTCGCGCGCTTTCGTCTTAGCCTCTGCGATTTGTTCGAGATTGAGCAGGCCGCTGCGGCTCAGCTCCACCAGGTCCTGACTAGCGGGATTGAAACCGGCATCGGCTGCAATCGTCAGCCAGACATAAGCGTTCAACCGGTCGCGCGTGATTCCGCGTCCTTCTTTCAGAGCTTTTCCGTAATAGTATTGCGCCTGCGGCAGGCCTTGATCGGCAGCGGTTTTGTAGAGTGGCACCGCCTTGGCATCGTCGCCCCGACCCGAAATAAGACGCGCCAAATAGTAGGCGCCATAGGCATTATTGAGGCTCGCTGACATCTTCAGCCACTTCTGAGATGCATCCAAATCGTGCGGCACGCCGTTGCCAAGAAAATAGAGGCGTCCCGCGAGCCATGCTGCCAGCGGATCCCCGGTTTGTGCAGCTTTACGATACAGCTCTAAGGCCTGGTTCGTATCTTTGGGAATTGTGCCGCCGGTTTCGTAATAGTAGCCCAGAGCAATCTGCGCCGGCCCGTAGCCTAATTCTGCGGATCGCCGGAAATAGTCCACTCCCTGCAGATCATCATGCATCGGACCAACGCCGGTGATGGCATCGACACCGCGATCGTAGAGAGACTCCGGCGAATTGCTCTGCGCTGCGCACAAGGCTGTGCACAAGAGACCAAGAACTGCGAGGATGGCGACTCGCCGCATGCGGAGTAAACCACGGCTAGTATAGAAAACAACCCTCGAAGTGTAGAGTTACCGAAGTTTCGCTGCGGAACCCTAAAGGAATGTCTTGCTAAGTGGGATATTCGTGTTTTCTTTCGGGTACATGGCCGCGTAAGTCGTGCTGATACCGGCTAATCCGTGTTCTACCGGTATCGTTCTCGGATGAATGCCGCAATTGCGGCGTAGGCCGCGCTCAGCGTTGCCTCGTCGGGCAGAAACACGATGCGGAAATGCTTGGTCCCCGGCCGCTGGCCAAAGCCGGAACCGTGTACCACCATCACGTACTTCTGCCGGATGAGTTCGGTCACGAAGACGTCGTCGCCTTCAGGAATGTCAATGCTGGGATACGCATAGAAAGCTCCGCGCGGCGCAACACAACTTACCCGAGGAGTCTCCGAGCACCACTTCATCGTCAAATCGCGCCGGCTGCGAAGCTTGCGTTTGACCTCAATCAGGTGCTCCTGCGGCCCATCGAGCGCCGCTGGAATCGCATACTGTTCAGGATGGTTGGCGCACAACCGCGCACGCAGCAGCTTGTTGATTCCCTCGACATAGGGCTTGATCGCCGCCGCATCTCCGCTGGCAATGCCCCACCCAATGCGCCATCCGGGAACAAGATAGTTCTTCGATAATCCGCCGAAGGTGATCACCGGCACATCGGGAGCAACCGCCGCCAGAGCAACGTGCGTAACGTCGTCGTCCGGGTTGTCACTGGGAATGATCAGCTTGTCATAGATTTCGTCGGCGAAAATCACCAGGTTGTGCTGCCGTGCCAGTTCGGCGATCTGCTGCAGCATCTTGCGCGTGCACACCGAGCCGGTGGGATTATTCGGATTGATCAGCACAATGCCACGTGTGCGCGGCGTTATCTTCCTGCGAATATCTTCGAGATCGGGCTGCCAGCCGTCTTCCTCATTCAGATAGTAAGCATTCAGACCGATATCGAGCTTCGCCAAAACGGCCGAGTAGAGCGGATAGTCGGGGCATGGCGTGAGCAGGTTGTCGCCGGGATTGAGCAGGGCCGCCAAGCAAATATCGACTGTCTCGCTGACGCCCGAGGTGACGAAAACATCCTGAATGGTAGTGATGCCTTTGCGCGCCGCCTCGCCGCGAATGGCGTCGAGCGCGGGTTTGATGCCCGAAGACGGCGAGTAGCCGTTCTTGCCATCGCGCATGGCCTTGTGAACGGCCTCGATCATGTGCGGCGGGGTCTGAAAATCAAAGTTCAGCGGATCGCCAATGTTCAGCGGTAGAATCTTGTGGCCCTGCTTGGCGACTTCGTCGGCAATGCACGCCAAGTCGCGGATGGCATAGCGGACATTTTCAAGGCGGGAGGCGGGAGCAATTTCGCGGAGTTGGGTTAACGGCATGGTGGAATTCTAACCGCCGAGACGCCGAGAACGCAGAGAAATGCAACTTCTTCCCGACTTGCGGCCCTTCTCTGAGAACCCTCCGGCTTGGGACACAGAGCACAAATCTTGCCGCAATATTTATCGAGAGATGAAGCCATTATGATTGCTCCTAAGACTATGAATTAGAAGCAGATGACTGGTTCTAGCAAAGCAAGAATTGGGAAAATGTGGGGGGTACCCCCCCCTTACTAAAATGTTATGTTATTGATAACGGAATGCTTGTAGGTAAAGTATTTAAAAGGCAGTAGTTAGGTGGATTGCAGAGGTTAGAGGTCAGATTGCAGAGGTAAAAAAACCGCTGACCGCTGACGTTTCGTTCGGTTTTCAAAGAGCAGAGATGATCGTGTGAGACGCGCCGCCTCTGGAGGCGGGCGCAGTTCTCCATCCTGCTGCGATATGGTGCAATGTCGAGTCATCTTCGCACTGATTTTGGTGAAGGTCTGTGATGGCGGTTACGGGAAAAATGTGATGAAAAAATGAGGAGTGTAATGGGGGATTTGTCAACAGTTAGCGCAACCGTTCGAGAATGCAGCGGCCATCTTCGTCCTCAAAATATCCCAGTCTCCCCGGCACGCATGAGATGAGCGTGCCCATCTGACGACCGACCGTTTCTTTGAGTGCGGCTTCCAAGTCTACTTCTCGTCCGTCCAATTGGCGATTTTCCGACATGACGTAGCACGTGCCACCAGCACCCTTCGCCCTGAGTAATTTTGCCAGCGCAAGGGGGCTTCGTTGATTCGAGGGAATCGCTACCATGAACTGCGGAGAGGGCTTTGAAGTGAGAAAGCTCGTTGAGGAGCTTCGCTCTCTTTTTGGGTTTCGCAATGATTTCGAGAAAGCGCTCCTGCCGGTGAGCCGGTATGAACGCCTTAACCAACGCCTCTTCGTGATTGACTGAATCAGCCATCCGTCAGTCTCAATGTTCAACATGGATTCTATCGGATGGGTGACGTTATCAGGCGTTAGCACAAGCGTGCGCTTTCTCTACGCCTTTTTCAGGAAGGCATTTTGAACGTTGTCGAGATATTACGACAACCAGCTTCGCTTTCGCTGCCACGCAATCTACAATTATCTTGATCTACGCACCAAGGAGCACCATGCGATCTACCGTTCTTCTGACTTTGCTATCGACCTCCCTGCTGTTCGCTCAATCTCCTAGCGTGACGGCGACGGAAGAGCCAACCGTGCTCACATTCGTCGCGCCCGCATATCCCCGAGCGGCGAAAGATCAGCGAAAGATGGGCAAGACGATCACCCGGATTAAAGTCAGCCCTGAGGGGTCAGTTACGGAAGCTAAGACGGTCAGCGCCAACGCGGTTTTCGAGAAATATGTCCTGGAGGCGCTCAAGCAGTGGCGTTTTCAGCCCTTGGGTAGAGGGTACAGTCTTGAAGTTACTTGCTCGTTTGAGTTCATCCAGAACGAATGTGAAGGGAGCAACGAGCATCCGGTCACATCAGAGACTTACGTCTCTGCTGAGTTGCCCACCGTTGTTCATATAAAGACAGGCTTGCAGTGCATGGAGTCCAGCGTCTCGAAGGTCAGACACTAGCGCCACGGGTGAGACAGGCTGACGAAAGCAGGCATTAGCGCTCAAGTGCCCCGTTGGCGGGAACATGAGTGTAACTGGGATGTTACGCCAACTGACCTGCTAAACTCGCCCTGTCTGCCTATCATTGTGGAGAGAAGAGAAGATCGTGCAGGTTTGGCCCCGCACCTGTCGAGTCGTCATTGGAGCGGCGATTGTTGCCACTGTACTTTGCGCGGCAGCATGGAGTTACACCGCTTACGAAGCGTGGCTTGCAAAATCGCTGCTTGCTGAGGCGTCTCGCGTGAGGATTGGCGACAGCGAAGCATCTGTGCTCGCATTGGTCCAGCGGTATGGGGGAGTCAAATGGGAGCCTCCTGGGACCACCCGAAAGACGTTGGGTCCTCGCGAGAACTGGATTGAAAAAACGGAGTATGACCGCGCGCTTAGAACTTACCCGGACTACGCGTACTCAATTCCGGTGAACCCGTGGGGGTTCCCGACCCTTACGCCAAAGAGCGATTTCAGGCGGAGATTAGACGCGGTGCTCTGGTCCGCAATGCAGGTTGTTCCGGCAGCTATGCGGGCGCCATTCGGACTTCGGGCCTGGATTTCAGACGTTGGCATTAACATCCGTGATGGTAGAGTCTCGGAGGTTTCAGGCGAGGTTTTGGTAGAGGGACACTCGCGATGGCTTAATCATGAATGGGGATTGGTCAGCGAAATGGCGCGCGAACCGATGCAATCACGTGCATACGCGATTGAGCCCATGAACCTACTGATGAGGACGGATCGCAGCAGGGGTCTGCAAAACATTCTCACTCCTAAGGCATCGGAACAGGAGACAGAAGCCGCGCACCTTTGGAATACCGCATGTCTCACGTCCTTGCGAAGCTGTACGGACAGATGCGAGCTTTCACCAACTGCGTTCCGATACATGGCGAACCACCCAGACGTGTCTCGCAGTTGGGAACCAACGTGCGATGTGCCCTGATGGAGGTTGTTAACAGGCGATCTCGCAAGCATGCGCTTTCTCTTCGCTTTTTTCAGCATTTTGAGTGCTATCGCGATGTTTCGCCAACCTGATTGGAGTGGAGTCGCGGGGTGAGGCCCAGCATGTACGAAAGGCGAACGCCAGTTTTTACATTTTGCGTTCGCGGATGGTTCCGTCCACGCTGATTTCGTAGAGCTTCTTGTTCATTGTGCCCACCATCTCAGGAACGGACGGTTTTCTAGTCAAAACGTAGAAGACATCCGTGTCCTCAGGAACATCGCTCAAAACGTGAATGTGATAGCCCCCGGCAGGAGTGGAGCCCTTCGGTATCGAGTTTGGGTTATTTTCCATAATGCTTTTATGCAACTGGCGTTTCTCGACGATGGTGCCGCCGTCTGCCGTTACGAGATAGCGGACATCGCCTCCAAGCGGGTAAATCCCGGCTTTCGTCTGTGCTGGGCTCACGTAAACGAAGAGTTGATCCTGTGGAGCGGGAAGAATGGAGACATTGTAAGGCCGCTTTTCACCCTGAAAGTCATGCAGGGCCGTGTCGATGGCCTTGGCAGCCGCGAGATAGAAAGATGTGTCTTCCGTCGGCGGATCGAGTTTCTTGACTGCGAACTCCTGAAGAGTTGCGCCTTGAGTCGCTTCGTATCCGATTAGAAATCTGTCGCGATGATCGTTGAGATGACCAAACGCAACCGTCCAACCCGCATCTGATTTGAGCGCGATGTAACGTCCGACCGACTGTGCGGGCGGGTGTAGGGCTTGCACGGCATCCGTGGCGTGCCATGCAGCCTGATCATATTCATAGAGTGCCCGGCCACGCGCCGTCACGTCTGGCATAACGGGATCAGGTTCCGGCTTCTTTTTTCCAGCGAGGGAAATGGAGGCAAGCAAGAAAACTAGGCTGACAGCGACAAGTCGCTTTGGCATGGTGGCACCTCGATGGCGAAACGATTGTATATGTCGGAGCACCAGTCGGTTTACGAAATCAGGCGTTAGCACAAGATTGCGCCGTCTGTTCGCCTTCCGTAAATCCACGCTCAGTTCCGCAAACGGAGGAGATGGCGACGGGTAGACCGGGCGTGGGTCTCGATTCTAACCTGACGTGACCATGCAGTAACACAAGCTTGCTGGGATACGGTGGCATACGCAGGGAGGATCTTTTTCTTGTCATCCCGAGCCCGAGCGAAGCGAGTGGGCGAGGAATATGTAGTTAAAGAGGCAAAATGCAGATTCCTCGCTCGCCTTCACTCCGCTTCGCGGAGCTACAGGCGGCTCGGAATGACAAATCCAAGAGTCTTTCTCGGCGTCTCGGCGGTGAATTTTTCTTCCCCTACCGCTGATAGTCGAACACTGAGAACTGACAACTGAGAACTGACAACTGACAACCGCTCCCCTACTCCACCCGATCAATCTGCGCCTTCTGCAGCTTGTCGGAGTAGTCAACGTACACCGCTTTCCACTCCGTATAGAAATCGATCGCTCCGATGCCGCCTTCGCGATGGCCATTGCCGGTGGCTTTCGTTCCGCCGAACGGCAAATGAACCTCGGCGCCAATCGTCGGAGCATTGATGTACGTGATGCCAGCTTCCAGATCGCGAACGGCGGTGAAGGCCTTATTCACATCTTTTGTGTAAATCGATGACGACAGCCCGTACTCGATGTTGTTGGCAATCTGGATTGCGCTTTCCATGTTGTCGCACGGGATGATCGACACCACCGGTCCAAAGATTTCTTCCTGCGCAATGCGCATCTTGGGGTCAACTTCGGTGAATACCGTCGGCTCAAGGAACCAGCCGTGCTCGTATTCGCCTTTATCGAGCCGATTGCCGCCGCACACCATCTTCGCGCCTTCGGTCTTGCCGATCTCGATGTATTCAAGATCAGTCTTCAGCTGGTTCTCGTTGACCGCCGGCCCCATCTCCACGGTTTCGTCCAGTCCGTTGCCGACTTTGATCTTTTTGGCGCGGGCCACGAACTTGTCGATGAACTCGCGGTACACGCCCTTTTGCACGATGATGCGGCTGGTCGCGGTGCAGCGCTGTCCCGTCGTCCCGAAAGCTCCCCAGAGCCCGCCTTCAATCGCCAAATCGAGATTGGCATCGTCGAGCACGATCATTGGGTTCTTGCCGCCGAGTTCGAGCGAGCAATGCTTGAAGCTCTTGGCCGCGGTCGCGCCGACGATCTTGCCCACCGCCGACGATCCCGTCAGCGAAATCGCGCGCACCGTGGCATTCTCGGTGAGCGGCGTGCCTACCTCGGTGCCGTATCCGGCGACGATGTTAATCACGCCATTAGGAAGGCCTGCGTCCACCAGGGCCTGCACCAGGTTGAAGGTCGAAAGCGGCGTATCCTGAGCCGGCTTGATCACGCACGTATTGCCGCAGACGATTGCCGGCAGAAGCTTCCATGATGAAATCGCCATGGGGAAGTTCCACGGGGTGATCATGCCGCACACGCCAATGGGCATGCGGACAGCCATGGCAAATTTGTTGGGCAACTCGGAAGGTACGGTCGGGCCAAACAGCCGGCGGCCTTCGCCCGCGTTGTAATAGGCAGCGTCAATCGCTTCCTGCACGTCGCCCCGCGTCTCTTTCAGGACCTTGCCCATTTCTCGGGTCATGTCGCGGGCATATTCCTCTTTGCGTTCAATCAGGATCTCGGCGGCGCGGAAGACGATTTCAGCTCGCCGCGGCGCAGGAACCAGCCGCCACTTGGCATAAGCTCGCTTGGCCGCATCGACGGCAGCGTCTACGTCTTCTTTATTTGACCGCTGGAAAATAGCAACTACTTCGCGCGTATCGGCGGGATTGCGGTCCTCAAAGGTGCGGCCGCTCACGGATGGCACCCATTCTCCGTCAATGAAATTGTTGAAGACTCGCGTTTTGGTGGTCGCGCCATCGAGGGGTGACTTGGTAAGGGTATCGGTCGCCATAAATGCCTCCTGGGATTAGTGCAGACGTGTGATTTTCGAATCTATCCGGCAACTATGCTAGCAACCATGCTAACAACGCGGCCGAAGGCGAGCAAGGCGAGGCGGGCTCGGGTGCTGCCTTAATTCGGTTTCTTGACCACGGAGCACGGAGACACAGAGAAACCCAACTGCCTATCAAAACCTTCCCCTGCGGGTTCATGAAAGTCTTGCGGTTTTCTCCGTGACTCTGTGACTCCGTGGTGAGAAAGGCGAAATTAGGACGATACCCAACCTGGGCGAGTGGCTTCGAGGCTGCCGCCGAGGGCGTCGCCCTCCTTCTATTTGGCGTCACTTTCGTAACCGCCTCTTGCGATGACCCTGGTTAATCCCGCCTGCGCTGGCGCTATCATGATTCTGAGTTGAGAATCTTGCGCATTTTTGCGTCTTTAGGGTAAGGCGGAATTAGTGGCAAGGCAGGCTAAGCCGGGGGTATACGTCGCCTGGAAAACGGTGACGTATCGCAGCATGCTGCTGATGATACTGGGCGGCATTGTGCTGTTCACCGCCTTGCTTGTCCTGGCGTTTCCGAAGGCAGCCGAGTCGACCGCGAAAGCTGCAGGCCGCCTGACCAGCGACTTGCTGGAAAAAGTTGCCGGAATGGCACCCGCCGTCAAAGCATCCTCGCCGCTGGTTGGCAAACAGGCACACTTCACCGCACTTGACGGCACCGTCCGCGTACGCAAGGGAAACGGCAACAGCTGGGTCAATGCCGATTACAACGTCCCTCTGGAAAAAGGTGATGTCGTGCAAACTTCGGCCGAGGGCATGGCGAAAATTGTTTTCAACGATGGCACGAATTACACCGTGAAGCAGGATTCACTCATTGTTATCGAAGAAAACTCCGCCAACGATCAGCAGCAGACCAACGTGGCTGTAGCCGTCACCACCGGAACCGTCGACCTGACGACCGCGACCTACGTGCAGGGATCGAAATCGCAGGTCATCGTCGCCGGTGCCAAGGCCTCGCTGGCGCCCGATTCTTCCGCCATGGTGCACAACAACCCGAAAGACGACCAGCACGAGATTTTGGTTAAGAAGGGCAGTGGCGATATCGAGCGCAACGGCGAGAGCGTGCGCCTCTCCAGTTGGGAAAAAGTTAGTTTTCGCAGCGAATCGAAAATGGAAAAGGCCACGGAGATTGGTCCGCCCGCCCCAATCTCTCCGGGCAACATGATGCCGGTGTTCGTAAACCCCGGCGAAGCGACCAAAGAGGTTGAGTTTGCCTGGACGCCGCAAACAAACGCGGCTGGCTACCGGCTTCGCATTTCGCGCAATCCCTACTTCACGTCACTGCTTCTCGATCGCAAGGTCGATACGGCCAGCGTGGTGGTTGCCGGCATGCCGCTGGGTGCTTATTACTGGTCGATTCAATCCTTCGACGGGACGGGCCATGAGTCCGTCGAGAGCGAAAAGAATCGATTCACCATCATCGTTAAGAGCAAGGAGAAGGTGGATCTGGCGCTCGATATCGAGCCATTTGTCCAGCATGGGCACGTGATCGAAGTGACTGGCAAAACCGAAGCGGGTGCGCGCGTGATGGTCAATGGCCGTGAGGTCGCACTGGTCAATGACGACGGCACCTTCCACTATTTCACCCCGCCATTCCCGGAGGGCGAAAGCCTGATTACGGTTACGGCCCAGAACGCCAGGGGCGGCGTCAAAACGCGCCAGGCCAAAGTGCTGATTCAATAAACTGGGTTTCTGGCCCGAACAGGGCCGGTGCCTGCGATGGCAACTTGTTGAAACTGTAGAACAAAGTAGAATAGAGAGACAGAGAACACGCTCCCATTGAAACTGAGCAATGCCCAGGGTTCCGGGGAGAAATAATTCCCAAAAGAGAAGAGAAGTCCTGCTATGTCAAATAACGGTTTTCATAATGGATCGTCGCGGTCGCACAATCTGCGCTCCCTTTTCAGCATGTTTTCCAGCGATCTCGCAATCGACCTGGGCACGGCCAACACGCTGGTCTATGCACGCGGCAAAGGCATCGTCGTTAATGAGCCTTCCATAGTGGCTCTGAATAAGAACACCAATGAAGTTGAGGCCGTTGGCAAAGAAGCCAAGGAAATGCTCGGCCGCACGCCCGGCAATATCGTTGCCATCAAGCCCATGAAGGATGGCGTCATCGCCGACTTCAAGGTCACCGAGAAGATGCTGAATTACTTTATTCAGAAGGCGCACAACCGGAAGATGCTGGTGCATCCTCGCATCGTGATCGGTGTGCCTTCAGAAATCACGCAGGTGGAAAAGCGCGCGGTTATGGACTCGGCCTATCGCGCCAAGGCGAGTGAAGTGCATCTCGTAGAGCAGGCCATGGTCGCTGCCATCGGCGCTGGTTTGCCCATTACCGAGCCCAGCGGCAACATGGTTGTCGATATCGGCGGAGGCACTACCGACATTGCCGTCATCTCCTTGAGCGGCATCGTCTATTCCCGTTCCGTCCGCATGGCCGGCAACCAGATGGATGAGGCCATCATGAACTACCTCAAGCGCAAATATAACTTGCTGGTCGGCGAGCGCACGGCCGAGCAGATCAAGATGGAAATCGGTTCCGCCTACCCGCTCGATAAACCGCTGACCATGGAGATCAAGGGCCGCAACCTGATTGAAGGCGTGCCCAAGACCATCACCGTTGACGACAGCGAAATTCGCGAGTCGCTCAGCGAATGCGTTTCGACGATCATGAACGCGATCCGTGTGGCTTTGGAACGCACTCCGCCTGAACTTTCCGCTGACATCAGTGATCGCGGCATCGTGCTCACCGGCGGCGGCGCGCTGCTCAAGAATCTCGACAAGCGCATCCGCGAAGAAACCGGTCTCCCGGTCTCCATCGCCGACGATCCGCTCTGTAGCGTGGTGCTCGGCACCGGCAAAATGCTGAGCGATTTCAAGCTGCTGCGCAAGATTTCGATCGAGTAGCGAGCCGCGGGCAACGAGTCGCGAGCCAAGACTTCCGATCAGGGCGAAGCAATGTGACCATTTCCCAGATTGTCATTCCGAGCCCGAGCGGAAGCGAGTGGACGAGGAATCTGCATTTGTTTGCTCGTAGCTCGCGGCTCGAGGCTCGTAGCTTTTTCCGCAAAGTGGTTTCGCAAAGCGCTACTGAGAACTGAGAACTGATGTTAGGCCGTTATCGCAACCTGATCGTGCTGGTCGCTGTGCTGTTTGCGCAGGTGCTCGGCCTCGCTGTGCAAGTCAAGCGCACGGGGGACACGCAGCCTACGCGATTGATCCGTGTCTGGGCCGTCGCCGCGGTCACTCCATTTGAAGAAGGGCTCCACTGGTTCCGCACCTCAAGCGGCAGCCTCTGGCATGACTACCTGAATTTGCGTGGTGTCCGCGCCCAAAACCGCATACTCGAACAACAACTTCAGCAGATGCGTCTGGCCCAGGTCCGCCTGACCCAGGATGCCGACCAGGCGCACCGACTGCAAGCCCTCCTCGCGTTCAAGGAACAGTTTATTTCGCAAACCACGGCTGCTCAGGTGATCGGCTGGAGTGGCAGCGAACAATCTCGCTCCGTCTACATCGATAAAGGGGCGCGCGAGGGCATCAAGCCCGATATGGCCGTCATCTCCAAGGACGGAATTGTCGGCAAGGTTCTGCAAGTCTTCGGTTCAAATCCCTTGGAACGCTCAGTGTCCCAGGTTCTTTTGATTAACGACCAGACGAGCGGGGTCGGCGCAATCCTGGAAAAATCGCGCCTGCAGGGCATTCTCCGCGGCATGCCGTCTGGCGATGTGGTGCTCGAAAAAGTGATGAGCGACGAAACCGTCCCTGTTGGCGAGCAGGTCCTGACCAGCGGCGGCGATGGCATATTTCAGAAAGGACTGCCGGTCGGCACTGTCACAAAAGTTTCTACCGGAAGCGACTTATTCTTCAATATCAGGGTGCGGCCCGCCGCCGATCTCAGCCGGCTCGAAGAAGTCCTGGTCGTCACCAAGATCGATGAGCAGCAGGCGCAGCCGGAAGACAATGGCCCGGTGCGTGCCATCGACATTCTTGCGCAGCGATTGCCCACGGTCCCTCCCAAGCCGGAGACCGCGGCCAGCGGCCCAAACACGACTTCGGCAACTCCGCCCCCGCGAACGCCAACAGCCGCTGCTGTTCCAACGGCAACGCCTGCCGCTTCCGGTCCCGGTCTAGGTCCAAAAACGGGCGACAAGCCGAATCAAGCCAAGCCTACGCCTGCTATGGAGACCACTCCTGGCGCGCCCGGCACCGCTACCAAGAACCCTCCGCCGAGCCGCAGCCAGCCAAATCCGGCGCCTCCGCCAGATGCAACCACGCCGCATGCCGCACTGGTGAATAGTGGGACTTCGAACCCCATCTTGACCCCAGTGAAGAACACGGTCCGTCCTTCTGCGGCCGGAGCCTCGAATTCGACGGCGGCAAGCCAGGCGGCGGCAAATCAGAAAAATCCCGCTGCTCCTCCCGCAGGCAAGCCATCACAATCTTCCGCCCCGTCCCATGCACCCTCAAGAGTCCCGCCCCAGCCAAACCCTGCAAACCAGTACACTGGGAACCAGGGCACTCCCCAATAACGTGGCGATCACTTACACCTCAGGAGAGCAGGTCGAGGTCTATCGCTTTAGCCTCCCGGCGACAATCCTGATTCCTCTCGTCGCGCTTTTCCTGCAGGCGTGGCTACCCCTTCGGTTCCCATTTTTCAAGATTTTCGACCTGCCGCTTCTGGTAACAATTGGATTTGCCACGGCGCGCCGTAGCCCTCTTGCGGGCCTGGTCACTGGCGGTATCATCGGAATTTTGCAGGATGCGCTCACCCATCTGCCCATCGGTCTTTGCGGAATTTCAAAAACCGTCGTTGGATTTCTCGCCTCTTCGCTGGGCATCAAGGTCGACGCGGAAAATCCGGCGTCCCGTTTCCTGCTGACCATCCTGTTTTACGTTGTGCATGAGACGGTCTACTTCGTGATTGCCCGCGGCCTTGTTGGCCTGACCATGGAATGGAGTTGGGTGCGCGAAATCGGGTCGGGAGTGGCTAATGCGGCGCTGGGAATAGTCGTTTATGCGCTGCTGGATCGCATGAAACAACGGACGTAAATCACTGCTCACCGCCCGCAAACTTCGTCCATACACGGCACGTCCCACGCTCGCCGCTCTTGTCTTTTTCCCATTAAAACAAGCGCGGCGAGGCGAGACTCTCAATGAAACCCTAATCCTTGGTCTGCGGCGGGAACTTGTCTAGCATCTTGTTCACCGCTTTTTCCAGTTTCTTCTCATTCTTGTCCGGGTTGCCGCTCAATGTATCGGACGCTACCCCGCGCCAGATCAGTTGCTTGTTGTGTGCGTCATAAAAATCCAGTACCAGCGAACCCACGCGGTAGGTTTCGACCTGCGTTGTTGTTTCGCCGAACCCTCCCCATCGCCATCCGCCCAAACCGTTATAGAAGGTTTCGTATTCCTGTTGGTTATGCGCGCTTCCCACCGCTGTTATCGCAACGTCGCCATTTGTTTCTACTTGCTGCCAGCCCTTGGCTTGCAGATCGCGATCCACCGCATCCTTGATCCGGTTTTCCCAGAGCGGATCCGTGGTCTTTACCTTCTCCCAGCAGTACGTGCGGTATTGCGAAAAATTCGCGTGGTGATCATAGTCGGTCCTCACATCCTCGGCTGAGGCACCGACTGCAAGACAAAGCAGCGTGGCCAGAATGGCCGTAACCGAAATACGGAATGCGGTCATAGCAGGTCTCCAAGTTTAGAAATTTGGTGCGCGAAGGCGAGGCAGGTTCGCCACCGCCAGTTCGCACAACTATTGTGATGCCCTTGCTAGCAATAGAGGAATACTGCTTTTCCATTAGAAAGCGGTTCAGAAAATCGGGGAAAGGGTAGTCACAACACTGGAGGCGGTTTCAAGTCTGATTACACAATTGCCAAATTACAAATCGCCAATCACAAATTACAAATCACCAATCACTTCACGAAGTTTCTCCAGTGTCGGCCATCCCGTTCAATCAAGTCCTCTGACTCTTTCGGGCCCCACGAACCGGAAGCATAGTTCGGAAAGTTGCGCGGCGGCAGCGCCTTCCACACATCGAGAACCGGATTCACGATGCTCCAGCCCGCCTCCACCATGTCTGCGCGCTGGAACAATGTGGCGTCGCCAATCATGCAGTCATGCAGCAGCCGCTCATATCCCGTCGAGGAATCCTGTCCAAAATAATCCGCATAGGCAAAATCCATGTTCACTTCGCCCAACTGCATCGCGGGCCCAGGAGTTTTCGCGGCAAACCGCAGCGAAATACCTTCCTCCGGCTGAATATGCAATACGAGCTGGTTCGGCATCATGTCTGCCACCGGAGTATCGCGAAAAAGCATGAATGGCGCGCGGCGGAATTGAATCACGACGTGCGTGTTGCGCGCTGCCAATCGTTTACCGGTCCGCAAATAGATCGGAACCCCCGCCCAGCGCCAGTTATCTATCAGCAGGCGCATGGCAACAAACGTCTCTGTACGCGAGTCCGGCGGAACGCCTTCCTCTTCGCGATATGCCGGAACGTGTTCGCCATCCACGGTACCTTCTCCATATTGACCGCGAACCGTTTTGCTCAGCACGTCTTCCGCACTAAAAGGCTGAATGGCATGGAGAATCTTGGCTTGCTCGTCGCGCACCGCATTAGCCTCGAACGAAATGGGCGGTTCCATCGCCGTAAGCGTAATCAACTGCATGATGTGGTTTGGCACCATGTCGCGCAGCGCGCCCGCCGTATCGTAGTAGCCGCCGCGCTTTTCAACGCCCACCGTTTCGACCACCGAGATCTGCACATGGTCGATGTAGCGCCTGTTCCAGATGGGCTCGAAGATTCCATTCGCGAAACGCAAGGCCAGAATGTTCTGCACCGTCTCCTTGCCCAGGTAATGATCGATGCGGTAAATCTGGTGTTCCCCCGCCACTTTCAGCAATTGCTGGTTCAGCGCCTTCGCGCTATCGAGGTCGTGGCCAAACGGTTTTTCGACGATCACCCGCCGCCAATGACCGTTTTCTTCTTTCATCAGGTCAACTTTGGCAAGTCGTTCCACGATGTCGCCAAAAAACCTGGGCGCGGTGGCGAGATAGAAAAAAACATTTCCCTGGCAGCCATGCTCCTGATCGGCTTTTGCGATCGCGTCTTTTACCTGCGTGTATGTGCCGTCGTTATCGAAGTCTCCGGTGCGATAGTAGAGACGGCGCGTCAGCCAGTTCCATACGTCCTGATCGGTGTTGCCGCTGGCAAACTGCTTGAAATCCTCCGTCATCTTCTTGCGCGCGTCTTCATCGCTCATCGGCGTGCGGCCCAGGCCCACAATCGCGAACTCGCGAGAAAGCAATCCCTGCTTCGCCAGGTTGTAAAGGGACGGGATAAGCTTGCGCCGCGTGAGGTCTCCGGAGAATCCGAAAATAACCATCACACACGGATCGGCGACGCGGCCCACGCGGGGCTTGATTGTGGCGGGAGCGACTTCTGTTTGAGCCATCGGTTTCCTCTTTGAGTCAGGTGAGCATTAGGCGCTGCTGGCTTCGAGCCAGCGAGACGCGAGTTTCGCGCCACGAGTTTCGAAGCAACGAGCTTCGAGCAACCTAGATACGAATTCCGAAATCTTCAGGTTCATCCAGATTCTGCATCACACAATTTAATAATAGGATTGCTTGCGGCTCCTAACTCGTAACTCGCGGCTTGACGCATACATCTCAACTCTTCGCAGCCGCTTTCTGTTCCACGTGGCCGCCAAATTTCTGCCTCATAGCCGAGAGCATTTTGTCCGCAAACGTATGCTCTTGGCGCGAGCGAAAGCGCGCATACAGCGCTGCCGTCAAGACCTCTGATGGCACGGCCTCTTCGATCGCCGCCTGTATCGTCCACCGCCCCTCGCCTGAATCCTGCACAAATCCGCTGTATTCGGACAGCTCAGGATTTTCCACCAGCGCCATCGCAGTCAGGTCGAGCAGCCACGAACTGATTACGCTGCCTCGCCGCCACACTTCCGCAATGTCCGGCAGGTCGAGATCGTAGCGAATGTTCGCGGGAAGGTCTTTGCTTGTGGCGTTCTTGAAAATATCAAAGCCCTCGGCGTACGCCTGCATGATGCCGTATTCGATGCCGTTGTGCACCATCTTGACGAAATGTCCGGCGCCCGAGGGGCCGCAGTGAATATAGCCGTTCTCGGCCGTCGATCCGGTGCGCTTGTCGAAACCCGGTGTTCGCGGAATGTCGCCGCGCCCCGGTGCTAGAGTTTTGAAAATCGGATCCAGGCGTTGGACAGCCTCGTCCGGGCCGCCAATCATCATGCAATAGCCGCGCTCCAGTCCCCACACGCCTCCGCTGGTGCCGACATCCACATAGTGAACGCCTTTTGCGGCGCACATTTCCGAGCGGCGGACATCGTCTTTAAAATAAGAATTGCCGCCGTCAATGATCGTGTCGCCCGATTGCATCAGCGAGAGCAGGGTCTCGACCGTTTTCTGCGTTGCATCCCCAGACGGCACCATGACCCATGCGGCGCGCGGTGCCGTGAGTTTGGAGACAAGGTCAGCGAGCGATGCTGATCCGGTAGCGCCTTCGCCGGCCAGCTGCTTTACTGCATCGGCGCTCAGGTCGGAAACAACAAGTTTGTGTCCGCCTTGCATCAGGCGCCGCGTCATGTTGGCGCCCATGCGCCCCAGACCCACCATTCCAAGCTGCATGTATCCCTCCCCTTGGATTTGCTTCACCCAGTGCGTCGAGAGCAGGCGAACTGGGAACTATGACGTACCAAAGATGCCCGCCGCCCAACGGCGAGTTTCGGCGCGCTTAAGACTCGCCGCCGGCAATCGTAGCTGCCGCTATGCTTGCTTCACCATCTCCAACAAGTGCTTCAATCCCGCATTCACATCGGCCCCAAGATGCACGCGCAAAGCTCGCCGCCCGCGCTCGGCAAGCACGGCAAAGTCTCCGCGAGCCTGCGCCGCCTTCACGATGCCAAATGTATATTTCTGCTGCGGCACCGGTATGTCCACCGCATCGTCGCACGTGATCTGCAGGAAAACTCCGCTGTTCGGTCCGCCTTTGTAGGCCTGCCCCGTTGAATGCAAAAAGCGCGGGCCGAAGCCGAGGCACGTAGCGACGCGCTTCTTGTCGCGCACACTAAGGCGCAACGCCTGCAGCAGCGCCTCATGCTCATCATTCATTTCCACGTAGCCGAGGACCGCGAAATAGTCGCCCGGCTTGATTCGCGCCAAATGTGCGCGCAGATATCCAGCCACGGTGCGCTCGGAGCCGACCGCTTTCGCCAACTCAGCGGCATTCTTCTCATCGGTGAAGAGCTTTATGCCACTATCCGCGCCGCTGCCCCCAAATATGGGCCTCTCGGCGGGCAGCGAACCCTTGCTCTCATATTCCGAAGTCAGCTTTTTGGTTTCGATTTTGCTCGCCTCGACATCCGGCTGATTAAACGCATTGATGCCGATAATCGATCCTGCAACCGCAGTCGCAATTTCCCAGCGGAAGAATTCCTGCCCCAAGTCATAAATGTCGGAGACGGAAATCCGCACTACAGGGTTCCCGGCTTTCTCAATAGCTGCCACCTGCGCATCCTGTGCCGCATCTGGAGCCGATTCCAGGCGAATGTAGGCGAACACGCGGTCATTTCCATAAACATCCGGCGCTCCCAGCGCTTCGCGATCCACAGGGATAATTCCTTTGCCGACCTTACCCGTAGATTCGGCCAGCAACTGCTCCAGCCATGCGCCCAGGTCGCCAATTCCCGGCGATGCGATCAATGTCACCTTGTCGCGGCCAATCCTGGCGGCCGAGCCAAGCACAATCCCAAGCATCACGCCGGGGTTCTGCTCTACGGCCGTCGACGGCGAGCACGCATCCACCATCTTTTGCGTTTGCCGGAGAAACTTCTCGACGTCCATTCCCATCGCCGCTGCCGGGATCATCCCAAAATTCGACAGCGCCGAATAGCGCCCGCCAATCGAAGGGACTCCATAAAAGATGTGGCGGAAGCGGTCGCGCTCGGCGACCTGCTGCATCTTCGATCCCGGATCGGTGATCGCGATGAAATGGCTGCCAACCTTCTCATCGCCAACAGTCTGCCGCATGCGCTCGAAGAAATATTGTTTATAGATATTCGGTTCCAGCGTGCTGCCGGACTTGCTGGAGACGATAAACAGCGTCTTCGCCAGATTGACTTTCTTTTCCACGCTCTTGATCTGTGCTGGGTCGGTGGAATCGAGAATGTGCAGGCCAGGGAAGCCCGGCATCTGCGGATAGGTCAGCGAGAGAACTTCAGGGCACAGGCTGGATCCGCCCATGCCCAGCAAAAGAATGTCAGAAAATCCCGCCGCCTTCACCTCGGCGGCAAAGTCTTTCAGTGTGGATAGCTGAGCAATCTGCTCCCCGGTAATCGTCAGCCAGCCCAGCCATTTGGCTTCGTCATCGTTCGTCCACAGCGCGGCGTCTTTCTGCCACAGCAGCCTTACTTTTCCGAGCGCTCGCCAGTCACTAAGGTTTTTTCTTACCGCAGAGTCCAGATCGGCCGGGAGTTTAGCGGTAGGCAAATTCACCTTCGATTGCGCCGTATGCGGAGTATTCTTTTCCACCGCCGCCAGCAATTTGTCGAATGCGTCGGCGAATAATTTCACGCCATCGGTCGTGAGTTGGTCGGTGACCTGTTTCATCGAGATGCCGCCTGCGGCCAGGTCGGCCATGGTCTTACGCGCGCCCTCGACGTCTTCGGTCAAGCTTGCCCGCGGTTTCCCGTGATCACGAAATGCATCGAACGTCGCCGGCGGAATCGTATTTACGGTGTCCGGCCCAATCAACTCTTCCACATAAAGCACGTCCCGATACTTGGGATTCTTCGTGCTCGTGCTCGCCCACAGCACCCGTTGTGTTTGCGCGCCCTTGGCCGCCAGCGCCTTCCATCGCGGCCCGGAAAAGATACGCTGGTACGCCTCATAAGTCAGCTTGCCATTGGCGATCGCCACTTTGCCCTGAATGCTCTCAAGTTTCGCTTTGCGCCCCGCATCCATCTCCGTCTTGAGTTTTTCCGCCGCCTGCGAATCCACCAGCGTATCGATGCGGCTGATGAAGAAGCTGGCCACGCTGGCAATCTTGCTCACATCGCCGCCGCTGGCCGCATATTTTTCCAATCCGTCGATATACGCGTCCGCCACTTTTTCATACACGTCCTGCGCGAACAGCAGCGTCACATTGATGTTGATGCCTTCGCCGATGAGCTGCCGAAACGCCGGAATACCCTCGGGCGTGCCCGGCACTTTAATCATCACGTTCTCGCGCCCCACGGACTTCCAAAGCCGCCGCGCTTCCTCCAGCGTGCTCTGCGTGTCGTTCGCGAGAAATGGCGAAACCTCCAGACTCACGTATCCATCGCGCTTCTTGGTCGCCTGATAAACCGGCTTCAGCAAATCCGCGGCATCCTGAATGTCTCGGATCGCGAGCAATTCATATCGCCCCTTCGCGTCCAGGTCGCTGCGGTTTGCCAGCGAATCCAGAAAATCCTGGTAGAGCGTCGAATCCGCCACCGCCTTCTCAAAAATCGAAGGATTCGACGTCATCCCACGCAATCCGTCCTCGTCAATCAGGCGCTGCAACTCGCCCGTCTTCAGCAGATCGCGGCGAATGTAATCGAGCCAGATCGATTGTCCGAAAGTTTGAAGTTGTTTTAACGGGTTTACGGCCTTTGCAGTTTCAAGCGTGCCAACTGGATTCATGGACGTCTCCTGCTTATGCGGCGAGGAAGCGAAGCGGCCTCCCCGGTTCGTACTACGTTTCTGCCTGGTTACCCTCTGATAATGATCCCAATTACTTCCCCAGAAGCTCGTGTGCTGCTTTGATGATTGCTTCTGTTGTGAATCCAAAATGTTTCTGCAAATCTTTTAGCGGAGCAGAAGCGCCAAAGCTGTGCATGCCGATCATCCGGCCCTTAAGCCCAACATATCGCTCCCAGCCGAGCGTCGCTGCTTGCTCAACCGAAATGCGTGCGCTGATCTCGGGCGGTAGAACCAGGTCGCGATAGCTCTGCTCCTGCCGGTCGAATAAGTCCCATGAAGGCAAGCTCACAACGCGGGCTCTAATGCTCTCGGCCTTCAGTTTCTCGTACGCCTCGACGCACAAATAAACTTCGCTGCCCGTCGCCATAAGAATGACCTGCGGCTTGCCGCCCTCAGCGTCCGCTAGTACATAGCCGCCGCGAGCCAATCCCGCAGCCGACGCATATTTCGTGCGGTCAAATGTAGGAACCGCCTGCCGCGTAAGGACCAGCGCCGCCGGCTCCTTCTTCAGCTTCATGACGACTTTCCACGCTTCCACCACCTCATTCGCGTCGGCCGGACGAATCGTCATCAGCCCCGGCGTCGCGCGGAACGTGGCGAGTTGCTCAATCGGCTGGTGTGTCGGCCCGTCTTCTCCCAGGCCAATTGAGTCGTGCGTGTAAATCCAGATCGACGGTATCTCCGTGATCGCCGAGATCCGCAGCGCCGGCTTCATGTAATCGGAAAAAATAAAGAAGGTCGAACCATACGCGCGCAGCCCAGAGATCGTCATGCCGTTGACGATCGCTCCCATCGAGTGCTCGCGTATGCCGAAGTGAAAGTTCCTCGCGTTGTATTCGTTCGCCTCGAAGTCGTTGACGCCGTCGAAGGTCAGCCGCGTTTTCGTCGAAGGATAAAGATCCGCCGATCCGCCCATCAGCCACGGATCATTCTTCGCAATCGCATTCAGCACTTTCCCCGACGAATCGCGTGTGGCCAGTCCCTTGGCGTCGGCAGGGAAGGACGTGACTTCCTTGTCCCATCCGGCCGGCGGTTCGCGCTTAATCATGAGGTTGAACTGTTCCGCCATGTCGGGATACTTCGCCTCGTACTTTTGAAATAATTGCCGCCACGCCGTGCTTAGTTGGTGTCCGCGCTTGCCCATGCCGTCGCGGAAATTCTCACGCACTCCCTCGGGCACCAGAAACTTCGCATCTTCCGGCCACCCGTAAAAGCGCTTTGCAAGTTTGACTTCTTCTTCACCTAGCGGCTCACCATGCGCCTCTTTCGTATCCTGCCGATGCGGCGCGCCATACCCGATATGGCTATTCACGATGATCAGCTTGGGCCGGTCTTTTACTCCAAGAGCATGCCGGTATGCGCTCGCCAGGGCCCCAAGATCGTTGGCGTCGAGAACATGCGTTACATCCCAGCCATAAGCCTTGAATCTTTCCGCAACATCTTCATCGAACGCCAGGTCGGTGTTTCCTTCGATCGTGATGTGGTTATTGTCATAGATCCAGCACAGGTTCCCCAACCGCAGATGTCCAGCAATCGATCCCGCTTCGGATGAGATGCCTTCCATCAGATCGCCGTCACTGCAGAAGACCCACATGTTGTAGTTGAACAAGTCGAACTCAGGACGATTGAAGTGCGTGGCCAGCCACTTTTCGGCGATCGCCATCCCAACGCTCGTCGCCACGCCCTGCCCCAACGGCCCCGTCGTCATTTCCACTCCCGTGGTCAACCCATACTCGGGATGGCCCGGCGTCTTGCTTCCCAGTTGGCGGAAGTTCTTGATGTCATCCAGCGAAACCGCCGGTGTCGCCAGCACCCGGCCTTGGGCGTCCACCTCGTGCACACCTGCTAGATGGAGCAGGGAATAAAGCAGCATGGAAGCATGGCCGTTGGAAAGTACGAAACGGTCGCGATTCGGCCATACAGGCTCTTCGGGGTCATAGCGCAGAAATTCCTGCCACAAGCAGTAGGCAACTGGCGCCAGCGCCATCGGAGTACCCGGATGCCCTGAGTTGGCCTTCTGCACGGCATCCATGGAAAGCGTGCGGATAGTGTTGATGGAGAGTTGGTCTAGTTGTTTCCCGGTCACGACGGGCTGATCGCTCACAGCCATCTGCGCCCTCCAAACGTGAGTATTACGTTCTGTTGCTTAGATGAAATTGGACTCGATAGGTTGCGGCTATACGCTACGTTCTGTTTTAACGTCACCTGATTGAAGATCACGAAGATTCTACACTGTCGCGGCGCGTGGCGGCACGGGTTGGCCTGCGCATCCCACATGCACAACCCATTCGGATTTGGAATCTTGGTCGGCTGCGATTTTAGTGCCGCCGGAAAAAGAACTGTCATTCCGAGCGCCCGGTTCTGGCGCGAGGAAATCTGCAGTTTTGTCCGGGGCGAACTAGGTGAGGTAAAGCCGGCCCTGCGTTACTCGGTGCTGTAGCGTGGCCGCGAGCTGGTCAACGTCGCCCGGAGACATGTTCACAATGTCAGACTCGAGCATGGGAATTCGGTTGCTCCCGACCGCGTCCCGGCGGACCTGAATCAGCAGTGCGTGCACAACATGAGGATCATATTTCTGCGGCGTCATCCGCACCAGTTCATGCAGCGCGGATCCGACAGAAAGTCGCTCGCGGTACGGGCGCTCGCTCGTCATCGCATCAAAGGAGTCGGCCGCGGCCATAATTCGCACCGCCTGCGGCGCATCTTCGCCCTGCAGGCCGTCGGGATACCCAGAGCCGTCGGCGCGTTCGTGGTGCCAGCGTACGATCTCCGGAATCTGCGGCCACGGGAATTGCACGTGGCTCACAATCTGGTGACCTACAACCGTGTGGTCGCGCATCGCCCGCGATTCCTCAGCATCCAGCAACGACGGCTTTGCGAACAGGCGCGTGTCGACCGCGACTTTTCCGATGTCGTGCAAATAGCCTGCCGACCGCAGCGAGGCCACGCTCGCCGGGTCCATCCCAAGGGCCTCACCGATTGCCTGCGCATAGCGCCCCACGCGCAGCGAATGTCCGTGAATGTTTACGTGCTTCACGTCGATCGCCGTGGCGAAAGCCTCAAGCGCGTTGTCGTAGAACCCATGCAGCGATGCCAGCAACCTCAAGTTTTCGGAAACTCGCTGCGCCAGCGTCTGGCTCAATGCGTGATTCTGAATAGCCAACGCTGCATAGCTCCCAATCATTTGAAAAGCGGCCAACGAGTCCGGGTCGTATAGAGCATTGCCCTCGCGCCGCCCCAGCGCAATCGCGCCTACCAGCTTGCCCCGCACCTTCAGCCCGCTCACGCAGCGGAACAACTCCGGCGCAACATTACCGTTCGAACTCAGATAAATGTCGTTCGTTGTGTGGTCCAGAAGTACTGGTTCCGGAGCGGCGTTCAGCGCCTGCGCATGACGGGGCAAAAGCGGAATAATCGCTGGATCAGGCATCAGCACAAAGCCCTGCGCATCCAGCGAAGTAAGCATGGAAGGCCGGTCGCTGAAAGCAAACAACACGCCTTCCTTGGCGCCGGCAGCCTGCATGGCCGCGCTCAAGATAGACCGCGCCGTTTGACGGAAGTCGCGCTCCGCCGTGAGTTCCGGCCCTAGGTCCGCCAGGGCCTCGACCGTACGCAGAAGATTCTTTAGGTTGGTTGCCTGCAATCGCTCGCGCGGAGCCTTGCGAGCACCAGAGCTTTACCAGCCTAGCACCGCATTCCGTGGCCGATTGTTAGTTAGTTTGGTGCTTGACCATTCAGCTCACGTCGCTCTCTCGAAACGTTCTCTCCCATGGCGCTCAGTTTCTGCACATTCCTCGGTGCAATTTTGCGTTGTGCTTCATCCTCATAGGCTGCTCCATATCGTATTGTTCGCTGACTTCCCTTGACAGGCGCGGGAAGTTGCCTCATACTTCGGGCCAAAATCGTCCTGGCTCGGACCGCTGTTCCGTGTGTGGCCGGGCTGCACCTTTAATGAATGTTGCCGCGACTGCGGAGTTGTTCGCCAGCCGATCCGCCCAAAGTTGACAGTTAGTAGCCAGTAAAGAATAGCCATGAGCGCCGCCGATTTCGCAAAAGCAACTGTCACTCAGGTTCCTCCTGGCCCGGAGGAAACCGCGTTGCTTGCTTCCCTCAGAACCATTGTCTCCTCCGATGGCGACCTCGATTCGAAACTCGACTTCGTTGCCAACGCTGCACGCCGGTTCACTCACGCCTCCGCGTCCGCGCTCGCTATGTGGAAGGATGGCGTTATGGTCTGCCGCGCCCGTGGCGGCGACTTGGCTCCTCCATTGGGCGCCCGTCTAAGTGCCGACAAAGGAATCTCGGGCGAATGTCTGCGCACCGGAATGGTTCAATACTGCGCCGATACGGAGAACAATCCGCTCGTCGACCTCGAAGTCTGCCGCAGCCTTGGTCTGCGGTCCATCGCAGTCTTGCCGATTCACGGGGCCAGCGGCGTCAATGGCATTCTCGAAGTCTTCTCCGCTCATCCGTCGACGTTCACCGAGCATCACCTCGCCCTTTTATCGGAGTTGGCTGTCCTCGCGGAGATCGCTCGCGCCACAGCGCCCAAAGCCTCGCCAGTCGTTGTGCCCATCGAAATGCCTTCTCAACACGGTGCGCAGTCGGTAAGTGAACTCAGTACGGAATCGCCAACTCAACTGGCCGACGAATCCCACGAATCTCATCCTTCCGGCATTTTGCCCGCATCCGATAGTCTCGGTGACGTCACGCTCGCTACCGTCGCTCCTCGATCACGACGCCTGGTCGTTGGCGCCATCGTTGGAGTTTTCCTTCTGTTGCTCGGCCTCGCCATCTGGCTCGGGGTGCGCGGCGCTGATCGCGATGCCGGCTATGCACGTGCCGCTTCGCCGCCTCGACTTGTCGCTGCGAATGCTTCGGCCAACTCTTCGCCAAACGCACCGGCAAATGCTTTGGCGAACGTCGCTGCTTCCCAATCTCGCGTTCCTGACAACGATCCCGTCTGGAAGCCAAACCCAGGCGGCGAGCCGATTTCCATTGCGGTTGGCAAGCCTGCGGCAGGCTCGCCGGTGAGGCTCGCCTCGAAGGCCGATGTCATTGTTAGAAAATTTGCGCCGCCATCAACCTCTGGCAATTCCGCGCAGCCAGCGATGAATGCCGCTACAGCGCAGCAAGCCAACGCGCCATCGCAACAACCGGCGGGCGCCGAAACTTTCGCCGTTGTCGGCGAAGCCGGAAATTCCTCCACGCTCACTAACGTCCTCACTGCCAAGGCATCTTTACCAACGCTCGGCGCTCCCGTTTCGCAGGGAATTTCCGGGGGCAAACTTCTTCTTCAAGTTCCGCCGGTTTATCCGCAGCGCGAACGAACCAAGAGGATCGAGGGCAAGGTGGTTCTCGATGCGCTTGTAAACGAAGATGGTAGCGTTGCCAGCGTGAAAGTCGTCGAAGGTCCGCAGGCATTGGCGCAATCGGCGATTGCAGCGGTCAAGCAGTGGAGATATCAGCCGTTCCTGCTCGATGGCGCGCCGGTCAAAAAAGAAATGACAATTACCATCAACTTCAAACTTCCGTGAGCGCTGAGTTACGCGGCGAAGTTAGGCGGATAAGTTATATCCCGAAGTTACACGCCAACAGGGAACGGCTTCGTGTGGGCTTCCGAGGCGACCGCGAGTCCTGAAAACCGTCCTTGCAGCAGCGACATCAGGCCCGTGACCCAATAGCCAACGACGAATAAAAGAAGGAAGGGAACTGTAAAATAATTCTCGTTGTCGATTGCGTAATAAACGGTGAGCGCAAAATAGCATCCAATCGCAATCTCAATCCACGGAGTCCACTTCAGCCGTTTGCGGTACTTACTCGCGCGAACTTTGTCTTTCTTTGATTCCACTCGATACTTTGGCGTGCGCACGAATGAACTTTCCCGCCCAATCAGCGCTTCCAGAACCGCTTTTGTGTTCGTGATCGTCAGCCCGATTCCCAACGACATCAGCAGCGGCAGGTACAGCAGCGCCTTCGGCCACGTCTTCGGAAATAATTCTTTCTGCGACACCAGGTAGAAGCTTGAAATTGAAAATGTCGACGCCATGAACAGCGGCAGATCGATGTAGAGCATCTGGAACCAGCCCTGGTAAAACCGTATGACCATTGCCGGCAGCAGCAGCACGGAAAGCACAATCATCAGCGGATAACTGATGTTTGCCGTCAGGTGATACCACGCTTCAATCTTCTGGTGCCGCGACACGTCGCTCGAAAGAATCTTCGGCAGAATCTTTTTCGAAACCTGAATCAATCCCTTCGCCCACCGCGCCTGCTGCGTCTTGAACGCGGTCATCTCCACCGGCAGTTCCGCCGGACACTCCACATCCTGCAGGTACAAAAATTTCCATCCCTTCAACTGCGCGCGGTAAGAAAGATCCGTGTCTTCGGTCAGCGTGTCGTGTTCCCAGCCGCCCGCTTCTTCAATCGCCTTTCGCCGCCACATTCCCGCCGTGCCATTGAAATTAAAAAAGACGCCGCTGCGCGCCCGCCCCGAATGTTCCAGCACGAAATGCCCGTCGAGCAAAATCGCTTCGACCTGCGTCAGCAGCGAGTAATCGCGGTTGATGTGCGTCCATCGCGTCTGCACCATGCCAATCGTTGGATCAGCGAAATGATGAATGCACTTCATCAGGAAGTCGCTCGGCGGCACAAAATCGGCATCGAAGATTGCCACAAACTCGCCCTTCGCCGTTGTCAAACCCGCTGCCAGCGCTCCCGCCTTGTAACCCTCGCGGTTATCGCGGTGTACATACACCACCGGATAACCCGCCGCCGCATAGCGCTCCACCAGCGCCCGCGCTACTTCTACCGTCTCGTCGGTCGAGTCGTCGAGCAATTGGATATCGAGTTTCTCCCGCGGATAGTCGAAGCGGCACACCGCATCCAGCAGCCGGTCGACGACATACTTCTCATTGAAGATCGGCAGTTGCACGGTCACGCGCGGCAAGTCGTCGAAGTGTCCGGGCGGCTCCGTCGTCTTGTTTTTCTTCTTTTTGTAGTAGAGATATACCAGCCAATACCGATGTCCGCCGTACGCCGCCAGAATAATCAGCACGATGAAATAGGGAATCAGCAGCGCAAGGTCGAAGGCATTGACCTGATAGAGGCCCTGAAAAGTCTTGTCCAGAAAGTGCTGCCGGAAATAATGGCCGATTCCCCGCGACTGGAGAAAGGTTGCCATGGCCGAAAGTTGGAGGAATAGGACCATTAGAATCGACGAAAAAGATTGCTAGCCACAGCATTGTAAATGATGAAATGGCAGACGGAACCCGGCCGGACGCGCTCCAAACTATTGCTACGGCAACAGTTGGTAGCCAGGACAAACCAAGGCTGTCGCTTAGGCTCTCAAGCCTACCCTTCGTTTGGTGGTCTCGTATTTCTTTAGCTCGAGAGATCGAGCCTTCTTGATCGCCAACAAGGACTTCAGAATCGAAGGGTCGCGTTCGAGCAGCCGAAGCATATTATCGTGGCCGCGGCTTTGAATCACCTTGCCGCTTTCCCATCGCACCACCATTTTCGGCCCCGTATCGAGCGCTTCTTCGAGTTCACTCTGGGTGAGCTTCAACCTGTGCCGTATTTCGACGATTCTCTCCGGCGGCAGCAGCCCATGCTTTTTGCGAACCTCGTTCTTCACCGCTCGCACATGCATGCTCATTTGCTTCGGCGTAACAAAGCCCTCTTTGCAGGAGTCGCAACGAAATAGCTCCGTTTCCGCCTCGACCGTTTCATCGCGGTACTTCGCCTTCTTGATTTCCCTGACTTCGGTTGTCGACCCACCGCACACCGAGCAATTCATTTTCCCTGTCCCTAACTTTCTGTTTGAACGAAACGACCACGGCGTCGACGTTGACCTGCAGTTTTACATACAGCCGAAAGCCACCGTAAGTGATGTAGTAAACGTCCTGAAACAGCCCTGGCTTTTTCTCCGACTCCATCGCCTTGTAAAAATGGGTTTCTGCCAGATGCTCGACGATACAGTCGTAAACATCTTCTTCGTCAAAGCCCAGCTCTGTAACCGTGTCTCTTGCCGTCTCAGTCAGAACCCAACTTCCGTCCTTCATCAGACCCTTGACGAGGTCCAGGGCGTAGGTTGGTTTCATATTTAACTCCCCCTAAGGTAGCACGGTGCTACCATGACCGTCAATCCAAATCGCTTTTGCTTTTCAAAGGAGGACCTCTGCCCACCCTCCGCCATAAACCGGCGAAAGGGTGGGACAACCTCAAGTGGAAGTAGTTAGGAAACGATGGGCTGGCTCCCTGACAATTAAGAAGACTCGCGGCTTCAGCCGCTGGGGAGCCGTTCCTTCACACTGATCCTTGCGACCCCTTCAGTTTGACTTCAATTTCGAATAGGCATCTAAGAAAAAGGCGTCAATAGCATAGGCGTCGGGTAGGCCCGTGGCTGCCTTGAACGCGTCCATCATCTTTATAAAGTCCATGAACTTCTCAGCCTCGGACGCGCCGCGCGGAGGAATGTAGCCGAACTTCTTCAAGGCTTTGGCCACGGGCTTGTTATGAACGGCCCATTCTTGCGGGGCATGCACAGCGAGAACTTTGCTGATCGCATTCAACCCGAGGCCGTCGATACGAAATTTACCTCTTGGTGAGAGGAACTCGTTCAAGACTTTCGGTACCTGCCCGTCGCTCGCAATGAGTTGCCTCAAGCCGTCTTGCAGCCTATTCTTCTTTCGGAAAACCCGGTACTTGTGAATGGGTATGAGGTGACCAAGTTCCGTAACCGAATAGAAACCGTTCCATCCGTCAATATCGAAGTCGAACGCCGGATAATCGAGGAATTCCTTTATGCGATTGCCGCCAGCCTTCCGACCTTCGTACGTCGCGTCATAGTGCGACGACCTCATATATGACTTCGCAGCGTTAACGGCATCGTCCCGATGCTTCATGACCGCTGCAGCCTTCACTGAAAAGTCATCTTGAAGTTTGCGCTGTGCGTCGCATAGCTCTTTCGCACGTTTGCGAAGCGATTCCCATTTTCGTGCGTAGTCCGAAATAACACCCTCTCTCAGCGGAGTCGCAGCCTCGAACAGGCCATCAAACCAGTTCGCTAATTCTTTCAGCACAGGGCCCGACTCAATGAAGGCAGCGCACTCAACGTTTCCTTGTAGGCCACCGCGCGACAAATTGCCTGAGCCGACGATAGCGAAGTTCTTTCGCCCTTCGACGATCAGAATCTTCGGGTGAAACGTGACCCCCTTTTCGGCATGCAGAGCTGCCTTAATGTCTTTTGAACGGGTAAGTTTCAGCCATTCGCGCAGAACTTTCGGCTCTGTCTGGAAGAAGCTTGCGCCGGCAAGTAGGAAAATCTGGGCTTTCGAGCCGGAAATGGCACCTTCCATGATCTCCCATCCTGACCAATGCGCGAACGCTGTGCCAAGTCGGATCTTCCTTGCCGCCGCAAGTTCAGAAAGAAATTGAAACGAGGGCGGTAGCCCGATGACAACCGCACGACTATCAGGGAAAAGATTCATTGTCCGCGCTCCAGCGGGGTTTTCGCCCGGAATCTCCTTGTGACTTCGAAATACGGTACCGATTCTACGCCCATCTCACTTGTAGGGGCGGCTCTCCCATCCTTTCCCAATTTGAAAATTGGGGTTGCCCCACCCTTGTCGATCCCGGTTTTGGAGCGACAGGGTGGGCCTACAATCCCAGGTGTGCCGAAGCGAGTATTTATTCATCACGTTTTTCCTGTGCCCTCATCACTGACTTCTACCCCCATCGGTGCCAAGATACCTCGGCAGTGCACCATCGAGGACTATGTGCGCCTCCATTGACGAACGCATTCCAGTTCAAGAGTTGGCCGGGAAGAGACTGCCGAAAAAAGTGGCGAAAAATGCCGGAAGAAACAGCCGAGAAAAAAGTTCCTTTTTTGCAAAATATGGTCGCGGGAGCACGCTCGCAAGTGCACGCCAATTCGCAAGATTCAACGCTAAGTTCCATCTTTTGAATACTTTGACTCTAACTACTGTCTTATCAGCAACATGACTCATTTCGGGGGGAGGGGGGGTACCCCCCACAAAATCGCAAAAAAGGGGTCGATTTGAGCGGAAAAAGTTGATGTTCTGTACGCACGGGGAGGCCCGTCGCTCCACATCGTTGTGTCTCGCTAACGGGCTATAATGCTCTCGGGTTGAGTAATGCCGCAAAAGAGTCCAAAAGTTTCGAAATTGCTTGAACAGGTGCTGGCTCTGTCGCTTGAGGAGCAGGAGGCGCTGGCTGAGTCTCTGATCGCGAATCTGGGCGGCAAAGTTGACGAGGCTGTTCTCTCCGCATGGGATGAAGAGGTCAGGAAGCGCATTGACGATCTTGACTCCGGCAAAGCGAAAACGATTCCGTGGAGCGAAGTTCGCCGCCGCAATCTAGCTAAGCTGCCACGTGCCCAATAGCAACATTGAACTGCATGAGGAAGCGGCTGCCGAGTACGACGCCGCATTCGAGTGGTACCTTGGGCGCAGCCCAGACGCGGCGCTCAGATTGGACGCTGAGGTGGAAAGAGCATTCAGCGAGATAGCGAGGGCTCCACAGCGCAGGCCGCTCGGCTCCTATAAGACCCGCAGGTTTCTGCTGAGCGGTTTTCCCTACATCCTCATTTATCGGGAACGGGACGATGGTGTTGAGGTCTTGGCCGTCGCGCATACCAGCCGCCGGCCCGAATACTGGAAAGGCCGCATGTGATCTCGCTTGTACGCGCTCAATTCAGAAAATATTGCCGGTACAACGTATCCCTCTGGGCGGGTCTAAACCCGGCATTGCGGATGATGTGGCGTAACTCTTCTTCAGTTGTGCAATTCGTCACGCCGGCGGCGCGGACCACGTTTTCTTCGAGCATCACCGAGCCGACGTCGTTGCCTCCGAAGCGCAGGCCCATCTGGCACACTTTCAATCCCTGGGTAACCCAGCTCGCCTGCACGTTGAGGAAGTTCGAAAGATAGAGCCGCGAGATGGCCAGTACTTTTAGATATTCGACCGCTGTGGCCTCATCCCATTTGCGGCCGCCGAGCGCGGTGTTGGCGGGCTGAAAGCTCCAGGGGATGAAGGCGGTGAAGCCGCCGGTTTCTTCCTGCAGGCGATAGATGGCGTCGAGGTGATTGATGCGATGCTCGTAGGTTTCGCCGACGCCAAACATCATGGTCGCGGTGGTGCGCATGCCGAGCTGGTGCGCGGTGCGATGCACCAGCAGCCAGTCTTCGGTGAGGCACTTGAGGCGGGCAACTTTGTGGCGGACCTCGTCGTCGAGGATTTCGGCGCCGCCTCCGGGAATGGAATCGAGGCCGGAGTCGCGCAGGCGAGCGATGGTGTCGCGCACGCTGAGGCTGCTGTATTCGGCGATGGCGAGGATCTCCGAGGCGGAGTAGCAGTGGAGATGGATCTTCGGGAAGCGCTGCTTGATGCCCTGGAGCATGCGCACGTGCCAGTCGATCTTGAGGTCGGGATGCAGGCCTCCCTGCATGAGGACGCCGGTGCCGCCGAGCTCGACGGTCTCGCGAATCTTCTCGTAGATGGTGTCGAGGTCGAGAATGTAACCTTCGGCGACGCGCTCGGGGTCGCCCTTGAGCGGACGATAGAAGGCGCAGAAGGTGCAGTATTCGGTGCAGAAGTTTGTGTAATTAATGTTGCGGTCGATGATGTAAGTGACCACGCCCTCGGGATGGAGACGGCGGCGGACGGCGTCGGCTTCCATGCCAATGCCGATGAGGTCATCGGAGTGAAACATATCGAGGGCTTGTTGGCGGGTAAGGGACATTTTGCTTATTGGTAAAAGCTATTCAGGTTAACGCTATTAGTTAAACAATCATTTTAACTGGGGACGCGGAGTTGCGCGAATCAGCTACGCGAGCTTCTTACGCGGCCGAGGTTGAACAGTCGGTGAGGGCGGACTTGCCCGTTTGCCGTGCCTCTTGCGGCTTCGCAAGTAAACGAACAGAGCGTAGAGCGATCCGGCTACGGCGAGACCGATCAGGGTGATCAAAGTTGGTTCGTAGTATTGGCTGAAGAAGCGAATAATGTGGCGTCCATAATGCGCGCCGAGAAATGCGAGGATCGAGTAGCGAGCGCCGCGACCAACGGCCAGCGCTGCCAGAAACTTCTTCGTCGGATATTGGAGCGCGCCCGCGGCCAGCAGCATGGGCACGATGGGAAACGGCGGCGGAAGCAAAGCGGGGATTGCGACGGCGGCGAAGCCCCAGCGCTCGAAAATGGCAAAAATCTTTTCTGCTTTTTGTTCCGAAAAGCGCCGGTGCACCGCTTCCTTTCCGCCTCGGCGCGCCATCGCATAGGTGACGTAACCGCCGATCACAGCGCCCGCGGTCGCCATCAGCGCGTAGTAGATCCACGGTTGGCGGTGGTGCGCGGCGAGCAGGATGGTGACAACATCCATGCTGCCAGGCAGGGGAATTACTGAGTTATCGAGCAGGCCAAGCACAATAAGGCTCGGGCCTCCCAGATGGATCAGCCATCGCAGGGCGCTTTTTTCCGTGACGAGTAGTGCGAGGGCGGGGAAACGCACGATGATTAGAGTACGGTTTCGCGTGTGGAGATGCTAGATGCGATCAATGACGCGGACGATTTTGTTCATCCACCAAAATAACTTTGCCTTTGTGGCCGCGTGCTTCTTTTTCTTCCAGCCAGCAGAAGCTGGCGATGATGACCTGATCTCCGGGCTGCACCATGCGCGCGGCTGCGCCATTCAGGCAGATGGTGCCGGAGTCCGCGTCGGCTTCGATGACGTAAGTTTCCAGGCGGTCGCCGCTGTTTACGTTCCACACATGTACGGCTTCGCCGAGCAGGAGCCCGGCGGCTTCGATCAGCCGCTTGTCGATGGCAATGCTGCCTTCGTAATTCAGGTCCGCGCCGGTTACGGTGGCGCGGTGGATCTTCGACTTCATCATCTTGACCAGCACTACAACGAACCTCCCGAGGATTGATTGGCTGCGGCTTCAACAAACGCCAGCGGGGGGGCCGCGGGAAGCGCACCAGTTTCCGCGCCCAGCCGATAATAAAGATGCAATCCTTCCAGGCTAGGCGGATCGAGATAGTAATGAATGCTGCGCGCAAGATAGGTGCGCACAAATTCAAGGGTAAGATTCAGCCGCGGCGCCCATTCTTCCGCAATGACTTCAAGGTTCTCCGGACGAACCCCATGGTCGCGCGAACGGATGAACGCTTCGGAAATTGTGCGGCTTTCGCGGCCCGCTAGAGATTGGTTCCGAATTGCCCAGAAGGCAAATACGAAAGGCATTCCGGTTTGCTTCTGCCATTCTTCGGCAAGGTCGAGCGTCGTGTAGTGCGCGCGATCGATCTTCAGCGCAGGATCGCCGATCAGCAACGCGGCATCGCATTTCGCCAGCATGTCGTCGAGATCGGGATGCATCGCCGAGTAGTCTCGCGGGCCTCCCAGCCATTTGGCGAACAAGATTTTCGTCAGCGCCACTGACGTCATAGATGACGTATCGAGCGCTACGGTGCGGACATCTTCTAATTGCATTTTGCTTACCAGCAGAATCGAGCGCACCGCGCGCCGAGCGGCGATGGCGACGCCGGGGATTATGGCAAGGTCCGGAATCGTGGTATAGGCCGCGGCGGGGATGATGCCGATATCCGCAGTCGCACTGGCCAGCGATTGCGCGCACTCGGAGGGAAGCGTGTAGGAAATCTCGTAGTCCGTATCTTTGTTTGTATCCGCATCCTTATCCACGCTCTTGCCGCCGCCACCGTGCTCGAAATCCCACATCAGGGGCGCGGTGTTGAGATAGGAGATCGCGGCAATCCTTAG
The DNA here is from genome assembly GCA_963778535.1 of uncultured Acidobacteriaceae bacterium. GTDB lineage: Bacteria > Acidobacteriota > Terriglobia > Terriglobales > Acidobacteriaceae > Acidiflorens. The sequence continues at coordinate 2,025,103 of CAVZUO010000001.1, forward strand.
CTTTTCCATAGCTTTGCGAATTCTACCAAAACGGATGTGCGCACCATCATTGACACACCGCAGTCTCGGGGGTACGGTCGTCGCACCAATGCCGCCACCAATGCCGCCGATCATTCCGTCGCCCATGCCGCCGCCGATTCCACCGACCGCAGCCGCTGCTGTTACTCCCGTTTCGCGGGATGCCCTCTGCTGGCTGGCGCTAGCGCTCACTCAGGGATTAGGCCCTTCGCGCATCCACAAACTGGTGGAGCGTTTCGGTTCGCCAGAGAAAGTCTTTCGCGCCAGTCTCACGGAATTGGAAGCGGCAGGCATGCGTGCCGTCTCCGCGCAATCCATTGCGACGGGCAAGTCGATGGAGTTGGCGCAGGATGAAGCCGCCAAGGCCGTCGAGGCGAAGGCGCGAATCATCTCTCTCAGCGACCCGGATTATCCGCCGCGACTGAAGGAAATCTACGATCCGCCGGTGGCGCTTTTCGTGAAGGGAGATGCGGCGATATTGGCGCAGCCCGGCATTGCCGTCGTGGGAACGCGGCATCCCACGCCCTATGGAATGGGCATGGCGGAGCGCCTTGCAACCGATCTCGCCGCGCGCGGCCTCGTGATCATTAGCGGCCTGGCTCGCGGCATTGATAGCTGCGCGCATCGCGGAACCGTCTCTACACGCGGGAAGACGATCGCAGTTTTTGGCACCGGCATTGACATTATTTATCCGAAAGAAAACACGCGGTTGGCTGAGCAGATACTATCGCTCGGCGGCGCATTTATTTCCGAGTTTCCCGTCGGAACCTCGCCAACGCCACAGAATTTCCCTATCCGCAACCGCATTATCAGCGGCATGTCAGCCGGTGTGCTCGTGGTGGAGGCGGCGGAATATAGCGGCACGCGCATCACTTCTCGTTGCGCACTGGAGCAGAACCGCGACGTCTATGCCGTGCCCGGTAATGTGACCAATAAAAATTCGTGGGGACCGAACACGCTGATCAAGCAGGGAGCAAAGCTGGTTGCGACCTGGGAAGACGTTTGGGAAGAACTACCTACGGACGTTAAGCTGACCCTCGCTTCTGTGGAGCCTGAATCCGCCGAGCCGTCGAGCGCATCTCTATTCCCGGAAGCAGTGCAGTCGCCCCACGAAAAGAGACTCCTCGGACTTCTGAAGGCCGACCAATCCACGCACATTGATGAACTGGTGGAGATGCTGGAAGACGAAATCTCTTCCTCGGAGATCTTTGCCGCGCTTTTTGAGCTGGAGCTGAACGGCAAGATACGGCAGTTGCCGGGAAAGAATTTTGTGAAGGTGTTTTAGTCGTCAGTCATCAGTCATCAGTCATCAGTTTTCAGTTCAAGGTCGGAGATGCGCATGCAAAGTTTTCGCAGTCTTCACGTTTGGCAGAAGGCCCATCAGTTGACACTGGAGGTGTATGCGTTCACTAAACTGTTTCCGCGCGAAGAGATTTATGGCCTTACGAGCCAAATGCGACGCTCTTCTTCGTCGATCGGGACGAATATCGCCGAAGGCTGCTGTCGGCAACGCGGCTTGGATATGGCTCGATTTCTGCAAATTGCGATGGGGTCGGCAAGTGAACTTGAGTATCAACTACTGCTCGCCCGCGATCTGGAATATGGATTGAATTCCCGATCTGAAGAGCTGGAAAAACGGACGGTTGAAGTTAAGCGGATGTTGTCGTCACTAATGCAAAAAGTGAAGGAAGCAAACTGAAAACTGATGACTGAGAACTGACGACTAGTTCCCCTCACAGTTGTTGCAATCTGCTGATTCATGCTAGTTTCAAACTCATTACCAGCAAATAGAGGAACCATTGTCTAAAGGTCTAGTTATTGTCGAATCGCCCGCGAAGGCGAAAACAATCCAGAAATATCTGGGTAAGGGATTTACTGTCGATGCCTCGTTCGGCCACGTGAAGGACCTGCCTAAGAGCAGCCTCGGTGTGGACGTCGAAGACGATTTCAGCACCGAGTATGTCGTCATTCCCGGCAAGGAAAAGGTCCTCGCCAAACTGAAGAAGCTCGCGCTTTCGGCCGACACAATCTATCTTGCGCCTGACCCGGATCGCGAGGGCGAAGCCATCGCCGCGCATCTGGCCGAAGAACTCGGCGGCGACTTAATAAACGGAAAAAAAGGAAAGAAATCAAAATCCAAGGCTGCAAAAAAAGGAGCCAAAAAAGAAGATGAAGGTAGAGACACTCCGGCTGAGGGACGAATCCAGCGTGTAACCTTCAACGAAATTACGCAGCGCGCCGTGAAAGCCGCGTTCGAACATCCCCGCAACATCGACCGCAACCTGGTGGATGCGCAACAGACGCGCCGAGTACTCGACCGGTTGGTGGGTTATCAGGTTTCACCCCTGTTGTGGGATAAAGTGCGGCGCGGCCTTTCCGCCGGGCGTGTGCAGACCGTGGCTCTACGCCTGATCGTCGATCGCGAGCGTGAGATTAAGGCCTTCGAAAAGAAAGAGTATTGGACGATCGACGCTCATCTTGCCGCCAGCAAGCCGCCCACGTTCGACGCGCGCTTTGTCGGCAAAGGTGAGGAGAAGGTCGAGGTCACGAATGGCGAGGACGCCGAGAAGATTCGGCTGGCCCTCGAAAAAGCCGACTGGGTTGTTCGTTCGGCGGAAAAGAAAGAACGCCGGCGCAACGCTACGCCTCCATTTACCACCAGCAAGCTGCAGCAGGATTCCTCGCGTAAGCTGCGCTTCAGCGTGAAGCGCACCATGATGATCGCGCAGCGCCTTTATGAAGGCATCGAACTGGGCGGCGAAGAAGGACTGGTCGGTTTGATCACCTATATGCGTACCGACTCCACGCGCGTGGCGCCCGAGGCGATTGCGGAGGTGCGCGAATATATCACCAGCGAATACGGCGCCCAGTATCTGCCAGCATCTCCCAATACATATAAGGAAAAGAAAGAAGCGCAGGCCGCGCACGAAGCCATTCGCCCAACCGCGGCCATGCGGCATCCTGACAAGGTCAAGCAATACCTGCAGGAAGATGAATTCAAAGTCTACAAGCTGATCTGGCAGCGCTTCATCGCTTCGCAAATGAATCCGGCGGTGTTCGATCAAACCACTGTCGATATTGACGCGAAATCGGCCAGCGAAGTTTTCTGGTTCCGCGTCACTGGCTCGGTCATGAAGTTTGACGGCTTCCTCAAGGTCTACGAAGAATCGAAAGACTCCAAAGATGAAGAGGATGAGGAGTTGAAGCATAAGCTCCCGCCGCTTGAAGCCGGACAGAAGCTGACTTTAAAAGAACTGAAGCCCGAGCAGCATTTCACTGAGCCGCCTCCGCGCTACAACGAAGCCTCGCTGGTGAAAGAACTGGAAGAACGCGGCATTGGCCGGCCTTCCACGTATGCGACCATCCTGAGCACGATTCAGGAGCGGCAGTACGCGCAGAAAATCGGTGGCAAGTTTACCCCCACCGAAATCGGCCTCGTCGTGACCGATCTGCTGGTGGAAAATTTCAAAGACATTTTCGATTTTCAGTACACGGCTCGCCTGGAAGAAGAACTCGACGAAATTGAAGAGGGCAAGCAGCAGTGGACCGACGCGCTGGGCGACTTTTATAAAAAGTTTGCCAAGGATCTCAAATACGCCGAGAAGCACATGGAAAACATCAAGCGTATGGAGAAGCCTACGGACGAAAAGTGCGAGCGCTGCGGCGCGCCGCTGGTCATCAAATGGGGCAAGCACGGCTCGTTCTACGCTTGCAGCACCTACGATAAGGACGATCCAAACTCCTGCACTTTCACGAAAGAGAATCCGATCAATCTGCCGGATCTCGATTCGGCTGACATTCAGGAGACTACGCAGGAAGAGTATTGCGAAAACTGCGGTCGCGTGATGGTGCTCAAGCGTGGACGCTTTGGGCAGTTCATGGCATGCACCGGCTATCCCGATTGCAAAACCACGCGGCGGCTGGACCAGGGCAAGAAGGTTCCCGATATTCCGCTCGATGAGAAATGCCCGGAGTGCGGCCGCAATATGATTCTGCGCCACGGCCGCTACGGCGAATTTACTTCATGCAGCGGCTATCCTGAGTGCAAATATGTGAAGCAGAATTTCATTGGCGTGAAATGTCCGCTCTGCGGAGAAGGCGAGCTGGTTGAAAAGCGCGCCCGCAAGGGTAATACTTTCTACGGTTGCTCGCGATACCCGAAGTGCAAGTTCACTTCTGCGGCCAAGCCGATCGCGGAGAAATGTCCCAAGTGTGGGCATGACCATCTGGTGGAGCGCGTGCGGAAAGACGGTATCGTGATCGCCTGCCCGAACAAGGAATGCGATTACGAGCGCGGCGTCGAGGGCGAGGCGGGAATGGGCGCGAAGTCAAGTTAACTTTACGTCTGCGGAATCTGACCGGCCGGAATTTATGCGGCGGAATTATCCGGCAGAAATTACCCGGACGAAAACCATTCGAACGAACTATTTCCGAACCTAACGGAGAGAATATGGCAAAAGCGACAGCGCAAGACGGCATGTTGATGATGAAACTCTACGATCTTCGCCGCGAAGCGGAGATGCGCAAAGCGAGAAACTGGTGGTTTGCGGAATTCTGGCCGCAGAGTGCTGACGACTTCATGAAGATTGCGAACGACTTCGGCGGCCAGGAGAATAACTGGCTGCGGCAGGTCGGCGGTTACTGGGATATGGCGGCGGCGCTTGTTTTGCAGGGGGCGCTGCACGAAGAACTCTTTCTTCAGCCGGGCAGCAGCGGAGAAATGTTCTTCATCTTTGCGAAGGTTCGTCCGTTCGTAAAGGAGTTGCGCGTGAAATTAGGCAACCCTGAGTCGTGGATGAATGTTGAACGGGTTGTGACAGGCTCGAAGCTGGCACGCAAGCGCCTGGAGCGCGTTTCCACCATGGTGGAGACACGGCGCAAACAGTTTGCCAAGGACAAGAAGAAAGGCTGATTCAGTTCGCGCAGCCGCGGCCAATCCATCGCTCGCTCCATTTTTCTGCCCTGTATGACGACGCAGTCCGCGCCGGGGCCGCTTTGTCGCGGCGCAGTCGCAATTCTCCACCGAGCCTTCTGTTATCCTAAATTGTTGTGCGGACGCTCATGCTTTGGTGGTTGGTCATTCTAGGATTGAGTGCAGCAACGATTGCGGCGGTAGCCATTTCGTTCTACATGCGGGTACGGCGGCACATGAAGCACGCGCCTGTGCATCCAGAACCAGATTCACCAGAACCGAATTCACCAGAACCAGATTCCATGGGTCAGCAGCAGCCTCCTCCGGAAGCCTAAACGTCTCCACGAAAGGAACGTCATGTCAAAAGCGATCAGCATTTCACCCAATCAGACCAGGTCTCTATCCCTGGCATGGGCGCGGCAGGCCGCGATCGTCGTCGGCGCAAGTCTAGCCGTCGCGCTTTGCGCGCGCGTTACCGTTCCATTGCCGTTTACGCCGGTGCCGCTGACGCTGCAAAACTTTGGAGTGCTCGCGGTTGCTCTGCTGCTCGGGTCGCGTCGCGGATTTGCTGCTCTCGCTCTTTATCTCGTGGAAGGCGCTTTCGGTTTGCCCGTTTTTAATCCGGCTGGCCCTGGCGGACTGCTGCAGTTGCTTGGCCCAACCGGAGGATTTCTTCTCGCCTATCCTTTTGTCGCGTTTGTTGCCGGATGGATCTACGAGCGCACTTCGAAACGTTTCGCTGCGGCGGTGCTATCGGCGTTCGCCGGAGAGATCGTGCTGTTTGCCGGCGGCTTGGGCTGGCTCTTTATTTTGACTCATTCGCTGGCGCAGGCTGCGCGTTGGGGACTGTACTGGTTCCTATTCGCCGAAGTAATCAAGATCATGTTTGCGGCCGCTGTCGCGTCTCAGTGGAACCGCCGCTTCGCGCGCAAGTTATAAAAGGAAGTTATAAGAAGCCGGTTGCGACACAGACGGACGCAATAGAAGTTCGACACAAAATAACCTCGGCTATGCCGAGTGCGGGAATTCGAAAGCGAGAATTTGAAAGTTAAGTTATGACGACTGTTTCTTCTTCTATACGTGAAATTACGGTGGCCCACAGCCCCGACTCCGATGACGCATTCATGTTTTATGGTTTGGCGACCAGCAAGGTTCGAGTGCCCGGTTTCCGCTTTGCGCATACTCTGTGCGACATCGAAACGCTGAATCGCGACGCCCAGCGCGGCGTTTACGACGTCACCGCCATTTCCTTCCATGCCTACCCTTACATCCAGCAGGACTATGCGCTGATGTCCTGCGGAGGCAGTGTGGGTGACGGCTATGGCCCCATGGTGGTTTCGTCGCGGCCATTTACGCCCGCGGAAATCAAACAAAAGCGAATCGCCGTACCCGGTACGTTGACCACTGCCTACTTGGCTCTGCAGCTCTTTGCGCCCGGCATCGAGGTCGAGGTCGTTCCCTTCGACCAGATCATTCCATCGATTCTGGAGGGCAAGCACGAGGTCGGCCTCATCATTCACGAAGGGCAGCTGACATACGATAAGTCAGGATTGCACCGCATCGTCGATCTCGGCCGCTGGTGGCAGAAAGTCACCGGCCTGCCGCTGCCGCTCGGCGGCAATGCGATTCGGCGTTCGCTCGGAACTGAAACAATGATCAGTGTGACGCAGGCGTTGCGCGACAGCATCCAGTATGCAATCGATCATCGTGAAGAGGCGCTCGAATATGCCATGCAGTTCGCGCGCGATCTCGACGCGCAACTCGCCGATAAATTTGTCGGAATGTATGTCAACGAGCGCACGCTCGACTACGGGGAAGACGGCCGCGAGGCTGTCCGGCGATTGCTCGACATGGGGCATAAGGCGGGCATCATCCCGCAAACGCCGCAGGTGGAGTGGGTGTAGGAAAGTCGAGGGCCTCGAGCCGCGAGTTTCGAGTCACGAGTTTCGCGTCACGTGCTTCAATCGAAGCCGAAAGTCGGCAACTGATGCCTGCATACCCGATCTTACTCAATTCCATTCCCATAAGTCGGCACACCCTGCTGCACCATGTAGAGTAACGCTTGCCCTCGCGATGCCCAGTCGCTCTGCTGATATTGCGACACTAACTGCTGACTTAGCTCTATCGCCTGACTCTTCGCCCGCTCCGATTTCTTCTGCTGGTCTTCCGTCTTATAGATCTCAATCAGCGCAGCCTTTCGCGAAGCGGCGTCATAGAGAGCCTCCGGCGCAGCGGGCGATTGCGGATGCTCTTTCACATACTTTTCGTAAAGCTCCGCCTCTTTTTCAGGACACTTCGACGATCCCTGCCAATCGCCGCAGAGCTTGTTGTCGAGCAAATGGAACGCCGCTAACTCAGCCCACTTCGTTCCCGGAAATTTCTTCATCACCAGCTTCATCTGGTCTTCGTTAATGCCCTGGCGATAGAACGCTTCCTTTTGTTTTGTGGAGGGACGAGACTGGAAATCGGCTTTCTCGATTTGCCAGCGGATGTCGGCAGATCGATAGAGGCCCTCGGCAGCCAGGGGGGAAGTGGGAAAGATGTCGTAGACACGGAAATAAAGCCGGAGTGCGTCCTGGGCAGCGCCGCGGCGGCCATGGCGGCGGCTGGCTTCGTCTTCGGAATCAATGGCGGCGCCGAACAAGATGCGATCGCCGTTGGGCGTGGAGGGCCAAACCACTCCGGCATCGAGAATCCAGCCTGTGATGGTCTTGCGGTCGCCGAGTTCGTCTTCAATGAACGCGGGATCGGGAGCATTGCTGAAGCCAAGCATCGCTTCTACGTGGACCCAGTTCCGGCTCTTATCGAGCAGCACGATTTCGCGTCCGCGCTCGGCCTGCGCCAGCTTCACCGCCGAAGAATCAGGCGAAACGTAAATAGCGGCTTCGCGGATGATGGTCCCGTGATCGGCAGCGATCACTGGAAGGCTGAAAAGACTGCTGAAAAGACTAAAGAAGAAAGCTACGGCTAGAGCGCGTGCGATGGGCTTCACGGCAAGCCTCCGATTGTCGAGGGTAGCACGAAGATTTAGATGCAGAGGTCAGGCGCTTCGGTAGTGTCCTAATATCGCGTTGATGAGTTTATGGGATTGGCGTAATTAGAGCGGTTCAGGGGTAAAATGGCGTACATGTACATGCATGATAAGTTTAGCAACGCCAGAGGAATCATTTACACAATCGGCCTTGCAATTGTAGTCGTCGTCGTGGTGTGGAAGCTCGTCATTCGATGACGTCACGACCGCTTGCGCCGCGCTTTCGCTGGCGATTTTGGAACAGCTTTGGCCCGCGCTTTGCGAACAGCTTTAGCTTGCCCATTTTTCTTTGATTGCGCCGCCGCCGTCATTCCAGCGCCCGTTCCGGCCACGGTTCCCCGCTTCACTCCTGACTTCGCGTTCTTATCCATCCGCAGTTTCCAGGCGGTATGCAGGGCGCCGGTTAGTTGATCTTCGGTCGCCACGGCGAGGCGAATGTGTGTCATGCCCATGCGTCCCCACCCGCCATGGATCGGCAGAAAAACTTCGGGCAACTCCTCCACGAATGCGGCCTGCTGCTCGAGCGTCAGTTGCAGGTTGCCATAGCCTTGTTTTGCGGATGCGAGCGTGGCGAAGATTCGTCCGCCCACGCGAAAATCAGCCGCGCCCATGTGCGAGCTTTCTTCGGCGCCTTCAAAACTTAGTGCGATCCGGCGGAAGTCATCTATTGTCATTTCAACTCCTGGTCTCTTCGAGCCCCCACCTTATCGAACAACGTACCACGGCAGGAACGGCCTATGTTCACAACCCCATGTTCACAGCCCGCAGCATATCCGCCTTCTCATCGGTGGGCAAATACATCAGCCGCCTCTGCTCCTGTTGACAAGATTTGTCAATGTGGAAAAAGACGGCGACGGTCTGTCGACGGTAAGATGAAAATTACTGCATAGTTTGCCCGGGTGCTATAATGCAGCGCGAGGTAAGTCTAAGTAAGTAAATTAGTTGTTGGCCCAAGTCCGGCAAATGAGTTTGGAAATCGGGATGCCTTCATGGATTTGGGTTGAACACTATGATCACAACCATGACAGAAGAGCCTTTGAGCCGCGAGCATTTGAGCAGCAAGCCGACTGTTCACCGCGTACGTCGCCGACGCACCTGGTACCGGAAAAAGATCAGGAACCGGCGGATCATTTTGGCGTCGGTGATAGTGGTGGTCATAGCACTCGTCGTTTGGCAAGGACCGTCTCTCTTTCCCTCATCGGAGGTTGAATTTGCCGAGGCGACTCCGACCAAACTGGTCAAGACGCATGGTTCCACGCCAGAAGATACCGCTCGCATGGCCGAGCAGGGCGACCCGGAGGCGCAATGGCGCTTAGGCACGCTCTACCGCAGCGGCGATGGCGTGACAAAAAGCGATACCGAGGCGGTCGAGTGGTTCCATCGGGCCGCGGAACAAAAATTTGTCCCGGCATTGACTGCGCTGGGTTATCAATATGGATCCGGGCTAGGGGTTAAGCAGGACTACAATAAATCGTATTTCTGGTATGACGTGGCTCTTGCCTCTGGCGATGAAGATGCCGAGTCGCACCTGCAGGATCTGACCAACGAGCTGACCCAGGATGAGGTGGCCACCATCCATCAGCAGGCAAAAGCCTGGCTGCAAGCCCATAGTTGTGCCACCACTGCCAGTAACCCACAGCAGTGACGGTCGATATATTACCTTCAATATTCTCTTGCGTGGCGTGTCGCAATATGCGACTATGGTGCCGCCGTTGACTTCACGTTGCCCCCCTACGACGCGATCAGTGGTTCATTTTCGTAACCTTACCAATTCCAGGAGAGTGGGTTTCAGGAAATGGAGCAGAGGACCGACTGGGGGGTGAAGTACCAGGAAGTCTGTAGGCAAAGTGAAAGTTTTTTCCATCTTTGTGACGGAAATGGCTGTAGAGTCCGCCATGGCAGCGGGCGTGACGTTGAATAAGTGCTTGTTTTATATATAGTTGCAATCTTAACAGTTGTGAATGAAATTGGAATTCCGGGTGCTCAGTAGTAAACCGTATTTGTCTGCCCGGATGCAGTCGTAGATTCCAGGAGAGTGCTTTCTGACTGACCGTGCGAATGGTGGGCCTGTGCGGCGAAGGCGGAGCTGGTATCGGCGGCGCCTTCAGTACCAGCGGATTTTTACTGCCTCGGTAGCGGTGGCGGCGATTGTTGCGGCCTTCTGCCTTACCGTAGTGCGGTATCTTCCTATGGCGTATACCTCGATTTCTGGAGCGCCTTCCGAGTCGTTCTGGTCAAAGGCTGCTCGGCAGGAACTCGGGTTTGTCTCGACGCCAGCCAAGAAGCCCCATCGCGTCTATGTTTCGCGCATACCCGGCGTGTATCCCTATTCGGTGGTGCCCGGGGGCGTCCAGAGCGCGGATTCTCTGAAAAACGCAGTGGCTTCGGATCAGGCTGTTTCACGCCATTACGCCCACTTCGATTACAATCACGCCCACCTTTTCCGCCTGGAGCAGGCGCGCGACGTTTATGTCTCCTATCGCATTCGCGACAGCATCTTCTGGACGCAAAAGCGAATTCACCTGCAGGCCGGGGAACTGTTGCTCACCGATGGCAAGATCATGGCGCGGGCGAAGTGTGGAAACCAGATTTCCGACACGGCAAAGCCCGATATTTCCAATGAAGAACCGGACGAGAGCGTCCTTGAAGAGCCAGTAGCATTAGAGCCGATCGGCCCCGCCTTGTCGTTGCGGACCGCTCTGGGAGCGCCGGAATTGCCTGCTGGTCAGCCCGTTGCTCCGAAGCTGTTTGCGGGCGGCTTCGATTTCCCGTACGTTCCGTTTAATCTTCCGCTTCCGCCTAGGAATTGCGAGTTCGTGACTGAAGTCAACCAGAAAGACTGCAGCCATAAGCATCCAAAAAGGCCCATAGCGCCGGAGCCGTCCACAATGATTCTGCTGGGCTCGGGGCTTGCGCTATTAGGATTCCTTGGCCGGGGTAAGAAGCACTCGCCTTTGGCTTAGGCTGTTACCTCACGCAATTTGTTCTGCAATCGGTGCTACGACTTCCGAGTAAGTTGTCCGACGCCTCAACTGCTACACTTCCAGACAAGTCCCCCATGTCGTGCTTGAATCACGTCCGATTGCTGCTATTGACCGTGCTGCTAGCGGGATTGGCGCTGGCGGGAACAGCCCCGGTGGAAAGAACCAAAGCCCAGGGGGCAAAGGTCGAACAAGTCAAGGTCGAACAGATCACGGTGCGGGGAACCGCGGAAAATCTTGAAGTTGAAATCCGTACCTCGGGCGCACCCGTATCCCCCAACACGCAGGCCATCACTGGGCCGGACCGCATTGTGGTGGACTTCCCGGGGGCCCTGCCGTCTTCCGCATTACGCGCGCTGAAGGCAAATCGTGGCCCGCTGAAGGGTGTTCGCTCCGGGCTATTCTTCGAAAACCCTCCCATCACGCGGGTTGTCCTGGATCTGGCGCAGGCCCGCGCATATCGGATCGTGACCGAAGGCAACGTTACTGTCATCAAACTGGATGCTGTGAGCGCCGACGGGAATAATCTCCCTGCGTCGGCGGCAAAGGGTGCGGAGGGTGCCGAAGTGCGAGCGGAAGTTTCTAAGGAGGTACGTGGAGATGTACGTACAGATGTCCGGCGCGGCGCGCTTGTGCCGACATCAAATACCGCCCAGGGGAGTTTTCCCCCTGCGGCGAAGCCCAGTGTAAATGTTTCCTACGAGAACGGGTTGTTGAGCATTCATTCCGACAAAGCATCTTTGTCGCAGGTATTGTTTGAAGTCCATCTGAAGACGCAAGCGGACATTCCCATTCCCTCAGGGGCCGAGCAGGAAAAAGTGGTTGCGGACCTGGGGCCAGGTTCCGCGCGCGACGTGCTGAGCGCACTTCTGAATGGTTCTTCCTATAACTTTATTTTTGTAGGAAACGAAAACTCTCTCGAGCGTGTCATTCTGACGCGCCGCGATCCGGGCACATTCTAAAAAAATCCGAGAGCGGCCTCGAATCACCCCGAACGGAGCAAGGAACGACGCCCCAGAGCCTGCCGCGATGTCTGCCAGCCAAGTCTTCTTAAGAGAGTTTGTTCCGCAGCTCACGCCGCAGCACTTTGCCTGACGGCGTGCGCGGCATGGCATCCACGAAGTGGACTTCGCGCGGCTGCTTATGAGAGGCCAGCCGGTCGGCAACGAATCCGCACAACTCCACTTCGAGCGCGGCCGAAGCGGTGAAGCCGTCGCGCAGGACGACAAACGCGCAGGGAATCTCTCCAGCCTCGGCATTGGGCTTGGCGACAACGCCGCAGTCGCGCACCGCCGGGTGCTCCAGCAGCACGGATTCCACCTCCGCGGGCGCAACCGGAAACCCTTTGTATTTGATCATTTCTTTGCGGCGGTCTAGCACGTAATAAAATCCATCGGCATCCATGCGAACAATATCGCCCGAGTAGTACCAGCCATCTCGCAGCACGGCGGCAGTAGCAGCGGGTTCGTTCCAATATCCCAACATGAATTGCGGGCCGCGCATCACGAGTTCGCCGGGCTCGCCGTGCGTGACTTCGTTGTCATTGAGATCAAGGATGCGGCACTGGGTGAGCGCGACCGGCTGCCCGATGGACGAGGGACGATACATCGCGGGCGGAGCAATATAGCCAAGGTGCGTGACTGGCGAAGCTTCCGTCATGCCGTAACCCTGAGCCACGCGAATGCCGGTAAGCTCGGTAAGGCGGCGGGCGAGATCGGGAGCAAGCGGCGCGGCTCCCGACTTGACCCAGCGAACTTTGTGATTCTTGGGGAACGCGCCCGCGGCAGCGGCCTGGCAAATGGCGTTCAGCGCGGGCGGCACCATCGGCATCATCGTGACACTTTCCTCAACCAGCAGTCCGCAGAGTTTTTGCAAATCGAAGCGGGGCATGAGTACCAGCGTCGAACCGCAAACCAGAGAAGTCGTCAGGACAACCGTGAGCCCGTAGATGTGATAGAGCGGAAGAAAGCAGAGAATGACGTCGTCGGGCATGAACTCGGCGGCGTCAGGCCCGAGAATCTGGTAAACGTTGGCGACCAGATTATGGTGCGAAAGCATGACGCCTTTGGGTAGCCCGGTGGTGCCGCTGGAGTAGGGAAGTGCGGCGACGGTTGCAGCGGAGTCCAGCGCAGGGCGCGGAAACTTCGGGGCCGAGGAAGCGTTCCTGCCCGCGCTAAGCAGTGTAGCGAAAGGCTCGCAGCCAGAGCGCTCGCGGCGCGTGGTGAACACGCGACGAAGATTGCGATATCCGCTGAGTTCGATGTTTTCAAGGAGCGGAGCGTCGGTGATTAGGAATACGGCGCCCGAGTTTTCGAGTTGATAGCGAACTTCGCGATCGCGATAAGCGGGATTAAGCAACGTGGGGACCGCGCCGGCCAGCGTGGCCGCGTGATACGTAACGGCGAACTCCCAGCAATTGGGCAGGAAGATAGCGATGACCTCGCCCGGCTTCAGCCCGGCCGAGACGAGGCCATGGGCAAGGGATTCGACCAGTTCGCCGTATTGCGCAAACGTGATGCGGCCAGAAGAGCCTAGCCCGGCAGCCACGTGGCCAGAAGGATCGCCGCCAAAAGAATTCGCACACGATGAATCCATACATGATGTATCAACGAGTGCGACCTTCTCCGGATTCCGCCGGCAGCTTTCGAGAACCACATTGTGGACAAATCGTCCCATGGGGTCGGCATAAAGTTGAGTGCGCGCCATTGCGGAGAGATTGTAAATGAGGGGAGACGGAAAAGTGAGGCTCTGGGACAGAGCTAAAGAAAATCTGATTAAGTGTGGCGCGGGCGTCCTCGCCCGCGAAAAATCGGGATTAACAAACTGGACAGTTGCCTGTTTTTGCACGATGATTTCTGCATGAACGAATCCGGCATTGAAGCCGAACTGCTTGGCGCGGAGGCGGTACGGCAGTGGTTTGGAAGCTGGCCAAGCTTCCACGATGCCGAGGTAATTAGCCTGTTCTTGGCGCGCAAAGGCCAATCTGTTCTTCGTGTCTACCCGTACTACCCGCACAAACCGGCCATGGTAGATTTCATTCTTGAAAACGTGACGGACATTGAGCTGCAGGACTTCAGTGGTCAAAACGTCATCAACTATTTGGGAATAGAAATAGCTACCGACCAGAATGGCGACAGGGTGTACCGGCTAGTTCTCGGCCCATGCTACGGAATGGCCGGAAGAATCGACGCAAAGTCATTACGGGTCGAGCTGTCGACCGGCAAGAGTTCGGACGCCGCCAGCCGATGGTGAGACCGGTCCTTGGCAGGCACCATTCCGTCGCCCTCCTAGGGACAAGATGGCGGCAAGCGCTGGTTCTCAACTCGCGAGCTTCCGCAAGAATTCCTGCTCGTTCATGTGGTACTTGAAAGCCTCTTTGCCGTTGATGAAAACTACCGGGACCTCATCGGTGTAACGGCGGCGGATTTCCGGATCAGCGTCCACATCGACTTCATGCCACGAGAACGGGGCGTGCTTCTCGAGCTTGGTGAGGCTCTCCTTGACGATTTCGCAAAGGTGGCAGCCTTTACGGGAATAGACAATGACCTCGCCAGGCTCCAACATTGCGCGAGTGTAGCACAGTTTTCGAGCCGCACTTCGAAGGACGCGACGTAAGTTGTATTGACAAAAATTTACCGCGCACGAAGTTCGACGGGTATACCACTGTTCAAATCCGATAACAGCGGCTCGTTCCTGAGACGAAGAAGTTAGCAGCTTCCATGTAGAATCCGGGCATGGCGAAAAGTGCGAGGAGGCTTTCCGGCAAAGTGGTTCTGGTCACGGGCGCCGCAAAACGACTGGGCCACGCGATCGCGCTGGCGGCCGCCGACGAGGGCGCGGACGTGGCGATCACCTACCGCAATTCGGCGCGCGAAGCGCATGCCACGGTGGTAGAGTTGGCGCGCCGGGGAGCCGAAGCCCTCGCCGTGCGCTGCGACGTCACCAATGAAGTGGCCGTGCGGGAGATGGTGCGCGAAGTGGCGCGGACGCTGGGTGGAATTGATGTGCTGGTGAACAACGCCGCGAATTATGAAACCGTAGAATTCGAGAAGCTGACCGTCGCACAGTGGGATGCGATTTTCGCGTCGAATGCGCGCGGGCCATTTCTGGTTTCGCGCGAGGCGCTGCCATACTTGCGAAAACGCGGGGGGGGCGGCGCGGCGTCCCGGATCATCAATATGGGTTCGCTCGGCGGGTTGCGGCCGTGGGCGACCCATGCGCATTATTGTTCGTCGAAGGCGGCGGTGCACATGCTGACCAAAGTGATGGCGAAGGCGCTGGCCCCAGAAATTTCGGTGAACGCCGTGGCTCCGGGGATGATTGATTTGGGAGAGAAGTCGGCCGCTGCCTTCATGAAGCGCATGGTGAAACAAACTCCCATGCGGCGCAACGGCACAGCGGCAGATATTGCAGCCGCGGTAATGTTCTTTGCAGCGGGCCCCTCATTTGTTACGGGACAAATACTGGCGGTGGATGGCGGGATAGGGCTGTGAATAGACTATAAAGGTTCGAGCCGAAAGCCGAGCGCCGAGAGCCCAAAGCCGAAACGGGTGCTGAAAGCCGCTTTAGAAAATGATGCGCGCAGGAACAATCGTCGAGCTGTGCTGGGGCGCGCTCTCCCTTTACTGGCTCATCACCGCGCTCGGCACGAAAAAAATTGCGGTCAATGAGAACACGGGCCTGCGCGTATTTCGCATGTCGATGCTCGTGCTGATTTTCCTGCTGCTGGGAACGGACTGGCTGCGCATCGGGCCGCTCGGCTGGAGATTTGTGCCGCGCCACTCCAACCTGATCTGGCTCGGCGTCGCCTTGACGATTGCAGGCGTGGCATTGGCCATCTGGGCACGATATAACCTGGGCCGCAACTGGAGCGACAAGGTTGTGCTTAAGGTAGATCACGAGTTGATTCGCCGTGGGCCCTACAAGTATCTGCGGCATCCGATTTATACGGGGGTGGTGGTGGGCCTTATTGGCACCGCATTAACCATCGGCGTATGGCGTGGAGTGCTGGCAGTGATTGTGTTGGCCACGAATTACTACGTGAAAGCGGTCCGCGAAGAAAGAATTCTTTCGGCAAAATTTGGCGACGCCTTCGCCGAGCATAGACGGAGGACGGGCTTCTTTCTCCCGGGCCTGTGATGTTCATCGTGATCGCCCTAACAACGCCCTCCAAACAATGTCATGCTGAGCGCAGATTGCGCATGGCTTGCGAAGCACAATCGTAGTCGAAGCAGCCCTATTGCCTATCACGATCCCGGTCAGGCACACCAGTCGGCTTCCGGCCAACGCCATGCCATGCCTCACCCGCGTTGGCGGAGTATTTGTATCTTTCGCCGCCTTCGCGTATTGTTCGGTGTTTGACCCCAATAAACATGAAACGGTTCTTGTCTACGGTTGCGCTCGTTCTTCTCGCGCCGTCGTTTGCCATCGCGCAGGATCGCGCAACATGGGACCCTGCGCAAACCGATCGTCCAGAAGAAGGTGGCCACGAACTGGAAGTGTGGACCGGCGGCGGCCATTCGGTCCCGGGCGGCACCAGCGATACCAGTGTGTGGAACGCCGGCTTGCGCTATGGCTGGATTCTGACCTCGCCGCATGGGCCCGGATTTCTGACGGGCCGGTTCGAATATGCCCTCGATGCCGTGCCCGTGTTCGTTGTGTTTCAGCGGGCCAACACTGCCTATGGCGCGGGCGTGAACCCGTTTGCGCTGAAATGGATTTTTGCCACGCGCGGCCCGGCCGAGCCGTATCTCGAACTCAATGGCGGCACACTGTTCACCAATCATGACGTGCCCACGGGTACGATTGGCGTGAATTTCACTTCGAGCGCCGCGTTCGGTGTGCATCTACTCGGCAGTCATGCCTGGAGCCTCGAAGCGCGCTACATGCATATTTCCAACGCCGGACTGACGGTTCCGAATCCGGGGGTCAATACGGTGCAGGTGAGATTGGGATTCGGCAAGTTTTTTGCGAAAACAGTGAAGAAGTAAAGTGTGCGCAGAGCCTCAATTCGGGAGTTCGGAGAGCGCATACTTTAGCCGCGCCAAACTCCACGCCAGCGCCGCCACTCCGGCAAACCAAATCGCATAGGCCATCCTCACCACCCAATCCGGCGCGACTGCGACCCTTCGCAGCAGAAATGGCAGAAAATTCCAACACGTGATGTGAACATAATCCCACGGGTCCTGCGTCATCGACTCGTTATTCAATCCCCACGCATCCATTTTGCCGAGCGCGAAGGCGGCAATGTTCTTGAAGCGTAGCGCGATCACATACGTCGGATGGCCGAGCGTTTCCATCTGATAAATTTCGAGCGGCACCCAGAACGCCAGCGATGCGACTTGAATGGCGAAGCTCGCGAAGATGACTGCAATTCCGCCATACCACACCCACTTACCCAGATCTGCGCGATAGCGAAGCAGCAGAGGCACCGCGATTAGCGCGACGAACTCCACTGTAGTCGAAACGTAGCGATCACCCCAGGCGAAATCGCCCGCCCAATAGGCATATCTGGCATAGAAGGCGATATAGGCCAGCAGCAAGAGCAGGGAAGTGATGGCATAGGCGCGAATCTCGGGCGCAAGACGTTTCCACAAAATCACAAGCAGAAGAATAGCGAGCGGCAGCAGAGGATCAAACAAGAAAATAGATTTTTCCGGCTTAAACAGCGCCCCGAAGAAGCCTTCATGAAAGGGCGTGTTCCACGGATAATTCGCCGGCAGCGTGGGATCCTGCAACCGGCCTTCTTTCGCAAAGTTTGTGACATACGTCGTCGTGAACGACTCGAAGCGATAGTAGTTATAAGCGCGGTCAATCAGCAGGAAAAATGCATAGACCGGCGCGGCGATCTTCACATACTCGAGCAGGCGCGCCCACAGCTCCCGCACGTTTTCGCGCTCGAACAACAATATCAACATCAAGAACACGCCGGCGGCCATTAGATCGAGCCCAGTTGTTAGCCGTGTAAGCAGATTCAGCCCCAACGCGGCCGCGCCAATCAAGAGCGCTCTTCGGTTTTCGCTGCGCAGCCATTCGTATTGAAACGAAAAGCCCACCAGCGTGAGCAGCATGATGTAGTTGTTCTCCTGCATGTTCTGCGTGTAGTGCAGATGAGTAGTGCAGAACAGCAGGGCGAGCACTCCGGCGACGGCTTGCTTCGTAGAAAATCGGAGCTGCGTCAACAACCGAAAGGCAATCAGCACAGTCAGAACGTTGACCAATATGCTGGTGGAATAACTGACGACGATGCTTCTTACCCCAGGATCATCTCCGTAGCCGGCAAACATCGGCAGGCGGGCGAACGCCGTACCAATAAGATCGGCTGGAAGGAGCAGTAGGCTTTGGCCGATGCCATACCAGCTGTAGAGCCGGCCTCCTCGGCCGTGCAGGCCGAACTCCGGATATTCGTTGGGAAAAACCTGCGGCTGGGAGGTCCAAAGCCAGTGCGCAGTTTGCAGGCGATGCGTGGTATCCGAGGTGCCAAGCTCTCCCGATTGCACGACGAAGGCGAGCAGCGCAGCGACAATACAGAGAAGATAGAGTGGGCTGCGCAGGCGCGTGTTCGAAAGCGAGTTCATTGCTTGTCATGATAGGGCCTGCACAGGTCTTTGCGCGTGTGAAGAATGGCTCGCCCGAAAAATTAGTCGCCACAGCAGCCGACCATGCTTGCAATAAAAAAGCGTGCAATAGAAGCGTGCAATAGGAAAGCTCGCAAAAGAAAAGGGCCCGCAATCGCGGGCCCAAAACTTATATGCAAGCCACAAATTATTGGTGCCGAAATTATTGATGATCCGGCGGCGCACCTGCACCCTGACCGTGGCCTTCTCCCATGTGCTTCTGGTGTTCTGCAATCATCTTGTCGAATTTGACCTTCTGTTCATCGGTCAGGGTCTCGCGAATCCTGGCATGAGCTTTTTCATGGATGTCGCGCATCTTCATCTTGGTGTCCTCGCTCGATCCGCCAGAGCTTTCCCTTAGCTGTTTCATTTGGTCGTGCATATCTTCCAGAATGGCTTTGACCTTGGGCTTCTGCTCGTCAGTAAGCTTCAGCCGGTGAGTGAATTCGTCGAGCTGTTCCTGCACCGTCGGCATGTGGTGTTCGCCGCCCATGTGGTCGTCGCCAGGGCCGCCCTGCGCTACCGTTACCGCGGGCAGAATGAACATAGCTGCCGCCGAAAGCGCGAAGGCCAGCAGTGCGAGCTTGATCTTGTTCATAGTCATATCTCCGGGAAGTGAAATTTGGTTGGCTACTCTAACTGATAACGCTGATTATAGAGAAACTTGCAGGGGAAATGAGTAAAGTCCGTGTAAGTATTTGGATACTCCCGCCGGTCGCCGGACAGGCGTGGGCGCGGTGTAAGCCCCGAAAAGCACGTGGAGGCGAGAAGTGCGTTGCAAGCCGCGTCCGAGGGACGTGTGTCCGGCCCGCATGTTCCCACAATTCAATACCAGATGGGTGTAGAATGTCGGTCGCTACGGGGTGCACAGGACAAGTTGGTTTGCAAGCTGCCTGGCGAAACCTCCAAAAAATCCAAACAGGAGAAAAAACATGAAGAAGATGCTGGCGTGTTTGGTCGTCGCCATGATGGCGCTCACCGTTCAAGCGCAGACGAGCGATAAGATGAGTGGCGAGAAGAAGGGCAATGACGTCGAGAAGTCGATCGCGAGTATGGAGCAGAAGTGGGCATCGGCGGGGAAGATGAGCAATCCGGACGAAGTTGCGCCGATGCTGGCCGACAACTTCGTGATGCTGAACAGCGATGGGACGATGATCGACAAGTCGAAGACGCTGGAAAATACTAAGAAGGGCAAATGGGAAGTCAACGAGGTCAGCGATGTGAAAGTGATGAAATTCGGCAACACCGCCATTGCGACCGGCGAATGGCGCGGCAAAGGCACGGGTGCGGACGGTAAGGCCGTTGACGCGCACGAGCGGTGGGTCGACACGTGGATGGAAATGCCAAGCGGCAAATGGCAGTGCATCGCCTCGGCGGGAACCGCAGAGAAAATGTGAGCCGTTTAAAGATTGTGTTTGAGCACGAGATATCAGTTCAGCAGAGAAACGATGCCGCCCGCGATGGGCGGCATTTTTCATGCATGAAACCGGGGGCGTGAGTTCGAGCAAATTACTATTGGAAAGGCGTTGATGTCGTGTGGTTGAAGCTGACGGTAGAGCGGGGTAATAAGAAAAGACTATCAGCGCATCAGTAGGCCGGCAATGCGATACGTCGCAAACGCGGCTAAATACGCGAAGGTCGTCATATAAAGGAACTGGACTGCGGGCCACTTCCAGCTATTGGTCTCGCGGCGCACAATCGCCAGCGTTGACGTGCATTGCATGGCAAAGGCAAAGAACACCAGCAGCGCCATGGCTCCCGCGGGGGCAAGGTCCTGGTGCAGCGCATTCTGCAGGCTCATCGAATGGGTTTCCGGGTCGATCCCGTAAATTGTTCCCAGCGTGCCGACGATCGCTTCACGTGCCACAGCCGAAGTCAGCAGCCCAACTCCAATCTTCCAGTTAAATCCCAGCGGACGAATTACCGGTTCGATTCCGTGACCAAGACTGGCAATTGCGCTCTGCTCAAGCTGCGGTATTTGCCCATTGTGCAGGGGCACGTGGGTCAGCACCCAGACCAACAAAGAGACGGTCAAAACAATGGTGCCAACCTGGCGCAGGAAGATCAGCGCGCGTTCGTAGAGGCGCATGCCAATCGATTGCAAGGTCGGCCAACGATAATCCGGCAACTCAAGCGCAAAAGGTGTCGAGGTGGATTTGAGTATCGTTGACTTGAGAATCCTGGCGGTCGAAATCGCGGCTAAAAATCCAAGCACGTAAAGCACAAGCATGGCGCATGCCTGCCGGCTGAGAAATACACCGACCACGGGACGGTTCGGAATGAAGCCGGCGATCAGCAGCGTATAAATTGGCAGCCGCGCCGAACAGGTCATGAATGGCGCGATCAGAATGGTCGCAATGCGATCGCGCTTATTCTCGATAGTTCGCGTCGCCATGATGGCTGGGACCGCGCACGCATAGGCCGATAGCAAAGGAATGAACGCCTTGCCATTCAGACCGACGCTGCGCATGGTCCGGTCAGCAATCAGCGCCGCTCGCGCCAGATAGCCGGAGTCCTCCAGCAATCCGATGAAGAGAAACAGCAGCAGGATTTGCGGCAGAAATACGAGAACCGCGCTCAGTCCCTTCCACAGGCCGTCGAGCAGCAGCGAACGGATGATTCCATCGGGAAGCAATGGCGCCGCATAGAGTCCAATCCGCGTAAGTAGATCCTGAAACGCGTTACTCAGCGGCTGGCCAAGCCCGAAGACGGTCTGGAAAACTGCCCCAACCACCAACAGAAAAATCAGCGGACCCCAGATCCGGTGCAGAAAAATATCATCGAGGCGCCGGCTCCACGTGCTGGGAAGATGTTTCTGGTAATCAATGCGTCTGCCTACCTGGCTCGCCCAGTTGCGGCTCTTCGGAAGGTCGTGCAAAACCGGTAGGGGGAACGACCCGTGGCCGTTGCCTGCGACCCGCGTTTCATCCTGGCGCAAGAAGCGCTGCACCGCATCCAAACCGGTTTCCTGCGTCGCGCTCACCAGCACGACGGGTGCGCCCAGTTCCTGCGCGAGTTTGAGAACGTCAAGCGAGCCGCCGCCCTTGGCAAAAACGTCGGCCATGTTCAGCAACACAAGCGTCGGCAAGCCTAATGCGAGTACAGGTCCCGCTAACACAAGGTGGCGCGAAAGGTGCGTCACATCGAGCACCAGCAGCACGGCATCCGGCCGCGGCATGCCATTCATTTTTCCGGTGAGTACATTTACGGCGACGCGCTCGTCGTCCGAATATGGCGTTAGCCCGTACACGCCCGGCAAATCTACAATTCGGATCTCGCGTCCATTGCCCGCCAGCATGCCCACGCGTTGCTCGACCGTTACGCCAGGATAGTTCCCCACTCTTTGGCGCAGGCGCGTGAGGCGATTGAAAAGCGTGGATTTTCCTGAATTCGGCGGTCCGATCAAAGCTACGGTGCGGAATCCTGCGGTCCCCGTCGCGGGAACATTCCCAAGCGTCGTAACCGGAGTTTCGACCGAATGGCAGCTCATCTTCCGTCCCCGGTTTTACGATTCGGGATTTTAGGATCCCCCGACAGCGGCGAGTCCTCGCGTTGCACGGTGAGTTGAACTGTAATGGACCGAGCGGTTTCGACGCGCAATGCGATCTCCGTCCCATCCACCGAATAAACAATGGGATCGCCCAGGGGCGCACAGCGGGAAAACGCGATGTGTACGCCGGGCACGAGCCCGATGCGCATCAGAAAATGCTGATCTTCCAGCGGCAGGGCAATGCTGTCGATGATGGCGGTCTCTCCCGGCCCAAGATCGGTCAATGCCAGCCGCGGCCGCTGCATTTTCACTCGCAGGTCCGCGCCGTCCGTGATCGGAGCCATCATGCATGCCTCAAGTGCTTGTGCGCCCATTTCGTTTACCCGACCCACTTATCCGACTCTCGTACCCCTGACCCTTGGCCGGATTGGCCACCCTTGTACTGAAAACGTTTATAGCTATTTAGTTTTTCGCGTAATCCGTGCCTCGCCACTCTGTCATCCTGAGCGCCGCCGGAGCAAACGCGACGGCAAGTCGAAGGACCCCTACCCCCTCAACCCTGCCCGATCGCCTCAGGGAGCCCTCCCGCTCAGGCTTTCAATGCTGGTGGGCGGGACCACACAAAAAACCGAACCGCTCTATCTGAAAACACTGTTAAATTAGAAATTTCTAATTGAAAATGAATTTCAATTTCAACATCTATAGGATACGGGGCATGGGTGGGCGGGGTCAACGTGAGGAGTCACCCTTGGTTGTGATTTGCATCACACGGCGAAATGGGGCATTAAACGGCACCACGGACCCTGGATCATTGTCATCCCGTCTATAACCACGACGGCTCTGTCAACTTGTTTTTTGGCAACACGAGGGCGTCGTCGCGGCGGCAAGAATGATTTTGCCGTTGCCTTTCCCTTCGTAGAGGGTTTTGCTGTTGCCTTTGCTGTTGCTGTTGCCGTTGCATTTGTCTAAGACCAGCCGCTCGTCTTTGCTTCGAATCATTCGGTGGATGCCGAACTCCGGCCCCACTCCCCATCTATTCGGTCGTTTCGACCATGATTTCTCGTGCAAACTCTCCACCTGGCCGTCCCGCCGGTTACGGCAGGATCCGCGGAGAGGCAGGGCGCTCACTCAAGCGGTCGGTCTCGCTGACCCCAGGATGACTCGAGCTACCCCGCATACGAACCAGTTCTGCATGCGTCTTCTGCGTCTTCAGCATCCAGAACATGCGCACCACCAGCTTGCGTGCCACCATCACTTTGGCCACCGCCCGGTGTTTCTTGGCGGCCAAACGACGGTACTGCCGGTGCAACTCCTCATCGCCACGAACCGCAGTCTGCGCCCCCTGAATCAGCAGCAGGCGCATAAAACTGCTCCCCTGTTTGCTGATCCCGCCCAGCCGCCGCCGCGCCCCACTGGAATCCTCCGACGGATTCAATCCCAGATAGCTCACCAGTTGCCGGCTGCGCTCGAAGCGCTCGATCCGCCCGATGGTCAGCACAAACGCCAGACTGATCACCGGCCCAATCCCGGGATGCGTCATCAGCAGCCGCGCTTCGGCATTCGCCTCCGCCGCCTGCCGCACCTCCCGTTCCACACTTTCGCAATCGCTGTTCAAAAGATCGAGCCAGCGCAGCAAGTCGTCCCGCCGCCGCGCCGTCCAAGGCTCCAGCCGCAACTGCTCCAGCAGTTCGCGTCCCGCCTTGGTCCACAACTGCCGTTTCTTCTGCTGCCCCTGGTTCAGCGCAATATGCTGCAACTGGTTTTTTACCTGCGCCCGCATCCGCACCAGCTTGTGCCGGTGCATCAGCAACTGACGCAAGTCGCGTTCGGCCAGCGTCGGCACCCAGCGCAACTCGGGAAAGTTGCCCTCCACCAGCAAGCGCGCGATCAGCTCTGCGTCCCGCCGATCGTGCTTCTGCTTGCGTGTCTCCTTGGCCCGAATCTGCGCTGCATCCCCCAGCCGCAAGCGGTGCCCGTACTGCGCCAGCCGCCGCTCGAACCACAGCATATTGCCGCTGCACTCGACTCCGACCACCGTTCCCCCGGGCAGACCTTGGTAAAACTCGTCCAGTTCCGCCCCCGTGTGTGCGATCCAGCGATCCGCAAAAATCTCGCCGCTCTCCGTGTCGATGCCAAAAACCTGCTGCCCACTCGGATGGTAATCACAACCTATAATCAACATGACTGGCTCCTTTCGGCCCGAGCGCTTGGTCTTTAGACAACCTAAGTATCGGGCCTGAGGAGCCGTCGTGGTTATGAAATCAAGCGACCGGATCACCAGCGTGGGCTCTTGCTTGCGGCGGGTGTGGGAGCGAGGGATCTGCATTTCTTGACTGGGCCAAGAACTTCGGATTCCTCGCGCCGAAGATTTCTCGCAGGAAGATCGGGCCCTCGGAATGGCTACTCTCTTCGTAACGTTGATTCCAAGCCCTCAGTCGGCCATAATTGTCTTGTAACTGGACAGGTTATTGTTGTTTCCGAAACCCGAACCCGCGCGGTTCGGGTTTGCTTTTTGACAAACGATCTGCCTGAATCGGTATGAAGCCTCTGTACGCATCATTCTAGGTACCGGAGCTAAGTACCTGAGTGAAATCGCTGTCAGCGTCATTAGACCTGCACTAGTGGTAGAGAGGTTGAGATTTCGCTTTTGCTGGCATCACTATCTTGCCCTCGATCTTTCCATGCAACTCACGCCCGTCGGACACGTATGGATAGGACTTGCCATTAAAGGAAAGGACTGACTCATCCGGAGGTACCGTGCCGTCTTTCCGTACAACAACGCCGAGGTCGTACCATCCGTTTGCTTTCGTGCTGAGAACCCGGATCGGAAGCCACACCACTGGGATTTGCGATACAACGCTGAAGGACGTACCTTCGGGAGCCAAGATCAGCATCGTGCAGCCGCCCGTTCCGCACCATTCGTTGGAGGAAAGGTAGACAATCGCTTCCTCGGTTCCGTCGTCCCTCAAGTCCACGAGTGCGGCGGTGTATTCCGTCGTCTTACTTCCCCCTCTAGAACTGACATAGTCCTGAAGAAACCGCATCAACGCGACGGGAATGGACTGCGCGAGCGAAAAAGATGACAAAGGTAGAAGAATTAACAGGCCGAGAGCAAATCGGCGCATGGGAAGCACCTCAAAACAACAGCCGAGTATACACTTTCTGGTTGGCGATAAATCGCGAGCATTCATTGACCGTCGATCCCTCATTTCCTCCTTCAGACTCTCCTCAAAAACTTCTTCACCTGCCCCACTTCCGGGAATAAGTTCTCCTCCTCCACGAACTCCCGCGAGTGCACGCACCTCCGGCTCCCTCGCAGCTTCACCGGATGCTTCAAGTGCAGCATCTCGTGGTAGACGATGTACTCGACCACATACCGCGGCACGCGCGGGTCGTCGAACACCTTGCTGATGACAATCGTATTGTGCGCCGGGTCGTAGTGGCCGAGCCGGTTGCGGGCATGGTCGCGGCTCCAGGTGAGCTGTGGACGCCCCATCAGTCCATGAAAAAAACGCCGGTTGAGGTCGTCGAAAATTTCTTCCAGATGATAATGGTGGCCGCGCGCGGAGTCGATGTGCTTGCGTCCGCGCATCTGGCGCATCAACCGCGCTTTTGCCGCAAGGTCATGGCTCGAGATGTAGCGTCGATAGCGCGTGTTGTGTCCGCGGTCAATCGGCTTCCGGTACAACTTCGCCAACAGAATATGAGCGATCGCATAAACAACGGTTTCCGGCGCGCCTTCCAGAAGATCCGATAGCCGAATATAAAGTTCTCCCTGCCGCAGCCGGATCGTGTTGTTGATCGAAACAAACGGATAGAACCGCACGTGCATCGCAGGCGCAGGCGTGCGCGGACGTAGCTCAGCATAGGCGGAGTGGAATATTTCACCGATATGCGAAGATACCAGGCTCGGAGACACGCTGAGCTGAGGTTAGCATGAAGCGCCGCGCAGTCAGAAGTGAGTGCCGCCCCTCAGTGTTCTTTCTGCTTCTTCTGGGTCTTCACGTACTCTTCCACTTCCGCCAGGGTCTTGCGATGGTCCTCGGCGCTGCTGTCCACCGTATCGAGCGCATCGGCAACCAGGTATCCGTATTGCTTGGCCTCTTTCGAGTCGGCGTTCACAGCATCTTTTAAAGCGCGCAGTTGCGATTGAAAATGCGTATCCGCTTCAATCACCGCCTGCATCGGTTTGCGTATATCGTTCCGGCGTCCTACATACATATCGATGTTGTCGTCCAACTCGCCATAAACGGTCAAAAAATCCTGCAGCATATCGCGAGTCTGGAGCGCCCGGTTGGTCGTTTTTGGGTCAACACGCATTTGCTCAAGCTTTGTCATCCGATCGCGCGCAAACTTCACGTAAAGCCTTAAGCGCACATCCGGCTCCATCATGGCGTCGCGGAGCTGGTCGATCTCGGTTTCATTCAGAGGATCGTTCCGCCGCTGCGCGCACACAGGTAACGCCAGAAGAAACAGCATCAACAGCGGCAGGTGCCAGCAAGAACTTCGGTGCCGTCCTAATCTTGTATTTCCACCACGGAGCCACGGACACACTGAGAAGCCCAACCGCTGGGCAAAATTTTCCTCTGCCGGTTTTTGGAGATTCAGGGTTTTCTCCGTGACTCTGTGACTCCGTGGTGAAGAAAGGAAAAGAAGGACACCGCCCGAACGTCGCATCATTTCTTATCCTCCTTCTTGTCGGAGAACATTTCCTGCAGCATTGCCGTCCGTACGTTCTCAAGCCGGAGAATGGCGTGATCCACGGGCGCCTGGTCCTCATACGCGAGAGTGCGCTTCATGTCGCGAAGCCGCGCGGCCATTTTGCGGGTTGCGATCTCCACATTCTTAGAGTGCTTCCGGGAAGCAATGGCAAAATCGCGCGCTTTTTCCGAGTACGTCACCACATCATCCACGGCAGCCTGCCCCTCGGCAACGCGGCCCTGTTTGTAAAACGTGTCTGCATTCCCCAGTTGCAGTTCGGCAATGTGAATCGAAATCTCAACCCGATCTTTTTCCGGGGCGTTTGCCAGTTTTGCTTTCAGGCCGTCAACGCTCTGGTCCGAGGCCATGCAGATGCCGGCGAAGGGATCGACGGAGGAACCAGCAATGGCACCGGCAAAGGCCGCGACTGCTAACGCATATAGAGCAATCCGGCGCATGGTCAAGGTTTCTTGGGCTCAATGGCAATCAGGCGATGCCGTGCCTGCCACTCCTGGTCAGGATACTTCCCGGTGGCCGTCTTGAGAAACTGACGATAGTCGAGCGCCGCCTGCTTCCAGTCGTGCAGATGATCGTACGCCGTGGCGCGCAGAAAATAGCAAATCCCCGGCATCTCCGGCTGCAGCACGGCCCGCCCGTTCAGCGCTCGGATCATGAGGTCGTAATTTTTATTTTCATTGGCGGCTTCAGCCAGGTCGACATACGCGTCGGGCGCGTCCCGTTTCAGCCGCACGGCCGCCAGCAATTCCTGCTGGGCTTCGGCAAACTTTTTCTGCAGCAACAATGCTCTTCCCAGCGCGCGATGCAACTCAGCATCATTTGGGTTTGACGCCGCCAGCGGTCGATAGGCTGCTTCCGCCAGATCGTTCTTTCCCGCGCTGGCATAAAGGTCGGCGAGTTCGCGTTGCGCCTCGGAGTCGTTGGGCGCGAGCTTCAGCGCCGCCTGAAACTCCGCGATCGCATCCCCCTTCTTGTCGATTTCGGTGGCCAGAACGCGCGCCAGTTGCAGATGCATCGCGGCATCGCCCGGCCGCTCAGCGACCATACGCCGCAGCACAGGCTCGGCCTCGGCCACGCGCCCAGACTTCATATAAATGTTGATCAGCCCGGTTGCGGCTTCACTGGATTGCGGATCAGTGGACTGCGGGCTGTTGGGGGAGTGCGAATCGCTGAAGTGCGGATTGGCGTCGTGCGGGTCGCTGGCGTGCGGATTAATGTCGTGAGAAACGCCCGCCAGCACCTTCTTATATTCGGCTTCGGCCGCAGCAAAATCGTTTTGATGCTCATCAACGAGCGCGGCAGCGAGATGCGGCTCGGGATCGGTGGGCGTGAGTTCGGCGGCCTTGTTATAGGCCTGAAGCGCCTGCACCGGATCGTGGGCTTCCAGCACGTGCGCCAGCGAGAGCCAAGCTCGTGCTCGGCCTTCTTCAACATGCGCCGTCGGCTTGAGCGTGGTCGCGGCGCGCAGAAATTGTTCGGCCTCTGGATTGTTGTTGCGCGCAAGCATCAGGCCGAGATTGAGATTCGATTCAAACACATCGGGCTTGACAGCAACGGCCTTGCGATAGGCGGCGATGGAGTCATCCGGGCGGTTGAGGCCATTGAGCGCGAATCCAAGATCGAACCACGCCTGGTAAAGCCATGGCGCTTTGGATTCAGGATCCTTCTGGAGTTCAGAGTCGAGGGCTTTTTTCAGCAGCGTTTCGGCCGTGGCGAAGTCCTTCTTCACGATAGCCTCTTCGGCCTGCGCGATCTCGGGCGGCTGATCGATGACCTGTTCGCGATGATGCCGGACGGTAGTGTGCGTGTCGATGGTCTGGGCGGTCGCAAGTGTGGTCGCCGCAGCGAAAATAGCGCCGCCGAGCGCAGCAGCACGGACGGTCCTGTAAAGCGATTTGGTCAGCCGCGTCATTGCTTCGGTTAGGGATCTAAGGAAACTCTGTCTAAATTCAGTTTTGTCATTTCGAGCGAAGTCGAGAAACCTGCTTTGGCTTTTTCTCAAATTAATCAGAGCTTCCCTATAAGGAACAGCTTAAACCACGGAGGACACGGGGGGCACGAAGGAGTGAGTTCGCGCGGCTAGACCGGCGCTTGAACGGGGGTTTTAAGCGCGATCGCCTGATTACGTCATTCTGGAAATGCGCCTTCCCTTAGCGTAAAGTGCGTGTGTGAATCGGGTGGGCGGCCTAATTCTCTTGATTGTGCAGTTTGTACGAGGCAGGGGCTTCGGTGATTGGTTTCAGATGTTGCGCACAGGTACAGTGCTCGGAGAAATCAAACTTTACCCGCCTGTCACCCCGAGGATGCGATGCGAGGCGATCCTCTTCACAATCATTTTTGGCGCGTTGGTTTGCATGACCATAATCGCGGCTCTTGTGTCACATCGGTAACTGATGAAATATCTCGATTAAACTCGTTGTCGGGCTGCTTCCGAATGCCGGAGACCCTGCTCCCACCCGCGCGAGTGGCTCGCGATCTCGTGCTGTCAAGATGTGGGCCTGCCAAGGTATCATTTTCTCAGCCGCGAACGACTAAAGTTCAATAGCGCGGCGGACGGCCTGTTTCCATGCCCAAAGAAAACGCACAATCTCCCGATGAACGCCTGCAGCAGGAATTCAACCGCTGGGCCGAGCAAGGCGAAGGCCCGAAGATGGAGAACCATCATCTCGACATCACGGAGAAAACACTGCGCCGCATGGACCTTCGCCCCGGCGAGCGCGTGCTCGATCTCGGTTGCGGCTCGGGATGGGCGACACGCCTGCTTGCACGCCTCGTCGCCGATGGCCCGCAAGGCTTCGGGCAGGTAATCGGGCTCGACATTGCTGACGAAATGGTGCGGCTGGCCAGAGCGGACTCCAAGGACTTCGACAATGTCATGTACATACAAGGGTCCGCCGCGCAGATTCCGTGGGAGGAAAACTTCTTCGACAAGGTGTTGTCGGTGGAGTCGTTTTATTACTATCCCGATCAGGATCGCGCGCTTGCCGAATTGTTTCGCGTCATGGCGCCGCACGGGCGGCTATTCATTCTGATCAATCTCTACAAAGACAATCCTTATTCTCTGCAGTGGGTGCCGAAGCTGAAGGTGCCGGTGCATGTGCGGTCGGCGGCTGAATACGTCGAACTGCTGAAAGCGCATGCTTTTCAAGACGTCGAATATGCGCAGATTCCCGACGACACGCCCACGCCGGAGAACTACCAGACGACGTCGTTTCATTCTTTGGACGACTTGAAAGCGTTCAAGCGCATCGGCGCACTGCTGCTGATGGCATCGAAGCCGGATGTACGGAATCCGGCGCCGGGGTACACGATTTATTAGGCGGAGCTGCGAGTCGCGAGTCT
Organism: uncultured Acidobacteriaceae bacterium; assembly: GCA_963778535.1. Lineage (GTDB taxonomy): Bacteria > Acidobacteriota > Terriglobia > Terriglobales > Acidobacteriaceae > Acidiflorens. Next base: position 2,055,212 of record CAVZUO010000001.1, read on the forward strand.
CGAGTCTCGGGTCACGAGTTGCGAGCCACGAGCTAGGAGCCACGAGCCTCGAGTCACGAGCCTCGAGTCTCGAGCGAACAACCCCGATCCTGTTGTGTCGGACGAATCTTTAAGTCTTTAGCGTGAACCAGTCAGGCAGGTTTGCCTCGGCTATGGCGCACGGCACAAAGCTGATGGCTGGCCTGCTCGGAACTCGCGGCCCGCGACTCGCAGCTCAACCTGTGTGATCTCCATCACTCCCCGGCGTATGATGGATTGGTATCCTGTAAAGCATCGATTCTTGCGGTATCGCACGAGGGCCCATGAGCTGGCTGCAGAATAAATTCGAAAAGAACTTCATGATCTCGACGGTGGACTACGTCTTCAACTGGGCGCGCAAGTCGGCGCTCTGGCCGATGACGTTTGGCCTGGCGTGCTGCGCCATTGAGATGATCGCGTCCTCGACCGCGCGCTTCGATATTGCGCGTTTTGGCTCGGAAGTGTTTCGCCCCAGCCCGCGCCAGTCTGACCTGATGATCGTTTCCGGCACGGTCACGCTCAAAATGGCTCCGATCGTGAAGCGCATCTACGAACAGATGCCCGAACCCAAGTGGGTGCTATCGATGGGCGCATGCTCGTCGGTCGGCGGCCCATTCAATACTTATGCCGTGCTGCAGGGCGTTGACCGCATCGTGCCGGTCGATGTCTACACCATCGGCTGCCCGCCGCGTCCCGAGAACCTGTTCTACTCGCTGCTCAAATTGCAGGACAAAATCGACACCATGACGCTGGCAAAGAAGCCCACCGAAGTGCGCCTGGATGAGAGCATGCTGGAAGGGTTCAAGAGGCAGATCATGGTGGCGCAGACGGTGCAGCCGAGATAAGTTCTCAGTTCTCAGTAGTCAGTTCTCAGTTAACCGATTCTTGTATGGTGTCATCCTGAGGGCCGAGAGTAAGCGAGGGCAAGTCGAACCATCTCTGCATTTCTGCCCGTGATTATCTGGCGATGATAGCCTGCGATTAGATATGCCCTTTACCAAACTCACCACGAAATCGGAACTGCCTGCGATCAATGAAGCGAAAGAATTTTCATGTGCGGGCAAAGAAGTGTGCGTCGCCAATGTCAACGGCGAAATCTGTGCTATGGAGAACACCTGTCTTCATCAAGGAGGCCCGCTGGGGCAAGGCGTGATCGAAGACGGGAAAGTCATATGCCCGTGGCACGGTTGGGCGTGGGACCCCAAGACCGGCCAGTCCGGTCCTCCCGATGCAAAGATTGAGGTCTATCCGGTGAAGATTGAAGGCGAGGATGTGCTGATCGAGATATGAGAACGTGAGCCCCGTAACGCACTTCTTGACGGGCTGGGTATTGGCGAACTCCACATCACTCAGCCGACGAGATCGGGCTTTAGTTACCTGGGCTAGCGTCGCACCTGACATTGACGGCTTAGGGATTGTCGCGGATGTGTTAACTCGGCATTCGCAACATCCAACCGAGTGGTTCTCTTCATTTCACCACTCCCTACATACACTTTTATTTGCGCTCGTCGTGGCTGCAGGCGCGGCCTTGATTGCCAATCAGAGATGGAAGACAGCCGGTCTGGCGCTGCTGAGCTTTCACTTGCATTTGTTCGAGGATCTACTGGGAAGCCGTGGGCCTGAAGGATATCAGTGGCCCGTTCCTTACCTCATGCCGTTTTCACATGCCGGCGATCTGACTTGGAGCGGTCAGTGGGCACTGAACGCATGGCCCAATTTCGCCGTCACGATTGGGCTGTTACTAGTGACGGTTTATCTTGCTCGGCTCAGGGGCTTTTTTCCGCTGGAGATGGTTTCGACCAAGGCTGACGCGGCCTTTGTGGGTGCGATTCGAAAGCGGTTTCCGTCTCAGTAGAGGAACCAGAAAGATCTTCTGCAATTTGCGGTCGGCTATCAGTCAAATAAAAACTGACAAGAGCGCCTCACCGCCCTTCCCGGTCTCTCTTCCCGATCTTCAGTTTGATAAAAAATCGGTTCTTCAGCTTTAGTTAGTTCTTGGTTTTGCTTACGGCGCCTACTGCGTGGCTTTCGCGCTCGGCCACCTTTGCCTTCAGATGCTCGGACTTCGGTTCATATACGCAGAATGGTTCCGGATCGAGATAATCGCCGGTGGCGGCAAAGGCGCGCGCGCGGCATCCCATGCAGACGTTGCGGAACTCGCAGCAGCCGCACTTGCCTTTCAGGTTATTGGTGTCACGCAGGTCGTTGAAGACCTTCGCGTTGTTCCAGATGTCGGCAAAGCGTTCCTTGCGCAAGTCGCCGGCGATGGCGGGCAAATATCCGCAGGGAAAAATTTCGCCCTCATGCGAAATGAAGCACACGCCGGTTCCGGCGAGGCACCCCTTCGTCATGGCATTCATGTCGTTTGTTTGACCACCGGGGTGCCCGCCGGGATGTCCGCTTGGGTGACCGGTGTGTTGCCCTGGGGGAGGGATTTGCGGCCTGCTTTGCGGAACACTGGTCTGCGGAACACGGGTTTGCGGCTTCAATAAAATACCGGTCCCGCCCGGCATCAGCGCGTCGATTGGCCCAATCGCAGAATCATCGGGATGGCCCGCGGTGAACGTCGTATCGTGAACCGCATCGATCATAGTAAGTTTTGCAGCTTCTTCGGCGGCGTGCCGGTCGGCAACGCGCCGCTGGCGCACCACGCGGAAATAGTGCGGAGCGCAAGTGGCCTTCAGCTCAATGCCGCCTTCGAGGGAGCGGTCATAAAACCAGTTCAGCATGCGCTCGTATTCTTCGGGGGGCACCATCTGGTCGTCGGCGATATCCACGCCGCACCCGACCGGGACGAGCAGAAATGTATGCAGCGCGTCGGCGCCTACGTTTCTGGCCAGGTCGAGCACGCGCGGCAACTGATCGGCGTTGTGGCGCGCGATGGTCGTGTTGATCTGCACCGACATGCCGACTTCCTTCAAATTGCGGAAGCCGTGCAAGGCCGCTTCAAACGCGCCCGGGATGCCGCGGAACGAGTCGTGCGTCATGGCGTCGGCGCCGTCAAGGCTGATGGAAACGCGCTTCACGCCGGAGTCGGCAATCATGCGAGCCACTTCCTTGGTCACCAGGGTTCCATTGGTGGCCAGGGCGACGCGCAAGCCCTTGTCTTTGGCGTAGGTGGCGAGCTGAAAAATGTCGGAGCGGTAGAGCGGCTCGCCGCCGCTAAGCACCAGAATCGGATTGCCGAACGCCGCAATCTGGTCAATGATGTCGAGTGCGCGGCTGGTCGGCAAGTCGGTCGGAGAAGAGAGCTCGGTCGCCGTGGCGCGGCAGTGGATGCAGCGCAGGTTGCAGCCCTTGGTTACTTCCCAAAAAATCAGGCGGGGCTTAAATTCTTGTTTAGCCGATTGCCGGGCTGGTTGCTCAAGTGTTGCGCTCACGGCGTTGACCCCTTCCAGAACCTTCATGGTGTCACCCTCACATGGAAGCGTAGGAGAGGGCTGCACAACGAGCCGTGACAAGTGTCACGAGCGATTGTGATGTTTGTCACATGGGCGGATTCCCCTGGCGTCAGGCGTGTGCCTTTCGTGGTGTCGGGTCTCGGGGCACTTCCTTGATAGGCAATGGTCTCGCATATGCGTGGTTTTTGGCGGAGGCTTCTGGCGGTATGTTTCCAGTGTGTGAATGCGCGATGTCTGGCACCCTCTTGGCGACATAACTGCTTATGTGTCTTATGCTTACATGCTAGCACTTTGGTGGAGTTCTTTGGCACCCACGTGCCATTCTCAAAATTGCGGTGTGGACTTACCTTGTCGTTGAGCAGTTCTGGGGGAGGGCTGCCCGGGCGTCCTGGATTTGAGAGAATCCAGAACGCCCGTTTTAATTTCTCCGCACTTTTCCCCGCCGATAGCCATCTGCTTCGTCACTCTCTTGCCGCGATCTGAGCCAAGACCTTTCAGCCGATACCTTCAGCCCTCTTAAAGGAGCCGGTCCGCTTCAGCGCTGGAAGCGGCCCATCCATTCGGCGTGGGCGAGGATGTGACCTTCCATGGCGCGCTCAACATCTTTTTTCGTGGCGTTGGAGTCGAGCGAAAGTTCGGCGCTCAAAGCATACAGCTTGAAAAAATAACGGTGTGGCTTACCCGGCGGCGGACAAGGGCCGTTGTAGCCAGTCTTGTAAAAGTCGTTTTGGCCTTGGCGGGTTCCGTCGGGGAGCTGAGCCTTTTTCTCAAGACCTCCGGGCAGCGAATGTGCGGAGCCGGGAATATTGAAGATTACCCAGTGCACCCACGTGCCCACGGGAGCGTCAGGATCGTCGGCAATCAGCGCAAATGACTTTGTTCCCGCAGGCGCATCCTTCCATTCGAGCGCAGGCGAGCGGTCTTCGCCGCTGCAAGTAAATTGCTTCGGAATATCCGCACCGTTTGCAAAATCCGGGCTTTGCAGTGTGAGCGCCATGGCTGACGGTCCTTTCTGTTCACTCATCTGTGCACTCGTCGCTCTACTGGTCTGCCCGCGCGCGGCTGCGCCGAGCAGAATACAAACTGAGAAGAATAGAACGAAGGCGGAATGGCGAGCGGATCTATGCATGGGAATTCCTTCCGAAAATCACCTGATTATTAAGGTGCTATGATAGCGATCGTTAATAGGCGTCATGCCCGAGACCGTCCCTTGGGCTAGGTCCGCCGGCTGCACTTGATCGCCGCCCTTTGCTCGCGGCTAGAGCTCAGAACTCGCGGCTCGAGGCTCGTAACTCGCGTCGCAGAACTCGCCATTCGAACCTAGTTGGTGGAGATCGTAAAGTTAACCGTGATCCTGGCCTGTGTTTCTACCGGTTGCCCGCTCTGGAGATAAGGCTTGAAATGCCACTGCTTGACTGCTTCGCGGGCCGCCGTGGCCAAGATCTCCGGGCCGCTGAGAATTTGTAGTTCCTGAATCGTGCCGTCGCGCGCAATCAAAGCCTGCAATGTGACCATGCCCTGCACCTTCATTTGCCGCGCCAGCAGCGGGTAATCCGGGGGCACAGCTACAGCCAATCTCTGCCGGATCTGCGGCGAAAGCTCTACACCGGCGCTGACCGGTTGTGACGACGCCGTTGTTTGCCGGTTAGGAGCTGTCGCTCCGTCGCCCACATCCACATGGATTGCCGGATTCTTGCCGGGAACGCTGACCCGTTGGTTCCCGGCCACTACCTCGACATCCAAAGGAGGCAGTATGGTTCTTTCGGTTTTCGCGGTCATCGGCGGAGGCACTTCGACGGCGGCTTCCGGTTCAGCGGGTTTCGCCGTTCTGCGTTCACGAGTCGGCGTGGGCGGCGCGGGATTTTCCGCGAGCATCTTTGCTTTGCGAGCCGCAACTTCCGGCGAGTCTACCTGTGAGGGAAACCAGAAGTCCCAATCCTTAATGATCACTGCTGCCAGCGCCAACAGGAGAATGGCAAGCGCTACCAGCATTCGTTTTCTTTGCGATTCTGCACTTGGACCCGCTGTCGACGCGGGCTCCAAGTGTGTTTCTGACTGGGTTTCCTCAGGGTAAGTGGCCACGAAAAGTCCTCGAAACGGAGAAGATTTTGCTTCCTCCCGCTGGTTAAGTATGCCTTGAAAGTTGCGGAAATTCCAGTAAATCCGTGCACTTAGGCGGGGCTGGTTACCGTGCCAAGTCACCTTGTGACTGCGATCACAAGCATTTGTGGCCTCAGTCACCGCTGCTGGTTAACCGTGGACGCACACTTGAAGCCGTGACATTTGTCACAAGGCGTCTGCTTGAATTTGCCGGGGACGTCACAAAGGGGTGTGAGATGCTCTCACCATACGGTCTGGACATTATCGAAAGCTGCCTTACCTGCAAGATGCGCGCCGAGCGGCTGTTTTGCGACTTACCCACTGCGGCCTTGCAGTTGTTCGAGAGTATCAAGTACGCGACTGCTTATCCCAAAGGGGCCGTTCTATTTGTGGAAGGCCAGGCTCCGCGAGGCATTTTCGTCCTTTGCAAGGGGCGGGTAAAGCTCTCCATTTGTGCCAGTGATGGCAAGACGCTCATCCTGAAGATCGCCGAACCGGGCGAGGTGCTGGGCTTGAGCGCCGCCGTTTCCGGGAAGGCCTATGAACTGACCGCTGAAACCATCGATCCCTGCCAGGTCAATTTTGTTAAGCGCGATGATTTCCTGCGCTTCCTGAAAGAGCACAGCGAGGCCTGTTTCAAGGTCGCCGAGCAGCTCAGCGAAAAATACAATGTGGCGTGCCACGAGGTGCGTTCACTCGGCCTTTCTCATTCCGCCGCTGAAAAACTGGCCAAGCTGCTCATCGAGTGGAGTTCGAGAAACGGCGAGTCCATGAAGCAGGAGCCGCGCCTGAAACTGGCGCTGACCCACGAGGAAATTGCGCAGATGATCGGGACGTCACGCGAGACGGTGACGCGCCTGTTTGCCGATCTCAAGAAGCGCCAGATTCTGCAGTGCAAGGGTTCGACGCTGGTCATCCGCAACAAAGCCGCGTTGCGTACGCTCGCGACCACGGGCTAAGTTGCCGGGGCACCTGTGCGAAAGGTCACCTTTTTGGGTGATTCGAGTCACTTTTTCAACCGGCAAAATCGCGTATCAACTCTGCTAGAGGGAATAATTTATGTCGCAGAGTTGTCTCGATTGCGCGCAACGCTTCGATCGGGTGTTTTGCGATCTGGAGCCGGAAGCTCTCGGGGAATTCGACGAAATCAAGTCTCTCCAGAATTACCCCCGCGGCACCCCATTGTTCCGGGAGGGCCAAGCTGCTCGTGGCGTCTTTCTTGTTTGTGGTGGCCGTGTGCGTCTCTCCGTATGCTCGGAAAGCGGTCGCCGCATGACCTTGCGCGTTGCCGGCGCAGGAGAAATTCTCGGGCTCAGCGCCGCCCTCGCCGGCGGTTCGTACGAGGTTACGGCCGAGGTGGTAGACCCGGTGCAGACTGCTGAGGTACGCCGCAAGGACCTGCTCCAATTTCTCCACACGCACCCGGAAGTTTGCCTGCAAGTCGTCAACGTGCTCAGCGACGATTTGCACGAAGCCTATGGCCGCGTGCGCACTTTAGGCATGTCCCGCGCCCGCCATCAACACACCCATAGCTGCAAGCCTCACTAGAAAACCGCGATGAACACAAGAGAGCTCTCATGGCAGTGGGCTTTGCTTGCTACCTCGGCCTCTCTTTCGCGCCGTGTCGTCCTCGTACATTGACCCTGTGATGCCAGTCACGTGCTTTCGTGCGTTGACTCACTGCCCCAGTGTTCTATAGCCGGGAAGATAGAAGGTTGTTTAGATCACATGTGCTTGTGAGGAGGTCGTCTCCAATGTCAACATCGCCAAGCCGCTGGGCGCGAACGCTCGCTGGGGCGGCGCTGTTGCTGCTAGCCCTCGGAGCCTCCTCCGTGCGAGCCGCTGGCCCCAACGCTGGCCCGACGACGGAAGACTGCCTTGCCTGCCACAGTGATAAGACCCTGACGGGCACACACGCCGGCAAAACCGTTTCCCGATTTGTAGACCCCAAAAAGTTCGCCGCTTCCGTTCACGGCTCGCTCTCCTGCACGAACTGCCATGCCGACCTCGACGGCAAGGATCTGCCGCACGGCACGCCTGTGGCGCGTGTGGAATGCGGAAGTTGTCACGGCGACGAGCAGAAGCAGCACGCCGCATCGCTGCACGGCAAGGCCATCGCTCGCGGCGACGCTCTGGCTCCGCACTGTGTCGATTGCCACGGCAACCACGACATTCTCCCGGTTAAGGACAAGCGCTCCGCCGTAGCCGCGCTCAACGTCCCGTTCGTCTGCGGACGCTGCCATCGCGAGGGCACGCCGGTACAGCTGAACCGCAACATCGATCAGCACAACATCCTTGAAAACTATTCCGAGAGCATTCACGGCGAGGCGGTCCTGAAAAAAGGTTTGATCGTTGCGGCCACGTGCGTGTCCTGTCACACGCCGCACAACATCCTGCCGCACACAGATCCCAACTCTTCCATTAACCGGCGCAACATCGCGGCGACTTGCACTAAGTGCCACGCCGAAATCGAGATGGTGCATCGCAAAACGATTCGCGGCGAACTTTGGCAAAAAGAAGCCAACGTGCTGCCCGCCTGCATCGACTGCCACCAACCGCACAAGGTGCGCAACGTTTTCTACTCGCAGGGCATGTCCGATGCCGATTGCATGCGCTGCCATTCCAATGAACGCCTGAAGGCTGCCGATGGGCGCAGTATGTTTGTCCGCGCCAGCGAAGCCGCGAGTTCACGCCACGGCCAAAAAGGGGTTGCGTGCAGCCAGTGCCATTCCGAAGTTAATGTCTCGCACGTACGGCCCTGCGAGACGATCACTCATCCCGTTGATTGCAGCAAGTGCCACGAGGACCAAGGCCAGCAATACCAGCGCAGCCGCCATGGCAAACTGCAGGCGACGGGCGACCATAATGCGCCGAACTGCAAAGACTGCCACGGCACGCACCACATTCTGCAACGGACAGATCCGGAGTCGCCGACGTTCTCGACCAACGTGCCGACCTTGTGCGGCGGATGCCATCGCGAGGGCAAGAAAGCCGCGCTGCGCTACACCGGAACGCAGCATGAAATCATTGAAAACTACACGGAGAGCATTCACGGCAAAGGCCTGTTAAAAAGCGGCCTGACCGTGACCGCGACCTGCACCAGTTGCCACACAGCGCATCTGATTCTGCCGAAGAGCGATCCGGATTCGACCGTGAATCCGAAGAACGTGCCCGCTACCTGCGGCGCATGCCATCACGGCATCCAGGAACAGTTTGTGCAGAGCGTGCACTCCGTCAACGTCACCAAGACTGACAAGCCGCTGCCTGTTTGCAGCGATTGCCATACCGCTCACAAAATTCGCCGCACCGATGAAACCGGCTTCAAACTCGAAATTATGGACAGGTGCGGCCACTGCCACGGCGAGATTGCCAAGACTTATTTTGAGACGTATCACGGCAAAGTTTCAAAGCTCGGCTATGCCGGAACCGCCAAGTGCTTCGACTGCCACGGCTCGCATGACATTCTGCCGCCGACCGATCCGCGCTCGCACCTGAGCCGCGCCAACGTGGTGACCACTTGCCAGAAGTGCCATGCCAACGCGACGCGCCGTTTCGCCGGTTATCTGACGCACGCCACTCACCACGACCCGAAAAAATATCCGTTCCTGTTCTGGACGTTCTGGGGTATGACCACGCTGCTGGTGAGCACGTTCGTGTTTGGCGGCATACACACGCTGTTATGGCTGCCAAAAGCCCTCGAAATGCGCCGGGAATTGCGCGCCGAGGAAGCCCGCGAAGCTGAGGAACGTGCCGCGCCAGGGGGGCCAAAGGCAAATCAAGGGGAAGACCATGCCGGTTGATCTGGAAACTCGAACCGCAGACGCGCGAGCCCTGGGATCGGGGCAAAGAGAATATACGCGCCCGGACCGGGAATTCGTCCGCTTCACACGCTTGCAGCGCGCACTTCACGCCTGCATGATTGTCAGCTTCATCACGCTGGCGACCACTGGTCTGACGCTGAAGTTTTCCTACACTCCATGGGCAGCGCGGGTTTCGCGCTTCCTCGGAGGATTCGAAACCGCAGGCTTCGTTCACCGCGCGGCCGCCGTGCTGATGTTCGGAGTTTTCTGCACGCACCTCTACGACCTGGTGCAGCACAAGAGGCGCGAGAAGATTTCATTCTGGGCGCTGATCTTCGGCCCCGACACGATGATGTTCAACCGCCGCGATCTCGACCAGTTCATTGCAACGATAAAGTGGTTTGTGGGCCGTGGCCCGCGGCCTCAGTATGGACGCTGGACCTACTGGGAAAAGTTCGACTACTTCGCTGTGTTCTGGGGCATCGCGGTTATCGGGTCTACCGGCCTTACACTCTGGTTCCCGGTGTTTTTCACGCGCCTGCTGCCCGGCCCGTTCATCAATATCGCCACCATCATCCACAGCGACGAGGCCCTGCTGGCGACCGGCTTCATTTTCACCGTGCACTTTTTCAATACACATTTGCGCCCGGAAAAATTCCCCATGGATACGGTCGTCTTCACCGGGCACATGCCGCTGGCGGAATTGAAACGCGACAAGGCGCTCGAATATGACGCGCTGATCGCCAGCGGTCAGCTCGAAGAGCACATGGAAGAGCCGCAGCCCGAAGTCGTCGTGCGCACCATTCGTTTCTTCGCCTGGATCGCGCTCAGCATAGGGTTCTGCATCGTTATCTGGATCATCTACGCCATGATCTTTGCGTACCGCTAGTAAGGAGTGAGTATGAAAGCCGCGAAACAATTCGGAGAGCGCCTCGGACTCATCTTCGCAATGATAATGATAGTGATCGGTATTGGTGCATCGATCGCTGCCGCGCCCGCCGTGGCATCGGATCAGGATTGCCTTGCCTGTCACGGCGATCCCGGTATGAAATCGGAGTCCGGGCGCAGTCTGCACGTCGACGCCGCGAAACATAAGAGCAGCGTGCACGGCGACCTCGGTTGCTCCACATGTCACGAAGGCGTGAAGGAATATCCGCATCCGAAGAATATGAAGATGCCGGCATGCGCCACCTGTCACGCCGACGAAGTCAAGCAGGTGCCGCAGAGCGTTCACTCCATCCTGGGTAAAGAAGCGTGCGCCAGTTGTCACGGCGCGACGCACGAAGTCCAGCACACCGACAAGATTGTTCCGCAGCAGTGCGCAACCTGCCATGACGACGCCGCTCACGGCTACCAGCAGGGCGTGCATGCTGCCGCTCGTAAAGACGGTGAGAAGGGCGCGCCGATTTGCCTCTCCTGCCACGGCAGCCCACACCAGATTCTTGCGGCCGATGATCCCAAGTCGCCCGTACATCACAACAACATTCCCGCCACCTGCGGCAGTTGTCACGGCCAGAAGATCGTGATGGACAGCGTGGGCCAGAGCACGCAGGAGTTCCACTCCTACGAAGAAAGCGTACACGGCCGCGCCGTCGCCAATGGATCCACCAAGGCTGCTGTTTGCACCGACTGCCATGGAGTACACGAAATCCGTCGGGCTAGCGACGACAAATCGTCAATCTTCAAATTCAACGTTCCCCTCACCTGCGCCAAGTGCCACGAATCGGTGAAGACCGAGTTCATGCAGAGCATCCACGGGCAGGCGATCACTAAAGGGAACTCACTGGCGCCGGTCTGCACCGATTGCCACGGCATCCACTCCATCAAGTCGCATCTTGATCCCAACTCGTCGGTTGCAGCCAAGAACCTGGCGCGGACCACTTGCGCCCGTTGCCATGAAGGTGTGCGTCTGTCGCAGGAATTCGGCGTCGAAGGCGGCCGCTCGAGCACTTATCTTGCCAGCTACCACGGACTGGCTTCCGAACTCGGTTCAACGGTCGTAGCCAATTGCGCCAGCTGCCATGGTGTTCACAATATTCTGCCGTCGAGCGATCCGCGTTCCACCATCAACCGCGCGAACCTGGTGAAGACCTGCGGCCAATGTCACCCCGGTATCACCGACAAATTTGTGGTGGGCAAAGTCCACGTGGATGCCCCTCTTTCCGCCGACATCGGAAGCATCGCCGTGCGCTGGATCCGCCGCTTTTACCTGAGCATGATCCTCGCCGTCATCGGTGGCATGGTGCTGCATAACCTGATTATCTGGCGCCGCAAGGCCATCGAGCGCCGTGACCTTTATCCGCGTACGGTCACACGCATGACGCGCAGCCAGCGCTGGCAGCACCTCACGCTGTTGGCATCGTTCATAACGTTGGTCGTTACCGGCTTCGCCCTCAAGTATCCGGATTCGTGGCTCGCCATGATTCCCGGCATGGGTGAGAAGGCGCGCGGCATCGTGCACCGCATCGCTGCAGTCTGCATGATCGGGGCCAGCGTTTATCACCTGATCTATCTGTTCCTGGCGCGCGACGGCCGGCGCATGGTCAAAGACATGTTGCCGGAACCGAAAGATGCTTTCGACGCCATGGGCACCATGCGTTACTACCTCGGACTCGGCGGGAGCAAGCCCGAATTCAAACGCTTCACCTATGCCGAAAAGGCTGAGTACTGGGCGCTGGTCTGGGGCGTCATCGTCATGGCCGCCACGGGAACCGCGCTCTGGGCCAAGGTTTGGGTCGGGCATCTATTCCCGCGCTGGTGGCTTGATGTCGCCACCGCTGTCCATCTTTATGAGGCAATCCTCGCCTCGCTCGCCATCGTCGTATGGCATTTCTACCAGATCTTCGTCGATCCGGACGTCTATCCCATGAACTGGGCGTGGTATGACGGCAAGGTCTCCGAGCATCACTACCGTGAGGAGCATGGTCTGGACACCGAGACGCTGCTCGCCGCTGCCACGGCCGATGCTGCTTCCGAAGGCAGCGGGCAGAGTTCCGGGAAGGATGCCGAGGAAGAAGCGCCGGTTTCGCACACGTAGGACGGCACACGTAGGACAGTGGTGGACTGTTGCGCTTACAGCAGCCCACCGCCAGAACAAACAACCGCAGTTACCAGTCAGCGGCGAGAGTAAAGTTTGCTGCAGCCTGCTCAAGTTCTGATATAAACAACAGTTCTTTGATCCGAGCGTTCTTTGATTCGAACATTTTGGATCCAAGCGTTCTTCGATCCAAACGTACACTGATCCGAAAGCTGGAGGTTTGTTCCCATCATGGCCGATTCCACCTCATCGCCTCAGCCACTCACGGGCCTTGCCCGCCTTCGCTCGTTGCTGCGGAACCCAATCTCCATCATCGGACTCGCGGTTGCTGTTGTCGCCCTGGGCAACATACTTTTTCTTTTCTTTATTGACCTGACTTCGCCCCATCCCAGCCCTTATGTCGGCATTCTCGCCTACATGGTCGCGCCCGCGTTCCTCGCGGTTGGAATTTTGCTGACCATTTTCGGCGCTTTCTATGTTCGCCATCGTCAGCTCACCTCGGCCGGAGTTCCCACACATCTTCGCTTCGATTTCTCCGATCCGGCACAACGCAGCGCAGGGGTCTTCTTCCTGTCATTTATCGTCGTTTTTGTCGGCTTGAGCGTGGTCGGCAGTTACAAGGCCTATAACTTCACGGACTCAGTCCAATTCTGCGGACAGCTTTGTCACTCAGTGATGGATCCCGAGTTCACCGCCTACCAGCAGTCTCCGCACGCGCGCGTGGCATGCGTCGATTGCCACGTCGGCGCCGGCGCCACGTGGTATGTCAAATCCAAGCTCTCCGGCGCGCGCCAGGTCTTTAAGACCGCGCTCAACACGTTTCCCCGGCCCATTCCGACTCCGGTCCACAATCTGCGCCCGGCTGCCGAAACCTGCGAAACCTGCCATTGGCCGAAGAAGTTCTATGGCGCGCAGCTTAAGGTTTTCAATCATTTTTCCAGCGATGAGAAAAACACACCCCGCCAGATTCGCCTACTCATCAAGACTGGAGGCGGCGATCCCGCGACGGGCGAGCCTGAGGGCATTCACTGGCACATGAACATCTCGAATGTCATCACTTATCTCGCGACCGACGAGCAGCGCCAGACTATTCCTTACGTTCGCGCCCAGGACCTGCAAGGCCGCGTGACCGAATATTTCTCTAAAGATTCCTCACTCACGAAAGACCAGATTGCCAAGGCCGAAAAACGCCGCATGGATTGTATCGACTGCCATAATCGCCCCACGCATATCTACGTGCCGCCCGATACGTCCATCGACCGTTCTTTCGCTGCCCACCGCCTGGATATCAATCTGCCTTTCCTGAAGCAGCAATCGGTGGCCGCGCTCACCGGAAAATACAACACTACTGACGAAGCCATGCAGGGCATCGCCAAGACCGTCGAAAGCTTCTACGAAACTAAATATCCCGATATCTCGAAATCGAAGCAGCCCGAAATTCGCGGCGCAATCACGGAATTGCAGCGCATCTACAAGCTCACCTTCTTCCCGGAAATGAAGGTCGACTGGAAAACTCATCCCACCAATATCGGACACTTCGATTTCCCCGGCTGCTTCCGCTGTCACGATGGCAACCACGTCAGCCCGGAAGGCAAAGTCATCCCGAAGAACTGTGACACCTGCCATACTGTATTGGGCCAGCAGGAAAACATGGTCAATATCGCCTCCACACCGGGCCTGGAGTTCAAGCATCCCGTCGATCTCGGGGACCTGACGGCCGTCACCTGCAGCGACTGCCACACTGGCGGAGTGAGCCCATAGACGCCCCGTAGGCGTTCAACATCAGCTCAATCTTCGCGCGCAAAAATAAGGCCCGCAGCGTTTGCCGCGGGCCGTCGAATCAAACCAATTTTCTAATCGTTACACCTTACCAGGACTTGCTCTCCACCAGGTTGTAGGCGTTCACGCTGCCGATGCCTGTCGCCATGTCCCATCCGGGCGTGGCGCCAAACGATGGCTGATACGACTTCGTACCGACCGTGGGCTTGATGACCACATAGCAGGCGGCCCCGCTGCCGCCGCCGCCCGAGAGCGTGCACAGCGGGACACCGGTGTAGCCTCCACCGGCGCTGGTCAGCTTGATTGATGTCACTTTCTTCGTGCTTGCGCTGATCACCGCCTTACAGGTCGCTTGCTTTCCGCCCGCATAAATTGTGGCGCCCTTGGGCGAAAGATACGGCGACAAGTTGGCTGGTGCGGCGATCGTGCAGGTTGGCGCGGTGGTGTAGCCCGATCCTGCCGATGCCACCTTCAGGCTGCTGATTGCCTCCGTGCCCAGCGGTCCGTTTGTACCGGCCGGCACGTAGCAGTCGGCCTTGAAGACGGTCCCGTTGTACACGCAGTTCACATCGTTATCGCCCTGCGTGATGTCATAGAAGACGCAACTCGACTTCTGGGCGGTCTGGTTGCTGGAGTAGCAGGTCTTGTCTCCCGTCGTCCCGTATTCCTTAGTGGCGATCGAATAATAGGTCGGGTTCGGATTGCCCGCCCGGATCTTCCATTTCTCATCCACCATCGCCTGAATGGCGGCCATTGCCGGCGACGATGCTGACGTTCCTCCTACGCCGACCCATCCGCTCGGAGCGCCGGTGCAGGGAACTCCGCCTTGCGATGAGTCCGTGTAGCAGATAACGACATAGTGGGACCAGACGCCGTTCGCGGCAAACAATGACACATCCGGTATGTCGCGCACGCCATCGGCAGGATTTCCAAAAATTCCTGACTGCCAGGAAGGCTTGGCATACCCGGCGCAGGTGGTGTCCTGCTCAAAGGCGTAACTTGAATTGGCGGCGCCCGTCGCGCAGTTGCTCGGTCCGCCGGACCCCGCAGCCGTGCTCAGGAACCCTTCCCCCGTGCTGCTGTTGCAGAATCCGTTCGCGCCATAAGGCACAGTAAAGCCCTCGAGGTTGTAGATCAGGAAGCTCGCGCAGGAATCGTTCCACGGAATCTCCGGGATGTACGACTTCGCCGATCCATACGTGGTTCCGTTGCTCGAATTCCAATATGTGCTCTGGGGCGAGCCGCCTTCAAGAGAGTTGTAGAGGTCTTCGAAGTCGGTGCCGCCAACGGAGACGTTATAGGGAGTGTCGCCCCATCCCGTTACTCCGATGCCGGAGTAGGCTTGAGAATCCCCACCGCTGAAGAACGGAGCGCATGTCGATGCGCCAGCATCTCCGGACGACACAAACACCGAAACGCCGGCCGCTGCCGCCGACTGAAATGCCGAGTTGAAAGCGGCATTCGCGGTCGCTCCGTTGATCGCTTCGCACACCCCATAGCTCATGCTGATGACGGGTGGAGGACTGCCCGCGCTCACCAGGTTCTCAATCGCCAGCAGGCCGCCGAATGTGGCAAATGAGCTGCCGTCTTTACACGAAGCCAATTCCACGGCCGCGCCCGGCGCAATCGCCGTTACCATTTCCACGTCCAAGTCTGCTTCGATGTCGGCCCCATTCGTTCCCGGGTCCGTGCAGTTACCTGCTTTGTTCGGATGCACTGTCGTCAGCGTTCCGCCATAACTCGTCAGTCCGAACGCTTTCTGGAACGTGGCCCAGTCACTGCCGTAAGAATCGGAGTCTTCTACCACCACTACCGTCTCGCCTTTGCCGGTAATACCCGCTTTCAGCAATGGCGACACGTTGTAAATCGTCTGAAAATCTGCCGGAACCAGAGCGTAGCAGTCGGCTCCGCATCCCGAGAAAGTGTAGTTGGTGCGCTTTTCAAGCATCGCCCGCGGTTTGAAGTTGTGCATGGATACCACGCCCGCAACCGCCGGCGCCAGCGCGGCCGGGATCTTCGGGTCGCTCATGTTCGCGAAATGCTGCTCGTTCTTCACCTGAAGCTCGTGGATCTCAGTATGGAACGCATTGCGAATCGCGCCCGCTGTTCCCGAGAAATCGATCACCATGTGGTTCGGGTACACATACCCGACCTGGAATCCGTGCGATTGCAGCCAGCCTGTGATGACATCAATGTCCTGCTGCTGCAGACCGTATTTCTCGCCCTGCTCGTCGGCCGTCATCCACTGGCGGAAGTTGGGGGACGTCTTGTCAGTAAGCGATTCGATATGGGTGCGGAACTCCTGTTCCACCTGCGGATCGCGCTTCAACTGCAACAGCATGTGTTCAACCGGAAATGCATCGGGCTCCGGCCCGCGGTCATTGTTGGCATTGGCTTCCGGACGAGTATTGCCGGCCAGCGTAAACAGATGGCTTTCATCAATTGCCTGAGTGATAAGTGCGCGTTGATTCGACGCTCCCACGCGCGCCGCGTAGTGGGAGCCGATGACGACCATGACCACCACTACGGACAGAACTAGGCTGATCCTCTTCATACTGAAATCCTCATGACTTTCTGAGATCCTTTACCGTCAGCGGACGAAACGCCCGCAAAGGCAGGCAAAAGTGGGCCAAGTATAGCACCGTTACCGGTGACTTCGCCCATCCAGCAGATCATTTGGGGCAAAGCAGTAGGAGAGAGCTTCACAATGGGAGGGATGGATTCGGAGAGCGAATTCGGACGACCGGGGAAGAAATTATTCGGGAAATTAAATGGGCTGGGGCGAAGAAATGTGGAACAAAATATTTATTGAAATACCGATGTGTACGTACAAAGAGCCCAAGGCTTGCAAAACCAATGGGTTGGGAACTTTCGGAAGCTCAAAATCGGGGTTGACACGATGTGCCGCGAATCTCGGCACGGGATGTTTATCCGACCGGTTGGGTGAGCTGAGACAGATATTTCTCCCGACGGCGCTCCAGCCAGTTCATCCATTCGCTGAGTCCATTTCCCTGGAGGCAAGCTACCCTCACCACCTCCATTTCGGGATGAACGCGGCGCGCATTGGCGACGGCTAACTCGGCATCGAAAGGAACGTAGGGCAGCAAGTCGGTTTTCGTGAGCACCATCAGCTCTGATTTGAAGAAAATCGAGGGATACTTTAGCGGCTTGTCTTCGCCTTCGGTGACGCTGAGCAGAACGATCTTCGCGGCTTCGCCCAGATCGTAGCTCGAAGGACAAACCAGGTTGCCGACGTTCTCAACGATCAGGATGTCGAGCTGAGCGAGGTCCCAGTCGGCGATGTGCTTCTCGATCATGCGCGCATCGAGGTGACAGGTGCCTCCGGTCACGATCTGCTTGACGGGGAAGCCATAGCGTTTAAGGCGGTTGGCGTCGTTTTCGGTTTGCAAGTCGCCGGTGAGCACGGCAACGCGGCTGGAGCGAGGCAGGGCCTCGAGAGTTTTTTCGAGCAGCGTAGTTTTGCCCGAGCCGGGCGAACTGACAAGGTTTACGACGAGCACGCGGCGCTCGCGAAAACGCTCGCGCAATTCCGCCGCGACGCGCGCATTTTCGTTCAAAACTTTTCCTTGCATCTCAACCCGATTCATCTCTTGTCGACCTCCGATGCCAGTGCTTTTTCTTCTGTTGTGCTTCGCTTCGATTCCGCGACTTCCCGCTCCAGTAGCCGAGTTTCGGCTAGTTTCGCGTCTCCGAGTTTCGTTTCTTCCAATTCCGTTTCTTCGAGTTCGAGATAAGTAAATTGCAGTTCGTCGCCGCTGAGACGTTCCGTGTTCATGCTTCCGCAATCGGGGCAAAATAACTCATAGTTGCGGACGTCGAATTCGCGGCTGCATTCGCGGCAGCGACTGCGCGGCGCAACGTACTCGATATCGAGCGCGAGACCGGCGAAATCCGTGTCGATCGTCAGCGCTTCAAAAGCAAAGCTCAACGCGTCGGGATCGACGCCAGAAAGCTCGCCAATTCGTACGCCCACTTTTATGGCGCGGTTTCCTGGATGGCGCTGCAGTTCAGCCTCAACGCCGCCAAGAATCGAACTGGCAATTCCCATCTCGTGCATAGAAAACCTAGCTCTTAGCTCCTAGCCTTTAGCTCTTAGCTTCTCCATATTTCATAGCCTTGACCTCAGCGGCTAAAGCCGCATTGAAGATAAGCCGTTTATCGCAGCGGTAAACCGCTGCGCCACCCAAAAGCGCGTTTGTTTTACCGCCTGTAAAGCCGATTCAGCTTTCCCAAAAGCTAAGAGCCAAAAGCTAGAAGCTGTTCTCAACAGATTCGCGGCAACTGATCTCCCGCAAGCATATCAACGCATCGCGACGTCCCAAGCGTAGTGCGAATGGTGACGATCGGCGAAGGCGCTTCAACCACGGTTCCAATTATCCGCCCGTTTCTCCCGAGTGGATCGCTCTTCATCGCGAGCAGCACGGCTTCCGCCGCTTCGGGCGCGACAATCGCCACCAGTTTGCCCTCATTCGCAACGTAGAGTGGATCGAGTCCAAGCATCTCACAGGCGCCGCGAACCTCTTCGCGGATGGGAATCGCGCTCTCCTCCAGTTGGATGCCGACACGCGATTGTTCGGCGATCTCGTTCAGGGTGCTCGACACACCTCCGCGGGTAGGATCGCGAAGACAGCGAATGAAGTTAGTTGTATTCGTATTAGCGCTCGCGCTCGTCTTCGTGCCTGCGTCCAGCATTCGCGCCACCAGTTCATGCAGCGCGGCGCTGTCGCTTTCGACAGGACACTCGAACTCGAGTCCTTCGCGGCATGCAAGAATCGCAATGCCATGTTCGGCGATTGGACCGCTCAGCAGGACTTTATCGCCGGGTCGCGCGCGGTTCGCCGATAGCTCCAGTCCCGCAGGAACCAGGCCAATTCCAGTAGTGTTGATGAACAGTTCGTCGCCGCTGCCTTTCTCGACAACTTTCGTATCGCCGGTAACGATGTCGACTCCTGCTTTGGCGGCAGCAGCGCGCAACGATTCGACCACGCGGCGCAGCGTGGCGATTGCCAGTCCCTCTTCGATGATGAACGCGACACTCAGGAACAGCGGTTTCGCTCCGCCCATCGCGAGGTCGTTCACGGTGCCATGGACAGCCAGCGAACCGATGTCTCCTCCCGGAAAGAAGAGCGGTTTGACGACGAACGAATCGGTGGTCATGGCGAGCCGCATGCCGTTGACGTTGACGATGGCTTGATCGTCCAAGCGGTCAAGGATGGGATTGTGAAATGCAGGCAGGAACACTGACCGCATCAGTTCGGCGCTGAGACGGCCACCGCTGCCGTGGCCGAGGACGATGGTCGTCTTCGCCGGAAGCGGCGCGGGACAGGTCAGTTGAGCCAGCGAGTTGGGTTTGTCGGACATGAATGCAGCCATCAGCCGTCAGCCATCAGTTGAACCCGAGTTCAGTGATCGAGTGAAATCGGGGAACCGGAGACAGGCAACCGAGAACTCTTCGCGTGGCGCCGATAATTGTAGTATGCGGCGCAGGCTCCTTCGGACGACACCATCGGCGCTCCCAGTGGATTGTCCGGCGTACATCGCATGCCGAATGCAGTGCAGTCGGTCGGCTTCTTCAGACCCTGCAGAACCTGTGCGCTGATGCACTCGGCCGGTTCATCCACGGTGATGGAAGCGAGGCCGAAGATGCGCGCGGCATCATAGTCGCCGTACTCGTCGCGCACGCGCAAGCCGCTGGCCGGAATGGTGCCAATGCCGCGCCACTTTTGATCGGCGATCTCGAAGACCTCTTTGATGATCTTTTGCGCGGGGAGATTTCCCTGATAGTTCACGGATCGCACATACTGGTTTTCAACTTTGGACTCGCCGCTTTCCAACTGGCGCACGAGCATGAGCACAGCTTCGAGAATATCGACCGGCTCAAAACCGCCGACGACCATCGGAATGTGGAAGTCGCGGACCAGCGTTTCGTATTCCTCATACCCTACGACCGTGCAAACGTGTCCAGGGGCGATGAAGCCATTGACGCGGCAATCGGGGGAAGTCATGAGCGCGCGAATCGCCGGAGGCACGAGCACGTGCGAGACGAGCACGGAGAAGTTGCCCAGCTTTTCATATTTAGCCTGCCAAACAGCCATAGCATTGGCTGGCGCGGTGGTTTCGAATCCGATGGCGAGAAAGACAACTTTGCGGTCGGTATTCTGCCGGGCAATCTTGAGCGCCTCGGTTGGCGAATAGACGACGCGCACATCGCCGCCGCGCGCCTTGACAGTCAGCAAGTCAGTGGTCGAGCCGGGAACGCGCAGCATGTCGCCGTAAGAGACAAGAATCACTTCTGGACGGCTGGCGAGTTCAAGCGCTTTATCGACGGTTTCAAGCGGTGTGACGCAGACCGGACAGCCAGGCCCGTGAACCAGTTCGATGTTCGGCGGGAGCAGTTCGTCGAGGCCGTAGCGCATGATGGTATGCGTCTGGCCTCCGCAGATTTCCATCAGCACCCAGCGTCCGCGAACGGTGCGGGCGATTTCGGCGAGCAGGGCGCGGGCAATGCCGGCATCGCGATACTCGTCCAGGAACTTCATGGTTACGCTCCGCGGATTAAGGCTACTGTAACAGGATTTACTCTAGGCGGGCGTGAACAGGGGCTCGGTGACGGGGATCACATGGGGGAGTGAGATTCCTCTTTGCATTCGCCGGGTAGTGGACTGAGGCTTGGTTGAGTAGTTGAGGCGGTGTGAGGGAGTAGGGGGCCCTTCGGCAAGCTCAGGGCAGGCTCTTCGACTTGCCGTCGCGTGCGCTCCCGCGCCTCTCAGGATGACAAAGAGAAATAAATGAGACCGAGCCGGGTCAAGGGGCGGAAGTCACGATAACGGCGATGGTTGACTGGACTTTTGGCTAGATTCTCAGCTGGGTTCTTCGGAGGCGGTTTCGGGAGGCAGTTCGTCTTCCAATACGCCGAGTTCAGTGAGCAACTGAAAGGTTCGCTGGGCCTCTTCTTCGTCGATTTTGCTGATGGCGAAACCAACGTGAACCAGCACATAGTCGCCGATGGCGGCTTCGGGCACGAAGTCGAGCCGGACTTGGCGGACAGTGCCGCCAAACTGCACGCGCGCGGTGCGAGCGAAGCCCAAATCCTCACTGCTCAGAACCTTTCCCGGGATGGCTAAACACACGTTGATGGCTCCGAAGATGGAGTTTACGCCGCTTGCGAAGCAGCGCGATATGGATTATTTATCCGCCTTATTTATCCGTCCTGGACCGACTTTGGGCAGTGATGGGGATCACAAGGAGGAGTGAGGCGGTTTGCTGCGCCCGACGAAATCTGCGGAGCAACCTACGGAACAACCTACGGAACTATCACCATCCTGCCCGGTATTGCGCCAATGGAAAAGGGCGAATTGGTTACCGCGGTCGGCTCCCCCGTATTGGAATCGTAGGTGTAGGCGGCGATGCCGTTCGACTCGGCGCTCCCGATGAAGAAGTAGCTTCCATTGGTATCGATGAGTGCGAACTGGCCTCCGGCGCTTTGGCTGAAGGGAGAATCGCCGGCGATGGTCAACTGACCGTTCAGGGCATTGATTTCGAAACACCAGATGCTATAGCTGGAGCCGGGTGTTGTGGCATAGAGAATGTCGCTGTTGGGAACAACGACGAGCGTGCCGGGACTGGTGCCAATGGCGGGCGCAAAGGGCGAGCCCAGCGAGGTCAGGGCCGTGAGTTGCCCTCCGGAGGCGATGCTGAAGGCGGAAATGTTGTTGGCGGTGGTGTTGGCGACGTAGAGGAACTGCCCGCTGTTGTCGGTCGCCATGGCGCTCGCTCCCGCTCCCGAATAGTACTGGCCTACCGGGGTGAGTGCTCCCGTTGAGGAATTGAAGTTAAAGGCACTGACCCACCCGGTGCTGGAATCACTGGTGAAAGCAAGATTGCCGGCCGGGGGCATCACGATTTCAGATGGGCTTCCACCCGCACTGAAAGGAGAACCTGAAACCGGCGTGATCGCGCCGGTCGAAGAGTCCACGGAAAAAACCGAGATACAGCCAGAACCGACGCCGCCGCAGACACCGGTGTTTGTAACCAGCAGGTACTGGCCGGAGGGATCGATCAGGGCCTCCCAAGGCGTTAATCCGCCGTCGCTGGTGGGAAGGCCGACGGTGGACAGGGTTCCGTCGCTGGCGATGCTGAAAGTAGAAATATCATTCGATTGCGAATTCGCGACATAGAGAAATTTCTTGGATGGGGCCAACGCGATGCCGTGCGGTGAGTAGCCAACGTTACCCGGAGTGGAGCCTTCGGGGGCGATGTCGCCATTGGTGCCGTCGATATGCACCATGAGAATAGAGCCTTGATCCGGCAACGTGATATAGGCTGTGTTGCCCGTGCCGGTAGAGGGAAGCTTGCCGTTGCCGCAGGAGATGGAGATGGCCGCGAGAACTATGACAAAGATGGCTGCGACGGCGGGCCAAACGGGCTTACTCCGGACGGGCTGGTTGCGTACGGTAATGCTGCGTAGCGTTTTGTTCCCTAAGGGGAAGGCGGTATGAAAGCGCATGCGCGAACTACTCCTTATCAATATGATGCCTGAACAATACGATGCCTGGAATGTCGAACGAAACTACTATCGTGCATGAAGAAGATAGAAGTTCGCAACTCTACCCGAAGGCTGGTGCGTCCTGATTTGTTTTTCTCACCACGGAGTCACCGAGTCACAGAGGAAAACCCTTAATTCATAAAACCCAACAGGTGAAGGTTTTGCCAAGCAGTCGGGTTTCTCTGTGTCTCCGTTTCTCCGAGGTAGAAAAATTTGAAGGAGCGGATTGCTGGTTGCGAATTGTTGGCTGCAAGGCTAAGCGCAGCGTTGACGGTTTAAACTACGAAGCGGAGAGGATCTGCACGTGATCGATATTCATTGCCATATATTGCCGGAGGTTGATGACGGACCGAAGTCATGGGAGGTGTCGGTCGAGATGTGCCGCATGGCTCTGGCGGACGGCATTACGCACATGGTGGCGACGCCGCATGCAAACGATCATTATCCTTATGATCGCGAATACCTGGTGACCCTGGTGGAAGAGTTGCAGCGGCGCGTGGGGCCGGAGCCGAAACTAAGTTTGGGATGCGATTTTCATTTTTCAGATGACAACCTGGAGCGGCTTTTTGCGCGGCCGAAACGATACACGATCGGAGATACGAAGTATTTGCTGATAGAGCTGAGCGACTACAGCATCCCGCCCAATTTGCCGGATCAGTTTCGCAAACTAGGGGACCATGGTTTGATTCCCGTCCTTACGCATCCAGAGCGCAATGCGATTTTGCAGAACACGCCGGAACGAGTGGCGGAGTATGCGGACCAAGGATGCCTGGTGCAGGTGACGGCGCAGTCATTGACAGGGTTCTGGGGCGAGCAGGCGGAAGAAGTAGCGCGAGAACTGTTGGAGCGCTCGGCGGTGCATGTTCTGGCGACCGATGCGCACGACATACGGCGGCGAGTGCCGATTCTGTCGCAGGCGCGGGCCGTGGCGGCAGAGATCGTGGGGGCCGAGTATGCCGCTGCGCTGGTGGAGGGGAATCCGGAGGCGATCGTGAAGAGTGAGGCGATTCCGTTTAGTCCTCGACCGGTGCTGGATTAGGGATAACCGACCAACCGGACGCGTCACTGCTTCAACGCGATCCCAGAGATGACGTAATTGCCGCTTTCGGTCAGGTTATAAATAAACTGCGCCCCTTGGGCTAGCCCTGTCTCCGCCGAGTTCAACACAAACACGACCTCACCACCCGACATCGAAATGGTGCAGGTGCCGTCCGCGCTGACCGTATATGTGCCAGTTCCGGTTTTCGTCGTAACCTTGCCGTCCAATACACCGGTATAGGAATCCTTGAAACCGCCTTTGCCGTCAAAACTGACCGTCCCGATGTCGGCCCCCTGGTATCCACTCGGATTAGGCCACCAAAGGTTCCATTGAAAGCTGAAATTTCCTTCTACGCTGGCGACGCTGTAAGTCTGGGCGGTGGTGGATTGCAGTACAGCGGTGCCAGCGACGACTTCGTTGTTGCTGTCGTTGGTCTGCAACAGCTGCACGCCTTGAGCAACCCCCGCGGTCGTTGGGTTGTTGAGAGCGATAGCGTACTTGGACGTCAGGCCGCTTGTGAAGGTGATCGTGCCGGTGCCATTGGAACTCACGGTATAAGTTCCACCCAAGGCCCCGGTCTTGAGCACCTCCATAGAGACCGATGTGTAGGAGCCGGCCACTTTTCCAGCGCCGTTAAAGGTCAGGACGCCGACCATGGAAATCTCGTCTGTAGCCGTATCGGCAGTCCACAGGTTGGTCAGAAAGCTGTAACCGCCCTTCAGGCTTGCCTTGCTGAACTTCGTAGCCTGCATGGATAGCCCGATCCCGGTGGTGACGTAACTTCCGCTGCCGATCTTCCCGGGGCTCAGGTTAATAATAACCTGCATCCCTTTGGCCTGCCCTGCCGCAACCGCGTTCAACGCGAACGCAACTTGCGTTGGCGTACCCCCGGATAGTGATAGGCTGGCGCTGCCATCCGGGCTGACCGTATAGGTGCCGGTATCGGTTCCCGTCGTAGTCTTGCCGTCCATTACCGTCGTATGTGTACCCTTGAAACCTCCTTTGCCGTCAAAGGTACCTGTTGCGATCAAGCTTGCCTGGGATGCGCTCACTTCGGCTGTCCACAGGTTCCATTGGAAGCTGAAATTACCGTTCAGACTTGCCACGCTGTAAGTTTCCGTGGTGGGGGATTGCAGAACGGCGGTGCCGCTGACGACTTCATTGTTGCTGTCGTTGGTTTGCAACAACTGCACACCTTGAGCCACCCCTGAGGCCGTTGGGTTGTTAAGAGCAACCGCGAACTTGGCCGTCGAGCCGGTCTTGAACGTGATCGTGCCCGTGCCATTGGAACTTACCGCGTACGTCCCGGCCAAAGTCCCGGTCTTGAACACTTCCAACGAGAGCGACGTGTAGGAGCCGGTCACTTTGCCCGCGCCGTCGAAAGTCAAGACTCCCACCATCGCGACCTGATTTGTGCTTGCATCGGCAGTCCACAGGTTGGTCAGAAAGCTGTAGCCGCCCTTCAGGCTTGCCTTGCTGTAGGTTGTAGCCTGCGCGGGGAGCGCAAAGGCGATCATCACGATCAAGACTGCAACTTGTACAAAACCTCGGCTGAAAATCTTCATAAAAGCACCTCCAGGGAACGGAATTCTCTTTGGAGAGATTACTTATCCGGCTTGCAAGATAAGCCGACGCTCGCGGCGGTCGCCTGTCAAGTACAGACGGCACGATGCGGTGTGATAAGGCAAAGAACGGTTTGTTCCGGCTGCGGGTGCGGCGGGGAAGGCGTCACCGATTCGCGCTGCGATGCTATTGCTGGGGAGAGTTGTCTTCCAGCGGAGCCGGTGTTGCCGCCGCTTTGGGATCGGCCGTCGCGGGAGCGTCGGACGTTGGCGTTGTCATGGTCATCGCGCTTTCGGGATTCAGCAAATGATCATGGCTGGGGCCGAGACCGAGACGAATCAGAGCGCGGGCGTCGGGAACGGTCTTTGACTGCCAGCCCCGGTCCTCCTGATAGCGCTGCATAGCGGCCTGTGTAGAGCCGTCCCACACGCCGGTTGGCTCGCCGTCAAGGTAGTGCTCGCGAATCAGGGCCTCCTGAATTTCGCGGGCGCGATCTGGGTCGACGACCTGCTGACCGTGCTTGACGGGAACTTTCGCGCTTTTCTTCGATCCGGACTTGGATTTTGATCCCTTGCTGGTGCGGGTTAGTCCGGAATGCGCGCCTGCCGACGTGTGGCCCGTTTGTTTGGTCGCTGATTTAGTGCCGACATGGTGCGCTGAATTCGCACTGTGAGTTTTCGAGGAGTGGGGTAAGGACGCGGCAGGCGAGGAAGTCTGCTTGGTGGTCGATGTGGACGCGGCGGCGGGCGTTATTCCGGCCAGGCCAAGCACGATCAGCCCAAACAAGGCGGAGAGCAAGGTCTGACGAGAGACGCGAGTTAGAATACCGTTCCGCAAGTCCATCAAAACCCAAATCCATCTGCGCAAGTTAATCAGGCCCAAATTCCGGCCAGCAAAAAGCTGGCGATGCTTACTTTAGACGGCCTATCCTAATAATTAGATGGTCGCCGAATTCAGTAAGGTAAGCCAGTCTCGCCAGCATGTCCAGCGGTTACGGAAGTGTGCCGGCCAAAAAGATCGATCCGTCCTGCGCACGGGCGCCGCGGGGATGTACCAGAAAGACCACATCCTGCCCGCTCTTGAGCGACGACTCGATCTTTGCGAAATCCTCCGGATTGTTGACGGGCTGTTTATTGACTTCAAGGACCACGTCGCCACGATTCAATCCGAGGTCCTCCGCGAAGGAGCCGGATTTGACATCCTGTACGACCACGCCCTTGCCCATCGTGATACCAAGGCGGTCGGCAAGATCACCCGTAATTGCGCGGACGGAAATACCGAGTTTGCTGGCCTTTGGCCCTTCTTCGCCCTGATTTTCTTCTTCTTCGCCAAGGCGCGAAGCAAACAGCTTGGAACGTTCTGCGATGGTGAGAGTCGCTTCCTGCTTTTTCCCGTTCCGTATAAAGGTCAATTTAACTTTGGATCCGGGTTTGCGAGAGGCAATGTCGGCGACCAGATCGTCGCCGCTCTTTAGATCCCGTCCATCGGCAGCGGTAATGGTGTCGCCGATCTTGAGGCCTGCCTGATCGGCGGGGCTGCCCGAAACCACATTCGAGATGGTGACTCCGGAGCCATAAACGCGCGCAATGGCGGGATTCGGCTGGGCGGTGAATTCAATGCCAATCGATCCACGTGCCACACGATGTTCGGGACCGATCAACTGGTTATAGACCAGGGCGACAGTATTCGAAGGCATGGCAAAGCCAACGCCGGCGTAGGAACTGGTTTCGGTCAGGATGGCGGTGTTGATGCCAATGACTTCGCCGGCCATGTTGACCAGCGGGCCTCCGGAGTTGCCCGGGTTGATGGCGGCGTCAGTCTGAATAAAGAACTGGAACTGACGATTGGGGACGATGTTGCGGCCTTTGGCGGAAACAATGCCGGCGGTGACGGTTTCCTGAAGTCCGAAAGGACTGCCGATGGCGAGGACCCAATCGCCAACCTGCATGCCATCGGAGTTGCCGAGTTTGGCGGCAGGGAGCGCGTGATCGACTTCAATCTTGATCACGGCGAGATCGGTTTCCTGATCCATGCCAATTACTTTGGCATCGTGACCGGGCGCACCATCCGGCTCTCCTTCTAACTTCACGCGAATGCGATCGGCTTTTTCGACGACGTGACGATTGGTCACGATATAGCCTTTGGAATCGACGATCACACCCGATCCCAGCGAACGCTGGTGGATGGTGCCAGCATCCTGGCCATTTTGGCCGCCGAAGAACTTATCGAAGAAATCCTGGAACGGGCTATCATCGCCGCCACCCTGGTCTCCGCCCTGGTCTTCGGGGTTATCGGGTTGAACATGGGGATTGCGCCGATGATGCGGATTCTTAATGGTCGACTCGGTATTGATGTTGACGACCGTTGGTTCGAGTTGCTTGGAAATCTGGGAAAATGCCGTGGAGAGTTGCTGCGGCGCCGGGATGGTCAGAGGAGTGGCATCGGACTTCTGTCCCTCTTTGCCCTTGACGCCATAGGAAACGACCGTGCCGATCAGAATTCCCATCGCGAGGGTGGCCAGAATCGTAAAGGTATAGGCCCAACGGTTGGCCTTGAAGCGCACCCAAAGGGCGCTTTCGCGCGAGTCCATGTTGCTTCCTCCTCGAAAAACACTTAATTGACAATTATACCTGCATCCTTAAGGCGGGAATAATTGCTGGCGTCTACGGTGGTGTCCTGATTTGACTTTCTCACCACGGAGTCACGGAGACACAGAGAAACCCAACTGCTTGGCTAAACCTTTTCCTGCGGGTTCTTGGAGGTTCGGGGTTTCCTCCGTGACTCCGTGTTGAGAAAGAGCGAATGGAATCAGAGGCGCTACTGCGGCTTCACGACGATCATGTCAGGAAAACAAACCGGAGCGCCGGCGCCCTGTCCGATACACATGTTGTTGGTGGTGTTGTTGATGTAAGGAACGTACTGGTCATTGCCGGTTATGGTGTTCACGATGTGGACGGAACCGGAAAGGCAGGCCGGCGGCGTGTTGTTGTCGTACTGATCGCAAGCGGCAACAAACACCACACTGCCGTCCGTAGACGAAGACGCTGCACGCGGGTCATCACTGTCGGTCAACGGATTGCTCAATCGAAACGACCTGGTCGTGCCTCCGGAGATATCGAAGATCAGGACGTAGGGAAGGTAACGGGCCACAATGACCATCTCAGCGCCGTTGTTGACAAGGTTGGCATAAACGGGCGTGAATTGTCCCTGCTGGAGGCTGTAGGTGGCGCCTTGCGTAAAGCTCAGGACGGGCAGATTGCAATCGTATTGCGATGGCTGGGTGGGAACGCTGTTCGTCGTCTGCGTGAACTGTGCCGTCAGGACCTGGATGTTGGGTGGCTCGAACGCATAGAGGGTCTGGCTGATCATATCGGGATTGCCGGTCGGCAAATGTTGCAGGACAGGGTCGGCGAAGATTTGCAACGGTACGCCCGAGGTGGTTACCGGAAGGCCCAGTTGGGTGCTCGCGGTGGTTGAAGTTGCACAGGTCGAGAAGGCTGAAACCGCACCCGCTGGGCCTGCGGCACCGGCGATGTAAGCGAAGCTGCCGTCCGGAGAGAAAACGACGTCCCCACCCGTACTCGGGATGGTTACCGGCGCGAGCGCGTTGACGATGGAGAAGACATACATGGGGCCGGCGTTGGTCAGGATGAAGATCTTCGAGTCGTCGGGCGAGAAAGCGGCGGCGGTGGCAAGAGACGGAAGTACAAGGTCTCTGACTTTGGCGGCGTTTCCGGCGGCGCTGTTGTAGATGTACACCTGGGGAGTCGAAGACACCGTGTCGGAAACGACAACCAGGGTGCCGTCGTTGGAAACGGCAAGGACTTTGCCGCACAGAGATACATAACACGGGGTGCTGGAGGAAGAAATCAGGTTCGCGGCTCCGCCCTCGTCGGAGTACATCAGTCCCTGATCGCTTCCGATGTATATGCGGGATTGATGATTAGAAACCAGGGAATTGGGAGTTCGCGGGAGGAATATATTGGCGCCAATGGGATTGGTGCCATTCGAGGTGGTTGGGGTCACGGCAAACATGACACTCGTGCAACCGTTGGTTTGGCCGGTGTTATCTGGATCACAGAGATCGGTAGCTGCGAAGGCTGTGTAGGTAGGCGGAGGCGAATTCGTCACGCCGACGGAGATCGCACCAAAACCAAGCGTTGGGTTGGTCGGGGTGAGAGGGCCGTCGCTGGCGAAGACGTAGGCGGGTGTGGCTGAGGGATCCAATTCGTAGTAGGGTGGCGTGAGGAGCGGGATCAAGATGTTTGGCACTACGCCAATGTTGCAGGATGGAGGCACGCAGGCAGCGGAAATGGTACTGCCGCCCGCATTGGCTCGAGCGATGGCTGAATTTGTTCCCGTGGTGGTTGTGAGGGAAGCGAAGGCTACGACCTCCGGATTCGAGGTGATCCAAGAAAGTGGCGGTTTGGCGACCGTATTGCCGAGGCTATCGATTGCTGTCGCCTCGAGGGTGATGGAACTGCCGCTGGTGACGCTGACGGAACTGGCTGTAGTCCCCGATACCTGGAGTCTGATCTGCTGTATCAGACAACTCGTGATGGGCAGAGAAGGGCTGGTTGTGCCGGAGACCGCCGCG
The DNA here is from genome assembly GCA_963778535.1 of uncultured Acidobacteriaceae bacterium. Taxonomy (GTDB): domain Bacteria; phylum Acidobacteriota; class Terriglobia; order Terriglobales; family Acidobacteriaceae; genus Acidiflorens. The sequence goes on from CAVZUO010000001.1 coordinate 2,085,112, forward strand.
GAGATTTGAGTGACGCCAGGGCTATTGGAGGTGATTTGAACCTGATTCAGCGGCAGAGGAGTGGGGAGAGGCGGGTTCGTGTTGGTGGTCAGGACGCCGTTGTTTGTCGAAATCCAATTGAGCTGGCCGACGGTGCTAGTGATGTCGACGGGCGGGTTGCTGCCGTCGTAAGCAGTGCCCTGGTAGATCCAGGTTTGGCCTTGCGTGAAGCAGTCATAGGAGGGAGGTAAAGTCTGTGCCTGCGAAATCCGAAGTTGAGCGATATGCTTGTGAACGTAAACGGTCGCTTGGGGGCTGCTCACTCCATTGGCCACGGCAGTGACGATGGCGACGCCCGCACTACCGGGATTGCAAGAAGTCTGCGTGGCGTCCCAAGTTCCGGCGCAGGCGCTGCCACCGTTGGTTATCGAAATTGGTGGAGGCGTATTCGATCCGGGCGGACTGCTTACGATGTACTGAAAATTGGCCCCCGGGATCTCGTGATTGGTGGGGTCTATCGCAACGGCGGCAAAGGTGAATCTTCCGCCGACCTCAAGCGAAACATTTCCCGACGGACTCAAGGAAATGCTTTTTACTTGTGCATTATTGGAGTTAGAAGTACTGCTGCCCAAGCATCCCGTAAGGATGAGAGCCAGTCCTGCGGCCAAGGTCAAAAGAAAGACGGTACGGCAACGTTGCATGCATCCTCCTCGCAGCCCGATGGCAGGCGCGAGATTCTTATTGGCTGGAAAACTGCCAGTGTAGAAGGTCATTGAGAGTTGAGCAAGGTGTTGAGAACAAATCCGCAAAAGTTTTCGGAGATTCAAGGTCAAACATTGCGGCACATGTGCGTTAGCAGTTAGGATGAATAGCGGAAAGCAGTCCTAAAGCATCAGTCGGCCGTGCTTCATGGAGAGCCTGAAACCCTGTTTCTAGAGATGCGGGCAAGGATGGTTGACGATGTGCGCTGCAGTTGCTATTATTTTACGGTTCCGCGAGTTAAGTCTGGCTTGCCTGTGAAATGGGATTCCGCTGCCATGCAGATGGGTCCCGGTGAACTGTGGCAGAGCTTTAGAGCTGTACCGTTCCGATCTGAATTGAGATCGGGCGTCCTCGCTGAAATGTCCTGCGAAAACCTTTGCGCCCAGGGCTGAGGTAAGAGCCTGGGAGACACGCGAGGCTATGCAGGATAAGCAGACGAAACGGAATGCCTCCGAGCCGCAGGGTGAGGCGTGGCGTCACCGTCGTCGGCGATTAGGGAAACTGGAAGTCAAAATTCTTCACCGCGCAGTTGCGTGGCGAAAGCATGGCTCGACGCGAATGTCCTGCCAGCCTGGAGACGAGGGTCATCTTGTCCGGCGAGACCGGGGAAGGCTCGTCTTGCGCGATGGTGTGGAGACAGGGACGACCTGCGGCGAGCCGCGGGACAGGAGTGGCAAGAGTGCCAACTTTTAATCAACTCGTGAAGTTCGGGCGGACGAGCCCCCGGTACAAGACGGCGAGCCCGGCGCTGCAATCGTGTCCGCAGAAACGCGGAGTTTGCACGCGTGTGTATACGCAGACGCCGAAGAAGCCGAATTCGGCACTGCGGAAAGTGGCGCGTGTTCGCCTGACGAACGGAATTGAAGTGACGACCTACATTCCAGGCGTTGGACACAATCTGCAGGAGCACTCGATTGTGCTGATTCGCGGAGGCCGCGTGAAGGATTTGCCCGGCGTCCGCTATCACGTAGTTCGTGGAACGCTCGACGCGACCGGAGTTGCGGGACGTAACCAGAGCCGGTCGAAATATGGCACCAAGCGCGCCAAGAAAGCTTAGAACAGTTCTCGGTTCCCGGTTCTCAGTTCGCAGAACTGGGCCGGAAGAAACTGAGAACGGAGAACTGAATTTATGCCTCGTAAAGGACATATCGCCAAGAGGAAGACAGAGGCCGATCCGGTTTACGGGTCTGACCTGGTAACGAAGTTCGTCAACTCGATGATGTGGCAGGGCAAGAAGTCGACTGCCGAAGGTATCTTCTATACCGCCCTCGAGAAGTTGAAAGAAAAAGGCGGCGACGAGCCTTTGAAGCTGTTCACTAAGGCGGTTGAGAACGCCAAGCCCCTGCTCGAAGTGAAGACGCGGCGCGTGGGCGGCGCCAACTATCAGGTGCCGATCGAAGTAGGGCCGGACCGGCGGACGTCGCTGGCGATCCGCTGGATTGTGACCTACGCGCGCGAGCGCGGGGAAAAGGGCATGATCGACAAGCTGACGAACGAATTGCTGGATGCGGCGAACGGCAAAGGCGCCGCGATCAAGAAGAAAGAAGATGTGCACCGTATGGCGGAAGCGAACAAGGCGTTCGCGCATTACCGCTGGTAAGGAATTTGTAATCGGTAATTTGAAATTTGTAATTGAAGGTCTGAGCCGGATGGTTCGGTTTTTGAAAATTACAAATTAGAAATCGCAAATTAGAAATTTGTCAGAGCCCCAGAGAGGATAGTAAAGAAGCTGTGCCTAGAACAGTTCCATTAGAGCGTTGCAGGAACATCGGCATCATGGCCCACATCGATGCCGGGAAGACCACGACGACGGAGCGCATCCTGTTTTATACGGGCAGGACGCACCGCATCGGCGAGGTGCATGAAGGCACGGCCACCATGGACTGGATGGAGCAGGAACAAGAGCGCGGAATTACGATTACGTCCGCCGCCACTACCTGCACCTGGCGCGACATCCGCATCAATATTATTGATACGCCGGGCCACGTTGACTTTACCGCCGAGGTCGAGCGCTCGCTGCGCGTACTCGATGGAGCGGTTGCCGTGTTTGACGCCGTGCATGGCGTGCAGCCGCAGTCGGAAAAGGTTTGGCGGCAGGCCGATAAATATGGCGTCCCGCGCATTTGTTTCATTAATAAGATCGACAAGATGGGCGCGGATTTCGAGCATGCGGTCGACACGCTGCGCAAGCGCCTGAGTGCGCGGCCGGTTGCGATTCAAATTCCGATCGGACAAGAAGATAAGTTTAGAGGCGTCATCGATCTGGTCGAAATGAAGGCCATCTTGTGGCCGAATGACACGATGGGCGCCGAGTATGAAACGGAAGAGATTCCGGCAGACCTGAAGAAAAAGGCGGAAGCGTTCCACACGCAACTGGTCGAAACCGTTGCCGAAAATGACGACGAGATTCTGCATAAGTTTCTGGAAGGCGAAGCAATTTCGGCCGATGAGCTGAAGGCGTCACTGCGCAAGTCGACGATCGGGCTGAAGCTATTCCCGGTTGTGGTGGGAACGGCTTTCAAGAATAAAGGTGTGCAGCCGCTGCTCGACGCGGTGGTGGATTATCTGCCATCCCCGCTCGACACGAAAGAGACGCACGGAATCAATCCGGAGGATGGCCAGCCGATCACACGCAAGGCGGACGACAAAGAGCCGTTTTCGGCGCTGGCGTTCAAGATCATGGCGGACTCGTTTGTCGGGCAATTGACATTTATTCGCGTGTACTCGGGGCAGTTGAAGTCGGGCGAATCAGTGTTGAATCCGCGGACCAGGAAGCACGAGCGCATTGGGCGTTTGCTCAAAATGCACGCGAACAAACGCGAAGATATTCAGGAAATTCTCGCAGGCGATATCTGTGCGGTGGTGGGATTGAAGAACGTCGCTACCGGGGACACGATCTGCGAGGAGAGACATCCGATTACGCTGGAGTCGATCGAATTCGCAGTGCCGGTAATTTCGGTTGCGGTTGAGCCGAAGACCAAGGCCGACCAGGAAAAGATGGGCCTGGCGCTGGCGAAGTTGGCTCAGGAAGATCCCACGTTTAAGGTACATACCGATCCCGACAGCGGGCAGACGATCATCAGCGGCATGGGTGAGTTGCACCTGGAAATCATTGTCGACCGCATGATGCGCGAGTATAAAGTCGAAGCGAATGTCGGCAAGCCGCAGGTGGCGTATCGCGAGACGATCCGCAGGCACGCCGAAGCGGAAGGTAAGTACATTCGCCAGACCGGCGGGCGCGGTCAGTACGGACACGCGAAGATTTATCTCGATCCGAACGAGCCCGGCAAGGGCTACGAGTTCATCAACGACATCGTGGGCGGCACGGTGCCGAAGGAATACATCAAGCCGATTGATCAGGGCATGCAGGAAGCCATGGAAGGCGGCGTACTCGCCGGATATCCCATGGTCGACATCAAGGCGACGCTTTACGACGGCAGCTATCACGATGTGGATTCAAACGAAATGGCGTTCAAGATCGCCGGATCGATGGCCTTTAAGGAAGCTGCTCGGAAGGCGAGTCCCGTGATTCTTGAGCCGGTGATGGCCGTTGAAGTAGTGACGCCCGAAGATTACGCCGGAACGATCATGGGCGATTTGAGTTCGCGCCGCGGCCGGATCGAGGGCATGGAGCACCGCGCTGGTTCGCAGGTGATCAAGGCAATTGTGCCGCTGGCGGAAATGTTTGGGTATGCGACGCATATGCGGTCCAGTACGCAGGGCCGCGCCGAGTACTCGATGCATTTTGCGCGCTATGAAGAAGCCCCGAGGTCAGTGGCGGATGAAATCATCGCCAAGACGCAGGGGAGAACGACAACGAAGTGACCGCGTTTTGCGGGCGTGAGCGAAGCGGGAGCCCGCAGCGGTCATCCCGAGCGTAAGCGAGGGATCTGAAACTTTTGAACTTCCGCGGGCGATGCGTCCGCGCTACACGGAGCTGAGAGAATCATGGCAAAGGAAAAATTTGATCGGACAAAGCCGCACTGCAACGTCGGAACGATTGGTCACATCGATCACGGCAAGACGACGCTGACGGCGGCGATCACGAAGGTTTTAGGGAAGCACAACCCGAACATCAAGTTCCGTTCGTTCGACTCGATCGATAACGCTCCGGAAGAAAAGGCGCGTGGTATCACGATCGCGACGGCGCACGTGGAGTACGAGACTGCGAACCGGCACTACGCGCACGTCGATTGTCCGGGCCACGCCGACTACATCAAGAACATGATCACGGGCGCGGCGCAGATGGATGGCGCGATTCTGGTGGTGGCGGCGACGGACGGTCCGATGCCGCAGACGCGCGAGCACGTGCTGCTGGCTCGGCAGGTTGGTGTGCCGTATATCGTGGTTGCGCTGAATAAGTGCGATGCGGTTGACGACGCAGAACTGCTTGACCTGGTGGAACTGGAAGTGCGCGAATTGCTGAAGTCGTATAAGTTCCCGGGAGATGATTTGCCGGTGGTGCGGTTGTCGGCTCTGGGCGCGCTGAATGGTGAAGAGAAGTGGGAGAAGCAGGTTGACGCGCTGATGGAGGCGGTCGACAAGAGCGTGCCGCAACCGGCACGCGAACTGGATAAGCCGTTCCTGATGCCGATTGAGGATATTTTTTCGATTCAGGGCCGCGGCACGGTGGTGACGGGACGAATCGAGCGCGGCAAGGTGAAAGTCGGCGAGGAAGTGGAAATTGTCGGCTTTCGCGAGACGCGCAAGACGGTTGTAACGGGCGTCGAAATGTTCAAGAAGCAACTCGACGAAGGCATGGCGGGCGACAATGCCGGCCTGCTGCTGCGCGGCATTGCGAAAGAAGATGTAGAGCGCGGCATGGTGCTGGCGAAGGGCGGATCGATTACGCCGCATACGAAGTTCAAGGCCGAGGTTTACATCCTGACGAAAGAAGAAGGTGGACGACACACGCCGTTCTTCAAAGGATATCGTCCGCAGTTTTATCTGCGAACGACGGACGTGACGGGCGTGGCGGAGTTGCCGGCGGGCACGGAGATGGTAATGCCGGGCGACAACGTGAGCCTGGTGATTGAGTTGATCACTCCGGTGGCAATGGAAAAAGGTTTGCGGTTCGCGATTCGCGAAGGCGGGCATACAGTAGGCGCCGGCACGATCGCAGAGATTATTCAGTAAGGGCAAGGCAGAAGTTAGAAGTCAGATTGCAGAAGTAAAACCTAAAACGCGGATTGCAGCATTCCGCAGGATCTTTCCTTCCGGGCTTCGATTTGAATTTCGAATTGAAGATCGGCCGGAAGGGGTAAGAGAGAGTGACACAGTGACGGGACAAGAGAGAATTCGAATTCGGTTGAAAGCTTACGACTATCGCATCCTCGATCAGTCGACAGGCGAGATCGTCGAAACGGCGAAGCGCACGGGTGCACAGATCGCGGGCCCGATTCCGCTGCCAACGATGAAAAACAAATACTGCGTGCTGCGTTCGCCGCACGTGGATAAGAAATCGCGGGAACAGTTTGAGATCCGCACCCACAAGCGCCTGCTCGATATTTTGGAGCCGACGCAGCAGACGGTCGATGCGCTGATGAAGCTCGATCTTCCGGCCGGCGTGGATGTGGAGATCAAGGCGTTCGGGAAAGAGCATAAGTAGCCATCAGCTGTCAGCCATCAGCCGTCAGGGAAAGCGGCAATGGCTGAGTGTTGGGTGAGCCCCAGCCACTAGGCGCCGCAGATTGGCGAGCCAAGCTGGGTATGGAGAAGGAAATGGCAAAGGTTGCAGGAATTCTGGGCAAGAAAGTCGGGATGACGCAGCTCTTCGATTCGAGGGGCGAGGTTCGTCCGGCGACGGTGTTGCAGGCGGGGCCGTGCGTGATTACGCAGCATAAGACCAATACGAAAGATGGCTACGATGCGGCGCAGATCGGGCTGGTCGAGTTTGTGAAAGAAAAGAAGCTGACCAAGCCAATGCGCGGACACTTTGCCAAGCACAATCTTCCGCCGATGAGGTTTTTGCGCGAGGTTGGAATCGAGGTCGAGACGCCGACTGAAGATGCTTCGAATGGCGCAATAAAGGTCGGCGACCGAATCCTGGTGGACATTTTCGAAGGCGAAAAGTTTGTCGATGTAATCGGCACCAGTAAGGGGCACGGCTTTCAGGGCGTCGTGAAGCGGCATCATTTTAGCGGCGGCGCGAAGTCACACGGCTCGATGTTCCAGATTACCGGTTCGATTGGTTCGTCGGCGTTTCCGTCACGCGTGTTCAAGGGCATGCGCATGTCAGGACACATGGGGAATGCGCGCATCACGGTACGCAACTTGCGGATTCTCGGTGTCGATAAAGAAGACAACCTGCTGGTGGTTGAAGGCAGCGTTCCGGGTCCGAACGGCGGATACCTGATGATCAATAAGGCGAAGAAACCGCCGAGAGAGCGCCGCGGATTTGCGGGCTCGACCACGGTCGATCCGTTGAAGGCGGCAAAGAGAGCAGCGAAGAAGGCATAAATTCAGTGGCTAGTGGTCAGTGGCCAGAAATGCAAAGCTATGGCAACTATTGATGTATACAACTTGAGCGGAGCGAAGGTCGGAACGTTCGACCTGGCCGACGAAGTATTCGGCGCGGTCAATGAAGACCTGCTCTGGGAATCGATCAAGCACTATCGGGCGGCTGGCCGTGCGGGCACGCATGCCACCAAGGTCCGCGGAAGCGTTTCCGGGTCCGGCAAGAAGCTTTGGAAGCAGAAGGGGACGGGGCGGGCGCGTATCGGGTCGATCCGGTCTCCACTGTGGCGGCACGGCGGCACCGTGCATGGACCGCAACCCCGCTCCTATGACTATGCTTTCCCGAAGAAAAAACTTCTCGGCGCGCTGCGTTCGGCGCTGGCGGCGAAGTTTGCGGATGGCAAGCTCATCGTGATTGAAGCCTTCGATGTAAAAGAGCCGAAGACGAAGGCATTTGCCGAGGCGCTTGGGAAGCTCAAGATCACAGGAACGACGTTGCTGGTCGAAATTTCGAACGCGAAAAACAAGAACCTCGAGTTGAGCGCGCGCAACATCGACGGGCTCGAACTGGTGCCGGGAAATGAAGTGCATCCCTATCACCTGATGAAGAACTCGTTCGTAGTGTTCGCGCAGCCCGCACTGGAGAACCTACAATCGGCGCTGAAGAAGTCGGCGTCACCGCGGCGCGGGGCAGGATCGGAAGCGGCACCGGAAAAGAAGCGTCCGGCGCGGCGTTCGCGTAAGGCGGAGGTGGCCTAAGAAATATGAAATCCGCTTATCAGATTATTCGCAAGCCGGTGATTACGGAAAAAGGACTCGGGATCAAGGAAACCCAGAACACTCTGGTGTTTCAGGTTGCGCCCAAGGCGACAAAAACCGAGATCAAAGAAGCGGTGCAGACGATTTTCAAGGTGAAGGTTTCGTCTGTGCGCACGGCAAATTATCCGGGAAAAGAGCGGCGGCGCGGCAGGTTTGCGGGCTACCGTCCGGATTGGAAGAAAGCGTATGTGCGGCTGAAGACCGGCGAAAAGATGCCGGAGTACGCACAGAATTTGTAGAACAGCCGTCAGCTTTCAGCCATCAGCCGTCAGTTAAGGCGGCAGGGGTTCACTGAGAGCTGAGAGCTGAGAGCTGAGAGCTAGATATGCCAATCAAGACTTACAGACCGACAACGCAGACGTTGCGCTATCGCACGCACCTGACGACCGACGATATTACTTCGAAGAAGCCGCACAAGGCTTTGGTTGAGCCAAGGCAGCGGACGGGCGGGCGGCGCAATTCGGGCGACGTCACCATGCGGTTCCGCGGCGGCGGCAATAAGCGCATGCTGCGCCTGCTCGATTTCAAGCGCGACAAACACGGGATTCCGGCGACGGTGGTTTCGATTGAATACGATCCAAACCGCTCGGCGCGAATTGCGCTCTTGAGCTATGCCGATGGCGAGAAACGCTACATTGTGCAGCCTGACGGATTGAAGGTTGGACAGAAGATCGTCAGCGGCCCCGAGGCTGACATTCTTGTCGGGAACGCACTTCCGTTGCGCAATATTCCGCCCGGCACGACGATCCACAATCTCGAACTCAAGCCAGGCAAGGGCGCGCAAATGGTGCGCTCGGCGGGCGGTTCGGCGCAGTTGGTGGCGAAAGAAGGCGACTATGGATTGGTCAAGCTGCCTTCCGGCGAAACGCGAAAAGTGATGCTTGATTGCCTGGCGACCATTGGGCAGGTGGGCAACACCGACCACGAAAACGTGACTTGGGGCAAGGCCGGGCGCACGCGCTGGGTAGGGAAGCGTCCGCATAACCGCGGCGTTTCGATGAACCCGGTTGACCATCCGCATGGCGGCGGCGAAGGCAAGACCTCGGGTGGGCGGCACCCTGTAACGCCGTGGGGCCAACCGACGCGCGGCTACAAGACTCGGAACAACAAGCGGACCGATGCGTTCATTGTGAGCCGACGGAAGAAAGGGTAAAGAAGTCGCGAGCCGCGAGTGGCGGACCGCGAGCAAACCGGTTCTGCTTTCTGAGAACTGAGAACTGAGAACTGAAATTATGGCACGTTCGACAAAAAAAGGACCGTTCATCGATCGGCATCTGGCGTCGCGGATTGAGGCCATGAATGCGCGCAATGAGAAGAAGGTGCACCGGACCTGGTCGCGGCGTTCGACGATCATTCCGGAGATGGTGGGGCACACCATCGCCGTGCATAACGGGAGAAAGTTTATTCCCGTGTACGTCACCGAGAATATGGTCGGGCACAAGCTGGGCGAATTCAGCTTTACCCGTCAGTTCAAGGGACACTCGATGAAGGCGGCAACGGAAGTGGCTGCGAGGCCAGCGGGCATTCCGGGCGGGCCGGGAGCTATTGCTCCGGCAGCGCCTGCGGCGCCGAAGGCATAGGAACACAGCTTTGAGCTCACGGGCCGCGAGCTACGAGTTAAGGCCAAGGCAAAGGCAACGACATTATGGAATTTCGAGCAGAAGCACGATACATGCGAGTTTCGCCGCAGAAGGCGCGGCTGGTGCTGGACTTAATCCGCGGGCGGCGCGTGGAAGAAGCGCGCAACACGCTGGCGTTTACCAAGAAGCGGGTCGCCGCGACCGTCGGCAAGCTGCTGCAGTCGGCGATCGACAACGCAAATTTCCTCAGCTCCGAAAAAGGGTTGGACGTCGATTTGGATAACTTGTACGTGAAGCACGCGGCTGCTAACGATGGGCCGCGCATGAAGCGGATTCGTCCGGCGCCGATGGGCCGCGCATTTCGCTACGTGCGTCGAATCTCGCATTTGGAGATCGTGCTGGCCGAGAAGAACAGGAACGGCGCGGCGCCGGTGGCACACACGGTTGGCGAAGAAGATAAGAAGGCTGCGGCTCCGCATACGGCAAAGAAAAAAGCCAAGGCGAAGGCGCCCGCAAAGAAGAAAGCGGTTGGTAAGAAGGCGAAGGCAAAGAAGTAGGGAAGTGGTCGTCGGTCGATAGCCGCGAGTCGTTCGGGAATTGATTTTGCGAACGACCAGCGATACGAGTGGCGACTGAGAGAAATTTAGGAGCTGCACACGAATGGGACAAAAAGTTCATCCATACGGATTCCGGCTCGGCTATACCAAGCCGTGGAAGTCGCGGTGGTTTGTGGAGCGCGACTACGACAAGCTGCTGCTCGAAGATCACAAGCTGAAGGCCGAACTGAAGGACAAGCTCAAGTCGGCGGGTGTGAGTTCGATCGAGATTGAGCGGCCGGGCAACAAGCTGCGCATCATTATCAAGACAGCGCGGCCCGGGATCATCATCGGACGTAAGGGCGCGGAGATCGACAAGCTGAAGCAGGAATTGCAGAAGCGGACAGCGCGTGAAGTGCACGTTGACATCCAGGAAGTGCATAAGCCGGAACTGGACGCGCAACTGGTGTCGGAGTCAATTGCGCTGCAGCTCGAGAAGCGCGTGGGCTTCCGCCGGGCCATGCGGAAGTCGGTCGATTCGGCCCTGCGTTTTGGCTGCAAAGGGATCAAAGTCCGCGTGAGCGGGCGGCTGAACGGCAATGAAATCGCGCGGTCCGAATGGTACTTGCAGGGGCGGCTGCCGCTGCACACGTTGCGCGCTGACATTGATTATGGATTTACCGAAGCCCGCACGACCTACGGCGTGATTGGCGTGAAGTGCTGGGTTTACAAAGGCGAAATTCTGCCGGCGAAGAAGCGTGAAGCTACGCCGGCGCGGGAACTGCCTACGACGGGCGCGTTCTAGAAGGTTAGAAGTTAGAAGTCAGATTGCAGAAGTTCGAGATTGCAGAGGTCAGAGGTCAGATTGCAGAGGTAAGAACGATTCCGCAGAGCGCGAAGGTCTTACTGAGAACTGACAACTGAGAACTGGGAACTGATTCTTATGTTGATGCCGAAAAAAGTTAAGTTCCGCAAGCAGCAGCGCGGACGGATGACCGGAAAAGCCTGGAAGGGTTCAGAGCTGGCCTTTGGGCAGTACGGGCTGAAGGTACTGGAGCCGGGCTGGATTACCGACCGGCAGATCGAAGCCAGCCGCGTGGCGATGACGCGCTTCGTGAAGCGCGGAGGAAAGATCTGGATTCGCCTCTTTCCGGATAAGCCGGTGACTAAGAAGCCGGCCGAAACCCGTATGGGCAAGGGCAAAGGCGCTCCCGATCACTGGGTCGCCGTCGTAAAGCCGGGGAAGATTTTGTTTGAAATGGAAGGTGTGTCTGTCACGGAAGCGCAAGAAGCCATGCGGCTGGCATCGCACAAGATGCCGCTGCGGACGGCATTCGTGAAGCGTGAAGTGCTGTAGGAATTGCAGAGGTCAGAGGTCAGAGGGCAGATTGCAGAGTTAAAAGCGAGTCTGCAACCGAGACGTTTTTCTGAGAACTGACAACTGGGAACTGGAAACTGATTTATGAAAGCAGAAAAGATTCGCAACTTAACCGATGTCGAGCTGAACCACCAGGAGCGCGATCTGGCGGACCAGCTCTTTAAGCTGAAGTTTCAGATGAACATGGGACAGACCGAAAGCCTGAAAAAGATCCGCGGGCTGCGGCGCGACATCGCGCGCGTAAAGACGGTTCTGCGCGAACAGGAACTGGCCGCGCAGAAGACGGAGAAGAAATAATGGGCGAGATCAACAGCGCGGCGGCGGAAGGCCAGGGAAGAAAGCCGAGCCACAAGGTTCTGATTGGAACGGTCGTCTCGAACAAGATGCAGAAGACGATCGTGGTGGAAGTGACGCGAAAGAAAGCGCATCCGCTTTACGCGCGAGTCATTTCCATCCGCAAGAAGTTTTATGCGCATGACGAGAAGAATGAAGCGCATGTGGGCGACGTGGTAAGCATTGAGGAGTCGCGGCCGCTATCGCGTTTGAAGCGCTGGGTGCTGAAGGAAATTGTGCGCAAAACAGCGCTGGTGCCGGAAGTGCCGGCCGACGCCGATGTAGTGGCCGGCCGCTAACGGACAAAGGGAGAAACGAACATGGCCGTAATGATGAGATCCATGCTCGAGGTGGCCGATAACTCGGGCGCCCGCAAGTTGCAGATGATTCTGCCGCTGGGTGGCGGGACCGGGTTGCGGGCCGGGTTGGGCGATGTGATCACGGCGAGCGTAAAGGAAGCTTCGCCCGACGGGCAGGTGCAGAAGGGCAAAGTAGTGAAAGCGGTCATCGTGCGGACGCGCAAAGAGCACCGCCGCCGCGACGGTACGTATATTCGCTTCGATCAGAATGCGGCCGTGTTGATCAATGATGCGGGCGAGCCGGTGGGAACCCGCGTATTTGGCCCGGTGGCACGCGAACTGCGCGAGAAGAAGTTTTTGAAGATTGTTTCGCTGGCGCCAGAGGTTCTTTAGCCAGCGAGAGACGCGGCCAGCCGCGTTTTGAGACGGGGCGAGCCCCGTTTTTATGGAAGGTTTGATTATGGGAACTGCAACGACAAAAGTGCATAAGCGAGTCACCATCCGGCGGAACGACACCGTGAAGGTGATGACGGGCCGTGACACAGGAAAGGAAGGACGCGTGTTGCGCGTGCTTCCGGACGAGGGACGCGTTCTGGTTGAGCACGTGATGACGGTGAAAAAGCACGTCCGGCCCAACCCGCAACGCAACATCAAGGGGGGAATTGCCGAGCAGGAGCGCCCCATCCCGCTGTCCAATGTGGCTCTGGTTTGCTCCACTTGCGGTCCGGTGCGCGTCGGCCGTGAAGTGCAGGGAGAACGCAAGGTTCGCGTTTGCAAGAAGTGTGGAGCAACGCTCGATAAATAGTTACGAGTCTCGAGCCGCGGGCTACGAGTAAGCAGGGAACGATTTTGAACGTGCTCACGAACCGGTAGATTTTTGTGATTGCTCGAAGCTCGCGACTCGTTACTCGCGGCTCGAAACCGAAACCGTGATGGAGAAGGCAGCAAAGAATATGGCGAAGGAAGAACAACAACAGAAAAAAGGCAAGCCTGGCAAGGGCGAGAAGCACGCCGCTGCCGAAGAGCCCAAGGCAGGTCCGGAAGCGCCGCGGCATTCGGCGAAGGAACGTCCGCGGCTGCGTGTGCGCTTTGAAAAAGAAGTTGCAACGGCGCTGGCCAAGGATCTGGACCTCAAGAATCCAATGGCGGTGCCACGGCTGCACAAGATCGTGATCAACATGGGCGTGGGTGAAGCCACGCAAAACGCGAAGATTCTGGACCCTGCGGCGAACGAACTCGGTCAGATCACCGGGCAAAAGCCGGTGATCACGCGGGCCAAGAAATCGATTGCGGCGTTCAAGGTGCGCGAGAACATGCCGATCGGCGCGATGGTTACATTGCGCGGCGACCGCATGTATGAATTCTTCGATCGCCTGGTGAGTATTGTGCTGCCGCGCGTGCGTGACTTCCGCGGCGTTTCGACGAAATCGTTCGACGGCCGTGGGAACTACACGCTGGGGCTTCATGACCAGCTGATCTTTCCCGAAATCGATTACGCCAAGGTCGATAAGCTGAAGGGCATGAACGTGACCATTGTGACTACTGCCAGGACCGACGAGCAGGCGCGCAATTTGCTGAAGCATTTGGGCATGCCGTTCCGGGCCTCCTAAGTCAGAAGTAGGAAGTCAGATTGAAGAAGTAAAACGATCTCGCAACAAATGGGTTGCTAGAAGCTAGCAGCCGGGAGCTAGAAGAAGTGGCGACAACAGCAAAACGAGTCAAAGACGCAAGGAAACCGAAGTTTTCGTCGCGCAAGCACAACCGCTGCAAAATTTGCGGACGTCCGCGCGCCTACCTGCGGAAGTTCGGCTTATGCCGTTTGTGCTTCCGGCAACTGGCACTGCGGGGCGAGATCCCCGGAGTTTCGAAGTCATCGTGGTAAGGGCGTCGTTGGCCGTTTGTCGTTAGTCGTTCACGACGACGGGTGGCCAATGCGGCGCAGGTTTACTGAAGTTGTGCAATGTAGTTTTCGGTAGTTGTTCGCTAACGACGAAAGACCAGGGACGAACGACCGAAAGAAAAGCTGCTGCAGGTTCTCCGCCGAGCGCGGAGCGAACGGGCGGCTTGAGGAGAAGGAAACGATGAGGTTGACCGATCCGGTCGCAGACATGCTGGCGCGCATTCGCAACGCGATTCGTGCGCGTCACCAGAAGGTGGACATTCCGGCTTCCAAGCTGAAGGTCGAAATTGCCCGCATCCTGAAAGAAGAAGGTTTTATCGCGAACTTCAAGCCCACCGAGGAAGAAGGGCACAAAGTGGTGCGCGTCTACTTGAAATACGGCAACAACAATGAAGCCGTGATTTCGAATTTGGCCCGCGTTTCGCGACCCGGCTGCCGCGTGTATGTGCGCCGCACCGAAATTCCCCGGGTGCTGGGCGGCCTTGGGATCAATATCCTGACTACACCCAAGGGCGTAATGACCGGTCGCCAGGCGCGGAAGCAGGGTCTGGGCGGCGAACTGTTGTGCGAAGTTTGGTAAATGTAGCCGTCAGCTTTCAGCCGTCAGCCATCAGTAAAGGCGACGGGAACTGAGAGCTGAATTGCTGAGAGCTGAGAGCTGAATTTCTATGTCACGAATTGGAAAAAAGCCGATCGCGATCCCCAAGGGCGTCACGGTCAAATTTGAAGGCAACACGGTGCTGGTGCAGGGGCCGAAGGGCAAACTCGACACGCCGCTACCTTCCGGAATCAAGATCGAACAGAAGGATGGCACCCTGTTTGCCGTCCGCGAAAATGATTCACAGGCCGCTGTTCATGGACTGGCGCGGGCGCTCGTGAACAACGCCGTCGAGGGCGTGACCAAGGGTTGGACGCGCGACCTGGAAATTGTCGGCATTGGGTATCGTGCGGAATTGAAAGGTAAAGGGACGGTTGTATTCAACCTGGGCTATTCGCACCCGATTGAATATCCGTTGCCGACCGGAGTCGACTGCACTGTCGATCCCAAGCAGACCAAGCTTAGCCTGACCGGCATTGATCGGCAGAAGGTGGGCCAGGTAGCGGCGGAAATGCGTTCCTTGCGTCCGCCCGATCCATATAAGAACAAGGGCGTGCGGTATGCCGGCGAGCGGTTGAAGAAGAAAGTTGGCAAGACGGGAGCGAAATAGCCGCTCGTAAGGCGCTCGTCGTTGGTTGTTCGGCGGCCTGCGAAAAACGCCAAGTTTGGAATTCGCCAGCAGCGGCTGGGTTGTGGGAGTTTGCTAACGACGAACGACCATCGACTAACGACCGGTTGGAACCCCGGTATAGAACCCCGGGAAAAGGAAGAAGCAGATGTTAAGACAGAATTCAAAAAACCAGACACGGCAGCGGGTTCATGATCGCATTCGGAAGAAAGTGATCGGCACAGCCGAGCGGCCAAGGCTCAACGTGTATCGCTCGCTGAACAATATTTATGTTCAGGTGATTGACGATCTCCAGGGCAAGACGCTGGCGGCCGCTTCCACGTCCACGGGCAAGAAGGCCGAGCGCGTTACCGGCGGTAATGTGGCGTCGGCGAAGACGGTGGGAAAGAAGATTGCGGAACTGGCCAAGCAAAAAGGCATCACGAAGGTGGTGTTTGACCGCGGCGGCTACATTTATCACGGGCGGATCAAGGCGGTTGCGGATGCGGCCCGCGAGGCAGGACTTCAGTTCTAAGAATTTGTGATTGGTGATTTGTAATTTGTAATTTCAAAATCTAGTAATTTCAAAATCTAAAGATTTTGTATTTCCAATTACAAATTACAAATTAGAAATGGATTTGTGGATGCCAACAGTTATAAAGAAACTCGATGCGGGCGCGTACCAGTTGAAGGACCAGGTGGTCTCGATCAACCGTGTGACCAAGGTCGTCAAGGGCGGTAAGAACCTGTCGTTCGCGGCGCTGGTGGTGGTGGGCGACCCGTCGGCGGCAGTGGTCGGTTATGGTTCAGGCAAGGCGAAAGAAGTTCCTCAGGCCATTCGCAAGGGAATTGAATCGGCCAAGAAGAACCTCATGCGAATCAATCTGACCCAGACAACCGTGCCGCACATTGTGCTTGGGCGCTATGGTTCCGGGATGGTGCTGCTGAAGCCGGCGCCGGAAGGCACAGGAGTGATCGCCGGCGGGGCTGTGCGCGCCGTGATGACTTCCGCGGGAATACAGAATGTGCTGACCAAATCCATTGGCACGACCAACCCGCACAACGTGATCAAGGCGACATTTGACGCGCTGAAGAAACTTAAGAGCAGGGAAGCGGTTGCGGCGCTGCGTGGCAAAACAGCGGAAGAACTGTGAGAAGCAATTTGTAACTGGTAATTTGCAATTGGTAAGCCCAGCGTCTGACGAGTACAGATTACAAATTGCCTGCAAATCTTCTGGTTAGGAATGAGTGGAAATGACAACAAAGACTTCTAAAACAGGCAAGAGCGGCATGATTCAGATCAAGCTGGTACGCTCGGCGATCTGCACGCCCATGAAGTACAAGAGAGTTGTTAAGGGGCTGGGTTTTACCCGGCTCAATCAGGTCATTGAGCGGCCGAACACATCGTCCATTCGCGGCATGATTAAGAAAGTGCCGCATCTGTTGGAGATCGTTGGGTAAGCTGTCAGCTTACGGTTTTCCGCTTTCAGTAGAATCGATTTGCGTTCACTGAGAACTGAGAACTGAGAACTGAGAACCGAGAACGGAATTACGTCATGAATCTTTCGACAATCAGAAAGCCTCACAAGGCAACGGAAAAACGCAAGCGCGTCGGGCGCGGTATGGGTTCGGGCATGGGCAAGACTGCAACGCGCGGTCACGATGGACAGTGGTCCCGTTCGGGTGCCCGCCTGATCCGCGGATTTGAAGGTGGCCAGATGCCGCTGCATCGGCGCATGCCGAAGCGCGGTTTCACGAACATTTTCCGCGAGGAATACTCGATCGTGAATCTCGACCGCCTGGCGGAACTGGGCGAAACCGAGATCACGCCCGAAGTACTGAAGAAAGCTGGCGTGATTAAGGGCAAGGCGCCCGTTAAGATTCTCGGTAATGGCGAACTGAAATCCGCCATCACCATTCACGCCCACAAGTTCTCCAAGTCGGCACAGGAGAAGATCACCAAGGCAGGCGGCAAGTTCGAGGTCTTACAGTAATGCTGGAAAAGCTGTCGAACATCTTCCGGATCCCCGATCTTCGCAAGCGCGTGCTGTTCACGCTTGGTTTGTTGGCTGTCTACCGCATCGGTGGACACATTCCCACGCCCGGCATCAACGGCGACCGGCTGGCACAATTTTTTGAACAGAACCGCGGCAGCGTGCTTGGCTTCGTTGACCTGTTCAGCGGCGGCAATCTACGGCGACTGACGATTTTTGCGCTGGGCATCATGCCGTACATTACCGCGTCCATCATTTTGCAGTTGCTGACGGTTGTTTATGAACCGCTGGCCAAACTGCAAAAAGAAGGCGAACTGGGCCGGAAGAAAATTACCCAGTGGACGCGCTACTTGACCGTCATCCTAAGCGCGATTCAATCGTTCGGCATCGCCATCAGCCTGGAAAAAGCCGGTGACTTCGTCAACACTCCCGGGCCAGGGTTCGTTCTCATGACCATGCTGACACTGACCACGGGCTCGGCATTCATCATGTGGCTGGGCGAACAGATCACCGAGCGCGGCATCGGTAACGGCATGTCGCTGCTGATCTTCGCCGGCATTGTGGTTGGTCTGCCTCGCGGCGTCGCTGATCTTTATCAGAAGGCCAGCACGGCCGCCTGGGGAGCATTCACGGCTCCCGCACTGGTGTTGCTGATCATTCTGATGATCGCAGTCGTCGCGTTCATCGTCTACGTCGAGCGCAGCGAGCGTCGAATTCCCGTTCAGTATGCGAAGCGCGTAGTTGGACGAAAAGTCATGGGTGGACAATCAACCCACCTGCCGCTGCGCGTCAATGCGGGCGGCGTGATGCCCGTCATCTTTGCGTCTTCGATTCTGGCTTTGCCCCTGATGCTGGGTACGCCTTTCAGAAACAATCGCGTTATTGGGCCGATCATTACATCGCTTGGATACGGGGAGCCGCTGTACACGCTCCTGTATGCCCTGGGAATTATTTTCTTCGCCTACTTCTATATCTCGATCGTGTTCAATCCGAACGAGGTCGCCGATAACATGCGGAAGTGGGGCGGATTTATTCCAGGCATCCGTCCGGGGAAGCGGACTTCGGATTTTATCAACGACGTTCTTACCCGGATCACACTGGTGGGCGCGCTTTACCTGATTTTGATTTCGTTGATTCCGCAGTGGATGATTTCGGGTATCCGGCTCAACCATCTGTGGCTGGTGGGTGGATTCTTTGAATACCTGCCCACTTGGGTCACGAACGGTTTGGGCGTGAATTTTTACTTCGGAGGCACGTCATTGCTGATCGTGGTTGGCGTGGCCATGGACACGGTCACGCAGATAGAGGCGCAACTGATCATGCGTCACTACGACGGATTTACGCCGAAGAGCGGCCGCATTCGAGGACGCCGCTGGTAAATACAGTTCCCAGTTCTTAGGTCTCAGTTCTCAGTTCTCAGTACGGAACTCGACGGGTTTTACTGAGAGCTGAGGACTGACAGCTGAGAGCCGGGCTTCAATGGCCAACGAGACTGCGCACGAAATCGGGCCCGTGATTCTTCTGGGGCCTCCCGGGGCAGGAAAGGGAACGCAGGGCAAGCTGATTGCTGCCCACTTTGGCATCCCGCAAATATCCACGGGCGATATTTTGCGAGAACACGTGGCGCGGGGAACTCCCCTGGGTCTTGAAGCCAAAGCTCGAATGGCGGCCGGCGACCTGGTTTCGGATGACTTGGTAAACGGCATGGTGGCCGAGCGTTTGCTGGCACCTGATTGCCGGCGGGGATTTATTTTGGACGGCTTTCCCAGGACGGCCGCCCAGGCGGAATGGCTCGATGCCTTCCTCGAAAAGACGTTCTTTGAAAATTCGACCATGTGCCCGCCGGTTGTGATTCAGTTAGTGGTGGACTATACTCAATTATTGCTGCGGCTTACGGGCCGGCGTACGTGTCCCACCTGTGGACGCCTCTACAATGTCCACTTTCAGCCGCCTCGCACCGACGAACAGTGCGACCTGGATGGCTCCCGGTTGATAAGGCGCGACGATGATCGCCCCGAGGTGATCACCGAGCGGCTGTATACGTATGAAACGCAAACCAGGCCACTCGTGGATTATTACCGGTTGCAGAAGAGGCTGGTCACCGTGGATGCCGATCGCAGCGTGGAAGAAGTAACTGCGCAGATGTTCAGCGTGATCGATGGCCGGCGAGGCCAGGAATGCCGCCCGGTAAAACCGGCGAAATAAAGATGAGTTTCGGAGAAGAAAAGATCCACCGTAAGTCGGCGGCCGAAATCGAAAAGATGCGGCGCAGCGGCCACATCGTGCGGCAAGTCCTCGACCATCTGAAGGTGTTGGTGGGGCCCGGCGTTACGACCATGGATCTTGAGAAAGCGGCCGCGAAGCGGATCGAGGAACTGCAGGCAACGCCGGCTTTTAAGGGATATTACGGTTATCCCTGCGTGCTTTGCACGTCGGTGAATGAGGAGATCGTGCACGGTATCCCGTCGGAGAAACGGGTGCTGAAAACGGGCGATATCGTTTCCATCGATTGCGGTGCGGTGTTTGATGGGTATTATGGCGATGCCGCGATCACCGTTCCGGTGGGGGATGAGCTTTCGCAGGAGCTGAAAAAATTGCTGGATGTGACCGAGGCCTCGCTCTACAAGGGCATTGAACAGGTTCGAATTGGCAATACGGTCGGCCATGTGGGAGCGGCGATCCAGAAACATGTTGAGGCCGCGGGATTCAGCGTGGTGCGGGAATTTGTTGGTCACGGAATTGGAACGAAGCTGCACGAAGCGCCGCAGATTCCGAACTACGGTAAGAAGGGGCAGGGCCCTGAGTTGTCGGAAGGAATGGTTTTGGCGATTGAACCGATGGTGAACTCGGGCGGTCCCGAAACAAAAGTGTTGGGCGATAAATGGACGGCCGTGACGCTCGACGGCAGCTACAGCGCGCACTTTGAGCATTGTGTAGCTGTAACGAAGCAAGGGCCTGTGATTTTGACGAATTAGTTCTCAGTTGTCGGTTCTCAGTTCTCAGTGAGGGCCGGACGGTTTTACTGAGAACCGAGAACTGGTAACTGAGAACTGATTTTGGAGGGTAATGAGCAAAGAGGACGCGATTGAAGTGATGGCGACGGTGGTTGAGCCGTTGCCGAATGCCATGTTCAAGGTGGAGCTGGAAAATAAGCACCAGGTACTGGCGCATGTTTCCGGCAAAATGCGGAAGAATTTCATCCGCATACTGCCGGGAGATAAAGTCGCGGTCGAACTCTCGCCCTACGATTTGAATCGCGGGCGGATTGTGTATCGCTATAAATAAGCTGTGGGCAGAGAGCCTGCGCAACATTGAGATTGCAGTTGCCGTTCCTGACAACTGAGAACTGAGAACTGGTTATGAAAGTACGAGCATCGGTTAAGAAAATTTGCGACAAGTGCAAGGTCATCCACCGCAAGGGTGTAGTGCGGGTGATCTGCGAGAACTCGAAGCACAAGCAGCGTCAGGGATGACGGCGGGCTCCGAGTCTTGAGACTCGAGCCGCGAGCTAAAGCAAGATTGCTCGTGACGCGCGGCTCGCAACTCGAAGCTGAAAGCCGGGAGCAG
The DNA here is from genome assembly GCA_963778535.1 of uncultured Acidobacteriaceae bacterium. Taxonomy (GTDB): domain Bacteria; phylum Acidobacteriota; class Terriglobia; order Terriglobales; family Acidobacteriaceae; genus Acidiflorens. Next base: position 2,105,920 of record CAVZUO010000001.1, read on the forward strand.
AAGGAAGGATCAGGAATATGGCACGTATTGCAGGCGTCGATCTTCCGCGTAACAAGCACGTGAACATCGCGCTCACTTATATTTATGGCATTGGGAACTCGCGCGCCACACGCATTTTGGCGGCGGCCAACGTAGACTCGATGAAAAAGGTGCAGGACCTCGCCGAAGACGAGGTCAATCGCATCCGCCAGGCCATTGAAGGCGAAGGCGGGGTCGAGGGGGATCTGCGTAAGGATGTTTCCATGAACATCAAGCGCCTGATCGAAATCGGATCCTATCGCGGATTCCGTCATCGCCGGAACTTGCCTGTACGCGGACAGCGCACCCACACCAATGCCCGCACTCGCAAGGGTCCGCGCAAAGGAACCGTGGCGCAGAAGAAGAAAGCGACAGCGAAAACATAAAACCAGTTCCCAGTTCTCAGTTGCCAGTTCTCAGTTTTAGAGTGCTGGCCGCTGCTGAGAACTGAGAACCGAGAACTGAGAACTGAGATATGGCAAAACCAGCAGCAGGCGGCGGAGCCGCACCAGAGAAAAAGGGCAAGAAGAAGACGTTCAAGAAGAAAGAGCGCAAGCACGTCCCCCACGGATTGGTGCATGTGCAGGCCTCTTTCAACAACACGATCGTGACCATTACCGACATGAATGGCAACACATTGTCGTGGAAGAGTTCGGGATCGCTTGGCTTCCGTGGCTCGCGCAAAGGCACACCGTTTGCGGCGCAGCAGGCCGCGACGAACGCAGCCAACATGGCTCGCGATCACGGCGTGCGCAGCGTTGACGTCCGGGTCAGCGGTCCGGGTTCGGGCCGCGAATCGGCGGTGCGCGCGCTGGCTGCCGCAGGGATCGAAGTGCGTTCCATTAAGGACACCACGCCGATTCCGCACAATGGCTGCCGTCCGCCAAAACGACGTCGCGTATAACTGACGATTGGTAGAGACGGGGCTTGCCCCGTCTAGAAGTTCTCAGTTCCCAGTTCTCGGTTCCCAGTAAGGGCTCAGAGAACGGCGAGATTTGGGTTTTCTGAGAACTGACAACTGAGAACTGAGAACTAAACAATCGGGACGAAAGGGTCGCCACCCCGTAAACCGATTTTGAAAAGGAGAAAAATGGCACGTTACACCGATGCAGTATGCCGTCTATGTCGCCGGGAAGGCATCAAGCTTTTCCTGAAGGGCACAAAGTGCTTCAGCGACAAATGTCCCATTGAAAAGCGCAACTTCGCTCCCGGACAACATGGGAAAGACAAAAAGACCAAGGTCGTAGGCTACGGTCTGCAATTGCGCGAAAAACAGAAAGCCAAGCGAATTTACTTCGTCCAGGAAGGCCAGTTCCGTAATTACTTTGAGAATGCGGTTCGTTCGAAGGGCGTTACTGGCGCGAAGCTGCTGGAACAATTGGATCGTCGTCTGGACACCGTGGTGCAGAGGCTTGGTTTTGCCCTCTCGCGCCGTCAAGCGCGGCAGTTGGTGCGCCATGGCCACGTGCTGGTGAATGGAAAGAAAGTCAACATTCCTTCGTACGAAGTGAACGTTGGCGAAGAGATCTCCATTCGCGAGGGCAGCCGCAAGCTGGTGATTCTGGAAATGGCGAAAGATTTCGCCAGCCATCAGCCGGCGCCGATGTGGCTCGAAGTTGACCGCGATAATTACAAAGGGCGCGTGATTGCGCTGCCGAAGCGTGAAGATATCCAGCTACCGGTGAATGAGCAGTTGATTGTGGAGTTGTATAGTAAATAAGTCGATAGTCGTTGGTCGGTAGTCGATGGCAAGAACACAGGCCGGCGAACGACCATCGACTGAAGGATCATCGACTAACGACAGTTTTTTCTGGTCTTGTTTTCGCGCCAGATCAGCCTTACGCGGAGATGACCTGAGTTGGACCACTCAGCGATCCGCGTTTGAGCCACATGGCCGAGAGGAGAAACACAAATGCTTTGGAGAGGTTTCCAAAAACCGAAACGGCTGGCGAGCGATGCCAGTTCACTGACCGACAAGTACGGAATGTTCTGGGCGCAGCCCTTTGAACGCGGCTTCGGCACCACCATCGGCAATGCGCTTCGCCGAGTGCTGCTGAGTTCGATCGAAGGCGCCGCCGTGACCGCCGTCAAGATTGAAGGCGTGCTGCACGAATTCCAGTCCATCCCCGGCGTGGTCGAGGACGCGACCGACGTCATCCTCAACCTGAAGCAGGTGCCGTTCAAACTCGCGGGCGACGCTCCGAAGGCCATCTATCTGCGCGCTGACCAGCCTGGAGTAGTCACCAGCGGCATGATCGAGGCGGATGGCGACGTTGAGATCCTCGACAAGGAAGTCTACATAGCCACCGTCAGCGAAGGCGGACGGTTGGATATGGAAATGCGCCTCAAGCGCGGCCGCGGCTATGTTTCCGCGGACAAGAATTTCGAAGACGATCTTGGCATCGGGTTCATTCCGATTGACTCCGTGCATTCGCCGGTGCGCAAGTGCAACTACACGGTGGAAGCCGCGCGTCTTGGGCAGATTACCGATTACGACAAGCTGACGGTCGAAATTTGGACTAACGGCTCCATCACGCCGGCTGACGCACTCGGCCTAGCCGCGAAGCTGATTAAAGATCACATGAACATCTTTATCAACTTCGAAGAGGAAATCGAAACGGCGGCGGCCAGCGAAGAGCGGCGTCCGGAAATCAAGAACGAGAACTTGAATCGCTCGGTCGAAGAGTTGGAGCTTTCGGTTCGCAGCTATAACTGCCTGAAGAACGCCAACATTCAGACTATCGGCGAACTGGTGCAGAAGACCGAAGCCGAGATGCTGAAGACCAAAAACTTCGGCCGCAAATCGCTGAACGAAATCAAGGAGATACTTTCCTCGATGGGGCTGAGCCTGGGCATGAAGATTGACGAGCACGGCAATGCCGTACCCGGCCCGACTTCCAACCAGATTTTGCCCGCGTCAGCCTACGGCGACAACGATCTGTAAAAAACAGTTCCCAGTTCTCAGTTCCCGGTTCTCAGTTGATCGAGATCCGGTTTTGACTGAGAACTGAGAACTGACAACTGAGAACTGGGGTTTCCCATGCGTCACAAAGTTGCAGGATACAAACTCGGACGGACAACATCCCACCGGCGCTCGCTGTTCCGGAACATGGTCACATCGCTGATCATGGAGGAGCGCATTGAAACGACGGCGATCAAGGCGAAAGCCGTGCGACCGCTGGTCGAAAAGATGATCACCCTGGGCAAGAGGGGCGATCTATCAGCGCGCCGGCAGGCAGCGGCCTATCTGATGACCGATGATGCCGTGCGCAAACTGTTCGATACCGTGGCCCCGCGATTTGGCGACCGCAACGGCGGGTACCTGCGCATCGTGCGCACCGCATGGCGCAAGGGTGACGGCGCTGAGAAGGCGTTCATCGAACTGCTCGGCAGCGAGCAGGTGCTCGATGAGAAGCGGCAGAAGCGCGCTGAAATTCGCGCCAAGAAAGCCGAGGAGACCCGCAAGGCAATGGAAGAGGCCGACGCGCAGCACCAGGCCGAACACGCTGGCGAGGCAACAGAGACGGCAGACAGCGGCGAAAAGAAAGAAGAGTAAATCGCCGGGGCAACCGAGTTCCAGAAGTCGAAGGGCGTCTGATTATCAGACGCCCTTCGTTTTTCACGATTGTTCTTCCTGCCATTAGAATCGGTCCGGGCGTACAATGATGCCGCTTTCCAGTACAAAAGCTTTCCAGTACAAAAGGAGGATGGTTGAAATTACGTTTTAGAGTCCTCGAGCTCGTCGTCTTTTTTGTATCAGCCATCGTCACCGCCCAGGCACCTCCAGCTTGGCACGATGACTTGGTGGATCACATGGCTGGAACCTGGAAGATGGAAGGCCAGGTGATGGGGCGCCCCGCTCACCACGAGGTGCAGGCTGAATGGGTACTGAACCATCAGTTCCTTCGCATCCACGAGAAAACCGCTGCGGACGCTCCCGCCGCGGAAAGCCGCTATGAATCGATGTGGTTTCTCGGCTACGATCCGGTCAGTGAGCGCTATGTTCTCCACCTGTTCGATGTATTCGGCACTCGCTTTTCGGAGACGCTCGGCTACGGTTCTCGTGACAGCGACGCCATCCGCTTCGTCTTCGAGTATCCGGACGGTCCTTTCCGCACCGTCTTTCGCTGGCTCGCAGAAAAGGATTCGTGGCAATGGGCAATGGAGCAAAAGAACAAGGAGGGTCAGTGGACTCCGTTTGCTGAACTCAAAATGGTCCGCGTCCCGAAATCCTGATGTCAGTTGCGATCGAGATTGCCGGAATGCGCGTCCGTTCCCTACAATAAAATATGATTCATTTTCCAGTTCCTGAAGCGCTCACTTTCGACGACGTCCTCCTGGTTCCTGCTCATTCCGAAGTTGTGCCCGCGAACGCCAATACCCAGACCCAGCTCTCGCGCAATATTCGTCTGAACATTCCCATCATCAGCGCAGCGATGGATACGGTCACGGAATCGCATATGGCGATTGCCATGGCGCAACAGGGCGGCATGGGCATCATCCACCGCAACCTGACCATCGATCAGCAGGCAAATGAGGTCGATAAGGTAAAGCGCTCCGAGAGCGGCATGATCGTCGATCCGGTCACCATGTCGCCCGATGCCAAGGTCTCCGATGCGCTCGATGTGATGAAGAAATATAAAATTTCCGGCGTCCCTATCACGCAAAAAGATGGCAAACTGGTCGGCATCCTCACCAACCGCGATCTTCGCTTTGAGACCCGCTTCGACATTCCCATCAGCAAGGTGATGACGAAGGACAAACTGATCACCGTTCCGGTTGGAACCACGCTCGAGCAGGCGGAAGAAATTCTGCACGAGCACCGTGTCGAGAAATTATTGGTGGTCGACGACAAGTACAACCTGAAAGGCCTGATCACGGTTAAAGACATTCAGAAAAAACTTAAATACCCGCAAGCGGCCAAAGACGATCACGGGCGTCTGCGGGTGGGCGCGGCAATCGGCGCGACCGGTGATTTCCTCGAACGCGCTCAGGAATTGGCCAAAGCAAAGGTCGATGCGCTTGCCATCGACAGCGCGCACGGTCACTCGTCTCTGGTGCTAGCCGCGGTGAGGAAGGTGAAAGCGAAGCTGCCGGAGGTGGATCTGCTCGCGGGAAATGTTGCGACCTTTGATGGCGCCTGTGACCTGGTCAAGGCCGGAGCTGACGGCGTGAAGGTCGGCATTGGTCCCGGTTCTATTTGCACCACGCGCATTGTGACCGGTGTGGGCGTGCCGCAAGTGACGGCGATCGCCGAAACGGCCCGTGCCGTTCGCGATGCCGGCGTTCCCCTGATTGCCGATGGCGGCATCAAATACTCCGGCGACATCGCCAAGGCGCTCGCGGCAGGAGCCTCGGCAGTGATGATCGGTTCGCTCTTTGCCGGAACGGACGAAAGCCCAGGCGAGCTAATCCTTTACCAAGGCCGCACCTTCAAGTCCTACCGCGGCATGGGATCGCTGGGGGCAATGACGCAGGGCTCGGCAGATCGCTACTTCCAGAATTCCGACGGAGATGCTTCGACGGCTCAACCTGTTATCGGCGAGGACTCGAATCGTCTGGGCAAACTCGTGCCCGAAGGGATTGAAGGCCGGGTTCCGTATCGCGGCTCAGTCTCGATGATCGTGTACCAGATGGTGGGGGGATTGAAGTCGGGGATGGGATATTGCGGATGCCCGACCGTGGCCGACATGCAGCAGCGCGCCCGCTTCACGCGCATCAGCGCCGCTGGCCTGCGCGAAAGCCACGTACATGATGTGATGATTACCCGCGAGGCTCCCAATTACGCCGTCGAATAGGAACTCAGAGCGCTTGTCTACAGACGAAGATCGATCTTCTCCCGCGAGGCCAAATCTTTTACGCGCGTGGTGGCCGGTCGCGGTTTGGATCGGACTCATCAGCGTCGAATCGACCGACATGTTCTCGTCGAAGAACACCGGCGATTGGTTGTACTCGCTGGCGTCGCGCTTCGTCGGGAACATCAATCTCGCTGAGTTTCTCGTATTCCATTTCTATCTGCGCAAAGCGGGACACGTGTTCGGCTATGGCATGCTGGCCCTTCTTTGGCTACGCGGATGGCGTGCCACTTTTGCGCCGGTGCGCTCTTATTCTGCTAAACGCCAGCTTGTATCCTCGTCAGTTCTGGCTTGGATGGGCACGATGTTCGTCGCGTCAATGGATGAGTGGCATCAGAGCTTCATTCCTTCTCGCACCGGTACTGCGCAGGATGTGATCCTCGACAGCATAGCGGGGCTGGTGTTCTTGCTGGTTGCATATTTCTGGGTGCGTCGCAGAGCAACGACGCAGCCGACCTGATCCAATTCTCTGAAAAGTATCGCGCGAGTTAACTTAGGACACGCCGCTGGCTTGGATGCGCGAAGAGCGCGACGGCCGAAACCGCGGCGAGCGCTGCTGAAAAATAAAAGGGAATGGCCGCGCCATAAATCTTCCACAAGCCTCCGGTAATGACGCTGGCGAGCAGCGTGGTCACGCTCGAGACGAAGTAGTAAATTCCCAGAGCGCGTCCGCGCACATCAGATTCCACGGACTCCACGACCAGCGCCTTCAACACCGGGTTGGTGAGCGCATAGAAGAGCCCGTAAAAAGCCATGGTCAGCCAGATTGCCTCTCTCGAAGGAGCCAGTGCGAACATGAAGTACACGGCAGCGAAAACCGCATACCCTGCCGCCGCAATGGTCGAGCGCGAAAAGTGATCGCTGAACTTTCCCGCCGGCCACGAAGCCAGTGTAAAGGTCACGTTAAACACCAGTCCCAGCAGGGGAGACTGCGAGGCCGGAATCCCCACATTCCCTGCGCGAAGCACCAGGAACATATCGCTGGAGTTGGCCAGCGAGAAAACAGCGACGACCACCAGAACGTAGTAATAACCAAATGGTAATCGCACGGGAACATCGGCTTTCGGCTCTCGGTTTTCGGCGTTCGGATGTCGCTGTTCGGCGGAAGCTTTAGCGGGATCATACGCTGCTGAAAGCGAAGGGCCCTTCTCCGGTACAGGGATGATTTCACGATTGGTTTTGTTCCGCCTAACTTCATGGACGCCGAACCATGCGACTAGTACGCACAGCACTCCCGGAACCGCAGCAAAAGCGAAGACTCCGCGCATCCCGTAATGCCCAATCAGAGCCAGTGCCAGCAAGGGCCCGGCGATCGCGCCAGCCGAATCCATCGTCTGAATCAATCCGTATGCCGATCCGAGCTTCGACTTGGGAACAGAATCGGCTACCATCACGTCGCGAGCCGTTCCTCGCACGCCCTTGGCGAAGCGATCAAAGAACCGAATCCCGAGAATCTGCCACCACGAGGAAACGAGCGCCAGCAGCGGCTTCACCGCATTGGCGACCGCGTAGCCGGCGACGACCAGCGGTTTGCGGTGCGTGACGCGGTCGGCCAGATAGCCGGAAAATAGTTTGGCGAACGATGCCACGCTCTCCGCGACGCCTTCGATGATGCCGAGCTGAGCTGGTCCGGCCCCGAGCGACGCAATAAAAGCCGGGAGCACCCAATACGCCATCTCGGTGGCCGTGTCATTGAGAAATGACGTCACGCCAAAGGCGTACACATTGCGCGAGGAAAGCCCGGGGTCGGGAGGATGTTGCTTATCCATATCGGTAGAGACGAAGCCCGAAGACGAAGATAGCATGGGCCACTTGGATGGAGCCACCTTCGTGACGGGTTGAGGAATCCAGGTCTCGCAGCTACCATAAACAAATAGTCTCGGGCCTCATCGCCGAGGTGATCAAGCGTCTTGTCTTATCTGGATCGTGATACTCAATCCCGCCGCAACGCGCTGTTTCGCTTCTTCCATTCCCATCAGCGGGGCATTGTTTGGTCTGTTTGGGTGGCTTCCGCGGTTTCGCTGGTCGGCTTGATTGTCGCATCCAGCGGATATTCAGCTGCGACCGGCGTCCCGCACCGGGGCTGGGATGCATACATTTATCGCCAGGCAATTCAATCTGTTCGAACGGGTGCCGATCCCTACACCGCCGGCTTGGATCGCCAGTTGGCGGCGCAATCGGCGGGGCGACACGCATTTGCCTATGTCTACCCACCGCTCACATTGCCAATTTTGCGCGTTCTTGGCGGACTGCCGGATGGGCTAGTCGGGGCTCTCTACTGGTTGCTGTATGCCGCCGGTTTCATCGCCCAGTTATGGGCCGTTACGCAATGCTTCCGTCCCAATGAATGGACTGTTATGCGGTTTGTAGTTCCGCTGGCAGTCTTTTTCCCCGGACTGATGACAGGTGACACGATCCTGAGCGGAAATATTGCGTGCATCTTTTATGGCGCGGCTTTTGCCGGGGCGGTTCCAGGCTGGAAACGCGGCGTCTGGCGCTGGTTCTATCTTGCGGTTTTTCTGGCTGGGTGCGTCAAGCTTCCGTTGCTCACTTTGTTGGCCATTCCTCTTCTGGTGGGCAAGCAACAATGGCGCAAAGCTGCTGCCACCGCGACCGCTTGTCTGGTGTTGTTCGCCGCACAAAACTGGTTTTGGCCCGAGCAATTTCATGCCTACCTGAAAACCGTGAGTCTGCAGTTTCAATTCAACAGCGATTTCGGTATCAGCCCCGCCGGCATACTCGGACATTTCCTATACAGCCGAGGCCTGCCCTACTCCAACCCATCCTTGCTCGTATTTCTCGTCTACGGCGCCGTGTTTTTCGCGTTCCTTTATTTCTTCTCCAGGCTTTTCCGCGCAGGTCACATCTCGGTGGAGAGCTGGATCCCCGTAGTGTTGTTGGGCGCCGTTCTGCTGAATCCCCGCATTATGCACTACGACGTTCAGCCACTGACATTGCCCATGGCGCTGATCCTTGTCCGCGCGGTTTCGTCTCGTTTCAAGTGGGCTATAGCGTTGGTGGTGGCAATCGTTTTCCTGATCATTTTGGACCTTGCCGGCGTCGGTCTGGCTGGCCAGGATAATCTTCGGGACATGCTTGTTCTCGTATGCGTGTTCGCCGTTGGCTCGGCAGTCGTGGCAAACGAGGCGCGCCAAGGTGAGCGAGGGAAACACCCGCCGGTTGCGGCGACGGTGCCCTCGAATGCCTTGGCTGAAATCACAGCGCAGGCTTCGGAACCCGGAAACTGATTATCTTCGTCGGTAACTTACCGTCAGTGGGTAATCACTAAACTCGCCGCCGCATCTTCGGTTCGATCCCGCAGGCCACGATGGAACTGCGGAGGGCAGCCATCACCGCCGTGAAAGCCTCATATTGGTTGAAGAGCCTTGTAGATCTTCGTATAACCACCAATCACCATTGCGACCCCGTAGCGCGACTTGAGATTGGGCGGCTGCAAAAAGTTTTTGACCTTTATCGTCGGAAGAGTGGACGACGAAATACCGATACTGCCACCCTTCGTCTTTTTTCCATTCAAAGCTTTCCGGGTGGAATTCGAAATCCGCATAGCGAACGGGAGGCAGGGATTGCGCCCGATAAAGGACCAAGCACACCATATTGCAGGCAAAGCTTGGGTCGGCGATCCCGCCCTTGAGCGCTGAGTACCAAACGGCATGGTGAAGGAGCACAGGCTCGGCAAAGGCCCGTGAATGGCTATCGAAGTTGATGAAAAGCATTCTCTGACCGTGATCCATCTGTGGAAGCAGAGCGGTGAAACCACGAGACTCGCGGTCGAAGACTGTCATTCTCCATGCTTCGCCAACCGTCCAACTGAGAGCTACGACCAAAAGCCATGCGACAGCCAGTCGTATACGGCGTGTGGTGGTTTCTGCTATTGGTTTCAGCATTAGCGCGGCAAACGGAAGCACACACAGGGCCTGACGCTTATAAAGAACGCCAACGCCCACCACGTCTGCCGGACCGAAGATTGCCACGATTAGAGAGAGGGCCAGAAGAACATAGAACCTAAGCTGCCGCCGCAGGCCGAGCAGCACCATCAGCGGGACCATAGCACCTACGACGAAAAAAGCCGCTAGCGCATCATTGTGCCATCCAACGTTGGACCAACCGGTGATGTTCGTGAATAACTCAGGAACGCGGTCCCAGCCCAGCTTCCACTCGGTTGGATGGTGCGCAGATGGTTGATCGGCGATTGATGCTACCCACCAGAGGCTGGCGGCCGGCACAACAGCCAACATGGGCAGCCAGAGCAACAGGAGCCGCTTTAGCGAGCGCGTGCAGGTCAGTGCGTAGACTGCTGCAAATCCCGCAGCATAGGCGGCAACCAGAGCGTGGCCGAAGAACACAGCGAGAAACAGGAGAGCGAGCAACATACCACGTCGAATGCTCGGGCTCCGAAAATAGCGTATCGCAAAGATCAGGAAGATGATGCCAATCGGGGCGGCAGCGAGAAACGAAAGAAGGCCCAACTCGAAAGGGTTGCCATAAATTCCCAGAACTCCCAGCAGAGCCAATCGCGGATCTGCGCCAAATTCCGCCAAAAGCCATGCGGTGGCGAGCAAGAAGCCGACCAGCGCGACCGAAGTCGCGAACTTCCAGGCGGCAACCAGACCCATCACAGGCTTGAACAAGAGGAGCAACGTGTACCCCGCAAGATTCGGCGTCAAAATGTGCCTGACAAAAAGCTGAGAGTAAGGGAAATCCGGGTGATCAAGTTGCGAAAAAATTGCCACTTGAGCAGACTGCTGGGGCGCGTCGCACATGGCAGGAAAAGCCGGAACCCAGATGGGAACACAGGCGATCAGCGCAATCGCAAAGACCAGCAGGTAAGAGTTAAAGTTGCGGTTCGGAATCGCGGCTTGATGCGACTGAACTGGCGCGGTTCCAACTTCATAATGCATATCCAGGGATCTCCTTAATTCTGTCCCGAACCTTCGATCATTTTTCTAACTTAGTACCTTTTCGGCAGATGGTTTGTGCCAGCGTTCGCACAGCGACCCTAACCGTGTTTTCCCAGACTCGGGAAGTTTGCTGCTGGTTTAGCTCTTGCGCTTGAACACGTAAATCACTTTGTCAGAGTGCGGAAGATAGCTTTTCGCGGCATCTCCCCATACGTACTGAATCGACTCTCCCAGATCTGCAACACCCACCCTCTCGTAGTGGTCCTGCATGTAATTTTTCACCCACGAAAGCAGCCCTGGGTCAGGAGGCACTGGATCGCGGGACTCCCATGAGTTTACGACATCGAGGTAGACCAAGTACTCCGGGTGGTTGGATTCGGTCTCGTGGATCATCTGCTGTTGCATGAATGCCGCGTATTTTTGCTTTTCTCTCAGGCCATACATGTACATATAGCCTGTAGCAGAGCGCCGGTGCGCATAAAAATAGATTTCTGGATCGGAGCCCAGGACCGCGACCAAGGCCTGCGGGGAAGAGTTCGCCCGGACGTATTCTCCGACCGTCTGGGCTGCGAGGAAGGGGGCGCTCATCGTGTCGCCATAGGTGATCTGCACGGCACGTTCCGGACTTAGCGTATAAAACCGATGCTGTAGGAAGATGGCGATACCGAAAGAGATTAAGAAGATGATGGTTGGAAGTGCGATCAGGTATCTGGTTCTGCGGTGCGACGCAAAAAAATCAGTTGCCACGCTGATGGCGACGCCCACCAACATCGCAACCGGAGGCAACAGCATTACAAAATAATGGGGCCGGAAGTAGGCTCCCGGGGAGATCGCCAGCAACGAAAACAACAGCAGACCGAGCAGGAACCAGGCGTGCTGCCGCGTCGCACGATTCCACAGCAACGCCGGAATCCCGAGGCCGGCGAGGATCCAAAGCAGGGTGGTCGCTTCGGTGACGCGAGTGATTCCTTCGGAAAAAGAATTGAATATTTCGCGGAAGCCGTTCTTTGAATATTGCTCCGCATAAGTGACAGTCCAGAACCAAAACTGCCCAAAAACACCCGCGCGGTGGAGGATCCAGCACATGACCGCATAAGGTAGAGCCGCAGCGAAAGCAAACAGCGCAGCGCACTTCAATGTATTCCTGGCGCCAAATTGCCGTCGCCATGCGCTTCCTACTAGATAAAGAAAACAGAATAGGGCAAGAAACGCTCCGTGCTGCTTCATTAGAAAGGCTAGCCCGCCGAATAAGCCGCTTGCCAGGAAAAGCCATGCTTTTCGTGATTCAAGCCCATATAAGAGAAAGAGCATGGATAGGATTGCAGCGAGAACGACGAAGTGCGTCGCGTGGGCCTCGAATCCCTGCACAGTGTAACTGGTCGAAAATACGACGTAAGTGGCACCGGCCACGATTCCAACTAACTTTCCAAACAAGCGTGTCGCCAAAACGAACAATAACAGAGAAGTTATCCCATTTACCAAAGCAAGTCCAAGATGAATTCCTGCCGGCGTGTCGCCGAAGACCGCCATGATCGCCGCATACGCTACCGCAGTGCCGGGCAGTTTCATGGTATAGGCAAGTTTGAAGGGTGGAATTCCCTGCAACATGAGCTGCCCGATAAATGCGTATTCGCCTTCATCGCGTTCGAGCGGCATGTTGCGGAGTCGATAACGGGTGAGTCCGAAAAGAAAAATGACGATAAGTAAAGCCACGACGAACGGTGTGGCCGGAAGCCGACGCGCCGGGCGATGGGCGACAGGCTCGGTTCGAACTTTCTCTCTTATAGTTACAGCCGTAGCGTGCACTCGAAGACGACCTCATTTATCCAGAATTAGGTGACTTGAATTTTGCATAACCACCAAGCCAGGGCCTGAGTAGAGTTCTTCATCTGGAATCTGAATACAGGTTTTGCCGCGTGTCCTTCAAGTACTTCAGTTTTTCCTGCAAATGTGTTCCTTCTGGCGAATGTGTGTAAATCGGGAAGCCGACGAGTTGGTCACACTGGCTGATGCTCTCCGTCTGCAAATAACAGGTTTTCCATTGCCGCTTGATCTCAGCGAAGTAGCCGATATCGTGCCAGTCAACGTAGAGGGACACGGCAAAGACAGGAACGACCAGGCAGGTCAGCAGGAATTTTCGTGCCACGCCCCAGCGGACACCCAGTAAATAGAAGTACAAGCCGAGAACGCCAAGGCCGACGTAAGGCACATAGCGGGGCGAGACAGCCATGAGCAGGCCACCGCAAGATCTGCCATAGGCGGTGTTAAGGCAGAACAGCAGGCAATAGGCGATGAGCGCGACGGAAACCAGCGCCTTGGTCCGGTCCGGTTCCGGCATTGTGTCGGCTTGCCGCCGTAACAACCGTATGACGGAGATTGCCAGCGCGAATAACAGGGCGCACAACATCGTGAATCCCACGAAGAAGGCGAAACTGGTGGCACCAATGATGGTGAAGAAGTTGGAGAACATTACAGCGATGAAGGACGCATACGACAGTGGGGAGCGGGGCAGGAGCGAGAAGCACTCAAAGTCGGCATTGAACTTGTAGCCGATAAAGAAAGAGCCGAGCATGGCGAGAGAAACCACTACCGCACAGGCGAGAAGTGGTTTAGGCAGCCGTGCCTGCTGAGGGCGAGCTCGATAATCGAGAAAGAGCAAGAAGGGAGTGAGGACTCCAAGGAACAGTCCGAATCCAGTGTAGAGGGTAAAGAAATTAAGGAGCAGAACCAGCGGATAGCGGACGCCGCCTCTCCGGCAGGTCCAAGCCAGACAATAGAGGATGATGAGGAGAACTGGGAGCGGACCGAGGGCAAAATTCGCCGTTACGAATATGGCCTCCCATTGGCCGGGTATGAAAAAAATCGCCGGTATCACAACGTCGAAGACGGAGAGCGGTCCGTACAACCTCCTTTTTAGCCATAAGGCGGCGGTCGCGCCCACTACAATTACTCCGCCGATAATGAAGGACTCGGTTCGGCTGTTCCAATGGAAGAGGGGATCGACCAGTTTCTCAAGCAAAGCGCCCAGGCCTTGACGATGCGGCCCATGTTGCCAAGTGAACATTTCCCAAAGCGAGTGTTTCTCGAAGAGGGTCGCGTCATTGAATTTCCATTGGTCGGAAAAAAAAATGTTCACTGCATAGCGGGAAATCAGGCGAAAAAGCCGCACGGCCAAACCGACGAATACGACACCCACGACGGCAGTTGACCCGTACGAACTCAGCCAGCGGGGAAAGTTCCCAGATCGTCGTTGCCCGAGATTGCTCGAGATTGCTTCAGATTTATGGATCGACGGCATGAACTATGGAGTTACTCGCAGTATTTGGAATCGCTCGGGAGGAACATGGCCAAATGTGAATGGCAACGGGCCATAACGGGACGAGTAGAAACCCGCGCCCAGCTCCCAGTTCATGGTTGCGGCCAACGATGAATTGGAAAGCTCAAAGCTGCCTTCGTCCTGGTAAGACAAGTTTTTTGGAAGATGCAGGCCACCGTCCTCTTCTTTGGGGAGCGGCACCCACTTCCTCGCCACCACCACCTCATCTCCTGGATGCAGGTGGTGATCAGTGATATCCATGGACACCGCTCCAATCTCGTCCATGTAGTATTGGAATCCCCAATGGCCCCAATACCAAATCCTTCCCTTAGGGTTGCTGAATTGCCGCTTGACTTGGTAAGCAGCCTCTCGACTCGAGTTGGCCAGACGTGAATCTCCAGCAGTAACCCAGAATGAGAGTGCGGCAGAAACCACGAGCGCGCTCGCGACCTGCAGCTTCAGCCGCCGAGTCCAGGCGGGATGCAGATTTTCGAGCCGACGCGCGATCAGGATTCCGGCGGCTGGAATGAGGGGGAGAACCCCTCGCACGTTCACCGTCCAATTGAGAAAGCTAACGAATACGAAGGTGCCGATAACCCAGATGCCCAGCAGCAGGGAGTCCACGTGCCGTCTCTTCCAAAAGTCGGTGACGGTGAGAGTCAGGACGAGTAGGCCGCCGGCGATAAAAAGTGTCAACTGGCTGCCGACCAACACCCAGTGGGAACGCAATGATTGGAATGCCAGGTCTTCGCCGTCACGAGCCCCGAAATCCCTCCTCGTAAAGACGAAAATCATTGCCCAGGCGGCTAGCGCCCCGATTACCCCAACAATTGTTGCCGCTTTGCGAGACCACATCAGAGGCGCCAGGGTAAGAACGGTGAGAATGCATCCGCCGGTAAAGCTGAGGCCGGTCCATACCGAGACCCAGGACTCCTCCTGCCGCTGGACATTCGAAAAATCAACGGCGCTGAAGAGTGGGTTATGTCCGTACATACTGTGGGTCCAAAGGAGATAAGCCACTGCGGTGCCGACAGGAATGAGGAAGTACCAGAGCCAGTTGCCCAGGCGACGAAGTCGCACGAGTGAGTAGGCTGCCATCAGGGGCACAACCGCGCCCCCGAAGTACTTCGTCAGGAAGGCCGCCCCCATCAATATGCCCGCCCACGCAAGGTACGCTGGTTTTCGGGGCTCCAGGCCTTCGATCCACAGGACCATGGCCCAAACCCACAAAGCGGCCATCATGGGGTCGCACATGATGGTAGCGTCCGACGCGATGACCCCGGGAGTGAGAAGCATGGCCAGGGCAGCCAGAAACGGGAAGCGCGTGAAATGCGTGGCAAGGCGGTAGGTGCCTAAAGCTAGGGCAATCGCTGGCAGAAGAAAACCGAGATGCATGGCGCGCTCCGACCAGCCTGCGATCTTCCCGACGAGGGCCGCGTAATAGCAGGCAAGGGGGGGATTCTCGGTGATATCTGACATCCGTTGCAAGCTATCGTTCCAGACGATACTGAACCCGTAAGGATTAAAAGGCTCGTGGGTAATGTGGCGTGCAGCCATCACGAAAAGAGTGTCGTCCACATGAAAGGCGCGGCCGGAGAAGGGGAGCAGGCAGGCGACCGTAAGCAGGGCGAGCCAGGCGTAGGGGTAATACGAAGGCTGAGAAGCGATGAGCGGAAGCGACCTTTCAGGGACTACGCCTTCAACGCGATCCAAGACTTCTACCATCCACCCCGCCTTCATCAACACTCATAAATGGTTTCTGTGTGTCTAGAATACACTGCACACTGGCGTGCGCTCAACACGGAGAGACCGCCGCAGGCAGCCGAAGTGCAGTGTTTTCAGTACGAAGCACGGCATCAGCAGTGGCGGGGAACCCTCTTTTACAAATAATTTACACTCAGCTCGCAGAACAGCGACCCACACACATTGGAACTATTTTCCTTGCAGAGCGTTGTTGGACGAAGAGGCACGGTTAGGTAGATAAATCACGCCGTCTTCGTTTTCCAGCACGGGCACGTAGTATCGCTCGATAGCATTGAGCATAGTTGGCGCAAATCTCGTCTTGCCTACGACGTTATTGTATTGAACCCTGACCGGGTGCTCGAGTTGCACTGCGCTAAATTCTTGCCGCTCAACCTGCGATGCAATCACTTGGGGGTCCAATTTTCCAAGGCCAACCAGCCGCATGGCATTGAACGGGTCATATATATAAGGCTTCTGCGCGTAGTAGCAACGCAACAGGCTTTCACAGAGCGCGTTGCCGGGCTGGGCTGCCAGGATTTTGGTTTCCTCGTGAAAGCGCTGCTGGGCGGCACGGTCCTCGAGCAGTGCTTTCACCGGCCGCCAACTGCCCGTATCGGCGAGCGGGATGATGAGCCAGGCAAGCAGGAGCAACGGCACTAGGGCTGCGAGTGTGCCAGCCCAGGGTTTGTGAATTTTATTGCGCAGCCACTGGGGCCACTTTTGATCATCCTGAAGGTCTTCAAAGAACAATCCGAGCAGCATGGCATGCGCCAGCACCCCTCCGAAAAGCACGTTGATGGTCACACCAACGCCACCTCCGAAAGCAATGGCTGTAAACCAGGATGCCAAGAAAAGAATGCTCAGAATGCGGCGCGAAGGATGGTTACGAAACCGAAACGCCATCGCTGCCGCGATCAAGCTTGCCAACACTATTGGCACATACATGCTCGACAGGTTGTCCAGCAACTGCTCGAAGGAATAATTGCGGGGAGCGAACATCGCTGCCACAAAGCCGGGGCCGCCAAAATGGATGTTGAGCAGCACCGAGAGCGCCGCCAGCGCAGCTCCGATAAGGCCGAACTGCAGGGCCTTGCGGCGCGAAACAATTAAGAGATCCACAAAGATTGCCAGCGGAAACTCGATCAGGATGTGTTTGATATTCGCCCCGATCACGAGCAGCAGCGCCGTCAACGCCAGCGCCCACATTTTCTCCCGATAGCGCACGTAGACGAACAGCCCGGCCATTAAGAAGACCTGGGCGAACATCTGCGGGTCGTCCACGCCGACATACGTGTTGGCGCCTGCGCAAAACAGCGCGAAACAATAAAGCCCGGCCATGAGTGCAGGCCAACGCCCGCGCGTTAGTTGCCGCACCATCATTTGCCGCACAATCAGTCCTGCGAACAGGCTGCATAGCACGGTGCTCAGCACGGAGATTGCCCTGGCCGTAAACAGGAAATCGTGCGTAAACTTCGACAATCCGGCGGCGATGTAGAACGACAGCGCGGGATAGTTTACCGGCGTCCACGTAGGAGATGCCGGGTAGAGCAGACGGTGCTCGGCCGCGGCTTGCGCGTTGTAAACGTTCCAGCCCTCGTTGTACGTCACCTGCAATAGCATGCAAGCTCGGCCAACCGGAGCTATCGCAGTATAGAGAGCGAACGCGGCGCAGGCATACGCAACCAGGTGCCGGGCGCGCGAGTTGGACACCTTAAGGGAAGCTTGCTCGCCGGGAGGCTGCATCTTGGGGGTCGCTTCTCCGATGATCACCTCGGGCATATTCGCCGCACTTCTCCATCAAAACATCTTGAAGGCAGAAGTGACAGAACGCTTACCATTATTCCATTGCTTCGCATATTCCATCATTTGGTACTGTCCTAATTCCAAGTCTTCTACCAGGGAGACACGGAGGCACAGAGAAACCCAAGTGCTTGGCAAGACCTTCACCTGTTGGGTTTTACAAATTCAGATTTTTCCTCCGTGACTCGGTGACTCCGTGGTGAGAAAACGCAAATCACGACACCACCCATCATTTCGCGTATTTCATGACCCAGCGTATTCCATGACTTCGTATTCCGATATGCGGCGCGTCGAACGGGTGCCATCCGCCGAAAGGCGGAAAAACGAGTAGAGCGGTAAAATAGGTGAGGATGGCCGAACGCACATTTACTCTCGACGAAGCGCAGACGCTTCTTCCCATTCTCGGATCGCTGCTGCAACAGGCAATTGCGTCGCGGCAGTTGATTGAGGGAGTCGATACGGAACTGCAGGATACCGCGCACCGCGTCTTCCTCAATGGAGGAACGCAGCTCAACGTTGTGCATCTGGCGCGCCGCAAGGCCGAGCGCGAGAAGGCGATTCTGCGCATCAAGGATGCTTTGGCTGAAATCGACGCCGCTGGAGTGCAGGTGAAAGACCTCGACACAGGCCTGCTCGATTTCCCCTGCAAGGTGGGAGGCGAAATCGTCCTCCTTTGCTGGAAGATGGGCGAGCCGAATATCGCGCACTGGCATGGCACAAGCGAAGGTTTTGCAGGCCGCAAGCCGATCGACGAGCGCATCCAAAACGCCGGCAAGAAGAAGAAGAACTAGAGCGTCTTTTGGATCTGTCGCGGATCTGTCCCGCCCGCGGATCTTGACTGCGCAATCTGTTTCGGGACCATCCCTTATTTTTTGTCATGTCCTCCGTAAACCGCGCTTGCGCGGTAAGCTTCCATAGCTTCGGCAGTCGTTGGTTTTCGCTTGCATCACCCATCTGTGGGTGCGCCATCCTTCGCGCACTTTGGAGCAACATCATTAAACCCTGTCATCTTGAGCGCAGCAGAGACTTCACGAAGTGAAGTTACTGCGGAGTCGAAAGACCCCTACACGCTCGATCCGCTTGGCGCCGTTTCAACGCGTCCTCCCCGTGACCCGCGTCCGCGCCTTGCGACCCGCCGGGTGGCCCGTTCAAACCCCGTTTTAGCATGAGTGGGGCTTTCGAAGCGGCGCGGATTCAGAGCGCGCCGTTAAGTTCCTCTCCGTTGTCATTCCGAGCTGCCCGCAGCCGCGCTTGTGCCGTGAGGACGGCGAGGAATCTGCATTTTTTCGCAGGCTGTGTAGCCTGCTGCGTGTGCCCGCCGCCAATCCGTCTATACAGCTTGCTGAAAAACTCGACTTTGGTCTTGCTTTTGGGTGGCGCAGCGGTTTACCGCTGCGATAACCGCCTAATTTTTAATGCAGGCTTTAGCCGCTGAGGGAGCGACGCCGTGCGCAAACGTGTTTTTCAGCAAACTGTATAGCAGTTGCCAGTTTTATCAGTTGATAGTTCTTTACAGTCTCAACTTTGCAAGTTCAGCTTGTTACCGCGTTCTTTGTTAGGAGCAGGTGCCCGCTCGCCCACTGTCGGCAGGAAGCCGGTCTAGCACTATCCAGGGTCTTGGAGGCATCTGCCATTCTGCTAAAATTGTTGTGGTTGAGGCGATCCTTATGACGACAGGGCGCAAGTTTGCTGGGAAAAGACTGGCAATAATATCTGCTTTTACTGTGCTGCTGGTAGCGGCGTTTGGCGCGGGCTGCGCCGGATTTTTTGTCAACCCGACAATAGCCAGTTTCATCGTTAGTCCGACGTCCCCCACCGTTGCGTATCCGAATGGCACCTTGCAGATGTCCGCGTTTGGAACCAATAGCGATGGCAGTGCGGCGGGCAACATAACGAATCAGATCGATTGGTCCAGCGGATCCCCGGGGGTGATCAGTGTCGGCACTTCCGGTGACGGAACTCCTGGTCTACTAACGGCCGTTTCCCTGGGTACATCAGCTGTAACGATCACCGCCAATTACCAGGCGCTGGCTGTGCAAACGGCGAGCGCCACGGTTTGCGTCACGGGCGGGTCCGACCTCACGATCGCTCCGTTAAACTATGTCGATAGTACGGGCGCTACAACGCAAGACTACACGGCGGCCGTGACGGTAAACGAATCTCCTCAAGACGTTACAGCGTCCGTCATGTGGACAACAACGAATTCAGCAGTGACTATCGCCGATGGAACTTCTCCCGCAGTTGCGACAATAACTCTGCCCACGGCCCCACCGGCGGTGACGGGGACGGTTACCGCAACCTATACCTGCGCCGGAAATACGCTTGCGGCCACGACGGACATCACAATAGATCCAGCGCCATCACAGTAGAAGCACCTTTGCCGTGGCTTGCCTAGAGCGCCAGATCCAGGCCGGCGGCGCTGACAAAGCTTCGGAAATCGCGGTCTCGTGTGAGGAGCGCGAAACCGCCGTCAAGGCAGCTTTGAGCGATCAGTGCGTCGCCCAGACGCGCCTTGCGGTGTTGAGCGAGAACTTTTGCGCGCAACCTTCCGGCTCGCTCCCAGTAGCCCGGCTCAATCCCCATCACAGGTATTTCGGCGAGAGTTTGAGCAACGGCGGCAGGAAGCGCTGGGTCGCTCAGCAGTTCGGTGAGCACGGCAGGAACCATGACGACCTGCCGGTCATCGAGGGCGCGGTCGAGCAAACGAGCGTCTTCGCCGCTGCGGCCTTCGAGAAATGCGATCCAGGTACTGGTATCGGCAGTAATCATGAGTTAGAAATCATGAGGTCGGGTCAGAGCAAACATTTCGGCCGGCTAGCGGTCGTCCGTCAACTCGGCCAGCTTGCGCGAAAACCGAACCTTGCCCCGAAACCGACGAAGGCGAGCGTAAGTTTCTGAGGCAGCGATGAGTTGCAGTCCCGCGCGCACCGTCTGAGTGATGCCAGAGCCGCTTGCCTGTTGTGCTTTTTCAAGCAGATCGGCGGGGATCTCGACCGTTATTTTGCGAGCAGTTTCCACATCTTGAATTATACCATACTCGATACCAGTATTAAATATGGTATCCCGCTTTTTGAGCGACAGGGTGGGAGCTACAACGGCGGCGCGTAAGCGGAAGGGCACGACTGTAATGCCGATATTGATGCGATCCCACCCTTCGCCAAAAACCGGCGACAGGGTGGGGCAACCCTGGTTCGGGACAGAATGAGTCACGGTTAAGGAGTCACGGTTTTGGGCGCGACCATTCGTCACATCTTCACGCTCACACTCCGCGCTATGATGATCGGTTACCTGAGACATTCAGCGCATGCCTGACATTCATTGCATAGGAATCTGCACCGGAGGCGGCGACGCTCCCGGGCTCAACGCTGTTATCCGCGCGGCCGTAAAAGCTGCCATCCTTAAATACAAGTGGAGGGTGATCGGGATCACCGATGGCTTCGACGGCCTGATCTGGCCCGAGCGCTCACGCGAACTCACGTTGAAAGACGTCAGCGGCATTCTGCCGCGCGGCGGCACGATCCTCGGCACCACCAACCGTGGCAATCCCTTCTGCTACAGGACGGTCGAAAACGGGGAGGAGGTGGTGCGCGACATCTCCAACGAAGTGATCGCGAATACGCGCAAACTCGGCATTGACGCGGTAATCTCGATTGGCGGCGACGGCTCGATGAAGATCGCTGACGAACTGTTCCACAAAGGACTGCAGATCGTCGGCGTACCGAAAACCATCGACAACGATCTTTCTGCCACCGAGGTGACTTTCGGCTTTGACACCGCGATTCACACAGCGACCGATGCCATCGACAAGCTGCATACCACGGCCGAATCGCATCACCGCGTGATGGTGGTGGAAGTGATGGGCCGCGATGCGGGCTGGATCGCACTGGAGGCCGGTATTGCCGGCGGCGCCCACATCATTCTTATTCCCGAGATTCCCTTCACCATTCAAAAACTTTGCGAGCACCTCGATATGCGTGAGCGTTATGGCAAGCGCTTCACGATTGTTGTGGTGGCCGAGGGCATCAAGCTTCCGCAGGAAATGAAACACATGGCGCGCATGGCCGTGGGCAACATGGTGGGCGACGCCATTGCCCTGGTGGCACGCCGGGAAGTGCGCGTGAGTGTGCTCGGCTATATTCAGCGCGGAGGTTCGCCTTCCCCCTATGACCGCATTCTTGCCACGCGTTTTGGCGTGGGAGCTGTGGATCTGATCGCCGCCGGCGGCTTCGGCAAAATGGTCTGCCTGCAACAGGAGTCGATTCGCGCGGTGACGATTGCCGATGCCGTGGGGAAGATGAAGACGGTCGATCCGCGAGGCGAAATCGTGCACATGGCGCGCGCCCTCGGCATTGCGTTTGGGGATTGAATCAGTAGCCAGCAGCCAGTATCCAGTAGCCAGTAAAATCGAGTTCTCAGCTACGAGTTGCGAGTCGCGAGCCGCGAGAATCAAGAGTGCGGAAGTAGAGACCTGACACCTGAGAACTGAGAACTGAGAACTGAAGTTCCCTAGCTGTCAATCCTGTCTTGTTCGACAAGCGATATATTGAAATGTAGTTAATCGCGTGAAATTTCTCCCCAAATTCTGGCGTCGGGCCGCGGGCGTTGGTCTATGCGCCGCCGCCATCATCTCGATCGCCGCCTGCAGGCACAGCGGAGGCAAGGTCCTTGAGGTCGCTTATGTTTCCGGAGTGCAAGTCAATCTGCGCGACCGCGTCGCTCCTGTCTATGAGAAAGCGGGATACGTGAAGAACGGCGACCGCGTAGAGGTGCTCGATCACGATCGCCGCTTTGCGAAGGTCCGCATTTCATCTGGCCAGATAGGCTGGATGGAACAGCGCTATCTTGTCAGCCAGCAGGTCTTCGACCGGATCCAGAAATTGACCGCCGACAATGCCAACGATCCAGTGCAGGCGCAGGCCGCCACGCGCAATGACACGAACCTGCACGTTGAGCCGGGCCGAGATACCGAACACCTTTATCAGATTTTGTCCGGCGAGAAGTTGACGTTGCTGAAGCGAGGGACGGCGCCGAAGCCGGGCTCCGTTGCGACCCCGTCCAAAATCACAGCCGCGACGGAGAAACCCGGTGAGAATCCGAGCGAGAAACCCGGTGAGAAATCCGGCGGGAAATCTGAAGACAAAAAAGAGCCGGTTCCTGTTCTCGAAGACTGGTGGCTGGTGCGCGACAGTCACGGCCGCGTAGGTTGGGTGCTTGGACGCATGGTGGATGTCGATATTCCGCTCGATGTCGCACAGTATGCCGAAGGGCAGCGGATCGTCGCGTTCTTCGTGCTCAATCAGGTGCAAGACGACGACAAGAAAGTGCCCCAGTATTTGACCGTGCTGACCGAACCGAAAGACGGCCTGCCGTTCGACTTCAATCAATTTCGAGTCTTCACCTGGAACGTGCGCCGCCACCGCTATGAAACCGCCTACCGTGAGCATGTCGAGGGCATGTTGCCGGTGAAGGTTGGGCAGGAAGACTTCAGTAAGGAAGGCGTGCTGCCGGTGTTTGCGGTGCAAGTGCTCGATGAAAACGGCGCGACAGCCGAGCGCAAATACAAGCTCAATACACCGATCGTGCGCCGAGTGTATGCTCCGGGCGAGGAGCCATCCCACCCGGCCAGACAGAAGAAGCAGGAAACTTCCGCAAAGAAAACACGCAAGCCGCGCAAGAAGCGATGACCCGTACTCAGAATGAGTGAAGGGAACGGATTCCGAGAGCGGGGGATATTTCGACGCGCGTATCCCAAAGAACATGTCCTTTCGTGCAGCAGAGGCGCGGGGCCGAGGGCCTGGCGGTGCGACATATTTCGATTCAATAACATAGGAAGAAAACTGTTACGCCGGTAATACATAAGGTGCGAATAGCCCATTGTGGCCGCGGTCGGCGGGCGTACCCTAATGCAGGGAAATCCTCCTTCGTTCGAGCCGTGAACTGATGGAAACAGCACCTTCGGGCAAATTGATTGGAAGATACAACGTCGTGGCCGAACTTGGCCGCGGTTCAATGGGGGCAGTGTATAAAGCCTGGGACCCGAAAATCGAGCGGTTTGTTGCGATTAAGACCATTCTGCTGCACCTGACTGGGGTCGGCGACCAAACCGATTTTCGCAAGCGTTTCTTCATTGAAGCGCAGGCGGCGGGACGCCTTCTGCATCCCGGCATTGTCGCCGTGTTCGACGTCGGGGAAGATGAGATAACTTCCGATCCCTACATTGTGATGGAGTACGTCGAGGGAGCGAATCTGGGTGAGTTACTGGCGCGAAATACCACCGGGCTCGATGTGGATGAGGCGTTAGAGATCACGCAGCAAGTCGCCGAAGCGCTCGATTATGCGCACGCCCAGGGGGTGGTGCACCGCGATATCAAGCCGGCAAATATTCTCATTCCGAACAATGGGCAAGCGAAAATCGGAGACTTCGGCATCGCGCAACTTGACGTTTCGCACATGACCTTGCCCGGGCAGGTGCTAGGCACTCCGGCATTCATGTCGCCGGAACAGCTCGAAGGGCAGCATGTGGATGGGCGGTCGGACCTGTTTTCGCTGGGCGCGATTCTGTATTCGGCATTGACCGGCTTCAGTCCGTTTCAGGGAAATAACGCGGCGTCGGTATGCTTCAAAGTGGCGAATCGGCAGCCTCTGAAGGCGACAGTGTTGGCTCCCCAGTTGCCGCCGGAACTCGATGCCGTGATCGCCCGCGCGCTGGCCAAAGATCCCGCCGAACGCTATCAGCGGGGCATGGAATTTTCTGAGGACCTGGCGAAGCTTCGCAGCCAGGCGGCAAAGGGCCGCAAGAAGTCTGCGCTTTGGTTTTCGAAGCCGGCAGAGAGCCGCACCTGGCTGGATGAGAGAACGAATATTTTTAGCGCTCCCGGAACCGTTGAGCCCAGTGCCGAAGCGAATACTGTGCCTGCGGAAGCAAGCGGTTCGGTCACCGAAGCGAGCGCTGCTCCTAATCAAGGCCCGAAGAAGAGGCGTGTTCGCCGTTCCAAGAGCAAGAGCGAGGGTGTTGCAACAACCCCTGCACCCGATAACAGCTCCGCTATAAGCCAGGCAGGCGAAAGTCAGAATGCCGCGCATGAGGCCGTATCGCTCCACGATACGATGGCGCTGAATGATGCTCGGGCGTACGACGAGTCCGCGAAGATCCACGATACAGCGGCTTACAACCCTGGGGAACTCATTGACGAGCGGTCGATAGAGAGCAGACAGGCCACGAGTCCCAAGGCGATGGCTGCAGCGGCTGCCAGTGCAGGCGCGGCGAGTGCAGCGGCAATAACCAGACAAGTTGCTTCCAGTACAGCGGTTGCGACTCAGCCAATGGAAGCAGTGCCGGTTGCGTCCGAACAGATGAATGGGCAGGTCGCTCGCACTGCGGCGGCGGCGAAACGGCAGAGTGCTACCTCAGGCAATCTCCCGGGTAACTCCGGCCAGAGCGAGTCTTGGGAAAATATTTGGGAAGAATTTTCGCGGGCGATGCGGTCGTTACAGGCGAAACTGCAGCCGATTTTGCAAGCGCAGTGGCTCTTCATGCAACAGCAGGCGCGAAAGCTTCAGCCCCTTGCTGCCTCGGCTGCTTCCACTGCGCAGGCCCAGATATCTGCATTTCTGTCATATACGAAGAGAAAAATTCCAGCCTTGCTCACACCATCGGGTGCGCAGACCGCAACCGCCGTGTTGCTTTGCGTGATGGCGATGATTCTTGGTGTACGCGGCTGGCGGGAACTGCGGCCCGGGCCCAAACAGAGCTTTGCCCAGAAATTAACGCAGGGAAAAGTTTCCGAAAAGGCAGATGAGCGCACGGCTCCGCATCTGGGCATCGGGTCCGCGGCACAGCCCGCGGGGCAAGCGGCTGCATCCGATTCTTCTGACTCCACGGGCTCTGAAACAGACGCCAATTCTGAAGCCGATGTCGTCGTTCGTAAACTGGCGTCCTCCGCACGTCGTTCGCGGGCTTTGGCCCCGGCCACGCAAAGAGTTGGGACCCACGGCGCTTTGAAGCCACCAGCCGTGGTTGCCTCAAACGCCCCACCGGCCGAGCCCGCTATGCCCGAAGCCATCGACATGGTAAAGGGCAGCGCGCCGCCCGCGCTAACGCCGGTGCGCGCTGTTGTGCCCCCCGACTCGAATATGGAACTTCGCGTCGCAAACCACTTTGCTGATGCGAGCGTGTCGGTCTGGGTCGACAACACTCTTGCTTATCAGCACGGGCTGCGCGATGGCCACAAGAAGACCTTGCTGGTACTCGGTCTTGGAGCCAAAGAGACGGTCCTGATTCCGCTTTCCGCCGGCAAGCACGATGTGCGCGTGCAGGTGCAGTCCGCCACGGAAAAATATGATGAGACCAGGAGCATTACCGGCGACTTCCCCAAGAGCATGAAGAAGCCTCTTTTGGTCAGCTTTGATAAGCACACCAAGGAAATGCGGATCGAATGGGGCCCCGACGCCAGTCTGGCAGCCCAGTAGAGAGTTATCTTCGGAACGGCATTCCCTTCGGAACGGGCCTTCCAATTGTTCTCTCTAAGTCTCTGATTGTAAAATACTTTACGTCTAACTCCTTATTTATCAAAGACCTGGCGAGCGCAGTTTTCCCAAGTCTTTGATTAAAAGACCGTCGCAGAGGGGGTATTAGCTCCGAAGGAGGAGTTCTTCAAAGATTCAGAGGGTCATTTCCTGAAAGATGGGATCACGAAACTAGCAGTTCTTCTGTTTAGGCGTCAGGAATAGAACTCCGCAATGCTTTGGACGACTTGTCGAATCTCGGGCTCGGTCAACTCAGGGAACATAGGCAGCGCCAGAACCTCTTTGGCCGCTTGTTCTGCTACTGGCAGGTCCCCTTCTTTTAGTCCAAGATAGGAAAACACTGGCTGCAAATGCAGCGGTAGAGGATAGTAGATCTCGGACCCAATCTTCCGTTCTGCGAGGAACCTGCGCAGTTCATCGCGGCGATCAGCTCGCACAACGTATTGGTGAAATACATGCGTCGCGCGTGGGTCGCGGCCAAGCAGACGAATGGGCGTTTGCGATCCTGGAGCAGCATCTGCTGATGTTTTTATCGTAGAGGCAGATGTAGAGGCTAAAGCTGCAGAGGCGAAAGCCAAGCCCGCCTCGGCAAAGAGTCGGTCATAGGTTGCGGCGTGCTGTCGTCGAGCCTCATTCCATTCGGCAACGTGGGGCAACTTCACGCGCAAGACCGCTGCTTGAATGGCGTCCATGCGCCCATTCCATCCGAACTCGTCGTGATAGTAACGGCGCGGACTGCCGTGATTGCGCAGTCGCCGCATGTGTTCGGCCATGTCTGGATGAGTTGTGGTCACGATGCCGGCATCGCCATACGCGCTCAGGTTCTTCGTGGGATAAAAGCTGAAGGCAGCGGTTGCGCCGAGCGAGCCCGCTCCACGGCCGCGCCATGTCGCACCGATAGCCTGAGCAGCATCTTCGACCACGGCAAAGTGGAACTCTTTTCCGAGGCGCTCGAACTCCTCCATGTCGGCGCATTGGCCGTAGAGATGAACGGGAAGGATTGCGCTGAGATTCCGGGGCGCGTTTGTGCCCAGGCGCTGGCGGACGAGTTGGGGATCGAGGTTCAGCGTGCCCGCCTCAACATCCATCAAGATTGGCGTCGCTCCCGCGCGCACGATGGCGCTGGCCGAGGCGAAGAAGCTGAATGCCGTGGTGATGACCGAGTCTCCCGGCTTGACTCCGGCAGCGACCAGCGCCAGCCACAGAGCTTCGGTTCCGGACGCGCAGCCTACAGCCGCGGCTGCTCCGGTAAATGCCGCTATTTCGCGCTCCAGTGCTTCAACCTCAGGCCCGAGGACAAAGCCTTGCGAGTCGCACACGCGAGTGATGGCCGCGAGCACTTCTTCGCGAATGGTGTCATATTGGCGGCGCAGGTCGAGCAGAGGAACGGCTTGGGAAGGGCGTTGTGAGGTGAGGCTTTTGGCGTCCGGCAGAGTGGTTTTCACTCGCCCGATTTTAGCAGGGGACGGAGCAAGGTGCGGACACAATGCCGGCAGGATGGCTCGCTGAAAGGCGAACAGGACCTACGACTCGTTTCTTGCCCGCGAGACGAGCCATGCGACCGAGGCCAGCATTCCAATCCAGCCAAGGGTTCTTACGACTGCGGCGATTGTGGTGTCGTACTGCAGAACTCCCAGGCTGGTAAAGATTGTGTTCCAGTCATGCTCGACAAAGTCGGAATCGCCCGCGGTGACCAGCGGCAGAGCCATGGCGCGAGCGTCGGCCATGTAGGTTGCTGTGTAGAGCCAGTTCTCGAAGAAGAAGAACGCGCAGAAGACGAAAGCGGCGGGCTGGCGCTGATAGAAAAAATACGCCGCCAGCAGCAGCGGGACCAGCCATTGCAGGATAGTTCCTCCCCACAGGCCGATGGTTTGGCCGAACCAGCCAAACAGCAGGTGACCGCCTTCGTGGACAACGAGGTTCGCGCTATCGATAAAGAGATAGCCGCCATGAGCGCGGAAGGCGTACAGGAGGAAGAAAGCATAGAAGACAAGCCACGCGCCTACGGCCCAGCGCGAGGTGGGACGCCAGTTTTCGTTCGCGTTGGATAGATCAACTATTGAAGCTATGAACTGACCCATCAGCCAATTGTAGGAACGTTGACCCGCGGCTCGCGAGATTACGTTCGTTTGCGCTGGACCCTTCTATGCGCTCCTATTTTTTCGATGAGCCTTCCGTCGCGGTCGCGGTTCCTTCTTTCATATAGCCAGGCGCCAGCGTACCTTTCTTTTTCGCGATTTCAAGCAGTGTGGGATAAAACTGCACAAAGGTGGTATCGACGGCGCCGTGCTGCTGATGGCAGGAATAGCAAACGGCATCCGGCGGAATGGCCTTGGCCGGGCCGTCGCCATTGAAACTGAAGAATGCCCACTTGCCGGGGAAGCGGGACTCATCTTTGATGTGGATCGAGCGAGCCATGATGTTGTCGGTCTGAAAGTGTCCGGCTTTGTTGATGGAACCTTTGCTCTCCGCCATCCGCCCCTCGAGTACGAGCATTGTTTTATCGGGCCAGGTGCCGGTGGCGACGAACACCTTGTACGCCTCGGGATTGACGAAGATGTTGTCGAACATGGAGTGGTCCGAAGCCTTGAGATCGGGGTTGTAGTCCATATCCATGCCAGTGGTCAGATAGATCCACTCCCGATAGTTCTCCGGGAAAGTGAGCCGGCCATCGGCGGTGTAAGCAGGTGCCGCAGTGTTGTGCGTTGCCGGTGAAACACTCGGCTTATCCTGAGCCACGAGCAGTACGGAAAGGCCTAGCAAGAGCAAAAGTCGCATACCGATCCTTTCTTCACTCAGTTTCGACGCAGGGCTCCCCACTCGGTTAGCCGAGAGGCGTAAATGTTATTACGAACTTTGAGTTGAAAGAGTTCGGCAAAACTTCTTCCAACAAAATCTTCTAAGCACTATCCGCCAAACACTATCGCCCAAACATGGGGTAATGGCTGGCGGCAGCCATAAAGAACAGCATGGGGAACGAGAGCACGAAGTTCGAGCGCGACACCAGCAATGCTTGCCGCATCATGCGAGCGGCTTTATCGGGCATCGGCGTGCCGTTAGCCGCATTGTCGGCAGTCCACTGGATGATGCGTTTCTGAATCCGCCAGATCACGCCCCAGACATTCAGCATCATGAGCCAGCCGAAGCCGCCGCCAATGCCGATGGCGAGCAGACGATTGCCCTCCCACCCATGATCATTGAGCCGTAAGAATAAGACAGATGCGGCGATGATAATGATGGCGTAAATCACCGCCAGCACCCATCCATTGTTTAGCAGGCCTTTGCCGGGGAGCACGCAGATATACATCAGGGCCCAGGCCACGGTCCAGATGGCAAAGAAGGAGCCGAAGGTGCCTCCGGCTGAGGCGCCGCCGTTGCGCGCGTCTGACCCAACGATGTCACCCCAGTAGGCGAGCCCCATCAGCACAGTGACGACCGAGGACCAGCGGAACCACCATAATGCCCGCGACATGAGTCCGGGCAGCACCTTGCCCCTGGTGGCGGAATCGAGGCCGCGCAGAAACGGCGTGCTTACCAGGACGAAGAAATAAAGCAATCCAACCCAAATAATGCCCGCAATAATGTGCATCCAACGAAACAGCATGAGCAGGTTGGTGTGGAAATCCGTGGGCAGACTTATGCTATTCAAGGCTTACGCTCCCTTTCGATTCCGGTGGCTTCACGATTGTAAAAGCACGTAAGCGACGAAAGAAAGGGCGGCAATCGCAGAATTTCTTTCGCCGCGAGTCGCTTATAATTTTGCTTGGGCGAATTACAGAGTTTATTTGTCCCGGATGTTGAAAAGTGCAACAGCAGGCCGTATTGTAGAGGCCGGTGGCACGAATGCAGTTGCCAACTCCCTCAGGGTTGGGCTTCAGGCGCGACAAAATGAAGAAAAGGAGATCGGCAAGATGGAGACAAAGCCGGCACAGCAGAATATCCAGGATTCTTTTCTCAACACAGCACGCAAAGAACGGCACAACATTACGATTTATCTGGTGAGTGGGGTGAAGCTGACCGGTCGCATCCGGTCCTTCGACAAGTACTCCGTGGTGCTGGAAACCAGCAACCAGGAGCAACTGATCTTCAAGCACGCGATTTCCACGGTCGTTATCGCTCGAGCCATGCATTCGCATGCGGATCTGCATTCGCATGTGGAGCCGAAGCCCTCGGGCGTGGCGGCGATCGACGAACCAATTCCAAGCTCCGGCACCCAAGGATGAAGTGAGTCCTTGCGGAGAGATAACTCCAAGCGGCGCGGCCGTGGCAGTTTGCGGACTGCGCCTAAGCTTGTCCTGAATCCGTCAGACCGCCGGGAGCGGGCGTTCCTGGTGGGTGTGGAGTTTCGCACGCGAGGTCGAACGCAGAAAGCGGCGCCAGCCGGTCTTCCTCGGACGTCCGCTCTGACGTCGGCTCTGACGCCCGCGGCGCAGGCGGCCCGCGACCACTCAACCAGCGTCGGCTCCGGCGGACGGTCGGACCGCACGGACTTCAGCCCTGAGGAATCTCTTGACGAGCTGCGCTCACTGGCAACCAGCGCGGGCGCCGAAATCGCCGGCGAATTCATGCAGCATCGCGACCGGCCCGATCCGGCCACGCTCATCGGCAAAGGGAAGCTGGAGGAAATAGCGGGCGCGGCAGCTTCCGTTTCCGCCGACGTCATTCTCTTCGACCACGATCTTTCCCCTTCGCAACAGCGCAACATCGAGGCCGAGGTGCAAACCCGCGTCATCGACCGCACGCAGCTGATCCTCGATATTTTTGCGCGACATGCGCGAACGCGCGAAGGCCAGTTGCAAGTGGAACTGGCGCAGCTTGAATACATGCTGCCGCGGTTGGCAGGGCGCGGAGTGGAAATGTCGCAGCTCGGCGGCGGCATCGGCACGCGCGGACCCGGCGAAACTCAGCTTGAAACCGATCGCAGAAAGATCTACCGGCGGATACGCCACGTGAAGCAGCAGATCGAGAACGTGCGGCGCATCCGGGCGCAGCAGCGGCAGCGGCGTGAGTCGGTGCCGGTGGCGACGATCGCGCTTGTCGGCTATACCAATGCGGGGAAGTCGACTTTATTTAACGCGCTCACCAACGCCACAGTGCTGGCTTCGCCGCGTATGTTTGCCACGCTCGATCCCACGTTGCGCGGCGCGGAGCTGCCGTCGAAGCGGCAGATTGTGCTGGCCGACACGGTTGGTTTCATTCGCCATTTGCCGCACACGCTGGTTTCGGCTTTTCGCGCAACGCTCGAAGAGGTGCAGCGGGCGACGCTGATCCTCCAGATTTCCGATGCCAGCAGCCCAATTTCGGCGGAGCAAGATGCGCAGGTGGACAGTGTGCTCAAAGAGCTGGAAGCCGATAAGAAGCCACGGCTGCATGTGATGAACAAAATGGACCTGCTGCCTCCGAAGCAGCGGGAGTCGCTGCTCGACGATGACCAGACGATTCATGTTTCGGCGGCGAAGGGTATCGGGCTGACGACGCTGCTTGACCGCATTGACGCAGTATTAGAGGAAGATCGCCCGAGCCGCGTGCGCCTGCGCATCCCGCAGAAAGAAGGAAAGATGCTGGCCTTGCTTCAGGCGCGTGCCCGAATCTACTCGCGGCAATATCAGGATGGCCTGGTGGAAATGGAAGCGGAAGCGCCGGCGTCGCTGCTGAGAAAAGTAAAGGAGTGGGTGGTGGAGTAGTAGGTTGTTGTCCGCCAGCCCGGATTCTGAGTGTAATTGGGATTTAATGCCAGATGGAAGCCCTTCCCCAGCGATTGGCACCTGCCGGTCCTTCACCTGCCGATCCTTCACATCAAGATGTGACTTTTCGCACTGACAGCAAGGAGGTCATTCTTGTCAAATCTTTGCTTGTCAAATCATTGCGCATCCCCGAGGAGCAGTCGCCGTCCGGTGAGACGCATACCTTCAATTTTTTCCCAGGGGCACGTCTGATAATCGGGCCGATAGGACTTCGGTATTGCGAGGGGTAAATTTAATAGCCGGTCAACGCGATCCTGAGCTAAGAATTGAATGGCAACTACGAGGCTTATCTTAAGATGACATCCTTTTTTCGCCGCCAATTTCCATCTCCGTTCTCTTGGGGCACCACGCTTTGGTTGATATTTTTTCTAGGCTCAATTCCAGTCTGGGCTCAAACACAACAGCCGCTGGAGGCGACGCCGCTATATTTGCAGTTGCAGAACTCGTCGGTTCTGGAGAAAAGCCTTCACCTGAAGAATTTTGTACTCCAAAGGGATCGCGCGACTATTACGTTTACGGACGGCATGGTGTATTTGTCTTCACCCGTTGGCGGTAAAGTTCGCTCGGCGGTATATATCGGGGCCGGGAATTTCCAGGCTGCCCCGCCGCCAGTTACGTTCGAGCAAGCAAATGTCCGCCGCATGCTGAAGGCCGATGATGTTTCGTCCGACTTCAAAAGCGCGGTTCTGCGGTTTACCGACGATACAGACAGCGACTTCCTGAAAGATGGCTTTTTGCAGGGCGGAGCAATTTCAGAACGGGCCACTCATCTCGCCGCCGACTTTGGGCCACGCTTCCTCAAGGAAACTGGGGTTAACATGTCGGCGCGACAATTGGAGTCCATTCTCAATCAGGAAACACCTGGGGTATTTCTGATCCAGATGGATGGCGGACAGCGTGGGCGCTTTACTTATGTGCTGGATCCGCAGGCGCGCATTCCGCTAGTCAATTTTGGAATTAATGCTGGCGAAAAAGGACTGATTTTTGCTTACGACAATGACATATTCGACAACGACGTATGGATGGCTTTTCACGCCAATGGAGACTATGCCAAGGGAAAAGCTCCATATTCCGACATTTATAACGTTGTCGACACCGAAAAGTACACGATGACGCTGGACCTATCGGAGCCCAAGAAGGTTCTCGGCCTGGTTACAAGGTTAGACCTCATCTCCCGCATTGATGGCCTTCGCGTAATTTCATTCGCCGTCGGGGAAGGGTTGAGCATTTACGACGACGAGCGCCGCAAGAAGCAGTTATATCTGCATGGCGCGCAGTTGTCCGATGGCACGGCGCTCACGTTCTTTCAGGAGCCGTGGGAAAGCGGCTTCAGCGTCGTTCTGCCTAAAGGGTTAGCAGCCGGCCAGAAACTTTCGTTGAGCTTGGATCTGAAGGGTGATTTCATGATGGAATCGGAATACGTGACTGGGACGTATTTCCCGCGAAGCACGGAAGCATGGTATCCGCGGCACGGGTATCTGGGCCGATCCCGGTTCGACATCTCCATGATTCATCGCAAGAAAGATCATGTGGTGAGCATTGGTGAGTTCATTAAAGAAGGCCCAGCCCCTGGAACGAACGACGATGTGCTGACAGAATTCCGCATGGAGCAACCAGTCGCGTTGGCAACGTTTGCAGTTGGCCCGTACGAAATTCACAAAGAAGTTGCTAAGGATGACACTGGCAAGCAATTGCCTATCGAGTTTTACTCCATGCCCGGGACCCGGCTGGCGGTCAAGGAAGATTTCATTCTTGCAGAAATGAGCAACAGCGTCCGCTTTTTCAGCAAGATGTTTGGGGCGTACCCGTATCCGGTATTCCGAGGCGCATATCATCCGTTCAATTTCGGCCAGGGGTTTGCCACCACCATCATGATCCCGAAGGCCGACAGTGCCAGCAAATTCACTTTCTCTTTTATCGCGCATGAGACCTCGCACCAGTGGTGGGGTGACATGGTGCTCTGGCGGTCCTATCGCGACCAGTGGCTCAGCGAAGGCTTTGCGGAATATTCTGGAATGCTCTACGTCGACTCCCGCGACAAGTCGTCTTCGGAGAAAGAGCTGATCGAGCGCGCACGTTACCAGCTGAAAATGCCCCCGCGCACGCTCACCGGCGTCGGACCCGGCAAGTTGGCTGATGTGGGCCCGCTTGTAATGGGGCATCGGCTGGAAAATCGCGAGACAAGAGGCGCCTACACCGCACTTACTTATGAAAAAGGTTCCCTGGTGCTGCGCATGATGCATTTTTTGTTCACGAACCCAGACACCGGCGACGGCAACGCATTCTTCGACCTGATGAGCGACTTCGTAAAACGCTATCAAGGCAGCACCGCGACTACGGAGCAGTTTTTTGCTCTTGCGAATGAACACGTCAAGAGCACTTCGCTCGCCAAGAAATATGGATATAAGGACTTGAACTGGTTCTACCGGCAGTGGGTGACAGAGACTTATCTTCCATCCTACGAGCTTTCGTATCACATCGAAAACGATTCGACTGCAGGCATCAGTCTGAAGGGCGATGTAGTTCAGACAGGGCCGCCCGAAAGCGAAATGTGGTTCATGCCGCTTCCTCTGGTTATCCATTTTCATGGCGGCAAGACCGCGCGAGTCACAGTGGCGGCATACGGAGATCACGCGCCGATCAGTCTTAAGCTGCCGGCGTCGCCGGAAAAGGTGGAACTTGACCCAGAGTTGTGGATTCTCTCCGACAAGACGTCGACCGCAAAGAGATAATTTCTCACACATCCATTTTGCGGTGTAGACGATAGGCCTGTTTTCCTCAATGCCCAACTCATGCATCTTCTTCAAGATCGCACCGATGCGGAGTTTGGCGGTGAGGGGTGCCGCTAAAAATCGCCGCTGAAGCTGTCAACGCGCTCAGACCAGTGGCGTGCTAGTTTAACCGGCGGCTAGAGCTGCCAAGCCCGCGCGTTCCTGCCCCACGGGTCACCTGCGGCGGGTGATGTTGGTCACAAGGCGTCGTCATCCGGTCACGGCGCAAACACCCCTCTCGATATACACTCGATTATCGGGAGAAGAATGCATGTCAATCACCTGGACTTCCCGTTACGCGCAACGGACGAAGGTCGTTCAAAGCTCCATAATCCGCGAGCTTCTCAAAATCACGCAAAAGCCGGAGATCATTTCATTCGCCGGAGGACTGCCCGCGCCGGATGTGTTCCCGGTCGAACGCTTCCGCGAAGCCTGCGGCAAAGTGCTCGATACCCATGCCGCCATGGCGCTGCAGTATAGCGCCAGCGAAGGCTATGAACCGCTGCGCGAACTAATTGCCCGGCATACCTCCCGCTATGGCATAAAAGCGAAGGCGGAGAACGTGTTGATTACCTCCGGCTCGCAGCAGGCGCTCGACCTGATCGCCAAGCTGCTGATTAACCCCGGCGACCACGTGCTGGTGGAAGCGCCGACTTATCTCGGTGCGCTGCAGGCGTTCAACGTTTTTGGCGCGGAATATGTTTGCGTGCTCAGCGACAAGGACGGCATGCGGACAGATTTGCTGGAAGAGCCACTGCGGTCAGGGCCAAAGTTCATGTACGTCCTGCCCAATTTCCAGAATCCAGGCGGCACGACTTTGTCGGAAGGCCGGCGGCACGAACTGGTTTTGATTGCCGACCGCTACGGGATTCCAATTGTGGAGGACGATCCTTACGGGCAGTTGCGCTATGAGGGCGAGCACCTGACGCCGCTGGTTGTGCTCGATCGCGAGAACCTGCGCCGCGACGACGGTTACTCGATTGGCAATGTGCTCTACCTCAGCACGTTCTCAAAAACGCTGTCGCCCGGTTTGCGCCTGGGCTGGATAGTGGCCCCGCCCGACGTGATCACGAAGCTGGTGCAGTTGAGGCAGGGCGCCGACTTGCATACCTCAACCTTTGGACAGATGGTGGCCTACGAAGTGGCGCGGGACGGCTTTCTCGACGAACACATCAAATTGATTCGCCGTGTGTACGGCGAACGGCGGGATGTGATGCTGGAAGCGCTGGAGGAGTTCTGCCCTCCTGAAGTGACCTGGACGCGGCCCCTCGGCGGGCTTTTCCTGTGGGTGGAGCTACCCAAGGGAATGGATTGCCATCAACTGTTCGACGCAGCGCTCAAGCAGAACGTCGCATTCGTACCGGGCGATTGCTTCTACGCCGCCAATGGATATGCGGAGGAAGGGTTGCGGCACCTGCGTTTGAATTTCTCAAACGCGAAGCCGGAGCAGATCCGCGAAGGGATCCGTCGGCTGGCAGTGGCGATGAAGACCCAACTGGCGGGCCTGCACAAGGAACCGGTGGCGAAGTAGGACTCTGTATTATGGGCGCGGCTTCCAGTCGCGCCCTTTTAACTCCCCCACCTTGTCATTCCGAGCTGTCCGGAGCCGCGCTTTGCGCGGCGAGGACAGCGAGGAATCTCCATTGTTCGGGAGACTCCTCATGCTCGATCCACTCAAGAATTGCAATTGAACCATTTCGGGGAATATTTTGCGGTTGCTGCAGTTATATGATTTGAAAGGATCAACCAATGAACAGGTTTTTCTCGTGGCTCATCCATCCTCCCACTGACGGTCCCAAATCCATACTCTTGCTGAGATTGATGGCCGGAGGAGTGTTCTTCTGGGAAGGGATATTGAAGTTTGTCTATGTGAATCAGGGAGTGGGCCGCTTCACCAAGCTCGGAATTCCGTTTCCTCAATACACAGCGACGTTTATCGGCTGCCTCGAAATCGTGGGAGGGCTGCTGTTGCTTTCCGGGCTGCTGACGAGGCTGATTGCGATTCCGTTCGTCATTGAAATGATTGTCGCGATCCTCTCGACGAAGGTCGCGCTGTACCTCGGAACTTCGCCCTTGCCATTGCCGCCAGCGCTTCCGAAGGTGGGGTTTTGGGCCGTATTACACGAGGGCCGCAGTGACTATGCCCAGATCCTGACCTCCATGTTTCTGCTGATTAATGGGCCGGGTAAGTGGTCACTGGATGCGCTGTTGTTGCGCAAATCGACAAATACATCTTCCCCACAGAAAGAAGGGAACAAGTTGCGCGGCTGGACGCAAGCCACCGGTGACTGAAATCGGTCAGGAACGGTTGCGGCGGATTGGAGTTGGACCGGAAGCGCGCTAGTTCGCCATAAGTCGGCTCAATATAAACTGTTGAACTGTGGATCGTGCTGGCGACACCGGGTCGTTCGAAGAACTGGCGATGCCGCTTTTCGCCAAGCTCTACAACTTTGCACACTGGCTCACGCAGGACCGCACATCCGCAGAGGACCTGGTGCAGGAAACGTACATGAAGGCGCTGCGTGGGTTTCCGTCCTTTCAGCAGGGAACTAACTTCCGCGCGTGGATGTACAAGATCCTCCGCAACACGTTTTTGACCACACAAGCGGGGCTGAAGGCCAGTTCAGCAGTTGCGCTCGATAGCGACGATGACAAAACCGCCGAAGCAATCGCTGCGGAGACTCCAGAAACGATTCTGTTCATGCGTGCGGAGCGGGAGACGATTCAAACGGCGCTGGAGAAATTGCCCGTGAAATTCCGGGAAATCATTCTTCTATGCGATCTGGAGGAGATGAGCTACCAGGAAATCAGCGAGACCCTCGCCATTCCCATCGGGACGGTGATGTCGCGCCTTTCGCGCGCACGAAGAGCCATGCGCGAATTGCTCAACGCCGGATTGCAAGGGGCTCCGCGATGACGTGCGAACTATGGCGCGATAAACTCGATGCGTATATCGATTCTTCGTGTTCGCGCGAAGAACAGGCGAGTGTGGAGACGCATCTGCGCACGTGCCCCGGCTGCGCAGCGGATGCGCTGGGACGCGTCCAACTCAAACGCATGACGCAGGCTGCCGCCGCGCGATATACACCGTCGCGCGAATTACTTTTGCGGGTGGAGAAAAGCATTCAGACGAAACGCCCCCCGGCGTGGGCCTTTGGGTGGATGCCCAGGTTGGCCGTGGCCGGGATTGCAATCGTTCTGTTCGTCGTCGGACTCACCATGTGGATGCGGCACGCGGCTCACGAGCAGGCTCTGGCGGAACTCGTCGATCTGCACGTGGCCACGCTTGCGAGTGCGAATCCCGTGGATGTGATTTCGACGGATCGGCACACGGTGAAGCCTTGGTTCCAGGGAAAACTGCCTTTCACGTTTGATCTTCCCGAACTGCAGAATTCTCCGTTCAAACTCGTTGGCGGCCGCGTCATGTATTTTGAACACAGTCCCGGGGCGCAGTTGCTCTTCCAGATTCGCAATCAC
Source organism: uncultured Acidobacteriaceae bacterium (assembly GCA_963778535.1). Lineage (GTDB taxonomy): Bacteria > Acidobacteriota > Terriglobia > Terriglobales > Acidobacteriaceae > Acidiflorens. The sequence goes on from CAVZUO010000001.1 coordinate 2,144,089, forward strand.
GAGTTGTCGGTGTTCATTTTGCAGGAGAGGCCGGGCCTGATTCCGGCTGAATTGGGCGCGGAACGTGAGCTGGCGTTCAAAGTTGAGACATGGGGCGAGGGCGGACTGCGCTATGTCGTCGTCGGCGACGCAAGTGCCGCCGATGTTCATGAGCTGAGTGAGTTGATGAAAAGCGCGAAGTAGGCTGTACGCGTTCCCGAGTCGTACAGATTGATGGCCATCGCAAATGATGTATGCCATACCATATAGTTATGAGAATCACCATCGACAAGTCCGGCAGGATCGTCTTGCCCAAAGAGATAAGCCAGCGGTTGGGTCTTCGTCCCAGTACAGAGCTGGAGATTGTTGACCATCCCGACGGTATTGTGTTGCGAGTTCCAGAGACACAGCCATCCTTGATCACGATGAACGGCTTGCTCGTACACCAAGGCCGGGCCGAGGACGGCGCTGATCTTGATCAGGTATTGGAATCGGTTCATGAAGAGCGTTTGCAAGACACTTTTCGGGGATGAGGAGGCCAGATGGGCAACTATTCCGCTACTGCAGGACGCATGGTAAGTCACAACATGGTGACCACGCAGTTCGAGCTCGACGGCTACCGCGTGGTTCGTACATTGGGAGTAGTTCGGGGAATTACGGTGCGCTCGCGGTCGATATTCGGCACGATTGGCGCGGGTTTACAAACTCTGGTAGGCGGCAACATCACGCTGCTCACAAATCTTTGTGAAAAGACGCGAGCCGAAGCCTTTGACCTGATGCTGCAACATGCCGCCGATCTCGGAGCAAACGCCGTGGTGACCGCCCGCTATGACGCGACAGAGATCATGCAAGGCGTGACCGAGGTGCTCGCCTATGGAACGGCAGTTGTCGTTGAGCCGGTGAAATAGATTGCGAAAATCGCGGGGCCGATCTCGACGGCCACCATTGATGTTTATTTTGCAATGTACTTTACCCGTACCGGCGACCTGCCATGCTGCACAGGCCTCGCCCTCTCATTTACAATCCTGAGTTCTGTTTGCCACGCATTTAGGAGAACTCCGTGATTCCACGCTACACGCGTCCGGAAATGGCCCGCATCTGGAGCGATGAAAATCGCTTTCGCACCTGGCTCGCTGTCGAAGTCGCAGCCACAGAGACTTTGGCTGACGCTGGCACCGTTCCCAAGGATGCGGCCAAGGCTATCCGTGAACGCGCCAATTTCAATGTCGAGCGAATCTTCGAAATCGAAGCCGAAGTTAAGCACGATGTCATTGCTTTCACCACTGCGGTTGCGGAGATCGTTGGCCCACATGCGCGTTGGTTCCACTACGGCCTGACCTCGAATGACGTTGTCGATACCGCGCAGGCGCTACTCATTCAGCAGGCTTCATCGCTGATTGCGGGAGACCTCGAACGGTTGGCCGATGTGCTCGAACGCCGGGCATGGGAATTCAAAGACACCCCGATGATCGGCCGCACGCATGGCGTACATGCCGAGCCCATCACGTTCGGCTTCAAGATCGCCAACTGGTATTCCGAAACGCGTCGTAATATCGTGCGTTTTCGCGCTGCCTCAGAAGACATGCGGGTGGGAAAGTTTTCGGGCGCCGTCGGCACGTTCGCCCACCTTACGCCGGAGCTGGAAGAAAAAATCTGCGCCCGGCTTGGATTAAAAGCTGCCGCCGTTTCATCGCAGGTGATTCAGCGCGACCGCCATGCGAATTACCTGGCGACGCTCGCTGTCATCGCTTCCACGCTCGACAAGATCGCAACCGAGATTCGTCACTTGCAGCGAACGGAAGTTCGTGAAGCCGAGGAGTATTTCAGCGAAAAGCAAAAAGGCTCGTCGGCCATGCCGCACAAACGCAATCCTGTAACGTGCGAGCAAATCAGCGGCCTGGCGCGCGTAGTTCGCGCGAATGCGCAGGCGGGGTTTGAGAATGTTCCGCTGTGGCATGAGCGCGATATTTCGCATTCTTCGGCGGAGCGCATCATCATCCCGGACTCGACCACGCTGGCGAATTACCTGTTGAACAAAACTGCGAATTTGATCGAAACCATGTTCGTTTATCCCAAACGGATGTTGGCGAATCTGCACTCGACGCGCGGTCTGGTTTTCAGCGGACAGGTGCTGCTGGATTTGGTCGAGAGCGGCATCTCGCGTGAGGATGCCTACCGGCTGGTACAGACCCATGCCATGCGCGCATGGAAGGAGGACCTGGATTTTCAGGAATTGGTGCTGAATGATCCGGCAATCACGAGTCGCGTGTCGCGTACCAGGATCGAGCGCGCCTTTGACCTGCAGCGTCAGCTTAAGAATATCGATAAGATTTTCGCGCGGGTGTTCCCCATTGCTAAGAATGGGGTTAAGAAGAGTGTGGTCTCTTCAAGAAAGAAGACTGCAAAACGGAAGAAATAAGGGAGTACGTTAGGCTAAAGACGTACTCCCGATCTGACCGCATTTTGATTGACTAGCTTTTTGCTCCGGGTTTCCATTTTTCCAGGAATGCGCGGAAATCTTCAGCCGACATGGCGCGTGCGTTCTCAAACTCGCCGTTCTTCTGGCTGTAAACGAGTTTCCCACTGGCATCGAGCACGGCAAGCCCGGGTATCCCCCGTTTCATCGGGACCTCGTATTTTTCCATCAGGTCCTGGTTCTTCTCGCCTCGTCCAATGTCCACATGCACCACTTCGTAGTTGGCGGCAATGATCTCGGCCAGATCGGCGCGATGAAACGCGGCATCGAGCGCGTGGCAGTCGAAGCACCAGTTCGCGCCAAATACCACGATGACTCGCTTGTGCTCCACGTGGGCCTTGTGCAATGCCTCTCTGACTTCGGCGTGGGCATCGGCGGTCTCATTATAGATTTGCTTTTGCGCAGCCGGCGCTTGACCCGCATAAAGGCCGCTGGTTGCTGCCAACACGAGAGCGAACGTCAGTCCAATTAATCCAAAGACGCGCCGCGAGAAGTGCATGATCCAATCTCCTATGCAAAAGCCTTGAATTTAGCGGGTAGAACCCAGATGTTACGCGTACGCCTAGTATACGATGAGATCCCGATTGGCGGTCAGTTCGCCGGACGCGAGTAAACGAGCTTGAGGCCGTCGTGCTGCAAAATGCGTTGAATCTGATGCTTGGCATGCACTGCCCAAGGTCCGGTCGTGTCGAGCTTTACGTAGGTCTTCCAGTGCTGCAGGGCCTTGCGAGTCTCGCGCGCTTTTTCATAGGCAAGCGCCAGATTGTAGTGCGCGTCAGCGTAGGTAGGCGCGAGTTGAATCGCCGTCTTGTAGGTCTCAATCGCTTCCTGGATGCGGCCGGTCTCGTCGAGCACATTGCCGAGGTCGAAATAGGCGAGCGCATAGCGCGGATCAATCTGAACGGCCGACCGGTAATGTTTCTCGGCAAGCGAATATTCCTGCCGATTGTAGTAGAGAGTTCCCAAATTGATGTGCGCGGCAGCGTGCTGGGCATCCATATCTAGGACCTTCAAATAAATGGCAATAGCATCGTTCTGCGTCGACGGACTTTCTTCCAGTGCAATTCCTCGCGAGAACAGGTCGGCGATGTCGGTGACAACCAGTTCCGGTCCATTGCGTCGGGGGCTGGTCAAAACTTTTTGCTCCTGGGAAGCAAAATCGAACATGAATTGCCCGGCAATGGGTTCGAGCAACCGGCCTTCGTGCCGGAACGCGACGCGGTGCCGGGTCTCATGGACGCTCGCTTCCAGCAGCGGATTCTCCATGCCCGAAACCTGTTTCAGCATCGCATCGAGCGACTGCCGAATTACGGCCGGCCGCACACGCTTTCCGCACAGATCGCGGACTTTCTTGATCTGCAACAGGTCATAGAAGGAATAGCTTTCGGTAGCCTGAACCAGGCCGGATTTTTCCCACGTCTGCAACTGGCGAGGTGCCAGGCGCAGAATGCGGATCAAGTCGGCGCGGCTGTAGCGGTACACGATGAAACTCCACAGAAATTATCCTGAACTCGCGTTCCAGCCGCAAGTGCCAACGTGGGTAAATTTGTGGAGAACGCGTCCGAAATAGCTCGAACGGGACTGCCCTGCCAACTCATTCGCGGACACGCTTTGCGGCATCGTTTAGAATCTTCTGCTGCTTGATTGCGATAGTTGCTTGATTGGGGGCATTCTCGGCCTGGCATGCGGGCATTTATCGCGAGCTCATAGCGCGCAGGAAGAGCGACTGGCTGGCGTTGAAAAAGATGAAAAGCGCATCGAAGTATCTACTCGCGGCTGCAGCTTTCATCGTGCTTACCGAGGCCCTCTGGTTTGCCCCAAAGTGTCTGCACGAAATTGACTACGACGGCATGGCTTATACAGGCATCGCCCGCCATTTGCGAGACGGCAACTTCCATCTGGCGATCAATGCCTTTCGCAGCCCGCTGCTCTCATGGATCATCGCCGCCATCCCCGGGCGGAACATTCTGCTGACCGGGAAAGTTGTAAATCTTTCGGCGTTTGTTGCCTGTGGGGTGCTGCTTTATGTGTTCACTTCGCGGCTCTGGAAGTCATCTACTTCAGCCTCAATCGCGGTGTTGATGTTTGTGCTCGGGCGGGCCTTTGTTCCTGGCGCGCTCGATTCCATCATTCCGGATTTCCTTTTTGCCGCGCTCACGCTGGTGTACTTCATCGTGTTGTTGCGATGCTTGCAGGGCGGGGCAGGGAAGGATTGGATTGCTCTCGGTGCAGTCCATGGAATTACCTATTTTGCGAAAGCTTTCGCGCTGCCCTGGTTTGCGGTTACGACGATTGTTGCGATCTTGTTAATCCGGGGCACGCCCAAACAGCGCCTCGCGCGATTCGCCTCTGCCGCGCTGATTCCTGTTGTGTGTGCCGGTGCCTGGGCAATGGTTCTGCACTCGAAATATGGAGTCCTTACCACCGGCAGCCAGTTCAAGACAAATCTATTGCAGTGGACGCTCGGCGCCTATCGCGACCATCCAGATCCCACGTATGCTTTTCTTCGCGACACGACCAAAGAGGCAGATAAGTACATGGTGGATGATCCTATGCCTCCCGGCTCATGGCCGTGGGCCTATCGGGTCAGCATGACGCAAATGCTGCCGAAGATATTCTTAGCCGAGAATCGAAACATACCTCCGGTCCTAAAGGAAATTCTCATCCTCATCACGCCGGGAGGCTTGCTTGCCTTCATCGCAGCCGCCGTAATTGTTGCGCGCCGGAAAGCAGAATACCCGGTGCAATGGCGGATTGCCGTAATTGTTGTGATCGCCGCCGTTAGTCTGGTTGTCGCATACTCCATGCTCGTCTTCGATTCCAGGTATCTGTATCCTCTGGTTCCGCTGCTCCTCGCTGTTGCGTCCCGCTTTCTGGTTCCCGGCGGGGATTGGAGTCACAAGAACTGGCGATTGCTTGCCATTGCGCTGGTGATTGTCGGCGAGATTGTCTCGCTGGCGTATGCTTCTTCGCCATTTCGCCGAATCACGCGAGACTTCCAAACAAGTTGCTACGCTGCCGCCGGCCGCCTAAAAGCGCATAAAGGATCGACCGTGGCGAGCATCGGCTCGGGGCCATTTCCCGATCACGGTGTGGGATGGGAGGCGGGCTATAAGGCTGCATTCTTCGCAAATCGAAAGCTGATCGCCGCGTCCCATGCCCTGCCTTCAGCGAGCACGACCGACGCCGCTCTGGCCGATCTGGCCAAAGCTTCTCCCGACGCCATCATGATTTGGGGCAGCGAGAAAGATGCTACCTATGCAAGTTTCATGCGCGCTGTATCGCTTCAATATCCTGGTGCCTCGCACGAGAAGATTGTCGATCCTGTGCTCGGTGACGTGGGCGTCATAGTGTTCGTGAGGGTGCCGCAAAATGCGGGCGTTCCGTTGGAGCCGCGCATCTCCGTGGCTGTCTCGCTGATGTGGCCGCTGCAATGATCGACGTTCCCAAATCCCCCATCACAGATTCGGCTCGAGATCGCCGACGCCTCGGCGTACTTTTTCTCTTGCTATCGCTGGGCTTCGGGCTTGGTCAAATCTATGTCTGCCGCTACCAGCTCAATCCCGATGCCATGGACTATCTGGATATCGCGCGCGAAGTTTCTGCCGGACATTGGGTGGCCGTCGCGAACGGCTATTGGGGCACACTGGATGCCGTTCTGATGGCGCCGTTGTTCGCGCTCCATCCTTCGCCGGCTTCGGAGTTGCTGTTTGCGCATCTGCATGGCCTCGCGATTCTGGTTGCGGCATTCTTTTCGTTTCGTTGGTTTCTCCATAGCTTTGTGGATCGGGGCCGTCTGAATCGCCGAAGTTTAGATCGCCGGCTCGAGAGTCTGCCTCCGCGAAAATCAGCTACCGGAGCGGGCTCTACTCCTCATCGGCTATGGCCTGTTCTTGTGGACGTCAATTGAAGTTGTGCCCGTGCATACCATCGGTCCTGATCTGCTCGTGACCGTTTTTATTTACCTGGCTGCCGCGGTGCTCCTGCGGCTCTCGCGGGAAACTCGGCTCGGGTGGTTCATGCTTTTCGGTGTGATTCTCGGCGTGGGTTACTGGGCCAAGGCCATCATGTTCCCCATTGGCTTGATGTTCTTGTTGGTTTCAATCCTCAAAGCGCCACGCTGGAAAACAAGCGTTGTGAGCGGGCTCGCGTTCGCAGTAGTTGCATCTCCGCTTGTGCTGGCCTTATCGCTTCCGCGAGGACGCTTCACATTCGGCGATTCGGGGAAGCTTAACTACTCGGCGTATGTAAGCCCGAAGGGATACATTTTGAATTGGCAAGGCGTCCCTTCGGCGAGCGGCATTCCGGAACACCCCACACGGGAAATCGCGGGCCCCGTGCACACTTACGAATTCAATGGTCCCGTTGCCGGAACCTACCCGCCTTCGTACGATCCCTCCTACTGGAACGAAGGCCGCAAAGCGACTTTCAACCTAAGGGCTCAGTTAGAGATCATCGCCCGACACGTGTCAACCGTAGCTGACCTTCTGTTGCTGGCTCAGCCGGCCGTTACTGCAATTTTTCTCGTTCTCGTTTGGTGGAGCCCGGATGGATTTCTCCGCCGCCTTGCGAGGTATTGGGACCTGCTCGCGATCTCGGCGGCAATCATTGGTCTTTATATGCTGGTCCACTTCGAAACGCGTTTTGTCGCGGCTTTTGTGGTGCTTATCTGGTTTTCGGCATTCGCGGCGTTGCCTATTCCGCCACATAAACCTTCCCAGCGGATCGCGGGCCTTGCCATTGCGGTTTCCGTATTCGTACTGCTCTTGTCGCTTACCAGCGATGTTGCCAAGAAAGTCATCAATGGTTGCAATGATTCGGCGCTCGCAGATATCGTCATGGCGCAGCAATTGCGTCTCGTGCCGGACACGCCAATTGCGATAGTCGGCGCGGGCAACGATGCCTACTGGGCCCATCTTTCGCAGGTCCGCATTGTGGCGCAGATTACAGAAAGCGATGAACTCGCTTTTTGGCGCTTGCCGGCAAATCAGCGTCAGCGGCTCTATGCTTCGTTTCGTGCGACCGGCGCGCGGTGGCTGATCGCTCAGCCTCCACCTGTCTTGATCGGTGCACTTGATGATGGGTGGACGCGGATTGGAACAACCGGGTACTACCGTTTCGCATTGACAGGAACGCCGTAATCGAGCGTCGCGGCCGCGCTACAGTGTCGCTACCCGCCTCTGCACCAGGAAAAAATAGAGAGCCAGAAGAACGAGCAGCATGCCGTTGACTCGGAGCACAACCGGCGCAGTGAACAACGGTACCAGCCATCCCGAGACGAGATTTCCCATCGGCATGCCGCCGCGGAAAGCGAAGTTGTAGACGCTCATCACGCGGCCGCGCATTTCATTGGTGGTGATCAATTGCACCAGAGAACTCACATTGGCGAATACTGCCATCATGGAAGCCCCGGTCAGCACCAGCATCACGCCACTAAGCGGCAACGAATGGGATAGCGCGAAGCCAAAGATCCCAAGGCCCAGGCACGCTAATGCTCCCAAAGCGAGTCGCCCTTTCTTTTTGATATTGCCCAAACTCGCAATGCTGAGCGATCCAACGATCGATCCCAATCCCATCAAGGCCAGCAAGTTGCCAAACGTTTCTGGTCCGCGGTGAAAAATATCTTTGACGAAGACGGGAATGTACGTACGCATCGGCATACTCAGTCCAGTCATACAGAACGCGAGAATCATCAGCGCTCCCATCGAGTGCCGGTTACGGACGAATTTGATCCCTTCCTTCAGGCTGGTGAACATCGATTCCGTGGTTTTTTGCGGCAGGAAGCGCGCCGAGATCGCAGAAAGCGACAGGATGGGAGCGAGGAAGGAAAGCGCGTTCAACCCGAAACACCAGACCTCGCCGAGATGCCCCAGCGCTTGTCCGGCGAGAGCGGGCCCGATCATAACTGCGACGTTGAACTGGATCGAATTCAGGGCGATCGCGTTCGGCATGTCTTCCTTTTCCACCAGTGTAGGAATCAATGCCTGGTAGGCCGGTCCGCCAAAGGCTTGAGCGAAGCCCGAGACAAACGAGAGACAGAGAATGTGCCACACGTGCACGTGGTGGGTGAATACCAGAATGGTCAGCAGGCCGGCGCTTGCCATCTGTATATATTGCGAACCGAGCAGGATTCGCCTCCGTTCCACACGGTCAGCGACAACGCCGCCGATCAGTGAGAACAAGAAGATGGGAATGCCGCCGAGAAACTGGTCGAGCGCCAAGAGAAATGCCGAGTGGCTAAGCCGGTAAATCAGCCAACTCTGCGCAACAATTTGCATCCACGTGCCGATGCTGGAGGTGCACGCCCCGAACCACATCAATCGAAAATCGCGATATTGGAATGCCTTGAAGACCCGGCCGAGCAAAAAATTCTCCTGAGATCTAGGCAGCAGAGTACCATGCCGCTTTGGCAGCTTGGCCGGGTCAGCCACTATTGGCGTGACCGAACCCGACGATTCATTCCCCATTTAGCATAGACGTGTGAACCCACCAAAACGATTCGGATTAGCCCGGGCGCTGTCCAAACTGGGATATTGCTCTCGGTCGCAGGCCGCGCTACTGGTGGCCGCCGAGCGGGTCCGCGTCAATGGCCGCGTTGTGCTTGATCCCGAGTCGCCTGTGCGCATTTCCCCGCGCCTCATTCCAAAAGATCGGATAGAAATCGACGAGGTTGCCATCGAGAAACGCCCGCTGCTTTACTTCGCCATGAACAAGCCACGCGGCTTGGTGACGACAGCCTCTGACGAAAAAGGCCGCGCGACGGTCTATGCTTTGCTCGATAAAGACGCGCCGTGGGTCGCGCCGGTAGGCCGTCTCGACAAAGCCAGCGAAGGACTGCTGTTGCTGACGAACGATTCCGAATGGGCCGCCAGAATTGCCGATCCTGCCAGCCACGTGGAGAAGGTGTACCACGTAAAGGTAGACCGCATTGTGGAGCCCGAGTTGTTAGCGCGGATCGCTCAGGGCTGCGCGTCAGACGGCGAACATCTGCGTGCGAAATCGGCCAGCGTTTTGCGCCAGGGATCCAAGACTTGCTGGCTGCAGATTGCGATCGATGAAGGCCGGAACCGACACATCCGGCGGCTGCTGGAATCTTTTGAACTCAGCGTTTTGCGGCTGGTTCGAGTTTCAATTGGTCCGCTCGAACTTGGAAGCCTGAAAAAGGGCGAGGTTCGCGAACTGACGGCGGCCGAGAAGGATTTCTTTGGACGGCGCGCCGGGCCGGTCGTCTGACCAGAAAGTAGTACCGTCGCGGAACAGGGGAGGGGGAGGGAAACAGAGTGGGGGAAGCCGGAAAAAACAACGGGCGCATGCCGAAAGATGTGGGGTGAGGATGGCAACGGCATGCGCCCTATTAAGTTGAATCCAGCTTAGGTCCAATGCATCTACATGTCAAGATAAATCTTTATGCTGCAATAAGTTACGAGCCGTCTTTCAACCATAAATCTTCGCCCCGCCGCAAGTGCGTACATCACAGTTCTATGTGACATCTTAAGCACGGGTTTCAATCTTTCCCTGCACTCTTTTCCGAAACGGTTGTCGAAGCAGTCGTCGCTGCGTTCTTGCCCTCGATAGAAAGCCCTTTTTCCACGTATTCCTCCGCCTGAATTACAACCTTGCGCTCACCGCTGTATGCCATCTGTTTGGTTGCATCGGCCAATGGCACCCAGAGCGCGCGCTTGACCTCAATTCGCATCGCGGACTTCAGGTCGTCTATTTCTCCGCCTACATGCCGCATCAGATAGAAACTCACGATTTTGAAGACGCGCTCACCATCGCCCCAGCTCCGAACGTAAACGTACTTGATGTCGGCAAGCTTACGTACTACTTCCGCCCTGATCCCTGTCTCTTCCAACACTTCCCGGACGGCGGTTGCTTCCGGCGTTTCTCCCGCGTCTACCAGTCCCTTGGGCAGCGCTAACAGTGCGGGGCTGTGTTTGCGTCCAGCCTTTGCTGGTTGTGAATCTTCCCGCCGTGGTTCAATCAGCGCCACATGCCACACTCCCGCAATCTGATGTAGCACCACTCCGCCCGCTGAGATTTCCCGGATCATCGTCATCAGTACGCGCTCAGTGCTTCACGAGTTTATCCGCCTCGGCTTGAATGCGCTCCCACGCCCGTTTCACATGTCGTGATTCCGTGCGGGTTTGGCCGACACAAAGACGAAGCGTGAGTTTGCCATCGAGCTTCGTATGCGTCAGATAAAGGTCGCCGCTCGCATTCAGCCGATCCATCAACGCCTGATTCTCGCGATCTCCGGCACGCAGGCGGAAGCACACGAGGTTCAGGACGGCTGGCGCGGCAATCTCAAAACGCTCGTCGTGGCGCACCCATCCCGCGAACTCCTGCGCCAGGGCCACATGCTCGCGAATGTGATGCTGCAAACCTTCGACTCCATAATGCCGGATCACGAACCAGAGTTTCAGCGATCGGAAGCGCCGTCCGAGCTGAATATGCCAGTCGCGGTAATCGATCACTGCGCCCGATTCCGTTGCCTGATTGCGCAGATATTCCGGCAGAATTGAAAGCGTCTGGATCAGGTGTTTGCGGTCGGCCACGTAGAAAACGTTGCAGTCAAAATTCGTAAACATCCATTTGTGCGGATTGAATGTGTAGCTGTCGGCAAGCTCGACACCATCATGGATAAATCGAAATTCCGGGCAAAGCGCGGCTGTGCCGCTCATAGCAGCGTCCACGTGCAGCCAAAGCTTGCGCGCCGCACAAATCCGCGCAATTTCGCCGACAGGATCAATCGCATTGGATGAGGTCGTCCCGACCGTCGCACAAACAAAGCAGGGAAGAAGCCCGCTTGCGACGTCGGATGCGATCTGCTTCTCCAGCGCATCAGGACGCATCGCAAAGTTCTTGTCGACTGGAATCTGCCGCAGGTTGTCCGAGCCCATCCCCGCAATCTTCATCGCTTTTTCAACGGATGAGTGCGTCTGCGTCGAGCAATAAGCGATCAGCCGCCCGTCACAACCTTTGTTGTTGCTTGCGAACTCTGTCGCGCGTTCCCGCGCCGTAAGCAAGGCGCAAAGCGAGGCGCTGGAAGCGGTGTCCTGAATCACTCCTCCACCGGTGCTCGACGAAAGAAACTTCTCCGGCAATCCCAGCATCGGCACCAGCCAGTCAAGCACATGGGTTTCAAGTTCGGTGCATGCTGGGCTGGTCGACCAGAGCATCCCCTGCACTCCAAAGCCGGATGAAAGCAGGTCACCCAAAATCCCCGGGCCCGATGAGTTGGCGGGGAAATAGGCGAAGAAGTTCGGAGATTGCCAATGCGTAATTCCCGGCAGGATGATCCGCTCCACATCCGCGAGAATCTGTTCGAATGACTCACGTTTGACTGGCGGGTCCGGCGGCAGACTGCGCGCGTACTTCTCCCGGTTTTGAGCGCGACAGCACCGGAAAGCTTTCAATGCGTTTCTGGTAGTCAGCAATCCAATCCACTACGGCATGACCGTAGCGCCGGAAATCCTCGGGGGACATGTGAAACGATTTGACGTCAGGCATAGATCATACGGATTTGTAATTTGTGATTTGTAATTGGTAATTGAAAACCTGGGCGGTCGCTCTTCAATTACAAATTACAAATTGCAAATTACAAATTTCCTCACTGCGTCTCATTCAGTCTGCCGTAAAAGACCCGCGTATTGTATTCAAACTCCACTTTGCCGTTCTTAGCGTGAAGGTGAAAGATGCGCTCCAGTTCCTGCATCATCGGAGCGTGGTTCGGATGATCGGCCAGCGGCACATAGGAAGAAGACAGCAGACGCCCGACTATGCCTTGATGGTCAAACTGCTGGCGAAAATCAAACTCGCGTTCGCGGCATGGCTCTGGCGCAAAAAATTCGTGAATCACGGCGGTCGTCCGCTCGTGCCTCACCTCTTTATAGTCGGTGCCATACGTCAGCAGCAGTTGTTCGTAATCGCGAAGAAGGGGAGTCGAATCCGTGCGGCGTTCATTCCAGATCAGCACGCACCATCCTCCCGGCTTTAGAATGCGAGCAAATTCTGCCCGCGTGCGCTTGAGGTCGAACCAGTGCGCCGCTTGCGCCGCGGTCACGAAGTCCATGGACGCAGTGGCCAGAGTTGTATCCTCAGCCGTGCCCGCGACTGAGACCAATCGATCGTAATGGCCGAGTTCCTGATCTCCCATCTCGCGCATCTCGAAGTTGGGTTCCACGGCAAACACCGAGTTTCCGTTTTCCAGCAACAGGCGCGTAAACAGCCCCGTGCCGGAGGCAATATCTGCGACAAAATGGTTTGGCCGAAGGCCACACTCGCTTTGCATGAGTTTAAGAACGTCTTTCGGATACCCCGGCCGGTAGCGAGCGTAATTCTGCACTCGGTCCGAGAACCTGGTTGTTGGTGATTTCGTCATTGTCGTCAAATCGGCACAGTCAAGTGAGTACCGCTAAGTTGGTACCGTTAAAGTTTACCGCGCCACGCCGCTTTCAACTGTCGCGATACAATCATAAGTTTCATGATGCATATTTAGGCGAGGTCCTCGTGAAACTTCTGTCTGTCGCTGCATTGTCCTGCTTTCTATTCGGTTCCACTCTCCAGGCATTCCATGGAGCGCCCGGTCTGCGGCCCGCCTCGGAAAGTTTTCTGAACCTCGATACAAAAAACCGCGCGGACGATTCCTCTCCCATCACCGGTTTCCGTGATTCTTCCGCCGAGCGCCAAATCGAGCAGAAGTTCATGGCGGTTCCCGATCCCAAACTCGCCGAGGCGCATTTGCGCACGCTCACGCAGGCTCCGCACATCGCCGGCTCCCCCGAGGATAAGGCGACCGCCGAATATGTTGCCGGAAAGTTTCGCGAAGCCGGCCTCGAAACCGAGATTGTCGAATACAAAGTCTGGTTCAATTATCCGTCGGAAATTCGCGTCGATCTCACGGCTCCCGCGGGAGTCGAGATGCATGGCCCGCATCCCGAGCATGTCGCCGACGATCGAAATCCGGGTGGCTCGCATCAAGGTGACCCGTATCAAGATGACCCTCGAATCGCAACTCCCTTCAACGGCATGTCTCCCTCTGGCGATATCGAAGCCGATGTCGTGTATGCCAACTACGGTTCTCCTGAGGACTTCGACAAACTTGCGCAGATGAATGTGGACGTTCACGGCAAAATCGTCATCATGCGCTATGGCCAGAATTTTCGCGGAGTGAAAGTGTTTGACGCCCAAGAGCGCGGCGCTGCCGGCGCCATCCTCTATTCCGATCCCAAAGACGACGGATACTATCGCGGCGATGCTTATCCGAACGGTCCCTGGCGTCCGTCGACAGGCGTGCAGCGTGGCTCGGTCGGATTCATGTTCATGTTTCCCGGAGACCCGACCACGCCCGGCACCGCTTCCACTCCGGCATTGCCAGATTCAAAGCGCATCGCCCCGGCTGACTCAGCCGCGCTGCCGAAAATTCCGGTCACGCCTCTTTCCTACGAAGACGCACAGCCAATCCTCGAGCATCTCAGCGGCGCGCCATCGCCGCGCGAGTGGCAAGGAGCTTTGCCGTTTACCTATCACGTCGGTCCGGGTCCCGCGAAGGTCAGGTTGCACCTTAAGCAGGACTATCAATACCGCACCATCTGGGATGTCATTGGGAAAGTCCCCGGCGCCGTCTCATCTGACGAATGGGTTGTTGCCGGCAATCATCGCGATGCGTGGGTTTTCGGCGCTGTCGATCCCAACAGCGGCACCGCTGCGTTGCTTGAAACCGTGCATGGCGTGGGAGAGCTGCTAAAGTCCGGCTGGAAGCCAAAACGCACCATTATGTTTGGAAGCTGGGACGCCGAAGAGGAAGGCCTCATCGGTTCCACCGAGTGGGCGGAAGACCATCAGGCCCAGCTCGCCAACGCCGATGCCTACTTCAACATGGATGCCGCTGTCTCCGGCAAGAAGTTCAGCGCATCGAGCGTGCCCAGCCTCAAGGAGTTCATTCGCCAGATTGCGAAAGCCGTGCCTTCACCGCAAGGTGGAACTGTCTACGACGCATGGAAGGCTGCGAATGAGCCGAAGCAAAATTCGCATTCGCAGGAAGCCGGCCCGACTAATTTCCGCATGCCGGCTTCGGGACTTCACACCGACGTGCCAGTGGGCGACCTGGGTAGCGGCTCCGACTACACGGCGTTCCTGCAGCACCTGGGTGTGCCATCGAGCGACATCGGTTCCACGGGCGACTATGGTGTCTATCATTCCGCCTTCGACGACTTCGAATGGTTCAAAAAATTCGGCGATCCAACTTTCGTTTACGAACAGCAAATGGCGCGCATGTACGGGCTCGAAGTCCTGCGCATGGCCGATGCCGACGTTTTGCCCTACAACTACGAAGATTACGGCAAAGAGATTCTCGTCTACCTCGATGTAGCCAAAGGTAAAGCGCAGGAGAAATTCAGAGACAAAGCTCCCAATTTCTCCGCCGCGACTGAGAGCGCGCACCGCCTTCAGGAAGTCGGCGCGAAGATCTTGCAGAAGCAGCGTAATCCGCCGGCCGCGCCCGAACTCTTAAACGCCAAGCAGCGCGAGGCCGAACGTGCGCTGCTGCTTCCCGAAGGCCTGCCCAACCGGCCCTGGTATCGCCACTCCATTTACGCGCCGGGCGAGTATACGGGGTACGCGGCCGTCGTGATCCCCGGAGTGAACGAAGCAATCGATCGCGGCGACCTCGCCCGCACCGAGCAGCAACTGGCATCGCTTACCGCAGCGCTGAACCGATGCGTCCAAGTGCTGGAGCAGGCGCGGTAGCCACGCCTGCCGTGCCGTCGACTGAACCTTCCCTCTCATGATTTAATTATCCGGCCAATGAACGCGCAAGCAGCCCTTCAGCATGTGTTGCACACCTTGCCCATCGCGGCGACGGCGACATTTCTTGCGCTCTTCCCAATCGTCAATCCCTTCGGCGGCATTCCGCTGTTCTTCAGCTTGACGACTGACTTCACGCTCGCTGAGCGCCGGCAGACCGCGATGAAGACGGCTTTCTACGTGATTGCTATTCTCGTCGTGTTCATGCTGTTTGGACGCTTCGTGCTGAATTTCTTCGGAATCTCCTTGCCCGTGCTGAAGATAGCCGGCGGATTGATCGTGGCGAATACAGCCTGGGGCATGGTGACTGGATCGAGCCGCATCACGCATGAAGAATCGAGCGAGGCGATGACCAAGGAAGACATTTCCCTCACTCCCATGGCGATGCCCATGCTTTCCGGGCCCGGCTCGATCGGCGTAGTCATGGGGCTCGCCGCACATGCCGATAGCTTTCTGGCCTATGTGGGGATGATCGTCGGCATAATCGGAATCGGTTTGACCGTCTTCCTGTTTCTGCAGTTGGGAGGCCCATTTGTGAAACGTCTCGGCCCGGGAGCCGCGGGCGCCATCAGCCGTATTTTCGGATTCCTTATCCTCGCCATCGCCGTGCAGTTGGTCTGGGACGGCGTCGCCGATTTCCGAGGCTGACAGGCGTGAGCGCGTATTGCTTCAACCTCTACGAATCGGCGGCCGTGCTAGCGACGCGGTGCTGCATTGCACGCAGGAGCAATATTGCGAGGAGCAGAATACTCCAGCTTTCGTGCGGCATGACGAGTGAGTTCCACCACCGGTGATCTATTAGCGCGGGGAAGTGATTGGCCTGCAGCCGATCGAGCAGGATGCCGCCGGGAACCAGAAACACGATCACGATGACAGCGAAAACTGCTCTGGCCATTGTGCGGAGACGGCCATTCCAAGCTGCAAGACTCCACGCCAGCGGAAAGATCAGCAGAGTTGCGTCATACAGGCGATGGTAAACCGGGAGCAGGCTAAGCACGGCAAGCGCGCTCACTTCGAGAAGACCGTCTCGCGACTGTTCTCGTCGATTCAGAAAAAACAGCCACACGATACCACCGGCCGCAGCGGCGGCGAAAGCCACGATGATCGCGGCGTTACGGCTATGTAGCAGCGCGTAGGCCGCAACCTGAAAATTGATAAGTCCGAAGCGAAGAGGACTCTTCTCGGTGAAGTCGCCCAGGCTTCCGTTAGCAAACAGAACGCGGTTGTCGTAAATGTAACTCTGGAGCCACGCCGCTCCGTTCGCCAATAAGCGAGCCAAGGCGATGCCGGAGAGTACTCCAACAGCTCCGAAGGCGACCGCGGGAATGCGCCAGTGGCGACGAATCAGGTAATAGAAAAGGAAGGGTAGGCCGATCTGCGGTTTCAGGCTGACCGCGGCCGCGAGCAATAGTCCGGCGAGAACATCGTGGTCGCGCTCTGCGGCCCACACGGCCGCCGCGCTGGCGGCGACCGCGACGCTCACGATGCTCCCGGCAGCGAGGGCCGTGTGAAACGGGGCGAGAGCCAGGGTTAGCCCGACAAAAATCGCGCCTCGAACGGACCACGGAAAAAACGCCGCCACCTGCATGAGCGACGCGACAGTGACGACAAACGATAAGACGGTAACGACCAGCCACAGAGGCTGAGCGATGTGCCAGGGAAGGATCGCGAGAGGTGCGATCAAAACAAACGCTGTCAACGGGTAGGCGGTGGGTATGCCTCGCTTGTAAACCAGCGTTCCATCGGAGAGGTCGCGCGAGAGAAAAACAAAGCGCTCAGCCTCC
This sequence comes from uncultured Acidobacteriaceae bacterium, assembly GCA_963778535.1. Lineage (GTDB taxonomy): Bacteria > Acidobacteriota > Terriglobia > Terriglobales > Acidobacteriaceae > Acidiflorens. The sequence continues at coordinate 2,161,135 of CAVZUO010000001.1, forward strand.
GGCGGCCAGAGGCGGACGAGGTTTACGGCGCTATAAGGATCTTGTCCCTGTATCCAGGCACGGGCCTGGATATAAGGGGAGATGAAATCGTTGAAGCTGCTGGCATCGGCAAAGCGCAATGGTCCCCGGACGATGAACTCGGCAGCGCTGCATAGAATGAGGACGCCCAGAAACGCGTTTCGGATGAGACTTCGGTGCTGTCTGGAAGCAAGCATAGTTCGACTTCACGGTTGTTATCTACTCGTCTTATAGCAAGTACATAACACCAGACCGGAGGCGCAATTCAATGTCGTCTTACGCGTACCATTCATCGAGCCATAATACGCACCATCACTAAATTCCGCAGCATTGTTCCGGACGCGAGTCATCGGGGGAAACTCTCGGGCCACTTTTGCGCCCCGTGGTAAATGGCGAGAATCACGATACGATCAAGGTCAATGGCGTAGGCAGCGATGAAAGGCGTGTCTATGATGACGAGCTCTCGAGTGCCCGAAACCCTTCCCGTTCGTCCGGACATGGGGAACACTGCGAGCTGTTGAATAGCCGAAACGACGTTGGCCGTGAGGCTGGCAGCAACTTCTTCACTGTTTGAGAGAGCAATGTAGTCGTAGGCATGGTCGAGTTGATGGACGGCCTGCTCAGCCCATTCGATCGGCAGCCGCGTCATTAGCTCGTCAACCGGCCCGACACTCGAATCGCTCGGCGAGCGTGTCCCGACTTTTTCTTGAGGCGCTTTACAACTTCCTCGTGGCTAACGAGACGGCCTTTCCGCATGTCTGCAAGGCCCTTGCGAACCAGCGCGTCCCGGTAGGCGTGCAGGTCGATATAGTTGGCGATCGCCTGGTTGATGAGATAGCTGCGCGGACGGTCCTGGGCGGCGGCCAGGGAGTCAAGCGTGTCGATCTTTTCGGCGTCGGCGCGGAAACTGATGGTCTTCTCTGTGGTGCCCATAATACATAGACAATAACATGTATTATTATGTACTACAATCGGCTCTTATCAGCGCCCCAGCGGCGAGTCGATAAGTAAGTGAATCCGGTTCCACTATACTGGTGTCGCTAACAGAAAGAATCCTTATGACAGACGCAGGCAAAAATTTCCGCGCTACGATTGTTTTGGGGGTGCTCCTAGCGTTGGGGCTGATTTTTGGCGGTTGGGTATTGGGTGCGCAGATCAAGGCGACGCGACTCAGTGACCGCTATGTGAGCGTAAAGGGCCTGGTCGAGCGGAAGGTGAAATCCGACTGGGTGGTCTGGCCGCTTACCTATAAAGAGGCTGGCGATGATCTCGGCGCGCTCTACGCCAAAACCGAGGCCGACAAAAAAACGGTGTTGCAATTTCTGACCGATCAGGGCATCGAATCGTCGGAAGTCGAACTTGGCGTCATCCGCGTCGTGGATACTCAAGCGCAGGAATATGGCGGAGGCAATCGCACTCCCCATCGGTACATTGTCGAGCAGCAGATTACGATCCGAACCGGTCGGGTGGATCAGGTTGCGGCCGCGGCGCAGAAAACGATTCTGCTGCTACAAAAGGGAATTGTTCTGGGCGGCGGAAATCCCGGACAGGGACTGGCCTACAAATTCACCGGACTAAATTGCATTAAGCCCGACATGATCACCGAAGCAACTCGCAACGCTCGGGCTGCTGCGAATCGTTTCGCGTCCGATTCTGGGAGCAAAGTCGGATCGATTCGACAGGCGAATCAGGGCGTCTTTACGATCCTGCCGGCCGATGAGGTAAACGACAGCAGCGAACCGGGTTACGGAACGGCGGACAACAGCATGATGAAAACTGTCCGTGTGGTCACTTCGGTGGATTACTACCTCGAAAAATAAGAACGATGTGGATATGCCGGGGTGCCACACCCATTCGCGCACTTTGCGAATGAGTGGGCTCTCCCGCCCCAACATGTCAAGTGCCCACGTCACAGACTTCCCGCCTCGTCCCGTATGAAAATGTTCTCCTGATTGGGGCAGCGTGGGGCTGTGCTCGTCTGGGAAAGGGCCTCCAACCCGCCTCCCCCAAACCATTTTCAGCGCTCTTTGACAATTTGAGGCGACTAGCGGGCGTGAGCGAAGCGGGAGCCCGCTGCCGAAACCCTGAGCGCAGCGCAGGGTCTCCTACTAGAGGCGATGAGCGGGCGTGAGCGGATCGCAAGCCGAGGCCGAGCAATGCGAGGACGGAGCCCTGAGCGAAGGCGAAGGCCCGCTGCCGAAATCGAACGCGAGCCGAGAAAAGATACCTAACTCATTATTCCGCAATACTTTACCTGTAAGTCTTTTGTTCGGAATACTTTGCCCCTAAGTCTATGATTCCAATATACCGGGGGAGGGGGGAGGGGAGGGAAGTACCTCCACCAAGCAAAGTCCTATTGCGGGGTGCTGAATTCCATCGTCGCGATTAGCTCTTTTTCGACCCGCGGACCCCTACTTGAGCGTCACCAGCTTCTCCACCAGCCCCGAGTAGTCCTTCTTCTCCAGGCCGTGGACTTCCTTGTTATATTCGTCCACCTTGCTGGAGTAATTCATCGAGCAGAATTTCGGGCCGCACATGGAGCAGAAGGCTGCCGTCTTGTATCCCTCTTCGGGCAAGGTCTCGTCGTGCATGGAGCGCGCGGTTTCAGGATCGAGCGATAACTCGAACTGTTTTTCCCAGTCGAACTTGTAGCGGGCATAGCTGAGAGCGTCGTCACGGTCGCGGGCTCCGGGACGATGGCGAGCCACGTCGGCGGCGTGGGCGGCTATTTTGTAGGCGATGATGCCGTCTTTCACGTCTTTCTCATTCGGTAAACCGAGATGCTCTTTGGGCGTGACGTAGCAGAGCATGGACGCGCCATACCAGCCGATCATGGCCGCGCCGATGGCAGAAGTGATGTGGTCGTAGCCGGGCGCGATGTCAGTGACGAGCGGGCCGAGCGTGTAGAAGGGAGCCTCGAAACAATATTCGTTTTCGAGTTCCACCTGCTCCTTGATTTTGTCGAGCGGAATGTGGCCCGGGCCTTCAATCATGGTCTGCACGTCGTGCTGCCACGCGATCTTTGTCAGCTCGCCGAGAGTTTTTAGTTCGGCAAACTGGGCTTCGTCGCTGGCATCGGCAAGGCAGCCGGGACGCAGGCCGTCGCCGAGCGAGTAGCTGACATCATACTTCTTCATGATCTTGCAGATGTCGTCAAAGCACTCGTAAAGAAAATTCTGCTTGTGGTGATGCGCCATCCATTGAGCGAGAATTGCGCCGCCGCGGCTGACGATGCCGGTTATGCGCTTCGAGACCATCGGCAGAAATTGGATGAGCACGCCGGCGTGAATGGTCATGTAGTCGACGCCTTGCTGGGCCTGCTCTTCGATGACCTCGAGCATGAGTGGAGCGGTGAGATCTTCAATGCGCTTCACGCGCGAGATGGCTTCGTAGATAGGCACGGTGCCGATGGGCACGGGCGAATGGCGAAGGATGGCCTCGCGAATTTCGTGGATGCCGCCGCCGGTGGAGAGATCCATGACGGTGTCGGCTCCGTAGTGGACCGAGGTGTGCAGCTTTTTGAGTTCCTCGTCAACGTTGGAGGTGACCGCCGAGTTGCCAATGTTGGCGTTAATTTTGCAGCACGAGGCGACGCCAATGGCCATCGGCTCAAGCTCAGGATGGTTGACGTTGGCGGGGATGATCATGCGGCCGCGAGCGACTTCGTCGCGAATGAGCTCGGGCGTGACCTTTTCGCGGCGGGCGACGTAGTCCATCTCTTCGGTGACCACGCCCTGACGGGCATAGTGCATCTGCGAAAAGTTGCCATCTTTATCAGCAGCTTTGCGCTTGGCCAGCCACTCGGCTCGCGGCTTAAGCGCGTGATCAAAGTTGCTGCCATTGCCGTTGCCGTTCGTGCCGTTCGTTGGGTCGCCATTATTCGCGGACATATCGGTGCTCTCCGTCCTTCACGAAATCTAAACCTTCAAGAAATCCAAGCCTTCAAGGAATCTCGACAATGATTATACGATGCGCCCAACAGCCAAATACCTGTTCGGCGAGATCTCATTCGCGGGGATCGATAGGAGTTGCGCGATTAATTTCGCAACGTTTTCCCCGTCTTCAGCGTGTACTGGATTCGCTCCTGCGTCTTCTTCTCTCCGCACAGGGACTTGAACGCTTCGCGCTCCAGGTCGAGCACGTATTGTTCGCTGACAGGCGTGCCCGGAGTGATGTTGCCTCCGCAGAGCACTTCGGCAATCTTGATCCCCATGTTTTGCTCATGGTCGCTGATGTAGCCTCCCTGGCGCATGAGGTAGACGCCCATTTTGAGCGCAGCCAGAATGTTTTCGCCGGGCGCAGGAATGTCCGTACGCATGACGGGCGGCTCATAGCCAGCGCGGAAAAGCTCCAGCGCTCGCGCCTTTGCATCGGTGAGTACGCGGTCGCGGTTCATGGTGATGCGGTCGGAGTTGGAGAGAAAGCCGAGGCCACGAGCTTCGTTCGCAGAGGTTGCGATCTTTGCGGTGGCAATGGTCTCAAAGGTCTTTTTCATCGCCTCCATCATTTCAACTGAATCTCCTCTGGCGTTGGTAGGAAGATCAGGATGGATAGAAGCAGCACTATCAACGGCGCGCAGCAACATTTCCTTGCACCCGCCGCCGCCGGGGAGCAGGCCAACTCCCACTTCAACCAGTCCCATGTAGGGTTCGGCATGCGGTTGGCGCGCCGCAGCATGCAATGTTATTTCGCAGCCTCCGCCGAGGGTCAGGCCAAAGGGCGCGATTACCACCGGTTTTGGAGAGAACTTGATGGCCTGGGTCATGCTTTGAAACTGGCGGATAGCCATATCGACGTCGTCCCACTCTTCTTCCTGGATCGACATGAGCAGCAGCATCAGGTTGGCGCCGACGGAAAAATTCTGGGCGTCGTTGGTGATGACGAATGCGTCGAAGTTATCGCCCGCTCCGCCTGGTTTCAGCGTTTGCAGAATGAGCGAAATGATGTCGGCGCCCAGCGCATTCATCTTGGAATGGAATTGAATGCAACCCACGCCGTCGCCAAGATCAACCAGCGACGCGCCGGAGTTTTTCTTCACCACGCCATTTGATTTTTTCGCGACTTCCACCGACCATACGCCCGGAGAAACAGCTTCGGGTTTCGAATTTAAACTCTCAAGGTCGAAAAACGTGCGGCCAGACGGAGCTTTTGGATCGTCTTCGTACCATGACTTTTTGCCGGAATGGAGCAGTTTTTCGACGTTGGCCGCGACGGGCCGTCCTTCCTTTTTTATGCGCGCGACGGTAGCTTCCACTCCGGCGGCATCCCAAAGCTCGAATGGGCCCAACTCCCAGTTGAATCCGAGCCGCATGGCACGGTCGATCTCGACAACGGAATCCGAGATTTCAGGAATGCGATTTGCCGAGTAGGTCCACAGATCGGAGAGAGCGGCCCACAGGAATGCCGCTGCCTTGTCTGTCTTTTGCGCCACCCCGCCTGCGCTACCCATGCCGAGCAGCATGCGCACACGCGCTCCGGTCTCGTCGACATTTTTCGCCATATCGAGGGCAGGGAATTTAGGCTTCTGCCGCGGATGATATTCGAGCGTCTTCCAATCGAGCGCCAGCCGTTCCTCTTCCTTGCCGTCGGTGTTGCTATCGATGAATTTCACCTTTTTATAGAAGCCACCCTTAGTCTTGTCGCCCAGCCATTTGCGCTCGAGCATCTGACGATAAAAATCGGGGAGTTTCAGGTCGCTTCGTTCATCAAGCGAGGCGGACGAGGGCGTTCTCCCCACACCTGCTCCTGCCATGTTCGCGACGACGTGTCCGAGAATATCCAGGCCAACGAGATCTATGGTGCGGAATGTTGCCGAACGCGGCCAGCCAACGGCCTGCCCGGTGAGTGCATCGACCTCCTCGATCGTCAGGTCCATTTCCTGCACCAGCCGCATCACGTTGAGCACGGAAAAAGTGCCGATGCGGTTGGCAATGAAATTCGGCGTGTCTTTGACAAACACTACGCCTTTGCCCAGTTGCACATCGCAAAAATGCACGACGGCGTCGATCAACGTGCGATCGGTCTCCGGGGTGGGGATTAACTCCAGCAGCCGCATGTAACGCGGCGGATTGAAAAAGTGCGTACCAAACCACGACCGGCGAAAGTCGTCAGAAAATCCCTCGGCAATTTTGCCGATGGGCAGACCGCTGGTGTTGGTCGTGACGATTGTTCCCGGCTTGCGAATGGCCTCCACCTTCTTTAATAGGCTTCTTTTGATTTCAAGGTCCTCGACGATGGCTTCGACAATCCAATCCACGTCGGCGAGGCGCTTGAGATCATCGTCGAAATTTCCGAGAGTCACCAGGCGCGCGAGTGATGATTCAAAGAATGCTGCGGGTTTTGACTTTTTCGCGCCATCAAGCCCGGCGGCAGCGATCTTATTGCGCGCCGCGCCGTCGGCGCCGGACGGCACAATATCGAGCAAAAGAGAGGGCACGCCCGCGTTGGCAAAATGCGCGGCGATGCGCGCTCCCATCGTGCCGGCACCGAGCACTGCAACCTTATGGATGGTTTTCATGAAGCCACACTCTCCCTGGGAAGCTGCTTAACCACTTGAAAAATAGTTGGGTTCAATCTTCGGCAGTTTATCTGCCAGAGAATCGTTCTGGCTAGGGCGACCGAAATCAACTTGCGTGGGCGATTTTTCGCCAGAAACGCCCTCGCATGGAAATGACAATGGTTTCACGCTTTACCGCATCCAGCTAGAATGCTAGTATGCGCTGGCTACTAAAAGGAACTGCATGAGTTCGCCCTACGGGCTTCAGATTACCGAAAACTGCCTCATCTGCAAGCTCCGCCAGGGAGGCTTCTTCTGCGATCTTCCTAAAGCTTCGCTCGAATATCTCGACAAGATCAAATATGCCAGCGCTTTCCCGCAGGGAGCCGTCCTGTTCGTGGAGGGGCAGGCGCCGCGCGGCATCTACATTATCTGTTCCGGCCGGGTAAAGCTGACTACGACTTCAAAGGACGGAAAGACGCTGATCCTGCGCATTGCCCAGGGCGGCGAAGTTCTTGGCCTGCATGGCACGGTATCGGGAAAGCCCTACGAACTCACGGCTGAGACGTTGCAGCCCAGCCAACTCGACTTCATCAAGCGCGACGATTTTCTGAGGTTCTTGCAGGACCACTCCAGTGCCTGCCTCAGCGCGGCACACCACCTTAGCCAGAACTGCCAGACGGCCTACGAGATGATCCGCTCGCTGGGTCTTTCGCACTCCGTGTCGGAAAAGTTGGCCCGCCTGCTGCTGGAATGGGCCAGCGATGGCGAGCAGACCAAAGATGGCATTCGCATCAAGATTGCTCTAACCCATGAAGAAATCGCCCAGTTGATAGGGACTTCCCGTGAGACCGTGACGCGCGTGCTTGGTGAATTTCGCGATCGCGATATGGCACAGCTTAGGGGCTCAACGCTTCTGATTCGCAACAAAGCCGCGCTGGAGAAGCTGATTGGCGCCTAGGGCAGACGCGTTGCCGGCACATCTGCTGCTGGAAGGGATGAACCGCCCCTACTGACTAACGTCCGGTTTCCGTAAATCGAAAAGCGCTAGACGCCTTTCCACGAAGTCTGTTTCTCCAGCGCTTTCCGGTTGCGCTCCAGCCACAGCCGCGCGTTTTTCTTTCGTATTTCTAATTGGGTTTCCTGTTCTTGAGGTCGGTCTTTGTAGTAGTCGCGAACGCAGTTTTCGCACGCGACCCAACTCCTGAACTCAAACATCTGAGATTCATTCAGCGGAGAGCGGCAATAACTGCATAGGAGGACTAGCCCTTTGATCTTTCCTGGAATTTTCCCTGGCATGCAACGTTCTGGCCCGCAACCATTATACCCAAAATGCTTAATGCGCAGTTTCTTTGGCAGGCACTTCAGCGGAATGCCGGCTCTCACCTCGGTTTGACCATGGCACGGCAGTCACTCCTAACCCCGGCTGCCGGCAGTCCGATTTCAGCCGGTGGTTTATAATCAAAAATTACGTATTCAAGCCCGGAGTTACCCGAAAACTTATGATTCGACAACTTCAAAATGCAGGGCCAACCCTGAAAATTATTCTCGGCGCCATTCTTGTGGTTATTTGTGGGGGTATGGTGATCACGCTCATCCCGGGTGGCTTTGGAACCAGCCTCGGAATCGGGGGGCCGCGTGCCGGCGTCCTGGCTACGGTCGGTGACGAGGAAGTTACCGTCCAGGAAGTTCAGCGCCAGGCGCACCTTATGATGCAGCGGCAGGGCTCAAGCGCGCAGTCGAGTGCGCTGATGCCGTTCTTTGCCGGCCAGGCCGCGCAACAACTGATTAACCAGAAAGCCCTCGTCGACGAGGCCCATCGCCTCGGCTTGCACACAAGCGACGAGGAACTGCTGGACGAAATGCAGCATGGCGAGCTAGCTGCGCAACTGTTTCCGCAGGGTAAGTTTGTCGGCCAAACAGAGTATGAAGATTTCGTGCAGCGCATCGGCATGACTGTGCCCCAATTTGAATCGCTCGAAAAGAATTTCATCACGATTCACAAGCTTGAAGCATTGATTACGGGTACCGCCGTCGTCTCCGAGACTGACGTTCGTGACGACTTCGAGCGCAAAAACACCAAGTACAAGTTCGACTACGCCGTCATCACGCAGGCCGACATTCTCAAAGACCTGCATCCGAACGATGTCGAATTGAAGGCGTTCTACGATCGCAATAAGGCTTCCTACAACAATTCCGTTCCGGAGAAGAGACAGATAAAATACGTGCTTGTGGATGCGGCCAAAGTAGGGGCCACGACTCCGGTTTCCGAACAGGATTTGCAGGCCTACTACGACCAGCATCGCGACGAATACCGGGTTGCGGAGCAGGTCAAGGTGCGCCACATCCTGATCAAAACTCCGCTGCCTACACCCGGCGGTAAAGAGGATGAAAAGGCGGTTGAAGCGGCACGGGCCAAAGCTGAATCCGTGCTTAAAGAGCTGAAAGCGGGCGGAGACTTTGCCAAGCTAGCGGAGAAATACTCCGAAGATTCCGGCACCGCGAAGAGTGGCGGCGAGTTGGGCTGGATTGGCCGCGGACGTACAGTCCCGGAATTCGAAAAGGCCGCATTTTCGCTAGGCAAGGGACAAACAAGCGATCTGGTCAAGAGCAGCTATGGTTTCCACATTATTAATGTGGAAGACAAGCAGGATGCGCACCTGAAGACGCTGGCAGAAGTGAAGAGCGAAATCTTGGCGAAGGTGAAACAAGAGAAAGCCACGCGCACCACCGAAGCCATGGCGAACAATCTGCTGAGCGCAGCCCGCACGTCGGGCCTTGATCAGACCGCCGCTGCCAAAGGGCAGTCCGCAGTGACCACCGAATTCTTCTCCCACACCGACGCGCTTCCGGGCATTGGATCGAGTCCGCAATTGATGGATGCCGTGTTCAATGCGCCTGACAAAGCGCCACCCGAGGTTGTTCAGGTGCCTCAGGGCTATGTCGTGTTCCAGTTGTTGGGAGTCCGTCCGCCCTCTACGCCCACTTTCGAGGAGATTCGTGGCCGCGTGGAAACGGAATTCAAGAATCAGCGCGCCGGGATAGTTCTGCAACAAAAAACACGGGAACTCGCCGATCGCGCCAAGGCCGGTAACGATTTGAAAAAGGCTGCTAAAGAGGTTGGGGCCACCGTCAAGACCAGCGATTTTGTCACGCCCGATGGCCAGGTACCGGGCATCGGTTCCTTGTCCGGTCCAGCAAGCGCTATCTTTTCTCTGAAACCAGGTGAGATGAGCGGGGCCATTGTTTCCGGCGCTGACGGCATCGTTGCCCGAATGGACGAGAAGCAGGCGCCGACCGATCAGGATTTCACCGCAAAGAAAGATGAGATTCGCCAGTCCCTTCTGGAGACCAAGCAGAACGAGTTATTCGAAATGTTTGTCTCCAATCTCCGCAACGAGATGCAAAAGTCCGGGCGCCTCAAGATCAATCAAGAGGAAATGAAGCGGCTCACACGTCCCAGCGCTGAAGAAGAGGGCTCTTAACCGAGCCAGTATTTCGTTAATCGGAAACCAGAAGATCGCAACCTCCGGGATCATCGAGACGGCTAAGAATCGGGAACGTGATGCCCTTCACGCGCGCTAGCGGAATCCTTCTTCACCCCACTTCGCTTCCTGCGCGCGGTGGCATCGGCGATTTCGGTCCAGCCGCCTACGCGTTCGCCGATTTTCTTGCCGCCGCACGCCAAAGTGTGTGGCAAGTGCTTCCGTTGGGTCCGCTAGGCTACGGCTATTCCCCGTACTCCTCTCCTTCGGCATTTGCGGGCAATCCGCTTCTGATCAGTCTGGAACGCCTGGCTCAGCGAGGCTGGCTTGACGCCGCGCAGATCGAGGCGCTGCCTTCTGCGGTTGAGCCCGTGAATTACAGTGCCATCTTTCCCCTCAAAATGCCTATGTTGTTCAAGGCTGCCCAGAGTTTCCTCCGCTCCGCTACTCCCCAAGCGCGTGCCCGTTACGAGAACTTCTGCCGCCAGAATGAATGGTGGCTCGCCGATTTTGTACTGTTTGACGCGCTGCGCGCCCGTTACGATCTGGAATGCTGGAACCGCTGGCCGCGCGCATTGGTGCACCGCGAGCCGGCAGCCATCGAGAAGGCTCATACTGAAATGGCCGCGGAACTCGATCTACGCAGCGCGGTGCAGTTTTTCTTTTACGAGCAGTGGCAGGCCCTCCGCAGTTATTGCGCCGCCCGCTCCATCCGCGTGGCAGGTGACATTGCCATCTTTGTTAATTTCGACAGCGCCGATGTCTGGACTCATCCCGACCTGTTCCAACTGAACTCGGAGCTTGAGCCTGAAGTTGTTTCCGGAGTTCCTCCCGATTTCTTCAGCAAGGAAGGCCAACGTTGGGGCAATCCGCTCTATCGCTGGGACGTAATGAAGTCTCGAGGTTATGACTGGTGGATCAATCGTCTTCGCTGGGCAGTCTACAACTTCGATTACATCCGGCTCGATCATTTCCGCGGGTTTTCCCAATTCTGGGAGATTTCGGCGAATGAGCCGACGGCGATCCACGGCCGCTGGGTTGATGGTCCCAAAGACGACTTGTTTGTGAAGGTGCGCGAGACCCTTGGCGGCTTGCCCTTCTTCGCCGAGGATCTTGGGTACATTACACCCGATGTGCACGAACTCCGCGATCGCCTGCAGATACCAGGCATGGCTGTTCTGCAGTTTGGCTTTGGCGATGCCGGCGCGCACATTCATCTGCCCCACACGTTCACCAAAGACAAAGTGGTCTACACAGGGACGCACGACAATGACACTCTGCGTGGCTGGTGGAGTTCTGCGGTCACCGAAAAGGAGCGGCAGTATGTCGAGGCTTATCTCGGCCGTTGCGATGACGGCATCAATTGGGCTATGATTCGCGCCGCCATGAATTCTCCCGCCAACTTGGCGGTGATTCCTCTTCAGGATGTGCTCGGTCTGGGCAGCGAAGCGCGCATGAATGTTCCTAGCCTGAACGGGGGGAACTGGCGCTGGCGGTACAGTCCAGAGATGCTCCGGCCTGAGTTGGCGGAGAAACTTGCCTTGCTGGCCGAAGTGACCGATCGTCTTCCACAACCTGTTCCTGTGACCGAAGAAGATTGGGTCGCCTGACCCGAGTAGTGCTTCGAGTAAGACTCGCGGTCGGCGCGGGTGCAGTGGGCCTTGTTGAACTAGTGTGAAGGGGTACGGAAGGCACGACTTCGAGAGAAAGAAGAAGCCTGCTTGAGCATCCCCTAAACCAGGGAGCGCCAAACAGGCCTCGATCTCTCAGGTAATCTGACCGCACACAACTACGGCACGCTGCCGCTTGTTAAGCTACGCGCCGCCCAGTTCTTCCACCGCAGATTACACTACGGACGAACGATCTTGCGCCGCAGTGCACCCGCCATGGCTACCAAACCGGTTCCCAGAAGCCCCAAGGTTCCAGGCTCTGGAGACGACGAGACAACCGTCGAGCCAAGGTGAACGCTGCCCTTGTGGTCGATCTTCTCCTGGTTCCAGTACGTATAGATCGTCTGGGTTGTGGTGCCCGACGCCATGTGGCCGTTATACAGCTGGCCAACGATGGTGCCAGTCAATGTGTATTCGTGGAATAGCTTGGTCGACGCGACTAGCGTCCAGTCAATCGGGCCCTCAAATGCGCCGTTGAAGATGATCCCCTTCGGCTGGCCCATATTTCCGACGCCTTTTACCACGAAGCTCGATCCGGTAGCGGAAAATACGCCACCTGTCCAAATGCTGCCGCTGACCAGAGCGCCCGTGTTGAAAGTCACAGAGCCCAACGCATGGCCTGGATTCGCCTGAATCCCGTTGAATGACTGCAACTGGGATCCAACGGACGAAATCCCGTTAGATGTAATGGTAACTGTTCCGTACTGGTTGGTTAGGTCGATTGTGTCTGCTTGCGCGATGATCGGCATTACCAACGCCATAACCGCCAGCAGCGCGAGGGTGCACACCACTCGTCTCATTGTTCCCTCCACAGAACAAGTGTTGCGGCGTACTAGCCTGAGAGAGCCAGTCAACGCAATCACGAATTTAACTTGCTTTTGACTTGCTGTTTTGGGTCTTCTTGCGAAGAAGCCCACGGGTCCATTCTTACTAGGTAAATCCTTGGGGGAAGATTTACCGGGGATCAGTGTGACATCATGCCCTGTGAAAATCAAGAACTTTTTATGCGTAAAATAAAGAAAAACAAACCAGTTGGCAAAAAATGCGCGGTTAATGTGCAAGGTTTTGCGCCTGTTTCAAGGCAGCGGTGCAATCCGGCATTCTCCAATCAGGTTTCTAGTGTATTTGCACCACGTTTTTGGCGTATTCTTCATGGCTCACTTTACTAAACTCGCCACTTCGTTAGAATAGTGAATTCCGGTCCGACCGTCATTATTCGTTTTCTGGAAAGAATTCAAGGAGCAAAGCCATTATGCCTGCCACTGGAGAACTCATCCGCCTCATGAACTACGTCGACGACATCGCTGCGATTTTGCGGCGCGTCAATAGCTCGTTGCCCGCTGTTTCCCCGGAAGAACGCACCCGCCTTGCCGAGTACATCCGCAAGTCCGAACCGAGCCTCGAAAGCGTTCTCAAACAGCTCGATCAGGCAGGGAAGTAGTGGCTGCCACTCAAACCGTTGCTGTCATCGGTGCTGGCATCATGGGACGAGGCATCGCGCATGCCGCTGCCGTCGGCGGCTATCGCACTATCCTCGAAGATCTTCTGCCCAACGCCCTGCGCAAGGCCGAAACTGAAATTCGCGCCAATCTCGATAAGGCCATCGAACTCGGCAAAGTCAGCAAGGCCGACGCCGACGCCGCTTTCGCGCGCATCGAGTACGCCGGCTCCGTTGACCAGGCCGCCCGCGAAGCCGATCTCGTCATCGAAGCCGTCCCCGAGGAAATGGAATCGAAGATCGAGATATTCACCCTTCTCGACAAGATCTGCCGTCCCACCACCATCCTTGCCTCGAACACCTCTTCGCTGAGCATCACGGAGATTGCCAGCGTCACCTATCGCGCAAAGAAATGCGTTGGCATGCACTTTTTCAATCCTGTGCACAAAATGAAGCTTCTGGAAATTGTGCGCGCGCTTGAGACCGACGCTGAGACGCTTGCCGCAGCTGTCGAAGTCGGCAAGCGCATGGGCAAAGAAGTGGTAGTGGTGAAGGAGGCGCCCGGCTTCATCACCAGCCGCATCAACGCCATGATCGGCAACGAGGCTTTTTATATGCTGCAGGAAGGCGTCGCCAGCGCCGAAGACATCGACAAGGCGCTCAAACTCGGCCTCAATCATCCCATGGGGCCATTCGAACTCGTGGATCTGGTCGGCCTCGATACGCGCCTCCATATCCTCGAGTATCTGCACAAAACTCTGGGAGAGAAATTCCGCCCCTCGCCCCTGCTCGCGCAATATGTGAAAGCGGGCCGCCTTGGCAGAAAATCAGGCCGCGGCGTGTTTGAATATCCCGAGTCAGGAAAGGCCGCGAGCGCGCCCACATCGGACAAGAAGAAGTAGGACACGCTCACCGCGCGCTGCTAATTAATATCCGGCTAATTAATGTCCTGCCGCGCCTCCAGTCGTTTCACCAGCCCATCCACGTACACCTTCTGGTTTTCCGGAGCCCCCGCATACGCGACCTTCATCTCCTTCGCCGCATCGTCGAACTTTCCCTGCGCGGAGTACATGCGCGCCAACCCAGAATGAGTGAACCACAGGTCGGGATGCTTCTGGGCGTTGTCGCGGAAGATGACAAATGCCTCATCATTGCGCTTGTCTCTTTGCAGTCCGCGGGCATAGTAGTGAAGTTGCAGCGGATTCGCCAGTTCCAGTGCTCGCTTCTCGGCAACCGCGGCATCATCCTTGCGATTCAGCGCCAGCAACACCTTTGAACGCGTCAATTCGTCCTCAAAGCGGTCTTCGTTCTCAATCGCTTTGCTCGTATAGGTCAGCGCATCGTCCAGGCCAACCTTTTCCGTCAGTAGATAGGTCGCCGCATCATCCCAGCTCATCCACGTGTACTGGGAGAGATTGCGCAACTGCTTCTTCAGGCTGGCCTCAACAGTCGCGTGCACGTCGACACTAATCTTGAACGGCACCGCGACCTTCTCCCACTGCATCACCACTATGGTCGAGCCGGGTTTCACATCGTCAAAGTCATAGGTGAGCGCTTCGTGCATATCCGCCGGACGCGGCTTCACCGTGACCCGCAGCGCATCTTCATCCTGCTTGTAGGTGAATGATCCCCATGACGTCGAATTCTTCGAGAAAATGACCGCCCATTCGTCGGCGCCCGGCATCATGTGCAGCCCATATGTGCCGCTGTCAAGAGGTTTGCCCTCAATCATGACCGGATCGCTGAAAGTGATGGTCGTGTTCTCATTCGCCCCCGCGCGCCACACCTCGCCGTACGGGACCAGGCCGCCCCATATCTTGCGCCCGCCCACCAGCGGACGATGATAGTTAATCGTGACATCAGTGATGCCAACTCGCTGCGAAACCACCGCGTGCTGGCTCTGCAGCGGGAGATCAAGAACGAACGACTGCGCAAGGCCGATCACCGAAACAACGCACACGCCTGCGGATAGCAACAGAGTCCGCGAAAAAGCCCGCAATAATACTCGCAACACGCCGAAGCGAACCATGGGGATGCCTCCTTTGAAATTGGAATATGTGTGGCGGCCCGAAAGACGCAAAACTCCCTCCGCCGATCCCAGATGCGACTTTAGACGCGCCGCCTCACCCCACGTGAGCAAGCAAAGTTTCCAGCCCGAACGGCCCTGCATTTCGCTAGCTACCAAAATCGGGATGGCCGCGTCTAACGAATTGATTCTGTTTGCTCAGGGAACTCTACGCCTACGCTCGCCGTATCTAAGCTTTAGAGCTCGAATTCGGAGCGCGAGTCGGCGGATTTACGTTCCCATCGCCTGTACGCTTATGCGAATGCTTTTTGAAATCGTGCGCCAGTCGCTCATCACGCTATGGGCGCATAAGTTGCGTTCTTTCCTCACCATGTTTGGCATCGCGTGGGGAGTCGGTTCGCTTCTGTTGCTTGTCGGCCTCGGAGAAGGTTTTCGCAGCGGGCAAACCAGACAGCTTGCCAACCTTGGCCAGGACATCATGTTCACCTTCCCAGGCCGCATTCCCGCCGTCGAGGGCAGCACGCAGTCCGGCCGCACCTACCATTTCACGTACGCCGATTACCTCGCCATCCGCGACGAAGCGCACTCGCTCCGATATCTTTCGCCCGTGCTGAACCGCGAAGACATTCGTGCCGTCAGCGACTACGGTTCCACCAATGGCCAGGTTTTCGGAGTTGCTCCCGACTACAACCAGATCCGCAATGTACCCGTTGGCCCCGGCCGCTGGTTCAATGACGAAGACAATCGCGAGTCGCGTCGCGTTGCCGTCGTCGGATGGGAACTGCTCAAGAATATGTTCCCCGGCCGGCCTGCTGTCGGCTCAACCATCCTTCTGAACGACATCAGCTTCGACATCATCGGCGTGGTCAGCAAGGTGGGTCGCGACGGCAACAACGGCACCAACGCGCGCATCTTTATTCCCATTGAAACCATGCGCAACCTGTTTCGCCTGAAAGAAGAGAACAGCGAAGACGCCATTTCTTTTCTGAATTACCGTCCGCTCGACCCGTATCAGGATCTGGTGGCCAAGAACGAAGTTCACCAGGTGCTCGCTCGCCGCCACGGTTTCGATCCCAAACTCACCGACGCTTTCGAGGACTGGGACACGATTGAAAATAACCGCAAGGTCGGCAAGATTTTCGATGCCATGGATTGGTTTCTGGGCGTGGTCGGCGTCGTTACATTAGGGCTGGGCGCGATCGGCATCATTAACATCATGCTGGTCTCCGTTACCGAGCGCACGCGCGAAATCGGATTGCGCAAGGCCTTGGGCGCGACTCATCGCGCGATCATGACGCAATTTTTTGCCGAAGGAGCGTTTCTCACCGCCCTGAGTGGCGGCATCGGGCTCATGATCACGACCGCGCTGGTTGCCGTTCTAGCCGCGCTGCCTGCCCCGGAAGGTTTCGATACGCCGCGCATCGTTCCCGCCTCGGCCGCGATTGCCATTCTTTCGCTCGCCGTCGCCGGGATCGCCGCCGGCCTTTACCCTGCGCGCCAGGCTGCGCTGCTGCCGCCGGTCGAGGCTTTGCGCCAGGAGTAAGGATGATTGTGTAACTGAGTAAGTTGGTAATTGCGTAATTGAAAGATCAAACTTAATTTGTGTGTTTTTGTGATCTGTTTGTTTGTGGTTTTCAATTACAAATCACAAATTAGCCAATTACAAATTAGTTTTTATGGTTTTCGAACTTATTCGTCAGGCTTACAGTGCGCTCCGGTACAACCGGCGTCGTAGCTTTCTCACTATGCTCGGCATGGCATGGGGCATCGCCACGGTTGTGCTCTTGCTCGCCTATGGAGCAGGCTTTGAGCGCGCTCTCTGGGTTGCCTTTCGCTCCTGGGGAACTAACCTCGTATTCATTTTCCCTGGCCGCACTTCTCTTCAGGCCGGAGGCACCAAGGCCGGCACCGAAGTCAAACTCACCGTCAATGATCTCGATTACCTGCAGGCTGAAGTTCCGCTGCTCAAGCGCATTTCGCCCGAAGCTTTCAAGCAATCCACCGTCGCCTATGGCATCCGCAGTAACAACTACGGCGTCAGCGGCGTCTATCCCTATTACTCGCACATGCGCCGCATGGACATTCAGGACGGCACATTCTTCACCGAACTCGACGAGAATACGCGCTCCCATGTTGCCGTCATCGGTGCTGAGGTCAAGAAAAAACTCTTCTCAGGCGAGAACGCCCTCGGTCAAAAAATCCGTCTTGACGGCATTTCCTATGAGGTCATCGGCGTTCTGAAACGAGTTATCCAGAACGGCGACGACGATATGAATAGCAAGGTCTACGTCCCGTACAGCGCCATGAACGACCTGATGGATACCTACCATCTCAATTCTATTGCCATGGAATACGAGGGCGATCACCAGAAGGTTGCCGACTCTGTCCGCCGCTCCATGGCCTTCCACCACGACTTCGATCCCAAGGACAAACGCGCCATCTTCGTTTTCGATGTCTTCGAGGACCTGCTTGACCTCCGCGTCATCACCACCGGCATCAAGGTCCTTCTCGGTTTCATCGGATTGCTCACGCTCGGCATCGGCGGCGTCGGCTTGATGAACATCATGCTCGTCTCCGTCACCCAGCGCACGCGCGAAATCGGCATCGAAAAATCTCTCGGTGCGCGCAGTTGGCACATCCTCGTGCAATTTCTCACCGAGGCTCTCGCCATCACGCTCGTCGGCGGAGTCGCTGGCGTCGCGCTGGCTTATGTCGTTTCATGGGGCGTCGGTTCGCTCACGCTCTGGAGCGCCTTCATCGAATATGGCAGCGCGGGCGATATCCACCTGGCCATTGATTCCTCCACCTTGATCGTCTCCACCGTCATCCTCGGCGTTGTCGGCATCGTCAGCGGCATGCTCCCGGCGATCAAAGCCTCCCGCCTCGACCCCATTGAAGCTCTGCGCTACGAATAGAGGAAAGGTTTTACGTCTCAGGCCGTCTACGGTCTCAGGCCGTCCCGCTCCAATCCGATTATGGGCGAACCGCGCGTGCTGGCGTCACCGAGGCCGCTCTTGCCGGCAAGGCCTTCTTTTTCGGGTCATGCGAAATCGGCTTCGCGCCCAGCGCCTTCGCCCGCTCTTGCATCATCTTTATCGAATCCAGATCATGCGTGTGGTCGGCGAAGCGGACAGTTTCATAATTCCGCCGCACCGCCATGATGCGGTAGTCGAAGGCGACACTGGAGCTGCCGCCGCCCAGTTCACGCACTTCGAACGACGTCGCGGTCTTGTTGGTGACGTACAGGCCTTTGCAGTCGCCATTCGGAACCGGAAAGACCTTATAGTCCATATCGGTGTTGACGGTCTGGATGAAATCCCGATCCAGGCTGACCACTGCCGCGCCGTTGATCAGGCGCGCCGAGCCCGCGTCCTCGAACCAATTCACCGGCGACTCTATGGCCGACATGGCGACTATACGGGCTCCGCCATCGATCGGAACCACAGCGTTCTTGGAGCCCGAGCAGTTCAGGTTGCCCTGGTTGTCGACATAGCAATCGCCGCCGGGCCCGCTGGCAAGCAGCGGCTCCGACTTGCCGCTCAAGGCTACGATATAGACGGCGGGGTAGCCCGAGGTGGAATTGTTAAAGAACACGCCAGCGGTCCCTTCATCAGCGGTACCGACAACTCCGGAAGGAACGTCACTAGGGCCATCGATGCGTGGGCCTCCATCTCCCCAAACGCCGAAGCCCAACGAACCTTGGGTTCCAATGATTCGCCCGGTCGTGCTTTCTGACTCGTGCTGGCCAAACACCCCGACGCCGGCTGCGGCATTCGTCAGACCGTAGACACCCACTGGATACCCGGAGGTCGCCTCCGCCACGCCAATTACTCCATAGGCGTCGGATTCGCTACTGCCGGTTATGCCCCACACACCCCATGTGGCTCCGCTCGTGCCGCTGGCGTAACCGAAAACGCCGGTTGCACCATTTGTTGAGTTTTCGCCGGACAACGCAAAGTCAAGCGACGTTGCCGAGAGCAACTGAGCCGTAGTGTTCGGGACTTGCGTGCCGATGTTGATCAGACCATCCTTGGTGATGGACATGCGGGGAATAGCGGCGGTGTAGAAATCGAGGCCGCTCTGGTTGCCGCCCGAGGTGCGTTTCGACGAGATGGCCTCGCCCGTGCTCCCGGCCCCGAAGCGAATACCCGGCGTGTAACTGCCCGCATTCGTGCCATTAGCATCCGTGTGCACGTCGCCCACGGCAGTGACCGATCCATTCGAGGCGACGTTCCCTCCCGTGACCGTGCCCGTCGCGGTGATTGTGCCGGTGGCGGACAGATTTCCGTTTACCGCCTGATTTCCCGTGAAAGTATTGGCGGCTGCCAGTTGCGGAATCTTGGTGGTGTCCAGGTTGAGCGTGACCGTGCCGCTGGTGCCACCGCCAGTGAGGTCTGTGCCCGCATTCACGCCGGTGATCGTACCGAGGCCGGGAAAGGTCTGGGACGCGACGAAAGTGATCACGCCTTTGTTGCTGATGTGCAGCCCGGTCTCAGCGGGAGCCGCTGTGCCCGAACCAAACAGCAGGTTTAACGTCCCCGCGGCGGTGGTTGCGTTGTTGCCGGTCGGTTCGGCCTGCCACGCGAATGTTTGTGGAACGGCTTTCGAGGTCGTTTTGCTGAACACTGAGGCTATAAAATTCTGCGGCTGCGAGTTGAAGCCTTTCGTAGCCGTAGCCGCTCCGGATGCCGGCAGGTTGAGCTTTCCGCCCACGTTCACCGCCGTGGTTCCGGTCTGCGTCAGAATCGAATTCTGAATGTTGGTGGCGGTGGTGAACATCGGAATCGTATTCGCCGTCCCGCCGGTGGTGGTCACAGTGGACGAGGTTGCGGGCGCAGCCGCCTCGCCGTTTGCTGGCGCCGGGGCGCTCCACGACGAAGATGATCCGCTTCCATTCGCGGCCGCCGGAGCCGCCAGCACGAACGCCGACGGCGGCAGCCCGCCTAACGTTTCCGCATCTCCCGCCTTTAAGGCGTAAGGAGCGCTTACCAGCAGAGTGCGTGACTGCTCCGCGCGCTGCTCGATTTGCACGCCGATCCACCGCGCCTGCTCTGAGGCGAACAACTCCGCTGGCAAGCCATCCGGCTTGGTCGCGCCCAGCAGAACCGAGTAATGCCCAGTGGAATCGATCTTTACGTTCTGAGTTTCCATCCACAGCGCCGCTCCGCCGGCCTCTTCGGCGTAGAGTGAGAACGTAATTCCGATCGTTCCGCTTAGCGGCTTCCCATTTCCGTCATGCGCCACGCCTGCATACCGAATCAGTCGCGGCACCGTCGCGCTAACCGCTGTACTGCCGGATATTGAGGGTGTGGTTGTGCTCGCGCTTGTTGTCTGCGCTTGCGTTGCCGCCGCCCAGAAAAGCACCGCTGTGCAGGCCATGCAGGCCCGCCATTGCAATCTCCTAGTCATAGTTCCTCCAGTGTTATTTGTTAACGGTTTAGGCTAATCCCCAGAATTGTTCGCTTTGGAACGCGTCAGGTTTGCGTTCCACCACTTTTCTCTGCGGATTATCGGCGAACCGCGCGGGCTGGCGTGACCGAGGCCGCTCTTGCCGGCAAGGCCTTCTTTTTCGGGTCATGCGAAATCGGCTTTGCGCCCAGCGCCTTCGCACGTTCTTGCATCATCTTTATAGAATCCAGATCATGCGTGTGGTCGGCGAAGCGCACAGTTTCATAATTCCGTCGCACCGCCATGATGCGGTAGTCGAAGGCGATGCTGGAGGTGCCGCCGCCCAGTTCGCGCACTTCGAACGACGTTGCGGTCTTGTTGGTGACGTACAGGCCCTTGCAGTCGCCATTCGGAAACGCAAAGACCTTATAGTCCATATCGGTGTTGACCGTCTGAATGAAGTCGCGATCCAGGCTGACCACTGCCGCGCCGTTGATCAACTGCGCCGAGCCCGCATCTTCGAACCAATTCACCGGCGACTCAATAGCCGACATTGCGACTATGCGGGCTCCGCCATCGATAGGAACCACAGCGTTCTTGGAGCCCGTGCAGTTCAGACTGCCCTGGGTGTCGACATAGCAGTCGCCGTCGGGCCCGCCCGCGAGCAGCGGGATCGAGATGCTGTTCAAGGCTACGATATAGGCGGTGGGTTGGCCCGAGGAGGAATTGTTAAAGAACAGGCCGCCGATCCCCTCATCGGCGGTACCGACAACTGCGGCAGTGGTTTTACCGCTATCGCTGCCTGGGCCTCCATCTCCCCAAACGCCGAACCCCGAGGCATTTTGGTTTCCAATGTTCTGCCCGGTTGCGCTTTCTTGCTCGTGCTGGCCAAACACACCGACGCCGGCTGCGGCATTCGTCAGACCGTAGACACCCACGGGATACCCGGAGGTCGCCTTCGCCACGCCAATTACTCCATAGGCGTCGGATTCGCTACTGCCGGTTATGCCCCACACACCCCATGTGGCTCCGCTCGTGCCGCTGGCGTAACCGAAAACGCCGGTTGCACCATTTGTTGAGTTTTCGCCGGACAACGCAAAGTCAAGCGACGTTGCCGAGAGCAACTGAGCCGTAGTGTTCGGGACTTGCGTGCCGATGTTGATCAGACCATCCTTGGTGATGGACATGCGGGGAATAGCGGCGGTGTAGAAATCGAGGCCGCTCTGGTTGCCGCCCGAGGTGCGTTTCGACGAGATGGCCTCGCCCGTGCTCCCGGCCCCGAAGCGAATACCCGGCGTGTAACTGCCCGCATTCGTGCCATTAGCATCCGTGTGCACGTCGCCCACGGCAGTGACCGATCCATTCGAGGCGACGTTCCCTCCCGTGACCGTGCCCATCGCGGTGATTGTGCCGGTGGCGGACAGATTTCCGTTTACCGCCTGATTTCCCGTGAAAGTATTGGCGGCTGCCAGTTGCGGAATCTTGGTGGTGTCCAGGTTGAGCGTGACCGTGCCGCTGGTGCCACCGCCAGTGAGGTCTGTGCCCGCATTCACGCCGGTGATCGTACCGAGGCCGGGAAAGGTCTGGGACGCGACGAAAGTGATCACGCCTTTGTTGCTGATGTGCAGCCCGGTCTCAGCGGGAGCCGCTGTGCCCGAACCAAACAGCAGGTTTAACGTCCCCGCGGCGGTGGTTGTGTTGTTGCCCGTCGGTTCGGCCTGCCACGCGAATGTTTGTGGAACGGCTTTCGAGGTCGTTTTGCTGAACACTGAGGCTATAAAATTCTGCGGCTGCGAGTTGAAGCCTTTCGTAGCCGTAGCCGCTCCGGATGCCGGCAGGTTGAGCTTTCCGCCCACGTTCACCGCCGTGGTTCCGGTCTGCGTCAGGATTGAATTCTGAATGTTGGTGGCGGTGGTGAACATCGGAATCGTATTCGCCGTCCCGCCGGTGGTGGTCACATTGGACGAGGTTGCGGGCGCAGACGCCTCGCCGTTTGCAGCCGCCGTGGCGCTCGACGACGAAGATGATCCGCTTCCATTCGCGGCCGGCGGAGCAGCCAGCACGAACGCCGACGGTGGCAGTCCACCGAAAGTCTCCGCGTCTCCCGCCTTCAAGGCGTAGGGAGCGCTGACCAGCGGCACGCGCGGCTGCTCCGCCTGTCCATCAACCTGTGCTCCGACCCAGCGCGCCTGCTCTGAGGAGAACAACTCCACTGGCAAGCCTTCGGGCTTGGTCGCGCCCAGCAGAACCGTGTAGCGGCCATTGCTGTCAGCCGTGACGTTCTGCGTCTCCAGCCACAGCGGAGCGCCGCCCGTCGCCTCGGAGTAGAGGGCAAACGTAACGCCGACCACGCCATTCAGAGGAGTCCCCTTGAGGTCCTTCACGCTCCCGCCAAAGCGGACCCGTCGAGGCAGGGCGGACGCCGTTTGAGTGGGTGTTTGAGCGGCCGCCAGTGACACCAGCGACAAGGTCAGTAATAAAGATGCAACCAGCAAACCCGCTGTGCGCAACTTCATGGGAAAATTCTCCTTGTGAGATTTCAGATGGGCTCTTAAGTTGAAGTCCGTGATCGGAAAGAGGCAAGGTTGTGCGGGTTGGCGGCTCCGGCCCTCTACTATTAGCGACCGTCGGGAACGGTAGCAAGGGGAGGAGAGGGTGTCAAGGTGCAAGTTTTTGCATGATTTCTGTGAGCCCCGAAAGGTCCCCGTTGTAAACTGGGAGGCTTGCTTATGAAGCCGGGTACCTAAGAGTTGTCGTTGGATGGTGACGATGAACCCAATGCGATTGTTGTCGCAAAATCGCGATTATACTCATCGACAACCCTCAGCGATTCAGCGGGAGGCCCCAGCCCCGTGTGCTTAGACCTGTTTACAATGTTCCCGTGCCCGACTCGCCGGAACTCACCAAAGTTTTGGATCATCTCTGCCAGTACGATCACCCGTTGCTTGCGTTCTCGGCGCGCGAGTCCAACGGCGTCATTGAAATTCTGATCGATTTGAAAAACCCAACATTCGCCGTCCACACCTATGTGTTCCCAATCCATCCCCGCGACCTCGACAGCCCGCAGTTTCCCTGGCAGCTTCAGCGCCAGCTCTACGACGCCCTCCACGACTATTTCGTGGAAATGTTTACCCGCACGCCGCAGGACAGGAGACCATCGGATGGCACCCATCCGGATGGCGGGAAATCGGATGGTGGCAAGTGAAGATAGCTAAGAATCATGCGAGGGTAATTGCCTGTAAAGCATTGATTTATAAGTATATTAGCCATACTTTTGTACTTTTAGATCTAAGTTCTTATTATTCAAAGATCTAGCGGTTTCTTCCCGCTAAGTCTATGATTACAAAAGATCGATATCAGGGGGGGTCCGTCCAAACTTGCCTCTTCGCCACCAGATCGTAGCCGAGATTCGTGAACGCGGACCGATCCCGTTTTCCCGCTACATGGAGCTTTGCCTCTACGATCCTGTTGAAGGTTATTACTCCCGCAACAGCGCCCAATTTGGGAAGGCTGGAGACTTCTACACATCGAGCGACGTCCATGCCGTTTTCGGACGCCTCCTCGCTCGCCAGTTCGAGGAGATGTGGCGCGCGCTCGACCGCCCCAACCAACTTGAGGTCCTCGAACTCGGCCCAGGTCGCGGCCTCTTTGCCCGCGATGTCCTCGATTGGTCACAGAAGAAGTTTCCCGACTTCTTCGCTACCCTTACCTACACGCTCCAGGAATCGTCGCCTGCATTAGGCGCGAAGTTGGCCGAGAATCTCGCTACTCATATCAACTCCGGCAAAGCTGTCGTCTCCGAACGTCGGGCCAACTTCAACGGAGCGATTAGCGATGAGCAGTCAAACTCCAAAATTACAGTTCCGGAGGAACGGTCCAACTTAGCCCAGCGCTCTAGCGCTGGGAACTCGCCGCTCGAACTTCAAGTCCTGGAGGGACGACCCGATCAACGCGGCGAACGGAAGAATGAATCACCCCAATTACAACGGTCGCGACCTGCGGAAATACCTCTCATCGTGTTCGCCAACGAGTTCTTCGACGCGCTTCCTGTGGAGATCATGAGCACCCAGGGCAAACTACATCTAGGCTTCGAAGGCGATCGTCTGACCGAAGTCTGGCTTCCCCCGACTGCCGATGAGCTCGAGTTCCTCGATCGCTACAGCGTTCATCCCGAACCATCCGAACGCATTGAAGTCCCACTCGCCGCGCAGCACTGGATTGCAGAGATCGCGGCTGCGATTGGCCGTGGATTCCTCCTCATAATCGACTATGGCTACACGCGCAACGAGCAACTTGCCGGACGGCATCGCGGAACGCTGATGACTTACCGCCAGCATTCCGCCAGCGCGAACCCTTACGAAGCGCCTGGCGAGCAAGACATCACAGCGCATGTAAACTTCACGGCCTTGTCCGCGGTTCTAGAGCAATCAGGTATGAACCTGCAAAGGCTCATCACGCAATCGCAGTTCCTCATGGGAATTGGCGAGCCCAACCAGTTTGCCGACGTATTCGAAGAATGCCGCGTCCCTCAGGAAAGAGCTAAGGTCGCGCTGCAACTGAAACACCTGATCTCGCCCGAAGGTATGGGAGAGACTTTTCGCGTACTCCTCGCCAACCGTGGCATCGAGCCTGACAAAGCCGCTTTGCTGAGCGGACTTCGCTTCGCTAAATGACAGCGCCCGATCCGAGCGTGGCCAGATCGGCGCTAAAACCCAGCGGCGAGGTGCAGCCTGCACTTGGAAGTCCGCCTAGGAAGTGCGGCGGCAGAAAGGCGCTGTCCGCGCCCAAAGGTGCATCGTCCGAAGTGCACCATTTCCGCGGCATATTTAACACTCCTGAAATATCCAAGCAGTAAACTACTCGCATCTAGATCGTATGGGCTCAACCCGCACATCTCGTTTTGCCTTGCCTCTGCAGGTCGCCGCAGTCTGCTATCGCAGGCAGAATTCCCACGTTGAATTCCTCCTCGTCAACACCAATGGCGGCAGCAAATGGACCTTTCCTAAGGGCGCACCGGATGCCCGCCTCTCCCACAGTCAGGCCGCCGAGCGCGAAGCCCGCGAAGAAGCTGGAGCAATCGGCGCGATCGAGCCGCGCCATTTCCACACGTACATTCACTCCAAAGGCGTCTTCTGGCAGCCCAAAGGCGTGCAGGAATATGTGGTCAAAGCATTTCTCATGGATGTCCGCGAGACACGTAGGCCGCACGAAGACAACCGCAATCCCACATGGTTTAGCGAAGACGAAGCCCGGGCGATTCTGGCCAAGGGCAGGGAAGTGAAATACGCCCGCGAGTTGCAAACAGTGATTGACCGCGCGCTGGAGCAACTCGGTGTAGCGCGCCTCGCCGCCGCACGTTGACTAATTCCCGGCGAAAAAAGAATTACGATACCCCTATGTGGCACGGGTTCTTCGCGGGGTTTCAGGTAATTCACGCCATCCTCCTTATCGCTGGTGCGGTCGGGCTATTCGCGTTTTGGAGGCGTAGCGGGTTTTGGTTGCCTACTTATATCCACCTAATGGCTGGAATCGGTTTTGTGGTCACATACTGGGCACTTTCCGCGGCGCCCGCTGGCTCGCCGGCCAGCAAAGAGGGACCACTCGTTCGGCTACTCACCGCTCTTATACTACCGGCCTTCATCTATTTCTTCTTCATAATCTACGGCGGGCAGTGCGCCGCTTTCGACCGGTCATTTGCTCCATGTCCCTATTGCCAGAAGCCGATTCGAAAAATCGACCGAGTGATCAAACAAGAAATTGACAAGGTTGAGATTGAGGCTCATTTCCTCGAGTCTGCGTGCCCACATTGTGGGAGAGCGCTCAGCTAGGACGCTCTTGCACTGGGAATTCATGCGGCGACGAACCCCGCGGACATAAGTGTCCGCGCGACACGTTCTCATGAGACGATAAACGCAGACCCATGATCCAGCTTTCATCCGCCGGCAAGCGCTACGGCCACAAACTCCTGTTCGACGATGCCGACTGGCTTATCACGCCCGAGTCGCGCATGGGCCTGGTCGGCGCGAACGGCACTGGTAAATCCACGGTGATGAAAATTCTTGCCGGGCTGGAGACGCTCGACTATGGCTCGATTTCGCGCGCCAAAGGTACCTCCGCCGGCTACTTGCCGCAGGACGGGCTTACACTTTCCGGCCGCACCGTTTTTGCCGAGTGCATGTCGGTGTTTGACGACCTCCACGCCATGGAAAAAGAAATGGAGACGCTCACCCACAGCATGTCGGAACTCGACCACACAAGCTCTGGATACGCCGACGTTGCCGACCGCTACCAGAGATTGGAGCATGAATTCCGCGCACGAGATGGTTACACGCTGGAAGCTGAAGTGGGAAAGGTTCTTACTGGTTTGGGTTTTCACAGAGATGACTGGGCGCGCCAGACCGAAGAGTTTTCCGGCGGCTGGCAGATGCGCATCGCGCTTGCCAAGCTGCTGCTGCAAAAGCCTAACCTGTTACTGCTTGATGAGCCAACCAACCATCTCGATCTCGAGGCCCGCAACTGGCTCGAGCAATATCTGAGCGAATATCCGTACGCCTATGTGCTGATCTCGCACGACCGATATTTCCTCGATGTCACGGTGGATCGCATTGTTGAAATTTGGAACAAAGAACTGCACTTCTACTCCGGAAACTACGATCAATATTTGGCTGCCAAGAGCGCGCGCAAGGAACAGCTCGTATCTGCCCACAAAGTGCAGCGCGACCGCATCGAGCAGCTGGAAGTATTCATCAACCGCTTTCGCTACACGGCGACCAAAGCCAAGCAGGTGCAAAGCCGCATCAAGGAACTGGAAAAAATAGAGCGTATCGATATTCCGGAAGAAGAAAAGGTCGTGCACTTTTCCTTTCCGCAGCCCAAGCCGAGCGGGCGGATTGTGGCGGAATTCGTGAATGTTGCGAAGAGTTACCAGAAGTCGCCACGTAAAGAAAATGGCAACGCCGACGACGGAAACTCACACGAACACAAGGTCTTCGCCAACGTCAATTTCATGATCGAGCGCGGCGAGCGCATCGCCCTGGTGGGGGTGAATGGGGCAGGGAAGTCAACGCTGATCAAGTTGCTCGCTCACCAGGAACCGCTTACCGCGGGCGAATATAAGCTTGGACACGAAGTCTCACCCGACTATTTCGCGCAGGATCAATACAAGGAACTCGATCCGGAGGCGCGCATTCTTGACGATCTTGGCGAGCTTTCGCCTTCATCGACGCAGACCCAACTGCGCAGCCTGCTCGGATGCTTTCTTTTTTCTGGAGACGACGTTTTCAAGCGCATCGGTGTGCTCTCCGGTGGCGAGCGCAACCGCTATGCATTGCTGAAGATGCTGCTCCATCCTGCTAATTTTTTGCTTCTCGATGAGCCGACGAATCACCTCGACCTGCGCGCTAAAGACGTACTGCTGGAAGCCCTGATGAAGTATACGGGCACGGTCGTCTTCGTCTCGCACGACCGATACTTCATCGATAAGCTCGCGACGCGTGTGTTCGAAATCGGTGAAGGCAAGGTAGAACTCTTTCCGGGCAACTACGAGGATTATTTGTGGCGTAAGCAGGGGGGCGCCGAAAAGCAGACGGCCACGATAACAAACGATCTTGTGGCAGAGCTGTCGGCGCGCCGTTCGGCGGAAGCGGGTCGGTCGGTGAATCGCACACAGAGGCCTGCCGTGGATGCGGAATCCCGTCTGGATGCGAAACAGAGCGCCGCATCTTCCGCCCCTGGCAACGGGGACAGTTCCCACACCGATTCCGCAGACTCAAAGTCGAAGCGCCTGAACCCGATTAAACGCAAACAGATCCAGGAACGTCTGCGCGAGATTGAGGAGAAGATTACGCGGATGGAAGCGGCGATTACTCTCTGCGAAACACAGCTTCAGAATTTCGTAAGCGCAGAAACCACCCAGCGGCAGACGCAGGAACTGGCGAAGCACAAGAGCGATCTCCAGGCCTTGATGAGTGAATGGGAAGAGTTGTCGGGAAATTTGAGCTAGTGGATCTTTCGCGGAGACTGGCCACTTCGGTACTGGCCACTGGGTCTATCCGCCCTGCTTCAGCCCCAGCAGCACCTGGCGTCCGATTTCCTGCAGGGTTTCGAACACTCCTGCACCTTGAAAGGCGACAGCCTCGATCACCGGTTCGTTCTTCTTGCGCAACTCCTTCGATAGCGCATCCGTGGACAAAATGTTCGGCAGGTCGCGCTTATTTAGTTGCAGAACATACGGGATCTTGTTGAAGTCGTACCCGTGTTCTTTCAAGTTCTCCATGAGGTTGTCGAGCGCCTCGATATTGGCGTCCATGCGCTCTTGTTGGGAGTCGGCCACGAAGACCACGCCGTCAACCCCGCGAAGAATAAGTTTGCGGCTGGCATCGTAGAAAACCTGTCCCGGAACTGTGTAGAGGTGGATCCGCGTCTTGAATCCGCGAACGGTACCAAGATCCAGCGGAAGAAAGTCAAAGAACAGGGTGCGATCGGTCTCGGTGGCGAGCGAGATCATCTTGCCCCTCTGCTGTTCGGCCGTTTTCTGGAAGATGAACTGCAGATTCGTCGTCTTGCCGCCCAAACCGGCGCCGTAGTAGACGATCTTGCAGTTAATCTCGCGTGCTGCGAAGTTAATGAAACTCAAAAAGATTCCTCAAGAAATGCTGCGAAAGTACATGTGAGCACGGACGCTCCCGTGCGTGCTTTCTGGCCCAAAGTCAATAATTTAGGAGTTCTGTACTGTCGATTTTATACCACACGACCCTGCCGGTTCGGCGGTTACTCGGCATTACCAAAGATTCAGCCGACTCATAGCGGTGATGGTGACCTCGACAGCCATTGATCAGGGCGGGTGCTATCGCCTCACCGCGGCGCAGGCAGCGGGTAGTAGCCATACTTCGCGACCACCTTCACGTTCGGGCGTCGCACCCTGACTTCGATCTCGCGATATCCGCCGATGCCTTTGCTGCTGTAGCCGAGCGTGTACTGGTCGCGTGCATCTCCGAGGGCCTGGTTGTAGGCGCGCTCGATCTCGGCCGCGGCCAATTCGTTGTATACGGAACCCCCGCCCGTCGCGGAGACGTACTTGGGCAGGATGTCGCTATACCCCAATAGCGCGCGTGATTTTGGCAGATGGAGCCTCTGGAGACGGTCGTATATCGGAATGGCAGCGCCTTCGAGGCCGATCGCATAAAGGGTAATGTTCTGGGTCAGCAATACCTTCAGCGTATCTTGATAACTTGCCTTCGACCCCAGTTCGCGGCCGTCGCTGATCACGAAGATAATCTTCCGGCGCGTACGATCGCGTTTGGAAAGGTCACGCGCCGCCATCAGGATGGCATCATTCAATACATGGGCCGTTCGCGGCGGAGTGATTACGGGCTCCGTCGGCATTTCCATAGGCAGGCCGTTGATTTCCGTTGGCTGTGGGCCAAGAGGTCCGCTGGTTACGGGTGGTCCGTTGTTCTCTCCGGTGAAGCCCTTTACCTGATTGAGTACGGCGGTCAATTGTCGACCCGCCGATCCGAAGTCCGAAAGACGGCCGACCTTGTCGCTATAGGTATAGATCGCTACTTCGTCGAACTGACTGAAGGCGCCCTGTAGGGCTGGCAGCGTCTGCTGTACCTTCTTAACACCCACGTCCGCCATGCCCAGATCGATGATGACAGCGGCTGACAGCGCAAATGGATCGCTCGTAAAGAACTTTAGCGCCTGTTTCTGTCCGTTCTCCAGCACTGTGAAATCTTTGGGCCGCAACCCATTCACCATGTGGCCGTCACCGTCCTTGACCGTGACTGGCACCAGCACGAGGTTCACATTTGTTGTGATGGTGTAGCCGACGTCTTCACCGGTGTCCACATCTTTCGGCACGCTGCCGGCCGGAACGGTCTTTACCTCGGGCATTGGCGGCGGAGGAGTTTGCTGGTCCTCGGTAAGATTAGAGTGCGGAGGATTGAACCCGTTAGGCAGGGATACTGCTTCCGGTGAGGGATTTTGCGGCGCTGCATTTTCGTCGGCGCCGGGCCTCGGGCTAGGCGGCTCCGGAGGGGGTACAGGCCGCGTTGCAGACGGCGCGTCTGGAATCTCGTCCGGTTTCTGCTGAGCCGCTGCCCAGCCAGTGCACCAGAAAACCAGTCCCAACAGGAGCGCGCACGTCTTCGTTAGATTCATCGGTAGCCCTATCTTCGAAATTTTCCTAAAGCCAGGAGCCCGCAAACATACACGCCCCAATGTCTGGCCGACCGCTCTCAAACCAATCTGATGCCCACTCTTGCTTCAGCGGTGCATCTAACGCTAACAGGTCGTTACAGGATAGACTAGCAACATAACCGGATCAACGCCGATGCTTCATTTCAATTTTACGTGTATTCGTTTGTCAACGGCCGCCCTTGCGTTCGCTTTGGTGACGGCTGCAGCCCAGAATCCTGCGCCGCCGGCTTCGAATGCTCCCACTTCGAATTCGTCTACGGCCGCGGAACACCGGGCGCAGAACGACCAATCCCAGTCCGAGAGCACAGAGACCCTCAAAGTCAATGTCGAGTTGGTGCAGCTTTTTTTCAATGTCAAAGATAAACATGGAGCACTGATCTCGAATCTCACCAAGGACAACTTCGACATTCTGGAAGACGGCAAGCCGCAAACCATCAAATACTTTAAAGCGGAATCGGATTTGCCGCTCACCATTGGAATTCTTATCGATACGAGCGGCAGCCAGATGCGGGTATTAGGAATGGAGCAGCAAGTCGGTGCGTCCTTTCTGGAGAATATTCTTCGTCCCAAGGACGAAGCATTTGTTATCAGCTTTGATGTCGATGTCAACTTGCTGCAAGACTTCACGAATTCCGTCAGTCGGCTGCGGCGCGCCCTGAACGATACCAAAATAAATAATGGGGGGGTCAGCTGTTCGGGTGGTCCCATTGGGCCACAAGGGCCGATTCCGTGTTCCTCTACAGGACCCCGCGGTACTGCGCTTTATGACGCTGTCTATCTCGCCTCGCATGATGAACTCAGTCACGAAGTTGGACGGAAAGCCATGGTCTTGCTGACCGATGGCGAAGACCAAGGAAGCCGACTGAAGATCAAGGATGCGATCGAGGCCGCCCAGAAGGCCGACGTCATTTGCTATGTGCTTCTAATTGCCGACCGAGGATTCTATGGCTTTGGGGGTGGGTACTCGGGAGATACAGAGATGAAGAAGCTGACCATGGAAACCGGCGGCCGCGTCATCGATGTGGGCAACAAACAGGACAAGCTTCGCAAAGCCTTCGACGACATTGCCGCCGAACTCCGCAGCCAATACAACATTGGCTATACCCCAACTAACACGGCCCGCGACGGGAGCTTCCGCAAGGTGGAAATCAAGTCCAAACCCGAGCAGTACAAAATTCAGTCCCGCAGCGGCTACTACGCCCTCGCCCACGGGCAAGAGTAGGGTCAACCCCGGCTTCCTGCAAATCTTTGCGTCTTTTGCGCCCGTTCGAGGCTGCCGTACCTCTATGATTTATCTCCGAGTTATGACTTAGAGCCGGACAGCGAATGACAGACAGCGAATGACAAGACAGCGAATGGCCGCTTGACACCAGCCTATTTTCCCCGCAAACTAACCAGACTCGGACACCCCCCGCCGTCCGTTAGCCCTGGGTTTTCTACAAAGCTGGTGTTTAGCAGGAGGTTCTGTGATCACTCGTCGTCTTGCTCTGCCTGCGCTTCTCGTCGTTCTTTCGTTTGCTTATAGCTTCGCTAACGAAGCGCAGCAATCCGAAACCCGCACAGGTATCTTTCGCGGAATGAAAGTTACGTACACCTGGGTTCCGAGCAAACAAAATGACGGCACCGGAAAAGCCATCTTCCAGGGCGACGTCATTCTTGACCATGTCCAGCAACTCCCGGAAAACGGCCGCCCGCAACCTCGGAGCGTTGGCGTGGCTTATGCGCAGTATCTTTGGCCGAAAGTTAGCGGCGTTTCCCAAATTCCCTACAAGATTGATCCTTCCTCCGGCGACACCAGCAACCTCAGCACAGCTCTTTCGCAGTTCAACAGCGATTTCATGGGCCTCATCCAATTCGTTGCCTACACGAACCAGACCGACTATGTGAACTTCTACTTTGATCCCAACAACACCAGCGGAGTATGCGAAGCCTACGAAGGTCGCGTCGGGGGAGAACAAACGGTCGGTGGTTCTGCATCCTGCACTGTGGCTACCATTCTCCATGAAATGGGCCATACGGTGGGTGTGTGGCATGAGCAGACGCGTGACGACCGCAATACTTATGTAAACGTCAACTACGGCGCTGTCATCAAGGCCTCGCGTTCTTTTTTTGATCAAGCTCCCGACAATCACCAGGACCTGACGCTTTTCGACTTCGCCTCGGTCATGGAGTATCCGGCCTATTCTTTCTCGCGGAACGGGGAACCTTGCATCGAGTCCATTCCGGCCGGCATCCCGCTCTCGAATTCCACCGGCTATACCGCTTCCGACATCGATGGCATTATGCGTCTCTATGGCGAGATTCCGACTTCGGTCACGGTTACCAGCAATCCTCCAGGCCTGCAGGTACTGGTGGATGGGAATTCCGTTATGACGCCGCAGGTCTACAGCTGGGCGCTCAACTCGACGCACACGCTCGCCGTAGCAACGGCTCCGCAAACGCTTAATGGCATCAACTACGTTTATGGCCGCTGGAACGACTCGACGGTGCAGAGCCATACAATCACTGTCACGCCCGGCGACAACACGGTGACGCAGCCGGCCACGGCGCCCGCGGTGACGGTTTACTCAGCCAACTTCATTCAACTCGTGCCCTATGCCAACGTCATTTCACCAATGGGCGCCGGAACCGTCACGCCGTCGCCGTCGCCGGTCACCTATTCTCCCCTTTCTGGGCAGTATTACATCATCCGCCAGCAAGTCGCACTGACGGCCGCGCCCGCGCCAAGCAGTGGCCAGAA
This sequence comes from uncultured Acidobacteriaceae bacterium, assembly GCA_963778535.1. Lineage (GTDB taxonomy): Bacteria > Acidobacteriota > Terriglobia > Terriglobales > Acidobacteriaceae > Acidiflorens. Next base: position 2,194,596 of record CAVZUO010000001.1, read on the forward strand.
TTTCTACAATTTCATCAATTCGCCGTATTACCTTCCCGGTGGGACTGGGGCCAATCCAAAGATGTTTTACGTCATGGATGATGGATCTGCGATCAACCTGACCACCTACTTCACCACTTCGCCCGTGTACACCGTGACCACGAACCCGATCGCATCCAATGTGGGCACGCTCGTGGATGGCAGTTGGTGGTACGCTCCGAAAAATTTTGCCCTGCCTTACGATTCGAGTTGGACCGCCTCAAGCTCGCACGCTCTCAATGTCGATTCGCCGCAATATCCATGGAGTTCAAACACGCGCTTCGCTTTTTCCAGTTGGAGTGACGCAGGCGCACAGAGCCACAATGTAACTCTACCCGCAAGCGGCGGTGCGACTTATACCGCCAACCTAACGCCGCAATATTACGTTACCGATTACGCCAATGAATCCTGCGCGGGATCGATTGGCGTCTCGCCTTCGTCGCCCACGGGAGATGGTTTTTATCCCACTGGCGATCTCCTGACTTTCTCGGAAACCGCCAACACCGGCTGGACCTTCACTGAATGGCTCTACGATCTCAGCGGCACGACCTCGCCGCAGAACTTTATTGTCAGCGATGAAGTTCTGGTTGTTGCCGACTACAGCACCGCCAGCACGCCATTGCATCTGAACAGCATCAGTCCTCCGAATGCAACTGCGGGAGGCCCAGGGTTCACGCTGACTATCAATGGCGCGGGATTCACGTCATCGACTGCCGCTTACATCGGCGGCTTCTATCGCGAAGCCACTTTCGTTAACTCCGGCCAGGTTACCGTTCCAATTCTTGCTTCCGATATCGCGACAGCCGGAGCTTTTCAGGTGGCGGTTGGCAATTTTCCATCTGGAGCTAGCTGCGCTGCATACGTTCCAACCACGTTCTACGTGCTGCTGCCTTCCGGCGCGACTGCCGCAGTTTCCCCATCGAGCATTGGTTTTGGCAAAGTAGCTGCCGGTACGACGAGTAGTACAAAGTCCATTACGCTCTCTAATAACGGAACAGCGGCGTTAAGCATCGTTTCGATTGCGGCCAGTGGAGATTTCTCCCAAACCAATAATTGCGGAAACTCTCTGACTGCAGGCAATAGCTGTGCGGTCAATGTTACGTTCAGTCCGACTGTTGCCGGTGCCATTACCGGCGCGCTCACTTTCGCCGACGGTGTCTCTACCAGTCCGCAGATTGTCACTCTGACTGGCACTGGAGAGAACCCGCTCACCTTTGCCCCAGCCAGCCTGAGTCTTGGCAGCGTTGCCGTGGGAAAGACTGCGGCTAAGACCGTCACGGTCACCAATAATCAAGCCTCTGCAATCAGTCTGAGCCCCTCCACAAGCGCGGATTATTCCATCACCGGCGGAACTTGTGGAGCTTCGCTGGCTGCTGCTGCGAAGTGCACCATCATTGTTGTCTTCGCACCGGCATCGAGCGGCATAACCGGGGGCGGCCTTGCCATTGCAACCAACGGCGCTCTCAGCCCGCAGATCGTTGCGCTCACGGGCACCGCGACCGGCGGGCCAACTGCGGCGCTCACCTTTAGCCCCACGACTCTCAGCTTTGCCGCGACGGCCATTGGCATTACGAGCGCCGCGAAGACCATTACGGTCACGAATAGCAGCAGCGCTTCAGTGAGCATCACGGCGATCACAACCAGTGCCGCGTTCTCTGCCGCGGGCAGCGGTTCCACGCCTTGTGGAGGTGCTCTCGCGCCATCGGCCAAATGTACTATCGCCGTGACTTTCATACCGCACAATACAGGTTCTACGAAAGGAGCACTGGCGATCGCTACGTCGGGCGCGGGGAGCCCGCAGATCATCGACGTGAGCGGCACAGGCAAACTTCCTGTGACCGTGGCGCCAACCAGCATTGCATTCGGAGATCAGTCCATGGGAACGACGAGCGCGGCTAAGACGGTTATGCTCACAAATAATTCCGAAGCGGAGTTGACGATTTCCGACATCTTGGCAAGCGGGGATTTCGCAGCCATACCATCCGGATCGAAGGCATGCGGCACGACTCTCGCGGCAGCCGGCAAATGCACGTTCAGCGTAACGTTTACGCCCAATGCGACGGGCACCATCACTGGAGCGGCAACCGTTATCCACAATGCGCCGCATGGCCCGGCCGTAATTAAGCTGACTGGGACGGGGCAGTAAGCAACGTGCGTCGTCTGCCTTGAGTATTGGTTTGGTGGACTTAAAGCAATAGGAAACGTAGCGAAACCGGCGGCGAGGTTCTGACCAGAATTATCGCGCCTGGGAGAAATCTTCTACAACAAATAACTGCCCGTCGCGCTGGATGACGCCAATGCCGATCGAGTCCATATCTTTATCCAAAATATTGTTGCGGTGGTTTGTTGACCCGATGAACTGCGCATTGATATAAGCCGGGCTCGGACCTTGCATTACATTCTCCGCGAGCCAATTGAACCGGGCTCCAGCTTGCTTGACGCGCGCTGGCAATCCAGGTTCGCCGGCAAGAACATGCTGTGCTGTACCATGCTCGGCCATCACGGCCGCGTGGCGTCGCGCTGCTGCCGCGAGTGATTTGTCCCAGCGCAAGGCCGGCAGGCCTCTAGTCTGGCGCGCCTCATTTACTGCCGCGAAGAGCTCTCTCTCGGCACGTGACTCCACCTGGCCATAGACCGCGACGTTTAACCAGATTGTCAGAATGACAATCTTCGCGAGCCAGGCCTTCGCACCGTCGACGCTGGTGGAAATGTGAACAAAATTCAACTTCATGATACAAACTGCGCCAATGGGCAGACACGATCACAACCCGGTTCTTGCTTTTACGCAAGTTACGGCCGGCGCAACAATCCGCGTTTTGCGGCGCAAGGCCAGGCTAATTCTTGGATGCCGCGCCTGGGTTTACTTTGACTACCGGCGGTCCCAGTACCAGTCGTGCCGGTCCTGGCGCAGATCTCGATAGTCGCGCCGCAGTTCGCGTTGGTCGAATCGTGCAGCAACGTAGCGCCCGCGCCGGAGGTCTCTACGCAAATCATGCCGGTCATGCGCGATTCTGGCCTCGTCGTGCCGGATGTCGCGTCGATATCCGTCCGAGGCGAACAGGGTTCCGGCTCCCATCGCCAACACAAACAGCACACCAGCCATCATTCGTTTCATATCATCCTCCGATCACGTGCCCTTTTTGGTCGGCCGTCGCGGGACAGCCCGGACACTGAAAGCGTTCCAATGATCGAACCCTGACTGGCGGGGCAAGTTGCGTGAGTGTTGCAGAAATCGAAAAAGGGAAGAAACGATGACGTGATGAGGCTATTTCCGTTTCGGCCGATTTTTGACCGGGATTACGAACTTCAATCCCGACCAGATCTCGGTAATGGCGCAAACCTTGATGTCGACCAGGCCGGAGGCGAGTCCGGCCTGGCGCACGACGTTTTCATCCAGATCGCTTGTCACACCCGAACTTTTCTTTGGCCATGCAATCCACAACATGCCGGCCGGAGCTAGTGAGCGGGCTGCAACCGGTAGTTCTCTTTCCAAGCCAGCCCGAGACTTCGCAAAATAGAAGCGCGAAATCAACATCACCGGTCGCTTTCTTGAGTGCCTGGCACTTCGCGATGGCGTCGCTGAGTTCAGCCTTCACATTTTCGGGCGCATGCAGGAGCAGGAGCCGGAGGTTGTCTTTGATTCCAAGCTTCTTCGGCAGCGGAGTTCCAGAGTATCCAGGCATAGGTCTAGCCAATGACTCGCAACTCGCAACTTACTCTTTTGGTGCGAAATATCCTTTGCGAGTCCGAACTTTTAGGCTTCGGTTTGGTACCGTCTGGATTTGAATTGTGCGGAAGCGTCCATCAGCGATAAAGTCCGCTGGTTTGTAGGCCATGGCGTACTGGCTGCGCAGTTCTTCCTGAATAGAAAGAAATGCGTCGGAAACATCGCGCATCTGGAATGGGAAGAAGGCCCGGCCGCCAGTGGCGTCGGCGATCCGAATCAGTACCTTGTCTCCCTGCCCCTTCATGCCGCTGATGTTCGTGCTGATGGTGTAGACGATCGCGTCCGCGCGTTGCGCCATGTCAATCGCTTCCTCGCGCGTCACGTGGCTGGCGTTGTCCTCACCGTCGCTTAGCAAAATAATGGCGTTGCGCACAGGTCCCGTCACCGCTTGTTTCATCAACTTGTCACGGCAGGCAAAATAAAGCGCGTCATACATCGCTGTTCCGCCGCCCGCGCGCAAGGCCCGGACGCCCACCGAAAGCAGTTCCGTGTTATCGGTAAAGTCTTGTGTCACTTCTGGCGTGACGTCGAAGCCCACCACAAATGCCTTGTCCGAGTGCGGACGAATCGTGGCGTTCAGGAACTCAATCGCCGCTTCCTGCTCGAACTTGAAACGGTCGCGGACGGAATTACTGGCATCGATCAACAGTCCAACCTGCAACGGCAAATCTGTCTCGCTGCGGAAGCTGCGCAGTTCGGTCGGTTTCTGATCGTCGAGTACCTTGAAGTCATCCTTCTTCAGGTCTTTGATGTAGTGGCCGTGTTTGTCGGTAACGGTAAACACTACGCGCACCTCTTCAACGCGCTTCTTGATGGTGGTGATCGACTCGTCTTGTGAGCTCTCTGGGTTACCGTTTTGAGCTTGGCTTTGCGGCGCCGCAGTTGCAGGTGGAGTTGTCGCGTTTGTCTGTGATCCGGCAGCAACTGGCGATGTTGGCATTTTACTTTCCGACGGTGTTGACGAACTCGTCGCTGGAGCGGGGGTTTGCGAGAAGGTGAAGGGGCTCGCAGAAGCAATGGCAAGCGCCAAAACCAGGACTTGGATCAGCCGACCAGGAGTTTTCATCAGGATTGCTTTTATTATAGCTGGCGTACCCTTCGATGACGCCACGCTAATTTGAAGTTTGGGAAATCTTAGGCCCCGGAAGTGTCGAGGGTGTTGAGAAGGGACTTTAATTCGTCCGGAAGTGGCCGGGCAAATTTCAGCGTATCGCTGCTTCGCGGGTGAACGAATTCAAGCGCTGCGGAGTGCAGAAAATTCCGATCGAGCTGAATCGATGCCGGCATGCCCGGAGCCCGTCGCTTATTCGACTGCGCCCGCAACTCGGCGGTTGCGCTATAGAGTGTGTCACCAACGACCGGATGGCCCAATGATGCCATATGAACGCGGATCTGGTGTGTCCGACCGGTCTCGATTTTTACCTCCAGCAGCGCAAACTTGCCATACGGCGAATCGATTTTTCGCGTCACCGCGTAATGCGTCACTGCGTCTCGGCCGCCCGAACGTGGTTCTTTAGCGCGTCGCTCCTGATGGGTTAGAGGCGAAGGCCGCCGGGTCGTCATCCGTGTGCGCCGTTGGGCATCTCGGCTAATTGGACTCTGTATCGTCCCACGTTCCTTCTTAGGCCAGCCCTGCACCAGCGCGACATAGGTTTTATGGACATCGCGGGCGCTGAATTGCCGCGCCAGCCGCCGATGCGCTTCATCATTCTTTGCTACCACCAGCAATCCGCTAGTCCCTCGATCCAAACGGTGAACGATTCCGGGCCGTAAACCACCACCCACGCCCGACAGCTTCTTGAAGTGATGCAAAAGCGCATTGACCAGCGTTCCCCGGTTCCGCGCATCCTCAGTGGCGCCCGCCCCGGCGTGCACCATCATGCCTGAAGGCTTGTTGACGACGGCCAAGTCGTCATCCTCATACACGATGTCGAGCGGAATTTCCTCCGCCATCGCCCGCAGCGGCGGAGCATGCGGCGGCCCGGTGACCGTAATCTGTTCGTCTCCCTTGAGCACCAGCGAGGCCTTTGCGATCACACCATTCACCAGCACCTCGCCGCGTGCAATGAGTTGCTGCACACGAGACCGGCTGACTTCAGGAATGTGCGCGGCGAGATAGCGGTCAAGCCGCTGAGCCGAGTCTTCGGGGGGCACCGTGATGTTGAGAGGGAAGTCGTTCATGAGATTAGAGGATGGAGTTTCGGAGCAGTTCGCCTTTGTTCCCTAGGATCCGGTTTTCTCGGTTCGCAAAGAAGGCTGAACAACGGTTCCGCTCTTCAGCCACCAGATAACTCCGCCTGCGAGCACGAGACAAATCGAGATCAACTGCGTGCCCGTCATCAGACCCGCGAAAACCTCGCCTCGGCCCGGGTCGCCGCGCAAAAATTCGATAAAGAAGCGCTCCACTCCGTAGAGCATGATAAAGGCCGCGAATACCTGTCCGTCAAACTTCTTGCGCTTCAACAGCCACATAAGAAACAGGAAATTGAAGAATTCTGCCGCTGCTTCGATGAGTTGTGTGGGCTCGATGCGTTCGCCGAGCGGGGTGCCGCTCACGAGGTTTGCCAGTGGATTGGTAAATGTCACTCCCCAAAAATGATTTGTCGGCTTTCCATAGCAGCATCCCGCTGAAAAGCACCCGAATCGCCCCAGCACATGCCCGAAGGCGAGCCCGGGAGCAAATGCGTCGGTTGTGCGCAGCGGCGGCATGTGATGACGGCGCATGTACCACGCTCCCACCACCAGGGCTCCTATCAAGCCCCCTGAAAACACTCCGCCCGCCTGTAGTGTCCCGAGGGTAAATATCTCCCGCCAGTTATGCGCGTAGGTGCTCCAATCGTTGACCACGTACAGAATCTTGGCTCCGATGATGCCGGCCAGAACCATGAAAATTCCCAGGTTCCACGCGTCATCGCCGTTAATGCCCTGTTTTTCCGAGTTGCGTACGCTGATCCATAAACCCAGCAGCACTCCGGTAGCGACCAGAACGCCGTAGGTAGGCAGATAAAAACTTTCGATATGTAACAATCGTGGAAACACGCTATTAGTTTAGATGATCCGGAGGCGAGTGCGATGGCAGGATAGCGTCTAACAGGTTGCACCAAGTCTAACAGGTTGCACCAGGATTGTAGCCGAATGAGGTTCTCTTGAGATCTGACACCTAGGACTTGACACCTGAATTACAAAAGCCGACCCACGCAGCCGTGTGGTGGGCCGAGAATGAACCCGTCTCAGACGGTGGGAACCCGCCGCGACCCATTAGGCTTTTCCGCATGGCGGAACATAGCTCACCGGATCTTTTTGCGAGTCGAGTCCCCGTTCATTCGGCATTGGTTCAAAAATCGGTTGCCACCATCACCAACGTAGCAGGCCGGCTCTCACCTTGGATGCTAGGGAACAAAGCGCCGATTCGCAAGGGGCCGATGCAAAATAGTTGGCAGAGAGTTTGCTAGGCAGCAGATCGGACAATCGGCGGTTCCAAGCATTATTACCTTGGGGTAAGTTTCGCGGCTTCGAGGCTTGATTGATCCCGCAGTTCGAACGCGCGTTTGTTCGAGTCAGTTGGTCCGGCCGTAGGCCTTCTAACCTGCTCGCCGCCCATCCTCAAGAACTTCGTCGAGGGCGCTGGCTAGTTTCGAAGCCCGCTGACGCGCTTCAGGAGCCCGTGCTTCCATGCTGCGCTTCAATAAGTGATATTCATCGGCAATATTCAATGCCGCTAGTACCGCCAAGCGCACTGAATCGATTGTGGATGTTTGTTCTGATACGGCCCGCATCTTTGCGTCCACGTACTCTGCCAGCTTCAGGATATAGTCGGCGTCGGAACCCCGCAGATTGTAGGCCTGATCGAAAATCTCCACTCGCACACTGCAATTCGCGGAATCCGCGGTTGGTGGTTGTTTTGTCGCCGTTGCCATCGCACTCCTCGGCCAGTTCTCGGCCTGGTTACTCATAACTGAGAAAAGGGACCTGAGAACTCATCTCAACTCGCCGCTTGTTCCTGCGCCAGATCATCCATCTGGCCGAGCATTCGCTCCACGCGGCGCCGAATGTCTTCCCGATCCTTGCGCAGTTGCACCACTTCTTTTCGCAGCGCCTGGTGTTCTTCCTCACGCTGCTCCAATTGTTCCCGCAGCCGTTTCAAGTCGCGCTCGGCTGTTGCCCGCGCCTCTTTCGCGGCCTTGTATAACTCAATGGTGCGATAAACTTTCTCTTCCAGCGCCTGAAAATCTTCAGCAGGAACCTGCGCAGATACCTCTTCCACTTCTCTCACCGCCATGGACGCAACTCGCTTTCGTGGTAGGACTAGCGATCTTTGAGGCGAAGTATAACGCAGTTTCCTGTGGATTGTGCCAGGGGTCGTGCCCTAACGTTTTGCGGGTTGGAAACGAATGTCACGGTTCAAAAGGACGGGTTCCTGTATCCCGAAGTGGAAAACGGCGGAACGCGACATATAACACTCCAACGGCAAGGGAATGGTACTCTACGCTCTTTGAGCGCCCCCCAACCCTTCCAGCGCCTGCGTGATTTGCGAAGACCACTGTGCTACTTCATCGTCCCGTAGCGTCCCCTCCGCCGACTGGAATTTCGCGCGCAGCAGCATCGAGTAGTTGCCCGTACCCACTTTATCGCCGCGGAAAATCTCAACCGGGCGAAATCCGCGCAGCTCGCCGATTCCCAATCCAGAAACTCGTGCTCGAATCTGCTCGAACTCCACCGCATCGGCGAATACGAAAGAAAAATCGCGCTCCACCGCGGGAAACCGTGGCAGCGCTTCATATCTCACTTGACGCAATTGGTGTTTGTAAAGCCGGTCGAGATAGATTTCGGCGATGAAAACGGCCTGCTTCAGCTTGCGCGCGCTCGCAGCATCCGGATGGATTTGACCAAACTGGGCCACCATCAACCTATCCATCATCGCCCGCGCTGATCGGCCGGGATGGAAGTAATCGGCGGCCTTTGCCTCGTAACCCAGTTCCTTGCATCCGAAGTGGCCAAGCAATGCTTCCACGGCGCCTTTCAGGTCAAAGAATGAGAGCTGCCGCGACTCGGTTCCAGGCGCCAGCCCCCGTATCACCCCAGTGTCGACAGCTCCGGTCGCTCCCATGACGAGGCATTTCCGCTCGCCCGATTTGTCGCCATCCGCCTCATACGTGTTACCGGCCTCAAATAACTGCACGTTCTCGCTGCCCCGGTTCAGATTGTAGGCCAGCATGTTCAGCATGCCCGGAACCAGTGACGTTCGCATCACCGAGGCTTCTTCGCTCAAAGGATTTTCCAATTGGAGTGCGGGCGATTGCGAGAACCTGTGCGCGTCTTCCTTCGATATGAAGGACAGTGAAATGGCCTCGTCGTATCCGAGTGCCAGGAGCGACGACCGCAAACGCGTGTCTTTTTGCGCGTCGGGCTGATCGCGCACCTCTCCGCTGTATGCCGGCAGCGTACTGGCAAACTTGTCGTAACCATGCAGACGTGCAATCTCTTCGATAAGGTCGATCTCCCGCTCGACATCCAACCGCCAACTCGGCACCTGCACGATGTAGCGATCTTCGGAGCCGGTCATCAAACCGAAACCAAGCCGGTTTAGGGTCCGACTGATCTCCAGCATGGAGAGCTTTGCCCCCAGAATCCTCTGTACCTCGCGCAGGTCAAGCTCGATCGGCGCCCGATTGAGTTTGCGGGCGACCACATCGATCACTTTGCCAACCAGCGTTCCGCCGCCTGATTCGAGAATCAGCTCTGCCACACGGTTGGCCGAAACAACTGTCGACTCGAAATCTGCCCCGCGTTCAAACCGATGCGACGCGTCGGTGTGCAGCCCGTGACGTTTCGACATCTTTTGCACCGTCACCGGGTCCCACCATGCCGATTCGATCAGGATGTTCCGCGATTTCCCCGTAATCATGGTGTCGAAGCCGCCCATCACGCCGGCGAGGCCGACGGGTTTCACGGCGTCGGCGACCACCAGGTCATCCGGCGTTAGTTTGCGCTCCACTCCGTCGAGCGTCTTCAGCTTTTCGCCCGCACGGGCTTTGCGGATTACCAGCTTCCGGCCTTCGAGGAGGTCAAGATCGAAAACGTGCGTGGGCTTGCCCATTTCCCACAGCACGTAGTTGGTGGCGTCGACCGCGTTGCTTATTGGACGCTGACCGATCAGTGTTAACCTCTCTACGATTTTGGCTGGCGAGGCCTTAATCTGAGCGCCGCGAATTTCGCGCGCCGTGAATCGCGGGCAAAGTTGCGGCTCCTGGATCTCAATCGTGACTTCAGACTTACCATGAACTGCGGGCAACTTCGCTTCAATCGGTTTCAGGGGCAGGTCATAGAGTGCCGACGCCTCGCGCGCGATGCCATAATGATTCATGGCGTCGGGCCGGTTGGTGGTGATCTCCATCTCGTAGACGGTCGACTCGCCCTCGCCGGAAACGCCTTCAACGGCAATGCCGGCCAGTGTGAGTTCATCCGCAAGACGACGGTAGTCGACCGGAAGGTCAACGAAGTCGCGCAGCCATGTGGGAGAGATTTTCATTCTAGCTTTCAGCCGTCAGCTATCAGCCATCAGTAAAGCCCTTGTCATCCCGAGCCCGAGCGAAGCGAGTGGGCGAGGGACCCGCAGTTCCCTCGTCGAGCGGACAAACTGCAGATTCCTCGCTTCGCTCGGAATGACAAACGTTAAGGTTTTCCATTAGAAGCGGGCAGCTCGAAGCTCGAAACTCGCGGCCCGAAGCTCGTGGCTCCTATCCAAACTGCTCTAGGAACCTTATATCGCCATTAAAGAACAGCTGAATGTCATCCACGCCGTACTTCAGAATTGCGATTCGCTCGACGCCCATCCCGAATGCAAATCCCGAATACTTTGCCGGATCATAATCAACAAATCCAAATACGTTCGGATCGACCATGCCGCATCCTAGCAACTCGATCCAGCCGCTCGCTTTGCAGTTCCGGCACGGGCCGCCGTCGCGCACGCCTTTGCCATCACAAAAGATGCAGCTGAGCTGCACGTCAGCACTCGGTTCGGTGAACGGGAAGAACGATGGATAAAAGCGCGTCTTCACACTCGACCCGAACAGAGCCTTCATCGCGTGATCGAGTGTGCCCTTTAGATCGCAGAACGTTATGTTGGTGTCGACTGCGAGGCCTTCGACCTGGTGAAAGATCGGCGAGTGCGTTGCGTCCGGCGCATCGTTTCGATGCACCTTGCCGGGACACACCACGCGCACGGGCGGTTTCGTCTTCTGCATGGTGCGAATCTGCACGGGCGAAGTGTGCGTGCGCAGCAGAAGGCGGTCGCGCAGCGGCTTGGACTCTTGCCCGGCGATAAACAGCGTGTCCTGCGTATCGCGTGCAGGATGGTGCGGCGGGAAATTCAGCGCTTCGAAGTTGTAGAAGTCGGTTTCAATCTCCGGTCCTTCCTCCACGGAATAACCGAGATTGCGGAACACGCCGACGATCTCGTTCATCGTCTTAATGACGGGATGCTCGGTGCCGATCACGCGGCGAATTCCGGGAAGGGTGATGTCGATGCGCTCTGAAACCAGGCGCGTTGTCGACGATCTACTTTGGATGCGAGCTTGAGTTGCCCCGACCGCCTGCTCTACCTTTGCCTTAACTTCATTGACGCGCTGGCCAACATCCTTCTTGTTCGGACCAGGCGCTACTTTCAGCCAGAGATCGTTGAGCAGAGTGAGGATGCCGTTCTTGCGTCCCATCCAGCGGTCGCGGAAGAGCTTCCATTCATTCTCGGACGCTACCGAATTCGACTCCTGCTCAAGCGCCGAAAGCAGCTCTCGCGCCGCCGCATCGAGCGAGGCGGGAGAGAAGTCAGTCAGTTTGGGAACGGAATATGGCACGCGATCCACGCAATACTTTAATGGAAGTTGTCATCCTGTGCGATGTGTGAGGATTCCAAGCGAATACGGTGCAAGTTCGGAGACCCCCTGCAAGCGGTCTTTAAGAATCAAAGACTTAGCGGCACAAAATCGCCAGATCTTTGAGAAATAAAGACTTACCTGTAAAGTCTTTAAGAACCATTAACTTACGGCTGATCTTCGCGAATTCCTGTAATCGCGGGGAGCCCCTACCCCTCCGAAAATGTGCTGCGCGTAGGGATCTTTCGACTACGTAGTTGCTTCGCATTTGCGAAGCAACTACTCCGCTCAGGATGACACTATTTTTGTTACTTGCTGAAATCCAACGTCGTGAATGCTGGCCGCGAAAGACAGAACAAACGACGAGAGACGGCGAAAAGCTAAGCCGTCGCCGAAGCGAGCGCTGTTTTGGCCTGCGCTGCCAGATGTCCGAATCCGGCTGGATCGTTTACCGCCAACTCAGCCAGAATCTTGCGGTCAAGCTCTATGCCCGCTTTATTCAGCCCGTTGATGAATTTGTTGTAGCTGAGCCCATGCAGACGAGCAGCCGCGCCGATGCGCACAATCCAGATCGAGCGGTATTGGCGTTTTTTCTGCTTGCGGCCCGAGTAGGCAAACTTAAGCGCGCGGTCGACGGCTTCTTTGGCTGACCGGTAGAGTTTTGATTTAGTTAGGAAATAACCGCTTGCGCGATTAAGAATCTTCTTGCGTTTGGCGCGGCGTTTGGTCCCGCGTTTTACACGAGGCATTGCTGTTCTCCTTTTTTAGTTCGAATGGCGGCTGGAGGTAAGGAGACTTCGTTCGGCTGCGAACTGCTAGCTGCCAGTGAACCAATGAGGCCGGTTCGCCTGGCAAAGTCTGACCTCTTCACACGCCGCTGCGGCTGCACGAAACAACCGCAGACTTTGTTTGGGACGGGCCAGAACGCTCGTCGCTCCAATCTAATACGGGATCATGCGTACGGGATCATGCGTGCCGCTTTTTTGTAATCGCCATCACTTACCAAAGTCGCCTTACCCAGCTGCTTTTTGCGCTTCTTGGCCTTGGATGACAGGATGTGACGCAACCCCGCCTTGTGACGTGTGATCTTCCCCGTACCCGTTTTCTTAAAGCGCTTCGCCGCGCCTTTGTGTGTTTTCAGTTTTGGCATAACTCAGTTCTCAGTTCTCAGTTCTCAGTTCGCAGTGAAGAACCGAGACCGTAAATTGCAGAAATTTTCTTACGCATGCGGTCGCACCAAGAGTTTTTCCTGATGGCTGATAGCTGACGGCTTCTACGCTGTCTGCGCTCCGCCTTGCGCCGCCGGTTTCGAGGCAGCTTGCGGTGCGGCGGACTTTTGTGCCGCCGGCTTCTCTTTCGCCCCGCCTTCCTTCTTTACTGGCGCCAGAATCAGGTGCAGTGTGTTGCCCTCTTGCCGCGGCCTGAACTCCACCAAACCTCGCTGGCCTATATCTTTAATCAGGCGTTCCAGAATCTGGCGGCCCAGGCTCTGCCGCGTCATTTCGCGACCGCGGAAGAAGATCGTGGCCTTGACCTTGTCACCTTCATCCAGGAAGCGCAACACGTGGTTCTTTTTCGTTTCGTAGTCGTGGTCATCCACGTTGATACGAAACTTCACTTCCTTCACCGTAATGACTTTCTGTTTCTTCTTTGCTTCGCGCTCCCGTTTCTCGTTCTGGTACAGGAACTTCCCATAATCCATGATCCGGCACACCGGAGGTTGCGCAGTCGGGGAAATTTCCACCAGGTCGAGATTCTTTTCGCGGGCTAGCTTGATCGCCTCAAACGGAGGCATGACGCCGATCTGTTCGCCTTCAGCGCCAATCACGCGCACTTCCCGTGCACGGATACGCTCATTCATGCGGATAAAACGCTTGTCGATACCGTCCTCCGTCTGCTCAAATTGGCAGCTAAATTGATAGAAAAGTATAACATGCGTTCTGCGCTGCCTCCGCAGAGACATGCATACTTGGTGTTTGGCAACGCCCTCACCACCGGCTCCTGAGGAATTCAACAAAGAGGTAGCCGATGAGCGCGGCAATCGCCGCTATCGCAAAATTGGAAAGCGTGAAAACGTCTTGAATGGCCCAGATCAGGCCTCTCCGCCGGCCCATTCCTGAACGTTCAAATTCGCCCATCAGAAGGTTCGAGTAGAAAAGAAACATGATGAACCCGATCTCGATGGCAACACGTAACTTTGTGCGTTTCATGGTGGTGGGAGATTATAAGTCCGCGCGCGGCGGTCAAACTCCGCGATCCACTCCGTGATCGAATTCCGCGATCGAAATCCAACGCTGTTTTTTGGAAATCTCGAAAGAACGCAGCGCTAAGCTACCGCCGTCTTACGCGTCCGCATGCGCCGGTAAAGCTGGAGATAATCCTCCACCATCCGGCGCGCGGTGAAGCGCTCCCGGGCGCGGTTGTACGCTTTGGTCCCATACAGCCGGACCGTTTCGGGTTCCTCGCCTAGCTGGTTCAGCACTTCCGTGAGACTGTCGCCATCGTTGCGCTCGAAATACAACGCGGCATCGCCCCACAGTTCGCGGTAGACCGGCGTGTCATTTGCCACCAGCGCGCAGCGGGAAAAAGCTGCTTCCACCGAAGGCAGGCCCGTGGGATCATAGCGCGAGGTTGCCGCAAATACCGGGCTCTTGCTGTACAGATTGCGCAGTTGCGCCTCCGTCTGCGCTCCCTTCACCGAAATCTCCCCTTCGCCTGTTGAGAAACGAACATCAGCGCGAATGGGCAGCGCCGGCGCTGGTATTGGATTGTCCGCGCCCACAATGCATACCGGCAGTCTGTGCACATGCTGCGTCAGCAGCGATACCTGCTTCCCGGTATCCCACAGCCGGCCGATCGCCAGTACCGATTCTTCCTTCGTAACGAACGGGTTGAAATAGATCGGGTTGCGTCCCGGCGAAATCACCTGTCCCGCGAACCCGTCACCAAAGGCGAAGCGCAGCAGGTCTTGCATCCATTTTGTCGTGGCCGTGACTGCGTCCGCCGCTCCGAGACCCTTCACGATACTTTCGCGATACCAATCCAGCCATGTCGAAGACGCAGGTTCCTTCCCATGGATCGTGAGCCACCACGTTATTAGATCGCCATGAGCCGTCACGACCCGAGGTACGTTTACAGGCAACGCTCCAAAGCTCAACTGATTCAAGTGGAGCACGTCGGGCTGTGTGTCCCGAACAATTTCGCACAAATACTCCTGGGCGGTGTCGAAGTCCTGCTCGCCCTGTTCCATCCAATCCAAACGAAATGCTGTCGGGTGATATTCCAGCCCGTGCAGATTGTGCATCCAGGCAGTCTGTTCGGGTAGGGGGATGTCTCCGAAGCTGACGAGTATGACATGCGTGCCATGCGTCACCAGTCCCGTCACCAGTTCGCGAGCGTATGTCCAGACACCGCTAAACGTATCCGCTGTCACCAGAACCCGCAAATGCTCACCCCGCAAATGGCTTGACTGCAGCCATTCAGTTCCAAGTCTTAGTTTAGGGTGATGAGTCGCTGGTGAAAAGAGTTTTTTGTTGTTCCTTCGGCGTTTCTCGCTATATTTTTGCGCCGGGTCGTTTTCTGGCCATGTCTCAACCGACCGCCTTCCCACTCATCTCGCTTTACCGGAGAAATCTAGTCACGGAACCGCCTCAAGGGAACAAAAGAAATGCTGTTAAGTTGCAATTTCCGTGACGAGTACTGAAAGAAGCCCTCTTGGAGTCGTAAAATAATCGTATGGCCGCGCTGAAGGACGTTCTCGATAAGCGCGTTATTGAAGGTGATCGCGGACTTTGGGAGCCGATTGCCGACGGCACCAGTGCCAGCGGAGCGTCCGGTGAAAATGCTTCCGCGAGCAGCCGCATCCGGTGTTATGCCTGCGGTCATTGTTGTCCGATTGCGGAAGGGCAGCGCGGGGTTTGCAAAGTCCGGTTCAATCGCGGAGGCAAACTTTACGTTCCGTTTGGATACGTCGCCGGAACCCAGTGCGATCCCATCGAGAAGAAGCCGTTCTTTCACGCGTTTCCCGGGGCGCTCGCGTATAGCTTTGGCATGCTGGGATGTGATCTTCATTGCTCCTATTGCCAGAATTGGGTTACGTCGCAGGCGCTGCGTGACGTGGACGCGGTCTCGCCGATCGCACAAGCAGATCCCGGGATGATGGTCAAAGACGCGGTCGTGCAAGGCGCGCGCGTTATGGTTTCGACCTACAACGAACCACTGATTACCAGCGAATGGGCGGTCGCAGTTTTCCAGCAGGCGCGTGAGGCTGGGTTGCAGACCGCTTATGTCTCGAATGGCAACGGCACCCCTCAAGTGCTCGAATATCTGCACCCTTGGGTTGATCTGTACAAGGTCGATCTGAAGTCGTTCGATGATCGCCATTATCGGCAGCTCGGCGGTCGCCTTGAGCCGATTCTGGAGACGATTCGCGCGCTGCACAGAATGGATATTTGGGTCGAGCTGGTCACGCTGCTCATTCGCGGATTTAACGACTCGGACGAGGAGTTGCGCGGGCTTACGGAGTTTGTGGCCAGCGTATCGGTAGATATTCCCTGGCACGTTACTGCATTCCATCGCGACTACAAGATGACGTCTCCGCAAGACACACGCCCGGAAGACTTGCTGCGCGCAGCGGCGATTGGACGCGCGGCCGGATTGCGATATATCTACGCTGGAAACCTGCCCGGGCGCGTGGGTGAGTTCGAAGATACCCGGTGCCATCGCTGCGGCGAAATCCTGATTCGGCGCACCGGATTCCTGATTGAAGAGTACAAGCTGACTGCGCAGGGCTGCTGCCCGGCCTGCCAGGCCGCAATTCCGGGGCGCTGGGCGCGAGAGTTCGGCGGGCAAATCGCAGCCATGCCATTCCTGCCGCAGTCGCGGGCGCGATTAATTAGGATCCTCCCGCGTTAGCACCATGACGCAACACTTTGACGGTTGAGCGACGGGCGTTCTCGCTCGACACGCACGGCCTGGGCACGCTCGTAACACGATCGAATCGTACCCATGGTTTAAGCTATCTAATCAATGCAAAAGCTTAAGACAGCATTGCTTGCGGGATGTTTGTGTGTATTGCTGGGCTGCTCGCCACGCGACTTCCTGACGCGGCGATTAGCGGCTGACTTGATTGTGCAATCGGAGGCATTCAAGACCCCGCAGATTTTCTGGTTAGCGACTGGTTTTGTATCGAACAAGGAATTCAACTCCCCGGACTCGATGGTGCTGCAGCGGCAAGGATGGATTATTGGCGCGGAGCAGAAGAAGTGTCCGCCGGGAATAGAACCTCCTCCATGCTGGGATGTGGAGTTGTCGCCGCTGGGAGTACAAATGGTTAGGCCGTTGATCAGCAACGAAACGGAGCGGGGCCCGTTTGCAATTGAAGTGGCGCGTCGAACGCTGGACGGAGTTTCGGGAGTGAGCAAGGCCGGGAATTTTGGCGATGTGGAGTTTAGCTGGCGCTGGGCCCCATTGAACCCAATTGGCGCGGCGCTCTACGACGGGAGCGTACGTTATCGATCTACCGTCGGGTTTCGCGCCTACGACGACGGGTGGAGAATCGTGAACAGCAGCGCGCGCACCAGCCAGTCAATGGATGAAGCCCTGCGAAGCGCCGAACCGATGGCGCCGTGAGTGGCACGCGCAAGGCCGGTTGCGCATGATGGAGGTATTAACCGATGAAGATCGCCAAGGATGTTACCGAGTTGATTGGAAACACGCCGCTGGTGCGCCTGAATAAGGTGACCAAGGGCGCTGCGGCCGAAGTTGTGGCCAAGCTTGAAAGCCAGAATCCGCTGGCCAGCGTGAAGGACCGAATCGGCGTGAGCATGATTCTGGAGGCAGAACGAACCGGCAAAATCACGCCCGGTAAAACCGTGTTGATTGAGCCGACCAGCGGCAACACAGGAATCGCTTTGGCGTTCGTGGCAGCCGTGCGGGGCTACCGGTTAATCCTGACAATGCCGGACACGATGAGTACGGAGCGAAGGGTGCTCTTGTTGGCGTTCGGCGCGGAAATCGTTTTGACGCCCGGCCCGAAAGGGATGAAGGGCGCAATCGCCAAGGCCGAAGAGTTGCTGGCGTCGACGCCCAATAGCTACATGCTCCAGCAGTTCGACAATCCTGCCAATCCAAAGATTCACCTTGAGACCACGGGCCCCGAAATATGGAACGACACCGATGGCAAGGTCGACTTTCTCGTTTCCGGTATTGGCACCGGCGGAACGATTACCGGCGTTTGCGAATACATCAAACCGAAGAAACCGTCTTTCAAAGCAATTGCGGTCGAACCGGCGGATAGCGCAATACTTTCGGGAGGGAAGCCGGGACCGCATAAAATTCAGGGAATCGGCGCAGGTTTTGTTCCGAGCATTCTGCGCACAGACTATATTGACGAGGTCATCACGGTATCGAACGATGACGCCATTGCCATGGCGCGCCGGTTACCGCT
This sequence comes from uncultured Acidobacteriaceae bacterium, assembly GCA_963778535.1. Taxonomy (GTDB): domain Bacteria; phylum Acidobacteriota; class Terriglobia; order Terriglobales; family Acidobacteriaceae; genus Acidiflorens. The sequence goes on from CAVZUO010000001.1 coordinate 2,212,660, forward strand.
AGAAGAAGGATTGCTGGTTGGGATCTCATCCGGAGCAGCCGTTGTGGCAGCGTTGAAAGTTGCCGCACGGCCAGAGAATGCGGGCAAGCTGATTGTGGTAGTTTTGCCCTCGTTCGGAGAACGGTATTTGAGTAGCATTCTGTTTGAGCACCTTCGTCAGCAGGCCCTCGCCCTGCCGACCGTGACCATGCCATGACGGTGCCTATACAATGACCGGATTTTTCAAGTCGGTGCGGGAAGACATCGCCGCGGTGTTCGCGACCGATCCCGCGGCCCGTTCCTATTTCGAAGTGCTCTTCTGCTATCCCGGGCTGCACGCAGTGTGGACGCATCATGCGACGCACTGGCTGTGGCAGCATGGGTTTCGGTTTCCGGCGCGCTTCGGGTCGCAGTTGGCCCGCCTGTTTACCGGCATTGAAATCCATCCGGGCGCGGAAATCGGCCGGCGCCTGTTCATTGACCACGGGATGTCCGTAGTGATTGGCGAAACAGCCATCGTTGGCGACGACGTTACTCTGTATCAGGGCGTAACGCTGGGGGGAACTGGCAAAGAAAAAGGCAAGCGCCATCCCACCATCGGAAACAGCGTGACCGTCGGCTCGGGCGCAAAAATCCTGGGCAACATAACTGTCGGGGATAACTGCCGGGTGGGCGCGGGGTCAGTGGTGCTGCGAAGCGTCCCTCCCAATTCAACAATCGTGGGCGTGCCGGGGCACATCGTATTGCAGGACGGCCAGCGAGTGGTCATCACCGATCCAAAAGACATTCGCGATCCGTTGTCCGATGTCATCATCAAGCTGGCAAAGGAAGTACATGAATTGCGCGCCAAGTTTCAGGAACATTCGCATGAGGCGCTGGGTGCCGAGCCCGATTTGACGATCGATGACGGCTCGGACTCGAACCATCTCTCGGCCGAGCAACTGTTTGGCGAGGACTATCAGGATTACCAGATCTAGGGGTTATTCGGGCTTTGTGCATCCCCGTTGCCGCCGCGAGCATCAGTCATTTTAGGTAGTTGTGTTGGCCGCATTCGGAGGTAAAATATAGCCATGCGTCGCCTTTTGACCTTAGCGGCGTTCCTCCTCAGTCTTTCGATAGTGCCGGTCTATGTCTGTGCCCAGCGTGGAGGGCATGGGGGTGGTGGAGGCGGCGGCCACGCGGGATTTAGCGGTGGTAGCCATGCCAGTTTCAGCGGCAGCCATTCCGGATTCAGCGGCCATTCCGGATATTCTGGAAGCGGTTTCAGCGGTTCCCACTTTAGTGCGCCTCGGTCTGGAGCATACGCTGGGAGGCGGTTCGGATCCTCTAGCGGATCTCGCTTTCAAGGCGGTTCGCATCTTTCAAGTCGAGTTCGTTCTGGTGGGACACACTGGAGCATCCGCACCTCCCCGTACGGCTACGGCCGCGGCTATGGATACGGATATGGCTATCCCTACTCGGGCTACTATGACCCGTACTGGGCTTGGTGGTGGGGTGACTCAGGCTCATCTGGTGATGACGACGCGGCTCAGCAGCAACAACTAGCCAACCAGATGAACGACGACAATCTCCAATATCAGCAGGATTTGCAGCAGCAGGACGAAGAGGCGTATGCGCACCGTCCCCCGCAACACAGCCCTCAACCGGCCAGACAAGAGACTGCCCGCTCAGAGCCCGCGACCGTTTTGATCTACCGCGACGAGCATCAACGAGAGATTCAGAACTACGCAATTGTTGACGGTATATTGTGGAATTTCACCCCCTCGCGCGCCGAGAGAATTCCGCTCGCGGTGCTCAATGTTCCCGCTACTATCAAGGCGAATGACGACCGGGGCGTCGATTTTCGCGTGCCCAGCACGGGCGAAGGCCAGTAACAACCTCACCGCATTGCGTGCCAAGTTTTCCACGGTCTTTACCACGCACTGTGGATAAGCTGGCGTTTTGCCTTCGTCAAGAGCGGATAGAATTGCATCAGCAAGAAAACCAACTGAAACCATGACGGATTTCGTCCATCTACATCTGCACACCGACTACTCCCTGCTCGATGGCGCCTGCGACGTTGAGAAACTAGCTGATCGCGTTAAAAAGCTCGACATGCCGGCTGTCGCCATGACGGACCACGGAAACATTTTTGGCGCGGTGCATTTTGTGAATGCCGCTCACAAAGCCGGAGTGAAGCCGATCATCGGCTGTGAGCTATACATCTGTAAGAAAGATGACCACAACATACAACGCACGCCGCCGGAAGGCGATACATATAACCACCTTTTGGTGCTCGCTGAAAACGAGGAAGGCTACCGCAACCTGGTCAAGATCACCTCAGAGGCGTCACTGCACGGCTTTTATTACAAGCCCCGCGTCAGCAAGAAGTTTCTCGCCGAACACTCCAAAGGACTGATCGCGCTCTCAGGCTGCCTTAAAGGTGAGGTCGCCGAGCGTTTGATGGAGGAGAAGTATAACGAGGCGCGCGCGGCAGCGGCGCTCTATGCCGACCTTTTCGGCAGGGAAAATTTCTTTTTAGAAATTCAGGACCAGGGACTCGAGATGGAGGAGCGGATCCGTTCGGACATGTTTCGTCTGGAGAAGGATCTCGGCATACCCCTCGTCGCGACAAACGATAGCCACTACCTCTGTGAGGACGATGCCGAAGCGCAGGATGTGATGTTGTGCATTCAGACGGGGAAGTCCGTCGTGGACACGAACCGGATGAAGTTTGAGGGCAATCAGTTCTACGTGAAGAGCGGCGAGGAGATGTTGAAGAAGTTTCAGGATGCTCCTCGGGTGCTGGCACAGACAGTTGCGATTGCGGAGCGCTGTCACGTCAAACTGGAAAAAGTCCCCAATCCTTTCCCCCATTTTGAGGTGCCCGACGGCTTCACACTCGATAGCTATTTCGAGCATGTCACGCGGCAGGGATTCGCGCGACGCATGGAAGCCCTGCGATCCGCGGCAAATTCCAAACGGTTAAAGCATTCGGTCGCAGACTATGAGCAACGCCTCGCGCGCGAGGTCGCCATCATTCAGCAGATGAAATTTTCCGGCTACTTCCTCATCGTGTGGGACTTTATCCGGCATGCGAGGGAACGAGGCATTCCTGTTGGCCCGGGACGAGGGTCTGCTGCCGGAGCGCTGGTGGCATACTCGCTCGGAATTACAGATATCGATCCTTTACAACACGAATTGCTGTTTGAGCGTTTTCTGAACCCGGAACGTATTTCGATGCCGGATATCGACATCGATTTCTGCATGAATAGGCGCGGGGAAGTAATTGAGTATGTCACGAATAAGTATGGCCGCGAAAACGTGGCGCAGATCATCACTTTTGGAACCTTGGCCGCCAAAGCCGCTATCAAAGACGTAGGCCGCGCCATGGATATGCCGTATAGCGATGTGGACCGCATCGCGAAGATGGTTCCCACAACTTTGAACATCAAGCTCGACGACGCGTTAAAAGACTCGCCTCCGCTGCAGGAAGCCTACGAAAAAGATCAGCAGGTGCGGAAGCTGCTCGATACGGCCAGGAAACTCGAAGGCCTGGTGCGTAATGCGGGAATGCATGCGGCCGGAGTGGTGATTTCTCCGCGCCCATTGATCGAACTGGTGCCACTGCACAGTACGAAAAACGACGAAATCGTGACTGCTTTCGACATGTTTGCCATCGAGAAGATGGGCTTGTTGAAGATGGATTTCCTGGGCCTTACGACGCTGACCATTCTCGACGATACACTCAAACTTATCGCGCAAAAGGGGCAACAGTTAACTCTCGACCACATTCCGCTCGAAGACGAAGCAACATATCAAAAGGTTTTTCATCGCGGATTAACCTCCGGCGTATTCCAGTTTGAATCGCACGGCATGCGCGATGTGCTCCGGCGCTATCTGCCCAACTCAATTGAAGACCTGACGGCATTAAATGCGCTTTACCGGCCAGGGCCCATCCAGGGCGGCATGATTGACGATTTCATCGAGCGCAAGCACGGACGGCGACGTATCGAATATGAACTGCCCGAGTTGAAAGAGATACTCCAGGAAACGCTGGGCGTCTTCGTCTATCAGGAACAGGTGATGCAGGCTGCCAATCGGCTTGCCGGTTATTCGTTGGGCGAAGCCGACTTGCTGCGGCGCGCCATGGGAAAAAAAGACGCCGACGAGATGGCCAAGCAGCGCGAGCGCTTCGTGCACGGCGCAACGCAGCGCGGCTTTCCGCAGAAGAAGATCGAAAAAATCTTCGACTTGATGGCGCAGTTTGCTGGGTACGGCTTCAATAAATCCCATTCGGCGGCATATGCGCTCCTCGCTTACCACACCGCATATTTGAAGACGCATTATCCGATCGAGTTCATGGCGGCTCTGCTTACCTCGATAACGGGCGACACAGATAGCGTGGTTAAGTACATCAACGAATGTCGGGAAATGGGAATTGCCGTTGAGCCTCCCGATATCCATATCAGCGACGCGAACTTCACACCCCATGAGCAAGCCATACGCTTCGGGCTGGCTGCTGTAAAAAATGTGGGCGGGAATGCGATCGAGTCGGTCGTGGCCGCGCGTAAGAAACTTGGACGGCCATTCCGATCTCTATACGAGTTCTGCGAAGAAGTCGATTTACGCCAGCTGAACAAACGTGTTTTGGAGTCGTTGATCAAGAGTGGTGCTATGGACTCGTTTGGCCGGCGCGCGCAGGTAATGCAGGCGCTCGACAAGGCAATTGAGCGGGCGCAGAAATCGCAGCGCGACGCTGAATCTGGACAGCATGGACTATTCGGCGTTTTCGATAATGCGCCTGAAGAGCGCGTCAACGAAGCATTGCCCAATGTTCCCGACTGGGATGAGCAGGCTCGTTTGGCGGCGGAAAAGGAAGTCCTTGGATTCTTCATCACCGGTCATCCCTTGGAAAAGTACAAAGAAAAACTCCTTGAGCTGAATGCGCTTTCCACCGAGGACATTGGCGCGTTGAAGAAATCGACCGCGAAGGATGAAAACATCACGACAGCTGGTCTGATCACAGGGCTGCGCGTCGCCAAATCAAAACGAAGTGGCGAGCTTTGGGCGCAGGCGGCGTTGGAAGACATGAATGGCAAAGTGGAGTTGCTCGTGTTTCCCGAGGCTTACAAGAGACTCGCCGAAGCCGTGAAACTGGAGGTTCCAGTCCTTGTGCGCGGAGGCGTGCGCCTTGAAGAAGGAGCGAGTCCAAAGATCACAGCCAACGAAATCATTCCTCTTGACGACGCGCGAGTGCCCTTGCCGAAAGCGATTCGCATACGCATTATGCTGGGGAGCGCGGATGAGCAGCTCGTGGACACGCTGCATGGCTTGTTCCGCGAGCGGCAAGGCGACGCCAAAGTGCTTTTCGACCTCGAGCGAGACGGCGACTTTATGGTGGTCATGGAAGCGGAAGGCTATAATGTGAGGCCTGACCGTGGATTTTTGGTCAGAGTGGAAGAGTTGTGCGGGCGTGGCAGTGTCCGCATAATCAGCTGATCGCTGTTAATTCATACAGGTTCGTCTGCGTTGAGAGCGACGATTCGAACAATGCGCCGAAGACAAGCAAAGCGGATCGAACCACGGGAAACGGGCGAGGAGCACAACGCCTTGGCGGGCACGGAATTCCTGCTTTCGATTGTGGAAGAGCACCGTGTTCGCGGAAATGGAAATGACATTACAGTGGATTCCGGGGCTAAAACGCGCGCAGAGCTGGATAAAGTTGAGCGGCAGATCACCCAATTGCAGTCGATCAGCAATCAGGACGACGATACGCGACGCCAGATCAAGGATTTGAGCGAGCGCGTGGAAGGCTTGCGGCGACAGATTGTCTCGCGCTCGGACGCGTGGGACCGAACCACGCTCGCGAGGCATCCGCAGCGGCCTTACACGCTGGACTATGTTGAGCGCATTTTTACCGACTGGAGTGAAATCCACGGCGACCGCGGATTTCGTGACGATCCGGCGATTGTCTGTGGCATGGCTCGTTTTCATGGCGAAGAGGTAGTCGTGGTTGGACAGCAGAAGGCGCGCGATGCCAAGCAGCGCGTTTATCGTAATTTCGGAATGCCCCATCCCGAAGGTTATCGCAAGGCACTGCGCGTGATGCAGATTGCGGAAAAGTTTGGGCGGCCGATTCTGACTTTCGTCGATACCGACGGAGCTTATCCTGGTTTGCACGCGGAAGAGCGAGGGCAAGGTGAAGCGATCGCCCGCAACCTGCGAGAAATGGCGCGACTGGAAGTTCCGATCATTGCCACTGTGATTGGTGTCGGCGGCAGCGGAGGAGCTTTGGCGATCGCAGTCGCTGACCGCGTCCTGATGATGGAGAACTCCGTGTACTCGGTGATTTCGCCGGAAGGATGCGCTTCCATTATGTGGCGCGATGCCAGCAAGAAAGAACTCGCTGCAGAAGCCATGAAGATTACCGCGAAAGACATGACTGAACTGGGCTGCGTCGACGGCATCATTCCTGAACCTGCTGGCGGTGCGCACACCGATCATGCGCGTGCTGCCGAATTTCTTGACCAGGCGCTGGCGCAGAATCTGGCAGAGATAAAGAAACTTTCTCCGCGCGATCTGCTGGAAACGCGCTATCAGAAATTCCGCAAAATGGCTCAGTTCTACGAGGCGGAAGCTTAGGCCGCAGATCCGCTTATGGCGCTCGTCTTTGAATGGGACTTCAAGAAGGCTAAGTCTAACACCGAAAACACCTGGTGAGCTTTGACGAGGCGTGCTCGGTTTTCGCTGATTTGTTCGCAAGGATCTTCGCGGACGAAGGCGATTCCAATGGGGAACAGCGCGAGATCATCATTGGCCGTTCGGTTCTGGACCGTCTGTTAGTGGTAAGTTTTGTGGAGTCGGAACACAATCGGGTGCGAATTATCAGCGCGCGAAAGGCTACAAAGAGGGAGCGAAAAGACTATGAAGAAAACGTCGTCTGGTAATCGTCAGAAGTCGAAAGCGTCCAACGTTCTTCGTGGCGAATATCGTTTCGATTACGCGAAAGCTAGTCCGAATCGATTTGCGGGGGACGAACGGCGAAAAGGAGTTGTCGTTTTGCTCGCACCGGACGTCGCCAAAGTCTTCAAAGATGGAACATCGGTAAATGAAGCTTTGAGGGCGATTATGAAAGCGGTTCCGCGTCGACGAGTGGCTTCCACTTCGAATTAGAAGTGAGCGAACGCCGACTCGCGAGCTTGTTTTCCGTCCCATCCAGAACCCTGAAATCTCCTCTATAAAATCGGCAGGCGCAAGCAAGGTTGCGCCATGAAATCGAGCGCGTCGGTCTGCTTTAGTGCTTGATCGACGAGCGAAGTCGGACACTCTTCCAAAGTAATCAGAAGCGGCAAATGTGCTTTCGGCGAACGCGGCTTTTGCCGTACTGAATCGATGTTTACCTTGTGCTGGGCCAGAATAGTTGCGAGGCTGGCGATGATGCCAGGACGATCTTTGACGATGAAACGCAGGTAGTGCTTGCTAATGAAATCGGATGTGACCTCAGGCGTTTTCAAATGAGGCCGCATATTTTCGGCATTCTGCAAGTTCTGTGCAACCGGCTTTTTTGGCTCGTCAACGCTGCCTGAACTCTGTATTGTTGGCTGGTTCTGCGTAGCTTGGCTATGCACGGCCTGGCTATGCAAAGCTTGGTCTGCTTTTTTTCGCGCAATCGCGAGGATGTCAGAAACGACCGCGACGGCCGTTGGATGGCCGCCGGCGCCGTGCCCGCCAAAAACAGTTTCGCCGCCATAGATGCCGGTCGCCATCACCAGGTTCTTGCTGCCTTCAACGCGTGCGAGCGGAGAGTTGAGTTCGACCAGCGCGGGTTCGACCGCAGCGAACAGGCGGTTGTCTTTCAATTCCGCACGGGAGATTTGCCGAATCGTACACCCAAGTTGGTTGGCGTATTCGAAATCGATCGCTTCGATGGCGGAAATTGAACGGGCCATGATTGCGGAGGCGCCGACGTCGCAGTGCAATCCGGCGCGAGCGAGAATGGTGAGCTTGGCGCGCGCGTCGAGGCCATCGATGTCGTCCGTAGGATCCGCCTCGGCAAAGCCAAGCTTTTGAGCTTCGGCAAGCGCCTTATCGAAGGCAACACCGGCGCTCTCCATCTGGCTCAGAATGTAATTGCAAGTGCCATTCAGAATTCCGAACACCTTGAACAGTTCGTCGCCAGCCAGGCCTTCATGCACTCCGGAAATGACGGGCACGCCGCCCGCCACGGATGCGCCGAACTCGATGTGTTGTTGCATTTGTTGCGCCAGTGCAGCCAGTTCGAGACCGCAATGCGCGATCAACGTCTTGTTGGCGGTCACCACGGATTTGCCCGATTCAAGCGCGCGGCGGACCCAATCTTCAGTGGGCTGCAAGCCGCCCATGACTTCTACGACAATATCGACATCGGAAGAAAGAATGTCGTCGATATTTTCGGTCCAGACGACCTTGGGCGGCAGCCAGTCAACTTTCTTGCGGGCGATGCCCCGATTGTAGATATGAGTGAGAAGTAGGTTCGGTCTGCCACCTTCCACTTTGCCCCTTTCAACCAGGATGCGGGCGACAGAGCTGCCGACGGTGCCGAAGCCAACCAGCGCAACTTTGCAGATGTGTTCTGCTTTGATTTTGCTGCTCGGGGTGGAATCGGGCTTGGTGGATGTCTTTATCTTTTTGTTTCCCATGACTGACTAAGAATAGCTTGACCGGCAATGCCTTCCGTGTTTTGAGATGGCGTGAACCAGTAGCTAAGGTACCCCTCCCCCCTCCCCCGGTATATTAGAATCATAGACTTAGGGGCAAAGTATTGATAAGAAACGTGTTAATGGTAAAGTATAGATAAATAATGAGTTGCGTCATTCTTCTGTTGCGTGCGGTGTTAAGTAGTGGGTGTCTCTCGCCCCGCTGGTGAAAACGCGGGGCGTCGGGATGGCGCCAAAGAGATGGCTGTCAACTTTGGAATCAAACTGCACCATTACCCGGTATTGGTCGTCCTTTCGCACAGCCTTCCGTTATCAGCCCTCAGCCGTCACGCAAATCCTCAGCTACCAACCTCTTTCCGGCCTGTCGCGCGAAACTGCCGACCGAGTTGGTCAACTTTGTTGGTCAACCCAGGAACGTGAATAAGTTGTGTTGTAACTAGTATTATAGCTCGTGTTGTCAAGTGCCGCGGTTGGAGTAGTGTCATAAATGTACGTACTGAAAAGCGAATAATGGGCGAACAAAATATTTATTGGAATACAGATATGTACACACGAACGAGCTACGGACAACAAATGAAATGGGTTAGGGATTGGTCATGGGTCAAAATGTGGCTTGACAGCGCATGGTAAAATGCCGAGTTTTTTGCGCTTCCCACCCTTCGTCAGGCTCAGGGCAGGCTCTTCGCCACAGACCGGCGAAAGGGTTGGGCAACCGCGCTCAAAACCGGAGCGCCAACTAGCACAAGACAGCATGGGTCACGGGGAGAACGCCTTGACACGTCGCCGAGAGTATCGAGCGTGTAGGGGTCTTTGGACTCCGCAGAAACTTCACTTCGTGAAGTCTCTGCTGCGCTCAAGATGACAGGGTTTGATGTTGGCGTCCTTTCAAACCAATATGCTGGTGGGGGCTGGGCAAGGCCGCCGGGGCCGCTCTCTACAACCCCGCTCAAGCCAAAACCGGGCTTGAAGGGGGCACCCGGCACCGACTTGTCCGGTACGATCCGTTATGCCGCGCAAGGGGAGGAATGCCCAACCACATCTCCCATTATCTAAACGGATGAGAAAAATTCCATTCCCAGCTGTAGTCACCCTCAGCGGCTAAAGCCGACTCTGAAAACACGCCGTTATCGCAGCGGTGAACCGCTGCGCCACCCAAAATCAAGTGCACGTCGATTCTCCACCGCCTTCGGGCGCGTATAATCATATCGAGTTTTTCTTGCTACGCTCCGCAATATTTCCGGGCTTGGGGTTTGCCTGGTCAAAACTTTTTGGTTTAAGGACTTGCACGTAAAGACAAGATCTTTACTAGACAAGATCTATACGTATAGACAAGAAAGGGCATAGGGAATGGCCACTACCGATGTAGTGCCCCGGGAATCATCCGGACAACTGGGGCAAAGGCGTGTCGTTAACGACATGAGCATTCAGGTTGCGACCGTGAACGGGTCGGGCTCGCAGAGTTCGAACACGGTGCTGCTGCGCAGTATTTTTCAGATGGGCGTGCCCATCTCAGGCAAGAATCTTTTCCCGTCGAACATTGCCGGCTTGCCGACGTGGTTCACAATTCGCGCCAATAAAGATGGTTACATCGCGCGAAAAAAAGAAATCGACCTGCTGATCGCGATGAACGCGGAAACGGCGCAGGAGGACGTAAAGACGCTGGCGCCCGGTGCGAGCGTGCTGTATGACGAGCCGCTGGCGCTCGACAAGCTGCGCGACGATCTGACTTTTTATGCCGTGCCCTATGACAAGCTGGTGGCGGCCGTGTGCACGGAAGCCAAGCTGCGCAAGCTGATCAAGAACATGATCTATGTCGGCGTGGCCGCGCAGTTGCTTGAGATCGAGTTTACCGAAGTGGAGAACGCGATCCGCAAGCAGTTTGCCGCGAAACCCAAAGCGGCCAACTTGAATCTGGCTGCCGCAAAGGCGGGTCTCGATTATGCCGCGGCCAATTTGAAAAAGCGCGATCCCTTCTACATTCAGCGCATGGACAAGACGAAGGGCATGATCATTGTCGACGGCAACTCGGCCGCTGCGATGGGATGCATGTTTGCAGGGTGCACGGTGGTGACGTGGTATCCGATTACGCCATCGTCGTCGCTGGTTGAAACGATGATCGATTACATGAAGGAGTATCGCGTTGGGCCGGATGGCAAAGCGACATTTGCGATTGTGCAGGCCGAAGACGAGTTGGCTGCAGTCGGCATGGTGATTGGCGCGGCCTGGGCGGGCGCTCGCTCCATGACGGCGACGGCTGGCCCCGGGATCTCGCTGATGTCGGAGTTCGTTGGGCTGGCCTATTACGTTGAAGTGCCGGCGGTAATTTGGGATATTCAGCGCGTCGGGCCTTCGACCGGTCTGCCAACCAGAACGTCGCAGGGCGACATTCTCTCGACTGCCTTCCTGAGCCACGGCGATACCCGGCACATCATGCTGATTCCAGATTCGGTGAGTGAGTGCTTCACCATGGCGCAGGATGCGTTCGATCTGGCTGAGCGATTTCAGACGCCGGTGTTCGTGATGTCGGACCTCGACCTGGGCATGAATAACTGGATGTCGGAGCCGTTTCCGTATCCCGAAAAGCCGATTGAGCGCGGGAAGGTTTTGAGCAAAGAAGACCTGGAGAAACTGGGCGGCTTTGCTCGCTACAAAGATTTGGATGGCGACGGCGTGGGCTATCGCACGTTGCCGGGCACGGATCATCCGGCGGCCGCATATTTTGCGCGCGGCAGCGGACACAATGAAAAAGCGCAATATAGCGAGCGTCCGGACGATTTCGAGCGCAACATGGAGCGCATCAATAAAAAGTTCGAGACTGCCCGTTCGTTTGTGCCGCGGCCGGAGCTGGCGGGAAGCGGGAAAGCGAAGGTGGGAATCATTGCGTATGGGACTTCGCACTGGGCCATTATCGAAGCCCGAGACCAGTTGGCGAATGAATATAAATTGGAGACCGACTATCTGCGGGTGCGTGCGTATCCGTTTACGCGCGAGGTGCATGAGTTTATCGAGCGGCACGACCGCGTTTATGTAGTCGAGCAAAACCGTGACGCACAGATGGCGAGCCTGCTGAAGCTCGACATTAAGACGGAATTGACGCCGAAGTTGCGTTCGATCTGCCACATCCATGGATTGCCGATCGATGCGCGGTCAGTGACGGACGAATTGATGATGATGGAGGGAAAGTAATGGGAGCCACAGAGACCCCAATTTCGAAGCCCGCGCCCAAGACGAATCGAATTGGCTTGCAGGTAGTCGATTACCGCGGCGGCAAAACCACGTTGTGCGCGGGATGCGGTCATAACGCGATCTCGGAGCGCATTATCGATGCCATGTATGAGATGGGCGTGAAGCCGGAACGCGTGGCGAAGTTCAGCGGGATTGGCTGCTCATCGAAAAGCCCGGCTTATTTTATGAACCGGTCGCACAGCTTCAATTCCGTTCATGGGCGCATGCCAGCCGTGGCGACCGGCGCGATGTTGGCCAACAAGAATCTGTTGGCGCTCGGCGTCACCGGCGATGGAGACACGGTTTCCATTGGCGCGGGGCAGTTTGTTCATCTTATGCGGCGGAACCTGCCGATTATTTACGTGATCGAAGACAACGGCTGCTATGGATTGACGAAGGGCCAGTTTTCCGCGACCGCCGATTTAGGTTCGACGCTGAAGAGCGGCGTAGTGAACGATCTGCCTCCCGTGGATACGTGCGCCATGGCGATCCAACTGGGCGCTACGTTTGTGGGCCGGTCGTTTTCGGGTGACAAAAAGCAACTGCACACGATGCTGAAGGCGGCGATTGCGCATAACGGCACGGTCATGCTCGACGTAGTTTCACCTTGCGTCACCTTCAACGATCACGAAGGCTCCACGAAATCGTACAAGTACATGCAGGCTCACGAGGAGCCGCTGCATGAAGTGAGTTTTGTACCGTCGTTTGAAGAAATTAATGTGGATTACGATCCCGGCACGACGTTCGAAGTGACGATGCACGATGGATCGAGTCTGCGCTTGCGGAAACTTGAGGAAGAGTACGATCCCACGGAAAGGGTTACGGCGGTGCGCAGGTTAATGGAATCGCACGCCAAGGGCGAAGTGCTGACCGGGGTTTTCTACATCAATGCTAAAGCGCCGAGTTTTCTTGACTTGTTGAATGTGACGGACCAGCCGCTGGCAACTCTGCCGGAATCGACGACGCGGCCGAGCAGGGAAGCGCTGGAAAAGTGCATGGCGGAGTTGCGCTGATGAGTCACGGGCGTCCCGGCTGTCCGCCGCCCGCTTTATTTCGAAAGTCCCGACTCCGACCGTTCCGGAATCTCGACCGAGACGATATCGGCCGCGGCAAAGGTGTGTAGAGCGCAGGCGCCACGGTACTGATCGGGGCAGGAAGTTTCCATCACAGCGGCGATCAAGTCGGCATACTCTTCATCCACAGAAGTTACTTTGACCGTCGCGGTCTCGCCGCTGTTCATCCGGAGAGTCACAGTCTTATCGACGAATGGCTTCAGCTCCTCGATTCGCATGTAATGATCTCGTCCGCGTCGCCCTCGGCTCTAAGGAACTTCTAGCGCGGCGCAGAAGTACTCACGAGCGATTGCTCGTTTCATAGCGATGACCTCCATTGATGCCGCACCACTACTTTTTCTTCGTCAACTCTCCCTCGAACGAGTGTTCGGGACTTTGGCCGGGCTCGGGGAAATCGCTGTCGGCACCTTCCACAAGAGGATTCTTGTCGCGATGCCCCAGTTGGCCGTTCATGGAATTGTTGCCAGCCTGGTTGCGCTCGTCCGGTTCCTGCGAGCCCTTGCCGCGGTCGGCATCATTCTTAAGATGATCACTGGCGTTATCAGACATTATGAAGACCTCGATCTTCGCTAAACAAGTCCGCCTGAGGCGGTTCGGTTGCATTTTCAACAACTATGAGCCGCTGGTTCGGTTTGCGGTAGTTAGAGGCGTCCGATTGAAAGCAAACTATCCGTCAGAACCTAGCCGCCGATTCAGCCTACTCCGAAGTGGGACGGCAGGCAATTCGGGCACACTCCAGGTGCTGCCCTAGTTTGGTTTTTTACCACGGAGCCGCGGAGACGCAGAGAAACCCAACTTCATGGCAAAACCTTCCCTGCGGGTTCTGAAGGATCAGGGTTTTCTCCCGGACCCTGTCACTCCGTGATGAGAAACGCGAATTAGGACACCACCCACTGCCATCTACCCATAACTTATTGCAATGCCTTGGATTGGGGAATTTTTACGGTTCTTTAATGCGTTTCATCTACAATGAAACATGGTTAGTAAAAATAGAAAACACTATTTGTTTGCCAGCGACTTCGACCAGACGCTGACCTTTAACGACTCAGGCTACGTTTTAAGTGAGCTGGTCGGTATATCGCTCCAGGAGTTCGAGCGCAAGATCAAGGGGATGGTAAAGCTGAACCTTGTGCAGCAGGGCGCGGAACTTTCCTACCTTTTACTCCACGACCCCGAATTTCGGGCCAAGGTGCGCCGCGACGACCTGCAGGAAGTCGGCAAGCGCATTCGCCTCAAGGAAAATATACAGCAGGTATATGAGATTCTTGACCGCCGTATCGACGGCTATCACTTCGACTTTTACGTGCTTTCGGCGGCGCCGGTCGAGGTGATTCAATCTGCGCTCGAAGGCATTGTGCCCGCAGACCACATTTTCGGCACCGAATTCAAGTACAGCGCGTCCGGGGAAATTGAGACTCTGGTTCGCGCGACGGCAGGCTATGGCAAGGTGGCGCGGCTCGAGCAACTGGCCGCCGATCTGGCACTGCCTCTGGATCACGTGGTGTACGTGGGGGATGGCAGTTCGGACATCCACGTGATGTTGCATGTGAATCGTCACGACGGCTTCACGATCGCCGTGTCGGAATCGAAGCATGTTGCACAAATTGCAAAGCGAACTGTTTTGAGCGACAACGCGCTGGCCACGCTTGTGCCAATCCTCGAAGAAATTGCCGGGTGGACGCGGCCCCGAATTCGCCAAGTGTTCGAAGCCTACGGCTTCCTGATTCAAGGTTGGGAAAGCGTACAGACGGATTGGCTCACACTTCGGCCGAGTGGATTGAGTGAAGAGAAGGCCGCGGCAGCGGCGGACGCCGGCTAATGAGAGAATTCGTTAGCGCGAGCATGGGGAGAATTCCCTGACGCGTAATCCGCAAATTTTAAGTGGGTAGGGGTCCTTCGACTTGCCGTCGCGTGCGCTCCGGCAGCGCTCAGGATGACAGAGTGAGGAGGCGCGGATTACACCTAAAGACTAAACAGCTATAGAAGGTTAGGAAGACTCGGTTGCCGCGCGTGCTTTTTCGTGGCCAGATGCGCGCTCGGCCTTCACGGCATACATGTTCTGATCTGCCTGGTCCAGGACTTCGTCTAAAGTCTTACCGTCGGTCCAGCCTGCGATTCCGATACTTAGGCCGATAGCGCAATCCTCGAGGTGAGCGGAGTCGTTCCAGTCATTTAGGTAAAACTGTATTCGCTCGAGGACTCTTTCCGCGTCAGTGACCGAAGCATCCGCCAGAATGGTCAGGAATTCGTCGCCGCCGTAGCGAATCACGGCATCGCAACCGCGAACGGAAGTGCGCAGCAGGTTGGCGATCTCCGCCAGCACGAAGTCGCCCGTCAGGTGTCCAAAGCGTGTGTTCACCTGCTTGAAGCGATCTACATCGATAAGCATGAACGTCAGCGGTTTCTGAAGACGGCGCGCATGGCTGATATAGCGGTTCGTGAGATCTTCGAGGGAACGGCGGTTATAAACTTCGGTGAGCGGATCGGTGAATGATTGCAGACGGACGAGTTCGTTGTTAATCGTCCCGGAAATCACGCGCTCCCGCAGGCGGCGCAGTTCGATGCGGCGTGAAACCAGGTAGGTATTCAGGAGGATCAGCAGGACCATCAGTCCCACTACCAATTCTCGTGGAACCGTAATTTCAAAATGTAGACTGCCGGCCTTTAGAAATGCCGATGGCAGCAGCACTGCCAGAAGGCCTGCGGCGACGATGGTGCCCGTAACCGAAACGATCCACCACAGTTCCCAGTCGCGCTTTTCCAGCTTTGAAAGTTCGCAGTTGATGTTGGCCAACATGCTGCCGGAGTTGGGATCGACCTTCGGCTGCCCTTTCAGCGAGACCTCGATCGGTTCGCGACGGCTGGAATTGGAACGGATTGTTTCTTCGACGCGCTGTTTCTCCTGAAACAGACTCAGAAACTCGTCCGATTGAGTCGCATTCTGGGGAGACGCGCTGATCTGTTGCAGCCGTCGGTTAATGTCCCGGAGCCTTTTTTGCAAGGCACCCTTCATGATCGGCCAACCTCGCTAACTTTCTGAGTGCTGATGAGCAACAAAACACCCTAAGTGTAGGGTGTAAAGGGCATCAGTCAAAAGTTACGAGAGTCACAAACCGTTGGCCTGCAGTGGCTCAATTTGCAAAAGGAAGCGAGCCAAACGCGCGATTCTAGCGTCGCAAAACCGCCCGTTCGACGCGCTTGTTTCGCGCGCTTGCTCAGGGCAGGCTCAAAGACGCACCACGCGGCTCGCCCAGATCCCTCGCTGCGTTGGGGTCCCTCGCATACGCTCGGGATTTCGACGGCGGGCTCGACGCCCGCCAATCGCCTCAACTTGCTCGGGATGACAATTCAAATTGAGTCACCAACCATTGGTCCGCTCCCCTTAGCGACTGCGCGGGGGCGTGAGTTTACGCAGTTTTTCCTTTGCCTGGGTAGCTTCCTGGCTTTTGGGATAGCGTTGAATTACTCGCTTCAATTCCTGCTCACCGTCGGCTTGTTTGCCGAGTTCGATCAGGGCGAGCCCTTTCCTCAGTTCGGCCGTGGCAGCTTTATTTCCGCCGGGGAAATTTTGCAAGACAAGATCGTAGTTGGTAAGGGCCTTTTGGAAGTCACCGGCTTTGTACGCGATTTCCGCCAGGTAGAAGTAGGCATTGCCGGCCAGATCGGTGTCCGGATAGTACTTGATGTAATCGTTGAATTCCTGGACCGCAAGATCGTTGTTCCCGCCGTTGAAATCCCGCAACGCGTTGTTGTAAAGAACGTCAGGAGCGGGCGCCTGGGCCATGGCTTGCTGCTGTTGCTGGGCCTGCGTCTGCTGCGCTGCTAAAGATTGCTGCGAGGCCTGCATGTCTTCAAGTTGCTTGCTCAATTTGGCCAGGCGGGCTTTGAGTTCGTCCATGGTGTCATTGAGCGCCTGGATCTGGCCCGTGAGCTGGTCAACCTGCGTGGCGCGGTCGGTCTCATGTTTATTAATGGAGGCCTGCAGGTTGTCAATGGCGGCGCTGACTTTGTCGGCGACGGCGGTGTTCTGCTCCATCATGCTTTTCATCACGCCCATGCGCTCGTCGAATGATTGTTTCATCTGCGTCATCTGAAGTTGCAGTTGGTCGACTTGCGTCTGGAGCTGAACGATTTCTTTGTTGGCGGCGAAGGCATTGACGGGCGTAATGACGACGGCGAGGAATGCACTGAGCGCAACGACAAGAACAGTCGATTTCATGGTTCGCCTTTTGATGGTTAGCGTGTTTTTTGACTGCACAGTTTTTGACGGAGGTGAGCGACGGGCTCACCCCCGCTTTGAAATGGCCGCTATTTCTCGTACACGAAATGACCGCGACGATTCTGCTGCCAGCAAGTTTCATTCGATTCCGTGCAGAACGGCTTTTCCTTGCCGTAACTGTAGGGTTTGATGCGACTGCCATTCACGCCCGCCTGAACGAGCGCGTTCTTGACGGAATCAGCGCGGTTGGTGCCAAGGGCGAGATTGTATTCCGTGGAGCCCCGCTCGTCGCAATGGCCTTCAACGGTGATGTGAATGTTCGCATGCTGTTGGAGGAACTGCGCGTCGGCCGTGATCGTAGCCTGTTCGCTTGGCCGAATATCAGCTTTGTCGTAGTCAAAGTAGACGTCATGGACATTTTGCGCAAAAAGCTGTTCCTCGGTGAGATTCTCTGCGGGTGGTTGCTCCGCCGCAGGAGGCGGGTTGACAGTGACACGAGCGGAGGCGTCCTGAGTGCCGCCCGAGCCCTTGGCAACGAGATGATATGTGGTGGAAACCGTGGGAGTGACTTGCTTGGAGCCGCTGGTATCAACCGGGCCAATGCCATCAATGCTGACGTCGGTGGCGCCGGTGGTCTGCCACGTCAAAGTCGTGGAATCGCCTGGGTTAATCGTATTTGGATTTGCCGCGAGCGAAGCGGTAGGCGCAGTTGCCGGCGGTGGTGGCGGCGGCGGTGGCGGGGGGGCAGCTTTCTTGTGACACCCGCTGAACAGCATGATCGCACCGAGCCCTAATATGAGGAGGCCCCGAATTCTAGTTTCGCGTCTCACTGATTCCTCCGAGTTTTCTGTGCGTCCCTTCGGTTGCCTTCTTTGCGAGACCTGAGGCTGGACGCACTTTCTGGCAGCGACAAATCTCTCTGAATAAGAACATCGGCGAAAAGGTCGATTTCCGTCAACCCATTTACTTCCAGCTCCAGTTTGGTTGCGTGTTGTGACCCTTGAAAGTCAACTGCTTCACATTTGTGCCATCGGCGAGCATGGTAAATATCTGATCGGTTCCGGTTCGATGCGACTGGAAGATGATGTGCCGTCCATCCGGCGACCAACAGGGAAAGTCGTTACGGCCAGCATCATGCGTTAACTGTACCCACTGCTTGCTGGCGATGTCCATCAGGTAAAGGTCGTTGCCGCCGGGCGCGCCGGGCCCGTACTTACGCTCCCAGGAGAAAGTCAGAAACTGTCCGTTAGGCGACCAGTTAGGCGAAACCGCATAGCCCTGATCGGTGATGCGCTGCAAGTTTCCGCCATCGGTATCCATTGTGTAAATCTGGGGCAATCCCGTTCGCCCACTTACAAAAGCCACCTGGCCTCCTGTCTTGCGGTTCCAGGCCGGTGAAACGTCGGGGCCGTGATCGTTGGTAAGCCGCTTTGCATTTCCGCCCGAACCATCCATTACATAGATGTTCGGATAGCCGTTGCGGGACGATGAAAATGCGATCTTGCCATCGGGCGACCAGTTGGGGGAGAGGTTCATCCCGCCGAAGTGCGGAAAAGCGACCAGGCGATTGAGATCGAATGAATACATCAGGATCTCCCAGCCGCTCTTGGTGGCGGAACTGAATGCCAGACGCGAGCCATCGGGTGAGATGCGGGGCGAGAGCGAGATGCTTCCTAAGTGGGTAAGTTGTTGCTGATTCGCCCCGTCATAGTCCATCATCCAGATTTCTTTGTGACCGGTGCGGTCGCTGACGAAATAGATCTTTGTTTCGGCTATGCCTTGGAGGCCGCCGCCGAGGCGGAAGATAATCTCGTCGGCGAACTTGTGCGCGATGGTGCGTACAGCGTCTGCGGTTGCCGCGTCGTTATATTGTTTGCCCAACACCTGCGGGGAGGATTGATTCTTCAGGTCGTAGAGCCATCCCTGCACGGTGACTTTGTCGGCGGTGGTGCCGAGGCTGCCAAATACGAGCATCGCCGCATTCGGTGGAGGCGAACTCCAGGCAGTAAAGTTCACTTCTGATGGTTGGCCGGGAGCCTGTAAGGGATAGAAGCTTTTCGAGACCAGGTCGAAGATGCCGGCATTGTCGAGATCGTTCCACAGGGTCTCATTGAATGTCTTCAGCAGATCGGCATTCTTTGCGTCCTGCGTAGAGGACTTGAAGTCGGCGGAGGCTACGCGAACTTTCTCGACGCCGAGATTTGTTCCGCCGCGGACCCAGTCCTGCGCGGATGCTCCCACCGACAAAAGTGCCAAGAGAAACCAGCAACAATAAAGCTTCATCGGACCTCTATCTTCATGATTTGTAATTTGCGATTGGTAATTTGTAATTTAGAAGCCTATGGGTTCCTGATTTCAATTACCAATTACGGATCACAATTTACAAATTATCTTTATTTCTTAACCCAGTATTTCTTAACCCAATATTTCTTAACCCAAGTTCCTAGCCCTATTTCTTACGTCTCCCGCTTGTCTCTATTTCTTACTGTAATCGAACCACCATTCCACTGAAATCTTGCTTCCCGAATAGTCCGCCGGCAGCGGACCAAATGTATCAATCCGTTCAATCGCCCGCACGGCCGAGATGTCGAGCGAAGGCACACCGCTCGATTGCTCGATCTGCACATGAGAGGGATGGCCATCGCGCGCTACGTCGAACGTCACAAAGACGCGATTCGCGGTTGAGATGCGCGGATCTACCTCATACTTTAACCAGTTCTCCTGAACCTTTTGCTGAATCACGCGCACATACCAGGCATATCGATTGCCGAAGTCGCCTCCACCGCCAGGAAAGTCGATTGCGCCAGTGGCCCCGCCCGCGGACATACTGTAGAGTTTGCTGGCGGGTCCGCCTTCGCCATACGGAATTTTGTTTGACTCTTCCGGTGCGGCTTGTGGTTTGCGAGGGGTAGCGGTCGTGACCGGTCGAGGCTTTGTTTCGGCATTCTTGGTTTTGGCATTCTTGTCGGGAATCGGAATCGCTTCCGGTTCCTGCGCTTTTTCCTTGGGCTTCGGTTCTGACTGTGACAACCCCTTGGATTCCGTGGCCAACACATTGTTTGTCTGTTGCGGATTGGCAGGCAATGGGACAGTGCTCACAAGCGTGGCTCCCATGGCCTCGCCCCCGCCGCCAGCGCCCCAGCCCTGGCCGCGAAAGTTGGGTATGAAAGCGGCATAGAGAATGACAAAGACAGCAAACGCGAGATGCAGTCCTGCAGACCAGGCAATGGGTCTGCCGAGACGGCCGTTCGCGACATCATTAATGGTTGCTGCCATGGGAATCGATGGGCTGCGTCACGATGCTCACGTTGCCAACACCGGCCTGCTTGACCGCGTCCATGACGGTGGCGAAAGCGCCAAAGGGTACGTCTTCGTCGGAGCGCAGGTAAATTGCCTGGTGCTGCGGATCACGGATCTTTTGCTTGAGCGCGGGGCCGATCTGGTTGATGTTGATGGGATCGTTGCCGAGGAAGACGCGCTGCGACTTGTCGATGCTGATGACGAGACGCTCCTCGGAAATCTCTTTGACGGTGCGCGTGTGCGGCACATTTACTTCGATGCCGGACTGGAGAACCGGAGCCGTCAGCATGAAGATGATGAGCAGGACGAGGACGACATCGACCAGAGGAGTGATGTTGATTTCGGCAAGAGCGGTCTGGGTGCGGCCGTTGGCGGCGGTGAATGCCATCAGCGGTGCACCTCGGGGTGTACGGCGGAGCGTACCTCAGTGCGTACTTCCGCGACGGGCTGGTGACGTTCGACCAGATTCATCATCTCAAGCGCGAAATCGTCGTTGCGGGAAGCGAGTTCGCGGATGGAACCGATGATTAGATTGTAGGCAATTACTGCGGGAATCGCAGCCGCCAAACCGGCAGCAGTAGTAATCAGCGCCTCGGAGATTCCCGGCGCGACGGCTCGCAGCGTGGCAGCGCCAGCGGTTCCAAGGCCGTGGAAGGCGTCGATGATGCCCCAGACTGTCCCAAACAGTCCTATGAACGGAGTGACGGCGCCTGTGATTGCGAGCCAGGGCACATTGCGTTCAAGGCCGGTAATTTCCTCCGAGGAAGAGATCTGCATGGCGCGCTGGATGGCGGTCGAGCTATGGATGACGCCAGTAGTTCCCATCTGACGCTTAAACTCGGCGATGGCTCCTTCGAAGACTCCGACTAAAGGACTGGGGCGGAACTGATCGGCGATGGAAACGATGTCCTGCATGCGCGGGGCATTGCGGAAAGCGCGCAGGAAACGCGCACTTTGCCTTCTGGCCGATTTGATGAGCTTCCACTTGGAAAGGATCACCGCCCAGGAAAGCACGCTAAATGCAAGCAGGAACAGGAGAACCGCTTTGGCGACCGTGCCGGTTTGCGAGACCAGCTCAACGATTTCCCCATCAAGAAATGACAGAAGGAGGCGAGAAAAGTGCATGAGTGTTGGATGATCCCTGACTGAATTATAGACCGAAGAAGTTATGGGTCGAGTTGAGGTACCGCATCGGTCAATGTCCGCGGGGCCGACGTAGGTGGTGGCTATTGGTTTGCCGGTCCGATTGGCGGAACTTTTTGCTGGAACTTTTTTTCGTAACTCTGTGCTATGCTGCGCGTAATTCAGGAGCGGCGAGACTCTAGTGCTGGCGGAATTACGACTGGAAAACTACGCGGTGATCGATAACGCGATCATTGAGTTCGCGACTGGGCTGAACCTTTTGACCGGCGAGACGGGAGCAGGCAAGTCAATCCTGATCGATGCGCTCGGGCTGTTGCTCGGCGAGAAGGCTTCGACCGACGTGGTTCGCGCGGGAACCGAACGCGCGGTGGTCGTCGGCGTGTTTGAGAGCGATGGCGAAGCGGCCGAGCGCGTGGAGACCATTCTTGAGAGCAATGGTCTGGATGCCGAAGGCACATCGCTCATCCTGCGGCGCGAGATTGCTTCCGGCGGCAAAGGACGAGTCTTCATCAACAATCAGCCAGCGACGGTCGCGGTGCTGAGGCAGCTTGCGCCGTATCTGGGCGTGATCCATGCGCAGAATGAGTCGCTGGTGAGCTTTGACGCGGCTGCGCGGCAGGAACTGCTGGATGCGTATGGCGCGATTGAACTGGAGGACGTGAGCGCAGCGTTTGCAGGCTGGAAGCACATTCGCGGGCGAATCGCGGATCTGGAGCAGGACGAACAGGACCGCATGCGGTTGCTTGATCTGTGGAAGTTCCAGACGCGCGAGATTGCAGAGGCGAAGCTGACTGCGGGAGAAGACGAGCGTTTGGAGGCGGAGAAGCGCGTGCTGGCGAACGCCGAGAAGATCTATGGCGCGGCGATGAATGCATTCGATCTGCTGTATGAGGGCAATGCTTCGACTTCGTCGAGCCTGCGCGCGGCGCAGAAGCACATTGAGGAACTGGCGCGCTACGAGCCGAAGTTTCAGGAAGCGGTTGCGGCGCTCGATTCGGCGCGGATCAGCGTGGAAGACGTGGGCGCGACGCTGCGGGATTATGCGGGTGGAATTCAGGCGTCTCCAGAACGATTAGCGGAACTGGAAGAACGGCTGGCGGTCCTTGACGGCCTGAAGCGCAAGTATGGGCCAGCGCTTGAGCAAGTGATTGCGCATGGTGAAGAGACGCAGGACAAGCTTGCGGAGATGGAGAACAAGGACGAAGTGCTGGCTGAACTGCGAGAGGAACTGGCAGTTGCAGCGAAGCATTACTTGAACGCGGCGCGCAGCGTTTCGCGGAGGCGGACGGAGGCGGCGAAAAAGCTGGAGAAACTGGTTGAAGCGGAGATCAACGATCTGGCAATGCGAGCTTCATTTGCGATTGCGGTGGAAGAGAACGAGGGTGAGAACGACTGGACTGCGTCGGGAATTAATCAGGTGATCTATCGTATTGCGACCAATGCGGGCGAGCCGATGAAGCCGCTGGAACAGATTGCTTCCGGCGGAGAATTATCGCGAGTGATGCTGGCGCTGAAATCGTGTGTGGAAGCGGGCGCGGGCGCGCGAACGACAGCCGGGACGAGAAAGAAAAATTCGACTGCGCCGCGGATGCTGGTGTTCGACGAGATCGATACCGGAATCGGCGGACGCGCGGCCGAGGCAGTTGGCAAGAAGCTGAAGGCGCTGGCGAAAGGGAACCAGGTGTTGTGCGTGACGCACCTGCCGCAGATTGCGACTTTTGCCGACCATCATTTCCTGATCGAGAAGAAAACCGCTGCGGGTAGAACAAAGACTTCGGTCCGGCAAGTGAGCGGAGAGGAGCGGACCGACGAAGTGGCGCGCATGCTCTCCGGCGCAAAGCTGACGGAAACATCGCGGAAGCACGCCGAGCAGATGATCAAGGCGAATGCTTGATTTTTCCCGGTTAGAAGGTTTTTTCTGGGCAGACTGCGGAGAAAGTTCTCTGGCAGGTGGGAAGCGACGACTGGGGCTGAAGCCCGCGCTGATTCGGGACGCCTTGCGCGGCCCTGAAGGGCCGCTCTTCCACGACAAGGCCAACATTCGTGAATCTTTCCGCAGCCTGCTGGGCAGGCATTTTCCTGCCTTTCATTAGTGGATAGCCCATTCCTACCCCATTTCCGGTAGATTGGAGTCACTCTGCCATTTTGCGCCAACTATTTCCATGTTTTTTCGATTCTCTCCCAGAGGGCATAACACACAGCGGAAATGAGCATCAGTACGATCCAGATCGGGTTGTTTATATGCACCAGCGCGTGATCGCCCACTAGAACCAGTGCGGTCATGACGCATCCCGCGACGGCCACGATCGTCGGTTGGGGGGAAATGACGATTGCCCTGCGAATCAACACAACTCCCATTACGGCGGCAGCTATCGATTCCCGGGTCACTGTCTTTAGGGGCCAGAAAGGATTCGACGAAACACACGACCGCTGCCAAGCCAAGTACTATGTTTTGCGCACGAATCTTCATTTGTTGTCATCGCCTGTTGCACCTTGCCCGTAGCTGGATCGACTGCGTATCCGCCAGTCTTTCCCAAGTCCGGATCATCAGCCCCCACCAATCTCCAGGCAAGAGCTGTGCCCGCAAGAATCATCGTGACTTCAGTGCCTTTAGCGCCCCAATTCGCTGTGCTAGCATTCAGTAAGACTCCGGCAATCAGCAAGATGGTCACCGTTTCGTGCCGCAAACACGGACCGCGCCGTACCGATTCTGTCTGCGGGCCGCCCAGTCTGCATTTTGAACCTGGCGGAAAAGGGGGCGGGAGCACTCGCAGGAAATGATCGACTTCGTCGAGCAACTCAAGCACTCTTCGCCGACCTCGGGTTCAGCCAATATTTCCTCGACTCCAACAGATAAAGTCTCCTCCGATCGGAGCAAGAGATAAGTTATGTCCTCGACGCAATCATCCCGAAGCCCGGTCGCACGAAGCTTGAGCGGCGGCTTCTTCCGTTCGCTGCGCGCGAACCCATCCAGCCCATCGCTCGAACTCGGCGAGACGAGTTTGACTTACGAGCAGCTTTGGAACTACGCCGGCAGGGTCACTGACTGCCTCAGCCGAACTCTCGACCCAGCCGAGAAGGTAGTGGCGGTGCTCGCCAGTCGCAGTGTCGCAGCCTACGGGGGAATCCTCGGCATCCTGGGCAGCGGACGAGGATATTGCCCGTTGAATCCGAAGTTCCCGCTCGAGCGCAACCTCGTGATGCTGAAAGCGTCTGGCTGCAAAACCATTGTTGTTGGCAAGGAGTGTCAAGCCGTACTCGATTCTCTGCTCCAGCGTTTCGAGCAGCCGCTAACGCTCATTCTTCCCGATGGTGGTTGGCAGCCATCCGGAGCCTCGTTAGTGCCGCATCGCGTCTTCATGGCCAGTGAGTTAAAAAAAATCGCAGAACCCTGCGATCCCGTGGTCGATGGAAACGACACTGCCTATCTGCTGTTCACCTCTGGCAGCACAGGCGTGCCCAAAGGAGTGGCGGTCAGCCAATCGAATGCCGTTGCCTACATGGAGTACGCTGCGAAACGTTTTTCATTTCACGACCGGGATCGCTGTTCGCAGAATTTCGATCTGACCTTCGACCTGAGCGTCCACGATCTGTTCACCTGCTGGGACGCGGGAGCGACCCTCTGTCCCTATGCCGAGCAAACCCTCACTCCCGCTACTCTGGTTGATGAAAAACAGCTGACATGCTGGTTCTCCGTTCCCTCGGTCGCCATGTTCGCATCGAAGCTCGGCCTGTTGGAACCGGAAGCATTCCCGACTTTGCGCTGGAGTCTCTTCTGCGGCGAAGCCCTTTCTGCGACGCTGGCGGAGGCGTGGCAGCGGGCGGCGCATAACTCGATTCTTGAAAACCTTTATGGCCCGACGGAGGCGACGATCGCCATTACCTGGTATCGCTGGAATTCGGCAAGTTCGCCCGCCGAATGTGTGCGTGGCCTGGTTCCCATCGGCTGGCCGTTTGACGGTCAACAGGTATGTGTTGTGGATGACAATTTCGCACCCGTGCCGGTCGGCGAAAGCGGCGAGCTATGTCTTGGCGGATCGCAGGTAACCAGCGGTTATTTGAACGATCCGGAAAAAACGGCGAAAAGCTTCGTGCACCTGAAACACACCGGGGACCGGATCTGGTATCGCACGGGCGATCTTGTACGCCAGGACGAGCGCGGATGCCTTTTCTATCTCGGCCGCCGCGATTTTCAGGTAAAGGTGAACGGCTATCGGGTGGAGTTGCAGGAGATCGATTTGGTGCTGCGCGAGAGCGCCGGCACTGAGCTGGCGGTGGCCATTCCGTGGCCTCTCTCGGACGGCTCCGCCTCGGGTATTGTTGGAGTCGTATCGGGGGCGGACCCGGCGCGCGATCGGGAAATCATCGCCGCTTGTGAAGCCCGTCTGCCCCGCTATATGGTTCCCAATCGAATTTGCCACTTCGCGCAAATGCCGTTAAATGTCAACGGCAAGATCGATCGCGGCAAGATCACTGAAATGCTGGCTAGCTTCTAGAGCGGTTTAGAATTACGGTACGTATTCATCCCCTCTAGCAATCAATTCAATGAGAGAAGCGTGATCCGCCCAATAAGTTTAGACGAATGACCAAGATCAATAAGCGACAGATCATAAAGAACGTCGGGTCCACATGGTTCTCATTGGGCTGCGACGTTCTGGTGGGCTTGGTCCTGTCCCCGATTATTCTGCATGCGCTCGGCGATACCGCTTTCGGCATCTGGGTGCTGATCTTTTCGATCACGGGATATTACGGCCTGTTCGATCTGGGGATACGGTCATCGGTGGTGCGCTACGTTTCGAAATACACGGCCACCGACGACGAAGAAGAACTGGCGAAACTCGTTAATACAGCTCTATTTATTTACGGCTGCATCGGTGCATTCAGCCTGCTTGTCACGGCTGTTGTATCCACTTACTTGGATCACATTTTCACCAAAATTCCGCCTGGCCTTCACGGGGACGCGCGCTGGCTGCTGGTGATCGTAGGAACGGCGGTTGGCATTGGTTTTCCGCTGGGCGTGGTCGGCGGGTTCCTCGACGGCCTGCAGCGTTTCTACGTTAATAACTGGGCGAATGTCTGTGGAGACTTCGCACGCCTGGTCCTCATCATTTTCGTTATCCACAGAGGCTACGGGCTGCTGGCGATCGCAGCAATTACGGTCGGCGCCCCGCTGAGCTTTTCCATGCTGCGCGCCATAGTCGCCTATCGCCTGCACCCGGTTCGCTTCGGATTCAAATACATCAACCGCGGCACCCTCAGCACCATCGTGAACTACAGCAGCGTGACGCTCATCATCATGATTGCGACGCAACTCAAGTTCAAAAGCGACAACGTCGTGATTGCGACCATGATTTCGGCCGCTGCGGTTACGTACTTCAGCATTGGTGCGCGCATTGTGAGTTATGGGCAGCAGGTGGTGATGGCGCTGGCACAAAACTTTTTGCCCATTGCCAGCCAATCTGAAGCTACGGGAAACATGGATCGCCTGCGCAAGGTGTTTGTTGCCGGCAACCGATTCTGCGCCTTCACTGCCTTGCCGATCACTGCGGTGCTCATCGGGCTGGGGCAGTCGATTATCGAGGTCTGGGTCGGAAGAAAATATGTCGCCACGAGCTACCCGGTCCTGCTGATCCTTATTATCTCGGCGAACCTGATGTGGTGCCAGGCCGCGTCGGGCCGCGTTCTATTCGGAATCAGCAAGCACCGAACCTGGGCATTCGTCACGCTCGCAGAGGGTATTGTCAATCTCATCCTCAGCATCACGCTGGTGCACTATTTTCAACGCATGGGGCATGGTCCGTACTACGGGATTTACGGCGACGCGCTCGGCACGGCCATTCCTTTGTTCTGCACGATGACGATGTTCATGCCGTGGCATTTGTGCCGCAAACTGGGCATTCGGATGGGGACCTATCTCCGCGAAGCGTATACCCTGCCGATCGTTATCACCATGCCGCTGGTTGCCGCTTTGCTGCTGATGCGGCGGTGGTTTCATCCACACACCTACAAACAGCTGGCTTTGCAACTATTGATTGCGGGAGCGGTGTATGGAGTTGGTGCGCTTTGGATTGCTGCGACGAAGCGCACATTCAAGATCGGGGAGTTAGCACCGAAGGACGCGGTTGCGCCTGTCACGAATGGGATAGAGACAGCGGTCGAAGTCTACCAACGAGACGTTTAAAGCCGGGCAAGTGTCGGGTGGGGGCGTCAATTCTTGCCGGCAAGAATTCCCGTTTTTGGCCTCGGGGATAGGGTAAGGGTCAAAGGTGATGAGGGCAGGAGCAGGGACTTCAGCAAATCGAAAGTAAGCTAGATCAGCTCTGGCCTTTAATGGTAGAGTTTTTGTACAGTAAATATCCCCACTTGGACGTCCGCTGCACTCACGAAAAGCCGTCCTTGGCGAAGAACCATTTACCAGGCATTCGATTGATCATAGTGTTGCGAAAAAGCAAGAGGCGGGAGACGACATGGAAAGCGCAGTGAACGAAAACCTGCGACCGGGCCAAACACAAACGCGGAGCGCGCGTTCTCGGGCTCCGGTATTTGTGCTCGGCTGCGGGCGCTCGGGCACGAAGCTGCTTTACTACTCCCTGCTTTCGGCGGGAGGGTTCGCAGTTTTTCCAGAGGAAAGCGCCGTGTTCGCCGTTCTGGGTCTGCATTTCGGTAACCTCGCAAACCGGAGCAATCGCCGTAAACTGCTCGACGCCTATTTGAATAGTGGGCTCTTTCGCGTAACCGGTGTGGATCCCAAAGAATTTGAAGAACGCGTGATGGAAGATTGCCATAATGCCGGCGATTTCCTGCGGATCCAGATGGAGGCAATCGCAAGAAATCAAGGAGTGGAGCGCTGGGCCGAGTCTACGCCCAAGCATATTCTGTATCTTCCATTGATCAAGAAGGTCATTCCGGACGCGCTCATCATCCACATGATTCGCGATGGCCGGGACAGCACGGCCTCGATGCATCGTGCAGGGCGGGTTCATCCACTGCCATGGGATAAGAGCCGGGATTACCTGGCGCGTGCCATGTATTGGCGATGGATGATGAGTAAAGGCCGTAAGTACGGCAAAGCGCTCGGTGCCGATTACATGGAAGTGCACTATGAGGAACTGGTGGGGAATCCGCGCGAAACGCTGGCGCGGGTGGGCAAATTTATTGACCAGGACCTGGACTATGACCAGATCCAGAAGGTCGGCCTTGGAACGGTGCGCACTCCGAATTCTTCATTCAAGGGCGACAGCAAGGAAACCTCCAGCAATAGCGTAGGGCGATGGAGACGTGTATTCACTCCAGAGCAGGCGCAGAACATTGAGTGGACGCTGGGGAAGGCGCTGACTGATACGGGCTATAAACTCGAAACACCGCTATCGGAGCTGCGGCCGACGTCATTTGCGGTTCGCGTGATGAATATCGTGTATCCGATGTTTCTCGAAACCAGGCAATGGATCAAGGCGAATACACCCATAGCTCGCCTTGCTGACCGAGAGAGCATGGGTGTTGTCGACTGTATGACCAACGATTGAGAAGCTCCCGGCTCTGATAAACGATAACCGACCCTAGATTTTCCGAGATGTAGACCGCAAGAGCAGAAACGAAAAGTAGTGAGAAACTTGGAGTTTTTTGCCCATTGCGCAGTCATGCTCTTGGGAATCAATTGGCGCAGAAAAACGAAAAGCGGGAGAAGGTGAGAACCATCAGACCAAGACATTAGTGGGAAAGATTTTTCCCATTTATCCCTTTGGTGACGGACGCGATGTTACAAACTCAGCCTGGAATTGTCTTAAACCATTGATAATAATAAGGCTATCAGTTGGGTGGGGGAGCAGATCTTTTCCGGGATGGTATCCTGCTTGCACAGGGAGTAGGCAGGCGATTAGGCCCTTAAATCGATGACACCCGCGTTTCGGGTTACTTTTCACCGATCTCAAGGGTAGGGCCAAACAGAGCGGTGTAAGCAAGAAGGGGAAGCGGTGGCAATCGGGAATAACGGCAACGGGGACGTGCGGGCGAGCGAAGTGGTTAGACGCACTCTCTTGAAAACCGGTGACGCTACCAAAAAGCCATTCTTCTGGCTGAGCGCTTTCTTTGTCGTCTATTGTGCGCGCCCGGAAGATTGGGTGCCTGGGCTGAAGTTCGCTCCACTGGCGAAGATTACGGCGATCCTGGCGATCTGGGGCCTCTTCAACAGCTTCGGGCGCACCAAGCGTACGTTGAAAGATCTTCCTAGAGAAGCACGGCTGTTGCTGACGATGATTATCCTTCTCGTATTTGGCGGTTTTCTGTCGCCGGTATGGAAAGGCGGCGCGGTAAACCACTCGATTGATTTTTCAAAAGTTTTTATCGCCTGGGTCCTGGTGTTTCTCCTCATCACGACATTCGATCGCTTACGCCAGATCATCTTCATTCAGGCATTTTCCGTGATCGTCATTTGCGCGGTGGCGTTGGTCAAAGGGCACGGTACGCCACGGCTGGAGGGCGTGATTGGCGGCATCTATTCGAATCCGAACGACCTCGCGTTTGCGATTGTTCTGTCGTTGCCGTTCGCTCTCGCATTCATGGTAACGGCCAAGAACCCGGTCAAGAAGGCGCTTTGGCTTATTGGCATGTTGATCATGCTGGTGGCGATTTTCGCGACCGCATCGCGTGCTGGTTTCATTGACCTGGTTATTTCAGGAAGTGTCACTTTGTATTATTTCGCGATCAAAGGCAGAAGGATGTATCTGCTGGTGGCGACGGTCTTTTTAGGAGTGATTATCGGGGCGACGGTCGGCGGCAATCTTTATGACCGCTTTGAAGCTCTTGAAGGCAATGATACGACCCACCTGAGCCAGACTGCGCTGGGATCCTATGAACAACGCAAGTATTTGATGCTGCGCGCGATTAATGCGATTGAAGAATACCCGCTATTCGGGGTCGG
The DNA here is from genome assembly GCA_963778535.1 of uncultured Acidobacteriaceae bacterium. GTDB lineage: Bacteria > Acidobacteriota > Terriglobia > Terriglobales > Acidobacteriaceae > Acidiflorens. The sequence goes on from CAVZUO010000001.1 coordinate 2,243,194, forward strand.
GGCGCACAACTTTACGACGTACTCGCTGGTGTGGCGAGACGTGCACATGACATATCTTGAGGCGTGCGCCGAAGGCGGAATTCCGGTTCTCATCCTTTACCTGATGTTTTTCCGGCGCGCGTTTCAGAACCTGAAAATTTTGCGAAAACGCGATGATCTGGACCCGGACATCATCTTGTTTGTGGGAGCGCTGACGAGTTCGCTGGTTGGATTTGCAGTCGGAGCTTTATTCGCGCCGGAGACATATCAATATTTCCCGTATTTCGCGGCGGCCTTCACGGCCACACTGGTACAGACCATCAAAGAACATGATCAAGAAGAAGACGGCCCAGCTGCGCCACTACCGAAGCGGGGCCGGCATTTCCTGGAGTTTTATGCCGATCGTGGAACAGCAAACGCAGTCGCCCCTGTCCGCTGAGCTGCAGGCAATTTTGCGCTGCTTAGATTGCGGCGCCAAGCTCGACGGCGATGGGGATGGAGGGTACATCTGTCCGGCGTGCAAGCGCACCTATCCAAAGGTGAATGGCATCGCGCGTTTTGTCGATGCCCAGCATTATGCCGCAAGTTTTGGATTCCAATGGCACCGCTATCAGAAAACGCAGCTTGATCACGATGAAGTGCAGGAGTCCGATGCCAACTTCCGTTGGAAGACAGCGCTGAAGCCCGAGGAGTTAAAGGGGAAGCTGGTTCTGGATGTGGGCTGCGGCATGGGGCGCTTTGCGGAAGTGGCCACTAAATGGGGAGGGCGCGTAGTCGGCATCGACCTCAGCGCTGCCGCTGAAGTGGCGGCAAAAAACCTGGCGGCGCGTGAGTTTGCCGCTTTCCAGGCAGACGTTTTTTCTCTGCCGTTCGCGCCAGAAAGCTTTGACATCATTTATAGCGTGGGCGTGCTGCACCACACGCCGGATTGCGAAGCGGCTGTAAAGACGCTCGCCAAATACTTAAAGCCGGGCGGCATTCTGGCGGTTTGGCTGTACAGCGGATACAACAAGTGGTATCGCTTTAGCGATTTTTGGCGCCGCTATACCAGCAAAATGAAGCCGCAGACGCTGCATCGCATTCTGAAGACGGCGGTGCCTGTCCTATACAACACGCAGGAGGCGCTGAGGAAGGTTCCTGTGATCGGCCCCCCGGCGGCGGGATTGGTGCATCATGTGTTTCCGGTGAACCGGCAAAAAGATCCGGAAGCGCGGATGCTCGATACGTTTGATTGGTACTCGCCAAAATATCAGTCCAAGCATACGTATGAGCAGGTGTTCCGCTGGTACGAAGCCATGGGGATGGAGGACATGCATATCGGCGAGTTTTCCATTGCGGTGCGGGGGAGAAAACCGGCCTCGTCCTCGTAGCGAGGAAGCGAATCGGCAGGATGAGATTCAAGAAAATAATTTCCTATGGCGGCAAAGTGGGATGGCCTGCGCTTTGGCGCGGTCTGCAATCGGGGCCGCGCGGCCCGGTGCATTTGATCTGCACACTGGCCGACCATTTTGAGCCCGCTATCGATCCCGTTGACGGCTATCAGGGACGCGCGACGCGCGAGGAGCAGGAACAACGCCTGGAGTGGTGGTGCCGTGAATATCCCAAGGCGGTGGAGCGCTGGCGGGATGCCGATGGCAGGCCATTTGTACATACGTATTTCTACCCGGCAGAGCAATATGACGAAGCCCTGATTGCGGCGCTGGCGAGCCACTGTCATCAGGGTTTTGGGGAAATTGAGGTTCACCTTCACCATGGCGTGTTCGAGCCGGGTACCGTGGAAAGCACGACCCGTGTTTTGACTGAATTTCGCGATCGGCTGGCATTTCGCCATCACTGTCTTGCAGTGGAAGAAGGTTCGAAACAGATTCGCTATGCATTCGTCCACGGCAATTGGGCATTGGCGAACTCTGCTGGCGGCTGGCTCTGCGGTGTGGATTCGGAGATGCAGGTGCTGGCTGAGACGGGCTGCTACGCAGACATGACGATGCCCGCCTCAGTGCTGCATGTTGCGCAGATCGCAAAGATCAATTCCGTCTATGAGTGTGGTTTACCGCTCGACCAGAAAATGGCTCACCGCGAGGGCCCTGATCTAAAGGTGGGGCGCGCGCCGAAGGTCTTTCCGCTCTTGGTGCAGGGACCTCTGATCGCAAATGTGGGCGAGGCGCTGCGGGGACGAAAGCGGATTCTGGAAACGGGAGAGATCAGTGAAAACAAGCCGCTGACATTGGAGCGGCTGGCACTCTGGAAACGAGCAAACATTCATGTGCAGGGCCGGCCCGATTGGATTTTTATCAAGCTTCATTGTCATGCCATGAATCCGAGGCAAAAAGACATTGTCGCCGGAGACGCCTTCCGCAAGTTTCTGGCCGACCTGGTTGGGGGCGCGCGGGATCGGAAAGAAATTCTGCACTTTGTGACGGCTCGCGAGATGACAAACATACTGCTGGCTGCGTGCGATGGCCACGAAGGAGATCCCGGCCAATACCGTGACTACCGTTTTAAGCGCTATGTTGGCGGTCAGTCGACACCGGAGATGCCGCACGCGGTATCAGTGAGTCAGGAAGGATAAATTCTGTCATGTGTGGCATTGCTGGAGTAGTCAGCGCGACTCGCGAAAGCAACGTCAGCGAGTCATTAGTGCGCCACATGTGCGACCAAATTGTGCATCGCGGCCCGGATGATGAGGGCATTTATGTCGCCGACGGGGCAGGGCTTGGCATGCGCAGGCTCTCGATCATCGACTTAGCGGGTGGGCATCAGCCAGTTTTTAACGAAGATCGCAGCGCGTGGGTCGTTTTCAACGGTGAAATCTACAACTTCCCCGAGCTTCGCCCTGACCTGGAACGCCGAGGGCATCGTTTCTACACAAAGACCGATACCGAGGTGATCATCCATCTTTATGAAGAGATGGGCGCTGAATGCGTCACCAAACTGCGCGGGATGTTTGGATTGGCGATCTATGACAAAGCCAAGCGCAAGCTGATTCTGGCCCGAGACCGGCTGGGAAAGAAGCCGGTGCATTATGCGCTGCACAAAGGCAATTTATACTTCGCGTCGGAAATCAAAAGCATTCTGGCGGTTGCGCCGGAGTTGGCCGAAGTGAACGCACAGGCCCTGTTCGAATATCTCTACTACGGCTACGTGCCCGAGCCACTTACTGCATTTCAAGGAATTCACAAACTGCCTTCCGGCCACTTGCTGGAGTTTGAACGCGGCGAAGTCCGGGTTCGCCAATATTGGGATCTGCCGGAATACGGTACGCATTCCCCCAAGAGCGAAGAGGAATGCCTGGAGGAATTAGAAAGCCGGCTGCTCGAAGCAACCAAGATCAGGCTGATTTCGGATGTACCGCTGGGAGCATTTCTAAGTGGCGGGACCGATTCCTCCACCATTGTCGCGCTGATGGCCCGCGCCAGCTCGGGGCCAGTCAAGACTTTCTCCATCGGTTTCAAGAAGGACGATTTCGACGAGACCAACCAAGCGCGCATGGTAGCCAGTAAGTTCGGCACTGAACATCATGAGATGATTCTGGAGCCTGACGTTGTTCAGACGGTAGAACACCTGACCAGTTCGCTGGAGGAGCCGTTTGGAGATTCGTCGATGTTGCCGACTTACTATGTGGCGCAGATGGCTCGCAAGCATGTAACTGTGGCGCTTTCCGGTGATGGAGGCGATGAGGTTTTCGCCGGGTATGACCGATATCGGATTCATTCCAGCCAGGGCATATTGGAGCAAGTTCCCGCGTGGGCGCGCCGATTCTACCGCGAGAAAGTGTTTCCGCGCGTGCCGTACGGCATGAAGGGCAGGCGGTTAAGCTATAACATTTCGCTGCCCTGGCAGGAGCGTTATGTGGACCGGCTCTCGTTTCTGCCGGATTTCGAGCGCGATATGCCGCTACTATCAGAAGACTTTCGGAATGTTTTGAGGCGGAGCGAAGATCCCGCGAACGTTCTGCGGCGCCGGTTTGCCGCGGCACCAACTAAAGATCCAGTCAGCCAGATACTTTATGTCGACACGAAGACTTATCTGGTGGATGACATTCTGACCAAGGTTGACCGCATGAGCATGTTGAATTCGCTCGAGGTGCGCGTGCCGATCCTCGATCATGTGCTGGTGGAATGGGCCACGGGACTGGGAAGCGAGTGGAAGCTGCGCGGCAAGAATCAGAAGTACATTTTGCGTAAACTTGCCGAACGCGTCGGAGTGCCGCGCGAAGTGCTTTATCGGGCGAAGCGTGGATTCTCATTGCCACTGGTCCACTGGATGCGGAATGAACTCAAGGACATGTTGATGATTCTTCTTGAGCCGCGCACGCTGGAACGAGGGTATTTCGAACCGAGCGGCATTCGTGGAGTGATGAGCGGGAAAAATACCGCGCGCATTTGGCGCCTGCTGATGTTCGAGCTGTGGCACCGCAATTTTCTTGAAAAATACGTAAAGCCGGCAGGGGTATTCTCACTGCCGGTAGTTGCCGATATGCGCAGGAAGGTTCCTGCGAGTTCTGTACTCTCCCCAGCCCCGGTGGGAGAATGAACCGGTGGGCGTGACCAACGCTGCCAGCCTAATGACAACTCGCACGGCCGAGGCTCGGGTCAGTCTGTTTCTGATGGTCAACACCTTTGAAACTGGCGGATCGGAGCGGCAGTTTTCGCTTCTAGCGCAGGCCGCAGCAGCGCAATTTCATGTTCAGGTGGGATGTATCAACCCGCGCGGACCACTGGCCGAGCAGTTTGAATCTTTCGTCCAATTTCCGATCGGAGGAAGCCTGTTTGGTTGGAAGTCATTGCGCGCTCGAATGGACCTTGCGCGGCACCTTCGGCAGAGGCGAGTGGAGATCGCGCATGCTTTTGACTTTTACACGAATCTGATTCTTATTCCGGCCGCGAGGCTGGCGCGCGTGCCTGTTGTCATTGGCAGTCACCGGCAGCTCGGAGATTTAATGACGCCCGCGCAGTTTCGCGCGCAGGCAACGGCCTTTCGCTGGTGCGATGCCGTGGTATGCAACTCGCAAGCTGGCGCAAGTCGTTTAAGCGGGGCTGGACTCAATACGGAGAAACTGGTGGTGATCGGGAACGCGCTGGCCGCGCCGCTATTTGAAATGGGACGTCCGGCTCTGCCACCGCGTCCCGGCGTTCTGCGCGTGGGTATGGTCGCCCGCATGAATGCGCACTATAAGAATCACACAGGATTTCTGCGTATCGCATCGAAGATCCATGAACGCATGCCGGAAACAGAATTTGTGCTGGTGGGAGATGGCCCGTTGCGGCCCGAAATCGAGCGGCAAGCTGCGGAGCTTGGGCTCAGCGAGCGCATGATATTTCTCGGGGATCGCCGCGACATGCCCGATGTCCTCGCGTCGATCGATGTGGCCGTTCTCACCTCTGATTCCGAGGGCCTGTCGAATGTAATTCTTGAGGCCATGGCCGTAGGTTTGCCCGTGGTTGCGTACAACGTAGGAGGCAATGCCGAGCTCATCAACGCTGGCCGCGGAATCTTGATAGAAGCGGGAAATGAGGGCGAGTTTGCCAGTGCCGTTTGCCGGTTGTTATCCGACGCCGGGTTGCGTCGAGAGCAGGGAGCGCTCGCGCGAAAATTTGCCGAGGACAATTTCACTACCGATCAGGTGTGGCGGCGAAATGAAGAAATGTATCTGAGGCTGCTCAATAAAAAGCGTGGGCGAGAGCCGGGCGCATGATGGCGGCTGCGCAATCACGAACCCGAAAGTTGAAGGTTGCGATCGTGGCTCCCAGCCTTCGCTACGTCGGGGGGCAGGCCGTTCAGGCAGATTTGCTGCTGCGCTTGTGGAAGAACGATCCCGAAGTTGAAGTTACATTCATTGCAGTCGATCCGCAGCTGCCTCGGCCGTTGAGCTGGGCCGAGGGCGTTCCGGGTTTGCGAACCGTTTTACGCGAACCCATTTATTTCTGGCATCTTTGGAGCGGGCTGAAAGACGTCGATGTGGCGCATATTTTTTCGGCCTCATACTGGTCGTTCTTGCTTGCGCCCGCGCCCGCCTGGTTCTTTGCCAGGCTGAGGGGCAAGAAAAGTATCATCAACTATAGAAGCGGAGAAGCACGGGACCATCTGCGACGGTTTCGATCGGCCAAATTTGTGCTTTCACGCGTGAGCGGAATTGTCGTGCCCTCGGGCTACCTTGTCGATGTTTTCCGCGAGTTTCGTCTAGACGCTTACATAATTCCGAACCTGGTCGACCTTTCGCAATTTCGATACCGCGAGCGAAATCCGATGCGCCCGCATCTGGTTTGTACGCGGGGCTTCCACGAGTATTACGCGATTGATAAGGTTGTAGAAGCCTTCGGGGAAGTGAAGAAGGTTTTTCCAGACGCGCGCCTGGATTTGGTTGGCGGGGGCGCGCTTGAAGGTAAAGTGCGGGAACTGGTTGCGGAGCGGAATATTGCGGACGTGCACTTTAAAGGAGTGGCTTCGCGCGAGGAAATTGGCAAATGCTACGACGATGCGGACATTTTTATTAACGCCTCATGGCTGGATAATATGCCTGTCTCAGTGATTGAAGCTTTTGGCGCTGGTACGCCGGTGGTGAGCACATCCCCGGAGTCGATGCCCTATCTGGTGGAGAACGGGCGCACCGGATTGCTTTCACCGGTGGGAAACGAACGAGCGCTGGCAGACAACGTGATCCGGTTGTTACGGGAGCCGGGATTAGCGGTTGAGATCGCGAAAAATGCCCACGAAGAGTCGCGTAAGTTCACCTGGCAGAGCGTGCGGGGCCAGTGGGTGAAGATATATCGCGACGTATTGGAAAGTGAATGAAATGCTAACCAGTCTCCAAATCAAGATTCTGAAGAAGATTTCGCCGGGCGCGCCGAACTGCTGTGGCGGCGGAGTCTATAAAGGCAAATCGAAACTCGCCGTGCTTTTGGGGCAAGACTTTTTTCAAAGGATAGCCGGTAAATCGGTCATTGACTTTGGCTGCGGCGAGGGGTCGGATGCCATTGAAATGGCACAGAAAGGCGTACGGCACGTGACTGGGATCGACATCCGCAAGGATGTCCTGGCTACAGCGCGAAAGAAAGCGGCCGACGCCGGAGTTCAGGATTCTTGTACCTTTGCGACCTCTACCAATGAGCCCGCAGACGTAGTCGTCTCCGTGGATGCTTTCGAACACTTTGCCGACACGGCCGGGATTTTGCAAATCATGGACAAGCTTCTCCAACCGGGGGGATGCGTGCTCGCCAGTTTTGGGCCTACGTGGTATCACCCTTTGGGGGGACATTTGTTCTCGGTTTTTCCGTGGGCGCATCTGGTGTTTAGCGAAAAGGCGCTGATCTCGTGGCGGTCGACTTTCAAAACAGATGGCGCGACGCGGTTTAGTGAGGTCGCAGGTGGGCTGAATCAGATGACCATCGCGAAATTTGAGGGCTTTGTGGCGCGCAGCCCATTCAAAATTTCGTCCATTGAGCTTGTGCCGATCAGAAAAGTGCGGCCTCTTCACAATCGGCTGACGCGAGAATTCACGACGGCCATTGTGCGATGCTGCCTGGTGAAGCGGCAATCCGGCAACTAGTGGCCTGTCGCAGTGAATTCGTTAGCACGTAGGCGACGAGAAGGATCAGAGTATTTCCACTGGATGGGTCGAGCGTGGGTGGAATAGGCGTTGATGTAGCGACGGAGTTTACGAGCCAGGTCGGGGACGGAAGTGAAAATGCCGCGAGCGATGACCTCGCGCTCGATCTTGGCGAACCAGATCTCAACTTGGTTGAGCCAGGAGGAATACGTAGGGGTAAAGTGAAACTGCACGCGGGGATGTCGTTGGAGGAAGTCTCGAACCAGTTGTGTTTTATGAGCGGAGAGGTTGTCGAGGATGATATGAATCTGTTGTCGCGGCGGGCACAAGGAGACCACTTCTTCCAAGAAAGCCACGAAGTCACGGCTAGTGTGGCGGGCTGCGGTTTTCCCGTGCACCCGGCCGGTCTTGGTGTCCAGCGCGGCATAGAGCGAAAGGGTTCCATGGCGGTAGTACTCGAAGCCGTGCCGCTCGGCACGTCCGGGCGAAAGCGGCAAAACGGGATCGAGCCGATCCAGAGCCTGAATCGCGGTCTTTTCATCGACGCACAAGACGGCGGCATGCTGCGGAGGCCGCAAATACAAGCCGATAATGTCGGCGGCTTTGCCTTCGAAGTCGGGATCATCACTGGCCATATAACGCTCCAGGCGATGGGGCTTCAGGCCGGCTTCTTTCCAGACCCGATACACTGCATCCTTGCTGATTCCCAGCGCTGCCGCCAATTTGCGGCAACTCCAATGGGTGGAACCGTCGCGGGGTTTCTTGCGGGTGGCGGACAGAATCCGGGCGCGCAAAGCGGGCGTCAGCACCGTGGCCGGCTGGCCGGGGTGATAGGTATCGAGCCCGTCGAGCCCGGACTGAAGGAAGCGCTGCTTCCAGCGAACGATGGTAGGCGCTGTCGTTTGCAACTGCCGCTTGATCGCGCTGAACGACGCGCCTTGAGCCAGCCTCAGGATGAGCTTGGCGCGAAAGACGTAGCCCGCAGGCAAGGAACGCGATTGAGCAATGCTGTTGAGTTCAGAACATTGGTCGGTGGTGAGGGTGATTTCGCTGCCAGTCGCCATACCAACTTAGAAGCGTAACAATCGGTAATGGTTACTTCGCGACAAGCCACTAGCCGGCCCTACCAATCAGCAAATTGCCTATTTGACTCACTTATTTAACTGTCCTACTTAACTATCCTACTTAACTATCCTACCTAACTATCCTATTTAACTACCCGGGCGCAAGATAATTGGTCGGATGCGAGCCAGTTGACCATGCCATTGCGTGCGAACTTATCGCTGGCACGGCAGAATCCGCCTTGCGGGAAGAACCTTTCGACGGCATAGCAGCCCCAGGCGTGACAAACGAAGTCAACCATTTCCAGTCCATGGGAGCGCAAGAGGCGGGCCCAGCTGCCACGGCGATATCGGCGATGCTCGACTTTGGGGAGCCCGCGCGCAGGGCGGGGCGTGCCGCCAAAGAGCTGGCGCACACCGCTGGTCAGAGGACGGATGGCGAAGCGCGTGCGAACCAGAAGCCGATCCATCCAGAAGAACGGGCAAATGCTGCTGGGCGTGGTGATGACGGCAAAGCCGCCCGGCCGGAGAATGCGGTGCATCTCGTCGAGCGCGGGGCCGTCGCTGGCCAGATATTCGACGACTCCCAGGCACACGATTCCATCGAAGAAATTGTCAGCAAAGGGAATCTTTTCGATATCGGCAACCTGGTAGCGATCCTGGTTGTAATTGGTGCGGGCATACTCGATCATGCCTGCCGACAGGTCAGTGCCCCAGGTGTCATAACCGCGGCGCGCAAGCTCGGCTGCCAAGTGACCGGTGCCGCAACCCACGTCCAGGATCCTCGAACCCCTGGGCAGGTTGGCTTCGATCATTTGAATGGCGAAGCGGCGGCGGGAAACGAAATTTTGGGCAGTCAGAGTCGCCGGGGCGGGGTCATCGTAATAACGGGCCCAGTCGTCGACGGTCTGGGTAAACAGGTCATTTACTTGCGCTTTTGAGCTCACTTTCGCCTCACTTCGTTAGTGATGTTACACGCGCAGAAACATCTGCAAACAATTGATAATAAAGTTGTTAGCGTTGACGTTACGTGGTGATGCTGTGCCTCGAAATACCGTACCCGTATGCTATCATGAGACTTGCCGCAGGGGGAGCCAAAAGAGTGCTGGCATCTAAAACCAAGCGCTGGTTGAAAGAAGCGCTGGTCAGTAGCCCTCTGCTCCCGTTGGCGAGCCGTTTTGCGGCGCCAAAAGCTGCGATTCTTGCCTATCATTCGATCGCGGAAAACCCCCCAGTGACGGATCACATCTTTGGCGCCTCGCTATCGCTGGCGACTTTCGAAGAACACATGAAGACGCTGGCCCGGAGATTCCACCCGGTAAGCCTTGAAGATGTTCTTCAATTCGTCAGCTCTGGCCGCCAACTTCCTTCCCTCGCCGTAGCAGTCACCTTCGATGACGGTTTTGCCGACAACTACGAGGTGGCATTGCCGGTGCTAACCCGTTACAGCATTCCCGCCAGCTTCTACATTATGGTGAATGCGGTCGAAAGCGGAACGTTACCATGGTACTGTCGCGTACGTTTCGCCTTTCATGCGACAAACAAAGAGGAGTGGAAAGATGAAATGAGCGGCCGGGCCTTTCGGCTGGATAAGCCGCAGGAGCGGTCGGCTGCCCGCAGTCTGGCTTGGGACACGGGCGCAAGACTGACGGGAAACGTGCAAAGGCAGTTCGTGGAGAGCGTGGAGGCGGCGCTGGGCATCGTCCCGGTGAACGCTCCACATGGGTACATGATGACGTGGGAGCAAGTGAGAGGACTTCGCAAAGCCGGCCACATTGTGGGCGCGCATACTTTATCGCATCCGAATGTTGCTCAGGTGAGCAAGGATGAAGCCCGGTCGGAGATTACTGAGAGCAAGCGACAGCTTGAAGAAAAGGTTGGCGGCCCGATCGAACATTTTTCATATCCGCATCCTGCGCTCAGTCCGTGCTGGTCGACGCAGACGGTGGAGATTACGCGAGAAGCAGGATTCAAATCCGCTGTGGTGACCACGCCGGGGCCGGTGCTTACGGGCGATGAGCCGCTCGCACTGAAGAGGGTGAATACGCCGGCTGATGCGGTGCAGTTTACGTTGAACCTGCAACGGACTTTTGCGGGACGATAGGAATAGTTGGAGAGCGATGAAGCTTCAGCGGATCGATTTCAAGAACGCGGATTGGAACCGGCTCGATGCTTTTAAAGATCGTACGGTTTTTCAAACACAGGCGTGGTTAAGGTTTGTGGAAGATTCCCAGGAGGCGGAGCCGGTTTTGGCTGAAGTACGCGACGGGACCGAGGTTGTTGGATATTTCAGTGGGCTGACGTTCAACAAATTCGGCATGAAAGTCCTGGGCAGTTCTTTTCCCGGTTGGACCACTCCCTACATCGGGTTCAATTTGAATCCGGGAATCCCGCGGAGCAGTGTGCTGGAAGCGTTGGAAGCGTTTGCCTGGGACGAACTGAAATGCCTGCATATGGAGGTTTCCGATCCGAATTTTACGAATGAGGACGGCGAACGGCTGGGATTTAAGGCTGAATACTATGGATCCTATCGCTCGGATTTGACGAAGTCTGAGGAAGAACTATTTAACGGAATGGAGAGCGCGTGCCGGCGCTGTATTCGAAAAGCGGAAAAAAGCGGGGTCACCATTGAGGAAGCACACGACGCCGCTTTCGCCGACGAATATTACGAACAATTGAAGGATGTATTTGCCAAACAAGGCTTGGTGCCGACGTATTCGGTGGAGCGAGTGCGGTCGTTGATAAAACATGTCGAGCCGAGCGGCAATCTGTTGCTGATTCGGGCGCGCGATCCGGAAGGCAAGTGCATCGCAACCGGAATCTATCCTGGTTTTAATGAGATTGCCGAATTTTGGGGCAATGCAAGCTTCCGGTCGCATCAGAATCTACGGCCGAATGAAGCATGCCATTGGTATGCCCTTCGTTACTGGAAGCGGCGCGGCGCAGCGATTTATGATTGGGGAGGCGAGGGCACGTACAAAGAAAAGTACGGTTGTACTCCGCATCGTGTGCCATGGTTCACTAAATCCCGATATCAAATCGTGGGTGCGCTGCGCAATGAAGCGCGCAACATGTTTGCGCGGAAACAGAAATTTCTTGGCTGGCTGCAGGGTGAACGCAAGCGGCCGGAAGAGTCGGTCCAGGAATAAGGGGAGCTGGGTATGTTGGTAAGACGCGGGTTAAAGCATTTGTCGCGGGTGAATGATGTTCTGTTTCGCACGCTTCGCATTGAGCGGGACATCACTATTTTCCCCGATGATATCTTTTTGACCTCCTACCCGCGATCCGGGAACACGTGGACACGATTCCTGGTCGGCAATCTGGTGCATACCGAAGAGGCTGTGACATTCCTGAATGTTGAGCGGCTTGTGGCTGATATGTACAAGCATGGCGATTACTATCTGCGGCACCTGCCGAGGCCGCGCATTCTGAAGAGCCATGAAGTCTTCGATCCGCGCTACAAGAGGGTTATTTATATCGTTCGCGACCCGAGGGATGTGGCAGTTTCGAATTTTCACTGGGAGATGAAGCAGAGATCGTTTAACGACCAGCTTCCGATTCAGGACTTTTTACCGCCGTGGATTGAGGGCAAGATTTGGGATCGGCTCGGGAACTGGGGCGATCACGTGACCAGTTGGATGGGCACGCGCAATGGCCGCGAAGGTTTTCTGATATTGCGCTATGAGGACATGATTGAAGATCCGGTGCGCGAGCTGGTGAAAGTGGCGACCCTGCTCGGCATTGAACCGGCACCGGAGCGGCTGAAGCGCGCGGCTGAGTTGAGTTCGGCGGATCGCATGCGGGAATTGGAAGAAAAACAAGGCGGCAAGTGGGTGCAGACGCGCTACACGCGCCAGGACAAACCCTTTGTACGAAAAGCCTCGTCGGGTGGATGGAAAACCGTGCTGCCGCCTCAGTCCGTGGCTCAAATCGAGGCTGCGTGGGGACACGTGATGATCTCTTTGGGATATCAACTGTCGTCGGAAGCGCCCGCTGACGCAAAGCTCGCCCACCAAGAGCGCTAGCTGTTAGTAGTTTGCGGGAAGACCATCGCCATCTGCGCGAGTGATGTGGAATAACGGGCGATTCTGTTCGAGGGGCTGCAACAACTCAGTCAGTGCTTTCGAGGCAGCGAAGACGAACGTCGACGGGCCTTTGAAAAAGCCTGAGCACTCGAATGCGCGACCCCACATCTGGTGGCCTTGATTCGAAACAATCAAATCGACATTTTCAGTTTCCAGCGCTTGCGTGGCTGCCTGAATCACTGCTTCACAATCTTCTCGCGATGCCCAACAATCGACGATGGAGCCGACGCGCATGTTGCCAAACTTGGAATCCTTGCGCCGGATTCCGGTGATTGCCCACCCAACAGGAACGCCGTTTCGCGTTACGCGCAGGCGTTTAACCGTGGTGAGGCTGTTTAGATAGAGAAGACGCAGGGTAGCGGCATCGCGCACAGCAGCCATGCTGACTGAGCCTTGGGCGCGATGCCAAAGCTCATCCGCCCAATCGTCACTCGCCCAATCCGAGGATTCAGCAATCTCTTCAGAAGCGAAATCGCCCGCGCGGCCCCGCAGCGATGACGTGGCCTGAGCTAATCGGATGGCGAGCCATCCCGTGCCAGTTGCAGCGGCCACGTTCATGCCTAGACGTCGCCATGGTTTCTCGCGAAGAGCCAGCATTTGCAAAAGAAATTTAGTGGGGCGAACGACACGAAAATAGAACGGAATGGGAACCAGGCTGAAGCCAAGGAGCTTGAGCATTTTGGCAAGAGGACGCTCGGAACCACCCATGCCTAGAGCGTAAAGAAAGGGCTGGCGAGCCAAGGCATCGCGTGCCAGCAATACGCCCACGCTGGCGTAAGACCGATTGATAATTCCTTCGGAAAGCGGGTGGTGATAGCACGCGACCCTTTGCGGATCCTTGCCGCGAATGAAAAATATCTCTTGCTTGAGCGCGTAGGCTCCGCGCACCGAAGAACCTTCCACCGCTACAAAAAATTCGTTCCACACGGAGTTGTTATTGCCGGGAGGCAGCCAACGCGGGATGGCCGAGCTGGAAAAAACCAGATCCGGGTTGCCGGAAGATTGTTGCAGTCGCCGATTAAATTCCTGGACCGCAGCCTCGTGTTCCGGCCGGTAAGCCTCGATGACAATTGCCAAGAACTACCTCGGGGTCGATTGAAGTTTACGTTTGTCGTTCACCCAGGAAGTTTACTCTGGACGAGGCTGGCTGTATCTCCGAGCGATTTCATCTGTTCGATCTCTTCGGGCGAGAGCTGAATGCCGAACTTTTCCTCGAGGGCGAGCACAAGGTTGAGATGCTGAATCGAATCCCAGTTTTCAATCGTCTCAGGGGAGGAAGAGGCGTGAAGTTTATTCGCAGGCACTCCGAAAATATCGGACGCTACGGCCTGTATCTGCTCGAAAATGTCAGCGGGCATTCATGCCCTCAATCAACATTTCCTCAATCCGCATGTCTTCAATCAGCGTGCGTTCCACCCGCATGCCCTCCATTTGCCGAAACCAGTTTAACCCAGTCGGGAAATGCGACGTGGTGGCGCGTGAGGTCGAGCGACCACAGAGAACCCTTGTCGTTCTGCTCGACGAGATCAAATTTGTGTTGCTGGTAAAAGTCGCGAGCCGGGGCATTTTTCTTAGTCGGCAGAAACCAGCCGATGAGTTGCTTGCAGCCGCGCGCAGAAGCCGATTTCGCGATATGGGCGAGGAGCGCAGTTTCAACGGTTCGCCCAATCACCCGGCAGCTGAGGAGAAAAGTATCTAGCTCGCACCGCTCACCTTGGTCATGCGCGATCGCAACGCCAACCAGGCCGTGATCGCCGAAGCGGTCGCGCACCCGAATCGAAAATATATTCCAGCCCGGCTGCTTCGCCATTTCGGCAATTTGTGCCTCGCTGTAGCGGCGCGTCGTCAAATTGAACTGATTGGTTTTTTGCGTGAGTTGCGCGATACGGGCCAGTGTTAGGTCGGAGACGGGATTGAGTTCCGCTTCCTGTTCGAGAAAACGAAAAAAGTCTTCTTTGGATTGAAATCCCTGCTCGGCGTCGGCGCGCTGCCGTTGCTCCGCATACATGAGGGTGCGTTGCTGGTCTTCGGCGGAAAGCGCGAGGCGCTCGAACACGGGGCAATCGCGCACAATGGCGGCATAATCCGAAGGGTTTTGCGAAATGTCGATGACCATTACTTCCGGCAAAGCTGCTCGTACTTGCTCGCGCTCAAAAGGGTTGTCATCCAGGAAGGCAAGCGAATCCAGCCCAATGTTGAGTTCCTGAGCAATTTCACGAAGGTTCTGGGATTTATCACCCCAGTTGATGCGCATGGCGGCAAAATGTTTTGCGCGTAAAAGCATGCCGGGATGTTTGTCGAGAGCCTCCATCGCATCGTCAAGATTGTTCTTGCTGCAGATCGCCAGCAGAATTCCTCTGCGCGAAAGATCAAGCAGGGCGCGCTGCAAAGCCTGATAAGCGGCGCCAGGATGTTCGGGGCCGACTTTGATGCGCGTCATCCCGTCTTCGCCGATGATGCCACCCCAGAGAGTGTTATCGAGATCGACGGCTATGGCTTTGGCGACGTGGCCGCTCAGCGGCATGAGAAAGCGCATCCATTCCCGCGCCATGGGAAGCAAGTGAGCTGCGGAGATGGGCAAACGGGCCATCACCCACTTGCGCTCATCGTGCCAATGCTCGAAGCCATAGCGGGCGACGAGCGCATCGTAATCCAGCACATAAACGCCGCGATGGCTGGCAGCAATTTGCCGCAGTTTGGAATTGATCTGGCGGATAAGGCCGGATTGTCCATCGTCGGATTGACCATCGCGGGACTGGCTGTCGAGGACGCCAAAAGCCGGACGAGCAGGGCGCTCAAGAGAATGCAGAATGAGCGCGGCCTGGCTGTGCCGGCGAAAGGCGCGAACCCATTCGTCAAAATTCATCGCGACGCGATCGGCGGCTTGTCGCGCAGCATCTGGGCTGAGATCGGCAAACTGGTGCGCGAGTTCGGGTGCGACATCTGCGGTGCGGACGGCGAGAGCGACTACATCGGGCGCGAACCTGTACAGGGAACTGTTCGAATCAACAAGGTCCTGCACGTAGGTGTTGAAATCGCCGACATGAACTTCGAGATCGATGCCATAGGTGGATGCTTCCGCGCGCAGAATGGGAACAATCGGTTCGACGGTGAACGATCGCAGGATGGCGAACTTAAGTCTGGTGAAGGGAATTTTGTCGCAGAGCTGATCCATGCGCGCAGAAATGAAACTGGCCGTAGCCGATCCGGGTTCGCGGCGCCAAAGTTCTGAGAGCCGCATGGAGGCTGCTTGAAACGAACCTTCTGCAAGAAGGCGATCGGCCTCAGCTCGCAGGGCCGCGGGATTATGGTCGTGGGGCATGATCAGCACCGACCGGCGTCTTGAAGGATTCGTCCGTAAGTTCCAGCGCAGTGAGGTTGGCGAAGCGGCCAAGCGGTGTATGCAATTTGAGCCAGAGCTTGCTGCCAAGGAACGCGGGATACGTCATGCGCATGAAAGACCCGCGCAAACTGATGCGGCGTTCGCTGGCGGGAAGGGACAGATCATAACCGTTTTCTTCCAGACAGTCACCCGCGGCTGCCTCAATGGCGGCAACGTCCGCATGGGAGAGGCGTTCCTTCCAGCGCCCTGACGGGTTAATTTTGTCTTTGCTCGCTTCTTCGCGAAAGGACGAGTTCGTCCTGGAGAGACTGCCAAGCCCGGCGCGCTGAATCTCGTCGTAATCCAGTTTGCAGTTAATAAAGCTACCTAATTTCGCCAGAGTTTCATGAGGATGAGAGACGAGATCCTCATAGCGAAGTTCAGTATAGGCATCCGGGAACAAGCGGCCGGCTTCACGTCCGTGGTGAACCATCCATTTCCAGTAAAGCGCGGTAGCAACCAGTGAAGGAGTTTGATCGCGATCCCACGGAAGAGGTTTAAACCCCCGCATTTTTTTCAGCGATAGGGCAATATCGCGGCCATCGCGGATGATGTGAACGAACAGGGCATTTGGAATATCTTTCTTGATTCGACGAAAGTGCAAAACGTTGTCGCCATCGTGAAAAGCCCAACGGTTGGTGTTTTGTTGCTCGGCGACAGAATCCATCACAACTCGAACGAAATCTCCGGCGGTATGGCAATCGTTGAGGATGCGGGAGGCGAAGTGCTCAGAATCCATGCCGGTGCGGCGAAATCCTTTGCTGCGAAGCCAGGTTGCGAATATTTTCTCGCGGTTGGCACGACTTGCCATGGAACCAAATCGCGGTTCGAGAATTTTGTAGATTGGCAGATACCCGCGATATACAGCAAAGCCGCCCGAGGACATGAACATGTCATAGAGCAGGTTTGTGCCGGAGCGATGGCACCCTATAACAAAAACCGGAAATGTCTTTCGATCACTTGGATTTAAGGCCGGCGAGGTCACAGAAAATTTTATCACGCAAGCTGAGCTTGATTGGCCAGGGTTGCGGTGGGTCCGCGATTACAAAAGTAATCATTTTTCCTGCTGCTCAGCGATAGAAGGCATTCTCTTCGCGCGCGTGCTCCGCAAATATTTCCAGCAAACTGCGGCAATTACCTTTGTGTTCGGAGCGTGATTCGGCCAAATGAACTCCAGAGCTATACTATGAATCAAGGGCTTTGGTGGATTCGAAACAGCTCATCATGAGGGTCATCCACGAGTTTTGCCAATTCCAGCGCGGCCAAACCGCGGCGAGTTGCGCATGAGTGTTGCCAGAGGTGGACCCATTTTCGGACGCGCATTGTTATCCTTCACGTGCCGGTTGCGCGGTGTGGACCTGCTGGGGAAGCTTGAGGAAATCGAAGGCGCACCTTTCCGGTCACCGGAACAGGTTCGTGACCAGCAGTTTCGCGACCTGCAGGCCCTGTTGGCACATGCCGAAACCCATGTGCCCTATTACCGGAATCTATTCAATCGACTTGGGATGCGAACCCAGGACATTCGAAACTGGAACGATTTCGAGCAGCTTCCGATTCTGACCAAGGACATTATTCGCGAGAACCAGCGCGACTTGATCCGAGAGGATGTGGCGCTGGAAAAGTTGTCTCCGCATTTCAGCGGCGGGTCGACGGGCGTGCCTCTGAAATTTTTCCGGAGCGCGGAGTACATGATCGCGAGCGATGCAGGTACATATCGAAATCTGGAACAATGCGGATGGCGTCCGGGAGAAATGATTGCTTTCTTCTGGGGAGGCAATGACAAACTGTACGGGATGTCGCGCATCGAGTTTGAAGTGCGGCAGATCGCTCGCCGCCAGTATCAGTTCGACCCGTTCTTTGCGGGCGATGAGGATATGGAGAAATGGGTCCGCGTATTTCGCAGGATCAAGCCGAGGGTCATCCTGGGATACGCCTCGACCATTGCGCGGTTTGCGTCGTTCTTAGAGAGCCGAAGCCAAGCGATTGCCGGCATCAACATTAAGGGCGTATTTGCGACGGCCGAAAAACTTTACCAGCCGCAGCGAGAAGCAATCGAGCGCGCATTTGGATGCAAGGCGTTCGACTGCTATGGATCAAGCGAGGTGCAAAATATCGCCGCCGAATGCGCGGCGGGCAAGATGCACATCAATGCCGACTTCGTGGTGGTCGAGGAGGATGGTGCTCAAGGAAGCGAGCCCCGGCCATTTCTGCTGACGTCTTTGCAAAATTATTCCATGCCATTTATTCGCTATCGCAACGAAGATTGCGGCTATCTGTCGAAAGAATCTTGCTCTTGCGGAAACAATTTCCCACTCATGCGGTTAGAGATCGCGCGTACCAGCGACAATTTTCTGTTCCCAGGAGGCCGCGTGGTGCATGGCGAATTCTTCACGCATCTGATGTACGGCAGCGATGGGATCGTGAATTTCCAGTTTCACCAAACGGCGATCGACGAAATCGTTTTATCCATAGTGACGGGGCCGGGCGACGCCAGCGCACGCAAACGCAAGATTGAAGACTCGATTCGGCAGATCCATGAGGTCTCTCCCGATCATCCCGTTCGGGTGGAAGTGCGCGAGGTGGAATCGATTCCGTTGTCCTCCGCGGGCAAGTATCGCTTTACGCGTTCGGATGTGAATGCTCCGGGCATCGCAATCGAAGGGGAGACGGCGACGCGACCCAGCACTTAGCGACCCAGCACTTAGCGACCCAGCACTTAGCCATGGCGACACCACCTTTAGCGGCGCACAATTTTTCTTCGGCGGTGGGAATCGCCCGCGTGCAGCCGTGCTCATATCCCGAGCCTGGAGATCGAAGTCGTACCATCTCGCAGGCGATCAAACGGTTGGCGGATGCCTTGGGCTGGTCGAACGAAAATCGCCCGTTGGGCCGCGTCATCCCGCCGGGAGCACGTGTTTTGGTCAAGCCGAACCTTGTGCTTCATCAGAATGACGGTCCGGGGGGAATGGACTGCCTGGTGACCCATGCTTCAGTCATTCGTGCCGCGACTGAGGCAGCATTGCAGAGTGATGCCGCTGAAGTGCTGGTCGGCGATGCGCCGATCCAGGGTTGTGATTTTGAAGCATTGATGAACAAAACAGGCCTTGACGTCTGGGCGCGCGAGTTAATGGCTCGCGAACCGCGATTCAAAGGCATACGCGATTTTCGCCGGACAACCTGCGTGTTGGTACACGGGGTGCGCGTGGCCGAGGAGAACCGGCAGTCCGAAGATTACTTTTCTTTGTTCGATCTTGGACGCGAGAGCCTGCTTGAACCGATTAGCGATGAGAAGAAAAAATTCCGCGTGGCGTGGTACGACCACCGGCTCATGGCAAAGACCCATCATCCAGGTAAGCACCAATACCTGGTGGCAAGGGAGGTGATGGACGCCGATGTCATCATCAACCTTCCGAAGCTCAAGACACATAAGAAAGCCGGTGTCACCTGCGCTCTGAAGAATCTGATCGGGATCAATGGGAACAAAGAGTATCTGCCGCATCATCGGGTTGGGGGACCAAAAACCGGGGGCGACAACTATCCGGATGATGGCGCATTAAAGCGGGCGCTGGAATATGTTTCGGACCGGCAGAACGTGACCTCGTCGTATGTGAGTGGTATGTTCTGGCATCTGTGTTTTGCCGTTCTGGTGCGCGCATCGCGCTATCGAGGCGACAAAGTTGGACTGGACGGGTCATGGTCGGGCAACGACACAATCTGGCGCACCTGCCTTGACCTCAATCGCATCCTGCTTTATGGCAACGCCGACGGCACAATGAGCGAAGAAATTCAACGCCGCGTGATCCACCTTGCGGATGCGGTAATTGCGGGGCAGGGAAATGGTCCACTTGCGCCCGACCCGCTGGAGATGGGTGTGTTATTGGCTAGTAATAACGCTGCGGCAATGGATTGGGTTGGCGCACAACTACTTTGCTACGATCCTGAAAAGATTGCACTGGTTCACCACGCCTTTGATCAGTTCCATTGGCCGATAACGAACTTTCCCAGCAGCCGAGTCCAGTTGGTTGGCGAAATAGGAGCGGGTTCCACTAAAGATGTTCTGGCACCCATTCGAAAGCCGGCAATACATCCGGTAGGCTGGCAGAACGCGGCGGACAGAACGGTAAATTGCCGCGATGACAACGCTATTGCTGCTGCTGAAGCTAAAGCTGCTTCTGTCGAGCCGCAGGACGCGTAGAACGCCTCAGCGGGGAAGTTGTTTCGACAGGCATATTCCGCCGCATGCACTTGGTAGCTCGTCGTCGTCGGGTTCACCGTAGTCGTCATCCGGTATACCCCTGTCGCCATCGTCGACAAAGGGTTTGGAGGCAAGTGGCGGATAGCGAGTCTCGGGACCGGTAAAGAACTCTGCCAAGCCATTCGAAGTACAGTCGGCCCAGTCTCCGTTGTTAAGACACGGCAATCCAAAATTTGATTCGACAAAGGCAAGGATACTGCCGAAATCCAGTGTGCTGTTCGATACGTATCCGGCCGGCGTATACGCTGAAGCAACTAACAAAGGCACGCGGAAGCCCTCGCAATAGACCGGCGGGCAAGACGATGTCGGCGGCGGTGGCACCACATGGTCATACCATCCACCCCAGTCATCCCAGGTAATTAGGATGGCAGTAGTCTGCCAGTACGATTCACCATCCGGACACGTCGGATTTGTACGTATTGCATTCACAATCGAGGAGACCCAGGCTGGACCGCCCGGTGCGCCGCCAGGGTGATCGGAATTGTGACTTGTCGGCGTGACCCAGACTGCATTTTTCAGGTTGCACTTTGCGATGTCCGTCAGAACCTGGGGCGGTTTCAAAATGATGTTCGGAGACTGGTATTGGCTCGTAAGTGACTCTGGTGCACCCCAATCCACCAAAGCGGGCGTTGCATAGTATGCCCAACTGAAACCAGCATTATCGAGCAAATCGAGAATAGAAGATCGCGGAAAGCAGGGATAAGCTTTACCCTGGGCTCCCGCGGGGCTAATCGTATATACCCAGGCCGTCGGTGGTGCGTTACAACCCGAGCCCCTCGATCCCCCGAACGGATTGTCTCTCACCAGAAGATCGCTCGTGTCAGAGATGGCAGACGTTCCTGAGATTAAGAACTGATGCGCTGCATAACTTGCACCTTGATTGGTCTGAAAGAAGTAATTCGCAAACCCGCCGCTGGTAGCAATGTCAAAATAAGCCTGCACTGAGCCGTCGGAATTATCTACATACTTATAGGATGGATAAGAAGGCAAGATGCATCCGTGTTTCGCCGCGGCTTTTTCTCCACTGAAGCCATTCATCTTTCCCTTGTTAAATTGCGAGACGAACGATCGATGAACGTGGGGAAGGTCGTAGCATTCGGTGAATACAATCGGGCCTAATGGCACCGTCTGACCCTGCAAGTTGAAGCCTGAGGTGCCGATATCCACGCCCGGCTCAAAATAGGGATTGGAGCCAAAAAGGTTGTCTGGAGTTCGATTCTCCTGCACGATAATGACGATGTGGTTGAATTGTTGCGCGAACAGGGACTGTGATGCCATAAGTGCGATCGCGAGCAGAGCCTTACGGACGACCATTCCATACTCCTTAGGGCGGGGGTTTCCAACCGGTGTCAAACAGGGGGAACCGACTCTGACCGCCATATTTTAACAGGGTAGCGCAGCGAGGGCTAGCCCAAAGCTGAAGGAGAAGGGGAGTGCTTTGGTCCGCCAAGACGCGTCTATCCATAGCCAAAAGTCGGTGAAATAGAGCCCTCCTTAGGCAAAGTCCATATAATACGAGGAGCGCCATCTGATCCAGAACCTTGGTCACCGCTGCTTTACTCTCTAAGAAATTGCCCGTATTCTCGTTTTAGCCCTCTAGCTGCGCGCGGGCGTTCTACGAACTTCCATCCGGCACCTGCGGAAACCGTACCCGGCGTGAAGCCGCGAGACGTTCAGATGTTGAGTCAGGAGAATAAAGAATGGCTGAAGTTAGAACGTATCCTTCCGGTCGGAAGCCGTCCCAGAAGTTACTTCTGTTCACGCTCTTTTGGATTTTTCCAATTTACATATTCCTATCAGGATGCTTGGCTGCCGCCGCAGGGGCGCCGCCCACCGGCGAAAATGCCTATTGCGGTAAAGGAGATGTACCCCATTTTGGCGACAAAGATGGTCCTGCGGAGTTGCCCAAGACCTGCTATTACACTGCTCTTGACGGAACTCCATCCTCAGGAAAACAGATCCATGTTGCGGCGAACGAAAAACTTGCCGAGGCCGTCGACCACGCGCAATGCGGAGACACTCTGCTTCTTCCTGCCGGTGCAATCTTTGAAGTAGCATCCCTGCCTTATAAGAAATGCGATGCGCGCCATTACATTACCATTCGCACCGACACGCCTGATTCCAGACTCCCGCCCGAGGGCTCTCGCATCTCGCCGGCATGGGCTGGTATTGCCAGCCTGCCCGGACGGCCCCAATTTGCACAGCCTGTTGGCGGAGCAGCCAAGCTCTTAGCCACGATCCTGGTGAAGCAAAATTCCGGCGTCGTGGTTGGGGATCATGTACGCTTCCTGGGCATTGAGTGGACAACACGCGCCGACACTCCCATTACGCGAATGATAAGCACCGAGCATGGCGAGCGAATTATTTTCGATCGCAATTACATTCACGCCGGCGAGGGTGCCGAGGTCGCGCACGGTGTCGGAATGGTCCAGGGAAGTCATTACATTGCTGTGATCGACTCCTACATCAGCCAACTCACCTGCATCGCGGTGAGTGGCAAATGCACAGACGCAACCGGCATGGGAGGCGCTCACAGTGATGATCCGTTCGGGACCTTCAAGATCTATAACAATTTCATTGAAGCAGCTGGCGAAGACATCCTTTTTGGCGGTGGTGGTTCTGAAAATAACCCCACTGATATTGAAATCCGCCGTAATCACCTATTTCGCCCAATGCTCTGGAAGCAGGACGAGCCAGGATATACCGCTCCGAGTGCGTCCGGGCACCCGTTCGTTGTGAAGAATAACCTGGAGCTAAAAAGCGGTGTACGCGTTCTGATTGAAGCCAATCTGCTCGAAAATTCCTGGGGTGGTTTTAGCCAACGAGGATTCTCTATTCTTCTTACTCCGGCCAGCCAGTCCAGTCATTGTCCAAAGTGTCGCGTCACTGACGTCACGTTGCGTTATGACCGCGTGCGGAACGCTGGCGGTGTCTTTGCCTTTGCCCTGACGCTCGCTCCTGAGGCGAAGGGCAGAGGCAGTGCCGAGGATGGCGGTCGTTTCAGCATTCATGACCTTATTGCTGATGACATACACGGTGAGGATTATCACGGCGGCGGCACTTTCCTTAAAGAAGCGTTTGCCCAGAATCACATTCACGATGTGCAAATGGATCACATTACCTCCTTTAGCCCTGGCGCACTGTTGGTCGTGCACAATCGAGGAGACAAGACGCCAAACTTCGCGATTACAAATAGTGTTTTGGCCGTTGGGGGTGACCCACAGCCACTGCATGTTGGTGGGCCGGGCAGCTGCGGCCAACAAGCTCAGCGCGCGGGAGCGAAGGCTTTCCTGGACGATTGCTTTTCAAATTATCGCTTCGATCACAATCTGATTGCCGTTCCTCGGGGCACAGGTTGGCCGGAGAACAATATAGTCGTTTCTTCTCCCAAGGATCTCGGTGTGCACGATTTGAAAGACGGTATAAGCGTCGATCCCCACCTTTGCCATGAACAGGGCCCCGGCTGCAGCAAACGATCTCCCGGAGTGGGTGCTGCTTCGGATGGCCGCGATATAGGCGCTGATGTCGCGGCCGTCGCTGCCGCGATCTCAGGCGTCGAATAGCAAGTGGAGAAAAGTTTAGAACGCCAAAGCTCCGGCGCTCCCGCGATAACTGTCGGCTTGAAGCCGGGGTCGTTCAGTTGTGCGTGGGCTTTGGATGAGAAGAGAGGAATTGCCAGCGCGTGCGATTTTGCCCGGTTTCAAAAGCGTGTCCCGCGCCTTCTTCCCAAATAAATTGAACTTGCGTATTGTTTGCGCAGCTGGTTGCCAGATTTCCAGTGGTACTCGCGTTTGCCGACCCACCGGAGCATAGTGGAGCATTGTTCGCAAATTGCGTACAGGCATTCTGCTGCGTCCAATAGTTGAACGACTGGTCCACGGTGGCCAAATAGAACTTGTATCCCGAGTATCCTGTCCAGCCGTTGTTGCAGGGCGGGATTTCCGTGTCTTCGGTGCCATGCCATTCCTGGATCGAGATCGGGGCAACCGGAGCACCAGGTAATGTAATGGGTGGAAGAGACGGCTGGCCGACAATCGTACCCGACCCGATCACGACGGCCGCCACCAGATCAGAAATTTCGACCGCAACCCGCTGAGTCATCTGTGCGCCGGACGAGAATCCTGCGACATAAACCTGGTTGGGATTCACACTGTACTGAGCCGTGAGGTTTGTAATCAGTTGCCGCAAGAAGCCGGAGTCATCGGGCGGCTGTTGGAATGCCTCATCCATGGTGTAGGCGTCCCAGTTCCACTGATGCGATTTCGAGTTATAGGTTGAAGCCGGTTTAACCAAAATGAACCCGTATTGGCTGGCCAAGGATTGCCATCCCCAATTCAACGAAATGATTGTCTGCGGATTGGGGGGATTCTGCGTCTGGGTTCCATGCAACATCAAAAGCATAGGAGGGTTTGCCGGCAGGCTTGTCGGCACGTACACCTCGTAATACCGAGTGATGTTGTTCCATACCATGGTCGAGTCAATGAACTGACCGTTTCCCACCACTTGATCCACCGTATTGGAAGTGCTTGCGCTAAAGGTAGTAGTGCCATTGTAAGTCGCGATCACGGCATCGGAGCCGGTGGCCAGGTTAGAAGAGGTAATGCTGGCGACTCCGCCAGAAAGCGACACACCGCCCAGCCTTTTGCTTCCACTGGTGAAGATTACATTTCCGGTGGGGGTGCCGACGGTTGCGCTTACAGTCGCTGTGAACGTGACAGGCAGACCCGTATTGGAGGGATTTTGCGACGAGGCCAGCGTAGTCGTCGTTGGGACCTTATCGACTACCTGGGGCAACGCTGCTGATGTGCTGCTTGCAAAGGTCGAATCCCCAAGGTATTTGGCCTTGATATTGTCTGTGCCGCCGGTGGTCAGCGTAGAGATCGTAAAAGTTGCCGAGCCGCCCGATAACGTGCTCGTCCCTAATTCATTACTTCCTTGCAGAAATTCAACCGTGTCCCCGTTCGGTGGCGCGCCAACACTGGAGCTAACCGCCGCGGTAAAAGTCACAGGCTGCCCATAGGTGGACGGGTTGACTGACGAGGAAATCGTTGTCGTCGTCGGTTTTAGAGCGGCGTACAGGCTGGAAGACGCACCGAGCACTGCCAGAAACAGGAAAACTTTGGTCATGCCAACACCCTTCCGGGCATTTATCCCGCGCAGGCTCAAATTGTGACGCAGAGTTCTGAATGGGGCGGCGTTCGCAGATTTCATAGCACTCTTTAGTAGAAAAACTGAAGTCAATTCAGGCCAGATAATTGCCGTAAAAAGGGGAGCTGTTGATTGGGTTAAGCATAACGAATTCTAAGGGTTTGTCAATACCACAAGCTGGCCTGCTAGCGGGGTTTGGGGCCTTCCGAGCAAGCGGCATTTGTGGCGAATTTGGCTCGAATTTCAGTTTTTCTTCGCGGTGTTCGAGCCCCTTTCGGGGTTCGAACGGTCAGTCGGCCGCTCGGTTGCTGCTGTTTCAAGGATGCTAAACAAATGATCGGCCACAATCCGGTTGCCCTCTGGTTTTAAATGAGAGATGCCGACATAGAGCGAATCTTTCTGATCATCCAGCAAGTCTCCCAGATAAATCAGATCGGGGCGATTCAATTCTCGCGCCCGTTTGTAGGTCGCTGCATAGATCGCGCCAAGTCCGGGGAACTGACGATATTCCGAGGCTAGCACTTGCTGCTCGTAGGGCGTGAGTTCTTTGTGTCCCACCGCCATGTTGGGATACCAGGCGAAGACAGGACGGAAGTTGTACTGTTTTGCCAGCAATTCCACAAACTCCATATTCTGGACGTAGTTCTGAACGATGGCTGCCGCTGCTGTATCGACGTTGAGAGCTGCTTTTTGCGGCTTGGCATTGGGTTTCGTCTGGCCCTCTGCTCTGGATCCCATCTTCGTCAGAAATCGGTTGGTATTGGTTTGCTTCAAGTAAGAAAAGCCGGGCCGTTCGTAAGCGCCCCAATTATCGAGAAAATTCTTGAAGGACAGATAATTGCTGTGGACGTCCTCGAGGCCGCTCTGATACACGGTAAATGCCTCCGTGCCGCCATCGTAAAAAAGCACTTCGTCCGGCTTGCGCTGGGCATGTTTGAGGTCTTCCATCAAACCGATAACTTCCTGGGTGTTGACCCATCCCTTTTCGGCGTAGTTCACGATGCAGACCGGCCGGCCCGCTTTCAGATAGTCGTCGGCAATATAGGAAGGAATCGTGTCCGTGTCGGGCGCGCCAGCTCCCCACATCACTGAATCCCCGAACATCCAGATCGTGAACGTCTTGTCGTCACAGCGCGTATGTAATGTCCGGCGCACGCCGTCCTGATCAATGGAAATCATCTCGCCCTGGAACGGCTGCCGCCGCCATAAGACCCAGGGGTGATACGTGACCTTATTCGCTTTCTTGAATTCCGACCAGTATTCGCGCTCCGCCGGACTCTCGTTCTGAGCCATATCCAATTTGGCGGCGAGCTCCAGAGCATTGACGTTGGGGTGGAAGCGTAAGAAAGAGTAGACTTCGACGGCACCGAGCAAAAACACAACGGCCGTCACCACGATGCAAAGACGGACGGCAAAGCGTCTGGCAAGATCGGAGTATTGCACCAGGGAGGTTTTAGGGAAGTCAGCTTTTTCCGGTTGGAGATCGGCCTTGATCGATGTCACGAACTAAGAACCTCTTTCTTCCATATTCGAGCTGATCGTAGCATACGCGAACTCTTCTCCCAAACGCGCCGGTAACTAGCGAAGGGCTGGCATCTGGCGGCAAAATCTTAATGTTCCGAAGGATTGGCTAGGCAGCTAAGAAAATCCTCTCAGCCATAAACATAGAAAGGTCCGCGAATGAACTTCGCGGACCCGGAGTCGTTTAGTTTTGCCGAAATCTATTCCACACCGTTAAGTGCGGCAGCGAGGCCCTCGATATCAGCACCCAGGTTTTTGCCGTCCGTGCCGGCATTTACATAGGGACTGGTAGATCTAAGCGAATAGTTCCCCCCGTTGCCATTGTTGAAATCAACAAATTGGACGGATGCCGTACTTTCCGGGAAGAAGTTTCTTTTCGGATAGGAGGATGGCGGGGGCTGACTGGCGATCATCCCGTTGGACTGGAATGCATAAGTTGTAAAGCAGTTGGACAAAACTGTGATCGGCACATCCCCCATGGCACAGCTTTCGGCGCGCATAATATTGGCAATGGGGTACACGCCCGTAGTGCCTAAGTTGTTTGTGAAGACGAATCCAGACATTTGGGGGTTGGTGGTGAAGTTGCCGACGCCAATCAGGTGGCTCTCAGGAGCGGGGAAAACGGTGGTGTGATTGATGGTGATGGTGTTCAAGGGGCGAACAGGCCAACCGTTCAAGATCTTGTAGCCATCGCCGCCGCCCACGTACTTCCGGCTGAGATCGTCCATCACGATATCGTGGACGCTAAAGCGCTCGCCGGCCAGAGCTGGTGCTCCTTCTTGCGGGTTGGGTGAAAGTTCTGTTGCCATGGACATGCCACCCCCGGCATGCGATACCTGCGAATAACGAACCGTCACATCGGTAACCTGGCACAAAGGGCAGACATTCAGGCCCGATCTGCGATTATGCTGATTTACGGCAGACAGCACGATGGCGTGACCGTACTGGGTGAAGCCACCCCAAACGTTTTCCATCAGGTTGCCTTGCACCAGAACGCGGACGGCATTCTTCAGTTCAAGATGATTCTTGACGATGAACGGATGGCCGTCCGTGCCGCCAACGAATGGCGTGTTTCCCTTCATCCACTGCCAGGGCTTCCAGAAATGGTTGTACTGGACAGTGATGTCGGCCGGAGACTTGGTTGCGGGGCCTCCACCAAACATGATTGCTTCCCCGGATGCTTCGAGGAAGTTGTTCTGGATGAGGTAAGGGCCATCCTGGGTGTCGCTGACACCGCCGGAGATGGCATGAGAGTCCGTGCAAGCACCAGTTATCGCGATGCAGTGAAAATCGTTGAGATAGGAGTCGAAGACTGCGATATTCGTGCCGCCACCTGCAGCGAATCCGACATAGGTTTCATCCTGAGCCTGCCCGTGCAGCCAGCAGCGATCCACAAAAATATGGTCAGCGGTGCCTTGCAGACTCATCAGACGCGCAGGCCCGGGGGCCCCTTCGGCCCGCGTCATTTCCAGACCAATGAAGCGGTAGAAATTTGCTCCCGGCTCGATCACAAAGGCGTTGCCGTTCGATTGGATCTGTAGCTTCGCCAGTACGTTCTTTGGACTCGCGCACGGGTACGCCGGACGGCCGAGTAACGATGCCACGCCCGCATAGCAGGGAGTAAGCCGTTGTCCTTCGGCGGGCAAGGCGCTGTCGGGCGAACTGGTCCGGATAACGATCCAATTATTGGCGTCACAATGCTTGGCACGCGCGACGAACTCGCCGGTGAATGTGGCGCCCGCCTGCAGCTGAATTGTTTGCCCGCAGCGAACGTCATTCAGAACGTTTTGCAGATCGTCGCCGGCTTTGACATTAATGACGGACCCCGGAGCGGGAGAATTCGACACCGCGATTGGGATGGTCATCAACGGAAGTTGCGCCGGACCGTCATAGCCCGCGCCCTGATTGACGACCATGCTGAGCGTGGAAGTCGCAGTTAGGTTGGCTGCGTCCGACACCTTAAGCCCAAAACCAAAAACGCCGACGTGGCTCGGCGTGCCAGTCAAATTCCCATTCGTATTTAAGCTAATCCCAGCGGGAAGCTGGCCGGAAGAAATGCTCCACCTGTAGGGTGGTGTTCCACCTGTTGCAGCGAGCGCGAGATCGAAACTGCTTTCCGTTTGTGCCTGCAGGTAAGTGCCGCTCGTGATCTGTAGCGCGCCTGAATTCTGAGGGGTGACGGTTACGTCGGCTTGGGCAGCCACGGAACTACTGGACTGGCTGGTCGCGGTGATCGTTACGCCCAGCGCTGACTTGACAGCCGGCGCGGTATAAAGGCCGTTGCTGTCGATGGAGCCGGAAGACGCCTTCCAGGTGACGGCGGTATTCGGTGTCCCAGTCACAGCTGCGGTAAATTGTTGTTTCGCGCCCGACGATAATGTCACGCTGGCAGGCGAGATGCTAACCGTAGTTTCTGCTGAGACGGGGAAAGTGCCGCTGACGGGATTCGGGTTGCCCTGGTTTAGGTCCGAGCTATCAGTGGCGTATGCATTGCCGGCAACTGCGACAAGAATGAGTAAAATAATTACAGTGAGTTTGATGAGTTGAGGTGAGAGAGTTTTACAGACAGCGGGGGAAATACACACATCATGCATAGAGAAAAGCCTCGACTTACAAAATTGGGGGACCAGTCGAGCCAGTCCGCACACGGAATCTATCAAGGGTGAGTCAACGTTCCTAGGTGCCAGAAGTACACAATTGCTCACTCACAAGTACACGTACACCATGCGAATGCAGTCGGGTGAGAGATTGTCTGATAGGGATGGAATGGAATAACCCGCTAAAAGTGTGTGGAAAAGACGCATTCTGAAAACGCCTTCTGCTGGTGATTTGGCAAACGGGAGCGGAACAAGACTCGTAATCGGCCCATTAACCAAAGGTGAACGTCTTTAGTAACGGCCCGATATCAGAGCCGAAACCGTTTGTGGACGGTACCGCTCAAGACGCAGGGCGCACATTCTTGCGTAGAGCGATGAGACGGAACTGCTGCAGAGGGTCGTCGGCGCGACTTAACAGAGCTGCGTGCCATGCTTCCGAAATTGGGTTCCGAAATTCGACCTCCTTTTCCACAGGCCTGCCCTTTGCAAATTAATCCGAATTCTTAGAGTGAAAGACTCTGCATCGTTGGCAGGCGCCGTCCAAATATCGGAAGCTGACCGAGACAGGCATTACTAAGGGAACAGCAGGACCGCGAAACATGGATGATACAATTTTGGGTGAACGAAACACCAAGTCCGGAGCGGGTTGTGGATCGGCTTGAAACCAAAAACGATCAATCCGAAACGGCTCGTCGAAGCCCGGCTGGCTCACGCGCAAATAATTGAAACTGCATGCAGATAGCCCAATCTATCAAAGACCCAAAGGTGGGAAGTCCGACGCCCAAGGTTAGCGTGATCATCCCAACCTACAAAACGGCGCAGTTCATCGCGACGTGCCTGGATTCGGTGTTTGCTCAGACCTATAAAGATCTTGAGGCGGTCGTCGTCAACGACGGTTCTCCGGACACTCCTGAACTGGAGAAGGTACTTGCGCCTTACATGGATCAAATCGTCTATCTCAAGCAAGAGAATAAGCGGACAGCGGGAGCAAGAAATAACGCCATCCGGCATGCCCGGGGTGAGTACGTTGCGTTCCTGGACAGCGATGACGTGTGGATGCCTGAGCACCTCGCTTTGCAAATGCAGTTATTTGAGGATGATCCCTCGCTTGGCCTTACCTACTCGAACGGCCTGATTGGCCAGCGCGGGCAGGAGCGCGAATTCATGCGGCAATGCCCCTCGGCGGGCGAGGCTACGTTCGAATCGTTGCTTGTGGAGCGCTGCCAGATTCCGATCTCGACCGTGGTTGCGCGCAAAGAGGCGATCGTCAGGGCTGGGCTGTTCGATGAAAAACTTCGTCGCTGCGACGACTATGACATGTGGGTGCGCACCGCATTCTATGGCGCGAAGATCGGCTACACACGAAAAGTGCAGGCGTATATGCCGGTGGGAAGGCCCGGCTCGCTCAGCGCATCGCGCGCGCGGATGGTCGAAGGATATTTGGTGATTTTGGAAAAGTATAAGCAGACCCTTCCCTTAAAAGAAACAGATCGCCTTGCGGTGGAAAATCGCGCTGCCGATATCAAAACCAGATACCTGGTGGAAGAGGGCAAGAATAAACTTAATGAGCGGCAGTTCGATGAAGCGAGGAAACTGTTTGCCGAAGCCAATGTTCGCTTGCGCAGCTTGAGTTTAAGCGCTGTCCTGGTGGGTTTGAAAATTGCTCCCGCAGTAACTACCAAAATGATCTCGTTCTTCAACCGGATTCGTCACGGGTCGGCATAGTCATGAGTGGGTTTAGTGCAGAAGAGGTCGAGTTGATTTTCTTTGAATTTGAGAGTTCGCAATGATCAAGCGTTTAATCGCTGGGGGTAAACGGTTCTTTGGATATAACCGTCCCGGTCGCAATCTGCGCATTTTTCCCGACGATGTCTTTATTGTCTCTTATCCGAAGTCTGGCAATACATGGACGCGGTTTTTAGTAGCGAACCTCATCTATCCCGAAAAGCAACCTGACTTTTCCAATATTAATTTGCTGGTTCCGGACCCTGAAGGGGTGCCGAGACGGCGCCTGGATCAACTTCCGCGGCCGCGATATCTGAAGAGCCACCAGTATTTTGATCCGCGGTATCCGAAGGTAATTCATATTGTTCGCGATCCGAGGGACGTAGTTCTCTCGGAATACTACTTCGACATTAAACGGCGAGCGATTGAAGAGGGATTCCCGGTGGAGGAATTTGTCTCGCGCTTTGTCCGGGGAGAAGTGAGTCACCCTTACGGCACATGGGCCGAAAACACTGCAACATGGTTCTACACGCGAGGTAACAGTCCGCGATTGTTACTGGTGACATACGAAGCACTGCAGGCAGACGGCCCGCAGCAAATGTCTCGGATTGCGGAGTTCATCGGCGTGCCTGCCGATCCGGAGAGGATTGACTTTGCGATCCGGCAAAGTTCTGCCGATAGGATGCGGGAGCTTGAAAAAAAGCAAGGTATGCTTTGGTCGTCAACGAGACAGACGCGGCAAGATAAACCTTTTGTCCGAGCGGCCAAGGCGGGTGGCTGGAAAAAAGAATTATCCGAGTCGAGCGTTGCTGAAATTGAGTCGGCATGGGGAAGACTGATGTCTGAGCTTGGTTATGAGTTGGCGGTTAGGACTCTGGCCGAAACTGGCATGGCTCGGCGGTGAGTCGCTGAAGAAAGGCCGAATGAAAAAGGAAGTTCATATCCCGATCGTCAAACACTTGCTCGCTGGCGCCAAACGAGCGGTCGGCTTGCACGTTCCGTATCGAAGCCTGCTCATCCTGCCGGACGATATGTTTTTAGTTTCGTTTCCCAAGTCGGGCAATACCTGGACCCGGTTTCTTCTGGCTAATCTCAGATATCCGAATGAACCCGCCAACTGGGAGAACATCGATCGCTTGGTTCCCGACCCGATGGGCACCAAGAAACGCGTTTTTGACCGGATGCCAAGGCCGCGGATCATTAAAAGCCATGAATGCTTCGACCCGCGATATCCTCAGGTTATCTATATCGTGCGTGACCCGCGCGATGTGGTGGTCTCGCAATATCACTATCACCGGAAGGTGAGGAGGATCGAAGATGATTCTCCAATCGAGAAATTTGTCAGCCGCTTTCTCGCCGGGGAGACCTGCCCGCATGGTTCGTGGGGGCAAAATGTGTCTACCTGGCTGTACACAAGCGAAGGAAGCTCACGTTTTCTTTTGTTGCGATATGAGGATTTAGTGGCCGATACGACTCGTGAACTTCGCAAGATCGTCGCTTTTCTCCGCCTGGATACGAGCGAGGGGCAGATTGCTCAAGCGGTGGAGCGAAGTTCGGCTGATCGAATGCGTAAGCTCGAACAGCAGCAGGCTGACAAAAATACTCTTTTTAAAGGATCGCGAAAGGATTTGTCGTTTGTCCGCGCGGCCGGTGCAGGCGGATGGCGAAAGGACTTGCCCCCTTCTCAGGTGGCAAGGATTGAGGCGGCATGGGGACACCTGATGCGGCATTTGGGATATGAATTAAGTTCGCAAGCTCCGACCGATGTGCGTGAGTATGCGGCATTAGGAGACTTGAGCAACGTACCGCGGTGATTCACCGAATAAGAGGACGTAATCGTGAGCGGATGTAGACCGGTTGCTTCATGATTGGGCAGATCAAATACGCTGTGAAGTATGCGCTGGGCCTCGATGTGGCGGGCAATGACTTCACGGTCTATCCCGACGACACATTCCTTGTGTCCTACCCGAAATCGGGCAACACGTGGGTACGATTCTTACTCGCCAACTTGATCCATCCCAGCGCCACCGTCAGCTTTGCCAACATCAATCATTTGCTGCCGGCGCCTGGCGTCCTGTCAAAACGCTTTCTCAAGAAAGTTGTGCGGCCACGCATCTTGAAAAGCCACGAACCATTCGATGTCCGCTTTCGCAAGGTCATCTACCTGGTTCGCGATCCGCGCGATGTGGCCGTCTCGGAATATTACTTCGACATCAAAAAGCGCTACATCGCGGCCGATATGAGTTTGGAACAGTTCATCAAGCCATTTCTTGCGGGCGAAACTTCATCGTACGGTTCGTGGTGGGAGCATGCCGCCAGCTGGATCGGTGCGCGTTATGGCAATCCAGCATTTTTGCTGGTGCGCTACGAAGACTTGCTGGCCGCTCCGGTGAAGGAGACGGCGAAGATCGCCGAGTTCCTAGGCATCGAGGCGGATGAAGACCGGTTAACGGCGGCGGTTACGCGCAGTTCCGCTGATCGTATGCGCAAGCTTGAAAAGCAAGACGCGGACAAGTGGACAGGAACAAAAAATACAGTGAAGGAAATTCCATTTGTTCGGTCAGCCAAGTCAGGCGGGTGGAAGCAGAGTCTGCCGCGCCATTCGGTCGAGGAAATTGAGGTAGCCTGGTTTCCTCTCATGAATTTTCTGGGATATGACTTGCAAAGCTGCGAGCTGGATACCAGAGCCATGCCGATCTGGGCGAAATCGGCCAGCCGCTCTAGCAATTCTCCGTTTTACTGACGCCTGGCTTGGAAAGTGACACAGGTAACATCGCAACCAGCTGTTCGCAGCCCAATATCGAAGTACAATTTATTTGGGAGCACGGGGTTGCGCATAGCGCGCAACCATCGACAAACGATATCCGCTGGCAGTTTTTTGTTGCTCATCCCAAGCCGGCGGGGGGCGAAAGATTTTGATGAGAGCTTTTGGGCCAATCATTTTTGAGCAAACATTATGAGTGTTGAACAGACAGTAGAAACCACCGAGTTGATGAAGCAGTTGATCGCGTTTATTACGGAAAAAGTGATGAAGGGGAAAGGCGCGGAGATCAATGAGGATAGCCCGCTTGTGTCCTCAGGACTGATCGATTCTTTTGCGACGATTGAGATTTTTCTTGAGCTTCAACGAATTACCGAACGTAAAATTCCTGCCGGCAAGGTGCAAGCGAAGGACATGGACACTGTCCGCTCAATGCTTGCATTGGCCGAAAAGTTCGGCAAGCTCGCCAAGAAGTAAACACCGTCTGAGCCGCTAAAAAAGCGCATACATAACCGGGCCGGTATCGGGGCGTCCTGGTTGAAACATGACACTAAAATAAAGTGCCAGTACGATCACGATAGGCGCAATCCAGACCCAGCGTTCGGTGGCCAGCGCTTGCAAGCCATTCCGCGCCAACGTTCTGATTCCGCCGCCAGCGATGTTCCACTGAGGCGCGCTCTCTGCAATACGATCCAAAAGCATGCTGCCGCCAATGACGGCGAAATAACCGATTGCGGCCAGCAACGTCATGATGCAATAGCTATGGTCGAGGGTCAGGTGCCGATACCTGCGCGGTGAAGCGATTGCTTTCAACATGCCAAACGCCTGATGAAGCGTATCGGAGCGGAAAAAGATATAGCCGATAGATACGGCGGAAAACGTTATCCACCAGGAAATTATGGTGGGCACGAATCCGGACCATTCGAAGCCGACGCGCTTACGGAACTCCTGCCATTGACGATGGGCCACCAGCAATAGCCCGTGGTAGATGCCCCACAGCATGAATAGGACGGCGCCGCCATGCCAAAGACCGAAAACAAACATTGCGATCACCAGCGATAAATTGCGCCACCAAGCTTCGCGGCGCGCGGTCGCCAGAGGAAGAAAAAGAAAGTCGCGGATCCAGAAGGACAGCGACATGTGCCAGCGAGTCCAGAAGACGGCAATCGTAGTCGAAAGATACGGGCGATTAAAGTTTTCCTGCAACTGGAGCCCAAAGAGCCGAGCCGCGCCGATCATCAAGTGCGTCCATCCGCAGAAACTGAAATAGAGCTGAAAGCCGTAGCCGAGGATCAAGAGCCATACATCGAGGCCGCTCCAGCGCGCGGACGTATTATCAAAGAACGCATCCACGCCGGTGCCTGTGCGCAGGCCGCCGGCCATGACCATTCCCAAGGCTGCCATCAGTGAGCCGATTGCAACGCGCCGCATTCCGGTGCGCAGATCGTCTTCACTGGTCTGCCATTCCTGCCGAAATTGCGGGAGCATGCTCGACATCCTGCAGATTGGGCCTTGCAATACGGTCGGCCAAAATGACATGTACAAACAGAACTCAACCAGGGATGGATTCAAATCCTCTTCGCGGTAGAGTTCCAATAAGTAGCTGAGGGCCTGAAACGTCCAGAACGAAATCCCAAGCGGGAATACGATTCGCTTGAACATCGTGAGGGGCGAGCCAGCGGCCGCGGTCGCGCCGAGCGCAGGCAAATACTTGAAGAAGCTGAGCAGCACCAAATTCAAAATGATTCCGGTCCAGAGGCGCCCACTGCTGATTTTCTTCTTCAGCCACTCGCCCAGGGCGTAGTTCATCAGCGAGCTGAAAATCAGAATGACAATCAGCCACGAACCCCAGGAGTAATAAAACAGCCAGCTGGCGACGAGATATAAAAGTTGCCGCGCCTTTACGCCCACCCGCATGGCCAGTAGCCACAGCAGCAGCGCGCAGGCCGCATAAATGAGAAATTCTTTGATCATTGGTGACTCTTGGTCTCTCTAAAATCTAGGGGCTGTTCACAATTTGCTGGGCGCTGAAGCGTCTACGATCGGGCGTATCCGAATCGACGGATACCCTGCCTATCTTATTGAGCGGTAATGACAATCAGCGTATTTTCCACGTTAATCTGGACGGGGAAACCGCCAACGCAATGGTACCATGCCGGTCCCGCCGGTTCTTTTCGTTGTTTTGTCAAGCAAGTTACGTTCGGCAGGGTTCGGGCTGCTAAGAGCGATAGCGAATTGGATCAGGCGTGGAAGCGGAACTCGGCGGAATTGGCAGACTCAGATGCTTGGCGGAAACTCTCCGGCAGAAACCTGACAAGATCAGTCGCGACGAGCGAATGCTCGCCTAACGATTCGGCGGCAAGATCGCCCGCAAGTCCGTGGAGATAAACGGCAAGCGCCGTGGCGAGCGAAATATTTTGCGGATGCTGCGCAATGAGGCCGGAAACGATGCCGGTAAGAATGTCGCCCGTGCCGCCGGTGGCCATGCCGGGGTTGCCGGTGGCGTTGACCCAGACAGCGCCGTCGGGCGAGGCGATCAGGGTGCGATGCCCTTTGAGCACGACGATGAGCTGATGATCGCGCGCAAACTTTCTTGCTACCTCCAGCCGATTGGCTTGAATCTCGGCAATGCTCAGGCCGGTAAGTCGCGACATTTCCCCGGGATGCGGGGTGATGACGATGTGACGGCCGCGCCCGTTCAGTTGGTCGGCGGTGCCCTCAAAGGCATTCAGCGCATCGGCGTCGAGAACGACGACGATGTCTGCTGGAATCATTCCCGGCGTGAGGAGGAACCGTACGAATTCGGCGGTTTCTAAATTGCGCGAGATGCCGGGGCCAATCGCGACAACCGTCTTGCGCTCCACGAGCTTGGGCGCGGATTCGAGCGCGTGTTTGCCGATGGTGCCGTCGAAGGTCTCGGGCAGCGGCTCGGTCATCACGTCGGGATGAAATGAGGCGACGGTACGCAGAATGGATTTTGGCGTGGCGATGGTGGATAGGCCAGCGCCGGCGCGGAGAGCGGAGAACCCGGCCATGGCGGCGGCTCCAGCTTTGCCGAGCGAGCCACCTATGACGAGGACGTGTCCGTAGCTGCCCTTGTTGGCCTCGCTCTGGCGCGGCGCAAGCAGGCTGCGGAA
The DNA here is from genome assembly GCA_963778535.1 of uncultured Acidobacteriaceae bacterium. Lineage (GTDB taxonomy): Bacteria > Acidobacteriota > Terriglobia > Terriglobales > Acidobacteriaceae > Acidiflorens. Next base: position 2,280,391 of record CAVZUO010000001.1, read on the forward strand.
ATCAGCGGGCGTGCTGAGGTTAAGGTTCAGCTCGGAAACGATGGCTTCATCCGGAGAGCCAATCGGGGCGACGACGGTAGGTCCGTTGGTGAGAGCGGCGAAAACGTGCGCGGGGCGAGGAGCGGTGAAGGTAACGATGTCGTCGGCGCGAGCGGCAGATCCAGTGGCGGGTTTATCTGAGTCACTATCGGCATCGGCGCCGGAGGGAACGTCGATGGCGACTATGGGCGTCGGGGCAATCGGCGTTGAGACAGTCGGAGTTGAGACAATCGGCGGTGAAACAATCGACGACGTGCTGGCATTCATTTTCGCGATGGCCGCGGTGTAAAGCTCGCCGACCGGCGGACGGAATCCGGTGCCGAGTATGGCATCGACGATGAGATCGGAGGCAAATATTTCGGAGGCTTCGGGCGCTCCGAGATCGGTGATAGTCGTGGCCACTATCGGCGTGAGCTTCATGTGCTCAAACATGATGGCGGCATCGCCGCGAAGCTCTTTGGGATCGGCGAGAAGCAGAACGCGCGCGGCTCGTCCGGCTTCGGTGAGTTTGCGCGCCACGACGAAACCATCGCCTCCATTGTTGCCTTTGCCGCAGACAATGCCGATGCGCTCCGCCTGCGGATAATTTCCGACGATAAAGCGGGCGACAGCAGACCCGGCATTTTCCATCAGCGTGAGAGACGGGACGTGAAAACGCTCGGACGTCGCACGATCAATGGCGCGCATTTCGGCGGCGGTAACCATTTTCATGGCTGCGCACCGGCCGTCAATTCCAGTTCGCGAAGTTGCTGCGGCTCGCCCATGGCAATGAGGAAGTCTCCGGCTTCGATGCGATCGTCAGGGGAGGGGTTGAAACGCATGCCGGATTCGCGCTTGATGGCAAGAATAATGACGCCGCGATCCTGGCGAATGCGGGAGGTTTCGATGGTCTTGCCGGCGAAGGCGCTGCCGGCGTGGATGGGCACCTCCTCGATTTCGAGGTCCATGCCGAGATGGGTGGTGGCAGCATCGAGAAAACTCACGACGTGGGGACGAAGAAACGACTGCGCGATACGCTGGCCCGCGAAAATATAAGGCGAGACGACGGAGTCTGCGCCGGCCTTCAAAAGATGCTTGTCGGCCATTTCGTCGCTGGCGCGCGCGAGGATGCGGAGAGTAGGGTTGAGGCTGCGCGCGGTGAGCACGATGTACATATTGGTCGCGTCGGTGGTGGTGGCGGCAACCAGGCCGCGAGCGTGCTCAATCTGGGCATCGCGGAGCGTTTGTTCCTGCGTGGCGTCGCCGATAAGCATCAGCCAGTTTTCGCTGGAGAATTTTTGTGCTTTGGTCTCGTTGTTTTCGATGATGACGAAGGGGGCAGGGCGGCGGCTGAGTTCGCGCGCTACACTGCGACCGACGCGTCCGGCACCGCAGAGGATGTAGTGATCCGAGAGACGGCCGATCTCGCGCTCCATGCGCCGCCTTCCAAAGAAGCTTTGCAGTTCGAATTCTAGCAAAGCCTGGGTGAGGGAACCGATGGCGAGAAACAGAAGGGAGACTCCGCCAAGAATGATGAAGACGTTGAAGAGGCGCCCGGCGTGGGAGAGCGGATGGACTTCCTGATAGCCGATGGTGGTCAGCGTGGTGATCACCATGTAGAAGCCATCGAACCACGGCCAGTGTTCGATGTAGTGGAACCCGGCGGTGCCGACCGCAACCACAAAAAGCAGGGCGGCGGCGACGAACTCGATGTTGCGAAGCGCCTTCGCGGGCCTTTTGCGGGGGCCAGGGCCAGGACCAATGATCGGGGGCCGGTCCGGAAGTGGTTCGGGCGGGGTCATATTTTGAAAGGCATGAGCGTGACAGGCGAGTATATCGCTGGCCGTTGCGACGTGCCGTAGGTAACATTGTGCCTGGAAAAGCCCCGTTGGTAGGATCAACCTTATGATTCTTTCTGTGGTGATGCCCGTTTACAACGAGCGCGCTACGCTGCGCGAAATCGTCGCCAAAGTACTCTCGGTGCCGGTGAAGATTGAACTGCTCTGCGTCGATGACGGCTCAAGCGACGGTTCGCGGGATATCCTGACCGAACTCGCTGCGAAGCACTCTGAAGTTCGTGTTTTCTTTCAGCCGCACAACATGGGCAAAGGAGCGGCGCTGCGGCGCGGCATCCAGGAAGCGACGGGTGACTTCGTAATTATTCAGGATGCGGACCTGGAATACGATCCGGCCGAATATACCCACGTTTTGGAGCCACTGATACAAGGGAGAGCCGATGTGGTTTTCGGGTCGCGTTTTATGGGCAGTGGCCCGCACCGCGTGCTTTTTTTCTGGCATTCGGTGGGGAACTCGTTTCTTACCCTGCTTTCGAACTGCCTGACCAACATCAACCTGACCGACATGGAAACCTGTTACAAGGCATTCCGGCGGGAGGTGATTCAGTCGATCCCGATCGAAGAAAACCGTTTTGGATTCGAGCCCGAGATTACGGTCAAGGTGGCGCGGCGGAATCTGCGCATCTATGAAGTTGGGATCAGCTATTCGGGACGCACTTATGAAGAAGGCAAGAAGATCGGATGGAAAGACGGTGTGCGGGCCCTTTACTGTCTCTTGAAATACTCGATTAAGGAACCGAAAGTGAAGCCGGCTGAATTGCCGACCGCTGCCCAACAGCGGGAGTCTGCTCTGCCCAGATAATTGCGGGTATCTTAGCGTGAACCTTTGTCCCGGAGACGGCCTTTGTAGGGATCGGCGGCCGCGCGAGGAGACCCCCCGCTGTTGGTTTTCCCTGGCTTGAAATTAATTTTCGCGCCGGGTTTTCCCTTGTCCTCTTTTATCGGGGTCGCGGACTGCTTCTGAGCGTGGGTGCCGGCGGTTCGTCCCGGGTGTTCGCTTTCGATATGCTGCAGTTCGCTCGACGTAGAATGCGGCTTCGCCGCCGGGGATGGACTCACCGCTCGCGAGGGATGGTCGTTGTTGACTTTGAACTCGTTGGAGTGCTTGGTCTTGTAAGGCGCGGCGGGTTTATCCTGTGCCCAAACGCACAAACTAACCCCCATGATCGCGACAGCCACTGCAAACCTGCTATACATCGCCCCTCCCACCAAGAGCCAACTCGCTACGCATGGCTATTTCCGCCAAACTTCAGGCTTCACCCATTTTAACCCAGTTGGCGGGCAAAACACTCGATGAAAAGAGAAAAGGTTACCAACGCTACATTCGTCGTCGTTATGGCCGAAAACCCAGAAGGGCGCGCGGTTTGGAGGTATGTTCGTGAGTATGAACGAGTTCGGCTGGCCTTAAGTTGCGGCGACGATCGAGGCTATGCGCTCGCCAGCGTGGCCATCCCAAAGCGGCGGAATCTTCCCTTTTTTTGACTTGCCGTCCAGCACCAGCGAGAGTTCTCGCCTCAACTTCTGCGGGTCACGTCCGACCAGAGTGTTGGTTCCTAATGAGACCGTGATAGGGCGCTCCGTGTTCTCGCGCAGCGTGAGGCAAGGCACTCCCAGATACGTCGTTTCCTCTTGTATGCCGCCGGAGTCGGTAATAACGACCTGCGCGCGTGACTGCAGGCCGAGAAAATCCACATAGGGCAGAGGATCGAGGAGACGCAGTTGGCCGGTCTTGAAGCCGAACTCGGCGATACGCTGGCGTGTACGCGGATGGGCAGGGAAGACGACATGCAGATCACGACTGACTTCAAGCAGAGACTGAAGAATGCTTTTTAGAACCGCGCTGTCGTCGACGTTGGCGGGGCGATGCAGCGTGACCAGCGCATAGCGCTCGGGTATGCCGTTGGTTCGTTGGCCTTGTGCAAGCGGCAGCAAGCGCACCAGCGAATCGATCATGACGTTGCCGACGCGGAAGATTTTCGTCGCAGCGATTCCTTCCTTTTGCAGATTGGCGTCCCCATCCTCCGAAGGCGTGAAGAGCATGTCGGCGATTTGATCGGTGACGACGCGGTTGATTTCCTCGGGCATGGTGCGATCGAAAGAACGCAGCCCGGCCTCGACATGGCCGACGCGGATGCCGAGCTTGGAACAAACGAGCGCGGCGGCGACGGTGGAGTTCACGTCGCCATACACAAGAACGATGTCGGGTTTGGCATCAAGCGCGACCGGTTCAAAGCGTGTCATGATGGCCGCAGTCTGTTTGGCATGCGATTCGGAGCCGACAGCCAGGTTTACATCGGGCGCAGGAATGGCAAGCTGCTGGAAGAAGACGTCGGACATGTTGGCGTCGTAGTGCTGCCCGGTGTGAACAAGCGTCTGTTCAACATTCTTGTGCGAGTTGAGCGCGTGCATTACGGGCGCAACCTTCATGAAGTTGGGACGCGCGCCGACGATATGGAGAACCTTCAAAAACCCTCCGCTGCTTTTAGGACAAATCTATTAGGACAAACCCAATTGTAAGGTCGGGCGCAATTCGATTTGTCTGCGAATCGCCGGCGGAAATGACGAGCGGCGCATCCGGCGTTCCAATTTGGTGCTTACAATACAAGCATGACGATCCCCGCCGAGATCCACGGACAGCGTTATATTTCGCTCGCAACCTTCCGCAAAACCGGAGTTGCCGTGTACACCCCGGTCTGGTTCGCCGAGGAGGGCGACAAGCTTTATGTCATGACGAACAGCAAGCTCGCCAAGGTCAAGCGCATTCGCAATAATCCCAACGTCAAGATTGCGCCCTGCACCATTCGTGGCAAAATCACCGGCCCCGAGTCATCAGCCACAGCGCGCCTTCTTCTTGCCGATGATGGCCAGCGAGCTAGCCGTGCCATCAAGGCAAAGTATTGGCTTGCACGGCTGCCGTTTCTGTGGCGGAACACCGACACCTACATCGAGATTTCCTGCGCAGCCTGATTTCCTATTTTCGTAACAGAGCACCGCACAAAGGTATGGACTATCGCTTACGCATTCTTCTCCGCTTTGCTACCATCATAAGTTGTCATTAGTCTGGCTTTTAGTCTTTCATTTACTAGCAACTGGTTCCTCGTGCTTCGATATTCGACTTTTTTCCTCCGGAGGCAACATGGCTGTGAAAGTTGGCATTAATGGATTTGGCCGCATCGGCCGCAACGTACTGCGCGCTTCGCTCACTGACAAGAACCTTGACATCGTCGCCGTTAACGATCTCACCGACCCAAAAACTCTGGCCCATCTTCTTAAGTACGATTCCATTCTCGGCAATCTGAAAAACGACATCACCGCCGGGCCCGACAGTATTTCCGTCGACGGCAAGACGATTAAGGTTTTCAAAGAAAAAGATCCTGCCGCGCTGCCGTGGGAGAGCGTTGGCGCTCAGGTGGTGCTGGAATCGACGGGCAAGTTCACCAACGCCGATGATGCCAAAAAACACCTGCGTGGAACGGTGAAGAAAGTGATTATCTCGGCGCCAGCGAAGAACGAGGACATCACCATTGTGCTGGGCGTGAACGAAGGGAAGTACGATCCGGCAAAGCACAACGTGATTTCGAATGCTTCCTGCACCACGAACTGCCTTGCCCCGGTGGCGAAGGTGCTTCAGGATCAGTTCAAGATCGTCTGCGGAACGATGACCACCATCCACTCCTATACCAATGATCAGGTCATTCTCGACTTCCCGCATAAGGACCTGCGGCGGGCGCGAGCGGCGGCGCTTTCGATGATTCCGACAACCACGGGCGCGGCCAAGGCGCTCAAGCTCGTCATTCCTGAACTGGCCGGCAAAATCGACGGTTTTGCCATGCGCGTGCCCACGCCGAACGTCTCGGTGGTTGATCTGGTTGTATGGGTCGAGAAGCCGACTACGAAGGACGAAGTGAACGGCGCGCTGAAGAAGGCGTCAGAAGCGGGACCGCTGAAGGGCTATCTCGGGTACGAAGCGGGCGAACTGGTATCGGCCGACTTCCGCGGTGATTCGCGTTCGTCCATTGTCGATGCGCCGATGACGCTGGTAGTGTGCGGCAATTGCGTCAAGGTCATTGCCTGGTACGACAACGAATGGGGATATTCCTGCCGCGTCCGCGATTTGATCAATTACATTTCGGCGAAAGGGTTGTGATCAACCGTCGTCAGTCGTTGGTCGCTAGCCGTTTGCGGGGCGTCGAATGTGCGCGCTGATTTCCGGTTCTATGTTATTTCGGGTGAGCAGAGAACTCCGACCCAGCAAAGAATCCCGAACGACCAACGACCAACGGTTAGCGACGATTCTGCAAACGACTAACAACCATCGACCAACGACATTCTAGGTGCATTCATGTCTAAACTTTCTATTCGCGATCTTCCTCTGAACGATAAGCGCGTTTTTATGCGCGTCGATTTCAACGTTCCACTCGACGATGGTCGCGTCATGGATGACACTCGCATCCGAGAAACGCTGCCCACGATCGAATACGCGCTGCGCCACGGCGCGCGGCTGATTCTGGCGTCGCACTTGGGTCGGCCCAAAGGCAAACCGAATCCGAAGATGAGCCTGAAGCCAGTGGCTGAGCGCCTGCGCATGTTGCTCGACCGCGAACTTTCGCGCGGGGAAAATGTCGGCTTCTGCCCGGACTGCGTTGGCCCCGAGGCCGAGGAAGTCGCGCTCAAGTTGGAAAAGGGTCAGGCCTTACTGCTGGAGAATTTGCGTTTCCACGCGGAAGAAGAGGCCAACGACCAAAATTTCTCCAAGGGACTTGCCAAGTTGGCCGAGTTCTACGTGAATGACGCCTTCGGCACGGCCCATCGGGCCCACGCATCGACCGTCGGCATCACGAAATATGTGCAGAAATCGGCGGCCGGGCTGCTCATGGAGAAAGAACTGCAGTATCTGGGCCGCGCGCTCGAAAAACCCGAACACCCTTTTATCGCTATCCTCGGCGGCGCCAAGGTAAGCGACAAGATCGGCGTGATTCAGAATCTGCTGGGCAAGGTTGACGCGCTGATCATTGGCGGCGGCATGGCCTATACGTTCCTCAAAGCCCAGGGTCAACCCGTTGGGAAGTCGCTGGTTGAGGATGACAAGATTCAGCTGGCGAAGGACCTGCTGCAGCAGGCCAAGAGCCGCAAGATCAAGTTCCTATTGCCGACAGACCATGTGGTGGCGGATCGGGTCGATCCCAACGCGCTCACAAAAGTGATAGGCCATGGCCAGGCCATCCCCGATAACATGATGGCGCTCGATATTGGTCCGGAAACGACGGAAGCTTTCTGCGAAGAGATTGCCCGCGCTCGCACCATTGTCTGGAATGGCCCCATGGGCGTCTTTGAAATGCCTCCGTTTGCCAAGGGCACAAAGAAAGTGGCGCACGCAGTCGCTGAAAATGCGGGCGCGACAACCATCGTCGGCGGAGGGGATTCCGTCGCCGCGGTGAAAGCCGCCGGGGTCGCAGACAAGATCACGCACATTTCGACCGGCGGCGGCGCATCGCTCGAATTTCTGGAAGGCGTGAAGTTGCCGGGAGTCGAGGCGCTGACGGATAAGAAGTAGAACTCAGCTCTTAGCTCTTAGCTTTTGGCCTCTGGCTCTCAGTGCTCGGCTCTCGGCGCGAATCAAACGAGCGGGAAATGGCTTGAGAATGGCGCTGAGGTCGAACTCGTCAATCGCAACACCTATGTCCGATTTTGCAGCCAAACTCACCTTTGCCGACAACAAATCCTTGGACTTCATCGGCCCCGCCGACATCACCAAAGAAGACACCGAAGCGATTGTCAATGCGGCCAACTCCTCGCTGCTCGGCGGAGGCGGAGTCGACGGAGCTATTCATCGTGCTGGCGGCCCCTCGATTCTTGACGAATGTAAACGCATCGTCGCCAAAATTAACCGTTTGCCTGCCGGCAAAGCTGTTCTCACCACCGGCGGCCGGCTCCCCGCAAAATATGTCATCCACACCGTAGGGCCGATCTATCGCGGAGGCAACGCTAGCGAAGCCGCGACGCTCGCCAGTTGCTATCGGGAATCTCTCCGGCTTGCCGACGATCACGCGATCACCTCTGTCGCCTTCCCGTCAATCTCCACGGGAGCTTATGGTTATCCCATTGGCGAAGCAGCAGAAGTGGCGATCCGGGCCATTGCCGAAGTCTTACCTGAGACCACGCACGTAAATTTAGTTCGCCTTATTCTGTTCGACACCGCAGACCTCAAGACCTACATCGAGGCAGCGGAAAGACTTTCGCGCGGCCCCCTGCTAAAATCCGTAGTCTTTGTTAAATAAGACCGGATAAGAAAACCAGATAAGAAAAGCTGAGAAAAAATCCTGAAAGGTCCTTCGTGAGAAAAAAACTCATTGCCGCTAACTGGAAAATGTATAAGACCGCCGATCAGGCCCGCGAGTTTTTCCAAGCTTTTCTGCCGCTTGTCCAAGGGCACGACCGCGACGAGATCGTGGTGTGTCCGAATTATCTTGCGATCGACGCGTCAATGCAGGCAGTAAAAGGTTCGCAGGTCGCAATCGGCGCGCAGGATGTGAACTGGGAAAAAGAGGGTGCTTACACCGGCGAGGTTTCCACCGGCATGTTGGTCGCTGCCGGAGTCACGCACGTTATCATTGGGCACTCCGAAAGGCGTCAATATTTTGGCGACACCGATGACACTGTGAACCTGAAGCTCAAGGCCGCCGTGGAAGCTGGCCTTGTTCCCATTGTCTGCGTCGGCGAAGTTCTCGAAGAGCGCGAAGCCAATCTCACGGACGACGTTCTCCGCCGCCAATGTACGCGCGCCTTCCACAAGCTGTCCGCGAAGAAGGCTCATCACATGGTAGTTGCCTATGAACCGGTATGGGCGATCGGCACCGGCAAAACTGCGACTCCCGAAATCGCCGCCGATGCCCATGCCATCATCCGTGGCGAAGCCGCGCGCTCCTTCGGAGAGGAATTCGCCGAAAACCTACGCATTCTTTATGGTGGTTCCGTCAAGCCCGACAACGCAAACGCGCTGATGACAACCGAAGGCATCGATGGCGCACTCGTCGGCGGGGCGTCCCTCGATCCCAATTCTTTCGCCGCAATCGTGAATTACTAGCCGGAGCCCTTAGCGGGGAATCGAGTCATCGAGGAACGGCAGAAATTTATTGCCTAGCTGCATAAGGCGGGCCTGCGCAGCTTCGGGAGTTTCTCCCGGATTCATCGCAGTCATCAGGCGGACCAGAGCGCCATCGCTGCGATGAAGGCGGATGGAGTCGGCAATGAGGTAGTACTTGGCCGAATACTCACTGGCCACTTCGCGGCCATGCGCCTGGAACCAGTAGAGCGCGAGTTCGCGGTCTCCAGCCTTCGAGATCACATAGCGGTTGGCTGGGAAACGGCTGCCATCGGGTCCGGTGAGGGTGACGACATCGCGCTGGGTCGGAATCCATCCGGCGCCGGGGAGGCAATGGTCGGGCGAATGAATGGTGTCTCCCATTTGCTGGCTGGGGAAATAGGCAACGAAGAGATTAATTCCCGGCAGGGTTTCATTCACATCGTCGTAGTTACGCATGAGAAATTCGCCCGGCCCCAGGACCTCCAGCGTTTGCGGATCGAGGGCGATATCGGTGCTGCTCCAATTGTCGAAGCTGGTCGGCAGGGAACTCAGAGGCTGGTGCGGGGGCAAGACCTCAACTTGCGGACGAGCCTGAAGCAGGACAGCCGTCGCCAGCAAAAGCACGGCTGTGATGAGGAAGCGCAGCGGCCAGTGCGCGTGAGCAGGAATCGCAGGGACCGGTTGGTGCTGCTCCGCAGGCTGCGACGGTTCTTTGCGGGCAGGCTCCGGTTTCCAAATCAGGCTGATCAGCCGATGCACCGCGAACAGCAGGCTCAGCGAGATGACGAAGACAAGCCATCCCTGAAATTCATGGAAGAACCCCTGCGCTTTATCCGGATCCCAAAGCTCACCGAGCAGGCCTGTGCCGAAAATGCGAAAGACATTCGCTGCGATGGCGATCGGAACGGCAGAGCAGGCGAGCGCAACCCGCACCCAGTTGCGGTTCTCGATTAAGTAACCGTACATGATGGCCAGTGTGAGAAGCGAAACCAGCGAGCGCATTCCGCTGCAGGCTTCGGCCACTTCGAGCGAGATATGAGGGAGGATGATCACGTTGCCTTCGAGCAGTACCGGGATGCCGACGAGGGCCAAACTCCAGGCGGCGAGTTTGGAAGCGAACAATTGAAGAGGGAACGTGAAGCGCTGCAGGATGATCGCCGGCAAAGGGATCATCAGGAATGAGAATGCCCACGGAAACAGCACGGCGCGAAACATGGCCCAGCCACAGAAAAGAACGATGAGGCCGGCAATCAGGACTAGAAGAGATGAGCGCGAAGTAAATAGCTCGACGCCAAGGACCCCAAACACAAGCATAAGGAGCCCGAAGACGACCAAGGGAAGCCCTGTCCAGGAAGGAGATATGGGGGTACTTTGCAGCCGGCGGCGCTCCTGCCAGAGAATGAACAAAGCAAATGCAGGGACGAAGAAGCCATGGGAGAAATTAGGATCCTTCACCCATTGCATGAAGAGGTGATAGAGGACCGAATGGTAAAGCCAGACGATGAGCGCTAATAGCGTGCCGGCACCGACGCAAACAGGAAGCCAAGCAGCGGGGATCTTCCGGGCGGCGACGAGCTGAGTTGTTCGGACCGAATCCCCCATAAGAAGGCGGCTAGCTGTGAGAATATGCGAAATGGGAATTTAGCGCAAAGCAAATAAAGTGTCCTGATTTGCCTTTTCTCACCACGGAGGCACCGAGTCACGGAGGGAAACCCTTAATTTGTAAACCCAACAGGTGAAGGTCTTGCCAAGCAGTTGGGATTTCTCTGTCTCCGTGTCTCCGTGGTGGAAAGGCTTGGAATTAGGACAGTACCGAAGCATGGCCGGGAGTGGATTACAATAAACGAAATTGCCTGGCGAAGAGCGGAAGACGGCATGTGTTTGTGAGCATGATCGGGCTGGCGCGAGCCTAGGGTTTGCACGGAAGGTCATGGCATCACAGGAACTTTGGGAAAGAATGTCCCTAAAGTAATGTTGCAAGTGGGAAAAACTTTTCCCATTTCTGCGCATTGTGGTAAGGTGGAAAGTGCCGTTTACAACGGAATGCACTTGCAACTGATTGACAAGTAATAGCTTAATCATGTCGTTCCCGCCAATAGTCCCCCCTAACATTGGCAACGATTGTGCTTAGAAGGAATGAAAAGCTCGCCCGAGCGGTTCCCCCGTCGTCTCGGTTCGGATTTCGCATGGATATTCGCAGAACTCATGGCCTTGCGCCCGGCACACCTGCGCCAAACGGTGACGGAAAAGTTTGGGTTGAAAGTGTGAGTCCGGGAATGCGCACGGTGGAAGCTGTACTGCGGGAATTGTCCCTGAACGATGTTCCAGTGCTGGTGATTGCTGAACACGGTGCTGGGAAGGCGGCAGCGGCTGCGCGTATTCATAGCCTCTCGCGCCGGGCTGAAGAACCGTTTCATTCGCTGCAAGGCAAAGAGACGACCGAAGAAAGCCTGGCGGCATACGAGGGCCAGGGCGGGACGGTTTATCTGCAGGAGGTTGGCGAACTCTCATCCCAGGCGCAGGGAGAAATCGTTCGCCAGATCAGCCTCTGCGATGGGGAACGAAATCGAGTGCCGCGCTACATCTGCGGGACGTCGTGTGAACTGGAACCCGAAGTGAAATCGGGAAAGGTGCATGAAGACCTCTATTACCGGATCAGCGGTGTATGCCTCCGGTTGCCGCCTTTGCGACAGCGAAAAGAGGACATTCCAATTCTGCGGGACTGGTTTCTTTCCACCTTCGCGAACGATTGGGGTCGGCAGGTACCGAGTCTGGGCACGGAGACGGAAAGCTTCTTCTTGGACTATCACTGGCCGGGAAATATTCGGGAACTGAAAGAGGCCACGCGCGCGATTGTCGCCCTGGGAGATGAGAATCTTGTGATGGGCGGACTGCGTTCCCTGCTCCGCCGAGGCGAAGCGGGCAATGGAGAAAAAGTTTCGCTGAAAGAAGCGGCGCGTGCAGCTTCGCGGGAGGCGGAGAAGGAATTGATTCTCCAGGTGCTAACGCGAACCCGCTGGAATCGGCGCCGTGCCGCCCAAGAATTGCAAATCAGCTATAAAGCGTTGCTCTACAAACTGAAGCAGATCGGGTATGAAGGCTGTGAAAGCTAGTCCCTGCAATTTGAGGCAAGAAAAGGCCGAGGAGAGGACATGAAATTGACGATAAAGGCGGTTGTTGCCGTTCTGCTGCTAAGCATGGCCGCGTGGGCGAGCAAGAAACCGGCGAAACCGGCGCAGGCCACACCTCCGCCCGCCGCGGATGCGGCTCCGGTTGTAGGCCCGGATTATGTTATCGGGGCCGAGGACGGGTTAAGCATCAACGTGTGGAAGGAAGCCGACTTGACGGCGACGCTGCCGGTGCGCCCGGATGGGAAGATTTCTCTGCCCCTGCTGGGCGATGTGCAGGCTGCGGGCCTGACTCCGACACAACTGGGTGATTTCATCACCGACAAGTATAAGAAGTTCGTTGCCGATCCCCGCGTCACCGTGGTGGTGACGGCGATCAACAGCAAGCGGATCTATCTGGCGGGTGAGGTTGGTCACAGCGGTGCCATCCCGATGCTGCCGCACATGACAGTATTGCAGGCATTGTCGGCGGCCGGAATAAATCAGTTCGCAAACACCAAACGCATTTATGTGCTGCGCACGGAGAACGGAAAAGAGGAAAAGCTTCCTGTGAACTATCGTAAGCTGCTCAAAGGAGAAGCCATGGAGCAGAATTATTTCCTGCGACCGGGAGACACGATCGTCGTCCCGTAACATGGGTGGTCGTCAACGAGCGATACGCGATACGGAACAGTGAGCGAAATAACAATCATGCCGAGACTCGGAACAATTCGGTTAGGACTGCTGATTCTCAGCCTTAGTTTGTGTGCCGGAGCGCAAGATAGCGACCAGCAGCAGACTGCGGCACCAGCGCCGGCGTTTGGCCAAAGCGCTCCCGTTCTTAATCCGGACAATCCCCCGCTTTCCGGGCTGGACGAGCCCGGCTTGGATTTAAAAACGCTGAGCCGAAGTTTTATCTCGCCGGCAATCCAAATCGGGCAGTCGGCCGATACCAACGAAAACAATCAGTTGGGTACTACCACTTGGAACCCCGTATCGCATGTGTTGGGGGCGCTGGACTTGCAGAAGTTCTGGTCCAAGAGCGATATGTTTCTGGAGTATTTGGGCGGCGGGGCATTTCAAGTCGACCCTCAATACAAGGTTGAACAGCTGCAGGCTTTCGGCTTCGAAGCGGTGACCCGCTGGAGGACCGGGCTTTTCGAATTGCGCGACGGCTTCAGTTATCTGCCGGAAGGCATCTTCGAGCTGGGTACCACGGAAGGACTGCCGGGGCTGGGCCTGGCGACCGGTGGCTTGGGAACGGGCGAAGCGGGCGGCGGACTGCCGGGCCTTCACACTTTTGGATTCGGGACCTTCGAAGGTATTGGAGATGTTCCTCGCCTTGCGAACACGGCCGTGGCCAGCGTGGTGCAGGCGATTTCACCCCGGGCTGCGGTTACGTTGGTGGGAGCTTACAGCGATGCACACTTTTTCAACGATAACACGGTCCTGATTAACAGCGATCAAATGACCATCGAGGGTGGCTACAGCCGGCTGGTATCGCGGCACGACCGAATCGCCGCCGTGTATGCGTTTCAATTACTCCGTTTCCCATACAACAGCGGCGGAGAGATTTACAATCACGTTTTCAACCTGCGATGGAGCCATACCATCACGGGAAGATTGCAACTGATCTTAGGCGGCGGACCGGAATATTCAGAGTTGGAGTACAACCAACAGGCCTACCCGAGCTGGTATTTCACCGGGCGCGCGACGTTCCGTTACCGGTTCCAGCACGCCTCTCTGTCCGTCAGCTGGGAAAAGTACACGTCTCCGGGAGAGGGACTGCTGGCCGGTGCGAGCACTCAGTTGGTTCGGGCATCCTTCCAGCGCCCACTGTGGCGGACCTACACCCTATATGCGCACGGGGGATATGCAAGGGAAAGTCGAGTGCAGTCACCGCTCGGATCTGATTACAATTTCGGCAGTTTTGACTCCTGGGTAGCCGGGGCCATTCTGCGAAAACATATCGGCCGCACCTACGACCTATTCGGGGCATACAGTTTCAACGAAACGCAGTTCGACGTGCCCCTGGCGCAGTCAGACTGCACAGCGTCTTTTGGCTGCGGGACTGAGGCAAAGCGGCAACTGGTTACGGTTGGCGTGGAATGGCATCCGAAAGCAACGCGGATTGAATGATCTTTTGGCTGCCTGAGCAGCCGGATTGGCAGGAGTGATGGCAGAAAATCGCGAACTAACGATGGATGATTACCTGGCGATGGCAAAGCGCCGCCTGCGGGTAATCGTAGTGCCGTTGTTGATTGCCCCGCTGGCGGGTTTTGCAACTTCCTACTTGTTTTCACCGCGGTATACGTCGCAATCGATGATCCTGGTGGAAGGACAGAAAGTGCCGACGAACTACGTCGTGCCGGTGATTACGTCCGATTTCACGGATCGGATCGCCACCGTCCAGCAGCAAATGCTAAGCGCCAGCCGTTTGCGGCCGGTCATCCAGAGCCTTGGATTGGTCAAAGCCGGAGAAGAGGGCAAGCTGATTGAGGACATTCGCACGAACATGACGGTGACCCCGGTCATCACGTCGATTAGCGATGCCTCACAGGGCGGGGGCGCCGCCAAGAAAAAGAACTCAGGTCCAAACAACGAGCCGTTGCCGGGTTTCTATATCGGTTACACCAACAGCGATCCCATTCGGGCCCAGAAGATCTGCAGCGCCCTGACGTCGCTCATGGTGGATGAGAACCTGCGCTCTCGCGCCGATATTACGAAAGGGACAGAAGATTTCCTTGGCCGGCAAGTGGACGATGCCAAGCGCGCGCTTGACGATCAGGATGCCAAACTGGCGACCTTCAAGAAGCAATATATGGGCCAGCTTCCCAGCGATGTCGACACCAATATGCGAATGCTGTCCTCGCTGAACTCGCAGCTCGACGCCTCAACGCAGACGTTAAACCGGGCGCAGCAGGACAAGAGCTACGCTGAGAATATGCTGGCGCAACAAGTCGCGACCTGGAAGGTTTCACAGACGACAACGAATCCACAGGCACTGCAGCAGCAGATGAACGCGCTCCAGACGCAGTTGAGTCAGCTTCAGGCCCGCTATACCGACGACTATCCCGATGTCATCAAGGTGAAGTCGGATATCAAGAAAGTGCAGGCGCGTATAGACGAGGTCAACAAGCCGGCAACGGCTGCCGCCGCTAGCGAACATCCCGGCAACGCGGGTGTTGAGGAGCCGGCCGAGATCAAACAGCTCCGGCTTCAAATTCACCAATATCAGGATGTGATGACGCAGGCGGCGTCGGATCAGAAAAAGTTGCAGGCGCAAATCAACATCTACCAGTCGCGCACCGCCATGAGTCCGGCGATCGAAGAGCAGTGGCGTGAGTTGACGCGCGATTATGACAGCGCCCAGGGGTTCTACCGTGACCTGCTGGCGAAGAAGAGTTCGGCCGATGTCGCCAACAACATGGAGAACGAGCAGCAAGGCGAGCAGATGGTAATCCTGACGCCGGCGCAACTTCCCGATCACCCGAGCTTTCCGATGCGGTTGATGCTGGCCGGTGGCGGTCTGGGCGGTGGGCTGGGGTTGGGGGTGCTTCTGGCCGTTTGGCTGGAGTTCACCGACCGTTCCGTCCGGACGGAGAAGGATGTTGCGATTTGCACGGACCTGCCCGTGCTCATGACGGTTCCCTGGCTGGGCATAGAGGATGGTGGGCCGAACGGTGCGGTGCGGCGCCCATTTTGGAAACGTCCGGCTCCGCCGCCGGTTGAAAAGGAGAAGGTCGAGGTTTAAGGCGGTCTATGTATAAGGAATATTTTGGACTGCGCGCCAACCCGTTCAATGTGAATCCTGACCCGCGTTTTTTGTTTCTGACGCGGCATACGGAAGAGGCATTGGCCTGCCTGACCTACGGCATCCAGAGCCGAAAAGGTTTTGTGCTGCTGACCGGTGAAGTGGGCACAGGGAAGACGACCCTAATCAACAAACTCATGGAGTGGCTGCGCCTGCAGCAAGTGGCTACGGCGTTCGTTTTCAACTCGCGCCTGGATGTGCTGCAGCTCCTCGAATACATGATGTCGGACTTCGGTATTCCCTGTGAGACCAAGTCGAAGAGCCAGATGCTGCAACGACTCTACAGCTGGCTCCTTGACCGCTACCGCGCCGGCGAAACCGCGGTACTGGTGATCGACGAAGCGCAGAACCTGAGCGATGACGTGCTGGAAGAAATCCGCATGATGACCAACCTGGAGACTTTCACCGATAAGCTTCTCCAAATCATGCTGGTCGGACAGCCCGAACTGGAACAGCGGTTGAAGCAGCCGCAGTTGCGGCAGCTGCGGCAGCGCCTGACGCTGCGGGCCAAGACCCACGCCTTTAATCTCGAAGAGACAAAGTCCTACATTGTGCAGCGGCTTCGCATCGCTGGATCGAGCGGCGAGACTGTATTTGACCCGAACGCGGCCGAGGAAATATTCCGTTACTCAAACGGGATCCCCCGTGTAATCAACCTCCTTTGCGAACACTGCCTGGTCAGCGCCTTTGTCGACCAGAAGAAGCTGGTCACACCCGACATCGTTGAGTCCGTCGCTCGCGACTTCGATCTGGTGGACGGATCGCAGGTAGCGGTGACACCGCCTCCGGCCAGCACCCAAAAGTTTGATCTCGTTGAAGCCCTGCGTACGCTGGCAACGCTGGCGGACAAGCTCCGCCAGTCCGAGACACAAGATCTCCCCAACGAAAGGAAATTATGAGTCGTATCCATGACGCCCTGAAACGCGCCGAAGAGGAAAGAGCCGCATCGATGGGGACGCACGTCGAATCCTCTCTGCAGCCCTACGAACCGCCGCCCGTGGAGATGCCCAATTTGCAGGCATCTTCGTCTCCGGCGATGCCGTCGGCCGCGCCCTCGGGGTTCACCTGGGAATCTTTGCTTGCCCGCGTTCCGCAGATCGATTGGAAACCGGATCCGGTTCACATGTTGTTTTTTCAGGATGACGAGACACGCGTGGGCACGGAAGAATTCCGCACGCTGCGTTCGCGGCTCTATCAGATGCGCGAGAAGATGCAGCTGAAACGGATCCTGATTACCAGTGCGATGCCACGGGAAGGGAAGTCGTTCGTGGCCGCCAATCTGAGCCAGGTTTTGGTGCGGCAACACGGCAGGCGCGCTCTGGTGATTGATGCCGACCTGCGCAATCCGGGGCAGCACAGCAACTTCGGCGTTCCGCTGGTTCCGGGCTTGTCGGACTATCTCGCCGGGGAATGCGACGAGTTCGCCATCATGCGGCGCGGACCAAACTTGGAGAACCTGATTTTCATCCCCGCTGGCCGCGTGGTCCCAAGCGCGCCCGAACTGCTGGCCAATGGGCGTCTTAAGCTCCTGCTGCAGCGCCTGGAGCCTCTGTTTGACTGGATCATCATCGATTCCTCGCCGGTCATTCCAGTCTCGGACCCGACCGTAGTGGCCCCTTGCTGTGACGGCGTGCTGCTGGTTGTGCGATCGGAATTGACTTCGTCAGATCTGGCGAAGCGCGCACGCGAGGAGTTTGCGGACAATCTTCTCCTCGGGGCCGTCCTCAATGGCACGCGAGGAAAGCGGTCGCAGGCGAGATACTACTACGGCGAATCTATGAGCCCCTATGTGAGCCCATATTTGAGTCCATACCGCAAGTAAGATAGAGGCCCCGTGATCCGGCTTTTCAACGTTTATTATCCGGTCCGGATGCTGGTCCTGCTGGTCGGGGAAGCCCTGATTGTCGGGACCTCATTGCTCTTGGGAGCGATCTATGCCAATTGGGATGACAGCTATCTCGTACTCATCTATGAGCACGGGTATGTCAAGATTCTCGCGTTAACATTGCTGGTTCTATTGGGCTCCCACTGGTTCGATCTTTACGACACGTCCCGCCTGACCACCAAAGGCGAGCTGTATTTTCGCTTGCTCATGGTGCCGGGCCTCCTGGCGTTCGTGCTGGCCGGAGTTTCCTATTTCTGGCCCGAGTACGTGCTGGGCAACGGGTCTACCGAAATCGGCCTTCTGATTCTGACGGTTGCGCTTTTGGGATGGCGCGTAGGGTTCACGTGGCTGGTTCAGTTGCCCATACTAAGCGAGCACGTCTATGTGCTCGGCACGGGCGAGCGGGCGCAACGCCTGGTGCAGGGCCTGCGGCAAAATCCGGAGATCGGGGTGGAAGTTGCCAGTTGGACCGGCAAGATGGAAGGCGCGGTGAACCGGGAAACGGTTGCCGGCCATCTGCTGGAAGTTTTCCGTACGCAGAGGGTCCATCGTGTGATTGTGGCCATGCCGGACAGGCGCGGCACGATTCCCATGCAGGAGTTGCTGGAATTGCGCATGCAGGGAGTCAAGATCGAAGAGGCGACAAGCTGGCTGGAAAAGATATCGGGCAGAATCGAAGTGGAAAGCCTTTACCCCAGCTGGCTGGTTTTTGGCGAAGGCTTCCGGCGCAATGGAATTTCCCGCTTCATTCGCCGCGGATTGTCGGTGGTGATTTCGCTGATTGGCCTGATCCTTTCCTTACCGCTGATCCCTCTGGTTTTGCTGGCAATCAAGCTCGACTCGAAAGGGCCAGTGTTCTATACCCAGCCGAGAGTAGGAAAAGGCGGGCGGGTCTTCAACGTAATCAAGTTCCGCACCATGCGCGAGGACGCCGAAGCTTCCGGTGTTCCGCAGTGGGCGGGCAACAACGACCCTCGCGTGACGCGTATCGGCAGGTTCTTGCGGGCCTCGCGCCTGGACGAGATACCGCAGCTATGGTGCGTCCTCAAAGGAGACATGGCTTTCGTTGGCCCGCGGCCGGAGCGGCCGGAATTTGTTGAATGGCTCAAGAAGGAGATTCCGTATTACGGGGTACGGCACATCGTTCGGCCGGGCGTAACGGGGTGGGCTCAGGTCAAGTACAAGTATGGGAGCACGGTAGAAGACGCGCGGGAAAAATTGCAATACGACCTCTTTTACATGAAAAACGCTTCCATCGGTTTGGACCTGATGATCATGTTCCTGACTGTAAAGACCGTCCTGCTGCGCCGCGGCGCGCAATAAAGATGAAATGGGCGTTCTGGATTTCGGCGGCTTTCATCACTTACTCATACTTTGGATACCCACTATGGCTGTGGTTTCGCAGCCGTTGGTCGCCTCGTCCGGTGCGGCGCGGCGCCGTGGAGCCCGAAGTTTCGGTGGCGATGGTCGTGCGGGACGAAGAGGCAGCGATCGCCTTAAAGATGGGGAATCTGTTGGCACTCGATTATCCACGGGAAAAGCTGGAGATAGTTGTCGTCTCCGACGGGTCATGTGATGGAACTCCCGCAATTCTGGGCGAGTTCGCCAAAGATGCGCGCGTGCGAACGATCCACAAGACCGTGTCGCAAGGGAAGGCTGCCGGCCTTAACGATGCGATACAGGCAGCGTGCGGAGACCTGCTGCTGTTTACCGACGCGCGCCAGACCATTGAACCCTGCGCGTTACGGCTGCTGGTCGAAAATTTCGCCGACTCGGAAGTGGGGGCTGCCAGCGGCGAGTTAATGCTGGGCGACCCAACCAGCGGAGAAACAGGACGAGGCATGGGCCTGTACTGGCGAATGGAAAAGGCAATTCGCGAACTCGAATCGGCGTCGGGTTCGGTGGCGGGAGCGACCGGCGCAATTTACTGCGCACGACGAGATCTGCTTGCGCCGCTCCCGGAAGGGACTATTCTCGACGATGTTCTACTCCCCATGCAGGTGGCGCGCCGCGGAAAGCGTGTTGTTTTCGACTCTCGCGCCCGCGCGTGGGACTCGCCCAATCTTGGCGAAGGCCGCGAATTCTGGCGAAAGGTGCGCACCCTGAGCGGCAACTATCAGCTGCTCCAACTTGCTCCGTGGCTCTTGCGGCGCGAGAATCCGATTCGGTTTGAATTCATCAGCCACAAACTGTCGCGGTTATTAGTTCCTTTCGCACTGGTCGGAGTGCTCGTTAGTTCCATCTTTTTGCCGGAGCCGATTTACCGCCTGGTGCTGGTCGCACAAGTTGTGTTTTACGCGCTCAGTCTTGCGGCATTTTCCGGCTTCCCCATTGGGCCGCTGCATCGGGCCGCCGATGCTGCGCGCACCTTCGTGGTTCTTAATTCGGCAGCCCTGGTTGCCTTTGTGAACTTTGTCACTGGCAGAAAGGCGGTTTGGGCCCGCTAAGTGGCCGCGCGCGAATGAGAATCCTATGGGTCAAAGCTGACAAACTCCTTCCAGTGCGCAACGGTGGAAACATCCGTACCTACCATATTCTGCGCTACCTCGCCTCCCTGCACACGGTGACTTTTTTAACGTATTACGGCGGAATGCGCGATCCGGATTATGAAAGCGCAATCGACCGGGAGTTGCCCGGCGCGGTCGCCATCTGCACCGGAAAAAAAGAGCTTTCCGGGCTGCGGCGCGGCCTCGACTATCTCGCGCACTTAAGTTCGGATGCACCGTACGCGGTCAGCCGATTTGCCGACGACCGCGTGCGCCGTCAGATTGAGACTTGGTTCCGTGAGAAACAGTTCGACGTGGCGGTTTGCGATTTTCTTGATGCTGCAGTCAACTTTCCCGGCCGGCCTGAAATTCCGACCGCGCTTTTTCAGCACAATGTGGAAAGCGAGATATGGCGGCGGCACGCGGAAACCGCTGAAGATCCTATTCGCAGAGCCATGTACCGGATGGAATTCCGCAAAATGTTGGCTTACGAACAAAACGCCGTCGGCCGGTTTCAGCATGTGATCGCGGTCTCCGAGAGTGATCGCTCACTTATGTCCCGCTGGGTCGACCCATCCCGAATCACCGTTGTCCCAACTGGCGTGGACCTGGCTCACTACGCACCGGATCCCGAAGCAAAAGAGAAGGGCCAAACCGTTACATTTATCGGTGCGATGGACTGGGAGCCGAATGTAGATGGCGTGGAATACTTTTGCACCGAAATATGGCCGGAGATCCGCAAAGCAATGCCGGAGGCAAAGTTTCGCATTGTCGGGCGAAACCCGGGCCGCCGTGTTCAGCGCTGGGCAACGGACGCGATCGAGGTCACCGGCGAGGTGCCATCCGTGATCGAATACCTGCGCGAATCCGCTGTGGTTGTGGTGCCCTTGCGGATCGGCGGGGGGACGCGCCTGAAGATTTATGAAGCCATGGCGGCGGGCAAGGCCGTCGTTTCCACCACTGTTGGCGCAGAAGGGCTTGACGTCGAACACGGCCGGGACATCATTTTGGCAGACGACGCTGGTTCATTCGCCCAGGCCGTGATCACGCTCCTGCGCGATGAACCTATGCGTCAACAATACGCCAGGGCGGCCGCGGAAACCGCCGCTCGTTACGACTGGAGCGCGATCGGTCAGCGCTTTAAAGAAGTGCTGCAGTCTTTAGTGGCAGCCGGAACGAATGTGGGAGAAGGTGTTCCGGCACGTTTGGCGTAAAACGACCGATCAAGGGCAGGGTTTTCGCGCAGATCCCACGCCCTATCTAACAGTCGCCATCTTTATATCCACGTTCATTTCGTCGTGAGCCTCTCCTTCAAGACACACGCGGTGCCACAATTCCAGATTCAGCAGACGCCAGATGCGATCGTAGTTGTCGCGATGCCGGGCGCGGTGTTCATCAAACAATTTCTCGATAGCTTCGCGGCGGAAGTATCCTCGCTGCAAGCTGCGCGGCTCAAGGAGCATCGCGCGAATTGTTTCCAGACGAGAGCCGGCCAGCCATCCACTCCACGGTGTGGGGAACCCCAGCTTGGGCCTATAGATGATCTCGCGCGGCAGCAGGTCTTCCATCGCTCTTTTGAGAATGTGTTTGCCGGATAGGCCGTGAATCTGCATTTCGCGCGGAATGCGTGTGGCGAATTCCACCAGCACGTGATCGAGAAAGGGCACGCGGCTCTCGATCGACGCGGCCATGCTCATGTTGTCCTGCTTCATGAGCAGTTCGACCAGGTAGGTCTTGATGTCCGTGTAGAGCAGCCGTTGCAGCATTGCGCCATCCGCGTGCGTTGCCGAACGCTCCCAATATCCAAGCACATTGTTGTATGCGGTTGCGGGCGAGTATTCGCGGGCGAATTCATCCGTCAGCAATCCGCATTGTTCCGCCGCGCTGAATGCGGAAAAGAAATTATCGAAATAGAAAGAATCCCAGGCCTCACCATCCTTGCCCAGGAAAGTGTGTTCGAGTTTGCGGCGCAGCGTTGCGCCAAGAAGGTGAGAACTGGCTACCGAGTTGCGAAGTGCTCCACGCAAAGCGCCTGGGACGACCGCACGGTAAGCGCGGTCCATCGCGGCGTTCTTGAGCGTGAAGGCATAGCGCGTGTAACCAGCCAGCGTTTCGTCGCTGCCCTCGCCGGTAAGCACGACGACCACGCGTTCGCGCGCCAGCTTGGCAACAAAATATAGAGACACGCTTGAGGGCCACACAATCGGCTCATCTTCGTGCCAGATCAAGTGCGGAAGCGCCGAAAAGAAATCGTTCTCGCTGACTGACACTTCATGATGGTTGGATTTGATGTGGTTAGCCACCGTGTGCGCGAATGGCAATTCGCTGTACGTCTGCTCGCGGTAGCCAACGGAAAAGGTCTCTACCGGCTCACGGCGAATCTTTGTCATCAGCGCGGCTACGGCGCTGGAATCGAGGCCACCGCTCAGAAATACGCCGAGCGGCACATCGCTCATCAAATGGCTGCTGACCGCGCCTTCGAGAAGTTCCCGGTACGCGCGAACGTAATACATTTCATCGCGCGACTCATGCAAAGGGCTCGCATTGAGGTCCCAATATTGCCGTATGTCGGCCTTGCCATCCTGGCCAATCATCAGCGTGTGTCCCGGCGGCAGCTTTTTGATCCCCGAGTAAAACGTCTCTTCGCTTGAGATGTAACCGAATGCCAGATATTCGGGAAGCACACTGCGGTTGAATTCGGCCTGTGTGCCGCCATGCGCGAGTACGACTTTAATTTCCGAGCCGAATACCAGCCGCTCAGGCGTGACCTGGTAGTAGAGCGGCTTGATGCCAAGCCGGTCGCGCGCAATGAACAGCGTTTTCGTATTGCGGTTCCAGATGGCAAAAGCAAACATGCCGAGCAGATGTTCTACGCACTGAGGCCCGTACTCTTCAAACGCGTGGATGATGGTCTCGGTATCGCTGTGCGTCGAATAGCGGTGTCCGCGCGCAATGAGTTCTTCCCGCAGCGTAAGGTGATTGTAGATTTCTCCGTTGAAAACGATCCAGAGCGATCCATCTTCGTTTGAAATGGGCTGATGGCCTGTCGCCAAATCGACGATGCTAAGGCGCCGCATGCCAATCCCAAGGCAACCGTCCGTATAGAAACCTTCATCATCCGGACCACGGTGCGCCATTATGCTGCACATCTCGCGCAGCGCGGTGGCCGATGCGCGTGCGTCATGTCGAAACTCGAAGATTCCTGCGATGCCGCACATCAGTGTTTCTCCGCGTAGGTAGTCGAAGCGTTCCCGCGAGCAGTAGACGAAAATGGAGCCGAGTTTGCCAGCAATTCGTCAAGAAATGAAGTCGTCGAAACCGAGGATGGCTCGGCGTGCACTGTGCTGTCCGCTTTGCGCCACTCCAAATACTCGAGATTTTCTGCCGACTGTAGCAGTGTGCGCCCTCGCCACTCGACTGAATTCGCCCCAACGACGATCATCTGCGCCAGTTCATCGTTTGTCGTTCGCACATAGAGCAATTCCGCGTCGGACGACCACGGCCCAAAACTCCATGGCTGCTTGCTTTCTCCGAAGACAAATGTGTGGACCACGTCCCCCATCCGGAGTTCGTAGACTTGTGCCGCATGGGGCACATGATTCATGTGTGCGGGAGTCGTCGAGGACGCGGAAGGCTCCGCGAGGAAGGCCATTACAGTTTCTGTCGGCAGTTTTAATGTTGCTTGCGATCGCAGCACCGGCGCATTTTCATATCGGCCATAGGCAGGAGAAAGGCGGCCGGATGCGACGTCCGTTTGCCACGTTGACTGTTCGGGCAAGATCATTCGCAGCCTGGGTTGGCCTGGCTTGCCTGATTCGGGCCTTGACGCGACTAATCTTGATGCTGTCAGTTCTGTCGCGCTCTGTTTGCTCAGCATTACATCGCTCGCAAAATGCCAGAAGAGTTCCAGGTCGTGTACGCCATCGCCAAGCAACGCATCGCGTACCAGCCAGATGCCGCCATCAGCAGCGCCCTTGGTCGAACAAGCATTCACCCGCAAAACGGATCGGCGATGAGTCACCGCGTCCGCGAGGCGCGCATATCCGTTATGGCTGCCGGAGAAGTACGTGAACGTGCGGCCGGCCACCCACTTTTCCGCGCGTGACGTTGGAATCTTGATCCACGAAAATGGTTCTCCCGGAATGGCTTGGTCAACGGCATCGACGCGAATCGTGTTGTGCGCGGCCGTGCCACGGAAAGTGTCGCGATCACTCGAATCCGAAGCAATGTAAACTCCGCTGCCGGAATCCACCAGCCAGCGTTCTCCATTCATGGTGAGACGAAGGCTGAGCGCGTCAGCATGGCCATGGCCGCAACGGCCTATTCCCTGAGGGCCACAGTCGATCATCATCACCTGAGAATAAGGTTCTGCGTCGGCAAGCACGTAAATGCCGCCATCGGGAAAGGACGTCGAACGCACCGGATGATGGGGCGTCCCGCTGGAAGTTGAGCCGTCAACGGCCTGGGTCATTGCAACCGGCGTCAGTCTCTTAATTGCAGACTCCCCGAATAACCAGATGGATTCCTCGGTAAGCCGCGCGGCAGTCGGGCCATCCCGATCATAATCGCCCGCATAGATGACCGACCCGGGCGCCACTGATCCTATCGCCAACGGATCGGTCATGTGCTCGGTTTCATTGCGGCTGGAATCGAACAACCGGCCGCCATCATCGTCGCCAAAGCCCTCAGCAACCCCGGCCTGCGCCAGCGCGGCAAGTACATTGAGCATTTTGCCAATGGTCTCATCGAAGGCTGCCGGAACCACTATGCCATTGGCCGCCGCCAGCACCCGGGCATGTAGGAAAAAATCCAGCGCGTAGACGTGATAGTAAAGGGATTGCTCGAAGTAAACGCCGTCAGGCCGTACCTGCCGGCCCGCTTCGTGCGTCAGTATCTGCCAGCCTTTGTCCTTCCAGCGTCCGGCGTGCTGCATCTGCGGATAGAGGGCTCCGAGAAAAAACATTGCCAGCGCTTCTCCGAGCAGATGCGTGTTCGGAGAAAAGTATGTCGACAAATAACGCTCAATGTAACGGCCGTGAAATTCGAGCGCAGCCAAGAAGTCGCGCCGCATTCCGGCATATTCAGGCGATTCGGCGAGCAGATGATCGACCCAAATCCACGACAGGCTGCGAAACGCCACTTCCAGAGTGCTTCCCCAATTGATGCCCAGCGGATAAGGATTGGCCTTCACCCAACTGTGCCACTGCGCCGCCAACTCGCGAACATACTTGTCGTCGCTCGTCAGCAGCCATGCTTTCGCCAACATCACCAAGTGCTGATGGCGGTTCAGCTCCCAAACGACTTTGTGGTCGCCAACGGCCGCGAACTGGAGAAACGGAATCTCGAACCAAGGAAGCAGAGGCGCGCGTTTTCCGTGAACGCGATCCAGATGCCAGTCGATCTCGGGCCCATAATCCAAATGCTCGTAGCCAAGCAGGCGGAAGTGGTGAGCGCAAATCTCATCCGCTTCTCGAACAATGCTGGCGGCTTGCTCGGGCATGTGCTGCAAGAGCAACTGGGCGCGCTGACGCGCCTCACCAGATGCGAAAAAGAAATTGCCTTCCGCCGAGTTCTCGGTAAGATTCGCCGAGCCAAACCGCATGCCGAGACGATAACGCAACAAATCCGTGCGTTTGCCAAGCGCCTGCCCAAGGCGCGTCTGGACCTCTTCCCAATCCATATGGGAAACTCGGGCAAGCTTATGACGCCATCCGGAAGCCACGGTACCTTATATCTTACATGTGAGAAGCGGCTGGCCCGGAGCATTGAAGCGGGGTCCGCCACCCCAAAGTGACTTGACCCGCTACCCAGACCATCAGCAAGGCTGACGGCAATCCCTGCCAGGAGTTATCTTCGTAAGTTGTTGTCCTGTAGTCTCTCCTATAGGATTTTACTGGGCTGCCGCGTCGGCCACACGCGCGCCGGCGAGCTTTGCATTGATATAGTCGAAGGTAGCGGCGCTACTATCACCCGCAAGGAGATTTCGCTTTGGGTCTGTCTGTCAGCATTTTCGGTTTGGGCTATGTCGGATCGGTGTCCGCGGCCTGTTTCGCCTCTATGGGGCACAAGGTGATTGGCGTCGATGTGAGCCGGGCTAAGGTGGAGATGCTTGATTCCGGCCGCACCCCTATCGTCGAAGCGCGGATGAGCGAGTTGGTAGCCGAGGCGAACCGGGCCTGCCGTCTCCACGCCACCACCGATGCGACCGAAGCCGTGTTGAACTCCGATGTGTCTTTTGTTTGTGTCGGCACGCCCAGCCTCAAGAACGGCAAGCTCGATCTCAGCCACATTGAGAGCGTCGCCCGCGAGATTGGCGCCGCCATGCGACAAAAGAAATCTCCCCACGTCTTTGTGCTACGCAGCACTGTCTTGCCGGGAACTACCGAGACAATCGCGCTACCCATTCTCGAAGATGCCAGCGGCAAGAAATGTGGCCGCGATTTCACCGTCTGCTACAACCCGGAGTTCATGCGGGAGGGCAGCGCCGTCGCCGACTTTCTCAATCCTCCTTACACCATTCTGGGCGCGACCGACAAGAATCATCTGGCTCCGCTGCGCGAAATGTATAAGGGTGTTGCGGCCCCGCTGTATGAGACCACAATCCCCGTCGCGGAAATGGTCAAGTACTTTTCCAACTGCTATCACGCGTTGAAGATCGGCTTCGCGAACGAAATGGGAACCATGTGCAAACACCTTGGCGTGGATGCGCAGCAAGTGACCGAAATTTTCACCTCCGATACAAAGCTCAACATTTCTCCCGCCTATCTTTCGCCGGGATTTGCTTTTGGCGGTTCCTGCCTTCCCAAGGACCTGCGCGCCATCACCTACAAGGCCAAAGAACTCGACCTGAAGCTTCCGGTGCTCGAATCCTTGATGCCGAGTAATGCCGAGCATGTCAATCGCGCTGTGGACATGGTCTTAAGCACGGGTAAAAAGAAGATTGCCCAGCTTGGTTTGAGCTTCAAAGCTGGCACCGACGATCTCCGCGAGAGCCCGCAGGTCCAGTTGATCAAGCGGCTCATGGGTGAGGGTCTGGAAGTTCGCGTGTGGGACGAAGACGTTTCTCTCGGACGTCTAGCCGGGGCGAATCGTCAATATATTGAAGAAGTGATTCCACACATCGGGTCGGTGCTGACGGCCGATCTTGAGAGCGTCATGTGCTCGGCTGAGGTCATCATCCTGGGAAATCGATCCGCGAGCCGGGAACGCGTAGCGCCATATCTTCGACCCGAGCAGATTGTGATTGACTTGATCCATTTGGAGCGAGGCAAACGGCCACAAGGCGCAAAAACGTACGAAGGCATTTGTTGGTAAAGCGGATCCGGAAGTTCCCAAAAAATATCGATTCAGATCGCCCATTGACTACGGCTGCGTTGCGATGGCCACCGGAGCACTACCTGTTCCCGTCGACCATGGAGAACCCGTGATAAGCGTCAGTTTCCCAGTAGCGGGCGCAATGTTGTATCCATAGACGAAACCGCTGCTCTCAGTCACATAGAGATATCTGCCGCTTTGGTCTACAGCGATGTTCGTCGGTTCGCCGTCAGTGGTCGTCACGGCTGCACCATTTGCCTCCAACGCTCCCGTCGAACTCAATAAATACGCGGAGGTGGAACTGGATCCTCCATTCGCCACATACACCATCTGACCGAAAGGATTCACGGCCACGCCGGCGGGGCTCGTTCCGGTGCTAAGCGAGTTATTCGCTGTCAGGACGCCGGTAGCGCTCACCGAGAAAGATTCGACTGTGCCTGTCCCTGAGTTGGTAACAAACAAGAATTGGCCGACGGTATCAAATACTACCCGGTTGGGATAGGCTCCGGTCGTGCTGTACGGGGTTGCTGCCGACATCCATTGCTTGCCGCTTAGAGAGAACCCGAACGCGCAAACCGTGCCTGTCCCTGAATCGCTGCCATTGCTGGAAACATTGCTGGCTTGGTAGAGGTAGGACTGGACCAAATCTACGGCGATTCCGGCCGCGTTCGAGCACCCAGTAAACGGAGAACCTGAAATTGGAGTGAGCACCCCGTTGTTGAATGAAAACGCATCAATCTGCGAACTGCCATTATCGGAAGCAAAGAGAATCCCGTCATGTGCCGCGATATCCAGGGCGACCGGGCCCGTGCCCTTGGTCGGGTAGGAAACCGGTGTTGCCAGACATCCCGTCGACGGGTTGATCGCATACACGAAGATATTGCTTGTCCCCTCGTTGGCAACGTAAAGAAAACTTCCATCCTTGTCGACGATGGCCGCGCTTGGCGTATCGGCGTCGGGAGTACTCACGCACCCCTTGATCGCCACCAGCGCGCCGGTGGCGGGGGTGATCGAGTATTCCAGGATCTGTCCGAGCCCAGGATCGACAACATAGGCAAACCGTGGGGTCGGCTTCGCGGCGGCCGCGAACAATTGGGTCAACAGGCACGTGACAAACAAAGCGAGAAACACAACTTTGAACCGCATAAAGTCTCCAAAAGGTGAGTTTTAGCGTGCGAATGCCGGAGAACGTTAGCTCGATTGCAGGTCATCCCACGGGAAGATCACGCCGCGCATGAAGTATCGCATGCTGACCCATGAAAAGTGAAGCCCTGATATTGGGCTGAAAACCTTGCTGGTTGCGGCATCTCATGCGCAGCGTCGGTTCGTCGGCAGCCTTTTTGAAAGCGAACAAGCAGCGAACATCGGCTAGCCGGAGCAGGGAATCCGGAACTTGGCATCCTAAACCATTCTGCGATGACTCCGGTAATTAGCAGTTCGCGGGTGTGTCTCAGTAGAGTTCACTATGGGGGGAAAGTATGAGAAGCGTACTGATTCTGATTTTGGCGATATCGACAGTGGCAGGGGCGCGAGATAAGAAAGCAAAGGCTCAGCCGGGGCCGTATGTATTTGCCAGCAAGGCGTCTGCCCAAACGCTCAAGGCGCTAATCTTTCAGCAGAATCTAATGGGCGGCTACAGGCTCGATTCCGACAATCAGTTTCAGTTCCGCTTCTCGAAGCCAGCGCAGATGCCCACCATCGATGCGATTTTCACAGCTTCAAATATGTGTAAGGGCATGACCACAAAGAGTGTGTGGTCGTACACATTGGTGGAGCTTAATGGCGCGACCAATGTAACTGTTCAGCCCGTCTGGGAGTATCCGGACGACTTCTGCGAAATGCAAACTAAAGAATTTGTATGGGGCAAGCCGGAGGAGATTGCTGCATTTCAAGTAATGCTGGAGAAAGCTCCCACTTCGAATACACGGGCTTCAACTTCTGCCACTCCAACTTCGCCGGCAGATCAGCAGCAGAGTATGAAGCAACATGAGGCTTGTGTGGAACTAGCGAAGAATAATCCCAAGATTACTTGCAAGTGAGCTTCGGGACTCTGCGATTCACGTAAGAGATGAAACCTGCCGCATACTGGCAGCGGCAGGCCCTTCAAAACTCCATCTATGCCGCTTTCTTCGCTGCTCTGAACTTCGCCCATCTAGCCCGTGCCGCCGCCGCAATTTTCTTTCTGCCTGCTGCTGAAATTGTGGGACGAGGTTTTGGCGCGTGACCTTTCGCCTTTGCCCATCGTGCTTTCTGCGCCAAGCTGATCTTCCGGCGTGCGGCAGCCGACATGGTCCGTTTAGCAGGAGTAGACCCCGGCGTTCTCGTTGCCGACGCCCTTCGGATCTCCGGGCTCGGGTTCCGGGCACTCCCACCATTCAATGATTGGATACCCGCAATTAACTGGTCTAACTTTTCCAGGTCCGCTTCCATTCCGCTCCGCCGCGCACGAAGCTCGCGGAGCGCATTATCTAGATTTGACATTCTTGCCCCCTTGAATTTGACCGCGGACTTATTGTAACTGAGTGAGAGTACCGGGGTTGACCTCTCCGGCAGGAAGTGACCACTGCTTGTTCCGGCACAACATCTCCCAGCAGCCGTCCTTCAAAAAGAGGGTCGAACCTTCCACTCGTGACCCAGGTCACTGACGTTTGTGTGTCTGCGGCGAGAGCATGGATTGTAGCTCGGAGCACCGACGCCGTGTTTTCGTAGTGCTCGGAACAAGAGAAGTCTTATCTAAGAAGGCTGCCCCGAAAGGAGCAAGATATGAGCGAAGCGAGCAAGGCCAATAAGGCCATCGTTCGGCGATTGTTTGATGAGTGCATGAACCAGCACAAACCGGACCTATATGCCGAACTATATTCTGGTGTTGTTTATCACGCTCCGGCAATCGGGGAACTAAGAGATGAGGAGCATCGTCAATTGTTACTCTCTGTGTTCAGTGGATTTCCGGATGCTGAATGGAGAATCGACGATCAGGTTGCCGACGATGGCAGAGTCGTGACCCGCTGGAAGTTCGTCGGAACGCATAACGGAACGTTCATGGGAATGACGGCCACGGGCAGACGATTGCAGATCACCGGAATGACCATTCACCAGATCAGCGGCGGGAAAATAGTGGAGCAGTGGGAACAGTGGGACACGCTTGGAATGACGCAACAATTGGGAATGCTGACGCTGGAAACCTCCCCGGGCTCGTGGTTGCCGCACGATGCGAGCCCCGTCGTTAGCGAGTGGGACGCAGCCGCGAAACTGTAGCAGTTTGCTGAAGAAGTGTTTTCGACGGCCGAAATTCTCCCCAGGAGTTCTTCAGTAAACTGCTAAGGCGATTTGTCTTCAACGCACCAAAGCGGTCGTGAGGCGCTTGGGGCCAGCCTCCAGAATATGTGCCGGACATTCCGCCATCATTAGCTTGAAATTCTCGATGAAGCGGGCTGCAAGGGCATCGTACTTGCGGAAGTACTCCTCGTGGCTCGGCCAGGTGTTTGCCGGATCCAGAATCTGCGACGGCACGCCTTCACATTGAGCGGGTACGTCGAATCCGAATACAGGGTCTTTCTTGTACTCCACGTTCAACAGAGACCCGCTAAGCGCGGCATTCAGTAGCGCCCGGGTGTGGTGAATGCTGATCCGCTTTCCAATGCCAAACGGTCCGCCGGTCCAGCCGGTGTTGACAAGCCATACTTGAGCGCCATGCTTTTGAATCTTTTTCTTTAACAATTCAGCATAAGCCAATGGGTGGTGGACCATAAACGGGCCACCGAAGCAGGTGCTGAAGGTGATTTCCGGTTCCACGCCTAAGCCGATTTCGGTGCCGGCAATTTTGCTGGTGTAGCCGGAGATGAAGTGATAAATGGCCTGGTCGGGGCTGAGCCGCGAGATCGGAGGCATTACCCCCGAGGCGTCACAAGTCAGGAAGATGACATTCTTCGGATGCCCAGCGCGCTTCTCGGGCATGCAATTGTCGATATATGAGAGCGGATATGCGGCCCGAGTATTCTCGGTGACCGTGTAGTCGTCCAAATCGAGGTGGCGCGAAACAGGATCGAACGTGACGTTTTCGAGCACAGTTCCGAATCTACGGGTGCAAGCATAGATCTGCGGCTCGGCATCGGGCGAGAGGCGAATCGCCTTGGCGTAGCATCCATCCTCAAAGTTGAAGACGCCGTTCTCACTCCAGCCGTGTTCATCGTCTCCGATGAGGCGGCGATTGGGGTCGGCCGAAAGAGTGGTTTTGCCCGTGCCGGAGAGACCGAAGAAGATCGCGACGTCGCCCTCGGCGCCCACGTTTGCCGAACAGTGCATCGACAACACACCCTGCAGCGGCAAGAGAAAATTCAGCACGGTGAAGATCGTCTTCTTGATTTCTCCCGCGTAATTTGTGCCCCCTATAATGGCCAGGCGTTCACGGAAATTAATGATGATGAATGTTTCGCTGCGCGTGCCATCGACCATGGGCGATGCCTGGAAGGAAGGCACGGCAACGACGGTGAATTCGGGTATATGGCGCTGCAGTGCATCCTGACTGCGAATTTTCAGAAACATAGTGCGTGCAAATAAGCTGTGCCATGCCTTCTGCGTGACGATGCGGATGGGCAGGCTGTGCTCGGGATCGGCGCCAGCAAAGCAGTCTTGAACGAAAACGTCCCTGCCTTGCAGATATCCCTGTAAGCGGGTGAGAAGCGCGCTGAAACTCTCGCCGGTGAAGGGACGGTTGTACTGGCCCCACCAGATCTTGTCTTCTGTCGATTCTTCGCGGACGACGAACTTATCGGCCGCCGCTCGTGCCGTATGCTTGCCGGTCGAGACCACCAGCGGTCCCATGTGCGACAGGCTGGCCTCCGAGCGAAAAATACTTTCCTCGTAGAGAGCGGGCGTGGGCAGATTCCAATAGACGCGCCGGAGGTTGACCAGGCCGTGACTCTGCAGGCCATAGCTTGAGGCGAGTTTCCAGGCCTCCTTTACAGCGGGAGATTGAACGTCGAGATAGATGTTCATGCCCACTCCCTAACCAGCTTGCGGTCGCCAAGATAAAGTTCATTCGCCGAGTTCGTATCGAGGGCCCACTTGATGCGATCCAAACCTTCGGTTATGTCGCGGATTGTTCCGCAGTAACTCAGGCGCAGGTGACCTTCGAATCCGAATTCCTTGCCGGGCACGGTGACCACACGCACTTTATCCAACAGGAAATTGGAGAGCTTCTGCGAATCCTTCATGTAAGCGCTGAAGTCGGGGAAGCAATAAAACGTGCCTTCCGGCTGATACACCTTCACGCCTTCGAAGGCGCGGAGACGATCCATCATGACATTACGATTATTTTCCAGCGTCATGCGCAGGCCGTCGATGGCCGACTGAACGCCATTGAGTGCGCCGACAGCGGCCCACTGGGACGGCGCGGCAGGTCCAGAGGTTTGCTGCGACTGGATGGTGGCCATCGCTTCGATAAGAGGCTTGTTCCCGACGGCCCAGCCGATGCGGAATCCAGTCATGGCGTACATCTTGGAGACGCCGTTGATGACGACCAGTTTCGACTCTTCGAGCGGCCGTTTAGCGAACTCGTAGCAGATGGGCGCGCTTTTGCCATCGAAGACGAGCCGGTTGTAAATGTCGTCCATGATGAGGTAGATGCCCTTCTTCTCGCAGAACTCGACCATCTCCTGCACGAAGTCCTTCGAGTACATTGCGCCTGAGGGATTGTTGGGGCTATTCAAAATGATGGCCTTGGTGTAGGAACTCACCACTTCGGCGATCTCTTTGACCGTCGGGAAGAAAGTTCCATCTTCCGGAGTTACAGGAACCGGAACGCCGCCAGCCAGTTTCACCATTTCCGGATAGCTGACCCAATAAGGAGCAGGGAAGACGACCTCTTCTTTGGGATCGAGGATGGCGTGCAGCAGCACCATCAGCGCCTGTTTTGCGCCGCCGGAGGCGATCACATTATCGGCGGAGACAAGTTTCTTGTAGTGCTCTTCGGTGTAACGGATGACGGCTTTCTTCAAAGCAGAAATTCCATCGGGCGGGGTGTAGCGGATCTCTCCCGTATTCAACACCGCGGCACAGTTGATGACCGCATCCATGGGGCACTTGGTCTTGGGCTCGCCGCCTCCTAAGTGAATGACGGGCTCGCCTTTTTCGCGAAGCAAGGCAACCGTTTCATTCAGCTTGAGAGTGGCCGACTCCCGGAGGGATCGAGCTAGCTGGCTGAGGCTCATAGGTTCACCTTCTCTTTCCGCAGACATTGCATGCAGGGGAACTTAGTCCCGCGGCTTCTTCCTGACGGAGATTGTCTTGTAGATTCTCCTACTCTCCGGCGAGACAAGGATGTGACGCATGTCACGATGGGGGTGCGAAGCTTGACGACCTACAAAAAAATTGAGCCAGGAAGCAATCAAAGGAAGCAATCGAAGAGACGTGGGCGGTCCGGCAAGAAAACCTAAGTGACTTGCAAAATGCAATGGGACGCTGCAATTTGCGATAGCTGCGCGTAACGGGCTGAGCGTCCACCCTCCGGAAGTCATTGCAATTAAACGGTCTTTCAAAGCTCCAGAATAGTCATCAACGTGCACCAATGAAAAGCAACCATCGGTACAAAGGCTGGTTGTGGAGGCGCAGGCGCGCGCGTCCACATACCTTCGTGCTTTATACGTTTGTTTTCGCCGACGACTATAGTTCCAGGCTCCCGCGCTACGGACTCGCGAAAAACGATGAGCAGGCTTGTTGCTTTCGCACATAGTCCCGAACTGAACCTGGAGAAAGGGTGACGATGTCCAAAGGATCGCAAGGATCTCTGTCAACACAGGAACAAGCCTTTCTGGATGCGTTGATTGCCAAGTCCTGGGGGCGTCCGGGCGCGCTCCTGGGAATTCTCGAGGCTGCACAAGACCGCAATCCGCACAAATACCTGCCACTGGAGACATTGCATTACATCGCGCTGAAAACGTCCACTCCGCTTTCGCGGATTTACAGCGTGGTGACTTTTTACGCGCTCTTCAACCTGGAGCCCCAGGGAGAAAACACGGTTTGTATCTGCCGCGGTACAGCGTGCCATACACGAGGCTCGCGCAACCTGTTGCAGGGCGCCCGACTGGATCTGGGCCTGGGTCTGGAAGATGAAGAGAACAACGGGAACGAAGCGGACAAGATGGCGCTGACGACGCCGGATGCCAAGTTCACTGTCCGAACGGTTGCCTGTTTCGGACAGTGCGCAATGGCCCCGGTCGTCGAGGTGAATCATCGTATCTGTGGGCACGCCACTGAACGTACGGTGCGGCGTGAAATCGAGACGATTCGAAAAGGGGAATGAAACATGCCTCGAGTACAAGATCTTGCAGCCTTCAACACGGTGCGCGAGGCGGGAACGGCAAAACTAATTCCTTCCGTCCCCCGCATCACTGTAGGAATGGGAACCTGTGGTCGGGGCAACGGGGCCGAGGCGCTTTTTCAAGCATTCGCACAGGCGATCGCGCGCAGTGGGGCCGAGGTTGTATTGAAACCTGTTGGATGTTTCGGCGCCTGTTTCCAGGAGCCTTTGGTTGCCGTTCGACTGCCCGGGAAACCGCTGGTGATTCTGCGGAAAGCGCAAGCCAACGATGCTGATCGCATTCTCGATGACATCGAGAAGGGGCATCTTACCCCTGACCTTATTTATTGCAAGGTCGAGGAGTGGGACCACCTTACGGGGCACATTCGATACGGCGAAGGCTATCCCGAGATTCCGTTGTGGAACGAAGTACCGTTTTTCAAGGGCCAGAAGAAAATCGTGATGCGCAACTGCGGGATCATCAATCCCGATGACATCGAGGAGTACATCGCCGTTGGCGGCTACCAGGCTTTGTACAAGGTGCTTATTGATGCGCATCCGGAGAGCGTGATTGAACAGATCAAGGCATCGAGGCTCCGTGGACGAGGGGGAGCAGGGTACCTCACGGGCAATAAGTGGGAGTTTCTGGCGAAGGCGCAGGCTGAACCCAAATACATAATCTGCAATGCCGACGAAGGCGATCCCGGCGCCTATATGAATCGCAACGAGATCGAAAGCGATCCGCATGCGTTGCTGGAAGGCATGATTATCTGTGCTTATGTAACGGGTGCTACCGAGGGCATCGTCTACGTTCGGGCTGAATATCCACTGGCCGTTCATCGGTTGAATCAGGCAATTGAACAGGCGCGCGAATACGGGATGCTTGGAGAAAACATCCTTGGGCGAGGCGTGAATTTTGAAATCTCGCTCGTGGAAGGTGCTGGGGCGTTTGTGTGCGGCGAAGAAACTGCTTTGATCGCGTCGCTTGAGGGAGCGGCCGGTCGACCGCGTCCACGTCCTCCGTTTCCGGCGCAAAAGGGCTTGTGGGGCAAGCCGACGAGCATTAACAACGTCGAAACTTGGTACAACATTGCCCCCATTGTGATGCGTGGCGCCAGTTGGTTCTCCGAGACGGGAAGCCCAAAGAGTGCGGGCACCAAAGTCTTTTCTCTGGTTGGCAAGGTAAAAAATACAGGCTTGGTCGAGATGCCACTGGGCACATCGCTCAAGACCTTCATCTACGACATTGGCGAGGGTGCTCCCGACGGGCGGCAAGTCAAAGCCGTGCAAACCGGCGGTCCCTCCGGAGGATGCATTCCCCACGAGATGTTCGAAACCCCTGTGGACTATGAAAGCCTGGGGCAACTGGGCTCCATCATGGGATCGGGCGGAATGGTGGTAATGGATGAAGACAACTGCATGGTGGATGTCGCCCGGTATTTCATCGAGTTCACACACTCGGAGTCATGCGGCAAATGCATTCCGTGCCGCGTCGGACTTAATAAGTGCTTGCGCATTCTGAACCGCGTTACCGAAGGAGCCGGCACAAAGCATCACGTAGAACTTCTCGACGAATTAAGCCGCTACATCCGCGACTGCTCACTGTGTGGCTTGGGCCAGACGGCGCCTAACCCCGTATTGACGACGCTGCGCCACTTTCGCAGTGAGTTCGAAGATCACATTCTGGCGCGGCGTTGCACGGCTGGCGTGTGTGAGGAGCTATCGCTCTCGCCTTGCGAAAACAGCTGTCCGCTGCACATGAACATCCCCCGCTTCCTGCAGCTCTGTAAGGAAGAGAAACTGGAACAAGCGTTCCTCTCGGTGATTCTGGACAATCCGCTGCCATGTTCGACAGGCCGAGTGTGCCAGCATCCCTGCGACAATCGCTGCCGCCGCAAGACCACCGATGAGGCGGTCAATATGCGCGAGGTGCACCGTTTTATCGCGGATGAGATCTTCCTGTCAGAAAAGTACGAGACGATGGCGCAGCTTGTTCTCTCCTGCATGTTGGAGCCGACAGGCCGGAAGATTGCCATCATCGGTACCGGGCCAGCGGGACTGACTGCTGCTTTCTATCTTGCGCTGCTTGGGCATGATGTGACCGCGTACGACAGCAAGTCGGCAGCCGGAGGGATGTTGCGCTTCGCTCTGCCTGAATATCGGCTCCCAAAGAACGTATTGAGTCGCGAAATCGCATTGATCGAACGGCTGGGCGTGAAATTCGTCTTCAATACGAGGCTCGGAGCCGAGTTGACCTTCGGGGAACTCGATGACCGTTTCGATTCCGTTTTTCTGGCTCTGGGCACATGGAAGGAAAACCGCGTTGAACAGCCGGGGACGGAGTTGAAGGGTGTCCACGGTGCGCTCGATTTCCTTGGTGCGATGGCGGCAGGTACAGCGCCTGCGCTGGGGCGGCGGGTTGTGGTGATCGGGGGGGGCAATGCCGCTATTGACTCGGCACGAACCGCCACACGCGCGGGATCAGAAGTCACAGTCTTCTACCGGCGCGAAAGAAAGGACATGCCCGCCATTGAAGAGGAAACCAATGCCGCACGAGACGAAGGGGTGAAGTTCGTTTTTCTGGCTGCGCCCCATCGCATTATGGGCGATGCCAAGGGCAATGTGAAAGCTGTCGAAATGGTGAAGACCCGACTGGGCGCGTATGACACATCGGGCCGCAGAAAGCCTGTCTCGACCGGGGAAGTCCAACGCTTCGAGTGTGATTCGGTCATTGTCGCCGTCGGCGAGGGTGTTGACATGGATTTCGCCAAAGAGTCGGGGCTGACTTTCAGGGAAGCGGGCACAGTAGAAGTGAACCGCTTCACGCTGGAATCCGGCAGGGCGAAATTCTACGCTGGGGGTGATCTTGTTACCGGCGCGTCGAATGTTTCCGGAGCCATGGCGTATGGCAAACTGGCGGCGAAAAATATCGACCGTCAGTTGATGGAGGCTGACCGCTGGAACCAGCTCTTTCCCGATTTCGAATATGAGCAGACTCCACCGGATGAACCCAGCGTTAGCCGGCGGCACGTCGGAGAGACGCTGGCCCCTGCTTTGCGGAATCGCTCAGAAGATGAGGTCGTGACCGGATTGGAATTAGAGGCTGCCATCGAAGAATCGTGCCGTTGTCTGCGCTGCGATGTCAAAGCGGCAAAGATCGGCTGAGAGCTAGGTCAGCTGAGAAAGTGAAACAGGCGAAAGGAGAAATCCTTGGTTCAGAAGAAGCTGTCAATCCGTATCGATGGACAACTTATCACCGTGCAAGAGGGTCAGACGATCCTGCAAGCGGCCCAGGCGAACGGGAAGTACATCCCTAATCTTTGTGCGCTTGAGGGGTTGACCCCCGTGGGAGGCTGTCGGCTCTGCCTGGTGGAAGTCGCGGGTGTGGACAGGATATTTCCGGCTTGCACTACACCCGTGCAGGATGGGATGTCGGTGATCACCAATTCGCCCAGACTCCTCCGTTATCGCCGGCTCTCGGTGGAGCTGTTGCTGATCGAGCGCAACCACACTTGCGCCGTATGCGTATCCAATGGACACTGCGAACTGCAATCCATGGCGACCTTTCTCGGCGTGAATACCGTGGAGCTTGCTTACAACTATCCGAAGCTCAGCGTGGATACGTCGCACCCACGCTTCGTTCTCGATCACAATCGCTGTATTTTATGCACACGCTGTGTGCGCGTATGCGCCGAAATCGAGGGTGCCCATGTTTGGGATGTGACCTCACGGGGAATTCAGTCTCGCATCACATCTGAGATGAACGAAAAGTGGGGCCAGGTAACCAGTTGCACGAACTGTGGCAAGTGTGTGCAGGCCTGTCCGACGGGTGCCCTCGCCGAGAAAGGTTTTGCGGTCGAGGAAATGGCCAAGAAACTCACCACCGTTTGTTCCCTTGCGCAGAAAAAAGGAACTGGAGTGCCGGTATGAAGAAAGTAAAGGTGGCTACGGTGTGGCTGGACGGCTGTTCCGGCTGCCATATGTCCTTATTAGATATGGATGCAGCCATCGTGACGCTGGCCCGCAAGATTGATATCGTCTACGGCCCACTGGTGGATGCGCCGGAGTTTCCCGACGACGTCGACGTCACATTGGTTGAGGGTGCAGTGAGTTCGCAGGACGATCTCAACAAGATCAGGAAAATTCGCCAACATACGAAAATTCTCATCTCCTTCGGTGACTGTGCGGTGACGGGTAACGTTCCCGCGATGCGCAATAACATACCAGTCAGCAAATTGCTGCAGCGAGTTTATGTTGAGGGAGCTGACGAGAAAAAACTTATTCCATCCGATCGCGTCCCTGTGCTTTTGAAGCAGGCCCGCCCGGTACGCGAATTTGTCACAGTCGACTACTTCCTCCCCGGCTGTCCGCCTCCCCCCAAATCGATCGTCGGATTGATTACCGACCTCCTGGAGGGAAGAAAAACAGAAGCCGAGTCACCAGTCAAGTTTGGATAAAGGAGCGCGCTATGAGGCGCATCACGATCGAACCGATCAGCCGCATCGAAGGGCACGGAAAAATTACGCTTCATCTGAATGATGAAGGCCGGGTGGCAGCAGCCGATTTTCACGTGACCCAGGTCCGCGGCTTTGAAAAGTTCACCGAGGGCCGGCCTTTCTACGAGATGCCGGGAATCACCGCGCGAATTTGCGGCATTTGTCCCATCAGCCATCTCCTTGCCTCGGCCAAGGCCTGCGAGGAAATCATGGCCGTGCGCATTCCTCCCACGGCCCGCAAGCTCCGCGAGCTGATCCATTGTGCCCAGATCGTGCAATCGCACGCATTGAGCTTTTTCTACCTTTCCGCTCCCGATTTGCTGTTGGGTATGGCCTCAGATCCCGCAAAGCGCAACATTCTGGGGCTCATTGCAGAATATCCCGAACAGGCGCGTGACGGAATCGATTTGCGCAAATTCGGTCTGCAGATTGTCGAGAGACTTGCAGGGGAGCGCGTGCATCCCTCATGGATCGTACCCGGAGGTGTTGCCTCTCCCCTGACCGCGCAAAACCGCGACCACATCCTCTCTGAGCTGCCTTCTGCCAAGTCCGTCGTCGAGCGGACCATGGCTTTCTTCAAGCGGGCGCTCGATGTTCATAAAGAGCAAATCGCAGTGTTCGGCGCTTTTCCCACCATGTATGCCGGGTTAGTGGATGCGAGCGGAAATCTCCAGTTCTATGAGGGCAACCTGCGTTTCCGGAGTTCCTCCGGAGAAGTTGTACAGGATCAGATCCACGCCGAGGATTACAAGCAATGGATCGGCGAGGCGAGCGTGCGGGAATCGTATTTAAAAGCGCCCTACTTTGTGCCGCAAGGATTTCCCGCCGGTATGTATCGTGTTGGGCCGCTCGGCAGAATTAATACGGCGGATGCGTGCGGGACGCCAATGGCGGATGCGGAGTTGCAAGAGTTTCGGCAGCGTTTCGGAGTCGTGGCTCATAGTGCTTTTCTCTATCACTACGCTCGACTGATTGCTCTTGAGAGGATCGAGTTACTGCTCAATGACGGTCAAATCCTCGATACCCATGTCCGTGCCTCGGCCGGCGTCAATGCGCTCGAAGGGGTGGGCATGATCGAGGCTCCCCGTGGAACTTTGATTCACCACTACAAGGTCAATCCGGATGGCGCCATTACCTGGGCTAACTTGATTGTCGCGACTGGACATAACAATATGGCCATTGGGCGCAGTATTCAGCAGGTCGCTGAACACTATGTTGACGGAACTAATCTCAATGAAGGAATGCTCAACCACGTGTCCGCTGTCGTGCGTGCCTATGATCCCTGTCTAAGCTGCTCGACTCACGCCGACGGCTCAATCGCAATGCAAATCCAGCTAGTCGACGCCGAAGGCAGAGTCGTC
The DNA here is from genome assembly GCA_963778535.1 of uncultured Acidobacteriaceae bacterium. GTDB lineage: Bacteria > Acidobacteriota > Terriglobia > Terriglobales > Acidobacteriaceae > Acidiflorens. Next base: position 2,321,109 of record CAVZUO010000001.1, read on the forward strand.
GATGAGATCGCCAACTGATCCATCCCCGAACGCGGGGCCTCGCTCTATGAATTGTTTAATCCGGGCTTTCAACTCGGGCACGATGGATGCCACGCAGGCTGACAGTTCTTCGGAAGCCCCGAACGATTCTCCCGTCACTGTCAGCAAGAACGCTGGTGGAGCTTGCCCATAGAGTTCTTCTGCCAACTTCATAATCGCCGCCGGGGTTAAATCGTGAGATCGTCCGTGAAGTTCGGTGGCAGCGGCAACTCGTCGAAGCCGTATGCTTCCTGTTTTACCCTCGTGCGCTGCGTCCACAAACAACACCTGCTCTGCCCGACTCGCCTGCTCAGATATTTCCGGCGTCAATTGATGGGTAGCAACCACTTGAATATTTCTTGAGCCTTCATCCGATAGCTCGTGATGCAGTTCGCTCGCAATGCGCCAACCCACCCCATCATCGGAGCGTAAGGGGTTACCAATACCGATGATCAAAATACGAGTCATCAACCCTATTATCGCCGTGTCATGGGGCTTAGCGCAGGCACCGGCATGTTTTATTAAGGGTTATGACGCTCAGCCATTCCCTTTCGTCAGAAGACGCAGCAGGAGCAGGCAACGCCTTACGCTAGCGGTCATCAGGAAATTCTCTTTCACGTGTTCGTGACCATTGTGCCCGAGTTGGGCGGCGAACTCAGGGTGTGTGAGCAGATAACGGATCTGAAAGGCGCATCCCTCCACAGAGTGAACAAGCATTCCTGTGATTTTGTGGATGACCTGGTTCGGAATTCCGCCAACCGCACTTGCGATTGTGGGTTTCCCTTTCCATAACGCCTCGGTGACGGTAAGTCCGAAGCCTTCGCGGATTGACTTTTGCACAATGATGGTCGAAGCGGTTTGCAGAGCATTGATTTCGTGAGCACACCACGGGGGAAGGTCGAGGATAATAATGTCGGGGTCATTGCCCACGGCCTCCTGCACTTCTTTGAGCACGGCTGCCCCCTCAGGATCGTCTGTGGCGCCGCCGCCTGCCATCACCAGTTGGCAATCTACATATTGCTTTGCGAGTTTGAATGCCTGGATCACGCCAACCGGGTCTTTCAGCCGGTCAAAGCGCGAGACCTGGGTCACAATCGGCCGGGAACGATCGACGCCGAATTCGTCGCACACAGCTTGCACTTCGCTGTCATCGAGAGGCTTGTTTTTCTCCGATAGCGGATCAATGCAGGGATAGAACAGGTATTGCGGAATCGACAGTTGCCGCGTGAAGGCTTGCGAGGAAAAGATCGCTGCGTCGTACTGCGCAATGAAGGGCTGCAGCAATCCCCACACCTGGGGATTGGGATTGGATAGATCGATGTGGCATCTCCAAACCCACTTTGAGTGGGAATCGGCGCGCGAGCGAATCAAAGGCGCTGGCTGCGGATCATGAATCACCACCACATCCTCGGTAAACTGCATGCGCTGCCGGTTTTGCTCGTTATAGGCGAGGAAGATATCTTGCGCCGCTTTCGTTAGTTGATACTCGCTGCCATGCAGCGCGTTGTGAAATGCTTTGGTGACTTCGAAGAAGTCGTTCCCGCCGGTGATCACATCCCAGCGCGTGGGCACCTCCAACTCGCCAAGCAAGGGTACGAGCCGATTCAGCATTTCGGCGACACCGCCTCCGACCGCCGTCGAGTTGACCATCTTGACGGTCTTCCCGCTCACCTCGCGCGCCAGAAAACGTAATTCTTCAAGCTCCGCCGCGCCGACAATACCTTCGTAGTCCCCGATGTGGGGAGCCGGAACCGGTGGCGGAGGCGTCTGCCACGGCCGAGGGGTTTTCCGCCGCTCTGTAAAAGTGGGTTGCTGCTCCGAGCCCGCCGGATGGCTGGCTTCGCTCACCTGATCAGCAGGTTGAGCTGTCGTTTCTGGCGTCGATGGTGTCATGGGATAAGTCCAATCAAGTTAGCGATCGTTCGACCACGCGGACAATTTTCTTCCGCACGTCGTCAAGCGTTACCGTGTAGATATCGATCCTGTTGAGTTCGCGCGCCGCATCGGTCAGTCCTGCATCTTCGTGCAGCCATTGCGAAAAATCATTGGACAGTAACTTGAGTCTCAGCCGTGCCTCAATGAAATGGTGATGAATGGAATGCACGCTCACCCGGTCGATACCCTGCACGAACTCTGCCATCGACCCGGCCACAACGCTCGTCGGGATCACAACGATATCGGAGGCACAGAAATAAAACGGCTCGTCCGCAGGGCGCCCTGCCGTGGCGGGATAGAGTTCGAGATGCTTTTCTACCACCCCCACCAGGCGTCCGCGCACTTCTTCCAGAGAGGTAAATTCGCGAATGTCCACGCCAGCCAGTTGTTCAGCCAGGCGAGGCTCGTTGCAGCCGACCAAGGCCCAATGAGCGAAGTCGTTGCTATAGCCTTCACGAATAAAGTGATGTTCCTGAAGGGTACGAAACGTGTGTTGGAAAATTGAATCTTCGGGACATACGCGCAGACCAGCGAGCAATTCGCCAAGTGTATTGGCTTTGTGCGCCGTGATGCGCAACAAGTGAGCCGAGGTATTAAAGTAAAACGGCTTTGTGGGCGCGTGCTGCGCCTTTCCGTTGGAACTCATTTCGTCACCGCCTTCGCTCCGCCTTGTACGGCATCGCCCACAGCGGAACTGGCAAGCCAGATCCGAAGAAAGGCGAGCACCTCTTCCGGCGGTTTTAACCAAAATTCTGCACAGGTAGGCCGCCACTCCGGCCGCACCAGCGCCGTGATTCCCCTGTGGCCAATCGCGTGGAAGGCAGCTTCGTCGGCGCTGTCATCTCCAAGGTACGCAATCGGCACAAGGGGACCGATTTCGTTCAGAAACGAGCGGACCGCGTCTCCCTTGTCAGCTTCGCGAGCCCGAATTTCAATCCCGCCGTCAAAATCCAGCAGATCGAGCCCACTATGTTCGGCGATCGGTCGCCACCCTTCCAAGACCTGAGAGCGAATGTACTTGACCGCAAGATCACCCAGCCCTCTCCAATGAACGGCAATGCCACCTTGTTTGAATTCCGCAGTTTGCCGCAGTTGTTCGCGCTCAAGCCATCCTTCAGCATCTGATAGCGCGTTCAGAGTCCGCTCGTCGAGGTTCGGCACCTCAGCGGTTCCGTCGGTTGCGAGGCGCTGCAATCCGTAGACTCCCCAGATCTCGGGGCGGGGATGGACATTGAGCAACGGAAGCAGATCGGTGGCATCGCGCCCGGTAATCACAACCACGCGGGTATGGCCGCTTCGAATGATTTCCTGGAGAATAAGCCCAACACCAGGGTAAGGGAATGCCAAGTCGCGCTGGGAGTGGAACGGGGCCAGCGTTCCGTCATAATCGAGCAGCAACGCGGCTTGCTCTGAGGCAGAAACGGACCGCCAAAACGGATCGAGTTTTAATTGCATCTCCGGGCCCAATGCAAGCTCCGTTCCTGAAAACTCTGGCCACGATTTACGCGGCCGTTGCTGATATGCCAACCGTCTGTGTTTCTTCCGGCGTATCCAATCGGATCTCGCACAATTCGGTGATTAGATTACCGGCCCACCGGTAAATGTTGTGTTCTTTAATCACGCGGCGCATATTTCGCATGCGCAACTGCTTCTCCTCGGGGCGCATCTCCAAAGCAACCCGGATCGCCTCCGCCGTCTGGTCGATGTCATACGGATTGACGAGCAGCGCGTCATGCAGTTCTCGCGCTGCGCCCGTGAACTGGCTCAGAATCAGAACGCCGCTTTCATCCTTGCGCGCGGCCAGAAATTCCTTTGCTACCAGATTCATGCCGTCATGCAACGAGGTGACCAGGCAGAAATCGGCTGCACGATAATACGGTTCGATCTCCTTGTGGCTGTGTTGACGCCCCAGAAGCACAATTGGCTTCCACATGCCCGACTGAAATCGCCAGTTGATTCGTTCCGCTTCAGCCTCTACCTCCGCCAGCAGGTCGTGGTAGCGCTTGATGTGCGTTCTGCTCGGCGCTGCAACCTGAACAAATGCAAGCTTTCCCTGGTAGCTCGGCCATTTTTCAAACAAGCGTTCAATTGCCAGAAAGCGTTCCAGAAGTCCTTTCGTGTAGTCGACGCGATCAACCCCCACGCCGATGAACTGCGCTTCTAACCCCAAGCTGCGAATAAGCGACTGGCGCTCAGGCTCAGTCATCGCCTGTTGCAGGCTATGCGGATCGTCATCTCCCGCATCCACGCTGATGGGGAAAGGACGCACCATTGTGCGATGGCCCTTACGCGATACAAAAAAATGTTCCCAGTCAACTCGCGATTCGACTACGCGATCCACGGTCTGGAGAAAGTTATTGCAGTGCGCCTGCAGGTGAAATCCGATCAGGTCCGCACCGAGCAGTCCGTTCACGAGTTGAAACTGCCAGGGACAAATGCCGAACGCTTCCGGATTCGGCCACGGGATATGCCAGAAGATAGCGACTCGAGCATCGGGCCGCTTTTCTTTGATCATGCGGGGAAGCAGCGCAAAATGGTAATCCTGAACAAGAATGACCGGATTCTCGACCTCGGCGATTTCTTCCAGTAGGGCATCGGTAAACTTTTCGTTCACTTTTTCGTAGTAATGCCAGTCGTCCGCGCGAAAAAGCGGACGAGTGTGGGCGATATGACAAAGAGGCCACAGACCTTCATTGGCGAAGCCGTAGTAATAGCCCTGCTCTTCTTCTTTCGTCAGCCAGACGCGGCGCAAAGTGTAGAGAGGGTCATCAGGAGGCACGCGAAGGCAGTCATTGCTATCGACCACGTCGGCATCGGCCTCGCCGCTGCCATGTGCGAGCCATGTGCCATCGCACGCGTTCAGAATGGGTTCAAGCGCAGTAACCAAACCGCTCGGTGGGACGACTACCTCCAAGTTCTTGCCATTTCGGCGATGCATGTACGGTTCGCGGTTGGAGACCACAAAAAGCCGCGAATCGCCGAGCCTCGTGCGAACCTGCACCGCAAGCCGCTCAGCGGTCCAGGTGGATTCCGCTGCATCACGCAATCGGGCTTCAGTCTCGGCGGCGTTGCGGGCCTGAGTCAGACTCTCCGCCATGGTGGCGACTTCGCGAGCCAGCGGCCGGAACATGGCAAGGTCGGGAACTTCATAGCTGAAGCCGGCCTTTCCCGTGCGCAGTGCGCGCATCCAGAGCGCGGCCCGCGCAATCGGTCCTGCTATGCTCCAGCGCACGATTAACAGCGTGATCAGGACGATGAGAAAAACCTGCGCAAGTATATGAAAGAATGATTGGCGCCAAACCAATAGGATCTGCGTTCGTATGTAGGTCGCATCATGCACCACAACGAGGCCGCCGACCACCTCGTTATTGAGAAACAGCGGAGAGGCCAGAATGTGAACCGGCAGGTTTCCCAGGTGCAGAAACGCACTCTGTTCATGACCGCTCTGCATGGCTTGCACGACTGTATCTGGAGTTGCAGTGAGAGTCCCAAGTAACTGAGGAGTAATGGCTCCCAACTCGCCTTGCTTGTGATAAACAGCAACACCCAGCAAGTGCTCGCGCTTCCCAAAGCGATCGACCATCCGCTGCAAATCCTTATCGGAGCCAACCTCCAGGATGCGTTCGGCATTGCCCGTAAGGGCTTCCGATAACAGTTCCGCCCGGTGGCGAAGCTCGTTGCGGAGCGCTCGCTTTTCAACCAAAACTTCGTAATAGGAGAACGCGGAGGAAACGAGGGTGATGCCCACAATTAGAGAAATAATCAGTCGAACGCTAAGAAGCCGCATCAGTCCCTTTCGGCCAGACAAAGGCCAGCGAATTGAACGTGCGAGCTTGCCCTCGACCCTCGTAGCGAGGAGTTACTCGCCCTGCAATAAATGTGCAAATGCAGTTCCAACCACTCTTTTTGCCCTAAGTCATTGAAACCGCAGTTACGATGACGATGTGGGGGATTTAGCGCTGTGAAGGAATGACGGGCAGGCAGAAGATTGTTCCCCCAGGCAGAACTTCCGGCACGCTGGCACCACCCACTACGGCTTTTGACGATTGATGTGTGCAGCTCTTCGACGAGAATGAGCAGGCGCTGGTTGCCTCAAAGACACAAACGGATTCGACGGCGCTTACAGCTTTCGACTTAGTGAAAACGGATTAAAGAGCCGCGAAGGTCTGGCATTTTCCTGCAATTCGTTTCACAACTGCATTTCCTTCTTACGGCATCGTGAAAATCCTGGTTCTTGAGAAGGAAGATCAGGTCAATGTTATTGACGCCGGGCACGCGCGAGGATACCATCGCTGTTGCAGCTGACCGCTACGCCGAGGTTCCCCCCTAGGCTGAACTCTGCTCTTGCTTTCGCATAGAGTCGGTTGTCCCCTCTCCCTTTTAAGGCATACCTATGCGCGGTCGAATGTTCCTCGTGTGCTTTTCATTAGGGATATACCTCTCTCTATTGCTGTGCGCCCCTCCGTCTGCGCGGGCAGAAAACGTCTCTCCGATCCTTATCACCGAACGCATCGACGAAAGCAAGTTAATAACTTTGGGCGGAAATACGCGCCGAGAGGCACAGGCAAAAAACGATCGCGGACGAGTCGCCGACGATTTGCCGATGGGGCACTTACAGCTCCTGTTAAAGCGTTCCCCCGAGCAGGAGCGGCAGCTGGGTGAACTCATTGAACAACTCCATGACCCGTCCTCGCCCGTTTTTCATCACTGGCTCACGGCGGACGAGTTCGGAGAGCGGTTTGGAGTGGCTAAGCAAGACCGCGACACAATAAAGAACTGGCTCGAATCGCATGGTTTCAAGGTCAATGTTGATTACACGAACAATTTGCTCATTGATTTTTCTGGAACGGCCGGCCAAGTACGCCAGACCTTCCACACTGAAATCCATAACCTCGAGGTGAAGGGAGTAAGGCACATTGCCAATGTGAGAGATCCGGCAATCCCGGCCGCTCTTACTCCGGCCATAACCGGCATCGTGGCCTTGCACGATTTTCTGCCTCACCCCACGTTTAGGCCACGGGCAGAATACACGGCGTCGGTCGATGGGACGAAGGAATACCTGGTCGTTCCAGGGGATCTGGCAACGATCTACAACCTAAACCCTTTATTCGCGGCAGGGATTTCCGGGCAAGGGCAGACGATCGCGGTGGTCGAGGACAGCGATGTCTACACGACGGATGACTGGATCTCGTTCCGCTCAGTATTCGGTCTTTCATCGTACACAAATGGATCCCTGAGCGAAATTCATCCCGCGCCTTCCACGGGTACGAACAACTGCATGGACCCGGGCGCTTTGCCGGGCAGCGACAGGGAAGCGATCGTGGACGCCGAGTTTGCCAGCGCAGCCGCGCCCAATGCGGCGATCGTGGTGGCCTCGTGCGAGAATTCTACGACCTTCGGCGGTCTAATCGCGCTTGAAAATCTGCTCAACGGGAGCAGCGCGCCCCCTGCTCTGGTGAGCATGAGTTACGGAATATGCGAAGCTTCCAATGGGGCCGCAGCCAATGCCGCATTTAGTTCAACCTACCAGCAGGCGGTGGCAGAGGGCGTCTCGGTATTCGTTTCCACGGGCGATGACGCGGCTGCTTTTTGCGACAGAGACGAGCAGGACGCGGCATATGGTTTGGGGATCACTGGTTTTGGATCGACTCCGTACAATGTAGCCGTCGGAGGTACCGACTTTGGCGACACTTATGCCGGGACAAATACTACTTACTGGCGGGCAACTAATTCCTCGACTTATGAATCGGCCAAATCTTACATTCCAGAAATTCCATGGGACAACTCCTGTGCCAGTTCTTTGCTCGCTATCTTCAAAGGGTTCAGTGAAACGTTTGGATCTACCGGGTTCTGCAACAGTAGCGAGGGTGAAAACAATTTTCTGAATACAGTGGGAGGCGGTGGCGGCGCGAGCGGCTGCGCAACGGGAACGCCAACCATCCCGGGTGTGGTGGGTGGAAGCTGTGCCGGTTGGCCCAAGCCGTCGTTTCAGTTAGTTTTCGGGAATCCGAGCGACGGTGTACGTGACGTTCCTGATGTTTCACTTTTTGCGGCCTCGGGAGTGTGGCTGCACTACTATCCCTATTGCTACTCCGCTCCGGGCGGCGTCCCTTGCACGGAAGCGCCCACCGACTGGCCCGGAGCCGGCGGCACATCATTCTCCACTCCCATCATGGCTGGCATTCAGGCTCTGGTGAACCAGAATGTCGGAACCAGGCAGGGCAATCCGAATTTCGTCTACTACAGCCTGGCAGCCAGCGAATACGGTCAGACTGGCGATAAGGCTTGCGATTCAACACTCGGAACCAAGGTGAATGGCGCCTGCGTTTTTTACGATGTCACCCAGGGCGACAATGTTGTGGACTGTGTGAACCGCTACGACTGCTACCTGCCCTCCGGCGCCAATGGCGTGCTCTCGACTTCTGATGCGTCGTATCAGCCCGCTTATCCGGCAACGCGGGGATGGGATTTTGCGACCGGCATTGGCAGCGTGAATGCCACCAATCTGGTGGCCAATTGGCCCGGAGCTCCGAATTTTTCTCTTGCGGCGAATGCAGGAAGCCTGACGATCACGCAAGGCAATGGCACTGCAACCATGATCACGGTTACTCCGGCTAACGGGTTCAGCGGGAGCGTAAGCCTGGCGGCGTCTGGCTTGCCGAGCGGGGTAAAAGCGGCGTTCAGTCCGAACCCGACTTCTTCAACCAGCGCGCTGACGTTAACTGCGAGTGCAACGGCGAAAGTCGGCACCGCGACAGTCACGATCACGGGAACTTCCGGAATTCTGACGCAGACGACCACACTGAGCTTGACGGTGACGCCGGCGCCGAGTTACACGCTGACAGCGACGCCGGGCACGTTGAGTGTGGTGCAAGGAAATAGCGGGACGAGCACGGTCACGGTGAATCCGGCCTACGGGTTCAGCGGGAACGTTAGTCTGGCGGCGAAAGGCCTGCCCAGCGGCGTGACGGCCGCGTTCAGCCCCAATCCGGCGACGTCCTCGAGCACGCTGACATTGACGGCGAGCGCGGCGGCGGCACCGGGCACGACGACGATCACGATTACAGGAACGTCCGGAAGTCTGACACGAAGCACCACGCTGAGCCTCACGGTGACACCGGCGTTTACGCTAACCGCTACGCCGAGCACGTTGAGCGTGGTGCAGGGGAGTAGCGGGACGAGCTCTGTCAGCATCAACCCGGCCAGCGGGTTTAGTGGCAGCGTCAACCTGACGGCGTCGGTCTTGCCCAGTGGAGTGACGGCCGCTTTCAGTTCGAATCCGGCAACCACGTCGAGCACGCTGAGGTTAACCGCGAATGCGGTGGCGACGACGGGCACGACGACGATCACGATTACGGGAACATCGGGCAGTCTGACGCAGACGACGACGCTGAGTCTGACGGTAACCGCGGCTCCGAGTTACACGTTGTCGGCGACGCCGAGCACGTTGAGCGTGGTGCAGGGAAGCAGTGGAACGAGCACGATCACTGTGAATCCGGCGAATGGTTTCAATGGAAGTGTCAGCCTGGCGGCGTCCGGCCTGCCGAGTGGAGTGACGGCCGCTTTCAGCCCGAATCCAACAACATCGGCGAGCACGCTGACGCTGACGGCGAGTGCAGCGGCGACGACGGGGACGACGACGATCACGATTACGGGAACGTCGGGCAGTCTGACGCAGACGACGACGCTGAGTCTGACGGTAACCGCGGCTCCGAGCTACACGTTGACGGCGACGCCGAGCACGTTGGGCGTGGTGCAGGGAAGCAGTGGGACGAGCACGGTCACTGTGAATCCGGCGAATGGTTTCAATGGAAGTGTCAGCCTGGCGGCGTCCGGCCTGCCGAGCGGAGTGACCGCCGCTTTCAGCCCGAACCCGGCAACGTCGTCGAGCACGCTGACGTTGACGGCGAGTGCGGCGGCTGCGCCGGGCACGACGACGATCACGATTACGGGAACGTCGGGCAGTCTGACACGAACCACGACGCTAAGCCTGACGATAACCGCGGCTCCGAGTTACACGTTGTCGGCGACGCCGAGCACGTTGAGCGTGGTAGAGGGAAGCAGCGGGACGAGCACGGTCACTGTGAATCCGGCGAATGGTTTCAGCGGGAGCGTCAGTCTGTCCGCATCCGGCCTGCCGAGTGGCGTGACGGCCGCTTTCAGCCTGAATCCGACAACGACATCGAGCACGCTGACATTAACGGCGAGTGCAGCGGCGGTACCGGGGATGACGACGATCACGATTACGGGAACGTCGGGCAGTCTGACGCAGACGACGACGCTGAGCCTGACCATAACCGCGGCACCGAGTTACACGTTGTCGGCGACGCCGAGCACGTTGAGCGTGGTGCAGGGAAGCAGCGGGACGAGCACGGTCACGGTGAATCCGGCGAATGGTTTCAATGGAAGCGTCAGCCTGGCGGCGTCCGGCCTACCGAGCGGAGTCACGGCTGCTTTCAGTCCGAATCCGACAACATCGGCGAGCACGCTGACGTTGACGGCGAGTGCGGCGGCTGCGCCGGGCACGACGACGATCACGATTACGGGAACGTCCGGCAGTCTGACACGAACCACGACGCTAAGCCTCACGGTGACCCCAGCGTTCACGCTAACCGCGGCGCCGAACACATTGAGCGTGATGCAGGGGGGGAATGGGACAAGCACGATCACAGTGAATCCTGGCACCGGGTTCAGCGGCAGCGTAAGTCTGGCGTTATCGGGCTTGCCGAGTGGGGTCACAGCTGGGTTTATCCCGAGCGTGACGACGACGTCGAGCACGCTGACGGTAACGGCGGGTGCGGCGGCGGTACCGGGGACGACGACGATCACGATTACGGGAACGTCGGGCAGTCTGACGCAGACGACGACGCTGAGCCTGACCATAACCGCGGCGCCGAGTTACACGTTGACAGCGACGCCGAGCACGTTGAGCGTGGTGCAGGGAAGCAGCGGGACGAGCGCGATCACGGTAAATCCGGCGAATGGGTTCAGCGGGAGCGTGAGTCTGGCGGCGTCCGGCCTGCCGAGTGGCGTGACGGCCGCTTTCAGCCTGAATCCGACAACGACATCGAGCACGCTGACATTAACGGCGAGTGCAGCGGCGACGACGGGCACGACGACGATCACAATTACGGGAACGTCGGGCAGTCTGACGCAGACGACGACGCTGAGTCTGACGGTAACCGCGGCTCCGAGCTACACGTTGACGGCGACGCCGAGCACGTTGGGCGTGGTGCAGGGAAGCAGTGGGACGAGCACGGTCACTGTGAATCCGGCGAATGGTTTCAATGGAAGTGTGAGCCTGGCGGCATCCGGCCTGCCGAGTGGAGTGACGGCCGCTTTCAGCCCGAATCCAACAACATCGGCGAGCACGCTGACGTTGACGGCGAGTGCGGCGGCTGCGCCGGGCACGACGACGATCACGATTACGGGAACGTCGGGCAGTCTGACGCAGACGACGACGCTGAGCCTGACCATAACCGCGGCGCCGAGTTACACGTTGACAGCGACGCCGAGCACGTTGAGCGTGGTGCAAGGAAGCAGCGGGACGAGCACGATCACGGTAAATCCGGCGAATGGGTTCAGCGGGAGCGTGAGTCTGGCGGCGTCCGGCCTACCGAGCGGCGTGACGGCCGCTTTCAGCCTGAATCCGACAACGACATCGAGCACGCTGACATTAACGGCGAGTGCAGCGGCGGTACCGGGGACGACGACGATCACGATTACGGGAACGTCGGGCAGTCTGACGCAGACGACGACGCTGAGCCTGACGGTGACGCCAGCGCCGAGTTACACGCTGACGGCGACGCCGAGCACGTTGAGCGTGGTGCAAGGAAGCAGCGGGACGAGCGCGATCACGGTAAATCCGGCGAATGGGTTCAGCGGGAGCGTGAGTCTGGCGGCGTCCGGCCTGCCGAGTGGCGTGACGGCCGCTTTCAGCCTGAATCCGACAACGACATCGAGCACGCTGACATTAACGGCGAGTGCAGCGGCGACGACGGGGACGACGACGATCACAATTACGGGAACGTCGGGCAGTCTGACGCAGACGACGACGCTGAGTCTGACGGTAACCGCGGCTCCGAGCTACACGTTGACGGCGACGCCGAGCACGTTGGGCGTGGTGCAGGGAAGCAGTGGGACGAGCACGGTCACTGTGAATCCGGCGAATGGTTTCAATGGAAGTGTCAGCCTGGCGGCGTCCGGCCTGCCGAGCGGAGTGACCGCCGCTTTCAGCCCGAACCCGGCAACGTCGTCGAGCACGCTGACGTTGACGGCGAGTGCGGCGGCTGCGCCGGGCACGACGACGATCACGATTACGGGAACGTCGGGCAGTCTGACACGAACCACGACGCTAAGCCTGACGATAACCGCGGCTCCGAGTTACACGTTGTCGGCGACGCCGAGCACGTTGAGCGTGGTAGAGGGAAGCAGCGGGACGAGCACGGTCACTGTGAATCCGGCGAATGGTTTCAGCGGGAGCGTCAGTCTGTCCGCATCCGGCCTGCCGAGTGGCGTGACGGCCGCTTTCAGCCTGAATCCGACAACGACATCGAGCACGCTGACATTAACGGCGAGTGCAGCGGCGGTACCGGGGATGACGACGATCACGATTACGGGAACGTCGGGCAGTCTGACGCAGACGACGACGCTGAGCCTGACCATAACCGCGGCACCGAGTTACACGTTGTCGGCGACGCCGAGCACGTTGAGCGTGGTGCAGGGAAGCAGCGGGACGAGCACGGTCACGGTGAATCCGGCGAATGGTTTCAATGGAAGCGTCAGCCTGGCGGCGTCCGGCCTACCGAGCGGAGTCACGGCTGCTTTCAGTCCGAATCCGACAACATCGGCGAGCACGCTGACGTTGACGGCGAGTGCGGCGGCTGCGCCGGGCACGACGACGATCACGATTACGGGAACGTCCGGCAGTCTGACACGAACCACGACGCTAAGCCTCACGGTGACCCCAGCGTTCACGCTAACCGCGGCGCCGAACACATTGAGCGTGATGCAGGGGGGGAATGGGACAAGCACGATCACAGTGAATCCTGGCACCGGGTTCAGCGGCAGCGTAAGTCTGGCGTTATCGGGCTTGCCGAGTGGGGTCACAGCTGGGTTTATCCCGAGCGTGACGACGACGTCGAGCACGCTGACGGTAACGGCGGGTGCGGCGGCGGTACCGGGGACGACGACGATCACGATTACGGGAACGTCGGGCAGTCTGACGCAGACGACGACGCTGAGCCTGACCATAACCGCGGCGCCGAGTTACACGTTGACAGCGACGCCGAGCACGTTGAGCGTGGTGCAAGGAAGCAGCGGGACGAGCGCGATCACGGTAAATCCGGCGAATGGGTTCAGCGGGAGCGTGAGTCTGGCGGCGTCCGGCCTGCCGAGTGGCGTGACGGCCGCTTTCAGCCTGAATCCGACAACGACATCGAGCACGCTGACATTAACGGCGAGTGCAGCGGCGACGACGGGCACGACGACGATCACAATTACGGGAACGTCGGGCAGTCTGACGCAGACGACGACGCTGAGTCTGACGGTAACCGCGGCTCCGAGCTACACGTTGACGGCGACGCCGAGCACGTTGGGCGTGGTGCAGGGAAGCAGTGGGACGAGCACGGTCACTGTGAATCCGGCGAATGGTTTCAATGGAAGTGTGAGCCTGGCGGCATCCGGCCTGCCGAGTGGAGTGACGGCCGCTTTCAGCCCGAATCCAACAACATCGGCGAGCACGCTGACGTTGACGGCGAGTGCGGCGGCTGCGCCGGGCACGACGACGATCACGATTACGGGAACGTCGGGCAGTCTGACGCAGACGACGACGCTGAGCCTGACCATAACCGCGGCGCCGAGTTACACGTTGACAGCGACGCCGAGCACGTTGAGCGTGGTGCAAGGAAGCAGCGGGACGAGCACGATCACGGTAAATCCGGCGAATGGGTTCAGCGGGAGCGTGAGTCTGGCGGCGTCCGGCCTACCGAGCGGAGTCACGGCTGCTTTCAGTCCGAATCCGACAACGACATCGAGCACGCTGACATTAACGGCGAGTGCAGCGGCGACTCCGGGGACAGCGACGATCACAATTACAGGAACGTCGGGCAGTCTGACACGAACCACGACGCTGAGCCTGACGATAACCGCGGCTCCGAGTTACACGTTGTCGGTGGCGCCGAGCACGTTGAGTGTGGTGCAGGGAAGCAATGGGACGAGCACGATCACGGCAAATCCGGCGAATGGGTTCAGCGGGAGCGTCAGTCTGGCGGCGTCGGGCCTGCCGAGCGGAGTCACGGCTGCTTTCAGTCCGAATCCGACAACATCGACGAGCACGCTGACGTTGACGGCGAGTGCGGCGGCGGTACCGGGGACGACGACGATCACGATTACGGGAACGTCGGGCAGTCTGACGCAGACGACGACGCTGAGCCTGACGGTGACGCCAGCGCCGAGTTACACGCTGACGGCGACGCCGAGCACGTTGAGCGTGGTGCAAGGAAGCAGCGGGACGAGCACGATCACGGTAAATCCGGCGAACGGCTTCAGCGGGAGCGTGAGTCTGGCGGCATCCGGCCTGCCGAGTGGCGTGACGGCCGCTTTCAGCCCGAATCCGGCAACATCTTCAAGCACGCTGACATTAACGGCGGGTGCAGCGGCGGTACCGGGGACGACGACGATCACGATTACGGGGACGTCGGGCAGTCTGACGCAGACGACGACGCTGAGCCTGACCATAACCGCGGCACCGAGTTACACGTTGTCGGCGACGCCGAGCATGTTGAGCGTGGTGCAGGGAAGCAGCGGGACGAGCACGGTCACGGTGAATCCGGCGAATGGTTTCAATGGGAGCGTCAGCCTGGCGGCATCCGGCCTGCCGAGTGGCGTGACGGCCGCTTTCAGCCCGAATCCGGCAACATCTTCAAGCACGCTGACATTAACGGCGGGTGCAGCGGCGGTACCGGGGACGACGACGATCACGATTACGGGAACGTCGGGCAGTCTGACGCAGACGACGACGCTGAGCCTGACCATAACCGCGGCGCCGAGTTACACGTTGACAGCGACGCCGAGCACGTTGAGCGTGGTGCAAGGAAGCAGCGGGACGAGCACGATCACGGTAAATCCGGCGAATGGGTTCAGCGGGAGCGTGAGTCTGGCGGCGTCCGGCCTACCGAGCGGAGTCACGGCTGCTTTCAGTCCGAATCCGACAACGACATCGAGCACGCTGACATTAACGGCGAGTGCAGCGGCGACTCCGGGGACAGCGACGATCACAATTACAGGAACGTCGGGCAGTCTGACACGAACCACGACGCTGAGCCTGACCAAAACCGCGGCGCCGAGTTACACGTTGTCGGTGGCGCCGAGCACGTTGAGTGTGGTGCAGGGAAGCAATGGGACGAGCACGATCACGGTAAATCCGGCGAATGGGTTCAGCGGCAATGTCAGCCTGGCGGCGTCGGGCCTGCCGAACGGAGTGTCGGCCATTTTCAGCCCGAACGCGGCAACGTCGTCGAGCACGCTGACGTTGACGGCGAGTGCAGCGGCGACTCCGGGGACAACGACGATCACGATTACGGGAACGTCGGGCAGTCTGACGCAGACGACGACGCTGAGCCTGACGGTGACGCCAGCGCCGAGTTACACGCTGACGGCGACGCCGAGCACGTTGAGCGTGGTGCAGGGAGGCAATGGCACGAGCACGATCACGGTCAATCCCGCGAGTGGGTTCAGCGGCAGCGTAAGTCTGGGGTTATCGGGATTGCCGAGCGGAGTCACAGCTGGGTTTATCCCGAGCGTGACGACGACGTCGAGCACTTTGACGCTGACAGCGGATGCAGCGGCGGCACCGGGGACGACGACGATCACGATCACGGGAACGTCGGGCAGTCTGACGCAGACGACGACACTGAGCCTGACGATAACCGCGGCTCCGAGCTACACGTTGACGGCGATGCCGAGTTCCCTTACGCTCGCGAAAAGCGGCAGCGCCACCAGCGCGATTGCCATTAGTGACTCAACTGGATTCTCCGGCAATGTGACGCTGTCTGCCAGCGGACTCCCGAACGGAGTCACGGCGGCTTTCAGCCCGAACCCGGCAACGTCCAGCAGCACTCTCACCTTAAGTGCGAGCAAGACGGCGGCCTCTGGCACTGTGACCGTCACCATCACGGGAACTTCGGGTAGCCAGAGTTCGTCCACGACGATCGTCCTGACAGTGCCAGGGGATTTCACTGTGACGGCTGCACCGAACAGCTTGAGCGTGGCGCAAAACAGCGGAGGAACATCCACAATTGAGATCAAGGCTTTGAACGGGTTTAACCAGGCAGTCACCCTGACTACCAGTGGCCTGCCCGAGGGGGTGACGGCATCATTTGATACCAATCCAGCTCGTTCGCTCACCACTTTAACGCTGTCGGTTGGGGCTTCGGTCCCAGCGGGTACGTACACGATCACGGTCACGGGCACGGCCGGAAGCCTCAGTCATAGCGCAACTATTGCATTAACGGTCACGCCGCCTTAGCCGAACTATAGCGTTTCGGACCCGCCGCAACATGCAATTCAAAACACAGCTCATGGCGGCAAAACGGTTGACAATCGCGGCATTTCATAGGAGACTTACCCCACTTGGCTTGGTGCTGGGCGTGGGCAAGGGGCAGGGCAGGACAGCCGGTTCAACGTCCACCTACAGTTACAAGGCTTTCTTTCTCCCCTAAACCAGGTTCCGCCAGTGTCAGGCTCAAGGCCATAAACCCGGTTAGCAAGCCAGTAGACGATAGCCGCGTCGTCTATGCGAATCGCGGATCGGATAGTGGGCCAAGAGCGACGCCTGGTTGCAGGGAAATAGGAGTCAGCGCTTAAGGGGAAGCAAAAATCGTGCTTAAAGGACCTATTATGAAAACAGCATTCGCGAGGTTGATTACTGCCGTTGGGATCGCAACCCTCATTGCTTTTGCCGGCAACGTTGCCTGGGCGGTACCGTCTTGTCCTGCTTTTCCCACCTTTTCGCCCGATTTTTCTTCGAACCAATACTGCCTTTCGCTGAACGGATTCAACAATGCCGTTCCTCCTTACACCGGGTCCCCATCTTTCCAGCCTCCGGTCACTTCAGAACCGCCCGTCTCGACCGTGTTGCGGCTTACCGCGAATCAGCAAAGCTGGGCGGCGTCGGCGTGGTATCAAACCCCACAGCCCGTCGCCGGCGGATTTTCGACGACGTTCGCCTTTCAGTTGGGCAGTACGAGCGACTACACCGCCGATGGCTTCGCTTTGCTGATTCAAAACTCGCCTGCGGGATTGACTGCCTTGCAAGGCGGCGGAGGCAGTCTCGGATTCGACGGAATGCCCAATAGCATCGCGATCGAGTTCAACACTTTTTATAATGAAGGCATCGACTTCAGTGGAGACGACGTTACGATTCAGAATTGCGGTGGAGCTTCCCCGAACAGCGTGAGCTACACTTGCAGTCTCGGACACTATGATCTGTCAGATTCAATATATCTGGCGGATGGCAACGTCCACGTAGCCACCGTCACCTATAATCCGTCGGCGCAATCGCCCAACTGCGGCGAAGATATTCCGTCGTGTCCAATGCTGGATGTGATTCTCGACGGCACCGACTTGTTCCCGGGCGGCGTACCGTTCGATATCACATCCATTGGGTTGAACGGAAGCAATGCGTTCGTTGGATTCACTGCAGCCACCGGCGGCGGCGACGACGATCAGGACATTCTAAGTTGGGTGTTGTCACCGCAGGGTGGATCGCAGTCCGGGACGGTCAACCAGGGACAGACCACCACGTTCAATTTTGGTGGTGGCTTCCAGGCTGGAAGTTCGACGAGTGGTTATGATTTTACCGCCGAAGAAACCGATACGACCCAAACTGTCCAGATGCAGGTTACGGGAATCCCGATGACCCAGCAGGCCTGTAACACGCTGGTACACGGGAATGCGAGCTTCGGTCTTGCCCAGTGCCTGGTCTATCAGAACGGCGGCGGCCAGAGTTCCGACACGGCTGTGATGTTCGAGGTCACGTGTCCGCCGAACGGGTCGTGCGGCTCGGCCTCCAATCCATTTGATTCCACCTTGGGTACCGATTTCAATTTTACTTGCTCGGAGAACTCGCCTCTGCAATGCGGGCCGCCTCCTGCGCCCTTCAGCTTCGGCCTTCCCAACCTGACTTCGGTTGACGGCCTCCCCGAGATCGGTTTCCTCAAGGGAGACGGGCCCGATCCCATTCACCCGTGCACACCCTATCCGAATAACACTCCTGCGCTGTTCCAGAGCAACCAGATCGAGTCATTTACTTTGGGGGATATTAGCGGCGGCGCCAAGGGCGGCGGCAAAGGTACAACTTCCTGCTGGCTGGTGACCTATCTGACTGGAGGCGAGTTGCCCTCCGCCAGCATCACTCAGCCTGCCAACGGCGGCGTTTACACCCTAAACCAAACTGTTAACGCGAGTTACTCCTGCTCCGCTGTTAACAACTCTGGAGTGAACAATGGAGTGGCCGGTCCGTACCTGACCGTCTCCTCTTGCACGGGCCCCGTGGCATCGGGTTCGCCGTTCTCAACAAGCACGCCGGGGACAAACACCTTCACGGTGACGGTTACCGATTCGGCGCTGAACACCAGCACGCAGACGGTGACTTATACCGTCGTAGCTTCTAATAACGTTCCGACGTCCGGCAAACTGTGCAACGGTGTCTACGGAGGGACGTTTAAGGGCGACATTACGGTCTCCAGCGGCCAAATCTGCACGTTCATAGGCGGAGGCGTGACCGGCAATGTCACCGAGACGGGCGGCAACGTTGCGTTCAGCAACGCCTCGGTGAGCGGCAACTTCAGCGTCAACGGCGGAGGCACGTTCTCCGTAAGCCCCGGAACCACGATTAAGGGTAACTTCACGGCCCAGAGCCTCCCGACCGGCACCGCACAAAACCAGGTCTGCGGAGCCAATGTGGGCGGCGACCTGACAGTTCAAAATAACGGCAGCCCGGTCCAGATCGGATCTACCTCGTCGTGTCCGGGCAACGCTATCGGTGGCAACCTCACCGTTCAAAACAACACCGCGGCTACCGTGGTGGATGGCAACACCGTCGGCGGGAACCTGCAGGATCATAACAACACCGCTCCCACGCAGGTTTTCAGCAACGTAGTCAAGAATAACTTGCAGTGCCAGAACAACACTTCGATTACCGGCGGAGGCAACACCGCCTCGAAGAAGCAGCAACAGTGCGCGACCTTCTAGAGGTCGTTTAGTGAATTGATCGGCGCTGTCATATTGAGCGGGGCAGGATCATCGCGCGAGCGGTGATCCTGTACTGCGCAGCCTGGCCAGTATGCGCTTCAAGCCCTGCCCAGCGAAAATCCCTACATCTCGCGGGCAGCTTCTACTGTCCCGACAAGCGTTCTCCGCATCCGGCTACTTAGATCCAATCTCGGGAAATGTGGTTTCACGGTACTGGCAAGAGGAAGAGGTGCTTGGAAGGTGTGCTTGAAGATTACGCGAAGACTATGTCGCCATAGGAATTGACCCGGCGTCAGCTCTTTGCCCCCTGCAGCCAATGTGTCGAATCGTCGTACATCTGCTTCAGGTCGGGCCGCTGCAATAACTTCTCCGCGCCGGTCTCTTTCTTCATCGTGTCCAGCGCCTGGATGACCGACCGGTAGTTGTCCTGCGCTTCCGCGCTCTCACCGGATTCGCGCGCTATTGTGCCCAACAAATAATGGGCTTGAGCGCTTAGCCCTTGCTGTCCAAGCTTGTCCGATCGCAATAACGCGCGTTGTAACTCCTGGCGCGCATGGGCGTTGTCATGGCTCTGCATCATCGCTTCCGCCATGAAAATCGCTGCCTCCACCGACGAATATTTCAGCCCACCCTCATCAGCCTGCTGGCTTAGCATCCGCAGCGTCGAAATCGCCTGCCGCCCGTTCTTCTCTCGTACCTCGACTTTGGCAAGACTTATCTTGGCCAGCAGCGCTATCTCGTTGTCCTTACTTTGTACCGCGACCGGCAACGCATGGCCATACAAAGATTGGGCTGCACTAAAATTGCCCTGATAAAACAATGCGTCACCTTGATAGACCAGGCTCTGCGCCACTAAGGCATCATTCTTCAGTTCACGAGACAAGTTGAGCGCTTCGTCCAGCGGCGCCTTCGCTTCATCCCCGCGGCCGGCCAGAATCAATGCTTCACCGTAGCCGCCGAGAACCTCAGCCATCCAGAACGTCCGATCCTTCAGATCGCGCAGCGTCTTAACAGCATCTTGTTTGGCATTCACCGCAGCGCCAAATCGTCCCTGAAAGTCGAACAACCCGCCTAAACCGTAGGACTCCAGAGCTGCGCCGTGAGAGTCGTTGATGCTGCGCCTCATGTCCAGCGCCCTCATGTAATACGCAATGGCTTGCTCGTACTGTCCCATGCTGGTGGAAACGTCCCCGAGATTGTGCACGGCGTCGACAATGTCCTGCGGCACCTTCGATTTTTCGCGTAACTGAAGAACCTGCTGAAAATAAGTAAGTGCATCTTCGTACTGACTTTTTTCAGAATACACACTTCCAATATTGTTCAAGCAAACAGCCTGCATCCCTTCATCACCGATGTCGCGCTCCAACTGCAGAGCTTCCTTGTACATTTTGACCGCGCCATCATGGTCCCCGCGGTCGTCCGAAAAGTTGCCCATGTCGATGAGTGTGTCGGCCAATCCGCCCTTGTCGCCGATGTCACGCCGGATCTGCAAAGCCTCCTGGAAGTTCGACGTGGCGTCTTTGCTCTTGCCAAGCGCTGCCTGCGCGCGCGCCATTTCGTTGAGGCTGAGAGCCAAGCCGCGCTTTTGACCAACACTGCGCCAGATGGTTAGAGCCTGCTGCTCACTGCGCAAAACTTCCTCAGGCTTGCTCAACATCCTGTAGGCCACGGCCATCAGATGGAGACTGGTGGCTTTCTGTTCCGGGTTATCCACTTGTACCGCCAGGCTGTAGGCGCGGTTGAGCGGGTCGAGACTCCCTTGCGCATCGCCGCTTCTAATCGCAACCCGGCCCAAGTCGATCATGGCGCCCAGGTCCTTTGAATTTGAGGCCAGAATCTTCTGATCGTAATCACGCGCTTTGGCAAAGTCTCCCGAATCCCCATACAGTTTCGCCAGTGCCGCTTTTACATCGGAGTTGTCCGGCGACACTCTGGCCAAGTTTTCGTAAGCCTTAATCGCTTCGGGATAATTCTTGGTGACTTGCGACTCCATCGCCGAAATCAAATACTTTTCCGCTTCCGGAAGATTCTGGCTCAGCCCCACGGCCTTTTTGGCTGACTGTTCTGCTTCGCTGTCGTAGCCCAAACGGCTATAGGCTTGCCCCAGCCGCGAAAATGCCAGCGCGAAGTTCGGGTCTTCTTTCGTTGCCGCTTCAAACTTCTTCTGCGCTTCCAGGTCCTTGCCGTCTCGTTGCAATTGCAGCCCCTGGTTGTAGTCCCGCAAAGCGTCCACAGAACTTGAAACAGGTTGGAATGAGCTGGCCTTCAACTCCTTGAGCACATCCTGCGGCAGCGCGAGCGTTTGTCGAATGGAATCGGCCAGGTGATCGATGGCGCTCGGGATATCCTTTTCGCTGGGCGCATCCACCTTCAGCGGGACCGTGCGGTTGTTCTTCAGATCTTCCAGTGTGACGTCAATCCGAATGTCGTTTCCAAACTTGGCGTATTGCCCCCAAACAACACGGTCCGCGCTGCTGAAATCAGCCACTCGCCGGATAGTGGCAGGGTCAAGCGAAGTCGAAGGCGTAATGCGCAGGTCACTGAATATCTGGTGCAGGCTGTTAGGACTCACCGTGCGCAAACTCGCCGATTGTCCAACGTCCGTGCTCAACATGTCCGCAAGGCTGGGACCAAGCCAATCAAAGCTCGGGTCACCGGACGCATTCCGCAACGGCAAGATTGCCAGCGACACTATGGGAGCCGCCGGAGCGGATTTTCCGCCGCTCGTTGGCCCGAACAGTCGGCCTCTAAAAAAGTATCCGATGATCGCCAACAACACTGCAGCCGCAATCCCGCCAATCAATGGCCATGGGATCGTCTGTCCCCACGGTTTTACGCTTGCCTCCAGCTTGATCGTGCCCGCGGCGCGCTTGTCTTTCCACGTGTTCAGGTCTGCCAGGACCTCGGAGATGTTCTGGTATCTCGCAGCGAGGTCGCGTTCGAGGCACTTGCTTACGATTCCGCTTAACGCTCCAGGTATCTCGGCATCAATCTCAGAGACTGGAACCGCCCGCTCCTGCGTTCGTCTGATCAGGCTCGCCAGCGCGCTGTCAGCCGCAAACGGGGTCTTGCCCGTCAGGATTTCATACAGGATCAGTCCCAACGCGAAGATGTCCGACCGCTGGTCGAGTTCCTTTCCTAGCGCTTGTTCCGGCGACATGTATTCCATCGTTCCAACGATCGCGCCGGTTTGCGTCATCCCGTCGCTGCCCAACGTACGCGCCAGGCCAAAATCCATTACCAGGATTCGCCCCGAACCGTCCTGCATAATATTTTGCGGTTTCAGATCGCGGTGAATCACGCCCACGGTATGGGCCGCTTCGAGCGCCAGGCAGACTTGCTGAATCACATCGACCGCTTCTTCGGGTCTGAACTTCTTTTTCTCGAGGATGATGCCTCGCAGGTCCCTCCCCTCAATGAACTCCATCGTGATGAACTTCACGCCCTGCGCTTCGCCCAGGTCATAAATGCGGATCACGTTCCGGTGCGTGACCTGATGAGAGAGGAGTAGCTCCTGTTTGAAACGCGCCAGGATGGCGGGGTTCGAAGCCAGTTCCGGCCGTATGACCTTCAGCGCGACGAAGCGGTCGAGTTCGCGGTCGGCAGCTTTGTAAACTGCTCCCATGCCGCCTTCACCCAGCAGCTGCAAAATCTCGTAGCGGTCGCCGAGCAATGCCCCGATTTGCAGAACGGCCGCGCTGCCATACGAGTCGGAAATTGATCGCGATCGCGGAGCCGAAGGTCGCGTGCCTGGCGCGATCGTCGCGTCGGCATCTGCCAATGTTGCTTGCGGATCGAACTGACTTCGCGCATTGAAGCTGCGCGCATCGACCACCGTAGCATCGGGATCGTGCGAAAGCGGTCTGACGTTGAGAACGGTCTCGGCCGTTTCGGGCCCAACCGGGGCCGTCGTATGTGGCTGAACGGGCGCAGCATCGACCACCGTAGCTTGATCGGAAACATCAGTCCGAATATTGACGTTCTTTTGATTCGCGGCAGGCGGGTTATCCGAAGCTGGAACCGAAGATGGGACCGAACTTGGGTCCGAAGCCTCGGGCTCCTGCCCGTGCGGCCCTTTCTCGCTCCCTGATCCGGTATGGTCCATGCACGATTAGCGCAACACTACTTAAGACTCGGTGCGACGACATCCTGCTCAGCGCCCTAGCTTCTTCGCGGGCAGCTGATTGTGCAGGAAGTATATATGATTCCCGATCACTCAACGTTATAGGACCGACGGGCTGGTGGTGTCCTGATTTTCGTTTTCTCACCACGGAGTCACCGAGTCACGGAGGGGAAACCCTAAATTTGTAAAACCCAACAAGTGAAGGTCTTGCCAAGCATTTGGGTTACTCTGTTCATCCGTGTCTCCGTGGTAGAAGACTTGGAATTAGGACAGTACCGGCGGGCATTGAAACACCGTTCAATGTGCAACAATTTGCGCTTAATCCACCCCGAATCTCGCTTGCCAAGCCTTTCTGCCGAAGAATAGAAAATTTTGTTGACAACGCCTTAATGATAGCGTATTCGTGCAGAGGCGGAACTGAGCCGCTTGGAGAGGTTACTTCCCCCGATAGGGCAAGAATGCAGCTCTTTTGCTCGGTTTTCCCGGAAAATTATAGAGGCATGTGATCGCCATCACAGACATCTCTGGCGTTTTGCGCCATAAATGCGGTCAGTGTCGGTCGTGTGTCCATTTCTGTTCTAGATCGTCGTAGTGACAAATAGCCCCAAAGAGGGCTTTGGGCAGGCCCTTTGGTTTGCCCCTACAGCGCGAACCTAGCGCTTAAGTTAAAGATGATTTGGCAGCAATTCGCGGTACCAGGCTAATTCCAGGAGAGTAGTCATTAACGTAAGGTGGTTTGTCCCACGCAGTACTCAAGAACCCCAATTCCCCCAAGCGAACAAGCAGGGAGTAGTGTCGTCTGGCGGCGCCAGGGTTCTTGCCATGCTCGGCCAGGATTGAGTAATTGAAGATTGAGTAAGCAAAAATTTTAGACCCGTAACCGGGGAGGAAATTGTGAAACAAGCAACTCGCGCTCTATTGACTTTGGCTGTAGTACTTGCCTTCATTACGACCCTAACCCTCAATTCCTTCGGTCAGAACGCACAACCGTTCTTGACGCGCCATGTGCCCGATGTAGTCGCCACCGGCAAGGCCCAGTTAGTCGGGCACCTTCCCGCAGACCAGGTCATGCGCTTCGACATTGTTATTCCTCTGCGCGACCAGGCAGGTTTGGATCAGTTTCTGCAAGACCTCTACAATCCGTCCAGCCCGTTCTACCACCTTTTCATCACTCCGCCGGAGTTCACCGAGCGGTTTGGCCCCACTCAGGACGATTGGGACGCATTGGTTGCCCTCGCGAAAGCCAGCGGATTTCAGGTATTCAGCGGCTCCCGCGAGGAAAGAGATTTGAGGCTCACGGGCACAGTTGCTGCCATCGAGAAGACCTTCCATGTGACCATGAACTCTTACCAGCACCCCACTGAGAATCGAACCTTTTACTCAATGGACCGCGAACCCACGGTGAACATGGCGTTCCCGCTGTGGCATGTCTCCGGTTTGGACAACTACATAAAGAAGCATTCCATGCTCGAAAGCCGTCAAGATTACGCAAAAAAGCATGGCATAAAACCCGAGGATGTCGTGTCCCACGCCACTACCGGTTCGGGCCCATCGGCTTCCTTCTTGGGCACCGATATGCGCCATGCTTACTACTGCAACGGCACTTGCAGCGGTGGCGCTCTTACCGGGACTGGCCAGACTGTCGGATTGTTTGAGTATTACGGCACCGATTTATCCGACCTGACCTTGTACTACCATAACGTGAGCCAAACTGAACCTTTCACCCCGACCATCATATCCACCGACGGATCTTCTACGACCTCTAGCAATGACACCGAACAAACTCTGGATATGACGCAGGCGATGGGCATGGCCCCAGGCTTGACCATGGTTTACATGTACGTGGGGAACACCGATACCGCCATCATTGGCGCCATGGTTTCCAATACCGACGCTCCGATATCCAAGCAGATCGGATGTTCGTGGGGCTGGACGGCGGAC
The DNA here is from genome assembly GCA_963778535.1 of uncultured Acidobacteriaceae bacterium. Taxonomy (GTDB): domain Bacteria; phylum Acidobacteriota; class Terriglobia; order Terriglobales; family Acidobacteriaceae; genus Acidiflorens. Next base: position 2,346,379 of record CAVZUO010000001.1, read on the forward strand.
GTCAGCACCCTTAACCCCTACTTCCAGCAGATGGGGACTCAAGACCAGAACTTCTTCGCGGCCTCGGGCGACTCTGGTTATTGGCATGGGACGGGTAACGCAGCACCCTGGCCGGCGGACGACGCGTATATCGTCGGCGTCGGGGGCACGGACTTGACCACCACCGGTGCGGCTGGCCCCTGGGCAACGGAAACCGGTTGGGTCGATAGCGGCGGCGGCATCACTACGAATTCAATTCCTATCCCCTCCTGGCAGCAACTGACGGGCGTGATTAATTCGTCCAACGCCGGGTCCACTACATTACGCAACGGCCCGGATGTCTCGGCCAACGCGAATTTTACGTTCTACGTTTGCGGGGGCGGGAGCTGTTCTGCAAACAGCGAAGGCGGCACCAGTTTTGCAGCGCCCATGTGGGCCGGCTATCTAGCTCTGGCCAATCAGCAGGCGGCAACCTACGGCGAATCGATCGGCTTCCTTAATCCGATCATTTACCCGGCTAACTTGACCGCGAACTATAGCACTTACTTCCACGACGTCGTGGGCAATTCGAATGGCAAGTATTCTGCCGTGACCGGCTTCGATCTGCTCAGCGGTTGGGGATCTCCCAATGGGGCCGGCCTGATCAACCTGCTGGCACCCCAGAGCGGTACGACCCCCCAGACGATCACTGTGACGACGGCGCCACCAGCGAGCGCTGCGTATAACAGCTCCTTCGGAGTAGCAGCAACCGCTTCCTCGGGCTTGGCAGTCGCGATCACCACTTCGGGATCGTGCACCGGTTCCGGCACAAGCAGCGCTACGATTACGATGAGCAGCGGCACCGGCACTTGCTCGGTCATCTTTAACCAGGCGGGTAACGCGACCTATGCCACGGCACCGACCGTCACTGACACTACCAACGCGACCACGGCCAGCCAGACCATCTCCTGGACCGCGGCGCCTCCGGCCAGCGCCGCCTACTACAGCACCTTCAACGCGACAGCTACGGCCACTTCGGGCTTGGCGGTAACGATTGCGGGTTCGGGCGAATGCAGCGGCAGCGGTTCGGCGGGCAGCGCGACCATCACGATGAATGCCACCTCCGGCACATGCACTGTGACGGCTAGTCAGGCTGGCAACACCAACTACTCGGCTGCGACGTCTCTTACGCCCACCGTGAGCGCGACTCAGGCCACACAGACCATCACGTTCACCACCAACCCCCCGTCCAGCGAAGTCTACAACGGCCACTTCACCGTGGCGGCTACGGCCAGCTCTAGCCTGGCAGTGACGTATACGAGCAGCGGCGTGTGCACGAACTCGGGCGCGACCTACACGATGACGAGCGGCACAGGCTCGTGCTCAGTGATCGCAAATCAATCGGGCAACACCTACTATGCGGCGGCCGCGCAGGTCACGAAAACCGTGACCGCGAGTCTAGCCTCGCAGACGATCACGTTCACGACGAACGCACCGTCCAGTTCGGCTTACAACAGCAACTTCACCGTAGCGGCCACGGCAAGCTCCGGCTTGGCGGTTGCTTTCACCAGTTCGGGCTCCTGCACGAACGTGGGCACGACCTACACGATGACGAGCGGCACAGGCAGCTGCTCGGTGATTGCCAACCAGGCCGGCAACTCCAACTACGCGGCCGCAACGCAGGTGACGCAGACGGTCACCGCGACCAAGCTAAGCCAGACGATCACGTTCACCACGGCGGCGCCATCGAGCGCGGAATACGGCTCGAGCTTCACGGTAGCAGCGACGGCGACGTCAGGGCTATCGGTGGCGTTTACTGCCAGCGGTTCGTGCACGAACTCGGGCGCGACTTACACAATGACAAGCAGCAGCGGCACGTGCTCGGTGATCGCGAACCAGGCAGGGAACACGAACTACTCTGCAGCGTCGCAGGTGACGGAGACAACGTCGGCGACGGACGCGAATGGCAGCGTGGCGGTTGCTTCCAATCTGAATCCGTCGACCGCGGGACAGTCAGTAACGTTCACGGCGACGATCACGAGCGATACGGGTTTGGTGAAAGGGCGCGTGACGAAGAGGCCGAAAGTTGTCAGCGGCTCGGTAACGTGGAGCTCAAACACAGGCTGCGGCACGACGTCAGTGACGCCGGGCTATCCGGGAACGGCGACTTGTACAACGTCGAGCCTGGGAGTGGGCACGGACACGATCACGGCGACCTACTCGGGTGACTCGAACCACAACGGCGGCACGGGCACATTGAGCGGCGGCCAGGTAGTGAACTCGGCGCAGTCGGCGACGAGCACGAGCGTGGGCTCGAGCCTGGATCCGACGGTCTACGGACAGGCAGTGAGCTTCACGGCGACGGTGTCGTCGGGCGGCGGAACGCCGGCAGGCACGGTGCAGTTTGTGATCGATGGCACTAACTTCGGTTCGCCGGTAACGTTGTCGGGTGGTGCGGCGGCATCGGGCAGCACGTCGACGCTGGCGGTGGGCACGCACACGGTGACGGCAGCCTACTCAGGAAACAGCAGTTTCCAGAGCAGCAGCGGCACGCTGAGCGGCGGCCAGGTTGTCAACACGGCGACGGCGGGAACGGTGGTTACGTCCAGCGTGAATCCGTCGGCGTACGGACAGTCGGTGACGTTCACGGCAACGATCAACGGCGAATACGGGCTCGTGAAAGGACGCGCGACGAGGAAGCCGCGCGATGTGACGGGCACGGTGGCATGGAGCAGCAACACGGGCTGCGGCACGACGAACGTGACGAGTGGCAATCCTGGGACAGCGACGTGCACAACGTCGAGCCTGGGTGTCGGCAGCGACACGGTGACGGGGACGTACTCGGGCGACGCGAACCATAGCGGCAGCGCGGGATCGCTCGGCCAGACGGTGAATCAGGCGGCGAACACGGTGACGTTCACCACGCCGGCGCCGGCGAGCGCCGAATACGGCAGCAGCTTCACGGTAGCAGCCTCGGGTCTGGGCACAGGCGCGATCAGCTACACGAGCGGTGGCGCGTGCTCGAACTCGGGCGCGGCGTATACGATGACTGCGGGCAGCGGCACCTGCACGGTGACGGCGACGCAGGCAGCGGATACGAACTACCAATCGGGAAGCGCGTCGGCGAGCGTGACGGCAGAACCGGCGCAGGGCAGCGTGAGCGTCAGCCTGACGTCGGGAACGAACCCGTCGACATACGGGAATTCGGTCACCTTCACAGCAACGGTAACGAGCGACACGGGCGCGGTGAAAGGACGCACGGCGAAGCGGCCGCGTGACCTCAACGGGTCAGTAGCGTGGAGCGCGAATACGGGCTGCAGCGCGAGCCCGGTCTCGGGCAATCCGCCGCAGACAGTGACCTGTACGACGTCGACGCTGGGTGTGGGCGGAGACACGGTCACGGCGACCTACACGGCGAGCGACAGCAACCATACGACGGCGTCGGGCTCGGTGAGCCAGACGGTGAATCAGGCGAGCCAATCGATCACGTTCACCACGGCGGCACCGGCGAGCGCGGTCTACAACTCGAACTTCACGGTGGCGGCCTCGGCAAGCTCCGGCTTGGCAGTGGCTTACACCAGTGCGGGCGCGTGCTCGAACTCGGGCGCGACCTACACCATGACGAGCGGATCAGGAACGTGCTTCGTGATCGCGAACCAGGCGGGGAATGCCAACTACTCAGCGGCCTCGCAGGTGACCGAGAGCACGAACGCGACACTGGCATCGCAGACGATCACGGTAACGACGGGAGCGCCGGCGACCGCGGCTTACCATAGCAGCTTCACCGTGGCCGCGAGCGCGCAGACGGCAATTGCGTACAGCAGTTCGGGTGCGTGCAGCAACTCGGGCGCGACGTACACGATCACGGCGAGCAGCGGGACGTGCACGGTGATCATGAACGCGCCGGCAAACAGCAACTACGCGGCGGCGCCAACAGTCACGCAACACACGACAGTACAGGCGGCGGTCGCGCCGTCAGTAAGCTTCACGGGGGCGCCGGCGACGGCGGTGTACGGGTCGAGCTTCACGGTGACGGCATCGTCGAACTCGTCGAGCGTACCGACGATCACGGCGCCGGCGACGGCGGCGTGCACGGTGGGCGGGGTCAGCAACAGCGGGCCGGGCAGCTACCAGGCAACGGTAACGATGATCAAAGGCAGCGGGATGTGTGCTCTGACGGCGAAGTGGGCAGCGAACTATGCCTACACAGCCGGCAGCGCAACGCAGAAGACGACGGCGAAGAAGATTGTGCCGACGGTAAGCTTCACCGGAGCGCCCACGAGCGCAAGCAACGGGACGCAGTTTACGGTGACGGCGACGTCGAACGAAAGCGGCACGTACGCGGTGACGCCGACGATCACGGCACCGGCGGCGGGACCCTGCACGGTGGGCTCGGTTAGCGGAAGCGGACCGAGCTACACGGCGACGGTCACCATCACCAAGGCGAGCGGCACCTGCAAGCTGACGGCAAAGTGGGCGGCCAGTACCGCCTACGACGCCGCCTCCGCCATTCAGTCCACCACGGCAACCAACTAGCGGGAGACGGGCGCCCTCGGCGCCCGGTCTCACGGGCAAGACTTAATAACGAACACTCGATCAAACGGCCCAGGGCAACCTGGGCCGTAGCTTTTTGGGGTCAAAATTGTCGCTTTATGCAGCTGATAGGAGGGGCGAGGTGCGGCCTCGGACGGTTAGGGGCGCGACCCTGCCAACGCACTAGCGGGTCAATTTAACTCAGCCGAAGAAGAGCGCTAGCAGCTCCAAAGATCATCCGGGGCCTACTGTTCATGCAATGTTGGGCGGAATTGACGGAGAAGGAATCGAAGGAGAAGGGATCGACGACGACGACGGTGACCTCTCGCTGCGAGCAATGCGACGCCGACGCTGCCAAGGGGCGCTGCAGGCCCTGAAACGGCTAACGCCAAGCAGATCAAAGCACGCGCGGGCTAGGCTCGTGACTCGATTCTTTACGGGGTACTCATTGCGGCGGGCCTCTTGTGGCGGGCAATAAGCGCTAGCGCCAAAACAGGCGGGAGAACAATAAAATCTCAAAAAGGCGAGGGACCTCCACCCGCCACTACTGCTGCTGAAGGGTGCTTGCAACCTGGGAGAACGCATTATTGGCGCTGGTTCCGATCAGGCGTACCGTGCCGATCACCAGCACCAGGATGACGGCCAGCATGACCGCATATTCGGCGATATCCTGGCCTTGCTCGTCGGACCAGATGTCGCGGAAAAACGCAAACATAATACCTCCGAAATTCGAGAGAAACTCTACCCGGGCGAGAGAGCTATTCCGTAATGATGAAGCCTCAACGAAGGATTGTCAAACGCGCGCTACGAGGAGTGTCATACCACATTAAGAAATGTCCCCGTCTTGTCCACAATAGAAATGTCCCCTGGTTGTGGTTTCACCATGCCGGAGAAAAGGCAGGTGTTTTCATCTGCTGCCAGCCCTGTCTCCAAGGATGATTCGGAGTTGGAGGAGGGTTGCGGTGTGGTTTTGGGGAAGGGGGCGCGGGGGAAGGGGCAGCGCCCCTTCTCTCGCCCAGCGCTGTAGAGGCCTTCAACTCGCGGAAGCTCACACGCTGATTGCGATAGTGAATGGCAACTTCGCCCGCTTCATTTTCCCGCACCAGCACCCGACTCTTCGCCGGCGCCCAGTGCCGGCTTTGCCGTTCCAGTTGCAACAGCCGGTTGTTATAGCGCACCACCCAGTCTTCGCTCACCACTCGTTCTTCCTCCAGCCAGAACACTTCGTCCAGTTGCCGCGCCGTGGGCCGGCGTCGGTGATAATCAGTTTGGGCCACGGCCGCGTGCGCGTAGCGACGGTTGTGCTCGGCGAGATAGCCCTTCTCCAGATACGCATTGGCCTGGCCGTAGTTTCGGATCCCGGCCAGCCGCAGTTTCTTCACCAGCCGATCCTGATGCGTGCCGTGCGCTCGCTCCACCCGCCCTTTCGCTTGTGGCGAACTGGCCGCGATAATCCGGATGCCCAGTTTGGCGCACATCCGCCCAAACTGCGTCACCGCCGCTTCTCCGCGCTCTCGCTCTTCGGCATTCGGCGGTCGCACGTAGACGTTCTTCCAGTCCGTGTACAAGGCCTGGGGCACGCCGTAGCGCTCGATCCAGCGCCGCAACACGCCCGCCGCCGCCCAGATCGTTTCCTCTTCGGAAAAGCATCCCAGCGCCTCGGTCGTTGCGTCATCGACCATGTGCATCAGACAGCCGCGCGGCCCACGTTCTTCCAGCCACTGGTGAAAGCTGCCGTCCAACTGCACCAACTCGCCGAAGTGTGCCTTCGCTTCACGCCGCTGCCGATACGGCTTCCGCCGCCGTTGCCTCTGCCACACCCCGGCCTGCTTCAACCACCGCCGTAGTGTCTCGGCCGGTATGACCAGTCCGTCATCGCTCGCCAGATGCTCCGCCGCCAGCGTCGGTCCGAAATCTTCATACCGCGCTTGCACCTGTTTCAGCACCGCCGCCCGGAACTTCGCCGCGTACGCCCGGTTCGACACTCGCCCACAGTTCCCATGCTGCAGTGCTTTCGCTCCTCCCCCCCGATACCGCGCCCACACCCGTTTCGTCTGCCGATAACTCAACTCCAGCATCTCGGCCGCTTCGCGCAACCGCAAACTGCGCGCCTTCACCCGCCCCATCACTTCCACCCGCCTCAGCTCTTTCTTGCTCAATCCCGTTCTCCCCAATCTCTGTTCCTCCTCGCCGAAGGAACTCTATAAGGGGACATTTCTACTGTGGTCTCACGGGGACACTTTTAATGTGGTTCAACAACGCGCGCTACGAGGAGGAGTTTTGCAGGCGAATCTGGAGTTCCGAACCCAAACCACTCTCAGTGTGGACAGTTCATTGTCCTGCTGAACGATCCCCGGTCAGATTTGCGACATCGACGATTTGATGCGCCGACTTGACCGTGAAATCCAGCACGCGTCCCGGCAAAACGCCAAGATAAAGAGTTGCCAGTATGCAGGACGCCATGGCAAGAACTGCGGCCGGAGGCACTGCCGTCACCGGAACGTCGTTGCGCGGCTCGCGCATGTACATCATGACGATGATGCGCAAATAATAATACGCGCCCACCGCGCTGTTCATAACCAGAATGATCGCGAGCCCAACCAGTCCTGATTTCAGCGCCGAACTTAAGACATAAAATTTCGCGAAGAAGCCGCCCGTAATCGGAATGCCAATCAGCGACATCAGAAAAAATGTGAACGTGGCCGCCAAAACAGGGGACTTCATCCCCAGTCCCGCATAATCTTCCAGCGTCACGTACTTCTCTTCCGCGTTCGCAAAATGAGCAATCACCGCAAATGCCCCAACGTTCATCGCGGCATAAGCCGCCGCATAAAACATCGCGGGCGCCACCGCCAGGCTCCGGTCAGCCGCAAAGGCAACCAGCAGGTACCCTGCGTGGGCGATCGACGAATACGCGAGCATGCGTTTCACATTGCTCTGTACCAGCGCCCCGATATTGCCAATCGTCATCGAGAGTGCGGCCGATACCCAGATCAGCCAGAACCAGCCCGGTGCGTTGCTCTCGATCAGCACGCGCACCAACACGGCAAAGGCAGCAGCCTTAGGCCCGGTCGACAACAATGCCACCACCGGTGCCGGAGCCCCCTCATATACGTCCGGAGTCCAAACATGGAACGGCGCGGCAGCAACCTTGAAACCAAGACCAATAAACATCAGCGCGGCAGCGACGTAAGGAAGCAGATCGTTGTGCCCGGTCGCGAGCGACGCGCGAATCGCGGCGATGTTGGTGGATCCTGTCGCCCCAAACATCAGCGCGACACCGTAAAGGAAAAAGGCGGTCGCAAACGAGCCCAGCAGAAAATACTTGAGTGATGATTCGCTGCTGGCTGCATCGCGACGGCGGAAGCCGGCGAGAACATATGACGAAATGGACGAAATCTCCAGTGCGATAAAGATAAGCACCAGTTCCACCGCCGACGACATCAGACACATTCCGACCGTGCACAACAGGATCAACCCGTAATACTCCCCGGCGCGAATGCGTTGAACGGCCATGTACTCATACGAACTGAGGATTACCACACAGGCGATCGCCGTCACCAGTACGTGGAAGAAGATGCTGAAGCCATCCGCTCGCACCATGCCGGAAAACGCTAACCCTTGGTGCGCTGCCATCACAAACGTTGAGCCCAGTGCCGCCAATGCGCCGAGCAGAGCGATGAAGCCCAGTGTTTTCTGGCTTCGGTCCTCGTCGAGCAGCGGATCGACAACCATCACAATCATGCCAAAAATCGCCAAAACGAGTTCCGGCAAGATACGAAAATAGTCGTCGAGTGGAGGCGCGACGACATTGCCGGAAATCGGCATGGCCATGGCCATAGTCCTGGTAAAGGTGAAGAGCGCGCCGAATGCGGTTCCAATCATTGTCCCACCAACTTTGCCGTGAACTGGGTCACAGGCGCCAGCGCCACTTGCACGGCCGGGTCAATCGAGCCAAGCCATAACAGCGGCGCCACTCCCATCACCAGCGCTGCCACGGCAATCGGGATCAGAGCAGTCTTTTCACGCAGGTTAATGTCCGGCAAGGTCCTGTTCACTTCGTTTGTGACTTGGCCGTAGAAAACTCGCTGATACATCCACAGCAGATAACATGCGCTCCAGATGACTCCCGTCGCCGCGAGAATCCCGTAGATCGGCCGCGCCCGGAATGCTCCGCTCAGCACCAGGAACTCGCCAATAAAACCATTCATAAGTGGCAGTCCCACCGACGCGAGAAGGGTGACCAGAAAGAAAGTGGCGTACTTCGGCATCGGGGTGGCAAGCCCGCCGAACTCTGCGATGTCATACGTATGCCGGCGTTCATAAAGAATTCCTGCCAGCATGAATAGCCCGCCAGTCGCCACTCCGTGCGACAGCATAATGAACATCGCGCCGTTCAATCCTGCGGTCGTGAAGCTGAAAATCCCAAGCACCACAAATCCAAGATGGCTGACCGACGAGTATGCGATCAGCTTCTTCATGTTGGGTTGCACGAGCGAAACCAGCGCGCCATAAATGATCCCGATCAGCGCGAGCCATTCAATCCACCAAGCATTATGCCGCGCTTGTACTGGAAACAGCCCGAGGTTAAAGCGCAGCAGTCCGTAGGTTCCCATCTTCAGCAGCACGCCCGCCAGCAAGACCGATCCGGCGGTGGGCGCTTCAACGTGAGCGTCAGGCAGCCACGTATGAAGAGGGAAGAGCGGAACTTTGACCGCAAAGGCGATAAAGAAGCCGAGGAAGAGCCAGAGAGAAGCCGTCGCGAACCCGGGCACGCTTCCGGCGCGAATGGCATTTTGTATCGTCACAAAATCAAAGCTGCCAGTCTTCGCATAAAGCCAGATAATCGCCGCCAGCATGAACATCGACCCGATCATCGTAAATAGAAAATATTTGACCGCCGCATATACCTTCCGCCCATGCCCATACATGCCGATCAGCAACGCCATCGGAATCAGCGTCGCTTCCCAGAAGAAATAAAACAGGAACAAATCGAGCGAAGTGAAAACCCCGATCAGCGCCGTTTCCAGCAAGAGCAGCAGAATGAAAAACTCCTTCACGCGTTCATGGATTGAATTCCATGAAATCAGCACGCAGAGCGGAGTAAGGAACGTCGTCAGCACAATCAGCCATACTGAAATGCCGTCGATGCCCATGTGGTAATGGATGTTGGGGCTCGCGATCCATTGCTGATCGATCTCAAACTGAAAGCCGAGTTGACCGCGATGCAGATGCACCGGCAGATGCAGCGAAGCTACAAAAGCAAACAGCGAAATAAAAAGCGCCCACACCTTGATATCGCGATCGCGGCGCGGAATCAGAAGTATAAGAACGCCGCCAATGGCAGGCAGAAAAGTAACTACACTAAGAATGATCGGATTGAAGGCTGCTGTGTTCATCGCACCCCCATCCAAACCATGTAGGCGATCACAACCGCCCCGCCCGCGGCTATCCATCCCGCATAGGAGCGCAGGTTGCCAGACTGCATATGCCGTAGGTTGTCGGACACATGACGCGCGGAATCGGCCGAGTCATTCACTGCGGCATCGATCACTCCCTGGTCAACGCCATGCCACAGGATCGTCGTTGAACCATCGACCACCGGCTTCACGAACAGCAGCGCGTACAGTTCGTCGACGTAATACTTATTTACGACCGCGTTATACAACCCGCCCAGTCTGTCGGCGATGCGTCCAGGAAGTTCCGGCCGGCTGCTATACAACAAGTGCGCGAGCAGCCAACCCAGCGCCGCCACACTGACGGAAATCGCCATCAGAAGATACTCGACTGCTTTCCCGCCGGCTTCGCGTACCGGTTCCTGCACTGTCGGCAGATATGCGTCGAACACGGGATCCAGAAAATGTTCGAAGTGTTTTCCCCAGCCGACGAAGCCGCCAAACAGGGAGAGAATCGCCAGCATCACCAGCGGCCCGAGCATGATCCACGGGCTTTCATGCGGCTCGCCATGTCCATGCCCGTGCTGTGTTGCGTTATGTTGTGCCACGTTATGCTGCGCAGCCTTATCGTGCTTGGCGCGTACATCCGCCAATTGATGTTTAACGTTGACTGCTGGCCCACCCCGGTACTCCCCGCCGAATGTCATATACATCAAGCGGAACATATAAAACGAAGTGATAAATGCCGTGATCACGCCAATCAGCCAATAAATCGGGTTCGCAGCAAAAGCCTGCGCCAGAATCTCATCCTTCGACCAGAATCCGGCCAGCGGCGGTATGCCCGCAATCGCAAGCGTCGCAATGCCCATCACCGTAAACGTCCACGGCATGTAGAGCCGCAGCCCGCCCATCTTCCGCATGTCCTGCTCGCCGCCGATTCCGTGAATCACTGAGCCCGCCGCCAAAAACAAGAGGCCTTTGAAGAATGCGTGCGTCATCAGATGGAAAATACCTGCCGAAAATGCTCCTACGCCGCACGCCATAAACATGTAGCCGAGTTGTGATACCGTCGAATATGCGAGCACTTTCTTAATGTCGGTCTGCGCAATCCCGATCGTTGCCGCGAACAGGGCGGTCAGCGTCCCGATCACCGCAACCACGGTCAACGCCGTGGGCGCACGCTCGAAAATTACGTGGGAGCGCGCCACCATATAAACGCCGGCAGTCACCATTGTTGCGGCATGAATCAATGCCGAGACCGGAGTCGGGCCCTCCATCGCATCCGGCAGCCACACATAAAGAGGAATCTGGGCCGACTTGCCCGCCGCTCCTACCATCAGCAGGATTGCAATCGAAGTTAGCAAGCCCACGCCCGCTACCTCGATCGGCCTTGTGGCTGCCTGTTCGAAGACCTTCGTGAAGTCCAGCGACCCGAAATGCTCGATCATCAGAAACAATGCAATCAAGAATCCGAAATCGCCAATGCGATTGACGATGAACGCTTTTTTCCCCGCCGATGCCGCCGAATCCTTCGTAAACCAGAAGCCAATCAGTAGGTATGACGCCAGTCCCACGCCTTCCCATCCAATGAACATCATCAGGTAGTTCTTCGCCAGCACGAGCGTTAGCATGAAGAACATGAACAGGTTCAGGTAGGCCATGAAGCGGTAGTAGCCGTCGTCATCCCACATGTACCCAACCGAATAAATGTGGATGAGGAACCCCACGCCCGTCACCACCAGCATCATGATCAGCGAGAGTTGATCGAGGTAAAAGCTGAAGTCGACATGGAAGTCACCAGAACGAAACCAGTTGGCAAGCTTGAAACTATACGGCGCCGACGCCGCCGAAAAATTAAATGCGAAGACCAGCGCCAGGCAAAAAGCCAAGCCGCAAAATCCCAGCGCCACGGCAGAGATCGCCTTCTTCGAGGAATGCCGTCCGAAGAAGCCGTTGATGGCCGCTCCGGCTAGCGGAAGCACTGGCACCAGCCAGAGGAAGCTAAGGAGTGTCGGCGTCATAGCTTAAGCAAGTTCACCTGGTCAACGTTCAAAGTTTCACGCGTGCGATAAACGGCAATGATGATTGCCAACCCTACTGCGGCTTCGGCTGCCGCCACTACCATCACAAAGAAGACGAATACTTGTCCGCTGAGCGAATGCCATTGCGCGGCGAAAGCCACAAACGACAGATTCACCCCATTCAGCATCAACTCAATCGACATGAAAATCGTGATAATGTTGCGCTTGATAAGGAAGCCGAGCACGCCACAGGCAAACAGAATTCCGCTTAACACGAGGTAATAAGCAAGAGGAACCATCAGCGCTCCCTCCCCGCGCCAACCAGTTCGGGCGTCGTCGGCTGCTTCTCAGCATGAGGATGCTTGGCGATTGCCTCAGGCTTGCTCGCCAGTACGACCGCTCCCATGATGGCGATCAGAATGAGAACCGACGTGATTTCAAACGGCAACAGAAACTGGCTGAACAGCAGCTTGGCAATTTCGTGCGGCCCACCCGGTTCGGCGCCAATTCCGACGCTCGAAAGCTTGGTCCGAAAAAGCAGTGTCCAAGCCACCAGCAGCGCTCCCAGCATTACACCGGGTACGCCGAACATAATTGCGACGCGACTGCCTTTCGTCCGTTCCTCTCTTCCGGCGTTCAAGAGCATGATCACAAAGACGAAAAGCACCATGATTGCGCCGGCATAAACGATCACTTGCACGGCCGCGACGAACTCAGCACCCAGCAGCAGATACTCCACCGCCAGCGATCCCATCACCACGATGAGTGATAGCGCACTGTCGATCGGGTGCGACTGCACCAGCAGGTTGATCGCGCCCGCGATGCAAATCGTCCCGAAAAATAGAAACAAAATTAAGTGCAGCATCTTTGCTAGTTCTCAGTTCCCAGTCGTGAGTTCTCAGTGCAACCGGCGCCTTAACTGGGAACCGGGAACTGAGAACCGGGAACTGCTTTACCCCCTCAACGCATAGTACAAACTCGTAACCACTATGTTCGCTACCGCTGTTGGCAACAGCACCTTCCACCCAAACGCCATTAACTGGTCGTAGCGGAAGCGCGGAAGCGTCCAGCGCACCCATACATACAGAAACATGAAAAAGAAGACCTTCAGGCAAAACCAGACAATGGGCATCAGCATCTGCAGATACCACGGCCCAAAGATCGGCCCCATCCATCCGCCAAAAAACAGCAGCGTTGCCAGGCATGCCACCGTAACCATGTTGGCGTATTCCGCCATGAAAAACATGGCAAACTTCATCGCGCTGTACTCCGTGTGATAGCCCGCAACCAGCTCCGATTCAGCTTCCGGCAAATCGAAAGGCGTGCGGTTGGTTTCCGCGTAAGCTGAAATCAGATACGTGAAGAACGCCAGCGTTCCCAACGGAAAATAGAAGACGTTCCAGCGCATATGCGCCTGCGACTCGACAATCGCCCGCAGGCTTAAGCTGCCCGACTTGATCACCACCGGAATCAGCGACAGCCCCAGCGATACCTCGTAACTGATCATCTGCGCGCTCGCCCGCAGCCCGCCCAGCAGCGAATACTTGTTGTTCGACGCCCAGCCCGCCAGCGCCACGCCATACACGCCCACCGAAGTAATGCCCAGAATCACCAGCAGTCCGATATTCACGTCCGTAATTTCAAGCGGCGTATAAATCGGCCCAATTGTGAAGTGCAACAGACTAAATTCTGGTATGTATAGCGAATTTCCGAACGGAACCACCGAAATGGATGTGATCGCAAAAATCATCGCCAGCATCGGCGCCGCAATGTAGAGCGGCTTATACACGTGCGGTTGCGTCAGATCTTCCTTGAAAATAAATTTGGCGCCATCCGCCAGCGGTTGCAGCAGGCCAAACGGCCCCACCCGCGTAGGACCCCAACGGTTTTGAATGCGGGCCGAGACCTTGCGCTCCAGCCAAACGCTATACGCCACCGCGGTGAGCAGTACTCCAATCACCACAATTGACTTGATAATCGAAACAACAATAAACGTCGCTATGCTCAAGAAATCTTCCGTCTTCAGCCTGTGTGGCGCGGACGCCCTCGCCCGCGTGCTTTCGCTTTTGATCTAATCCGCCGCAACTTCCGTGGCCGCCGTCTTGGCCGCCGGCTTGCTTTCCATCACTGAATTCAGAGCTTTCGAATATCGTCCCAATGTACCTGAGGTGAACAGATCATCATGGGCGGGAACAATCAGGCTGGGATCGCCAAGTACACTTTCGCCGCTCGCTGCGATTTCCACATGCTGGTCGTTGCCTGCCAACAGATTCATCCTCGAAACGTCGTAGCTCCCAACCAGTCGCTGGATCTCATCCAGAATCGCTATGGGATCGAACGGCGTCATCTTTGGTTCGAGATTATGTGCCTCAAGCCATACCGCATGGCGGTCGGCTTCCCCGGACTGCGCTCCTCGACTCTGCCCCATGTCGGCGTGCGTTCCGCCACCGAAAGGCACCAGATGATGTACATTCACACCCATGGCATCGGCGATGCGCACGATCATCTCGAAATCTTCCTTTACCTCGCTCACCTCGCCCGCCTTCTTCATCAACTGCAGGTCGCCGCAAGTGTTCGTGCACGTGCCGGTTTTTTCGTAGGCATTGGCCGCGGGCAAAACCACGTCCGCAATGTTCGCCGTCTCCGTCAGGAACATGTCCTGTACCACAACAAAGGTCTTCGCGAAGGCAAACGGGTCAAGATTCAAGCGCCCCACCGGGTTCGCCCCAACCACATAAAGCGCTTTCAGCTTTCCTGCTTTCGCCGCATCCACCATCTCCGGCAGGCTCAAGCCGTTTTCCTTCGGCACATGGCCCCATTCTTTATGGAACCGCCCAGACTTCGCGACCGGTTCATATCCGGGCAGCAGATCGGGATAAAGTCCCATGTCGCTCGCACCGCGAGAGTTCGAATAATCGCCAAGGCAGATCAGCTTCGCTCCCTCCCGCGTCGAAACAAAACTCACCAGTTTCTCAATGTCCGCGCCTCGTAGTTCAGAGCCAAGCGCGACGACCAAACCCTTTTCGCCGCGCAACTTCTCACGGAGCGCCCGCCAGGCTTCGGCATTCGTCATTTCGGTTACCAGCGATTCCAGTTGCGCATCGTCGCCAGCCAGGAATCCGACGGCTTTCGCCTCCGCTCCCGCCGGCAGCAGGCCAAACGCGGCCGCTTGCTTCTGCAGTTTGATCGGAGCCGAATTGATGACGTACAGCTTTGCCCGCCGCAACCGCACATTCGTGCGAATCTGCCAGGCCAGCAGCGGATGCTGGTTCGTCGGATCGTTGCCGACCAGAAGAATCGCTGGCGCGTTCAGCGCGTCCCGCATCGACGCCGTTTTTCCCGGTTTCCCACGCAGCGCCGCAGCCAGGGCAGGGAAGTCAGCCGTCCGATGGTGGTCAATGTTGTTCGTCTTCAGCGCCACGCGTGCGAATTTCGACAGCAGATAATTCTCTTCATTCGTCGTTCGCGTCGAGCCGATCACGCCGATACTTGCGCCCCCGCTCGTGTCGCGAACCTCCGCAAAGCGCTTGCCGATCAGCTCAATCGCTTCTTCCCACGATGTCTCTGTGAGTTTTCCATTCTTGCGCACCAGCGGTTTCGTCAGACGGTCCTCGCGGCCGGCGAAATCGAAAGCATAGCGGCCCTTGATGCACAGAAAGTCGCCGTTGATCCCGCTCTTATCGCGGTTATCGCCGCGCACAATCTCCATGCCAGTGTCCGAGCGTCGCACGCCCAGCGTCGTCTTGCAGCCGTCCCCGCAATGCGTGCACACCGTGGCGACATGTTTCATCTCCCACGGACGCGTCTTGTACCGGTACGCCCCCGAGGTCAGCGCTCCGACCGGGCAAATGTCGATACACATGCCGCACTCTTCGCACTCCAGATGATCGCCCTCGTTCGGTGCGATGATCGAACTCACGCCTCGGTTCTGCACGCCCAGGGCCCACACGTCCATGCCTTCACCGCAGACCCGCACGCAGCGATAGCACAATATGCAACGCGGTCGGTCGAAATAAACCACCGGAGACCATTGCTGTTCATCCCTATGGTTCTTGATGTCTACGAACTTTGACTCTGCCGCGCCGTAGGCAAACGTCATGTCCTGCAGTTCGCATTCGCCGCCGGCATCGCACACCGGGCAGTCCAGCGGATGATTGCCCAGCAGCATTTCGAGCATCGCCTTGCGCGATTGCCGCACTTCCTCGCTGTCGGTGTTTACCACCATGCCCTCGGTGACGACCGTCGTGCAGGCCGTTTGCAGCTTGGGCATCTTTTCGACTTTCACCACGCACATGCGGCAGGCGCCCTGCAGAGACAGTCCGGGGTAGTAGCAGAAAGAAGGCACTTCGATGCCTGCGCTCTTGCAGGCCTCAATCAGAAGCGTCCCGGCAACCGCCGTGATCTTCTTTCCGTCGACAGTAAGATTTACGTCTGGCATTTGTAATTTCTGATTTGAAATTTGTAATTGAAAACCCTGTCGTTCAAAGTTCTGGCTCTTCAATTACAAATTACAAATTACCAATTTCAAATTCCGGCTAGGCCAAAACCGGCTCCGCCGCCTTCTCAAACGGGCACGGCTTCCCGTCCAAGTGTTCTTCAAACTCTTTCCTGAATTTCTTCACAAACGCCATCGTCGGCATCGCCGCCGCGTCGCCCAGCGGACAGAACGTCTTCCCCAGCATGTTTTCCGCCAGGTAATAAATATTGTCGATATCTTTCGCTTGCCCGCCGCCGTTGTGAAAACGTGTCAGCGTCTTCTTCAGCCAGTCCGTACCTTCGCGGCAAGGAATGCACCAGCCGCAGCTTTCGTGCTGGTAAAACTTCATCGTGCGCAGCGCAAATTTCACAATGCAGGTCGTGTCATCGAGCACCACCACTCCGCCCGATCCCAGCATTGATCCCGCCTTCGCCACCGAATCGAAGTCCATGGCGATGTCGATTTCCTCTGGCAGCAAAATCGGCACCGACGATCCCCCGGGCACCACCCCTTTTAGCTTTCGCCCATTCGGAATCCCGCCGCCGACTTCATAAATCATCTTCTTCAGGCTATATCCCATCGGCAGCTCATACACGCCCGGCTTATTCAGGTGTCCGCTCAGGCAGAACAGCCGCGTCCCGCCATTTTTTGGCGTGCCCAGCTTCGCATACCAGTCCGCGCCCCCAAGCATGATGTGCGGGACCGCCGCCAAGGTCTCCGCATTATTAATGACCGTCGGCCCGCCCCACAGCCCAACCACAGCAGGGAACGGTGGCCGGATGCGCGGTATCCCGCGCTTGCCTTCCAGCGACTCCATCAGCGCCGACTCTTCTCCCACCTCATACGCCCCGGCACCGCCATGCCAGTAAATGTCGAGATCGTATCCGCTGCCAAAAATGTTCTTCCCCGCAAATCCCTTGGCATAAGCGTCTTGAATCGCCTTCTGCATGATCACCGACAGATAGCGGTACTCGCCGCGAATATAGATGTAGCCCGTGTGCGCGCCCACCGCGAGCGCCGCGATCATCACGCCTTCAATCACCGCGTGTGGATCGTGCTCGAAAATCAAACGGTCCTTGCAGGTTCCCGGCTCGCTCTCATCGCCATTGCAGAGAACGTATTTCGGCTTCGCCGACTGCTTCGGCACGAACGACCATTTCATGCCCGTCGAAAATCCCGCCCCGCCGCGCCCGCGCAGCCCGGAATTCTTGACCTCATTAATAATGTCGTCCGGCTGCATGCCCAAGGCCTTCTTGACGGTCTTGTATCCATCCAGTTCCAGATAGCGCTCGATGTTCGTCGCGCCCAGCCCGAAGCGCTTCGAGATCACCTTCACTTCGTCGGGATGGGACACCAGATACGCCATTTGAAATTTCCGATTTGTAATTTGTAATTGAAAATCTCGCAGTGCTCGACCGAGCACTCAAATTCTGGTTTTTCAATTACAAATTTTCAATTACCAATTACTGGGCTCGGTTTTGCTTCTCAATTACAAATTACAAATCGCAAATTACAAATTACTGCGTTCCCTTCTTCTTATACTCGTCGAGAACCTTATCCATCTTTTCGGTCGTCAGATTCTCGTGAAAGTCGTAGTTCACCTGAACGGCCGCCGCCCAGCTGCAAGCCCCAATGCACTCCACTTCTTCCAATGAAAACAGCCCATCCGGCGTCGTGCCTTTGTGACCAATGCCCAGACGTTTCTTGCAGTGCTCCAGAATTTCCTCGCCCCCGCGCAACATACACGCAATATTCGTGCACACCTGCACGTTGTACTTACCTCGCGGCTTCGTCGTCAGCATCGAGTAGTAGCTGATCACATTCCGCACTTCGAGTTCAGTCAGCCCCAGCCGCCCCGCCAACTCGGCAACGACTTCATCACTCAGAAATCCCACCTCATCCTGCGCATACAGCAGCGTCGGCACCAGCGCCGAGCGCTTCGTCGGATAGTGCGTCATCATCTCCGCAAAGCGTGCTTCGAATTCTTCGGAGAACCTCATAATTTGTAATTTGCAATTTCTAATTTGTAATCTGAGAACCCTCGGCTCTCGATTTCGTTTTCCTAACCGACCGCAGAGTAGCCGTGAAAATTGCTGTCAGTTCTTTCGACTCCCGTAACAGATCGGTGAGAAGCGCTATCTTCACGATCTCCGCATCAACCAGCATCTCCATCCAAAACCCTGTCTCGTCTGCCTCTTCCACCACCACGCCAATTCTCGCAGCAAACTCGGCTCTCGATCGCGCGCGGCAGGACGCTCTATAGTTCGCAGCCACTGCCGTTCCACACCGCAACAACTGCTTGCCAATCACCTGAGCGTCCGTCGTCCGAGGCAGCGAACGGTAAAGTTTCACCACGCGTAACGCGAATGCCTTCGTCCGGTCCCGCAATTCAGCAGGAGTCATAGGGTTTTCAATTACAAATTACAAATCACAAATTACAAATTTTCATCGGTCTTTCAGTTACAAATCACAAATTTCATCCACGCCTTCGTCCGGTCCCGCAATTCATCAGGAGTCATAGGATTTTCAATTACAAATTACAAACCACAAATTACAAATTTACCTGTCAATGTCTCCCAGCACCACATCAATGCTTCCGACCGCCGCCACTACGTCCGCAATCAAAGATCCTTCGCACATCTTCGCCAGCGCCTGCAGGTTCGCGTACGACGGACCGCGCATGTGTACCCGATACGGTTTCGCCGTCCCGTCGCTCACCACGTAATAGCCCATCTCGCCCCGCGGAGACTCCACTGCCTGATAAACCTCGCCCGCCGGAACCGTGAAACCCTCCGTGATGATCTTGAAGTGGTAGATGAGTGCCTCCATCTGCGTCTTCATCTTCTCGCGGTCCGGCAGCACCACTTTCGGAGAGTCGGCCTTAATCGCTCCCTCCGGCATTCCCGCCAGCGCCTGTTGCACAATCCCAATCGACTCGCGCAGTTCCTGCACACGGCAAAGGTATCGCGCAAACACATCGCCTTCGGTCCGCACCGGCACCTTGAACTCGAACTTCTCGTAGCTCGTATACGGAGCGTCCCTGCGCAGGTCGATGTCCACTCCGCTCGCGCGCAGCGTCGGCCCGCACGCGCCCAGCGCAATCGCGTCCTCGGCGTTTAGCTTGCCCACGCCCTTCGTGCGCATCATGAAAATCGGATTCCCCGTCAGCAGCCCTTCATACTCATCGACGTTCCCCGGAAAGCGGTCGGCAAACTTCTTCACCTTCTCGAAGAATCCCAGCGGCGGCTCCAGCGCCAGCCCGCCAATGCGGAAGTAGGACGTCATCATCCGCTGCCCGCTGATCATCTCGAAAAACCGCAGGATGTCTTCGCGCTCGCGGAAACAATAAAGGAAGACCGTCATCGCGCCCAGGTCCATGGCGTGCGTCCCCAGCCACACCAGGTGCGAGTTGATCCGCGTCAGCTCATTCATCAGCACCCGCATCCACTGTGCTTTGGGCGGTATCTCCAGCCCCAGCAGCTTTTCCACGGCCAGGCAATAGGTCAGGTTATTCGTAAGCGGGCAGAGATAATCGATGCGGTCCGTCAGCGGCACCACCTGCTGGTAGAACTTCGCCTCGCAGGTCTTTTCAATGCCCGTGTGCAGGTAGCCAATTTCGGGGTACAGCCGCACGATCGTCTCGCCGTCAATCTCAAGCACCAGGCGCAGCACTCCGTGTGTCGACGGATGCTGCGGACCCATGTTCAGAACAAGGGTGCGATCCTGACCGTTCTCGGCGAGTGTTTCTGTCACTGGACGCATGTCTTACCGGTAACCCTCCACCGGATAATCTTTCCGCAGCGGATGGTCTTCCCAGTCGTCAGGCATCATGATGCGTCGCAGATTCGGGTGCCCTGTGAATCGGATTCCAAACAGATCGAAAACTTCGCGCTCATAGAAATTGGCTGACGGCCACACCGAGGTCACCGACTCCACCGCCGAGCTTGATCCCTCCAGCCGTACCTTCAGCCGCACGCGCTCTTTCTTTGGAATCGATAGCAGATGATAGACAACTTCAAAGCGCGGCTCTGAGGGATACCAGTCCACGCACGTCAGATCGGCCAGGTAGTTGAATGGACAGCCCGGGTCGTCGCGCAGAATCGCGCATGCTTCGCGTATCGACGACTTCGCAATCCAGATCGTCAGTTCATCGCGGTCAAACTTTGCCGCCTCAACCGCGCCGCGGATCGACTCCAGCAACCGGCCCAGCGCCGGATGCGACTTCAGTTCTTCAATATCGGTAATCGGGAGAGCAAGCGCCACTAAATGTCTCCCCTCTTAGGGTGGCTCAGGCCCCAGTCCAGCACGCCTTTTTTCCACACATAGAAAAGGCCCACCAGCAGGACGCCGATATACACCATCATCTCCCAAAAGCCAAACATCCTGAGTTCCCGCAGAATCACCGCCCACGGATACAGGAACACAGCTTCCACGTCGAACAAAATAAAGAGCATTCCCACCAGGTAGAACTTCACTGAAAATCGGCTGCGCGCGTCTCCCACCGGCGCAACGCCGCATTCATACGGAGACATCTTCGCGCGGTTCGGCTTGTGCTGCCCAATCAGCCATGAAAGCGTCACAATGGCCGCAGCCAGGCCCGTGGCAATGCCGAAGTGAATCAGCAGGGGCAGGTAGCGAGCGTAATAATTGTCCGGCATGTCGTGGCTATATATAATGCGCGGTAAGTAGAAACCTAAAACGTTCTAGATTAGTTTTTATGAGCGACGAGTGTCAAGCAACCGAGTGTTAAAGAACAACAAAATGCGTAATTCGCTTGTCATCCTGAGCAATCGGTTTTTGCGAGGCGAAGGTTCTGGTCATGCCGCGCGAACCCGGGGTTCCCAGCACGCCCGGTTTTGGCGTGATGGGGTGGAGAAAGCCTGGCCCGCATGATTTTCGGATTCAACACCGACGTTAGCCACGAAGATACCGTCTATCATGTGCAGAGCGAAGCCCGCGAGAGCGAGCAAATGCTCCAGACGCAGGTCTTCGTGCGCGGACGCTGCATCGGCAAGCGCGCCGTCCCCTTCGCCGCGATCCCTGCAACCGGCGCCGAAACTGCCGATCAAAATTCCGAGCAGCAAAAAGAAAAATATTTACGCGACCTACACCGCGAGGTCCTCGATGCCATCCGCGAGGCCCGTCTCGATTCCGTTCTCGACAAGCAGGAAAAACCTGCTGCCGCTCCCGGCCTCGACTTGGAATGGACAAACGCCGATTCCGTTCACTCTTCGGGCAGCCTGCAAATGAAACTCCGCGTCACCGATAGCGGCACGCCCGTCCATGGCGCTCGTCTCACGCTTCGTCTGGCGCGCTCCGGCGCTGCACCCTACTACGCGCAAATCCTCACCGATTCCAACGGCCACGCCGAAATGGGCCTTCAAGTCGACGAATCCTCTTTGCCCGACGCCTCCGTGCTTGTGCAGGCAAGCTTCGGCGGTCGCACCGTTACGCGAAAATTCCAACTCCGCCGCACATCCTGACCGCACAAAACTTATCGCTGTCATCCTGAGCGGAGAATGATTATCGCGGAGCGATAATCATTTGCAGTCGAAGGACCCCATACCAATTTCCAGTGGCAGAGGCCTCGCAAGGCATTCTCCCCGATCAGTTTTTGCCTCACGAGTCTCTTCAACCCTGTCATCCATGTCTTTTGCCTCAAACTGCATCCTGCCTATGCTCTTATCCAAACTGTCATTCTCGGGTCGTGTTAATTTAAGAAAGCGAATTCCGCCAATTTTCAAATTACAAAATTACCCGATTACAAAATTCTGGCATGAACCTCACCATCAACGGCGAAGCAAAAACCACCTCGGCAACCACCCTCACCGCGCTCGTCGAGGAACTCGAAATGAAACCCGATCGCGTCGCCATCGAACTCAACCGCCAAATCGTCCCTCGTGATCGCTGGTCCCAAACTCAGCTCTCCGAAGGCGACTCACTCGAGATTGTGCACTTCGTCGGCGGCGGCCTGCACTAGTGAACTGTCGCAGAAACGTGTTACCAACCGCGCAACTACAAACACTTGTCATCCTGTCTCTAACGACTGTGTGCGCTGTCAAGACCTTTTCGGCAACACGAGGGCGTGGACGCGGAGAAGCGCGCCATTTCGCTCTCGTGGAAAGGTTTTGACTTCTCTAAACCGACCAAGGTTCGTCACTCTTTTGTAATCGTGCGGTGGAACATCAGGTTCCACCATCCATCTCTTCGGGACTTGCGCCCATGATTCGCACTGCGAACTCCCCGCGTTTCGGGGAGGCAGGCTGCCCACTCAAGCGATCGGTTTCTGTTGCTCGACCACAGAATGACTCGGGCTCACCTGCATGACGGCCTGACATAGTTGCGCGTACGTCCACTCCTCGCGCAACATCAGGTACAACCGCGTGGCCAACTTCCGGGCCACGGCCACCTTGGCAACGCCACGATTTTTTCGCGTCGCCAGGCGGCGATAAAAACGTTTCAGCTCGGGATCGTAGCGCGCCGCCGACTGTCCCGCCTCCACCAGCAAAAAGCGCATAAACGAACTGCCCTGTTTGCTGATCCGCCCCAGCCGCTGTTTTCCGCCGCTGGAATCTTCGCGCGGAATCAGGCCAAAATAGCTGCCCACATCCTTGCACCCACCGAAGCGCTCGGCCGGCCCCACCGTCAGCACCATCGCCAACGCCGTCACCGGCCCCACTCCCGGATGCGTCGTCAACCGCACCGCCTCCGGACGCTTTCGCACTTCTTCGTCCACCCGTCGGTTCAACCCCGCGATCTCGGCTTCCAGCTGATCGAGCGCTCCCAGCAACTGCTGGCGCCGTGCGGCGGCATGCGGCAACAATGGCAACTGCTCCAGCTCGGCGCGTCCCGCCTTGCTCCACAGCTTCCACTTCTTCTGCACCCCCTGGCTCAGCGCCATGGCCTGCAGCTGGTTCTTGGTCCGCGTCCGCGTCTGCACCTGCTTGTGCCGATGCACCAGCAACTGCCGCACATCGCGCACCTCCAGGCTCGGCACCCAGATCCGCGGAAACCGATCCTCCAGCAGCAATCGCAGAATCTGTTCCGCGTCCCGCCGGTCCGTCTTCTGCTTCCGCACCACCGAGGCCCGAATCGCCGCCGCATCCCCCATCCACAGCTCGAACCCCAACTCCTCCAGCAACCGCTCGAACCACGGATAGTGTCCGCACGCCTCCATCCCCACCTGCACCGGACCGGAAAGCGAACGGTAAAACTGCTCCGCCTCTTCCCGGTGCTGCAAGCGCTTGGCTTCGATCTCCCCCGTTCGATTGTCAAAGATCGCGACCTGCTGAAACCCAGGATGAAAATCACAGCCTATAATCAGCATGACGTTGGCTCCTTCGTTGCGAGCCCTGGTCTGTTTAGTCACAACCAATCTACTCGTTGCGACCTGCCAACGTCGTTATCCAATCAAGCGGAGCAATCGCTTCGCGCAGCAAAGCGGTCGCGGAGTCGAAGGACCCCTACCCACTTAGAATTCACGGATTACGCGTCAGGGAATTCTCCCATGCGCGCTAACAAATTCTCTGCGACAGTCCACTAGATGCGTAAGGGAGCGAAAGGCGTCCCCGCCCGTCCTATACCATGCTCCCCGTCGTGTACTTCCCCCGCCGCCTCCCTGTAGAAAAGCGACCGTCATACTGTAAGGAGCCGCATCCACCGCAAACAACGCTCGCTGCACATACCCTGTATCCCCCGCTTCGACAACTTGTCTCACAAGTCCGACATCTGATGCTGCTTCGGGACCAGCTAACGTTGGTCGGAGGATAACCCAATGTGTGCTCCTAGATTTTTGAACTCCAGATTTCTGAACATCAGATTTCTGAATACGGCGCTTCTCTCGGTGTTGCTTGGATTTTCAGCGCTTCTCTACGCCCAGGATACGAAGCAGCAGCAGGATCAGAAGCAGCCAGAAGATCAGCAAAAGCAAGAGGAACCCAAAGCGCAAACGCAAGACCAAACGAAGCCTTCACCGGATCAGGAAAAAAAGAAGCCTACGAAGAAAGAAAAGAAAGACCAGGAAAAGCAAGCCAAGCAGGCCAATAAAGATCAGAAGACGGACGACAAGCAAGCCGGACAGCCCAGCCAGGAAATGCAGCAGCAGCGTCCCCAGCCCGGCCAGGAAATGCAGCACGAACAGCAGGGGCAGTCCGAGATGCAGCACGCGCAGCAAGGTCAGGAAATGCAGCATGGACAGCCAGCCGCTAGTAATAACGGCGGCAAAGGCGGCCGCATTCCCGACGACAAGTTCCGCGCGAACTTCGGCCGCAGCCATTCGTTCCGGGCACAGACCGTGATCGTCTCAGGCCGGCCTCAATTCCAGTATGGCGGCTACAACTTCCAGCTCGTCGATGCCTGGCCTGCGGGCTGGGCTTACACCGACGACTGCTACATCGATTACATCGACGGAGAGTATTTCCTCATCGATCTCCTTCACCCCGGCATGCGCATCGCCATTATCGTGGTGATGTAGGGGGCTTCAGGGTGTCGTAGTTCTCCGTGGTGATGCGGGGCTCGTAAGCCCGCCTTCGCGAGGCCCAGAGCAGCGATACGTTGCCGCCTCTGGGCTTCACGCTGATGCCAGCAACGCAGCCACTCGCAATGCTGACGCGGGCACCGCGCTCAATGCCCCTACAAGCATTTTCCGCGGTTATCTAATGTCGTGTAGTGACGTGCGCTTTCGGCGAAACTCGCTGGACGCTCCCGCTCGAAACGCCCGAAACGCCTGAAACTCCACTTTTGCCCCACCTTAGTAATGCTTCCCTTGTCTCGGCTAAAGTATTGAAAATATGGGCGATCGTCCGGGTATGCCCACGAATTTCCCCGCCATCTGTGGGATAATCAAAAATGTTGTTTTCTCTGACCTGATTTGGCTGAGAATTACGCTTAAATAGGTGAAGCACCTGGCTGCCGCGGGCTGGTCCCGCGTTCAGGAGTCGAGCACGTGTCAAAAGAACCTTTTCATTCCTCGCAAGAGGCGGCGGGCGACCGGCTCGCTCGGCCGCGCGCTTCTGGCGTGGCAGGAGAGGGTCAATCAACTAAGGAAAGACGCATCGACTACGAGACGGCGAAGCGCCGCGCGCTGGAGGTGCTCTGCGCGGATGAGCCGAAACCCACGGCCGTGATCGCTTCTGCAATCTGGCTAGACGCCGACGGGAGCGCACCGAGAATTAAGGGGGCTGCATCCCGCATCCTGAAGCGTATGCACCGGGAAGGGTTGGCGCGTTGGACCTGCTCCTATGACCACCGCGGGGAAGCATCCGACTGGGGTTGGGTGAAAACACGGCCGACGCGCTGACCCCTGTGTGTCTGCTGACCTTTCTTCTTAAGAACCGCGTCCTCAGCCATCCACTGGCCGATGCCGGCCCGGCCGCAGGATCCAGTCCGGCTGAACGGTCATTCTCCTTGATATCGGCATCCGACGGGCGCACGCGTGATGACGAGCCTACTCCAACTTCACCGGCTGTGGAGAGCAGAACTTAATCGGCGGTGTCCAGATTTGCCTGTTCTCACCACGGAGTCACTGAGTCACGGAGAAACAACCTTTAATCTGTAAAACCCAACAGGTGAAGGTTTTGCCAAGCAGTCAGGTTTTCTCTGTGCCTCCGTGTCTCCGTGGTGGAAATTTGAAGTTAGGACACTACCACTTAATCGGATCTCCTGACGCCGGGTCTGTGTCCCGTTCGAGACTTGCTGGGTAATCCGCAAGTCCACTTGAATCGCGTTTCTTTCGGCCGGAGCAACCACAGGATTCTCGGATGATCAGTTCAGTGGGGATGGTGATGCGCTCTCGCGGTTGCGAACTGAGTTCTCCTTTAATTCGGCTCAGGAGCATGGAAGCAGCCCTCCTCCCCATTTCTGTGACCGGTTGGCTGACGACTGTGATAGCCGGCCGAACCAGCGTCGCAGCAACAAAGTCATCAAAAGCAATCAACGCCATTTTCTTAGGTATAGAAATGGACGCCTTCTGCAACTCCCGCAAGGTCCCAACAGCGAGCACATTGCTCGTCGCGAAGATAGCGGTTACTGGCGGCGTTGAGTGCAGGGCAAAATCAAGCTGTCTGGGAAGAGGTCCACTGATCGGCCCGACCAGGCAAAGCCGAATAGGTAACCGGGCCCGGCGCATCGTGTTGGCGTAACCGGCCACGCGCTCGGCTTTCGTAAAAATGTTTTCATCGTCGGCTACGCACAAAATATTTTGATGTTTATGCTCGATAAGATGTTGAGTAGCCCGGCCTGCCGCGGCGCGGTTGTCGACTACCAAGACATCGGCGTCAACTCCCTCCAGTGGCCGATCGAAAGAAACGATCGGCAAGTGCTGTTTGTTTGCCGCGGCAAAGTGATCATTCTGCGCGCTCGCTGACGTCACCAGCATGCCGGCAACTCGCCGCTGGATCATGAACTCCGTCTCACGACGTTCTACCTCTTCGCTGTGCCCGGAGGCAGCCATCAAAGTCATATAGCCAGCTTCCCACGCAGTTTGGTGCACAGCGTTTGCGTAGGCCGCAAAAAAAGGATCTGCGAGATCCGGAACAATAACGCCAATCACCTGAGGAGAGTATCCCCGGAGGACACGCGCAGCTTCATTAGGGAGGTATCCAATCTTCTCGATCGCCACACGCACCTTGCGCTCCGTGCGAGGGTTGACGGGGCGCGTACCATTGACCACGCGAGAGACCGACATAACACCTACGCCGGCTATTTTTGCGACATCTGCAAGTGTTGGCATTGGCACTCTTCCAGAATTAGCAGCGACTGACTAAGTTCTAAAATCCCTCCGCCTCACCGCGAACCGGGAATTGTTCTTCCTCGGAAACCGGCTCTCAAGTGGCGGCTACTGCCTCTCAACCCTACATCCCTGGCATCGTCTTGAGCCGGCTGGGCGCTGTCCTCCGAGGCGGATAACGATACCATGATCACATTGCTTCTTGCCGGGCCGGATGTCAAGCTCTGATTTTAGGGACTCAGCCGGTTTGTGCCGGGGAAGGTTCCATTCCGCGTTTCACTGGGAGGCTCCTGGGACTCAAGGCTCCACAAGCGGAGTGCAAGGCCTTGCACACCTTGCGAAGGTGGACACAACAGTTTCAAGAGACTTCCTGCAAAAAAACATGGCGGCCGCGGAAAAGGCTTGACAAAGAAGCGGCAAGAAGAGTATTTCTGGAGATCGTTATCCACTGTGGTAATCCAAGCAATGGTCGACCGGACCGAAAGGGTAAAGACAATGAGCAAACTTCCTTTGTGTATAAGGGCGTGCGGCATCCTTGTTTTGTTGGCAGGGATGGCGGTTTCTCTGCAGGCGCAGACTTTCAATACTGTATATACCTTTGCCGGAACCGACGGGAAGACCCCCTTTGCGGCGCTGATCCTGGGCAGCGATGGAAACTTCTACGGGACAACGTTCTCTGGCGGAGACTACGGCGGGGGAACCATCTTCAGCATCGATACCAGCGGCACACTGACGACGCTTTACAACTTTTGCCCGGTAAAGACGAATGGCATTTGCGCGGACGGCGAAAACCCCGGGTGGGGGTCGTTGGTCCAGGGCACCGATACAAACTTCTACGGGACAACGACTACTGGCGGCGGGGCCAGTAATGTAGGCACCGTCTTCACATTCAATATCAGCAGCGGGCTTACAACGCTTTACACCTTCTGTGCCAACCACGGTTGCCCGGATGGGGAAAGCCCTCAAGGGGCGCTGGTGCAATCTCCCAATGGTCTCTATTTCTACGGGACCACCCCGAATGGCGGGACCAACAACGGTGGCACGGTCTTCAGCATCACTTCGACTGGAACCCTGACGACACTCGCGTCGCTTTGCCCCAAGAAAAATAAATCCGGCGTTTGCCCTCACGGAAACTACGTCCATTCGGGGTTGGCCCTGCACCCCAAAACTGGGAACTTCTACGGGACAACTGTGCTTGGCGGGGCCTACAACTACGGCTCTATTTTCAAAATCACGCCAAGCGGCCAGGTGACCACCCTTCACAGCTTCTGTGCGACGGCCGGTTGCCCGGATGGCAAACTCGCCTACGCCCCGCTGAGGCAAGGCAACAAAGCGGTTCTCTACGGGACAACATACCAGGGGGGTGGCTATGGTTTTGGCACAATATTTAAGATCCTTCCTGGCAAGATGACAACCCTCTACAGCTTCCAGGGAACGGATGGCGCACAACCCTACGATCCGCCGCTGCAAGACGCCCTTGGGAACTTGTATGGGACCACATTTGCCGGCGGCGCCTTTGGCAAGGGTTCTGTCTACGAACTCAGTCCAAGCGGCGCGCTGACCACTCTCTACAGCTTCTGTCCGGAAGCTGGCTGCGTGGACGGCGAGAGTCCGATAGGGGGGCTGATCCTGGGCCCGGATGGCAATTATTACGGGACAACCGACGGTGGTGGAGCAAATGGCTTCGGAACAGTATTCGAAATCACTCCGGCCGGCAGTATGGTAAGGAATACATCCATCCACTTGCAGCCATAAAGTCCATAGCTCTTGATAAGGGGCCTCTTAGTGCTCCATGCACATTTGGTCCCTTGTCGAGGCCTGGCAGTCAACTCCCAGATTGGGGAATTTTAGGAGAAATGCCATCATGCTAAAGAAATCAGTGTCGGCGCTATGTGAGGTGATCCTGTTGGCGGCCGCTTTTGTGCTTCCAACTGCGGCCCAGAAATCGCCAGCCGACCGGCCGTTCTTGGTGCACGGGATACATTCCCAAACTCCGATTACGCCCATGCCAGTGAAGGCTGCCACCGGTTGCACGCTATTTAACAATCTTTCGCAGCCGCCGGTGACTTTCAACGATGACTATGCGGGCTTTGTTAGTGGGACGAAAAGCCCGAGCGTCGGGGGCAGGACGAGCCTTGCGATGCCCTTCACCGCCAACGCAACCTGCCTCCATGTGAATGAGATCGACGTTGCGATGGAATGCTACGCCCTCTACGCCATGGATGGGGGAACGTGTGGCTTTGAACTGGCCATCTATGCGGACAAGGGAGGCCTACCCGGAGCGGTCGTGGTCACCTCCCAGCCGCTGACTGCGAACTTCATGGCCGGGACGTGCTGCATGCTCACGGTTGCAAATCTTGCATCAACTGCGCTGACAGCCGGGAAACAGTACTGGGTCGAGGCGGACGCGAATCTCGCGCAAGACGCTGCCACCGAGGATGCCTGGCTGTTTGCAAACGGCCCTATCGTTGCTTTTGATGAGGCTGACTACGGCTGGTGGCTGACCCCCGGAGACTATGATTTCGCGATGCAGGTCCTGGGAACGCCGTAAATCTTCTCGGGGCAAGTGCGTCCAGCCCCAGATGTGAGGCGGTTGATCCCACGGGCGCAATCCGGGAACAGCATTGGCAATGGTTTTTGTTTGAGGTTTGAGAGTCGACTCGCAGTCGGAATTCTGCAGTGGGAATTCTAAAGAGGAATACATCCATGATAAGGAAATCAGCAGTGGCACTATGCAACGTGGCTCTATTGGCGGCGGCCCTCGCACTTCCAGCTTTGGCCCAGACTTCGCAGGCCGGCAGGCCGTTTTCAGCGCACGGGGTACGAACCACGCCCATCACCCCCATGCCGGTGCGGCAGAAAGGTGCCGACGCCTGCACGTTGGTGAACACACTTGCACCATCCCCGGTCACTTTCAGCGCTGCCGACGGCTACTATGTTATTGGGCCGAACGGACCGAATATTAAGTTTAGCCAGGTTACTGCCTTTCCATTCACAGTCACGGCCGGCTGCACCCAGGTAAACCAGATACAGGCGGCAATCGAGTGCTACAGCGCTTTCGCCCGTGATGGAGGAACCTGCGGCTTTGAAATGGCCATCTACAACGACAACATGGGCCAACCAGGGTCGGCAGTGGTCACCTCCCAGCCGCTGACTGCGGTTCCACAAGCCTTTACATGCTGCGTGCTTACAGTTGCGGATCTTCAATCAACCGCGCTGACGGTTGGCGCGCAGTACTGGGTAGTAGCCGACGCCAATCTCCCGCAAGACGCTACCACCGAGGACCTCTGGATGAGCGCGACCCTCCTTCCTGAGCCAGCAGTTAAAGGCGGATCGGGCGGTTGGGGGCTCACACAGGGAGACCTCCACCCCGCGGTGGAAGTCCTCGGGACTCCGTAAAGGTTTTATTCCTTAGCAGGCGGGGCGAGTATCACAGTCAGCCTTCACCTGAAGAGACTAAGAGTTATGCGGTCGCGTCGCCCGCTGGCGGCGAAGGATTCAGAAAGTCATGAGGATTCCAGTTATGAAAAAAGTCATATTAGTTCTGTCTGCGGTTCTGGTCGTGTTAGTGATCGGCTCCCAGTACGCGGCGCGTGTTGGAGCGTCGAATCAACGCGCGCTCATCACCCAGGCAATTGACGAAAGCCGTCTGGTCACGCTTGCGGGCAATACTCGTCCGGAAGCCAATGCCAACAATGACCGCGGGCCGGAGCCCGACGCATTTCCGGTAGAACACATGCTGTTGCAGCTTCAGCGCGATCCGCAGGTGGAAAGCGAGTTCCGCGCCTATATCGAAACGCTCACCGACAAGGCGTCACCCAACTTCCGCCACTGGATGACCGCCGACGAGCAGGGCGCAAAATACGGGCTGGCGCAGCAGGACATTGCTGTCATCACGAACTGGCTGGAATCGCACGGGTTCAAAGTCGGCCATGTGTATCCGAACCACATGGTGATCGACTTCTCAGGAACCGCGGGCGCGATTCGCAATGCGTTCCATACCGAGATCCACGAGCTTCAGGTAAAGGACGAGCAGCACTTCGCGAACATGAGCGACCCCGAAATCCCGGCAGCGCTGGCGCCGGCGGTTGCGGGCGTGGTTTCCATGCACAACTTCAAACCGCAGGCGATGATTGAAAGACGCACCTCAAACATCACGATCCCGGGATGCAACACTGACTGCTATTATCTCGCGCCCGCAGATTTCCAGACGATTTACAACGTGTCGCCATTGCTGAATGCGGGCATTACCGGCAACGGCGAGACCGTAGCCGTGGTAGAGGACTCCGACTCCTTTGGCAACGACTGGGCCATGTTCCAGAAAACGTTTGGGCTGACGAGTTATGGCGGAACGCTGACGACGGTGCACCCGAACAACGCGGGGAACTGCACCGACCCGGGAGCAAATATTGACGACATTGAAGCGAACCTGGATGTGGAAATGGTAACGGCGATTGCGCCGGGTGCGAGCGTGGAGTTGGCTTCGTGTTCAGACGGCAGCTCCTTTGCCACATTCGGCGGCCTGCTGGCGATTGAGAATCTGATCAGCGCCGGTAATCCTCCGCCCGTCATCAGCATGAGCTATGGGGTTTGCGAAGCGATTAACGGAGCTACCGCGAATGCCGCTTTCAATTCGGCATTTCAGTCGGCGGCGGCGGCCGGCGTGTCCGTGTTTGTGTCATCCGGAGATGCTGGCGCATCGACGTGCGCGCCGTATTTCCCCTATGGCAGCGCTTACTCAGGCATCGGAGTAACGGGATGGGGAGAGACTCCCTATAACGTCTCGGTGGGCGGAACCGACTTCGAAGACCTCTACAACGCTTTGGAGGGCGGCGCACCACAGAGCACGTATTGGAGTTCGAGCAACGGCGCCACGTATGGATCGGCGAAGTCCTACATCCCGGAGATTCCGTGGAACGATTCCTGCGCCAGCTACCTGCTTTACAACGTCGAGGGCTTCACTGTGCCGTATGGCACGAACGGTTTCTGCAATTCGACCACAGGAAATCCCTCCGTGACCACTGCTGCCGGATCTGGCGGGCCCAGCAATTGCGCGACAGGCGCCGCGAATTCGAAGTTTGCCTATGACCAGAACACTACCTGCGCCGGCTATGCGAAACCTTCATGGCAGGCTGGCATTCTTGGAAATCCCGCCGATGGAGTGCGTGACATCCCGGATGTGTCGTTGTTCGCCGCCAATGGGTTGTGGTCCCACTATATCGTTATCTGCTACTCCGACCCGTGGAACCATGGCATACCATGCACGTTAACTCCGAAGGTTTGGGTCGGCTTGGGAGGAACTTCGGCATCGTCGCCGGCAATGGCCGCCATTCAGGCGCTGGTGGATGAGAAGTGGAACATACGAGCGGGCAATCCGAACCCCACCTATTATTCGATTGCCCGGAGCGAATACGGGACAACGGGAAATAGCTCCTGCTACTCCAGCAACCCGGCGTCGCCGAGTTCGAGCTGCGCCTTCTACGACATCACGCAGGGTGATATCGACGTTGACTGCGTGTACAACGGGACGGGGTTTAAGGCCGACTGCTACCTTCCATCCGGTAAATACGGAACGCTGGGCACTGAGGCGATCAGCAGTCTAAAGGTGAAGTCCGGAGGATCAGCCTACACGAGCACACCGGCGTGCACGATCGCCGCCCCGGCTAACCTGTCGCCATATCTTTCGCCTACCGCCACGACGATTTACGCTGGCGGGACGCAAGCGGCGTGTACGGCCGTTTTCAGCAAGAGCACGCACAAAGTAACCGCGGTCAAGCTCACCAATGCCGGTGTCGGCTACACGGGCGTGCCTCTGTGCACAATCTCAGGCGGCGGCGGCAGTGGGGCTTTGTGCACCGCGGTCATCAAGCCGACAGTCGGTACGACTTCCTATCAGCCATCGTTTGGCGCCACGCCCGGATGGGACATGGCGACAGGCATCGGCAGCGTGAACGCCTACAACCTGGTGGAGAACGGTGCCTGGTAAAGACTAACGCTTTAGAAAACTAATTTGTTTCGAAGGCCCGCGGCTGACCCTGCGGGTCCTTTTTTATGTGCCGAACACGTTCGACAGCTTGGTGTGAAGTCCACTGCACGGCCTGGTGGAGTTGAAGGGCATCCTGCGCCGTCAATTACTGCGCTTTCAGCGGGATGGGATGGGGGCCCCGGGCAGAGTCGAACTGCCGACCAACGGTTTAGGAAACCGCTGCTCTATCCATCTGAGCTACGGGGCCTTCTGAGCTGCTAAGCCGCGGAATCGCCCCATTATCTCACGTCAATTACTCCACCCGACGACGCCTCACTTCTTTGACCTGAGTGAGAAATCTGTCATGTGGAGCGAGGAGTGGGCTCGCGCAGCGAAGCTCAACCGCAGTCGAAACACTTCACCCACGCCCCCCGAAAGTCACTCCAACCTCCCGTCCTGCTGCCGTATAATAAGAGCCACAGTGCTCAAATATTCAATTGTTGTTCCCCTGCATAACGAGCAGGAGAACGTCACCGATCTCTACGCGCGCCTCAAGGCCGTCATGGAGGCCAACGGCGAGACGTTCGAAATGGTTCTTGTCGATGACGGCTCCATCGACGGCACCTTTAATCTGCTCAGTGAAATTGCCGCCGTCGATAGCCGCGTCACCGTCGTCAAGCTGCGCCGCAACTTCGGACAGACCGCTGGCCTCGCCGCCGGTTTCGACCACGCTCACGGTGAATACATCATCGCCATGGATGGCGACCTCCAGCACGATCCCGCCGATATTCCGCTCTTCCTTGAAAAAATTGCCGAGGGCTATGACATCGTCAGCGGATGGCGCAAGGATCGCGTCGATAATTTCTGGCTCCGCCGCTTCCCGTCCCGCTGCGCCAATTGGATGATGGCCAAACTCAGCGGCGTCGACATTCACGACTTCGGCACCACCTTCAAAGCTTACCGCCGCGAGATCCTCCACCAGATTCCCCTCTACGGCGAATTGCACCGCTTCATTCCGGCGCTGGCGTCCTGGCATGGCGCGTCCATCATCGAAGTGCCCATCAAGAACATCAACCGCGAGCGCGGCGCTTCGCACTACGGCATCTCGCGCACCTTCCGCGTCTTCTTCGATCTCATCACAATCCGCTTCCTGCTCAAGTATCTGTCCCGTCCGCTGCATTTTTTCGGCACTATCGGGATGTTCAGCATCATGGGCGGCTTCGGCGTCGCGGCCTGGCTGGTGATCGAAAAGCTTCTGCGTCAAACCGACGTCATGATGAAACACGGCCCGCTCATGATCTTCGGAGCTGTGCTTCTGCTCGCGGGATTGAACCTGCTCGCGCTCGGCCTGCTCGGAGAAATGCAGGTTCGTCACTACCACGAACCCACGCAGCGCGCGCCGTACTCAGTTGATCGCGTCCTCCACGCCCAGAGCAGTAACGAAGAAAGCACCATCCAGGAATGAATAGAGGGCAGAGGTTAGAGGTCAGATTGCAGAAGTGAAAAGCTTTAGCTGCGGAGGACCTCGAAACCCGCACGGTTTTTACCTCTGCAATCTGACCTCTTCCCTCTGACCTTCTTAGTGTCCTCGCTCTGCTGGCGAGAAATCCAAATCAACGTATTCCTCCTGCCCCGTCCTCTTCAACAGGCTATCGACTTCCTGCGGCGATAGACGTCGGCCCGGCGCCTGCTCGGCGTTCGCAATCGAGTAGGCGCCCAGAGCAAGAGCCGCCGTATCCAGCGCCAGGGCCAGTGGATCGATCTTGTCGAAAGTGTCGATGATCGTGTGGTGCCGATTATCGTAGTCGGACGCTGCCACCTCAAGGCTCAGAGACGGCACTCCTGCCACCACGAACGTCTCGTCATCCGAATACAAATCGCCTCCGGTAACAATCGCGCCCGCGCCGATCGCGGCTAGTTGCGTCCACCGCTGCTGCAGTGGCGTCCTTAGGTCGTCGCGTCCGTGCAAGGAAAAGCCCGTGGGCAGCAGCGCTCCGTTATCCATGATCAGCGCTGCCCACAGATGATCCAGTTCTTTCTTGTGAGTCTCGGCATAGGCCCGAGAGCCAAGGCAGGCTTGTTCCTCGCCAGAGAAGAACACGAACCGAAGTGTCGCCCGCGGCTTTACGCTCAGTGATTTCAGAATCCGGGCCGCCTCCAGCACTGCCGCCACGCCGGATCCATTGTCATCCGCGCCCTGTGCCGGGTCCCATGAATCAAAATGCGCTCCCAGCAAAACTACCTCGTCGGGATTCGAACCTGGCAGATCGGCAACAACATTCCGTTCTTTCGCGGGATACTCATCGAACGTATTCTGGACATCAAACCCGATTCTGACGTTGCCCTTAGCCAAAAGCCGGCGCAGATACAGCGTATCCTCCTTCGCCACCGAGAGAATCGGCAAGAGTGCGCGCGGATAAAGTCCAGCCGCCGAGGTGTAGAGCATTCGATCCGGTTTTTCCGACGGGATCAGCATGGCAACCGCGCCCGCATTGGCCAGTTGGCGCGCTGTCCGTGAGCGCATCACCACGTAATTCGCGGCATAGGTTGTGCCAGCGCCGGTATCAGTATTAACCAGTAAGGTCACCAGTACTGCCGCGCCTCGCAACTTCGCCGCCTCTTCCGAAAGCTTGCCATCCGAAGTGGCCGTCACGGTCACAAGAGGAGCATCCACGCGTCCCTTCGTCCCAGGCGCCCATCCATACGATCCGACAAAAAGAGATTGCTTAACCGGACTCACCACCCAGGCAGAAGCAGGCCCGCGTTGCCATCCTGTCGCGATAGGAAATTCTTCAAAGTGAGCGTTGTCGAACCCGGCTGCGCGCAACTCTTTCAAGATCAGTTCAGACGTGGCCCGCGACTCTGGGCTGCCCGTGACGCGTCCCCCAATAGTGTCGGTCAGCGTCTCAAGAAAGGAAATGGCCCCGCCTCTGCTCAGGGCTGCGCCCACTATTCGCTCGGTGACGTCGCCACTGTTACCGGTCGCTACTGTCGCCTGTGAGAAAGCGCAAACCGGAAGTAATAAAATCTGGGGCACTAGAATGACTACCAGCAGAGTCTCGAGCCGCCGAATCTCAAGCCGCAGAATCACGAGCTGCAAAATCAAACTCGCACTTGCCCTCAAGTTGCGCGCTGCTTTCCTTATCCGCACGCTGTCTCCAATCCGCCTCCTAATGCTTGTTGCTCGACGCGTGCCGCAGCCATGTCTCCATCTGCTGTGTCTCCCCCGTGCTCATCGTGAGTACACCTTCTTCAGCATCGTCATAAACCAGTCGATTTCCTCGGGCGCGTCGGGATACCCAATGTTGTCTCCTCGCTCCTTTCCGGCCACAGGCCGGTTTGAAGTCACAATTCCATGGCCGTTCGTGTCAACGAACACGATAAAAGGCACGCCTTCGGCCCCGCCGAACTCCTTCAGCAATTTCTCCGCGCCCGGCGTTTCCAATTCCGGATGCTTCCCCCGCTTTTCCTCCACGTGCACGTCTGTCCGCACAAAGTACTTCTGCACGATCGGTTCGTTCGCGGGATCGTTCAAGAACTTTTCCAACCGCCGGCACTGTGAACACCACGAGGCGCCGAATTCGAAGAACACAATCTTGTGCTCCGCCGTTGCCCGGTTCGTTGCGTCCGCCAAAATGTCTTGAGCAGTTTTCGCAGGCGACGCCAGCCCCGGTAGACAACTCAAAACAAGCACCGCGCTCAACAAAAATCTCCGTCGTCCCTTCATCCCCGCCTCCCGAATCCCAAGAATCTCCTGAACAGCACGACGATAGTTTCTCAAGAGCAGGCGCGTCAAGCTTTCCCGAAATTGGGTAATGGTGCAGTTTGATTCCAAAGTTGACGGCCATCTCTTTGGCGTCGTCCCGAAGCCCCGCGTTTCGGCGGGGCGAGGGATCTCGCGTGCAGCAACTATTAAGCTGGGCCAAACTGCACCATTTCCCCCGAATCACGCCTTCCCCGCATCACCCCGTCGTA
Organism: uncultured Acidobacteriaceae bacterium; assembly: GCA_963778535.1. GTDB lineage: Bacteria > Acidobacteriota > Terriglobia > Terriglobales > Acidobacteriaceae > Acidiflorens. The sequence continues at coordinate 2,383,430 of CAVZUO010000001.1, forward strand.
ACCGCTCTTCATGCGAGTCCTCGCTCTGTCACACCCCCTCGTGACTTCCGCAATTGACGATCTCCGTCACCCGAGTGACAATCAAAAGTGACAATTCAAGCAGTGATAATCGAAGCAGTGCCAATTCAGCTTTCGAGGCCCTATAATGCCAACCGCCATCATGCCCACTACTCAGTTTGATCTTCGCCTCTCCCGCCGCACCTCGCATCTCGGCACCGAAACCGCCTTTGAAGTCCTCAACCGCGCCCGCGCCCTTGAGAAACAGGGCAAGTCGGTCATTCACCTCGAAATCGGCGAGCCCGACTTCGACACTCCCTCCAACGTCATCGAAGCCGGCGTCGACGCCCTGCACCACCATTGGACCCACTACGGCCCCGCCGCCGGCCTGCCCGAGCTTCGCCAGACCATCGCCGACTATGTCAGCCGCACCCGCAACGTGCCCGTGTCGCTCGACGAGGTCGTCGTTGTCCCAGGCGGCAAGCCAATTATTTTCTTCACTATGCTCGCCCTTGTGGATGAAGGAGATGAAGTCATCTATCCCAATCCCGGCTTCCCCATCTACGAGTCGATGATCCAGTATCTCGGCGGCCGCGCCGTTCCCATCCCGCTGCGCGAGGAGCGCGATTTCTCCCTCGACGTCAACGAACTCGCCTCGCTCATCACCGACCGCACCAAACTCATCATCCTCAACTCGCCGCACAATCCGACCGGGGGCGTTCTCAGCCGCAAGGACATCGAGGCGGTCGCCGCAGCCATCGGCGATCGCAACATCATGGTCCTGTCGGATGAAATCTATAGCCGCCTCATCTATGAAGGCGAAGATTTTTCCATCATGAGCGTGCCCGGCTTCAAAGACCGCACCATCCTGCTCGATGGTTTCTCGAAAACCTACGCCATGACCGGATGGCGCATGGGCTACGGCGTCATGCGTCCCGATCTCGCCACGCTTTTCGCGCGCTTCATGTCCAATTCCAACTCCTGCACGGCCAGTTTTACGCAGATGGCTGGCATCGAGGCGCTTCGCGGCGACCAGAGTTCGGTCGACAAAATGAACCACGAGTTCCGCCGCCGCCGCGACGTGTTTGTCGCTGGCCTGAATAAGATCAAGGGATTTTCCTGCCGCATGCCGAAGGGCGCCTTCTACGCGTTCCCCAATATCACGAAGACGGGCTGGCCCTCAAAGAAGCTTGCCGACGCGCTGCTCGAAGAAGCCGGAGTCGCCTGCCTCTCAGGCACCAGCTTTGGCGCTTACGGAGAAGGCTATCTCCGCTTCAGCGTCGCCAACTCTCTCGAGAATTTGAATGCGGCGCTCGATCGCATTAACGGCTGGGTAGGAAAGAACCTGCGTTAGCGTTGGTTGGAGTAATGGGGATGTTATGCCAATGGTCCTCGACGAACCGCCTGAGGCGTTGGACTATTATTGACGCGTTATGTTCAACGACCTATTTGATGCGTTGTCATATTTGTGGTCATGGCGATGGCCTTCAGCAGATGGGGAGGTCACTGCCGTTGATATTGAACGGATCGGAAAAGGGCGAAACAAGACTTTCCGGTTGGCCGTAGCATACGAGTTTTCACTTGGCGTAGATGGGCCCTATACGGGCGAATCATTTTGGCGACCCGCATTTTTCGCCAAGAGGCGAGTACAGAACACGGCACGAAGGTTTCACAGGCGTCAGCAGGTTGCTATCAGATACCGTCCAGATGATCCCAGTATTAGCCGACTGGATCGCAGCGTCTGGCACAAAGAACAGAAATGGCGGACAGTCGCAGTATGCAATGCTGCATCTCCGTTTTACGGTTCCTCTGTGACCTCTATTTCATTGCCCTCCAAGTCTCGCATTACGAAGTAGCGCGTTCCTTGCCGATCCAATTCAATCGGCGTGACGCTTACGCCGCGAGAAGAACAGATCTACCGCCTTCCCGATGTTAGTGGCATACAGGATCGGTCTTTGATCCGTGGGCGAATCGCGGGGGCCAAGGATAATCGCTGTTTCGTCTCGCTTTGAGAACGCGAGCGAAACACAATCTCCCGCATCGCTTGCGGGAGACACGACCTGTTGAAGGCCGAGTTTTTCTCTGTACCACAAGGACGCAGCAACGGCATCAGTAACGCCGATGTAGATCGAATCAGGAATCTGGAGTAGAGACATGAGCACAATTGAACCTCATGGGATAAAGCGCAAGGCAGCCAGCGATTCGAGCAGTTGGTATCTTAACCGGCGACACCAAGCCTCTGCACTCATATCTTGCTCAATCTTTAACAACCCGCCTTCCACACTTGATGTAAAATTCCCTCCGCCATGACCAACATCGACCGCCATCCCAACGGATCTTTCTGCTGGATCGAACTCGGCACCACCGACGCTCCCGCCGCCAAAACCTTCTACCAGTCATTATTCGGATGGGCTCCGAACGACATGCCCATGGGCCCGAGCGGAACCTACACCATCTTCCGCCTGAACGGCCGCGATGCCGCCGCTGGCTACCAGCTCAATCCTGCCCAGCTCGCGCAACACGTTCCCCCCAACTGGATCCTCTACATTCAGGTAGAGAGCGTCGACGCCTCGACCGCCAAAGTGCAGCCTTTGGGTGGAACCGTCATCTTGGGTCCGTTCGATGTAATGGACGCAGGTCGCATGTCCGTCATTCAGGATCCGACTGGCGCTTATTTCTGCCTCTGGCAGCCCAACAAAAATGCCGGCATCGGCATCCATGCTGTGAATGGCACCTTATGCTGGGCCGACCTGAGCACGAATGACGCGGATCGTGCGCAGAAGTTTTATTCCGGCCTTCTCGGTTGGACATTCGACAAAAGCCAACATGACGACTCCGGCTATCTCCACATCAAAAACGGCGAGCACTACATCGGAGGCCTGCCTCCCGCCAAGCATCTGCCTCCCGGCGTTCCATCGCACTGGCTCTCCTACTTCTGGGCCGACGACGTGGACGTCACCGCGAACAAAGCCAAAGGAATGGGAGCTAAGCTCGTCTGTCCGCCCATGAGCATTGAAGGCGTAGGTCGGATGTCTATCATCGCCGATCCTCAGGGCGCACTGTTTGCCATCTTCAAGTCAGCGCGAATGTAAGAGGCCGATCGATTTGCAGTAGGATCGCGAGAGGCGCGTTTCAGGTCACCCCCTTCCGTGACCCTCCTCACAGACCCTTGCGACATCCCCTCGCTACGCTCTATCTGCAAGCCTATGCGCCGTTTAACGCCTTGCCCAATGCGCGACCCGGGTCTCCAAAGGGCCCGTGTTTTGACTCGCTGGGGTGGAGGCGCTTGCCAAGGAGCCACTCCATGTCTATCCAGAATTCAGCTACCGGCGAAGTTCTGCACACCTACACGATTGACGAACTGAAGCAGCAGGCCAACCTGATGCGCGGCTACGACCTGGTCGCGCTCTGCGCCGCCACTTCCGGTCACGCTGGAGGAACACTCTCCATCATGGATATCACCGCGGCTCTCTACCTCCGCGTCGCCAATCACGATCCGCAGAACCCCAACTGGCCTGATCGCGACCGCATCGTCTGGTCCACCGGCCACAAGGCTCCGAGCCTTTATCTCGGTCTCGCATTCGCCGGTTTCTGCCCGAAGCAAGACGTGGCTCTCCTCCGCAAGCTATATTCGCCGTATCAAGGCCACCCGCATTGGCTCAAACTGCCGGGTGTAGAAGTTTCCACCGGATCGCTCGGCCAGGGCCTGAGCATTGCTGTCGGGATGGCGCTGGCCGCCAAGCTCGACAAGAAGAGTCACAATGTTTTCTGCATCATGGGAGACGGCGAGCAGCAGGAAGGCCAGATCTGGGAAGCCGCAATGGAGGCAGGCCACTTCGCGCTCGACAATCTGGTTGGTATCGTCGATCGCAACCGGCTGCAGATTGATGGCTGGGTCAAAGACGTCATGAACGTCGAGCCCCTCGAAGATAAATATCGCAGCTTCGGCTGGGACGTGATTAATATCGACGGCCACGACATGAAGCAGGTCGTCGAAGCCCTCGAGAAAGCCAAAGCCAATGCCAATGCCAAAGGCAAAGCCGGATCCAGCAAGCCGACCGTAATCATTGCCGACACCGTCAAAGGCAAAGGCGTCAGCTTCATGGAGAATATCGCGGGATGGCACGGCAGAGTACCGAACCTCGAAGAGTTGAACAAGGCATTAAAGGGGCTCGGCCTGAATGAATCCGCCGACTTACCCGTCGACGAGCTCTTCGCCCATGCGAAAAAGTATCAGGCCGAAGTTGACCAGAAGCTCGATGCCAAGATGCCGAAGTTCCATAACAACTACTGGTGGAACGCCGCCGACAACATGAAAGTCGATATGAAGCCGACGCGCCTCGGGTTCGGCCAATCGCTCGCTGCCAATGGCGGCGATCCGCGCGTGGTTTGCTTCGGCCTCGATATCTCCGGCTCCATCACCATCAGCGAGTTCTACACCCACAATCCCGAGCGCAAGGATCGCTGGATCAGCATGGGCATTGCCGAGCAATCGGCGACCTCGGCTGCCGTGGGCTTGGCGAAGGAAGGCAAGCTGCCCGTCTTTGGCACCTATGCAACCTTCGCGGCCGCGCGCAATCTTGACCAGATCCGCACTTCCATCTGCTACGGCAACTTCAATGTGATGATTGCGGGCGCACACGGCGGCGTCAGCGTCGGCCCGGACGGCGCCACGCATCAGGCGCTTGAAGACTGTTTCGCCATGTGCGGACTGCCCAATATGAATGTTGTTGTACCCTGCGACATCGTCGAAACACGCAAGGCCACTGATTATTTGCTCTTCCAGCATGTCGGCCCGAAATATATTCGCTTCGCGCGCGAAGCCACGCCGATTGTCACCAATGAGAAAACTCCTTTCGTGTTTGGCAAGGCCAACGTGATTCGCTTGCGCCATGAGGCTACCAAATTCCTCGACGCCTTCGATACTTGCCTCGAATCCGATTACAAAGATGAGGGAGAAGACCTCACCATCATCGCCTGCGGCCCCATGGTTCCCGAAGCCATGCGCGCTGCCTGGATTCTCCGCTCGGATTTTGGTTACGAAACTCGCATCCTAAATATGCACACGCTGAAGCCACTCGACAAACAGGCGATCATCCGTGCAGCCCGTGACACAGACGTCGTCCTGACCGCCGAGGAGCACCAGATCGGCGCGCTGGCGTGGCCCGTTGCCAGTGTGATTACGGAATCACCCGAGCTCTATGGCATTCCAACCATCACCGGCGCTATCGGTGTAAAAGACCGCTTTGGAGATTCCGGCGCTCCCTGGGAACTCATCAAAGAGTTCGAGGTTTCAGCCGAGCACATTGCGGCAAAAGCCATCGACCTGATCGGCGTGAAACAATCGCATACCGGCAAAGCCACCAATGAACTTCATTTGGCAGGCGTCAAATAACGTCAGGCCCGAAATAATCCTAGTTGGCTGCTGACTAACTCGATGTTGCCCTGCTTTTGGGTGGCGCAGCGGTTTACCGCTGCGATAACCGATTTATTTTCGGTACCGGCTTTAGCCGCTGAGGGAGCGTCGCGGCCTGCAACCGAGTTTTTCATCAAACTGTTCAGCCGCTGAGGGGATGGTGCTGCTCCGAAAAAGGTTTTTCAGCAGCATGTCAGACGTCAGCTAAAACCTCGATCGGCTGTTTCCGCTCGCGTTTGCCTCCCAACCCGGCGGGATGGTAAAAACCTCCCGAGGCCTCCAAGTGAGAAAAAAGCTGAAGAAAAAGTCTTTGGTGCTCGCGGTTTTTTTGCCGGTAGCCATATTTGCCATCATTGCCGCCCGTGCCGGCATCCTTCAGCGGATTATCCCGCTTCCTACCGGCAAGAATCTCACTTTGCCGGCCCCCGGTTATCTGGCTCGCACTAATACTTTTCCGGCAACCCTCGCCCTCAGTCCTGACGGTCGCTATGCCGCGCTGCTCAATCAGGGCTACGGCGGCCCGCAAAGTCATGGACGCCAGTCGATTGCGGTTCTCGATCTCACCTCCAATCAACTGCGCGATTTTCCCGATGAGCGCCTCGGCAACAATGCGCACCAGAGTTATTTCATCGGTCTCGCGTTCTCCACCGACGGCAAACATCTCTATGCTTCCATTGGCTCCGTCAGTGATCCCACGGGCGACGCGTCCCGTGATTTGGGCAACGGCATCGCGGTCTATAACTTTGCCGACGGTCAGGTCGCGCCCGAACGCGTTATCAAGATTCCTCCACAGCCACTCGCCGAAGGAAAAACTCTCGCCTCCGCTTTGCGCAACGCCCTCCACAAAGAGACTCGCCCAGGAACCGCCATTCCATATCCCGCCGGATTTGCAGTATTGCCAAATGCCAACGGTGATCGCCTGCTCGTCGCGAACAATCTTTCCGACAACGTTGTTCTGCTTGATACCACGTCAGAAAAGATTGAAAAGACGTTCGATCTCAGCCGCAACCAATACGTGCCTGCGGCTTATCCATACTCAGTTGTTGCAAACCGGGCTGGAACCAAAGCCTGGGTTAGTTTATGGAATGCTTCGAGCGTGGCCGAGTTGGATCTGGAAACGGGCAGAGTCGACGCCTGGTATGACATGTTGGCGCGCACCGATCCAATTGCCCCAAGCTCTCATCCAACGGCCATGGCGCTCAGCCCTAACCAGGACCTACTTTATGTGGCGCTCAGCAATATGGATTTCGATCTTGTCGTCGCACTCGACCTGAAAGAAGGCAAAATCGCGCGGCGCTTTCACCTGAACATCGACAAGGCTCTCACCGTCCGCCCCGGAGCAATCCCCGACGCCCTGGCCCTCTCGGCAGATGGTAAGCGCTTGTTCGTTGGCTGCGCCGCATTCGACGCCGCCGCGGTCTTCACCACCGAGGGAACCGATCGCGAAGTCTGGCCGCTAGGTTTCATCCCCACCGAGTGGTATCCGAGCGCCCTTGCCACGGCAGGAAACGACTTGCTGATTGCTTCCGCCAAAGGCGAGGGCAGCGGACCCAATAAGCCGTCCAATCGAGAAAAAGATGCGGGGCAAACCGCTCGCCGTCATCAGTGGCATCCTTACGTTGCCAGCCTGGTCGAAGGATCCATCGCTCGTCTTAGCTTCGCCGGCATCGACAAGAATCTGGCGGCGTATACGCGCCAGGCCGAAGAAGACAATCTTCTCCACGGTGAGCCTTCCTCCATTAAGTTCGCCGGAGGTGGCATTCCGATCCATCATGTGATTTACGTGCTCAAAGAAAACCGCACCTACGATCAGATACTGGGCGATCTGCCGGTCGGCGACGGCGATCCCTCGCTTACCATGTTCGGTGCTGACGTCACTCCCAACGAGCACAAACTCGCGCTGCAGTTCGGGGTTCTCGATAACTTCTTCGACAGTGGAGAAGTTTCCGGCGACGGACATGTTTGGTCAACCGCCGCCACCACCAGCGACTACAACGAGAAAACCTGGCCCATCGCTTATCGAGGCAAAGAACGCACCTACGATTTTGGTGGCGTTGTTGCCGACGACCTTCCGCTGGAGAAGGGAATTCCCGACATCGATGATCCCTCGACTGGTTTCCTCTGGGACAACCTTGCGCTCAGCGGAAAGACCTACCGCATTTACGGCGAGTTCGTCGAGGCTGTCTGGTGCAAAGACGAGCATGCTGATGCGCCGATGCAAGGTACGCCTTCGGAAGCCTGGACTAATTGCCCGAAAGCCGCAATCAAGAAAGGGGAGCGGTTGCCATCGGGTCTTGGCAATCCGCCCGAAAGCCCGAGTCCGTGGCCGTGGACAATTCCAATGTTCAAGGATGTGAGGCCTACCAAAGCTGCGATCCGCGGCCATTATGATCCCAACTTTCCCGACTTCAACACTAACTATCCTGACCAGTTGCGCGCCGATGAATTCCTCCGTGAGTTCTCTGACTTCGTGCATGCGCGCGGCACGCCGAAACAACTGCCTGAGTTCACGCTGCTTTATCTGCCAGACGATCACACAGGAGGCACGCGGCCCGGAAAGCCTACGCCGCAAGCCTCTGTGGCCGACAATGACCTTGCGGTTGGTCGTGTGGTTGATGCAGTCTCGCACAGCCCTTACTGGGATGACACCGCAATCTTCGTCATCGAAGACGATGCGCAGAACGGAGCGGATCACGTCGATGCCCATCGCTCCATCGCGCTTGCCATCAGCAAGTACGCGCCGCGGTTGGAGAAACCGTTCGTCGACCATCATTTCTATACGACCGTCAGCATGATTCACACCATGGAATACCTGCTCGACCTGCGGCCGATGAACATGTTCGATTTGCACGCTCCGCTCATGCGAGCCCTGTTCGAGGGCGCTGGAACGCAACCGCCGTTCACTGCCGACGACAGCAATCTGCGCAGCGGGCAGATCTATCAGATCAATGACGCGCGAGCGCCGGGAGCGAAGGAGTCGTCGCGCATGGATTTCTCTCATCCCGACGCGGCCAATGCCGAGAAGCTGAATGCGATCCTATGGCGCAGCGCCAAGGGAAATGTTCCATTGCCCGTGACGTCGCCAGTGACGTTGCCTGTGACATCGCATTCACATTCTGAAGCCTCGGAGTAAGCTAGAATTTCTTCGTGGCAGTTCCCATCGAGTGCACCAATCTGCGCAAGACCTATGACGGCAAAGTCAAAGTCGAAGCCGTCCGCGGCCTTAGTCTGCGCATCGAAGCCGGAGAATGCTTCGGCTTGCTCGGACCGAACGGGGCAGGGAAGACCACGACCATCGAAATTCTGGAAGGCCTTCTCGCGCCGACTTCCGGAGACGTTCGCATCTTTGGCCATGCCTGGAACGAAAACCCGCGCCAATTACGCGAGTGGATCGGGATCTCGCTGCAGGAGACTCGTCTCTCGGAGAAGTTGAGCGTGCGTGAAACGATCGCACTGTTCGCCAGTTTTTACGACACTCCGCGCGCGGCTAACGAAGTGCTCGACGACCTTCAACTCGCCGAGAAAGCCGATAGCTGGGTCGGCAAGCTTTCCGGCGGCCAAAAGCAGCGCCTCGCCGTTGCCACGGCGCTGGTGGGCAATCCGCGCATTCTGTTTCTGGACGAGCCGACAACTGGACTCGATCCCCAAAGCCGGCGCCAACTTTGGGAGATCATTCGCAGCTTCCAGAAGACAGGTGGGACCGTTTTGCTGACTACACATTACATGGATGAGGCCGAGCGTCTGTGCGATCGCCTCGCCATTGTCGATCAGGGCCAGATCATCGCCGAAGGAACGCCTTCCGAACTGATCGAACGTTTGGGCGGTCATCACGTGGTTGAGTTCGAGGTCAATCGAAACGGTCATGATGATCAAGCCGGTCGAGACAAAGCCGGTAAAGACGAAGACGGTCAAGATGGAACGGCTGACCAAAACGACTGGAAGACACTTCCTGGCGTCGAATCGGTTCGTAACGAAGATCACGCCATCTGCCTCAATGTGCGCGAGCCTCATCTCACCATTCCTGCATTGCTCGATGCGGTGAATCGTCACGGCTACAAACTCGAGCACTTGAGCACGCGACAGGCGAGCCTTGAAGATGTATTTGTTCAGCTCACTGGTCGCCATCTGCGGGAGGACTGAGGACTGAAGAAGCATGGCAACTGAGATCACAACGCCTCAACCTTCGGCACCAAAGCGGCCAGACGGCGAAAGCTCGTCGCCGGGCGAGAAGCCGCGCAACTCCGCCAGCAAATCCGCGCCTAAATCTGGAAGATGGTCGGGAGGAAGATGGTCTGGATATCGTCATCTGCTGCTGGCGCGCATTCTGGAACTGAAGCGCGAACCGGAAGTCGTCTTCTGGGTATTCGTGTTTCCGCTGCTGCTGGCGTTTGGCTTGGGCATTGCCTTCCGAAACAAACCAGCGGACGTCAGTTCGGTAGTAGTGATTGCCGGCGAAGAGGCGCAGAAAACCGTGTCGATGCTGCAGAACTCTTCGCCCAATTCGCAGCCCACTTCCTCGCCCGATTCTCGGCAGCAGCACACAGCCATTCGTGCCGTTATTCTTGATCGCGATGCTGCGCTGAAGAGTTTTCATTTCGGCAAGTTCGATCTCGCGATTGAAGCGAAATCCGATGGAAGCTTCATTTATTACTTCGATCCTGCGCGACCTGAAAGTGTGCTCTCGCGGGCGGAAGTTGATGCGGCGCTCGAAAGTGCGTCTGGAAGAAAAGATGTGATCGCAACATCTACGCAGGTTTCGAGCGAGCCAGGTTCGCGCTACATCGATTTCCTCATTCCTGGTTTGCTCGGCATGAACCTGATGAATTCCGGCATGTGGGGAGTTGGCTTCGCGCTCGTTGAAATGCGGCAACGCAAATTGCTGAAGCGTTTCGTGGCAACGCCGATGAGGAAAAGTGATTTCCTGCTCGCACTCACCAGCAGCCGATTGGTGCTAATGGTGATTGAAGTTGGCTTGCTGCTTGGTTTCGGCGTGCTTGTGTTCCACATGCGCGTGATGGGCTCGATTCTTTCGGTCATCCTTCTTGGCTGCATCGGCGCAATTGCATTCGCCGGAGTCGGTCTGCTGACCGCGTGCCGTGCACAAAAAATTGAAAGCGTTTCGGGATTGATCAATCTGGTCATGATGCCGATGTGGATTTTTTCCGGCGTGTTCTTTTCCTACGAGCGTTTTCCGGCGGTCGTGCTGCCCTTCATCAAAGCCCTTCCGCTAACCGCGTTGAATGACGCTTTGCGGGCGATCATCCTTGAAGGTTCTTCGCTCGCCTCGCAATCGGGACGCTTACTGGTGCTCGCGGTTTGGGGAGGAATTTCGTTCGTCCTCGCGCTGCGCTGGTTCCGCTGGACGTAGAGGAGCAGTTCTCGGTTCCCAGTTCTCAGTTGTCAGTTCTCAGGGTAGGGTGTTAGATTTGTGCAATTTTTCGCACCTTGTAGAATCTGCATAAATACTTTGCATTCTGATGTTTAGCGCCAAAAAAATGGAAAAATGTGACCCCTCTCCCCCCTACCATTTTCAGTTAAGTTATTGAGCGCCAGCGGGTTATAGGTAAAGTATCCAGCAATAAGGACTTAGCTAGATCCTTCGGCTCGCCTGTCGGCTCGCTCAGGATTTCGGCAGCAGGCTCCCGCTTCCCACCCCGTCACGCGAAAACCGCGCGCGTCGGGGACCCCGGCTTCGCTCACGCCTGCTAAGCGCCCCAAGTTTTGGGTCGGCGGTGCGAGCCGTCTCCCTAATTCAAAGCAGAGACGGGCACGCAGAAACGGACACGCAGAGACGGACACGCAGAGACGGGCACGCAGAGACGGACACGCAGAGACCAACCCAAATCAGAAAGCATTCTTGCATGGATGAGATTGGAAGTCTGTGACGCAGGCCACGCGGGATTTGTGATGAATTGCAAAAGTCAAAGCCCCGTGGAGACGGAGCTTGGATTATTTCGATATGCAAATCGGGGCGTTCCAGGTTAATGGAAATGTTAATGGAATGTTTTCGATAACAGCAGAAAAACCCTTGACACCTGAAGGTGAAAAAGACGATTATTTCGCGCATTGGTGCCGGCTCCCCTGGAATTGGTAAGACAGGAAGGGGACCCGCTCCCGTTGTGGGGATTGATTCCGCTGCCATTAAGTTCACGAAGAGACTTTGTTGACAAACAAGGCCAGCGCTCCACTTGTTTGACTTCGCGAAGTTCGTGTGCAGAGGCAACGCAATTCAAGGCATTACTTTACCGGCGCGGCTATGCGCCTTGGAGGTTTCTGGAGTATGGTCACTATTCGCCGCCATTTCTGCAGCGCCCTTCCTGCCTCCACTTTGTTTCTGGCTGGTCTGCTCGCCTTGCTCGGTTTCTTCAGTGTCGTGCCCGTGAAGGCTCAGGAGGATCAGGCATCTCGGCTCTGGCAGCAAGCGCCATTGCCGAAATCGACGCGGCCCATTCACATCGTTCCCTTCGTCACCAATCCGCCCGCCGCGGATGACGTTATCTCGCAGTCAACGGTTTCACTCCGCTACTACGGCGGGCCCGTGGTATCGAATGTTCAAGTCGTCGTGGTGTACTGGGGAGCGAACGTAAATTCCGAGATCGAGGCGAAAATCCCCGGTTTCTACCAGGCTGTGACCAACAGCGTCTATTTCGATTTGCTCAGTGAATACAGCACAAACGTCACTCCCGTGGGCGGGGGAACGGGAACCAATCAGTCGATTGGACAGGGCAGCTACGTGGAGGCGGTAACCATCACGCCGACCATAGGCGACTGCCCGCCCACATGCAACATTACGGACGCACAAATCCAGACGGAAATCCTCAGCCAGATCAACGCCGGAAATCTGCCGGCGCCCCAATACGACAGCTCCGGCAACGATGAAACCGAATACGCGATCTATTTTCCACCGGGTGCCAGCATTAGCCTGGACGGATCAGGGAGTTGCGTCTCAGGGGGATTCTGTGCGTATCACAGTACCGGCTCCTACAATTCCAAGAACCTGGCCTATGGGGTTTTCCCCGATGTTTACACCGGCGGGTGCTCTTCGGGTTGCGGATCGTCAAGCACCGCGTTCAATAATCTGACTTCGGTTTCCTCTCACGAACTGGCCGAGACGGTTACCGATGTTGCCGTGGGAGACGCGGTGACTATTGGCCCGCCGCTAGCCTGGTATGACACAAGCAATGGGGAACTTGCCGACATTTGTAATGCGCAAGAAGCGACCATTTCAACCGCGTTGGGCAACTATACGGTGCAGAAGCTATGGTCCAATGCCTTTGCTGCGTGCGTGGTAAGTGGTTTGAGTCCCAGCTTTAAGATGACCACACCCGCCACCGGCAACGCGGGATCGCCTTTCAATTTCACCTTGACTGCGCTGAACCCGGCTGGCGGCAAGGGAACCGATACCGCCTACGCGGGCACGGTACATTTCAGCAGCAGCGATACTGCCGGGGGCGTGGTCCTTCCGTCGGATTACACATTCACCAGCAGCGATCAGGGAACGGCATCTTTTTCGGCGACCCTGCAGACCCTCGGCTCTCAGACCATTACCGCGACGGATACGGTAAACGGCGTGATCACCGCAACCGCATCGATCAATGTGAATCCGAATCCGTTGCCAACGACGACCGCGTTGACGGCATCTCCGAATCCCTCGGCGTTCGGACAAGGAGTAGTCCTTACCGCCATCGTTACCCCGACCGGCGGGGGCACGCCGACGGGGCCAGTTACGTTCATGGATGGGTCGAATATTCTGGGAACTATTTCGCTAAGCGGCGGGCAAGCGGCGTTGGGCACGTCTTCCCTGGGAACAGGTAGCCATTCCATTATTGCGAGCTATGGCGGGGACACCGCGCATCAGGCGAGTGCTTCGACCCCGCTGACGCAGGTGGTAACGGGGGCCAGCACGACGACGGCGTTGACAACCTCTGTGAATCCGGCCGTTGCTGGACAAGCCGTTATCTATACGGCTACGGTGACCAGCCAATACCTGGGCATAGCAAGTGGCAGCGTGGTCTTTACGTCCGGTACAGCCGCTTTCGGTGCTGCGACCTTGGTGAACGGACAGGCCAGCATAAACGCCTCGTTCAGCACGAAAGGGAGTCGTTCCATTACCGCCGCATATGTTGGGGACGCGAACAACACAGGCAGCAAATCGCTCGCGCTCCAGCAGCTCGTCAGCAAGGCGCCGAGCGGTACAGCGGTAGTTTCCGACGTCAATCCCTCTGGCTACGGACAGGCGGTGACGTTCACCGCTGCGGTAACCTGCAGCATCAGCCCGACCAAGACAGTGACTTTCAAACGCGGAGGGGCTGTGCTGGGCAAAGTGTCTTTGACTGGCAACACCGCGACGCTGTCAACCGCGGCTCTCGGGGCGGGCACCGACGCCATCACCGCCGTCTACAGTGGAGATGAAGATTGCGCGGGCAGCACCTCCCCGGTCCTGGAGCAGGTAGTGAACCTGGCTGAGACCACGGAGTCGCTCGCATCCTCGCAGAATCCGTCTTCCGCCGGACAGGGAGTGACGTTTACCGCCACAGTGAGTTCTCTCGCTGGAGTGCCGACCGGGAAGGTAAAGTTCATGGACGGCGGAACCGTGTTGGGCACAGTCCCACTCAGCGGTGGTGTAGCCACATTTACCACGACCAGGCTTCCAACGGGATCGAACTCGATCACGGCAAACTATTTAGGAGCAGCGAATGAGGCAACCAGCGCGGCCTCGCTAACTCAGGTGGTGGAATAAGGCGAGATACCCGACTCCCTGGGCATGGTGGGCGAGTCGGGTTTACGAATACCGCGGCCCTGGGCCTTGGCGGAGATGGGTCTCACCCAGGGAATTTCTCCGCCTTGGCTTTCTTGTACTCGTCAAACGCGTCCAGATAGCGGTCGATGTCCTGCTTCGATAAGTACTACGGCGTTGACAGCCGCAGCTTGTTGGGGTCGCCGCCGCGGATGCTACAGCTGCACAACGGAAAGACCGGGGACACGCTGGAAGTCGCGAGGATTACCAGTCAACACTTGATAGCCGAGTGACAACGCTGTAGCTCCGATCAGCAGGTCTCCAAATGGGATGACTACGCCCCGGCTCTGCGGCTCGCCGTCGATCTTCCCAGCCAGCACCGCAGTCTCTTTCGTGTACGGGTAGACCGTTAGATCCGCCAGCAGTTCGTTCAGGAACGACTCCCGGCGCAGGCGCACTTCGGGTGTTCGGGCTCGATAGATGCCGTGGATGAGTTCGGTCAGGCCAATCGCAGAGAGTGCGGCTTCCTGGTCGCCGATCCGGTTTACGATCTGCTCGATCAGACGCTCGACCGTATCGCCGCGCCCGTTCGGCGGCGATCACCACGCTGGAGTCGAGGATCATTCCCATGAAGGCGGGTTCAGCGGTTCACGATGGCTGTTGATCGCTTCTCCGAGATCGCGCGCAAAGTCGGCGTCGAGCGTCGCGGTGGAGGCATGGTCTTTCGCCAACCGAAGGGATTCCGACAGCAAGCGAACGTGCGGCTCGGCGGGACGAACCACGGCTACCGGGCGTGCGTCATCTCCGATGACAATCTCGACTCCGGCGCGTACCCGCGCCAGCACGCCTGCAAAATCGCGAGTGGCTTCCGCCTCCGAGATGTGGATGACATTCTTCGCCATAGCCGGAATTATATCGCTACTCGTTGATAATGGCGCACGGGGCCGAACTGCGCTCAACTTAGACGGGCGAAGCCGCCCGTCGCTCCACTCATCCCTTCGCCTTCTTATACTCATCAAACGCATCCAGATAGCGGTCGATGTCCTGCTTCGACAAGTAATACGGAGTCGACAGGCGCAACTTGTTGGGCTCGCCACCGCGAATGCGAATCTTCTTTTCTTTCCACATCCAGTTTTCTAACTCCATGCGCGGGATGGGCGGGACGTTGACCGTGGCAATCGCACAGCGCAGCGCCGCGTTGGGCGAGGTCCACGAAGTCGCTCCGCGCTTGGGCGTCGTCATTGCCGCGAGAATGTAGTCGCAGAGTTGGCGATGGCGGCGCTCGATGCGATCCATGCCGATGTCGTTAGCCATCTGGATCGAGGCGCGCAATCCGCAGAGCGCGGGGAGGTTTGAACTGCCAATGCGCTGAAATCTCTCGGCGCGGAGTTTCGTTTCGTCCCAACCTTCGGTGGCGATCGTCGACCAGACGCGGTCGATGACCTCATCGCGCACGTAGAGAAATCCCGAGCCTTTGGGCGCCTGCAGCCACTTGTGCGGGCTGGAGGAATACATGTCGCAGCCAAGCTCGTGCAAGTTGAGGCGCATCATGCCGGGAACGTGCGCGCCATCGACCGCAGAGAGAATGCCTTTGCTTCGTGCCAGCGCGCAAAGTTCTTTCGCCGGCAGGACGACTCCGGTGACCGTAGTGATGTGGCTGAAGAAAAAGACGCGCGTGCGAGGGGTGATGGCGTCATTAAAAAGACTGACAACTTGCGCGGCGTTTTCCACGGGCTTGGGCAGCGTGACTTTTTTGATGACGATGCCGTAGCGTTTGGCACGCAGGTCCCAGGGATGCTCGCCTCCGGGATGCTCCTGGTCGGTGATGACGACTTCGTCTCCGGCTTTGAGGTCGGTGCCGTTGGCGATGTAGCTGTTGGCTTCGGTGGCGTTGCGAAGCAGGGCGATTTCATCGCGATGGCAGCCGACAAAAGCGGCGAGCGGATCGCGGAATTCGTTAAAGGCTCCGTAGCCCCAGATTGGGTAGTCTTCGGGATCGGCCTGGTTGAGCTTTTCGGTGGTCTCGTAGGCCTCGAAGATGGCGCGCAGCACGGGCGCCGGGCTGGAGCCGACGGTGCCATTGTTGAGGTAAACCTCGTCGGCGGGGATGAGGAACTGCTTGCGGAGTTCGCGCCAGTAAGCCTCTTCGTTGGAATCATAGAGGGAGCGGTCGGGCAGGCGTGACGGCAGCGATTCGAGCTGCGCCCAGAGCTTGCTGCGCCCGGCGAGAGTGCTGCCGAAAGCCGTGCTGCCGAAGGCTTTGTTTCCGAGGGCGAGGGTGCCGAAGGCTAGCGATGAGGCGGCGGAGGATGCGAGAAAATGGCGGCGATTCAGCATGTTAATTGACCTTTCTGCGGCTGGTTTTCGGAACGGCGATCGGCGGAACGGCGACATGGTACCACGTTAACGGTGGGCAGGGCATTCAGAGCGCGGGTTGGCGCCCGGCTGGCGGCGGTTAATCACAAACTGCGAATCGCAAAACAGGAGGTATCTTTACGCGTCGTGGAAGCGTCCAACTAGGTGCGGGATTCTGTCATGGCGGGTTGTGACCGGGCGTATAATCGGCTTAATGGAACGTTTCCGCAGGGGTGCCTTATGTTGCTACGTAGCAGGCTGATTACCCTAAGCTTATTAACTCTCTTTGCGACCTGGGGGATGGCGCAGAGTCAAAGCGGACAGGCTGCGGGAACAGCACCACAAGCTCCGCCAGCCGCGTCGCAGCAAACCCCGCCAGCTTCGTCGTCTCAGACTCAGGGAACGTCGGACCCAAACGCTCAGGCGCAGTCGCCAGCGCCGGCGCCCACTCAGCCCCCGCCTGCTACTACGTCTGGCGATTCAACCAAGGCTTCCGATTCAACCAAACTTCCGACGCAGGATTCTTCCAGCGCCAGCAGCGATAGCGGCAATACGCCTCCGCCTCCGGTAATTCAGGAAGCGGACCCGAGCAAGGTAAAGCATACCGGGGGCGAAGACGATGTTGACGCAATCGGAAACCGCAAGGTTGGCGGCCGCGGATTGGGCGATTGGTATTCGCTGGAGACGGAAATCAAGATCGGCAAGCAGTACTCCATGCAGATCGAGAACAGCGTGAAGCTGGTGCAGGATCCCATGGTGAACGAGTATGTGAACCGCATCGGGCAGAACCTGGTGCGGAATTCCGACGCGAAAGTTCCGTTCACAATCAAAGTGATCGACTCGGATGAGATCAACGCCTTTGCGATCCCAGGCGGATTTTTCTACGTCAATTCTGGCCTGATTCTGGCGGCTGATGAAGAGGCCGAGCTGGCCGGCGTGATGGCGCATGAGATTGCGCATGTTTGCGCTCGCCATGCCATGCGGCAGATGACCCGCGCGAATCTGGCGCAGATCGGCACGCTTCCGCTCATCTTCGTGGGCGGGGGAATCGGCTATGGCGTGTACGAAGCTGCTGGCCTCGGACTGCCGCTGACGTTCATGAAGTTCCAGCGCAACTTTGAGGCAGAGGCTGATTACTTGGGCCTGCAGTACATGTATAAAACGGGCTACGACCCGCAGGCGTTTATCAGCTTTTTTGAAAAGATTCAGGCGAAGGAAAAGAAGAAGCCGGGCGCGGTAGCGAAGGCTTTTGCGTCGCATCCGCAAACGCCGGATCGTATTGAAGCGTCGCAAAAAGAAATCGCGACAATCCTACCGGCGAAGGCGCAGTACATTGTTTCAACATCGGAGTTCGACGATGTGAAAGGGCGTCTGGCGATGATCGAGAATCGGCACAAGGTGCTCGATCAGAAAGATGCAAGCAAGCCGACGCTGCGGCGGGCTTCGACGAGCGATAAGCCCGGCGATTCCGGCAGCACCAGCAGCGACGATGACCGGCCGACATTGAAACGCCGCCCGGATAGCGACGGTACGCAGAACTAGAATAATAGGTTTGGGCAGAACAGGAACTGGTTTCATAAAATGGGTTTTGGGCAGGGCACGGCTTCAGCCGTGCCGATAGCACCAGCTAGGAATGAGGGGCTTTAGCCCCTGAGGCTTGGCATTCCGCGCTCATAATTATTGATGAAACCGGTTCTAAGCATTAACCATTTGGAGCCAAACAAAACCGGCAGTGCGCAATGTGCTGCCGGTTTCTTATTATTTGCAATGCTTTTTGTGGCGCGGATGTTACGAGCCCGCCGCAACCGATTTCACGTTGATCGTAGTCCCGTCGACGTCGCCGGTTACTTTTGCCTTGCTGCCCGCCAGTTTGTCGAGCGTGTCGAGCGCGGTCTTGTCCTTGGTCTCAAGCGTATAAACTTTGTCGCCCACTACCAGCGCATAATTTGATCCGTGCTTTACGCAGCCGCGGGTGCAATCGGCCGCACTGGCCATTTGATGTTTTGCGCCACACATTGCGTCGCTGACTTCGCCCGTAAGAGTCTGACTCTTCCCCGCGGCAAACGCGGGCACGGCCACCGTCCATAGCATCAGACTTAGCGCCAGAGTGACGGCTGCAAATCGATTTCGATTCATAGGGTGCCACCTCACCTTTCTGGCGATATCATACTGCACTTTCGGCGATTGCTGCCTCGCGATTTCCGCCTGGGAGACAGCCAACAAAGCAATCTTCGAGCTGCCGCTACTGCATCTTGAAATGAATGGTCACGTCTACATTTTCCCCTTTCACGTCAAGTTCCTCGCGCACGCTAATGGAGTAGTCCGCGCCCGGCGGGAGGAAACGCGGGGCTTCCTCCACGAATTTCTTCGTGTAATCGGCATTGTACGTATCGCCTTCGCGCAACTTCCAGGCATTGCGTAATCGATCTTTGGAGGGCGTATCGACGCCGACGATTTCAAGTTCACCCATGCGGTAAAGAGCGCCCTCCGCGACATTGATGTCATAACGCACCGTGCTGCTCTGGTCATTCAGTTCGGGCTCAGGCTTGATGGTGAC
The DNA here is from genome assembly GCA_963778535.1 of uncultured Acidobacteriaceae bacterium. Lineage (GTDB taxonomy): Bacteria > Acidobacteriota > Terriglobia > Terriglobales > Acidobacteriaceae > Acidiflorens. The sequence continues at coordinate 2,402,492 of CAVZUO010000001.1, forward strand.
GGCCATGTAACCGCGGCTGTGATAGAGCCGGGTCAGCGCCTCCAGATCATTGTTAAGGCGAATGGCATCGGCGGGCTGGCCCACGGTGAGGTGAAGCAGGGAAGAAGCCTCCGCGGTGGTGATTGCAGAATTCTCCGTCACCTTCCATGCGACCTGCGAAACGGAATACTGCCTGCCCGGATCAACCGGAAGAGTCACATCGACCGCGACCTTATTGTGATCTTCGTCCTGGTCTACATTCTGATCTCGGCTTTCGGCCTGTTCTTGATTCGCAGTTTCTTTTGGAGGGGAAGCTACGCGAGCTTCGGGAATGCCGAATGAGGCTTTCAAGAACCCACGCTGAAGAAAAAGTGGAAGCAGATCAAGCTTGGCGGCGTATGCGAGCTTGGAGCGAGAGTAATCGGCGCCCATTAACTTGCGAGAAGCCTTCGCGAGAAACTCCGCCTGTTCGGGCGAAGCGCCGGGGAATGCAATGGACTCAATCTGAATTGCAATGCCTTCGACGCGGAACACGATTGCGCCGATGTTCCCGCCGTTCTGCGGGCTCTCCGGCATGGAGACGGCGCGCCCCGGCAGATTGCTCTCGTCGAGCAGCGTCTGCAAAACCTGCTTGACGCGATCGACGACAGCACCGCCGGGTGGCACGGCGTCTTTAAATAGCGGAACGCGCTCGACAAGGCGGGCGAGCAGTTCGGATTCTCTGAACCAAACGAAGTTTTCGAAATGAACGGGAACGAGTTTGCTCTTGTCGATGTCTTTGAGCGTGAAATCGAGCGTGACTCCCGCATCAGAGTACGAAAACGAATACACAACGTCTGTGAAGAGTCCGGAGTTGGCGAGATGTTTTGCAGCCTCCTGAAAATCGCCTTCAGCAGCATTTTGTCCAAGCTCAAGCCCGGAAGCGCCGAGGATTTCTTTCTCGGAGTAGCGCGTGGTTCCCTTGACTTTTACCGCGAGAAGCTTGTGGGCACCGGAGGCGGCCGCTTTCCCCGCGGCCGGACGCGACTGGGATTCGGAAAGTAAAGGTTCGGCAAATGAAGGTCCGGTAAACGCCGGCAGCAGCAACCAACAAACGACGACAAGGGTTGCCAGTGTCTTCATGATGTAGCGTTGCGCCCTGACTTAGTTTTGGATGCCGTAGGCGGGGAAGAATTGTTGAGTTTGAGCGCGATTTCCATGAAGGCACGGGCGGCGCGGCTGAGCGTTTTATCCTTGCGAACCACCAGCGCCAGGTCGCGCGTGATCTGCGCGTCAGCCAGGGCGATTGCAGCAAGCGCCTTCGCGCGAATATCTTCCTCAATGTTGGAGCGCGCAATGAAGCCGACGCCAACGCCCGCGGCCACGAAGCGTTTGAGTAATTCGCTGGAGTCGACCTCCATGGCCAGATGCGGCTTCACGTGGTGGTCGTAGAAAAGCTTGTCAAGCGCGTCTCGCGTGTGCCCCAGCTTCGGCAGCACCAGCGGATAGCTGGCAACTTCAGCCACGCTGACCGTCTTCTTGCCGGCGAGCGGGTGCGCCGGAGCGGTGATCACCACCAGATGATCGCGGTGAATTAATTGCGCCGCCAGGCGATTGTCAGTTACCGGCAATGAAACCACGCCGAAATCCACGGCATTCTCCAGAATCGACTCGAGGATTCTTGCGTAATCCGCACGCTTGATGCTCACAGCGACTTTAGGATAATCGCGCTTAAATTGTGCAAAGACCTCGGGCAGAATGTGCAGGCACGTGCCTTCATTGGCACCCACCACGATTTCGCCCCGTGGCACACGCTCGGTCTCGGCAATCTCCGTAAGGATGTTCTTGCGGCGTTCAATGGTTTCCTCAGCGTATATGAAGAAGAGTTTGCCCGCCGCCGTCAGCGACACGTGGCCTCCGGAGCGGTCCAGGAGTCGTGCGCCGATTTCCTCTTCAAGCAGTCGAATCTGCGAGGAGACGGCTGGCTGCGTGCGGAAACGCTTTTCCGCCGCGCGCGAGAAACTGGAAAGCCGCGCCACCTCGAGAAAGATTTCCAGCTGATCGAAGTCCATGGGAATTGGCTACCCACTATAACGCAGGATGCAGCTTAAGCGGGCTGCCAAAGCTGTTTAGCCGCTGAGGGACAACAGCCAAACCCCAAACCCCCACCTTGTCATCCTGTCTCTAACGACTGTGTGCGCTGTCAAGACCTTTTCGGCAACACGAGGGCGTGGACGCGGAGAAGCGCGCCATTTCGCTCTCGTGGAAAGGTTTTGACTTCTCTAAACCGACCAAGGTTCGTCACTCTTTTGTAATCGTGCGGTGGAACATCAGGTTCCACCATCCATCTCTTCGGGACTTGCGCCCATGATTCGCACTGCGAACTCCCCGCGTTTCGGGGAGGCAGGCTGCCCACTCAAGCGATCGGTTTCTGTTGCTCGACCACAGAATGACTCGGGCTCACCTGCATGACGGCCTGACATAGTTGCGCGTACGTCCACTCCTCGCGCAACATCAGGTACAACCGCGTGGCCAACTTCCGGGCCACGGCCACCTTGGCAACGCCACGATTTTTTCGCGTCGCCAGGCGGCGATAAAAACGTTTCAGCTCGGGATCGTAGCGCGCCGCCGACTGTCCCGCCTCCACCAGCAAAAAGCGCATAAACGAACTGCCCTGTTTGCTGATCCGCCCCAGCCGCTGTTTTCCGCCGCTGGAATCTTCGCGCGGAATCAGGCCAAAATAGCTGCCCACATCCTTGCACCCACCGAAGCGCTCGGCCGGCCCCACCGTCAGCACCATCGCCAACGCCGTCACCGGCCCCACTCCCGGATGCGTCGTCAACCGCACCGCCTCCGGACGCTTTCGCACTTCTTCGTCCACCCGTCGGTTCAACCCCGCGATCTCGGCTTCCAGCTGATCGAGCGCTCCCAGCAACTGCTGGCGCCGTGCGGCGGCATGCGGCAACAATGGCAACTGCTCCAGCTCGGCGCGTCCCGCCTTGCTCCACAGCTTCCACTTCTTCTGCACCCCCTGGCTCAGCGCCATGGCCTGCAGCTGGTTCTTGGTCCGCGTCCGCGTCTGCACCTGCTTGTGCCGATGCACCAGCAACTGCCGCACATCGCGCACCTCCAGGCTCGGCACCCAGATCCGCGGAAACCGATCCTCCAGCAGCAATCGCAGAATCTGTTCCGCGTCCCGCCGGTCCGTCTTCTGCTTCCGCACCACCGAGGCCCGAATCGCCGCCGCATCCCCCATCCACAGCTCGAACCCCAACTCCTCCAGCAACCGCTCGAACCACGGATAGTGTCCGCACGCCTCCATCCCCACCTGCACCGGACCGGAAAGCGAACGGTAAAACTGCTCCGCCTCTTCCCGGTGCTGCAAGCGCTTGGCTTCGATCTCCCCCGTTCGATTGTCAAAGATCGCGACCTGCTGAAACCCAGGATGAAAATCACAGCCTATAATCAGCATGACGTTGGCTCCTTCGTTGCGAGCCCTGGTCTGTTTAGTCACAACCAATCTACTCGTTGCGACCTGCCAACGTCGTTATCCAATCAAGCGATGCGCTTTTTGCGGAGCGAAGGATCTATGCATTTTATTGGTTTGCCAGAATCTTGATACCCGGGGTCTTGATCAGATTCTTATCCGCAGTCACCAGCGTCAGGTCGAAAACTTTGGCCGTCGCGGCCAGGAACTGGTCCGCCGGATCATGATGCGCCAGGTTGATCGTGGCGAGAGCCTGCGCGACCTCGAAGGTCAATGGCGCTTCCTTGAAAGCGGTGGCCGTCAGGGCGCGTGTTACCCAGGTTGAGAACCCCTCCGCTACTTTTACCCGACCTTTGCGGTGAAGCAAAAAAAACTCCCAAACACTCACGGGAGAGAGCCAGAGTTCATTGCCAGGATCGGTCAGGGCTTTGGCGACGCGGCTGGATAGGCGACTCGACTTATCCACGCTCCAAATCCAGATATGTGTGTCGAGAAGCAGCTTCAATCGCGCCACGCTTCCCAATCCTCAAGGCTCCCGGTTGGACCAACGATATCGCCCAATATCTCTGCCGTACCCTCCATGCAACCCAGCCAGCTTTTCGGGCGCGCTTCAAGCGATGGTGGCACCACTTCCGCCACCGGCACACCGAAGCGCGTCACACGAACCGGTTTGCGCGTCTTGCGGACCTCTTCCATGATGCCGAGGCATTTGGCCTTGAATACCGAGATGGCAATTTCCTTCATAAAATGAATCGTACCATGGTCAATGACCATGGTCAAATCTACACGGGCGCCAGTTTTTCGGAGGCCTACTAAAACAAAAAACCCACCCAGGACCGAGCCTGAGTGGGTCGAAAGTATCTCGCGACCTGAATCTACTGCACCGCGAAGATCAGATCGTCGTGATCGTTATAGGAGCCCGTTGTACACGAGGACGCGCTTCCCTGATAGCGGAATTGCGCGCGGACGGCTTGCAATCCCGTGGTCGAGGGCAGCGTGAACGTGGCCGACAAGCTCTGGGCCCCAGCCTTGGTGGGCGAGATCGTCTTGATCAGTTTCCACGACGGGCTGGTAACGCTCGCCGTGTAGTAAAGATCCAGGTGGTCGGCGGTATAGCCGCTATACGCCCACACCGTTGCCGTGACCGTCGCCGTGGCGCCGTGCGTTAGCGAGCCACTGCTGGAAGTCACCACGATGCGGTCGTTGGACTCGTCGGAATGGAAGGTTCCGGCGGTGCCATCGGCGCAGGAACTACCGATCGTGTTGGGTTGATTGGGTTCGGCGCCGCCGGACATGTGATCGCGTCCCAGCAACAACGACGGACCCGAGTCGCACGAGGTTCCTACTGTTGTGCAGGCCGGGGCCTTGTAGGTGGAGTTATAGGTCGCGGTCTGTGCGCCGCCGCCGCTCCCGGTCACGGTCAACGCGATCGTCGTGCTGTGGCTGAGCGATCCGGAAGTTCCGGTCACGGTCACAGTCGCCGTTCCTGTAGTTGCCGTCGAAGAAGCGGTCAGCGTGAGCACGGACGTCGCGCTCCCATTCGCCGGCGGAGTTACCGGGTTGGTTCCAAACGCTGCCGTCACGCCGCTAGGCAGACCAGTCGCGCTCAGCGTTGTCGCCGAGCTGAAGCTGTTCTGGCTGGTGATGGTGATAGTGCTCGTCCCGTTGCTGCCTTGCGCCACGGACAGGCTCGTTGGCGAGGCGCCGATCGTGAAGTTAGCGCTCGCCGCCGCATTCACGGTCAGCGCGATCGTCGTTGAGGCGTTCAGGCTGCCGGAGGTTCCGGAGATTGTCACCGTTACCGTACCGGTCGTCGCCGTCGACGACGCGGTCAAGGTGAGAACGCTGGTTGAGGTTGTTGGATTCGTGCCAAACGCAGCCGTCACACCGCTGGGCAAGCCGGAAGCGGCTAGAGTTACGCTGCCGCTGAATCCGCCCGCCGGAGTCACCGTGATCGTGCTGGTGCCATTGCCGCCCTGCGTGATGGTCAGGCTGTTCGGCGACGCCGAGAGTGTGAAGCTCGGCGACGAAGATCCAGCAAACGTGTTGATCAAGCCAGCACCGTTCGGACTGCCCCAGCCGGTGCACAGATCGTATCCGGTGACTGCCGAGTACGTTCCGCAGCTCCCGCTGGTGACGTCGTGGAACAAGGTGCCATAGCTGGAGGTCAAAGCGTCCGGGTAAATGATCGGGTTGATGAAACCGATCGTGTCCCCGTTGCTTTTCGCCTGTTGATTGGCCAGAGCCAGATAACCGGCCCACATGGGCGCCGCAAAGCTGGTTCCACCGTAGTCGTTGGCGGTGCAAGTCGTCTGATCGGCGCAAACGTAGAAGGTGAAATTGGCATTGGCTCCAACGTCGGGACCGTTGCGTAGCGTCGTTGACCCTTTATTGGAAGAATTGATGACGCCGGACAACTTCTGCCAGGAGGGAATCGCGATGCCATCCGGAGAGATGCCGCCGCCGCTGTCGGCCCACGCCGTTTCCGACTTCCACGGCCCCGCTGCGCTTGATGTGGTCAGGTCCGTGCCTCCGACGGAAACGATATTGGCATCGTCCGCCGGCCACGCCTCATTCGACGAGGACCAGGCGGAACTATCTCCCGCCGCCGCAAAGAAGTTCTGCCCTTGCGACGCCATCTTCTCAAAGTAGGGATCGAGCGTGCTGGGATCTGCCGGTGTCCAGCCCCACGAACAGCCAATCTGCGAAGACAGCGGTGCATCCGTGGTCGTCGTCATGGCGCTGATGATGGCCGTGTCCGTGCTTCCCACGTACACATAAAGTGTCGTGATGCCCGGGGCCATGCCCAGCGCTTGCGTCATATCGAGCGTCTGCTCCGTGTCGTCGCAGCTTGGCGATGTGCAGCTGACGCTGGTCCCGTCCGTGGAAATACCAGTCACAGCCGCAGTTCTGGTCTGCCCGACATTGGAGTAGTACTTGTTCAAATCTGCGATGTCATAACCGTAGTATTCGAACAAGCCGATATTCTGGCCCGAGCCCGTCAGCGCTCCACCGCCGCAGGTGCCATCGCAGTAGTAGGCCGCGCGCATGTCGCTGCCCAGGAAAGATGCGGAAGGCCCCGATCCGGTGGTGGCGTGCGAGACGACATCCTCCGGATTCATTCCATGCGCTTTCGCGTAGTCGCTCCTCTTGACGAACATGGGATGCGGCTTCGAGTAGTTGTCCAATCCCGAAACGTGCCAAAGCTGGAAGGGCAGATCTGCGGTCGGCTCGCGGTCGATCGCGTAAAAGGTCCGGTTCTTGACGGGGTCCTGGTAAACGCCCATCGTTACGTGGAAGGCTTTCTCGATGTTTGCCACCGAGCCAACCAGCCTCAGGTCCATCGCGTCACGCGAACCGCCGATGACTTGAAAGCCGTTGGTTTTCGCGAATGCGACCAGCGCTTCCCATGCTTCCTGACTGGGGCCGAACCGCTCCGTAAACTCTTGTGGAGTGATGAAGAGGTGATAGAAAGGGCTCGTTGAGTCGTTGAGGTCGCCCACGAAACCTTGTAAGCTCGTGCGATCGTTTACTGGCAAAACAATGTCAAAGTGCAGGTTTTGGTTTGCGGGAAGCTGTCCGAGCAGCTTCGCCTGGCCGTTTAGTACCGCCTCGCGCACATGACGCGTCATCAAAGGTTGGGATTCTGCTTGAACGAAACTCGCCATCGACAGGATCGCAATGGCAGCAAGCAAAGCGACAACTAGCCTTCGAGACATAACTCTCCTTTTCCTTCCTGAGGTGAGGATGAAGTTAGGCCTGCCCAATTCAGACGAAGGTACGCAGGTTAAAAAAGCCTGACCCCAATATTCTCAGGAAGTGCGACAAATCCTACACCCAACAAGACATGCGTGGCATAGGGATAAAACCCTAGAAAAACACTAGTAGTTTTACCGTACGCCGGTAAGTTGATGATTAAACATGCGTTACTTGTGACTAAGGGCCAAAAAGAAAAAGGCCCGACGCGAGGCCGGACCCTTAACAGTAATTGCCGACGGGCCTACTAGCCATTGCTGCTAGCAGTTAATTACCGCACACAGTTCCTTCACCGCCGCCGCGCTCTTATCCAGCCCGGCTTTTTCTTCCGCGGTCAGCTTGATCTCAATAATCTGCTCTATTCCCTTGGAGCCAAGTTTTACCGGCACGCCCACATACAGGCCCTTGATGCCGTATTCCCCGTCCAGATAGGCGGCGCAGGGCAGGATCTTTTTCTTGTCCTTCAGAATCGACTCGATCATTTCAGTGGCCGCCGCTGACGGCGCATAGAACGCCGAGCCGGTCTTGAGATACTTTACGATTTCCGCTCCGCCGTCGCGCGTGCGCTGCACAATCGCATCCAGCCGGTCTTTTGCGATCAGTTCGGTGATTGGAATTCCTGCGACCGTCGAATAGCGCGGAAGCGGGACCATGGTATCGCCGTGACCGCCGAGGACGAACGCGTTCACGTTCTCCACGCTGACGTTCAGTTCCATCGCAATAAAAGCCCGGAAGCGCGCTGAATCCAGCACGCCCGCCATGCCGATGACGCGCTCGCGCGGAAACCCGCTCAGCTTGAACGCAGCCTGCGCCATGGCGTCCAGAGGATTGGAAACGATGATGAGAATGCATTTCGGCGAGTGCTGCACCACCTTGCCGACCACATCTTTCATGATGTTGTAGTTGGTGTTGAGCAGGTCATCGCGGCTCATGCCGGGTTTGCGCGGAATGCCGGCGGTGATGACGATGATGTCGGAATTCGCCGTATCCGCATAGTCGTTGGTGCCTTTGACGAACGAATCGCGCTTTTCGATGGGCATGGCTTCGAGCAAGTCGAGCCCTTTGCCCTGGGGCACACCTTCAATGATGTCAATGAGCACCACATCGCCCAGCTCTTTGGAGGCGATCCAGTGAGCGGCAGTAGCGCCCACGTTGCCGGAACCGACTACGGTAATTTTATTGCGCATGAAATTTCCTTTCTGAGTAAGGGTCGTTAGTCGATGGTCGTTTGTCGTTGGGTCGGCACGACGTTGCGAACGACGAGCCTCGAACCACCAGAGACCACCGACCAGCGACAAAATATTTCTAGTAAGAGTCGATAGTCGTTAGCCGTTTGTCGTTGTCTCCGCATGAGGTCGCGAAAGATCGGCGACCACCGAACGACCAACGACGAGCGACCAAGCTACACCGCCACCGGCACCCGCATATTCTCAATCATGCAATCTGCGAATTCGCTGGTCTTCACTTTCGTCGAGCCCGGCATCAGGCGCTCGAAATCATACGTGACTTTCTTCTGCTCGATGGTGCGCTCCAGGCTCTGCTCGATCAGGTCGGCAGCCTCAAGCCAGCCCAGGAAGCGGAACATCATCACGCCGGAGAGAATCACCGAGCCAGGGTTAATGACGTCCTTGTCGGCATACTTGGGTGCGGTGCCGTGCGTGGCTTCGAAGATCGCATAGCCGTCGCCGATATTCGCGCCCGGTGCGATGCCCAGTCCGCCCACCTGCGCGGCGCAGGCATCCGAAATGTAATCGCCATTCAGGTTCGGGGTCGCCAGCACGCTGTACTCGTCAGCGCGCGTGACCACCTGCTGAAAGATTGAGTCGGCGATGCGGTCGTTGATCAGCAGCTTCTTCTTCCATGCGCCCTTGCCGTGCGTCGCGTAAATGGAGTCGAGCACCTGCGCTACTTCTTTTTCCACCGCCTGGCGAAATTCCGGCGGAGCAAACTCCAGGCCGGGCTCGATCAGATCGGCGTTTTGCGCGGCGGTCAAATTCGGATTCTTGTCCTTATTATCGAGAATCCAGCTTTCTCGCTCGGTGACGATCTGGCTGCGGAACTCCTCCGTCGCCACGTCGTATCCCCACTTGCGGAACGCGCCTTCGGTAAACTTCTGAATGTTGCCCTTGTGAACCAGCGTGACCGTCTTGCGCTTGTTGTCGAGCGCGTGCTGGATGGCCATGCGCACCAGGCGCTTGGTTCCAGTAATCGAGATCGGTTTAATTCCCACGCCGGAGTCGAGGCGGATTTGTTTCTTGCCGCCCTTCAGCATGTCTTTATTCAGGAACTCGATCAGGCGCGCGCATTCTGGCGTGCCCTCTTCCCATTCGATGCCCATGTAAACGTCTTCCGTGTTCTCGCGGAAGATAACAATGTCCATGCGCTCGGGGTGCTTCACCGGCGAAGGAACGCCAGCGTAATACTTCACCGGCCGCACGCATGAATACAGGTCGAGGATCTGGCGCAGCGCGACGTTCAGCGACCGGATGCCGCCGCCGACTGGCGTTGTCAGTGGGCCTTTGATAGCCACGCGAAACTCGCGGATGGCAGCGACCGAGTCGTCAGGCAGCCACGTCTGGAACTTTGCCTTGGCTTTCTCGCCGGCGAATACTTCGTACCAGGCCACAGAGCGCTTGCCCTGGTAGGCCTTTTCCACGGCGGCATCGAACACCCGCTGTGACGCTTTCCAGATGTCGCGGCCCGTTCCATCGCCTTCAATGAAGGGGATGATGGGATGATCGGGCACCCGGTATTTTCCGCTGCTGTATTCGATCTGTTGGCCCTTGGACGGGACGGGAACGCCATTGAACGACGACATGAACTTGCCTCCATCGGCTGTAAGGAACGCTATGAGGAACTATTAAATTATAAAAGAATCTGGTGCAAGACTAGTGAGCTTGACGCGTTGGGGGCACAGCAGGCAGTGAGCATCGTCACATGCGAGGGTGACTCAGCGCACGATAGCCATGTTTGCGCCTGAGGCCGGCTCTGTGGAATGCTTTACGGCGAATGCCAGTCTTCAGTCATTAGTATTAGTATGTATCCATTCCATTTCGGAGACGATGACCGATGCGTGCGAACTTCCTTCTCTGCCTGATATTCCTTCTCCTGATGTTCTTTCTGATTTCCCTTACGTCCGTTGCTGTGTTTGGCGCCGACAAGCCTGGCGCGCTCAATCTTAAGGAAGGCCTGTGGGAAGTCTCGGTCACCAGTTCCGGCGGCATGGGCGGCATGCCCGCAGATGCCCTCGCCAAGCTGCCTCCCGAGCAGCGCGCTCGCGTGGAAGAGATGATGAAGCAGAAAGGCGTCTCTATGAACGGCAACACCACGGTCGTCAAGAATTGCGTCACGAAAGAGAAAATTGCAAAGGGAATTGCCTTCGCTACCAGCAACAAGGAAGAGCATTGCACGCACACGTTCGTGAATTCTTCCTCCAGCCACTACGAAGCGAAATTCCACTGCGACAAATTAGGCAAGGGTGACGATAAAACTGTCGATGGCACCACGACCTTAGATATCGTCAACGCCGATAACATCAAAGGTTCAACCCACATCGTCACCAGCAAGGGTCAGGGCCAGGACGTGGCCATGGATATGAACTTCACTTCAAAATATCTCGGCGCATCCTGCGGAGACATCAAGTAAAAGACGTCAAGTAAAAGGCGTTAAATAAAAAAAGCCCCGCCGCAACGGGGCCCCGAGTCGTAGGGAGAGATGAACTTTCTTTGGTGCCCCAGAGCCTGCCCTGAGCTTGTCGAAGGGTTCGCGCCCGTCCATTGGGCGCTAACCTGGGCTCAAGCGGGTTGTCATTTCGGCATCAACACCGTATCGATCACGTGGATCACGCCGTTCGATTGAAACACGTTCGCGATTGTGACCATCGCGGTGCCGCCCTTCTCGTCTCTTAACACCACGTTCTTCCCATCCTGCATCGCCCACAGCTTGCCGCCTTCCACCGTGGTCAATTCCGTTTTGCCGTTGCCCTCTTTGATCATTCTCATCAGGTCCTGGGCGCTCACGCGTCCGGCGACCACGTGATACGTGAGCACCTTGGTCAGCGTGGCTTTATTTTCCGGCTTCAGCAGCGTATCCACCGTGCCCGCCGGCAGTTTGTCGAAAGCTTCATTGGTAGGAGCGAACACCGTGAACGGGCCCGCGCCTTCGAGTGTGTCCACCAACCCGGCAGCTTTCACCGCAGCGACCAGCGTGGTGTGGTCGGACGAATTCACCGCGTTTTCAATAATGTTTTTGCTGGGAAACATCTCATGGCCGCCAACCATGGGATCTTTCATTCCAGCGACGGCAGCCATCGCCAGCGCCATAACCGCGACAACAACAAATATTTTGCCCTTCATACGCGCCAATCCTCTCAGAATCGAATTTGTACTTCGGGTAAAGTACGCGCGATCCGGCAGATTGGATTTAACCAGGCTGGATTTACTAAGGATCGCCGGATATCGTGACATTCTTCAGTATTGTCATCCTGAGCGGAGCGGGAATTTCGCGAAGCGGAATCCCTACGCAGTCGAAGTTGAGGCGCCTGCGCGGCGTTTGAGCCGCGCGCCGAAATCCCCGAGCAAAGCGAGTGGGCGAAGTCGAGGGAGCTCGGACCCCATGCCATCCGGCACCGCCTTAGACATTGCAAGGCGTTCTCACGATGCGGCCCGGACGCGTGTTGCTGCTGTCAGTTGCGCCGCCGCCGGCCCCTGAAGAATCTTCGATTGAGTGTCCCGCGTTCCTCTGTGACCTCTGCGTCCGCTGCGGTTTGGCCTTTTCCTTCGAAATTTAATCAGAGCTTCTTAGCGCGGCCAAAGCCAGCCGAACGTGCCAGCTGTGAGCAGGCCGAACACCAGGCCATCGAACACATGCTTAAGCGTGCTTGACCACGTTTGACCTTTCCAGATGGCATCAGACAGTTGCCCCAGGCCGTACGCCATGAAGGCCGCGGTCCCCGCCACGCGAAATACGGCCAGGTAATTCGCGCCGAAGGGAACCGTGTGCCCGGTGAGATAGGCGGTAAAAAATCCGATCACCAGACAGAAGCCGAACCACTGTGCCATGAACTTCCCCATCGCTGGCGGACCGCTCGGCATGATGGTCAGCATTCCCACCGGTCCTTCCTTATATTTCTCGCACATGGCAGGCGATTTCATATCTTTATGGCTGGTGAAGGGAAAGATGTAAACTCCGCGCTGCAGATTCGCCGCGCGCAGCGTGGCGCGAATCTTGTCTTCATCGGGCAGTTGGTGGTAATCGCTGCGGTGATAAGGCAGAACCATGTGCATGATGGAACTGGCGACAAAGACGATGACGGCCGAGACGACGATCGGCAGCCACAATGCGGCAAGTGGCACGGCAAGATGGACCATCGGAAGCCTCCTGGGTCTTTCTAATTTGGTTTTATGAACTGCGATTCTGTTAATTACGGATGTGTTAACGACCTACACCCACGATGGCACGCGAGATTACGACGTGGCGGCCCGCGTCGTCAAGCGGAGAATTCGATTGGTTGTAGGTAGACGATACGTGGGCGATCGCTTGGGCGATCGCTGGGGCGACAGGTGGGGCGATTGGCGCGGTTCTTGGCAACGTAAGAGACCCGGCGTTCCTCCCCCGACGCGCGCCGGGCCTTTGGTGTTGCTCTACCTTGCGCTTGCGTTGAGGTTGGAACTGGGCTTCCCGAAATCTGCACAGCAGCCAGATAAAGGTCCCAATCTCGGCTCCTCATTATAAAGTTGGGCTTGTACGCTGTCTGTGACCAATGTTGCAGGTTTACGTGATGCACGGGCCGACAACGACACTCACCGAGAAAAGCGAAGCAGCTTGTCCATGGGACGGTGCCCCATTCAAGCCTCTTTTGGCTTGAGTGGGGAAGTTATGAACCCCCACCAATCAGTTTCATTGAAAGAATCGCAGCAGCTTCTCCATGTGTACCTGTTCCGCGGCTACTGCCTCACCCACGCGCTGCATATTCGGGATCTGGTCCACGGCATCCATCTCGCGAACCTTGACGGGGTCTATGTCCGAAAGCTTGAGCTGGGTTAGACGCTCGGTTGTTAGTTCGACCGTAATGCGCTGATAAGTCAGTAGCTTAGTCATTGACAAGCCAGCACTAATGTGGGCCAGCGCCGACTCACTCGGAGTTCCCGCATACGCGCTTGCGGCTGCAAGCTTCGCCGCCTCTGGCCTCATCTGCGCAGGCTTTTTCCCAATCATACTCAGCAGGATATTCTGCTCTAAATTCGCTTCGTTCATTAGTTCCTTGAGCACGTATCCAGCCCAGTTCAGCAGGTTGTAACCCGCCGCTTTGCCATTGGGAATTGTCACCGGCGCATATCCTGTGCCGAGCGACATCAGCAGAAGATTGTCGACCCCCATCGGCCAGCCGATCCCATACTCCGGCACGGTTGCCTCGAGAAACACCTGCAGCGAGGGGTTGTTATAACTGCTCACGCCGCCGTCGATGAACTCGTAAGTCTGCATACCGCCTTTATCGTCCAGCACTGGAAACGCATGCGGCGGAAAGTAAGTGGGAGCCGCCGAACTGGCGCGCACAATATGCCACAAAGGGATTGTCGAGTTACCGGCAAAGAAACGGCTCCTCGGGTTGTTGATGAAGAACCAGTCATTACCGAGCGTCGCATTCTTCGCCACCAGAAGCACCATCGTACGCAGATCGGTTGCGCCCAGGGTAGTGGCTTCTCCGAAGACAGTCTTCAAACACTGCTCGATCGGATCGCTGGGATACTTATGCTTCCACTGTTCCAATATAAAAACCTTGGTAAATATCTCGGGCCCGTACTTCAGATAAAAGTTCCGCAACTCCTCCGCCTTCAAACCCAACGCCAACCCCACCGCCAGAATGGCGCCCGTGCTGGTGCCGCCGATCAGGTCGAAGCGGTTGCAAAGCGGCTGCGGATTACCGGTGAATGCATCCAGCTGCTTTTCAATTTCCATCAACGCCTGTGCAGGGATGATGCCGCACAGGCCGCCACCATCAATAGACAGCAGCCGGCGCGGCCGCGCCGAAGAAGTGTCAGCCGGAGATACAGCAGGCGCAGAGTTACCAGCCGGAGAGTTGCCAGTTGTGCTCATAAGCTGACCTCATAAGTTGGCATCATAAGTCGGCCTCACAAGTTGATGGTCGTATGTTGGCTCAGGGGCGTTATCATACGCCTGCGCGGGGGGCGGCGAAGCAGGAAACGAAGGTCTGTTTCATTCTCCGAACACGAGCACATAGCCGTTCGGATCGCGGACCTCGAATTCCCAGTCGCCGTAAAAGCGCTTCACCAATTCGCTGTGCACCGCGATCTTGGCGCGCACTTCGTCGTAGTACTCGCGAATACCGCGCATGCGAATGTATGCGTCCCACAAGCCCCCGGGGCGCGGCTCCGCAGGTTCGGGCTTGCGATAGGCAGCCAGCGACAGCAGCATGATCTCGACGCCGTCGCGCTGCATGCTGGCAAACGCATGCGGCGGAGACTTCGGAAAGAACGCCGCTTCAAAGCCGAGATTGTCACGATACCACTTCGCGGTCTCGCCGACATCGGAGACCAGAAATGTGGGTGCCACCGTGCGCAGCTCAGCCATAGATCCTGATGCTACAACTGAGTGCAGTCAGATCGCAAAGGCGGCGTGGCGGTGCCCCATTCAATCCCGGTTTTGGCTTGAGTGGGGAAGTTACGCCAGTTCCCATGGTTTGTTGAATTGTTCATAAAGACCTAGAATTCCTCCTGAATATAATTGTTTGTTCGCCGCATAACAAACGACGCCAGAAAATCTGCGCCGGCGGGCTGGGTTAAAAGAGTTCTGATCTTCCATCCAAGCTGGCCGCGCCGCACTTCGTGCAGCGCGGCTTGGACAGCTTGGCGAAGTTCGGCTTCGGGCGGCACGTACCAACCACGGCGCGTCAGCTCACGACTTGCGACCTCCACGGCGCCATTAAGGATGTTCGAGTAATATTGTTTTCCCCATACGCATTGCGGGGCTGCACCTGCATGAAAAATCACTTGCCGAGACACTTTGATTTTGTTGATTCGTGGGCGGAGGAATCCCTTTCCACGAGAGCGAAATGGCGCGGTTCCTTGCGTCCACGCCCTCGTGTTGCCGAAAAGGTCTTGACAGCCTACACAGTCGTTAGAGACAGGTGGACAAGTCCTGACGATGTTTGAGCCCGAACAAAAAGGGCGGCTTGCGCCGCCCCATTGTTCGTAAGTCAAAGGCCGCGGGCGAGGGCGCCCGCGCCACACAAGCAAGACCAAGATCAAGATCAAAGGCCCCACCCTGTCGCAAAAAGCGCAACAAGGATGGGGCACTGACAACTGAGAACTGACAACTGCTTTTATGTGCCTTCGGACCAGCTCGCCAAATACTCTTCCTGCTCGGGAGTAAGGCGGTCGATTTTGATGCCCATGGATTCGAGCTTCAATTTGGCGACGCGCTTATCTAACTCGGCGGGAACTGTATAAACCTTCTTCTCGAGAGTCTTCGCATTCTTGACCATGTATTCGAGCGAGAGCGCCTGGTCGGCGAAGCTCATATCCATGACCGATGCCGGGTGGCCTTCGGCGGCGGACAGGTTGATGAGGCGGCCTTCGCCGAGAAGGTTGATGCGGCGTCCATCTTTCATGGTGTATTCGTCGACAAAGGTGCGCGTGGTGCGCTTCGAACTCGACATCTTTTCGAGCGACGGGATGTCGATTTCGACGTTGAAGTGGCCGGAGTTGGAGATGATTGCGCCGTCCTTCATGGCCTCGAAATGCTGCTTGGCGAGGACATTCTTGTTGCCGGTGACGGTGCAGAATACGTCGCCGAGCTTAGCGGCCTCTTCCATGGACATGACGCGGAAACCGTCCATGACGGCTTCGAGCGCTTTTGTGGGATCGATTTCGGTGACGATAACTTCGGCGCCTGCGCCGCGAGCGCGCGAGGCGAGACCGCGTCCGCACCAGCCGTAGCCGGCGACGACGAATTTCGATCCGGCAAGCAGGAAGTTAGTGGCGCGGATGATGCCGTCGAGAGTGGATTGCCCGGTGCCGTAGCGGTTGTCGAAAAGGTGCTTGGTGTCGGCGTCATTGACGGCGATGATGGGGTAGCGCAGCACGCCTTCCTTGGCCATGGCGCGGAGACGGATGACGCCGGTGGTCGTTTCTTCGGTGCCTCCAATAACATTGGCTAACTCGGCCTGACGCTTGGTGTGAAGGACACTTACTAAGTCAGCGCCGTCATCCATGGTGATCTGGGGCTTGTGATCGAGTGCAGCCATGATGTGGGAGTAATAGGAGTCGTTGTCCTCTCCCTTGATGGCGAAGACGGGGATGTTGTAGTCGCGCACGAGCGAGGCGGCGACGTCATCCTGGGTGGAAAGCGGGTTGGAGGCGCAGAGAGCCACATCGGCTCCGCCGTCGCGCATGCAGATCATAAGATTTGCGGTCTCAGCCGTGACGTGCAGGCAGGCGGAGACGCGGACGCCCTTGAGGGGCTGGTTTTTTATGAATTCCTTGCGGATGATCTGCAGGACCTTCATCGACTGGTTCGCCCACTCGATGCGTTTTTTGCCGAGATCCGCTAATTCGAAGTTCTTGACATCACAATTGACAGACGAAGTAGCCATGTTCTCCTGTTCCCCAGATAAGCAAGAGGGCAGAGGTGAGAGGTCAGATTGCAGAGGTCATCTTTGACCGTAATCTCATTCCTTGCTTGCTCTCAATTTGTTTGATTCGTAATGTTGCGGTTTCAGGTGATTAAACCTTTTAATTCTGACCTCGAACCTCTGACCTATTTTCGTGCTCCTACGGGTTCGTGGTGCTTGAGGCCGGCGTCGGCGGCCAGTTTGGCGGCCTTGTCGGTTTTCTCCCAAGTGAAGTCGGCATCATTGCGTCCAAAGTGGCCGTAAGCGGCGGTCTTGCGATAGATGGGACGGCGCAGATTCAACGACTCAATGATCTCGCGCGGCTTGAGCTTGAAGTTGGCACGGACGAGATCGGAAAGCACGTTGGGATCGACCTTTGATGTGCCGAAGGTATCGACGAGCACGCTGACGGGATCGGCGACGCCAATGGCGTAGGCGAGTTGGACTTCGCAACGCTCGGCAAGTCCGGCGGCAACGATATTTTTGGCGATGTAACGCGCCATGTAGGCGGCGGAGCGATCAACCTTAGTCGGATCCTTGCCGCTGAAAGCGCCGCCGCCGTGACGTCCCATGCCGCCGTAGGTGTCGACGATAATTTTGCGGCCGGTGAGGCCGGAGTCGCCCATGGGGCCTCCGATGACGAAGCGGCCGGTGGGATTGATGTGATACTTGGTGTCCTCATCGAGGAGGTTGGCGGGAATGACCGCCTGGATAACGTGCTTGAGAATGTCGGCGCGAAGCTCGTCGTTGCCGATGTTTTCCGAATGCTGAGTGGAGACGACGACGGCGTCGATGCGCTTGGGCTTGCCGGGCTCGGAATATTCGACGGTGACCTGGGATTTGCCATCGGGACGAAGGTAAGGGCAGGTGCCGTTCTTGCGGACTTCAGAAAGCTTCTGCGTGAGCTTGTGCGCGAGCGAGATGGGCAGCGGCATGAGCTCAGGAGTCTCATTGCAGGCGAAGCCGAACATCATGCCCTGGTCGCCTGCGCCACCGGTATCGACACCCATGGCGATATCGCCGGACTGCTTGTTGATGCTGGAGATAACGGCGCAGGTATTGGAATCGAAGCCATAGACGGCGTTGTCATAGCCAATGGACTGCACGACGCCGCGGACGGTCTGCTGAAAATCAACGTAAGCTTTGGTCGTGATTTCGCCGGCGATGACGACGAGGCCGGTGCAGGTGAGCGTCTCACAGGCAACGCGGCTGGTGGGATCATCGCGGAGGCAGGCGTCGAGGATGGCGTCGGAAATCTGGTCGGCGATTTTGTCAGGATGGCCTTCGGTCACAGATTCTGAGGTAAATAGAAAACGATTCTTGGCTGTCAAACTGGTGTCTCCTCAAAGGGTACTTTGAGCTGCCGCGTGCGGTCAGGGAAGGCTTGGCGCGGCTGACTCTCGACCGGGGGTTCGTTATTTATCCTTAAAACGGTACCAGAGATCGCGGTGGGAGTGCAATGAAATTGGCCAGGGCGGGATGGCCGCACATTGAGTGGAATCTGCACGCATTGAATGGCAAGGGGCGATTGTAAAGTGAAGAAAAGACGAGGAGAAAGGCGCATCATTGGGAGGCGGGAGGAATCGCGGAGGTAACCGGAGGAACAATCCCTTCGGGGCCAAAAGTAACGGTTCTAACCTTGGTGTTGGATTGGCCAGGTTCGGCTCCGATGGTGAGCAGTTTGCCGTTGAGACGGAACTCGAGGACGCTGGCATTGCCAGCCTTAACGATGACACGGTCCCGGGCGCGAAAGGAGCGAATATCGCCGGCGCGCATTGTCTCAGAGCCGATGGGTTTGCCATCTACCACGGGCGACAGCCAGCTTTCGCCCGAGGCGTGAATAACGACCAGGAATTCTCCGGGAACGGTGGTGACGGCGGTGTTTTCTGTCGGAGTCGAGGGGCTGGTGGAGGCTTGCTGCGGCGCGGCTGATGAATTCTGCGGTTCGCCGATTTGCGGCGATTGGGAGGCGGCGTTCGGCGACGGGCTTGGCTGAACCGAAGTATTGGAGAGCGGCGCGGATCGTTGCTGCGACAAGAGCGCGGCCGCTTTGGGTTGATGAGCGAGTCGATCGCGTTCGCGGCGGCGATAGCTCCACAGGGAAAGCGCGAGCGCGATGATGAGCAAAACGACGGCGAAGATGCCCCAGGGCAATTGGCGGGAAGCGGTTTCAGCGCGGATTTCGAGGCGGCCAAAATTGTCATCCATGATGCGAACGGGGGTGATGCGAGCAGGTGCGGGCCGCGGAGCGTTTTCGCGCGAGGCGTCGCGGCCGGGAGTTTCGGGGCGCGGGGGCGGAGCTTCGCCGGATGCTTCGAGGTAGTCGGCGACGGCCTGATCTTCATCGAGGCCGAGGGTGCGGGCATAGGCGCGCACGAAGCCTTTATTAAAAATGCCACCCGGCAACTGGGCGAACTTCTCTTCTTCGAGCGCCTGGAGCATGCGGGTGCCGATCTTGGTGGTGGAAGAAATCTGGTCGAGCGAAATTTTGCGCTTTTCGCGTTCGAGTTTGAGTTTTTCGCCGAAGGAAGGCAAAGGGTCTCCCGCTCTTATGGGGCGAACAAAATTCTACTCTGTTGAGAAACAAGATCATAGGCTATTCAGATGTTTGCAGGCAAACTGGAGCGAATGATAGTGGAGAGTTTGACAGTGGCTAGTGGCTAGTGAGTGGGGAAAATATTCACAGGTTGGGGCGATTGGTGAGTTGATGCCGGCGGGTCGCCGGCGCTACCGTCAGTGGTCTGGGGCTACCGTCAGTGGCCATGGTCGTTTACGCCAGGCAGCGCGCAATCACCAGCGTAATGTCATCCTGCTGTTCGCTGCCGGGACTGAATTCCTGCACCGCCGCAACGATTGTCTGGAGAAGTGGTTCGACTGGAAGGTGAAAATTGCTTTCAAGGGTCGCGAGCAGACGGGCCTCGCCGAACTCTTCTCCATCGGCGTTGCTGGCTTCGGTGACTCCATCGGTGTAGAGGATCAGCATGTCGCCGGGAGAAAGCTCGACTTCCGCAATCTCGCACTGCCAGGCCTCAAACAATCCCATGACGGTGCAGGTGGAACACAGCCATTCCGCGTTTCGCGACTCGGGCTTCCCCGATCCGGGGTGCAAAGACTCGGGCTGCGAGCTTGCGAGAATTGCGCCGGCGCGCAGGAGAAGTGGGGGAAGATGTCCACAGTTGACATAGCGGAGCTTGCGGGTAGAGTCGTCGTAATCGGCAAAGAATAAGGTAGCGTAACTGGCGTCGCCGCTATTTTCATAGAACAGCCGGTTGACCGAAGTGAGCAGGCGCGGGAGGTCGTCGACGGCGAGAGCATATTGACTGCGTAAGTTGGCTTGCAGATTGGCCATGAGCAATGCGCCCGAGACGCCTTTGCCGGCAATGTCGGCGAGCACCAGCGCCAGGCGGCCGGCGCGAGGCTCCAGGAAATCGTAGTAGTCTCCGCCAACCTGACGAGCCTGGATGCAGGCGCCGGTATATTGAAGCGTCTTCATGGCGGGCAGCTTTTGCGGAAAAAGACGAGCCTGCACCTGGCGGGCAATCTCCATTTCCTGAGCAGCGCGGCGATCCGCCTCCATGCGCTCCGCCATTTTTTCCGCGAGGCGAATGTTCTCCAAAGCGATGCCAGCGTGGGCCGCAACGGAATCGAGCAACCGCATGTCTTCGCCAGAGTACGGTTCTTCCGAAAGCCGCTGGCCAAGAACGAGCAGGCCGATGAGGTTGTTCTCACGGCCGAGGATAGGCACCAGGCATTCCGGCGCCAGGGGCGCGAGCAGAGCCAGCTCTTCGGCACCGACGGGAACCCAGCGCACCTCCCAGGCCCTGCCGCGGCGTGCAAGTTCCACAAAACCCGGTGTGTTCCCTACGAGGGTTGCGGGTTGCGTGCCGGGAGTGGCGGCGAGGCGGCCATTGCCGGAATCGAGGTAGCAGGCGAGCGTTCGTGGATGCAGCGCTCGATTGACGTGATCCTGAAGGAGCGATGCCAACTGGCGAGGGTCATTTACGGTGCGAATTGTCTCAGCGAGATCGTGCAGAATAAGACGGGAATCGTAAGCGCTGCGAAAGAAAGCGCGGTCGATGTGCATGGTTCCGCGCTTGACCAAAGGTGCGGATGTCCATACCAGAACAATTCCGAAAACTGCGCTCAGGGCCATGCCGATATTGGCATCGGCGCGCAGGAAGCGGGAGAAAACGTGAGTGAAGAGTGCGATGGCGCAGGCCGCAACTATGAACATCAAAACGAAAAACCCCCTCTGCACCAGAACGTAGCGCGCGCTGCGCCGCAACAATACTGGGATTTCCATGACGCGATGCTTGACGACCGCGTAAGCGAAGGAGAGGGGGTACAGCAAGAGCACGAGTACGAGCGCGGTATCGAGCCAGAAGGAGGGACGGTAGCCGGTGAAATCCGAAATAGCGCGGCCGAGCGCGATGGGGAAGACCCCGACCAAGGTTCCCAACAGGATGACTCGTGATTTGCGCCGCGCTTCTGCCGGGACAGCAGCCGTGAATGAATTCTGCGCGAGAGAAATCATGGCGAGAGCCAGCATGGCGTAGTTCAGGCTAGCGTTGAGGAAATGTGAATTACGGGTGCCGAGCAGGTGCACGACTACTGCTGGGAGGCCAGGGGAGCCAGTCCGCAAACCTGGGATGACGATACAGATTCCGTACAAAATTCCCACCCACTTCAACCACGGCACGCGCTTATCCAGGGGCGATGGCACGGGGAAGACAGCGAAGAAGAGATAGAAGAGCGGCGCCAGCATGCCGGCAAACAGGGCGCGAAAAGCAAAGGCAAATGCGCGGAGTTGAGGAGGGATGGCTGCCGTATTGGGCGAACTAGGGGCGGCGGCAAAGGCGCAGAAAAGCAGTGCCAGAAGCCAGGCATTTCTTTCCTCCAGCCGCAAGAAAAGGACAGGAAAGGCTACGAGAAGAAAAGGTACGGGGAATGATCCAGTGATTTCGAGGGCGGAAGATTTGGCCAGGCTTTCGGAGGCTCCGGTGAGGGCGGTAGCGCGAAAGACGCCATGCAGAATCAGCGGCTGAGGCTCACCTGGGCGCTGTACGGCTAATTCGACGTGGTCGCCTGGACGGCCTTGGAGATAAGCTTGGTCGGAGGCAATGTCGGTTTCAAGCGGCCGCCCATTTATGCCGATCACGCGGTCGCCAACGCGCAAGCCGGCGCGTTCCGCGGGGCTACCTTCCATCACATCTTCAACTGCCTGACAGTGGGTAGTCGGGTTAAAGTCAGGGTTATGGTCCTTATTGAAGCCGAGCTCCACTCCAGGGCTTGAGATACGCACGGCGTACATCCAGAGCGAACCGTAACCGATCGCCACCACGGCAAACAAGGTCGCCAAGATTTTCAGGAACGGTTTTGTGGACGACGCGCGCGTTTGCATGAGTTCAGGGTCAGCATAGCACCGAGCGTTGGGCGAATCCTATGCCCTGCTTCGTGAGGCGGTCAACGACAAAGCATAGGGGCTCTCGAACGACTTGCGGTATCGCTAAAGCGATGCCCTGTTCCGAAACTCGTTCCGAACCCCGGGCGAAGCGAGTGGGCGAGGGGCACTCTGGGAACACTTTGGCGCGACCAGTTAGTTACTATGGTTCGTTGCCCGGGCGGTGCGCGGAAACCTATAATTTTGTAACTCCCACCAGAACGAGGAGTGAATGCCCGAGGCAGCGGGAACATCTCCAATTCGTTTGTCTCCCGAGCTGACGATCTTCCACGACGTCGCTAAGGCCTTGACGTCTTCGCTCGACCTGGATTCCATTCTGCAGACCATCATGGAGAAAATGGCGGAGTATTTCCGTCCGGACACCTGGTCACTGCTGATGGTGGACGCGGAAAAAGACGAACTGTATTTCGCTATAGCTGTGGGAAGCGCCTCCGACGTGCTGTCGCGGGAACGGTTGAAAGTCGGAGAGGGAATTGCCGGTTGGGTGGCCAAGCATGGGCAGCCGCTGATTGTTCCCGATGTGCAGGCGGACCCGCGATTTTCTCCGCGCTTGGATGAGTTGACCCAGTTGCGCACGCGATCGGTAATCTGCGTACCGCTGCGGTCGAAACACCGCGTGCTGGGTGTAATTCAACTGGTGAATGCCAATGTGAGCTCGAGCGAGCAGGAGGTGTTCTTCCTGCAGGCGCTGTGTGACTATGCCGCGATTGCGATTGAAAATGCGCGGTCGGTCGAGAAGATTCAGGAGTTGACGATCACCGACGATTGCACGGGCTTGTTCAACGCGCGCCATCTCTACAAAACGCTGGAAACCGAGGTCTACCGCTCCACGAGATTTGGGTATGAGTTCAGCGTGATCTTCATCGACCTTGACCACTTCAAACAGGTGAACGACACGCATGGGCATTTGGTGGGCAGCCGCCTGTTATCGGAAATCGGATACCTGATCAAGGCGCAGTTGCGGCTGATCGATTTTGCGTTCCGCTATGGAGGGGACGAGTTCGTGGTGCTACTGCCGCAGACAAGCAAAGACCAGGCGGTTGTGGTGGCACGACGGTTGCAGGATTCGATGCGGGTGGGCACGTTCTGCAGCGAGCAGGGATTGAACCTGAATGTGCGCGCGAGCATGGGGTTGGCGACATTTCCGCATGATGCCCAGACGCCACACGATGTTATCCGCCAAGCCGACGAGATGATGTACGTAGTCAAGAACACCACTCGCGATAACATCGGAGTCGCCTCGCGCGGGCTGATGGAGAAGTAGCCAGTAGCCAGTAACCAGCACCAACCCCAACACCAACCAACCCAAAACCCCAGGTTCAAACCCCAAACCCGCGTGTGCAGGCGGCGAGACGCCGGTGCTGCCTAGGTTGCGATCATTAACGGTCGCGTTTCTTTTTCCCAAACGCTTATTTCTGAGGGTCTTTTTTCGGAGAGTCTTGGGACGTGTCCGTTTTCGGCAACTCGACTTTCGGCAAGTCATTTTTCGGCGCTTCGGCGGGCTCGGACTTCCACGCGGACGGATTGGCGGGGGCGGCGGAATTGACGCCGAAATCCCAGACGTCAAGATTCATGGCGTCTTTGGTGAGCATTTCGACCACCGCGTATTCGCCCACGGGGAGAGGATCGACGGGCGTGATTTTGAACCAGCCTCCGGATATAGGGACGAGAGTTGTTGGAACGAAACGCTCATCCGTTTTGCTATTGCCCTTGAGGGAGGTTGTTACGGAGCCGGCAACGCGTTTGTCGACCTTGACGTCGAGACGGATGATGCGGAGGCGCTCAGAGGGAGTGAGGGGCTTTGGCTCGCCCGGGCCTTGTGCTGAGGCCGGGGCGCTTGAGGCTGGTTCGAGATTGACATACAACGACGGCACGGTGGTATGCGATTTGATTTTGGCGTGAGGCTGGGACAACTCTACGGATTGCTTCGCGCCAGCGAGCGGGTTGATCGCCGAGCGCAGAATATTTGATTTGGGACTATTCAAATCGCTGCCGGATTGCTCTATGGGATCGAGTTGGGGCTGGCCCTGAAAGCTGTCGAGGAGGTACACGCCATTGTCATCGGGGAGGCGCAGGCCGGGCGCAACCTGGGGCGAGCGAGCGTCGGCAGCTTGTTTTTCAGCGGCCAGCTCTTTATCCAGTTCGGCGGCTTCGGGAGCGGGAGCGGTGGTAAGAATACGATCCTCATATTTCTTGGTGGCATCCCAGTCGACGAGTTCTTTGGGGACCTCCTCCCATTCGCCACGCTCGGCGCTGAAATAGCGGACGCGATCGCCTTTAATTTCGTACTTGGTAATGGACTGATAAGAGCCGTCTTTGAGGATGAGGCGGTGGCCGGGCGTTTGGGCGAACGCTTGTCTGGACTCTGGGCCCGCGCAAAGCAGGAGCAACGCGAACGCCGCGATCACATAAACGCCCGCTTTGTCAAAGATTAGTTTCACCTGGAGAACATTATCGCCCTTTCCGGTGGTTCTGAAAAAACGATATAGTCGGCGGTCGAAACTCACATGTTTCAAGAACCGCGAAACTTGGGTCGCCCCCACATCTTTTCGTCTTCCTTTAGGCTGGGGCGCTGTACTCCTTTAATTTGCGATAGAGCGTGGTCTTGCCGATGCCGAGAAGGCGTGCAGCCAGCATTTTGTCTCCATTGGTTTGGGCGAGGGCGTTGAGGATGGAATGCTTTTCGACTTCAACGATGGGGACAATACCATTCGTGGCGGCGGAGGCGCTCAGGGATAGAGGAGCGCCAGTGAGAGACGTGGGAAGGTCGCGGATCTGAAGTTCGCAGCTGCTCGATACGACGCAAGCGCGACCGAGAGCGTTCTCCAGCTCGCGGACGTTGCCCGGCCAGTCGTAAGCAAGAAGAAGTTTGAGCGCGTCATCGGAAATGGTTTTCTCCGTGCCTGCGTCAAAGCCAATGCGCTCGAGAAAATGTGCGACCAATAAAGGTATGTCCTGCCGGCGCTCGCGGAGCGGTGGGATGCGCAGGGTGAGAACGTTGAGGCGGAAATACAGGTCGCGGCGGAAGGCTCCGGCGGCAACCGCCTGTTCGAGTTCGCGATTGGTTGCGCCCAGAATGCGAACGTTGATGGGGATCTGTTTGGTGCTGCCTACTGGGCGGATTTCTTTTTCCTGGATTGCGCGCAAGAGTTTGGCCTGAAGGTCGATGGGAAGTTCGCCAATTTCGTCGAGGAAAACGGTGCCCCCTTCGGCAATGGCCAGCAGGCCGTCTTTGGGGCCGGTGGCGCCGGTGAACGCTCCGCGAACATGGCCGAAGAGTTCGCTTTCAATTAGCGTGGGTACGAGGGATCCGCAATCGACAGGGATAAAGGGCTTGTTGTGGAGCGGGCCGGCAAGATGGATGGCCTTGGCCACCATCTCTTTCCCAGTGCCACTTTCTCCAAGGATGAGGACGGGGTGGGTGCTTTGCCCGGCTTTGGCGATGATGCGGTAGAGCTTCTCCATTTCGGGCGAGCGGCCGATGATGTCGCCGAAACCGTTGCGTGACTTTGCGCTCTCATGCAATAGGCGGCTTTCGGTTTTGACTCGGAGATGGGTGGCGACGCGCTCCAAAACGCGGCGCAATTCATCGTGCGCGAAAGGTTTGGGGACATAATCAAAGGCGCCAAGCTTCATGGCCTGGACGGCAGCCTGTACGGTGGCGAAATCAGTGATCACGATCACCGCCGCATCGGGACGCTGGGAGTGGATGCGGTGAAGGGCTTCCAACCCGCTGCCGGGCCCATTGCCATTGGCGCGAAGGTCGAGCAGCACGGCATCAATGTCGGCGGCGTCGAGAAGGCGCAATGCCTGTTCCGGGGAGTCGGCAGCCTGAGTGCTGAAGCCGAGCGAGTGTCCGACGTCACTGGCAGCTTCGCGGATGGCTCGATCGTTGTCGATGATGAGCAGGTTAAGAAAATTCGTGGCGCAAGGCGGAGGCGAAACGAGGTTGGCGACTGCGGTAGCGCTCAGCATGGGAAGTCTCCCTGGGAATCAGATTGTGAAGCGATTGCGTCTTCGTGGGATTGGTTGATGCCGTCAGAGTCGGATCGGCCGTTGTTGGATGGGCAGTCGTTGGCTCGGCGATCTTGGGCGGGGAAGACCACCGGAAAGAAAACCTGGAAGCGAGAACCTTCAGCCGGCGCACTGGCGACTTCGACGTGCCCGCCCATTTCGGCGACGATGCGATGGATAGTGGCAAGACCCATGCCGACGCCTTCTCCAGCGCGTTTGGTGGTAAAGAAAGGCTCAAAGAGATGAGTGCGGACCTCATCGGTCATGCCGCACCCGTTGTCTTCAACAATCAGCGAAGAGCACCGGGACGTAGAAGACGCTTGAGAGTTTTCTGGCAATGGTGGCGCTTGCGTACGGACATGGATTCTTCCGCCGGCTTTGAGAGCATCGCGGGCGTTGAGAACGAGATTGAGGAGGACTTGGCGAAGCTGGACGGGATCGGCAAAGACAGCGCCAGCGTCGGGGTCGAGGGTAATGAGGAGTTCGATGTGTTCGCCGATCAGGCGGCGCAAGAGATGCTCGGTCGAAGCAACGATTTGATTGACCGGTGTGGAACGCGCTTTGGGCGCTTGTTTGCGGGCGAAGGTTAGAAGCTGCTGAGTAAGCGAAGATCCTTGCTCCCCCGCTTCGCGAACTTCTTCGACGTGGGGGCGAAGAGGGTCGGAGGGATCGAGCTTGGACAGCAAGAGGTCGCAATAAAGAAGGAAGCCGGTGAGCAGGTTATTGAAGTCATGTGCCACTCCGGCAGTAAGGCGGCCGATGAGTTCCATTTTTTCAGCCTGGCGGAGCTGCTGCTCAAGCCGGCAACGGTCGGTAGCATCCTCGAGCAATACGACGAGAAGATTCGCACTGGCCTCGTGCCCGCGGGCCAGTGAAACGGTAAGACGGCCCTGGAACCGGGAGGAATTTTTTCGGCAGCAGGATTTCTCGAGGGCAAAGAATTCACGCGCACCGCTACTAATCTCGTCGAGAAATCGACTGCCGGGAATGGAATCTTCTTCGCGCAGCCCCCAGGGATTGAGCCCGGGGAGTTCACTTGGTTCGTAACCCAGCAGACGGGCGAGTGCGGCATTGCCCTCGACAATGCGTCCGTCAAAATGGCAGAGCGCCATCCCGATAGCGGCCGCGTCGAAGACTTGCGGGAGAAGGTCGCACCCGAAGTCGTGGGAACAGCTTTCGATTGTCCGTGCTGTCGACGAAATATCCATAAAGCCACCAGTGCAAGCGGCAATCCGAAGCCCGATAGGTTCCAACGCGGCCGAAGAAACCGCGAAAGGCTGGCGGCATTCGCGTTCCAAGCCGGGAGAGCTTTTTCCGCGAATGAATCACAGCGAACCGATTCGGAAAAAGTGTACTGCGGAGTGGAGCGGCGCTAAGTGTCCGCCATCACTCCATTTTTGTGATGAATCAAAGGATGCGGCACGGGGCGCGCTGCGGGAACAGACAAGCGCTGATCTAAATTGGGAGGTTACGCCCCGTTACTAACCGGGCGTCGCGAACAGCAACTATTGCAGATCGAGGGGCTGCGCGAGGCGAAAAGTCATCCGGCGATCGGGATTGAAGACGACATTGTTTGCGGACGGTGTTCCGGCGTTCGAGGATTCGCTCCCGTGCGGGGAGGCTTTAGCGAAGACGCTCGAGGTCTCGACGACCACAATTTTGCCGTTGATTTTGAGACTGACCAGCGTGACACGGAGATAGCCGGGATTGCTGGGGCCGGCCGCGGTTTTCGAATCGAGGACGTGTCCGGTGACAGGCGAGCCGCGTGGAATGAGAGTTTGCTGGTCAACGATGACCGGATCGTCGATTGCGCCCTCGAAAGTGTCTCCTGCATGGGCGGTCGCGCTGGAGAGAACCTCGTTCAAGTGGATGGTTAAGAACGTGCCTTGGGGGACGCGCATGCCGGAAGGAATGAGGGTCGCGCCACTAGGGGCCGAGGTTGGGGGTTCGCGATCGAACGGCAGACGCTGAGAACTGGCGGAGGAATCGGGCTGCGCGGGGGGGCGCGAACAGCCGGGTGCGACGGCGAGAGCGAGCGAAAGCACGAACGTTGGCAGTGAAAGCGCAATCTTCGGTATGACGAGCCTGCGGGGCATGAATGAGATTCTATCGCGGGCGATTGGCGGAGAGAGGATTGCCGGAGGGCGTAGGCGGATGTGGGCGTGATGCGAGCGGCGCTGACGAGGCCGGATTCGCTCTTGCTTGGTATGTATGTACCGTGGTATATATATACCACGATAACGAAGTCACAATTCGTCGTTGAACGAGTGCAGACGGGAGTGCGGATGGAGAAACGCATCCTGAAAGTGCTCAAGGGGTTTGCCGAATATCACGATATGACGCTGGGGGACCTGCTGGAAGGTATCGTCCTGCATGCATTTGACGGGAAGACGCCGTTCAACCCGGAATCGCTTGGCCGGATTCGCGAACTGAAGAAGTTCTACGGGCTGGAACTCGATTCGCAGGCCAGCCATCGCCTGGTAGAGGGCGGGCGGCGCGTGGCGCCCGCGTCGGGAGCGAGAAAGGCGGGTGCCAAGGCCTCCGCTGAAGATCGGCGGACGGAGAAGAAAAAATGATCAAAGACCGCGCTCGATCGGCAAATTCGCTGCTTAGTTGGGTGCTAGGCCTTGTGATTCTGGGGCAATCGGCCTGGTTCGTCTTTTCGCAATCGGGGGCGCTGTAAAGCGATGACCAACCGTGAACTCATCTTGGAATTTGAGCAAGGGCGCATACCGGGCGATTTTCATCACGGCGACCACCTGCGCATGGCTTTTGCGTATGTGTCCGAGTTTCCACTGCCCGAGGCGATCGCGAGGTTCTCGGCGGACTTGCAACGGTTTGCGATCTCGAAGGACAAGCCGAATCTCTATCACGAAACAATTACGTGGGCCTATCTCTTCCTGATTGCCGAGCGCATAGCGCGGGCCGAACAGCTTGAAAGCTGGGAGACGTTTGCGGCCCGAAACCGCGAACTATTCGGCTGGAAGGGAGGAATATTAGAACGCTACTACGAGGCTACAACGCTGGAGTCCGATCTGGCGCGGAAGCAGTTCATCTTGCCGGACCGAGTGTCGTCGAAAGAAGAACCCCACTAATAAGAACCCCATCCACACACTGCATGGCATTTGGATGGGGTTAGGTTCTGTGACTTGGAAGTGTCCCCCGCCTAGTTGCTGCTGGTCATGGTGGCGGCGCTGATCGACTCATTCTCCGGTTGAACAATGACGCCGTCGAATGGGGTAGCGCCAATGTAGCGTTCGCCCATGACGCTGACGCGACGAAGCGGATAGCCGCTGTCAGGACCGCGCTGGAAGGTGCGGCCTCCGTCACGACTTTCGAAGATTATTCCCGTCTGGTCGCTGGTGACGAGCAGGCGATTATGCGTGGTATCAAAGCTGATGGAAGTGATGTCGTTGGCGGGCAGGCCGCTTAGTACGTGCTGCCAGGTAGCGCCCCCGTCCTCGCTGCGGAAAGCACCTTCGCGAGCGGCGAGCAGGAGTTGGTTATCGGCGGCGATCGCTGTGCCGCGGATGCCGACAACGAAGTTGGGCAGTCCGGCTTTAATCCATGTGGCACCGGCGTCACTGGAAACGATAGCGCTGGAGCGCGTGGCGGCGAGAATGGTGTCACCTTGCGCGCGAATGGAAACGAAATCCTGCTGGCCAAGGACGAGGCCGCCATGCCAGGTCTTGCCCACGTCAGTGCTGGTGAAGATACCGGCGGCAGTAGCGGCGAGCCAGCGATGCGGATCGAGTTCCAGGTCGTTGACGCGCGCCTCCAGTACGTGCCGGGTGGTCGTAGTCGTTTTTGTTGTTTTCTTGCTTCCCTTGCGGGCAATAGTCCTGGTTGCCGTGCTAACGATCTCGTTCATCGGATGCCACTGGCTGGAGTTGTGCTCGAGCGAGAAAATGCCGCGGTTGGTGCCCGCGACTAGCGTGCCGTTGGAGGTTTGCTTGAGGACAAAGACGTCGCGCCCGTCGAGGCCGGAAGCTTTTTGCATCCAGTGCTGGCCGTTGTCGCGAGAATAAAAGACGCCACCGTACTCGCGGTCATTGACGATGCCAACGTAAAGCGTATTGCTGCTCTGGTTATCGGTGAGCAAGGCTGAGACATAGCGGTGGGCATAGCCGTGGTTGGAGGTCTCCCAACTCACGCCGCCATTGGCCGTGGCCATCACGCCGCTGCGATCGGTTGCGATCAGGACGTGATTGGAATCGCGAGGATCGACGTAAACGTCATTCACTACGACTTCAGGATTGGTGACACGCTTCCAGGACTTGCCGAGGTCCATGGATTTCCAAAAGCCCTCGGTTGTGCCGGCGTAGACGATGTTTTCGTTTGTCGGATCCTGCTTGAGGACGCGAGTGCGGCGGGCGGTAAACGGAATGCCCTGAATTTTTGAGAACTGTTCGCCAGCGGATTCGCTCTTGTAGATGCCGGAGCAAGCGCTGGCAAAAACGACGTGGGAATTGTCATGGTCGACGATGACGGAAAAGACGTCGGAATCGTCGATCATTCCTTTATTAATGTGCTCCCAGTTGGCGCCGGCATCGGAGGTCTTCCATGCGAGGTGCCAGGTTCCGGCGTAAACGGTGTTGGCGTCGTTGGGATCAACGGCGATGGATTCGATGTTCTTGATCTGGTCCGTCCCGGCAGGAGACATACGCTGCCAGGAGAGGCCGCCGTCATTGGTGCGATAGACCCCATCGAGGGCGCCGGCGACCAGCACGCTGGCATCGCCGCGGTACATAGCGAGGGCGCGAATCGATTTGCCGTGCATGGCAGGGAGGGTTTGCCAAGTGTGGCCGCCGTCGCGTGTGGCAAAGACCTCACCCATCTGCTGGCTGGAAGAACTCCAGGCGGAGACGTAGACGTGGTTTGCGTCGCGGGGGTCAACAATAATGTGATCGAGGACGTAGTCATCGCCGCCGAGATGGGCTAGGCGAGTCCAAACGTGGCCGCCATCGTTGCTGGTAAACATCTGGCCCGTGCTGGTGCCAAGGAAAATGTGATCAGGATTCTGAAAGTCGTAGGCGAGGCTGCGGGCATCGCCGCCGTCGGGACCCATGACCTGCCAGGGACCAGCGGCTAAGACAGCGGTGCTCACGACAAAGATGGCCAGGACGAGCAGACAAGTGGCGCGAAGGGTGCGCCGATCCACCATGTGATTCATAAGTCTAGAGATTCCCCTGCGAACAGTATTCGCCTTCGCCCCAGAGTGACAGCGTACCACGGGCAGGGCAAGGTTACTGAAGAACTGGCAATAGAAAGGGCCGGTAGGATGAATCCTACCGGCCTTTGGTTTTGTTCGGAGCGGGTCTTGTCCCTGGCAAGGAGCCAAGAACCGACTCGCCACGAATTATTCTGCTTTCTTCTTCATCTTCTTGGCGGCTGCATGCGGGTGATCCGGAATGGCCTTCACCTTCATCTCGTCAACCGGGGTGGTTGTTGAGGCGTCAGGGAAGGTGGCTCCGGCCGGAATGATCCACTGTTCTGAAGTCATGGTTCCGGCGGTGCCGGTGCGGCACTCGATGCGGCTGGCGTCAATGTGCTGTTGCGCCTCGCCTTGGGTCAGATAGTACTTAACGTCGACGGCGCGCTCACCGGCAAGATTCTTGCGCTTCTCCTTCGCGTCGGCATTGCCGACCACGACGAGTTTCGCATCAGGATCCTGCTGCAGTTTGGCAGCAACGTCATCGAGCATAGCCTTGCACGTGTTGTCGACGCGCCAGGGCTTCATCTTGTTGGGATACTGGCACTCGTTGAGCTTGCTGGCTTGCGGCGCTGGTGGAGGTGTCGGCGGGGGTGGCGGATTGGTGACCGTCGCTGAAGCCGATGCCTCGGTGTTCAGGCCACGCGAGTCCGTACAAGTCGCATGAACCGTGATGGTGCCGGCAGACGCGCCGGTGGTATCGAGGGTCGCTGAGTTGCCCGAGCCGGAGAGGGTGCCGCCGCTCGCGCTCCATCCAGCGACGCTGACGGTTGCGTTGTCGGGGCTGGTGCAGGTGCAATTGACCATAATCTTGCCACCAACCTCAACCGACGTCGGCGAGGCCGAGCAGGACATTTGCGGCGGGTGAGCGACGACGGTGAATTTCGAAGAGCAGCTCGCCGCGTTGTTCTTGTGCTCTTTCGCGTCAGTAACGGTGACGGTTGCGGTGTAATCGCCAGCAGGCACGCCGTTGGTATCGATCGAGGCGGCCGTATCTTTTCCTTCAATCTTCGTTCCGCCAGTGCTGGTCCACGCATAGGCCAGCGCGTGCTTGGGATGGAAGTTGCTGGTGGCTACGGTCACGTGAACCGGTTCGCCGACGTTAACCTGGGGATGATCGATGGAGCAGGAAGCGCTGACAGGGAGCTCGGGTGCGCCACCGAAGTTGAATACAAGGCCGGTGCGCAGACGGAGGCCCTGGAAGTTCTGTGTGCGAGAAGAACTACCGGCTGGAAACTCGTTGAAAGTGTGGCGGGACCAGTCGTAGTCAGCTTCGAAAAGGCGGATCGAGATCGGCCTCCAGAGTTTAAGGTCCATGCCTCCGCCGATAATAGCGCCAACCCCTGAGGAATTGGTGGCATGCGGGAGATTGTCCATGTAGTTCAGGCTAATTAGGGCATGGGCAAAGAGATTTACTCCTTCACTTCGCCAAGTGGCCTTGGGACCTACGCTGAACGTATGATCAT
Source organism: uncultured Acidobacteriaceae bacterium (assembly GCA_963778535.1). Taxonomy (GTDB): domain Bacteria; phylum Acidobacteriota; class Terriglobia; order Terriglobales; family Acidobacteriaceae; genus Acidiflorens. The sequence continues at coordinate 2,435,477 of CAVZUO010000001.1, forward strand.
CCGCATACTTAGCCCAGTTGACGCCATAATCGCCTTCGACGGCGAAAATCTTGGTGAAGTTGTAAGCGAAACTGGTACCAACACCCTTAGGCTCCGAGGGAAGCTTGAACGGGTTGGCTGGCGCGCTGCCATCTGGAATGTCGCCATTTGGGTTCCACCACTGATAACCTATGAATAGCTCCGCTTTTGGCGGCGTATCTGACGCCGATTGTGCGCTAGCTAGAGCCGGCACTAGAACCAGAATCGCGGCCAGAACGAGCCCGAACGCAGCACATTTCCGGTTAGTCTTGTGACAAGGTGACATACTCTCCTCCGAATCGAATCCACATTACAATCAAGTAAAACAAAATGGGATCAGGGCTGTGCAGCAACGAAGCGCCTGAATGGGTTGCCCTGGAAACAAAGGATCATACAGCAATTGGCGACGTTTTGAAAACTGTAAGAACCAGAAAGAGCACCTTTTACAGCGGATGGTTTGTGCGACTTAGCGCAGCAGACGGCAGTTCCAAAGCAGTCTCAAAATGATATTGCTAATTTTTCCTCGAGTTGCTGAGGCGGGAACTTCGCTGAATAATGCAGGGTGAGAGGCTTATGGCGCAAGAACGAGTATTAATCGTCGAAGATGAAGAGAACGAACGCACCGGTCTGGCGGAATTGGTGTCAGGCTGGGGTTATCGAACGGAAACCGCCGCTGACGGAGTGGAAGCGCTGGAGAAGGTAGCATCGTTCGCCCCGGCAATTGTGATTACCGATGTGAAGATGCCGCGCATGGATGGCATGGAGTTGGTGCAGCGGCTCGCAGAAATGGCGGAATCGGTTGCCGTGGTTATGGTGACAGCGCAGAAGACTACCGAGACGGCATTTCATGCGGGTCGACTTGGCGTGCAGGATTACATTGAAAAGCCCATTGACTTCCGGCGGTTGCGATCGATTCTGGTGAATATCGGGGAGATCATTAATACGCGGGCGGAGAATGAGAGCCTGCGCCGGCGGTTGCGGGACAAGGGAGCATTAGGGCTGCTGGTGGGATCCTCGGCTCCAATGCAGGAGGTTTTCCGGCTGATCGAGATGGTGGCGCCGAGCACGGCTTCTGTGCTGATCACCGGCGCGAGCGGCACGGGCAAAGAGTTGGTGGCGCGAACCATCCACGACTTGAGTCCGCGCAGGAACAAGCCGTTTGTGCCGATCAATTGTGCCGCCATTCCCGAAACGCTGATTGAAAGCGAGATTTTCGGACACGAGAAGGGCGCATTCACGGGAGCCCTGGAGCGGCGCACCGGCTGCTTTGAACTGGCAGAAGGTGGAACTCTGCTGCTCGATGAGATCGGCGAGATGCCGGTTGGCACGCAGGCAAAGTTGCTGCGCGTGCTGGAAGACCACAAACTGCGCCGGCTGGGCAGCCGGGTGGAAACTGCTGTCGATGTGCGTGTGCTGGCAGCGACCAACAAAGTTCCGGCAGAGGCGGTGGCGGCGGGCCAACTGCGTGAAGATCTTTATTATCGCCTCAATGTTTTTAATCTCAATATGCCGTCGCTGCGGGAACACAAGGAAGATATCCGCGAACTGGCCAAGAGCTTGCTAGCGGATATGAACGCGAAGCACGACCGGAAGGTCGCCGATATCAGCGAGGCAGTACTGAATGTTTTTCATAGTTATTCGTGGCCGGGGAATGTCCGCGAACTGCGTAATACGTTGGAACGCGCTGTGATTGTGTGCGAGGGCGGATTAGTCGAGACTAAGCATCTGCCGCCGGGCTTTGGACAAGGTGTGAAAGTGGTGGCGAACGATCCGGATGCCGTCCACTTAGGCGTGGGCACGACGGTGGAAGAGGCGGAAAAAATGTTGATTCTGAAAACGCTTCAGGCCACGAACAACAATAAGACGAGGGCCGCGGAGATTTTGGGGATCAGTCTGAAGACGCTGCATAACAAGCTCAAGGAATATGGCCGGCCACAGGACGCCGTGCTGGATGAGCAGTAGGCGAAACCTAGTGATCAGTGACCAGTTGCCAGTGCACAGTAAAGCGGCGCATCAAGATGGGGAACGGTGTGGTCGTGTCTCGTCTTAGTCTATGACGCGGAAATTCATCATCGTCTTAGTGATTACGGCGTTGTTCACGACGTTGGTGGTTCTGTTTTCGTGGATATATTTATCGCAACTGCTCAAGCAACGGCTGATTTGGGCTGATGAAACCGCATCGCAACTCACCAATCAGCTGGAGTATGCCGCCTCGAAAGCGGTTCCTGACCTGACCAGCACACGCGTGGATACGGAAAACGCCAAAGCGCTCCGCGCGGCGATTACCAACTATCTGCAAACCGATACCAACCTGAACGAGATGCTGGAATCTGTGGTAGGGAATTCGCGCATCATCTACGACGCGGCCATCATCGATCCGGCTGGAGTCGCGATTTTGGATACGAATCCTGAACTGAATGGCAAGCCTGTGCCGCAGCGTCCCGCGTTGCGGTTATTGAGGGATGCGGGGTTTCGGCGCCAGTTGCGGATGCTGTACGGACCGGCCACTGTCTATGACGTGAGTATTGGCCTGGAAATGTCGGGGCAGACCTTTGGGAGCATCCGAGTAGGCGTATCGACAGTTTTTCTGCGCAACGAACTGACGCCACGCCTACAGCAATCCGCATTCTTTTCCGTGCTGACGGTTTTTTGCTCGCTGGTGCTGGCGGCAGTGATATCGAATGTGGCGTTGGGGCCTTTAAAAACGATTGCTCGCAGCCTGGACAGTGCGAGTGCCGGCGATCCTTTGCCGACCGAGGATAGTTCGGCCGATGACGAGGTCGGACTGGTCTCGCTGAAGATCGCGCATTTGGGAAGGCAGATACGCGATACGAACCAGATCTTCTCGGCCTTGAAAGATAACGTCGAGCAAGTCATGGCCAAACTGCAGGACGGCCTGGTGCTGTTCACGCATGATGCGCGAGTGGTGCTGGTGAGCGCTTCGGCGGAGAAATTCCTGAACCGTCCGCGAAGTGAATTGCTGGGGCGCAAGGCGGAAGAAATTTTTTCCGATGGCACTGTGTTGGGAACGGTGGTGCTGGCGTCGTTTCAGAAACAAAAACCGGTGGTGCAGTACGAGTTCGACGCCGCCGACAAACGGCGAGTACAGGTTTCGCTCGATTTCATTGAGGAGAAGGGAACACCGATCGGGGCGTTGCTGACCATGCGCGATGTGGAGTCGGTGCGTCGAATCGAGAACGAAATCGAGATTTCGCGGCGGTTGTCGTCAGCGGGACGTGTGACACGGGGCGTCGCACACGAGGTAAAGAATCCGATCAACGCCATCGTGCTTCATCTTCAGCTACTGCAGAACAAGATGAAGCAGGATGACCCGGACGCGCGGCGGCACGTGGAGGTGATTGGGAACGAGATTCGACGCCTTGACCGAGTGGTGCAGATCCTCGTGGACTTCACGCGACCGCGAGATCTGCGCATGGAGGAGACGGACCTGCGCAAGATTCTGGAGGATGTGGCTGTGCTGGCTGCTCCAGAAGCGGCGCGGCACGGAATTACGCTGGCGAGAGAATTGCCTGCAGAACCGCTGATGGTGCGTGTGGATTCCGACCTGATGAAGCAAGCAATCCTTAATGTGGTAATCAACGGCGTGCAGGCGATGGCGCAGGGAGGAGTTCTGAAAGTAGCCGCGCATGGCGGGGAGGAAGCGGTTGTGGCGGAAGTGACGGACCAGGGGCCCGGCATTCCTCCCGAAGCGCAGGAAAAGATTTTCGAGTTGTATTACACGACCAAAGGGGACCAGGGCGGGAGCGGGATTGGATTGGCGCAAACATACCAGATCATGCAATGGCACTACGGATTGGTCGAATTCGACTCGATCATAGGAGGAGGAACGACGTTTCGTTTGCGGTTGCCTGCGGTGGGAACGAAGGCGGCCCGGCAGGGGGAGATGGCGGTTTAGTATGCGCTCGGCCTTGATAGTCGTCACGACGATCGCAATGAGCGTTCTGGCAGCCGCTGTTCCGGCGCGGACGCATGGTCCCTCTCAGGCAAGTTCCGCTGGGGACACCAAAGAAACGCAAAATCAGAAGAATGACCAGGCCTCGGCCAAGCAGAGAACTGCTCCGGCCTCGTCCGATGCTGCGGCACAAAAAAAGCCGCGGAAAGTTGTCGTGCGGCAGGGAGGAGCAAAAGAACCGGAGGCTCAAATCGTGACGGGCATGACTCCGGAGGAAGCGAGCAGGGAACGGCAAGAGGCGGAAAAATTCCTCAACTCAGCTGACGAAAATCTGCGAAGGCTGCTGGGGAGAGCCCTTGCTGCGCAACAGCAGGAGGATGTTTCGCAAATCCATAATTACACGGCCCACGCACGCGAGGCACTGAAAGAGGGCGATATCTCGCGCGGGCACACGCTGGCGATGAAGGCCAATTTGCTGGCGGAAGACCTGATTCAGCATTAGCGTCGGGGGCACAACCGGCCGCGCCGAGAATTCAACAAGAAATTTGCACACCTCTTCGTGTACATTCCATCGAATGGGGATGTCTTCAGCTTTGGGGATGTCAAGTCAGTTGGATGGGTCCGGATCGTGCCGAACCGGTGCCGCTTATCGCCGCGTGACCGCGCGTCGCACGTTTGAGCGGCTGATTGCGCTGGCGCTGGCGGTCGCGTTGGTACCGGCCTCGGGTGTGCTCGCATCGGGGCAAGAGAAGCAAGCCTCGGCTGCTGAGCATGCAGCTAATCACGATGTGGATCGTTATTATGATCCCCTGCCGCAGGACACGGGCGACACCGGGCTGCAGATGGAGCTTCGCAAGCTGCAAACCACCGGGCGTCTGATGCAGGTGGACGCGCACCCCGACGATGAAGACGGCGGCATGCTGACGCTGGAAGCGCGGGGCAAGGGTGTGGACACGCTGTTGATGACGCTGACGCGCGGCGAAGGCGGACAAAACAAGCTTGGCAGCAGCCTGTTTGATGTGCTGGGCGTGCTGCGAACGCTTGAAGTTCTCGCTGCCGACCGGTATTACGGAGTCGAACAGCGCTTTTCGCGCGTGGCGGATTTCGGGTACTCGAAGACTCCAGAAGAGACGTTTGAGAAGTGGGGAGGCCACGACGTCGCGCTCGCTGACATTGTGCGAGTCATTCGGCAATTTCGGCCCGATGTGCTGATCGCGCGATTTTCGGGCACCGAACGCGACGGGCATGGACATCATCAAGCGTCGGCGATCTTGACCAAAGAGGCTTTCCGCGCCGCCGCCGATCCAAAGCGATTCCCTGAGCAGATTGCGGAAGGATTGCAGCCATGGCAGCCGAAAAAACTTTATCTCGGCAACGTGTGCAGCTTTGGCGCACAGACGTGTGACCCCGACAAGTACACCGTAAAGCTGAATACTGGGAAAGTCGATCCGATGCTGGGAACGTCGTATGTACAATTCGCGCTCAAAGGGTTGCGGCATCAGCAGTCGCAGGGGCTGGGAGCGATTTCAATTCCGGATGGCGACCGCTTCACGTTTTACAAGCTCATTGATGCGGAGCCGCAATCACTGATGACGGCCGCGAAGGACAAGGATGGCCACGAGCAGGATTTCTTCGATGGAATCGACACGATGCTGCCGGCCCTAGCCGCGCGGCTCGGCGATCAAGAAAAGAAGGTGCCGTGGCTGCAGGGAGAGCTGCAATCGATTACGGCCGAGGTTCGGCGTGCGTCCGAAAAGGCGGAGTCGGACTCGGCAAGCGCCGGGGGACCGCTTTCGAAGGCGGTCGAAGAGTTAGATGCGGCGATCGATAGAGTGCAGGAAGGCGGCTTAACCGAGGCGAGCAAAGTGAACACGTTGGCAGTTTTGCAAGCCACGCAACAACAGGCGCAAAGAGGCGCGAATCTCGCGCTGAATCTGAGCCTGAAGGCGACGGTCGGAATCTCACGGGAAGGCGGCGCCATTCCGTCCTATCGCGACGCACTGACAGTGGTTTCACCCGGACAGACATTTCAGGTGATGGCACAACTTCACAACGGATCGAATCATTGGCTGCAGATCAACGGGGCTACGCTTGAGGGCGGCGAGAACTGGGTGCGGCAAGCCGATTCCGGACAAATGACATTGGCGCCCGGAAAAGACTATTACGCAAACTTCGCGGTTCAGGTTCCGGCGGACGCTCCCATGACACGTCCTTACTGGCACCGCGACAATCCCGAGACTGATGCGCTCAATACGATTGATGAAGAACGATATCGCACGCTTCCTCTTCCTCCTCCGTCGCTGCGGGTGCGTGTGCGCTATGAGGTCCTGGAGCGTGCCGGGAAACTGTACTCGCCTCCGCCCGAACCACTGAGTAACCGGCGCGGCAAGCAGCGGGCTGGAACTGAGCAGATAGCGGCGACCGTGTTTGTGCCTTTTATCGACGAAAAAGGGAATAAATATAGAACCCCATTGGCGGTTGCGCCTGCATTTTCCCTGACTCTCGAACCTGGTGAACAGGTCCTACCCGCGGGAGAGGCAAGAGAAATAAGTGCGAAGGTTGATGTCCGTTCCAATCTCAGCGGGACTTACGACGGTAGGTTACGGCTGGACTTGCCATCGGGTTGGAAATCAGAACCCGGAGAGGGGCGAGTCGCGCTCCCTAAGCGAGGAGACAGAGAAGACTCCAAATTTAAGGTTGAGACCCAAAACCTGCACGAGGAACGGGCCGAAATCCATGCTGCGCTTGATGAAGGCAACAAGAGATACAGCGAAGGCTACACGCTTGTTACCCGCGAAGACCTTGGTGTGGCGTACTACTATCAGCCTGCTTTGCAGCGCGTCTCGGTCGTCGATGTGAAGGTGCCGCACGACCTCAAACTCGGCTACATCATGGGTGCGGGCGACGACATACCGACGGTGCTCGAGCAAATCGGCATGAATGTGACGATGATTCCGCCGGAGAATCTGGCCACGGAAGATCTGAGCAAGTACCAGACGATTGTGCTGGGGATTCGTGCCTACGATACGCAAAAGGACGTTATCGCCAACAATAAGCGCCTGCTCGAATACGTCGAAGGGAGCGGGCGATTGGTCGTGCAGTACAACACGATGGGGTTTGGGCCGTCGGCGGGAGATTTCAATTCCGGGAAGTACACGCCGTATCCGGCGACGCTGAGCCGCGCGCGTGTGTCGGTGGAGGAAGCGCCGGTGAAGATTCTTGAGCCCGCCAACGACATCTTCCATTATCCGAACGAAATCACCGCAAAGGATTTCGATGGTTGGGTGCAGGAGCGCGGGCTGTATTTTATGTCGGAGTGGGATTCCCATTTCACGCCGTTGCTGGAATCGCATGATCCGGGCGAGCGGGAACAAAAAGGTGGACTGCTCGTAGCGCGATACGGGAAGGGAACGTATGTCTACTGTGCGTACGATTTCTTTCGGCAGTTGCCGGCGGGTGTACCGGGTGCGGTGCGGCTGTTTGTGAATCTGGTGAGTGGGCGTTAGTCGGTAGTTGCCGGTCGGCGGCAGTTAGTCGCTGGTCGTTAGTCGGTGGTCGTTCGGGCAGCATCGCGACCTTGGTATTGTGCTCCGACTGCATGACCACGCCGATTTCGGAGAAAACTGACCATTCGAAATCTCATGCGCTTGCCGAACGACTAGCGACTAACGACGGTTTGACCAGCGACCAACGATCTGCCCTAAAAACTCCGTGACCACGTCATCCAACCCCGAATCCGAAAACAAGCTTGTTCGAGGCATTAGTCTCACTTCCGCCACGGCGCTGAACATGATCGATATGATCGGCGTGGGGCCGTTCATCACGATTCCGCTGATCGTGAGTGCGATGGGCGGCCCGCAGGCGATGCTGGGGTGGGTGCTGGGCGCGCTGCTTGCAATTTGCGATGGGCTGGTGTGGGCGGAACTGGGCGCAGCCTTCCCCGGCTCGGGCGGGTCGTATCGCTACCTGAACGAAATTTATGGGCCGCGTAAGTTAGGCCGCCTCATCTCGTTCCTTTTTATCTGGCAGCTCTCGTTTAGCGCTCCGCTTTCGATCGCGTCAGGCGCCATAGGGCTTTCGCAATATGCGGCGTTCTTCTGGCCGAGTTTGGAAGGCGTGTGGTCAACACGCACGTGGGGCGTCGGAATTCCATTTGCCGGGCGTCTGGAAATTACCTGGGTGGCGATGCCGGCCACGCTGGTCGCTATCGGCGTGTGCGCTTTTACTGCGTTCTTGCTCTATCGGCGAATTACCGCTATCTCGCGCCTGACGAAGCTGCTGTGGCTCGGTGTGATGGGAACGATCGGCTGGATCATCGTCACCGGCCTGACGCATTTTAATCCGCACATGGCGTTCGATCTGCCTCCGGGGGCTTTTTCGTTTTCGAGCGATTTTTTTCGCGGACTTGGCGGGGCGATGCTGATCGCGTCGTATGACATTGGCGGGTATTACAACGTCTGTTTTCTGGGAGATGAAGTGAAGGCGCCGGAGAAAAATATTCCGCGCGCACTTTTTCTTTCCATCCTGGCGGTCGCGAGTCTTTACATCGTGATGAATATCAGCATTCTCGGTGTGATTCCCTGGCGGGAACTGGCGCAGGCGGGCGCGTCCAACACGAAGCTCTATGTGGTTTCTACTATGATGCAACGCATTTACGGCCACGGCGCGGCATCGGCTATTTCGGTGCTGGTTATGTGGACGGCGTTCGCTTCCGTGTTCTCGCTGACGCTCGGCTATTCGCGCGTTCCCTATGCGGCCGCGCTTGACGGAAATTACTTCCGCGCATTTGCGCGCGTGCATCCCAAATATCAATTTCCTTATGTTTCTTTGTTGGCGCTGACGGGTGTGGCCGCTTTATTTTGTTTTCTGCGGCTAGCCGATTTGATTGCCGCGCTGATTGTAATCCGCATCGTGCTGCAGTTTCTGGTGCAGAGCATTGGCGTGATCGTGCTGCGGATTCGCCGCCCCGATCTGCGGCGTCCGTTTCGCATGTGGCTGTATCCGCTGCCCGCACTCATCGCATCGGCGAGCTTTATTTTTATTCTCATTTCGCGTAGAAATTTCCTGCGCGAGGTTCGTTATGCGGTGGTGATTCTGGTGGTCGGCACGGTGATTTACGGCGTCCGGGCATGGCGGCGCGGCGAATGGCCATTTGCGTTTTCGCGGTCGGGCGTCAGCGGTTAGGCCAGTCGTTAGTCGGCGGTCGCTAGGCTCTGGTCGTTCGTCGTTCCCAATCCGTCACTCGCGGCAACTTGGTCTCGCGACCCGTTTTTCGTTTAACATTCGTTGGAAGATCAAGCCGCTGGGCAGCATCTTTGCCCGGTGCACGTACAGGCCTTGCGGCGCGTTCCGCTGGCGCTCACTCTTGCCGGGCGTTTGCGCGGGTGGTCTGTGCAGCGGTGTCGCTGGCGATTTGCTCACGAATCCGGCTCACTAATAGCATCGAGGTCTTACAGGGGGACGAACATGTTCAAAAGAATCGGACTCATTCAAAAGGCGTGCTGGATTGGCGTGCTCGCTGGCTCTGTGCTAACGGCCGGGTGCGCGCATCGTCACTATCGCGCCTACGATTCCTATTACAACGACTACCACAAATGGAACGACCGCGAGCAGGACCATTACGAACAATGGTGCCGCGAAACGCATCGCGACGCGGGGCGCGATTTTCGCAAGCTTCCGCCCGAAGAGCAGGAAGAGTATTGGAAGTGGCGGCACGAGCATGAGCGCGGCCGTCACTAAGGCGAAACTATTCTAAGGATGGAGTATTCGCGCGGTGCGCTAGAGAAATTATCTTCTTCTTCCGCCGTGATGCTTGCGCCAGTCGGCGCTGTCGCGTCCGCCGTGCATGTCGATCTGCGTGAGGACGAGTTCCGCGGGCAGTCGTCTCTTGGCTAGGTGGGTGGCGATTCTTTGCCTCACCTTTTTGGCGGGCACCTTCGGGTCAAGGAACACAAGCACCGTTGGTCCCGCGCCGCTCAATGCCGCGCCGAAAATTCCGGCTTCTCCGGTCAACTCTTTTAGTGCGGGCAATAGCGGGCAAAGGGGCGCGCGATACGGCTGATGAATCCGATCTTCCAGCGCCGAGGGCAGCAACTCCGGTGTGCCGTTGGCAAAGGCAGAAAGCAGCAGCATCGAATTCTGGATGTTGGTGACGGCGTCAGCCCGAGAATACTGGAAGGGCAGAGCTCGGCGAGCCTGCTCGGTTGAAAGCGGGTTCTCGGGAACGGCGAGCAGCAGCGGCCATTTTCCCTTGGGCTTGACCTCAACCACTTGCGCTTGTACCTGATTGGCCATGCGCGCCACCGTTAACGCGCCCATCCAGCACGCCGAGGCGTTATCCGGATGGTGCTCGCGCATTGATGCCTCGCCTACAATGCGGTCATCCTTCCAGCGCAAATGTCCGAAGTGGACGGCGAGCGCAATACCTGCCAATCGCGCGGCGGCCGAAGACCCGCAGCCTTTGCCGATGGGAATCTCGTTTTCCAAGTGAAGACGCAGGGGCGCGATTTTGCGATTCTCCGATTCGAGCACCTCACAATAAGTTGTGACGATCAGGTGGTTCTCGGCACGCGAGCAAATGTGGGCATCGCGACCCTCGGCAGTGATGAAGAAATCGGGGGCGCGCTCAGCCCGAATGCGGAGATGAAAGTTGAGCGCGAGGGCAGCGGCATCAAAGGCCGGGCCCAGATTGGCGGCGGTCGCTGGCAGAGCCAGGCGCAACGAACGATCCGAAGATGCGGGACGCGAAGGCATACATTAAACGTATTAGCTGCGGCAGTCAGAAGCCATAGAAACAAAACGCGTTAAGACCGACTGCTGCGTATCGGGGCTCTCCCAGGGCCGCGAACAGTATGAAATTGTGTCTTATACACGAATACGCGAAGAAATGCTAGATTTCGGTGTCGGCCGCCTCCAGGGCGGCAATGACTGCCCCGAGATCGGCATCCAGCACGACCGGGGCACGCTGGAGCGATTTTGCCCGTTCGGCGTGCCTTTCGTGAGGGGTTCCGGCGAAAAGATCGCCGCGATGGAACTTGATGGTGAAATCGGGGTCTTTGAGGACGTGACCGGTCAAGATTAGTACAACCATTTCCGCCGGCTTGACGAATCCACGTGCGCGCAGCTTTTTCAGACCGGCCAGCGTGACGGCCGAGGCAGGTTCACAGCCGATGCCGTCCGCGCCGATCTCGGCCTTGGCCTCCGCGATTTCTATTTCGCTGACCTGTTCGACTTCGCCGCCAGTTGCCCGCAGTGCGCGCAGTGTTTTCTTCCATGAAGCAGGATTTCCGATGCGGATGGCGGTCGCCATGGTGTCGGCAGTCATGGGTTCGAGTTTGGCGCCGCCGAATTCGCGAACAGAACGGTAGAACGGATTTGCGCCCTCGGCCTGGATGATGGAAAGTTTCGGCAAGCGCGGAATCAGTTTCAGGTCGTGCATCTCAATAAGCGCCTTGCCGATCGCCGAACTATTTCCGAGATTTCCGCCCGGCACAATGATGTGGTCGGGCGGTTCCCAGCCCAACTGTTCCATCAGTTCAATGGCCGAGGTTTTCTGACCCTCGATACGATACGGATTCACTGAATTCAGCAGGTATACCGGCTTCTGCCGTACGAGGTCGTTGAGAATGCGCACGCAGCCATCGAAGTCGGTGCGGAGTTGGCAGGTTAATGCCCCGTAATCGAGAGATTGCGAGAGCTTGCCCCAGGAAATTTTGCCGTCCGGGATGAGCACCAGGCTGTGCATGTTGCCGCGCGCCGCATACGCGGCCATGGAAGCCGAAGTGTTGCCCGTGGATGCGCAGGCGACCCAGCGAAATCCGTCGTGGAGCGCCGATGACGCCGCAAACGTCATGCCCGTGTCTTTGAAAGACGCCGTGGGATTCATGCCCTGATGCTTGGCGTACAGGCTTTCCACTCCGGTCTCTCGCGCGCAACGCTGCAAATGGTAGAGCGGGGTATTTCCCTCCCGCAATGTGATGGCGTGTTCTTCCGGGATGTGTGGCAGCATCTCGCGAAAGCGCCAGACTCCGCTCTGGTCAAGCCGATCATGCAGAGCATTACCCACCACACTGCGGCGGCTCAGCCAAAGATGCTTGAGAGTGGAGGGATCGTGAGTCCATGCGGGAAACACAAACTCGACGAGGTCTCCGCAGGCGGTGCATCGGAAATCCTGCGCTGCGGTCTTCGGTTCAACTCCGCAAGAGATACAGCGTAAGTGCGCGGCGGCGGTTTCGATGCTTTGCGTTCCTGACACGGCGAGTCCTTTGCGGGCAGACTTTCGGCTACGGCAAGCGGTGCCCGCTCACGCCATAATACGTGAAAGATACGTGAAAGCCCGGTTCGGGTTATGAAACTTGCGGCTCTGGTTTATGCTTATCGATAACGCACTTCTAAGCATTGAATCGTCCAAATGCTTAGCGATGAGTATGGGCGCGGCGAGAACGGCAGCAATAATTCTTAAGAATAGCAATCCTTTCCCAGAAGGGGTCTCAAGATGAAAAAGCATGAATTCCACCAGGAAACCGAGGCCGTTCGCAGCGGAACCAGCCTGCACAAGAAAAACGGCCCGATGGCGACGCCTATTTACCAGACCTCGACCTTCGAGGTTGTCGACAACGACGAGCAGTTGCGCGTAACGCCGACGGACCACTTCTATACGCGCTACGGCAATCCCACGCATACAGTGGTTGAAAAGGCAGTCGCGGAGTTGGAAGGCACCGATGCGGCCCTGGTGTTTTCTTCCGGCATGGCAGCGATCACGACTTCAATCCTGGCATTAGTAAAGGCTGGCGATCACATTGTGGCGCAGCGCGATATTTACGGAGGGGTGACGAAATTCCTCTCGCAATGGCTGCCGAAAATGGGCGTGGAGACGACGTTTGTCGACACCAACGATCTGGAACAGCATGAGCGCGCGATTCGCCCGAATACCCGGCTCTTGCATGTGGAATCGCCGACGAATCCGATGGTGCGGGTTGTCGATCTCGAAGGTATTTCCGCGCTCGCCCGCAAACACAATCTCATTACGACGATCGACTCTACGTTTGCCACGCCCATTAATTGTCGGCCTGCCGAGTGGGGCATTGACGTCATCCTCCACTCGGGCACGAAATATTTTGGCGGGCACGCCGACCTGATCTGCGGAATCGCTACCGGACGCCGCGAACTTGTCGACCAGATTCATCATCTGCGTACGACGCTTGGCTGCTGCATGGATCCGCATGCGGCTTTCCTGCTGCTGCGCGGCATCAAGACGCTGGCTGTGCGCGTTGAGCGGCAGAACCAGAGCGCTCTGCGCATTGCAGAATTTCTGAGCCAGCATCCGAAGGTGGCGCGCGTTCATTACCCGATGCTCAAAACGCAGCCGGATTATGAGCTAGCCAAGAAACAGCTTGGTGGCGGGGGCGGAGCTTTGAGTTTTGAAGTTGTGGGCACGGGCGCCGACGCGCGCAGCGTCTCCGAGGCGCTCAGCCTGTTTACACTGGCCCCGAGTTTGGGAGGAGTGGAATCGCTGGTGTCAATTCCGGTGCTTACGTCCCATGCGATGATCGCGCCGGAAGTGCGCCGCAAAATGGGGGTCACGGAACAGATGATCAGGCTCTCGGTGGGAATTGAAAATGTCGACGACCTGATTGCCGATCTGCAAAAAGGCCTGGCGGTGCTGGAGAAAAAGCGCGAGCACGCGGGCGTGGCCGATTAGAGCAATGCAGCCGGGTTCTTCGAGGTCAGGCTTTCTTTTCGTCTTTCTTCGGTTCTTCTTTCGGTTGCACCGTAATCCCGAAAATCGACAGTTGCCCTACCCCGCCTACGTTGACGCCTTGCGCGTCTTCCGGATTCGGCAGGTAGAGAGTCTTGCAGAATTCGCAGCGATACACTTCGGCGTTCGCGCCCCAGGCTTTCTCCGCGCAGCCACAGTCGCGTTCGATCACGTCGTCGGTGTAGAACCAGCGCTTCAGGTGCCCACCGCAGAATTTCCCTTTTTCGTCTTTTTCGTTGCAGGCACGCTGCCCGAGTTTCTTGAGTTTCACTTTGTGGTTGGGAAGCTGCGGAACATTTGCCGGAGTCGTCACCGTTTGATCTGATGTCACTGAAATCTCCTCTGCTGGCGGAACTGAGGTACTAACTATTTTACGCGGGCCGGCAGGTGAAGACCAAGGGTACGACGGACGACCGCGCGAGTAGGCTTAGTCGGGATCTTTTCTAGACTCCTAGTCGAAGACCTTCTTCGGCGTTGCCTGGTCGTCTCCCACGCGTCCCTCGGTAATCTCCGCGACAAAATAATTTTCACCCTTGATGGGACAGCCCGCCATGCGGCGCAACATTGCCAGTTGTCCAGTGTGCGTGAGTGCATCGGCGATTGGTCCCTGAAACAGCTTTTCAATCGGCGCCTGAAGCGGCTGATCTGAAGCGAGATAATCGTCGAACTTCTTTACTGCGGCAAAGAATCGCTCACGTTCTTGCTCCCAGGCAAGTGGGGTGGAATCGTGCCATTTGTGGCCCCCGTTGGCCATGGATAACGCCCAGTCCATGAGGTCGCCGATGTGCGCAAGTATTTTCGCGGGGGTGCGCGATGTTTCTGGCGCGCCATAGTCAGCAAAGCTCGCGGGAGCGTTGCGGGTGGCTTTTCCCGCGCGATAAGAAAGTGTGGCAACGGTGTGGCGAAGCAGAGTCCGGTCAGTCATGGAGGTAGTTCTCAATCCTCAGCTGTGGTTCTCAGTGTGCGTGTCATAGTCAGGTTGCTGTTTGCGAGTATCCCCAATTGAAATAATCTTCGACATCATAACTGAGAACTGGGAACTGGCAACTGGGAACTTGTTTCACAGTTTTCTCCGCCACAGCGCGCCAGCGGCGGTGAGCGCGGATTTCATTTTCTGACGCAGCGAGCGCGCATACAGGAGATCAAGGAAACTTTCCATCTCGCCGGCAAAATCGCGTCCGTAGCCAAACCACCAGATTTTCTTTCTGTGCGGCATAAGATCGCTGTCCACATACTTCACGCGCACCATTTCTTCCAGTCCCCACCGTCCATGCGTGCATCCGATCCCGCTCGCTTTCATGCCGCCATGCGGCGCTTCGCTGATGCTGAAGCATGAAATGGCATCGTTCACCATAACCGTACCGGCATCGATCTGGCGGGCGAGTTTTTCGCCGCGCGCGCGGTCGCCGGTCCATACGCTTGCGCCGAGGCCATATTCTGAGTCGTTCGCCAGGCGCACGGCTTCTGCCTCGTCGCTAAACGGCGCGATGGGCAGAACTGGCCCGAACGTTTCTTCGTGCATGATTCTCATGCTGTGATTTACGTCGGCGATTACGGTCGGCGCAAAAAAGGTGGGCCCGACGTCCCGTAAGCGGTTGCCGCCTGCGAGCAAGCGCGCGCCGCGTTGTAGGGCATCCTCCAAATGGGCTTCCACAATCCGCACCTGGCGCTCGTGGATCATGGGACCGACATCGGTGGACGGATCCGCTCCATTGCCCACCCTCAGCTTGCGCGCTTTTTGCGCGCACGCCTGGACGAATGCGGGATACAGACTGCGATGCACGTAGCATCGCTCAACCGACAGGCAGGTCTGGCCAGCATTCACAAATGCTCCCCAAACCGCGCCGCTTGAAGCGATGTCGACATCGGCGTCATCAAGGACCAGCATGGCATCCTTGCCGCCGAGTTCGAGCACCACGGGAAGAATCCGCTCAGCCGCTGCTTGTGCGATTCGCCGCCCTGTAGCCAGGCTGCCGGTGAAGACCAGTTTGTCTATTTCACTTTGCACTAACGCAGAGCCAGTTGAGCCTTCACCTGGCAACACTGTGAAAACGCCGTCGGGAACGCCGGCTACTTTGAGCATTTCCTGCAACGCCAGTGCGATCAGCGGCGTCAAGTCCGAAGGCTTGAGCACGACCGCGTTGCCTGCCGCCAGCGCTGCCATGGTTTCCGTCGCCGGAATCGAAAATGGATAATTCCACGGCGAAATAATGCCGATCACTCCGTACGGCTCGCGGATAATGCGCCCCGATTTTGTTTTGAGTGCAAGATTCCCGTGGGGCAAGTGCTCCTCGCGGAGCAGCGCGAAGGCATGTTCGACCAGGAATCGCGCCGCGTCGAGCACCACCAGGACTTCCGTGAGCAGCGCTTCGACCTGCGGCTTGCCGGCCTCCTGAGTAATGCGGCGCGCGATGTCGGCTTTGCGCGAGAGCAGAATTTGCTGAAAGCAATCGAGCACGCGGAGCCGTTCGCGCACTCCGCACCCGTTCCAGTCTGGTTGAGCCGCGCGGGCGCGCGCCACGGCGGCGTTCACCTCGGTGGGCCCGGCGCATTCCAGTTCGCCTAGGACTTCGCCCGTGGCCGGATTGACGGATGCGATTCGCGAGAGAGCGAACTGAGCCTCGTTTTGTGCCCGCATCGCCATTACAGAGGAGAGTGTACGCGCGGCACGAGAGCCGCGCCAGAGATGCTTTTCAGTGAGCCTTTCAGTACTCGACGTTAACTAAAACTAACCCATTGGCAGGGGCGGTCGGTCCTGCCGCCGACCGGTCGCGGGCTTCAAGAATGCGCTCGAAGCCTTCAAGGCTCAGGCTCCCTTTGCCCACCAACACAAATGTGCCCACAAGGTTCCGCACCATGTGATGAAGGAAGCCGTTTCCGCGCACCGCGTAGATAAACTCGTCCCCGTCCCGCTCCCACGATGAGGAAAATATTTCACGGATATTCGTTGGCTTCGTGATCAATTGTTCAGTGTCGAGCGCACCTTGTGAATCGGCGTGACCCTCGCCGCCATTCGCCGACATGCGCTCCACGCGCTCGGGGTCAACCGCAGCAAACGATGTGAAATCGTGCACACCGACAACGACATCCGCCGCCTCCGACATCGCTGCCTCGTTCATTGGGTAGGGATAATGCCAAACATACCGCGCCAGGAAGGGCGGACATACTGCTCCGCGGTGGATGCGGTAGCGGTAGGTTTTTGCCCTCGCTGACCTGCGTGCATGGAACTTCGCCGCAGCCTCAGTCACTTCGAGAACGCGAATCGAGGGCGGCAGGAGGTGGTTGAGCGCCAGCGCCCAGTTTTCCACCGGGATTGGCGACGCGGTTGCGAAAGTGGCTACTTGCGCCAGAGCGTGCACCCCTGCATCGGTTCTGCCCGATCCCTGTGGCAGTACATTTTCGCCGTTCAAACGTCCAATGGCAGAGGCCAATGTCCCTTGCACGGTGGCACGGCCGGGTTGTACCTGCCAGCCGGCAAACTCCGAGCCGTCGTAGGCAAGGATCACTTTGAGATTTCGCACGTATCTGCCAATTCCGCACTGGATTGATAACGACAACACCATTTCCACACGGCGGCATCGCCGGCCGCGGAAAGCGTTCCCGCGCGTCAGCTATACTATTGCACTTACGAACATGCAAACAGAGTGCCTCCTCAAGCGATTGCAAGGAACTCCCGCGTGCCATTCTGCGTAAACATAGTGTGGTGGTCCGTTTTTCCTCAGCCTGATCGATGGAGACGATACGAATGCAACGTCATAATAAGCCGCTTGTGGCCCTTCCGAGCCTGATTGTGCAGGGCCAGATTCTGCCGAGCCTGGTTGTTAAGAGCATGGTTGTGCTCTTTGTTTGTGCCCTTCTCGTGACCGCGGGATGGGCTCAGGATGCTGCCCCGCTTCCGGCTGCTCCTTCGACGCAACAAACATCGACGCAACCAGCGACGCAGCAGACGACCTCGGCTCCGGCAGCGCCGTTCAACGCGCGGGAATATGCCAAGCCCCGCGCCGCTTTTCCCAACGTAATCGCACCTTATACGCCCCGCCGGGTCGAAGCGCCGAACTTGACGAACACTCCCCGCATCGACGGGCTGATGCACGACGGCAAGCTCTATATTTCCATGAATGATGCGGTCGCACTGGCGCTCGAAAACAATCTTGATATCGCCATCGCGCGCTACAACCTCAACATCGCTGACACTGACGTCTGGCGCGCAAAAGCAGGCGCCACGATTCTCGGTGTAAATAGCGGCGTGGTGCAGAACACTCCCGGTGGTGGTGCCGGAGGCCTCGGCGGGCAGGTCGGTTCCGGCCAGGGTGGAACCTCGGTCGGAGCCGGCGGTGCCGGCGCGGGCATCGGCGGGCTAGTGGTCTCTACTTTAGGCAGCGGCTCTGTGATCGCCAGCTTCGATCCTGTTTTGACCGGTACTTTTCAACTCGACCAGGACCGCATACAAAACACTACTCCCTTTGCGGCGCCGTTCACTGACGCCCATACTGCCACCTGGAATTTCGGTTATCAGCAAGAATTTCATTGGGGCACGAATCTCAACGTCTCATTCAACAACTCGCGACTCACCGTCAGCCCGGTTACGCCTTTCCAGGAATTCCTTACCCAATACTCGCCAACTCTTCGTGGCCAGATCACGCAGCATCTGTTGCAAGGATTTGGATTCGCGGCGAATACGCGCTTTATCCGGATTGCCAAGAACAACCGCGAACTCTCCGACGTAGCCTTTCGCCTGCAAACCCTCACCACGGTCGATCAGATCGAGAACTTATACTGGAACCTTGTCTACTCCTACGAAAACGTGAAGGTGCAACAAGAAAACCTGGCCTTTGCGCAGAAGACGCTTTCTGACACCAGGAAACAGGTTGAGATTGGAACCCTGGCACCGATCGAAGTGGTGCGGTCGCAAAGCACCGTTGCCACCGACCAGCAGACCCTGACGCTCGCGCTCACGGATCTTCAACTCGAACAGTTGCTCATGAAAAATGCGCTCAGCCGAAACCTTCTCGATCCCAGGCTCGCCGATGCGGAAGTTATTCCCACTTCCACCATGGAGGTGCCGCCCGAGGAACCCGTTCTCCCGACGGAAGACCTTGTGAATTCCGCCCTCAGCCACCGGCCGGATCTGGCGGAGTTGCGCATAAATCTGACCAATACTGAGATCAGCAATCGCGCCATACGAAATGCTCTGTTGCCCACCCTTGATCTATTCGCCTACTACCAGGGAAGCGGATATTCCGGGGCTATCAACCCTGGTTATGACTGTCTGAACCCACCCCCGGGGGAGTGTCCTGGTTTCATAACTCCAAAACAAACCTACGGTGGGGGCCTGGGCTTGCTCGTGAATTCCAATGCGCCCGACAAAGGTGTCGGACTCCAGCTCACCATTCCCGTCCGCAACCGCGCGGCGCAGGCGACTCAGGTACGCTCAGAGCTTGAATATCGCCAATCCCAGCTCCGTCTTCAGCAACTCGAAAACCAGGTGCGTATCGAGGTCCGCAACGCGCAGTTCGGCCTGCAGCAAAATCGCGCCAGCGTTGCCTCCGCCCAAGCCGCCGTCGATTTGGCCAAGCAATCGCTTGATGCCGAGCAGAAAAAATACTCGCTCGGGGCTTCCACCTCGACTCTCGTTCTGCAATACCAGTCTGGCCTGACCTCGGCCGAGGTTACGCTTGTCTCCGCCAAGGCGGCTTACGAAAAAGCGCAGCTTGAACTCGACCGCGCTACCGGCCTTCTGCTCGACCACGCCAACATCGAGATCGCAGACGCCGTCAGCGGACAGGTAAGGCATGCCGTCTCCGTGCCGCACGTTGCGCAGCGCCCGGCCGATCGAGCTCCCAGCTCCTCCGCCGCAGCCGCAATAGCGGCGCGACATTACCGCTCGCGAATGGGCGCCACATGCGACCGGACGCCGAGATGCGGTCGGACAATGAATATTCTTCTGCTCATCTCGCACGGCTGGCGCGGAGGTCGCGCCAGCGGCATGGAGATTTACACGCTTGAACTGATTCGTGGCCTCAAGGCAAAAGGGCACTCCACCTTCCTGGTGACGGGAAGATCGGATTCAGACTCCGCTAATACGCCGTTCGAATTGGTCACGCCAGACCTCGAACTGCCCTTCCACACGATTAACCCGCTGAGCAACATCAGCACCTATCGGCAGCTGCGGCGACTTGTCGCTGAGCACCAAATCGACATCATCCATGCGCAGCACCGGACCGCGGGATACTTTGCCGAATTGCTCCAGCGCCAACACGGCGTGCCCAATGCCGTCACAGTCCACGACCCCTGGCATTCGACGCCATTCAAACGCTGGCACGGTGGCCTGTTCCGGCGTGTCATCGCGGTCAGTGAGTTCATCCGGCAAGAGCTGATTCTGAAATTTCACTTTCCGCCCGAGCGCGTCCGGACGATTCACAATGGTGTCGATCCCGCGCGCTTTGCGGGAATCACCTCTGAACAGCGGGAGCAATTTCGCTCCCAGTACGGGATTGCGGCCGACGAAGTTGTGCTGACCCAGATCGGCCGCATCTCGCGGGCAAAAGGGCAGAGCCAGCTGATTCAAGCCCTCGGTTTGCTCCCGAAAGAAATTAAATATCGCTGCCTTATTGTCGGTGAAGGCCGCGAGCGGCCGCAACTTGAACGGGAGACCAACCGCCTCGGCTTGCACGATAAAGTTACATTCTGCGGCTTTCGCGACGACATTCCGGTCGTGCTCGCCGGCAGCGACGTCATGGTGCTGCCCTCGCGACATGAGCCTTTTGGATTGGCCGTGGTCGAGGCCATGCTCTCAAACGTCGCCGTGATCGCGACCAATGCAGGCGGCGTGCCGGAGATCATCACGCATGGAAAGGACGGCCTGCTTTTTCAGCCCGGCGATGTAGGTACTTTCGCCCGCCACCTCGATGAACTGGTTCGCGATCCCGAATTGCGGTGCCGGCTCGCTGAAGCAGGACACAAGACCGCCCAAGCGCGATTCCTTCTTTCGCGGATGGTTGATGAAACCGAGGCTTACTACCGGGAAATCATTGCGCAATCGCAGACGACCGATGACGTGAAATCAGTAAGCTGATGTTCCGGTACGAGGTAGTGAGGTCGGGTTGGCAAGTGTTGGCAGATCAGCGATTCACCGGTCCCCCCAACCACTCGGTCGGTAAAGAATCTTGTCGCGTCCAGCCGTCTCCACTATCATCTAATGAACTCTGGAGCCACCCGACAGCAAAATGTCCGACAGCAAAATCAAAATCGATGCTAATAAGCCCGGAATAGCCGAACGCCCTGCCGCCGATGTCTTCGAGGGCCGACAGCCATCGCCATCGGAAAAAGTCTGGGCGGAAAAAACCCTTACTCCGACTCTGGAGAAAGCCCCCGAGAAACCGATCGGCGCCCCAACTGGCACGAACCGCGACGAGCACGGTCATGCCCGCTTCAGCACCATCTCAAACGTTCCTATTCGCCGCCTCTACACGCAGGCCGATTTGCCCGCCGATTGGAACTACGACCAATATCTCGGCTATCCCGGCCAACCGCCTTACACGCGCGGCATTCACGCCACAGGTTATCGGGGCAAGCTCTGGACCATGCGCATGTTCTCGGGCTTTGCCTCACCCGAAGAAACCAACCAGCGCTACAAGTATCTGCTTGAGCACGGCGGCGGCGGCCTCTCTGTCGCTTTCGATCTGCCCACGCTGATGGGCTACGACTCCGATCACGCGGCGAGCGAAGGCGAGGTGGGCAAGTGCGGCGTCGCCATCGATTCACTCGAAGATATGGAGATCTTGTTCGACGGCATCGATCTGGAAAAAATCACTACATCGATGACCATCAATTCTCCGGCCAGCGTTCTGTGGGCCATGTATCTCGTCGTCGCGGAGAAGCATGGCGCAGATTGGAAGAAGATTTCCGGCACCATTCAGAACGACATTCTGAAGGAATACATCGCGCAGAAGGAATACATCTATCCGCCCGCGCCGAGCATGCGCCTGGTCATCGATACCTTCGAGTTCGGATCGAAATTTACGCCGCGCTTCAACACCATTTCCATCTCCGGATATCACATCCGCGAGGCGGGCTCGACGGCATTGCAGGAACTGGCTTTCACGATTTATGACGGCGTCGAATATGTCGAATGGGCCCGCCGCCGCGGCCTCGATGTCGATGAATTCGGTCCGCGCCTGAGCTTCTTTTTCAATGCCCACAACGACTTCTTCGAAGAGATTGCCAAGTACCGCGCTGCGCGCAAAATCTGGTACCGGCTAATGAAAGATCGATTCGGCGCGAAGAACGATCGCACGCGCCTCATGCGCTTCCACACGCAAACAGCCGGAGTATCATTGCCCGCCCAGCAACCGATGAACAACATTGCCCGCGTGGCCCTACAGGCGCTGGCGGCTGTACTTGGCGGCACGCAGTCACTGCACACCGACTCTTACGACGAAGCTCTGGCTCTGCCTACCGAGGAAGCCGCACGCATCGCGCTGCGTACGCAGCAGATCATCGCGTATGAATCGGGGGTCGCCAACACCGTCGATCCGCTCGGGGGGAGTTACTTTGTAGAGAAACAGACCCTCGACATGGAGAGAGGCGCTTTCGACTATTTCGACAAACTCGACCAGATGGGTGGCATGGTCAAGGCCATCGAACGCGGTTATCCGCAGAAAGAAATTGCCGAGTCGAGTTATCAGTATCAACGCGCGGTGGAGGCCAATGAAAAAATTGTTGTGGGGGTGAATGATTTCGTCATTGAAGAGCAATCGCCGCACATCCTTTATATTGACGAGTCGGTTGCCCGCGCCCAAACCGCCAAACTCAAAGCCCTGCGCGCCCGCCGGTCGAATGAGGAAGTGCAGCGGCGCTTGGAAACTCTTAAGCGCGCCGCCGCAAAAACGCCTGATGCCGGCTCGAACGGAAACATCTCTGACGCCAACACTATGCCTTACATCGTCGATGCTGTTCGCGCCTACGCCACTGTAGGAGAAATCTGCGAGGCGTTGCGGCAGGTATACGGCACTTACACGGAAGTTAGTATCACTTAGCAGGCTGTTGGCAGCGAACCAGGCTACAGAGAATCGTCGCTTGTTTGGTATATCGGCATGACAGCGCGTTCTCTGTTGCTGCGATGGATGGGCACGGCAAAGTGAGAAATAGAGTTGTTGCTTATTCGACCGGAACTTCTTATTATTCCCCATCATGAAGTTCGTTGTAACGATATGTTTCTTATTCCTCTTTTCGCTCTCTGCGCAGACTTCACCTCCCAAGGTCCAAACTGGAACCCGTGTTCCCTCCGTATCTTTGAGTTTCACGGGACAGCAGGGCGGCGATTACGCTTTTTCCATTCAGAATCGCTCAGGTCAAGACATTACTGCTTTCATGTTGCTTCTCGTTCCGAGCGGAGTTCCAAGCAGCAATGGCCGCTATCTCTGCCAAAGCAAATGCAACGGCACTTCTCAAATCGGCACGATTGATCGGCCCGCCATTAAGGTCGGGGCGAGCTACTCGATCGCCTACCCGGTTTCGCAAGTTACCGACGGTGCCGTCATTTTCGAAGCTGCCATCTTCGATGACGGAAGCTACGGCGGCAACGAGCGGGCTGCTGCTGTTCTGGTTGCAAATCAATTAGGACATCAGACCGAGTTCGATCGTATCGTCTCTATCATCGATACTGTTCTTGCTAACTCCGGACCCAAGTCTGTGCCCGAGGCCAGCCAAATCGGCGCCTCACTCAACGGACTTCCCGTCGATGCCGACTCCGATGAAATGGCCGCGTTTATCCGCTGGTTTCCGAATGTGCGCGATTGCGCGAATAGCTTCCCGCAACTCATGCAGGGGCTCGCCAGTACCGAAAAAGACTCCGTACAGTCGAAGCTCCAGGAATTCCTGAACACGAGTCCCGACCCGACCGAAGCCGCTCTTTCCAACTGGTGGGCAGCGACACGCCAATATCTCAGTAGCTTCGGCTGCAGCGGGTGCGGCGCCAAGTTGGCGAGCCCCAACCCGCCCGTCCGAACGCGCACGGTATCTGTAGGGTGCAGCGGGTCGATTCCGGCGGTCCTCTTGGAGGCGACCGATGATTCCGGTTCCGATGACACCGGAACTCCCGATAGCTCCGGCCAAGCACCTGCCGATGGCAATGCCTCCGACGAAAGCGAAACTGGCGCTGACGACCAACTGGCAATGACCGAGGAGCCTCCCGACGAGGTGGTTCCCTCAGCCCCGTCGTCCACAGCGGGCGGTGCAACATCCATCGCGAGGTCGCAAAGTTCCTCGCGCTGCCTGCCGATGCCCCCTCGACCCATCCCGCGATTCCGCGCCCCATTGGAAGCAGTTACACCCAATCACAAATTAGCCGGGACTGACCTGGTTCCTGTGCTCGACGGGCGGTTATATCCAAGATACTTTCGCTACGTAAGAGAATGGGATCGCTGCTTGTCTTCGGATAATTGGCCGCCCGACACCGCTGAGCGGTATCCCAGTCCATATCCCGCGACACTTAATGACGATCAGCGGAAGGCCGTTCTATTGGCGGCTCGGGAGTGGCGGGGCCAGAAGCCCCTCGTCCCGGCGCAGGAGGGCGCGCAATCGGCAACAGCGTCTCCGCTATCCGCTCATCGTGTCACTCCCCCCGGCACTTGGGCTCAATGGCAACAACAGGCCGCTTTTGCCAAGGAGCAAAGGCAGCGCTTCGCCAAGCAGCGGGAGGAAACCGAAAATCTGATTGAATCACAGCTCAAACAACTGCGAGCGCAGATCGGGACAACTTCATTTCGTGGGCTCGATAACTACGCGCACGAACTGTATCACGCCACTCCCGGCAAACCAGTCCACGAGCCGCTGCCCCAAACTACGATTTTTGCCCGCTATTTTCACGAAATTTCTGCCTTCGAGAGATTCGCTTCCCATGAAGGTGAGGACGGTCAGGACGCCGCCAAAGCCCGTGCCGAAGAACAGAGAATTTGCGGCTTGACCAATAAAGAGCAGGCCCTCCTGCTGCAGGAGGCTCAGGATTTCGAGCAGGATCTCAAGAAGCTTCAACCGCAGTCCACGGCAACGTCTGTGACCTCCCAATCTATCCGCGCCGTTCGTGCGATACCGTTGGAACAGAGAAATCAGATTGCGAATTCGCACATCGGGCGGCTCCACTCGAGTCTAAGCAAGGCAGGATTCGAAAAGATTGAACGTCGTGCTCATACCCTTTACGATTCGGAAGGCGCGGAGCTCATTGTCCCCGTCACTGAGCCCGGCCCGGAACCGGCCACGCGTTCTAGACCGCCTTCATCGCAAAACTAAGAAATTGACGGAAGAGCATGGCTTCTGCGGTCAGCACAGCGTCGTTAAGGACCGCGACTCGAGTTCCTGACGCACAAACTTTAGCCGGGAGCGTTTCGCGGCCAGAATTGTCTACGAGACCGGCGTGAGCCAGCGCGTACCGGCAGCTTCAGTAACTTATAGCTCATTCACCCGTGCTCACCCCGTGCTCCCCGAGGCCGCGGCCTTCGTTGACGTTTCCTCCGGGCGCCGTTCTTCCACGACCACCGCCGCGCCCCATCCAGGCAATTGCGGGGCCGGGCTTGTCCGAATCTGCGCTTGCCAGTTCGCGCCGCCATGGCTCGCCACGTACAGCGCAAGCTCTAATCGCGTCCAGACTCCAAGCTTGTCAAATGCCGTTCGCAGATAGTTCTTCACCACCTGCTCGCTGGTGTGAAGCACGGCGGCGATATCTTTGTTAGTAAGTCCCTGCCACACCAGGGTGGCCACTTGAATCTCTTTTGCGCTTAGTCGGTCGCGTGGTTGCATGGCTGCACCTGCTCCTTGATAAACATGGCCGTCGCAAGCTTTACCCGCTTTCGGCCTTCCTTGATGCCGGCACGCAGAAACAGAGTGCGCAGATGTTGTTTTACGGTGCGCGGGCTGATATTCAAATGGCTCGCGATCTCTTTGTTGCTGCAACCCTGTACCAATAGATGGAGAACCTGTTGGTCGCGGGGCGTAATCTTGATCTCGTTGAGGTTAATCATTAGCTGTGTCGGCTCCTTCAGTTCAGTCTTGGGGTCGCGACCCGCCGATTACTAGAGCAACCCATTCGCCGTTTCTTCCCCTCTAAACTATTCCATTGCAGCCCAATAACTTACGGGTTCTATCGGCCGCTTTGTTCCGTTCCATTAGCCACCTCTCATGAACCACTTCCCACTTTGACTTCCCATCTCGGGAATTTGCCCACGCCGACTTTGCCGGGGGCATCCTGGGCCGGATAACTCCCGACTCGATGAAGCTCGACCGGCCAAGGATTGCCTAACCCGGGTTCTGTCGCCCGGTTCTTGAAGCGATATTTTTCTAGCTCCCTCAAGCGCCAACTGCCTTATAATGAAAAGGTCAGCTAAGGGTCCGTCCCGTTGTCCTCCCCCTGAAAATTATGGCTTCCGATCGAGACAAACTAACGCTCGACGAGCAGTCCTTTGAAGGATTGCTGGCAGCGGCGTTCACAATCCAGCAGCATAATGAACGGATGAACGCAGCGGGCGTCCCCGCGCTCGCCTCGACGCAGAAGAACGAATCTGCTGATCTGGGTCCCGCTGCGACGCCGGAAGCGAAGCCCGATGTCCTTATCTGTGGCGGCTGTGGTGCTGCGCTGCCGTCCGCGGGAGCTACCTGCCTGAAATGTGGCCGCACCAACTTCCGTCCTGGCGAACGTTTGCAGCGAAATTGGGCGTCATTATGGCAGATGAGTCAGGAGCAGGGAACCGGATTAGAGGCGCGCCGGAAACCGGAAGATGATCTTGAGCTCTCGCCGGCAGATCCGGGACGTAGGCCGGCCATGCCTCATCGTGGTTCGGATATTGTTGACACTGTCGATCATTGCGCTGCCGATCACTCCCAACCAGATGCTGCTAGCCAAACTGTTCTTCCGCTTACTGAGCCTGCGCGGGCTTCGTTGCGCATCCATGCGGGGGACGGGCATCAGGCGGATCAGTTTGAATCCATTGTGACCGCTTCAGAGGCCGTAAGAACTCGGCCGCCCGAGTTAGCAATAGAGGGAGTCAATAGGCCAGAAGAAGCGGCTGAAGTCGATACGAGCGACGCCATGAAGGAAGAGGAATTTAATGCCGAGCATTCATCTAACCTTCAGAATGGAGAAGTTACTCGGGATGGCACGATTGATCGAGACAACTTAGCGGCTCAAGAGCATGCGCTGGTTCATGAGGATGCGTTTCTGAGCGAAGCTTTGACGGGCCGCGATGACGAAATGGAGAATGCATGGCATCAGGCCGAGGCTAATCCACGTGTCGGAACCGGTATTTTCAGTGCCCTGCGGACGCGCATCGCGGCGCATCGCGCGGACATCTTTCTTGGTCTCGCGATTATTATCGCAGCGGCTGCGCTGCTGTGGCCTACCGGGGGGGAGAGCGGGCCGAGGATGGCGCCGTGGGAAAGAGTGCTGGTTGCGATGGGGATAGCGGAGGCGCCGCGTCCGGTTGTGCATTATTATGGAGACCCGAACCTGAAAGTTTGGGTGGATACGCATACCGCGCTCTACTATTGTCCGGGAGATGAGTTGTATGGGAAGTCTCCGGATGGGCACTACACCACGCAGCGGGAAGCGCAGGCCGATCAGTTTCAGCCGGCGGAGCGAAGTGTCTGCATTGAATAGGGTTAGAGGCTAATCATCGAGCAGCTGCGGCCGCGGCTGCCTAATTTCAGTTCACAGTTTAGG
The DNA here is from genome assembly GCA_963778535.1 of uncultured Acidobacteriaceae bacterium. Lineage (GTDB taxonomy): Bacteria > Acidobacteriota > Terriglobia > Terriglobales > Acidobacteriaceae > Acidiflorens. The sequence continues at coordinate 2,462,876 of CAVZUO010000001.1, forward strand.
GGAATAAAAAGGGAAGATTGCGATGAGCAACGGGAGCTTTTTCGCGGTCAAAACGCGAGGGCATTTGAGTCAGGGACAAGGGAGAGTTTGTAGGCAAAACAGTGACATGAAAAAGGCGAACAATGGACGAACAAAATAAAGTTAAGAATACGGATGTGTATGTACAATGTGTGCAGGCATAACAAACGGTTGGAGATCGGGGATGGCAGGGAGGGCAAAATCCGGATTGACACGGTGTGATATGGGCGTTGCCGGCTCGGAAGCCAAAATTAGCGCCAAAAATGACCCAAAGGGGCTAATCGCGCGAGCATCAAAAATGGTTCGATTCCTCCCACTCAAGCCAAAGGCAGGCTTCCACCCCATAACACGAAAACCGCGTGTGCTGAGGACCCCGGTTTGAATGGGGCACCGGCTATTCATGGGTGTTAGCGTCCAAAATCGGGACGCGAACCTTTCGACAGGCTCTGGGCCACCCGGCCCGCCCGCGTTCGCCTTGATCTTGGTCCCGTCCAGGGTTACGCGTTCCAGCGTGATCAGTCCCTCCGCGCTCATCATGCCCAGCACCTGCACGAACAGATCGTCCAGCGCCTCTTTATGATCGGAACGGAAGCCGGACAGCGTCCGGTGGCTGATCGCCTGCAGCCCGCATAGCCACTGGCAGCCGGGCTCGTACTCGCACTGCCGCGCCAACTCGCGCGCCGAACTCACGCCACGGCTGTAAGCGTAAATCCACAGGCTGATCAGCAACTGCGGGTCGGTGTGCTCCCGCCCAGCGCGCCCTTCCACCGCCCCGATCTGCGCATGATAGAGGCTCAGGTCCAAGCGCCCAATCAATTGCCAGATCAGACGCGCGCTATGATCTTCGTCGATCAACTGTTCGACATCGATACTGCGCAGCACCAGTTGTTGTCGATTGATCGAGGCAAGTCGCGGTTCAGCGGGCACGCCGTAGTCGTTCACATCCGCAGTCTACCCACGCTGGCTAATTCCGCAATGACATTATTGGCTCGGAAAACAATTTCTTCACAGCTTCCTGTCCCCGCATTTCCTGATCATCTACAGCCACCCGCCCAGTATTTGTTGAAAAAAATGCTAGTTCAAAACGGAACGTGCTACGCTTTTGGGCAACGAGCCAAAAGTTTCCAGCCCGGTCGATCTTTTCGCTTTACTTTCGCCAAGAAGGCAGGTTATGTTCGCCTAGGGACGGGAGGTTATTTTTGCACCAGCTCCAACTTGTGGAGGAGGTTCGACGGTTTCCGCAGACCCGGTATCAGGGGAGCAAACTGAAGCTGCTACCTTGGATATGGGACCATATGTCGGACTTGCGATTTACGTCTGCTTTAGATGCATTTGGCGGAACCGGGAGCGTGTCATTCCTCCTCAAGACCAAATTCAAGCAGGTAACGTTCAACGACATTTTGAAATCCAACTTCATAATGGGCAAGGCCCTGATCGAGAACTCGGGCCAGACGTTATGGCCATCGGACTGTCCCGAACTGACGAGCCGCCAATCGGAGCGTATCTACGACGACTTCATTCAGCGAACCTTTAGGGACATTTACTTCACAACTCCGGAAGACGAATGGATAGACGTCACCGTCCAGAACATCCGGCGGATTGAGAATGAGTATCAACGAGGGGTAGTGGGCTGTTTTGAAATTCTCCCAGATTAGTGTTGCGCACAGCAACATGAGTCTGGGAAACTGAAAGCATGGTTAAGCGATCAAGCAAGCGAGATGTCGCCCAAAATGCTTTGAGAGTAGTGGAACAAGCCATCGGAGAACCACTCGCGAAGAACCCCCACGCCGTAGCCCTCGGAAGAATGGGAGGGAAAGTGGGCGGGAAAAATCGGGCTGCAAAGCTCAGCCCTGAGCGAAAACGTGAGATTGCCAGCCAAGCTGCTAGGGCGCGATGGAAAACGGAGAAGGACGATTCCGTTTAGGCTACTTCAGCCACTAGTTGTTCCGTCATCAACGATAACGGTATCGTTATCTCGATTGCCTCTGCGCACTCCTTGTATCCCAATACCGCGACGAACTCGGCATCCTTGTCCGCGATTGCGTCGGCGATGTTGCGCGTAGTCGGGTGCGATCCGCCCTCGCGCATTACCGAAGCCAAAATTCCCTTGTTCGCGCATGCTAGGATGAATTGCAGCGCCGTCGCGCGGAGCGCCTTCGGAATATCCTCTTGGTTGCGAGCTTGTGCGTACACTTGCAGACGGGGAATGTATCCCACGAAGGACTTCACTTCTTCGTCAAATCTGCACAACGCATTAAGCCGAAATACGACTTGTTCTTCTGTGGTCATACGGCACACCTGTCCTACAATTTAACCGTGGAGTCTAGCATAACAGCAAGTGACCACGGTAACCAAAACTTTGATTACGCTGCGGTTTGTTTGGGTGCAAGTTCCTTCATCGTTACTAATTCTAAAACTGTCCAAATGTGATCTGTGAGGCCAGCTTCCATCGCAGGGGTGACGCGCAACGTTTGATGAACCCGACAGAAATTGTAATACGCATGATAAATAGCAACCATGTGACAGTGGTTCTCAAATTTCTTAGAAAACGCATTTGTTAGACGTGTAAAGCGGCGAACGCCCATTCGCAGATTAAGATTTTGTCGTTCGACATAACTAGTCGAGATGTATCGAGGATCAGGTGAACCACTGAGAACGCCAGTGCGAATGCCGATACACTGTGCGGGGCTGTAGCGACTGTCAGGATTGTCAGAGGGAGCGCCGTACAGCTTTATCAGCATCGCGTAATCCACGTCCATCCCGAAGGCACCTTCGACAGCTTCCGCGTATGCGCGGTGACCGTCCGTTGTGATCTGAATGCGCGTGGCCACACGCGATGCTAAATCCTCCATGAATTTGCGAGCCCAGGACGCATCGCGTCCGCCGCACAAGTACGACAGAATCAGCTTAGAATCAGCGTCAATCGCCGTCCACGTCCAAACACTTCCCGCGCCTGTCCCCTGTTTCTCCACGGGTACGTTCTTCTCTTTCGCGTAGCAAAACGACCATACCTCATCGCACTGCACACGCTGGACTGTGACGCCACGCACGGCTGAGTTGTGAAGCTCCGTGCAGGCGGCTCCCATGTCCCGGATTAGCTTGAGAACCGCATCCTTGCAGACGCCCGTCATGCGGACGGTGGAGCGGATGCTATTCCCCTCTATTAAGGCAGTGATTACCTGTGCGCGGCGCTCATTACTCAAGCAGTTCATGTCAGTAATTATGCTTGAGCGGTAATGCAATGTCAAGAACAAAATTGCACTGTTATAGGTGGATTGACAATTGCGAAAGATTTTGTTATGATGTTTAGACAGTGAGGGCCACCCACTCTGGAAAGGCTTAGCGGCAAACCCAGAGTGACTGGCCCAGAAGGAGGTTCGTATGATAAGAAGTCTCGCCCCTAAAAAGGGCTAAGGGTTAAGGAAACTCCCTACACGAAGTCCGCCAATGCGGGGGCGTTCCAGACGTGGTGCGTCCCCCAACTTGGCTCTTTTACTGTAGCACAAAATACACTGTTTTTCAATCAAAAAGGTGAACCACCAATGAGCAATGAACAGAATCCATTTGAGGCAGCAATCGCCGCGCTGGAACTTCGGCGTGAGCAGGTCAACGCAGAGATTGACGCGGACATCGCCAAGCTGCGGGAGATCGGAGAACGCATCTCCGGCACCGTCGCTCTGTCATCTCTGGCGATACTGAGCACACCCGCCAAAATCGAAAAGGACACTTTCTACAACATGACCCTTCCCGATGCGGCTAAGAAATTCCTCGCAATGAGCGGCAAGAAGCCCCAGCCCACGAATGCAATTATTGACGCGCTGGAGACTGGCGGACTTAAGCGAACTACCTACGCATCCATGTATGCCAGCCTGAGTCGCCGTGAAGCTAATGTAGGCGACATCGTGAACGTAAACGGCGATTGGGGGCTACCGGAGTGGTATGGCGCGAAAGCAAAACCAAAGAAGCGGAGCGGCGTGGTATCTCTCAGCCCGAAAGATTTTACGGATGAGGAACTAGATGCCGTCCCACAATTAGAAGAACCAAAAACCGAAACTGGTTCCTAAAGAGAAGGCCGCAAGATGCCACAAGTAACGCCGGAAACACCGCTAACTATCGAAGAAGTGCTGCTACGTTGGGGTTATCGTGTGACGTATAAAGATTGTTTTGTTTGCGCCCTCGATAACCCCAAACCTCAGGGGTCACCTCAAAAGCGGCCAATGGTGGTCACTTCAAAACCGGCCAACGGAATGTGGCCTGGGACTAGGTTGTTTTACTCCGTTGCCTCCTGGGGAGGCAAGTCTGTTTTTGTGCGCCAACTCCGTGGACCAGATTTAAGTACGTGGCCATGATGAAGGAGGCGATCGAGCATGGCGGTAACGGCAGCACTATCGCCGAGAAGTTTGCCCCAGTCGTCTACTGGACGATTCGAGGTGAGCAAAGTGCTGGCGCGCTCATAGCGCCGCATTACGATTTCCAGCAAGTCCTCGGCGGCGGTCATGGGTAACTTCCGCATGCCCAGATCATCGATGATCAAGAGCGGTACGGAAACGAACAGTTCCATGGTTTCTTTGCGGGTTCCGTCGATGGTGGCATCGGCCAAGTCATCGAGCAGTTTGTGGGTTTCGCGATAGAGGACGCGATAACCCTGCTGGATAGCGGCTTGTCCGATGGCCTGAGCGAGATGACTTTTGCCCGTGCCCGGTGGACCTAGAAACAAGCCGTCTTCATGGCGAGCGATGAAGGCGCCGGTAGCGAGATCGAACACCAGACTACGATTCATCTTGCGGTTGAAGTTGAAGTCGAAGTTATCGAGAGTTTTGTGAGGGTCTCGGAACTCGGCTTGTTTTTTTCTTCGCTCCAGCAGTCGATCGCCACGACGAGTGAGTTCGTCGGAGACGAGGCAGGAGAGGAAATCGATCGGGGGCATGGCTTCGGCCTGAGCTTGGCGCAGGCGAGTTTCGAGCACGGCGGCGATACCTCCCAGGCGTAGTTGTCCTAAAGCACGATTCAACTCAATGAGGTTCATCTTCTGGCTCCTTGGTTTTGAGGTTGATGAGATCGCGGTAGTGAACCAGTTCGCGAATGAGCGGGTCGACTTGCCGCAGGGTAAGTTGGGGGGCACGTTCGAGATAGCGACGAACGAAGCGGAGTTCATGCACGCCCATTTCCAGAGCAACAGCGCACGCCTCTTCGACCGCGGCGGTGCCGAACTTCTTGGCCAAGGAGAGGATGCCGAAGACGCGGCGAACCCCCGGTTCTCCGAGCTGGCGATAAATAAGGTTGCAGAGTGTGCCGATGTGAGTCCCTGCACGTCCAGCTCGCCACAGTAACTGGGAAACCTGAAGCGGCATGTGCTTGGGATGATCTTCTTTTTTTATGCGATACCAGCCACGTTTCTGGCGTACATGTTCCCGCAGCAGCAGTCCGTTCTTGGGATCGAGGATGCGAACATAAAGCTCATCCCACTGCACATGCACTTCGCGTCCGATCCAACCCGGCGGTAAGCCGTAGTAGGCGGCATCGACTTCGACGCAACCGTCCAGATTCACGCCCCGCTTGCCATGCTGGTAGTAGCGAAAAGGTTCCAGGGGAAGCGGCAGCAAGAAAGGTTTTTCTTCGGCGAACATGACAGCGACTTGTCGTTTGGTGGTGCCATGAATGCGGGTATCGGCACAACTTGCCTCCCAACGATCCAGATAGGCTTGGGCCTCCTCCAGGCTCTCAAAGCGTTTTCCCTGGAGCGCTCGTTGGGCGTGGCCGACGCCGGATTCAACTTTTCCTTTTCGATCCGGATCCTTGATCCGACAAGGCATGGCGACCGCGCCATAGTGCGCCAGGACGTCGCGATAGAGAGGATTTAGAGTGGGTTCGTAGATGTCAGGGACGAGCACGCCCTCGCGCAAATTATCCAGGACGACGACCCGCGTAGCGCCACCCAGTCGACGGAATGCTTTCTCATGTAACTCGGCCCAGATGCGCGAACTGGAACGGAAGATCAGAAAGCGTGCCGCCTTGCGGCTGCAGCCCAGCACCATCACGAACAGTCGCGTGCGTCGATATTTTCTGCTTTGCGGATCACGGACCATTGCGCCCGTACCGTAGTCCACTTGCGACTCTTCTCCTGGTCCCGTCAGAATCACCGCGCGGGGCTGCAGTGGCTGGTTTCCACGCAACTTGCGCACGTAGCGCTTGACCGTTTGATAGGCACCGTCGAACCCATTCTCGGCGACCAGGTCTTGCCAGATTGCGGTGGCATCCCGCCCGCGGCTCAGACCTAACTCGATGGCTTCACGAAACGGCTCGCAGGCGCTGGCGGATGGAATCCGCTTAGGATTTTCTAGTTCCAGGCCCGTCGACTCCACGCCAAACCCGGTGGTCACCGCATTGGCCGGTTTTGCGCCTTGCGCTTTTGCTTTTCCCTTCGTAGAAAGGTTTTCGGGGTTGGGGTTGGGGTTGATCGTCTGGGTCGGTTTTATCGCGTCTGAGCCGGTGGTCACCGGGTCCTCATTGGCCGGTTTTGCCGGCGGTCGGCGTCCCCATGCGCCCGGCGGCCTCACCGCGATCCCGGCCGCTTTCAGATAGGCTCCGGCGGTCTCCCGACGCACCCCGGTCTCTTGCTCGATGCGCCGCAGTGGCCATCCGAGTCGTCCCAGGGCAATCACTTGTTGTTTTTTCGCTTCGCTCAAGACGTTGCTCATATCGACGAAGGCTAAATGCCTTACGTCGAAATCAACGTCCCGGGCCTCATTCTCGTTGGCCGGTTTTCAAGTGACCCTCATTGGCCGGTTTTGGGTGACCGCTGGGGCCAAAGACCCTAAATGTCGCCCCATTTGTATTCCGCAGGGGGTTGATGCGATCAGCGCGGACATCATCCAGCAAATGCTCATTGATGCCAAGCTCGATACGTTTCGTTATTTCCAGATCAGAACGCTTGTGCTCGAACAACCGAATCCGAGGGCCTAAAATTCAAAACAGCCCACTACCCAACGAGGACTCGCGTTGTACGCGCTCTTTCAATCATGTATTGTGAAGCGTCCGTACAACTTGTTCCATCGAGCGAACCTGTACATGCGGACGTCCGATGTTGAGCGAAATTTCGGGAACAAGACTACATGGGACAAACCCTTCCTTCAACACTTTGAGCAGTTCCTCAGTGAAGCAGCCGGGGCCGTCTTTGACAGCGGGGTCCCCTGTCGGGCCGAAAACCGAGACGTGTTTGACCTCGACACAGATTACGACTTGGTTTACATCGACCCGCCTTATATGAACGCGAACGGTCTTGGGCCGGACTACTTCGATTTCTACCACTTCTTAGAGGGGCTGGCTGACTATGATCGATGGGAGAGCAGGCTCGACCGACGCAAAAAGCACCTGCCTTTGAAGGCAGAGCGCAAGTGTGTATGGCTGGACAAGAATCGCGTTCGCAAGGCGTTTGACGATCTGTTTGCGAAGTTCAGCAAGAGCATTCTGGTCGTGAGCTACCGCAATGACGGCGTGCCTACGTCGCAGGAACTTCACGACATTCTGAAGAGGCACAAGAGCCACATCAAGTGGTTCTCTAACAAGCCATACAAATACGTCCTGTCGTCTAACGGCAAGTCGCATGAATCTCTCCTCGTTGGAGTTTGACGGGCAGGTATGAACATCCGCCAAGTAGAGCCGAGGCCGGAGGCAAAGCAAGGGCTCCCGGAGGGAGATCGGCTGTTTCACTTCTTCGTGGAGTCGTCGGACGGGAAGACCGATTACCTCACCGCTGTTCATCAAGTAAATGGTGGCAGCACCCGCACCGCCTGTACCTGCATGAATGCGGTTCTAAACTTGATTCACACTCCAAAGGAGCCATGCTGCAAGCACGCTTCTGAGGCAATGAAGGTTGTGAAGTGGGAGCTTCGAGCCAGAGACTGCCGATTGAATGGAGCCGATGTTGGTCGTGTTGCCGCTACCGGGCCGTAATCCAGAGACTTTGTATTTCTCCTGGACGAAACACGCGACGTCCCTGTACGGGAATGGAATCTTGGTTCTATCGGCCAGCGGAATAGTCGCAGCTTCGGGCTGTGGAACGCGGCTGTAGACGAAACCGACAATCCAATGCTGCTCATAGGTGCTGTATGGGAAGAGGATGTTCTTCGTGTCGTTCCGAAGGAATGATGTGTAGCTGCCCAGCGTGTAGAAGAACGTCCCGTTGGCGCGGCGGTAGGTCGTCTTCACGTCAACGGCGATCTTCGCTCCGTCATTCTCATCCGTCATCAGAGTGAAGTCGGGATAGACGGTCTGCGCCTCTGGGACAACCAATTTCAGATTGTCCTTGTCAGCGACTTCCTTCACGAGCGGGAAGCAGAACAACTCAAAGACGGTGCTCAGCACCTTCGTGTCGTTACCTAGCGTCAATATCTTGTCGTCCCCTGTGAGGAGACCTCTGACCTCAAATTTGCAACCGCTCTGTTTGAGTTTCGCGGCAAATTCCTTGGCGAAGTCAATCGGCATGACGGCCCAGACTACCTGAGCCTCGCACTCGCTGTAAAGGAGTTCAGGACTGACGAACGATGAAAAGAGCAGCCATGCTTTGGCGGATAGTATCTGCCGCAGAGGAACCAGAGGTAGCTATGTGGAGTCGCTTCAGCACGGCGCTGTCTATTTTCTTGATGGCTGTCACCCGCTGCCACAACCGGATATAGCTTGTGATTTTCTGCTTTTCGTAATACGGAGGAATGAGTTTCTGATCTTCGGGAAACGAACGGCTCACTTCCGCCAAACTAGCTTGATAAACCTCGTAGCCGCCCCGGAGTTTTTGAACGAGAAAAACATACGTCGGGATCTTGTTGTCGCACTGTTCGTTGAGGGTTTTGACGTGCTGTCGGGCGAGAGTCTTGCCCATCTTGCCCAGCCACACTGACCCTTTGCGCTTGACCACCTCCAAGTGCGCGGCAATCGTGTCATCCGAAAACTTATCGGAATACCGCATGAGCAGGTGCAGAGGACGCGAACTTTGAAAGTTTCCAGTGGTCATTGCAATATGGCGTCGGACGAGAGTACAGATACTTCAAGAGCCATGATGGCGATTCTAGCCCAAGTAAGATGTCTCGGGTTTTACTAATTGAATACAGGACGCGGGAGTCTCGCGCTGCCAGGCGGGTGGCCCACCCTTGAGACGCTCTTTGGTTTTGCCTGCGTTATTCATCTGAGGGTGCCCCATCCTTCGCCGGTTTTTTGGCGAAGGGTGGGTACCACACTGTCGGCGCTGTAGGCTTTTGCTCTTACGTCGTTCGGCGGGTGGCCCAGACTTCCGCTGGCAGAATCACAACTGAGGGTGCCCCATTCTTCGCGCAGTTTGCGAAGGGTGGGAGTCAGACTGGTCGCACCATGGGATTTGCCTTTCACGCCGTACGTGCCGCAAACGAAATCTTCCCCCAACCTCATTCACGCGCACCCGCCCCGGCTCGTCGAGAAAATAGAAACGATAACTACTCCAGCGCCAGTCTTGAGGCTCCGCCGCCAGTCCTCGTGTCACCGGATTTTGGTGCATGTAACGGAGCTTCTCCGCCCGCTTCTTGTCCGTCCAAACGTTGAAATCGTAAAACCGGGTCTGCCAAAAGGGCGCGCGTTCCGGAGTCTCCCCGAACAGCTCGACTTGGCGCGGATCGCGGCGCTTTGCCTTCGGCAGCAGGGCGCGAGCGGTACGCTGCTTCAAGACCTGCATGACCGTCGATGGAGTTCCGACCTCGGGTTCGGTGATGAGTATGTGGATATGCTCAGGCATGACAACGTAACCCACGACCACGAAGCGGTAACGCTGCCGAGTTTGTTCCAGCACGGAAAGGAAGCGGTCGCGGCTTCGTGCCGAGCGAAAAAGTGGGAGGCGGCGATAGCAGGAACACGTGATAAAGTGCAGATGATGCGCGCCATGGTAGCGATGCAAGCCGCGAGGCATGACAAGCTCAGCGTACCAGCAGCATCGCCGCCCACCCTTGCAAAAAGCGCAAGGATGGGGCACCCTCGTTTCGTTAGGGGAAAGGAAAAACATCTAATCGTGAAGGGTGGGCCACCCGCCCGACCCATCCTGCCAGGACAACGGTGGTGATGGGGAACCCGGCCCGGATACAGGATGCGACCTGGGAGACTGGAACTGTGACCCATTTGCGACCAATTCTGTGAAAACCCATATTTCGGGACATGCAATTCGGCTTCGTTGGCATTCAAGACCCTGCTGACACTGGATGATCCTTGTTACTACTTGGATGATCCTGGGACTGGCATCCAAAGTGTAGATATGAACAGTAGTAAGAGTGAGTGCAAAGCCCACGGCGGAGTTTGGGTGCCACCGGGTTTTTCGCTCAATTTCACGTCCGACGACGGGGACTACTATGTGGGTCTGACATCAGCCCAGTGCAAACAAATGAACAAAGGCTTCTTTTGGCTCGATGCGGGTACCACCGCATTTGGTTTTCTAGCAGGCGGATTTTGGGGTGGAGTGGGGGGATACGCCATTACAGGGATTCCCCAGTACTATTTTAACAACCAACTATGTGGAGGACCTGGCTTTTTCTAACTTGCGGGGAACCGGTTGAGTTGTTTATAGAGCGCGCGTTCAGAAGCGAGATCCTTATGGCGATCGCGGCACTGCTTTCCAGGGGCTGGCTTACTTTGACTGCTTATCTCATGCTCGCAGGTAGCGCAGTTTCTTTTGGTCTCTTCGCCTACTATCTGCGTCGGGATGTGTACTTTCCAAATAGCAGAATGCGGCAGAAAGCGTTCGCGTTTCTTGGGGGAGCTTTTGTTCTAGGTTTCGTTGGATTTTTCGCATGGGTAAGGCACTTTTGACTCGTAATTGCAAGAACGGCGGGTGGCCCAGCCTTTCGCTGGGAGAATCACAACTGAGGGTGCCCCATTCTTCGCGCAGTTTGCGAAGGGTGGGAGTCAGACTGGTCGCACTATGGGATTTGCTTTTCACGCAATACGTGCCGCAAACGAAATCTTCCCCCAACCCTCATTCACGCGCACCCGCCCAGGCTCGTTGAGAAAATAGAAACGATAACTACTCCAGCGCCAGTCTTGAGGCTCCGCCGCCAGTCCTCGTGTCACCGGATTTTGGTGCATGTAACGGAGCTTCTCCGCCCGCCAATGGAGGAGGTTGGATTGCGTTGTTTATTGGAGCCGATTAGTTAGGCGTTATAGGCCTCGAAGCGGCGAGCTTCATACCAGAGCGCGAGTTCGACGCGGTTCCAGAGGCCCAGCTTGTCATAAATAAGACGGAGATAATTTTTGACGACGTGTTCGGTGGTGCCCATGGAAAGGGCGATTTCGCGGTTCTTGCAGCCTTCGGCTACCCGTTGGATGATGAAGTGTTCGCGCTCGCTGGGAGTGACGGTGAATCTGACTGCCTCTGCTGCCACAGTTGCCTCCTATAAAGTAAAGTCGCGAGTTTGACCCGCTTGATGCCGCCCTTGATGCCGTAACGCTGGAACAGACGGTTGAAATGCGCTTTGACCGTACGCTCGGCGATGTTGAGATCGTGAGCGATTTCCGAGTTGTCACACCCCTGCAACAGAAGGTTGACAATCTGCTGCTCCCGGCGACGAGTGGGGGTAAGCCTCTGTTCCATAACCACTACACCTTTAAGGGCCGCACCAGTACCTGCCGCACTGGCGGCCCGATTTGGGATGTGTAGCCGGGGACTCGCAGTGCTGTCCCTCTACAGGAAACGAAGTGCATGCTCGCGGCCATTTGGGGCGAGAGGTGTGTAAAAATGTGAAAGTTGGTATGCGAAGCGAGTTTCCTGCTGAAAAACTGGAGATTAGCGGGCGGAAAAGGGTGAGAAACCCGAGAAATCCGAGTGATGGCTGGGAAAGTTTTGCTCAGGAACTAAGGTAAATTACCTAGTACAAACTTCCTACCTGAGGGCATGGTTGGAGGATTTTACACGTTAGTGCATCTCGGATTCATGGGGGCTGGACTCGGCGCGGGGCAGGCAAAGTGGGAGAGCGATCTCTCCTATAATGGGACAAATGGACTTTCGACTGGTGAGCAATTACAAGGCCCAAGGCGACCAGGGCCGGGCGATTGAGGCGCTGACGCGCGGCATTTTTGACCGCGAACAGCACCAGGTGCTCCTGGGGGTGACCGGGTCGGGGAAAACCTACACCATGGCTCGGGTGATTGAGGCGGCGAACCGGCCGGCGCTGGTGATGGCTCATAACAAGACCCTGGCGGCGCAGCTTTATCACGAGTTCAAGAGCTTCTTCCCGCAAAATGCGGTTGAGTATTTTGTATCGTATTACGACTATTACCAGCCCGAGGCGTATGTGCCGGCGGCGGACCTTTATATCGAGAAAGAATCGACGATCAATGATGAGCTGGATAAGCTGCGGCTTTCGGCGACGCGGTCGCTGTTTGAGCGGCGCGACTGCCTGATTGTGGCATCGGTGAGCTGCATTTATGGGTTGGGATCGCCGGAAGCGTATTACGGGATGCTGCTGTTTCTGGAGAAGGGGCAGAAGATCAAGCGCGGCGACATCACGAAGAAGCTGGTCGAGATTTTATATGAGCGCAGTGAAGGAGAATTCCGGCGCGGGACGTTTCGGGTGCGCGGGGATGTGATTGAGATTTATCCGACGTATGACGACATGGCATACCGGATCGAAATGTTTGGGGATGAGATTGAGGCGCTGTCGCAGATCGATCCGCTGTTTGGGACGGTGAAGCAGCGGTATATGCGGCTGCCGATTTATCCGAAGACGCATTATGTGATGAAAGAGGAGACGAAGGCGACGGCGGTGGAATCGATCAAGAAAGAGCTGGCATGGTGGGAAGTGGAGTTGGAGAAGCAGGGGCGGACGGTGGAGGCGCAACGCATTCATCAGCGGGTGATGTATGACCTGGAGATGATCAAGGCGATGGGCTATTGCCACGGGATTGAGAATTATTCGCGGCACTTTACGGGGAGGCTGCCGGGCGAGCCTCCGCCAACGCTGCTGGATTATTTTGCGCGCGACTTCCTGATGTTTATTGATGAATCGCACCAGACGGTGCCGCAGCTGCATGGGATGTATCATGGCGACCGCTCGCGCAAGCAGACGCTGGTGGAGTATGGATTTCGTCTGCCATCGGCGCTGGATAACCGGCCGCTGACGTTTGAAGAGTTCGAACATCGGACGAACCAGTTGGTATATGTATCGGCGACGCCGGGGCCGTATGAACTTACTAAGTCGGGGGGCGTGGTGGTGGAGCAGATTATCCGGCCGACGGGGCTGATCGATCCTCCGGTGGAGATACGGCCGGTAAAGGGGCAGATTGACGACCTGCTGCACGGGATCCGCGAGCGGGTGGCGAAGGGCGAGCGCGTGCTGGTGACGACGCTGACCAAACGCATGGCGGAGGACCTGGCGGAGTATTACAGCGAGGTCGGAGTGAAGTGCCGGTATATGCATTCGGAGATCGAAACGCTGGAGCGGGTGAAGATTTTGCGCGACCTGCGCAAGGGCGAGTTCGATGTATTGATCGGGATCAATCTTCTGCGGGAGGGCTTGGACCTGCCGGAGGTATCGCTGGTGGCGATTCTGGATGCGGATAAAGAAGGGTTTCTGCGATCGAGTGGATCGCTGATTCAGACGATTGGGCGCTGCGCGCGGAACTTGAATGGACGGGCGATTTTGTATGCCGATAAGATGACGGACTCGATGAAGAAGGCGATCAATGAAACCGACCGCAGGCGCGAGATTCAGCAGGCTTATAACGTGGCGAACGGGATCACGCCGGAGTCGATCATCCGGCCGCTGGATATGACACTGGCGAAAATTGTGGCCGCCGACTATGCCGATTTGACCAGCGTAGAGGCGGACGGGATTCCGGAGTTCAGGTCGCAGGAAGAGCTGGACGCGTTTATTGCGAAGCTCGAAAGCGATATGCGCGAAGCGGCGAAACGGTTCGAGTTCGAGAAGGCGGCGAAGCTAAGGGATACGATCAAGGAGTTGAGGACGAAGGAGTTTTTGTTTGCGTAGGCTATTCTGCCTTGACAACCATTGCGCAGCAGGCGCATTCGTGTAGAATAATGAGGCACCTTTAAAGGTGCTTACCGGGGAGGCGTCGTGATTGATCTCACCAAGGACATCCAGCCGCTAACCACTTTTCGTCGCCGCTCGGGGCAATTCCTCAAGCAGATCAAGAAGAGCAAGCGTCCGGTGGTTCTGACCGTCAACGGGAAAGCTGCCGCCGTGGTTCAAGACGCGGAAGCCTACCAGCGCCTGCTGGACATCGCGGCGCGGGCCGACTCCCGGGAAGGCGTTCGCCAAGGATTAGAGGACGCGCGTAAGGGCCGAAGCAGACCGGCAGAGGAGTTCTTCCGCGAATTCGAAGCGCTTCATGGCCTATCTCGTTAGGATCGCCGCGCGGGCGGAGCGCGATTTGGCCTCTCTGTACATTGAAATCAACGGGGAAGAATCCGAGCGCGCACGCCAATGGTACTTCAAACTTAAGGCGGCGATTTTAGGCCTTGGGGAGATGTCCAACCGGCACCCATTCACGCGCGAAAACAAGCGGCTAAGACATTTGCTGTTCGGCCATAAACCGCATGTCTATCGAGTGATCTTTCGCATCCGGAAAAAGCTGCGCCAGGTGGAAGTACTCCATGTCCGTCATGGACGGCGGCGGGACTTCAGCGCAGGCGAATTTGAGTAGTCTCAACAATCAGTTCAACTTGAGACGAACGGCATGGGCCAACTTGGGTTGCTGCAGGTCGAATGTGTAGAGATGGTCGGCTCCCAAGGTGAGTGCGGCGGCGACATGCAAGAGATCGGCGGTGCGCGTACCGAGTTTGGCTGTGAGTTGGCGGGCTAATTCCCGCGCTTTTTCGAAGGCTTCATCGGCTAAAGGATGCAGCTGAAAGATGCCGGCGCGCAAGTCTTTTTCAAAGGCCGCTGACGACGCGCGGGCCTGTACTGCAGAAATTTCTTTGCGAAAGACGCGGAGTTCGAGCGCGTTGGCGGCTTCGAGTTCACAAAGAGTCGAGATCAAGCGTGTGCCCTTGGTATTTCGCATGGCGCGGGCGGCGGAGGCGGAGTTCGCGTCCGGGCTGTAGAGTGAGACGAGGAAACTGGTGTCGATGTAGGCCTTCAATAGCGGCTCCGGTCTTTAGCTACGAGATCGGCGCCTGAGGTTGCCAAAATCTTCTCGCCATAAATTGTGCGGAGGCGACCGAGAAAATCGGGAAGCGCTGAGGCTCCATTCACACTTTCTGGGGTCAGGCGCGCGATGACGCGCCGGCGCTTCGTGATCTGAATCTCCTCCCCTTGCAGCAAGAGGCGCTCGATCTTAGGGAAGCTATAGCGGAGATCGCGGATGGACGCTTTTGTCATGTGATACATTATAGCATCACATCCCGGACTGGAGGGCGTTCAGGAGCGGACGACCAGCGGCGGCGCGACCCAAAATTAAGGTAACACAAACGTCGTGTAACACTAGATTCGTGTTACACTGGGTTGGTGGTAAAAACAAGATCGAAATCTCAATTGCGCAATGTGACCGTAACGCTGGAAGAAGACGTCGCCAAGTGGGCGCGGATCGAGGCGGCACGGCGGGATACCAGCGTGTCGCGGCTACTGGGGGAAATGCTGAAAGAGAAGATGACCTCCGGTACTGATCCAGCGAAGGACTGCGCCACGCGGCTGGCCGATTTCGGCAAACGCCACAAACTCTCCCTGCGCGGGCTCAAGATCAAAGACTGATCAATGAAGGCCGACGCTGAGCCGCTTCGTCATCGACGCATCCGTAAGGTTGGTTTAGCTCTTCAGGTATCTGCTTGGCGAGAGAACTGAAATGCCTCGCCACGGGTGCAGCACAAGCAGATCCCGGTCGCCGGTCAGAATCAAGTCAGCCCCGCCGTTCAGTGCCACTTCTAAGAACTTGTCGTCCTTCGGGTCGCGGCACTCGCGCACCAGTTGAGTGACTGGAACAAATTCGGCCGTGGACCGTAATTGCGCCAGAAGAATCAGGCGATCATCACGGCTGACGAAACGGTCGATTTTGGGGCGGAATAGCACGGCGCGCAGTTCATCCATTGTGTCGTCAGAAAAGAGCAGGACGCCATCGCGCAGCGCTTTAGAAACGGCTTGACGCGGAACGGAATTTGAGAAAATTGCCGCGCTGATGAACACATTGGTGTCAACGACGCAGCGCATTAATCTTCCAGAATGTCAGCGAGTATTTCCGCAGTCATTCCTTTCGCGGCGGCCTGTGCACCGATGCGATCCATTGTCCGCTCAAGTTCGGCGATGTTGACCTTACGAATCCGCTCGTACTCCTCGGCGGACATGATGACGGCGACGTCGCGATTTTGTCGACGTATGAGCACGGGCTCTCTCTGGGCCGCATCGAGCAAGGCGGCGAGTCGCTGTTTGGCGTCGGTAGCCGAGACGATCTTCATGACTGTCTATTATAGACAAATTAGACATAATAGACAATAAAGGAAATGGGGCTCCGACATGGGATAGAGGGCGAGAAGGCGGTTTTTCGCGGCCGAGGGCGCCCGCGCCACATTTAGATGCTGAAAGCTGCCGTCTTACTCGCTGGTGAAGTAGTCGACGGACACCGGATTTTCGAAGAGGGAATAATCGCGGGTGACGACGGTGATGCCGCTATCGGTGACGAAGTAGCGCTCGCGGTCGGCCTCGCGGTCAAAGCCGATGGTGGTGCCTTCAGGGATGTGGACGTCGCGGTCGATGATGGCCTTGCGGATGCGGCAATTGCGGCCCACGTTGACGTGCGAGAACAGAATGCTGTCTTCGACTTCGGAGTAGGAATTAACGCGCACGTTGGGCGAGAGCACGGAATTCTTTACTTCGCCGCCCGAGATAATGCAGCCGGCCGAGACCAGCGAATCCAGCGAGTGGCCTATGCGTGAAGGACCGGCGAAGACAAACTTCGCGGGCGGATATTGGCGCTGGTGCGTGCGGATGGGCCAACTGTTGTCATACAGGTTGAAGACGGGCGAAACGGAAACCAGATCCATGTTGGCTTCGTAATAGGCCTCGAGCGTGCCCACGTCGCGCCAGTAGAGCGCTTCTTTCTTGTTCTCGTCGACGAAATTGAAGGAGAAGACGCGGTAGTCCGACAGCATCTTGGGCAAAATGTCTTTGCCGAAATCGTGGCTGGAGTTCGGGTCTTCGGCATCCTTGAGCAGGACGGGGATGAGCACGTCCGTATTAAAGAGATAAATACCCATGGAGGCCGAAATCTTGCAGGGGTCGTAAGGGGAGCGGATGCTGGTCTCTTTCGGTTTTTCCTGGAATCCAACGATGCGGCTGTCGCGGTCGATTTCGACGACGCCGAAATGGCGGGATTCAGCGGGTTCGGTGAGCAGCGTGGCGACGGTGGCATCGGCGGCCGAGTCTTTGTGCTGTTTCAACATACGGCCGTAATTCATTTTGTAGATGTGATCGCCGGAGAGAATGAGGACGTGGGCGGGCTGCTCGGAGCCGATGGAATAAATGTTCTGGTAGACGGCGTCGGCGGTGCCCATATACCAGTTATCGCTGACGCGCTTCATGGGCGGCAGGATTTCGATGAACTCGCCGATCTCGCGGCCGAGAATATTCCAGCCTTCTCGGATCTGGCGATTCAATGAAAGCGCTTTGTACTGCGTGAGGATGTAGACGCGGCGGAGGCCGGAGTTGACGCAGTTGGAGAGCGTGATATCGATGATGCGGTAAATGCCGCCGAAGGTGACGGCGGGCTTGGCGCGATCGCGCGTAAGCGGGTAGAGGCGCTCGCCGGCGCCTCCTGCGAGAAGGACTCCAAGTGTGTCTTTCATTTTTTTGCTAAATCTGTCGCTGCATCTGTCGCTCTGGCATTATCGCTCTGGTTGGATGCAGTCCTTGGTAAGAGGGCTCGCTCCAACGCGACATACTAGCATAGGGAAGCTTTCAGCTTTCAGCCATCAGCCATCAGCCGTCAGCCGTCAGCCATCAGCCATCAGCCATCAGCCATCAGCCATCAGCCATCAGCCATCAGCCATCAGGAATTCAGATTCGGTTCGAGGTTGCCTGGATCGTGACAATATTCGCGCGGTTATTGGAGGCCTTTGACGACGTAGGCTTCGGAGAGGACGCGGACGTAGATGTAGGCGTAGGAATTCCCGTCGGTGGACAAGCGCGGCGTGCCGACGGACGTGATGCCGGCACCGAAATCCTGGCCGAATGTTTTCCACGGCTCGGTTTTGCCGGTTTTGAGGTTGAGGCGGGAGACCAGGAGGGGGTCACCTCCGCGAGTGCTTCGGGCGGGAACCACATACAGCGATGAGCCGTCTTGCGTCCATCCGATAGGAAATGTTTTAGCGTCAAGGCCGGGAACCGGATGGAATTGGTTGTCTTCGAGCGACCAAAGGCCGCGCTGCCGATTGGGCCCGCGCATGATTACGTATTTGCCGTCCGGAGAAATTAAATCGCCGGAAGTGCCCTCGGGAGTAATGGGCTTGGAATCGCCGCTGCTCAGGTCAATCAAGTATGAGCGGGCAGCGTGGCCGGGTTCAATTCCGGCGGCCAGCAGGCGCTTGCCGTCGGGTAAGAATCGAACGCCCAGATAGCTGACAGAGTCGTGAGTAAGGGTTTTCGATTCGCCCGCGCCGGTTGGCACCAAAACCAGATTGCCGCCCTTTGCAGGCTTGGTGATGACCCACTTGCCATCAGGAGAGATGGCCTCGGCGAGGCCTTCGCCAATTCGGGCGGGAGGCGAACCGTCGGTGTCGCGCAGGAAAACGGTGTAATTGGGGCCGCCGCCATCGCCTTCTTCTTCGAAGAGAATTTTCTTGCCGTCGGGGCTGATGTCGCGCAACTCCGACCATCCGAACCAGCCTAGTTCGCGTTCTTCCTTTGCGCCGGGCCCCTTGCCGCGAATGTCGAGGCGCTCGCGGTTGGTGACGGTCAAGATGGTGCCGCCGCGCATGTCTTCGAGCCACATGCCGCCGGGGACGTTGGTGATGTTGCGGAGTTTGCCGGAGAGAGTGACGGCGCGAGGATTTGCGGCACTGCCGGTGTTGGTGGATGTGAACCAGACTTCATCGCCCGAAGGGGACCAGAGAATGCCTTGCAGGGACGTCCAGCCGGAGGAAAGTTTCTTCTCCGGGCCCCTGCCATCGGCGGGAATGACGGCGAGCGTGCCCTCGTCATCGCCGCTGGGATTCTCGTGGTCGGCGAAGGCAATCCATTTTCCATCGGGTGAAATTTTGGGATGACTCATCCAATTGATGCTGTCAATGAGAACCTTGCCAGCGGGATATTCAAGACGCCAGTGGCTGTTGTCGGGAACATAGCGTACGACGGCCATGGAGTCGCCATTGGCGGACCAGTCGGCGTCCTGCACGTTGTCGAGCACCTCGCGCGGCGTTCCACCGCTCAAGGGCACTCGGGCCAGCGTGCCGGCGCGAGCGTAGCCGGAGTAGAACTGCGTGTTGAGGCGGATCGCCATCTCTCCATTTTTGGAGATGGAAAGCACCTCGGCGTCCTTGATGCCGAGTTCGCGGGTGCCGGGATCGTCGGTGCGCGAGAGATAGAGTTGATTGTCGCCGCCATCCCACGACGCGCTGTAGACGATGCTGCCGTCGGGCGTGAAGCGGGCGTTGCCCATGAAGCCGGTGCGGAAGGTGACCTGCTGATATTCGGCCTGAGATGGATGCGAGCCTGATTTGCCGAGCAGCCATCCGAAAACGAAAAGCGCGCACGCGAGAACGAGAGCGGCGGCGCTGGCGAGCAGCAACTTGTGGCGAGGTGGGGCGGCTGCTTCAGCAGCGGCGATTTTGGCGGAGCTGCCGGAGAGTCCGGAGAGATGGCCGAGATCGAAGGCGATGTCGCTGGCGGAGTGGAAACGCGACTCGGGATTTTTCTCCAGGCAGTGATGGACGATGCGCTCAAGCGCGGGCGCGATATTGCGGTTGGTCTCGCTCAGGTCGGCGGGTTCGTCTTTGAGGATGGAACTCATCGTGTCGGCGGTCGTGTCTCCGTGAAATGCGCGTTTGCCGGAGAGCATTTCGTAGAGGATCGCGCCGAAGCTGAAAATGTCAGAGCGGGCATCGAGCGGCTGGCCGCGCACCTGCTCGGGCGACATGTAGCCGGCGGTGCCCATCACCATGCCGGCTTCGGTGGCGCCGTGCGTGGCGGTCATTGAATTCTTATCGGAAGTGGGATCAGCCTGCGTTAGTTTGGCGAGGCCGAAGTCGAGAATTTTCACGCGGCCGTCTTTGGTGATGAAGAGGTTTTCGGGCTTCAGGTCACGATGAATGATGCCTTTTTCGTGGGCCGCGGCAAGTCCTTGCGCAGCCTGCATGGAGTAGTCGAGAGCCTTGCGCGACGGCACCGGACCGCTCTTGAGACGCTCGCGCAGCGTCTCGCCTTCGAGCAATTCGGAGACGACGTAGGGCGCGCCCTCAGCGGTACCGATGTCGAAGACGGCAAGAATGTTGGGATGATTGAGGGCGGCGGTGGCGAGGGCCTCCTGCTCGAAACGGCGCAGACGATCGGCGTCGGTGGAAAGTGCTTGCGGCAGAACCTTGATGGCGACTTCGCGGCGGAGGCGGGAGTCGCGGGCGCGATAGACCTCTCCCATGCCGCCAGCGCCGAGGAGGGAAACGATTTCGTAGGGACCAAGTTTCGAGCCCGAGGCAAGGTTCATCGGTGGGCGAGATTATACCCTGAAAGGCAGTTCTCAGTTCTCAGTTCTCGGTTCTCGGTTCTCGGTTCTCGGTTCTCGGTTCTCGGTTCTCAGACCTTAGTTTTAGTTTGAGGCGGGTTGCCTGAGTTCACACGAAATTCCTACCTGCGAGACCTCTTGGTACACAGACGATCCCGAGAGAAGCTGAGAACTGGGAACTGAGAACTGTTCCTAATTTTCGCTTTCTACTGGCTTGGCCTTGGGAGCGGGCAAAGCCTTCGCTGGCTTGCCGGGTTTCTCGGGAACCGACGGCGGTTCGGGTGGTGCCAGGATGGCCGCCGCTGCCGCTCCTTTGCGAATCTCAATGTCTCCCTTGCCGCAATTGATGGCGAGCCTAGGGCCGTTAGAGCCGATCGAGCCGCTGGCGCTGTCCAGCCTGCCATGGCTTTCAACCTTGATTGCGTCAAAGTCGGTCTCAATATTTCCTTCGCGGGTGCGGGCTTCGACTTTGAGGGCGGTGTCGGGAGGAACGGAAATTTTCACGTCGCCCTTGGAATTATCGATTTGAATGTTTCCTGGTTTTTGCAGCGCAACGTCTACAGATCCGTTTTCATCCTGGAGGCGCAAGTCTCCGGTGAGACCCTCAAGGACGATATCTTTGGAGCGGGTGGTCAGGCGCATGGGGCCGAGAAGGGAATCGGCGCGCAAATCGCTGGAATCGAGATCGAGACGGCCTCCGAGGCGAGCGAACTCCATGTCAGTGCGGGAAGAATGATAGCTGACAGTCTTGCTGATGCGGACGAAGCGAATGCTCTCCATGAACTCGCCTTCGAGATGGGCAGAGCCGTCAATGTCTTCCACGTCAACTTCATTCGCGCGGCCCTGGATGGTGACATCCCCCTTGACGTGCTCCACGTGGATAGAACTGCGCTCGACAGTAAAGGCGGCCTGACCGACGAGATTGCTGACGTTGATATCGCCATGCTGGTGATTGATCTGGATGCCGCCTCCCATGCCGTCGATGGTGATGCCGCCGCGGCGCGAAGTGATCACTAAAGCCATATCGCGCGGCACGTAGACATCGAGATCGGCGTTGACGCCCTTGTCGCCAGCCGCCTGGACATTGGCGTTAACGGCGATACTGTTGCCAGAAGGAGTGATGGCAATGCCAGTCTCCTTGTTGTAGCGGTCGGCATCCTGCTGATTTTCGGCGTGGACTTTTTTGCGCCAGTCGACGCGAAGTTTCTTGTCGTCGGAAACGTTGATGGTGACCGAGCCGTGATCGTCGTTGATTTCGAGGCGGTTGGCCCCGGCGGGGATGTCGGCATTCATCTGGCCGCTGAAGTCGAAGGAACGGCCGCCGAAGATATCGTCGAAATCGCTGTCATCAATCTGCATGTGGTCGCGAAGGCCGGGCCAGTCAACGCGTGAAACTCCGGTGGCAACCAGGCCGGCGATGACGATAAATATCACCAGGAAAACGCCACCAGCGCCGATGCCGCTGCCGGAAACGCCGGCCCGCTTGTTCTGCTCGTGCTCGATGAGCTTGATGATTCCCCAGAGGATGAGCAGCAAGGGCCAGAACTTGCCGAACAGAATGCCGAGCTGATGCCAGTTCGCCAGGCCCATGGTTCCCATCAGGAACACAATGCCGAGCAGGATCAGGACGACGGCGCCAGCGATGGAACGGTGGCGGGGCGGCGGAAGAGGCGGCATCGGGGGCATTGGCGGCATCATTGGATTTGGATTTTGACTTGGGTTACCCATGGTTCACCTCGGTGGGTGGGGTTGGTGGAACTGGTGGCGTGGGGGGCACCGGAGGCGCAGGAATATCAGGGGGCGCCGCGGACTGGACCGGTTGGCTTGGCGAGGCCGGCGTCTGCGCGAGTCTGGCGATATGGCCTTCCGTAGATGCGCTGCCCTGGAACAGCTTTACGCCTCCAATGATCAGAAGCAAAATGGGCCACGTGCGCCAGAAGCCGAGATGAGCTGAGGTATCAAGCAGCAGCAGCAAGCCGACTGTGATCAAGATGGCCGGACCCATGAGCCGGCGCGAACGGCAGCGCGGACACTGGCAGCGAGCCGACGCGATAACGTTCTGCACGCTACCGGGGTAATTCCGGTTCGCGACAAAGCCCTGTACTTCGGCCAACTTCTTGTCCCGAGCATTACTGGACTCTTCCCCCATCAATCCGTAGCTGCGAGCGAACAGCCAAATGCCAAGGAACATGAGTATCAGCGGCCAGAAGCGGCCAATGCCGAGTTGCAAGCCCAGCGTGTTGAGGAGAAAAAGCACGCCGAGCAGGATGAGAACAATGGCTCCGATAGGAACTTTGCTGGTATCTGTCTTCGATGCTCCTGAGTCGCCGCCGCCGAAGGTGGCAGCAATGCCATAAGGATCGGGAGCGGGCAAGCCTGCTTGAATGGCCCGTGCGGAGCGGACCGCGTCGACAATTTGGTAGATCCAAAAGAAACACAGCGCGATGCCACAGAGGGGGCCGAGCACTTCGCTTCCGCCGTGGTCGCTGCTGGCAACACCCGCGATCAGTAAGGCAAAGATGGCGAGATGCGCCAGCCCTTTCGCGTATTGGCCGGTGTAAACCGCGCCCACGCCGAAGGGGAAGAATCCGGCAAGAATGCCGGCGACCGTCGGATTGGGGCCGCTGCCGCTTGGCGGCAAGGGAGCGACCTTCATGCCAAGGCCTTGATCCGTCACTGCCTGATAGGTCGTAGGCTGAGCGGGCGCCGACATACGGGCATTCAGGCAGTCCTCGCAATAGATCACGCCCTTGACCGGACGGGTACAGTTCGCGCACATGGCTTTCCCGCAAGTGCGGCAATAAGCCACGGCTGGTTGATCAGCATGAGTGGCGCAGTTCATAGATACCTCCTGTAGCTGCGGGCTTCGAGTTGCGAAGCTTCGATCCGCGAACCCTCGATTCGCGAACTCTCGATTCGTAAACCATGGAGCCGCGAGCTACGAGCCATAACGAACCGGCTCGTGTTCCGCGCCCCGAAGCCCGGAGCTGACTGAAGACGAGATGAATTCGAGAATCTGGAAAATTCTTGCGATGAAAATTCGGCCAACAAAAGCTCCTTGTTTTTGCGGGTAGCGGCACCGTGGCCCAGGTTCATGTGGCCCAGATCTAACTTGGCCATCACGACCTGACCCTGTTCCAGCGAATACATGCGATCCTGTCGCTGCTCGGGCTGACCGCTGGTGTCGCCGTTGCCTCGGTTTTCTTTCTTCGGTTGCGGGCCGGGTTCGGCGGGCGCGGTGGCCCGCTTCAGCTCGCGCACCTTGGATTCGATTTCATAAACGAACCGGATATTGTCGTAGTACTGAACGAATTTAATCTGCGTGTCGTTGTAGGCATGGCGCAGCGCCGAAGGCCGCAGATCGATCTTGGCCACGTCGGATGCTTTGAAGCCGGCCGTGCTCAGCACCAGCGAGAAGGTGAAGAAGATCATGCCGAACGACATCACGAAGCGGGGCTGACGCACAAAGGCGCCGACTGGCGTGAGCCAGGAATCCCACCATTCACGTACGCGTTCGCTGAACGGAGCTTTGGAAGCTGCCTGCAGGCGCGAACTCGCGATGCCGGTGGTGGCCATAAGAATGTTGTTGACCAGAAGCGGCGGAGGTTCGACGGCTTCGAGGCCGCGCAGCCAGAGGCGTCCGGCTTCGACCTCGGCGAAGAGGGGGCCGCAGACGGCGCAGGCGCGGCGGTGAGCGTCAAAGCGGGCCCTTGTAGTTTCAATCATCCCCGGTCCAGTCGAATTCGAGCCAGTCGAGCCCGATCCAGTCGTTCCGGTCAGGGCGCTCCCAGTCTGCTCGCCATCGAGAGCATCAGAGAGGAGCGCGTCGAACTCGGCGCATGTCATCGGACCGTGCGTGGAGTGGTTTTGGCCGGGAGAAAACGGCGCTCCGGATTTGGTTTCTTCTGCCATCAGATCACCTGCCTATATGTACGTTGTAGAAGGCGCGCAAGTTCCGCGCGCCCGCGGTTAATTCTTGACTTGACAGTCCCTTCGGGTACGTGGAGGGAGGTAGCAATATCGCGGTAATCCATGTCCTGCAGGTCGCGCAAAATGACCGCTTCTCGCAGTTCGGGCGAGAGTTTCTGCAGCGCCAGATGCACCATTTCGCGGGCTTCGCGGCTCTGGACGCGGCTGTCAGGGGGGAGGGCCGGGTCGGCAATTTGTGCGCTCAGCGGCTGCGCATCTTCGTGATCGGAGACCGGGCCGTCGAGCGAATCGGTAATGCGGTCGCCCTTGGTCTTGCGGAAATTGTCGACGAGCAGATTGCGCGTGATGGTCGTGACCCAGGTAACGAACGCACCCTTACCAGAGTCATAGGAGTTGAGGGTGCGATACATCTTGATGAAAACTTCCTGGGCGAGGTCCTGGGCGCTATCGGGGTCGCCGGCGAAGCGATAGCAGAGGTTGTAAATGCGGCGATGATATCTTTGGACGATCTCTTCCCAGGCCGCGGCATCTCCCGTGATGCAGCGGCGAACCAGCAATCCGATAAGCTGGGCTTCTTCCAAGAAGGACTCCGCGATTTGTTTTTCTTCGACCGCCCGGACTGGCGATTTGGCGCGGTCGACTTCAGGGCGCGCAAAAACCTAACAGCACATGCTAGATACGTTAGTGTGAAAAGGGAAGTTCCTGCGCATCTTTCTGCGCGTCTTCTTGCGCATTAAAGAGCAGGCGATTTTAGGGTAAAACAGCGGCGAGTCGCCAGCGGGGAGTGGCGCTAGGTAGTGGTGCAAGTTAAGACAGTGTCACTTGGTGCGCGCAAGATCTCTCGCCCCACTGGCGAAAACGCGGGGCTTCGAGATGACGCCGATCAGTTAGTAGTTGGCTCAAGGTTCAAACTGCACCACTCCCTGGTGTAAAGAACGGTGGCGCAAGTGCCCGGACGATCCGGGCGAGGAGAAAGCGGTTAGCGGAAAGGATTCACCGCAGTGACGCCGAAATATTTCTGGCCGGCGCTGAAATCTTCCGACAGGAGCCGCTGACATCCGGCGCGTTCGGCGGCGGCGATAATCATGCAGTCGTAGAAGTGGAGATTGTAGGCCGCTCGGGCTTCGACGGCGCGGCGAACCATGTCTTCGTCGGGAGTCACGAGCTTGATTGGCGAAAGTCTGTCGAGAATCGTTATCAACTGATTTGGCGATGGCGGCTGCGCAAATTTGTGGAGCAAAGTGGTGGCGAACTCAGTAAGGACTTGTAGGGAAATCACGCAGGTTCCCGCAAGCGTGCGAATCAAGTCTTGGGCTACTCGTTGCTTATCCGGTTCGCTGACCTGATAGGCGTACACAAGGACGTTGGTATCGAGAAAGTCCGTGCCGGTCATAATTGGTGCCGGTCATGGAGGTCTTCGCGTTTCCAGGTCTTCTTTCCCATACGAAATTGGAGCTTCTTAAAGCTCTCCTCCAGCGCTTCCAGTTCGCGGCGCTTGCGGCCGGATTTCGAGTGTTCGGAGGCGATCTGCTGAAGATAGGCGCGCACAAGTCCGGTCAGCGTGGTATCACGCTCGACCGCAATTTTGCGGACTTCTTTGACCAAGTCATCGTCGAGCGTGAGGGTGACGTTCATTGACCCATAATAAGGGAAAACCTTAATAAGGGGCAAGGAAAGAAAATGTCGGCAGCGGTTCCGTTTGAGAAGAAATTGTCCAATGGTGCGCGCGAGATCCCTCGCCCCGCTGGTGAAAACGCGGGGCTTCGGGATGACGCCGATGAGTTGGCCTGCGATGAAGAATCAAATCGCACAACTACCGAACGCGAACAACTAGTTCCAGTGGTGCGAGTGCCACCAAATCTTTTGAATATCGAACTGGACGCCGCGGCAGAGATAGAACGGCGCGTTTTCTTCTCCCATGCCGAAGCGGTCGTAGTGCGGGAATGCCTGGTAAGACGTGCAATTGTCGCGGACGTCGTCAAGGCTCCACTGAATGACGATGAGGTTCTTGAAGACCTGCGGGGGCGGTCCCCAATACCAGTGGTTCTGATGCCGCGACCAGGCATGGGGCAGTCCGTATTGCGGGCCGAACTGGTCGATGGCACCGGCTTCGCCATAGTTTCCGGCCCAGATGCCGGTCTGGGCGCGCTCTTCGGTGGGAAGCGAGTTGTAGACTGCGGCAACGTCGCGCGTGAGTTCCGGCCATCCGAACTGGTCGGCGATGGGCTGCATGAGCAGCGATTCGTGGTGGACCTCTTGCGCGGCGGGCTTATAGCCGAGGGCGCTTTGATAGGCGAGAAGGCGCTCCGGTGGCAGCATCCAGGTGAACAGCGGGACGACGGGAACGGTCGCGAGAAGAATGATGGCGATGACGGCGGCGCGCGTCCATGTGGCGCGAGTTGCGAGCCAATGCTCGATGGCGACCGCACCGCCGGCAAACAGCATGGGATAGATGGGAAACAGGTAGTAATTCTTGGCGTGCGAGAGCTCCATCAAAACGAAGAAGACGACATAAGTGAGACCAAGCAGGCGCCAGGCGCGTTTGCGCAGAAAGAAAACCAGCCCCGGCAGCCAGACGAGGAGCAAGACTGGATGCATGGCGATGATCTGCTCCTTGATAAATGCGAGCGGGCCGAGGACCACATTTTTTCCTTCGCGGCGAACGTTGGCGAGGTCCTCGATAGTAGGGAAGTGGCGGCGAACTTCCCAGAGAATGTTGGGCAGAAAAATTATCAGTACGATTGCGCCGGCAATCCAGATCCAGCGTTTTCGAAATTCGCGCCGATGCCCGGTCAGGAGCATGGCCACAACCACGGAGAATCCGAACGACAAGGTCGAGTGTTTGTTTTCGAGCCCGATGCCGCAGAGAAGGCCGAACCACAGCCATAAGCGCGAGTCTCCGGTGCGGAGGATGCGCGCGACCACCAGCAGAGCAGCCGTCCAGATGAGGGACTCGAAGATATTCATGGTGAGCAGGCTGCTCGACACAAGGATGGCGGGACAAAGCAGGATGATGATTCCGGCAAGGAATTGTGCGTAGCGGTTGCCGCCGAGTTCGCGAACGAAAAGAATAGTGACGGCGATCAGCGCCGCGCCGGCGAGCGCCGGGATGATGCGGATCGCAGCCAGAGAGCCACCCATCAGCAGCGCGATTTTTGCATAGACGGCAATGAGCGGAGCGCAGTCGACATAGCCCCAGTCGAGATGGCGGGCGAGATCGAGATAGTAGAGTTCGTCGCGAAAATATCCGTAATGGCGCAGGCTGGTGAAGGCGTGGAGCAGAAGTTTGGCGGCGCAGAGAGCGACCAGAATTCCAATGGCAAGGCGCGGCAGGCGCTCGCGGAGAGATCCTGCGTGGTCTTCGCCGCTTTTATGAGTAGGCCGCATATTGACGGGAGTCGCCGACATTCGACCTCCAAGATTCAGGATCGCGCAAATTATGAAAATCTAACTTTCACGTCGGGACCTTTCTCCAGGTGAATGCTGTCGATAAACCGCACGCGGCCTGTCTTCAGAGTGAGAATGATCGATGAAGTTCGGATGCCCTCACCAAAGAAGCGGACGCCTTTGAGCAGCGCGCCGTCGGTCACCCCGGTTGCCGCAAAAATGAGTTGCTTGCCGGGCGCGAGGTCCTCGGCTTCGTAAACTTTGTTCTTGTCCTTGATACCCATTTTCGCAATTCGTTCTTCGAGTTCAGGCCTATCGATGACGAGGCGTCCTTGCATGTAGCCGTTGAGGCAGCGGATGGCCGCGGCCGTAATCACGCCTTCGGGCGCGCCACCCGAACCCATGACCGCGTGAACTCCGGTGCCAATCACAGCGGCCGCGATGCCGGCCGATAGATCGCCATCGCCGATGAGCTTGATACGCGCGCCGGCTTTGCGAATGTCGCTGATGAGTTTTTCATGGCGCGGCCGGTCGAGCACGATGACGACGAGGTCTTCGACTCCACGGTGCAGGCGCCGCGCAATGTTCTTCAGATTGACATGGACAGGGGCATCAAGTTCGACGGCGTTTTTGCAGGAGGGGCCGACGACGATTTTTTCCATGTAGCAGTCGGGCGCGTGCAACAGCCCGTGTTTTTCCGAAGCCGCGAGAACCGTGATGGCGCCCGGAGAGCCGGTGGCGCACAGATTGGTGCCTTCCAGGGGATCGACCGCGATATCGACATCGGGCACGTGCTGGCCGTCGGGGAA
The DNA here is from genome assembly GCA_963778535.1 of uncultured Acidobacteriaceae bacterium. GTDB lineage: Bacteria > Acidobacteriota > Terriglobia > Terriglobales > Acidobacteriaceae > Acidiflorens. Next base: position 2,491,690 of record CAVZUO010000001.1, read on the forward strand.
CGTGCCGCCGACCTGCTCGCCGATGTAGAGCATGGGCGCCTCGTCGCGCTCGCCCTCGCCGATGACGATGGTGCCGTGCATGGGCACGGTGTCCATGGTCTTGCGCATGGCTTCGGTGGCGACTTCGTCGCTCAGCTTGCGCTCACCCTGACCCATGGTGCGAGCCGACTCGATGGCCGCATTCTCGACTACGCGCAGGAACTCGAACGCGAGGTCGCTCTCAATGTTCTCTCCGAAACTCTTGGCACGGGGCTCGGGACGGGCAGGTTTGACTTCCGCTGGCATGATGGCCTCCGGGGACTTGGGTATGATCGCGCTGGCAGGCATGACGGCTTGTTACCGCTTGTCTGGCGCGTTTTGGAAATATATCTTCTCTCAGGAATATATGGAAGTGACGGCGTCACACATGGTGGCGGGCAGTTTTGAATTCTTTGTACCGAAGCAGAGTCATCCCGAAGGCCCGTGTGTTCACCGGCGGGCCGAGGGATCTGGCGCGCACTGTCGAGAAGCTCCGCGCGAGATCCCTCGCTCCGCCTGAAAAACGGCTGCGCTCGAGATGACGCCATCGAGAATTTAGGAATTCAAGCTGAGACGCTACCGAAAACAGGCCACCGTTACAGTCACGTCAACGATCAATTTGGCCGTCTGATTTTGATTCTTGGCGCGGCGTTGGGCAATTAAAGTCGCCGCCGATTCTGCTGTCACCAATTCTGCTACAGCCGATTCTGCTACTCTGTGCGCATGAACACCGAGCGCAAGGAGCCTACGTACGTTTTCACGGAAAAACAGGTTGCCGACAAGAGCGAGATTGCGCGGCGCTTCCTCGACACGAGGACGCGGCTAAACGCGAACGTGGACAAGGCAGATAATTTTCTGGTCAAGCGCTATTACAACCTCGATCACAACACGTATCTGGAGGGCGCGGTCCCGGCAAAATATAAAGAGCTGATGGGACTGGCCGCTTCGGCGTGCCTGCGCTGCGACGACTGCGTGAACTACCACATTGTTCAGGCGTACAGATTGGGAGTGACGCGCGCTGAGCAGGAAGAGGCGCTGAATGTGGGGCTGGTGGTCGGCGGCAGCATCGTGGTGCCGCACTTGCGCCGGGCCTATGAGCTGCTGACGGAATTGTATGGGTAGTCGTGACTGCGCCTTCTTCGCAAAATGCGAAGATGTCAGAAGATTCAGATTTCACGGCTGAGAAAAGGCACGTTTCACCGTAGTTCTGCTGAAATAGAAAATGATGGCGCCCGAGATAATGATGGAAAACAATTCCCACCCTAATCCTGAGGGACCGCTTTGTCGAAAGGTGGCAGGGGACATGCGACTTGATCCGCCAAGCCGACAACGCATATGGCAATCAGCGTTAGTCTTGCCCAGTTCTTGAGTCGCCACAAGCCTAGGCCGACCAAACCCACACCCAAGCCCAGACCCCAGCTTACAAAAAGGAACCCGTCACATCCGAACCGACGGCATATCCAGCCGATTACGCCGGGAAAATTCGACGCTTCGGAAATAAATTCGGGCGTGCAGAATGGAATTCGCGCCGACAAAATCATTTGGAGCGCTGTTATCACTCCGAAGCACGCCAGAAGAACGGAGATAAGAGTTACCGCAGCTGGACGAGGTGTTCGCATTGGTTGTTATCCATCCTGAAAAAACTCTAGAACGCGTCGATACCCGTGACGTTCGCGCCGATGATCAGCGTGTGGATGTCGTGCGTGCCTTCGTAGGTCTTGACCGATTCCAGGTTCATCAGGTGGCGCATGATGGGGTAATCGTCGGCGATGCCGTTGGCGCCAAGCAGGTCACGCGACATGCGCGCGCATTCGAGCGCCATCCAGACATTGTTGCGCTTCGCCATTGAGATGTGCTGGTGCTCGACCTTGCCCGCGTCTTTCAAGCGCCCGACCTGAAGAATCAGCAACTGCGCTTTGGTGATCTCGCTGATCATCCATGCTAGTTTTTCCTGCACGAGTTGATGCGAGGCAATCGGCTGGTCGCGGAATTGTTTGCGCAGCAGCGAGTATTGCAGCGCGCAATCATAGCAAGCCATAGCCGCGCCCACCGCGCCCCAGGCGATGCCGTAGCGCGCCTGGTTCAGGCACATCAGCGGAGACTTCAGGCCTCCCGTGCCGGGCAGCAGATTCGACTCCGGTATGTGGACATCTTGAAGTGAAAGCCCTGAGGTGACCGAGGCGCGCAGCGACCATTTGCCGTGAATGTCGTCGGCCTTGAAGCCGGGACGGTCGGTTTCGACGAGGAAGCCGCGAACCTTTTCTCTTCCATCTTCTTTTTCGTCTTCCACCTTGGCCCAGATGACGGCGACGTCGGCGATGGAGCCGGAGGTGATCCACATCTTCTCGCCGTTCAAGACGTATTCTTTGCCGACTTTTTTCGCGCGCGTGCGCATGCCGCCGGGGTTCGAACCGAAATCGGGCTCAGTCAAACCGAAGCAGCCGAGCTTTTCGCCCTTTTGCATGGCAGGCAGCCAGGTGTTCTTTTGCTCGTCGGTGCCGAAGGTGTAGATGGGATACATGACGAGCGCGGAGTGCACGCTGACGAATGAACGCAGGCCGGAGTCGCCGCGTTCCAGTTCCTGCGTGACCAAGCCGTACTCGACGTTGGACATGCCGGCGCAGCCATAGCCCTGCAGCGACGCGCCGAAGAAACCGAGGTCGGCCATGGGCTTGACCAGTTCGCGCGGAAAACGGCCGGCGCGGTTGCATTCCTCGATGATGGGTATGAGATTATCTTCGACGAATTTGCGGGCGGTTGAGCGGACAAGACGCTCGTCGTCGGAGAGCAGCGAGTCGAGATTGATGAAATCCACACCGCGAAATTTGATGGCTGGCATTTGCGATTCACCCCGGAAGTCGGCAGATGGTTAATAGAAAACTCTTCAAATTATCAGAAGGCAGTGTTTGGCGCTAGGGAGCCGCGAGTCTCGAGTTGCGAGCCGCGAGGGACGAACTATGAGCAGAACGCACCCAACGCGCATCCTTGGGTGCGGCCAAAAGGTTAGCAGGCGTCACCGCAAAACTTGCGGCGCGGTGTTTACAATCGCTAGGAGCTATGAATGACATCAGCCGACTGTTTCAGGCATTCCTTGCGCCGGCCATATTTGTTTCGGCAGCCTCGCTGCTGATTCTTTCCATCAATGTGCGGCTGATGGGGATCGTCAGCCGGCTTCGCCAGTTCGTTCATGCGAAACATGACGCCACGCGCAACGGCCGCCTGCAGGAAGCCGAGGCCTACAGCCGGCAGATCGCGTCCATTGAAAAGCGCGCGGAGATCATTCGCCTCAGCTTTCAGTTCTCGCTGATCTCGCTGGCGGCGACGATTGCAACCTGCCTGCTGCTTGGGTTCGGGCTCTACTTCCCGAAGATGGCGCTTGCCGCCGTGATCGTGTTTGTGGTAGCCCTGGTCTGCCTGCTGATTGGGACGTTGCACTACCTGCGGGAGGTGATGGCCGCCCTGGTTTCCGTACGGAATGAGGCGCACGACCTGCATTTCATGGATCTGGGCGTCCCCGCCGAAACCCCGCACCGCGACAATTTGTAGGCCGGAGTGCATGGAAGGTTGATACCCTCAGTCACCTACCCGAATGTACTAACGATTGTGGCTGGTATCTGGCGCAGCGCCGAAAATCAATTCAGAATTGCCGCATGCCCTGACCAGCAAGGAATTTGCGTGCTTTTGGGGAAAAGAGAAGGTAAACTTAGTGGGATTTGAAGCCCTTCCAAATCTCCTAATTCGACGCCCGGAACTGGGCCGCAAGAATTGGAAACTCAAAATTAGAAGCTCCGAAACGAAAAATTCACGAGGAATTGCATGACACTGCGATCACGGATAGTTGCTCCCACTCTCACCCTATGTGTCTTGGCTATGAGCATGTTGGCCTTCGCCAAAACTGACAAAAGCAAGACGAGCGCAAGCTCCCCGACTGGTTTCGCGGTATCGAAGCGGGTATTGGACCTGCCGATGGAGCGATCGGTGACCGAGGGAGAACAGATCCACGAACCGGGGCCTTCGCCGCTGCGTTCGAGAGCGAACAGCGTGCCGGTAGAAAATGCCGTTATCCAGAGGGAAGTTAAGAGCCAGGTTGCAGCCAGTCCGGGTGTGAGCTTCAGTGGTATTCCTTCGCCTGGGTACGTGCCCTCCGATTCGAACCTTGCTGTGAGTCCCACGCAGATCGTGGAAACCGTGAACGTGGAGTTCGCCGTCTACAACAAAAGCGGAGCGACGCTCGCGGGTCCCACCAGTATCCTCACGCTATTTTCGCCGCTGGGCGGCGTGTGTGCGAACACGGTCGGCGACCCGGTGGTTCTCTATGATCGCGCCGCGAGCCGTTGGCTCATCAGCATGATTGGCACCACGGGCAGCGCGTATGGCGAATGTATCGCAGTATCGAAGACCAGCGATGCCACGGGCGCCTACTACCTGTGGGGCTATGCTTCTTTTGGATCGAACCTGAACGATTATCCGAAATTGAGCACGTGGGCCACGACGACGAATAGCGCCTACCTGGCCACCTACAACATTTTCGGGACCTCTTCTTTCAATGGCGCCGACCTGTGCGGTTTTGACCGCACCAAGATGCTGGCCGGCAATTCGTCTCCAGCGATGCTTTGCCAGATGACGCCGAACAGCGAAGGCAGTTACTTGCCCGGCGATATGGATGGCCCGACGCCTCCAGTGAATGGCACGCCCGGACTTTTTATTACGTGGCAAAACAATAACCCGGGACAGCTGTATCTGCGCAAACTGACCTTGAACTTCGCCGCGGGAACGTCGAGCCTGTCTGCGGCCACAACTATCAGCGTGGCGAACGACACCCTTGCCTGTGGCAACGCCGGCGACTGCGTTCCGCAGCAAGGAACGACGCAGCTTCTGGATACGCTGGGCGACCGCATGATGTACCGCTTCGCGATCCGGCATTTTTCCGATCATGATCGCGCCGTTGTGAACCACACGGTTGGCACCACCTCCGGCGGGACGCCGGTGGCCGTTCGCTGGTATGAGCTTTACGATCCGGCGGGCAGCGTCACCTTGAACCAGCAGGGAATTTACGCCCCAGATTCGACTTACCGTTGGATGGCAAGTCTTGCGGAAGACCAGTTCGCCGACATTGGGATGGGCTATAGCGCCTCGAGCAGCGACGGCTATCCCGCCATACGGTTCACCGGCCGCGTGCCGACCGACGCGCTGGGCACAATGGAAGGGGAATACAACATCCTGACCGGCAGCGGATCGCAAGTCGGTACCGCCGCATACCGTTGGGGAGACTACACGGCGATGCAAGTGGATCCCGCCGATGATTGCACGTTCTGGTATGTGGATCAGTATCAGGCTGTGACCGGGACATTTGATTGGTCGACGAATATCTCGTCATTCATTTTCAATGGCTGCTCTGACGGTCCGTCGTATTCGCTCAGTTCGAACCCTGGATCGCTCTCGGTGGGGCAGGGCACGAGCGGGACTACGACTATCAGCGTAAGTCCGGTCAACGGCTTTAGTAGTGCTGTTACACTCTCGGCTTCGAGCTCGCCGAGCGGGCTCACAGCCGGCTTCAGTCCGAATCCGGCAACCTCGAGCAGCACAATGACTGTGACTGCTTCTGCCGGCCTTGCCGCGGGCAATTACACGCTCACCGTTTCTGGATCGGGAAACGGGGTGCAGAGAGCAACTGAGGTGCAGGTCACGGTAACGGCCAGCTCCGGCGTTACCCTTTCCCAGACGTCTCTGACATGGGGCAACGAAGTTGTCAGCGGGACTTCCGCGGCGAAAACTCTAACTCTCGATAGCACGGGCGACGCTACGCTGAACATCGCCAGCGTCGTGGCGAGCGGAGACTTCGCCATCAGTTCGAACACTTGCGGCGGCAGCCTGGTGGTGAACAAGAAGTGCGCCGTCAAGGTCACTTTCACGCCCACGCAGCTCGGAACGCGAACTGGGGCCATCACGATCAATGACAATGCTCCGGGAGGCCCCCAGACCGTGCCGCTTTCCGGTGTCGGCACCGCACAGGCGACACTACTGCCAGCGAGCGAGACTTTTGCGAAAACGACAGTGGGGTCGAGCAGTGTAGCCAAGAACATCACGCTTGCCAACAAGCAGAACGTGGCACTCACCGGCATCTCGGCCTCGGCGACGGGCGACTTCAGCGTTGCTTCGACGACCTGCGGGTCGAGCCTTGGGGCCAAGAGCAGCTGCACGGTCAGCGTGGTCTTCAATCCCACTCAGACGGGGACGCGGACGGGGACGCTGCAGGTCAGCGACGGCGCTGTGGGAAGTCCGCAGACCTCGAGCCTGACGGGAACTGGTAAATAGGCAAGTAGAGTCACACGAGTAAATCAAGATAAATAAGCCAGCATGGGGCTGCCCGCAAGCGGCCCCATTTTTTGTGTATCGCTTCTTTGCAAACCCTTTCACCGCCGAGGCGCAGAGGCCGCAGAGAAATGCTTTCACTCCGCGAAACCTTGGCAAAAATGCAACTGTCTACATGGAATGTCGCATTTTATGTAAAATCAATGCGGCGAGTACGCTGCACCGATGTTGTGTGTTGATTTCGCCGGGCCGACGATTGGCGCTCCGGCGCGCCTCGATACTCCCCAATTTTCCAGGTAGAACCGCAGCCCTCGGGCGGGCGGAACATTCCTGTCAGGAGAAGTGAACAATGAAGATTGCAAAAACAGCCGACCGCAAGAAGGTCATGGATACCACGAAATCGACTGCTTGCCCGAAATGCGGCAAAGATACGCGCATTGTGAAGCGCATGAAAGATCGCGAGCGCAACGTGCCCGGCGGGATTTTTATTTCGTGCTCGGCGTGTGAGTTCTTCGAAAAGCTGTAGAAAACCAGTTCTCAGTTCCCAGTTGTCAGTCCTCAGTTAGAACCGGGTCACACAACGACGAAGCGGTGATGAATGATCAAACCAAAATGATCAACCCAGACGTTGGGGAGGTCGCCATCGCCGCTCGTTGACCGCTAGACCGGGTTCGGTGTTCGAGGGAAGCTAGTCTTCCGGAAAATCGCCGAGCGGAGCCTGATACTCCAAGACCTCGAAAGCATCGCGGTTTAGCTGTTCGGCATTGCGGTTAATGATCTCGATGTCGCGGGCGTCCCGCTCTGCCCGCGCCTGCTCTTTCTTCTCTTGCTTTTTGGTTTCAGACAATTTAGTTCACCGACAATTTGCTCTCGGATAATCTGCCCTTTGGATAATCTGATTCTATGCCGCAAGTTGGCCCAGAATTGCCCTCGCTTCGGCGGCGGGGTCGGCGGCTTCCGTGATTGGACGTCCCACGACGATGTAGCTGGCTCCCGCGGCAATGGCTTCGGCAGGGGTTACGACACGGGCCTGGTCGTCGTGGCCGCTGCCTGCCGGGCGCACACCCGGTGTCACGATGGTGAAGTCGTGACCCAATTCTGCCCTCAATGCGCCGCACTCGTGGGCGGAAGCAACCAACCCCTGACAGCCATGGGCAAGCGCGAGCGCGCCTAGGCGCATAACTTGGTCGAGTACGCCGCCGCGCAGGCCGAGCGTGCCGAGGTCCGAATCATCGAGGCTGGTGAGCACGGTGACGGCCAGTACGAGCAGATCGGGATTGGCGGCGCGCGCGGATTCAGTTGCGGCTGCCAGCATTTTGCCGCCGCCGCTGGCATGGACGGTCAGCATGCTGACGCCGAGCCGCGCAGCCTCGCGCACGGCGGCTGCCACAGTATTGGGAATATCGTGGTATTTGAGATCGAGGAAGACGCGGCGGCCAGAGCCGACCAGGTCCCGGACAAACCCCGGCCCTTCAGCCGTATAGAGCTGCATGCCGACCTTATAGGCCGAAGCCGACTCGCCGACGGCCGCCACAATCTTCCGGGCGGCCGTGGCCGTCGATACATCCAAAGCAACGATGAGGCGCTCTCGCGGTTCCACCGCTGCTGAGTTTATAGGTTTTAGTTGAGGTTGGCTACCGGTCGCAGTTCCGCCACAGTGGCGGCGGGGTGGTGGTAGACGTCCACGCGGACCTTCTGCAAACCGCGCTCTTTGAACCCCAGAGCGAGGGCGGCGTTGTAGGAAACGTCGATGACACGGTCCTCAGGTACAGGACCCCGGTCATTAATGCGAACCACAACTTTCTTGCCGTTCCGCAAATTGGTGATCTGAACCATCGTGCCCAAAGGCAGAGTGCGGTGTGCGGCAGTCAGGTCGTTCATGTCGTAAGGCTCCCCGCTGGCTGTTTGTTTACCCTGGAACTGTTCTCCGTACCAGGACGCGGTCCCTACTTGGTAGGGTTGGAGCTTATGGGTTTGCTTTGTCATACTGCCGACCGGTGACAGTACCGGCGGCTTTGTGACCTTGGCGGCTTCCAGGCTGCTTGGCCCGGATGCGGCTCCGGCCCCCAGACTAGCGATTGAAAGAACCAACGCCAGGCCTTCGGCGAAACGTCGTCGCATTCAGTTACCTCCCACTTGGAAAGTCGATTTTGGGTCGTATGCTCCTTTCAGACAAACGATCATGTCATGCTAGAGATGAGATGAGCTTGTGTCAATCGGAAAAAACGAAGCCGAATTTACTATAAAGTTATGATTACCAGCAGGTTAACTAGGTGAAACATGGAGAGTTGGCCGTATGTCGTTGAAAGCAGGCGAAGGTAGTTGTTTACTATGTAGTACTGTTAAAAGCTTTGCTCCTCCCGGAAATATTTTATGTGCTTTGGAATGTTAACGTTACGGTAAAATTAGTAGTAAGTTACGTATTATCAATGGCTTGCAATATTGGGAAAGTCGAAGAAATTGTAAAGGAAGGTAAGGGCGAGGTTGGATAATCGGGGTGCGCATGGGAATCGATCGCGAAGGCCAGGTGAGTGAAGCCCGCGAGATCCTCGCTCCGCGGCTGCGCCGCCCCAATTATTTTGCCTGCGACTTCATCAAAATTCAGCGTAGACTTCGCGTGTCCCGGCTATGGCCGCCGGAGTCGGAACGCGGCTGTGGAGGATTTGGTTGCCCTCTGGGAAGCCTACGACAGCGGAGGCAGAAAGAGCGGCGTGAACGCTAGAATCGTGATTTAAGTGGCGCGTGAACTCTTCATACTCTTTTTTTGTGCGACGATAGCCTTCCTCCTTGGAAACGGTTATTACAAGTCCTTTCGCAGTGGTGTCCTTACCACAATCAGAGGCCGCACCTCTCGCCGGGAGAAGGAGCCGATCAGCTACTGGATTGGCATGGCTATAGGGACTTTCGGATTTCTCGTCATGGTGTGCGCGACTGCGGTTATGGCGTTCCTGATATGCGTGGGTTTATCTGGGACTTCAAGGTAGCCCACTACCGGGGCCCTTGACTGGTTCCACTAACGCGCTCTTTGGTTTACAGTGTGCTCTATGCCCCCCGCTCCTCCGGTCGTTTTGACGATAGCCGGTTTCGACCCCTCCTCGGGAGCCGGGATCACCGCCGACATTAAGGTTATTGCGGCCCATGAATGCTATGGCATTGCCTGCCCAACCGCCCTGACCGTGCAGTCAACTCAGGGAGTCCGGCGGGTCTGCGGAGTAGACCCCAAGGTGGTGGCCGAGACCCTGGACGAACTGGTTTCCGACTTTCCCATCCATGCGGTCCACATAGGGATGCTGGATAACGAACACGTCGCCACGGCGGTCGCCGATTTTCTGGTCCGGACTCGCCTGCCGCATGTCGTGCTCGATCCCATCTTTAAATCAAGTTCGGGGGCCGATCTGCTGGATCCGGCCGGGGTACGTGTGTTGGTCGAGCGATTGATACCCTTGGCCGAATTGATCACCCCGAACCTGGAGGAGGCTGTGGCGCTCACAGGGATGACCGAAACCAAGGCCGGTACGGTTGCGTCCGGGTCAGTTGCCGGAACGCCAGTTGCGTCCTCAGCCATGTCAGTTGAGATCATGCGCGAGGCCGCCGCGCGGCTGCACTCGCTGGGCGCGGTCAATGTGGTGGTCACGGGCGGGGACACTGAAAGAGCGGAGAAAACGGAAAGAACGGAAAAAGCGGAAAAGGCAATTGACCTCTTGAGCTTTACGACCGTTAAGGGAATCGAGCAGGAGGTATTCAAGGCCCAGCGGCAGCGCTCAAACTCGACTCACGGCACCGGATGCGCCTTTTCTACAGCGCTGGCCTGCCATCTGGCCCTCGGACGCGGGCTGCCCGAAGCCGTCCTCCTATCGAAGGCCTATGTCTCAGCCGCCATTGCTAACGGCCAGCCCCTTGGCCACGGAACCGGACCGCTGCATCATCTTTATCGGATGCACGAAACACGAAGGCCGAGCGCGGTCATCTCCGAAGACGAGCACGTCCATTCCAGAAATTGAAAAGCGGACATTCCAGAAACTGAAGAAAAGGGGAGGGAGGGGGAGGGCCCAAACTTCGGAGTCAGGTTAAGACGCCTTCTTGAGCAGCAAACCCGCGGCAAATCCAGCGATCGCAGCCAGCAGCCACTCGATTCGCCACAGTTGAATGGCCTGCCAGTCGAGAGCGGTGCGGGCCGTGAACAGCACGCCAATACTCAGCGCGGCGATAAGGCAAAAGGCTCCAAAAACAAAAGCAATGAGGGAGGGCGTAGCCAACCCAAGGCGCTTGCCCAGGGCGGTAAATTCGGTGACCACTGGAATTTCTATTGCTTGGGTGGCGCTGCTATCGGCACGCTGGCCGCCGCAGGAATGGCAGTAACGCGAGCCGACCATAAACTCCGCGCCGCATTCGTCGCACGAGTCCGGGCGCACGGCACCGGTGACTTCAGCTGGCGCTGGAGGACGCCAGAATTCCTGCCGGGCCGTGTTTGCGACTTCTGACATAGAGAATGCCTTAGCTCTTGAAAAGCACGCCAATCACCAAAGTTCGGGTTCGGCAGAGACAGCACTTACACATCGGCCGACGGGGGAGGGCGGCCCAGTAACAGGCAAGAATTACGCGATGAAAGGCGAAATTCCATTTCATACTGCCCCATTTTTGCTCGCTCGGGACGTATCCGCCTTGGTTCCGGGGTAAGTACCTTAAGGTTGTTGGCCCCTTTTCGCTTACTTCGTCGCGACCTGATAAGCGCGGTTGGGTGGCGGCAGGTCCGGTTACTGGCTCGGCCAAGCTGGCTCGCCCAACCTAGCTCGCCCAACCCCAGAGACACTGGGCGCGTCGAATCAGATACACTGAGGCGGACTGGCTCTTGTGGGGATGAAACTTCGCTCTGATTTGGCTGCCATGGTTGCGACGAGCCTTCTGTTTCTTGGCTCGATGGCCGGCCTGCTCGTCGGCTTCACGCTTCCGGCCTGGTCGGCTGAAAGCCCCAGTTTGCCATCGCTGCGCCCGGCGGATCCTCTTAATGCCGCCGCTGTTGAGCACTACTACAACCTCGACTTCGATGCCGCGATCGAGGCCTTTGGGAAAATTTCGGCGCATCACCCGAACGATGCATTCGCGATCAACCATCTGCTTTCGGCAACGCTGGTTCGCGAACTTTATCGCATGGGCGCCATCAACCCGGGCGACTACTCCAACAACAGTTTCATCGGTGTGGGCCATGGCCACGCCGATCCTGCCGTGAAAGAGCGCATCAAGCAGTTGGTTGAGCAGGCGGAAAAAATCGAGAACGCCGGACTTGCGAAGAACCCGAACGATGCTGATTTGCTCTATGCGCGCGGCGTTACTCGCGCTCAATTTGCGCTCTATACGGCACTGATGGAGCGCGCCTGGTTTTCCGCGCTGCGCAATGCGGTGGGGGCGCGCCGCGATCACGAGCGGGTTTTGGAACTGGACCCGAACTATACCGACGCCAAGTTAGTTGTAGGCAGCCATAACTACGTGGTCGGGAGCCTGCCCTTCACGGTGAAAGTAGCCGCGGCGATAGTTGGGCTGAGTGGTGACAAGCAGAAGGGCATTCGCGATCTGTTCGACGCTTACCACTCCAACGGCGAGACCAGCGTGGATGCGGGCATGGTGCTGCTTGTGTTCCTGCGCCGGGAACAACGCTACGGCGAAGCTCTGCAGATCGCAAGCGATCTTGCTGGGCGCTTCCCGCGCAATTATCTTTTGCCGATTGAGGAGGGCAACCTGCTGCGCTATGCCGGCAAGTACGATCAGGCCGAGCAGAAGTACCGGTTCGTGTGGCAGCAAGGCCGCGAAGGGAAATACGACGGGCAGCACTACGAACTCGTGTCCTTAGCGTTGGGCGATCTGCTGCGCAGCGAGAAGAAATATGCCGCGGCCGCGGCCGCCTACGAATTAGTTGGCGAAGTGCGCAATGCGGAGCCGGAATACCTGCAGAGAGCCAACCTCGCCGCGGGCGAGATGTATGACCAGTTATTGAACCGCGGCGCCGCCGTAGGCAAATACCAGGCGGTGATTGCCGCGAATGGGGACAGCAATGAAGCCACCACCGCACGCAAGAGAATAAAGCAGGCATATCGGGAGTAGCGCTGAAGAATGCGGGAAACCGCGAGACGACTGAACCTGGCCGGCTCTATCTTGTATTAGTAAAACCCCTCGGGGCTTTGAAAGTTAGTTTTCCTTAGCTGTCCGTTTGGCGGGCTTTCTGAGTCGATCTTCGACGGCTGTGATTCTTTCGTCCAGCCGGAAGGTCCGTTCGAGATAGTCGAAACGCCGGTTGACTTCCTCAAACCGGTGGCCCATATCTTCACGCAGCTCCTTAAACCGGTGGTCCATATCTTCACGCAGCGACTTGGTCTCAACGGCGAGCGCGCGCAGTTCCGGCGTTACCAAATCCTGTAACAGTGGCCGGACATCTTCGACCACGCCCATGAGAGGATTATACTCGCCCCCGCCGTGCTTCTCCTATGGACCGAATGTGGCGGTCGATCTCGTGTTTCCATCACATTCCGAGGGGGTTGAGGGAACTATTTTCCATGCCTGCTCGTATAATTAGACATAGGCAGACAGTGCGAGGAGGGGAACCATGTATTGCAATAGTTGCGGCCAATCTGTCCCGGATCAATCTCGCTATTGTTCCAACTGCGGGCACATCGCTGGCTCTGCTCACACCGCGTCACGTCTCATGCGGCCGCGTCTGGACCGCAAGATTGCCGGGGTGTGCGCTGGTTTCGCCGATCATCTCAATATCGATGTCACCCTGGTCCGCATACTGTGGGTCTTTTTGACCTTTGCCGCCGGATTCCTGCCCGGGATCATCGCCTACGTGCTCGCGTGGATCATCATGCCCGAGGAACCGGCTGCGCCTCCGGCCGCCGTGGTCGTGCAGCAAAACCCAATCGCGGGGTAAAAACCAGGTATCGGGTGTCAGGTGTCAGGTCTTGAGGAGTTGAGATAGGCCTAGTTTGAAAGAGCCAGGGCGTTGATCAATTAGCGAGTCTCGAGATCAAGTCTCGAAATAGATCTGATGCATGAAACCTGAACCTACCGCCTGATAGCTGAGACCTGAGACCTGCTAACCTGACCTTCCATGCCTAGCGTCCGCAGCGATGGCGCCGAGATCGTCTACGAAGTCCGGGGCCGGGGGCCAGCGGTCGTCCTTCTTCATCCTTTCCCTGCGCACCATGAGTTCTGGTTGCCTGTAATACCCGCACTGGAATCGCGTTATCACCTCATCCTTCCCGATCTTCGTGGGCATGGCGACTCCGGCATCGGCGAGGGCCCCGCGTTTATGGGCAAGCACGCCGCGGATGTGTCTCGCATCATGGATGCCGCCGGAGTCGACAAAGCGGCGTTCATCGTCTGCTCAATCGGCGGCTATGTTGGCTTCGAGTTCCTGCGCAGGTATCGCCCGCGAGTTTCTGCCTTGCTATTGTGCGACACTCGCCCGCAGCCGGATGCACCCGAGGCGCGCGCCAACCGCTTGAAGTCGGCGGAAACAGTGCTCGAGCAGGGAACCGAGCAATTCTTGCAGAGTATGGTTCCCAAGCTAATGTGTGCAAACACAGTTTCCGCGCGCCCGGACCTGGTTGACGGAGCCTTGCGCATGATGCGGAAAATGTCGCCCGAAGACATCAGCCTGGTGCAGCGCGGCATGGCCGAACGCGTCGACTCTGTTCCCGATCTCAAGAAAATTGACGTGCCAACTCTCATCATGCGTGGCGCGGAAGACTCATTTTCGACCGCAGCCGATGCCGAACTGATGCGCGAGAACATTTCCGGCAGCCAGTTGATGACCATTCCGAAGGCGGGCCATTATGCTCCGTGGGAGCGGCCGGAAGCAGTCGCCCCGCTGTTGCGCCAGTTTCTGGAGTCGACGAAGCTGGGATAAGACGGTGAGATAAGAGGCTGGCATAAAACTGTGATGTGAATCCTGTGCTCGACGGCGCATGCTCTGCTAGAATCGGCGCGTCATGATCGAAGCCTTCCTCGTTCCGGAAAATACGATTGCCACCGCCAAGGGAGACGGTCCAACTCTCGATCTAGGCGACTCTTCGACGCGCGTGTTCCTCGTGAACCTTGGCATCACCGATATCGTTGAACAGGAGGCGCTCGACGTGAGCATCCATGGCTCCGCCGACGGCGCCACCTTCGATGCCAAGCCCCTCGTGGCGTTTCCGCAGAAGTTTTATTGCGGAGAGACGCCGCTGCTGGTCGATCTTTCCTCGAAGCCCGAAGTGAAAGCGATCCGTGCCCACTGGGATGTGAATCGCTGGGGGCGCGGTTCCGAGACGCCCCGGTTCGAGTTCTGTGTCACCATCCGCGAAGTTCCGCAGGAAATTGTGGCCGAAGCCCGCGGCGCACGCGCGTAAGGAGAGGGCGGAGGTAAGAGGTCAGATTGCAGAGGTATTGCAGAAGTAAAAACCATCTCTACTTTCGATTCAACCTCAAACGATTAACGACCAGCGACCAACGACCAGCGACAATCCAATCAGCCACTGCCCACCGCTCCCGTTTAATCAATTTCGACTATAGTGGGCAGTGATGCCGCGCCCAAAATCGAATACCACTCGCCGCTCATTTCTCCAAACCGCTGCTATCGGCGGAACTGCCGCAGCCCTTGCTCCCATTGCACTTGCTCCGATCTATCCAGCATTGGCCGCGCCACGCGCCTCATCTCCGACGCCGACGCCGAATGACGCAGCACAGCCGGCGGCCGCCAATTTAAGGACAGACGTCAAGCCAGATGTAAATCCAGAAGTAAAGCCATTCGAACTCGACGAGATTACGATTGCCGAATTGCAGGATGGCATGAAGTCCGGCAAGTTCACGGCGCGTTCGCTGGTGGAAAAATATACGGCGCGGATTGAACAGGTCGATAAGAGCGGCCCCACCGTGAACAGCGTGATTGAACTCAATCCCGACGCAGATTCGATTGCCGATGCGCTCGACCGCGAGCGCCGGGAAAAAGAGAAAGCCCCGCGCGGCCCGCTGCACGGCATTCCCGTCCTCATCAAGGACAACATCGGGACCGCCGATCGCATGATGACCACGGCCGGATCGCTCGCTCTGGTCGGCGCAAAGCCGCCGAAGGATGCTTTCCTGGTTCAGCGTCTTCGCGCTGCTGGCGCGGTCATACTCGGGAAAACGAATCTCAGTGAGTGGGCGAACATTCGCTCCAGCCACTCCACCAGTGGATGGAGCGGGCGCGGCGGGCTGACAAAAAATCCATACGCGCTCGACCGCAATCCCTGCGGCTCAAGTTCGGGCACTGGCGCTGGCGTTTCGGCGAGCCTGGCCGCCGTCGGTATCGGCACCGAGACCGACGGCTCTATCGTCTGCCCGTCGTCGTCGAACGGCCTCGCCGGCATCAAGCCTACGCTTGGGCTGATTAGTCGCGCCGGAATTATTCCCATCGCCCACTCGCAGGATACCGCTGGCCCCATGTGCCGCACCGTGCGCGACGCGGCGATTCTTCTGAGCGCGCTTACCGGCGTTGATCCTGATGACGATGCCACCGCTGCGAGTGCCGGCCATATTCAATCCGACTATTCGCAATATTGCGATCCCAACGGGTTGAAGGACGCGCGCATTGGCGTGGCGAGAAAATATTTTGGCTTCAACGATGCGGTTGATGCACTCATGGAGCAGTCGCTCGACGTAATGAAAAAACAAGGCGCGACTCTTGTCGATCCCGCGGACATCGAAACTTTCGGCAAGTTCGACGACACCGAATTGCTGATCATGATGTATGAGTTGAAGGCCGATCTGAATGCTTACCTCGCGCGTCTCGGCCCGGATGCGCCCGTACGCTCACTCAAAGACGTGATTGACTTCAACGATCGCAATCGCCAAAAGGAAATGCCTTGGTTTGGCCAGGACTTGTTTTTGAAGGCTGAAGTGAAAGGACCGCTCACCGAAAAAGAATATGTCGATGCGCTGGCGAAGAATCATCAACTGGCGCGTACAGAGGGCATCGACGCGCTCATGGCGAAGCACAATCTCGATGCCATTGTCGCGCCCACCGGCGGCCCGGCGTGGCTCACCGACCTGGTCAATGGCGACCATGCCACCGGAGGCAGCTCAAATGCGGCCGCGGTTGCCGGCTATCCCAACATCAACGTGACAGCGGGTTCTATCTTCGGGCTGCCTGTCGGTATTTCGTTTTTCGGCCGCGCCTGGAGCGAGCCCACGCTCATCAAACTTGCCTACTCGTTCGAGCAGGCGACAAAAGCGCGCCAGAAGCCGAAATTCCTAGCGACTGTCGGACCTGCCTGAGCGGGCTGGCACGCGGGAACACGCGGTGCAGCGAAACAAGCCCACACAGCCACTGATTGCTGCTTTCTACTTTGCCGGAACTGAAAGTTCCTCGGTACGGGCGCCTTTCTTCGCAATGTAGAAGGCCAGTGCCTTGGCGGGCGCGCTCTTGCTGGCATTTTTTACATTGTGTACCTCGCCAGCTGAGGTGGAGAACGCCTCGCCTGCCTTCAGCGTCTTCGCAGGCTTGCCCTCAACTTCCAGGATCACCGAGCCCTTCTGGATGTACACGATCTCGTTGCCCGATTGCGTGTGCTTGCCGCTCTCTGCGCCCGGAGGCAGCGTACGGTCAACCAGTATGGCTTCATATCCTGGCGCGGCCTTCAGCTCCGTTCGTTCCAACTCGGTCCCGCTTTTTAAATTCTCCTGGGCTACTAACCCTCTCACGCCGGCGAAAGCGATTACCAGGCCTGCTACCAGTGTCATGCCAACCAACCAGTGGATGCGTTTCATAAAGTCTCCTTTTGCGAGTCTGCGCATACTACCACAGGCGGGGATGCTTGATGATTTGGGTTAGGGATTCGTTTTGGGGACCTTGGGCGTAAATCTGCGGACGATAAATTCTTGCAGCAAGTTTCCAATGGCCGACGCGCCAATGCCGATGCCTGCGTTTGCAAACGTCAAACCCAGGCCATTGCGGTCATCCGCCGGGTAGTAAAGATTCGAGATTGCGCCTGAGGCCAGGCCTCCGAGGATATTTGAATAATTTGGCTGCCAGCGTTTGTTGTCGCCCTTGCAGATGACCGAGGCCGCAATTGCATAAAAGAACCGCGATGCCGTGCTGCCTTTTCCTTTGTAGAAGTAGCGAGGATCCTGTTTCAGAATCGACGGAAAAACCGCGCCCGCAAGAATTGTGTCGGTCGCGGCGTCGGCATAGCTGGCCCCAAAGCGTTTCCCGTAACCCTGCACGCCTTGCCCATATTGGATGAAGTGATTCTGCCCTTGCTCGATGCCCGCGACCGCGGCGGCAATGAAGAAGGTAAATGGATCCACGAGCGTGCGGACGGCGAGCTTGTATTTCTGTTTCGTCGAGAGCGCCGCCGCGTCGGGAACGTAGGTCACATAGAAGTTTGGGATTGCGCCGAATATACGCTGCTTCTCTTCCACCTTCATTTGTTCTTCTGCCACTTCGACCTGCGAGAGATTCACATCGACTTCGGTGCGCGTGTTTTCCACGGCCAGGGCGATCGGCGCGAGCGTTTGAGTCTCTCCCGGCTGTAGCGTTCCGGAAACAGTTCGGGCTTCAAATCCGGGGGCAGTTACGGTGAGCTGAAATTCTCCGGGCGAGACATTGGGGAAAAAGAAGCGTCCATCGCTGGCAGAAAGCGTTTCCTGATTTTCAGGCTGACCGTTATTGGATTGGGAGTTATTGGATCGGGCGTCTTTGGTTTGCCCCTTGAATGCGAGCTTCACCTGCGCGCCGGCCACCACGGCTCCACTCTCGTCAAAGACGGTTCCATTGATACTCCCAGGCGTGATGCTTCCTGGCGTGATACTCCCCGGCGTGATGCTACCGGGCGATTGTTCGTTGCCGAGCGGAGCGGGGTTGGCCGGCTGCGTGGAACTTGTCGGCTCGCCTTGCGCCAGCGCGGACGGTGTCGTTATCCAAGCCAATGTGGCGAGCGCAAGGACAAAGACAAGGCTGATGACGCCCGCCTTCAACCGAAATGCCATGAATGGCTTGCTTGAATTCACACTTGGTCGCGGTATCTTCCGCTTACTTTAGCAGGCATTCTGGAGCGCGGTTATTAGTGTGATGGTTACGAACGGCATGTGCGGTTGTTTTAGTGCGGTTGTTTTAGCGATTGCCTTAATATGGAAACTCGCATGGTGGCTCCTCCGAGCGTCGTCATTCATCCGGCCCGAAATGTTGAGGGACTTGTCCGGGTTCCGGGCGACAAGTCTATCTCGCACCGCTATGCCATGCTTGCGGCCATCGCGCGAGGCACCAGCCGCTTCTACAATTTTTCCGCGGCCCGCGACTGCGCGAACACGCTCGACTGCATCGGTCATCTCGGAGCGAAGTGGCGGCGCGCTGAAGCGGACGGGGGTATAGGTAGAGCCGAAGGCGAAGCTAACGGAGTGGTGAAGATAGATCGAGCCGACGCCGGAGCCATCGAAGTCGTCGGCATTGGCCCTCGGCTCAGTCGGCCCAGCAGAGCACTTGATTGCGGCAACTCTGGTTCAACCATGCGCATGTTGAGCGGCATTCTTGCCGGCCAGGATTTCACGACGGAGTTGTTAGGCGACGAATCTCTTTCCCGCCGGCCCATGGCTCGCATTATCAAGCCGCTTTCGGAGATGGGTGCGCGAATCAGTTCCAGCGATTCCGGACGCCCGCCGCTCAAGATCCACGGCGGCTCGTTGCGCGCGATTCATTACAAGCCCGAAGTCGCAAGCGCCCAGGTCAAATCGTGTGTGCTTTTCGCCGGCCTCTTTGCCCAAGGCGAGACTGTTGTCGAGGAACCGATTCGCACGCGCGATCACGGAGAGTTGGCGCTTCAAGCTTTTGGCGCCGAGGTGGAACATAAGAAGGTCGAGCTTAAGAAAGACGGGGGCCGGAGCAATACAAGCCGCATTCGTGGAGGCCAGGCGCTCTCAGCGATCGAGGCCCGCGTGCCGGGCGATCTCTCAAGCGCTGCGTTTTTTCTGTGTGCCGCCGCGATTTTTCCTAGCTCGCACATTTCGCTGCCCGGCGTGCTGTTGAACCCAACCCGCGCCCGCTTGCTCGACATTCTGGTGCAAATGGGGCTCCAGATTTCGATTACTCAAGTCGGGCAGCACCATGGCGAACTGATAGGAGCGATCGAGGCGCGCGGCGCAAAATGGCTCGGCGGCACGATTGCCGGAGCCGATACGGCCGCCCTCATAGACGAGATCTCCGTGCTCGCGGCCATCGCTCCCTATTCAGAGAATGGCCTCGAAGTGCGCGACGCTCAGGAGTTGCGCGTGAAAGAATCCGACCGCATTGCGGCGGTCGCCACGAATCTGCGAAAAATGGGGGCCGAAGTTGAGGAGCGTCCCGACGGCCTGCGCATCCCCGGCCGTCAGCGTCTCCATGGCACGAAACACGACCCGAAACATAGCCCGAAACATGGCGCGGAACTCGATTCCTTCGGCGATCACCGCATCGCGATGGCCTTTGCCGTTGCCGCACTCCGCGCCGATGGAGAAACCGCAATCCACAATGCAGACGCGGCCGGCGTGTCTTATCCAGGTTTCTTTGCCGATCTTAGTTCGATTGCGACTCCGTGACGGGAGCTGCGAGCGCCCCAACCTACGGGCGAGGAAGTTGGTCAATCTTCTCTGAGAACTGAGAGCTGAGAACTGGCAGGCGGCTACTTGGCTGTCATGAACTTCTGAATCTCCGTCTCGAATACAGATTCCGGAATGGCCCCCACCACGCGGTCGCCATCGAGGGTATCTGTTGCCGTCTTCCCGATCACGAAACTAGGCGTGCCGCTGATGCCCACCGTGCCGGCGTCGGCGACACTCTTCTGGATTTCCGCTTTGTATTTGTCGGCGTCGACGCAGGCCTGGAAGCTGGCCAGATCCAGGCGGTTGGTCTGGGCGTACTTCGTGATCGCATCTTTGCTCAGGTCCCCGGAGTTGATAATCATGGTGTCGCGCAGTTCCCAATATTTGTTCTGCTCGCCCGCGCACCACGCGGCTTCGGCAGCCCTCTGCGCATTGGGATGGAAATCGAGCGGCAAATCGCGGCTCGCGAAGCGGACTTTGCCGGTATCAATGTAATTCTTCTTCAGATCGGCAAAGTTGTCGGTATGGTACTTGCGGCAGAACGGGCATTGATAGTCGGTGAACTCCACAATCGTGACGGGAGCATCGTCGCGCCCCATCCAGTGCCAGCCCGCAGCCATCTTCAACTGTACCTTGTCGCTGACGGGAGCGGCCGTCGCAGTGGCGGCAGAACCTTTCACCCCTTGCGCCTGCAACAGTTGGTGAATGGCTTTGAGTTCATTGAGGATCTCATCGGCCTGGTCGCGAGTCATGCCTTCGGGCATGTTGATGGTGACCGACTCCGCCTTCACAGTTTTCGAGGCGGTGCTGTTCTTTTCCGCGTTGGCAGAATGGCTCTCCGCAGGCGGCGCGCTGGAGGTCGCCGAGGCTCCCTTCGACGGAGCGGAAACGCCCTGCGCAAACGTCACAGCGGCCAACAACAGGCTGGATAAAACTACCGACAAACCGGCACGGCGCATTCTTTCCCCTCGCGATTCCACTCTAAGGCCTGGTGCCAGCAAGACAGATAGATGGGGGAGAGGCACGCGGTGCGATCCGCGTTCGCCCCTCCCTCACGGCACACAAACATCCGTCATCCTTGAGCGCTAAATACAGCTGCCACTGACGCAGTTGTGGCCCACTGCACAGGCAAGTCCACAACTTCCGCAGTTGTTGTTATCCGACTGAGTATTGATCTCGCAGCCATTGGACGGATTCATGTCGCAGTTTGCGTACCCTGGGCTGCACGAAACCACGTTGCAGGCCCCGGACACACAGGCTTCGGTGGCGTTTTGTTGGGAGCACACGAACCCGCAGCCGCCGCAGTTGTTGGCGTCGGTTTGGAGATTCTTGCAAATGCCGCCGCACAAGGTCTGTCCGGCAGGACACGCCGCCTGGCATACACCACCCGAGCACACGCCCGACGTGCAGTCGGAGTTGGTGCCGCAGCCCTGTCCGTTCGGGCACGTTGGGCAAGTGCCGCCGCCGCAGTCGATGCCGGTTTCGTTCCCGTTCTTCACGCCGTCGCTGCAAGTCGCAGTCGTACAAAAGCCGGCGGTGCACACCAGGCTGGCACATTGCGCGCCTGTGGTGCAGGGGGAGCCGGGGCCGCAGTTCGTATTGCACGCGCTGCCGCAGATTCCGCCGGTGCAGGGTGCGCCGGTCGCGCAGGCTGTGCCGCAGGCTCCGCAGTTGGAAGGGTCGGAGGACGTGCTGGTACAAAATCCAGAACACGAAGTGCCGGCGCAGCTGTCGGTGTCGCCCGCCGCTTGCATCTTGTATTCAACCAGCAGATTCGCGTCGGCGCCGGTGTTGTTGGTGCACGTGGAGCCTGTGCGCAACGAAGCCTGCAAGGCTGCGCCCGCGGCAAAAGTCATGACCATGGGACCCGTGTCGGACCAGTATTGACCCGGCGTCAGGACCAGATCCTGACCCTTGGTGCCGTCGCTGAAGCGGAAGACCGCCGCTGGACAACTCGCTCCCGTCGGCGTCTTGGCCGCGACTGCCATCCGCAGGATGGTGATGGGCTGATCCAGAATCAATTTCCCGCCCAGCCATGTACCCGTGAGATTGCCTGGGTAGAACGAGGGGAAGATCATGCGCGTGTTGGCACTCGATCCCTGTTGCGCCATGACCGACCAATCCGTGGGATTGGTGTCGGGCGTCGGATTGCTGGGGCCGGCGCTGGGCGCAATCGCCACATACGAGGAGCCGTTGTATGTGACCACGTCATACACGTTGTAGGCGGCGGCGGGATTGAATGCACCTAGGAAATTGAAGCCTTGCCCGTTGAGGCCGGGCGCTCCGCTCGGCCCGGTTGGTCCGATCGGCCCCTGCGGACCTTGTGACCCGGTCGGACCTGCTGGACCTTGAGGCCCTTGCGGCCCGCTGAACACGATGTCGAGTTCGGGTGGATGGCTCGTTCCCACGTTTTCCTTACTATCGAAGGTGGCGTTCAACGTGCCATTGGCCACCAGCGCAATACCATCATTGGCTGGGCTCCCGATCAGCCACCCCTGCACCGCGGACGTGATGTCAATGAGGATATATTGGTTCTTACTCGCCGCAGTGAGGCCAATCCCCGGGGCAATCGTACCTCCCAGCGCCGGGGACAGGTTGTGAGTGATCGTGCTCTCCGACCAGGCGCCATTCACATAGTCAACGTTGAAGTTGCCCGCAGTGGTGACACCGTACACATACAACTTCAGCGTGGCTTGGCTAACGCTGGCACCAGAGGGGATCGACGCGAGATTGAATTGAATGTAGGTGATCTGGGTCGCGCCATCAACGTCGAGCAGAGGCTTGGTGCCGTAGTTTGTGTTGGGATCGACGCTGTTGGTATAGGAGTCAGCGCTGGGTGTGATCTGCGCGTAGGCGCCGGTCAATGAGGCTAAGGCTGAAAGCAATAGTACTGCCAGCTGCGTCTTCAAGTTCTTCATGGCGCTCCAGATTGTCGTTCGTGAGTCTCGAACCTTGGTCCCAGATGGGGCCGAACTTATAAAGCCGGGACAGTATATGAGGTTTTGGGCAACGAAGGGCAGATGTGCCCAAAACATGCGAGGGATTATGGTTCGGCGGTGGTTGCCCTGTCAATCTCAAAATGGCTTCCCGTCATACCACATTAGAAATGTCCCCGTCTTGTCCACAATAGAAATGTCCCCTGGTTGTGGTTTCACCATGCCGGAGAAAAGGCAGGTGTTTTCATCTGCTGCCAGCCCTGTCTCCAAGGATGATTCGGAGTTGGAGGAGGGTTGCGGTGTGGTTTTGGGGAAGGGGGCGCGGGGGAAGGGGCAGCGCCCCTTCTCTCGCCCAGCGCTGTAGAGGCCTTCAACTCGCGGAAGCTCACACGCTGATTGCGATAGTGAATGGCAACTTCGCCCGCTTCATTTTCCCGCACCAGCACCCGACTCTTCGCCGGCGCCCAGTGCCGGCTTTGCCGTTCCAGTTGCAACAGCCGGTTGTTATAGCGCACCACCCAGTCTTCGCTCACCACTCGTTCTTCCTCCAGCCAGAACACTTCGTCCAGTTGCCGCGCCGTGGGCCGGCGTCGGTGA
Source organism: uncultured Acidobacteriaceae bacterium (assembly GCA_963778535.1). Classification (GTDB taxonomy): domain Bacteria; phylum Acidobacteriota; class Terriglobia; order Terriglobales; family Acidobacteriaceae; genus Acidiflorens. The sequence goes on from CAVZUO010000001.1 coordinate 2,515,137, forward strand.
TAATCAGTTTGGGCCACGGCCGCGTGCGCGTAGCGACGGTTGTGCTCGGCGAGATAGCCCTTCTCCAGATACGCATTGGCCTGGCCGTAGTTTCGGATCCCGGCCAGCCGCAGTTTCTTCACCAGCCGATCCTGATGCGTGCCGTGCGCTCGCTCCACCCGCCCTTTCGCTTGTGGCGAACTGGCCGCGATAATCCGGATGCCCAGTTTGGCGCACATCCGCCCAAACTGCGTCACCGCCGCTTCTCCGCGCTCTCGCTCTTCGGCATTCGGCGGTCGCACGTAGACGTTCTTCCAGTCCGTGTACAAGGCCTGGGGCACGCCGTAGCGCTCGATCCAGCGCCGCAACACGCCCGCCGCCGCCCAGATCGTTTCCTCTTCGGAAAAGCATCCCAGCGCCTCGGTCGTTGCGTCATCGACCATGTGCATCAGACAGCCGCGCGGCCCACGTTCTTCCAGCCACTGGTGAAAGCTGCCGTCCAACTGCACCAACTCGCCGAAGTGTGCCTTCGCTTCACGCCGCTGCCGATACGGCTTCCGCCGCCGTTGCCTCTGCCACACCCCGGCCTGCTTCAACCACCGCCGTAGTGTCTCGGCCGGTATGACCAGTCCGTCATCGCTCGCCAGATGCTCCGCCGCCAGCGTCGGTCCGAAATCTTCATACCGCGCTTGCACCTGTTTCAGCACCGCCGCCCGGAACTTCGCCGCGTACGCCCGGTTCGACACTCGCCCACAGTTCCCATGCTGCAGTGCTTTCGCTCCTCCCCCCCGATACCGCGCCCACACCCGTTTCGTCTGCCGATAACTCAACTCCAGCATCTCGGCCGCTTCGCGCAACCGCAAACTGCGCGCCTTCACCCGCCCCATCACTTCCACCCGCCTCAGCTCTTTCTTGCTCAATCCCGTTCTCCCCAATCTCTGTTCCTCCTCGCCGAAGGAACTCTATAAGGGGACATTTCTACTGTGGTCTCACGGGGACACTTTTAATGTGGTTCAACATCTCAAAATGGCTTCCCGTCCGGTCCCATAGCCATGATGGGCGTCTTGACTCGTCAAGCCTTGCCTGTGCTGGATACGAAACAGTACTCCGTGAGCGCCGGGGTCGCGAAAGGCGCTTATGTTCTGGTCAATGAGTCTGAGCCCGACACCGGCCTTGTACTGGTCGCGACTGGATCGGAAGTCCAGTTGGCGCTTGAGGCCGCACGAACCCTTGCTAAATCAGGTCAAATGTGACGGCCACATTTATGGCGTCATCCCGAAGCCCCGCGTTTTCACCAGCGGGACGAGGGATCTTGCGCGCACCAAGTGGCACCTTGTCTGAAAGTTGCACCACCACTCAAAATCCCCGATCGCTTGGTCACCGGTCGCCGTTCCGATTCCCGTTCCCATTCAATACCGTCTTCAAATATTGCCCCGTATACGAGTCTTTCAACTCCGCGATCTTTTCCGGCGTGCCTGCGCCAACTACGCGACCACCGCGCTCTCCTCCCTCCGGGCCAAGATCAATCACCCAATCGGCCGTTTTGATCACTTCCAGGTTGTGCTCGATCACAATGATCGAGCCGCCCGCATCAATTAAACGCCGAAACGCTTGCAGCAGTTTGCTGACGTCATCGAAGTGCAGGCCAGTGGTAGGCTCGTCAAAAATGTAAAGCACGTGCCGCTTGCGCGTCGTCACGCTGCCGCCCCCCGAATGATGAACGTGATGGACCTGATGGACGTGATGCAGGGGCGCGCGGCCTCCCGCTTGCAGGTGCGCGGCGAGCTTCATGCGCTGCGCCTCGCCTCCCGAAAGCGTCGTCGCCGACTGGCCGAAGCGTAGATAGCCAAGTCCCACTTCATCGAGCACTCTCAGCTTGTCCGTCAGGCGCGGCACGTCGGCAAAAAATTTCAGCCCCTCGCGGATGGTCATGTTCAGCACTTCATGAATGTTCCTGCCCTTGTAGCGCACTTCGAGCACTTGCGGCTTGTAGCGCGTGCCTTTGCACTCATCGCAAATCAATTCCACGTCGGCCAAAAACTGCATTTCCACCGTGACCGTGCCATCGCCCTGGCAGGTTTCGCAACGCCCGCCGGGAACGTTGAATGAAAAATGGCCGGCGGCAAAGCCGCGCTTTTTGGCCTCAGGCAAACTGGCAAAAAGTTCGCGAATAATGTCGAATGCCTTGATATACGTCACCGGATTCGACCGCGGCGTGCGTCCTATGGGAGACTGATCCACCAGCACGACTTCGTCGAGATATTCCGCGCCCTCAATGCTGTCCCAGAGCACAGGCCCCGGCGCGTTGCCACTGGCCCCGCCCTCGCCATCGCGTTTCGCCGCCAGCAGTCCCTGGTACAAAACGTTGTGCAGCAGGGAAGACTTGCCCGAGCCAGAAACGCCGGTAATGGCCACCAGCATGCCCAGCGGGATTTCGAGGTCGATGCGTTTCAGGTTATGCGCGCGCGCGCCCGTCACCTTAATTTTTCGCGCGCTGGATGCGCGGCGATGCAGCGGGATCTGAATGTTCAACTCGTGCGCCAGATATCGCCCGGTGAGCGACTGCGGCATCTGCAACAGTTCCTGATAAGTGCCGGCGCCGATCACTTTGCCGCCACTTTCTCCCGCGCCCGGTCCAAGGTCCAAAATGCGGTCGGCCGCGCGCATGATGTCAGGATCGTGCTCCACAACCAGAATCGTGTTCCCGAGTTCACGCAGCCCGTGCAGCACCTTAATCAGCCGGTGCGTATCCCGGCTGTGCAGGCCGATCGACGGTTCATCAAGTACGTACAACGTCCCCACCAGCCGCGAGCCCAGCGACGTTGCCAGCTGAATCCGCTGCGCTTCGCCGCCAGAAAGTGTCGAGGAGAGCCGGTCGAGCGTGAGATATTCCAGCCCTACTTCATTCAGGAAGCCCACACGCTCCCGCAGTTCGACCAGAAGCCGTTCGGCGATCGCAGCCTGTTCCGGCGTGAGCTGAATCTGATCGAAGAAGCGCGCCACTTCTTCCACCGTCATGCTGCACACCTGGCAAATATTCTTGCCGTTAATTTTTACCTGCCGCGCTTCCTGCCGCAGCCGCGTGCCACCGCAGTCCGAGCACACCGAGTACCCGCGATAGCGGCTCAGAAACACGCGCACGTGCAGCTTGTATTTCTTCCGCTCCAGGTACTGGAAAAATCCGCGTACGCCCGGAAACTTGCCATCGCCTTCCAGCACCAGCCGCTGCTGCTCCTGGTCGAGTTCATGCCACGGCACTTCCAGCGGAATCCCCGCCTGCCGCGCATACCGCTTCAGCTCAGCGAACAACGTTCGATACTTCGGCTTCGTCCACGGCTCAATCGCCCCTTCGTTCAAAGTCTTGCTCTGATCCGGAATGACCAGGTTGAGGTCGAAGTCAATCGTGTTGCCAAATCCCTGGCAGCGCGGGCACGCCCCATACGGATTGTTGAAGGAAAACAGCCGCGGCTCGGGCTCCTGATAACGGCTGCCATCGTGCTTGCACTCAAAGCGCTGCGAGAATCGCAGCCGCCGCACCTGCTCGCCTTCGCGCGGCGCACTCTCAAAAATGACTTCGCCGCTTTCGCGGTAAGCGATCTCGACCGCATCCACAATGCGCGATCGCTGGTCAGCCGCCACCACCAGCCGGTCGACAAGAATAAATACCGGCTCGGCAAAGTTCACGTCGAGCAGCGACTCCGGCGTCGAAAATTCGAAAATTTGTCCGTTCTGAAAAATTCGATTAAATCCGCGCTGCCGCAGCAGCGATAGCCGCGCCTTCAGCGCCTCGCTCAAACTCGCTTCAGCCGCCTTCTTCGCGCCACGCGTTTTCTTCGCGACTTTTTTTGCAGCAGGCTCCGCCGCCTCCGCCGCCACAGGCGCCTCAATCGGAAACAGCACATTCAGCCGCACGCCCTCGCCCAGCTCGAGCACCGCCGCCGCCACTTCGTCCACCGTATCTTTTTTAATTTCCCGCCCGCATTGCAGGCAGTACGTGCGGCCGACGCGCGCAAACAGCAGCCGCAGGTAGTCATAAATCTCCGTCGCCGTCGCGACCGTCGACCGCGGATTCCGCGTCGAATTCTTCTGCTTGATCGCGACCGCCGGCGCGATCCCGTCAATCACGTCGACATCGGGTTTTTCTATCCGCTCCAAAAATTGCCGCGCATACGCCGACAGCGATTCCACATACCGTCGCTGCCCCTCCGCATAAATCGTGTCGAAGGCGAGCGACGACTTGCCCGAGCCGGACACGCCCGTGACCACCGTCAACGTATTGTGCGGGATCTCAAAGTCTATGTTTTTGAGGTTGTGAACCCGGGCCCCGCGCACCACAATGCTATCGCTCGACATCTTCCCCTGGCGCTACAGATGAGTACAAATTCGCGACCGAATCCCTATATTATATTATGTTAGACTCGCGCCGCGCCGGAACAGTAAGTTCCGGCCAGGAGTTAAACGAAATGATATTAAGAAAGTCAGTCACAGCTTGTGCGTTCTACCTTTGCTTTGCTTACGGAGTTCTCCCCTCAAATGCAACGGCCCAGCAGCCTGATGCGACGACATCTGCGAATGAGCAGGATCAGATCAAGGTAGTCCTTAAGCATTATGAGGAGGCATATAATCGTCGGTCCCTGGATGAACTACAGGCAATCTGGCCTAAGATGTCAAGTGATCGTAAGCAGTATAAGAAAATCGAATGGCATCTCAAAGGCGATCCAGGCGTCGTTTTGGAAAAGATGACCCTTGAGCCTATCGATTGGCAGGTTACCCAAAATCAGGCAAGCGTGCGATGCAAAAGGTTGGAAGTATATGTCAGGATCGAGTCACGTAGCGAAAGCGGACCGAGTGACACGAGAATTGAAACTGGGCAGTTGTCCGATCCCGTCCCGCGAAGCTACAGGAAGGTTGTCAAGAAAGACGACGTTGTTACCATGTCACTGGAGAAGCAGGGGGATCACTGGTTAATTGCATCCCTCTCAGAAAACAAGAAATGAATAATCGACGGGGCTGCCCCGAGCTTTCTCCATGATTTCACGTCCGTCAAATATGATATTCGGAGTAACAACGTCGCAAGGGTCCTGTGACGAATCGAGTTAGCTGAATGCCCCCCCCGTAAAGCTAGTGGGTCCCGATTGCCATCCACCCCTTGTTTGAAGATCGTAACAAAAGTTCTCCAATTATATCTGTCACAGCAGGCGCTCCGGGCGCGCTGAAGGGGCTACTCGAACGGGTCTCATAATGGTTTTGGGAAGGGTACGGCTTCACAGGCTGCGGAAAAACTTGATGTTCCGCTTGATTTTGGGTGGCGCAGCGCTTTAGCGCTGCGATAACTTCGCGGTTTTGAATTCGGCTTTAGCCGCTGAGGTATCGTTTCTTGCTTAGAGACGACTTTTTTCGCAGCCTGTTCGGCCGCACCGCTTAGGCCTATAAAATAAGGCGGGCTTTAGTCCCCGCCTTGCTGACTAATCTTGGAACCACATTCGCGTCCAACACGTATACAGTAGTACGACGAGGAATACCTATGACCATGGACGATCACGATCCGCAAAACCACGATCTGCAAAACAAGGATCCGCAAAGCCGAGATCTGCAAAATCTCGATCCGCAAGGTGAAACCCAGCCTTTGCCCCAAATTGCCGCGCAACCCATCGACGCGCCGCCCGAATTTATTCCGCCGCAGCCACCCCCGCCCTCCGTCGCGCAAAAAATCTTTTTCGGCGTCGACGGCCTCCGCGCCGGCTGGAGCATGCTCATCTTTCTTATCCTGCTGATCGCGATCATGTTCGGCGCGTATTCCATCGGAAAGGCAATCCACCCGCCATCCAAGAAACCTTTTGACGCGCATTCGGTATCGTTCGTCTTCATGTTCATCAACGAGGTCGTGCCCTTCCTCGCTATTCTGCTTTCCACTTGGATCATGTCCAAAATCGAAAGCCGCCGCTTTCGCGTCTATGGACTCGCCGGCAGAAGCACGTTCTCCTATTTCTTTGCCGGCCTCGCCTGGGGAATCATCTGTCTCTCCCTCCTCATCTTCACGCTCTGCAAGACGGGCCTCCTCGTCTTCGATAGCCGCCTGCTCTTTGGCCCCGACATCCTCCGCCATGGCGCACTCTGGTTCATCGGTTTCCTCTTCGTCGGCCTGCAAGAGGAGTTCCTCACTCGCGGCTATCTTCAATACACGCTCGCTCGCGGATTCGCCGGCATCTACCGCTGGGCATTCAAGTCTTCGCATAGCACCGCGCTCGGCTTCTGGACCGGCGCTCTTATTCTCTCCATCCTCTTCGGACTCGGCCACGGCAAGAATCCCGGCGAGTCTCCCATCGGACTGCTTTCCGCCGGTACCATCGGACTCGTTTTCTGTCTCAGCCTCTGGCGCACCGGATCGCTCTGGTGGGCCATTGGTTTTCACGCCTCCTGGGACTGGGCTCAATCCTTCCTTTATGGCGTGGCCGACAGTGGAACCATGGTCGAGCACCATCTGATGGCGACCCATCCCGTCGGCAAGCCGGTCCTCAGCGGAGGCGCGACCGGCCCCGAGGGCAGCATTTTCATTCTTGCCATTCTCCTGCTCACCGTGCTGATCATCATCTTCACGCTGCCCCGCCGCCCGCACGAAGACTACGCCGCACTCATGCCGCACCATGAGCCGACAGAAGCCACCGCTCCCCGGCTACTCGGCTTGCCCGCAGAAATCTAGAGTTGGTTTAAGACTTGTGGAAGGGCACGGCTTCAGCCGTGCCGCTACGCTCCTTTAATCTTGTCATTCCGAGCTTTCCGTAGCCGCGCTTGCGCGGCGAGGAGAGCGAGGAATCTGCATTTTCCCGCCGCCTTCTCGAACATCTTCGCCATAACTCTCAAGGTCTGTTATCCCGACTCCCGAGCGCTGCGAGTGGACGCGGCGAGTAGAGTGACCTCGTGCTTCTTGATTCTTAATCCGGCCGCCGCGCTAGAGTTGATTTGGCTCGGGCGTGGAAGAGCGGCCCTTCAGGGCCGCGTCTGGAGTGGGAAAATAAAGGGCTTCAGCCCCTGAGCAACTTATCAGAGCTAACCCTTGTCATCCCGGGCGAAGCCGAGGGAACTTGGACCCCTACACTCTCTCCGCACTCCGTACGGGGCCAAAGGCTCGCTGGTCATTGAAAGTTCCTCGGCCGTGGCCGGGTGAAATTCCACACCCGCAGTTACTCGTGGCACGAATAACAATAAGAGCGCTAGTCCTAGATAACTCGTCCACCTGATCATGGCTTTCCCCCAGACACAAACATAGTAGTCTTGAATAATTCCACGTTTCGCCAGGCGACGACAAGGACATTTGCACCTCCTAACAAGTTGTCATTGGACAAATTCGGGAGAAGATTCGAAAAAAAATTCGTGGACAAAATTCGTGGTCAAATTCCTAGACGACAAATTCGTGGACAAATTCGTGGACAGACGGAACATTCCCCAATTCTTTAGCTCGCATTTTGGGGGTTGTTTGCCACAACGGAACCCTCCACGCGCCATATCACATCGTGTCAACCCAGATTTTGATCCTACTGCAATCCCCGATCTCCAGCCGTTTGTTGTGCCTGCGCGCATTGTACATACACATCCGTATTCCAAACAATATTTTGTTCGCCCATTGTTCGCCTACAGGCCGATCCTCTATCCCGCACTGGCCCGTTATCGAAGGTTTGCTCCGCCGGTTCCTACTGCGCCGCAAATAGAAGCAGCACAACAATATACAGCCAGATGGCCGTCATCGCATGCCAGTACCAGGAGGTGATGTCGACGATGATCCGCCGCGTCTCAATTTCCATCCGCCCCACCCACGAAGCCACATCAGCAAGAACCAGCGCAATTAATCCTCCCGCCAGGTGAATCCCGTGCATGGCAGTGAGGATGTAGACAAAGGAACTGCTGGTGTCGCCGCGGAGGTGAAATCCGCGGGCGGAAAGCTGGCTCCACGCAAAAAGCTGTCCGGCAAGGAACAGAAATCCGAGTACGGTGGTCAGGGCGAGCCAGGGGAATCGGCGCTCGTCGCCGAGCGAGATGCCGGGAATGGAGCGCACCGGAGCGAGCGCGGCTTGGCGCGTTACGGCACGGCGAGCGAAATCGATCGTAATACTGCTAGAGGCGAGCACTACAGTATTGACGATCAAAATGAACCATGGCAACTGTACCGGCGCCCACGTGCGAATGTAGGTATCCGTGCGGAAGTCGAAGCTAAGGAATCCGCGGCGCACGAGATAGACCGCAGTGAAAGAAAGAAAAAGCATGGCGATGGGCGTCATGGCGACGGCAAGCCCCAACCGCGCATGATGCAACCGTTCGCCATAGTTCGGCATGAAGTCAGGGTTTCGGTTGGGGCCGTCATGGCCCCGGCTATCGTCGCCTCCACCGAGGTGTGGCGGAAGCGAAGCGCCATCGTGGCCGGAGGAGCGCGACGAGATCGGTGGCATATGAGCCATTTGGTCAGATCCAAATGAAAGAGACGATAAAAAGCCCGGCGCTGTTGTCCCACATCGGCTTTGAGATCAATAATCGCACCGCGAGCCGAGGTTCGCAACGGCCGGTGAGAGTCGTTCATGGGAGGCAGTCGGTACCTTTAAATCACCTCCCTTGACACCGTAGTGAGCAGGTCGCTCGCATTCATTAGGGTGTGCAAAGGCTTGCTGCAGGTGCGGCTTCCAGCAGGGGTTTTAAGCTTGCTTTCCTTCCATGCCACGGGCATTATTTACCGAGATATTTGTTGCTGGTTCCGCAAGGTCTGTGCATGAACCGTAGGTCTGCCATATTCGCGGCAATAGGCATGGCTTCGATTGTTTTCGCAGGCCTCTTTGGCGCTGTAGCTTCGGCCCAGGAACGCGTTGACTCGGTCCTGGGCGGGCATCGGATTATTTATCCCGATTCGAGCATTCCCAGACCAGGCCGTATTCACACCAATTATTTCTTTGTCGATTCCGTCGATGCGACCGCGACGCCATCCAGCAAAGCGGAGACGCCGGGCTCGGTTGCGTGTGTCTACCAACTGGTAAACGGCCCATCGGGCTGTCCCATGGCAACGAGCATGACTGTACCAAGCGGAGGATGGGGCGCGATTGCGCTGGTGGAAGCTGGCTCTTATCCGACGGCGGCTACGGACCTGGCCGCTTTTTCTGCGTACTATGGCTTGCCGCCCGCTGACCTCACAGTTGTCTGGGTCAACAACCAGAAACCTCCGCTTTACTCGGATTGGCTGGTAGAGCAAGCGCTCGACATTGAATGGGCGCATGCGATGGCGCCACGAGCAAAAATCTACCTGGTGGAATCTCCGACTTGCAAGACCGAATGCCAATCCGATCCGATTTGGGGCGCGGTGCAGTTGGCTGCTCAGCTTGTAGCCGAGGCAGGTGGCGGCGAAGTGAGCATGAGTTGGGGCGACCCGGAAGCGAGCGACGAACTCGGATGGGACCAGTATTTCACTGGGAACAATGTCGTCTTTTTTGCCGCCACCGGCGACCACGGCTTGGGGAAGAGCAGTTATCCAGCCGCGTCGCCGAATGTCGTTGCCGTTGGCGGCACGCGCTTTAAACGAAAGAACGGCAGCTTTGTGAGCGAAGTCTATGACAAAGATGGTGGCGGGGACCTCAGCCCATACGAACCAAGACCAAGCTATCAGGATGGTGTCGCGAATGTGGTGGGGACGCACCGTGGATATCCCGACGTGGCTTCCGACTTTTGCTGTACGGCGATCTACCTCAAGGGAGGCTGGTATGGGGTTGGCGGCACGAGCTGGGCGGCTCCGACTTTTGCCGGAATTGTGAACGCCTCGCACAGTGCGGCGGCCGGAAGCGTTGCCGAGCTAACGACGATGTATGACGAACTGGCGAACCCAGCGGAATATTCCGCGCATTTCCAAGACATCACGAAGGGTGCCACGCAATGTACCGCGGGGTTCAACGAATGTGACGGTATCGGCTCGCCCAGGACGTACGTGGGAAAGTAGGGAAGCGCCCGCGGCATTCTGGCGTTATCATTAGCCCTGTTATTATTCTGGGGCAATCCAGGAGCGAAAGAATGAATCGGTTTGGCAGGCGTACGGCTATCGTTTTGGCAATCGCAGCAGCAGTTTACTTTGGTGCAAGTGTTCCCTCGGCCTCGGCGCAGGAGCAGATCGAGGGCATTTTCAACGGCCACCGGATTATCTATCCTGACTCGAGCGTTCCGCGACCTGGACGTCATCACACAAATTATTTCTTTGTCGACACGGATACTCCGGCCCAGGGACCACCGAGCGGCGTGGAGACGCCGGGCTCGCTTGCTTGTGTATATGAGTTGGTGAGCGGGCCGACGGGCTGTCCGGTTGCGACCAGCACCACAGTGCCTACAGGCGGATGGGGCGCGATCGCCATTGTTGACGCCGGCTACTATGCAAACGCAGAGTCTGACCTGGCTGCGTTTTCGAGTTACTACGGGATTCCGCAGGCCGACTTCACGCAGGTCTGGCCTGGCAAAACGCAGCCGGAAGTGGAAACTGGCTGGGAGGTTGAAGAGGCGCTGGACATTGAGTGGGCGCACGCGATGGCGCCGCAAGCCAAGCTGTATCTCGTCGTCTCGACTCTGTGCCAGACGGGAACGTGCGCAACTGATCCCACATGGCAGGCCGTGTTGCTGGCAGCCAAACTCGTGAAGGAAGCCGGTGGCGGTGTGGTGAGCATGAGCTGGGGCGATCCGGAGTGGAATGGCGAGCGGTCATACGATGGACACTTCGCAAGCCAATATGCTGTTTTTTTCGCGGCCGCGGGAGATTCCGGTTTGGACGAGAGCATTTATCCGGGGGCATCGCCGCGCGTGGTTTCGGTCGGGGGTACGTTCTTTAATCGCGACAGCAATGGCAATTTCATCGACGAGGTGTATGCCGAGGGCTATGGAGGCGGCGACATAAGTCCTTACGAGCCGAGGCCCTCGTATCAAAAGCACGTCTCAAGCGTCGTCGGAACCCAGCGCGGATATCCCGATGTAGCTTCGGATTTTTGCTGTGCGCCCATCTATCTGAATGGTGCATGGTATTCGGTTGGAGGGACAAGTTGGGCTTCCCCGACGTTTGCTGGCATTGTGAATGCGGCTGGCAGCAAGGCCAAAGGAAGCGTCGCCGAACTCACCATGATGTATAAGGAGTTGGCCGACCCGGCCGAGTATTCAGCCGATTTTAACGACATCACGGTGGGAGACTCGCGCTGCATAACCGGTTTTAATCAGTGCGTTGGACTCGGCTCTCCGAAGACCTACGCTGGAAAATGAACTGACTTTGATAGCCGGCGCGTCGCGTAATCTGTATGTCGCGCTTTGCTCAACTCGTCTTGTAGGAATGTCTTCGTCGGACGTTCGAGATCTGTTATCGGTCGTCCGAATCCGCTAGACTAAGTGGGGCCGTTGACCTCTGCATGCGAAAGTGGCGGAATTGGCAGACGCACCAGACTTAGGATCTGGCGGGGCAACCCATGGGGGTTCGAGTCCCCCCTTTCGCACCAGTTTTTCAATCACTTCCGAGCATCTCACAGTTTGTGACAGTCTGTTGTACGCTCTGTTCGTTTTCCCGCTGATCCCCGGGCAACATCCCCACGACACGAGAGTTTGCCGCCCGTATGCAAAGCCGAGCCTTGAGTTCCAAGTTAGAGCCTCTCTTGTTCTTGTTACCTCGCGCGCTGCGGTAGACCTAATCACAACCCCAATCAAGCGAAGGGATTCCGCCCGGCTATCGAGTCGAAGCGTCAGTCATCATGGTTCCGTAACACGGTCGCTGAGGTGGTACAAAGGCTTTCCGCACCTCTGAAACACCAGAGCCGACCAAAACCCCACCCCGTCCAAAACGCCCTCCCAGAGCTAATTCTTGACAAATCTTCATTTGAGTTTCATATTGATCTGCGATAGTTCTGTTCCGTTGTTGCGTCACAAGCCGTGCTGGGCAAGCCCTTTCGGTATTTCCTCCGTTATCTGCATGCAGACAGGGCGTGCCCATCCGCGAGGGTTGCCATGACCTTGTTCCGATTCGCGCAGTTCTTTGCTGGCACCGCCGCGATATTCTGGATCATTCAATTGTTGTTCGACCGAATCCACAGGAGACGTCCCCGGTAAGGCAAGTTCATGTCCACGCAAGGCAAGTCGTTCACTCTCTCCTGCACATACTGTCGCGTTCTATTGGAAGAATCCCGGATGTTTTCCTTCCGAGGTTGGGTCGCCTGCGAGCAATGTCTTCGAGACTATTACCGGAACTGTTCACCTGAGGGAATACAGCTTCAACTGCAAACAAGGAAAGAGCAAGCCTCTGCGTGGCTGAAGAAGAATCGCAAGAAATTGGGGCATTTTATAAACCGGGAAATCTAGCGCCCATTGGGAATTCATCCGCTCTGCACTTCTGAGAGCCCATACCCGCCTCGGCGAAGCATTGGCTTTGACCGCGCCGGTAGACGCGCAGGACAACTCCAACCACTACGATAACCGCCAGCGCGTTGGTGACAGAGCGCGGCACCCTTAGTTTCTGCGCAGAGTTGTTTTCTCGACATGCCGATGAAGGTCCCTAAAGTGTTTCCAGCTTTAGTCGGGCGCGTGCCCGAAGCTATTCTGATCCCACCATCTTCCGGCGCGCCCCCGTTGCTTTCTAGATGTATTCTGCAAGGCATAAGTGAAAATCATATTCGCAATTGGATCAGTGGGAACCGGCTCCCAAGCACCCAACTGGTACAATTCCCCGACAAAGGAGCCCGCATGAATAAGTTATCCGTTGTTGTGGGGCAATTGAGAAAAGAGCGTAACGAGGCGGCGAGGATACTTCAGAGCCTCGATGCGGCAATCGCGGCGCTGAGCGGCGGTGCATCTGCTAGAAGGACAGGAAGACGAACGCTGTCGGCGGCAGGTAGGGCAAGAATCGTAGCGGCGCAGAGAGCACGATGGGCAAAGTTCCGGGGCAAGAAGGTTGTCAGCATGCCCAAGAAGAAAAAGGCGGCGAAGGACTGAACAGCAACAACTTCGGAGGGGGAATGGGTCATACTCAATCTGATGACCAATCTGCAGGACGCGAACGACGGCGGCATCCCCGCATCAAGGTGGCAGTTGAAGTCGAGTTGCAGTTAGAGACCGATGCCACACCGCTGCGGCTCAAGACCGCATACCTGAGCATAGGTGGCTGCTACATTACTATGCTGTTCACGCTGGAAGTTGGAACGAAAGTGAAGTTGGCCCTTTGCATCAACGACGAGAAGAGCAAGTTGAAGACATCCGGCGTTGTGGTCTCGCGTGATTACAAAGTAGGGAATGGTATACGGTTTGATGGTATCGAAGCCGAAGACACCGCAAGACTCAGGCGATTCTTGGCGCGGGTGCCGCATTCGCATAGCGGGCGGCAACGATGAACAGGGCAGGTTGCTCTACACCTCGTGTTAATGAGAATTGCGTCCTAGCGGCATTTCAGCAACTGCTCTCAAATTGTCATGACCTCAGTTCCAGCCGGTTACCTTTTTAGTCCCGCAGAACGAGGGTATCGGTGCCCCGGACGATTTTACGGGCATGAATGAGTTCAGCTTCGCCTGCTTGACACGTGATCCCGTGAGAATGATTTCTTCTCCTTGGCTGAAATTCACACCCATGTCGTCTAGAAATGCCTTCGGGCGGGCAGGAGTCCGCGTTTGAGGCTGCTTTCCAGTCTGGACAGAAGATCGGAAGCCTCTAGGTGATTACCCACGTTATGTGGCTGTAATGACTCAGGCGTTGCAAAACTGAGCGCCAGCCGCGAAAATTTGGGTGTTGCACGTGAGTCAAGAGATCACTATGAAAATGAAATTCTTGCTGTTAGTTCTCGCCCTGGCGGTGCTGCCTTCGGCCGCTCAAACCATCGTTCAGCAGCACTTTGCCATTAGCATCCGTCCCGAACCAACTTCGGACATGGACCTTACTACCCCGACCAAGGAGGGGAGCATGCTGCTTGCGATGCCGGCTCCCCGGACCCCCGGCGTCAAGGTGGAGAGCGTTACTGATAATTCCCACGACGGAGGGAACGTCTACAAACAGGTTCCCGAGGCTGCCAGTTCCTGCGGCAAGACGCAGTCGCTCGACATCTGGTACTGCGAAAATTGCAAAGGCGGGGTCACGGAACTTAAATACCATTTGGCCGGTGGCGCCCGGTTGAGTGTGAACTCATTCATGGAAGTTGCGAACATGCAGAAAACGTCGGTCCTGGATGGAACGGGTGCGCATGTGAACGACGGCGCCAGAACAGCGGACGGAAAAGAGGTGGGGCCATCCCTCACGACGACAGCGACGGATTTCATAATCGTCAAATACTATTCAAGCAATCCCATTCCCACAGGAGTAACTCCTGCGCCGTGGACCTATAAGACTACCTATGCGTATGCAACGGATCTGCCGCCAGGCACGTATCAGCCGACGCTAACGGGCGGGACCGGAACGAACGGCGAGTATTGCATGAGTATGGCCGCTTTCAAGACGGCGCCGCATCATTGATCGTTGTCGGTGATGATTTGTCGGCGATGGCTTTGTCAGGCGAGTTCTAGTGAAAGTCGTGCGAAGGCGTAGGAGCCGCGCTGATGGTGAGCGGTTGAATACTGCGTGCTTTTAAGTGCACGATATTGTCTTGATTCTGAACGATTCCGGAAACCAAAACGAAGCGTTCATGAAGCACGACCATCCTGTTTTGATCGTAGAAATCGGGACTGATGATGATGCGGGAAGTCCCGGTTTCGTCTTCCAGGGTCATAAAGATAATTCCCTTGGCTGTGCCGGGCCGTTGGCGCGTGATGACGCAGCCGGCAGTCGTAGCCTGTTTACCGTGCGGCAGACTGCGCAATTCAATCGCGGATTTCACTCCACGCGCGCGCAGGGCATCCCGGCGGTAGGCCATGGGATGATGGCCCGTGGTTAGTCCCGTGCCATGATAGTCGGCCACTAACCGTTCCTCTATCGTCATTCGACGCAGCGGCGACGCTCGGTCAAGTTCGACAATTCCTTCCAACAGCGGGCCAGTTTTTCTGACCGCTTTTTCTAGTTGCCAAAGCGCATCGCGGCGATGGAACTGCGCACCGGTATAAAGACTGTTGAGCGCGCCGATGGAGGCGAGGATAAAGAGATTGTCGCGGCTGAGTTGGGGAACACGGTGGGCAAGATCTTCGACGGAAAGAAACGGAGCGCGAGCGCGTTCGCGAACCAGGGCCTCGGCAGCGGCTTGCTGCAGGCCCCGAACGTAACGAAGGCCGATGCGGAGCGCGAAACTCTGGTTATCGTCATCTTTATTTTCCAATTCCAAAGAACAATTCCAACTTGAGCGAATTACATTCACAGGATGCACGGGCAAACCATGGCGCTGGGCATCTTTCACGATCGTGGCGGGGTGATAAAAACCCATCGGCCAATTGTTAAGCAGGGCTGCGGTGAAGGCCGCCAGATAACGAACTTTCAGAAATGCGCTGGCATAAGCAATCAGGGCAAAGCTGGCCGCATGGGATTCAGGAAAACCATAGAGCGCGAAGGAACTTATAAATTTAACGAGTTGTTCCTGAGTGTGCGGCTCAATCTTGTTGACAGTCATGCCGGCGCGAAGCTTCGCTTCGATCTCGAGCATGCGTTGTCGTGACCGCTTGCTGCCAAGAGCGCGTCGCAGTTCTTCGGCCTCGCCGCCGCTAAAGTTGGCGCAAATCATGGCCAGCTTTAGAAGTTGCTCTTGAAACAACGGCACGCCAAGCGTGCGCTTGAGCACGGGAATCAGAGATTCGTGCGGATAAGTGATGGCTTCTTTGCCCTGGCGCCGTTTTAAATATGGACTCGTCATTTCTCCAGTGATGGGGCCGGGTCGAATGAGTGCGACCTGCGTAACTAAGTCATAAAACTTTGTAGGATTGTTGCGCGGCAGTGAGGCCATCTGGGCGCAGCTTTCGATCTGGAACATGCCAATGGTATCGGCCCTGCGGATGGTGTCATATACATCGGGGCAATTCTGCGGGAGATGGGCGAGGTCAACTTCTTCTCCGTAGTGATCGCCAATGAGTCCGATGCTGTCTTTGAGCACAGCCATCATGCCAAGGCCGAGTAGATCGACTTTAATGAGGCCTAAGTCGGCACAGTCATCTTTATCCCATTGCACAACCACGCGGCCCGGCATGGTTGCTGGCTCCAGGGGAACAACAGAATCGAGTTGCCCCTGGCAGATCACCATGCCGCCGGAATGCTGGCTGAGATGGCGCGGCAAATCCTGTACGCGCTGGCAAAGATCAAGATACGTTGCAATTTGCGGATGCGTAAGATCGAGGCCTGTCGCTGTGAAGTTATGCTCGAAAGTGTCGTTCGGGTCGCGCCATTCGAACTGGCCAACGACTGACGATAGGCGGCCCAGCGTATCTTCGTCGAAGCCGAGCACCTTGCCCATTTCACGGGCAGCAGAGCGTCCCCGATAAGTACAGACATTGGCGGTCATGGCTGCGCCGCGCTCTCCATAACGCTGGTAGACATACTGAATGACTCTTTCGCGCTCGTCGCCACTAGGCAAGTCGAGGTCGATATCGGGCCATTCGCCGCGCTCCTCGGAGAGGAATCGCTCGAAGAGTAAGTCCATGCCGATGGGATCGATTGCAGTTATGCCGAGCGAGTAACACACGGCGCTGTTGGCCGCAGACCCTCGTCCCTGCACCAAGATGCCGTTGCGCTCGCAGAAACAGACCAGGTCCCAGACGATGAGGAAATAGCCAGAAAGTTTGAGCTTTTCGATCAGGGCCAATTCCTTTTCGAGTTGCGTGCGGATGCGGGCGCTGACAGGACGGTATCTGCACCGTGCGCCTTCCCATGTGCGCTTGTGCAGGAAAGAGTCCATCGTCTCGCCTTCGGGGACGGGATAGCGGGGAAATTCGTAGCCCAGGTTTTCCAGTGAGAACTCGAGGCGGGAAGACAACTCGACGGTGTTGGCGATGGCTGCGGGAATATCAGCGAAGAGCTGAGACATTTCTGCCGGGTTGCGAACATAGCGTTCGGAGTTACGAGCGAGAAGACGGCCAGCCGTATCGAGGCGGCACTTGCGGCGGAGGCAAGTGAAGACATCGGCGATCTGCCGTTCGGCAGGCGTCGCATAGCAAACGCCATTAGTGGCGAGTAGTGGCAAATGGAGTTCGTGCGCGAGGCTAATCGCAGCTTGGTTGCGAGTTTCCTGGACGCGATCTGCGTGGCGCTGTAGTTCGACGTAGACGTTTTCGCGGCCGAAGATTTCCGAGAGGTGTTGGAGAAACCGTCGAGCGGCGGGGATGCTGCCCTGTGTTAGAGCGCGTGCGAGTGGGCCGGTTTCGTCTCCCGTTAAGCAGATCAGGCCTTCGGCGCGGGTTTGCAATTCGGCGAGCGTGGCGATTGCCGGCATCTTTTTTTGCGTGCGCAGCTTTGCAGTGGTAATAAAGCGGCAGAGATTTTGATAGCCGGTGCGGGTTGCGACCAGGAGCGGGTAATTTCCGCCGGGATATTTCCCATCGTCGGTGACAGTGATTTCGGCTCCTACGTGGGCTTTGATTTTTGCCTGCTTGGCGGCCACGTGAAAGCGCGGAGCGCCATACACTCCATGACGGTCGAGCAACGCCATAGCGGGCATACCCTGATGTGCGCAGGCGGAAACGAGCGATTCTGGCAGGGAAGCGCCTTCGAGGAAACTGAAAGCGGAACGGGTATGAAGTTCAATGTAGGGCATGGCGCGTAAAGCGACGTTCCAAGAAAGGACTGATTGTTTCTGTCTCTGGTCGTTGGCCGTAAGTCGTTCGCCGTTCGGATGTGTCGATCGCCTACGCGCCGCGAACGACCCACGACTAACACCAAACGACGCCCTTCCTAATCAAATACTCCTTCTACAAACCACTGGCTGCGAAGACGGTCGCGATAGATGCGATAGAAGCCGGCGCCAGTAGGCATTTGCAAAACTACGTCCCATTCTTCGCGTGCCCAGACAGCGGAGTTCCACCAGTCGCCGGAGCTTGACCACGGGCCAGAAGCAGCGAGCACGCGGCGATGACGATGCCAAAGGCGAACGAAATGCGGCTTCGCGCCGGTAAGTTCCACTGCGGTTTCAATGGCAGGCCTGAACATGCGCAGAGCAGGAAGTGGAGCAGGGTGCAGCGACGAAAAGTTTGGCGCTTGCCTATAAAGGGGTTGCGCACCACCGCTTGGTAAATTCTTTTGAGGCGCGTTTGTTTCGATAGCGATTGAAAACCGTTGCACGGCGAAACTGTCGGGTTTGTGTGTGTCGAGCAAACACGGGGAGCCAACGTGACCGGCGTTGTCGGCGCTTTCATCCTTGGCCCCGACAACACCCCGGATGCGCTCCAATGTGAGTTCGAGTTGTTCCGGCTCAGGAGATGGCGGCGCAAAAAGATTTCCCTGCGCATGGCGCGGCTTGACCGGGATCGCTTCTACCCGCAGAGAGCGAACCGGAGCGGAAAATGAAGTTTTCTCCAGATGCAGTCGCAGCAGGTTGAAAAGCAGATTTTTGTCTTGCGTCGGATTGGGAAGTTTCCAGACGTGCTCGCAAAGATTCTTCGACTCGCCTGACGGCTCGCTCAGGATTGCGTGTACGGTCCCCCGTCGCGTTTGCTGCCGCTCGCGTTCCTCACGTCCGTAAAACGGCGTGAGTTGGCGAACGTTGAGCCCGATTGTGAGGCGCAATTCGCTGGCGGCTTGCGCAGTAGAGATCAAACGCGAGCAAATCTCGTTGAGCAGGCGATTCAGTACAAAGAATATGGATTCGAGAGTTTCGACGGGATCGTCGAACTCGAAACTTGCCGCGAAGTCTGCGGCGGTCTCGAACGTTAACAGCGGCCGGACGACCGCGCCGCGCGCGAGTTTTTGTATATACAAACCTGCCTGGCCAAGGCGTTCCACGATGTCGACTTCGGGCAGCGCAGAGAGCGAATGAAACGTGCGAATGCCCCAGTTCTCGAGCGTTTCCAGCATCTCGGGCGAAAGTGGCAGTGTATTGCAGCGCAGCGAAGTGAGTTGGCGGGCTTCGTCGCCCACGAGAATGATTTTGTTTTCGGAGAATCCGCGGGCCGCGAGAAATGCGGTATCGGGATTAGAAGCAATTGCAATGCGGACGTTGAATCCGGCCGCGGTGGCTTTTGCGGTCATGATTTGCGCTGCCCGCCGCCAAAGAGCATTCTGGCCATCGTTTGGCCGGATGGTGGTGTGCCCGGCGCGTTTCTGCCGCCAGAGTTTCTCCGTTCCACTGAGATCAAGAATTGCAATGCCGGAAGCAGTCGACTCCACGCGGGGAGAAAAATTTGCAGCGCATGCGAGCAGCGCGGCATGCGCCGATTCTTCTTCGGTGGGCGAGCGCTTACGCAGCACCGCACCGGCGCAAACTTCAGCTTGCAGTTTGGTCATCCCAGTTTGAATTCCGGCACGGCGAGCAGCGGCGTTGATAGCGAAAACTCTGGGCAAATTGGCGGGGCCATCAAGAATGGCAATCGGAGAGCGGTTCAGTTCTGTACGTGCTTCCGCCGATTCGGGCAACAGAGAGGCTTGCACAGGAAAATCAACGGCGTGGAGGCAAGCGAACATTGGATTGGCGAACATTGGCTCGGCAGGCATGGATTAAATACAACTGATTTAGGCCTCTTGCGCAGGCAAATCCAAACGCGCCACGGCGACTGGGCGAACTGGTTTCTTATTGAGCCCGCGCACGATTTCAACATCGAGATTCATTTGCATAAGCAGGTTTCCAACGAGGAAGTTTTTTGAATACCTCGCAGAAGCCGTGCTCACCCGCAGCACTACAGCGGAACAACTGGTGGCGTGCGGTTCCTGGGAGAGGAAGACCAAAGCAGCGGACTGCCGCTCGATCACGCGGCTGAAGCGAAACCATGAACTCAGAGGAACTCGGCGTACGACGCGTTCGGGAATACCGCTGAGATCGACAGCAATTAATTTAAAGCCGCTGCTTTGCAGCAAAATGTCGGCCACTTTAAAGGATTGTTCCAGAGGCGGAAGGTAAGTATAGCTCTCCACCCCA
Source organism: uncultured Acidobacteriaceae bacterium (assembly GCA_963778535.1). Lineage (GTDB taxonomy): Bacteria > Acidobacteriota > Terriglobia > Terriglobales > Acidobacteriaceae > Acidiflorens. Next base: position 2,535,118 of record CAVZUO010000001.1, read on the forward strand.
TTCGGCGAAACCCGTGCCATCTGGGGATGCCGGCCTTCAATCCCATCAAGACAAGAGCTGGCTTGATGGGGACCCCGGCTCTTCCCGCAGCGTACCCAGAGCAGGCGCGGCAATGTGATGCCAGCAGCTTGGCCGGAGACGGGATCGAAATTATCACCGGCATCGACCAGAGCGCAATAGTGGTTGCGCGTAGCCTGCGCCAGCAGAGAAACGAAAACCGAAGTCTTGCCCGAAGAAGCCAGGTTGCTGCCGCAAATTTCTGTGAGAGCCCGGAGAGGGACGCCGCCAATCGCGTCGTCGACCTGAGCAAATCCTGTCGGAATCGCGCCATGGTCTTCGTGTTTGCGCCCATAGACAGTAAAAGCAGCGGGCAGAGTGCGTTCGATTTGTGACTTCAGCAGGGCAACGCGCGGCAGCATATTCGCCTTTTGTTCGCTTAATGGAGTTTCACCTTAGACCTTGCCGGAGGGCTTGTCAATGTGCAAAAGACTGTATTTCGCGTAAAACATTGAAAAAGATGCTGATGTTTTATTTGGGCCGTCGCCGAAACGAATGCACTCTAAATGGTGTTAGCATTAGCAGCGATCCCAGGAAGACATTTGCGGTTGCTTCCGGAAAATTTTTGCCGGCTCATCCACGTGTCCCGCACGTTGCTGTGAGCGGGGTGACGCAGGATGATCCGAGAGAGGAACCACGATGCGTAACATTTTCTCCCTCCGTACAGTGCTGTTTGCATTCGTTGTGTTGACAATGTCGTTGGCAATGGCTCCGACCTCGTCAGCGCAGGTAGACATTTCCGTCACGTTCGCTCCGCCCGCTCTGCCTGTTTACGAGCAGCCACTTTGTCCGGGCGACGGATACATTTGGACGCCCGGTTATTGGGCTTGGGACCCCGACCTTGGAGATTATTACTGGGTTCCAGGTACGTGGGTATTGGCACCGGAAGTTGGGTTTCTCTGGACTCCGCCGTGGTGGGGATGGGTTAACGGCGCCTGGCTGTGGCACGAAGGGTGGTGGGGACCGCAGGTTGGATTCTACGGCGGAATTAATTATGGCTTCGGCTACTTCGGCGTCGGCTTTGTGGGAGGCCGCTGGGATGGCGGGCACTTCTTCTACAACCGCGCGGTGGCCAACATCAACGTCGAGAACATTCACAATGTGTATGAGGAGCGGATCACAAACATTACGGTAAATCACACGAGTTTTAACGGTGGACCCGGTGGAATTGATAGGCGTCCCAGTCCTCAGGATGAAGCTGCGGAACGCGGCCGGCACGTTGGGCCTGTTGCCGCGCAGAACCAACACATGCAGGCAGCCCGTGGCAATCCGGAAATGCGGGCTTCGGCCAATCACGGGAAACCGGCGATCGCAGCTACGGCTCGGCCCGGAGAATTCAGCGGACACGATGTGATGGCGGCGCGCGAGGCGGGAGGTGAGTATCATCCCCCGGCGAACCGTGGTGGCGGTGCGCATCCCGAGGGAGGCATGCAAGGTCGCGCTGAGGCGGGAACGCCAGGCCATGCCGCAGATTTGAAGCCGCCGGAGCGGATCACGCCCAACACAGGAGATCCGGGGCGCGACCGCAAGCTCCAGCAGCAGCAAGAGAAATTGCAGGCCCAGCAGGAGAAGGAGCGGCAGAAACTGGAAAAGCAGCAGGCGAACGAGCACCAGCAGGCAGCGAAACGCAACTACAACGACACGCAAAAGCAGCAGATGGAGCAGCGCCATCAGCAGCAGACGCAACAGTTGCAGCAACGACATGCCAGTCAACAACAGAACTTGCAGCGTCGATACCAGCCTGCGCCGGGAAGAAAGAAGTAAGCTTTAATCCGGCAGAGTAGAGGATCTGCGCTTCGGCCTTCATGCTGGGGCGCAGATCCTTATTTTGTCTTAGGTGTCGGAAGCAAGGCAGCGCCGCGGAATTAGCGGCCGCAAAAGTTAGCGTTCGGTCTCAAAGCGGTATCCGATTCCTCGCAGTGTTTTCAAATAGCGCGGATGACGAGGATCGCGCTCAATTTTTTCTCTCAGACGGCGCACGAAAACGTCAATCGAGCGCGGCGTCACGAACGATCCCTCTTTCCACACTGCATCAAGCAGTTGGTCTCGCGTGAATACTCGTCCGCGATGGCGCGCAAGATACTCCAACAAGCGAAACTCGCGCACCGTGGTCCCTATCGTGCGGCCCTGCACGCGCACAGTCATGGAAGCTGGATCGATTTCCAGGTCTCCGAGCTGGATCAGTTCCTGATGCGGAGGTTCTTCCTGGGTCCGGAGAATATTGCGTACTCGCGCAATCAATTCGCGCGGGCTGAAGGGCTTGGTGATGTAGCCGTCTCCGCCGGCGTCAAATGCCTGTAGGCGGTCCATTTCCTGCGTGCGCGCTGAAAGAAATATGACCGGCGTCTTTCCCAGTTGCTCGTGCTGGCGAATCTGCCGGCAGAGGTCTATGCCGCTAATGCCGGGCAGCATGATGTCGAGCAAAAAAAGCGAAGGTGGTGCCGTGAGGGCGGAGGTTACGACGGGTGCTCCGGACGCGAATGTTGAGACCTCATATCCCGCCGTGCGCAGGTTGTGCTCGATTAGCCGCGCTACGTCCAGGTCGTCTTCCACGACGTAGATATGCTCAGGACGGATCGGCCGCGCGGTGGCCTCGAGGGAGTACATGAGTTGTGACAGAACCTCTCCTGCGTCGGGGTGCGACGCGTAAAACTCTCCCACTGAAGCTTATCGGTGGCTTGTTGCAGGAATGTTGCGCCCCTGTTAAAGGAGGGTTAATTTGGCTGACCTAGTAGGTGCGCCCTTCTGGGAGTTGTGACGCGGGCGAAGCTGCGCGTGGCTTGCGATGGCCCGGCTTATTCGCCGCGCGCCTCGCGGAGCTCCGGGCAGCGGCCTGCTGGCAGCTTGTGGAACTGGTTACATCGCAGCTTTCGACAAAATAACCCAGCATTGCCTGCGATGACACTGCTGCGTCGGTTTCCACGAAGAAGCCGCTATTGGCCGATCCCTGGGAGTTCGCGTCAATCAGGTAATACTCCACAAAGGGGCCGTTGTCCGGGCCGGGACTTAAGAACGTGCCTGCAAGGCGCCCGAAGTTGTCGGGCGGGGTTGTGAACGTGTCGTTGAGAACAAGCGGCATTGCGCTTGGTCCGAGCAAGTAATTATTAAAGAAGTCGTCGATCGTGCCGGTAATCGCGCCCGTCGTCCCTCCTGAGGCAGGCGGCGTCGCTGTCATCTCTCCGCTGCCATCGTTTTCGGAGCCGTTACTTTGATTGAAGCTGGTGGCATAGGGTCCGCTGAATATAATCGATTGCGGATTCGAGGCCTGCGGGTAAGCGATTCCCGTGCCCAGGGCCGGATACACCGTGTTGCCTGCCGCCGCATACAGAACCAGCGGCGCCGTTCCGCTCCCGGTCAAATAGAAGATGATGTCCGGGTTAAAATGCGCCTTTGGTTCGGGAATGAATCCCAGGCGTGCACGCCCAATTCCGTTCTCGAGTTGATAAGTTCCTGTAAATTGCAACGTGCCAAATGGAGGGCCTGTTGAGAACGAAGACTGGAACAAGGTGTCCGTGATCCCGCTGGCATTTCCAGATCCGTCGGCAATGACCACGCCGAGCGAAGTCAGCGACGAAGGTATGGGACCGCTGTTCATGTCAGTGCCAACAACGCCCCACACATACTGTCCCGAAAAAGTAGAGAAGGTGCCAGTGGCCGAGCCTTGGCTTACAGCAAGACCGGCCGTCAGAAATCCGCCGCTTCCTGCGTTATCGTCAGTCTCGATAATTTGGATGTGGGTGGCGTCCACAATATAGCCGGTGAATTGGACGGAGTTCGACTCAAAACAATTTGTCGCGTTGCCCAGAGAGAAAGTTACAACTCCCGGCGCACCGCCTGTAGATTGCGAGACCATGCCGAAAGGCGCGCTTCCCGCGGTGCACGTGATCAGGCCGGTGTTCGTTGACAAGTCCATGTCCGCCAGGCTGCCGTTCCCGGAAATACACCCGGCACCCGTACAGGGATTGTTCTTGCTGCCTTGCCCATCGATGTTCAGAATGCCCCCAAAGACAATCGGGTCGCTGCTGCTGTCTGTGCCGCTGGCGATAAACGCATAACCCGCAGTAGGAAGCGTCGAGGTGGCCGTGGCATCTTGTAGTTGCAGCATGCCGGCCCCGGACTGGGAAAGCGTCGTTGTTCCCCCACTGTTTGTAAGTGTGCCGCTGATTTGTGCGATGGAAGCTTCCGAGCTGGAAATAACTGCGAGACTGAATAGTTCGGTTATCGCACCTCCGCTGCCATCGGTGGTGTTGAGAATCAGGGTCCCACGCCCATCGGTGCCAACGAAATAGCTGCCACTGGTGATCTGCGACGTCGTGGAAACCGGTGTTCCATTCACATTGTCTGTATTGATAGTCTGCTGGCCCGCCGACGTACCGCCGCTTGGAGTGGTCACGTTGCCGTTGCCATCGAGATAGACTACGCCGGCGATTTGATAAGGATAAGTTGAAACGGTGGAATCGCTCCCCTGAGCATGAAACACGTAGGTGCCCTGGAGTACGTTGCCAAAGGCGGTGATGCTTATTGGAGCCGTGACATTTGAACTCGGCTGAACGGTCGCGAGCGCGATGATCTGAATGATCATACCGTCGCCGGGCACGGGGAAGGTCGAAGGCGGCTGGTAGGTGAGGACGTCTCCACTGGCGGAATGCAATGTGAAGGTTTTGTTGGGATCGCTCGACTCATACAAGTAGCCGCACGCCTTATTAGGAATTGATACGCCGACATTCGAGCAAGGTTGAGCGGAGCAATTACTGCCATTGCTCTGGCACGCTACCAGCTCCCAAGTCACGCCAGAATTTGTGCTGTCATTGCTGACGCTGGCTGAAACGGTGGGCAGCGTTGTAGGAGTAAGCGAGATCGTGGCAGGCGGTGTTTGGCCGAACGCGATCGCTACCGACGACTGATTGCCGGAGCCGGGATTGCTAACGCTGTAGGTGGTCCCGCCGCTGCACCCGGCGAGAAGGGAAATTGCTGCCACCAACAGAAAACTTAAGATCCATTGCCGTGCTGCCACTGCTACTCCTCCTTGGAATCTCTCGCTGGGCCTGCGCCACTGGCCCCAACGTTGAGGTCCGCGCCCGCTCTCTATTGCCCAAATCCGCGCAAATAGATGTACTGGAATTGGTTGTATGTAGTTACTCCCGAAGAATTCGTGTAGTTATACTCGAGGACGACGTTGCCGCTATCGAAGCCGGAAACCGTCGGCGCCAAAGTAAATGACAGTTGACAGCTTGCTCCCGGAGATAAAGTCGTTGGGCAGTAGGGTGGTAGTTCCACATAATCCGCATTCGACACCACGTTCGCCGTCAGCGTTACCGTGACGTTGTTTGCCTGATCGTTGGTCAACGTCAGCGTGACCGGCGTGCTGGTTGTGCCGCGAAGCCACGTGCCAAAGTCCAAGCCAGCCGCAGGCGCCATTCGCAGCGGGCTCGGAGGATTGGCGGTGAGTTCGACCGGGAAGCGGCCGCTGTCAATTTCGCAAGGGTTTGAGCTGCTCGGCGGCGGATTCGGCGGATTATCGTTGAGGTCGCACTGCAACGTGTTCAACTGGAGGAAATAATCCAGTCCGCCATTCGTATTCGAGTCCGGAAACTTCAGATACGAATCCGGCTGGGGCGCGAACGTGATCGTCAGTCCGCACGTGCCGTTCGGCGGAATCGTCTGCCCTGAACAGGTGTCCGATGAAATCTGGAAGGTGCTTAGACTGGTGGCTGCGTCGTAGTCGCAGTAATACTCCACCGATGGTGGCGTATTGGAAGGATAGGGCGTTACATAGGAACCGCTGGTTGTGTTGCCGTTGGTTGCGACCACCACCAGCCCAGGCACAGCGGCCGTACCACCCGTGGCAGGGCGCTGCCGCACATATGGAAGGGTCATGTCGCTGTTACACGTTTGGCCAAACGTTGAAATCGCGCTGAGAATCTGCACGGGAGTCGTCGTACTTTGATTCGTGAAAATGAGCGATTGCGACAGTTGCTGCGACAGGCTCACTTCCCCCTGATTCACCGCACCAAAGTCCAATTCGGGTGTTGACGGCACAAGCGAACTTAAGCCAGAGCCTTTCAGTGGGATGGTGAAAGTTGGATCCGAATCCGGAGTAGTGGCTCCTGAAATCGATACCTGCAGCACAGCATTCAGCAATGACTTAGGCGGCACCAGCGGATTAAACAATCCAGGACACTTGGAGGGCGCCAAACCAAGCGGATTGCTTCCTCCCGGTATCCAGGGGCAACTCTGCTGCGGCGTGAAAGTAATCGAAATCGTGCAATACTGCTGCGGATTGACGGAGCCGGCGCACGTGTTCGTCTCGGTAAAATTCGGAAAACCGTTAAAGTCCCCGCCGCTCGGATATATCTCGCCGCTGTCGTCTTCCACTAATTGGATGTTCACGTTCAAAGGTTGCGAGCCCGAAGGCTCTATGTTAGTCAGGGTCACGACTTCGCGAGTTCGCGCGCCGGACAAGAGAGCCTGTGCCGGGAACGTCAACGATGCCGGAGAAAGCGTGATTGGTTCGGCGCACGCCGGTCCGAGATTTCCATTGATGTCAACGCCGAATCCCAGGCAGATGTTGCCGGCATCACCCGACGAGCTGATGCTCAGGCCCGATCCCGAGCAAGCGCTTGTGTTGAGCGCATACGCGACCGTAGATCCCTTCGGATTCTGCAGCGCAAATCCGCTTAGAGTGTTGTCGTAAATGACTGGGTAAGTCGCTCCGTTGCCGTTTCCGAGGTTGCCAATCTGCCCAATAGGCGCGCCCGTGGCTGCATTAAAGACCTGAAGAACAACGGAATTACCGCTGATGACTCCATTGACTGCTGCCGCCGAAAGGCATGGATAGCCAGTGAACGTCAGCGAGCCGGTTAGTGTAGCGCTGGTGGCTCCGATGTTAGGGCCCTGAATCAAGGAACCAGTAACAGGGAAGACCTGTCCATTGAGCGTGCTGTTTGACTGGCTAAGACTGTGAAAGAACCCCTGAAATGCGCCGCCCAAGGCAGGCACCGAGGCTGCGCTCCAAGTGACGCCCGTTTCAGCCGCTCCACAGGAGGCCGCTGTGGTTGAACCCTGGGGAATGTAGTAGCCCGCTGTTGAAGAATACGTTCCCCCCTGGATGGCCGAACCGTCGGAACTAAGCTGACCGTTGGCAAGCGTGAACGTCTGCGTTGTTAGGGCGGTTCCATCTGCGGTCAAAGTTCCCACTGTCGCTGTCAGGTTGACGCTTCCCCCGGTCACCGTTCCCGTTATGGTCGCCGTCCCGCTGTTGCATTCAGTAGGATTTCCGCCGTTCGACGAAGGCAGCCAGATGGAAAACACCGCTTGCCCGCTAACCGAGCCGCCTCGCTGCACAAGAAATCCGCCTTGCAGAACACTGAACTGAGTCCCGCCGTATGGACTTCCTTCGAACGAATTGTCCGCAGGCGCCGAGAGCGCAAATTGCCAGTTGCCCCCAAGTCCTGAACTGGTCTGCACCGCCGCATTCGAACTGCCGCCGCCACAACTCACGGTAGCCAGCACCAAACATGCCAGCAGCAAGATCGAAACGCTCTTCGTGCCGCCTCTACAGAGATTTGCTCCGAAGGCCCGAGTTAGTATTTCTTGTTGACGAAAACGATCCATGATGTCTTAGTCCTAGAAAGCCAGCTTCAGCGCAATCTGCATCGTGCGCGGCCGATGTGCGTCGACAGGATGCAGGAACCCCGGAGAGCAGTCCGCCAATAACGTAGTCGGCTCATAACAACCGGCGATGTTATTGCCGGTACTGCCCGGATTGTCGGGATCGTAAATTCGAAACTGAGTGTGATTGAAGATGTTAAAAGCCTCGGCCCGGAACTCGAGTCTGGCTTCCCTCTGTCACTTTGAAGTGTTTGGCCAACGCCATATCGAAATTCAGACGGCTTGGATTATTGAGGAAGTTCCTCCCTGCATCTCCAAACGTCAGTCCCCGCGGAGCCTCAAAGCGCCCAGGATTGAGCAAGAGCGGCCCAATGGTTTGGAGGGAGCCACTTGTGTTTTGCGAGTTTTTACTCGGCATTGGCCCTCCTTTCACCACATCAGGGTATGACGCGGCGACTCCCAATCCGCTGTCGACACCGGCGTTGTCGGTTATTGAATAGCCCTGGCTGCCCGCCTGGTTAATTACAGTAAAGGGAGTGCCCGATGCAAACAGCGTGACTCCCGAAAGCTCCCAGCCGTCAAGCCAGCGACTTAATGGATCCGACTTCGATCCCGCGCTGCCCGAGCTTGCCTCGGAGCGGTCCTGAGCCCAATCAAGCAGATGGCGGGGTAGGTTGCGCAACGGAAGCTGGTAGATGTAGTTGACCGTCAGCAAATGACGTTCATCAAAGCTCGAGCTGGCGCGGTTCTCGTGCAAGTCATACGAATTCACTAAAATCGGATCGCTGCGATCGGAAGAATCGTCGATAGAGTGGCTATAGGAATAAGAAATGCCAGTCGTCAGTGGCCCGTGGCTGTGTCGCGCCGTGAACTGCAGAGCGTGATAGCCAGAGTTTGCCACATTCTGCAAAGCTAAGATTCTGCCCAAGCCTGGATACGGGCGTCCGGGCAATGAGTTGACGTTGGGTGTATAGAAATTTGCACACGCCGTCTGCAGGTATACGTATGCCGGGCTCTGGGGAGAAACGAGTGTCCCGCTATAACTAACAAGTTGGAACGGAGTGGTGCCATCCCCCGGATGACCGTTATATCCCTGGGGAGTAATCGTGCAATCCGGGATAGTCAACGGTTCGTTCGGTCCGAAGGGGTTCTCGCTCGCCGGCAGCGGCAGTCTTTGATTGAGTTGGCGCTCGACCGTCAAGTGAGTCCCTTTGCTTCCTACATAACCGACGTTCACTACAAAATTGTTAGGCATTTCCCGCTGAACGCCAAAACTCCACTGCTGGGCATATGGCCAAATTGCCTGGGTCGGAATTGACGTTACGTCGATCGGATAGAGCGTCCCCGGCGGCGGAGCTGTCGCGCCCGTGAGGGGGCTGATGCAAGGGTTGCCGGGGTGACCGTTGTAGCCCACGCCGCCGATGCAGTTGTAGCTGAGAGGCAACGGCTGCGTGACACTGAGTACGTTCGGGGCGCTCGCCTCCAGAGAGCCTGTATTGGCTTCGTTGCCCGTGCCGTGTTCGTAAAAAATTCCGTATCCTGCGCGGACCGAAGTCTTGGCATCGCCGAACGGATCCCACGCGAAGCCAATGCGAGGCGCCCAATTAAACAGACGACCCTTCATGCACCCTGAAGGTGTGCCTCTCACGCCACATTGCACCAATCCCAAATTGCTGACGACAGACGGATCGAGCGCGAAAGTGTTGGGATTGAACTGCACCGGCGTGCCATTTTGGAGTAGTTCTCCGAAAGCGGGATCTACAGTGAACGCACCCGGATTGAATCGCGAGCCCACCCAGTTCCACGCGCGTGAGTCTTTTTCGTGATAAGTGCCGAACAGGCTAAGGCGCAGTCCCAGGTTGACGGTCAGCCGGCTACTAACTTTGTAATCATCCTGGATGTAAGGCTCCGCAATCTGGAAGCGCTGGTAGTAACGGAGCTGTGCCGAATCCTGCGTATAGCTTTGCGCATAGCCGTAGATTGCTCCCGAACCACTGCCCGAGCTGGACTGAGCAAGAAAATCCGTAAATGCGTTGCCGGTACTGTTCGCCAGGTTACTGAATGTCAGCAGGCCCTGCGTGTCGCCGGAGGCCGCGCCGATAGCGTTGTTTGTCTGGTTGCGCTGCGAATATACGTACTGCACGCCAAACTGTAATGTGTGCTTTCCGACCGACTTGCCGACGTCGTCACGAATGGCGTAGGTGGGATTCGTGTGGCCCCACGGCATATAGGAGGGATCTTCGACGAAGCCTTGCCCGCCGTATGCGGCATTCGTGCCTAGGAATGCCACGCCCGGCATCTTGCCACCGAAGCCGTTGTTGAAGAGGTAGCCCATCCCGCATTGCGGGTAACCCGTCACCGGATCCACGCTCACGCTAGGGTTGCATTGTCCCGGGGCAGAGGGATTAGTCACCACCAGCGGCAGGTCTAGTGAAGGGTCGCGCTGGAAGCGTGCGCCGCCGGGGCCGTTCTGGTCCGTAAGTGTGATGGTGGCATTTGTATAGCTGACATCGATCACATTTAACAGCGTTGGCGAGATCGTCTGCGTGACCCGCGCTACCAGATCCACTCCCGGGCCGACAAACCGGTTCTCGATTGTCGGAAACGTTCCTGCCGCCGGGTCCGTTACGCTCAAATAGTTCCATTGCGGTGAAAGCACGGTCGTGTCCCACGCGTCGTGCACATACCGGAACGTTGCTCTTGTCTTTGCCGTGAAGTCGTGATCGATGCGGAACAATTCTTCTCGCCAGTAAGTCGAAGGCGAAACCGATGTGACATAGCAGCGATACGGGTCCGTAGGACCAAGCAGCGTTGAAGTCGGCAAAGCATAGTTGCAACCTGTCGCTGAGTTGGGCAATGGAATCAGGTTCGCATTGAGAATAGCCAGTGCATTCTTGTCCACTCCTAGCTGGGCCTGCGGGCCCGCAGTCGACGGTGCATCCTCCAGGTAATACACCGCATTCAAACCTTGGGTAGTCTGAATAGCGGGACAATCCGGATATGACGAGCGGCTGAAGATATTGTTGCCTGTGGGGGAAGGCGGCGGGCACACATCCGAGAAATCGAAAACCTGTCCGATGATCCCCGTGGCTGGATTGGGAGCGCTCAAGTTCTTCTGCACCATGCCATTCAGCAGGGTAAGTCCGCGCTCGTGCAGGCCCGGCACCGCCTGGTTGTATTCCGTCGGCGTCTTCTCCAGGCGGAATTCCTCGGAGAAAAAGAAAAACGTCTTCTTCTTGTCTGTATTGAAGACGTGCGGAATGGTCAGCGGCCCTCCAATGGTGCCGCCGAAATCTTGCCTGCGATAGAGCGGAGCCCCCGAGGTTTGATCGAAATAGTTGCGGTCGTTGAAAGCTTCATTGCGGACAAAATCGTAGAGTTCCCCGTGGAAGCTTCCGGTGCCGGACTTGGTCGTTACCTGCACTGTGCCAGAGGCCGTCCGGCCGTACTGCGCACCGTAGTTCGAAGTCAGTACTTTCACTTCCTGGATGGAATCAAGACTGGGATACACCATCAGCGTGCTCGATGCACGGTTCAGGCCGGTGTTCAATACATCGCTGCCATCCACTTCGAAGCTGTTGTACTCGACACGGCCGCCGTTCACGCTATATTTCACACTCCCGACCACGCCCACTTTGCCTTCGTCCTGTCCCGTCTGGTTGCTCACGCCCGGCGCCAGCGCAATCAACTGCGAGAAGTTGCGCCCGTTCAGCTGAAGCTTTACAACTTCTTGTTGCGTGATTGTCCCGGAAACCGTCGACGTTTCCGTCTCCACTCTGCCTACGTTGGAGGATTCGACATTGACCTCGGTCTTTTCTTTGGCTGGCTCAAGCTGAACGTCCAGGGGCAACTCCAGGCCGGGCGTCACCGACATACTGTCGAAGACCTTGGGAGCAAAGTTGGTTGCGGTCACTGTAAGTGTGTAGACGGCCGGCGGAACATTTGCGAACGAATAAACGCCCCTGTCGTTCGTTAGTACTTCAATCTTTGCGCCTGCGCCGCTATCCAGCGTCGCCTTTGCGCCTACCAGCACGGCGCCCGTCTGATCGGTTACTGTGCCGGTGATCAGCGTCTGCCCACTTCCCGTTTTCCGCGGTTGCTCTGCTGTAACCGGAACCACCTCTTCCTTAGCGCTCAGCGGCTGCAACTCAACGTCAATCGTCAGTTTCTTTCCCGGAGTGAGATTGATATTCTCAAAATTCTTTTCGCCAATGCTCGGGGCCGTGACCGTCATGTTGTAGGGGCCGGGTACGAGTTCGACGGCGTACCGCCCGTTACTGTCACTTTCGATCACAAGCGTTGCGAGGTTTCCATAGCTCAGCGATATCTTGGCGCCCGGAACAGCGGCATGCTTTGAGTCCGTTACCGTTCCGCTAATGCTTCCCTTGGCCGCGTTCGCGTCCTGCGCAATAGCCGTTCCAGCGCTGAACGATAAGAGCAATAAGATGATCAGCACACACTTCGGTCGCGCGGAAGCATGCGAGGAAAAGAAACTCACTTGTGCGTTCTCCGATGCCGAAAGGATTTAATGGGCTTAAGGCAAACGCGAATTCTAGAGGAAGGGTCAGCGAGCTAAGATTAAAAGAGTGTTAAATTTTCCCACACCTATTTGGGCTATCGTTATCCCTAGAACAACGGCGAAACACCGCATCCAGTGCCCGATCTTCGCTGAAAACGCGCCACCTGTGGAAATAACCACCCGCTGCATTGGCAGCCGGAGGTCAGTAGACTAAGTCCCCTAAGTCTCGTAACTCCTTCGTTTGTGGCGATTCGTTGCGGGCTGCTATCGTCTTGCACTAGATACGGCGCGGCATTGTCACATTTCCTTAACATTCTTTTGTTCAATATTTCATACACGCATTCTCCTGCGTCCGCTATTCTCCGTGCGTTACTGCCGAACGACTCCAACTACATCGGGAGCCATCGGCCCGCGCTCGCACCTCAACGGATTTCTGAATTGTTTCTTTAACCGAAAAAGGAGAACTTAGAATGTCGCGAAACAAAAGTTTGCTCGCGGTTGCTGCTCTGGCCGCGATTGTCGTTTTTGGATGTCAACTTCAGGCCCAGACTGTGGAAGTGGCGATCGCCGGCTCTTCCGCACAGTGGCAAACTCAGGGGCTCGGAGCCTACAACGGTGGCAGCTGCGGCTCCAGCCTTGTTGGCGCTACCGCACCCTGCTACCACTACACCTATAGCTCATTCAACCTCACCGACACCCGTGTAAGTCCCTTCAACGTCGATGGCGGCGCCATCTGGGTCGTGTGGGACAGCTCCTCGCCGGCAAAAGTTTGGGCGTCTATTAAGGTGGACTCGGGCGTCGGCGTTCGTTGCTATTTCGCGAATCCTGCCTGCAAAATGGGCATCACTTCCGTGCCTTCGCCGAACGGCCAGATCAGTTCTGTCCTGTGGGGCGGCGATACCCCGCTGCCGAACGGAGGCAGCATCTGCGACCCTTCACCCTCCTCGCTGTGTCCGAATCTCCAAGCTCTGTTCACAACCGGCCAAGGTGTTGCTGTGAATGTGGCCGCTACCGACATTCGTCCGGAAGATGCGTTGTGGGCAACCTGCCGCACCAACTCCTCGGCTGGCATGAACCCCACCGGATTTGATTCCACCGACGGACTCGGTTACAACGGCAACTTTGCCCCTGGCATTTGCGCGCCGGTCGGGTCGAATGCCAATGGCCAGGGTAACTCTATCAAGAGCGGCTATCCCAGCAGCACTTCGACGGCAAACGTGCTGGCATTTGCCATCAGCGGGAAAGACCCCATCAGCGGCGGCACCGTGCCGAAGTACTCCACCTACTCGGTGGGCATCGCCCCAATCATTTTCGTATACTCACGCAACGGCGGGCAGCTTTCCGGCCTGACGAACGTGACCGAATCCCAAGTGCAGACAGTTTTTGGCGGCACGCTCTGTGACGCCAGCGCCTTCGGTTTGCCCGCGGCTGGCATCGCGGCTTATCTGCGTGAGCCCCTATCCGGCACCATGAACACCACGGAAGCGACGGTATTTCGTCGTCCCGTCGTGGCAGGTGGAAGCGCTCTTGGCGTGAGCCAGGAAACCGGCGTCAACGGCGCGAATCCGCTGACCGGCGGCGTCGGTGGCAGCGTAAGTTGCCCGGATGTCGCGGGAGCTGGCGGCTCGGATGATGGCAAGGCTGGCCGCTGGCGCGGTATCGGCACGGGCGAGGCGATCAAGTCGGTTCTGAACTCGAAGACCAACAACCACCTCGACGGCATTACCTATACCTTCTTCAGCTACGGCAACGTCAGTTCCATCGCCAACAGTGCCAACTATGCCTACACCACGCTCGACGGCGTAGACGGGGTTTTCTACAACTACAACACAACCTCGGGGGCTGGCTTTGATCCCGGACAACCTGCCAACGGCGAATTGCCAGCGGCTGCGAACCTCCCGTCCCCAGCTTGCGGCACTCCGGCTGCGGTCCCCTGCCCAGAAAATGCGATCTGGGCGCTCAACGGGCTTTCCTTCCCGAACATCCGCAGCGGCGCTTATCGCGCATGGTCCAACCTCCGCGTCGTAAGCACGGGCACCGCGCTAACCAACGCAGAAAAACTGATCCTCTCTTCGCAGAAATTCGTGGTCAACACTATCCCGGATTACATCCCGGCTGTGAAGACGACGGCCACTGTCGTAATCAACGGCGTTTCTTCCAGCTTTACCGATCCCGGCGCTACGCTCCTCCGTTCGCATTATCAGCAGGTGGACGGAAGCGGCGCAAGCATTGGACCGGTTCCTCATAACAAAACCGGGGAATCCGGCGGCGACATGGGCGGCTGCATCGTGCTGTCCACAAACACGGCAACGCAGCTGATTCAGGCGAATCCTGGCGGCGCTTGCGCGACTCGTGCCACTAATCCGTAATTTGCTTACCTGAGGCGGGCCGTTTTTGGCGGCTCGCCCTTTTTCTTTTCCTCCACGGATGTGCGAAATTAAAGATGTACCATTACCAAGTCCTCGGGGTTTTTCAAAGAATTATGCTGCGAAGTTTTCCGTGTCTTACGAACCTCATCCTGATTCAAGCTTTGGCTTTGGGACTTTTTGTTTTCTCGCTCGCGGGAACTGGCGCGGCTCAGCAGTTGACCCCTGCATCGCCTCCCGTCTCCGACCCGCGCGACCATCGCTTCGATAGCGTCCAGGAAGACTGGACTACGTCGGCACTCACTGGCACCAAGCTGCTTCCCGTCCGCCCCCTTCTCGCCTCAACCGACGAAGGCGACGACTACACGTTGGAGTTGTACTTCCTGCAATGGCGTTGGGGCGACCGCCTCGACGTTTACGTGGTCAAGCCGAAGGGCGTCAAAAAACCTCCCGTCATTCTCTATCTCTACGGATATCCGGCCGAGACCGATATTTTCCGGGATAGCCGCTGGGACGAAGCCGTAACTCGCGAAGGATTCGCCGCCGTCGGATTTGTTTCCGCTCTCACCGGGCATCGCTATCATGACCGGCCAATGCGCGAGTGGTTTGTCAGCGAACTACAGGAAAGCCTCGCAACCTCGGCGCACGATGTGCAGGAGTTGCTCAACTTTCTCGCCACTAAGGACGATCTCGATACCAGCCGGGTCGGTATGTTCACTCAAGGCGCCGGAGCATCCATCGGCATTCTCACCTCAGCGGTCGATCCTCGAGTTAAGGTCCTCGATGCCCTCGACCCCTGGGGGGATTGGCCTACATGGATGGCGACCTCCAAGTTCGTGCCGGAAGAAGAGCGGGCATCCTATACAACCCCCGACTTCCTTAAGAAAGTTGCAACACTCGAGCCGATCGACTGGCTTCCCAAAGTGCAGGCGACAAAGTTCCGCTTCCAGCAGACGGTCTTTGATACCGTCACCCCGGCGGCATCCAGAGACAAACTGCGCGCCGCCGTGCCAGCCAGTGCGACCATCAACGTGTACAAGACGCCGGAGGAATACGCAGCGGCCATGGTGGGCAACAAGCAACTGGCCTGGATTCGCAACGCACTTCGCTCGCTGCCCGCGCCTGCTTCCGATAAAACGATGCCTGAGCCGAAGCCAGCGCCGCCGAGTTCAAAATAAGCGTAACTATCACATTCTTAAAGGCTTTACAGCTAACCCCTTATTCTTCAAAGATTTGGCGATTTTTTTGCGCTAAGTCTTTGATTTTAAAAGATCGACGTGGGAGGGGTCCCTTCGTTTGCGATTGTCTTTGAAACACGGGTTCTCAATATGGCGGATCGATGAATGGCCATTTCAAAGCGACAAACACTCTTGACTGGAATGCCCAGTGCTTTTCAAAAGAGCATTTCCGTCCTCTTTCCCCATCTCCGCCTGCGCGGTACACTGCCTGATATGAATTCGCCTAACCAACCCAATGTAAAGTTTGTTCAAACCAGCGATTATCGTGAGACATACGCAAACAGCGTCCAGGTGCGGGTCAACGTCTGGGATTTCCTCCTTGTTTTCGGCACCATGCAGCAAACCTCGGAACAACAGGTGGAACTTCGCAATTTCCAGGGAATATATCTCAGTCCGCAACAAGCCAAGGCCCTGATGACTCTTATGCAGCAGAATATAACCAACTATGAAGCTGCATTCGGCGAGATCAAGCTCGATCCGCGCGCACCGGTCGGGCCCGTTCACTAATGCCGTCGCTCCTGGCGACCCGCGTTTCCGCGCCGACGGGTTCGCGCATCGCGCCACTTACCTGGCCGTTGCAATTACTTTTCTTTGCGCTCCTGTTCGCGGCGCTCATGCTGTTGCATGCGCCGCTTCTGCGCTTGCCCTATTTTTGGGATGAGGCCGGCTATTACGTTCCCGTAGCGCGCGATCTTCTGTTGACGGGTTCGCCAATTCCTCACTCCACGCTTTCCAATGCTCATCCTCCGCTGGTAATGGCGTGGCTCGCTCTTGCTTGGCGTGTGTTCGGATACTCAACCGCGGTCGCGCGCACAGCGATGTTGGCGCTGGCTGCATTCTCATTATTGGGATTGTTTCGGCTGGCGCGAGCCACGGCCAATGCGCAAGTGGCCTTTGCCGTCACAACCCTCACTGCCATCTATCCCGTATTTTTCACGCAGAGTTCAATGGCGCTCGTCGACCTTCCCGCTGCCGGTTTTACCTTCTGGGCATGGACCGCTTATGTGGAGGATCGACCTTGGGCGTTGGTGGTGTGGTTTTCGCTGGCCGCCTTGTCCAAGGAAACAGCGATTGCGGTGCCACTCGCATTGTGCGCGTGGCAGGTAGTGTCTCCTTTAATAAGAAGATGGAGTGAACCGATCGTTCCGCCCTCTGATCGACGCACGCGTCCATTTCATCTTTTGCTCCCGATTGCTCCTCTTGCGCTCTGGTTTGCCTACCACCGCGCGAAAACTGGTTTCGTTTTTGGTAATCCCGACTTTTTTCGCTACAACGTTGCCGCCACGCTTAATCCTCTGCGAATTCCCATAGCCTTTGCATTGCGCTTGTGGCAAGTGTTCGGCTACTTCGGTTTGTACGTGCTGACGTTCGCAACTTTGCTGGGCCTGCTTCGCCCACCACAAACTAGAGAAGGTACACCTCGACCGCGAATCGCCATCTGGCAACAAGTCTCATTTGCCGTCGTGATCCTGTCATATCTTCTTTTCATGTCAGTAGTGGGGGGCGCAGTGCTGGCGCGTTATCTGCTGCCCATCCTCCCGCTCGTCATCCTCTTTTCTGTGGCCACCTTGTGGCGTCGCGTCCGCCTGTGGAAACCCATTGTTGCTTGTGTCGTTGTTGCATTCGCTCTCGGATTGTTCGCGAATCCTCCCTATTATTTCTCGCTCGAAGATAACCTTGCCTATCGCGATTTCGTCCAGATGCACGCGGAAGCAGCCCGGTTTCTCGCCATGCGATACCCGAACGCGCGCGTCTTGACGGCCTGGCCTGCTTCCGACGAACTCAGTCGTCCGTGGCTCGGCTATGTAGCGCATCCGTTTCGCGTGGTGCGTATTGAGGACTTCAGTTCGCCCGAGGTCAACCGCGCTTGCCTGGCCGGCAACAGTTCTGAGCGCGCCCGCTGCGGATTTGATGTCGCTTTCGTCTTCTCGACGAAATATCAGCCACCGCATCCACCCTTGGAGAACTTCGCCATGTGGCGACGGATTGGAGAAACATACTTTGGCTATCACCGCGATTTAGCGCCGGAAGAAATCGCTAAGCGGCTGGGTGGAAATATTGTCTTTCAGAAAACGGTCAACCGGCTGTGGGTAGCCGTGATCGACTTCAGCGGCTCAAATGCTGCCGCGCAGCAGCCAGCCATCACGCCTCCAGCAAGTGGCAGGAGTGGGTTTTAATGACGACCCACACTTCTTTTTGCGGCACAAGCTCCAGCGCCTCACGCGCTGCGAGCGTGAGATGAGCTTTAAAGTGGACGCCTCCACAGTCAATTGCCGCGGAAACGATTTCATATCTTTGTTCCAGAATCTCAATCTTGCCCGGCACAATGTTGCGTGCGCTTAGCCCGCGCGGATTTTCGGTCGCCAGCAGGATATCGCCGGCGCGGATGCCCACTCGAAGCCTTGCCCCCACCGCGACGCTTACTAAAGGCGTTTCAAGTTCCACCGACCGGTCTCCGATGCGACAGGTCATTGTGCCCCTTTTCTCATTGAGCGCGATAACCTTCGCGTCGAAAATATTTTCGAACCCCGATAGTTGTGCCACGGTTTCAAGTCGGGGTGCGTGCATCACATCTTTAGGCAGTCCCTGCGTCACAACGCGGCCAGCATCCAAAATTACGACTTCCTCACCCAGCGCAAATACTTCTTCCCCGCTATGCGTCACGAAAAGAATCGGGATGCGGTGATGCTGGTTCCATTGCCGGAGGTCTGAGACGATCAGTGATTTTGTCGGACGATCCAGCGCCGCCAACGGTTCGTCGAGCAACAGCGCTCGCGGTTCGATCACCAGCGCCCGGGCCAGCGCCACGCGTTGGCGTTCTCCGCCGGAGATTTGCGAGGGCCGGCGGTCGCGCAGATGATCGATTCGAAATACACTCAGCATTTCGCGGATGCGGGCACTTTTTTGCGCGGCGTTCATGCCGCGCAGCCCATAAGCAACATTTTCCTCCGCAGTCAGATGCGGGAATAGCGCCAGATCCTGAAGCACGTATCCGATGCCGCGTTGCCACGCAGGCACATTGCGCATACTTCGCGTCGACTCACTTTTGTCGTCGCTACCTCCCGAATCGAATAGCACGTTTCCGCCTACGCGGATCAGACCCTCATCGGGATCGGTGAGGCCGGCAATGCAATCAAGCAACGTGGTCTTGCCAGCGCCGGAAGGCCCAAAAAGAATCGTGAATCCCGGCTGCGTCCGCAAATCTACAGTCAGTTGAAAAACGCTTTCAGCATGCTGGAAGCGCTTGTGGATGCGGACTTCGAGACAGGAATGCTTCGCGCTTTCGGTGGTAACAGGAGTCACTTCCACGGCCCCAGCGCTGGCAATCGCCGATTCAACCCATAGACCACAGACAGAAGCGCGAAGGAGATCAACAGCAACGCGACCGCCGATCCGTTTGCGCTGGAATAATTCGCGGCTTGCACTTGATCGTAGATGTCGATGGAAATCGTACGCGTTACTCCCGGGATGTTGCCGCCCACCATCAGCACCACGCCGAACTCGCCGAGCGTATGAGCAAAGCTGAGGGTAAACCCGGTGACCAACCCGCCTTTGGAGAGCGGAAGCACAACCCGGCGGAACGTCTCTAGCGGCGAACTGCCCAATGATGCCGACGCACGCAGCAGTTTCGGGTCGACCGCGCTAAACGCAGCCGCAAATGGCTGCACCGCAAACGGCAGGCTATACAAGAGCGATCCAATCACCAGCCCTTCAAACGTGAATGCCAGTGTGTGGCCGGTCACTGTTTCCCACCATCTGCCGAGCGGACTGCGTGAGCCGAGCGCGATCAGAACATAAAATCCGAGCACCGTCGGTGGAAGAACGATGGGCAAAGCCACTGCCGCTTCAATCAAGAATTTCCAGCGCCAACGCGACGCCGTCAGCCAGTAAGCGATGGGAATGCCGATCACAACCAGCGCCACTGATACGACGGCCGCAAGTTCTACGCTCAACGCAAATGCAATCCAGTTCATTTCGGTCGCGCTCCGGATGGTTGCAGCTCCCCGCCCAACGTAAACCCATACTTGGCCAGAAGGGAACGAGCCTCGGGGCTGGCCACAAATTCCAGAAACTTCCGAGCTGCCTTCGATTGTTTTGACCGCGAGAGCGCCACGGCCGCCTGGTTCAGCCTGGGATATGCGTCAAGCGGTACCATCCAATATCGTCCCTTGTTTCTCATCGCCGGTGACAGTGCGTGAGAAAGTGCGATCAGCCCGGCTTGCGCGTTGCCCGACTCAACAAACTGCGCCGTCTGCGAGATGTTTTCCCCCACCACCAGCTTGCTTGACACCTGATCGTAAATCCCAAAATGCCGCAGCGCCCCCGCGGCTGCCCGCCCATACGGAGCCGTCACCGGATTCGCAATCGCAATCTTCTTCACCGCCGGATCCAGCAGAGCCTTCATGCCCAGCGTCGGCAAGTTCAATGTCGAATCATTCGGTACCCACAGCACCAGCCGTCCCACCGCATAGCGAAAAAGCGTGCCGCTCTGCGCCATGCCATCATCAATCAACTGCTTCGGATATTCCTCATCGGCAGAAAAGAAAACGTCGAAAGGAGCGCCATTGCGAATCTGCGTCGTCAGGTTTCCTGAAGAGCCGAAGACGAGCTTAACCTCGCTTCCGGTTGCAGCTTTGTATCTCGCGGCAATATCCGGCAGCACCGTGCTCAAGTCGGCCGCCGCCGCCACCGTTATCTCCTGCGCGAAAGCCGAGGCCCCGAGAAGGATCGCGAGCACCACTCTAATCAGCATGATGATAAAGTTCCCTGGGCAAGACTAGTTGTCGAGATTAATTGCAGTCGCAGGGGAAATGGAAGTCGAAAGTTTGGCACATCCGCTTCGGTTTGAAGTTCCTGTAGTTCTCCGTGACTCCGTGTCTCCGTGGTAGGGTTTGATTCGGACTTGGCAGCATATAATCGTCTGTCGTTTTACGGAGGACATTTGGCTTACGACGATCTTCGCGGTTGGATCAAAGCTCTCGATCAGGCCGGCGAACTGAAGCGCATCCACACCGAGGCCGACCCGATCCTCGAAATCACGGAAATCACCGATCGCGTCTCCAAGAGCAGAAATAATAATAATAATAAAGATGAGCAGGGAAGCATTGGTGGCCATGCGCTCCTCTTCGAGAACCTCAAAGGCTATCCCGGACACAAGCTACTCATCAATCAATTCGGCTCGGAACGCCGCATGCGGCTCGCCCTTCAGGTCGACTCGCTCGACCAGATTGCCGACCGCATTCGCGGCTTCCTCGACGTGAAGTCTCCCCAGGGTTTCTTCGACAAGGTCAAAATGCTTCCCATGCTTGCCGAGATGGGCAACCTGTTCCCAAAGACGGTTCCGACCGGCCCCTGCAAAGAAGTCATCAAGCGCGACAACTTTTCGCTGCTCGATTTCCCCATCCTCCGATGCTGGCCGAACGACGGAGGCCGCTTCATCACTTTGCCTTGTGTCATCACCCGCGATCCGCGTACCGGCAAGCGCAATGTCGGCATGTATCGCATGCAGGTTTACGACGAGCGCACCGCGGGCATGCACTGGCAGCGCCAAAAAGTCGCCGCCGAACACTATCGCGAGCGGCTGCGCATGGGAGCGATAAGAAATGGAGAGACGGGCTTCTCGCCCGTTCATGCAGACTTGAGTAGCAAATCTTCCGCAGTCGACATCATGGCTCGCTCTTCCGGTGGCGCAATGCTCGCCGAAGGCCCGCGTCCGTCTGGTCGCATGGAGGTCGCTGTCGCCATCGGTACCGAGCCCGCGCTCACCTTCTCTGCCATTGTTCCGGCTCCTCCCGATGTCGAAGAGTTCATCATCGCGGGCTTTCTCCGACAGAAGCCGGTCGAGCTGGTCAAGTGCGAAACCGTTGACCTCGAGGTTCCCGCGAACGCGGAGATCATTCTCGAAGGTTACGTCAATCTCGACGAGTTACGCACCGAAGGTCCATTCGGCGATCACACAGGCTTTTACTCGCTCGAAGACGAATATCCCGTTTTTCACGTCACCTGCATCACGCACCGTAAAGACCCAATCTATGCCACAACCATTGTCGGGAAGCCTCCGCAGGAAGACGCCTGGATGGGCAAAGCCGTCGAGCGCATCTTCCTCCCGCTCATGAAGCTCACCATTCCCGAGTTAGTCGATATCAATCTTCCCATCGAGGGCGTCTTTCATAACCTGATGATCGTTTCCATCCGTAAGTCCTATCCCGGACAAGCGCGCAAAGTTATGAATGCCATCTGGTCGCTCGGCCAGGCGATGTTTACCAAGTGCATTGTCGTGGTGGATGAAGATGTCGATGTGCAGGACTTAGCCGATGTAACTCTGAAGGTCTTCAATAACATCGATCCCGAGCGCGATATTCAGTTCACGCTCGGGCCTGTCGATTCGCTCGACCACGCCTCGCGCCTGGCGAACTACGGCTCGAAGATGGGGATCGATGCGACACGCAAGTGGTCGACCGAAGGCTTTGCGCGTCCCTGGCCCGATGAGATTGTGATGGACGCCAAAACCCGCGCGTTAGTCGACAGCAAGTGGAAGTTGCTGGAAAAAGAATTGGGGATTGAGTAGGTTAAAGTAGGTATAAGTGCGAAGCCTTGTGAAGAACGCTACAAAGGGATTGGTCGGCATTATCGACACGGCTATTATTACGGCGCTAATCACAGGCCAGCCACTCGCGGGCTTGACCAAACTTAGAGGCCTGTATCAGACTTTCATTTCGAGCGCCGTTCCGGCATGGGCGTTCGCATGTGCCTTTCTCACTGCGGTTGTTGGCATTTACTACGCCTTCGCACACCTACCGAAGCGTAGAACAATGCCCCTTGACACGCCTGCTAAAATAAGAAAATAAGGAAACAAAGAGTTGCTAAAGCTTGGATCGAGTTCTTTGACATAGAGCTTGCGGTAAGTGGAGAGCTTGGGCTAGTGGGCGCATTCCCGATTCGGAACGAGTCGGACGCCGCAAATTACGCCGAATCTTACTAACTCCTTATTCCGGAATACTTTCCATGTAAGTCGCATGGATTGAATACTTTGCCCCTAAGTCTATGATTCCAATATACCGGGGGAGGGGGGAGGGGTACCGCATATGGCTCAGACGAACAAAATCTTTGCCGTCCACCCCGGCGAAATTCTCAAGACCGAATTCATGGAACCCATGGGCGTGCGCCCGCCCAGTTCTGGCTCAATTTGCAGAACGATTACGACCTGCGGATTGCCGAAGGCAGCGGCGTTGGAAAGAAGATCAAGCCGCGCCCGGCATCGACGGCAAGAAAGGCTGGCGCTCGCGTCGCGGCCTCTGCGCGATAGCACCATTCAGAAATTACTGCCGGGCGCTGCCGTAAGGCGTTCGCGGTCTGAAGAGGTGACAATTTATGAAAGCGAAGACATTTGATCGCAAATTCGATCGCGGCGCGCGAGTGGTGGATCAACTCGATCTGAACCGGGCGCGCCGTGTGGGTACGGTCCCAAAGCGCGTCAACGTCGATTTCCCGGCCTGGATGGTCGATTCCCTCGATCGGGAAGCTCGCCGCCTGGGAGTGACCCGGCAGTCGCTCATCAAGCTTTGGCTGGCCGACCGATTGGGCCAACCTGTTTTCGTTGGGAAACACTAGGGATTACGCGTGGCATTTCCTATCAAAATCTGTGTGGTCTGCTCGGAAGAGTTCGAACTGAGACCAGGTAAGCCTGGCTTTGCCAACCGCTGTCCGGCGTGCAGCGAACCCGAAAGCGCCGATCCTGGTCTAACCGAATGCCGAACGAAGCCGGCCGTGGATGCCGGCGAACGCAAGGCTCTCGACGAAGCTCGCAGGCACGCGATGCGTGACCTTCTCTATCGCAAGGATAGCTAACGCTCGGTGCTCAGCTTGAGTGGGGAAGATCGCTAAGGGGAAGTGTCCGTGGAGTCTCGCCCTTCGCGAAAAGCGCGCGAAGGATGGGGCAACCTGGTTTCGTTGGGAAGCGCTATCGCCGGGCAGTTGAAGGAGCCCTGCTCCATTCCCGCGCCGCGTCAGGGAGTTCTTCCCGCTCTTCGGACAGCGCGGAGAAAACGCCTCGCGACTCTGCTGCCTCCTCTTGCAATGCAGGGATCCTTCGACTGCGCATGAATCCCGCTGCGCGAAATTCATGCTCCGCTCAGGATGACACATGGAAAAGGAGGTGATTTCCATAAACACGTTATGGTGGTGGCGTGTTCGCGTCGCGGCATCTGCGCGATAGCGCCATTCAGAAATCACTGCGGACCCGTTTGAAATCTCTCCGACGCAAAAGCGGACAGATCGAACTCCGGCCGCTCGCCGCAAATCACTCGCCCCATCACGCGCGCTGTGACTGGCGCCAGCAGAATGCCGTCGCGAAAATGTCCGGTGGCAACAAAGTAGCCGGGCACTGAAGTCGCGCCCAGAATTGGAAGCGCATCGGGCGTCCCCGGACGCAAGCCCGCCCATGCTTCGAGCAACGTTACATCGGCAAGTTGTGGAACCAACTGCACCGCGGCCTGGCGCAATCGCGCAAGCGTCTCCGGGACAGTTTGCTTGTCGAAACCCGCTTCCTCCTGTGTGGCGCCGATGAGCAGGCGTCCGTCGCTGCGCGGAATCAGGTAGACGTCCGGCGTGCGCACGACGTGCCGGAGCAAGTGCTTGTGCCGAAAATCTTTGCCGCGCGATTCTTCGCTCCGAGATTCCTGGTGCGGGAATTCTTTACGTGGCATCTCGACGCAAAGCATTTGCCCTTTCACCGGCCGCGTGGGAATTGTGGCGTCGGCCGAAGGGCGCGACTCTGCCGAGAGATGAGAACCGCCGCGCAGATGCACGTCGGGCGAAACAGGCGAACTGGCAGAAGCACCGGAGTCCGTGGGAGCACCAGAGGAAGCCGGAGACTCTACTCGAATTTGTCCCGCCCAGGCTCCTGCGCAGTTGATAACGATTCCCGCAGCAAACTGGGCTCTTTCAGTTCGCACGCCTGCAGCCTTGCCCTCGGCCAATGTGACACCAATGACCGAATCGCCCGCTGAAAAATTAATCCCGCGTCGCCGCGCAGCTGCCAAAGCCGCAGCCGTCAACTGTCTCGGATCAACGCTACGCTCGCGCAAAAACAGCGGCATCCATCTGAGAGCTTCATCCGAAAGAGCAAGCGCCGGCTCAAGTGTCTCCAGCGCTTCCGGTAAAAGAAACGAGCTTTCTGTCGCGGATGCTGTCCCTGCCCCAGAAGCCAAGGCCGCGACATTCGCCGATTCGGCTAATGAAGATACACACGCCGCTGAATCCAAATCCGCGGTCGTTTGTCCCGCCTCCAGAAAAACGATCGTGCCCTCATCCCGCAGATCGATCTTCGCTCCGGACTCATCTTCCAATCCGCGCACAAACTCGGGATACATACGCGCGCTAGCGTGTGCCAAAGGGCAAAGTGCAGCGGGCATTTCCAAAGGAAAGTCGGCGAGCATGCCTCCCGCGGCCCAGGAGGCTTCGCGGCCGGGAGCGTCTTTGTCGATGACGCGCACCTTCAGGCCTCGCCGCTCGAGTTCAAGCGCCAGCGACATACCGATAATGCCGGCGCCGATGATGATCGCGTCTGAGCGTTGCACCGCTCCATTCTAGCGGGAGTTTAGTGGGAGGCTTAGCGGCTGGGCCGAGTGCGAGGTCGAACTGGAGTCCGAGCGCCAACGCGCGCCGCAACCGCCGCAGCCGAGATCCGCGCGTCACGTCACCGCCTGAGCCCAGGCCAAAGCCCTTGCCCGGTACCGCAAACGCAATTGACAGCGCTCGGTATCTCACAAACAATAGGTTTGCAAGTTAGTTTAAAATCGGCAGCCTGGCAGTTCACTTCAACCTGAGGAAAGCGTATGCCCGAAGACGAGCAGCCTGATGTATATCAGCCGGAAAGCGGCGGTAGTGTCGGCAAATGGATTCTGCTGATCCTCGCCATCCTTTATGTAGCTGCGTCGGTGTTGTTTGGCTACCACGTTCACGACAAAATCGCCAAGCTCAATGACGATCAGGCCCAGAGCCAGGAGCAGATTGCCGAGCTTACCAAGCGTATGCGGGCGACCGAGGCAGACGCCGAAACGCTGGGCCAGCGCATCGGCATGACGAAGAAGGAAATGGCCGAGCGCGCGGCGGAATTGCAGAAGTCGCAGCAGGCCTCGGCAGCGCGCCTGGCCGAGCAGGAAAAGCAGGATGTGAGCGCCGTGGCCGGCGAAGTGGGCACCGTGAAGACCGACGTGGGCGGCGTGAAGACGGATGTGGCGGCCACCAAAGCCTCGCTCGACCAGACGATTGCGAAATTGCAGAGCACGATTGGCGACCTCGGGCAGCAGAGCGGACTGATTGCCAATACCCGCTCCGACCTCGAAGCGCTCAAGCATAGGGGCGATCGCCAGTATTACGAATTCACGCTTGCGCGCGGAGCCAAGCCGCAGGCTATCTCGACGGTCAGATTGCAACTGAAGAAGACCGATCCGAAGCATGGCAAATACACGCTGGATGTGACGTCAGACGATAAGACTGTCGAGAAGAAAGACCGCAACCAGAGCGAGCCGGTGCAGTTCTATAGCGGACGCGATCACATGCTTTACGAACTCGTGGTGTGGACCGTGGACAAAAATAAGATCACGGGCTATCTGAGCACGCCGAAGAATGCGCCCGTGCCCATCACGCCCACGCCGCAATAGAGTCCGGCGGCCGAAGCCACAACGGCGAAGCGAGATATGCTGATTCACGCAATGCTTCCTCCCAACCTGCACACGCTCGCTGAAATCGCGCTGCGCACAGGAATCATCTACCTGCTCGTGCTGATTGGGATTCGCCTGAGCGGCAAAAGGGAAGTCGGTCAGATGACTCCGTTCGACCTCACACTGCTGCTGCTGATTTCAAATTCCGTGCAGAACGCGATGACGGGGCCCGACACATCACTCGCCGGAGGTGCGGTGGCTGCCGTCACGCTGCTCATCATGAATTATCTTGTGGCCGAAGTTTCGGGCGGCAATCGGCGCTTCCGCAAGCTTATTCAAGGTCAGCCGAGTTTGCTGGTGCATGATGGACAGGTTATCGAAGCTCACATGGCGAAAGAGCACGTCAGCATGGATGAGCTGGAGCGCTCTCTCCGCGAGCACGGCGTCGCCAGCTACAAAGAAGCGGCGCTGGCTGTGCTCGAGGTCGATGGCTCCATCAGCGTGCTGAAGTACGACGACATCGCGCCGACTGCATCGACGCACCTGAATCGACGGCGATTTCTGCAGAAGCATTAGTCTTAATCTTCAAGTCCAAGCTCTATCATTTCGCTGCGACTTGCTTCGGCTGCGGCATATCCGCTGGTGGGCCCAAATTCGGCGGTATTTTTCCAGTTAGCGAATTCAGAAAGGCCAGAATGTCTGCACGCTCTTGAAAGCTCAGGAAGTCGAGAGCGTGCATCTCTTTGTCGAGGTGTGGATTCGAATTTCCCCCACTTACATAATGGTTGAGCGCATCCTGCAAGGTGGGAAAGCTGCCATCGTGCATGTAGGGCGCGCGGTTGGCGATGTTTCGCAGCGACGGCGTTTTGAATGCGCCCATGTCGGCGTCGTTCTTTGTTTGCTCGTAGCGCCCGAGGTCGTTCAGCTTGCCATCAATGTCCGCCCCAACGCCGAGGTTGTGAAACTTATTGTCGGTGAAGAGCGCGTACTTCTCGCCAATCGTGTGGCAGACCGCGCAGTTGCCCTTCTTCGCATCCATGAAGAGTTTCAGCCCGCGTTGCCCTGATTCTGTTAGCGCCGACTTGTCGTGCCCATAGTAGAAGCGGTCAAAAGCCGACTCTCCGCTCACTACCGTGCGCTCAAACGAAGCAATCGACTTCACCACTAAATCTATCGTGACGCGATCTGTTCCCCACGCCTGCTTGAACAGCGCCACATACTTCGGGTCGGCCTGCAAGTGCGCCACTACGGCGTCGTTCGTGGTCGCCATCTCCACCGGATTCGAGATTGGCCCCTTCGCTTGTTCTTCCAGCGAGGCCGCGCGTCCATCCCAGAATTGCAGTTCGTGGTAAGCCGAGTTGATCACCGTGGAGGCGTGGCGCGTTCCTTTCTTGCCGCCGACGCCGAGAGAAACCGGACGCACGTCCGTGAATCCCATCGCCGGTTCATGGCACGAAGAGCACGCGACGGTTCCATCGCCCGAAAGCGCCGGATCGTAATACAGGCGTCGTCCCAACTCGACCGTCTTCGCTGTCGGAGGATTATCGGCTGGAATTGGTACCGTCGGCAGCCCGAGCGGAGCCGCGATTGTCAGTGGCTTGCCAATGGGCTTGGTCGCTGCATGGTCCGCGGCAAATACGGCAGACGGGTTACTCCAATGCCCAGGGGCAATCAGCAATGTGATGATGACAACAAACAACGAAGTAACAAAAAAGACTCGCATAAATGCTCTACCGATCGGCGACGCGCTACAACTCATGTACCCGCGACTTAGCTTCATTGAACAAGCCCACAAATCTCCTATAATTGAATCCCGGCGAAGACGGGTGCATCACATGAAAGGCTAATGCGTGCCCGCTAACAGCCGCGGGATAGAACCATGTGTAAGAATACGGACCATCTATACTCTTCAGGAGTTCTCCGGCACTGCCTTCGCGTTTCGGCATGTTTTCCCAGTTTTGTCGCCCTAGTACGAGAATCAGCTTGGGATGCAGCTTGTCCAACACAGTCCTAAATGCCTCTTCTGACCGAGGCCACATCCCGAGGTTTGGCCGCTGTCTCGGTCCATCTCCGGCAAACTCCTGGACATAGTTATAGAACGCAACGGAATCCCAAAATTCCCGTTGTGTCTCGAGGTCTTTAGGAAGCTCGCCTCTACAGATAGCTACGATCTTTCTGAAGAACGGGGACCGTTTCTCGATTGCCCACTCTTGGACTACTGTTCTTGTGATATCAGCTTCGGGCTGTGCGCGATCCGTCCAATCATAGTGTGACTCGCCGACAATTAACAGGCTCGGGTAGTTCGGTTCTCCGTAATTTTTCCCTACCCATGGGAGAAACCGAATGCACAAAGGCTTCATGTCTGGCATAGAACGCTCCTCCGCGTCAACAGATGCTAGTTCAGCAAGAAAGGGCCAGTAATGTGGGGCACCACCTTTCTCGGTGTCTCGGTGGTGGACAGATGATTCAATCACCCGATGGCCCGATCAGGGTCGCGTCATCTTCTCCGGCTTTACCAGCGCGTCAAATTCCTCGCCCGTAAGATGGCCCAGTTTCACCGCCGCTTCGCGCAGCGAGGAGTGCTCGACGTGCGCGGTGTGAGCGATCTTCGCGGCATTATCGTATCCCACCTTCGGAGCGAGCGCCGTTACCAGCATCAACGAGTTCTTCACATACCAATCGACCTTCGCCTTATCGACCTCAATGCCTTTGATCATGTACTCGACATAGCCATGGCACGCATCGGTGATCAGCGTGACCGAGTGCAGGAAGTTATAAATGATCACGGGCTTGTATACGTTCAGCTCAAAGTTTCCCTGCGAACCTGCCATTCCAACGGCGGCAGTTGCGCCGTGCACCTGCACGCAGACCATCGTCATCGCCTCGCACTGCGTGGGATTCACTTTGCCTGGCATGATCGACGATCCTGGCTCATTCTCCGGAATGGTCAGCTCGCCGAGACCGCAACGCGGGCCGGAAGCCAGCCAGCGAATATCGTTCGAGATCTTCATGAAGGATGCGGCGAGCGTTTCCATTGCGCCCTGCGCGAATACAATCTCATCGTGCGCGGAAAGCGCGGCAAACTTGTTGGGATGCGACTTGAACGGAAGGCTCGTTAGTTCGGCAACTTTCTTTGCTGCGCGCTCGGCAAACTCCGGATGCGTATTCAATCCCGTTCCTACGGCGGTTCCGCCGATTGCCAGGTCGTAGAGGCCTTCGAGCGCCTGTTCCAACCGATGAATGTCGCGGTCGAGCAAACTTGCCCAACCTCCGAATTCCTGGCCGATGGTCAGCGGAACAGCGTCTTGCAGGTGCGTGCGGCCGATTTTGACGATCGAGTCAAATTCTTTCGCTTTGGCGGCAATCGCATCGCGAACGGTTTTCACTGCGGGAATCAGATCGTTCTTTACGCGCGATGCTGCAGCGATGTGCATCGCGGCGGGAAATGTGTCGTTTGATGACTGCGACATATTCACGTGATCGTTGGGATGGATTGGTTTCTTCGAGCCCAATTCGCCGCCAGCAATCTCAATGGCGCGGTTCGAGATGACCTCGTTCACGTTCATGTTCGTCTGCGTGCCAGAACCTGTTTGCCAAATGCGAAGAGGGAATTGGTCATTCAACTTGCCGGAAATTACTTCGTCTGCGGCTTGCACAATCAGCTTGGCTTTGTCGGCGGGAAGCTTGCCCAAATCCTGATTCACCAGCGCGCAGGCTTTCTTCAACGTGCCAAAAGCCTTGATCAGCTCGGGAGGCATTGTGTCGCGACCAATGTCGAAATGCAGCAACGAGCGCTGCGTTTGCGCTCCCCAATAAACGTTCGCGGGGACTTCGATTTTTCCCATGGAATCGGATTCGGTGCGCATCTTTATTGGGGACGAGGTTTGAGTCGGGATTTCGGTAAGAGTAGACATGATGATCTCCTGCTTATGAGGAACCAACTATTATACGGCGCGACCTTCGCTGCAGAACGAGGCCGCGTTTCCGAGTAATGTCCTAGTTTAAATTCCACCACGGAGTCACGGAGACACAGAGAAACCCAAATAACCTGGCAAAACGATGTTCTTCTAATTTTACGATTTGCTCTTTGTTTAGTTAGGCTTGAGGGGACTTTTCGATGATTTCGTGACCCCCTCCCCCCCCATTGTTTTTTAGTTAAAGTATTGACAAATAAGGAGATAGAGGTAAAGTATTCGGGAATAAGGAGTTAGGGGCGAAATTGGCGAGAGAGATAAGGGGCTTAATGACGGCATTGACGAGGCGGGAGACGCACGCAATTGTGCCTTGGCCAAGCATATTTGTTTTTCTATTTTCAGGGATGGCGGGTGGTGTGTCAGTGATGGCGGATACAGTCTGGATGTGATGAAAAAGTGGTGGGCGGTGGCGTTAGTCCGTGCTTGCGAAACCGTATCCACTCGGATACACTAAGGAGACTTGAATACACTGCTTCGGTCGTCCGATTTCGACACATGGCTATCCGGTCTGGCGGACCAGAAAGCAAAGGCTAGAATCCTGGCTCGCCTGACGAGCGCGGCACTGGGGAATTTCGGCGATTGCGAGCCCGCCGGCGAAGGCGTTTCCGAGATGCGGATTCATGTCGGAGCGGGCTACCGCGTTTATTACACGCGAACCGGATCTAGCGTTTATTTCTTGCTGGCTGGCGGCGTGAAGGCCTCGCAAGCGAAAGACATCGCCAAAGCGAAAAGAATGGCTCGCGAACTCAAAAGAGCGAAGCCCTGAGGGGGACAATGAAGAAAAAGAAGACAACTTACAAACCATTCGACGCGGCGGCCTATCTCGATAACGATGCGGTCATTGCGGAATATCTTTCCGCGGCTGCCGAAGATCCGAATCCCGATGTGTTTGTCGCTGCGCTCGGCGATGTGGCCAAAGCACGAGGCATGGCGCAGATCGCCAAAGATGCCGGCCTCGGCCGAGAGAGCCTGTACAAAACCTTGAGTGCAGGCGCACACCCTCGCTTCGAAACCATCAATTCCGTCCTGCACGCCCTCGGCGTGAAGTTCGCTGTCGTTGCTGGACGCGAGAGTTAGAGAAAGGCTGCCAAACGAAGATCCCAAGCGGTTGGCGGATGTGGAATCCCACCCTTCAAAAAACGAAGGGTGGGGCACCCAGCACCCTCTTTTGTGATTCTACTCGCGGAAGGCTGGGCCACCCGCCTAGCCTGGGCGGGTGCACGGAATGTCAGTAGCTCGTAGCTGCTGACTTGGCGGTGGGTTGTCCAACTGCTGCCTGCGGCGTGCTTGCTTCAAAGTGAGTCACCTTTTTCACGAGTTTGCGGTCAATGTGGAGCTCTTTTCCATCGCGCCTGAGCACTACTTCTTTCGTCGACATCGAGAGAACCTCTCCGAACAACGCCGTTCCGTCCCGAAGTTCCACCACGTCCTTATCCACACTTCCCGAGGCTGCGGCGGTACGCTCAACTAGAAATATCTTTTTGATCTGATTTCGATCCAGGGTTTTGACCTTACCCTCCGACTGAAGCATTACTTCGTGAAGCGTCATTGAGATCAAATCTCCCATGATGGTCGTGCCATCGCGAAGCTCCACCGTATCCTGAGAGAGGCCGCCCAGTTCCAGAGAGATGCTGCCGCCCGGCAGCTCGTCCGCCCCCACATCAAGCTGTGTGCTGCCCGGCGCATAGCCCTCCTTGTGAAACTCGATCGTATGCGAACCGATTGTAAAGTCATACATCTTGGGCGTTACGCCCGCCTCCTCACCATCGACAGAGAAGGTCGCTCCAGGGGGAGATGATTTCACGCCGAGCGAGATTGTCTTGCCCGCGATGAGTGAAACCTTCGCGGGCGTACCTACGGCTGAAAATTGCACTTGCGACTTACCCGAGCGGTAAGGCGCAATCGCATCCAGTTGCAATCTAGTGGCCTGTCGCAGAGAATTCGTTAGCGTGAGCATGGGGAGAATTCCCTGACGCGTAATCGGCGAATCTTAAGTGAGTAGGGATCCTTCGACTCCGCTCAGGATGAAAAGGTTTCCAGTTTCGCAGTGGTAATGCAGGCTCTGCGACAGTCTACTAGCTCTTCCGATCTTGACTCCGTTGGCGTCGAGGATATTGACCGTGAAAACCGAGCGCGGCATGGATTGGTCGGCAAGGTTCTGCGCCGTCACGTCCGATGAGTAAATTCCCTCCCCATTCACCAGCCCGACTCGCGAAAAACCGGCAAAGACCAGCTTCAGAATGGGCTTATCTGCATCGGGCCACTGCACGGTAACTGGAGGAGAGGACTGCGAATTAAGCTGCGGTACAAGGACCGCCAAAACTAGCACGCACCAGCCAAACAGTGTTCGCATCGCAGTAAGTAGTAACATACCATCGCATTTCCGCACAATTGTTTGCTTCTGGCCGGCGCCTGTAGGTTCACCGGTGGGCGGGCCGCGGCGGTTGGCTCTCCATTACTATGCGAAGGGTGCGGTTGATGCGCGTCTGGTAGCCCTTTGCCATGCCCCTTGAGCCAATCGAGCACGTCCTCATCGAGACGAATCGTCAGTTGCTTTTTCGAGGGCTAGGTCATCGCTGGCCTGGGCCAATAACTGTGTGATGCTTCGGGATCGGCAAAGAAGGGCTCAAACGCCAACGCAACGCCTCAACATCGCTCGGGATGACAAAGACATCAAGCGAGCGAGTGTGGTTGATGGGGTAGGGGTCCTTCGACTTGTCGTCGCATTTGCTCCGGCGTCGTTCAGGATGACAGCTGAAGTTGTGGAGTGATGGATCTTCTGAAGACTGACCTTCTGAATGCTAGTCTTCTTGCGGCCGATCAGCTGCAGCGGGGAACAGGCGCGCGACTTGCTCAACGGTCCAGCCGGCTGCGAGTAACTTCTTCGCCATCGCCTTCTGTTGCGCTGTGTGAGTTTCGCTGGGCATGAACTGCTCGCTGATGGAGTCGCTCGGCGCTCCCATGCCTCGGCGGTCGGGATAGCCTCGTGGAAAAAGGCGTGCGCTTAGCCACGCTGCACGATATTTTTCTTGAATCCCAGCCCAGCAACGATCATCTCTCCTTGCGTAATACCACATTCCGTAGTTTACTTCCGGGCCGAAAACCAACTCAATAGGAGGAACCATCATGAAATGGGCCATTTCGTTGTTGCTTGCCGTTGCAACCGTGGCCGGCGTTGTCGCGTTTACGGGCGCCGCATCAGGACGCGCGAATGAGGCGGCGTCGCCATCCGCCACCGCAGGCGACGCTCCGAATGCTTCTCCGATCTATGGCGTCACAATTCCTGACGGATATCGCGATTGGAAAATGATTGCCGTGGACGAACTGCTATTCGCAGGCAAGGGCGAGCAGTTGCGCGCTCAACTGGGGAACGAGATAGCGATTAATGCCTTTAAGGAGGGCACGCGTCCGTTCCCGGACGGCGCCATCATTGCCGCGATTCATTGGACTCGTGTCGCCTCGGAAGACAACAACAAGGTCCTGGATGTTCCATTCCCGGGCACGCAATCTTTTGTTGTCGGGTCGCGCGTGAATGTGCAGTTCATGGTGAAGGACTCAAAGAAGTACGGCGCGACGGGTGGATGGGGGTTCGCTGACTTTAAGGACGGAAAGCCGGGCGACAAGGCGCTGCACGAGACTTGCTTTCCGTGCCACAGGCCGGCGAAAGATCGCGACTATGTGTTTACTCACTACGCGCCTTAAGGCTAAGGAGGCCGGGTCCCACTCAAGCCCTGTGCTAACTTGAGTGGGGCCGTGGGCGCGCCTTTCCTGTAGCTTGCTCGTCTTCTGGATTATCCCGACCTACTTTTTGTTTATCCGTCTTACTGATCGCTTAGTCGTGCGACTTGCTCGCTAAACCGTCGCGCCAGGCCATGACTTCGAGTTCGGCCTTGACTGCGTCCATGACGGCGATTACAGGACGCGCCTCCATGGTGAATGCGGGGAGCATCGAACAGAATTTGTGCACCAAAAGCGGATCGTCGCAGTCCACCAGCAAGTGCCCGCCCCAATCGCCCACGCGTACCACGAAGAACTCAATCTTGAAATTCGCCGGCGCCTTCCACTGACCGAACACCTCGAGGATTCGCTTCTGCGCGTTCTCGTACTCGGCGGGCGAACCTTGCGGGCGTTCGTTCCAACTGATCACGTATTTCATCTCGTCTCCTGGCTTGCGAATGTTTGACCGATTACAGCCGATTGAGTCTACACCTCGATGCGCGGGCGCGCTGCACTTCGCTGCGCCCGCTGATGTATACTCCTGTTAGTTAATCCTTCCTTATTGTTAGTGGGGCCTCGTCGTCGGAATTATCAAATCCTTGAACGGCGGTGAAACATGGCTCAAGACTCTGTTGCTTCTCTCGGCTCGGGCGGTTCGATTGTATGGGCAATCCTGCTCATCGTGTTCGGCGTCCTGGCAATTGCCCTTCCTCTGGCAACGTCGATTGGTGTGTTGATCGTCCTTTCCTGGCTTCTCGTTTTCAGCGGCGCATTTCAGTTTATTCACGCCTTCCGCTCTCACGGAGCGGGCAGCATTGCCTGGAAATTGCTGGTCGCGGTGCTGTACCTGGCTGCAGGCCTGTACTTCCTGATGCATCCTCTGCTCGGAGTCGCATCCTTCACGCTGTTGCTGGCGTGGTTCTTCGTTGCCGAAGGAGTGATTGATCTGATCGTGTACTTCGCGAACCGAAGTGCGCGCGGCGCAGGCTGGATCCTGTTCGATGGCATTGTCACGCTGATTCTCGGCGTGCTGGTCTGGAGACAGTGGCCCAATAGCTCGGCGTGGGTGATTGGAACGCTGGTGGGAATCAGCATGATCTTCACGGGCAACACGCGATTGATGATGAGCCTCGCGGCGCGCCGGTTAAGCAAAGTCGTGCCGGGAGAAGGACGCTTCGTCGACCGCGCGGCGTAAGCACTCGGCCTAGTAAGCAGACTGGCGTACGTGCTTTCCGCTGAGGGACAGACTGGCGCCGAACTTGGGCGCTTGGGGAGCAGACCCCGAGCTGAGTGCGTCTGCCCCCGCACATAGCCGTATGGGAATGTCTAACTCATATTTGTTCAATGGTTTGGCGCGGAATTCTCTCGCGCAACTTGATTGCGATCGAGCGGAGCCGATACACGTTCAGATAGGCCGCTGGAAGCGCATCCGAAACGCCGATTGATAACTTTTTACTGGAAGGGGAACTTAGCATGATGCCGCAGCGTACTGTCTGGAAGCGCCTGATCCTGCACAATTCGTCTAAGGCGTTTTTTGTGGTCAACGATATTCTCCAGGCAATTGGTTCGCAATTGACGCGGCAGACTGCCCATGTCACCATTGCCTGCGCGGAGGTGAAGAATGAGTGTCGAATCGCAGCGTGTAGGACCAGTTAGTCTTTCGGAGCGCATCGAATTCATCGACGTGCTGCGCGGCATGGCGCTGTTCGGCATTATCGCCGCCAACATGCGCGCCTTCTTCGCGCCGCTCGATGCGTACGGCCAAACCACCGTTCTGTATCCTGGCCATGCCGACCTAATCGCCCAAGGCTTTATCAACATATTCATCCAGGGGAAGTTCATTTCCATCTTCTCCTTCCTCTTCGGACTGGGCTTCGCCATGCAGATGAGCCGCGCCGAAGCCCGCGGAGCGAAGTTCACGGGCTTTTATCCGCGCCGCTTACTCGCGCTTGCCCTGTTCGGCCTCATTCACGGCATATTCATCTGGGCTGGCGACATTTTGCTGACCTACGCGTTATCGGGAGCGATCTTGCTGTTGTTCCGCAATCGCCAGCAAAAGACGCTGCTCTGGTGGGCTGGAAGTTTGTTCTCGCTGCCCATTGTTGTCAGCTCCGTCTTTCTCGGCATTTACTTCAGCCGTTTCCGCCCGCACTGGATGGAACCCAAGCCGCCCGACGTGCAGAAGTTTCACAACATCATCAATATTTACGCACATGGAACGGTCCGCCAGATCATGGGGCAGAACTGGGTGGAATGGAAACAGGCGTTGCCCAGTGAACTCTTCGCCATCTATGCGACCGCTCTGTTCCTGCTGGGTATGTGGGTGTGGCGTGCCGGCGTCCTGCAGCACTTTGAGGAATACAGGCCCCTGTTCAAGCGCATCTGCGCGGTGTGCATTCCGCTCGGGCTTGCCATGAGCACGTACTCCGCAATCGTGTTTGCTGTCGTTCCGCCCGGAGCCGTTTCTCTCTACGCATGGTTTGCGGGCATCATGTGGCTGCCGGGTTCACATATTCTGGCCGCCGGATACGTTACCGGTCTGGCCATCCTCTTCATGGATAGGAAGTGGCAGCAGCGGCTGCACCCGTTTGCCGCCGTAGGCCGCATGGCGCTGACCGACTACCTGATGCAATCCGTGATCTGCACCTTGTTCTTCTACCACTACACGACCGGCCTCTACGGACGCATTGGCCCCGCTATCGGCCTGATCCCGACGTTCGTGATCTACGGTGGGCAGGTTGTGTTCAGCAACTGGTGGTTAAATCGCTATCGCTTCGGCCCGATGGAATGGCTGTGGCGCGGCATGACCTATGGCAAGTTCCCGTCGATGTATAGGGACGAGCCAACACTCGGCCTGGAAGCAGCTTCGTTGATTTCTCCGGCCCCGGCGGCGGAGTTTGACAGTGCTCGCGGCGACCAAATTCCGATCGCTGTGAAACCTGACAAGGTGGGAACCTAGGCGCTGGCAAGGCGTAAGGGGCTTACGTTTCGACGCGGCTAAGGGGCGCGACTTGTTGTCAGATCGATTTGACGGGGATCGCCATCACGTCGTCGACTAGCCCCACTTCTTTTTGCACGAAGGGTTCTGCATAGGTGACGCCGCCAAGCATGCCGTAGAAGCGCGCCATCGATTCAATGCGAGCCCGAATCTCGGCCTGCGCAGGGAAGATGCCGCTGCCCGCTTCCTGATCGGTGAACTGCGACTTGTAAGCCATCAGCGAAGCGAAGCGAGTTTCAAACTGCTCGGAGATGTCCACCACGAACGTCGGCCTTACGTCGCGATAAAGGCTGGCATAAATGATTTTGAACGGCCGGTGCGGCGCATTCCCCGATCCGAAATCGTAAAACGAACGGCTTCCGCTCGCCGACAGCGGATGATCGCTGATGGGAAGTTTCGCGAGACCAGCCAGAAAGCTCGCCTCATACCCGAGAATTGAAGCCGTGTAATGGTCGGGATGACGCCCTTCCCAGTAGGGAAGAATCAGGACGCGCGGACGCACATCACGAATCACGCGCGCAACCTTGATCCGGTTTTCCCATGTGTTCTCCACGCGACCGTCGGGAATGTCGAGTGCATGACGCCATGATACTTTCAGAATTTTCGCCGCTTCTTCCGCCTCCTGAGAGCGATCTTCGGCGGTACCGCGTGTGCCCATTTCTCCCTGGGTCAGGTCGAGAATTCCGGTGCGATAGCCGCGTTCGGCCATTTTCAGCAGCGTGCCGCCGCAGGTCTGTTCCACGTCGTCGCGATGCGCGGCTAGGGCAAGAATGTCGAGAGAGTCGTCAGTCGTCGGTCGTTTGTCGTTCGGCATATTTTCGCGATCTTTAAAGCTGGGCTTCCTTAGGGTTCTTGCGAGCGGCTAACGACTAACGACTAACGACGCCTTTTCTTACGCTGCCGGCTTCGTCGTACGCCGGTTTGCCAGTACAAAGGCCAGGCCGAACATGAACAGGGCAAACAAAATCAGAGTCAGAATCGAAGACGTCAGCGAAAACGCGCTGGGCGCATCCGGATACATGAGCGTGCGCAGCGCCTCCACGCCATAGGTCAGCGGATTGGCATACATCACGATCCGAATCCATCCCGAAGCGCCAGAAAGGGGAAATAGCGCGCCAGAAAGCAGCCAGAGCGGAATCAGAAACAGGTTGATGATGGCATGAAAGGCCTGAGTGGAATCCATAGGCCACGCAATGGCGAAGCCGAGCGCAGTCAGCGCGAATGAAACCAGAAATACTGTGACAACAATCAGGATGAACGATGAGACGGTCATGTGCACGCCGACCAAAGGTGCGAACACTAAGAAGATGAGACCTTGCAGCGCGGCCAGCGTAGTGCCCCCGAGCACTTTGCCCAATACAATTGCCGCACGCGGAACCGGCGCGACCAGCACCGAGAGCAGAAATCCCTCGTTGCGGTCTTCGATTACCGACATCATAGTGAAAATAGCGGTGAACAAAATGATCATCACCAGTGTGCCTGGATAAAAGTACTCCAGGTAATGCTGCTGGCCGGCGGAGTTGCCGGAGCGGAACGAGGTTCCAAAGCCCGAGCCGATGACGACCCAGAAGATCAGCGGAGAAAGAATCACTCCAGCAACGCGTGCGCGCTGACGATAGAAGCGCACGATTTCACGCCACCAGAGCGTGAAGGCAGGCAGCATCACTCCTACGGGCGGCTGAACGGTTGCGGGAAATGTTGTGCTCGAAGTGGCCATAGTATTTGTAATTTGTGATTTGTAATTTGCAATTGGAAATCCCACGCTGCGCACTGCCACGATTCCCAATCACAAATTACAAATTAGAAATCCACAATCATTTCTTGCGGCCCTTTTTCTTCGACGGTTTCTCCGCCGCTGCCTCTGCTTCCTCATTCCAGAACCTGTGTCCTGTGCGGTGAATGAATACATCTTCCAGCGT
This sequence comes from uncultured Acidobacteriaceae bacterium, assembly GCA_963778535.1. Classification (GTDB taxonomy): domain Bacteria; phylum Acidobacteriota; class Terriglobia; order Terriglobales; family Acidobacteriaceae; genus Acidiflorens. Next base: position 2,574,181 of record CAVZUO010000001.1, read on the forward strand.
CGGCTTGCTCACGCTCAGGGCTTGAATTTCTCCCGGAAACGCTTCCACGACGTCGGGCACAAAGCGGTGCCCGTTCTCGATTTCCAGGCGAACGTGCTTGTCCATCACGGTGGCATCCACATGAAAGCGACTGCGAATCTGCCCGGCAAGCCGCTGAGGTTCGCGCGCTTCGAGCAGGATTACATCGCCGCCAATTTCGCGGGTCAATGACTCCGGAGTGCCGAGCGCAACCAGCGTTCCTTGGTTCAAAATCGCCAGGCGGTCGCAGCGTTCCGCCTCCTCCATCAGGTGCGTAGTGACGACCACCGAGACGTGCTCCTGGTCACGAAGAATCGCAAGATATTGCCAGAGATCGCGCCGCGCGCCGGGATCCAGCCCAGTCGTCGGTTCATCGAGAAGCAGGACCTCAGGATGGTGGAGCAGGCCTTTGGCCAGTTCGATGCGGCGCTGCATGCCTCCGGAAAAAGTTTCGACGCGATCGTTAGCGCGATCGAGTAATCCAACGCGAGTCAGAATCTCGTCAATGCGCGTTTTTAACTGCGGGCCTCGGAGGCCGTAAAGGTGCCCCTGATGCCACAGGTTTTCCCGCGCTGTAAGTTTGGGATCGACGCTTTGCGCCTGGAAGACCACGCCGATCCGCCGGCGCAACTCACCGGCTTGCCGAACCGCATCAAGTCCGGCAATGGTCGCCGTGCCCGAGGTGGGCACCATCAGCGTTGAAAGAATCCGGAAAAGCGTGGTTTTGCCGCTGCCATTCGGACCGAGCAGGCCAAAAAGCTCCGCGGGGCGAACGTCGAAAGAAACATCGTTGAGGGCCGTCCGCACGCCGTAACGGTGCGTCATCCCGCGAATCTGGATGATGGGCGAAGAGGAGCGCTCACTGAGTTTTTCGGGAACGGCGAAATCAATCGCGGTCGAGTCGGAGGCCACCTAATGATTCTACGTGAGGGATGCCAAAGCCGCATCCTGCATATAGACACAAGTCGAGATTAACGACCAGTGCGAGTTGCACGTTATCTCAGGCCGTCGCCGGATTTCGCTCAGGGCTGCCCACGCGTTCCGCGAAAGAAACCGGAACATGACGCCACACCTGAATTGCAAGAACCACTGTGGTTGCGAGAAGCAACGCCCCGACCGCGACGTGTACCACGGTCGCGATCACCATGGGCAGTTCGGGCTGCGCCGCATCCTGACCCCACATGACGCGCGTGATAAAGGCAAGGAAGCCGAAGCAGAGTTGCGCCACCATCAAGCCGAGCATCATGATGGCCGGCCGTTTGACGGCCTCAACCTGCGAATAAACGGAGATGGCGCGCACCGCCGTCCACGAGAGAACAATGGCCACGATGCCGGCGTGCACCACGTGCGGCCACCAGCTCATGCCGTGATGGCGGAACATGGCGCCGAGCAGCAGTTGTACGTAGAGAACAAAAATGGAGAGCATCGTCAGGGTGAATAGAGTCGGCCACCGTGTATCTGGTTCCGTGCGCGGAACCTCCGCCATCCAACGCCGTCCGGTAAAAACGGCGATGCACACGGCAATGCAAAAGAAGGTTTGCGCGACCGCCGCATGTGCGCTGGAGACGGCCGGCGGCAGAAAATGCAGTACCGTGATGCCGCCGAGAATTCCCTGAAGCACCACGGTTGCCAGAGCCGCAACACCCAGAATCCGCAGCCAGCGGCGTTTTTCCGCGCGCCACGTCCACACGGCGAGAATGATGGTCAGCAGCCCGACGAATTCCGCCACCATGCGATGGGTGTGCTCGTACCTGATGCCACCGACCATCTGCGGAATTTTGTAGATGGAACCAAATGATGTGGGCCAATCCGGCACCGACAAGCCGGCGTCATTGCTGGTGACGAGCGCGCCCGCCACAACCAGAACGAGGGTGACGCAAGCAGTGAAGATCGCGAATCGATGCAGGCCCCGATTGTATGGAAGTTCGATACGTTTCAGCTCAAGCCCGCTACGAAGAGGACCGAGCGTTGCTCGTACGCTCACTGAATCTGCCTCCAACCGACGAATTCTAGCAAATATGCATAGCTCGCTACGCTGGCATCGGCTCCGGATTTACCGGAGCTTCCAATGCGTGAATGATGGCATCGGCAAACTGCGAGGTGCTGGCGCTGCCTCCAACATCGCGAGTGAGATTGTTGCGATCGCGGTACACCTGGTCGATGGCATTGCGAATCTTCCATGCCGCTTCCGCCTCGCCCAAATGGCGCAGCATCAGCAGGCCGGAGCGCAATACCGCCGTCGGGTTGGCAATATTCTTGCCGGCAATGTCGGGCGCCGACCCATGCACAGCCTCAAAAATGGCGCATTCGTGGCCGAAGTTCGCTCCCGGCACCAGCCCCAGTCCGCCGACGAGGCCAGCGCACAAATCGGAAACGATATCGCCATAAAGATTTTCCAGCAGCAGAATGTCGTACTGGTACGGGTTCATTACCAGCTGCATGCAGGTGTTGTCGACAATGTGCTCGCCGTAAGTAATTTCCGGATATTCCTTCGAGACCTTGCGCGAACATTGCAGGAACAATCCGTCCGACATCTTCATGATGTTGGCTTTGTGAATGCAGTGGATCTTCTTGCGATTGTGCTTGCGTGCGTGCTCGAAGGCAAAACGAGAAATACGCGTCGAAGCTTTTTCGGTGATGATCTTCAGGCTCTCGACCACTCCCGGAACGACCTCGTGCTCAATTCCCGAATAAAGGCCTTCCGTATTTTCGCGAACAATAATCAGGTCCACGTCGGGGTAACGCGTTGGGATGTGCGGCAGATTGCGAATGGGGCGGAAGTTCGCAAACAGCTCAAAGCGCTTGCGCAGCTCCACATTGATGCTGGAAAAGCCTCCGCCGATCGGCGTCGTCACCGGGCCTTTCAGTCCAACGCGCGTCCGCTCGATCGATGCAGTCAGTTCTTTGGGGATATATTCGTGATACTTTTCGAAGGCTTCGCTGCCAGCGGCAAAGCTCTCCCACTCGAACTTCACGCCTGTCGCTTCAAGAATGCGAACGGTGGCCTGGATAACCTCAGGGCCAATGCCGTCGCCGGGAATCAGAGTTACTTTGTGAGATTGAGTCATTGGGACCATTTAATCATTTAGTCATTTAATCATTAAATCGGGTTGAACCGGCCTTTGAAGTTCGCAGGGATGCACCGAAGATGGTTACTAACTCGTTGGCTTCCTTGAGCAGGGTCTGGGTTCTCTGCGCATTGAGCACTCCTGTTTCGCTCAGCAGTTCGAGCCAGAAAACAGACTCATCTGCTTCTTCCATTACGACACCCATCTTCGCGATGAACTCGGCTCTGGAACGCGATCGACAGACAGATCGATAATTCGCTGCGACTGAAGTACCGGAGCGGAGCAGTTGCTTGCCTAAAGTCTGTGCATCCGGAGAATGCGGCAGGGAACGGAACAGAGTGACAATCCGAATCGCAAACGACTTGGTGCGCTCCTTTAACTCCGCAGCTTTGTCCAGGGTATGCAATTCGATGCCTTGTGTCGGCATGACTGAGCGACAAAATGAATCAATGACTAAATGATCAGATGATTCAATGTTTTTTCGGCTCCACGTCTTTCGACTTCAGCAGGTCCTTCAGTTCGGTCATGAACTCCCCAACGTCCTTGAAATCGAGATAGACCGACGCGAAGCGCACATACGCGACCTTGTCATGGCGCCGCAGCCGGTTCATGATGAGCTCGCCGATTTCGCTGGTCTTGCGCTCGCGCTCGGCGGACTCAATCACAAACGCTTCCGCTTCGTTGACGATCTGCTCCAGCTTGCCGATGGGCACGGGCCGCTTTTCGCAGGCACGCATCAGCCCGTTAAGCACTTTCTGGCGATCGAAGCGCTCGCGCCGCCCGTCTTTTTTCACCACCATGTACGGAATTTCGTCAATGCGCTCATAGGTGGTGAAGCGCTTCTCGCACTTCAAACATTCGCGCCGCCGCCGAATCGAATCGGCTTCTTTGCTTTCGCGCGAATCGACTACTTTATCGTTCTCAAAGCCGCAAAAAGGGCATTTCATGAGCGTTGGGAGTACTCATGATTGTAACAGTTGAGGGATTGAGAGATTGAATCATTGAATCATTAAGGGACCGCGCAGTTGAGCGAGGAAGGATTGATTTCTGGCTTGGGATTTTGAGCGTAATGGGGATTTATCGGGAATAAGAATGCTGAAGTGGCACGTGCTGGAATACAAGGCATCGCTCCAGATGCGACGAAGATTTACACCCCTGCAACTGGTCACAATCTATCTCAACCATGCCGACTTCGGAAAAGACGTGGTTGGAGCTGAGAATGCGTCTCTGCACTATTACGGGAAACACGCTTCTGATTTGGACATAGCGCAAGCTGCCATGATCGCCGGATTACTGAAGTCTCCCATGATGTATTCGCCCGAACGCCACCCTGAAAGAGCGAAAGAGCGCAGGGATTTTGTAATTCAGAAAATGCTCGAGAGTGGCACCATCACGGCTGAAGAAGCAGAAGCTGCGAAACAGAGTGCAGTTCGGTGATTCGCGGGGCTTTTCAACTGATGCTAACAGCGATAGCGCTCAAAATCCCCCACCCAGGATGGCTTGCCAGCGCATTGTGGCTCCGGCAATGACTAAATGTCTCAGTGAATCAATGATTCAGTGTCTCAATCTTTTTCCGCTTCCGCGCTTTCTGCTGAGAGTTTGCGCAGCGACAGGCGTTCATGATGCGCCAGCAGTAGCCCGGCGGGAACAACGGATACAAACGTCACCAGCCAGAGCATGATCCCGCAGCTCACGGTTAGTTCCTTGGGTACGATGTGGAAAACATGATCCATGGCGCTAATCGTGGCCAGTTGCGATCCTCCGCCTACGCCCGGCAACTGCACCATCGATCCGAGCATGCTGCAAAACATCAGCAGAAGAACCTTGGTCGAGCTTAGGGATTCGAGTGTGCCGCCGTAGCTGGTTGTTACTTCCACATAAGCCATGGCGATGACGCCCCACATGACTACCGATACGGCTGCCAGTTGAAAGAACTCCGAAGGTCCGTGAATTGTGTTGAGTCCAACTGTGAACTCCCGAACCTTATGCGCGATCCGATGTCCCATTCCCTCGGAGAGATGGGAGAAGCGCCGTTCCACCCATTGGGCAATATGCTCGCCCCGATAGGAAATCATCCAAGTGACGGAGAGCAAGCCCAACACGAACAAAATCAGGAAATATCCTGTGAGATGAATCCAGTGCCTGATTTCAGGGCTGGCATCTTGTGCGAATTTGTACAGATCGAATGGAGGAAGAAAAATGGCTGAAATCAGTAGAACGGCGAAGCCTCCAAAATCGAATATGCGCTCCACCGCCCAAACAGCCACCTGGGAAGCGAAGCTGAGATTTTCACGCCGAGCGATGAGATAGGGCCGTATCAATTCCCCTGGGCGTCCGAGCAAGGCGAGCCCGGTAAATCCGATGACAGTGGGCGCAATCAGTCCTACGACCGGGGCCTCACCGCGCACCGGCCTTAGGAAGATCTTCCATCGAAGTGCGCGGAGCAAATAGGAAAAGTAAGTGAACAGCACCGCATACACGATGTGACTCCAAGCAAGATGCGACTTAAAGAGGAGCGCCCAGTCGAAGTGCCGCCAGGTGCGGAACTGCATATAAACCAGCGCCGCCAGGACCGCGAGGACGACGGCATAAAGAAGATATTGCTTATTTTTCATTCGGGAGTTTTCATACTGAAGCTTTTCATTCTGAAGGCTTCATTCTGAAGGCTTCAAACTAAAACGAAAGCAGGGATCGCTGTGCGTGCGCCCACACATGAAGGTAAATGAGAGATTCGGCAGGGTCAACGCGGCGTATTGTCGGAGGGGGAACTCGCCGCGTTGGGAGCGTTGTTTTTAGAAGATTTAGTTCTTGGGGCAGGCGGCTTTGTTGCGTGCGAGGCGGAATGCGCTGTCTGTTTGTGCGTAGACTGTTTCTGCGATGCCGGCGAGCCGCTGGCCGGCTTAGCGGCATCGGTCTTTGTACTTTGCCCTTCGCTTTGTTTTCGCGCTTGCGCCGCGGCCTTCTCCTGAGCAATCTTTTTTTGGTTGTAGTCGTGCACAATGCGCGCCACATAGGCACGCGTCTCGCGGAATGGCGGCACTCCTTTGTATTGCTCCACGCGCTCAGGCCCGGCGTTGTAGGCTGCCAGCGCCTTCACCAGATCGAAGTTGTAGCGCTCGATTAGCTCCCGTAGATAACGGCTTCCGCCTCCGACATTTTGTTCGGGGTCGAATGCGTTGTTGACGCCCAGTTCGTTCGCCGTTTTGGGCATCAGCTGCATCAGGCCTTGCGCGCCCTTCGGAGAAACAGCGCGCGCGTTGAATCGACTCTCGGCGCGAATGACGCTGTTCACGAGATCAGGGTCAAGGTGATACTCCGCGCTCGCCGAATTCACAACCTGATTCAAATCGACAGCCGGCGCAAAACTGCGGTGGGCCACTGGCCCGGTTGCAGGAAAAGAAGGGGCGGGTGCGGTCGCGGGGAATGCAGACGTTGGCGCTTGTGCGGCGGGAGGCGGAGGAAGCGCCGTTAGATCCTGTTCAAAGCCAGCGATCTGAGATGTGGCAACATCGGTAAAACTGGCATCATCCGCAGAAAGAAAAAGCCGCGTGGTCTCACCCATTACAATCCGGTGATCGTGGCGAATCGTGAAACCGTTACGCAGCACGGCCACGTCCACCGCGAAAGCGGGGCAGGGAACTAAAAGGGCCGCGACGCCCAGGATTGCCCCGAGCATTGCCCAGCAGAGCATTGCCCAACTCGGCAACGCGCGACCGCATATCGCCCTGCGGATCCCCATCGTCCTGACTTTATTTTTCCCCATCATTCAGTTCGTTTGGTGCGCTCGCGGCGCGACTTTCGTTCAATCGTCGCGCCTCATTCGGGCACTCAGCCGTCGCCGCCGCTTCGTCCCGCATAAACCGTCAGCCGGCGGTCACTGGCTCCAGCGGCTTTCCGCCCAGCGCCATCTCAATGGCAGCCGCAACCCCGTTTTCCGCGTTCGAGCGAGTCTGCCGCCAGCCGCGCCCCAGCAGTTCTGCAGACGCATTACCCATGATAAAGGGTTGTCCTGCAAAAGCGAGCATTTCGATATCGTTATAGTTGTCACCAACGGCCATGACCTGCTCGCGCGAAATTCCCCGATAGCGGGCCCAGCGTTCCAGTGCGTGGCCCTTCGAACAGCCCGCATTCAGCACATCCACAATCGATAGATCGCGGCCAATGTATTCCGTGCGGAGTACCGTAATCGGCAAGCCGCACATTTCCAGAACGCGCAGAGCCTGGCCCATTTGCGCGACCGGGCCGCAAAACATCGTCTGGATTGGGTCCGATGTGAGCGCATTCTCTATCGGTTCCACGAACTCGATATACTCGAGGTTCTTTTCCAGCCAGCGCTGAATGCTAGCCTCCAGCTCGCGCAGGTGTTCCACGACGATTGCGCCAGGGCCCTCTTTGTCGAAGGTAATCACGGTTTGCCCGCGAAATTCCCGCATAACGCCCACCAACTGCCGGCACGTCTGGACCGGCAGCAGGTCGCGATGAAAAGCTTCACCGCCAAGCGAGCGCGTGACGGCGCCATTCGAACTGACCAGCCACAGGTCGAAGCCCAGTTGCGTGGCGATCGGCAGCGCAAAAGCATGCCGCCGTCCCGTGACCAGAATGACTTCGATCCCCTGCGCGTGCGCGCTCCGCAGCGCGGCCAGATCAGTCGGTGAAATTTGAAATTGTGGATTGAGCAGCGTGCCGTCAATATCCACGGCGATCAGGCGGAGAGAATCGGCGGCCACAGTCAATTTTAGCATTCGGTAACGGAAGCTCGGCCCCACGGAGACACTTGGCGCCAAGGTTCGCCGGAATATGTTTACTGGTTTTCTCAGCGAGTTATAGTTAGGTCTCTCGGCGAGATATGAAAGAAAAACGTTCTTCCCAGCGTCAAAGTCGTCTGCTTGTTTTCTCTTTGGTGCTAGTTCTGCTCTTTTGCATACAATCTCACGCACAGTCCTATAAATACATTCGCATTGGACAGAAGAACGATGTTCAAACAAGGACCTCCGCCGGCGTTGCGATGATGGGCGGCGGCGACGATCTCGACGAAGCTTTCCGCTGGCTGTGCCACAAAGCCAATGGCGGAGATTTTCTCATCCTGCGCTCCCATGGCGACGACGAATACAACTCCTATGTCAATGGCTTATGCAAACTGAACTCCGCGGCGACACTCATTATTCCTAATCGCGGCGCGGCCCGCGATCCCGCGGTCGCCGCCATCATCCACCATGCTGCCGCGATTTTTATAGCTGGAGGCGATCGGGCGCAATACATCAATTTCTGGAAAAGCACGCCGGTGCAAGATGCGATTAATGAAGCCGTCGCGGAGGGCGCTCCCGTTGGCGGTACGAGCGCCGGATTGGCTATTCTCGGTGAATTCTCTTACGGCGCTTTGAACGATCCTCCCGATGACAGCGAATTGCAGTCGAAAGACGCTCTGCCGAATCCATACATCCCGCGTGTCACGCTCGTTCACAATTTCCTGAGTATTCCGCTCCTTCGCGGGACCATCACCGACAGCCACTTTGCTAAGCGCGATCGCATGGGGCGTACGCTGGTCTTTCTTGCGCGCTTGATGCAAGACGGCTGGTCGAAAACTCCGCGCGAAGTCGCCATCGATGAACGCTCGGCTGTGCTAGTGGAGCCCGATGGCAACGCAACCGTTGCCGGCACCGGCCGCGGAGCGTACTTCCTGCGGCCTTCAAGAGCCCCCGAGCGCTGCGAAAGCGGCAAGCCGCTAGCATTTCACGACATCGTCGTCTATAAAGCTCCATCCGGCGCGCGTTTCAAGTTGTCCACATGGGCCGGCCAAGGCGGAGTTAGCTACCTACTTTCCGTTGATCGGGGTGTCATTCATTCCACTCAGCCCGATCAGTCGGTGTACTGAGGGTCTCATCAACCTTGACGAAACGCGGTTAACGCTCCCGACTCTTTAGTATTCTTTCCGTCCGCTGTTTGCAAAATTCCTTCCCGTGAGAGACCATAAAGGGTTGTGGTGACGGTTGGTGACCAGCCACCGCCACTCAGAAAGGCACAGAATGTATCAGAAACGTCCGGGAGCTTTTATGGCCGACTGGTGGGATGCCGACGGCCAACGTCATCGCAAGCAGTTCTCGACGGCGCAGGCAGCGCGTGAACACGAACATCGGGAGACCGCCTTAGCCCACACAGAACGTGCCACCAGGGAGATGGGACTTGCCCGCGAAGGCAAACGAGCGAAAGTACAAGTGACGGATAGCGCCACCATGGCACCCGCCAAAGGCAAACTCGGTGTCATGATTCCCGGCATGGGGGCGGTTGCCACCACTTTCGTTGCCGGAGTCGAGGCCGTCCGCAAAGGCTTGTCGGCTCCCATCGGCTCGCTCACCCAGATGGGTACCATCCGCCTCGGCAAGCGCACCGATGGCCGTTCGCCCAAGGTTAAGGAATTTGTTCCCCTGGCTTCGCTCGACGACCTCGTCTTTACCGGTTGGGACATCTTCGAAGACAACATGTATGAAGCTGCTACCAACGCCGGCGTCCTTGAGCGCGACCTGCTGGATAAAGTGAAAACCCGGCTCAGTGCGATCAAGCCACTGAAAGCCGTCTTCGATCACAACTACGTCAAGAAGATCGACGGGCCCAACGTCAAGAAAGGGAAGAACAAGCTTGATTTGGCCGAGCAGCTTCGCCAGGACATTCGCAACTTCCGCAAGTCCAGCGGTGCCAGCCGGCTGATTACCATCTGGTGCGCTTCAACGGAGACCTTTATCGAGCAGACCGCTGCCCATCAAAGCCTGAAAGCATTCGAAAAAGCGATGAAGGAAAACGACGAAAACATCGCGCCGTCCATGATCTATGCCTATGCCTCGCTGATGGAGGGAGTGCCCTTCGCCAATGGCGCTCCAAACCTGACCGTCGACATTCCCGCGATGCACGAACTTTCACACGAGCGCGAAGTTCCCATCTGCGGCAAAGATTTTAAGACCGGCCAAACGCTGATGAAGACTGTGCTTGCGCCAGCCTTCAAGGCTCGCTTGCTCGGCGTCAGCGGATGGTATTCCACGAACATTCTTGGCAACCGCGACGGCGAAGTGCTGGACGATCCCGGGTCATTCAAAACCAAGGAAGAATCGAAGCTGGGTGCACTCGAACACATTCTGCAGCCCGGCCTCTACCCTGAGCTTTACGGAAACATGTACCACAAAGTCCGCATCAACTATTACCCGCCGCGCGGCGACAACAAAGAAGGATGGGACAACATCGACATTTTTGGATGGCTCGGCTATCCCATGCAGATCAAGGTCGACTTCCTTTGCCGCGACTCCATTCTTGCCGCGCCAATTGTGCTCGATCTGGTGCTGTTCCTTGACCTCGCCCAGCGCTCGCCCGAACTCCGCCGCCTCGGCATTCAGGAATGGCTCAGCTTCTATTTCAAGTCGCCGATGACCAAGCCCGGCCTCTATCCCGAGCACGACCTGTTCATTCAACTTATGAAGCTGAAGAACACCCTGCGGCATTTAAAGGGAGAAGAGTTAATCACGCATCTGGGGTTGGAGTATTACGACTAGGCTTTAAGAGCGGGGGACGGGGCTTCGCCCGTCCTGTGCCTTTTGCCGAACGTGGTTGAGCACTCGAAACGCGAGATATTGAAATAGGAACACTGCCGCAGCCACTACTCCGGCGCGTTCTTTAAATGACCACTCCGTGTAGTGCGCGAGCAACAAGGGCAAAGTTGAATAAACGACAATGGCCCCAACACTAATGACGAGGACTGGCCTGTCGATTGGGCCGTCTGGCTCTGGCCGAGGTAGGGAATCGTAACTTCTCCACGCCCACACACTAAGGGAAAGCGAGCCGACGACGAAGATCACGAGCAGAAAGATACCCATTTATTCTACTCTCGAAGTTATTCTCTCTCTTTCTCTCTCGAATGTCACCACACCGTCCTCACCAGCGGACTCCGCCGTATACGCTCATCGTGTGTCACCAGCGTCATCCCCTCTAAACGCGCTGTCGCACCGATAATCCGGTCTGCTGGATCGCGCGGGTAGTCTTCGGGAAACTGCGTCGCTAGCGCTGCGATCTCGGGTGCAACTGGCCGTACGGCTACTCCCTCTAGAAACCGAAGCAGTGAAGCTTCGACGGTGCCATATCCCTGGACTCTTCCTTTCGCGATCTGCCAAGCCACCTCATAGGCAGTTATCGCCGATACGGCCAGACCATCGCCCCGGCGTGCCTGGCGAATCGCCGAGGCTGCGACCTTCGAAAGCCGCTCTGGTTCGGCGACCGCCCATATCAATACGTGGGAGTCGAGCAGGATCACGAGGATTCCCACTCATCGATGGGCGATTCGATATCGCCCACGATCTTGATAACCCCCTTCAGCCTGCCGATCCAATCATCCTTTTCGCTCGCAACCGGGACCAGTTTCGCCACCGGCTTTCCCCGCTTAGTAATCATGATCGGCTGCCGCGTCGACCGCACATCTTCCATCAGCGCCAGACATCGAGCCTTGAACTCTCCCGCCGCAATCTTCTTCATGGTCATATTGTAACATACATGGTCATATCGACATGACCATTGTACTCGTCCAGTAGATAGGTGACACTTTTCATTCCTTTCGTAGAGATGAGTTGTAGCGGAGGAACTGGAGCGGCGTTAAGTAGCCGAGAGCCTGATGAGGGCGCACGGTGTTGTAGATTTTCTCCCAGAGGGGAGTTCGCGGTTGAGTTTTTTCATCTCCAGCGAGCAGGGGGTGACCTGGTAGAACTCCTCGGTGTGGGTGCGGTTGGCGCGCTCGACGGCACCGTTGAGTTTGGGAGAACGGGGAGGAAGGACGAACAGATGGAGGCCGCGCTGCTGGCAAGCCTGTTCGAACTCGGCGGCAAACTCCGAGCCGCCGTCGACCTGCAGCGCTCGAATGGGAAAGGGCATGCGATGTTGCAAGGTGTCGAGGAACTCGGTCGCGGTTTGCGCGGTGGCGCGAGTGTGCGCCTGCAGCACGTCCCAGCGGGAAACCACATCGCGAGCGGTGAACTGTTTGAAGACCACCCCGGGAATGGGCCGGACGTCCAAGGTATCGACTTCGACCAGGTCACCGGGCTCGGCAGCCGCATATTCCCTGGGTTTGCGCACAGCGTAGGGGCGGAGCCGCAAGGCGCGGCGCGATCCGGGGACGCCCGTGCGCGGCGGTTCCACGAGCCGGCCTCGCTGCTTGAGTCGAGTGAGAATGCGGCCCACCATGGAAACCGAAACCGTCACCTTCTGGCGGCGTAGCAGAACCGCCAGCTTGTCTTTACCCCAGCGTGGAAACTGCAACCGCAACCCCAAAACCTTTTCTTCTAAGGGAAAAGCCCACGTCGGCTGGCGGCACTGGCGAGGGCGATGGCTGCGCTCCTCCAGCGAGGTCAAATCGTACGGATCATAACGGCGCTGCCAACGATAAAAGGTCTGGCGGCTGATGCCAAAGTGACGGCAAGTATGGGCCACGTTGCCGCAGCGACGATAGAAATCCATCCACGCCAACCGCACCCGAGCTTCCCGGCTCAACTCTACCCCGGTCTTAGACAGTCGGCCCGATCCAGGTGGTTTCCCTTTCCGAATTTGCATTGCGACACTCTATTCGAGTGTCACCAATCATTCTGAACGAGAACAACCATGATACGAAAATGACCATCGCAAAGCTGCCGAATCCAGGCCGCGTCATCTCCTCCTACTCATCCTCCTCCCACGCCTTCTTCAGCCATCTCTTTAGTTCTTCGTCGATATCAGTCTTCGTCTTCACCTCAATCCGCCGCGTGATCCGGTCCTTCTTTTCGTACCCGCCCGTATCAAGCAGCCGCTTCGGAGTCTTCATATTTCCCAGCGCGAGCCCCAGGTCGATCCTCGTGTTGGTGGCGACTTTGATTTGCGCAAACACGTGCTTACGATAAATCGAAACCGCCGTCTTCCCCGGAGACGCCTTCACATCTTTGCCCACCGCCAACACCAGTTTCAGCAGCGTGTCATACAGCGGGCGCAACTCCGCCCGCGGCCCGCGAAACATAGCGTCTACCCACGCCTCGGCCGCCTCCAGATAGGCTTCCGCCGAATCTTCTTCCAGGCCTTTGCCGTCCGCTCGCTCGGCAATCCATGTGGCCGAATTCGTCCCGAATTTATGTTCGGTCTTCAGCCACTCCCGCCGTTCTTTTTCTGTGGCCGGCCCTGACTTCCGCACAAACGCAATCCACTCCTCCAACGAGCGCCCGGTTTTCGCGGGCAATTCATCTTTCCATTTCTGCACCATCCCCAGACCGGGATGCGGGCTATACAGACCAGAAGCTTTGCGCGACGGCGTCATTGAATGGCTCCTTGAACGGGGTCATCCCCGCGACGACATTATTCTGCGACGATCATATTTATCGAAGATCATACTTTTTGAAGATCCCATTCATCGAGATGATACTCAAATCTTCGACTGGGTTAGAATCGGTTGATTCTAGAATTATTCTCCATGCCCGCAAAAAAGAAATCCGCGTCCAGCCATAACACCCGCTACGTCCGCCTGCAAAAGAATTTCTGTTTCGCTTGCGGCAAGAATAATCCCGACGGCATGCACCTCCGCTTCTCCTACGACGAAGAACGAGACTGCTTCGTCTGCCGTTTCCGGCTCGGCAAGCGCTACACGGGGCCTCCGGGACACGCCCACGGCGGTGTCATCGCCACCCTCCTGGATGAAGCCATGGGCAAGGTGAATAAACTCCGCCACGTCGTCGCCATCACGTCAGAAATGACGGTCAACTACCTCAAGCCCGTGCCGCTGAACAAGTCGCTGCGCGTCGAGTCGCGCGAAGAGGAAGTAAGTGGCCGCAAGCACATCAACGTCGCCGAAATCCTCAACCAGAAGGGAGAAGTCCTCGCCCGCAGCCGCGGCCTCTTCATCGCCATCGATCCGCACAAGATGTTCGGGAGATTCGTGGAGAGATAGCTTTCAGCCGTCAGCTATCAGCCTTCAGTTTTCAGTTATCAACCTTCAGTTAGAGCAGAGTGAGCAAGGAAGCCGACTTTCCCCCTGCACTCCAGAGTTCTAGCTGATGGCTGACGGCTGATAGCTGTGCGCGCGGGGTTCCGCAAACGGTGAATGGCCTGTAAAATAAATGCAGGGCAACGAGATTCCCAGCACCCCTACGGGTTTAGCTGACGACTGATGGCTGACGGCTGAAGGCTGCCAGCCACGACTGTACCCAGAAAAGAGCAACCCTATGTCAACCAACAACGGCCACGACACGAACACTAGCCTTCGCCTGAAAACCGGCCTCGCGGAAATGCTCAAAGGCGGCGTCATTATGGACGTCACCAACGCCGACCAGGCCACCATAGCCGAAAAGGCTGGCGCCGTCGCCGTCATGGCCCTTGAGCGTGTGCCCGCGCAAATCCGCGCCGAAGGCGGAGTCGCGCGCATGGCCTCGCCGAAAAAGATTCGCGAAATCATGGCCGCCGTTTCCATCCCCGTCATGGCCAAGTGCCGCATCGGCCATTTTGCCGAGGCCCAAATTCTGCAAGAACTCGGCGTCGACTACATCGACGAATCTGAAGTCCTCACTCCCGCCGACGAGGCCCACCACGTCGATAAGCACGCCTTCACCGTCCCCTTCGTCTGCGGAGCTCGCAATCTCGGCGAAGCTCTTCGCCGCATCGCCGAAGGCGCGGCCATGATTCGCACCAAGGGTGAAGCCGGCACCGGAGACGTCGTCCACGCCGTCAAGCACATCCGCCAGATCGTCGCGGAAATGAAAATCCTCACCGTCCTCAGCGATCAGGAACTCTACGCCAAAGCCAAAGAGCACCAGGCTCCCTACGAACTCATCAAAATGGTTGCGCGCGATGGCAAACTCCCCGTCCCCAACTTTTCCGCCGGAGGCATCGCCACTCCCGCCGACGCCTCGCTCGTCATGCAACTCGGAGCCGAAGCCGTGTTCGTCGGCAGCGGCATCTTCATGAAAGACAGCACCACGTTTGCTGATACAGAAGAAGCCGAGAAGAGAGCGAAAGCAATCGTGCAAGCCGCGACTCACTATCAGGATCCGAAGGTGTTACTGGAAGTTAGTGAAGACTTAGCGGGAGCGATGAAGGGATTGGCAGTGAGTGGGCTGGATGAGGCGCACATGCTGCAAACCAGAGGGTGGTGACGTCGCGCCCACTGGCGGCGCAGCAAAAAGATTTGCCTCATCGAATCGCTCAATCCTCACTGGTACGATTTGGCCGAATCGTGGGCGGATGTGTACAAACCCGTGGCTTAACAGAAAGTCGACGGGCGTGATTCCGAAGCTGCACGCCAGATCCCAGTCGGCTGGAAAAACCGCCGACTTTCGGAATGACGCACTTTACCCAATTCTCTAGGGAGCGGGTCCGAAGCTCGAAACTATGCCCAAAACCCATGGCTGAAACCGGAATCTGCCCCCCGCGCCCCATAGCATATTCGGCAGGGAAATCCGCCACGCTTTTCAACTTTATTTTCACTCGTTTTCATTGTGCGATCTTCGTCTTACGTTCGCCTCTCGGCGGGTGGTTTTGCCTAATCAGCATCGAAAAATTCTGACCAGGAATTTCAACGTTCCTCATCACATCGCATTTAAGTAAGTCAAGCGAAGGTCTATCCTGGTAGTGGGCTACTTTCATTTTGAGACGGCTGGCGACCGTGGCATACTTCAAGTATGCAAAAGCGCTCACGTAAGCCAAGACAGCCCAAAGATGTGAACCAAGCAGCTTTCGAGATGGTACAGCGCTCCACCGCAGAGCCTGCATCCGTTAAAAGGACACGAAAATCTTCCGTAGCCTCCGAAGCCATTGAAGCTCCACCACAATTTAACAGAGCCGACGTGCTTCGGTTCATGCGAGCAATGGCAAGTAAGGGCGGCAGAAAGGGGGGAAAGAACCGGTGGGCCAATGTCTCGGCAGAAGATCGCAGCAAAGCCCTATCGGCAGCGGCAAAGGCGAGGTGGGGCAAACAAACGGAGAAGTAGAAGACCGTGGTGGGATTTGAACCCACGATGGATGCGCAGAGACATCGAACGATTGCAGATCGTTTCCCTTCGACCACGCTTGGATACACGGTCACACCTTTGGTAACCCTAGTATCCATTGACAGCTATCAGTCCAATTGCATTAGCCTAACAATGGTACCAAGGCCGTTTGGTCGCAGAGACGAACGGTCAAGTTCGAAGCCAGCGGATTGCAGCCGCTGGCTTTTTTATTGTGTTTTCCATTCGGCAAGCCCCCATTTTGCTCCTTCCTTTGTGACATCCTGATGCTTGTCCCTCCTAGTGTTTAGAGTATTGTAAAGGGTACGATACATGCTTTTTGAGTTAGAGTTGATACCGCCTAGTCGGAGTGCTTCAGCGATAGTTCCCGTTAACTGGGGACTGCCTGCCGTCTTTAGGAACTTGATCGCTGCGTCTGCGATCGTCATTCCACGGTATTCCCGCGTGGTTGTCGGCATTGAGCCGAGTTTAGGGTGCGAAGGCACAGCGGTATCGTTGCCGTCACTTCCTGCGATCTCTTCGATAGCCAAAATCGCGGTATCCAACTTCGCTCGGCGTGCGACTAAATCAGCCAGGACAGCTTTGTAGTTAATGCTTGTTTGGCTCATGTCCATTGACTCCCATGCTCTAATTTGTTACAAAACACAAAGAGGGTTTGTAAGAGGGCAGGTTTTCCCTGCCCCCGCGCCCGGTCTAAGGGCGTTCAGAGTCTCATCGCTACCCTCCGATCCAGGGCCGAATTGCTCTTTCCTGCCACGGAAAACCACGAGCAATCGGCCCCGTTTTCTCTTATAGATCATTTTTCGTCCCTGTGTCAACCGCGCATTACTACGACTTGTACTTTTGGGACAGAACCTGTGTATGAAAGTGGACAAATGTACCACCAGCTATTCTACTTGACAATGCAAAAGCGCTCTTGCATAATACTGACATGAACCGCCTAGACTCTCAACTTCGCGCCCAAGTAATCGGTTGTCTAATCGAAGGCTGCTCAATTCGCGCCACGGTGCGCCTGACTGGTGTCGCCAAGAAAACCGTCATGCGGCTCTTGGTCGAAGTTGGCGAAGTCTGCGCCATTTATCAAGATCAGGTATTCCGAAACCTGCGCTGTAAGTGGCTTCAGCTCGATGAAATGTGGGCGTGGATATATTGCAAAGAGAAGAACCGCACGGAAGAGATTGCCCGCAAAAACCCCGATGCTGGTGACGTGTGGCTTTGGGTCGCCGTGGATGCCGATAGCAAGTTGGTTCCTTCGTGGCGGTTGGGGCAGCGCGATCTAGCAACCGCTACGGATTTCGTGAATGATCTGGCTCAGCGCGTCAGGGGCCGCGTACAGGTCACCACAGATGCGCTACGCACCTATGTAAACGTGATTGAGGATGCGTTTGGAAGCACGGTTGATTATGCCCAGTTGCACAAGGTTTACCGCGCTCCCCTAGAGAATGAGACGCGCTACTCCCCGGCAAAGTGTATCGGCTGTGACATGAAGGCAGTGAGCGGAAACCCTGATCCTAAGCACGTGAGCACGTCGTTTGTGGAGCGCCAGAATTGGACAGTTCGCACCACAATGCGCCGTTACACGCGCCTGTCGAATGGATTCAGCCGCAAGCTAGAGAACCACGCCGCTGCCACAGCCCTCAATTATTTCGCCTACAATTTCATCAAGATTCATCGTACACTTCGCGTGTCCCCGGCTATGGCCGCTGGCGTTACGGATCGGCTATGGAGCGTAGAGGATTTGGTTGCCCTCTGGGAAGCCTATGAGCAGCGGAGGGCGGAAAGAGCGGCGTAAATGAACCGACCCATTCAACTCCTCAGCGGAATATGCGTCTTTGTTTTGACGTTCCTGAATGCCGTCGCACTTCTCAAGCTGATTCCGTATTACCGAGCTATGGAACACCCGCCAGCGGCTGGAATCGTGTCCGCCTGTGTAACTGGTGTCGCGGTCGTCCTTGCTTTCGTGGGAGCGTACATCCTAGTCGTCGGCGCGAAAAAATCAAAGTAGCCCACTACCTCTATCCTCAATTATTTGGTGCAAGCCTTTATCCGCGTGCTTTTGTGGCGCCGGGCTCTTCGCTGATTACAGTTGACAGAGCCGTAGTGGTTATAGACGGGATGACGCCAAAGATGTGGCCGTCAGCATGATCAAACTGCACCATTACCCGGGGTATTGGCTGAATTCAGCCACTACCTGTCCTGCTTTTTAACGGATTTGTAACAACCGTCTGCTACCCTTGACCCCGACATGTCAAACCAAGCTTTGCCCCGGCCGCGCTTCGACGGTCACCAACCGGAGAAAGGGTCGCCGGAACTTGGTTCGCCGGAGCAGGGGCCAAGGACCGCCTTACGAGTCGAAGCTAAGCCTGTGCCCTTGCTGCAAGGCAAGGTCAGCGAAGTGCCCGACACGGTTTTTGCTTGGCTGATGCGGCTGTGCGGGCTTGCTGTTGTGGCTATCCTCGCCCTGATTGTTTACCAGTTAGTCGCCAAGTCGCAGCTCTCATGGCATGCTTTTGGTTGGAAGTTTTTCGCGCAAACAGACTGGAATCCGGTTGTCGATCAATATGGAGCGATGCCCTTCATTTATGGCACGCTCGTTTCTTCGCTGGTGGCACTTGTCATCGCTGTGCCGTTGTCGGTCGGAGTCGCTGTTTTCATTACGGAAATGTGCCCAGTAAAGCTTCGTTCGCCACTTTCATTTACGACGGAACTATTGGCTGCCATTCCCAGCGTGATTTACGGGCTTTGGGCGATATTTGTGCTCGTGCCGATCATGCGGCAGTATGTGCAACCTTTTCTCGGCGCCACACTCGGGTGGACCGGCTTGTTCACAGGCGCGCCTTATGGCATCGGGATGCTGACCGCTGGCGTTATTCTGGCGATCATGGTGATTCCTATAATCTCTTCGATTGCGCGTGAGGTAATGACGGTGGTACCGCAACATCAGCGCGAGGCCGTGCTTGCTCTGGGCGCAACGCGTTGGGAGATGATTCGCCTGGGAGTGCTGCGCAACGCACGCGCGGGCATCGTGGGCGCCGTGATTCTCGGTCTGGGCCGCGCCCTCGGCGAAACCATGGCGGTCACCATGGTGATCGGCAATAATCCAGAGATTTCCAAATCGCTCTTCGCGCCGTCGGATACGATGGCGAGCGTGCTCGCCAACCAGTTCACCGAGGCGACGGGCGATCTCTACGTTTCGGCGTTGATCGAAATCGGCCTGGCGCTATTCCTGGTGACAATTGCGGTGAATGCCCTAGCGCGGTTGTTGGTGTGGAGCGTGACGCGCGGCACGCCTTCGAGGAGTATTGCCTGACATGAATGCGAGTTTGGCAATACCGGCAAATCCGAACATCAGTTGGCGCCGTCGCGCCACCGACCGTGTGATGACTGGCGTTGCGCTGCTGACGGTGGTTGCGGTGCTCGCGCCACTGGCGGCGATATTCGCGTACCTGGTTTATAAGGGCATTGGCTCTATCAATATTGCTTTTCTCACACAGACCCCTAAACCGGTTGGTGAACCGGGCGGCGGTATGGCGAATGCGATTGCCGGCTCGGGGGTCATTCTTGCCATTGCTTGCCTGTTGGGCGTCCCGCTGGGAATTGGAGCCGGTATTTTTCTCTCCGAGTATGGGCGCAATCGCTATGGAGATGCGGTCCGTTTTGTTTCCGACGTGCTGAATGGTGTGCCATCCATTGTTATTGGCATTGTCGCCTACGGACTGGTGGTGATGCGGCAGAAGCATTTTTCCGCGCTGGCCGGCGGCGTGGCGCTGGCCATCATGATGGTCCCCACGGTCGCTCGCACAACCGAGCAGATGCTCTTGCTGGTGCCGCAGGCGATTCGCGAAGCTGCTTATGGCTTAGGCGTGTCGCGCTGGCGTACTACCTTATCTATTACGTTGCGCACGGCGACTTCCGGTGTGATTACCGGTGTTATGCTGGCGTTTGCGCGAGTGGCTGGAGAAACGGCGCCGCTGCTGTTTACCGCTTTCGGCAATCAATTTTGGAACTGGCGGCCGGACCAGCCCACCGCCGCGCTATCGCTGCAGATTTTTACTTATGCGATTTCGCCGTTTGATGAGTGGCATCGCCAGGCATGGGCGGGCGCGCTGGTTTTGATTGTCCTGATTGTGAGCGCGGTGGCCGCCGTCCGCATTGTGGTGCGGCGGGGAAAATTGGCGGGAGCTTAAGAGAACTATGGGAGTTGGAATCACAGTCGAGCACCTGAATGCCTTCTACGGCAAGACGCAGGCGTTGTTCGACATCGGTATCGCGGTGCAGGCGAATCATGCGACCGCGCTGATCGGGCCTTCGGGGTGCGGGAAGTCGACGTTTATCCGGTGCCTGAACCGCATGCATGAAACTATTCCCGACGCGCGCGTCGATGGCAGTGTTCGCATTGGCGAGTTCAGCGTCTACAACGGGACTTCCGCTACTCAGTTGCGGCGGCGCGTGGGCATGGTGTTTCAGAAACCGAATCCTTTCCCCACTATGTCGATCTATGACAACGTGGCAGCTGGATTGAAGCTCAACGGCTTCCGCAAACGCAAATTGCTCGATGAGGTCGTGGAGCGCTCTTTGCACAGCGCGGCCCTGTTTGACGAAGTGAAGGATGCGCTGCATAAGAAATCCGGCGCCAGTCTTTCCGGAGGCCAGCAGCAGCGGCTCTGCATAGCCCGGGCTCTTGCCGTTCAGCCGGAAGTTCTGCTGATGGATGAGCCATGTTCGGCGCTCGATCCGATCTCGACCGGCAAAATCGAGGAGTTGATTTTTCAGCTGAAAGAGCAATACACAATCGTGATTGTGACGCATAATATGCAGCAGGCAGCCCGAGTGGCCGAATTCACGGGTTTTTTCCTGCTCGGCAAGCTGATCGAGTTCGACAAAACCGAGAAGGTATTTACCAACCCGTCGGATAAACGAACGGAAGATTACGTTACCGGAAGATTCGGATAGGGGTGGAAGAGGTCTACTGATGCGTACGCGCTTTCAACAACAGATGGAGGAGCTTCGTGAGAAGCTGCTCCGCATGGGCGGTCTGGCTGAACTGGCCGTGGACCGCGCCACCCAAGCCTACACGGAACGCGACCTTACGCGTTGCCAACTGGTTCTCGAAAATGAGAGCCTGATCAACGCTGCCGAACGCGAAATCGACGAAATGGCGTTTGACATCCTAGCCACGCAGCAACCTGCAGCCGTGGATTTGCGGTTCATCCTTGCGGTTACGAAGATCAATGCGGACCTTGAACGCGTGGGCGATCAGGCCGTGAACATTGCAGAGCGCATCATGGACCTGATCGAACTTCCAGCCGTCGATCTGCCCGTGGACATCCCGCGCATGGCGACCGCAGTCAGCGCCATGGTGCGGCGCGCGTTGGAGTCGTTTGTCGAGGGCAAAGCCGAGCTTGCGCAGGCCGTACTGGAGATGGATCACGTGGTTGACCGCATGCGCGATGAAGCCTTCATAATGCTCGTGCGAACCATGAACGAAACGCCGCAAATAACTCAGCAGGCGCTGGATGCACTTCTAGTCGCACGCAATCTGGAGCGTGTGGCCGATCATGCGACCAACATTGCCGAAGACGTCATCTTCTGGGTGCTGGGCGCGGACGTACGCCATCATGCACAAGCGGCGTCGGTCACTCCGCGTCCGGAAGCGACGGGCACGTAGCAACCCGGACCTCCTAGTTACTCCGAAGAGTCCCTGCGCGTCAGGAAACGCTATCGCATGGTTGTAACATTCTGTTGGTCTAGAATTGCCTTAGCATGAAACTATTATTGTATGTCGCATTGGGTTTTGGTGTTGCGGTTCTTGCCGTCCTTTTGCTGATACGAGTGCAGGCACCGGAGAGCCACCCGGTATCATGCTTGCATTGGTGGCCATCTTCGGCATTGCACCTCTGGGTGCATTCTGGATGATGTTTATGGCAATCAGACACGAGAAGAATTCGTTCCCGATATTAATTCTCGCCTTTTTTGTTCCATTCACCTTCTTGTGGTACTACTTCGAACGAGTTCGCCCTGGGAAAGTTGGTAGGAGGGCGGTTGCTCCTCACGCCTGAAATTCGCAATCCGTTTTGCCAATTGGGCAACCGCGGGCTTTCCAATATTCCAGTTTGCCAACGCTGAGCCGCGCCAATCGATTGCGCTACACTGGTTCGCGAGGTGAGGCTGGCCGGATATGAGCCGAAAAGTTTGCGTCTTCGCCACCTGTGACATCGGCGATGCTCTCAACATCCTGCGGGAAAAAGGCTATGAAGTCGACGTTTACCCCAAGCCTGAAGCGCCGCCCAAAAGCCTCATCATCGAGAAAGTGAAGGCGGGCGTCGATGGCCTTATCACGACCTTGCGCGACCCCATCGATGCGGAAATATTTGCGGCCAGTCGGGGAACTCTTAAAGTTGTGGCGCAATATGCGGTCGGCTTTGACAACATCAATCGCGCCGATGCCAATCGATTCAAGATTCCGTTTACGAATACAGCCGATGTGCTGACCGAAGCAACTGCTGAATTCGCTTTTTTCCTCATGGGCGCTCTTGCCCGCAAGCTATGGCCCGCCGAGCACCTGACGCGAGAAAACCAGTGGGGTTACTGGCATCCTTATCTGCCATTTCTCGGCGATGAGGTGACGGGGAAAACGGTTGCGGTGATTGGTACGGGGCGAATCGGGCTGGCCTTCATTAAGAAGTGCGCGGGATTCGACATGAACATTTTGTGCTTCGATCTCGCGTACGAAAACTACGATTACATCAAGGCCATTCAAGAGGTAAAAGACCTGCGCTTCAAGCGCGGCATCAGCCGCGAGCGCGCTACGATTCGCTACACCAATCTGCATGAGGCGCTGCAACAGGCCGACTTCATCAGTCTCCATGTGCCCTTGCTGCGAGAGGGCGCGACTCCGACTTATCACCTGATCAATGAGACGACGCTGCGCATGATGAAGCCGACGGCGATGATCATCAATACGTCGCGCGGGCCGGTCGTCGACGAAAAAGCGCTCGCTCGCGCGCTGCGCGAAAACTGGATTGCCGGCGCCGCGCTCGACGTCTATGAGACCGAGCCGCTGCCGGCCGATTCTCCACTGCGCGATCCTGCCATCGCTGACCGCTGCCGCCTCTTGCCGCATTTTGCTAGCGCCGCACGCATTACGCGTCTTTCTCCCGATCCTGACAAGGGTATGGCCGGACGCTGCGTGCAGGGCCTGCGAGACGTGCTGGAAGGCAACTACGGCGGGGATATCACGAAGATGCCGTACGTGGTGAACAAAGAGGCGTTTGGGAAATAGATTGGGAGATGCGAGCGTGTGAGCGCTTGTATCTCTCAATTCTCCGGCGCTGAAAAGCCGCACGCCAGATCACTCAGTCGGCTCGAAAAACCGCCGACTATCGGGATGACGCCAGTAAGGCACAAATATTGCCCATGTCGGTTGTTACTCAATGGCAAGGGAGGATGGCTCTACCTAAAGCCCAACCCTCCAGCGCTGAAAAGGCGCACGCCATATCCCTCAGTCGGCTCGAAATACGTGACTATCGAAAATTCATTATCCCTAGTTCTAGCCCTTCAGGTAAGGCAACAGCTCCTTAAATGCTGGAGAGCCGGAGGAGCGCAGCAGTTCATACATCATCATCTCTGTGGACGAAATGATCGCGCCGGCGTCGCGCATGCGATCGAGTCCGATGCGCCAGTTGAGTTCGGTTCGCGAGCTGACCGCATCCGCTGCCACGTGCACGAGGTAGCCTTCGCGCAATGCGCCAAGCGCGGTCTGCATCACGCAGATGTGAGTCTCCATGCCGCATAACAGCACCGTTGTCCGCTGACCGGGGAGGCGCTTGAGCAGGCTGCAGAAAGCATCGCTGCCAAAGCAGGAGAACATCAGCTTGTCCACGGGCGTGGTGTCGGGCAGAAGCGATGCGATTTCCGGCACCGTATTGCCAAGGCCCTTTGTGTACTGGGTTGTTACCAGCGCCGGGATCTTCAGGATTCCGGCGAGGCGGATCAGAAGCTGCGAATTGCGCACCAGCCGCTCTTTTTCCCAGATGGGTGGCAGGAGTTTTTCCTGGATGTCGACGACGATGAGCGCGCATTGTTCGGGCTCAAGCTGGCGGCGCGCCATTTCGGTGGGATCGGCGAAAGTGGATGGCTTCTCAAATGTGGTGGCCATGAGACATTCCTTTGATGGCAGCCTGCTATTGCTGCTGAGTTCAGTATGAATCTTATCGCGAAGGGAAGCGCCGAAGCGCACGGAAGGGGGGAAATATGCAGAATTGCCGAATAATTACTGGGGCGATTCTGGGCGCGTGACCGGCGTTTCTGTTGAGCCTATCGTCATGTGTTCTCGTTCAGAATGATTGGTGACACTCGAATAGAGTGTCGCAATGCAAATTCGGAAAGGGAAACCACCTGGATCGGGCCGACTGTCTAAGACCGGGGTAGAGTTGAGCCGGGAAGCTCGGGTGCGGTTGGCGTGGATGGATTTCTATCGTCGCTGCGGCAACGTGGCCCATACTTGCCGTCACTTTGGCATCAGCCGCCAGACCTTTTATCGTTGGCAGCGCCGTTATGATCCGTACGATTTGACCTCGCTGGAGGAGCGCAGCCATCGCCCTCGCCAGTGCCGCCAGCCGACGTGGGCTTTTCCCTTAGAAGAAAAGGTTTTGGGGTTGCGGTTGCAGTTTCCACGCTGGGGTAAAGACAAGCTGGCGGTTCTGCTACGCCGCCAGAAGGTGACGGTTTCGGTTTCCATGGTGGGCCGCATTCTCACTCGACTCAAGCAGCGAGGCCGGCTCGTGGAACCGCCGCGCACGGGCGTCCCCGGATCGCGCCGCGCCTTGCGGCTCCGCCCCTACGCTGTGCGCAAACCCAGGGAATATGCGGCTGCCGAGCCCGGTGACCTGGTCGAAGTCGATACCTTGGACGTCCGGCCCATTCCCGGGGTGGTCTTCAAACAGTTCACCGCTCGCGATGTGGTTTCCCGCTGGGACGTGCTGCAGGCGCACACTCGCGCCACCGCGCAAACCGCGACCGAGTTCCTCGACACCTTGCAACATCGCATGCCCTTTCCCATTCGAGCGCTGCAGGTCGACGGCGGCTCGGAGTTTGCCGCCGAGTTCGAACAGGCTTGCCAGCAGCGCGGCCTCCATCTGTTCGTCCTTCCTCCCCGTTCTCCCAAACTCAACGGTGCCGTCGAGCGCGCCAACCGCACCCACACCGAGGAGTTCTACCAGGTCACCCCCTGCTCGCTGGAGATGAAAAAACTCAACCGCGAACTCCGCCTCTGGGAGAAAATCTACAACACCGTGCGCCCTCATCAGGCTCTCGGCTACTTAACGCCGCTCCAGTTCCTCCGCTACAACTCATCTCTACGAAAGGAATGAAAAGTGTCACCTATCTACTGGACGAGTACATCATGTTGACCGGCTCTGACTTGAACCATAGAATAAGGAAGCAACGTCAGGTTCGCGCGTTGGCTGCTGCCCCCTCGTTCAACGGCTAGGACACCTGCCTCTGGAGCAGGCTATCGGGGTTCGAATCCCTGGGGGGCAGCCAAATCTTTCCAGCGCCTTCCCACCTTAATTACTTCTTCGGGAAATCCCCGCGCATCGCTCCCAAGCTAACAACTTGTTGTGGAGTTGTCTTAGCATCCAGGCTGATTCAGCCCCGCGATGGCATGGATATATAGAGAACATCGCCCCTTAGAATTAAGACGGCACTGCGGGTTCCTCTACGCTCCGAAGCGGCTGGGTTAGCCCATTCTAATGTGATGTTCGCCGACGGATTCGAGGACGGATAGAAGATGGGTAATACCCAATAGGCAGCGGATGGATTTGCCGATATTGGCGACTTCAAGCGTGCAGCCAGCCGACTTGGCGTGGACGTAGAGGCGAACCAGCGTGCCGAGGCCGCTGCTATCCATGTGCGTGAGATGCTCGAAGTCGAGCACAATTCGCTTAGGACCTGGGAGCAACTGGCCCACCTTGTCATTGAGTTGGTGGTTGACTCCGGAGACTAAGCGGCCAGAGCAGTGGACCACGATGAGGTCATCGTAGCGTTGAACGGCGAAGGTGAGGGTTGGCGCGGGCTGATTGGGCATTCTAGTCGGAATCTGCCTTTGAAAGCGTGGGATTTTCGTCGCGCGATTGTCACACATTTTGGCGCGAACAGGAAGAGCTTATAGAGTTTGAGGTTCATCAGTTTTTCTTAGACGAAGTAGGGAAGCGGCCTCAGCGTAACATCCATTCCCGCCGGCCGTGGCTGACGGCATTCCGAACTATATCCACACTATATCGGCCATGTTAATTCTTAAGCTCCGAGGGTCACTGCACACTTTTGCATCTTGACAAAAAATATGGGGGGTTATAAGGTTTCGCCCCAGTTCCGGAAAGAGTCTCTGAGTGGAGCTTTGTGGGGTTCAGCTTTCTGGATGCGCAATGCGTCCGGTGTTCCCATCCAGCATGCCTGTTCCGGATAGCAGTCAAGTCAACCCGCGACTGTTAAGAACGTTGCCGCCCCATTCAGCGGCGACCTAACCGTTCCAGGAGAAAATTCCCATGACCGCTTCGTCCAATGGCTCGAAGAACGCCGTGTTCTCCGCCAATTCGTCCGCTTCGCAAACCTCTTCTTGCTTCAAGCGCAACAAAAATGAACGCGGCCGCGCTTCTCAGCTACGGGCCTTGTCTATGGGAGTGTTTCTGCTGGTGCTGTTGTTTTGCCTGAGTCCGCACGCAACCTCGCAGTCCTGTTCCACGAGTTGCACGGGGTTTTGTTTACAGCAGA
Organism: uncultured Acidobacteriaceae bacterium; assembly: GCA_963778535.1. GTDB lineage: Bacteria > Acidobacteriota > Terriglobia > Terriglobales > Acidobacteriaceae > Acidiflorens. Next base: position 2,601,023 of record CAVZUO010000001.1, read on the forward strand.
CAAATCCCGCGACGTCGGTCAGCGGGACTGTGTATGCCCCGAACGGCACGACTCCGCTGCCGAACGTTCTGGTCTACGTCCCGAACGGCGGCCCGGCGCCTGCGTATGGCGTAACCGCATTTCCCCCCGGAGTATCGTGCGGAGTTAGCGCCTCCGGCTGCCCGCTGGTGAGCGCGGTTTCTGCCACGAATGGCACTTTCACATTGACCAATGTGCCTGTGGGTACAAACATTCCGCTGGTCATCCAGGCCGGCAAATGGCGGAGGAAGATAAGCATCCCGGACGTACCTGCCGGAATCAACACGGCCCTGACCGCGGCGCAAACCAGCTTACCCACGACCGAAGCAGAATTCGATCCCGCCGACAATATTCCTTATATCGCGGTTGTGACGGGCGAGGTGGATGCGGCGGAGTGCGTTCTATCGAAAATGGGAGTCGCCTCATCGGAATTTACCAACCCACCCGGCTCTCCCGCTCCCAACAATGGGCGTATCAACTTCTATCTTGGCGCGGCTAATGGCGGCAGCGGTGCTGGACAAGAAATTAACGCCAGCACACCGAGTGAAGCTGCTCTCTTTGCCTCTCAGTTATCGGTGAATGCCTACGATCTCTTGATGTTTCCCTGCCAGGGCTCGGCGACTGACGTGGTAGCAGAAAACGCAACCAACCAGGGCTATCTGGGCAACTACGCGAATGCTGGTGGGCACATTTACGCTACTCACTACAGTTACCAGTGGCTATACACAAACACAGCGTTTGCGGGCACGGTGAATTGGGATACCGCACAGACTTCACCGACTCCCGACCCCCAAACCGGTTACGTCAACACCAGCTATCCGCAGGGAGCGCAGCTTGCACAATGGCTCAAAGACGTGGGCGCCTCCACGACGCTCGGGCAGATTCCGCTCAACACCCTTCGCAAGGACCAGAACGGAGTACTCGGCTCAACGCTGTCAGTACTGACTATCGATTACCCTTCGGCGAGCAACCCAACCGTGATGCAGTTGACGTTCAACACGCCGCTGACCGCGGCTCCGGCCAATCAATGCGGTCAGGTGTTGTTCAACGAGTATCACGTGTTTGAGGAAAGCAATGACAGTCACGAGGTATTTCCGGCCGCGTGCACTGCCGGAGCGCTGACGGCACAAGAACAATTGCTTGCCTACAGCGTGTTCTCTCTGTCGACCGTTGTTTCGGCCCAGCCCGCTCCTACGGTGACCGTGGTCATTACTAACAGCCCAGCAACCTTCGTGGTGGGCGATTCCGCTGACACCATCACCATCAACGTTACAAATACGAGCACGACCAGCCCCACGAACCCAACCCTCACGCTGACTGTGGCGCCGCTTCCGGCGGGCATGGCGGCCACTAACATGGTGGGATCGACTCCCACATCCGGCTGGAATTGCAACATTGGCACGCTGACCTGTACTCGTACGACGGGACTCAGTGCCAGCACCAGCGACGCGGTTACCTTAACCGTGAGCTTGGCATCGAAGCCCCCAGGGTCAACCGAATTCGTTTCTGCCACCGCTTCCGGCGGCTTGATCGCGAGCAACGTGACGGGCAACGACAATATACCCGTCCTGGGAGAGACAGCGATCGCAGTCACCGGCGTGGCTCCGTCCAACGAAGACTGGGGCAATGATGCGCCGGCTACGATCACGGCGCAGGAGACCTGGCAGGGTAGCGGCGCTCCCTCTGGTGCGGTGACCATCAGCGGCATGGGGTTGAGCGGCAGCTTTTCAGCGACCACCTGCGGAGGGGCGATGGGCATCACCATCACCTGCCAAGCCCAGTACACTCCTAGCGCAGCCGATATGCCGGGCACGTACACGTTCACGGCCACGGCAGCCGCCGACAGCAACTTTGCCGGTTCGAGCAGCACGCAGAGCAATAACTTCACAATCAATCTGGCGAGCACGACCACCTCGATTACTTCGGGCGCGAACCCGTCCTTCTTCGGGCAGCCGGTAACGTTCACGGCGACCATTGATGGCGAGTTCGGAATGGTCAAGGGACGCAATGGGGCAGTGCAGGGCGGCGCAGGTTCCAATAAGAAAGGTGCGCTCGTCAAGGGCGCGTTGGCCAAGAATGGGTCGATTAAAGGCGAACCGCCCAATGGCGGAGCGGCAAATAAACCGGGACCGCGGGACATCGGCGGCGGCACAGCATCCGTGACTTGGAGCCCGAACACGGGCTGTGGTCCGACTCTTGTGACCTCAGGCTATCCGGGAACCGCTACTTGTACTACCTCTAGCCTCGGCATTGGCGACGACGCAATTACGGCAACTTACTCCGGTGACGGGGACCACAGCGGAAGCACGGGGACATTGGTTGGTGGCCAGCAAGTCAATGCCAACACGACATCGATCGCCGTGACCAACGTGAATCCGTCGAATGAGGACTACGGGCTGGATGCGCCAGTCGCGATTACAGCGGTGCTGTCTTGGACGGGAACGGGTCCTGCGCCAACGTCAAGCGATGTAACAATTGGCGGAGTGGGGCTCAGCGGCAGCTTTGGAACAACGAGCTGCGGTGCGCCTAGTGGCACAACCATGACGTGCACGAACAGTTACACACCTACGCCTTCAGATGGCCCAAGCACATACCAACTAATAGCGACCTTCACTGGCGATAGCAACTACAGCGGTTCAGACGGCGCCGGCCTTTTCACCATTAACGCGGCGACGTCAACCACCAGCGTTTCCTGTTCGCCCAATCCATCCTCGTACGGACAGTCAACGACGTGCACAGCGACCATCGGCGGCGAAAACGGCGACGTCAAGGGCAGGGCGAAGGGCAAGCCCCGCCTCGTCAGCGGAACCGTGACTTGGAGCGCGAATACCGGCTGCGGAACGACCAACGTGACGGCTGGCTACCCGGGAACGGCCAGCTGCACAACTTCCATCCTGCCGGTGGGGACCAGCAACACGGTAACGGCTACCTACTCGGGAGACAGCAACCACTCTGGCAGTACAGGCTCGGCGACCCAGAACGTCAGTAAAGCCATGACGTCAATGTCTGTGACCGTCAATCCTACCCAGGAAACTTACGGCCAAACGCAGTTCATCTCGATCGTCGGCGTGCTGTCATGGCCGGGCAACGGCACTGCACCGTCGACTTCTGCAAGCAACGCCGTCACAATTAACGCCGCAGGCTTTACAGGCGCCTTTGTAGAACCGGTTTGCGGCCCGCCGAGCAATAACACGATTACCTGCACGGGAGGTTACACACCCCAGGGGGAGGGCGCGATGGCTACCTCCATAAACGTGTTGTACAAGGGAGACGCTAACTACAGCGGTTCGACCGGCGGTACCCCGTATACCATTCTCCCGGCGACGTCAACCACAACAGTTTCCTGTTCACCAAACCCATCTGTTTACGGACAGTCAGCGACCTGCACGGCGACCATGGGCGGCGAAAACGGCGATGTCAAGGGCAGGGTAAAGGGCAAGCCCCGTCTCGTCAGCGGAACCGTGTTGTGGAGCGGCAACACCGGCTGCGGTACGACCAACGTGACGGCTGGCTACCCAGGAACAGCGACGTGCACCACCTCCAGCCTTGCAGTAGGGTCGGATCTGATTACGGCCAACTACTCGGGTGACGGCAACCATTCTGGAAGCGCAGGCTCGACAAACCAGGCAGTCAATAGGGCCGCGACGTCGCTGAGCGTAACCAGCGTGACTCCGAATAACGAGGACTACGGGCTGGATGCGCCGGTGACCATCAAGGCCGTGTTGTCATGGGCGGGTAGCGGCGCTGCGCCGACGACGAGCGCTGTGACGATCGGTGGAAACGGAAACGGCAGCTACGGGGCGACGAGCTGCGCACCAGTCGGCTCACTTATTACCTGCCAGGCGACTTACACACCCACTCCTGCGGATACGCCGGGCTCCTACACTGAGACCGCCACATTCGCGGGCGATGGCAACTACAACAGTTCGATCAGCGGAGGATCTAACAACTTCACCATCAACGCTGCGACCTCGTCGACGGTAGTCACGTCCAGCAACAACCCATCGGGCTTTGGCCAGCCGGTGACGTTTACGGCGACGATCAACGGTGAGAACGGCAATGTCACGCGCAGACTGAAGGGCAAGCCGCGGATCGTAAATGGTACCGTCACCTGGAGCGCCAACACAGGCTGCGGAACGACCAATGTGACGGCGGGGAATCCGGGGATCGCGACGTGTACGACGTCCAGCCTGCCACTGGGGACGGATGGGATCACGGCGCAATACTCTGGTGACAGCGATCATGGACCAAGCTCAGGTACGTTGAGCGGAGGCGAGGTTATCAATCAACAGAGCCAGACCATCACATTCACTATCAACGCGCCGGGCAGCGCGATCTACAACACCAGCTTCACGGTGGCGGCGACCGCGAGTTCTGGACTGCCGGTAGCTTTCACGGCTGCAGGTTCGTGCATAAATGCGGGGCCCATCTACAGGATGACCAGCGGTGCAGGAACGTGTTCAGTGATTGCGAACCAGGTAGGTGATGGGAGTTACTCTGCCGCGCCCACCGTCACTGAAACTGTAACCGCGGCTCCAGCGAGCCAGACAATCACGTTCCCAGCTATTCCGAACCAGTCCGGTCCGGGAACGGTGACCTTGAACGCCACTGCCAGTTCAGGACTGCCGGTGAGTTACAGCGTCTCGCCGTCTAACCTGGGTGTGGTCAACGGAAATATAGTGACGACCATGGGTGCTGGCACCATAACGGTGGTAGCGAGCCAGGCGGGGAATGCCAACTACTCAGCGGCAACTCCGGTCTCGCAGTCGTTCACCGTTGGTTCCAACAGTGGCTCGCTGAACGGCAGCAACTGCAATGGAGCGTTCACAGGCATTTACAAGGGCAATCTGACTGTCTCCAAGGGCCAAATCTGTATCCTCGAAAACGGCGGCGTCACCGGAAACCTAACGCAAACCGGAGGCACGGTGATCATGCAATACAACGCCTTCGTCAACGGCAACTACCAGATGAGCGCGGGCAGCTTTACTGCAAGCAACAGCACAATAGGCAACGATCTGCAGATCAGCGGGCCAGGCAACTCCATCAACCTCAACAGCCCCGGAAGTCCAACCTTCTCGATTGGTCCGGCGGTCAGCGTCGGCGGCAATTTGCAGATACAGAGCCTTGCTCCCGGCTCGACCGTAAACCAGGTATGCGGCGTCAGCGTGCACAACGATTTGCAGTTCCAGAGTAGCGGGGCTCCGGTGCTGATCGGATCGGCGTCTGGCTGCGCGGGAAATACCGTCGGCGGGAATCTCACGGTGCAGAGCAATACGGCCGCGACCACGGTTGATTCCAACACGGTTGGCGGTAATCTCACCGACCAGAGCAACACTGCCGCAACGCAGGTGTTTACGAATTACATTACTAACAACCTGACATGCCAGCAGAACACTACCATCAGCGGAGGCGGCAATACGGTGGTGAAGGGCACCAAACAAGGCCAATGTGCCACGTTCTAAGGCCGTGAATAAATGGGGCTGAAGAAATAACCCGGCGGCGGTTCCCAGATGTCTGAGGATTCGGACGTTTGAGGATCTTGCCGCCGGTCGACTCTTAAGCGCGAAACGGACAGGTCCGTTAGCCGACTAACGGTAGGCAGATTCGTGCATCTTCTGCGGCCGCCTGCATAAGCTATAATTGCGCCGATTCATGCCCCTTACCTCTGGCACGAAACTTGGTCCCTACGAGATCGAATCGCCGCTCGGCGCCGGTGGCATGGGCGAAGTGTATCGCGCTCGCGATACGCGATTGGATCGCACGGTTGCCATCAAAGTTTTGAACGCGCAAATGGTGGCAAGCTCTGAATTGCGCGCGCGCTTCGAACGGGAAGCGAAGATCATCTCCCAGCTTCAGCATCCGCATATCTGCGTGCTTCACGACGTGGGCAACGAAGGGCCCATCGACTATCTGGTAATGGAGTTTCTGGAAGGAGAATCTCTCGCCGACCGGTTAAGGAAGGGACCTCTTGCGTCGGAAGAAGTATTGAAGATTGCAATCGCGATTGCAGATGCTCTGGAAAAAGCCCACCGCGCCGGCGTGGTGCACCGCGACCTGAAACCCGGCAACGTGATGCTGACCAAGTCCGGGGCCAAACTTCTTGATTTTGGTCTGGCCAAGCCCTTTGGTGCAACGGTTGCGTCGGGCACCGGAAGTAGCTCGTCGGCCTCTGTTCTTGCAGCCGCCTTCACGCAGACCATGCCCGCGCATTCGCCGGCTACGCCGCTTTCCACGGCAGGAGCGGTGATTGGAACCGTGCAATACATGTCGCCGGAGCAGATCCAGGGAGCCGAGGCCGATGCTCGCTCCGATATTTTTGCGTTTGGCGTAATGCTGTTCGAGATGGTCACGGGCAAGCGCACTTTCGAAGGCAAGACGCAGGCCAGCATCGTGGGACAGATTCTCGCCGTGGACCCGCCATCGGTCAGCACGCTGCGTCCCGGAACTCCACAGGGATTGGATCGCGTGATTCGTTTATGTCTCGATAAAGATCCCGATGAGCGCATCCAGACGGCACATGATCTAAAGCTCCAGTTGCAGGCGATTGATGAGTCGCCATCAAGTGCAACTTCGACTCTTGCAGTTGCGCCGGCGCGGCAGTCTTGGCTGGCATGGGCGGCAGCGGCGGTGCTTGCGATTTCCGCCATCGCGTTTGCGGCGGCTTACTTTCAATCTTCACGCCCGCCGCAGGTTTCGGTTCACTCCTACATCCTTGCGCCGGAGAAAGCCACTTTCGTGCTGACCGGAAACACCGCTGGACCTCCGGTGCTCTCGAAGGACGGGCTGCGGATCGCCTTCGTGGCGAAGAACGCAGATGGCAAACAAATGCTTTGGATCCGGCCGCTGAACTCCGCGGTCGCGCAGCCCATGTCGGGTACCGAAGGCGCAACCTACCCATTCTGGTCGGCAGATAGCCGCTACGTTGCCTTCTTTGCAGCGGGCAAGTTGAACAAGTTGGACGCGAGCGGCGGCCCTCCGCAAGCTCTTTGTGATGCTCCCGCTGGGCGAGGAGGAAGCTGGGGAAGCGCGGGCACCATTGTGTTCACGCCCGATACAAACTCGGGATTGGCGCGGGTTGATGCCGCCGGTGGCATGCGCGTTCCACTGACAACCGTTGATACCAAAGAAACTTCCCATCGCTGGGCCGAATTTCTCCCCGATGGCAACCACTTTCTTTACTTCGCCCACGGCTCGACCAGTTCCGATAGCGGCATCTATGTGGCTGCGCTCGATTCCAAGAACAAGGATAAAGACCACAAGCTGCTGCTGCGAAATGATTCCAACGGCATCTACGCGGCCCCGGGATACCTCTTGTTCGTGCGTGACAACACGTTAATGGCGCAGCGGTTCAATCCGCGCAGTCAGGCGCTGGAGGGGGAAGCCAAGCCCGTGGCCGATCATGTGGCCGTCAACACGGACACATGGCGTAGTGTGCTCACCGCATCGGACAACGGCGAGCTGCTGTATCAGCACGGTGCAGCTGGCGGCGGGTCAATGTTGGTGTGGTACGACGCCTCTGGCAAACAAGGCGAGCCCGTGATGCCCGAAAACGCCGATTACTACTGGCCGATGCTTTCCCCCGACGGCAGCAAATTGGCCTTTGCCCTTGAAGCCAACGGCGTGGGCGACATCTGGGTGCTGGACATTGTCCGCAAAACTAAGACCCGCCTCACCTTTGGGCCACAGTACAGCGGTTATCCCATTTGGTGGCCCGACGGAAAATCCATCATCTTCAGTCACGGGCCGAGTGGCGCTACCGACTCTATTTACCGTCAAAACGCCGATGGCACAGGCAGCCAAGAAAAGCTGCTGGAAACTCCCAACATACGCGTCTATCCATACTCCATTTCGCCCGACGGCCAGTACATCGCCTACATGCGAAGCGATCCTAAGTCGACCACCGGCCTGGATATCTGGGCGCTGCCGATGTCCCCGGATAAGTCCGGCGAGAAGAAACCATTTCCGGTAATAGCCACAAATTTCTTAGACGTGACGCCGTCTTTCTCACCCGATGGCAAATGGCTGGCATACGCCAATAATGAAACTGGCCGCATGGAGATTTATATTCAGCCTTTCCCAAGCGGCGCGGGCCGCTGGCAGGTATCGACCGCCGGGGGGGCGAAACCAGTTTGGCGGAAGGATGGTAAGGAACTTTACTTCTTTTCGACTGATCAGCAGATGATGGCCGTGGACGTTAGTCAGAAGGGCGCCAGCCTGGAATTGGGCACACCTCACGCATTATTCAAAGCCACAACCGTGGGCGGTGGCAGCGGAGCTTATACGGTTTCCGCCGACGGCAAAAAATTTATTATGAACACCGTTCTGCCGCAATCCATTACCGAACCGCTTACCCTGATAACCAACTGGCCCGCTGACCTGAAACAATAAGCGTCGCTGGAGCCATCAGACTCAGCTGGCGCCTATCCCGTTAGTTGCAGCATTGGACAGCTATGTTGCTGCGCGACCCGCCCGTCGCGGGGTGCGATACCGAAACATGACCGCGATTTGACGCGCAAAAGTGCCGCTAATCGGTATCCGGCGGATCAACCTCAGTAGTGATTGTTTTGGTAAAGAACGTTCCAGTGAGAGGAGCCGGAATCGTTTTGTAGGTTGTTGGCGGCTGCTTGAAATTAAAGAAGTCGTGGAGATCGTTGTTCGCGCGCTTGTCGGCGAAACCGAGATTGCCGAGGCCAAAGATACCCTCAACCGCTTTCAGAATGCTGCCAAAATCGTATTCCAGGTTGCTGATGTACCCCGGCTTTGTCGAGTAGGCCGAAACCACCACCAGAGGAACCCTGAATCCGAGTTGATAATCGTTCTGATTCTCGCCGGTCTGGAAAATCGGACGCACGTGATCGTACCAGCCTCCCCAATCGTCCCAGGTAATGAAAATCGCCGTGTCTTTCCAGTAGCCAGTGCCGTCGTCGCAATTCGTGTTGGTTCCGATGGCGTTGACAATGGCTGCCACCCATGACGGCCCCTGGCCGCTATTGACCGGATGATCGGAGTATTGTCCGGCTGGAGTAATCCAACTAACTTGCGAAAGAGAGCAGTTCGCAATGTCGTTCAAGACATCGGGCGGTACGGGGTCGACGTAACCGTTCGATGCACCCTTCGTCCAATCTGGCCCGGTGCATATGCCTGACTGGGGTATGCAGATGTTTGACAGCGAGTTGGGTGCGACCCAAAGACTAGTCTGCCCCTCAGCATAGTAAGTCCAGGTAATTTTCGGGTTGCGCTGATTGAAAAGGTAGTCCATGGCGTTGCGGTTGAAACACTCCGCTGTTTCGTCGCCGGGGGTTTCCGTGCCAAAAGGTGGGGCGCCGTTGCCGTTCGGCCGGATCAACTGTACCGAGTTTCCTGAACCGCAGCCATAGATCGATCCGCTGTTCTCTGCCGCAAAGATACCCTGCGTATCGTCTTCTGCAGTGGGCGCCGAAGTTGCGCCGAAAATAAACTGGTGCGCCGGATAACTCGGGCCCTGGTTGGTTTGAAACATCCTATTGCCCCATCCATAGGTGGTTGCCATGGTGATATAGGGGTCGAGCAGGCCACCTTTACTGCCGTTGCTATTTGTGACCGGCGAATTATAGACGTACATAAATTGGGAATAGTTGTTGGCCGGAACGACGCAGCCAAAGATGTTTGCCCCGCAGACTTGGGGAACGACGGCGCCGGGTTTGCCGCTGATTCCCTGATTCTTGAACTCGAAGTTAAATCCGCTGATGGTGCTGTCGAGTTTCGGTCCGCCGTGGCTGTGGTCCAGATCAAAATTGGTAGCCAGTCCAACAGGAGTCAGTGGCACGGTCTGGCCGTCGCCATTCACATAGGTCGTCGCGATTTCGTAAGTTCCCTTGGCGCCTGTCGCGCTGCATCCGGGTACCCCGCCATTAGCGGTGCACAATCCTTGAAAGAGGTTATCGGGCGAGCGGTTTTCCTGAAAGATCACAATCACGTGTTTAATTGGAGTGGTCCCATACTGAGCCGGGGCTGCAGTGGAGAGGAGCGCGGCGGCGAAAAGTAACCAAACCTTACTCCTGCATGTCATGGGCCTGGATGTCATAAGGATTCTCCTTCGGATGGATTGACAGATACGAGGTGATCGACCCCGGCGGGCGGAATGCACCTGGATCTCCAATGTCTTAACCCGGCGTTTGGATGATTGACTCGCCACTCTCGTAAGAAACTTTTTCTGGGGCCGGGCCTTGAAAAACGCTGCAGCTTCGCGGGGGCGTTATTGGTATGGCCTTAATGTCGTTAACGTGGCATTAATAAAGGAAGATCGTTAATATAAAGAAGAGAGGGTACGGCGGTCATGTACCTGCCAATGCTGAAGATCAAGGTTATCTTCTTACTTGCAGCGGCATCTGCCGTATTCACGGTCGATAAGGAACCCCTCACAACTTGTGACTTTCAATAAATTCGAGTTGCGGAATGAGTTCCTAATCGGTTCTAAACCGCGATCGGCGCTTTGCGAATCATATCGAGCAGACTCAGCCGATCGGGCTTGGTAAGTTCTCCGACTTTCTCTCTATTCACTTGCGCCACGATGATCTGGCCGACTTCCGTGTGCACATCGGAGAAAATGCCCAGGCTCTTCATCTTTTCTGTCTGATACTCGTTGTCTCGCGTTGGAGTCACATAATGCACCCCATTCGCTGAGTAGCGATGAATCAGGAAGAGCTGTATCAACGTCATCAGCCGCTTCTTACGGAAGGGCTCGCGCGTGTTCTGGTCGCGCACGGAGAGGAAGTTGCGACCCCGCCGATCCTGCAAGCTGGCAAAGATCACGTTAGCAACTTTGTCCGGGCTCGCTTCGTTGAATATGGCCAACTCCAGCAGTTCCGATCCGGCGGTGTGCGGGCGCAGTTGCACGCGAAGTTTGCCTTTATGCTTCCACTGTTCGCCCCAGGCAGCCAGCCACTCTTCGAGCAACCGCGGCGGCACCTCAGTTTGCACCAGGTGCTGGAATTGCGTCGATCCTTTGCCCATCGCCTTGGTAGCCGCGGTTCGGCCTGACGAGGCCATAAGTGCACCATCGAGGCGCGGGCCGCCCACCAGCGTTTGCGGTGTGCGATACGGCGACTCCAGCAGACGGAACTTTCGCTGCAACCGTGCCAGCGCCAGCATGCCATCTTGTTTCAGAGCAGTGGCAAACTCTTCCGCGGCCAGCCCGTCGATTTGATGGCCGCCATAAGTGATGAAGTTGAAGACAAAGCCGAGCTTGCCGAGTTCTTCGGGGAACTGCCGCATCTTCTCGTCGCCCATGCCGGTTGTATCCCAGTTGAAAGACGGCGAAAGATTATAGGCCAGCATTTTGTGGGGGTACTGCGCGTGGATAGCCTTGGCGAACTTCTCTGCATCTTCAAGGTCAGCGGTCTTGGTCTCCATCCACAACAGGTCGGCAAACGGCGCGGCAGCCAGAGATTTGGCAATGGCGTAATCGATTCCGCCCTGCACCTGATAGAAACCTTCGGGCGTTTTCGGCGTCTCGCAGTCCCAAACCACGTGGATGCCCATTGACCGGGCTTTCTCGCGAATCTCGTAAAACGAGGCATGCTTGGCGAATTCTCGCCACTCGTCCACCGTCATCTCGAAGCGCTCACCGTCGTCCTCGCGCGCCTGCATGGCATCGGCGACGGCGCCGCCAAAGGTTTTGAGTTTTGCCTCCGATTGCCACGCTTCCATATAACCGGTATCCATCTTGTCGAGCGCACTTTCAATCTCGGTCGGCGAGGCATTCTCCAACGCTTTCGCGGTCGAAGCAATCGCTGGCATCAGGCCTACGCGCTCGATCCACGCAAATGCGTCGCGATACTCGCTATCGGAGACTGCGAACAGCAAGTGCCCATAGATCTCGCGCACACCCAGTTCGGACAGCTTCTTAAGAATTGCAAGATAGCCGACACGGTAAGTGGGCAGGTCGGTCTTAGTTGCGCCGAGAATGAAAGGCTGATCGCGTTCGTCGCTCAGGTTCTCAAGAAAGGTTGCCGACTCGGCGTCCGTGCGGGCCACAATAATGCCTGGGACGCGCATGATGTCGAGCTGCAAACGCGCAGCGTTCAGGCGCCGGATTTGCTCGTCACTCGTCACGAGCACTTTGCCGCCCTGGTGGCCGCACTTCTTTGCGCCAGGTTTCTGATCTTCAATGTGATAGCCTGGCACGCCGACTTCAACAAACCGGCGGACAAGGTTGCGTACGTGTGCATCGCCGCCATGGCCCGTATCGGCATCGGCAATAATGAATGGACGAAAATCGATAGCGGGAGTCGCTTCGCGCTGTTGTTCGGTCATCCGCACGCGCGCGAAATGCTGGTTCTTATCGGCGGCAAGTAACGCCCGCACCAGCGTGGCAGCTTCATCCGGCACCTGGCTGAGTGGATAGCTCGCCAGATCGGGGCCCGGGTCTTCGTTGATAGAGCCTTTGGCAGACGTCGCCCAGCCGCCCAAATAGATTCCCTCCATCCCCATGCGCTTCATCATGACGGCTTGGCCTGGCGAATAGGGGCCAAACGTTGTGATCTGTTTGCGCTGCTCGAACAGCTCCCGCAAGCGCGCGTAAAACTCTTCAGCCGCGCGCCGTGCCACCGTATAGTCACCGGATATGGTGCCTTGTTGCTCGGCGACTTGCAACGGCGAGTAGAGCCGCACGATTCCATCAAAGCGAGCTCCCGCGAACCACTGCCGCGCGGCCTCAACCTGCTGGTCAAAAAGGGTGGGCGCGCTTTTCTGCTTCTCGTTTTTGCGCTTTTCGACTTTCGGTGTTTCTATGCTGGTGGCCATTCGCCTCTCTCGCGGATATTCAGTGACTTGGTGGTCCAAAACAGTTTGCCGCGCTAACGGGATCGTGCGCTTTGTAACGGCAGGCACAATTTACGGCTAATCTCCCGACGGCAGCAACTCGTAACTTTCTTCCACATGCGCATAATCTATGACTTGTGCATGGCGCGCGCCTTCCATGGCCGTGACGCCCGCACGGGAGAAGCTCTGTTCTTCATTCGCTTTGCGATTTGAATTCTTGGAAGTTGTCATTCTCTTCTCCTCACCTCAAAATGCTTTCCGGGCCTAAGCGTGCCCGCATCTGAAGGCAGTAGACCGCAAATTGCGTTTGGGGACAAACCTGTATGGACATCCAGGCCTACTGGGTCAAAATGACCTAGTGCTCGGTTTTCCCCCCGCGCCGCTGGCTATCATATTCAGCTGTGGATACTATGAAAACACTTGTGAATACTACGCCTGAAACCCAAAGCTTCTCCCAGATTGAGGAGAGCGTTCTAACGCCCGCAGCTCGCGCCTTTTTGCAAAGGCTGTCGCTGGAGTTCGAGCCGCGCCGCCGGCAGTTGCTGGCGCGACGCAAAGAGGTTCAAAAGAAGCTCGATTTGGGCTGGCTCCCTGACTTCTTGTCCGAAACCGCCTCCATCCGCAAAGGCGATTGGACGGTCGCGCCGATTCCCAAAGACCTTCTTGACCGTCGCGTGGAGATCACTGGCCCGGTCGATCGAAAGATGGTCATCAACGCCCTCAACTCTGGCGCCAATGTGTTCATGGCTGATTTCGAAGACTCGAATTCGCCCACATGGCGAAACAATATAGAAGGCCAGTACAACCTCTCCGATGCTGTTCGCGGCACGATTGAATTTGTGAGCCCGGAAGGGAAGCGCTATCAACTCGGCCAGAAACTGGCGACGCTGATGGTGCGCCCGCGCGGATGGCATCTCGACGAGAAGCACTTCAAGGTTGAGGGGAGGCCGATCTCAGCGTCTCTGTTCGACTTTGGGCTGTTCTTCTTTCATAACGCCCGGACGCTGATTGAAAAAGGAACCGGTCCTTACTTCTACCTTCCCAAGATGGAGAGTCACTTCGAGGCGCGCCTATGGAATGAAGTGTTCCGTTTTGCTCAGGAGGAACTGGGTATTCCGCGGGGCTCGATTCGCGCTACAGTTCTTATAGAAACGATTCTCGCCGCCTTCGAGATGGACGAGATTCTTTACGAACTGCGAGAACATTCGGCGGGGCTCAACTGCGGCCGTTGGGACTACATCTTCAGCTTAATAAAAAAATTCCGGGCGCGGCCCGAGTTTGTTTTGCCGGACCGCTCCCTGGTCACGATGGAGCGGCATTTCCTCAGCTCCTATGTGGAGTTGTTGATTCAAACCTGCCACCGGCGCGGCATCCATGCCATGGGCGGCATGGCAGCGCAGATTCCAATTCGTAACGACAGCGCCGCCAATGAGCAGGCGCTCGATAAAGTGCGGAAAGATAAACTGCGCGAAGTGAAAGCGGGACACGATGGAACCTGGGTAGCTCATCCTGGGCTGGTACCGGTGGCCAAAGAGATCTTTGACACCTACATGCCCGAGGCGAATCAGATTGCGAAGGCGCGCACGGACCGCGCCGTTACCGCTCAGGATCTCTTGAAAGTCCCTGAAGGCGACATTACCGAAGCTGGCTTGCGCTGGAATATTGACGTGGGATTGCAGTACGTCGATTCATGGCTCCGCGGCTTGGGATGTGTGCCCATCTACAACCTGATGGAAGATGCCGCCACAGCGGAAATTTGCCGTGCCCAGGTTTGGCAGTGGGTGAAGCATGGCGCAAAAATGACGAACGGTGAAATGGTGACCGCAGAGCTAGTGAAAAAAATCATCGGCGCGCGCGCATCTGAATTGCGAGGCGACCACCAATTGCAGAAAGCGGCCCAGGTTCTCGAGACGCTAATGACCGGCCGGGAATTTCCTGAATTTTTGACGCTTGCCAGTTACGACTTATTGAATTAGAACGTCATGGCATGGGCGCGCGCTCAGGTTCCCCCGCCAATAAACAAGTTCACGCATCACTCCTGTCAGAATTGCAGACGCACGTGGCCGCGCGCGAAATTCAACGCGGCCTTACTTGTCTTGCTTCCCGCGAAAAAGCTCTCGACGAACTGGACCCCTCCCAGGCCAATGCAGCGCACCTGCTTCTTCTGGTTGCGATCTGGAATGACATCGGATTTGTGCCTTCTCTTACGGTGAAAGACCTACTTTCGCGCTTTGACGCGCGGGCGCGCTCTCGCCTTTCGGTTTCCGATTACATCTGCTTCCGCATGGCTCAAGGCATGGCTGCAATGGCCGACGAGTCCATGGACACCGCCATTGGGCACTTTGATTTTGTGCTCAGCCTGCCGGAAGAACTCGATGATCGCTTCCTGCTGGCTATCGCCCATTACTGGAAAGGCCGTTGCCTCCGGCGCCGCGGCGACTATGACGAGGCCCTAATTTGTACGGGGCGGGGACGGGACCTCGCGCTGGAACTTGGTTACCCTCGCATGGCCGCCGTGATGCGGGTTCTCGAGAGTTGGCTCCTGTTTCAGGAAGGAAAATGGAAAGAGGCGTTGCGAGTCTCCGAGATCGCCGAAGGCGAGCTTCGTCGCACTGACGATTACGTCACCCTCGGCAATATTCAATCGTTCTACGGACGAATGGCGCGCCGCGAGGGAAGATTCGATAAGGCAATCGAACTATTTGCCAGTGCCATTGAGTACTACCGTAAGCGCGATCCTCAACATCCCAACCTGGCTCGTTCGCTGGCCAATATGGCTCTCGCTAAGCGTGGCATTGCGCTGCAATTGCAGAGGCGGGTTGACCTCGATGCTCAGCGGCGGCGCAAACGGTCGAATCGGGTATCGGAGCTATCTTCCCATGCGTCCGCAAGCAACCCACGAGCCGACCATCGCCGTCGTCTCACACAGTTGCGGCGCGAAGCGCTCGATCACCTCGATGCGGCTCGCGAAATTTATCGCGGCCGCCCCACTCATCATGGTGTCGGCACGGTTCACCTGAACGCGGCCTACATTTATCTTGACGCCAGCGATTTTCAGCGAGCTGAGGAAGAATCTCAATCTGCCTACCAACTCGCCGACGAAAAGCGCGATTACATCCTGATGGGGCGGGCTCGTGTGCTGCAATGCATGATCGAAAACGCAAAAGTCGAGGAGGAAGTGGGCGGAGGCGATCCCGGCCATCACGCTCGTCGTGCCCTCGACCTCAGCCATGAAGCGATTGAACTGGCAAAACACACGCAACACCATTTGCTGCTCGCAACGGCCTATCTTTGGCAGGGGCTGACGCAGAGCAATGCATTTTTCGACAATGCCGACGCGGCCCGCGAATCCTACGATCTCGCCCGCGCGGCCTGTGGAGCGACGCAGCCCGATAGCATCTGGCAGGACTTGCAAACTTTGCGCGCAAGAATCGTCCACAAAGGAACACTCGAGCCTGTTTTGAAGGCGTGGTCGCAAGGCGCCATCGGCGACAAGTCCTTCCGGCAGATCAATGAGGAATTTGCGGAAATGGTTATCGCGCGCGTTTGGGAGCGCGAGGGACGCAAGGTGTCGCGGGCCGCGGCCCGGCTTTCCATTTCCCCAAAAAAAGTCAGAAGAGTCCTGGCCCGCATCGGCCGACGCAAGCCGCGCGCCAAATAGCAACAGACATCGTTCTTCGGGTGCAGTTGTCCGAATCGCGTTTTGGTCCTCTGTATCCACGGCCTGGGCGCGGTTGCCATCGGTGGCATGCGTGTAAAATGTTTGTATGCCTTCGTTGCACGGGAACAATAGCTCCAAAAAACGTACGCCGCCTCCTGATGAGACCTTCCAGGAAGCCGCGTATCTCAAGTCTCTGGGCGAGAAACAAAAAGTCGTGAATCTGAAACTCGCGGACGGCGAAGTGGTGCGCGGCTGGATCGAGTATTACGACAAGAATATGGTCCGCATCACGCGCGACGACGGCCCGAATTTGTTTATCTTTAAGCACGAAATCGTGTATATCGCCGAAGAGAAAGATAAGAAGAAGTAACGCATTTCTGAATCCGCGGGCGGAAGTTCGCACTTCAGCCCCATAATCTCGAATCTCTCATGAGTCTTCCCGAACCAAATTCTGATGGCTCTCACCCGCCCGCCGATCTGCTGCCGACGATGCAATCGATTGCGCGCGAAGCGGGCAGTCTGCTCATGGAGCATTTTCGCCGCCATGTGAAAATCGAATACAAGGGCAGCGCCGACCTCGTCACCATCGCCGATCGTGAATCCGAGGCGGTGATCCTTGCGCGCATACGGAAGCATTTTCCGAGTCACGATGTGCTCGGCGAAGAAGGCGCTTGCATCGAGACCGGCAGCGACTATAAGTGGTATGTCGATCCACTCGACGGCACCACCAACTTTGCTCACGGATTTCCAGTATTCTGCGTGTCTCTGGCAGTCGAGCATAAGGGCGTGCGTGTTGCCGGTGTCATTTACGATCCCACTCGCGACGAAATGTTTGTCGCCGAAAAGGGCTGCGGCGCATGCTTAAACGGTCAGCCCATGCACGTTTCTTCTGTCTCGCGCCTGGCCGAATGCCTGGTCGGTACGGGTTTCCCCAGCTTCAAGCGTCACAAGAATCCGAACATATTTTTTTATCACCACATTACACTTCATACGCACGGCGTGCGGCGCGCCGGGTCCGCCGCGCTTGATTTATGCAATGTCGCGGCCGGGCGTTTTGACGGGTACTGGGAATTCAATCTCAATCCATGGGATACAGCCGCTGGCGTGCTCATGGTGGTAGAGGCGGGCGGCCGCGTGACGGATTTTTCCGGCGGGCCGTTTCAAATTGCCAGCCGTGAAACGCTGGCCTCGAACGGACTCGTGCACGAGGCTTTGCTTGCTGAGTTTCAGGCCATATTCGCCGGTCGCGATCTGGAAGAACTGCCTCGCCCGGTCGAGTACGCGAAAGAACATAAGAGCTGAAAGTCGTTCGAGCTGAAGATCGCAAAAGCTAAGGTTAAAATAAAGGCGGAGCCCGTGTGGGGCGCGTTGTCTGAAGTCCCCCTCACACAAAGCCAAAATGCAAAAAGTTTCGGCCCATAAAAATAAACATGTCCAACTCCCTCACTGAACGCAAAGTTGAGAAACGTCCCGACCATCTTCGTCTTCATGGCCGCATCCTTTTTCTCACCGAAGATCCTGAGCTGATCAAAAAGCAGCTCGCGGGCTGGGACCTGCCTTGGGACTCGAAGAATCCGTCTGCCAATCCCAAGCTGCGCGACGACATCTCTACCGACGAAATCACTCCCGCGCATCTCTGCTTCTACTTCGACCAGACACTCGGCGAAGTTCCCTATGCCGGCCTGAAGTGCGGCGGCGTCACTCCCATCGGCCGTGGCGATGTGAAGAAAGGGGGCTTCGTTTGCTCGGTCAGCGGCAAGCGCCGCGGCAAAGGCTCCAGCCGCGAACAGTCCCCCTACGCCGAAATGTCTGCGGGCATTCAAGTTGTGATTGCTGAAAACATCGAGCGCATCTACAAACAGAATTGCCAGAACCTCGGCCTGCTCACATCGACTAACTTCGCGCTCATTGACCGCATTCGCTCGGGCGCGGAGATTTCCCTCAGCGAATTCACCACCGGCGAAGATGAGATCACGCGCCAGGTAATCGAATATGGAGGCCTGTTTCCCTTCAACGTCGCGCGCATGCAGAAGAAAGTTTTTCTGCCGCCCATCCAAACCCCGAAGCGGCCGATGACTCTCGCGGAAAAAATCTTCGCCACTCACATGCTGAGCAATGGCGCCGTCGGCGTGTCCGCCGTCCGTCCCGGCGATACCGGTTTTACCCGTGTCGATCTGCGCTTCAGCCACGAATATGTCACGCCCATGGCGGCCATTTTCTACGAGCAATATGTTGGCAAGGATGTGCCGGTCAATGACGCCTCCAGCATTCGTTTCTTTCGCGATCACCTCACCTTCCTCGATGAGGTCATCTCCGAAGAGAAAAAGAAGATGGGCCTGCTCGATCTCGCGACGCAGCTCAAGTTCAAGCAGGAAGATTTCGCCAAGCAGCAGGGAATCAAGCTGCACGGAGAACTTGCGGACCGCAAAGGCTCCGAGGGTATTTGCCACTCTGTGATGCTCGAAACCTACGCTCTGCCGGGGCAGGTGAATGTCGGCTCGGATTCGCATACTCCTCACGTCGGGGCGATCGGCTGCATCGCTTTCGGCATCGGCACTACCGACGTTTTCAATTCCTGGATCACCAAAGACGTGCGCGTCAAGATTCCCGAGTCGGTGAAAATCATCATTAAGGGCAAGCGCCATCCCAACGTCACGGCCAAAGATTTCATCCTCAAAATTCTCTCGCTCGACTATGTGCGCAGCGGACAGGCCCTTGCCAAGGTGATGGAGTACGCGGGCGAAGCCGTCGAAGCACTCAGCGTTGACGAGCGCGCCACCATGACCAACATGGCAGCCGAAATCGGAGGCTTCACCGGCATCGTTGCTCCCGATGAAAAAGTTGTCGAGTTTTTGGTGGAGCGCCGCGGCATGAGCCGCGCCGACGCCGAAAAGATGATTGCCGGTCTCGCTAGCGATCCCGGTGCTCAATATGCCAATATCATCGAACTCGATGCCACCGAAATCGTGCCTATGGTTGCCACTCCCGGCGACCCCGGAAACGGCAAATACATTCGCGATCTCGAAAAGCCCGTGCCCATCGAAATTGCCTATGGAGGCACATGCACCGCCGGCAAGAATGAAGACATGGATATGTACGCTGCTGTTTTGGCTGACGCGCTCAAGCACGGTAAACGTATTTCAGACCACGTCAAGTTCTGGATTCAGTTCGGCTCGCAGGAAACGCGCGAATACTCGCGCCGAAAGGGCTATATCGAGATCTTCGAAAAGGCCGGTGCTCACCTCATCGAGCCCAGTTGCGGAGCCTGTATTAATGCTGGACCCGGCGTCTCCACGCGCGCAGATCAGGTCGTAATCAGCGCCCAGAACCGCAACTTTCCCGGTCGCAGCGGCCCCGGCCAAATGTATCTGGCCAGCCCGTTGACTGTCGCGGCGAGCGCAGTTGCAGGGCATATCGTGGAGTACGAGCCCAGCGAGAGCAGGGACTTGGTAGGCGCGTGAGGCGAATGACCCGGAGGAAAGTAGCCAGCACCCGGTAGTCAGTACCCAGTAGTCAGTATCCAGAAAAACTGGGCGTGAGCCGCTTCCTCACGTGCGCGAAGAATTCCTGCTACAATTTTTGTAGATTCTGTTAACCTTCCTACTCGTTTAGGAGCACTGAAGAATGGCTTACGTAATTGCCGAGCCCTGCATAAACACGAAAGACACCGCGTGCGTGGATGCTTGTCCGGTGGATTGCATTCACCCCAAAAAGGACTCCGATAAGTTCGGGACCGAAGAGATGCTGTACATCGATCCGGTTGAATGCATCGACTGCGGTGCTTGCGTTCCCGTCTGCCCGGTTTCGGCCATTTTCGCCCTTGACGATCTGCCGGAAAAGTGGAACGAGTACACCGAGCGGAATGCGAAGTATTTCGGGCGATAGCTTCGAACCGCGAGCTTCGAGCCGCGCGCAAACCTGGAGCCCAGCTTCACGCAAAACTTTAGATGTCGCACGGTCAGGAATTTGCTTGCTCGTGGCTCGCAACTCATGACTCGCGGCTGGCAGTTGGCAGCCAGTTCGCCAACTTTCAATACCCTTCACCCTCCAGTACAATCAATATTTAACCTACGCCCATGGCGCTGAAGGAGTCGGAAGCGATCGTTCTGCGCACGTATCCGCTGCGTGAATCGGATCTGCTGGTGACGTTGTTTACGCGACTGGAAGGCAAAGTGAAGGGCGTGGCGCGCGCCGCCAAGAAGTCGAAACGCCGCTTCGGAGGCGCGCTGGAGCCGCTGACGTATGTACGGGCGTTTTACGACGACCGCGAGCGGCAGGAGTTGGCGCGGCTCGATTCGTGCGAAGTGATTGAGTCGCCAATGGCGCGCGAAGTGACGTATTCGCGCTCGGTGGCCTTGGCGCATGTCGCCGAGTTGCTGGACGAGTTGATGCCGGACCGTGAGGCGAGCGATGCCGTTTTTCGGCTGAGCCTGGCAGTGATTGAAGCGTTGCGCGGCAATGCCTTGTGGATGCCGCTGACCTACTTTGAACTGTGGATGACGCGGCTGATGGGCTTTTTGCCTGAGCTTACGGAATGCATAGTTTGTGGCCGGGTATTTCAGGAAGATCGGAACCGGGGAGATCGGAACGCAGATCGGAATGGTAGCCGGGCGTTCTGGCATGTGTTGGCGGACGGCCTGACGTGCCTGGACGATAAGCGCATCGCGTCATCGGAGCTGTCGCCAGAGGCGCGCGCGGTTGCGGCACAGATGCTGCGCTCGCGAGTTTCGGAGTTTGCGGGCATCGACTGGCCGAAAGCGTTGTGTGCGGATTTGCGAAAGTTTCTGATCCAGATTCTGGAGCGCCACATCGAGAAGAAGCTGGTGACGGCAGGAATGCTGGAGAAGATCTAGTCTTGAGCGGCGAGTGACGAGTTGCGAGCGAGCGGCAGACTGTTTGCTCGAGACTCGCGGCTCGTAGCTCGCGGCTAAATGCAGATCCCTCGTGGTTGTCGGCTATGCCTCCGAATGCTCGGGATGACAAGTTGTTCTAATGGAAATGTCCAAACCCAAATCGCTCACCTTCCAGGAACTCATCCTCAAGCTGCAGGCTTTTTTTGCCGAGCGCGGAGCTGTCATCCAGCAGCCATACGACGTAGAAGTCGGTGCTGGAACGATGGCTCCGGAGACGTTTTTGCGAGTCCTCGGGCCGAATCCATACAAAGTCGCGTACGTGCAGCCCTCGCGCCGTCCAGCTGATGGACGCTACGGCGAGAATCCCAATCGCCTGTTCAAGCACATGCAGTTGCAGGTAATCCTCAAGCCACCGCCGGAGAACGTACAGGAACTTTACCTCGAATCGCTGGCAGCGATCGGCATTGACCTGAGGCAGCATGACATCAAGTTCGAAGAAGATAACTGGGAATCGCCCACCCTAGGCGCCTGGGGAATCGGCTGGCAGGTAATGCTCGACGGGCTGGAGATCACGCAGTTCACTTACTTCCAGCAGTGTGGAGGTGTGGACCTTGATCCCATTTCCGCCGAGCTCACCTTCGGTCTGGAGCGAATTGCCGCCTTCCTGCAGGACGTGGATTCAATCTACGATATCGTGTGGGCGCGCGACCCGGATACGGGCAGGGAAGTAAAGTACGGAGAAGTTCGCCTCGCCGATGAGCAGCAATTTTCGGTCTATAACTTCGAGGCGGCTGACGTCGCGAGCACATGGAAACACTTCGAAATGTGCGAGGCGGAGTGCAAGGGGCTGCTGGAGCGCTACGCAGTGCTCGGTAAAGATCACGCTAAAGATCATGCTGAAGATGACGGACACTCTCTCGATAAATCGCGTGAGAAGTCGCGTTTTCCCTTGCTGGGCGCTTACGATCTCTGCCTGAAGTGTTCGCACTACTTTAATATTCTCGATGCACGTGGGGCGATCTCAGTCACCGAGCGCGTCGGTGTTATTGCACGCGTACGCGCCCTCGCCGTCGGCATCGCCAAGGCCTGGATGGAGCAGCAATACGGGCCTCATAATAAGGTCGAGGCGAAGAACCAGGAGGCAAAGCGGCCCACAAAACAGAAGCAGGGCAAGCTGGCCCCAGTGGGTTGAGAAATCTACCAACCCCGCTGTGACTCGGCTCACATTCATGCGGTTTCTAATCTGAGAGCATAACTTGATTGCCTGATGCCAGACTTTTTGCTTGAAGTAGGTTGCGAAGAAATCCCCGCGCGCATGATTGATAGCGCTGGCCGTGACTTGCGCGAACGTGTAGCCGCGCTGCTGGAACGCGAGCGGCTTGCGCCGACTGCACCGGTTACGGGGCTCGATACGCCACGCCGGTTGGCAGTGATGGCGACAGGCATACCGTCGGGGCAGCCCGATGTCACGGAGCAGGTGACGGGGCCTTCCGCGCAAATTGCATTTAAAGATGGGCAGCCCACGCCCGCCGCGCACGCATTCGCAAAGAAGCTCGGCGTTGAAGTCGGCAAGCTGGAGAAAATCTCCACGCCCAAAGGCGAGTATCTGGGCGCCACAGTGACGCGCAAAGGCCGTTCGGCTGCAGAGATCCTGGCGGAAGCGCTGCCCAAAGAAATCGCGACGTTGTATTGGCCGAAAAATATGTACTGGCGCAAGCGCGGCGAGCTGTTTGTGCGTCCGGTGCGATGGCTGGTTGCCATGCTCGACGAGCAGGTAATCCCGCTGGAGTTGTTCGGCATTGTGGCCGGAAAGACCACCCGGGGACATCGGCTGCTGGGTCACGCGGCAACAACAATTTCCCGGCCAAGTGCCTATGTCGAGACGCTGCGCGCCGATAAAGTTCTTGGCGGACCCGAGCGCGAGCAAGTCATACGCAAGGCGCTCGACGCAGCGACGCGAACGATCTCCGGCGCGCGCTGGCGCGAAGACAAGGCGCTGCTTGACACGGTTGTCAACCTTACAGAATTTCCTTCGGTGATTCTTGGCAGCTTCGATCCTGAATTCCTCGCGCTACCGGAAGAAGTTCTGGTCACTGTGATGCGCGACCACCAGAAATACTTTGCGATTGAAGATGCGGGCGGCAAGCTCCTGCCGCACTTTTTGGCCGTGCTCAATACGGCGGGTGATTCGGATGGTTTGATCCGCCATGGCAACGAGCGCGTATTGCGCGCGCGCTTTAACGACGCGCGCTTTTTCTGGCAGACCGATCAAAAGCAAACCCTTCGGCAGCGGGTCGAGTTGTTGAAGAGTGTCACCTTCCAGAAAGACCTCGGCAGCTACTACGAAAAAACCGTACGCGTGCAGCGCCTGGCCAGTTGGCTGGCGGAAACCGTCCGTCAAAATGGCATGGCGATACGGCCGGGCGTGGTGCACAAGGCCGCGTTGCTGGCCAAGACCGATCTCACGACGGAGCTGGTAAAGGAATTCACAGAACTGCAGGGAATTGTTGGCGGCCTGTATGCGGCGGTGCAGCCGCTCGACGAAGAGATGAAGCCCGACGTGCAGACTGGGATTTCGAGAGCCATTTACGACCACTACAAACCGGAATCGATGGAGGACGACGTACCAAGCACAGTCGAAGGCGCTGTGCTGTCGATTGCCGACAAGGCGGATTCGATCGCCGGCATGTTTGCCCTGGGCTTGGTGCCGAGCGGCTCGAAGGATCCGTTTGCGCTGCGCCGTCAGGCGAATGGCATCGTTAGAACGATCGCCGAGCACAAGTTGCCGTTTCGGCTGGCAGAGATCATGGCCGATGCGCGCTCGCACTATGGCGGGTCTGCGGCCGAGAAGAAATTTACGAATGCCGACTATGCAGGAGCAGTCCGCAGCTTCTTCCGTGAGCGGCTGGAATTCTATCTGAAAGATGCGCGCGGGTTTGCCTATGACGTTGTGAGTGCTGTGCTTGCGATCGACGCCGATGATGTGGTGGACGCAGTCGCAAGAGTTGAGGCGGTTTCCAAAGTTCGCGGTTCTGCCGATTTCGAGTCCATCTCCATCGCCTTCAAGCGAATTAAGAACATTTTACGTCAAGCCGATGAAAATAAACGATGTATTGCGCAGCAACTTGATTCGGGCGCGCTTGCTGATGATGCCGAAAAGCAACTAGCCGCGATGATCCCCGCGACCGCAACCGCGGTGGAAAAATTGCGCGAGACCCGGGGCTATGAGCATGCGTTGCTCGAAATTGCGAAACTGCGTCCGGCGATCGACACATTTTTCGACAAGGTTATGGTGATGGTGGACGACGAGAAACTACGTGCCAATCGCCTGGTACTGCTGCAAACGCTGGTAAAGGAATTTTCTACGATCGCGGATTTTTCCGAGATCGTGACCGAAGGCAAAGAATCTGTGAAACAAGAAGAGGACTGAATTATGGCAACAACATTCCCCGAAGCCGACATTATGGAAAGCAACAACGCGGCAACCACTACAAAGTACGTGTATTCTTTCGGCGGCGGTAAGGCCGATGGCAACGGCAAAATGAAGGACGTGTTGGGCGGCAAAGGCGCAGGCCTGGCCGAAATGACGAATGCGGGACTGCCCGTGCCTCCGGGGTTCACAATCCAAACCGAAGCCTGCCGGGAATACATGCGCCGTAACGCAGTGTCGAAGGAAGTCGACCAGCAGATGGATGCCGCTCTCGACAAGCTTGAAAAACTCCAGGGACAGAAACTCGGCAAGGGCGACAATCCGCTGCTGGTCAGCGTCCGTTCCGGCGCGAAGTTTTCCATGCCCGGCATGATGGATACGATCCTTAACCTCGGTCTTAATGACCAGAGCGTCGAGTCCTTGGCCAAACGTGCCGATGCGCGCTTTGCTTACGACTCCTATCGTCGCCTTATTCAGATGTTCGGCAGCGTCGTACTGGAGATTGAGAAGTCCGCATTCGAAGAAGTGTTTGACGGCAAGAAGAAGCAGAGAAAAGTGAAGCTCGACACCGAGCTTGACGCCAAAGCTCTGAAGGAAGTTATCGAGGAGTACAAGAAGGTCGTCAAGAAACATGCCAGGCGCGATTTCCCTCAGGACGCGCACGAGCAACTGGTCATGGCCCGCGACGCCGTGTTCCGCTCCTGGCAGAACGACCGCGCCAAGCACTATCGCCGCATCAACAACATTGACGACATGCTCGGCACCGCAGTCAACGTGCAGGCCATGGTTTTCGGCAACCTTGGCGAAACCAGCGGCACGGGCGTTGGTTTCACACGCAATCCGGCTACCGGCACGAAAGAGTTTTACGGTGAATTCCTGCTCAACGCTCAGGGCGAAGACGTAGTCTCGGGTGTTCGCACGCCGGTTCCAATTCTAGAACTTGAAAAGGTCATGCCCGATGTCTACCACCAGCTTCGCGACATAACCACGCGGCTGGAAAAGCATTACAAAGACATGCAGGATTTCGAGTTCACCATCCAGGACGGCAAGCTCTACATGCTGCAAACTCGTAACGGTAAGCGCACCGGGCTGGCCGCCGTGCGTGTAGCGCTACAGATGGTAGAGGAAGGACTGATCACGAAGGAAGAGGGGATGTTTCGCGTCGACCCGAATCAGCTCTATGATTTTCTCGTGCCGCGACTCGATGAAAAAGGCAAGAAGATCGAAGTGCTGGCCAAAGGATTACCGGCTTCTCCCGGTGCTGCGGTCGGTCAGATTGTGTTCAGCGCCGATGCCGCCGTGGCGGCCGTTCGCAAGGACAGCAAAACACCGGTGATCCTGGTGCGCGGCGAAACCACTCCCGAAGATATTCACGGCATGGAAGTGGCCAAGGGCATTCTCACGTCGCGTGGAGGCATGACCAGTCACGCTGCCGTCGTAACCCGCGGCATGGGCAAATGCTGCGTGGCCGGCGCGGGCGATGTGGACGTCAATGAGAAGGCGCGCGAAATGCGCGTGAAAGGCCAGGTGTTCAAAGAGGGCGACTGGCTCTCTCTCGATGGCACTACGGGCCGCGTGATCAAGGGCAAGCTCAACACGCTCGACCCATCGCCCGATGACCCGGAGCTGCAGAAATTCATGGCTTGGGCTGACCCGTATCGCACGATGAAGGTTCGCGCCAATGCGGATATTCCGCGGGATGCGATTCAGGCGCGCGCTTTTGGCGCTGAAGGAATTGGCCTGTGCCGGACGGAGCACATGTTTTTTGGCGAGCAGAAGATTCCGCACATGCGCGCCATGATTCTCACCGACAACGAGAAAGACCGCCGCGCGGCGTTGAAAAAGCTGCTGCCTTTGCAGCGCAATGACTTTATCGGCGTCTTCAAAGCCATGGACGGCTTTCCGGTAACCATTCGCACCCTCGATCCGCCGCTGCACGAGTTCCTTCCCAGCCGCGAAGAGTTGATGGTCAACATCGCGACACTCTCGACCATGAGTGCGAAAGAGAAGAAAGAGCTGGTGGGCAAATATAAAGACTACGGAGCCAAAGCGGCGGGAGACCTGAAAAAACTCCTGCCTACGCTCCTCGCGCGCGTTGAACAGTTGCACGAATTCAACCCCATGCTTGGCCATCGCGGCTGCCGTCTTGGCATTACGTATCCAGAGATTACGGAAATGCAGGCGCGCGCGATATTTGAAGCGGCTGTGGCTGTAGCCAAAGACGGCATCAAAGTGTTCCCCGAAGTGATGATTCCGCTGACAGCCACTTTGAAAGAAATGGCCAACCAGGCCGAGATCGTCAATCGCGTCGCCAAGGAAGTATTCGAAGAGAAGGGGCAAAAAGTCGAATATCTCGTCGGCACGATGATCGAGCTGCCGCGTGCCGCCCTGGTCGCCGACGAAATCGCCAAGGAGGCTCAGTTCTTCTCCTTCGGCACGAACGACCTTACGCAAACCACCTGGGGCTTCTCACGCGACGACGTCAACAAAATCCTGCCGACCTATTTGGAACTGGGAATCATCAAGCAGGATCCGTTCGCGGTTCTGGATCGCGAGGGCGTCGGGCAATTAGTGAAGATGGCCACCGAGCGGGGGCGCAAAACGCGCCCGAATCTTAAAGTCGGCATTTGCGGCGAACACGGCGGCGAACCGTCGTCGGTCGAGTTCTGCTACCAGACCGGGCTGAATTATGTGTCGTGTTCTCCCTACCGCGTGCTGACTGCGAGGCTTGCCGCTGCGCAAGCAGCAGCAAGTGAAAAGTTGAACGTGGAGGGCGGCCGCACGAAGTAGGTTTTTCGAGCAAATCAAAAGCCCAGCCGGCTGTTTCAAGCCTGGCTGGGCTTTTTCATGCTTGTTGCGTGGCGGGTGCCGCTCATCCTACAAGATATTGCTTCTGAGACTTACTTTCCTGTCCCCTTAAGTGTGATTTTCTGCGGGCTACCAGTGCCATTATCTGCAATGGATACATAGCCGGTGCGCGTTCCCCGCTGAGTAGGTGAAAACGTGACTTCGATTGTGCAACGGGCACTCGCAGCCACGGTGCTGCCGGAACTGCACGAACCATCGGCCGCCTTCAAGGCGAAGTTGCCGTGAACTGTAATACTGCTGATGTTGAGGGCCGCGTCGCCGGTATTGCTGAGCGTGACTGTTTTAGCGGGCGCCGTTTTGCCTGGCTCGACCGAACCCCATTGCAGGGATTCCGCACTCAGGCTGACGGCAGGACCTCCCGCAGCCTTTCCTCCGAGCAGCGCAGTGATGAGCCCGCTACCGTTTGGGCTGCCCCATCCGGTGGCCAGATCAAAGCCCGGCACTGCTGGCAACCCGTTGTTGCCTTTCACGATGTCGTGAAGCGCACCCCCATACTCGGAAGTGAGACCGAGAGCATAGAGCGCCAGGTTGATGAATCCGGGCCGCGGTTTGCCGTTGGAGGCAGCCTGCTCGTTTACCAGAGCCATGTAGCCGGCCCACATCGGCGCCGCGAAACTCGTTCCTCCCCAGCCGGTTTGGCATGCCACTTGGTCGCCACACGCATAGAAATCGTAATTTGCTTCTGCCGCCACGTCGGGACCATTTCGGAGAACCTTAGAGCCTTGGTTTTCCGCGGTAATCACACCGGAAACCCGTTGCCAGGCTGGAATTGGAATCGCGTCCTTTTTGAAGTAGCCGCCGCCGCCGTCCTCCCATGCCATCTCTGAGGCCCAAGGTCCGCCCGCACTTTCGGTAAGAAGGTCGGTGCCCCCGACTGACGTGACATAAGCGTCATCTGCAGGAAAAACATACGACGAGGACGGGCAATAGGCGTAATAATCGCCGGCCGCCTGGAAGTAGTTCTGGCCCTGCGCGGCGAACTTCAGGAAGAATGGATCGTCAGTGCGAGGGTCAGCCGGCTGCCAGGTCCACGATGAGCTGAGTTGCGCGTCGAGCGGATTGTGAGTAGACATGGCGCTCAACATTGCAGTGTCGCTGGTGGTGTTCACATAAACATTCAGCGCGGCCAGTCCTGGAGCCATCGAAATGGCCTGTACCATGTCGATGATCTGTTCGCGATCGCAATCGTCCCATTTTTGCTGCTCGGCGGAGCAGTTCAGGCTGCTTCCATCGGTGGAAATACCTATCACCGGTACGTTATTAGTTTGATGAACGTTCTTAAAGTAGGTCTGAAGATCGGCGAGATCGTATCCGGCAAACTCCAGCAGTCCGACGGTCTGGCCTTTGCCCGTGAGCGCGGTGCCCCCATAGTATGCGGCGCGCATATCACTGCCACAGTAGGTGCCTCCCGGGCACGAACCTTTCACAACGCTTTTCTTCCGAGCCCCATCCATATGCCGCGCTTGCGCGTGCGGGAGGGCATAGTTGTCGAGGCCCGAGATGTGCCAAAGCGAGAACGGAAGATCAACCGTTGGTTCGCGGTCTGGAGCGTAAAACGTGCGGCTTTCCGTCGGGTGCAGGTAGAGACCCATTGTCACGTGAAAGGCCTTTTCGACGGCGGCTACGGGCGCGCTAAGCAGCACGTCCATGCCATCGCGAGATCCGCCGATGACTTGCAGATTGTTCATCTCGGCGAAACGAAGCAGCGCATCATAGTCTTCCTGGCTAGGGCCGAATTGTTCTGTGAACTCCCCCACAGTGAGAAACTGGCGAAACGATGGGCTTGAGGGATCATAGATTCGTTCGATGAAATTCTCGAGTTCGGGCAGGTGGCGCGGCGCCAGCACCATGTCGAAATGCAGCACCTGTGTTGCCGCGAGCCTTCCCGCGTATTGCGCCTCTCCAGCGATTACGGCTTCGCGCACATGGCGCGTCATGAGTTCCTGAGGTTGCGTGTGGCCCAAAGCGCTCACGCCACATACGATGGACGCTGTTAGTAAAAATGCAGTTATTCTTCCAAACATGACTCTCCTGCAAGTTCCGCCTAGAGGATTATCCGGCTGGACTGCGCCGGCAGACGAAGAAGCGCTACAGCTGCCTCCGGAGATTCTCCACAAATTGTGGAGGGCCAGCTCCGGGAAATGCATTAGAAGACTGGCGGTAGTCTACATACTTTTGAGTAGTTAAAACAGTGATGATGTACTTCTGGTTGGGGTAACTTTGGGACTAACCCGGGCGTATCCATTTTGGCTAGATCCCTTGCCCATCTGGGCATTGGCCGGTTAGGGCAGGCGCGGGAACTCCTGTTTCATTTGGCGAATGGACTCATTGAAATCGAAATTAACAAAATGTTAACAAATGGATGCAGTGGCCGGCACGATGATATCTTTCCCTCCAGAGACACGCCGGCAGCATTCTCGCGACCACATCAAGGGAACTTCGATATCCCCTTACTGGCCGGCGCCTGGCTGCTCGGGAAGCAGGCCCTTGGGCGGCGCCGGGATGGTGATGTCTATTCTGGTTGGCGGTCCAAGGGAGGACAGTGGCTTATCAAATTCGGCTGGATTGCCCAGGACGAGCACGGCCATTTTATCCCGGTGAATGTATTTTGCCGCGACCTCAGCGACGTCAGCCTTGGTAACTTTTTCGATGCCCTCCTGATACTTCTCGAGGAAGTCGAGGGGATAGCCGTAGAACTCATACGCCATTTTTTCCTGCATAACTTTAGCGGGAGAGTCGAAGCGGAAGACAAAAGAATTGAGGATAGCGTCTTTGGCACGCTTGATTTCCTCGTCGCTGATGGGATTGGTGGCGAGCGCCGCGATTTCTTCATTGAGCGCCTGCAGCGATTCGAAGGTGGTCGCACTCTTGGTGAGCACGACGAGCCGTAGCATTCCGTCGTGGTCCCAGGCGGTGCCGATACCTCCGCCGACGGCATAGGCGAGGCCTTTGGCGGTGCGAACGTCGCTGAACAGGCGGGAGGAGAAACCCCCGCCGAAGGCTTCATTGAAGACAGAGATGGCATAGTAATCGGTGACGTGGCGGGTGGTGCCCAGCGCGACGAGTTCCACTGTGCTTTGATTCACATCCGTTTTTTCGACGAGATAATACGCAGGCTTGGCCGGATCGGGCTGAGCGACGGAGTCCTTGAAGTACTCACTTTTCGGCCACGAGCCGAACGCCTCTCTAAGGCGAGCTTCCATTTTGGCGGAGTCGAAGTCACCGACGATTCCAAGAATAGTGTTATTGGGATGGACGGTGTGTGCGTGCCAGTCGACGAGATCCTGACGGGTGACGGCGGCGACGGTCGCATATTCCGGAACGCGAGCGTAGGGATTGTTGGCGCCGTAAACCAGCTTAGAGGATTCGCGCCAGCCAATCTGCGAGGGATCGTCGTTGCGGCGAGAGATCCCGTCATAGGCGCCCTTTTTTGCGATCTCGATTTTTTCCTCGTGGAACGCCGGGTTCATCAAAAGATCATTAAAGACGTGGAAGACATCGTCGAAGTCTTCTTTGAGACAGGAGAAGCTGATGGAGGTTGAATCTTCGCTGCCACCCGTTTCGACTTTAGCGGCGCGCTGTTCGAGGAAGTCATCGAGCTGATCACCGCTCTGGGTCTTGGTTCCACCGGTGCGCCAGGCCTCGCCATAGATATCGATGAGGCCGTCCTTAGTGGCGGGGACGCTGCGCTCACCGCCGCGAATGCGCATGACGCCGTCGATCAGCGGCAGTTCGTGATCTTCCTGCAGGAAGATGATCATGCCGTTATCGAGCACGATGCGTTTGGGCTGGGCGGGCTTGAATGGCGGCAACTTGGGGATGGGAATCTGCTGCCACGTTGTTTGCGCGAAGACTATTGGCGTGACGGTGATGAAGGCCACGGCGAAAAGAGCGACGGCGAAAAGCGCGATCACAATGGAAGCGAGGATGCGATTCAACTTCATTGGCCACCTCCTTGCGGCTGAGCGGCGGCCGAAGGCGGCGGCCCGGAGAACTCGATGATGCCGACAGTGCGGTTATCGGGAGTAAAGGTCTGGTTGGCGATGCGGCGAATATCGGCTTTGGAGACCTTCTCTATGCGGTCGACGGAGCGAAACAATTCGCGCCAATCGTCATAACGGGACTGGTCAAGCACGAGTGCGTAGGCCAAGCCTGCGTTGGAACCGAGAGAGCGGATCAGATTAGCTTTGGCGCGTGTCTTGATCATGCGAAGTTCTTCATCGGAGATATCTTCTTTCTTCAGACGCTCAAGCTCGACATGGATCGCATCGGCAACTTCCTGATTTGTGTGGCCGGGGATGGGAGTGGCGTAGAAGGCGAACAGGTGTGGATATTTGTTTCCGGGATAGCCGGTAAAGCCTTCGGCATCGGAAGCGATTTGCTTGTCGCGGACAAGAGCGCGATAGAGACGCGAAGTGCGGCCGCTGGACATGAGATCAGCGATGGCATCGTAGACCTGATCGTCGGGGCTGCGGTAGTCAGGGCGATGATAACCCTCGAGGTATAGAGGCTGCGTCTGCTCGTGGAGTACGACGCGGCGTTCAGAATTTTGCGGCGGTTCGACGGTGCCGGCTTCGTCGGGCTTGGGGCGCGACGGGAGGCGGGAGAAATATTTTTCGATAACAGGCATGGCCTCGGAAGCCTTGAGGTCGCCAACGACGGCGACAACCATGTTTGAAGGAACGTAATACTTATCGAAGAAGTTCTGCGCGTCGGTGGCGGAGAAGGAAGTGAGGTCAGAGATCCAACCGATGGTGGGGCGATGATAGGACTGGGCGGCGAATGCCGCTTCGGTGAATTGCTCGAAGAGGCGGCCCTGCGGATTGCTGTCGACGCTCATGCGGCGTTCTTCGATGACCACATCGCGCTCCTTATAGAACTGGCGCAAGACCGGATGCAGGAAGCGCTCGGATTCAAGATAGGCCCAGAGTTCAAGGCGGTTCACGGGGAATGAGTAGTGGTAAGCGGTTTCGTCCCAGTTGGTGAAGGCATTCATTCCTTCGCCGCCTTCACTCTCTACGATCTTGCCGAACTCGTTGTTGTAGGCAGCGGAGAACTTGTCGGCGGCGGCGATCGCATCTTTCCAGGCTTGTTCGAGTTGCTTGACCTTGGCGTCGTCGCGATCCATCCGCTTGTCGCGCTCGGCGAGGTAGGCGGCATAAGCGGTTTCGACTTTGGCCAAAGCAATTTTCTCGTCGGCATAGTCGCGGGTGCCGATGGTTTCGGTGCCCTTGAAGGCCATGTGCTCAAACATGTGGGCGAGACCGGTTTTGCTCAGTGGATCCTGAGTGGAGCCGGCATCGACGTGGGTGAAGAATGAGAACACGGGTGCTTCGGGACGCTCACAGATAATGATGGTGAGGCCGTTGGGAAGCTTCTTGACGGCAGTGCGCTTTTCAAAGGAGGCGAGATCCTGCGCGAATGCCACAGTGCAGAAAGTAACGGAGCAGAAAAAGAGACAGACGGCAACGAATTGAAAGCGACGCATGAAAAGGCCTCCACGTAATTCAGCCCAAAGGTCGAAGTTACGTGGAGGGCAGAAAGGTTGTCAAACGCGTGGCGGAGAGATATACAAACAATACGAGAAGTGGGAAGGCCATGCCGAGCTCAACCATTGTTGAAGTTGCAGGACAAAAACTGAAGCTGACCAACCTGGAGAAAGTGCTTTATCCGGCGGCGGGGTTCACCAAGGGCCAGGTGGTGGATTATTACGCGCGGATCGCGCCCGCCCTGTTGCCGCAACTGAAGGGGCGTCCGCTGACCATGAAGCGGTATCCGGAGGGTGTCGACCACGAATATTTCTTCGAGAAGAATGCGCCGCAGCACAAGCCGGAGTGGGTAAAGACGGCGCCGATCTGGAGTGAGGCCAATCACCGCACGATTAATTTCCTACTGGCTAACGATCTGCCGACGCTAATCTGGATCGCGAATCTGGCGTCGATTGAACTGCATCCATCGCTTTCACTGGCGCGCGATATAGCCACGCCGACGATGATTGTTTTTGATCTTGATCCCGGACCTCCGGCGACCATCATTCAGTGCGCGCAGGTGGGCTTGTGGGTGAGGGACATTTTTCAGCATTTCGGGCTGGAGAGCTTCGCGAAGACCTCGGGCTCAAAAGGGATGCAGATTTATGTTCCGCTCAACACGAAGACGAGTTATGCGGAGACAAAGGACTTTGCCCATGCGGTGGCGCGTTTGCTGGAGGACAGTCATCGAGAGCTGGTGGTTTCTGACATGAAGAAGGCGGTTCGCACGAATAAGGTGTTCGTCGATTGGAGCCAGAACGACCAGCATAAGACGACCATCTCGGTGTATTCGTTGCGTGCGCGGGAGCAGCCGACGGTGTCGACGCCCGTGACGTGGGCGGAAGTGGAAGAGGCGCTGAAGAAAAAAGATGCGACAAAGCTGGTGTTTGAAGCGAAAGACGTGCTGGCGCGGATCGAGAAGGCGGGCGACTTGTTTAAGCCGGTACAGGAGATGAAGCAAAAGCTGCCGCAGTTGACAACGCTCGAAGACGAAAGCGAGAGTGAGGAGCAGGAAGAGGCAGGTGCAAGTAGGACACTTGGCACGGCAAAGCCCCGGGGCACGGCAAGGTCCAGCGGCACATCCAAGCCCGTGGGCTCGGCGAAGCGGAAGGCTGCGGTGCCGAAACGGCGGAAGGTATGATCGCGCAAATCTGGGGTTCAAGAATGGCGAAGCTTTATGTCGGCACATCCGGATGGGCTTATCCGACATGGAAGCCAGCTTTCTATCCGGAAAAACTGGCGCAAAAGAAATTCTTGAGTTTCTATGCCAGCAAACTGAATACGGTGGAAGTTAACTTTACCTTTCGGCAACTGGTAAAGGAAACAACGATACAGGGCTGGCTCGATCAAACGCCCGCGGATTTTCGACTCACCGTAAAAGCGCACCAAGTGTTGACGCACATCAAGCGGCTGAAAGATTCTGAGGAATTTCTGCGGCGATTTCTGGGCACGCTGGAACCGCTGGAGCGAGCAGGACGGCTTGGACCGGTGCTGTTTCAGCTCCCCCCGAACTTCAAAGCGGATCAGGCGATACTGGCGGATTTCCTGACGTTGCTGCCGCGGAATCTTCGAGCGGCCTTCGAGTTCCGGCATGAGTCTTGGTTTGACGAAAAGACGTGGGAAACACTGCGGGATAGGAATGTCGCGCTCTGCATTGCCGAAACAGAAGAACGTGACACTCCCGATGTGATTACCGCCGATTATGCCTATTACCGCTATCGAAAGCCTTTGTACACGGCGGACGAGCGCAAGGCAATGACGGGCAGGATTCGGGAGCACATGGCTGCGAACCGCGACGTGTTTGCATACTTCAAGCACGAAGAGACTCCTGAAGGCGCGCTTTACGCGGTAGAAGTGCTGGAAAGCTGTCGGGAATTGAAGTCATAGAGGAGTTCTGCTTCCATCCAGGTTGTTTTCCTATCAGTACGCGAGCATCCCGCTCGTTACTTCTGTCCCTCCTTGACACGGCTAATATGCTCGTATGGTTTCTGCCGCTGAATCCGGCGTTCTGTCGGGATTTCTGGCATATCTCCGTGTGGAACGTGGCGCGTCGAAGCTGACGATTTCGGCATATGGGAGCGATTTGGCGCAGTTTGCAGAATTCCTGGTCAAGCGGCATCGGGCGTTCAGCGGCGCGCGGCGGGAAGATGTACGCGACTTCATGCAGGAGCTGTTTTCGAACGGGATGGATGGGCGTTCAGTCGGGCGCAAGCTTTCCGCAATACGGCATCTTTATCGGTACCTGTTGCTGGATGGAAAGATCGACAAGGATCCTACGCTGAATATCGATTCGCCCAAGCAGTGGAGAGTCCTGCCGAAGTCCTTGAGCCACGATGAAGTGGAGACGATGCTGACGAGGCCGACGACGGGAATTGCTAGCGCAAGAAAGCGCGCGTTAGGCGAGCGAAACCATGCCATGCTGGAACTCCTGTATGCGGGCGGACTGCGAGTTTCTGAGGTAGCTGGCGCGCGGCTGGAAGACCTGAAGCTTGAATTGGGATACATATTGGTGCGAGGGAAGGGCGATAAAGAAAGGATGGTTCCGCTCGGCGTGCCGGCAGTTGAGGCACTGCAAAGGTATCTGCGGGAGAGCAGGGGATTGCTGGCGGGGAAGAAGACATCGGCGCTGCTCTTTGTCGGAACTGGCGGGCGAAGATTGACACGCCAGCGCGTGTGGAAGTTGGTAGGAAATGCTGCGCTGGCGACCGGGCGACACGTGAGCCCGCATATGCTGCGGCATTCCTGCGCCACGCACATGGTGGAAAATGGCGCTGACCTGCGAACTGTGCAAACGATTCTGGGGCATGTGGATGTATCGACGACGCAGATTTACACGCACGTGGCGCTGGACCGGCTGAAGAGCGTGTATGTGAAACATCATCCGCGAGCGCGAACGAGAGTTGGTATGGCGACACGGAGGGCTGAGAAATGAGTCGGCTGGCGGGATTGGCGAGGGCGCAGGAACGCCGCCCGATGGAGAAGGCGACGGATGATTTCCTGCGCCATCTGCGGGAGCGGAATGCGTCGGCGCACACGATCAAGGCGTACACCGGCGACCTGGATGCCTTCGCCGAATACGTAGGCGGCAAGAGTTGGAAGGCGATTGATCACGTCGCGATCCGGGGATTCCTTTCACACCTTTATGATCGAGGACTGGGCAAGACCTCCGTGGCGCGGGCGCTGGCGGCGGTGCGGGCGTTGTATCGGTGGCTGGCGCAGGAGGGGCTGGTGGAGCAGAACCCGGCGAAGCTGGTGTCGGCTCCGAGGTTGCCCATGAAGCTGCCGCGGGTTCCGACGATCGAAGAGGTGAATGGGGTGCTCGACGGCAAAATGCCGGAAGAGGCCTCGTTTCCCGCGCGAGACCGGCTGATGTTCGAGTTGCTTTACGGATGCGGGGTTCGGAATTCGGAACTGGTGGGCATTGACCTTGAAGACATACGAATGGGCGATGAACTAATTCTGATTCGCGGCAAAGGGAAAAAGGAAA
This sequence comes from uncultured Acidobacteriaceae bacterium, assembly GCA_963778535.1. Classification (GTDB taxonomy): domain Bacteria; phylum Acidobacteriota; class Terriglobia; order Terriglobales; family Acidobacteriaceae; genus Acidiflorens. The sequence continues at coordinate 2,637,669 of CAVZUO010000001.1, forward strand.
GATATGTACCTTTTGGTGAGTCGGTGCGCGTGGCTTTGGCAAGCTACATGCCGGAACGTCAGCAGTCGCTGGCGGCCAAAAAGAGAACTACGGCCGCTTTGCTTATCAACCAGCGTGGCGGCAGGCTGACGACGAGGAGCGTGGGGCGGATCGTCAAGAAGATCGCGGTTGCCAGGGGATTGTCCTCGGATGTGCACCCGCACACACTAAGGCACGCTTTTGGCACGCACATGCTTGAGGAAGGCGCTGACCTGCGGGCAATACAAGAGTTGCTGGGGCATGAACGGCTCTCGACTACGCAGCGCTACACGCAGCTTTCAGTGAAGCACATGATGAACGTTTACGATCAGACCCATCCGCGAGCGAAGGCGAAGTGAGCAAGGCCCGCTGTATTTATTACCCCCGTAACTTTACTCGGCCCGTTCGTTATTCCACCATGACAGTTGTCATACAGAGAAAGGCACGTTTGGTCGAGTGCGAAGGGCGAGCCTGTTTTGCTGCACAGCCGATTCCCCGATTTTGACTGCGAGCGCGTTGAGCTGAACCATGACTAAGTTCACAAAGGAAGCCATACTACTTCTGTCGTTGCTTCTAATTGCACTGACGGTGCAGTTCGTCGCGCAGCCGTTGCCTATGGCGGTGTGTTTGTATTTCCTGCCGACCGCGTATTCCGCATACTACTTCGGACGGCGGCACGCGACATTGACCGCATTCGCCTGCGTGTTTCTGGTGGCATTCCTGGGTTTTGCAAACAATCTTTTGCCTTCGCGCCCGATGTTTGTGCTGCCGGAGGAACGCCTGTTTAACTTCGTAATCTGGTCCGGAGTGCTGGCGGTGACCGGATACACGATGGGCAGCCTCTATGAGCGAGCGCAAAGCATGACGAACGACTTGCGCGAGAGCTTCGGCGGACTGCTGCTGGTGCTACAGCACTTTATTGCGAGCGAGAAGCACAACAACCGGGAGATTCAGCGAGTAGTGGATGCATCGGTAAAGATTGCCGAAGCCATGAACCTGAGCAGCGAGCGCGTGGACTTGCTGCGATCAGCGGTACTGCTGCGCGATCTAAGCGAGCTTGGGATCAGCAATGACATTTTGTACAAGGCTGCAGACATTTCGCATGCCCAAGTGCTGGCGAGCTTCAGGAAGAATCAAAAAGGTGACGTGCGAACGCAGGCGATCGGGAACTCGGTTCGCCGAGTCCTGCCGATCATCGTGGCGCAGCAATTGTTAGAGACGCAGGGCGCACGCGCGGTGAACGTGCCCATTGAGGCGCATATTCTGGCAGTGGCCGATGCATATCAGAAACTAACCAGCAGCGCCTATGGCAAAGCGCTGTCGCCGGAACAGGCAGGGCGAGAGATTGTGGCTGGTTCGGGCGAAAAATTCCATCCGGGCGTAGTCGAGGCGTTCGTCAAGGCATTTGGCGAGCGGGCGCGCGGCGCAAACGCATAGCTGCCAGCGATTCGGTTGACCATTCAATCTTTGGCCGCCTTAGTATTTAGGGCGGCCATCTTCTTTTTTTAAAGTCTCAAACATGGCCGCGATTTCCGATTTCACCGTCGAGGTGAGGCGGTCGTATGCGGCTTCGCAGCCTTCCTCGGCTGGAGGAGGGAGGAGCGGCTTGCCAATCACCATTTGCAAACCAGTCAGCTGCGGGAATTTCCTGTGCCGCGGCCAGGCGGCGTAGAAGCCGTTAATGGCGATGGGCACGATGGCTGTTTGGGTGTGAATGGAAAGAATCGCGGCGCCTTTGCGAAAGATTCGAAGCTCGCCGGTGTTGGTGCGCTCACCCTCGGGGTAGAGGATCAAAGGACGACCATGACGGAGCCCGAAAGCCGCGGCCCGCATGGCAGGAACGAGATTTGCATCGGGATCGAGCACGACGATACGAAGCCATCTCGCCAAATGCCGCATGAAGCCGTCGCCGAAAAGTTCGCTTGTACCAAGGGAGAAAGTATCGCGAAAGAGACGCCAAGGGAGTACAGAACCCAAGAGAACTGCATCGATGTAGCTCTGATGGTTGGAACATAGAAGGCAAGGGCCCTTAGCGGGAAGGTTCTCGATGCCGCTGACCTTGAAGTGAAAGAGGTCGATTGAGACAAGGTAAATGAGGCGGCTGAGCGTAAAAGAAGAGACTTCAGCAACAGCATTAGGATGGGCCAAAGCAAGTACATCGGGGTCTGTGATGGGCTCGTCGAGGATGGCGGACCAAGCGGCGGGAGAGGTTTTGGAGCGGCGTTCGGGCCTCCCAACGCTGGCGAGGATGGCATCGACAAGCTCGCGGACAGTGTAGATTGTGGCGAGGTCCGACTCCTGCACATCGCCCCCGAGCCGCTGCCCGAGCGCGGTGAGGAGTTCGATACGTTGCATGGAGTCGAGGCCGAGATCAAGTTCAAGATTATGAGCAGGCAGGATGGCACCGACTTGGTTGTGCGAGGCTTCGCGAACGATGGTGAGAGCATGCTGTACATCTTTGCGCGCAAGCCAGGAGGTTTCCTCGGCTGTTAAGCGATTTGTAGTATCTGATAAAGCGTCGGGAGTCGCAGATTGCGAACGGAGTTCGCGGACTCTTGCCTCGATTTGATAGCGCTTAAGCTTACGCGTGGTAGTCCGGGGCAGTTCGTGCTGCCAGATGTCATAGCTGCCGAGACGCTTGGTGGAGGCGATTCTGTGCGCAAGGGCCTCGATTTCGGCGCGAACTATTTCTTTGGTGTTGACGATGTGGCGCTGGCGGAGCAGATCGAAATTGGGTACGACGACGGCGTGGAGACGTTCCGAGGTAGGATCGCCAGGACGGGTCTCAATTGCCATCACGCAAAGTTCTTTAATGTAGGGAGACTTCAAATAATGGGTTTCCACTTCCTCCGGGTAGATATTCTTGCCGTTGGCGAGGACAATGACTTCCTTGCGGCGGCCCGTGATGAAGAGATTTCCTGCGGGGTCGAGGTAGCCTAGATCGCCGGTAAAGAGCCAGCCGTCGCGCAGAACTTCGGCGGTGGCGTCGGGGCGGTTCCAATATCCCTTCATTACGATTGGGGCGCGGAGAACGATCTCACCAGATGAAGGGATACCTGCTTCAGACTCGAGGGGATCGACGATGCGCACATCGACTTGAGGGAGCGGCGGGCCGACGGAGCCGAATGCGATTTTGCGCGGCCGATTTACGAAGGCGCCACCAGTGGTTTCGGTGAGGCCATAGGCGTTGAGGACATCAATGCCAAAGGAGTAGAAGTCGCGCTGAATGGCGGGATCGAAACGCGATCCGCCGGTGACCAAATAGCGCATTCGCATGCCAAAGGTGTGGTGGATTTTTCCGAAGAAGAGCTTGCCGGCATTGAGTCCTAATGTGCGCAGGCCGCGGTTGAGGGACATAAGAGCGCGGACGAGCCAAGCCGTGATCCTCCCTCGGTTCTTGATTTCCTGAAAGATCTTTTCGTGGATGAGATAAAAGAACTGTGGCACTACGGCGAAGGCGGTAATCTCGCGCTCGCGCAGGGCGCGGAGAAGTTCGGTGGTGTTGAGGGTTTCGAGGTAGACGACGCGCGCTCCGTTGAAAAGCGGGAGGAACAAGTTGGCCATCTGGGCGAGCACATGGAACATCGGGAGGATGCCGAGCAGCGCGTCGTCTGGACCGATCGTGAATGCGGAAAAAACGGCATTAGCCTCTGCCACGAGATTTGCGTGGGTCAGCATGACGCCTTTGGGATCAGCCGTAGTGCCGGAAGTATAGAGGAGGGCTGCCAGATCATCTTCACGTGGAATTACGGCCACAAAATTGGCGGGGCCTTGAGCAAAGATGGAATCAAGATCGCTGAGCCAGGAGTGTTCCGGGGACGATGAATTTGGAGCGGAAGCGAGTGCTGCCGACTCCTCGAAACTCGACATTATGACCAAGGGGATGGATGCGCTCTGAGAGGCTTCGATCGCGATGGGTAGATGTTTCGCGTCACAGAAGAGTAGGGAAGCACCGCTATCGAGAAGCAGGGTCCTCACCTGGTCGGCGTGAGAGGCGGTGTCGAGTGGGACAGCGGTGCATCCGGCGGCGATGATGCCGAGGTAGGCGGCGACCCATCGAGGATGATTGGCGGCGAGAATTGCGATTCTTGCGTCCCTGGGCACACGGGTTGAAAGCCAGTTGCCGACGCTTTCCGCCATGCAGGCAAGTTCGGCGAAAGTGACCCGCTCGATGGTTCCGGTACGTTGGATTTCGAGGGCGATGTTGTTGGGGAATCGCGAGGCAGACTCTTGAAACCGTTGATAGAACGTGGGCATGGGGCGAAGTGAATATACTAAAGACCGCTTGTGAAAACTAGGAACCGCGCCGCGGCCGCCTGAGCTTAGCGCGTGAATAGCTGACAAGGTTGGACTAGCCGCAGCCATGAGGCTGCTAGACGAAGGGACTAGGATCTGCGGGGCGGGAACGGATCGTCCTCTGGTAACGTTTCAGACACTAAGATGCTTCCTGTCCCTCCGCACTTGGGGCAGACTTCATCGGTATAGCCCTTGCCAGAATCGTTTTTCTTCTTTCGACCTCCATTGCATGCGGGGCAAGTCGACTCATACGACGTCATTGGCGCGGCCTCAATTCTCTAGAGTCATGTGGGATTTGTTAGTCGGCGAATTTCCTTGACGACACGCGCGTATCGCGAGCTGTGCAGCTCGCTCGCGGCGTCTTCCTTCTCCCCGTGGGCTTCACGGTTGTCATAGATCTCAAGCCACAACGACCTTGCGCGGGCTTCTTCTTCCAGCGTCTTAATTCGGTCAACTCGATTGGTAGGCACCGACCGAATCCGCTGCTCCGGTTTTACCCAACGAGGCCCCCGTGCCAAGGGCTTGTACTCGGCACAGCTGTGCTGCTTGAACCTCGCCAAAGCTTCTGCTTCCCGCCCCTGCGGGTTTCCGTATAGCAATCGGGAAGGTCGCAGGTCCAAGGACAGTCGGAGCATGCCAGTATTGAAAAGTTGGCATATTGGGGATTGGGCTGCCCAAGACTGGCGTCATCGCCCTCATGCCAGGGTTCTAGCACTAGAGTTCAAACGTTGAAACAGTTGCCCTTTCGCGACTGGAGCCTGTTATGACCCATGTGGGCGCGCCGTTCGGCGAAGCCTTCCGGCGGTGGTCAAGTAAGCTCTTGGGTGACGCGTGTTGCAGAATACACGATTGTCGTGTACACTATAGTCGTGTATGAAGAACATCACTTTTAGCGCTGACGAGTTAAAAATCGACCTAGCCCGCGAGGTCGCTCGCAGTGAACACAAAACATTGAATGATGCCTTCCGCGAATGGCTGGACTGGTACGCCTCGCGCAGAGTGTGCCGCGCCGAGATAGAGGCTTTGTTTGCGAAACTCAGCTATGCGGATGCGGGGCGAAAGTTCACGCGGGATGAAATGAATGAACGTTAAGTCGTTTCTGGATACAAACATCATCGTCTACGCGTTCGGCCAGTCTTTTCCAGGGAAGGCCAAGATCGCCCAGCGGCTGATTACGGACGGCGCCACCGATAAGTCGACAATCATTAGCTATCAAGTCGTCCAGGAATTTATCAACGTCGCCCTTAGAGGATTTCGCCTTGCCATCGCCAAGCCTGACCTAGAGTCGTTTGTTATCGCCGCACTATTTCCAATGATGGCGATATCATCGTCCAGTTCTCTTGTGATCGAGGCGTTACGATTGCAGAGTGCAAATCAGCTCGCTTGGTATGACGCTCTCATTGTGGCGGCTGCAATGCAGGGTTGCTGCCGGGTTCTCTACAGCGAAGATCTGCAACACGGGCGCCGCTTCGGAGATCTGGTGGTTGAGAACCCGTTTCTGTAAACGCACGTTGCCGGAGCATCGTCATATCCCCCGCATCTAATATGCTAGGCTTAAATCATCGCTGGGACTCGAGTCCCCTGAAGGATTTCCGGATTTGATCAATACATTACTGGGCAAGGTATTTGGGACGAAAAACGAGCGTGAAATCAAACGGTTGCAGCCGCGTGTGGAAGCAGTTCGCGCGCTTGAGCCGGAAATTCAGAAGCTGACTGATGAGCAGCTTCGCGCCAAGACTGACGAATTCCGCGCGCGTATTCAGGAAAGACTGAGCGCAATCGCTGACGAACCGGAAGCCGATCCTGATCGCCAAAAACAGATTGAGAGCGAGCGAACCCAGGCTCTGGACCAGGCGCTCGACGAGATTCTCGAAGAGGCTTTTGCGGTGGTGCGTGAAGCGGGACGGCGAGTGCTGAACATGCGGCACTTCGACGTGCAATTAATCGGTGGCATGGTGCTGCACTCGGGGAAAATCGCCGAGATGAAGACGGGCGAAGGCAAGACGCTGGTTGCCACGCTGCCGGTGTATCTAAATGCGCTCAGCGGACGCGGCGTGCACGTGGTGACGGTCAACGACTATTTGGCCAAGCGCGATTCGGAGTGGATGGGCAAGCTGTATAGCTTTTTGGGCCTGAGCGTGGGTGTGATTGTTCACGATCTGGATGATGCGGAGCGCCGGGCGGCTTATGCGGCGGATGTGACTTACGGGACGAATAATGAATTCGGGTTCGACTATCTCCGCGACAATATGAAGTTCGATCTGCATGACTGCGTGCAACGCGTACACAACTTTGGGATCGTCGATGAAGTGGATTCCATCCTGATTGACGAGGCACGGACGCCGCTGATCATTTCGGGCGCGAGTGAGGAATCGACCGATAAGTATTACAAGGTGAATCGCATTATTCCGAAGCTCGAAGCGGGCGAAGAGATCGACACGCAGCCAGGCGAGCCCAAGATCCTGACCGGCGATTTCGTGGTGGACGAGAAGCACCGCAACATTACGGTCACCGACGAAGGCTGGGAGAAAGTCGAGAAACTGCTGGGCATCGGCAACATTGCCGATCCAGAAAACTGGGCGCTGAAGCATCACGTCGAAACCGCGATTAAAGCACATGCTCTCTACAAGAAAGATGTGGAGTATGTGGTGAAGGACGGCGAGGTGTTGATCGTCGATGAGTTCACCGGGCGGCTTATGCCGGGACGCCGTTGGTCCGATGGGCTGCACCAGGCAATTGAGGCCAAGGAGAATGTGAAGATCGAGCGCGAGAATCAGACACTCGCGACGATCACGTTCCAGAATTATTTCCGCATGTATCGCAAACTCGCGGGTATGACGGGAACGGCCGAAACCGAGGCCCCTGAATTTGACAAGATTTACAGGCTGGAAGTCATTGTTATTCCAACGAACCGGGTACTGCTGCGGGTTGAGAATCCGGATGTTGTATACCGCACGGAGAAGGAAAAATATTTTGCCGCTGCCGATGAGATTCAGAGGCTGAATGAGGGAGGGCAGCCGGTGCTGGTGGGAACCACGTCGATTGAAAAGTCGGAGAAGCTCTCGGACCTCCTGAAGAAGAAGGGAATCAAACACGTCGTCTTGAATGCGAAGTACCACGAGCGCGAAGCGGAAATCGTGGCGCAGGCGGGACGCAAGGGGGCAGTCACGATCGCCACCAACATGGCGGGCCGCGGGACGGACATCCTGCTCGGCGGCAACCCGGAATTTATGGCCAAGCAGGAATGCGTGAAGACGGGGTTGGCACAGCCGGTGCGCGCGGCGCAGGGAAAGATTGAGCACATTGCGGATGATTCCAATCGGACGACCTGGTACTACGCCGGCAACGAATATGCGGTGCCGACGGACCAGTGGAATGAGTTGCTGGCGCACTACAAAAGCGATACCGATCGCGAGCATCAGGAAGTGATTTCGGCGGGTGGGCTGCACATCTTCGGCACGGAGCGGCACGAAGCGAGACGAATTGACAATCAGTTGCGCGGGCGAGCGGGCCGGCAAGGGGATCCGGGGTCGTCGCGGTTTTACCTTTCGCTGGAAGACGACTTGATGCGGATCTTCGCGAAGGAATGGGTCTCGAATTTGCTACAGAGGCTGGGCATGGAAGAGGGCGTTCCGATCGAGTCGCGGATGATCTCGCGGCGAATTGAAGCGGCGCAGAAGGCGGTGGAGGCGCAGAACTTCGAAGCTCGCAAACACCTGCTCGAATATGACGACGTGATGAACAAGCAGCGCGAAGCTGTTTATGGCCTGCGGCGGCAGCTATTGGAAGGCCTGGACCAGAAGGATTTGATCATTGAAGACTACGTCTCAAGAATCCTTGGTGACATTCTCGAACAATTCTGTCCTGCCAATGCGCACGTCGACGACTGGGACCTGAAGGGATTGAAGGACGCGATTTTCACGCGGTTCGGCGTGGATATTTACGCGGAAGGCATCAAGCCGGATTCGCTGAATCGCGCCGAACTTGGCGATGCGATTTTCCAGAGGCTGAGAGAACGGTACGACGCCAAGGAGCAGCTTATTGGCGCCGAGGCCATGCGGTACCACGAGCGGATGATCATGCTGAGCGTAATTGACGCGCAATGGAAAGACCACTTGCTCTCGATGGACCACCTGAAAGAGGGCATTGGGTTACGCGGGTATGGTCAGCATGATCCGTTGGTTGAATACAAGCGCGAATCGTTCGACATGTTTGAAGACATGATGGGCCGTTCTCAAGAGGAGGCGGTTCGCTATCTCTACCTGATGCAGGTTTTAGAGCGTCCGGCGGATTCAATGCCGATGCCGAGAAACGGGGCGGACGCAGGAGCGATCCCGGCGCGGGAGGAGCGAGTGCCGTCGTCGTCACTGGTGAGCGGTGGCGGGGATGGTAGGCGACCGGCGCGGCAGGTGGCGACCTCGGTCGACGAAATTGAAGAGGCCTTTCAACGCAAGAAAAAGCGAGAGTTGGAGCAGGCTCGGATGGCGGGTTCTGGCGACTCGCGCACGGTGCAACAAGTGGTGCGGTCTGGAGACAAGGTTGGGCGCAACGATCCTTGTCCATGCGGCAGCGGGAAGAAGTATAAGAAGTGTTGCGGGGCGTAGAACGGCTCGTTAGGTTGGCAAAATGGCGCGCGTCGGTGGTGTCACCAGCGTTGAAAAGCGAAGTGCCGCCAGACGCCGATTTTCGTGACTCCAACCGGGTATAAAGCACTACAATAGAAGCAGGGGATGAGGGGTTCATTATGATCGCTCTGCGACTGGTTCGCCTGATTGAATCGCATTCCGAAGAGCTTACCGACAGTCTTTTAGGCAAACTGGAACGCTCCAGCCGCGCGGCTGACCTTCAAAAAGTGCCAATGGAAGAGCTTCGCGGAAGGGCTTGGGATGTCTATCGCAACCTGAGCGACTGGCTCCTGACCAAGACCACAGACGACATTGAACGGGTATATATCCCACTGGGCCACAGGCGCGCAGAACAGGGAGTTAAGCTCAGCGCGCTTTGTTGGGCGCTGATGATGACGGAAGAAACTCTCTGGGAATTCCTGGACATGGAGCGAGCGCGGGAAAAGCCTCTTGAAATTCTGGGCAGCCTGGAGCTTTTGCGCCTCCTCGACCATTTCTTCGATCAAGCTATTTACTTTGCGACATTTGGTTATGAAAGCTACAGCGAGCAAAGCGCACATGGAAAGCAGCGCATATGGCGGAGTTTGTTCGAATATCCGACAAAGGTGCGGCAGTCGGCGGGCTGGACGGTGGGAAAACACGGGAAACTGTCGAATCCAAAGTGATGCGCTTTACGATGTGCCAATCATGAGCGGGGAAGGTCGTCTGCCAGTAATTTAATTGGGTCTGGCCACATGGTGTGCAACTACATCGCGGGAGTACTCGTTGTCGAAGGTATCTCTCGAAACGTCATCTCGATTGCCGGACTGCGAGTCCGGCGCTTCCAGCCGAAGAAAAGATCGGCGTATGTTTGCGTGATGTAATCGGGGGGTGCGATGCCGAGCGCCTTTGCCGTTCGATCGATCCACCGCGGCGGGCCTTCGATTTCGCCAAAATCGCCGATGGGCGTTTCATCGAAGACGACGTGTCCCTTGCCATCACTCCACTTGGCACGGTATTTCTCATAGCGAAAAGTGGGGGCAAAGCCGAGAGCCGATAGGATCTCATTCATCTGCGGTCCGTCCTCTACCTGCGTTTCCAATTCCATTCGCACTTTATGAGGCCCGGTGGTTCCTTTTGCTTTGTGCGTCAACACCCAGGCGGAGCCATATTTTCGCAATCGGAGAAGTTCACCCTTCTTGCGTAGTTTTTGGCCGGGGAGATCATAGAGGGTATTGATCTCATGGGTGGATGCAGTGATCCGCCGGAATCCATGTTGCTTTAGAACTCGGGTGAGCACCTTCGAATTCCGGATGCGGAACTTGATTTCGATTTCTTTGGGCATGCAGAAATCTTAAACCGCGGAAACGCCGAGTGCGCTGAGAAAAACCAGGCCCTTTATCTGTGCCGAATAGGGTTCGTCTTGGAGACGGGCAGCGGTATTGGCAAGAAAAAACGGAGGGGTACTTAAGGTGACGTCAGATTTGATCAGCCGATTTTCTCGGTGCGCTCGGGTTCTCGGTGGTCGAGGTGCTTTGTCCGGAACTGGTTGGAGACTGCCTCCGGTGAAACCAGCTCATATGCGGCAGTTCGCGTTCGACGTTCCGACGTCTCGCGATCAACTCGGCAGTGATGGAAACGGCAATCTCTTCGGGCGTGACCGCTCCGATGTCGAGGCCGATGGGCGCATGCACGCGCTCGAATAGATGAGCAGGGATACCTTCTTTTTCAAGTTCTCTGAAGATGGCGATCGTCTTCCGTTTTGATCCGATCATGCCGACGTAGCGAGCGGGCGTTTGGACCGCCCAACGAAGAATGTGCATATCGTCGCGGTGGCCACGCGTCACGATCACGATGAAGGATGACTCGCGTGGAGAGAGGTGGAGCATGGCTTTCTCGTAATCTTCGGCGAGGACCTCCTGAGCTTCGGGAAAGCGCTCGCGGTTGGCGTATGTTTCGCGATCGTCGATGATGGTGACGTCAAAGCCTGCGATCCTTGCGACTTTGTAAAGGCTGGCAGAAACGTGGCCTGCGCCAAAAATATAAAGTTCGGCAGGAGGCAAAATCGGCTCGACGAAGACTTCGAGTGTGCCGCCGCAGACGAGGCCGGTATCGTACTTGGGATCGTTGTTAAGGTCGAAGGTGAGTGTGCGAGGGCGTTCGGATTCCATTACGTCGCGGGCGGCCTGCCAGACTTCGGCTTCAACACAACCGCCGCCGATGGTGCCAACGATGGAGCCATCGTCGCGCACGAGCATCTTCGCCGTCTTGAAGGAGGGAATCGAGCCGCGCACGTTCACGATGGTGGCGACGGCGCCGCGACGGCCATCCTTGCGCAGGCGCACTATCTCCTCATAGAGGTCCATGAGTTTGATTGTCTTTCAGTAAACCGCGAAGGTCAATGCTGAGCTGAAGCTTCGTCGATATTTGAATTTCTCCTCAACTCCTTAACCACGAGGTTCCCAAGACGAAAATAGAACAAGGGAACGCAACAAATCACCGTAAAACACAGGGGCACGACAATCCACTCATAGCCGGGATAAAACTTGCCCCTGCCGCTCCAATACAAAAACAGCGGAGCAAAACTAACCGAAACGCCTGTCAAAGAAGACACGATCAAGTAGATTGGCGAGCGTGCTATTTTTACCCATATTGGACTTACGTCGACCGTGATTCTCAATTTATGCGCCCTTTCTCCCCTTGTTATTAGTGGCCCTATTCATGAGACGCAAAGCCTTTCGGACCCCGCTGGTAGCCGGTGGCCCAAAGGCGGCGCCCTCGATATGTGAAGTCTACGATGAATCCTGCCCAGGTTGCAGGCGAAATTATAGGCCGCCACTCTGATCCGCTTTGGGGCGGGGGCAGGGATTCCGCCGGTGTTTGTGCTAGTTTTGGAGGGTTCAGTTTTGATCCCTGGTGTTGCAGGAGCTTTCATGAAAGCTGTGCGCATTCATCAGTTTGGTGGGCCGGAAGTTCTCACATACGAAGATGTTGCCGATCCGAAGTTGCGGAAAGATCAGGTTCTGGTTCGGGTTCGGGCCTGCGCTCTGAACCACCTTGATATCTGGGTACGCCAGGGGCTGCCGGGTGTGAACCTGCCGCACATTCTAGGGAGCGACATCGCGGGAGAGATCGCCGAAGTCGGCGAATACATTACAGATCTCACGGTGGGGCAGCGCGTTCTGCTTGCGCCAATGACCTTCTGCAACCATTGCGCAAAGTGCGTGGCTGGGTTGCAGAACCAATGCCGGCAATACATGGTGCTCGGTAACGGGATCGATGGGGGAAACTGCGAACTGATTGCGGTTCCGGCAGTAAATGTGATTCCAATTCCTGACAGTTTGGACTTCAACGAGGCTGCGAGCGTGCCGCTGGTGTTCCTGACTGCGTGGCATATGCTGACTGGCCGGGCGGCGATTCGACCGGGCCAGACGGTGCTTGTGCTGGGCGCGAATTCTGGGGTCGGCATCGCGGCGATCCAGATTGCAAAGATGTTTCATGCGCGTGTGATTACCACGGCCGGCGATGAGCGCAAGATGGAGAGCGCGCGCGAACTGGGCGCAGATTTTGTCATCAACCACTATCAGCAGAAAATTGCGCAGGAGGTCCGAGCCATCACCAAGGGCGAAGGTGTGGACATCGTGATTGAGCACGTGGGCCCGGCAACATGGCAGGAAAGCGTACGCTCCTTGAAGCCGGGGGGTACGCTGGTGACTTGCGGCGCAACGACAGGGCCTAAAGTTGAACTGGATTTGCGCTTCTTATTTTCGCGGCAGCTATCATTGCTTGGTTCGTACATGGGTACCATGGGTGGACTCCACGAAGTGCTTCGCCATGTTTTTGCCGGACGCCTGAAGCCTATCGTGGATCATCTCTTCCCGTTGCGTGAGGCGCGCGCCGCCCACGAATACCTGGCAAACAGCCAGATGTTCGGCAAGGTGGTACTAGTTCCGTAAGGCGAAATGGTCTGAGCTGCTGCGTTTAGGAATCCGCAGGAAGTAGGTAGTTCTGAGCGACGCTTTTGAACACGGCGAGTTGGGCTGCTTTGAAGCTATCACTCCAGCCGAGTTCGGCGGCCATTATATCGGCCGCGGATGGGGCCATTTCCAGTGCTGCGCGGGCGTTCAGGAATAGGGCGCGCGTGCGTCGAGCGAGAACATCTTCCAGCGTGTGCGCCATCTCATTCCTTGCTGCCCACACGATTTCGGCTTTGATGTAGGGCAGTGCGGAATGCAGTTTGTTTCCAAGGGAAGCGTCAGCCTCAATGAGCTTGCGAATGTGCAGGGCATCTGAGCCGTAAACAGAGAGGGTTCCTAATTCTTCCGCAGCCGTGGGAAACCCGTGAATACGCAGGTTCTGTGTGACGCATTTGCGCGGCGGCAATTCCGCCTGAGAAATGGCCTGATCGACGCAATCTTCCGCCATGCGGCGATAGGTCGTCCACTTTCCGCCCATGACACTGATGAGACCGGAGCGATCACTGTGGATGAGATGATCGCGCGATAACGCAGCAGTGTGCGACGTGTTCCGTTTGCCCACGAGTGGACGGATTCCGGCAAAGACGCTCAGAACGTCATGGCGGGAGGGAGGCTTCGCCAAGTATTCGGCGGCAGTGGAGAGGATGAAATCGATTTCCTCCTGTAGAGGGACAGGTTCGATGGACGCTTCCAAGATGGAGGTTTCGGTTGTTCCGACGAGCGTGTGACCTTGCCAGGGAATCGCAAATAGAACGCGGCCGTCGCTGGTGTGGGGCACCATGATGGCTGTTTCACCGGCCAGAAACGATGAATCGAAGACGAGATGAATTCCCTGGCTCGGAGAAATCATGGAGACCGCGTCGGGGTTGGCCATCAGGCGAACGCGATCGCTGAAAGCGCCCGTAGCATTGATGACCACTTTGGCAGTGGCATGGAATTCTTGGCCTGTTTCGACGTTGCGAGCCTGAACGCCGTTGATGATGCCTTGCGTGTTCCTAATGAAACCAGTTACCGCGACATAGTTGAGGAGGGTCGCGCCCTGCTCGTATGCGGTTGCGACCATGTGGATCAGGAGGCGGGCATCGTCGAATTGTCCATCGTAGTAAATGGCGCCACCGCGCAAACCCTCATGCTTGAGTGTGGGCAGACGTTCAAGCGTTTCTTCGCGGGAGAGAATACGTGAGGCTCCGAAACTGTGTTTGCCCGCGAGCAACTGGTAGAGTTTGAGGCCGAGTCCATAGAACGGAGCTTCCCACCAGTCATAGTTGGGCACGAGAAAAGCCAGGTCATGAACCAGATGCGGCGCATTCTGGAGCAGCAGGCCGCGTTCCTTGAGAGCTTCTATGACGAGGCCGATGTCACCCTGGCCGAGATAACGCACACCGCCATGGGCGAGCTTGGTGCTGCGGCTGGAAGTTCCTTTGCCAAAATCACTTTGTTCGAGCAAGAGCACGTCATAGCGACGCGATGCGGCGTCGATGGCGACTCCGACTCCTGTGGCGCCTCCGCCAATGACGATCACGTCCCATGGCTTGGGATGTGATTCGAGTTGTCTCCACATTTCGGCGCGATTCATGTTTCGTCCAGTGCGACCTTGTCGTTGGCTGCCTGATTTCTTGCAGTTCTCAGCAGAGATAGAATCAGAGTTTCTTCGCCGCCGCTACGACCATTGCCGCCTCGCAAAGATATTAGAGGAGCTGCGATCTTCTAGGAATTTCAGGGCAGATACCTGAGTATGACAGCGTAAGGGAAGTAGAACTCAAAGAATGAAACATGTAGCGTGGATGCGTAGGCACTCCGGTTGACTTCTGTAAGGCACTGATTCTATGGTGGATGCATCACTCACGATTGCGTCATCGGTGCTGTGGGGTGGCACGAGAGTGGACTTTACGTAAAGTGGAGTTGTGGCATCCTAATTATTAGATGTGAGGTTTGCGCCCTCAGGCAAGCCAGGAACGTGGGGTTCCGGTGCGGAGTTTAGGCAAGGTAATTCGTTCCGTACAGGCTTTCAGCCGCGAACTGTCTCGCAAATCGGAGACCGCGGAAGGCAACGCGGTTCCTGCGATCGGTGTTGCATTAGGCGGAGGATTCGCACGCGGCATCGCACATATTGGAGTTCTGAAAGTACTCGAGGAAGAGGGAATTCCAGTTCGATGCATTGCCGGCACAAGCGTGGGTGCGCTGATTGGCGCCGTTTACTGCAGCGGCTTATCGATTGCCGAGTTGATTGAGGTTGCGCGCAACGTTCGTTTCACCACCTTCGCGCGCTGGACCCTTTCTCGTTACGGATTTGCCAGCAACGATCGCATGATCTCGTTTTTCACGCGCACGCTGCTCGCGAAGACATTTGAAGAACTTCGAATTCCATTGGGCGTGGTTGCCACTGAGTTCAATAGCGGAGAGGCGACCGTCTTTCAAACAGGCCCATTGATTGGTCCGGTGCGCGCAAGTTGCGCTTATCCGGGAATGTTTCTGCCAGTGAATGTTGAGGGACGCTGGTATGTGGACGGCATGTTGTCGTATCCGGTGCCAGTTCGTCCCGTCCGCCAAATGGGCGCGGAACGGGTGTTGGCAGTACATCTGAAAGGCGCGTGGTCAGCGAGGAGCCAGCCTCGGCATCTATTCGATGTGATCGGACAATCGTTCGCGATTGCGCAGGACCGCATGGGCACGGCGTGGCGAAGATCAGCCGACCTTGTGATTGAGCCCGATGTCGCCGGTTTCGATTTTGACGACTTCAAGCGAGCGGGCGAGTTGCTGGAGGTCGGCGAAAACGCTATGCGCCAAGCGCTGCCAGCGGTGCGCAAATGGCTGGAAGCGCCAGCGGAAAAGCCTTTAAGGAAGTTTCGTCCCGTTCTGCAAAACCCCGCGTCCATGCCCGCCGACTAAGAATTTCCTTTTGCGAGAATCTATTTTGCTTTAAACGTAAAATCAATGGTCGCTGGTTTCCCGGCCGCAACCGTCAAGTTCTGCGTCAGCGTTCCATATATCTCATGCCATGCCGTGACTGTATACGTGCCGGGAGGGATGGCATCGAGGGCGAATGAGCCGCTGGCATTGCTGACACTGTACGGACCCTTGACCACAACCATATAAGCGCGCATCCAGGGATGGACGTTGCACTTAACTGGAATCGCGACTTCCTCATTCGGCCACGAGACTTCGAGTGGCGGCGAACCAGCCGGCTGGGAACGGTTCCATGAGTTGTTGCCTCCACCTGAGCGAGGACTGGGGTGGATGTTGTGCAGCGTCTTATCGTCGTTGACTATGGAGAAGTGCTGACCGGGATTGACGGCAATGACATGGGGAACATATTGGCAGCCCTTCTGCTCCAGCGTGACGGCTTGGGTTGAAGAAGGTTCAGTTCCGCTCAGACCTTGAGAAATGTAGACGACGACGTTGGCAAGCTCGCGGTCCGGCCCAACGACCACGCTCTCTTTGGTCGGCGGCTCGCCGACATGAGTCTGCGCGCAGGTCGGATCGCCGGACATATCAATGACTTCCTGCCGGGGTGGAGTGCCGTCGAGTCGAACGGTGCCAACGATCTGGGTAGTTGCCGCAGCGCCGACATTGGGGGCTGAGCGCAATATAAGAATCGCGAGGAGCAGCAGCGATAATGCGAGGACGGCGGCGCGGCGGCCATTGCTGTCGGGAGATTTCATGGTCTGCGCCGGGATAGTTTGCGAATGCATAGAACGCACATTGAGAATACACCCCAGACCCCCCTCCCCCTCCCCCGGTATATTGGAATCATAGACTTAGGGGCAAAGTATTCAATCGAAAAGGCTTAGAGCTAAAGTATTGAATGCATGCGGCTTAGGCGCAAGAGGGATCTCTTTCGCATACTTCAGTACCGGAGTTCGCTGTGCAAGTCCCTCCGAAGCAGAAACCATTTTGTGAAAGATCAGGAGTGCCTGATGCGCGTTGTGCGCCCTACATCTATTGGCAGCTAGTTCGTCCACTAAGTCAAGGAATTAATTTCTGGACCGAACGATTCCGGTGCAGAAATGTACGTACATAAGCGCACTTGGAAGCGAAGTATAGGCGAACAAAATATTTATTGAAATACGGATATGTACGTACAAGGCGCGCAGAGACAACAAACGAAATGGGTTTGGGGATTCTGAGAGGTCAAAATTGGGCTTGACAGCGCGTGGTAAAATGCGGCCTTTCAGGGCGGCCCTGAGCCAGGTTAGCGCCCAAAACCGGGGCGCGAACCCTTCGACAAGCTCAGGTCAGGCTCTGGGCACCATGCGACCCCTGGGGCTTTGCCGGAGCCAAGCTTTGTTTTTCTGGCAGCCGTTTCCTTCTACGTTCAGAATTCTAGTCGAAGTTGCAGCGCGATCATCCGTGGGCTGCTGTCGCCGCCTAATCCGACGCCTAGTAGGCCAGTCGGCGGGGACGTAGCGTAGGTCAGGGCTCCGAAACCGGTCTGCGTAGACGGTTTGCCGGGTAGGCCTGCCAGCACAATGCTCGGAAGCCCGAAGTTCGGATGGTTGAAGACGTTGAAGAACTGTGCATCCAATCGAAGTTTGACCTGTTCACTCACCGGGAACCATTTCGTCAGGTAAAAATCGTTCCAGACAAAGTCCGGGCCGCGCAGCGCATTGCGACCAGAATTCCCGAACTGGCAACTGGCGGGGTTATCGTCCTTCGGATTGGAAACGCCGTTGCAGTCGCCGGTGCTGGGATCGACCGCTGAGACGAAAGCATTAGGATTGAGCCACTGAATGGTGCCGGCTTGGGTGCTGGGAAGATTGCAGTGGCGACAATACGGATCGACTCCCGGCACCAGACTCGCGAACTGCGGGCCGCTGCCCTGCACAATTCCTTTCTGCACGCATGGACCGCCGGAAGTTGTAGTCACACACGCCGAGTACGGCGTGCTCAACACGGAGAATGGCACTCCGCTGTGCCAGAAGGCTGTGCCGGACAGTTGCCAGCCATTCAATGCGTATCCGAGCGAATGGCTCCGCACCTTGAACGGAAGCTGGTAAACATACTGCCCGGTAAGGTTGTGCCGAATGTCGTAGTCGCAATTGCCGTAATCACGATGAAGTTCGCCGGGAAGGGGTGACAATATTCCTCCGGCGGAAAATTGAAGAAAGCCTCCATTCGAGACGGTGTCCAAGCAGTGGCTCCAAGTGTAGTTCAGCTGTCCCTGGAGACCATGCCCCATTCGTTTCATGGCGGTCAGTTGCAATCCGTTGTAATGGCTGTTGGCCCCAGTGGAGAGTTGAGTGACAGCGCCAAAGCGGCAATCCGGATTCCCATTGGGGGGACAACTCGGGAGCGTGGGAGGAGCGGTTGGTTGCACGTACGGAAAAGGCGCAAAGCATCCTGGGCAGACCGTTTGATAGCCGTTGACCTGCGTGGTGTATGGCTGATTCACAGCTCGTGTGCCTACGTATTGAGCCTGAATGCTGGCAGTGGTGCCGATCTGGTGCTCAAGGCCGAGGCTCCATTGCATAAAGTACGGCGCGTGGAGCTTGCCACTGGGCACAGCGGTAATGGCGACTGGGGGCAGGCACGTAGCCGGCGGGTTCGCAGGCGCAGATGCGCATGAAAGTTGACCCTGCGCGAAACCGGAAGTGAATCGCTGATTGGCGGCGACGGTTGCATCCACCGCGCTGTTGGGCACCGGGTTGTTCGGCGTCGAGGGCGCAATCGCAGTCCCGCCCACGGTTCCCAGAAGACCGCCCTGGAATGTCTGGACATACGGTGGGTTTGTACCGATGAGATCGGCGACAGTTCCGGGGAGAATGTCGCTAAACAGTCCGAAGCCGGTTCTGAGCACGGTTTTCGGCTCGACCTGCCACGCAATCGCTGTCCTCGGTTGCAGGATCGCCAGCGGAGTGGATGTGAACAGATTCCCCAGGCGCGTCTGGATCACGTCACTGAGAGGCAGATTGACATCGTGGGAAATCGAATCGAACGAACCCTGAAGGCGTGCCACTTCATCATGCGGATTGAGCGGATTGGAATTGAATGTATCGCGGAGACCAATCGTCCATGTCAGCTTGTTCGTCACCTTCCATGCGTCCTGTAGGTAGAGATCAATGTTCAGGAAGTTGAATGGTTCGTTGGCATTCGTCGGAAACGTCTTCGTGGCGGTCGACGCCGCACCGTAAATGAACTGCGGGAGATCCGTGTACGTAACGAGAGGAACCGTTCCTTCGCCGAAATCGTAATCATTCAACCGAAAGATTCGGATGTTAGTGCCGACCCTGATCTCGTGCGATCCCCGGCTCCACGCGAGATTGTCGTTGATGAAGAACCGCGACGCCTTTCTTCCCTGAAGCCAGGTGTTGTCGAGTCCACCTATCGTAGTGAACGGCGCGTTCGCACCGCTGCCCTGTAGCACTATGGGAAAAGCGGCCAGCGTCTTCTGGAAATTGCTGGGCGCGAACAGGCTCGAGTACCAGGAGAACGCCGGATTAAAGTAGTTCACCAGATTTTGCGAGAAGACATGGGTGTACCCGGCGGCGAAGGAATAGAGAGGCTGCGGGGAAAAGGAGTTGAAGAGAGGATTAATGGGATCGGTGTATGCCGCTTGCAATCCGGTGTCAGCCTGAAAGCGGAACCACGCGGTATTGTTGGCGTTGATGTTGTAGTCGATGCGGGCGGTCTGCACCTGCTCGTGGTCGTCGCTGGAATGGGAAATACTCTGCCGATTGGCGCAGTAGTCGCCGTCATTCGCGTAGCCTGGCGGAGGCGCGACTTTTCCAACGTCATAAGGACAGCCGAGCACGCGCAACGGCACTCCGCTTGCATTTCCATACAGGTTGAACATGTTCTGGTAGAACTGCACTTCTTGCGGGGCGGGCGCATAGGTTAGCCCAGTTAGAGAATCAACCCCTCCGCTCGGCAGTTGCTCCAAGACATACTGCCGAAACGCAACACTTGGAACCGTTGTGGGTGTGACAATAGGCAGGGCAATGCGAACCCACTCGCTATCGAAGAAGAAGAACAGTTTGTTGTAATCAATCGGCCCGCCCAAGCTCCCCCCGAAATGGTTCACGGTGGAACGCGGTTTGTGGTTGCCGGGCGTGGCATTGGTGAAGTAGTCCGCCGCATTCAGGATCGAGCCGTTCCACAGTTCGTAAAGATTCCCGTGAAAATGATTCGTGCCCGACTTTGTGACGTAGTTGACCTGAGATGCGCCATACCTGCCTTGATCGACTGAATAGGAGAGCGTATTGACGGTCACTTCGGAAATGGAATTGAGCCCTAAGACGAGATTTGTTGAGAGTCCGCTGTTGAGATTGGTAAGGGGGTCATTCGTCTCCAGCCCATCCACGATGTAACCGTTCGAAAGAGCGGGTAAACCGTTGAACTCGACGTTGCCGTATCCGTTGGTGCCCCCGACGAAGTCGTTGCCACTTCCTGCTGTATTGATAAGCGCGCCGGGAGCGAACTGCAAAGGGTAAGTCATATCGCCACCCGGATTGGGTAGGTCTTCGAGGGCGGGAGCATCCAGAGTTGTCGATGTGTTTGCGTTGCTGGGATTGATGATCGGAGCTATCGAGTTGACCTCCACAGTCTCGTTTGAGTGAGCTACCCTCAAAGTGAAGTTGACCGTTTGCTTCTGCCCCAGCCCTGAGAAAACGCTGTCCGATTGTTGCGGCTCGAATCCGGGCGTTTCGACGCGCACGATATAGATGCCCGGCTTGAGTTGTGGGAAGTTGAAACGGCCGGCTTCGTCTGTCTTGGCACTGCGCCTTGCTCCCGTGTCCCGGTTGGTGATGGTCACGGTCGCGCCCCGTACAACCGCCCCCGTCGCATCGGTTGCCTGTCCCTGTATGGCACTCGTTGTCTCGCCTTGACCGAGCGCAAGATTTGAGAACAGCGGGAATAGAACGACGACGAAAATGAAGAAGAGGCGCTGCATTTGGGAAAACTCACAACCGCCGACCATAGCCTTCGAGCGTTAATCGAGGCTGACTTGGTATAGTTAATCATGGTTAACATGGAAAGTCTAGGGCTGTGGTTGGCGCGGCGAGATCCCTCGCACCGGTAAGGTAGGGTCCTTCGACTTGCCATGGCATCCTGCTCCGGCGCGCCCAGGATGACAAGCTGAAAGAAAGGGCCTGTCATACCACATTAGAAATGTCCCCGTCTTGTCCACAATAGAAATGTCCCCTGGTTGTGGTTTCACCATGCCGGAGAAAAGGCAGGTGTTTTCATCTGCTGCCAGCCCTGTCTCCAAGGATGATTCGGAGTTGGAGGAGGGTTGCGGTGTGGTTTTGGGGAAGGGGGCGCGGGGGAAGGGGCAGCGCCCCTTCTCTCGCCCAGCGCTGTAGAGGCCTTCAACTCGCGGAAGCTCACACGCTGATTGCGATAGTGAATGGCAACTTCGCCCGCTTCATTTTCCCGCACCAGCACCCGACTCTTCGCCGGCGCCCAGTGCCGGCTTTGCCGTTCCAGTTGCAACAGCCGGTTGTTATAGCGCACCACCCAGTCTTCGCTCACCACTCGTTCTTCCTCCAGCCAGAACACTTCGTCCAGTTGCCGCGCCGTGGGCCGGCGTC
Source organism: uncultured Acidobacteriaceae bacterium (assembly GCA_963778535.1). GTDB lineage: Bacteria > Acidobacteriota > Terriglobia > Terriglobales > Acidobacteriaceae > Acidiflorens. Next base: position 2,659,095 of record CAVZUO010000001.1, read on the forward strand.
GGTGATAATCAGTTTGGGCCACGGCCGCGTGCGCGTAGCGACGGTTGTGCTCGGCGAGATAGCCCTTCTCCAGATACGCATTGGCCTGGCCGTAGTTTCGGATCCCGGCCAGCCGCAGTTTCTTCACCAGCCGATCCTGATGCGTGCCGTGCGCTCGCTCCACCCGCCCTTTCGCTTGTGGCGAACTGGCCGCGATAATCCGGATGCCCAGTTTGGCGCACATCCGCCCAAACTGCGTCACCGCCGCTTCTCCGCGCTCTCGCTCTTCGGCATTCGGCGGTCGCACGTAGACGTTCTTCCAGTCCGTGTACAAGGCCTGGGGCACGCCGTAGCGCTCGATCCAGCGCCGCAACACGCCCGCCGCCGCCCAGATCGTTTCCTCTTCGGAAAAGCATCCCAGCGCCTCGGTCGTTGCGTCATCGACCATGTGCATCAGACAGCCGCGCGGCCCACGTTCTTCCAGCCACTGGTGAAAGCTGCCGTCCAACTGCACCAACTCGCCGAAGTGTGCCTTCGCTTCACGCCGCTGCCGATACGGCTTCCGCCGCCGTTGCCTCTGCCACACCCCGGCCTGCTTCAACCACCGCCGTAGTGTCTCGGCCGGTATGACCAGTCCGTCATCGCTCGCCAGATGCTCCGCCGCCAGCGTCGGTCCGAAATCTTCATACCGCGCTTGCACCTGTTTCAGCACCGCCGCCCGGAACTTCGCCGCGTACGCCCGGTTCGACACTCGCCCACAGTTCCCATGCTGCAGTGCTTTCGCTCCTCCCCCCCGATACCGCGCCCACACCCGTTTCGTCTGCCGATAACTCAACTCCAGCATCTCGGCCGCTTCGCGCAACCGCAAACTGCGCGCCTTCACCCGCCCCATCACTTCCACCCGCCTCAGCTCTTTCTTGCTCAATCCCGTTCTCCCCAATCTCTGTTCCTCCTCGCCGAAGGAACTCTATAAGGGGACATTTCTACTGTGGTCTCACGGGGACACTTTTAATGTGGTTCAACAGCTGAAAGAAAGGGCCTAACGCGGGGCTGAAGTCCCGCTCTGCCACGTCATTGCGCACAGGGTGACCGCGCCGCACGAGCAGTTAGCGATGCCGCGTGGTTTAAGTCAAAACCCGCGGGCGAGGGCGCCCGCGCCACACGGACGGCAAATACATAAAAAGCCGGAGAAAAATGCGAGAAGCGGGAGCCCATGTACTGGGGTGTTTACGGGGGTCGCCGGGGAACCTCTTGGCAGGGCGTGGGTTGTTACAATGAATAGGAAGGCGCTGGACGACAGCAGTTCCGAGGTATTTTCCCGATTAGCGGGACTCATTAACAGGACCATGCATGGCAGTAGCTGAAACCTCCAAGAAAAGCCAAATCGCAACATCGCCCAGGAAACGGCGAAATGGCAATCAAAGCCATGATCCCGCCGAGTTGGCTTTGGACGATCCGACTGGCAGGACTCCGGGTAGAACTCCCACTGGGACTCAAGCAATGGCCGTAGCTGAGGATTCCAAGAAAAACGGCGTGCGCGCGACATCGCCACGAAAACGGCGGAACGGAGCGGGCAAGAATCATCACGAGCCTGCGGTTTTGTCGCTGGATGATCCGTCACTGTACCGGAATCGAGAACTTAGCCTGCTCGCGTTTCAGGAACGAGTTTTGGAAGAAGCGGAGGACGAACATAACCCGTTGCTGGAGCGAGTGAAGTTTCTTTCCATTGTTGGTTCCAATCTCGATGAATTCTTCATGGTGCGGGTGGCCGGGTTAAAAAGCCAGCTTGAGAGCGGCGCGCAGGAATCGGGTCCGGATGGTATGCCGCCCGGCGAGGAACTCATCGCAATCCGGGAGGGAGTTGCGAGGCTGTACAAAGGCGGACAAGATTGTCTGCGAACGCAGATATTGCAGGGCCTGAAGCGAGCAGGCATTCATATTGCCGAGTACTCGCAACTGACGCCAGCGCAGACGCAGATTGCGAACCGGTATTTTGCGGAGACAGTGTTTCCCACACTGACGCCGCTGGCGTTCGACCCGGGACGGCCTTTTCCACACATTTCGAATTTGAGCCTGAATCTGGCCGTGCTGATTCGCGATCCCCAGGGCGTGGAACACTTTGCGCGCGTGAAAGTGCCGGACAGCTTACCGCAGCTGATTCCATTGCAGACCGCAGCCAAAGAGCCGACGGGAAGGGCCAAGGTGAAGGTCGCGAAGCCTCCGAAGCCGCAATATTTTGTTTGGCTGGAGCAGATCATCATCAGCAATCTGCAGGCGTTGTTTCCGGGGATGGAGATTTTGGAAGCGCATCCTTTCCACGTGACGCGGGACGCGGACACGGCCATTCAACAACTGGAAGCAGGAGATTTGCTGGAATCGGTGGAAGAGGGCGTATCGAAGCGGCGCTTTGCGGATGTGGTGAGGATCGAGATCAATGACGCGATGCCGGCGGAAGTGCTGGACATTCTGCTCAAGAACCTCGAGCTCGAGCGGGGCGATGTCTACAAGGTGAAAGGGCCGCTGGCGCTGAGCCGACTAAAGCATCTGCTTTCGATCGACCGTCCGGATTTGAAAGATAAGGCTTTCGTGCCCAGCCTGGTTCCGGCGCTGCAGATGTTAGAAGAAGGCGAGAACATTTTCAGCGCGATTCGGAAGCAAGACATCCTATTGCATCACCCGTTCGATTCTTTTCAGCCGGTGGTGGCATTCCTGCAGCAAGCGGCACGGGATCCAGCGGTGCTGGCGATCAAGATCACGCTTTACCGCGTAGGACGCAATGCTCCGGTGGTGGAAGCCCTGCTGGACGCGATTGATAACGGGAAGCAGGTTGCAGCACTGGTCGAACTGAAAGCGCGGTTCGATGAGGAAAGCAATATCGAATGGGCCAGGCGGTTGGAACGTGAAGGCGTGCACGTGGTTTACGGGCTGATGAACCTGAAGGTGCATTGCAAGGCTGCGCTAGTGGTACGGCAGGAGAAGGACCGCATCCGGCGCTATGTGCATCTCTCGACGGGCAACTACAACAGCGTAACCGCGCAGCTCTATACCGACATTGGACTGCTGACGTGCGACGAAGCGATTGGGCAGGACTGCACGGACCTATTCAATTACCTGACGGGCTATTCCGCAAAAGTGGAATACCGGAAGCTGCTGGTGGCGCCGGTGAACCTTCGCGAACAACTTGAACAATTAGTTCGGCGGGAGATTGAACATCAGAAGAATGGAGAACGCGGACATCTCATTCTAAAGATGAACGCGCTGGTGGACCGGCGGATGACCGAGTTGCTGTATGAGGCGTCACAGGCGGGCGTGCGCGTGGATTTGCTGGTGCGAGGCATTTGCTGCTTGCGACCGGGCATTTCGGGTATCAGTGAAAACATTCGAGTGACCAGCATCGTGGGGAGATTCCTGGAGCACAGCCGGATATTTTATTTCCGTAATGGCGGTAAAGAAGAAGTGTACCTGGGCAGCGCCGATATGATGCCGCGAAATTTGAACCGGCGGGTGGAATTGTTGTTTCCGGTGGAGGATCCGAAGCTGGTGAATTATCTGCGGGATGAAGTCTTGGAGACATATCTTAGCGATGTGGCAAAGGCACGGCATCTAGGTGCCGACGGAGTTTATTCGCGTGATGCCCGGCGCGCGAATCGGCGGGAAATGAATAGCCAGGAGTGGCTGATTAAGCAATCTGCAAAAAGATCTGCATCGTTGTAGCAAAATTCTTGTACAGCGAAATTCAAGAAAATACAGGATTTTCCAGGGGATGCAAACGCAACTAATTCCTGCGTTTGGAGTTCTAACAGGCGGGACTTTTGCAGGGGTGTGAATGAGGGAAGGGCATATAAATTCGAGGATCGGATGGGCGGTGGCGCTGATCGGCGTGATGCTCGGCTGTGCGCGACTGGCTGGGGCATCGGCGACCCTTTTTCTGGAAGAGCCGTACGGAAGGATGGGCTGGTTCACGGCGACTGGCCATGCCGCCGTATATCTTTCGGACGTTTGCGCGGACTCGCCGACGATGCTGCGTCGTTGTGCTCCGGGAGAGACTGGAGTTGTTATCAGCCGCTACGATGGCATTGACGGATATGATTGGCTCGCGATTCCTCTGGTTCCTTATCTTTACGCGGTGGACAGGGCGGAGGATGTGCCGCTGGTTGCCAATGTCAAGATGGTTTTTGCTCTGCGAGACCAATACCGGCGGCAGCATCTGGAAGAAGTGGCTCCAGAGGGAGCCAATGGGGAAGCTCCGAAAGGCACCTGGTATGAGTTGGTGGGAGCTTCTTATGATCGCGCAATCTATGGGTTTGAGATCCCGACTACGCCCGAGCAAGATGACGCGCTGATTGCGAAGCTGAACTCGTCGCCGAACCGTTCGCATTTTCACCTGGTATCGAATAACTGCGCAGACTTCGCGAAACAGATTCTCAATTTCTATTATCCGGAGTCGGTACGGCGGAGTTTTGTTGCGGACGTGGGAATTACGACGCCGAAGCAGTTGGCAAAGATGCTGACGAAATTTAATGCCAAGCATCCGGAGCTTGAACTGTCGCGGTTTGTGATTGCGCAGGTTCCGGGAAGCATGCCGAGGAGTTCGACTCCGCACGGGGTTGTGGAGTCATTCTTCCGATCGAAGAAATACATTGTGCCGAGCACGGTGGTGAGCCCTATTTTTGCGGGCTGCGTTTTTGCGGTTTATGTAGGAACGGGCGGGAGTCTTTTCGATCCGGGGCGCAATGCGCTAGTTTTCAATGCGAATGGCGAAGAGGAAACGCCGCTTTCGAAGGCGGAGCGGAAAACCTATCAGCGAAAGCTGAAGAGCCTGTTAGCGGAATCGGGGGTTGGTTCGCCGCGGCGTGTGAGCAAGGATTGGGAAAAGATGGAGTCGCGGGCGCGCTTGCGCTTCGATGACCAAGGCGGCCCCATGCTTCAACTGGAATTGGCGGGCAGGCTGGTTCGGGTGGGCGCCACGGCAGAAAACGCGATGGGAGGGAATGCGCCTCCGGAACTGCTTCAAGAAATGCTGGCGGCTCGGCTGCAATCGGAATTGCACGGGTCGGCGGCGCGAGATATCTCTGTGAGCGAAGTTGAGCGGGACTGGGCACTGCTACAAGAGGCGAAGCGTGAAAAAGGCGATTCCCGTATCAGCGCGGTGGCGATGCAGACGAGTTTGCGCGGGGCGCCGGCGGGGAATCCCTAGGATGGTGATTTGACGCAGAACCGGGCAAATTTCCAGGTCTGCAAGCCATTGAAAACAAACTCTCAGATTCGCATTGAAGTAAGTAGTAAGATGCCCCCGGCTTGCGTAGGAGTTGGGGCGGTATAATAGGCGTATCATGAGCACTTCTGAGTCTGCGTCGGTCATAGAAATTTGCGCCAGGGTGAAACATTTAGGGTACGAGGCCTCCAAAAGAATCAGGCTATATGGCGAGGAGTTTGAGGTTCTTTCGGATCCATTTCCTGAAGCGGATGGCATAGCGGTGCAAGTGAGAAGTAAGAGCAATCCAACGGTGAGGATTCTGCAGATCCCATCGACGGTCCTGCAGGGTTTGCGGCGCCGTAAGGCTGCACAGGTAGCCTAGGTTTTTCAGTCTTCCCTTCGTCGCGCAAAGCGGCGGACGTTCATAAGTCTGGGGCGACAATCATCCGAATCATTAGCGGACGAAATACCCTTTTTCTCTGAGGACGAGAAAGAGCGGGCAGTGTTCCATCTGCCTCTCTAGCAGCGTCTCGGCTTGATGATATCTTTATGAGGCGGACCGCAGAGTTCGGTGCTTGGCTTGTGGCCGATCCGCCTGCAATGCGCGCCGCAACTCATCTGCACATGGAAGTTCTCAAAAGACTTTTCGAAAAGTATTTTCGCGTTCCAGCCGAAGAAATTCGTCCGCTGCAGGGCGAACTGGGTGGCTCGGGACGGAAGATTATCCGCCTGTCGGGCGGGGACTATAGCGCGATTGGAATTCTCCACGGAGTGCGCGAGGAGAATGTAGCCTTCTTGGAGTTTTCGCGGCATTTTCGCCGATATGGCTTGCCAGTACCTGAAATCTACCGCGAGGATTTGAGCCAGGGCGCATACCTTGAGCAAGACCTCGGCGACACAACGCTATTCGAATTGCTGGCGAAGAACCGGGCCGCGGCGGGAGTTGGGCCGCTGGCTCTCGAAGCATACAGAAAAGCGGTGAAGATGCTGCCGCGCTTTCAGGTGGAGGCGGGGCGAGATCTTAACTACAAAGTCTGCTATCCGCGCGGGAGTTTTGACCGGCAATCGATTGCCTGGGACCTGAATTACTTCAAATATTACTTTCTGCGGCTGGCGGGGATCCCGTTTAACGAGCAGGCGCTGGAAAACGACTTTTCCCATTTGACCAAGTTTCTGCTGAGCACCGCGCGCGACTACTTTCTATACAGGGATTTCCAATCGCGCAACATCATGCTGGTGGATGGCGAGCCATTTTTCCTCGACTACCAAGGAGGACGGAAGGGCGCGTTGCAATATGACATTGCTTCGCTGCTTTACGACGCGAAGGCAGACCTTGCGCCCGAACTGCGCGGGGAACTGCTGGAGCTTTATCTGGAGAGCCTAAGTGGAGTGATCGAGATCGACCGCGGCGAGTTCATGCGCTATTACTACGCGTATGTGTACGTACGAATCTTGCAGGCGTTGGGAGCGTATGGGTTCCGGGGATTCTACGAGCGCAAAACGCACTTCCTGCAGAGCGTGCCGTACGCGCTAAGGAATGTTCGATGGCTGCTGCACAATGTGGAACTGCCGGTGAAATTGCCCATGCTGACCGAAGCTTTGCGGAACATGATTGGTTCGGAAAAGCTGCTGGGCGTTGCTCCGGGCGGGAGTCCGCTGACGGTGCGAGTGGCGAGTTTTTCATTTCACCGCGGGTGGCCCGTGGACGAGACTGGGAATGGTGGCGGGTTCGTGTTTGATGGAAGGAGCCTGCCAAATCCCGGGAGAGAAGAGCGGTTCAAAGCGCTGACGGGAAGGGATGCGCCGGTGATTGAATATCTGGAGCAGGAGGAAAGCGTCAGTCAATTTCTGGCCAATGCGGCGGCGTTGGTGGATTCGAGCGTGACGAATTACCAGAGCCGGGGATTCAAGAACCTGATGATTTCATTTGGATGCACGGGTGGGCAGCATCGGTCGGTTTATCTGGCTGAGCAATTGGCGAAGCATCTGCGCGGAATGAGCGGTGTGGAAGTGGAGTTAGTGCATCGCGAATTGGAGAGGCAACAGCCATGAAGGCAATGGTGCTGGCGGCGGGGTTGGGAACGCGGCTGCGTCCGCTGACTGACGATCGTCCGAAGGCGTTGGTGGAGTTGGGCGGCCGCACGCTGATTGAGATCACGCTCGGACGGTTGCGCGAGTTTGGGGTTCGGCAGGTGGTGGTGAACGCGCATCATTTCGCAGAGAAGCTGATTGACTATTTGGCGGAGAAAGACAGCTTTGGCATGGAGATTCAGGTTTCGCGCGAAGATGTTTTGCTGGACACGGGCGGAGGGCTGAAGAAAGCGGCTCGGTTGCTGCTGGCGGGTGATGCGGCGGATTCGGAGGAGTCGATTGTCGTTCACAATGTGGACGTGATCAGCACAATTGATCTGGCGCGCATGGAGCGGGCGCACAGAAATAGTGGGGCGCTGGCGACATTGGCGGTGCAGGACCGAACGACTTCGCGGTATCTGCTTTTTGGTGAACATGGCGAACTGTGCGGACGCCGCATTGGGCGCGAGGGCATTGAGGAAATTGCGCGGCCATCGAAGAAAATTGAGAGCCTTGCATTTGCGGGAATTCATATTGTGTCGCCGGAGCTGTTGGGAAAACTTAACGGCGAAGGGGCGTTTTCGATTATTGATTCGTACTTACAGCTTGCGGCGCAGGGTAAGCGGATTTGCGCGTTCCAGGCGGATGAATATTACTGGCGGGATTTGGGGAAAGTTGAGGAGTTGCGGCAGGCGGAGCGGGAGATGAAAAGGTAAGGCCGCCCGCTGATACGATGGCGAGTCATCGTGTGCGGACGTGAGTACAACGGGGATTTTCCAGCAACTACCACCAGACACCCTAGTCACTTCAGTAGCGACTCCCGCGGTTCATTTGTCTGCCAGTTCAAATTCCACGCCGCCGGGGCCTGTGCTCTTTAGCTCTAGCGGCAAAGCGCCCATCGTAGCGCTTCGCGTCACGTCAATAACTTGCCTCGTAGCATCGGCGTTCCCATAAAGGGACTTCATTCCGCCCGCAATGGTTAGGATGTAGATGCCGTCGGGCACTTCGTCGATGAGGAATGCGCCAGAACTGTCGGAAATCGTGTGACGCTCATCGTCGGAAAAAGCATTCTTCAGTGTTATCGCGACGCCGGGATAGACGGTCGCGACCGGGTGAACGATATCCATCAATGGGTGCCCAGTATTCCCTGGAACAAGACCAGTGAGTGTCCCCGCCACGCGGCGGGTCTGATAGGACCAATCCGCCCACTGAAAATCGAAACGCTTCTTTGTCTTTGAGTTGGGCGCAGCTAAAACTTCTATCCATTCTTTTCCCGCATCAAACTCCTCGTATGAGGCAGTGAGAACGTACCGACCCGTCTTCAGGCCATCGATAACGACCCTACCATTTTCATCGGTTGTACCGCTGAAAACTGGATCAGCACTTTCTTCGGGAACGACCTGCACATTGATTCCCGCGATGGGCTTTTCGCGATGTGTCACGACCACAGTCAGATGAGACGACACTTGTCGCAATTCCATAGACCGCAGGGAGGTACCGAACGCGGCCTGCACGCACGTCAGCAGCAGGAACATCCGCAGCATTGCGCCCTTCATGACCACAAGTTTACGCCGTCGCAGCGTACCGGTTCCACTTAACTGTCGCAATCCGTCGAATGCACCGCCAAGCGGCGTCAGCCTAGGCTTTCGCGAAGTCGATGTAGCCGTGCTGGACATCGGTGCGCGTGAGCTTGACGTGCACCTTGTCTCCCACCTGTAAACCTTGCGCACCCTGGGCCAGCAAACCCTCGACATGAGGTTGGAGCACACGCACAAACGTCCCCTTCGGAGTCACGCCGGTGACGAGCGCATCGAAGGCCTGACCGACACGATTCTGCATGGCGACAGCGGCCAGGCGTTTCGACATTTCGCGTTCGACTTTGCGGGCGGCATCTCCCTTTAGCGTGCAGTTGGTCGCGATGGCGTCGAGTTCAGAATCTGAATATGGCCCTGGCTTGCCATCAAGCACGGCTTTGACGAGGCGTTGCGTAACGACATCGGCGAAGCGGCGGTTGGGGGCAGTGGAGTGGGTGTAGTCCTGCACGGCGAGACCGAAGTGTCCAGGCTTGGGATCACCTGGGCGCTCGAGAACATATTCTCCGGGGCCCAGGAGCTTGATGACGGCGAGCGATAGATCGGCAAAATGATCGGGATCGGCAGCCTTGCGCTGCAATAGGAAGTCATTGAGCGCCTTGGAATCAGGTTGCGTGGAAAGCTTGACGCCCTGGGCAGCGGCGAGGCGGACTATGCCATCCCAATGCTCGGGCGTTTTCACGATGCGGCGCAGAGAAGAGACGTTGTCGAGCATGCGGGCGATGATGCCGTTGGCGGCGATCATGAAATCTTCGATCAGTTCGGTGGCGTGGTTTTTCTGCTCATTCTCTATGTCGACAACCTCGTCATTGAGAACGACGGGGAGGACTTCATTGGTATCGATGTTGAGGGCGCCGTGCTCGTAGCGGAGCTTGCGAATGGCTTGGGCGATTTGATCCTGAAGGCGCAGCTGGGCCTGGAGATCGGGTGATGCGGCAACTTTGGGGGGCGGGGCGGCAGTGGATTCCAGCCAGCTACCAACGGCGTTGTAAGTGAGCTGTGCCTTGTTGCGGACGATGGCGCGGTAGACATCGCGTGACTGGGGTGCGCCCGAGGGATCGACGACAAACTCGATGACGATGGCCGGGCGGTCGACATTTTCGAGGAGGGAAGATGCGCCGATGGAAAGCTCCTCGGGGAGCATGGGGAAATTGCAGACACCCGTATAAACAGTGGTGGTTTCGCGCGCCGCGTGTTGATCGATGGGGGAAGCCTGGCTGACGAAGGCATCGACATCGGCGATAGCGACCATTACTTTCAGGTTGCCATTGGGCATTTTCTGTGCGACCTCGATCTGATCGAGGTCTTTGGAAGTGTCGTTGTCGATGGAAGACCAGAGAAGATCGCGCAGGTCGCGGACAGTGTTGGTGACCGCGAGAGAGGGCGGGTGCTGGCGGATGTCCGCGAGTTGCTGCGGGACTTCCGGCGGAAAATCTGGGTGGAAGCCATGAGCGACCATTACTTGCCTGGCGGTGGCTTTGAGGTCGAGATGAGTGGGAACGGGATTAGCTGTCATGGTTACCTACTAAGCACGAGATCATTTCAGTGGAATCAAAGGTTACGGTTGCAAAATGCCGAGAGGGTTGCAGCGCGAACTAATCGCGCGATCCTTTAACGGAAGCGGACAGTGCAGGGCCGTGTTTGTCGCTGTTCTTGTTCTTCCGGTTTGTTTTTTTGGCGAAGCGATTGGCATCGCCCACTAGGTCGGCGATCGTAGTGCTGTCGAGGATTTTAGCGGCTGAGTCGCGGACCTTGAGGAATACTTCATAAAGGGCGCGGTGATCATCATTTTGGGCGATCAGAATCCGCAACTGTTCAGCGTCGCCGAAGGGAGCCAAGGGACCATCGATGAGACGGATGATTTCGCTGAGATAAATCTGGGATGGCGGACGGCGGAGTTGATAACCACCCTTGGCGCCGCGAACGCTTTCAACGATGCGAGCGTTTTTAAGCTCAAGCAGGATAAGCTCGAGAAATTTTTCGGGCAGATCATTGTCAATGGCGATCTCCCGAATCTTGATGGTGCCGGTGCCGTAGCGGTGGCCAAGCGTCATGAGCGCCTCGAGCGCGTACAGGCCTTTTTGCGAAATCTTCAATCGCGTAATCCTTTCCTACATGCTCCGATAGGGCGTGCTGGAGGTACTCTATTGCGCCAGCACAGCGATTGCAATAGGAGGCTTGGTGCGAAGCGGGCCAGTCCTATTATCATTTTGAATATGGCTATTGCAACGGTGAATCCGGCGACGGGCGAGCTAGTGAAAACCTTCAATGCGCTTACTGCTGAGCAAATCGAAGCGAAATTGGAGCTTGCGACAAAGGCATTCCAGACACACCGGCAGACGGCGTTCGCGGAACGCGCGGCCAAGATGATGCGCGCCGCCGAGATATTGGAGCAAGAAAAAGACGAGTGCGCCCGGTTGATGACGCTGGAAATGGGAAAACCGCTGAAAGCCGCTGTTGCCGAGGCCGCGAAGTGCGCGACGGGTTGCCGCTACTATGCCGAAAACGCTGAGCGCTTTCTGGCCGATGAAGTGGTCGAAACAGGCGCGAAACGAAGCTTCGTCCGTTATCTGCCAATCGGTCCGGTGCTCGCGATTATGCCGTGGAACTTTCCGTTCTGGCAGGTGTTCCGGTTTGCGGCACCGGCGCTGATGGCGGGCAATGTGGGCTTACTTAAACATGCGTCGAATGTTCCGCAATGCGCGCTGAAAATTGAAGAGATCTTTCGACGCGCAGGCTTTGCAGAAGGTGTGTTCCAGACGCTGCTGATTGGGTCGAGCGCGGTCGAGGGGCTTCTCGGCGACCCGCGAATTGCGGCGGCAACTCTAACGGGGAGCGAGCAGGCCGGCATTCAGGTGGGCGTCGAGGCGGCGAAGCGGATCAAGAAAGTTGTACTGGAACTGGGCGGGAGCGATCCGTTTGTGGTGATGCCGAGCGCGGACTTGGAAACCGCGGTGAAGACGGCGGTGGAGGCGCGGGTTCAGAATAATGGGCAATCGTGCATTGCGGCGAAGCGGTTCATTATTCACGAGCGAATCGCAGATGAGTTCGAACGCAAATTTGTGGCCCGGATGCAGGCGTTGCGCATCGGCGATCCTTTCGATCCGAACACACAACTGGGGCCGCTGGCCAGCGCCGAGGCTGTTGCCTCGCTCGATGCGGACGTGAAGAAGACGATTGCGGCGGGAGCGAGGCTGCTAACGGGAGGGCATCCGGTGAAGCGGTCGGGGAGCTTTTATGAGCCCACGGTGCTGGCCGATATTCCGAAGGACTCGCCGGCGTATAAGGAGGAGTTATTCGGGCCGGTGGCGTCGATCTTCCGCGTTAGAGACATTGAGCAGGCGATTGCGGTGGCGAACGACAGCCGGTTCGGGCTGGGCGCGAGCGCTTGGACAAACGATGGGGCGGAAGCTGAGCGCTTCATCAATGAACTGGAAGCGGGAATGGTATTCATCAACAAGATGGTTGCGTCGGACCCGCGCATGCCATTTGGCGGTGTAAAGGCGTCGGGGCACGGACGAGAACTTTCAGTGCAAGGCATTCGGGAGTTTGTGAACATCAAGACAGTGTGGGTGGAGTAGGGGGGGACAGTCTGGCGAGAATCTTCAACTAACCGTTATCATGAAATTGAAGCAATCGTAAAGTTGCGCGATCTAAGTAGGTAGAAAGCGGCCTTGCGAGAGAACAGGCGATTGAGAGTAGGAGAGCTAAAGAGCAGTCAATTATGGCGGAAATCGCACAAATCGAATCAGCGCCTCCCGTGGCGGGAGTGGAGTTAGAGGCAGAGATACTGCGGCTGAAACGCGAAATGAACGCCGTAATTCTGGCCCATTATTATCAGGATTCCGAGGTGCAAGATTTGGCCGACTATGTGGGAGACAGTTTGCAGCTTTCACAGCAGGCGGCGAAGACATCGGCGGATGTTATTGTGTTCTGCGGCGTGTTGTTCATGGCGGAAACCGCCAAGATATTGAACCCTGACAAGCCGGTGCTGCTTCCGGATCTGAAGGCCGGGTGCTCGCTGGCTGACGGATGTCCAGCGGCTGAGTTCAGGAAGTTTCGCGAGCGCTACCCGGATCACGTAGTGGTGAGCTATATCAACTGCAGCGCCGAAGTGAAGGCGCTGAGCGACATCATCTGCACGTCAAGCAACGCGGAGAAGATCATACGGCAAATTCCGGCGGACAAGCCCATTCTGTTCGCTCCCGATCAACACCTTGGCCGTTACTTAATTAAGAAGACGGGCCGTGAGATGCGGCTGTGGCCGGGGACGTGCATGGTGCACGAAATGTTCTCGGAGCGCAGCCTGGTGCAGTTGAAGGAGCGTCACCCGCGGGCGTTGGTGCTGGCGCATCCGGAGTGTACGGAAGCGGTGTTGCGCCATGCCGATTATGTTGGATCGACGACGGGTATTTTGAACTTTGCGAAACAGAGTTCTGCCATGGAGTTCATCGTGGCCACCGAACGCGGCATTTTCCATCAGATGGAGAAGGCGTGCCCCGGGAAGACTTTTATTTCCGCTCCGGGCGAAGGCGGATGCGCGTGCGATACCTGTCCGCACATGAGGCTGAACACGCTGGAGAAGCTTTACAATTGCATGCGCGACCGGCGGCCGGAAATTATTCTGGACGAGGAACTGCGCCGGGCAGCTTTGCGGCCGATCGTCCGGATGCTGGAGATGAGCTAGCTTCTCTGATCATGCAACAACCTCTTGAACCATCCCTGTACAGGGACCTCCTAAACAGTTTCTTAAAAGAAGATCTGGGCGTCGGGGACATCACGACGAACTCGATCGTATCGGTCTCGCAACGAGCACGCGGTGAAGTGGTTGCGAAAGCGCCGCTGGTGCTGGCCGGCATGGCTCTTTTTGTCGAGGTATTTAAATTGTTGGATCCGGCGGCGCAGGCGGAAGTGCTAAAGCACGACGGAGAGGAACTGAAGCCGGGAGAAGTTCCGGCGCGCATCAAGGGGACGGCGCGCGCATTACTGAGCGGTGAACGGGTTGCGCTAAATCTGTTGCAGCGCTTAAGCGGAGTGGCTACGCTGACGCGGCGATATGTGCGGGCTGTGGAGGGCACGAAGGCATGGATATTGGATACACGGAAAACCATGCCGGGGCTGCGCGCGCTGGATAAGTACGCGGTGCTAGTGGGCGGCGGCCACAATCACAGGAACGATCTGGGTGCGGCCGTGCTGATAAAGGACAATCACATACGGCTGGCGGGAGGAGTTTCTCCGGCGCTGGAAGCAGTGCAAGCTGCGCGGGAACGGGCGGAGTGGATCGAAGTAGAAGTTACGAGCCTCGCCGAGTTGCAGGCGGCGCTGGGCCATGCGCCCGACGTCATCATGCTGGACAATATGGCTCCGGCAATGGTGCGCGAGTGTGTGGAGGAAGTGCGGAAGGGCGATCCCGAGGGCAGGATTCGCTTGGAGGCGTCGGGTGGAGTTACGCTCGAAAACGTGCGGCAATATGCCGAGGCGGGAGCAGACTGGATTTCCGTTGGCGCGCTGACGCATTCGGCGCCGGCAGTCGACATAAGTTTTGAGATTGAGGCTGAATGATGGGCTGGTTAATTATGACTTGGGCAATATTGGAAAGTTGATGAGCGAGGAAAAACAAACTGACATCCTGGTAATAGGGGGCGGACTGGCGGGATTAACGGCTGCCTGGGAGGCGGCCAATCGAGGGCGCGAGGTGACGCTGCTGACGCGCGCTCCCGGCCCGGAAGAAAGCAATACTTATCGCGCGCAAGGTGGGATCATTTACCGGGCTCCGGGGGAAGCGCCGGAGGAACTTGTTGCCGACATACTCGAGGTGGGCGCAGGACTAAGTTCGCGTGATGCTGCGACGCTGCTGAGCCATGAGGGGCCAATCTTAGTAAAGAAAATCCTGATCGACGAGTTGCAGATTCCGTTCGATTCTTCCCCTGACTCCCCCGGCGAGCCGCATTTGACGCGTGAAGCCGGACATTCGCGGCCTCGAATTATTCATTACAAAGACCAGACCGGCTATGCGATCGAGAAAGCGTTCTTTGAGCGCGTGCGTATGCATCCGAAGGTGAAGCTGCTGACGAATGCAACCGCAGTGGATTTGCTGACGGCCTCGCACCATTCGGTGGAACCGACGGATGTATATCGGCCTCTTTCGTGTGTGGGGGCCTACGTGTTTGATCAGGGAACGCGCGAAATCTCTCCGGTGCTGGCCAGGGAAACGATTCTTGCGACGGGGGGAGTGGGAAGCGTATTTCTGCACACCACTAATCCGGCGGGAGCGCGTGGCGACGGCATTGCGATGGCATATCGGGCTGGCGCTCGCGTTATCAACATGCAGTACATACAATTTCATCCTACGGCTCTTATGGCGCCGGATGGCCGCTTTCTGATATCAGAGACGGTTCGCGGCGAGGGCGGACGGCTGGTAGACAGGCAAGGAAATGAGTTCATGCAGCGTTTCCATCCGGACGGCTCGCTGGCTCCGCGTGATATTGCGGCGCGGGCGATTTACCAGACGATGCTGGAAACGGGAGAACCATGCGTCTATCTCGACATTAGTAATAAGCCTGCGGATTATTTGCGCGAGCGATTTCCGGGAATTTATGGAGTGTGCATGCAGCGCGGGATCGACCTGACGCGAGAGCCGATACCGGTGGTTCCGGCGGCGCACTACAGTTGTGGCGGCGTTGCTACGGACGAGAACGGACGGACCACGATTGACCGACTAAGAGCGGTCGGGGAAGTTGCCTGCACCGGGCTGCATGGGGCGAATCGGCTGGCGAGCACATCATTGCTGGAATGCCTGGTGTGGGGAACGCGCGCGGGAGCGTCGGCGGCCGAGCGAATTGGAGCGGGCGAGGAGTTTTATTTCCCGGGGATTGAGGGGTGGCGATACGAGCGCGAGCCAGCGGACCCGGCGCTGATTGCGCAGGACTGGCTTACGATCCAGCACACGATGTGGAATTATGTGGGCCTGATCCGGAGCGAAAAGCGGCTGACACGCGCCCAGCGCGTATTGCGGGAGCTTGATTTCGAGATTGCGCGCTTTTACCGGAAATGCGAAGTCAGCGACTCGATCATTGGGCTGCGCAACGGCATTCTGGCCGCACAACTGATTCTCAATGGGGCGCAGCAATGCATGCAGAGCCGCGGCTGCCACTACAGGATTGATTGAGGCTCGGGAAAGGATTTTGGTGCGGAAGGCGGGACTTGAACCCGCATGCCTTTCGGCGCCACCCCCTCAAGATGGTGTGTCTGCCAATTCCACCACTTCCGCACATGAAGCGACCACGGAAGGGTGTGTCTCCAAAGTATCCCTATCCGGGCTCAGAAGACATTTTAACATGCGTTCGGCAAGGCACTTAGCGGCGCGGGTAAGAGCCTGCAGGCTTCGCGCGGGTGACGATAGCCGAACAGTGGATCTACTGGCTGAGACGCTTACTGCACGACCTGATTCAAGACTGGGGACGTGCTTCCAGCGTTGGAACTATCGCCCAAGTATTCCGCCGTGATGGGGTGCTTGCCAACCAAGAGCTTGGAGTAAGTGAGGGTGGCGACACCGCCATTTACAGTTGCGGCACCGATGGATGTTCCTCCGTAATCGAAGAATCTGACTTTGCCGGTTGGGGCGGAACCGGCAGATGTTACGGTTGCAGTGAAGGTAAGCGGTTGCCCGTAGGTTGAAGGACGTGAATTTGAGGCAAGGGCCGTGGTTGTTGCGTACTTGAGCACGTTCTGCCGGATGACCGCGGTACTCGGGGCCAACGTTCCATCTCCAGCATAGGCAGCTTTAATGGAGTGAGTTGTTGGCGCAAGCGATGAGGTTGTATAGGTTGCGATCCCGCCCGACAGCGGGACTGAGGTCAACAGGCCGCTGTTGTCGTAGAAAGTCACAAGCTCGCCATCGCGAATCGGCCCGTATTTCGATGTCACGCTCGCTGTGAAAATTACTGGCTGATCACCAAGCGACGGATTGAGGGAAGAAGTGATCCGGGTTGTCGTTTCGAAGCCGGAGGTGTTTAACACTACGCTGCCGGTTCCGACCAGATCCGGCTTGCCATCTCCGTTCACATCGGCCATGGCAGCCATGTTCCCGGCAAACGTGATCGCTGGTTGGAAGGTGCCATCGCCATTACCCAACAACACTCCCACGCCCGATCTGGTGTCTACCGCGATGTCGGTCTTGCCGTCGCCGTTCAGGTCGGCCAAGGCGACTCGATCTGGATCGGCGCCACCAGGGTAGTAGAGGATCGCGGTCTGGAAGTCGAGCAAGACGCCGAGTGTCAGCGAAGAATCGTTGTTGGGATTCGCCATTTGGTTGGCCACCACGATGTCGGGTATGCCATCGCCGTCCAGGTTGCCAATAGCGGCTGAGTAGGGATTCTGTCCACCTGAGTCATAGCAACCGCGCCCCCAGCACACGCTGCCATTGGGCCAATCGCAGTAGTAGTCCTGGCACAAGTTCGTCACGACCCAGGCACCGCCCACTATGCTGATCGAAACTGTGTCATAGCCACCCGAAGGGTAGAAGACCATAGGTTGGAAGGTGCCGTCGCCGTTGCCCCACAGGACACCGACCTGGCCATCGTTGCAATCGCAATCTTCGTGACCGAAATTCGCCACGGCTATGTCGGGATGCCCGTCGCCGTTCAGATCGCCTACCGTGAGCCCTTCGGGGATGGAATACTCGCCGGTATAGTAAGTGACGGGGAGTTGAAAAGTGCCGTCTCCATTGCCTAGCAATACACCTACCGTGCCCGGATCGTTCCAGGTGTTTAAGACCACAATATCGAGATTGCCGTCGCCGTTGACATCCGCCACAGCCACAGAAGATGCATAGCTACCGCCGGTGGCGTACTTGACGGAGGGCTGGAAAGTACCATCGCCATTGCCGAGCAGCACCCCTACGTTGCCTTCACTCCAGTAGCTGATCACCAAATCCTGACGACCGTCTCCGTTTACGCCCGCGACAACGACCGCCGAGGGATTGGCGCCACCTGAGTCGTACGGTATTGGCTTTCCAAAGTGCAACGGTGGCGATTGTGAGGCGAGTAATGCATTCGGAAGGGCGAGAAGGAAAAGAACGATGAAACTGAGACAAGAACCGCGACGAAACTTATACATAGGAACCTCCTGCACGAATGCCGTTAGGAGTCCGGTAAGTCGCCAGCGATAAGTGTCCACACTTCGAACTGCCGGCCCAGACCACTTGAATAATGAACCAGCTTCGGATCCCTTGCTGTTGTCTGCCTTGCAAAGGCTTTCGCCTCAGGGGGCTTCTCAAATGGCAGAAAGTGCGCTCCGGGGAAGCGACGATCTATACAACGTGTGTGCCAATTCCTTTCTGTTGTCAGTGATCGCGGTCACGCCTTGGAGTGACAAAGAATCGAGGCATGGATGGCCTGGCGGACAATCGCGACTACTCTGATTGCAGGTAGATAATCGTCCGTCTACGATCCGAGTCGTAGAAGTAGTTCACGTAGCCGTCCGTGGCGCTGCGTAAGGTGCAGGTAGAGCAATTCGTTGGGCTTCGACTTGGCGCGAATGATCTGCAGCAAGTCTTCCTTTTCTGCCGATGTCCATCGGCGGACTTGCGGATCGAGGCTGAGGAGCAGCGCGAAATTGTCGAAGGCCTGTAGCTCCAGAGGAGTGAATGACAAAGAGCCGGCGTGGGATTTCGCGGATCGTGTGCTGGCTCCGGCTGGCAGGCCCAAGTCTCTTTGAAGTTCGCGGCGGTCGTGAACGCGCATGGCGCCGGCGTCGCCGGCGAACTGTTGCGCCATCCGTTGATTAATGCGCAATCCGATGTTGCGGGTGGAAAATGTGTCCCATGCGCCGATGTCGGTGCGGACTTCGCTCCCACTCAAGCCAAAGGCGGGCTTGAATGGGGCACCCGGCACCTCGTAGAAAACGTGGCTGGCGGCGAGGCGCTTCAGGGTACGCGGGGGCGTGCGGTGAGCGGAGTTAGCCGCGATTTTCTTTTCCTCGCGCTGAACCAGTTGAAGTAATTCGGGACGGCCGGGGCGAAAGCCCAGCTTTCGGTAAAACCAAAAGGCACCGGATTCGATGGCTTCGTCATTTTCATGGCCGAGCTGGTAGGGGTAGACGGAGATGACGGTGGTGCCCATCCAGGTGCAGAGGGCGCGCAGAACCTGGGCGTAAATCCACCCGGCTTCCCCGCCGCGAAAGGTGTAAAAGGTGTTGAAGCCAACTTCCATCCACTCGCAAAGGCCGATGGCCTCGACATAGTTGATGGGCACGCCGTTCTTGAGCGTGAAGCCCGCGACATAGGCTCGCAGCGGAAGACGGCGATCGGGCGGGAGATTCCAGAGATAGAGTTCGATGCCGCGGGAAGCTTCTTCTTCCGACTTTCCGCCGAGATCAACGCGGACAACGGAGCGCGGATCAGCGAGGGTAGTGCCGTAGAGTTCGCGGTAGCGAACGAGCATGACTTCGCGGATCATATTGGCGATGCGCTCGGCTTCCTTCAGCGGGAGGCGTTTGAAGGCGGGCGGACGTTTGGCGAGTTCATTGGCGAGCGATACCTGGCTGCGGCGGATGAGAGGACCGCGGTGATAGAAGATCTTGCGCGGTGATTGCCAGTTAAGCGTACGAGTGCTAGGCGAGTTGCGAAGATGCCAGCGCAGCGGGATGCGGAGAGATTCGTAGAGTTCAGCTTTTTGTTGCGGTGGAAGATCGAGCGATTCGAAGCGGTCGATCAGCCACTGGGCGGTGGCGGTCTTGTGTGCGGTAGCGGCTTCGAGCCAGCGGCGGAATGGGGTATCGGCTTCGACGAAGGCGTCGTCTTCGAGCAGGGGCATGAAGCGCGGACCGGTGGTGCCCAGTTCGCGGCGGGGCTCGTAGTTGTCCCAGGCGATTTCGACTTGGCGAGGCAGGTGGCGGACGAGCCAACGAGCGACATCAAAGCTGAGCGTGTCTTCCATAGTGGTGCCAGCGATGCCGGAATGTTCGTAGGTGTCGAAGGCGTCTGCATCGGCGGCTTCTTCGTCTGTAGAATCCGCGCCGGCGCCGGATTTGAGTAAGGCTTCAACTTTTTCGTGGAAACGATGGAGGATGTGCTCGACGGCGCGGAGTACGGCAGGGTTTTGCGGGAAGGCGCGGATGAACATCAAGGCTTCGTGGAAGCGGATAAGGGAAGCGGCATCTTTGAAGCGAGTTTGGTCAAGAGCATGGAGGAGCTTGCGGATACGCGTGGCATCTCCGGGGCCGAAGCGGTAGCGGGCGGCTTCGAGTTCGGTGAGAAGACGTTCAAGGCGGGGCTGGGCCATATGTGTTTGCGGAATTGCCGAAACCGGAAGATTAGCACCTCGGCAGATGATCTGCCGGGAAAGATCGATTCAGGGCGAGTGCAGGGCGAAGCGGATACGAGGTCCGGCGGCCTAACAGTTTGCTGAAAAACTAGGTCGCATGTCGCAAGGCTCCCTCAGCGGCTAAAGCCGGCAGATTTTGTGCGGGTTTTATCGCAGCGCTAAAAGCGCTGCGCCACCCAAAGGCAACACCGAAATTGAGTTTTTCAGCGAAGTGTTAATGCGAGGCTAGTATTCGCACGTCTTCCCAAACCATCCAGTGGGGATTGAGCGGCTGGGCGCCGTTCTTCACATAGAAGGCGCGGGCGGGAGCGTTCTGGGGATCGACGTCCACACAGATTCGCAGAGCCGAGTGGGCAACAAACCAGCCAGCCATCGCCTTCAATAGCTCACCGGCAATTCCACGTCCGCGATGATCGCGATCAACATCGATCCACTGCAATTCGCCATCACATCCGTATCTGCGTGTGAGATGACCGGCGATGAAGCCGACTATGCTGCCGTTGTCGACAGCGACGAAGGCCGCGCGTGGCGGGAGTGCATGCCGCGGGGAATGCTCTCCACTGAGGTATAGGGGGATGCGGGAACGCCAGAATTCGACGGTCTCCCAGGTTTGGGAGCGGAGTTCGGCGGCTGCGTTGACGTCAGCAGAAACCATCGGGCGAACGTCGAACCGCATGGTTTGGAACGGTGTGGCTTCGAGGGCCATGAGCAGTCTTGCAGCTTCCCGCTCAGTCGAAAATCGTGACGGCAGCGGCGATCACGGTGGTCCACAGGCCGCGTTTGTCGCCCACGGCAGACTGGGTGACGTTGGCGGTGCGGACGATCTTGTTGGAGATGCGGTAAATCTCCTTTTTTTCGTCCCAGGAGCGGTCGGAATCAAATTCCACGTCGAGGGTGGTGGCCAACATTTCGGCGGCCAGTTCTTCGGCGTAATCTCCGGCGGCGTCTTCGGTCTCGCCAAAGGAGTGGTGCTCGCTCAGATACCCATAAGTATTGCGATCCGCCGGTATGGCTACGCCGATGGAAGAGGCCAGGAGGCGGTGCGGTTCGTGGGTGGAGTTTTCCGCGACAACGGAGAATACGATTTCTCCGGGGTGAAGGTACTTGAGCCCCTGGGAACGGGGAATGAGTTTGCAGTTGGGAGGGAAGATCGACGAAACGCGAACCAGGTTTTGCGCCGCTATGCCGGCATCGCGGAGGGCAAGCTCGAAAGAAGTCAATCGCTCGCGATGTTTTCCCACACCTTTCGTGAAGAAGATCTTCTTCGGAACCATGTCCTTGCCCAATTCATTTTCCTCCGCAAATTTTCAGAATGCTATGGGATGGGGCAAATCTATCACATGGTTTTGTGAAGATTGTGTAAAAAAAGGCAGGATTCTCCTTTTTCGCGCCAAGCGAGAACATCTGGCCGCGTTCTTGACGGCCGTTGGCGTAGCTCAGGCCACGTGCGCGGCGGTCGATCGTGCCGCCAGAGCCACGAGCGTGGGCTTCACCAAGCGCTGGAAATCGGCGAAGCTCATGCGGAGCAACTCGCGGTGCGTGCCGGCGTTGAAAGCGATTTCATGGTCTTCAGCGAGCGTTTCGTCCGCGAAGACGTCCATGCCATACAAGTTTCCGAATGGCGGCATGGAGCCGGTTTCGCAATCGGGGAAACGATTGCGGAACTCAGCTTCGCTGGCGAGTTCTACGGTTTCAGCGCCCAGGTACTTTCTGAGTCGAAAAAGATCGACGCGAAATGAAGCTGGAACCACTGCCATGGCCAAGCGTCCATCGGCCATGACCATGACAGTCTTGGCAAGTTCTTTGCCTTTGATATGAGTAAGTGCAGCGATCCCCTGCGCCGTATAGGCCAGGGAATGGGAGATCACCAGGTATTTGATTTGATTGGCATCGAGGAATTCACGAAGCTTGGGTAGAGGCATAGAAACCTCCCAGCCGAACCGCAGGCAGAGTGCCTTTTCATGCCGCGCTCAAAGGCTGCTCGAAAAAATTAGCCTGCGGAGACGGTCCACGTTCATTATGCGCCGGGATGAAACAGAAGATAAGCAAAAGTTTTGGATAAAACCGCAATCCACCGAGCAGGAGCAGAAAAGGGAAGAGCAGAAAGCCACGAAGCAAAGCTCACGTCATGCCGACTGGAGGCGGTTCGCTAAGCCGCTTCCTTGGTCACCAAGGGGCGCGCCGACTTTTCCGGCAGTGTAGTTGCGACGTGCATCTCCTGCCAGTCGTAGCTTAGTTCGCGGCCGCAATCGAGGCACACGACGTAGGTTCCGGTGCGCGCGGTGTTCATTGCATGATGTGCACCCGTGCGGATTGTGATCGGGAAGCTATAGTGCGAATGCCGACAACCGAACATCGCATCCATGATTCTCGCGAGCATACACGCCTCCGGTGTAGAGACCTAAAATCTGGGGGAAGAAGCAACCGCTGCCCTATCGCCTACAACATATTAGATTCCGACGTAGTGGCAAAAGGTTCGCGACAGGAACAAGGAACCTGGAAAGAAAACCATGGGGAAGAACCATGAGAGGAAATGTTGAGGCAAGTCAAGAAGTTGCGGGCAGGGGTGCAGAAACTTGCAATAGGGAAGTAAAGGCTTATGTTTTCTCCGGTTCAGAATTCTTATTTTTGTGTGCAGAACATTTGCTCATGATGGCAGACTGAAGGCGTCCCCGAAGATCTTCGGGCAGCTGGTAGAGTTCGGAATTGCGGTAGATTTCGATAGTCTTGCGGGTGGTATCGCAGACGACGTAACAGTTGTGACACCAGGCGAGGTGATCCTCAAGTTCAGACTTGGTGCGGTCGTCCAATGCGCCATCAAGATAATTGGTTAGTTCGTTGAGGAATTCAGTACACTTCACTGGTTGCCATCTCCACTCGGATTGCCATCTCCACTTGCTCGTTTCTGAAAGTATCGACTGAGGCGGTCGCGTAACTGAAGGCGCGCGCGCAACAATCGAGACTTCACTGCCGGAACACTCAATTCCAACGCCTCGGCCGTTTCCTCGGTGGAAAGGCCCTCAACATCGCGAAGAACAAACACCGTCCGGAAGCCCGGAGGCAATCCCTGGATGGTGCGACCTAAAATGTCGCGCAACTCCGCCTGGTTATACATCTGTTCAGGATTGGGGCTCCAATCCGCAACCTCGCGGGGTAGCGAGTCATCTTCCGTTTTAACATCTTCGTCCAGAGAGACCATGCGCTCCGGTCTTCTCCGGCGCAATTTCATCAACGCTTCGTTGACGGCAATCCGCACCAGCCAGGTATAGAACTTGGATTGCTCCTGAAACTTCTCCAAGTTTCCATACGCCTTGAGGAACGCTTCCTGGACCACGTCCTCGGCATCTTCGCGGTTTTGCGTGATGTGCTGCGCAATCCGGAAGACATTTCGATCGTAGCGCCGAACCAGTTCCTCAAAAGCGCTGTCATCGCCGCGCTTGGCGCGCCGCACCAGTTCCATTTCTTCGGTTGCTGGCGGCTTTATGTTTGGTTGGATGGCACTCATTTGTCGCTTGATGCAGATTATTCAGGAGGCTCAAGCCTCGCCCCAGCGATATTGTAATGGCTCAGGCAATTTTGTGCTCGCTGGCCTGTTTTGCGAGTGTGGAGGGCGGGCGAATAGGAGGTTTCGGTCCGGGAGGACACGTACCAAGGTGCAATAGTAGGTCTTCCAAGTGGCCATATAATCAGGGTTTAGAGGGCAGTACCCTCGCACGTTGCGTTTACTCTGTTGGAGCAAGAATGCGCGATCTCAGTTGGCTTGAACCATCGGTAGAACGTATTGTCAGCCAGAGCATGGACCGTCATGCAGGCGAGCTGCGGGGGGAAATTGCTCAACGGCTGATGGAAGAAATGAAGGCGCACCCAGAGGCGGCCAGCTCTTCCTCGAATGGAAGCCCGATGCTTGCGGGCGCCGTGAGTGATGTTCAGGCGGGCAACTCGCAAAAAGAGATTCTGGGCGCGCTTGTGAACTCGACCGCCTGCTGTGCCCCACGCGTTGCTTTGTTTGTGGTGAACGGCACCGTTGCGCGCGGTTGGCGAGGGCGAGGATTTCTCCAGAATGAAGCTATCGCTGACTTCGATCTCGATGTTCATGCAGCAGCAGTTGTGCGAGCCTTGCAGGACCGCATTGCGAGCGCAGCGCCCAGCCGCGATTTTGACGGAAGATTTCTGGAGAAGTTCGGAAAGCCAACAGGCGAGTTCCAGCTTCTGTTGCCGCTCATCTTAAAGAACAAGGTGGCAGCGCTGGTTTACGCTGACGGAGGAACGGAAGGCGCGTCGCTCGACGCCAGTTCGCTGGAAGTACTGGTGCGATTCACCGGTATATGGCTTGAGGTCAATACATTGCGGAAGCAGCTGCAGAAGGAGCAGACCTCGACACCAGCGACGGCTCATGAGTCAAGCGTTACAGGTTCCGCGCCGCCAGCTTCAGCCGTATCTATTGACCCCTTTGCCGACCGAGCCCCGGCGCACGCACTAGCGGCGGCGGCCGCAGCAGGAACCACGTCTGGCAACGCGATCCAAACGGCCGCGCCTTCGCTTTCTGCGGAGATTGAAGTTGAGGAATCACAGGGAGCTGCCCCCGGGCCATCCGCAACGGCAGCGTTCGGCGGCGGAACAGAGGCATGGCCGGTTGGACAAATGCCGGGCGTTGCGGCGTCAAGCCCAGGGGCGCCGAACTCGACGGTTGAACCGGCGTCGCAGGCAGCGGGATCGGCGGAAGATCAAGAGGTTTGCCGTAAAGCGCAGCGATTTGCGCGTTTATTAGTTGACGAGATCAAGCTTTATAATCAAGAACAGGTTTCTGAAGGGCGGAAGAACCGGGATCTGTTCGACCGATTGAAGGATGCAATCGAGAAAAGCGAGATCACGTATCAAAAGCGTTACGGGAATACGGTTGCAGCTTTGGGGAATTACTTTCATGATGAATTAGTACGAAGCCTCGCCGACGGCGATGCTTCGTTGATGGGCGGCAACTTCTCTCGGTAGGTGGGTTTGGGTGCGTTGTACTTCAGTTTTCGTTTTCCCGATAATCGCTGTTCTTTTCACGCCAGGTTTGGTGCTGTCTCAGACGGCCCAAGCCACAGCGTCTCCATCGGCAACGTCCGCCGAGCATTCAGGAAAAGCTGATCATCCGGCAAGTGCGTCTTCGGGCGCAAAGGCAAGTTCAACTTCCACGAAGGCTAGGAAACCGGCCGCTCAGGCCAGTCGGACGACAGTCAGCCACAAGGGCTCCGGCCACAGCAGCTCCAGCCACATCAGCCAACGAAAGAAGAAAAAGCCGGTTTCACCGCGCGTGCGGCGAGTTCGCCAGGCTTTTGTCGCGTCGGCCGATCTTCGCCCGATGGCGCAACAACTGCTGCAAGACCGCACGCCTGCCGGTTATGCGGCCATAGAGGCATATGCGCGGCGCCATGCCAAAGAGGAGGCAGGAGCGCTGGCCTGGCTGGTTGTGGGCTATGCTCACGCGCTTGACCACGATTACGCGAAAGCGATTGAGCCACTGAACCGCGCCAAGGCGGGAGCGGCCGAAGTCGGAGACTACGTTACGTATTACTTGGGACAGGCCTATTTCAATACCGGACACAATGCCGAAGCGCTATCGACACTGGCTGAGTTCAGCCGGAAATTCTCTGACTCGATCCTTGTCCGGGATGCGCACGTGGCGTATGCGAATGCGTTGCTCGCGGAAGGCCGCCCAGCAGATGCGGCGAGCATTCTTGAGAAGGACCGTATTCCACCACGCAGCGATATTGAATTCGGGTTGGGCCGCGCGTGCGAAGCCGCGGGGGATAAACAGAAGTCTATTGAGGCATTCCGCAACGTGTATTTCAATTTACCGACCGCTTCCGAAGCGGAGGCTGCGGGCGCCGAGTTGCGAAAGTTGGGAGTGAAGGGATCGGCCGAAGAGCAGCGCGCACGGGCCGACTTGTTGTTCAAAGGGAAGCGGTATAGCGAAGCGGCGCAGGAGTATCGAGAACTCGCAGAACAGGCAAGCCCGCCCAACAAAGCGGAGCTAGAGCTGCAGTTGGCAAACGCGTTAGAAAAAGTCGGTCGGAGCCATGACGCGCGGCAACTTCTCCAGTCGATAGGCGCACAAGCCGGTGATGCGGAAGCCGAGAGACTGTACTTGCTGAGTGAGACCGCGCACTCCACCAGCGATGAAGCTGCGGTGCTGGAAACGCTGAACCAGTTGCGGCAGTTTGGGCCCGCGAGTCCGTGGCTGGAGCAGGCGCTGCTTTCGGCTGGGAACATGTATCTGCTGAAGCGCGATTATGACCGTGCGATCGATTACTTCCGGGAATTGCAGCAGCGTTTTCCGAGCGGCGTTAAGGCTTCCTACGCTCATTGGAAGGCGGCATGGCTCAGCTTTCGCGTAGGGCGGGTCGAGGATGCGCGAGCGGGATTTGAGAGCCAGATTGCACTTTACCCTGATTCGGTCGAGGTCCCCGCGGCACTCTACTGGCGCGCACGAATGGCTGAAGAAGAGAACGATGCCAGCATGGCGCGCGCGTTTTACGAGAAGCTGGGCGAACGATATCCCAATTACTACTATGCGAACCTTGGCCGCGAGCGAATGCAGCATCTTCGGGGCGACGGGGCAAGGAGCGAAGGGGCGGCGGGCGACGGTTCGGGGCAGGATCTGGTGCGCTATGCGATTCTCGATCACGTTGCGCCGCTGGCTTCAGTGACAAAGATTGAATCGTCGGAACCTCCCGATGATGACTTGCGGGTGGCGCGGGCACGTCTGCTTTCAAATGGCGGACTGACCGATCTGGCCGTGCGAGAGTTGCAGGCGGCAGCGGCGCAACAGGGAGCGAGTTGGGCTCCGCCAGAGATGGCGCGTGCTTACCAGGACATTGGACGCTATGACCGCGCGATTGAAATCATGAAGCGGTCCACGCCAAATTACCTTGCGTTCGATATCGCTGGGTTGCCGCGTCCGTACTGGGAAGCGCTGTTTCCGAAAGCGTACTGGAGCGATTTGCAGAAATATGCGCAGGAGAACAGCCTGGATCCGTATCTAGTGGCATCGCTGATTCGTCAGGAATCGGAATTCAATGCAGGGGCTATTTCGCGGGCGAATGCGGTTGGCTTGATGCAACTGCTGCCGAAAACCGGCAAGACCGTAGCGAAGCAGGTGAAGCTAAAAGGGTATCGTCCTCCACAACTTTATATCCCAGCAGTGAATCTCGAACTGGGGACGCGCTACTTCAAAGACATGGTTGACAAGTACAACGGCCAATTCGAGTATGCGCTGGCAGCCTATAATGCGGGCGAAGATCGAGTAGCCGACTGGCTGGGAGCGGGCCATTATCGAGATCCGCAGGAGTTCGTCGAATCCATTCCGTTTACCGAAACGCGCGAATACGTGCAGGCCATTCTGCGCAATGCCAGCGTCTACAGGCAGCTGTATAAGACGCCGTAGTAGGGGAGAGCCACGTAACAGCCGCGAGTCCCGAGCCGCGAGCGTCGAGCAAAATCAGTGCGTAAACTGCGCTTTTGCCTCACTCAGAAGAAACTGCAGATTCCTCACCCACTCGCTTTGCTCAGGTTCGTAATGACAATTCTGACTGAGGAAATCGACCACAGCGTTAAGGAAAGAATCTACGCTGATTGGTGGCTTGGCGACTTGGTGAAAACGATTTCAAATACCAGCAGGCAGGCTCCCACTACAATTGCGCTATCGGCGACGTTGAAGGCGGGCCACTGATAGTGGCCGATGTAAAAGAGCAGGAAGTCGACAACGCGACGGCTGACGATGCGGTCCCAAAGGTTGCCGATGGCGCCGCCGAGAATCAGCGACAATCCTATTCCTGTAGTCGTCAGCGTGTGGCTCGATTTCCAGAGCAGCGTGGAGACGACAAGCAATGCGATCACGGAAAAAAAGATCAGCATTGTAATTTTCCAGGGCGAAGGGGAATCGGCGAAGATGCCAAAGGCCGCGCCGGGATTTTCAGTGTGGATGATGCGAAAGAAGCCGGGGATGACGGTGATGCTGTTATGCATGGTGAGGCGGTGCACGATGAGCCACTTGGTATAGCGGTCGAGGGCGAGAACGAGAGCGGCAATGAGAAAAAAATATTTGCGCATTTCGAGAACAGCTCAGGTTTCAGATTATCAGCGTTTGCGGGTCTTGAGGGTGGCGATGGGGTTTGGATGATGATTCGTCGATCTTGAGTCAGAGTTAGCGGTGGGACGTGGGTGCATTTTCCGCGTTATTTCCGCCAAAATATTAATTTCTAAGTTTACTTGCCAATTCTTGACGGAACTGGAGTTACTGTCGCAAAATCGAGATTTTTCCAATTAAATTGGCAAATCGCGTGATCGGTGGATCTGTGAATTCGTAGGCCATGACTTTCGGAGCAATTCCCAGCACGGTGATTTGGTCGTATTTTGTCGGTGGCGTGGTTTTTGCGATTGGCTTGGCTAAGATTTTTCTTAGCGGCGAGTGGCAAAAGGCGCGAGGATTCGACAAGTTGGTTTTGTTTGGTCCGGTTTTCTACGCCGGGCCGATTGCGGCCTTCGGAACTGAACATTTCACGCTTACGGAGGCCATCGCGTCGCTTGTACCGGCGTGGATTCCCTGGCATACATTCTGGGCATACTTTGTGGGTGCGTGCTTTATTTTGGCCGCGCTGAGTCTGGCAACCGGTATCCGGATGCGCCTTTCGGCGAGTTTACTGGCTCTAAACTTTTTTCTATTTGTCGTGCTTATGGACGCTCCGGCCTGGGCGCAAAATCCTCGAGACAGATTTGGGCTGGCGCTAATGCTGCGGGAATTATCCTTCTGCGGCGGCCCTCTCGCGCTGGTGGCCAGCCTGGCCGGGCAGGGTCGCGAGCGCGGCAGTCACGTCATGGCCAGTCACGTCATGGCAACGATCGCGAGATACTTCGTTGCCGTACCGGTGCTGTTTTTCAGTTTCGAGCAGTTTCTGCATGCGGACCATGTGCCCGGCATTCCGCTGGAGCGCGTAACGCCGGCATGGATACCTGTGCGTTTTTTTTGGACATACCTGACAGCCGTGGTTTACGCGGTCGCCGGTATTCCGTTGTTGCTTGGCAAGAAAGCCCGGGCTGCGGCCACGTGGGTGGGATTAGCGGTATTTATGGTGGTCCTGATTGTGTACGTTCCGATCGGAATCGCGGACCGCGCCAGTCTAGATAATGGCCTTAATTACCTAGGCGATACGCTGATGTTTTGCGGCACAGTTTTGATGCTTGCGGGCGCCATGCCGCACGAAGCGTAGCTGCGATCAAAATCCCGGGACGACCCGCCCAAATGACCACCAACCGGTGATTACCAACCCCCGACTACCAACCCATTTGGGCCATTCGCGCGAGGATGATGGCGCTGTAGCTGTTCATGCGTTCAGGACGTCGCTTGAGAGGAGCGGGGAGGATGGCAGCGAGGCGTGCTGACTGCTCGCGTCCGATATTGCGGGCGGTGGTTTGATCCCAATAACGGCAGGAGGCGTCGGCTCCATAAATACCGGGACCCCATTCGACGACGTTGATGTAGATCTCAAGAATGCGCCGTTTGCCGAGGACGAGTTCGGCGACCGGGACGAGGGATGCCTCTGCGCCTTTGCGGAGGAATGAGCGGCCCGTGCCGAAGAAGAGGTTCTTAACGAGCTGCTGCGTGATGGTGGAGGCGCCGCGAGTGCGATCGCCTTCCATGTCTTGCTGGGCGGCGATTTGGACTTCGTGCCAATCGAAGCCGTGGTGCTGGTAGAAACGCGCGTCTTCGGCGGCGACAACAGCGTGCTGAAGGTGAGGCGAGATCTGGGTGAGCGGAATAAATGAGTAGCGCTCGCGGAAAGGCTTGTGGTGAGTCCAGGCTTGGAAGCGGCGCTCGATGTGGACTGCCGTGGTCGGAGGGTCGATCCAGCGGGCGGCGACGAGGAGGAGCGCGGCGAGGGACCAAAGAAGAAATATGACGAGGAAGAGCCATCGAAGAAGGGACTTGAGGAAGCTGGTTCGGCGCGTGTGCTTGGGTTGGGCGGTCGGCATTTGCGATCAGAGTTTATTATGCGCGGGCGAGGTCGCCCGCGCGACAGCCGGCGAGCCACCCCATCGAGCCAAAACCGGGCTCGACGGGGACCCCGGCGAGTCGCCGGCGCTACGGATGGTCGGAGATTTCTTTCAGGACGGCGCTACAGCGTTCGCAGACGGTCGGGTAAGTTTTGTCTTCGCCGACGTGGGTGGAGTAATTCCAGCAGCGGTCGCATTTTTGGCCATCAGCTTTCTTAACTTCGACTTTAACGCCGTCGGCGCCGCCATCGGGAGACGCGGCAAGCCGCGTCTCTACGTGGGAGACGATGAAGAGGTAGCGGAGTTGAGTCTCGTGGTGCTTGAGGAGCGTGTAGAGTGGCTCGGCGGCGGTGAGTTGGACTTGGGCTTCGAGTCCGGTGCCGATGAGCTTGTTGTTGCGGGCTTCTTCGAGGGCCTTGAGGACTTCGTCGCGGACGGAGCGGAGTTGGGTCCAGGCGCGTTCTTGTGGGTCGCCACGTAAGTCCGATTCCTGATCCGTCGAGAGGATGCCGACGATGTTTTCATCACCGAAGAAGGTCGAGAGATGAACGCTCTCCTCGCGGTTTGCAGTTTTAGGTAGGTACCGCCAAACCTCCTCGGCGGTAAAACTCATGATGGGTGCTACTGCACGAACCAGCGTCTCACCGATTTTCCAGAGCGCAGTTTGAGCACTGCGGCGAGCCGATGAATTTGGCGCCGATATATAGAGCCGATCTTTGAGGACATCGAAATAAAACGCGCTCAGGTCGACGATGCAGAAGTTATTTACGCGGTGGTAGATCTTGTGGAAGGCGAATTCGTCGTAGGAGTTGCGCACGTCGGCGGCGAAGGCGCAGGTCTGGCGCAGCATGTACTGGTCGAGAGCTTCCATCTGGTCGAACGGGACACCGTCTTTTGTCGGGTCGAAATCGTACAGATTACTCAGTACGTATCGAAATGTGTTGCGAATCTTTTTGTAGTTGTCGCCAATGCGCTGCATGAGCGCTTCAGAGCCGACGACATCTTCCCGGAAATCGATAGAGGCGACCCAGAGGCGGACAATTTCACCGCCGAGGCGGCCGGCGATATCGACGGGGTCGACATCATTGCCGCGCGATTTCGACATGGCCTGGTGGTTTTCATCGAGGGTCCAGCCGGGAGTGACGACGTGCTTATATGGCGGGGTGCCGTGCGTGCCCATGGCGCAGAGCAGGGAAGACTGAAACCATCCGCGGTACTGGTCGCCGCCTTCGAGGTAAAGGTCGGAGGGCCAGGGGAATTCGGGATCAGCGGCAACGAGGGCGAGATAGCTGGCGCCGGATTCGAGCCAGACATCGAAGATGTCAGTTTCTTTTTCGAACTTGGTACCGGCGCAGTGCGGGCATTTTGTGCCAGCGGGAAGAAGAGTGTCGGACTCGGGCGTGAACCAGGAATCGGCTCCGGCGCGCGCGAAAAGTTCGACGACTTTCTTGTTGACGGCGGGGTCGTTTAAAGGCTTGCCGCAGGACTCGCAGAGGAAGACGGCGATGGGCACTCCCCAGACGCGCTGGCGCGAGATGCACCAGTCAGGGCGGGTTTGCACCATGTTGGATAAACGCTCTTCGCCCCACGCGGGATCCCATTTGACGTGCTTGATTTGCTCGAGGGTATGGGTGCGGAGCGTCGCATTTTCCGAACCTCGACCCCTGCCGGGCATGGGGGTTTCCATCGAGATGAACCACTGCTCGGTGGCGCGGAAGATGACGGGATTGTGGCAGCGCCAGCAGTGCGGATAGGAGTGCTCAGTTTTTTCTGAATGCAGAAGAGCGCCGCGGCTACGAACTAAATCGAGGATGGGCTGGTTGGCCTCCCACACGCGCTTGCCGTCGTATTCGGGCAGGCCGTTGCGGAGAATACCTTTTTCATCGACGTTGCTGGTGGCATCGAGGCCGTATTTGACGCCGGTGACGAAATCTTCGGCACCATGAGAAGGCGCGGTGTGGACGACCCCGGTGCCGGTGTCCATGGTGACGTAGTCGGCGAGCACGCCGAGGATCTTGCGATCGAGAAAAGGATGCTGGAAGTTGAGGCGCTCGAGATGGCGGCCGGGGAAGTGCGCGAGCGGACGGGGATCGGCGAGGCCGCATTTTGCGATGACATCGTTGGCGAGTTTAGAGGCGACGATGAAGACCTCGCCGGCGGATTGGAGTGCGACATACTCCTCACTGGGATGGAAGGCGACGGCCATGGACGCGGGGAGGGTCCAGGGAGTGGTTGTCCAGATGATGGTTGAGACTTTCTTGCCGGCGAGCGCGGGATCGATTTTTGCGGGATCATCAGCTAGGGCGTATTTCACCCAGATGCTGGGGCTGGTGTGATTCTCATATTCGACTTCGGCTTCGGCAAGTGCGGTCTCGTCGTGCATGCACCAGTAGACGGCGCGCAGTCCCTTGTAGACGAAATTGTTTTCGTAGAAAGAGTAAAAGGTTCGCAGGACGACCGACTCGTACTGCGGGTTCATAGTGGAGTAGGGACGTTCCCAGCGGCCGAAGACTCCGATGCGCTTGAACTGGCCGGTCATGAGGTCGAGATACTTTTGCGCGTATTTGCGGCAGGCGTTGCGGACGGAGAGGGCGGGCATCTGGAGCTTCTTGCCGCCGAGTTCCTTATCGACCTTGATCTCGATGGGAAGGCCGTGACAGTCCCAGCCGGGGACATAGGGCGCGTCGAAGCCGGACATCGTTTTGGACTTGACGATGAAATCCTTGAGGCACTTGTTCATGGCCGTGCCAAGGTGGATGGGACCGCTGGTATAGGGCGGGCCATCGTGAAGGATGTAGGCGGGCGAGCCCTTGCGCGCGGCGCGAATGCGGTCATAGAGCTTTTCCTGCTCCCAGTGGGCGAGCATTTTGGGCTCGTTTTGGGGCAGGTTGGCCTTCATAGGGAAATCGGTTTTGGGCAGGTTGATAGTGGATTTCAGGTCCGAAGGCACTCGCGAGTCTCTCCAAATGATTGAATCTTAATCATTATAGAGCACGGGGGAAGCCGCCCAATCGGTAGCAAGTTTGGGTCGAGCGGTGCAGAGGTACGAAACTGGAATCCCTAAACCGTGTACAATTTTCTGCAGAGCCAAGGTACGATTTGCATCTAAATTTTCGAGGTTTCCGGAGACGACAGCATCTAAAATAGTACCGTGGCTGGGTTTGGGGGTGGGCGTTCCGCGGCGAATCTCTTGGCGAACGTTGTTGCGGCGAACGTTTTTAGGGCGAACCTGGAAACTCAGAGTGTGCATCCAAATTGTTGGTGTAGATAGTGTTGAGTGCCAGGCATAACGCAGAACGAATCCAATAAAGATATGGGCGAGAGCGAGACACTTCGAAGTATGCCGGGCACGCATGCCGAGCCTGAGCTGGATTTGCTGCTGCACAACCAGACGCTCGATGAGCCGATTTGGAAGTCGCTGTTCCACAACATCGACGATTTTCTTTTCCCGAAAAAACTGCCACCTCTGGTGTTGACGTCGAAGCCGGTGCCGGTGCGGGACATCTGGGGCTTCTACAACTACAAAGGCAAGGGAGCGGTGGGATCCACGGTCGTCCACGTGGTGGCGCTGGCGCTCATTATCGTGGGCACGATTCTGGGCCAGAGAATGGTGAAGGATATCATAAAGCCCAAAGAGACCGTGGAATTGGTTGCGCCGAGCGACATGCCTACGCTGCAGCCTTCGAAGACGGTTTCAGGCGGTGGCGGTGGCGGCGGAGACCGAGACAAGCTGCAAGCTTCGCAGGGGCGACTGCCGCGCCAATCCATGCAGCAGTTCACGCCGCCGGTAGTGGTGGCGCGCAACCCTGACCCGAAACTTCCGATGGAACCGACGATCGTGGCGCCCGAAGTAAAGCTACAGCAACCGAACCTGCCGAATCTGGGCGATCCGCTTTCGCACGTGCCAGCGGCGTTTCCTTCGAACGGGACCGGTTCGGGCGGGGGAATTGGCTCGGGAAATGGTGGAGGCGTGGGCAGCGGCGAAGGGCCTGGTTTCGGGCCGGGACATGGCGGCGGTGCCGGCGGAGGAGCGTTTCGAGTAGGTGGAGGCGTTTCGGCGCCGAAGGTCATTTTAGCGCCGGATCCGGAGTATTCCGAGGAGGCGCGCAAGGCGAAATATCAGGGGACCTGCGTGCTGTGGCTGATTGTGGGGCCGGATGGCAGGCCGCGCGACATTAAAGTGCAACGCACGCTAGGCTTGGGATTGGATGAGAAGGCGATTGAGGCGGTCAGGACGTGGCGCTTTGAGCCAGCCATGAAAGACGGCAAGCCGGTAGCTGTGCAGATCAACGTGGAAGTGAGCTTCCGGTTGTACTGACGGAGTCAGGCGTAGGGATTCGTTACAAGTTAGAAGCACCAAGAGCGGCCGCGAAAGCGGTCGTTTTTGTTTTGGGGGAAGGGGCCACGATATGCGCGCATGGTCGGGGTTTAGAGTGATCGCTGGTTTCGCCAACTGAGCATTCAGTGCGAAACGGTTTGGTCGATCATGGATTTGGCATGCTTCACTGCGGCAGCAGGACCGCGCGTTTCCGTTTCTTGGCTTGCGCAACCGAGTACGCTACTGAGCCGGCAAAGGCGCTGTACGGCACGGGGCCGATGTGAGTGGCAGTGAAGAGCCTAACGGTCAGGTAGGTCAACAGAAACACCCAAACAAACGTGTGCCGCTCGAGCAGATACCCGATGATCGCTCCGGCGATCAGATAACAGGCGAGCATCATTGATCCAGCCGCAACCGTTGGCGGAAATCCAAACTCGCCCGCACGCCTGGCGACGGCCGGAGCCAATACTAAAGCGGCTAGCAACGGCAGGAGTATGCCGACAAACGCCGCAGGAAGGAACCGACTCAGTGCGAACCGGTGGGCGAACGGATTCAGGTAGTTTCGAATGCCTCGCCAGTGAATTTTGTCAGAAAGCGCATAACCAGTCCCATCTGGCAGTAACTTGTAGTTCCCGCGAGAGAGCTGAAACTCGCTGAAGCGAAGATGCTCCTCCTGAATATCTCTAAACGTGCTGTCAGCATCCGACGGCGGTGAAACTGGGCAGCCCATCCTCGCCGCTTTGCGGTCATGCTCGCGTTTTAGTTCCGCCGGTTCGGAAATTTCAGGCCTTTCCTGGACGATCTGATAGTGAGGGCGGTCCATAATCGTTTTCAACTGCATATTCCGCGTCGTGAGAATAGTTGCATCGCTGAAACGAGTGTGAAAAGAAACGGTGCAGCTGTTGGTGGGTGACGGTTTTCCGTTGACCGTGACCGCTAATTCGTGAATAAGCACTACGCAGCGGGCGGCATCCGTCGGATTCACGTAGTTGCGTAGCAGATTGTGGCCGTAGTTGGTTATGCGGTACGTACAAACCGGCCAATAGTTCATGGCGGCGAGCTTGTTGTCGTTAGAAGAAAAGTAATTCGTTTGCCGTTGGGTCAAGGCTGCTGGTTCCAGCTTCACTATCTGGTAAAGCGACGGAACACGGCTGGTTGGGATGCGACGAAGACGGGGTAAACTCCTGAGGACTTTGCTTACCGTGTAGATAAACACGGCGAGATCTGCATCGATGGGAAATTGCATCCGGATTCTTCCGCCAGGTCGAGCTTAGCAACCACGACAAAGGGTTTGCGAATTACCGAAGTGCAATAGTTGTCGAGTCGAGTCCCCTTGCCGAAGCTGTTTTCGCACAGGCCCCGGCCTACTCCTTCAAATCTACGTGCAATACATCCTGCACCGGAAACCCGAGAAAGCGTGTACCCATTCGCTTGAATTTTTCCGCGGAGTCGGTGGCGAAGAAGCGGACATGAGATGTGGGTGCGAGCTCGGCGGCGGGCTGAGTTGAGGGTGGATGTCCCGGTAACGAATCAGTCTGGAGCTTGCGAGCGACCTCGTGGGCGGTGGATTCGGCGGAATCGACGATGGTCACGTGATCGGCCGCGATGCGGCGGAGCAGAGGCCTGATGAGCGGATAGTGCGTGCAGCCGAGCAAGAGGACATCAGCGTCGCGAGCGTCGTTGCTTTCGGTATCGGCAGAGAAAGCTTCGTTGAGATAGATGTGGGCGACCTGCTCGGTTACAGGGTGATCGATCCAACCTTCTTCGACCAAGGGAACGAAAAGCGGGCAGGCTTTTTCGCGGACCGCAACCTGGCGGGCCTCAAGGGCTTTGCGGTAGGCGTGGCTGGAGACTGTGGCCTCGGTGCCGATGACGACGACCTTGCGGGTGCGGCTGGCGGCGGAAGCGGCATCGGCTCCGGGCTCGATTACGCCGACGACGTCAACTTTGGCGGCGGCGCGGATTTCATCGAAGGCGAGCGCGGTGGCGCTGTTGCAGGCGATGACGAGAAATTCGGCTCCAAGGTGCTGAAGGTAGTTGATGGCGCCGACGGCGTAATGAGCGACGGTTGCGGCGGACTTGGAGCCATAGGGCAGGCGTGCGGTGTCTCCGAAATAAAGATACTCG
The DNA here is from genome assembly GCA_963778535.1 of uncultured Acidobacteriaceae bacterium. Classification (GTDB taxonomy): domain Bacteria; phylum Acidobacteriota; class Terriglobia; order Terriglobales; family Acidobacteriaceae; genus Acidiflorens. The sequence goes on from CAVZUO010000001.1 coordinate 2,695,737, forward strand.
GCGGCGGGGACGTGATGCAGGAGAGCGCGGAGAACAGTGAGTCCGCCGACGCCTGAGTCAAAGACACCGATGATTGGCTTATGAGGGCCGGTCACGCTGGGGGCACTCAGCCTTCCGCCGTGGTGGGGCCGATTATGGAACGGACGGCGGAGATGCGGTTGGCGGGAAAGCCGCCCTGGCGCGCGTGTTCGCGGACGCTCTCCTCATTGGGCGCGATGTAGATGCAATAGATCTTGTCGTCGGTGACGAAGCTTTCGAGCCACTGCACCTGCGGTCCGAGGGTGCGCAGAACGCCGCAGGATTTTTGCGAGATGGCTTGCAGTTCCTGGGGCGAGAGCTTGCCGGCGTTTGGGATATCACGTTCGATCACGTATTTGGGCATCGGATTCCTCTCGAACTCTGGTGGCTGTGGGGAATTCTAGCATCAGGGGCGGTTGCGGGAGTTGGAGGTGGCCTTTATCCTTTTGGCATTATGCCAAGCACTCTTGTTGAATGCGTTCCTAATTTCTCTGAAGGCCGCGATAAGGCCAAAGTTGATGCCATTATCGAGGCGATGAAAGTTCCGGGTGTGTTTCTACTGGATCGGGAGATGGACTCCGATCATAACCGCTGTGTGATTACGCTGGTCGGCGAGCGCGAGCCAATTCAGGAGGCAGCGATCCGCGGGGCAGGGAAGGCGGCGGAGTTGATCGATCTGACGAAGCATCAGGGCGCGCACCCGCGCATGGGCGCGACCGACGTGGTGCCGTTTATCCCGATTGACGGCGTGACGATTGAAGACTGCGTGGCTATGGCGCGGCACGTGGGAGAGGAAATCTGGAAACGATTTGAGATTCCGGTGTATCTCTATGAGGCGGCGGCGACATCGCCAGAGCGGCAGAATTTAGAGAACATACGGCGCGGGCAATTTGAAGGCATACGCGCGGATATTGCGACGAACCCGGCACGCAAGCCAGATTTCGGCGAGGCGCGGGTGCATCCTACGGCGGGTGCGACGGTGGTGGGTGCGCGCAAATTTCTGATTGCCTACAACGTGTTTCTCAACACGACCGACGTAGACATTGCCAAGAAAGTTGCGAAGGCGGTGCGCTTCTCCAATGGCGGGCTGCGCTTTGTGAAGGGCGCGGGATTTCTGGTGCGTGGGCTGGCGCAGGTATCGATGAACCTGACGGACTTTGAGCAGACACCCATTCATCGCGTGTTTGAGTATGTGAAGCGCGAGGCGGCGCGCTACGGCGTGATTCCGGTGTCGAGTGAAATTGTGGGGCTGATTCCGAAGAAGGCGCTGGAGCAGGCGGCGGAGTGGTTCTTGCAGGTGGAGAATTTCGATTCGTCGCTGATTCTGGAAAGCCGGCTGGCGGCGGTGATGGGCGGGAAAATGGCGGTGGGCGGGCTGCGGGCAGGGGTCGAACCGTTCATTGAGCAGTTGGCTGCGCCGACAGCGACTCCGGGAGGTGGCAGCGCGGCGGCAGCGAGCGGAGCGATGGCGGCTGCACTGGCGAATATGGTAGCTGCGATGTCGCGCGGGAAGAAAGCGTATTTGCAGTATGAGGCTCCGCTGAGCGAGGCGATCGGGCGGCTGGGCCAACTGCGGGAAGAACTGAAAGCGGCCATCGATGCGGACGCGGAGTCATACAACCTGGTGATGAAAGCGTACAAGGCGGCGAAGGAAGGATCGAATGGGGATGGCGATGCCGCGATTAATGCGGCGCTGAGGCAGGCGACAAGCGTTCCACTCGGCGTGGCCGAGAGAACGGTGGAGGTTTCGCAGATTGCCAGCAAACTAATTCCGATCACGAATCCGAATATGAAGTCTGACCTGGCGACGGCGATTGCGCTGGCGAAGGCGGGGTTGGCTGGCGCGCTGGCGAATGTGGAGATCAATCTGGGGTCGCTGAAAGACGAAGCGTTTGTGGCGCAGACGAGGGAGAAGGCGGCGGCACTGCAGGGGTAGGGTGTCGCGCTGGATCGCGAAGCCCGCTCTGACAAACTTCGGTAACGGTGATGGGCGCAAGGTGGGCGTCAGCAATCGTTCATAATGTAAATGAGGTATGCGATTAGCCACGGGCAAGGCCTGAGGGATTCGGACTAAAATAGAGACAATTCCCCAATGCATAAGCAAGATGCATCTAACGGTGCAGAATTGCCGGTGCAGATCTGTGATTGTCGAGGAGCTTTATGAAGAAATGGTATTTGGTGGTGACGATTTTGTGGGCGGCGGCCGGTATGGCCATGCCGATTGCCTCATCGGCGCGCGCGCTGGTGCCGTCGGAAGTGCAACAGTTGATTGGTGTTGATTTCCGGTCGCTGAAAGATTCGCCGACCGCACAACGGTTGAAGGACCAGGTGCTGCCGCAGGACCTGAAGGATTTTGAAGCATCGCTGAAAGGCGTCGGAATCGACGCCGAAAACGATGTGGACCAACTGGATTTTGTTTCGTTCCGAACGCCAAAGCTGGGCATTCAAACCATCTGCATCGCGCAGGGTTCGTTCTCTGCGAAAGCGGTGTTGAAGAAAATGAAGGCGAAGAAGATTTCGCCGACGAAGTACGGCACGACGAATGTCTATTCGATGGGCGGCGGATACGAGATGACGTTCCTTGATGACAATACGATGGCTTTCGGGCCCGAGGCATCGCTGGACAGCGCCCTTGATACGAGGGATGGCAAGCGCGCCTCGCTGGATTCAAACCCGACCATGGCCGACCAGATGTCGGCGGTTGACGGGTCGCCGGTATGGAGCATCCTGGACCAGCAGGGAACCCAGGCGATTATGCGGTCTGCGTTGGGGGATGCTGGCAAGGTCGCGGATTTCGATACGGTGAAAAAGCAATTGGTCGCTTCGCGGTATTCGATGTCGTTCCAGACGGGAGTCAATTTTGATTTGAGCGTGGTGACGGCGGATTCGATGACCGCAGGAACGCTGTCGTCATTGGTGAAGGCGGGCATTTTATTCAAAAAGATGAGTGCGACGCCTGCGGAGAAGATTGCTTTCGATGCCACGACCGTGGATTCGGACGGCTCGACGCTGCTGTTTCATTTCAAGACGGACGATCAGAAATTTCAAGCGCTGATGAAGTCGCCGCTGTTTCAGGCGGTAGCGCATTAGGTTAGTCGTTCGGCGTTAGGCTTTCGGCGCTCGGAGACAGCGGAGGACGGAGCAGAGGAACAGGTTATTGAAGCAAACGCCCGGAGGATAATCTGGGCGTTTTTCTTTTTGGCCGGCCGTTTTGGAGGCTAGATTTTTTGTGAGCGGCGCTTGGCGGCGGCCCAGCCTTCTTTAACCGTCTGGCGGGCGCGGCCAAGGGCGAGCGAGTCTGCTGGGACCTCGTCCGTAATACAACTGCCAGCGGCGATGTAGGCTCCGCGCTTAATCTTCACCGGCGCGACCAGGGTCGAGTTGCTGCCGATGAATACGCCATCTTCGATGGCGGTTGTGTGCTTGTTCGCGCCGTCATAGTTGCAGGTGATGGTGCCTGCGCCAATATTCACGCCGTCTCCAATTTCGGCATCGCCGAGGTAGGCGAGGTGGTTAGCCTTGGATCCCTTGCCCAGCTTGATTTTCTTGGTCTCGACAAAATTGCCGACGTGCGCGCCCTCTCCGATATCACTGCCGGGGCGCAGGCGAGAGTAGGGGCCGACGATGGCGTCGCGGCCGATGCGAGCGCCATCGGTGACGGTGAGCGGGTTGATGGTGACGCGGTCCGCGACCCCGGAGTCCTTGAGAATGCTGTAGGAGCGAATGCGGCAGTCAGCGCCAATTATGGTCTTGCCGAGCAACTGTACAAAGGGCTCAATGACCGTGTCCTGGCCGACGATAACGTCGCTGTCAATCACGCAGGTTTGCGGGTAAAGGATAGTAACGCCTTCAGCCATGAGTTGCTGGCACTTGGCGAGGCGGAGACGGGCGTCGAGATCGACGATTTCGGCGCGAGTGTTGCTGCCGAGGACTTCAGCCGCGTCTGTGGTGCGGAGAGCGACGACTTTCTTACGCGAGCGGTGGAAGATTGCTGCCATGTCAGTGAGGTAATACTCGCGGTGGGCGTTGTTGGTGGAAAGCTCTTCGATATGGCGGTAGAGCGCAGGCACAGAGAAGGCGTAGAAGCCGGAGTTGATCTCGTGGATCTTCTTTTGCATTGTGTTAGCGGATTTCTCTTCGATGATGACGCGGACATCGGGACTCTTGGCGGACTTGCGAAGGACGCGGCCATAGCCGGTGGGGTTGGCGAGATCGGCCGTCAGCAGCGTCATCGCGGCCTTTTGCGCATTGTGGAATGCGGCCAGATTCTTAAGTGTGGCGGCATTGATAAGAGGCGCGTCTCCAGAAAGAATGATGACCTGGTCGTAGGGAGCTAGAGCTTCGCGCGCGACCATGAGGGCGTGGCCAGTGCCTTTTTGATCGGACTGCAGGACAAAGTTCACGCCGGAGTCGCGGACGGCATTGCGCACGCGCTCGGCTTCATGGCCGATGATGACGAAGATGTCGGCTGGGGGCACGATCTTCGCTGCGGTCGAAATAACGTGGGCGAGGATCGGTTTGCCGCCAATCTCATGGAGCACTTTAGGGTGTCGAGACTTGAGGCGCGTACCCTTGCCGGCGGCCATGATGGCGATGGCGAGGCGGGGTGAGTGTGGTGGTGGCGTTCGATGCGCCGCGAGACTCTTTGGCATAACTAGCCAATATAAATGAACGCGGCGCCGTTACGGAGAGATCGTCGTCAATCGTCGTTCCAAACCAACGTAGGCAATGGTCAATGAGGAGTTTGGGAAGCCTGCGCCATTAAGGCCATCAGGTCTTGCGCCACGCGTTCGGTGTCATGGCGTGCGACATCACCTTCGTCCAGATAGTCGCCGAGGATGGGGCGGACGCCGAGAGACTCGATGGCTTCAAGGTCGGCGACGATTTGCGAGGCGCCCTCGAGCGCGTATTTAGCCTTCATGTTGTCCGAGGCTGGCTTGCGATTGATGAGAGCATAATCGAACAACTGGGCGTGGGCATGGGAATTAAGGGCGCGGATATGATCGGCAGCAGTTAATCCTAAGCTTTCATTTGCCTGCGTCATGAGATTGCATACATAGACAGTTAATGCTGGTGACCCTACGATGGCTTCGGCAATGCCACGAACGAGGAGGTTAGGGATCAGGCTGGTGAAAAGGGAACCGGGACCGATGGTGATGAGATCGGCGGAAGAAATCGCTTCCAGTGTTTGGGGGAGAGGTTTTACGTCGGGGGGGACGAGCAAAAGTTCACGAATTTTTCCGTTGCTGGCGGTGATGCGCGTCTCGCCGCAAACCTGAGAGCCATCTTCGAACTTGGCCTCGAGTTCGACGTTGGAGGTAGTGGCGGGATAAATGTGGCCGCGGGTAAGAAGAATCTCGGAAGAAAGCCGAACAGCCTCGGCGAAGTCTCCGGTAATGGATGTGAGCGCTGCAAGAAAAAGATTGCCAAAGCTGTGGCCCTCCAAGCCAGAGCCCCGCTGGAAGCGGTGCTGGAAGAGGCGGGACAAGAGGGCCTCGTCTTCCGAGAGGGCGACGATGCAATTGCGGATGTCGCCGGGCGGGAGCATGTTGAGTTCCTTGCGAAGACGACCGCTGGAGCCGCCGTCATCGCTGACGGTGACGACGCCGGATAATTCGCGAATGGACGCCTGCTCGGGCGCGGCGAGAGCGGGGGGCACAACATAACGCTTTAACCCTTTCAGGAGTGTCGAAAGACCGGTGCCTCCGCCAATGGCGACGACGCGCAGGGCGGTATCCTGGTCGTCATCGGGCGGAATCGTGCTGCGTTGGGGACCCATACGATCGCAGAGATGCGGTTAGTAGGCGCCGGTCTCTTCTCGCAGAGAAGGCGCTTCTTCCACACCGGGGTCGGGGTAGAGCAATTCGGTGAAACGCGGATCTTCGGCCAGGTTCTGAAAATCAGAGTCGTTGCGGGCCTGGAACCTAAGCGCAGGATTGGCCTGGATCGCCTCGCTCAAAGTTCGAAGCGAGTCTTCGGGATGCCCGGTAAGGCAATGCAGAGCTGCCATGCCGTATAGGACATAATCGGACTTGGCCTCCTGCTTAAGAAGCTTGTCAAAATGCTCGCGAGCGGTCACATAGTCGCCAGTATTCATTAATGAAATCGCATAGTCGAAGTGCTCTTCGGGTGTTTTGAAATGCAGGGCCAGGGTTTCCAGGTGATGGTCGCAGGCGGCAATATAAACCTGAGCGCGGTCAACAAGGGCTTTGTCGGCGCCACCTAGCACCTTTTGCAGGCTGGTTTTTGCTTTTTCAAACTTGCGTTCCTGCAGGGCGCGAAGCCCCTCTTCATAGCTTTTGACCGCCTGGGCATGACGGGGATCCTCAGTAACCTGTTTCTTGGACGTAACTTTTGGCGCCATTAAAAACCCTCGCTTCCAAACTAGAGTAGGAGTGCCTTGAGGCCGAGAAGACCCAATACGTAGCATACGATGAAGTTCAAACCTTAATTTTACCTTAAGAAGACGTGTTTTGCGGGTGAGCGGACCGGCAACCGCGAGAGTAATGGCGAAGATGAAGCGAAGCCGAGAGCAGAATGAGGATCGACTCTCGGCTTCCGTGAATTGGCACTACAAGCCCAGCTTCTCAAAAAAGAGACAGATGGTTTCAATGCCACGATGGAAGTTTGGCAGGTGGAACTTCTCATTCGGGGCATGAAGGTTGTCGTCGGGCAGGCCGAACCCCATCATGACCGATGGGATTTTGAGCACGTCCTGAAAATCCGTGACGATGGGAATCGAGCCACCAGAGCGGGTAAAGACGGTCTCTTTCTTGAACGTGTCATGCAGAGCTTCGGTGGCGGCCTCAATATAGGGATTGTCCGTCCCCACCACGGAGGCAGGGCCTTTGCTCCAGACTTTGATCTTTATGTCGATGCCCTTGGGCGTGAGCTTTTTCACAAATGCCGTGTAGCGCTTCAGGATGTCGTCGGCATCTTGATTCGGCACCAGGCGCATGGAGACCTTTGCCGCAGCCTTGGCGGGGATTACGGTCTTTGCGCCGGCAGCAACGAAGCCGCCGGGCATTCCATGCACTTCGAGCGTGGGGCGCGCCCATGTGCGATAGAGAACCGAGTAACCGGGCTCGCCGGTTAGGACTTTTGATCCAACTTCGGTTTTGCGATAGTGCTCTTCGTTAAAGGGCAGACGCTTCCAGGCTTTGAGTTCGTCTTTGGTGGGAGCCTTGACTTTGCTGTAAAAGCCAGGGATCAGTACCTTGCCTTTGGAATCCTTTAGCTTGCTGATGATCTCGATCAGCGCAAAAAACGGGTTGGGCGCGGCACCGCCGTACACGCCGGAATGGAGATCGGTTTTGGCGCCGGTAGCTTCAAGTTCGGTGTAGACGAGGCCGCGCAGGCCTACGCAAAGGGTGGGAAGGTTGGGCGCAAATAGCTCGGTGTCGCAGACCAGCGCGAAATCGGCCTTGAGCCTGGCTTTCTGTTTGCGCACATACTCGGCGATGGATTCGCCGCCAACTTCCTCTTCGCCTTCAAAAATAACTTTGACGTTGATCGGGAGTTTGCCGTCGTGGGCCTGGAAGAGGGACTCAAGTGCCTTCACTTCCATCCAAAGCTGGCCCTTGTCATCGACGGCCCCACGGGCGTAGATGTTGTCATTCCGCTCGGACGGCAAAGTCCAAGCTTTTGTCGCCGCCGCTTCCTCTGGCTTTAGAGAATAGGCATCCTTATCCAGGAAAGGTGGAGACTTCCATTCGTCCAGCGGTTCGGCTGGTTGGACATCGAAATGAGCGTACATCAGCACGGTCGGCTTTCCAGGAGCATGCAACCAATCTGCGTAGAGCAGAGGATGCCCTTGGGTGGGAATGACCTCGACGTTGTTCATGCCGATGCGTCGAAGTTCGTCGGCGACAAATTCGGCGGCTTTCTGTACATCGCCTTTATGCTCGTCGAGAGTGCTGATGCTCGGAATACGAAGAAGTTTTTTAAGTTCATCCACAAAACGTGGTTGATTCGACCGTGCAAACGCTACTGCCGGGGAAGCCATGGTTCGCCTTTCTGGCGCTGCGGAAGTGAATGATTGAAGGAAGAGCGCCGAAAACGTCTCAGTATATACCCAAGCCTGCTGAGGATGGTTGCTTCCTTGACACTGCCTCTTGAGCGCGCTCATACTCGCACCCGATTTCAAAAACTTGATGTTGTGCGAAGCTGAAGGTGTTCAGTGAGGACTGCGATGGCGAGGATAGGATCTGTGAATCGAGTGATACGTTGCGCGATTGTTATTTGCCTTCTTCTTGCGGCCGCGAGTTCATTTGCCGCGAGTTCGTCGTCGGCGGACAAAAAAGAGCCGGAGGATCCATACCGTTCGGTGCTGGAACAGTTGCAGGCGCTTTCTGTTTATCCCGAGGCGGAATGGCGTTTTCATGAGGACGAGGCGCACCCTGAGGCGGTTTCTCTGGATGATTCCGCTTGGAAGACGGTGAAGACCAAAGACAAATGGAGCGACGAATCGCGTGTGCTGCGTCGCTGGATCGAGATCCCGGAGACGATTCATGGATACGCCATACGAGGGTCCCGGGTGAAATTGGATTTGCATATCTCCAGTCAGGGGCGACTGGTGATCACCAAGTTTGTGAATGGCGAAATGGCTTTCCACGGAGATGAAGACCTGCAGCAGGCGATCCCGTTGACGAACGACGCGCAGCCGGGGCAACGGTTCCTTGTCGCTGTGAGAGTGGATGCAGCGGCGGAAGCGCAAATATATAGCAGTGAGCTGATTGTTGAGGCTCCGGCGAACAGGGTCGATCCGGCGCTGCTTCGCGATCAGATTATTGCTGCGCGCCGGTTGAGTGACGCATACACGGAGGGCAGGGCAGAGCGCGCTCGACAACTGGATGCGGCCGTAAAGGCGATTAATTTTGCAGCGCTGGGAAAAAAGCAGGAGGAGTTTGAGAAGTCGCTGCAAGAGGCGCAGACCAAACTTGAAACGCTGAACCCGTGGCTAAGACAGTTCACGATTCGGGCGGTGGGGAACTCGCACATTGACATGGCTTGGCTTTGGCCGTGGACGGAGACGGTCGAGGTGGTGCGCAACACCTTCCAGAGCGCGCTGGATTTGATGCGGGAGTACCCAGACTTCAAGTTCACGGTGTCAACGGCACAGGCCTATGAGTGGATGGAGGAGAAATATCCCGAGTTATTCCAGCAGATTGAGCAGCGGGTAAAAGAAGGACGCTGGGAGGTGGTTGGGGGGATGTGGGTAGAACCCGATCTCAACATGCCTGACGGCGAATCGTTGACGCGGCAGATTTTGGTGGGCAAAGAATATTTTCAGAAAAAGTTCGGCGTCGACGTGAGGATTGGGTGGAACCCGGATTCGTTCGGATACAACTGGCAGCTTCCGCAGATCTACAAGAAGTCGGGAATGGATTACTTTGTGACCCAAAAGCTGCTCTGGGCAAAGGATTTCACGACATTTCCATACAAACTATTTTGGTGGGAGGCACCGGACGGCAGCCGGTTGCTGACTTATTTTCCCCACGATTATGCGGCTGACCTCGACGGCGACAAGATGGGAGAAGACCTCGCGGTGTGGGCACCTGCAATTTACGGCAATCAGAAAATCGACAAGCCGGAGATGATGCATTTATACGGCGTGGGCGATCACGGAGGCGGGCCGACGCGCGACATGTTGGATGGGGCGGCCAAACTGATGGTACCTTCGGCGGTCTATCCGAAACTGGAGTTCAGTACGGCTGGGGAGTTCTTTAAGAATCTCGAGGCGAAGATTCCTAACATGCAAGTTCCTGTCTGGAAAGATGAACTCTATTTCCAGTATCACCGCGGCGTTTTCACAACGCAATCGGAGACGAAACGGAGAATCCGACGCAGCGAAGAGACGCTATTGAATGCCGAGAAGTTTGCCGCGTGGGCTTCGCTGTATGGACGCGAGTATCCACAGGAGGAACTTCAGCACGATTGGAAGCGGCTTTTGTTCGACCACTTTCATGACATCATGCCGGGCTCTGGGATCGCGGTGAATTACCTGGACGCAAAGCGGAATTTGGAAGATGTGCGCCAGTCGGGTAACGGGATCATCATGGGGGCGTTGGAAGAATTGGCGGCTCATGTGAATACGGAGGGAGACGGCGTGCCGGTGATGCTGTTCAACTCGCTTTCCTGGCCCCGAACGGAAGTGGCGGAAGCGGACGTGCAACTTCCGGCGGCTGCGAGATTCGTTGAGGTTGTCGATCCTGCCGGGCATCGTGCTGACTCGCAGGTTATATCGAGCGATGCGGGAACGGGGCGCGTTCATCTTTTGTGGTTGGCCGATGTGCCCGCGATGGGATTCAAAACATACTTTGTGCGCGCCACCAAGATTGAAGCCGCAAATCGAGCGCCGCTGCATGCGACCTCAGACCTGCTGGAAAATGAGTTCATTCGCGTGAAAGTGGACCCGCGGTCGGGATGCATGACGAGCGTATTTGACAAGCGCCGCGACGTGGAGGCGCTCAGCCCGGCTGAGACGGACACCGGCGGCCCGAAGGATTTTGCCTGCGGCAATCTGCTCCAGGCCTTCGTCGACAAGCCAAAAAAATGGGATGCGTGGAATATCGACGCCGACTTCGAGGATAGGCATTGGGACCTGGATCACGCCGACGAAGTGAAATTGATAGAAAGCGGACCGCTGCGCGCGGTGCTCAGAGTCAAGAAGCACTTTCAGGAGTCGACATTTGTACAGGACATAACTCTGTATGCAGGTGTGCCGCGCGTAGATGTGAAGATGAGCGTGGATTGGCATGAGAAGCATATTCTGCTGAAAGTGGCATTCCCGTTGCGAGCGCAGAGCGCGAAAGCGACATTCGAAATCCCATACGGATCGATTGAGCGGCCGACGACTCGCAACACGCCGGCAGAGAGAGCGGAGTTTGAAGTTCCGGCATTGCGCTGGGCCGATATTTCAGATGGAAAGAATGGGTTCAGCCTGCTTAATGACAGCAAATACGGTTATGACGCGAAAGGAAACGTGCTGCGGCTCTCGCTGCTGCGCTCGCCCGAATGGCCCGACCCGCACGCCGATGAGGGCCATCACGAGTTCACATACTCGCTGTATCCGCACGCTGGGACGTGGCGCGATGCTGAGACCGTACGCCGAGGCTATGAACTGAACTATGAGCTGTTCGCAATCCAGACGAGCAAGCACGCGGGAAGCGGCGCGATGGAACAATCGATGATGCAGGTTCAGGCTGACAATGTTGTGGTGACCGCAGTTAAGAAAGCGGAGGACGATGACGGGATGGTGATTCGGTTCTACGAATGGGCGGGAAAGAGCGGGGATGTGACGATTCAGCTGCCGCACGGAGTACAGTCGGCGGTGGAGACAGATTTGATGGAAAAGAAAATCGGGGACCTTACCGTGCGTGACGGTGCGGTCACTGTGCCAACCAAGCCTTACGAGATTAAGACGGTGAAGGCGGAATACGCGAAGCCGGTGGCAGGTGGTGCCGCTGGCAAGTAGCAAGTTAGGTGGGAGCTAAGGACGGGAACGGAGCTGGGGAATGGATGAGAGCGGGGTGGGATTCCTGCTGTTGCTGATTGCGGGAATCATGAATGGCAGCTTCACACTGCCGATGAAATTTACACGCAAATGGGCCTGGGAGAATACTTGGCTCATGTGGACAATTTTCGCGTTGGCAATTTTTCCCGTGGCGTTGACGTGGTTTACGGTGCCCGCGCTGGCTGCGGTATATGCTGCGACGGGGCCGGGGCCCGCGTTGCTGGCGGCTTGCTTTGGAGCGGGGTGGGGAGCGTCGCAGGTTTTTCTGGGGCTGGCGGTAGAAGGCATCGGAATGGCGCTGTCGTTTTCGGTAATTCTGGGGCTCGCGGCGGCGCTTGGCAGTTTGGTGCCGCTCTTCCGTTTGCATCCTGATGCCGTTTTACAAAAGGGAGGCATCACGGTTCTTTGCGGAGTGGGATTGGTGTTGGTGGGAGTCGGAGTGGCGGCGCTGGCTGGAAGGCGAAGAGAGGCGATTCTTAATGCTGCCGGAGCTTCGGCGAAATCAGAGCGGAAAGTGTCAGTAGCGAAAGGGTTGGTGTTCGCCACGATAAGCGGCTTGGGCTCGGCGCTGGTGAATTTTGGGTTTGTCTTCGGCGAACCACTTAAGGTTGCGGCACAACGACTGGGCACCGATCGGATATGGTCGTCCAATACAGTGTGGCTTCCACTGATGGTGGCGGGCGGAATCCCGAACGTCATCTATTGCGTTTATCTGCTGCGCAAGAACAAAACGGGATCGCGCTTTGGCCGCGCTGGAACGGGCTTCTATTACGGGCTCGCGGCGATCATGGCATTTTTCTGGTTCGCCAGCACCGTGATGTATGGAGTGGGCGCAACGAAGATCGGAAGCCTGGGCGCGGTGCTGGGGTGGCCGCTGTTCATGTCGCTGATCGTCATAACCGCGACTTTATGGGGCGTGGCCACCGGTGAGTGGAAAGGCGCGGGGCACAAGACTCTGGGATTGATGGGCTGCGGTGTGGGCATACTGGTGGCTGCGATTTTTGTGTTGGGGATTTCCAGCCACATGTTCTGAAAAGTTTCACTGCACAAGGCGGAGCGCGCGAAATTTCCTGACGGAGAGATAACCGAGGAACAATGGTGGAGCTTGCGGCAACTGATTTCATAATCGGCGTGGATATCGGAGGCACGAAAGTTGCCGCTGGTCTGGTGAGTCCTGGCGGCGAGATTAGCGGCCAGGTGCGAGTGCCGATGGTGGTGACGGGCACTGCCGCGGAGGGATTGAATGCCGTCGCATCGGCGATAGATTCGGTGTGCAGTGAATCAGGAATGGAAGCATCGCGGGGTGCGATTGCCCAAGGGATGAGCAGGGGAGCAATCCGGGGAATTGGGATTTGTTCGCCGGGGCCGCTGGATCCCACAAAGGGAGTGATTATCAATCCGCCGAATGTGCCATGCTGGCGCAACTTCCCGCTGGCAAGCGAAGTGGCGAAGCTGTACGAGGTTCCAGTAAGAATCGACAATGACGCGAATGCCGCAGCCTTGGCGGAATCCCGTTGGGGAGCAGGACGCGGCTACAGTAATGTGTTTTACGCCACCATGGGCACGGGCATTGGTACCGGAATCGTCTTCGATGGGAAGATTTATCACGGGCGCACGGGTGCGGCGGCCGAAGGCGGGCACCTGAGTATCAACTATCTTGGGCCGCGATGTGGATGTGGCAAGGCGGGCTGCATCGAAGCCTATGCTTCGGGTCCGGCGATTGCGAGGCGGACTCGCGAGAAGCTAACATCTGGCAAATATGATAACTCGACGATTCTGGAACTTAGCGGCGGCAACTTAGAGGTAGTCAGCAGCGAAGTAGTCAATCAGGCTTACGCGAAGGGCGATGTGCTTTCGCGCGAGATCATGCGCGAGACCGTGGAATTGCTGGCGGCGTGGCTTGGTAATGTAGTTGATTTGCTTGAGCCCGATGTCATCATTATTGGCGGCGGCATGGCGGAGATGATGAAGCCATTATTCGGCGAGATCAGAAAGCAGCTGCCGAACTGGTCGATCAATTCGCGCGCACAGGAAATCCCGATTGTGATGGCCCACTATGGCGCCGAGGCCGGCATTGCGGGCGGTGCTGCGTTATGCTCTGACATCTTGGGGTGACCGGGTGGTGTCCGCGAGATTTTCTCGCGCCGGGTGCCGACATTAGCTGAGGTTGGGAGGCTACCTGCCAATGCGGGACGCCAATCCGTTGTTATCGGCTTAGGAATCAAACGCGCCACTAGGCAGTGACCGAGGTAATCAATGGCCGCCCCTACATCTGCTATACTGAACCCACGTACTGATTACGGTTTGCTCGTTTCGCGGTAGTCGTTTTCTTCGACTAGACTCATCTCCGCATTTCCTGCCCGCCGTTCACTTGCGTGAAATCTAAAGCTAATTGCGAGCGGCAGTGCAGCTCTCGACGTGTGTCGAAGTGTGCGTGACAACTTGTCCCTCCAGAAAGAAAACAAATCGAATGACCACATTTACAGAACTACCCCTGTCTTCCACGTTGCAGCGGAAGCTGGCGGCAGCTCAATTTATTAATCTCACCCCTATCCAGGAACGAGCGATTCCCCCGGCGCTTGAGGGCCGCGACGTAATCGGCACGGCACAGACAGGTACCGGCAAGACATTGGCGTTTCTGATTCCTCTGATTGAGACGTTGCAGCAGGAGCCGGCGCATTGTACGTCCGCTCTGGTGTTGCTACCGACGCGCGAACTTGCGATGCAGGTTCACGAGCAGTATGAGCAATTGCGCACGAACAAGATGCATAAGGCCGCGCTCGTTATTGGAGGAGTATCGGAGAAAGCGCAGATCCAAAGTTTGCGAGCTGGTGCGCCGCTGGTGATTGCGACTCCGGGACGCTTGCAGGACCTGATGGATCGCAGGTTTGCGGACCTGCGGAACGTGAAAGTGCTCGTGCTTGACGAAGCCGATCGCATGTTGGACATGGGATTCCTACCGTCGATCCGGCGAATCTTGTCAGCCTTGCCCGAAGAGCGGCAGACGATGTGTTTCTCGGCCACGCTGGAACAATCCGTTGCCGGCCTAGTGAATGATTATCTGCACAATCCGGTTCGGGTTGCTTTAGGGTCGGTGCTTAAGCCCGCGGAGAGCGTGCAACTGAAGGCCTACGAAGTGAGGCCGGGAGAAAAGCTCGAAGTGCTCCGGCAACTGCTTTATGCAGAAAAGGGACAGACGCTGATCTTCACACGCACCAAGCGTGGCGCGGAACGATTGGCGAAGGAACTTGTGCGCGACGGATTCGCGGCTGCCATGATTCATGGCGATCGCTCACAATCGCAGCGCAACGGGGCATTGAACGGATTCCAGGAAGGCCGTTACCAGGTGCTGGTGGCGACCGATATCGCATCTCGTGGCTTGCACGTGGATGACGTGGCCCACGTGATTAACTACGATGTGCCGAAAATGGCGGAAGACTTTATCCATCGAGTTGGCCGCACAGGCCGAGCCGGGCTGCAGGGACGCGCCTCGACATTGGCGGCCGGAGCCGAGGTTCTGGAACTGCGCCAGATCGAACGCACGCTCAAGTTAAAGATCGAACGCAATCAGAGTGAGACGGCGAAAGACGCGCCGCCGCGGCGAATGAGTCAGAACACGCTGGCCTCGCGGACGCTGACCAGGTTGCCGGGCGAGGTGTTTGTCTAGGATCGCAAGATTGCCGGGGCATTAGGCCCCGGCGGCTTGGACGTCTCAGCTGTAGTCGCCGCTGCTTGAGCTTGCCTTGTCCCGGCTGTCTTATGTCACCCTTCCGTCTGGCAACCCGTTTGGGCCCACGGGAGCGGCCAATACTGCTATTTACAACCGCCCCATATCAACGTATCTTCCCCAAGGCGCATCCCATCTCTGGGGAGAGAATCCTTAGGAGAAGATCGATGAAGCGACAGATACTGAAAACGAATGTGGCGAAGAGCCTCGCTCTGGTTTTGCTGGGGGCAGCATTGAAATTGCAAGTGCAAGCGCAGGATGCCAAAACACCGTATCCGAGTATGGCGCCGACTGAGCAGTATCTGATGGCGGACCGGAATGCCGAGATAGACCTGGCACGGAGCGCGGCCCCGGAATCCATCTCAGGCGATGCCGAGGTCCTGGTACTCGGCAGACATGGCTACGAAACCGCGGCCAAAGGTAGGAATGGTTTTGTGTGCTTCGTGGATCGGTCGTGGACTGCCCCCATCGACGATCCGAATTTTTGGAATCCCAAACTGCGGGGTCCAGTCTGCCTCAATGCGGTCGCCGCCCGATCTTATCTTCCACTATCCATCAAAAAAACTGAACTCGTATTAGCCGGACAATCCAAGGCGCAAATGTTCGAAAGCATAAAGGCCGGCTTTGACAAGAAGGAATTGCCGACGCCGGAAGTTGGCGCAATGGGTTACATGTTATCCAAGGAACAGTATCTGGGCGATAGCGGGCAGCACTGGCATCCTCACCTGATGTTTTTTCTTCCGCAGAAGACCGGCACTGCGGCATGGGGCGCAAATCTGAAGGGCTCACCGGTTTTGGGAGCCGACGACGCTGAGGATCGATTCACCGTCTTCTTCGTTCCGGTCGGCAAATGGTCGGACGGTACGGCGGATGCCAACAGTGGGCAATGACAGTCAGACGCCTGCTTACAGGCCCTGAAAAAGCGAGCTGCAATGTCAAATGGCGACAGCTGGCGAAAATCGAGATTCCACGCTGTCCACACCGCGCAGGGGCGGCTACGGACAGTTTAGAATTGGCAACAGTAAATTTACTGGGCGCGCTGAAAGCCGCGCCCCCAACCGAACCAGGAACGACTTCTTCCGCAGCCCGTAAAGCCAGGCCTTCCGAACTCATTTCTCGCGGCGCGCGTCGGTTCCGAACGAACCTTCTTTGCGAACTTTCTTACGCGCACGCTTTCGCGCAAGAGCTTGTTTCACGCGTTTCTTTTCGCCGGGCTTCAAGTAATAGGAGTGACGTTTGACCTCTTTAATGATGTCTTCCGTCTGCACCTTACGCTTGAATCGACGAAGCGCGTTTTCTAAGGACTCGCCTTCTTGCAATCGAATTTCTGCCACTTTCTTCCTCCCACATTAGATTATTGCAATACGATAAGTTCGCTGCCGGACAATCAGGCTCCGGCAGATGTTAAGTAACGAGTCACTCGCGGATGTGGCCATCGGGCGCGGACTCTTCCACAGATTCAGTTTCTTCTACACCAATGTTGAATAGCGCCGCCTGTGCCGCAGCATGTTCGCGCAATTCAGCCATCTCGTCCACGCTGCCCTCCACTGGCTTATCCTGTTTGCGCTGAACTCTGCGCTCTGCCTTGTCCCGTTGTTTCTGTTGCCGTGTGTGTTCTTTCTGGCGTTTCGTAAATGTTGATCGTCCTCTAGGCATACGTATCCTCTATATTTTTACTCGTAGCCGGCGGGTACGCAACCGTGCCGGCACATTGTGTTCGAAAAACTACCAGCGCGGTTCGCGCGGCTGCCGTGGATGCCCGCGATAATCATCTCGCCCACGACCGCCGCCTCCGCCGCCAAAACGATGGCCCCCGCCGCCTCCGCCCTTGGGACGGTCGGTCTTCGGTTTAGCCTCATTGACAGTCAACGGTCGACCGCCCATGTCAGTGCCGTTGAGCGCAGCGATAGCCTTGTCGGCTTCGGGGGCATTGGTCATTTCGACAAAGGCGAAACCGCGAGAGCGGCCCGTATCCCGATCGGTTACCAGTGTGACCTTTTCGACCGCGCCGTGCGGCTCGAAGACGCTTCGCAGATCCGCTTCCGTTGCGCTGTGGGGCAGGTTTCCAACGTACAGGTTCTTCATTGCAATTCCTCTCTCAATAAATCATCCAGGGTGGCCGCTGCTGGTGTTTTTTTCAATGGACGGGTCTCAGAATCTCGTGGCGGAGCAGGCCGGGTGCGCATGGCCTGGGTCCGCGCGACGGATGCGGAACGGGCGGCGGAGATCCGGCGGGATGCTTCCAGGATTCCCCAGCGCTGCGGCTGATCGTCACTTACTGCTAAAAGGGCTACCCTGACGTCTCCGAGCACTTGGTCGTCATTCGTCCGGGTGGCAGATTCTCCGTTCGTTTTTGCCGCACCTGCGAGGTAATCGGGTTTGCCGACCAGGAACGCCATATGCTGCGCCGGTGTGGCATTGCGGATAACCTCACAGAAATCGTCCCGGCCGATGTCATTCTGCGCGTCAATGAGTACGAGATTATAAAGATCAGCTCGCCACCAGGAAAGCGCTTCGTTGATATCGGCGGCGCAATCTACGTCCATGCCAAGTTTCCGCATGATCTCGGCGCGTAATTCGCGCTTATGGGAAGAGGTATCGACCAGGAGCACTCGTTTCTTCTTGATTGAAGGAGGGATGGGCGCGGAAAGCGGCAAGGCCAGAAGTGGTGTGTTCATGCCGACACCGTTCCGGGCCTGGGAGTGGCGAGCTTTATTGCCCGCATGGGTAGCGTAGCCGGGCCCGTCAGCAGTTCTCTGTTTCGCTTCCGTCGAGCGATTTTTTGCTTCCGCTCGCGGTGAAATCTCGATCTGTCGCCATTTCGTGCTGACATCGTGAACTCCTTCTTTGCCGGCTAATGTCGCGGGATCACAACGCTCCGTGCAGGATGCGTAGGCACCAACGGAGAGGTAGATTTTGCAAGAATTATCGGCGAAGCCGCAAAGAGCGCCAGAGTCGCCATGTCGAGTATGTAGTTGAGTAAGAGAGAGAACTGATTACGATGAAACGGCGTGAACACGCCCACAACTCCCAGGAAGAGCAATGCCAAAACGAGCTTCCCGGTGAAGAGACTGCGACCGGCAAGGGTGATCGCTGACACCGACACAATGATGCACACCACCATCCTGAAATCGGATGGAAAGCGGAACAAAATGGCCGCCGCCAGGGTTACTGTTGCGATCAGTGTCATGAGGCGCGTCAAAACGCACGCTTTCGACTGAAGTCGCGAGCGGCATTAGAGTGCTGTGGCGGAGCGAAAAAGAACTGCAATGACATGCGCCTCTCGATCTCTCAATCGCGAAGGGCGCACAGTACTTCCAGCGGCGTATCTTCGAGGTTAAGTAGTTTCAGTATACGCTGTTTGCAACAATCATGCCGAGGGCCCATAGACCTCGATCATGAGAGCACAACCATTGGCGCGCAATGATTAGTCTTCAAAATAATCGTTCGCAAGAGGATCGGCAAAGTGCGTGAAAGACATGGTTCTGGTGGGGCGACACGGACATGGAATGGGCTAAACTTGACAGTTGGTGCACGTGAGATCCAGCGCCTCGTGGCTGCGAGGTTCTCACCTGAAGGTGGGTGTCTATCGGAAAATGCGGGGCTTCGGGAAGATGCCAAAGGGTGGTTGTCAGGGATCGAAGGCCAGCGCTAAGACGAACCGCCTTGCGAATTTTGCTGGCTTCAGGTACCATAGTTATGTGCGTTAGACCGAGTCGGTCGTGAGCAGCGCTTGCCTGAACAGCCAGTACCTGCCGGTAGTACCTCCGAATCTATCCAGCGTAAAATCAATTTTGACAAGGAAACAGTATCAACATGGCAGAACAAGGAACAGTAAAGTGGTTCAACGACGCCAAGGGCTACGGCTTCATTAGCCGTCAGACTGGCGAAGACGTTTTTGTGCATTTTTCGGCGATCCAAGCGGGCGGTTTCAAGAGCCTTCAGGAAGGCCAAACGGTGCAGTTCGACGTAACGAAGGGCCCCAAGGGCTGGCAAGCAGAAAACGTACAGCCTCTCTAAGAGCAGACGCTTTGCGAAAGGGGCGATCTTCCCAAGGTCGCCTTTTGAAATTCCACTTCGTGAACTGCGATCACGACAAACCTGCCGCTTGATCTTCCGAGCGAGGAATGGATTCCTTCTGACACGCGACGACCTTACCTGTTCTTACGCAATCATCCGGCACAACGTTCGCACCTATCGCTCTGCTGGGGTGGTGGCAGTGATCAGGGGCAAGCAAAACGCTGAATCAGAATTGAAGGCGTTTGACGATGCCCAGGACCCCTCAGACCGGCACGAAGGTTGGCGCTACTTCATCGAGAAAACAGATATTAAGGCGGGAACAGATCCCGCCCAAGCTACTGAGCATCGACAAGCTGAATTGGAAGGGCGCGAGGCGAACGCTCTTCGCGAAACAGACGCTCCCCACTTTCCTGCGCCAGAACGTCATAGATAAGACGGCCCCTTCCTCGGGCTCTGTTTTCCTGAAGCCCAAAAAAAGCTTTGAGCGGTAGAAAGATGTTAGGCTGATGCGCGTTCCTGTACGATTTCTCAATGTTCAATTTTGGGAAGCCGAAAACGGTTGGCGACTGGATAGTGCACATCGCTGGAGCCATCCTAGCGATATTCCTTGTCTGGTGGATGCTACGGTTGTACGTACTGTAAGAACCTACTTGGCGGGTCGTCGCCAAGAATCGATAATCAGCTCGCTCATGCAGTTCGATGATTCGCGCAGATCAGCGTTCGCCGGCGTCATCAAAGAGGGCTCGAAGTTTGCCGGAACGCGAAGGATGACGTAGCTTGCGCAGTGCTTTGGCTTCGATCTGGCGAATGCGCTCGCGAGTCACGTCGAACGAGCGGCCAACTTCTTCGAGCGTGCGTTCGGAGCCGTCCTCGATACCAAAGCGCATCTTGAGAATTTTTTCTTCCCGCGCACTGAGCGTTCGTAAGACGTGCGCCGTCCGTTCCTTGAGGTTCTCGTTGATGACGGCATCGGCGGGCGAAACCTGGGTGTGGTCTTCGATGAGATCGCCAAGGTGTGAATCGCCCTCCTCGCCGATGGGTGTTTCGAGCGAGACGGGCGCGCGCATGATCTTGCGCACACGGCGGACCTTGGCCTCGGGAATGTCCATTTGCTGGGCAATCTCCGTGGATGTAGGTTCGCGGCCGAGAGTTTGGACGAGCTGGCGCGAAACACGAATCAGTTTGTTGACGATCTCGACCATGTGTACGGGGAGCCGGATGGTTCGCGACTGATCGGCGATCGCGCGGCTGATGGCCTGACGAATCCACCAGGTGGCGTAGGTGGAGAACTTGTATCCGCGACGGTACTCGAACTTGTCCACCGCCTTCATCAGGCCGACGTTGCCTTCCTGGATCAGGTCCAGGAATTGAAGGCCGCGGTTGCCATACTTCTTGGCGATGGAAACCACGAGGCGCAGGTTGGCTTCGATGAGCTCGTGTTTTGCCTGTTCGGAATCCATCTCGCCTTTGATGATTTGGCGCTGCGCGCGCTGTAGTTCTGCGAACGTCATACCAGCAGCGGTTTCCAGCTTTTTCATCTCGGCACGATGTTGGCGCTGCATGGTGCGGCAATTCTTTTTAAGTTCCTCGCTGCGCGTAGCCGCAATCTTCTTTTCCAGGTTGCCGACTTGGCGCTCAAGCGAACGCATGAGGTTGGTGGTGGTGTTCACACGTTCAGTCAGGCGCTTGCGCTCGGAGGGGATAAAGCGAAGGGTGCGGATGGCGCGCGAAATCTGAATGACGTTGCGGCTGAGTTGGATACGGCAGCGGCGGTATCGGCGCGCACTCTTTTCCGCGGCGAAAGTTGTCAACTTCTCGGCGAGCCGGCAGGCTGTTTTGTAATTGCTGCGAATCAGATCGATGCGGCGCGTCGTTTCCTTCAAACGGTCCTGCAGGATTTTTTCGGTGATTTCTTCCTCGTCGAAGACGACGGTGTCTTTAATGGAACGCTGGCCGCTCTTCAACGCGTCGCCAATGGCGAGGATATCCTGAACTACCAGAGGAGAGCGCGAAAGCGCCTTCATGGCGGAGAGCTGTCCGCGTTCGATGCGCTTGGCAATTTCGACTTCACCTTCGCGCGTGAGCAGAGGCGAGGCGCCCATTTCGCGCAGGTAGACACGCACCGGGTCGTTGGCCGTGTCCGGGGAAGCAGCTGCCGGGTTGACATCAATTTCGTCGGGTTCGCTGGTGAGCGCTCGACCAAGACCTGAATGCGGCAATTGATGATCTTCGTCGAGAACGTCAAGGCCGCGGGTGCGAATCGAGGCAAGCAAATCGTCGAGGTCGTGCGGGCCGGGTGAAGCGGGATGATTAATCTCGCCGTCTGTGTAGCCGTCGTCGGTTGCCGCCAGCGTCCCCACACCGATTAATTTTCTAGTGTCGTCCATAACCTCGCAGAAATCCTTGTGTCGGGGCCAGCTTTTTCGGTGCCATCAGATCGTGCCGTCGTTTTTTCGATGCCATCCAGGATGGAGAAAGGATGCTTTGTTGGACCTTGAGCGGTAGCTTCAGCAATGGTGGAGGCGGCGGGAGTTGAACCCGCGTCCGAAAATGTTACTGGCAAGGAGCCTACATGCTTATTCCTGTTCATGCTTTGGGCATTACCCCAAAACGTTCGCGCCGCCGGCTCAGAACGGACAAGAAACCGGAAACGCTAGCCTGAGATCTTAACCATCACGCCCAGACGTAGCGTGAAAGAGCAGCCCTCTGTGCGACGCTCTTTCGCAGCCCAAGGGCGAAGCTGCGGAGAGCGGCTGCCTAACTAATTAGGCTGCGTATGCCATCTGTTGATTGGCAATTATCATTTTGCAAGCGATTACGGGTGCCTACACCCCGGCATGCCTCCTGGCCGCAAGCATCTCCGTCGAATCCGGGACGCCCCCACTGAGGGAAAAGCCAGCAAAGATCTATTTCTATGATACACCCTGCGGTTCTTATGGAGGGTTTTAAAGGCGTTACCCACCCCTCCCCCCTCTCTGCCGATCTTTTAGAATCTAGATGTTAGCGGGATTTTCCCGCCAAAATCTTGATTCGATGGCAGTTATATGTAAAATCCAGAAAACAAGCCAGTTATAAGTAGAGCCCCAAAGTGTATCCTATTATAATCAATAAGTTAACGTGCTATCATCCCTTCAAAATAGTGATTCGAAAGAGGTTAAGTAATCGCCTGTTAGGGCGGATCCTGGATTTCAGCTTACATGCGCACGGTTGGATCACCCTATCCATTGTTGGGAGCCCGTGCGCGTTAAGTCAAGACAAATCGCAGAGCGCTCGGCGCCTAATGGGTGCGGGCGGCGCGGGCAGGGTGCCCGCGCGACAGCCGGCGAGCCACCCCATCGAGCCAAAACCGGGATCGACGGGGACCCCGGCGGGCGCCGGCGCTACAACTTAGGGCTAGTTCGTTTTCCTCCGGCCATGCATTTAAATCCTAAGCGCGCCGCCGGCGCTACGAGTTAAGGCCTCTTCCTATCGCGGCGATCTCTTACTGAGTCGATTACTGCTTCGATGATGACTGTGCGAAAACTTCGCTCAGTTGATTGGCGTCAGTCTCAATCGCAAAGGCGCGAGTGCTGTCGATTACATAGTAGACATATTGATTGGTCGCCGACGCGTAACCGAGTCCGGCAATGGTTCCGGTGAGGATATCGTCAGTGGCCGTCATAGTTGAAGTTCCGGCAAGATCCACATCGGCATTCTGGCTTCCTGAAACCTGGGGATTCGGCAGGACGTTGAGATCGGTAAAGCCGGTCGTGCTGCCGCTGCTGGCGGAAGCCTGGCCCGCTCCGGCCCAGAAATAGTAGGTTGTGAGGTCGGTGGTGGTGTTCAGGACCGGGGTAGCCCCGCTGGCGGTAATTGAGTAGGAGCCCGAAATGGATGCGCCCGCAGTTTGCTGGAAGGCAACACCGGCGGTGACATCACTCGTATCCATTGAGATGACGAACGCGTTGCCATTGCCGTCGATGTAAAGCTGGAGGGCCGACGGCGTGTTGGGATCGGTAGTGGTCAAACCGGAAACGGTCACGCGGCCAGTCGGATCTACGGAGTAGGTAGCACCGGCGTTTATGGCACCATTGGCGAGCTGTGTGGCGATGTCGTTAAAGGAGGCCTGCCCACTCACGCTGCTATCTGAATTGAAGGTGAGCGGCGCGGCGAACTGCAGGTATCCGGAGCCGACCTGATAGATATTGCTGCTATTGACGCCGATCTTTTCCTGTCCCTGAGAGCCGGCCAGGTATGTGGAGCCCGAGAGATTCGCGGCTGAGAAGTTTCCAGTGGTTGATCCCTGGCTAAGAGCGGCCCCACCCGTCGTGCCGAGAAGGCCGTCGTGAATTTCGACTAACTGGATGGTCGATGAATCGATAATGTAGCCCACCAACTGAATGTTCCCGATCGTGGAACTGCTCGGAGTAAGAGTGAACACAACGCGGCCAAAGGAGTCCGGTGCGCTCACGGTGCTGGGAAGGGAAGTGGAAAGAGTCTGCGCCGAAAACAAACCCAGACTCGGAGAGTCATTGAGATCGAACACGCTGCCGGTGCCCGAAATGGTGCCGGGGCCAGCGAGGTTGTCGATATTTATGACTCCGCCCAGCGCAAGTGGGAGTTCCTGATTATCGAGACCCGCGGTGAAGAATGCATAGCCGCCGGTGGGTTGGGCGGTACTGCTCTGGAGGTCGAGGGAACCGGTTCCGGCTGCGGAGGCGTCAAACTCCGCAATGCGGCCGCTGGTGCTTGATGCCATATTGACATTAATAGTCTGAACGCCTGCGATGCCAAGCACGACGGTCCCGGTAAAGCCGGTAGAAAGCTTGATTTGGAGATTGCCGTCTTGCGTGACGCCGAGGCTGCTTTGCGAGGGTTGAATTTGCGCGGCCGGGTATACACCATAAAAGTCGGCGAAGTCCTCTTCTCCCTGAGTAATTACGCCCCGCGAAACCGTAAAGGCGCCCACAACAAAGTAGGGAGAAGATGGTTGTGTGGATGAGTAATACGCCTGGCCTGCCAGGTGAAACACATACGTTCCATCGGCCAGGTTATGGTTTTGCGAGGATGAGCTGGAACTGCCGCAGGAAGCAAGAAGGGCGGCGAGAAAGGCGGTGCTAAGCAAGAGTGCAAGTTTCCGGGAGGTCATTGTGCACCTCCGGCGGTAATTCCGTTCGCGCAAACGATGACAGTGGAAGCAAGAGCGAGCAGGGAAGCGTCGGTCGGGGCGTGGTTCAGGGCGTAGTTCGGAGCCCAGAGCAAGGCTCCGACGCAAACGCGGAGCACACGAATTCGATTGCAGTTCATTTCATCCTCTTTAAGATTTTGGATCTGCGTACAGGGAGGCCAGGGGGCTCCAGCAACCGGCCTACCAAAATTATCCAGTGTACGCGAGGGTTACAGATTGCGGGCTGGGAGTCAAGAGGGAGGGCGCTAGAAAAGGGGGCGCATTTGCATGCGCCCCCTTCTCGTTATTTGTTTTGGCGGTTAATGGGCGGTTATAGAAAACAGGGACGGAGCGAAAGCTCGGTCCCTGCCGTTTACTTTTACTTTCGAGTCTTTACCGCTTTCGAATCGGCGCAACTGTTTAGGGCGCCTTTGGCCGGCGTGCAGGAGTTTGTACCGGCAAAGTAGAGCAATCCTGTTTGTATGGCGTCGGTCTCGATGCCAAAGGCATGGAAATCGTCGATGGGATAAAAATCAAAGGTGTCAGATCCGCTTGGCGTGAGCGCTCCAAACCCGACGATAGTTCCGGAGGTGCCGGTGACGGTGCCCCTCAGGCCCAAATCTGACGATTGGGAATTCTCGAACGAAGTGAAGTCAGTGAAGCTGCCCGTTTGCACGGTGCCGCTCGAGATGTTAATTACGCCCGCTGCGCTCCAGCCACTCGGGCTGCTGCTGGCCGCTGAATAACCGGCACCCCCCAGCGCATAATTGCCCGTGAACGTACCGCCGAAAGTTTGCAAGTAAGCAGGACCGGCCAGGACGTCAGTCGTATCCATAGTCGCCGTAAGGGCATTGCCATGGCCGTCGATATAGAGCTGAAGCGTCATCGGCCCATATTCGCCTTTGCCGCTATTCAAGAGCAGGTTGGAAATGGTGACGCGGCCGTTGGCTTCCACTTGATAGCTCGAGGCCGGGGCCGAGATTGAGCCGGTCAAGCGGCTGTAAGTGTCCTGGAAGTCCGCAGTGCCGGTTACCGAGCCGTTAGCTGCAAATGTGAGAGTGCCCGCGAAGTCGAGGAAAAAGGCAATGTCAGTGCCCGCGTCCCCAACCGCATAAGTGTAGCCGGACAGGTTGGTCTGGGAGATCTTGCCGGTATTGGCAGATCCTTGTGCCAGCGCGGTGCCTCCTGTAACGCCTCCAAACTTGTCGGCGGTTTCGCCCAAGGCGATGGTGTTGGAGTCAATGATGTAGCCGGCCAGTTGCAGTTGGCTAACTTTGGAGGCTGTGCTTGGGTTGAGGGTGAAGGTGATGCGCCCATAAGAGTCGGGGGCACCCGGGGCGCTGTTTGGTCCGAGCACCGTGCTCTGCTGGAACGTTTGGCCCTGCTGGATGTTGCCCCAGTTGTTGATGTCAAAAACGCTACCGTTGCCAGAGATGGTGCCGGTAGTGCTGTTGAGATCATCGACATTCAGAATGCCGCCGATGACAACGGATTGGAGGGTTGAGTCATAGCCTGAAGTCAGGAAGGCATAACCGCTCTGAGGCAGGCTTAATGCGGCGGTGGAATTCTGTGCCACGATAGTTCCGGAGCCGCTTGCAAAACCGTCAAACCAAGTAACAAGGCCACTGGTCGGAGACGTAAGCGCGACATTCATTGTCTCCAAACCGCTTGCGCCGGTGCCAATATTGGTATCGCCGGTGTCGAAGACGATCTGCAGATTGCCATCCGCGGTAGTAACGATGGTGGTGCTGCCACCGCGAATAATCGCATCTTGCCCAGTGAAAGTTGAATCGGCGAAATCCTGTTCGCCGCCGACAATTTCGCCGCTTTGCATGGTGAACGCGCCGGTAACATTGAAGGGCGAGTCGCCGGACTGGCCGTTGCTATCTTCGCCGTTCAACTGGAAAATATAAGTTCCATCGGGCAAAGTAGCATTGGTCTGCGTGATTGTGACGGCGTTCGAGGTGGCGGTCTTATTGAAATCGCTGACCGCAGATGCCGTAATCGTGACGGTCGTACCGGTGGGGACGGCAAGCGGCGCGGTATAGAGAGTGGGAACGTTGTTCGCGGTAGTGGCCGGATTGAAGGTTCCGCATGCACCGGCGCTTCCGCAGTTCGCTGTCCAGGTCACGCCCGCATTTGCCGGGTCAGTCGATCCGGTGGTAGCCGCAACCTGCACCTGAGTGTTCGTGTTCATGGAACTCGGTGCGTTAAATCCGGTTGTGAAATTCACCACGATGTTCGAAGTGATGGCGATCGAAGCATGAGCGGATTTCGTGTAGTCGGAAACCGACGTGGCCGTGACGGTGACGTTGTTGCCGGCGGGAACCGCGGATGGACTTGCAAAAGACGTGCTCACGCCGCTAAGAGTGGCTGTGGGAGTGAAGTTTCCGCACAGCGCAGCGGGCGCACAACTCCACGTGACCCCTTGGTTCTGCGTATCGTTCGTGAGGGTAGCGGCCAGGTTAGTAGCGCCGTCAATCAGCATGGAAGATGGCGGCGCGGCGGCGAAGCTGACCACAATGGTCGAAGTTATTGAGATGTTTCCTTGAAGGGTCTTGGAGCTGTCATTCGCCGACGTGGCCGTAATGGTCACAGTGCCGCCTGACGGAACTGTTGTTGGAGCTGTGTAAGTGGTTTGTACGCCGCTGGCGGTGGAGGTCGAGCTAAAGCTGCCGCAAGGGCCGCTTGAACAAGACCAGTTGACCGTGGCGTTTGCTGGCGCGTTGGCGATAGTCGCCGCGAGGTTGGCCGTGTTGCCCGGCGCAACAATGTTCAGCGGCGAGGTCGGCGGCGCGGAGCCTGACGTGAAAGAGAGAATAATATTCGAGTTAATCGTGATCTTGGCAGAGATGAATACGGAACTACTGTTGGCAGACGTTGCCATCACGGTAACAGTGCCGCCGGAGGGAACCACGGTGGGTGCGGTGTATGTGGTCTGAACGCCGCTGGCGGTAGATGTAGAGCTGAAGCTTCCGCATTGGGCACTTGCGCAGGTCACAGACCAGTTCACGCTTGCGTTGGCGGGGCCATTTGAAATCGTAACGGCCAGCGTGGCGGTGTTGTCAGGGGCGATGATATTCAGAGGCGAGGTCGGTGGCGTGGACCCGGACGTAAAGGAGAGGCTGACCGGTGGTGTGGTGGAAGTGGGAGCTGCCGCCGCCGCAAGCCGCAAACGTGACGACCAGCGCGAGAACAAATAAGAGAGCAAGATGGCGGGATTTCATTGCGCACCTCCGGTCACGCGATTGCCTTCCGCACTGCTACGTCGAGGTTCGCTTTCGCGAACAAGAAAGCCATGGGCGCTGCGAACCGTGACCAGGCGCCCCGCGAAGATCAACTGCCGAGCCAGAAGAACGTCTTTCCCGCCAAAGCCGGCCTTAACACCAACGACCTGAACCAACTGTCCGGGCTTCAGCGCTTCGCGGTTCTGCTTAGAAAAATGGGGACCGAGGTGAACGTCGATCGTCTCTCCGGAAACCGAGAGCTGCATATGGAGACCACCAGGGCCTGCTGAGGCCGGAGGTGAGACGAATTGGATCACGGTGCCGGATAGCGTGACTTCCTTCTGCGGATCGTAGACCGGTCCGAAGCCCTGACCTGCTGAGAAAACTAGAGGCTGCTCCAATGGCAGCGGCGTTGCGAGGGCTATGGATCCCATGAGGCAAAGAAGAACTGCGGCGGCTTTAATGGTGTTGCTTCGAATCATTTCCTGCTCCTTGGTGAATACAAAACACACTCTTGCAACCGAGATTCGAGCCGAGTCTAGCACTTAGAAAAAATGGTGCCAGCAAAACCTGACTAAGTAATGTTACTTAGGTTACAGAAGCCGACTTAGTCGGAGCAGATTGGGTCCGGGCCTTTAGTAACGCGTGACGGGGGAAGGGCGCGGCTGCCACGTTCCAGCCATTGCGCTATTTCAATTTTTCTGTCTGGGAGAGACAATTTCGGGTATGAACATCGACAAAATGCTTAAGCGCTATCGGGTGGAAGAGGGCAAAGGCTTTCGGCTGCACGATCATGACCCCGCTGATACCCACGGGCTGCATTCCGAGTTCAAGCCGCAGGCGAAGAAGCTGTTGGCAGATGGGGTTGAGGAATTGAGCCGCCTGCAATCGATTCTTGCCGCCCAGGACCGCTGGGGACTTCTGATGATCCTGCAAGCCATGGACGCTGCCGGCAAGGACAGCACGATCAAGCATGTGATGTCGGGCGTGAATCCGCAGGGCGTGCATGTGGCATCGTTCAAGGTCCCGACCGCGGAAGAACTGAGCCATGGGTATTTGTGGAGGACAAGCTCGCAGGCCCCCGGACGAGGGCACATCGGAATTTTCAACCGGTCGTATTACGAAGAGGTGCTGGTGGTTCGGGTGCATCCCGAGGCTCTGGCAAATGAGAAGCTGCCGGACCGGCTGGTGACCAAGAAAATCTGGGAAGAACGTTATGAAGACATTTGCAATTTCGAGCGCTATTTGACGCGAAACGGAATTGTGGTGGTGAAGTTTTTTCTCCACGTTTCGAAGGAAGAGCAAAAGCGGCGATTTCTGGAGCGCCTGGATGAACCGGAGAAGCACTGGAAGTTTTCCGCCTCGGATGTGAAAGAGCGAAAGTGCTGGGACGCATATCAAGAGGCGTATGAAGAGGCCATTCGGGCGACGGCGACGGAGTACGCTCCGTGGTATGTGGTTCCGGCAGACCATAAGTGGTTTACGCGGCTGGTGGTGGCGCAGGTACTAGTGGATGAACT
The DNA here is from genome assembly GCA_963778535.1 of uncultured Acidobacteriaceae bacterium. GTDB lineage: Bacteria > Acidobacteriota > Terriglobia > Terriglobales > Acidobacteriaceae > Acidiflorens. Next base: position 2,724,910 of record CAVZUO010000001.1, read on the forward strand.
AAAAGGAATGAAACTGCAATATCCCAAGCTCACCGGCGCGCAAGAAAAAGAACTGGCCGAGGCGCGAAAGCAATTGAAGAAGGAGTGAGGGGCGGGGTTTGCCGATGCTAAGGAAACTACGCCGATGAAGTTTTGAGAGAAAAGCCCAACCACGGAGGACACAGAGATCACGGAGGAGTGAACCCTTGATCAGAGTTTCCCCAGCGCTGGCGAGTCTTTAGTCTGCAGGCATCATCTGGCGAGTTTCATTTCAAAAAAATTCACTTGAGAATCACGGGCAAGGCCTGGTCGTAAGGCTGGATTTCGACATCGAGCGATTTCCGCCGGTCAAACGCATCCTTTGTCACGGGGAAACTGACAACGATAGTTGCTCTGCTTTCGGCTCCGGGCGAGAGCTTAGTCTCAGGCGGGAGCGCCGGCTCGGAACTTTCCTTCAGCGATGGAAATAGCTGGTAATAGCGATCAAGGTCGACCGCGGATGCGGCCTCGTCTTCATAGGTGTGACCATCAGCGGCGGTAAGTTGCGCTTTCAGCGAGCGAACCCAAAGCGATTTTTCCGTGGTGTTACGCAAGGTAAATGTGATTGCGGCCAGGGTTGTGGGGGGGCTTTGGCCGGGCAGTTCAACGGCGGTGACTAGCTGGATGGAGCCCACGCCTTGCGGTTTGGGGCGGCCACGGTAGGCGACGATCGCGACGACGATGGCGATGATCGCAATGGCGGCGAGGACGATGCGGGCCGGCGGCAGATTACGCTTGGCGGTGCCAAATTCCTCGCCGATGTTGAAATCGGTGACTGGCTCAGCGGAGGTGCGCGGCTCGGAAGGCGAGGGTAGGGGATGATTTTCGGCAGGCTGATTGGAAGTTGGCTGGTCCGGCATGGTCTCGATTGTAGATGAGACACCGCGCAGACTGGGCCGGACTAAAGCAGCCTCAAAGCAAGCACGCAGTTGTACAGGAGGAACGTCAGTGCGGTGCCGTGACTTTGGTTACCTTGTCGCAAGTAACGCGCGCTGGCACGATGCAGAAGAGTTCTTCTGGAGGAATCTGCGTGAAACGCACAAAACTTTTTGCCGGGCTGGCTTGCGCGATACTGGCTGCTGCACAGTTGGGCTGCGGAGCTTTTAAGGGAACCACCAATAATCTCCAATCGCTTACGCTCAACGTCGCGTTGATTAATGGCGTCGCGCCGTCGAGCCAGGCAAATACTATAACTTTGGAGGGTTTGGGTGGAACCATCCAACTCCAGACGCTGGGCAACTACTCAGATGGCAAGAATATCGATATCAGCAACAAGGTTGTTTACAACGTTGCTGTTGCGAACGCGCCCCTCGATCACAGCTCGTACGGCGTGCTGCTGCCTCCCTGCACACCTCCTTCGTGCCCGACCGGTAGCCCCGGCGCTTACACGAACGGTACCGTTGAGTATGACTCCACGGGCTTGATCACAGCAGTGCAACCGGCCGCGTGTACCTATAACGAAGACAGCAACACGCTCGAGGGAGCTTACATTGTGACGGCGTCTTATCAGGGCTTTACATCGCAACCGGTGTATATACCGGTAGCATCGGCGACGGAGCCGGATGGAAGCGCGTGCGGAACCGCTGGGAGCTTCTCACTTGCAGCTTCGCCAAGCTCCATAAGCGTGACACCGGGCAGCGAAGGGCAGACCGCGATCAGCATTAGTCCGTCCGATGGGTTCAGCGGAAGCGTGACGATGAGCGCCTCGGGCATGCCAAGCGGCGTAACCGCGACATTCGGTCCCAATCCGGCTACCACCACAAGCACGCTCACACTGACGGCGAGTTCGGGAGCAACGGCAGGAAGCTACATTATCACGGTTACGGGTGTATCCGGTCCGGTGAGCGCGACAACGACTGTTGACCTGACCATACCGTAATTCGGGTTGGCGGCCTTAACACTGGTTGACTAACTTTTCGGGGACGGCCGCTTGGCGGTTCGTCCCCGTTTGGTTTTTGTTATACGGTAGAACCCCGGTGGAGCGTTGAAGGGCAGAACCCGTATAATCCTCACCGGGGAACGGGCCCTTATATACCGCATTTTTATAAAATCGAGGTTGGACGGTGGAAGCAGAAAGCCTCATGAAGATTCGCACGGGCATTGAGGTGTCTGGAAAATCGGACATTGGTTGTTTGCGGACAAACAACGAGGACGCCTTTGGATATTGGGAGCCCGAAGACGATGTGAAGTTTGGCCGCCTGGGCCGCCTGGCCATTGTTGCTGACGGCATGGGTGGGTACGAGGGCGGACAGGAAGCAAGTCGGATCGCCGTGGACACGATGGTGGAGAAGTACGGCACCTACGCGGGCAACGATCCGCAACAGGCGCTGATTGAGGGGCTGCAGGCGGCACATGAGGAAATTCGGCGCTACGGAGTCGTCCATCCAGATTTGCAGGGGATGGGTACGACCTGTACAGCGATCGCGATCGTGCAGGATGCCATGCACTATGTGCACGTGGGCGATACGCGCTTGTATCTCATCCGGGACGGGAAGATTACGCAGGTGACGCGCGACCACTCCTATGTGGGCCGGCTGGTGGAAGCGGGAATGATCACGCGCGAGGAAGCCGAACACCATCCGCAGCGAAATATCCTGACGTCGGCGCTGGGCACATCGCCCGAACTCGTGATGGACGCGCCGGGTCGGCCTGAACCCCTGCGCCAGAAAGACGTGCTCGTGATCTGCAGCGACGGGCTGTGGGGCCAGGTGCAAGACCAGGAGATCCTGGAAACGGTAAACAAGCAAGCGGCAGACGGGGCCGGCCGGGACCTGATCGAATTAGCGCGCCAGCGCGGCGGGCCCGACAATATCACGGTCAGCATTCTGCGCATGCAGTAACCTTTGCGGGCGAACGTCTGGGAATATAGACCGGGCTCGCGAGTGGTTGGCCCAAGACCCAGCTTAGGAAACCAGGCCCGGTAGTGGTGCAGTTTGGCCAAACTTAATAGTTGCTGCACGCGAGATCCCTCGCCCCGCTGGTGAAAACGTGGGGCTTCGGGATGACGCCGATAGAAAGGGCCGTCAGCTTTGGGATCAAACTCGCCCCCAGGCCTCAGCGCTCTGCGAAATTAGCCTGTATCGTAAGATTCTCTGTGCTCTCGCTCTGGATTCTTTTCAACCTGTTCGTGCTTGCCATGCTGGCGCTCGACTTGGGTGTGTTCAACCGTCGATCGCATGCAATGGGACTGCGCGAAGCACTCGGCTGGTCGCTGGGTTGGGTTTCACTAGCAGCAGCATTCGCCGTCGTGCTGTTTTTATGGCACGGCCGAGCTGAGACACTTCAATTTGTAACTGGATACACCATTGAAGTGACGCTCAGTATCGACAATCTCTTTCTCTTCCTGGTGATATTCCGGTACTTCAACGTCCCTGCCGCATATCAACACAAAGTATTGTTCTGGGGCGTGCTGGGCGCACTGGCGATGCGTGGCGCGTTCATTGCCGCGGGGGTGGGCCTGTTGCAACGATTTGAATGGGTGGGCTACGCGTTTGGCGCGCTGCTGATTTATTCGGGGATCAAGTTGCTTGGGCAATCACAGCAAAAGATAGAGCCGGAGAAAAACCCGGTGCTCCGGCTTTTTCGGCGCGTGTTTCCGGTCACGGAGGAATATGAGGGTGCGCGTTTCTTTTTCCGGAAACCGGACAAGAAAGATGTATTGCTTGCGACTCCGCTCTTTGTTGTCCTGCTTGTGGTCGAAACGTCCGACATTCTGATTGCGGTTGATTCCGTTCCGGCCGTGCTGGCGGTTACGCGCAATGCGTTCATCGTTTACACATCGAACGTGCTGGCGATTCTGGGGTTGCGGTCGATGTATTTCGCGCTGGCGCACCTGATGGGGCGTTTTCACTATTTGCACTATGGACTGTCTGCGGTGCTGCTGTTTGTCGGGATCAAGATGATCGGAGTGCATTACTTTAATGTGTCCACCGAATGGACATTGGCGGTTGTGATGTCGGTACTGATGCTGTCAGTAGCGGTGTCGCTGGCGGCACCAGGACGCGCAGGGCCGGGAAATTAGCGGAATCAGGCTGCGAAATGGAACTGTCGAGTCCTAAGCTATGATGAACTTCTCATGATACGGATTCCGGTGGTAACACCGTCGCGCTCATACGATGTGTTGATCGGCACCGGGCTGCTTGAGCGGGCGGGAGAACAGCTTAAGAATCTCCTGGGAAGCCGGCAAGCTTTTGTCGTGACGGTTCCGCCCGTAAGGCGCTGGGCCAAAGCACTGATCAAATCGCTGGCGGCGGTGGGAATTGACACGACGCTGCTTGAAATGCCCGATGGCGAAAGGGCGAAGCGGCTGGCGACCCTTGAGAAACTGGCGGAGAAATTCGTTCGGCTGGGCGCTGACCGCGGCTCAACGTTCATTGCGCTGGGCGGCGGCGTGGTGGGCGATGTCACAGGATTTCTCGCGTCCATTTATATGCGCGGCGTCGATGTGATTCAGGTGCCGACGACGGTGGTCGCGCAAGTCGACGCGGCGGTTGGCGGCAAGACGGGAGTGAATCTCGCAGCAGGGAAGAACCTGCTGGGAACGTTTCATCAGCCGCGGGCCGTGCTCGTTGATCCGGGGGTACCCACTACCCTTCCTGCGCGTGAATATCGGGCTGGACTGTATGAGGCCCTGAAGTGCGGCATTATCGGCGATCCAAGTTTGTTCCGGTTGTTTGAGGAGCGGCACAAGGAGATTCTTGAGCGCGATCCGAGCGTTCTTGAAAGTGTGATCGTCGATTCCATCCGGCTTAAGGCGTCGATTGTCAGCGCCGACGAGCGTGAAGGCGGCATGCGGCAGGTGCTTAATCTGGGACATACGATTGGGCATGCGATTGAGGCGGAGACGGGTTACAAGGAATTGCTGCACGGGGAGGCTGTGGGATGGGGACTATTGGCGGCGACGCATATTGCGCTCGCGACGGATCGACTGGACAGCGTGGCAGCGGGACGAATCATGAATGCTGTACTGAGTTTGGGCGAATTGCCGCGCGTGCACGTGAAGACGGCAAACGTAGTAAAGCGGCTGAAGTTCGATAAGAAGACGCGGCAAGGCGCGGTGCATTTTATTCTTCCGCGAGACATTGGGAAGGTCGAGATCGCGGGTGACATTCAAGAAGGCGTCGTGCGCGAAGCAGTGGAGGAGATTCGGAAGCTGGCGCGGAAGTGAATGCCAGCGTGCGAGGGCGGTACGCTCGGTGCTTCACCCACGAAGGATAAGGGGCATACCCGCTCTTATAATTTCCTTGATCATGAAATATCAACCAACAAAATGAATTTGACGGAGAAAGAAAAAGTTGTTGGCGCGGCGCCGGTGGGAGCATCTGACCGCGAATCTGCGGCACGGGCTGTGCAGGAGATGTTCACCTCGATTGCGCCGCGGTACGACCTGCTGAACCACGTTCTTTCTTTGAATATTGATCGCCTTTGGTGGGGGCGTACGGCTCGCCGATTCGACCACATCCTGAAGCGGCCCGGGACGCGGGCTCTCGACCTTTGCTGCGGCACCGGCGATATGGCGTTTGCGCTATGGCGAAGAGCCAGGAGCGGCGCTCTGGCAGGTACGGAGTCCGGCGCGCCAGACGCTGCTGAGCGAAGCGCGGCGATTTTGGGCGTCGATTTTTCTCATGCGATGCTGCGGCTGGCGGCACAGAAAAGTAATGACGCGCGGGACTCAAAGCAGGTTCGAGTGCCGCGGTGGGTGGAGGCGGATGCATTGCGGCTACCCTTTCCAGATGCGTATTTCGATCTGGTAACTTCGGCGTTCGGATTTCGTAATCTCGCCGACTACGACGCCGGACTGCGGGAGATTGCTCGGGTTCTTAAGCCGGGGGGCGAATGCGGAATTCTCGATTTTGGCGAGCCCGGCGGGCTGCTCGGCGGAATCTATCGGATTTACTTTAAGAAAGTGCTGCCGGCCATTGGGACCATGATTTCAGGGGTACGGGGTCCGTATGCTTACCTGCCTGCCTCGGTCGAGCGGTTTCCTTCGCCGGAGGAGATGACGTCGCGCATGAAGCAGTCGGGATTTTCGAGAGCTTCGTGGACCGCCTACACCATGGGCATTGCGGGGCTGTATCGGGGAGTGAAGGGGTAGGTTTCTGTTCTCGGGCTGCGGCGTCAGTGTCCGCGGATGGGAAGCATGCCCTCGGCGAAGGCTTCCGCGTTGGTCATGGTAATAACTCGCTCGTAGTCGCTGCCAAGAAATTTCTTTAGCGGGTCGGTGTTCATGATGTATTGGCCGGTCATGTAGGGCGTGGCATCGGGAGGAATTGCCGAGATATTCCGGTTCCACAGGAATTGCAGGACGCGCCGCATCGCCCATTTGCCGGGAACGCGCTTGAGACGGGCATTGGCAGCCTGAATACATTGGGCAAAGGTCATGGGCTCCCCGCGCCCGGCAACGTTAAGGATAGTGAGACGCTGCTGCTCCGGTTCGCGCTTCAGAAGCCAGACCAGGAGGCGGGCCATGTCATCGACGTGGACGAATTGGATTTTGTTATCGAGGTATTGCTGCCCGTAAGGGAGCATGCACGGTAGACGTTTACCGGCTTCGCGCATGCGGGCAGCCCGCGGGCCTTTGCCGTTGGGCGTGCCGCGGAAGGCTCCCATCAGATAGTTCTCGACAGTGGACCCGGAAAAAATATGAGGGCGAAGAATGACCGCGCTGCAGCCGCGCATCGATGAGGCACGCTGCTGGACGACGAGGTCGCTTTCCTTCTTATGGATAGCGTAGGGAAGCGTGTGCGCGTTCAGGGTTGCGTCTTCGGTGACTGCTTCCGGCAGATCGGACCCGTAGGCGGAGACGCTGCTCGGAAAAATAAACTGGCGAACGACGGGGCCACCCAGGCGGTTAGTTTCGGTGATGGCCTCCATGACACGAGCGGTGCCGGCGACGTTGATTTGCCACATGCGATCAATGTCGGTGATGCCGACGCGCTGCGGATCGATAACGAAGGCGAGATGCACGACCGAGACAGGCTGGAACTCGCGCATGAGGAGATGCAATTGGCGAGTAGATTCTTCGCGCCCGAGATCAAGTGGAACAAAGCGCGCCAGAGGTGCAGTGGGGGGCGCGAGATCGACGCCCACCACTGCATAACCGGAGAGCTGTTGGAGGAGCCGGCAGCCAAGATTACCGGAGACGCCAGTAACGAGGATTCTTGGTTGTGCCGTTTCCATCTAGTCTCGAACGTTGTCCTCGAAATTCATATTTGTCTAGTCTTTATCTTTATCTTTATCTTTGTCTTTGTTGTTAGCCGACGGAGGAGGAGCAGGCATGCCACGTGGTGTAACGGGCATGGCGGGACGGCCGGGGCCGAAATAGGCCTCATTGAGTTCCGGCGTGCCCTGATACTTCTGTACACTTTCGCGGTAACGCTGGCTCGAAAGCTGATTGTGGATTTCGCCCTTAACGGAATCCAGAGGGACAGTCTCCTTGCTGACCATCTTGTAAATGTAATTGCCGCTGGCGTCAGAGATGACTTCTGAAACCTCATCGGCTTTGAGATCCATAGCTGACTGCTGATCGACGGGAAGGCTGGAGCGGCGGATTTTCTCCATCTTGGTTGGTGGAGGATTGCCAGTAAGGTTGGCGGCAGTGAACGCGGACTTCTCCAGTTTGTCAGGATCTTCGCCTTTGAGGAGCCGTTCGCGAAGAGCCGCAGCTTCCTTCTTCATCGCCTCTTCGCCCTGTTTTTCCTGATCCTCGGGGCTGGCTTGTTTGGCGGCGGGCTTGGACGCGGCTTCCGTCTTGGAATCCTTGGCCGACGGAGGGGTAACGTGCTTGCTATGGGGAACGAAGATCTTGATTAACGTGGCCTGCTCGTAGTTCTTGATATTTTTGTCGTAGAACTCCTGAATGTCCTGATCGCTGACCTCGCCAGATTGCTTTTGCAGGTCCTTGGTGAGTTCCTGCGAAAGGACCTGCATACGGGCAAATTTCATCGTCGCCTGGAAATGAGGGCTTTGGTCAAGGTGGCGCTTGTCGGCTTCGGTGGACATAGAGAGGGCCGAGGCGTACTGCATGGCGAACCGGCGGCGCATGGGTGCGGCCATGCCGGGCTGAAGATCGTCAATCATCTTGTCGAATTGCTCTTTGGTGATGACGGTCTTGCAGGCATCTCCCTGAAGAGAAGAATCGGAACAGAACCCCTTGATGGTGATGACGGGGTCGTCGAGATTAATTTTTGGCGCTTCGGGCGCGGGGGGAGCAACTGGCTGCGCAGGGGCGGCTTGCGCTTCGGGAGCCTGAGCGGCCGGAGCAGGGGTCTGCTGGGACTGGGCACAGACCATGACCACAGAAACCATGGCCACAAGGAAAAGACACACGACTAGCTGAAAACGCATGGAACAGGATCCTCCAATGAATTAGCGTGAAACACACAATCCTAGCATGGCGACTCGCAGATAGTGGAGTGGAGAAAGGGATTATAGTGGGAGGTCTAAGGCAAAAGTGTTAGCCGGTGGTGGTGAGAGGGTGCGCCGACGGCTACGCTGGCCCCAGCTAAGAGATGGAGTGGCTACATGAAACGGGGGCTTGGGATCACTGTGGTCACTTGGTTGTTGGATTAAAAGTCAACTGCGTCGGTGGCGGGGGTTGGCGAGGGGCGACTCCACGGCGATAATGGCCGGTATGCAAGATACGCGGTCAGGGTTCAGCTCAGAGGCCATGCGACGGGAGAAACGCGCCGTTGCGGGCAACTCTGTGCTGGCAGCGCTCCTGATCACTATTTTGAAGATTACGGTGGGGCTGGCGACCCGCTCCTTGGGAATTTTGTCGGAGGCCGCGCACTCTGCGCTCGACTTGATCGCTGCGCTGGTCACATTTTTTTCCGTGCGCGTCTCGGATAAGCCGGCCGATGCCGACCACCAGTATGGGCACGGCAAGGTGGAAAGCTTTTCGGCGTTTATTGAAACCGCGCTGCTGTTGCTGACTTGCGTATGGATCGTTTACGAGGCGGGAGAGCGGCTGTTCTTCCATAGTGTGCAGATCGAGCCGAGCGTCTACGCTTTTGCTGTTATGTTTTTTTCGATGGCTGTGGATGTGTGGCGATCGCGAGCGCTGGGAAAGATGGCAAGAAAATACGACAGCCAAGCGCTCGAAGCCGATGCACTGCACTTCTCGACGGATATCTGGTCGAGCGCGGTCGTAATTATTGGATTGGGACTGGTGTGGGTGGGACACACGTATCACGTCGAGTGGCTGCGGTCGGCCGATCCGCTGGCAGCCTTGTTTGTGGCGGGCGTGGTCGTCACGGTGAGCTGGCGGCTGGCCCGGAAGACGATCGATACGCTGCTTGATGCCGCGCCGGCGGGCGTGCGCAGCCAGATATTAGGTCGAATCGAGCACGTCAACGGCGTTCTTGAGGTGGGGCGGGTGCGGATTCGCAAGTCGGGCAACCGCTTCTTTGCGGATGTGTCGCTTGGGTTGGCGCGCGATCTGACCTTTCAACGCTCAGAACAGATTTCCGAGGAGGTCACAACCCAGGTGTTGGAGGTGTTGCCGGATGCCGATGTCATGGTGCATTCCGTGCCGCGCGCGCGGCACACGGAAAACATCTTTGACCGTATTCGGGCGGTGGCGGCGCGGCAAAACTTCAATGTGCACGACATCAGCGTGCAGAACCTTGCCGGGGAACTACATGTAGAGCAACACCTCGAATTGGATGAACGGCTCAGCATGAAAGCAGCGCACGACGAAGTGACGCGCCTCGAATCCGAGATGCGCGGGCAGATTCCCGAGATTACAACCATCCTCACGCACATTGAGAGCGAGCCCGCGACGATTGAGACGGGGGAGCAGATTGTGCAGGAACCGGTGCTGGAAAAACGGTTGCGCGACGTGGTCGGGGAATTTCCTGAAGTGATGGACGTGCATGAATTCCAATTCAAACGCATGCGCGACCGGCTGTACGTTTCCTGCCACTGCAGTCTGCCCGACGATATGCCGCTGTCGCGCGTTCACGACGTGCAGACGGCGCTCGAAATCCGCTTCAAGCAGGACGCGCCGCAGTTGTTTCGCGTCTTGATCCACCCTGAGCCCGTTACGGACAACCGGCGGTAGCGTGAATAGGGCCGACAGCATTGCGCGTGCGGAGCGAGGGGACCGGCGTGCGCTGTGGGGCTACGTTTATATCGGTGCCGCGGCGTTGTTGTGGGGCATTTCGGCGACCCTGGGGCGCGCTGCTTTTACCGGCAGGCTGTTTTCCGGTAAGGCGGTTGGCCCGATCGATCCGCTGATTCTGTCGCAGAGTCGCGTGACATTTCCGCTGGCGGTTTTGTTGCCCGTGCTCCTCGCGCGTCGTGGCGGAGCGGCATTGCGGGTGGTCGCCCGCGACCTGTGGCGGCTTTTTCTTCTGGGCATTCTCGGAGTGGCGGCCTCAAACTACTTCTATTACCTCGCTATCCAGCGCACGAATGTCGCGACCGCCATCGTTGTGCAATACACCGCGCCTGTATGGGTGCTGCTTTACACCGCGGTGGAGGCGCGACGGCGACCTTCCTGGCGCAAGAGTTCTGCGGTTGGCTTGGCGGTGGTTGGCTGTGCGCTGGTTGTGGGCCTGGTGGGCTCGGGGGGATTCCACGGTGACGCGCTCGGCCTGACGGCAGCGCTGCTCGCGGCATTTTCATTTTCGTTCTACAACGTTGGCGGCCACAGTGTGCTGGCGCGGTACGACCGCTGGAAAGTGCTGCTGCGGGTGCTGGCCGGAGCGGCGGCATTCTGGCTGGTGGTGAATCCTCCCTGGAAAATTGTGGCGGCGCATTACGCGCCTGAGCAATGGCTGTTCATGGGGGTGTTTTCCCTTGTTTCTGTGCTGCTGCCGTTTTCCTGCTATTTTGCGGGTTTGCAATATCTGGAGCCCACACGCGCCATCGTCGCCAGTTGCCTGGAGCCGGTATTCAGCGTCCTGATCGCTGCCATCGTCCTCGGAGAAGTGTTGCATCCGATGCAGAGTGCGGGAATGGCACTGGTACTGGTCGCGATTGTGCTGATCCAACTCCCCGAACGCTCAGGGCGCAGCGAAGAAGTGGTCGTTGAGCCGATGGAGTAACTACATCGGTTCCTGTAGTCGTGAAATTTTCTTTACTCCGGAACCGTATTGCCCCTCTGTTGCGAATCCCCAGCTAAGTTCCCGCGAACATTAAAAAAAGCTGGTGCGTTATTCAGGAGAAATGTCCTCGTATTTACGGTCTTTCGCCCATTGAAGCGCCTTGGCATGCTTGTTAAGTTGCGAAGAGAGGCTCCTATGAAAATGTTTTTCCAAACGTTGAGTTGCTGCAGGTATTTACGCCACTTATTTCTCCCTGGTGCGATCGTGCTCGCTCTGGCAATCGCTGGCTGGGCGCAGCAATCCGATGCGCCCAATGGAAATATAAACAGTGAAGCTGCGCAGCAGACTCCCACGCCGGCGGAGCAGAATACCTCCAAGCCCGCGAAGTTCGATAAGGAGGCAGCAAAATCGGAACCCGATGTCGTCAAGCGACTGGATCACTCCGCAGACGTTCTCAGCGAGATCATGGGAACTCCCGATAAAGGAATTCCTACCAAGATCATGGGCGACGCGAAGTGCGTTATCGTGGTGCCTTCCATGGTAAATATCGCGGTCGGATTTGGTGGGCGGCATGGTAAGGGCGTGGCCACATGCAGAACACGCGATGGATGGAGTGCGCCTGCTCCTATTACGATCACCGGCGGCAGTTGGGGATTGCAACTTGGCGGCCAGGCGATTGATCTGGTGATGCTGGTTATGAATCAGACCGGGATGGACCACCTGCTAAGCGACAAATTCAAGATTGGCGGGGAAGCGACGGCTGCGGCCGGGCCGGTGGGCCGGGAAACCGCGGCTGACACGGACTGGAAGATGAAGGCCGAGATGCTTACTTACTCTCGCGCACGTGGATTGTTTGCCGGCATTGACCTGAACGGCTCGGCGATCAAACAAGACCGGGATGAAACGGCGGTGCTGTATGGGAAGATTTTGCCGTTCCAGGTAATCCTCTCCGGAGAAGTAGCGCCTCCTCCAACCAGCAGAGTGTTTCTGGATACAGTGCATAAGTATTCGATCGAGGCCGCCGACAGGAAAGAAGGCGAGTAAGTAAAAGCATAGGAATGACGCGTCTGGTCAGGCCGGGCGAGTCGTTTGCGTTTTCCATTTTGTCCTTCGCAGATACTTCTGCGCCTTAGTTACGTCGCGACCGATTTGCTCCTTCAGCGCCTCAACCGACGGAAATTTAATTTCGTCGCGCAGGCGCTGGAGAAAGTGAATCTCAACTTCGGTTTCCGCGGTCAGTGTAATGGGATGGAAATTGAGTAGGTGCGATTCAATGGCGAAGGAATCGGCGCCGAAAGTAGGACGGTTGCCGACGTTGGTCACCGAGTCGAAACACTCACCTGTATCCTGCCCGTTTTGCCCAATCGGACCGATGCGCGTGCGTGTGATGTAGACGCCATTCTCAGGCACGAGTTCTTCGTAGCGCGCGAGATTAATTGTCGGCACGGTGTATTTCGCGCCGTAGCCGCGGCCGCGGCCGGCGAAGCCGAGGATGCTGAATGGGCGTCCGAGTAAGTGCCGCGCGCGGCTGATGCGGCCCTCCCCAATCAGTTTGCGAATGTGGCTGCTGGATACGTGCTCGCCGCGCAGACGCATCTCGGGATAATCATGAACCTCGAATCCCATCTCGCGCCCCAGTTCGCGTAACACCTGGAGATTTCCGGCTGCCTCACGCCCGAAGCGGAAGTTGTAGCCCTCGTGCACTTCGCGGGCGTGGAGATGTTTTTTGAGGATGTCGTGAGCGAACTGGTGCGGCGTCATCAGGGAAAGGTCGCGCGTGAAGGGAAGCAGGAGCACGGCGTCTAGTCCAGTGGTTTCGAGCAGCCGAAGCTTTTCCGGAGTGGGAGTGAGCAGGTTGAAGCTGTGATCGGGGCGGAGAATTCGAGCAGGGTGCGGCTCAAAGGTGACAACCACGGCGTGTCCGTTGGACGCTCTGGCGCGGCGGACGATCTCTCCGATGACATGGCGGTGCGCGCGATGGACGCCGTCGAAATTGCCGACGGTTACGAATGTCGGGCCGTAGTTGGCGGGAACATCCGCGAGTTTGTGAAAGACTTGCATGCCGTTTTCATCACCGCCGAGACGCCGAGAGAACTGCAGATTCCTCGCTTCGCTCGGAATGACAATTCATAACTTGATTCGGCAAACTTCTAAATTTCGAACTCCAGTTTCATGCCGTCATAGGCAAGCGTGACTCCTGACGGCAGTTTTTTATTTGTTTCCTGGTGCGGCAGGTCGTGGCAAATATGGGTGAAGAACGCGCGCTTCGGTTTCACCTCGGCCACAATCGCGAGCGACTGCTCGACCGTGGAATGCGTTGGATGAGGATGATAGCGCAACGCATCGAGAAAAAGAACATCGAGATCGCGCAGTTTGTCGAGAGTTTCGGCTGGCACGCTGCTGTGGTCGGTGAGGTACGCAGCAGAGCCGAACCGAAAACCGAGGATAGGAGTTTCACCGTGGATGACGGTAACGGGCTCAAAGCGCGCGCCAAACAGGTCAACCGGGCCTTCGAGGGGTTTGAGTTCGACGAGGGGCAGGCCTCCAAATTTGTAATCGGCTTCGAAGATGTAACGGAACATGGTGCGCAGGAAGTCGCAGTTGCGCGGCGTGGCGTAGAGCGGGAGCTTGCCGGGCTTGTGACGGTAAGTCAGCGGACGCAGGTCGTCAATGCCGAGAATATGGTCGGCGTGCGTGTGAGTGTAGAAGACGGCATCGAGCTGCGTGATGTTTTCGCGCAAAGCCTGCTCGCGGAAGTCGGGAGTGGTGTCGATGACGACATGGCGATCGTTGTAGCTGATCATGATGGAGGGACGGGTACGACGATCGCGTGGATCGCTGGAATGGCAGACTGCGCAGTCACACCCGATTGTAGGAACTCCCATTGAAGTGCCGCTGCCGAGAACCGTGAGAATCGCATGCATTTGTTGAAAACGAAATCGTGCAACTTACATTGTGCAGTTGCGTTGTGCGAGATTAGATCGTGAAGATTGCGTCATCCGTTGGTGCCAGTACCCGGATCCTTAGTTTGCGCGCCGCGAGCAATCGCATTGGTGACCTCGACATAAGCCATGCGCAACTCGTAGAGGCAATTCTCAAGGAAGGCTTGCTCTTTGGGCGTAAGGTTTCCCTTGGTTTTTTCCGCGAGCATTCCGAGAGTGTCGATGGTTTGCCGCGCGCCAATGATGTCGACGCCGGGTTGCGCGCCCTGCTCGTGCATGAGGCCAAGTTGAAGCATAGCGGTCATGTAAAGAGAGGCGAGAAAGCGTTCGAAACTAACCTCGAGTTCTTTGGCTGAGTGACCACTGAGTTCGACGCGGCGGTCGAGATTGCGAGCTGATTCGCGATAGGCGTCGTGCTGAGCCTGCTGCTCGGAGGCAGTGGGCGGGGGCGGCGCTGTCTCGGAAGCAGTTGCAGCAGTTTCGGTTGCAGCGGACGGAGTTGAGCTTCCGCCGAAGGCAGGCTGAGTCGGACTTTCGGCGACGGCAGACTGAGCCGGTCGCGAAGATACGGCTTCGGGCTGTGCCGGCTGCTCGGCCTCGTTATCGCCGGAAGATCGGAGTTCGCCATCGGAGGTGAAAAGGCGGCGGTCGCTTACTTTGAATTCGCTCTGTTTTTTGTCGGGCATAGTATGTTTCCTAAATCCTTCGGCGGTGATTTATCTGTGCCGCGCTTGATCTATCCCCGCTAATGATGCGATGGGGAGCAGGCCGCCTGCTTGCAAGCTCCCGGTCAAGCGATCGGCACTGTTGTTGGGTGCAACCGTGTCTCTCCTGCGCGTAACTCCTTGCCCAGGGCCTCACGCCGGAGATAGCCGAGCGCAAACGCCTTCGTGCCGGCGGGCAAAGGCAACTCGGCGCTGCTGGTAACTTCGCCTGCTTCTTTTCCGCTTTTTCCCGGAGCTACCTCAGCGGCCACGATTTTTGTGCCGGGTTCGGGGAGAGCGCCTTCCACGAGGAAAGCCGTGAACTGGCGATGTACTGCGCCGCGCGAACGGATGCGTTCGACGATTTCCTGGCCGAGATAACAACCTTTCGAAAAATTGAGGGCGCGCATCTGTCCGGTTTCCTGTGGGAGATCGCGCTCACGAATATCTTCGCCGAATCTCGGGGTGCTGCGTGCCATGCGAAACCACCGTAAAGCCGAGGCGCCAACAGGCTGACCACCGGCCTCGGTGAGCGCCTTCCACAAATCGGCAACGTGATCGGGTGAGATCCAGAGTTGCCATGATTCTTTGATCTCCTCACCCATGCGCAACAAAGTTAGGTGCAGGCCGCGCCATTCAAGGTCGGTAAACTGCAAGTGCGCGAGATTAGAAGTCTCACTGTCGATGGCGAGCAGGCCGAGGGTCCTGAGAATCTGGCGAGAATTGGGTCCAGTGAGGCCGATGGCGGTTAATTGACTGCTGACGTCGGCAAGTTCAACATCGTCGGCAATGATGTAATGATCGAACCATTGCAAGACTTTTTCGCGCTGGGATTGATCAAGATCGACCAGCAACGATTCGCCGAGGTTGAAGGCGTAAAGATCGGATTGAATGTGACCTTGGGCGTTAAGCAAGAAGCAGTAAGCGCCGTGGCCGGGAGTGAGATCGCGGACGTTGTTAGTCACCATGCCGTTCAGCCAGCGCACGCGATCAGATCCGGTGATGCGGATTTTCGCCTGCGATTTCAAGTCGTAGATACCGCAGCCCG
Source organism: uncultured Acidobacteriaceae bacterium (assembly GCA_963778535.1). Lineage (GTDB taxonomy): Bacteria > Acidobacteriota > Terriglobia > Terriglobales > Acidobacteriaceae > Acidiflorens. Next base: position 2,740,673 of record CAVZUO010000001.1, read on the forward strand.
ATAGGAGAGCGTGAAACTCGGCGCGCGCGTCCCCGTAATCAGATGGAATTGCCGAAGCTTGCGATGAGCTGACTTGCAAAGAAGTGTTCATTTTCCGCTGATCCGTCCGCTGGTCCGCTGGCTTGATTATAGCGGAGGAGCGGAAAGCATCGAACCGAGGCAGGGAAGTGTTGTGGTACGGTTTGGCAGGTTAACAGGGAGTGCACGCGAGATCCCTCGCCCCGCTGATGAAAACGCGGGGTGTCGGGATGACGCCGCACAGTTGGTCGCCATCGAACTACACCACAACTAGGGAAAGCCGCCGGAGCGGACCGCGTAAGAGCCATGTAGCCTTGCGAAAGGTCAGTTTGCTCTTTGAAGCCTCGAAATTAGCTTTTGCGCGAGATTTTCTTCGGACTCGGACCAGAGCAGACGTCCGGTTGAGCCGGAGTTTTTCTCAACTTTGGCTGTGAACTCGACCAATCGCTGCACATTGATTTTGACCTTGTCTTCGTTCTCGCGGGTGAGAACGGTTTCTTCGTGAAGGAAAGAAGAATCGAGACCGAAATCAATTTGAATGTGGCCAGCGGCGGCCGCGGCATTCTCTTCAAATTCGACACCGTGCGCGATCACACGCATCAGCGAAGGCGCAAGTATCCAGTTGCCGGTGGACTCCAGCGGCGTCCACAGATCCCAATGGGCCTCGAAGACGTAGGCGTAATCGTCGTGGATAAAATCAGCGGCCACGAGGATTGCCTCCTCGGGGGAAAGGCCGGGGGCAAAGCGACGCTCGAGGATGGTGGGCTCGCTCCAGGAAACGGGATGGATGGAGGAGTAGGTTATGCCCGGCTTGGCTGCGGAGAAGGGAATTTGGCGCAGAACCGCGACGGTTGTGGGCAGAATGTCAGGGAGGTCAAAGGAAGGGAACCAGAGGCTCAAGTAAAGGGCGTCTGCCATGCGGTTATTCTAAATTGCCAGGACCTTTGGCGTGGCACGAAAGGGCGCATCTTTGTGCAGTAGATTTTATAGGAGCGTTTTGACGAACTTTGACAGTTGAAAATGGGCGCTGCTAGTATGGGTGTCTGCAAATAGCCGGCGGACGGAGTGATGACGCCGGTCGGTCCCCGTCGTCTAGCCTGGCCCAGGACATCGCCCTTTCACGGCGGTAACGCGGGTTCAAATCCCGCCGGGGACGCCAGCATCGAGGTTGACTTTTGTTGTCGTTTGATTGACTTAAATCGACCAGTTTTCGAGGCGCATGTTCGCTATAAGTAACTTAAAATAAACAAATTATAATTATCCCCGTGAATCGCCCGGCGTGCCGGCGACAACCTGCTGGTCGCAGCATCAGCCGGGGGGCGCAACGCCTGTGAGGCTGGCTGTCGGTCGCGCCAGTGCACACACTAAAACTCAGGGGCGAGCGAGCCGCACTAAGCGCCGCGCGTATTTGCCGGTTTCGCGGCAGCGCGGTGGCGGCATCCTGACTCCACAGCCCGAGTACGGATACACTACTTTGCCCCGGGACACACTCAGCGCTGCGACGGCCATTTAGCGCCATTCGGGATGCTTGCACAAGCGTTACTTTGTGAGAATTGCCAAGCTAGATACCTGTGCTCCGCAAACATCGATCGAGCCCTCGCCTCCCAGCATCAAATTAGACGGGAAGGCGCCAGGGGAAGGACGCAGATGCCAACAATCCAGCCGCAATCCTTACAAACCATTCAAGAGCCGTGGGATAAACTGGATCGCGAACCAGAAAGAGCGTGGCAAGCCTTCCGAATTTACCGTGACCTAGGCGACGAGCGGTCACTAACCAAAGTTGCCGGTCAATTCAGTTGTTCGAAGCAAAACATCCACAAATGGTCTCGGCGCTGGAGTTGGCAGCTGCGCATTGATGCCTACGATCGCCGTTTGGACGAGTTGGAAAGGAAGAGCCGAGTGAAGGCGCGTCGCCAGACGCGCAGGCGTCCGGCGAGCTACGCCAGAGCGATGCAAGACATTGCTGCTGTTGGACTGAAAGAGCTTCAGGAGCGGGCGAAACGGAAGATGCCGCTGAACCTCGAGCTTGAGGATATCGCCAAGTTGCTTGCGGTTGGCGCGGAGATGGAGAGGAAGGCTCTCGGCGAGGACGAGGAGAGTAGGTACACGCAGATCCAAGTGAACTTTGTTCGAACTTTGGACCCGCCAAAGCCGTCCACGCCCGGGGAAGTGGATTCGGAGTCCCATGATATCCCAAACGCAACCGCGGACAAGAATCCAGTCACAGTTCGACGTCCGACGCCGCTGGCGTGGTTTGAAGAGCGCATAGCTAGGAAAAAGGCGCAGGCGGCGTGGACATAGACGCAATCACACCATTCGGGGAAAGAAAGATGTTCCCGTCGAGGAAGCAGAGGAAATCTCTCAAGCCAGACGGGACTTGCACGTGAACTGCGAAGTACGGGTTGAAATCACGGAGCGGGCGCGATATGGCGTTTCATGGTGGTCAGGATGTTGGTGTCGAGCCCGATCATCATCACCTCAAGTCGGAGCTTCATCGAACGTCAACCGGAGCGCACCCGGGTACTCGCCCACAAACAAAGATGACTATGCTTTTCTCTGCTTTGCCGACACTCAGGTGCTGGCGTATTTGTTCAAGGACAACTATAATGTAATTAAGCATCAGGAGCGATTGGCTGCGGCCAATCCGGCAACCTGCAAGTAGACGCAAGGTGCCTGGAGCCAAAAAAGGCTCGATGTGGCGGACATCAGTTCGCAACGTCTCTAGCGAGATGGGGCCGCCTGATTGTAGGCGGCTTTTCTGTTTCGCGCCCTTCCTGGTGCCTGATCTCACATGGGAGCAGGCATGAGCATAGCCGCGCAAGATATCTCGGCATACGTACTCAAAGACTTGGTCCGAAAGTTAAGCCCGGCCAGATTCCCCGGCATGCCAACGGCGTTGGTTGCTCTCACAGGTTTCGTCCTCGGAGCAAGATTCGGCCGTCCTCACATCACCGGGATCGTGGTAACCAAAACGGGAACCGTGCTCGCTCGGGCGAACGCCGAGCGAGACCCGAGGCGGGTGCTTGGTGACTATTCAGTTGTTTTACGGAGTTGGACGCGCCTCATTTCGAGCGCCGACCTCAGTCCCCGTGAATTGATGGAAGCGCAGTCGTTGTTTGCTCAGAAGGTCGGGTTCTTCGGCCCAACCAACTCATGACCAATCTGTCTTCGATCTCGGAGCGGGCGGGCACCACGGTAACGGTGGCGATCGATGGCTTTCATCGGGCATACAACGCGAGGCGGTTTTCGACTTAAGCATGGAGCATTTCGTGAATCAAACATCAAGAAACCCAGTTTTCATAGGAGAACTCGTGGCCCATTTTCGGGAACACGAACTCGTCGATCGTGGCGAAGAGGGCAAAGCGTACTCGACACGACACCGATGCAATTCAGTGCTGAATAAATGGATCCTGACGCGTTGGCAGAAAACAAGGATCTCGGACGTTCGTACGATCGATGTCGAGAATTGGCTGCGGACCCTCGTGCTCGCCCGCGGGACCAAGGCAAAGATCCGGAAGACGTTCAATCTGCTCTTCAATCATGCCCTGCGCTGGGAGTTTGCCGTGCGCAATCCGATTTCGGGTCCCGTACGGGGGGCAGGGGTTCGTCAAAGCGAGAAGCGGGAGCGCATTCCTGAAGTCTTGACAGCCGAGGAATTTCAGAAACTCGAGGCAGGGTTGCCTCTGCGCGAGCGACTGCTCGTTTGCCTGGCGCTTTCGTTGGGCTTGCGACGAGGAGAACTAGCCGGACTGCGCTGGCGCGATATCGATTTCGACGGGCTCACCATCACCGTCTCACGATCGGTGGTTGACCAGGTGGTTGGTCCCACAAAAACCGAGGCGTCCGAACGGCCACTTCCGATGAATCGAGGTATCCGGACGCTCCTTGAGCAGTGGAGATCGGCGTCAAACTACATCGAGCCCGACCATTATGTGTTTGCGACCACGGCAACCGGGGCCGGGGAAAAACGTGGTAGGCAGCCGGTTTCGCTGGCGAAAATCATGCAGTACCACATTCAGCCGGCTGCCGTGGTTCTCGGAATCGGGAAGAGAATCGCATGGCACACGCTTCGCCATAGCTACGCTACCGCGCTCTGCCGGAATGGGGAAGGGGTCAAGGTCGCGCAGGAACTTCTGCGCCATTCGAGTTGCCGGATTACGCTCGACGTTTACGCGCAGGCACTCAGTGAAGACAAGAGAAAAGCGCAGAGCCGAGTGGTCGCGGAGTTCATGCCCGAACTTGCCGACGGCTGTTCAGGCGAAGCGTCGGGAGTGGATGCGGGATGATTGCCGATACCCACCCCTCTGGTGGCAAACGGTCGGTCGAATCGATCTCCACATAGTTGGAAACCGTACCGGAGGTTCGAATCCCTTCCATGAGAAGGCCGGTCCGTGTCAAGTTTGTTTTCGGGTTTTCATTGGGAAAGCCTCGTTTTTCTCAGCCGAGTAGTCACGCTGTTCGCCATCCTTCCATCCGCACTCTCGATGAGCGATTTTCGCTCGGTGCAAGTTGGGCGTTCTCGTTTCAGCCGGTGCTGCCACCTCTCGCGCGACCTCCATCCATTCTGAGGAAGTGGGCCAGGGATTTGACGCAGTCACCGGAACTCGGCATGTGCGCTTTTGTTTTTTCCTTTCGTGGGAAGATTTTGGTCTTAGGCCGCGCTCGCCATTGCAAGCTGCTTCTGATTGTGCAACGGCTCGTAGGCTTCTCCGCTCACCCACAGGTGATGGAGCAGCACGGCCAGCTTTCTGGCGGTCGCAACGATCGCTCGCTTCTTGCTGCTCCGCCCGCCGCCGCGCTCGGCCAGTTTCAGGCCCCAGCGCCGCAGATCACTGTCGACACCGAACGGCCCAAGAATGTGTTGCGCTCCTTGCACTAGCAGCGTTCGCCAACGTCGTTGACCTTCGCGAAACGGGCCATTAACACAACCAGCGCCCTCAAGTTAGTAACTCTAAAAAACACTGGAACAGGCACGCTTGACATCAGCAGCATCTCCGCGGACTCCGACTTCGCCATTTCATCGACGACCTGTGGGGCCATGCTGGCTGCGAGTAAGACGTGCAAGGTAAGCGTCACGTTCACGCCCACCCAAATGGGCTCGGCGACGGGGACACTCAGCGTCGTGGACAACGCTCCCAGCAGCCCACAATCCGTTGCGCTGGCGGGCACGGGCAAATAAAAGCAACGTGCCCTCTGCGGCGCGGTTTTCGGGATCGTTCCCTGACTGTTTGGTTCAACAAGCAGGAATGACAGTTATGTCAGCCCGGAGCCTCCCGCACGAGACAGACTACTCTCCCGTACCTTTCAGCACTACCGTTTGAGGCGTGGTGGGGCCGTTGTCGGTGACGCTGAGGGTTCCGGTTGAGCCGCCCGCGCCGGTGGGAGTGAATGTGAGGCTGAGGCTGCAGGATTTACCTGCGGCCAAGGTGGCTTTACAGCGATTGGCCGTGATGGCAAATGGCGGACTCACGGTGAACCCGCTGAGGTCGAGTGTGGCCGAACCGGTGTTTACGTTCTTGATGGTTACCACCTTCGCTTTGCTTGGGATATTGAGCGCTTGCGGGGGGAAGGTGACCGAAGCGGGTTTGATGGTTGGAGGTAAGGCAACCTTCAGGGACAAACTGAAAATTGCTCCGCATCCGGAGGTGCCATACGAACAGGCGCCGCCCCAATAAGTAGTTCCATAAAAGGTGCCATTGGTGGCTTGCACCAGTCCGGCGTATGGATACCAGCCGTCGGTGCAGTTGGCCAGGGAGCAAAAGTTATAAAGCGTGGCTAGCGCGCCGCTGGGGGTAATTTGGAACGCCGTACCACGGTTTGTGGTTCCTCCACCGAGAGTGGTGCCATATAGGTTGCCGTTTGCGCCGCGCACAAGACCTGCATAGGGCCGGGAACCGTCAGCGCAGTTGTGCAGGGAGCAGAAGTCATAAAGCTTGGTCATCGTGCCGCTGGTGGTGATCTGGAAAACTACTCCGGAATCCGTGGTGCTGCCGCCGAGTCCGCCGCCTGCGGTTCCGTAAAGGTCGCCATTGACGCCCTCGGCGAGAACTCCGCTGGGATTTGTGCCGTCGGTGCAGTTGCTGAGTGAACAAAAATTGTAAATCGTGGTGAGAGCGCCGCCGGGCGTAAGTTGGAATAAGGTGCCCCCATTATTGGTTCCACCGACGTACGTAGTGCCGTAAAAATTGCCGTCGGTAGCCTGCATAAGTCCCGCATAAGGCAGCGATCCGTCGCCGGAATCGAAGCTGTGAAGGACGGTGAAAGTTCCGGAGGGCGTGATCTTGAAAACTACACCACAGCCACTGGCACCGCAGTTCCTGCCAGTTCCCCCTCTTTCGGCGGTGCCATAAAAGTTACCGTCGGCGCCTTGTACCAACCCGGCGTTAGGATCTGCTCCGCCGGAGCAATTGCTGGATGGGCAAAAGCTGTAGAGCGTAGTCAAAGCGCCGCCTGATGTGATTTTGAAAATCACGCCAGAACCGTTGCTGCCACCCATGTAGGTAGTGCCGTAGAAGTTGCCATCAGAACCCTGGATGAGCCCAGCCTTGGGTCCCTGGCCATCCGCACAATTACTGAGGGAACAAAAGTTATAAAGCGTGGCGAGCGTGCCGGCGGGCGTGACTTGGAAAACCGTACCGCCATTGTTGAGCCCACCGTTGCTTGTGGTTCCGTAGAGATTGCCGTCCATACCCTGTACCAGGGCCGCGTTTGGCCACCCACCGCTAGTGCCTTCAAAAGTAGCGAGTGTATTGAAGGTTTGGGCGTGTCCGGCGACCGCCGCTGCAACAAGAAACACAAAGACGAGGCAAGCTATTCTGGATCCGCCACAGTTCCGGATCGCGCATGGCGCGGAGATGTGCTTCAGCTTCTGCCAGGCTGGAAATAGACTCGAATATGACGCTGCCCCACGGTTCTTCATGATCTTCCCCTTTGTGACGTGCATGGTTGCGAGCCTTAGGCCCAGTGGGTCTCAGTCCGGAGGGTTCTTGCGCATCCGGAGGTTAACGTGGGCTACAGACCAGGGGGGAAGTGGCCGGACCGTTCGTCCGTACCGCGATCGCGAAAGAACGGTACAACCCATAGAATTATGCGGGAATACAGGCACTTGGGGAACTACCCGAGTGGATTAAACGAACAAACTAGTAAAAATTGGCATTTCACTGCTGGGAAAAGGGTTATGGGTCATTGTTCTCGATGATGCCGAAGTGAATGTCAGTGAGGGTTGCTAAGGGCTCGGCGGGGAAGAAGTCCGAGGACGGCAAGAGGTCTGGGAAGAAACTGCTTGCCTGTTAGAACATTGGTGGAGCTAGTCGGGATCGAACCGACGACCTCATCGTTGCGAACGATGCGCTCTCCCAGCTGAGCTATAGCCCCACGCGGCGGTAGAGGAACTCCGAATGTTCCGCTGGCTATTTTAACAGCCGCGTGGAATTTTCGCGCGCGGGTGTGACGAGAGTCACATCGCGATGTTTATTGGCTTCGCTAGACTCAACCCTAGTATGCGCGATTTCTCGATCCTGACCAACCGGAAGCGGGCGATTGTGGCCCTGGTCCACTCGATCGTTTTCTTGTTTATTGCTTCCTGGCAGATGGTTTTGGCAGCACCCGCGGCCGGAGTCTGGCTCCCCGCGAATGTTCCGACCAGAACATGGGTGCTGTGCGGTATTTTTGGAGTTGTTTCGGTGATCCTGTTCTGGCTTTTTATGGTTTCGCGCGGCTGGACTGAGAAACTCTATTTTGGGATGTGCACGGTTAGCGCTTCGTCAGGATTGTTGCGAACGGTATTAGGCGACCAGGCCTTTCATGCTGGGTTATACATACGCGTGGTAATGCTCGCGAGTGCTGTTTTAGTGGGACTGGTCATTATGCGGATTCATTCGCGGATTCATATGAACGCAGTGGTGGGCATCGATTCGAACGCAGCGACGATCGGCGATTCCGCAGACTTGGTCTCATAGCGAAACGTCTCATAGAAGAACAACCCGATATAATTCATGCAGTGAACCCTAAAGTAAAACAGGTTGCATCCGCGGAATTCCCTACGCGCTGGGGACATTTTCTAATTCACGGCTTCACGCTGCGTGTCTCAAACACCAAGACTGAAGAAGCGGTGGCGCTGGTGATGGGCGATGTGCAATTCGGCTCGCCGCTGGTACGCATTCACTCGCAATGCCTGACGGGCGACGTTTTTGGCTCGCTGCGCTGTGATTGCCGCCAGCAGTTGGAAATGGCACTCTCGATGATTGCCCATGAGGGCGCGGGCGTACTCATCTATGAACAACAGGAAGGCCGCGGCATTGGATTGATGGCTAAATTGCAGGCCTACGCGCTACAGGACAGCGGATTAGACACGGTCGAAGCCAATGAGCGGCTTGGATTTAAGGCGGACCAGCGTGAGTTTCTGATGCCAGCCGAGATTCTGCGGGCTCTGGGAATCAAACAGGCTCGGCTGCTTTCGAACAATCCCGACAAAGTCGCAGCTTTGCAGCGCGCCGGCATTCGTGTTACGGAACGCGTCCCGTGCGAGGTTGCTCCCACCGAATACACACACGAATATCTGAAAACGAAACAGGAAAAACTCGGTCACTTGTTTAGGAACCGCACGGAGCACTAGGTCCAAGCGGCGCAGATAACAAGGCTGGCAAGGGTGTACTTGCGGCAGGTTTGCGCGGGGGTGCCTCTAGGAGGCAACTGCGGAGGCTACGCGCTTTCTAATAGACGCTGAAGCTGCTTCCGATTCAGGGCCGGGAGACGTTCGAGCGCCACACGCGCCAGGGCTAGATAGACGGCGCGTGATTGAGGATCGAGTATTGCCAGGTGTTTTTCGACGGTCTCAACGTCGCCGCGAATAAATGGTCCTGTAAACGACTTGGCTGATCCCATCCGCGAATAATTCGTGAGCGTCTGCTGGAGGATCGGCAGACTCATTCGCCGCGCATCCGCGAGGTCGATCCCTGCCATCCGCGCGGCTTTTTCCAAGATTGCCAGATAAGCCAGCAGCAGAGGAGAAGCCATCGTCGCCCAAGCGTGATAGGCGGCTTTTCGACGCGACGCAAGTCTGAATGGACTTCCTCCGAGGCTACGCGCAATTGTCTGGGCTGCCTTCACCGCTGAAGCGTCGCCTTCGATGGCAAATGGGACGCCAGCCAATGACGGCGCGGTGCCGGAAGCAAACGTCATCAAGGGATGAACAGAAGCCACGGCCAATCCAGCTTTGCGTAAGGCACCTAACTCGACGCTGGTTAGCGCCCCGCTGGAATGGAACGCAAATCGTAATGGATAAAGCGGGGCAGGCGGGCGACGATCGACACGTTGCGATTTCGACTGCGTCGATGGTCTTAGCCGAAGTGCGATGGAATCGGCAACGTTGCGGATTTCGCAATCCGGTACCGCAATCCACACGGCATCTGCATGGAGTGCAGCCTGTTCGAGAGGCACCGCTCGCGCTGCAACGCGCCGGGCCAACACGCGAGCACGGCGCATGGCTGCTCGATTGCCACGCGCGGCGATCTCTGTGATCGTGTAGCCCGCTGCGGCCAAAGCAGGAACGAGACAGGTCGCAAGTTTCCCTGCACCCACAAATGCCAGCGAGAGTTTGTGCGCCACGATTGCGTTTTGTCCTTTGAGCTGTTTCGCCTTACCGGCGCAGCATACCTTACTATGGAGCCCATGGCGAAATCATCATCATCCACTAAGGCACGTATTCTGTCTTCCCGCGTCGCATATCAAGGGCCAGTATTTCAAGTTACCACCGATGAGGTCGCAGAGCCGGGCGGAGTTCGCGCGCGCCGCGACGTGGTGCACCATTCCGGATCAGTCGTGATCCTTGCGGTAGACGACAGCAAGCGGGAGCCTCACATCCTGCTGGAGCGCCAGTATCGTCATGCGGCGCAATCGATGATGTGGGAACTGCCTGCCGGGCGGATCGATGAAGGCGAATCTCCGCTGATGGGCGCTCGCCGCGAGTTGCGGGAAGAGACGGGGTTCGTCGCGCGCCGCTGGAAGAAGATACTGCATTTCTACGTCAGCCCCGGATTCCTCGACGAAACCATGACTATTTATATGGCCAGCGGGCTGCGCGCAGGAAAAGACCAACCAGAGGCCGACGAGAAAATCGTAACTCGGTTTTTTCCAGTTTCTTTTGCGCGGAAGATGGCTCTTAACGGAAGAATTCGCGACGCTAAGACGATTTGTGCCATTCTTTGGTTCTGCCATGGGCAGTAATCTTGCAAGCGAATATAAGCCCAATAAGTGCTGACGTGGTTCGGTTTGAGTCGTATTTCGCGCGCTGTGACGTCTGACCTTGACAGAAATTTATGATGGCTCGAAAATGGCTGGAATTTGTGCGGCCGTTGTTAAGACGGAGTTGGTTGAGGGAGGCCGCCCAAATTGAAAGACCAGCAAGAGAAAGGCACGGCAAGCAAGTGGAAACTACGCAAGTCAGAACCAAACTGATCCCAGAAGTTTGCCATAGCCTCAGAGCACCGTTTTCCTCTGGCGCATGAGCAGATGGAGAATGAAAACCAGTGGAACGTATCAAAGGCAGTGTAAAGTGGTTCAATAATGCGAAAGGGTACGGCTTCCTAGGGCGCGACGGCGGACCGGATGTGTTCATCCACTTTAGCGCGATCGTGAGCGAAGGTTATAAGAGTCTGCAAGAGGGCGATCAAGTCGAGTTTGACATCGTCCAGGGACAAAAAGGCCCACAAGCTGCCAATGTTACAAAGATTCCGTAAGTCAACTTTTTCCGTTTTAGCGCGTCACGTTCAGGATCTGAAGCAAGGATAAGTCGCCCCATTAGTGGATATGGGGTGTGCCTGCCTATACCCTTCATACCACGCTTAGTGAGGGGGCAGCGTGAGTATGAGCCTTGATTGTTGTCAATGGGAAATGCCTGCCTCTTAAATAGAGCCTGCTTTAGTTTAGGGAAGCGAGCTGTCTGACTTACGTTTTGCAAGCCGCTTGACAAGTTCTTTTGTGAGGCACGCGGGTTGATTCCCTTTGTTCGCGCACTGGACCCAGGCAAACTGTGATTCGAGTCCGGATCATTCCTGAGCGCCATTGCAACGAGGCATTTCATTCCTGGATGCAGGCTGGGGATGAGTTCTGACACGCTCGCTGTGATAAGATGAAATCGGTTTGAGTCGCAGGAACGAACATGTGGACAGCATTTTGTTCTCATAGTTGTTATGCTTTTCGTGATGTTCGAGGCCGCTGCAAAGCACGATTTTGACGTGGCAAACAGGCGCTTCAACATCAGACCAGTTTGGCGAGTGGGGACGTAGTTCAGTTGGTTAGAACGCTGCCTTCTAACCGGATGCCTTTCTTTTCATACTCCTAGAGCGCTTACTGTCCATCTTACTGTCCAGTCCCCGGCCGCCCATACGGGTGGCCCTGCCCGTTTGACCAAATCCGCGCGCCGAGCAAAAATCCATCGCCGTTCAAGGAGAATGGGATGGTTCAAGCGAAGCAGTACGGAGAGCGCGTAAATATCGTCAAATACGTCCGAGTCGAAAAGAAGTGGCGATTCGCTGCGGTCGTTGAAAAACAAGGCAGGGTCATTCGCGATCAAGTGTGGATCGCGCGCCGCAAGGAGCATCACCCCGAAGGCAGGTACTTCCTAGAATGGTACCAAGGCGGAAAACGGCGCAGACACTCGGTTGGCGGGTTTGAAAACGTCGTCGATGGGGCTCGTCGCAAAGCGATCGAACTAGGCGCCATCAAAGCCGGCCTCATCCGTCCGCAGCCGGAGCCGCCCCGTGACGACGAGGGCCGCATCACCATCGCTGTAGCGATCGATTCTTATCTTGATCTCGTAAGGCATCACCGCAGTCTGCGGACATATCGGACCTATCGCTACACCCTAGATACTCTGCTGCGCCAATCCTATAGAAAAGCGTACGTCGATCAAGTGGAGCGCCAAGATGTCTTGAACTTCATGACGGACTGCTACAAACGGGGACTGGGCAGCCGCACGGTATACGACAAGCTTGTCGTCGTTCTCCAACTCTTCAAACGTCACGGAAAGACCAAACTGATTGAGTCGAACGATTGGCCCGATTACGTCGACACCATCCGTCCCATTTACGAAGCGGACGAGATCGGCATCATGCTCGAACACGCGGACCAGGATGAGGGCATATTTCTCAAGTTCCTGCTCGCTTCGGGTTTCCGCGATCGTGAGGTTCGTCATGTCACTTGGCGGGATATGGATTTTCGCAACAGTCTGGTGCGCGTGACTGCCAAACCGCTTTGGGGGTTCGGGCCGAAAAACTGGGAGGAGCGAGCCGTGCCACTCCCTACTGCACTCGTAGAGCAGTTGCAAAGACTCAGGGAAAGCAGAAATGGGTTGCCCGCGCAACTGATCTTTCCCAACTCAAAAGGCAATCCGGATAGTGAAAACGACATGATCGTTAAGCGCGTTGCCCAACGCGCCAAGTTGAACTGTGGACAATGCGTCACCAAACACAGAAATAAATGCGCCGAGGGGCCGTACTGCCACCATTTCTTCCTGCACAAATTCCGCCACACTTTCGCGACAGAGCATTTGCGACACGGCGTCGACATCCGAACACTACAAAACTGGATGGGCCATCGTGACATTAAGTCCACCATGGTCTACCTGAAAGGTGTGCAATCGAAAGACGCCTTAGCCAAGGTCAATGCGGGGGCTTTGGCCCGCTACGTTGCATGATGTGAATCTTGATTACAGTTTTGCCCATTCGAGCCTTGCCGGTCAGAAGGTGTTACGGCACCTGGAGACTCGGAACTTCGAGGCGATTTGACCGAAACCTCGAACTGTTCTAAATAGTCGAGATGGCCCTTGCATTAAGGGGCGGGACCGTCTTCTGTTGAGGTGCACAAATATGAGTTTGATAGCGCAATTAGAAAAGGAAACCCGAGTTTTACGCGCGCGGGACGTGGCAAAATTATTCCAAGTCACACCCCAGCATGTCTATAAGATGGCGGCAGGCGGAAGACTTCCATCCTTTCGATTAGCTGGGGCAATCCGTTTCGATCCTCATGAATTGGCCAACTGGCTTCGAAAAGCTCAGCCAGTAGCGTTTCGGCCCGAAGAGGGCAACCAGTGGCGTAGCGCATAGTTGGCCGACCGCCGCGCCTAAGCAAAGCTATCGTCGACGGCAGGGAGCACAAAGTTACCACCCAGAGTGTTCTCAGTTGAAAATTCCTTTCGATGTGTGGCATCGGAATTCATGAGCATGAAGGGGCCTGCCACCATGAACTAACCGAAGGCAGAATTCGGTACTATCCGTTTATGGCAGATGGGACATTCCACGATATGGGACTGATCGTAAAACTCAGGGTTGAGCATCCAGCAGCTCCCGCAACGTCAAGGGAACTCTGACAATGGATGTAAAAGTTTTAGCCCCCTGTAAAAACTTGAGGGGTGCCTAAAAAACTACCGGGCTGTAAAAATCTGTACACCCATGTCAGATTCATGTATAGTTGGTCGGCATGAGTAACTTTGAACCGTGGAAGAAGTACCCCGATCTCACCAGAGATCGTCTTTCAGTCATTGCGACCATGATTCGAGACGTGCGGCACGGTTGTGTGCTGTTGCACGACCCGGATGAGGGCGACGGCCCTTGGTCACTCGGCTGTCGTGCCTACGAGCGCATCTGTCATGCGATTCGGAAGGCGTCTCTCACATACAACTGGTTAAAGATACTCCCCGAGAAGAGTTCACTCGGTTTCAGTTTTGCAATCGGCAACGTGCCATTCCGCTTTTACCGCGGTGACCCGGAAGAGCCTCCGTCCCACTACCAATCCAGGAGCTACGGAGAGATTCGCCAAATCCAACTCTGTCTCGCGCTGGATATGGGTGATATTCAGTCACTTGATGGCGTTCTTCGCCTTGCTGTCGAGATAACTGATCTCGAAGTTTCAGCAGTGACTCTAGTAGAGATGGACGGCGACGGCAATCCGATAGATTCCTACCAAATACCATTTGACGAAGGTGACACCAACCTAGTTTCAATCGAGGCGCCACCACCGATTGTCACTCCTCCGGCCATCGCAGAACCGTTGCAAAAGGAAGAGGAAGAGAAAAAGGACGACAAGAAGCGCGAAAGGGGACATGGGATCGGTTCTGGTTCCTAGCGAGATTTTTTGGGGTGAACGCCTTCAACTGGCGCGAGAGTTTCGTGAGTTGACGCAAACTCAGCTCGCCGAAAAGGTCGCGGCTTCCTGTGCCCTGATTTCCCTTTGCGAAAATGGGAAAAAACGTGAACCTGTGCGTGACCTTGTTGAGGCATGTGCCGATGTGCTCGGCTTTCAGCCAGAATTTTTCTACGGTCCACTGCAAGAACCTTTTCGTGAGGATGAGTGCAGCTTTCGACACCGCAGATCAGCGCCAGAGCGCCTAAAGAATCAGGTTCGGGCACATGCCACGCTCATCGGAATGGTGATTGATAAGCTGCGCTCGTTTTTTAGGCTTCCCGCTGTGGATGTGCCACAAATTCCTGCACGCTCCGTGGCCGAAGTGGAAAGGGCGGCAGAGGAGTGCCGGAAGCATTGGAAGATCAGTATTGATGGCCCTATCAACGCAATCGGCCATCTCTTAGAGTGGCACGGTGTGATTATTGTGAACCATCTCGTTAAGTCAACGAAAGTAGATGCCTTTTCACGCTACGGGAAAACGTCTGTGATCTTTCTAAATCGCTCTGTCCCAGGTCCCTCACGGTGGCATTTTGATATCGCCCATGAGTGCGGGCATTTGGTGCTGCATCAGGGTATTCCGACAGGAACAATCGAGACGGAAGACGAAGCTAACAGATTTGCGAGCGCGTTTCTCATGCCGAAAGCCGCCTTTAGCCGAGAGTTTAAGCTCGCCCCGTTTTCCTGGAACCATGTATTCAACCTCAAGGCGCGTTGGCAAACCAGCGCTGCCTCTATTGTGCGGCGAGCGTATGATCTGGGGTTAATTAGCGCAGTTGATTACCGCCGAGGCTTCCAATATCTGTCGGCAAAAGGCTGGAATAAGGCAGAACCGCAAGAACCAGTGTTTCAGGAGCCAAGCTGGCTTTCCTCTGCCCTAGCGGGACTTGGGAACAAAGTTGACTTGACACTACAAAACCTGTGCGCTGATCTGAACTTCAAACCGCAAACGTTTCTTGATGTGACTGGGGTAGCAATTCCCGCTCCGAAGGTCAAACTCACAGAGGTAATCCCGTTCAAGCAATTCGCATAGCTTAGACAAAAACCGTATCGGATCGAGTCAACCCGTGTACCCTACGAGCAGAAATCTCACGGTTCCAATCTAACCGATATTTGACCTCGATAGAGAGATGCGAAATGAATCCTGACCAGCAGTTAGCACACGCCTTAAGAATGAAATTCAAAACGTCGTATGATGAGCCGACTGACGAACAACTAACGCACATCAAGAACACTTTGCTGCAGATTCAAGGTCGTGGCGCGGTAGCGACCGAGGATGATTGGCGCAGCGCCGTAACATTGTTCTGCCCGAGCGCCGGCAAGTACAAGTATGCTGGTGTGGATAACTCCGACCTAAACACACTCTTGGCATTGGCAACACAGGCAGCAGGAGGATAATTTATGCCTTTGGACGAGGGCTCAAAGATTGACCCTGGGCGCGGTAAAGCAAATAACAATCCTGAGAACACGGAGCGGAGCGTTAGCGTTGGACAGGCCGGCCCTGCTCGTCAGGAGCAGGCGCATGAGGTCGAGAAAGCAAACCGAGGTCGCGATTCCAGCAAAAAGGTTCAGACAACGGACGGAATCGACAACTCAGATCTTAAAGCATTACTCGCGCTGGCCATTCAAAAGGCGAGTGACAAGAAGTGAGCTCTCTGCGCCGTACCAAGGAACAGGATGTCGTCGCGGCAAAAGCGCAGTTGGCGACCCTAAAGGCGCTTCTCTCGAAAGCCTTGCGAGATTACATCGACGTTGATAAGAATGATCCTCTCTCGATTCGGAATGCCACCCTTGCCTGCCAGCAAAGCGCTAGCGCGTATTTCAATTACGCCGAGGAATTTGTTGGAAACAGCGATTTGCTCGGGGCGCACGCGAGTGCGCTATGGGCACAGGGATTTGCGGAGGATTGTGCGGAAATACTGAAGTCAATGCCGGATTACTTCACATTCTTGGATCACGCGTTTTCTAAACTAGGCAGTCCGGTCTCTCGCGAAACGTTGCTTCCCGGCAGTACCGCGTACGCAAATATGCAGCGGATGGTAACGAAGTATCTAACTGCTTCGGAATGCAAGACCCTAAGACAAAAATTCGAGGACTCTGACCTTCCTGTGTACGGTTTTGAGAACGAAGCGAGGGACGTGATGAGCAAAGACCATCAAAACACCGGACCATCAACCTGGGAGAAGCTCGTAGCATTTGCTTTTGGACTGATCTTTGTTGTGGTCATGTTGTACATCGCCCTGTACGTTCCAAATCCAACTGAAACCCAATGGTTTACCTTCCGCGTCGTACTTGCTCTGGCAGCAGCCGGAGTGGGAGCCGTAATCCCCGGCCTGCTAAATGTCGAAGCGCCTCCTTATGTGCGCGCAGGAGGGGCCCTCGCTCTTTTCGTCGTGGTGTTTTGGTTCAATCCGCCTAAGTTAATAACCTCCCCGCCGGACAAAAAGCCGTCGCTGATTGTTCCCGCGGTGGGCAAAACTCTTCATCTTGTGGCTAGTGTTGTTGCTACGGGGACCCGGATTCAACGGAACACGGTTCCCCACCCCCTCTCGCAGGGACCAGATCACCACTTTTACATTGATTCCGAAAGCGGAAATGTCAACAGCCATTCCGATGTCTGTCCCCTGGCAGAAGGCGGTTGGGAGGTTGATTCGGAACCATTCCCTGGCTTTTCCTACGGAATGACCGATCGAGAACATGTTGTTGCAACGGGCGACAAGTATTGGGAGGTCTCCAAACTGCCGGGCGGCTGTCTTAGACTTTACTGCGATGGGCGGAATGGATCTTCACATGTTCAAATAGCTCAAGTTTTCATCCGACAGAAGCAAGCTCAGGCGATCGAAAGATGCCATGATCCCGCACGAGGGGAAACCGATGTCAGGCCGGGCGAACTCAAGCAACTACAGCTAAACCTGAGTGAGGCACGGAGCGACTGTCTAGACCCCACAATGCACCCGAGGGTTGAGATTTTAGATTCACAGGGAAAGAGTGTGCTAATCAAAGACTTGAGACCTGATATTCAAGAACAGATCTTCGATGGAATGCTCGTTTTGCGGTTCAATTCATCAGGCTTACTGGATATCGAATACCGGACCCTAGGCGCCAGCATGTAGTTTTGGCGTGGCCTTTGTGCCTCGTTGTCAGCCGTCGCGACTCGCCCTCGGGGCGGCAGCAGCACAGTAGCAATTCCCGAGTGGTCGTCGAAAATGCGGAAGTAAATCCGGGGGACCCCAGCATCCTCTCGCGCCCAGAACTGGCTTCTGGAAATTTGGCAGGACACTTCAAGTCCCAACAGCTTAATCGCTTGTCGGGCTGCCGCGGTATGAACCGCCGTTCCAGGGAAATTAAATCTCTCGAAAAAGACAACTTTTTACAATTTCCGGGTTTCACAGTTTACAAGAGTTTACAAGTGCCCTGTCTTTGGTGCGAGGAGAAATACGTACAACGTTTCGGAGGTTAAGGATCGAAGATACAGAAGCAATGAATTGTACGAACAGGTTGCAGCACTGGGATGAGCAGCAACCGAAACACCTAAGCGACATCCGACGCATGGGGCGAGGACTGACTGGACACGCTGTCGTTCTCCTTGCTACATGGTCAGCGTCGGCAGTGGTGAATCAACATGGGGACCTGGCCAGCCATTCAGCGATTTGCCGAACGGAACTCTCCTACCCGCGAAACCTGGGCAAGCATAACCGCGCGCGCATTTTCTTCGTCCTGCCTTGATCCGGTAGTCCTTCAACTCAATCAGATGCAGCAACTTCGTCTTGTTCGTCAGTAGAACTGGCGCTGGAGATGCCCATACGGGCGCTCGTGTCGCGGATATCACTTTGAGGAGATGACTAGAAGATGAGTGTCCGCAGTCGCCGCAGCCGGGTTTCTCGGAAGACAGCTGGCACTTACAAAAGCAGTCCCTCTACTTTGATTGGCGCAATCACACGCTGGGGCCCACGAGTTCGGAACGTGATCGCAGCTGCTCAAAGCGGACGATTTGCAGTGAGATGTGCTCATGGAAGAAGGTCCCGATCCCAAGGGCAAAAAGGCAAACCAATCCTTCAGTTGGTTGCCGCAGATTGACCAGGTTCTGGTCGTCGGGATGAAGTATGGTCCCAAAGGCACGCATGAGGCAGTGAAGAAGCTACGGCAGCTCTCTCCAGAACTTTCGCCCGCCCAAATCTGGCATCGGATGCGACATCTGCGGGAGAAGGATCGCGGTAAGCGTACCGGACCTATCGACTGGAGCGAAGACGCCATTGAAACCCTTCGAGAAGGCTATCGGAGTGGGGGGCGAAAAAAGGCCGCGGCAATCAAGACAGTCAGAGCACTTTATCCGGGATCGTCGGGATACGTCGTGTCCAGATTCGCCCGGAGTCAAGGTTGGCTGGAAGGAGAGCGGCGAACCAAGAAAACCGCCAGCCGGCGACCTTGGACGAGGGAGGAGGAACAGGAGCTATTTGTGCGGGCCGGCTACGATTCAGTCAAGGAGATTGCTCGGAAACTCCGCCGCTCGGAACAATCAGTTCGCTCCCGCCTTAAGGGCCGATCGATAAGCGCCAGAGTTACGGATGGATGGTCCTTACGACGGCTCCAGCAAACGTTGCATGTCAGCTATCGCCGGCTTCAACATTTGATCGGGAATGGTTTCCTGAAAGTACGCGACCCAAGGGTGTCCCTGATCTCACTGGCGGAATGGTGTGAGAAACACAGGACTACACTGCAAGCGGGAGTAGAGGACAAGATTGCCGTAGACCTGTGGAAAGAGGAGAACGGGCACTCCTGGAGCCGAGTTGCGAAGCTCTTGGGTGTAACTGCTGCCGAAGTGGGGAAATGGGTCGCAAACGGAGACCTCAAGGTAGTAGACCCTTCCGTGACCGACCGAGCCTTTGAGGCGTTCTGTCGGCAGCACGGCGCGGAACTGAATTTGCAACTCATGGACCCAGAGGTCGCGAGGTGGCTCACTGCGGAATACAGTCTGAAAGTAGTGGCGCCCCAGCTAACCTCAGTACCTTCTTCGCAGAAACAGGCACTTGTCGTCAGACTATGCCCAAAGTGCAAACGTGATATTCGAGGGAACGTGTATTTTCGGCACGTCCGATCATGCCGTGGGGCGATGTCACAGAGGGATAGCGGACGATTAGGCGTTAATCAGCAAGCAAGTTGAGACCTCTCATCGGGCATCGAGACGACGTACGAATCAACTTGTTTACGCCAGCTCCGGAATGAGGGGTAGGGATCGGGTAAGTTCGACGCCCAAATCTCATCACACTGCTCCCAGTACTCCATCGTGCGTATCGCACCGGGATGACTCCTGGCAGACGACAAGATCGCATCCATCCAACCGCCCGTTTTGGCGTCCTGAAAGAAGTGGTCCGTTATCCAGAGCATCAATCGATGCCAATCTTGCGGAAAATCTGCGTGATCGGCCTTCCGCGCTTTCGCATTGAACTCCAAGAACCCACGACATCGACGAACGAGTTCTCGGGCAACCTTGTGAACGAGCGGAGGCGCGGCTTCAAGCGCCGGCCGAGCCCAGTATGCAAGGGCCTCCCAGTCTATGTAGCGAGTAACAGCTTCGGTGAGGCGCTTGGGTTCGACCAGCCTGTACGACGCCCTGGCTTTGCGAGCTCCTGGGGTTAGGTGAGTAAAAGGGTCGCACCCAGCAGCATCGCTCAGCCACCGCTTCAATGATGGATACTTTCTCGGTTTCGCCTTTCTCCACGTCTTCACGCACTCGGACCAATACACTTCCGCTCTCTTAGAACGGGAATCGCGGATAGCGTAAAACTGGACCGCATCAAACCAACCCTCATTTCTTGCACGGCCAAACATGTGTTCCTGACTCCAAAAGAGAAGTCGAACCGAGAGTGGAGGATAGGTCCTCGAACGATCGCTTTCACATCGTTGCTGGTCCTCGATGAATCCTGGGCAGCGCCGGTCAAGCATCTTGGCCAGCCAGCCGGGTATACCATCCTCCGTCTCAATGACGGACCGCGCCCAAAAGCAAAACTCCTGCATCTCTATGTACCGACTTCGCGTTTCCAAAAGCAACTGCCAAGGGACACGACGGGCTTGGTCATCAGCGCGATCGCGCGCGGCTCTCTCAATCTTGTAAACCGAATTGTCCGCTGGTCGGCGCTCTTTCTTTCCTAATTGTTTCGATCGCCTCACGTGCGCGAACCTCTTCTCGTGATTTTGTTGGGAAAACTTTTCTTTTGAAAGAGACAGCTTAGTCTACGATCCGCGCGGAAAACAAGAAGTCAACCCCGAGCGGTGTTGTAGTGCGGGCTACTAGAAATGTCAAGCGGGACCACTCGGAGGGAAGTGTCCTAAGGGCGGATGCGCAACTCATGGAAACCGTGCGCGGCTTGATGGGAGCGAAACCAGCTGGGGCCGCAGCCTAGCAATACACTGGTCAAAATTGACCAGTCCAGCAGACGGGGAGTTGGGCTATTCTTTCTGGGCCATGAAGAAAGTCCTCAGCCCAAAGCAGGTACTCGCTGTCCCTTGTCCCACTTGTGGTGCCAAGCCCGGAGAGAAATGCGAACTCAGCGCGGGTCAGCCGCGCACCGATCCGCATCGCGACCGTCGATTGATCGCAAAAGACCAAACCTAGCAACGCACTGTTAGCATTCTACCCGCCCGGACAACCGGCTAAGGGTCTCTCTCACCTTCGCAGGGACGTGCCGGCAACTCCGCAGGTGTGTCACCACCCGTGTTGCTCTCAGGTCGAAAAAAGCTGTGGGTGTGTCCCCCTTCGCCACACGCTTTCGCGCCGCTGTCACCACCCATATTGTTCTCAGTTGGAAAAAGCTGTGGGGGTTTGCCTGGCGACCACGAAGAGCACGTGGCGAACGATCTCACATGTCTTTGTCCTTTATCGCGAGTTGGTTACCGAGCTTTCTCATGCCGACATCGACAACAAGTTTACCGACCGAATCGCTCTAATATGCCCCAGCCTTCCTCCCACGGATAACTGACCGCCGAAAAGCCGTTGGACTTGGTGATTGAGTGAGGTTAATTTTGCCCCAAAAGCAGCCGCTTTAGGGTGCTGCCGGAGGTGCATATGCCACGTTGGTCTCAAGTCCCTTTGGTCCGTCAAGTCCAGCTCGTTGCTCGGTCGAAGTGGGCGCGTCAAACCGCCGCTCTTGTCACCCTACTTCTGGTCCTGCCTGTGGCCGCGTTGGCACAGGGTTCACCGTTCGACACGGGCTTTAACGCCATCCAAAGCCTTTTCACCGGCACCATCGCGAAGGTTGCAAGTCTGGTTGCAATCGTGATCGGCGGCTACGGATTCGCGCATGGCGAACCCGGCGCAAAAAAGGCGCTTGCTGGCGTTGCCGCTGGAACGGGCATCGCCGTTCTCGCCGTAAATGTCCTGAGTTGGCTCTGGGGCGTATAGCGCCACTTTCAACCATCGTTCCTGGCGACTGAGGAACTTATGCCCGACAAACCACAGCAGAAGCATCGCACAAATCGAGTCTTCAAGAGCCTGCACAAGCCGCTCACCTACTTGGGCGTGGAACGGACGCTCTTCTACTTCGTCTGCGTCGGCGCAGTGGGGGCCTTCAACCTCTTCAATTCCATCCTCGCCGGTATCGCCGTATTCATTGGGGGTTTTGCTTTCGGGCATTGGGTAACGAACAGCGATCCGGCCTTCCTCCGCATCCTCGCGAAATCCGAACGCTACAAGCTGCGCTACGACGCGGCCAAACAGCAAGTCCCACTTGTGGAGGTCGTTTGATGCTGCGCCTCGATAAAGTCATCAAGCCGTGGAAAGAGAGTGCGGCTCTCAACGACCACATCAACCTCTACGGCTTCTGGAACGAGACAGCCTTCCTTACCAAAAGTGGCGATCTAGGCATGGTTCTGAGCGTTCCCGGCGTGGACTACGAAAGTCTGGACCGCTCAGAACAGGAGTACGCAGTGAAGCGGTTGGAAGCGGCACTCAAAGCGTTTGGCCCAGGCTTCCACGTTTACCAATACCTCTTCAAATCGAACCGCCCCGATATACCCTTCGCAAAATATGACGATCCGATTGTGGAAGCGGCGATCGAACAACGGCGAAAGTTCTTTGAAGCAAAACGCGACCATCTTTATCAGATTGAAATCTTCTACTGCATTCTGCTCGAAGGCGCCAGGTCGAAGACCGGCGTGGGCGCGGCAATCGCTCGAATCTTGCGCGATCCCGCGGGCGCCGTTGGCGAACTAAAAGTGCAGTTCACCAACGACAGCATGAAGACGCTGTTGCGCACGCATATTGAGCACGATCTTCGACGGCTCGACCAGAGCGTGCAGGCATTCGCTCGACAGCTCGCGGACTTCATGCAAATCGAGATCTTAAATCAACAAGGACAATTCACATTCTTCCGCCGCTTGCTCAATTACGACGACTGGCGTGTTGAAGGGAGGCCGCAGTCCACGCAGTTTCTCGACTATCAGGTGGTCAACTCCGACATCGAAGCGGAACGCGATCATCTCCGCGTCGGCGATCACATCGTCCGGGTGCTGACGATGAAAGAGGCCATCACCGAAACACGGCCCCTGGTGCTCGATGCGCTGCTGAAGATCCCGGCCAACTTCTATGTGGTCACGGAGTGGACGCCGCTGCCGACAGACAAAGCTCGCAAAGAAGTGAACAAGCGCCGCCGCCACTTCAATATGTCGAAGACCGGGTTTGTCTCCCAGATGGGCAACGATGCCACGAAGACGAACCCGCGTGATGTGCTGGTGGACGAATCCAAACAGGCCGACATTGAGAATCTTGGCGACTGCCTTCGCGCCCTGGGTGACGGCCAATCGCTGGGCGATTTCTCGCTCACGATTGTGCTGTACGGCCGTTCAAAAACCGAACTGGAGCAGCTCGGGGCCGAGTTCACTGGCCTCTTCACCAACGCGGATGGCAATCTTTTTGCGGAAACCTACAACCAGCTGAACGCCTATTTCGCCACCGTGCCCGGCAACTATGCGCTGAACCTCCGCAAGCTGTATCTGCTGAACACGAATTACGCCGATCTGTCTTTTCTGTTTACGATCCTTCCCGGCGAGAAGACGAACGCGCATCTCGGCACCGAGTACCTGGCTGTGCTCGAAACCGACAACAGCACGCCCTACTATCTCAACCTGCATACCGGCGACGTTGCCCACACCCTTATTCTCGGGATGAGCGGCAGTGGCAAGTCCTATCTCTGCGTTTTTCTGCTGCAGAACGCACAGAAGTACAAGCCGCTGACCTTCATCTTCGATATCGGCGGCAGCTTCCAGTCGCTTACGACGATATTCAAGGGCTCGTATCTCAATGTGGGTCAGGAAGCGCGGGACTTCACCATCAACCCCTTCTCGCTGCCTCAGACCAAAGAGAACCTGCAGTTTCTCTTCAGCTTCTTCCGCGTGCTCATTGAGGGTAACGAGCAGCGTTACCGGCTCGACTTCAAGGAGGAACGCCGCCTGTGGGATGCGATCGAGCGGATTTACGTACTGGAGCCGAACCAGCGCACGATCTCGAACTTTGGCAACATCATCGGCGAGTTGAAAGAACGCCTCCACCGCTGGACCCGCGGTGGACAGTACGGATTTCTGTTTGACAACGCTGAGGACACGCTTTCGTTCAAAAGCTTTCAGACGTTCAATTTCCACGGCTGGAACGATGCGCCGGAAGTCTTGGAACCACTGCTGTTTTATGTTTTGCACCGGGCATCGAATGAGATCACTGACCCCAAGAAGCTCGGCACACCCAAGTTCTTCCTGCTCGACGAAGCGTGGCTCTTCATCAAGAACGAGACCATTCGCAATTATGTGGTGCAGGCGCAGAAGACCTGGCGCAAGCACAAAGCGGCGATGATCCTGGCGACGCAATCCATCAAAGAACTTGAGGAATCGGGGATGCTGGCGATAGTGGCGGAGAGTTGCCCGACAAAGATCTTCCTCGCCAACCCGGACATGAACCGGGAAGTTTACCGTGAGGCGTTTCATCTGAACGACACCGAACTGGACCTTATCGACGGCCTTGTTCCACCGGGCCAAATGCTGATTCGCAAGGCGCAGACCTCCAAGAAAGTGCATTTGAACGTCGATTCGGTCTCGCACTGGATGGCAACCAACAATGCCCGCGACAACCTCAAGAAGCAGGAGTATTTCGACCGCCTCGGTTTTGCGGATGGCCTTCGCCATCTCGCGGAAGAGTCGTCCATTCCGGCCGCGCGCGCTGGCCGTATCAACTTCGAACAACAACCGCTAAGGAGAGCTCTATGCGGCATCTGAAATTCGTCGTCAATTGCGCTTTGGTTTTTTCTTCCATCGGTGCTTTCGCCCAAGACTCTGCGCGCACTGTGCAGTATCACTCGCAGGACATCGTTCCCATCCGCGCCAAGGTGAAATATACGACCCTGATCGAACTACCCACGACCGAGAAGATCATGGAAGCCGCCACGGGTGACAAGGAGTTCTGGATCGTGGACGTGGTTGGCAACTTTTGCTTCGTGCATCCGGCGAAGCAAGGCATCAGCTCCAACTTGAATCTCATTACGGACAAGGGGAACATCTACAGTTTCACCCTCCAGGACATCTCTGCCACATCGACCACCCCTGATTTGAAAGTGATCGTCGAACCCGCCGATCGCTCTGCGATCGTGGCCGCGAGCGGCCCTCCGCAGTTCGTGCCCGCCGCCCAACTCGAACAATCGCGGCAGCAGCTTGCCGCTCTGCAATCGCACGTTGAGCAGGCGGTGGATGAATACAAAAGCGCCTATCCAACACGGCTCAAGTTCGACTATGCCTACAAGGCAAACGAAGCCCCCTTCGACATTCAGTCGATCTATCACGACGACAGGTTCACCTACATCAAGACGAATGCGCCTGAGAAGTTCAGTGTCTATGAGATGAAAGACGGCAAACCCAACCTCGTCACCTACGACCTCCGGGAAGGGACGTACATCATCCCGAAGATCATGGACAGCGGATACGTGGAGCTGGGCAAGAAGCGGATGGAATTCACGCGCAAGGGATCACCGTCATGACCGAGAACGTCTTCACTCCCCACACAGAGCCGCAAGCCGAGCCAACGTTGCGCCGCAACCTGGAACTGCCCAAAGGCGTCTTGCAGAAGAACCTCAAGACCTTCGTTTATCTGGGTGCGGCATTGCTCGTGATTGTGGCGGCGCTCTTCAGTTCGTCCGGCAAGAAGACGCCCGCACAACAGGCCAGCGCGAAAGGGCAACCACCGCAACCAGCCTTGCAGGACAACACCGACAGCAACGTGCAGGAGTTGAAGAACCAGCTTCAGGCCGAACGTCAGAAAGAACAGCAGGCAACAATGGCCGCCGCTGCGATGGGAGATTCAGCGCTCGCGTCTGCGACGCCCCAGCAGCGGGCTGCAGCCGCGGCCTATGGACCGACCGGCGTTGCCGTGCCCTGTATTCCGGGCCAGCCCTGCCCGCAAGCGCAGCAGGGCAACATGCAGATGCAACTCACGCCTGTGCAACAGCAGGCACAGTTGATCGCTGCGAAAGAACGCGAGCGCGCTGACAACTCCCGTTTCGCTTCCAATCTTGTGTACTCCCGCTCTGCCGATCCGCCGCAGCAACAACAGCAAGGCCAGACGATGCCCGCCCAATATGGCCCTGCCGAACGGCAGACAAACAGCAGTCTCGTCTCCCCACCAGCCGAAGGAAAACAGGAGGACACGCCCGGAGGCTATAAACGTCCACTGGAGGCCAATATCGATTCAGCCGTCGGTCAGCCCTATCTCGTCTACGAGGGTTCGGTTCTCGACACTGTTCTCATGAATCGTCTGGATGGAGACGCCGTAGGGCCGGTCAAAGTCCTGGTCTCAAATCCGTTGTATTCGCACGATCATCAACACGTCATCATTCCCGAGGGAACGGTTGTTTTGGGCGAGGCAAAGAAGATTGGAGCGGCAGGCTTCGGCCAACAGCGGCGGATGGCCGTGGTTTTTCACCGCCTGATTATGCCAGACGGTTACTCCGTCGATCTCGACCAGTTCCAGGGTCTCGATCAGATCGGAGAGGAAGGACTGAAAGACAAGGTCAACAACCACTACCTCCAAATCTTCGGTACCTCGATAGCTTTGGGTGTGATTGCCGGAGCGAGCCAGATCACGCAGGGTGGCGGCACCATCACCACGAGCGGTTCCCAGGCATTCACCAACGGGGCTGCGGGCAGTGTTTCGCAGTCTGCCACCACGATCCTTGATCGCTTCATACAGATACCGCCCACCATCACGATCCGAGAGGGTCACCGCGTGAAAGTGTATTTCACGCAGGACTTGCTTCTTCCTGCGTACTCGAACCACACTATTCCGCAGACGTATTGAGGAGGCGATATGCGCAGAATCATCGTTGCCGTTGCATTGCTCTCCACTCTGATCCTCTTCGGTTGCAAGAAGCAGATTGCCTGCGACCCTGCCGATTCAGAGGCGGTGTGCAAAGCATTCCAGCAGTGTCTTCATTCGGATACCTCGGCTGAGGTCTGCCGGATGGGAGAGCAGGACGCTAACAAACTCGAAAAAAACAAGAAGCACTGATTACCCAACAAGGAGGTCTCCCAATGAAACGCACCAGTCTCACCCTCGCCGCAATGTTGTCCATCATGCCCGCCACCATCGCGCACGCGCAGTTCGGGTCGGGGATTGTATTGGATCCCACTCAATCGGCCCACGCCATCACCCAGATCGAGCACGAAGAGCGGTCCATCAGCAACCAGGTGCAACAGATCGAGAACGGCCAACAGATTTTCTCAAACACTGTCAAGATCGCGAGCACGGCACTCCAAACCTACAACCAGGTGAAGCAGCAGTACAACCTCTACCACCAGATGATCCTTGCGCCGCGGATGCTTTATTCACGATTTCTCTCGCCGACTTCGGACCTGCGACTGCTGCAACAGATCTCGAACACCTACGGCAACTCGGGAGGCTGGGTCAATTCCGCCAACACTGGAAATGGAGCGTCAGCCGCCTACCAACAAGTGAGCGTTCCTCGCACCAACAGCATGATTCCGGGCTACGGCAGTTTCAGCACCTCCGGGCAGCAACAGATTGCCGCACAGGGCGCCACGGTCGATATCAACGATTCTGTACTGACGAACAATCTCGAAACGCTTGGAACGATCCGGGCCAATCAGACGGCAAGACAGACCGACATCGCCAATCTGGAAGCTGCGACACAAACCCAAGATCCAAGCCAGCAGACCATCATGGCGGAGCTTCAACGCATCAACCAGGCTTTGCTTCTGCAGTTGCGGACTATGCAGGATGCCAACCAGATCAACGCCAATCTTGCGCTTCAACAGATCGTTGCCCAGAAACAACAGCAGGACGCACTAAAGGCGGGATTCCAGGACACTGCGAACTACGCGAGCACGTATCAAACACATGTTGCGCCGGCCTACAACGGTGGCGCACAAGCCCTGACCTATTGATTGTCGATGTACCCGCGAGAGGTGATGTATGGGAGTGCTGAATTGGATCACACAGGGATGTGACGCACTGACCGCCACAGCGTCGCCCACAATCGATGCTTTGGGGGTTCGCATGTGCATCGCTCTCGCGACCATCATGCTCGTCTGGTTTGGGGTGCAGGAATCGCTGGCCTCCACCCACGGAGGCCAGGGTTTCCACATGGGGAAGTTCCTCAGCTTCTTCATGCTGATCACCTTCGCCTATACCCTCGTGCGATTCTACGACAGCAGCATCCCAGGTGTTGGCCAATCCTTCCGCGGCTTTATCAACGGCGGTGCGCAGTACCTTGTCTCGGTCATCGGCAGCGACAGCATCACGAGTATCCAGAACACGCTGAATCAGGCTCAGGCCACGAGCGGTCCCGGCATGGTGAAAGCCCTGATGAATCCCTACTACGCCATCGTGTACGTCATTATTCAAGTCCTGATTGCCACCTTCTCCGCCGCGGTCAGCGCCATCGTCGCATATGGAGCAATCGCCAGCGCAGTCGTTGGCCTCCTCGGTCCCGTATTCATCCCGTTTCTTGTCTTTGACAAGCTGGAGTTTCTGTTCTGGGGATGGCTCCGGGCATTCATTGGGTTCTGCTTCTATAAGGTGCTCGCCGCGGCCGTCCT
Source organism: uncultured Acidobacteriaceae bacterium (assembly GCA_963778535.1). GTDB lineage: Bacteria > Acidobacteriota > Terriglobia > Terriglobales > Acidobacteriaceae > Acidiflorens. The sequence continues at coordinate 2,768,957 of CAVZUO010000001.1, forward strand.
GAGCATCCTGGCACACCTGCTCGCGCAGTATTACACGGAGCTGGTCAACTTCTCCGATCCCGGCAACATGGTGCAGGAGCTTCCGTTGCTGATCTTGCTGGTACTGGTCAACATCTACATCCTCTTCAAGATTCCTGCCATGACCATGAGCATCTTCTCCGGATCGTCCGGCGGCCACGGCGGCGGAATGGGCGGGATGATCACAGCGGCAATTCTCAGGGCGATCTAAGCAGGAGGCATTCATTCATGAGCAGCAGCACAAAGCCATCCCCCGAAATCACCCGAGCTGCGGAGCGGTATCTGGAACAGTACGGCGATCCGCTGGTCATGAACACCTATTTGAAGGTGACCGTTCTTGTGCTCGCCGGTGTCTGTATCGCGCTGTCGGCCCTCACCTTCAAGAGTCAGCAAGCGCTCGCCAACATGCACCCAATGATTGTGCGCATTAACGACGTCGGCCACGCCGAAGCGATCGACTATCGGAACTTTCAGTACCGCCCGCAAGAAGCGGAGAACAAGTATTACCTCACCCGCTGGGCAGAACTGTACTTTCAGCCGCAATCGTTTCACGATCGAACGTGATCAAACGCAGTCGCTCTACTTCCTCAATAGCGACGTGCAACGCGCCGTGATCGACCAGGAACGCAAGGACAACAGCATTCAGAATTACGTCAAAGACAGCAGCTTGCCGTATATCGATGTGGAGATCAAGAACGTCATCCTTGACGACCTGCGACAGTCGCCGTATTCGGCGCGCATCGAGTTCGAGAAGGTGTACACCAACCCCGCGGATCATTCCGAACTCAAGCGGGAGCGATGGACAGCCAGCGTCACCTATGTCTTTCGCGAGAATGTGAAAAACAATGAGCTTGCCGTGAACCCCCTCGGTCTGACCATCGTGCGCTTCCGGGCCGACCAGGCATTCAGCTAGGGATTCATCGACCTGCCCAGAGGCTTATTCATGTCCTTTCATGCTGCTAATCCGGCTAGCTTTTCCTACCTGTCCTCGTGTGCGGTGGAGTCAGCGAACAAGAGCCTTTCGACGCGCAACTACGGTGGCGAATTGCGCCCTTCTTACGGCGGAACATGCCCGCTCGAATCGCACTGCAATTGCGGTGAACTTCCGCAGCCAGTGTGCAGATGACAACTTTGCTCTGGAGCGTGTCTGCCGTTATGTATCCCGTCTTTTGCTCGGTCACAGCTTCGGGGCCTTTCCGGCGCCCGGCGGCACTCGGTCTTCTGCTTCGCATTTCGCGCCCCTTCGGGGTCTCGGTTCCTCCCAAAACAAGTTTGAGAACCACGGCAAAGAACGCCTCTCAAACTTCTTTCGGGCCCCTCCCAGAAAGCAGACCTTCGGCACTTGGGAGCCGGGCCCACTCGCTAAGCTCCGCCCAGTGTGACCCGAGCAACAACGGGCGAATTCAACAAACGGAGACACTCTCATGTACCAGAACAAAGTAACCCTCATCGGCTTTCTCGGCAGCAACCCAGAAGTTCGCACCGCCAACAACGGCAGCTTCACGACACTCTCGCTGGCAACCAAGTCCTCCTACAAGAAGGACGACAAGTACATCTCGCACACCGAATGGCACCGTTGCGTCGTCTTCGGCAAGCTCTCGGAGTTCGCCAAGACGCTCACCAAGGGCGCACATATCCAGGTGGAAGGCGAACTGCGCAGCCGGGAGTACGAGAGCAAGAAGACGGACACGAAGCAGCGCGTCTGGGAAATTCGGGTCGCTTCGATCCTGAAGCTGGACCGCGCCGAAAAGGCCGCCCCGGAAGATCAGGATCACGATGAAGTGCCCCAGGAGGAAACGGCTGCATAAGCCCTTGCTCTTCACTCTCGGAAGCCCGGCTAACCGCTGGGCTTCCATCGCTGTGAGGTTCCCACTATGAGCTTCGAATTGATCCTTCCATTCCTTCGGCCCATCGAGTCGCTACTGCTCGACGAAAACGTCAGCGAGATCATGGGCAATCCCGACGCCTCATGGTGGTACGAACGCGACGGCATCATGTTCCAAGAGCAGAACATTTCGTTCGACGCCGGCAAGCTACAAACCGGCCTCGAAGTTATTGCCAATCAACTCGGTAAGAAGCTCGACGAGGACAACCCACTCCTGCACGCACAACTCCCGGACGGGAGTCGGTTGGCGGCAGTCATCCCGCCGGTCGTGCGCTGTACACCTGCGCTCATCATCAGGAAATTCACCAGCCGCCATTACACAGTTGATGATCTGATCGCTCGCGGCACGCTGACGCGGGCGCTTGCGGACTTCTTAGCCGAGCAGATTCGCAGCGGTAAGACGCTCCTTATCAGTGGCGGAACCGGTACCGGCAAGACCACGCTATTGCGGATACTGGCCGACTTTATTCCCGAACAGGATCGCCTCGTTGTCATCGAGGACACCTCCGAACTTCAGATCCAGAAGCCGAACATTCTGCCGACGGAATGCCAGACTGATACGTTCAAGGCCAAGATAACTTTCGACGACCTTCTAAAGTCCGCTCTCCGCTGGCGACCGGACCGCATCATTCTCGGGGAAGTCCGCGGAATCGAGGCACGAACGCTGCTCGATTCCTTCAACACGGGCCATGCGGGTTCAATGGCTACGATCCACGCCAACTCGGCGGAGAAAGCCCTTCACCGTTTCGCCAATCTCGTGATGCGCAGTCACGCGCAAAGCACGTTCGCCG
>CAVZUO010000002.1:0-2385842 GCA_963778535.1 uncultured Acidobacteriaceae bacterium
ACGGTCAAGGGCGGCGATTATCGCGCCCGTGAAGCCAACGTGTATCGGCTGGCGGAAGTCAGCGGCAACATTATCGATCAGTGCGTGGCTCAAGGCGTGCCGTTTGCAAGGGAGTACGGCGGACTTCTGGACAATCGCTCCTTTGGCGGCGTGCAGGTCGAACGAACCTTCTACGCGCGAGGCCAGACGGGGCAGCAGCTGTTGCTCGGTGCTTACCAGGCACTCGAAGAGCAGATAGCGGCGGGACAGTCACGATGCATTTCCGGAGTGAACTGCTTGACGTCGTCCTTGTCAATGGCAGAGCGCGCGGCATAGTGACGCGGGACTTAGTGACGGGCCAACTGGATTGCCACGCTGCCGACGTGGTTGTACTGGCAACCGGTGGATATTCCAACGTCTTCTATCTCTCGACGAACGCCAAGGCTTCGAACTGCACCGCGATATGGCGCGCCCATCGCCGTGGCGCCCTCTTTGGGAACCCGTGTTTTACGCAGATCCATCCGACGTGTATCCCGTTGAGCAGCGATTTTCAGTCCAAGCTGACGCTGATGTCAGAGTCGCTCCGGAATGATGGACGCATATGGGTACCGAAGAAGAAGGGTGACACCCGTGCTCCAAATCAGATTCCGGAAAGTGAGCGCGATTACTACCTCGAGAATCGTTACCCAAGTTTTGGAAACCTCGTACCCCGCGATGTAGCGTCGCGAAATGCGAAGGAAGTATGCGACGAAGGGCGAGGCGTGGGCCCGCACGGTCAGGGTGTCTATTTGGATTTTGCTGATGCGATTCACCGACTCGGCCTGGAAACAGTGCGCGAGAAGTACGGCAACCTGTTCGAGATCTACGAAAGGATTACCGGAGAAGATGCGTACACCGTACCAATGCGGATCTATCCCGCTCCCCACTACACGATGGGCGGACTGTGGGTTGACTATCACCTGATGTCAACCATTCCCGGACTGTTCGTGGGCGGTGAGGCGAACTTCTCGGACCACGGTGCCAACCGGCTCGGCGCCAGCGCGCTCATGCAGGGTCTCGCCGACGGCTACTTCGTTCTCCCGGCCACTGTGCCCGATTACATTGCTGCCAACAAATTGGATCCTGTGAGTGCGTCCGACAGCCCGTTCAAGGCAACCAAGGCCGAGGTGAAGGATCGTATCGACAAGCTGCTGGCGATCAATGGGAAACGCACTCCAGATTCCTTCCATAAAGAGCTTGGAAAGATCGTTTGGGATGATTGTGGCATGGCCCGTGCTGATGCCGGATTGCGCAAGGCCCTCGATCGAATTCCGGAATTACGTGACGAGTTCTGGCACAACCTTCGTGTCGTCGGTACGGGCGAAGAGCTCAACCAGAGTCTCGAGAAAGCGAACCGCATCTCAGATTTTCTCGAACTCGCCGAACTCATGTGCACCGACGCTTTACAGCGCACAGAATCGTGCGGAGGCCACTTTCGCGTGGAGAGCCAAACACCCGAGGGTGAGGCGAAACGTGACGATGCAAATTTTGCCTACACGGCCGCCTGGGAATGGAAAGGTGCAGGCGAAGCGCACGCCTTGCACAAGGAACCGCTCAGCTTCGAGCATGTCCCGCTTTCGCAAAGGAGTTACAAGTAGCCATGAATCTCACGCTAAGAGTTTGGCGGCAGCAAAACGCAAACGCAGCGGGCAGCTTCGTCAGCTATCAGGCGAACAATGTCACCCCCGACATGTCGTTCCTCGAAATGCTCGACGCTCTCAATGAGGATTTGATCAGCCGGCAAGAGCCTCCTGTCGCCTTCGAACACGATTGTCGAGAAGGTATCTGCGGCTCGTGCGGTTTCCTCATCAACGGTGTGGCCCATGGCGGTCAGCGCGGCACCACAGTATGCCAACTTTCCATGCGATTCTTCAAAGATGGCGACACGTTAACGCTCGAGCCGTGGCGGGCCCGGGCGTTCCCGGTGATTCGCGATCTGATCGTGAACCGCTCAGCTTTTGACCGGATCATTCAGGCTGGAGGTTTCATCAGCGCCCCGACGGGAAGCACTCCTGCCGCCAATGCGATCCTGGTTCCAAAAGAAGATGCAGACACTGCCTTTGACGCAGCGGCATGTATTGGCTGTGGCGCCTGCGTCGCCGCCTGCCCGAATGCGTCGGCCATGCTTTTCACCTCGGCCAAAATAACTCACCTGAACTCGCTCCCGCAGGGTCAACCGCAGCGTGACCAGCGAACCCTGAGCATGGTGGCCACGATGAGAAATGAACTCTTCGGAAGCTGCACCAATCATGGCGAATGCGAAGCGGTATGCCCCAAGCGGATACCTCTGGAGTTCATCGGGAAGATGAACCGCGATCTGATGCGAGCGGTGTGGCACCGGCACCGGGAGCCACTGGTGATTCCCAGCCTTGTGCAACTGCCATCTGCCGAGGACTCTCACGAGCCGCAACTTCAGGGGAATGAGGCCCAGGCACATGTTCAAGCAGAGTCCCGGAGCATGCGGTCACGCGCCAGTAAGGTCTAGCGAATCGTTTTCGAATGAGAGGAAAGCTCTCCATGATTATTGGTCTCAAGAAGGCTCTGCTTTCGAAGCTTATTCCGGTGGTTGGTCTCGTCCTGGGGCTAATCATGATTGTGGGTTCATCGGTGCTGGCGTCGGCCGAAAGGTTCGAAGTACCGGAGGACACCGCACTCCGGATTCGCTTGGACGACACGCTGACGAGCGTCGATTCCCAGGTCGGAGATCCGTTCAGCGCAACCGTTGTTGACAGCGGGGAATACCGGAATGCTCGTGTGTACGGTCACATCGCGGAGATCGATATGTCCGGCAAAGTCAAAGGCCATACCAGCATGGTGCTTCGCTTCGACCGCCTGGTGATGCCCGATGGCCGCCGCGCGCCGATTCATGCCGAAATTGTTGAGCTTTACCATGCACCCTCCGGCGAGAAGGTGGATGTGGAAGGCGCCATTGAGTCAGGCGGCAGGGGTCGAACCAGCATTGTCCACACGGCGATCGGGGCGGGAGCCGGCGCTTTGCTTGGCGGAATCTTCGGCGGCGGAAAAGGGCGGGAATTGGCTCTATAGTCGGCGGCGCGGGCGGACTGGGCACAACCGCATTCCACGGACACCAGAAGATCACACTCAGCAGCGGGCAGGAGATGTTAATTCGCGTGACGGGCCGTTGAATCTCGAATCAGAGTAGGAAAAGTCAAGGATTATGAGTCTCACAATCACTAGCGAGTTCCGTATTGAAGAGGACGCGCTAGGCGACGTCCAGGTTCCAGCCGAGCACTTGTGGGGTGCGCAGACGCAACGCTCGCATGGGAATTTTCCAATTGGCGTTGAGCGCTTTCGGTGGGGCCGCCCGGTCATTCGAGCTCTCGGCATTCTGAAGAAATGTGCCGCCTTGGCCAACGGCGAACTGGGTCAGCTTCCCAAAGAAAAAGTCGATCTGATCGTGCGTGCCGCGCAGGAAGTGATCGACGGCCGCTTGGATGACGAATTTCCGCTGGTTGTCTTCCAGACCGGTTCTGGCACGCAGACCAACATGAACGCCAACGAGGTGATCGCCAATCGTGCGATCCAACTTGCAGGCGGCGTGGTTGGCTCAAAGAAGCCAATTCATCCCAACGACGATGTGAATCACAGCCAGTCGTCCAACGATACGTTTCCCACCGCGATGCACATCGCGACGGTGGTGGCAATCGAGGAAGGCTTGTTTCCCGCTGTCAGCCGCCTGCGAGATGTACTCGAAGAGAAGTCGCAACAGTATCGCGATGTCGTCATGGTAGGGCGAACCCACCTTCAGGACGCTACGCCGCTTACTCTCGGCCAATTGATCTCCGGCTGGGTAGCGCAAATCGACCAGGCACTCGACGGCATTCGCCAAACTCTCACGCGGAATTTACCCACTTGCAATCGGCGGTACCGCAGTCGGCACGGGACTCAATGCCGATCCCCGCTTCGGTGAAGCAGCCGCGCGGCGGATCGCGGAAGAAACCGGTCAGCCATTTATCTCAGCTTCCAACAAATTTGCGGCACTCTCGGCGCACGACGGTATGGTCAGCGTGAGCGGAGCACTTCGCACACTCGCCGGCGCATTGATGAAGATCGGAAACGACGTGCGGTGGTATGCCTGTGGTCCGCGGGCCGGATTCGGCGAACTCAAAATCCCCGAAAACGAACCCGGCTCCTCCATCATGCCGGGAAAGATCAATCCCACTCAGTGTGAAGCACTGACGATGGTTGCCGTTCAGGTGTTTGGCAACGACCACGCCGTGGCGTTTGCAGGTTCGCAGGGTAACTTCCAGCTGAATGTGTACAAGCCGGTCATGCTGCACAACGTTCTAACGTCGATCGAACTCCTAGCCGACGCCTCCCGCTCTTTCTGTGATCGTTGCGCCATCGGGATCGAGCCGAATGAAAAGCGGATCAAGGAGCACCTGGACAATTCTCTGATGCTGGTGACGGCTCTCAATCCGCACATCGGATACGAGAAGGCGGCGAAGATCTCACTGACCGCATATCACGAAGATCTCAGCTTGCGTGAGGCCGCTTTGAAGCTCGGGTTCCTCACCGCGGAGCAGTTTGATGCATGGGTTCGCCCAGAGGAGATGACTCATCCCCTCTGAGGAATTCAGTGTGAAAGGTGAAGGTAGCTCTTTGAGGCTGAAACGTAATGTCTATGTACTTGAAACGACAATTCCCCGTCTTACGTGTAGCTGGGGTAATTTCGTTTCTCGCGCTGTCCACTACGGCTGTTTCGGCTCAGACATGCACCTAGTTTCGCCGGATCATCCCTGGCACACGTCTACCGAGATCAGCGTCGAAGCAGATGCCAGAAATATTCCTGACTCGAGGTTTGTCATAGATTCGGCCAAGACGTATTCGCTGTCGGAGTTGATTGATTTGGCGGAAGCACACAATCCGGCCACTCGTGTTTCGTGGGAGCGCGCCCGCGCTCAAGCGGCGGCACTGGGTGTATCGCGAAGCGAGTTATTTCCTACGCTGGCAGCTGCCGCGCTTTCGCAGACTGCCCGCCAAGAGGCCTTCTTTGGCAATCGCTTCTACGGCCAGGTTGCCCAGGATTTTCAGGTGGAACTGGATCTCAATTACACAGTTTTTGACTTCGGCGCCCGCTCCGGTCGAATCAATGCCGCGAAAGCGCAACTGTTGGCGGCGAATTTCGCCTTTAACGACACCCATCGCACGGTCATTTACCAAGTGCAGCAGGCCTATTACCGGTTATTGAGTTCGATGGGGCAGGAGGAGGCCGCACGAGCAAGTCTGTCGAACGCACAATCGGTGCAGCAAGCAGCCGAAGAGCGCTTGAAAAATGGTCTTGCGACTCGGCCAGACGTACTGGAAGCGCGGAGTTCCACTGCCCAGGCGGAATACGATCTGCAGTCCATCCTCGGGGCTGAGGAGATTGCTCGCGGCGACCTGGCAACAGCAGTTGGGGCCTCCGCGACCGCGGGGATCCAGGTCCAGCCTCTGGATCAGATTCCCACTCCTGAGTCAATCGGCGATACCGCCGAACTGGCGATCGACCGTGCGCTCGGAGAGCGCCCTGATCTCATGCAACAAGTGGCCGAAATAAGATCGGCCAATGCAAGGGTCAAGGAAGCGAGGGCGGCATACTACCCCGAGTTGAGTCTCACTGCCAGCCCATCCGTCCCATCGCTGTACGGCATACAGTCGCCATATCCTTGGGCGCATACGGCTGATCTGACCGGCGGATTGAGCTTTAATCTGCGATGGACTGTCTTTGACGGAGGCGGGCGAAAGAATCGGCTGGCCGAGGCTCGGGCCAACGTACATGCGGCAGAAGCACAAGCCAACGTCAAACGAAATCAGATCGCGGATGAGGTTTGGACGGCTTACTCGAATCTAAACACTGCCTTCCGGCAACGCCAGGCGGCAGTCGCTCTGCTCGAATCGGCCAGTCAGTCCTACAGCGCGGCGCTCGAATCGTACAACTACGGTGTGCGCAACTTGCTGGACGTAACTGCGGCCCAGCGTACTTTGGCACAAGCCCGCTCAGCCGATGTGTTGGCGCGAACGCAGGTGCTCACTTCGTTTGCAGAGCTGGCGTTCCGAACCGGAGATTCGATTCGCGCCAACGGGAAGCCCCGGCCATGAATGCGATCCGTGGATTTGCATGCGGTGTGTTCGTGCCCACTCTGTTGCTGCTGACGGGGTGCGGACGGGCTCCATCGTTCGACATTCTCGGCTCGTTCTTTCCTGCGTGGCTTGTCTGTCTTGTGGTCTCCATTGTGCTGACGATCGCTTCGCGAGCGCTGCTGAATCGCTACGTTGAGATTGTCTGGCCGGTTCTTGTCTATCCGAGCCTGACGGCCGTGTTCACATTCGCATTATGGATTGTTCTGTTTCGGTGAATTTTATGACTACTGTTCCTTTGGATAAAGAAATGGTCACGAAAGCAAGCCGGAATCATGGGCGCAAGTTTGATGGCGTGACGTCGGAGAGGAGGTGGCGCAAGCCTCTGGGCCGTACAATCAGCATCGCAGTCGTAGCGGCCGCGGTGATCCTGGGACTCACCGTACTTTACCGCGAGAACTATTATCCGCGGACCGAAGATGCCGAAATATTTGCTAATTTCATCGGCATAGCGCCCCAAGTCGACGGTCCTCTCATCCGGCTGAACGTGAAAGACAACCAGTTCGTGAAAAAAGGCGAACTGTTGTACGAAATCGATGACCGTCCCTATGAATATGCCCTTGAAAACGCGGTTTCGGAGCAGAGCACTCTGGAAGGGCAAGTCGGGGACGAGCAACGAAAAATAGCAGCGTTGGAGAGCGCAGTTTCCGTCGCACAAGCGAACATTCACAGCTCGGAAGCCGACGTGGTCAATGCGGAGCGGGGCGTCGACCGGGCGCGCGCCGAATGGAATTACGCAAACAACAATTTGCACCGCATCGAACCATTGCTGGCGAAGCAGTTTGTCACCGTGGACGAAGTGGATAAAGCGAGATCTTCTGAAACTGCACAAGCAGAAGCCCTGAGGCAAGCTGAATCTCGATTGCAGTTGGCGAAGGCGGAATTGAGCTCTGTCTTGGCGCAGCACGAACAGGCCAGGCATGCGGTCACAACGCTCGAACCCTTGATCAATCAGCGTGGGGCAAGAGCGGCAGCGGTGAAGAAGGCTCGCTACGATTTGGACAACTGCCGCGTCTACGCGCCGTTTGATGCTCGTGTGACCAACCTTACGATTTCCGAGGGCGCTTATGCTCACATCGGCCAGCAAATGTTCACGCTCATCGATGCTCGCACTTGGTGGGCAGTTGGTAATTTCCGAGAAGGACAACTCAAGCGTATTACGCCAGGCATGCGGGCTGATGTCTATCTGATGTCGATGCCGAATCTCCGCTTTGCTGGTGTGGTGGATAGCGTCGGATTCGGGGTCACTCCGGACCCAGATAAAATCGGCAGCTTGCAACCGGGCCTTCCCGACCTGCAGCGCACATTAAACTGGGTTCATCTCGCATCGCGCTTCCCGGTCCGTGTACGGGTGGAGAATCCCACCCCTGACCTGTTTCGAATCAGTGAGTCTGCCGTAGTCACGATTCGAGGCGATTGAGAATGGCAACCATCGCCCAGAGCCTGCCTCGCCCATCCAGCGCACTGACCTGGCTGCGAGAATTTCTCAAAGAGGAACTTGCGCCTTACCCAGGCAGGGCTGCACTTGTAGGCCGGATGACGCTTGCCGCCACCCTCATCGTGATTGTCGGAATGACCTTCCGCATTCCGTACAGCTGGCAAGGTGCCGTTTATGCACTCATGGTTTCTCGGGAAAACACTCGATCGACGCTGCAGTCTGCGGCAACGATTTTCCTGGTGACCGGAATCGGCGCTGCCTATCTCTTAGCATCTGTTTGGTTTGTTATCAATATTCCCCTGCTTCATTTTCTCTGGGTTATTGCGACCTTCTTCCTCGCTTTCTATGGGGTTAGTGTGCTGACGAACTATACAGCGGCTGTGGCGTTCGTCAACCTGACCGCCGTTGGAATTCCACTGTGGGATCGGCGTGTACCGGCCGAAACCAGTGTGGAGGATACACTTTGGCTGTGCTTAGCCGTATTGGTAGCAGTGGTGATCACTGCGGCTGTAGAGCTCGCGTTTGTGCGACTGCGGCCGGGGGACGAGGTCGTGTTACCCATTGGCGACCGATTGTCTGCGGTCGAAGAGTTATTGACTTGCTACGCTGAGGGCCGAACCGTAGCTCCGAGTATCGAGCAAAGAGTCATGCGGCTCGGGACGCTTGGAACATCCTTATTACGGCGGGCATTGCGGCGCGCGGCTTATTCGCCCGAGTATTCCGTCGAGATGGGTGGTGTCGTAGCCCTCGTGGGCAGGCTCGTCGACCTTGCAGCGACCTTACCTCAGCTCAGCATCGAGCTTTCCGCCAGTGACCAGAGGCGATTCGGCAACTTGGCCTCGGCCGTCCGAAGTATTCGCGATGATCTGATGAGCCGGCGGATTCCGGGTCCGGTTCGCTTCGATTCAAATGAAGAATCTGCTCCCTTTGTGCCATTACTGGGCGAGATGGAGCATACAGTCACTCTTATACCCCAGGCATTTGCGGATTCCGGATCAAGCCAACCAGACTTGGCAACAACAGAGGATACAGGGCAACGAAAACTCCTTGCCCCCGACGCTTTCCGCAACCCTGAGCACCTTCAGTTCGCGCTCAAAGGCTGCCTGGCCGCGAGCGTTTGCTACGTGATCTACAATGCGATCGCATGGCCGGGCATCAGCACGGCCGTGACCACATGCCTGCTCACCGCGCTCTCTACAATTGGTTCATCTCGTCAAAAGCAGCTTCTTCGTATCACAGGCGCTGTCGTCGGCGGCTTTCTCGTCGGGATGGGTTCGCAGATATTCATCCTGCCCTATCTCGATTCGATCGCCGGATTTGTCGTTCTTTTCGTTGCTGTCACCGCCCTGTCTTCCTGGTTCATGACATCGAGTCCCCGGTTGTCATACTTCGGAATTCAGGTCGCTCTGGCTTTCTTCCTGGTCAACGTGAGCGAATTCAAAATGCAGACCTCACTCGCCGCCGCCCGAGATCGCGTGGTGGGTATTTTGCTGGGTCTCTTCATTATGTGGCTGGTGTTTGATCAGTTATGGGGGGCGCCCGCCGCGATTGAGATGAGGAGGACGTTCATTTCCAATCTTCGGCTATTAGCGCAGCTCGCGAGGGAACCGCTTTCGCAAGACCGGAAAACTGCAATCGCACGGAGTCTTGCTCTTGGAGAGACAATCAATGCCAACCTCGACAAGGTGCGAGCTCTTGCAGACGGTGTTCTGTTCGAATTCGGGCCTTCCCGCGAGCAGGATCTCGCTTTGCGTGATCGCATCCGACAATGGCAACCGAACTTGCGCATGCTGTTCATCACCCGCATCGTCTTGTGGAGGTACCGTGCTGGCCTGCCGGGATTCGAGTTGCCGGAAGCAATGCGGCCGGCACAGCAGAAGTTTGACAACCGCCTGGCTGCGGCACTAGACGGAATGGCCGATCGAATGGACGGCAAGGCATCGACCCGATTAGACGACTTGACTACGGCTTATACCCAACTCGAACAAGCGGCATGGAAGGCTACACCGAAACAGCAACATCCCACGCCACAGATGCAGTCCTTTCTCGTTCTCTCGCGCAGAATTGCAGACTTGGCAGACCGCGTGGAAAGGGACATTTAAAGGTCGCGCTCCTCGCCGTGATCGGCGGATCACTGTATCCCATCGACTTCGACGCCGCTGGGAACGGGTGGGTGTTCTATGGCAGGCAAAGAGAGTGCGTGGTTACACTCTTGTCAACTGGTTGACACTCTCGTCATCGGTGATCGTGGTAATTCCGGCAAGTTCGCACAAAAGAGGGCTGGCAGGACAATTGCTACTTAGAAAGGCAGGCTGTTGTGCGCCGTTGATCGGCAGTTCTAAAAGGAGAAATGATCACATGAAACTCGGGAAATCGATGGCTCTTATTCTTGTTCTGACTCTAGGTTCGATCGGTGTTGCCCAGGACCTCGCGACCGATGTCGGAAAGGGAGCGAAGGACGTAGGCAAAGCGACGGAGAAAGCCAGTAAGGATGCCGCTCACGGCACGAAAGACGCTGCCAAAGACGTAGCTCATGCCACCGACAAAGCAGCCAAAGGCACGGCGCATGACACGAAGAAGGTAGCTGGAAAGACGGCACGCGCTAGCGAGCGCGTTGGCAAGGAGTCTGGGAAGGAAATTGAAAAGGGTGCGAAAGATGCCAGCAAAGGCGTGGACAAGGGTGCGAAAGACGTCAGCAAGGGTGTGGATAAGGGTGCGAAGAAGACGGTGGACGCGCTAAAGTAACGCACGCTATCGATCGCGTGCAGTTCCTCCTCGATGGACGTGCGAGGTACCTACACGCGGGTGTTGGACGGCTAAAAAGTTGGAGACAATCGGGCAGGCCGCGCCCTCATGGCGTGTTTACTGATCGGACACATGACTACTATCTCGGCCATTTTGCGCACTGTCGCCGTGCCACTCCTTATCTTTGGCCTGTTAACTCCCGCGATTTCCGCCCACGAGCAACAACAAAAGAGTTTTGGCTTTCCGCCGCGGCAGCAAGTAATTGGCTTCCTCACGCGAAGCATCGACTGGTACCACAGTGCATCCGTCGATCCCTCAATGCCGCTCAAGCCGGCAGACATACCGTTTCGCGAAAATGCTCAAACGCTTCGCTTACAAAGCCTGCAACTTTCCTTCGACTACGCCAAGGCGATTGCGGCAGCCGAAGCGGGCAGTGTGACTTCGACTGAGCAACACAGCGATAGTTCTGCTCGTGATTCATCTGGATCAGACCCGCAGCGTTGGATGAAAATTCAAGCCCTATGCGAAACCGATATCCAAAATGCTCGCAATGACGTTATGTCAATTCGCGACAAAGCTGATAGGGAGCGAGGAAAAGATCGAGCTAGGCTGAACGCTGCACTGGCGGAAAGTGAAAGCCGTCTCAACCTGGTTCAGGCGAAGTGTCACACTTACGGCAACCTTCTTGACTTCGTGCGGACAATGCACGCTAGCGAGCAGAATGAAAGCTTGGACTTCGTCATTGACGATCTGTCACGAACGGTGCCAGAACTCGCGAACGCCAGTGTCACATTGCCATCACAGAGCGGAGTCAGCACAGCCGTGCCACCAGAGACGGGTTCTAGTATTCCCGACCTTATTTCTGATGTCATGCTGTATCGTCGAAAGCTTCGCACGCTGGACCAAGCAGGGCGAGCGACCGACGCTCTGGCACAGGCTTCGCAGAACCTGAGAACCCCGCTTGTACAATATCTCAACTCCGCCTTGCAGGGTGCCAACCTCAGCGGCAGTGACCCGCAACCCAACGACCTCGACGCCTTGCGCCAGCAGCAAGCCCGGCTTGACAACCTCTCTGCCCAGATCACCGCTCTTTCTCCGGCCACGGTCGCGCTGGCAAAACAACAACTCCTGTTCGGCACTTTCAAGTCAGATCTCGCGAACTGGCGAACGCTGGTTGTCAGTCAGTACGGCGCGGCTTGGAAGATGCTGATCATTCATCTGCTCGCAGTTGTGATCGCGATTGGCCTGTTGGTAGCTGTGATCGCGACGCTGCGCCGAGTCACTTTTCGCTATGTCCGCGACGCGAGCCACCGTCGCACTGCCCTGATTGCTGAGTGGACTCTGCTATGGCTGGGCATCTTCCTGATTTTAGTTTTCACTTTTGCTTCCAACCTGGGCTCATTGGCAACATTCCTGGGTCTCGTCACCGCCGGCCTTGCCGTCGCTCTGCAAAATGTCATCCTCGCAGTGTTGGGATACACCGTCCTGGTCGGCAAGCTCGGGCTGCGACTGGGCGACAAGGTCCAGATCTCAGGGGTCACAGGCGAAGTCCTTGAGTTCGGTCTCCTGCAGTTCCAGGTAAGAGAAATTGACGGGCAAGGGCTGCCCACTGGCAGAATTGGATCGTTTTCGAACTCCTTCGTCTTCGTCTCGCCCGCGATAGGCATTTTCAAGCTTGGAATCGCGAAGAGCAACACGGATTCGTCGGACCTACCTCTCGTAGTTGGCCCGCATGGCATTTCGATTGATCCAAAGACGTCGAACGCCTGACCTCGCGATACTCTCTCTCGGCATATGGGAAAGCCTGAACCTCGCTGGCTTCTGGCGAGGCCGATTGCTTCAAATGACCGCGTACGCAAAGCTAGTGTGTTTGTGGAGGAGTCGCGCCCGCCGTTGGCTTGTACTTGGACAGCTGAATACTTGTCCCAAGCTATTGGGATCTGATAGTCCAGTTGATTCGTGATGGTGCGGGCACTCGCAGGTCGAGTTCTCGGCGGAGCAACGTTGCCAGCTTGGCACGGGCGCGAGAGAGTTGAGCTTTGATTGTGCCCACCGGGACGCCCAGGGCCTCTGAGAGCTCCGCGGTAGTCCTCCCCTCCATGTAGTTTCGAATGGCTCTGCGAGATGCAGGCGAGAGCTTGTTAATAGCCTTAGCAAGCAGATTTCGCAATTCTGACTGGGCACAGGCTTCTTCCGGGCCGGGATGGTTATCCTTGCAGGTGTCGAAGAGTGTCATCGAGCCTTCCCTTGAACTGATCTGCTCCTCGAACGATACCAGCGGGCGCTTTCGGCGTCGTCGCATCCGAGCAGCATTCATGACAATTGCCATCAACCAGGTTGACAGCTGCGCTGTACCTCGAAACTGCGACAGGTTCGTGTATGCAGAAACGAGCGCATCTTGTACAGCGTCTTCCGCATCATGCGCGTTTTCGAGCTGTCGATTGGCCTGCCTGTAGAACTTTGGTAGCTCGTGCTTCACGAGGTACTCGAGTTGTTCGATGTGCACGTTTGGCCTTTGATGTTCAATCGGCTGGAGTGTTGTTCCTGTAGTTGACATAGTAAGCTGCCAGTTCGTTCGCTGACTGCTCCTGCACGGCTGGTTCCAGTCGTCGGTGAGCTCGTCAAGCACCGATATCCATGTGTGGTATTTGGTCCGTAAGTTTTATCAACCGAAAACACCACTGAGAAAAAACGCGATGTGGGCGGAATGACTTCTCGACACCGCGTGGATTGCCTTCGTCAAGTTACCGACACTTTTCCTGCAATCGGCCGGGGTATAGTTCAGCGATTCATCGTACCTATGCTTAAGGCCAAAAGCTTTTAGTCAGTGTGTCCCTGCGCATGCGACTTGATCTTTGGAGACTGACTTGCTTCCTTTCTGCTCAATCTCTTCTCCTCGAACAAAGCGGACTGGAGGTCAGGTGACGCTAAAAATCACCACATTGCTGGCCTCCTTTCCGCTTGCCCTCTGAGGTCAGGCGCTGAGCGACGGCTCGCACTGCTCGCGACTGCCTGCTCCCTGTGAGGTGTCAGAGAGAGTGCCCGGTTCTGATTACAGGAGACAGGAATAGCGTGCTTCCGCGTGCCCAGTCGCTCAAACTCGTGCGCTTTTCTTGCCGGCAATGTCAAAGATCTCTGCGTGCGCTGTGCGCCCTTGGACATCGTGTGCCGCTTTGAAAAGTCGTTTCGGGGAATTGCAATGTGGTGGGTGAGGCGACGAAAACGGGTACGGGTACTCGATGCTTACACCCAGAGCCAACTCGATCCTTGGCGTAGATTTGGGCGGGTGATAGGAAATCGACACTAGCGAAGATATCGTCAAGACTTCAACACCTGTCAAGTCCGCCGCGCTGAAACCTTCCCCAGATTCGCGTCTCGAATTCTCTCCGTCCGCACGTCTAGCCCGCAATTGCTCAATAGCTTGCGTCAATTCGCATCCGCTCCTTGAAGGTTTGGACACCGCGTTGCATTGACTATCGCCGAAAGGAGCACGGCGAATGCGAAGAACTTCACTGATCGCCTTCTCGATGCTGGTGCTCCTCATCCGTTGTTTTCCTCAAGACGGCCTCGCCACACCAGGATCAATTCGCGGCGAGGTCGTCACCAAGAATCAAAACGGAGAACCTGCCGTTTTGCGAAATGCACGCATCGTCCTTCACGGACCCGTAAACAGGGAAGCTGAGTCGGACGCACAGGGAGCATTCGCCGTCGATGGCCTTCCCCCAGGCAAGTACGACATCGAAGCCAGTGCTCCCGGTTTAAACGCGGCGGTCACGGTGGAAGTAAAGCCAGGAATCCCTTCGGTAGTGCCGATCGATCTCAGTGTCAATGCCGTTACCAGCACGGTAAACGTGACTGCGAGCGATCCTCCTCCAATTGAAGACTCTGCTCAGCAGAACACGATCGGACAGTCGACCGTAGACGCTGCGCCCAACCAGGAGGAGAAAATCGACAGCCTGCTTCCTCTTGTTCCGGGAGTCGTTCGTGGACCGGACGGGCGAATCAATATGAAGGGCGCTCAAGCCACTCAAGCCGGTTGGCTGGTAAACTCGGCCAACTCGACCGACCCCGCCACCGGTGGCCAAGCCATCAACCTGCCGATTGACGTGGTCTCGTCGGTCCAGGTGATTTCTAATCCTTATGACCCTGAATACGGGAAGTTCACGGGTGGGATTTCCAGCGTCGAAACCAGCACCGGCAACTTCGACAAGTTTCACCTCTCCGTTCAAAATTTGATACCGAGAGCTCGGGACCGTGATGGCCACATCGTGGGAATCGAAGCGTTCACCCCACGGCTTACCTTTACGGGGCCCTTGCTGAATGACCGGGTTGCTTTCACCCAGTCCTTCGAATATCGCTTCGTTCGCACGCCGGTAGAAAGTCTCCCGCCGCTGCAGCGGGACACCACCCTTGAGAGTTTCGATTCGTTCAGCCAGTGGGATCTAAAAATCAGCGAAAAACAGACGGCCACATTCTCCGTCGCAATTTTTCCGCAAAGACTCGAGTATCTGGGCCTCAATACGTTTACTCCTCAGCCCGCTACACCAAACCTACACCAACGGGGTTATCAGGGCTCTGTACAGGATCGCTACGTTACGGATTCGGGCGGGCTGCTTACTTCGCAAGTGACCTACGAGCGCTTCGACGCCGACTTACTGCCAGACGGCACTGGTCAATACCAACTGCTCGTCGAAACTACCCAAGGCGGATTCTTCGACCAGCAGAAGCGTCGAACCAATCGGGTCGAGTGGCAGGAGATCTATCAATTAAGTCCAAAGCATTTTCTCGGCACGCACCAACTGAAGGCTGGGCTCGATTTTTCGCACAGTTCCTACGACGGGCGTCAACAGTTTCAGCCCGTAGACATCGTTGGTACAGCGGGATACACGTTGGAACAGATCGAGTTCGGTGCGCCCACAACTTTCTCCGTCGGCCAGAACGAATTTGCCTGGTTTGTTGGCGACCAGTGGATTGTCTCGACGCGCTTGACATTCGATCTTGGACTGCGCTTTGACCACGACTCGGTAACCGCCTCCACTCACGCAGCGCCGCGAGCCGGATTCACTCTCGCATTGACCAGCGATCGAAGGACCCTACTCAAAGCTGGCGCTGGGCTGTTTTACGATCGCGTACCTTTAAACATCCCTGTCTTCCCGCTATTTCCTGATCGCACGATCCTAGCGCTAGATCCTACAGGCCAAGTGCTCAGTTCGACACCTTACGCAAATGTGATCTCTGGCGGGATCCGGAATCCGCGAAGTGAAACCTGGAATGTCGAACTCGACCGGCAGGTCCTGGACAACTTATTGATCCGGATCGCGTATCAGCAGCGGAATACTTTCAACGACTTTATTGTGACACCGCTCACAATTGTTGACCTCCCGTCGTCTTTGTCCCTGGCCAATCGCGGGGGGGACTTCTACCGGGAGTTCCAAATTACTGGCCGCTACCAGATACATCGGCAGACGCTGAATGCTTCATACGTGAGATCCAAAGCTTCCGGTGATCTGAACGACTTTAACCAGTTCTTCGGTAATGATCCGGTCGCGGTGATCCAACCGGACGAGCGGGGGCGCCTTGCATTTGATGCGCCCAACCGGTTCCTGGCATGGGGAGAGTTCGCGGCTCCCTGGAAAGTAACCGTGATGCCTGTTTTCGATCTTCACACCGGCTTTCCTTATTCGGTCGAGAACCAGCTGCGCGAGTTTGTCGGCCCGCGGAACGATGAGAGATTTCGGCGCTTTGATTCCTTTGATCTTCAGGTCGTAAAGCAGATCAGATTGCCCTTCCGGGGCAAAGAGCACACGGCAAAACTGGGGTTCGGAGTCTTCAATCTCTTGAATCACTTCAATCCCCGGGATGTGCAGAACGATTTGGACAGTTCACGTTTCGGTGAGTTCTTTAATGGTCCGCCGCGCACTTTTAGAGGGAAGTTCGTTCTTGGATTCTAGTCATGACCCTGGCCACACAAAGTTTTCGAAATACATACGGCAGCCGGTCGGATCGCTGGACCTCCGATCCCGCGCTGATTGCCTTGCTCGCTCTCAGAAATCACGAAAAGCCTAGGGTTACCAGCGGATTCTGGCGAGGAGTACGGTTCGCCCTTCTTGGTATCGCACCGTTTTATCTGTTGGTGATTTTCATGTGGCTCCGATGAACCTCGGCCTTCATTCGCGCGATTGGGTTGGTTCAGAAAGTTTACGTTCTGTGGGGAAGGTGGTTTATGAAAAAAGTGAATCAATGTCTCATTCTCGCCGCCGGTAACGGGACTCGCATCCGCTCGGTATCGGCAGGGCTTCCTAAGCCACTCGTAAAGTTTCGCGGTAAACCCATCCTCGAACACGTGATTCGGAGAGCCAGTCAAGCCGGCATTGAACGGTTCGTGATTGTCGTGGGTTATCGCTCTGATTTGATCAGGAAATGGTTCGATGGCTGCTCGCTCGGGGTATCCGTGACCTTTGTGGAAAATTCGGAGTATCACAAATCCAACGGAATTTCCGCGCTGAAGGCCAAGGACGAAATCCACGAGGACTTCCTGTTGCTAATGGCGGACCACATCTTTGAACCGGAGACTGCGCGGGTGCTCCTAAAGCAGAGGCTACAGCCCGGCGAAGTCATTCTCGCAGTGGATCCCAACATCGATCGCATTTTTGACCTGGACGACGCAACCAAGGTTCGACGCGACGGGGACCGTATTGTGGATATTGGAAAGGAAATCGCGCACTACGACGCCCTGGATACCGGGATGTTTCTGTGCAACCCCGCGTTTTTTGGCCGACTCGAAGCGGCAACCAAGGATGGAAACTGTTCCCTTTCCGATGGCATGCGGCAACTGGCCAACGAACGGCGCCTGCGGGCCATGGAAATCGGCGAGGGGCAGTGGCAAGACGTGGACACACCTGAGGCACTGGCATATGCAGAAGGGGTGTTTGATGGTTACTTCCACCACGAACAGAATGCCAGGAGTATCGCCCGTGTCTAGCAGCGCAACGAAAGCGCGACGCTCTCTCCGCGTGCTTGCGGGGTTGTTTGGCATTTTTCTGTTGGCCTACGTGGTTCACCGGGCCGGACCAGCCACACTGCTCCGAAGCATGAGCACCCTGGGATGGGGGGTCGGTGTGGTGATCGCCTGGGGTGCTGTGGCCCACATTATGAAGACCTGGGCTTGGCGCCTCATCCTACTCGACGACAAACGACAAGTTTCCTTCGCACGAATGCTCGGCCTACGGCTCGCCTCCGAAGCCGCGGGTCAACTTGGCGGAGTCGGCCAGCTGTTCGGGGAAGGCTTAAGAGTGTCAATGCTGGGCCCGACGATGCCTCTCACCAGAGGGATCACGTCGGTAACGATTGATCGCGCATTCTTTGTCCTGAGCGCAGCGGTGGTCAGCATCGTCGGATTGTTAGCCGTGCTGATCGTCTTGCCCCTGCCCCGCACGATCGCGCTTTACGCGGGCTTGTTTGCGTTCACGCTCCTGGGCGTTCTCATGCTGACTGCGGTTGCCGTTGGAAGGCGTTGGCCCGTACTTTCGGGGACAGCGCGGCTCGTAGGCCGGATCGGGTACTTCAAGGATTGGGTCGAGCGCAAGCGTTCGGTCATTCTCTCGGTTGAGACCAGTCTGCTCGATTTCTACCACCGCACACCCGGCTCGTTCTGGGCCAGTTTCGCGCTCAACCTGGCCTGCCACGCCGCGGCGGTGTTCGAAGTTTATTTGATCCTCTGGCTTTTAGGCGCAAGGGTCAGCCCGTTCGGTGCGCTCGCAATCGAGGCCTTGACCAAGCTGGTCAATGTCGCAGGGACATTTAGTCCGGGAAACATCGGGACCTATGAGGGCGGGAACATACTGATCGTCAAAATGTTCGGCCTGACGGCGGCTGCCGGGTTGACTCTGGCGTTCATACGACGTTTGCGTGCCGTATTCTGGGCGGCCATGGGCAGCCTTTGCATCGTCGTGTTAGCCAAAACGCAAAAGCAAAACAATCTCGCCGAGAGTAGTGAGGACATCGTGCCGCTTGAACCTGATCAGATTTCGCCAAAGAAGTCTCATGCCGCTGTGATTCTCGCCAACAACCTGGGTGCGCCTGTTTTTGGCTCACCGATACGCCAGGTTGGCGCCCTTCCGATTTTGCTTCGCACCGTCCTGGGTGTGCATAAGGCGGGCGCTGCGCAAATTATCGTTGTTGTCGATTCAGCGAAGGGCCGGCGGATACGACGCGACCTGTTCCGAACCGGTCGTGTCCCTCGCAACGTCGAGTGGTGCGAATTCACTGCTGGTGAGACATCGCTACCGGCGCTCTTAGGGCAGATCGCTTCCGAAGTTCAAGCGCATCTGGTGCTGATCGCCGGAGACAGGGTCTATCATCCATCCCTCCATCGGCACGCAGCCGAATGGGATGGACAAGGCAATGCTCTGACCCTCGTGACCGGCAACCAACTGGTTGGCATCTGTTCGCTCAGTCGAGAAGCATCGATCGGCCTCTCGCGGCGTTGTCCGGAAATCGCGAGTTCCATCGAGGAACTCCTGGCGTGGCTTCCGTCGACTCACTTCGTGGAGAACGAAGCGGTGCCCGAAGAGAAGTGGCAACGCGTTCTCAGCGAGCCACAGCGCCAGATGGCTGAAGAGAAGTTGAACGGTTGGCTGGTTAAGCCCACGGACGGAATTTTTGCGAGAGCGAACCGGAGAATTTCAATACCGATCAGCCGCCAGATCATCCCCTACCCGATCACACCAAACATGGTGAGCCTGTTCACGTTGGGAGTGAGTTTTGCGGCTGGCGCCTTCCTCGCTCTCGGTGGCTACTGGAATATGTTAACGGGCGCAGTGCTGGGCTGGTTGTCGAGCGTTCTCGATGGATGCGACGGCGAGGTCGCTCGTTTGAAGCTTCAGGAGTCCGCATTCGGATGCTGGCTGGAGACGATGTGCGACAACCTGTACTACTTATTCATTTTCGGGGGATTGACGATCGGACTCGTGAGAAACTCAGGCAACCGAAATTACCTGGTATGGGGCGGTGTCCTGGTTTTTGGCGCAATCGCCAGTTTTCTCACCACCGGACTGCAGCGTCATCAACTGGCCAGCGGACATCCGGAACAGTATTTGAAGATATGGCACAAAGAAGCCGACAATCGCAGTTCGAACCCTTTCCTGTATCTCGGGCGGCATACTGAGTTCATCATCCGGCGCTGCTTTTTGCCTTATGTCTTCCTTTTTTTTGCTATTTTCCACATCATGAACTGGCTTTTGATCGGGGCGACGGTAGGTGCGAACATGGTTTGGATCATCGCTCTTTATTCCTGCCTTACCTTTGGTGCAACGCGGCCTTCGACTTTGCCTGGCTCTGCTGTTTGGTTGAAGAAGTCTTCAATAAGCCCTGCCAGGTAGCGGCTCTCGATGGCCAGCGACTGCAACAGAGGATAATTGTGCCTGTCATGCGATCACTGGGTAGCGGGAATGCGGAAGGCTTTTCCCGCTCCGTTCGGCGGCTACAGTGTGAATGTGGGAATGCAGGAAATTGTTACAGGCAACTTCGCGCGTTTTAGATGGACGATCTGGCCACCCAGCGCCCTCCGCGTCGTCGATTGGAACATCGATCGTGGGCATCGGCTGCCGGCGATCATAGATTTCCTGGCAGCCTTGGATCCAGATATTCTCATTCTGCAGGAAGCGGATCTCAACGCCCGTCGCACGCATCGGCTGAACATTGCCGAAGAGATCGCGCGGAAGCTGGAGATGAACTACGCGTTCGGGCGCGAGTTCGAGGAATTGGTTCAGGGATCTAAAGGATCTCCCGCGTATCATGGGCAGGCTACTCTCTCGAAGTGGCCCATTTCGAATCCGCGCATCATTCGATTCTCTCGGCAGTCTCACTTTTGGCAGCCGCGCTGGTTCTTGCCGCGAATCGAACCCTTCCAAGAGAGACTGGGCGGAAGAATCGCGCTCGTCGCCGAAATCAATGTCAATGGCTGCAAACTTCTTACCTACAATCTTCACCTGGAAAGCCGCGGCAATGATGACTTGCGCCTCTCACAAATCGACGAAGTATTGTCGGATGTCGCGCGCCAGGATCGCGAGTGTCCCATCGTTGTGGCAGGCGACTTCAACCTGGATGCTTCCAAGGATGCGGCCGCATTGGCACTATCGAGAAACGGATTTCAGAATGCCATGGTGGTCCCGGGCACGCCGACCACTCCCTCACGTGGCGTCTTCGAACCAGGACGGCGGATTGATTGGGCCTTCGTTCGCGGATCCATGCGGGCCAGTGCTGGCCGGGTGCACAATCAGGCCAAAGCGTCGGATCATTACCCTATCTCGTTCACTTTGACCGCATCGCGCAGCTGATCGTCGCGCCGCTTGCGAAAGTGAGTCTGTGAAGAAGAGGAAGCTTCATTTACGAAATCAACCGGCCCTCCCGGAAGATGACCTCTGACAGCCCTTGCAATTGCGTGATGGCTGACTTGTCACGCGTCAATTGCCTGACATCGACTGTCGCCGAATCATTTTGCGTTGAACGATACCGCGCCGAGCCGCTACTTGCCATCTGGAACCTTAAATGCTGGTCGTTACATAAGAGTTTGACGATCCCGTCGGGAGAAGGATCCAGATGGGTCAGACTTGGAGAGAGCATGAGTTCCTCAGCCGCTGCTTGGAACAACAGTCCGAGTACTTACTTCCTGAAGCCTAGCCCAATGCTGGCGTTCGTGGCGCTGATCCTGTGGAGCACATTAGCGCTGGCTCAGAGTGACAGCCAACCAGCAAAGTCGCCCTTGAACATTCGCGCGACTCATGTTTTGGGATTCGAAGGTGCCAAAAGCAACGCTAACGGGACTCTGTCGATTCAAGAGACCACGTTGCAGTTTCAGAAAAGTGGAAAGCAAGCGGTCCAAATACAAATAGCCTCCCTTCAGGGTATTTGTCTGGGGCAGCAAAGCAAGCAGGTCGGCGGCTTGCCCATGACTCTCGGCAAGGCTGCGACTCCATACGGCGGAGGGCGGGTTATTAGTCTCTTTGCCCACAAGAAGTACGAAACGCTGACGCTGGAATATGTCGACAGCGATGGAGGATTCCACGGCGCGATGTTCCAACTCCACCAAGGGCAAGGCGAGATTCTGAAAGACGCCTTAGTGGCCAAGGGCGCACACGTCGGCGATGTCCAAGACCAACCCAAACAACAGACCCCTGCAGAGGTGCCCGATGAAAGCAAATAGTCGATTCTCACGCCCCGCGCTTGCGCTTGCCCTGGTGACGATCATCATGGGAAATCCTTTTCAACTGCTTGCCCAAACTGTGCCCGTGAAATCTTCTCCCAGCAGCAAAGGTCCGACTGCTGAGTCATGGAGCGTGGAGGTGGACAAGGTTAACGTCGGCGCCGTAAACCTCGAACCGGCCTTCCAGATCGCTATTTACGAAAACCTCCTCGACGAGTTGAGCAAGGCGAAGCGCTTCAAGCAGGTGCTCCGCGAAGGAGACCGTAACGCTGGCGACGCTACCGATTTGCTGATTCTGAAAACAACCATCCAGAAGTACACGCCCGGCAGTGAAACTCGGCGCGCGGTGACCACCGTGAGCGGGGCAACAAAACTAACGGTACACAGTCAACTGTGCCAACGGGACGGCCACGTCGTGCTCGATCGCACAATTAACGGCAACGTTCGTTTTATGGGCAGCAATTTGCGCGCTACCCATAACCTAGCGCGCAACGTAGCGAAGACCATCAAGCAATCCTCCTTGCCGGAGCCTCTGCCATCCGCTCCGCCACTGAGTGGTCAAATTTGAAACCCGGAATTGCAGCGCCAGTTTCTGAAGACTGGAAGAAGGAGAAGTAAACGTGTCCAGAAAAGATATGACCGCGCCGCGTACGAAACTAACGCTCTCCCTCGCAGCCCTCACAGTGTTTGCAGTAACAATGTTTCCAGCCGATGCAATAGGGCAGAGTGATACGGAGAGCCAACCAAAACTTACAGCTCCACTCGAACCTTTACGCCAGGGTGTCTCGTCCGACCAGATCTTCGCCGAGCTAAACGTTCACAATGAGCTTCGAAAGTCGGCCCTGCGGGACTATACGGCCCGTCGGACGTATCAGGTGGTCGATCTCAATGGGAAAGTCCATGCCGAGGAAGTCGGGCGCATGGAGTTTCGTGCGCCAGACAAGAAAACATTCTTCGTCACGTCCGAAGCAGGCTCCGGACTCATTCGCCGGATGGCCTTGAATCCGCTTATCTCCAGCGAGATCGAGGCTGCTGCCGGCAAAGAACATCACGATAGCGCCATCTCGCCTGACAACTATTCCTTGGATCTGCTCGGCGAACAGCAAGTTGGACGTCACCGTTGTTTCGTCGCGCAGGCCGTTCCGAAGCGGCAGGACAAGTATTTGTTTGAGGGCAAGCTGTGGATTGACGTTGACGATTTCGCCGTCGTCCGGATCGAAGGACATCCTGCGAAAAAATTGTCTTTCTGGATCCAACGAGCCGATTTCGTCCGCCAATATCAAAAACTTGATGGCTTCTGGCTTCCCGAAAAAGACCAGACTTTTGTCCAGGTCCGGCTCTATGGCAAGAAGGTTCTGACGATCGAACACGAGAACTATGTCGTGAATGCAGTCCCGGACAAAGAACGATTGACACCTGTTCAAGAGGCTCGGTCACGGGACATCATTGCAACGAAGTAGAGCGGTTAACGATACGCATCTGCAGCCGCTTTGGGGAAGTCTAAACCGCTTATTTTCACTTACCATGCGCTGGGGTCCGTTCCGCTATCCACCAGAAGCGAGGCGAGCAAATGCCTCAGGTTGTGGAAGCCGAACAGTACCTTCTGCCCGCTCATTAGTTCCGGAACACCACCCTTTAGGCGTTACCACTGCCGGACGCAAGTGATCCTCCACCTCGAAAACGAATCTCCGTCGAAGCGAGAAGTGACGAACACCAGCGCCGATTGCGCTGCTGACCACTCGAGTTGTACGGAAATCCCAATGTCAGAAGCAACTGCACCGTCCGTGCTGGGACCGTGCACTTATGGACAGAATTCGGGCCATTTGGGTTAACTTTGAACGAAAAGCAGATTCCCCAAATGATTGAAAATAATAAAAAACCAAGGTGCGCCATGGACTCGCTGGAAGGACTTTTTCTGCGCCCAAGGCAGGTGCGCTACCAGGCTGCGCTACGCCCCGACTGTTAGCCGATTATAAATCAATGGGATGCAAGTGACCGTAATGGCACTCCCCCAAAGTGCCGTGCGGGGACTAATTGGCTCGGCTATAATTTTGGCGAGGCGTCATGCCG
Source organism: uncultured Acidobacteriaceae bacterium (assembly GCA_963778535.1). Taxonomy (GTDB): domain Bacteria; phylum Acidobacteriota; class Terriglobia; order Terriglobales; family Acidobacteriaceae; genus Acidiflorens. Next base: position 23,616 of record CAVZUO010000002.1, read on the forward strand.
AGTTCACGCTACGCGCTGGTAACGTACGTACGCAATCCTATTGGGGAGTTCGTGGAGAAATTGCGCCGGGAGCTTCATCCGGCACTACCCCACATGCCAGCGCACCTCACCATTCTTCCGCCGCGCGCTCTCATTAGCTCCGAGCAAGGCGCGCTGGAGTTCCTGGAAGAAGCCTGTAACCATATTGTTCCGTTTGACGTAGAACTTGGAGATGTGGAGACATTTCTGCCCACTACTCCCACGGTATTTATTCAGGTAAGCCGCGCTGCTTATCGAATGCGGGAACTTCACGATGTGCTTGGCCGGAGCGCCCTGTTCTGCCAGGAAGATTGGCCATATATTCCTCATCTCACGATCGTAAAGACGGCGGAGAATGAGCAAGCCCGAATCGCCGGCATTCTAGCGAGGGAACGGTGGGAGCAGTTCAAGGGCAAGCGCCAGATTCACGTGGATGAATTGACCTTTGTCCGCGAGGCAGATGGTTGCTGGCACGATGTCGCGCCACTACCGTTGGGCCGCGACCAATTGTCGCCCCGGTCCTGAAAGAGCTGTCAGGGCCGAATTCACCGCGAAATAAGCCTCGAATAACGGGCACGAACGGCCCTTACTAACCCGACTTCAGTACATGTACTTCTCCGCCTTTGCTAAGCCCCTTGGCCGCATTACCATAAAGTCACTGGCTCGAAAGTAAGTGCTGGGTCCCCAGCGAACAGGTTTGGCTTGCTGGGGTGGAGAGCCGGATCTCAGACTGCGGTTCGTTCGGAGTTCCTGTAACGGAACCTCGCGAAGAGTGCACATGCAAATTGGTGTTTACGGATCCGGCTACCTGGCTACTGTCCTCTCCGCTTGTCTGGCGGATTTCGGCACTCCGGTGTGCTGCTGTCATGCTGACAGTTCGCGCATTGCGGAAATTGCCAAGGGCAATATTCCCTTCTACGAAAAAAATCTGCAGGATGTAATTCGACGCAACGTTCGGTCCGGGCGGCTGGTATATTCGGCCGATCCCGACGATCTGGCGCGCAAGACACAGGCCATTTTTCTGGCAGAGGATCTACCGGACGGCCTGGAGCAAATCGCTATTCGCTTGGCGCGCGCCGCAGGGCAATTCCAAATGCTGTCGGTCGTCACGCCCGTCCCTGTGGGCTCGACCGCTCGGCTTGAGACCGTGCTGAGGGCCAACGAGCTCAAGAGCCTTCTCGTCTGCCAGCCCATGTTCTTTACCAATGGCTGCGCCGTCGAGGATTTCAATTGGCCGGACCGCATCATTCTTGGAACGTCTTCCGCCGAAGCCGTTACAGCCCTGAAGCAGATATTTCATCCGCTTGTGATGCGAGGCGTTCCGGTTCTGGTCACGAATTACGAAACCGCGGAACTGGCGCGGGAAGCGGCCACGGCATTCGTGGCGACCAAGATTTCTTTCATCAACGAACTCGCCGGTCTTTGCGAGCACGTGCACGCCGATGCTGTCAGTCTCTCGCTTGCCCTTGGGCTGGATAAGAAGATCGCACCGCGCTGCCTGCAGCCGGGCGCGGGCATGGGCGGAATCTTTGCCCAGCGAGATATGGATTCGCTGACCACACTGGCGCGCGCGAACAACGTTGATTTGAAGGTGCTGAATGCCGCGCGCGAGGTGAATCTAACGCTGGCGGACCGGCTGCTGGAGAAAGTTGCCGTCGCCCTCGATACGGTCCAAAACAAGGACGTCGGTATCCTCGGGCTGTCATTCAAGCCGAATACGAATTCCATTGCCGGCTCGGCCTCGATGCAACTGGCGCAGAACCTGCTGGCCAAGGGCGCGCGCCTGAAGGCATACGATCCGGTCGCGATTCCCGACGCGAAGCTGCAACTGAACGGCATGGTCAAGTATTGCGAATCGGCTTATGGCGTGGCCGAAGGCGCGGATGCGCTGATTGTTGCCACGGGCTGGCCCGAGTTTCGCACGCTCGATTTCACGAAGATCCGGCATTTGGTGAAACGGCCCATCATCATCGACACAAAGAATCTGCTCGATTCATCGCGATTGAGAGCTATGGGCTTTCAGTACATGGGCGTGGGACGGTAATTCGGCTCTCGGCTTTAGGCTCTTGGCTTTAGGCGTTGGGCCCTCGCCTCTCAGGGCACACGAGACTTCGCCATTTCGCGGAATTTCGAAATCATCCCGTTCAGCATTCGACCGACATCAGCCGCTTGTATGCTAAGGGCTTGCCGATCATCAGTCGGCAGATAACCAAGGGATGCTGCGATTTCCAGTTGGGTTTGCACTTCGTAAATAGAACCTCTCGCCATGCTGAGGAATTGCAGCAGTTCTTTGTCAGACGAGCGACCCTTGCCTTCGGCGATGTTGCTTGCAACCGCGGCCCTCCGCAACTGCGATGAAAGTCCGTACATTTCATCCACTGGGAATTTTCGGGTTGCGCGATAGACGTTGACGGTCAGCTTCATCGCTTCCTGCCAGACTCGGAGATCCTGATACGTTCCTGCCAAGTGTCACCTATGTTTGAAACTAGTGGCAGCCGCTTTCGAGGGGGCAGTGATTTCGATACATAGAAAGGGTGATGTTTCCCGTGCCGAAAAGGGAAAGGCCAAAGCTGGAAGATTTTGAAGCCGAACGCCGAACGCCCAGCGCCCAAAGCCGAACGCCTAAGGCCGAACGCCGCGTTATAATGGTGCTCTGCGGTGGGAGTAGCTCAACTTGGTAGAGCATCGGACTGTGGCTCCGACGGTTGCGGGTTCGATTCCCGTCTCCCACCCCAACCTCTGAAGGCCTAACCCCGCACTTTTCTTCAGCACGAATCTGGCACCACTAGGTGGCCATCCCCTCGCATCTGGCTTGAGCGGAAGTATCCCCGGCGCATGCGAAGGCGTGTGGAAGCCATCCGCGTCTACGCAGATTCGCGAGGACGGTACGTTGAGCCGCAGATCACGGCGCCGAAAACGAATAGGGTCAGCAGGGTAATAATTCCGAGCGAGATGACGCAGTAGATGCACCACACACCCAGCATGTATTTTTCGATATCGGCCAGGTGGACCGCAAATGTGAAAGCGCCGGTGACGAAGGGGACCATCCACGCATAGGCTCGCTTGTAGGCAAGCAGAGCGAGAAGAAGATACCCAGCCATGCCGATAATGGCGACGGGAACTCCATAGAAAAGGGCAAAGGGGCTATGGTTGACGACGCCGCAGTCCCATTTCTCGTTAATGTCGCATGGTGAAACGCCGGTGTTGTAGTGCTCGCGCAGCGCGAGCCCGGAAACGATGATTCCCAGAATTGCGAGGATAACCATTACCCATCTCATGAAACATTCTCCCGATGAACTGAACCGCGGTGAATCGCCTCGAGCTAATTAACCCCCAGGCTGAATAACGGAACGAAGACATATTATGCGCGATTTCGGCGCGCACCGGAACCGCGAGCGCGGCCTTTCTGTTAACGAACCGAATCGTCGTCGAGGTGTGGTACAACCGTGCTATGCGCGATGATGCTTTACGGGATGACGTGAGACCGGGTGGCGCCAGCCCAGGCATCAGGAAAGATCAGCAGCTGCGGACTTCGCCGGGAATCGACGCGAAGCCAACCACCAGGGCCGACGTTTCCAGTTTCTGTCCTAATTGCGGAATTGAACTACGGGGCCGCAGTTGCAAGCTGGTTTGCCCGAAATGCAGTTTCTATTTGAGTTGTTCGGACTTCTACTGACGGTCGAATGTTGACCGTCCAAGTCATTTCTGCGCCGCCGCATTCGTAAGGCGACCCGCCGCCGCAAGGATCCAATTTCGCGCTTCTTCCATGGATGTAAAGATCCGAACGTTCGTACCTCCCAGCCGAAGAATTCGGTGGAGTTTCGCCGTGCGGGCTTGAGCCTGAGATCGAATCACAAACGCGCGCCTCGATTTCAACGAGAACGGGTCGACTCGATCCGCAAGTTGCACAAGATCGCGTGTGCTTAGGCTAACAGCCTTCACATCACGCAAATCTACGAGTTCGGCGAAAGCCGGGTCGAATTGGCTATCGGAGCGCAGTCTGACAACATAGTTGACGATGTTGGAGAAGGCCAGGTCGTCTCTGAACCGGACTGACACCAGGCGGGAAGCGGTGTCGATGGAGTAGGTCGGCATTGGCGCCGTCGAAGACTTCATGCTGAAATTATCGGCAGAAATAAACTTATGCTTGAGCCGGGGCAAGCTCTCCGGCTGCCAACGAAATTTTCCCGCAGCTTCTACAATAGTTGCGGAGTCATATCAGATCTCACGATAGGAGATTCACATGGAACGCAAAGCAAGCGCATTGTGGAAAGGTGGTTTGAAAGACGGCACCGGGTCGGTCTCATCGACCAGCGGGGTGCTGTCGAATACGCCATATTCGTTTAAAACGCGGTTTGAGGGCACGCCGGGAACGAATCCGGAAGAATTGATTGCGGCGGCACATGCCGCATGTTTTTCGATGGCGCTTTCGGCGCAGCTTGGAGCGGCGAACCTTACGCCGGAAAGCATCAGCACGCAGGCCACGCTGACCATGGAAAAGCTGGACTCGGGCTGGACGATTACAGCTGTGCAGCTGGATGTGAACGCGAAGGTGCCGGGTGCGAGCGCGGACGCATTTAACAAAGCCGCAAGCGATGCCAAGGCAGGATGTCCGGTGTCAAAGGTGCTGAACGCGAAGATCACGATGAACGCCAAGCTGGGCTGAAGACTGGTTGGTGCTTCTGGCATCTGTGCTTTGCTGATGGCGGCGCGGTGAGAAGCTGCGGCGCGCCGCGTCCAACCTCGGCTGAGGCCGGCATCCAACAGCGCCTTTAGCTATGGTCGCGCAGCAACTCACGGATCTTGCCATTCAGTTTGACCGCGTCCTTTGAAGCCTGGTCGATCATGGCAACCCAGCGGCGCGACTCCTCGGGCGGGCCCGCTTGGGTGATCAGGTATGTGGCCTGGACGATGGTTTCGAGCGCGTTGCTCAAATCGTGCGCCAGCACGCGAAGCTCTTTCGAGAGTTCAGGAGGGAGTTTGTCTTTATTTTTATCTTTGGCGGGCATCGTCGATTTAGATGGCTGACATGCAGTGGCTGACGTCGGGCGGTGTCGAACTCATATTGCTTTCTCGTGAGCCAGCTCGCTAGGCCAGGGATTCCGGGCACGGAGTTCCTGCTCCTGATGGCTTTGCGCCGGCAGTTCAATTATGAAGAGTCCAAACCCGCCCATTCCGGCGGTACTGTCCTAAGTTCAAATTTCCACCACGGAGACGCAGAGACACAGAGAAAACCCAACTACTTGGCAAAACCTTCACCTGTTGGGTTTTACAGATTTAACGTTTTTCCTCCGTGACTCAGTGGTGAGAACGGGCAAAATCAGGACACCACCATCCCGGCCGTTTTATTGACAGCCGGGCCGCAGCCAGTAGATATTAGTGTAGTCCCTTGAAAAAGGAACCCTGCCGATTTTTTCTTCACTGTGCGGATATGGCGGAACTGGCAGACGCGCTAGGTTCAGGTCCTAGTGATCGCAAGGTCGTGGAGGTTCGAGTCCTCTTATCCGCACCAAAAATTCAGTTGCCAGTACTCAGTATCCAGTTGCCAGTGAGACGTGCTCAACCGGGGAACAAGAGAGCTTTTTGCGTTGGTTGAGGCAGGCTGATTCTTTGAAAAGCGACACTGATCGCACCCGAAATGGGTACCGGCAACTAGGTACTGGGTACTGGCCCCTACGCCCCTGCCGACAGCCGGTGCGTGGTGCGGGTTTGCGCGATGCCGTATTGGCGAATCTTGTAGAGCAAGGCCTTATAGCTGATCTGGAGAAGAGCAGCGGCCTGCTTTCGATTCCAGTTTGTTTCTTCCAGCGCCTTCGCAATGGCTTCGGCTTCGGCCTCGTCCTTTGCGCTGCGGCCAAGAGACTTTAGCCCGCCCACACCTTCGGCGCCTGCAACTGCGGCCTTGCCATCCACGTGCGCGCCCCCACCGCTATCCGGACGGGGCTGCAACTCGGAGACGGCGAGAATCTCGTCTCCCAACACCAGATACCGCTTCACAAAGTTGCTCAACTCGCGCAGGTTTCCCGGCCAGGAGTGCCGCAGGCAGGCTTCAAGCAGCGGAGGAGAAAGCGGCAGCGGCGGCCGCGCATAGGACTCCGACATGCGCGACATGAAGTGCTTAAGCAGAATAATGATTTCTTCCTTGCGGTCGCGCAGCGGCGGCAAAGTGAGAGTGAAGGCGTTCAGGCGGTAATAAAGGTCTTCGCGGAGCCGCTTGTTGGCGATCGCCTCGGGAATATTGATGTTGGTAGCGGCCAGGATGCGGACGTCTACCTTGAGGACGTGGCGGCTGCCGAGGCGCGAGAACTGCTGGTCCTGAAGCACGTGCAGCAGCTTTGCCTGGAGCAGCGGCGGCATCTCACCGATTTCGTCGAGCAGGATAGTGCCTTTGTTGCACAGCTCAAACTTGCCTGGCTTGGCGTGGGTGGCGCCGGTAAATGCTCCGGGTTCGTAACCGAATAATTCGCTTTCGAGCAGATCAGCCGGAACAGCGGCGCAATTTACTTTTAAGAATGTGCGGTGGGCGCGCGGGGAAAGCTTGTGAATCAGGCGCGCGAGCACCTCTTTGCCGGTACCGCTTTCGCCAAGCAGCAGGACCGGAATATCAACATTAGCGACGAGCGCTGCCTGAGAGCGAATTTTCTTCATGGCGGGGCTGGCCGCGACAAAGAAAACGTCATCGCAAAGTTCTTCGACCTCGCCCACCGAGCTTTCGCTCTTCGCACTTCCGATGCATTGCGAGATAACCGAATCCAGCTCAGCTTTCTGAAACGGCTTGGTCAGATAATCAATCGCGCCCAGCCGCATCGCCTGCACCACCTTGCGCGTATCGCTCACGCACGAGAGCATCACCACTTTCAAGCCTGGCTTGATCTGGCGGAGCTGTTCGAGCGTCTGCAAGCCGTCAATCCCGGGCATAAGCAGATCGAGAAGAACCAGATCCGGGTGGAAGCCTTTTTGCACCGACTGGATTGCTTCTTCGCCTGTGGTCGCGGTCTGAACTTTGTGCTCATCGACTTCGAGCAGGGTGCGGATATAACGAAGCATTCCCGGTTCGTCATCGACGAGCAAGATGTTTACGGCTTCACTCATTGGCGGGTTCCTTGCGGCACGGCGCTCCCGATTGGCTTTAGGGGAATAAGAAAACAAAACTTGCTGCCATTTCCCAGTTCGCTTTCGACCCAGATTTTTCCGCCCATCGCTTGCAGCAGGCGGCGGGAAATGGCCAGGCCGAGTCCCATGCCTTCGGCCGATTCCGAGCCGGGCAAGCGGAAAAAGTCATCGAAAATTTCCAATTGAAACTCCGGGCGAATCCCCGGGCCGGTATCGGAGACGCTGATCTTCACGGCGTTGGGCACACTCGCGGCCTGGCGGCGCCGGTCGCTATGAGCCGGCGAAAGCGAAGCACTGCGGCGTTCCCACATGTGAGGCTCCGCATGCAGCCACACCGTGCCTCCCTGGGGCGTGTACTTGCACGCATTGTCGAGAAGGTTGGAAATCACGCGTTGGATCTTCGGTGTGTCAAAACAAAACGGCGACAATTTGTCATTGGCCAGAAAGTAGAGAGCCAGCCCGCGCTCGTGAAAACGGTCCGACCAGATCCGGCAAACTTCGGAAATGCATGCGTTCATGTCGCCTTCCACCGATTGCACGCGGATTTCGCCGGTTTCCAGAACGGAGAAAGTCAGAAAGTCCTGAATGAAGTGTTGGAGCCGCTGTCCGCTGGCGAACATGTCGGTCATGACATCGCGCTGCCGTTCATTCAGTGGTCCGAGCTTCTGGCTCTGCAACAGCTCGATGTAACCGTTCAGGATCGATAAAGGTGTTTTCAGATCGTGAGCGGCGGAGGCCAAGGCGGTCGTGGTTTTTCGGAAACGATCACGCAACTGTTCGAGATCGCGAGCAACATTGGCAGAAGAGGTAGTCTCAGCCGGATTAGGGGCTGGGTGTGGCGTCGGGTTTTCTTTCATCGGGCTGGGGCCAAGAGACACGGCTGGCTTTTTCTCGGACGTAGACACCATGCGAACCAATAAAGAGCAATCGGGGAGGATGACCTACTACCGAATCAGAACGAGGGATTACTTTGCATGCTAAGTCTTGGGTAACAGGCTGTCAATCGGAAATGGGGGTGGGAAACGGAAAAACCTTGCACTTTAGATTCTGACCAGTGGTCATGTTTGAGGAAAACTCACCTCGCCCTTCTTCGGCCAAATTCCGCTCTGCGAGCCACATTCAGGGTTTGGGGGAGGGCGCGAGGAAAGGGCCTGACTTTGGCCCCCAAGATGCCGCAATGGTGGCAGTTACTTCGTGTTTTGGCAGGGAATAGGCGTGGAACGTAGGCCGGACAAAAAGAACAGACGGAGATGGGAGCGCTTGCAGCTTGCCATTCCTGTTTTTATACGAACTCGTGACGAAAGCGAAAATGAATTGCTGGAATTTGCCACGGCAATCAATATTAGCGCCGGAGGAGCTTTGGTCGCGGTGCGCCGTTCTTTGTCGAAAACATCGTCAATTTCGCTGGAAATCCCGGCTGCGCCCGTTGGATCGGAAAATAGCCCGGTGGATCTGTCGCGGGCGATCCGCGCTAAGGTAATTTGGGTTTCGCATCAGGACGACCATCATCTGGCGGGACTGAAGTTTGAGCGGCCCTTGCAAACAGATTCCGAGAGCGTCGCCTAGTTTGGGCTGGTTGGGAAAAGTCGCCCCTGTGTGAAAAACTTTTCCCTCGGACAGTCGCCCGGCACCCGGCACGTTCGTGCCATACAGGGGGCGCGAACGGCCCCCGCAATCTCTTCACAAGTTAGTGGTAGGATTGCGGTTGGCGGTTGTGTCCAAGGTTCTCGTCTCCTCCTCCCCCGTTTGGCGCTTGAGATGCACTTTTTGTGCATGCGGGCTGACATGCCGCAATGGGGGTCCGTTAGAATGACGACGCTTTCAGTGGCTTCGCTACAACAATCGCTTGGTGAACTCCCTCCTGACAATATTATTTTTGGCCGGTCGGAGGCGCTGCAGGCGATTCGGGCGCAGCTGTCTAGAGTAGCTGCCGCGAACGTCCCGGTGCTAATTACGGGCGAAAGCGGCACCGGCAAGGACATCATCGCGCGGCTCATCCATGGGTTTTCGCCGTGGAAGAATGGCCCGTACGTGAAGGTGAACTGCCCGGCGATTCCTGGAACGCTGCTCGAGAGCGAGTTGTTCGGCTATGAAAAAGGCGCGTTTACCGGCGCTTTCGGGATGAAACCCGGCCGGGTTGAGATGGCTCACCGCGGCACTCTATTTCTCGACGAAATTTCTGAACTCGATCCTTCGCTGCAATCGAAGCTTTTGCAATTGCTGCAAGACGGGCAATTCTGCCGCATTGGAGCCCAGGAAGACAAAAAGGTCGAGGTGCGCGTGGTCTGCGCCACTAACCGCGATCTGCAAGCCGAAATTGAATCTGGCACCTTCCGCTCGGATCTTTTCTACCGCATCAACGTCGTCAATCTGCGGATGCCCTCGCTGCGCGAACGACGCGCCGATATTGAAGAGTTGTCGAGTTATTTCCTCGAGTATTACAACCGGAAATTTAACTGCCGCGCGCGCGCGCTTTCGACAGAGGTGCTGGCCGTGCTTCAGAAGTATCACTGGCCGGGCAACATTCGCGAATTAGAAAATCTCATCAAACGCTACGTGATCCTGGGCCATGAAGAGGCGATTACCTCGGACCTGGTGACGCGGGAGCCCGACTTCATGCATGCCGACATTTCAATTGACGGCCCCATATCGCTGAAGAAGCTGACCCGGCAGGCTGTTCGCGAAATGGAGAAAAAAATCATTCTGAAGGTGCTCCAACAGCATCATTGGAACCGCAAGCAGGCCGCCCGCACTCTCGGCATCAGCTATCGCGCACTGCTCTACAAGATTCGCGACGCCGGACTGCCGTCGAACCGGGCGCTGCGACTGCGTCAGGCCGAAGACGCAGCCGCCGGGTCCGGTGCCGCCGCCGATTGACTGGATCGGAAAGACTCAGAAGAAGACTTAGGGTAGGTAAGTAGGTAGGTACGACGCGGGCTTCCCAGCCCGCGTTTTTCATTTGAAGCTCAAGCCCGGTCGCCCCGGATGAATTCCTTAAAGAGTATCTGGAGAAATACCCAAGTACGCTTTAGGTTTTCCCTTCTGCAATCTGCTCTCTAACCTCTGACCTTCTCTTCACGCCCAATATGTACGATCCAGCGTCCGGTACTGGATCGCCTCCGCAATGTGCTTGGGTGCGAGTTCAGCCGTCGATTCCAGGTCGGCAATCGTGCGCGCCACTTTCAGAATCCGGTCATGAGCGCGGGCGCTCAGCCCTTGCTGCGTCATCGCGCGTTCCAGCAAATGTTCGCACTCGGGTGAGAGTGTGCAATGCTTCCGGATGTCTTGCGGTGACATCTGCGCATTGCAAAAAAGCTTCTGCTTACTTGCCACAAGGCGCTCCAGTTGCACCGTGCGCGCGCGAACCACCCGCTCCAATATTTTGGCGGAACTCTCGGGCTCGATGGTGCTGCGCATTTCCTTGAAATTCACCGCCGGCACGTCGATATGAATGTCGATGCGATCCAGCAGCGGCCCGGAGATCCTCGAAATATAGCGCTGAATCATCGGCGGCGTGCAGCGACACTCGCGGGTGCGGTCATTGTGAAACCCGCAGGGGCACGGATTCATGGCCGCCGTGAGCATGAAGCGGGCAGGGAAAGTCAGCGACATGGCGGCCCGCGCAATGCAGACACTGCCGTCTTCGAGCGGTTGCCGCATCACTTCCAGAACAGTTCGGGGAAACTCCGGCAACTCGTCCAGAAAAAGCACGCCATTATGCGCCAGTGAAACTTCGCCGGGGCGGGGAATCGCGCCACCGCCAATCAGGCCTGCATCGGAAATGGTGTGGTGCGGCGAGCGAAAAGGGCGCACTCCGACCAGCCCTGCATGCGCATCGAGCACGCCGGCGACGCTATGGATCTTGGTAGTCTCCAGCGCCTCTTCGAAGGTCAGCGGCGGCAGAATTGTGGGCATCCGCCGTGCCAGCATGGTTTTGCCCGATCCCGGAGGGCCGATCATCAAAATGTTGTGACCGCCCGCGCATGCAATTTCGAGCGCCCGCTTCGCTGTGTGTTGCCCCCGCACATCTTTGAAGTCAACGGGGAAATGTTGCGACTCGTTCAGTAGCCGCTCACGGTCCACCTCCAGGCGCGAAACGCCGTTGCCCGAATTGATGAAGTGGATGACGTCGAGCAGCGACTTGACCGGATATACATCGACGTCCCCAACCATCGCCGCTTCGCGGGCGTTGACTGCAGGCACAATCAGGCGTTTCAGTTTCTGGCAGCGCGCCTCAATGGCGATCGGCAAAGCTCCGCGCACGCCTCGTACACCGCCGTCGAGCGAAAGCTCGCCCACAAACAGTGCATCCGGAATCTCTTTCTTATTAAGCCCGCCATACGCGCCCAGAATGCCGAGCGCAATCGGCAAGTCAAAGCCTGATCCTTCCTTGCGGATATCGGCCGGCGCAAGATTAATTGTGATATCGGTCGGCGGAATGTCATACCCGCAATTTTTCAGCGCCGCGCGCACCCGGTCCCGGCTTTCGCGCACCGCCGCATCCGGCAGTCCTACGGTGTGGAAGCGGTCCTCGTTTTGCTTGATGCCGGAAACGTCAACTTCAACCTCAATAACGTTGGCGTTCACGCCGTAGACGGCCGCACTCAAAGTCTTAAAGAGCATAGGAGACACACATCAGGAAGGGGCGCGGGATGGGAGATCCGTGAAGCCAGCATACTTGCCTTCCTGCCCACCTTCTGTGATCCCAGTCACCCCGTTACCGTGATGGAACGTTTCCCGATACTGCGGCGTTAATGGCTGGCCTTAGGTGCTACGCTAGAAACAGATCTGGCGCATGAAACTAAGCCGGGTTAAGCCGCGCCGCTGCCGATCGCTTGCCAATGCCCGAAGATGATCGAACCCAGAACCGTCCCAAGCCCGCACCCACCCACCTTGAACGCGAGGAGAACCGGCTCTGGCGCTGGGCTTTGGGACTCATCGTTCTTCTTGCCGCTGCCGTGGCCTTGCTCTCGTGGGAGCAACTTAAAGATCTTCCCTATCGTCTTTGGGCGATTCCACTTGGGCTGTTCGCGCTTTTCTTCCTGTTTGCCGCTTACGCCTTCGGACGGAAGCGCGAAGTTGCCGATCTCCGCCAGGTTTTACGTGGATTCCAGGACCGCGCCACGCTGTCCCCGACAGAGGACCAGCTCGACGACCTTGCCCGCCTCATCGCGCGCTCGCAGCGCAGTTTCAAAGAGCTGATCGATTCGCTCGACGATGTCGCGCTCGCCTTCTCACTCGACGGAACTCTGCGCACCGTAAACCGGCGCACCACCAGCATCCTCGGCGTTCCTTATTCGCAGCTTCTCGGCCACAGGATCGATCGGTTCCTTTCTGCTCCTCCAGCGCCCGAAACGCCCTTTGATCTGGCGCGATTTCTCGAGAAGCGCTCGTGGTCCGGAGTAGTTGCTGTCCAGCTCAAGAACAATCCGCAGCGTTTTTACTATGACTGCATTGCCAGTGCCATCGTAAAGGGGAACGACGTTATCGGTGCGAGCGTGCTGGCGCGCGACATCACCGAGCAGCGCAACAAGGAGCTCCGCTTTACCCAGCTCTTCGAGACCCTGCAGGAAGGCGTGTACATATCCAGTCCGGAGGGGAAGCTCCTCGATGTGAACCCCGCGCTGGTGGCAATGCTGGGCTACGGAACCAAGGAAGAATTACTGGCCCTGCCGCACGAAGCGCTGAAGGTGAACGGAGACAGCGAATCAATGCTGGGAGGAACCGGCAATCCGGCCCACGAGATGCGCACACGCGAAGTGCAGCTGAGACGAAAAGACGGCGGCATCGCAATCTGCCAGGATACTTCCACTGGCGTGATCGAGGAAGGCCGCGTCGTTCGATATCAGGGGACGCTGGTTGACATTACAGAAAAGCGTTCCATGGAGCGGCAACTGCAGCGCCAGGAAGAGTTCCGCCGTTACCTGCTCGAAAGTTTTCCTGACCTGATTCTCGTATTCGACTTGAAGGGGAAATGTACGTTCGTGAGCCCCCGTATCCGCGAGATCCTCGGCTACGGGCCGGAAGAGCTGCTGGGCACGAGCGTCGAGGGAGCAGGGAAAGGCGTGTCCGAGCTGGCAGAGATTTATCAGAACGTTGCCACCGGAGAAAGCTCGCGCGCCTCCTGCGAGTGCGAAGCCCGGCACCAGGATGGCACCATGCGCACCATGCTGGCCATGGCCGGCCCCATGATGGATGCCGAGGGCAAGACGGCTGGCGTGATCATCTCCGCCCGTGATGTGACTACCGAGAAAAGGCTCGAGCAGCAGGTCATACAAAGTGAACGCCTTGCCGCCATGGGACAGATGATCGGCGGCTTCGCCCACGAACTCAACAATCCTTTGACGGCGATTCTGGGAAACGCGCAACTGCTCGAGGACAGCGAGATCGACGACGCCGCGCGCAAGCGTTTGGAGACCCTGAACCAGGAAGCGCGAAAGGCCGCCGACATTGTGAAGAATCTTCAGTTCTTTGCGCGCCCTCCCGCGCCGGGACGCACTCCGGTCGACCTGAACGACCTGGTGCAGCGCGTTGTTCAGTTGCAGTCGTATCCATTGCGCAAGAGCAATATCGCGGTTGACTTCTTGCCCGAGACATCGCTGCCTGCCGTGCTCGGCGATTCCAACCAGTTGATGCAGGTCTTCCTGAATCTGATGTTGAACGCGGAGCAGGCGATTCGCGAAGCGCGCGAGAAGGGAACGATTCGCGTGCGCCTGGGGCGCGGCACGCCGGACGGCAAAATGGGCGCAAGCGCCGCAAGCATCAGCGCAACAAGCAAAGTAACGACCATAGCTGGAAGCGCTGCAGAGAGCGCAGATTTAGTGTGGGTTGTTTTTCAGGACGACGGCCCCGGCATCCCGGCCGAGAACCTGCCCCAGATCTTCGATCCGTTCTTTACCACCAAGCGTCCCGGCCGCGGCACCGGCCTCGGACTCAGCATCTGCAAAACGGTTCTCCGCGAGCACGGAGGCAATATCGAAGCCGCCTCAGCTCCCGGCGGCGGCGCGGTATTCACGCTCACGCTGCCAGTCGCAAAAGAAGCCGAAGCCGGCGCCGCGGGGAGATAAAGAATTTCGTAGGTTCTATCTTTCTACCGCCATCGCTACCGCGTTTCCTCCGCCCAGGCACAATGCCGCAATCCCGCGATGCACATCGCGGCGGATCATCTCATAAATCAGCGTGACCAGCACGCGCGCTCCGCTCGCTCCAATTGGATGGCCGAGGGCAACTGCTCCGCCATTGACGTTCACTCGATTTATATCCAGCCCGAGTTCGCGAATCACTCCCAGCGCCTGCACCGAAAACGCCTCGTTCAGTTCGTAGAGGTCGACTTCGTCTTTCTTCCATCCCGTTTTCTGCCAGATCTTCTGCACTGCGCCCACGGGCGCCATCATCACCCACTTGGGCTCGACTCCGCTGGTCGCCTGCGCAACAATCCGCACCATCGGTTTGGCACCCAGTTCTTTCGCACGTTCGGCGCTGGTCACAACCACCGCCGCCGCTCCGTCATTTACGCCCGGAGCGTTGCCCGCCGTCACGGTTCCATCTTTTTTGAACGCCGGCTTCAGCGCGCGCAGCACTTCAATCGTCGTGTCTTCGCGCGGGCTTTCGTCCTTGTCGAAGATCACCGGCGCCGCGCCTTTCTTTTTCGACGGCAACTCGACCGGCACGATCTGCGCTTTGAAGCGGCATTCCTTTTGCGCGGCGACCGCCTTGCGATGCGAGTTCACCGCGAACTCATCCTGCTCTTCGCGCGTGATGCCGTATTTCTCCGCCACATTTTCGCCCGTGATCCCCATGTGGTAGTCGTTGTAAATGTCCCACAGGCCGTCATTCACCATCGAGTCGATGAGCTGCCCATTGCCCAGCCGATAACCTTTGCGCGCGTTCGGCAGCAAATACGGCGCGTTCGTCATCGACTCCATTCCGCCCGCGACCACAATCGAACTGTTGCCGGTCTCGATCGCCTGCGCCGCTAGAGCAACAGCTTTCAGTCCCGAGCCGCAGACCTTGTTAATTGTCATGGCACCTACCTCGGGGGCCAGCCCGCCGAAGATTGCTGCCTGCCGCGCCGGATTTTGACCGAGCCCCGCGGGAAGAACATTGCCCATGATGCACTCGTCGACGAGCTTCGGCTCGATGTTGGCACGCTTCACCGCTTCACGAACGGCGATTGCACCCAACTGCGTCGCACTCAGATCGCTCAGACTTCCTTGAAATTTTCCGACCGGGGTGCGGCATCCCGAAATGATCACAACATCCTTGGAACCAGCCATAAATGCGCTCCTGCGAGAGAAATAGCTTTCTTCATTCGAACTAATTATATAGATCGCGAGTCGCACCGGCGGGATTCGCGCTCATCGTGCGACGCATTTGCTTTGCATTTGTCGTCGCGCGCGGCAACCTCGCGTTGCTCACGCAAAACAGCGTCGTGATCGCCGCGCATAATTCATCGCTCGCGAATTTTCCGCAGCGCATGTCGATGAGGTGACTTTGGTGCTTCGTCCCGGACTCGCAATTTCATCATTTTTTTCTTGACTTCGTTCTGCGTTGACTCTATACATCAATCAGTTGCAACAATTCATCGTTGCACGATTCCATGAAGAATGGAAAAGGGAGAATAGAACAAATGGCAACCAAGAAAAAAGCAAAGAAGAAAAGCAGCAAGAAGCACTAAGCAGTATTGCTAAAAAGGCAATCACGGGGACGCGATGAGCGTCCCCAAAGTTTTTGGTACGGAAATCCTCCAAACATCCCGCCTAATAATCGCTTCAGTGTTTTGCCGCGAGCGCCGCTACACGCTGCGGAATCTGTTTTTCTTGTTTCGGGCACAGGCTCCGGTAAGCGCAAAACCCGCAATGCATGCCGGTTTTCGCCACAAACACGTTCGCAGCAATTCCCTTCGCTGCCGCTTCCACCTTTGCCCGCGCCGCCTGCAGCTCGGACTCGTCCCGCACGGTCATTACCGGCACATTGGTTCCCAGGTTATAAAAACTCACGCTGCTCACCCGATAGCCCCACTTCATTTCCGCTGCGATTGCATACAGCGATAGCTGCAGGCTTTTGTCCGCATTTTCCTGGTCCCTCGCCTTTCCTGTCTTGTAATCGATGATGGCGACCGAGCCGTCAGGCTGCCGGTCAATGCGGTCGATCCTTCCCGCAACAGTTGTGTTCCCAATGCGAATCTCAAACGGTTCTTCCGTGTGCAATACATCCCGCGCGCTCGCGGACCGAATCGCAGCCAAAAAATCGCGCAGCTGAGTTACGCCCTGCTTCTCATACAAATCGTGCTGGTAAGCTTCCTGAATTCCCTCCGACTTGAGGTCGCTGCGAAATAGCTCGATCACTTGCTCCTCAGACCTCGGGCGGCCGGCTTTCTCGGCATCGAAGTAATCTTTCAGCACGCGATGCATGGATGCCCCATACTGCATGGCCGCGCCGGGCTTCGCCGCTAAACTCCAGTCGCGCTCCAGCCGGAACTGCAAACCGCACCGCTCATATGTATCGACTGCCGACGCACTCAACCTGCTGTCGAGCCCCGGCAGTACCGGAAGTTTGAACCACTCGTCTGTGCGCGATGCCGCAGGATACGGGGGCGCCGCTTCGGCAAAGATATTTAATTCCTTCTGTGCGCCGCTGGGCTGAGCCTTCTTAAACCATCCAACCAGACTCTGGTTGTCGATCAACTCGCGCATGTATCCATCAGGATTTTTATTGATCTTTCCCCTGCCCTCGCGCGAGTAGATGCGCAGCGAGTCCCGCGCCCGCGTCATCGCCACATAAAACAGCCTGCGCTCCTCCTGCCGGTGAAGCTCGTGGTCGTCCTCCTCCGTCAGCGAATCTTGATCCCGTAATTCCCGAGGAAATGCGACCAGCGTCTCCCTGTACGAATTCGGAAACGAATTTGCATTCGCGCGCAGAATGAAAACGTGCGGGAACTCCAGGCCCTTGGCACCGTGCACCGTCATCAGGCGCACCGCATTCTCTCCCTCCGGGGCTTCGAGCGGAATCACTCCGCCGGCTTCGCTGAAATAGTCGAGATACTCCGCCAGTTCTTCCAGTTCAGTTGTCCTGTTGACTTCCTTCTGCTCCCACGCCGCCACGAAATTCAGCGCGGCCTGCAGAATGAGTGACTGCCTATCGAGGCCGAATTGCTCCACGATGATGTCGAGCGTCGCTCGCGCCCTCGCTTGCCTGCGTCGAATTTCCGTCCGCGTCCGTTCAATGGCCGCCGCTACTTCCGATCCACCATCAACGCGATCCAGCGCCGAAAAGAACGCAACCACTTTGCCATTCCGCCGCTCCCGCCCCAGGGCCCGCAACTGCGCGCGCAGCTCCGCCGGCTTTACCTGAAACCTTGCCAGGGCGGCGACGCGAAACACACTCACGTCATCGCCCGTGTTGACCACCGCATTCACACAGGCAAATAAGTCCCGCGCCTCCGGAGTGTGCGAAATATCCATGCGCTCGATCACAAACGGGATATTGGCCTCCGCCAACTCATGCACGAGTTCATCGCGGTGGGTATGCGTGCGATAAAGCACTCCGAAATCCGACCATCTACATTTCGATTTCTTTTGCGTATTGCGAATGAAGCTCGTTATCTCCGGCCCTTCTGCATCTTTGCCCGTGAGCACCACTACATAAACAGGCGCCGGCTCGGCCTGCGTTTCGCCGGAATCTTGATCGCGGACCGACTCCAGCGGAGACCGCCGATAGGGAATCTCGCCGCCTTTAGTGAAGACCGGAGGATTCTTCTCAATCAGCGCAAACGCACTGCGGAGT
Source organism: uncultured Acidobacteriaceae bacterium (assembly GCA_963778535.1). Classification (GTDB taxonomy): domain Bacteria; phylum Acidobacteriota; class Terriglobia; order Terriglobales; family Acidobacteriaceae; genus Acidiflorens. The sequence continues at coordinate 41,532 of CAVZUO010000002.1, forward strand.
ATCGGCGTGGTCGAACGATGGTTTTTTTCGAGTGCAACGAACGCAAATTGAGGGAAGCAGCGGCGAAATAATTCGAATGCCGCGCTCGACGCGCCGCGGAAACGGTAAATGGATTGGTCAGGATCGCCGACGGCGAAAATGTTTCCCTCCGGACCGGTGAGCAGCCGGAGAATTTGCGCCTGCGCGAAATTCGCATCCTGAAATTCGTCTGCCAGAACGAAGCGGGCACTCGTCCGTGCCTCGGCCAGCATGTTCTCGTTATCGCGCAGCAAAGCGTGGGCGCGGACGATCATGTGGCTGAACGTGCCCAGATTGTCTTCCTGCAACCATTCCTCTACGGTTCGAAATACGCGCGCGATTTCACGACAGCGCGCAATCGTCTCGTCCGCGCTCAACTCATCCTTCGATTTCCCAACTCTTGGCAGAGGAATTTCTTTGCGCTCCAGCCGCGCCACATATTCCGCATATTTTGTTGGAGTAACCAGTTCGTCATGGCACCGGTCAATAAATTTCAGCAGATCGCTGAGGAACTGACCGACATTGGCGGCGCGAACAAAATGCTCGAGCCGCAAATCGCGAATACGCCGCCGCAAGTAAATCCAGATATCCTGCTCATCGAGAACTCCGAAATCCTGATGTGCGCTCTTAAGCAGTTCGAGGCAGTAATCGTGGAACGTCGCGGCATGGACCGTCTTGCCTCCCAGCAATTTGTGCAAACGCTCGCGCATCTCGCAGGCGGCATTGTTGGTATAAGTGAGTGCGAGAATCTCACCAGGCTGCGCGTGGCCCTCGCAAACGAGCCGCGCGATGCGGTTGGTGAGCACGGAAGTTTTTCCTGTGCCCGCTCCTGCAACAACCAGCATCGGCCCGTTGACATGTTCAATGGCAGCGCGCTGCCGATCGTCGGGAACAAAGACAGGAAGCGGATTTGAGCGGGGCGGCATTGCCGATCAGCATACCACCTGCGCGAACTGTTGCCGCACGTTACGCGGCCGAAGTTAGCCGATACGGGCGCTCTAGCTCAAAGCAGAAATGGCGATTGCGGCCGCTGCGATTGCCGCAGTCTCGGCGCGCAAAATCGTGGGCCCCAGCGAAGCCAAAATCCATCCCGAGCCCTTAAGAAGGGCCAGTTCATCTTCTGCCCATCCGCCCTCTGGCCCAATCGCCAGATCGATCGCCTCGAAATGGATCGCCGCCTGAGAATTCACTGAAGACGAACGGTCGCGCAGTACATCTCGCAATAGGACATTTTCTTCGGATTCCGCCAGCACGATCCGCAGCCCTCCAACATCCCCGCTAAAAACTTCGACCGCTTCCTTCAGGTTCAGAGGATCGCCAATCGTCGGAGGCGCGGCACGCCGCGACTGTTCCGATGCCTGCAGCGCAAGCCGCTGCCAGCGTTCTCGACGCTTATCGGCCGCCGCTGCTAAATGTGTGTCCGTGCGGCGAGCAATTACCGGGACGATCCGAGCTACCCCTAGCTCTGTGCATTTTTCAATCGCCCACTCCATCCGGTCAAACTTAAAGATGGCGAGATAGAGTGTCAGGTCTGCCGAGTTAGCAGCAGCCAGTTCTTCGCCGAGCGCAAACTCGACGCGGCTATGTCCAATCGCCGTAATCGTTCCGCGGCGGACCGCAGCCCCTGTGGCGATGTCGAATACTTGCCCCACCTGCGCCCGCAGCACACGGCTCAAATGCAGTGCGTGTTCGCCAGTCAGCGCAGCAGTGTTTCCTTGGACTTCATCGGCAATCCAGCGGCGGCGGGTCATAGCCAGTTCTCGGTTCTCAGTTCCCGGTTCTCAGTTCTCGGAACAGACCAATCGACAATTGGAGAATAATGCACCGGGGCCGAAGCAAGAGGCTGGGACTGAACAGAGGCAACTGGGAACTGGGTACTGGCAACTGCTTTTACACAAACATATCCTTCACCCTGCCCAGCAGCGACCGGTGCTGCGGCTTGTTCTCCACCGGCGTCAGTTCTCCAAACTCAGCGAGCAGATCGCGCTGGCGCTTAGTTAGCTTGCCCGGCGTTTGGATCCTCACCTCGACGAACAGGTCGCCTTTGCCATGCCCGTTGAGCATGGGTACGCCTTTATTCTTCATGCGAAAGGCCGTTCCGGATTGCGTTCCCTCCGGCACTCTTAATTTGTGATCGCCTTCAGGCGTAGGGACCATGATCTCCGTGCCCAAGGCCGCCTGCGAAAACGAAACCGGAACCACGCAATGCAGATCGTTCCCCTCGCGCTCGAAAAACGCATGCTCTTTCACGTGCAACACAACATACAGATCGCCGGCCGGGCCCCCGAATGCGCCCGCCTCGCCCAAGCCCCCAAAACGAATGCGCGTCCCGTCTTCCACGCCCGCCGGAACCTTTGCCTCGACCACGCGCTCGCGCAATATCCGCCCGTCGCCTTTGCACTTCGGGCACGGGTCGGTAATCACGCTGCCCGACCCCTGGCAGGTTGGGCAGGTGCGAGCGATGCTGAAAAATCCTTGCTGGTATCGGACTTGTCCCCGGCCATCGCACGACCGGCACGTCACCGGAGCTTTGCCCGCTGCCGCTCCCGAGCCGCGACATCCCTCGCACTGTTCATGGCGCCGGACTCTGACCTGCTTCTCCGCGCCAAAAACCGCTTCGTCAAATTCCAGTTGCAGATCTTCCCGCAGATCGGCTCCGCGCTGCGCCCGGCTGCGCCGCCGTCCACCGCCTCCGAATAGATCCCCAAATCCGAAAAACTCGCCGAAGATGTCGCCAAAGTCCTGGAAAATTGTCGGGTCGAAACCGGCCGCACCCCCCGCGCCTCCGACTCCGGCGTGGCCGAAGCGGTCATAGAGAGAGCGCTTATCTCCGTCGGCCAATATGGCATACGCCTCAGTAAGCTCCTTAAACTTTTCTTCCGCGTCTGGATTATTGGGGTTGCGGTCGGGATGGTACGACATCGCCAACTTGCGATACGCGCTCTTGATCTCCACTTCGGTGGCCGTGCGCGTAATGCCCAACACTTCGTAGTAATCTCGTTTTGTATTAGCGGCCAGAAACTCCCCCTGCTCTTTTTCAGATTTTCTTGTGTACTGGCGTCTTCCCGACCAGTTTGCATGCGCGTTTATGAACCCGGTTTATACATCGGGATTGCGCGCCACCCGCACCATCGCTGGCCGCAGAAGCCGGTCCTTGAATTTATATCCGCGCTGTAGTTCGTCGATCACGTGATGGTCCGGCACGTCAGTCGTATCGACCATCTCGATCGCCTCATGAACCCGCGGATCGAACGGCTGTCCTACGCTCGCAATTGGCTGCACGCCCACTTTTTGCAGCGCATCCTGAAACTGGCGATAGATGAGTTCAACGCCATTGCGGAAGTCGGTCGTGTCGCCAGCCGAGGTTCGCAACGCACGCTCAAAGCTGTCGAGCGCCGGCAGCAGGCCTTTAATCACGTCAGCCGCGGCATAGTCTCGGAATTCCTGCTGTTCGCGCACCGCGCGTTTCCGCGCATTGTCGAACTCGGCCTGCAAACGCGCGAGCCGGTCGAGCAGCGCATCGCGTTCCGCCTTCAGCGTGTCCACTTCGGACGCACCGCTGGCCGTCGAAGCAGGCGGCGCTACAGTGCTCGTCTCCTCATCGCTCTCCGCAGCAGGCAGTTCGTGTTCCAGGTCGAGGTTCGCCTCGCTTTTTCCGTTACCTTTTGCCATACAACTTCTACTCCGATTCGTTTAGTAATTTGTCGAACAGCCGTGTGATATACGACACCGCCGACATCGTGTGCTGATAGTCCAGGCGCGTCGGTCCAATCACGGCCAGCGAGCCCACGACTTCGCCGCCCACTCGCGCGGGCGCTCCAATCAGAACAAAGTTCTGCATCGCAGGAGACGCCTCATCGAGCCCGATCACTACGCGCACCGCTTCTTGCCGCGCGTCCAGATAGGCGCCCAATAGCTTGACTACTTTTTCTTTCTCCTCCAGCGTGCGTAACAGGTCCTGCAAACGCTGGCGATCTCCTTCTCCCGTCAGCAGGTTCGCTGCGCCTTCCACGAACACCGCTTCGGTTCCTTCGCTTGCAGCCAGCGCCCCCTGCTTATAGAGCTGCTCGAGCGAATTCATGATCCGGTCGTATTCGCTGCGCTCCGTTTCAATGCGGCGGCTAAGCTCCACGCGCATCTCTTCCATCGTCCAGCCGCGAAAATTCTCGTTAAGATAGCGCGCTGCCAGGTCCAGGTCTGCCTGTGGAATATCCAGCCGCAATACGCGGTCGCGCACCACGCCTGACCGCGTCACTACCACCGCCAGCACTTTCTGGTCGCCCAGTCTGGAAAAATAAACATGCTCCAGCGCATTGCGCGGCCCGCTTGTCGCCACCGTAACTCCCACGCTGTGCGACACCAGCGAAAGCACATGCGATGTGCGCTCCATGAACTCCTGCACATCGGTCACGCCAGTCAGCGTGTCTTGAATAATGCTCTCGTTCTCGCGCGAAAGATGCGCCTCCCCGCTCAGTTGCTCCACGTAATAGCGATACGCTTCAGCCGTCGGCACGCGTCCGGCCGATGTGTGCGGCTGCTCCAGGAATCCCGCGTCTGTCAGGTCCGCCATCACGTTACGAATTGTGGCCGCACTCAGCCCTTCCCGGCTGGAGCGTGCAATCGTGCGCGAACCCACGGGGTCTCCGTTGGCGATGAACGTCTCGACAATCGCGGTCAGGATTTCGCGTTCCCGTCCGCCCGGTGGTCCTAAAGGTCCTGGCGACATATCAATAGGTACATATCATTCAGGTACATGTCATTTATGTAAGGTGCTTCGAAAATCTAAGGTGCGTCGAACTTCGCGCATTTCCTCGGTCCTCAGTCCGAAGGCAGTCCGATGAGTCAGGCCCGAAGAGGTCCAAGCCTCGCGACAATCCTGCAGCCTTTTAACTATTTTAGATGCAGAGGCTTAGATTGCCGATTCTACGCCGCATTCCACGCGCCCACAGCAATCCTCATGCGATTCTAGGAAGCCCCGCCAAGGGTGTCAAGGATTGCAGGCGCGCCGGCGGCACAATTGGCAGCGCCCTCAGGATGAAGCATAATGTTGCGGTCATCGACGTAACTCTCGCGCACGCCATCTTCGGAGACCCACATGCCGCTCGCACTCAACACTCGTGATGTTGGAAGCGTCACCATTGTTCACTGCCAGGGACGAATCGTCGCCGGCAAAGAAAGCGAATCCCTGCGCGCCCACGTCGGTGAGATATTGCTGGATCGCCGATCCATCGTCCTTCATTTGGGCGAGGTCGGCTTCATCGACTCAAGCGGCCTCGGCACCATGGTCCGCGCGCTTGCCAGCACGCGCCAGGTCCGCGGAGACCTGAAGCTCTGCAACGTGCCCGAAAGCGTACGCAAGCTTCTGGAAATGACTCGGCTGACCGGCGTCTTCGACCTGCACGATTCGGAAGAGAATGCGCTCGCCGCATTTTACCGGCCTTCGGGCGCCGCTCCGGTCGCCGCGCCCACGGGTCATACCGTTCTCTGCCTCGATTCCAACATCGACGTGCTTGCTTATCTCCGTGAACTCCTGCGCCGCGCCGGATACCAGGTGCAGACGACCGACCGCATGAGCGACGCGATGCTTCTGCTTCGGGTCTCGCATTTTGATCTCTTACTCGTCGGCCCGGATAAAATGCCTTCCGCAACCACACCGCAGGCTTTTCACGCCGCCTGCGCCAAAATCCCGGTCATCGAACTGGGCAGCGAGTTCTCGACCCGCCATGCCGGCGAAGCCGGAGAAGACTTGCTGACAATGATCAAGTCCCGTCTCCAGCCCACAAACTGAAGTTTTTTTAGTCAGCAAAGTTTAGCGGCGAAATTCAGCTGAAGTCACGGGCAAAAGTAGTGGCCGGAATCATCCCGGCAATTTCCCTGCATGACTGCAGAGGAGTGCTTCGAACTGAAGGCTGATGGCTGATAGCTAATAGCTGCTTTACTGAATCTGAACCACGCCCTCTGAACTGCTCGCCTTGATTTCTTCGATTCGCGCCATCACCGTGCGAGCAAACGCGAACAGTGACTTGGCGTGCGGCGAGTCTTCTCCCTTGAGCACGGCCGGCGTTCCGCCGTCTCCCGATCTGCGAATTTCCGGGTCGAGTTCCACGCTCCCGAGAAATGCGATGTCAAATTGCTTCGCCGTTTTCTCCGCGCCCCCGCGCGAGAAAATATCGATCTCGTGCTGGCAATGCGGGCAAACAAAGTAACTCATGTTCTCGACGATCCCTACAATGTCCACCTTCATCTGGCGAAACATTTCGATGGCTTTTCGCGCATCCTGCAGCGCCACATCGGAAGGCGTGGAAACCACAATCGCGCCGGTCAGCGGCACAGTCTGGATCAGAGAAAGCGAAACGTCGCCGGTCCCGGGCGGCAGGTCCACAATCAGGTAATCAAGCTCTCCCCACTCAACCGAGCCGATAAATTGCCGGATGATCGAATGCAGCATTGGGCCGCGCCAGATCAGTGGCTTGTCGCCGGGATTAAGCAAGCCGACGGAAATTACCTTAAGCCCATGTGCGCTGATCGGAGCGATTTGCCCCTCACCCGTCACCTTCGGCTGCTCATTGATGCCGAGCATCAGCGGAACGTTCGGGCCATAAACATCGGCATCGAGCAGCCCAACCCGATGCCCCGTCTTACTGAGAGCGATCGCCAGATTGACGGCGAGCGTGGTCTTTCCCACTCCGCCCTTACCCGAACCTACGGCAATTATGGCGTTGACACCGGGCAAAGCTTGCGGAGCGGGCTGCTGTTGCCCGGGTTGGTGCGAATGTGCGCTCACAGGACCCTCTTTCAAAGTCGGCCCAATTGCGGGCCGAATCTATTGATTATACGGGAGCGCCGAGTCCGTCTGATCCGGCCACCGACTAATGACTAGCGACCGACGACTGTCAACTGATAGCTGATAGCTGACAGCTAGTAGTGCCCTTCACCCAACTGCACCTTGCCGCCAAACATCCGGTAGATGAAGAAAAAGTATGCGAGCGCAAGTATTGCCGCCGGGATCCACCAAACCAGGCCTACGCTCAGGCCATGGAGGCCGGCGCTTGTGTTCCAGATGGTCAAATCATGCTGGTGATCGCGCGCCGGAAGCACCACCGGATAGAGCGCAAACGCGGCCCCCACAAGCATGCCGCAAAGATAAAGGCTCGAAGCAACGAATGCAGTCTTCTCTTTGCCTTTGGGATTCGCCCACAGCATCACACCCAGGCTCCCGCCAACCAGCACCGGCACAAGAATTCCGATCCTGTGCGCTTCATAATTCGCCATAACTTCTGGCCGCACGAACAATGTCGCCAGCAGCGCGAAGCACGTCAGAAACAACTGCACCGGCCACAATAGCAATGCAAGTCCGCGCGCCCGCCGCCCCAGGTCCTCATCGGTCTTCAGCGCAACATAGTACGATCCGTGCGCCATCAGCGAAACCAGCGCTACCGCGCCGGTCAGTACCGTATACCAATCCAGAATCCCCGTCTGCGGACCAAGTTTGAAATCGGTCCACAGCGGCTCAAAGAAGTATCCGGACGCATCAAGGGGAACGCCGCGAATCACATTGCCCAGCGCGGCACCAAAGAAAACACACAGCAGAATGCTCGAGATGGCAAACACAACGTCGAAAAAGTTCCGCCAGACTTCACTATCCACATGCGCCCGAAATTCGATCCCGAGCCCGCGCAACATCAGCAGCCAGAGCACAACCATCAGCGGAAGGTAGAAGCCACTGAAACTCGACGCATAAAGCAATGGGAACGCAAAGTACAGCGTTCCGCCCGCCGCCAGCAGCCATACCTCGTTCCCATCCCACACCGGACCAATGGAGCGCAGCACGCGCCGCCGTTCGTCGTTCGTTCTGGCGGCCACCAGGTAGATCACGCCCGCGCCGAGATCGAAGCCATCGAGTACCACGTAAGCCGTCACCATTACCGCCACGATCCAATACCACAAGCTAGGCATAGTTATCGCGCCTCCGCCGCTACAGCGCGTTCCACTTTCAATGTTCCGTCTCCGGGTCCATGCTCAATCTCCCGCCTGATCAAAAACAGAAACAAAATTCCCAGCACCATGTACATGCCCATGAACCCCAGCAATGTAAACATGCCGTTACCCGAGGAAACCACCTTCGAATAGCCATCTTCGGTTCGCATTAACCCATATACCACCCATGGTTGCCGGCCCAATTCCGCCGTCATCCATCCCGCCGTATTTGCTATGTAGGGGAACGGTGCCGACAGCATCAGAATCCATAGCATCCAGCGCGAATGGAAAATTGTGCCGCGCCAAAGCAACGCCGCAGCCACCACCATGACCGCAATAAAGAACGTTCCCAGCCCAACCATGATGTGATAGCTGTAATACAGCAGCGGGATATTCCCCGGCCAATTCTCCTTCGGGAACGCGTCAAGCCCTCGCACATGAGCGTTCCAGCGCCGGTAAGTCAGCATGCTTAACATGCCCGGCACTTGGATCGGGTTCTCGACCTTGCCGGTAAGTTCGTTGGGCTGGCCAACCAGCAGCAGAGGCGCTGCCTGCTGACCGTGAAACAGTCCTTCCATCGCGGCCAGCGTCACCGGCTGGTTTTCGGTGACCTGCTTTCCTTGCGCATCGCCCGTCGGAAAAACTTGCAGAATGCTGAACACGCAGCCCGCCACCACTCCCGTCTTTACGAAAACTCGAGCATGTTCGGTCCACTGGCCTGATAGCAGATAGAACGCTCCCACCGCTGTCATCACAAATGCGCCCGTCACGGCCGCGCCGCTCATGTTGTGCGCATACTGCCACAGCGCCCAGCGATTCAGCACGAAATGCCAAAAGCTCTCCAGTTGCAGGCTGCCATCCGCTCCCTTCGCATATCCAACCGGATGCTGCATGAAAGCGTCCGTCGCGATAATGAAGTAACCCGAAAGCCACGATCCCGCACATACCGCTACAGCCGAAAGCCAATGCGCCTTGCGGCTCAGCCGTTTTTCTCCATATAGAAACAATCCCAGGAATGCCGACTCCAGAAAAAATGCGAACATGCCTTCCATCGCCAGCGTTTGTCCGATTACGCCGCCCGCAAATCTCGAAAACACAGCCCAGTTCGTTCCGAACTCGAATTCCAGCGGAATGCCCGTCACCACTCCGATCACGAAGTTGATGCCCAGGATCTTCGCCCAGAACCGCGCCGCCTGATCGTAGACCGGATCGTCTCGCCGCAGCGCGATCGTTTTGAGCACCACGATCAGCAGCGCCAACCCCATGGTCAACTGTGGAAACAAATAGTGGAACGTTGCCGTAAATGCAAAATGAAGACGGTGAATTAAAAGCGCACTTTCCATCGCAGCCTCGTTACTGCTGAAATCCGGAATTTCGAATTCCGGATTTCGAATTCAAGATTGCAGACTGAAGATTGAAAACTGAATCACTTTCCTATTCGTATGTCTGGGCCCTTCCGAAACCGATCTATTTCCCAACCTTTGTCCGGCGATCTGTCTCTGCTCTCCGAATCTCCCGCCGTCGCTCGGCATCTTCATAGCGCCGTTTTTCTTCCGCAGTCTCCGGAACCACAGGTGGCACCCGCACGCGATTCCGCGCCGCGTCGACGGCCACAAACGTCAGATATGCCGAACTTACATGGCGTTTTTGTTCCGCGCGATAATTCTCCACCCACACCTTGACGCCCACTTCCATCGACGTGTGAAATGCCCGGTTCACCGAAGAGCGCAGAATGACCAGATCGCCCACTTGTACCGGAACCAGGAAATCGAGATGGTCGATCGAAGCCGTCACCACCCATTGCCTAGAGTGGCGATGCGCTGCCATGGCGCCCGCCAAATCGATCCAGTGCATCAGGCGTCCGCCAAGAAGGGCATTCAGCGGATTCGCATCGTTGGGCAAAACAATCTCGGCCATTTCTGAGATTGAATCGCGCACCGGCCGCGGGGTTAACTGCTTTTTCTCGTCACTCATAACTCTGTCGTTCATAACTGCGCCGTTGATAACTCTTAGACCATCGCTGTTTAGACCAAGACGCCGCTTTGTCGAGAGCGGTAAGCGTGGAGATAACTCGCCGCCAGCCTCTGGATTCGCGGGTCTTCGTTACAGTTGCTCCAAGTCTCATTCGCCAACTCATAAGTCAGCGTGCCGTGCGCCACCGGCCCGTGGTTGAATTCGCACGTATAGCGCAGCGTGATTCGCTCCGCGCCCGCACTCGCCACACAAAAGCGGATCGCATCCCAGTCGCGCGCCGCAGGCAGGTGCGGACACGCCGCGGCATACCCGAGATTGCAGAACTCGCGCACGTGCTCTTGCGTCGCCGCTCTCTCTTCGCCCGAGGCGCAACAGTTCCCGTTCCATCCTGCGCCCAAAGGCAGCCGCGACGGATGCGGCCACGAGCCATCGTTTACAATCTGGCGCGGCACAAAGTACGGGCAAGCCAAAACTGTTCTCCGGAGAACAGACATTGTACCTTGTACCGTATTCCTTGTACCGTGATATGAATCAGAGAGCAGCCATCAGCCATCAGCTTCAAGTTAAAGCTCTCAGCCTTTAGGTTTTCTGATGGCTGATGACTGATAGCTGATAGCTGAGGGCTTTCTATGGACCGCATCGCGATGTTGAAGGAAATTCTGGCAGGCAATCCCGGCGACCCGTTCGCTCGTTACGGGCTCGCCATGGAATACTCGAAAGCCGGCGACATCGAGGGCGCGATGTCTGAATTCAAAACCCTGCTCGAAAAGAATCCCGATTACACTCCCGCTTACTTCATGGCCGCGCAAACGCTCGCCGGAGCCGACCGCACGGACGAAGCCAAGCGCATGCTGGTCGATGGCATCTCCTCCGCTCGCCGCACCGGCAACCAGCACGCGCAATCCGAAATGACCGCCATGCTGGAAGAGCTGAAATGAAGTCAGAGGTGTGAGGTCTGAGGTCAGAAGTCAGAAATCAGAGGTAAAGAACCTTTAGTTCAACGATGGATTTTGCGCTCGGGATTTCCACCTCTGCAATCTGACCTTTAACCTCTGACCTCAGTGCTACACTCTCTTTTTCCACGGAGGCACGCATGCGCCGTTTGATTGCTCTATTCTTTGTTCTCGTCACTGTCTTCTGTTTGACTCTTCCCGCATTCTCCCAAACCAAGCATCCGTTCACTTTCGAAGACATGATGAAGCTCAAGCGCGTCGGTGAGCCCGTGCCTTCGCCCGACGGCAAGTGGGTGATCTTCAGCGTGGTCGATGTCGATCTCGCGGCGAACAAGAAGACGCCACACATTTGGATTGTGCCGCTCGCGGGAGGAGCGGAACGGGTGCTTATTCCCGATCAGGATGGCGACCGTCCTCGCTGGGCTCCCGCTGGAAAGCGCTTCGCCTTCATCTCGAACAAAGAAGGCGGCTCGCAGGTCTGGATTGCCGATTTCGACGGCGCGGCGGGCACCGTTACGGGCGTGCACAAATTTACTTCGATTGCGACCGAAGCTGGCGACGAACTTTGGTCTCCCGATGGCAAATATATTCTTTTCACCTCGGATGTTTATCCCGAGTGCGACGGCGCTCCTGATGCTGAAGCCGCTTGCAATGCGAAGAGGTCGAAAGAGGCCGAAGATTCAAAGATTAAGGCGCTGGTCTTCGATCGCCTTCTCTATCGTCACTGGAACGCTTTCAAAGCCGGCAAACGCAGTCACCTGTTAGTGGCTTCTGTTTGTACATCAGTCGTCGCTCCCATGGTCCGGGATAGCGAGCAATCTTCCTCCAATGCCACAAGCCAGACTGGCCAAGGGGCGTGGGCGTCCCCCTGTGGTCCTCCGCGCGACCTCACGCCCGGCGACTACGATGCTCCCGTATTCTCGCTCGGCGGCCAGGATGACTACGCCTTCTCGCCCGACGGCCAGGAGATTTGCTACACCTCGAATCACGACAAGGTCGAAGCCACTTCCACCAACAACGATCTTTGGATCGTCCCGGTTAGTGGAGCGCCGGGCGTCCCGCCCGGCCAGGTCACGCCTGCGCAGGTCCTGGCACACACCAAGAACATCACCGCCGACAATCCCGCCAGCGACTCGACTCCGCTCTATTCTCCCGATGGCAAGTACATCGCCTACCGCGCCCAGCAGCGTCCGGGATACGAGAGCGACCGCTTCCGCCTGATGCTGTACGACCGCAAGACGGGGCGTAAAACGCAGTTCGGGCCGACGCAGAAGACTGATTTCTGGGTCGGCACCTTCGCGTGGTCACCAGACTCTTCGAAAATTTACTTCGTCGCCGAGGACAAAGGTGAATCTCCGATCTACTCCGTCTCGTTCAAAATCCAAGCGCCTGAGCCCGAGCCCGGATACGACATCGTAGTGGGCGGAACTAGTTTGGACTACACGCAAATCGCCCGTGGATTCAACGATGACCTATCCGTGACCCCGGACGGCAGAACGCTCTTCTTTACGCGGATGTCGGTCGCGTACCCGAGTCAAATATTCGCTACGCCCTTGCCGCCGGTCGGCATCAACGACCTCATAACCTCGCTCAAGTTGAACATCTCTGAGAGCGAAATCAAGAAGAATGACTGTTGTGGGGTGGTTCTCCCGATTACTCACCTCAACGACGCTGTCCTCTCCCAAGTCGCCATGTCCCCACTCGAATCCTTCTGGTTCGAAGGCGCCAAAGGCGACAAGGTCCAAGGGTTCCTCGTCAAGCCGCCGAACTTTGGCGCTTCCAAGAAATATCCCGTGAAATTCCTCATCCACGGCGGCCCCGAAGGCGCTTGGGGAGACGACTGGTCGTACCGCTGGAATCCCGAACTGTTTGCGTCACCAACTTCCGGGTCATCAAATTCTGGGTCATCAAATTCAGCGTCATCAACTTCACCGGCCAGCTCGGGATACGTCGTCATCATGATCAACTTTCACGGCTCAACCGGATACGGCCAGAAATTTGTTGACGCCATCAATGGCGATTGGGGCGGCGCTCCGTTTGTGGATCTGATGAAGGGGCTCGACTACGCGGAGAAAACTTATCCCTTCATCGATAAAGACCGCGAGTGCGCGCTCGGCGCGAGCTACGGCGGATACATGGCCAACTGGGTGCTCGGTCACACCGACCGCTTCAAATGCATCGTCTCGCACGACGGCATGTTCAATACGACTTCGGCCTGGGGCACGACCGAAGAACTCTGGTTCAACGAATGGGAGTTCAAGGGCCCTCCCTACACCAACCGCGAGCTATATAGAAAATGGTCTCCGAGCCTGGCCGCGACCAATTTCAAAACGCCGACACTCGTCGTCCACGGGCAACTCGATTACCGGCTCGACGTAAGCGAAGGCTTCCAGCTTTTCACCACGCTCCAGCGGATGGGCGTGCCGTCGAAAATGCTCTATTTTCCCGACGAAGGCCACTGGGTGCTGAAACCGCAAAACTCTCAGCTCTGGTGGAAGACCGTCAACGACTGGGTCGACCAGTGGATCGGGAAGCAGTAGCCAGTACCCGGTACTCAGTATCCAGTATGCGGGCCGGGGGTACCCCCTACCCCGGTATATTAGAATCATAGACTTAGAGGTAAAGTCTCGACTCTTAAGGAGTTACGGGTAAAGTCTTGACAACAAGTGGCTTAGCGTTGAAATTGCGATTTCCACTCCGTTTCTGCGAGCGCCTTAGCGCCACTTATACGACTTACAATCTTAGTAAGTTGTGGTTTGTGATCACTATTATAACTCGTGTTGTCAAGTCTTTCTGTTGAGATCCCTAGAACCTGATCACGTCCACTTCCGCGCTGTAGGTTCCAGACGGACCCCAACGGGTTCCATTCTCGTTGACCGCTGTGCTCACGTTGAAAGTGAATGGATTTCCTGCGCTCCCATTGCGATAGCCGCAGCCGACGATTCCCGTCGGCGCTGGGAAATAACCATTCTTGCCCGGCGCTCCACTGCCTTCGGTCTCGAGGATCTGCACAAACAAATTGTCTCCAAACATTTCCAGATAGGCAGGCCCGCCGCTGCCGGGCACGCGTGCAATGTTTGCGGCGAAGAGATACATGCCGGGACTTGTATCGGTGACCACGTTCACGAAATTAGGCCACTTCACGTTCGTATAGTTGAGCAGATTCAACTCGTAGTCAGTGACGGGGCCGTCGCCTGCCGCGGGCACTCCAAAGTGGACGGCATCCACATTGATTTGTTCATTGCTGGCGCCCCCCGAAAAAGTGATTTCGGTGCCCGCGAGCGCGTGAATGGGAATGACGTAACCGTTCAGCGAATTCGCGCCGCTCACTGATTGCGTTCCCACCGAATCGGTCCAACCAAGTGTCCACGCTCCACTCGATGCTGAAACGGCCACCAGGTAATCGCCGGTCGCCGCGGGAGTGAGAAGCAAGCCATCAAACGCCGCCAGAAATTCGCGATGAATCGGCTCGGTAATTCCGCCTTGGCCCTGTGATCCGGTCGACCAGAAACCGAAGCCGGTGACGAACAGTTCATAGCTGCCCGGATAAGCGCCATCGGTTTCAACCGTCGCAGCGGTGCCGGCGTGATTGCGAATGGGATTGCAAAAATTAACCGGCCCCGACGCCGCCGAATACGTGAAACTCTGCGGCAGGCTGTTTTCGTCGGTCCAGCGAACCACGGCCGTCATCGCGTTTTCCGATCCCGGTTGCGTGAGGTAGATGCAAACCAGGTAGTTGGCGGTCGCTCCCGGGGCCGAAAGAAATTTCGTTGGCGCAAGCAATGCAGTCTGCTTGAGAAAGTCCTTGCGGATCTCGCTCACTGCGGCATGGGCGGGAAGAGCGGAAAGAAATGTAAGTGCAAGTGCTACTAGGATTCGTGGCATGAAAGTGTCTCCAGGAAATGCGGTTTCGCAGCGCATTGCTTCTTTGTAATAGGTTTTCTGCATCATGGGCTTCCTGCGTCAGGGATGAACCCTCGCGCCGGTTTTGCGGGTGCGCGGATCGCCGATGACTGGATCCGCGGTCAGCGGTCCACATTCTGCAGCTCAAACTGTGCCGTCGAACTTCCCGCCTTCACCACAATGAACGCGTTGCACGGACCGAGCCCATCCACCGTCGGCGTGATCGGCGCGAGCCCATTCTGGTCAGTGACGACTTGCGTTTGTGACGTCCCAAGAATTACGGGCGCGCCCGAACCCTGCTGGTTTCGTTCGAGCGTGGTCACAAAAGTGACGTTAGCCGCCAAAACGGGATTATCGGCCGCCGAGCCATCCGTTACCCGCATCACCAGAGGCTGGAACGCTTGCCCATTGGGCACGATTTGAACCGTTCCGCTCACTGCTTCCAGCCTCCATGAGGAAGCCGATACGGCGAGCAAAGTAAATGTCTGGCACGGGTTGTTACCCGGAGCCGCGCATGCATTCACCTGCACCATGCCGCTAAGGTTTGTCACCTGCGCGGTAACGCCGGCAAGCCCTGAACTATTGGTTGTCGCGCTGGACGAAGAAAGCGACGCCGACCCTGTTGTCACCGCGAAATTGACAGCCACATTCGCTTGCGGCCCTCCTTGCTGGTTCAGCGCCTCAACGTTGAGAGCAATAGCTAACGTGGCTCCCTGGGCGATCGACTGCGTCGGCGCGATCGCCGCCAGGCTGAGCGTTGACGATGTTCCAACCACACTGGTCTGCCGCGTCTGTGGCGGCGAATAGGCTGCTGGCGCTAACTGCGCCGTGATCGTGCCCGGGCCTATGAGGATCGGTGTCGCCCAGGTAGAGACTTCTCCCGATTCATCGGTTAGTACCGAGCAGGCGAACGCGCCTCCGCAAGCGGAAAATTCCACGCCATTAGTGGAACTCCAGGCCACGGTCGCGCCGTTCACTGGCGTTACGCCATCCGCAGCCGTCGCGCGCACGCGAACCTGATTGGGTGCTTGCGCGTAGATGGGAGTAGACGGCTCCGCGCCCTGCAGCAATTGCAAAAGGTCAGTGGCGGCGGCTCCATAGGTGAGCGCACCAAGCATCTGCGAATACGATCCGCTGACGGGATTGGTCACCTGAATAGTAGCTGGGCCATCGAGAGTGGCAGGCGGCAACGTCACCTGTAACTGGCTGGCCGATTGAGCCAGCACCGTGCCGCTCACCAGACCATAGTTTGAGGGCACGCTTACCTGCAATCCGGGCACAAAGCCAATTCCTTCGAGCGTTGCTGCTCCACCGGCCACGCTGAGGCGCGCTGGCGTGACGCTATCCGAATAAAGAACGCTCGCCTGGTAGAAATAGTCAGGGCGTCCATCGCCACGATAATCGGCGATACCGATGCGGAATGCCTCCGAGGAATTGAATTGGGCATCGAGCCGCGTCATGCCGAACGTTGTCGAATTGAAGGCCGAAGGGGTTGATGCCGGGGCCGGGCCGCCACTTATGTCGCTTAATTCCCAGATCCCAATGACGGGCAGCAGCTTCGATTCCGTGGCGTTGCCGGATTCATCGAACGCCGTCACTGCGACGGAAGCGGTGCGGTTGGCCTGGGCGTTGAACTCGAAAAAATCAGCCGCACCATAGCCGGAAATCCACGCCCCCCAATTTCCACCCTGCGGCAAAACAGCGGGAGTCGTATAGGTTGAACCGCTGCCGGGCGCGGCTTGGGCGATTTCGCTCGCGGCCATCAGAATGTCCTGTTGCGTATTTACGCCGCCCGTCACCGTTACCAAGACCGGGGCAAACGTCCCCGAAGGCTTAACTTGCCAAGGGGCGTACGGGCCAACCCTCATCGACCAGCTCGGATCGAGCGCCTCCATGCTCACCTGATATTCGGCCGAGGTTTGTCCCGTCGGAATCGTCAGCTGCCCCAGATCGTACCTGCCTTCGACTGCCGCGTTGCTAGATCCGAAATAATTAAATGGCAGGCTGTCCGCGTTCATGTATCCAGTGACGATGTTTCCGGCATTGCCCGCAAACGAATATCCACTCACTGACGTGACCACATACTCACGCGAGGGCTGGCCATTCACCACCAGGCGCGCAACAACGTTCACGCCCTGCATCATCTGCGCCGCCGCGCCGGCGGTCGTGAAGAAGACATTGCCCGATATTTCGCCGGTCGTCGAAGTCGCGCCCGAGGCTGGATACAAAGCTGCCAGAGCGGCAACATCGTCGAGCTTCGGAGCTGCCACGTTGACTCCATCGTTGCCTCCATAGCAAATGGTGATCGGCACGCAGCTCACGGAATCCAAATAGTGCATTACCGGAAATCCCTGGAAATCGGCGAGCGTTGGCGGTGGATCGTTGGTCACGACATTCAGATTCGCTTGCGACCACCCCAGTCCAAACGAGCGCGCCAGAACCCGCACCAATCTGTATTGCACGTCGGCCAATTGCGTATTGCTCGCCGCGCAGATGCCGTTAATGACAATCAATGCGTGGAGGATGTTTCCACTGGCGGCAAAATTGTCGGGGCCGCCATAAACGGCATTGCTAAAACAGCTATCGAGATCGCCTGCGCCGTTGCCGAGCAACGCATCGGTCACCGTTCCATCGAAGTCGTAAATAATTCCGAGCGGCGTGCCCGTAGCTTGCGGCATGACGTCGGCGGGCGCGGTAATCACGCCGTTCGCTACTACAATGTCGCCGCCGTTGACTGCCTCAGCCAGATGGCCGCCTTGGCTCACACTCAAGCCCACTCCGGATGCGCTGGTCCAAGGCGCTACCGCCGCCGCAACCATAGCATCGGCCTGCGCTTCGGTCAGAATGGGGCTCAGGTTTACCGGGTCTGTGTAATAGATGACCTGCGCGTTTGCCCAAACCAGCGGCTGTCCTTGCACTCCCGCGTCGAAGCCGGAACCTGCAATGAAGGCGGGTCCACCGGCGCGTAGCGAAGCCGGCGCAAGCAAGAGCAGCAGAACAGATGTCAGAACAACGGCCAGGCCTCGGATTCTCATCGCGATTCTCCGCGCGCCCGGCGGATAGCCCGCGCAAGTTGGACCAGGGCCACCGGCGGTCGTGATGCGCTGACCATGCCGGTCGCATCGAGAAGAATTTGGCCTTGTGCTCCTCCGACCGGGCTGGTCAGGCCCAGGCGGCTACGCGGGTACAAGAAAAGAAGAAGGTGCTCACCAGGACGCATCGGAGGATGAAGCGACTCCGCGCCCGCCCACTCATAGATTGTTAATATTTGCCCGGCCTCGACGCCGGCAATCGCCGTATCCACTCGAAATCGCAGGGGGACTGCGGCCACTGCGCCGGCTCCAGTGCGATTTAATGTTCCGCTGATCGGTCGTCCATCAACCGGCTCTTCGCCAACCGCGCCACCGCTGCCCAGCTTCCCGCTGACGGGCCCTCCGTTATTCGCTCCCCCCGTTCCAGCACTCAACACCGTGCCGAAAAAAATCATGCCCGCCTGGCGCGAATGCTGTTTCCATTGCGGACCTAGAATGCGTTCCGCCGCGGCCTGATCGGTTTGGGCATAAACGGCGACGCTTACCAGGCCAAGCGCCGCGCACAGCAAAGCCAACCACCATGATTGACGGGCATGCATGAACGAACTCTTTCTGGAGAGGATCGGACCGTGATTGGTCCGCGGGAGTGAAAGCAGATTAGCGCGCCGGCGGAAGAAGGTCTATGCGCTGCGTCACGTCGAAAATGTGATGAATCGCAAAACCGTCAGTCTGGTGAGAAGTTAGATCCGCGTGGCAAGGATCCCCCGGCAATCTCCCTCCCTTACTTCTTCAGCCCTTCAGCAAAGTTCGTGACCACGGTGACGGACTGGTTGACCTGTTGTGAAATCCGGTCGAGAAGAATTTTCTTGCCGTCGGGGCTGACGTCGTAAAACACCTGCGGCGCTGACCAGTTGCTGATCAGCTGTTGCGGAGCGCCAAACTGCAGTGCCCCTCCCGTGTTCGTGACCGGCACGGCATAAAGGCTGTAAGTGGTATCCATGTAATAGAGTTCTTTGCCGTCTTTGCTCCATTGCGGCACCGTTCCTCCGTTAACCGATACCTGCCACTTACCCTGTCCGCCGCCGAAAGCCGTGACGTATACCTGTGGTCCCCCCGATTCGGTCGACGTATACGCGAGCCAGTGCCCATCGGGCGACAATCGAGCTTCTCGGGTGGTCGCGTTTACGGCACGAGGCACAACCAATTGCGGCTTGCGCTCGCCTTCCAGCGGAAGCGCCCATATTTCACCGCTTCCGATTGCCCCACGCACATAAATGAGGTACTTGCCATCGCGCGACCAATCTGAGGGAGATGCGATTTGATCGTCGGTGCGAAGGATCTCTTCCGCGCCACTGCCATCGGAGGGTTTGCGGCACATATTTGAGTGCCCGTTGCGGTCGGTAGTGTAGGCGATCCACTTTCCATCCGGCGACCACACAGGAGAGTTGTTGGAAATCGGCCCGAATGTAAGGCGCGTGCGCACGCCGCGCGCCACGTCCAGCGTCCAGATGTCACTTACGCCGTTGTCGATCTCCACGGCAATGCGATCGCCCTGCGGCGAGAGACGCGCGGTCCGCAAGTTCGTCAGCTTGTCGGCAATCGTCGTGAGCTGCTTGGTCGCGCTATCCATCCACAGTAGCTGCCAGTCGCCCGTCCCGCCGCTACCAAAAATCAACAAGCCGTCATTCGATGCCGAAGTGTCCATGTGCCACGTGGTCACGTCATTCATCACACCGCGGGCCGCGCTCCTCGGCTCGCCGCTTAGCTTCCCCGAAGCAGGATCGAACTTCTGCGCCATCAGCTGGTCGCCGCTCGCAAACAACAGATAGCCTCTGCTATACACCGCGTTCGACTGCGAGCGCACTAATTGACGATTTTCTTTGCCATCGACTGACGCGTAATAGATCGCGTTGTTCGCCGCTTTCGACGGGTCATGGTGGATCGCCAAGTACAAGAAGTGCTTGCCGTCCGGCAGAAAAAATGGCCAGCGATGCGACGTATGCTGCGACTCATCCACCTTGGTCACCGCGACCGCAGCTCCACCGCCCGTCGCGCTGGCCCGCAACAATGGCACCTGGGTCGCGGGAGAAAACACAATTACACCGTCGGCTCCCCATGCTCCTCCCCGACCGAACGGCGCGTCTGCCACCACCTGCGTCGAACCACTCTCCAGGTCAACCGCCTTCAGCTTGCCCTCGGCGAAGAATCCGATTGCTCTCCCATCCGGCGACCAGAAGGGAAATTCCGCATTGTCCGTGCCCGGCAATTGCCGCGCTTCGAGAGTATCCATGGGCCGCACCCAGAGCGCCACCTTGCCGTCGCTGCTGGTCGCGGCAAATGCGAGCGATGTGCCGTCCGGCGAAAGCACCGGCGGCCCGGCGTTATCGCCCGTGAGATTCATCGTGGTCTTTTCCGGAGGATTGATCACGCTGCGTATCGACCGCTCAGGCCGCGCAGGATGGTAGAGCAACATTCCCGCCGCTGCGCCAACAATCACCGCCGCTACCACGGCCGCCGCCCACCCCAGACGCTCGCGTCGCTGCGCTACCGAAGTCTGCCCCGTGCTTCCCGCAGGAGCTGTCGCCGGTTTCTCCGAGGCAATCCATTGCAGCTCCAGCTTGACGTCCTGCGCATTCTGAAACCGTTCTTCCGGATTCTTCTGCAGGCAAGCGGTCACCAGACGTTCAAAGGCCGCGGATGTGGTCGGCTTCAGCGAACTCAGCGGCTCTGGATCATTCTCCAGAATCGCCGATGCCAGCGAGATCTGACTCTTCCCGCTGAATGGCCTTTTGCCCGCCGCCATCTCATAGAGCACCGAGCCCAACGCGAAGATGTCGCTGCGGACGTCGGCCTCTTTGCCTTCAATCTGCTCCGGCGACATGTACTGAATCGTTCCCACGATGCTCCCAGCGGTAGTCAACGGAGTCAGCGGGCTCGCTCCGCTCAGTGTGGCCGCAGCCGTGAACGCCGGCGCGCTTGCCGAACCCGATCCTGTTCCGCTCAGGCTCACCGGCTTCGCCAGGCCGAAGTCCATCAGCTTCGCTCCGCTTTCGGTGAGCATGATGTTCGCCGGCTTCAAATCGCGATGCAGTATCCCTTGACGATGCGCGACCGCCAGCGCCTCCGCCACAGCCATGCCAACTTTCAGAATCTCGTTCATCGGCATCGCGCCGCGTTTCAGCCGCTCTGAAAGATTTTCTCCCTCGAGCAGCTCCATCACCAGATAGTCGGTTCCATCCTGCGAACCGATGTCGTAGAGATGGCAAATATGCGGATGGTTCAGCGACGAAATGGCGCGCGCCTCGCGCTCCAATCGTTGCTTGAGTTCGGGCGAACTGGATAGATGAGCGGGAAGAACTTTGATGGCGACGTCTCGCCCTAACCGGTTATCGTGCGCGCGATACACTTCGCCCATTCCGCCTGAGCCCAGCGGAGACTGCACTTCATAAGGACCGAGTTTCGTGCCCGGGGCGAGTGCCATCAGTGCGCGCCATTATAAGTCAAGAATGGAGGGACGGGCGTCTCGCCCGCCGAGAGGACGACGGCGTAGTGCCGAATTCAAGCCCGGTTTTGGCTTGAGTGGGGATTCTGTAATCAGACACCATCCCTCTACGACTTCGCCGCCCGCGCCTTCTTGCTGCGCTCCACCCGCAGCGAGGTCGCCGACGCCACTTCCACTCGATTCCGTCCTCTTTGTTTCGCGCGATAGAGCGCCTGGTCCGCCGCCTGAATCACCTGCTCCGGCTGCCGATAGCGCGTGCTTGGCTCGGCCACCCCGGCGCTCACCGTCACCGACAACCCGTCCGCAGGTTTAGGGACAGCCGCCATCCCCACGCTCTTCTTTTTCGCCGGCCTTCTACGATCCGTTGCTTCTCCCTCACGCGCCACTCTTCTTTCCATGCCACGCACGCGAAACGCCGCGTCCGCAATCTGGCGGCGCATCACTTCCAAATGTTCATAAGCGTCTTTTGCCGAGATCCCGCGAAAAAGAATGGCGAACTCCTCGCCTCCGCAGCGATACGCCTGCCCGCCTCCGCCCACTTTCGAAATCCGCGCCGCGATCATGCACAAAACCTGGTCGCCGACGTCGTGTCCATACGTATCGTTGAATTGTTTGAAGTGGTCGATATCGACGATCGCGATCGCATACTGCTGGTCCAGCGACACCAGCGACTCATTGAACGCCCGCCGCCCGCGAATGCCCGTCAGCTCGTCATGATAGGCAAGCACATACGAGGTCTCGATCATCGATGCGGCCAGAATCAGCCCCGCCGTCGCCACGTACGTATCGGCCGCTCTGCCCACCGGCGCGAACTGCAGCCACACGAACACAGCCGTCGCCGTCCACGCAAAGCCCGGCTCAATCGGTTTTCGCGTCTGCATGTAGCGCCAGACGAATACTCCAGTGGCCGCCGCCAACCCCGCCATCACCCACACCGGAACCTCGTTCGCCGCATGGCGCCGCGCCACCATGGCGCTATTCTCCGGACGGCACAGAATCGCCACCACCACCGACTCCAGAAACAGCAACCCAAATCGCGGAGCGATGCCAGCAATCACCAGCCCGCGTTCGCGCATGGCAGCGAACACAACAAAATTCAGCGGGATCAGCAGCGCGGCCATAATGACGGCCGTCTTCCCCGGCTCGCTGAGCGCATGACCAGCCGAAAAGAAATCGACCGCGCGATGCGCCAGCAGAAGGGTCAGTAGAGAAAACAGAATGCGGCTCGAATGGAAGCGCCAGGCCAGCAGCAAGCCGGCGGCAAAGATCCCGACATAATAAAAGGAGATCGCAGCCGCCACCTGCGCGAACGCCGAACTGTTGACCAGCGCCACCGCCAGCGTCAACGCCACGCCGCCGGGTACCAGCCACGCCTTCCAGGTTTTGCCGTTCACGCCTTGTCCCCGCCTGGATATACCTGCTTGCCAATTTCAGAATAAGGCACGCAACGGGAGTATGGCGGTAATGACTCCGGCACTGGCATAGCAGAAATGAAGGGAAGCGGAGAAGTTTTGCAAAGTAGTTTAGGAAGGGACGCGTGTGAAGAGGAAATCGCCGGAATGGTATAGAGGAGCTATGCGAACTAAGGTTGCCCGCTTATTCTTCCTCCGAGCTCTTCCGTTCTTCCGTCGCCATATCTTTGAATTCGCTCGACTCGAACACAGCGCCGCACTCTTTGCATTCGACGTATTCCTCGTCGGCATCCCGCGCCACAATCTGCACCTGCGGATGCTTGCACGATTCGGGGCTGGCTTTCTGGCTTGCGGATTGCGAAGGCTGGCTGGGCATCATAGCGTCGTGGGCGACTGCGGCTTCTCTAGATACGAGCCTCTATATAAAGGAGGTGTCTTCAAATTCGTCGAAAATGAAAATCTAGTGGAATTGGCGGTATTTTGGGATGGTCCGGTCCGGTTGTCAAGTCCCAAAGGGTCTGTGCTCAGCGGTGCGGCCAATTCGTTACCCGGCCACAGCAACAGCTAGGCGTCGTCCCGAAGCCCCGCGTTTTCACCAGCGGGGCGAGGGATCTGGCGCGTATCACCTGACACTTGGCTCGAAATTGCACGACCCCGGCGCCATTCAGCCGCCGGTCTAATCCTCTACTAAAGCGCTTAGGCCCTATAACTTACAGCTTGACACCGATTTTCTGCCACTCGCTGCTCACCCTTGCAGCCAGGCCGCCGATAGCGTTAGAATGAAAGGCGACCGAAAGAGTCGCATTTCTATCCGACTGTATTGGTCGTAGTTTGCCAGAGCGCGATGCTGAAGTTGACCAAAAAAGCCGACTACGGGCTCATGGCCATGAAGCACCTGGCCGAGCGTGCTTCGGCCGGGGCGTGCAGCGCCAAGGACGTCGCCGACGCGTA
This sequence comes from uncultured Acidobacteriaceae bacterium, assembly GCA_963778535.1. Taxonomy (GTDB): domain Bacteria; phylum Acidobacteriota; class Terriglobia; order Terriglobales; family Acidobacteriaceae; genus Acidiflorens. The sequence goes on from CAVZUO010000002.1 coordinate 65,254, forward strand.
TGGCATACCGCAGGAGGCTTTGGCCAAAATCCTGCAGCGGCTGGCCCGCGCCGGGCTGCTCACTTCGCAGCATGGCATCAACGGCGGATACACCCTGGCTCGCGACGCCAAAACGATTTCGGCCTTCGAAGTGATCAAAGCCATCGACGGGCCGCTATTCATTACGTCGTGCGTCACGGTGCGCGGCGAGTGCGACCAAACCGATCGCTGCACCATTCGCGAGCCCTTGCGCAAAGTGAATGAAAGCATCGAGCAGGTTTTGAAAAACATCAAGATCTCACAGATGAAAGAAGAGCCCGAAACCATCGACCTGGCCAAGCCGTCGGACGGGAAAGAGCAAGCTGCGAGACACGAAGGAAAAAAGGCGACGGACCTGGTAACGATTTTGTAGTGAGAATTTGAAGGAGAACGCAATCATGAGCACCACCAAAACATCGACCCCCAACAACGGTCAGCACACTGCCCCCGCAGGCATCACGCTTCCTATTTATATGGATAACCACGCCACCACGCGCATGGATCCTCGCGTGCTCGAGGAAATGCTGCCCTACTTCACGGAAAAGTATGGCAACTCCGCCAGCCGCAACCATCCCTTCGGATGGGCAGCCGAGGAAGCGGTCGAAATTGCGCGCGAGCGCATCGCCAAGCTGATCGGCGCCAGTTCAAAAGAAATTATCTTCACCTCCGGCGCCACCGAGAGCGACAACCTCGCCATCAAGGGTGTTGCCGAAATGTATCGCGAGAAGGGCAATCACATCATCACCGCGGTCACCGAACACAAGGCCGTGCTCGATACCTGCAAACATCTTGAGAAGCTCGGCTTCCGCGTAACCTATTTGCCCGTGCAAAAAGACGGCCTCGTCGATCTCGACGACCTCAAGCGCGCCATGGACGACAAGACGATTCTCGTCACCATCATGGCCGCCAACAACGAAATCGGCGTGTTGCAGCCCGTGGCCGAGATCGGCAAGCTCTGTCACGAGCGCGGCGTGCTCTTCCACTCCGACGCCGTTCAGGCCATCGGCAAGATTCCCATCGATGTCGCCAAAATGAACATCGATATCGCCTCCATCACCGGCCACAAGCTTTATGGCCCCAAGGGCGTCGGCGCGCTGTATGTACGCCGCAAGAATCCGCGCGTGCAACTGGTGCCGCTCATCGATGGCGGCGGCCACGAGCGCGGCATGCGTTCGGGCACGCTCAACGTTCCCGGCATCGCGGGCCTCGGCAAAGCCTGCGCCATCGCGCAGGAAGAAATGCCGCAGGAGTCATGCAAGCTCGCCGGGCTGCGTAATCGCCTGCGCGACAGCATCATGTCCCGCCTCGACGAAACTTACATCAACGGCTCATGGGAGCATCGTCTCCCCGGCAACCTGAACATCAGCTTCGCCTACGTCGAAGGCGAGTCGCTGCTCATGGGCATCAACGATATTGCCGTTTCCAGCGGATCGGCATGCACCTCCGCGACACTTGAACCATCTTATGTATTAAAGGCTCTCGGCACCGGAGACGATCTGGCACACAGCTCCATTCGTTTCGGTCTTGGACGTTTCAATACCGAGGCCGAAGTCGACTATGTCGCCGATCGCGTTGTCGATACCGTGGCGCGTTTGCGCGAGCTTTCGCCTCTCTATGAGATGGCGAAAGAAGGCGTCGACCTGAAGAGTGTGAAATGGGCCGCCGAAGCGCACTAGCGAGCCACGAGCTTCGGGCTGCGAGCTTCGAGCGAGCAAACCCGTAAAGGGTGGAAGTACTTGGTTGCGAACCCGAGTTCATGGCTGATTCTGATTGCTCGTAAATCGCGGCTCGGAACTTGAGGTTTTGTTAAAGAAGTGGGGCTTTAACCTCTGCGGAGAATCCGCAGAAGGCAATAAAGATTAAAGAAGTGAGGAGCAAAAATGTCATATAGCGATAAGGTAATCGACCACTACAACAATCCGCGCAACGTGGGTTCGATGGATAAGTCCTCCACCGACGTGGGCACCGGCCTGGTCGGCGCGCCCGAGTGCGGCGACGTCATGAAGCTGCAGATCAAAGTCAATCCGCAGACCAACGTGATAGAAGACGCCAAGTTCAAGACCTTCGGCTGCGGCTCGGCCATCGCATCGTCGTCGCTCGCCACCGAGTGGGTGAAGGGCAAAACCATCGACGAGGCCCTTTCGATCAAGAACACTGAGATCGTGAAGGAACTGGCGCTGCCGCCGGTTAAGATTCACTGCTCGGTGCTGGCCGAAGACGCTATCCGTGCCGCCATCGGCGACTGGAAGAAAAAGCAGGACGCGCCGAAGGCTGCCGGAGTATCGGGGAATGCCTCGCGAAACGAAGTATCGGCGTAGCAACTTAGTTTCGAGCTACGAGCCTCGAGCCGCGAGCTTCGAACGACGAGCCTCAAGCTGAAAATATAGCGCTCGGATTGATGCTTGCTGGCAACTCGAAGCCCGTGACTCGTAACTCGTGACTATTAAAGGACACATGGATCAAGTAACAAACGACGAACCACTGAAGACGTTGCCCACGACGCCCGCCAAAGGCCTCGAGGTCACTGAGAAGGCGATCGCCAAGATTCGCTCCGCGATGGTCAAGGAAGGCATCTCGGCTGAGCAAGGGGGCCTTCGTCTCGGCGTGCAGGGCGGAGGTTGCTCCGGCCTCAGTTACAATATCCGCTTCGATACGCAGCCGCGCGAACGCGATCGCATCTTCCAGTTTGGCGACGTCCGGGTTTTCGTCGATCCAAAGTCGTTCATCTATCTTCACGGGATGATCCTGGATTATCAGGAAACCCTGATCCAGCAAGGGTTCGTCTTCGTGAATCCGAACTCGACGAAGTCCTGCGGTTGCGGCAGCTCGTTCTCTGCTTAGAAAGCTTCGAGTCTCGAGTTGCGAGTTTCGAGCAATCTAGTCTTTTTCGCTTGGAGTTGCGCTGCACCCTTTGTTCGCGTCCCGTGACTGATTTCTCGAGGCTCTGACTCGCAACTCGCGGCTCGAAGCCCGTAACTGATTTTTATGTCATCTTCAGATTCCAAATCGTCGTCCGTTATCGTTTCCGGGCAATCCGCTGCCGGATGCTGGTCCTGCGGCACCATGCGCGCCGAGCACTTCTGCAGCGCTTGCGGAAAGGTGCAGCCCCCTGTCCCCGTTGATTACTTCACCTTCTTCGGCTTTCCGCGCAAACTTGACCTTGACGTCGTCGCGCTTGAGAAAGAGTTTTACGCGCTCAGCCGCCGTTTGCATCCCGACGTTTTTTCGCAGGCCGCCGACCAAGAGCGTGAGTGGAGCCTTGAACAAAGCTCCATGCTCAATGACGCCTACCGCACGTTGAAGGATCCCATCAAGCGCACCGAATATCTGTTGCGGATCGAAGGCGTGGAACTTGAAGAGCAATCGAAGCAGGCCACTGAAAAAGCGCGCGCTACGGGAGAGCTGAAGAAACAAGTTGTGCCCGCCGGTCTGCTGGAAGAAGTTTTCGAACTCAACATGCATCTCGAAGAGCTTCGCGTGCAGAAGAAAGCTGGCGAAGACGATCCGGCGCTGCTCGAGGAAATCGGCAAGGCCAAGCTTTCGCTGGAAGAAAAGTACGATGCGCTTCTCGACGAACTAAAAGGCGAATGGAAAGAGTGGGACGCGGCCGTCGATGGCGGGACTGACGCCAGCGGAACCGAAGAAGACCGCAAACAGATCCTCGCCCGCATGCTCGATGTGCTGAACCGCAGGACCTACATCAGAAATCTTGTGCGGGACGTAAACGAAGCGCTCGAATAAAATTTGTAATTGGTAATTTCTAATTTGCAATTTCCGAGTCGCGATTTTCAATTACTAATTACAAATCACAAATTACAAATGGCATCTACTTACATCGTTGGGATCGACCTCGGCACCACGAACTCGCTCGTGGCCTACATGCAGGGAGACAAACCTGCCGTCATTCCCGGCGAAGACGGGCTAAATCTCGTTCCGTCGGTCGTCGCAATCGGCAACCCTACTAACGACGCAAAGAACGAAGTCATCGTCGGCAATCCCGCGCGCAGCTATCTCATAGACACGCCCGACCGCGCCGTCTACTCCGTCAAACGCCTCATGGGCCGCGGCCTCGAAGACATTCAGGATGAACTCAAGCTCTTTCCCTTCCGCCTCGCCGACGACATTCACGCCGGCGAAGTCCTCCGCATCCAGCTGGGCGATCGCAGCTATACGCCGCCCGAAATTTCCGCCCTCATTCTGCGCCAGCTCAAGCGCAACGCCGAGCGCTTTTTCGGAGCCCCGGTTAAAAAAGCCGTCATCACCGTCCCCGCATATTTCAACGATGCTCAGCGTCAGGCGACCAAAGACGCCGGCCGCATCGCTGGCCTCGACGTCCTACGCCTCGTCAATGAGCCTACTGCCGCTGCGCTCGCCTATGGCCTCGACAAGCGCAAGAACGGCATTGTCGCCGTCTACGATTTCGGCGGCGGCACCTTCGACATTTCGATCCTCAAGCTCCACGACGGCATCTTCGAAGTCATAGCCACTAACGGTGACACGCACCTCGGCGGCGATGACATCGATAATCTGCTCATCGCCATCGCGCTCGACGACATTCAGGGCGACCTGCAACTCAACCTCCGACGCAATGGAGAAGCCGTGCAGCGCATTCGCAAGGCCGTCATCGAAGCCAAGATTGCGCTCTCATCTGAGCCGTCCACTAGACTCGACATCGAACTTCCTGGCAGCCATCGCTATCAGCGCGAGATTACCCGCGAGCAGTTCGAGCAACTGATTCAGCCCGTCATCGATCGAACGGTCGGCCCCACAAAACAAGCCTTGAAAGATGCCAAGCTGACTCCCGCCCAGATCGATGAAGTCGTGCTCGTCGGCGGCTCTACACGCATTCCAAAGGTCCGGCAATTAGTGCAGGACATCTTCGGCCGCACGCCTCACACCGATCTCAATCCCGACGAAGTGGTTGCTCTCGGGGCGGCCGTGCAGGCCCACATTCTCGGCGGCGGCTCCGAAGTCACCAAAGAAATGCTGCTGCTCGATGTCACTCCGCTCTCGCTGGGCATCGAAGTCGCCGGCGGCGTCACCGACAAAATTATTCTGCGCAACTCGACGATCCCTGCTTCCGCCACGCAGTACTACACCACGCAGGTTGATGGACAAACCAACGTTGCGATCCACGTTCTCCAGGGCGAGCGCGAACTTGCCCGCGACTGCCGCTCGCTCGCGCGCTTTGATCTGAAGGGTGTTCCGCCAATGGTCGCCGGCATGCCGCGCATTGAGGTCAAATTTCTCATCGACGCCAACGGCATCCTTCACGTCTCCGCCCGCGAGCAGCGCAGCGGCAAAGAAGCCGAAATCGACGTTCAGCCCAGCTACGGGCTCACCGACGAGCAGGTCGAAAACATGCTGCTCGAATCCTTCGACTTCGCCGAAGAAGATTTTCGCCAGCGCCAGGTGATTGAAGCACGCCGTGAAGCCGACACCATTCTCGCCGCGCTTGCCAAAGGAAAGCAGAATCCGGCGTGGCAGCAACTCACCAGCGCCGAACGCTCCACTGCCGCGAAGCTTGAAAAAGCCCTGCTCTCCGTCAAAGACGGCGATGACTATTCCGCCATCCGCAAAGGTATCGACGCGCTGAACACGGGCACCATGCGCCTCGCCGAACTTATGATGGATACAGCCGTTTCCACCGCCCTCAAAGGCAAAGCCATGGACGACGCAGATTCTGGATTGCCCGAAGGCGAAGAGCCGCAGGCCGGGCATCCCGTGGCGAAAGCGGAGTTCAAATGAGCCAAACAAATGTTTCGAGCCTCGAGCCTCGAATAATCCGTGGGCTAGCGATCCTCGGATCGAAGGTTTCGCGGCGAGTAGAACTATGGAGATTGACGCAAGAAGAGTGATCATGCAAACGTCACCACAATTTTGCCTTCTCGTAGCTCGCGGCTCGTAACTCGCAGCTTAAGATTTGGAGCTTTATGTCTGACGACAAAACACAATCCACCGGAGCCACTACCATCGACGCGCCATCGGAAAATACCGTTGAAGTCACTTTTCTCCCCGAAGGCAAAACCGTCGCCTTCGAGCACGGTAAGCTGCCCTACAAAGACCATGGCAAGCAGGAGTCGATCCTCGACGTTGCGCTGAATTTTGGCGTCAACCTCGACCATGCCTGCGGAGGCAACTGCGCTTGCACCACCTGTCACGTCTGGGTCAAAGAAGGAGCCGACCTCATCTCCGAGCTGGAAGACGACGAAGCTGACAAGCTCGACATGGCCGCCGACCTTCAGCTAAACTCGCGTCTCGGATGCCAGGCCGTCATCACGAAGCCGGGCAAAGTTGTCGTCGAAATTCCGACCTGGAACCGGAATTATGTTTCCGAAGAACACTAGGAAGGCAGCAAGAAGTGGAGCGCCGGGCGTCCTCGCCCGGCAAAGCGGTATCCCGGCGGGTTGTCATCCCGAGCCCGAGCAAAGCGAGTGGTCGAGGGATCTGCAGGTGCGACCAAATCGCCATTGACCAATCTAGGAGCATTCATGCCAAAAGAACTCACCTGGGACGATTCCGAAGACATCGGCATTCTCCTCTCCGAAACCCATCCCAAAGTCGACCCGCTCTCCGTCCGCTTCACCGACCTGCACAAGTACGTCATCGCACTCCCCGACTTCAAAGACGATCCCTCCAAATCAAACGAGTCAAAGCTCGAAGCCATCCAGATGGCCTGGCACGGAGAGGTCCTTGACCGCACCCAGAGTTAGTTGATATTTCCGCGTTGCTTGAAGCAGGGTTGGGCAGGGCGCAACTTCAGCCATGTCGCTCAGACCCACGAAAAATGTGGGCTCTTCGCCCTGAGGTCCTGCGGTCGAAGCCTTCAACATGAGTTTGGAAGCAGTTCTATGTATGCTGTTTCCTCTTCCGGCAAGGGTGCCTTCTTGTCACTGGTAAACTGCGGTACCGGTGTCGACGGAAGTGCTGCTCGGACTGGTGACGTCCATCAGTTGGATCTCCTTGGCGATCGTGCCTGTGATTGAGTTCATCACGAAGTCGAGTTGCATGGTTGTGCTGTTCGGTAGCGCCAGGCTTATCGAACCGCTTCCATCGGAATTGACAGAGTAGGTTCCGCTACCTGCGCCCGTCGTGGCGTTCTGTTCAGCCAGTTGCTCCGTGAAGGAAACTGTTACTTTGCTCTTACCATCGAACGTCACAGTCCCGACTAACCCTTGCTGTGTGTTGGTCGTCCACCAGTTCAACGGGAGGCTGTAGCTTCCTTTCAGCTTAGCCGCGGTAGCTGGACCGGAAAGATTGATGAGGTTCGCCGTGCCTGCCCTCACGTGGGCGTCGTTCGCACTGGTGTCGATTAGTAACAATTGCAGATTCTTGGCGATTGCACTAGAAACCGAGTTCAATGCGAACGCAATGTGGCCGGTTTCGCTCCCCGTGTTGCTCGCAAAATTGAGCGTCATCGACCCGCTTCCGTTGGGGCTCACGGAATAAGTGCTTCCACTGCCAATCGTGGCAACGAAAAGAGTGCCGCTGTCGATGATCGTAACGTAACCACTCACTGTGCTGACGCCGTCAAAGTTGAGTATGCCTAACCAGGCCGTCTCGCTCGATGCCCCACTGTAACCATTCATCAGAACGCTGTAGCTTCCCTTGACGTTGGTAGCGGTATAGGTGGTTAGCGCCGTGGAAATGTTGGCGAAGGCGATCAACATGAACAATACGACAAGCACAGACGATCTTCTGAATGGCACAGTAAACCTCCGATGCGAATTGGTCGAAATTCGAGTCTGGCTCCCAATTGCAGACCAAGAGAGGGATCACGCGCACCGCCAGAAGTGCGGATGAGTCCCTGCTACACACAGCCTAGGAGCATGCCGGGCACCAAACTTCGATATAGGAATGGTGCGCCTTCCTTAGCACCCGACCGTCGTCGGCGTCGGCCCGTCCACATAGAACGTGTTCGGAGCAGTCGTATTACCCGATGCAGGCTTCCGCAGCCCGAATGCTGGCGTATCCACAATCGTATTTCCCGTGACCCTGAATCCTGCCGCAGTCCCCTGACCGCACATATCGATGCCGTACCCGCTATAACCGCCCGTGATTGTGTTGCCCGTCACCGATCCGCCGGTCGCCGTGCCCGTAAGTACAATGCCCACTCCGATAGGCCCAGCCAATATTCTGTTGCCCTTGACGGTGTTTGCGCCGCCGTTCACCTCGATCCCGGAATTCGGCGGACCATCGACGGTGCCAGCGATGATGGTGTTCGCCGTCACCGTTGCGGCGGAGCCATTCAGCAACATACTGAAGCCGTTTCCACTGCCGTTGATCAGATTACTTTCTACGGTGCCGGCAACCGAGCCTAGAAGCAGCACGCCATCAGTGCCACCGTATACGCCGTTGGTTCCGGTGTCGTTAATCGTGTTCGATTTCACGTTGAGTGTCAGAGAACTGGATGTATATGTTTTCCCCCATATCCCCAAACCATCAAAGGACCGGAAATCGGAGTTCTCCACCGTGACCGTCTGAACCGTATCTGCCGCCGCAATAATTCCCATCCCGCCGCCGAAATCCATTTCGTTCGCCACGGAAACGCCGTCGACCGTGCCTGAAGATTCCTGATAGTAGATGGCGGCGAGGTCACCCGCACCATCCGGGATGTTGTTCCCAGTCCCATCGAACGCGATGTCAGTAATATTTACGGGTCCCGTCGACGACACCAGTATCTGGTAGAAAACACTTCCAATAATGCCGTCATAGACGCGCCCGGTTGCGCCACCCGCAGGTGTCGTAATCAATACTTCGGCGTTCGATGCCGACGCACGCGTGATCGTCAACGGTTGTGAAATGACAACCTGTTCAGGATATGTGCCGGGGCACACCTTGATGGTCGAACCAGAAGGAACTGCGCTAACTGCCGCTTGGATGGTCTGGTACCCAACCGATTTCTTGTCGCAACTCGTCGATCCCACCGCATAGGCTACATAGGTCGTCCCTGCGAACGAAAGGGTGCTCAACAACGTTGTTAAGAGCAGGACCGTTGCGAATCTGCCTCGACACATGGAGGGCTGCTTCCTGCGTGCCGAGGCTTCGATTGCAAACAAATTTGAGCGGCGGACACGAGCTTCTTTGCGAAGTTCTTTGCGAGATATCTGCAAGTTAGTGTGCGGCAAATCAGAATGTAGCGGAATAGCGCTAACGAGTGAGGCCCGGACGTATGAGGCACAAAGGTAACTAGACGTAGTCGTTCCTCATCGAAATGCCGAGTCTGCGGTCCAGGCGGTTAAGTCTTGGCATTACACGCATCACGCCTCGAACGGCGAGGCCGTCGAAGCCGAAACCGGCGAAGCTGTGGCCTTCTGATTTGGGTGGCTTTTTATGGACTTGGGGACCTCGCGATTCTCGTCGCGTCACGGTTCTCTTTGGCGGTACCAGCCGTGATTCTCGACGACTGCAAAGTTGGGCAAGCGATGTTTCGTAGCGACAAGCTGACTCAGGGGAAGTGGTTGACGCTTGCCGCGCTATTAGCCAAGTCTCTAATCGGCGGTTATGTCGCAGCCATGTGCCCCTTCTGGCTGGCGTCGCTTATCCATGCTACTGTGCCACTCCCTTATTGGTTCCCGTGGATTCTGACCATCGCGTCGATGATCGCCGTTACCCTGGTCGAACCTACAATGTTTATAGGCTTTGCTCTCCTCTATCTGAGGATGTCAGCTCTGGATCCCTCTCCGAGTGAAGTAGTCACCAGTATCAATTGACGAAAATCGCGGCCCACAGACCCGACTTTTCGTCCAATCCCACCACCCATCTCTCCTCTGCTAAACTCCTCCAAGATGCCTGTCGTTACCTACCTCGAAGCCATCCGCCAGGGTATCTGGGAGGAGATGGAGCGCGACCCATGCGTGTTCTGCATCGGCGAGGATATCGGCATCTACGGCGGCGCATTCAAGGTCACCGACGGCTTCATTGATCGCTTTGGCCCCGAGCGCGTCATCGACACTCCCATTGCCGAGTCGGCCATCGTCGGCGCGGCCTTCGGCGCATCGCTCACCGGCATGCGTCCCGTGGCCGAGTTCCAGTTCATGGACTTCCTCCCCTGCGCCTTCAACCAGATCGTCAACATGGTGGCCAAAGCGCACTACCGGTGGGGAGCGCCCGCGCCTCTCGTCATCCGCGGCCCCAGCGGCGGCAACGTACATGGGGGCCCATTTCACTCGCAGAATCCCGAGATGTGGTTTGTCCACGCGCCGGGCCTCAAGGTCGTCTGCCCGGCAACTGCCTATGACGCCAAGGGCCTGATCAAGGCCGCCATCCGCGATAACAATCCGGTTATTTTCTTCGAGCATAAATATTTATATCGGCGTATCAAAGATGAGATTCCGGCGGAGGATTACGTCGTGCCCATCGGCAAGGCCCGCGTCGCTCGCGAAGGCCGCGATCTGAGCGTGATCACTTACGCCGCCATGGTGCACGTCGCCATCGAGGCCGCCGAGATTTTGCGTAAAGAGGGAATAGAACTCGAGATTCTCGATTTACGTACAGTGTCGCCGCTCGACCGCGATGCAATTCGCGCAACCGTTGAGAAGACGAACAAGGTCATCATTCTGCACGAGCACGCGCGCACCGGAGGTTTGGCCGGCGAGATCGCTGCCATCATCAACGAAGAGGCGTTCGACTCGCTCGATGGCCCCATCGTGCGGCTCACCTCGCTCGACACGCCGGTACCGTTTTCTCCGCCGCAGGAAGAATTCTTCCTGCCCAAAGTGAGTGACGTGGTCCGCGAAGCGCGCCGCCTGCGGGCATACTAAGGGCGGCTTCGTTTTGCCGTAATCAGATTTTGGGTGCCGCAGCGCCGCGGGTGGCGGGGTGATTGAGCGTGATGGGGTGGAGGGCTTTAGCGCTCCGGCAGAGATACATACTGTAAGTTATTGGGGCCTTTGCCTTTCGCCGAGAACTAAGAACTGGGAACTGAGAACTGGAGATAGCATGCGCAATTTCATCCTTGGGATTGTGTTCATTATCGTAGTCCTGCTGATTGTCGGTTTCGGACTGGGTCTACTCGGTTTTTTGCCCACCACAGCGAATACTTCTCCTCCTCAATGGGAGCATCACCTGGCCAATAGCGCGCTCGATAGCTCAATTGAGCGGCATGCTTCGCATGCCAACAACCCCGTGCCGCCCACCGACGACAGTTTGATCGAAGGCTTGAAAATTTACACAATGAACTGCGCGCTCTGCCATGGCGGCATCGACCGCAAACACTCCCCGATGGAGAAATCGCTCTATCCGCCGCCGCCTAACCTTATTCTGCGGGGCGACGACGACCCTGAGTGGCAGATTTTCTACGTGATTCACAACGGTATTCGCTACACCGGCATGCCGGCCTGGGACAAGGTCCTATCGGAGCAGGACATGTGGAAGGTCACCGCCTTCCTTTCGCGTACCGAGAAACTGCCTCCTGCGGTACAGGATTATTGGAAGAAGGCGGGCGGCGTCCTGGCAACCGAGGGGTCGGAACACGGCGAAGCCCAACACTAGCGCAGGAATTTTCGCTCCTGTTTTTTGGTTTTGGGTGGCGCAGCACTTCTGTGAGTGTGTGAGAACCAACTTGAAATCGGTAGACTCGCAGGTCGGCGGAGATTCGGAACCGGGGCGGCTTGAATAAATAGGGGCTTGGGGAATGCCTTGGCGTTTCACTAGGGAGTAGGGTCCTTCAACTTGCCATCGCGTACGCTCCGGCGGCGCTCAGGATGACAGAGAGAAAAGGCGGGGATTGCACAAAAAAACCAAACGGCTTTAGTTATTCTGCGGGAAGGTGGGAGCGATGAGGAGTAGTGATTGCAACAGGTGGGGCAGGAGATCGATTTTTGTTATTCGTTGTTCGGCTTTTTTCGGGTTGGCTTTTTTTGTGGTGTCTGTGAGTTCGCCGATGTGGGCGCAGGGCGCGCAGAATAAGTCGGCGGCGGCGGTGTCTCCTGAACTGCGCGGGCAGTTGGCGGCCATCCGGGATGCGGCGCTGGAAAGCGACTATGCGTGGAGGCAGCTTGCGTATTTGACGGAGAACATTGGGCCGCGGCCGAGCGGATCGGCGCAGGCGCAGGCAGCGGCGGAATATGTGGCCGATGAGATGAAGAAATTGGGGTTGGAGGTGCATCTTGAGCCGGCGCAAGTGACGCACTGGGTGCGCGGAGAAGAAAAAGCTGAACTGGTGGAGTGGCCGGGACAGGTGAAGGGGACGACGCAGAAGATCGTGCTGGCGGCGGCGAGTGGGAGCTCGGCGACGAAGGCGGAGGGGATCACGGCGGAGGTGGTGGTCGTCCACAGCTTTGACGAGTTGAATGCGTTGGGGCGGGAGAAGGTTGCGGGGAAGATTGTGCTTTGGAATGTCGCGTATGACGAGCGCAAAGCGGTCGCGGGGCACGCGTTTGAAGCGTATGGGGAGGCAGTGGTGTATCGCGCGGGCGGGGCGAAAGCGGCGGCGGCGCTGGGAGCTGTGGCGTCGCTGGTGCGGTCGGTGGGCGGGGCAAATTATCGGCTGCCGCATACGGGATATAGCGCGGCGGCGGGGATTCCGGATGGAGATGTGACGGCAGAAGATGCGGAGTTGATCGATCATCTTGCGGCGGAAGGCCGGGTGCACATGCATCTGGCGCTGACGCCGCAGTCGTTGCCGGAAACAACGGGCTATAACGTGATTGCGGATCTGAAAGGGAGTGAACATCCAGAGCAGGTGGTGGTGGTGAGCGGACACCTGGATTCGTGGGACCTGGGGACCGGCGCAATTGATGATGGCGCGGGCGTGGTGATTGCGATGGAGGCGGCGGAGATTTTGCAGCGGCTGCATATTCGTCCTCGGCGGACGCTGCGCGTGATTGCGTGGATGGATGAAGAAAATGGCGGAAGCGGGAGCCGGGCGTATGGGCACGACTATGAGAAAGAAATGGGAGATTATGTGGCGGCGATTGAGAGCGATGCCGGGGCGGCGCATCCTCTGGGATTTGCGGTGAAGATGCCGGCGGAGGCGAGGGCGGCGCTGGCCCCGGTGGTGGAGGCGCTGCGGCCGGTGGGCACGACGATATTGCGGGCGGAGGCGGAAAGCCCTGGCGCGGACATTGCTGTGCTGGTGGCGGCGGGAGTGCCGGGGATTGGGATCATTCAGGATGGGCGGCGGTATTTTGACTACCATCACTCGGCGGCGGACACGCTGGATAAAGTGGATCCGAAGGAGTTGCAAGAGAACGCGGCGGCGATGGCGGTGATGGGATACTTTCTGGCGGAGATGCCGGAGGGGATTAAGAGGGAGGGGAAGTAGGGGGGGAGGACGCATGATTGCTAAACTCGCGCTGGCCGGTGGCGCGAGAAATGCTCCTCGATCTCGATATGACCTGATTGTGACGAAAGCCCACACATCGCAAAGTGCGCGATGTGTGGGGCACCCTCATTGGCTTGGGCAGCCGGCACTCAGGTGAGCCTACGAAGAGGGCGTGGCGGAAAGAGCGGCCTAGCTAAAGTGAAGCAAACGACTCGCGATAATCTTATCTACGTGGCGGTCGGTCTTTGCGTGGCTGCACTTCTCGCGGCAGATGCCTTCTATGCGGATAGTCACGGCCGTAGGATGTGGCTACCGTCAAAGTTCGCTTTCCGCGCCGTAGCGACGACTGCTCTAGTGATGTATTTTGTTGCCAGGGAAACGCACAGAGCAAAAGCAACCGCGGTTCAGGCATTCTCGGCAGCAATGATTGCAGGTCTCGTGCAGTTTGTGGTTGTCTTCGTATTTCGCCAAATCGTGGAGGAATCTTCGGGCATCTCCTTCTCGTCATTGGCCGTGTTCGAGATGTTCATCGTTTTTTCGCTGGCGATGTGGATGGCGCGATACCTTAGGATAGGATGAGCTTAATTTTTCAAATTTGCCTTCCTTGACAGCGAGAATCATGGCCTTTATTCTTAACCATTGCCCCTGAGAGACTTTCGTCTCTTTGCGTGCTTCCGCGGGCCTTCGCGGTATCGGGTGGGGGCGGCGGAGCTTCCGATGTTCATCGAAATAGAGCAGTTGGAACTTCATCCGGTAGACTTCCGGGAGGAGTTCAGTCCGGGTGCGATTGAATTCGGCGAGGATGTGAAGCAACTGACACCGTTGCTGAGCGAGGGCCGCGCCGATTTGCTCCGGGAGCATCACGGCAAGCATGAGGTGGTGCAGGACATACGGCTGAAGGGCAAGCTGGAGACGAGCCTGGGAGCGGTTTGCGCTCGATGCCTGGAGCCGGTGGTGCTGCCGGTGGAGCGGACGTTCAATCTGTTGTACCGTCCGCTGGGAACCGATGCCGGTCACGCAGAACTTTCGGTGACCGATGCCGAGGCTGAGATCGGGTATTACCAGGGCGAAGGATTGCTGCTGGAAGACATGCTGCGCGAACAGGTGCTGCTTTCGGTTCCGTTGAAGATAGTTTGCCGGGACGAGTGCAAGGGGCTGTGCGCGATCTGCGGGAAGAATTTGAATGAAGGCGAATGCTCATGCGCGGATAAATTGGAAGATCCGCGGTGGGAAGCGCTGAAGGGTATACGTACGAAATTGAATTGATAGGAGAGCTATCAGCCGTCAGCTATCAGCCGTCAGTAAAAGCACCGGGAACTGATGGCGGGCAGTTATTACAAGGAAGAGACTGCTATCAGCTTTCAGTTCTGGTAGTCAAGCAGAGTTGGAACTGCAGATTCCGCGCTCGTCCTCGCCGGTGGCTGCGGACGGCTCGGAATGACAATCAAATAAAAGGAATCATCATGCCGAATCCAAAACGGAGACACTCGCAGAAGCGCACCGCAACACGGCGTGCGCATGACGCACTAACGAAACACTCGTTGTCGGAGTGTCCAAACTGCCACGAACGAAAGTTGCCGCACCGGGCCTGCTCGAAGTGCGGATACTACAAGGGCCGCGAAATTTTCGAGGTCGAAGAGAAGTCGTAGTTTCGCCCGTCTCCCTCCATGCCTCGAGTAATCGCTCTGGATGCGATGGGATCGGACAAGGCGCCGAAGCCGGAGATTGAAGGCGCCTTGCAGGCGGCGCGCCACCACGACGTTCGCGTGCTGCTGGTGGGACCGGAACATCGGCTGAAGGCCGAGTTGGCCCGCTATCCGGGATCGAAACACCTGCCTGTCGAAGTTGTTCACGCCAGCGAAGTCATCACCATGGAAGACAAGGTGGAAGCGATTCGCGCCAAACGCGATTCGTCCATCCGCGTGGGCTTGCGCCTGGTGCGGGAAGGGAAAGCCGACGGCTTTGTGACGGCCGGCAACACGGGCGCCGCCATGGCGACCGCAAAAGTGGTGCTGGGCGCGCTGCCGGGAGTGGACCGTCCAGCGCTGGCTGCCGCGTTCCCGACGGCAATGAACACGGCCGCGATACTGCTGGACGTGGGCGCGAATGTGGATTGTTCGGCGCAGAACCTGGAACAGTTCGCGGTAATGGGCGAAATCTATTGCCGGTCGATCTTCGGGGTGGAGAAACCGCGAGTAGGATTGCTTTCGATTGGCGAAGAAGAGAGCAAGGGCAACGAGTTGACGCGGGCGGCGTTCCAGTTGCTGAAGGAGCTTCCGCTCCAGTTTATTGGCAACGTCGAAGGACGGGACCTTTATAACGGCCATGTGGACGTGATTGTGGCGGATGGATTTGTGGGCAACGTGGCGCTGAAGACCTCGGAAGGCGTGGCGCGGCTGGTGCGGACCGTGCTGAAAGAGACGCTGCGGGCAACGATCACGCGGCAGGTGGGCGCGATGCTTTCGCGCAATGCGTTTACGGATTTCAAGAAAAGGCTGGACCATACCGAATATGGCGGCGCTCCGCTGCTGGGGATAAGAGGAGTGTGCATCATCACGCATGGATCGTCGAACGCGAATGCGATCAAGAACGCGGTGCGGGTGGCGGCGGAGTTTGCGGAGAGCGGCGTGAATGAAAAGATCGAGAAATGGCTGGCGGGATTGAGGACGCTGGCAGGGGCGGAGCGGTAAGAAGATCAGGTCAGAGGTTAGAGGTCAGATTGAAGAGGTTAAGACCATGCTTCCATCGCTCATATTTTTGGCTCTGTCGCTGACAGCGGGAACTGTGTACTCACTGAAGGAGTGGGCCGATTTTGGAAGAGTGGGTAAATCATTTGACATGACAAACACATCTTCAATCGCGTTTTTATTTCCGGGGCAGGGATCGCAGGCCGTGGGCATGGGCAAAGAACTGGCAGCGAATTACGCGGCAGCCCGGCTGACATTTGAAGAAGCCGACGAAGCGCTGGGATATAAGCTCTCGGAGCTGTGTTTCGAAGGGCCGGAGGAGCGGCTGCGGCTGACGGAGATTACACAGCCGGCGATTCTGACGGCGTCGGTGGCGGCGTGGCGGGTGCTGCAGGAGCAGGGCATCAAGCCGGAGTATGTTGCAGGGCACAGCCTGGGAGAATATTCGGCGCACGTGGCGGCGGGTACGATGGCATTCACTGACGCGGTGAAGGCGGTGCGCAATCGCGGAAAGTACATGCAGGAAGCGGTGCCGGTCGGGGTGGGCGCGATGGCGGCGATCCTGGGAATGCCGGTGGAGCGGGTACGGGAGATTTGCGGAGAAGCCGGAGAAGTGTGCCAGGCGGCGAATATAAATTCTCCAGAGCAGATTGTGATTTCGGGACATGTGGGCGCGGTGGGTCGGGCGATCCAGATGGCGACGGAGCGCGGTGCAAAGAAAGCGGTTAGCCTGCCGGTGAGCGCACCCTTCCATTGCGCGCTGATGCAGCCGGCACAGGACAGGCTGGCGGTTGATCTGGCGGCGATGACGATGCGTGATCCATCGTGTCCGGTGATTTGCAATGTGGATGCAGCGCCGGTGACGTCGGCTGCAGCTGCGCGCGATGCGTTGACCCGGCAAGTGACGGGGGCAGTGCGTTGGGACGAGTCGGTGCGCCGATTGATTGAGCTGGGAGCAACGCTGTTTATTGAAGTTGGGCCGGGAAAGGTTCTGTGGGGATTGATGCGGCAGATCGACCGTTCAAAGACTTGCATGACGGTGGGAGATGAGGCATCGCTAAAGAAGACGCTGGCGGCGGTTGCGGCGTAAGGATATCGCGTTTTTGGCTTGCGGCGTTATAGGGAGTAGGGGTCCCTCGACTCCTTACAAATTTCACTGCGTGAAATTTGTGCTTCGCTCGGGATGACAGGGTAAGTCAGGGTGATCTAAATCAGGCTGACCCAGCGAGCCATTGGCGTTTCCGATTTCAACTCAAAATAATTTCAACCAACAATTCCTGGAGAACTCGTCTCCTCTTATTAGTAGGGGTAGACGGTGATGGTTTTGTCGGAGCGCTGGACGAACATACGGGCGTGCTCTGTCCGTTCGTTGACGATAACTTCGACGATCACGCCTCCGCTTAAGAGGCCGGAGGTGTTGGCGGAGCCGTAGATGCGGAAGGACTTGATGAGTCCCCATTCGCCACCGGGGCCCCAATCGCGGTAGAAGTCGGCATAAGGATACTGCGAATATTTTTTCTGATGTTCGCGCCACGCCGGGTCGTTGAAGTAGATGGCGTAGGCGGACTCGTAATCTCCCTTTTCGAGAGCGGCAAAAAAATGGGTGACGACGCGCTCTTCGGGGAAATTGCGGTAGATCCAGGCGAGCGCCGCAAGCACGAGAATACTGACGATAACGGTGGCGACAATAATTTTGCGGCGGCGGGCGCGGGCGAAATTGTAGGGCTGCGCATCGAGGAGGGTCATAGAGGCTCGTTGTCAAAGAGACTCTTTAAGGATAGCGCAAGATGAGCCGGGCATTCAGGAGCCGGAAACGCGTGAGGTCAGAGGTAAGAGGTCAGATTGCAGAGGAGGTCAGAGGTTAGAGGTCAGAATTCGGAGGTAAGACCCGGGACTATTCCCTCGCTGGGTTCACTCTAATTCGTGGTCTGGCTAAAGCGCGGCCCGGTAGCCGCCGATGTAGGGTATGTCCGCAATGTTGAGAACGTGGCGGATGTGATCTCGCGGCCCGGACCGTAGAGCTGCGTATGGGAGTAACCGTGGATAAGCTCCGCGCACTTATTGTCGATGACTCGTCGGTGATGCGCAAAATAGTTGAGCGCTCGCTGCGGCAGGCAGGCCTGGAACTGGAGTCGGTGCTGGAAGCCGGGAACGGGGCCGAGGCGCTAGCTTTGGTCGGCAAGAATCCGCTAGACCTGATTTTGTGCGACATCAATATGCCGGTGATGGACGGCCTGGAATTCGTGCGGGCGCTGGCCGGTGTGGAAGAGGGAAAAAACATTCCCGTGGTGATGATTACGACCGAGGGCAGCGAATCTCATGTGGTGCAGGCGCTCTCGGCCGGGGCACGGGGATATATTCGCAAGCCGTTCACGCCCGCGCAAGTGCGGGAACACGTGCTGCCGGTGGTGGGGAAAAAGTCATGAGCAAACAGGCTCCGCTAGCGACGCATGCGGCAGAAAAGAACTGGCTGCCGATCCTGGAACTGGCGGTCGAGGAAGTGTTCGAGATTATGCTGGGGACCCAGTTGAAGCCGATCGCGAAGTCCGAGTGTGAGACATCGTCGGAGTTCCGAGGCATGGTTGGGCTGGCGGGGGCGATGTGCGGAATTCTGACGCTCAGCTGCGACGGGAATACGGCGCGAGAGATTGCTGCGCGGATGCTGGGGCCGGAGATTGCGGCCGAAGAGGACCAGGTGCCGGACGCGCTCGGCGAGATTTGCAACATGATTGCGGGAAACTTCAAGAACAAGCTGGCGGGCACCGATGGACGGTGCATGTTGAGTGTGCCGACGGTGATCCAGGGCGAGGACTATAGGTTCTACTCGATGGGGGACGGCGAACTTATCGAGACGGCAATGCTGTTTGAGAACGCGCCGGTGATAATCAGCCTGCAACTGAACAGCTGATCGGCGGCGAGTGCGGTCTGCCCACTGTTTCACAGGAAGCGGGTTTCGGCGGGCGAGGCAGATTTTGCCTGCCCGAATTGCATCAGCAATGCAGGAGTTGCCGCCTGCCGTGCGGCGTGAGAGTCTTCCAATTTTCGTACCTTAGTCGTTCTCTGCAAGCAGTTGACACTGGGCCGCTTGAGAATTTTCTAATCTTCTCTCCAATTTTCCCTCCTGGCCACTCACTTGCAAATCATCGCTGCGAAGGAGCTTCTCCTTGGACAGCGGATACTACGCAACCAGTGCGGGCTTGCGAGCGCAAAGCCAGGCGCTTGAAGTGGCGGCACACAATTTGGCCAACGTGAGTACGACGGGATTCCGCGGGGAGAAGACGACGTTCGAGTCATTGCTGGCCCTGCCGCGGGCGGCGGGCGCGAGCCCAATCAATGCCGCAATCATTTCCACAATCAATGCCACGACGAACAATTACGGAGTGCTCGAAGGGACGCACCTCGACCTGAGCGAAGGCAGCTTTACCAGTACCGGGAACCCTTTGGATGTGGCCATTCAAGGCGCGGGATTTTTTGTGGTAAAAACGGCGACCGGGACGCGCTACACGCGCGATGGGAGCTTTCAGATTTCGAGCGCCGGGGAATTGGTAACGGCGGCGGGTGATCCTGTGCAGGGAGATACGGGCGCGATCCGGATACCAGCTGGCGCGGTTGCGATCGGCGCGGATGGCACGGTTTCAGTCGGCGGGACGGTGGCGGGGCGCCTGCGGCTGGTCGAGTTTCCCTCGGGGACGAAACTCTCGACCGAAGGTGGAACGTTGATCTCGGCTCCGGCGGGTACGGAGAAGGCGGCGCAGGCATCGTCGGTGCGGGAAGGGATGCTCGAATCGTCGAACGTGAGCGCGATCGGATCGATGGTGGGATTGATTGAAGTACAACGTCAGGCCGAGATGCTAAGCCGCGCCATGAACATGTTCGACACGGAGTTCAATCACATTGCCGCGAGCCAACTGGCAAAGGTTGGATGAGTTATGAGTTACGAGTGGCGAGTGACGAGTAACGAGTGGGAGAGTGAAGGGCGGAAGGACTTAGGAGGAAACAATGTTTCGAGCGCTTTACACGGCGGCCACCGGAATGCAGGCGCAGCAGATTAACCTGGACACGATTGCCAACAATCTGGCGAACTCGAGTACAACCGGATTTCGCAGCAGCCGGATGCAGTTCCAGGACCTGATTTATCAGAACTACGTGATGCCGGGGGCGGCGGCATCGCAGCAAACGACGGTCGCTAACGGTTTGCAGGTGGGGCTGGGCACGCGGCCGGAAGCCTCGGAGATTTTGCAGTTGCAGGGCGACGTGACCGCGACCGGGAATCCGCTCGATATGGCGATTGAAGGGCAGGGATTTTTTCAGGTGCTGTTGCCGAGCGGCGAAACCGCGTACACGCGCGACGGAAGCTTTCACACCGACTCCCAGGGGAACGTGGTGACCGCAAATGGAAATCCAATTCAGCCGGCGCTCACGATTCCACAGGGCGCGACTTCGGTCACGGTGGCTTCGGATGGAACCGTATCGGTGACGCTGGCGGGGCAAACGGCGGCGCAGACGGTGGGGAGCCTGCAGCTGGCGTTGTTTCCCAATCCCGGAGGCTTGAACAGCATGGGCCAGAATTTGTTTCTGGCGACCACGGCTTCGGGAGACGCGGTGGTGGGAACGCCGGGTGGGACCGACGGATTGGGACAGATCGAGCAGGGGTATCTGGAGCAATCGAATGTCAGCGTGGTCGATGAATTCATCAACATGATTGTGGCGCAGCGGTCCTACGAGGCTGGGTCACAGGTAGTGCAGGCGGCCAACCAGATGTGGCAGTACATCAATAACCTGGGCCGATAGCGGAAGAGCGGCCAAGACGACGACCGGCAAGGGCCAATCGGGCAAAAGGGGCGGCGGGCTAACGGGGAAAAGGTCAGACGAGGAAACGCGATGCGAGAAATTCGAATCCGGAATTGGATCGTAGCCGCCACGTCGACCATAGCTTTGTTCCTGATGTTCGGGCCGCTCCTCGATGCCGGGGAACCGGGGCAGTTCACGCGGCTTACGGCCGAGGAAGTCCGGCGTGCGGTGTCGGCGGAACTGAAGGCGCGAGGAACCGGGGAAGGCGGCCTGCTGAGAGACGAGGACATTGAAATTCCTTCGGCTGTGCCGGCCCGCGCCGGGTCGAGTCTGCGTATTTCGGCGGTGTGCTGGGATGGACCGGCAGCGCGCGCGCGCTTCCGCGTGGAATGCGTCAATGCGGGTGCCTGCCTGCCATTTTTCGTCTATGTACGTACGGCGTCTCATGCGAGCGCGGCAGCGTGCGACTTGGGAGCGGAGCGCCATGGCTCGGCGAAAGTGGATGCGGGGCCGATGTTGCGCGTCGGCGAGGGAGCGACGGCGGTAATGGTCGCCTCGGGCCTGCGCATGACAGCGGCGGTGACGTGTCTGGACCGCGGGGCACGCGGAGAAATCATTCGTGTGCGGGCCGGGGAAGGACGCATCTTCCGAGCTCGGGTGGCCGGGCCGGGGCTGGTGGAAGCGCTGATGGAAGGAAACACGGCGGGGAACTCCGAAGGCAGCGATCGAGGAAGCATTAGAGAAGGCATTACAGAAAACGATGGGCCGCAGAAAAACTAAAAGCGGTGGCGGAGCAACGGAGCGCGGGGCCGGGGAACGGCTTGCAATCCAGGACGGCCAGGCGGACAAAGAATGGTGACGGGACTCAGGGTGCCTACGGGAAAGACAACTGTGCACGTGAGGCGGCTGGTCTGCTGGCTGGTTTTAGCGGGGACGGCGACCTCGCTGCAAGCCTCGAAACACAAGGCGCAAGATCCCGCAACGGAGTTGGCCAAGTATATTGACCGGGTGCAGGCGTCGGCGCCGCCGGCGGTGTATGGCCCCGGCAGTTGCTGGGTTGATGCGGGGCGGATGGCGTCGCTGGCGACCGATTACAAGGCGGCGCTGGTCGGGGACGTGATCACGATCGTGGTGGCGCACAGCCTGACCTCCTCGAATGCACGGGATGTTTCGACGGCACGCACCTACAGTGCGAGTTCGGGCGTTACGGCGCTGCCGGGAGGGATCAGTGTCAGCAAGCTGGCAAATTTACTGGGCCTGCAATCGGCCGAAACGCTGGCGGGGCAGGGCAAAGGGGACACATCCTCGAGCCTGACGACGACTCTGGCCGGGCGGGTGGTGGCGGTACTCGGAAGCGGCAACCTGGTGATTGAGGCCGAGCGCGTGATCGACATGAACAACGAGAAGCAGACGATTCGCCTGCGCGGGGTGGTGCGGCGGGGCGATATCGGCCCCAACAATTCGGTGGCGGATGCCGCCATTGGAGACCTTGAACTCGAGGTGAAGGGCAAAGGCGTGATCTCGAATGGGGTGCGTCCGCCGCATCCGGTGCTGCGGGCGATTATGCGGATTCTGAACTTCTGAATGGCGGTCGGGTTTTCCTATGATCCACGACATGCAAAACAAGGACGGGTTGCAAGGAGCCGCGACACTCCGACTAGCCGTCAGGTGCGCTCCGGCCGGGTTCAGGACGACAGGGGAAATAAGAGGGTAACGAGAATTACAGAGCGATCGATGCTTATGAAACCAGTGCTTACCATCGTGGTTGCAGTTTTGTGCGCGATGGGGACGGCTCGCGCCGGCGAAGCGATCCCGGTAAAGATCGGGGACCTGACGACGGTGGAGGGTGTGCGGGAAAATTCTCTGATCGGCTACGGCATGGTGGTGGGGCTGACGAGGACCGGCGACAGCCAGCAGACGGTATTCACTACGCAAACGCTCGCCAATATCATGCAGCGCATGGGCGCGCAGATTCCTCCGGCAACGGCGCGGGTGAATAATGTGGCGGCGGTATTTGTGACTGCGAGCCTGCCCGCTTTTGCGCGGCCGGGGCTGGTTATGGACGTGACGGTTTCTTCGATTGGTGACGCCAAGAGCCTGGAGGGCGGCATGCTGCTGCTGACTCCTTTATACGGGGCCGATGGGCAGGTGTATGCGGCGGCGCAGGGGCCGGTGGCGGTGGGCGGTTTTGCCGCGGGCGGCGCGGGGACAACGAAACAGATGAACCATCCAACGATTGGGCGCATTCCCTCCGGCGGCAGGGTCGAACGCAGCCTGGGCTTCGACTTTAACCGTATGACGCAGGTTTCGCTGCTGCTGCGGCAAGCCGACTTTACGACCGCGGGGGCGATTGCAGAGGCCATCAACCGGGATTTCGGGCACGATGTGGCGACGGCGCGCGATGGGGGACGGGTGGAAGTGGCTCCTGAGGCAACCGGGGTGAAGAATATGACGGTGCTTTTGTCGAGGATCGAGAACCTGGCAGTTGTCGTTCACCGCACCGCGCGAGTGGTGGTGAACGAACGGACGGGAACGGTCGTGATTGGCAAAGACGTCCGGTTGGGCGCGGTTTCGGTGCTGCATGGAGGGTTCAACGTGCAGATTTCAACGACGTATGCGGTATCGCAGCCGAATGCGCTGTCGGGGGGGAAGACGGAAGTTACGCCGCAAACCGAAGTGCAGGCGAAGGACAGTCCGGCGAAGCGGCTGGAGATTGGCGAAGGGGCGAGCATTGAGGAACTGGTGGGAGGATTGCAGAGCATGGGCGCGAGCGCGCGCGACGTGATTTCGATCCTGCAGGCGATCAAGGCGGCGGGAGCGCTGGATGCGGAACTGGAGGTAATCTGATGAACGTCAATGCGATGAGCGTCAATGCGATGAACCGTGCCCCGATCAACGTCAGCCCGATGAGCCATGCTTCGATGAACAGTGTTCCGATTAACCATGTTCTGATGGACAAGGCTTCGCTGAACAATGCTTCGATAAGCAAGGTTCCGATGAACACGGACGCGCCGGCAGCGGTGGAGAAACTGTCGGATGGGACGTCTCCCGGGAGAGCGGCTGCTAAGGGGGCGAAGGCGGCGCGTGATTTCGAGTCGATGTTGCTGGGATCGGTGTTCGACTCGCTCGAAAAGACATTCACCTGGGATTCGGACAGCGGGCCCGTTGGATCAAGCGCATATCGTACATTGGCAACAAAAGCGCTTGCCGATACAGTAGCTGCCTCGGGAGGGATTGGAATTGCCCGGCTGATCTTGCGCAATTTGCCCGTGACGAAGGCAGGGACAAGTACTGAGGAATGAGGGCTGAGGCGGCGGATTGGGCAGGGCTGGCTAAAGATTTTCCGACCTTCTCCGATCTGAAAACGTGGCCGTAGTGCCTGCCATGTTCTATCAGGCGCTGCGGTTTGATTAAGGTTTTTTAAGATTCCGCCGATAGAAGAAGCAGGTGGATGGGTAGCGGGGAAGCGGAAAGAGTCGGGGAA
Organism: uncultured Acidobacteriaceae bacterium; assembly: GCA_963778535.1. Lineage (GTDB taxonomy): Bacteria > Acidobacteriota > Terriglobia > Terriglobales > Acidobacteriaceae > Acidiflorens. The sequence continues at coordinate 89,501 of CAVZUO010000002.1, forward strand.
GCGGAATCAGCGGGTGGGAGAGCAGGTTATGAGAATCGATCTTAGAAATTCTAGTGCAGGGTCGTCGGCAGAGCAAACTGGAGCTTCTAAACAGACGAGCGCTTCGGCGAACCTAACGAAGTCGAACGCAAGCGGAAATGCGGTGTGGGACAGCGGGGCGAGTGCGGACAGTGTGCGCTTTTCGTTCGATCAGGCGCGAGTCGCATCGTTGACGAAGCAAGCGCTGGCAGCGCCGGAGGTCCGGCAGCAGACAGTGGCCGCCTTGCGTCAGGCAATTGCGGCAGGGATGTACACGGTGGATGCGAGCAAGGTTGCTGGGGCGCTCGCGGCCGAGGCGTCCAGCTAGCGAGTGGCGATGATAATTGGGTGGATTGACGGGGGCGCATGAATGGAGAGATGAGTCCCTATGGATGGATGGTGAACGGTGAATTGATGTGACAGATGGATCCGCTGATTACAAACGGGGTAGACCCGGCGCTTTTGCGCGTGCTCGATAAGCACGGGCGGGAGCAGAACCCGGAGTCGCGGCGAAGGCGGCCGATGGTATCTCCGGCGACGGAGCAAGAAGAGGAAGAAGAAAGCGAGCCCGGGTCGGACTCGCCGAAACACGAAGTTGACGATCTGGCTTGAGCGAACGCCAGCCTGAACGCCGAGTTCCAACGCTCGGCCTGATGCGGAGCTGACGCCGAGCGCAACGACGACGAATAGCAGGCCCCTGGCCCGTATCGGGCTGACCTCCAACGAAAATTTAAACGAGCGGCCGAAATGAGAGATTCGGACAACTCGCTGCCGGACGTCACCGAACTCTTGCAGCAGCGTCTGGCGGTAGTGGGAATGCTGGCCCAGGGACTCGACGAGGGCCGGGCGGCGCTGGGCCGAAATGACCCGGAGGCGATTGCGCGGGGTGCGGCGCATCAGGCCGAACTTTGCCGCCAGTGGAGCAAACTGGAAGAACAGTTGCGGATGCAAGCGGCGAAGCGTCCACTGCTGGGGCGCAATCGAGAAGCGGGCGGTTCACGGAGAGGGTCACCGGCGAGTTCACCAGCAAGTTCCCCTGAAGTGGCGCGGTCGACGGAACTAGCAGCCGAATGGGCGGCACTTTCGACGCGTATTCGCTATCTGACGCGTGTGCACGGGTCGCTGCTGCGGCACATGCAGCGCAGCCTGGCAGTATGGAGCCACGTGAACTCGAGTGGCCAGCCGACTTATGCGCCGCCTTGCGCCGGCCTGGTGCAGAGGGCGCCGGTTCGTCCTCGTTCTGGAGAATGACATGTCGGGATTATTCGGAACTCTGTCGATTGCGTTGAGCGGGTTGGCGGCGAGCCAACAGGAGCTTGAAACCAGCTCGAACAATGTGGCGAATGCCAATACGCCAGGCTATTCGCGTGAGGTGGCGGACGCGGAGGCGGGAGCTCCGATCGTGCTGAACTCGCTTAGCATCGGCACCGGGGTAGAGATTGGGCAGATCCAGAGCCTGCGCGACCCGATCCTGGAAATCCAACTGAACCAGCAGACGCAGCAGAACAGTTACCTCAACAGCCAGTTGACCGAATTGCAGCAGATACAGACAGGGTTCAGCAGTTCAACGAGCGGGATTGGCGCCGACATCACCAATTTCTTTAACAGCATTCAGCAGCTTTCGCCCGACCCGACCGACCTTTCTCTACGGCAGTCGGTGTTGACTGCGGCCGGGAACCTGGCCAACGATTTCAATACAGCATCAAGCAATCTGCAGACGCAGCGTGGCGATCTTGATCAGAACGTGGTGGAAGATGTTGGCCAGATCAATTCTCTGACCTCGCAGATTGCCAGTGTAGATCAGCAGATCGGGGAACTGAGCGACTCCGGGCAGAGCGCCGATACGCTCGTGGACCAGCAAACCAGCCTGATCCGTCAGCTTTCGGCCCTGACTGATGTTCAGGTGATTTCGAACGGCAAGGGCGGCATTTCGCTCACGACTTCGAATGGAACAGCGCTGGTTTCGGGAACGCAAAGTTTCGCTCTCTCAACGCAAATCGGTTCCGACGGCGTCGAGCATGTGCTGTCTGCGAGCGGACAGGACATTACGAGCACGCTGACCGGAGGAAGCGTGGCGGGAACGATCCAGATTCGCGACCAGGAGATTCCCGGCATTCAGAATCAACTGGACCAACTGGCCGCAGGTTTTTCGAACGCGGTGAACGCGGCGAATGGTAAGGGCTATAACCTGGAGACTCCGCCCGTACTAGGCGGTGACATCTTCTCGACTCCCCCAGCGGGAGTGACAGGAGCAGCCGGCGCGATGAAGGTGGTGATGGCTGATCCGTCAGGAATTGCGGCAAGCTCCGACGGCACGCAAGGAAGCAATGGAAACCTGGCCAACCTGGCGAATGTGGCGAACGCGCAGGTTGCAAATGGCAACACGCCAATCAACGCTTATTCCAGCCTGGTCTTTCAAATTGGCAATACCACGTCGAACACTTCGGCGGATGCGGACGCTTCGGGGCAGATTTTGCAGCAGGCTGCAGGATGAGCGCAACGGTGTTTCCGGGGTATCGCTGAACGAAGAAGCGGCCAACATGGTGCAGTATCAGTCGGCGTATCAGGCGGCGGCGCGGGTGGTTTCAACGATCAACAACTTACTGCTCGATGCGGTCAATCTCGGCTCGGCTACGACAGAGGCATAACCGTACTAGAGTGGTGGGCCGAACCGGGCGCCGAACGAGAATATCGAAGAAAAGTCCGGCGGCGAAAAACAGGAGGCAAACGGCAATGCGAGTCGATCCCAATCCCCTGCCAGACCTGCTGGCCGCGCTCAACCAGTCGGAGCAGGCGGAGCAGGAGGCAACGCTAGAAATATCGTCGGGCAAAAGCGTGAATAAGCCTTCGGACAATCCGACGGCGGCGGCGATGCTGATTGAAAACAACGACCAGGCAACGTTGAATGCGGGATATTTGCAGGACCTGAGCACGGTGAACGGAGCGCTTTCAGCGGCCAGTTCGACACTGAGTTCGGTGCAAACGGCGTTGCAGCAGGCGATCAGCCTGGGCGTTGAAGGGGCGAACGGCACGCTCTCGACGAGCGACCAGGCAGCGATTGTTGCGCAGCTACAAGGGATACAGAGCCAGCTGATATCGCTCGCCAACACTTCGTATGAAGGCAACTATTTGTTCGGGGGGACGGTGACGAGCAAGCCGCCGTATGTAGCGAACAGCGTTGACCCTTCCGGTGTGACATACAACGGAAACACTGACGTGAACTCAGTGTCGGTGGGGGCGGGATATCAAATTCAGATGAACCAGCCAGGGTCGCAGCTTTTTTCCGCATCCGGCAACAACATGTTTCTGGCGGTCAATCAGCTGATTCAGGCTTTGCAGTCGAATAGCGGCGTTGAAACGGCGGTGAACGCGCTAAGCGCGGCATCGAGTTATCTTTCGACGCAAAGCGTGTTTTACGGCAATGCGATGGACCAGGTGCAGTCGGAGACGACGTACCAGGATGCCGCCAAACTGCAGATTGCCCAACAGCAAAGCTCACTGGGCGGCGTTGACCTGGCGACGGCCGCCAATGAACTTTCGCAGGACCAGACAGACACGCAGGCGGCGCTGGAGGCGATCAGCAAGATCTCGCAGAATGGAAGTTTGTTCAATTATCTGCCGCAAGGGTAGGCGCGCTGGCGCGCCACACTACCGCCGACTGGCGAAAGACGACCGGTGATTGATACCTTGAGAACATGGCGGAGAATGAAGTATCGCGTCCACGGTGGATTGGGGTACCGGTGCGCGCTCTCGCAGTCACCTTCCTGTTGACATTGCTTTCATTTGCGGTTGCCTTGCTGCTTAGCATTCTGGGAACCATAGTGTATTCACAGGTGGAGCATGTCGCGCCAAACCTGCAGTATGCCTATCGGCACATTGCGTTTCCATTCGCAATCACCGTGGGAGCGCTGGTGCTGGTAGTGATGCTGGTGATTGAGGTTCGAAATTACCGGCAACGCAAAGCGCTGGCGGAGATTGAGCGGGCGGGATGAGGCATTGAGACATTGAATGATTGACTCATTGGATCATTGAGGTACTGTGCGAATTTAAATCTCCACCACGGAGGCACGGAGACGCAGAGAAAAGCTAACGGCCTGGAAAAATCTTTGGCTGCTGGCTTTGCCGGTTTGAGTTTTCTGCGCGCGTCTGTGCTCCCTTGTGAAATAACTTGGCACTTACTGATCTCTGCGTACTGATCACTGCATCAAGATCAAATAGCGAATGACCAAATCGCACAATACTTCGCCGCGGATAGCGATTCCGATACCGCATTCGGGCGACCGCGAGTATGCCGAACGCGCGCTGCCGCAGTATGAGAATGCGGTGCGCGGAGCGGGTGGCGAACCGGTGCGAATCGGATTTGACGGGTCTGCGGCGGAAGCAAACAAGACGCTGGCAACGTGCGATGCGGTGCTGCTGCCGGGGAGCCGGGCCGATGTCGATCCGGAGAAATATCACGCGGCACGCCATCCGAAAACGGCCGAGACGGATGAGAGGCGCGACAGCCTGGATCGAGTCCTGCTCGATCATGCGTATCGAGAACACAAGCCCGTGCTGGCGATTTGCTACGGATTGCAATCGCTGAATGTGTATTGCGCGGGAACGCTGGTGCAGCATCTGGAAACGGGGATTGATCACCGCGCGGGGCGGGCGGTGCCGAAGGCGCATGAGGTCATGGTTGATCCGCAATCACGGCTGGCGCGGATTGTGGGCGCACGCGAGGGGAAGTCGGTTCCAGTGAATTCGTCGCATCACCAGGCGGCAGAGGTTGAGGGAAGAGGATTGCGGGTGGTGGCGCGCTCGCCGCAGGATGGGGTGATTGAGGCGCTGGAGGGGACGGAGTCGGACCATTTTGTGCTGGCCGTGCAATGGCATCCGGAGCGGTCGGTGAACGACGGGCCGGAGTTGGCGGAACCAGCTCAAAAGATTTTTCAGGCGTTTGTGGAGGCGGCGCGGGGGCGGTCACCAGTAACCAGAAAATAATTGGTAATTTGTGATTTGTAATTTGCGATTGGAAATCCCGAGCACGCAATCATGGCTCACGTTTTCGATTTGGTCTCCAGCAGCAGCGACACGTGGGCGATGGCGGCGTTGTCGGTGCCGGTACCTTCGGGAGTCTTTGCCTTAAGGCCGACGCAATCGTCGGCGATGCCGCAGAGTTCGGCGACGTGCCGGCGAATGGCTGCGGCGTGCGGGCCGATTTTGGGTGCAGCTAGAATCAGCGTGGAATCGAGATTGACCAATTCATAACCGGCGGCCGCGACGCGCTTGAGAGCTTCACGCAGAAACACGGCGGAGTCGGCGCCTTTCCACTGCGGGTCTGAGGGCGGGAAAAGCGAACCGATGTCGGGCGCGGCGATGGCTCCGAGGAGCGCGTCGGTGATGGCGTGAAGCAGGACGTCTCCGTCGGAGTGGCCGCCGAGGCCTTGGTGGTGCGGGATGGTGATGCCTCCGATGATGAGAGGGATTCCGGGCCGAAATTCGTGCGAGTCGTAACCGTAGCCGATGCGGAGTTCGGGTCGCGGAGAATTCATGGGTTAGTAGTATCCAGTAGCCAGTACCCGGTAACCAGTGAATCAAAACCAGTCAGTATCCGGTCAGCCAGTGAACCAAACCCAGTCTTGCTAGGCTGATCTTGCTGGCTACTGGATATTAGTTACTGGGTACTGCTCTTCAAATAAAAATCGGCCAGGTCCATGTCGGCCGGGGTTGTGATCTTGATGTTTTGTGCCGAGCCCATGACGACGACGACGGGCAAACCGGCGCGCTCGATCAAAGAGGCTTCGTCGGTGCCGAGGAAGCCATCGGCGGCCGCGTCATCGAAGGCCTTCTTCAAAATATCGTAATGGAAGCCTTGCGGGGTCTGGGCCATGACGACTCCGGCTCGCGGAATGGTCGATCGGATGACGGCGCCTTCGGCGGTGCGATCGACCTGCTTGACGGTATCGACGGCGGGCAGGCCGGCAATGGTGGCTCCATGCTTGTGGGCCGCGGCGATGACTTCATTGATAATTTCAGGCGTGACAAAAGGGCGAACGGCGTCATGAACGAGCACAAGGTCGTCGGCACCTGCGCCGAGATCGGCAGCGATGAAGGCGAGGGCGCTCGCGACCGAGTCTTGGCGGTGCTCACCTCCAACGACGAGATGGAGGGGCTTCGCAAGAATTTCGGGGTACTGCTTTTCGATCTGATCGCTCAAGGGAGAAATTTCATCTTCGCGGAGAGCGACGACGATTGCCGAGACAGGCGGTATCGAAACGAACTTGCGGAGGGTTCGAATCAGGATGGGCACACCCGCCAGCTCTTTGAACTGCTTGCTAGGCGACTCTTTCTTGTGCTTCGCGGATGGAGGAGGGGCCATGCGCGTGCCGAGGCCAGCCGCGGGAATGATGACGAATACTTTCATGCAGGGCGATCAGTATAGTACAGCAGATGCGTTGAACTCGACGATTTAGAAACCCGCTTCAGCCATCAGGCTTCAGCCTTTAGCCGTCAGGTAGGAGTGGTGTGGTTAGTTACTTGATCCTCAAGCTCTTGGGAACTGAGTGGGAGAAACTGCAGATCTCTCGCTCATCCTCACCGCGCAAGCGCGGCTGCGGACGGCTCGGGATGACAAGGGTAAAGACTTAGTAGCACGGCTAAAGCCGTGCCCTTTCAAAGCCCGATGTTCCGCCGCACCGGGGCTAAAGCCCCAATCTTAAATTTGACGCCTGACGCGGGGCCGAAGCCCCGCTCTTCCACGACAGTGCCCTATATTTCTTTGCCGGCGAGTCGCCGGCGCTACCGTCGCCCTAGTCGGCGGCGCGATCGACAGGCAGTGTTGACGTTTTCTTGGCGGCTTCAGGAGATGAGGGGGTGGCTCCCGAGGTTGGTACTACAACCTGGGGCGGCACGGTCACTTTCGTATCGTGGCGAAAGGCTGTGCGTTCGTCACACTTGCCGAAGATCATTTTGCCGGCCGTAGTCTGCAAGACCGAAGTCACGGAGATGTCGATGGTCTTGCCAATCATTTTGCGCGCGTTGTCGACAACGACCATGGTTCCGTCGTCGAGATAGGCGACACCCTGGTTGTACTCCTTGCCCTCCTTGAGGATGAAGACGTGCATAATTTCCCCCGGGAGCACGATCGGTTTGAGGGAGTTGGCCAACTCATTGATATTGAGGACGGCGACGCCCTGAAGCTGCGCGACCTTGTTCAGGTTGAAGTCGTTGGTGATGATCTTGCCTTCGTAGAGCTTGGCGAGTTCGATCAGCTTCATATCGACTTCGCGGACCGCGGGAAAATCGTCTTCCACAATCTGGATTTGCAGGGACGCGGTTTTTTGGAGGCGCTGCAGAATGTCGAGCCCGCGGCGTCCGCGATTGCGCTTGAGCGAGTCGGCGGAGTCGGCGACAAGCTGAAGTTCACGCAGGACAAACTGCGGGATCACGATGATGCCGTCGAGGAAGCCGGTTTCGGCGATGTCAGAGATACGGCCGTCGATGATGACGCTGGTGTCGAGAATCTTGTAGCTCTTTTTGCCCTGTTTGTCGGTGCCGAAAATGCCACCTAAGGCGGCAAGGTTGAGAAGGTCACCCTTGTTGGCGCCAACGACAAGGCCGACATAGGCCATGATGAGCATGACCATGATCTGGAGAAAACTTTGCATGGGGCCGGCGGAGAGGCTGTTGCGGATAACGAGGGCAAAAAAGTAAGCGCCGATGATGCCGAGCACGCTGCCAATGGCGGCGCCGATGAGCCGCTTAAGGCTCATGACGCGAAGGCGCCACTCGAAGCCGACAATGGCACAGCCGATCAGTAGGCCAACGACGCCCTCCAAATTCTTGGAGGCGAGCCCAAAGGGGCGGATAAGAAAGCAGATGACTCCGACGATGAGAACGAAAAGAAGACGTATAAGAAGGACATCCACAACGCTACCTCCATGGGGCCGGACACACTAAGTGCAACCAACCCGCGCCAGCTGCCTGAGGTAAGCGGGACGCAACCCGTTGCTAGCGCTCTATTGCGGAGCCATATGAAAAATGAAATGCGCTCCGTTCCCAGGCATATATCGAGCATCCCGGCTAGAGTAGGCCACAGTATATACCCGGACTGAAACCGCGAACCAGTGCCTGCGACACCGGAAGTAATCAATTGGTTGGGCCGGAGGTAAGCGGCAAAGTTTGAGACGAAGTTATGGTGGGTGCCCGCGAGATCCCTCGGCCCGCCCCAATAGTTAAAGATAGGCTGCTACCTGAGAGTGAGGTTGGGCTTGGGGATAACGGCAGCCGCAGCGTAAGTGGATGGACGGCATTTTCGCACGGCGGCGGCTTCGCTACGGTAGACTGTCGGGTTGCCTGGGGAGCTCACTATGAACTGGCCGGGACGGGTTGTCCTGCTGATTCTGATTGTCGTTTCCGTGTCGCTGTTCCTGCGAAAGTTCATGGCGGCGGTGCGGATCATACTGGCGTCGAAGCCCGATGCCGACTTTCGTTTGTCGCCGATTTGGCCACGCATCCGGAAGGTGCTGTGGGAGGTAGGAGCGCAGGGACTGGTGATTGCGCAAAGGCCATTGCCGGGGCTGGCGCATGCGCTCGTTTTCTGGGGATTCTGCGTATTTGCTCTGATCACGGTCAACCACCTGGCAGAAGCGTTTGGGGTGGGATTTCTTTCGGACAGCGGTTTCTCGCACTTTTATTTCTTGGTGGTTGCGGTGATTGCCGTGGCAGTGGCGATTGCGATTACGGGACTGGCATTCCGGCGGTTTGTAATTCGTCCGAAATGGCTGCAGCCGATTTCGCCGGAATCAGGACTGATCGCGTTCCTGATTTTCGCGCTGATGATTACATATCTCGGCCGGTTTTTTGTTGTGGAGGGAACGACGGCGGGGTGGACAGTGTGGTGGGCGCATACGCTGGTGCTGCTGTTTTTCCTGCCGCTGATTCCGGGCACGAAGCACATGCACCTGGTGCTGAGCCCGCTGACGGTGTTTCTGGAGCGCGATGGGTTCAGCAAGATTCCTCCGCTGGTGGGGGATGAGGATTTTGGGCTGGATACGGGCAAGGACGTGACGCGGATTGATGCGTTGCAAGCTTTCACATGCGTGGAATGCGGCCGGTGCACGGAACATTGTCCGGCAAATAACACGGGGAAGCTTCTTAATCCTAAAGAGATTATTTTGGGCACGCGACAGTATTTGAAGGAATTTGGGCCGGCGAGTGCGGTGCCGCTGCTGGGCAAACACCTTTCGATGGAAGCGGCATTCGAGTGCACGACTTGCGGGGCGTGCGAGTTTCAGTGCCCAGTCGGAATTCAGCATCTGCCGCTGATCGTGGGCTTGCGGCGGGGCGCGGTAAATACCGGCAAGTGGGACAACAGCTATGGCGGCGAGTTGTTTGTGACGCTCGAACGCCAGGGTAACTCGCTGGGATTTCCGTCGTCGGACCGGGAGAAGTTCATTGAAAAAAGCGGGTTGCCGTATTTCGACGGAACGCAGGAATACTGCCTGTGGATGGGCTGCCTGGGGTCGTTCGACCCGAACGGGAGAAAGATCCTGCTGGCGCTGGTCGACGTGCTGCGGTATCTGAACATCAGTTTTGGCGTGTTGCGCCAGGAAAAGTGCAATGGAGACCCGGCGCGGCGGCTGGGCAACGATTATCTTTTCGGCGAACTGGCGCAGGGAAATATTGAGCAGATTCGAGAAGCGGGCGTAAAGAAGATGGTTTCGATTTGCCCGCATTGCGTGCGCACGATGGGCGTGGATTGGAAAGAGCATGGTGGCGCGGTAGACATTGAACACCATAGTGAGTTGCTGGCTCGGCATCGCGAGCGTTTGCCTTCAGACGGCGGCGAGCAGAAGACAATGGTGTTTCATGATGCGTGTTATTTGGGACGGTATCGAGGTGTGTATGACGAGCCGCGGGATGTGATTGCGCGGTTTGGAAAAGTAGTCGATCCGCCGCGGGCGCGTGAAAGAGGGTTTTGCTGCGGCGGCGGTGGGGGATTGATGTTCCTGGGAGAAGAGACAGGCAAGCGCGTAAACCGGGAGCGTGCGGAGGAACTGGTAGCGACGGGCGCGAGCGTAGTGGCGGCGGCGTGTCCGTTCTGCAACTCGATGCTGCGCGATGGGCTGGCTGCGGCTTCGTCGACTCCGCCGGAGCTGCTGGATGTGGCGCAGATCGCGGCGGCGGGGATAGCGAGAAAAGCGGCTGATCAAGGGAAGGCGAACGTTTAGCGGGCTGTGGGAAAATGCAGATTCCTCGCTGTCCTCACCGCGCAACCCCACCCCAGCGCGCCAAAACCGGGCCCGCCGGGGGCCCCGGTAGCACGGCTGCGGACAGCTCGGAACGACAATCGTAGAGAGATTAGATGCGCGGCTCGACGTCGCGCCCCTTCAAAGCAAAGGCAAGAACAGCTTTTTTCCCTAGCCTGCCGGACAGGCGATGGTAAGGGCGTGCCGCAGTGGGCGGTCTACCATTTTTTGAAAATGAAAAATACGGCGGCGACGATGAGGGCGAAGCCGACGAAATAATTCCACTTTAAATCCTGATGAAAATAGAGCACGGAGAAGACGGTGAATACCGTGAGGGTGATGACCTCCTGAATGGTTTTGAGCTGGACCACGGTGAATTCGTAGGAGCCGATGCGATTGGCGGGCACCTGGAAGCAGTATTCGGCGAAGGCGATGAGCCAGCTAATCACAATGACTTTATAGAGCGGGGCCGACCGATATTTCAGGTGGCCGTACCAGGCGATCGTCATGAAGATGTTGGAACAGGTGAGAAGCAGGATCGTAATCATGTTTACTATGTTGCCCGAGTGGCGATTTTGTTGCCTGACTGGGCGGATTATCTGATTACCACAACCCAGGTTAGCGTCCAAAATCGGGACGCGGGGCTCCCTCGGCTACGCTCGGGATTTCGGCGCGCGGCTCAGACGCCGCGCATCGCCTCAACTTCGGCAAGCTCAGGGCAGGCTCTGGGGCACCAGGCAAAGTACATAGATTCTTCGCTACGCGCAGAATGACATAGTGAGGTTTATCGGCGGGAGAATTTGATGAGCGCAAAAATTATGGCGCAAACGATGAAGTCAACGACGAGGCCAAAGTCTTGCTTGAACAGCGAATGGCGCATGACGGGCGGCAGGTGGGGCATGAGCAGGAAGTAGAGAGCGTTGCCGGCGAGCACGGCGACGAGAGCATCAAGGAAATTTCTTAGGGTCGTCGACTTAGTTATAGAGCGTGCCATGATTCGTTTCCCGGATTCGTTCCTCCGGTCGGCGCAGGATGGGTGAGGCCGCCCGTCTCTCGACATTTGCCAATCAGCAACGGCGAGGACGCAGCGATTCTCCACATCTCTTCCTGCTAACATCCCTTGAGATGCTCGAGCCCTCCACACCTGTGCAGTACGTGAAAGGCGTTGGCCCGCGCCTGGCGGCGATTCTCGCGGCCAAGGGCATCGAGACCGTGGACGACCTGCTCCATTATCTGCCATTTCGTTATGAAGACCGGCTGAACCCGCGCTCGGTAGGGGAGTTGCGCGCGGGGGAGATGGCGACGGTGATTGCCGAGGTGCGGAATTCAGGGATGTTCCGCACGCGCCGGATGCCGATCTTTCAACTCACGGTGGGCGAAGGACGAAGCCGGTTGAAATGTTTGTGGTTCAACGCGGCGTATTTGCAGGGGCTCTTTCAGGCAGGGCAGATGGTGGCGCTCTACGGCAAAGTGGAGACCGACCGGGATGGGCAGATGCAGATTATGCAGCCGCAGTTCGAGATTCTCGGGGACATCAACGAAGAAGGCGGGGCCGATGAAGCGGAGAAAAAAGCGGCAGCGTCGCTGGAAGTGGGAAGGATCGTGCCGATTTACGAATCGGCCGGGCAGGGGAAACTGACGCCGCGCTGGTTTCGAAGGATCATCCGGCGAGTGCTGGAGGACCTGAATCCGGATTTGGCCGATCCGATTCCGGCGGCAGTGCGGGCGCACTTGAGCCTGATTTCTCCGCGCGAAGCTATGTGGCAGGTGCATTGGCCGGAGGCGGGTGAGAGCTTTGTGGACCTGCAGTCGTCGCGAACACCAGCGCACGTGCGATTGATATTCGATGAACTGTTTTTTATTGAGCTTGGATTGGAGATGCGGCGGAAAGAGCAGAAAGCGCAAACGGGGATTCCGTTCGCGATCAACGATGGCGTGCGGCAAGGGATCAAAAAGATTCTGCCGTTTCACCCGACAGCGGCGCAGAAGAAGGTGCTGAAAGAGATCGTCACCGACATGCAGACGCCTTATCCGATGAGGCGATTGCTGCAAGGAGATGTGGGGTCGGGCAAAACGATAGTTGCGTTTCAGGCGGCCATTCTGGCCATTGAAAACGGATATCAGGTGGCGTTTATGGCGCCGACGGAGATTCTGGCGCAGCAACATTATTTTTCGGCGCGGCAGATCCTGGAGAAAGCAGGCTATCGAATTGTGCTGCTGACCGGGTCACTCGAACAGGACCGCAAGCGGGATGTGCGCCGACATATTGCGCAAGGGAACGCGCAACTGGTGATCGGGACACATGCGCTCATTCAGGACCGGGTGGACTTCGAGAATCTTGGCCTGGTGATCGTGGATGAGCAGCACCGATTTGGAGTGATGCAGCGGTTAAAGCTGATGAGAAAAGAAGGGGCGAGCTACGACAGTGCGGGGTCGGCGCCGCTTCAGTCGAAAACCCCCACCCTTGCCGCAAAGAACGCGGCAAGGACGGGGCACCCGGCGGGTGAGCCAGATGTGCTGGTGATGACGGCGACGCCGATTCCGCGAACGCTGGCGCTGACGCTGTATGGCGATCTGGATGTTTCGGTGCTGGATGAGTTGCCACCGGGGCGCACGCCTATCGTTACGCGGACGGTGGAAGACGAACGGGCTGCGGATGTGTGGGACTTTATACGTCGCGAAATTGCAGTTGGTCATCAGGCCTATGTGGTCTATCCGGTGATTGAGGAGAACGAAGAGCGCGAGTTGAAGGCGGCGGAGCAGATGCACCGGCAGCTCCGCGAAAAGATTTTCCCCAATCTGCATGTGGGCTTGCTGCATGGGCGGCTGGATGCGGAGAGAAAAGAGCGCATCATGCGAGATTTTCAGCGCGGGGAGATCGAAATTCTGGTGGCGACGACGGTGATTGAAGTTGGCGTCGACGTTCCGAACGCGACGGTGATGGTGATTGAGCACGCCGACCGCTTCGGACTGGCACAATTGCACCAGTTGCGCGGACGGATTGGGCGAGGAGCGGCGAAATCGTATTGCGTGCTGATGCACGGCGGGAAAATGTCGGAGGACGGGCAGCGGCGGCTGGATGCGATGACGAAGACGACTGACGGATTTCAGATCGCGGAGCTTGACCTTGAATTGCGCGGGCCGGGAGATTTCTTCGGGACCAAGCAGGCCGGCATTCCAAGTTTTCGCGTGGCGAATCTGATTCGCGATCGCCAGTTGCTGGAAGCCGCGAAGCGCGAAGCGGCATTTGTAGCCGGTGGGCCCAATGCCGAGCTGACGAAAGAAGAGATGGCACGCGCGGTCAAGCACATGCGCTCCCGCTGGTCGACGAGTTATGGGCTGGCGGAAGTAGGATAGGGCGGGTGGGGGTGCGGGCCGGCCTCAGTTTTTACTAAGATAACGGCAAGGGTAATTTTTGATTTGATTTTCGCTTTTTATTTTGGCCATTAAGGAGTTTTGATTATGGAGACACCTGGGTTTTCTCTGGGCAGCCGCCGCAATGAGGATATTGCGCTGGACCTGATGAAATTTATCGCCATGACGACGAGTTATGGCAAGACGAGCGGAACCGGACTTGGTTTCCAGGGGAGCGGTGCGGCGGAAAAACCCGACGAGTATGCGGACCATTTGCTGGGGCTTTATGGGAAGTGTTTGAAGGCCGTGGAAGGAAAATAGGTTTTAGCCGTCAGCCGTCAGCTCTCAGCATCAACTGCCAGGGGCACAGGCAAAGCGGGCGTGAGCCATGCTGGCGGCAGGTTTTCGTAACCCCTTTCTTCTGAGCCGGGTTCATTGACAAGGGCGGAGAAGGTGGGCTATTCTGGATGTCTTTGGAAGTCCTGCGGCTGCCCGCCCGGAACACCTTGCGCGCGTTCTGCGTGGCTTGCTTTCTTAGATCTTTATTTAAATAGATCTTCGATTCGAGAGATCTTCGATTAGATAGATCAGGGCACTCAGCGGTTTTCAATTTTCAGTTCTTTTACGATGGGGAGAGTTGCGATGTCAACCTATTTCCCGAAAGCGGGGGATATTACGCGTAAGTGGTTTGTGGTGGATGCCTCGGGGCAGCCACTGGGGCGTCTGGCCTCGCGCATTGCCCGCATTCTGATGGGCAAAGAAAACCCGAAATACACGCCATTCATGGACACGGGCGATCATGTTGTAGTGATTAATGCCGAGCAGATAAAAATCACGGGCATGAAGGCCGACCAGAAGGTTTATCACCATTACACGGGGTATCCAGGTGGAATTCGCGCCGAAGAATTGAAGAAGCGAATGGTGCGCAAGCCGGAGCTGGTGATCGAAGACGCGGTGTCGCGCATGTTGCCCAAAAATAAACTGGGCAAGCAGATGTTCACGAAGCTCAAAGTCTATAGGGGCGACAAGCATCCGCATGAGGCGCAGAAGCCGGAACTTCTGGCTGCCAGCTCGTAGAGAAGTTACGAGCTACGAGCAAGCAAAAGTAATGAGGCTTCAGAGAAGAGCGACGGGGCCGACGAGTTCAGGAATTTTGAGAAAGGTAAACGCGACTACAGCATTCAAGTTTTTCCGCGCGCTGGTTGCTCGGAACTCGAGGCTCGTAGCTGAAAGCTAAACATGGCTGATACAGTTCAATACTACGGAACGGGACGGCGAAAACGGGCGATTGCGCGAGTATTTCTGCGTCCGGGAAGCGGCGACTTCAAGGTTAACGGCAAGGCGTTCGAGGAGTACTTTGTGACGCCTTCGCAGCGGACAAGCGCCAAGCAGCCTCTGGCTATGACCGATACGGCAGCGAGCTTCAATGTGCTCGCTAACGTGTGCGGCGGTGGCGTTGCGGGTCAGGCCGATGCGGTGCGGCTGGGAATTACGCGCGCTCTGATGGAGTTCAACGCGGAGCTGCGCAAGCAGCTTAAGGCCGAGGGCATGGTCACGCGCGATCCGCGAGCGAAAGAACGCAAGAAGTATGGACAAAAGGGAGCACGTAAGCGCTTCCAGTTCAGCAAGAGATAGTCGACGGTCGTTTGTCGATGCCCGTTCGGCGATCATCTTTTGCCGACGACTGACGGCTAGCGATTAGAGACGATTTTAGGTGTTAAATTCATCCCCCCACCTCAGAGAGATGGGGAGGACGGGAATGGCAATTCGGGGCCTGTAAGCGTCCGGATGCAGACCAACAAAGGAGGTTAATTGGCTAATATCACCATGAAAGAGTTGCTCGAGGCGGGGGTTCACTTCGGGCATCAGACGAAGCGGTGGAACCCGCGGATGAAGGAGTATATCTTCGGCGAGCGGAACGGGATCTACATCATTGATCTGCAGAAGACGCTGAAGATGTTCAAAGAAGCGTCGAAATTTGTGCAGGACCTGGCGGCCGATGGGAAAGTAATTCTTTTCGTTGGCACCAAGCGCCAGGCGCAGGACGCGATTGCCGAGGAAGCCGGACGTTGCAGCATGTTCTATGTGAACCAGCGCTGGCTGGGCGGATTGCTGACCAACTGGATCACGGTTCAGAAATCAGTAAAGCGGCTGAAAGAACTCGACGACATGGCCACCGATGGCCGGTACGATTTGCTTCCGAAGAAGGAAGTTATCAAGCTCGAGCGCGAGCGCAAACATCTGCAGGCGAACCTGGCAGGCATTAAGAACATGACGCGTTTGCCGGATGCGATCTTTGTGATCGATTCGAATAAGGAACAGATTGCGGTGCGCGAGGCGCGAAAGCTGGGGATCCCAGTGGTGGCCGTGGTGGATACCAACTGCGATCCGAGCGAAGTGGATTACGTGATACCCGGAAATGACGATGCGTTGCGCGCGATCCGGCTATTCACGTCAAAGATCTCCGAGTCGATCGCCGAGGGCGTGAACGCGGTCGGCGACAAGCAAATGGCTGAAATCCAGGCCGTGGCGGATGTCGCACAGGCGGACGAAGCAGGTGCTGAGCAGGCAGAGACAGCACCGGCGGCTGAGGGCGCCGCCGCGGCGGGTGCCGCTGAGGGCGAAGAAATCAGCATGGAAGACGTGCTGGGGGCGGGGACGCGGAAGAGGCCGGCCCCCATCATGGAGGATGTGGACGAACTCCAGGCGCAAACTCGCCGTTTGTAAACATCAGCTGCCAGCTTCTTGTGGCTTCTAGCAACCTAAGATCTGACCCGCGCGGTCGGTCAATGCGCGGGTCAAGTTTTATAGCCCAGGGTTTAAGGCGTTAAAGTTTCAAGGTTTCAATGATTGATTGGCCTTCCGATACTTCTTCCTCCTTGAAACTCTGAAATCTTGAGATTTGAAACGTGAGGTTTTTGTGAGCACTACTATGGCAAATATTTCTGCGGCACAAGTAAAAGAGCTTCGAGAAAAGACCGGAGCTCCAATGATGGACTGCAAACAAGCACTGACCGAAGCGAAGGGTGACCTGGAAGCGGCTGTGGTCGTTTTGCGGAAGAAGGGTGTCTCAGTCGCAGCAAAGAAGGCGACGCGCGTGACCAGCGAAGGCTCGGTTGCCAGCTACATTCATGCCGGCGGGAAGATCGGGGTGCTGGTTGAGATCAACTGCGAGAGCGACTTTGTGGCGCGGACGGAAGACTTCAAAGAGTTGGTTCATGACATTGCGATGCACATTGCGGCCAGCGATCCGAAGTTTGTGCGCAAGGAAGACGTGACAAAAGCGGATTTCGACCGTGAGCGTGAGATCTACATTTCGCAGGCCGTGGCTTCGGGCAAGCCGCAAAACATTGCGGAGAAGATGGTTGCGGGGAAAATGGAGAAGTTCTATGAGGAGGTTTGCTTGCTGGAGCAGCCTTTCATCAAGGACCAGACCCTCAACATTTCGCAATTGATTGCGGCCAAAGTTGGCAAACTGGGCGAGAACATTGCAGTGCGCCGGTTTGCGCGATTTAAGGTGGGCGACGCGACCGCGACGGTGGCATTCGTCTCGGCCAAGCCCGATGATGGCGAGGCGGCCGCACCGGCTGCCAAGTGAAATTAGGGGCGCTACGGCGCCCCTTTTGATTTGTGAGTCCAAGGCAAAAAGTTTCAGGGCTGCGGAGGTTGGTAAAAGTTCCGCAAAAGGTTTACCTTGAAACTCTACTGAAACCCTTAAACCTTGAGTTGTTGAATCCTGGAGCTTCATGCCTACTCCGATTTTCAAACGCATTCTGCTCAAACTGTCCGGTGAAGCTCTGGCCGCTGACCAGGGTTTTGGCGTTGACACTCCCCGCATTCATTCCATCGCGGCAGAAATTGCCGAGGTCCAAAGGCTTGGAGTGCAGATTGCCATCGTGGTCGGCGGGGGTAACTTTTTTCGCGGTGTCGCTGACCAGGCCAAAGACATGGATCGCGTTTCGGCTGACCACATGGGTATGCTGGCCACGGTAATCAATGCGCTCGCTCTGCAGGACGCGCTCGAAAAGCAGAATGTGTATACCCGGGTGCAATCGGCGATTGAAATGAACCAGGTGGCCGAACCGTTTATTCGCCGGCGCGCCATTCGTCATCTGGAGAAAGAACGAGTGGTAATTTTCGCCGGAGGCACGGGCAATCCTTATTTCTCGACGGACACGGCGGCTTCGTTGCGTGCGATGGAGATTAAGGCCGAAGCTATTTTAAAGGCCACAAAAGTCGACGGCATTTACGATGCCGACCCGATGCAGGTGAAGGATGCGAAGAAATTCTCGCACATTACCTATATGGACGTGCTGAAGTTAGGGCTGAAGGTAATGGATTCCACCGCGATTTCTCTCTGTAAAGACAATAACCTGCCAATCATTATCTTCAACCTGAATGACCATGGAAACATCAGGAAAGTCGTTCTGGGGGAGAAGATCGGGTCGCTGGTGAGCGCGTAGAACCGAGGTCAGACGTAAGAGGTCAGATTGCAGAGGTGAACCCAGCGAGGGAATAATCTCGGGTATTACCTCTGAATTCTGACCTCTAACCTTTGACCTTGTTTGCGTCCGTCCGGGTGCAGAAGCAGCGGTCATTGCAGTTTCCATCGTAATCTTGCGGTGTGGTTACCGCTGGCGCACACTTTGCTCCATGCACGCTTCCAAGGCGCAAATAGGAATTTCTGTGGGATCGGCGGCGCTATTGGTCGTGATCGCGCTGGGCTACCTGAATTGGCTGAGCAATCAGGGGCCGGTACTGTCGCGATCGGAAGATCGCGATCCGCTGACGAATATGCCGCTGAGCATCACGATGAATCCGCTGCGCGACCGAACGATTGAGCACACGGCGAATGCCTTCGCGGCGCAAATGCGGGATGGGACTTGCCGACAGTTGCTCGCGGAATGGGAAAGGGATTACCGAAAAAAACGCGCCGAGTTTATTTGTACTTCCGAGGCGCAGCATCCGCTAATTCGATGGAACCTCGTGGAGTGGGAAGACGCGCCGCCGCTAGTTATTCTCCACTATAAAGGGGAGCGCTACTCTACCGCGGCGAAGGACGCGACCTATAAAGATTTGTTTTCCATTACCGAAGAGAAGAAAGAAACCGGCTGGGCGGTTACGAAGTACGATGCGCTTTACTAGAATCTGACTGCTACTCTCCGGCCTTTGACAACTGTAGGCTCTCGATACTGCCGGCCAGTCCATCTAGTCTCTGACTGTCATTGACGCTGAACGCAATAACCAGCAGCTCGCCGTTTCGAATCGTGCTGAACACCCGGGCAAATTTTTGTAACGACGGGTCTGAGTGACGAAAATCTGATACCAGAAAATCGGCCCCGGCCACCGGCATGTGCTTCGGCTTCCCGATTGCCGACACTACCTCTTGGCCAGCAGCCCACGTGTTGATCTTTTCTTTGGCAGCAGAGTCGCTCAGGTTAGCAAACTTTGCGCGCGGGTAGGTCTCGATGCACACGGAATGCCAGTCTGACGCCTCATCGTCGGGCCCGGATGTCAGGCTCAACAGCACATCAAAGGTATTCGTCGTGTGAGCCGTAGCGGTGCGAACGCGGACTGCCTCTCGTGCATCGGCCGTTTCGTCTGTCATACTCTGCGGCGGTGTGTAGCGAACGCCGAGTTCCGCACTGTAATACACGCCGTCTTTCAAGCCATTCCCTGTTGTGGTTTGCGCGACCGCTACAATTACAAGGGAAATAACGCTTAGCGTAATCGTAATAGATTGTTTCACTACCGGCTATGTTAACAGGTTGACCTTGGCTGGCCCACCAGTTGGCTATCCGCCGATATGGACCATCGTCCGCGAAGCCGGCACAAAGCCTGCTTCGCCGATGTGATGGCGCTCTTCTTTGTTTTCGACGGTTTTCAAAATAAACTCGGCGAGCTGCTCGTCCGGCGCGCCGCGGCGCATTAATTCATGCAGGTCGTGATCCCAGGTGGAAAACAGGCAGGTGCGTAGTTTGCCATCGGACGTAATGCGGATGCGGCTGCAATGTCCGCAGAACGGATGCGAGACCGGCGCGATGATGCCGATCTCGCCGATGCCGTCGTCAAAGCGGTAACGGCGGGCGGTTTCGCTGCGCCCGTGTTCGATCTGGATGAGCGGCCGATATTCCGACATGCGCGCCACGATTTCATCGAGCGGGACCACGACCTCGGGGGTCCATACGCGATCTTCTTCGAGCGGCATGAATTCAATGAAGCGCACGACCACGCCTTCTTCGCGGGCGAACATGCCAAAAGGAATGATCTGATCTTCGTTGAAGCCACGCAGCAGAACACAGTTGACCTTGACGGGATCGAGGCCGGCGGTGCGCGCCGCGCGAATGCCGGCCAGCACGCTGTCGTATCCGTTGGATACGCGAGTGATGCGCGCGAAGCGGGCGGGGTCGACGGCATCCATGCTGACGGTTACGCGGTCGAGCCCGGCATCTTTGAGCGGTTGAGCGATCTCGGCAAGAAGATGGCCGTTGGTGGTGAGCGCAATTTCAGGCTTTGCGCCGAGAGCCGTGCGCAAGTTCGAGAGATCGCGCACAAACTGAATGATGTCTTTGCGAAGCAGCGGTTCACCGCCGGTCAGACGAATTTTCGTGATCCCGAGCGACACGAGGATGCGCGCCATGCGCAGGTAATCGGAAAAAGGCAGCTCGGAAAAAGCAGCGCCATTGGTGCCGGTACGGCAATAGACGCAGCGATAGTTGCAGCGGTCGGTGATAGAGATCCGCAGATCCTGGATGGAGCGGCCGAATTTGTCGATGAGGAGCATGGTAGTCGACGGTTGATGGTCGTCGGTCGTCAGAGGTCGGGCATTCAGCCGCGCTTCCGAACGACTAACGACTAGCGACTGATGACCTCTGACATCCGATTTCAAAAAAGGAAAGGAATACGGACGGGACGAAGCCCCCGCGAGCGTTTCCTTTCCAAACACGGGAGGCGCAAACGTTTCCACTTGCACCCTCGGGAAGCACGGCAACCCCTTGCCGCGCAAGCCCTCGCCCTCCACGCCATAAGGATCAGCAGGCGTCGGGGGTCGGAAACTCAGCTTTTATTATATGCGCCGTGGCAGGCGGCAGGAAACTGCGAGCCCCGAGTCGCGAGTTGCGAGAGGCAAGTCACGAGTCACGAGTGACGAGTGACGAGCTTGAAACCAAGTTTGCTTTCCATAACTGCAACCTGGCTGCGGTAGACTCTTTGTATGAAGGCTCTTATGATCGCCCGATTTGGCGGGCCCGAAGTGCTGGAATTGCAGACCGTGCCGGATGCGCAAGCCGGGCCGGATCAGGTTCTGATTAAGGTGGAAGCTGGCGGACTGAATTTTGCCGATGTGATGACGATGCAAGGCGGCTATGCGGGAACCCCGAAGCCTCCGCTGGTTGCGGGCCGTGAGTTTGCCGGACGCGACGCGAACGGAACTCGGGTGATGGGATATGCGCAATGGGCGGCTTTCGCGGAGCAAACTGCCGTTTCCCGCGCGATGCTCTGGCCGGTGCCGGAAGGTTGGACAGCGGAGCAGGGCGCCGCTTTTCCGGTCAACTTTTTTACCGCCTACTTTGCGTACTGGAAAGCAGGACTGCTAGAAAAGCCGGACGGGGCGCGCGTTCTGATTCACGCCGTGGCGGGAGGTGTAGGGACGGCGGCGGTGCAGATTGGCAAGATTCTGGGCGTCGAGATGTATGGGACCTCTTCGTCGGAAGAAAAGCTGGCCCGCGTACACGAACTGGGATTGCAACATGGTATTAACTACAAACAGAAAGACTATGTCGACGCGATCAAGGAGCTGACCCACAAAGAGGGCGTGGATGCAGTGTTTGAGATGCTCGGCGGGGAGCACGTCGCCAAGAGTGTGCGGTGCGTACGAGATTTCGGACGGGTGATTGTTTACGGCAGTGCGACGGGGGAAACGCCGATGCTTGATACGCGCTTGCTTTACGCGAAGGGAGCCAGCGTACATGGATTGTGGCTCACTTATCTCAGTCAGAATCGGCCGCTGATGGATGCGGCGTGGAAGCAGCTTTCAGCATGGGTGAACGCAGGCAAGCTCAAGCCAGTGATTGGAAAAGTGTTTCCCCTGGAGGACGCGCGCGAGGCTTATGCGCTGATGCAGGAAGGAAAAAATTTCGGAAAGATCGTGCTGAGAATCGGGTGAGCGGAAAAGGAACGAAGTACGATTCTCCATCAGCACATCTCCCCATTAGCACATCAAGACGGCGGGGGTATTCTGGGACCCGCAAGTTATTCTCCACGCGTGTACCAGATCGAACCCGGCGTTTTGTAATTGCTACCCTCACCCCACGCCACATGGGTCGTGCCAAGGTTATCGATGTCAATAGCGAACAGGTTGCCAAACGGGAAGAGAAAACCTTTCGAGAGGATGTAATCGTAACCGCCTACGGGGCCGGAAAGTCGCATCTCCGGCAGCCACGTCACACCTCCGGTCGTAGAGGCACGGTAGAACGTATTCCAAAGAGGATGGTTCTGTGCGTCCATCATTCTCGTGTCCATCCACGCGATGCGGACGTCGTCAGCTCTGCCGGCACTGATGGCTGGAAAGCAGTGCTCCACATCGGGCGGGGCGTCTGAGACGTCCACCTTGGCCGACCAAGTTTCCCCCCGGTCCGTGGAAGACGAGAAATAAATGCGCTCCGGCCCTCCTGTGACCGACCCAGCGTTCCACAGCGCATAAATGGTCCCGCCCTCGTCGGAAGCCAGAGCCATTTGGGAGGCCAGAAAACCGGCGGAACAGGCCTGGGCCGGGCACAGTGGCGCCGCCCTGGAAACATCCATCAGCTTCGTACTCCAGTTCCGTCCCCCGTCGGCTGATCGACTAATGAAAACCTTGACTGGTCGTATTAGTACGTCGGCCCGCGCGTAGGAGCCCCACGAAAAATAGACGCGGCCGGCAGGATCCACAGTGGCACCAGCGGCCAGAGACCAACCCGGTCCGGCGCCGGGATTCACGACAGTGGAGGAAAAACTCTGCCCAAAATCATGCGATGCCGCCACCGCGAGTGTTTGTTCGTGGTTAAAGCTCACGTACACATCGGAGCCGCGTACGGCCAGCACCGGCTTGTCGATGACCTGTCCCGGCGAGTGCTCGGCAACCGCAAAACGCCAGGTGCTGCCAAAATCGTGCGACCGGCCCACAATTATGTCGTGCCTGCCCTGCATCCACGATACATAAACAGTCTGCCGGTCGACCGGGTCGACCTTGATCTGGGCATCGAACTGGCCCGAGCGTAAGGGTAAAAGGGGCCGAGGCGGTTCCCAGGAAATGCCATTGTCGTTACTGGTCGACAGGACCATGGTGGGCGGCACACAAGCGCTGCAATCGTCGATTTGCCCGTATTGGGGAAACAGAACATAAACGTGACCGTGGGCATCGGCCCCGAGCGCGGGTTCCCACTGATCGCCTGGCAGGTAGCCGAGTCGTCGCTGGCGAGTAAATCCAGAAGCCGCCAGAACAGCCTGGGCGGTTAGGATCAGAAGAAGGCAGATTGCAAGTTTGTTCCTCACGCGGCTGGTTCCGAGAACCCCTGACTCCTTTCGAGTACTCGACGGAGAACCCTACAATCTTGAAAATTTACAGCGCGCCTCGACGTGAGTCAATTGCACAAATAGGTCATTCTATAACGTTAACGAGGCCCATATCAGAGTCCCTCACTCATCTTCACAAAACATTTCTGTCTCATTAAAAGACCAAACGCTACCGCAACTTTCGGTAACCCAAATGGATTTCGTGCGTCTAACGAAGAAAGGGAACAAAAAGAAGCTGAAAGAAGTATTGGGAACTTTCAAGGAAGCGGTTTCGTAGATTGGTAAAAGCGCTGAATTGTGAAACCACGTTCCACATGACACTGATTAACGAGAAATTTCAGCGGGGAATTTTGACTGGGAGGTAAGGCGCAAAACGCTACTACGATCCCGTCCTTGTACGGAAAGATTGCAGGGTGACGAGGACTTTTCTCACTCATGGTTTGGCGGCCCTGGTGAGGCGAGTCCGAAAGAAACAGGGAAACGAGCCTGACGGCGCGTTTGTGTTTTACGTCACCCTGACAGTCGCATTGTAAGACAATGCCGAAAAAAGGCAAGTCGCCAATGCTGAACGGAACCAGCCGCCCATGAGAGCCCGGCAATCCGGGCAGAAAAGAGGAGCAGATGAAACTGAACAGCATATTAAAGAGTCTGGTGCTCGGGCTGGCGGTATTGGTGGCAACGGGCGCCTTTGCAAGCAACCGGGTAAGTTTGCATGTTGGGGAAGCGGTGGAAGTGAATGGACAACAGCTTCCCGCCGGTGATTACCAAGTCCGGTGGCAAGGAAGCGGTTCGAACGTGGAACTGACCTTCATGCAAGGGACGAAAGAAGTGGCGAAGACTTCGGCAAAGGAAGTGGTGCTCGGGCAAGCCCCCGACTATGATGCGGCCGTGATTGACCACAACAACGGGAAGGCATGGGTGTCGGAGATCCAACTCGCAGGAAAGAAGAAAGCGCTTTCGCTCGGCGAATCTGACCGTGCTTCCAGGGGTGACAGCTCGAAGTAACAGTTCGAAGTATGGTACGGCCTAAGTCATTGTTAGAGAATGAAGGGAGCACTCTGTGCTCCCTTACTTTTTCCCATATTTCCGTCCCCGACGAGCAAACGGGTAACAAAGTCGAGGCGAGGCCTGAGCGGCTCGGGCGGCGGATCGACGGCATAGCGTCCGCTGGCGGAGGAGAAGGTGTATTGCTCGGGATTGCGGACTAATCCAGACCGTACGGGGCTGCGCCAGATGAGCTCACAATGGCGCGCGAAGTCACTCTCGTCGGAAATTGTGTGATTCACAAACCCTGCCTGCCAGACCAGAGCGGCAGATTTCAGGCGAAATGAAAAACCTGCCTTGATGAAATGGACGACGTGAAAGCAATCGGGCATAACGACAAACTCATGAAGCAGAAAGTCTTGCTCCTGACGGTTGGTCACGCCCGCGCCCGGTCAGTCCATCGAACGCATCGGCTGTCCGGGAGGTAATGAACGAAGTCGGTTCCATTATGGGAGTGTAGTTTCCCCACTGGCCGACATATAGGAGCGCAATCACAGCAAAATTGTTCAATTTTGCAAACCGTTACGGCAGAAGAACTTCCGAGTGGGCGGTCAATGTGGAACGGAGTGCGGTACAGAATTTTGGCCCCGATTTCGGGCTAGACTTCGATCTGTGCTTCAGAATGGGCGTCTGTCTGAGCGCTGGCCTGAATCTCGGTCGATTGTGATTGTTCGCGTTGGGCCCACAGGGGCACGAGGATGCTGGATTTCAATACCTCGGACTCGGCCTGGACCCAGTCGTCAAGCGCGCGACCATCTTGCTCACCGCGATTTTCGTAGAGCTGCCGGGCGCGCAGACGAATCTTCCGCTCGAGCATGCTGAGCATGAGTTTCCTCCGCTCCCGCGTTAACTTTTCAGTGTTCACACCCACAATTTCCATCGTTAACTACTATTGTAACTGCAAGAGCATGAAAGCGAGGTGAAGGCGAAGGTTACCAAAGGACGACAATTGCCCCAGTTATTGAGGCCGGTTGGCGAGGAGCAGTCGAGAGACCGCCGGACAGCGTGGTAAGCGTGCGGGGAGGAGGCAGAAAATTCTTTCGAGAAGCCGCTGCCTGCCTGAATCAGGGGCCGCCGTGGGAAACGGTTGTACAATCTGACTCGACTTCAGGCTTCTACCCTATGCAAGCCTTCACCGCGAAAAAGTTGCTGACACCGCACGAGGTGGTGGAGCATCCCGTGATGGTCGTCGAAGATGGGCGCGTGGTTCAAATCGCGTCTCGACCGGATCACGAGGTGCCGTCGGGTGCTTCATCGGTTGATTTTGGCGATGCCGTGATTGTGCCGGGATTCGTCGATCTGCATATCCACGGAAGCGCCGGACACGACGTAATGGACGAGCAACCGGAAGCCTTTCCTGCTATTGAGCGCTTTTTGGCCCGTCATGGTGTGACCAGTTACTTGCCAACTACGGTGAGCGCGCCGATGGAAACCACTCTGCGTGCGCTGGAACGTCTGGCCGATGCGATAGAAAAACAGAAGCGGACTATTCGGGATGGTGGAGCTCGGGCGGTTCCGGTTGGCATTCACCTGGAAGGACCATTCCTAAGCCATGTGCGGCGCGGAGTTCATCGTGAACAAGATTTGCTTCCGCCGAAAGTCGAAACTTTTGAGCGATTCTGGCAGGCCGCGCGGGGACACATTCGGATGTTGACGATGGCTCCGGAACTGGAAGGAGCAATGGAATTGATCGGCGCGGCAAGTGTGAAGGGAGTGTGCGTGAGCCTGGGACACTCGGACGCGGACTTTACCTGGACGGAACGCGCGATCGCCGCTGGGGCGCGGCATGCGACGCACGTTTTTAACGGCATGCGTCCGATGGGACATCGCGATCCGGGGATTGCGGGAGCCATGTTGACGGACGAGCGCGCGAGCGCCGACATGATCGCCGATGGTATTCATCTTGATCCGGCGATCGTTAGATTGGTGGCACAGGCCAAAGGCCCGGAAAGGTTGGTGCTCATCACGGACGCAACAGCAGCGACGGGGATGCCGGATGGGCGCTACCGGCTGGGAGCGATTGAGGTCGACGTCAAGAACGGCTCGTGCACACATGAGGGCAAACTAGCAGGCAGTGTTTTGACCATGGATGCCGCCGTGAGAAACCTTTCGCGTTTTGGTGAATGGCCTTTGGATAGAGCAACGGCGGCTGCCAGCCGAAATGCAGCGCAGGTGATACGCATCGAAAAGGGAGTGCTGAGTGCTGGCGCGGATGCCGATTTCGTGGTGCTAAATGGGCGGAGCGAGGTGATGGCGACGTTTGTTGGCGGGAGGGATGCCTTCAATAGCTAGCCTTGGACAGTCGACCTTCCACCGGGGCTGAAGCCCCATCGTGAAAATGCTGCGAACGTCGGCCTGAAGGCCGGCTCTTCGACGGAGATCACTTCCACGGAGATGCATGCGGCCGATGCGGGGCCGACACGGGAATGCCAGCTCCTGCGCCGCTATCTGGTTGTATCTAATTGACTTGGCCGCTGATCGCGAGGATCGCGACCATCGACGGGTGATGCCAGCACTTGCACAGCTCGATTATCGTTGGTCACCAGCAAAAATCCTGCTGATTGCTTATCATGAACTTATCCGGGAAGGTGAGGTCAGTGTGGCGGAAACGCTAGAGCAACAACAGCAGACACCAGCAGGGAAACGACAGCAAGCCGAGCCGATGCCGGCACAGCAGGAGCAGTCAACGAACGGCCTCGAAGTGCTGGAAACGCGCGAGTGGCTGGATTCACTTGACTACGTGCTCGCTAAGGGTGGGCCGGAGCGGGTGGGACGGCTCCTGCAGCAACTGGCGCTGCATGCGCGGCGGGCGGCGGGCGTAAATCTGCCGTTTTCGGCGACGACCCCGTATCAGAATACGATTCCATCGCGGCAGCAGCCGCCATTTCCGGGTAGCCAGGAGATGGAGCGCCGGATCAAGAGCCTGGTGCGGTGGAACGCGATGGCGATGGTAGTGCGGGCGAACAAGATTCAGGAAGGCATCGGCGGGCATATTTCGACGTTTGCTTCGGCGGCCACGCTCTATGAGGTGGGCTTCAATCACTTCTTCCACGCTGCGACGGAATCGGGCGACCGCGACATTGTTTATTTCCAGGGACACGCTGCGCCGGGAATTTATGCGCGAGCGTATCTTGAGGGGCGGATTCCGAAGCAAAAGCTGGAAAACTTTCGACGCGAGCTGAAGCCGGGCGGAGGGTTATCGTCGTATCCACATCCGTGGCTGATGCCGGATTTCTGGGAATTTCCAACGGTCTCGATGGGCCTGGGGCCGATTCAAGCGATCTACCATGCGCGGTTCATCAAGTATCTGGAAAATCGCGGGCTGAAAACTTCGACGGGCGGAAAAGTCTGGGCCTTCATGGGCGACGGCGAAATGGATGAGCCGGAGGCGCTCGGGTCAATCACGCTGGCATCCAGGGAGCGGCTGGACAATCTGATTTTTGTTATCAACTGCAACCTGCAGCGGCTGGACGGGCCGGTGCGCGGAAACGGAAAGATCATTCAGGAGCTGGAAGCGATTTTCCGCGGCGCGGGCTGGAACGTGATCAAAGTGATCTGGGGCACGGACTGGGATGCGTTAATCCAGGCGGATCGCGACGGGCTGCTGGTACGGCGGATGGGCGAAATCACCGACGGGCAATACCAGAAGTTTTGGGTGGAGAGTGGTGGATATTTCCGGCAGAACTTCTTTGGGACTGATCCGCGGCTGCTGAAGATGGTGGAACATCTTTCCGATGAGCAACTGGCGCGCATGCGGCTAGGCGGGCACGATCCGATCAAGGTGATGGCGGCCTATAAGGCGGCGGTGGAGCATACGGGCGCGCCGACGGTGATTCTGGCGAAGACGATTAAAGGCTACGGGTTGGGCGAAGCGGGTGAAGGCAAGAACATCACGCACCAGCAGAAGAAGCTGAACGACGACGAGTTGGCAGTTTTCCGTTCGCGGTTTGGCATACCGATCGCTGACGACGTACTGCATGAGGCGCCGTTCTACCGTCCAGCAGACGACAGTCCGGAGATCAAATACATGCAGGCGCGGCGGCAGCAACTGGGCGGATATTTGCCGGTGAGAAAAGTGCGAGCGACGCCGCTGAAGCCGCCGTCGGACGCGATATTCGAGGAGTTCTACAAAGGGACGGAAGGACGCGACGCTTCGACGACGATGGTATTTGTGCGCCTGCTGTCGAAGTTGCTGCGCGATCCGGAGGTGGGAAAGTTCATTGTGCCGGTGGTGCCGGACGAAGCGCGAACGTTTGGCATGGAGGCACTGTTCCGGCAAGTGGGAATTTATTCGAGCGTGGGGCAGCTGTATGAACCGGTCGACATGGATACGCTGCTCTATTACAAGGAAGCGAAGAATGGACAGATTCTGGAGGAGGGCATCACCGAGGCCGGCTCCATGTGCTCGTTTATTGCGGCCGGGACGGCATATGCCAACCACGGGATCAACACGATTCCGTTTTTTATTTATTACTCGATGTTCGGATTCCAGCGCATTGGCGACCTGATTTGGGCGGCAGCCGATATGCGCTGCAGAGGATTCCTGATCGGCGGGACTGCGGGACGGACTACGCTGGCGGGCGAAGGACTACAGCATCAGGATGGACAGAGCCACGTGCTGGCACTGAGTGTGCCAAACCTGCTGGCGTACGATCCGGCGTTTGCGTATGAGATCGCGGTGATCGTGCAGGATGGGATCAGGCGCATGTACGTGGATGGGGAATCTATCTTCTACTACTTGACAGTGACGAATGAACCTCTGCCGATGCCGGAAATGCCGGGCGATGCGGGCGTGAAGGTGGGGATTCTAAAGGGGCTGTATTTGTACAGCGCATCGACGAAGAAAGACGCCAAGGCGCGGGCGCAGCTGCTGGGCAGCGGCGCGATCATGTTCGAGGTGCTGAAGGCGCGAGAGATCCTGGAGAAAAACTATGGGGTCGCGGCAGATGTTTGGAGCGTGACCAGCTACAAAGAACTGTATCGCGAGGCGAACGATTGCGCGCGCTGGAACATGCTGCATCCGACGGAAACGCCGAAGGTGCCGTATGTGACGCAGGCACTCGGAAGTGCGCGGCGGAAAGATGGGGCAGGCGCGGTTGCAGCGGGCCCGTTTATTGCGGCATCGGATTACATGAAGGTGCTGCCGCAGAGCATTGCGCAATGGGTTCCCGGCAAGTTGGTTGCGTTGGGGACGGATGGCTTCGGGCGGAGCGAGAATCGCGCGTCGCTGCGGGACTTTTTTGAAGTGAATGCCAAACACATTGTGCTGGCGACGCTGCACGCGCTGGCGAGCGAGAAGCAAGTAAGCGGTGAGTTGGTAGAGAAGGCGGTGCGGGAGCTTGGGATCGAGCCGGAGAAACGGAATCCGGCGGTCAGCTGAGTGAGTGCTGATCGAGAGCGAAGCTGCGGGTTCGCGAAGCGATTGCGTGGTCGAAAAGAGAAGATCGACGAGTTAGTGCCGGGAGTAGGGGTCCTTCGACTATGCATGAGTTCCGCTTCGCGCAACTCTGCTGCGCTCAGGATGACACCACGGCGGAAGTAAGCTAAGGACACGGCGGAAATAAGCTAAGGACAAGAATGACGACGGAATTTAAGTTGCCGGAACTCGGCGAGAACATCGACAGCGGCGATCTGGTGCGGCTGCTGATCAAGCCGGGGGCGAGCATTGCCGAGGGCCAGACGGTGATGGAACTCGAGACGGATAAGGCCGTCGTGGAGGTGCCGTCATCAGTGACGGGCACGGTTGGCGAAGTGAAGGTGAAAGAAGGCGACAAGGTTCGCGTGGGGCAAGTGATTTTTACAGTTGAGAACGGGGCGAAGGCGCCGGCGAAGACTAGTGCGGCAGCAGTGGCTTCGGCTGCTTCGGACGAGTCGCGCGACCGTGTCGAGCCGGCGAAGACGCCGGCTTCTTCGCAGGGTTATGAGGCCGATGCGGGACGGGCGGGGACGCCGGTTGCTCCATCAAGAGAGACGCCGGTTGCTTCGCAACAAAGGCAAGCGACTTCGGTCGCGGCGCCGGCGAATTCTTCATCGGCTGCATCTTTCAGCAGCGAATTCAAGTTGCCGGAGTTGGGCGAAAACATAGACTCCGGCGATCTGGTGCGGCTGATGATTGCTCCGGGAGAGCGGGTCGCCGAGGGACAGCCGGTGATGGAACTGGAAACGGACAAAGCGGTGATTGAAGTGCCTTCCTCCGTCAGCGGCGTGGTGGCAGAGATCAAAGTAAAAGAGGGCCAGAAGGTAAAAGTCGGCGAGGTGATTTTCACGCTGCAGGGTGGAGTGGAGTCCCCGGTTGAAGCTCCGCGACGACATGAGCCGGTGGAGCACATCTCAGGGCAGCAATCAGCGCGGTTGTCGTTTCAACTGGCGATGAAGGCGGAGGGGAAGACGGAGGAGCAGGCGCTGCCTCGCGATCAGACTTTTGCGGCGCCTCCGTCGTTCGCCATGCCGGTGCAGCTGGAGAAAGTTGCGGGGACGGAACATCGTGAGCCGGTGCCGGCGGCTCCGCACGTGCGGCGGCTGGCGCGGGAAGTTGGCGTGGACATTCATGGCGTGCAAGGCTCGGGGCCCGGGGGACGCATCAGCCTGGATGATGTGAAGCTGCACGCGAAGAACACGCTGGCGACGGCGGTCGCGGCGGCGCAAACTAAGGCTCCGGCATTCGCTGAGCCGGAGTTGCCCGACTTTGCGAAGTGGGGCAAGACGGAGCGGGTTTCGATACGCGGCGTGCGGCGGAAGACGGCGGAGCATCTGCGGCAGGCGTGGAACACGATTCCGCATGTCACGCAGCAGGACCGGGCCGATATCACGGAGCTTGAGCAGTTGCGTGCGCGCTTTGCGCCGCGGGCTGAAGAAGCGGGCGGCAAGATGACCGTGACGGCGATTGCGCTGAAGGTGTGTGCGGCTGCGCTGAAAGTCTTTCCACAGTTCAATGCGTCGATTGATATGGGGAAGGAAGAGATTATCTACAAGCAGTACATCAATATTGGCGTGGCGGTGGATACGGACCGCGGGCTGCTGGTGCCGGTGATTCGCGATGTAGACAAGAAAAATATTGTGGAGCTGGCGGCCGAAATGACGCAGCTTTCAAAAAAAGCGCGCGATCGCAAGTTGACCCCGGCGGAGATGGAGGGCGGGACATTTACGATCACGAACCTGGGCGGGATTGGCGGGACGGGTTTTTCGCCGATTGTGAATTATCCGGAGGTCGCGATTCTGGGGCTGTCGCGGTCGCGCATTGAGCCGGAGTGGGTGAATAACAAGTTCGAGCCGCGCTTGATTCTTCCGCTCTCACTCTCGTACGATCACCGGTTGATTGATGGCGCTGATGCGGCGCGTTTTTTGCGTTGGGTGGCCGAGGCGTTCGAGCAGCCGTTCTTGCTGAGTGTCCAGGGGTAGGGCTTTTTCACCGCCGAGACGCCGAGGACGCCGAGAAAATCTTGGCCCAAGAATCCTTTTTTTCCTCAACGCTCAGCGATCTCAACTGTTAAATGCGAATAACTAAGGACAAATAGAGACAATGGCGGAAAATTCGAATCTTCGTGTGGCAGTAATTGGTGGTGGACCGGGCGGATACGCTGCGGCATTCTTGGCGGCAGACCTCGGCATGAACGTTACGCTGATTGACCCGGAAGTCAATCCGGGCGGCGTTTGCCTTTATCGTGGATGCATTCCCTCGAAGTCGCTCCTGCATGTGTCGAAATTGCTGGAAGAAGCCGAGCAGGCGAAGAACTGGGGGATTGAGTTTGCTCCGCCGAAGATCGACCTGACCAAGCTGCGGACGTGGAAAGAAGGCGTGGTGAAAAAGTTGACCGGCGGGCTCGGTCAACTCGCCAAGCAGCGCAAGGTCACATTCATTCAGGGAAAAGCCGCCTTTGTGAATTCGACGACGCTGAAGGTGACGAAGTCGGCGGCGGCCGGGGAAGAGACGCTGACGTTTGACCGCATCGTCATTGCTACTGGCTCGCGGCCGACGGTCGTGCCGAGTCTCAAGATCGACAGCCCGCGGCTGATGGATTCGACGGGCGCGCTGGATTTGGCCGACATCCCGAAAACGCTGTTGGTAATTGGCGGCGGATATATCGGGCTGGAGCTTGGTTCAGTCTATGCCACGCTAGGGACCAAGGTGACGTGCGTAGAAATGATGGCGGGTCTATTGCCCGGAGCCGATCGCGATTTGGTGCTGCCGCTGCACAAGCGGCTGGAAAAGCTCTTCGCGGCCATTCTGCTGAACACGACAGTTAAATCGCTTAAGGATGAAAAGACCGGGATCCGCGTCACGCTCGACGGACCGGATGTGAAAGAAAAAGAGCAGGTGTTCGACAAGGTGCTGATGTCGGTTGGGCGGCGGCCGAATTCGGAAATTCCGGGCCTCGACAAAACGAAAGTCAAAGTCAATCAGAAGGGATTTATCGAGATCAACCCGCAACGACAGACGGCCGATCCCGCGATCTATGCGATCGGTGACGTGGCGGGTGAGCCGATGCTCGCGCACAAGGCGATGCACGAAGGGCGTTGCGCGGTAGAAGCGATTGCGGGACACAAAGTGGCATTCGAGCCAAATGCGATCCCGGCGG
This sequence comes from uncultured Acidobacteriaceae bacterium, assembly GCA_963778535.1. Lineage (GTDB taxonomy): Bacteria > Acidobacteriota > Terriglobia > Terriglobales > Acidobacteriaceae > Acidiflorens. The sequence goes on from CAVZUO010000002.1 coordinate 122,277, forward strand.
TGGTGTTCACCGATCCGGAAATTGCATGGGCGGGACTGACGGAAACGCAGGCCAAGGAGCAGGGACGGCAGATTACGGTGGCGAAATTTCCATGGGCGGCTTCGGGGCGCGCGATTACGATCGACCGGCCGGAGGGTCTGACGAAGCTGCTGATTGATCCGAAGACGGAGCGCGTGCTCGGCGTGGGAATTTGCGGGCCGGGCGCGGGTGAACTGATCGCCGAGGGCGTGCTGGCGCTTGAGATGTGCGCATTGGCGGCGGACATCGGCATGACGATCCATCCGCATCCAACGCTTTCTGAAACCATGATGGAGGCGGCGGAAATCTTCTACGGGCAGGCGACGGATATTTATCGTCCGAAGAAATGAGGCGAGCTGCGAGTTGCGAGGCGCGGGCTACGAGTCACGAGCTTCGAGCCGCGAGCTACAATCAAGCCGCTATGTGCGCGAACAGGCGCCGCGTTATTCATAAACCGATCTTGTCCTGAAGTTGAATGTCTCGTGATGTTGAATGTCTCGTGAAGAAGGACGTTTGTTGAGTTCCCAACCGGAATCAAACTGCATGAAAAAATCTGCATTGCTGATCCTGATCGTCGTCTTGATCGTCGCGTTCGGCGTGCCAGATTCGACGGCGCAGTCGATCAGCGGCCTGTTGCGGGGCAAGCAGGCGCAGTCGGCGGGTTCTGCAGCGAGCGACCAATTGGGACGCAACACACCCTCGGGCACCGTGCTGGGCTTCCTGGAAGCGGAGCAAAACGGAAATGAAGTTGCGGCTGCCGATTATCTGCAAATGAGCGCGGCGCGGCGACAGGCGCAGGGCATTCAGCTCGCGGGAAAACTGAAGCTGCTGATGGACCGGGCGTATGTGGGAAGGTTAAGCCGGATCAGCGCCAATCCAGAAGGCAATCCTGATTTTGGCGGTCCAGATCAGCAGACGATTGGAGAATTCTCGGCCGCGGAATCTGAAATCCCGGTAGTACTGGTTCGAGTCACCGATCCGAATTTCGGGAGGATCTGGCTGTTTTCCGCCGAAACGCTCAGCAAGGTTCCCGATCTCTACGACAACGTGGAAGCACACCAGGTGGAGACAAAACTGCCACGGAGCCTGGTGCGGAATGAGTTGCTGGGACTGCCGCTGTGGCAGTGGCTAGCGCTGATCGCGGCAATTCCGGTGGCGGTGATTATTGGCGCGGCGGTGGTTCTGCTACTCAATATCCCGCGGCGGCTCTATCTGCGATTACGAAAGCGTCCTGACTTGCACGCGTATGGGCGGCTATCGCGGCCGCTGTGGCTTTGTTTCAGCGCCATTGCGCACGGCCGCATTGCGGCGTACTTTGGATTGCCATTGTTGCCGAGGTTTTATTACTCCCGCACCATGTGGGTGCTGGTCAGCACAGGGTTCTTCTGGTTTGTGCTGCGCGGGTCGACGCTGATTATGAATCGGCTGCGAACGCATGCCATTGCGATTGGGCGCACGGGCACCGGAACGCTCATGCTTCTGGGTGAGCGGCTGGCGAAAGCGCTGGTCGTGATTGTTGCGATTCTCGCGGTACTCGCCATTTGCGGTTTCAACCTGACGACAGTTTTGGCCGGGCTCGGGATTGGCGGTATTGCGATTGCGCTGGCCGCGCAAAAGACCCTGGAGAATTTATTTGGTGGAATTTCCGTGCTTGCCGACGAAGTGATTCGCGTGGGTGATTACTGCAAGTTTGGCGACCGCAGCGGCACGGTGGAAGACATCAGCCTGCGCTCGACTCGTATTCGCACCGACGACCGGACGCAGCTTTCGATTCCGAATGGGGCCGTGGCGACAATGAATGTGGAGAACCTATCGCGGCGCGATAAATTCTTGTGGAGTCCTTCGCTGAATTTGCGGCCAGACACATCTCCAGACCAGTTGCGATACCTGCTGGGGGAGATTCGAAAACTGCTATATGGGCATCCGATGGTTGAACCGACAACAGCCGATGTGCGGTTGACTGCTTTTGGAACGAGCGCGTACACGGTGGGGATTACGAGTTATATCCCGACGGTGGATTTCAATGAATTCAGTGCAGTGCGCGAGGACCTCCTCCTGCGCGTGGTCGAGATCGTGGAGCGCTCCGGGAGCGGGTTGGCGTTTCCTGCGCAGACGCTTTACCTGGGGCGGGACGGCGGTCTCGACCCGGAAAAGACAGCGGCAGCCGAACGACAAGTGGAGCAGTGGCGCCAGCAGCATGATCTGCCATTCCCGGACTTGACCGCGGAGGAGAAAGCTTCACTGCGCGGCACGATTCCGTATCCTGTGCCGGAGTCGGCGACGGGAAAGAAGCTGGCCTGACGGCAAAGCGATAGTCCCGGAGCTTTCGGCAGCCGTCACCTTACCGATGTAACTTGCGGCCCCGCACCATCGGTTCCTAGCATGAAATGATGCCATTAGCTCTACTCTTAACGCCGGATGACCAGGCGGTGAGCGCGATTACGTCGGTCCTGGAAGAAATGGGGGTGACGTGGGAGCGCCCGCGCGACGGGGCTTCCGCCGCCACTCGTTTGCACTCCGGAAACGTGGATCTTGTGCTCGTTGACTGCGAAAACCTGCCAGCGGCCAAGCTCATTCTTGATGTGTGTCGCCGAACGAAGACTGGCCGAACTCTTGTTGGGATTGCGATTGCAGACGGCCGCACGGGGCTGCCAACGGCTTTCCGGCTGGGCGCAGAATTCATTCTGACGCGGCCGGTTGCTAAAGACCAAGCCCGGAACACGGTTCGTGCGGCACTGAACCGCTCGAAGAAAGCAGGGTCAGCGAGCGGCACAGCCACGGAAAACGCGGATCGAGATGCGCAGGCAAATCGTGATCCAGTAGATCAAAACTCGGCTACGCAAATTCCGGTTCTGGCTTGCGAAGATTCGGTTTTGATTTCCGAAGTGCCGACGACTGCATCGAGTTATAGCCCGGCCGAGTCGAAAACGATGACTGTGGGAGCGTCGGGGGAATCGTCCTGGAGAGAAATACATTACATAGCTTCTTCGGCAACGGCGACTATGAGTGCTGCCGCCGATGTGGCGGGAACCGATGTGGGCAAAGTTGTAGCGGCCCAGACTGCGGCGACGGAGACCGTGGTTCGCAGTCCACATTTGGAGGCGAAGGATGGTTTCTCAGACGACCTGGTGCTTGCGGAAATACAGAGGACAGAACGCGAGAGCGAGGGTGGGTTGGCGAGTTCGGCTGCGTTGCCAGCCGCAGATGACCCGGTGCACGAAAAGAAAGGGAGCGCGCTAGTTATTGCGTTACTTGTGTTGGCGCAGGTGTGCAGTGGGTTCTACGCAGCTTGGGTTACGCAACCCAAGTTGCGAACATTCCTGCAACCGCAAATTCATCGCGTGCGCACATTTGTTGGAATTGGCAATGTAGGACAAGCTTCGACGCGAAGCCCGAGTCACGATGTAAGAGGGGCACAACGGAATTCAGCGCCTCAGCTCAAACCGGCTGATGCCGCATCTGAAGCGCAAACCCCGAATGACGCAAAGGCGATCGTATCTGGCTCTGACAAATCAGCGATTCTGGAAATCGCATCACCGCCTGGCTCGAGCGGTACCAAGCAGCACTCCGGCAGTTCAACGCCGAGTTTGACGGCGAGTCGAGGCGGAACCGAGGCGAGCGTTCCGGCGGAAGCAAGCGGCGCCCACAAGAGTGCCGCTCCGAATGCAAATACGCAGTCGAACGAACCGAGGCAGAACGACGCCGCGCATTTGCTGAACGCAACTGGACAGCCGTCCGAAACGACGGGTGTAGTTTTATCTTCCAAAGGCGCGGAGAAAAGATTGGTTAGTTCCGTGCCGCCTCAGTATCACGGTTCGAAACGAGGCGAAGAGGCTGTCGTGCTAAGAGTGTTCGTCGATGCCGAGGGAAAGGTCGCGAGCCTGCAAGTAGCGGAGGGGCAATCCGACTTTGCCATTGCGGCTGCTGCCGCCGTTAAGCAGTGGCGGTATCGTCCTTATATGCGCGATGGAAAGGCCGTACCATTTGAAACCGTTGTGCAGATCAATCCCGCGCAGCCTTGACGAGTGTGCGCCGGTTCTTGAAAGTATATGGAGTAGTAACATACGTTGGGTAACCTGAGGTTACAAATGTAACTTGCTGGCAACAATGGCAGGACTACGATGTCACCATGGGATACCACGCCCTCCTTATTTGTTCCGACGAAAAAGTAGTCCGCATTGTAAGTCAACTGTTCCGCGACATCGGATTTGAGATTGATACCGCGAGCGATGCCACTCGAGCCAAAGAGGCAATGGCGGAGCAGTGTTCCGACGCAATTATTGTCGACTGCGGCAGCGATGAAGACACGTCGTTGCTGTTCAATAATATTCGCAAGTCAAATTCCAATAAGGATTCGTTGACCATCGCATTGGTCGAGGGACAGACCGGCGTTGCCGCAGCCTATCGGGCGGGCGCAAACCTTGTTCTGACCAAGCCGATCAATATCGAACAGGCCAAGGGGACGCTGCGGATTGCGCGCGGACTGCTTAGGAAGAGTGCCGAGAATTCCCACCAAGCAAGCGCTGCATGGCCAAAGGAGCCATCGACACCGCAAGCGGCGCACGTCGCGCCAGGCGACCGAGCCACTGTTCAGGTGGAAAACGCGACTCCGGAATTCGCGGTGCCGGTTACAGCTTCTGCCCAAGCACATGACGATCCCTTCTTGATGGCAGGCACGACGACGACAGAAACTGCGGAGTTGGAAGCCGGGATGATCCCATGGTCGCGAGACGAGGTGCATGAGCCGGCCGCGCCCGCGTCCGGTTCGAATGTTGGGCCGCAGAATCTGGATGACGAAGATGCAATTGAACCGGATGTGCCGACTGAGTTGCCGAGCCATACCATAGAGATCGTCGCGCCAGCGATGGAGACGCCGAAGTCGGCCCGCGAAACGATAACGCCGCAACTGTCGACGCCCGCGATGAACACAATGCCGAAGCCGGTGGTATCCGCCGGCGGTTATTCGGCCGCCGCCGCGGCCCCGGCAAGAGAGATGCCTAAGGAGCCAGGGCAAGCACCACCAGAAAACACGCACCTAAGTCGTGCGCCTGTGCCGGCAAAGTCTGGTTGGACGCCGCTAACTGAACCCATCAAGCAGACGTTGACGGCGAGTGCCACAAGCGATGATCTGGAAGACTCGTCCAATGAGCCGGCAGCCTTGTCTTATGCGATGCCCGGCAAAGAGGCTACGGGCTTCAGCCGGATTTTCATCGGCGTTGCTATTGTTCTGATCGTTGCCGCGGCGAGTTATTTGGCCTGGAGCAGGTTTGTCCGAAAGCCGGCGGTGTCGCAATCAAACTATCTCCATGTGGTAGAACTCAATCAACCCAGACACACGAGTGCCGCGGAGAAAATCGCGTCCGGCGCAGGTAATAAGGCGGTCGAGGAAAAGAGTCCGTCTCGGGACGTTCCGCCGGGAGGTTTGACGCCGAGTGCGACAGGCCGTACCGCTCCTCAGGCCGCGGCCGAACGGATTGAACTGGTTTTGCAGCCGAAAGCAGCGCAGCCCGCAGTTTCACCACTGCAAGTAAGTCCTGACGCTCATGCGAGCGGGAAGCATGCTGAGAGCGAAGACAGCGCGGCGCCGCCGAGTGCGTTGGCCGTCACGCCGGCGCAGAACAATTTGAGTGGGCTGATGTCGTCAGACACGACTGTCTCCAAACCGACATTAGCGCAGTTGAAAATTTCGCAGGGGGTGTCGCAGGGACTGTTGATTAAGAGTGTGACGCCGCGATATCCGCAAAGTGCGTTCGCATCGCATCGTAATGGCGTGGTCGAGATTGAGGCGACGATCGACAAAGAAGGCCGCGTGGTCGACCCCAAGGTGCTGAGTGGAAATGGAGTGTTTAATGCAGCGGCGCTGGAAGCGGTTCGCCAGTGGCGTTACAAGCCTTACTATCTGAACGGTGAGCCGGTAGAAATTCGGACCCAGGTTACGATTCGTTTCAAAGCAGACTAAGAAGAAGAGGCTGAGTAATTGCGCCTGGTTTTGCGGAAACTGTGCGCGGGAACAGGAATGCTGCTAGTGCAGTTGCTGGTCGAGGGAACGGCGGCGGGGACGACCAGGATGCGCGCTCACGCCGCGGAACTTGTGGTAGAGGCCGTGCAGATTATCGCTCAATAAACGGACAATCTCCATACACAAATCAGGACGGCTTGCGAGCAATTCTGTAAAAGCCTCAAGCTCTGAAAAGACCGTGGAGGCTGGCTCTGCCGCCTCGGCAGTAACACGGTAATTCCCCCGAGCCATAGAATCGCTCAGGCCGAGAAGGGTCCCCGGACCAACCACCTCAAGTAGTTGACGCTGTTTGCCATCGGCGGCGATGAGAAGGCGAACCGAGCCTTCTTCGAGCAGATGGACGCCGAGTGCCGGCATTCCCTGGCGAAACAGAACCGTGGAGGTGGGAAACGACCGCGGTTTCATCACCTGACGCAAAGCCTGCTCCAACTCCTGACTTACTCTGCCACGAGTGAACTCCGAAGACACGGCATACTCCTACAATGATTGTCCTACCCTACGGTTGCCGGTTGGTGGCGGCAGTGACAGTGGTCACCCGTTGGTGTGACCCGTCGTAAGTGAACAGCACCGCAGCAAGAAGCTGTGCGATTCTTTTTTGCGTGGCCTTTGCGACGAATGCGTGCGGCTAAAAAGTGAATCGCGCGGAAAACTGCAGGATGCGAGGGAGACCGTCGGGACTGATTTCCTGTAGGTTGCCGAAATTGCCCGAGCCAGAGTTGGGGACGAGGAAGCAGGTCTGGTTGACGGAGACACCGTCGCCGCAAGGATAGCGCTGGCCCTGCTGGGTTCCGATGGGATTGTATTGCTGCTGGTTGATCCCGTCGCCGTTTTGTACATAGTAATTCGGGTGATTGAATAAGTTGAAAGCCTGCACCTGAAGCTCGATTTCTTTGCCTTCCCGGATCTCGAAGCTGCGTGCCAAACCCAGGTCGATCCTCTCAAGCCAGGGGCCGTAGAAGGAATTCAATCCGATGCCAGGGGTTGGGCCGGCGCCGTTGATGCCTCCGGCCGTGTTGGCGGTGTCTTCGTTGAAGGCGGCATCGTTCAGGTTGCCATTTGCGCCGGAGCAAGGTGGGAGGTCAGACAAATCAACCACCGGGTTTTTGTGGGTAAAGTAGCGGGGGTCGAGACTACATGCAGGACTGAGCAAGCCAGCGTAGGGTCGGCCGGAAGCAAACTCCATGACCGTGCTCACACGCCATCCCGAGGCGATGGTGCGCGCTGTTTCAGAGGCCGCGAACCGTTCCAAGTGCGGCTGATACACGGCCGCCAACGAGAGGCGATGGCGTTGGTCGAGCAAAGAAGGCGCGTGGGTGTTACTGAAGTCGAATTGATTATTGAAGTCCATGCCATTGAGCATGATGCTCTTGGCGAATGTGTAAGCGAATTGCAGCGAGAGTCCCCGCGACATGCGGCGCTGTAACTGTATGAAGAATGAGTTGTAGTGGTTTTGCGCGGGACTGATGAGTTCGTTGATCTCGCCAAGATTGGGGTTGATGCGGCCTTCCCGGAGCAAACCGCTGTCCATGTTGGGAAGGGTGATGCTGGGGCCCGAGCACGGCAAAACGGTGACATTGGGTGGACAGGTGATGTAGGTGGTCGTGCCTTGCAGCGGTTGCAGGTTCAAGTCGTAGGCGCTGCCAGAAAGAAGATGAACGCCATGGGTCCACATGGCGCCAATACTCAAAGTCGTGTTCCGGTCGAGTTCGCGTTCAATCTGCAAACTGGCCTGCAAAACGTAGGGGACACGGAATTGCGGCGAAACCAGCGAGATATCCGGAGAAGCCGCGAACAAGGGGTCATTAGGCTGCAGAACCGTTGGAAACACAGGGTAGGTCATTTGAGGATTGTTCGGCGCTCCAGATGTATAAGTGGAGCTGGCTTCCGTCTGCTGGGATGCCAGTCCGTTCGAAATGATTGCGTTGCGATAATTCAGCCCATTCATGTTCTGGTAGAACTGCCCGAACCCTCCGCGAACCACGGTCTTTGCCGCGGGCTGCCACGCGAAACCGAAGCGGGGCGCGAAACGCCGGTATTGGTTTGGATATTGCCCGGTGAGCGGGAAGGCTGGATTTTCTGCTGGCTGCGGAAAGACTTGAAAATCTTCGCGAAGGCCGAGTTCGAGCGTAAGCTGCGGAAGGATTCGATAAGTATCCTGCGCGTAAAAACCATAATAAGGATAGGCGAAGGAAAAGCGGGGATTGCCTGCGGCCTGGCTGAAGGTGTTGTATTCGCCGAGCGCGAAGTCTTCCAGATTTGAAAATTCATACAGGCCGAGCGGAGACCCAAAATCGATGGCCTCGTTTGGATCAGCTCCGCCATCATTGGTATCCGCGTCGGAGGATCGACTCCAGTCGAACCCGAATTGCAAGGTGTGCTTGCCGATCACGTAGTCGATTCGGTCGGCAAGCGAATACTGCCGTTCAAACACTCTGCCAATCGAGAACGGGGCGTTCCCAAAAGTGAAAGCCGCGGGACTATCGAGTACCACAGTCGGTAAGTTCGATGCCAGACCCGTTGGCGTTGCGGTCTCGTTATCCTGCGATGTGGCCGCGTGGAATTCATTCAGCAGCCTGGGCGAGAGGGTGTGCGTCCAGCCCAGAGTGGTTTGGTAGGTCCGCACATAAGCGCTGGCCAGCGTTTGCAGCCCGTATGTCCCTCCGGTCGGCTGGGTAATTACGCCCCCGGGCGAGTTAAAGCGATTCAGGTTGAACGTAAGAAAGAGGCCGTCGCGCGGAGTGGCCTGGTAATCGAGGCGAGGTGTAAACACAAGGTCGTTCCCATTTCGTTGGCTGGTTCCGAGATTGGAATTGAGCGCATTCATCGCGTTCGAGACCTGCTGCAGGTAGACCTGATCGTCGAATTCGGGTGCAGTGTTGTAATTCGGTATCGGGAGCGGGCCGTTTGGAGCGGGAAGCGTAGTCCCGAAAGGAACCTGAAAGTTCGTGTTCAGGAAAGCGGCCAGATTCGATGGATTCGTGGCCAAAGCAGAGTTGATGACTTCGTTAGGGAAATTGCGCAGTTGTTGCTCGTAGTCGGCGAAGAACCAAAGCTTGTTGCGCACGATCGGACCACCCAGGCCCGCACCGAATTGCTGCAGGGCGTCGTCGGGCTTGGGATTGCCGGCAGATTTGTCGAGGGCATCGTTGGCTCCGGTGACCGAGTTGCGGTTGTAATAGAACGCGCTTCCATGGAACGCATTGCTGCCGGAGCGGGTCACGGCATTCACGAAGCCCGAGCCGCCTCCGTAGATGGCGGAATAGGGACTAACCGCAACCTGGAACTCCTCAATGGAATCCTCGCCGTAGAGATAAGGAATGCGGTAGCGGCCGATGATGTCGGCAAAGTAATTATTCGTCGCATTCGTGCCATCGACGGTAAACACGGTGGAACCGTTTCCGTTGGCATAACCGGAGTCTTCTCCGCCCTGCTGACCGGCGAGACTCACCAGGCCGGTGTCGCCGTCGAAACTTGTATTTGGTGTGAGCATGACAAAGGCGGTGTACTTACGGCCGTTAAGAGGAAGATCGCCGATCAACGAGTGTTCCAGCACGGTGCTGGCGGAGGACTCCGCCGGGCGCAGCAAGGGTGTTGCTCCGATGACCTGCATCGCCTCGGATTCCGTCCCTACCTGAAGCGTGAGGTTTTGCACGGTGGTGTTTCCGACAAGCACGCGCACAAGGATCTCAAGCGGGCGAAATCCCTTGTTCGTGGCCACGATCGAGTAGTTTCCCGGAATTAGCGCAGGAAATTGATAAAGGCCGGTGCGATTGCTGGCGGTAGACTGCTGCACACCGGTCGCAAGGTTGCGCAATGCCACTGCGGCACCAGGGACCACAGCGCCACTGGCGTCGGTGATGCGGCCGCCGACTGCGCCCGTCAACACGACGTTTTGGGCCATGAGCGACAGGCAGGCTGCCAGGACGAGCGCAGCGAGGCACGGGGCCTTGCTGATAGCAGTCCAGACTCCCGCGTGTTCAAGACCTGTGTTACGAAGGGCAAAGTGAGTGTTGCCGATCGATTTCATCATCCGCAAGCTCTGCTACTCCGTCCAAGGTACAACAGTGGCGCTGATAAATTTTCCAACGTTGTTACGCGGCTCCGGCGTCTGATTCTGCGTACTTCCATCTAAAGTTTATAGACTTAAGGAGCATCAGATAAGACGAACTTTCATGAGGACTGGAGGCTTCTCGACTGCCGAATTGTACCTTGAGGATGACATGCGTTACAGCCCAATCTCGCCAAAAATCAACTATCAGAGATCGTATTGAGTCGGCAATTCTTGGCTCAAACTGCTCGAAAAACGAGCGCGCGGTTGTACTCCTGGAACGCGGGCGATGAATCTCCGTCGACGATTCTGCGAAAGCTGCGTTGCAAGCGGCCTGTAAGACGATTAGAATTCGGCGGGGTTTACTAGTCAGTGGAGCTATTTCAGAACTTTATCAATGGCAAGTTTGTCGCAGGTAAGAACCAGTTTCCCGATGTTAATCCAGCCGACGGCAAAGTGATTGCCCAGGTCACGGAAGCGGACGCGGACCTGGTGGATGCCGCAGTACAGACGGCACGCCGGGCATTCCGCGGGGAATGGGGACGGTTAGGAATACGCGAGCGTGCTGCCCGGTTGCGTAAAGTAGCCGAGGTAATCGAAGCAAGATTGGAATGTTTAGTTGCCGCGGAAGTAGCTGATACTGGGAAGCCGATCAATCTGGCATCAAGACTTGATGTGCCGAGGGCGGCGGCGAACTTTCGCGCATTTGCCGACTTGATTGCGACTGCGGGGCTGGAATCATTTCAGACGGAGACGCCCGATGGCAAGAATGCTCTTAACTATGCGGTGCGAAAGCCGCTCGGCGTCGTAGGAATCATTACTCCGTGGAACCTCCCGCTGCTCTTGCTCACGTGGAAAGTGGCGCCCGCGCTGGCATGCGGCAATACGGTGGTAGTCAAGCCGTCGGAAGAGACGCCTGCGACTGCGACCTTGCTGGCCGAGGTCATGCAGCAGGCCGGAATTCCCAACGGAGTCTATAACGTCGTGCACGGATTTGGACCGAATTCAGCCGGCGAATTCCTCACTGGGCATCCGGACGTGAATGCGGTGACGTTCACCGGCGAATCGCAAACCGGAAGCACGATCATGAAAGCTGCCGCGCCTACTCTAAAGCCGGTGTCTTTTGAGTTGGGCGGCAAGAATGCAGCCATCGTTTTTGCGGATTGTGATTTCGAGGATGCGGTCAAAGGCATTGGCGATGCGGTCTTTCTGAATACCGGCCAGGTCTGCCTTTGCACGGAACGCGTCTACGTGGAGCGGAGCATTTTTGATCGTTTCGTTGACGCTCTGGCGCGGAAGGCCGCAAGCTTGCGGCTCGGATGGCCGATGGAAAAGACGACAGAACTTGGCCCTCTGATCTCATTTCAACATCGCGAAAAGGTCTTAGCGTATTACCGGCTGGCCCGCGAAGAGGGCGCGACTGCTGTGATTGGTAGCGGCATTCCGGAATTCGGCAGTGCGCTCGACCAGGGATTCTATATACAACCCACGGTCTATACTGGACTGTCGGAATCGGCGCGTTGCGTGAAGGAAGAGATTTTTGGCCCAGTCTGCCATGTTGCTCCCTTTGATGCGGAAGACGAAGCGATCAGAATGGCGAACGACACGAAGTACGGTTTGGCATCGTCGATCTGGACGACAAACCTGCAGCGAGGCCATCGCGTGGCGCGGCAGATGAATACCGGAATTACGTGGGTGAATTGCTGGTTCCTGCGGGATCTGCGCACTCCTTTTGGCGGTGTGGGGCTGTCGGGAATTGGACGCGAGGGTGGCATGCACTCGCTGAATTTTTATTCCGAGCTAAACAATATTTGTATTCGGATTTGAAGCTGGCCGGTTCGCGGGGAAATTGTTGGCATGAGCAATGTAGAAAGCAAGGTGATCGAGGGCAAGGCCCGGCCGCGCGGCAAGTATCCGCACTTCAAGCGGGCGGGGGACTTCATCATCGTTTCGGGCACAAGCTCCCGCCGGGCCGACAATACGATTGCGGGAGCGGACGCCGATGAGTTTGGAACTACGCATCTCGACATTAGGGCGCAGACCCGCGCCGTGCTGGAAAATGTGCGTGACATTTTGCGAAGTGCCGGGGCTGACCTGGGCGACCTTGTCGAGATCACGACATATCTGGTAAACATGAACGATTTCGCGGGATACAACGAGGTCTATGGGGATTTTTTCAGTTACGACGGACCTGCGCGAACGACGGTTGCCGTGCATCAGTTGCCGCATCCGCATCTGCTGGTGGAGATCCGGGCGGTGGCATACAAGCCGCAAAGATCAAAGATAGAGACATAAGGAGCCACATGCCCTCGATCAGGGAACTCAAAGCGTTCAATTTTCAGCGCTGGATCGAAGAGAACAAAGACAAGCTGAAGCCACCGGTGGGCAATGCGCAAGTGTGGGAAGACGGCGAGATGATGGTCACCGTGGTTGGAGGGCCCAACCAGCGGCGCGATTTTCATGACGATCCGACCGAAGAATTTTTCTACCAACTAAGAGGCGATATCTTTCTGCGTCTGATTGAGACGCCTGGTGAGCCGCCGATCGAGGTTTCCATCAAGGAAGGCGATATATTTTTGCTGCCCAAGCATGTGCGGCATTCACCGCAGCGGCAGGCAGGGAGCATTGGGGTGGTGGTCGAAATGCCGCGCCCAGAGGGCGCTTTGGATGGCTTCGAGTGGTACTGCCAGAATTGCCATCAGTTGTTACATCGTGCAGAAGTGAAACTGAAAAGCATTGTGCGCGACTTGCCTCCTTTGTTCGAGAAGTTCTACGGTAACGAAAGCCTGCGCAAGTGCAAACACTGTGGGACGGTTCATCCCGGCAAACAATAAATGCCCGTCATCGACATTCACAATCATTTCTTTCCGCGCAGCTGGCCCGATCTCTCGGCGCGCTATGGAACGCCTGACTGGCCGTGGATCAAGCACCTGGAAGCAGGTGAAGCGGACATCATGCTGGGCGACCGATTCTTTCGCCGGATCTATTCCGCTTGCTGGGACGCCGAGGTGCGCCTCAAGGAGATGGACCGCGACGGCATCGATATGCAGGTGATATCGGCCACTCCGGTGCTATTTGCATACGAAAGACCCGCGGCCCACGCACTCGATTGCGCGCAACTTTTCAACGACGCTGCTTTGGAGCTTTGCTCTCACGGCAAAGGAAGACTGAAGTCATTGTGCCAAGTTCCTCTGCAGGATCCCGATGCCGCGTGCAAGGAGCTGAGTCGATGTATGCGCGCTGGCCATCTCGGCGTGCAGATCGGAAACCATGTTGGCGGCAAAAATCTCGACGATGCCTGCATTGTCACCTTCCTGCATCATTGTGCGGATGAAGGCGCGGCAGTGCTGGTACATCCCTGGGACATGCTCGGGCGGGAACGAATGCCGAAGTACATGATGCCGTGGACGGTCGGGATGCCCGCGGAAACTCAGCTTGGCATCGTGTCAATGATTCTTGGCGGAGCGTTCGATAAATTGCCGTCGAATCTGCGCATTTGTTTTGCGCATGGTGGAGGAAGTTTCGCGTTTCTGCTGGGACGTCTGGAGAATGCCTGGCAGCATCATCCCGCAGTTCGCGGTGTTTGTGAGTTGGCTCCAAGCCGCTATCTAGGCCGGTTTTATGTGGATTCGGCGGTGTTCGACAAACGCGCTCTCACCTTCCTAGTCGATACGATTGGAAAAGATCGGGTGATGCTAGGCTCGGATTATCCCTTTCCGCTGGGAGAGCACCCAATCGGAGGCGTGATTCGCTCAAGTGACTTACCCCCGTCTGTTAAGGCGCTTTTGCTTGAACAAAACGCTGGGGAATTTCTCGGTCTGAAAATCGAAGCCCCGGCCCGCAAACAGCAAGCTCCTGACGCTAACTTGCCCCTTGTGCCGCAGGGAGGGCAACTCACTTATAGTTCGTACCTGAAGATTCCCGAACTGCTCACACTTCAACGTCCGCAATCTTCTCCTCCACACCACGACGAAATGTTGTTCATCATCGTTCATCAGACCTACGAGTTGTGGTTCAAGGAGTTACTGCACGATTTGGAGGCAGTCGTGAGGTCGCTGCAGGCGGCAGGAGCGAACCCGGATGCGCATGACGACGTTTACGAGGCGGCGAGATTGCTGCGACGCTGTACGGAGATAACGCGCGTTCTGGTGGAGCAATTCACGATCCTTGAAACGATGCTGCCCACACACTTTCTGGCGTTTCGAGGGAAACTGGAGCCGGCGAGCGGCTTCCAATCTGAACAGTTCCGCGAACTTGAGTTTCTGTGCGGGCTGAAGGACGAAAAGATGTTGCGGTATCACAAGCCGACGCCGGAGGCGCATGCGCAGTTGGAGCGGCGATTGCGGGAGCCTTCGCTTCGTGATGTTTTCTTTGACGCGCTTTGGGCGATGGGTAAGCTCAAGTACGACGAGAAGGCGACAGAGCAGGAACGCTTCGATGCGCGCGCGCGGGCGGTACTGTCGTTGTACCAGGACGAGCGCAAAAACCGCGATTGGATTGATGTTTGCGAGCGGCTCACAGAATTTGATGAACTGGTTGTCAGCTGGCGCCTTCGTCATATTCAACTTGTGGAACGCATCATCGGCGCGCGCATGGGCACCGGCGGCAGCAGCGGATCTTCCTACTTGAAGCTGACGCTCGACAAGAAATTTTTCCCTGAACTCTGGGAGGCGCGCACCTTCTTGACCGAATAACGCTGCTGGCTGGTCACTCTCTTCTTTATTCACATGGGAAAGGCTGCGGAAACGATTACGCTGATTGGTGCCGGGCTTAACGGGCCGCTGCTGGCGTTGGGCCTCGTCAAGCGCGGCTTCAAGGTGCAGATTTTCGAGCGCCGCCCCGATATGCGGCGAGTGCGCATGAGCGCTGGCCGGTCGATCAATCTCGCCATTTCTACGCGTGGTATCCACGCTCTGAAGGAAGTGGGACTTTGGAGCGAAATGCAGAAAATCATCATTCCAATGAAGGGAAGGATGATGCACGCCTTGAATTCCGCTTTGACGTTTCAACCCTATGGGAAGGACGAATCCGAAGTCATCAACTCCATTTCACGCGCCGAATTGAATATGGCGCTCATGAATGCCGCGGAAGCGGAAGGCGTCAAGATCTGGTTTCAGCAGCGCTGTACCGGGATGAGTTTGAGGAGCAGAACTCTGCATCTGCGCGATGAGGAGAACGGGCAGGACCGTGAGGTTGAGTGTGGGGTAGTGATTGGGTGCGACGGGTCAGCGTCCGCGATTCGCGGAGAAATGTTGAAGTTGAATCGCTTTAGCTTCTCGCAGCAGTATCTCGATTATGGCTACAAAGAGCTGACTATCCCCGCTGTTGCGGATGGGAAACATGCTTTAGAGGTGAACGCGCTGCACATTTGGCCGCGAGGAAGCTACATGCTGATTGCGCTGCCCAATGTGGACGGCACCTTCGCCTGCATACTGTTTCTTCCGTTCGAGGGCCGAGACAGCTTCGCGACTCTCGATCAGGCTTCCGATGTGAAAGAATTTTTTCGGGCGCGATTTCCGGATGCCGTCCCGCTGATGCCGGATTTAACGGATAATTTCTTCGCCAATCCTACAGGCGCGATGGTGACGGTGAAGTGCTCGCCGTGGCATGTGGAAGGGCGCGCGCTGTTGCTCGGCGACGCAGCGCACGCCATTGTTCCTTTTTTCGGGCAGGGAATCAATTGCGGGTTCGAAGATTGCACGGTGCTGCTGGAGTTGCTGGATCGCCATGGCGCGGAATGGGCTCAGGTCTTCCGTAGATTCGAGGAGTCGCGCAAAGTTAACACTGACGCGATTGCCGATCTGGCAGTAGAGAATTTTGTGGAGATGCGGGACCTGGTTGGCGATCCGCATTTTCTGTTCCGGAAGAAAGTCGAGCTGGCATTGGAAGCAAAGTACCCCGGAATTTTCGTTCCCAAGTATGCGATGGTGACGTTTCATCGCACACCTTATTCTGCTGCGCTAAAAAGAGGCCGGCTGCAAGACAAGATGTTGACGGAACTCTGCCAGGGCATCGATCGCATTGAGGAACTGGACTGGGTCAAAGCTGACAGCATGATGCAACGAGAACTTACTCCTCTGGAGACCGCTTGAGCGGCCGAACGTTTGAACCTGGAAAAAGCTTCGCGGCGCAGATGGACGCCAGCGATCCCCTGGTGCACCTTCGTGACCGCTTCCATATTCCCCAGACAAAGATTGGCGACGAGTGCGTGTACTTATGCGGGCATTCGCTGGGTCTGCAACCGAAGGCGGCGCGCGCTTATGTCGAAGAAGAACTCCAGGATTGGGCGAAACTGGGCGTGGAAGGCCATTTCCACGCGAAGCATCCATGGATGCCGTATCACCGGTTTCTGACCGAGGACATGGCCACATTGGCCGGCGCGCGGCCATCGGAAGTTGTGGTGATGAATTCGCTCACCGTAAACCTGCACCTGATGATGGTGTCGTTTTATCGCCCGACATCGGCGCGACACAAAATCCTGATCGAGCGGGGAGCGTTTCCGTCGGATCAATATGCTGTGCAATCGCAAATTCGCTTCCATGGATTGGATCCGGCGTCGTCGCTCATTGAGCTTACGCCGCGCGAGGGCGAGTCATGCATGCGCGATGAAGATATTGAGGCGTTGATCGAGCGCGAAGGTGATTCCATTGCCCTCATTCTTCTCGGCGGAGTGAACTATGCCACGGGCCAGCTATTTGACTTGGCGGGAATCACGAAGGCTGGTAAGCGAAAAGGATGTGTGGTTGGGCTTGACCTTGCACATGCGGCCGGGAATGTGCCGCTCCATTTGCATGATTGGGGAGCGGACTTTGCCGTGTGGTGCACCTATAAGTACTTGAACGGCGGCCCCGGTTGCGTGGGCGCGTGTTTCGTGCACGAGCGTCACGCCCAGGCTTGGGATTTGCCACGGTTTGCGGGATGGTGGGGTCATAGGGAAGACATTCGCTTCCAGATGGGGCCGCACTTTGAGCCGATGGCGGGAGCGGAAGGCTGGCAATTGAGCAATCCTCCAATCTTCGCGCTCGCGCCTTTGCGCGCCTCGTTGGAGATCTTCGCCGAGGCCGGGATGGAACGCTTGCGCGCCAAGAGTATCTCGTTGACTGGCTACCTGGAATTTCTGCTGCGGCAAAGCGGATCGCCGAAGTTTTCCGTCATTACGCCATCGGTAGAAAGTCGAAGAGGGGCGCAGCTTTCGATTCGTCTTGCTAAGGGCGGACGGAAGATTTGCGATAGCCTGGCTACAGAGGGAATCATCGGGGATTGGCGTGAGCCAGATACTTTCCGGGTTGCTCCAGCGCCGTTGTACAACTCATATCAGGATGTCCACCGCTTTGTGGAACATTTCCTGAGCGCTCTCGAATGAATTGATTTTTTCAGCTATTTCGCCGCAGGTTCCGAAGTGTCAACCCAGCAGGCGTAAGATGCTTTCTTCCACTATCTTCCACGCGCCCGTCCGGGGATCGATCAAATCAAAATGACCAGCCTGCGGGATTTCAATCAAGCGCACCTCTTCATTCTGGTTTTGTTTGGCTGTAACGTAGTTGCGGCTGAATTCTGGAGGGACCACGTCGTCCGCTGAGCCGTGAATCAGCAGTTGCCGGACGTGTGGAATCGGAAGCTGCATCGGATCAGCTTGACGGTAGTGTTCTGAAACGTCTTCCGGCGTGCCGCGCAAAAACTCGACCACCGCGTCATTACTCAAATGAAGCCGATATGCGGCTTCGAGGACCACGACGCCGGAAAGAGAAACTACATAGTTTAGATTGGGCTCGTGGGCGGCGAGGCACAGCGCCAGTTGTCCGCCTGCAGAGTGGCCCATAACGAGCACTCGTTGCCGATCGAAGTTGTGTTTTTCAGTGTTCCTGACGAGAGCGTTGTATGCGCTTCGCACATCATCGAAAGCGCCGGGCCAAGCCCCGCCATTGTTACCTACGCGGCGGTATTCGACGTTGGCGGTAGCAAGGCCTTTGGCCGTAAGGGCTGCGCATAGGTGACCGGCGTGGGTCAGGTCGTATGGCGCGCGCCAGAAACCCCCGTGAATGTTCATGACCAGTGGACGCAGCTTATGAGCGATACCGCTCGGGCGAGGCAGGCGCAGATCGATAAATTGATTGGGATCGGGGCCGTAAGAAATGCGAGCATCCGCTGGCGGCGGTGCCAGAGTAAGAATATCGTCGGACATGGTGCCGGACATTCTATGCCAGACGATCGCATCGCCGCGCTGGCAGTCAGTTCACCGCGCACCTCCATCCAATGTCAACGTCGGGTTCTTTGAATCCTGCACCGCGATGGGGACATCTACTATAACCTCTCTGTGAGGATGGGGTCGTGTTATGCCTCCAACTATGTCTACCGGGCCTTTGCGCAGCGTGCTGGACGCGAGTACTCAGACATTCCCCGGACTGACGGCGGCGCAGATTGAGCGAATCCGCCCGGGAGCCAAGCTCCGCGCCGTGAAGGCGGGCGAGATTCTATTCAGTCCCGGCGACGTCAATATTCCTTTCTTCGTTCTTCTATCAGGAAAGATGGAGATAGCGCAGCCCGGAATCCACGGTGAGCGCCTCATCATCACGCACGGCGCCGGCGAGTTTACCGGCGAAATCAGCATGATTTCAGGCCAGCGCTGCCTGGTTCTTGGACGCATGACGACGCCGTCGGATGTGCTTGAATTGAGCGTGGAGGGCCTGCGTGCGCTGATTGCGCGCGATGAGGAACTGAGCGACATCTTCATGAGGGCATTCATTCTGCGCCGCCTCGCGCTCATTGACAACAATCTCGGAAACCTAATCCTCATGGGTTCGCGGCATTCAGCCAAGACTTTGCACCTGCGGGAGTTTCTGACACGGAACGGTCTACCCTTTTTGTATGTGGATCTCGATACGGATAAGTCATCGCAAGAACTGCTTGATCGCTTTGCAGTGAAGCTGGAGGAGATCCCAGTTGTCATCTGCAATGCCCAAACGGTAATGCGAAACCCTACGATTCAGCAGCTTGCGAATTGCCTCGGCCTGAATGCCAATATCGACGGGGCGCAGGTCCGTGACCTGATCATCGTCGGCGCCGGCCCTTCGGGTCTTGCGGCCGCCGTTTATGCCGCTTCTGAGGGCCTAGATGCGTTGGTTATTGAGACCGAGTCACCTGGGGGACAGGCGGGGTCGAGTTCCAAAATAGAGAACTATCTCGGATTTCCAACCGGCGTTTCCGGGCAAGAGTTGGCAGCACGCGCCCTTACACAAGCGCAGAAGTTTGGCGCCAAGATGATGATTGCTCACCAGGTAGAAAAGCTTACGTGTGACCAGCGGCCCTACAAGCTGGTTTTGGACAATGGAAATGAGCTTTCGGCGCGAGCGATCGTGATAGCGACCGGCGCCCAGTACAACAAACCGGCAATTGCCAATCTCAAGAATTTTGAAGGCCAGGGCATTTACTATGGCGCGACATTCATCGAGGCGCAACTATGCTCGGACGAAGAGGTGATTGTCGTCGGAGGTGGGAACTCCGCGGGGCAGGCGGCGGTCTATTTGTCGCAAACGGCGCGCAAGGTCTACATGCTGGTTCGGTCGGATGGATTGGCTGAAAGCATGTCGCGCTACTTGATTCAACGGATCTCCGATAATCCCGTGATTGAATTGCATTGCAATACGGAAGTTGTGAGCCTGGAGGGCGGCAAGCAACTGGAACGCGTTCAGTGGAAGGACAAAAATACGGGTGAAATATCGACCCGCGATATTCGCCATGTGTTCATTATGGCGGGAGCATCGCCAAGGACCGAATGGCTGCGCGGCTGTGTTGCCCTCGACGATAAGGGATTCATCCTCACCGGGCGCGATCTGGATGCGGTGACTGCTCCTGACTCGTCGATCGTCTGGCCGCTGGCGCGCCGTCCTCAGATGCTGGAGACAAGTCTTCCCGGTATTTTTGCGGTTGGTGACGTTCGCGCAGGTAACGTGAAACGCGTCGCATCTGCCGTAGGGGAGGGCGCGATTTCGGTGCATCTTGTGCATCGAACGCTGGCTGAACTATAAAATTGCGGCCTTCTGCACCGAGCGCGTGCTAGTACCGGGGACGGAAAAAAGGGCATTAAAACAGGGAGGCGTCTATGCAATGCACGCATACCAATCAGATCAAGTTTACGAGCACAGACAAACATGTTTGCGCAGACTGCGTCAAAATGGGGGACACTTGGGTTCACCTGCGACTGTGCCTGGAATGTGGGTACGTTGGTTGCTGTGACTCCTCGAAGAACCGCCATGCCACGAAGCACTTCCATCACAGCAAACACCCTCTTATCCGTTCCATCGAACCCGGCGAGACGTGGGTCTGGTGCTATGTGGATGAATTGCAAGTGGGCGACATTGGACCTAAAGGATTCGTTGCGGCCTAGATTGAAGTATTGAAGATCCCAGTTTTCGAGATCAAGGTTTTCGAGATCAAAGTTTTGACCCGTGGCCGGCAGAAAAGCCCGTCATACCCCAGGAGGATCGATGACCGTAGTTCAGGAGGATCGTGCGGTTTCGGCTCAACTACTGGAACGCATGGCGCGCGCTCGGCAGCAAAGTGACGAGGTATTTGAACTTCTTCAGCCTTCCGTTCTCTACGAGCGCCCGATACGGGAGCGCCATCGCGTCATTTTCTATTTAGGCCACCTCGAAGCCTTTGACTGGAACCTGCTTCACGCGCGACTCGACATCAAGAGTTTTTGTCCGGAGTTTGACCGGCTGTTTGCTTTCGGCATTGATCCGGTCGGCGGCGGGCTACCTTCGGACCAGCCATCGGACTGGCCATCACTTAACGAAGTTCGCGAATATCAAGCTAAAGTCCGGCGAACGCTTGACGAGAAGATTAGCGATGAGCTTCGGCAATCGGGCGTTCGGACGAGAGATGGTTTTTCGCTTGAGACATTACTCAACGTAGCCATTGAGCATCGGTTGATGCATGTCGAGACGTTGGCCTACATGCTCCACCAATTGCCTTTCGACAAGAAGGTTCTTCGCCCGCGGAGTCTGCCGGCGCAAATAACGTCTCCAGCGACCGATTCAACAGCTTCTCCGCGAATGGTCGTGATTCCTTCAGGGGTGGTCACGCTCGGCCAATCGCGCGATGCCCAAACCTTCGGATGGGACAACGAGTACGAAATGCACGAGACATTTGTGCCGGCATTCGAGATTGACGAATTCATGGTCAGCAATCGTCAGTATCTCGACTTCATTGCTGCTGGCGGGTACGAGACGCGCGCGTTTTGGAGTGAGTCCGATTGGAACTGGAAGTTCGCTCAGGGTATATCGCACCCGGTGTTTTGGAATAAGTCGAACGGCGCGTGGTTGCTCCGCCTCATGTTCGAAGAGATTCCGCTGCCGCTGGATTGGCCGGTGTATGTGAGCCACGCCGAAGCAGTGGCCTATGCGCGCTGGGCTGGAAAGGCTCTTCCTACTGAAGAAGAGTGGCAACGTGCAGCCCTTGCGGGTACGCGTGGAGAAGAAATTTTAAGTCCCTGGGATAACGAATCGTCCGCACAGGCTAACGGTAAAGCCAACGGCAACTTCGATTTCAATCGTTATGATCCTGTACCCGTTAACGCCTTTCCGGAGAACCGAAGCGCTTTCGGAGTCCATGGCATGCTGGGTAACGGATGGGAGTGGACTTCCACGGTTTTCGCCCCCTTCTCCGGCTTCACGCCATTTCCGTTTTATCCAGGATATTCAGCCGATTTTTTCGATGGCAAGCACTTTGTGATGAAGGGTGGCTCAGCGCGCACGGCCGCATGTATGTTGCGGCCCACATTTCGCAATTGGTTTCAGGCGCACTACCAGTACGTATATGCGGGCATTCGTTGCGTGCGCCGCTGACCTGAGGAGCAATTCAATGCTGGTTCATGCAATCTCGCCCGATGCCTCTTATGAGTTCGCCGCCGACGTGCGGGAAGGACTCGCCAAGCGTGGCCAAAAGGAACTTCCGTCCAAGTATTTGTACGACGATGTGGGTTCCGCGCTTTTTGAAGTGATCAGCCACCTGCCGGAGTATGGCCTGACGCGGGCTGACGAGCGTCTCCTGCGGCGCTACGCGAACGATATTGTCGACGGTCTGGCCGCGCCTGTGGCCGTTGCGGAACTGGGCAGTGGCAGCGGCAAGAAAACGCGCTGGCTGCTGGAAGCGCTTTGCCGACGACAGCGTACTTCGTATTATCCGGTGGAGATATCGCGCTCAGCGCTGGTTCAATGTGAGCGAGAACTGAGCGATATCGATGCAATCAGTATTGTTGGGTTCGAACGCGAATATCTTGATGGTCTGCTGGAAGTGGCCGCGAGGCGCCAGGACGGCCAGCATCTGTTTGTTTTGTTCCTGGGCAGTACCATTGGCAATTTCGATCGCTGGGCGGCGGCCAGGTTTTTGGGGCAGATTCGCAAAATTCTCGTGGCGGGTGATTCCCTTTTGCTCGGAACCGACCTGGAAAAATCTGCCAGCCAACTGGTGCGCGCATATGACGATGAACTAGGCGTGACGGCCGCATTCAACCTCAATTTGCTGGCGCGCATTAACCGCGAACTCAATGCCGATTTTAATGTAAGGCAGTTTGTTCACCAGGCCAGAATCAACCAGGACGCGCGCAGCGTTGAAATGCACCTTCGTTCTACGTGCAAACAAACCGTCCGCATCGCAAACGCGGGAGTCTCTGTGGAATTCATGGACGGGGAAACGATCTGGACGGAAAGCAGCCATAAGTACACGGCAGACGAGATGTTCCATATTGCACGAGGCGCTGGCTTTCATTGCAAGGCCCAATGGATCGATGAGGAGTGGCCCTTCGCGGAGAACCTGCTGGTAGCGGAGTGATTCGTGGCTGGTTGTTAGCGCGCGAGGGTACGGCCGCCGGTAATTTCGCGCACTCCTCCGAAATTGCTGGGATCTAGTTTCTTTGGTGGAGAAACCGAAAAAGCTATTTGTCGGTCAGGCAGTACTCTCCGAGTTTCTTGTCCGAATCGGAAGCATCATCGGACTCGGAAAAAATCTGCACATCCCGACAGTCGTACATGCCGCTATTCGCAGGCAGTTCGACCATCTGGTATTTCCCGGCCTTCAGATGTTCGCAGGAGGGCGCTCCTTGATTGCATTGCAGGTCGAACCCCTTGGCGGCCTTCAGGATGTCTACGAGCACTACCCCGTTGCTCACTCTGCTTCCTTTGACAGTAATAGCGGATTTTTCCTGAGACCAGAGAGTTCCGGCTTGAAGCAGGAAAACCACCAGGAAAAAGAGCACAGTTTTTCTCATACGCACCCCCGGAGGCCGGTCTTTCACCGAACCAGATTTCACTGAACCAGATTTCACTGAGTCAGATTCACTGAGTCAATTTTGCTGAAACACAATCCATTATGTTGGTGCACTGTTCAATTTGTCTGTGACCTAGTACGCCGTCAAACGTGACGAGCGATTCCGGCATCTGGCGTCAAGATAGGCCCGATTTAGGCTGTAACCTATTGAAACCAGATTATTAAAACCAAGTCTTCATCGGCTAGCAACCCGTAGCGTCCCACCGTGCAACTAAACTATTAGTTACTTTTTCGAACCTCATACGTCCAATTATCCGAGGAGCCAACGGTGCCACCGAAACAGTCAGAAACGCTGACCGATGCCGAGCTGAAAGTGATGAAGGTACTGTGGGACAAAGGGTCGGGCACTGTCCAGCAAGTGCTTGATTCTATTACACAAAAACCTATTTTGGCTTACAATTCGGTGCTCACGACCATCCGCGTTCTGGAGCGCAAAGGCTATCTGAGGCACTCGAAGGATGGCCGGGCGCACGTCTTTGTGCCCGTGGTCAGGGAATCGGATGCTTCGCGCACCGAGATTCGGCACCTCGTTAGCCGTTTTTTCCGCGACTCCCATGAAGATCTGGTTCTGAACATCCTTGAGGAGCGCGGCATTGATCAGGACGAACTGGATCGCCTCCGCAAAATGCTTGATCGAACGGACGACTTCCGGAGGGAAGACTAATGGTCGCCTTCTACTTGCAGACTCAGATGCTGGCGGCCCTGGCGGTCGGGCATGTGCTCAACTCGCTCCCTGAAAGTTTTTTCATTGCGTTTTTTGCCTGGGGTTTATTGCGGCTCAGGCCGAGGCAGAATTCCCGCACTCGATTTGCGGTTTGGTTTGTAGCCCTGCTTGCGGCTGCTCTCGTGCCATTTTTCGCGGGCCTCGGACATATCTCAACGTACCTGTCCAGCTCTAGGGCGCCGCTCCATCTGCCAATGCCCTTGGCAGCCGTACTCTTTGTTGTTTGGTTCATGGTCGCCGTAGTAATGATCGTCCGCCTTTTCGTCGGACTCTGGAGTCTCTACAAGTTGCGCCAAACCTGCAGCCCACTTGATCACAAGGGTCTTCAGCCTGAACTGCGGCAGCTCTTGGCAAATCTAAATTCTGGCGTATCTCGAGCGCGGCAAGTTACCCTTGCGACCTCCGACCGCGTACGCGTGCCGGCCGCAATTGGCATTTGGAAGCCAATGATCGTATTGCCCGCCTGGTTATTGCGCGAACTCTCGCCGGGCGACCTGTCAATTGTTCTTCATCATGAGTCCGCGCATTTGCGTAACTGGGATGACTGGACCAACCTGGTCCAGAAGCTTGTGCGCGCCGTTTTCTTTTTTCATCCTGTGGTCTGGTGGATGGAGTCGCAGCTCTCGGTCGAGCGTGAGATGGCTTGCGACGATTTCGTACTGGCGAAAACCGCCAACCCCGCGGGTTATGCGAGCTGCCTTGTGTCCCTCCTGGAAAAAAGTCTCGCCGAGCGCGGCTGGACCATGGCGCAAGCCATTGTTCACCGTGCTCGCGAGACTTCTTTACGCTTGGCTCGCATTCTTGACAGCCGGCGGCCCACCGCCACGCATATTTCGAAACCCGTATTGGGTTTGGTTGGATCAGTCGCCGCACTTTGTTTGTTCCTGCTTCCGAGCGCACCCCCGGTGGTGTCGTTCCAGCAGCCAGCCCAAGACTCCCCGCAACGGTATCTCGCTGCCGCGACAAATCAATCATTGATGACGCCGGCGATGGTGGTACCAGCAATGGTTCACCACGCCGATTTTGCAAGCGGATCGGCGCGTCCCGTGGTCGTTTCGGCTTCTGTCGAACACGGAATGAAGAATTCGTCTTCGAGTCGGAAGACGACGATCAATTCGCGTGCGCCGATTCCGGCTGTAACGGCGCGCGCGTCAGCGCCCTCGCCATCGCTTGCAAGGAATCAGAATGGCAACGAAGGGATGGCCGAATCTGCGTTCCTGGCATCCCTTACCGACGCGCTCGTCGAGCAGAGCCAGCTATTGAATTTGCGCTATAGCCCCGGCATTGAAAACTCGGTTCCGGCTGTTTTCGTGGTTCGCGCGGCGGGCCTGACAGCAGCCGACTCTCAGGCGCCCGTAGTGGAATGGCACGTTGTGATCTGGCGCGTGACCGTCGTCCATGCAACGGGGGCGGCTATGGTTAATTCGCCAGCGCCGCACGCAACCTAAAAATTTTGTACGCAGTAACTAGATATTTAGTTGCAAAGGAGAATGAAATGAAGATGTGGTTCCAAAGTTTGAAATCGTCAACCTCGCGGCGCCTTGCCGTGGCCGTACTTGCGGTCGCTGTCATAGGCGCGCTGGCAACGTTCCACTTCACCGTATCGGCGAAAGCAGCCACTTCATCGATCGAGCCTCCTGCGCCGGCCGCCGCGGCGCTGGATGACAACAGTGTTTCTGCATTACTCTCTCTCGACCATGCCATGGAAACGCTGGCAGCGCGCGTTACTCCGGCGGTCGTCAATGTAACCGTCACATCCAAGAACAAAGAGCAGGCAGGCGGAAACGGCATGCCTGACATGCAGCAGTTCTTTGGTCCTGACAGTCCTTTCGGCCAGCAATTTGGCCGTCAGTTCCGCTTCCAAATGCAGCCACAGAACCGCGTCGAGCGCGGCGAGGGCAGCGGCGTGATCATCTCGCCCGACGGCTATATCGTTACCAACAATCACGTGATTGAAGGCGCCACCGACATCCGCGTCACCATGAGCAACAAAGAAGTGATGGCGGCCAAGATCATTGGCGCCGATCCGCTCACTGACCTCGCTGTTATCAAGGTAAGTGGCAACAACTTGCCAAGCGTGCCCTGGGGCAATTCGGGCAATCTAAGGCCCGGCCAGACCGTGCTCGCCTTCGGCAATCCCTATGGATTTCAATTCACCGTTACTCGCGGGATCATCAGCGCGCTCAATCGTCCGAACCCCGATGCCAGTGATCGTCGCAAGCCCGGCGAGTTTATTCAGACCGATGCTGCCATCAACCCTGGCAATTCGGGCGGAGCCCTTGTAGATGCGCGTGGCGAATTGATCGGAATCAACACCTTTCTTGTCTCGAGTTCCGGTTCTTTCTCGGGCATGGGTTTTGCCATTCCCGCGCAGATCGTCGAGCCGACCGTGAACACGCTGATTCGCGATGGCAAGATCGAACACGGGTTCATCGGAATTCAGATTTCCGATGTCACTCCCGACAACGCTAAGTTCTTCCACCTGAGTAAGGCCGCAGGGGCGCTCGTGAGCGACGTTACGGCGGATACACCGGGCGCCAAGGCCGGTCTGAAGACAGGTGACGTCATTACCGAACTCAACGGTAAAACCATCACGGATGCCGGGGAGCTTCAGGTATTGGTCGGGCAACGTCGTCCCGGTGACACCATTCACCTGGAAGTGATGCGCGATGACAGGCCGGCGGCGGTTTCCGTCACGCTTGAGGAGTATGGCGGCAAGAACAGCTCCGAGAAGGCAGGCAGCGAGCACGGCAAAGGCCGCTGGGGAATGAGTCTCGGCGATCTGACTCCCGACCTTCGCGAGCAGATTCAGGCGCCGAGTTCGGTTCACGGAGCCATTGTTGAAGATGTCGTTCCCGGAAGCCCGGCGGACAATGCAGGCATCGCACGCGGCGACATCATCATGGAAGTCGACCGTAAGCCGATGAAGTCATCTTCCGAGGCAGCGGACGCACTCAGCAACATTGCGAAGGGGCAGGATGCGCTAGTTCTGGTCTGGTCAAACGGAGGTACAACGTTCCGCGTGATGCACTCGTCGGAATAAAACTAGTCGTTGATTTTTCGTCGATAGTCGTTGGTCGTCAGTGGTTGTGGTTGGCAGTTGGTATTAATAGAGCGCTGCGTTTTGCTCGAGATAAGACGAGCAGGACGCAGCATCTCTAGTTGCGGTTTCAGTATGAGGAAAAGCTCTGATGGCTGATAGCTGACCGCTGATGGCTATTTATACTGCTGCGCCTTCCTGCATGAAGGGCATGCGCGCGAGAAGTTCGGCCGCTTTCTCCAGGAGTTTCATGTCGTCGCCGCTAAAGTCCGGCCCGGCCATCGATGCGTCCGGCCCTTTGCGCGAGATCTGCACCACGCCCATGACCTTGCCGCCCGGCGACATAATCGGAACCGACATGATTTTCTGAATTGGCATCTGTTCCATAAAGCTGTTTTCTTCTTCGACGAGCTTTACGGCCTCAAACAGGCTTACATGTTTCACGCGCATGAAGGAATTGGACAGCATGGGAGTGCGCGTTGCCGCTGTTCTTGCCGCGACAGCCGAACCACTCAGCGGAAGCATGCCGGCCATGCGCAATTCCACGGGATAGAGAAAACGAAGGCTGTTTTTCTCCAGCCGCATGAGCGCAATTTCGCCTCGGCGCACGTGCAGAATTTGCGCAACCTTTAAAGCTGCATTTTCTGCGGTTGGCACCTCGATAAGCATGCGTTCGAGGTCCCCGATTCCCGATTTGGCAGTTTTTGCTCCGAAACCTTGATTACCAAAGGATGGCATATGAGAATTCATCAGCTTCCCTTTAATCCTGCGTCCTACATGGCCTTTCGACAAGTTACCGGGGTTACTTTCCTTTCTTGATGGTTAGACCCGCATGTCTCTGAGTGTGTTCATCTTTGGTACTGGAGCAGAAATTTTTACCTGACGTTAAGGAATCTTCCACAGGCATACGCGTTATAGTAAAGGCATCATTCATTCCGAGGGTTGTTTCGTCTAGAAAAGTAAGATCATTGCCAGCGATTCGATCCGCGGGACAACAAAATACTGGAAATATCTGTAAGGAGTGTGGCATGGCTCGTAAAACCAATGGAAGTGCAGTCCGTAGCAAGAAAATTGTTTCGCCACCCGTGGAGTCTGTTTCGGCAGTGCCCAACGTGGGCCAAGTTTCGACAGAAGTGAGCACGAACGCGCCCGCGCCAGTTACGGCAAAGGCTGTGGCTGTAACATCCGTGTCTGTAAGGCCCGTGACTCCAACGTCGGTAATGGCAACGCCTGTAGCTACAACCAAGACGGCTCCGAACGGGAACAAGCCGAACGTTGCCCTGAACATTGCTCCGCACGTTGCCCCGAACGTAGCGAGGGCGAACGTTAATGTGTCGAATCTCGACGAGGAAATCCGCCGCCGCGCGTATGAACTATTCGTGCAGCGGAACGGCGCCGCCGGCGATCCCAACCGCGATTGGCTCGTGGCTGAGAGTGAAGTAAAAGCCCGGCACGCTGTCGCAGGCCGATAGTCTTTGCCCTTGGGTGCCCGGCGCACTCCACAGCATGGGTTGGCAGCGAGGCTCGAGGCTGGGGTTAAGCCCGGCTGAGGTTCATCTCCGAAGAGAACGGGAAGTCTTGCGCCCACCCGCTCGGGAAAATTCCAGCACTCCACTTAATCCAGTTGCGTGTGTGGTGAAGGTCTTTGTGTGCCTCTTTGCGCACAAACACGTTGGAACTCGCCGTTCATGGGTGAAGGACACGACGATCACGGCTGGACAATCTGTTTCAGTTCCGGTCGTACCTGCTCGTTTTGAATCTCCCCGGCATCCCATGCTCCGCCCAGCGCCTTAACGAGGTAAACAGATGTCACCATCTGCTGGCCGCGTAGCTGTGTTTCAAGACGCTCATTCGTCAAAAGCGTGGATTGAGCAGTAATTACGTCAAGGTAAGTGGTTACGCCGCCCACATAGCGGTTATTGGCGATGTTGAGAGCGCGGCGCGAATCGTCGACTGCTACCTGCTGCGTTTTCTCCGCCTTGTCCAGCAGTTCCAGACCTGAAAGTCCGTCTTCGACCTGCTGGAAAGCCTCCAGCACAGTCTCGCGATAATTCGCCACCGATTGCTCATACGCCGCGCGGCTGGCCGCCAGGTTGGCGCGATTCTGTCCGCCATTGAAGATTGGCTGCAGCAGGCTCCCACCCAGCGCCCAAATCGCGCTCGGGGCATTCACCAGCGTAGTGATATCGCGGCTCTCCCAGCCGCCCGTGCCGCTAAGAGTAATGTGCGGATAAAACGCGGCCACCGCCAGTCCGACGTGCGCGTTCTGGTATGCCATCAGCCGCTCGTTTGCGGCGACATCCGGCCGCCGCTCCAGGATCTCCGAAGGAACCCCCAACGGAGTTGGCGGTGGCGTGATGGTGAATGGGGCTTTTGCCAAGCTGAAGGTAGAAGCCGGCTTTCCGACAAGCACCGCGATCGCGTGCTCATATTGCGCGCGTTGCTGCAAAACAAGCTGGAGCTGCGTTGCGGTCGAATCGAGCAATGCCGCTTGCTGCGCGACCGCTAGGCCCGAGGCGATCCCGCCTTCGTGCTGGTTGTTGACCAGGTCTAGCCCCTTTTTTTGGATATCGACCGATTCCTGAACTACATCGGCCTCGCGGTCTAGTTCGCGCAGGTTGAAGTAGTCCGCGGCAAGTTCGGCCGACAAAACCAGGCGCGTGTTTTCGAGGTCGGCTGCGGTTGACTGCAAAGTTGCGTTAGCCGCTTCGAGCCCCCGACGCACGCTGCCAAACAAATCAACCTCATAGTTGACGGAGAAAGGAACTGTAAAAGTGTTTTCTGTGTCAGGGAAGACGAGTGCCGGATTGGCGCCTTCAAGATTCCGATTGCCAGAAAGTCGCTGGCGTTCTGCACTCGGGTTGGCACCCACCGAAGGAAAATACGCCGCTGATGCTAGTCGCGCCAGAGCGCGCGCCTGCCAGAGTCGATCACGAGCCGCAGACAACGACTGATTCGCTTGCACCAGGTTCTGTTCTAGCCGGTTCAGTTCGTCATCGTGATAAAGCTGCCACCATGTTCCTTTGGGGATCGAATCCTTGGGAGCAGCCATTTGCCATGGCCCCTGCCCCTTCCAAGCGTCGGGAACTTCGGCGGTTGGACGCTTATATCTGGGTCCTACGGTGCAGGCGGTGAAGAAGACAGCGGTTATCATGATCGCGGCCGGCAAAATACCGGTCTTGAATCGCGACTTTGAGAGTGACCGGAGCGCCATCCAACTCACCCGGCACTGCTGAGCGCACAACATCGCCCAGCTTGCCTGTGCCATTGATCTCATGAACGGTGATCCCCTTGGTTGGAGGCTGCGACGTGAACCTGCTGCCCGTTCTCCAGCGAGTCGGCCGGGTTGATAATGATGCGATCCGTGGCTTCAATTCCGTCAAGAATTTCCAGGGTAACCCCAAAATCGCGACCTATTACAATCGGCCGCAACTGAACTTTGTCGTCGCTTCCTACCACGGCAACCTGAGCGCCCTCGGAGCGAAACAACATGGCATTCACCGGTATGGTCAGCCGCTGCCCAACATTCTTGACGGCAAAATGCACTTGCCCGAACGATCCCGGCAGCAGCTTGCCATCTTTGTTCGGCACATCGACTTCCGTGTTCAGCGTGCGCGTGGCAGGATCAATTGCCTCGGCCGTGCGCGCCACTTCCGCCGTGAATTTCTGTCCCGGGAATTCCTGCAAAGTAATTGCTGCCTCTGTGCCCACTTTCATGGATGGCGCGTAGGACTGTGGCACGCTCACAAAAACGCGCAAAGGATCGACGCGTGCAATGTCGAACAACTCCTTGCCTGTGGCTTGCGCGCCGGAGTTAATCAGTGCTCCGGGATCGACGTTGCGTTTCGTGAGCACGCCGGAGAATGGAGCATACACATTCTTGAATGACTCGAGATCTTCGAGCCGCTTCACGTTCGCTTCCGCGGCCGCCATGTTGGCTTTGGCCTGTTCGTAGCCGCTCGTGAACTGATCGGCTTCCTGCTGCGATACAGAATCCGATTTCCGCAGATTCGCCCAGCGATCGGCGGAGATCTTCGCGATTCCCAGCGCCGCCTGCAATTGCTCACGATTGGCCCGCGCCTGGGAGAGTTCCTGATCGACTTCCGGCGTGTCAATCGAGGCCAGCAGTTCACCCTTTTCAACCTTGCTGCCAATGTCCTTATACCAACGCAACAAGTATCCATTGGTGCGCGCGAAAATGGGAGATTCGATATAGGCCTGCAGATTGCCTGGAAGCACCAGTTCGTCGCTGGCTCCCTCAACTACCGGTTGCACCACGGCAACGGTCGGAATCGCGTCGGCGTCTGTTTCTTTCGCCAGCGCGTCGGTTTCGCTCTTGCGCGACAGCCAGGTAACAAGCCCCGCCACGAGCAGCACCAGCAGCGCCACGCCTACCATGAACTTTGCACGCCGCGCGGGTGCCGGCGGCAAGTCCGGAGGACGTTGAATCTGCGGATGAGCGTGAGCGCCGTGGCTGTTCTCAACTTCCGGCGTAGTCGTTGCTTCTGTCGACATAATGACTGACTCCGAATCGTTCTAATTCTCTTCAGACTGCAGGCGCGCCTCGCGGCGTCCATGGATGATCACGAATACGCTCGGCACAAAAAACAATGTTGCGACGGTGGCAAATAACAGGCCCCCGATCACGGCACGGCCGAGCGGGGCATTCTGCTCGCCGCCTTCACCAAGGCCCAACGCCATCGGAAGCATTCCGATAATCATGGCCAACGCCGTCATCAGCACCGGTCTGATGCGCGTATATCCTGCTTCAATCGCGGCTTGCAGTGCCGGTACTCCCATATCCATACGGTCGCGTGCAAATGAAACCATTAGGATCGAGTTCGCCGTGGCTACGCCCATGCACATCACAGCCCCTGTTAGTGAGGGCACGCTCAGTGTGGTGCGCGTCAGCAGCAGGAACCAGCAAATGCCGGCCAGCGCCCCCGGCAGCGCGGTAATGATAATGAACGGATCCAGCCACGACTGGAAGTTCACCACGATAAGTAGATAGACGAGTACGATCGCCCCCAATAAGCCGAATCCCAGCCCGTAAAAAGAGGACTTCATGGTCTGAACTTGCCCGCGCATAATCAGCTGGGTCCCACGTGGTAGATGATCCTGAAAAGGCTTGAGCGCTTTATTGATGTCGGATGCAACGCCGCCCAAGTCGCGTCCCTGCGCGCTGGCATAGACGTCAATGACCGGTTGCACGTTGTAATGGTTCACCACTGCCGGGCGTGCCGTCGGCATGACCTGCGCCAGGTTGCCCAGCACCTGCGCGGACTGCGGGCTGCCATTCGTTACCGGCGTGTTCATCAGATCCTGCATCGACGTCACCCGATACTGTGGCGACTGCACCGCAATGTTGTAGGTCACGCCGTTCTTTTGGTTTAGCCAGAAATTCGGCGAAGTCTGGAAACTCCCGCTCAAACTAATGAGCACGCTTTGCGCCACATTCTGCGCGGTCAGTCCCACCTGATTGATGCGGGTGCGGTCCATGTCGAGAAACAGAGTGGGCAGGCTCATCAGTTGCTGGACATGAACGTCTGCGGCACCAGGAATGGTGCGCAGGCGGTTGGCAATCCTCTGCGCGATTTGATAATTGCCGTCCATGTCCGCGCCTACGACCTGGATATCGACCGGGGCGGGCAACCCGAAATTTAAGATCTGCGAAACAATATCGGCCGGCTGGAAAAAGAACTCGACGCCCGGGAAACGCCGCGGCAATTCACGCCGCAGCCGCCGTATATATTGCGCAGTATGATGACGCTCCGGATTCAGCGAAATTAAAATCTCGGCGTCACTCGTCCCAATCACGCCTGAGCTGCTGTAGCTGAGATTGATGCCCGAATTCGGAAGCCCGATGTTATCGAGCATCGTCTGCAAATCTTCGCGAGGAATCTCACGCCGCAGCTCGGCGTCGACGTCGTCGCAGAGCTTCGCCGTCTCTTCTACTCTCAACCCAGGCCGACCACGAAAGTGCAAGCGGATCAGGCCAGCATCCACCGACGGAAAGAAATCCTGCCCGAGGAAAAACACCAGCCCCACCGAGAGCACGCAGAAGATCAAGAAACACACAGCAAACAAGCCGCGATTGTTAAGCGTCGTCTCCAGCAGTTGCTGGTAACCCGCACGGAACCGGTCGAAGCCGCGTTCAAAGCCACGCTGGAACTTGCCGAGGGAGCTTTTCGGCTCCTCCGCGCGGTGCTCGTGCCCGCGCATGATGTACATCACCATAGTGGGAATCAGCGTTCGCGACAGTAGATAGGACGCGAGCATGGCGAAGGAAACCGCCTCCGCCATCGGTACGAACAGAAACTTGGCCACTCCCGTCAGGAAAAACATAGGCACAAAAACAATGCAGATGCACAGGGTCGAAACGAATGCAGGTACGGCAATCTGCGAAGCGCCGTCGAGAATCGCCTGCTTCATTTCCTTCCCCATGGCAAGATTGCGTTCGATGTTTTCTATTTCCACGGTTGCGTCATCGACCAATATTCCGACCGCCAGCGCCAGTCCGCCCAGCGTCATGATGTTGATGCTCTCGCCGAGCGCGCTGAGCAAAATGATGGAGACGAAGATGGAGAGCGGTATCGAAACCGCGATAATAATGGTCGGACGCCAGTCTCCCAGGAACAGCAGGATCATGGCGGCAGTCAGGCAGGCAGCTATCAATCCTTCCCTGATTACTCCCTGGATTGAGGCGCGCACAAATAGAGACTGGTCGAACAACGCCTTAATGGTGAGTTCGGGAGGAAGCGTTTGCGCCGCCTTCGGCACCAGCGCCTTGATGGCATCGACAACCGCAAGTGTGGAAGTGCCGCCAACTTTGTACATCGACATCAGCACGCCGCGCACACCGTCCTGCTTCACGATGTTGGTCTGCGGCGAGAATCCGTCGCGCACGTGCGCCACATCGCGCAGGTAAAGCGTTGACGAGTTCGTCGTCTTCACCGGCAGATCGTTCAGCGCAGCGATGGTCGCGGGATCGCCATTCATCTCCACGCTGTACTCGGTCGGCCCAATCTTCGCTGTGCCCGCCGGCAGAATCAGGTTCTGGGCGGAGACCGCGTTAACGATGTCAGCAGGCGCTAAACCGTAAGTTTGCAGTTTCACCGGATCCAAATCCACCTGGATCTGCCTTATCTTGCCGCCGTAAGGGTAGGGCGTAGCTGCGCCCTGCACCGTGACCAGTTGTGTCCGCAGGAAGCTGTTCCCCAGATCGAACAGTTGGTTTTCGGGCAACGTCTTGCTGCTCAACCCAAGCTGCACCACCGGCGTGGTCGACGCCGAATAAGTGATCACCAGCGGCGGCGTTGTGCCCGGCGGCAACCCGCGCAAAATTGTCTGGCTCATCCCCGTCACCTGGGTCATCGCCATCGAAATATCCACGCCCGGACGGAAGAAGATTTTGATAATGGCTTTGCCGGTCACCGACGTCGATTCCTGATGTTCGATGTCGTTTACCGTGATCGTGTATCCGCGCTCGGCGTTGCTCACGATACGGTTCGCCATCTCCGATGGCGACATCCCGTCAAAGTTCCAGACCACGCTGATTACGGGAATATTAATGTCGGGGAAAATGTCAACGGGAGTGCGGAGAATGGTGATGGGCGTGAGAATGATGATCAGGAGCGCCATCACCACGAACGTATACGGGCGCCGAAGCGCTAAAGCTACAATCCACATAAGACTACCGATCGATTATGGAAATGCCGTATAGAACCGCATTTCCTTGAGCCAGCCAACCCCTTGGCCAGAAGTAACTCTTAAACCAGATTCGAAACCATACGTTTCGGATTTAAATTATAATCAATGTTTGCCATGGCGCAAACCCGCACCAAGCTGGCTGACCCGAACCACAGTAACAATGGGAAACGCCCACCGGGACGCCCTCGCAGTGAGCAGTCGCGCCATGCCATCCTGCGCAGCACCCTCAAGCTTCTTCAGCATCAAGGCGGGTTTCCCACTCTCAGTATCGAGGCCATTGCCGCGGACGCCAATGCCAGCAAAGCAACAGTTTACCGTTGGTGGCCCAACAAAGCAGCTTTGGTGGCCGATGCCTTCGCCGAAAGCGCGGACCGCGAATTGCAGTTTCCGGACACCGGCTCCCTTCTCGCCGATATGCGCTTGCAGATGCGCCGTCTCATCCACATTTTTCGCTCGCCGCGCGGCAAAATCGTCGCTGCGTTGCTGGCGGGCGGACAATCCGACCCACAACTGCTCCAAGCCTTCCGCGAGCGCTTCATGTGGCCGCGCCGCCAACAGGCCTATAAAACCCTGCAGCGCGGGATTGATCGCGGTGAATTACCACGCGGCAGCAACTTCGATCTCATCCTCGACTCCCTCTACGGTCCGATCTACATGCGGTTTCTGATTCGACATGACGTTCTTCGCGAGGGATTTGCCGATCAGCTCTGCGATCTCGTTCTCGTTGGTCGCAAATAGGCCGCTGTTTCTCGCTGAAGCTGAGCCGCGCGGTCACCTGTGCAAGAAAAACGCCCTCTAATGAAAGTTATCATCGGAAGGCGCTTTTGAAGTCTTGCTTACGAACTTTTACTATCTACTTCACTATGTGTCTCGGAGTGTGGCTGTTCAGGATCGCCAACAAGCGAGCTGCCGCAGGCGGAGCTTTGACTTTTCCTTCCCGCACAATATCCTTGGCGCTCAGATCCTCGCCATAAAGAGCCTTGTTCCCTCCATCATCGGCTCGCATGGTCGATCCTTCCAACGACACGCCCGCAAACAATCCCTGCGCCCGCGACCAGGAAAGAATCTCTGCTTTCAACACGACGTCGGTCTCTGCCGAAGTATCCCGTCCCACCGGCCCCGCTGCTGCCGATGCGTCCGCCCCAAGCTTCACTTTGCTCGAAAGCACCGACTTCGCTCCCGACTCATTCATTACCAGCAGCACGAAGTCGGTCGCCTGTCCGCCGATCTGCAAACCGAAGCTTCCGCCCTCCAGCGCAAACATAGCCGGCGCGCTCCAGTGTCCGGAAAAATCCGGCCCCTTGCGGCAGGTGATCACTCCCCGTCCATAGCTTCCACCCACAATGAAAGCAGCCTTCTTCACCGACGGATAGACAATCACGCAATACGCCCTATCAAGCAGGTCCTGCGGAATGCCCTTGTCCGGCGTGTCCAGAATTTGTTTGAGAACATCGGCCGATGCCTTAATTCTGTCTGCTTCCTTCATCTCTTTGTCTGCGGCCAACAGCGGCATCGCGCACGCTGCCATCATCACCAATACGAGAGCCTTTTTCTTCATAACCTCTCCTTGTTAATGGGATTTGGACTACGGATTTTTGTCTGACTTAAGTTTAGTACCTCAAGCGCATTTGTGCATGGCGCATGGCACGCTTGCCATCCTCCATCCTGCAGGATTACCATCGAATTCAAGCCTACTGCAAGGATTCTCAAAACAAGCGAAGTGTTGCATTGCAAGGAGGAAATTATGGGTATCGCTGTTGCCCCCACGGGAATACATCCCCAGGTTGCCGAATTTCTCGACCAGCCGCGCAAAATGCTCATCAACGGTAGGTGGGTGAATGCCGCTTCCGGCAAGACTTTTCCGACCTACAATCCGGCTACTGGCGAAGTGCTCGCGCAGGTTGCCGAAGGCGATAAGCAGGATATCGATATCGCCGTTCAGTCCGCTCGAAAGGCTTTTGATTCCGGCCCGTGGTCTCGTCTGACCACTTCCGAGCGCGGCAAACTGATCTGGAAACTCGCCGACCTGCTTGAGCAGCACCTGGAAGAATTCGCCACCATAGAGACCCTTGATAATGGCAAGCCGCTCACCGTCGCTCGCGCCGCCGATGTCCCGCTCGCCGTCGACATTTTTCGCTACATGGCCGGATGGGCCACCAAGCTTGAGGGCACAACCATTCCCATCTCCGTGCCCTATACGCCCGGCGCGGTTTATCACGCCTACACGCTGCGTGAGCCGGTCGGAGTTGTCGGCCAGGTCATCCCGTGGAATTTCCCGCTGCTGATGGCGGCCTGGAAGCTCGCGCCCGCGCTTGCTGCCGGGTGCTGCGTCATCCTCAAGCCTGCCGAGCAGACTCCGCTCTCCGCGCTCCGTCTGGGAGATCTGATCTGCGAGGCCGGATTTCCAGACGGCGTTGTCAACGTCGTTCCCGGCTACGGAGAAACCGCCGGCGCAGCCCTTGCCGCCCATGATCAGGTCGATAAGATCGCCTTCACCGGTTCCACCGAAGTCGGCAGGCTCATTGTCCACGCCGCTGCTGGAAACCTGAAAAAGGTTTCGCTCGAACTCGGTGGTAAGTCGCCCAACGTCGTCTTCAAAGATTCCGATATCGACAACGCAATCTCGGGCTCCGCAAGCGCCATCTTCTTCAATCACGGACAATGCTGCGCTGCCGGTTCGCGCCTTTACGTCGAGCGCGCTGTTTACGACCAGGTCGTCGAGGGCGTCGCCGCCAAAGCCAAAAAGATTCGCGTCGGTTCCGGACTCGACGCCAGTACGCAGATGGGCCCGCTCGTTTCTGAGGAGCAGCTCCGCCGCGTTTGCAACTTTCTCGACATTGGCGAGAAAGAGGGCGCCAAAGCCCTTGCCGGAGGCAAGAAGTTCGGCGACAAAGGTTACTTCGTCGAGCCTACCGTCCTAACAAACACGAACGAGAACATGAAGGTGGTGCAGGAAGAAATCTTTGGTCCCGTCGTCGCTGCGCTCCCCTTTGATGATATGGATGACCTGGTCAAGCGCGCCAACAGCTCGGTCTATGGGCTCGCCTCCGGCATCTGGACCAAGGACATTTCTAAAGCCCACCGCCTGGCCGCGCTGCTTCGCGCTGGAACAGTGTGGATCAACTGCTACAACATCTTCGACGCCGCGCTCCCCTTCGGAGGCTACAAGCAATCTGGTTGGGGCCGCGAAATGGGCAAGGATGTGTTGGAGCTCTACACGCAGACAAAGGCGGTGTGCACAAGACTGTAGCCAGAGCCGCAACGCAGCCGACATCGCGGCGGAGTCTTGAAGCAGATTCCGGAGGTGGACAGACGGGCGATACAGCCCGTCTTTTCTATTTCGCAAAACTCAGGGTTCTCCTGAAACTTCTGACACTCGGCTGCTCGGCGGTACCCAGTTTGAGCGGTTGATTGGCAGCGGATTGCGACGAGCCTTAGAAAGGCTAAGTCTTTGATAAATAAATACTTCACATATAACTCTTTATTATTCAAAGATCTAGGCCTCTCGGCGGGCTCCAAGTCTTTGATTTTAAAAGACCGAGTGAGGAGGGGTAAGTCAACAATCGCAAGAGCCCCCTTTTTTGGCCTTCCCTTTTTTTGGCCTCCCAATCGCAATTCCTCGCTCCATCTTTCGGCTTTTCCTGATACCGCTACCTGATACCCGAGCTTGAAGACCTGAGATCTGACAGCTAAGGCCTGTCATGTGAGAGTAATCTCTGACACCTTTCTTTCCAGCCACGCATCAATCTGGTACCCTGCGTAAGTTCTTAGGGGAGAAATCCATCCATGTTTCTTTTGAATTTCTGCGCTCGCCGCGTGAGCGCTCGCAATGTGCTTAATCTCGCGCTATCACTGTCACTCCTCGCCGCCTCCCTGACCTTCGCCGCCGACAAGGAGAAGGGCAAATTCTCCGCCGATGGCAACATTCCATCCTATGAGTTGCCGCAGCCCGCAAAGGAAAACATCGATCTCACTGCGTATCAGCGC
Source organism: uncultured Acidobacteriaceae bacterium (assembly GCA_963778535.1). Lineage (GTDB taxonomy): Bacteria > Acidobacteriota > Terriglobia > Terriglobales > Acidobacteriaceae > Acidiflorens. The sequence goes on from CAVZUO010000002.1 coordinate 161,149, forward strand.
ATTCGCGAGGAAGGGCTTCGACACTCGCACGTCATGGAGTATGCGTCTGCGCTGATGGATGGCATTGGCCCGCGACTGACGGGTTCTCCCAACGTGAAGCATGCCAACGAATGGACTCGCGACCAGCTCACAGCGATGGGTTGCAAGAATGCTCATCTGGAAGATTGGGGCGAGTTCGGCATGGGTTGGCAACAGTTGAACACATGGCTGCGCATGGTTTCGCCGGACACGGCGGTGTTCATAGCGCAGTCAGTTGCATGGTCTCCGTCCACAAACGGGCCAATCAGCGGACCGGCGATTTGGCTCAACGTGACCAAAGAAGAGGACTTTGAAAAGTACAAGGGCAAGCTGGCGGGCAAGATAGTTCTCTATGGCGAGATGCGCGAGGTCAAGCCGGTCGAGAAGCCGCTCTTCGTGCGCGAGGACGAAAAGAGTCTGGCGAAAATGGCGGAGTATCCGCTTGCGGCCGAGAACGAATACGCACAGTACATGAAGGATTTCGCCCGCCGCGCGCAACTGAGCGCCAAACTCATGCCTTTTCTGGCAGAAGAGAAGGCGCTCGCCGTGGTGATGCCCAGCCGCGATGGGCGCGAGGGTGGCGGCTCTGGCGGGACGATTTTCGATGACCGCGGCATTGGACGCGAGATCTATAAGCACGATCACATGATGAAGGTTCCGGTTGCGGTTGCGGCCATCGAGAGCTACGGCCGCGTCTATCGGCTTCTGAATGCCAACGTGCCGGTGACGCTGGAACTGAACGTTGACACCAAGTTCTTCGGTGACCATGAGCATGCCTTCAACACCATAGCTGAGATCGAAGGAGCCGATCCCAAGCTGAAAGACGAAGTGGTCATGGTTGGCGGCCACCTCGACTCTTGGATCGCTGGCACGGGTGCGACCGACAACGGCGCGGGGACCATAGTTGCGATGGAGGTGATGCGGATTCTCAACGCCCTGCACATTGAGCCGCGGCGCACGATCCGAATTGGCCTATGGACGGGCGAAGAGGAGGGGCTGCTGGGTTCGGCGGGATATGTTCGAGACCATTTCGGCCACGTGCCGCTCTCGACGGCTCCGGACCAGATGAAGCTGCCCGAGTGGATGAGGAAACCGTCGGGCCCGCCAGAACTGAAACCGGATCAATCAAAGATCTCGGCTTACTTCAACCTCGACAATGGCTCGGGGAAGATCGACGGTGTTTACCTGCAGGGAAATGCCGCGATCGAGCCAGTTTTCCAGCAATGGATTCAGCCCCTCAAAGACTTGGGCGTGACGACAATCACCATGCGGAATACGGAAGGCACCGATCACGAGTCTTTCGACGCGGTCGGAATCCCTGGGTTCCAGTTCATTCAGGATCCGCTGGACTATTTCACGCGCACGCATCACTCTAACCAGGATGTATATGAGCGCTTGCAGGCTGGCGATTTGGCACAGGCTGCAACAGTAGAGGCGATTTTCGTTTACAACGCTGCCATGCGCGACCAGATGTTGCCGCGTAAACCCTCGCCGCACCCTGAACTGAATGAAAAGCGCTCAGCCCCGCTTAAGAATGTGATGCCAGGCGCGCAGGAGCCTCCGTCGAAGGAGACGGAAAAACCAGCCGCTGACACGAAAATGTGACGTGAACGCAGTTAGATCAGGTTTCAAGAGTGGGAGCTTTCAAGAGTAGGATCTAAAAAATGAAAAAGCCTGTCCCGGTGGAATCTGCCTCTGCATTAATCGACGCGAAGATCAGGGAGCTTAAGGACTGGCGCGGCAAGACGCTTGCGAAAGTGCGCGCAATCGTACACGAAGCAGACCCGGAGATAGTCGAAGAGTGGAAGTGGATGGGCACGCCAGTCTGGTCGCACGAAGGCATCGTCTGCACCGGGGAGACCTACAAGACTGTTGTCAAGATGACATTTGCCAAGGGAGCTGTGTTGCAAGACCCTTCAGGTCTATTCAATTCCAGCCTTGAAGGGAATGTCAGGCGGGCAATCGACATTCATGAGGGCGAGGAAATCGATGCCGCGGCCTTGAGAAATCTCATTGGCGCTGCGATCGCGCTCAATCTCAAGAGCGAAAGCAAGCCGAAGCCCAAGCCGCAAGCTAAGCGGAAGGTCCGGCGAACCGGGAAGTAGCGAATCCACCATCCCGCGCTTCCGCCTCAATTCTTAGAAAAGCCCATTTTCGGAGAGCTATCGCCCTTCTTTGGTACGAGGACGACTGGCATTTACTTAGTGTGTCGAGTCGATGTATTGGTGCGTCTAATGCAAGATAGGGCTGCGAATTAGCTCCTTCAGCGCAGATGGCTCAAAACCCTGGAGAATCCGAACTTGGCAGTACACAGACACATAGCGGCGGCGACTGGCTCGTCAGCCTTCTTATACGGGCTCGAGACGCGGCCCCGGCGCTCGCCTTTGGATCAAATCGGCAACACCCCACTCTTGCAACTGACCCGCAGCGGCAGCGAGTTCCCGAACGTCGAATTTTATGCAAAAGCGGAGTGGTTCAATCCGGGCGGCTCGGTGAAGGACCGCGCGGCGCTGAGCATGATTGAGGCTGGACTCGCGAACGGACTGTTGCGGCCAGGAAAGACCATAATCGACGCGACAAGTGGTAACACAGGGATCGCGTACGCGATGATTGGCGCTGTACTTGGATATCCCGTCAAACTGTGCCTGCCAGAGAATGCCTCGCAGGAGCGGAAACGTATTCTGAATGCTTATGGTGCTGAACTGGTCATCACGCCGGGGGATCTGGGGACCGATGGCGCGATCCAACGCGTGAAGGGGATTGTGGCCGAAGACCCCGACGCATATTTCTATCCGGATCAGTACAGCAATCCTGCCAATTGGGAGGCGCATTACCGCGGAACCGCAACCGAGATTTGGGAGCAAACTGAGGGCCGGGTAACTCACTTCGTGGCAGGGCTGGGGACGAGTGGGACCTTTGTAGGGACGACGCGACGCCTAATGGAATTGAACCCGGACATTCGGCGCGTCAGTTTGCAACCGGATGCGAGCTTCCACGGCCTGGAGGGATGGAAGCATATGGGGAGCGCGATTCGCCCCGCGATCTATGACGCTACGCTGGCCGACGAGAATTTCGAAGTACCGACCGAAGGCGCATACCGGATGGTAAAGCGATTGGCCCGCGAGGAAGGTTTGATGGTTAGTCCGAGTTCTGCGGCTGCGTTTCTTGGATGTCTGGCTGTGGCAAAGCAGGTCCCGGCAAAAGAGAAGGCTGTAATCGTGACGGTATTTCCAGATTCGGCGGCGAGATATTTGAGCGAACGTTTTTGGGAAGAGGAGTAAGGTGGCCGGCGATAGAACGGTTTTCACCTTGAGGCACTGAATCAGGAGGAAGTACGAATGGCAATAAAGGTAATGATCCCGACGCCGCTGCGGCCCCATGCGGGTGGCAAGGCAACCGCTGAGTTTCCGGCTACGACTGTTGGCGAGGCGCTCACTCACCTGATTACCCAATTCGCGGACTTGAAGCGGCATCTGTTCACGGAGGAAGGCAAGCTGAGAAGTTTCGTGAACGTATATCTGAACGGTGAGGACATCCGCCATCTTTCACAGCAGCAAACGCCGACAAAAGATGGCGACACGATCCATATCATTCCGTCGATCGCCGGGGGAACGGACGGGACGAACTCTTCATCGACGATAAGGCCCACAAGGAGCAGATGAGCCATGGAGAGCCGGACGCAAGCGCCAACCCAGCCTGACGGAAACGGGAGTCTGTCAAAGAAGGAGATTCTTCGCTACAGCCGCCACCTCATCATGCCCGAGGTGGGGATGGACGGGCAGTTGCGCCTGAAGGAAGCAAAGGTGTTGCTCATCGGTACAGGTGGCTTGGGTGCGCCTCTAGGCCTGTACCTTGCGGCGGCAGGAGTGGGCAAATTGGGATTAGTTGACTTCGATGTTGTGGACTTCACCAATCTGCAGCGGCAGGTCACTTTCGGCACGAGTGATGTGGGCAAAGCAAAAACCGAGGCCGCGCGAGCCAGGCTTTCAGACCTGAATCCCGATATCGAGATCGAGGCCTTCGACACAAAGCTGACAAGCGAGAATGCCCTGGAGCTGTTCCGGGATTTCGACATCATCGTGGATGGAACGGACAACTTTCCCACGCGTTACCTGGTAAATGACGCGTGCGTGCTCTCAGGCAAGCCCAACGTGTATGGTTCAATATTTCGCTTTGAGGGGCAGGTAACTGTTTTTGGACTGCCCGATGGACCCTGCTACCGATGTTTGTATCCTGAACCACCTCCGCCGGGTCTCGTGCCGTCCTGTGCCGAGGGTGGGGTGCTCGGTGTGCTTCCTGGGATCGTCGGCTCCATTCAGGCATTGGAGACAATCAAACTGATCATCGGAAAAGGGACGAGCCTGCAAGGACGACTGCTGTCGTTTGATGCTTTGGAGATGACCTTCAACGAATTCAAGCTGAGGAAAGATCCAAACTGCCCGATTTGCGGAGAACGCCGCACAATCCACAAGCTGATCGATTATTACGAATTCTGTGGGATGCGAGGAGAAGAAGCTCCTGTGGCAGACCTGAAGGTGCCGGAGATCACACCTCGAGAATTAAAGGCGCGTCTCGATCACGGCGATGATTTATTCATACTGGACGTCCGGGAGCCACACGAATACCAGATATGTAATCTCCACGGCCATCTGATTCCTTTGGGGGAATTGCCGCGTCGCGCACACGAACTTGATTCGTCACGGGAGATTGTGGCGCATTGCCGCAGCGGCAAACGCTCGGCCGAAGCAGTTGACTTTTTGAGGAAGGCAGGCTTCCGCAAAGTATTTAACCTGACAGGAGGGATTCTTGCTTGGTCCGACGAGGTAGACGCCTCGGTGCCGAAGTATTAGGAAATCTTGGCGGGCCAGAGCGCACTCAGAGACACTAATCCTCAAGCACTTCTTCTTCTTCTTCTTCTTGATGTTTTTCAGCCGCTGGTTACTGCGTTAGCTAGTCCTTGGGCTGAGAGACGATTCGCAGATAAGGGCGGGGCGCTTTCCAGCCGCCGGGATAAACTTTCTTCGCTTCTTCGTCTGAGACCGATCCCGAAATGATTACGTCGTCTCCGACTTTCCAGTTCACCGGCGTGGCTACCTTGTGCTTGGTTGTGAGCTGAAGCGAGTCGATTACGCGCAGAACTTCGTCGAAATTGCGGCCAGTCGTCATCGGATACACGATGATGAGCTTTACCTTCTTATCGGGGCCGATGATGTAGAGGTTGCGGACGGTCATGTTGTCGGCTGCCGATCTGCCCTGGCTTGTCCCGGACGTACTCGCGGGCAACATTCCGTAGAGTTTTGCTATCTTGAGGTCGGGATCGCCGATCATCGGATAATTCGGAGCATGACCCTGCGTCTCTTTGATGTCGTTGGCCCAGCGCGCATGATCGTGAACCGGATCTACGCTGATGCCGATAATCTTGACGTTGCGTTTATCGAAGTCAGGCTTCAGCTTCGCCACATATCCCAACTCAGTGGTGCATACGGGCGTAAAGTCCTTCGGGTGAGAAAACAATACAGCCCAGGAATTGCCGATCCAGTCGTGGAAGTGAATTTTACCTTGGGTGGTTTCGGCTTCGAAATCTGGGGCGACATCTCCAATTTGAAGAGACATACCTAACCTCCTGAAAGACGTGACACAGTATACGCGATCTAGGTCCGCCAACATGAGACGGGGTTGTGGATAAGAGATTCAGCAAGTGCGTTGCGATTGGGGCGTTTCCTGTGGCCGGCGAAGCGCACTCAAGTTCGACGTGGAAACGCCATTATGGCGCCACCGAAGGATCCGAGACGGCCTTGCTGTCGGGAAGTCCTAAGGATTTCAGTTGCGCGAGTTCGCTCAGAGTTCGCGACCAACGCTTGTGAGATCGCTTCGTGGCGTTCGGAGAATTGGGATCAGCATAAAACTGTTCGACATCGCTCTGCAACTCGGGAGTCATGCCAGAGAAGTGTTGCTGGGCGAGAAGATGAAGAAGCTCGGCATAAGTGTCGTCGTTCAAGCGATACTCCCCTGCCGGGGTGGGCTTTCCCACATCGAAATTATCGTTGGGAAGTTCCACGGGATTTTCATCTCTAAGCTGCGTCAACTGGGTGCGGTAGCGGTCGACGATGGCATTGAAGCTTGCTTCGAAGAGCTTTTCGGTTTCCGGAGTTGGAGTTCGAAATGTGAGCACCTTCAAGGGGCCGATCTTGGGAATGATTCGGAAGAGAAACGCCAGCACCTTTTCGTCGAAGCTGGGTTTGCTGTAGTCCTTGCCCCAGTTTTTCTCATAGCTGGCGCGGGATAAGTTGTACATGAATTTGTTTCGGGTTGTGCCAGGCAAATCGTGTTCGATCTCGTTCTTTTTCACCTGCCAGGCCACGCGCGTCGCTTGCGGGATCAACTTGCTCACGTCGTGACGATAGGAGCCGATTGCCTTCGATTCATGCTTAAGCACCGTACCCAGATCGAGCCCATATGTTTCCTGAAACGCCCGTTCCAGCAGCGGTTCGGCAACCTCAAACCCGATGAAGTCATGGTACGCATCAGGAGCATAGTGTTTTTTCGCCACCTGGAGAACGTCGAAACCGAATTCGGTTTTCACATGCGCCAGCGGATTATCTTCGTAGGTCACCTCATTGCCGTATTTCTTTTGCAGACGAGGGTAGAGCCGGGGAACCGCCTGATTGACAGCGATGCGGTGCCCTTCATTGTCCGCGGCATAGTGCGACATGGCCCCGAGGGCAAAGGCGTATTCGTTTCTGTCTTGTGCATCGCGGAGCAGCGCCTGAATGAAATCGCCGCTACGAATGTAATGGGTGAGATCGCTGAAAAACTTGCTGCCATACGGGTAGTAACCCATGTCCTGAATGATGGCGCCACCGTACGCATAGGCATGGGCCTGGCGCATTTCGTCTGGGGTTGCGTTGGGAAATCGCTTTTCAAGGAGCGGCATGATATGTGTGCCCCACACCACATCAATGATGGCCTCGTGTGAGAGCACGGAATAAGCATCTCCCGGACAGGGAAACAGGAGAAGTAAATTCAATGAAAGGAGGTAGATGACAACCGGTTTTAGTCTCACCTTGATCACGTCAGCAGTTTATTTGGTGCAGCTTGGATGCGCTGGGTAAACTACGGGACTGATTGGGGACGTGTCTGTTCACAATGCGCGCCGCAGCAAGGCCCGCAACCGGGAGTACAGGCAGCCGAGATCTTTCCAACCAAGATCTATCCAATCGAGCTCTATCCAATAACGATAACTGGACGAAAACCCGGCCCCCGGTACGGTGGACTACAGAAAAGACTGTAGGGTGCCGGCTACCCTGTTCATGGGACAATTTTCTGAAGTGCAGTGGATGCGGCGGGAAATTGTATTTTCTTTTCTCTCCGGAACATTGAACCGTGCGTCGGCAAAGTCTTCATCAATTCAGCATTTTTATTTGATGCACCGGGCTTCCCCCTGCCCGCCCGAGTTTTGAGATGGACGATAGGCGCCCTCACCATCGGAGAAGAACAACAATGACAAAAGGCGATCGGAATGTAACGACGGCCGTGCTAAATGGCGAGCGCCAGTTGCCCAATAAGCAGGACAGTGAACATTACGTCCTGGATTCAGGGTCTTCCGAACTTGCCGCGATACTGGCAAGCCTGCAAACCATGCGGGATGGCGATTTTTCAGTACGATTGCCCGGCTCGTGGGTCGGTCTTTCTGGAAAAATTGCAGACACTTTCAATGAGATTGTCGCAGCAAATCAACAGATGGCAAAAGAGCTGAAGCGAGTAGGTCAAGTGGTTGGGAAAGAGGGAAAGACGCGAGAACGAGCACGGTTTCGGGAGTCCAAAGGCGCGTGGGGTGAGATGGAAGTGTCGGTTAACACGCTCGTGGATGACTTGCTCCGGCCAACCACCGAAGTGACGCGCGCCATCGCGGCCGTGGCGCAGGGAAACCTTACACAAACGGTACGGTTGGATGTGGACGGGCGCCCTCTTGAAGGGGAATTCTTCCAGTCAGCCGACATCGTTAACAAAATGATTCAGCAACTCGGCGTGTTCACTGCCGAGGTCACGCGTGTGGCCCGCGAGGTCGGTACGGATGGGAAATTGGGCGGCCAGGCACAGGTCCCGGGCGTTGCCGGCATGTGGAAGGACCTTACCGATTCCGTCAACTCGATGGCCAGCAACCTGACAGGACAAGTGCGCAACATTGCCGAGGTAGCAACGGCGGTGGCAAGCGGCGATCTATCGCGCAAAATCACGGTCGATGTGCGGGGCGAGATTCTGCAGTTGAAAGAGGCCATCAACACGATGGTGGATCAGTTGCGTTCGTTCGCGTCCGAAGTGACGCGCGTGGCGCGCGAAGTGGGTACTGACGGCAAACTGGGCGGACAAGCTGTTGTGCCTGGCGTGGCAGGTACATGGAAGGACCTTACAGATTCGGTGAACGCGATGGCCGGAAACCTTACGGCCCAGGTCAGGAACATCGCCGAAGTAACTACGGCCGTTGCGCGCGGCGACTTGTCTCGAAAGATCACGGTCGATGTGAAGGGAGAAATTCTCGAACTAAAGGACACCATCAACACGATGGTCGACCAGTTGAATGCGTTTGCCGGTGAGGTGACACGCGTAGCCCGCGAAGTGGGTACAGAAGGCAAACTTGGTGGGCAGGCGCAGGTTCCTGGCGTGGGCGGCACGTGGAAGGACCTGACCGATAACGTTAACTTCATGGCCAGCAACTTGACCGGCCAAGTGCGGAACATTGCGGAAGTAGCGACCGCCATCGCGAGCGGTGACCTATCGCGAAAAATCACGGTTGACGTCCGCGGCGAAATTCTGCAGCTAAAAGAAACGCTCAATACGATGGTCGATCAACTGAACCGCTTTGCGGGTGAAGTGACGCGCGTGGCCCGCGAGGTGGGGACGGAAGGAAGACTGGGCGGCCAAGCCAATGTGCCGGGCGTCGCCGGTACGTGGAAAGACCTTACAGATTCTGTCAACTCAATGGCGGGCAACCTTACTGCCCAGGTACGTAACATCGCCGAAGTGACGACAGCCGTTGCTCGCGGCGACCTCTCTCGCAAAATCACGGTCGACGTCAAGGGCGAAATTCTTGAACTGAAAAACACGATCAACGTAATGCTTGACCAGTTGAATGCGTTCGCGGGAGAGGTGACGCGCGTCGCCCGCGAGGTGGGTACAGAAGGCAAACTTGGTGGGCAGGCGCAGGTTCCTGGCGTGGGCGGCACGTGGAAGGATCTGACCGATAACGTGAACTTCATGGCCAGCAACTTGACCGGCCAAGTGCGAAACATCGCGGAAGTTGCCACAGCCGTGGCTCGCGGCGATTTATCGCGCAAGATCACGGTGGACGTGAAGGGCGAAATTCTGGAACTCAAAGACACCATCAACACGATGGTGGATCAGTTGAGGGCGTTTGCCTCAGAAGTTACGCGCGTGGCGCGAGAAGTCGGCACCGACGGCAAATTAGGCGGACAGGCGCAGGTGCCGGGAGTAGCTGGAACCTGGAAGGACTTGACTGATTCCGTCAACTCGATGGCCAGCAACCTGACAGGCCAAGTACGCAACATCGCCGAGGTTTCCACGGCAATTGCCAGCGGCAATCTATCCAAGAAAATTACGGTAAACGTCAGCGGCGAGATTCTGCTGCTGAAAGAAACCATCAACACAATGGTCGACCAACTCAACGCCTTCGCCGGTGAAGTGACGCGCGTGGCCCGCGAAGTGGGAACCGAAGGGCGACTTGGCGGACAGGCCAATGTGCCGGGAGTCGCAGGTACGTGGAAGGATCTTACCGACTCAGTCAACTCAATGGCGGGAAACCTCACGGCCCAAGTGCGAAATATTGCCGAGGTCACAACGGCCGTGGCACGCGGAGATTTATCGCGCAAAATCACGGTGGACGTGAAGGGTGAAATCCTTGAGCTGAAAAACACGATCAACACCATGGTCGATCAGCTGAACGCGTTCGCCGGCGAAGTGACGCGCGTTGCCCGCGAAGTGGGAACAGAAGGCAAACTCGGTGGACAGGCGCAGGTGCCGGGCGTCGGCGGTACGTGGAAGGATCTTACGGACAATGTGAACTTCATGGCCAGCAACCTGACGGGCCAGGTGCGAAATATCGCCGAGGTGGCTACCGCTATTGCTACCGGCGACTTATCCAAGAAGATTACGGTGGACGTCCGCGGCGAGATTCTGCAGCTTAAAGAAACGCTCAACACGATGGTCGAGCAGTTGCGATCATTTGCCGCCGAGGTGACGCGCGTGGCCCGCGAAGTGGGCAGCGAAGGCCGGCTGGGCGGACAGGCGAATGTTCCAGGTGTTGCGGGTACATGGAAAGATTTAACCGACTCGGTCAACGCCATGGCAGGAAACCTCACAGGGCAGGTGCGCAACATTGCCGAGGTCACTACCGCTGTTGCGCGTGGAGACTTGTCGCGCAAGATCACGGTAGACGTTAAGGGCGAAATTCTTGAGCTGAAGAACACGATCAATACGATGGTCGACCAGCTCAACGCCTTCGCAGCCGAAGTGACGCGCGTGGCCCGCGAGGTAGGGACTGACGGAAAACTCGGCGGCCAAGCTACAGTGCCCGGAGTCGCTGGCACGTGGAAAGATTTGACCGACAACGTGAACGTGATGGCGGCGAACCTGACCGAACAGGTGCGCGGTATCGTCAAGGTCGTCACCGCTGTCGCTAACGGCGAACTCACCCAGAAGTTGACGGTGAATGCCAAGGGCGAAGTCGCGGCGTTGGCCGAGACTATTAACAACATGACGGACACGTTGGCGACTTTTGCCGACCAAGTTACAACGGTTGCTCGCGAAGTGGGTGTAGAAGGTCGGTTGGGCGGCCAGGCGAACGTTCCGGGAGCTGCGGGTACCTGGAAAGATCTTACCGGCAACGTAAACCTGCTAGCGGACAATTTGACAAACCAGGTTCGAGCAATCGCCGAGGTCGCCACGGCAGTTACAAAGGGCGATTTGACGCGCTCCATTCAAGTGGAAGCAAGCGGCGAAGTGGCGGAACTGAAAGACAACATCAATACGATGATCAACAACCTTCGCCTCACGACGGAGCGCAATACCGAACAGGACTGGCTGAAGACCAACCTGGCGCGTTTCACAGGGATGCTGCAAGGGCAGCGAGACCTGACGACGGTGGGCCGCATGCTCCTCTCAGAGTTGGCTCCGCTTGTGAACGCACAACAAGGGGTGATCTACCAGATGGAGACGGACGAGTCTGTGGGAATGGTTTTACTTTCGGCGTTTGCTTCCGATGGCCCGGACGGACAGCTCCGACGGGTAAAGATTGGCGAAGGCCTGGTGGGGCAGTGCGCTATCGAGAAGCGTCGAATGTTGATCAGTGATTTGCCGCCTAATACGGTTCAAGTACGTTCAGGGTTATTTGAGGCGGTGCCGAGGAATGTGATTGTTTTGCCGGTTCTCTTCGAGGACCGCGTGAAGGCGGTAATCGAACTCGCGTCATTGAGTTCATTCACAGCGTCGCAGCTCGCGTTTCTAGAGCAGTTAACGGCGAGCATCGGCATCGTGCTGAACAGCATTGAGGCCACGATGCAAACCGAGGCGCTTCTCAAACAATCACAGCAGTTGGCGACTGAGCTGCAAACTCAACAACGAGAGCTGCAGCAAACCAACGAACAGCTGGCCCAGAAAGCACAACAGCTTGCCGAGCAGAACGTGGAAGTCGAGCGGAAGAATCAGGAAATTGAGCAGGCCCGCCGCGCGCTTGAGGAAAAAGCGAAGGAGTTGGCGCTCACTTCGAAATACAAGTCCGAGTTCCTGGCGAACATGTCGCACGAATTGCGCACACCGCTCAACAGCATTCTCGTACTCGGCCAACAGCTGGGAGATAATCCGGACGGCAACCTGACAGGGAAGCAGGTGGAGTTTGCGCGCACGATACACGGCGCGGGAACAGACCTGCTGAACCTGATCAGCGACATTCTCGATCTGTCAAAGATTGAATCCGGCACAGTCTCTGTGGAAGCGGAGGAAATCTTCTTTGGGAGCCTGCTCGAGATGGTGGCGCGTCCCTTCCGCCACGAAGCGGACAGCCGCAAGTTAAGCTTCGACGTCCACACGGATCCACAGCTTGGTCGCAGTCTGATTACGGATTCGAAGCGCCTGCAGCAGGTGCTTAAGAACCTACTGTCCAACGCCTTTAAGTTCACCGAACTTGGTGGAGTACGTTTGACGGTCTCGCCAGTAGCTAGCGGATGGTCGAGTGGCCATCCGATTCTGAGCAGTGCGGCGTCGGTGATTGCGTTTGAGGTTGCCGATACCGGCATCGGAATCCCGCCGGAGAAACAGCGCATTATCTTCGAGGCATTCCAGCAAGCCGATGCAGGCACCAGCCGTAAGTACGGAGGAACGGGGCTTGGGCTGGCAATCAGTCGTGAGTTGGCCAGCCTATTGGGAGGGGAAATTCAACTGGCGAGTTCGCCGGGCCAGGGAAGCACGTTCACGCTTTACTTGCCCCAGAGTTATGTCGGACCTTCCACGGTGCTGGCCTCGGATCACAGTGTATCTTCGGCGCCCGCGCCCTTGAAAATGGCGGACGTAGAAACGCCAACCGAACATATACCGGACGATCGGGAAAACCTGCAGGTGGACGATTCGGTATTGCTCATTGTGGAGGACGACCCGCATTTCGCGCGCATTTTGTGCGACCTGTCGCATGACAAGGGCTTCAAAGTGCTGGTGGCTTCACGTGGGGCTGAGGCGCTTGCGCTGGCTCGAGAGTTCCATCCTACAGCCGTGTCGCTCGATGTTTTCCTGCCCGACATGTTGGGCTGGACAGTCTTGAACCATCTGAAGCAGGACCCGGCGACTCGTCACATACCGGTCCAGATGCTGACGCTCGACGAGGACCGGCACCATGGGCTGACACGCGGGGCATTTTCCTTCGTCACGAAACCCACAACCAGCGAGGAACTGGAAAGTGCTTTGTCGCGAATCAAGGAATATTCCGCACCACGGAGGAAGCGCCTGCTGGTAGTGGAAGACAATCCGGCAGAACAACTTAGCATCAGGGAATTGCTGGGCTATGACGACATCGATGTCACCGTCGTTTCCACGGGCGCTGAGGCCATGGAAGTCGCAACGGAAGGGTCCTTTGACTGCGCGGTCCTCGACCTTCGTCTCCCCGATATGTCTGGTTTCGAGGTGCTGGAGCGTTTTCGAGACACGCTCGAACTGCGCGACCTTCCAGTGGTGGTCTTTACCGGTCGCGAGCTTTCTCCGGAAGAAGATGCTCATTTGCATTCGCTGGCACGCAGTGTGGTTGTTAAAGGTGTCGAATCGCCGGAGCGCCTACTGGATGAGACCGCTTTGTTCCTGCATCGCGTGGTGACCGATCTCCCAGTCGAAAAGCAGAAGATGCTGGAACGTCTGCACGGTTCGGACGATGCTCTGGTTGGGAAAAAAGTGCTTGTCGTCGATGACGATGTGCGTAACATTTTTGCTCTTAGCAGCGTACTCGAACGCCGTGGGATGACGGTGATGACAGCAGGTACGGGGCGTCAGGCGATTGAGCTTCTGGAGTCGACCCCCGATGTAGCCATTGCGCTGATGGACATCATGATGCCTGAGATGGATGGTTACGAGACGATGCAAGTGATCCGGCAGAACAGCTTGCTTCGCCGATTGCCGATTATTGCACTTACGGCAAAAGCGATGAAAGGCGATCGCGAGAAGTGCCTGGAAGCGGGCGCGTCAGAGTATCTGGCTAAGCCTGTGAATACGGATCAGCTTTTGTCAGCCCTCAGGACCTGGTTACATCGATAAGTGGTGAGTAATGGCCAATAAAGAACGAGTCAACATTCTGATGGTAGACGACCAGCCTTCGAAGCTTCTCACCTATGAGGTCCTGCTCGCGGAGTTGGATGAAAACCTGCTCAAAGCGAGTTCTGGCAAGGAAGCATTAGAAACATTGTTGCGAACCGACATTGCAGTTGTACTTACAGATGTAAGCATGCCGGAGATAGATGGATTTGAGCTGGCGGCGCTTATTCGCCAGCATCCCCGGTTTCAGCAGACTGCAATCATTTTCATTTCCGCGATACACCTTACTGATTTAGACCGCCTGAAGGGATATCAGCGAGGTGCGGTCGACTACATCTCGGTTCCGATCGTTCCTGAACTTCTCCGCGCGAAGGTAAGCGTTTTCGCCGAATTACATCGGCGGGCCCGCCAACTAGAGGTTCTGAATCGCGAATTGCACCGGCTTTCCAGCAGCCTGATGACAGCGCAAGATGAGGAACGGCGTCGTTTTTCGCGCGATCTGCACGATGGAATCGGGCAAGACCTGGCTGCGGCCAAGATCATGCTGGATGCGCTTTCTCTGCGTCCCACCATGCCGCGAAACGAAAAGGTGGCCGAAGCGAGCGAAATCATCGATCGGGCAATTCAGCAGGTCCGTAGTATGTCGCACCTCCTGCATCCGCCGCTGCTCGACGAAGGAGGACTGTTTTCCGCGCTGCAGTGGTTCATGGATGGTATTACCGAGCGCTGCGGGATCGAGACATCGATGGAATTGCATCCCGCCGAATTCCCGCGCCTGCCTCCACAGTTGGAACGGGCGGTTTTCCGAATTGCTCAGGAAGCTCTCACCAATGTGTTCAGGCATTCGCAAGCCCGCAGAGCATCCATAACGCTCGTCCAAAGAGACGGCGGTCTGTTGCTAACCATTCAGGATGACGGGAAGGGCGCAGCGGAGCAGACGTGCCAATTGCAACCCGGAAGCATTGGGGTCGGCATCGGGTCAATGCGAGAGCGTGCCCGTGAATTCGGAGGAGAATTGCGTATGCGAAATGCCGCCCCCGGCACAATCGTAGAGATCGCAATACCGTCGGTGATCCCTCTCGCTCGCGCGACCCGATCCATCGTTGGCGCGCAACAGAACGTCGGCACGGCTGTGCCCAGTTAAATGACTTGTTGTGGAATTCGCTGGGATTGAAGCAAGCGGCAGACCCAACTATGCGTTGAGCCTGCCCGCTAAGTGAGAACATCTTTCTATGGCCGAACTATGGCCGAAGCCTCCGGTCGCCTCAGAGACCTTTGCCCATCATGTAGTTGTTAACGCGCATAAACCATCCGCCTTCGGCTACATAAAATGGCCAGGGGAATTCCGCGTTTACATACTTGCTTTGAATTGCATTGACGTAAGCGGCGGTACGAGTGTTATCTCCCATGGCGGCCGCGGCGGTGCCGACCAGACACCAGGGAAACGGGTCCTGCGAATTAAATGAAAGCGTGTCCCAGGTCGGCCAGGCCGCGTTAAATGTGGCATAGGCTTTCTGCACGCGCGAGTCGGGTGCGCCTAATACGCCTTCCAGTACAGGGAAGATCTGGGCGGTAGCATCGGGATACCATGTGCCCATGTTCGGAGCGATGAAGTTGCCGTACCAATTTTTATAAACGGCCCAGGTGCCGTTCTGCCACATGGTGAGAATGCCATTCTTCATACGGCTCGCGGCGGCATTGTAATAGGCTGCCTTCGTCGGACTGTTGAAGGCATTCTGATATAAGGAAGCCAAGTCGCTGAGTCCCCGATAGCCCTCGCAATTGTCCATCAGGTACTTGATGTTATAGCTAGGCGTGGCCCACGTGAGGCCATCGCTTTGTTGGGTCAGGATCAGCACCCCACCGATGACATCAAGTTGGTACTGGATGCTGGAGATGTATGCGCGGGCCGTCGGGTTACCACTCTCCCAGGCGTTCCATGCCAATGACAGGAAAGTTGCGGCGTAGGAGTCGGTTGAGTCCGCCGTCTTGGTCGAGGTTTCGACGCCGTTACTGACCGTGTAATTGTAGGTTGTGCCATAAAGGCCCCACTTGTCGGGCCAGTTCAGATGGTTGACATACCAGTTCATCCAGGCGATGACCTGCGGCATGCGGGCCGGATCTTTTGTCATTCCGATCGCGGCGATATTCGCAAAATAGGGGTCGATCTCTTGCGGAGTGTAGAGGATAGCGCCGTTAGCGGCGACTGATCGATCCAGCCAACTCGATGTGGCACTGAAGTTAGTCTGATATTGGGAGTTGCTTTCCGGGGAACTTGTACCGATCTTCGCGATTAGCGAATCGGTTGCCCCGCTGTCGGCAGAAGATGCCATGTTGGCGGTCTGGGCGAACGTGGCTGCTGTAAGGGCGCTAACTGCCAGAACCACAGGGAGTAAGCGCTTCGCGGCTGATTGTAGACGATTGGAGAAGATGTAGGAAATCAGGCTGAAATGGACTTGCAAAACGGACCTCCATTGCGTCGCTGAGTGATACCCGAAGAGAAAAACTGGAGCGGAGCCCTCAGGAATTTCTAGGGGATTATTGGAGAGAGAATACAGTACATTCCCCGTCTGCCAACACTCAGAAGTACATGACTTACTGTAGAACGATTGGTTTTGTGGGTCTGGCGGGGTAATTCCGGAGCTTTTTCAGCAGCTTAGGGAAGGAAATCCTACAATGGCCGACGGTTAGAGGAAAGAATAGTTTGGGCGTGGGGGAGTCGCGTGAGCGATGGCTCTCCGTCAGCGCAATCGCAGTTGCACCCCAAGACACTGACATCAAAGCGGTTAACTTGCAAGTGCAGTTAGGTGCCTTCGGTTGGAGCTTTCCAACTCATTCCCCAGGAGTAAAAACCAATGAAAGCGAGAATGTCGAGGAAGGGGCCGAAGACGAAATAAGCCAAAGGCATAAACAACACCGACTTGTGCACCAGGTAGACATGCAACATGTACTGATGAGGTATGAAAAGTACGAAATGGCCCATGGTTACGAGTGTGAGAAGAATCTTTTGGGGCAGAGTGAAATCAAGCGGATAAAACGTAAAGGCATACAAAATCGGTACCAGTCCGATAAGGATGCAACTGAACAGCAACATGCTGATGATATAGCTTGGGAGATCGTGCGGGAAACGGGCCGCGGCGACCGTGAAATATGCCAGCGCTGTTGCCTGCAGCAGGCATAGACCGCGGATCAAGTAAGCCCAGGGAACGGCTTCTTCGCCCAATGCAAAGCTGGCGGCAAACGCCGCGGTGGTGATTGCGGCGGTAATCCACCAGACGCTGCCGCTCGCGGAGCCGGCTGCGAGCCCGAATGTGGGTAAGACAAAATGAAGTCCTCCCCAAGCCTGGGGAACGAGCGTGACCTCGCTTCTTAAATTAAGTTGGCGGGACCAGAACGCGAGAATGTATCCCCAAAAACGGCCAATTGCGGGCAGGAGGGCGATCCAAGCACCCGTGCCTAGCATGGTGAGCGCAACTGTTTCGACAATTTGCCGCGTTCCGAGATGCAAACGAACAAAGGCACGATGCGGAGTGATGATGCCTCCGCGCCAGCCGCGCCGGCGGATCAGGTCAAGCGCGGGAGGCAAGGGTTTCCTCGGGAAGGCAGAGTCGCCCGGACCCAGATTTTCCTGAGGAACTTTGTCCCGACTGTGGGGACGACCCTGAGTTGGATCGCTAGAAATCGAGGAACACACCGACGGTGCCTCCAATGCGGTGATACGCAGGCTCCTGGTGCTGTTCGATGTTGAAATTGACTCCCCAGTTGGGCCCAATCCATTGCCGCCAGGTTCCAGTGATCGTGTGTTCTGGAAAGTTCGTTGCCACGCTGTATGCCGGCGTGGTCGGCGTTGCCTCGCCGATGACCTCATAACCTTCCCGGCCCCACTCATAGCGCAGGGAGACAAAGTGTTCTTTGTCATGACCTTCGGTGGCTGCCAGGTATTGAACGCGAGCAAGAATGTCGCCAGGATTGGAGTAGGTCCACAGGAAACCGCCCTGAAGTACGATTGGCCAGTTGAAATAGTAAGCGGCGCCAGCCTGGCTACGGAAATCGTGATTGACGGTCTTGCTCTGGTCGTAGCCTCCGCCCGCCGTGACGACCAGTTGGCGCCGCTTCAGCAGCTTGCGATTGATGAGACCGTCGGCGCTGTAGCGATTGAGAAAGAAGCCGCCAGCGCTGCCGCCTGCGGAGACCTGAAAGAACCAATCGGGAGAGAGCGTTCGGGTCCAGCCGAGGTTACCGAACCACCCACTGCCACCGAAGCGACCTTCGCGAGTGACTTCTCCGTTGAAAACATTGCGGTCGGAGGACATCATGGCGCGGATATAGAAATCGTTCCAGTCGCCATACGGACCCGTGAGGTCTGCATGGCCCCCACCAACCTCGACGTATCCGGGACCTTCAAGACCCAACACGCCACCACCTAATCCAGGAAGGCTGGAGCCCGGAGCGGCGACCGGCGGAGTAGAAGGAGTCTGGGCGACTGCTTGGAACGCAAGCAATAAACAGACAAGCGATGAACCTGCGAGTAAGAAGGCCTTCATCGGATGGCGGCGACCTTCGTTGGGGCGCTATCGCAGTGCGAGCTGAGAGCGACCTTCAGGTTCCGGACATCGGAGGCGGCAATGAACACCATGCCGTCTTGGATGGTGACAGTGGCCTGGCCGTCAAGTACGCGCGCGTTGCAATAATTTGTAGCAGGGAAAGCCCATGTCTGGTGGTCAAGGGACTTGGGATGCGAAGCGCGGAGAACGACTTGGCCATCGGCAGGGCGTTCAACACTCCAGCGAACTGCTTCGCGCTCGTTCAGGAATGCGGCAAGATCGGGCATCGTGTACCAGCGGAAGCGACCTTCCTTTTGCATAACGTCGGCTTTGTCGAGCCAGGCCCGCAGCGTGGGAAAGAATCGTTCGGCACCGAAGGGATGAGCATATACGAGCCGAGCGGTATGGTTATGTACAGTGAAATTGGTAGCTGCGACCAACCAATCCCGTACGGAGTCCACGGGCACGTCGTCAAATTCCATGTCTTCCAGGCTGGCCTCTTTACCCATGTGAAGAATCGGGAAGGCCCAAATGTTATGCCCATCCCGCTCGTCGCCACGATAGACGTGGGTCGGTCCCAAGCCAGCATCGCCAGTAAAGTAATATGCCACGAAGCCCTTGCGTTCGAGCCACCGCGACACCCACTGCGGATGATTTCCTACGGGAGCGGAATATTCAGTGATGTGGGTGCCCGAAACGCTTTCAATCGCGTCCTTGTTCATCTGCAGATATTTTTCAAAAGTGCTTTCGTTAGTGTCGTCGAGGTGAAAGCCAAAGTAATTGTGAATCCAGCCCCCATGGCTGCCGATGGTTTGCCCGTGCGCAACAAGATAGTGAAGCCATTTCTGCGCTTCTGGATCGTGGGCAACATCGAGCCCCTTGTGATCGCCGAAGTTGTCGACATCTGGCCCGGCCGTCATATCAACGGAGAACCTGCCGCGATCGAACACCCCTGCATCGGCGAGCATTTTGAGCGGCTTCAATGAATTGCGGGCATCGATATGCCAGTTGAAAACCAGCCCGCCCACGCCATCGGGAACCGACGCCTGGTAAGGCAGCCCCGCCATATTGACGCCGAAAAAATGTAGAAACGAGTGGAGCAAGAGTGCGTCGGTGCGGGACGCGAGATAGCCTAAGGGCAGGTTCACAAAAAGTACCTGGCCGAGTTCCTCCTGCCGACGGCCAGCGGCCACCCCCAATTTTGAAGTCAGCAATACCTGACCTTTGTAATCGCCCTCAGTGCGAAACATTGGATACTCGACAGCGCCATATTTATAAGTCGCGAAGGCGAAGCGACCGGCCGCGTCGTCTCTATCAGCAAGAGGGCGCCAGCGCGCAAGTTTGCCATTCGCATCCACGGGAACGAAACTTCCCGGGGGCACGCCGAGCGCTTCAACGGCCGCAGAAGTGCCAGTAACTTGCGCCGGACCCATCGTGTCAATCGTGTACTGGTCATACATTCCGTAGCGGACGCCCACCAGAGAAGAAAGTCTCGAGTCTCCATCTGGGTACCGGCCGTTCAGGTCCCACGTGCAAGCGTCGTACACGACCATCAAATTTCCGCCATCGTGCACGTAGCGGTAAAGCTCGCCGATCAGGACGTCGTTGGCGGTGCGGTGCAATTGGTCCGGAATGATTACGCCAGCAGCATGGACGGTGGAAAGCGGATCAAGAAACTGGGAGTCGTGAACCGGATAAAGATGCAGCCCCTCTTCACTGGCAGCGTCGAGCCATTCGTGAACCGCCGGCGTATTGCTGTCGAGCGAGTCAGGAAGCAATAGGAGCAGCGTATCCGCAGCCATGGAATCGACAGCTCTGGCGCGGCGATGCGCATAATTGACCGCCGCAAACAGCAGCAAGGGCGTGATCACCGCGAGGAAAACGATTTTGGGATGCTTTTTCATGGATGAGATAGAAGTCCGGTGCAGGCTCGCGGGTCGAGCCGTTGTGGCTCATCAAAACGGGCGCGCAGCGATTGCCAGACAGCTTCTTCCAGCACATTCCAGGAGCTGCTCCCACGCAAAGAATCGGATTGCGCGGTCCAACATTCAGCGGATGCAGTGTCCCCAAGTTCTTCGGCTGCGAGCGCGACCAAACCCCATGGATGGGTGTCATACTTGCGTTCGATCCATCCAGTTCCCAACGCGCGCTTCCATTGTTCCCATGCCTGCCGTGGATTTTGCCCCGGGCCGCTAATGTCTGCCAACCAGGGATAAACCTGCGCTACGGCGTCAGGATAAAAAGCGAATCGACTCTTCTGCATCGCGGGCCGATATCGTTGGGTACGACGGTCCCAGAACACGCGCTGGATAGAGCGATCCAGATGTTCAGCGCGAGCTTCGGTCGAAACAGCGGCCGGATCATGAAAACGACGCTGTGCCTGCGCCACATCTTTCAGTGCTGCATAGACCTCGATGTTATCCATCAGGAGCGCGACATGGTTGCGGCTCGAAATGTGATAAAGACCTAGGCGCCAGTTGTAAAGTTTGTCGAGCTGATTTTCCGACAATGAAATGCTGCGCCGCCAGTCGGAAGGCAAACCAGAATCCGGTGCCATGCGATAGAGCAGTTGCATCCACAGGGCAAGCATCGAATCATCCGCATCGGCGGCCGCGCAATCGCGCCACTCGTTATCCACCTGGCAGAAGCGCCGGAAAAGTCCGCTGGAACGTTGACGCGGCAAAGCCCAATTGATCCAGGCTTCCGCAACGTCATGAACGTCAAGTCCACCGTCCTGTGCGATGATGAGCGCCTTCGTTGCGAAGTAAGGTTCAACGTAATTGCCGCCGGAGTTGAGCAGGACGGCTCCATCGGGGGCCTGAAGAGTTCCCGGAGAGAAGCGCGCAGCATAGGCGTCGCTTGCCCCTGACCACAACAGCAATACGGCCGCCAATCCGAGATGTGACCAACGCGCAGACATTAGCTTTCGACGGTACCCTGCTCGCGTGCCCACACCGTTCCGTGCAGCCAGCATCCGCTAGCAATGCGGATAGAGCGCGAGCAGACGCTGGTGGGCACATCAAGTCGGCCGATGGTGCTACCGGATCCAATCAGAACGTCGCCACTGCCCATGATGGGGCCGGTCACAAAACAACGCTGGCCGATTCGAAGCGTGCGCCCACAGAAGATACTTCCGTGGACACAGGCGCCATCCTCAATCACCATGTCGCAGTAGCTCTTGATGCTGCCAAACACACGCGCGCCCGGACCCAGCCGGATCTCGCCGGTAGAAACGATGTTGGCATTGAGCGCTTCGCTGGCGGCTAGAAAGAAATCTTCATGGGTCCGAATGCGGCGGCGAGGAATAAACAAATCAGCGTCCTGCGAACCATCGTCGTCCAACCCGTCTATCCGGCAGGCCCCGGATCCGATTGGAGGGCTGGCGGTCGCACCATCGTCCGTGAAGATGTCCACTTTCGTGACGATCTCTGGGGCGTGCATTCGCTGAAAGCAAGAGCCCTCTTCCAAGTGGATGGATCGGCCGGCCGAGAGCCGGCCATAGGAACTGCTTTGTTCACGCAGAAAAATATTGCCGTCCGCATGGAGCCAGCGGAGAATCGCGCTATTTTCTCTGAGCGTCACGTTGCCGGCGGCCGCGGCGCGGATCACGGCGTTTTCCCCGACATCTAAAGTTTCCAATGCGTATAGATCGGCGTCGACAATGCGGTCCGCGGGAACGCGAGCCCGGTTGCACATGATGGCCTCTACGCCGCGCAATTGGTCAGGAGCGAAGTCGAAATCGCTAGACCCAACGAGCAGCACTGGCATGCCTTCAATCGAGGTCTGAGATAACTCAGCAACCGCACGTGATTGTTCGAATTTTGTTCGAAGAGGTTCGAGGCGGGCTCGGAACGAGTTAGCGAAATTTGCAATCCGGCCATCGTGGCGGGAAGTGAGCAGTGGGCCGGCATCGTTGCGCTTGTGCAACTCGTAGAGTGCCGGAGCCACAGGCAAGACTAGCAACGCCGCAGTGACGGCCGACAATTCCACCGGGCCCAAGAGCGAAGTCACGCTGACTCCTTCAATACAGGAGTAGGATCTTTAAGCGCCGGCGCCGTGCGCGAACGCTCAGTTTTGTGCCAGACCAATTCCGCACCGCCGAAAGTGCTTTCTTGCAGCTGCTGCCATGCCGCTCTTGTGACGCTGATCATGCTGACGGTGAACCCGAACAGGGTTAGCGGCAAGAGTCGAATGCGCTGACGCGAGCCATCCAGTCGCGCCGCAGCGGCAATTTCGAAGAAGGCTGCAAAATTTCCGAGCGTTGTGAAGGCCCCAAGCGCGAGCACCGTGACCCCGCCAACGATTCCGATACCGGTATAGAACAAAACTACGGCCAGCAGCCATCCCAGCATTAAGACCGGTCCCATCAGATACACGCCGAGCAGCAGAACTCCGTCAAGGCGCTCCACCAAATTGAGCGAAGATGCTGCGGCCGTGCCGAGAATATAACTACTCATCGCCTGGTTGTGGCCTTTGGCCCAGCGCATGATCTGGCGAATGCGGACGGGCCAGCGTTCCGGAACTTCTTCATAGCACTCGGCCCGATTTTCGTAAGTCGTTTTCCACCCGGCGAGCAGCAGCCGATAAGTGAGGTCAGTATCCTCGGCGAGGGCATCTTCATTCCACCCGCCGATTTCGTCCAGCGCGGCCTTCCGCACGCCCGCGACCGTGCCGCCGTATTGCGGTACGAGGTGAAGGTTCAAGCGCGCCTGCTGATCGACCTGGTATCCGCCGGAGCGCTCAAGGTCGAGAAGCCGGGTAAGAAGTTTCTTGCCCACATTCAGAGGAACGACCCTTCCCATGACCGCCCCGATCTCCGGATCGAAGAAAGGTGCGACAAGTTGGCGGATTAAAGCCTTGCCGGGAATGTAATCGGCGTCAAAAATGAGAACGATTTCAGAGTTAACACGGGCCATCGCATCCTTGAGAGCGGCCGCCTTGCCGGGCTTACCGCCAATCCGATGGAAGGGCTCGATCCGCGGATGGCGCTCGGTGAACACATCGATAATCTCGCGCGTCCGGTCGGTGGAGCGGTCGTTAACAGGAATAATCGTGAGGAGTTCTGCCGGGTAGTCAACCTCAAGCAAGGCCTTCAGGATGTCCGCGACTACTGCTTCTTCATTATGCGCGGCAACCAGAACCGTGATAGGAGGCCATGCAGCGCAATCCACATCGACGTAGGGGTGATGCTGTCGGGCGAAGGTCCGGTTAAGCGTGAAATAGTAATGCCGCGCCGTATAGATGCAAATCAGTATCAGGGTCGCGCAAAAGAGGCCCACTAACATAGCCGGTCACCACACCTGTCATCGTCAAGTTCCGCTCGAATTTCAGTTCACGCCGCCAGTTGTTCCTCGGTTCCCGCTACACGGAATTGCTCCGAGTCGTGCAGCACGGGTTCTGCGCCCTCCAGCCAGCGTGAAAGCGCGATGGCGATGCGAGCTGCGGCTCGTCCGTCGCCATAAGGGCACTCGCCTATGGTCATAGAGTGATACGCAAATTCGCTGCTCAGCAATTGCGAACCTTCGCGGACGATGGCATCGCGTGCAGTGCCCACGATTTTGGCCATGCCTAACATGGAGGCCTCCGGTCGCTCGGTTACCTTGCGCAATACAAGCACGGGCTTATGGAAAATGGGGGCCTCTTCCTGCACGCCACCTGAATCGGTGAGCACAAGGTAGGAGCGACGCAGCAGCGATAGGAACTCGAAATAGTCCACCGGTGGAATCAGGTGAATGCGGTCGCGATTGCCAAGGATGGTCGACACCGGATTGCAAACGTTCGGATTTAAATGCACCGGGTAAATCACGCGAATGTCAGGGAAGTTTTCAACGAGATCGAGAATGGCATGGCAGACGCCCTCGAGTTCAGCCCCCCATGACTCGCGGCGGTGGGCCGTCATCAAAACGAGCCTCGATCCATCGTCAGGAACGGCATCGGGAAGGGGATAGTTAATGGTTTCCATGTCCAGAAGCTTTTCGACAGAATCGACGATTGTGTTGCCGGTAACGATGATGTCTTTGTTAGGGACGGATTCGGCAAGCAAGTTTTCGCGCGAGAGCAGCGTGGGTGCGAAGTGCAACTGCGCGACCACCGCGGCCAGGCGGCGGTTGGCCTCCTCGGGCCATGGCTGGAAAATGTCGTGAGTGCGCAAACCCGCTTCCACGTGCGCGACGGGGATCTTGTTGTAAAAAGCGGCAAGGGCAGCAGCGAAGGCGGTCGTCGTGTCGCCTTGCACCAGAAGGCAATCGACCGGGGATTCGCTCAAGAGCTTGCCCATGGCGGTCAAGATGCGGCACGTGAGCGCGCTTAGTGTCTGATTGTGCTGCATCAGATCAAGGTCGACATCGACGCCAATGTTGAACACGCCGAGAACCTGATCAAGCATCTGGCGGTGTTGGCCAGTCGAAATGACGATCGGATCAAATTGAGTATTTTCGCCGCGCAGCTCCAAGGCGACCGGGGCCATCTTGATGGCATCAGGCCGCGTCCCCAGCACAATTCCGACCCTCTTTTTTTTCATGGGCCTTTCTCTTGAAAGTGGGTTAGATCGTTAAGCACCACTGGGGGTTGGCTTTATACGTGATTTGCAGGAGATGAAGCGCGGAGAGCGGGGATCGGGCAGAGAGCGCGGCAACCCAGGCGCCAGTCGGTTCATCAATACCGTCGGAGTTCGCAGTGCCGCCAAAGCCCAAAAATAGTTGAGTTGCTTTGGCGCGTTCCGGGCGGTCTTTCGGATACCCGCAAGTGACCTTTATGCAAGTGATATCAACTGGTGCCCTTGTTGATGACAACCGCCGGACGCGATGGAACTCGTTTCTGGCTGGGCTGACGATCAATGCTGCGGGCATTCTTTTGTTGATTGTTGTGGAGCCGCGTTTGGGCTCAAACATCTCTGTGGAACCTTTAGCGAGATTAGATTCAAACATTCCACTTATTTACGAGCCGCCGCCCTCCAGCCCGGCTGTGGTTGCGAAGCTCGAAGCGCCCAAAATGTCACCGGTTGTGAAGTCAGTTGCAAAGCCAGAGCCAAGAATTGCGACTCCACAAATCGAGGCTCCGAAGCCGGAAAGTCCGCGCATGGTTGCAGCGGAGACAATGCCCGTTGCGCCACCGACGCCAACGCCTCAAGTTGACAGAAACCAGGTTGATAGAAGGCCATCCGGATTTGAAGCCGCAAAGGCAGAACCTGCGACTGTGCATTTGGCTCCGCGCAAAGTGCAGACGGGCGGCTTTGGCGATCCCAATGGCGTGACCGGCCAAAGCGATGCCAAGCGGAACACCGTAAGGGTGGCCAGCGTCGGCTCTTTTGAGTTGCCATCCGGACCGGGAAAGGGAAATGGAACGGGCGGAACGCGCGGAGTAAGCGGCACGGTTGCGGCTTCAGGATTCGGAAATGGAGTGGCGACGGATTCGCTCCACGTGAATGGTGGTTCCGTGATGGCCGGCGGTTTCGGCGAGCGGGTGGCACAAGGCGGGTCGAATGCGCGCCCAAGGGAGAAGGCGCCGGAACTGCGGCCGGTGGAAATCGTGTTCAAGCCGCGGCCGGCCTACACGCAAGAGGCGCTCAAGCAAAAGGTCGAGGGCGAGGTGCTGCTTGATGTTGTTTTCTCCGCATCGGGGGCTCTGCACGTCAATCGTGTGGTGAAAGGTTTGGGATACGGGTTAGACGATCAGGCACTGGCGGTCGCCCGTCAAATACAGTTTCGTCCGGCGCGGCGCGATGGGCAACCTTACGACTGCGCTGCGCTCGTCCATATCGTTTTCGAACTGTCAAAGTGAAGTATTTGTTGGAGGAATTTTTCATGGCTACGCTTCGCATGCGCGCAATCGCCGTGACCCTTGTTGTTGTCTTTTCGGCCGCTGAGTTGCGATCAACCGACCAGCCGCAAACAAACGTGGCCGACGATCGTCAGGCGAAAGCCAATGAGATCGCAGACCGTATTTTTTACCGCGAAGCAAAGTTCGTCGAGGATCTCAGAGAATATACGCCAATGGTCGAAACCTACATCCAGAACTTCAAGGGTGACCAGGATCTCGGGCAGGTGCCAAATAGCGACAAATATTTCCTTGGGCGCCTGATCATGAAAAAGGGAATACAGGATCTGTCATTTCAGCAAAAGTCGAAATCGTTTCCCAGCCTTCTCCTAGAAAAGCTAAATGGTTTTTACAAGATGAACTACGTTCCGCTGGGATTTATGGAGATGGTGTATATCCCCGGTTTCGACAAGAGCAACTACGACCTGAAGTATCTGCACCAGGAATTCTTGGGCGACGTACGCGCGCTGGTTTTTGATGTGTCGCCAAAGCCAAAAGTAAAGGGGCCGCATTTCGAAGGACGGATCTGGGTAGAAGACCAGGATTACACCGTTGTGCGCTTCAATGGGACATATCTGCCCGAGCGAAAGTTGAATTTCTATTTTCACTTCGACACTTGGCGGGTCAATATGCGGCCCGGAGTCTGGCTGCCGGCATTCATCTACACGGAAGAGTCGGATGCGAAATATGCACTGTTCCGCAAGCTTTCCATGCGCAGCCAGACGCGGCTTTGGGGATACAACTTGAAGCTGCCAACCGACAGCGATGAATTCACTGCCGTGCATGTGGAGTCCGCTTCAGATGTCGCCGATCAGACGGAAACCGCCAACGAGATTGTGCCGGTTGAGAGCGAGCATGTTTGGGAACGCGAAGCCGAAGACCATGTGCTGGATCGTTTGCAGCGCGCGGGAGTATTGGCGCCAGATGGCGACGTATCGAAAGTGCTGCAGACAGTAATCAACAACCTCGAAATCACGAACCATCTCGATATCCAGCCGCCAGTGCGGGCGCGAGTGTTGCTGACGACGCCGCTGGAATCATTCACTGTGGGACACACGATCGTGCTGAGTCGCGGGCTGCTGGACGTCCTGCCGGATGAGGCCTCATTGGCCATGGTGCTCGCGCATGAACTGGGACACATCGCGCTCGGGCACCGCTTGGACACCAAGTACGCCTTCGGAGACCGCATGGTATTCCCGGACGAGGAAACATTCAGGCGCATTCAGATGGCGCACAATCCGCAGGAGGAAGAAGCGGCGGACAAAAAGGCAATCGAGTTTTTGCAGAACTCGCCGTATAAGGACAAGCTCGAAAACGCCGGATTGTTTCTGCGTGCCTTGCAAGAACGGTCCAAGCAGTTGACGGCACTCATCACGCCGGAATTTGGCAGCCGTTTAGCAAAGGGTGACTCTGTGCTGCGCATGAGTGCTTTATTGCAAACTGCACCCGCGTTGAAGGATACCGACGTTACGCAAGTGGCTGCTTTGCCTCTGGGGAGCAGGATCAAACTAGATGCCTGGGATGACCACGTCGAAATGAACAAGAGCAAAGCCGTTGCCCTGCAATCGGCGCGGGACAAGATGGCTTTTGAAGTGACGCCGATGATCCCCCACCTTGCACGCTATCGGGATTCGCAAATCGCGAACGCGGCAAGCAGCAAGTAGCACACAGCAACTCAGAAGGCGTCTGTAAGCCGCAGTGTGGCGCAAGCGCGCAGTGGAGTGCGGACGATGGTTGGCAACCAAAATTGCTCAGGCGCGCCACGCCTCAGAAAACAAGCTTGGAGGTCCGGTATGAAGGGATATGTCAGAGTTCAGTGGTTAATTCCCATGTTCAGTGCGGCCATTATTGTTTCTCTTGCAGGTTGCGGGACGTCAAACTCCAAGACAACATCTACGACAACGCCGCCGCCCGGATTGTCCGCGGTTCAACACATTGTTTTTATAGCCGAAGAAAACCGCAGCTTCGATCATTATTTTGGAAAGCTGAACGACTACCGCAGCGCAGCCCCATTCAATTTGCCGCGCGAGGTTAATGGTCTGCCGGATGATTGCAGCCCCACGAATTCAGATTGGACGGTGGCTTGCAGCGCCATGAACATGTCACCTAATTCAAGCGGCGTGCCGACAACTCCCATCTACGCTTTCCATCTCAAGACGGCGTGTATCGACGGACTTAGCCCTGACTGGATCGCTTCGCATTGGGATTTTGATATCGAGAATCCGTCTTCGAACACGCCGGGAAGTCTCGGACTCCCCACCAACGCGCCGGATGGTTTCGTTGTAAGTGCGGCGAGTGCGGCTCTTGCGAACGGTGAACAGGATACGGCCGGGATTCGCGCCATGGGTTTTTATACGGGGGCCGATCTTCCCTACCACTATTGGCTGGCGACCCAATTCGCCACATCCGACGCCTGGTTCGACCCTTCACCGGATCGAACTCAGCCTAACCGCTATTACCTGATGGGAGCTACCTCCGGCGGCTACGCATACCCGTGGATGGGAGGGATCGAACCTCCGATTCAGTCCAAGACAATTTTTGACTCGCTGCAAAACGCAGGTGTCTCGTGGAAGATTTACAGCCAGCTTCCGAGCACATACACCTACGCCTCTGTCTTTAATGGTTTCGTGAGTCGATACGAAAGCACAGGCAACATCGTCGATGATCCTACGTTCTCGAAGTTTCTATCGGATGCGAAAAACGGCACCTTGCCCTCGGTCGCGTTCATAGAAAAGCCAGACGCAGATGAGAAACCTGATGGTACCGCGTCGAACATTCAGAATGGAGTAAGCGAAACCGAGCAACTGATTAACGCGGTAATGTACGGCTCATCATGGCAAAATACGGTGGTTATCTTTACCTTTGACGAAGACGGGGGCCTATATGATCACGTCACGCCCCCGACCAATGTTCCAAGTCCCGATGGAATTCAGCCAGTGGACATATGCACAGGTCCGTCGGACTCGAGATGCACGTTCGCCGCGCTTACCCACAGTTCGCCCCCTTACGATCCCCCCGGCGATTTTACGCGCTACGGTTTCCGCATCCCGTTGGTCGTGATTTCTCCGTTCACCAAGCCGGGATACGTTTCCCACGTGACGACGGACTCCACGGCATGGCTGAAGTTTGTTGAAGAACGGTTCAATATTCCGGCGCTGAATTCCCGCGATGGATGGAGCGGTACCAGCGATATGAGCGACTTCTTCGATTTCCAGAATCCGCCATTATTAACGCCGCCGGCAAATCCGCCATCCGACGGGCCGGGGAATTGTTATGAGGGCCTGCCATAGGGTCGATCGCGTTCCAATGGCCGAGCGTGTTACGGCACGTTCGGCTTTTGCGTAACGGGCTTGTCGGGTGACGCCGAATGCGCGCGTGGGGCAACGACATCAAAGGGGCGCATCATTTCGTTGTCCTCGTGTTCGAGGACGTGGCAGTGCCATACGTAGCGCCCCGCGAATCCCTCAAACCGGATGATGATCCTCGTCACCATTCCATGATCGGCACGGACTGTGTCTTTCCACCCAGCCTCCTCGGGAGGCGGTGGTACAGCGGAACCGAGATATTTCAGTTCTCCCGTAGCTTGGTAAGCACTCACGCTGAAAGCTCTGCGATCCAGAATCTGAAACCTCACCAGGTGGAGATGAATCGGGTGATCGTCATTCGTGAGATTAATGAAATTCCAAATTTCCACTGAGTCGAGTGCGGGATCTTCTGTTACCGGCGCGCCCCAATGCGCATTATTCAAGAGCGTCATCATGGTGTGCTTGTTGGAATCATCGATCTCAACTAGCGTCAACATACGGCTCTTGATGGCCGATGATTCCGCAATCCTGGGAACCGGCCGTATGACCTGAGGCACCGTGCTCTCATCTCGAGGACCATGCCTAGCCACACGAAACTGCAAGATGTTGAAGTTGTCGTTTCTTAGAACGACGTTGGTTCCCGCATAATCTAAAAAGTCGAAGATCAGATCGGCGCGTTCGGCGGGCGCGAGCCGGGCCCGCATCAACTGTACTGGTGCCGGCAGTAAGCCTTGATCGGAACCGATTTGATAAAACTTTGGAAACCAAGCCGTTTGATTGCTGCCGGCAAAGGTCAAATGGAAATGCCTGCCATTGGCGCCGTTCAGCACGCGGAAACGATATTTTCGTGGTTCCACTTCGAGATAAGGAAAGATCGTGCCGTTCACCAGGACGGCGTCGCCGAACGCCTCCGGCACCCATGGGGCCGCGGGATCGTTCGATACCGGGTAATTAAGCTGACCGTCAAGATCGAAAGCGCGGTCGAGTAATATCAGCGGAATCTCATATTTACCCCGCGGCAGCGCGAGCGCATCTTCGAATGAATCGCGGACGAAAAATGCGCCCACAAGTCCGGCGTAAACATTCAGCCGGTTAATTCCCAAAGCATGGTCGTGATACCAAAGCATGGCCGCATCCTGGCGATTGGGGTAATAGTAGAGTGCCGATTTGCCGGGAGTGGTCCACGCGTCGGGATAGCCATCACTCTCCGCGGGCGTCTTGCCGCCATGCAGATGCACAACTGCCCGCACTTCGGGCTTTGCGGCTTCCGCACCGTGAATATTGTGATCGATGGGTAGAAAATGTTTTGCTGGCAACTCATTGATCCAGTCGACGAATAAGCCCTCGCCAGTGCGTGTCTCGAATATCGGGCCGGGCATGCAGGATGCATATCCCCATGCGCGAGTCGGTTTTACGTCGCGGTGGACCTTGGTTTCAAACTCCTGCATGGCGACACGATAATAAGGAAGCTGAATGGCGGGGTTATCTGGGCTTGGCCGGCGGCCGCTTGGAGCAATCACTTTCGGGAGGGGAAGCGGGTCAACGAATTGCGCCAGAGAAGTTGCAATCAATGGCTGTCGAAGTTTGGGCGGCGCGGACTGAGAGACTTGGGCAGCGGTGCGGCGCGCGATAAGCGCTGCCGTTCCTGTAATTCCGCTAAGTGCAAGAAATTGCCTTCGTGTAAACCCCAATCGCTCTCCGCCGGAAACGCTCGCTTCAGAAGTCTAGAGGAAGCCTGGAACGGGAGCACCTCAAGAGAATGCGCCCGGTCACCTTAATCTGACTCTCTCGCAATCACCTTGACCATACCACGGGGAGAGGCTTCCGGTATGCCTGCCAGTTAGGACCTTGCGGAGTGTTTCTGCTTTTATCGGAGCATGCTGCTTTCGTTGTGTGGCTTTGGAGTAATATCTATCGAAACATGGTTGTGTACAGGCGACAACCCGACCCGGAAAAGGAGACTCCAGATGGCGCACTCGGGCAAAGTACGTTGGCCGTTTCCTGTTCTCATTATGATCGCGTGTCTTGCCTTTTCAAGCGCACTTAGCCCTGCGCAGAAGAGCACAGCTCAGAATCATGCATCAGCAACGCGTGACGTTGGTCTCGCAGCCTGGCAGCAGGTTTACTCTGTCCTGGCGTCTCCGCGCTGCATTAATTGCCACACGGCCACCAACTACCCTCAGCAAGGTGACGACCGGCATCCTCATCTGTTCAACGTCGTTCGAGGGCCGGGCGGCAAAGGTGTACCCGCTCTGAACTGCGCCACCTGTCATCAGTCAGCCAATGCGGATAGCACGGGTGTTCCCGGAGCCTACAACTGGCACCTGGCGCCTGTTTCCATGAAGTGGCAGGACGCGAACGATAACATCCTGTCGAGCACCGACGTGTGCCGGTCTCTTACCGATGCGTCCAAGAACGGTAGCCTGAACGGACCGGGGATCTTGCGGCACCATCAGCAGGAGCCTTTGGTGCTATGGGCTTTCCAGCCAGGACTAAGCCGCGACGGCACTTCGCGTTCCGCACCTCCGCTCACACATGAGCAATTTGTTGCTGCCACGCGGACGTGGGTCGAAGCCGGAACGCCCTGTCCATAAGACTGCCCGTAACACTCTTAGAATCGGAGGCCCTTATGCCAACTTACAAGCTCACAGTAAACGGCCAGAAGAGAGAAGTCAGCGTCGACCCGAGCACTCCGCTTCTTTGGGTGCTGCGTGAGGATCTGAAGCTAACCGGCACGAAGTACGGCTGCGGCATCTCCGCGTGTGGCGCCTGCACGGTGCACGTGGGGGGAGTAGCGACCCGGTCGTGTGTTGTTCCGGTTTCGATGATCGGCGATCGGCCTGTGGTGAGCATTGAGGGCGTCGGAGAAGATCGAGTAGGCCGTGCCGTTCAGGACGCATGGGTGGCGGAGGACGTTGTGCAATGCGGCTACTGCCAAAGTGGCCAGATCATGAGCGCGGTCGCGCTGCTCAAGAGCCGGCAGAAGCCTACTGAAGCTGACATCGAGGAATCTATGGGCGGAAATATCTGTCGTTGTGGCACGTATGTTCGCATTCGCAAAGCAATCAAGGCTGCATCGCAGCAGTTGGCATGAGGGAGAAAATCGTGACCGCTACCACTATGTCAAGTTCAGGATCAGATCTCAGCCGCCGCGGCTTTCTGCGCGTGTCGGGAACGGCCGTAGGAGGGTTGATCGTTTCCCTTTACCTGGATTTTCCCGGGCTGGCGCAGCCTCCGCAGGCGAAGACTTACCCTCCCGATGCCTTCGTTCATATTCAGCCGGACGGCAAGGTCGTGATTCAGGTCAATCGACTGGAGTTCGGTCAGGGAGTCCAGACTTCATTGCCGATGGTCCTCGCCGATGAGATGGACGCCGACTGGGCACATGTGGTGGGCGAACTCGCTCCAGCCGCTGACGTCTATAAGGACCCAGTTTTTGGAATTCAGATGGTTGGCGGATCTGGCTCGATTGCGCATTCTTTTCAACAGTACCGCGAATTGGGGGCAAAAACCCGCGCCATGCTAATTGCCGCCGCCGCGCAGCAATGGAATGTACCAACAGCTCAATGTCGGACTGAGGCAAGTGTTGTGTATGGCCCAGGCGGCCGATCCGCCAAGTATGCCGACCTGGCTGACGCGGCCGTGCACATTCCGGTCCCGGAGACTGTGCCTCTCAAGAACGCGTCTGACTTCAAACTGATTGGCAAGAACACACGCCGGCTCGATAGTCGTCAGAAATGTGATGGCTCGCTGAAATTTGGTCTTGATCTCGACCTGCCCGGAATGAAAGTCGCGCTAGTGGCGCATCCTCCTGTCTACGGCGCGTCGCCTAAGTCGGTTGACGACAAAGCGGCGCGAAGCATTCCAGGCGTAGTGGATGTATTCGAAATCCCCACATTCAGCCACGGAACGGCAGTCGCCGTTGTGGCAGACAAGTTCTGGACTGCCAAGCAGGCGCGAGATCGCCTCGTGATCGATTGGGACTTTTCGCAAGTGGAGCGGGCGGACACGACTCAAATGTCGATGAAGTACAAAGAGCTAGCCCGCACTCCCGGTAACGTTGCCGTGACTCGCGGCGATCTTAGCGCGCTGAACGGCAGCAGCGCCAAGCGGATCGATGCGGAATACGAATTTCCGTACCTGGCTCACTCTCCAATGGAGCCATTGAACACCACAGTGCGGTTCGATGGTGATCATGCCGAGGTTTGGGCCGGATCGCAATTTCAGACCTTCGACCAAATTGCCGTTGCCGAAACCCTCGGCTTGAAACCGGAACAGGTCACATTTCATACCGAGATGGCCGGGGGAGGATTCGGCAGAAGGGCGGTACCCGATTCTCATGTGCAGCGCGAGGCTGCTGCCATCGCCAAACGGTACAAAGGTACTCCCGTAAAGCTCATCTGGACCCGCGAGGACGATGTGCAGGGCGGCTACTATCGTCCCATGTTCGTCCATCGCGTCGAAATTGGCATCGGAGCAGACGGCATGCCGGCCGCGTGGAGGCACGTGATCGTAGGGCAGTCCCTTGTAGCTGGCACCGCATTTGCTTCCATGCTAATAAGGAACGGAGTAGACGAAACTGCGGTGGAGGGCGTGGCCGACGCGCCTTACGATTTACCGAACTTCAGCGTTTCAGCCCATCACCCCACGGTGAACGTGCCGGTGCTTTGGTTCCGTTCCGTAGGACACACTCATACTGCATTCGTGATGGAAACGTTGGCGGATGAACTGGCGACTCGAGCCGGCGTAGATCCCATTGCCTATCGCCGCAAGCTTCTCAAGCCGGACGCAGCGCGACTTCGCGGCGCCCTCGATCTGATGGACGAGAGAAGCGCGCCTTGGCGGAATCATTTGGCGGAGGGCCACGCCGCCGGCATTTCGTGCCATGAATCGTTTGGGACAAGTGTGGCGTGTGCTGTAGATGTTTCAATCGAGAGCAAACGGCCGAAAATCCATCGCGTGACGGTCGCGGTCGACTGTGGAACGGCCGTCAATCCGTTAACTGTCGAGAGCCAGTTTCAGGCGGGGGTAAGCTTCGGGGTATCGCAGTTAATGGCCAAAGGGGCCATAACCTTCAAGGAAGGACGCGCGCAACAAAATAACTTCGACGGCTATACCCCGCCCTACATCATGGATGCGCCTGTTGCTGTCGATGTTCACCTTGTGCCGAGCACGGAGAAGCCCTCGGGGTGCGGAGAACCACCGGTGCCAGTCATTTCTCCTGCTGTGGCAAATGCACTGTTCCGCTTGACCGGCAAGCGCTACCGTAGTCTGCCGTTGGTAAGCCTCTAACCAGAGGATTACTGTTTCTTTACATCGATGACATTATCGTCGGGGCTGCGGTCAATCAGTTTGATTAGCGGATCGATTCCGGCCTTGGCGGGCGTTTTGTCCACCATGACGGTGAACTCCTGGTGCTCCTGCTCGATCTTGTGTTTTTGCAGATAGAGGAAGTTGCCATCGGTGTCGAGCACGCCGATGTCGATCAGATCGTGGAGAGGGATGAGGTGTTCTTGCCCCTTTCCGTCGGCGCGATATTTCTTGGCCTCAACCGAGATTCGAACCTGGTACTTGCCATCCGGAAGCTTGGAATAGCTGGCTGAGAGGGCACGGTTGTCGAACAATGTAATGGTGTCGAACCAGTCTTCGAAGAGATATTGGAATTCCGGTGGTGTGACCTTACGGAGATAGTTTTCTAAGTCAGTCGATGCTGGATAGGGCGGACCTTTGAAGCCCCAATCCTCCACGAAGGCTGACAGGGCCTGACTGACGCGGTCCTCGCCGATGTAGTCAGCGAGAGCGTACATGACCTGCCCACCTTTGTTGTAGTGGATGTAGCCCTGTAAAGGCTCCACGCGGATCAGCGGTTTTTCTTCGTCACGCTCTTGTGCCCGACCGCGCAAATATCCGTCAAGCTGATAGCGCAGAAATTTCTTCATCGACTCCGGGCCGTAAGTGTGGCGCATCACCATCAGCGCGCTGTATTGCGCGAGGGTTTCAACAATCGCAGTGGCGCCTTCATTATTGGAGCCCATAACCTGGTGGCCCCACCACTGATGGGCGGTTTCGTGGGCGGTTACGAAAAGCGGGAGATTGATTGCATCTTTCTTCTTGGGATCGACATAGGTAATGAAGCCGATCCCTTCCGAGAATGGAATCGTATTCGGGAAGGACTCTGCGAAGTCGCCATAGCGGGGAAACTCTAGAATTCTCAGCTGACGGAATTGGAATGGGCTGAAAGACGCCGTGCAGTAATTGAGCGTGGCCTTCATCCCGCTCGTCATGCGGTCGAGATCAAACTCGTGCCCTGGCTGGTAGTAGATCTCAAGGTCGACGTCTTTCCAGTGATCGCGACGTACGGCGTAGCGCGCGGAATTTACCGAGAAAATCCCGCCCATGAACAGAGCTTCCGATTTGTAATGGAAGTAGCGGCGTCCGTTTTCGACCCATTCTTTCTGCAGGTAACCGGGCATAACCGCAATCTGGTCCGCCGACGTGCTCACCGTGCCCTCGAAGTTTACCCAGTCGGCATCAGTGGTTCCGTAGTTATGCTCGCGGCCGGACAAATCTTCAAGCTTCGGGAAGCCCGCAGATTTTCCCAAGCCGCGGCGACGGCGGGCACTGTCATCCACAAGTTCGGCGTCTTGCTGATATCCGATGAATGGGATATAGCTGCTGCTGACAAAACTGCCATTGTGAACGATGTCGCCGTTCGGCCTAGAGTTGACGAATCCGGGATTCGGATAAGCCAGATCGAAATTAAGAGCGATGCGCCCATGCGGCGGAATGGGCTGCGATAGCTTGTAGAGATAAAAACCCAGGGCCGCATCCTCAAGCACGGGAGTTTGTCCTCCGTCGAAAGCCATGGCTCGAACATCTGTGCGAGGACGAGGGATGATAGATGCGTCCTCGGGCCAAAGCGTGACGGCTACTTGGTCGATCGAAACGTCAGTATTGTTCTCCAGAATTTCTTTACCATGAAATACCGCAAGCCGCTGTTCGGGGAAGAGGTCGACGTCCACGTTTTCGTCAACGATTCGCGGCTGCGGCATCTTCTGGTATTGCTTGTACTTGGTCTCGTACTGCGCGCGGTCTGTCTCAAACTTTGATGGAGTGAGGAATGTGTTCAGAACGTGGGTGTTATAAAAAATGTAGCCCCCAACGCTCATAAATAAGAGCCCGCAGGCGACGAATCCAAGCACGATCGGAGCCGAAAGTCGCTCGCCTGCCAGCTTCAGCCGAACTCGCCAGCCAGATTCCACGCCGCGAACCCACAATATGTTGGTGAAGATGGCCATCAGTACCGCGCCAATCCCCCAGTAGAGGTGGAACCAGAACATTGGCGCGGCAAACGGGCCGTAGCCATTCATGTCAGAAAAGATGACTCTCGGCGATTCGCCAACCAGGTAGAGATAGTCACGGTAGTTCGTTTGCGGTAGCACCAGAAACAGCGCAACGAAATATATGACCATTACAAAATGACCGAGATATTTGTTATTGACGATCGTGTGCACCAGCATCGCGATAGCGCAGAGAATCCAGAAGAAGATCAGCCGGTAGCAGAGTAGGTCGGAGAGATACAGGCCTATCTCGAAGTGGTGGTAGCCATGAAGAATCTGAACGATGATGCCGCAGACCATCACCAGCAGCACGAGCAGCACCTGGACCCACATGAGCGCAAGCAGTTTGCTGCCGAATAAAACCCATCGCTTTACCGGCAGGGCATCCATAATCTGGCTGAGTTGTGAATCGCGCTCGCGCCAAATCAACTCACCCGAATAAAAAGTGATGATCGCGAGAATAAACAGAGTGAAGCCGGCGCCGCCTTCCTCCAGCATGCGCCATGTGACGGGATAAACAGACGTACCGTTTGGGTTGCCAATTCCGTAGGCAAAGAAAATGTCGAGTAACGTTCCCGCCAGTACCAGCACCACAAAGAAGATGTTCTTGACCGTCTCGGAAAATTGCAGGCGGGTCAGAGAAATCAGCTCACGAAATGATTCCGCTCGACTGAAAGCTGGATGCACCACGGGCAGCGCCCGTGCGGTTGCCACAGGCAGTTCGTGCACGATATCGGATGTCCGTCGCCTCGTCTTACCGGCTGCGTGAGTAAACGAAAACCGCGCATAGGTAAAACCTAAGATCGCCGCCCCGATCCCAAACCACAAGATTCGATTCCACAGCAGCACGCCGGCAAGCGGAATGATCTGGGTATTGCGTTGGAATGGAGTCCAGTATTGCGTGAGACGCGAAACGGCATTGCCGCCAAACGGATCGATCATCGCGGCCAGGGTAGTCGACGTCAGATCTCCGGAGAGTTGATCGGCAACAAAGTAACCGATCAATAGCAACACACTCCCCACGTATACCGGCAGCATCTTCTTTCCCAGCGCCGCAAGGGCGAAGAAGATGGCGGAGATGCAGATCAGGTTTGGAATCACCATCGTCAGATAGGGCTGGAGGTAGGACCAAGCCGTTTGCGTCCCTACACGGGTCGGATCCAGCCAAGGCATGCGCGTGCCTAGCCAAGCGCCCAGTCCAACGCTTGCGAAGATAACTACCTGCGTGGCGAGCGACCCAAGAAAACGGCCAGCCAGATAATCGAACTTGCTAATCGGGGCGGTATAGAAAAAAGGCGTGGTGTTGTTGTCGATATCCTGGTAGGTAGCCTGACCTGCGATCGCCGCAACTATTACCACGCCGAAGAAGCTGACGAACATGATGACCAGGTTCAGCGCGAATGGCGACGTAACCAATACCTTGCCGCCGGTTCCGAAATCGACGGTCGCTTCCTTGAATGCGCCGCCCGACATGAGCACGAATAGGAACCCGAGCGCAAGAAAAACGGCGAAATAGACATAGGTCGAAATGCGACGCAGGCGGCGTGAAAATTCGAAAGCCAGAATCGAGGCGGTCATGGGTTTAGATCACTGTTGAATTCACTGGGTCAGTTCACGTGCCCGGCGGTTGGCTGGTGGATGAAACCTTTAATGGTCGCAAAATAGAAATCTTCCAGGTCCGGTGCCGCGGGTTCGAAGCCCAACTCTGGTTGCTGAGAACTGAGGACGTGGATCAGCGTCTGCCCCGCGAAGAGGCGCATCGAAATGAGCTGGAATCGTTCGCGACAGCCCGCAAATTCATCATGAGCAATTGACTTCTTCCATATCTGACCTTGCAGTTGGGCCACCAGTTCAGACGGATTCCCCGCTACCCGCACTTGCCCTTCGTGAATGATCGCCATGGAGCGGCAGAGATCCGTGACGTCAGAAACGATGTGCGTCGAAAGGATGACGATGATGTTCTGGCCGATGGCGCTGAGCAAGTTGTGAAAGCGCACGCGCTCTTCGGGATCGAGGCCGGCCGTTGGTTCGTCGACGATAATCAGACGCGGATTGCCAAGCAGCGCTTGCGCGATTCCAAACCTCTGCTTCATGCCGCCCGAAAAGCTACCCAGAGCTTGATGGCGATGATC
Organism: uncultured Acidobacteriaceae bacterium; assembly: GCA_963778535.1. Taxonomy (GTDB): domain Bacteria; phylum Acidobacteriota; class Terriglobia; order Terriglobales; family Acidobacteriaceae; genus Acidiflorens. The sequence continues at coordinate 200,106 of CAVZUO010000002.1, forward strand.
GTAAAGGTTGGTTTGCTGCAAAAGGGCTTTGACCGATTCACTTCGTTCCTTCGAACTTCGGATGCCTTTCAACACGGCGAAATGAGAGAGAAGAGTCTCGGCCGAAACCTTCGGATATAGGCCGAACTCCTGGGGAAGATAACCGAGAACGCGACGCACTGCGTCCTTGTCGCGCAGCACGTCAATGTCACCAAGCATTGCGCGACCGCTGTCGGCTTGCTGCAATGTGGCCAGCGTGCGCATAAGTGTAGACTTGCCGGCCCCGTTAGGTCCGAGCAGGCCGAACATGCCGGTGGGAACGGTCAGGGAAACATTTTGCAGCGCTTGTGTGCCGCCAGGATAGCGTTTAAAGAGGTTTTCGATTAGAAGTTCCATTGTCTGGTTCCGTGCCTATCTTATGCTACGGAAAAGACGCATGGGAAGTTCCGTTGTGAGCGGCAAGAGCTGTCGTAAAGAGAGCGTCCAGTGGCGAAACCCTTTCTTGACTATCTAGAAATTTGCGCACTGGCCCTGTTTTTGAGACGCCGTGTTTCCGCCACCCGTAATCGAGCTGTTGTTCTGGCACTGCAGGTTGTGACTGACGACGTTGTAGAAAACCTGCGGGGCCGCATTGTTGTTTTGGATCTGCAGGTTTCCGCCAACCAAATTGCCGTACATTGATGTGGGTGCGGTGTTGTTGTGAACCTGGAGATCTCCACTGATCACGTTTCCGGGACACGACGGCGATTCCGAGCCGATCAATATAGCAGTTCCGCTGTTTTGGAATTGCAGATTACCGCCCACCTTGGTTCCACAAACCTCGTTTTGCGTCGGTCCGGCCGGTACGTTTTGCACTTGCAGATTGCCTCGGATCGTGGTCTGCGCGCCCAGGTTAAACATACCGCCACCATTCAGTTGAAGGTTGCCTCCGACGGCAGCGTTGCTAAGAGTGATGCTTCCACCTGTCAACGTGACATTGCCAGAAACGCCCCCTCCGACAAATGTACAACGCTGGCCGGCCGAAACGTTGATGTTGCCGTTGAAGGTTCCAGAGTAAATTCCGTTACAGCTCGAACCCGAGGACGGAGCCACGGATGCAACGGTGAGTCTAAAGCTCTGCGTAGCTGAAGTGACGGCATTCGTTGCGGTAAAAGCGATCTGGAAGGTGCCGCCGATGATTGGTATGCCGGCAAGTGTGCCCGTGCCGTTGCCGTTGTCCACGAAGGTGACGCCCGTGGGTAAGGAACCGGATTCAGTCAGACTCGGAGTTGGGAAGCCAGTTGCGGTGACGGTGAAAGAGTTCGCGACCCCGGGTGCGAACGTCGCGTTATTTGCACTGGTAATGGCGGGAGCCTGGGCAACCGTCAATGTAAAGGCTTGTGTTGCCGGCGATCCTATGCCATTCTGCGCCACGAGACGGATATTGAAAACTCCAATTGCCGTCGGAATTCCTCTCAGCGTGCCCGTCCCGTTGCCGTTGTCGACGAACATAACGCCCGCAGGGAGTGCCCCTGACTCGGTCAAACTCGGAGTGGGGGAGCCGATTGCTGTCACCGTAAACGTGTTTGCGATTCCCGTGGCAAAGATCGCGGCATGGACGCTGGTAATGAAGGGCGCTTGGCCGACGGTCAACGTGAAGACTTGTGTTGCCGGCGAACCAATGCCGTTCTGCGCCGTGAAGCTAAAGGTGAAGACTCCGGTGGAAGAGGGATCGCCGCTGAGCGTGCCAGTGCCATTTCCATTGTCGACGAAGGTAACACCCGCAGGCAGGGAACCGGACTCGGCGATGCTGGCTTCCGGGAATCCGGAGGTTGTCACGGTGAAAATGTTCTGAGTTCCAGGAACAAAAGTCGCAGCGTTTGGTGTCGTGAACGCAGCTGCCTGTTTGACCATCAGCGAGAATTGGACCTGTTGTGCGGGGAACGCGTTTCCGTACGCCACTAAGACGTAAGAGCCGGGTGCATATTCAGTGGTGTCGATATGGCAGGAATAGCCAATGCCGCTCCGGTAGGTGAAGGCGTGCTTCCGATCCAACACGACCGTGTTTTGCGCTTGGCCGCTGTTGTTGGCCACATAGATAAGCGTGAGATTCGCGACAGCGTCAGTAACAGGCTGGCCGGGATTCGCGACTGACATAAGCTGAAAGCTTGCATCCAAATCGGTGCCGACGCCGAAAGTTTTGGAGCTTGTCGCGAGGAGCGGCGGCAATAAAGTGAACGTGCCCGCCCCTTGTTTATTGGTTGCCCCCAGATCCACAGCCACGAATTCGGAAAATCCCTTCGTTTTGCCCTTCACCGTGATGTCGGAGAGGCCGGAAAAGATATTCGTCCAGTTGTTCTGACCGATCGGAGTAGTGAGGTACCCGGGATTAACGATGGGCTGCGTGCTGCTAAAGCTAGTCTGCACGGCGATTGTCGGAGTTGACTCTCCAGGGCACGTAACCGGGCTGCCATTCTGGGAACACGTAACCTGGTCGTCGATGCAATCGCCCCCGGCACCCAAATAAACAATGCAGCTCGCATTGGCAAATGAAGTGCCGGCCACACGCTGTTGAAATTGCGCTTGTGTGATCGGAACGGAAGTTACCGTCATATCGATATTCGAGAAACTCGAGCCTGCAGGGTACTGCACCTGAAAGCCATTGGTCCCAAAGTTAAAGTTATTTGGCTCGGTCGGGCTCAGCGGTTGCGTGACGGGCTGCGACGCAAGGGGTGGTGCGGAGGCGATGGCAATTCCAGTGACACCGGGGACGGGCACTGTCGCTACCACCGTGTTTGACGCAGTGCTGATAATCGAGATCGTGCTATCACCGTAGTTGCCGACATACACTTGAGCCCCATCGAGTGACACGGCAATGGCATACGGGAGTTTTCCGACCGGCACTGTGGCGATTACAGAGTTGGTAGCAGCGTCGATGACGGAGACGTTGTTGGAACCGAGATTTGTGACATAAACAAGTGAACCGTCGGGAGTAATAGCCACCTTGATTGGCGCCGATGTCCCCTGGCCCAATGGAATCGTAGCCACCGTAGTAGGGCCGGGCGTGACTACCAAGACAGCTCCGGGAGTCGTGTTCTCGGCCAAGTAACCGAACGCCCCATTTGGAGTGAATGCCAGGCCGGTTGTCTCGGCCGGAGTGTTATACGTAGTGACTGCATAATTCGAAGTGTTGATCACGGATACGGTGTCATTTTGATTCGAAACGGCGACGTACTTGCCATTCGGTGTCACTTTGGGCAGAAATGGAGCTGGTCCCACCGTAATGGTATCCACAACGGTATTGGAAGCCGTACTGACTACAGACACAGTATCACTGGCGGCATTATTGCTGTCGTTGTTGGCAACATATACAAACTGCCCGTTCGGCGTAACCACTAGGCCGTCAGGACCCAGGCCAACCTGGATTGGATTTGGCTCAACGGTATTAGAGCTGGTTTCATAAATAGGTTCGGCCTCACGGGAGGCACTTACCAATAGGAGCCGGAATGGGCTGAGCTGGGAGCATGCGGCTCAGCGATCGGCAGTGGGCGTTGATCGAGTATTTCTTTCCGGCACCGAAGCGCCGGCGAGATAAGCGGGGACGGCCTTGGGCCTCGAATCGGGAGTGCGTGGACGGCATTCTGTGGGTGCTCCGAACCGGGGCGCGGTGGCGCGATCTACCCTCGGAGTATCCCAGCGGGCCGACCTGTTGGCGGAGGTTGCGGCAGTGGGAAGAGCAGGGCGTTTGGCTCCAAGCCTGGAGAGCGATGTTGGCGGCGCTGAACCATGACCAACTGCTGGACTGGGATGAGACGTTTCTGGACGGCAGTTTCGTGTCGGCGAAAAAAGGGGCGCTGGAGTTGGCAAAACCAAGCGGGGCAAGGGCACGAAGTGGATGGTACTGGTCGATGGCCAGGGGATTCCACTGGGAGCGCAACTGGCGAGCGCTTCGCCGGCAGAGGTCACACTCGCGGAAAGCACGCTCGCGCAAGTAAGAGTTCCGTGCTGGGGACGAGGTCGTCCGCGCAGCAAGCCACGGCGCGTCATCGCGGACCGGGCTTACGATTCCAACCCGCTGCGCGAGCGCTTGCAACGGCGCGGGATTGAACTGTTGGTGCCGCATCGCAGAAACCGAAAACGGTGGTGGAGGCAAGATGGCCGCAAGTTGCGTCGCTACAAAAAACGCTGGAAGGTGGAACGCACGTTCGCTTGGCTGCAAAACTTTCGCCGCCTGCTGGTGCGCCAGGACCGCATTCTCAGCGTCTACAGCGGATTCTTTCATCTTGCCTGCTTACTCATTACGTTGAGGTATTTATGAAACCAGTTCTAGTGGCCGTGTCGATCACAGAAGCGCTATTGTCGGCAGCGTTGGCCACATAGACATGGCTTTGGTCCGGCGTCACGGCTAGCTCATAAGGATTGCCGCCGATTGGGATGGTAGCAACAATAAGATTTGTCGATGTATCGAGTACGGACACGCCGCCACCGCCGGCAATGTAGGCGAATGGGCCATCGCTCATTAGATAGCCGTGATTAATGCCGTTGCTGTCTATGTAGACGCCTATGACTTCGCCGACATCGTTTAGATCAGACGCTTCGGTCGCTGCTGCACCTGGAAAATCCTCTGTGGTAACAGCGTTGCCCGTCTGTACAAAAACATGCGAAATGGTTCCCCCTGGAAGCACATAGGTACCTACAATCCCTCCCGACTTATTCACGCCATTCAGGTAGGTACTGACGCTGCCAGGAAATGTATCTCTGCTGAAGGCGCCGCTGATGTCTGTAAACCCCTGGGCTGTCTTCGGGGGAAAAGAGGGCAGAGAATAGGCGCCCACGATCTCGGTGCCACCATAGTTCACATCCAAAATGGAGGTCGAACTCGCGCCAGGATAGTCAATCTGGGTGAATATGCCGTTGCTTAAAGTAAAACCATGGTTATTGTTTTGGGCGTCTGTTACATTGCCGACAATCAAGCCTAAATCGGTAATATCAAAGGGGAAGGTCGCACCAGGGAAAAGTGGATCGTCGGGAATGGTATTGAACACCCCATGGTTCAAAGAGAATCCGTGAAGGATCCCATTCGCATCAACATAATACCCAATGATCTCCCCACTATTATTGATACCGCCAGCGAGGGTATAAATGGCTCCAGGAAAGTCAATGGTAGTAAACACTCCTCCACTAAGAAGGAAACCATGACCGTTGCCATTGCTGTCCTGGTATCCTCCCACAATCTGCCCAAGATTGTTGATCGTCTCTGGATACGTGTATGTCGATGCCGGGGGATCGAAGGAGATAAATTGCTGGCCCGAGGCAAGCGGGCTGATCAATAACGTACTGACGATCAGGGAGAGAAGGAACGCGGTACATCTGCCGAGCGGGGTGATCATGGAAATCTCCTAGGCTGTGCTTGTGCTTGTTCAGGTCTTGCTTGATTCTCGGGATCGCCACCAATGAGGAGCGAATCCGGGGGCTCGTGGGGTACGGGCAGTATCAGACGAAGCATTTGGGCTGTCAAGATGCAAAATCTTGCATCTTTGGCATCCCTAGTCAGTACAGTTAGAGAATGGCCGCCGCTTTGCTCGCAATCAGACCGAATCCCTTGTCTTGAGCCTCTTTTTGCAATTGCTGCAGCCGGACGCGCGAAGCTTCGGACTTATTGGATTTCAGCTCTATTTCTCCCAGAAGGAGCCGGCATTCAAACTGGTCACCGAGATAGCCTGATCTCGTCGCAGAGAGCAATGCTTGTTTGAGGATAGTCCTGGCGGCGCCTCCTTCGTGCAAAGTGGCTTGGGCCTGCGCTTTGGCGATGGAGAGCGCAAGTTGTACGCCCAGATTCTGCGATCGGAAGCCAGACGGGGCTATTTTCGCAAGTTCTTTGAACGCATCATCGTTCTCGCGTTCGGCCAGAAGAGCACTTACTAGCACGGTTGAGGCGGCCACACGATCATCATTCTTGTGGGCACGATCAAACCAATCACGGGCTTCCCGGGCCGGTCCTGCGGCGGCTTCTGGATGTCCTTCTTCGATGCTGAGGTCCGCAATCGAAACGCGCGTCGAAGCAAGGTTATCTTTCTCGCCTAATTCGTTGCGGAGGGCCAATGCCTCCTCTAGGTCCTTATGCGCTTGCGAGAATTGTGCTGCCTTCAAATCCAGGCTTCCCATCCCCGCCAGAGCATAAGCGGTCGTGCTCTTATCTCCAGCACTGCGAGAGAGGGTTAAGGCCTTTTCATAATTCTCGCGCGCTCCGACAAGGTCGCCCAGGCGTTGCAATGCATCGCCAAGGCCAATGCGAATGTCGGCGGAGACATCTTGTCGTCCACCAGCAACTTCCTGCAGTATTTTCACGGCGGCCGCGGATTCTCCCTGCGCGTCCAGGACTGTGGCGATGCCGACACGTGATCCCGAGACACAGTTTTGGTCGTTGATTTCGATGCAAAGCTTCCATGCCTCATCGTAAGTCTTCCTGGCAGCGGCGAGGTCCCCGTCCTCATCCTTCAGGATGCCGGCAATGTTGATTAGCGTTTGGGCATAGTCATTGTGATCACCTACTTCGCGAAAAGCGGGGAGTGCCTTTTCGTATATCTTGCGGGCTTCTTCTCCGTTCCCCTGCTGCGCAAGGACAATAGCCATATTATTGAGGGCGGAGCCTTCTGCCTTGCGATTCCCCACCGTGCGTGCGATACCGAGCTCCTCATTAAACTTACCTAGCGCGCCCGGATAATCCCCGCGGTCCAGAAGTACCTGGCCTGCAACCTCGAGCGTGCTCGCCAGCCCATAGCGATCGCCGGCAGTTTTGTAGATACCGGCCGCTTCTTCGACAGCCGTCATCGCACCCGTGGTGTCGCCAAGACTTTCGAACGTCGACCCCTGCTGGTAAAGGGCACGGGCTAGAAGCAGTTTTGCATCTTCCACTTTTGCCTTCTGCGCTGCGAGAGCGGCATAACTTTGGCCCTGCTTGAAGTCGCCAAGTGACGTCCATGCTTCCGAGGTCGCCAACTCAAGTCGCGGGTCGTTGCCCGCCGACGCGGGTGGCTTGCGCAAAGATTCCACTGTCGCGAGCGCTTCCTTGCCTTTGCCTCCGCGGGTCTGCGCTTTTGCCAGAAGCAAACCATATTCGAGGTTGTCGGGGAAGAAGCCAAAAAGCGTGCGATAGTTCCCGGCAGCGTTGTCCCACTCCTTCGACATCTCGCGATAACGCGCCTCAATGAGCAGACGGTCTTCACGGGAAAGCGCACCCGAAAGGTCATACGCGCTCTTTGCCGATAGACGGGCCTTCTCGTCATATCCGAGAAGAGCCCACGCCTCAGCCAGCGCAGAGTGCGCCAAGGCATGGTTGGGGTCAGCTTCCACGGCCTTTTGCAGAAGATCGCGCGCGGCGATGCCATCATTAACACGCAGCTGAGCTAAGCCTTCCGCATAGATCTTTGAGGCCTCGGGCGTCGATGGCAGCGCCGCACGAACCGCGGCTTCGTCCTCTGGGTTCAGTTGCCCGGCATTACATTTTTCTCGGAGCTGCGAACCAGCGCGGCTTACCAGGTCAAACAGGTTCCTTTCGTCGCCTGTTTCTTTCACGGAAATCAATGTCTCTCCAGCGGCTACGTCATGCAGATGAAAATCGACGCGCAATTGACCGCCGCTTAGATCGACGTAGGAGCCGAGCACCACGAGGTTTGCGCCGAGGGTTTTTCCAATCTGCGAGAGAGCCGCTGCCGACAATACGTCCGAGTCCGGCAACGCAAGGCCCATCTTCATTTGCGCGACCTCACCTCCGGTGATTGTCCGTAGTTGTTCTCCGGCCCCTAGTTCGGTCGTTAACATTTCGGGAAGCGCCGTAGAGAGCCATGCAGCCTCGGAGCGAGAAGTGGAATTCTTAAAGTTGAGAACGGCAACCGTTCTGCGCCGGTTCAAAGGCTTTACGGCAACGGCCCGCGGTGCTCTCGGGTGAAAGTAGAAATAGGAAGCTGCGCCTGCCACCAGCACCAGTACCATAGCGGCAAGTACCAAGAGCGGCTTGGGCTTGGCCGGCAAGGGGATGGTTACGGAGTTTGTTTCGGGAATCAGAATTGGACCAGCCGTCACCCCGGAAATAGGCATGGTCATTCGGTCGAGATCGACGCGCAATTCCCGTGCGGACTGATATCGGCGCTCCGGGTCCTTGTCGAGGCATTTGAGAATCGCCATTTCCAGTCCCGGCGAGATTTTGGGATTAACCGCGCTGGGCAAATCGGGGGGCTTGTTCAGGATGGCATCAATCAAGAGCGGAACTTGGGGAAACGCGAACGGACGCCTTCCTGTCGAAAGCTCATACAAAACCGCGCCCGCTGCCCAAATATCTGTCCTCTCGTCGATCGGTTCGCCGCGCAGTTGCTCCGGCGACATATAGGGGATCGTTCCAGTGACCTGATTGCTTTGGGAAATGCTCGCGGTGATGCCCAAGTTCACGTCTCGACGAACAAATTGGGCGAGGCCGAAGTCGAGAATCTTGAGACGATGATCCTCAGTGAGCCGCAAATTTGCAGGTTTCAGATCGCGATGAATCACTCCGTGTTCGTGCGCGCTCGCCAGGCCGTCCGCCAGTTGGAACCCCAACTTCAAGACCTCTTTTTGCGGTAGCGGGCCAGCTATCGATCTTGCGTCCACGGCGGCGCCACCCACGTATTCCATGACGAGGAAGTCCACTTCTTCATGGCTGCCGAACTCATAAACCGTGCCAATGTTGGGATGATTCAGCTTGGCCACAGTGAGGGCTTCGCGTCGAAACCGTTTTCGGGCCCCTTCGTCGGCCAGCATGCCGGGAGGAAGAACTTTGATGGCGACGTCGCGTTCCAGTTGCTCGTCGGAGGCGCGAAAAACCATCCCCATGCCGCCCGCGCCAATCTGCTCGAGCACACGATAATGCCCCAGTACCCGCCCGATCAGTGAAGTCGACTCGGCCACGCCGCCCGAATCTTAAACCCCAGAAGAAATGGTGGTCAATGAAGATGCTAAGGTGGCCTTGCTCCGCCGCGGCTCGAGTCAAACTCCAGCGGCGAGATCCAAGAAAAGTGCTATTTGGTTCCTCCAGAAGGTGGAAGCGAATTTCGCACTAGCGCCCCGCCGATCGATCCAGCAAGTCCAAATGGCAGCGATCAGGGTCGGCTTATCCCCACGATGAGCTTGGTCTCTCCCCTCATGCAAGGTCCAAGGTCGAGTATTCGTATGTATCCAGACGAATCCTCGAAGGCTACCGCCCTGTCAGCGACACCTTTCAATTGGCCCCATTCTCTTGGCGCGCTACAACCTTTGCCCTCCTGCGGAACTGCGGTCCATGCTTGGGAATCCAGTTTGACAGATGAGATCGACAAACCCGCGAACAGCAAGATAAAAACGGACATTGTTTTCATGGCATTTGCTCCCAAGCTACAAGAGTTCCCGAGCATTGGCTCATAACTGACTAGATGTTCAACGAGTAAGTTCCAATTTCTGTATCGCGAAGTGGCCGGTCAATTCCTGAAAGGCGGCGGGGAGATTGCTATCTTCGTGTTTGCCTTTCCATTCCACTTTCCACCCGTAAGTCCTATTTGCGCCGAGCGAAGTCTCGACGCAGATGGTGGGGTCCATGACCCATAGACCGCGCTGGCGAAGCAGCGTCGCAATTTCCTCCGGACTTGGCCTGTCGGATGACACAGTGATCGCAAGGGTCCCACTGTGCCGCCGGGGCATGCGGATTTCAACTTTCTTCAATCCGGTCAGGATTAAGAAGGCCAAGGCAAAACCTTCCAAGCCGAGTGCGAGCTGTCCGCCTCCAAAACAAAGGCCCAAGACGGTGACAAACCAGATTGTAGCGGCGGTCGTTATCCCGACTGCCAGCTTGTCACGCTTCACGATCGCTCCCGCCCCTATGAATCCGATGCCGGAAAGGATGCCGAGGGGAAGCCGCATGATATCCATTACGACGAACGAATCCTCGGGTTTACCATTGGAATTTATCAGCCAGTTTGCTTGGATCATGGCGAGACAAGCAGCAAGTCCTACCAACAGATTAGTGCGCAAGCCTGCAGGACGGCCTCTCTCGTCACGATCCAGCCCAAGTGCGCCCGCGCAAAGAACGGTCAGTACCAAGCGCAGAGTAACTGCTTGCCAGGTCAAAACTATCGGCATGATTGTGCCCTCATCCAGCAGGCATCGTACTGGCTGTCTCTTGCTTTGGTCCTGCCGAACCTGCCGGCACGGTTGTCGCTTTCTCGGTTGAGCAGTCAGCGCAAAGCACAAGACGGCAAAGCCGAGCAAGAAATCGTTCACATCTGACTCATCGCATTCCCGCCTTTACCAGTTTTCTCGCATGGTCTGCGTCTCTCAGGCCCAGTGCGCGATATGCCTTCCCCTGGAGGCTGTGGTAGTTGACGAAGAATTCTTCCAGTTCCCGGCAGAAATGCTTGCCCAGATCTTCCATAGTCTTTATATGGGCCCAGCTATGCGCGTCCTGTTCAATTGCGATGATCCGATCATTCCGTTCTTTGTTTTTTTTGTCGCCCTGCTCGCCCTCGATTACGCCGATGAGGCGACAAGTAAGCAGACAACCGGGAAAGGTAGGTTCATCCATAAGGACCAAGACGTCTACAGGATCGCCGTCGTCAGCTTTGGTCGAGGGAACGAACCCGAAGTCATAGGGGAATGTCATTCCCGCTGGCAACACCCTCGTCAGTTCGAAGAAGTGCTCGTTGGGATTGAAAGCAAACTTATTTCGACTCCCTTTCGGTGTTTCGATCACCACTCTCAGCATCTTCTTGTCACCGGGTACTATTGGCTTCAGCTGCGACGGGTCAGTCAAACCGGCGCGCTTTCCATCCTTGTTGCTCATCGAACTCCTTCCTCCGTACCAGAGCGTCTTGATGCCAGAAGGGAAACAAAGGTTTGTTATGGACAGGGAACCTCGGTGAGCGGAACCAACCAAGAGACTAAGCGCGAGTCTTCAGGTGGGAAAACATCCCCTTAGGTTGACCTCTACAGCGCAACAGTCCTTCTGAACAGGCTATAATCGCCCATCGGAAATGGCACTCACCTCTGGCACAAAGCTCGGGCCCTACGAGATACAAACGCCGCTTGGTGCAGGCGGCATGGGCGAAGTGTATCGGGCACGGGATTCACGGCTTGATCGGACAGTCGCGATCAAGGTCCTGCCACAGCATCTTTCTTCGAATCCGGATTTGAAGCAGCGATTCGAACGAGAAGCCCAGGCCATTTCCTCCTTGAATCATCCGCGGATTTGCACGCTGCATGACGTCGGCTACCAGGACGGTGTCGACTTCCTGGTGATGGAATACATGGAAGGCGAATCTCTGTCCGAGCGGTTACGCAAGGGACCGCTGTCGCTCCGGGAAGCATTGAAGGTTGGGATTGAAGTTTGCGAAGCACTCGAAGCCGCGCAACGTGCCGCCATTGTTCACCGCGATCTGAAGCCGGGCAACATCATGCTGACCAAGAATGGTGCCAAGCTGATGGACTTCGGGCTGGCAAAGGCGGTGGCGGGATTCGGTTCGGCGGCGAGCGCTCCATTGTTGTCAGCCACGAAAACAATGAGCCAGGCAACTCCGATGACCCCGCTGACTAGCGCCGGAATGGTCATTGGCACCATGCAATACATGTCGCCGGAGCAGATCGAGGGCAAAGAAGCGGATGCGCGGTCGGATTTGTTTGCGCTGGGCGCAGTCCTCTATGAGATGGCCACCGGCAGCAGGCCTTTTGAGGGCAAGAGCCAGATCAGCTTGGCGAATGCAATTCTAGAGAAAGACCCGGAGCCCATGCGGATGCTTAAGCCGCTGACGCCCGTAGCATTCGAGCGCGTGGTGAGTTCCTGCCTGGCCAAGAATCCCGATGATCGATTTCAAAACGCACACGATGTCAGAATTGAGCTGGAATGGATCGCCAAGGACCTTCCTCAACTTTTAGCTTCGCCCTCAGTTCCGGCCGCAAAGCCGTTCTTCCGCTGGCTGCCCTGGGCGCTGGCCGCTGTTGCGATATTGACGGCGGCAGCGTTTTTCCTGCCAAGGCATGAAAAACACGCCCCTACATATAAAGATGTGAGCTACCGCGAGGGAGCACTTTTGGGAGCCCGCTTCTCGCACGACGGTCAGACAATCGTTTACGGCGGAAGCTGGGAAGGTCAGCCAACGCAGATTTTTGTGGCACGGCTGGAAAGCCCGGAGTCTCGGCCGCTCGGCATTTCGGGGGCAGAGGTAGCGTCGATTTCGTCATCCGACGAATTGGCGGTTTTTATAGGCTGCGAAGAGGCCTTTTTCCTTAATTGCGGAGGGACTCTGGCGACTGTGAGCCTCGCCGGAGGTTCTCCTCGTACGCTGGCCGAGCACGTGACCCAAGCCGATTGGCATCCCGACGGCAAGCGGTTGGTCATCAGTGTCACATCACCCGATGGCCCTCGGCTGGAATTTCCTCCCGGTCACGTCCTGTATCAGCAAAATGCAGGTTGGTTCGGTCATCCGCGCTTCTCCCCAGACGGGACTATGATTGCCTTTGAAAATCATGCTATTAAAGGCAACGATGACGGTGCCGTCGATCTTGTGGACTTGCGGGGTAAGCACTCCGTGCTTTTTTCCAGATGCGACAGCGTCGAAGGTCTAGCCTGGAGTCCAGACGGAAAGGAAGTATGGTTTGCTGCCACTATAAATGGTGGCTGGGCGGATACGCTGTATGCAATCAAGCCCGGAGGAAAGGAAAGAGTTATCCTGACCTCGCCGTCTATCCGTTTGTACGACATTTCGAAAGATGGCCGCGTGCTCCTGTCTCACGAAACCTGGCGGCGCCAAATGAAGGGTCTATTTCCGGGAGACAAACTTGAGCACCCGTACTCCTGGCTTGATTCGACACAACCCACGGGATTTTCCGACGATGGTCGCTTGATCTCGTTCTATGAAGGCGGAGATGCTTATTCTTTCGAGGACGACTTTCTGGCCTATTACCGTCCCACCGATGGTTCCCCTGCGGTTCGTTTAGGCGTTGGAACGCCGGTGATTTCTCCGGATGGCAAGTGGGTCCTTCTTGGCTCGAATCACAGCGAGCCCAAACGGCCACTCCAGCTTCAGCCGTTAGGTCCAGGCCAGCCCAGAGACCTTCCCACGCCTGGGCTCGTCGCTTTCGACAAGATGGCGTGGTCCGATGACGGACAGCGAATTGTTTATGAAGCACAGACGGAGCAGGGCGGCTGGAATGTTTATACGCAAAAGCTCGCGGGTGGCCCACCGGTGTTGATCGCGCAAGCCCGGGATTCATATCCCGCACTTTCTCCCGATGGTATGACGGTGGCGCTGCACAAAGAACGCGGCGGCATCTCGCTCTATCCGTCCGATGGAGGCCAGCCGACTCCGCTCAAGGGAGCGTCGGACTCCGAATTGGCTATGCGCTTTTTATCCGGCGGAAAAGTGTTGCTACTGGCCGATGCGACGGGTCCTGAACTGGTGCTTACTCGTATCGATCTGACGAGCGGCCACCGCGAATTATGGAAAACCATCCCTACTGAAACCCGCTCAAACCAGTTCTTAGCGACGACCCCCGACCTGAAATATTATGCGTACGCCTTTTCCAGGTTCTCATCTTCTCTGTACGTCGTCGATAACTTGCGCTAAGAACACGCCTGAGGGATCGCCCACCCCTCGACTCTAAACATCAATATCAACTCAGCAGGCATCAGCCCCCCTGCCCACGCAAATCGTGATTCGTTGGTCCCTCCTGAAGGCCTGTGCATTCTTGTCATTGCAATTCACGAACAGTTCACTTCGTTGTAAGAAACCCTTAACTCGCATGTAGTTTCATGTCCTTTCGTGCTCTTCCAACTTACCGACATGCTGTGATGCCGGTGTGCTCGTAAACCGGGCAGGGAGCTCGATTGTGAAGTGTAAGCCCGCGCACCGTCGCGATTCCCTCTGGAATCGCCATGCGATTGTGCCCGCGAGCCGCGCTTTGTGTCGATAAGTCTCCGGGCCCATAACCACGAAAATTCCCATGTGCAAATCGAGTGAATTGCTCATAGGGCCGAAGTGTGTCCGCGGTTCGAAGTAGTCCCAAGAAACCAAATTTAATGTGCCGGAGGATCCTCATGAGTTCTAGCCCATGGCTTAAGTCCTGTGCTTCCATGCTGGCTGCTGTACTGGTGCTGAACCCACTAGCCGCAGTCGCCAACGATGTCAAAACTCCCGCAACCACCAAGGTGGTCGAAATTGCTCCTCGCTCCAGCGATCTGGTTGCACGCTACACCAAAGACCTTAAGACCCAGCCCCGTCTCAGCAACGCTCAGAAACTAGCTCTGCTTCGTCAGAATATCAAGTACGTGTTCGTGCTGTTCCAGGAAAACCGTTCCTTCGACTTCTACTTCGGAACCTACCCCGGAGCCAACGGCCTGTTCTCAAAGCCGGCGGCCCAGACGCCCGGCTTTGTTCAGCCCATCGTAAATACCGATGGCACCGTCGGCACCATCTCGCCATTCCTGATTCCGCAGTCGGTTAAGAACACCAACAACCAAACCGTCCTGCTCTATCCGGAAGATACCGACAGCGTGAACCACGGTCACACCGCCAGCGTCGCTAAGTTGGATCTCAACTCCAGCAACGTGGCGCAGAACGACCGCTATGCTTTCACCGAAGAAGGTCTGTCGGGAACGCTGAGCCCGGACGGCACCACCTACACGGGTCCGGTTCCCACGCTCGCCCAGAAGCAGAAGGGCGAACTGGTAGTCAGCCACGTCGATTGCAACACGGCTCCGTTCCTCTGGAACTATGCCGACCGCTTCACCCTGTTCGACAACTTCTTCGACACGGTCATCGGGCCTTCCACTCCAAACGCGATCGCGATGATTGCTGGACAGTCTGGCGCTACCCAGTGGGTCAAGCATCCCGAACTGGGCAGCAACAATGACACCAACAACAGCACGGTTCCTGTGACTGGCGACCCCCAACCTTTCTGGGGTTCTGCGCTCGATATTTTCCCCGGACCGGGACAGAGCCAGCCCACCGAAAGCGGCGCTCCGGGCACCACCAATCCGTCTTCCAACCTGACGTTCGCTTCTCTGCCACTCAGCTTCATGGGAAACCAGATCCAGAACATCACCTCGCAAGATGCCTTGGCCTTGGATCTTCAAGACGTGCAGGCTGACATCAAGAAGATTGCGGGCGAAAACAAGCCGCCGGTAGCATGGGCCTGGTATCAGGAAGGCTACGATCTGGAGCCGACCGATACCACAGGCACAGCGACGCACTCAACTTATATCGCTCACCACGATGCGCCGCAGTACTTCGGCTATGAGGCCAACAATGCCTCCGAAACCGCGAACCACATGAAAGGCCTGCAGGACTTCTTCAACGCCATCAGCACCACCAACCTGCCGGGCACCGGCACGGGCGGCGTCTACTACGTCCGTGGCGGCTATGGCAACAACGATCGTCTGGTTCCCCGTTCGCCCAGCCCGAACGTAGAAGCGCTCTTCCCGGGCAGCGACGACCATCCAGGCTATGCCGACGCGCAGATCAGCGAAGCCCTGCTGGCCGATGAAATCAACGCCATCGCAAACAGCCCCTACTGGCCCAATAGCGCCATCATCATCACCTACGATGAAACCGATGGCCTGTACGACCACACCGTTCCCAGCATCCGCAGCTTTGATGCCTCGGGATACGCTCTTGATCAGGGGCCACGCATCCCTGCCATCGTGATCTCGCCGTTCTCCCTGGTGCACGGAATTTCGCACGAAGCCTCGGAGCACGGATCGGTCATCAAGTTCATCGACGGCATCTTCAACCTGACTCCGCTGGCCAACCTGCCCGACGAAGCAGCAGCCACAAAGCTCGGCAAGGCTTTGTTCGGGCAGTCGTACCTTGGCCCCTCGGACGGCGCTAACACAAAGATCGGCGCCTTGTTCTCCGGCTTTGATTTTGGCCGGTTGCAGCAGGGAGCCGCTGGCGCGCTTCCGCCCAGCTACGCCATGATTCCGGCATCGCAAGTCACCAGCCTGCCGCATTGGGGCGCGAATGGATGCCGTTACCTCAGCATCAATCCGACCGACTACCAGAACGGCACTTTGATTGACCCGGCTCCGGCGGACTTCAATCCCCGCCCCAGTTCAAACCCTGGCCTGCCCACAACACCCGGCTGGCCGACTAACTAACTTCTCCATGGCGAAGGGCGCCCAGATCCTCATCCGAGCGCCCTTCTTTTTCGTTACTAACTATCTATAATGGAGTTATCCGATTCCTATGCGAAGAATTTTCGCCCAATCTGTTCGTTTCCTATCCATTTTCGTTATTGCCGGCCTCGCTTCACAACAGGTATTCGCCGCCCCAAAATCAATTTCGACCCTCATGAAGGTCCGTGCCGCCGGAACCTTGTCCTGCGGCGTCGATACCGAAGAGCCCGAGTGGACGCTCGCCGACGCGCACGGGAATCACGCCGCCTTCGATGAAGATATCTGCAAGGCGGTTGCCGTTGCGGCTCTCGGAGCCGATGCCAAGGCTACTATCAAGTATTTTCGCGATGAAGCAAGCAGTCTCGCCGCTCTCAAGTCCGGCGCAATCGATCTGCTCGCCACCGCTTCACTCGATTTCCGCAACGATAATGGAAGTTTCAGTTTCGCTCGCCCAATGTTGTATGACTTCCAGGGCTTCCTGGTCGATAAGACTCTCGGCATTACTTCACCCAAAGATTTTGTCGGCAAGAAAGTGTGCTTCCTGACCGGAACCGAAATCGAGGCGCAGGTCAGCAACTACATGCAGCAACAGAAGATCAATTTTCTCAGGGGGCCATTTTCCGAAGAGGGTGAAATGGAAGCGGCATTGATTACAGGCAATTGCGCCGCGGTTACTGCCGATGTTTCGCAACTGGCTTATGAGCGCATCGCCTTCCGGCATCTCGGCGCGAAATACGTGATCATGCCCGATATGGTTGCCAGGGATCCACTGGCTCCGGCAGTACGGCCAGACGATGCCCAGTGGCGCGCGATCGTCGAGTGGACCATGCAGGCTCTCATTGAGGCCGAGGAACTGGGAATCACTCAGTCGAATGTGAAAGATATGAAGAAAAGCGACGACATACTTGTTCGGCGTCTGCTGGGCGCGCACCGTGGCTGGGGACAGTTTCTCGGGTTAGATGACAATTGGGCTGCCCACGCGATCGAGGCGGTGGGCAATTACGGCGAAATGTTTGAGCGCGATCTAGGTTCTGGGTCCGCAATGAATCTGGATCGCGGCGTTAACAATCTCTCCACTCGCGGCGGCCTCATCTACTCTGACCCCATTCGCTGAGCACCCATGAGAATCACCTAAGCTCAAATGCGTGTTTCTGTTCCAGTTGGCGGGAGGCTGCCACCATTTCTTTTTCGGAGCGGGCGCGAATGCCGTGAGACCCCAGTTCACTTCTGCTTTTCCTTTGGTCCTCTGTTCGCAGAGATAACGTCAAGCCACCAGCAAGATCTTTCCGGTACCACCCTTTTCTGCTGCCGCCTGAGCTTCGGCCGCTTCACTGAGTGGCAGTTTCTCGCTAATCGGGATTACCAGTTTTCCATTTCGCACCGCTTCGGCCATGAATTCGAGCGTTTTTCTGTCGAATTTCGAAAATACCGGTACCACTCTTACAGATGGATACTGCGCGGCGTTGTGCGGTGTCCCGAGAACCGTTGCAAACACTCCTCCCGGCTTGACCTTGGCGATCAGCTTCTCGGCGGTCTTGCCGTCGACCGTATCGGCAACCGCATCGAGCGGCGGAAGATTCGCAATCGCGGTGTCGTCGTCGGTTGCGACCACCTGATCCGCGCCCACAGTCTTCCCCGCATCCATCTGCTTCTTCAAAACCCCCGCGATGGCAGTCGCTCCACATTGCTTCGCAGTGAACACCGCCGAACGCCCGACATTTCCTACAGCTCCTAGGACGAGAACCGTCTGACCTGCTTTGATTCCCGTTGCTGAAAGGAGCTGGTTGCCGGTCACCGTCACCAGCGGCAGCGCCGCCGCCTGGATCAAATCGAGCCCCTTGGGAACCTTCGCCAGAACCGCGGCTTTCACGACACAGAGCTCGGCGTAAGTATTGTCCGCCATAGCGAACACCTGGTCGCCGACTGAAAACCCTTCCACTCCCGGCCCTATCTTGACCACAGTCCCCGCCACATCGACTCCTATCAGGCCCGGGAATTGGAGGGGATAAAAATCTTTCGTCAATCCAGCACGCCGCTTATAGTCGATTGGATTAACGCTTGTGGCGGCGACCCGCACAAGCACTTCTCCCGGACCCGGAATCGGGTCAGGATACTCCTCGAACTTGAGCACTTCAGGACCGCCATATTGGTGGATAACAATTGCTTTCATATTTCATCTCCTTGTGCCGCGCGCAAGTCACTGCAAACTTAGATGAGCAATGCCGGAATCGGTCGCCGACCGCGTCGACCGAATTCAATCGGAATTCGCACAACCAGGAATAGGAGGAGGAACATGAAAATACTGATGGTGCTGACCTCACACGACGTTGATGGTTTGAGGGGGTGAGTCGTACACTGCGATTTCGATATTGCATCTAACTTCCTGTCAAATTGGAAGGCTCAATGTGAAGTAATCGAAGGGCGGAATTCGCCGAACGAAAGCGCCATTTACGTTTTGCAGCGTAAGGGGAGTTTTGAGTACCCTCCTGTCATGGTCTTTTAGAATCAAAGACTTGGCAGTTTGGAGAGACTCCAGGTCTTTGAGGAATAAGGACTTAAGCCTAAAATATTTATAAGTCAAAGACTTAGCTGTTATTTGCACCGGGACTGGTTTTCGAGGCGAACAGCGGGCCCCATCTTTCGATGGAGGGAACAAGAGATGGATTGGAAAAGGTTGGTTCAGTTTTCGCTACTGGGCAGCGGTGATTTGGAGCAGTATGCCATCCTGCTGGTACGCGTCTCGATCGGGCTGTTCTTCGCCATCTCCGGGGCAAACAAATTGTTTGTCGCCGGGGGCACGAAACCGGTTTACGAAACGCTCGTCAAGTCGGGCGTCCCGTTTCCCCACCAGATGGCTTATTTCGTGGCGGGGGTCGAGTTCCTTGGCGGATCCTTGGTGACGGTGGGGCTTCTTTCGACCCCGGCATGCCTGGCTTTATTGGTCGATATGGTTGTCGCCACCCTGACCAGCGCAATTTCTACCCTGCCTAAAGGACTCTCGCCTCTTAGCTGGCTCGACGATTTCCTCTACCTTCCGGAAGTTTTATACGTGCTGATCTTTATCTGGCTTATTTGCTCTGGTCCGGGAAGGTTCAGTGTCGATCACTGGCTCGCCGGCAAGTTACGGATGTGATCGACCGATGAAACAGGGAACCTGATAGAACACGGGGCGAGATTCGGGACTGGGCGCGAAGAGCGGGGTACGTCCCGTGAACTGCACCCCTGACGTGAGACAAAGAAACTAGGGCAGTTTTAGTTTCATATTTCAGGAGAACAGATTCGATTTCAGAGAGGAGAACAAAATGGCAACAAAAGGAAAAGTCCTGGTACTAGAGCTGGTTTCATAAATAGGTTCGGCCTCACGGGAGGCACTTACCAATAGGAGCCGGAATGGGCTGAGCTGGGAGCATGCGGCTCAGCGATCGGCAGTGGGCGTTGATCGAGTATTTCTTTCCGGCACCGAAGCGCCGGCGAGATAAGCGGGGACGGCCTTGGGCCTCGAATCGGGAGTGCGTGGACGGCATTCTGTGGGTGCTCCGAACCGGGGCGCGGTGGCGCGATCTACCCTCGGAGTATCCCAGCGGGCCGACCTGTTGGCGGAGGTTGCGGCAGTGGGAAGAGCAGGGCGTTTGGCTCCAAGCCTGGAGAGCGATGTTGGCGGCGCTGAACCATGACCAACTGCTGGACTGGGATGAGACGTTTCTGGACGGCAGTTTCGTGTCGGCGAAAAAAGGGGCGCTGGAGTTGGCAAAACCAAGCGGGGCAAGGGCACGAAGTGGATGGTACTGGTCGATGGCCAGGGGATTCCACTGGGAGCGCAACTGGCGAGCGCTTCGCCGGCAGAGGTCACACTCGCGGAAAGCACGCTCGCGCAAGTAAGAGTTCCGTGCTGGGGACGAGGTCGTCCGCGCAGCAAGCCACGGCGCGTCATCGCGGACCGGGCTTACGATTCCAACCCGCTGCGCGAGCGCTTGCAACGGCGCGGGATTGAACTGTTGGTGCCGCATCGCAGAAACCGAAAACGGTGGTGGAGGCAAGATGGCCGCAAGTTGCGTCGCTACAAAAAACGCTGGAAGGTGGAACGCACGTTCGCTTGGCTGCAAAACTTTCGCCGCCTGCTGGTGCGCCAGGACCGCATTCTCAGCGTCTACAGCGGATTCTTTCATCTTGCCTGCTTACTCATTACGTTGAGGTATTTATGAAACCAGTTCTAGTCTCGAGCGGTCGTGGCTTGCCATTGAAAGATCGCAAGGTTTACAAGGGCGCTGGCTACTATCTCGACGAGCTGACGGTTCCGGTTCGCGCCCTGATGAAGGAGGGCTACGAAATCACCTTCGCCAACCCCAAAGGCAACGCACCCCAAGTGGATGTGCATTCAGAGGTCGCCGATTTCTTCGGCGGGGACGCGGCCAAGCTTCAGGACTACATGCTATTCCGCGACGGCCTGACTGGGCTCAGAGATCCCAGCCGCATCTCGGATGTCATCGCGTCGGGCCTGGATCAATATGACGCAGTTTTCGTCCCCGGCGGCCATGGTCCGATGATCGATCTTCTCGATGATCCCAATGCCGGCATAGTGATGAGACACTTTCACGAAACGTCCAAGCCTACGGCAGTGCTCTGCCATGGCCCGATTTCACTGCTCTCGGCTCTTCCGAATTCGAAGGAGTTTGTCGCCGCGCTGGCGGCGGGCGATACCGCTGGTGCGCACGCAAAGGCTCAGGGTTGGATCTATGCTGGGTATAAAATGACGATCTTTTCGACAGCGGAAGAGCAGCAGCGCGAACCGCTTGAGATTGGTGGTAAGGTTCTCTTCTACCCGGACTTCGCCTTGCAAACGGCAGGCGGTGACGTAAGTGTGCTCGCTCCATGGTCGAGCTATGTCCTTCAGGATCGCGAGCTGATCTCAGGCCAGAACCCGTTCTCTGATCAGGCGCTTCTGAAACTTCTTCTACCGGCACTCGATCGCAGGAAGGGATCGGCTTCAGCGGCATAAGAATCGTAGGGAAACCGGGGAGAGGAAGCTGTGAAGAAATTGTTTTCCGAGCCAATAATGTCATTGCGGAATTAGCCAGCGTGGGTAGACTGCGGATGTGAACGACTACGGCGTGCCCGCTGAACCGCGACTTGCCTCGATCAATCGACAACAACTGGTGCTGCGCAGTATCGATGTCGAACAGTTGATCGACGAAGATCATAGCGCGCGTCTGATCTGGCAATTGATTGGGCGCTTGGACCTGAGCCTCTATCATGCGCAGATTGGGGCGGTGGAAGGGCGCGCCGGGCGGGAGCACACCGATCCGCGTTTGCTGATCAGCTTGTGGATTTACGCCTACAGCCGCGGCGTGAGTTCGGCGCGCGAGTTGGCGCGACAGTGCGAATACGAGCCCGGATGTCAGTGGTTATGCGGGTTGCAAACGATCAGCCACCGGACGCTATCCGGCTTTCGTTCCGATTACCAAGCAGCGCTGGACGATCTGTTCGTGCAGGTGCTGGGCATGATGAGCGCCGAGGGACTGATCACGCTGGAACGCGTAACCCTGGACGGGACCAAGATCAAAGCGAACGCGGGCGGCAACAGCTTCCGGCGCAAAGAGAAACTGGCGGCGCATCTGGAGTTGGCGCGCGAGCAGGTGCGATGGCTGAACGCTCAGGCGGAGGGAGAAGAGAAGAGCGCAGGCCCAGGTCCAGACGTCCGATCAGCTGCCAGATCAGACGTGCGCTATGATCTTCGCCGATCAACTGTTCGACATCGATGCTGCGCAGCACCAGTTGTTGACATTATTGGCTCGGAAAACAATTTCTTCACAGCTTCCGGACGGGACGTTCCCCGATACCTTCGTCCAATTGTTTTTCCTTTCCTCGTCAGGCTTAATCGGCGGCAGGTATGAATACATACGAAAAAACCAGAATCCGCGGGTGAGCACTATTCATCGAAATTGGAGCCATCCAAATTGGAGACGTGAATGAGCAACGTACAGATCGATCAGAAGAGCTATGAGATGCCCCCGAAGGAAGGGATCAGCATCGCGCATTTTCTCACCGTTGCCGACGTCGAGCGATCGGCTCGCTACTACGAGAAGGTCTTCGGCGCTCGCATTCTGACCATGGGTGACGGCAACGCGCCTCCGTACCTTCAACTGGCGAATATCTGGATGATTCTGAACGTTGGCGGCGGCCCCACCCCGGATAAGCCGACGGTAACGCTCAGCGTCCCCGACCCGAATCACATCAACAGCTTTATGAATTTCCGCGTGGCGGATATTCAAGCGTGCTACAAATTATGGAAGAGTCGAGGAGCCGAGTTCATCACGGAGCCGATACCGAAGTACGGCGAGATACGCTGCTACATCCGCGATCCTGACGGCTATATCATCGAAGTCGGACAGAGCACCGACCTCACGTACGGTTAATGCTCGGTTAACGCGCGGTTAACACCCGGTGGGGAAACTCATGCGTCCTGATATCGTGCCCGGAGGTATTTTCCCTGACTACGAACTGCCCGATCACACGGACAAACCGCGCAAGCTCAGCGAACTGCAGGGCGATGATCCGCTAATCCTCACGCTCGCGCGCGGCCACTATTGTCCAAAGGAGCACCAGCAGCATCTGGAACTCGCGGCGTTCTACCCGAAGATCGCCGTCGCGTACACTCAGGTTGCCACTATCGCAACCGACGATCACCATACACTACAGGAATTCCGCGCCTCAGTTGGAGCCCAGTGGACCTTCCTTTCCGATCCCGGCCGCACGGTTCAGAAGGATCTCGACATTCAGGAATATACCGACCCAGAGCACAACCCAATGATCCCGCATACGCTCGTGCTTAAGCCGGGCCTGGTGATTTACAAGATCTATAACGGCTACTGGTTCTGGGGTCGTCCATCGATCGTTGATCTTTGGCACGACCTGCGCGCCGTAACGAGTGAAATCCGCCCAGACTGGGACCTGAGTGCTCCCGGACTCCGCGAGGCGTGGAATGCCGGTGACCTTTCGCCATTCCACGGCCTGAACAAGAAGGCCAGCAGGAAAGATGCCTCGAGTATCGGAAAGAAAAAGCAGACAGACCGTAGCTAAAGAGCATCCCTATACGTTGTGCCGAGACAAGAGTTGGCGTTCCGGGGGCTGGACGGTTTCAGGTTTTGACCAGGATTCCTAAGCAAAGGGTAGTGGCTGAATTCAGCCACTACCAAGCAAAGGTTTACACCGAATTTACACGGCTCACGGTTAGACTTAAAGCGTTTGTGTGCGGAAGATCGAGTTGGTTCGGTCTCGCTGCATAACTTGCTGCAGTCGCTGATGCGAGTTCTCCTCTTTCATTCGGAATTGCGGCTACATATGTTGCGGCTGATATTTATGCGTCGCTGAGGTGCGCCTATGTTCGGGCACCGGCTCCTGTTGGGAAAATGAAACATCGCTGGGCGGAAAATCTACGCTGGTATGGCTTGGTGGGTGGATTGGCGGCAGCTTTAGTGCTTCTGGCCGTGTTGCAATACCGCTCAGTCGAAGCGGTGAGTACTGCGACCGCCGAACAAATGCATGCAAGTCTCCGTGGTTCGCTATTCGATGTTCGGCAATCGCTGGACCGGGAACTAAGACTTCTATGCCGCGAACTGCAACTGCCCCGTGAGGTTTCTCGGCAGGACGACCTGGGCCTTTACGCCGCAGGGTTTGACCGTTGGCGGAGTGTGGCGCTTCATCCCACTCTGGTCGAGACCGTATACGTGTGGCAGGAAGATCGAGAAGGCGATGGGCAGATGCTGCAACTCGATCCGAGTGGCACGAATTTCACGCTTGTTGCATCGCCAGAAAATTTGACGAAATTAGAGGAGCGGCTAGCCGAACTTCCCGCGCGTTTCGGTGCTGCGAATGAGCCAGACAGATCGACCCATCCCGCGGAGCACCGGGATCTTCGTCCTCTGGAACGTCCAGGGCGATCGGCGTCCTGGATGATCGACCAGAATGTTGCTGTCCTGGTTCATCTTATTCCCGCATTTCCTGTACAGGGTTCGGAGACGAAAAAGCCTGCATCACGCCGATGGCTGGTAATTGTCCTGAATCGAAACGTTCTGGAGCAACACATCCTTCCGGAACTGATTCAGCGTTACTTCGGCGCGAATCAACAGTCATCGTATGAGGTCGCAGTAATCGATAGAAACGGGCATGCTCCGGCGCTTTATACATCCGACCCTAATCTGCAAAACCCAAACAAAGTTGTGCCGGATGAGGCGCTTAATTTTTTCGGCCGCCCGACGTTCTCAATGCTGGCCGAGCACGCTTCTCGTGAACAAGCTAGCCGCGATCAGGCCACTCGAGATCAGGCTGCTCGTACAGCGATGTTTGGAGCCCGAACTGGAAGCGCACAAACGGGAGGGGGCGAGCAGCCCGGTGCGCCTGCGGGCTTTAGTGAGGACCATGAGGAAGGGCCGCCTTCGCTCGCCATCGAACCAATTCGTTATGGGGGATTGGGGCAAGAGTGGGAAATCATCGCAAAGGACCGGCAAGGATCGGTAGAGGCCGCAGTGGCTGCGTTATCGCGGCGCAATCTGATGTTCAATTTTGCGGTGCTGCTGGTATTGGGAGCAACGATGGCGATGATTGTCGCCGCAAGCGGACGTGCACGGCGGTTCGCAAGGTTGCAAATGGACTTTGTTGCCAACGTTTCTCATGAGCTGCGGACGCCGCTGACGGGAATTGTTTCTGCCGCCCAGAACATGGCCGACGGCCTGGTGGATGACAAACAAAAAGTCGTGCTGTATGGAAAGGCAATCGCCGGGGAAGCGCATCAACTGTCGGAACTCATGGAACAAATTCTTCAATTCTCCGCGATCCAGCAAAATGGAGATCGGTACCATTTCCAGCCGGTTGATGTCGCTGAGGTCGTCCAGTTCAGCTTGAAGAACACATCCACACTTATCCAATCGGCAGAGATCAAAGTTGACCAACAATTGCAAGCTGGTTTGCCGCCCGTGTCCGCCGACTTCAAGGCTTTGTCTCGGTGCCTGCAGAATTTGATTGGGAATGCGGTCAAATATGGCGGTGATGAACGGTGGATCGGTATTAAGGCGTGGATGACAAACGATCTGAACGGCACCAATGAAATTTGCATTTCAGTGGCCGACAAAGGGATAGGAATCAGGAGAGAAGATTTGGAGCACATTTTTGAGCCGTTTTATCGGGGCGGCGATGTCACCGAAGCTCAAATTCATGGCAGCGGACTGGGCCTGCCGATGGCCAAACGAATCGTGGAGGCAATGGGAGGCAGGCTCACAGTGGAAAGCGAACTTGGCAAGGGAAGTACGTTCACCGTGCATTTGCCTGGTGAAATAGGGCGTTCGTTCTAAGGAAATTCTTGTAAGGCCGAAGTAATCCGGCAGAAGTCATCCCCGTAGACCATCCAATCTCAATTGGCAGCAGCGCTCAAGTCTGGCCGGGCTTTACCTGCTTCTTACAACCTATTTACGCAAGATGCGGGCGCATCCGCGATCCAACAATATGAGATCCATTTAATGTGAGCAGATTTCATTTACAAAAGCCTGACAAGCCGTTGACTTTACAAACACTTTACTTGCCGATTGCGTACACCTTACCCCGGTCTCCTGCCGCAGGGGCTATGGTATTTGTGCGAGGTCGTGACTGTCGTCAACTTAACGCGCTTCTTAGGATCAAGGTGCGATGAGCAGAAAAGAAGAAAGGATGATCGCATGAGAACTGGCATTCAAGAAACTCAACCTCGTTCGAGTTTTGCAACGTCGAGCCAGCCTCGCAAGTTGAGAGTAGTCCTGGCTGACGGGTCGTCAGAATACCTGAAAGCCGTCCTGGCCCTGCTGGAATTGCACGAGAAGATGGAACTTATCGGCCGCGCGGCGACCATTGAGGAAGCTGTGCAGTTGGTGCTGCGTCATGAACCAGATCTGGTTTTGATCGACCTGGACATGGACCTGGCAAACCTGCTCATACCGGCAGTAGTTATATCCGCCCGCAACGCAGTCCAGATCGTTGGCATGTGCGTGGACGAAACCATCTCGTTGCGGCGACTCGATTTACTGACAGGAATAAATGCTCTCGTTCATAGGTCGCGTCTGCAGGAGGAACTGCTCTTCTTCCTGGACGCGTTCGCCGAAAGTGGGAATGGGAACGCTATAGTCGGAGGCTCGATTGCGCCGTCTTAGAGCGAGTCTGCAAGACTGCGAGAGAAAGCTATGCCAACGTGACGCGCTCGTTACACAACTAAGGCACAAATTAAGTTACACAATTAAAAGGAGAACCAATGAAGACCAAACTACTGTTCATCTCTGTCCTGGCCTTTGCGACTGCAATTTCCGCGCTGGCCGGAACTGCCCACCAGCCACCTAGCCCAGCGGAAATGGCTGCGCATCATGTAAAGAAACTGACAACCTTGCTTAGTCTGACGTCAGCGCAACAGCAGCAGGCAACAACCATCTACACGGGCGCGGCAACGGCCGAACAACCCCTACATGCAAATGAGAAACAGTCTCGCCAGGCTTTGCATGCCGCAATTAAGAGCAATGACACGGCGACCATCGATCAGTTATCTAACAGCATGGCCCAATCAATGGCACAGTCAATGTCGACCAGAGCGAAGGCAGATGCAGCGTTCTATCAGATCCTGACAGCCGAACAGCAAGCAAAATTCAGCGACCTGGAAAGCCAGCACATGCTGGGCGGCCCCGGCGGGCGAATGCACTAAAAGTGCGCGCCACAGTAAAAACGATCGGGGCAGGTTCTGAGCCTGCCCCTTATTTCATTTGATCTTTTTCCCCTACACCTGTTCAAGGGGTGAACTTGTATCCAAGACCGGCCACGGTGACGATCAGCGATGGATGTTTGGGATCCTCCTCCAGTTTTTGCCGCAAGCTCGCGACGTGAACATCCACGGTACGAGTGAAAGCGCCGGTGCTATAGGACCAGACCTCTTTCAGCAAAACGTCGCGCGATAGGGTTGTGTTGGGATGCTCGATAAGGTATCGAAGAAGCTGAAACTCGCGCGCCGAGAGAGGAACGTTCTTGCCGTCCCGGGAGACGGTCGTACCTTTCAGATCGACTTGCACGGAACCGAATTTCTGCACTCCCGAGGCCGCAGGAGCCTTCGACCGCCGAAGAAGAGCCTCGATGCGCGCCAACAGCTCGTTTGCATCAAACGGCTTGGTCAGATAATCGTCGGCCCCAATCTTCAGGCCCAGAACTTTGTCGACGACTTGTCCCCGCGCGGTCAGCATAAGGACAGGAACCACAATGCCCGCCATACGAATATCGCGACACACATCGAAGCCATTCTTGCGGGGCAACATGATGTCGAGAATGACGAGATCGCAGGCACCTCTGGTGGCCTTTTTGACGCCCTCATCACCGTCGGAGGCGAAGTCGACCGAGTAGCCCTCGCCTCTCAGTCGATCGCCCAGGGTCATTCGGATCACTTCATCATCTTCGACTACGAGGATTCGCTCGTCCATATAAAGGGAACCTGGAGAAATCGCGGTGATGCGAGATCCTAATGCGTAGGACGGCGCACCGTGTAAAACAGATTCTATCCCAGCCCGGAGTTCAACTCTTCGACATTGCCGGCACGAACGGCGCCCACGAACGCCGGTGCACTCTGATTTGGAACGAGCGTAGGTCAGAATTCACTACCGAATTCGGGTAGTGTCCTAACTTCAAATTCCACCACGGAGACACGGAGAAAACCCAACTGCTTGGCAAAACTTTCACCTGTTGGGTTTTACAGATTTAACGTTTTTCCTCCGTGACTCAGTGATTCCGTGGTGAGAACAGGCAAATCAGGAACCACTCGAATTCGCGCGGCCCTGACATGTCGAGTGGGCGGCTGGTAGAATCTCCATCCATGCCCGCCGTGTACCTGCTCTCGATGCGTCACGTTTTCGCTATGCGGGAAAACAATTTGATCGCGGGCTGATCGACTGTTGAAGTCGAGCACTGAATTCAAGGAGCATCGCCATGAGGTTTCGGGTTCTTGCGTCGTTCCTGCTGGTCTTTTTTCCGGTAACACAGTTTGCGGGGGCACAAACCGCATCGACTGACCATAAATTCAGCCCGCCGACCCGCAGCTTTCGCTTCAGCTACAGCTTCACGGTGAAGGATATTCCGTCTGGAGCGAAGCGAGTGCGCGTTTGGGTCCCAGTGGCGCAGAGTGATCAGCATCAGACGGTACGGGTTTTGTCGGTCAAGGCTCCGGCTAAGACGCGGATCACAAAGGAGCCCGAGTATGGCAATCAGATCATGTATGCCGAGATATTGAATACCGCCGGGGACAAGGCGGAGTTTACTATCGAGTACAAAGTGACGCGCCGCGAATCCTCGCGTGGCGACTACGCGCAACTGGAGCGAACAGATCACAAACCCAGCGTGGTGCCGGCATCAATGAACCGACTGGTAGCGCCTGACAGTCTGATACCGACGGATGGGAGAATCAAAGAACTGGCGGTCGAAGTGACGGGATCCCAGAGCGGCGCGGTGGCAAAAGCCAAGGCTGCCTACGATTACCTGTTTACGAATATGCGTTATGACAAAACGGGGTCAGGCTGGGGACGCGGAGACGCTGTGTGGGCCTGCGACTCGAAGCGGGGCAATTGTACAGACTTCCATTCTCCGTTCATAGGCATGCTGCGGGCTGACGGAATTCCTGCACGCTTCGATATCGGCTTTTCCGTGCCCGAAAAGGAAGACAAAGGAGAGATATTCGGATATCACTGCTGGGCGGAGTTCTATACGCGCAAAACTGGATGGGTTCCCGTGGATATATCCGAGGCGTGGAAGGCGCAGGAGAAACGAGATTATTTCTTCGGCAGCGTGGATGCCGATCGCGTGCAGTTATCCAGCGGCCGCGACGTGACACTTTCTCCCAAGCAGGACGGCCCCGCGCTGAACTATTTCGTCTATCCGTATGTCGAGGTCGATGGCAAGCCGTACGAAAAGCTCGAAAAGCATTTCAGCTTCGAGGAAGTAAGCTCTTCGAAGTGAATACCCCACGCGACGCTCCGCGAAACTAAACGACCGCTACGCGTGCTTGCATTTTTTCCAGCGGCGGCTAGTAGGCAAACCCATCCGGCTGGCTGACGGCGCCGACGCGGACGTAGTGGTCGATGAATTCGCGTCCCGCGGCCATAGCCTTGCGGTTCACTTCCTTCAGTTCGACGCGCTTGACCTTGGTTTCGAGTACTCCGGTGGCGGTCGCGGCCAGCAGGCACTCGGTTTCTTCGAGCAGCGCGCCCATCAGGATGATGTTGGTCGCCTTGGTTGATCCCAGTTTGTCGGCCATCTCCGACGCGGGGATGCAGATGATGCGCGCCTGCGGCAAAGGAAAGTCTTCGGGCAACCGGGAAGCGTTGTAGAGGATGAGGCCACCGGAGGCCACTTGCGGCGCGAACTTGCGCAGCGACATTTCGTTCATGGCGACGAGCACGTCAGGCCGCGAAATGAGTGGAGATCCGATGCGCTGCTTGGAGAGGCACACGTGGCAGTGAGCGCTGCCGGAGCGCATCTCCGGACCGTAAGAGGGAAGCCAGCTGACTTCCAGTCCTTCGCGCATACCCATCTCGGCGAGCAACTGGCCGAGCAGCAGGACACCCTGTCCTCCGAAGCCGGCAACTTTGATCTCAAAAGTTGAGAAGTGATGCTGGTGCGGATGCGCTTTAGGCTCGTCCGGGCTGGGCTCCTTTGGGGCTGTCACGCCCTGGTCCAGCACTTCAGGCACGGAGTGCTGTGGAACGACAGCGTTCTCCACGGGATCATGGACCCGGTCTTTGAAGACGTTGAGAGGGAAATTGGGGATCATCACGTCGGCGATCCACTTGCGTGATTCAACGGGATCTTTCGCCCAGATGGTCGGGCAGGGAGAGAGAATCTCGACGAAGGAAAATCCCTTGCCATCGCGCTGGATTTCGAGCGCCTTTCGAACCGCCTTACGCGCCTTCATGATGTTCTTAGGGTCGCTGAGGGCGACGCGCTCAACATATACGGGAGCTTCGAGGCCCGAGATGAGTTCGGCCATGTGCAGCGGGAAGCCCTCATTGGAGGGGCGGCGTCCGAAAGGAGAAGTAGTGCTGCGCTGGCCGACGAGCGTTGTAGGAGCCATCTGCCCGCCCGTCATGCCGTAAACGGCGTTGTTAATGAAGAAAACAGTGATGTGCTCGCCGCGGTTGGCGGCGTGAATGATCTCCGCGGTGCCGATGGCGGCGAGATCGCCATCGCCCTGATAGGAGATCACAATGCTTTTGGGGAGCGTGCGCTTGATGCCGGTGGCGCCGGCCGGGGCGCGGCCGTGAGCGAGTTGAACATTGCCCACGTCAAAGTAGTAGTAGGCGAAAACGGAACAGCCAACAGGGCTGACGAAGACAGTCCGATCCTTCAGGCCAAGATCTTCGACGGCCTCGGCGATCAGTTTGTGGGCGACGCCATGGCCGCAACCGGGGCAGTAGTGCGTCTGACTCTGGAGATCGCCCTTGCGCTCGTAGGCGTTATAGAACACCGGCGATTTCGAATGTATTGGTTCATAGCCCGCAGACAGGATTTCGGAAACGCTCGCTTCGGTCTTCACATTGGTCGACATGTTTTCTCCCTACCTCAGGGCTAAAGCCCCATGTTCTTCGCGTCAGTGCGGCACCTCTGAAAGGCGCCCCTTTAAATCTTCACCGAGCCTGACTCGGCTGGGCGGACAAGGATGTCCCGCACACCAACAGCTATGCCAGCTGCATGACGTGCTGCATCATCTGCGAATACACCTCTTCTACTGTTGGAACGTTGCCGCCGGTCCTGCCATAAAACTCGACTGGAACTTTGCCGTCGAGGGACAGGCGCACATCTTCGAGCATTTGGCCGTTGCTGAGTTCAACCACAAGAACTTTGTTGACCTTGCTGGCCGCGTCGCGCAGCGCGTCCTTGGGGAACGGCCACAGAGTAATGGGCCGGAACAGGCCGGCCTTCAGCCCTTCGCGGCGAGCCATTTCCACCGCCGAGCGCAACACCCGGGCCGTGATGCCGTAGCCGACGAGCAGCATTTCGGCGTCCTTCGTTTCGAAGGTCTCGTGACGCGCCTCGATACGGGAAGCGCGAATGTACTTGGCCTCGAGTTTGCGAATGTGGGCTTCGAGATCGTCGGGCTCCAGGAAGATAGAACTGATGAGGTTCTTGCTCGTTTCTGGCGTGCCTTTAACGGCCCACGGTTTTTCGGGAAGCTTGACCTCGCGGTAAGTCAGGTCGAGGGGCTCCATCATCTGTCCGATAAAGCCATCGGCGAGGATGATGGCCGGGTTGCGATACTCATCGGCCAGTTCAAACGCGAGGATGGTGAGGTCAGCCATCTCCTGTACTGAGGCCGGCGCGAGAACGAAGTTGCGATAGCAACCGTGGCCTCCACCTTTGACCATGGCGAAATAGTCGCTTTGCTCGGGCGCGATGTTGCCAAGCCCAGGGCCGCCGCGAACGACATCGACGATAACGCAGGGAAGCTCCGAACCGGCGCAGTAAGAAATACCTTCCTGCATCAGGCTGAGGCCCGGACCGGAGGAAGCCGTCATGACGCGGGCTCCGGCAGCCGCTGCGCCATACACCATATTGATGGCGGCGACTTCGCTTTCCGCCTGCAGAAACGTGCCGTCAACTTGCGGGATGTAGAGAGCGGCGGCTTCGGCGATTTCGCTCGCGGGAGTGATGGGGTATCCGTAATAGGAACGGCATCCGGCGAGGATGGCGCCCTTGATGATGGCGACATTTCCCTTACAAAGCTGCCGCATGAGTTTCTCCTTCAGGTTTTTCTTGTGTGGTGCCTTGAACTTGAACTTTTCCATCTCCATGAGCCAAAGCATTGGAGGGAGGGGCGAGACGGTACACCGTGATGCCGCCGGGCTCGGGGCAGCAATAGAAGCAAATGCCGCAACCGGAGCAGCCTTCGCCGGTGTAATGCGCCGGGTGCACGCCATAGGCGTTAAGTTCCGGCAGCAGTTCGAGGCACTTGGGCGGACAGGACTCGACGCAGAGTCCGCAGCCTTTGCACTCCTCCGTGTCGATCAGGACGTTGCCACGAGCGGGTCCAACCTTGCTTACTCCAGACATACTCACCTCGTCAGGGCTGCAATTTCAGGACGCTGCAGCCACTTAGTTTGTTCGCAATATGTGTAAAGCTGTTCACGGAACTTGGGATGCGCGATCTCAATCAAAGCCTGGGCACGCTCGCGGATGGTTTTGCCGTGCAAGTAGGCGACGCCGAATTCGGAAACGACATAGCGAACCAGCCCGCGGGAGGTGACCACGCCTGCGCCGGGCGAGAGCGTGGGTACGATGCGGGAGATCGTGTCGTTCTTGGCGGTGGAAGAGATGGCAATGATCGGCTTGCCGCCATGGGAGCGCGAAGCGCCGCGCAGGAAATCAACCTGTCCGCCGATGCCGCTATAGAACTGATTGCCGATGGAGTCCGAGCACACCTGTCCCGTGAGGTCAACCTGCAACGCGGAGTTGATGGCAACCATGTTGTCGTTGCGGGCGATCAGGGCAGGGTCGTTCACATAAGCCGTGGGGTGGAACTCGAAGATTGGATTGTTGTCGACAAAATCAAACATTCGTTTGCTGCCGAGAACGAACCCGAGAATGATTTTGCGCGGCTTGAAGTTCTTTTGCTCGCCGGTGATGACGCCGGCTTCGATGAGCGGGATGGCGCCGTCGGAGACCAATTCACTGTGGACGCCGAGATCTTTGCGATCCATGAGCAAGGCGAGCACGGCATCCGGAATGCCGCCGATGCCCGTTTGCAGGACAGAGCCATCCTCAATGAGGCCGGCGACGTTTCGGGCAATTGCAGTCTGTGTTTCGGTGACCGTTGGTGGCCTCATCTGCGGCAGCGGGCGAGAGGCCTTGACCAGAACGTCAAGATCGTTGATGTGGACGAAGCCGTCGCCGAAAGTGCGGGGCATCTGATCATTCACCTGTGCGACCACGAAGCGGGCGCAGTTGGCGGCGGTGAGAGTGGTATCCACACCAACGCCGTAACTGCAGAAGCCATGGGAATCGGGCGGGGAGACCTGAACGAGAGCAACATCGAGCGGCATGGCTCCGGAGACGAACAGCTCTTCGATTTCGCTCAGGTAAATGGGCGTGTAATCGGCGCGGCCGTCGTTGATGGCATCGCGCACGTTGCCGCCAATGAACATGGCGTTGTGACGGAAGTGAGGTGCCATCTCGGGAGCGACGTAGGGAGCCGAACCCATCGTGAGCATGTGGACGATTTCGACGTCTTCCACATGAGGGCCGCGCTCCATGAGCGCCTCGACCAGCGTTTCCGGTTCAGCACAGCCGGGCTGGATATAAACACGCATGCCCGACTGCACGTAGAGCAGCGCCTCCTGCGGCGTGCGCAACTTCCTTTTATAGTCTGTCTGCCACGACATCAAATTCCCTCATTGCCGGCCCACCTAACGGGCCGTGCCGCGCACCGACGAATTTTCGTGAGCCGCGATAGCTTGCTCATAGCCGACGGACGCGTAGTAAATAGCGCGATCAAAAAACTGATCGAGCAATTGAAGCATTTCCAGTTCGCCGAAGGCCTCAATTGGCCGCTCCGGCAGAGATTCCTTATGCAGAAATTCCCAGAGATTTTCCTTGGTCAGGATGATGACCCAGATCAGCTCGCTGATGGGTACGTTCTGCTGGACGCGGCGCGCTCCGATTTCCTCGTAACGCTGCTCGATATCAAACGAGCCTTTACCCAGCAACCATTCGCCGAGATGGCGATAGATTTCATAGACGCGCTCGCGGAGATCATCGGCCGGCACATTGGTGTAGGAGCGGGTAAACGGCGAATTCTGAACCTTAGTCAGTAGCGAGGAGGAGAGACGGTCAGAGTGAGTTTCAATTAGTCGAACGAGTTTGTAGGCCATCATCATGACGATCCCTCAAAATCAGTTTCAACCACGGGGGTTCAGAGCGGGCGTGACAGGACGCACCTGCGGTTGTGATGCTGGTCACATCTGTAACAATATGATGGTTAAAGGTTTATTTGGGGCCGGGAAGCGCCTATCGACCAATCGACCGGACGGCAGCTGGATTGGAGGGATCGCTGCAGGGAAACCTGGTGGAGTCGACTATCGCTTACAATTTGTCAGGCATGAACGCGGCCAAACCCATCTTGCTGCTATGTTTGGTTTTCTGCGCCGGAAATACCTTCGCGCAGTCTGTCGACAAAGACCCTGCCGCAGTTGTCGAAATTGGCGGAGCCGCCTCTCAGAGCCTCACCGGCGACGGTTCAAGTTTCGGCCCCACTGTCGCGCTTGAGGTCACGCCGATAGAGAGCTGGCTGGAACTTGAAGCTGGGGTTACGCCGCTCTTCGCCCGTCACTCGACAGAATGGGATACCGACCTTCTGTTCAAGAAGCCTTGGACGCTTTCGAAAAAAGCGGAGTTCATGGCGGGCGTTGGGCCGGAGTGGGTTCATACGACGAAATACGGCGTGACAACGAACTCTGTCAGCGGCGAAGTGGTGGGGGATTTTATGTTCTGGCCCACCGCGAAGCATAAATTCGGCTGGTACCTCGAACCGGGCTACGAGTACAACTTTGCGAGGGGGCATGAGCAATCGGTTGGAATAGCCGGCGGCCTATTGATAGCGATACCGTGATTTCCGTCGCAACCTTGACACTGGCGGATGGTCACAAACAAAAGTTGCACGGCGGGGTACTCTCGTTGCCCTGGTTGCTAGTCTTGTTGTAGATTCTAGTAACGCATCCTTGGGGTAGCGTTCATGCGGTCGTTCTCGAAGCGAATAGCGTATCTCTGCATTCTGCTGACCTGCTGGTCAGCGATGGCGTTCGCTTTGCATCATCATTCGAGCGCCGCCGAGGGGGCGACCTGTACGGTTTGTGTCGCCGCCCATTCAGCGTCCCCCAAGGCACCGTCTGCAATAACGCATACCACATTCGTTGTCGTCTCTATCGTCCACCAGCAGATGGTTTCTCCCAAGCAATGCCTCATAGCCTTCCCTCTGTGTATTCGTCCGCCTCCTAGCGTCTAAAGATCAAATATGAAATTTGTTGTGGCTCGGTTCTCGTCCCGTGAACCGCGTCATTGATCTTTAATACGCGATCAATTTTTCTTCAGGAGGAATTCATGCTGATTTCATACAAGAGGTCGCTTCACGCGGCTTTTATGGTGCTCTTCTGTTTGGCACTGGGCCTGCACGCTTACGCGCAGTCGGGCGGAGGTGCGGGATCACTCAACGGCACCGTCATGGACCCCTCGGGGGCGGTCGTTGCCAACGCGACGGTGGGGCTTCATCAGTTGGTCAGCGGGTACGACCGGATAACCACTACTGACGGTAAGGGAAATTTCACTTTTTCGAACGTGCCGTTTAATCCCTATCACATGACGGTTACGGCACCGGGGTTCGCTCAATATGCGCGGGATGTGGAGGTCCGATCGGTAGTGCCCGCCAGCATCAACGTCAATCTACAGGTAACGGGCTCTTCAGAGACGGTGACGGTTGAAGCCGGAGAAGACCTGGTGGAAAACGATCCGACGTTCCACACCGACGTTGACAAGAACTTGTTCGATAAGCTTCCCTTGGAGAGCGCTTCGTCATCTGTGAGCTCGCTGGTTACTCTCTCAACGCCGGGAATCGCCGCGGATTCGAACGGCCTGTTTCATGGCTTGGGCGATCACGCGGAGAACTCGTTCTCGGTGGATGGCCAGCCGATTACCGATCAGCAAAGCAAAGTCTTCTCCAACCAGATTCCACTCGATTCGATTCAATCCATGGAAGTCATATCGGGCGCGCCCCCGGCGGAATATGGAGGCAAAACCAGCGTGGTGATTGTCGCGACCACGCGCTCGGGCCAGGGCTTCACCACACCGCATGGCAGCGTGAGGACTTCCTACGGAACGTTTGGAACATCCAGCGTGGCCGCGGATCTCTCTTATGGGAGCAAGAACTGGGGGAACTTCATTTCCGTGAGCGGGCTGAACAGCGGCCGGTTCCTTGACCCCCCGGAGTTTGTCGTTATGCACGACAAGGGCAACGAAGAAAATCTATTCGACCGGGTGGATTATCAGTTATCGACCGCGGATTCGCTGCACTTTAACTTCGGCTTTACGCGCTCGTGGTTCCAAACGCCAAACTCGTATGACTCTCAACTGGCGACGCCGTGGAATGGCGTGATTGTGGCCAACGGCGGCCTCGACCCGAATGGCAATGTCGTTGGCCCGGCCGACCAGCGTTCGCAGATCAAGACGTTCAACATTGCGCCGACCTGGACGCGATTGCTCAGCCCTACGACCGTGTTTACGCTGGGCGGTTTTGTCCGCCGGGATGTGTACAATTACTATCCCAGCGCCAACCCCTTCGCGGACCTCGGCGCGCCGGGTCTGCAGAGCGAATCTGTCAGTCAGAACCGTACGCTCTTGAATGCCGGGCTGCGCTCCGATATCTCCTATGTAAAGGGAATTCACAACCTTAAAGCAGGAGTCACTTACGAACAGACGTTTCTGGACGAGCATGACCCGTTCGGCATCGTTGATCCAACGTTGAACGCCCCATGTCTGGACTTGAGCCTCAACCCGTACTGGAATGGCAGTGATCCGTCCAACCCCAATTATCCGACGCAATGCGCCGGTCTTGGATTGCTGGCAAATAATGGTGTCAACAATCCGAATCTCCTTCCGTTCAATCCCTTGCTGGGGTGTTATGACCTGACCCGTCCGACGCCATCTCCGAATGACCTTTGCCCGAATGGCGCGACTACGAGCGGGCTTTACACGTTCAACGGCCACACCGACGTCAAGGAACTCGCTCTTTATATCCAGGATTCGATCACCAAGGGAAACTGGGCCTTGAATCTGGGATTGCGAGGCGACTTCTACAACGGACTCACGACCCATAAGGAAGCCGAACCTCGTCTAGGCATCGCGTATAACATCAAGCGCACCAACACCGTACTTCGCGTTTCGTACGCGCGCACGTTGGAGAGTCCGTTCAATGAAAATCTGGTGCTTTCCAGCATTGGATGCAGCAATCCCGTCGTTAACCCGCTTCTTTTTTGTTCCTCGCCCATCTCAAATCCGTTGAGTCCCGGCTGGCGGAATGAATTCCACGCCGGGCTGCAGCAAGCTTTCGGAAAGTACCTGGTATTTTCCGGTGACTACATCTGGAAGTACACGCACAATGGGTACGATTTCAGCGTGCTGGGTGCCACGCCCATCACTTTTCCGGTGGAGTGGGAGCGCTCCAAGATTCCGGGGTACGCGGGACGCGTAAGCGTACCGAACCTGCACGGATTTTCTGCGCTCATGGTGTTCTCGAGCGTGGCCGCGCGCTTTTTCACTCCGCAGATCGGCGGAGCGGGTGCGGTTCCCGCTGCATCCGGGCCGTTCCGCATCGACCACGACGAGAAGTTCAACTTGACGTTTCACACGCAATACCAGCCCTGGAAGCTCGGCCCGTGGCTCGGCTTCAACTGGCGGTATGACAGCGGCCTCGTTGCGGGTCCGGCGCCTTGCGCAGGCGGCAACTGTGCCAACGGCCCCAACGGCACCGATTCGATTGTGGATACGTCGGGGCTGAGCGCGGATCAACAGTTCGAAGCGGGATTGACTTGCAACGGGATCCACGCTACGCCACCCACCAGGACGAATCCCCTCGGAACTTTCATAAGTCCCAATAACTTGTGCCCGGCGTCAGAATACGGGTCGACGCTCTTGCAAATTCCGGCACCGGGAACTGAAAATGACGACCACAACCCGCCACGCGTTGCGGGGCGCAGCCTGTTCGACGTTTCCGTTGGCGATGACGACCTCTTCAAAGGCGAGCGTTATAAATGGAGTGCCACCCTGACGGGCGTCAACATCGCCAACAAGTATGCGGTGTATAACTTCCTTTCAACCTTCAGCGGGACGCACTATGTGACGCCGCGTGCGCTGACAGCTCAGCTCGGATTTCATTTTTAGGTTTGTTGGAAAAGGCGGCGCACAGAACCCAGTGCGCCGCCTATCTAACAAGAGTCCCCCGGGTGTTGCATTCCGCAATGTGGGCTGTTGCAAAAAACAACAAGCGCGATGACATGTTGTAAGCCATTGTTTACAAGGACATCCCTGGACTCTCGACGGAAATCGCGGCTTCTTGCTCGAAAGTCATGATGTGATTCTCATCAATTGCATTGTTGCCATTCGCCACGAAAGCAATCCATGCGCGCCTTCAAAGATCCCGCAAGTTAATCCGATTCAATAAGTTGAATCCATACACAAACTCCATTCAGAAGTCGCATGGAGTTTGGCATGGCGAGTGCCTTTAGCAATAGTGGCGAGCGGCCTGAAAAAGAAAGAGCCCTCGAACGAAGGTGGGTTATGACAGTCATCCTGGTTCTCTTCACATTCGCAACTTTCCTCCTCATCGATCACTTCCACAGCCGCAAGGCAGTCGTTGTGCAGCCCGCGGTCGTTGTGGCGAAGGGCGAAAAAGCTGTGCACCCTGTGCCGAGCCTTATAGCGGGGTTCAAACTGCCGGATAACGTCCGCTATCACCCTGGTCACACGTGGGCGTTGAGTGAGAGCCCAAGCCTGGTGCGTGTCGGACTGGACGATTTTGCTACGAAGCTGATGGGCAAAG
This sequence comes from uncultured Acidobacteriaceae bacterium, assembly GCA_963778535.1. Lineage (GTDB taxonomy): Bacteria > Acidobacteriota > Terriglobia > Terriglobales > Acidobacteriaceae > Acidiflorens. The sequence continues at coordinate 238,856 of CAVZUO010000002.1, forward strand.
TGGAGCGGCTGACGCTGCCGCAACGGGGACAATGGATCCGGCAGGGACAGAAATTGGCGACATTCTTCCGCAACGGAGTGAGCGTTGACGTAGTGTCGCCGATCGAGGGAAGCATTTCGGACGTGAACGACGGCATGGTGCGCGACCCGAAGCTGGCGCAAAAAGATTGTTACGGCGAAGGCTGGCTGGTGACGGTTCAGTCTCCCGATGCCAAGACGAACTTCCGCAATCTACTGAGCGGAGCGGTCGCCCGCTTCTGGACGCAGGAGTCTGCAGCGCGTTTGCAGAGCCGGATGCCGGCGTTCGCTGGGGCCCTGGCGCAAGACGGCGGCGTAGCAGTGGATAATCTGTCGGACCAGATCCCGGAAAACGAATGGGCTTCGATTACGAAGGAGTTTTTCCTCTCCTAGGTTGTTGAGGGCTCGCCAAGAACGCTTGCCAATACGAATGAAGACCCACCGCCCGGCCAAAACAGCCGGGCGGTGGCGTTTCTGTGGGACACGTCCCGCGGTAACAGAGCCAATTACGTTGGTTTCTCCGAGACTCCCCAAATGCTTTCTTCCCCACAGTTGGCCTGATAACAATAGGACTGCCTCGTTTTTCCTGGGAGGGGTCTGCCAGGAGCTTAACGGGATTCTGCCAGCATGAAGCGTGACGCTAAAGTTAAGAAAAAAGCGAGGATTGCGCCCATCGTGTATCTCGTTTTGGTGCTGGTAGGCGCGCCTCTCGCCGCCTGGTACGCGCTGGTTCGAACGGGGCATTGGAACGAAGTCCAGCCTTCAATCCAGGATGCAATCGCACATAGCGAGGAATTCAAGAATCAAGTTCTGATACCGTCGCTTCAACTTGCAATCAAGCTGGTCGGACAATTCAAGGATGACTTCCTTGTGCCCTCGATGCAGCTTACATTCACTCTAGCTGGGCAACTTAAGAACCAAATTGTCGGGATACTTTCGCATGCCTACGCTTCCGGCGACGGGGTTCTCGGCAAGATGCTGCAATTTGTGGAATGGCAAACCTACCTGTTAACGCTGCTCGCGGTATTTCTGATCTATCGCTCCTACCGCATGTATAGAGGGAAGCTGGGAGACGAAGAGCGGCACGTAGAAGAGATCGCCGACCTGCACATGCGAACGATTGAGGCGTTGGCTTTGGCCATCGAGGCCAAAGACCAGACGACCCATGATCACCTGCAACGGGTACGCGTTTATGCCGAGGAAATAGCGAAGGAACTTAAAGTTAGCCCGGGAGAGATGGAGGCGTTGCGCGCTGCAGCATTGCTGCACGACATCGGGAAACTAGCGGTTCCCGAGCATATCGTTTCGAAGCCGGGCCGGTTGACTCCGGAAGAATTCGAAAAAATGAAGATTCATCCGGTGGTGGGCGCCGAGATCCTGGAACGTGTCCGCTTTCCCTACCCGGTGGCACCGATCGTCCGCGCCCACCACGAGAAATACGACGGCACGGGCTACCCCAGAGGCTTGCGGGGCAGCGAGATTCCAATTGGCGCGCGCATTCTGGCCGCGGTGGATTTTCTGGATGCACTTGTATCGGACCGGCAATACCGGCGCGGTTTGCCCATCGAGGAAGCGATGGCGAGACTCTCGGAAGAATCGGGAAGGGCTTTTGATCCCCAAGTGGTGAATGTATTGCGGCGACGCTATGCGGGCCTGGAAACGCTGGTGCTGGCGCGCATGGAGGCGCTTAACAAAAGGGGGCTCATTGAGTTGCCCGAGAAAGAGGTTGAGGCCGAGGCACCGGTGATCCATGGGATCGAACCGGCAGCCGGTTTCGTGATGCAACGTAAGCGGCAGGGGTCCGAGCACAGCTTCCTGAGTTCAATTGCGGCGGCACGTGAGGAAGCCCAGACATTATTCGAACTTTCCCAGGACCTGGGCGCTTCTCTCAGCCTCAGCGAAACTCTTTCAGTATTTTCAGTGAAGCTCCGGCGCTCCATCTCCTACGATGCCATCGCAATTTATGTGCGCCACGGAGAGGAACTGGTCCCGGAGTACGTCAACGGCGATAATTTCCGGCTGTTTGCGTCGTTGCGAATCCCGATCGGCCAGGGGCTTTCCGGGTGGGTCGCCCAAAACCTGAAGCCGATTCTGAACGGTAATCCTTCGGTTGAACCCGGTTACCTGAACGATCCGTTAAAGTACAGCACGCTGACGTCGGCGCTGGCTGTTCCGCTGGAAGGTGTGCAAGGCGTGGTCGGCGTGGTTGCTCTTTACCATGCGGAAAAGGACTTTTTCAATTCCGATCACTTGCGAATCCTCCTGGCCGTCAGTTCGAAGATGGCGCTGGCCATCGAAAATGCTCTGAAATTCCAGCAAGCCGAGAATTCCGCAGTCACCGATTTTCTGACGGGGCTCCCCAACGCGCGTTCGCTGTTCCTCCAACTTGACCGCGAACTGGCGCGTTGCAAGCGCGATAACCAATCACTCACGGTCATGGTCAGCGACATGGACGGTTTCAAACAGATCAACGACCGCTTTGGACATCTTGAGGGCAACCGCGTCCTGCGCTTGTTTGCGCATTCGCTGAAAGAAACCAGCCGCGAATACGATTACGTAGCGCGCATGGGCGGCGATGAGTTTGTGGTGGTAGCTCCAGGCTTGACGGCGGAGGCAGCCACACGCAAAGCTGAGCAGATGCGGGAGCTAGCCCAGCGTGCGGGGAGAGAAGTCTGCAACGAAGACATTCTTTCCTTAAGCGTGGGCAAGGCGGTTTATCCGGAGGACGGGCTGGATGCGGAGAAACTCCTGTCCGAAGCCGACCGGCGGATGTATCAGCAGAAGCAGAGCCAGTCGCAGCGTGCCAATCGCCGCTTGTATCCACGCGTGCGTGGCCGTTTGACGACGGAGATCGAGCTTGATGGACAGGAAGTGGCCATGCTTGGCATTGTCACCAACCTGAGTTTGGGTGGGTGCTATGTGGAAACCAGTGGAATCGTGCTTCCTGGGACGAAGCTAAGATTGGCGCTCACTCTGGGCGACGACAATTTGTCCCTTCTGTGCGAGGTGGTGCGGATGGACATGGGTATGGGCGCTGCGCTGAAGTTCCATGAGCCGACAAGCGAGACGCGCGGTGCGCTGCAGCGCATCCTGGAACAACTGGCTAGTGCGGAAGCTGCCCAAGACAAGAATCGAAGCCAGAATGCAGCGGCGGGTCAACATTAGAGGATTGGGATGAGTTGTGCTCAAAAACGCTTACGCCGAAGCGGATACTGGTTGAATCTGAACCAGCGGCGGGCCCGGCTTCGATAATCCCAAGCGCAACATATTCGCGGTAGGCACGCCCGTCCGGTAGAAGGACTTCTCACAGTCCGCCGTAGATGGCCCGCGCATGCTTCCCTCCAAATACGCCAGCCCCGGGCATCGGCTGCAGGTTCCCACGTGCGAACAGGACGAACACACGGTCAAGTCCTTGGCCTGAATCGAGCGTACTTCGTTAAATTGCGGAGAATAATTCCAAATATCGAGAAACTTCTGCCGTCGCACATTGCCGGTTGGCAGGGGGAACTGCACACAGGGGAAGACGTCGCCGTACGGCGAAATGTAACAGAAGGAATGGCCAGCGCTGCATGAATAGCCTTCCAGATCATCCTTTGAGGGCGGCTTCGGCGGCGCACAGAATTCTTCTTGATTAGGGACGAGCGCTGAATTGTGAAAAAGCTCGTGCAGTTCTTCCCCGGGGACGCGAAGGGCCAGCACGGAATCGCCGCCGTCCATCATGGGTGTGACGGTTGGGTCGAGCGTGTAATGGACGCCCAACTCAGCCGCCAGCTTCTGCGTGCCGTAATGATCGGCGAGGTTTGGACCCATCAGCACATTCGCGATACTGACCCGCAAGCCCTGATCGCGCAGAAACTCAATGGCCTTGATGGTTCGCTCGAAGGAGTGGGGAAGTTTGGTGATGGCGTCATGCACGGACGCGCGATGCGAATAGAGGCTGATCTGGATCGTATCGATCGTCAGAGCGCGGAGCCGCCGTGCTTCCTGTTCCCCAATCATCACGCCATTGGTTTTCACTTTGACATTGAAAAGCAGGCGCCGGGCATGTTCTAGCAGTTCGAAGAAATCGCGTCGCATGAAAGGCTCGCCGCCGCTCAAGCTCAGGAAAAAGACGCCGGCGTCGGCCAACTGGTCGAGAATGTCCTTGATCTCGGAGGTCGTCATTTCGCCATGATCGTCGTGATCCAGATAGCAATGCACGCAACGCTCGTTGCAGCGATATGTGACATCGATATGAGCGGCAATCGGGATGCCGAGATCGAAAGCTTTCTGACTTGTTTCGGCGAGCAGGCTCATGAGGCACTCTCCGGTACAACTGGTTGGTCCGAAACCAGAAGGATCCGATGCTCGGAAAGCTCGGAGACAAAGTGTTCGGCATCGGCCTGCGCTTGTTCGGGATCGATTTCGAATTGAGTGCAGACTTTCTCGCGCACGATTTCGCGCAAGGGCGTATGGCCATCGGCCGCCTGCCAGATGGTCGTTGCCACTTCATTGAGGGTGAAAAACGTGGAGTCGGCGGAGTTCATGATCATCATCTCGCCCGCCAACAGCCGGGCGGCGATTGCCGAACTGCGCGAAATATAAGTTTCAGACACGAGAAGGCACTCCCTCTATTTCTTTTTCATGGATAGACGCATGATCGCGGTCACGAACAAAGCAGTGAACATCGTCCCACACCTGCGCGTCCGGGTAAAACGTCAGTTTTCTGACTGGAACTCGAGATACAAAGTCGCACGAAATGGCCAGAAGTTTCTCGGTCAGCCCGCGGTCTTCGGCAAAAAACAAAATGTTGCGCAACAGGCGCTGCACGGCCGCTGACGAAGGCACCGCCTCGATGAGGTTCGACGGTCCTTTATTCAGGAAGAAAAGGGCCGCAATCGGAGCGCTCGTGTTTTCACCCGGTTTGGCCAATTCCCCGGCAAAGGGAGTGCCGAACGCCTCATATCCTCCGCCTATCGGCCGGATATAAGACACCTCGTCGGTAAGGAGAACGACGTTTGGTGGCGCCAGCCGAGTCATGGTCGTTTTCCCAGCGCCGGATACGCCGGAAAAAAGACATGCCTGACCGTCAACAATGCCGCTGGCCGAGTGCAGCAAGAATCCTCCGCGGTCTGCCAAAATCAGGCTATGGAGAATGCGCAGAACGGAATCGAGCGAATATGGATTTGCATTCTGTCGCACAACGCCTTGCCCGCTGCCAGGATTCCAGCGCGCGGCAAAATCCCCGCGAGCAATTTCCCACTCAGAGCCGCGCCGGCGTACCTCGACATCGTCATCGCGAGCGGAGGCGGTTTCAACGATTTCAAATTCGAGTTGGAACTCCGCTTCGTCGTCGCTCAGAAAGCCGGCATAGCGTTGCATAAGGAGATCGAAGAAGCTGGAATTCGTGGTGGCGAGAGAAATGGGGATGCCGCCGATCTCCACACGCGCTATTTTTCTCGCCGTCGGCAATGTCAAACTCCGTCATACCCATCGTCGAAGACGTTGGCTGTTGCGAATTGCGCTCTGCTGTGTCGCGCGCGCTCCCGATGAGTGTGAATTTGGTGAAGCCTTAGTGCAAGACGGCGCGCGGGACCGCAGAAGCAAAGCAAACGTCCCACGAGCGCTGCCCAGAGACTGCGTTCGATGGGGACCGCCACCCGTCCCAGCAACGCCTCGTCTGGGAACTTTGGATCGGGCGCGGGCATTGAATCGCCGCGCAAAAGAAATCCATCTGGCTGGCAGCGGTCGAGAAAACGGTGAAGGAAGAAACGTCCTTCGCGCGCGGCGAGAACAATGTCTCCGGGCTCCACTTCGTGAACGGAGCAGCGGACGATCTCAAGCTCGTCGCCCGGCCAAAGCGAGGTCAACATGCTTTCGCCATGGACCCGCAGCCGCAAACGTCCGCTCTGGCGCAACGACTCGGCGGCCATGGCCGACCTTTCCGCGGAAACGGCAAGCCGTGAACTCAACGTACTTTGTTCTAGGAGGTCTTCTTCGAGGAGATGCATGTGCTCTGCACGCTGTAGACCTTGCCGCAAGACAAAGCGGCCGTCTCAAAAACACGCTCATGCCGGAAGGCTGGCTTTTTATAAGGCTTTCGTTCCTGCGCAGCCTCACGATTCAGCTTTTGCCGTTTATCAGGAGTGCTATCGTCCTTCATAGTTGGCCAAGCCTCAGAATGCAGACAACATCCTAATTTGCCGATTGGTGTAATCGCAGTGTACTACACGACCTCTTGCATGCCAACACAGACGCCAGTGCCAACTTCTGTAACCCTGATCCGCTAATACGAAGAGAGTGTTCCGAAGCGGCGAGCGCGGCGGAGGCTGAGCGATAGCGCGCCAAGCGCCACAGGAAAAAAAAGCAGACCAAACGCTGCAAGGGCAGCCAGGGTGGGAGCCATCGCATGTACGGGACGCCCTTCGAGCAGGGCCGCGCGCGTGCCATCAATCGCATACGTGAATGGCAGGGCATGGGCAATAACCAACAGCGCGGGCGGGAGACTGCGGATGGAAAACATGGTTCCGCTGATGAACCAAAAGCCGGACCCGAGAAGCCAGAGCAGCGCGGAACCTTTCTGGATCTCGACTTGAAAAGCGGCCACGAGAATACCGATAGCACCTGCAATCACAATCGAAAGGCACAAAACTACGGCACACGCAAGCAGGTTAGGGTGGATGGCGGCGCGAAACAGGGCCACGCCAACGCCAAGATAGAGCAGCAGGTTCACCAGGCTTCCGGCGAATGCCGAGACGGCGCTCAGCAAAAGAAGCTCGGCGGGAGCCGTCGAAGTGGTCATGAGCACTTCGAGAGTGCCTGTCTGCTGCGCTTCCTGCACCGAACTCAGAAACGCTTGCGCGCTCATCACGAAAAATGTATATAGACCGGTCCCGATCAGAAGGAACGGGAAATAGTCGACGCCGTCTGGGCGAAAGCCGGGCCCAACGGCGCGCGAAAGGTAATAAAAAGCCGCGAGTTCCGTGAGCACGCCAAACGCTGTCAGCACAAACCCGCTGCGATGGCGGATCGCGGTGAGCAGATCACGCCGCAGAATGGCAAGCAGCTTGTCCAAGCTTCGGTTCATCGGGCTGCTCCCGCGCGACGAATAGTGCCAGCACCAACTACTTCGTCCTCTTCGCAGACGCGCGTACCCGTGCGTTGAAAATAAAGTGATCGCAGGTCGTCGACACTTTCACGGCGGGTAAGGCGGCGATCCTCCACGAGCAAACCGCGATCCAGAAGCAGCATGCGATTGGCGAGCGCGGCGGCTTCGGCGAAGTTGTGAGTGGCAAGAAAAACAATCGTGTCTTGGCCAGCGAGCGCGCGAATCGTTGCCCAGAGATGCGAGGTTGCCGCGGCATCGAGACTGCGGGTTGGCTCGTCAAGCAACAGCACGCTAGGGCGCTTTACGAGGGCACGCGCCAGCCCCAGTCGCTGGTACATTCCACTGGAAAACTTCATGACCAGCGTGTCGGCCTGTTCGGCAAGACCAGTGTCGCCAAGAACTTCATCAATCCGCGCCGGTCGCTCGCGGCGCGGGACGTCATCGAGGGCAGCGAAGAAATCCAGATTTTCCCGCGCAGAGAGTCGAGGAAAGAAAGAACGTTCCGTGGCGACGGCGATGCCGACGTGCCGGCGGATTCGTCCCGAATCTCTTTGCGAGCAGAAACCGGAGATCCGAACCGATCCGGCATCGGGAAGCAGCATGGTCGAGATCAACTTTAGGGTGGTGGTTTTGCCGCTACCATTGCGGCCGAGCAGGGCGATCACTTCCGCGCCGTGGGCAGAGAAGGAAACATCGCGCAGCGCTACGGTTTCTCCCGTGCGCTCACGCCCAACCAGATTGAAAAGAGCGGGCCGATGGCGGAAAAGCTTGCAGACGGATTCGAATGTAACATCGCTCATAACCAAAGCCCGGGTCGGATCATCTGCGTCGGAAGACAGCGATACGGTCTGCGACTTGTTTCAAAGCCTGCATGGAAGTCTCTGTATTATAGTTTGCAGGCATATCAAATCCGGCCACTTTTGGCTGGATGGAGTCTCTTTGCGCAACCCTCGAAAACCTCCAGTCCCAGGAATCTCTCGCAGAGCATGAGTGAAACGGCACTCGATGATCGATTAAACGTCGCGTCCACCTCGGGCGACGAATTTGCGTTTTTGTGCGCGTGCGTGGTGGGAAGACGGGATGGTTATGGCGCGGGCCTGGCTGAACTCGGAGAGCAAAGAAGGTTCGATTGGGAGGGTTTTCTCCGACTGGCCGAGCACCACGGCGTGCTGGCGCTCGTGGCACATAACCTGGAGCGAAGCAGATTCGGTGTGCCCGAAGAGATTGCGCGGTCACTGCATTCCGGCTACGCCGAAAATCTTCGCCGGAACTTATGGTTTGCGGCCGAGTTGGAGCGCATACTCGAACAACTTTCGAAGCGCGAAATCCACGTAATTCCGTACAAAGGGCCGGTGCTTGCGCAGTCGGCCTACGGAGATCTCGCGCTGCGGAGCTTCAGCGATCTCGACCTTTTAATCGCTCGGCCCGAGTTAGATGGGGCAAAGCGGGCCTTGGCCGAGATTGGGTATCACCCATCGCAGATGGTTTCGCCGGCATTTGACCGACTTTCGCTGCGCTTCGGATATGAGAGAGCATTTGACGGTGCTGCGGGAAAGAATCTCGTCGAGTTGCAATGGAGTCTGCTGCCGCATTTTTACGCAGTAAATTTTGCGGCTGCCAGTTTTCGCGTGGAGGACTTGCTTGCGCGCGCTACGCGCATCAGGCTGGGCGACGAAGCGGTGCCATGTCTTTCACCGGAAGATTCGCTGCTTGCGTTGTCTCTGCACGCCGCCAAACATCTTTTTTCACGTCTGATCTGGATTGCGGACATTGCGGCAACACTACGTTCGTGTGCGATCGATTTCGACATGGTCGTTCGCCGAGCCCGCGCGATGGGTATTCAGCGAATTGTGGCCGTGAGCTTGCAGCTTGCGGAGCGCCTGCTCGGTGCTACCTTGCCTGCTGCAGCGGTGAAGTTGATTGCAGGTGACGCGGAAGTGCGTTCTCTGAGTGATGAATTTGTGGGTCGCCTCGCACGGTCGGCGGCTTACGATTTCGAATCGCGCCAATACTTCTTAAAGATCCGTGACCTGCGGGAGCGGGCGCGCGACCGTTCGCGATATTTGTGGCGGCTCATTTGGACGCCGGGGCCCGGAGAGTTCGCAGCGGTCCAGTTGCCAGAGGCACTGTTTCCGCTCTACCGAGGCGTGCGGATCGGACGGCTATTGGCCAAGCTTATCTAAATTTCCCGCAATTCGCGGACAGCCAGAACCGGACGTCCGCTGCAAAACCGCTTAGTGTGTCTCGCCGTCGCCGGGCGCCACGTCGGGAGTGTCGACTTTGTGGGCGACAGCAGGAGTTGGCGACTCAGGCGCAGCGGGAAATTCTCCGGCATCTTTACCGGCGAGGGCCGCGGTCATGAACTGCATCCAGATCGGAAGGGCCGCGCGGGCGCCGGTCTCTTTGTCTCCCAAAGTTTTTTTCTCGTCATAACCCACCCAGACTCCGCAGGTGAGAGTTGGGGAGAATCCGACAAACCAGGCATCGGTGAAGTCGTTGGTGGTGCCCGTTTTGCCGCCCAGCGGATAGGGCATTTTCGCGGCCGCGGTCGCCGTCCCGTGCAGAACCACTTCGTGCAACATGGAGGTCATGATGCGCGCGGTACGCGAACTGATGGCATCTTTCGCGTCATAATAATCCTCTTCAAGTACCCGGCCCTCGTAGTCGGTCACTTTGGTGATGTAGCGCGGCGCAACGTGAAGGCCATCATTAGGGAAAACGCTGAAAGCGGAGGTTTGTTCAAGGGGCGTGACTTCGGCCGAGCCGAGCGCAACGGGCAAATATGCGGGAATGTTTTCGGAAATACCGAGACGGTGCGCGTAATCAATCACGGTCCGGATGCCAACGCGCTCAGCAATTTTGAGGGCGGGTATGTTTCTGGAATGCGCGAGCGCGCGGCGCAGTGTGATCGTGCCTTCGTATTTCTGATCGTAATTATGTGGAGTGTATGGGCCTGACGCCGTTTGAAACGTGATTGGCGCATCGAGGATGGTGTCATCGGGCGTCGCGCCCTGATCGATAGCTGCTGTATACACATAGGGCTTAAACGATGATCCGACCTGACGCAGTGCCTGCGTCGCTCGATTGAACTTCGAGCGGCCAAAGTCACGACCGCCAATCATCGCTTTAATCTCCCCGGTGGCATTGTCGATGGCAACCAGCGCGCCCTCGACGCCCGAATCCTGCTCAAGGTTCACGCGCAGTTTGGCCGGATCGAGCGAAAGGACTCTGACATAAATGATGTCTCCCACGTGGAGCAGGTCAGTAAGCTTCGTTTTTGACCGGGGCGGAATCCAAGGCAAGGCGTCGGCGGTGGTCAAGCCCGCGATGTATTTTCCGAATCGAATTTGGGCGGCGCTGGCTGCAACTTCGGTGACGAGTGCGTGCATATAACCGTTAACCTCGGGCTCGTCATCCCAGTCGGGATCGGAGTACTGGGCAAGAGACTGACCCTGGGCTAAAACGTTCGGAAGCTGGCCGCGCCAGCCATGGCGGCGCTCATAAACGGCCAGACCATCGAGAACAGCCTGACGCGCGGATTTCTCCATCTCCGTGTCGAGCGAAGTGTAGACACGAAGACCACCTTCATGGACCTGATCGCTACCGTACTTCGCTTCGAGGTACCGGCGGATTTCCTCGACATAGTAAGGTGCGAGTGAATTCGGGTCCTTCTGCACATTGAGGACAATCGGCTTGCTCTTGGCATCGGCGGCCTGGGCGGAAGTAATTTTGCCATCCTCGAGCATGGCGTTTAGAACAAGGTTCCGGCGCTTGAGGGCGCGGTCGGGGTGATTGATAGGTGAGTAATACTGCGGGGCTTTGGGCAAACCCGCGAGCAATGCCGCTTCTTCGAGTTTTAGTTGGCGAGCCGGCTTGCTGAAATAGTATTCCGACGCAGCCTCATAGCCGTAGGCGCCATGACCGAGGAAAATCTGATTGGCGTAGAGCGTAAATATCTGAGGCTTGGTAAAACGACGCTCGATCTGAATTGCGAGCAACGCCTCCTGCACTTTGCGGTAAAACGAACGGTCGGGAGAAAGAAACAGGTTGCGCGCCAGTTGCATTGTGAGCGTGGACGCTCCCTGAACTTTTCCTCCGGATTCGATGTCGCGATAGGCGGCGCCAATAATGCGCCACAGGTTAATGCCAGAGTGCTTATAGAAATCCTTATCCTCGATGGAAACAAGCGCATCGCGGAGGACCGGCGGGTAGTCGTCATAGGCCGCAATGACGCGGCGCTGCAGCGCAAAAGTGCCGATGACACGGCCTTGCGTATCGTAGAGCTGGGTGACCGAACTGGGGCGGTAGCGCTCGAGTTCTTCGACCTGTGGAAGGCCGGTGGAATAGACGAGAATGACGCCGACGGCCGACCCGACGGCAGCCGCCAACAAAACAAGCACGCCGAACAAAACAACGCCGACCAGCTTCCGGCCAGCGGGTTGCGGCGGCGGGGATTGTTCATCCGATTTCACCGGGTCGACAAGGCTATGCGTGTCCACGGGAGACTGATGTCAGGATAGCGCAAAAAGGCAAGGCCTCGTGAGACTCACGAGGCCCATTAGTCGCGATGCCTTAGCCTTTCGCCTATCCCTTTGTGTCGCGATTCTTGAGGATGTCGAGGGCTTTATTCAATTGGTCATCCTGCTGGTTCTTGGGCGGCGCAGCGGTATCCGGCGCAGGCGGCTGGTCGTCATCGGGAAGGCCAGCGTCATCAGTGCCCTCGGCAACCAGGATGTTGGGCGTTACAGCTACGTCCTGAATGGCTTTGCCGCCGGGCGAGTAATACTTTGCGACCGACAAAATCAGTGCGGAGTTGTCGGGCATTTCAATGGTCTTCTGGATAGAGCCATCCCCGAAAGTCTTGGCACCGACAACATCACCGCGGGCGTTTTCAAGGATTGCGGAAGCGATGATCTCCGCCGGGCCGGCTGTTGAGTGGTTGACCAAAACGGCCACAGGCAGCTTGGTAATGTCCTTGCTTGCTTCGGCATTAAACGCCTGGCGAGGATATTTCTGTCCCTGCAGATAGGTGATCGTTCCGTGATCGAGAAACAGGTTTGCCGTGGCGACGCCCTCTGATTCTTCCCCACTGGCGCAGTTCCGCAGGTCGAGGACGAGCTTCTTCGCGCCCTGCTTTTGCAGTTCAACAATCTTGCTGGCGACTTCCTGCGACTTGCCAGCAGGGAACGCGTCGACTTTGACGTAGCCGACGTTATCCGCCAGCATCTTGTCGGCAACCGGGGGTATGGTGACCACGTCGCGAGTGATCACAATCTTCTGTGGTTCCGCTCGCCGCAGCCGTACGACGGAAACAGTCACCGTAGAACCCGGTTCACCCAGCAGAACCGTGTGAATCTCGGCGAGCGACATGTCGCGGGTACTCTTACCCTCGATGGATTCCAATACATCAGAATTTTCAATGCCGGCCTTATCCGCCGGCCCCCCGGGAATGACCGCGACGATGTCAGCGTACCCGAAGCGCTTCGAAACGGCGGCCCCAATGTCGGCTTTGCCACGCGGCTTGATCGACTTGTAATGTTTGTATTCCTCGGGGCTCAAATAGCTGGAATTGGCATCCAGCGACTCCAGCAGGCCGTGCAGCGCGCCGTCAGTCACCATGGGGATGTTAGGCTCCTCGACGTATTCGCTGCGAACACGCGAGAGTACCTCGCTGTAAACGGAAAGCTGGCGATAGGCGCCGTCATTCGACGAGGCGCGGACGTTGACGAAGTTCCCCGCGAGGGTAAACAGCAGAATAGCCAGCGAAGTGGCAAGGATCGTAAGTTTCAATTTTGTGGACATATTTTGATCTTCTTCTCACCCCGCGTCGTGCCGATTTCGGCCAGTACTCTCATGCGTTACGGCAGAAAAGCTGATTTCGAGGAACTTAGCGCCATTATAAACGGTTTGATGCGGGATTTGAGCCTCCGGATACGAGGGGAAAACCAGAGTAACCTCTATGGTTGTGACCACTGTCGATACGGGGGGAGGCCGGTTCGTCCCAGCGCCGTCAATGGCTTACAATCTGGCTTACAATTTCACCTCCATGAAAATTGCCGCCCGTTCCTTTGCCAAAATCAATATCGGGCTTTATATCGGAGCACGTCGCGAGGACGGATTCCACGATTTGCGCACGGTTTATCAAACGATCGCTCTGCACGATGCGATCAGGGTCAGCGTTGATCGGAGCAAACAGTCCCGCAAGCACGGGATTGATATCGAGTGTCGATGCCATGATCCGCGAGTTCCGCTGGATTCGTCGAATACTTGCCATCGCGCGGCTGCGCTAGTAATGAAGGCGCTCGGAGCCGAGGGCAAAGTCACCATTGAAATTGAGAAGAGGCTTCCGGTGCAGGGTGGCTTGGGGGCCGCGTCCTCGAATGCGGTGGCTACGATGCTGTGCCTTGAGAAGGCTCTCGGCGAGCGGCTAGCTCAGGGCGAGCAGCGGAGAAGGAGCAAGCACCATAACTACGACGAAACGGAGCGGTTGCGGATTGCGGCTCAAGTGGGCTCGGATCTGCCGCTGTTTGCCATCGGTGGAACCGTGCTGGGCCTAGGACGCGGTGAGGAAGTCTATCCCCTGCCGGACTTGCCGTCCCTGCCATTGGTGATCGTGACGCCCAACCTGGGGGTTTCCACGCCGCGTGCTTTTGCCGACTGGGACTCGTTGACGCAAAACGCTGCCTCCGATAGACTGTCTGAGGTTGGCCGTGCCTTGTCGGCGTGGCTGCGTGGAACTTCTCACGCCGGTGCTCCCGCAAAAGTCGGGGGCCGGGCCGGAAGCCTGCTATCCGACCTTGTCCGAGCCGGGATTGAAAACGACTTCGAACGAGTCGTCTTTTCGCAATTTCCCGAACTACGAGACATAAAGTCCGCGCTGGAACGCGCGGGATCGCGATATGCATCGCTTTCTGGCTCCGGATCAGCGCTTTACGGCATGTTTGTTTCGACGGCGGAAGCCGCCAAGGCAGCAAAGCGTCTGCACAAGCAGGGCCTGAATGCCGTGGCGACTCGCACCGTGACGCGCAAGGAGTACTGGCGAAAGCTTTTCGTTGCGCACTAGTTCAACGTGCGAGAAGCTAGCAGCTAAGAGCTAAAGGCTAAGAGCTAAAGGCTAAGAGCTAGCAGCTTGCTTTACTGGGCCGTCGACTAATGGTAGGTCAAGTGCCTTTGGAGCACTTTGTCTAGGTTCGAATCCTAGCGGCCCAGCCAAGAACGCAGGTCATGGGTGTCAGGTCATAGGTCTCACCTGACGGAGTCCCCTGAGATTTGCGAATACGTCCTGAGGCCTGACACCTAACACCTGAGACCTGAACTATGCCTACCGCGACAGCGACGACAAACTCGGGAAAAACGGAAAAAAAGCCGATGACCGACGAAAAGTCCGAACGCAAGCCCCAACGGGTTAGGGCAGATGACAAGTTCAAGATTTTCAGTGGCACCGCGAATGAGGCGCTGGCCAATGAAGTCTGCCAGTTCCTGGATATGCCGCGCGGCCAGGCACAGGTAACGCGCTTCGCCGATGGCGAGTGCTACGTGCAGATCCAGGAAAACGTGCGCGGCTGTGATGTGTTCATCATGCAGCCAACGTGCCGTCCTGTGGATATGCACTTGATGGAGTTGCTGCTGATGATCGATGCCTTGAAGCGGGCATCAGCGCGGCGCATTACAGCGGTGGTACCGTACTTCGGCTATGCGCGGCAGGACCGCAAAGACAAGCCGCGAAGCCCGATTTCGTCGAAGCTGGTGGCCGACTTGCTGACCTCGGCTGGTGCTCACCGGGCACTGATTGTTGATTTGCATACGCCGCAGTTGCAGGGATTCTTCAATATTCCGGTGGATCACTTGTTTGCCTCGCCGGTACTGGTGGATCACTTTAAGAAGCTGCAGTTGCCGAACCTGACCGTGGTTTCGCCGGATGCAGGGGGCGTGGAGCGCGCACGTTTTTTCGCCAAGAAAGTGGATGCGGCGTTGGCGATCGTCGACAAACGGCGAGTGGAAATGAACGTGGCGGAGATCATGAACGTGATCGGCGATGTGCGCGGACGCACGTGTTTGATCATCGATGACCTCATCGACACGGCCGGAACGCTGGTGAAGACCGCGGCGGCGCTGATGGAAAATGGCGCGACCACGGTTTATGCCTGTGCCTCGCATGCGGTGCTTTCAGGGCCGGCGGTGCGGAACATCACCGAATCGGTGATCAAACAGGTGGTGGTTACAAACACCATTCCGCTGAATAGCGAGGCCGAGGCCGCGCGAACGGAAAAGGGTGGCAAGATCAACGTGCTCTCGATCGCGGGGCTGATTGGACGCGCGATCCAGGCGAATCACGAAGAGACATCCGTAAGCAAA
Source organism: uncultured Acidobacteriaceae bacterium (assembly GCA_963778535.1). Lineage (GTDB taxonomy): Bacteria > Acidobacteriota > Terriglobia > Terriglobales > Acidobacteriaceae > Acidiflorens. Next base: position 254,315 of record CAVZUO010000002.1, read on the forward strand.
TTATTTATCTGATTCAGATCAGAAGAAAATAGGAAGCGAGTGTATGGCGACAGCAACGGACATCAGCACATTGGAAGCGCAGAGAAGGGAAGCCGGAAACAAGAATGCCGCACGCCGCGTGCGCGTGGAGGGAAAGGTCCCTGCGGTTTTATATGGCGCTGGCAGCGCAGCGGCTTCATTGGCCGTCGATCCACGGCAAGTGTTGCGCATTCTCCACTCCGAAACCGGGCACAACACCATCTTTGATCTTGCGCTCAACGGCGACCGAGTCAAGGCGATGATCGTCGACTGGCAATTCGAGCCGATTAAGGGCCGCCTCCTGCATGTCGATCTCCAGCGCATCGCCATGGACAAGAAACTCACTGTCACGGTGCCGGTGGTGCTCAAGGGCGAAGCCCTCGGCGTGAAGCAGGACGGCGGAATTCTCGAGCAGTTGCTGCGCGAGATCGAAATCGAATGTCTGCCCGCGGACATCCCGAAGTCAATCGAAGTGGATATTTCGCACCTGGTCTTCGGCGTGGAGGTGCGCGTGGAGAATCTGCCGCACAGCGACAAGCTGAAGTTCCTGACCGACGCGCGCCAGATGATTGCGCACATTACGTCGGTGAAAGAAGAAGTGGTTGTTTCGCCCGATGCTGCTGCGGACGCTGCGGCCACTCCGGCTGAGCCTGAAGTCATCAAGAAGGGCAAGCAGGAAGTGGAGGGTGAAGAGGGAGTCGCTGCCGAGGGCAAGGGCAAGGCTGAACCCAAGGCTGAGAAGAAGGAAAAGAAATAGCCTCGAGCTGCGAGCCGTGAGCTTCGAGCTAAACCAGATTCGCGAGTGGATTGAAATGGCGCGCTTGGTCGCTTGAACTGATGGCTGATGGCTGATGGCTGAGAGCTGCGCTTCGTGAAACTGATTGTCGGTTTAGGAAACCCTGGAATCGAATACCAGTTTACGCCGCACAATCTTGGGTTCCTGACGATCGACCGGATCGCGAATGATCTGGGGATCGAAGTAAGAAATCGGCAGTGCCGAGCGCTGACCGCGCGGACGCAGTTTGGCGACACGCCGGTGGTGTTGGCAAAGCCGGAAACCTACATGAACCTGAGTGGGCTTTCGGTGCGGGAATTGGTGGCCGAGCATCAGGTCGATGTGAAGTCGGATTTGATTGTCATTCACGACGAACTCGACTTCCCGCTGGGCACGGTCCGCATTCGGCAACGGGGCGGCTCGGCAGGCCACAACGGAATCGAGTCGATTCTGGGTGAGTTGGGCACGGATGAGTTTTTGCGACTACGGCTGGGCATTGCGCCTGGGCACGATGTTAGCGACGGAGCCAAATTCGTTCTGACTCCGTTCCGCAAGGCGCAGGAAGCGGTTGTCGATGAAATGCTCGACGCCGCGGTACAGGCTGTACAGGTGATTTTGAAGGAAGGTCCGGCAGCGGCGATGAATCGCTTTAACCGCAAGCCGGAAGATGGCACCCAGGTTTTGCCTCCGGGTTAGTGCTGAGGTTTCAGCCTGAATCTGAGGGTCGAAAGCTCAGGGCCAGTGGCAACTGATTTTTTGGAGAAAACGAATGAACCGTAGTTATGAGTTGATGTTTATCGTCCGTCCCGACATGGTGGAAGAGGATTTGAACAAGCTGATTTCCACGCTGGAATCATCGGTCACGTCGGCGGGTGGCACTGCGAAGACAGAGGTGTGGGGCAAGCGCCGCCTTGCGTATAAGGTCGCGAAGTTCAACGATGGAATATTCGTGCTCTTCATGATGGAGGGGGCGGGCGCGATCGTCCACGAAGTGGAGCGCCGGCTGCGCGTAACCGAGCAGGTGATCAAATTCATCACCGTTCGCACTGACGAAGAATTGAAGCGTCAGGAAAAAATGAAAAAGATTCGCGACTCGCGCAAGAAGGTCAGCGCGATGGCTCCCGCCTCAGTTCCGGCCCCGGTTACGCCGGACGTTGTAGCGGACGCGGCGCCGGCACCGACGACGGCGTAGGTTGTCTGGGGATGACTTAATGGCGTGTTTCGCCCCCTTTGCCGCGGCTGCGACACGGGACTTACAAGCTACATGAAATTCTAAGGAGCAATATGGCAGAAGAAACCAAAGCACCAAGCGCGCCAGCAGGCGGCGAAACTCGCGGCGAAAGCCGTCCGGAACGCAGCGATCGCGGCCCTCGTGGCCCGCGTGGCGCCGGTGGACCTGGCGGTCCTCGTGAAGGCGGGCGCAAGTTTTTCCGTCGCAAGAAAGTTTGCAAGTTCTGCGTCGAAAAAATCGAAGCTGTGAATTACAAGGACGTGCGTTTGCTGGCGCAGTTCGTCGCCGAGAGCGGCAAAATCACACCGCGCCGCCTTACGGGCGTGTGCACGCCGCACCAGCGCCGGCTTTCGAAGGCGATCAAGCAGGCTCGCAACATCGCGCTGCTGCCGTTCGCCGGCCGGGCACAGTAACGACAAAACGATCTCGAAACCGAGTCACGGAGTGATACAAAAATGGAAGTGATTCTAAAAGAAGATGTGCCCAAGCTGGGCAGTCGCGGCGAAGTAGTCAAGGTCGCCGAAGGATACGGGCGGAATTTTCTGCTGCCGAAGAAGTTGGCGATTGAAGCCAATAATGCCAACAAGAAAGTCATTGAGCAGATGAAGGCTGCGTCTGTCCGCCGCTCGGCGAAGGAGAAGTCCGAAGCCGAGGAACTGGCGAAGCAGTTCGACGGGCTGGAAGTCTCGTTCACGCGCAAGTCTGGCGAGGGCGATCAGCTCTTTGGTTCGGTCACGGCGGGCGACATCGCCGATGGTCTCGAAAAGAAGAGCTTTCACATCGATCGCCGCAAGATCCAGCTACACGAGCCGCTGAAGACCATCGGCGAATTCATCGTGCCGGTCAAACTGCATAAGGATGTGACCACGCACCTGAAGGTTGTGGTTGCCAAAGAACCGGTCACGGAGTAATTATTTTCGAGTGGGGGACAGGTCTCCTCGCCTGTCCTTCCACCGATTGAGCCAGACCGCCGCGCGCGAGTCGACAAGATTACTTCTCGCTTCGCAGCTCGAAAAACTCCTCCACCTTTTTTAAGTCTGTTGTCTTCGCGTAATTCGGCAGGCTCTCCACGAACACTCTCCCGTAAGATTTCTTGAGAATCCGGTTGTCGAGCAACGCCAGCAACCCGCGATCATGTAGAGAACGGATCAGCCGTCCAAAGCCCTGTTTCAGCGTAATGACCGCGCTCGGGACCTGGTAATCGCTGAATGCGTTGCCGCCGCCGCGGTCGATGGCCTTGACGCGGGCGGCGACAACCGGGTCGCTCGGCACTGCGAACGGCAGCCGGTCAATAATTACGCAGCTCAGTTGCTCGCCTTGTACGTCGACTCCCTGCCAGAAAGACGAAGTCCCGAACAGCACCGCATTTGGTGTTAGGCGAAACTCATCGAGCAGCGCCGATTTCGGCGCGTCTCCTTGTTTCAGGAATGGAAATTCGGTTAAGCCGAGCAGGCGCTCAAAAACGTCGTTCATCTGCGCGTGGCTGGTGAAGAGCACAAAGGCGCGCCCGCGTGTGATTTCGAGCAGACGGCGGATCACATCGGCCGCCTCGGCGGGGAATTGCGGGGTGCGCGGATCGGGCAGGTTAGGCGGCACATAAAGGATAGCCTGCTTCTCGTAGTCGAAATGCGACGGGACGACGAGGTCGCGCGCGTGGTCAAGACCGAGCCGTTGCCGAATGTAGTCGAAGCCGCCGCCAACCGCGAGCGTCGCCGACGTGAGGACAGCCGTCTCTAGCTTTGACCACAGGCACTCGCGCAGAATAGGGCCAACCGCGATCGGCGTGGCCTGAAGATAGACGTTTGTGCGCCCGCCGAATTTCTCGTCCGACGATTTTCGCTTCGCCGCGCTCGCCCCTCCTCGGCGATGTTCGACCCAAAACACCGTGTTAGGGTCTTCGTTCTCCATCACAAAGCCGAGTTGGAACTGTAGCTGCTGCGCTCGCCGCGACAGCGTGAAAATGTCATCCGGCTTTTGCGCCAGGCCTTCGAATTCTGCACAGAGCCGCGTCAACGCGCGCTGGAGCGCCAGAAATTCCTCTCCGTTTTCTTCCAGGAATTCGCGCCGTGTTTCGAATGCAGCGCGCCCTTCGCGTGCCGGGAGCAGCGAGAAAAATAACTGTGATCGTTCGCGCAATGCCTGGAGAGCCCCCGACATTTGTGGCGTGTACAGTTTTTCGCGCTGCAGCAGCTGTTCGGTGTCCCGCGCCAGCTCTTCAACGCGCCCGTTGCTCACCGAAATCCCAAAATAGTTGCCGGCGACTTCTTCCAGTTCGTGCGCTTCGTCGAAGATGACCGCGCCGCACTCGGGCAATACGCCGGCGTCACGCGCGCCATCGGCTTCCAGTTTGATGGCAAGATCGGCGAAGAACAGGTGATGATTCACAATGATGATGTCGCTCTCAGCCGCGCGCCGTCGCATTTCAGTGATGAAGCAACGGTCATACTCCTGGCATTTCTGGCCGAGGCAAGTGTCAGCGCGCGCATCCAATTTGTGCCAAAGCGCGCTCGCCTCAGGCAGTTCCGCGAGTTCTGCGCGGTCGCCAGTTGCTGTTGTTTTCTGCCATGCGGCAATCGCGCGGAAATGCTGGATTTCTTCCAGCCCGCTAAGAACGGGCTGATCGGTCAGTTCGTAGAGCTTCTTGCGGCAGAGATAATTGTTGCGACCCTTCATGTAGCAGACTGAGAGGCGAGTGTGAGGGCGGACGTTTTCGCCGTCTTTCGGAGCATCAGCTCCAAACATTGCCCGCTCCAGAAACGGGACGTCTTTGAAGTAAAGCTGCTCCTGCAGATTCTTGGTGCCCGTCGAGATGATGACGCGCTTGCCCGAGCGAATGACCGGCAGAAGATATGCCAGCGTTTTCCCGGTCCCAGTGCCTGCCTCGACAATCAGGTGCCGCTTTTCATCGAGCGCTTTCTCGACTGCCTGCGCCATCTGCAATTGTCCGCGGCGGAATTCATAGGCGGGATGCGTCTTCGAGAGCACGCCGCCGGGCGTGAAGAACTGGTAGAGCGAGAATCCCGCGCCAACCGATACGGGATGGGAAGAAGAAGCCATGGAGTCTCTATAATAGCTAGTTCCCCAGTTTTCGTTCTCGGCACTTGTGCTATTCGTTCCCAGTAGTCTGTTCTCGGTTCCCAGTGAAAACATATTCTTCAAATTCGGCAACAACTCCGCTCATCGCGATTGTGGGTCGCCCGAACGTCGGCAAGTCCACGCTCTTTAACCGGCTTACGGGATCGCGACGCGCCATTGTCGGAGATGAACCCGGCATCACGCGCGACCGCCTCTATGGCAACGCGGAATGGCGCGGGTACGAATTTCGCGTGGTCGATACGGGCGGCATCGTTCCTGAGGATAAGCAACTCATCCCGTCGGAGATCTTCCGCCAGGCGCGCGTCGCGTTCGATGAAGCCATGGCCATCATCATGGTGGTCGATGGCCGCTCTGAAATCGCTGGGCCGGACCGCGAACTGGCGCGGCTTTTGCTGCGCTCGGGCAAGCCGCTGTTTCTGGCCGTTAACAAGGTCGATACCGAGAAGCAGGCTTCAGTCGTCGGCGAGTTTCACCGCCTGGGCATCGGCGAGGTTTTTCCCGTTTCCGCTGAGAACGCCAACGGACTGGATGACCTGCTGGATGCTGTGCTTGCGGTGCTTCCCCCAAGAAGCACGTTCGCCGGTGATGATGCTGAGTTCGCTGAAGAACAGCGCGGAGAATCAGCCCGCAAAATCAAACGGAAAAAAAAGAAGCGCATCCACGAAGATGAGAAGCTTCGGATTGGCGACGAGCGGAAACTGATAACTGACGGCCAAAACCACGAGGAAATCGACGGCCAAGGGCTTCATGCCGCCGATCAATTTCCTGATGACCAGCGACCGAAGACCGATGACGCGGCAACTGCCGAGATTAAAGTCGCAATCATCGGGCACCCGAACGTGGGCAAGTCCACGCTGCTGAATCAGCTTACCGGCTCCGATCGCGCAATTGTGTCGCCGATCCCGGGCACAACGCGTGATGCCATTGATGAAGTCGTCGAATATCACGGACGCCGCATACGCTTCATCGACACGGCGGGCATTCGCCGCAAGGGCAAAACGCATTTGATGGCCGAAAAACTCTCAGTCGTCATGTCGCGCCAGCATCTGGAAGAGGCTGACATTGCGCTTTTCCTTGTCGACGCGACCGAAGGTGTGAGCGCGCTCGACGCAACGATTGCCGGTTATGCGCATGAGAGCGGACGATCGGTGATCATCGTCGTCAACAAGTGGGATCTGGTCATGAGCGGTGCGAAGCGCGCCATCAGCCAGTCACGCGCAGCGCGCATTCAGGATGCGAAGCGTCCGCAGGACCGTAAAATTTACGAGGAGCGACTGCGCTACGGGCTCAAATTTCTGGCCTACGCTCCGATTGTGTTCATTTCGGCTGAGACGGGAAAGGGAACCGAGAAAATTCTGCCGCTGATTGAGCAGGTGTCAGCCGAACGCCGCAAGCGCATCTCCACCTCCGAGATGAACCGGTTCCTCAAGGTCGTCGATTTCGACCGCGCTTCAGTGCCGGCGAGCAAGCGCGTCAAGATCTATTACATGACGCAAGCCGCCGTTGCACCGCCGACGTTCGTGCTCTTTACCGACCGTCCCGTCAAAATGCATTTTTCATACGAACGGTTCATCGAAAATCAAATACGCCGCGCATTTGGGTTTGTAGGTTCGCCGATCTGGATCAAGAGCCGGGCGAGCGAGTAAAACGGAGTACGTCGCGAGCATGCATCACACGAGGATCATCCGCGCTCGAAAGCGTGCTTCTGTTCCAGTTGGCGGGCGGCTTCCGCCATTTCTTTTTCGAAGCGCGGACGCTGTTCGATCAGTGCGGGAAGCGCTGTCGCCCACCGGCGAGCCATAGTGAACAACCCCTGTTTCGCGAGTCCTGCTGCGATTTCAACAAAATGATCTGTGGTGGTCTCGAGATAGAGAGCGTCAGCGGCGTCATTGAGCAAAACGTCTCCGCCAACAAGAAGGGTCTGCCAGAAGACTTTGCGTTCAATGAGGCGCGCAATCTCTACGTCGTCAGCATGGCCGAACATCCACTGCTTGCGCGTGAAATTGTAATGTCGGCTGGAGAAATGCATGGGGACGAGTTTGGCAGACTTTTGAAACTCAATCTGCAGGTGATCAATTTCCTTGCGCAGGGCGTTAATGATCGGACCTTCCGTGTTGTTTTGGTCGAGCGCGGGAAAGACCTCGCGGAGAGTCGCGGAAAGATTGACGGCGACCAGAGCGCGCAGGGCTCCGGAGTTTTCGAGCGTGATCTCGGCGTGCAGCACGTCGAAGTCGGCACCCGAGGTGGCGCGCCGAAAAGGCCAGTCAAGTTTGAAGCTGACTGGCAGGCCCGTGCGCGTGACGTAAATGGTCTTCGTTGGCGTTTGTTCGGAAGGCATACTGGTTGCACTCCCACCTGTATCAATCATGCCACTGAGTTAGAAGTTTATTTTAGCGCGATGGTGAAGGAAGAGACGCATCATCGCAGGAACGCAAGTTGCAGCAAGTTGCGCAGGGCGGCCGTGCCCAATAAGGCGAACACGCAGGCGGTGACGAGCGGATGCTGACGAGTCTCTAGTAGATCGGCGAAAATGCCGGCGACAAATACGAAAACAAAGACCAGCATGGCGAGATGGAATCCTTGCCCCGAGAAATCGGGCGAGGCAATGGCCAGAATGAACAGGAGTGCGGCGATCAGAAGCGGAGCAGTATTGCCGAAATAGCGAGCGCGCCGCCAGGCAAAATAGGCGATCAGAGCCGCTGGGAAAGTCAGCATCAGCGGCGGGCTGCCGACAATGAGTGAGCGCACGGTGCCGGAGTATGAGGCGAACATTGTGAAGGCGGCGGGCTCGAAGTCAATCCAGCGGGCATGGAGAAGCGACTGCAACAAAACTGCCGGGTGAAAAAAGTACGAGGCAAACAGAACCATAGCCGCGCCCCCGACCGCGGTACACCAAATCACGACCACTGCTCTGCGGCGCACCGGAGCGACCCAGAACATGAGCGCGAGAGCGAGCGCTACCATCGGCACCAGCGAAAATTTGTTTCCCACGGCGAGCGCGAACGACAGCCCCAGAAGCACAATGCGTCGCCAGTTCCAGAGAATAACTTCGCGGGGGGCATAGAGCGTATGCGCTACGGCAATGGCGGTGAATATCGTGCCAAACGCGCCCCAGACGCCGCCTATCTCGCCGAGATTTCGAGCTCCCGCAACGGCCGTAATCATGCCAGGCGAAAAGCAATAGAGCATGAGTGCGATGTAGCCTCCGGCGTTGCCGTAAAGGCGGCGCGTGACATACCAGAGCGAGCCTCCGAGCATGATGCCGAAAAACAAGTAGGGCGCGGCCGCCCACAACTGGCCGAGCCACGACGCCGAGCGCAATGCTGGAGGCTTCACAAGATAGGGCGCGGCGCAGGTCAGATAATAGAGTGTGGATCGGTCCTGATCGTAGCCATCGCGAAGCCGCGGTGAACCGGGAATGGCGAAGGCTCCGGGAGATTGTGTTTGTGAGCGCGCAGGAGTTCCAGCGATCGCGCCGCCGCGGAATTGTTCAAGCCCGCGGTAAATGCAGAGGTCATGGATCGCATCGGGAAACGAGCCGTGGGCGGTCTCGACGTGAATGAGCCAGGCGCACTGCAGAAGATAGACGAGCAGCAGCGCTACGGCAATGTACTGCGGCGAACCATATCGCTGCAACCAAAATCGCTGCAATGCATGTGGCCGCGAAGCGTTTTGCCGAGGATCCTCTCGCCGCGGATCATCTCGGCGTAAATTCGCTGAATTAGGATCGGACAATTGATGTAGGAAGACCAGACGAACGTTTTATCACGCCGGAGAGCAGGAAGGATACTGACTCGGTGATCTCGACGATTACTTTTCGAGTATCACGTGTGCGAGCGCCTGATCGGCAGTATGGGTAAGGGAAAGGGAGACGTTCGTCGTGCCGAGTGTTGCTGCGATTTTCTGAGCGAGGCCGTGGAACTGGAGGGTTGGGCGCTCGCCTTTAGGGCGGACGACCTCGATGTCGCGCCAGCGAATGCCGTGATTCCAGCCTGTGCCAAGGGCCTTCATGCCGGCTTCTTTGGCGGCGAAACGCGCGGCATAACTTTCATAGCGACGGGCGCGCGCCTCGCAGTAACCAATTTCTCCGTCGGTGAAAACCCGGCGGAGGAAACGCTCGCCATATCGCTCAATGGATTCGCGGATGCGCGGAACTTCGGCGATGTCAACTCCGGTGCCGAGGATCATGGAGACATTGTCAATTGGTAATTGAAAATTGGCAATCGGCAACCAGCATTCGCGAGTGACTGATTGACGGACGCGGTTTGGCAGAGAAGGCCGAGGCAAGGATCCCCGCGCGCGGTGGTTTTAAGAAAAACAGCATCAGAACATCCGATCTCAAAATAACTGATCGCCGCGATAGATAAGCTCGCCGTCAACAAGTCGTGCGTCGGAGGTTAGTTTGTGGACGCGAGCTGGGCCTTCGGCGTCAATGTGCAGAACCTCGTGTCCGTGCGTCACGAGCCAGTCGGAAACAATCATGCGATGGCAGCGAAAATATACTCTTTCGGCGCACATGTAAGCCGTGCGTGAGTGTTCGGCGATTCTGAGCAACTCGCCTATGGCTTCCGCGAATTCGGGCGTGAGAGTGTAGTCGGCATAGTTGCGGAAGCTGGCGTTGCGCAATGCCGTGTGAGGAGAGTCCTTGCGAGTGGGTTTGCGGTAACCTCCGAGAGACTTCATCCAGATGTAGAGGATTCCTTGTTTGGCCAATTCGGCCTCAAGCGACTCACGATTGAAGTGCGGCAAACGGCGCGACATGGGGAACGCGCGGATGTCGACGAGGGTTTCTATGCCGTGCGCTTTGAGGGCGGAGACGAGTTCATCGAGCGACCGAGTCGAGTGACCGATAGTGTAGAGGGTACTCACGCAAACACGTTTAAAGCTGCCGCGATCTGGGAATCCTGTTCGGGAAAAACGGTGCGGAGATCGAGCAGAACGTGACCTTCTTCGACGCGGGCAATTATCGGTGGGTTGGGCTGGCGCGGGTTGGACTGGCGAAGACGAGCGCATAATTCGTCGACGCTGAGGTCGTGGTGAGTGAGCGCGATCAGGCGTGTGGAAAGAACCGCTGTAGGCGCAGCGCCTCCGCCGATGACGGAATCGCCGTCGATGAGCTCGAGATGAAGCTTCGTCGGTGAAGTGGCAGCAGATTTAATTTGCCGGATGAGCGCTTCGGCTCGACGTGCGATTTCATTTTTTGTCGTGTGCATCATGCGCAGAGCGGGCACTGAATCGTGATCGCCCTTAATGTAAGCGAGGAGCGTGGCTTCGAGCGCGGCATAGGTGAGCTTGTCGACGCGCAGCGCGCGAAAGAGCGAATTGGAGCGGAGTCGTGCGATGAGGTCGCAGCGTCCGCTGATGAGGCCAGCTTGCGGGCCGCCGAGGAGTTTGTCGCCGCTGTAGGTCACCAGATCGACTCCCGCGCGAAGGCTGTCGAAGACGCTCGGTTCATTAGCGATCCCAATCGAGTGAAGATCGAATAGTGCGCCGCTGCCCAGATCTTCCATCAGAGGAAGATTGCAACGGCGGGCGAGCGCGACGAGATCGGCAAGAGCGGGCTGCTCAGTGAATCCGGTAATGGCGAAATTGGAACGATGGACACGAAGAAGCAGACGCGTGCGGTCGTTGATAGCAGACTCGTAATCTGCAACGCGCGTGCGGTTGGTTGTGCCAACTTCGCGCAAAGTGGCTTGCGATTTCGACATCACATCGGGGATTCGGAACGAGCCTCCAATTTCGACCAGTTCGCCGCGAGATACGATGACTTCTCCACCTTCAGCGAGCGAGTTGAGAGCCAGCAGAACGGCAGCAGCATTGTTGTTTACGACGATGGTGGATATGACGGAAATTTGTTCCTGTTCAGGCTTTTCTCCAAATCCTTCGAACAGTTTCCGGAAGAGACGATCAACGTGAGCATCACGCTTGCCGCGTTCGCCGGAGGCAAGATCGAATTCGAGGTTGGAGTAGGCGAGGGATGTTTCGCGAATGTGGTCAAGTGCAGCTGCGGCAAGCGGCGCACGTCCCAGATTAGTGTGAAGAATTACGCCAGTGGCGTTGATCACGGGCCGCAACGAATATGCGAGAGATTGGCGAAGCTGGCGCTCGATGGCTGGGGGAAGATTCGCGAGTGCAAGGTCGAGAGATTTCTCGTCGAGTTGACTGGCCGCAATCTCCTGGCGCAGTCGGTCGAGCACGGCGCGAATGGCATCGACAACAGCAGCGTGGCCATCTTGCGTAACGAGCGCCTGGATTTCCGGTTCGCGGAGGATCTCATCAGTCGATGGCAGCTTACGCAGAAGCATGTCGGCCGAGGTCACGGAGCAGATTATGACACGAGGTGGCGGTGTGGCTGGAAATTTGACGAAAAATATGCCGAGAAAAAGAGAAGCCCTGATTGCCTGTAAGTTAATGATTTGCCTATGGATGACTGGTTCAGGCGGGCGAGAAATTCGGAAAATGTGGGGGTACCCCCCCTATCAAAATCAGTTAAGTTGTTGACAGCAGGGAGCTTAGAGGTAAAGTATTCAAAAGACGGGAGTTAGTTGGATTTTGCCTTTGCGCTCGTTCACTCGCAGCTCCGCCCGCCGTCGCTTCGACCTGCGGGCCGACAAATCAAATTGATTCGCGCCCGCTGATTGCTTCAATTGTCAAAGAGCCGAGAAGGGTGCCAGGGACGGTAGATGCGTTTGCCTCTGGAGGCGGACACACTTGTCAATGATGCACTCGGAGAAATTGTTGCACTTAATAAAGTGCAGCGTCTGTGATAGCGGTTACGAGAAAAATGTGACGAAAAAAGAGGAAAGAGCGAAATCTGGGAGCGTGGAGTCATGTCGGCGGTTTGGCATGCCACTTCTCGAAAAGCGCGAGAAGTGGCGCACCCGGCCGTGCGGAATCCCACCCTTCGCAAGGTGCGCGAAAGCAGTGGCATGAATGTACGTATTCAAAAAGCGAATACTGGGCGAACAAAATATTTGTTGGAATACAGATATGTACATACACCGGAGTTAGCGACAACAAAAGAAACGAGTTCGGGGATTGTTGTGGGTGAAAATGTGGCTTGACAAGGCGTGGTAAAATAGGGCCTCTCCGATGGCCGATGAGGCCAGGTTAGCGCAACTTTCCCCTCCTTGGTTCCCGAACCCAGGTCGGCGCCCAAAACCGGGGCGCGGAACGCTTCGACAAGCTCAGGGCGAGATCTGGTGGCGCCTGCGAGATCAAAGTTAAAAGCCGCGGGCGAGGGCGCCCGCGCTACAGCCGGCGGGTCGCCGGCGCTACACAAGCAACGTACCCACCCTGTCGCAGAGAACGCGACAAGGGTGGGGCAACTGCATCCTGCCACTTCTCGAAAGGCGCGAGAAGTGGCGCACCCCGGCGCCTGTGAGATCAAAGTTAAAAGTCGCGGGCGAGAGCGCCCGCGCCACACGTCCTTATAGTGTGCGCAGGTATGCGATTAGGTCCTTGATCTGGTCGTCGCTCATGACGTTGCCGAAGCCTTCCATTTTTGCGCGGCCGTGCTTGACGATGTCGGCGATGCGCTCGTCGTTGACGGGAAGCCCGCTTAGTTCCATGTACTGGCGCTTGTATATCCCCTTCAGGCTGGGGCCTTTCTTGCCGCGCGAAGAGTAGGGCTCATGGCAGCGGTCGCAGTAATTGTCGTAGAGGCGCCGGCCGGCGGACTGTTGCGGGTTTAGGCCGAGTTCGGCGTCAGACTTGCGGCGTTCGACTTCGCAGGCCGAGAGCAGCGCGAAGATCGTTATCACCACGGAGACACGGATGCACGGAGAAAGGCGATTGCGGAACTCAGAAGTCAGATTGAAGACGCCAGAAATCAGGTTGCAGAAGTCAGAAGTCAGATTGAAGAAGTTAAGACTCAAGGGACACGCCTTCTGGGTAGTGGATGAGTGCTAGTTCTAGTTCTCCGTGCCCGCACGCGAAGGGTCTCAGAGCGAACGATCGCTCTCCGCGAACGGCTCGCACCGATCGTTTCGAACGGCTCGCACGTGAACGCTAAAAGGTAGCATAATACGGGCGAGATGAAGGTGACCGTTAAACGTGTGTACGAGCCGGCTACGGCATCCGACGGCATTCGAGTGCTGGTGGATCGATTGTGGCCGCGCGGGCTGACGAAGGACAAAGCGGCGGTGAAGTACTGGCTGCGCGATCTGGCCCCGTCGAACGAGTTGCGGCAGTGGTACCACGCGAATCCTGAGGCCTGGGCGCTGTTTCGCAAGCGATACATGAAAGAGCTGGCGAGTCCGGAGGCTTCGGCGGCGATGGAAAAGCTCTACCAACTGGCGAGCGGGACGAAGAACGTGACGCTGTTATATGCGTCGCGCAATGAAGACCGGAACAATGCTGTAGCGCTGAAGGAACATTTGGAAGGCGCGCCAAAGCCGCCGTCAAACGTGGGACGCGCAGCGATTGGGCGGGGACGGATTCGGAAAGCGAAGAGGCTGTAGGCAGTTCTCAGTTCTCAGTCAGACGATTCCTCACAAGTGCCGCGAGGTTGCCTGCGGCTTTAGGTTTTCGCCGCGAAGCTGCAGTTCCTCACACTGAGAACTGGGAACTGGGAACTGAAGCATCTCACACTATAATTCCTCAGTCATGCCCAGTTCCGCGGTCAAAAAGAAAATCGAGTCTCTTCGCGAAAAAATTCGCCACCACGAGTATCGCTATTACGTGCTCGACGACCCGCAAGTCAGCGACGCCGATTTTGACGCGCTGATGAATGAGCTGAAAAAGAATGAGGCCGAGCATCCTGAGCTGATTACGCCCGATTCACCGACGCAGCGCGTTGGCGGCAAGCCGCGCGAAGGATTTGCGAGGGCGAAGCATTCCTCGCCGATGCTGTCGCTCGACAATGCGTACTCGGAAGAAGAGTTGCGCGACTGGGAGCGGCGCGTGCATGAGTTGAGTGGCCGCAGCGACGTCGAGTATACGTGCGAGTTGAAGCTCGATGGCATGTCGCTGGCGCTGGTTTATAAGGATGGTTTCCTGGAGCGCGGGATCACGCGCGGGGATGGAAGCGTTGGCGAAGATGTGACGTTGAACGTGCGGACCGTGCGCTCGGTGCCGCTATCGATTGCGAAGGACAAGCTGAAGAAGGCCGGGATCCCTCCCGATTTTGAAGTGCGCGGGGAGATGCTGATGCCGGTTGCGGCGTTTCGGAAACTCAACGAGGAGCGAGAAAAGCAGGGGTTATCCGTGTTTGCAAATCCGCGCAACTTTACCGCCGGAACCATTCGCCAGCTTGAGCCGAGCATCACCGCGCAGCGGCGCATGGATTATTTCGGTTACATGCTATTGAAAGATGGCCGCACTTATTTCGACCGGCAATCGAAAACGATGGATGCGCTGGAGGCCGCGGGGTTCAAGGTAAATCCCAATCGCAAGCTGGCGAGAAATTTGGGTGAGGTGTGGAAATTTATTCAGAGCTGGGAGGGAAGACGCGAATCGCTGCCGTATGAGATCGACGGCATAGTAGTGAAGGTCGACCGTACGGCGCTGCAGCAGGAGCTTGGGTTTACGGGGAAAGCGCCACGCTGGGCGATCGCGTACAAATTTGCCGCGCATGGAGCGGTGACGAAGGTGGAAGACATTGTTCCGCAGGTCGGTCGGACGGGCAAGCTGACTCCGGTGGCGTGGCTGAAGCCGGTTCCGATTGGAGGCACGGTTGTTTCGCGCGCCACTCTGCACAACATGGACTTCATCGACGAGCTGGGAGTGAAGATCGGCGACTGGGTCGAGGTCGAGCGCGGCGGCGACGTCATCCCCAAGGTGGTGAAGGTGGTCGAAGATAAAGACCATCCGCGCGGTCACAAGGTTTTCAAAATGCCCGCCCATTGCCCGGTTTGCGGGGGCAACGTTGTGCGCACCGAGGGCGAAGCGGACCATCGCTGCGTGAACGCGAATTGTCCGGCAAAGCTGCAAGGGACCATTCTGCATTTTGCGTCGCGCCATGTGATGGATATTGACGGTTTGGGCGAGGCGCTGGTGAATCAACTGACCGAGCGCGGGCTGGTGAAGAACGTGGCCGATTTGTACCGGCTGACTAAGGATGACTTACTCAAGCTGGAGCGGATGGGCGATAAGTCGGCGGAGAATGTGCTGGGCGAAATTGAGGCGTCAAAGGAGCTGCCACTGGAGCGGGTGATTTATGGGTTGGGAATGCGGTTTGTGGGCGAGCGGACGGCGCAATTCCTGGCGGAGCACTTCGGCTCGCTTGACGCCATCATGAATGCGAGCCCCGAGGAGTTGGAAGAAGTGAATGAAGTGGGGCCGCGGATCGCCGAGAGCATCGTGGAGTTCTTCGGCGACGAACATAACCGCAAGCTGGTTGCGGATTTGCGCAAAGCCGGGCTGACGTTTACGGGACAGAAGAAAGAAAAGGGCACAAAGCTGGCGGGCAAGACGTTTGTGCTGACGGGCACGCTCACCCGGCATACGCGCGACGAGGCGAAGAAGATGATCGAAGACGCCGGCGGTAGAGTCTCGGGATCGGTCAGCAAGAAGACGGATTATGTTGTGGCCGGGGCGGATGCGGGCTCGAAGCTCGATAAGGCTCGCGAGTTGGGCGTGCCGGTGATTGACGAAGAGGAGATGGAAAAGCTGGCGGGGTAGCAGTGCGCTTTAAGATAAGGTCCACTTCATAGGTTCCGCTTGATGCGCGCAAGGTCCCTCGCCCCGCTGGTGAAAACGCGGGGCGACGGGATGACGCCAATCTGTAGATGAAGGTAAGAGAATCAAAGTTAGTGCTGACGCCCTCTGGTGCTCACGGCTGGCGAACGGGAATTGACGATAGGGCCTGGCGAGGCTACGATTTCGCTCGATGCCGAAAACAGCCAAAAGCGCTGCCAACAAAAGCGAGCTGTTGAAGCTGGGCGATGCGGCCTTGCAGATGGGGATCAGTTTTCCCACCATCAAGCAGTGGATTTACAAGAAAAAAATTCGCAGCGTACGAACTGCCGGGGGACATCATCGCATCCCGCAGAGCGAAGTGGACCGGTTGCTGTTTCGAATTCGCGGCAAAACAGAAAGCGAGCGCAAGCAGGCGCTGCGGCGAGTGAGCGGCCGCAATCAACTCATCGGGCGAATCGAATCGGTGCGGACAAGCGGCCTGATGGCCGAAGTGTGT
Source organism: uncultured Acidobacteriaceae bacterium (assembly GCA_963778535.1). Classification (GTDB taxonomy): domain Bacteria; phylum Acidobacteriota; class Terriglobia; order Terriglobales; family Acidobacteriaceae; genus Acidiflorens. Next base: position 270,572 of record CAVZUO010000002.1, read on the forward strand.
ATTTCGATTGGCGAGCACCGCATCACCTCGATCATTACTGCGCGCTCGGCCCGAGAGATGCAGTTGAAGCCGGGACAGACTGCCGTCGCGCTCATTAAGGCGACGGAGGTGATGATCCTGCGAGTGTGATGGCTGATCAAAAGCCGTTAGTTACAAAATCCGAAAATGCGCTTTCTGCAGTTCGATCCATGATCATTTTTTCGCTGTTGGCGGCAGAAGCCCGCTCAAGCGAAGATACATGGCGGTTTCCGCGTAATGGTCGGCCCAGCTTCCGGTCAGGATCAAGGCAAATCGGGCGCGGGAGAATTGATGGCCGCCGAAGCCTTCGGTCATTTCGCCGAGTTTCGAGTCGTCCATTTTGGCGAGCGCGTCATTGCAGAAATCAAAAGACGCCTTCAGCGCGGCGACCAGTTTCTCCTTGCCGTCGGTTTCTTTCGCCTCGTCGACTTTGGGAGGCGGCACGGCGGCGGTCTTGCTGCAGAAGGAATTGTTGGACTCGACCATGTGCGCGACCAGGTGCGCGAATGTCATTTGCTCAGCGGTCGGCTTGAAATTGAATTTATCGGCGGGCATCGATTCAACCGCGGCGATGGTGTTTTGCTGGCGGCCGGGGAGAACGTCGCGCAGGGCGGCGCTGACCGGATTCTTGGCTTGAGCAGAGGCCAAGGCAGAAAAAAGAGTTGCGAACAGCAGCAGAGAGACAACAGACACGAAACGTTTCATGAGCATCCTCCGGGGCGCGATAAGAATAGCGCGAATGGCGCTCGCGAGCCACTGCCCGCACGGTCGGGTGCTGTCCTAATTTGTCTTCCACCACGGAGGCACGGAGACACTGAGAGATCCAATTGCTTGGCAAAACCGTCCCCTGCGGGTTTTTGAAGGTTCAGTTTTTTTTGCGACTCTGCGACTCCGTGGTGAACAAAGTCGAACCAGGACACTACCCCTGTTGGCACCCCTTCTCAGGATGACAATTAGACTGAGTCACCGCCGGCACGAACGGCACCTTGCCCGGCGTGGGTTTCGGCCCGTATCCTGAATATATGCACGCGCACGGACATTCGGGGCACGGGCATTCGGCGCACGCGCATTCGCCGCACGGGCCTACGCACGCAACAGGGCGAGTGCTGCGCATTTCGCTGGTGGCCACGGCCCTTTACATCGCTTTGCTGGTGGTGGCCGGGATTCGGGCGCATTCACTGGCCTTGCTGTCGGAAGCGGGCCACAATCTGTCCGACTTTTTGGCGTTGCTGCTTTCGTTGGCAGCGGTTTTTCTGGAGTCGCGGCCACCGAGCGCGACCAAAACGTATGGTTACCGCCGGGCCGGAGTGCTGGCGGCGCTGGTGAATTCGCTCTCGCTGGTGCTGGTCTCTTGCCTCATCTTCTACGAGGCGATCCGTCGGTTGCAGCATCCGCAGCCGGTTCGGGCGGGGCTGATGATCTGGGTTGCGGCGGCTGGCGTCGCGCTGAATGGCGGAATCACCCTGTTGCTGTGGCGGGTCGGGCGCGACGTGAATGTTCGCAGCGCATTGCTGCATGAGGTCGGCGACACGGTTTCGACTGCAGCGGTGATTGTTGGCGGCTGGGCAATTCTGTGGACAGGTCGGTCATGGATCGATCCCGCGCTTTCTTTCGGAATTGCCGCGCTGATTTTGTGGTCGAGCATCGGCATCGTCCGCGAGACGCTGAATATTCTGCTGGAGGGCACGCCGCGCGGCATGAGCCTGGAAGAGGTGGAAACGGCGGTGCGCGCGATTGCCGGCGTCAGCGATGTGCATGATTTGCATGTGTGGAGCATAGGGTCGGAAAATCATGCGCTCTCAGCGCACGTGAAAATTGCGGACATGGCGACCTCAGAGAGCGATGCCATTCTGCGAGCGATCAATGAGAAGCTCGGCGGGACGTTTGGCATTCGCCATACGACCATCCAACTGGAGCACGTGGTATGCGAGACAGCGCACGCGTGCGTGATCGCGGTGCAGGTAGAAGAAGAGACGTCACAGGACCTGCACGCTGGGCACAAGCACAGCCACTGATGTGGGGGACTGACGGAGCTTATCTCTGAGAGGCCTGGGACTGCCCACCGCTTTCGAGAGCTTTTCGCCGGAGTCGTTTCGAATACCAAAAGCTGCTCGAGACCAAAAATGCGCTCCAGCATAGCATCAAAATTTTGAACCCCGTATTTATGTCTTTCAAATCCCCTGCTTGGATAGCTGCGAAGACGAAGCCCACCATGAATATGAATTCAAGCCGCCGCAAAGATGAAGCAGCTCTTATCTGCGCACTGCGAATTTGTACAGCATTGGTAGTGGAGGGGGACAGTTTTCGAAATGCGAGGACAGTTAGAAGGATGCACCCAAGAAACACGAGCGCAGGCGCGCGATAGTGCCCAGTCGTAATTAGCCAAAAGTTGATTCCCACGCAGGCGAAGCAGGTGGCAAGCAACACGATGATTCGAGAATGTTTCCTAACATTCATGAATGTACTACGCGACCCCGTATCGTACTGCTTTACAAACCGAAATTCCAAAGCATTCCTTCTTGCCGATGCTATTGGCGGTCGAAAATTTCCTCTACGGTCTCAATTGTGTCCGCATCCTCGGCAGGCTTATCTGGGCGCAGGCGCACAATACGCGGAAAGCGCAAGGCGAAGCCGCTCTCATGTCGCGTGGACTTCATGATGTTGTTGAACGCCACTTCGAGGACAATCTTCGGCTCAACTTCCAGGCGTAGTCCCTCTTCGCTAAGCTTGTGGGCGAGAAACCAGTCCGTCATCTCTTTAATTTCTTCGTCCGTAAGCCCGGAGTAAGCCTTGCCAATGTTCACCAGGCGCTCGCCATTCCACACGGCAAAGGTGTAATCGCTGAGGACGCCGATGCGCTTGCCATGTCCATACTCGACCGCGGTTACAACCACGTCGAGGGTGGCAAGTTCGCGCTTCATCTTGAGCCATGACTTGCCTCGGCGGCCGGGAGTGTAGAGCGAGTTGAGGTCCTTGATCATCAGACCTTCATTGCCGCGCTTGCGCGCCGCCGTGAAAAGTTTCTCCAGAGCTTCCGGCGAATCGGCGCGGGTTACGGGCGCGCGAAGTATGGGGGCCTGAGGCTGCGTTTCGGTTTCGGCGGGAAAAAGCTTTGACTGCGCGGGAGCGGGGTGCGGGAGTTCGAGGCGGGGGCGAGCGAGTAGGCCGGTGAGAATTGCGCCGCGCTGTTGAAGCGGACGATCAAGTAGAAGTTCGCCATCCACAAACAGGACATCGAAAACAATATAGGCGACGGGCACTTCGCGCTGGAGCGCATCGCTTACTTTCTTTCTTCCAAGTCTCCGCTGAAGGGTGCTGAAAGGGAGCGCGCGGCCCACGGATACAACTTGCGCGCCTTCCGTGGTCACGCCCGAATTCTCAGCCGGGCTTTTTTCAGGTGAGCTGTGCTCGATACGGCTTTGTGACGACCACGCCACGATTTCGCCATCGAGAATGGCAGAGAAGGGCAGGCATCGAAGCGCCACGGCCAGCTCCGGAAATGATTCGGTAATCTCGTCTCGCGTACGCGAGAACAGGCGGGCGAGATTATTGTGGGCGACGGCATTTGCAGCAACATCAGCTTGAATGTGGGCGTGCGCGCGAATGCCGTCGTATTTATCTTCGACGGCCGCGTCGTTTTCAGCATCCCCGAAATAACTCAACGCCTCTTCGGTGGTGTCGACGGGGCTTGCGAGCATGAAATCGATGGGGTGAAAAAGACGAAGATGCGCCCGAGCAAGGTTTCCACTCGCCGCGAGCTGCAGGGTTTCGCCGATATCGCCGAGCAGCATGTTGGCACGCTGCACCTGCGCGACAGTCTGACCGCAAGCCTGAGCGAAAGCTTGCGCAATTGCCTCTTCCACCAGACTTTCCTTGACCCCGATTCGCATCTCGCCGGTAATGATCTTGACGATGTACTTGGCTTCGACGGGCCTAGCCCGGTGCAGCAAAGAACGCAATAATTGCGTCTTCGCATCTGGCCCTCGGGCGGCAGCGATTTCGCGAAAAGCGCTTTCGACGTCAGTTAATGAAAGATCGGCCAACGAAGGATCGGCCGACGAAGGATCGGCCGACGAAGGATCGGCCAATGAAAGATCAGAGGATGTTTGCTGCGGAAGCGCGTCGGCGGCTACGGATCCGGCATCGCCATGGCGGCGATAGAGCGCGCTCAGACGCTGTTCGGATTTGCCTGAAAGCTCGGCGATCACGCGCCACAGCATGGCTCCTCCTATCTGCAGGGTGGCTTGCTCGTAGGCTGGAAACGGGCCTCCGGCGAAGAACACGGCGGCGATGGCAGCCTGCTCCAATGGGAGCGATTGCAGGTACTCGGCGACAAGCTTTATTTTCATAAGCTTGCCGCTGGTAGCGGCGATTGAGTCGGCAGTTTGCACGAAACGCAACATCAACTGGATTTTAAGGCCAGTCGGTGTTTGTTCAGCAAGCCGGGTCCCGGAATGCATGCCTCCCAGCCGCAGGTAGTGCCCAAAAAATGTGCGAGCCTGGAGTTTTTCCGCAATGCACATTTCAGACACTACCAAGCCGCATAAATTGGTTTACAGGGGCGTGTATTTCCTCTAATATCGGCGGTCGGGTTTTACCCCATTTCGCGATCTTAAAGAGGAGAATTTTATGATAAATCGGTTTCGAACACGGCCCTTATTCGTTCTCTTGCCGTTAGTTATTGTCGCTTATTGTATCTGGACGGCCTTCAGTGTTGCTGAGCCAGCGGCGCAAATGTCGCCAATTATGCGTGACCAAGCTTTGAAGATGCTCAGGGATACGCACGAGGCGCTGCGAAAAAACTACTACGACGGGAAGTTTCATGGCGTGGATCTCGACGGCCGCATGAAGGAAGCCGAGAAGAAGATTCAAAGCGCCAAGTCTCTAAGCGAAGCATTGGGTGTAATTGCGTGGGATCTGGACGCGCTGAACGATTCACATACATTTTTTATTCCGCCCCGACGGCCGTTCGACATACAAAACGGATATGAATACGGCTATGTTGGCGATAACTGCTTCATTACTGCCGTCGAAAAGGGTTCGGATGCAGCGGCGCAGAATATTAAACCGGGCGACCAGGTCCTGTCGATCGAGGGTTTCCATCCAACGCGAGAGGCGTCATGGAAGCTGCACTATGCGTTTAATTCGATTGCCCCGCGTTCGGCGGTGCATTTTGTACTAGCGAGCCCGGGCGGGCAGCCGCGTCAATTGGAAGTGAAGTCGTCGGTGGTAAAACTGCGCCAGGTGATTGACCTCACCATCGACCCCAACAGCATTTGGGACATCATTCGTCAAATCGAGAGTAGTGAGCATGAAATCGCAGTCCGGCACGTTGCGATCGGGGAGGTAGACATTGAGAAGATTCCGGAGTTCGAGTTCGAAGACGGCGAGGTGGAGCGTATCTTGAATCGTGCCAGCCACTATCCCGCCCTGGTCCTCGATCTGCGGGGCAACCCCGGGGGACAAGTTGACTTGCTGGAGCACATGCTGGGTGGACTATTCGATCACGAGGTAAAGATCGGCGACCGCATTGGCCGCAAAGAACTAAAGCCGCAGATGGCGAAAACCCATGGGGCCCGTTTCAAGGGCAAATTAGTGGTGCTCGTCGACAGTGGATCTGCATCGGCAGCCGAGTTGCTGGCACGCGTCGTGCAACTCGAGAAGCGAGGGACAGTGATCGGCGATCGCTCCTCTGGAAGCGTGATGGAGGCGAAGTGGGTCTACTTTGGTGCCGGGGTTTCCGGAGACTACGGCTATGCTGTCAGTGTTACCCAAGCCGATCTTGTGATGTCGGACGGCAAGAGTCTGGAACATAATGGGGTGACACCGGATGTTTTGGCACTTCCGACCGCGGAAGACCTGGCTGCGGAACGCGATCCCGTGCTTGCGAAAGCAGTGGAGTCTCTTGGGGGCAAGATTGCGCCGGAGGCCGCCGGGAAGCTGTTTCCTGTGGTTTGGCACAAACCAATGGCCTGGTAGGGCAGAGTGCATGGGAGTGGAGGGCAGGGTCTCGCATTTCGAAACCGCGAAAGGTGGGGCAGCAGGGCCAATTGAAGCAGGCGGCTTCGAGCGGCAGCGGAGCCGTGCACTCGCACTATTCCCGCTGATTTCTGAGGCAATGCCGCGAGCGCGCATGGTACCCTATATTGAGGAGTCTTCACTCACCGAAGGATCATCCAATCGATATGGGTATGTGGCGTCAAATGTTGCGGTTCCTCGTTGCGGTACAACTGCTTCCGGCGCTGGAGAGCGGGGAAGAAACGCTGGTTGGCGGGCAGGCCGTGCTTGAGGGCGTGATGATGCGCTCGCCGCATGCCTGGGGCATTGCGGTGCGCAAGCCGTCGGGCGAGATTGTGACGCACAGTGAGTTTCTGGAGCGGCCTTCCGAACAACATAAATGGATGGGATGGCCCGTGGTGCGCGGCGTGATGACGCTCGGCCATGCGATGAAGCTCGGCTTTCATGCGCTCAAATTTTCGGCGAATGCGGCATTAGAAGAAATAGAGATGCCGTCGAAGAAAGGCGCCCCGGAAGGCGCGCCGCCGAAGAAACTGGAAATCAGCGGATGGATGGCCGGACTCAACATGGCCTTCTCAATCGTGTTTTTCATCTTCATGTATAAGTACCTGCCGCTGGTGGCGACCACGGCGTTGAAGAAATGGAATCCTGTGTTTGGCGAGCAGTTTCTATTCAATTTCGTGGACGGCGTGATTCGCATCGCGATGTTCCTGCTGTTTGTGTGGGGCGTGTCGCTGTGGAAGGATATTCGACGCGTGTACGAATACCACGGCGCGGAACATAAAACGGTATTTGCATTCGAAAACGGCGATCCGTTGAATACTGCGGCAGTGCAGAAGTATTCTACGTTTCATCCGCGATGTGGCACGAGTTTCCTAATGACGGTGATGATCATCTCGATGGTTGTTTACATGTTCATTCCCGTCACCACGTTCTGGGCGCGGTTTGTGGAGCGTCTTGCTCTACTGCCGGTAATTGCGGGAGTTTCCTACGAGATCATCCGGTATGCCGCCAAGCATCGCGGCTCGCTGTTTGCGCTGATGACGGCGCCGGGCTTGTGGCTGCAGAGGATCACGACCAAACCCCCTGACGACCGCCAAGCGGAATGCGCTATTGTGGCGCTCGAGCAGGCGATGGTGCTAGAGAAACAGCGTGGCGGCGAACTGGTGATTGCGTAGAAGTCGTTCGTCGATAGTCGTTCGGGAGTCGCTGGTGGCTCCTACATTCGATTAGGTGAACGTTACTTCCGGAAAAATCAAAAGTCATTGATCCTTTGTCGCTAGTCATTTGTCGTTGGTCGTTCGGAGTGCAGAGCGCTGATCCGGCGGCAATCCACATGCGTAATCAATACATAATGAATGTCACAAATTTGCTGTGCCCCTTGTCCTAGGCTTGCCAGGTTGGGCGGGTTAGCCTTGTCGCGGGAGGTAGTGCGCGATGGCGAATTCAACTTTTCATGATCTGCGGGTCTGGCAGGAAGCGATAAATTTTACCGAGGAAATCTACCGAATGACGATGGATTTCCCGAAGCACGAATTGTACGGTCTGACGTCGCAGATGCGACGAGCTGCGGTTTCGGTGCCAAGCAACATAGCCGAGGGCAAAGGTCATCGCTCCAATCCTGAATTCGTGCGGTTTCTTTTTCATGCCAGGGGATCTCTGTTGGAACTTCAAACCCAAATCCTGATAGCCAAGCGGCTACAATACTTGTCTGAGGAAAGGGCAGAGGAACTTGCGCGTTGCGGTGATACCGCGGGCCGAGGATTGAATGCCCTCATCAACAGATTGCATCCAGTAGTGGCCTAGGGACGAACGACTAACGACCATCGACCATCGACAAACGACCATGTTCGAACGCCTTGAACAAATCGAAGCGCGGTACGAAGAACTGACGCAGGCTCTGGCGTCGCCGGAGATCACGAACGATTCGGCGAAATACCAGAAGACGGCCAAAGCGCACAGCGAGATCTCGTCCATCGTCGATAAATACCGCGAGTATAAAGACCTGCAGCGTGGCATCGCCGAGAGCAAAGCGATGCTCGTCGACGAAACCGACGCCGAAATGCGCGCCTACGCCGAAGAAGAGCTGGCGAAGATCGAACCGCGCCTCCCGCTGGTAGAAGAAGAGTTGAAAGTTTTGCTGCTGCCGAAGGACCCGAACGACGAGAAGAACGTCATCCTCGAAATTCGCGCGGGCACGGGCGGCGATGAAGCGACGCTGTTCGTGGCGGAAGTGTTCCGTATGTACAACCGGTACGCCGAGACCCAGAAGTGGAAGGTCGAGGTGCTGTCTTCTTCGGAATCCGGCATTGGTGGGCTAAAAGAAGTGATCGCGCTGATCGAAGGCGACCGCGTCTATTCGCGGCTGAAATACGAGAGCGGCGTGCACCGCGTGCAGCGCGTGCCGGCAACGGAACAGCAGGGACGTGTACATACATCGGCAATCACGGTCGCGGTGCTGCCCGAAGCCGAAGATGTGGACGTCAAAATCGACGCCAAGGATTTGCGCATTGACACGTTCTGCTCGTCGGGGCCGGGTGGCCAGTCGGTGAATACAACGTATTCCGCGGTGCGCATCACGCACCTTCCCACGAATACAGTCGTGAGCTGCCAGGACGAGAAATCGCAGATCAAGAATCGCGAAAAAGGCATGCGCGTGCTGCGCTCGCGTCTCTACGAAGTCGAGATGCAGAAGCAGCAGGATGCGCTGGCCAAAGAGCGGCGGCAGATGGTGGGTTCGGGCGACCGCTCCGAGAAGATTCGTACATACAACTTTCCGCAGAACCGCGTCACCGATCACCGCATCGGGCTCACCATGCACCAATTGCAGGAGGTCATGGACGGCAAACTGCAGCCTTTCATCGACGCGCTAGTCACCCATTTTCAGTCCGAAAAGCTGAAACAGGAAACGACGAGCGTGGCGTGAGTTGGTCATTAGTCGTTAGTCGTCTGTCGTTCGCTTCTTCTTGCTGCAGTCGTGTCGCTTTCTTTCTAGCCCTATCATCTTTGGTGTTGAAATAAACGCGCGCAACAGCGTAACGCTCCCAATCGATGCGACCAAAGGCAAGAGCAGATCAACCGCTTTAATTTATGGTATGATGGTGCCATCATGATGGCACGAACGCAGATCACACTCGAACCCGAAACGCACCGTCGCGCCCGCCGGCGAGCCAGTGACTTGGGGGTGTCCTTAGCCGAATATCTGCGAAGGCTGGTTAAGGAAGATCTCGGGGGTCCCGACGAAGGAAGAGCGGATGTGAGCTGCATCTTCGATCTCGGCCGCTCACGCGGCTCAAACATCGAAAAAAATAAGGACCAGATGCTTGGGGAGGCGATTCAAGCCGACATCGAGCGGGGCAGGCAGCGCTAAAGAGCCCTATGAACTTATTTGTCGATACCTCGGTTTGGTATTCCGCCGTAGATAAATGGGATGTCGATAACGATAGGGCGAAAACAATTCTTACAACCGGCAACCCGCTCCTTACAACAGATCACGTGCTAGTCGAAACCTGGCTTCTGGTTAGAAATCGAATCCATCGCAAAGCCGCCGAGCAGTTCTGGGAGGGTATTAGAAACGGAGTGGCTTTCGTCGAGCCAGTTGGTCCAGCCGATCTTGAAGCGGCCTGGCAAATTGGACTGGCATTCCGGGACCAGGACTTTTCGCTCGTAGACCGCACCAGTTTTGCGGTGATGCGGCGGTTGGGCGTTGAACGCGCCGCCTCCTTCGATAATCATTTTGCTGTTTTCCGCTTCGGCCCGAAGCAGCGTCATGCTTTTACAATAGTGCGCTAGTTCTCATCTTCTAATTTTCATCTTCGCTGAAACCCGTGCAACTTCGTAACGCCCTCAATTCCGCGATCGAGCGATTGACCGCCGCCGGCGTCCCTTCGCCGCGCATGAATGCTGAACTCCTCTTCATGTTCACGCTCGATTGCGATCGGGCGCATCTCTACGGGCATCCTGAGAGGGAACTGACGGGTGAGGAGATCTCCCGCTACGACGATGCAATTGCGCGACGCACCAGCGGCGTTCCTGCACAGTACATCACGGGCCATCAGGAATTTTGGGGGATGGATCTGATCGTGTCGCCGGCGGTGCTCATCCCGCGGCCAGAGACGGAGCACGTGCTGGAGACGGTGTTGGAGTTGGCGGGACGGGCTGAGTCGAAGCAAGAGCAAAGGCAAAAGCAACTGCAAGATCAAGATCAAGATCAAGATCAAGATCAAGATCAAAACCAAAACCAACTGCCGCGGGCGGGGGCCCCTTCAGCTGGCGCTCAGGGCAGGTCCGCGCCACACAAATCCACGTAACATCAGTCTACGTTTTGTGGACGTTGGCACGGGCTCGGGAGCAATTGCGCTCGCGCTGGCTCGGGAATTGCCATTCGCCGAAATTCTCGCCACCGACATTTCGGCGGACGCACTCGAAGTGGCGCGGGCGAATGCGGCGCGGCATGATCTCAGTTTGCGCATTGTTTTTCATAAGGCCGACTTGCTATCTGGGCAAGCCTCCGTCAGATTTGATTTTGTCGTTTCGAATCCTCCGTATGTGGGCGAGTCGGAAGAAGACCAGGTGCAGCTCGACGTGCGAAAGTGTGAACCGCGCAACGCTGTGTTCGCCGGGCCGACTGGGCTCGAAGTAATAGAACGTCTAATTCCGCAGGCGCGCCGCGCTTTGCGGCCCGGTGGATGGCTGGTGTTCGAGATCAGCGGGACGATTGCGGAAGGCGCGCGGCGATTGCTTGGAGATTGGGACGATGTTGCGATCACAAATGATCTGCGGGGAATTCCGAGAGTGGCAAGGGCACGGAAGCCAACTGCCACAAAGATTGGCGGGTTGCCGCGTCTCCGGTAAGAACGTTGCCGCATATCGATGGAAGACGGGGCAAGCCCCGTCTCTACGGGAACTACGGTCCCGCTTAGAATGTCACGCGCACTCCCAGCTGCGCGGCAAAGGGAATGCCGACCGTTGTACCTGGGCCGAAGAAGTCTCCGAGGCCGCCGGCGGGAATTTCGAGCTGCTTCAGGTTTGTGACGGGCGAGATGATGTTTGTGCCGCTCGGGTCGGTTTGCACGGGAAGCAACGAGACATTGGTGACGTAATTGGCGCCAGGATTATTGCGGTTGAACAGATTGAAGAACTCCGCGAACGGATAGACCTGCCAGCGTTCGTTGAGAGTGATTGGCCTCGCGACACGGAGGTCAGCCTGAATGTATGGCGTGCCACGAAATTCATCGAGGCTCGTTTTGACGCCGTTGATTTGGATTCTGTCAGAGCCGTCGACCGTAGTGATGGTGAACGGGCGCGCGCTTTCAGCTTGCGTTAGTGTCGTCAGTTCGATACCGCCCGGAATGTGAACCGTACCGGCCAGCACAAATCGGTGGCGAACGTCTTCGCCTGAAGGGCCGTAGTCGCCCGGTCCAAAGGCATTGTTGGGATTGCACACGCCATTGACGTAATCGAAGAGTTCCCCAAGCACGCATCCCCACGTTTGCGCTTTCGAGAGCGTGTAATTGGCAACCAGGTTGAAACGTTTTGTCACGTTGCCCTGCAGGTGAAACATCAAAGAGTTGTAGCTGGAGCGGTTATCGGAGTGAAAAACCGTAGCAGCCACAGGCGTCGTGTAAGAATACGCGCGATATCCATGGTTGCCCTGCTCGTGCGTGTAGTCGGCGCTTGCAATCCAATTGCGAGTGAAGGCGTGCTGAACGCCGCCGGTGGCGTGAATCGCATAGGGCGTCCTGTATCGGGGATCGATCAGCGACGGCGGTGCGACCGAATCCCGGTTTACGGATTGAAACGCGGTTGCCCATCCATTCTGCGCAAGATCGTCGTAATACATGCCGAAACCCGCGCGAATCACGGTGTTCTCGCTCTTTCCGGGAGAATAGGCGATGCCAAGGCGCGGTCCGAATTGCTTGCGGTAATCGTGTGGCACGGCCTCCGGGTATCCCAGTTGCGATAAAAGCGGGAATGAATAGTTCGCTGCCTGGCTTTGCCCCGATGCATTGAATAGTCCCCACGTTGTTTGCCAGCGCAGCCCGTAGTTGACGGTGAGATGCGACGACACGCGCCAGGAATCCTGAGCATAGAGCGCGAGCCGCTGCACATTTTGGGAGAAACTGCCATCGCCGGCGGGAGCGGACGAGCAGATGGTGTTGAGGGTAGGAGTGACTCCATCGACCGTCGAGCACGTCCGGTCCGCCTGAAATTGTGTTAAGCCGTTGGGAACAACTTGCGGATTTAGATAGTCGAGCGGATTGTAGATGAATTGCGTATAAGACTCCGGCGTCCCCGGAAACGCCCCGCCCAGCACCGGCTCGTGAATAAAGTTGACCCCGAACTTTTCCGTATGACTGCCCGAAACGTGGCTCACGTCATAGCGGAATTGATACTTTTCCTGATTGCGAAGGGAAGGGAACAAAGTGATCGGCGTTTGAAACTGGTTGTCGCCAAACGTTTCAAAGCCGGATATTGTCAGCGAAGTTGACGTGAAAGGAAACGCCAGGGCAAAGCCCAAGTCGGAGTTGCGCGTCTGGGTCAGGTGCAGTTCACTGGCCCCCAGAACAAGGCTTCCCAGCCAGTTTGAATTGAACGCGTATTGATTGCTGATGACGCTGTTGAAGTAATTGTTGTGCGTGGTCAGGCCCGTATTCGGCAGCGCTCCCTGTTGCACCAATGCGTTGTGAGTCAGGTAGCTATCCTCCGATGTGCGCAGGAACCACTGCGATTGCGGCGACTGTGCCCAATCGAAACGCATGGAGCCGGTGTAGTCGCGGAACGGAACCGGGACGTTTTGCGGAATGGAGATCGATGGCACGCCGGGGATCAAGCCGTCCGCCGCAATTTGCGCCAGCGCGTTGAACTGCGCCGTGTTTGCCGGACTGTAGGCTATGCTCGCGTTCTCATGCACGTACTCGAACGAGGAGAAGGCCCAGACCTTATTCTTGACGATGGGGCCGCCAAGCGTGCCAATATAATTCTGGCGCGAGAAAGGCTGTTTCGGATTGCTCACGCAGGTTCCATCGGTGCATGTCTGAGGCGGATTTTCAATCGGGAAACGCGCGTTGAGTTGAGCCGCACGCTCGTAGAACGCGCCGCTGCCGTGCCAATCGTTGGTGCCGTGCTTGGTGGTAATCACAACCGAGCCCGCAGTTGTCCCGCCAGTGTCGGCGTCTTCGCTGGCCGTGCGAACGTCGAATTCCTGGAGCCCGTCGGGCGAAAAGTTCTGCAGGAAGCCTCCGATCCAATCGTCGGAGTTGTCGGCGCCATCGACGGAAAGCTCATTGTTGAGTCCCGAACTGCCGCCAGTGGAAACGGCGGTGATGCGCGCCTTGGTCGGGTCAGACGGCTCGACCGGTTCGGTGCCGGGCACAAGGTAAGCGATGTTGGCGAAAGTGCGTGCGGCCAGTGGCAGCGTCTCCAGATCGTTGCTGGTGATCACGCCCTGATGCCCCGCGCTCGCCGTGTCGACCTGCTCGGTCGTGATCGACGAGGCCTTTCCTTGCACAGTCACGTTTTCGCGCCCGCTCGGCGGATTGAGGATCACGGAAACGTCACGCACCATGCTGACCGCAACGTCCACGTCTGAAGCCGCGTTAGCGAAGCCGGCAGCCGTCACCACAACCTTGTAGCGGCCGGGCAACAAACCTTCAATACGGAATTCGCCGCGATCATTGGCGATGGTGTGTCGTGTAAGAGAAGATGCAGAGGACTGGACCGTAATGCTGGCGCCTGCGATGCGGGCGCCGCTCGAGTCTTCTACCTCTCCGCGCAGCGCTCCATTGGGATTCTGGGCCAACAACGTTGCGGCAATAAAAAGGAGTGCCGCGACTGACAGGATTCTGATTCGCAAGTGCGGCACGTTCAGGGGCGTTGGCATAAAGCGGAAGTCACCTTCAGTCACCTTCAAACAGGGATTGCCGCCTTGCATGAAATGAAAAATATGGATGCGCTTGCAAGGCGGGCCTTGTCGCCCAGCAAGGCTAATCCGTGATTGCGACTACTACCAGACATAGTCGTTAGGCCAGCGCGGCATCCTCAAGACTCAAACTCGGAAATATCGGCCGAGAGCGAAGCTAATTCACTAACCATTCGGTAACTTCGTGGGTCAAGCTAAGGGCGGGAGCATAAGCGACACAAAGGCAGGTGATGACGACTGAAATGGCCGGTAAAAGCGTCCAGCGCAGTGTGCGGCGGTAGGATAGTCGAGATTCATCCCAAGCAAGCAGACGGGCAACGCGGACTCTTAGCGATCCGGAGGCAAAACCGACCGTGCAAGCAGGATTGGCATCCACAGGACCGAGGCGCGAAATCTTCACAAGAGCGGCGGCGAGATCGACGGCCTCCTTCACATCCGAGACTGCGGCATCGTCGGCAGCCAACTCTGCCGCCTCTGCCCAGGCTATTTCAAGCTCAGTCATGCCGGGGAACGGCGAGAGACGGAAAACGAGCTTCTTAAGGTTGTCGCGGGAGCGTATATGGGAGATTTCGTGTCGCAGTGCGATATGAAACTCGTCCGCAGTTAGCGCTTCAAGGGCTGACCCAGAGACGAGGATCCGCGGCTTATATGTGCCCACCAGCGTGATTGGCGGCGTGTGATGAACGGTACGTAACGCAATGGCGCCAGAGCCGTTGTACAGCGGCCGAGCGCCGTGCATCCATTGAGCCGCAATACGCCACGCACGGGCCTGCGCAACAATCGCGCGGCAGCCCCCGCACACGACGAGAAAAAGCGCGGCGATGCCGAGCGTAATTGGCAAGGCGCCCACTCCCTCTTCGGTCGAGCGCGGCTCCAAAAGCTGGAACGAAGGGACAACAAAAACAAATGTGAGCACGACCGAAGTCAGCAAGGGCAGCACGCGAAGCACGAACAGAAGTGGTGCCCGGTTTTCCTCGCCGCTTTTCAGATGACGGATCAACCGCCAGCAAGCCGATACAAGCGCGGATAGAAAGCAGTACATCAGGACGAAGAACGCGAGGGAGACAGCCGTACCGCGCAAGGCAAACATCATTGCCGCTCCTTTGGACTGGGCGGTTGCGCGATGGGCTCGCCTGCTTTCAGTTCGCGGCGCTTGCGTTCGATCAGCAATTGGAGTTCGTCGAGCAGTTGTGCATCTTGGGCGCTCAGGGCTTCCACCAGGTACGAGAGAGGGAGTGACGAAGCATCTCCCGATGCCAGTAGTTGACCGATGCCATCAATGGCCGCGTCCCGCTGAAGTTCCTCCGCTGTGCGCCGGGGAGTGTAGCGAAACGCCCGACCGTCCGCGACTCGATCGAGAAGGCCCTTTTTATAGAGGCGATCCATCGTGGTCATGACCGTGGTGTAGGCCTGGCGCATGTTGCCGCCCTCGACCAGTTCACGCACCGTTGCATTCCCTCGCGCCCAGATTTCCCGAAGCACCTGCTGCTCGAACGGGCCGAGCTGCAGTGTGAACCTAGACCCGAAAATGGAAGATGTTTTCGTCATTTCGAGCAATGGAATATTTTAACGCCGCAATTACATCATCGGCCTGCGCTTACCGGCAAAATTTCTTCGACGTCGATCTTGGTTGGATAATTTCCGGTGTAGCAGGCTGAGCAGTAAGAGATGCGCTCGCCATCGGCACAAGCCTTCTTGAGGCCCTCGAGGGAAAGGTAGCACAGCGAATCTGCGCCGATGAATTGGCGAATCTCATCCACTGATTTGTTGGCGGCAATCAGCTCACGCTTGGATGGCGTGTCGACTCCATAGAAACAGGGCGAGATCGTAGGCGGACAGGAAATGCGGAAATGAACTTCGCGCGCGCCGGCATTCCGAATCATGCGCACGATTTTGCGGCTGGTGGTGCCGCGCACAATGGAATCATCGACCAGGATGACGCGCTTGCCTACGAGCAGACTATGCACGGCGTTCAACTTAAGCTTCACTCCAAAATCGCGCACTGACTGTTTCGGTTCGATGAAGGTGCGCCCGATGTAGTGATTGCGAATCAGCCCGAGCCGGAAGGGGATACCGCTCTCTGCCGCATACCCAATCGCGGCAGTGTTGCCGGAGTCAGGGACGGGGACGACGATATCGGCATCGACCGGAGCTTCGCGCGCCAGTTGGCGGCCCATCTTGTCGCGGCTTTCATCCACGGATCGACCGAAGACGATGCTGTCGGGACGCGAGAAATAAACATGCTCGAAGATGCAGCACGCTGTCCCTGGCGAGGTCGCGTAGAAACGCGAACTGACGCCCTCAGGGCCGACGATTACAAGTTCGCCGGGCTTCACATCGCGCTCGTAGACGGCGCCGACCAGATCGAATGCAACGGTCTCCGAGGCAAAGATGATCGTATCTTTTTTGTCGCTGCTCGTGGCCGGAATGCGGCCCATGGCGAGCGGTCGAAACCCTCGCGGGTCGCGCGCCGCGAAAACACGGTCGCGGCTGATCATCACCAGCGAAAATGCGCCTTCCACGCGGCGCAGCGAATCCGCAATGGCGTCAGGCAAAGTCTGCTCGCGCGACAGCGCAATCAGGTGAACCAGAACTTCGGTGTCGCTGTTGGTCTGGAAAATTGAACCGTTGCCTTCCAGCTTCGCGCGGATCGCCAATGCATTGGTCAGGTTGCCATTGTGCGCGATGGCGATAGTGCCTTTGTTCGATTGCACCATGATGGGCTGCGCGTTCAGCAATGCCGAATCGCCCGCGGTGGAATAACGCGTGTGCCCGATGGCGAGAATGCCGCGCAAAGAAGCCAGCACATCTTCGGTAAAGATGTCGGCAACCAGGCCCATGGCTTTGTGCTGGCGCAATTGTTCGCCGTCCGACGTGACGATGCCGGCCGATTCCTGTCCGCGATGCTGCAAGGCGTGCAGCGCCAGATAGGCGAGCTTCTCGGCCTCGGGATGCGCGTGGATAGCACACACGCCGCACTCATCGCGAAATTTATCAGAGGGCAACATGTTTGTTAGCCGTTTTTACTGTCGATGGTCGTTAGTCGTTTGTCGTTAAAAACGTCTGTCCGTGGTCGATCGTCGTCTAACTAATTATTAGTGACGGCCCGGGATGCAGAGCCTTTTCCAGCGCGCCTTCGTAAGCTGAGCGCAGATCTTGAATGTTTGCTGAAATTACGGACTGATCGCCGATCTCAATCTGAACCCGCTCGCCCCCGGTTTCGCCCAATACGTCCGCCGAAATCTTGTACTCCGCCGCTACTGATTTGATTCGCGCCAACTGGTTTTGGTCGCAGCTTACGATCACCCGGCTGGCGTCTTCGCCAAACAGGCGGAATTCCGACGGTAGCGCGTCCCCCGGCTCGTTCCCTGGCAACCAGGCACCCGCCAATTTGATATTCGCGCCCACGCCCGCTGGCAGCGCACATTCAACCAAAGCAACCGCCAGACCACCGTCGGCGCAGTCGTGCGCGGATTCCACCAGGCCGTCCTGAATCATCGCAACCAGCGCCCGTTGCAGCGTCGCTTCGCGCTCAATATCGAGCGCGGGAGGATAGCCCCAAACCGCGCCTAGAATTTCCTTGGCGTATTCCGAGGAGCCGAACTCCGACTGCGCATCGACGGCATCGCCCGGCTCGCTGGCGCGCAACAAAACAATCTTTTTCCCCGGCGCCGCGAAGTGCATCTTCACCGTTTTGTGGATGTCTTCGAGAATCCCAACAACTCCAATGACCGGCGTCGGATAAATTCCTTCGCCCAGCGTTTCGTTATAGAAGCTGACATTGCCGCCGGTAATAGGCGTGTCAAGCTCTTCGCAGGCCTTGGTGATGCCGTCAATCACCTGCGAGAACTGCCACATGATGTGCGGTTTTTCAGGATTGCCAAAGTTGAGGCAGTTGGTCGCGCCGATCGGAGTCGCTCCCGCGCACACCACTTTGCGCGCCGCTTCGGCGACCGCATGCATGGCCCCAAGCCGCGGATCGAGATAGCACCAGCGGCCGTTTCCGTCGAGCGCCATGGCCAACCCGCGCTTTGAGCCCTTGATGCGAATCACGCCCGCATCGCCCGCTCCGGGCGCTTCCACCGTGTTGGTCTGCACCATGTGATCGTATTGTTGCCACACCCAGCGCTTCGAGCAGATGTTCGGACTCGCCAGCAACTGCATGAGATGGGCTGTGAAATCGCCGGTGCCGGTGAGATGGATGTGCCCAGGCATCTCGCGTTCCACCGGCGGTTCCCAGCGCGTGAGCGGTCGTTTGTAGAGCGGCGCGTCATCGGTGAGCGCGGCATTCGGAATCTCGGCCACGACTTTGCCATGCAGCAGCACGCGCATTTTTGCATCCGAGGTCACGCGGCCCACCTGCACCGCATCGAGGCCCCATTTTTTGAAGACGCGAAACACCTCGTCCTCGCGACCTTTTTGCGCCACCAGCAGCATGCGCTCCTGCGACTCGCTGAGCATGATCTCGTAGGGAGTCATGCCGGTCTCGCGCTGCGGAACTTCGTCGAGTTCGATTTCAATGCCGGTGCCGCCGCGCGCTCCCATTTCGCACGTGGAGCAAGTGAGGCCGGCCGCGCCCATATCCTGAATGCCGATGATGGCGCCGGTCTGCATGGCCTCAAGGCAGGCTTCGAGCAAAAGCTTTTCGAGAAAGGGATCGCCGACCTGAACGTTGGGGCGCTTGGCCTCCGAGCCTTCGCTGAATTCCTCGCTCGCCATGGTGGCGCCATGAATGCCGTCGCGGCCCGTTTTCGAGCCCACGTAAATTACGGGATTGCCTTCACCGGCAGCACGCGCGTAGAAGATTTGATCGCGGCGGACGAGGCCGAGCGCGAACGCATTCACCAGCGGATTGCCAGAATAGCAAGGCTCAAACCTCACTTCGCCGCCTAGGTTTGGCACTCCAAAACAATTTCCGTACGAAGCAACGCCACTGACGACGCCTTCCATCACAGAGTGGTTTTTGTGGAGTTCAGCTTCGGTCGTCGCGGTTTCTGTCGATGGAGTGACGGCCGTAGCGTCCGCCGCAGCCGAGGCTGTGATCGGTCCGAAGCGCAACGAGTCCATGATGGCGACAGGCCGCGCGCCCATGGTGAAAATGTCGCGCAGGATTCCTCCGACGCCAGTGGCCGCGCCCTGAAACGGCTCAATGAACGACGGGTGATTGTGCGATTCGATCTTGAACGCGCAAGCCCAGCCGTCGCCGATGTCGACAATGCCGGCGTTTTCTCCGGGGCCCTGCAACACCAGTTTGCTGCGCGTCGGCAGCCGCTTCAGGTGCACGCGCGAAGACTTGTAGGAGCAGTGCTCGCTCCACATTACGCTGAAAATGCCGAGTTCGGTGATCGTCGGCTCGCGTCCGCCCAGCAGCTTTTTAATTTTTTCGAATTCTTCGGGCGTAAGGCCGTGCTCTCGAATGAGGTCAGGTGTAATGGGAGCTATAGCGACGGTCGTCATGACTGGAAATTCTATTGTCGCATCCCAAGCGAGTTTTTCGCGAGCATTTTCGCGGACGCTTTGCCCAAATCCCCGCGAGCCTTAGGCGAACCCTTGCGGCACGAAAAGCCGGGGCGAAAGTGCGCCGCCCTTCAATATTTGTCGAGTTTTTCGTCCACGAATTTCTTGTCTGATTCGTCGGTCCCCGCGAGTTCGAACGCGTTCGTCTGGGCCGCGTTGCCCTTTTCCACGCTCGTAATAAGGTAGGAGCAGCCAAACCAGAATGCTTCCGCCAGATCGGTCTGCGACCATTGCGCGGGATGATCGGGATGGGAGTGGTAGAAGCCGACGATCTCCTCGTTGCGTTCGTTGCTCTCGCGCTGAATGCGAATGAGTTCTTTGGGATCGATGTTATAACGATTCTGCGGCGAGTCCTCGCGCGTATTCGTGCAGCGCACGGCGCGGGTGACCGTCTTGCCGCCGGCTTGGTTTGCGCCCTCGCCAGCGCCGTTTTGCATCTGCCCGAGCAGCACACCGCAGCATTCATACGGGTAGGTTTCCTCGCCGTGACGGCGCAGGTGGAAAAGAGCGTCTTGAGCTATTCTCAGCATCGTTAGTTCTCAGAATCAGAGTTCTCGGTATCAGAGTAGATGATATTTGCGCCACAAGCCTGTAGAATGCGCTTTTCGTCGGCGAGCAGATTATTTGGGCAATAAAAGCTGCCTCATCCGCCTTTCCGGGCTAGTGACTACAGTAATGTGCCCTTCATTTAGAAAAGGTATATCTATTACTAGCGTTGCGACAATGTAGCGGTTTTTGCGGTTTAGTGTTTCCGGTCGATCGCAGCGCTGGCAAGTCGCGGGCCGATATGAACCGGCCGCTTTGAACCTCACGCTTTGAACCTGTCAAAGATGCGAGGCATCTAAGCAGAAAGTGAATGGAGTTGAGTCATCATAATGGCGACAAAAATTGAACAACGGACTTATGAAGACGCCGTCGCGTGGTTGCGTGAGCACGGCTTTGATCTGATTGAAGCGCCGGGCACGCAAGGACGCGTATTTCTTAAGAAGTACAACGTCTCGGCCGCGATCCAGAAAACAGACGATGGCGGCGTGAAGATCTTCGCCTATCCCGGGTACCTTGTCGGCGGAGAAATTTCGAAGCTCATTAACCGTGGATACCAGCAGTTCCTGATGACCACAAAGACCGAAGTGCCGGCGACGGCCGGCCACCTGAAAGCCCTGCACGATTTCGCCGAGGAGATGAAGGAAGCGCTCGCTCTGCCCAGCCTCTACAACGAATCGCTCGGCACGGTCAGCGAGTCATATCACTACGATCGCATCAAAGACCGCGACGAACCCGTAGCGGCGCGCCCGAAGCGTCCTTGGGAGACGGCGAAAGCAGGCGCGGTGCCAGCCAAGAAAAAAGTTCGGGCATAACCAGCGCTAAGAGACTGGCTCAGCAGAAATCTTCCCGCTTAGGCTGGCCCGGCTTACACCACCGGCCGCTTTCCCTTGTCCATTGCGAGGTTTGCCAGGCGGTCGGCGGTCTGGTTGTGTTCGCGCAGCGCGTGCCGGATTTGGAATTGATCTAGCCGCGAGGCCAGCTGCTTGGCCTCGTCGAACAGCTTGCGCAAATCTGGATTCTTTACCTTGTAAATTCCGTTCATCTGCCGCACCATCAACTCCGAATCGCTGACCACATCCAAGGCCGCGATTCCGTGTTCGACGGCGTAGCGCAGCACGCCGAGTAGTCCCTGATATTCCGCGTAGTTGTTGGTGTGGTGTCCGAGATATTCGCTCAGTTCGGCAACTGTTTTACCCTGCGGATCCTTGATCACCGCGCCGTAGCCGGCGGGCCCGGGATTGCCGCGGGCTCCGCCATCGACGTGAGCTGTGTAGGCACTCATGCGGAGAGTTTACAGGGTTTCAGTACCCAGTACCCAGTACCCAGTAGCCAGCAACCAGTAACCAGTACCCAGTAGCCAGCAACCAGTAACCAGTACCCAGTAGCGTTTCGGTAACATTGCCGGGTTTTTAAAGACGAGAAGGACACTGACCGCTGAGAGCCGCAGCCGACATCCAGAACTATAGCAACCGAGGCTGACCGAGAACTCAGGACTGATGAGGGCTGACGAACTGCCTACCGATAACGGGCCACTGACCACCAGCCACTGTCCACTGTTCTACCGTCCTGTGGCCAAACGCGTTGCCAGTCGTGGAGGCAAGTTTGCGGCAATAATTTTTTCCTGCGCGACTCGCACGTTGTAGGGCACGCGATGGAAGCTCACAATCAGGGCATCGCTATCGAATATGGCGAAGGCGGCGCGCCAGTCGCCATCGCGCGGCTGCCCCACCGAACCGGGATTGATCAGATACCGGCGCTCCTTGCGCAGCGGCCAATCGGAAGACTCGGCCTGTCCTACGGTGCGATACGCAGGGCGATACATCTCCCCGATTTCCGCCTGCAGGCTGAAGCCGCCCTGAAGATGCGTGTGCCCGTAGAAGGTGATGGGAACAGGATGCGTAAGCAACGGCGCGATCGCATCGCTCACGCTCACAATGTATTCATCCTCGTCGAGCGGGGAGCCATGCACAAACTGCACATCCGGGAGTTCCTTCACGGTTACCGGTCCTAGCGGCAGTTCGCGCAGCCATTCGAGATGAGAGCGCGTCAAGCGATCGCGGGTCCAGATGGTGGCGAGGCCGGCCACGGGATTGAAATCCTCGAGATCAGTCAGTCCGGTAACGGCGCGGTCGTGATTGCCGCGCACAACCACTCCGCCAAGCGATTGGGCTCGCTCTACCACCTCGTTGGGGTTTGCGCCGTATCCAACAATGTCGCCGAGGTCGGCGACGAGGTCGTAGGCGGGCGCAGCAGCCAGACAGGCGTCCAGCGCCTCTAAATTTGCGTGAATGTCGCTGAGTAAAAGAATCCGCACGGCAAGAGGAGGATTATAGCTTGGAACCGGAGATTTCGCGGGTGGGGACGGTCGAAGTCCCGAAGCGAACGTGAGCGCTATCTGCTAAGAATCCTAATTTTCACGCTCAGCCAGCCTGCGCTCCGGCAAGAAATACGAAAGCGCCACGAAGGCGTAGATGAAGTACGAGATTCGGACATCGACAAAGGCAAGCGGAATGGCCGCCACATAAAGTGCCGACGAAAGCAGATTCTTGCGCTGCACGCGGCGATGATAGTCCACTGCATTGGGATCGTCCTGAACGTGGCAGAGAATCGCCGACCGCAGAAACGTAAAGGCCAGACCGCACAGGAACAGCACCGCTCCGTAAAGTCCAACCGCGCGCGGATCGCGATAATTGTTGCCCATGTATGCCGTGACAAACGGAACCAGCGACATCCAGAAGAGCAGATTGTTATTGGCCCACAGCAGTTTTGCATCGGCGTGACGGGCCGCGTGCAGCATGTGATGGTGATTCACCCACATGATGGCGACCACCAGAAAGCTGAACAGGTACGCAAGAAATTGCGGGGCCAGAGTGAAAAGCGAAGTCAGCGTGGTGTCGCGCGGAATCTTCAGCTCCAGCACCATGATGGTGATGATCACGGCAATTACGCCGTCGCTGAATGCCTCGATGCGGTTGGTCTTCATCGGCAATCGGACTCGGATTCTATTTTCTAACAGATCGCGGGCAAGGAGATACATTGTGCGGATGGCTGGTGGAGTATGACGTTTTCTGGTGGCGGACGCAGTGCGTCCGGGCTGCAAGGGGCAACCGAGGGCCTTTACAGAGTTGTGAGTTTTGGAGAACCTATTGCAGAATCAATGAATTGGAACTGAGTGTGCCCAACTATCGTCGCGCCACTTCTATCAAGGTTTTCGCAAAGTGAAAAAATGCCTTGTCCTGGAACCCGGCCAGGCGCAAGATTGCATCCAACAAACCGGGGGCAGGATGGTGCCTTAGCTATCGCGAGTGGCAGCGCCAACCAGGAAGAACTTCTTAGCTAGCTTTGTCTGCCGCGGAATTGAAGTTCAGCCAGCGCAAAGCCGCAACCACTGGTGCTACATTTCTGAGCCCACGGCAAGTCCTTAGGAGACTGCCATGCTTTACCGCTTCTGGCTCGTCCTCGTCATCATTTCCCTACTTAGCGTCCATACGCAAGCGCAGGCTCCCGGCAGCTCTTCGGGTCGGACTTTCAGCACAGGCAACGTGCATGTGCGGGTAGTTTTCGAGAACTCTCGCAACGCGGGCCCCAACCTGCTCGTGCGCCTGATGAAAGGCTCCAGCACGACGCCCGTTGAGTCCGCCTTTACCAGCGACATGGGCGAAGCGAACTTCATCATGGTACCCATCGGTGACTACAACGTCGAGGTGAGTGGAGATGGGATCGATACTGTCACAAGTCCGACGTTCGAGGTAGACGAGCGCAAAGTCGCCCAATCGCAGTACGTGACGGTGCGGCGCGTCATGGACAGTGGCCCTAGGCCGTTGGATTCGAAGTCCCCGCTGGTGTCAGCGGCTGACCTCAGCGTCCCGTCGCAAGCGCGTAAGGAACTCGACCGGGGAAACGAGGAGATGATCCTAAAAGACTACAAGAAGGCGCAGCAACACTTGGAGAAAGCCATTGCCATTGCACCCCGCTATGTGACCGCCTACAACAACCTGGGTGTACTCTACGCTCGCATGAACGACCTTTCTCAGGAACAGAAAGCATTGGAGAAAGCAATATCCATCGACGCACGTTTCCTTCCCGCATTATTCAATCTCGGCCGGCTTGAACTGCAACAAAGGGACTATTCCAAGGCAGAAGATCTGCTGGGGGCAGCCGTGAGCCTTGATGCTCTCGATCCTGTAAAACTGATGTTTCTGGCCAACGCCGAATTGCTGAACCGGCACTACCAGCAAGCCATAAGCCATGCGGACCAGGCGCACACCGCTTCCCCCACCGAACATCCTTCGCTGGTGCACTACATTGCCGCCCGCGCCTACCAGCGAGAGAACAAATTGGAGGAGGCTCTGGCTGAATTTCGCGTGTTCTTGCAGGAAGAGCCTAAAGGACCTCGCGCCGATCATGTGCGTGAGGATATTGCCCACATGACTGCTCCCATACAGTAGCTTGCCGTGCGCGGAATCGCGGGCCATGCCGTACGATTTACGGTAACGGCATAAGGCTGAAATCCTCGATCTCAGAGGAACGATATCAAGCGAGTGCAACCCGAACCTCACATTTCCTTACTTACCACTGGGCATCTCGCAAAATGGCCTGGGGCGACTGCGACCAGCGGCGGCAACTCATCCGCGCAGGTTGCGATCCGATACCCGCATCTCGGTTCGAATAAGCATCCCGGAGGCAGCGCGTTGATCGGCGGCACCGTACCTTCTATCGTCGCGAGGGGCTGGGCGCGGTCAGTTTCAAGTGTTGGAATTGCCCGCAGCAAACCCTGCGTATAAGGATGCGCGGGACGGCTGAAGATTTCAGACTTAGGCGCAAGTTCGACCAGGCTTCCCGCATACATGACGGCAACACGGTCAGCGACATGCGAAACCACGGCGAGATCGTGGGAGATAAACAGCATTGCCAGCGAAAACTTCTGGCGCAGATCATTCAGCAAATCGAGAATCTGCTGCTGGATGGTCACATCGAGCGCGGTGGTGGGCTCGTCGGCAATCAACAGTTGCGGCCGGTTAACGATGGCCATTGCGATCATCACGCGCTGGCGCATGCCTCCGGAAAGCTGGTGCGGGTAGCTGCGGGCCCGGCGTTCGGGCTCGGAGATCGCCACTTCGCGCATGCCTTCGATGGCGCGGCGCCAGGCTTCGGATTTGGAAACCGCAGTGTGCGCCAGCACCGCTTCGGCAATCTGGTCGCCGACACGCATGACGGGATTGAGCGCGGTCATCGGCTCCTGAAAAATCATGGCAATGCGGGAGCCGCGAAGGCGACGAAACTGTTCCGGATCGAGAGCTGTTAGTTCCGTGGGGGGAGCGACGCTACTCGTATTCCCGCCGTCATGAAAAACAATTTTGCCGGAAACGGACGCTGCTGGTGGCAACAGTCCCATGATGGCCAGCGAAGTAATCGACTTGCCCGAGCCCGACTCACCCACTAGGCCGAGCACTTCGCCCGAGTTGATGCAGAAACTGAGATCCTGGACGGCGGGGAATGTTGCGCGCGACGAAGAGCCCACGCCAGAATCGCCCGCCAGCGGCTGGAGTCCCGTTCTTGCAGCCGGAAACTCAATCGTCAGATTGCGGACGTCCAGGAGTGGGGGCACGGAAGTATGGTACCAGCGGTCCGGCGAATCTTTTGCTACGTGGATCTGCCACATAAGGTCGGCAGGGATTTATGCGGGTGAAACTTGGTTTTGCACAGAGAACCTGCGAAGTACCGCGATACTAGCGCCGCCGAAAACAACACGAAGCCCCCGAAAATTCCGCATGAACACTGGCGATTTCGTGCAACCCGCGGGGCGATTGCACCGATTCTGTGACAGGGGCTTGTGCATGGGCTGCACTCGATTGAAAAACGGCAACTTACAGACCGGGGATTTCGATTGACGAAAAAAATAAGAAGAGTAAAACCATAATCGTTCTTTGACACGTTCTGAAGTTTTTCCGGTTGGTGCAGCGTCCGGGGCTCAAGCGAGATCACACCGATAGCCGCGAGGTGAATCGGAGAGGGTCAGCAAGGGTCTATAGCTAAGCGCTGGTCGAGAAGAACAAGAGCCTACGTCGAAGGCAGGATAGAGTCCCGAGGCGTTGGACTGATTTATCCGGTTGGCGGTGAGCCCGGAGCCCGAGCAGGATCGCCGGAAGGAATACTCGCAAGAGAGCCTTCTGAGAGAGGTCAGCAAGGGTCTAAACGCGAGCTACTGGCCGAGAGGAATGAGTTCAACATCACCTCGGGACTCTCTATTTGCAGCCCTCAGCCCTCAGCCCTCAGCCCTCAGCCCTCAGCCCTCAGCCCTCAGCCCTTGCCCTAAGACTCTTCCTTATTCACCCTCATTGTTTTGTGAGTGAGGAGATCTTTCTGCCCTTGGGGTCGCCGCCCATAGCAACGCAAGGGGTTTTAGTTGTTATTAGAATCAGGCCCTGATCGCTGACAGCTGACGGCTGCCTACGGTCCCGCCACGATGCGCAGCGCCTTGGGCGTTTCCAGATGCTGGCGGTAAATCGCGTCGCGCGCCGGGATCTCCGCGACGGCATCGGCATAAATTGTGTAATCGCCGGGCGGCAGCGTGTTGCCAAAGGTGATCGGCAGGTCGTTCGTCCCTGCCTTCAGGTCGAAGTGTTCATAGCCAATGGTTGTAGCGCGATTATCCGAGGACGCGACAGCAACGACGACAACTGTCAGATCGTAAGACTCCTTCGAGCCATTGGTGACCTTCACCGACCCGTCAATACGATCGTCTCGAACCTTGGGCGATTCCCGCCAATCGAACTGCAAACCCGCGCTGATGGAGCCCTGGTAATTGCGCTCGACTTCGTGTGGCGGATGGCCGGAATCCGCCACTTTGATAGTGATGTCCGCGGGCCCGGCCTTGATCGGCCGGCCGGAGAGAACGCCATTCTCGCTGAGCCGAACGCCGTCAGGAAGGTTGCCATCCACGGTCCACGCATAAGGTGGCGCACCTCCGGTGGCGTGAAAGGTAAAATGGATTTCGTCCCCAGAGTTGAGCTTTGGCAGGGAAGTTTCGACGATCGCGAGGGGCGTCTCCGCGAAGGCGCTGGCGCATAGGCAGTCTGGCGAGCAGGGCCAGCGCAAAGATTGCTTTCAAGAAGCCTCCCGGTGATCCAAACAAAGATGCTCGAAACAAAGACAGCCGAAACAAAGGTTGTCCAAAACAAAGGTTGTCCAAACCAAGTCGTCCAAACTAACGACAGTTTGATTTTACTTGGGATGCAGCGTAAAAGAACCTCAAGATGCTTTCTCGCTGCTGCAAGTCCACTTGTTTCCTTTTTGCCGCCCTTTTGATTACGAACGGGTCGGCGCGGGTTTCTTCCGCGCAAAATTCGGTGCGACAAGATCCGGCGCCGCAAAATCCAGTTCCACCAAATCCAGTCCCACAAAATCCGGTCCCGCAAGACTCTTCTGTCCCAAAGCCGGACCTAAAGCCCGCCCCGAACCCGACGATTCCAGGTGTCAACCCCAAGAAAGACCACTCTCAGGAAGCGGTCATCTTCGAACGCATCTTGAACCGCGCGCGCTTTGAAAGCGATGGCACCGGCGTGGAAGAAACCGAAGCGATTGTGCGCGTTCAGAGCCAGGCGGGCGTCGAGGAACTGGGACAGTTGGTGTTCGGCTATTCGTCGGCCACCGAGAAGCTGGACGTCGAGTATGTGCGCGTGCGTAAGCCCGACGGCCAGGTGATCGTCACGCCGGAATCGACCGCGCAGGATTTCGCGCCTGACATTCTCAAAGACGCGCCCATGTACACCGATTACCGGCAGCGTCATATTTCCGTCGCCGGGCTGCGGCCGGGGGACGTGCTCGAATATCGCACCGTGACCCACATTGTCACCGCGCTCGCGCCCGGCAACTTTTGGTTTGAAAACACCTTTCCCAAGGGCGTGGTTGTGAATGAGGACCGGCTCGAGATTGACGTGCCGAAAGCGCGCGAAGTGAAATTGAAATCGCCGAAGCACGCGCCCGAGATCACTGAGAATGCGAACGGGGATCGCCGCATTTACACCTGGGTGGTGAAGGGAATTGAGCCCGAGGACGCGAAGGACAAACAGAAGGCCGAAGACGAAGACGAGGACAGCAGCAGCCCCGACGTCCAGCTCACGACCTTCACCGACTGGAAACAGATTGCCGCGTGGTATGCGCAGCTGCAGGGCGAGCGCATGACCATTGACGATGCCGTGCGCAAAAAGGCCGATGAACTAACATCTGGCGCCAAAACGCCCGAGGAGAAGGCGCGACGCCTCTATGACTTCGTCGCGCTCGATATCCGCTATGTAAGCATCTCGCTCGGAGTGGGCCGGTACCAGCCGCATGCTGCGTCCGAGGTGATGGCCAGCGGATACGGTGACTGCAAAGACAAGCACACACTGCTCGCGTCGCTGTTGAAGGCCGAGGGGATGGAAAGTTATCCGGTGCTGATCAACAGCTCGCGCCGGCTCGATGAGGATGTCCCGTCGCCTGCGCAGTTTGATCACGTGATGACCCTTGCCCACGTCGGCTCAGCATGGACCTTCCTCGATTCCACGCAGGAAGTCACGCCCTATGGTCTGATTCTTTACCCGTTGCGCAACAAGGAGTCGGTCGTCGCCGCCGACAACTCCGAAGGCGGCCTGCGCCGTACGCCCGCCGATTCACCGATTAAGACATTTGCGCATTTTGTCCTCAACGGAAAATTTACCGAGTTTGGCGCACTTGATGCCACGCTTGAGTTCACCGCGCAGGGCGACCGCGATTGGCCGATGCGCGCCGGGTTTCGACGCACGCCGCAGGCGAAGTGGGACGAACTCACCAAGATGGTTTCAGCCGGTTGGGGATTGCATGGCGATGTCGATAATGTGCAGCTCGAGCCACTGGAGGATACGTCGAAGCCGTTTCATCTCAAATATCACCTGCGTATCAACCGCTATTTTGCTGTGCCCTCAGCGAGCGTCGACTTCCGCCTGATTCCGCCGCTGGGTGTGCCCGCCGTTACGGCCTCGAGCAAGAGCGTCGACCCGATTCAGATTGGCCCCGCCGGTGAGGCCGACTACAAGGTGCGGCTTGAACTGCCTGCGAATTATTCCGTGCGCACGCCGCTGCCCGTCAAAATGTCGCGTGACTACGGCGACTATTCTTCGTCCTACACGTTCACCGCTTTGCCATCAAAGCAGGGACTGCTCGAAGGTGAGCGCAAGCTCAACGTGAATGTGAACGAGATTCCGGCGGCGCGGCGCGCCGACTACGAATCGTTCCGGAACGTCACCTTCACCGACACCGATCAATTGCTGACCGCGACCATCCTCGCGCCTTCCGGCGGCGGCGTTGAAGCGGCTCGCGACCTGGAAGGCACGCCCAACGAACTGCACACGGCGGGTGTGAAGGCGCTCGACAGCAAGGATTATCGCGATGCCATCGACCTTCTCAAACGCGCGGTTGACGGCGATGTGAATTTGAAAGACGGCTGGTACGACCTGGGCCGCGCCTATGCCGGCACCAACAATCACGCCGATGCAATCGGCGCTTTTCGAAAACAGATTGAAATCGATCCCGCCCACAAGCTCGCGAATCTTGAACTCGGAATCGAGCTGCAGCAGGCGGGGAAGAATGACGAGGCGCTGGCGGCCTATCGTAAACAACTCGACATCGCGCCCTACGAGCGGGCATCGCACAAGAATCTGGGCCTGCTTCTGGCGCAAATGGGCAAGGACGCCGATGCGCGCACCGAACTTGAAGCTGCTGCTGCGATTCCTCCCGACGACCCGGAAATCCGGCTCGCGCTGGCACAGGTCTATGGCCGCCTGGGCCAAACCGCGCGCGCGCAGGAGTTGATGAAGAGCCTTACCGGTAGTGCTGCCGGCGAGTCTGGCGCCGATATGTATGCCGCGGCGCTCAAGCCAGATATCGATCCCACGAGGACTGAGAACGAAGCGCAGGAGGTGCTCTACGACATCGGCGGCCAGTTCGATGCCGGCGAGTTTGACCGCCTTCCGCCGGCGGCATTTTCCGCGATGAAGCTGGTGGCGCTCGCATGGGCGCGCATGGGATGGGCGAAATATATTCGCGGCGAAAATCTTGCGGCCATGCAATTTCTAAATTCGGCATGGTTGCTTAGCGATTCGGGAACGGTTGCGAACCGGCTTGGTCAGGTTTATGAAAAGCAGGGCCAGCCCGAGAAAGCGCGCCACATGTACGCCCACGCCGCGGCTGCTGGCGGAGCCGACGTGGCCGACTCGCGGGAGCGGCTGGCAAAGCTCGCATCATCTACGAACCAAGATGCGAACGCGGCACAGAAAGAGATCGCGGCGGCTCAATCCGAGTTTGTCGCGACGCAGACAGTAAAGCTCACAGCAATCACAACTCAGACCGTTTCGGCGCGGTTCAATCTCGTTTTCGATAGTTCCCCCCGCCCCGAGAGGGCCGAGTTTATCGAAGGCGACGAACGTCTGCGCGCTGCCGGCGATCAGATCCGCGACAAAGACTTCCCGGTGCGCTTCCCCGATGCCTCATCCATCAAGATCGTCCGCCACGGGCAGGTCACGTGCAGCGCCGCTGGCTGCGCCGTTGAAATTACTGCCGATTGAATCGGCCCCGCCAACCGCGGCGACGAAGTGACAGAGTCGGCGCTGATTCTAGTGAGATTTTCAAATGCGATGAAATGATGGGGCATCCGCGGGATCGTCGATTCCGGATGCCCCACATACTAAGTCGATCGCACGATCGTCTGCCGCGTGATCGTCGATCGCGCGATCAATAAGTGAGAGTTATCGCCTTTGGTAGTGATCCACCGTAGCTGCATGATGGACTCAATCCACTGCCTACGCCTATCTTCCACGCCGGGGCGAGGTTTACACCTTTGAAGTTTCTCAGGATCTGGTTGTAAAAGGTGATTCCGAAATTCGTGCCAGAGTCCTCGGCGGCTGGGTAGTCGCCGCATTTGGCAATGTTATAGACCTCCATGACGCCGCCAAAGGCCCAATTGAAGGTCTGCCCATAGCTTGTTGTGTTAATCATCTGAGAGTAGTTTCCATTTTGCTGGTCAATGATAACGATGTCCCACGTGGAGCAGGTCTTCGTTGCCCCACAGGTGGGGAAGACATAGCCCTCGAGATGATCTCCGGGGTTGACATGTGCCGGCGAGGCCTCGTTGGTTGCGCCGTTCACGCAGCAATTCCAGGCTGCGATGCCCCACGCTGAGCCGTAATCGGAGTTCCACCCGAGGACCGGCTGAATGATCGTCACTACATCGTTAATGTCCTCCAGACCATTGAAGAAGAACAAGGTTTGGCCGTCATTGCTACTCGGCGTCGGAGGAACATCCCATTCCGCATAGATGTCCCCATAGTCGTAGGTGGTGCTGACGCTCGCCCATTCCACCCAGGCGTGGCTGATGTTGGGATCCTTAATTCCGCGCTCATCGCCAATTACCATTTCTCCGTCGGCTCTGTAATGTGGAAAGGCGCATACCGGGATCTTATCGAGCGCTCCATTCGCGTGCTCGATGGCCTTCACATCTTGCCGCAGAACATCCCCTTCTTTTAAGTGGTTCACGCAGCTTGGATGGAAGTATCCAAATGGCGTGATGACAAAATCTGCCGGCACTCCAGCTGGGCGATTGGCTCCAGCGTTAGCTTCGGCGGCAGCGAGCCCGGCAACCAGCACGGTAAAAACCACCAAAGAGATAAGCAGGGAGTACATTGAGATTCGGAACATTGTTTTATCCTCCGTCGCACCGCGATTTTTTTGGCTGAATGGCCCGTGTGGAAATGACACCTCGTGAGCCTCCGAAGCAGCCATCTTGTTTCGGAGAATCCGGCGCCACCGGCGCCCCTCCCTTCAGGGTGTTGTCTCAAGTTTTTGAAATTGCTTCCCCGAGGGCGAGATCGTGTTGGCGGGAATTATCCTCCTTTTTGGCCCCGGCGGCAAAGAAAAAAATGGCTAATTGGGCACTTCGTGCGCAGCGGCAGCGTGCTACGCCCTGATCTCCTGCACAGAACCTTCCTTGCCGATCAGCGCCAGCGTCGCTAATCCAATGAACAGCCCGTGCTCCACCACGCCCGGAATGCTTCCCAGCGTCCTCGCCAGCGTTGCCGGGTCTTTGATGATGCCAAAACTGCAATCGAGAATCGGATTGCCGTTGTCGGTCAGGTAAGTGCCGCCATCCTGATTCGCTCGTAATTTCACCGTTGCGCCTAGAGATTTGATTTTGTTTTCAACCACCGTACGAGCGAAGGAAACAAACTCCACCGGCAAAGGGAATTTGCCAAGCGCCGGAACCAGCTTGCTCGCATCGGCCACCACGATCATTTTCTTCGAAGCGGACGCCACTACTTTTTCCCGCAGCAGCGCGCCGCCTCCGCCCTTGATCAGATTGAGCTGGGGGTCGAGTTCGTCGGCGCCATCAATCGTGATGTCGATCTCCGGATGCTCATCGAGCGTGGTCAGCGGCACGCCAACCTTCCTCGCCAGTTCTGCCGTGGCATTGGAAGTAGGAATGCCAACGATCTTGAGTCCGGCCTTCACGCGTTCGCCGAGAGCAATAACGGCAAAATAGGATGTTGAACCGGTGCCGAGCCCGACTACGTTTCCATCGCGCACCAGTTCGGCAGCGGCGCGCCCGGCGAGTTCTTTTTCCGATTTGCTCTCACCAGGGGCTATCGAGCCCTGCTTACCCGGTTCCTGCGTGTCTTTTTGGAAGTCGCCCATAATTTCAAGTCCCGCCCAGAAGCTAACTTATTGATTTATAAATACTTTAGTTGCTACATCATTATTTATCAAAGACTTAGCGTTTAGCGGGCCCTAAGTCTTTGACTTTAAAAGACCGAGACAGGAGGGGTCCCAACCTTCCATGTCGATTCTGCTCTCCTCAGCTCAACTCACTTCCTGAACAGCTCGATATAGATCAAATAACCTGCGAGCGCCAGCCCAAAAAGCCCAAGCAAGTACGAAACGATGTCGATAATGTATCCAGCAGGTTCGAACGTATCGTTGTCGATCTGGATGCGCGACTCTCGGTAACGCGACAAGCCTGAAAGGATCAGGAGCACTCCGCCCACAATGGAGATCACGCCGAACCAGGCGGAAACTCCGGTCGAAGCCGAAGCTTCGTGTCCTGAAAACCGCATGAACTCGCGCAGTGCGATCGAGAAGCGGCCGATGGCGAATCCGAAGATGATGGTTGCGATTCCGGTTCGCACCCACGCCAGAAATGTGCGTTCGTTGGCAAGGTGGTCGCGGGCGCGATTCGGGTTCGGCTGGAGTTGCGATTTGGGCTGGGATTCGGGCATACGCTCGAAGCCCGCTATTATTCCACAGCCTTCTGCATCAGCGCAGCCGGACCAGCGATGTTCTTGAGCAAATCGGCGGGAATGCCATGACGTTGCTGCAAGTACTCAGGCGCGTTGTAGGAGAGCCAGACTTTCCCTTGGGCGTCCTGCCACGCAAGCGCCTTCAGCGGAAGATCGATAGCGCAGCTTGGCGCCGCAACCATCAGCGGCGTTCCGCCTTTCGGGTTGCCGAAGATGAGCAGTTGCGTAGGCCGCATTTCGAGTCCCACTTTTGCGGCTTCGCCGCTGTGGTCGACAAGCGCGAACACGTTGACCCCGTGTTCCTTAAGGATCGATTGCAGGCGGGCAATGGTTTCGGCAACGGAGTAGCGACTGGGCAGATCGATGATTCCTTGGGACATGGCGAATCCTCCGCGTAAATGGACGGCAATATCAGCGCAAAGTTGCAGAATTAGAGCCCACGCTGAATCGGGCACGGATTGCGGGCATCCGTTATTCTATAGACACATTTTATGGCAACTTCTACCACTAATAATGCCGCTGAGAATCGGTCTCAC
The DNA here is from genome assembly GCA_963778535.1 of uncultured Acidobacteriaceae bacterium. Classification (GTDB taxonomy): domain Bacteria; phylum Acidobacteriota; class Terriglobia; order Terriglobales; family Acidobacteriaceae; genus Acidiflorens. The sequence goes on from CAVZUO010000002.1 coordinate 304,432, forward strand.
GAACGGGCCGGGAATGCCGACCGCGAGCGTGTTTTCAGCATCTTTCGCCAGTTTGGATACCTCGAAGCGGAGTTGAATCCCCTCGGACTGCTGCTTCCCCTGCCGCATCCGGACCTGCGGTTCGATTCGCCTGGCGACAACGAATGGGCCCAGGAAGCTCGCCGCATCTACTGCGGCACCGTTGGTGTGGAGTTCATGCACATCGCCGACCCTGAGCGCAGGCAATGGATCCAGGAGCGATTGGAAGGTGAGAGCGGAGGCAGCGACGTTGCGGCCGCAACCATCGACACTGGGACTAATGGCGATCAGCCTGGGGTGATGGCGATGGTCGACCGTGAACGCGCGCTCGATCTGCTGATGCGCGCCGATCTGTTCGAGCAAACCATCCAATCGAGATATTTGGGAACGAAAAGGTTTTCGCTCGAGGGCAACACATCGCTGCTGCCCGCTGTTGATCAGATTCTGGATGTGGCCGGTGAGAATGGCGCGCTCGAACTGGTCATGGGCATGAGCCATCGCGGCCGCTTGAACGTGATCATCCATATGGCGAAGCGGCCAGCTGAACAGGTGTTTGCCGAGTTTGAGGACGTCGATCCGCGCAGCGTGCTGGGCTCTGGCGACGTGAAGTATCACATCGGCGCGACCGGCGAATACCTGACCAAGAGCGGGAAGAAGATCCATATTCATCTCGCATCGAATCCCAGCCATCTGGAGGCGGTCGATCCCGTAACGGTCGGACGCACGCGCGCCAAGCAGGATCGCGTTGGCGCGAGCGGCAAAGTGCAGTACCTTCCTCTGCTGGTGCACGGAGACGCGGCCTTTGCAGGCCAGGGAATTACCGCCGAAACTCTCAACTATGCCGATCTTCCTGGCTACACGGTTGGCGGCACGATTCACGTGATCGTCAACAACCTGCTCGGCTTTACCACCAATGCGCGCGATGAGCACTCCTCGCGGTTCTCCGCGCAGTTGGCGCGGCGACAGGCGATTCCGATCTTCCACGTGAACGGCGAAGACGTGGACGCGGTGATGCGGATGTCGCGCATGGCGGCGGAATACCGCTATCGATTTGGCTCCGACGTGGTGCTGGATCTCATCGGATTTCGGCGCCATGGCCATAGCGAAGTCGATGATCCCACTGTGACGCAGCCGCTCATGTACAAGGCGATCAAAGCGCATCCGCCGTTGCACGAGATCTATGCCAAGCAACTGGGCATTGAGAATCTGGCGGAGCGTGTGACGGCGATCAAGGGCGAGTACGAACAGGCACAGAAAGCCGGAGCGCAGATCACGAAGAAGCCATCGCTGCGCGAACTGCCCAAATATTGGGACAACTACTTTGGCGGGCGATATAAGCCGGAATATGAACAGCCCACGGGAGTGGCGCGCGAGGAGTTGCTCGAGTTGACGGAGCGGCTCACGACTTATCCGCAGGGTTTCCATATCCATCCCAAGGTGAAGAAGCTTTTAGAGCAGCGGGCCGAGATGGGCGCGGGAAAGAAGCCGCTTGACTACGGGATGGCGGAAGCGCTCGCGTTCGCCAGCCTGGTGAAGCAAGGGATTCCCGTGCGTATGAGCGGGCAGGATTCGCGGCGCGCCACCTTCAATCAGCGTCATGCGGTGCTGATCGATATCGAGAACGAGACGGAGTACGTGCCGCTGGCGAACATTGCGCCCGCACAAGCCGCGTGCCAGATCTACAACTCACCGCTCTCAGAAGCCGGTGTCATGGGATTCGAGTACGGCTATAGCCGTGACTATCCCGAGGCGCTGGTGCTGTGGGAGGCGCAGTTTGGAGACTTCGCCAACGTGGCGCAGGCGGTGATTGACCAGTTTGTGAGCGCGGGCGAAGACAAGTGGGCGCTGCTCTCGGGCCTGGTGCTGCTGCTGCCGCATGGATATGAGGGACAAGGCCCGGAGCATTCCAGCGCGCGCATCGAGCGGTTCCTGCAGTTGGCGGCGCGCGACAACTTCCAGATTTGCCAGCCTTCGAACGCAGGTCAGTATTTTCACCTGCTGCGGCGGCAGGCGCTACGCCACTGGAGAAAGCCGCTGGTCGTCTTTACGCCGAAGAGCATGCTGCGGCATCCGGACGCGCTCTCGCCACTCGAAGACCTGACGCATCAGCAGTTCTTGCCGGTAATTCCGGATACCGAAGCCCACGATACAAAGCGCATCCTGATCTGCACCGGAAAGATCGGGCACGAATTGCGCACCGAGCGCCAGAAGCGGCAGGACATGAACACAGCCATCGTGTTTCTGGAGCAGATGTATCCCTTTCCCGAAGCAGAGCTTGCCGCGGAACTGGAACGTCACAGCACCGCGCGCGACATTGTGTGGGTGCAGGAAGAGCCGTCGAATATGGGAGCGCTCTTCTATGTGTTGCCGCGGCTGCGGAGGATTGCCGGGGAGCGTCCCGTGCTTTCGGTGAAGCGGTCGGCGAGCGCGAGTCCCGCCACTGGATCAGCGAAGGCGCACGAAGTGGAGCAGAAAACGCTGCTGGCTCTGGCCTTCACAACCCAGGGATAAGGGCGAACCTGATGCGAGAAAGGCCCGGAATATCCTAGTTTGGATAATCCCAGGCCTTCTCAGATGAAAAGTATCCCTTGCGATTGTGCTAGCTGGGTTGCGGCGCGGATTTATGGCCAGCGCTTGGCGGCATCTTCCCATCCGGCGGCGCGTGCCTGAGGCGCAGCGGGTTGGGCCGCGATGGGCGCGGGAATGCGAATCGGCTGCTGTTGCTGAGAAACAGACGTCAGCGCCGGTTTCTGGGTCTCGGAGATGGGTTCCTTCTCTTCGGACAGCAAGGGAGCGGCAACGCGCAAAGCCTCAACTTCCTTTTCCAGCCGTGCCAGTTCGAGTTCCTTCTGCCGTAAAACTTCGTACACATTTTTCATGCTCAGCACCTTTTGGTCGCGCAAAGTACGTCATGCGCAGAGTATGGTTTTTCGGCGCGCTTTGTCAAGAAAAAGGACCTTGGGAGCAAACAGGGAGCCTTGCGCCCACCCTGCGCTCCAAAACCTGGTACAACCTCCTGATCATCTTCAGGCACCCGCGGCGATTGATTGGGAGACTAGTCAGTGAAGAACGACGTAGAGGACGAAGGCTCCGAGCAAAACGACGCCAACCGCGAGCAGGTGGTGGATGTGGTTGGAGAACCAGGACTCCCTGAAGGGCTTGGCATTGGCGAGGAATGCGGGGAGAACGTCGTCGGAGGGAAGTGGTGAGGAGACTGGATGGGCGGCGAGAGGATCAAGCGGGGCCGGATTGAGGACGGCATTGTCGAGGACTTCGTTATTGAGAATGTCGCTGTTCGCGACGTCTTTGTCATGAAGAGCAGGTTTGTGGACATCGATGGTGTGAGGAGTTTGGCTTTGCAGGACCTCCCCTTGAACGTTCTGGGTCTGAACATTCTGAGTGAGAGCTTTTTGTTCGCAATCGAGGCACAAGGTGCGTCCTGCGGAAATGGGGAAGCCGCAGACCGAACATTTTTGGGCGAGTCGCAATGCCTCTGGAAGAAGAGATGGCGGTCCGGTTTCAGCCGGGGCACTTGCCACTAGAGCGGAGGACGAGATTGGAGCCGGCGCTGGATCCGGAACTGGCGCAAGAGTCGAGGCTGGCGTTGGAGCTACGGATTGAATTGGAGCGGGAGTTGGAATTGAGCCTGGCTCACCGACTTGCGTTGGTGCTGACGAGAGACCGGCTGCAGTAGCCATCGACCAATCGAGAGCGGGTGAAGCTAGCTTTCCGGTCGGCCACGGAGACATGGTTTTGTTTTCCGAGCGACCGGTTAGTGGGCGAGTGGACGGTAGACGAGAGGTACTCGGCTGACCGCCTGACTGATCGGCAAGGTCGACCGCGGTGAGTGCGAGATCAGCCATACGCTCGAGCGCGACCAGGTCGCGCTCCTCGAAAGCGTAGGGGTGGTCGGAGAGAAGCTCGAAGAGTCCGCAGACCTCGCTGTCTCTGTCTCGCAGTAGCGGCAAAACGACGATAGAGGCGATGCCGAGAGCGCGGCAGACCTCGAGGTTGACGCGGGGATCGGACTCGGCGTTATCGCAGCGCAATAAACGACGACTGGCGATGCTTTCGCCCGTGAGGCCGGAGCGAACTTGGAGACGTGCACCGATGGCGGGAGCGCAGGAGCCAGTGCTGGCGCGGCACACCATCTCGGTGCCGTGCGGCAAGGCAAGAGCGGCTCCGGTCGCACCGGTGATGTATTGGGCGCGTTCGACGAGAAGCTGAAGCGCGGCGCTGAGTTCGGAGGATTCGAGGGCGGAGCTTTCCGCCAGGTTTGGGTCGCGCGCGGGCGTCGGATGGAAATCCGGGGGCGAGGCAAGCTCCGGCGATGAATCGTCGCGTTGGGGAGGATTGTACATACGATCAGTTTAACGATGCTGAACCGAGTCTCACGCGGGTCGGCGAAGGCTGTCAAGAGCACTGACGGACAAGAGCGGAATTTCGGCAAAGACAGGAATGCCGGCTCGGGGTGGGTTTAACTTTCTTAACGAATTACTGGCCGTTAGTGGCGTCTTTGTGGCGGAGCCAGTCGATGAACATCTGCTCGCGCGGTTTGTCGTAAGCCATGAGCAGGTGGCGAATGCTGCGTCCGCTGACGAAATGGCAGACTTCTTCGGCGAGGTTCTTGGTGTGGTCACCGGCCCGCTCGAGGGACTGGGTCATAAAGATGACCTGAAGACTGGCGCGGCGCTCGATATTCTCCGGGTTCTCAATGTGGCGGAGGAAGATGAGATTGCGAAGACGATCGATTTCGGCGTCGGCGCGAAGGACTTCAATGGCTTTCTTGACGTCGCGCTCCGAAAACGACTGGCCAACGTCGGCCAGCATTTTTTCGAGGACCGTCGCCATTTGCGTGAGCTCACGGGCATCCTCGGTATCGATGTGGCCGCCCGCAGCCTGCGCGCTGGTGGAGAAGCTGAGCAGCAAATCCCCGATGCGCTCCAGTCCGATCATCAGCTTCATGCAGGCGAGGAGTTGGCCGGTCTCGGAAGCGGAAGCGCGGGTGATGATCGAGGTGACGCTGGAGTCGACTTCCAGGTCGATGGCATCCAGGTCTTTTTCGCATTGCTGAATGGCGTTGAGCCGGGACAGTGAGCCGGTGGCGATTCCTTCGGCAGCGATCGCGGCAGCCAAGCGGGCAATTTGGCAGGCTTCAACCGTGCGGCGAACGACATCAGAGCAGGTTGGCTCAGGTGCAGGCGTCTTGAGGCTTGCGGTGCTCATCGCGTCAAACTAGTTAGATGCAGGATGATTCGAGCGGACTCTGAGGCCGCTTGAAATACCCCCGGCAAATCATAGTAGCGCGAGCACAAGAACAGGTTACAACGCGATAAATTTATTGTTGCCGAAGAAGACTCGGTACTGGTGCCGTTTCGCGCAACCGTTCGCAGCCCAGATGTGGTCCCTGCTGAGTGGCTAGGACCCATCGCGGATGGTGCGTATTACCTTTGTGATCTCGTCCTCGCCTCCCAACAGCCGCACAATGTCTTAATGGGATTAGGCGTCCTCTTTCTCGATTTTCTCCAGCGAGTCGCAGTAGGAGCGGGCACGGTACTTGCGTTGCTCCTGATCATTCGGCTCGGATTGCGCCGGCGTCCGGCCATCGTCTCCACTCGTCGCACCACCCACTAGCCGTCACTCTCAACCCCTATCGCCCCCACATGGAGTTTGACGGACTTTGCGCCGGCGTGAGATAGTTGCCTGCTCCGATCACTGCAACTGACTGTAAACACAAATATTATTGGACCCTATCACTCCTAAATGTTTCGCATTATTCCTAGAGATAATAGTTTCTTTGCCATGTTCTCGGCGATGTCGGAGAACCTGATAGCCGGGGCTCGCACTCTGGTCGATCTCTTCGCCAATTACCAGGACGTCGGCAACAAAATTGAGGCGATTCACCGCATCGAACGCGATGGCGACGAACTCACCCACGCCATTCTGACCAAACTCAACCAGACATTCATCACCCCCTTCGACCGGGAAGACATCCACGAATTGGCGTCGAAGCTCGACGATGTCCTTGATTTCGTCAACGCCGCCGGCGCCCGCATCGAGATGTACCGCATCACGACTCCGCCCCTCGCCGCCGGGGAACTGGCCGGGATCATTCTGAAGCAATGCCAGGAATTGCAGCAGGCAGTATCTCTCCTGCAGAAAAATGGCAATATCCTGGGCCATTGTGTGGAGATCAACCGCCTGGAAAATGAAGCCGACCAGGTGGCGCAACAAGCTATCGCCAAGCTGTTTGAACACGAGAAAGATCCGATCAACCTCATTAAAATCAAGGAGTTGCTGGAATTCCTCGAGAGGGCGACCGACAAAGCGGAAGACGTTGCCAACGTCTTGGAAACGGTCGTTCTGAAAAGCACGTGATGCTCGATAATCCAACCCAACAGGAAACCTGGTGAAGACTGATCTGGTACTGCTGATCGTCACAGTACTGGTCGCGCTGACCTTCGATTTCCTCAACGGATTTCACGACGCCGCCAACAGCATCGCCACGGTTGTCTCCACGCGGGTCCTGTCTCCCAAACTCGCCGTACTATGGGCGGCGTTTTTTAATTTTGCGGCCGCATTTCTTCTTGGGACCGCCGTTGCCAAGATGATCGGCAGCGGAATGATCCACGTCGAATCTGTCACCCAGTATGTTGTGATCACCGGCCTGTTCGGCGCCATCGTCTGGGATCTGCTGACGTGGTGGTGGGGGCTGCCCACTTCCTCCTCCCATGCCCTAATTGGAGGCTACGCCGGAGCTGCCGTCATGCGGTCCGGATGGCACGTGATTATTGCCGAGGGCTGGTACAAGACACTCATCTTTATTGTGGTCGCGCCCATCATGGGACTCGTGCTCGGCCTGACTTTCATGGTCGCCGTCTACTGGCTTCTGCAAAATAAGGCCCCACGGCGCATCGATGCCTGGTTTCGCAAGTTGCAACTGCTCTCGGCGGCAGCTTACAGCCTGGGCCACGGTGGCAATGATGCCCAGAAAACCATGGGGATCGTGGCCAGCGCCTTATACGGAGCGCATTATTTGACCTCGTCGGAACTGGCTGGCAACTGGGGAAAGTTTCACTGGCCCATCATTCTCGCGGCGCATCTGTCGATCGCCCTGGGAACGTACTTCGGCGGCTGGCGGATCGTTCACACCATGGGATCCCGCATTACCAAGCTCAAGCCCGTGGGCGGATTCTGTGCGGAAGCGGCGGGAGCGATCACCCTGTTTTCCACTGCGCTCGCAGGAATCCCCGTAAGCACCACCCACACCATCACCGGAGCGATCGTCGGAGTTGGAGCCGTCAACCGGCTCTCGGCCGTACGCTGGGGAGTAGCGCGGCGCATCGTCTGGGCCTGGATTTTTACCATCCCCGCCGCGGCGCTGGTCGCCGCAGCTGCATTCTGGCTGGTGCAGTTGATTCATCCCGGAGCATAAACGGCAGGTTGCAATCCGGAAGGCGCGACTTCTTCGTGCCGGTTCTAGTGTAGTGCGTCGATACTAGTGACCGTTATATTTCGCGCGGATTGATCTCGATTCGTTGACAGCGAATGAGTTGCGACCACGAAATACAAGTCGATCTGTTTGACGCACTACACTAGTGGGTGAGTGCAACCGGGATTTTTCGCCAGTTATTCATTTCGCGGCACTCAACGAACTCTCCAGCTTAGGGCCAAATCCCTGATGGCTTCGTATCCGGGGAGTGCTTTGGGAATCCAGATTCCGCCCCAAAACCAAGTTCCGAGGCGACCATACTTTGAAATGCGGAGTGCGGGAGCGATAAAAGACATTACCGTGAGTCTCCCAGACTGATTTAAGCTCGTCTTTTCGGACAGACCGCTCGAACCACGGGTGTGCAGCAGTAATGCAATCATCGGAGACAATTACTTCGTATGTAAGATTGCGTTTGACGTACAGCAGGACGAACAGCAAGGCAAAGATGACGCCAGAAATGACCGCTCTGCCGAAATCCCGTAACAGGTGTGCCGAGGAAGACCATGGTGTCCAAGGCATCATGTCGAGGGTCGCAAGCACTCCTGCCCCAAGCAGAACTCTCAAAAATATGCGCTTACGGGTAAAGCCAGCCAACTTGGACGTAACACGATAGGTCTTCATAGCTTCAATTATTTTTACACCCGAACAGCGGTAAGTTCTAGTGACTAGCCCAGAGTTAAGTCATGAGAACTATCGCCCTAACGCTTCGTAGATGACGATAACAGGCGATAGCACTCAGAACGGGGACCGCCCCATTCAGCCTTCAACGAATGACGGCAAATCCGAAAACTTCGCCATCATTCCCGCCTAAGCCGGCTCCGCCTCACAAGCGGGCAGCGTGAACAAAAACGCCGAGCCGTGATTAAGTTCACTATCCGCGCGGATGGTTCCGCGGTGAGCAAGCACGATGTGCTTGGCGATGGCGAGACCAAGTCCCGTCCCCCCCGATTCGCGGGAACGAGCTTTATCGACGCGGTAAAAACGCTCAAACAGTCGCGGCAAGTGCTCGGACGAGATGCCCGGCCCGAGGTCGCGAACAGAAAATTCGACGCCGCCTTCTGCGAGGCGGGCGCCCAGAACGATTTGCTTGCCTGAGGCCGCGTACTTCAGGGCGTTTTCGATCAGGTTGGAAAAAATCTGGTGGATGGCCTCGCGATCGGCCTCGACCCAGGCGAGGGGAACAGAGTTTTCGACCACAAGTTCCACGTCGTACGAGCGGGCCATTTCGCGAAAGCTCTCCAGCGCGTCGTGAAGAATTTCTTCCACGCTGACCTTTTGAATAATGAAACGCTGTTCGCCGGATTCCACGCGCGCCAGGGTCAGCAGGTCTTCGGTAAGGCGAGCCATGCGGGCAGCGTTCTTGCGGATAATTTCCAGAAAATCGCGAACGTGGTTATCGGCGAGCGGGCTATCGAGAAGCGTCTCCGTATAGCCCTGGATGGAAGTGAGAGGAGTACGCAGCTCATGAGAGACGTTGGCGATAAAATCGCGGCGCGTTTTTTCCATGCGCTCGGTCTCGGTCAAGTCGCGCAGCACAGCGACGGCGCCGCCTCCGGGCATGGGCGCGGCCGTAACGTCGATAGTGCGCCCGTTGGCAATCGTGTTGGAACGGGCGGAGGTGACGACGTTGTCGCGCGCTGCTTCCTGGATGGCGCCGAGGAAATCTGGATCGCGTACGCTCTCAATCAGCGGTGCATTCAGCCGGGGTGGCCGAAGCAGCAGGCGGTTCATGCGGCGATTCGCCCACTGTACGCGCCCATCGGCCCCGATTGCGATCACGGCATCCTGCATGCTATTGAGAAGAGTTTCAAGCTCATTCTGGCTGGTTTGCACGCGATCGAAGCTCTCTTCCACGTGGCGCGCGGTCTTGTCGAGCGCGGCAGCAACCTGGCCAATTTCGTCCGTCGCAGTGGACGCAATTCTGGCAGTCAGGTCACCGGAGGCAACACTTTCGGCAAAATTCACAATCCGCTGCAAACGCCATCCCACATACTGCGAGGCCGCGGCCGCTATGAGAATCGCGATTACAAGAGCAGTGAGCGAACCCCAGAGCAACGCTCGAGCCATCGGTCGGTCGGTGATTTCGATCTCGGGCAAGGGGTAAGCAAGGCGAACCGCTCCGCCGGAGACAGGTGCAGCCACGTACAGGAATGGCACAGACACGGTATGGCTCTTGCGTTCGTCGAGCCCAAGATGGCCCCCTAGCGCGGTGGCAAACTCCTTACGGCTTGCATGGTTCTCCATCGTGCTGGGATCGGCCTCGGAGTCGGCCAGCACTTTGCCCGTGGGGTCGATGACGGTGGCGCGCGCTCCGGCGGCTTGTCCTTCCTGGGAGGTGATGTCGGCCAGGCTATGCTGGCGGTCGTTCTCAACCCGGTAGGCGAACATTTGCACCTTCTGCTTCAGATCACGCTCGATCTGCTGGTGCAGGGTTTGCTCCCAGACGCTGTGCACGGTCCATAGCAGTGTGACCGCGGTGACCGCGATGACGAGCAGGAATACAAACATCAACTTGAAGAAGATGCGGCTTCTCAACGCGGGACCTCAAAGCGATAGCCCGCGCCTCGAACCGTCTTCAAATAGCGCGGATTCTCAGGGTCCGGTTCGATTTTCTCGCGAATGCGCCGCACGTAGACGTCAACCGAACGCGGCGTCACGTAGGCCGTATCGCGCCAAACCGAATCGAGCAGTTGATCGCGCGTGAAAACGCGCCCGGCATGCCGCATGAAGTAATCGAGCAGCCGAAATTCGGTTGCCGTGGTCGGAACTTGCTTGCCGCGAACGGTGAGAGTCATGGCGGCGGGGTCAATATGGACGTCTTCGATCTTGGTCGGCAGGGCAGGCAACGGACGCTCAAAGCGCCGCATAACGGCCTTGACGCGAGCCACAAGTTCGCGAGGACTGAAGGGCTTGGGAATGTAGTCGTCGGCGCCGAGTTCGAGACCGAGAATGCGGTCGGACTCGCCGCTCTTGGCGGTGAGGAAGATAACGGGAACGGGAGCCAGGGAGGTGGACTGGCGGATCTGGCGGCAGAGTTCGAGGCCGTCTTTGCCGGGCACCATGATATCGAGCAGAAACAGGGCGGGGCGCTGCCGTTCGGCGTCGGCGACGACGACGTTGCCAGTCGCATAGAGTCGCACGTTGAAGTTGGCGCCCTCAAGATGATGACGGACGAGGCGGGAGATATCGGGATCGTCTTCCACCACAAAAATGGTCGGTTTCACGGTCACCATTGTAGACCCTGAATGTAACAGTTCTGTAACAGGATGAGCTCCGAGTGACGAGCCGCGAGCTACGAGCTTGAACCAGCCGGAGCGGACGTTGTGCGGCCGACGGCCCGCTGCTAACGCAGAGCCATGCCAGCTTCGGCGGAAAAATCCATGGCCACAAATTCCCCGCAGGCGAATTTAGGGAAGGCAGCGGCGGCGATCATTGCCGCGTTGTCGGTAGAAAGTTTGCGCGAAGGGAAAAAAACGGGCAAGCCCTGCATTTCCGCTTGCTGCTGGAAAGTCGCGCGCAGCTCCTTATTAGCGGCCACGCCCCCGCTGACGAATAGAGTTCCGGCATCGTACGCGCACGCGGCAGCCAGCGTTTTCGTGACCAGATCATTGACCATCGCGCGCTGAAATGACGCAATTAAATTCAGTGTTTGCCGATCGCACAAACGAAGATAGTCATCGAGCGTGGGATGAGAATTTGACTCGTCTGTTAGCGCCCCGAGCGCCTTACGGCGGGCTTCGATTTGCGGCTTCAGCCCTTCGGTTTCCACATAGCGCAATACAGCAGTCTTGATGCCGCTGTAGGAGAAATCGAAACGCTCCCCGGGTTTGTCCGCTGAAACGTTTGCGAGCGACTCGGTCGAACTCTTGCGGCGATCGGGATGCTTCATCTGCGCGAGCTGAAACTTCACCGCATGCGGATCGCCATGAGGCGCAAGCTGGTCTATGACCGGGCCTCCCGGATATTCCAGGCCAAGCAGCTTGGCGACTTTGTCAAAGGCTTCACCAGCCGCATCGTCGCGCGTGTGCCCGATATTCTCATAGAGCCACAGATCTTCATGATGAAGGTCTTCTTGATGAAGCTCTTCCGCTCGCGTCCCACCGGACTTAAATTGAGAGCTTGAAGCGTTCGACACACTCTGTGCCGGATACTGATGTGCGGGATAACGCCGTGCAAGATAAAGATGCGTATGCCCGCCGGAAACGACCAGCGCGAGCACTGGAAATTGCAGCTCGTTGTCGGCGGCGGCTTTTTCAACAGCATGTCCGGAGACATGACCAGCGGCCTGCCTGTGTTCGAGCAGCACGGCGTGGACGTGGCCTTCCAGATGGTTGACGGCGATCAGCGGCTTGTCGAGCGCAAACGATAGTGCCTTCGCGAAGCTGATGCCGACCAGCAGCGCTCCCGCGAGCCCGGGGCCCTGCGTGACGGCGATGGCATCCATTGACTGGTAGGAGTGTCCGGCTTCGCGAAGCGCCTGACGGACGACGGGAATGATGGCGCGCAGATGCTCACGCGACGCAAGTTCGGGAACGATGCCTCCGTAGGGCCGATGGGTTGATATTTGCGATGCGACGACGCTCGAAAGAATCTCGCGGCCTGAGCGCACCACCGCCGCGGCCGTCTCATCACACGAGCTTTCGATACCGAGGATAGTGGCGTCGGGCATAATAGCTGCGAGTCCCGATTTGCGAGCTACGAGTTTTCGAGCACCGAACTCTTAACCCGTCAGTGTAGACGATTTGCCCATGGCAGCTGCGAGACAACACGCCACCAACATCGTTCGCACCCTGCGCGAGCGCGGCCATCAGGCTTACTTCGCCGGTGGATGCGTGCGCGACTTGCTGCTTGGCCGCGAGGCCGCTGACTATGACGTGGCCACCGATGCGACTCCACAGCAGGTAATGGATATCTTCCCGGAAACACTTGCCGTCGGCGCACAGTTTGGCGTGGTCTTGGTGCCGCTGAAGGCCGAATCCGTGGAAGGCCTAGCGGGGCGCGGAGGGAAAACATCCAACGACATTGAAACCGAACGAGAACGAGCGATCCCGAGAGTTGGATGGTCCGGACTGCGATATTTAAACCCGACTCGATCGCAACCATCAGTCGAAGTGGCCACCTTCCGGGCCGATATCGGCCACTCGGATGGACGACATCCCGACGAGGTCCGCTTCGCCCGTGACCCGAGGGAAGATGTCCAGCGTCGCGATTTCACCATCAACGGCATGCTCTTCGATCCGACCACGCAGGAGGTGCTCGACTTCGTCGGTGGCCGCGCCGATCTGGCTGCCGGAATTATTCGCGCCATTGGCGATCCCGAGCGGCGTTTCGCCGAAGACAAGCTGCGCATGCTGCGAGCCGTGCGTTTTGCCGCCCGCTTCGATTACAAGATCGACGGCGCCACATTTGCGGCCATCCAGCGCCTCGCCCCGCAGATTCACCAGGTTTCCGAAGAGCGTATCAGCGAAGAACTCACCAAAATGTTGACGGAAGGGCGAGCGCGGCGGGCTTTTGAGTTGTTGGATGAAACCGGCCTTCTGCCGCAGGTTCTCCCGGAGATTTCGAAGATGAAAGGCGTGGAACAGCCTCCGCAGTATCACCCTGAGGGCGATGTTTTTGTACATACGCTGCTATTGCTGGAGAAGCTGCCGGCGAGCACGTCGAAGACGCTGGCATGGGGAGCTCTCCTGCATGACGTCGGCAAGCCGTCCACCTTCCGCGTCGCCCCGGACCGCATCCGTTTCGACGGCCACGTCGAGATCGGAGTGAAAATGGCGGCGGAAATCTGTCGCCGGTTACGTTTTTCGAACGCCGAAACTGAGCAAATTTTGGCGCTGGTCGAACACCACATGCGCTTTGGAGTTGTCGAATCCATGAAGGAATCGACTTTGAAAAAGTTTCTGCGCCTGCCCCACTTCAATGAGCACCTGGAGCTGCATCGCATGGATTGTCTTTCCAGCCACGGCTGGCTTGAAGCATACGAGTATGCGCGGGAAAAGCAGCGCACCATTCCGCAGGAGGCCATTCGGCCGCAACCTCTGGTGACGGGCCTCGACCTGATCGCAGCCGGCTTTGAGCCGGGCCCGCGCTTCAAGGAGATTCTGACTGCGGTAGAGGACGCGCAACTGGAAGGCCGAGTATCGACCCGCGAAGCAGCAATGGAGATGGTCGCACGGGAATTTTCGCGGTGATCCAAAAAAGCGCGGGTCTCCGGGATGACGCGGAATAGGTGGTCGTCTGGTCGTAAGATCAGACTCCACCAAACGCCGAGAGTTTGGGAACTTTGTTAAAGAAGGTGCACGTGCGCCAGATAACGCCCCAGGGCATCCTGCCAGGTCGGCATCTGGATTCCATAAGCGTGCAAGCTGGCGGGAGAAAGCATTGAGTTAGCGGGACGGCGGGCGGGGCGGGGAAACTCGGCCGTGGTTACGGGCTTAACTGTTGTGGACAGGCCTGCGCGGCCAACAATTTCCTTCGCAAATTCATACCACGTGCAATTCCCGCTGTTGGTCGCATGCACAATTCCGCGAGCATTTTTGCGGCAAAGTTCCACCAGAGCCGCTGCGAGATCAGGCGTAAACGTTGGCGATCCGCGCTGGTCGTTGACGACAGAAATTTCCGGCCGCGCAGCAGCCAGCTTCAAAATCGTCGCGGGAAAACATTTTCCTCCGTGACCGAACAACCAGGAAGTTCGCACGATCAGAACGTCAGGCAAAATCTCGAGCAGGCGAATCTCAGCCTGCGCCTTCGTTTCGCCATACACCGACATGGGATTTCTGGAGTCGCCGGCTTCGTAAGGAGTGGATTTCGAGCCATCGAAAACATAATCCGTGCTGACGAACATCAGCCGCGATCCATGCTCACGCGCCGCGCGCGCCACGTTCACAGCGCCCTCGCAGTTCACAGCAAAGGCCAGATCGCGATTTGTTTCGCAGCCATCTACGTCTGTATACGCCGCGGAGAGAATGATCCAGTCAGGCTGAGACTCGTTAATGACCTGACTGACGCGCACCGAGTCGCGCAGATCGACATCCTCCTGAGAGAGCGCGGTAAGTTGCGCGCCATTTTGCGAGAGTGTGGTCGGGAGACGGAGCGCGCGGACGAGATCCTGACCAAGCAGTCCCGATGCACCAAATAAAGTTACTCGCATAGCCGCATTGTAATGGGAGAAGAGCGCGCGTTTCCTGGAGAGCGCGTTGCCTGAAGAGACCAGTTTCTATTGCGGGCAAATGGAGCTATTCTGGCGTCGTCTGCGGCGAGCGTGCGTGACGGCGCAAGGCGTGCAAAATCAACGATCCGCTGATAGCAAAACAGACAACTGCTCCAAAAGCCACGAGATCGGCGAGCGAGCCTTTCATACGAAGATAATCTCCAAACAATGACGCGACCGCGAAGGCTAAGCCCAGCAAATTGAGCCAGAGCGGGGAATGAACATGAGGCAGATCGCGGTGAAACCGGACCTGGAGCAAAACGGCGGCGAGTCCGATGGCCGCGACGACCACGATGGCGAGCGGACTGAGGAAGGCGCTTCTCCGCGTGAAAATCACGACCACAGCCAGCGCGAGAAGCAGCAGGCCCGAAGCAATCACGGTCCATCGTCGGGGGACTTGCGAGCGCGAACTGCTAGCGGAGTTGGTCGCGGCATCATTCACAAAGCTGGTCCCGAATCACGCCCCAAATTTGGCATGCTGGCATTGTACCGTTACAGGCTTTTGCCGGACACGCGGAATGAGGTGCCCTGGTGGGAAGTATGGTGCGGGCCCCAGGGCACTTGGTGAGTGCGAAACGAAGGTGCAAAAGAGTGCTTGATCAAAATCCCCCCCGGGGTCTGCAAAGATCGCAGACACAAGGACGGGGCATCGAGAGTGGGGATAGGAAACTCGCGTCAGGCGCTGCCGGGCATCCATTCGGCGGGGCGCTTGGCTCCGTGCGACATGGCGTAGAGGACGAGTTCGACGCGGCTGGAAGTGCCGACCTTATCGAAGATCCGCAAAAGATATTTCTTGATCGTGTGCTCGCTGAGGCCGAGTTCGGTGGCTACCTGGCGGTTGGTGAGGCCGTCGGCTACCAGGGCGACAACCTGCTCCTCGCGAGGCGTTAGCAAAGCCCTTCCGGTGGAATTGACAACACGCAAGGTGGGGACCTCGGACAAGGCGTCGGTCAGGTAGTGCATTTGCGTGTTGTTGAGCCAGAGTTCTCCATTGGAAACGCACTTAATGCACTTACAGAGCATGGGAAATGAATCGAGTGTGAATAAGAAAATGCCTTTCGCGCCGGCGCGGAGAGCGTTAATCACCAGTTCGCGGTCGTCTGTTTCGGCAAGCAGGACGGTCGCGACTGCGGGATGGGAAATGCGCAGCCAGCGCAACAGTCCGAAATCGGGCGGGTCGGTGCCGGCAATTAAGGCAATGTCGGCTTGACTCGTGCGCAGGAGCGCGTCAATGGCGGCTGCGTTCTGGGCGACGGCACAAACCTGGAAATCCCGGCGGCTGTTCAGAGCGCGGGCCAAGATGTGTGCTTGCAGAGGGCCAGAATCGGCAATCACGACATGCACGGGTTTCGATTTGAAAGGGAGCAGGACCTGTGTTCGCCCAGCATCTGTCATTGGCTTCACGCGAGCCATGATGCACCTACGGAGGGGTATCCATCTGTAGGGTGCATCACAACAAAATTGTGATGAATGCGGAATGTGGCGGGTGTTTGCTGTCTACTTTGGTGGACGCCCGACGGTGCCCTGGAGAGAAATTGGTTTCTTCGGACGATTTCGTCGCGGATCAGCGCAACTTACAAGCTAGCAAGTTGATTGATGACTTCATCTTAGTTTTCTTCGCCGGACGGTGCGGGATACGTCCGTGGACGACACTTTCCAAGTCTTGTTGTGCTTGAAGCAGGAGGATAACGTGTGGACGCAGCTCAAAAGCCCGAGCTGAACATTTACCGCTTTGGGCGGCGGTGAGAGTACGGAGAATGAAACAAATGCAGCACATCATCGTGAGGGTCGCAGGCCTGCTCATCCTGCAACTCGCCGTGGTCGGACACGCGCAGGAGACAACGCCGCCGGCTGCGTCCCAATCTGGAATTTCTGCTCCGTCCGTAAGTATTGCGGCAGCGGAGAGCTCGCAGAGCCAGACGGGTAGCAGCGGTGGGAAGCTTGCGAATGGAACGATCACACAGCCCGAGGGAGCGGTTGGCACGGGAGATCCTGCTTTTCGAGGGGAGCGCCATCCGCTTTATCGGCTTACCAAATCGGATGTGGTGGACGTAAATTTCACATTCAGTCCGGACTACAACCAGTCGTTAACGGTACAGCCCGACGGTTTTGTGGTGCTGAAGGGCGGCGGTTCAGTGTTTGCCGAGGGGCTAACGCTGCCTGAGTTACAACAAGCGGTGACCGGCAGATATGGCGGGATTCTGCATCAGCCGGAAATCACGCTCACGCTCAAAGACTTTGATAAGCCTTATTTTCTGGCGTCGGGAGAGGTGGCAAAGCCCGGCAAGTATGAGGTTCGCGGCGATACCACGGTGAACGAAGCCATCGCTATGGCGGGCGGGTTAACACAACAAGCGCGGCACTCTCAGGTAGTCGTTTTTCGACGTGTATCCGCGGACACCGTGGAGACTCACGTGTTGGACGTGAAACGAATGCTGAATGCACGAGACCTGACGGAAGACATGCATTTACGTCCCGGCGATTTTGTCTTTGTGCCGCAGAACCGGATTTCGAAGATTCGCAAGTTTATCCCAGCCAATGCACTGAGCTGGTATATGAACCCACTGCAGTTTTAGAACAAAGGAACAAGGCCCTCAATAAAATTTCGTGCCGTCTTGCGGTTTTACCAGGAACATCTGTTGTGATCGCAATGTGAGTCACTCATGACGATGAGCAAGGGAAATCTATCTCTGCAGCGCTCTCCGACACCAAGGGAGTTGGCAGCGACGCTGTTTCGGCAAAAGAAGGTCATTGGCTATTCCTTCGGTTCGATACTCATTACGGCGATGCTGATTGTGGTTTTTTCGGCGCGATACGAATCCCATTTCAAAGTTCTACTGCGCCCGGGCCGATTTGATCCCGTGGCTTCGAGTCAGGCTTCGGTCGCGATGGACCTTACTCGGCCTGAAGTTACCGAAGAAGAACTGAACTCGGAAGTTGAGCTTTTGCGAGATGAGGACCTGCTGAAGCAGGTTGTAAGCATGGCGGGATTGATTTCCGCGCAGACTCCGGCGTTTGAGCGGGCTGCCGAAATCGAACATGCCGTGAAAAGAGTTGGGCGGCGCTTAGACGTCGATTCGCTGAAAAAATCGAATCTTATTCAAGTCACTTACAAGGACACGGACGCGGATCGTGCTGGCCGCGTGCTCTCCGCGCTAGCGACGGTTTACATGAACAAGCACACTTCCCTGCAGCGGCCGTCCGGGCAAATTCAGTTCTTCGACCAGCAACGGGCGGAAAGCGAAAAAAATCTACGCCAAGCCGAAACTGAGGTGGTGAATTTCACCCGCACGCGAGGCGTAGCTTTCGCAGCGACAGAGCGGGACATCGCGCTCGAAAAGCTTGGAGAAGCTGACGCCAATCTCCGGCAAATCGACCAGGATCGGGTTGAAGTTGAGCGGACGATTACTGCGCTTGATGCACAAACCAAATCGTACCCTTCGCGTTCGGTGACTCTTAAGCGCTGGGCCGATAACCCGGAGCTGCTGGCGAAGATGAAGGAGCACCTGCTGGACCTTGAGCTAAAACGAACAGAGCTGCTGACTCGATTCGAGCCTTCATATCGGCTTGTGCAAGAGGTAGAGGAGGAGATCGCAGAGGCAAAGGCATCCATCGCCGCGGAGGCTCTGACGCCGGCCCGTGATGAGACGTCGGACAAAGACCCCAACTACGAGTGGGCGCGCATGGAACTGGAGAAGGCCGAAGTGCGCCGGGACGGATTGAAAGCGCGCGAGGGCGCTGCGATTGCTCAGGTCTCGGGCCTGCGCACGCTAGCCCGAAATATGCAAGCCAGTTCGGTCGATCAGCAGGACCTGCTGCGGACTGCGAAAGCGGACGAAGATGCCTATCTTCTTTATGTCCATAAGCGCGAAGAGGCTCGCATTGGCGATGCCCTCGATCAGCAGCGCATCCTCAATGTGGCCATCGTAGAACCGCCGGTGCCGCCTGCGTTGCCGGTGCATCCCCTGCTGCTCTACTTGGCGCTCGCCGGAGGACTGTCGGTGTTGGCCAGCATTGGACTGGGATTTGCCGCCGAATACTTCGATTCGACAATTCGCACTCCTGACGAGGCGCGCCTGCTGCTGGAGGTACCGGTGTTGGCATGGTTACCGGCCTCGGAATCCGAAGCCATCCCTCGAAGTGTTGTCCAGCTTGGCTGGCGGAGGGGGACGGTCGAATGAGTACGCTAGGCGAGTTGCTGCGAGAAACGCCCCGGAGTCCGGAGCAGCGTTCGAAGAGGACAGCGAAACGCAGATTCTTTACGAGCCTGGAGGCGACAGCTCCCATAAAGCCACCGGCGAGACCTTCGGTGCGGGAGGAGCAGATAGAAATTCTGATCCAGGACCTGTTTCTCCGGCCGCAAACCAGAGCGGTACGGCGGGTCGCATTCACGCCGATGGAAGCATCGGGCCAAGCGGCACAATTATGTCTCGATATCGCGCGAGCGCTCGCGAGCGAAGGGCGTTACGAGGTGGGGTTGATCGACGCTACGGTCGACGAGATTCCGTTGCCAAAGCTGTTACAGATTCCGGTTCCAACGGGGGCGTTCGAGCCATGGGCAATTGCGCAACGACTATGGTTGGCACCGCGAGAGAGCTGGTGTTCAGAAAGCGGCCCGCATCCGGCGAACGAGCAAAACATGCAGAAACTTCGCGAACTCACGATGGAGTTCGATTTTTCCATCATTCACGGTCCACCCGTCTCATGGCTAAGTGCCCGCATCGGGCAAGCTTGTGACGGACTTGTGTTGGTTCTCACGGCGGGGCAAACAAGGCAGCTTGTGGCCACGCAAGTCAAAGAACAGCTGAGCCGGGCGCATGTGCACGTGCTCGGTTCGGTATTGGCGGAAAGGCAGTTCCCCGTTCCCGAACGGCTCTACGGGAGGTTGTGATCATGGGCCAGTTAGCGACCAATCATCTTGTAAGTCGTATCGCCGCTTTTTCCCCGCTGCCCTACGCTCGAATGATCCCTGGCGTCGGAGTCTCAACGCCGTTGCGTGCTCCCGTACAACCGAATGCGCCGGGCAAATTCGCAAGGGTGAACAAAAGAGCCACTGGATTAAGTCGCTCGACGATGCTGAGCCGACTTCTGCTGCCGCACCCAACCGATGAACTTTTGGACCTCTATCAAGCGGTGGGCGCGGATCTCCTTATTCTCGGCCTCGCAATGATGGGGCAAGAGTACTTTGCGAGCAGTTGGAGTTTTCGCGAAGAGAGCCTGCCCATCTTTGCTGTGCTTGTCACGCTGTTTGCCTTTACGGAGGGGGTTTACCGAAACAAGTCTGGTCCGCTGGCTGCGGGAACAGTGACAGGATTGGCACGATCGGTATTGTTCGCCACTTTGCTCGTCTTTCTTGCCGAAGGAAGTGGCAGTCAGGTGCAAGCGATTCCAATAACACTGGCGTGCGGCCTGGGAAGTCTCTTGCTTTACCGCCAGCTGAGATGCCTTGCAAGGAACGGGCGGCAACAGGACGCGGAACGCAGGATACTTCTGGTCGGAGCGGGTGCGTGTGGGCGCTCGGTCGCCCGGGTGTTGCGCAAGGATCCTTCCCATCGCGTTGTGATTCGCGGGTTCGTCGATGACGATTTGCCATTGTCGAAAGACGTACTGGGACGAATCGACGATCTAGATTGGCTAGCCCGCAGTGAATTTATCGACGAGGTTATTCTGGCGCTTCCGGGGCAGCCCTCGCGAACAAAGGAAGCGGCCGAGGCGGCGCTGCGCAACCACCTCGATATTCGTGTCGTGCCTGAACTTCCGCTGGGGCCCTGGTTCGAGCCCAAGGCCGATTTCCCGGGAGAGGTTCCGCTACTGACGCTGCACAAGGAGCGATTGCCCGAAGCCGCTCTGTTCCTGAAACGACTGATCGATGTAGTTGGAAGCACTTTGGCACTGGCGTTGGCAGCGCCGGCAATGGGGATGGTCGCCTTGCTCATCCGGTTGGAATCGCCCGGCCCGGTCTTGTATGCGGCCGAGCGGGTCGGCGCCAAAGGGAGCCGGTTCCGTTGCTTCAAGTTTCGATCCATGGTGACAGATGCGGATCACCTAAAGGAGAAGCTGCGCGATCGGAACCAGCGCGAAGGCCCGATCTTCAAGATCGTTGACGATCCTAGAGTCACCCGCGTTGGCCGCTTTATACGCCGGTACAGCCTGGATGAATTGCCGCAGTTGTGGAACGTTGTGCGTGGCGAAATGAGTTTGGTTGGACCGCGCCCCCATCCGGTGGATGAGGTGAATCACTATGAACTGCACCACTACCGCCGTCTGGACATGAAGCCTGGAATTACGGGTTTGTGGCAGGTTACAGCCCGGCACTCGCCTTCTTTCGATCTCAACATGCACCTCGACCTGACGTATATCGAAAACTGGAGTTTGCGCCTTGATCTCCAGATTCTTGTGTCGACGGCACGGGTTCTGTTCAGGCCGGAAGGAAGCTGATAAATGGGCAACTGGGCAATAACCTGGGATCGAGTTGAGACTCCACTATGGCGGGTGGCCGTGACGCTGCTGCGGCCCCTTCATCTCGCACTCGCGTTCCCGTCGGTGCTTTATGTGGCGGCGATGACGGTATTCCTGTTTCGGCCGCCCGATCTGTTTTCCCTCTATGCCGACCGGATGGCCTTCGTTGTGGTGGTTTTCTTCGTCGCCCTGCGCGCTTTGGCGCTTCGCGACGAAATTCCCTTCTTTCCAGCTCTTAGCGTGCCTATGCTCGGGCTGGTGAGCCTGGCGGTTTTCCGGGCGATGCGCGAGCCCTTCGACCCGCAGCTATGGAGCATCATCGCCAGCAAATTCATCGTCCCATTTGTGATGTTTCACATCGCTGTTCTCGTCTTTCGCGGACGAAACGAACAACGCCATTTTGAAATCTTTACTGTGGTTGTGCTGGGGTATCTGGTCTTCATTTCCATCGCTTTCCTGGTCGACGCGACTTCGCTTATCTGGCCGCGATTCATTTTGGATGAAAGCATCGGCTTTCACGCCGATCGCGCACGCGGGCCATTCTTGCAGGCGGTCGCCAATGGCGTTTCATTGAACATCCTGGGAATTCTTGCGCTGGTACTGCCGCGTTCCTACCGGAAGCTTGTGTGGCTCCTATGGATTCTTCTACCGCTGGCCGTGGTCGCGACGATGACGCGAGCGGTGTGGATTTCGTTCGGCATGTCGGCGCTTGCCATGTGCTACTTGCTGGTAGAGCGCAGGGTACAAGCGATGTGCCTGATCATGGTTGTGGCGGGCCTTCTCGGCGGTCTGGCGCTGGGGTTAATCATTCGCTTAAGAAAAGTGTTTGGGACCGCACGGAGGAACGCGGGCCGGTGGAGGCGAGGATGGCCGTCTACAGCGGGGCGTGGGAGATGTTTCAAGAACGTCCATGGACGGGATGGCCCGCGGGAAAGATGTATGCCGAGTTGGGGCGGCGTATGGAGGGCTATCATCTGCGCATTTTTTATGTGCACGACACGTACCTGGCATTGCTTGTCGAATTCGGTGTGCCCGGGCTGGCCATCTACGGGATCCTGTTTTTCAATTTGTTTAGACTCAGGCGTCCGCGTGCGGAAGAACCTGCATCCGTAGCCGCCTTGCGTAAAGTTTGGCCTGTGGTACTGGGAGTTTATTTATTTAACGCTGTCTTCGTGGACATGACGTATCAGTTCGTCAGCGTGCTCCTGTTTACGGTGGCCGGAATGCTGTGCGCCGACCGCGAGAAGGCAGCATGACCGCGATTGCCTATATCGCAAATGAGTTTCCTTCGCCCCTTGAGCCGTACGTAATGGACGAGATCACGGAATTGCGGCGGCATGGCATTGAAATTATCTGTTGCAGCGGCAAACGGGTGGCGCCAGATGGTCTCAGTTTGTCCGAGCGCGCATTCTGGAAAGAAACGCGCTTCTGCCAACCGCTTAGCGACCAAGAATTGCTGAAGGCGGCGCGCCAGCTTGCCGCGGATCGCGGTGCAGCGTGGAGTGTGGCAAAGCCGCTGGTGTTCGATCGTCATGCTTCCGTCGGTCGAAGAATCCGAGGGCTCGGCCACACGCTCATGGGGGCGGCTCTGGCAGAAGAACTCGCGCCCTTGGAGGTGACGCACATTCATGCGCATCATGGATACTTTGCCTCCTGGATGGCGCTGGTGGCCGCGCGTCTGCTGGGAATTGGCTTCAGCTTTACGCTGCACGGGTCTGACTTACTGCGCCGGGCCGACCTGCTGGACGCCAAACTAGAGGCTTGCCGCTTCTGCGTGACGGTCTCCGAATTCAACCGCCGCCATATTCTTCGGAATTATCCTGCGACGCCGCCAGAAAAGATCATTGTGCAGCGGCTTGGAGTAGACCGTATTCTTCCGTGGCCGCAGGATTCGCTGGCGGTATCGAGCGAACGCCGCGCTTTATCTTTGCTCGCGGTCGGGCGCTTACATCGCGTTAAGGATTACGAGTTCCTGATTCGCGCTTGTGCCGAACTTCGCATGCAAGGGCTGGCTTTCGTTTGCCGGATCGCCGGCGACGGCCCTGAGCGTCTAGCACTGCAGAACCAAATCATGAAACTCGGGCTTGAAGATAATGTTCGTCTCCTGGGACATATGTCGCGCGAGGATCTCGTCGACTATTACCGCCGCGCCGATCTGGTCGTCATGACCAGCAAGAGCGAAGGAATCCCCGTGGCGTTGATGGAAGCAATGTCGTACGCGAAACTCGTGCTCGCGCCGGCCATTACGGGCATCCCGGAACTGGTCGATGATGGGCGAACGGGTTTCCTCTACCGGCCGGGAGACCTTGCCGATTTCGTCGGAAAAGTAATTTGGATGTCTGACTGCCGAGAGTCTCTGGCCGGAGTGGGGCGGACTGCGGCGGCGAAGGTGTCCACTTCCTATAATCGCCAACGGAATCTGCGGGCCTTTGCCGAACAGTTCCTGATACGTGCAAATTGCGGCGGTGAAAATGCGGGTCCTCTTTTGCAACAAGTACGACTTTCCGTTTAGCGGAACCGAAGCGTATCTCTTTGAGCTCATGGAACAAATGGAACAGCGCGGCCATGAAACGGCACTGTTCAGCATGGAACATGGGTCGCCGCTCACGTTCAAGGGGCGCGCTTATCGCATTCCAAAAATCGACTTCAAAGACCCGAACGCCGGGCCCTTCGCCAAGGTGAGGATGGCGGCTCATGCGCTTTACTCGCCCAGTGCGCGGCGCGCAATGCGCGAATGCATCGCCGACTTCGCGCCAGACGTTGCGCACGTGCGCAGTATTTATCACCACCTGTCGCCCTCGATACTATGGGAACTCAGGCGGCAGAGGATTCCGGTGCTCTATCACCTGAACGACTTCAAGATTCTCTGTCCTACATATAATTTTGTGTCACATGGCGAACCCTGCACCCGTTGCAAAAACGGCTTTTACCATGTCATCACGGAGCGCTGCTATGGCGGCGCGCAGTGGAGCGCCGCGGTTCTTGCGGCCGAAGCCTATCTCCACCAGTGGCTTCGAACGTATGAGAAATGCGTCGATTTGTTTCTGGCGCCAAGCGAGTTCGTGCGCGCGCAGTTGATCTCTCGCGGGCTTTTCGGTGACCGCATCGAAGTGTTGCCGCATTTTCAAACGCTGCCAAGCGAGGATCAACTCGCGGAAGACGGTCACTATTTGCTTTACTTTGGAAGATTGTCTGCAGAAAAAGGACTGGACGATCTGCTTCATGCGATGGCGCGCGTGCCGCACATTCCCGTCGTTATCGCGGGTGAAGGGCCTGAACGGGGACGGCTTGAGGATTTAGCGCGCAGCCTGAATCTTCCTAGCATTCATTTTGTAGGATACGTAAATGGCAAAGGGTTAGAAAAGCTGATTGCCCGATGCACGCTCTCGGTTTTTCCTTCGCACGCATTCGAAACATTGGGTAAGTCCATCCTGGAGTCGTATGCGTTTGCGCGGCCTGTAGTCGCCTCGGATCGCGGTTCGCGGCGCGAGTTGGTGGAAGATGGCGTCACCGGGCTGCTCTATCCCCCGGGGGATCCGACTCAACTCGCGCAGTGCATCACGTTTCTTTTCGATCATCCTGACGTGGTGGAAGACATGGGCAAGGCCGGGCGCGCGCGATTGCAGGCGACGCACGATCCGGAACAGCATCTGCTGAAACTCTGTTCGATTTATACAGAATTGGCTCGCAGACAGAAAACGATCTCCGTACCGCGGCCGTATTTATTGCGCCGATCGTCGCCGCTCCCATCTTTACCGCAACCGTCTTCTTCGCGAGCGACAAGGGAATCACGGAGCGTCAAAGTGGCGTTCATCGGAGGCCGCGGGCTGATTTCAAAATACAGCGGCATTGAATCCTATTACGAGCAAGTCGGGCGCGAACTGGCGCTCCGGGGGCACGAAGTCACCGTCTATTGCCGCAGCTATTTCACCCCAGCGCTGCCCGATCATAACGGCATGCGAATTCGCCGTTTGCCGACCATACGCACCAAGCACATGGAAACTCTTGTACATACATTTCTGAGTACGCTCCACGCCATGGTTTCAGATTGCGATGTGGTTCACTACCATTGCCTGGGGCCGGCGCTGTTCTCGTTCCTGCCACGCCTGGTAGGAAAGAAAACCGTGGTCACTGTTCAGGGTCTCGACTGGCAGCGCGCAAAATGGGGACGCATCGCGTCACGGATATTGCGCTGGGGCGAAACCGCCGCCGTTGCTCTGCCCAATGCCGCGATGGTCGTTTCTCAGACACTGCAAAGGTATTATCGGGACCGGCATCAGTGCGACACCATTTACGTGTCCAATGGTGCCACGCCCATTGTGCGCCGTGCTCCCGAACGCTTGCGCGAATGGGAACTTTCTCCCGCTGATTATGTACTCTTCCTCGGGCGGTTCTCGCCGGAGAAAAATTGTCACCTGCTGCTGGAAGCGTTCCAGAGAATCCGAACAAATGCCAAACTTGTGTTTGCCGGCGGATCGAGCCACTCCGATTCCTACGTTCAAAGTTTGCGCCGCTATGAATCAGACCGGATTCGTTTTCTACCATGGGTGTCGGGAAGTGACCTGGAAGAACTCATCTCGAACGCTGCTTTGTTTGTGCTGCCCTCTGACCTGGAGGGCTTATCGCTGGCGCTTCTCGATGCAATGGCGGCGGGCGTGTGCGTACTAACCAGTGACATTCCAGAAAATCGCGAGGTTGTGAGCGATGTTGGATTTATGTTTCGCCGTGGCGATGTCGACGATCTCGAACGCATGCTCGACTTGCTGCTCCATAATCCTGAGCTTAGGCGCGGGTCTGGAATGCGCGGTCAGAAGCGGATTCGAGAGAAATATCAGTGGCCGGAGATTGCCCGGGAGGTTGAGAAGGTTTACTACGGTGTGCTGGGCTGGGCAACCGGCATTTCCGCAAACGATGAAAGCGGATGCGACCTGCCCATAGGATCGGCCCAGGCATCAGACTAAAGCGCCTCATCGCCCGCCACGCCGTATCCGGCTTTGATTACAATCAAATCGCCGCCTCCTGTCGTGCGGCATTTCTGAATGGAAGATCTGATACTCGTAACTGGCGGCGCGGGCTTCATCGGCTCCAACTTCATTCTGCAATGGATGGCCGCGGAATCTTCCGCCGTTGTTAATCTTGACAAGCTCACTTATGCGGGCAATTTAAGCAACCTGCGATCGGTTGAAAAGGATCCGCGCTATCGTTTTCATCAAGGCGACATAGTCGACCGCGAACTGGTGTCGCGTTTGCTGGCCAGCGAGAAGCCCCGGGCAATCGTCCATTTCGCCGCGGAAAGCCACGTGGACCGCTCGATTCACGGCCCTGACGATTTCGTTCGGACCAACGTCAATGGCACCTTCAGCCTGCTTGAAGAAACGCGCGCCTACTGGTCTGCGCTCGCAGAAGCCGACCGCGAGGCGTTCCGTTTTCTGCACGTATCAACCGATGAAGTTTATGGATCACTGGGTCCCGATGATCCGCCATTTTCCGAAACGACCCCATATGCGCCGAATAGCCCGTATTCGGCGTCTAAGGCCGCGTCTGATCATCTGGTCCGCGCCTACCATCACACGTACGGCCTGCCGGTGCTCACCACGAATTGCTCCAACAACTATGGCCCCTATCAGTTTCCTGAAAAACTTATCCCGCTGATGATTCTGAATGCCTGCGAAGGGAAACGGCTGCCTATATATGGGGACGGCCAGAATGTTCGTGACTGGCTTTACGTTGAAGACCATTGCCATGCCATCCGCACGGTGCTCGCGCGTGGCACTGTTGGTGAAACTTACAACATTGGCGGCAGCAGCGAAAAAGCGAACCTCGAAATTGTAGGTTCGATCTGCGCGTTGCTCGATCGTTTGCTGCCCAGTCGCCCTGTAACCCCGCACAAGGATTTGATTTCGTTCGTCAAAGACCGGCCGGGACACGATCGCCGCTACGCCATGGACACGCGGAAAATTCAGCGTGAGCTTGGCTGGCAACCGCAGGAAACATTTGAAAGCGGTATGGAGAAGACCGTCCGCTGGTACCTTGAGCACGAAGAGTGGGTTCGCGACGTCATAAGCGGCAGCTATCGTCAGTGGATAGATAAGCATTACGCGGCGGAAACGGTGAAGCCGAAATAAAAATCATGCACACAACGGCGAAATCGAATTACAGGGGAATTATTCTCGCGGGCGGATCGGGAACGCGCCTCTACCCGGTCACGCACTGCGTCGCAAAAAGCCTGCTGCCGGTTTACGACAAGCCGATGGTTTACTACCCGCTGTCGACGCTGATGCTGGCGGGCATTCGTGACATTCTGCTTGTGTCCACTCCGGATGATCTGCTGCGGTTTCAGCAATTGCTTGGCGATGGTTCGCGCTTTGGCGTGAATTTCCAATATGCGGCGCAGCCCAAGCCGGAGGGCATTGCCCAGGCCTTTCTGATTGGCAAAAAGTTCATCGGCTCGAGTTGTTGCGCACTGGTACTAGGAGACAACATTTTCTACGGCCATGATCTCGTCAAGGATTTGCACGCGGCGAGCGAGCAGGTAAAAGGAGCGCGAGTCTTCGCATACGCCGTCAATGATCCGGAACGCTATGGTGTGGTGGAATTCGACGCGCAGGGCAAAGCTCTCAGCATCGAAGAAAAACCGCGGCAACCTAAATCGCGCTATGCGGTCACGGGCCTTTATTTCTACGATGCGCAGGTCGTCGAGATCGCTGCGGCCCTGAAGCCTTCTTCGCGAGGCGAACTTGAGATCACGGATGTGAACCGCGTCTATCTCGAGCGCGGCGAACTGAATGTTTGCGTCATGGGCCGAGGTATGGCGTGGCTCGACACAGGGACGCATGAGGCTTTGATGGAAGCTTCCTTGTTTATCCAGACCATCGAAAAGCGGCAGGGCTTAATGGTCGCTTGCCCGGAGGAGATTGCGCTGCGTGCCGGCTACATCAGCGCCGAGCAATTGGAGAAGCTGGCGCAGCCGATGCGGAATAATTCGTATGGCGCTTACTTACTGCAATTACTAAGAGACCGCGTTTTCTGAATACAGCTCCTTACATTCCAGGCAGTTTCATTCCCGCCAAGCGGCGGGCGAAGCTGGGTTTGCCCATCTGCTTGAACATCTTTTTCATTTGAGCGTACTGGCGGAGCAGGTTGTTCACTTCCTGCACGGTGGTTCCCGAGCCGCGGGCGATGCGCTTACGGCGGCTTCCGTTGATTGATTCGTGATGGTTGCGCTCGAAGGAGGTCATGGAATTGATGATGGCCTCTACGCGGTTGATCTGTTTTTCGTCGACTTTGTCGGCCGCTTTTTGCAGGCCGGAAAATGCGCCGACGGATGGCAGCATGCCGATCAAGCTCTGAATGGAGCCCATTTTGCGCACGGAGCGGAGTTGGTCGCGGAAGTCTTCGAGGGAGAAGCCGTCGCCGCTGAGCGCTTTGGCCGCAAGTTCGTTCGCTTTCTTCTTGTCAATTTGCGATTCGGCTTTTTCAATGAGCGAAAGGATGTCGCCCATGCCGAGGATGCGCGAGACGATGCGGTCGGGATGGAAGGGTTCGAGCGCGTCATATTTTTCGCCGAGGCCGATGAACTTGATAGGCTGGCCGGTCACCTGACGGATGGAAATGGCTGCGCCGCCGCGCGCATCGCCGTCCATTTTGGTGAGCACGACGCCGGTGAGGGTAAGCTTCTTGTGGAATTCGTCGGCGGAATTGACCGCGTCCTGGCCGGTCATGGAATCGGCGACGAAAAGAATTTCCTGCGGATTGAGCAGGCGCTTGAGCGACTGCATCTCCTCCATAAGCTGGTCGTCGATGTGAAGACGACCAGCGGTATCGACGATGAGCACATCGCAGCCGGTGTTGATGGCCTCGCGACGCGCCTCTTTGGCGAGGCGTTCGACGGTGGCCGTGTTAGCCTCGCCGACATCGCCTTCGTAGAGATTAGCCTTGATGGCAGCGGCAACGACTTTTAATTGTTCGCGGGCGGCGGGGCGATAGACGTCAACGGAGACGAGCAGCGGACGGTGGCCGCCATTCTTAAGCCAGTGCGCAAGCTTGCCAGATGTCGTCGTTTTGCCAGAACCCTGCAGTCCCGCCATAAGGACTACGGTCGGCGGTTGCGATGCGAACTTGAGCTTGGCGGTATCCTTGCCGAGCGTTTCAACTAATTCGTCGCGAACGATTTTGATGACCTGCTCGCCGGGCGAGAGCGCGGTCATGACCTGCTGTCCGACGGCCCTGGCCTGGATGCGATCGATGAGATCCTTGACGACTTTGAAGTTGACGTCGGCTTCGAGTAGGGCCAGCCGGATTTGCTTGAGCGCGTCGGCGATGTTCTCTTCGGTGAGAACGGCCTGCCCGCGCAGGCTCTTAAACGCGCGTTGGAGTTTTTCCTGGAGATTCTCGAACATATTCCCTGCCTATTCTAACAGCCGCGCAGAGCGAGGTTGGCAGCGGGCGAATGTTACCTTTTGACGCCGAGATAGGTTAGAACCATCCGGGGAAGTTCCTTCTGCAACCGCTTTTCGACATCGGGCACAAGTTCGGCAAAACGCCGGGGATCGCGGGGCAGAACCAATGCGCCTTGCGCGGCCAGGCCAACCATCAGCAGGGCAAAGGGGACGGCGGATTCGGGATCGGAATGGCGGATTTCGCTACGGCGGGAAAGCAGCAAGCTGGTGACCGCATGAAAAGTTTTGGCCTCCAATTTTTCGCTCTTACGGACGAAGGCGGTGTCGGGATGATGGAGAGTGAAAAGAGTGTAGGCGCGGAGCAATCCGCGATGAAGAAGATGTCCGCGTAACGTCACGGCGATTATGAATTTGCACAAGTCAGTCAACGACTTCCCGTGCCACCGCTCCGGCTTGAGCAGTTCATTCGACTGCTGAAAATTCTCTTCGAGCATGCGGAGGAAGACCTCGCGCAGTAGAGCGTCTTTATCGGGAAAGCGGCGATAGATGGCGCCCGGTGTGAGGCCTGCGCCCGCGGCAATGCGCGGGATGGTCGCCCCTTCGATCCCTTTCTTATTCAACACTTCGACGGTGGATTTCAGGAGGCGGCGCAGGGATTGCCGGCTGCGCTCCTGGCGCGCGGGAAGGGTGGTTTTGGTCATCGGAAAGATTTTACAAGAAAATCTTGACACTATGTAAATGTAAATATACATTTACGTTTATGGAACACGACATCGTAGCGACAGTCCTTTGCCATGCGCTGGCGGCTTATATCGTGCTGGCCGCGCCATGGCTTGGCTACTTCTGGTATCAGAGAGCGCGAAAGCGCGTGCTGGCGGGCGATCCACTGGCCAAAGTCCGGCTGTTTCGCGAGCTGGTCGTCGAGCAGATCGTGACGACCGCGTTGATCTGTGCGCTTTGGTTCTTGGGCATCCCGGGCACGCGGCTCGGTCTTGGCGTTCCTCACTCCTGGTGGCTGACTGCTGGGCTGGGAATAGGGATGGTCTTCTTATTGATGAGATCGGCCTTGCGGGCGCGGCCAAAAGCACAACAACTACGCGAGAAATTGCAAGAGAGCGCTGGTGCGATCCTACCCGAGACGGTGCGCGAGCAACGTTGGTTTGCGCTGGTCAGTGTCGGGGCGGGAATCTCCGAGGAGTTAGCATTCCGTGGATTCCTGTTCTATTACATTGGCGCGCATGTGCCGCAGGTTAACACTCTGGAGAAAGTCCTGCTGACTTCCGCAGTTTTCGGGTTGGCACATTTTTACCAGGGATGGCAGGGAGTGTTGAAGACGGGGATGGGGGGGCTTGTGCTCGCGGCTTTCTACGTGCTGACCGGAAGCGTGCTTCTGCCCGTTGCGGTGCACGCTATGATCGACTTGCAGGTGCCGATCATCTTCTGGCCGACGAAAGGGTCTGAAGCTAACGCGGATTCAAGCGTGGCTTAGGGAACGCAGTATCTCAACTGACTCTTGGTCCTCGCTCATGGGCAGTACAATCAGGCTAGATCACTTCTTCTGATTGAGGGCATCAGTGAGCGCGCGAGTTTCCGCAGTTCTGTGTCGGGTATTTCTCTACCTTGTTTTTCTCGGCGCTTGGTTCAGTCCCAGCGTTGCGCAGCAGGCGCGCGTGCAAAATCCCGCCAACAGTGCTTCGAGTCCGGCAATCAGCAGGATTGAAAAAATTGCAGTGACGCCGCAGGCAAACGGCCTCTCCATCAGGATCGGAACGCCGGTTGCTCCCGTGACGGATCGAGTGGAGAATCCTGACCGGCTGGTATTCGATTTTCCCGGCTGCGAACTCGGAGGCGGGAACAGGCATATTCCAGTTGACCGCGGAGCAATCAAAGGAGTGCGGCTGTCTCAGTTCAGCGTTCAACCGCCGGTCACACGCCTGGTGGTAGACATGAAGGAGGCACTCGGCTTCAAGGTCGAGCAATCCGGTGGTGAGGTAGTTATCGAGATTCCGTTCTCAAAGATTGGAAATGAACCTGCCAGCCCGCTTGCTGAAGCCGCTGCGCCGAAGCCGCATACTGCCCCAGTTAGAGTGCCGTTGCGAAAACAACTATCAAAGGAAGAGGGCGCAGGCGCTCAAATCGGTACGGTAGGCACTCAACTTGGCGCCTATAGCTTGATGGCGAAGGCAAAAGCCTTGACAGTGGCCGATCTGCAGGAGTTGGAAGACAGGGCTGCGGCTGGCGACGTGGACGCGGAGACGATGCTCGCGCTCGCATATCATGCCGGGGTATTGCTCAAGCGAGACGATGCGGAGGCGCTTCGATTGCTGCACAAGGCTGCCGATCGTGATTCCGGCGCCCATGGATCGGTTGCGGCGGAAGAATCGCTGGGCATTTTCGCTGCGGCTGGGGTGGGCAAGGACAAAGATAAGCCGGCTCCTGCGGAGGCGTTGCAATGGTATGCCAAGGCGGCGGAGCACGGATCGATGGACGCCGCCACGAACATTGCCTTGATGTATGCCAATGGCGATGGAGTGACAAAAGACGTGCCCCAGGCGGTGACATGGTTCCGGCGGGCAGCTGAGGGAGGCGATGCCTCGGCGCAGTACGATTTGGCGCTGATGTACGAGCGCGGAGAAGGAGTGCCATCAGACTACCGGGAAGCGATTCGGTGGCTGACGGCTGCGGCGGAGCAGAGTCTGGTGCCCGCGCTGCTGGAGCTGGCGGAGATATTGGGTCAGCCGCCGACAAATTCGGCGGTGCCGCGTGACGTGCCGCGGGCGATCGAGTATTACAAGAAAGCAGCCGGTGCGGGTAGCGTAATGGCAGAGACGAATCTGGGGACGATCTACACCAAGGGTCTGGCCGGCAAAGTGGACTATGTGGAGGGAGCGAAGTGGTACGAAGAAGCCGCGGTGCAGGGGGACGCTGACGCGGAGCTCGGCCTGGGCGCAAGCTATGCACTCGGCCATGGCAAACCGGTGAACTATGAAGAGGCGCGACGGTGGTTCAGCGCGGCGGCGGCCCAAGGTAAAGTTGAGGCGCAATACGCTCTCGGATTGATGTATGAAGAGGGAAAAGGAACGTCCGCCGATTCCAAACTTGCCGCGCACTACTATCAAATGGCGGCTGAGAAAGGAATGGTCAAAGCGCAATACCACTACGGACTTTTGCTCATGAAGGATGCCGTCTCGGGCACCGACCGGGTGGCAGCCTATAAATGGCTGATGCTAGCCGGAGATTCAATACAGGAGATCTCGCCGACATTGAGCGATTTGCGAAAGTCGATGAGCCCGCAGGAAATTACCGAAGCGGAGCAGGAAATCGACCAGTGGAGATTGGCCCACAAGCTGAGCGCAAAATAACCAAGTTCGATTTTTCGCGGTTTGGACGGCAGGTGTCAGCCAAAAATTTCTTTTGCCGCGACGACCGTGTTGGAGTGGATCGTAACGGTATCCTCGATATCCCGGGCATACCCGCCAGCGAAGGTCACCATCACGGGAATGTGGGCGGCCTTTGCAAGTTGAAAAACCAGAGCGTCCCGCTGCTTCAGTCCCTCAATCGTAAGCGACAATCCGCCGAGC
Source organism: uncultured Acidobacteriaceae bacterium (assembly GCA_963778535.1). GTDB lineage: Bacteria > Acidobacteriota > Terriglobia > Terriglobales > Acidobacteriaceae > Acidiflorens. Next base: position 337,591 of record CAVZUO010000002.1, read on the forward strand.
TGATCTTCTATATAAGGATCGGCGCCGGCAACGTAACACAAGAGTTCGGGCTGGCAGCGGCTAAGTCCCATGCTAAAGGCGCTGCCCAGGCAGGCGAGATACTCGTCGTCACCCAAGCCATCGGGCAGGTTCATGTCGAGCGATGACGGAGGCTTGAATGCAGGGTAATTATTTTCCTGATGTAAAGAGATGGTAAAGACATCGGAAGTTTCGCGGCGGCTTCGATTCATGGCGCCGGGACTGACTTGGACTGGGGCGGGCGCAAAGATGACTGCGGTTCCGTTGCCCTGATGCACATCACAGTCGAGGGTCATGGCATGGCGAATTTTTTCATCCTTCTGCATGCGGCGGATAGCAACGGCGATGTCATTAATCATGCAGAAGCCTTCGCCGTGGTCCGGAAAAGCATGATGGAAGCCGCCGCCGATGCTGATGGCAATGCCGTCGTTGAGTGCATAGTCGGCGGCGAGGATTGAGCCTCCGGCGGCGAGCCAGAAAGCCCGCACGAGGTCGGGAGAAAAAGGCATCTCAAGCTCGAGTTCTTCGCGCGCGCTCAAGGTTCCGGTCTTCAGTTTTTCCACGTAGCCCGGCGTGTGGACCAGCAGAATATCCTCGTCGGTGGCGGGGCGGGGCGCGACAAAATCGGCGGCCTCGGCGACACCGGTATGAATCAACCGATCATGGACGCGTGTATATTTTTCGCCGGGAAAAACATGAGTGCCAATGGGGAGGAAGTAATCATCGCTGTAAACGAGTTTAAAAGGAAGCATGCAATCCTAGGAAACCAAAACCCCATATCATACGCGGGATGCGGAAGGTTGGCACTTGGGATATGCGGCGATCTGCTGTGTTTGCATTGAAGAGGCACCGGCCACGGCTGAAGAGTCTAGCTCCCCTGATACACTGGGCGCGTTGCCAAGGAAAAATAAATCCGCAGTGAAGGCTCGGGCGAAAAGCGCACCGGAGCGGGAGGCATCGCCTAAGCAAGAGGTGGCTCCTGTCCAGGCGAAACCGAAACCTACGAAGATGAAGGCAGCGCGCGCCGCGGGCAAAGGGCGCATTTTCCTGCTCGACACCATGTCGTTCATCTTCCGCGCGTATCACGCGATGGCCCGGCAGCGTCCGATGTCGACCAAGAACGGCGTTCCTACGGCGGCCACGTTTGTGTTCGTCAACATGCTGCGAAAGCTGCGTGAGGATTTCGCTCCTGAATATCTGGCCGCAGTGTTTGACGTGGGAGCGCCGACGATTCGCAACCAGCAAGCGGAAGCCATCACTAAAATCCGCAAGTTCGATATCAAGACCCAAACATTTCAGGAAGTGGAGTACGCGGGATACAAGGCGAACCGCGCCGAAATGCCGGCCGATCTGGTGCAGCAAGTGCCATATATTCGCCGCGCGCTCGATGCTTACCGCATTCCGATCCTGCACCTGGAAGGCTATGAAGCCGATGACGTGATTGGCACACTGGCGCGCAAAGCGGCGGCGGAATCACACTCTGTGTTTGTAGTTTCGAGCGACAAAGACATGCTGCAGTTGGTCAACGACAAGGTATGCGTGCTGAATCCCCCGAAGGACAACCTGATTTGCGACGCGGCAAAGGTGCGCGAAATTCTGGGTGTGTCGCCGGAACAGGTGATCGATGTGATGGCGCTGCGCGGGGATTCGGTGGATAACATTCCGGGTGCGCCGGGAATTGGCGACAAAGGATCGGTAGATATTATTCAGCGCTTTGGCAGCGTGGAGCAGGCGCTTGACCGCGCAGCGGAAGTGGAGAAAAAAACCTACCGGGAGTCGCTGCAGAATAACCGGGAAAATATTCTGCTCAGCAAACAACTGGTCACCATCGATACCGATGTGGCCGTGGACCTCGATGTGGCCGCGATGAAAGTTGGCGATCCGGACTTTGCTGCTTTGCGCGCATTGTTCACGGAGTTGGAGTTTACGTCGCTGCTGAAGGAACTTCTGCCGATAGTCGAAGTGAAAGACGTTGACTATGGAGAGATCAGAACGGAAGCGGAGTTTGCCGAGTACATGCGGGACCTCGCGCCGGATGCGCCGCTGGCGATAGCGATTGCCGCTGATGAGGACGAAGTGGGAGAACCTGAGCCCGAGGAAGAACCCGAACCGCCGCAGACGGGTTTGCTCGCGTTCCAATCGGCTGACGAGGAGAGCGAAACCGCCGTGAGTTCGAGGCCGGTGGCATTTTCCAAGGTACCGGGAACTGGTGTCATTGTTCGGGGTGATAACGCCGCAGTGGCGAACCGCGTGAAAGAAGTTCTCGAAGACGCAACGCTTCCGAAGTCCATTCACAACTGGAAGGCTGCGCTACATGGGTTTTCCAAGGCAGGCATTGTGCTTGCTGGCGTCAGCCATGATTCAATGCTCTATTCGTATCTGCTGAATCCTACATATTCTTCGCACTCGCTGGCCGAGGTTGCGCTGCGCAATCTGAGCGTGAACGTGAGCGGCAATCTTGCGGAGGCGTCGGATTTAACCGCGCGGCTGGCGAGTTCGCTGCGACAGGAAGTGGAAGAGCAGGGGCTGACCTCGGTCTACGAAATGATCGATGCGCCGCTGGTGCCGGTCCTCGCGCGCATGGAGGATGCAGGCGTAAAAGTTGATACCAGCGCGCTGGGCGAGATGTCGGTGAAGTTGCAGCGGGAGGCGGAATCGAAGGCCCGCGAGATTTATGAGCACTGCGGTGTCGAGTTCAATATCAATTCGCCGAAGCAATTGGGAGATGTGCTGTTCAACAAACTCGCGCTGCCCATGCCGGTGAAGTATGGAAAGGGCAAAGCCATCTCGACGGCGGTCGATGTGCTGGAAGGATTGGCGGCCGAGCACGCCGTGCCACGGCTCGTTCTGGAATACCGTCAGCTGACCAAGCTCAGGTCAACGTATGTGGATGCCTTGCCGGCATTGATTCGAAGCGGCAGCGGACGAGTGCACACGACATTCGGGCAGACAGGTACGGCGACGGGCAGGTTGTCGTCGGCAAATCCGAATCTGCAGAACATTCCGATCCGAACAGAACTTGGCCGCGAGATTCGAGCGGCGTTCATTGCCGACTCAGGCAATGTGTTGCTGGCGGCGGATTATTCGCAGATCGAGTTGCGGCTTCTGGCGCATTTTTCCAAAGACAAATTGCTTGTGGAAGCTTTCCGCCGCGACGACGACATACACACGCTGACGGCGTCGCAAGTATTCGGCGTCGCACCGCTCATGGTAACCGCGGACCATCGGCGGCAGGCCAAGGTTGTCAACTTCGGCATCGTTTATGGCTTGTCGGCCTTCGGGCTTTCGCAGCAACTTGGCATTGAGCCCTCAGAGGCGCGGAGATTCATCGACGCCTACTTCGAGAAGTATTCCGGCGTGCGCGCCTTTATCGATGCGACGCTGGCGCAGGCCCGCCGCGACCAGAAAGTGTCAACTTTAGTTGGACGAGTGCGGCCGATTCCTGACATGAACAGCAAGAATGCGAACCTGCGCGGCTTTGCCGAACGCACCGCGGTAAATACTCCGCTACAGGGGACGGCGGCAGATTTGATCAAACTGGCGATGATCCGGATCGATGAGGAGATTCGGCGCCATCAACTTCGCTCGCGCATGACTTTGCAAGTCCACGACGAATTGGTGTTCGAGGTTCCGGAGACCGAAGTGGACACAATGAAGACGCTGGTGCGTGAACAGATGGAAAGTGTGCATTCGCTGGAAGTCCCGCTGCGCGTTGATCTGGGAGTGGGACTGAATTGGCGCGACTTGGAGTAGTTCGCAACTCACCCGCAACATGCCTCCGCTCCGCCCAATTCCAATGCCGGGGATGATGCGAACCTTCAAGGTTTCCCACAATACTCACCAGGGCAGGCTGAGGAAAACCTTCCCGCTATTTCCGTTTATACTCGTCGCAAGAAAACTTGAAGGCACGCGCCATCTTCGTTGATTCCAGCCGCAACGATATGAATCGCGATCTTGCGGAGGCAATGGGATGAGTGCAGCAACCTCGCTTGCATTAGACTCGCCTGCATTAGAAAAGACGCCGCGCCGCTGTACCCCACGATATTCCCTAACCGTACCGGTGGATGTGATCGCCTTGTGCTCGGGAATTCCGATCACGCTGCCAGGGCGATGCGCCGATGTGAGCGAAGGCGGAATGGCGGCGATCGTTGCGGGCGACCTTTGTCAGGGGCAAGAAGTGGCGGTCGAACTGCGTTTGCCGGGCCTAGGAATGCCGCTGCGTGCGAAAACGGTGGTTCGCTATTCCGGTCCAGTGCGGTGCGGGCTGGAGTTCATCGGGCTGGCGACGGAGCAAGTGGAAATGATCCGCTACTGGACGCAGCGGCTCGCGCCGGCCGCGGCGTCATCAGGGCTGGCGTCGTCAGGACAAGCGGCGGATGAGCGGCAGGAGAAGCCTGCGCTGGCGCTGATGGAGATGTCCGCGCTGGCGCTAATGGAGATGCCCGAAGCCGCACCGCGCAAGGCGGTGAAGATACGAGTTGTGAGGCGCGGATTCGAGTTGCTGCTCGCGGCCATGGTGCTGTTGGCTGTAGTTGGATGGTGGCAATGGCGACGATCATGGCGCGAGCTTGAGAGCAGCAGCGCAGGACAAACTCCGCAAACCGCGCAAACTTCGCCGTTGCGAGTTTCTCCGGAGACGATGACGGCGCAGATCGTATCGAAGACCGAGCCGACGTATCCGGAAGAAGCGCGGCTCGCGGGGACGCAAGGGATAGTCGTGCTTGACACGCTGATCGCGACCGATGGGACAGTGAAGCGAGTCCGCGACATTTCCGGCGACGATGTGCTGGCGAAAGCGGCCATGAACGCGGTGCAGCAGTGGAGATTCGAGCCGTATAGAACCTCGGGCCGTGCGCTCGAAGTGGAAACGACCATTGCGGTCGATTTCCGGCTGAACTGAGCGTGCAGCTTCCAAAATTCCCGGCAGGATGCAAATCACTCAGGACAATTTTTCCGATCAGGCGAATTTTTCCGCCTGTTGGAACCTGACGCCGCGCTGGTCTTTTTGAGAAACAGTCATAGAAGTGGCGTCTCGTGTTGCGGCGCTTGGATCGCGCTCAATCTGCCAATCGATGAGCAGGTCGGGATCATTCCAGAGGATGGTGCGCTCGTGTTCGGGAGCGTAGAAATCGGTGGCTTTATAGAGCACGTGCGTGTTCGCAGCGGTGACGCGAAAGCCGTGGGCAAAACCTGCAGGAATCCATAACATGCGCTTGTTTTCGCCGGAGAGCGGGAACGATTCCCACTGACCGAATGTGGAAGAACTGCGGCGGAGATCGACGGCCACGTCGAGAATTTCTCCGGTGATGGCGCGCACAAGTTTTCCCTGCGGCTGCTGAATCTGGTAGTGCAAGCCTCGAATGACATTTTGTCCGGAGAAGGAATGATTGTCCTGGACGAAAGTCTCGCGGATACCGAGTTCGGCGAAAGCGCGTTGGTTGTAGCTCTCGAGAAAAAAACCGCGGTCGTCGCCGAAGACGACAGGTTCGAGTAAAAAAAGGCCTGGAAGTTTAGTGGAGATTTTTTTCATTCTGGGAATTGCTGATTCCAAATCTTAAGGGCGGGTACCCTCCCCCCTCCCCCGGTATATTGGAATCATAGACTTAGAGGCAAAGTATTCCGGAATAAGGACTTAGAGGCAAAGTCTTGATTGCATGGGAGTTAGTTTGTGGCCCCCGCCTTTCTGTGTTCTTATTCGGGAAATTCTCTCCAGCTTAGTCACTTACTAAGTGCACAACTATGTTAGCACGGCTTGTCAAGGGCGGAGTTGGTTTCTGCGCAGAGCAGAGCTAGCGCTTGGTCTTGGCTGCCTTCGCGCGCTTTGCCCGATGGCGGGTGCCACGATTCAGTGACCGCTTGACGATTTCGATTAGCTGATTAGTGGGGCGCCTGGATACGCCGAGAGCTGAGCGGTATCGCGGACAGTAGCGAATCGGCTGGTGATCTTAATGGGCACGATTCTTATTGTAGCAAGCTGGATTGGGGCGGTGGAATCCCGTTCCTTCTGGTCTCCTCAGCGCTTGCTATTGTGCGGCAAATCCCGTATTGCGACCAATCTGCCACCCAACCTTCGCAAAGTGCGCGATGAGTGGGGCACCCGCATTGTCTCGGGCACCCGGCACCCGGCTAAAGAATTGGGGAATGTTCCGTCTGATCGGAACGGAAGCCGGACAGCGTCCGGTGGCTGATCGCCTGCAGCCCGCATAGCCACTGGCAGCCCGGCTCGTACTCGCACTGCCGCGCCAACTCGCGCGCCGAACTCACGCCGCGGCTGTAGGCGTAAATCCACAAGCTGATCAGCAAACGCGGATCGGTGTGCTCCCGCCCGGCGCGCCCTTCCACCGCCCCAATCTGCGCGTGGTAAAGGCCCAGGTCCAGACGTCCGATCAGCTGCCAGATCAGACGTGCGCTATGATCTTCGCCGATCAACTGTTCGACATCGATACTGCGCAGCACCAGTTGTTGTCGATTGATCGAGGCAAGTCGCGGTTCAGCGGGCACGCCGTAGTCGTTCACATCCGCAGTCTACCCACGCTGGCTAATTCCGCAATGACATTATTGGCTCGGAAAACAATTTCTTCACAGCTTCCTGTCCCCGTATTTCCCGCCCAACACGGTTATTTAATCAGCCTACCAGATGGCGATCCACCGGGACGACCTACTTCCGCTCCCCTAACTGTTACGCGTCTGAGAGAGCCACTCGTGCACTCGCTATAAATCCACAGTCCGGGAAAGAACCTCACAACCCTGTCAAGGGCTTCTGCAACAGTTACATCCCGCAGGTCGTCCGACAAACGAGGGGTATCTTTCGAATTCATCGGCATTGTAAACACTGTACTCTTGTCTATGTGGTTTTCTTTGAAGAACGCTTCAGCCTCGGGCGCGGATAGAATCGCACGAATAGCCTCATTGGGATCTGCCGCCCTGCCAAAGTGGACTCGATGAAGAACGATATGAAGAAGTTTATCCTGAACTCTATCGTCGCTCACCCGCATGAGTGCTCCTTTATCAAGAGTCCAAGAAAGGTGTGGGGCCTGCTGCGAAACCGCGGTCAGGGCTTGGGCAAGGTTCGTGAATGGTCCCCGGGGGGGATTCGAAAGGGTATCGGAGACAACTACATCCCCTTGCTGCGTTGTCCTGCATGTTCCGCTAAGCGTCATTGATCCAGAGCTGTGTGTCAGGAAGAATGCCTCCTGAACGAGGTTTTCCACGGTAGTCCACTCTCCTTTGAGTGTAAGGTGAAACTCCTGAGCCTGTAGTGCTAGTGGTAATACCACAAGTAGAATCGAAATAAAATTCACAGATAGATCTCCTATTGCTCAATAGTGTGCGCTACACCGGTCACATTTCCATTCGGATCAGAGGACACGGTCTGCTGAATGGTCGTATCCAACAAGGTCGACACCCCGCCTTGGGCTACGATAAAGTTTTGGTCGACGACATTTAGGTAGTTCTTTGGGAACCCGCCTGGCGGCTCAACATACCCCACGTAGTCTTCGAACTGGCCGTTCGTTGTATTCCACGTGCCCGCTGTCGGTATGTCCTTTGTCTGTGGAGTAGCAGTAAGATTCTCTGTCACTGTCATCGGGCCACGAACGATGTTATTCTTGGCGTCAACTACTTTGTATCTATATACCGTGCCCTCGAACTTACGGCCATTTTTTGTCGTTGGCTTCTTGTAGACGTGTTTTCCCGTTCTGACGACTTTCTTGGGCACGCCTGTCTTAGGTTCCTGCTTCCGAGGGCCAGTCGCATTTTGCGCCGGAGCAGAATTGGAGCTGGAGTCGGATGGCTCCGGAGAGAACAACTCCGCTTCAAGTTGCGTGAGGGGCGTTTCGATGAGATGCCCGTCCAAATCCGCAAACGACTCGGGATCGTCCGCCACCATCGAGTAGAGATTCAGCGTCTGCGGGTTGGTCAGGTTGGCATAGGGCACCGCCACCGGCACCGAGGACCAGTCCGCGCTCAGCCAGCGGCCAAAGCGCCAGGAATAGTACCGCGCCCCAAAATCGTCGTTGCCACTTTCGCTGTCGCGTTCTTTGCCCTCGAACTTGTAGTTTTGTGCGCACGTGGAGGTCGCCGTCGCCTCCGCCCCGAACGGCGTGAAGTCGGCGTTCCTTCGACTGCGCTCAGGATAAACTCCGCAAAGGGTTCCATTCGATTTCACAATCACGCGCGAGCTGCCCAGCATGTCCTCGGCATAATACAACGGAGTGCCCGTGGCCGGCCAAGTCGAGGTAATTAGGTAGTCGACTTCGTGATGAGCGGGACACGTCCGTGGAATCCCGCTCTTGACAAAGAACGTCAAGGACGGGGCACGCTTTTGCGTTGCTGGGGTTAGGTGAGGTCAAAACCTAGTCTGGGCGACCCGCCCGCCTTCTCAGTCTGACCATATTAGATACTTGAACCGTGCCCCGTCCCAATAGCGGATTGCCGCATGTGCTTCAAGCTGAGCTACATCAATCGAATCAGTGCTGGTTTTTATCCTCTTTGTACCATCGAAACTGGTGTAATAGCCCGGGGGCAGCTTCACTATGACACTTATAACTGTAAGCTCATTTGGTGGTTCGATGACGACAGTGGTCCACCCAGATTCCCGCGCTTCTAAAAGAATAACTTGCTCTCGAATCCGCTTCCCTCGCCGTTGTATGAGGGCGAGCGCGAACGAGTCACTATCACCGGTGAACCTACCTTTCAATAGGCCTGGGCATGCCTTAGGGTGTAATGACTTCCACGTCTCACGGTCATCACTGTTCAAGTTTTCTGGAGTGACGATGCTCCACTCTGGGTACTTTTCAGTCAATTCTGTTTTCAAATCAGGAGGCACATTGCATTGCGAGAAAGCAAACAGCGATGATGCTGTTGTGATCCACAGTGCAAGAATTAATCTCGTTAGTAGCATAGTCGATTTATCCTCAGCATTGTCTAAACCATTTCCCAGGAAAGGCGGGTGGCCGAGACAATGAGGGTGCCTGTGATCTATCAAGACGTTGTACCCACCGGAGACGCGCGGCTGATGGGCGGAGCGTACCCGAGACTACCATGCGGGCGGTGGAAGTTGTAATGCTCTAGCCAGGGGGAGAGTTGCTGGTCGCGTTCTTCGGAGTTGAGGTAATGGCGAACGTAGGCCCACTCGCGCAGGGCGGTTTGGATGAAGCGTTCGGCTTTGCCGTTAGTGCGCGGCGTGGAGGGACGGGTAAAGCGGTGCTGGACGCCGAGTTGGAGGCAAGCGGCGCGGAACTGGCGGGAGCGATAGCAAGAGCCGTTATCGGTGAGCAGGCGGCGAATGGAGATGCCGTGTTGGGCGTAGAAGGCGACGGCGGCGCGCAGGAAGGCGATGGCGGTTTCGCTCTGCTGGTTGGGCAGCATGCGGGGGAAAGCGAGACGGGAGTGATCGTCGATGGCGACGTGCAGGGCCTGCCAGCCGGCGAACTGAGGGCGTCCGCGGCGCCGGCCATCGCCGCGAATGGAGACCTGCTGATAGCGGGTCATGCCCTTGATGTCGAGATGGAGCAGATCGCCGGGAGCGGGATGCTCGTAGCGCACGACCGGCGGGGCGGGATGCAGGTGACGCCAGCGGTTGAAATGAGCGCGCTGCAGGATGCGGCTGATGGTAGCGGGGCTGAGATGGGTAGCTTGGGCGATGGAGTAGGCGGGGAGCAGTTGGCGGCGCAGAGCGGTGACCTGAGCAATCAACTCCGGCGAGGTTCGGCGCGGGCTATGCAGCGGTCGCGAGGAACGATCACGCAAGCCGGGCAGACCCCAGGGTGCGGTAGCGGGCCCGCCACTTGGCGGCGGTTTTCCGGGAGACGTTGAACGCGGCTGCAGCCGCGTTCAACGTCTCCCTCTCGACCATGATTTTCTTGGCTAAAGCCTCTCGACTCCGAAAGGTAAGTCGGGCATTCTGGTGAAGGTCCATTCGATCGATTCCTGGGAAGCGGATTGGTCTGCACCATCAGCTTCTCCGGTTTGGAGCGAATGGACTATTCACTTCTTGGGAACAATGTGTTGAAAGATCACAGGCACCCCCGATATTTAATGTGAACCGATCCCACTCAAGCCAAAACCGGGCTTGAATGGGGCACCCGCCCACAGGAACACTGCGAACCTTCTCCCTACTTCAGCGAGGACATGTCGATGACGAAGCGGTATTTCACGTCGCTCTTCAACATGCGCTCGTAGGCTTCGTTGATCTGCTGGATCTTGATCGTCTCGATATCGCACATGATGTTGTGATCGGCGCAGAAGTCGAGCATCTCCTGGGTTTCGCGGATGCCGCCGATGAGCGAACCGGCAAGACTGCGGCGTCCGAAGATCACGCTGGTAACGGCAAGCGGCAGCGGAGCGGGCGATGCTCCGACCATGGTGAGCGTGCCATCGACCTTGAGCAGATTGAGATAGGCGTTGACGTCGTGCTCGGCGGAGATGGTGTCGAGAATGAAGTCGAAGGTGCCTGCATGCTTCTCCATTTCGGCGGCGTTCTTGGAAATTACGATTTCGTCGGCGCCGAGGCGGAGAGCGTCGGCCATCTTGCTGGGCGAAGTGGTGAAGAGGATGGTGTGCGCTCCGAAGGCGTGAGAGAACTTGAGACCCATGTGGCCGAGACCGCCGAGTCCGACGATGCCGACCTTCTTGCCTTTGCCGACCTTCCAGTGGCGCAGCGGAGAATAAGTGGTGATGCCGGCACAGAGAAGCGGCGCGGCCGCGGCGAGATTGAGCTTGCTGGAGACGCGGAGAGCGAAGGCTTCGTCGACGACGATGCTGTCGGAATAGCCTCCATAGGTGACGCCGCCGAGGATTTTGTCGTCACCGTTGTAGGTGAACGTGGCGGGGCCGACGCAGAATTGTTCGAGTCCGGCGCGGCAGTTGGGGCAAGTGCGGTCGGAATCGACCATGCAGCTGACGCCGGCGATGTCTCCCTCTTTGAATTTCTTGACGGCGCTGCCGACGCGGGTGACGCGGCCGATGATTTCGTGTCCGGGGACGCAGGGATAGACGGTGGGCATGTGAGCTTCCCACTCGTTGCGCACGGTGTGGAGGTCGGAGTGGCAGACTCCGCAGAAGAGGACCTGGATTTGAATGTCCTGCGGACGGGGCTCGCGGCGGCTAATTTCGGTGGGAGCGAGAGGTGAAGTTGGATTCTGAGCAGCGAAGGCCTTGGCGTGGTAGGTTTTCTGGTTCGAAGTGGCTGGCAGCGGAGGAGTAAGAGTAGTTTGGCTCATTAAAATTTTTCCTTTCGTTCCTAATGTAGATTGCGGGGGGTGAGGAGGGGATTCGGAAATTGGAGGTGAAGATTTGCACAGCAACGAAACGCAAAAGCAGGTGTTAGCAGCGAGAGGCGCTGAATCATCGGGGATGAAAGTTGTCGGTTAACCGCGTTTTCGATTAACCGCGGCCTCCGCGAACAGGGCGGCATGTGGGAAGAGAGCGGAATGGGAGATGAAAGGTTTTTCACATGCCGGGCCGGCGGGTTTCGTAACCGGCAGGAGTGAGCCTATTATCTGTAGGTTGCGGTCGGGCGGCGATGTGACTCAGTGGCACAAAAGCTGCATTCTACCGGGGCGGGGGATGGTTCGTGATCCTGAACAAGCTTGAATCCGGGCTGCTGCTGTTTGACACGCCGCAAGGGTATGTCGCGGTAGAACCTTCATTTCGCGAACGGGTATACCTGTTGTGGACGTTCCGGAATTTCCGCCAGCTATCGCTTCCATTGCTGAACGCCCGGCAGATTGCGCTGGTGAGGGATTTGGCGCGCAAAAACGCGGGCGCGAAACTGGAGCGGTACGACGCGCTGCGCGTGATTGGCGTGGTGGAGAATTTTGCGCTGCCGACGAAAAAGATGAGTGCGCTACCGATGGCAATGAACGTGGGCGCAATCAGCAGTACCGCGGCTGTACCAACTATAAGTTCGGCGATGAGCGTTCCACCTCAGCAAGCAGAGAGTAGGCTGCCTGAAGAAGGCGAGATCGCGGGTGTTGGGATTGCGGCGAAAGTTTCGCAATCGATGCAGGCGTATTGGGATCTGGCGAAGGCGACGCTGACGAAAGTAAAACCGCCAGAATTTAAGGTACCAAAATTCAATCTGGCGAAATTCAGTCTGCCGAAATTCCATCGCGCGACCGTTAATCCGGCGATTATCGCTGTCGATCCGGAAATTGTCAGTGAGGCGGAATCCGAGCCGGCGCTGGTAAAGCCAAGAATTTTTGAGCTTGCGCCGTCGCGGTTGGCCACGGCTGCGGGAGTGATCGCGCTCTGTTTGGGGACGGTAGCGGCGTGGCATCGAATTGGCGGGGTACTGGGATCGGAGGCATATGGTCAGCCTCAGGTTAGTGTTGCGAATACTGAAAAGACAAAATTGATGCCTGCGGAGCCAACAGTTGCCGAGGCGGCTGGCGCTCCAGAGACAGCTAACAACGGTATAGGCGTCGACGCCCAATCAAAACAGGAAGCGGGCGAGCACCAGGAGTTGGCGTCGATTGCTCCGGTTGCGCCGACGGACGGCAGAGCCGCGCATGATCAGGTTGCACCGCTGACGACGCGGAAGAATGCGCATCGCGGAATAGTTTCGACGTCGAAATTTCCGCTGGCGACGATCGAGAGCGGTATTCAGGCGACACGTCCGCCGCTGCGCTTTGTGTATCCGAGGTATGCGGATTTGAGCGCGCGGGGAGTGGTGGCGCTGATGGCCGACGTGGATGCGAGTGGAGCCGTGCGCAGCGTGAGAGTGGTGAAGGGCAACCGCTCGCTGGCTGCGGCCGCGATTAGCGCGGTGCGTAAATGGCGGTATCGGCCCTATATGAAAGACGGCCATGCGGTGGCAACGGAGACGAACATTGTGATTTCGTTTTTCTCGAATGATGCGATCACAATGAGCTTTCCGCCAAGCGTGGCGGTGGCGCGCTAGCCGAGAGGGATTCCGAAAAAAGCGAGCGTGGCTAGGAAGCCTCACTGTTCCACACGTAGAGAAAGTCGGAATCGCTTGCAGTCGCAACGTCGCGTCCGCCCTTTCGAGTCGCGCGATTTAGAGCGGACCGTACCCTTTCTTTGCTCTCCGACAGATCTTTCAGCGGAACTTTAATCGCGTTTCCATCCTTTAACTGATCGAGATCGGAGAGGATACTGGCCACGATCTCCCGGTGCTTTCCATGCCTGCCCTGAGGAACGTCTACCTGCTGCATGGTCTTAAAGTTTGGCGAAACCTTGCGAGAAGACATCGGAACCTCCCCAAAAAATAACGTTAACGTAATCTAATCGTACCCTATCGTAAGGAGGTGCACAGCGTCAAGAGCAAAAGAGCGTTAGGAGCCAGAACGAGAAGGCAGGGTGAGCCCATCACTGCTGGCACAAACTGTCCGTTGTTTCTCGACCTATCGAGGCCCATCGCTCTGCAAAAGATATAACCCGTATCGCGGCCAGCCTGCTAGGGTGTGTGAATCAAGGAGTGATTGTCTATGCGAGGGGCGAAAATGCGACGGCCGAAAATGAGGTTCGAGCAAGTCCCCGTGGAGTTGGTGGAGAAAATTGCCACGGAGTTTCCCGAAGCGAGAGAGCCCGCCAATGGCGTTGAAGGGCTTGCCCGATTGCGGCGAGCACCCCATAGGGGGAGCGCAACAGGGACAAATGCCATCGACGGGCCGGAATAATCGGCCTGCCCAGGAGAATGCAAATGGACGAATCTCCGAAGATTGGAAAAGCCCCCAACGACGGTGACGGGAATAGCGCTGCGATTAGGCTTCGCGGCGTAGTGGATAAGATCATAACCGGGTTCGATCCGACGGGGCCCGAGAAAATGCAGATCACGATAGAAGGCGCCGAGCACCTGTATCGGGAGATCCGCGTGCCAAACACTCTGCGGAATGCAGCGGGCGGGGATGTGAAGCTGGAGCCTGGAATCGAAGTGGATGTGATTATCCTGGCACGAGCTGCCAAGGAAAAATCTCCCGAGGTCGGCAGCCATGCGGCGGGGGAGAAGTTTCTGCAAACACCGGCTGACGAGGCCGAAGAGATGTCGGCTTAGAGGCCTGGGCCTATGCTGCTCGTCTCCGGAGGAACTGTAGGCAAATTGTGCGTAGAACTTTTGCGTGGCATCACTTCGCAGATGTAGACGGCAGGCAAACGCCAGAGATTTGGTGGACCTGGTCGGGATCGAACCGACGACCTCTTCCATGCCATGGAAGCGCGCTCCCAGGCTGCGCCACAGGCCCCCGTACGGATGCGGCGAGGAGGCATTTTCCAGCCGCGTTAATAATTCTCGCGCAGCTTCCGCGCTGCGTCAAACTCTACTAGGATATGGGAGCAAAAGAAAGGAAGATTCAGAGCTCCCATGTCAGACATGTCGAACCCTCCCGCTCGGCTTGTGCGCCGAATACCAAGTTGCGAAGTTTCAAAGTTGCGAAGGTTGCAGAGTTCTCTTTTGACGCTCGCGAGCGTGCTGACTGCGGCAGCGTTGGCGGTGCTGGCGTGCGCGCTACCGGCGACGGCGTCAGCGCAGACACCTGCTGGGCAGCAAGCAGCTCCGACGGGTGCGACCACGCCTCCACCCGTGGCCTATGCCTCGGTGAGCGAGCTGAATGGCATCCTCACGCAGGTCAATCAGACATCAACGGCGATGCAAGGCGATCTGGAAAAGCTGCGGATTGAACGCTGGAAGACGGACGGCTCGACGAAGCGGCAAACGCAGGGGAATGTCGATTCGATTCAGCGCAACCTGCAATCGGCGCTGCCGGAGGTGGTGGCGCAAGTGAATAAATCGCCGGAAGACCTGGCGGCGAGTTTCCGGCTGTATCGCAATATAGACGCGCTGTATGAGGTGTTCACTTCGGTGGTGGAATCGGCGGGAGCATTCGGATCGAAGGACGATTTCCAGAGCTTGAGCAATGACCTGAATGGGCTGGAAGGCTTGCGCCATTCATTCGCCGAACGCGTGCAGAAACTTGCGGGATCAAAAGAAGAAGAGCTGGCACGGCTGCGGACGCAGGTGAAAACGCTGACGGCGGCTCCGCCTCCGCCGCCGAAGAAGATTGTGGTGGATGACACAGAGCCGGCAAAGAAGGCGGACAAGCCGGCTACGAAGAAGAAGACCCCGGCGAAGAAGCCGGCAACGCCAGCGAAGCCTTCGGATAGTCAGACGCCCCAGAATCAGTAGGGGAGATGAGGCGTCAGACATGAGGTATGAGGCATGATCTGACCCGGTCCGAACTTGCGCAATATCGCCATCCATCTGAGGTGATCGCTCCGTGGAAAACCGGGCCATCGAGATTCACGACTCAGCGGTAGATCAAATCGGTCTCGAAACTGGAGTGGCAGTGCTCCACTTTCCAGAAGTGTACATACACTCGTCCGAAGGACGTCCCGCTATCGACGCTGGAACGGGCTGGGCACAAGAGGCAGTGATTCGAGTCGCAAACGCTCAGATTGAGGGCGAGTTCTCCCAAGAAAGCCGTGACGCCTATGGCGGCTTTGCCCATTACCTTTCAGGCGGCTCTCTACGAATAAATACCTCTGTTTCTGACAACCTAATTCCTCTTCCAATGGATATGCAGGGCGACATCGAACTCACACTAGAATGTTGGGGAAATGTTGTTCGCGTGCATGGTGATTCAGTGAGGGTGGAGCTTATCGGGTCTGCTAAATACGTGGAGGAATACCCTGGCAGCTAAATAATTGACGATAGACGCAGTTTGCCCTCATTCGCGGAGTCAGGATTATTGCCATAGTCATCAAAACGCTTGATCATATCAATTATTGGCGGGAGGGCAAAGATGCATCATGTGCGACAGGAGGCGCTGCCGTTTGTGGGCAGTTCGCATGAATTCATTGGAGCCGAGCAGGGCAATACTGGCATCTCGGTGTTCCTGTACCACGGGAAACCCGGGTCGGGGCCGGGGCCGCACCGCCATCCTTATGACGAGGTCCAGTTCGTCCGTGAGGGCCGGGGAGTGTGGACGGTGAACGGCAAGACCTTCGAGGGCGGCGCGGGAGACATCTTTGTGATCAAGGCTGGAGAGATCCACAGCTCTAAGGTGGTCGGTGATTCGCCGCTAGTGCAGGTGGACGTACACCTCAGCCCGCGGTTTATCCAAGAAAACCTGTAAAGTGCGGAAAAGTGGTCCTGCGTCCGGACTTCGACGGCTGGCTCGCTGTTTTCTCAACAAAACACATGAGTTAGGGTGGGAACTCCGGGGGCTGCACAGGAGTCTAAGTAAGTGAGGAGTATCCAGCAGTGCCTGTGAGAGGACGTTTTAGGGGGTAGGGGTCCTTCGACTAGCCGTCGCTGTCGCTCCGGCGGCGCTCAGGATGACAGATTGATATGGCGGGCTTGGAATGACAGGCTGAGAGGAGTCGGATTCCAAGAAATTAGACAGGTGTATAAAGAAGGTTTCCGCGGGACGGGCTGGATTTTCTATAATAGGGACGTTAGGAAAAGGGAAGCTCAGATTGAGCCGGGGATGAAGTCCCTTAGCGGCTAAAGCCGCATTGATTGTGCAAAAGATTCGGACGGCCTGAAGGCCGTCCCCTTCAAAAACAGGCTTGATCTGGCAGGAGCAGCCGCAGTGGGCGATTTTGTTGGCGCGATCGGAGCACGACTCGAAGAATCGGCCGTTATTGCCGAGCTGAAGGCCGGTTCAGAAGACGCCTACGCGTGGCTGATTGGCGAATTTCACCAGCCCATTTACGGACTCATCTACCGCATCGTTAACGATCCTTCCGACGCTGCCGACACGACGCAGGAAGTCTTCCTGAAAGTGTTTCGCGGAATCCACCGGTTTCAAGGCGACTCCACCCTGAAAACGTGGATCTACCGCATTGCGCTGCACGAGGCGTCAAACCGGAGGCGGTGGTGGTTCCGGCACAAAGCACAGGAAACATCGATTGAACCGGTGGAGATTGGGGAGTGTGAATACCCCGGCGAAGACCGGCTGGTGGATCCGGGAGAGTCTCCGCTGGAGCAGTTTGCGCACGCGGAAGTGCGTGAAGTGGTAGTGGAAGCGCTGGAGCGGGTTGCAGAACCATATCGAACAGCGCTGATCCTGCGCGATCTGGAAGATATGTCATACGACGAAATCGCCGAGGTGCTGCAGATATCGTTGGGGACGGTGAAATCGAGAATTACGCGCGGGCGGGATGCGCTGCGCCGGAAACTGGCGGCGTACGCGCGTGAAGTGGGCACGGAGTTGGGGCTGGCAGTAGCGAACAAACGGAAAGAGAAAAAAGGGAATGGTGGAAAAGAGGTCGAAGTAACACCATGAACTGCGCCGATTATAAAAGGCTTTTTTCGCTGTATTTGGACGGACAGGTGAGCGGGGCGGAGATGTTTGCCTTGACTCATCATATGGAGAGCTGTCCCGATTGCACACGGGAATATAAAGAATTGCGGCGGACGCAGCAGTTGCTGGCGGGGTTCCGGAAGAGGAAGCCGAAAGCGCCTCCGGACCTGGCGCTGCGGCTGCGGGTGGCGATTTCGCGGGAAACGACAGCGGCGCGGCGGCGGCGGTTTGAAGGAGCGATGGTAAGGCTGCGCAATTCGCTCGAAGCTTTCATGGTTCCGGCAACGGCGGGCGCGGTGAGCGCGGTGCTGGCGTTCGGCATGCTGCTGGGATTGTTCGCAATTCCGCAACAGTTGCAGGCGAGTTCGGACGTTCCTTTGACGTTCTACATCGGGCCGCAACTGGAGCGGTCCGTGTTTGGGACGTCGCTGGGGAACATGGGGAGCATCGGCGACGAGTCCGTGGTGATTGAGGCGTTCGTGGATGCACAGGGGCGGGTGGAAGATTATCGCATCCTTTCGCAGCCGGATGACGCCAAGGACGTGATGCCGCAAGTGAAAAGCCTGCTGATTTTTACGACGTTCCGTCCCGCGCTGGCCATGGGGCTTCCGACGGCTGGGCGCGCCGTGATCTCATTCTCGAGAATCAATGTGAAGGGGTAGGACAGCTCTCAGCCGTCAGCCCTCAGTTGACCGCGACCATCTTGGTAACACCGTTGACCTGCCTGATTGCGTGTCCGTAAACTACATTCATCGCCCAACGAATATAGGAAAATCGTTACCGTAAAAGCACGCAGGAATTGTGGGAGGACTTTGCTGGCACCGCGTTTTCGACTGTCGTTCGCACTAACGTTCGCACGAACTTTCGCTTTAAGCCTGGCGGCATTGCTCGCTGTGCGCTCGGGCATCGCGCAGAACGCGCCTCCGGTATCGCTGGGAACGAGCGAAACGCTGTTTACAGTGCTCACGGCGATCAATGCGTGCGGCTACGATCAGGAGTTGGAAGCGTCGGATCCGCTGCGCCGGGAAATCCGCGCCGAGGTCGCGAAGGCGATAGAGACGAAGCCGGGCGCGAAAGAAGCGGCTGCGCTGATGTGCATTTTCTATCGCAAACACCTGGCGATCGATACCGCGCATGATCTCTCGCAATACATCTCGCTGGCACTGTATCTGGATGCGCCGCCGGATTTTGCGCCAAAACAAAAAGTGACGGACATGCCTCCGGATGCGGCGAACCTTATCGAGTTTACGAGCCTGATGCAGGATTTCTACACAAAGGCGGGGTTGCACACGATTTGGGAGCAGCACAGCGCGCAGTACGCGGAACTGACCGAACGCTATCACGAGCCGCTGGCGAAGATGACGTTTGACACCGAGATTTATTTGAAGCTGCCGTCGGCGGGATACTTGGGGAGGCAGTTCAGCATCTACATCGACGCGATGGGAGCGCCGGGGCAGACGAATGCCAGGAACTATTCGTCGGACTACTATGTGGTGATTTCTCCGACAGCGGGCACGATTCTGAAGATGCGAGAGATCCGGCATACGTATCTGCATTACCTGCTGGATCCACTGGCGATGAAGAACGAAGTGGAATTTGCTCGGCTGCACCCGCTGCTACTGGTGGTGAAGTCGGCACCGATGGACGAGTCATTCCGGACGAACATCACCTTACTCGTGACAGAATGCCTGATTCGTGCGGTTGAGTTGCGCACGGGCGTGCCGAAACCTACGGAGGCGGAGCGGGCGCAGAAGCTGGCGGAAGACGACCAGCAGGGATATATTCTGACGCGCTATTTTTACAATGCGCTTGCCAAGTTCGAACAGAACCCGGTGGGATTGCGGAACGAGTATGAAGGCATGCTGGCTGCGATTGACGTCAACAAAGAGTCAAAACGCGCATCGCAGATCAAGTTTGCGGTTGAAGCGGCACCGGAAATTTTGCGCCAGTCGCGGCCGCAGCCTGAGCATCTGCTGTTGGATGCGGAACGGAAACTGGCAGGCGGCGATGCGGATGGTGCGCAGCAATTGGCGCAGCGGGCACTGGACGAAAAGCAGGGCGACCCTGGCCGGGCGTTTTTTGTATTGGCGAAAGTGGCGACGATGAAACGTGACATGGAAGGGGCGCAGACGAATTTTGGGAAGGCGATCCAGACATCGCAGGAACCGCAAGTCATAGCGTGGTCGCACATCTACCTGGGAAGAATCTTCGATTTGAAAGAAGAGAGGCCGGAGGCCTTGGAAGAATATCGTACGGCGGTGGTTGCGGCGGGCGCGGGGGTGCCGGAGGCGAGGCTGGCGGCGCAACAGGGAATTGAAACTCCGTACCAACCTCGGGTGACTCAGCCGCCGGTGACGCGGCCGCCGGAATAGGAATTCTGGTTTCCAAAGTTCCATGGTTCCCAGTTTGCCAAGTGGACGAGCGGCGCGGGTGAGCTAAAGTTATATGCAGGCGAACAGGGTGTTATGGGAACATACGCTGAGACGTTGAAGCTGATGATGGGAGAAATTATGAAAAGAGCAGCAGCCATTCTAGGTATATTGAGCTTCGCGCTTTGGGCCACAGCCATGAGCTACGGGCAGACATCGTCAGCCCCAGCATCCGCAGCACCGGTGGCACAGGCCCCGGCTGCACAAACGCCGGCGGCGCCAGCGCAAACGCCGAGCAAGCGTCCACCGCAGGCCAAGACGCAGCCGGAGTATGACGCTTGGAAGGCGGCCTCGGCCAACACGGAACCGGCGGCCCTGGAGAAAGCGGCGGACGATTTCGCCACAAAGTTTCCAGACAGCGAGCTGCGCGTGCTGCTCTATAAGAACGCCATGAGGCTGTATCAACGTGCGAACAATGCCGAGAAGACGGAGGCAATGGGCCGGAAGGTATTGGGACTCGATGGCGACGATCCGGAGGCGCTGACAACGGTGGCGGAAGTGATTGCGGAGAGAACTCGGGAGACCGATGTCGACAAAGAGCAACGGTACGACGAAGGCATGAAGATGGCGCAAAAAGCGCTGCAAACCGTGGATACGGATGTGAGCGTGCCCGCCGGAACGCCGCAGGACAAACTGGACACGTATAAAGCGGGGCTGCGTTCGCAGGCGTATTCCACGATGGGCGCCATTGACTACAACAAGGGCAATTTTGCATCGGCGCAAGCGAACTTCGAGAAGGCGATTGATGCGGTCCCCAATGATGCTTATTCGCTGGATGTGCTGCGCTTGGCATTGTCGCTCGACAAGCAGGGGAAGTATCCGGAGGCATTGAAAGTTGTGAACCGCGTGGTGGATATGACCAAAGATGCCAAGGATAACGACCCGATTGCCGGACCGGCACGAAGGGAACGGGAGCGTCTGCAGCAACTGACCGGAAGTGCGCCAGCGACGCCCGCTGCGCCTGCTCCGAGCGAGCCCCAGAAGAACTGAGCGTGGGCGACACACCCGGGCGATACCTTTCCGAATTGCAATGAAGTCACGCGAGATCATGGCGCTGGAAGAGCGGTTGGGATATCACTTCCAGCGCCGCGAACTTATTGAACAAGCTCTGACTCATAGTTCGCAAGCCCGCGAGTCGGAGGCCGCGGGTACGCCGCCGGCGTTCGAACGAAGCGGCGATAATGAGTTGCTGGAATTTCTGGGAGATGCCGTGCTTGGGCTGGTGACAAGCGAGCAACTCTTTCACCGGTTTCCGGAATTCCGCGAAGGAGAGCTTTCAAAACTGCGTGCCCACCTGGTGGGCCAGCGGCATCTGCTGCGGGTTGCCGAGGGGTTGCAGATCGGGGAATACCTGCGACTGGGGCGCGGGGAGGAACGAAGCGGCGGACGCAACAAAGCGAGCCTGCTGGTGGATACGCTGGAGGCGATCCTGGCGGCGATGTATCTGGACGGCGGATGGGTCGTGGCACGGGACTTTATCCTGCGCGCGATCGTCGAACCGGAATTGACGAACATGAAGCTCGACACCAGCGCGCTGCCGGTGACGGATTTCAAGTCTGCATTGCAGGAATTGCTGCAGTCGGAGGGACGTGCGCAGCCGGTGTATGTGCTGGTGAAAGAGGAAGGTCCGGAGCACAAAAAGACTTTCACGGTGGAGGCGCGAGTGGCAGAGCCGGCGCTGGCGCATTTCGTAGGACGGGCCCAGGGGGCAACGAAGAAGCGCGCGGAACAAGAGGCAGCCCGCCAGTTGCTGGAACAGCTCTCCAAAGTGACAGAGAAGCGGCTGCATGATGAGAAAGACGTAGTGTCGTAATGTCGTGGAGTGAGAAATTTCTTAGTGGCGACTGGCCAGCGACTGCACAATCGGTGGCGGGCACAGTCGTCATTGCCATCTTTGTAGTGACGTTTCTGGCGCAAGCGTTCACCATCCCCTCGGAATCCATGGAAAAGACGCTGCTGATCGGCGACTACCTGCTCGTCGATAAGCTCTGCTATGGCAGGGGTGGAATGTGGGACAGGATCCTGCCATACCGCAAGATTCAGCGGGGCGATATTGTGGTGTTTCATTACCCCGTGAATCCTGCGCAGGCCTTTGTAAAGCGGGTTGTGGCATTGCCGGGAGACCGGCTCCGCTTAATCAACAAGCGGGTTTATGTGAACGGTGTTGAAGCGGCCGAACCCTATGTGCAGTACATTTCGCAGCTGAACGATCCTTACCGTGACGACTTTCCGCGCACAGATATGCCAGGATTTGGGGTGAACGCGAGATGGTGGAAAGAGATGCCGAAGCTGGTTGAGGACCATCAACTTATAATTCCGGAAGGGCATTATTTTGTGCTGGGGGACAACCGGGACGATAGCGATGACAGCCGCTACTGGGGATTTGTGCCGCGGGAAAATGTTATCGGGCGGCCGATGGTGATCTACTGGTCGTCCAACGGGTTGAACAACGACCTGAGCCGGTCGCCGAGCGCAGGTGATAGACTTTATCACTTCGCCTACGCGTTAACGCATGTGTTTCAAATAACGCGGTGGGAGCGCACCTTTCGGGTGGTGCGCTAGGCGTACGCGGCGCCGGTGAAAAATTTGACTGAGGTTGACAAAGTGGCGACAGCGGGAAGAGCAACACGTGATCCGGAGGTCAAGGAAACGACGGTAGAGTTCCTGGCATCACTAGCCATGGGCTTGATCACCGTGTTCTTTATCCTGACTTTTGTTGCACAAACTTTTGCGATTCCATCCGCCTCCATGGAGAAAACGCTGCTGGTCGGGGACCACCTGCTTGTAAACAAGCAGCAGTTCGCGCCAGTAGCGAAATGGGTAGGACCGCTGCTACCTTACCGCAACCTTCGCCGCGGAGATGTGGCAGTTTTTGTATCGCCGGAGCAGCCGGGCTTGATGTTGGTGAAGCGCGTAATTGGTGTGCCGGGGGACCGGATTCATTTACGCTCGGGCGAGGTCTATCGCAACGGCGAGAAATTAAACGAACCGTATGTCCAGCACATATTCGGCGACGATAATACTTACGCCGCCGCCTATCGCGATAATTTTCCTGCGGTGATGCCGTCTCTAATGACGGGAGTCAGGAACCAGCGGTGGCGGGAATCAATGCCGCTGTTTGTGCAAGGGGAAGACATTGTGGTACCGCCCAACAGTTATTTCGCCATGGGCGATAACCGCGACAACAGCTATGACAGTCGCTACTGGGGCTTCGTTCCACAGGAAAACGTCATCGGCCATCCGATGTTTATTTCGTGGTCGTTCGCGACCGAGGAATATGGCCAAGGGATGAGTTGGGCGGAGGGAACGCGAAGGACTGGCGATATGTTCCTCCATTTTTTTGACAAGACGCGCTGGTCTCGCACATTGCAATTGATTCGCTGATCAGATTCGCTGAGGAGAAAAGCTCCGTATAACGGAAACGCAAATTGGCCAAGGAAGAAAAAAAAGAAATCGTGGCGCCGGAAAAGCCGAAGGAAACAACGGTCGAGTTCCTGGCTTCGCTGGCAGGCGTGCTGGTGACGGGTTTGTTCATCATCACGTTTGTTCTGCAGGCTTTTGAGATTCCATCCAGTTCGATGGAAGACACGCTGCTGATTGGCGACCACGTGTTCGTGAACCGCGAACAGTTTGCGCCGCCGACGCACTGGCTGGGGCCACTGCTGCCGTATCGCGACCCCCACCGCGGCGATATTGTGGTCTTTCTCTCGCCGGAACAGCCGGGTTTATTTGTGGTCAAGCGGATTATTGGCGTTGCGGGAGACAGAATCCATCTGCGGGATGGAATGGTATATCGCAACGGGCAGAAGCTCGATGAGCCGTATGCCCTGCACAAAATGGGCGACTACAATCCGTACCGCGACAATTTTCCCGAGTTTCCGCCGTCGGAAATGTATGGAGTGCGTTTCGAACAGTGGCTGCAGGATTTCGGCTCGCACGTAGAAGGCGGCGACATCGTGGTGCCTGCGAACCGCTACTTCGCCATGGGCGACAACCGCGACGTGAGCTATGACAGCCGCTATTGGGGTTTCATTCCGCGTGCGAATGTGATCGGGCGGCCAATGTTCATCTATTGGTCATTCATCACTCCTCCGGACCAATACCAGATGCGCAGCGTTGGCGACCGCCTGGGGTTCGTGGCCCACATCATCATTCATTTCTTCGATGAGACGCGCTGGTCGCGCACGCTGCGGGTTCCAAAGTGAAGTCCCTGCTTTCCCGGCGTGGATTGGCCGTGATGGCGGTGGTCCTTATTGCTCTCTTTCTGTTTCGCCCCGGCATTTTCGGACTGCGTAGCCGGATTTCCAGATCAATTGGGAACACGCTCGCACGGCGGGTGACAATCGATAACGTTCGGCTGCGTGTGTTGCCTCGTCCGGGCTTCGACCTGGAAGGGCTTGTCATCTACGACGACCCTGCGTTCAGCGCGGAGCCGATGATTCGGGCGGAAGACGTTTTCGCGGGTATCCGCCTGCTTTCGCTGTTGCGCGGACGGCTTGAGATTGCCACGCTGAGCGCGACGGAACCAAGCATCAATATTGTTCGATCAAGCGAGGGCCGGTGGAATCTTGCGAGCCTACTCGAGCGGAACGCGCAAATCCCGGCAGGCCCAACTCGAAAGGCGGCATCAGAGCGACGGCCAGCTTTTCCTTATCTTGAGGCCACCCGCGCCCGCATCAACTTCAAATTTGGGGCAGAGAAGAAATCCTATGCACTGGTCGATGGCGATGTAGCTCTTTGGCAGGAATCGGAAGACTCCTGGGGGACGCGGCTGAAAGCTGATCCGGTGCGCACCGATTTCAATCTCACCGATACGGGCCAGTTACAACTCAATGCAACCTGGCAGCGTGCGCCGAGCCTGCATGTAACACCCATGCGCGTAACCCTGACGTGGCACAAAGGGCAGTTGGGCCAAATCACGACGCTGCTGACGGGCAAAGACCGAGGCTGGCGGGGAGGAGTTGAGATCACGGCCAGTCTGCTGGGAACTCCGGAGGCTCTTGCGATCGAGGGCGCGGCGTCGATTCAGAATTTTCATCGGTACGACATACTCGACGATCGAAACGTGACGCTCGCCACGCATTGCACCGGGAACTACAACATAAACGGCGGGCTGATTTCCGGGCTGTTGTGCGAATCGCCGGCAGGCGGCGGCATGCTTCGACTGACCGGGGATTTTGGCATGAGGACTTCGCCGCGAACTTATGATTTGACGATCGAGGCGAAAGCAATACCGTTGGCGACGCTGGTGGAGCTAGCTCACGAGTCGAAACAACGATTGCCGCACGACTTGGCGGGCGAGGGCAGTTTGGAGGCTAAGTTTCATGCCGTCCGAGCAGGAACGGAAGCAGCGCGATTTAGCGGGACGGGTGAAGCGAGCAAAGTGCGGTTAGTGCGGTCAAATGACAACGACCATGCGGTGGAGTTGGGAACGATCCCGTTGGCAATTGCCGGAAGTGAGTGTTGCACGCAGGGCGGAGTGCGGACAGGAAGAGTCACAAGAGTCAATCGTGAGCGTGCCAATGTTGCATCCGACGAGCCTCACCTGCGGATTGGACCGGCGACGCTGGCGGTGAGTAGCTCGACCGCGGTCGCGATGGGAGGCTGGGTTTCGCCGAGCGGCTATGACTTTTCTGTGCGTGGCGACGTGAATCTGAAAAAGTTGTTTGCGCTGGAGACCATGTTTGGCATTCCAGCGGCGCAACCGGCCGCTGATGGCGCAGCCCGGTTGGACATGACGATTTCCGGTTTGTGGCACGGCCTGGCTGGACCGATATCCCAGGGAACCGCAGTGCTAAGAAATGTCCACGCCGAGACTCCCGCCCTCAATGCTCCTATTGAAATTGGATCTGCGACAGTAACGTTCGGCGATGGCGCTTTTTCGGTAGACAAGATTTCAGCACTGGTGGGCAAGACTCATTGGACGGGCAACGTGCAAGGCCCGCGTCAGTGTGCCACCGATTGCAAGTATCAATTCGACCTGAGTGCTGACCGGCTATCGGCCAGCGATCTGGCGGAGTGGTTTGCGACGCAACCGGTGCGGCGTCACTGGTACCGTATCCTCTCGGCCGACGAGAAGCCGCGGCCTTCGTCGCTCCTGGCGCTACAGGCGCGCGGCACTTTGCGTGTGGGACAGTTCGAAATGAAAAGGGCACTGGCCACCGAAGTGAAGGCCGAATTCAGCGCGAACCATGGGCAAATAACGCTGACGAATGTGCGCGGACAATTTCTGCAGGGAACGCATCAGGGCACGTGGACGATTGATGCGGCAACGCGACCAATTGAATACCGGGGACACGGCACACTTCACAATGTTTCCCTGGACAGGTTGAGCTACTTGATGAACGACGCCTGGGTAACCGGCAATGCCGACGGTACCTTTGAAGTGAGAACTACCGGAACAAGTTTCAGCGAAGTGGTAACGAACGCGGAGGGAAAGCTTCAGTTCAGCATGCGGAATGGAGCGTTTACTGAGCTACGATTGCCGGGGTCATCCTCCGCAGCATCCGCGGCTCCAATGCTGGTTCACCGCTGCAGCGGGGACTTGCAATTGACCCAGGGGACATGGCGACTCTCCGGGGGACACCTCGAATCCCACAGTGGCCTCTATGAGGTAAGCGGCACAGCTTCTCCAGACCAGGGCATCGACTTTCTTCTGAACCGCGAAGATGGGCAGTCATGGAACATCACCGGCACTCTTGCCCAGCCGCAGGCGGAGGAAGCCAGCGAGCAAGTCAGCCGATCAGAAACAGGCTCCAAGAATAACGACAAGCCTTAAGCGCGGCTCGGCTACGAACAGCGGATCGAGTGCCGATGGAACAGATTATTCTTTGTCATACGATTTTGGCGGTAACAGTAGTTGAACGCCGAAGTAACCGACGAAAAAAGGCTGGTTGTTGCGCGCTGGTTCGACGCCACGCCCCGCCATGAATAAAAGAATGACAGGACGATGCAGTTTGTACCGGCCGCCGACATCAATGGTTGGCTGCGCATAGCCCGGACGCCAGGTTCCGGTGGCATAGAATTCAGAGTCGAGTTCCAGCTTCTTCGTGAAATCATGACCGACGACGAGGCCGGTCAACCAGCCATCCGGCCCGAGATGAACGAACTGGTAGCCTCCTTCCAGATTGATGTCCACCGGACCAAGCTTTGTGCTGAATTCAACGGGCAAAATCAGACTTGCGCCGGAAGGCGTTATGTCCCGCTGAACCGAATGGTTGGGATTATTGATTGAAAGCTGCGGAAAAACAGAGAAGGCTTTGCCGTTTCCCCCACTGTCGTAGAAACGCCATTTGAAGCCGAGTTGGTCCTGCTCTAAGCCGTATTTTACCGGCTGATTCGGGTTGTGAACGCGCAGCCATGCGCTCTCATAGGTGAGCTGGATGCGATCGCCCACGCCGAAGTTGATATCGACGTCGGGCGTGTGAGTCAAGGACTGGCCCTGGTAGAGGAAAGGCATGTAGCCGAAGTTAATCTCCCAGTCTTTGTTGCCGGGAGTGCCGGGATCGTTGGTGTAATAGGGCGGCCCTCCCTGAGCGAAGAGAGGAATGGCACAAAACAGCGCTGTGCAAATCAGCGCGACGAATTGAGTTGTAAAGCTGAGATTTCGCGCGGGGCAAGCGCCCCTGAGAAACCGAGGCTCGCGAATTGATGGCTCAAGGTCCGGGCTCGAATGCAAAGTTGCCATGCGCGAATATTCGATTTTACCTTTTGGATTGGAGGGCGGTATTGCGCTTAGAAGGACTCATGCTAGCGGATAAGCGCGGGTAGTGGTTTCGCTGGCGACGGGGCCCGGGCTGAGTGATTATGCGAGATGCTGGAAGCATCGCCCACGATGAAAAAGATCAGAGCTGCTTCCTGAGGATTTATGCAGCTGCCAAGCGGGGAGAACATCGCGAAGGCTGGAGGATGTAAATTGCATCCTCCAGTGAGGAAATCTCGAATATTGATCTCAGGTGGGTAGCTTCAAGCAAACCGCGCAAAAAGGCCGGGGGATTGACCAGCTTCAGGCGTGCGGAATTCTGCATCGACCAGCGGCGGATTAACAAAAGCGTTCCCAGGCCGCCAGCGTCAACTTGCTGGAGTTCAGAGACGTCGAGCACGAGCACACGAACGCTTCCGAGTTGTTCGATGCGGCGGCGGAAGCCATCGAGCTGAACACCCCGAACCATTCGCCCGGCGGAACGCACCACGGCCACATCCCCAATTCGTTCGACTTGGTATCGAAGTTCCATATATGTATTCATACGAGCCAGCCCCCACGAAAGTTCCTGCAATTTGATCTTTCTAATAGACGAGGGAACGAGGGAAAGGTCAACATTTGCGGGGAAAACCGAATCGGCAGGAATAGTTTGGGCAGGGAGTTTTGGCACGACTCTTGCTATAAATTCTTCCACCGAATAATGGGATGTGTGGATTTTGGCGAACGTGTGGTATTTCAGCAGCTTATAAGCCAACTTCAATGCGGGATCGTGGATCCAGATAATCACGAAGCGCGTCGCCAATGAAATTAAAGGCCAACACCGCAAGCATTACGGTGACGGCGGGAAAAATCACGAGATGCGGGGCATCGAAAAGATGAGAACGAGCGTCGTTCAACATCGATCCCCAACTCGCGGTGGGCGGGGGCACGCCCAAGCCGAGAAAGCTCATTGTCGCTTCCGCCAGAATCGCGCCAGCCATACCGATGGCGGCCTGCACAATGACGGGCTGAACGATATTCGGGAGAATGTGCGTAAGGATGATGCGGAGGTCGCTTGCGCCGAGTGCGTGCGCTGCTTCAATAAATTCTCTTTCACGCACGGCGAGCACCTGGGCACGAACCAGACGAGCGTAGCCGACCCAGCCTCCGAGGGAGAGCGCAAGAACTAGATTGAAAATCCCCGGGCCACGAAAGGCGACGAAAGCGATTGCGATGAGGATGCCGGGGAAAGAAAGAAACGCATTCATCAAAACGATGTTGACGAAACGATCAATGCGTCCGCCGTAATAGCCGGCGAACGAGCCGATAATCAGGCCGAGCGCCAGAGAGCCGACGACAACACTACTGCCAACGAACATTGATATGCGTGCTCCCCAGATGAGACGGGAGAGGATGTCACGGCCTAGTTCATCGGTGCCGCAAAGATGATGCGCGGACGGCGGATTGAGGCGGTTGGGGAGATCGATGAGCGCCGGATCCTGCGAGGCGAGCCAGGGGGCAAAGATTGCGCACACGATGAACAAAGCGGCTAGCGCGATTCCAAGAGCCGCCAGAGGATTGCGACTGATGGCGGAAATCCATTGCGGGCGGACACCGCTGTGTTGACGGCTGACGGCGAAGAACGGCTTGGGCAGGCTGGACACGTTTCTCGGGTGAACCGGTCTCGGATGAATTTACTACCGTACAGCGTATCAAACCGGCGCAGACTTAGATGGGAGTGTTAGCGCGGAGTCGTTTGATATTCTGGCTTACATTCGCCGGCGCATGCGGGAGATTGCCAGGTGACGCCAAGAGAGTGAAGGATGATAGCGTCGCCGACGGTCAACTGGGTGGGATCGGCGACGATGTGGTAAGCGTAGAGGACTTCGGGATCAATCGTAATGCACCATGGTTCGTGACGAATGATGCCTTCGCAGTGTTCGCACGCCTGAGCAGCGTGGTAGCGGTTGCTGTGAAACCATACGGTGGATGTTGAGTCTGACATATTTTGGCCCCGGCCCTCTGCGTGTCACTGAAATCCGGCAGCGCAGCGAGCTTATGTCCTGGATAGTAGGGGCAGTCTTGGACGAGATCGATGGCTGATGTCACTGGAGGACGTGACGGTCGTCACAGGGGCGCGGAAACCGCGTGAATGCTGTGCTTTAGCGATGGGGTGCCGGAGTTAGGGACTTTCGGGGGTGAATAATCTCAAGAGCGTTTTTGGGATACGCGGGTGCTGATGAATGTGGACGCTGCCGATTCATTTCTCTTCGATCATGCAGGAGCGGCCCTGCCACCCCACTTGAAGTACCTTGTTGCCTTCGACGAGGACGGGCACGCGGCTCTGGCTGCCCGACAGCGTTTGCAAGCGAGCGCGGGCGATGGGGTCGGCATCAACATCATACTCGACGAAATCGCGTCGCGACCACTCCAGCCATTCGCGCAGTTCACCCGTATACGGGCAGGACTTCGTTCCGAAGAGTTCAAGCGCGGCCACGAATCAACGCCTCCATTAGGTCGCGGATGATGTGATAGATGGAAGCTTGCACTTCCTGAATGCGGGGGATGTAGTCGCAGCGGACGACGACAAGACAGTCGGCCAAACCGCGGCGTTTGATCTCGCCGCCATCATAACCGAGCAAAGCTACGGTCAGGAGGCCACGCTTGCGGGCCTCCTCGAGCGCCATGATGATGTTGCGCGAGCCGCCACTGGTGGAAATCGCGATGGCGACATCGTGCGGCTGAGCCTGGGCAATCAGTTGGCGCAGGAAAATAACGTCGGTGCCAACATCGTTGGCGACGGCGGTAATATTAGCCGGCTCCAGGGAAAGAGAGACGGCGGGAATCGGTTGATATCCGGGCGGCGGGAGAAAGCAGTCGATGGCCCAATCATTGGCGTCTGTGGCGGAGCCGCCATTGCCGAACAGAATGAGCTTGCCGCCGCGCTGGAGGCGTTCGTGCATAGCGAAAGCAGCACGAGTGATTGGCTCCGCTTGTTCTTGGGCCACTTGCCGGCGTAGAGCAGAGTCGTCGTGGACCTTCATCTCTATCGAACTTGCCACCTGGCCGACCAGGTCGGAGGTTTCCTGTTTTTCGCGGCCGAGGAAGGGATAAAGAAATTCCGTTGCGCCGAGATCGTGACCGAGTTCGCGGTGTTCGAAGAAGACATGCACGGTCTCCCAAAGCGTGTGATAGAGGACCTCGATCATCTCCTGGTGGATGAAGGGATCCTCGGTGACGGGCTGAAATGAATAAGAGCCTTCAAGGCCGGAAAGCGCAAACGTCATCGCGCCGCGACGATGCGCTTCGAGCAGCGCGGCCCATACTTCAAGATCGCCTTCGGGAGGACTGAAGCCCATCACGATGTCTTCGGGATGAAGAATCGCTTCCAACCATGCCCGAGGTGAAATGGATAGGTCCAGAGCGGGCAGCGCGCGTTTGCCGACGATCACGGGATGAACGAACTCGACGGAAACATGCTGCGCGTCCGTAATAAAGGGGCCGCGACCGAATGCCAGAAGGCGGCCTCCGCGGAGAAAGCGCTCTGACATTTCGCGGCACGCGAGCGCCACGCGCGACGCCTGATGGGAGAAAAAATCCTCGAAGAGCTGGTTTCTCGCGAGCAATCGATCTTCGATCCGCGTTGCGATCTGCGTTGTGAGCTGCGTTGTGAGTTGCGTTGTGAGTTGAAGCGTCGTCATGGATGGCACCTAGCAGATTCTTGGCAACGGATCTCCAACGAGCATATCGACGATGCGACTACCCCCATAGGAGGTTGTGGCGAGGACGGCACCGGCGGGTTGCCGGCAGACTTCGCCGATTGTCCGGGCTTCCTCACCTCCTTGGGTCTGGTTCAAGGCGTTCAGAGCGGCGTCGGCGTATTCGGCAGAGACGACCGCGAGAAACTGGCCTTCATTGGCGATGTGCAGAGGATCCAGTCCGAGCAACTCACAGGCGCCGCGCACGGCATCGCGCATGGGAACATCTTCTTCGCGAAGCAGGATTCCGAGTCCACAATCGCGCGCGAGTTCGTTGAGCGAAGTGGCGACTCCTCCGCGGGTGGGATCACGCATCCAACGGATGCCGGGCGCGGCAGCGGCAGCTAAGGCCTCCACCAGAGGAAGAACGGAGCGGGTATCGGAGCGGAGATCGGCATCGATATCCAGTTCGCCGCGCGCGAGCAGGATGGTGATTCCGTGATCGCCGATGGGGCCGGTCAGCAGAATCTTGTCGCCGACTGAGACGGATCGCGGATCGATTTTGATTCCGTGCAAGGGAGCGCCGATGCCCGCGGTAGTGATGTACATGCGATCGGCTTTGCCATGCTCGACCACTTTGGTATCGCCGCCGACGACACGCACACCGGCTTTGGTCGCGGCTTTTGCCATGGCCTCGACTTCGGCCTGGAGAATTTCAGTGGGCAAACCGGCTTCAAGAATGTAGGTGACAACAATGGCTTCGGCGCGAGCGCCCGAGACTGCGAGATCGTTGACCGTACCGTTGACCGCAAGTTCGCCGATTGATCCGCCGGGAAAGCGGACAGGATTCACTACAAAACTATCGGTTGTAATCGCGATGGGTGCGCCGTTGATGGAAAGATGAGCGGCATCGGCAAGCGATTCCGATCCGGCCATGAGAAGCGGCGCGAACAGTCCTTCCACGAGTCTGCGGCTGGCTTTGCCGCCGGCGCCGTGAGCCATCTCGATCTGCGGGTCGCGAAAGCGAACGCGTGCCGGCGCAGGCGCGACAATCACGCTGTCGGGCTCAGGATGTCCGTTACCGTTTTGCGGTGTTCGTAGTTGTAATACGCTGCGCATGATCCTTCCGAAGACACCATAAGGGCACCGATAGGATGCTCGGGCGTGCACTCACGACCAAAGAGCTTGCACTGATGAGGCTTTAGGACGCCTTTTAGAACTTCTCCACATTGGGCTGCCTTGGGATCGGTAACGCGGATGCCGGGAACGTGGAAACGGCGCTCGGCGTCCCACTCGGCATATTTCTCGCGGAGACTGAGAGCAGATTGCGAGATGAAGCCAAGGCCGCGCCATTCAAAGTAAGGACGCAATTCGAAAACCTCTGACATGGCGCGGAGGGCGGCGCGATTTCCTTCCCATGGAACTACGCGCTTGTATTGGTTTTCTACTTTCGCTTCGCCGGCGCGCAACTGGCGAAGCAACATGACGATGGACTGCAACATGTCAGCCGGCTCAAAACCTGAAACCACGATGGGCTTGTGCTCATTCTGCACGATCCATTCGTAAGGACGGCAACCGATGACGGTAGAGACATGCCCCGGTCCGATGAATGCGTCAAGGCGCATGTCGGGAGAATCGAGGATGGCGCGAATCGCCGGGATGATCGTGACGTGATTGCAGAACACTGTGAAATTATGGATGCCCTCGGCTTTGGCGCGCATGAGCGTGAGTGCGGTAGAGGGAGCGGTGGTCTCAAAGCCAATGGCAAAAAACATCACATGCCGATCGGGATTCGCCTTGGCCAACTTTAACGCGTCCGATGGTGAGTACACGATGCGGACATCCAAACCGCGAGCTTTGTGTTCGAGCGGGCTGCCGTGGGTGCCGGGCACGCGCATCATGTCTCCGAAGGCAGTGAAGATGACGGCGGGGTCCTCTGCCAATGAGAGGCCGTCATCAATCCTGCCCATGGGAAGGACGCAAACCGGGCAGCCCGGCCCGTGAATGAGTTCGATGTTGGAGGGGAGGAGATCCTTCAGGCCGAAGCGGTAGATGGCGTGGGTGTGGCCGCCGCAAACCTCCATCATGCGGTAATGGCGGGCGGGATCGGCGAGACGGCGAATCTCATCCGCCGCTTTGCGAATCACATCAGCATTCCGGAACTCGTCGACAAAACGCATGCGTTCGAAACCTCGATCTAGTTCGGCAGAAAGTCGTTGCCCTCGCCCAGGCCGTAGCCTTCAACTTCCTGAATCGCGCCCTCGGCTTCGCCGAGCAACATTAGAGTTTCCATCTGGTCGCGAGCGTCCTGTTCGCTGATCTTGCTCATGGCGAAGCCGACGTGGATGAGGACCCAATCTCCAGCTTTGGGATGGTCCTCCTGGATTAAGCCCAAATTGACGGTGCGCCGAACGCTCACAACATCGACCAGGGCGGAGTCGGGATTGTCGGGAGAGATTTCGACGATCTGCCCCGGAATTGCTAGACACATATGGCATTCTCCCTCGGAAGCCGGATTGTCATGCTCATCGCTCATTACGGCGCCTCGTCACGCTGCCTCGTCACGCTGCCTCTCTCATTACGGGGCCTCTTTGCGGGCGACGATATCGAAAGCAAATTTCAATTCATCTTTCAACTTGATCACGCCTCCGGCGACCTTGACCGGAGCAATCCCGAAATCGCTTTGGCGCAACCGGAACTCCCCAGAGGCGCGCAGCGAGTCATTCTGCACTGAAACGCGCGCTGAAATCGGCAACAGACGCCTGTTTCCGTGCAAGGTTAGTTCGCCATTCAGAGTCGCCATGTAAGGGTTCGAGTTGCCACTGACTGAGATTTGCGAACAGACATAAGAGATTTCCGGGTATTGGTTTACATCAAGCACCTCGTCAAACATTTGCCGCTGGATTTCCCGTCGATCCTTTTCGCTGATGTCATCAACGACCTCAAGCGAGGCGGCGTGAACTTTGACCTGAAGAGCGGCGTCAGTAAGGGTGGTTCCGTTCGCTACGAATTGGGTTTCGCCTTCAAAATCTCGAATCGCAATGACCGGGCTGTGGCCGAATGCAGAAAGCACGCCGACGGAAAAGGCTTGCACCCGAAACATGCTTACACCTGCGTCGATTCGATAGCGAACGGTAGCCTGCTGCGGAAACGGATTTGCGACATTTGCCAGAGAATGCAAAGCAGCCTCGATGGTCCAGCTTGCACGTGGACGCCAGCACCGCGATCGGTGCGACGTCTTTTGTCTTGCGAATTACATGGCGCGCAATTTGAGATAGCGGTCGAGTTCCGGCAGAGCCGACTGCGCTAGATTGCCGATGCCGGCCTGTCCCAGGTAACGGCGCACCAGCGGGTTTGAAAGAATCAGGCCCGCTCCGAATACCATGAACGCTACACCGCTGAGCATGAACAACGTGTCCTTATCAGTAGTTTCATGAGAACTTGCACCGTTGGAGTGATTGTTGCTTTCGGCCATGACAGCCTCCTTTTTCTTCGAAACGCCCATGTCGAACTACTGTTTTGAATGCAGAAGCTTCTCCACCAGTTCTGAAACCATGTTTACCGCTTCATCCACCGCAGGCACGACTGTCTGGCTGAGCCCCATGTGGCCCTCGTCGCCACCGAGCGCGGCAGGTTCGCAACCCACCAGAAAAACTTTGCCCATGCTGCCACCCATCATGGCTGCCATGCGCAACACGGTCATGGGATTCATGCCATGAGCATCGACGACTGGCGGCCCGGGCTCGTCCAGGCGACTCAGATCCGGTTCGATGAGAGAAACGGTGCCGGGAGGCTGGCCGTGCGGATAGGCGTCGACGAGGATGATCGTCTCGTATCCATCCTGAAGAGCATAGGCAAGGTCGAGACCCCGAATGCCGAAGTCGGCAACCTTGACTTCGGATGAGAAACTGCGCTCGGCTAAACATTTCGCTACTTCGACGCCGAAGCCATCGTCTCCAAAGAAAATGTTGCCGATGCCAGCCACGAGAATGCGCGGCCGTTTCGTTTTCGGCTTCGCAGGCGTTGCATTCAGCAGGGGCAAGGGCTCGATTTCAGTGGAGTCGAAAAAGAAACGATGGCCAGGCTGCCGGAGCATGCCAAGGTCCCTTCCGGGATCGTCTTCAATCACCACACAAACATGGGACTTGCCTTCGTAGTCCTGCTCAATGCTCTCGACGATTGCGGTCTGTCCAGCCAAAGCGATGTCGAGAATGTCGCCGCCGCTTCGGGGGCGCAGCCGGACGCGATTACCTGTCTTGATCTCGCAGCCATCAATCATGACGGCGTCGAGCGGCGACTTATCTTCGAGCAACTGCCATTCCCAGTCGTTCACCGTTCTTCCTCCGGAAGCGGGCGTAATCCGCGGAGTGTTCCGTGCAACTTCATGAACTGCTCGGGTGGGATTGCTTCTGTGCGTTCGAGTATCTGGCGCGCGCGGCTATCGGAATTTCGAATCTCGCGTTTTTCTTCGTCCGTCAGCGTCATGATGCGGAGCGACAGAATTTCGTCAATCTCGGTTCCATCGAACAAGTCGCCCATGCTTTCAGGCGCGATCTGCGGATAGTCGTAGAGGATGATGGGAGAGGCGAGCATGGTATTGCGTTGACCCGCTTCGCCGACAAGCACGGGCCACACGCCGATGTTCTGGCAGCGGGCCACGGTTTCCTGCAATTCCCGGGGCGGCTCCAGAAGCGAGACAAACTCGCCATGTTCTACTCCGAGCACAATGTGGGCTGAGACGAAAGATTGCATCAGCGCAGCATCGCGGCTGGCAGGGGGTGCCTGCAACGGCGTGATGTTTGCCGCGGAGACGGCGATTTTGAAGAGGTCGTCGGGGATGTTTTCAGTGCTGATTCTTTCGGAGCAGATTTTTTCGGCGTAAATCACAATATGCCCCGCAATCGCTTCATGCCGGCGCTCGTATTGCGAATCTTCTTCGGAGTGGGCGGAGAACTCGAAGGCCCGTTCTTTGCGAGCCGCGCACAAGGATGAGAGATCGGACTCGGTCAGACTGATCTCTCGTTCGATGGCCTCCTGCCAGGCATCGGGCGATTCCGGCAGGCGCGCGGCGGACAGACGCGGGAGACGAGTGCGGAGTTGCAGAAACCTGAGTCTGATGTCGAGCGCGGGCGCTTTGCCGCATACCAGGCATTCCGCCTGAATACGCGAAGGCCCCTGATCATCTTGTTCGTCGTCTCGCTTGCCACCCAGGGCCGGTGGGTAGACCACGCCAAAATTCCAGCGCTGGCGGTTCTTGACCGACGAAGGACGATACGGATAAAGCATGTAGCCTTCGTAGAGCACTGCTTTGGCGATTGGATCCACGCAGGCCAGGTTCATGGCAGCAGCACCTGTTCTGCATCGAGCATACTTTCGAAGGCCTGCTCCCACGTCGGAATCCCGTGACGCACCTTGTATTGGTAAAGGCGTTCGAAAACATCGCGGCGCAAGCAAAGCCACGCGGTGCCGGGATAGTAGACGTCCATCATGTCGCGCCAGACTTTCACGGGAAGGTTGAAACGAGTTTCTTTATCCCACGAGATCGGCGCGACCTGTAGGGCATCGCTATCGTCCGAGTAAAATACGGTTCCGCTGAACATAAGGCAGAGCGGGACATCTCCATCGGCGACGCCGTGAAAATACTTCGTAGCCGCGACGTTGAAGTCGAAGGTGCAAGGAACCGGAAGCTCGACCACGGTTTCGCCTTGAAATGGAGGCACGTTTACACTGACATGGGTCCAGAGAAAGTTTTTTAAAGTCTGGCTCCAGCGGTCCGGCTCGCCAAAAAGATCCAGCAGATTGCTCTGGTCGTCTTT
Organism: uncultured Acidobacteriaceae bacterium; assembly: GCA_963778535.1. Classification (GTDB taxonomy): domain Bacteria; phylum Acidobacteriota; class Terriglobia; order Terriglobales; family Acidobacteriaceae; genus Acidiflorens. The sequence goes on from CAVZUO010000002.1 coordinate 374,500, forward strand.
TGTGTAGCGACGCCGCGTGACCTCGATCTGGATCTGGCAGCGGAGAGCGACGGTCTGAATTTTCTCGGCCGGCCTGGCATTAGTCAGCCGCAATTTGAACGAAATCTGCGGAGTGATGGAGAACGTCGCCGCCTCGGCCCTTTCGATTTGGAATGCAAGGTCAGGCATAGATTGCCCCCTCACTGTCGTTGCCGGCATTGTTGCCGGTGTGGCTGACCCGGGCCTCGGGGCGAATCGCTTTGCTGCGAAGATCGGCGAAGAATTTTGCGATCTCCTGCCAGACTTCCGTTCCTCCCGAGAGCCCGTGCCAATGCATGCGAATGAGGCCCACGAGCTTGTAACAGACGTCGATCGGAGCGATGTAGTACTCGGAGGAGGCATTGCTACGTGCGTGCCCTACGCGATTCACGAGCAACGCCTCCACGTCTGGTTCGAGATTCCGCAGGAGCGGGTTCGCATCGAGGACGCCGGTCCAGGCTTCGAGTGGAAGCAATGATTCGGTTGCCCCCGCGGGACTCGGATACATGACGGTGACCTTGGCGTCTGAACTTTTCTGGAAGAAGAACGCCAGGTTGATCGGAATCAGTAGTGCGTCCCACTCGGCGTCGGTGATACGAAAGTCGGGAAGAAGGCGGATGTCGCGAGGAACGCGCTTGTACTTTGCGTTCGTCGTTCCGCTAAACAGCATGGCGCAAGGCTCACAAGCACAGTGGAGGCGTGAGCCTGCAAGTTCTAACAAATGGGAATGCTCGGCGGCCAATTCAGCGCTGCACATTTCGCAGTGTTCGGCAGATGATTTCGGCTTGCGAGCAAATCGTCGAAGCGCATCGAAAGCTTCCGATGCCGCGAGTTGTTTTCCGTCTCCTCCCAGGGCGGTTGTCATGAGATGGTTCCTACGGGCGAGTGCCGTTCGAGAGAATCGCCACTGGGTGGAATCGCGTTCAAGAGGGAATCGCCGGAAGACGCACTCGGCGCTCTCATCAATACATCGAGAGCGACGAAACCTGACGGCGCTGGCTCGTCTTTGGCGAGGCCTTCCACGACCAGCGAATTCATGTCGGGCGCGGCTTCGTAGAGGGCGTTTTCGATGAGCGAGCGGGCTGTGCCGGCTGTGGAACCGCAAGCGTGTCCAGTGATTCTTGCGCGGACGCGAATGTTTCCATCCTGAACACTTAGCAACTCTGTATCCACTGCCATCTTGTTCAAGGCGGAAGCAATCTGGCGCATTTTGCGCTCAACGCGCGTCGTCAAGTCGTCCGGATGCAAGCCGTAGAGCACGAGTAGTCCGCTGACGAGGGGGTCTTGGCCCAGTTCGTCGATCAGCTTCGACCTTGACTCGGAACCCGATTCGCCGGCACCATGCACGATCTCCATCATGCGGTTCAGGACGGTGCCATGAAGATCCATCAACGACTGGAGCAGTTGCGTTGCGGCTGAGCGCGCCGCAGGATCCGCGATTGACTCCAGCTGCTGAACGAGCCCGTTGATGTTCTGGATCCGGTTCGAAAACTCTTTTTGGTCGACCACAATCCTCCTTGCGAAAAAATGGAGCGGGAACAATCCGCGTAGCCGCAGTGCCCCCGCTCCTTCTTAGGGCGCGGCTTGTTGCTGAAGACCGAACATGGGAGAGTGCCGAGTTTCCAGGACCTTGCCATTGCCGAGATACATGTGCACGCCGCAGGGCAGGCAAGGGTCGAAACTTCTTACTGCACGCATGATGTCGATACCCTTGAATTTCTCGGGGCCGTTTTCTTCGAAAATTGGCGTGTTCTGCACCGCATCTTCGTATGGGCCGGGCGTGCCATACACGTCGCGGGGATTGGCATTCCACGGCGTTGGCGGATAGGGATGATAGTTGGCGATCTTGCCGTTGCGGATGACGACATGATGCGACAGAACGCCGCGAACAGCCTCGTGGAAGCCGCAGGAAATGGCTTCCTCTGGAACCTTGAAATCGGTCCAGGTTTTCGTGCGGCCGGCATGCAGCTCGCCAAGTGCCTTCTCCGCAAAGTGGAGCGCGGCGCAGGCGGCATAAACCTGAAAATAGGTTCGAGCCCGATCGCGTTCGATGGCGTTGCTCCACTTCGGGATGTGCCACTCGAATTCGACTTCGGGTAGGGACGTAGTTTTGGGCAAATACATCTTGACGCTGTGTCCGGTGGACTTGATGTATCCGATATCCACCAGGCCAGCCAAAGCAGTTGCCCAAAGGCGGGCAATCGGGCCACCGCCGGTGTCGAGCGCTAAATGATCTCCTGTGCGCTTATCGAACCACCTGGGCGACATGACCCAGGTGTAGTTGCCATTGAAGTCGCGCTTCTGCGGACGGGGAAGGGTGGTTTGATTCCAGGGATGGCGCTTGTCGACCGGATTACCGAGCGGATCGGTTTTAACGAAGACTTCCGAGTTCTGCCAATCCTCATAGAAGGAGTGGCCGAGCAGGATCCGAATATTGAGATTGATGTCGACCAAGTCGGTGGTGACGAGCTTACCGTCGATAACGACACCGGGCGTGACGAACATCGAGCGGCCCCAGTCGGTCATATTTTTGTAGGTGTAGTCGCACTTGGCGGGATCGTTGAACGATCCCCAGCAGCCGAGAAGAATTCGACGCTTGCCGACATCTTCGTAGCCGGGGAGAGCCTCATAGAAGAAGTCGAAGAGATCGTCATGCAACGGAACGACCTTCTTCATGAACTCGACGTACTTCATGAGGCGGACAATGTAGTCAGTAAACAGTTGGACGGTGGGTACGGTGCCGACGCCGCCGGGATACAAGGTAGAAGGATGCACGTGGCGGCCTTCCATCAGGCAGAACATCTCGCGAGTCATGCGGCTCATCTGCAACGCCTCACGGTAGAAAGCGCCGGTGAAGGGGTTGAGTGCGCGCATGATGTCGGCAATGTTGCGGTAGCCGTGGAGATTAGCGTGAGGCGAGGCGGTCTTCTCCGCTTTGGCCAGAACGCCGGGATTGGTTTCCTTGACCATCTGCTCGCAGAAATCCACGCCGACCAGGTTGTCCTGAAAGATATTGTGATCGAACATGTACTCAGCGGCTTCGCCAAGATTGACGATCCACTCGGCCATGGCCGGCGGACGAATGCCAAATGCCATGTTCTGCGCGTAGGTGGCGCAAGTGGCGTGATTGTCGCCACAGATGCCACAGATGCGGCTGGTAATGAAGTGGGCATCGCGCGGGTCTTTGCCCTTCATGAAGATGCTGTACCCGCGGAAGATCGAGGACGTGCTGTAACACTCAGCGACCTGGTGATTCGCGAAGTCGATCTTGGTGAATATGCCCAGACTACCGACGATGCGGGTAATCGGGTCCCAGTTCATCTGGACGAGGTTTCTGCCTTTGGTGGGGACGTCTTTGGTTGGTGCAGTAACAGTGCTCATCGCGCTCGCTCCTCTTCGTAGGTCGTTAGCCTCTGCTCAGGCCCTGCCGTGATAACCGGTGGTAAGTTCAGACCCCGGATGCCGCCATTTGGGTTCTTTGTTGACAGTTGACTGGGTGATCGAGCGCAAAGCTCGAATGGCTTTGCCATAGACACCGGAGGCGGCAGTAGAAGCCCTTGCGCCCGGCGGCTCGTCCATGAAGGGCATGAATTTGTCCGGGAAGCCGGGCATAGTGCAGCCGATACAGATGCCGCCGACGTTTGGGCAGCCGCCGATACCGGCCATCCATCCGCGCTTCGGGACGTTGCAGTTGACGACGGGACCCCAGCAACCAAGCTTCACAATGCACTTAGGAGAGCCGTAGACGTCGGCGAACTCGCCCTGCTCGTAGTAGCCGGCGCGATCGCATCCATCATGTACGGTTTTTCCGAAAAGCCATGTGGGACGAAGCTGATCGTCGAGAGGAATCATGGGAGCGCGGCCGGCAACTTGATAGAGCAGGTAAAGGAGCGTCTCCATGAAGTTGTCGGGCTGCACCGGGCAGCCGGGCACGTTCACGATCGGCAGCCCGGCTTTGGAGGTCCAATCCCATCCCAGGTAATCGGCGAGGCCCATGCAACCTGTGGGATTGCCTTCCATGGCGTGGATGCCGCCATAAGTGGCGCAAGTGCCGGCTCCTACAACTGCGAGTGCTTTAGGCGCAAGGCGATCAATCCACTCGGTGGTGGTTATTGGCTGATTGGTGTTGGGATCGGTTCCGAGCGCGGCCCAGTAGCCTTCACGCTTAATCTTTTCATTTGGAATTGAACCTTCGACCACAAGCACGAAGGGATCTAGTTTCCCTTCCTCGGCCATGTACCAGTATTTGAGGAAGTCATCGCCGACTTCATAGGCGAGGACCGGGTTATGAAGATGAACCTTCGGCAGGCCGGGGATTGCGCCTAATAGCACGTCTTCAACGGCGGGTTGGGTGGCCGCCGTCACCGAAACGGAATCTCCATCACAGCTTAATCCGGCGGTGATCCAGAGAATGTGGACATCCGAAACGGCGGGAGCGTGCTGCGTCTTCCGGCCGTAGGGAACGGCTTCGGTCGCCATAATTTGAATCTCCTTTCGATCCGCTAGCAGGTGGTCTTACCGGCGCGCCGCGAACATGGCCAATAAACCGCCCGCCTCGCTTTCTTCAATCGCTCATTCGTTAATGCTCCCCGCACGAAAAGGTCTGGAACCAGCATGGGCAAATGATGGATTGCCTACAAGTGGGACGCTCCCTGTTTTATTAACGCGACAATGCAGGGAGAGTCGATAGGGAGATCCCCGATATTGGGACGAGAGACGGTATTACAGTGATAGCCCGATAGACAGGCATGGAGATGGTCTAGGCAGTTTTCGAACCCACGGTCCATTGAATGGCGTGCTGAACAAGTTCTCTGGCGCTGCGGAGAGCAAGTTTTTCTTTGATGTGCGCCTGATAGGACTCTACGGTCTTGATGCTGAGATGTAATTCCTCGGCGATGCGCCGAGTGGAGTGTCCCTCGCCAATCAAGCGAAAGACTTCCAGCTCGCGATCGGTAAGGTTTGCGACAGACGATGGCCCAGCAACGTTGCCTTTGCCGATGAAACGTTGCAACATGCGGTTGGCGATGCGGTCGCTCACATAGATCTCGCCGGCCAGAATGCGCCGCAATGCGACCAGGACTTTTTCCGTCGCTTCCTGCTTCATGATGTAGCCCTGTGCCCCGGCACGCAGCGCGCGTTCGGCATAGATGGATTCGTCGTGCATGGACAAGATCAGGACTGGCAGCGACGGCAATCGCGCTTTCATGTCCTTGAGCAAATCGAGCCCATCTGGGCCGTTTAACGAGATGTCGACCACGAGGATGTCGGGGACGGCGGCCAACACGGCATTCATAGCCGAGGGGGCATCTTCCGCTTCACCACAGACCATAAGGTCGGGTTCGCGATTGACGAGAAGTGCCAGGCCCTGACGCACGATGGGATGATCGTCGACGACGAAGACACGGCTCTTCTTCATTGTCGCGGTCGTTGTTGTTGGAATCGTCGTCGTTGGAATCGGTGTCTGGGGCATCGCTTCATCCGTTTCTTGCCAGCTCGGCCGCAATCGGAAACTGGCAAAGCACCGAAGTGCCTTGCGGCTGGTCGCGGCGGATCTCCAGCCTGCCGCCGATCATACCCGCGCGGTAGTTCATAATATGCAAACCGACGCCATTCTGCGAAGCCGTAGAGCGGTCGAAGCCAACGCCGTCATCCTTGATGACTAGTGTCCCTTCGCGCTCCCCCGAATAGAGACGGATCGAAATATTTTTCGCGTGCGCGTGCTTGACTGCATTGTTCACCGCTTCCTGCGCAATGTGATAGAGATGGGTGGCCATAGTGGCGTCGTGAATGAGAACGGCATTGTCGCACAAAAATTGGCACGGTAGGTTGAACAGGTCCGCGACTTCGGCAGCGTAGAGTTGCAGGGCTGACATTAACCCGTGGGCTTCGGAAACCACCGGGAGCAAACCTCTTGCGAGTTGTCTTGTTTTGAGGATGGCATCGTTCACCAGGGCAGTGATCCTGGCCGCATCGGCAGCCGATGGGTCATGGCGTTCCGCGAGCTTGCGCTCATGCACCTTGGTCATGAATGCGATACCGGTCAGGTGCTGGCCTAATCCGTCGTGAAGGTCCTGTCCGATTCTTCGCTGTTCCCTCTCCCTGATTTCGAGGATGGTTTTTTCCAGCCGCTTGCGCTCGCTGATGTCGCGGATGGCGCTCGACACCAGCAGTCCTTCTTCGGTTTCGAGCGGACTCAGGCTGATCTCAACGGGAAACTCGTGACCATCTTTGTGGAGTGCATAAAGCTCCAGTCCCGCACCCATAGGGCGTACGCGGGGTTCGACAAAGAAATTTCTCCGGTGGCCCGGATGTTTACCTCGCAAGCGCTGCGGCACGAGTTTCTCGATTTCCTGCCCGAGTAACTCTTGCCGGACGTAGCCGAATAACTTTTCTACCTGCGCGTTGACCAGAATGATTTTTCCGCGTTGATCGACAACGACAACTGCGTCGGGTGCGGCCTCAAGCAGGCCGCTGAATCTGGCTTGAGCGCGTTTCTGGGCCGTAACATCAATGCCTGAGGCGATCACATAGTCTGGCGCGGGAGCAGTGCCCGACAGTACCGCGGCGGACCACGCGATCGTGCGACGGCCACCGTCGGGCGCGATGCAGACACTTTCAAACTCTGTGCGAGGAGCGTCTGCGAGGGTTTCCTTGATAATTGTCTGAAATGGTTCCTTCTCCTCGGGCGCGGCAAAAAAATCCCAGATCCGCTTGCCCTGAACTTCGTCAAACGTGCGACCTGTAATTTGTTCGCAAGCGCGATTCAAGCGCACGATCCGGCCTTCGCGATCGAGGACAACGACCAACGCCCCCACCGTATCGAGAATTGCGGTAACAACGTTTCGCTCCTCCTGAAGTTCTTCTTCCGTGCGCTTGAGGTCAGTAATGTCGAAGGCGATCCCGTGGATGAACCACGGGCTTCCATCGGGACGCCGAATCATCTTGGCTTCGCAACGGAACCAGACCACCTGGCCATATCGCCCAAGAACGCGGTATGCCGATTTGAGCGGCTTCCCGGAGAGGAACATCTCGGACGCTTCAAGGCTCCATCGATCCCGGTCGTCGGGATGGATCTGATGAAACCACATCACCGGATCTTCCAGCCATTCGGATTGCGAGAATCCGAGAGTGGCTTCGATTTGCGGACTTACATAAGCCTCGCCGACTCCCCGATCAAGATAGGCCATGAACACCACGGCCGGGAGCTGTTCGACCAGCGCCCGGTACTTGGCTTCAAGGCTGGGCAACTGCGCTTCCGTGATCGAACTCTCGTCAAGCCGCTCAAAGAAGTGATGGAGTGCGCCCAGCGACGGAGAGGACTGGTTTGCATACACGCCCGCAAGCTGGGAGAGGATGTCCTCTGCCGCATCCGGCGACAGTTCTTGAGGCACACTCGGATACGCCTTCTTCGGGTTCGAATCGACGGCTGGCCAGATTCTGGTCATCAAGCGGCCTCAGAGTGACTCAGTCAGCAGGGCGAGAATTATGGCGATCTCGCCAGCTTGGCACCTTATTCAGCGATGCCTGCGTAAACCGGCGTAGCGCGTGGATCGCCCGCCCATAGGTCTGCACAGCGTTGGAGGACAGCAAAGAGCCAGGGGGTTGGTTCATGAAGGGCATGAATTTATCGGGAAAGCCGGGCATCGTGCACCCGATGCAGATGCCTCCGACATTAGGGCAGCCCCCAATTCCGTTCATCCATCCACGTTTCCCTACGTTGCACTGAACCACCGGCCCCCAACAACCGAGCTTCACGATGCACAACGGAGATCCGTATTGATCGGCAAATTGAGCCTGCTCGTAATATCCACCGCGATCGCAGCCTTCATGTACGGTGGCGCCGAACAACCATGTCGGGCGCAGCGAGTCATCAAGCGGAATCATCGGAGCGCGCTCGACCGCCATATAAAGGAGATAGAGCAGCGTCTCCATCATATTGTCGGGTTGCACGGGACACCCTGGCACGCACACAAGTGGAATCTGCGACTTCGATTTCCATTCGCGGCCCAAATAGTCCGTCAACCCCATGCAGTCCGTCGGATTCCCCTGCATGGCGTGAATGCCGCCATAGGCGGCGCACGTGCCGGTAGCGACGATTGCCCAGGCTTTCGGGGCGAGCCGATCGATCCAATCGCAGGTGAGAATCGGCTGGCCTGTGCTCGCATCAGTTCCGAACGATGCCCAATATCCTTCCGGCTTGTTTTTTTCGTTCGGGATCGAACCCTCGACGACGAGGATGAACTCGCGACCCGATGTCCCATCGGCTGCCTGCCGAAAAGGGCGGACAAAGTCGTCTCCATTTTCGTAGGCGAGAAAGGGATTGTAGAAGTTGACCTTCGGGATCCAGGGCAGGGCGCCTGACACGATATCTTCGATGCTGGGTTGGGTCGCGCCGGTCATGGCGATCGTGTCGCCATCGCACCCCAGGCCAGCGGTGAGCCAGAGGATGTCGATTTCCGCGATCTTTTCGCCACTCGATGCGATACTCGAGGTGCTTTTGGGGCGTGCGCCGCCAGTGTCGCCCATCGATTGTTCTCACCCAAACCCCGTGGGTCTGCGTATTCTAGTCTATTTTGGCGGGGTTGGTGGCACGGCAAGGCCAAGGGAAAAGAGGTTCCAGGCGGCTGCACTTCCGTCATAGGCCCGGTTATTAAGTTGGTTAACCTTCTTGTTCGGCCCCCTGTTCAAACTACAGACCAAATTGCGTTGTCTGTCGCGTAATATCACAGTCGCGTGTGCGGCGCTGCCTCGACGCAATCCCTCCCGCTCCGTTAATCTAATGGGTCTTCACTAGAGCTAGTTTGGAGGTCTTTGCATGCGGGAGGCGGTGGCTCGCCTATGGCCGGAGATTCAGTGGATCAGCGACGCGAAGCTGCGCGAACAGGTAACCGAAACCTGGATTAAGGCGCTGGAGCGCAGTCCGCTGAAGCCAGATGACCTGAACCAGATTCCGTTTACGCTGCTCATCCCCAACTGTCCAATCACGTTCATGGAGCACAAGCGGTGCGTCGTGCATATTGCTCGGGCGAGCGCGAAAGCCATGAGTGAATTCATGGGCCGCGCGCTGCCCATTGATCATGACGTGGTACTTGCTGGCGCAATCCTCGCCGATGTGGGCAAATTGCTCGAATACGAGATTGGTGCGGATGGAAAGAGCAAGCAGAGCGAGCGCGGCGAAGCTCTCCGGCATCCGTTCACGGGCGTTGCACTCGCGCTTGAATGCGGCGTCCCGGATTCGGTCTGCCACATCATCGCGGCGCACGCGGCTGAGGGCGATCTGGTGAAGCGCACGACCGAAGCCTTCATTGTGCATCACGCGGATTTCATGGCGTTCCTGCCATTCAAGAATCCGAAGAATGTGAAGGTGAAATAAAGCTTGCTATCAGCTCTCAGCCTTCAGCTATCAGGCAAAGCAGAGCGGTCGATAAAAGGAGATTTCTTGAATACGGTAAAGACGACTGGAAAAGAAACAATCACCGCAACAATGGCGAAGTGGGCCGCTGGCCTGCAATATAAGCATCTCTCGCGGGAAGCCATCTACCAGGCAAAGCGCTATTTGCTCGACTCCGTCGGCTGTGCGCTCGGCGGATATCAACAGCATGATGTGGCCATCGCGCTGGAGGTGTTGAAAGAGATTGCTGGCCGCGGCACCTCGACCGTGATTGGCACGGGCCAGAGAATTGATCCTGTCTCGGCCTCGCTCGCAAATGCGCTGATGATTCGCTGCATGGATTACAACGACATTTACTGGAAGCAGGATCCGTCGCATCCCTCTGATATTTTCCCGGCAGCCATGGCGTGTTGCGAGCGCGCGAAAAGCGACGGCAGGGAACTGATTGTCGGATTTGTCCTCGGCCATGAGTTCGAGATGCGGCTGTGCGAGGCGGCATTCCCTGGCATTCGCGAGCGCGGCTGGCATCATGCAACGTTGACCGCGTTCGCTTCGCCGATTGTTGCGGGACGCGCGCTGCGTCTTTCGTGGGAACAGATTCAGCATGCGATTGGCATCTCTGCTTCGCGGCAGTGCACGTTGGGAGCGGCGGTATCCGGCAAACTGACGATGATCAAGAACACGGTCGACCCGATGGCTACGCAAAGTGGTGTGTTCGCGGCGCTTCTCGCGGAAAAAGGCTATACGGGGCCCGAACACGTGATCGAGGGCAAGGAAGGATTGGTGCACTGCCTCGGTCCCGAGTGGAAGCTCAACCTTCTTACCGACGGACTCGGCGAGTCGTGGCGCATCACGCAGTGTGGGATGAAGTTTTTCCCGACAGAAGCGCTTACTCATGCGCCGATTTCCGCCATGCTCGACCTGGTGAAGGAGAACGATCTTCATCCGGATGGAGTGGAGAAGATTGAGATTCGTTCACTGGCGAGGGCAGCGGACATTCTCTCCGATCCGAGCAAGTACGATCCGCACACGAAAGAGACAGCAGACCACTCGCTGCCCTACGTGATTGCAGCGGCGCTGGTGGATCGGCAGGTAACTCCCGCGCAGTTTGAGATGAAGAAGATCATGGATCCCACGATTCGCGCGCAGTTGCGAAAGGTCGAGGTCGTTGCCGATCCTGAGATCGAAAAGGTCTTTCCGGCGCTGCAGCGCGTGATTGTGAAGGTCACGGCGACCGATGGCCGCACATTCTCCAAGCAGCTGGATTATCCGAAGGGCGATCCGCGCAATCCGCTGACCGATGCCGAGATCGAAGAGAAGTTCCGCGCGCTGGCCGAGGGCGTGCTGTCGAAGAGGGCGCAAGACAAGCTGATTACCGCGATCTGGAATCTGGAGAAGTGTTCGTCGGTGTCGAAGCTGATGGCGTTGATGAAAGCGGATGTGAGGAAGAAGAAGGCAGCGCACGGAAAAACGAAACCGCCGAAGGCGAAGGCAGACGCAAAGGGAAAAAGGCGCTAACCGGCCGCAAGGTGAATCATAGGTCAAGTTATGGGTCAAACGATCGTTGAGAAGATTGCGCAGAAGCACATGGCGGAAGGGCCGAATCGACCGCTTCGGGCGGGAGATTTCCTATCGATCCGTCCGCACCGTTGCATGACGCACGACAACACGTCGGCGGTCATGAGCAAGTTCAAGGGAATCGGCGCGAAGAAGCTGAAAGATCCGCGGCAGATGGTGTTTGCGCTCGATCACGATATTCAGAATCAGGATGAGTCGAATCTGAAGAAGTATCGGGCGATTGAAGTGTTTGCCAAAGAGCATGGCGTGGATTTCTATCCAGCGGGCTCGGGCATTGGCCACCAGATTATGGTGGAGCGCGGCTATGTCGTTCCCGGTTCGTTCGTGGTCGCATCGGATTCGCACTCCAATATGTATGGAGCGCTAGGGGCGATCGGCACACCGATTGTACGTACAGATGCCGCGGCGGTATGGGCGACTGGCGAGTTCTGGTGGCAGATTCCGCGGTCGATTCAGGTTGTGCTGGAAGGGAAGCTGCCGGCAGGCGCGACCGGCAAGGACGTCATCATCACGCTCTGCGGGCTTTATAGCCACGACGAATGCTTGAATGCTGCAATCGAATTCACTGGCCCAGGCGTCGCCTCGCTCTCAATGGATGCGCGTCTTTCGATCTCGAACATGACTACCGAATGGGGACCGCTCGTGGGGTGGTTCCCGGTGGATGCGACGACCATTGCCTACATGCGCGGCGTGCATGATCGGCTGAAGGCTCTGGGCATCGAGCGGTTTACAGAGAAAGATGTTGAGGATTGGGAAAAGAATCCTGCGGCACCGGATACGGATGCAGTGTATGCCGCGCGCATTGTGCTCGATCTCAATGAAGTGACGCCGCATGTTTCCGGGCCGGACACGGTGCAGACGATGCAGTCGGTCGCAGAAATCGAAGCAAAGAAAGTTGCGATCCAGAAGGCGTATCTCGTTTCTTGCGTGAACTCGCGAGTCGAGGATCTGGAGGCGGCGGCGGACGTTTTGCGCGGCAAGAAGGTCGCGGCGGGCGTAAAGTTCTATCTCGCCGCGGCGAGCAAGTGGGTGCAGGAAGAGGCAGAGAGGCGCGGTGTTTGGAAAACGCTGATGGATGCGGGAGCAAATCCGCTGCCTCCGGGATGTGGGCCCTGCATCGGTTTGGGAGTGGGATTGCTGGAAGCGGGTGAAGTCGGAATTTCTGCGACCAACCGCAACTTTAAAGGCCGCATGGGCTCGCGCGATGCGAAGTGTTATCTGGCGAGCCCGGAAGTTGTAGCGGCTTCAGCCGTAGCAGGATACATTCGCGGGCCGCATGAGTTTCCGGCGCGCGCTCCGCGGCGCCAGTTCGAGGAACTGACCGTAACGTCAGGCGCGGCGGAGAAGGTTGAGATTCTTGCCGGATTTACGCAGCGCATAAAAGGACGGCTGGTACTCATGCCGCAGGACAATGTGAATACGGATGCGATCTATGGCAAGGACTACACCTATCGCGACGACATGACGCCGGAGATGATGGCGAAAGTCGTGATGGAGAATTATGATCCGCAGTTTGCTGCGCGCACGCAGGCGGGTGATGTGATCGTCAGCCAATTTAACTTTGGCACGGGATCCAGCCGCGAACAGGCGGTGACGTGTTTGAAGGCAAAAGGGATTCCGCTGGTGATCGCGGCAAGCTTTTCGCAGACGTATCTGCGCAACGCGTTCAACAACGGGTTCCTGTGTATTGAGGTGCCGAAGTTCGTGGCACGCGTGCGGGAGCAATTTGCGAACGAGATCGCGGCGAAAGAGAAGACGATCATTCCCGGTGAAGAGCGGGGCGGCGATGGGCCAGGCGACGAAATTGACATTGACTTTACGTCGAGCACAATTTCATGGCGTGGAGAGAAGTTTATATTTCCGGCGCTCGGCAGCGTGCCGCAATCGCTGGTGATTGCAGGCGGAGTGGAGAATCTGGTAGCGAAGCGGATAAGCGGAGTCATTTAACCGCGGAGATCGCGGAGCACGCAGAGGAATCGAACTGCTAGTGTTCTTCTGCGACGCACCGTGGAAATTGGTGCTCGTCAACATCGTAAAAAGCGCTGAGTGATCAGTTGTTCTCGGCGTACTCTGCGTCTCGGCGGTGGATTAGATTTAGGAGAGAGCATTCATGGCGAAACATACGGTCATCACCATGCCGGGAGACGGCATTGGCAATCAGGTTTTACCGGAATCATTACGCGTTTTGAAAGCGGTCGGCTTTGACGCCGAGTATATTCATGCCGATATCGGCTGGGACTGCTGGTGCAAAAACGGCAATGCGTTGCCGGAGCGCACGATCGAATTGCTGACCAAACACAAACTTGGCCTTTTCGGCGCGATCACTTCGAAGCCGAATAAGGCCGCGCAAGCCGAACTGAAGCCCGAGTTACGAGACAAGGGCTATGTCTATTACTCGCCGATCGTCACCATGCGGCAGAAGTTCAACCTGGATATCTGCATGCGCCCGTGCGTTGGGTTTACGGGCAACCCGCTGAACTACATCCGAAAAAAGACGGGCGACGGATTCGATGAGCCGAAAATTGATACAACGGTTTTCCGGCAAGGTACCGAAGGAATGTATGTGGGAATTGAATGGACCAACCCGCCGGAGAACGTGCGGGCGGCGCTCAATAGCCACACTAAGTTCAAAGCATTTGCAAACGTGCCGGGGCCGGAGTTGGCCGTCAGTTGCCGCATCATCACGCGCAACGCGGCCAAGCGTATCTGCACGGCGGCGTTTGAGTATGCGAAGAAGCGCGGCTTCAAAGGCGTGACCATCTGCGAGAAGCCGAACGTGGTGCGTGAAACGTCGGGCATGATGGAGGAAACGGCGAAGGAAGTGGCGAAGACCTATCCGGGGATTGCGCTCTGGTCGACGAACATCGATGCGCAACTGATGTGGCTGAACAAGAACCCCGAGGAGTACAACGTGATTGTCGCGTCGAACCTGTTTGGCGACATCCTGTCAGATGCGTTCGCCGGATTGGTCGGCGGGTTAGGCTTTGCTGCTTCGGGCAATATTGGCGACGAGGTCGCGGTGTTTGAGCCGACGCATGGGTCGGCGCCGAAATATGCCGAACTGAATCCGCCGATCGTCAATCCGATTGCAATGATTCTGTCAGCGGCGATGATGCTTGATCACGTGAATGAAAGGGAGAAAGCGGACCGGATTCGCAAAGCGATTGCCGACGTAGTGCGCGAGGGCAGAGTTCGTACGTACGATATGATGCGGATTCCGGGCGGCGCAAAGTCGATCAGTCAAGGTGCGGCTTCAACCGCGCATATGACGGACGCGATCCTCGAAAAGTTGAAATAGAGAAAGTCGCGTAACGTCTTATGAATAACAAGGCCTATGAATAATTATGAGTAATGCCGAAGTAAAATCGCGTTCTGCTGAGGCGGGGCATTGGGGCAAGGACGTCCGATCGGACCTGCATGTCGCGATTGAGCCGCGAGAGATTGGCGGAGTTGAAATCTCTATGGAGTCGCGCGTTGCGCCCTATTATGGCGAAGCGATTGTTGAGCAGGCGCGAACTGTGCTGGCAGCACTTGGAGTGCAGCATGCGAGGGTTGCCATTCATGATGAAGGCGCCTTGCCTTTTACCATAGGAGCGCGGATTGAAGCGGCCGCGCGCCGCGCTGGCTTCGCGACGGACAAGCGTTGGCTGCCGGAGCAGCGTCCACTGCCCGCCGCGTCTCCGAAGGATCGCATACGGCGGTCGCGGCTTTATCTGCCGGGGTCGGAGCCGAAATATTTCATCAATGCGGCTTTGCATGCCCCCGATGCGGTAATTCTCGATCTCGAAGATTCGGTGCATCGGGATGAAAAAGACTCGGCGCGGATTCTGGTGCGAAACACGCTGCGCGCGGTCGATTTCGGCTCGTGCGAACGCATGGTTCGCATCAACCAGTTGCCACTTGGGTTGGAGGATTTGTCGGAGGTCGTAAGCCAGAGTCCCGACTTGATTTTAATTCCGAAGGTGGAGCGGCCCGAACAGGTAAGCGAAGTCAACCGAATGATTGAAGAGATCAGGAAGCGCGACGACATCACGCGGCCGGTGTGGATCATGCCGATATTGGAGTCAGCGCTGGGGATCGAAAACGCCGCGGCGATTGCGGCGTCAACCGAAAATGTGGCTGCACTGACGATTGGACTCGAGGACTACACCGCCGACCTGGGAGTGGCGAAGACGGCGGAAGGCCGGGAGTCTCTTTATGCGCGTTCACGCGTGGTGAATGCGGCGCGGGCGGCGGGAGCGCAGGCCATCGATTCCGTCTTTGGCGACGTGGGAGACATGGAGGGGCTGAAGCGCTGGGGCGAGGCGTCGCGCGCTATGGGATTTGAAGGGATGGGATGCATTCATCCCGGACAGATTCGCGTGATCCACCAGGCATTTCGGCCGACGGAAGCGGAAATCAGCAAAGCACAGCGCATTGTGGCCGCCTTTGAAGAAGCCCAGAGCAAAGGGCTGGCGGTGGTGAGCCTTGGGTCGAAGATGATCGATCCGCCGGTGGTGTTGCGTGCGCTGAAGCTGGTAGAGCGGGCGAAGGCGATGGGAGCAATCTCGTGAGCGAACGGGTGGAGTTGGCACAGAACGCGCTTGGCCGCCAGGTGCCGACGATGGTGAATGGCAAGCCGCAGATTCCGTACCTGGGTGTGGGAAAGTTTCAGCCGCACGGGCATAAGGCGGCGCCGCCAATCAGCTCGAATAAAGATTTTCCGGACGCGGGTGACAAGCGGCTGCCCGATCTCGAGACTGCGCTGCGCAAATGCGGTCTCCGCGATGGGATGGTGATCTCGAGCCATCATCATCTCCGTGACGGCGATAAGGTCGCGATGATGGCCCTCGATGCGGCGGCGCGGATCGGCGTCAAAGATCTGATGTGGTTTCCAAGCGCGTCATTTCCATCGCAACGGGGCGCGATCGATCTGATGGAGAAAGGCGTTATCCATCACATTGAAGGTTCGATGAACGGACCGCTCGGCGACTATTGCACGCAGGGAAAGATGCGCGGCATGGGCGTGCTGCGGTCGCACGGAGGACGCTATCAGGCGATTCAGGATGGAGAGGTTCACGTCGACATTGTGGTGATTGCCGCGCCGACCGCCGACTTTTTTGGCAACGCCGATGGCTCGCATGGCAAATCGGCTTGCGGATCGCTTGGCTTCGCGCTCGCCGACTCGATCTACGCCGATCACGTGATTGTGGTGACCGATAACCTCATCCCGTTCCCCTGTGTTCCCTGGCAGATTCAGGGAAACAACGTGGATTGTGTGGTGGAAGTCGAATCCATCGGAGATCCGGCGAAAATTGTTTCAGGCACAACGCAGATTACACGCTCGCCTGACCGGTTGAAGATTGCCGAACTCGTGGCTTTATTTCTGCGCGAAGCCGGAATCATGAAAAATGGCTTCTCGTTCCAGGCTGGAGCGGGCGGCATCGCGTTGGCCTTCGTGCAATATCTGAAGCAGATGATGAAAGAAGACGGGGTGAAGGCGCGCTTCGTCCGCGGCGGTTCGACGAAGTTCCTGGTGGAGTTGCTGCAGGAGGGCTTGACTGATTACATCCTTGACGGTCAAACGTTTGATCTGGATGGAGTGAAATCGATGGCCAGCGACCCGCGACATGTGGCCACTTCGCCGTTCACCTCCTACAACTATCACGGGAAGGGAAACTTTGCTTCGCTCGTCGACGCGGCCGTGCTGGGTGCGACCGAAGTGGACGTGAACTTTAACGCAAACGTGGTCACGCACTCCGACGGGCGTCTGCTGCATGGCATCGGCGGATGGCAGAACTGCCTGTTTTCAGGGTGTTCGATTCTGGCTGTGCCGTCGTTCCGCGACAGAATTCCGGTTATTGTGGATGACGTGACGACGATGACGGGGCCGGGAGAGATGATTGATGTGATCGTGACCGAACGCGGTATCGCGATTAATCCGCGGCGCACCGATCTGCTGCATGCCGTGATGGGATCAAAGCTGCCGATTCGTCCTATTGAGGACATCAAGGTGGAAGTCGAAAGCATCTGTGGCGGCAAGCCGTCGCGGCCGAAGTCGGGCGAACGTCCTTGCGCGGTTGTGAAGTGGGTCGACGGAACGGTGCTCGATACAGTGTGGCAGGTTGGGTGAGGCGCGAAGATGATGCCGGAAGAGGAACACGCGCGACTGGCCAGTTTGTACTCCGCCATGAACGACGAAGAACTCGCCCAAATCGCCGGCAGCCGGGACGATTTGAGTGCAGCCGCTTATGGAGCCCTTCAGGCTGAGATCGCCCGTCGCGGCCTCACAATAACGATCGCTCCGCCCCAGGGGCGAGATTTCATCGAACTTGAAAAAACCGTAATCCTTCGTAAATTTCGCGACCTCCCAGAGGCGCTATTGGCCAAAGGTTGTCTCGAGTCTGCCGGGATCCAGGTATATCTCGTCGACGACAATATGATTCGAATGGATTGGTTCATCTCCAATCTTCTCGGGGGAATCAAACTGCAAGTTCGCCCCGAAGATGCACAGGCAGCGGAGGAGATTCTGAATCAGCCCATCCCTGAAACCCTGGATTTCGAAGGTGTTGGTGAGTATGAACAACCGAAATGCCCCAAATGCCAGTCGCTAGACGTCACCTATTGCGAACTCAACAGACTTATCTCTTACGGCTCGGCGTACATAGGTCTCCCGGTCCCGGTTTACAAGAAGGCATGGACGTGTCACAGCTGCGGGAACGAGTGGGAAGGGGTGAACGCAGAGTCGGCGGAAGGCCACACCAACACAGACCGATAATGGCCCGGCGCGTCACGTTTATAATTTCTTGCAATGCGGCGTTTCTTTCGAATCGTCCTCCTGACGCTCGTGCTCATGACGGTGGCGCTGATTTCCGCGCTTACCTCGATGCAACTTGCCATCCATGGACGCGAAGTGGCAATCCCCAAATTAGTTGGTATGACGCCAGCGGAGGCGGAGCGCGCGGCGAATGCTTCCGGCTTACTGCTCACAGTGGAACGCCAGTTCTACAGCCCCGATGTTCCCGAAGGAAGAATCATGACGCAGGTGCCGCCCGTCGGCACCAAGGTGCGTCGCGGTTGGACGGTGCGGGCGGCAACGAGCCTCGGCCCGCAGCGCGTCGCCATCCCGGATTTGACAAGCGGAAGCGAACGAGCGGGCGAAATTAACATTCGGCGGCGAGGACTGGATGTGGGGTATGTCGCGCAAGTCAACTTGCCCGATGTACCGCAGGACCAGGTCGCATCGCAAAGCCCGACGGCGAATGCGAACGGGATTTCAGCTCCGAAAATAGATTTGCTGGTTAGCCTTGGCCCGGAGACGGCAGCTTATGTCATGCCGAGTTTTGTGGGTCAACTTCTTGGCAGCACGACGTCTGCGCTGCAGGATGCGGGGTTCAAAGTGGGGCATGTTGGCGTGATTGCCGCGGCATCGCCGCCCAATGCAGCGCCGGGGACGCCCAATGACGCCAGCGTGATCGTGGGCCAAACTCCTGCACCCGGGCAAAAGATTCTGGCCGGCAGCGCGGTGAATTTTGACGTGCGGTGAGCACGGCGTTTTTTCGCAACTGGCCGCGTGCAGAGAACAATCTCTCCGGCGACTTCTCTATTTTTGCTCGATGATCGCAGCGAAGAAGCCATCGCAGGGGTGCACGCCGGGAATGGTGCGAAGGTAAGGGCCGTCGAGCAGAGATTCCATGTTCGTGGCAGCCAATTTGCCGGCTTGGAGCAATCGTTCAAGTTCCTCGCAGCAGGGAATGAGCGAAAATTCCGGCGACTCGTCGAGGACGGATTGAACCACCTCACGGTTTTCTTCCGGCTCGAGCGAGCATGTGGAGTAGACGAGCCGCCCTCCGGCGCTGAGTTGGCGGAGCGCAGATTTCAAAATCGCAACTTGGCGGGACTGAAGGTCGCGGAGATCAGCGGCTTGGAGCCGCCATTTGATTTCCGGATTGCGCGCTAGCGTGCCGGTGCCGCAGCAGGGGACATCGGCAAGAATGCGATCGAAAATGCGTGTAAACGGCAAAGCCCGAGCATCGGCAGTCACGATGTGGATGTTAGGTGGGCCGACGCGCTCGCGCAACAGGCGGGCGCGGTGAGCGTGAATCTCGGACGCAACCACCAGCGATCCGGGATTGCGCTGTGCTAGCAGAGTGGTTTTTCCGCCGGGCGCCGCGCAGCAATCCAGAATCGTTTGCCCAAGCCCAACCAATAACGCCACCAGTTGGGAGGCTTCGTCCTGGATGGCAACTCGCCCCTGGCGATAGGCGAGTGTTTGGGTGACATCACCCGAGAGCACAGTCCGCGCGGAGGAGATGAGAGCGGGCGGGCCAAGCTTGACGCCGGATTGCTCAAGCTCGTCTAAACATTCATCGTCATAAATATGAATAGAAGTTCGAGGCGCATGCTGATTGTGCGTGCAGAGGCGCCGTGCGATCTCGATTCCAAAGTGCCGCACCCAGCGCGACACCAACCATTCCGGATGAGCGGAATATTGAGCAAGCTCGACCACATCGGTAGCTTGGTTGATCGCGGCAAAGGCGTCCGCGCCTGGCGAAGGAGATTCAGCGGCGGATGCGGCCTTTCGCAGGACCGCATTCACGAACGGAGACGCCGAACGCTTGCGTGCGCTTTTAACAAGTTCCACACTTTCGAAAATGGCGGCGCGCGCGGGCACTCGAGACAGAAAGTTCAACTGGTAAATGGCTAAGCGCAGGGCTGCGAGGACTTCCACGTCGAGCCGCTCAAGCTTTTGCGACGAAGCCTCGGCTACCTGCTGATCGAGCCACGAACGCCAGCGAAGGACGCCCATGACGAGTTCGGTCGCGAGGCCGTGATCGGCGGACGAGAGCTGCGCGAACCGCTGCGAGTGGAGCAATTCCACCGCGAATGAGCCTTGGCGCTCTACCCGCAGCAGAATGTCAAACGCAGCGGCGCGGGCGGCAGAAACGGGCATCGCGCTTATTGTGACACGGCGGAGAGTTTTCTAAGGTTTGTCCGCCGCAAATTACGGGCGGCACGCTGAGCAATATCCATGAATGTGAATACGCTGAATGGGATCGCAATGGCTGGTCATTCGCCAAGGTGGTCGCCGGTTTTGAGCCGGTAGCCATTGATAAATTCCTGAGCCGACATTCGGCGTTTGCCTTCCATTTGTAGTTCGATCAGCTCCAGTGACGTGCCCTCGCCGCAACCTACCAGCAGACGCCCAGCATCCACGATAAGCGCACCCGGGTTCAATGCGCCTGCAATCGGTGCGGGTTGAGCGCGGTGCACATGGAGAATCTTTGTCCTGAAGGTTGTGAACGCACCTGGCCACGGTTGAAAGCCTCGCAGCCGATTAAACGATTCGTTGGCCGTACGCGAGAAATCGATACGGCCGTCTTCTTTCTTGAGAATGGGAGCAAGAGAGGCACGCGAATGATCCTGTGGGGATGGCTGCACTTTGCCGGTTTCGAGCCCGCGCAAAGTCTCTGTCATCAAGTCGGCGCCGATCGAAGCCAATTTCGGCCCAAGCGTCTCAGCCGTGTCTTCCGCTGAAATAGCAACCTCTTTTTGCCGGAGAATGTCACCAGTGTCGAGGCCGGCATCAATTCGCATTGTGGTGACGCCTGTCTTCGTTTCGCCGCTGGCAATCGCCCACTGGATGGGCGCTGCCCCGCGATACTTCGGCAGCAATGAAGCGTGCAGGTTTAGATTGCCGAGACGAGGCAAATCGATCATCCATTGCGGGATGATGCGCCCATAGCCGACGACGATGATCGCGCCCGGTGAAATCGCCGTAAGCTGCGCGCGAAATTCTTCGTTGTTCTTGATCGTCGCTGGTTGCGCAACTGTCAGTCCCCCAAGGCTTAATGCGGCTTCCTTCACCGGAGGCGCAACAAGCTGCATTCCTCGTCCGCGAGGGCGGTCGGGCTGTACGACAACGAGCCGCACCGAATGACCGGCCGCGACCAGCTTTTCCAAGGTTGGGACCGCGAAGCGGGGCGTGCCACAAAAAACCAGAATCATGAGTCCATTCTTTCTACCACTCGCCCGCTTTCACCAGCTTCTTGATTTTGCGCTTGATGAGGTCTCTCTTGAGTGCGCTGATGTGTGAAATGTACAGCTTGCCGTTCAGGTGATCGGTTTCGTGAAGGAAGGCGCGCGCCAGCAAGTCCTCGCCGGTGTGCTCGAAGAATTTCCCGTTCAAATCCTGTGCGCGCACGGTTACGATTTTTGCTCGCGAGACGTCTTCGCGAAATTCCGGAATACTCAGACAGCCTTCACTGCCGCGCTGACGCCCTTCCTTGTGGATGATCTCAGGATTGATCAATACCAGCTTGGCATCGGGGTCCTCTTTGAAAGTCACATCCACGACGGCAATCCGTTTGGGAATGCCGATCTGCGGCGCAGCCAGCCCCACGCCCTTGGCGGCATACATCGACTCAAACATGTCCTCAACAAATTTCTTGAGTTCGCCATCGAACGTGGAAACGGTGGCTGAGGGTTTTTCTAAAACAGGATCGCCGAGTTTCACAATTGGATAGATCATTTGTTCCGGTCTTGTTTGCCGTTAGTAGTGTTTCAGTTGTTCCAGGTACCCTTGGAAATTTCGTTTTGTTTCCCGCAGAGAATCGCCGCCGAATTTTTCAAGCGCACACCGCGCCAGAGTAAGTGCAACCATCGCTTCACCGGCAACGCCGGCGGCGGGAACCACGCACACATCCGAACGCTCGTAGGCTGCCTTTACTGGTTTGCGCGTGGTAAAGTCCACAGACTGAAGTGGCCGGCGCAGCGTTGAAATTGGCTTCAGGTAGCCGCGAACGCGAATCTCCTGGCCATTGGAAACACCGCCCTCAATACCTCCGGCGTTGTTGCGGGTACGCGTGAAGCCGGCAAATCCAGCTTCTTGTTGATAGCCGATTTCATCATGCACTGCGGACCCGGGCAAGTGGGCCGCGTTGATACCGCTGCCGATCTCAACGGCTTTCACGGCCTGCAATGACATCACGGCTCCTGCCAGCAAGGCGTCGAGCCGCTCGTCCCATTGGGCGTAACTCCCAAGGCCGGGCGGAACATTGTGCGCGACAACCTCAAAAACGCCGCCGACGGAATCGCCAGAGCGCAGCGCCTTGTCAACTTCTTCCTTCATGCGATGTTCGGCTTCGGAATCGGCGCAGGAAAGCAGAATTTCATCTTTGCTGACCAGCTTTTCAATTTCTTGCCATGCGATCTCGCGATCCGGAATCGTGGCCGAGCCGACGGCAATAACATGGCTCAAGATTTCCACTCCGAGTTCGCGTAGAAAGAGCTTGGCCAATGCCCCTATAGCGACGCGTGCGGCTGATTCGCGAGCCGATGCACGTTCCAAGACATAACGCGCTTCGGCGAAGTCATACTTCAAGGCTCCGGCAAGGTCGGCATGACCGGGGCGCGGCGATGCTACACCCTTGTGTTTCTGGGGATCGCCGGCTTCGACCGGCAATGATTCTTTCCAATTCTGCCAGTCACGATTTTCGAGGAGAACGGCAATCGGCGAGCCAATTGTGCTGCCCTGCCGCACGCCAGAAAGAAAGTGGGCCTTGTCTGACTCGATTTTCATACGGCCGCCACGGCCGTAACCTTGTTGGCGCCGCCAGAGTTCGCGATCAACAAACGATTGATCGATGGCCAACCCGGAGGGCAGGCCGGAAAGAAAGGCAACCAGCGCCTCGCCATGCGATTCCCCGGACGTAAAGTAACGCAGCATGTCGAATTCGCATTGTAAATGAAGAGAGAATAAAGCAGAGAAAGACGGCCGGGTGTCGCAACCATGTGAGTAAGCATCTTAAGTGCGCATCTCGAGTACGCATTTTGTTACGCGCGAGGGCGGTCGCTACGGGAGCCGACTTTTCCGGAAAGGCGGCCATGTGCCGCTTAATCCGCGGAGACGTGGCAAAATACTAGTAGACTCGGGCGCAATCCGGGAAGCGCTTGAACCCAGGATTTCGCTGCCCGGTGGCCGTAGCGCGGCGTGAGGTATTCGAAATTGCTGACCGCGAAGACCGAAAGGTTCGAACCCCAAAGCTCCGAACGCATTCGCTGTGTTATCGCAGACGACCACGAACTGGTGCGCTACGGCGTTCGGCGCCTACTGGAAGATGCCTCGGACTTTATCGTGTTAGAGGAAGCCGCGAACGCCGGGGAGGCGCTGAAGTTGTGCCTGCAGCACCGCCCCGACCTCGTCCTACTCGACATCGGGATGCCCGGCATGTCGTCGTTCGAGGCATGCCGGAGAATCGAGGAGCACTGTCCGGGAACGCGCGTGGTCTATCTGACCATGCACGAAGACAGGGAGTACGTGCAACAGGCGTGGCGCTCGCGCGCGAGTGGATACCTGCTCAAGGACACGGCCACGGCATTTCTCCTGCACGCTTTGCGGCAGGTATGCCGCGGCGAGCGGGTGTGGAGTCCGCAAGTGTTGCGGCATTTGAAGGACGGCGTTCGAAAGACAGGCAATGACCTGCCTGTTCGGCGAAGCACGTTGACTCTGCGCGAAAGGGAAGTGATGAAGCTACTGGCCGAGGGACACACCGTGAAGCAGTCCGCCGCCGTGCTTGGGGTGAGCGTTAAGACCATCGAGGCGCACAAGTTCAATCTGATGCGGAAGCTTGATATCCACAACAAAGCGCAACTGGTCACCGTGGCCATCCAAAAGAGAATTTTACCGGCGCCGGTGGCAATGTAGATCACTTCCGCAGCCCATTTCACTTTCAAGCGACCATCGAAGCAAGTGTCGCGAGGTCGGCGACCTCAAGGTCGGGATGCCCCTGCGCAGGCCGCACAGCACCGATTCCCGGGCGCGCTGACTTTCGATTCACCCATACGGTTGCGATGCCGAGCGCCTGCGCGGGTAGTACGTCGTGGTAGATACTCTGTCCGGCGTGCAGCAGTTGTTCGCGCGCTATTCCTATCGTCTGCAGCGCCATATGGAAATTCTGCAGCGCAGGCTTGTAGCTGCGGGCCCGCTCGGCCGAAATGACGGTGTCGAAATCGTCGTCGCAGTCAACGCTCAG
This sequence comes from uncultured Acidobacteriaceae bacterium, assembly GCA_963778535.1. Taxonomy (GTDB): domain Bacteria; phylum Acidobacteriota; class Terriglobia; order Terriglobales; family Acidobacteriaceae; genus Acidiflorens. The sequence continues at coordinate 398,500 of CAVZUO010000002.1, forward strand.
AAGTTTGCGCGTCTGCGCAAATAGATCGTTGTCGATATTTGAAATTATCGCGAGTTTATAGCGTTTCTTGAGCCGCGCGAGAGCTCCTACTGTATCGGCGAATGGCGGCCACGACGGAACCGATTCCGGCAGGGAACTGATTTCCGACGACGACGGCTGAAAGTCGAGCTGTTGGCCGAAAGCCTGCACTACGGATTTGAGCACGTCGCGATAGCTTCTATAAGGGCCACTTTCTGCTTCGGCCTCGAAGTTTCCATAGAGTTCGAGGATCGCGGCGTCGGGCAGATCGCGGTTGTGACGCGCCAGGATCGAGCGCAGGACGGGTAGAATTCCCGCTTCCCAATCGATGAGCGTTCCATAGCAATCAAAGCTGATGGTGGTGAAACGGGAAAAATCCATAGTGGGTGGCGGACTAAGCGGCGCCCGCAGATGGCGTCTTTAGCAGATCCATCTATGTTTTCCGGTCGTCGAAAAGATCCATAGCAGGAGCGGAGACGGCCGCTTTCTCAGCTTCCGCCGATGTCGATGGCTCCGGCTCCTCTAGGCCAGTGCCGGTCTTATCATCTTCGCCGCTGCTGGCATCCTCTTGCGGTTCTGCTTTCTGGCCTTGGATGAATTTTTGCGAGTCGAGCAAGGGACGGCCGAGCGACGCGTTGTAACTGGTCCAGTAGCCGTCGATTTGGCTCTCGCGCGCGTAATGGGCGCGCATGGACTCCATTTTTGAATCCAGATCGTCCAGGTAATGCAGCATGAGCGCTTCTGGGAACATAGGAAGCTTGGGCGACCCGAAATCATACTGGCCGTGATGGCTGATGATGAGGTGCTCGATCAGCGTTTTGAGCGCGGGCGGGAAATCGGGCAGCTTGGCCAGTTTTTCCTGCAGCATCTCAAGCTCAATGATCATGTGGCCGAGCAGCTGGCCGCGAGTCGAATACGAAAATGAGCGATTGTAAGTGAGTTCGTGGATTTTTCCGATGTCGTGAAAGAATGCGCCGGTCAGCAACAGATCGCGGTTCACATGGGGATAGTGCTTGCTTACGACGTCGCACAAGCGGAACAGCGAAACTACGTGGTCGAGCAGGCCGCCGATATATGCATGATGAAGTGACTTGGCCGCCGGAGCATTGCGGTAGCGCTCGGCGATTTCCGGATCGGCCATGAAAAGCTCCACGAGAGCCTTCAAATGCGGATTCTCAAAGGTTGCGATATAGGCGGCGAGTGTCTGCCAAAGTTCGCCGATATCTTTGGTCGTTTTCGGCAGATAGTCGGTGTAATCGATCTCTGCGTCCGTCATGCGCCGCAGTTTGTGAATGGTCAGCTGGAAGCGGTTCTTGTATTTGTTGATCAGGCCTTTGATCTTGAGGAAGTCATCCTGCCCGAAAGCGTCGATGAACTCCTCGACGTTGTCCCACATTTTGGCTTCAAGGTGACCGCTGCGGTCGGCCAACGTCAGCGCGAGGTAAGGCTCCCCGTTCTTTTTCGGTTTTACCTGCTTCGCTGCAACCACAAAGCTGGAAGTGATGACCTTGTTCTCGTGCAGATGACAGTCGCAGATAAAGAACTCTTTCATGTGGCTCCGAAAAGCTGCAATGGTGAGGCGCGGGAGCCTGCCTGATTTCAGTGCTTCCCCCGCCGCCAGTTCGATTTAAAACACGCCGAGTTTTTTCTTTCTCTTCAAGTTCTTCGAAGCGACTTCTTTCGTCGTAGTCTCGACCGGCTTTGTTTGTTTTGCGCTGGCGCCGCTATCGAGGTAGCCAGCCTTAACGTCGATAAACGCCTGCTCGCGCAGCGTCGTGAGATAAGCGCGCAGCGCCGGCTGGAGCTTCTGCATGTACAAAGCGTCCTGAATGCGCGGTTCGGCTTCCTTCAATGTGGGAATTCCGGCTTTCTGATGCTCCGTGACCTGCAGAATCACAAATCCCTGCTTGGTGCGGATGACGTCGGTGATGTCTCCGGCCTTGAGCGCGAAAACTTTCTCGTCCAGTTCTTTAGCAAGCGTTCCGCGATTGAAGTAGTTTAGGTCGCCGCCTTCTTTTGCCGAAGGGCCGTCGGAATTCTTCTTGGCCAGGTCGGCGAAGTTTGCGCCCTTGTGTATCTGCTCCAGCAGGTCATGCGCCTTGGCCTGCGCCGCCTCGAGCGCCGCTGCATTCTCAGCTTCCGTCGGAGGCTCAGGCTTTCCATCAAGGCCGACGGGCTTTACCGGAGGTTTCGGAGCAATCAGAATTTCGCTCAACCGCACCGCTTCCGGCCGCTCCATCTCGGCCTTGTGCTCGTCATAAAAGCGCAACTCGTCATCCTTGTTCATGGCAAGTTTCGAGCCAACTTCCTGCCCGATGACGCGCTGCGTGATGATCTGGTTGCGCATGTTCTGCTTGAACTCCTCATAGGACGCGCCTTGCGCCTGCGCAGCTTTTTCCAGATCCTCCATGGTTTCCAGGTTCATCTGCTTGCGCATCTCGTCGAGTTTCTTTACCAGTTCAGTGTCCCCGGTAATCCCGAGATCCTTGCCTTTTTGCAGCAGAAGTTGCTGGTCGATCAAGTCGCGGAGCACATCGCGTTGCTTGTCGGCAAAAACCTGGTCGGCGCTGGCCGGCTCCTGCTGCTGGATTTCCTGCTTCAGTTGATCGCGGCTGTGATTGTATTCCGAGCGGGTGATGATCTCATTGTTTACGCGCGCTACGATCTCTTCAATCACCGAGTCGGCGGCGAGGAATGCCGGCAGAAGCAGCGCGACCGCAGTTGCCGCCAGCGAAAATGTCAATTTTTTCATGAAAAGCCCTGTGTTTCCAGCGGAAATTCGCTTTCGGTCTATTTTACGCTGGAATCGCGCTGGCCAACAATGCAAAGACGCTCGAAGAGTACCTGGGCTGCTTGGCCAAATTTAACAGTTGCCGCACGCGAGATCCCTCGCCCCGCCGGAGAAAGCGCGGGGCTTTGATTGCATAACCACGACGGCTCCTCAGGCCCGATACTTGGGTTATCTAAGGCCAGGCGCTCGGAGCGAAAGGAGCCGATCATGTTGATTATAGGTTGTGATTATCATCCGAGCGGGCAGCAGGTTTTTGGCATGGACACGGACAGCGGTGAAGTATTCGCGGATCGCTGGATCGGGCACACGGGCAGGGGAGTGGAAGAGTTTTACGGTACCTTGCCGGCGGGCGCGGTGGTGGGGGTGGAGAGCAGCGGCAATATGTTGTGGTTCGAGCGGCGGCTGGCGGAGTATGGGCACCGGTTGCGGCTGGGGGATGCAGCGAAGATTCGGGCCCGGGAGACGCGCAAACAGAAGCACGACCGGCGGGATGCGGAGCTGATCGCGCGGCTGCTGGAGGAAAATAATTTTCCTGACCTGAAGTGGGTGCCGACGCTGGCCGAGCGCGACCAGCGGCAGTTGCTGATGCACCGGCACAAACTGGTGCGGATGCGGACCCAGGTGAAGAACCAGTTGCAGCACATTGCCATGAACCAGGGGCAGCAGAAGAAGCGGCAGTTGTGGACCAAGGCGGGACGCGAACTGCTGGAACATCTGGAGCTGGAGCCCTGGACGGCGCGGCGGCGGGACGATCTGCTGCGCTGGCTGGATCTGCTGGAGCGCGATTGCGCCAGCCTGGAGCGGGAGGTGCAACAGGCGGCAGAGGCACGAGCCGATGCGCGCTTGCTGATGACGCATCCTGGAATCGGGCCGGTGATCAGTCTGGCATTTGTGCTGACCATTGGTTCGATCGAACGCTTCCATCGCAGCCGCGAACTGGTGAGCTATCTGGGATTGAATCCGGCGGAAGATCCCAGTGGGGAGCGGCGGCGACTGGGCGGGATCAGCAAACAGGGCAGCAGTTTTATGCGTCTGTTGCTGATTCAGGGAGCGCAAACCGCAGTTCGTGGCGATGAGGACTTAGGCCGCCAGTACCGTCGTTTGGCCGCCAAGAAACACCGGGCGGTGGCCAAAGTGATGGTGGCACGCAAGCTGGCGGTGCGTATGTTCTGGATGCTGAAGACGCAGAAGACGCATGCAGAACTGGTTCGTATGCGGGGTAGCTCGAGTCATCCTGGGGTCGGCAAGACCGAGGCTTTGAGTGAGCGCCCTGCCTCTCCGCGGATCCAGCCCTGAGGGCAGGACGACCAGGCGGAGAGTTTGCACGAGCAATCATGGTCGCCAAGACCGAATAGATGGGGAGTGGGGCCAGAGTTCGGTACCCACCGAATGATTCGAGGCAAAGACGAGCGGCCTGGACTTAGACATGCAAAGGCAAGAGCAAAGGCAAGAACAAAGGCAAGAGCAAAATCAAAACCCTCTACTAAGGGAAAAAAGAACGGCAAAAACTTTCTTGCCGCGACCGCGCCTTCGTGTTGCCAAAAAACAGTTGACAGAGCCGTCGTGGTTATAGACGGGATGACGCCGTCCTTTTAGATTCGCGATGGGGAGGGCTAAAGGGCGGTCCGGGACCGTCCTGAGTCGTCGGGAGAAGAGGTTATGCGGCTCGCGTCAGCGCCAAGGCGGTGACGTCATTGTGTTTAGGCGGGGCGCTCAGAAATCCCTGCAATTCTTCAAGAATGCGGTGAGAGAGCGTTTTTGGGGATGCCGTTTCCGCCTGCATCACAGCCTTTACTCCGGCAAGACCGAACTCAGACTTTTTGCGTTCGGCTTCCACCACCCCGCGTGAAACGATCGCCATCGAACCTGTGCGGCCAAGCCCGACAATCCTCGCGTCCGTGGGCGCCAGCGAGAACAGGCCGAAGGGCAGGCCGGTGGCCGGCAATTCCACCATGCCGTCCTCTGCGCTTAAAAGGGCGGGCGTGTGTCCGGCATTCACATAGCAAATGGTTCCGAGTTCCTCGTTATAGCAAGCGGCGAAAGCGGGGCAGCTGCGCACGCCGCCGGCGGCGCGAAGGATCTCCAGATTCAGCCGCCGTGCGAGTTCAATCATCGCTTCGGGCTCGTTCAGCTCAGGAGTCGAAAAAATTTCTTCTCCCGAGGAACGGAAACATGCCTTCGCCGCCTCAAGAATCGGCTCGCTGGACTCGCGCTTCCCGGCGACGTCGAGCATTCCGAAAAGAACGCGCCCAGAGCCCACGCGAAGAAAATCGTGGAAGTCGCCGCCCGCCCGGGGAGCAAAATACGCTACTGAGATGGCCGCGCCTTCGAGCGGAGGCACCTCGGTTTGGGCGATGTGGAGTGTTTCTTCCTGGGCGGGGCCAAAAACCTTTGACAGAAGAGCCTTCATAACGGGCCGAAATTAGCACAAAAGGAAGCCCGCGGCAATGAAACGTTTGGGTGGTTTTTAATGGTTCAGAACAATGTGGTTCTTAACGGGTGAGCCCTACTTCCCGTATTTCTCGACCAGCCAGCGCGCCATTTCATCGCGCAGTTGCCGGTAGTCCGAATGGACGGTGCTGCGCAGGGTCGCTTCGGTCGAACTGCCTTGTCCAATGCGCTGTAGGATTTGCTGAATCTCAGCCATACCGTAGGAGTCGCGGATGTATTCAACCGAGGCCAGGGACTCGGCATAAGCAGCCCTGGATTCCGCGTCATTGAACCCCAGGAAGCTCCCTTCCAGCATGTTGAATGGAATTTCGCCCGATGCGGCGAACATCTGCGCGAGAATGTGGCCGTTTCCTGCCGTCGACGATCCTTCTTCCATCTGAGCGACTCCCTCATTCAACCAGGTAGGGCAACGGTTGCCGGTAATTTGGGCGACAAAAGAATGAGTAAGTTCGTGCTTCAGAACCCGCGCCAGTTCAGGTGTAACGCTCGCGACGCCGCTCACCGGGATGCGCAGCTTGCCGTCGTTGATCGCACCAGTCCACGAAGGCGCGCGCGTGACATCAAAGAATGCCTGCTGCGTGTACAAAGTCACGGCGATAGTCTCACGCGGCGAGTAGCCGAGGTCGCGCACCAGGTCGTCAAAGTCGGCGTCGAGAGTGGCGAGAAGTTCGCGGCGGAACTTCTCCGGCGTCTCCTTGCCTTCAAAATGAAGATTGAAGTGGCTGCTCTCGCGCTGCGAAAAGCCGGCTTCCGCTTTCAATTCCCGTTCGGCCTTCTCCACATATTGTCGTACGTTGGCGTCGGGCCGAATGGCGAGAGACTTTTTCCACCAGCGAATCGCCTGCTCTGAATGATCGCTGGCGAATTCGACAAAGCCGAGCATGGCAAGCGCATCAGGCGACTCTGGCGCACTCCGTACGGCTCGTTCTGCATACGGCAGCGCCTGCGAATCTTGCCCAAGCCGCAGCAGACAGGCGGCGTAGTAGACAAGCAACGTTGAGTTTTCCGGTTGAAAGCGCAGTGCCGATTCGTAATACGCCTTTGCCGCCGGAAAGTTGCCGCCGTCGGACTCGTGCTTGGCGGCGAGGAAATACGCGGTTCCAGCCAGCTCTGAATCGCCAGACTGCGCTAAAGCGGCGAGTGAATCCTTATCAACCTTGCCGTCGCGGATAACTTTTTCTGCGAGGTCGCCGTGCCCGGCAAACGAGGGCGTCGCGAGCGGAAGGTCCGGCACGGCAACTTCTGAGCCTCGTCGCGCCGGTGCCATGCCTCCAGAATCGATTCGCTCGACCGCCGACTTCGGAATCGCGTACGTGTCTTCTCCTACGTCATACTCGACCCGATCGTTATTATTCGTATTCTGGTGGACGTGATCGGCCCAAATTGTGCGTCCATTCTTGAGATGGATAACATCGGCATGCGCGCATAGCGCGGCCAGAATTATGAAAATGGGGCACAATACTCGCACGGGCTGATTCTAGCAACGGAGGCGAACGGCTCGTAGGTGACCAAGGTGCAGATGTCCTGTCGGTGGATGGTTGTGTTGGCATTGAGTGTGCTCAGTGCGAGCGCCCTTGCTCAGCCTGCGACCCAGCCTTCCGACAATGATGATCACTGTCCGCAGAGTGCGGGCAAACTCTACGCGCGCATTTCTTCCGTAGGCCTTGATCCGGCCCGCGTCTACCACGTTCGCGGCGCGTCCATTGAGCGGCCCAGCCTCATCGTGACGCTCGACGATGGCACGCTCGCCTTTACCGAGGACGTCTGTGGCCATGTGACCGGCGCTTTTTTTGTCGGTGATGGCGAAATCCTGATGCAACCGCCTGATCGCACCGAGCGCGGATCGCTCGCTCTATTCACCGGCATGGCGATCCTCGAGGAACAGTTTCACTCTGCCTTTCTGCGTTTCAACGATGACACTGCCGACGTCCTCAAGCCGTACCTATCGTCCACGCAGTGGACAGAGGAGGCATTCAAAGATTGGGATGGAGTAACGCGCCGCCTCGCCGACTATGACGCGCTGCGGCTGTTTCGCGACTTCAGTCATTTCCTGCCGTCTGCTTCGTCGCCCCCCAAAGCAGAAAAGCCCCTGGATATGCTTCACCTGCATCTGGTCGGCACTACGCTCGGCGTGTTTGAGGTTTTCTGGGACGAAACGAATTCCGAGCCTTTATTGTGCGGTCAATTACGCACACAAGACAACGTCGGCTTCTTCGATATCTGGACGTCCTTCGCTCCCGTCTCGGCGGCCGGGCGAGAATGGGCTTCCTCGCGCAACGACATTTCCATCACAAATTACCGCATCCAGGCGGTGGTGCAGCCTCCCAGCGAACTGCGGGCGTCTACCGAGGTGGATATCCACGTAAACAAAGGAGGTCAGCGCACGGCGGTGTTCGAACTGTCGCGCTACCTGAAGGTGGATTCTGTGGAATGGGATGGCCGAGCTCTCGATTTCATTCAGAATCCTGCAATCGAAGGAACGCAACTCGAGCGCCGCGGGAACGATTACGTCGCAGTGATTTTTCCCGCCGACTGCGCAATGGGCAGAATTTGAAACTGCGGTTCCATTATGCCGGCGATGTGCTCTCCGATGCAGGCAGTGGATTGCTTTATGTGGGAGCACGTGGCACCTGGTACCCAGGCTTTGGACCTAATCCCGCATCATTCGACATGAAATTTCGCTATCCTTCGGCTTGGACGCTTTTGGCGACCGGCAAACGCACAAGTGATGCTTCGCCCGAGAAGCCTGATGCCGCGGAAAAAATGTCCGAGTGGGTTTCCGAGCGTCCCATCGCGCTTGCCGGATTCAACCTGGGCAAATATGTTCGCGCCGAAGCCATGGCCGGCAAGGTGCTGGTGGAGGCGTACAGTACCAAAGGCGTGGAGAAGGCTTTTCCGCAAGCGCCGGCCGAAGTCATTCAGGCCGCGCCCCAACTCCCGCCCTCACTTTCCAGGTCCAGTCCAGTTTCTCCCATTGTCATTGCTCCGCCTCCGCCATCGCCGGCGGCAGATCTTCGGGTGGTCGCCGAAAGGGCCGCCACTGCCATCACAACTTTTTCGCAATGGTTCGGGCCGTATCCGTATAGTTCGCTTGCGCTCACGCAAATGCCCGGCGAGCTAAGCCAGGGGTTCCCCGGCCTCATTCTGCTCTCGACATTTGCCTTCCTAAGCCCGCAGGAACAGGCGGAACTGAAGCTTGATCCGGTCGTCCGTGCAGTGGACAGCCAAATTCTTGTTCATGAGACAGCTCACGAATGGTGGGGCGATCTGGTGCTCTGGAAGACCTATCATGATCAGTGGATTTCCGAAGGCTTGGCGAACTATTCGTCTTTGCTGCTGCTCGAGAAGGAAAACCCGGCCGAATTTCATCAGGTGATGGAGCGCTACCGCGACGATTTGCTCGGCAAGAATAAGGATGGCGAGCGGCTACGCGATGCGGGCCCGGTCACGCTCGGTCAGCGCCTCACCTCATCGCATTTTCCCGGCGGCTATGAAGCCATTAGTTACGAGCGAGGCACATGGCTGTTCCACATGTTGCGCTCCATGTTGAAGCAGGCGGAAGGCGGTTCTTCCAAAACTGGTTCCTCCAAAGCCGGCGACGCGAATGCGGAAGAACCCTTCCTGCGCGTTCTTCGCAAAGTTCGGGAGCGATATGCCGGCCGCGCCATCACTACCCGCGAACTCATGCAGGTTTTCGAAGAGGAACTCCCACGCCCACTTTGGTACGACACTCATCACAAATTCGATTGGTTTATGGAAAGCTGGGTCGATGGCACCGCCATCCCAAAACTGGAAGCTCGCAGCGTTCACATCAGCGCGAAAACCGGTGGCATGAATATTTCCGGTGTAATCGTTCAAAAGGACTCACCCGAAAATATGATTACGGCTGTGCCGCTTTATGGCGAGGGAGCATCTGGCTCGTTGATTTTCCTGGGCCAAGTGCTTGCCGATGGGCCCGAGACTACATTTCACCTCAGCGCCCCCGTCGCTGTGCACAAGGTTCTGCTCGATCCTTACAAGTCGATCCTGACCGAACCAAAATAGAATTTGTCGCTTCCAACCTTCGTGCATTTGAGGAATCGTTTTCCTCGGTTACTCTCGGGTATTCGATTGCTCTCCTCTTATGCAAATGAAGTCTTAAAATCGGAGGTCTTATGTTCCAGCCAACTGCCACCAAGAATGATCGTCAGAAGCACCCGACCATCCTCTTAGTCGAAGACGATGGGTTTGTGCAGGATGCCACACGCAGCATCCTCGAACATGCGGGGTTCTCCGTCTTAGCATGCGGCGATGCATTCAATGCAATTCTGATTTACGAACATTGCGATCATCCTGTTGATCTGGTTATGACGGATATGGTGTTGCCGGGCCGTGACGGCCGTCAACTTGGCGAAGATCTGCGCCGTCGCTCGCCGCACTTGCAGGTGCTCGTCACATCCGGTTACGGGAACGCCGAATTTGAGACGGAAGACCCTGCGAATGGCACATACTTTCTGGCGAAACCGTATTCAAAGAAAAATCTGATCGAGAAAATTGAAAACATTCTCGATCAACATTCTCGCCAGCAACCCGCCTCGCAGGCCAGTTGAGGCTTCGCGCGGGACGCGGCCAAGCGATCCTCATCGCGCGGCGCTCCTTTGAGCCGTTATAATTCCCCGTTCCGAGGGAGTTATCAATGACACTCGATGGACGAGTCGCGTTCGTGACCGGAGCCTCGCAGGGCATCGGCCATGCCTGCGCGTTGCAGTTGGCGCGCCATGGCGCCAAAGTTGCCGTCGCCGCTCGAAATCAGCAGAAGTTGGATGAGGTAGTTAGCCAGATCACCGCCAGTGGCGGCGCTGCCGCGGCTTTTCCCGTAGATGTGGCCGAAGAGGAACAAGTGAAGTCGGCTATCAAGGCGGCGCTTGCGCAGTTCGGCAAAATCGACATCCTGGTTAACAACGCCGGCATCACGCGCGACCAACTCGTCATGCGCATGAAGCGTGCCGACTGGGATGCGGTGCTTAACACCAACCTCACTTCTGCCTATCTCACCATTCAGCAGGTTATTCCCGGCATGCTGAAGCAGCGCTGGGGACGCATCATCAACATTACCAGCGTGTTTGGGCAAATGGGGCAAGCCGGCCAAGCCAACTATGCCGCCTCGAAAGCTGGACTCATCGGGCTCACTATGGCGATTGCGCGCGAACTTGGTTCTCGCAACATCACCTCCAACGCAATTGCCCCAGGCTTTATCGAGACCAATATGACGGCCGCGCTTGGAGAAGAATTTAAACAGAATGCGGCGAAGCAGATTCCGCTCGGGCGCGTCGGCACTCCCGACGATATCGCCAATGCGGTTTGCTTCCTGGCGTCTGATGAAGCGTCTTATATCACGGGCCACGTGCTCAATGTAAATGGCGGAATGCTGATGGGCTAAACTCGGCTGGGAGGCTACCATGAGGCAAAATCTCGATAACACAATCTCTCTTCTTACTCGCACTCCCGTCGCCCTGAATGCTCTCTTGTGCGATCTTCCCGAATTCTGGACATTGCAAAATGAAGGTGAGAAGACCTGGAGTGCGTTCGATGTTGTAGGGCACCTGATTCACGGGGAGAAAACCGACTGGATGGCGCGGACGAAGACGATCCTGCAATTCGACGAAACGAGGGCATTCGCGCGTTTTGATCGTTTGGCTCAGGAGACAGAAAGCCGCGGCAAGTCGCTCGCGCAGTTGCTGGACGAGTTTGCACGCCTGCGCTCAGCAAACATCGAGGAGTTGCGGACTTTGAACCTACAGCCCGAAGATCTCAATCGGCGCGGACTTCACCCTTCATTCGGAGTGGTGACGCTGTCCCAGTTATTAGCTACCTGGGCAGCTCACGACTTAACCCATCTGCACCAGATCGTAAGAGTGATGGCCTACCAATATCGCGAGGCCGTGGGGCCATGGAACGTTTACCTGGGCGTGATGAAGTGCAACGGGCATAGTTCGTGAGGGCTCGTGAGGGCTCTTGAGGCGCGGGTGGCGAGCGGGAGAGCTTTCTGCTGTTTACTATCCAGTACCGGATGCCGTCTGCGGTTATCTTTTAGAATCAATAACTTACGATGGCTATTTTCGATAAACCTATGAATAATAAGGACTTATTTGATGGATAGCCGTAGGGGAATGTTGTCAAGAGGGAGAAGGTAGGAAGATTAAGCTAAGTTATTGAATCAGTGGGGAATATGTTCCGGGCAGAGTTGGCGGCGTGGTTGGGTGAAAATGAGATAATAGAAGTATAGGGACAAGTTGGAAAGAGCGCGACTTAAGAGGCCGCGCTTTTTTGTTGGTCGTCAGTCGTGGGCCGGGGACAGGTGCTGCGTGCGCTGCAGATTGCGTCGTCGAACCTGAAGCGGATGGAGGAGGAAAAACCGCGTCCGGTGCAGGTGGTAGTGGACACGGATAAGGTGGCCGAGACCGAAATAGACATGACTCCGTGGACCTACCGGTCAAGAGGGTGGGAGTTTGAAGATATAGCCGTCGGATTCCGGGGGGCAATGGCGGCGAAGCTGAAACAAGAGGTAGGGGCGCTGCGAGGGACGTTGGAATCCAATCAAGAGGAAGCACAACGGATAGCGAAAGAGATACGGTCGGAGCTGAGTCAGGAGCCGAAGGTCGAGTATGACCGGCTGAGGCATATTGCGGTAATTCTAGCGGACAAGGTAGAGAGAGGGCTGGGGCGCGCGGATTGGATCTGAGGGGAGCGGAAGTGAGAGGTCAGAAGTCAGATTGCAGAAGTGGGGGGCGACCCCCTCACGCCCGCCGCTCTCACATATCGGCCAATATTTTGAGCCACTTGATGGCGACGACCCTCCCCTCGGCTTCGCAGGAGCTTCGCTTCGCAAAGCTCCTGCTTCGCTTGATTTCATAACCACGACGGCTCCTCAGGCCCGATACTTAGGTTGTCTAAAGACCAAGCGCTCGGGCGAAAGGAGCCAGTCATGTTGATTATAGGTTGTGATTACCATCCGAGTGGGCAGCAGGTTTTTGGCATCGACACGGAGAGCGGCGAGATTTTTGCGGATCGCTGGATCGCACACACGGGGGCGGAACTGGACGAGTTTTACCAAGGTCTGCCCGGGGGAACGGTGGTCGGAGTCGAGTGCAGCGGCAATATGCTGTGGTTCGAGCGGCGGCTGGCGCAGTACGGGCACCGCTTGCGGCTGGGGGATGCGGCGCAGATTCGGGCCAAGGAGACACGCAAGCAGAAGCACGATCGGCGGGACGCAGAGCTGATCGCGCGCTTGCTGGTGGAGGGCAACTTTCCCGAGTTGCGCTGGGTGCCGACGCTGGCCGAACGCGACTTGCGTCAGTTGCTGATGCACCGGCACAAGCTGGTGCGGATGCGGGCGCAGGTAAAAAACCAGTTGCAGCATATTGCGCTGAACCAGGGGCAGCAGAAGAAACGGCAGTTGTGGACCAAGGCGGGACGCGAACTGCTGGAGCAGTTGCGGCTGGAGCCTTGGACGGCGCGGCGGCGGGACGACTTGCTGCGCTGGCTCGATCTTTTGAACAGCGATTGCGAAAGTGTGGAACGGGAGGTGCGGCAGGCGGCGGAGGCGAATGCCGAAGCGCGGCTGCTGATGACGCATCCCGGGATTGGGCCGGTGATCAGTCTGGCGTTTGTGCTGACCATCGGGCGGATCGAGCGCTTCGAGCGCAGCCGGCAACTGGTGAGCTATCTGGGATTGAATCCGTCGGAGGATTCCAGTGGGGCGCGGCGGCGGCTGGGCGGGATCAGCAAACAGGGGAGCAGTTTTATGCGCCTGCTGCTGATTCAGGGGGCGCAGACTGCGGTTCGTGGCGATGAGGAGTTGCACCGGCAGTACCGTCGTTTGGCCGCCAAGAAACACCGGGCGGTGGCCAAAGTGATGGTGGCACGCAAGCTGGTGGTGCGCATGTTCTGGATGCTGAAGACGCAGAAGACGCATGCAGAACTGGTTCGTATGCGGGGTAGCTCGAGTCATCCTGGGGTCAGCGAGACCGACCGCTTGAGTGAGCGCCCTGCCTCTCCGCGGATCCTGCCGTAACCGGCGGGACGGCCAGGTGGAGAGTTTGCACGAGAAATCATGGTCGAAACGACCGAATAGATGGGGACTGGGGCCGGAGTTCGGCATCCACCGAATGATTCGAAGCAAAGACGAGCGGCTGGTCTTAGACAAATGCAACGGCAACAGCAACCGCAAAGGCAACAGCAAAACCCTCTACGAAGGGAAAGGCAACGGCAAAAACCTTCTTGCCGCGACTGCGCCTTCGTGTTGCCAAAAAACAAGTTGACAGAGCCGTCGTGGTTATAGACAGGATGACAACCGTTGAAATATGCAAGTTGTCTTGGTGTCATATTTGACGAGCGGCATCGACTACCAGCACCACCTAATTAACGGGTCGCTTCGACTACCAGCACCACGAACGATCCCGGCTCCACTTTCCTGTTCTCGCGCGTGCCGGTTACATTCGCGGTCACGGTGAAGAGCTGGTGAGTCTTGGCATCGAGCGCCATGGTTCGCGCGCCTTTTTGTGTGCTGACGGTTTGAGTCACGTTGAACTTTTGAGGACTCTCCTCGCGAATTACGGTGATTGTGCCATCGCCCGCGGACGCGAATGCAAGACCGAGATCCGCATCGAACGCCGTCGCGTCGCATCCCTCCCCGATCTCGGAAGTCGCCAGAATTTTGCCGCTATCTGCGTCGACGATTGCCATTTTCTTATTCCCGCCGCAACCGGCGAACAGGCGACGGTTCTTGCGGTCAATCGACAAGCCTGTCGGTTCCTCGCAATCAGTCAGCTTCCAGCGCGCTTTCACCGCGAGTTTCAGAGGATCGAAGGCAACCAGCTCAGACTTGTCTTCAATGTTGACGAAAACAGTGCCCTTTTCGTCCGTGGCGGCGAATTCGGGTTTGCCGCCGAGATCAAGTTGGCCGATCACCTCGCCTTTTGAGGCGTCTATGGCGCTCGTATCGTGACCTTTTCCGTTGAACGTGAACACGCGCTTGGAAAACGAGTCGTAGAGAATCGCGTCCGGGCCGCTTCCGACCTTGATCTTTTTCTCAACCTTCAACGACTTGATGTCAAAGACGCTCACGGTGTCTTCGCGGCCGTTGCTCGTGAATCCGCGGCCCAGATCGGCTGCCAGCGCGATCCCATGTACTCCATTGGTCTCCGGTATTTCGCCGACCGCCTCGCCCGACTTCGTGTCCAGGACCATCACGCGTGTAGCTCGCGAAATAAAAAGACGATGAGCATCACTATCGACAGTCAGGTAATCCCATCCTCCGTCGCCGCCGGGTTTCCAGGTCTTGACGACCTTGTAATCCGCGCCTGCAGCCGTTGCCGCAATAGCGAGAAGAGTCAAAAAGAGCCAGCATGACTTGCGCATGATTCCATCCTTTCTACAACTAGGTTGACGCTTGGGTAGTGGTGCAGTTTGGCCAAGCTTAATAGTGCTGCACGCCGGATCCCCGCCCCGCGGTTGCGCCGCCCCCAGCTGAAGCTGGGGGTCTACCTGAAAACGCGGGGCTTCGGGACGACGCCAAAGAGATAGCCGTCAACTTCGGAATCAAACTGCACCGGTACCGCGGCTTGCCGTGCATCTCCGAATTAGCCCTCAAAAGCCTTCCTGAATGTGCAAGCAGTTGCGCACCGGGAGTAGTGCTTTTGTCGAATCTTACACTTAGAAGCCTCTAGTTTGGTATGGGGGGTGCATCGTTCAAGGGCGGAGCAGCTAACATCCGCGGCCAAGCCGCTGATGTTCCCTCGGTTTCTCCGATGGAGACATTGCGATGAAAACGACTTTTCTTGTGCTTTGCGTTCTGCTGACCACCGCAGCTTTTGGCCAGTACGGCGGTACCATTGGCTCCCAACCACAGTTCTACCAACCGCCCGATCATCCTGAACATGCATCCTATACGCCGATTGCGCACGAGCAAACCCTGGTTGCCGGCGGCGGTTATACATACGCGCACGGCGACAGGCCAGCCTCTGACTTTCCGCAGGCCGCGGAAATATCGCTGGGCGAAGTAGCACGCGAACTAAGAAAACAACACGAATCTGCGAAGAAAGCGCCCGGCGTCTGGGAGAAACAAGGGACCGGGGGCCACGCGTTCGGGTTCCGACCGGAGTAGGTTAGCGCGCTAGTCCAGCTGGACCAGCAGCGCAATGCAAATTTGGCCGGCGGAGCGACATGCTCCGCCGTTTGCCATTTTGGGGGCGTCCACAAGTTCTTCCGCGGCACCTTTCCTCGGTTTTCGAAAATGCTACTCTCGATATGAATGACCATCCTCTCGTTCACGTTGGTCGTGACGGCTGTCTCGTTTGCGGCGGGATTTCTCGGGTCATTGACCGGCCTAGGTGGTGGAGTCGTGTTAGTGCCGCTGCTAACCATTTTCTTCCATGTTGATTTGCGCTATGCCATCGGGGCCTCGCTGGTCTCAGTGATTGCGACCTCATCGGGAGCTGCCGCTGCCTACGTGAGAGAGGGTTTCTCGAACATTCGCATAGGCATGTTTCTTGAGATTGCTACCACTATTGGCGCGCTTCTCGGCGCTTACCTGGCAACAGTAATCCCGACATCAGCCACGGCCATCATCTTCGGCGTCATGTTGCTGTATTCGGCTTACATCTCGCGGCGTGCTCGTCCGCCGGAACTACAGAATCTTCCCCCAGACCGGCTGGCGACACGCTTGCGCTTGAACGGTTCTTTCCCGGACCGTGGAGGTGAGCGCAAATATAACGTGCAGCGCGTGCCGCTGGGATTCAGTTTGATGTTTGGGGCCGGCGCGCTCTCGGGGTTGCTCGGCATCGGTTCAGGGGCGGTCAAAGTGATCGCCATGGATCATGCCATGCGAATTCCATTCAAGGTCTCCACGACCACCAGCAATTTCATGATTGGTGTGACCGCGGCCGCAAGTGCCGGAATTTACCTGAGTCGCGGGTACGTGGATCCCGGCCTTTCCATGCCGGTGATGCTCGGTGTTTTGGCGGGCTCGCTATTGGGAAGCCGCGTGCTTGTAAGAGCGGAGACGAAAAACCTTAGGCTGATTTTCAGCCTGGTGATTCTAATGCTTGGACTGCAAATGCTCTACAAGGGATTCTGGGGGCGCATCTGATGACCCCGCCATCGTCAGCAGACCGTGATCCATCGAGGCCGGCAAGCGGCCGAACCTGGAACGATCAGCGGATGGAGATCATTGTCGGCCAGTTACTTCGCACCGGAGTTGTGCTGGCAGCGGCACTGGTGTTTCTCGGCGCTTGCATCTATCTCTTTCGTCATGCCCACCAGCCTGCTGATTACAGAATCTTCCGAGGAGAGCCTTCCGAATTCCGCACAATTCCGGGAGTCATGCGGAGTTTGCGTGATGGCCGAGCGCGGGGCTGGATTCAGTTCGGGTTGCTTGTGCTTATTGCTACGCCGATTGCGCGAGTGGCGTTTTGCGTCTTCGGCTTCTTGCTCGAACGCGACCGCATGTACGTCATCTTCACGGTGATCGTACTCATCGTGCTCCTCTACAGCCTGCTCGGTTCGGGCTAAGGTTCCGAATCTGCACTGGGCCCGACCCGGCGAGCCGATGCTCTAAGGCCGATGACGTTGGTAATCATCCGAAGGCATGACTACGTTGTAGGGGGCGCTGACGAACCCTAGAATCTAGTGGGGTCTCTCTGTTTTAAGACGCCACCCATGCCGGAAAGTCCCAATCGTTCTGATCTCGCGCGCCGCATCGAGAAGGCGGAAAAGCTCCTGCAAAAGGGCAAAACGCCGGACGCGCTGGCCGAATATTTGGAAGTCCTCGCGGCTGACCCTCAGAACGATAATGTACGCCAACTCGCGGCAGACCTTTCCCTGTCGATCAATAAAGGGCCGCAGGCCATGCAACTGCTCAGCGAGCTATTTGAAAGGCAGATTGCGGCTTCCGACGCGACGCGCGCCAGCCTCACGTTCAAGAAAATGGCGCGTTACACCAACCCTTCGTGGGAACAGAAAGTGCGGTTCGGCCAGTTGTTGGAGGGCTCGAACAAGAAGCTTGCCATCGGGACGTATGAGAACGCCTTAGAAGACCTGCAACAACAGGGGAGAAAGGAAGAGGCGCTGCTGGTTCTGCGCCGAATTGTCGCCCTGGAGCCGACGCAAAAGAACCACTTGCGTGTGGCGGAGCAATCGGCGGAGTTGGGCGAGGGCGCGCTGGCGGCGCAGCACTTCCTGCAACTCGCGGAAATGGCGGTGACTGCCGGTGGCGACCCGCAACAATATATTGAACGCGCCTATAGCGAAGATCCGACAGATCCGAAAGTTGCTCTGGGATACGGCAAGACTTTGCTGGCTCGGGGCGAGGCGGGAGCGGCAATCTTTATCTTCGAGCCGCTGCTGCGCGCCGGCGATGTCTCTGCGGAGATGCGCGAACTTTATGCCCAGGCCCTATTGGCGACCGGGCGCTGCGCCGAAGCCGAGCCGCTGGTCTGGCAGACTTTTGAGCAGAATCCGGCTCGCATTCCTCAGGTGATCGATCTTATTGGAAAGATGATCGATTCCAACCTCGATGCTGAGGCGGTCACTCTGGCCCGCAAGTTGGAAGGCTTTCAGCGGCGGCGAGGTGAAAGGCGAACTTTCATCGGCACCATGCAGGAATTGCTGGCATCGCACCGGCCTTCGGCGGCCATGCTGGAGTTTCTGGCTGAGCTGTTCAATGCTGCGAACCGCGAGTCGGATTACACGCAGGCGCTCGTGAAGCTTTTCGATCTATATTGCGGACAACTCAACTTCTCTAAAGCGGCGGATTGCCTGGACCGCGCTACAGAAGCGGATTCCTACGAACCAGGGCATCAAAAGCGGTTGGAAAGATTGCGCGGCAAGATTGATGAGCAAAAATTCAAGACGATCGAAGCGCGATTCTCCGCGGGGAAAAAAGTTGAACAGCAGCACGAGTCCGTGAAGCAGCAGCCGGAACTGACACTCGGGGCCGCTGCGCTCCAAGACCTGATGCTGCAGGCCGAAATCCTTGTGCAATACGGAATGCGCGCGAAGGCCGTGGAACGGTTGCAGCGCATTAAGGAACTTTATCCCAACGAAGAACAGAGAAATCAAAGCTTGCAGAAGCTTTACATCTCTGCCGGACTGGAAGTGCAACAGAAACCATCCGCCACTCCAGCGACGCCTTCGGCCATTGTCCCGGATTTCCCCGCCCCAGGCCCTGTCATGCCGGAGATGGAACCGAGCGAGGCGGGCAGCCTGACACGCGTGGCGGAAATCACGCGGAAGCTCTATCAGCAGAGCAATACCGAAGCCGTTTTGAAAACTGCCGCGCAAGAAGTCGGCGAGGCGTGGAGAGCGGTACGCTGTATCGCCGCTCTGCGGAAACCAGGGCTGCCGCCAACCTGTGTGCAGGAGTATCACCAGAAGAGTGAGAGCCCGGCCAAGCCAGACGTGTTGGCTGCCGCCGTGAAATGCTTGCAGGACCTCGCCTCCGCGCGCGGGCCAATCACTATCCCCGATGCCGCCCACGCTCTGGAGTTGAACGCAATACAGGATGCGATCGAGGAATTACATGTGCAATCGCTTCTGGTAGTTCCCTTGAGCGAGGGCAACGAGCCGATGGGTGTTTTGGTTCTCATGCAAAGTTCCACGCGGCCATGGCAGGCTTCAGAAACGCTGATGATCCGGGCGGTGGCCGACCAGGTAGTGATCGCGCTTAACAATGCCGGGCTGCGCAGGCTGGTGAAAAATCTATCGGTGACGGATGAGAAATCCGGTTTGCTCAAGCGCGCTTCGTATCTCGATCTATTGCAGGCGGAGACACATCGCGGTTTACAGCAAGGGTCGGGATTGACCATCTTGCTTATGCAGTTCGGACAGCGTACCACGTTGGCCAAAGAGATTGGCGAGGCCGCCGTGAACCAGATGATGGATCACATCGGTCGGCTCTTTTCGGCAAACATGCGGGCGAGCGATCTTGCCTTTCGCTACGACGAGACTACTTTGGCGCTGGTGCTCAGCGAATCGGAGGAAAAGGATGCGCTGCAGGCGGTCGAAAAATTACGCGGCTTGCTCAAGGAAGTGCGGCTGCCGGGACAAAACAAGCCGGTGGAATTCTGTGCGGCCCTCGCACAGGTGGTGATGCGGCAACAATTCGATCCGGCAGATATTGTGACCGAAGTGATCAATCGCGCGGATCAGGCCCTGGAAGCGGCGATCGCGCAAGGACCCGGCAGGGTTGTATCGCGGGCTCCACAAATGGCGGCGGGCGCGGTGGCATAGGAAATTTGCAATTTGGTAATTTGTAATTTGAAATCTACTGTCCCGTCTGATCTCGCTTACAAATTACAAATTACCAATCACAAATCACAAATCATCGATCCCTTCTTGCTGTTAAACTCTCAGGTTGGCCTCGGGCCAGCCATCTAATCTGTCTAAGCAGGCTCAATGTTGAAACCTGGAGATATCGCGATTGTCAGCGGGGCGCGCACGCCCTTTGGCCGCTACTGCGGAAAAATCAAAGACTACACCGCGCAGGAACTGGGCGCGATCGCCGGTAAAGCGGCGATTGAGCGCGCCGGCGTCGACGCGAAAGACTTCGACCATGCCGTGTTTGGCAACGCGCAGCAGACCTCCGGTGACGCGCTCTATGGCGCGCGGCACGTCGGGTTGCGCGTGGGCCTGCCGATTGAAACTCCAGCGCTGACCGTGAATCGCCTGTGTGGTTCGGGCATGCAGTCGATTGTTTCGGCGGCGCAGATGATCCTGACCGACGAGGCGAAGGTCGTTCTGGCGGGCGGCATGGAGGCGATGTCGCAAGCGCCATTTGTGATCCGCGGGCGCGACGGATTTTCGCTGGTGCCGGGCGGCAAACTGGAAGACTCGCTGATGGTGGCGCTGCTCGATTCTTACTGCGGGCTTTACATGGCGAACACGGCCGAGTTGTATGGCGAGCAGCAGGGCATTACACGGCAGGCGCAGGATGAGTTTGCGCTGCGTTCGCAACAAACGGCCGATGCGGCCTACAAGGCGGGTCGCATCCAAGAAGAGCTGACGCCGGTGCCGCTGCGCAATTCGAAGGGCGAAGCGACAGGCGAGCAGTTGACCGAGGATGACCATCGGCGTCCGCAAACAACGATGGAGGGGTTGGCGAAGCTGAGGGCTTCATTCGGGAAAAATGGGACGGTCACCGCAGGTAACGCCAGCGGAATTGTAGATGGCGGCGCAGCCGTCGTCGTGATGTCGCTGGAAGAAGCGCAGAAACGCAATCTAAAGCCGCTGGGGCGGATCGTGAACTGGGGGATTGCGGGTGTCGACCCGAAGTTGATGGGACGCGGACCGGTACCGGCGACGAAGCTTGCACTGCAGCGCGCCGGAATGAACTTAGATTCAATCGACTTGATCGAAGTGAACGAAGCATTTGCGGCGCAGTATCTCGCCGTTGAAAAAGAATTGGGATTGGATCGCGAAAGAGTCAACGTCAATGGCGGAGCGATTGCGCTGGGGCATCCGCTGGGCGCAACCGGAACGCGGCTGGTGATCACGTTGCTATATGAGCTGCGTCGCCGAAAGAAAAAGTACGGCCTAGCGACGGCGTGCATTGGCGGCGGGCAGGGAATTGCGATGGTGGTGGAGAGCTTTCACTAGGACGCCGCGAAACTTCCACCACGGAGGCACGGAGACACGGAGAAAAGCTTTGCTACTTAGACTTGTAATCACGGGCGGCACGCCCTTCCTTGTCGCTAAAGCATCGCGGGTGTCAGTGTGAGGAAATTTGGGCCCTCAGCAATTCAGCCGCCAACGACACGCCGATTTCCTTAGAGGTTTCCAGTACCCAGAGTCCTGCGGTGCCCAATGTGGATAACGCCCGCTTAACTCTTGAGACATCGCCGGATTTCGTTTCTGTCTCCGCTGCCGAGATAGCTCCAATGGCGGTGTAGTGCTCAGGGCTTTGTGCCCGTTCCAGCAGAGCCTTGCGGAGCGTGGTAAGTTCAGCGGCCAGCGCGGTGAAGTCATAAGCCTGATTCCTGATGGTGCTTGCGGAGTTGTCGACCGAGTTGATATTTACGTGAGAGTTGTCACCGCTTACATGTATATGATAGCCGGGGGTGCCCCGCTGGATTTTGGCCTTAAACCCGGAATGTTCTGGCGCAGCGCTTCGAGTCGAAAAATATTCACATTCCATTGGCCTTCATAATTCGGGTGCATTCGATAATTTTACCCCGTGCTCGTATGTGGCAGAAACTGCTGCCCGTATGTGGCACGAACTGCCTTAGGTGACATGCAAGGTTGTGTAGTCTACGTATAACGGGACGCGTCACTAAAGCACCACGCTAGCGTTATGAACGTATGAGCGATTTGCGAAGCCAGATCAATAATCTGTCCGCTGCGGAGAAGGCGGAACTGCTGGATACGGTCTGGGAGAGCCTGGAGGCGGATGCGGCATCGCTGACGGATGCGCAACGCGCGGAGCTTGATTACTGAATCACTTGCCACGAGCAAAACCCTTCCGATGTCATCGCGTGGCGGCGAGTCAGGGCGAGCCTGTTTAAGAAGCGTGACACTCCCGGTTGTCGGGACACCAGAGGCGAATGAGGCAAACAGATGCGATTCGCGCGCGGCGTTGCGAACTTCCGCACCGGGAATTGAAGCGGCCCAACTTCAGCAACAGCCCATCTTCACATCGCCCGTTGCGGTGAGCGGCGGCCCAAATGCCTCCTGCGGAACGGGAGCGCCATGCATCACCCGGTACCAACTCCATGCCGCGTTCACCAGCACCAGAATCACGCCCGCGATGAAAATGGCCATTAGCACCGAATCGAGATATCCCGCAAACACGAACCCTGGCTTTTGAGTCAGCGGCCAGAAAATATTTTCAATCGAGAGCACGCCCGCCGTCACCGTCGTTGCGCCCACAAAGCACATCGGCACAACCGTAATCCATGCATACCTGGCGTGGCCCATGTTGATGAGGAATGTCGTGGCAACGGCCAAAGCAATGGTCGCGAGCAACTGGTTCCCCGTGCCAAATAACGGCCAGAGAGTCGAAATGCTGCCCGTATAAATCAGGTATCCCCACGCGACGACCACCAGCAGGCTCGTCAGCACATTGCCCGGAAGCCACGCCGTATTAGAAAACGGCTTGTACACTTTGCCCATCAACTCCTGGAGTACGTAACGTGCCACGCGCGTCCCGGCATCGATCGTCGTCAGGATGAACAACGCCTCAAACATAATGGCGTAGTGGTACCAGTACCCCATCAGCCGGTCCATTTTCGGCAGGCCGCGAAAAATCTGCGCCATCCCAATGGCGAGTGAGACCGCGCCGCCGGTGCGCCCCGCGAGCTTTTCTCCCACTTCGCGGGAAAACAAATCCAAGTTTACCGTTACATACCCAAGCTTGTGAAAAACCTCTGGCGTTGTGTTGATCGCGAAGTAGTCGCCTGGATACATTGAGCACGCGGCAATCAGCGCGAGCACTCCGACCAGCGACTCGCATGCCATGGCTCCGTAGCCGATGAAGCGGGCATCGGTTTCCTTGTCGAGCATTTTGGGCGTGGTCCCCGATGAGATCAGCGCATGGAAGCCGGAGATCGCTCCGCAGGCGATCGTCACAAACAGGAACGGAAAAAGCTTGCCTTTGATAATCGGGCCGCCGCCGGAAACGAATGGCGTGAAATTCGGAAATCTGATGTCCGGATGAACCACGAACACGCCGACGATCAGCACCGCAATCGTGCCCAGTTTGAGATAGGTAGAGAGGTAGTCGCGTGGTTGCAGCAGCAGCCACACCGGCAGGGTCGATGCCACCAACCCGTAAATCGCCATCAGGATGGTGATCTGATGCGGCGTGAACGTGAGCACTCCGGCGGCGCTGCTTTGGGCGAACCAGCGGCCGCCGATCACGCTTGCGATGAGAACGACTACCCCAAAAATGCTGGGGCCGGTAATTGTAATTTTTCCCGCGCGGCTCTTGAACATCCACAGGCCCATGACGATTGCAATGGGAATTGTCATGCCAATCGTGAACACGCCCCACGGGCTATTCGCCAGCGCGTTCACCACCACAATGCCAAGACCCGCCAGCGTCACCAGAAGAATAAAAAGCACGGCGATCATCGCCACCAGGCCAGCGAACGGACTGATCTCAGTGCGGGCAATGTCAGCCAGCGAGCGGCCGCGATGCCGGACAGAAGCCACCAGCACGGTGAAATCCTGCACGCAGCCGGCGAGCACCGCGCCAATCACCAGCCACAGGAATCCGGGCGCAAATCCAAATTGCGCCGCCAGCGTAGGGCCAACCAGCGGCCCGGCGCCGGCAATCGCGGCAAAGTGGTGGCCGAACAATACCCATTTCGGCGTCGCCACATAGTTGTGGCCGTCAGCATAAAGGTGAGCGGGAGTGGTGCGGCGGTCGTCGAGCGCCAGCGCTTTCGCGGCGATGAATGCGCTGTAGTAGCGATAACCCAGCGCATACACGCATAAAGCGCCGATCAGAACGGGCAATGTATTCACGATGCCCCCTCAGAGAAGCTTGAATGCAAGGCTTAACAGATGGGATCGGACTGTGTTGCTGGGCACTTATCTTATCACTCAGCGCCGTCGCCAGCATGCGCGGTATGCGCATGATAACCTGATATGTTCGGGCTTAACTTTGGGCAATTTAAAGCGGTTTTACTGTGCCCGCCCGGCTTCACCATTTTCATAAGGAGTAGGCAATGAAGATAGGGGTTCTGACCGGCGGCGGGGACTGTCCCGGTCTCAATGCAGTCATTCGCGCCATCGTACGCAAGGGATGTTTTCATTATGAGGACGAGTTCGTAGGCTTCATGGAGGGTTGGCGCGGCCTGCTGGAAGATAAGACGAAACCTCTCGACCTTTCCTCGGTTGGCGGAATTCTTCCCCAGGGCGGCACCATACTTCGCACATCCCGCACCAATCCGGCCAAGCATTCCGACGGCCTGGAGCGCTGTATAAACAACCTCAAAACACACGGCTGCGATGCCCTTATCGCCATTGGCGGCGACGACACGCTCTCCGTGGCACAAAAGCTCTTTGCCAATGGCGTGAAAGTTGTCGGTGTCCCCAAGACCATCGACAACGATTTGGCCGGCACCGACTTTACTTTCGGGTTCGATACCGCTGTCAACGTGGCCACCGGCGCTATTGATCGCGTCCACACAACGGCTGAAGCGCACAACCGCGTTATTGTCGTTGAGGTCATGGGACGCGATTCGGGCTGGATCGCCGCCTACAGCGGCATTGCGGGCGGCGCCGACGTAATACTTATTCCCGAAGTTCCCTTCGATATCGAAAAGGTCGCCGAGTTGATCCGCCAGCGTCATGCGCGCGGAAGGTACTTCAGCATTGTGGTCGCTGCCGAGGGGGCGAAGTTCGCCGGTGGCATTGAAATGCAAGAGGGAGCGCCGGTTCTTCAGGATGTGGGCCGCGACGAATTTGGCCATTTGCGGCTGGGCGGGATCGGCTCAGTACTTGCGCGCGAAATCGAAAAGCGTACCGGTTTTGAAACGCGCTCCGTGGTTCTTGGTCACCTGCAACGCGGAGGATCGCCCAGCGCATTCGACCGCGTGTTAGCCACGCGTTATGGACTGGGCGCGATTGATATGGTGCATCGTGGTGAATTTGGCCACATGGCTGCTCTCCGCGGGAACAAGATTATTTCCATCCCATTGGCGGAAGCCATTGCTTCCAATCGGAAACTGGATCAGGAAATTCTCGATGCCACTATTGGCATCCTGGATAGGTTGGAAGAAAAAAGCGACAAGCTTTCCTGACGGCCGACGGCGGATGATGCAAGTAAAGATGGTTTGGAAGAAGATGGTCTGAAAAATTACGAGCGGAACTCTTACGACTTCAGTTTTTCCATGTAGCTGTTTTCGCTGCGCACCTTGCGCGTGCTGTTTTCGACGAACTTGAGGAACTCCCGGAGATGTTCCTTATGCAGGAGTTCTTCTTCGGAAAACTTCACGCGCACACCAAACGAGGTTGCGCTGCGAGTTGCAATTCCGCTGATCACCACGCCCTTTACCCAAAGCTTGCCATTTGCCACCCACAACCCAATCTCGAGCGCCCTGCCCGTGGGCACTTCGGTTGCAGTCTCAACCATGCATCCGCCGCGGCTCACATTTGAGAGGTTGCCCCAGACCGGCGTCTCGCTTCCTTCTACTCGAATCTCCACCGCTACATAGCACTTCAACCGGGCAAAGTTGCGCCGGTCCGACCCGGAACTGGCTGCCAGCAAGTCGGGTTCAAAGGGCGGCGAAACCGTTACCGGCTCGGGCCCGGGGAGCGTCGTTGGCTCAGGCTCGCAAACCTTGGCGGAGGCCGCCGGCGCGTTGGGCGAAACATTTGCCGCTTTGACTTTTCGAGCCCGCACCGCCGCGTCCTTGATTTCGCGCATTGCCTGCAGCAAAGCAGATTCGCGGGCTTCTGGCGATACTTCGCGATACGTCTGAAGAAGTGTTCCCAGATGGCTTACCAGATCGGGGTCCGTAAGCAGACGAGTCCAGTCCGTGCCCTGTGAGGGTTTTGTATTTTCTGTCATTTGCGCGAGTTTCTTAGCTCCCCGGCCTACTGTGTCGCGTTGACTCCGTTCTTAGGTTGAACTTTGGTGCAACATTTCACAAGATGACCAAGGTCATGCCCCAATGTCTCCAATGAGGCCAACCATTTCCACGGTGCCCGTATCTCAATCTGGCTCAACAATTTGCATCACTATCATGGCGAATGCAATCTAAGAGGATTTACTATTTGCCTTTCGCCTAGGAGCTTGTCCAACTTCTTATGTCTCTGGCATGCCTGTGCCGTCGTAATTTGCGATGTCGCCCAAAACACCTCTTGCTCTTATCCGCCGTCCTGTTTCCCCTGGTCCTGGCCGGCCAAACGGCCGTCCCCAGCATTGCCAACCAGGTTCCGACGTCGGCACAAAACCCCGTCTATGGCAGCGTGCCGGAAACGAAACTTGAGCCGGGTGTTTTGTCCCTCACTTTCAGTGACGCGATTGAGCGCGCATTGCGCCAGAATCTCACCGGTCTTCTCTCCGAATACAACACCATCGACGCGCGAGGACAAAAGTGGGAGCAACTCAGCAAGCTGCTGCCAAATGTTACGGGCGACGTGCAGGAAGTTGCCCAAAAACAAAGCCTCGTCGCGCTGGGATTTGGCAAGTTCCCCGCAGGACTTTTCGGGAACGCGAAAATTCCCGGAGTGATCGGTCCTTTTGCCTATCTCGACATCCGCGCTTCTGCCACGGAGAAGCTTTTTGATTGGAGCGCGATTGAGAAATACCGTGCCTCGGCCGTCAGCGAGGGCGTCGCACGATTCAATCTCAAGGATGCTCGCGATCTTGTTGTCCTCGCTACTGGTAACGCTTACCTCCAGGCCATTGCCGGCGCCGCGCGGGTTGAAACCGCGCTGGCACAGCAGGACACGGCAAAGGCGCTCTATGACAAAGCGCTTGCCCAGCAGGAGGCCGGAGTCGCGCCTGCCATCGACACTTTGCGAGCGCACGTGGAATATCAGACGCGCCAGCAACAGTTGATTGCGGCCACCAACGACTTTGCCAAGCAAAAGCTTTCTCTTGCGCGCATCATCGGTCTTGCTCCGGGCCAGGAATTTACGCTCGCCGATAAAGCTCCTTACGAGCCGTTTCCCATGCCCGATCTGCAGAGCGCCTTGCAGCGCGCTTATTCGCTGCGCTCAGATTACAAAGCCGCGCATGATCGAGTGGTGGCTGCTCAGTTGGTACGTCGCGCCGCCACCGCCGGATATTTTCCCACGTTCAACGTGGAAGGCGATTACGGCGAAATCGGCGCCACTCCCTCCAGCGTATTGCCCACCTACCACGTCGCAGGCACGCTGAGTGTTCCGATCTTCCAGGGCGGCAAGGTACATTCCGACGTTCTCAAGGCGGAAGCAACCCTACGCCAGGCTGAAGCCCAACTCGCCGATGTGCGCGGACAGGTTGATCAGGACATTCGTAATGCCCTGCTCGACCTGAAGTCTTCCGCCGATCAGGTGGAAGTCGCGATGAGTTCAGTCGATCTGGCCGAGCAGGCGCTGACGCAGTCCCGCGATCGTTTCAGCGCCGGAGTCACCGATAATCTGGAAGTTGTTCAGGCCCAGGAAGCCGTCGCTTCCGCGCACGAGAATTTTATTTCCAGTTTGTATTTTCATAACCTGGCCAAAGTTGCCTATGCGCGTGCCCTGGGCCGCGCCGAAGAAGGCGTGCGCGAGTATCTGAGAGGGAAATAATCTAGAGGAAAATAATCCATGGATCAGCCCACTACTGTAGCCGAGTCCGCTCCTGAAACGACGCCCCCGCAGCCTCCGGTCGAAAACGGCGAGGCGCGCTATCGGCGACGCAAGGAGCTGCTCGGCAGTTCGCGCGCCAAGTTAGTTCTGGGTCTGGTGATTTTGATTTTGCTGGTCGCCGGTTTTTTCGCGTGGCGCTACTTCACCAGCTATGAATCCACCGATGATGCTCAAATTGATGGCCACATCAATTCTGTAAGCGCACGCGTCAGCGGCCACGTTATCAAGCTCAACGTGGATGACAACCAGTACGTCGAAAAAGGTACCGTTGTCGTGGAAATCGATCCCGCCGACTACGAAGTAGCGGCCGCCCAGGCGCGGGCAAATTACGCCGATGCCCAGGCCCAGGCCGCTGCCGCCGGAACCAATATTCCGATCACCAATGTCAGCACCACGAGCCAGATATCGACAGCGAGGGCCGAGGTTTCCAGTGCCAAAGCTGGCATCGACGCCGCTCGCCAGCAATTCGACGCCGCCACCGCGCAGGTGGCTGAAGCCGAGGCCAACAACGTAAAGGCTCAGAACGATCTGCAGCGCTACAAGCAACTCATCGATAAGCAGGAGATATCGGAACAGCAGTACGATCAGGCCATCGCCGCCTCCAAGGCCAGCGCCGCCACCGTTCAGGCGGCCAAGTCCGATGCCGACGCCGCCAAGGCCCAGATCGAGCAGGCCCAGGGAAAATTGCAGCAAGCGGACGCCGATCTCCGCTCCTCGCAAACTGCGCCGCAAACCATGCAGGTCACGCGCTCGCGAGCTGCTTCTGCGCAAGCCACAGCCGAACGCAGAAAAGCCGAACTCGACCAGGCCTTGCTCAATCTCCAATATACGAAGATCGTCGCGCCCGTAACCGGAGTCGTGAGCAACCGCACCGTTGAAGTCGGCCAGAACGTTCAGGCGGGACAGGAAATGATGAAGGTGATTCCGCTCGAAGACATTTGGGTCACGGCGAATTTCAAGGAAACACAACTTCGGAGCATGAAGCCCGGGCAGAGGGCCGACATTGAAGTCGACGCGACCGGAAAAACCTACAAGGCTCACGTCGATTCCATCGCCGGCGCCAGCGGCGCACGTTTCAGCCTGCTGCCTCCGGAAAACGCGACCGGCAACTACGTGAAGGTCGTGCAGCGCATCCCCGTCAAAATTGTCTTCGAGCCCGGGGAAACCAAAAGTCACGAGCTGCGGCCCGGCATGTCCGTTGAACCCAAGGTCTGGATTAAGTAGTTGCGTACGTTGTTGCGAACCAGGAGCCGCGAGCATCGCGCAATCAGGACAGTTGCGAGTGAAACTTGGTTCCTCGTTACCTGTTGATCGTGGCTCGGAACTCGAAGCTCGCAGTGTTCACAGGTCTAAAGGTCTAAATGAGTGCGGCATCCATCACGATGAATGAAGGCGCGGAATGGCGTCCCGCGGTCAATCCGTGGATTATCGCGCTCGCCGTTACGCTGGCGACGTTCATGGAAGTCCTTGATACCAGCATCGCCAACGTCGCACTCCCGCACATCGCTGGCGGTCTTTCCGCGGGCGTCGATGAAAGCACCTGGGTACTCACCTCTTATCTGGTGTCGAATGCCATCATCCTGCCTATGAGCGGCTGGCTTTCTTCCATCATGGGCCGCAAGCGCTTCTACATGAGTTGCGTTGCGCTATTCACCATCAGTTCCTGCCTCTGCGGATTTGCTCCCAACCTCCCCATGCTGATCGTGTTCCGCATTATGCAAGGCATCGGCGGCGGCGGTCTTCAACCCAGCGAGCAGGCGATCCTCGCTGATACCTTTCCCCCTGCCAAACGTGGCATGGCATTTGCTGTTTATGGGATTGCCGTGGTCATGGCGCCCGCTATAGGGCCTACGCTCGGCGGCTGGATCACTGACAATTTCACCTGGCGCTGGATCTTCTTCATCAACATTCCCGTGGGCATTCTTTCTCTCTCGCTCACCTCGCGCCTTATCCAGGATCCCCCTTATTTCCGTCGCCGCAAGCTCTCTGAAACCCATATCGACTACATCGGGCTTGGCCTCATCGCACTCGGCCTCGGCACGCTCCAGGTCGTCCTCGACAAAGGGCAGCGCGATGACTGGTTCGATTCCAATTTCATTGTTATCCTCACCGCGATCTCCGTGGCCTCGCTCATCTGGGTCGTCATCTGGGAGTGGTACCACAAAGATCCCATCATCGATCTGCACTTGTTCAAGCAATCTGGTTTCGCCACCGCGAACTTCCTGATGTTCATGCTCGGCTTTGCCCTGCTCGGCAGCACATTGCTTCTGCCCCTGTTTATGCAGACCCTGCTCGGGTACACCGCCGAGCGCTCCGGGCTGGCGCTCATGCCCGGTGGTTTCACCATCATGCTCTGCATGCCCATCGTTGGTTTTCTGCTATCCCGCTATAGCCCGCGCTGGCTGCTGGCTTTCGGGCTTACAATGCTTACCTTCTCGCTGTTTCACATGACCACATTTGATCTCGATATCGACTTCAGAACCGTCGCCATGGCCCGCGTGTACCAGGCCATGGGATTGGCTTTTCTCTTCGTTCCCATCAACACTGCTGCCTACGCGTCCCTGCCTCGCGAAAAAAACAACGCCGCCTCTGGACTGATGAACCTTGCGCGCAACATTGGCGGCAGCTTCGGCATCTCTTTTGTAACAACCATGCTGGCCCGTCGAGCCCAGGTGCACCAGGTGCGCTTGTCGGAAAATCTGAGCGCATCCAACCTCAGGTTCCAATCGGCGCTCAGTTCCGCTACCAGCATGTACCGCGGGGGCGGCGCCAGCCCCGGTTCTGGAGCCGGCACCGCGACGCAGCACGCCTATGCGCTTCTGCAGGCCAATGTCCTGAGTCAGGCGAATATGCTGGCCTACATCGATAACTTCTGGATGCTTGGCGTTGTCATGTTGTGTTTGATTCCCCTCGCCTTTTTGATTAAGAAAACCAAGCCAGGAGGTGGCATGGCCGTTCACTAACTCCAGCCGGTGTAGCGACGTCAGGTATAGAGCCACATCGAACTTCTGACCCGATAGGAGGTCGCATGTTTCGCATCATTACCCTCGAACGCGAGTACGGCTGCGGCGGTGGCGGCATTGCCGCCGGACTCGCGCGCCGCCTCGGCTGGAAACTGTGGGATCAGCAACTGACGGCCGAAATCGCCCGCCGCGCCGAAGTCGCGCCTGAGGCGGTGGCCCTTTGCGACGAGCGCGTCGATAGCCGCCTTTACCGCTTGGCAAAAACATTCTGGCGGGGCAGCTACGAGCGCAGCCTCCCGCTCGCCGACTCGAAGGTCTTCGACACCGACCGCATGATGCTCATGATGGAGGAAATCTCAAACACCATCGCCGCCCAGGGGAACTCCGTCATCGTCGGCCGTGGCTCGCCGTTCTTCCTGCGCGAGCGCGACGATACTTTTCGCGTCTTCACTTACGCTCCGCGCGACGAGAAAATCGGCCGACTTCTGGCCATGGGCAAGAGCCGCGCCGAATCGGAAGACCTCGTCGATAACGTCGACAAGGATCGTATCGCCTACATCAAGCACTATTTCAATGCCGACTGGCCAACTCGCGCTCTCTATCACATGATGATCAACACCGAAATCGGTGACGATATGGTCATCGCAATGATCCTGCACGGCATGGACATCCTCTCGTCGTCTCGTGCCTGAGCGGCGACGCGGAGCCGTGCGCTGAACGCTTAAACGTACGCGGCATGATTCCTCTCTAAACGAAGAACATCCTCGCCTTCAGGCAGACCAGAACCCACCATTGCACGGCAAAGATAGCCATCCGCCAGCGCCATCGGTAGGAACTGAGTTCCATAGCAACTGGTACGGCCACTAGAGGCTGGCAGAACAGCCATAGTCGAGCAGTTTCGCCCCGCAAGAACCCTGTCAGGTCGACGCTGAGAATTGTCGCCACGGCGATCAGCGTGAGCGCTCGATCGCGCCCGCAATGGCGCAGGCTCAGCACCAGCAGTGGCAACGCCATCATGCCGGCGCCTAGAAAAAAGTCATACGGATCAACCAGCGACGCGGCTGCGTACGGCCGATTCAATATGCCGGCATAAAATGCCTGTGCTCTTCGTGCGTGTTCAAACGAAGCGATCGCTTTGAATCCGGTGGCTTGCCAGAGGACCGCGTGCAGTGCGACGAACACGCCCAGAGCGACGCCGCTGGTTCCGAGAAGAGTGCGCCAGCGTCCCGCTGCTTTTTCATGCCACAACCAATACAGGCCGTAATAAGCCAGGAAGGCACCTACCGTCAACAATCCATAAGCGAGGAAAGTAGCCGCAAATAGAACCAGCCCGAGCCATGCCGCGTACGCCGAAACTGGCCGTAGCGTATTCAGACCTTTCACCCAGAATAAAATCATCAGCATGGCAACGATTGGATAACACTGGTCAAACTCGGGAAAGAAGAGCGTAAGAGCGGGCACGAGCGCATAAAATGCGCTGGCGGTTAAGCGCACTTTCTGGTCATTCGACCAAAGCCCAGCAAACTTGTAGATCAGCAGAACGCCCAGGCTTCCTATCGCTCCGACGGCATATCCGCCAATCGCGGCACCTCTGGACCCGAATACTTTCACGAACGCGTAGTAGAAAAGAATTGGCCCTGGCGCGTGAGTCGAGGAATGGAAACCAAGATGCGCCTGGTGAAAAGTGCGCAGCCACGCAACGACTCCCTGAATCGTTGTTGCGTCTGTGTAGTAACTTGTTGCCAGAGGGGATCGAACAATATCGCCAACCAACCTCAGACCTCGAGGTTCGGCGATCATGCTCAGTACTTGTAATAAGAAATTGGAAAGGGCAAGCAGGCAGAGCAGACTCCATGGCGTTCTCTGCGATGGGCCAACGTGGAGCGGCGAGGAGCCCGATTGATTACCTGCGTTCTCGTCCCTCTCCATGCGCCACAAAACCAAACTGATCATCATCAGCGGTGCGATTAGGGTGATCGCAGTCTTGAAGACCGGCAAATCGCGCCACGGCCACATCCAATGGATTAAGTTAGGGAAACCATTGAGCGGTTTTTGCTTGAGCAGCACGCCCGCAGCAAAAGCAAGCCCCACCGCGACAACAAATCCGGCTTGGAGCGACGCCCTGCGACTGGCGCTCTTTTGCGGTTCGCTCGCCAGGGTTATCAACTCCGTGTCTGGATTGCGCGGCACTGAGTCTAAATTACTCTATTGCTCGACATTTTTTGAGCGGGAACGAGAAACTGCCACGACATCGACCCGAGTCTATCAAAACCGGGGACATCCCGATCGGGATCGTACTGAGAGTTGTTTCGTATACAGGTCTGATGTATTTGTCTCGTTATAAGATAAGCAAACAAGATGGATCAGACTTCCCCAGCCTCTCCGTCACGCGCACTTGCCTCAGCGCAGGAAGAAGTCGTGCGTCTCGCCGGACAGCCCGAAGTCCGCGCCGCGCTCGATCGCTTCCAATTCCAGGAGCCGCAGATTGCCGGATGGCAGATGGAAGTCTCTCGCGTCGCCGCCCCTCCGTTTGGCGAATCGTTGCGCTCCGAATGGCTGGCCGACCGCTTTCGCGATCTCGGTCTTGAGGGCGTCGAACGCGATGCCGTCGGAAATGTCTTTGGAGTGCTCCCGGGTCGCGGCAAGCAATTCGTCTCTCTGAGCGCCCACATCGATACCGTGTTCCCAGCCAGCACGCCGCTCCACATCGCCCAGCAAGGCACGCGCCTGTACGGTCCCGGCGTCTCCGACAACGGCGCAGGAATTGCCGCCATGCTCGCCATCGCTGACGTTCTTGCCAGCTCTGCAATTCCTCATTCGCTACCCTTCGTTTTTATCGGCAATGTCGGCGAGGAGGGCGAAGGCGACCTGCGCGGCATGCGCCACGTTTTTGAAACGCCTCGCTGGCGCGATTCGATTGCCTACAGTGTTGTTGTCGATGGCGCCGGTTGCGACTCCATCGTCGCCGAAGCCCTCGGCAGCCGCCGCTTTGAAATCATTGCTCGAGGCCCCGGCGGCCACTCCTGGAGCGACTTTGGCGTTCCCAACCCCATCGTCGTGCTCGCCCGCGCCATCCAGGCTTTCAGCGAAACGCCGGTTCCCGTCTCTCCCAAAACAACATTCAATATCGGAGTGATTCGCGGTGGCACCTCCGTCAACTCCATTCCCGAATCTGCCAGCATGCGCGTCGATCTCCGTTCCACTTCCATGACCGAAATCGATCGCCTTGAACGCGCGCTCCGCATCGCGCTTGATCATGCAACCGACGCCGAAAATTCTGCCGCCGTCTCCCGTGCTGCGCGGCGGCCTCAGGCTGTCCAATGCGAGGTCGTGGAAATCGGCAACCGCCCTGCTGGCGAACTCACACCTGGTTCCCGTCTTCTCAATGTGATTCACGCCGTTGACGCGCTTCTCGGCAATACGGCCACGGTGCAGCGCGCCTCGACTGACGCGAACATCCCGCTTTCTTTAGGCCGCGAAGCCATTGCCATTGGCGCGGGCGGCACGGGCGGAGGCGCGCACACTTTGCAGGAGTGGTTCGATTGCGTGGGCCGCGATCTTGGCCTCCGCCGCATTCTTCTTACGCTGCTCGCTTTGTCGGGAATGCCGGAGTGATCAAAGGGAGAATGATCAAAGAAAGAATGATCGAAAAATAATGGTCAAAACGATTTCGATTTTAATTTTGTTGGTTGCCATGACCTCAGCCGCTTCGCCGCAGAACACGCGTCACGAATCTCCCGCCGACGTCATGTTTATTCATGGCAATATCTACACCGGCACGGAGGCTGAAACAAGCGCTGCATCGTCAGTTAGAGCGACTGTCGGAGCCGCCAAACGTTCCCAAGCAATCGCCATTCGCGGTGATCGCATCCTCGCCATCGGCTCCGACGATGAGATCGATCAATTCCGCGGCCCGAACACTACCGTCGTCGATCTTGCCGGCCATTTCGTTATGCCCGGGTTCAACGATGCCCACATGCACCTGGCCAGCGCCGGCCTTGAGAAACTTAACGTCGATCTGGTTGGCGCGAAGGACATCGACGACTTCCGCGCTCGCCTGCGCGCCCGCGTCCAAACCACCGCTCCCGGAGAATGGATCTCCGGCGGTGGCTGGGATGAAACTCTATGGCCGGTCAAGGTTGTTCCCACCCGCAAGGATCTCGATGACATTACCGGCGGCCATCCCGTTCTTCTCAGCCGCATCGATGGGCACATCGCCGTCGCCAACACTCGCGCCCTTGTCCTAGCCGGCATCATTGGGGCAAAAACCGGGACAACAAAAGAAGCCACCAAAGATCCCGCTGGCGGCAAAATCGATCGCGATTCCTCGGGCGCTCCCACTGGCATTCTCCGCGAACAAGCCGTCGAGTTAGCCCGTGAAATCATCCCCGCGCCCAGCCACGACAAGTGCCGTCATGCCATCGAACTCGCCCTTGCCGATCTCGCTCGCCACGGCATCACCTCCGCGCAGGATTTTTCCGATTGGCAGAATTTCAAAATCTACGAGGAACTCGAAGCCGAAGGCAAACTCACCGCCCGCATCTCCGAGTGGCTTCCTTTTTACGAGCCGCTTGACGTTCTCCAACGCATGCGCGCTTCCCATCCCGCGTCCGACCCTATGCTCCACACCGGCATGTTGAAGGCCTTTATGGACGGCTCACTCGGATCGAGAACCGCCGCGCTTCTCGCTCCCTACAGCGACGATCCAGGCAATAGCGGCCTGCCTCAGTATTCGCCCGACAAGCTCAACGCCATGACCAAGGAGCGCCTTCTTGCCGGCTATCAGATTGGCTTCCACGCCATCGGCGACAAAGGCGTTCAAATGGCGCTCGATGCCTTCGCCGGGGCCGAGAAAGCTGCCCTCGCCGCGCACGTCACCGCCGCCGACGGCACTGCCGTCTATCGTCTTCGTGTTGAGCACGCGCAGGTCACCACGCCTGAGCAGATCGCTCGCTTCAAGGAATTAAACGTCATCGCCTCTATGCAGCCAAGCCATTTGCTCACCGATATGAACTGGGCCGATTCGCGCCTTGGACCCGAGCGCGCCGCAACCTCTTACGCATGGGCCGAGTTTCTTCGCCACGGCGTCACTCTCGCCTTCGGTACCGATTATCCAGTCGAGCCCGTCACGCCCTTCCGTGGAATCTACGCCGCTCTCACGCGCATGAGCGAAGATGGCAGGCGCACCTATCCCGGCCACACACTCACCATTGACGGGGCGATTACGGCCTACACTACGGGCGCGGCCTATGCGGAGTTCGCCGAAAAGGAAAAAGGCAAACTCGCTCCCGGTATGCTCGCCGATTTTGTTGTCCTCGATCAGGACATCACGGCTGTCCCGCCACACGCCATCCTTGCGACAAGAGTTCTGCACACCGTCGTCGGCGGCAAAACTGTGTATGAACCGAAGTAGAATCGGCTCAATGACTCAATCTTTCAATGCCTCGATAACTCAATGGCAGATCGCTTGATGACCGGATGACCTGATCCCATGACTGCCCGCGAACGTGAGCGCGACTTCCTCATCGGAGCGCCGCTGGCTATTATTCCAGCTCTCGGCTTCCTTCCGGCCGTCGTGTTTCTAATCGTGTTTCCCACTATCGCCTACGGGAGAATCATCGGCACCGTCGTCGTCGCCGTCTGCGCTATCCTCGGCGCATTCGGCCTCTGGAAGCTCGCGCTCGGCGCAGTCCAGAGGCCCTGGGGCATTTTTAACGTGCTCAATGTGGGAACGCTGCTCGTGCTCCTCGTCATCGCCGGCTACACCGGACTCTTCCTCGCGCTGCTGACGTTGAAGTTGTAGGCGAGTGACCGAACAAACGGCCGCGGTGCCCTTCAGGACGATAATTTTGAGGGATAGCGCTTTGGTGGAAGCAAAAATCGTGCTAGGGAACGAGTTCTTTCCCCACGCTATCCAGCACGCCGTTGATGAACTGCACCGACTCCGGCGACGAAAATCGTCGCGCAATCTCCAAGGCTTCGTTAATCACGATCGGACGCGGAGTCTCCGGGTAGCCCAAGAATTCCGCGACCGCGCCCCGCAGCACATTGCGGTCGACGGCGGCCATGCGATCCATTTTCCAGTGCTTCGCGTGCCGCCCGATGAGCTCGTCGATTTGCTCCATTTTGTCGCAGGCCACGCGAAAAAGATCCTCGGCAAAGCCGCGCGCCTCCGGATCGATGTCCTGGCGCTCCGCCCAAAAGGTTTTGCGTACCGCATCAGCAGGCTGTTTCCCCATATCGGCTTGAAACAGCATCTGCAACACTAGTTCGCGGGATTTTCGTCGAGTGCCCATAAGAGCCGTCAGCCGTCGGCCATCAGAAAAACCGTGACTAACGGGAAGAGAACAGTTTACAGGACAGCCGCACGACTGATGAATTAAAGAGCGGAGTTGAAAAAAATTAAGAGAGAAGAGGAACCGAAGAACGGCAAATCAGGAGTGCCGCTTGAGAGAAGCCGAAGCGGGCTTGCTTTTCCTGATCGCTGATGGCTGACGGCTGATGGCTTTCTTCCTAACGGCTGATGGTTGATCGCTGACGGCTCTCTTCAGATTCGCCATTTCCACCGCTGCGAGCGCGGCTTCGAATCCCTTATTGCCCATCTTCAATCCCGCGCGATCAATGGCCTGCTCCAGCGTGTCGCAGGTCAGCACACCAAACGCATGAGGAACTCCAGTTTCCTGCGCCGACTGTCCGATCCCTCGCGTGACTTCATTGACGATCACGTCATAGTGCGCCGTGTCTCCGCGCAGCAGGCAGCCGAGACAAATGATGGCATCGTATTTCCCAGTCTCGGCCAGCGTCCGCGCCGCCGCCGGAATCTCAAACGCTCCGGGAACGCGCACCACCGCAATGTCTTTCTTCTTTGCACCCGATCGCAGCAAGCCATCGCACGCGCTCAACAGCAGCCGCTCCGTGATGAAAGCGTTGAACCGCGCCACGACAATGGCGAAGCGCTTCCCCGCAGCGTTCAGACTGCCTTCTATGGCTGGGGATTTCGGCTCCGGCAATGACTCGATCTTCAGCTTGCGTTTCTTCTCCGTGATTCCGTGCCTCCGTGGCGAATTGGTATTCCGCTGTCCGCGAGATCCCTCGCCCACTCGCTTCGCTCGGGCTCGGGATGACGGCGCGAGGCTCAGACGCCTCGCAATCGCCGTCACTTGCCCTTAAACTGCGCCGGTCGCTTCTCCAGGAACGCCGTAGTCCCTTCCTTCTTGTCTTCGGTCGCGCAGCAAAGGCCAAACAGCGTCGCCTCCAAATACAGTCCCTCGGCGAGCGTCATCTCCATGCCTTTGTTGACCGCCTCCATGGCATACTGCACGGCCAGCGGAGCATTGGCGATGATCTTCGCCGCAATCGCCTCAGCCCGTGGAATCAGTTCGGCTGCGGCGGTGACTTCATTCACCAGCCCGATGCGATGCGCCTCCTGCGCCGTGATCGGCTCGCCTGCCAGCACCTGCTGCATCGCGAGGCCTTTCCCGATCAGTCGCGGCAGCCGCTGCGTTCCGCCATAACCCGGAATGATCCCGAGCTTCACTTCCGGTTGTCCGAGCTTGGCATTCTCGCTGGCCAGGCGCATTGTGCATGCCATAGCGAGTTCGCATCCACCGCCGAGCGCAAATCCATTGATGCAGGCGATCACGGGCTTGCCCAGATTCTCGATCAGGTCGAGCACCGACTGCCCGCGATGCGTGTACTCCTTGCCTGAAACGGCATCATGCTTGGCCAGTTCGCCGATGTCGGCGCCAGCGATGAAGGCCTTTTCGCCCGCACCAGTGACGATCGCGACGCGAATCGCCGCGTCGCTCTTGATATCAGTAAATGCCGCGCGTAGCTCCTCCATGGTGGCCATATTGAGCGCATTGAGCACCTTCGGCCGGTTAATGGTGACGTAAGCAATCGCGTTTTTCTTTTCGAGGAGAATGTTTTCGTAGGTCATAAAGGACGTTTGGGACTCTCAACCTCGCTATCTTGTTTCTCCGTTCCGTCGACAATAGGAATCTCATACCCGGCGGGTGGTGTCCTACGCATCAGGCGCATCATCTCGGGTTGGGCCACCTTATCGCCATCTCGACCCACGAAGATTGGAAGTGAAGGTTGCGGAACCGGCCCAAATTGTACATGTTCCGATCCCCCGATCGAAACGTAAAAAGTGACGCCAGGGATATGAAACCTGTGCCACTTATTGCCGTTCACTCTGTAAGAACATGGAAGAGACATCGCAAGCCAAGGGGGATTCAATTCAGAAAGCTCGATCCCGACTTCGATGGATTCCAGTGAACTAACGTCCCCCTTGAGGTATTTCCTTAGTTTCTCTTGGTACGGTCCCAACTCGATTTGTTGGAATGTTTCCCCACGACACGGCCAGTCACAGAGTGAGGCGCGCCAGATCACGCTCAGAGGAAAGTATGTAAGCTTCGCTACTTCCTCGGCCGAAGCTGCGTATGCCTCGAATCCTAGTTCCGATCCTAGGTTAGGCCTTTTTCTCGCATCGACACGAAGGCGAAAACGACCTGCTCCACGATAGCAGTTGGAAAGAACCCACTTTTCGCCTCCCTTATTCAGGCGATCCTCACATTCGGAACACAACAAGTGGCGCCACACCTGCTCAGAAGACTTCTTAATGCCATCCGAGGATAACTGGAGCGTGTCAGGATGGTCTGGGTCAGTGCCGCTTCCGATGAGCCTGTACAGAGCCTTTGGAAGAAGGTGGCTCCGTTGCAGTTCTCCTTGTTCTAGGCACAACCGGCACTTTCCAACCATCGACTACCTCACGTGCTTGCCCAAAAATACTTTCAGCCGAAAAATCGCAGTGCTATAATTGTGTAGCACTACGAATCCATGCTCGCCATCCGCCTTCCCGCCAGCATCGAAAAGCGCCTCGACCGGCTGGCCAAACGCACCGGCCGCACCAAGACTTATTATGCCCGCGAGGCGATCATTGAACGCCTGGCCGACCTTGAAGCAGTGTATTTGGCCGAACGGCGGCTGGAAGGAATTCGGGCCGGCCGTAGAAAGACCGTTCCCATCGAAAAAGTGATGCGCCGCTATGGCCTGGGCGATTGAGTTCGACACCGCTGCACAGCGGGAACTCAATAAGCTCGATCCCGTAATCGCACGCCGCATCCTCAAGTTTCTGATGGAGCGTGTGGCCAAGTTAGACGACCCGCGCCGCATCGGTGAGCGGCTTCAGGGACAACTGCATCATCTCTGGAAGTATCGCGTCGGCGATTACCGCATCCTTTGCTCATTCGATCAAGAAATACTGGTCATTCTCGTCC
This sequence comes from uncultured Acidobacteriaceae bacterium, assembly GCA_963778535.1. Taxonomy (GTDB): domain Bacteria; phylum Acidobacteriota; class Terriglobia; order Terriglobales; family Acidobacteriaceae; genus Acidiflorens. Next base: position 438,324 of record CAVZUO010000002.1, read on the forward strand.
TTGAGGTCGGCCATCGTCGCGAAGTTTATAAGCGATGAGAAAATCCGCGCGCGCATCTGCGCATATTCCCGGAGAAGAAATTCTTAGTTCTGCAATCTGACTTCTCACCTCTGCAATCTCAGAACTTTCCTGCCACCGGCTTCTCCGGGTTCGCGTAATCGTAAAAACCTTTGCCAGATTTCCGGCCGTACCAACCCGCCATCACCAACCGCTTCAGCAGTGGAGGCGACGCGAAACGCCGCTCCTTGAACTCGTCGTACATCACGTGCGTGATGTAGTAGGTCGTGTCGAGGCCGACGAAATCGAGCAGCGTAAACGGACCCATCGGGTAGCCGCAGCCGAGTTTCATGGCGTTGTCGATGTCTTCGATCGAGCCCACGCCTTCTTCATACGCCCGGATCGCATCCAGCAGATATGGCACCAGCAGCCGGTTCACGATGAACCCGGTCTTATCGGACGTGCGCACCGGAACCTTGCCCAGCTTCTTCGCGAACTCGTAGGCCGATTCGTACACATCGGGCGCAGTGGCGATGGTCTTCACCACTTCCACCAGTTTCATCAGCGGCACGGGATTGAAGAAATGCAGTCCGATAAAGCGCTCTGGACGCTTGGTCGCGGCCATCAACTCGGTGACCGAGATGGACGAAGTGTTGGTGGCGAAAATCGCCTCGCGCTTCACGATGCCGTCAAGCGAGTCATACATGTCTCTCTTCTGTTGCACGTTTTCGATGATGGCTTCGATCACGATGTCACAGTCAGCAAGGTCCTGCCGGTTGGTCGTGCCTTTCAGCCGCGCGCGAATCGCATCTTTCTGCGCGGCCGTAATGCCACCTTTTTCAGGAGGTCGCTCGGCAAACTTCGCCAGTGACTTTTCAATCCCGGCAAAGCCCTTGTCGAGATACTTCTGCTCAACTTCGAGCACAGTTACGTCGAACCCAGCCGTCGCCGCAACCTGCGCGATGCCGGAACCCATCAAGCCACAACCTAAGACGCCGACTTTCTTTATTTCCATAAGTCACCTGTTTCCTGCGATGTTCAAAAGTATTAGTCAGAAGTATCGCCACATTGCCCGCGGATTGACTGCAAGCTCTACGTGACGGCTGGCTGGCTTGATCGGCCGCGCACCCTTACCATGGGCATCGCTGAATTTGTTACGGGGAGCTCCAAGTCCGACCTGAGCCGTGGTGTTGTTGACAGGCGATTATACTCGAGAGCCTGGAGGGGGAATCGCGGCGCCCTCACTCTCTCCGAAGTTTATCGGCAAGAATTTGCCGGCAAAAGGTTACACTCGAGGCAGCATGCGCGTGCTTGGCATCGACTGCGGCACTGAATATACCGGCTACGGCGTAGTCGAGATTAATTTGCAGGCATCCGGCGCCAGTGGACGGCGGCCTGACGATTGCCTGGTTTGTGTTATTTGCGGCGCAATTCGGGTTTCTCCCCGCGATCCCATGCCTACCCGCTTATCGCGCATCTCCCAAGCTCTTGAGAAACTGATAGAGACTCATCGTCCGGATTGTGTAGCGATAGAAGACGTGTTTTACGCGGTGAATGTGAAGTCGGCATTAAAGCTGGGGCAGGTGCGAGGCGTAGCCATGCTGGCCGCGGCATCGGCGGGCCTGGAGGTTGCCGAATACTCGCCGTTGTCGATCAAGTCAGCCGTGGTTGGCTATGGCAGGGCCGAAAAACATCAGGTGCAGCAGATGGTGACGCGGCTGCTTCGGCTGGATGAAGTTCCTGAACCGGCCGATGCGGCCGATGCGCTCGCCATCGCAATTTGCCATCTGCACACGGCGGCGACGCTGGATCGCCAAAAAGTCAGCCAAAAAGTCGGCGCGCGGTGATGCTGAGATTCTTGCTTGCGCGTGTGTGCGTGGTTTTGTTGTTTGCGTTATCGCTTGCGGGCGCTTCGCTTCGAGCTTTCGGGCAGGCCGCGGCTTCAAATACGGCCGCAACCACAACCAGAAATACGACCGCAACCACAACCGGCTCGGTGCCGACTACGGAGTCCGGCACGCCCGTTGTAACCTTCACCCTCGACTTCCCGAAATCTGAGCCGGAGCACTTCATCATTCGCGTGCCGTCAGAAGGCGTGGCGCACTACGAGTCGAGCGGACGACTAGAAATCGACTCCGAGCCCGACAGCTTCGATTTCAACTTTTCACTTTCTCCGGCCATGCGCTCCAGGATTTTCGACTTGAGCGCCAAAGCGGGATATTTTCAGGGCAACCTTGAAGGCCATACTAAGCACATTGCCTTCACGGGGAAGAAGACGCTCACTTACAAAGACGCTGGCCGCAGCGGCGAGGGAAGCTACAACTATTCTTCGAACCCGGCGGTGCAGGAATTGACCGCGATTTTTCAGGGTCTCTCCGTCACGCTCGAGTTTGGACATCGGCTGGATTACGACCGTCATTACCAGAAACTTGCCATGGACGAGGAACTCAAGCGCATGGAGGAAGTGGAAGAGCGCAACGCGCTGGTGGATGTTGGCGTCATTCAGCCCATCCTTGAACAGATTGCCGCGGATTCATCGGTAATGAATGTGGCGCGCTCTCGCGCGCAGCGATTGCTGGCAGGGCAGAACAAGAAGTGAGAGGTTTCTGGACTGCCCTTCAGCTTTGAGCCGCGAGTCCCGAGCCGCGAGCTTGGAGCTGAGAGCAGAAAGCAGAAAGCAGCGTGTCTTCCATTCCGTTTGCTCGCGCTGCTGCGCCCTCCGAAAATCACCCGACGACAATACCGGCATAGCCGACCACGCGTTCGAAATCCCCCGAAACGTCACCCGACGTCGCATAACGAACTAGCGTAGCGGAGGTGGCGCCGAGGTGAGTAGCAGCGGTCAGCATGATCACGGCTGGACCGAAGCCGCACATGCTGATGTGCTCCTTCCTCACCGTCTCCCACAAGCCACGCGCATCGAGCGCCAGTATTCGATCAATGGCCTTTCGATCTTTCACGCGGGTCACGGCATCGGACTCGTAATGGTTCATGTCGCTGGAAGCGACGATTAACACTCTGTCGCCCCGGGCTTTGTCGACACGGACTTTGCCGTCCCGGGCGGCAATCACATCGCCCAAAGCTTCGCCCAGGCCGCGAAGGACCTCGAAATCGCTGGTGCCGATGGCAAGCGGCAGAATATGCAGGTTCTTCTGTGCCATTTGCAGGAAGGGCAGTTGCACTTCAATCGCGTGTTCAGCGCGGTGGGCAGCACTGTCTTCTTCGAGCAGCGGGAAACGTCGGAATAGCTCGTAGCCCAAGTCGCGGCTGGCGGCAACTTCACCAAGTGGCGTTTGCCACGAACTTGCGGTCATCACGGCCAGCGGAACGCCGCGTCCAGTGTGGTTGGGGCAGAGAATGACGCAATGTTCGGGGATTTCGATGTGCGAATAGACCGCACCCGCTACGGGGCCCGAATATATGTAACCGGCGTGAGGAGCAATGCATCCGATGGCGACGACGCGTTCTTTGGGGACAGGACCGCTGTACTCGCGAATGTCGCGCATGAGTTCATCGCGGTGACTGGGATAGAATCGGCCCGCGACGACGGGAATTCGAACTGCGGAAGCCATAGTGACCTCCCAGAAAAACTGCGATTGCTACGCGGATCCGCCGTTCCCATCGTGTAGCGCGCGAAACAAAGCAGCCGTTTGTTCGAGGGGCAGAGCCTCGGCGCGAATGGTTGGCTTGACGCCGCTTTTCGCCAGTGCCGCTCGCAGCACCTTTTCATCGTAACTCGTTTTCAGGTTGTTCCAGAGTGTTTTGCGTTTTTGAGCGAAGCTGAGTTTCAGAAAGTCGATAAATTCGGTTTCAGGGACGGCAAGCGCCTCAAGGCGCGGCTTGATCGTGATTCGCACGACGCTCGAATGCACCTTGGGAGGCGGCGAAAATGCCCCGGGAGGCAGGGTGAAAAGTTTCTCGACGCGTCCATAGAGTTGCGAGGTCGCCGAAAGCAGGCCATAGTCGCGGGTTCCGGGCGATGCGGCCAGGCGGTCTCCAACTTCCTTCTGCACCATAATTACGATGGTCGAAAAATAACGGTGATACTCGAAGAGGCGCAACAGAATGTCGGACGTGATGTAGTAGGGCAGATTGCCCAGCAGGCGCGCCGGTTCCGGCTGAAACGTTAAGCCGGGTTGCAGCGTTCCGGGCTTCGGCCCGAACACGGTATCGAGTTCGACTTTCAGAATATCTCCCTCGATGATCTCCACGTTGGGATGGCCGGAGAACTGCATGCGCAGTTGCGCGGAAAGTACGCGATCGATTTCAATGGCAATCAGATGTTTCGCGCGCCGCGCGAGTACATCGGTGAGAACGCCGCGACCCGGGCCAATCTCGAGCACGGTTGCCTGCGAGATGTCGCCGAGCGCTTCTACAATTCGCAGCGCAGCCGTGTCACTGGCCAAAAAGTGCTGGCCCATTTTAGGCTTGCGTGGTGACTTCTGGCGGCTGCCGCCCATAGATGTGCCAACTTTATGCAACGTTGACCCTCTTTCTGTTCCCGCTTAGACTCTGTAAGTCTCTTTCCTTTTTCTCTTCTAGCGATGAATGCCTCGTGCCGAAATGCAACGAAATGTATCAGGACGGACGCCGCCGCTTCCACTCTCGGCGCGAATGCATCCAATGCTCGACCGGCCGAATGTTCGAAGGCCAAATGTTGCAATAATGATAACGTGAGCGGGGCCAGTTAAGTTCGAAACACCGAGGAGGCTTCCCCTAATGCATATTGCTTTGGCGGCATCGGAATGTGTTCCGTTCTCAAAAACGGGGGGCCTGGCGGATGTGGTGGGCGCTCTGCCGCGCGCATTGGCGAGCCTGGGGCATCGGGTGAGCGTCTATGTACCGCGTTACCGGCAGACGAAATTGGTGGATGCAGCGACGGTGGTGCGCAGCATTACGGTCCCATTCGACGACAAATACCGCTTCTGTTCGGTGTTGACCGCGGCATCAAACGCCAACATTAAGTTTTACTTCGTCGACTATCCGCCTTTCTTTGATCGCGAAGGCCTCTACGGCACGTCTGCGGGAGACTACCCGGACAACGCTGAACGCTTTGCGCTGTTTTCGCGCGCTGTGCTCGAAGCTTCCAAGGTGCTCGGCGTTCCGGATGTTTTTCATTGCCACGACTGGCAGTCGGCGCTGGTGCCAGTGATGCTGCGCACGTTGTACAAGGAAGATCCGGCGTTTCGCGAAGTGGGTACGGTTTTCACCATCCACAATATGGGCTATCAAGGCTTGTTTCCTTCGGAGATTTTGCCGTTGCTGATGCTGCCCTGGGACCTGTGGACGATTTCGAAGATGGAGTTCTTTGGGCAGGTGAATTTCCTGAAGGGCGCACTGGTATTTGCCGATTACGTCACCACTGTCAGCAAGAGATACAGCCAGGAAATTCAAACGACGGAGTATGGATTTGGGTTGGAAGGCGTTTTGCGCAATCGTGCCTCCACGGTGACGGGCATTGTGAATGGCGTCGATTACGACGAGTGGAGCCCGCAGACGGACAAGTATATTGCGGCAAACTTTTCGCCGCAGGATTTAAGCGGGAAACAGGAATGCAAGCGCGACCTGCTGGATACATTCGGAGTGACGAAAGCGGATGCGAAATTGCCGGTCATTGGCATCGTCTCGCGCCTGGCCGCCATGAAGGGATTCGACCTGGTCGCGCAGATTATGGACCGGTTGGCGCTCGAAGAAATGATCGTGATCGCGCTCGGCACCGGCGATAAGACTTACGAAGACATGTTTCAGCGGCTCAACCGGCAATTTCCCAACAAAATCGCCATCAAGCTGGCCTATGACAATGTGGTGGCGCACAAGATTGAAGCCGGCGCCGATATGTTTCTAATGCCTTCGCGCTATGAGCCTTGCGGGCTCAATCAAATTTACAGCCTGAAATATGGAACAGTGCCCATTGTGCGCGCGACCGGTGGCCTCGATGACACCATAGAGCCGTGGGATCCGCGCACAAAAAAGGGAACTGGCTTCAAGTTCACCGAATACACCGGTGAAGCGCTGCTTGCGACAATCAAGCAAGCGCTGGCGGCTTATCGCGATCAGGCCGGGTGGCAGACGCTTATGCGCAATGGCATGGCCCGCGATTTTTCCTGGGGAGCCTCGGCCCGCGAATACGGGAAAATCTACGAGCGCGTAAGGCGCGTGCGAGCGCTGGCGCCGGCAGTGGAAAAAGTCTCAGTTTGAGTTGCGAGATTTAAGTGTCCTGATGATCCGCACCATCTTCCACGTCGATATGGATGCGTTCTTTGTGTCGGTGGAAGAGTTGTACGATCCGTTGCTGAAAGGCAAGCCCGTGGTGGTCGGCGGCCAGCGCCATGAGCGCGGCGTGGTTTCGGCCGCGTCGTACGCTGCGCGCAAATTTGGAGTGCATTCGGCGATGCCGCTGCGGACGGCTGCCAAGATGTGCCCGCAGGCCATTTTCGTGGACGGCCATCCTGAGCGTTACCGCGAGTATTCCGGGCGCGTGCATGCGGTGCTGGGGCATTTCTCTCCGCGGGTCGAGATGGCATCGGTCGACGAAGCTTATCTCGACATGACGGGAACCGACCGCCTGCATGGCCCGCCATTGCGCAGCGCGCACCGCTTACATGCCGAGATGAAATCGGCGACACAGCTCAACTGCTCGATCGGCATTGGCACGTCGCGGCTCATCGCGAAGGTCTCCTCCGCCAAAGCAAAACCAAACGGAGTGCTCTGGGTGATGCCCGGCCGGGAGGCGAAGTTTCTGGCGCCGCTCGACGTCGGCGACATCCCCGGCGTTGGCAAGGTGATGGAGCAGAAGTTGCACGCGATGGGCATTCGGCGGATTGGCGACCTGGCTGCCCTGGAGCAATCGGACCTGGAAGATCGTTTCGGAAAATGGGGACTGGCGCTGGCCGGGAAATCTCATGGCGAGGATGCCGGCGGATGGTTCGATGCGGAAGTTGGCGAGCACACGGAAGCGAAATCAATCAGCCATGAACACACCTTCAATGAGGACACGCCTGACATTGAGAAACTCGAATCGACCCTGATGCGGCTTTCCGAGATGGTCGGCCGGCGGCTCCGCGAGGCCGGATATTTTGCGCGGACGGTCCAGCTCAAGCTGCGCTATAAGGACTTCACCACGATCACGCGGGCGCACTCGCTGGCGAAGCCAACTCAGGCGGACCGTGAGATTTTCGAGCAGGCGCGGAGGCTTTTTCGCAGCAATTGGAAGAACAATGCGCCGGTGCGGCTGCTCGGCGTGCAGACGTCAAATTTCGAGGCTGAGCCTTTGCCTGCAGGGGGTGGGCAACTCAGCTTGCTGGAGCCTGCGAAGGACGAGCGTTCTCCTGAAGAGCGGTGGCAGAAAGTGCAGGCCGCCGCTGATCGTTTGCGCGACAAGTTTGGCGAATCGACCATCGGCCTGGCGACAGGTATGAAGGGCGGCTTCCGCGAGCGAACGCATGAGAATCCTGCCGGGCTGCCGGGAAAAGGGACTGCTGCAAAAGGGCCTTCGGAAAAAGGAAACGTGGGGGGCGCGGGTCAGCAGCGCGAGAATGGCGCTCGGGATGAATAGTGTGTGCCTGCAACTTTCTGCGAGGATGCGCGTCTGATAAACGAGAGGTGAACATCTTGCTGAAACCGTGGTCACGAATTCTCGTTTTGGCCGTATTAGCGTTGCCGGCATTTGCTGCGGAAAATCTCAAACTGAATCAGCATCTTGATTATTCCAGCGATAGCCATGATGGGCCGCTTATCACCGGCGACCATCTCGAAGATGGCGTGGTGGCCGGCAAGCCTGCGTACATCATCATTTACGGCGAAGGATGTTTCAATTCGAAAAGGCAGGCGCAGCGCACGGTCGATCTGTATGGAAAGTACCGCGGGCGGGTGGAATTCGTGATCATCGATCTCGACGGCAAACGCTCCGCTGCGCAAGACGCGCTGGTGAAGAAGTTCTACACGGAATCCATACCGCACGTGGTTGTGCTCGACCGTGGGGGCAAAGCCCTTTACAACGCGCCCGGCGAAGTCGAGGAAACCAAGATTTCACAAATGCTGAATCAGGCGCTCGCGCAATAAACGGCTGGCAAAGTGGCCGTCAAAATCAGGAAATATATTCGCGAATGTATTCGTCGCGCGAGGTCGCCAACTGGTGGGCGTCGCCATCAAAGATTATTCTGCTATCGCGAAGCATAAGGAAGCTCATGGGCACCTCGCCGCGCTGGCCTTTCGGCAGGGCGATCATCTCGTTCTTCTTTTTGTCGAACTCGTGCGTCGCCATGGTGAAGGCATCCTGCAGGCGATGGGTGACCAGTAGCGCGCTGGTCTTGTAGACGTCGCGCTGCTTCATGATGAGTTGGATGATGGTATCGGACGTCACCGGGTCGAGCCCTCCCGTCGGAGAATCGTAGAGTATGACTTCAGGCCGCGTGATGATGGCTCGCGCGATGGCTACGCGACGTCGCATGCCCCCCGAGAGTTCCGACGGAAACATGTCGTAGGTTTTTTCCAATTCCACGAAGCGCAACACTTCGCGCACCCGCTGTTCCACTTCTGCGTCGGCAATTTTTTGTTCAGTCAGGCGGAAGGCGACGTTCTCCCAAACCTTTAGCGAGTCAAAGAGCGCGCTTTCCTGGAAGACGATGCCGACCTGGCTGCGAAATCCGAACAGCTCATCCTCCGTCATGGCCGTGACTTCTTTGCCCAGCACCCAGATGCGTCCCCGATCGGGACGAAGAAGGCCCATGGCGAGCTTAAGCAGAAGGCTCTTGCCCGATCCGGCGACACCGAACAGCGCCTTGGTTTCACCGTGGGGCAACTGGAACGAAATGCCGTCGAGCACCACATTCTCATCGAACGCAATGGCGACGTCCTGGAATTCGATGGCGATGTTTGGTCGCTCGCCGGTGGCGGAAGTTACTTGGCCGAGAGGCGCGGTGGGCGCAGCCATGATCGTCTATCGAACTCCTATCGAACTCCGAACAGGGCGAAGATCAATTTCGTGACGAAGAAATCGACGACCAGAATGATCACTGACGCGGCGACCACCGCCTGGGTGGTGGAGCGGCCAACGCCTTGCGTGCCGCCGGTCGTCGACAGGCCGTAATAGCAACCGACGGTGGAGATTATGAAGCCGAAAAGTACGGGCTTGATCAGTCCGGTGAACACGTCGCGGAACACGAGGATCTGCCAGGCCGAGGTCCAATACTGATTGCTGTCGAGTCCGAACAGAAAACGCGAAACGGCCCAGCCGCCGCACAGTCCTAGAAGATCGGCAATGATGGTGAGAAAAAACAGCATGAACGTTGTGGCGCCCACGCGCGGGGTGACCAACTTCTTGCTGGGGTCAGTGCCAAGGGCGCGCATGGCATCAATCTGCTCGGTCACAATCATGGAGCCCAATTCGCTGGCCATACCGGAGGCGTTGCGCCCCGCAACCATCAGTCCGGTAATGAGCGGCCCGAGTTCCGTGACCATTCCGATCGAAACCAACTGGCCGATGAGGGTAATTCCGCCGAAACGCTGCAAAGTGCTGGCTGAGTTAAGCGCGAGCAAGGCGCCGACGGAGAGACCTGTCAGCACGACAATCGGCAGCGATCCCACGCCGATCAGATCGGCTTGCTGCACCATGTCTCCCATGTAAAGAGGGCGCCGGAAGAAGTTTGCCAGCGATTGGGCCGCGAGCAGGGTGTATTCCTGCACGGACAGAGCAAGGCCTTTGGCTATATCAACCGGCGAGATCAGTTCGAGGTCGAAATCCATGGCCTTAGGCTGAGACTATAACAGGATGGAAGATTGTTAGGCCATTGGGTACTTGACCGACTGGAATCATTGAATCATTAAGTCACTGCGTGGCGGAACGATCCGCAGCTGTTCCGTTGTCGCGATGGCTATTCTTCTTTTTGATCTCGATCGCCAGCCGCTTGATTTTCTGATTGAGCGTGGAGAGCGGCACGTGGAAACGCTCGGCGGCTTCGGTCTGGTTCCAGTTGCATTTCTCCAGCATGTCGATGATGATCCGGCGTTCGCATTCCTCCATGATGGTGAACAGGGAAGCGCCAGATGACATATCCAGGGCAGGGAACGAACTGCCGCGGCCAGCGATATGATCGGGCAGGAGATCGGCGCCGATTGTACTGTCCGACGACAACACCACGGCGCGCTCGATAGTGTTCTCCAGTTCGCGCACGTTGCCGGGCCAGGTGTGGTTGACTAAGTGGCGCAATGCATCGGTGTTCAGGTTCTTCTTCGGCAAGGCGTTTTCGTCGCAGTATTTCTTCAGAAAGTGTTCGACCAGCAACGGGATGTCTTCGCGGCGCTGCCGCAATGGCGGCAGTTCGACCATGATCACATTGAGGCGGTAGAAGAGATCTTCACGGAAGCGGCCTTCCTGGACCATTTGGCGAAGGTCGACATTGGTAGCGGCGATGATGCGCACATCGACCTGAATTTCCTGCACGCCGCCTAAGTGCATAAATTTTCGGTCCTGCAGCACGCGCAGAATCTTGGCCTGCGTGTCCATGCTCATGGTGCCGATTTCGTCGAGGAACAGAGTGCCGCGATCGGCGACCTCAAACAATCCTTTTTTCGATGCAACCGCGCTCGTGAATGCGCCCTTCACGTGCCCAAACAGCGTGGATTCCAGCAAATCGGGAGGAGTGGACCCGGTATTGACCGGAACAAACGGCCGGTCCCGCCGCGTGGAATTCAGATGGATTGCTTTGGCTATCAGTTCCTTGCCCGTGCCGCTTTCACCCTGTAGCAGAACCGTGGAACGGCTGGGCGCTACCTGCGCGACCAGGTCAAATATCTTGAGCATCGGCTCGCTCTTGCCGACGATATTTTCAAAGTTATAGCGCTGCTTGAGCGCGCGCTTCAGTTGAATATTCTCTTCTTCTGCTTTTTGACGGGCGACGGCGCTGCGCACATCGGCCAGCAACTTCTCGTTGTCCCAGGGCTTCTGGATGAAGTTTGTCGCGCCCGACTGCATGGCGCGCACCGCATTCTCCACCGTTCCATACGCGGTGATCATGATGACGGCGAGTTCAGGATGAACCAGGCGAATCTCGGCCAACACGTCAATCCCGTTCTGATCGGGCAATGCCAGGTCGAGCAGCACAGCGTCAAAGCTGTTTTCTCCGATCTGCGCCAGCCCCTCGCCGCCGGTACCCGCGATGGTCACGGAATATCCTTCCAGCTCCAGCAACGTCGCCAGCGATTCCCGGATTGCCATCTCGTCGTCAATGATGAGAATCCGGCCTGCACTCTGCGACGCGGTCTCAGGCGTGCTCCGGCGGGATATGACGGCTGCTTCAGACATGGGTCGCCTTCCTGATCAACGGGAAATCCAGCGTGAACGTCGTTCCCTCGCCAACTCGGCTTTCCACATGGATGTTTCCAGCGTGCTCCTGGATGATCCCGTACGATACGGATAACCCGAGGCCCGTTCCGCGATTCTGGCCTTCCGCGGGAGTCGTTTTCGTGGTGAAGAACGGGTCGTAGATGCGGCGAATATTCTCCTGGGCGATGCCCGACCCGGTGTCGGTAATGCGCACGCTTACAGAGTCGCCATTGAGAGTCGAAACATTCAGCACTCCGCCACCGGCCATGGCGTCCTTGGCGTTGAGGAAGAGGTTCAGAAATACCTGCTGCAACCGTCCGGCATTGCCCTGAATATGAGGAAGGCTCTCATTCAACTCCGCCTCCACCTGCACGTGCGCCACCTTGAACTGGTGGTCGAGCAAGGCCAGTGTGTCGGCGACCACCTTATTCAAGCTGATTTCGGCAAACTCCGTTCCCGTAGTTCGGGAGAAGTTCAACAGGTTGTTCACAATTTCCGAAGCGCGGAATGTTTGCTTCGTGATTTTCTCCATCACCGCGGCTTTGGGCGGGTCCGATTGCAGCTGTTTGGCCAGCATCTGCGCATAGGAAGAAATCACAGCCAACGGCGTATTGACTTCGTGCGCCACACCCGCGGCCAGCAGGCCAATTGACGAGAGTTTGTCGGCCTGCGTGAGCTGAAGTTCGAGTTCTACTCGCTCGGTGATGTCGTCCATAATCACCAACCGGCCGACGACACTGAACTTGCGCGTCACCAGAGGCGCGATGGCGACATTCACAATTCGCGATTCACCGGTTGGCGTGGCCAGCCGGAACTTATAAAGATTGTGAATCCCAGGATTCTGGCGCACGCGATAGAACTCTTCGACGAAAGCGGCAGGGAAAACTTCGCTCAGCGATCGTCCCACGACTTGCCAACGAGGCTGGGCGTACATCACTTCCATCTGCGAATTCCAGGAGTCGATGCGGTCTTGCAGATCGACGGCCAGCACGCCCACGTTGATGGATTCGACGATGTTCTCGTTGAAATCTTTCAGCCGCTCGTACTCAGTGGCTTTTTGTTCGAGCGACGCATAGAGGCGTCCATTCTGGATCGCGATTCCGATGTAGCCGGCCAGCGTTTCCAGCAACTCCACGTCTTCGCTCGACAGGAAATCGCCGTCCATGGTCTTGCCCAGCCCCAGGAACGCGATTGTTTTTTGGCGGGCATGGCACGGAATGTAGTAGTTCAGGTCGAGGCGCGAAATGGCCTCGCGGGCCGTTGCCGTCTCACGCGGCAACTGGCGAGTGTTCTCGAAGAAGATGTGCCCGGCCGCATCCTCCACGCGAGGCTTGGAGAGAAACGTCAGGTCAAGAGCGCCCACAGCGCCCAACCCGTATGACTTCGCCAATTCGAACTGCGTTCCGTCAGCGTTGCCAAGAAAAATGGCAAGGCGGTCGACCATCAGCGTCCTCGACAAGCGATCCACAAGCGAGGAGAGCATCTTGTCGAGGTCGGTCTCCGAGCTTAGCTCGCGGCCGAACTCGATCAGCGTGCGCCGGTAGTCGTAACGCGTGCGGTAGAAGACGACGTCCAGCTTTTCCTGAATCCACTTCCGTACCGGATCAAACAGCAACGCGGTGACGACGATGGCAACCATCAGCCCGGCGGGCCCGGAGCTGGGCACCCGGGTGTGAACCAGTTCCGCAATGGCGGCGACGACGGCGAAATATGCGCCGACGATCGCGGCCGCGGCCAGCGTATACGCCATGCCGCGCTTGAAGATCAGATCGACATCCATCAACCGGTAGCGGATGATCGCGTAGCCGAAGGTCAGCGGCAAAAAGCCGAGGAAAAGTACCGTTGCCTTCATCGCCAGCGAAGGCATCGCGCCGAATAGATAGGGCAGAACGTAAAACAGCGTGAACGGCGCGATCGCCAGCACGGTTCCGCGCGTGATCCACTTGAGTTGTTGCCGCAAAATCGGCGTCGATGCCTGCCGGTAGTTGCGCCACAAAACCACCGCCGCCGAGACGAAGTAAACCGTCAGGTAGGCCCAGTGCACCCGATTGAGATTGAATAACAGACGCGCGCTGGCCGCCAGCAATTCCATCGCCGCAATCTGCACCAGCAGCAGCAGAGCCCCCGGCAGGTAAAGAATGGTCAGAACCCACCGGCGTCCTATGACGAACGGCCGCCGCTCAGGGAACGTCAAGACAAAGTGCAGGAAGAGCGGAGGCTGTAGCAGCCAGGCGATTTCATTGCTCCACAGGACGGCCCAATCGAACGCGTTGAACTTGCCGGTGTAATGAAGCGAATAGAAGATGAATGAAACCAGGCAGAAAATGTAGAAGTGAGTTGAGCCGGCGGCGGTCCAGCGCCGCAGCAGCACGTAGAGTCCAATCCCTAAGTAGATCAGCGCGATCAGGCGCAGCCAATCGTTCATGGAGCGTTCGGCTGGAATGAGGACGACTTCCACGTCCAAAGGGACCGAACCGCGCAGCAGCGAGTAGGTTGCCTTGGAATAAACGCCCGAATAGTAAAGCTGACGGGTCAAAGCGGCGGTGCTGTTTACACCGCGTCCGTTGACGCTGACCACGATGTCGCCGGTGCGAATGCCAGCGAGCGCTGCCGGCCCATTGGGGTCGAGCCGGTCGGCAATGAGTCGCCCGCTGCGCTCCATCCACCAGGCGCCGTCGTCGGGAATTGCCGTCTGGTGCTCAAGGCGAAAGTTCAGCCCGGCGAAAACCGCCGCCGTGATCGTAAGCAGCAACAATACGATCACCGTAAAGCGGGTCTGAAACTCTCGATCCATAGGCAGATAATTAGTTACAAAGTCTGATGCGTCGGCCCCGCCAGCAATTCGCCGACGAGTTGGGCGGAGCAACTTCACTGCCACGTGGGATTCAGAATCCATTGCGTCAAGTCGAATGAAAACAATAACTTCCGCAATTATAGTTTGGGATTTCCGAAATGGCTATGATTTTTGGAATTATCGTACATTTTTCGGGATGTCTTGGCCCCGCTCAACTGGGGCGAAGAATAAGCAAATGGTACTCAATATCCAACAAACGGAAGCCTAGTCGGCGGAACTAACTATTTGGTTTTGCCGGCGCTTGGAACTGGGGTTCCAGGAAAATGAATTGGGTGACTGCCGTGATCCAGAAAGTCATTTCTGCCACCGTGTTCGGCGCGGCTCCGTGTTATCAAAATCTGGAGGCCTTTGCAAGAAACCACATGGAAGCCAATCTGACGGCAATTGACCATCTCGGTGCGTTGCCGTCCAAAGTGACGGCGTCGTCATCGTCGAGCCCCCGTCTGCATTTCATAACCAGGCTGGCGATCGTTGTGCTTTGTCTGCTGTCGATCGGAATTGGTGCGCGCCAGGCGCTTTGGTGCTTTTCCCATGGCCCAGTGGTCAGCGATTTCAGGATTTTCATGACCGGTGTCGAACTGGTGCAGTCTGGCGACGGTCGCGATCTTTACAGTTTTGACGCGCAACGGCGCACCCAAGCCCTGCTTTATCCAGAAACTCAAATCGCCGGTTTGCTGCCGTTCAATCACCTCGCTTTCGAACTGCTGTTCTATTGGCCGTTTTCCGCCTTCCCATATCACACGGCGATCATCGCATGGGCCATCGCCAATTTGGGCGTGGTCGCTCTCATAGGATGGCTTCTCACGCCGTATACGCGAGCCATCCGGCAGCGTACGGGTATTCCCATCGTTGTTTACTTACTCGCTTTTTCGCCGGTGATGTACACGCTGGGCGAAGGACAAGATTCTCTGCTGTTCTTATTGCTCGTGGTGCTCTCCTTGCGAGCGATGGATGCGCGGCTTTCTTTTCTCGGCGGCTTCATTCTCGCGCTCGCCTGCTTCAAGTTTCATCTGGCCTTGCTGATTGCGTTCTTTGTGTTCGCGTGCGGACGTAAATGGCGAGCTTTGCCGGGATTTGCCGTCGGCGGAATCGTCGCGGGCGGAATCTCAGCGGCCATGGTTGGCCCCGGTATTGTGGCTGGCTACCTGGGCATGCTGCGCAATCAGAGCGCGATCACGCCCTGGGGATTTATCCCCTGGTTCATGCCAAACCTGCGCGGATTTTTGCAGTGGGCCCTGATCAGATGGCTTGACCTGGGCTCGATTCAGCCCTTGATACTTCTGGCTTCAGCTGTGGTCGGCGGCGCGACTGCCTGGATCGTTTGGCGTAACAGCGACCAGCATAGCCTTGGCCTCACTTATTCGGCGGCCATTCTGGCGACAGTTTTGATCAGCTATCACCTGCACATGCAGGATCTGGCTATCGTCGCCCTGCCCATTCTCGTGCTCGTCGACGAAGCGTTGCGGGGCAGAATGCGACAGCGTACAACCATGGCGCGTGAGGCGGTGTCGGATGATTCGCTAGCAGAAGCGCCGGGGCGTCTTAATCGCACGAGCGTGGCTTTGATCGTCGCCGTTGCGAGTCTCTATCTTTTCCGCATTGCCGGAGAGCCGTTTCCGTTCCTTAATCTTCGCGGATGCCTGCTCGCTCTGCCACTCCTGCTCTTGTGGATGGTCAGCCTCGAAGTTTCTCGCGCTGATTGAATCGCACCACATTCATGGGCACGGAATTCAAGCGCGCGGATTCACGCACTCGCCCATCATTGCAGTGCATCATTTGGAGTGCATTCAAAAGATATTTATTTCGCCGCGGCGAACGTCGTCCACGGATACGCATCCATGTCGCGCAGCAAATCCTGTTCCCAGTTGAACTCTGGATGCTGGCGAAGATGTTCCTGCGCCTTGAAATTCATGCCGCAAGCATGACCGGCCGCTGCCGAGAACGACATCGAGGCCGCCATTGCAGCATCCGTTGCCTTATTCTGCACGGCCCCGGCGGCTCCGTACGGCGGTTCCCAGGTGGGCAATCCACGCTCCGACAATTCAACGTGGCCGTCGAGAGTGCGTTCGTCGGGTTCTTCTTTCTTCGTGTAGGTATCGTAATGATCGGCAAGAAAACGCTGGGCCGCGGCGACGTCAATCTTGCCTTTGTTTTCCGCCATCAACTGCTCCCAGCGCACATGGCGAGCATTCACACCCTCGCTCATGTTTGTCGGATCAAAATCGGTTTCTTCGCGAATTAGTTTTTCGTTGACGGGAAAATTCGAGCCTACGAAGTAGCCATCTTTCTTGCGCTCGAGCGTTACGTTCTTCAAGCCCAGTTCCAGGCTGGCAATTTCATTGTTCTTGATATCGGCCAGCAGCCAGTTATTGGCATAGCCGCCGTTGTTGCCGTCCTTCATGATGCGGGCGAAATCGTCAATCGACGTTGAGTATTGGGCCGCCTTTCGAGCGCGAACAAACTCCGGAATGCCTGTGAAGCTATAGCCAGAAAAGTGGCCGATTGTGGTTTCGGTAATCACAATGCCGGCAGAGTTCACGACAAAGTCATCGGCACTGTGAATGACTCCGGGAAGCCCATCCATCAGCATGCGATTGCCGTGCACCGGCACGATGTCGAAAACGATCGTCCAGCGCTGGCCGTCAAGATACTTGGTCCAGTTGTTATGGGCGATGACGATCTTGCCATCTTTTGTGTAACTGCCCGTCGCGACGAAGGCGCTGCAATGGTCCGGCGCAACCAGCGACGCCGGAGATTTGATCGCATGTTCCTTGTTGTATTGCTTGACGTAGTATTCCCACTCTTCGGCGGCGTTGATCGCGACCACATCCCAGATGTCAATCTTCACGCCCCGCGCGTTTGCGCCGTCCACAATCCCCTGCAACTCGTCACGGTACTCCTGATCGACGTGCGGCCACATCATGGTGCGGGCGGCATCGCGAAAGAACTGCCAATCCTTGTGGTCGTCGTGCGATTGCTCGAGCATCACCACTTTCAGCAGATCTTCGATCTCAGGCGCAAGCAGGTAGCCATTTTGAAAGCCGATCTCGGAGGGCGAGCCTTCAAGGTGCACAAACGTCCAGCCATTCTGCACAGGACGGCGGAAGCTATGCTGCAGGCGTGGATCGCTGGCGGCATCTTTTGATGCGGCGTCTTTTGCTGGGGCATTCTTCTCCGCGGCATTTTTTGATCCGGCATTCTTGGCCCAAGATGTGGTGGGCAGCATACATGGCAAGCTAAGCAAAATCACTGTGCACGCGATGCGGGAAAGCGGTCGGAACATGGTCCACCCCTCAATTTGCTCAAGATTCTAACAGAGCGCCGTTTTTCATCACATCGCAGAAATGTCACGGAATCCGTGGGCCAGCGGGAAAAAACCCGGCGATAGTTACTTTGCTTCCTTGGCTCCGCGCACGACCTGCGAGGCATTCTGGCTGCTATCTACAGGCTTGCACTTGTGCACATTGAACTGCTCTTGGATGGCGGATTGAGCGTTCCCCATGTTCGGATCGCCTGAAAACTCGGCATTGCAGCTTTCACAGATTCCACGAACCGGGACATTCCTGATTCTCTTTACGATCCGAAGATTTCGCTTTTGCATATCCAAAGTCTAGCGCATCTGGTCCGCGCGACAGCGCGTAAAGCCATCTTCCGTTTCGTATTTCCAAGCTTTCGGCTTTCCGTTCTAAAATCTATGTATGTCTGGCACAACTATCTCTCGAACTATGTCTCGCTTTGAACAAATCGCCGAACTCGAAAAGCGTTGTCTCCTTCCAACCTACAACCGCTATCCCGTTGCGTTTGAGCGCGGGAAGGGGGTCTTTCTTTTTGACTTCGAGGGCAAGAAGTATCTCGATTTCGTTGCCGGGCTGGGCGTGAACGCTCTCGGCCATGCGCACCCGCGCATTGTGAAGACCATCCGCGAGCAAGCGGCGCGCGCCATTCATTTCTCGAATCTTTACTACAACGAATACCAGGGACAGCTGGCCGAGCGTCTGTGTCAGCTTTCGGGTCTCGATCGCGTCTTCTTCTCGAACAGCGGGACCGAAGCCATGGAAGGCGCCATCAAACTGGCGCGACTGGCCGGCCACAAAGCTGGCGGCGAAGCGAAATCTGGGCTCGTGGCCTTGCAAGGCTCGTATCACGGCCGCACATTCGGTTCCATGTCACTCACTGGGCAGGAAAAATACCGCAAAGGTTTTGAGCCCATGCTCGAGGATGTGACGTTTGTCGAGCGGAACAACATTGAGTTAATTCGAGCGGCCGTCAATGCGAATACATGCGCCATCGTGCTCGAACCGATTTTTGGCGAAGGCGGAATTCTGGAGTGCTCGCCGGAATTTTTGCGCGAGTGCCGCGCGCTGGCGGACCAACACCAGGCCACGCTCATCTTCGACGAAATTCAGTGTGGGCTTGGTCGCACCGGCAAGATATTTGCCTTCCAGGGTTTTGGCGTCATCCCTGACATCGTCACCGTTGCCAAGCCGATCGCCGCGGGAGTGCCCCTGGGCGCGTTCATTTCGAAAGAGCGCTTTGCTTCGGCAATTTCACCAGGGCAGCACGGCACCACCTTCGGAGGAGGACCGCTCGCTTGCCGCGTCGCCCTTGAATACCTGGCTATTGTCGAGCAAGAGCACTTGCTCGAAAACGTGGACCGCGTTGGCGCTTACCTCAAGGAGCAACTTGGCGTGCTGGTGGCGAAACGTGGTGCTGCGCGGGAAACGCGCGGCCGAGGATTCATTCAAGGACTTGTGCTCGACGTTCCGGCTCGTCCGTTTGTCGAGGAGGGCCTGGCCGAGGGTGTGCTCTTTAATGTCACTCAGGATACGGTGCTCCGGTTTCTGCCGCCATTTCTGCTCCAGGAAAAGCACGTCGACAAGGGAGTCCGAGTGCTTAAGAAACTGCTCGGCAAGAAGCGCGCCAAGGTGGAAGAAAAAAAAGAAGACAAAAGCGTGCCTGCTGTGGCGGTGCTGTCACAGTGAACCTCTGATCGGAATCTCGCAATCTGAAATTACGCTCTGGGCGCCGGATATTGGCAAGATGGCTGTTTTCTATAAACGACGGGAACTGCCGGAGAAAAAAGAGTGGGAGCAAGGAGGATGCTCCCACTGTAGCGACAGAGGCGATATCACTCAGCAAATAAGAAGCATTCCGGGAGCGAAGAGTTGCCCATCGAGACCCTGAAAGGTGCAAGAGAGCCCCGCGACCCCACCGGGGAAAGCCTGGTCCACGCCGCTTCCGCGTCAAGTCAGCTTCCTGTCGCGGTCGAAGAGTGCTGGCTTGAACTGGACGGTGGACGGATGCGGTATCTCAAAGCCGGTTCTGGCCCGCCCCTCATCCTCAATCACGGCTTGATGGGCTACGCGTTCTCTTGGCGATTTACCATTCCCGCGATTGCGCCCTATGCCACGGTCTATGCCATCGACAACCTGGGCGCGGGTCTTTCAACTGCGAGCGCCGCTATGGACTGTTCCATGCGGGCGACAGCCGAACGCATTCTGAAATTCGGCAGAGCGGTGGGTATCGGCAATTTCGATCTACTCGGCACATCGCATGGCGGAGGCGTGGCCATGATGGCGGCAGTGCTCTCGGCAGAACGCCGCGATGACTCCCCGCGTGTGAAGCGTTTGATTCTGGTTGCGCCGGTGAATCCATGGTCGCCTCGCGGCAAGCGGTTGGTCCCGTTTCTGTTGAGCCCGTTTGGCTCGTTTGTTTTTCGCCATACCATTGAACGCTGGCGATCCCTCGATTACCTGTGGCTGCGGCGATTGTTTGGCGACGAATCGAAAATCCCGCCCGACGCGCTTGAAGGTTATCGCTTGCCCATCCTGCAAAATCATGTTCTTCGCCATGCCGCGCGAATTCTTACAACGTGGAAAGCCGACTTGGAAAAATTGGAACGGTCGCTGCCCGTAATTCGCGACTTTCCCACGCTGCTCATGTGGGGCACGCAAGATCGCGCCGTCTATTTCGACTCCGCGGAGCGCCTTCGCCTGAATTTTCGCAATGCCCGCCTAGTTACTTTTGCGGGCGCTGGGCATTTGCCCTACGAAGAATCGCCGAACGAGTTCAACGAAGCGCTGATAGGCTTCCTTACCTCGACCGAAGTTCTTTAGATTCACGGTGGCCTTCGATTGCCAAGCTGGGATTTGCTAAGCTGGCCCTTCGCTTTCTGCCATGGGCTCAAGTACCTCCCATCTCGTCCGCGAGTTTGTCGCAACTTACGGCTACTGGGCCGTTGCCCTCATGCTGTTGTGCGAGAATGCCGGCCTGCCTGTTCCGGGCGAGACCACGCTGCTGGCGGCCAGTTTCTTCGCTTATTCGGAGCACAAACTTCACCTTGGATGGATCATCATTGTGGCGACCTGTGCGGCGACGCTGGGCGATAACCTCGGTTTCGCCATCGGTCTTTATGGCGGCCGTCCGCTGCTTGATCGATACCGGAATTTATTTCGCATTCGCGAAAATACGCTTGCCCGGGGCGAGCAGCTTTTTGCCCGCTATGGTGCGTTCACGATTTTCTTTGCGCGTTTCGTTTTCGGCATGCGCGTGATCGCCGGGCCGCTGGCCGGAGTATTGCGCATGCGCTGGCGGGCATTTGCCCTCTTCAACTTCCTGGGCGCAGCGGTCTGGGTCACCGTCATCGCCAGCGTGGGATACCTGTTCGGCCATCACTGGCACGCCCTGGTGCGGGGGCTCACCGGCATCAACGCGGCCATTTTCATCGTCGTGGTGCTGCTCTTATTTCTCTGGTGGCGGCGGGGACGGAAGACAGCGGCAAGGTTCTAGCCCGAACCGCGGCACTGCGGTTTGAGACGTGCCGCCACCCAAATCTTCCGTCACTTCCATCCCGAATGCGGCCGGGCTTATTCTGGAAATGCTGCGGTGGTTGAGGCTCACAGTCGCAACGGTGGGCAATTCACCAAACTTGAATAGGAGCTTCTTCAAACCGCACCAGACTACTTCATGAATTCCAACAGCGCACCCGACTTAACCGCACCCGACTCGACCCTGTCTTCGTTGTTGAAGATCGGCATTCCCGAAGTCTGGGTCCGGTTTCTAGTCGCGATCATCGGGCTGGTGCTGGCATTCGCGGCGGCTCTTTTTTCGTCTGTTTCACGCGAGTCGGGAAACGTCTGGGGCACGATCGTGCTCGCGTCGGCAGCTTTGCTGCTGGCGACATTTGTCGGCCTGACGACCGTGCCCTACCTGGCCCGGCGCGTGGCGGCGGCGCGCTTGCGCGAAGCCATGGATTACGACGTCACTCGTGCAGGCCTCATCTATATTCTGTTCACTGTTCTGCTGGCCATTGCGGCCCTCCAGAGCGGAAATAATTTGCTTTACGTGGTCGTCGCGGCGCTTCTTTCGGCCATTCTGGTGTCGGGCGTCGCATCCGCCATCGTTTTACGCGAACTGGAGCTCGACATTCACATGCCGACGCATGTATTCGCCGGCCGCCCCACTATGGCGCGTGCCTTGTTGCGCAATTCCAGCCGCTGGATGCCATCGTTTTCTATTCGTCTGGTCCCGGTGAAGCGCAAAGTCGCACGGCGCTGGCGTTGGGAAAAAGCAACCTTCGGATGGCCCCGAAGTTACAAGCCTGAGCAGCAATGGCTCCGCCTGCCTGATCGCCGCCTGAAACGCGTAAGCGAAGAGCAGGACCGGCCAATTCTTCAGCAATCTGCTTATTTCCCATTTCTTGCTCCCGGACAGAAGTTACGGGCGGATCTGGAACTTAGATTTCCCGACCGTGGACGTTATCGCGAGAAGAGCTTTGGCCTCGCAACCCGCTTTCCCTTCGCATTCCTCACCAAGACCCGGCGCGCGAACCTGACGCGCGAGATTATCGCTTACCCGGCCGTGCAGCCGCCCGAGCAGATCCAGGAGCTTCTGCCCATGATGACGGGTGAATTCGAGAGCTTTGTGCGCGGCCGCGGCTACGATCTTTACCGCATTCGCGATTACATGCCCGAGGATTCCGCCCGCCACGTCGACTGGAAGGCAACCGCCCGTACCGGCGCGCTCAAGGTGCGTGAGTACAGCCGGGAAGATGAGCGTAGGCTCCGCATCATTTTCGACAATCCGGCGCCCGGAGTGATCGGGCCTGCAATCTACGAGCGAGCCGTCGGCCTGGCGGCATCGTTGGCCTGGCATTTCCACCATGAGGATGTCGAGGTTAGCTTCGTGGCTCCCGGACTGGAGCCCACTGCTGACGTGTTTGGTTTCCTCGGCTACCTCGCGCTGGTCGCGCCGCAGGAAGCCACTCCGGTATTCAATCGCTTGCATACAACCGACGATTACAACGTCATCGTGACCGCTCGCGACCGTTCGCAAATCCCCCCCGCCTTTCTTGCCGCAGCCTACGTGATTCCCCTTACATAATTTTTTTCGCCGCCGGGCGGTGTTTCGACATATACTCCGCCGAACGCAGTCATAAAGGCTTTGCTTCCTCCATTCAAAGCCAGACTGACCTTGTTCTGAGCACCCGCGTGCTGCGGTACAAGTCAATAGGAGGTGCAAAAATGTTGATCTGCGATCTGCTGAAGAATCAGGTGGTCATTTCCGGCTCACCGCATCAGACCGTCCTTGAACTGGCTCGTCTGATGGTGGCCCACAACATTGGTGCGGTTCCCATCCTGCAAGATGGCCGCCTCGTAGGTATCTTTTCCGAACGCGATCTGATGAATCGCGTAGTGGTCGCCGGTCTGGATCCCGCTCACGTCCATGTGAGTCAGGTGATGACCGAGGACCCGATGACGGTTCAGCCTCAGGACTCGCTTGAAACCTGCATGACGCTGATGCGGCGCCACGGTTTCCGGCACCTGCCCGTTTGCGCGGATCACGACCTCAAGGGATTTGTCTCTCTGCGCGACATTCTCTTGCACGACCTCGACGAAAAAGGTGACGAAGTCCGCATGATGCGAGCCTATCTGCACTCCACGCCCGAAGCGAGTTAATAGGCCCTGTCGGTAACGTGCCGCGTCTTACAGAACGCCACTTTGGTAACGTTACCTCGGTTACCTGAGTACATTGACCCTATCGTCCCCACTGACAGAGGATGGACAAAAGGTAAGGTGCCGCGACAGTTGTGCACTTGTCGTGATGCGACTTTCCCCCGACACGACATGTCTTTCTACAGCCAGGCTACGACCCTTCACTTGTGGTATGCCCAACCGGTACTGGAATCGGCAGTGGCGGCGGTGCTTTGGCGCAGAAACCTGCACAAACAATTCCCCGTTTTTTTTGCTTATTTGCTGATCCAGGTTGCGATCTTTGCCATTACGCTGCCCCTTTATGGACGACCGGATGTCTACGCCTGGTTTTTTTACCTCTACTGGACCTTCGAGGCAGGCAATGCCGTTCTCGGATTCAAAATCATCCACGAGATTTTCCTGGATGTGTTCCGTCCCTATCATGCGTTAAAGGATCTCGGGACTCCGGCGTTTAAGTGGGCTGGCGTGGTGATGTTGATGGTCGCAGCGGTGATGGCTGCCTCCAACTCGCCCCATCAGGAACCAGTCTTTCATGCGATAGCCACATTAGAGCGTTCGGTTCGGGTGGTGCAGGTCGGCCTGATATTTTTTCTCCTGATTTTCTCCCGTTACCTGGGAGTTTCGCGGAAACAGTTAAGTTTTGGCATTGCGCTCGGGTTCGGTTTCGTTGCGGGGGCCGAATTGCTGCTGTACGCGATGTACTCAGGGAAATTTATCGGACACGGTCATCTCGAGTTGCTGAATTTGATCTTTTATGATCTTTCAAATATCGCCTGGCTCGCGTATGCGGTATTAGGCACAGCCGTCAAGGAAACGGTCGCCAACCCCTTGCGCACGCAGCGGTGGGAGCGAGGTCTTGCCGATCTGCATCCTGCGGTTGCGAGTAATTCTCTGATTCCGATGTTTGAAGGGATGGTGGAGCGCGCTCTTTCGCGCCATACTAGTCTGGATTCTGAAGAAGAACCTCGGGGTAAGGATCCGGGAGGTACAGCGCGAGTGAAATCGGCGGCGGCGGGTTCAAAAGATCAAATGTAAAGATTCTTGCCAAAATCTCGGCCTGTCCGAAAACTTGTCAAGAGGAATGTCAAGTCCCTCCAGCGGCGCCTGCAGATACCTTATTTCACTAAAAGAATAACTTTAATAATTGCTCGGGCGACCCTGTAATTATGCCTCAAAGTCAATCGAGTTACCCCTACGCGATCGGCTCCAAGGGTGTTAATCCATTTTTTCCACAACTTAGGTGCTTTAAATGGCAGCTTAAATATCTTGTGTATAATGCTCCCCGCCGAATGGCTAGGATGTTTCTCGAACTGTTCGGCAAGACCCTAAGGAGATAAAGCCCAAATGAAACGTTCACTCAGGGCGTTGTTACTGTTGGTAGGTCTGGTAGGCACATTCGCATATGCCGCTGCTCCGAAACTTCAGGAACAGGGGCCCATTCCAATTTGTCCTCCCAGAAACCCGAACTGCGGTGCGTAATTGCAGTCTGGTTTTGAGTTAAACATAAACAAGCTTGGCGTAACCAAGCTAAAACGCAATTCTTAAGGCTGACCGACATTGAGTCAGCCTTATTTCTTGCCTGCTTCATTTTCCGCCGATTTCGCGCTTGCATCCGGCGGCGATTTCCCGCTTTCTTCGTTGCTCTCCGGTTTGTCCGGCTTTTCTTCCGCATCTTCGTCATGCGTGATGTACTGCACAATGATGGAAATCCGCCGGTTCGAAGCTTCGAATGGGTCTTTTGGATTGCGCAGCCGCTGATCGGCAAAGCCGCGCACCTGCGAAACCTGGTCCGTCCGGATGCCGGATTGCTGCATTAGCCGCCGCGCTGCGTTCGCGCGGTCCGAGGAAAGTTCCCAATTTGTGTAATTGGCTTTTCCGCCATACGGCTTTGCATCGGTATGCCCCTCAATGGAAATCTTGTTGGGCACTGTTTCTAAATCCTGGGCCAGCAGAGCCAGCATCTCTTTCCCACTCTTGCTTGGTTCCGAACTGCCGCTGTCGAAAAACGTTCCTTTTTCGGATTCCATTAACTCAATCCGCAGCCCTTCCGAGGTCACGGTCATCTCGACATTCTTCCGGAGTTTCTCCAGATCGTTGATGCTGCGAATGCTGTTCTGCAACTGTTCCTTCAGCTCTCCCAGATTCTGCTTCGTCAGCTTGAAATTCTCGCCCGAGCCTTTCATGTTCGTCCCCGGTTTCTTCGCGATGCCGGTCGGGTCCTTGAAATAACCGCCCACTGCCTCCTGGATTTTCTTGCTGGAATTCATCAGCCAGAGCACGATAAAAAGCGCCATCATGGCGGTGACAAAATCTGCGTAAGCTACCTTCCACGCGCCGCCGTGATGGCTGCCATGTCCACCGCTTTTCTTGATGATGATGATCGGGGGTGTGGGCATGGTCGACTCTACCCGGCACTTTCTCCGCCCGCACTCGCGGCCGCAGTCTGCGGCTGCGCTGTTGCCCGTCCGGCAGGCCTGTTCCACTTCGCGGAATGACGGCCGCACATAACCCGGCACGACCCGGCGTCCGATTTCTACCGCCATGATGGGAGCGACACCTTTAAGAAAAGCGACGATCACCGCTCGCATGACACCGAGAAATGCGTGCTCCTCTTCCGCGATTTTCCCCATCCGCGACGCCATCGGGCCAACGAATCCGTAGCACAGCAGAATGCCGAGAAACGTGCCCACGAGGGCGGCTGCCACTTTGTGCCCGATCTCTTCCGGCGGTCCTCCCAAGGCTCCCATCGTGATGACC
Organism: uncultured Acidobacteriaceae bacterium; assembly: GCA_963778535.1. GTDB lineage: Bacteria > Acidobacteriota > Terriglobia > Terriglobales > Acidobacteriaceae > Acidiflorens. The sequence goes on from CAVZUO010000002.1 coordinate 464,248, forward strand.
ACTCCCAGCACGGCAGCTACGATTCCAAGCCCCGGCAGCGAATCCGCCGCCGTGCTCAGCGCGGAGATCGGTTGCGACGCTTCTTGATGATGAACTTCCATGTCCGCGTCCAGCATCTGGTCAAGATCGAATACTTCCACGCCGCCGCTTACCGCCATGCGCATCGTGTCGCATACGAAATCGCGCAGGTGATGGTTTTCTAAAAAGTCTTTGTACGGAGAAAAAATAGCGCTCTTCTCCGGTTCCTCAATGTCGCTCTCCAGCGATACCAGTCCTTCCTTGCGCGCCTTCTGCAGCAATTCGTAAAGCATCTTGAGGGATTCGATATAACGCTTTTGCGTATACTTCGAGGACCCGAAAACCCCTCCTAGTCCGGCCCCAATCTGCTTGAGGATGTACAACGGGTTCGCAATCAGCACTGTGCCTGCGGCCGCGCGGCCAATAATGATTAACTCGGCGGGCTGAATGAGCACCCGGAGGTTGCCGTGTTCCATAAGATAGCCGGCAACAATGCATCCGAAAACCACTACGATGCCGATAATCGAAAACATAAAGGCGACATCCTTCGGTTACTTCAAGGTTGCGAAGCTGACCGTTCGCGCCCGTGCCTCGGGCCTTCTTCGCCCACCACGCGCCCGGTAGCGGCTGCGTGTGAGGGCTCCAACCCGTTCAGCAGTTTTGTGAGTTCGTCCCCTGGCTGCGCCACCGCATGCATCACAACTGCTCTCACCTGAAAGTGGTCTCCCCACCAGCTCACATCGGAGTGCGTCACCAACTCCCAGATCGACTCTGCCGTCACCATGGTCGTCACCGGGTTCGCCGATGGCAGCACCACAATAAATTCATCCTCCCCCCAACGCCCCACAAAGATCTCTGGATCCAGAATATGCCGCAGCGTAAGGGCAGCGGTCCGCAGAAAAGGAAGCGCCGATTGCATCCCATGCCGCTCGCGAAATTCATCGAGCCCAAGCACGCGGATCCGTATCAGTCCAAAACCGCGTTGCGAGCGTTCCATCTCGAGCATGCATTCGCCCAGCACGGCTCGCGTCAGGCGGTGCGAAGGAATTCCAGTTACTCGGTCGAGGCACCCGAACATCGTCGGATCTGGGGAATCGTCACGGCCGGCAAGGCATTCGTCAAACGCCACGATTGCGGCAATGACCGTTTCGCTATGTTCCAGGATTGCGCGGCTATGGACTCGCACCGCAATCCGGTGGCCGCACTTGTGCAGAAAGAATGCGCCGAACTGTTGGGCTTGTCCTTGCGTGAGCGTTCGTCCCAGCGGGTTGCTTTGCTGGCTTAGGAGTTGGCCATTTGCATCACACGGTTGCAGGAAGGTCTGCGTCCCGTCGTGTCCCATAGCCTCGTGTGCCAGGTGCCCCGTTAGTTGCTCGGCGCGTCGGTTCCAGAAGCGCACGCGCCTTTCTCGATCGACGATGTAAACGCCGATCGGCAGCTCCGCCAGCACCGTCCGGTAGAACTCCAGGTTGTCGAAGACAGTCCCCGCCATGCTTGGCGACCACGCCATAATGGTTCATCGGCGGGAATTGCAACGAACTTCAGGAAAGCAACTGCGCGGCTACGAATGCCGTGAATGTGCGTGAGTTAAGGCCCGAAAGGTCGTAAGGTCATATCGCGTTCAGGCCGCCGGACGCGCCCTTGCCTCGAGCGCGCGGATCAATTCCTCCGCGTCAAAAACCGGAGGCTGGCAGGTGAAGTCTGAGCACAGTATGGCAAATGATTTTCCTTCGCTAGCCTCGCGTGGTTGCCCTTCACGTGATTGTGCTTCGTTAATAGCCGGCAGCTGCGGAAGCGTCTCTGCCAGCGCAGGAGGCAGATTCTGCGCGACGGCCTTGCTCGCGTCCAACCGCATGACCGCGGTGTTGAGAGAAAAACGCCGCAGCGCAGCATTGTTCAGGTCTCGCGCAACCGAGTCGTCTCCAACCACGACGATCTGTGTGTGCGGCTCGGCAAAGCGAGCGGTAGCTAAACCATACGTCGCGGCGAACAAGCCGTGTTTCGCTGCCACGCCCGCATAGACCTCGAGTGTGTGCTCAGCCAACTCGCGATACGACGCCTCATTCGTGTATCCATGCAGGCGCAGAAGGGCAATTGCCGCCGCCGAGTTTCCTGCTGGAGTCGGCGAATCCTGAAACGGCTTGCGCCGCGTGCCCAGAATTCCTAACGCTTTTGCTTCATTTTCACCGGCCGTGTTGGCAGCGACTGCTGGTTCGCCGGCCGCAACTCTTGCCGAACCATGCGCCGTGTCACGAGTATCGAAGAAGCCGCCACCGGCGTGATCACAGAATCCATCCACCATCGCATCCGCAATCTCGCGCGCAAAACGAAAGTAGCTCATGTCAGCGGTGGCCTCGTAGGCGTCGAGACACGCAATTACGGTGAATGCATAATCGTCGAGCACTCCCGCCGTGTCGCGCAGCGCCGCCTGCGGGTCTGAATAGGCAATCACATGCCGCAGAGTGGGGAGTGCTCGCGTGGAGCGGGCGGCCTCGCCCGCTGTTGATTCTGCGCCGTGTGCATCGCCCCTTCCCTCCGCCAGCAACCGATCCAGCGATCGCAGCGCAAACCGGCGCGCCTCGTCAGGTCTGTCCAAATGATCGTCCAGCACCTTGGCCGCTTCCAGATAAGCCGATACGCACATCGCGTTCCATCCCACATACACCGTCTTGTCGACATACGGGGTCGGCCGCTTCAGCCGCGCCGCATACATCTTCTGTTTCGCAGACGCCAGCAACTCCCGCACACGCGCTTCCGTCAAATTGAGCCGCCGCGCAATCTCAACCACATCCGTCCGCAGGTAAAGCACGTTCTTCGCGGGATTGTGATGCATCTCGCCAATTTCGCTGATGTCATAATGCAGGCAAGCAACCGCTGCTTCCTCTTCCGTCAATACTGCGCGTGCTTCATCCAGAGTCCAGGTAAAGTAATCGCCGTCATCGTCCATCGAATAGTCGGCATCCTGCGAGGCATAAAAGCCGCCACGCGAACGGTCGCTCAGCCACTCGTCCATCCAGCGAATCATGTCGCGTGCCACATCGGCGAAAAACTCCTCGCCCGTTGCCTGGTAAGCGTGCACGTAATTCTTCAGCAACTCCGAGTTGTCGTAGCTCATCTTCTCGAAGTGCGGCACAATCCAGTGCTCATCCACCGAATAGCGATGGAACCCTCCCGCCAGTTGGTCATACACCCCGCCCCGCGCCATTTTCTCGAGCGTGCTGACAAAAACATTCCTCAGATCGTCATTTCCGGTGCGCGAGTGCTCATGCATCACCAAGTCGAGCGCCGACGGATGAGGGAACTTCGGCGCGCTGCCAAATCCGCCGTTGCGCTCATCGAACATTCTGACGGCCGATTCCGCAATCGCTTCAACCAGCGCCGCCGACACCTGACCATCCCCGCCGAACGATTCCGCCTGTGCAATCGCGCTTTCGACCATTGCCGCCTGCTCGACGACATCGCCGTTTTTTTCGCGATAGGCCTGTGCGATCGACAGCAGCACGCGCTTGAAACTCGGCCGCCCATAGCCATCCGTCGGCGGAAAATAAGTGCCGCCATAAAATGGCTTGCCGTCGGGAGTAAGAAACGCCGTCAGCGGCCATCCCCCCTGCCCGGTCAGCGCGCTCACCGCAATCTGGTAGCGGCTGTCTATGTCCGGACGCTCATCCCGGTCCACCTTCACCGCAATGAAATTCTCATTGACGAGCTTCGCCACCTCCGCGTCGTCGTATGACTCGCGATCCATCACATGGCACCAGTGGCACCACACCGCGCCAATGTCGAGCAGCATTGGCTTGTTCTCCCGCCGCGCCGCCGCGAACGCTTCTTCGCCCCACTCATGCCACTGGATCGGCTGATGCATGGCAGACCGAAGGTAGGAGGAGGATGCACGGGCAAGGGAGTTATGGGAGGGGACGCTCATCACGAAAGTCTACCGCGGGACGGGCTTTTCAGTCGCGAAGTCCCAGGAGGACGGTTGCGACATCTTCGACCCGCGGAACGGAGGTGTTCACTGAGTCTCTGCGCATCGCTAAAATCATCCCCACAAAAGCTTCTCGCTGAGGGGAGGATTGCACAGTAGCTCCGAGCTTTTCGAAGACAGCGAATGCCCCGATCACGTCTCTTGAGCCATACAGGCAAATCCGAGCCTTGGCGTCCGCAACCCTGGCGGTGGCATCTCGCTCCTGTGAACCGATAGGATCGTTCAAGTGCGCCATATCAGCGACACCCTTGAGGTAATCTAAATAGGTTTGAGTTCTCAACTCTCGGAGATACCGCTGGTTCTCGTGGTGCCGCGTGAAGAGATATTGAAGGGTTGCACCGATAACCAAGCCAAAGATAGAAAGGACGGCGGTCATCATAGGCATCTCCAGTCTACCGCGCCGCTACTTCGTCTAGCCGCGCCAATGTGTCCGGGTACCGCCGTACCAAAAGAACCAGCGCCGCCGCCTGAGGATTGGGCTTGGCGCGGCCCTGCTCCCATTTTTCCAACGTGCGTTCGTTAATACGCAGCTTTCGCGCGAACACGGCCCGTGAACAGTTCAGCTTCTTTCGTGTGTCACGGATAAGTTTGGAATTCACCTTAGGGAGGGGCGCCGACTCGACTTTGTGACTGCGCAAGGTGATTTTCCCTTCGCGATGGTCTCTCATTGCTGCAACACCATCCATTAACTCGCCGAAAACGTCCCGCTTCGCCATTACTGTACCTTCGTAGCTACCATACGCCAATGGCGTACATATTGTTAACTATACGCTATTAGCGTACATGTGCAAAGTCGAGCCGGCCTCGTCAAGCGGCTCACCCTAGCCCTGCACCTCGCCGCCATGGCGCTTGTTTATCGCGCTCCGCGATAGGAAACGCCGAGTTATTCCTTGAACGGGTTTACCACCAGAACCGCCCCGTACTTTTGCCCAGACGACAAATCCTCAGAGTAGACAACCGACGCGCCGGAACTTTCTGCAGCCTGCAAAATCAGCGCATCCCAGAAAGAGATCTTGTGACGGGCTTCGATATCGAGAGCCTGCAGCACGGACTCCGGCGTATTCACGACAACCCTCCAGCGCAAGTAGTCTTGAATGACTTCGCGAACCTCTTCCTGAGAAAAAGGATTTGCCATCTTGCGCCTCAAATTAATGCAGAGTTCTTGCAGTACCTGTGTGCTAAGCGCACCCTCACTTGTTGTCCACAGCTGTTCCACGAGGCCTCGCGCCCGCTCGTGTTTCTTCCCGGCAGAACGGTCGTGGGCATAAACCAGGATGTTGGTGTCAACGAAGTATGTTTCCGGCATGGGTTAGCGCTCGTGCAACTCGTCGCGCGACTTCGGTGGTGTCCAGTGCCGATCTGCTGCCTGACGCAGCCGTGCCAAGGCCCGGCGCCGTGCCTGATCATACGCTTTACGTTCGCGCACGATCTGTTCCAGGCGAGCGGCTAGCATGGCACTGATCGACGTCCCTTCCTCAGCGGCCAGGATCTTCGCTTCGCGCAGCAAGGTGGCTTCGAGTTTGAGAGTAATGTTGGCTTTCATAAGAGCACGCAATAGTGTGCAGCACTATTATACGTGCCGTTACGACCGCGTCAAGTGGTAATCAGCCTCTTCGCCACCTCACAGTACAAATCCACCGCCTCTTCCAATTGCTGTTTCTCGACGTACTCGCCTTCCGTGTGTGCTACGTGGATCGATCCCGGCCCCAGCAGCAGCGGTTCGCCCCAGTTCGTGAGTGACGGGATATCCGTCGTGAATGCGGCCACCATTGTCGGCATACCATCCAGCGTGCGCAAACGCATAAAAGGAGCCTCGCGCGTGAACTCAACTTCGGCCAGCCCGCCGACCGCCTCCACTATCTGCCGCCGTAGCTCTTCGGCTGAGCCTACAAGCCGGTAGAACAGTTCGGCTCGCGCCAGGTCGGGGATCACATTGCGCGCGCGTCCCCCTTCGATTATCCCGACGTTTTTCGTGCACGGTCCCACATCAGGAGTTGTCGGCAACTTCATCGCGTGCAGCCGGTGCAACGCTTCCACCAGCTTGTCAATCGCCGATTCTCCCAACTCCGGATACGCCGAATGCGCCATTTTCCCGCGCGCCGTCAACACCACGTGCAGCGCTCCTTTCGTCGCCAGCGCCACCCGGTTGTCCGTCGGCTCGCCGTTGATCATGAAGCGCGAACCGATGGAATGCCGATTCGCTACCTGCGCCCCGATCGAGTCCGTTTCTTCGCCCACCAGAAATAGCAATCCTGCGAAAACGCCTGCTGCGCGCAGCTTTTCAGCCGCCGCAATCTGAGCTGCAATAATGCCCTTGGCATCGCACGCGCCACGCCCATAAATGCGTGTGCTGTCTTCAGAAGAAGGCACAAACGGTGGAACCGTATCCATGTGCGTGGAAAAAACAATTTGCGGCTGGCTGTGTCCGGGCCAGGTCGCCTGCACGTTATTGCGCGCGCGCTCGACCGCCATTTTTTGTGTATCAAAGCCGCGCCCGCGCAACTCGTTGTAAAGAAAATCTCCCACTGCGGCTTCGTTCGGAGTGGTTGACTCAATGTCAATCAGCTGCCGCGTCAGCGCGAACAAATCCGTTTTCGGCAAACTCATGGCAAAAGCGTAGCAGCCGTCGGTCGTCAATCGCTAGTCGCTAATGATTGGTCGCTAGTCATTGGTTGTTACAAGGTCGCTAGTCGCTGTTCGCCAGTCGTTGCTCGCTAGTCGTTGCTTGCTACACATGGACGGGGACCGGGCTGGTAAGATTTCTGCAGTCCGCGGATGCCGAAGGTGAATAGACGGCGACGTATCGCAACAAAGAATACCAAACGACCATCGACTAACGACCAGCGACGAAATAACGACCATCGACAAAGCAACGACTAACCACTAACGACCAACGACCGACCAACGACAACCCGTGCTCCCCGATAACGCCACCATCCGCTCGCTCTTTCTGCCCGGTCCCGCCGGTCGTCTCGAAGCGCTGCTCAATGCCGGTTCGCCCGGCGCCACGCACGCTGCCATTGTTTGTCATCCACATCCGCTCTATGGCGGAACGTTGCATAACAAGGTTGTTTTTCACGCCATGAAGGCGCTTAACAGCTTCGGATTCCCCGTGCTTCGCTTCAACTTTCGCGGCACCGGCCTGAGCGAAGGCGAGCACGCTGGCGGCATCGGAGAAGTCGACGACGTCCGCACCGCCCTCGATTGGTTGGAGCGCGAATTTCCTGTGCCTGTCATCCTCGCTGGTTTTTCTTTTGGAGCCGCAGTCGGTCTCCGCGCTGCCGATCCCGACCCCCGCGTCGACGCCATGATCGCCCTCGGTCTGCCTGCGGTTCCCGTTCCATCTGAATCCGGCGCCGACCGTGTTTATAACTTCGACTTTCTTCGCGATTCCACCAAGCCGAAGCTCTTCATCAGCGGATCGCGCGATCAGTTCGCGCCGCCAGGAACACTTGAAGCGCTGGTCAGCACTTTCGCCGAGCCGAAGAAGCTCGTTCGCATCGAAGCCGGCGACCATTTCTTTGAAGGCCGCCTACGCGAGATGCGCGAGGCAATCAGCGTATGGGTGAAGGAAAATATCGCCGGGTCTGCGGTTTCGTTGCAATAAACATGCCCTCGACTGTCCAGAACGAGAAGCGAACGACTACCACCACCGACTGCCGACCAACTTTATAATCTTCACTGCATGTCCGGCCTCTCTCCCGATCGCTCGCAGCACTTCGCCCACATGCGCGCCACTGCCCGCGACATCTTCTCCACCGCGCTCAAGAACGCCTCCATCGAAAGTGCGTTTGCCCGTCACGTGCATTGCGAACGCGGCATTCTGCGCATTTGCGATGACCTCTACCACCTGAATTCATACGACCGCGTCTTCGTCGTTTCCATCGGCAAGGCCGCGCACACCATGGCCTCCGCACTGGAAGCGCAAGTAGGCAGCCGCAGCTCCGAAGCAGGCATCGTCGCATCATCGGTCGATCCCGGTGCCGGAGGCCAACTGCGCGGCTTCCGCTACTTTCGCGGAGGCCATCCCACTCCCACCGCCGAGTCAATTCATGCGGCGGAAGCCATCCTGAAGTCCCTGACCGCCCTCAACGCCAACTCACTCGTCATTTTCCTGCTTTCCGGCGGAGGCTCTTCGATCGTCGAAAAGCCCATCGTTATTGGGGAAGACGACGAAATCTCGCTCGCCGATCTCGTCGCCACCTATCGCTCGCTCGTTCATTCCGGCGCGCCCATCGCCGCCATCAACGCCATCCGCAAGCATCTTTCCGCCGTCAAAGGCGGACGCCTCGCCCGCGCTGCTTATCCTGCACAACAGGTTTCCATCCTCGTTTCCGATGTGCCCGATTCCACTCCCGATGCCCTTGCCTCCGGCGTCAGCATGCCCGATTCCACCTCCGTTTACGATTGCGAGCGGATCGCCGCTGAATACAATCTGATCCCGCAGTTCCCCGCGTCCGTTGCGAATCTCTTCCGCCAGCATGCGTTGGAAGAAACTCCAAAATCTGACGATCCCGCTTTCGCGCATGCGCGCTGGTGGACGGTACTCTCAAACAAGGTCGCGCTCGATGAAGCTGCGGCCGCCGCCAGAAGCGCCGGCTTCGCAGTCGAAGTCGACAACTCCTGCGACGATTGGGCCTATGACGAAGCTGCCGATTATCTTCTCAACCGCCTGCGCGAATTGCGCGCCAACGCTCCGCGCGTCTGCCTGCTATCTGGCGGCGAAGTGACCGTTACCGTGCGCAACGGAGGCGTCGGGGGACGCAACCAGCAGTTCGCGCTCGCCTGCGCCGAAAAAATCGAAGGTCAGGAAATTACCGTCCTCAGTGCCGGCACCGATGGCATTGACGGCAATAGTCCTGCTGCAGGAGCCGTTGTCGATGGCAGCACCATTTCGCGGGTCGCGACTCTGCCCACCACTTATGCTGATTCCCAAAATGAGACTGAGTCAGCTGCTAGCAACACCACCCGCAAGGCCCTCGCCAGCTTCAACGCCTATCCTCTTTTCCACGCGCTTGGCGACGCTATCCTCATCGGACCTACCGGCAATAACCTGCGCGACCTACGCATCTTGCTCGCCTACTAAGTGGAGATCGCTTCACCCCTCCCGACCTTCGTGCGATGCAAAACGCATCTACATATTTCCATAGACCGCACTGATGCAGGTTGCCATATTCGCAAACCGTAAATTCATGTAAACACGAAAATTCCTGGCATCAACGTCCTTTACATTGCATCTAAGTCAGCAACTATTCACATATCTGGAGGTTTCGCTTGAAAAGCATGGCTCGAGTTATTCTCGCCTTGTGTCTAACCTGCGCTGCAACCGTGGCTCTTTCCAACTTCGCGCAGGCTCAAAAGATCGATGCTGCATTCGGCATCAGCACCATGATCGCCCCCAGCGCTACCGCCTGCGGCAACAACTGTGGTAATCCCTATGCGCCCCAGTCTCTCACGGGCGGCGCCTATCCTGGCTTCAGCGGTGATGTGCTGTTCTGGCACAATCTCGGCTTCGGAGGCGAAGTGTTCTGGAGGGGCACATCAAGCCAAAATTATCTGAACTTGGTGGAGCCCGACTCAGGTATTAATTTTCGGCCGGTCTTTTACAACTTCAACGCAGTGTACTCGGCGAAAGTAGCTCCCCATGTTGCTGTGGAACTTGTCGCCGGCATTGGCGGCGCGGACACGCATTTTTCCGAGAGTTCCATACTCGGCAATAGCGGCGTTCTTTCGACGAGTAACCACCTCGACGGTGACTTCGGCGGCGGCGTTAAGCTTTATGTCTATCACGGCGTGTTTATTCGCCCCGAGGGGCGCTACTACATCATCCATAACGAAACGAACTACAGCGCGAATCACGCTGAGCGCGTTGGAGCTTCGATCGGCTACACCTTTAAGTAAGGTTGACTGAGTAAATAGGGTTAACCGAGTAAAGATCAACCCGCACTTTCTCCTGGGGTCGGGACGGGGCATTGGCCCCGTCCCTTGCGGGCTCTTGTTGGGTTTAGCGAGTTCTCCGCAATCCGTGCCTTCCCGATTTATCCATTGGCCTGCCGTGACCTCACCCGCGGCCATGTATGATAGCGGTCAAAACAAATTTGGACGGTTCCGATTGAAACAGATCTTGCGTACTGCTCTTTTGTTGTCTCTCGCCTGCGTTCTGATGGCCGGCTTTTCGGCGTTAGCGCAAGCTCAAAAATTCGATGTTGCTGCCGGCGGCAGCGGCATCACAGCGCCCGGCAGCGAAGTGGCCAACGACATCGATCATCAGCCCGAGTCGTTGCGCGGCGGCACGTATCTGAATGTCAGCGGCGATTACCTTTTCCATCACAGCCTCGGCGGCGTCATAGGCGTCGAGGGTGAGTTCGCGCGGCGCGCATCCGAAACTTTTTCCCAGGTCTACAATCACAACTACCGCCCCATGTTCTATGACGCCAATGCCATCTATACCAGGCGGTTTTACAAGCATTTTGTGGCTGAACTGGAAGGCGGGGCTGGAATGGAGACCGTGCGCTTCTACACTGGAGGTTGCCACGGCGGCTCCAACTGCTACGCCGACAACAACCATTTCATGGTAGACGCCGGCGCCGGAATCAAAATGTATCCAGTGCAGCGTTGGTTTTTCCACCACATTTTTCTGCGTCCGGAGGGCCGGGTATATTTCATCCGCAACAACCAGGAATTCAGCTCCGCGCGCGCTATTCGCTTTGGCGCTTCCATCGGCTATAGCTTCAAGTAGGCTGGCTCTCTTCAGATTTCTTCAATCGTGTCTTGCTGAGCGCAGGCTGAGCGTCGCGTCTGTGGCGCTTCGCCGCAGTCGAAGCATCCCTGCTTTTTTATTGATGTCGAAAAGCGCGGGCCTCAACCGGGAAAAAGATTCAGAGTGCGGCGCACTCCCCTCTCGCACTCCCCGCCTTGGCCTATTATGATAGCCGCATGGGTGGATTTGGCATTTCGAGCGAGATGATCTTCCTGTTTCTGCTGGCGCTGGTTCTCTTCGGCCCCAAGAAACTGCCGGAACTCGGGCGCCAGATCGGGCGCATCATGAATGAATTCCGCCGCGCCTCCTTTGAATTTCGGTCTCAGATCGAATCCGAGATCGGCGCGATCGACTCGCAAAAGCGGCAGATTCTGCCTCCCATCCGGGAGCCTTTGGGTTCATTAGCCAGCCGCATCCTGAATCCGCCCTCCATTGAAGAGCTAAGAAAAGAGGAACTGAAAAAAGCTGGATATCGGGCCTATGAAGACCAGGCTATTCCGGCCACTTCAGCTGAAAATGCAGCCGCGGTTCCTTCGCAAATAGCGTCCGGGAAAGCAGCACCGGAAAACGCGCCCGCCGTAGAGCCGGGGCTTGCCCCGTCTCCCGCCAAGTCTTCAGCGATTCCTCCGCAAGCAGCAACTGAGAAAGCAGCATCCGAGAAAGCAGCGCCCGATGCCTGAAGCCGCCGCTTCTGCTCCCATCGGGGAATCCGCTGCCGAAAAAATGCCCACCATGGGCTTCCTCGATCATCTCGAAGAACTCCGCCGGCGCCTCGTTCACTCCTTCATCGCGATCATCCTCTGCTTCTTTGGTTGCTGGTTTGCCGCATCGCGCCTCGTTGGGCTGATGCAGAGGCCGATCACGGATGTATTGCACAAATACGGCCTGCCGGAAAAGCTGGTCTATCTCAATCCCGTCGATCCCTTCAATCTTTATCTAAAGGTCGCCGGTGTCGCCGGGCTATTCGTCGCCTCGCCATATGTTCTCTATCAGGTATGGCTTTTCATCGCTCCCGGCCTCTACCGCAACGAGCGCCGTTACGTTTTTCCCTTCATGGTTTCGAGCGTTGGGCTTTTTCTTTCCGGCGGATATTTCGGTTACCGCGTCGTTTATCCCCAGGCGCTCAGCTTCCTCATCGATTTCGGCAAGCAGTTCCAGCCGATGATCACCATCGAGGAATACACGCAGCTGTTTGTCACCATCGTTGTCGGCATGGGCGCCATTTTCGAGATGCCCATCCTTGTCTTCTTTCTCGCGCTCATGGGCATCATCAGCGCCGGTTGGATGTGGCGCAATATTCGCTACTCCATTCTCGGAATTTTCATCGTCGCCGCCATCATTACGCCCACGCCCGACGTCGTGAATATGTGCATTTTCGCCGCGCCCATGCTTGGCTTGTACCTTCTTAGCATCGGTATTGCCTGGTTCGTCCATCCTACGCAGCGCAAGAAACGCGCCGACAAGAAGGCATGATGAGTTACTTAACCACGACCTTCATAACAACGGCTTTCATAACCACGAATCTCATAACAACGAGTTCCTCATTTCGCCACAGGTTTTGGCTCAGGTGTTCCCTGGCACTGTCTTTGCTCGCCCTGGCGGGATTACTTGCCTGCCGCGAAGTTCCCAAACCCGGCGGATCGTCGATTTCCACGGCCGCAGCTGATCCTGCCCCGCCACCCGAATCCACAAGCATTGCCGAAGCGGCCGCTCCCGACTCCGCCCCGCTCCCGCACATCGATGCGAAGCGCGCCTTCGAATACACCCGCGAGGTGACTGCCTTCGGGCCGCGCTACATGGGCAGCGAAAATCACAAGAAACTCGAGCGCTATATCGTCGACCATCTCAAGAAAGACCATCTCTCTCCCGACCAGATCGAAGATGACACTTTCACCGCTGATACCGTCGAGGGCAAGTTTCCGGTCCACAACATCATCGCCAAGTTTCCCGGCAAGAAAAATGGCATCATCGCCATCCTCGGCCACTACGACACGAACTATCCGCTCCGCAACATCGGCTATGTTGGCGCGAACGACGGCGGGTCATCTACGGCCATCCTGCTTGAGTTTGCCAAGGAGTTGGAAGGTAAGAGCAACGAGGGCAAAACCCGCGACGGCTACAGCATCTGGCTCATCTGGACGGACGGTGAAGAAGCCGTGAAGAATTGGTCTGCCACCGATAGCCTCTACGGCACCCGCCACCTCGCCGAGAAGTGGGAGAAGGATGGCACGCTGAAAAAAATCAAGGCGCTCATGGTTCTCGACATGATCGGCGACGCCGACCTCGACATTCAGCGCGATACAAATTCAACGCCCTGGCTGCTTGATCTGATTTACCAGGCCGCCGAGCGCTACGGTTATCAATCGCATTTCTACGAGATGCAAGGCCCAATGGAGGACGATCACCTGCCCTTCGTGCAACGCGGCGTTCCCTCCGCCGACGTCATCGACCTCGACTACGGCTACAACAACGCCTACCACCACACAGCGCAGGACACGATGGACAAGCTCAGCCCCAAGAGCCTGGAGATCGTCGGCGACACGATCCTCGAAACCATCCACATGCTTGATCAGCGCTAGTCCGACACGAGCCGTCGGCCTTTCTGTTTTGTCATCCCGAGCCATCCGGAGCCGCGCTTGCGCGGTGAGGACGAGCGAGGGATCTGCAGTTCCTACACCAAATTTCTAAAGTGCTTTAGCATGTGAAGAATCCACCATGACGAACTTGAATCAACTCCGCGCAGCCGTGAGTATGTGGGGATCAATTTCGCTCGAACGTATCTTCAAACGATTCTTTCTTGCCGTCTTTGTGTGCGCCTCTTTCTGTCTCGCTCTGGCTCAGGCCCCAACCGCCCCGGGCAAGCCGCTGCCTCCCGGACCGATGCAGGCCAAGGTGAAGGCCGCCTGCACGCAGTGCCACAACACTGGCCGCATCACCGAGCAGCACCTTACTCGCGAGCAATGGACAAAAGAGCTGAAGAAAATGGATGGTCTCGGCGCGAACATCCCGCCGGCCGACCGCGCCGCAATGCTGAATTATCTGGTCAAGAATTTCGGCGCGAAACCCGGCGAGAAGACCGAGGTCAAGAAAGCCACCAACTAAAGCAAAGCGCTACCGACCCAGCGCATCAGCGCGCTACGGTAGCGCCGCCCAATCAATCGCCAACTGGCACCAGCATGCGCAAATCGATCCACAATTTAAAGTGATTGTTTAGGTGCGGGGAAGTCAGTAACCAGTAGCCAGTAACCAGCCCCGTTCGACAGTTATGGGTAGAGTTATCGCTGCTTGACGAGGAAAGATCTGATGGTTCTGAGAACTGAGAAATGGGTGCTTGATACTGGGTACTGGATACTGGTTACTGGGTACCTCCCGGCCTCAACTGCGGAAACAGAATCACATCCCGGATCGTGTGCGAATCGGTGACAAGCATCACCAGCCGGTCAATGCCAATGCCCACTCCTCCCGCCGGAGGCATGCCATACGACAGCGCTCGCACATAGTCTTCGTCCATCTGGTGCGCTTCTTCATCTCCGCGTTCGCGCTCACGCAGCTGCGCCTCAAACCGCCGCCGCTGATCTTCCGGATCGTTCAGCTCGCTGAAGCCGTTCGCAATCTCCATCTTCGCCGCATAGATTTCCCACCGCTCCGTCCAGTCCGGCTCATCCGGCTTCTGCTTCGACAGCGGAGACACCGCCGTCGGAAATTCATAAATGACGGTCGGCTGCATCAGGTGTTCTTCCGCGACGGCCTCAAACAATGTGGCGATCGTTTTTCCATGGGGCTCATTGCTGTCCAGACGTATAGGTGCATGCGATTTATGGAACATGTTGATCATCAGCACAAGCCTATCGACCGAGGCCCGCGAGCTGAAATCGGACGTCTGAGGCTTAGGTCCCGCTCCTTGCGGCCAAAACTTTGCGATTGCCTCGCGCATCGTCATGCGCCGCCAGTTATCGTGCGACCAGTCAATCTCGTCCTCGCCCCACTTTGTCTTTGTCACGCCGGTCACATCCTGCACCGCCTGCTCGATCGACGCCTGCGTCGTATCCAGAATACCGAGGTAATCCGTGTATGCCTGGTACGCCTCCAGCATCGTGAACTCGGGATTGTGCCGGAACGAAATCCCTTCATTCCTGAAATTACGATTGATCTCATACACGCGGTCGAATCCGCCGACCGTCAGCCGCTTCAAATACAGCTCCGGAGCGATCCGCAAAAATAAATCCATATCCAGCGTGTTGTGATGTGTCACAAACGGCTTCGCCACGGCCCCGCCCGCAATCGGATGCATCATCGGCGTCTCAACTTCCACAAACCCGCGCCCGTCGAAGAATCGCCGCAACGACTGCACCAGTTTGCTGCGCTTCAAAAACACTTCGCGCACTCCTGAATTCACGATCAGATCCACATAGCGCTGCCGGTAGCGCGCCTCCACGTCACTCAGCTCATACGATTGCTTTGTTTCGCCGCCGGTTTCGAACTCCTTGCCAATTGGCAATGGCAGCAGGTCCTTCGACAGAAACGTCAGCTCCTCCGCATGAACGCTCAACTCGCCCGTGCGCGTGCGAAACAAATATCCTCGGACGCCAATGTGATCGCCCAGGTCGAGCAGCTTCCACAACTCGAAACCTGCCTCGCCCACCGCATCTTTCTTCACGTAGATCTGCAGCCGCTGCCCATCCTGCTGCAGGTGCGCAAACCCGGCCTTCCCCATCAGCCGGATCGCCATGATCCGTCCCGCCACACGCACCGCCACGCGCGCCGCTTCCAACTCTTCGCCCGTCTTCTTTTGCTCCCGCTCAAACGCGTCGAGAATTTGCGGAATCGTGTGCGTGAACTCGTACTTGCGCGGATACACCTCTTGTCCGAGCGCTGCGATCTTCTTCAGCTTCTCGCGCCGGATCTCATAGATATTTTCGTCGAGTGCCAATGCAGCCCCTCAGGTTGGTGAAGAATTTTGCAAGGTGGAATCAGCGATTATAAACGCGTTGCGCGGCTGAGCGCCCAACCCGCCTTCTCCAGAACCGCTTTACCTGACGGCTGATGGCTGAAGGCTGAGAGCTAAGCTTGAACCTGCTCGCCTCAAGGCGTAGCATAGCTTGTTCATTGCATAGTTTTCTTAAGCACGTTCCCGAGGACTCATGCCGCAAAATTACGTTCCTGCTTTTATTTTCCTCGCTGTCGTCGGAACTCTTATCCCGATCACACTCGTTGTGGCCTGGCTCATCCGCACGCAGAGTCCTAACGCCACCAAGCTCATGCCCTACGAGTGCGGCATCGATCCTTTTGACAACGCTCGTGGACGCTACACCGTCCGTTATTACATCATCGCGATCCTGTTCGTCGTTTTCGACGTCGAGACCATCTTCCTGTTCCCTTGGGCCGTCAAGTTCAAGGCGCTCGGCGTCTTCGGCTTGATCGAGATGCTCGTCTTCCTCGGCATCCTGATCGTCGGCTACGTCTGGATCTGGAAAAAAGGCGCGCTCGAATGGGTGTAGATTCCGCAGCCGCGAATCCCGCCGGTCCCGGCTCCGTAATTGGCGAAGAAACTTTCGCCGCCAGCCGCTGGACGACGGGAAACTTCTTTTTTCCCACCCGAATTGTCGTTGGCCCACTGCGCGTCAGCCGCGTAAAACGTCGTCTGTTCAGCAGTACCGAAGAGAGTATTTCGATCGCGCAAGTCGCATCGGTCAAAATCACCACCGGCATCATTTGGTCCGAAATCCTGATTGAGTCAACCGGCGGCACCGATCCCATCTCCAGTCACGGACATCGCAAGCGCGACGCGGTCCGCATCCGCGATCTGGTGGAGCATTTTCAAGTTGCCAGGCGCTGAAAAAGCAGCGCACGGTGAGCGCAAGACGAGCGAACGATGGCCCCGGTGACATGCCTCGCGCACTCCCTGTGACGCCTATCATTGACGGTGAGCCATCGAGATGTTAGAACGAATGGTTTCCTGTTGGTTTCCTATTTAAGAAACCGGCTCTGTCCGAAAGATCACGCATGGCCGAGGAAGAAAAAAAACCTTCACCACCGTCGCCGGAAGCTCCAAAACCGGCGACGGAGAAAGCCGTTCCTGCCGCCGGTTCGCCTCAAGGAGGTTCGCCTGAAGGAAGTTCGTCTCCGGCGGCTGCATCGCCCGCTGCGCCGAAGTCGGCAACGCCTCCAGCCAAACCTGTAGCACCATCTCCGGCTGCGGCCACTCCGGCCAAACCAGCCGATGGGTCTGCTGAGGCTAAGCCTGCCGCTCCCGCTAAACCCGCCGCTCCCGCTAAGCCCGCAACTCCGGCTAAACCCGCCGGTCCCGTGCCCACGCCGTGGTCTTCGCCGATGGCTGACAAATATAAGCGCCGCTACGGCTCCGGCCTCGATGCCCAAACCTACCTCGGACAGAACTACTTCTCGGTTGACCGTGCGCTCATTCCAGACTTTCTGCGCCTGCTCCGCGACGAGGAGCAATTCGATTACTGCGTCGATGTCACCGCTATCCATTATCCCAAGCGCGAAAAACAGTTCGACGTTGTCTGGATTCTCTACTCCTTCCCGCGCAACGAGCGCGTACGCGTGAAAACGCAAATCGCCGACGGCGAATCCATTTCATCGAGCTTTTCGATTTGGCCGACGACCAACTGGCTGGAGCGCGAAGTCTTCGACATGTTCGGCATCAAGTTCGATGGCCATCCCGACCTCAAGCGCATCCTGCTCCCCGACGGATGGAAAGGCCACCCGCTGCGCAAAGACTACGACATCCTGAAACAAGATACAGAATGGGTGCAGATCAACCTCGGAATCGAGAGCGGACAATGATTGAGGAAAGAATGTCCGACGAGAAGAAGATCGCCGAAAAAATGTCCGACGAGAAAACGGCGAACCAGATGCCGTCGGCCAAGCCGTTGCCGCACCCGTTCTCGAATCTCGAACTCGAAGCGCCCGAGAAGGCTTATCTCGATTCCAACGAACTCATCATCAACATGGGCCCGCAGCATCCGGCCACACACGGCGTGCTGCGCGTCATCCTCAAGCTCGATGGCGAAAAAGTCATGGGCACCGAGTGCGTTATCGGCTATCTCCACCGCGGAATCGAGAAGATCGCCGAGAACCGCACCTACACGATGTTCAATCCCTATGTCGACCGCATGGACTACTGCGCCGCCGTGTCGAACGGGCTCGGCTACTGCGAGGCGGTCGAGAAGCTGCTGAACGTTGAAGCCCCGCCGCGTGCGCAATATATCCGCGTCATTCTCACCGAACTCCAGCGTCTCGCCAGCCATCAGCTTTGGCTGGGCACGCATGCGCTTGACATTGGCGCCATGACGCCGCTTTTCTATACCTTCCGCGACCGCGAAGAAATCCTCAAGATTTTTGAGAAATATTGCGGTGCGCGTCTTACCACTCACGCTTTCCGCATCGGTGGCTGCCAGTACGAGATTTACCCAGGCTTCGAAAAGGACGTCAAGAATTTCCTGGCCTTCGCCCCGCCCAAAATCGACGAGTACGAAACGCTACTCACCGGCAATCGCATCTGGCTTGAGCGTACCAAGAACGTCGGCGTGATTTCCGCCCAGGACGCCATCGCGCTTGGCGTCACGGGCCCCGTCCTTCGAGCCAGCGGCGTGAAGTGGGATATTCGCAAAGCCGTGCCCTATGCGAACTACTCCAAGTTCGAGTTCGACATTCCCGTCGGCACCAACGGAGACACCTACGACCGGTACCTGGTCCGCATGGCTGAAATGCGCCAGTCGCTTCGCATTATCGAGCAGGCCGTCAACGGCATCCCCGAAGGCCCCATCATGGCCAAGGTGCCCAAGCTCATCAAGCCGCCGGTCGGCGAAATTTATCACTCCATCGAAGCGCCCAAGGGCGAACTCGGATACTTCATCGTCAGCGATGGCTCCACGCAGCCTTATCGTCTCCGTGTGCGTCCGCCCTCGTTCGTCAATCTGCAGGCGTTGGATGTTATGGTGCGCGGCGCTCTTGTCGCCGACGTGGTTGCCGTGATTGGTACGTTCGACATTGTTCTCGGCGAGGTCGACCGCTGATGTTCAGCTACCTCACTTCCTATCTCGGCAGTCGCGTCACCCCCGGCCAGGCTGGAAACCAGCTCTGGGTGCTGATTTACGTATTTATTATTTTTGCCGGCGTTGCCGTCATCGTCCTCTCCATGAACTGGATCGAGCGCAAAGCGCTTGCCCATTTCCAGATTCGTCTTGGCCCCATGCGCGTGGGTCCCCACGGACTGCTCCAGCCCTTCGCCGACGCCCTCAAGCTGATGCTGAAGGAAGACATCATTCCTTCCGAGGCCGACACTGTCGTTTTCTGGATCGCGCCCGTCATTGGTCTGCTCGCTGCATTCACGGTCTATATCGTGATTCCGTTCGGCCCATCGCAGGCCGTGACTGCCATGAACATCGGCATCCTGTTCATGCTTGGAGTCTCCTCGCTCGGAGTGCTCGGCATCGTCACCGCCGGCTGGGCTTCAAACTCGCACTACCCTTTGATCGGCGCTCTCCGCTCGAGCGCTCAAATGGTCTCCTACGAAGTGGCCATGGGCTTGGCGGTTGTTTCCGCGCTTCTGATGACCAGCCTCAACGCCACCGGCACCGGCACGCTGAGCATGATCGGCATTGTCCAGGCGCAGCAGCAGCAACACGTCTGGTTCGTCTTCAAATTTTTTCCGCTCGGCTTTATTGCCCTAGTGATCTTCGCCATCGCCATGGTCGCTGAGACCAATCGTGCGCCCTTCGATCTGCCCGAAGCCGAATCCGAATTAACCGCGGGTTTCCACACCGAATACAGCGGCCTGCGCTGGTCGTTATTCATGCTGGGCGAGTATGCCGCGATGATTGCCGTATCGTCGATCGCCGTCACACTCTGGCTCGGTGGCTGGATGCGGCCCTTCCCCAATCTTCTGCAAGCCCCGGCCTGGGAATTCATCTTCTCCCTTTTTCCCGGCCTCACGTTTGGCGCCCTGGCTTTATTTGCAATCATCGGCACGGTGCGTATGCCTTCGCATCCGTTCTTCCGTATCCAGCGCGCCGGGCTTGCCGTGTTCGCTGCTCTGCTCGCGCTCATCGCGTTGCTCCTGCTTGTCATCGCCGTTGTCGGCCACGCTGACGATATGAGCATTGCCGCCCGTTTCCGGGAAGGCATTGACTACATTTATTGGTTCATGGCGAAGGTCGCCGTCTTCATGTACCTGTTCATCTGGTACCGCGCAACCTGGCCGCGCTACCGTTTTGACCAACTCATGAGAGTGGGCTGGAAGGTCATGCTGCCGATTTCACTGGGCGTGCTTATCGTAACTGCCATCGTGGGGGTGATCGTTTCATGACCGTGACTCTCATAACGACAACTCTCATGGCGACGACTCTGATGATGACGACTCTCATGAACCCCGCATTGAACGCCGGATCGGCTCCCGTTGCTACGCCCTTCTTCTTTTACTTTCTGGCTGCCCTGGCGGTTCTTAGCGGCGTGGTTGTCATCACGCGCCGCAACACCGTGCATTCCGCGCTCGCGCTCATCGTGACGCTGCTTGCAGTCTCGGGCCTTTACCTCATGCTCTACGCGCCCTTCGTTGCTGGCGTGCAGATCATCGTTTACGCCGGCGGAATCATGGTGCTGTTCCTGTTCGTAATCATGCTGGTCAACATTGAGCGCGTCTCCAGGGAGCGCCGGTTCAACCGCATCTGGCCCATCGGACTGCTGGCCGCCTGCGCCCTGCTCGCTTTGTTCACGTCCGCGTTCATCAAGGGCAAGTCGCTTTTCCCTGAGCGCGCAATACAGCTACCTGAATCAACAAATACACAGGCCATTGCGACCTACCTCTACGGAGAAACAGGCCGCATGGGCCAATACACATTCGCCTTTGAAATCGCCTCCTTGTTGTTGCTGGTCGCGATCCTGGGCGCGGTCATTATGACGAAGAAGAAGATTTAGTCGTTAGTTGATGGTCGTTGGTCGCTAGCAAAATCGCTCCGGCCAACGGATATCGCCGACGACGAACGGCTAAGGACAAACGACGGTTTTATGGTACCCATCACAACAACCCACTATCTGGTCGTCGCCGCGGCGCTCTTCATCCTCGGAGTGATCGGCGTCCTCACGCGCCGCAACGTGGTGATCGTTCTGATGTCCATCGAACTGATTTTGAACGCTGTAAACCTCAACCTGGTGGCCTTTTCGCACATGTGGGGCAACCTGCATGGACAGGTGTTTGCAATCTTTATTGTTGTCGACGCGGCTGCGGAAGCGGCCATAGGTCTCGGCATTTTGATCGCCTTCTTCCGCAACAAAGAAACGATCAACGTCGACGAGATCGATTTGCTGAAGTGGTAAATGGCCTCGAGCAACGAGCCGCGAGTTTCGAGCAAGTACAAAGAGCGACCGACTAACGACTAACGACTGACGACATGTTTCTGAACTACATCTACCTCATCCCGCTCTTCCCGGCCTTCGGCGCCGTGATCATGTTCTTCTTCGGCAAAAAGCTGTCGAAGTCCGCCGTGAACGCCGTCTGTGTCGGAGCCGTTGTCGTCGCCTTCATCTTCTCCTGCTTCGCCGTCGTCCAGTACGTGCACTTCGCCCACGGCACCGGGCAGCCGTTCGAAAAAATTGTCTACACCTGGCTCGGCAGTGGAGATACCACCCTGGGTTTCGCCAAGCAAGACGGCTCCCACGCCGGCTTCAATGCCGATTGGGGTTTCCTGCTCGATCCCCTTTCCGCCATTTGGCTGCTCTTCGTCACCGGCGTCGGCATGTTGATCCACATCTACTCCACTGGTTACATGGCGCACGAAGGCGGCTACTATCGTTTCTTCGGATACCTGAACCTCTTCATGTTCGCCATGCTCACGCTCATCCTGGCGAACAACTACATGTTGCTCTTCGTTGGCTGGGAAGGCGTCGGTCTCTGTTCGTATTTGCTGATCGGTTTCTATTTCCATCGAAAGTCCGCCAGCACCGCCGCTAACAAGGCATTCATCGTCAACCGCATCGGCGACGCCGGATTCATCCTCGGCGCGCTCACCCTGGTCTGGTATCTCGGCTCCTTCCGCTTCGCCACCATCAACCCCATGCTGCGCAGCGGACACTATCTCGTCGGCGATCATATTCTCACCATCGCCGCCATCCTCTTATTCGTCGGCGCAACCGGCAAGTCGGCTCAAATCCCGCTCTACATCTGGCTCCCTGACGCCATGGAAGGTCCGACTCCGGTCTCCGCCCTCATCCATGCCGCGACCATGGTCACTGCCGGCGTCTACATGGTGGCGCGATCGAACGCCGTCTTTGTCCTGGCGCCCAACGCAATGAAGATAGTCGCCATCATTGGAGCCCTCACCGCCATCTTCGCCGCCTCCATCGGCCTTGTTCAAAACGACATCAAGCGCGTGCTCGCCTACTCGACCGTCTCACAACTCGGCTACATGTTCCTCGCCCTCGGCGTGGGCGCATTTGCCGCCGGCGTCTTTCACGTCTTCACCCACGCGTTTTTCAAGGCCCTGCTCTTCCTCGGTTCCGGCTCCGTCATTCATGCCATGTCCGGCGAGCAGGATATGAAGTTCATGGGCGACTTGCGCAGCCGTATCCCGATCACCTACAAAACCATGTTCGTCGGCATGCTTGCCATTGCAGGCATACCGGGCTTTGCCGGCTTCTTCTCGAAAGACGAAATCCTCTGGCAGGCCTGGTCGTCGGAAGGCGGCGCATACCGCATACTTTGGTTCATCGGCTTCGCCACCGCATTGATGACCGCGTTTTACATGGGCCGGCTCATCTTCCTCACCTTCTATGGCCATCCTCGTATGAGCCATGACGTCGAGCATCACATCCACGAATCGCCCAAATCCATGACCATTCCGCTGGTTGTCCTCGCCATCTGCTCCGTCTTCGCGGGATGGCTTGGCCTGCCCCACAGCCTGGGCGGCTCAAACTATTTCGGAAAATTCCTTGAGCCGGTTTTCGCCAGAGAGGCGCCTGTAATGCGCGCCGAGGAGCCCAAGCTCTTTGCCGCCGCTCAAAAAGAAGAAGAGCACACCGATCCGATGGAATATGGCCTGATGGGCCTGTCAGTTCTCGCTGCCTTGATTGGGCTTGGCTTGTCCTATCGCTCCTACGCACGCGCCGGCAAAGATTATCCGGAGCCGATCGCCGCCGCTGCGCCGCCGTTCTACAAAGTTCTTTTCAATAAGTGGTTCGTCGACGAGGGTTACGACTACCTCTTCACCGGCCGCCGCAAGCTAGGAGACGTTCGCCTTGGCGTCATGGGCGCTGGCGAAGCATCGTCATGGTTTGACGCGAAGATTATCGACGGCACGGTCAACGATGTCGGCTGGGTGACGCGCGCCGTCGCCACGCTTTCTTCCTGGTGGGACAAATGGATCATCGACGGTGTCGGCGTCAACGGCCCCGCCATTCTCGCGCGCATGATGTCGTATCCCGCGCGCCTTTTTGAATGGGGCCTGGTCCAGTGGTATGCCCTCGTCATGATCGCAGGCCTGCTGGGTTTTGCGCTGTATTACGTATGGAAATGATAAGTCGCGAGTTTCGAGTTACGAGTCTCGAGCAAGCACAGCGCAGATTACTCGCGGCTCGCGACTCGATACTGGTTTTTCGAGACTCGAAACTCGAGACTAGATTTTCGTAGCTAGTAGCTAGAAGCTGAAATTATGCAGACTCACATCTTATCTATCATTCTCTTCACGCCGCTGGTGGGCGCAATCCTTCTCCTCTTTGTTCCCCAGGAGAACAAGGGCGCCATCCGCTGGATTGCGAACATCTTCGCATTCCTCGGCCTAGTGATTTCCTTGCCGCTCGTCCCCATGTTCTGGGCGCAGCGTTTCGACCCGCAGCAGTTCAAGTTCATGGAAGGCGCGCCCAACAGCTGGATCCCCTCCATCGGCGCCGGGTTTCACCTGGGCATCGACGGCATCTCTTTCCTGCTCATCATGCTCACTACGCTGCTCGGCTGGATCTCGATCCTTTCCTCCTGGACCGCGATCGAAACCCGCGTCAAGGAATACTACATCTGGTTTCTGGTTCTGCAAACGGGCATGCTCGGCGTCTTCATGGCGCTCGATTTCTTCCTCTTCTTCGTTTTCTGGGAAGCGATGCTCGTCCCCATGTATCTGCTCATCGGCATCTGGGGCGGCCCGCGCAGGCTTTATGCGGCCATCAAGTTTTTCCTCTACACGCTGCTCGGCTCCGTGCTGATGCTTCTCGGCATCATCTTCCTCTATTACCATCACCACACCCTGACCGGCGTCTACACCTTCAGCATCCCCGAGCTTTACCACACCGCGCCGCAGATTCCGTTCCACTATGCCATTTGGCTCTTCCTCGCGTTCTTCCTCGGGTTCGCCATCAAAGTCCCGATGTTCCCGTTCCACACCTGGCTGCCGGACGCGCACGTCGAAGCGCCCACCGCCGGTTCCGTCATCCTGGCCGGCGTTCTGCTGAAGATGGGAACCTACGGTTTCATACGTTTCTCGCTGCCGTTCTTCCCGCAAGTGCTCACCAGCCCGAACACTCTCTGGGGCGTCACTACCCGCGGCTGGATGATCGTCCTCTCCATCATCGCCATCATCTATGGTGCGCTCGTCTCCTTGATGCAAAAAGACATGAAGAAGCTGGTCGCCTATTCTTCCGTCAGCCACCTTGGTTTCTGCACCCTCGGCATCTTCGCGCTCACTCCACTCGGCCTGAGTGGCTCGGTCCTGCAGCAGATCAACCACGGCATCTCGACCGGCGCGCTCTTCCTGATCGTCGGCATCCTCTATGAGCGTCGCCACACGCGCGAAATCTCGGAGTATGGCGGCATCTCGAACGTCATGCCCGTCTACGCGACCATCACCATGATCATGTTCCTCTCTTCGATGGGCCTCCCGCTCCTCAACGGTTTCGTCGGCGAGTTCACCATCCTTCAGGGAGCCTTCGTCGCAAACTGGAGATGGGCCGCATGGGCCGCCCCCGGCGTTATCCTCGCGGCCGCATACCTGCTTTGGCTCTACCAGCGCGTCTTTTTCGGAACTGTCACGAATCCGAAAAACGAAAAACTTCACGACCTCACGCCGCGCGAGGTCCTCACTTTCGCCCCGCTCATCATCTGCGCCTTCTGGATCGGCCTTTATCCCAAGCCGTTTTTCCAAATTCTCGAAGTGCCCGTGAATCAGCTCGTGCAGAACATGCAGCAGAACAGCAATCCGAATGCGCCCGTAAACGCGCAAATCGCTCCCCTGCAGCTACCCACGCCCCAAACCGCAGCCATAATCCATCAGCCGAAAGGGAGCAACTAAGTGCACGTCATCTCCCCAAACGAATACCGGCTGATGTTGCCCATGGTGGAGCTGGTCATCTTTGCTCTCGGCATCCTCCTCATCGATCTGATGATCCCCCGGCAGTGGAAATGGTTGAACGCCGTCGGCGCACTCATCGGCGTATTTTTCGCGGCCGTCTGTGTCTGGCAGATCCAAAGTACGATTCCGGGTCCGGCCGCAGGCTTTTTCAACACGCTCCTCGTCGATCACTTCGCTCTTTATTTCTGGTATCTCTTTCTCGCTTCGGCGGCCATCACCATTCTCATGTCCGCCCGCTACCTTGAGATTGAAGACGAAAACCACGGCGAATATTACGCTCTCATCTTGCTGTCCGTTGTTGGCATGATGTGTCTGGCCGCCGGCATTGATATCGTCCTGCTCTTCATCGGCCTTGAACTCATGGCCATGTCGGTCTACATTCTGGTCGGCTTCCTCCGCCGCGACCGCCGCTCCAACGAAGCCGCCTTAAAATATCTGCTCCTCGGAGCCTTTTCCTCCGGCATCTTTGCCTACGGCCTCTCGCTGTTCTACGGTATTTCCGGCAGCACAAATTTGGCCATCATTGCGCGCGCTGTCAGCGCTCAGGCAGCCCGCAATCCCTACAACCCGGTATTGGTGATCGCGCTGATTACCACTCTCGTCGGCCTCTTTTTCAAAATCGCTGCCGTTCCATTTCATCAGTGGGCGCCTGACGCCTATGAAGGTGCGCCCACCAGCATCACTGCCTTCATGTCCGTCGCCGTCAAGGCGGCTGCCTGGGCCCTGTTGTTGCGCCTTCTGATTTTTGCTTTGCTCCCGCTGCGCGCGGTCTACACCCCGCTCGTCGTTTTTGTCGCCATCGCCACCATGACCGGTGGCAACCTCGCCGCGCTCACTCAAAACAACACCAAGCGCCTGCTCGCCTATTCTTCCATTGCGCATGTCGGCTATATGCTTCTCGCCCTCGTCGCCATCGGGACCTCGCCCCAGGGTAGCCCCGGCTTCATCGACGGCCTCAAGGGAATTCTGATCTACCTGATGGTTTACACCTTCATGAACCTGGGCGTATTTGCCGTCATCACATCGCTGCGCCAGCGCAACGTCATCGGCGACGAACTCGATGATCTCGCCGGTCTCTACCATCGCGCGCCGGTCGAAGCCTCTCTCATGCTTCTCTTCCTGCTCTCGCTCGCCGGAATCCCGCCCGCCGCCGGATTCCTCGGCAAGTACTACATCTTCCTCAGCCTCATTGAAAGCCAGCATTACTGGCTCGCTGCCGCGGCCGTCCTCTACGCTCTGTTCGGTCTCTATTACTATCTGCGCATCGCCAACGCGATGCTCATTCGCGCGCCCGCAGAACCCGGTCGCCTCCCGGTCAGCGTCGGCCTGCGCTTCGCCGTCGGCTTGGCCGCCATCGCCACGCTTGTCATCGGCGTCTTCCCCGAGCCCTTCATTCGCACCGTGAACTGGTCGCTGGGCATCGCCCAGGTCCCGCACATCACCGCCATGATGCGCTAGCCGCGTAGCTCAAAGCCCTATGCCTGCGGCCATCGCTTTCTTACTCCTCATTCTGTGGCCGCCCGGCCACGCCGCCACTCATTCCGGGCAATCATCACAAGACCCAGACAGCCAATCTCAAGTTGTCCAATCCCCGCAGCCATCGCTGCCCCCAGTCGCTGCTCTACCCCTCACAGCCGACGAAATCATGGAGCGTGTCGCCGCCAATCAGGATCGCAGTGAGGAATTACGCAAAGAATATGTCTACAAGCAGCACATCCACATTGCCACGCATAAGCCCAACAACCGTATGATGCGCGAAGAAATCGCCGACTACGACGTCGCGCCTTCGCCCGACGGAATAGAAAAGCATCTGAAGTCCCTCACCGGCCGCTATTGGAAAAAAGATAAGTATGTGGAGATTGAGGCCGGTCCCGCGATCGAGGCTCCGCGCACCAATGCCGATCTCATTCGCAACCTGCGCGATTACCAGCCCGCCTTCGAGACCGCCAAAACTGACGCCGACTTGATCCACTACCTGCGCAATTACCTGCTGGACGACAGTTCCCGCGATGGCGTGGCGCGTTCTCTGTTCCCGCTCACCTTCGAGCAGCAGGAGAACTACACGTTCACGCTTATTGGGGAGGAGGTCGATGAAGGCCGCAACGTCTACCACATCGCCTTTTCGCCCAAAGACAAGGAAAACCGCAACGACAAGAACGAAAACCTTTCCTGGACCGGCGAGGCCTTCATCGACACCGCAGAATTTCAGCCCGTCCGTGTCTTCACCAAAATGACTGGCCACGTTCCATTTCTGGTTCGCATGTTGTGGTTCGACCTTCCCGGGCTGGGTTTCAACGTCGTCTATCAGCGCCAGCAGGACGGGGTCTGGTTTCCCTGGATCTTCGGGACCGAGTTCCGCATTCATGCCGGTGCCGTCATCTATTTCAACCGCGACGTCTCCGTCTCCGTCGAAAATTCCGGCTTCGAGCACAAAAAGAATCTGGACAGTAAGTGAAGAGGGGGCTCACACCATCCTTCCCCTTTCCCGCAAATCCACGAAACGGTGTAACTGAGAACCGAGAGCTGAGAACTGAGAACCGAACTTGCATTACAATTCCCGCATGAACAAGCCCCTCGATCGGCAGCAACCTGGCAAGGATCCGGTTGTTTCGCTGGCTCGTTACTCCGAGATAGGCTTCATCATTCCCTCGGCTGTCCTCCTCGGGTTCTTCCTCGGCAAGTTGCTGGACTATTGGCTGCACACCAAATGGCTCTATCTAGTCGGCCTGCTCTTCGGAGCCGTCGTTGGCTTCACGCAGATGATTCGCATGGCATTCGCCGCTTCCGGCGACAAGCCCAATCCCAACTCCAAATCCGGCTCGAAGTAGCTTTGCCAGCAATCGATTCTCTGAGAAAATTCTCTCGGCAAAGAAACTGTCCTGGCAAAACCAGCCGACGTAAAACTCCCTCGACGTAAACTGACAAAGACGTAGACTCTTTACGATGAATGTCTCGCCCACTCCAGAGCCCGCCTCAGAGATCTCCGCGGCCGATCTGCGGCTTCAGGCCTTCAGCGACCGCGCGCTGTCGCGAATGTTTCGCACGCTGCTGATCGTGATCCCGCTGCTGGCCATCCCTGCATTCTGGCGCTACGGCTGGATTGTCGGCCTCGGATTCGCCGCCGGCGCGCTGGTTTCCGCCCTGAATTTCCGCGCGCTCCAGCGCAGCGTGGAAGCGCTTGCAGACCGCATCGTGAACCGGCAAAGCCAGGGAAAAGGCGGCCGAATTGTGCTGCGGTTTCTGTTGCGTTATGGGTTGGTCGCAGCCGCTGCCTATGCTATATTCAAGGGTTCTGCCTTGGCTTTTCGTGGATTCCTGTGGGGTCTGTGCTTGCCCGTAGCGGCCATGATGATCGAGGCAGCGCTTGAAGCCTTCTTCGCATTTAGGGAACACGAGGGCCCCTAAGTTTGTCAGTCCGAGCGTAGCGAGGAATCGGCAGTTAGCTCGTGGCTCGCAACTCAAAGCTCGCATCTTTTTTTTATGGAACAACTGACTTTTACCAAATTCCTCAATCACCTCTTCGGCCCGGCCGTAACGTCG
Organism: uncultured Acidobacteriaceae bacterium; assembly: GCA_963778535.1. Lineage (GTDB taxonomy): Bacteria > Acidobacteriota > Terriglobia > Terriglobales > Acidobacteriaceae > Acidiflorens. The sequence continues at coordinate 492,902 of CAVZUO010000002.1, forward strand.
CTGCTTGAATCCTTGCACGTTCATCCCAAGCACGCCGCCGCGCCCATCACCAATTCGGCTGCCATGGAAATCCTGGTCGTCGTGCTGCTGACCATCTTCTTCATTCTGGTGCGCCTTCGCCTTTCGGTCGAAAATCCAGGCGGCCTGCAGCAGACCATGGAAGGGATCAACGGTTTCATCGAGAACCTTGCTCACGAGATCATCGGAGGGCACCACTACACAAGGTTTGTTCCTTACCTGACGGTGCTTGGGTTGTTTATTTTGAGTTGCAATCTGATTGGCTTGGTACCGGGGCTGGAGTCGCCAACGGCTGTGCCCATCGTGCCACTGGGTTGCGCCCTGCTGACGTGGTTCTACTATCACGTTGCCGGCCTGCGCGAGAACGGTTTCGGGTACGTGAAGCACTTCATGGGACCGCAGGAAGGAATGCCGCTTATGGTGCGCATTCTCCTGCCGATACTGATTTTTCCGATTGAGATCTTCAGCCACCTGGCGCGCATCCTGTCGCTCACCGTCCGTCTTTTCGCCAACATGTTCGCGGGCGAGATGGTGACGCTGGTATTTTTCTCGCTTATACCGCTGGGGATTCCGATCGTTTTTGAGGGTCTGCACATCGGCGTGTCGTTTATTCAGACCTATATTTTTGTGCTGCTGGCGTGCGTGTACCTGGGTGAAGCCGTGGCGCACGAACACTAAGTAGCCAGTAGCCAGTATCCAGTATCCAGTAACCAGCACCCAGAGAACGGTTTTTACTGGGTACTGGTTACTGGCTACTGCCAACTGTCTTCAGCGTGAGGGCGCCGGCCCCAAAAGCACGGCGTCAACCACCCACTGAAGGCTATTGATAAGGAGAGAAACAAATGCAGAAAACAATGATGTTGGTTCTGTTGGTCCTGCTGTGTTCGGTTTTTGCCGCGCCGGCATTCGCGCAGACTAGTGGTAGTGCGGCCGCTCCCACGAATTGGGTTGCAATTACCTCTGGCTTCGCTATCGCCATTGCCGCCGGATTGGCTGCGCAGGGGCAAGGGCGCGCCGCTTCCTCGGCGTGCGAGGCGCTCGGACGAAATCCGGCTGCTCGCGCCGGAATTCAGGTCGCCCTGATTCTGGGCCTCGCCTTCATCGAGTCGCTCGTGCTGTTCGCACTCGTGATCATTTTCGTGAAGGTTGTATAAGCGGTCTTGCTCCGTGGAAAAAGAAAAAGCCCCTGGTTTAGCTAGGGGTTTTTCTTTGTGTTTCTCAAAGTTTGTGGGGCGCTATCGTTTGAGCTGGCGGTCGCCGTCCCATTCCTTGTTTTGCTTATCGTTGGACCTTTCGAGCGCGTCGACCAGAATCTTTCGCAGACGATAGCGGCTGTCTAGATCCATGCTCACAAACTCGAATCCGATCTCGTTTACTCGCGCTCGGCGCAGCAATACCTGCCCTCGAATTTTCTTAACGCCCAGCGAGATTTCAACTTGAGCTTCTGATCCCACGCGAAGGTTGTCGTTGCGCGTGCCCATGCCGCCGCCCAAACTCATCTCGCGCATAACCATGTGCGACTTTCCCCAGGGACTGGAGAGAACGGCGGACAGAGTCCGTGGCAACGTGATTCGGTCGTAGCGCCGCTGCCGCACCCACGGACACCCGGGGGCGGAATCAAGCGCCGCAACCGCGATTTCTCTGGTCTCCAATCCGCTGTCGGTCAATGCCTGTGTCCCATAGCGCGGGTCAATTTTGGTTAGCGCTTGAATTGCGGCAATGCGCAATTCGCGGTGCTGTGCGTACCCAAACATCTTCTTCTCTTCCACGATACTTCGAAGAACCTCGACTGCCTCGGTTTCCCGCAGCCTTCCCAGCGACTCGATGGCCTTCAGTTGTACAAAGGGCGGACGGGACTGGGTCGGGCCGGAGGCGGCCAGCGCAATCAGGCTCTTACTGGCGCTGCGGTCCTGGCTCATGCCAATTTCGTCGATCGCCTCGGGCAGGATCTGTGGGTCCAGAAGCTCCAACAATTCAAGCAGCGTCCGGCCGCGGTCAGGGGCGGCACCGTATGCAATCTGACGCACCACCACGTCCTGGTAGAAGCGATTCAGCTCGCTCATGCGTCCCGGCAAAAACTCGAGTAGCAAGGGAACATCCAGACGGCTTAGCAAGCCCACAGCCGTTGACGCTTGCCGCGGTTGGCCTTTGCAGAGTATTTCGCGGAGCTCGGTGATTCCCGCGGGCCCAAGCTCGCCGACAATGTCCACGATACGGTCACATTCTTCGCGCTTCTGAGCGCGAAAGAAACGGTCAGACAAATGTTCCACGGAGTATTTGGGCAGTTGTTGCAGCACGACTACCAGGTCTCCGGAGACCTGCTCCGAGTTGATGGCCTCCTCGATCATCTCCGGAAGCCGGTTCTCAACCCCAACACGAGAACGAAGGTCAGTGGCCAGCGCCGGACGGTCCGCGGAAATCCTCCCGAATGCGACGCTGAGTTCGGCTAGCGCCCGGTACTTCTTGCGAGAGCATGCCTCCTGCCCAAAGCGCGCAAATGCCGCAGCCAGAAGGCTCTGAATCTCGGGGTCCTTTTCCCTGGCAAGCTGACCGCCTATCACGGCGATCGCATTTGGCATGACTTGCTGTGGCGCGGTCGCATACAGGTCGGCGAGCTGCGCCAGGCCGAGCGCAGTCTTACGGCGAGGCTCAACATCTTTGGATTCGATGCCGCTGCAGTAGTTCGCAAGAATTTTGGCAGCCAGCTCATTATCCTCGCGTTCGAACAATAGCTCGACAAACTGGCGGATATTGCGAGGCGGCACGCAGGTCGCTTCGCTCGACATCAGCACGCTTTTCTTGCCCGCCTCAGGAATTTCTGCCCAGAACATGCGGTCAAGAATGTCGGCATGCGATTCGACCAGAATGCCGGACTTGGCCATCTTGTCTTCCTGAACACGAAGGATCTGGCGCAGCGTGTCCATCTGCCGGCTCATGTGCTCCATCATCTCGTGGACGGCATTGACCTTGATTTCGCCGCGCTGATACCGGTCCAGAGCATATTTGATCGCCATGTTTTCCGCGGCCTTCATCAACAGTGGCGTGTCGGTGGCAGTAGGATCGGTGGAAGCTTGGGCAGCCAGGCTTTCGAGCAGGTGCGCAACATTGACCTTGGCGCCCTGCGGAGCTTTTTCGAACGCTACTTTCAACTCATCCTGAGAAGAGTCGCCCTCCATCGTCTGCCCGAAATGCGTCAGCAGCCGGATAGCCTGAATGACCTCTTCTTCTTGCAACGGCACTACGCCGCCAGCCCAGGTTGCTCCCGGCTCTGAGCCGGGTATCGGCACGGTCGGCACGGCTCCCAACGGAACGCTTCCTTGTGCGCCGGGGCCAGCTGCGCTCGCGCCTTGGGCGGCTGCAATCAACTGCAGCAATTTTTGCGGATCGTTGAGCCACGCTTTGAACTCCGGTCCAAGTGACTGGGCTGCGAGTTGCGCTGCGATGGAAAGCTCGCCTGTAGCAGGATCGGCAGCTACGAACTTGACTTCGTTGATGCGGATAGACGAATCCTTGCTGTCGCCGAGCGCTTCCTTGATCTGCCTGACGAAGTCCTGCGCGCGCGAACCTCCCATGGCGAAAGCATTTACCAGACGCTGGAAGTCCTCCAGTGTGACCTTGGCGGAGAACAGGATGCTCGACAGGCCCGCGGCCGTCAGCAGTTGCGCAAAGCTTCGCTCCGCATGCCCGGTTTCAAGCGGTATGCCATCCAGGAGCAGCTTGTTTTCTGAAACTCCCAGCACGAACCCTCCGTCTCCGGTTTTGGGCAGGGCTTGTTGGAGTTCGCTCCACGCTACTTCAAGCTGGTCGTCTGTCCGTTTGTGATTTGTGCCGTATAAGCGCGTGTACTTAATAAGAATGTTCAGGCTGTGGAGGAAAGCCCGCGCGGATGCGCTGCGGCCTGCGTCGACTTGGGCGGCGTTCGAGATGGTAGCCTCCTCGGGCGGTAATCGAACTGTGGCTATAAGGGTATGCTGGAACCTGACGGGACGCACGATTACGGGGGTAATGACGTTAAAAGGCATCCCGCCACCGGAATTACCCGGAAGTACACGTACGGCAGGATCACGCGCTAGACTAATCCGGGTTAGGCCTCTGGCCATTTCCGGGGCTTTTTCGCGAGTCTACCGATCTGCATGCAAATTCACGTCCTGCTGTTCGGAGTTCTAAGAGATATCGTCGGTCGGCCCGATGAAATCGTCGACCTGCCGGCGGGGGCGCGTGTCGACTTGCTTCTGGATCGTTACGGCAAGCAATTCCCGCAATTCGCCGCGATTCAAGCCGCCCTGGCTGTCTCTGTGAACCAGGAATTTGCCCGCCTCGACTGCGTGCTCGGGCCGAAGGATGAGGTTGGATTGCTTCCACCGGTGAGCGGCGGCGCCCCGGAGTCGAACTCTGCGCCAAGTGAAGTTCGCATCGTGCGGGAGCCCATCGAAATGCACATAATTCTCGCCGCGTTAAAGCGTTCGGCGGATGGCGCGGCCGTCGTTTTTGAGGGCATTGTGCGCGACAACTCGCGCGGCCGGCGCACCCTCTACCTCGATTACGAGGCGTACGAACCAATGGCGCTCCGCCAAATGCAAATACTCGCCGAGCAGGCGCATCGCGATTTCAGCATAGATGGAGTCTCGATTGTCCACCGCGTCGGAAGGATTGAAATTGGAGAAACCAGTGTTTTAATAGTTGTCTCTTCCGCCCATCGCGCCGCCGCGTTTGACGCTTCCCGCTGGATCATCGACACCTTAAAGAAGACCGTGCCGATCTGGAAAAAAGAATACTTCGAGGACGGCGCAGTATGGGCCGACGGCGAGCCTTTTCCAGAAGAACTTAACGCCGCACAAGACACCGTGACCAAAAAGCCTGCATCCAAATGAATATCCCGGATAAGAAAGCCATTTCGCAAGCCTCAGGAAGGTTTTTCCTGGCCTTAGGAATTTTCCTGGCTGGTGTGCCTATTCCACAGATGGCGGCGCAAGCCCCGTCCACCACCTTCAACGTCGATGTAAAACTGGTCAACGTGTTCGTGACGGTCACGGATTCACACGGCGCTCCCGTGGGCTCGCTGGGCAAAGATAACTTTCTCCTCAAGGAGGACGGCAAGGAACAAAAGATTGCCGTTTTCGACCGCGAGTCTGAACTGCCGCTGTCAATTGTCCTTGCGGTGGATACCAGTCTGAGCACCCGGAAGGACTTGCCGCTGGAAATAACGTCGGCGCGCAAGTTCGCCCATGCCATTCTGCGTCCCCAGGACGGCCTGTCCTTGTACAAGTTCAGCGAGGAAGTAAACGAGGTTGTGCCCTTTACCTCGGACCTCAAAAAGATAGACGCGGGCCTGGACCGCATCCGCAATGGCGCTGCCACAGCACTCTATGACGCGATCTATTTGGGGTCACAAGCGCTCAACCGCCGGCAGGGAAGAAAAGTGCTGGTGGTCATCACCGACGGCGGAGACACCGTCAGCCAGGTCAATTACAAGGAGGCTTTGCGCGCGGCCCAGGAAGCCGAAGCTCTTATCTATAGCGTGATCATCGTTCCCATCGAGGCCAGCGCCGGGCGCGATACCGGTGGTGAACATGCGTTGATCCAGATCTCTGAAGACACGGGAGGCCGGCACTATTACGCCACTTCTTCCGCGCAACTGGACGAGGCATTCCACAAAATCAGCGATGAACTCCGCACCCAATACCTGCTGGCCTACTATCCTTCCCAGCGTTTTGCCGACTCTGACTTCCGCCGCATTCAGGTGAATTTGCTCAATGTGCCTTCTGGCGGCCCGTTCGACGTGCGTCACCGCGCCGGATACTACACCGTTAAGGGCTCGTGGTAGCCGCACCGCAACTCCGCAAGGCAGTCATTTTCCGTGCCTCACATTCGCGCTGAAAAATCCTATACAGCGCGCCGCTTCCCGCGGTGCATCTAGTAAGATGTTCTATTCCGTTTCAGTGGAATCATGATCGTGAGGCAGGATTGCCCTGTTCCCGTTAAAATCCTGCTCCCAGGAGAGTGTCGTTTTGTTCGCATGGTCCGGATTGCGCTTTCGGCTTTCTTTGTCCCGCCTGTTTCTCATCGCCCTTTTTGCCGTCCCATCGCTGAGCCATTTGTCCGCCGCGCAGGAGGCAATCGCAGAGAACCCGAATGCCGGCACTATACAGGGTGTTGTGCGCAGCGAGGATGGCGCTCCGGTGGAGTCGGCCCGAATCACATACTTCTCGCCAGCTACTGACATCCGCGGGTTGGTGCGCTCCGGCAAAGATGGCGCCTATATCACGGAGGCGCTGCCGCCGGGCAGCTACCAGGTTCAGGTCGACGGCCGTGATTTCCTGCCCGCCGAGGCCACGATCAGCGTGACCGCAACCGCGGCCGCCACGCTCAATTTCAGGTTGGATTGGATCAACCCTGGTCCCGCTCGGATTGAAAGCCGCTTCAGCGGTGAAGCCGCTGATCAGTTGCCAATCAATGGTCGCAATTACCTTGGCGCAGGCGAACTCGATCCCGGCGTGCAGGTCGTGGATGGAGCGCTATACGGCCCCGAGAAATCAGGTCTTCAATCCTTGTCGATCAATAGTTGGACGGGACGCACTACTCATTTCGACGTGGATCAAGTCGAATCCATGGATGAAACAAACGGTGGTGCCACCTTCAACCTGTCCGCGGAGGCGGTTCGCGAGGTGATCGTCTCTCGCGTCACGCCGGAAGTGTTTCAATCGCTGAACGGTAACGGAGCGGTGATGGTGTCGACGCGTTCCGGCGGCGACATTTGGCACGGCGACTTGTTCGGCAATCTGCGCGATCAGTTCCTCGGGCTGGCGGCTTTTCCCGCCGGGCCTGCCGACTACAGCCGGCAGCAATACGGCTTCGCTGCCGGAGGTTCCGTGATCAAGGACAAGGCGTTTCTGTTTGTTTCCGGCGAGCGCACAAAGCAGGACGGCTCCCTGCCCATGATGACGCAGGACTTGATCCTGCCTTCGGGCAACGGGTCTCCAACTTTCAACACCGTGGGCCGCCAAAGCGCCTATCTGCGCGACAACTTGCTGACGGCTCGCCTCGACTACAACCTCAACCCTAATCAAAAGCTCTTTGCGCGTTTTGGCTACTACAACGACAGTCTGATCGGCCCCGACAACGGCGTCTCAGTCTCCCGCGACCAGCTTGGCTATGTCTCCAATCCCATTGCTGGCGATAGTTATTCGTTTTTTCACAACCATGTGAATGTCCCCTCGGCGGTCCTGGGACTCGATTGGAATCGCGGAAAGTACATTCACAGCGCGCGGTTTGGCTACCAGAAATTCGTAAACTCGGTCGATCCCGATTTTTCCGACTCGACAATTCTGGCCGGCGCGCCTTTCCACATGCAGCTTGGTTCGGTCTCTTTGGGGCCAACCATAGCGGGTCCGCGACAAACGATTCAGCAGGATCTTTTTGGCCGTTGGGACAGCACGACGATCTACCGGACGAAGCACATACTTCACTTCGGCGGCGCCTTCCATCACATCTCGCAGGGCGATTATTTTGTGCCCGGCTCGGGTGCGCCATCGGTGACAAGCTCGAATGGACTGGCCACGATTGCGGCAATCAACGGGAATACGAATCTTATGCCGTTGTATCCTGGCGATCTGCGGGGTGCGGCGGATGATCCTCTGAACTATCCGGTCGGCACTTTCACCATTTATAACGGCCTGGGAAATTTCAGCGAGTACTCAGCCTTCAACCGGCCGACCGGCGGCCACTCGGATTATCGGCTTGAGGGCTACGTCGCCGATACCTATAACGTCATCCCGAACGTCAACGTGACGGTTGGCGTCAACTATGTGTTTGATTCGGCAAGGACCGATAGCGATCTGCCCGCGATTCCGCAACTCAATCAATTTGCTCTCGCCCCGCCAACCGGGGCCTACGTTTCGCCGTCAGTCAGTGGCAGCATCGCGCGCCCTCTCGAGAATTTCGCGCCGCAAGCTGGTATTGCGTGGGACCCCGGACATAACGGGCGCACGGTCGTGCGCGCCAGCGGCGGAATGTTCTATGACAACTTCCTGCTGCAGAACCTCTACCAGGATCGCATCAACCGGTTGGCGAACGGCCAATACAATCGCAGCCTCACCCTTTGCCCCACCGGTTCGGTGCTGTTCCCGGACGGGTCGACCGTAAGTTCCGCCGACGGACTGGACATTGCCTCGCAAATCTGCGGCCAGGCAATCGGCGCAACATTGACTGGAAACCAGGGTGCCGTCGAAGTTTCGAAAGCGATCCAGGACCTTCAGTCCCAGTTCATGGCCACGCAGGCCGGTATTCCTTCGAACGCGCCGAATGTTTATTCGCTGGCCAATAGCCTGGCAGATTTTGGCGGCATGCTCGCCCCCGGATTCAAGACTCCCCGCGTGGTTCACATGAGCGGCGGCATCGAACGGCAAATCGGCGAACGCAGCACGTTTTCAGTTGACTACATCCGCGAGATCGGCACCCAGTTCCCGCTCGGCATTGACACCAATCACGTGGGCGACGCCACCCTCCTGAATAATGGAGACAATCTCGATACCACTCAAAATGACTACTTTCCCGAACTGGCGGCGATAACCTCGACCGTAAGCGCGGTCGGTTGTCCGGCAGCGACCTTTGCCGGACAGGGGCCCGGTAGCTCCCAAGCGGCGGTGCAGTGCTATCTCAGCACGGTGGCCAATCCCAGCATTGTGGCGTTCGCCCGCAACGGCCTCGATTCCTCAAACGCCTTCTGCGGCCCTTTTCCATGCTCGGTTTTAGGCAAGGCCAAAGTTGATCCGAACACGGGAAAGCTAACGTCATTGGCAGCCTTCGGCGGCGCAAATCCTGCAGTCGGATCGAACATCATGTATTTTCCGGCTGGCCGCTCGAAGTTTGAGGCCGTTCACTTCACCTATCACACGGCAAGCGCCAGCAACCCGATGCGGCGCGTGCAGAAAATTGATCTGGCCGTCTCCTACACCCTTCAGAGATATCGCAGCAACATCGCGGAACCTAACGGCAGTGGCGGAGATTACTCGACTCTTAACATCGCCGAGGATTACCTGCGCCCGCACTTCGGGCACCTCGGTGTGTCAGGGCTGGATCGCACCCATCAACTCGTCATCGCCCCTACCGTCGAGATGCCGCACGGGCCACGCCTCACGATGATTACCCTGTTCGGTTCGCCTTTACCGCTCAGCGCTTCGGTTCCGCAAATGGATGGCGGCGGTGTCCCGGGAGAAATCTTCCGCAGTGACATCAGCGGAGACGGTACTGTGGGCGACCTCGTCAACGGCACTTACATCGGAAGCGCGGGTAAGTATTCGAGCAGCAAACTGAACAAGGCTGTCGCGTACTACAACCAAAATCAGGCCTTGCAGTTGACGCCTGCGGGCAATGCGTTGGCCGGCGCCGGATTGTTCAGTTCCGCGCAACTGAAGTCGTTGGGCGCCTATGCGCCGCTGATTTCCTCGTGTACTCCGGCTAATCCCGCGTGCGGATTGGCCGGTCAGTGGGCAAATGCAAGCTGGTTCAAGACGGTCGATCTTCGCCTGAGTTGGCCATTCGCCCTCGGTGAGCACGCGAAGATCGAGCCCACCTTCGCCGTCTTCAACGTTTTCAACCTCGCCAACTACGGCGGCCCGACAACTCAACTGAATGGTGTGCTCGATGGGGCGCCCGGTACGTCGCTGAATAACTCCAGTTCGGCCGGCGTCTGCGGCAGTTCCACCAGTTACTGCACGTCCCGCCTCGATCGCGTCCTGCCCGGCTCTGGTACGTATGCAAACGGCGCGCCACGGCAACTGGAATTCGGAGTCCGTCTCAGTTTCTAGGTTCTAATTTCCAGATTCTCGTTTCTAGGTTCTCTCGTCCGACGCGACGTTCGACTCTGATTGTTCCCGAACTCGACACCCGAAAACAACAAGAGCTCGCCCTTGTTTCAGAAAAAAAGCTGAAGAAAAAAAGCTAAAGAAAAAAGCCACGCCGCACCGGGGCAGCGTGGCGTGACAAGGAGGCGACTCACGTCCTACCCTAGAACGTTCAGGGAAACTCTTCGGTTCTGTGGCTGAATAGCATTCTGTAACTGAATAGCGGGAGCTGGTCCGCTTTTCGTCAGGGGTACGCTCAGAATTCCCGCGCTTCCGCTGTTCGAACTACCGTTGCTGCTGAACGTGTTTTCCAACGTCGTGAATGCCTGTTGCGCGCTCGCCAGGTTGCCCGATTGCAGAGCCTGGCCGATGGCTTGAAAATCCCCACTGCGGTCAGACCGCTCAAAAGCTTGTCCACTCGCAGAAGGCCCTTGCTCTCCAAGCTGCACCAGATTCTGATAATCCTGCTCTGCGGTCTTCACGTCGCCCGAGGATAATGCCGTTCCCAGCTGTTGCAGATCGGACTTACGTTCGGAGCGAAAATCCTGGAGCTGTTCGTAAATCGACTGGGGCGAGGATGAGCCAGAGGAAGCCACGGCCACATTGCTCTGGTTGCTCAGGCTGACTGCGTATGCCGGAGAGCTGGTTGCGCTGGAGCCACTTGCGCTGGAGCTGGTTGCGCTTGAGCCGTTCGCCTGGCCAAAGGTCTGCTGTAATTTTGCGAACGCGTTTTGTGCGCCCGCCAAATCTCCCGAGGACAATGCCTGCCCAATCGCTTCGAAGTCGCTGGCGCGATTGCTCTGACTAAACGGCTCAGAGCTACTGAACGGGCCACTTTTTCCAAGCGCGGCAAGCTGCTGGTAGGACTGTTGCGCCGCATTCAGATTGCCTGACTGGAGCGCATTGCCGAGCGTCTGCAAGTCGGACTGCCGGTTTTGATAGAAGCTTTGAAGCTCCTTGTAAATGGATGCGCTGGAAACGGCCTGTGTCGACATGGATTTACCTCGATTCGTTTCAGGTTGGCTATAGGACCACATCCGCGGACACAATCCATCATCGGCCCACCCTGGCCTTACTTGAGATCGCGGCGATTACTAAAGTCGCGCGCGCCCTTGGCAAAGAGCGAGCGGGTGATGCGAGTGGGCGAAGAATCTCTAACGTGCCGGCTGAATTTGTACGACCGTGCGCTGAGGTTGTAAACTCAAGAGGTTCGGTGCGCGCCCGTAGCTCAGCTGGATAGAGCGGCAGCCTCCGGAGCTGTAGGTCGGGAGTTCGAATCTCTCCGGGCGCGCCATATTCACCCCACTTCTACAGTTTGCTCCCCTGCGGCTCCGGCCAGATCACTGTCATCGCCAGCCCCACGACAATTCCAATCGTTACCTCAATCGACCGGTGCAGTGCTACCACCCACGGCCGTGCCACGTGCGGGATCAACAGCACAATCGCCAGCGTGATGCCCGCAAACCGGTAGGAATTTTCCAATCGCAGCAGCGCGCAAACGATTCCCAGCACAAAGACTCCGCCGGCAAACACCCACCAGTTCTGCGAGAACCATTCCGCCAGTATGCCGCCCGCCGCCGCGCCCAGCACCGTGCCCACAAAGCGTTGGCCCGAAATCTTCACCGTCGCTCCGAGCGTCGACTGCATGATCACCAGCGTGACGATCGGCGCCCAGTATGCCTCCGGCATGCCGAACTGGCGCGCGGCCATAAATGATACCGTCGCGGCAATTGCCGTTCGCGCCGAACTGATCAATGCCGGCCCGCCCAGGCGTGAGTGTGCTGTCATCGGATGCTCCTTGCTGACGGGGATTTCTACTGGAGATTTAGCTGGCGCAATGTAGCTGGCAACGCGTGCCGGAGATTTGCATCAGGACGTCCGTCAGCCATAGTCAACTCTGGTTATTGTCCGAAATGGTTATCGGGCCCGAAGCGAGATGTCTGGGTCAACCGCACTACCGCCTACGTCGTTTCCTCCACCGCTGCCCACGTGTTCTTCTTGCGCGTGTTTGCCTGTAGAAATTTCTTGCGCAGACGCAGCGACTTCGGCGTAACCTCGACAAACTCGTCATCGGCGATAAACTCGATCGCCTGTTCCAGACTGACCTGCCGATAGGGCACAAGGCGGATGGCTTCGTCGGCGGTCGAAGCGCGCATGTTCGTCAATTTCTTTTCGCGAACGGCATTTACGTCCAGGTCCGTATCCTTTGCGTTCTCTCCAATGATCATGCCTTCGTAGAGTTCCACACCGGGCCCCACAAACAGTATGCCGCGCTCCTGAAGTCCCCAAAGCGCATAGGCAGTCGAAGTTCCTGATCGGTCAGCAACCAGGGCTCCCGTCAGGCGGTGCGGAATTTCGCCCTGCCACTCCGTATACCCGTCGAACAGGGAATTCATGACGATGGTGCCCCGCGTATCGGTGAGTAGCTGGCTGCGCAGTCCGATCAGGCCGCGGCTCGGCACGCGGAACTCGATTCGCACGCGTCCGTAGCCATGATTGTGCATGTTGGCCACTTCGCCCTTGCGCGAACCAAGCTGCTCCATCACTACCCCAACGAACTCGTCCGGTACGTCGATCGTGAGGTATTCGACTGGCTCCATCAGCTTGCCGTCAATTCGTTTGGTGACGATTTCAGGCTTGCCCACCATCAGTTCGTATCCTTCGCGGCGCATCATCTCAATCAGGATCGAGAGCTGAAGTTCGCCGCGCCCCAGAACTTTGAATGAATCGGTCGAGCCCGTGCTCTCCACGCGCAGTGAAACGTTGGTCAGCAGCTCCTTCTCCAGCCGCTCTCGCAGGTTGCGTGACGTGACGTAGGCGCCGTCCTTGCCGGCAAATGGCGACGTATTAATGGTGAACAACATTGCAATCGTTGGTTCATCGATGGCGATGTGTGGCAACGGCGCAGGGTTCTCGACGTCGGTTACCGTCTCTCCAATCGTGATTCCCTCAACCCCGGCCACGGCCACAATATCGCCCAGCACGGTTTCGGTAATGTCAGTGCGCTTGAGCCCGGAAAATGAGAAGAGCTTGGTGATCCTGGTTTTGTGATATGTGCCATCAAGTTTAGCGATGACGACGTCTTCGCCCGTACGCATCGTGCCGTTGAACACGCGCGCAATCGCGAGCCGTCCCAAGTAATCGCTGTAGTCGAGGTTGGCCACCAGAATTTGCAGCGGCCCCGTCGCACTGCCCGTCGGCGGCGGAATCGTCTTCAGAATGGCTTCGAACAGCGGACGCAGGTCTCGTCCCGCGCTTTGTACGTCGACCGTTGCTGTTCCCGTCTTTGCGTTCGTGTACAGCACCGGAAAATCGAGTTGGTCTTCCTTTGCATCCAGGTCGATGAACAAATCGTAGATTTCGTTCAATACTTCCTGCGGCCGGGCATCCGCGCGATCGATCTTGTTGATGACGACAATCGGCGGGAGTTTGGCTTCCAGCGCTTTTCCCAGCACGTATCGCGTCTGCGGCAGCGGACCCTCGCTGGCATCCACCAGCAGCATCACTCCATCCACCATTTTGAGCGCGCGCTCCACTTCGCCGCCAAAGTCGGAGTGCCCCGGCGTATCCACAATGTTGATCTTGACGTCGTGATACGAAATCGCCGTATTCTTGGCCAGGATTGTGATGCCGCGCTCGCGCTCCAGTTCATTCGAGTCCATGACGCGGTCGACGTGGTGCTCGTTGGAGCGAAACGTACCGCTCTGCTGCAACATGGCGTCGACCAGCGTTGTTTTTCCGTGGTCGACGTGGGCAATGATGGCAATATTACGAATGCTGGAACTCAATGAGTAATTCCCTTCGAGGTGGACTCTCTTTACTTTACATGCAAAAACAGGGCCCTGCGACTCCCGAGAACCCCGCCCACCCGGTTTTCAGCTATTTTGTGACGCAGAAATCGAGCGGTTGGCTCGCTTCCTCTTACCTGGCGCGTCCATTACAATCGAGGGTCGCAAGAAGAAGCCACTGTGAGCGCCCGTTCAGGCGTTTCGCCTGCTTCGATGAGAAAATCGCCGTTTCATTGGCAATTTTACCTTCATAACAATGGCTCCAGAAATGAGGAAGATATGTGCAGGTTTACAATGTGTGCGCGGAACAAGATGTACGCGCGGGAAAAGATGATATTTTTGCAATGGGGACTCTCCGTCACCATCGGCATTTTGACCATGATTTCGACAACTATGCCTGCCTTGGCTGCTAACGGTGAATTTGGCCCGAGCAATCCTTTTTATGCCGCGAGTTCGCTGCCCTTCCATGCGCCTCCCTTCGACAAGATTAAAGATAGCGATTATCAGCCCGCGATCGAAGCGGGTATGGCGCAGCAGCGTGAGGAGGTCCGCGCCATCGCCGACAACCCAGCCTCGCCTACATTCGAGAACACGGTTGAGGCGCTCGAAAAATCCGGTCAATTATTCAACCGCGTTATGCAGGTATTTGGCGCCATTTGTGGCGCCAACCTCAACCCTGAACTCGCAAAGGTCCAGGAGTTAGAGGCGCCCAGGCTCGCTGCTCACTCGGATGCGATCTTCCTTGACTCCAAGCTATTTCACCGCGTCGATGCGGTCTACCAGCAGCGTGAATCCTTGCACCTTGATCCGGAATCGCTGCGCCTTACCGAGTGGTACCACGAACAGTTCGTGCACTCCGGCGCCAGGCTTTCCGATGCCGACAAGAACCTGCTTAAGAAGCTGAACGAAGAAGAGTCCACGCTTTCCACGGCCTTTACCACCAGGCTTTTGGCCGCGACCAAAGATGCCGCTTTGGTCACGTCTGACAAGAATGTCCTGGCCGGCTTCAGCGAGGCGCAGTTCGCAGCCGCCATGCAGGATGCGAAAGATCGCAGCGTGACGGGGTACGTAGTTCCTTTGCAGAATACGACGCAGCAACCCGACTTGGCTTCGCTCAGCCAGCGCTCGACGCGGCAGACAATTTTTGAGAATTCCTGGAATCGAGCTGAGCGCGGCGGCCCGAACGACACACGCGATACGATTGCGCGTCTGGCCCAGTTACGCGCCCAAAAAGCCAAGCTTCTCGGCTATTCCACCTATGCCGCCTGGAGACTCGAAGACCAGATGGCGAAAACGCCCGAAGCTGCGCTGAAGTTCATGGATGCCCTCGTCCCCGGCACCACAGCCAAAGCCGAGGCCGAAGCCCGTGACATTCAGTCTGTGATCGACGCGCAAAAAGGTGGCTTTCAGCTCCAGCCGTGGGATTGGGATTTCTACGCCGATCAGGTACGGAAAGCCAGGTTCGATCTCGATGAGGACGCCGTCAAGCCTTATTTTGAGTTGAACAATGTGCTGCAGAATGGCGTCTTTTACGCGGCCAATCAGCTTTACGGTATCACCTTCAAAGAGCGCACCGACATCCCGGTCTACCAGCCCGATGTTCGTGTCTTTGAGGTTTTCGACGTTGACGGCAAGCCGCTCGCCTTGTGGTATTGCGATTACTTCAAACGCGACAGCAAAAATGGCGGGGCGTGGATGGATGTTTTTGTATCGCAATCAAATCTGCTCGGCCTGCGCCCTGTGGTCTTCAATGTGGCCAATTTCACCAAGCCCGCGCCCGGCCAGCCCGCGCTCATCAGCTTCACCGACGTCACCACCATGTTCCATGAATTCGGTCATGCCCTGCACGGCATGTTCGCCAACACCATGTACCCAAGTCTCTCCGGTACTTCGGTGGCGCGTGATTACGTCGAATTTCCTTCTCAATTCAATGAACACTGGGCTTCCTACCCCGCTGTTTTCGACCACTATGCCAGGCATTATCAGACCGGTGCCCCTATGCCGGCGGACTTAGCCGCGAAAATCAAGAAGGCGGAAAAATTCAATGTCGGCTATGACATGACCGAGGTCGTCGCGGCCGCCGAACTCGATATGCAGTGGCACATGCTGCCCGGTACCGCGCCGCTTCAGAATCCCGACGTCTTCGAAACCCAGGCTCTGAAAGACAAGCACCTGGCGTTGAGTGCTGTTCCGCCTCGCTACCGCTCCAGCTACTTTGCTCACATCTGGGGCAATGCCAGCGGCTATTCCGCCGGCTACTATGCCTACCTTTGGAGCGAGATGCTCGACCACGCCGCCTACCAATGGTTTGAAGACCATGGCGGCATGACCCGCGCCAACGGCGATCGTTTCCGCCAGATGGTGCTTTCACGTGGTAACACCGAGGATCTCGGAAAGATGTATTCAGCGTGGCTCGGGGGGGAGCCGAGCATCCAGCCCATGCTCAAGTATCGCGGCCTGCTGCCGGAGGGAGATCCCAAATAGGGGTGATCGCGCCGGCTTTGCAGTCGCGGCTGCTGTGCCATTGACAGGACATGGAGGACTTTCATGCTGCTGCCGCCGTGCCGGTTGGCTAGCTGTATCGCCGTCGTCTGCCTTTGCCTGATAGCTTCACTGCCATGCATGCCGCAAACCACCGCTGGCCGTATTCTAGGTCGCGTCACTGATCCCAGCGGCGCAGTCTTGGAGAATGTCAAGGTCACACTCTTGAACGAAGCCACCGGCCTCACTCGTGACACGCTGACCAACGCCAACGGCGACTACACCTTCATTCAAGTCGTTCCAGCCATCTACACAGTTCGCTTCGAGCTGGTGGGATTCAAGACCAACGTCCAGAAGGGCGTCCACGTCGATGTGACTCAGGTTGTGACGTTGAATGGGACCCTCAACGTCGGCGAGACCCATGAACTGGTTCAAGTCACTTCTGAGGCTCCTCAGGTCGATACCACCAGCACGCAACTCGGCGCGGTCGTCAATGACCGCTCGGTGAATGAGTTACCTCTCAACACCCGCGATACTTATCAATTCCTGCAGCTCCAGCCCGGCGTGCAGTCGCAGTTAGGTTCGAGCGGGAGCCTTTTCTTCGGCACCGATGATGCCGGCTCCGTATCTGTCAATGGAGGCCGCACCCGCGCCAACAACTTCAGCGTAAACGGCGGCGATGCCAACGATCAGTTCGTCAACCTCCCCACCGTCCAGCCTACGCCTGATGCCATCGACGAGTTCCGAGTTATCACCAATTCGTTCGACGCCGAATATGGCCGCAACTCCGGCTCAGTCGTCAACGTGATTACAAAGTCAGGCACCAATGGTTATCACGGCGACGTTTACGAATACTTCCGCAACACCGTTCTGAACGCACAAGGCTATTTCAATACCACCAGGCCCCAGCTCAATCAGAACCAGTATGGCGGCACCTTCGGTGGACCAATCAAGAAAGACCGCAGCTTCTTCTTTCTGTCGTATGAGGGCCGCCGCATTCGCGCGGGACAACCCGGCCAGGTCGTGAACGTGCTTCCTTCAGCGCAATCGGGAACGAACCTGGGGAACTTCAACAGCGAGGGCGGCTTTGCGCCTTTTATGGCTGCGACGTCTACAACGGCCGCCAGTGCCGGGGCGGGCGGCATCTTTGATCCTTCCGGCAATGCTCTTGTGGCCCAGGTTCTAGACAGTAGGAGCGGTTGCGACCAGGCGTTAAGCAACTTGGGGGTCCAAACGCCCATCGCGAGCATTCCGACACAAAACAATCCAGTGACAAACACTGCCTACATTCCATGGGCGTCGGTTTTCCCGACTGGCGTGATTCCCACTCCCTGCATGGACCCGGTCGCTACGAACTTGTACCAAAGATTTGTTCCCACCGCGAACACGATCAATCAGTTCGGGGCCGCCAGCCAACTCGTCCCTGTCGGTACCAACAATGCCGATCAATTCACCGCGCGTTTTGACCACCGGATCAGCGACCGCCAGAATCTTACTGTCTACTATTACCTCAACGATGGACGGGCATTATCTCCTTATGACACGTTTGAGCAAGCCGGAGCTAACGTCCCTGGATTTGGCAACTACAACGATATTCGCTTCCAGCAATGGAATGTGACTCACACTTGGACCCTCAGCAGCGCTGTAGTCAACGAAGCTCACTTCACTTACATGCGCGAAGGTGAGTTAGGCTTCCTGAAGCCTCAGACTACAAACACCGTGACCTCCTCGTGTACAGGGGCCGCTACGCCGTACTGCTTCACAGGTACTTCAGACTCCCAGCCTATAAACAACCTTCTAGCTAGCTACGACATTCCGGCTGGCAAAGGCGGAATCACACCCGGTCTGCCTGCCAACCTCACCGGCGTACCTTATATCAATATCTCCGGCGGCGCCGAGTTTGGCAACAACTACAACGGCTTCCTTCCGCAGGTCGGCAACAGCTTTCAATGGTCCGACAGTATGACTTGGGTCAAGGGCAACCACACAATTAAGTTCGGAGCCGATGTCCGCCGTGCCCGCTTCGATCAGTTCTACTACTTCAATGTCAATGGGTACTTCACATTCGACAATAGTGGCCCCAACGCCATCATTCCCGGCGATGGCGATCAATATGCCGAGTTCCTTCTCGGCTTAGTGGATGCCTACACGCAAGGGTCTGGTCAAAGTGAAAATGTTCGCGGCACCTCCGTGTATCCCTTCGTACAGGACAGCTGGAAGATCAAACCTAATGTAACGCTGAATTACGGCCTGCGCTGGGAACTGAATACCCCTCCTACCGATATCAGCGGCCACGTCCAAACTTTCCGCCCCGGTCAGAACTCGACTGTCTACCCCTGTGGCATCACCACCAGTACATCGTATTGGCAGAACTTGGGAGTCGTGAATCCGAACTGCGCCAACACCGGCGCCGAGCCTACGGGGCTTGTCGTGCCCGGCGACGCTGGCGTACCGGCCGGTTTGACCTCCACTTATTACAAGTCATTTGCACCGCGCATCGGTATTGCTTATAGTCCGGGGTTCGATAGCGGTCCCTTGGCGAAGCTATTTGGCGGCCCGGGCAAGACCAGCATCCGCGCGGGCTGGGGTTTGTTCTACAACCCGATTGAAGAGTTAGTCATGGCGCAATTCAGCGCCGAACCGCCCTTCGGTGGCAGTTCCTCGCTTTCGGATACCTTCTTCAATACTCCGTTTGTCTATCAGGCTGGAGGCACGCCGGCGCCGAATCCTTTTAATGGTGTTATCATTCCGACAAAGGGCCAGCCGACCGACCTATCCTTTTATCGCCCCATTCTTCTTTACGGAGAATTTGGTCCTCATCTTCGCACTCAATACACGGCTCAATACAACCTGACCATTCAGCGCGAACTCACCCAGAGTTTGATGATGCAGATTGGCTATGTCGGCTCTCAAGGGCACCGCTTACTTGCGAGCCACGACCTTAATCCGTCGAATCCGCAGACCTGTCTGGATATGTACAACATATCCCAGTTTTACGCGAGCAGTAATCCGACTCTAGCCGCCGACTACGCTTGCGGTCCTACTGTTGAAGATAGCCAGTGGATTCTCCCCGCGAATAGCATTCCCGCCGGTTATACCTTGCACTTACCCTATGGCCCCGTATCGCAAGTCGGCCAGGGAAACCCTCAAGTCACTCTCGTGGGACTGCGTCCTTACTCTGCATCCAACTGCAATCCGACCTCCGCCAACGGTTGCCCGTTCGACGGAATTCCCGTTTTCACTGACATCTTTGGCGAAGATACCGTTGCCAACTCTTCCTACAACGCGCTCGAGATGATGTTACAGAAACGCTTCTCACGCGGATTGCAGTTCCAGGCCGCATACACATTCAGCAAATCGCTCGACAATGCTTCCACCTTCGAGGAAACGCTGAATCCATACAATTTCGGTGCCAGCCGCGCTCTTTCGCTCTTCAATGCCAAACACCGATTCGTCTTCAGCTATGACTGGGAATTGCCGGTCACCAAACGCGCGGGCGTCATTGGCTGGCTGGTGAATGATTGGGCAGCTTCCGGCATCATCCAGTATCAGGCTGGCTTTCCTATTCGTCTTGATACCCAGGACGATACCGAACTCATCGACAGCCTTTTCTTTCTCGGGACCGAGGCGCCCAGTCTGACCGGCCCGCTACAAAAGCTCGATCCAAAGACCAACGGCGGTTACTACCTTAATTACAATCAATTCTCTGATCCACCCTACGGCCATTTCAACAACGGTACTCAGCGTACGCAGTGTTGCGGCCCAGGGCTCGAAGATTGGGACTTCGCTCTCCATAGAAAGATCACGCTCTCCCAACGCTACTACATGCAATTCCGCGGCGAGATATTCAATCTTTTCAACCACACGAATTTCTCGAATCCCGATGGCCATTACTCTGACGGCCCCACCGAGTTCGGTAGAATCACACAAGCAGGCGACCCTCGCCTGGTGCAGTTTGCATTGAAATTGTTCTTCTAGTTTTGTTGAGTCTTCTCAACCACGCCCTCGAACCTGCGTCGAGCGACTCAGTAATGAAAGCTATGAGAGAGTCATGAAAGAGAGGCACCAATGACCACCACGACGACGACCACCGCGACCGCGAACCGCCCCATGACCGGCGACGAAATCGTCAATCTGGCCAAGAAGTACACGCTCTATGAGTGGTCGGCGCAGTCCAAAGTCGATCCCATCCCCGTAGCGCGCGCCAAAGGCATTTACTTCTGGACGCCGGAAGGTAAACGCTTCATCGATTTCAACAGCCAGTTGATGTCGGTCAACATCGGACACGGCGACGAGCGCGTGATCCAAGCCATTACCGATCAGGCTTCGACTCTCTGCTACGCAAATCCTTTCATGGCCACGGAAGTGCGCGCCCGCCTCGGCCAGAAGCTCGCCGAGATTACGCCCGGCGACATCAGCACTTTTTTCTTCACCAACGGAGGGTCCGAAGCCAACGAGAACGCAATCAAAATTGCGCGCTTCTTCACCGGCCGCCACAAAATCATCGCGCGTTATCGCTCCTACCACGGCGCAACCGCGGGCTCAATTTCCCTGACCGGCGATCCTCGCCGCTGGGCTGCCGAGCCGGGCATCCCCGGCGTCGTCCGCGTCCTCGATCCATATCACGGCATCGAGCGCGGATGGGAGACTACCGAATCTTCGCTCGCCATGATTGAGGAAACCATCCAACTCGAAGGCCCTCAGACCATCGCCGCCTTCATCCTGGAAATCGTCACCGGAACAAACGGCATTCTTGTTCCTCCCGACGGATACATCGCCGGCATCCGCAAACTCTGCGACAAGTACGGAATCCTCATGATCGCCGACGAAGTGATGTCGGGATTCGGCCGCACCGGCGAATGGTTTGCCGTCGATCACTGGAAGGTCGTTCCCGATCTCATCACCATGGCCAAGGGCCTCACCTCCAGCTACATCGCGCTCGGCGCGGTCGGAATGCGCCCTCACATCGCCCACTACTTCGACGACAAGGTCTTCTACGGCGGATTGACCTACAACTCCCATCCCATGGGATGCGCCGCCGCGCTAGCGACTATTCGCGTCTACGAGGAAGACGATCTGATCGCGAACGCCCGCAAGATGGGCGCGCTCATGAAAGATCTCGGCGCCGACCTCCAGAAGAAACATCCCTCTGTAGGCGCCGTTCGCTCCATCGGGCTATTCGGAATCGTCGAACTGGTTCAAAGCCGCAAGACGCGCCAGCCGCTCGCTCCCTTTAACGGCACGTCAGAAGAAATGACCGCGCTCGGCAGGTTCTTCCGCGAGAACGGCCTTTACACTCTCGTACGCTGGAACACTTTTTTTACCAATCCTCCTCTCTGCATCACCGAGGAACAATTGCGGGAGGCTTTCGCCATCATCGACCGCGGGCTCGCCATTACTGACGCCGCCGTCAAGGATTAGGGGCGCTCATCTAAAGGAATTCACCGAGTTCGATTTGATTACATTCGATTTGATTACGAATGGGTTGCAACCTGCCGTTCTGAACTGACTCGCGAAACGTAGCGTCGGCCGCGCGCATCATAAGCTATGCCCGCATCGCTGGTTCGCATCCGGCTCGAAGCGCGAACAAACCATCGCGGCGCGCGTGATTTACAATCCCGTGCAAGCATTAGCATTCGATATAGGAGGCATCATGGAAAATTGGAAAAGGGCGGCGGTAGCGGGATCGGCTTGTGGGGCTCTGATCTTATTCGCCAAGCACAGACGCCCCGCTGCTGTGCTGGTCGGCGGCGTAGGGCTCGCCCTACTCGCATCGGAATATCCCGAGACTTTTGAAAGGATTCGCGAAGAGCTCCCCTCCTACGTCCGGCAGGGAACGCGCTTCATGGATCTGGCCATGAAAATCGGCAGCAAGATCGGCAGCCTGAGCAACGGCGGGTCTATGGCCACGCTCGAAGAGTTGGGCGAATACTAAGACGGGCCCGAGTTCGGAGATCCGACTTCGCCGATTTGTGTTCGGCGATTTGCGTTTGAAGACTACCCGCCGCGCGGTTTCCACCGAAATCCAGCCGAGGGCGAAACGGGTTTTACGCAATGCGAGTTTTATTCAATGCCCAGTTGTTTTTTCGCATCCGCGCTCAGCCGTTCGGGTGTCCACGGCGGTTCCCACACCACATTCACCGTCGCATTGCGCACGCCCGGAAGTTGCTCAACGCGCGATTTAACCTGCGCGCTGATGTTGACGTGCTCGGGGCAGCCTTGCGCCGTCAGCGTCATATCAACGGTCACGTCTTGCTGGCTATCGGGCGCGGCCTCAATGCGTATACCGTAGATCAGCCCGAGGTCAACAATGTTGACCGGGATTTCCGGATCGTAGCACTGCTTCAGAGCGCTCATAACTTCATCTTGGGTCAGCAGAACATTCGGGGTCGGCATGTTGGCTTCCAGTCTATCGCTGAATGACTCTGCGCAGAAGCAGCTAAGAGTCTGACCTAACTAAAGCTGCTTTCGCTAAATAAAAAGTACAATTTCACTATGGCATTCGATGCTGAGGCTCGACAAAAGGTACAGATCGTTCTCCTGCTTGCATTCATCATCGCCGGAGCGCGCGCTGCTTATATCGTTTATGACCGCTACGAGGCGCGGAAAGAAGTTGCCGCGCCGAAGCAGGTGGTGCCGTTGAAGGCGGACTACTACGTCACGCCCAAGAAACTCCATCCCTATGATCTGAAATCTGCCCGCGACCTGACTAAGCAGCCGGTGTGGGTTCGGCTCGGTGGTCAGATCACTTACTACCCATACAATCGCGCTGAGCACAAAACACAGTGGGCACACCCAATCGGCACTCTTGGCCCGCTCCAGAAACTTGAGATCCAAGACGTCGTGACCGACGTCGCTCCCCTCGCGCCCGGAACAAAGCAGGTGATGGCCCTGTTCTCGGAGAATGGAAAACAATACGCCTCCCCCATCGGTGTCGAGAAGAGTGGCGACTTTAAAATCTATTCCGACAATATCTTCTTTATCCAGGATCCGCGCGAGCTTTATAAGCACTGGCCACCTGACATATGGAAAGCCATCGACGCTCATCAGGCGCAACTCGGCATGAGCGAATTGCAGGTCAGTTTCGCCATTGGATTGGGCATCCCGATCGGTTCGGGCGACTACGGTTGGCGCACCTCGCGCTACGCGAATGTCGGCAAGCCCGTGACGATCAAGTTCGAGAACGATAAAGCGGTCGCGATTAATCCGAGTTCGTAACCCGAGCCTTTCCATTTGCTGGAAACCAGGTTCGACTGCACATCCGCCGCAGAGCCTCACTTCGCCCCACTCGCCGGTGAATTACAATTCCCGCATGAAACGAATCATGCGCCTCTTATCCTTCCTCCTGCTGTTGTCATCTTTCACCTTTGCTGCGCCCCGCACCATGCGGGTCGATTACTACCATGGTGGCAATTCCAAAGATGAGTGGTTCACCCTCGATCGCACCGTTCTCGAGCCGCTCGAATGGCCGGGCAATCCCGCCAAATCAATTGACCAAAGCGGACTGGGCAATTACCTGTTTGAAGTTCGTGATAAGGCCAGCGGCACGCTTCTCTACTCGCGCGGCTTCAGTTCGGTATTTGCCGAATGGAAAACCACCGATGAAGCCCAGCGCGCCAACCGCACATTTTCCGAGTCGCTGCGCTTCCCAACCCCAGCAGTACCGGTTGAAGTTGTGTTGAAGAAGCGCGATGAGAATGACCCCAGCAAAGGCTTTCACGAGATCTGGAAAACCGCCGTCGACCCGAAGGACAAATTTGTCGACCGTTCCAAGCTTCCCTCGCCGGGTCACGTGCTTCCCCTACAGAAGATGGGCGATTCGGCCACGAAGGTCGATCTGCTGGTTCTCGGCGATGGTTACACCGCCAAAGAGCGCGCCAAGTTCGAGGCCGATGCCCGCCGCTTTATGGAAAACCTTTTTGCCGCATCGCCGTTCAAGGAGCATCGAAGCGATTTCAATGTGTGGGGACTTTGTCCGGCGGCGGAGGAATCGGGCGTGTCGCGCCCTTCCAGCGGCATTTATCGTCGTTCGCCGCTCGGCGCCAGCTATGACACTTTTGACAGCGAGCGCTACGTTTTGACCATGGACAACCGCACCCTGCGCGATGTCGCATCGTTCGCGCCCTATGAGTTCATCGAGATTCTCGTCAATGCCAAAACCTACGGCGGCGGGGGAATTTTCAATCAGTATGCGACCGTGGCCATCGATAACGCGTTTTCGGCTTACGTGGGCGTGCACGAATTCGGCCACCACTTCGCAGGATTGGCCGATGAGTATTACACCTCGGACGTTTCTTACCTTCCTCAGGACAAGCGTCCGGAGCCCTGGGAGCCGAACGCAACCGCGCTCCTCGACCCCGCGAATCTGAAGTGGAAGGACCTGGTTGAACCGGGAACGCCTTTGCCGACGCCGTGGCACAAAGAAGAATTCGAGCGCATGGAGGCCGAGATCCAGAAGCAGCGTCACGACCTCAGGGCGGGGGGGAAGCCGGAGGGGGAAATGGAAGAGTTGTTCCGGCGCGAGCGGGCGCAAGAGGAGGAGTTGTTCCGGGCGGATCAATATGCCGGGAAAGTGGGTGCGTTTGAGGGCGCGGATTACGAGGCCAAAGGTTATTACCGTCCGGAGATAAATTGCATTATGTTCACTCGTTACAACAAGTTCTGCGCGGTATGCCGGCGGGCGATCGAGCGGATCATCGCGATGTACACGTAGGCAAAATTGAAGGCGCGAGGAGGCAGGGAGGAACTGCCCGAGGCGAATGATAGGCGAACAAAATAAAGTTTAAATACGCATTTGTACATACAAAGCGCGCAGGGATAAGAAAGGAAAGCGGTTCGGGAATTTTTGAGGGGGAAAAAGGGGGTTGACAAGTTGTGATAAGGGTTGCGAATGAAGTATGGCTCGGTTTTTGGTCAAAATCCCCCTTCGGCTTAGCTCAGGACGGCTTTAAGGAAGCGGGGCAGTGTCGCGTGCCGCGAGGCGCGTGCGGATGAAGGCGACGAATTCAGGCGTGACATAGTCGGGCGGGTGGATCGCGAAGATGGGGCGATTCGCAACAGGTTTCAGAGAGACTTGCTTCCAGGCGGGATAGGAAAATCGGCGTTCGGCATTCGGCTCTCGGCTCTCGGAATCCGGCTCTCGGCGCTCGGCGTCCGGCGCTCGGTTTTGGGCGTTCGGCGCTTGGCTTTCGGCTTTCGGCTCTGCGGCTTTCGCGGCGTGCAGTAAGACCGCATCGGCGCGGTCGAGAAACTGCTGGGCTGAAGATTTAAAATCTTCGGTCGCGGGATCGAGCACGGTGATATAGAGATCGGGCTTGAGGAAGCGCAGAATACTGTTCGATTCGATGATGATGTTTTGGGCGGAGGCAAGGATGGCGCGAACGCGGGGCATGGCTTCGGCGAGGCGTCCCTGCTCGGTGCGCACCCACCAGGCATGATCGGCTCCGGCGGCGAGGAAGCGCGCGGTGTCGGACGCGTCGGCGCGGTCTTTCTTGTTCGTGCGTTCCGCAGTGCGTTCTCCGGGGTGCATTTCTTCGGTGCGCTTTTCTTCCGTCACCGCCCATGAGTGATCGCCGGTGGCGCAATCGCACGGCGCGCCGTTGGCGGAGCAGATGCCGTGTCCGTATTGTGTGACCTTGAGCGCAGTCCAATGAAATTCGGGCAGGGCAGAGATGAGGCCGGCAACGACGCTGGTCTTGCCGACGCTGCGAGTGTGTCCGCCGATGACGAGGATAGGCATGTGAGTTACGAGTTGCGAGTTTCGAGCCGCGAGTTTCGAGTTGCGAACCTCAGCGGCTAAAGCCGCTTTAATTTTGCGGAACTCACGGCACGGCTGAAGCCGCGCCCTTTCAAAGCAAACTCAAACTGAGCGGTTACCATTTGATGTAAGGACTACCTACCTTTTCGCTGAGCGCGATAGAAACGCCAATTCTTTAAGATACTCCCGGAGTGGGCGTGCGGGAGTGCCCCAGAAAACCACGCCCTTGCCGCGAATCACTTTCTTCGTCGGAATGCCGCTTTGCGCGCCGAGGATCGCGCCCTCTTCAATGCGCACGTGATCGGCGATTCCGACCTGGCCTGCAATGATGACATTATTCTCGATGACGGCACTGCCGGAAAGGCCAGTCTGGGCGGCGATGACGACGTCTTCGCCGATCTGGACGTTGTGGCCGACCTGAACCAGATTGTCGATCTTTGTGCCGCGGCGGATGCGGGTTTCGTCGAGCGCGCCGCGGTCGATGGTGGAGTTGGCTCCAATCTCGACGTCGTCCTCAATGACGAGACGTCCCAGTTGCGGGAATTGCTCGTAGCGGCCAGTGCGCTCGTCACGGACGTATCCGAAGCCCTCGCTGCCGAGCACTGCCCCGGACTGTATGACGACGCGATTGCCGAGAGTTGTCCCGGAATAGATGGTCACGTTGGCGTCAATGCGGCAATGGTG
Organism: uncultured Acidobacteriaceae bacterium; assembly: GCA_963778535.1. Taxonomy (GTDB): domain Bacteria; phylum Acidobacteriota; class Terriglobia; order Terriglobales; family Acidobacteriaceae; genus Acidiflorens. The sequence continues at coordinate 519,472 of CAVZUO010000002.1, forward strand.
GCCGATTTCGACGCCGTCGCCGATCACGCAACCCGCGCCGATGGTCGTGTCATGGCCGATTGTGGCTTGTTCGCCGATGACCGCCTGAGCGCCAATATCGACATTGCCTCCGATGGTAGAAGCGGCGACGATGGCCGATGGATGGATTCCGCGAGCGCGTGGCGCGGGAGCGTGAAGCAACTTGGAGGCGCGGGCGAAGCTGAGACGCGGTTGGGCGGAGATGAGCAGAGGCTTGGCTGCTTTGATCTGCACCGCGAATTCGCCGGCGACGATCGCGGCTGCAGAAGAAGCGAGCGCCGCGTCGAGGTGTTTAGGATCGTCAACGAAGACTAGGCTCTCGGCGTTGGCGGAGTGCAGGCTGGAGATGCTGGATACGGTGATGTTGCCGTCGCCGATGAAGCGGCAGTTCAGCTTCTCGGCGAGATCACGGAGGGTAGTTTTCATGGTGCGATTATTGTCGCGTTAGAGGAGGGAAGGCGCAAATGAGGAACGCGTTGCACAGGACGAGTGTCTGGAGTGGGCCGTCTCTCCAGGACTTGGAATGTCTGTTTTAGTTTACCCGCGCTGAAGCGCGGGACTAAGGTGGCTCGTCCCTGCGGGACTCGGGCGGAATGACAATCGGAGATGGTGGGGCGCGTGACCACAAGAAATTCTGCAAAGGACGAGTCGAGTCGAATCGACGGAAATGCAGAGATCCTTCGCTCCGCAAAAAGCGCGTCGCTCAGGATGGCAATACTCTGTGTCTGCAAAGAGCTTAGACACAGGGGCGGGGCATCGTCGGAGGTGTGTTCAAAAACTCAAGATGCGTGCGGACGTGGAATCCCACCCTTCGCGAAAAGCGCGCGAAGGATGGGGCACCCGGCTGGATTGCAGAATCGACGTACCAGTTCGGTAGCCCCCACGGCATTCATGATCTCATCTAAATCCTTTTGGGGAAACGCTCCCCGCGTCCACGCCCTCGTGTTGCCGAAAAGGTCTTGACAGTCCACACAGTCGTTAGAGACAGGATGACAATACTCTGTGTCTGCAAAGGGCTTAGACACAGGGGCGGGGCATCGTCGGAGGTGTGTTCAAAAACTCAAGATGCGTGCGGACGTGGAATCCCACCCTTCGCGAAAAGCGCGCGAAGGATGGGGCACCCGGCAGGGGAATGGCGCAAATGAGCGGGAGCATGGCACAAGGGTAACCAGGTAGCTCTTGCGGAGTGGCTGTTCTCGCGACTGCGAAAAGGCGCTTGACTCATGGGTACTTTGTAGTGCAAAGTAAGTCACATGAAAACGCAAAGTAGCCTTTCGATATGTGCCGGCATCGGAGTGATTGTGGGCGCGGGAATCGCTGCCGTAGATAACTTCGCGTTCGGGGGAGAGGTCAGTCCAATCGTGATCGTAGGAATGCTTCTCGTTTTCGGCGCTGCTGCCGGAATGGTCTGGGGAGGAGTTCGCGCGGCCGTCGCGACTGCAATCGGTTGGGTCTGGTTGCCGATGGCGCACGTGCTGAAGCACATGATGGGTCTGCCAGACACAATTCACCCGAACACTTATGCTTCGATTCTGAAGCTCGGGGTATTCACTTTTGTAGTTACAGCAATCGGTCTAGGATTCGGACTGGCGTTTCGCCGACTTGTCGCGGGGCGCCCAACCGAAAATGTGTGAGTGCCGGGGCGATTCCGTCGAATTTGCACAGTTGCTGGGAAATCCCGATGCACTCAAGATCCCCGTTTGTCCGCGACGGCGATTCCCGCTGTTACGACTAATACAGCGGCTTTTCTCCCTCTGGGCGAGTCTTCCAGCGGCGATGCACCCAGAGCCATTGGTCGGGATAACGGCGGATGTAGTCCTCAATCACGCGCGTGAAGCGGGCGGTGTTGGCGACGATATCGGCCTGATCGTCGGCGGTGCGGATGAGTTCGAGCGCGGGATCGAAGCGCAGAATGTACTTCTGCGACTTCTCGTCCCAGATGGTGAAGCCGGGAACGACGGCGGCGTCGGTGCGGAGCGCGATGCGGGCAAGACCGCTGGCGGTGCAGGCTGGAGTGCCGAAGAAATCGACGAAGAGGCCTTGCGGCGGAGTCATGTTGGTGTCCATGAGAATGCCGACGGCCTCGCCGGAGCGCATGGCGGCGAGCAGGCCGCGGACGAAATCATCTTTGCCGACGGTGCGGTTGCCGTGCATGGTGCGGTAGCGCTCGACGAGGCGATTGAGATAGGGATTGTCGAGCGGACGCATCACGATCCAGAGAGGATGGCCTTGGAGCGCGTGGGCGAAGGCGGAAAGCTCCCAGGCTCCGAGATGCGCGGTGAGGAACAGGACACCTTTGCCGCGGGCCATGGCGCGCGTGTAGTTTTCCAGCCCTTCATAGGCGACGATGTTGGAGATGTTTTCGCGGGTGTAGCGGGGAAAGAGACAGAATTCGGCAAGCTGGCGGCCGAGGGAGATGAACTCTCCACGAAGGATGCGGCGACGTTCGGGGAGCGCCATGGAAGGGAAGGCGAGCGCGAGATTACGCAGTCCGACCGCGCGCAAACGAGGATGCAGGTGGTAGACGGCGAGCCCGATGGCAATGCCGATTGCGCGCGAGACGGGGCGCGGAAGAAGGCCGAGGAGCGTGATCCAGGGCCAGACGAGAGCGTATTCGAGGCGTTCGCGCAAAAGCAGTTCTCAGTTCCCAGTTCTCAGTTCCCGGCGGTCTCGCGGGCCACAGAAGATCTGATGGGAAGTCGCTACCTTACCACGAGAAAAGCAGTTCCCGGTTCTCAGTTGCCAGTTCCCAATTTCTAGTTCCGAGCAATCGCGCGGGGCCTCATTCAATGGAAACTTGCGGAGAGCGTCACCTGAAAAGGTCATTTCTGAATAAGAATCGTTACCTCAGCGGGGTCCTTCGACTCCGCGACGTGATCGCTTCGCGATCGCGCTGCCCACTCACTTCGCTCGGGCTCAGGATGACAGGCGAGAGAGTTAGGACGGTCCGCAGAGACTTACTTATTTTGGTTTGAGGATCTCACTCAGCGTGTCGGGTTTGGACTCGTCGCGGACGAGGTGTGGATACTTTTCTCCTCCGTGATAGTCGAGTTGATAGGTGTGGAAGTATTCGCCGTTTTGCACCAACAGCTCAAGCGGAGTTGTGGCGGTGATGCTGGCTTTAAGAGCGTCGCGAAGAGAGTCGGCGGAAAACTTGCGGCCGTTGACGGCGATGAGTTTCATGCCGGGGCCGATGCCGGCTTTGGCCCCGGGCATGCCTTCGATGGTGTCGACGATAGCTCCGTCGCCGCGGAGAAGAAAACCGATGGAGTACGCGGCGCTACTGCCGTTGGGTCCTTCTTCAACGTGCTCAAGCTCAGAGCGATTTCCGTCATAGACGAGCTTCCAGCCACTGGCCTCAAGGCCCTGGAGCGGCGCGCCGGGACCGTGATTGGTGAGGCGCTCGGTCCAGAAGGCACGCCAGTCGTACGGCGTGACCTGGTTGAGAGTGTTGACGACGTCGTCGAAAGTGTAGGTCTTCACCTGCGGCGGACCGCTTTCGCCGCCGTGAAAGAGATGGCAGAAGTCGTCGATGGATTTTGCGCCGTGAGTCTGATCGCGAATGATCATGTCGGCCCAGAGCCAGTTGAGAACATCTTCGTCGTAGTAGTCGACGGTGCGCCGCCATGACTCCCATTCGTGGGGCGCCAACTGCATGGTGGGGACGCCATCGGCGGTATCTTGCAAGTTGCGCCAGGTGCGGCCGGGAGTGTGATCGAGGCGGGCGGCAATCTGGGCGACGACATCGCGAAACTGCGCGGGCGTGCGGATGCCGCTGCGCGCGCTGAGAACGTCGCCGAGATACGAGGTCAGTCCTTCGTAGACCCAGAGCAGGTCGTCTTGCATAGGCTTCTCGAAATCGGAGGTCGCGAGATCGGCGGGGCGGCGATACTTGCCGTTCCAGGAGTGAACGTATTCGTGCGAGAGCAGGCCGGCGGCCATCAAGCGTTTCTCCGGATCGACCAGCGCCCGCTCACGGCTGCGGCTGTCGTTGGATTCGTGATGCTCAAGGCCGAAATGCGAGACGTGATCGCTGAGAGTGTAGAGGAAGTGATAGTCGCGAAAGTGCTGCGCACCGAAAAGCTTCTCGGCCTGGACAGTGAGGTTTTTGTAGTGCTCGAGAACGTCGGCGGGAGCGTCGAGGGCGGCAGCGCTGTCGGCCGCAATGTCCATTTCCTGGAGCGGATGATCGCGATTGTCGCTCAGGGGAACCACCCGGAGGTATTCGCCGGCGATCACCGGGGAATCGACGAGCATGGTGAGGGATACGGGTTGAAAGTTGGTTTGACCTCGAGGAGTATTCATCTGCGGCCCGATCGGTAGCGGCGTGCCGAACTTCCATGTCGGGGGCAGGCGCAGAGTTGCCTCGTAGACTAATTCGTCGGTGGTCCAACCGGCGGGATAGAGCAGGACAGTGTTCCAGGCGAGGACGGTTAGTTTGTCGGTTGCGGACTCGGCTCCGCTGTACATGCCCTCGCCTCCACCGGAAGGAGAAACGTAGTCGAGCGAGGCCTCGATGCTGGTGACGCCGGGGGGAACTTCGACGTGGAAGGTCCAACCATCGACCAGATCGCGACGCCACTGCAGGGGTTGGCTATTCGCCGTGAAGTGCAGGCCGGTGAGGTCCTGAATGGGGCCGGTGGGGCCGTGTTCGCCGGGAATCCACTTCGGGTAATAGAGAGTCATGGTGCCCGCAGTGGCGGGAATAGTGAGACGCGCGTGGAAGATTTTGCGCGGGGCCTCCGTGGCATCGACGGTAAGCGTGATGTGGGGAGCGGCGGGCTTCGTTTGCGCTTTCTGCGGTTTTTCAGCTGCCGCGGAAAAGCTGCAGACTAAAAGGAACAGACAACAGGCAATCGCAATGCGGAAGGGTCTCATGAAGGTCCTCTCTCGGAGAAAATTATGAGGAAGAAAGAAGCAATATAGCAAAGAAGAACATTAGGATGCTGGGCTGCGGAGGGTGGCGCGGTTGGAACCAAAATTACCGGATGGCGCGCGCGAGATCCCTCGCCCCGCTGATGAAAACGCGGGGCTTCGGGATGACGCCAATCACTTGGGGGTTGGATTACGCAGAGACGTGTCTTCCCAGCTTGCGGAGCGGGGACACCCGTCCCTCCACCTCGCTCAACATGACAAGTCTTCCCACCCAAGCCAAAACCGGGCTTCCACCCCAGTCCGCGAAAGGCGCGCGGTCTGGGGACCCCGGGCTTGAATGGGGGACCGGCCGGCGAGTCGCCGGCGCTACAAAAGCCGGGCACCCGGCCGTTGTCAGGCGCGCACTACTTTGCTGATTCCTGCGCCCATTTCGCAAGCGTGCTGAGGAAGGTATACGCGTCTTTGGGGGCCTCGATCTCTCCCTTGAGAGAAGTTTTGAACGGCACCATGCGGCCATAAAAATCGCGAGTACTGTCCTTATCCTGCTTCACGACCGCGCCGCTGAGTTCGAGACCGGCGAACAGGCCGCGCGAGCGCGAGTAAGTCAGGACCTGTGCGCGCATCTTCCAATCGGTGTCGGCGGCAGCGTGGCGGCCCACAGGCCCGGCGGCGGCGCTGGCATCGGCCCCCAGTTTGAACTGGCTGGAGAGCAGGTTATTCATGCCTTCCTTATTCATGATCAGCATGATGACGTCGGTGGCCTGGCCTCCAATTTGAAGGCCGAAACTCCCGCCGCCAACCATAAAGAAAGCGGGCGCGCTCCAGCCCTTTGCGGTGCGGCAACTGGCGACACCTCGGCCATAACGGCCGCCAACGACGAAGCCTCCATTCAGCATGGAAGGAACGACGGCGACGCAATCGGCTGAAGCAAGAACCTCGGCGGGGATACGCTGGTCGGGCGCAGCTTGAATTTCATCCAGTACGGTAGCGGCGGCCTGAAGACGGTCGTTCGCTTTCGTGTCAGCTTCGGCGGCTTTGGCGTTGGATTGAGAGAAAACGAGGAAACAGACGACAGCGAGAACCACGAAGAGCTTTTGGGTCATAAGTCTTTGCCTTACGCACCTTTGCATTGAATATTCTTGCGTCACACACTCTTGCATTAAACCCACCTGGCAGAACAAAGTTTTGGAATCCGTTGTGTCCTGATTCTAAACGATGTAGATGCGGGGCGGGGTGCCGGGGGTTAGCGAGAAGGGTTAGCGAAGTAGGTTAGCGAGGTGGATTAGCGTGGGAGGTTAGCAAGGTAGGCAAGATTGATAAAACAAAAAAATGCGGGGCTGGACCCGGCGACCCTAATCTCCGTTCCCAGCCCCGTCTCCCAGGTTCTGTGGTAGGTGAAGCGAGTATGAAGCAGGTGGGGGATAGCGACAAGATAACCAAGGTCACTGGCCGGTGGTAACCGCTGTGAGTCGCGAGTTGCGAGCCACGAGTTGCGAGCTTCCAGCCACCGGCCATCAGCTGAATTGCCACGCAAGAAAAATCGGCACTGTCTGTTAAGAGAGCGCCGAAAGAGAGTGCCGATAGAATTCCTGCTTGCGAAAGCCGAGAGCCGCGCAGCTAGACCCGCCCTATTTCGCCGTCACCAGCGAGTGCGTGATGGCGTGCACCGATAGCGCGATGCGATTCTGCACTCCGACTTTGCGCATCAATTTGGCGACGTGCGCCTTCACGGTCCGTTCTTCGATGCCGAGAGCCGAACCGATTTCCTTGTTGGAGCGGCCAGCCACGAGCATTTCCAGAACTTCTTTTTCGCGATCCGTAAAATTGACGCGGCCGGACGGAAATATTCTTCCCGGTGAAGAGCTGACGCGCTCAATGAAAGTAGCAAGCACACGGCGCGGCGCCCATACCGAGCCTTGATGCACCATGCGCAGGGCCGTAATGAACTCGGCGGGCGAAGCCGCTTCATCCACATATCCCTTGGCGCCGGCGGCAATCGCCTTCAACACGCTTTCATCGTCCATGCCGGAGCCCGTTACAAGAATACGCAGGTCCGGACGGACGGCTTTCATGCTGGCCATAATGTCGTAAAGGTTCTGGCCGTTGCGGTTTCCGAGCAACACCAAATCAATGGCAGTAAGCTGTCCAAGATCGGGCAGCGAAGCGGAGACAAGCTCCAGGTCAGGCTCGGAATCGAATAAAGCCCGAAATCCAACAAAGCGCAGTGGATCGCTCTCCACTACGGCGACACGAATTGTAGGTTTTCTCGCAACAGCTGCCTTCATTAGAGGTTTCCCTATTAGGATTGCATCCTGTTCAAGCTTGCCTTAAGTGGTAGGGAATTGAAATGATTCAGGGCACAGTCCAATTACGGCAGTAATGGACAAAAATTGTCTGTTGGAGGCATCTCGTGATAGGACGGCACGAAAGACGGCTTTGTGGGTGGTTATTGGCTGTGGTGATGTTGGGCGCAGCGGCGACCCAGCTTCTCGCCCAGGCTCCGGCGGCTGGCGCATATCAGCCGAAGTTTGCCGGCGATCCGGCTCGTTCGGAATCGGAGGCCGGCGCCCTTGCCTACATGCGCACCTTTCTGCGCGCTGAGCACGCCTATAAAAAACGGCACGGCAAGTATGCGGAAACGATGACTGCGCTGGCGGGCACCGGCTCTTTTACCAAACGTATGGCGAGCACGAAGGATCGTGGCGACTACATGGTAGGGTTCCGTCCGCACATGGAAAAGGGAAGCGATACCGAAGGCTTTGTGCTCACCATGACTCCCAAGAAAATGGACAGCGAGCACCGCTCGTTTTATGCCGAGGACGATGGCGCCATCCATGCCGACGACCAGAAAGCCGCGGATCGAGAATCGCCCACAATCAGGTAGTGGCCGGGTCGCGGCGAGTTGGGAGCCGGGCATTCAGTCCGTCACTCCGATTCGTCGTTCGCTGATTCGGCGCGGCTGATTTTGCCATCGTTTCTTTGCTATCCTTCGGAAGTGCGACGCATCCAACCGAGCGCCTGGGCTCTGGCTGTGCTGTCAGCGGTATTGCAGGTCGTAATCTTTCCCCTGCCAAATTTGTATTGGTTGTCATGGGTCGCGGTGACGCCGCTACTCATTGCCGTCCTGCGGGCGCGGCCAGCCGGGCCACTGCAATTGGATGCGCGGATGAAGCTTGTTGCCGCGAGTCCGCGCCAGGGATTTGCGCTGGCCTATTTATGCGGGGTTTTATGGTCCGGCGGAACGTGCTATTGGATATTCGACACCATGCACCGCTATGGCGGCTTGTCGGTGCCGGCGGCAGCTTTTGCGCTCTTTCTCTTTTCCCTGTACATCGGCCTCTATCACGGCTTCTTCGGATTGTTGCTGGCATTAATGGCGGGGCCCGGCCCGTCGCTTCGGCGAGCGCTGGCAGCAGCTCCATTCTTATGGGTTGCGGTGGAGTTGGTGCGAACCCGCGTCACAGGCTTTCCATGGGAGCTGCTGGGATACGCGCAGACGTCAAACCTCGCATTGACGCGCGTTGCTACGCTGACGGGCGTCTATGGGCCGTCATTTGAGATCCTGCTGGTGAACAGCGTGTTTGCCGCGGCATTTGTTGTCGCGAAGGAACGCCGAAACAGCCTGCTGCTGGCCGCCGCCGCCGGAGCCCTGCTGCTGCAGATGGGCCAGTGGACCATGAGGCCTCCTGCGTCGCCGGCCGATCGCAAGGCGCTTCTGGTGCAGCCAAACATACCCATTGTGGCGGAGTGGACTGGCGATTATTTTCACGACACAGTGTCGGACTTGGCGAAACTGAGCGTAGATTCGGGAACGCCGGGACGGCATGACATCATCGTCTGGCCGGAGTCGCCGTCTCCATTCTTTACGAACGACGCGCGCTTTCGCGATCCCGTCAGCGCCGTAGCGCGGCAATCCCAAAGTTGGGTGATTGCCGGCGCGATCGGAATTGCCTCAGGCGAGGCGGGGCAACGATCTCAAATTTTTAATTCGGCGGAGTTGGTTAGTCCCGACGGAGATTGGACCACGCGCTACGACAAGGTTCATCTGGTGCCGTTTGGCGAGTACCTGCCGTTCCCGCAGTTGTTTGGATTTGCGGGAGGGTTGACGAAGGAAGTCGGGGAGTTCCGGGCTGGAACTTCGCGCGAGCCGCTGAATGCCGGCGGAGAGCGGCTGGGAACATTCATCTGCTACGAGTCGATTTTTCCCGATGAGGTGCGGCAATTCCCGCTCGCGGGCGCGCAGGTGCTGGTCAACATCTCCAACGATGGCTGGTACGGCGACAGCGGCGCCTGGAAACAGCACTTACAACAAACGCGCATGCGTGCGATTGAGAATGATCGCTGGATTTTGAGCGCGACCAACACGGGCTTAACGGCGGCGATCGATCCCTGGGGGCGAGTGACGGCGGAAGTTCCGCGCAAGCAGCGCACGGCCTTGACGGCGTCCTACGGACTTATCTCCGGCACCACGTTCTACACGCGGCATGGAGATTGGCTCGCCTATCTGTGTGCGATAATTTCGGTAGTAGTACTCAGTGCCCAGTACCTAGTACCCAGTCGGCGAAAGTGATGATGTGCTGATTGGCCGGTGGTCGGTGGCAAAAGCGAAACCAACAAACTGGAAGTCGGTGGTCGTTAAGAACAACGTCAACCAACAGTCGGATGAAGCGCCGACGCAAGAAATAGTTAAGACCACATATTAGGACAGCATGTTAGACGAACTCGAACAGCAATATTCCTCACTGAAGACCAAGGTGCACGACCTGCGGGAGTATCTTTGACGCGGGTAAGCTGCGCGGGCAACTAGCCGAAATCGAGAAACAGGCGGCCGACCCCGGCCTCTGGTCGAATCCTGGAAAATCACAGCAGGTAATGCGTGAGCGCAAGCGTCTGGAGGAAGTTCTGTCTCTGGAGGGCGACCTGGCGCGCCGCACCGACGACATTGGCGCGTATTTCGATCTCGGAAAAGAAGGCGAAGACGTGTCCGCCGACTTACAACGCGAACTGCAGGCGCTCGGCGAGTTGGTGGATCGCGTAGAAACCGAGACGCTGCTTTCCGGCGAGAACGACGGGCGCAACGCCATCGTGACCATACATCCGGGGGCCGGAGGAACGGAATCGCAGGACTGGGCCGATATGCTGTTGCGCATGTATCTGCGGTGGGCCGAGCGCCAGGGGTTCAAGACGGAAATTTATGACTACCAGCCGGGAGAAGAGGCGGGAGTCAAGTCGGTGACGTTTGCGGTGAATGGCGACTATGCGTTCGGCTTGCTGACCAGCGAAATCGGCGTGCACAGGCTGGTGCGGATCTCCCCGTTCGATCAGGCGAAGCGGCGGCATACCTCGTTTGCCAGCGTGTATGTTTCGCCCGAGATCGACGACAGCATTGAAGTTGTGATCAAGCCCGACGACATTCGCATTGATACCTACCGGTCGAGCGGCAAAGGCGGGCAGCATGTGAACACGACCGATTCGGCGGTGCGGATCACGCACATTCCGACGGGGCTCGTCGCCAGTTGCCAGAATGAGCGATCGCAGCACAAGAATAAAGACAAGGCGATGAGCATGCTGCGGTCGAAAATCTATGAGTTCGAACTGGAGAAGAAGCGCGAGGTCACCAAGCAGATTGAGGATTCAAAACTGGACATCGATTTCGGATCGCAGATCCGCTCGTATGTGCTGCAGCCCTATCGCATGATCAAAGATCACCGCACGAAGTTTGAGATGGGCGATGTGGACCGCGTGATTGATGGCGATCTGACGCCGTTTATGCGGGCGTATTTGCGGATGCGGCGGGGAGAGAAGAAATAGCTATCAGCCGTCAGCTGTCAGCCATCAGCCATCAGGAAAAGCGTTCTGAGGGCTGAAAGCTGCCAGATGACAGCCGACAGACTGAGACCTGACGGCTGACGGCTGAGACCTGAGGGCTGAAAGCTGAAAGCTGATAACTAACCGTATGGCGAAGAACAGCAGAGTGTTGAAGCCGACGCCGCTTGGCCCCCGCCTCCAGCGGGCGTTTCGCTATGCGGCGAAATGGCATGCGGGGCAAACTCGCAAGTCCACGGCTGTGCCTTATCTGTCGCACCTGATGGCGGTCGCGTCACTGGTGCTGGAAGCGGGCGGCGACGAAGATATGGCAATCGCGGCGTTGCTGCACGATGTGGTGGAGGATTGCGGAGGGATGCCGCGCCTGCGCGAGGTTCGGAAGATGTTTGGGGCGCGCGTGGCGAACATCGTTGAAGGCTGCACCGATACGTTCGTCGAGCCAAAGCCGGATTGGGTTGAGCGCAAGAAAGGTTATATCGAGGAAGTGAAGCATGCCGATGACGAGACGCGGCTGGTATCGGCGTCGGATAAGCTTCACAATGTACGTACAATTCTGTCAGACTACAGAAAAGACGGGGATGCAATCTGGGTCCGGTTTAACGGCAAGAAAGAGGGAACGCTCTGGTATTACCGCGCGCTGAGCGACGAGTACGCCAAAAAACCGAATCGCATCACGCGCGAGTTGGAGATCGCGGTGGGGGAACTGGAACGTCTTTGTGGCGTCCGGGTGAGGCGGGCGGCTCGCTTGCGCAAAGTTGAGCGGCCAATGGAAAAGTTGTGAGGTAACTTATGCCTCGAATGCTTGATTCGATCCGCAGTTCCGAGATTTCTTCGAACGTGATGCAGTCGGCATCGCGCGGGTCGCTCGATGTGCCGCCCGCGGAAATAATCGAGATTCTTGTTTATCTGGCATTGCACAACAAAGTATTCGGGCAGCAGGCTCGGCTCACACTGGCGGGATGGGATGAGAAGGTCTGTGTAGCCTCCGCCGGGGATGCGGCAACCAGCATGGAGGTGCTCAACTACTGGATTTCCGCGGAAAACATCCGCCCGGTGCTGCTGCCGGCGCTGCTCGAGAACCCGTCGGTGAGGGAAGAGTCGTTGGTCAAACTGTCGACCTTGGCGACGCGATCGGTGGTGGAGGCGATGCTGGCCAGTCCGCGGGTGAGGAGTTCGAGCACGCTGTTAAAGTCGTTGCAGTCGAACGCCATCCTGCGTCCCAATGAGGCTGCCGAGATCGGTGAGTTGCTGGCGCCTCCGGCGACGCGCGCCACGCCGATGCCAGACACAGTTGACCACACACAAGAGTTGTTGGCGGAAGAAGCGTTGAAGAAGTTCGTCGAGGAACATGCGGACGAACTGAAGGAGCAAAAAGAGAAGCCTTTTCACGCCAAAGGCGGCCTTGGCATCGGCCTGGCCGGCACGGCAATGGCGGCACAGACAGGCCCGGCGGCGTCGTCTGGCGCGGGGCACGCGGCAGCACAGGCACATGCGCCGGCAGGCAGCGCGGGCGCGCATCCTCATCCGCACGGTGCACCTAATGTGGAGGATCGGCGCCTGGGAGCGCTGCAACGGATTGCCAAGCTCGATGTGAAGGGCCGGATCGCGCTTGCCATTCGCGGGACCAAAGAGGATCGCTCGATCCTGATCCGCGACGGCACGAAACTGGTGTCGCTGGCGGTGCTCGATTCGCCCAAGTGCAGCGAATCCGAAGTGGAAGGATTTGCCCAGCAGAAAAACCTGCAGGAGGCTGTCTTACGGACAATTCCGATGAAGCGGCGGTTTGCTAAGAACTACAGCATCATTCGGAACCTGGCCTTCAATCCGCGGACACCGGTCGATGCATCGCTCGGGTTAATCAAACATCTGCTGATTCGCGATCTGAAGAATCTTTCGGAGAATAAGGAAGTCCCCGACGCGGTTCGCAAACTCGCCTACCGTGTGCACGCGCAGAAAATGGAGCGGCAAAAGTAGATGGCGGGCAACTTGGTCGAACTGTGCGGTTGGGACGCGAGGGGTGAAGGGGCATGAAGAGCACGGACCCGATCCACGAATTGCTGGCGCGCGCGAAAACGATAGCAGTTGTTGGGTTGTCGGACAGCGCGATGCGGCCGAGTCACGGTGTTTCGGCGTACATGCAATCGAGCGGATACAAGATTATTCCTATCAACCCGCGGGTTGCCGAGGCGTTAGGCGAGCCGTCATATCGCTCGCTGCTGGATGTGCCGGCTGAACTGGCGAAACAGATTGACCTCGTCGATGTGTTCCGGCGCGCCGAGTTCGTGGACGAAATCGTAGAGCAGGCAATTCAGCTGAAAATTCCGGCGATCTGGCTGCAGGAAGGCGTGATCAACGAGCGCGCCGCCGAGAAGGCTCGGAAGGCTGGAATGTTTGTGGTGATGGACCGCTGCATTCTGAAGGACCATCGCGCGAGGTTTGGGTAGAGCGGTCGACGGTCGATAGCCGTTGGTCGTAAGGCGCAAAGTATCGCGCAGCCGCAGTGTGATTATTTCCGCGAAGGCCGGATCACCCGACGGTGGCCCAGCCCTTACCGTTAGCGAAGCCGGCGCTTTACGAGCAGCCAGTTGTAAGCTTTCCCACGTTGTAGAACTTGTTGGTGCCAGTGGCTGTCCCGGGAAATTCGTCGAATCCGGTAGAGGTGCCGTCGATGGTGTTGCCAGACACCGTTTCGGTATTGCATTGGAACTCGATTCCTTTAGCTCCCTGAGTAATGACATTGGTTTGTATAGTCGCGCCAGGAGCGGACAACGAGATACCGTAATAGCTGTTGCTTATATGGTTGGAAGTCACGCTGGCTGCCGCATTCACCGTAATCCCAAAACTTGCTCCAATGACAGTGTTGCCAGAAATGTGGACGCCAGGTGCATCGGTTCTGATGCCGCTGTCTCCGCCGGTGACGGTATTTCCTGTGACCGTGCTTGCCGGCGCGATGAGTTCGATACCGCTGACCGCGTAAGTGGCATACACGACGTTGTTGGAAATGGTTGCGGTGGTATTGCAGTCGGTGGCAATGCCATAGCCATTGTTGGCGACTATGGTGTTGCCCTTAATGGTGGCATTTAGAGTGGACGGTGTTATGCCGCACACGTAAATACCGGCCCAACTGCTGTAGTTGGCGTTGCTGTTTTCGATGGTGATCAAGGGCGAGGTCTCAGATTCGTTTTCCGCGTAGATCCCGATTCCCGTAGTGTTACAGCTCTGATAGCGTGTTTCGACCTGGTTGACCGTGCCCGAGGAGCCGCTCGCGTAGAAGACTCCCACGTCCTCGACCGACGGGCAGTTGGAACTGCTGGCAGTGCCGTCGACGATAAGGCCGGTGATGTTCACTGGCCCGGCAGCGACTTCGATCTGGGCGGCAAGGCTTCCGAATATTTCGCTTGTTGTCGTGGCCAGCCCGGAAGCAGGCATGGCGATGATGGCCTGAGACGAGCCGCCGCTCGCGATCCCTTGCAGAGTCAGCGGCTGAGAGATGACAACCTGCTCGGGATAGGTGCCGGGGCACACATCGATGATGGAAGCAGGAGGAACGGCCGCGACGGCTGCTCCGATGGTGGAGTAGGATCCGGTTTTACAGCTGCCGACATAGTACGTTTTCGCCAGAAGCGGCTGCACTACGACAAGAAGAATGAGGCCCAATAAAGCAAGATGGGAGCGCCGCATATATTTTTCTCCTATGAAACAAGTTGACGACTGGAACTCTCGCATCGAGGGAAGTGCGTCTCAAGGGGCGGGAACAGCTCTTCGAGGGGGCGAGAAATTCTTCAGCAAATTGTTTGCTTGCGGCGAACAGATGTCAGTGAAGGCCGTCACATCTGAGTGTTTGAGGGGCAGAGGCCTTCGAGATGGGACGGCTCAAACGTTGGGGACGCTCGAACGCGGAATGTTCCAGGCAACTAAGATCGGCTCCAATACGCTATCGATCTTACCGTGAGCTAAGCAAGATCACGGTCGCATCGTCGCGGAGACCGGCACCATTGACGAAACTGCGCACATTGGCCAGCAGGCTTTCGGGAGTGAAGTTGGGCGAAAGCATCTGGGCGAGCAGGCGTTCGGAGCCGTACTCCTCGCCGGATGGGAGATCGGCTTCGGTGATGCCGTCGGAGTAAAACAGAATACGCGCACCTGGGCCGAACTGGATTTCTACTTCAGAAAATCTAGATGCGGAGACGCCAAGCGGGAGTCCCTGTTCGGTTTCGATCCAGCGAAAGCCGGGCTCGACTGGCGACGCGCCCAGGTTATCGCCCAAAAGCGGGGCGCGAACCTGGGGCACAGTCACTAGTAGGGGTGGCAAATGGCCGGCGTTGGCCAGGCGCAGCGTGCGCTTCTGCGGATCAAACTCGGCATAGACCATGGTGACAAAGCGTCCGTCTGGAAAATCTTCGAGCAGCAAGCGATTCAGGCGGTCGAGAGTTTCGCCGGGCCCCGCACTCATATGCGCGACCGACCGCAACATGCCGCGCGTGGCCGACATCAGCAAAGCCGCAGCCATGCCCTTGCCGGAAACGTCGGCGAGCACCAAACCCCATTTTCCGTTCGGCAGCGGAATATAGTCATACCAGTCGCCGCCGATCACGCCCGCCGGAATCGACAGTCCGGAAACAATAAAGCCGGGAATGAGCGGCGAACTGCGCGGCAGCAGCGCCTGCTGAACAGTTCGTGCCTCCTCGGCTTCACGCGTCATTTGCTCGCGGCGCTTGAATTCGTCGTGAAAGCGGCGCGCGTTTTGAACGGCGACGGCGACGTGTGAGCAAAGTCCTTGAAGAAGGCGGAGCTGGGCCGGACAAAATGCGTCGAGTTCATGATGGGAGGCGGTGAAGACTCCGATGAGTTCGCCATCCACTTCGAGCGGAATTGCAACTTCAGAGTGCGTGGCGGGTTCGCACTCCACATAATACGGATCCACTTTCACGTTGGGCGCGTAGTGCATTTTGCGGGTGGCGGCGACGTGGCCCGTCATGCCCTGGCTCTCGATGCGCAGACGATGGCCCTTGCTGTACATGGTGCAGCCGCGAACGCCCATCAGAACCAGTTCGCCTTTTTCACCTTCGCTTAAATAAAGATTGATTTCGACGCAGCCGAGAGAAGTGGCAACCTCTTCCACAATCCGATCCACGATTTCGTCCAAATTAAGCGTCGAGGTGATGCGCTGTGCGGATTTCTGCAGACGAACCAGTTCGGCAAGCCGTACGGAGACCGGGAGATCGAGTGGCTCGACCCGAGTTTCGCCTCGAGTTTCGACAGATGACATGCGGCCTGCAAAATCGAATTCGGAGCGGGGAGATGCGGACATAATGACGGACTCCTGGGATCATCGCAGCTACAGGATCGCCTTCTAAATCTCTGTATGGTGAGATTGCTAAAACCGGGCGCCGGATT
Source organism: uncultured Acidobacteriaceae bacterium (assembly GCA_963778535.1). GTDB lineage: Bacteria > Acidobacteriota > Terriglobia > Terriglobales > Acidobacteriaceae > Acidiflorens. The sequence goes on from CAVZUO010000002.1 coordinate 535,588, forward strand.
CTGTTTTTGTTTCCAGAACCTGCCATGTAGTCACAGAGAAACGGAGGGGTCGAAGAGGAGTCTTTCAGGAGGTTTTCTCGGAGCCTCTGTGTCTCCGGGGTGGGTTCGAACTCAGTTTTCGGCGGGTCATGAACGGTCTCGCGCGGATTGCTTGATTTTCTTGATTTCTTCAAGCCGCTCGCGGATCCGCTTTTCGACGCCTTCATCGGTGGGATGGTAGTAAATGCGATTGCTCAGGCTGTCGGGCAGGCATTGCATATCTGAAACTTTCTCGTCGGCGTCGTGGGCATACTGGTAGCCCTTGCCGTAGCCCAAGCCCTTCATCAATTTCGTGGGAGCGTTGCGGAGGTGCAGCGGAACCGGATCGGCGGCGGTTTGTTCGACGTCGTGCTGCACGGCTCCGTATGCGGCGTAGAGCGCGTTCGACTTGGGCGCAGCGCAGAGATAGACGACGGCTTGCGCCAGTGCGAGATTGCCTTCCGGCATGCCGATGAAGTCGACCGCGTCGCGTGCGGCCATGCACAAGGCAAGTGCGTTGGGTTCGGCGAGGCCGATATCTTCCACCGACATGCGAACGACGCGCCGCGCGATATAAAGAGGATCTTCTCCCGCTTCGAGCATGCGCGCAAGCCAGTAGAGGGCGGCATCGGGATCGCTGTTGCGAACGGATTTGTGAAGCGCGGAGATGAGGTTGTAATGCTCCTCGCCGGATTTGTCGTAGAGCAGGACGCGCTTTTGCAGGGCTTCGTGGACGATAGCGTCGGTGAGGATATTGGCCGGCAGAGACGCGGCAAGCCGCGTCTCTACGGTAGATTGTGGCGGGGGTGAAGACGGAACAAGCCCCGTATCTACTAGCGAGGCCGCCACTTCGAGCGCGTTGTAGGCACTGCGTGCGTCGCCGCTGGAATAGGCGGCGATTTTGCGGAGCACTTCATCCGGAGCCTGAAGTTGGAACTGCCCCAGGCCGCGTTCGGCATCGGCGAGAGCGCGGCGCAGCAGCGTGACAATCTGTTCTTCGGTGAGTTGGTTGAGCACGTAGACGCGACAGCGCGAAAGCAGCGCACCGTTGATTTCAAACGAAGGATTTTCTGTGGTCGCGCCGATCAACCGAATGTTGCCTTTTTCCACGTGAGGGAGAAAGGCGTCCTGCTGCGCTTTGTTGAAGCGGTGAATCTCATCGACGAAAACAATGGTGCGCGTGCCATACTGGCGCGCGCGTTCTGCGTCGGCCATCACCTGCTTGATTTCCTTGATGCCGGCGAGAACGGCGGAGAACTCGATGAACTCGGCCTTGGTGAGGCCGGCGATGATCTTGGCGAGCGTGGTTTTGCCGGTGCCGGGAGGTCCCCAGAAAATCATGGAGGCGGGATCGTCGCGCTCAATTTGCACGCGCAGCGGCTTGCCCGGCCCGACGAGGTGCTCCTGGCCGACAAATTCTCCCAGCGTCCGTGGACGCATGCGGTCGGCGAGCGGACGACCGCCGGGGGCCAGCGAATCTTGATTCGGGATGGGAAATAAACTCATAGCAAATTGGTAATTTGTAATTTGTAATTTGAATTCAAGAGCTAAGGGCGCGGGATTGTTTCAGATCGCCAGTTACAACCAAGAATCCCAAATCAAAATTCAGAAGATCCAATCACATATCACAGTCCCGGTCACGAAATTACAAATTACCAATTAGAAATTACAAATTCTCTCTTCTTGTTCTTGCCGCTTCATAGAGTACGATGCTGGCGGCGACGCCGGCATTCAATGACTCGACGGAGGCGGCCTGCGGAATCACCAATGTCTCATCCATCTGGCGCAGGATTTCGCGCGGCAGACCGGCGCCTTCGTTGCCGATGAAAATCGCGAGCGGCAGCGTCCAATCGGCTTCGGTGAGTGGCGTTCCCTTGTGCGAAGACGTTGCCAGCATGCGGATGCCGCGATCGCGCAGAAGCGGAAGCAACTCTGGGACGGAAGTCTGAACGAAGGGCACGCGAAAAATCGATCCCGCTGAGCCGCGCAGAACCTTCCAGTTGTAAGGGCTGACCGTGCTCTCGGTAAGAAAAATTCCTGCGGCGGCAAAGGCCTCCACTGAGCGAAAGATTGTTCCGAGATTGCCCGGATCTTGCAGGCCGGCAGCGACCACGATCGGGCCTCGGCTGCCGCGATCGAAAAGCTTATCCGCGGAAGACGACGGCAGCTTGAGCAGCGCCGCCACGCCCTGGGGCGTTTCCGTGGGAACAACGGAATTGAAAAGGGCAGACGGAAGCAGGACGGTCTGGGTGCGGTGGTTGATCTGGGGCAAAAGCTTTTCCGCGAGCGGGCGAGCCGATTCGCTGAAGAAAACCGCCTCCAGATGCTGGCCGGAACGCAGGGCCTCTTCCACCAGTTTCACGCCTTCTATGGCGCACTCGCCGGCGGAAGTCAACTCTCCGCGATGAAAGGCGAGGCGCAGTTCTTTGAGGCGCGCATTGTGACGTCCGGAGATGAGGCGCAGACGGGCATGCGGTGCGGAAGTCGTAACGGCCTTCGTGTCCTGCTTCATGGGTTCACGCCTGGGTTCACGCCCAAAGCTCACGCCTGGGTTCGCGCCAAATACGGCGTACGATCAGGATAATACGAGTAATGGGTCGGGGCTTCGACAGGGCCGCGATGTATGGTACAGTTCAATGTTTACCCCGACCTTAGAAAGGGACCGAGTGCGCGCGGAAATCCTTAAGATTCATGCCGAAACGCCGGAAGCTAAGCTGGTAAAGTACGCCGCGGAACAGATTCAGGCAGGGCAGGTGCTGGGCATGCCGACCGACACTTTTTACGGGCTGGCGGCCGACCCATTCAACCTGCGCGCGGTGGAGCGCGTATACGAAATCAAGTCGCGGCTGCGCCACAAGCCGCTGTCCCTGTTGATTGAGAGCATGGATCAGGCCGACGAATTTGCGCGTCCGCTGCCCAACGATTTTCGTCTGCTGGCGCGGCGGTTCTGGCCGGGACCGCTGACGATGATTGTGCCCGCGGCATCGCATTTGCCATTGAAAGTGACGGCGAATACCGGCAATGTCGCACTGCGCGTGCCCGCAGCCGAAATTCCTCTGGCCGTGGTGCGGGAGTTGAAAATTCCCATCACGGCGACTTCGGCCAACCTGAGCGGCGCGGTGGAATGCACAACCGCCGAGCAGGTTCAGGATCAATTGCAGGACCGGATATCACTCATCGTGGATGGGGGAAAGTCACCGCGCACGGCCGCCTCTACGATTGTCTTTTTCAAAGAGGACGGAACCTGGCAGATTTTGCGCGAAGGGGCGATTCCAGGGTCGGACATTGTGGACGCGCTGTCGTAGGGTAGCTCTCAGGTGTCAGGTAATCAGATCTCAGTCTGAGGAAAACCGGTTGGGAGCGGGAAATTATTCTAAGCAGATTCAAATCAGCGCGAATGGATGAGCTTGCGGAGTCAAAGAATCCATTCCTTTTAGATCCGATCTTAAAGTTTGACATCCGATACTTGATACCTGCCGTCTGAGCCATGCTAGAAGATCGGCATCCAACCAACCTCCAAAAGCACTCAGGGTCGCGAACGCTCGCATTGTTTCTGCTTGCGGTGGCGGGAGCATTGGTTTTGTTTTTGGGCGTGATTAGCGCACGCATCGTGGCAGCGGGCCGTGAGACTCCAACAGTCAAAGCGGATGCGATTGTGATTTTCGGGGCGGCGCAATATGCGGGGCATCCTTCGCCGGTTTACAAAGCGCGGCTTGATCATGGATACGATCTTTTTGAAAAGGGCCTTGCGCCGGTGGTGATAACGACAGGGGGAGCGGGCCAGGACCCGGAGTTCAGCGAAGGCGGCGTGGGGCGCGATTATCTTCTACGCCGCGGTGTGCCGGAGCAGGACCTGATTGCCGAGACGCAGGGCTCCGATACAGCGAAGTCGGCGGCGCGAGTGGCGAACATCATGCGCGTAAACGGTATGCACAGGTGTATAGCTGTGAGCGATGCCTATCACGTGTTTCGGATCCGGGCGTTGCTGGAGCGGCAGGGAATTGAAGTGGAAGTGGCGCCGCGGCCGGAGTCGCGCCCACGTTCGCGCCGGGAGCGATATTGGGCCGTGATCCGCGAGGCGATGAGCTATTTTGCGTGGAAGGTGGGAGTGTAGGAGGGCAGCGGTCAGCCGTCAGCCATCAGTTCTCAGTTCTCAGTTCTCAGTTCTCAGTTCTCAGTTCTCAGTTCTCAGTTCTCAGTTCTCAGTTCTCAGTTCTCAGTTCAAACCTGGCCATAGCACGACCCGCCCAGAATGTACATACAATCCATGCATATTTTCAGTGGCTGTGAAGTGCGAGTTGCTGCGCGCGAGATCCCTCGCCCCGCCGGTGAAAAACGCGGGGCCTCGGGATGACGCCGATCCGTTGTAGGTGGGTAAAGAATTAAACTGCACCATTACCATATTTTCAGTCTTACATTTCTTATTCCGAGAACTGGGAAATGGGACTCCTCTACCATCCCATTCTCTTCCGCAGCTCCGTAACGTGCGCGACGTGATGGCGGCCGTGCCAGGCATAGAGGGCGAGCGTTTTTTCCAGCGTCATGGGGCCCAGTTCGGGATGGCGGAAGGTGCGCTTCCAGTCGTTATCGTTCAAGCTGCGCAGCAGCGGAGTCCAGCGGCGGTGCAGGGAATCGAGCAAGACGAGGGAATTTTCAATCGGTTGGCGCGAGTCGCGCAGTTCGGCCCAACGGTCTTCCATGTAGGGCTTGATGGTGGGCTCGTCTTCTGTGAGCGCGAGCTTGAAGCGCATGTAGGAATTCATGTGGCTGTCCGGCACATGATGGACGACCTGGCGAACGGTCCAGCCGCCGTCACGGTAAGGCGTGTCGAGTTGAGTGTCGGAGAGTCCGCGGACGGCTTCGCGCAGTCGCGCGGGAGCCTGCTCGATTTCGTCGAGGCATTGTTTCTTCTGATCAGAGGTGAGGGGGCCGGTATAGGAAAACTTGCCAACGGGATAGCGCGGATCGCTCATGAAAGCCTAGATGACTGCCGAGGAGCAGGAGTCGCAAAAAGCTCTCAAGTATCAGGTCTCAAGTGTCTGGTCTCAAGTGTCAGGTCTCAGAGAAGGCGCGCCCGCGTGACGTTTTGAGCGCTCACACCTGGTTGTCACACTCATCTCTCCCCGTCCGATGATGCAACGCCATTGGGAGGGAGTCTTGTTCCCAGCTCTTTCAGGCTCGCTTCGACTTTTGCAACATCGCTCGCGTATTTCGCCGGTTCCTCCTGGGCAAGCTTTCGGTAGAATGCCAGGGCCTCGGTATAGTGGGTGCGGGCTTCGCCCATCCGCTTCTGCCGCCAATCGAGGTTCCCCAGATTGGCCAGCGCCAAGGCCATGGCAGGGCGAGATTTTCCTGGACTCTGCTGTTCAATCTGAGACTGAATTTTCAAGGCTTCCTCATAGTGCTCGCGGGCTTGGTCCAGCCGGTTTTCGCCCACGTCCAGATTCCCCAGGTAGTTCAATGCCGTGAACATGTCCAAGTACTTGGCAGGATCCTGCTGTGCCAGTTGACGGTAGATATGCAAGGCCTCCTCATAGTGCTCATTGGCTTCGTCCAGCCGGTTTTTGCCCAGATCCAGATTCCCCAGGTAATTCGATATTGTGAACATGTCCGGCAGGTACTTAGCAGGGTCTCCCTGCTGTGCCAGTTCATGGTAGATCTGCAAGGCCTCCTCATAGTGCTCGCGGGCCTGGTCCATCTGGCTCAGGCGTATTTCCACGCCCCCCCAACTCATCAGCGCCACAGCCATGTCCGCCCGGTACGCATCCGGATTCCGTTGTGCGAGATCGCGGAGAATCTTCAGCGCCTCCTGATGGTGCCATCGCGCTTCCTCCATCCGCCCCTGCTCGGTATTCAGGCGCTCCAGATCACCCTGCGTCATCGCCCCTGGCTCGTTGGGGTGCACCAGAGCATACGCCGCGAGGCCATGCGCAACATAGTTCCGTTCCGTCACCTCCAGCGTGTGTGAGTGCAGATCGTACTCGCTCTCCCAATAACTCATCTGGCGATGGGCGGCGAAGCCCAGTACCGTCAACACGCACAATGCCGGAACCACTAGCCAAACCGTGCCTACGTTTCTCGCTTTCGCCCAATCGTCAAGGCCCCAGGCAATCATGATGAAAATCCCAATCAGCGGCACGTAGGCAAAACGATCGGCCATCGCTTGTCCACCCACCTGCACCAAGCCGATCACCGGGACCAGTGTGCCCAGAAACCAGAACCACCCAACCGGTAGGTAGCCTTTGCGGCGAAACGCGAGGACTAGCACCGTCACCCCAACCAATACGATCGCTGACAGCGCCACCTGCCACGCCGGCAGCAGGCTTGTAGGGTAAGGATAGAGCGCGGCAAGCCGAGCCGGCCAGAATGTTTTCCAGAGATACTCTCCATACGAAACAATTGCGTTCTCGATTCGTAGCGGCAGCGGAAACTTGCTGGCAACCGGCATTGCCACGCGTTGCGTGACGAGAGTGATCAGAGCGCTGGCGGCCGAAAGCGCGAGCAGCGGGACTTTTTCCAGCAGCAGCCTCGTGAAGGCCACTCGAGGCACGCCCTGGGAGATCGACAGGCCAGTCGTTGATCGGCCAATCGTTGATCGGCCAATCGTCGATAGGTCAATCTGTGCTTTCTCCGGCGGCAGTCTTTCTACCGGCAGTCTTTCTGCCGGTAGTCTTTCCAGCGGCCAGTAATCCAGCAGCAGCAATACGAAGGGCAGCGTAATGACCATCGGCTTGGCCATCAATCCCACGGCAAACAGCGCCGCCACCAGCATGTATCGCCGCCAATCCGGTTTCCGCGCATACCACACATACGCGGCAATCGCCAGTAAGAAGAACAGCGTACTCAGCACATTCTTCCGCTCCGCTACCCAGGCCACCGACTCCACGTTCAGTGGATGCACGGCGAACAACGCTGCCACCAGCAGGCTTGGTCCGACGCGGCTTGTAACCCAGGCCAGAAGCAAAAACAAAACCACAGAATTCAGTGCGTGGATGAGAATACTGTCCAAATGATGGCCAGCCGGATTCAAGGCAAACAGTTGGTAGTCGAGCGCGTGCGATAGCCAGGTCAGCGGATGCCAGTACGCCGCAGTTTTTGTAGAGGTGAAGGCCCACTGTATAGTGCTCCAGCTCAACCCCTCTTTGACGTGGGCATTTCCCGTGACATAGACGTCGTCATCCCAAATCACAAACCCGTGCCCAAGCACCGGGCTGTAGAGCGCAATGGTCGCGGTCGCGAGCAAGACGCAGAGAACGATTTTCCGCCTGTTGCCAGTGAGGAGCGATCCTGTCCCCGGAAGCGTCCTGGTGAGTGGCTGCTTGCGGCTCTGGGCGCGTAGTTTCGCGAGGGTTCGGGCGCGGCTCATTTCGTCACCCCGATTGTACACAGCCTCGAAACCGGCACAGGGGTGACGCGGTTCAACCGCGACCATGCTTATTTAGCGGCCATCCTTATTTCAAGTCTGCTGGTGCCCAGGGACCGCTGATGTCTCGACTGTGCTAGCGCACCATGGCGAGCACGCGCACCGGGGCGGCGTGAAGTTTGATGCCAGCAGAGGGTGCGACCATGATGAGCGAGCCGCTCGCGGGCAGAGTAGCAATGCGGGCCGCATCTTCTACGACGTAGTTCCCGTGCAGGGCAATTTGCTGGGCGAGCGGACGATTGGCGGTGAAATCGGCGGACGTGTCCACGATGAAACCCGTGGTGTAACGCGCGTCCATCAGAAATTGCGCGGCTTGATTGGTAATGGGGAACGGAACTGCGAGGTGCGCGGAGGCTGCGCTGGGACCGGCTAACGCGGAACTTGAGCGAGGCACGCGTTGCGCATCGCTTTTGCTGCGCCGAATGGCGACCACCGCTCCTTGCGGGACCGCGCCGTGGCTGGTTTCCCAGTTCGCGATGTCGTCGAGCGAAATCTGCGCCGGCGGCGCCACATTTAGATCCATCACAACCAGCGGCGCGATCAGGCGCTCCGGCGGTATCTGGCCAGCGGTCCAGGTTCCGGGTATGAGCGAGTCCGGCGCGATGATGCGGGTTGATGATGCCGCTGCCTGGTTGCGGCTGCCAGTCATTCTTGTAGCCGCACTCGTGAGATCCGCCTTTGTCAGATCAACAATGTGCGAATGCTGGCCGGGCTCGGCCGGGGCCGGCCGCCGCTCGGCAAAGAGCATGATCGCGAGCACAAGTGCGTAGGCAATGATGAAGCTGCGCATTTTCATGATTCAGTTCTCGGTTCTCAGTTCTCGGTTCTCACGGGTTAGGATGCGATTATTGACGCCGCGTCCAGAGCTGTTTATTTAAGACGTACGCCAACTGCTATTCTTGGCCCGCGCGGCCGAGGGTTCAATGCACTACGGGACATGCCCCACGGGACCCTCAAGCAACCTTAGATTCCGAAAAGGGGCTATAGGTCCACGCAGATTGAGGGCGAAGTATTGAATTGGAAAACTTTGGTTTTGTTTCAGTTCCTGGGGCCATGTCCGGCAGGATTACAATAAAGGTAACCTGACAGTAACTTACCGGATCGATGCCAGAGCTCATTGCGACAGGCTTTTTGGGACAGGCTCTCGGGTCGCGCCGGATGAGTTTCGTATTTGATCCATTCTTGCTTGTTAATTCCGGCTCGCCGGAACTGAGGAACACCGTAACCGAGGAATAAGGACTAGATGTTCGGCCGCGACGAAAAAGTCTCCGCATTTCGGCTGACCGCCGTTCAATACTTCGTGCTGTTCATTTTCCTGCTGCTCGCCTACGGATTATGGCGGCTGCAGGTGATGCAGAGCGGGAAGTATTCGCTGCTGGCGGAGCAGAACCGGGTGCGCAACGTGCCGATCCTTGCGCCCCGCGGAAAAATTCTTGACCGCGAAGGCCGCATTATTGTCGACAACTATCCTTCGTTCTCGGCGCTGCTCTTGCGCGATTCCTCGCGCGACCTGAATGCCGACGTAGACCTGATTGCCCGCGGCCTGCACCTGGAGGCCGACGACGTGCGGCAGCGCATCAAGCGAGCGGCCTGGATGCCGCAATATCAGCCCATTTTCCTCAAAGAAGACATCACGCCCGACGAACTTGCCTTTATCGAGGCGCACAAGAACGAGTTGCCGGAACTCGACACGATCATGGCGCACCGCAGGCTCTATCCGCGCAACGGTTTCATGGCGCACCTGATCGGCTACGTGGGCGAAGTTACAGACGACATGCTGAACCAGCCGCAGTTTGAGTTGTATAACCCCGGCGACGTGGTCGGCGTGAGCGGCGTGGAAAAGGAATACAACAGCGTTCTGATGGGCAAGAATGGATCGCGCCGTGTGATCGTGAACAGCCACGGGCGCGAGATGGGGCGGCTTGATGAGACCGCGGCAGAGCCGGGAAGGCAGTTGAAGCTCACCGTCGACTTGGATCTGCAGATTGCGGCCGAACAGGCGCTCGAGGGAAGGAATGGCGCGATTGTCGCCATGGACCCGCGCACCGGCGAGATTCTTGCAATGGTCAGCCGCCCCGCCTTCGATCCCAACGATTTCGCCGTGAAGATCAATCGGGTTGAGTGGAACAAGTTGGTCACAGATGAAGACCATCCTCTGCTGAACAAGGCAATTCAGGCGCAGCTCGCCCCCGGCTCCACATTCAAAATCATTATGGCGACGGCCGGATTGCAGGAAGGCATCGCGCAGACCATGCACGTGAACTGCAATGGCGGAGCCTCCTTTTATGGCCGCTTCTTCAAGTGTTGGGTGGTGGCCGAACATCGCACCCACGGAGTGGTCGACATCAGCAAGGCGATTTATCAATCGTGTGACGTGTTTTTTTATACGCTGGCAGAAAGATTAGGCATCGATAAGATTGCGAAATGGGCGACCGCGCTTGGCCTGGGCCAGAAGACGGGAATTGATTTGCCGCAGGAAGTCACAGGAGTGATGCCGTCGGAAGAATGGAAGATCAAGAACTTCAAGCAGAAGTGGTACGCGGGAGAAACCATTTCGGTTGGCATCGGGCAGGGCGCGGTCGCGACGACACCCATCCAGATGGCGCGGGCCATTGGCGGGATTGCGAGCGGCGGATTGCTGATGCGGCCGCATGTAATCAATCCGACCGACTTGCCACCTAACGTCGTGCCGGCCTCGAATGTGCCGGCGGAAACGCGCATCCCGCTCGATCCGGAAAATTGGCAGATCATCACCGACGCCATGTCGAACGTGGTGAACCCCGGCGGCACCGCGCCCAGCGCGCATCTGCAGGGCATCGATTTCGCCGGCAAAACCGGCAGTGCGCAGACCATCAGCAATGCGCTGAAAGCCAAACTGGGCGAGGCCGGCAAGAAGAACTTCAAAGACAATGGATGGTTTGTCGGCGTCGAGCCGCGGCGCAATCCTGAGATCGTCGTATGTACGCTGCTCGAAGAAGGAGAGCATGGATACCTGGCCGCGCGAACTGCCGCGCAGGTCATCAAAGCGTATGTCGAGAAGCAGCGGCGCCAGCCAACCAAGGTTGCCGGCTCGAAGGATGCTCGACCGGGCACAACAACCATGCGCGTTCCGGCGTCCGGGAAAGTCGACATTGGTGCGGTGTGGAGCGAGCCAGTCGAGAGCGAGCGTGAGAACGGACGTCTGGAGGCAGAACATATGCAGGCTGGCCATTTCCTTCTGGATGTTTCCCGGAAACACGCCCCGCTCGCGGTCGCCGCTCCGGGGATGATGCACTAACATGGCACCTGGCATTTAGTATCTGGTCAGGGTCGTTCTCGATTTACCTTTTGCAGGAGAGCGGTCAGCATCTTGCGTAAACACTACGCTCAGCGCGTGGCCGGCGCTGTGACCTATTACAGAAACCCTCCCTACGCCCCTAAGTCGCTGTACCACCGACACTTTGCTTCCTTCCATTTATGACCGACGTAACCTTTGCGCTCCCCAATGCGGGGTGTAATCTCGGCCTGAGTTATCGAATCGCTAGTTAGAAACATGGTTCAAGGCTGGAAGGGCGGTCGTATCCACTGTGTCGGACCTCAGTAAAAAATCCGTTGTCGAACCGGGGAAAAGTCGCGACGTGTATAGCGACGTGCAAGGTGCGGCGCGGTTTCCAATCCGGTTGCCGGTGGCGATGAAGTCGGGCGAAGCCGTCAAGACCATCGAGACCGAAAACATTTCCGCCAATGGTGTCCTTTTCCGCATGGATGCCGATGTGCCCGTAGGCTCGGCTGTGGATTTCACGATTTCTCTTCCCGCCGATGTCGTGGGAGCCGACACCGACGTGCAACTGGATTGTCACGGGCGCGTGGTCCGCAGCTTCGAAGATGGCGAACGGCGCGGTGTTGGCGTCGTGATTGATGAATACAAGTTTGAACGGAAGTAAAGGCTTAAGGAAGCAAGCGCAAAAGAGGATCAATGTTCAGCACTCCGGATAGCGTTGAGCCAGACGTGGACGTTCGCGCCGACGACGGCAAAGGTACCATCCGCGTAATCGTCGCCGATACGCAGGCCATTTTCCGTGCCGGTTTGCGCAAAGTCTTTGCGCTTGAGGATGACATTCGCGTCGTGGGCCAGGCCGAAAATGTAGGCCAGGCTATGATGGCGATCCAGAAATTTTCTGCCGATGTCATGGTGCTGGAAGCCGCGCTGGGACCTGATCCAGCAGAGATGGTATCGGACCTGATGCGGCAGAGCGGAAGCTGCCGGCTGGTGGTCGTGCTCCAGGCGCCGGACCAGGAAATGACGCTCGAACTATTCCGCCGTGGAGCGCACGCGGTGGTTTCAAAAGAAGTCGAACCGGAGATGCTGGTGAACTGCCTGCGGCAAGTAGCGCGCGGCGAACCATGGCTCGAGCCGCAAGCCGTCGCCTGGGTGCTCGACGCCTACCGCACGCAGGGTACGCGGCCTGCTACGGCTCGGCCGAAAGTGCAACTCACACCGAAGGAAACGCTGATCGTTTCCTGTGTTACGCAGGGAATGAAAAACCGGGAGATCGCGTTGCGCGTGGGCACCACCGAACAAGTAGTGAAGAACTATCTCCGCAAGGTCTACGACAAACTCGGCGTTGCCGATCGTCTGGAGTTGGCCCTGCATTGCCTGAATCAGCGCCCGGGCGACAAGGGCAGGGACAATGCCAGTGCTAATGCCGCCAAGGCCGAAGTTTCCGCCAATGAGCAGGCCGCCGGCAGCGAAAATGCAAGCGCCGCTTCGGCCAGCGCCCGTTCCTAACCTCACTCTCGCACTCTTCTAGTACAATTCTCTGTCGCCTGCATTCCTTAATTTCTGGAGGAGTTCTGCGGCCTCGGCCTGCGCATCAAGCCGACGATCCAAACAACAGCATTTTGACGCTTTCGAAAGGCGAGACCATGAAAGGCGATCCCAAGATCATTGCGATTTTGAACGAAGTTCTGAAGGCCGAACTTACGGCCATCAATCAATATTTTCTGCACGCGGAAATGTGCGAAAACTGGGGCTATCTGCGGATGGCCAAGCACACGCGCAAAGAATCGATTGAAGAAATGACGCACGCCGAAAAATTGATGGAGCGCATTCTCTACCTCGACGGCGCGCCCAACATGTCTGACTATTTCAAGATCAACATTGGCCAGTCGGTGAAAGAGCAACTGAAGAACGATCTCGATCTCGAATACAACGCCGTGAAGCGGTTGAACGATGGCATCAAGGTGTGCGTGGCCGTCGGCGATAACGGCTCGCGGGAATTGCTGGAAAAGATCCTCGTCGATGAGGAGCACCACATCGACTACCTGGAAGGGCAGCTGCACGCCATCAAGGAAATGAGTTACGAGAATTACCTGGCGCAGCAGTTGGGCGAGGGAGAAGATTAGCTCTCGGGGCTTGGGCTCCGCTGCTGCTAGAATTTGACTAGCAAGTTTGCACGGCGCGGGAGAGATGGCCGAGTGGCTGAAGGCGCACGCTTGGAAAGCGTGTTTAGGGGAAACTCTAACGTGGGTTCGAATCCCACTCTCTCCGCCATATTTTCAATCAGTTGGCTCATACGTGATCCGTATTGTGATCCGTTAGGCATGAGATAGCGCCAACCCTGCCACTTTGCTGCCTGCTTGGGTCATCTCATCGGTCACAACGTCACCGTGGACATTCATCGTTGTTCGAATGTCCGCGTGGCGCATCAACTTTTGCTGTACAGCAATCGGCGTTCCTACTGCATCAAGCCAACTGCGGTACGTGTGCCGCATCGTGTGCGTTGCCAGTTTGCCGATGTCAGCGCGTTCGGCTGCTTTCTGGAATGTCAGCCAGACGCTGGGGGTATGACCATGGCAGTCTGCCTAGCTTTGTAGGGCTGGCAAACATCCAATCGTCATCAGCCGCGAATTGCGTGGTCCGCCTCCAGCCTTTGAGCACATCGAGCAGATCCCGCTGACGCTCAGACACTTTCGAGAGCCAGCCGTTTTCACCTCGCCCACGCGCTGGCGAACAATGGCGCGCTCGACTTTCAGCCTGCCATCTAGCCAACTGACGTCAGACCATTTCAGGGCCAAGCCCTCGGAGATCCTCAGCCCCAGGCAAACGCACAGCAGAGCTATTGTGTGGAATGGTTCTTCCAGATGTTCGATGAATTTCTGGAACTCCTCCACCGTCAAACTGCGCGGCTGACTTGTTCTTTTCGTCGCGCCTTTGATCGTGACAAGTTCGATCGGATTGCGTTGTGTTGGAATGTCACCGCGCCACATCGCAAAGTCCCACAAGATATGCAGTAGACCACGAATCGCCGCACGACTCTTGGGTGACAGTTTGAGAGAAAGCAGCCACAGCTCAACAGGTCTGGCTTGCAGATCGGTGATCGGAGCGTCTTTCCAGCGCGGCAGCACGTGGTTTTTGAGCCATTGCTCATAACCATACCGGGTGCTGAATCGCTCGGGCATTTTCTCCTCTCGATAACCGTCCACTAGTTTCCTCACTGTCGGAATTGCCGTCGGTGTTGACGGCGGTTTGACGTTCTCCTTCAGTGATTGCGCTGCCTGCTGTGCTGCTGCCTTTGTCGGGTACTCTCGCTTCGTGCCGATCGTCTGCGATCGACGCTTTCCATCGACCCACTGCAAGAGTCTCCAGGTCCCACGTGCTTTGTCGAAAACAACACTTCCAGTTTTAAACCGTGCTCGTTTTTTCAATTCGGCCTCCCTTCGGTTGGGAGCACGGCTGGCGGGGAAAGCATAGCATCCAATTCTGATTTCAAGAAGCGCCAGGTGATGCGCTTGCTGCCCGATAATTGATGAGCGGGGGCCTTTCCGGATCGCGACCATGCGAGCAACGTGCGCTGCTCGACTTTCAGGTAGGTGGCTGCCTCGGCACTCGTGAGCCACGGTGAAACGGTTTGATTGTCTGTCATTTAACACACCTCTGCATCTGAACTCGCTCACTTGGGGTGTAATTCTGCGCACGGAGCGGCCCGGCAGCCCGGTGAATCTGCGCCCACCGGAGGCGCGAACTGTTACGTGGCCAAGCCACGTTTCGGCGCATGACGCCTCATCAGACAGTTTTTTGTGCAAACCTGATTTCCTGCAGAGTCCTTGCGGCGGCTTGGGCTGCGCTGCCATATTCCGGTCCAATGGCAAATACGGCAAAGTCTAAGGGCGCTTGAACCCGCGAGTGGAACCGAATACAAAATCAAGTGAGGCCTCCCACAAGGCGGCGTGCGAGGGTAAGCACCAGTTCCTGGTCTGGTGGCGCAAGCCGGCCGTAGAGGAAGGCTATCTCACTGGCAGTTCCGGCGGCCTCCTCCGTCATTTCCGGCGAAGTTTCTGGCGGCATGAGAACTTCCAAGGCCGCAGGGGATTCCTCTCGCAACCAGCTCAGAACGAGGTCCTTCGGCTTGATTCCGAGAACATCAGCGAGTTTTGGCATGTGTTGGAGCCCGATGCCTCGCCTGCCGCTCTCCACCATGCCCAGAAAATCGCCGCTCAGACCTACCTGCTGGGCCACTTCATTTTGAGTCAAGCCCAGGGAGAACCGGCGTTTCTTGATGGTGCTCCCAACCAGATTTGGCCTGGGTTGGACCACCGCCATGTCGTGTGCCGCCTTGGCGATCTTGGCAATTAGATCAGCATCTTCTGGGCTCCGGAACCTCGACCTTCTGCTCATCGCTTCCCCTTTCCCAAACACCATATTATCACAGTCTAGCTAACTGTTGGCTAGAATAATAAAATTCATACTTCTATATGTGCATTATCGTACTTGCTGTTGGATAGTATATAATGGGTTCGTGGAGGCACATGATCGAGAGATGACGAACTTCTGCTGTAAAACCGTGAGGTCGCCAAAAACGGTGCCCGGCACGCCAACGCACACGTTGCGGGAGGAGGCGCTGCGAAACCGACCAAAGCAGTCAGCTATACGCGCACGGCTCACACTGAATACAGGTAATCTCTTGCTCGAACACGCCGATCACAAGGCGGAACGGGACAAGACGGCGCTGATAGAGCGTCGCCCTGAGCGCAGCCGAAAGCCGGCGAATCGAAACTACCGGGGGGTCCACCCTGGGTCGGAATCTCGACAGGATTCTTGGATAGTCAGGCCTGTCAAGCTCTTCCGATGGGGATGGGTCTAGTACGGTACCTTCGATCGTTCCCACCGTACCACCCACCGTGCGCGCGCTGACGATCATAAAAACTATTCAGCTGGCTAGAGGCGCGCATCGCGACCCCAAGAAGGCAACGCCGGGGCCGAAGTCTCCGAACTGTAAGCCGGTTCTTCGCGATCTCCTCGATTGGCTCGAGGTTCTTGGGGATCGTCTTCCTGCCGTCCTGACCGATGCACGGCGGGCCGCCGAGCGTTACCTGCAGGGTCAGCAGAGTTTGCGCCAGTGGCAGATGACGGAACAGGGCCTCAAAGTGCGTCACCAGCAAGCATGCCGCGCGGCACAGGTCGAGGCGGAGACTGCCCATCTGCAGCTTTCCCAATACTTGATGTGGCCCCCGAAACAGGCTGACCCTGTCTGTCGGCCGACCGCCTGTGCCTAGGCACCAAAAACCATTCGCGAGGTACCCTCTCGACTGGTCGAACCAGTGTCCATGAACAGGTTCGTCACGTTGCCAAGCCGGTTCCGAAAACGCTGTCTACACTAGGGAAGAGGCTCGTGGGTGGCCGAGCTACCATTCTAAAATTCGTGCCGAATCGCACGCGTCTCTGGCCAATAAATCGTTCCCGCTCAGTAAGATCGAACTTAGCACCTACTGGCGACGCGCCAAGGTCGCCCGCCGTTCACAGCGTCAAAGGGCAGCACGTCTGCCACCATCGCTGATCGCTGCCGAACCAAACCGACAAGAGCTGAAGACTTAAACAAGAACTTTAACCTCTGCAAAGGACTATTTATGCCCCATGCCAAATCAACTCAGTTAATCGTATTTGGCCCCGCTGTCGAGTTCCGAATCTCGGCACAAGAACTTCAGGGACTCCGCTACGCCTGTTTCAGGATTCGCTGGCATCTCAAGGACCTCGCTTTCGCGCTGTACGACTCCGAATTCGCGCAGCGTTTGGACCAGATGTGCGGGGAGGTTTTCAGGCTGGCCCGCGAAAAGAACGTCCAGACCATCCGCGTCCACGGCGACGCGCCTGCCATGGCGGCGCTCATGTTCGCGTTGCGGAGTATCCCCGGGGAAATCCGGCGGGGGAAGATTCCCGCCAGCTACCAGGTCACGGACTACACCAACCTCTTGAAACGCCTCGAGCGGTATCGTCGACGGGCCAAGCGGCTTTGGCTCAAACTTGGGCCCGCCGACGCCTACCGTGATTACCGCGCCCGCTGGCAGAGATTCCTGAAGGGAGTACACAACAGCCCTCCCCGGTCGAAGGATGTCGTTCGCGCCTACTACCAGAAACGCATGGACGAGGTTCTGCAAATCAGCAAGGAAATTCTGGCCACACAAGATCCGTTTTGGGTCCCGCTCGATCCCGATTTGCGGCCGATGGTGCGGACTGCTATTCTGCGCGCGCGGCGCGGGCGCGCCTCTGTCGGCATGAGGGATTTGATCTGCAACACCCCAGAGGCACGGGCGTTTCTTTCGGAATACGTCGGGCGGCAGGTCAGGCAGTTATTTTGGGTGCGGATGCGGGAGCTGGAAGCTCGCGGTTGTTCTTGAGCGCGCCCGGGACAAAGACCGCGAGACCAAGATACGGCAGAATTTGTATCGGTCGCCAAGCGATCTGGCCCTAAATACGACTAGTCCTATGCCGAGTCTTTCGCCGACATCTTCGTAATCTGCCGCCTATGGGGACTTTTCCCGCCGGAGAACAGAATTCATTCCTCCTCCAGGTCCCTCACGCCCGGGGAGTGCCAAATGACACCTATGGGCTGCCGCCATCGCACCGAATTTCTAGGCGCAACGATTGCTTCTCTTGTGTCGACGGCGCGTAGGCGCTTTCTCCACCTCGCCCGGCAAGGTCGATCGGCTGAGCAAAGGCGTCTAGTACCGGGCAGGTCGCGGAAATCGCTCAGGCGCCGCAACCTTTCTCCGCCGGTCCTCATTGTGCTGCTGGGACGAGGGTCATGACGTGCTTAGCGCTCTCGGGCTTGGGGAACAGAATAAATAAAGGATGAGTCGAGCAATATCCGTTATGTTAAGTTTTCTTGATGTTAAGTTTTCTTGCTGGTTTTAATTTATATTCCCGAACGGTAATATTTCGTGGAATTATTCACAAATTTTACTAGATATTCCCGTACGGTAATATATCGTTGACTTTGGCAGAAGAGGTGGCATAAACTTCCCGTACGGTAACTTACGAAGCGACTTCACTTGAAATACACCCCTGTCGAGATCGGCGCATTGGTTCGCGAGACCCGCAAACGCCTCGGCGTCACGCAGAAGGGTCTTGCCCTGACGGCCGGAACGGGCTTGCGCTTTGTCATCGATCTCGAAAAGGGTAAGGAAACCTGCGAGCTCGGCAAATCGCTGCGCATCCTGCAGACCCTCGGCATCACGTTGACAATGACGCCGCCGCCGGGCGAGGCGTAAGCCATGGCCAGAATGCTCGACGTTTATGCGGGCGATCACATCACGGGCCAGTTAGTCCAGGACGACGGCGGCCAGATGCAGTTCACGTACGAAGAGGCCTGGCTGAACAAGCCGGGCGCCGTTCCCCTCTCTCAATCCCTGCCCCTCCGAAGGGAAACCTTCAAGACCAAAGAATGCCGAGGCTTCTTCGGTGGCATCTTGCCTGAGGAATCCAAGCGCGAGATTATCGCTCGCAATCTCGGCATCAGCGCGCGCAACGACTACGCGATGCTGGAGCGAATTGGCGGCGAATGCGCGGGGGCGGTCACTTTCGTCCCTGCGGGCGGCGCGCTGCCGGAGCGTAGCTACGACTATCGCAAGCTCTCGGACAAGGAACTGGCGGGCATCCTGCGGGAGCTGCCTCATCGCCCGCTGCTCGCGGGCGATGAAGGCGTACGCCTGTCGCTTGCCGGCGCGCAGGACAAGGTCGCGGTGCGGATCGAAGGCGGGGAAGTTTCGGTGCCTCTTGGTGGCGCGCCCAGCACTCACATCCTCAAGCCTGCCGTGGAACGCTTCGAGGGCGTCGTCTTCAACGAGGCGCTATGCATGAAGCTGGCCGCGGCGGCCGGTCTACCGGCCGCGGGCGTCGAGACGCGGACCGTCGACGGCATTGATTTCTTGGTCGTCGATCGCTACGACCGGCTTCATGGCCAATCGGCCGAAGGCAAGCCCACACTCGAACGGCTTCACCAGGAAGATTTCTGCCAGGCGCTCGGCATTGTCTCAGAACTGAAGTATCAAATCGAAGGAGGGCCGTCGCTCAAGCAATGCTTCATGTTGCTGCGCGACGTATCGAGCGCGCCGGTCATCGACCTGGCAAAGCTGCTCGACGCGGTGATCTTCAACTATCTGGTCGGCAACAACGACGCGCATGGCAAGAATTTCTCGCTGCTCTACAAGCCGCT
The DNA here is from genome assembly GCA_963778535.1 of uncultured Acidobacteriaceae bacterium. Classification (GTDB taxonomy): domain Bacteria; phylum Acidobacteriota; class Terriglobia; order Terriglobales; family Acidobacteriaceae; genus Acidiflorens. Next base: position 554,500 of record CAVZUO010000002.1, read on the forward strand.
CGAAAAGGGCGGGCGCGAAACGAGACTTTCCCCGCTCTATGACATCGTCAGCACAGTTTATTACCCCGAGCTCAGCCGCGACATGGCGATGAAGATCGGCGGTGAATATTCATCCGAAAAGATCGTGGCGAAAGATTTCGAGCAACTGGCGGAAGAGGCGGGTCTTGGCAGGCCTCTAGTGCGCCGCCGCGTTCCCGAACTGGCGGACACAGTTATGCAATCGCTCACAAAAGTGGCGAGCGCCAACCCGACGGCGGCGAAAGTGGCGGCGCTGATTCGTCAGCGCTGCGAGAAGGCAAAAGGGTTCGCGTGATGGCCGACGGACTCGGCTTTTAGGCTATGAGCAGGCCGTCATTTGGGCTCGAGTGCTGCTGCGGGGTCAAGTTCTCGGAAGACTGACCTGATCTTATTTGCCCGCGGGATCCGACGTTTGCGGTCTCTTGCTTGCGCTGTCTGTCCCGGCCGTCGCCGCCGCGAAGGCGGCGTTGACCTTGCACTTTCTCTTGGCCGCCAGGCTGTCGCCTCCTGGGCTCTCGCTTTTCTGAGCCGCAACCTTGGCGCGAAGAGTCGCATGTTCTTCCATCGAACACTCCATCAGCGATCCGCAATCGGGCCGCATCCGGAAGAAGACTGTGCCCTTAAAAGACCCAATCTTGTTCTTATCGACGATCAGTTCCAGGATCGGATTATGGATTGTGATACTGGCTTCGATGCCATCGGCGTCGACCGTGTTCTCCATTAACTCCGAATCTTCCCAATACAACTGGGAAGCATCCATCAAATCGGCCATATCGTTATAGGCCACCCAGTTGGCATTGATGTCATAGGGAATGGCGCTCGAGCCCTTCAGCGACGCCATCACCGGGCGCTTGCCCGGCGCCAGATCGGACTTGGTGATCTCCATCGTGGCAATCACTGTCACCTGATAGTTGGTGCACAGCTTCTTGATGTAGTGCGAGCTGGCTGCGACTTTGGCCTCGCCGGCGTCATATCCCGGAAGCTCCAGCAGATGAAAGTTATCTTCCATCACGACAATGTGCTTGTCCGGGAAGCGCTTGCGAAGGTCGGCGATCCAGCGGCCCAGAGCAGGAAAAGACGGCGGCAGCAAATTGACATCTGCCACAATCATCTTCTCTGATTCCATCAATCCCCTTAACCACCACTTGCACTTGGGATAGATTTCTTCGAAGTTAGGGCAACCCTTTTCGGCCGCGGCCTCAGGATTGTTCAAGAAGTAAGCCGGCGCCTCGAATAGTTCGCTCGGCAAATTGAACTTCGATCCCAGGATACGGCTGTGCCGCTCATACAAAGAGTCATCTGCCGTATGGAATAGCACGATGCAGTCTTTGTTGTGCTCGGCCAGGCGCCAAGCCAGATTGTCACAGACGGTTGACTTGCCGCAGTTGGGCTTGCCAGGCAAGGAGATGAACTTCTCAAAGCGCGGCACGCCGCGCAGCTTCTCATCGAAGATCGGCCAGCCCGTATAAAGACCTACCCGGTTATCAATCTTCTCTGCTCGGTCATACACAAAGTCCAGAGCATCGACGACGACACGGATGTCATACCCTTGCTTCTGCTTATCCACCAGCTCCATCTGCTGCGAAGCCTGAGCGACCAGGGCATGCGCCCTATCCGGATGCTTCCGGGCCTCACTCATCATCTTCTCGAAGATGGCATTCTTCTGTTCAGCCTGGATCGCCCTATCAGTATCGATCCGGCGCATGACCTCTTCCCAGATGACATCTTCCGGAACGCCGGTAGCGCGCGCTAACCGACGCGCCATCTCCCGGCGAAACAGCATGTTGGTTTCATTCAGGATCAAAGGCACAGCCGTGTTCGCCACCTGAATGGGATCTTCGCCATTCTTCACCGACTGGCGCACGCGCCAGCTAAAGAGATCTTCTTTCGGCAGCCCCCGAAAAGCCTTGATTCCACACTTGCGGATGAAGAGATCCGGATCGTCAGAACCTTCCGGCATGATCCGGATCTCAACTTTCAGGCCCGGGTGCCCACCTAATTTCTCTTCCAGCAGATTGACAAAGCTCTGCGTCCCCTTCTCCCCGGCAACGTCGGCGTCCAGGGTGAACACCAGATGCTTGACCGGAGGATCGGCGCTCAAAATCAAATCCAAATGCTCGGCCGTAAAATGGGTGGACCCAATGGCCGTGGCATTCTTCATGCCATAGGCAAAGGCCGTCACACAATCGGGCTGGCCCTCAAAGACTTCCAGAGGCGGTGTGGCTTTCTTGGCCAGGTCGAAGTTGAACAGCCGGCTGCCCTTCTTGAAGATGGTGTTCTTCGGCCGCGTCTCCAGGCGGCCGTCTTCGCCTTCAATCCTCTCGCTCTCGGCCGAGTTGTTATACTTCCGCGGCCGAAACAGCTTGGCCTTTCCGTCCTTGAAACCTTTCTCGTCGCCATCGAACTTCTTGGCCAGGGCTTCGACGGCCTTCTCGTACTTCTCCTGCTTCTCTTCGAAGCGCAGGTCGCGCGCCGCAAAACCCACCGGCGATCCTGACTCATCTTTCACCGTATAAATCAAGTTATTCTCGTTGAACAATGACTTACGAGCTAAGTCAATGTCACTAAGAAACTCTTTCTTATGCCCGTAAGTTACAGTCATCTTATGAAGATAATCTTCATAAGACTCAACTGACCCAATGCCAATGCCACTCAGCATTTCCTTCGGCCAGCTATACTCTGCTAGCTTACCTTGTACCAAAGGCGACGGCTTCGAGTTACGAATGACATACGAGGCATGGGCATAGGCCTGATAAGTCTCCATCTCGTAGAGATCTTCCGGGTTCAGATCGAGCCGGGGAATCTCGACATTGAACTGCTCGGCCAGGTAAGGCACTGTGTCCATCAGAAAGCCGCGGCCGGACAAAGGCTTTTGTTCCAGGAAGTGAGCTGCTTCAAAGACGGTTCCGGAAATTCCGCGTTGTGAACCATCCCTAAACGGGTCACAAAACTGTTGCTATGAGCAACCGTAATATCGACAACGTCTATGAGTTCCTCGCTTTCAGGTGAAATATGCTCAACCGGCGACCAGAAATACATCTGGTCTCCAATCGGCTCGAAGAACCAACCCACTGCCTCACGCTTGCACAAGTACAAACGCCAGCTGGGAAGATGCTTAACACCTTCTTTATCAACATAGCCGTCATAATGCGCAACAGTCATTGGCTTGCCGCATTGAATCGCCAAGGCATACAGCCCGGCCGCAAGACTTGAAGAAACAGTCACAGCTCCGTCATGCTTATTGCCATCGCCGTGCATATAGCCAAGCAAGAGAGTTTCCTGGACTTCTTTGGGCCAGTACAAGGACTGCGTCGGAATCTTCTTATTTTCTGCCCCATCGCCAAACCAGTAAGCCAGCAGGTCGGCAAGATCACGCTTCGAACAAACAACTCGTGAGCTGTTTCTCTTGTCATAGACATAGATCCTGGAACTCAGACCCAAATGATTCCCGAGGATCATGCTCACGCGAAGCCCTAAAGTTTTTGCTTCTTTTGCATGAAAGCTAAAGACCGCGTTGCGAACATTGGCATTGCCTTCTGCCAACCAGACACCGTAAGCATAGGCTAGCGCCTTGTTCACAGGCAGTTCGTAGATCCGATTCTCATTTGGGCATCCCCGATCATGGTCTTGCACCACTTGTTCGGCACCCAAAGTTTTAGTTGAGCGTACCCAGTCCGGTATAACCGGAAACAGGAAAAAGTCTCCCTTTTTAACATCCTGGGCAGCCACCTCGACAACGGTAACCGGATTATTCGGGTGAGACTTATAGCAGCGCTTGCGACTTTTCAGATTTGTTGAGAATCTTCCTTTCGGACGATCCGCTGGATACTTCAAGAACGGAAGTTTCCCCTTTGCGTCCTCCTTCCGCACAACCAGACAGGTATGGTCGCTGGTTAAGCGTAACGGGTAGTGAAAACTGCCAGTGCTTAGTTCGAGCACGCGTTGTTTCTGCACTCGTTTCGTCAGTACAGGCTCCAGCTTGGCGAATCTGTCAACAACCAAATCCCCAACCTGTACATTCCCAATCGGCTCCAAGCCATGCTCTGTCCATATAGGTTCCGCTGAATCCAGGCAGTCACGACCATCGAACGGCTTTGTTTCATTGCTCAGCACATCATAAATGTGATTTGTAGTCATGTCGGCCTCCACAGCGAAAACGAGTCATTTTTTTTTGGCTTGCGCCGATCCGGTTCGACGCAACCAGGCGTCAAACGGGGCGAGAGGGGTTAAAGATCGAGGAGTTATCGGGGGCGCTGCTTAGGTAATTCGATCGACGATTCGTGCCGCACTGAAAGCAGTGCCTCGGGAGCAATGCTGTTCGCGGTCTCGTCGTGGGAGCATCGGGTGCTCCAAAGATGCTGGGTGTGCTCCGCAAGAATTCCATCCGACAACTCAAATTGGCAGATGTCGAATTGTGACCGCATGCTGGTGCAATCGGTCAGGTGCTAACCAACTAGTGGCCTGTCGCAGTGAATTCGTTAGCACGTAGGCGACGAGAAGGATCAGAGTATTTCCACTGGACGGGTCGAGCGTGGGTGGAATAGGCGTTGATGTAGCGACGGAGTTTACGAGCCAGGTCGGGGACGGAAGTGAAAATGCCGCGAGCGATGACCTCGCGCTCGATCTTGGCGAACCAGATCTCAACTTGGTTGAGCCAGGAGGAATATGTAGGGGTAAAGTGAAACTGCACGCGGGGATGTCGTTGGAGGAAGTCTCGAACCAGTTGTGTTTTATGAGCGGAGAGGTTGTCGAGGATGATATGAATCTGTTGTCGCGGCGGGCACAAGGAGACCACTTCTTCCAAGAAAGCCACGAAGTCACGGCTCGTGTGGCGGGCTGCGGTTTTCCCGTGCACCCGGCCGGTCTTGGTGTCCAGCGCGGCATAGAGCGAAAGGGTTCCATGGCGGTAGTACTCGAAGCCGTGCCGCTCGGCACGTCCGGGCGAAAGCGGCAGAACGGGATCGAGCCGATCCAGAGCCTGAATCGCGGTCTTTTCATCGACGCACAAGACGGCGGCATGCTGCGGAGGCCGCAAATACAAGCCGATAATGTCGGCGGCTTTGCCTTCGAAGTCGGGATCATCACTGGCCATATAACGCTCCAGGCGATGGGGCTTTAGGCCGGCTTCTTTCCAGACCCGATACACTGCATCCTTGCTGATTCCCAGCGCTGCCGCCAATTTGCGGCAACTCCAATGGGTGGAACCGTCGCGGGGTTTCTTGCGGGTGGCGGACAGAATCCGGGCGCGCAAAGCGGGCGTCAGCACCGTGGCCGGCTGGCCGGGGTGATAGGTATCGAGCCCGTCGAGCCCGGACTGAAGGAAGCGCTGCTTCCAGCGAACGATGGTAGGCGCTGTTGTTTGCAACTGCCGCTTGATCGCGCTGAACGACGCGCCTTGAGCTAGCCTCAGGATGAGCTTGGCGCGAAAGACGTAGCCCGCAGGCAAGGAACGCGATTGAGCAATGCTGTTGAGTTCAGAACATTGGTCGGTGGTGAGGGTGATTTCGCTGCCAGTCGCCATACCAACTTAGAAGCATAACAATCGATAATGGTTACTTCGCGACAAGCCACCTAGTGTAGTGCGTCAAACAGATTGACGTTTATTCAGGGAGCGGCGTGCGCGTTTCACCTTTTCCAGAATGTCGGTGGCTCGGGCGGTCCAGATGAAGGGTTTGGGCCTTTCATTGTGGCGATCGATGTAAGTACCGATAGCCATGATGAGCTCTTCCAGATCGCGAAACACGCCGCGCCGCAGCCGGTTTTGCGTGAGATCGCGGAAGAAGCGCTCCACCATGTTCAGCCAGGACGCGCTGGTAGGCGTGAAGTGCATATGAAAACGCGGGTGCCGCGCCAGCCAGCGTTGAACCTTGGGGTGTTTATGGGTGGCGTAGTTGTCGCCGATCAGGTGCAAGTCGAGATGGGCGGGCATGCTTTGTTGGAGCAGGCGCAAAAACTTGAGCCATTCCTGGTGCCGATGGCGCTCTTGGCAGAGGCCATAGACCTCGCCGTTGGCCGCATTGAGCGCGGCGAACAAAGTGGCCGTGCCGTTGCGTTTGTAGTCGTGCGTCATGGTGGCGCCGCGTCCGCGTTTCAGCGGCAGGCCGGGTTGGGTACGGTCCAGCGCTTGAATCTGACTTTTTTCGTCCACGCACAGCACCAGCGCATGTTCGGGCGGATTCAGGTACAGACCGACGACGTCTTCCAGTTTCTCGGCGAAGGCGGGATCGTTGCTGATCTTGAAGGTCTCCACGCGATGCGGCTTCAACCCGTGGGCCCGCCAGATGCGGCGCACGCTGGCTTCGCTGATACCCACCGTCGCCGCCATGGTGCGTGTGCTCCAGTGCGTGGCGTTGCTCGGTTGTTGCCGAGTAGTCAGGGTCACGACGCGTTGCCGCAGGCGGGTGGGAATCGTGGGTTTGCGTCCGGGCCGGATCGCGTCGTGCAGCAACCCGGCCACACCCAACGCGAGGAAGCGCTTGCGCCAACGCGAAACTTTCTTCGGCGTCATGGACAGGACCTTGGCAATGTCCTTGTCCTGTCGGCCCGCGGCCGCAAGCAACACGATGCGGGACCGCTCCACCACGCGCAGGGGAAGCGACCGGCTCCGGGCTTGCGATTCCAACATCGTTCGCTGCTCCGGACTCAACGTAATGACTGGGGCTATGCGCATCCGCAACCGTCTCCTTATCATAAGACGCGTGCGGATTGATAATGGTTGCTAATTGTGACGCACTACACTAGTTTCGCCAGCACTGCAATGTGCGCAGTCTGGGGTGTGGATTCTCAGGAGGGACAACAGGCGGCATCTTAGCTTCACGATCCACCTCTCAAAATTCAGCGTTCGCCTCAAGGCGTGCAGTGCCCAAAGCAGCGGGAAAACTCATTGAAGAGGCGTGGACGCATTATGGCACACGACGTGGGCGTCGCTCCAACAAAGATGGGTTAAATGGTTAAATTTCGATTTGCGGGACTAGCTCTGCTCGCTTTCAAGCAATTTTCTTCTTCTGCTCATAAAACGGATTAGGCGAATTCATAATGTCACCGCGCTTGGAGCAGAGCCACAAATGTGCAAATAGTTGCCCCCGCGCCACCAAAATCCCGTAACCCACTAATTCCACGCCCTCAAAGTTTGGTACCGGGCGTGCTCCTGCGATGTCCATAACGACAAACATCCGCCTCTCTGGCTATACGGATGATCCTTCCTCCCCAATTGGGAGCCAGACTCGAACTTCGACCAACTCGTATCGGGAGGATTCACCGTGCTAATCAACAAATCGACCGTACTTGTCGTGTTGCTGATGTTGCTCGCCTTCGCCAACATTTCGTCCGCCGCAACCACTTATACCGCTGCCAACGTTAAGGGGAGCTACAGCCTCCTTCTGAATGGATGGAATGTACCACCGGGAGACGAGTCGGCCGGACTCGGGTTACTCAACTTTGACGGCGTCAGCGCGGTCAGCGGATACATTACGGTAATCAGTCACGGTAATCTTGACGTCGAGACTATATCGAGCGGCAGTACCTATTCTGTGGCCTCCAATGGCATCGGGTTTATGACCCTCAACATAGCTACTCCTGGCGGTGGGACCGTGCAGTTTGCCTTCGTCTTGAACTCGGTGTCCGGTTCCATCGCCAAGAGTCTGCAATTCCTGTTTGTTGACATCGGCGAGACCGATGCGCATGTCCAAGCCGGCACGGCGAGCCTCATCAATCTTTCTAAGCCAGCGACTGCGTCCAAGCTAAAAGGAACCTACAGTTTGTTGATGAACTGGTGGGCCGAGGGAACCCAACAGGGATTAATCGGGACAATCGTGTTCGATGGCAAGAGCAAGGTGACGCTTTCCTTTACAGACCAACAAGGTGGTCAGACCGCCACGACCGGCACAGCCAGCGGAAGCTATTCCGTCAATTCCGATGGAAGCGGTTCCATCAGCCTGACTTTCTCGAACAACACAACCATGCAACTCGACTTCGTGATGAACTCAATTGCAGGATCAGTCGCCAAGGGCATTCAACTAATAGACGTGACCGATCCCAGCAGCACTTCGGTAGACACCGGCAGCGCAGTTTACGAATGATGGCAAGAATGCTAATCTCCCGATCCCAGTCGCAAAACATGGGATTGAGTGAGTAACCTCAAACTCGAAAGCCTGCCGCATCCTCGTAGCAGGCTCTTCAAGACTTCATCCGCAACTACGCCGCCTTCTTCTGCTGCGCCCTAACCTTCGCCCAACGTGCTCGCGTAGCCGCCGCAATTCTTGCCCTACCTGCTGCTGAGATTTTGTGCTTGGGTTTCGGAGCCTGACCTTTAGCCTTTGCCCATCGCGCTTTCTGCGCCAAACTGATCTTTCGACGAGCGGCGGCAGACATCGTGCGCTTGGCAGGACTAGAGACCGTTGTTTTCTTTGCCGCTACTGGCTGCGATTTCATCCTCAAGCTCGCCCAGCGTGCTCGCTGAGCCAGCGCCATTTTTCGTCGTGAAGCTGCTGATACTTTGCGGGTCGATGGAATTGCCGTGTGGGACACTCCTGCATCATTCAACGACTCGATTCCAGTAATTATCTGGTCTAGCTTTTCCACTTCCACTTGCATTCCGCTGCGCCTCGCACGAAGCTCACGCAGCGCGTTATCGAAGTTCGACATTGTTACCCCCTCAGGATTGTTGATAGCGGTCTTATTGTAATTGAGCGAGAGTTTTGAGCAGTGAGTGCAAGTCTGGGAGCAGAATGGTAAATTCCATAGGTTGATTAGTTCAGTCAAGAACGAAACCGGAACTCCTGCCAAAGCACGACCCAGCCCGTACCTGCCACGAGTGCTTCTGGTCGAAGATGAGCAGCCGATCCGGGACATCATCGTTCCGTGGCTGTTGAGGGACGGGTTCGACTGCCGGGAAGCGGCGGACGGCGAGCAGCAATGGAATTGTTGGCGGCAGGAACTAGGATCAATCTCGTACTCTCAAATGTGCTCCTACCTCTAGTAGACGGGGTCAAGCTTCTGCTGCACGTGAAGCAGCATTACCCTCGCATTCCATTCGCTTACGTTACCGCTGTAAACGATGCGCCGCTTCGAGAACAACTAATTCGCTATGGAGCGGACGGTTACTTGTTGAAACCATTCCTCACTGAACAGGAGCTTCTGGCATTCGTTCGCCGCACAATAGGCAGACCGCCACGGCGATGAGAAGTTTCTGGTCTTGTCGCCAGTCATTCTGCTGGTTGGTTTGTCGAGCTGCCACCCGGACATGCGCGTGCTCGTCAGTTCGCTCTGGTTTGATGTACAACCACACCGCCGTTGTTTAGACTGCCACGTAGGGAAAAAATGTCTTCCTTGTCCACCAATAAACACGCACGCACCAGCACGGCAAGTGACCAACCCGTGGTGCCCGAGCCTTCGTTCGCTGAGCGAGCCAGAACTTTGGCGCATATAACGCGCACCGGAAGCCTCTCGACGCTATCCCGGAAGCAGCCGGGGTTTCCCTTCGGATCGGTAATGCCCTTTGGGTTGGACGAACACGGTCGTCCCATCTTTCTCATCAGCACGATGGCGATGCATACGCAGAACCTGAAGGCAGACCCTCGCGCTAGCTTGCTGATTGTCTTGCCCGACGCGGGCGGTGATCCGCTTGGAGCGTCCAGAGTCACGCTGGTAGGAAATGTTCTGCCGATTCCGCAACCGGAGGTGGCAGACGCTCGCAATCTCTATCTCAGAATTTATGCGTCTGACTATGTCCAAAGCCAACCCGATCCTCTGGCGGACTCAATGCAGGAGATCATTCAGCACATGAATGCTGACCACAAGGACGTGCTCGTCTTGCTTGCCCGGCGATTTGCACAGATTGAGGCACAAGAAGCAACGATGACCGCAGTTGATCGGCTCGGCTTTCATCTGCGCGTCAAAACGCTCGATGGCATACGCGGCGTTCGCATTGCTTTCTTACGAGAAGTGCGTAACGCGGAAGAAAGCAGAACTGTTTTGATCGAGATGGTGCAGCAAGCGCGGTCGAACGTGTGATCTCTCGTGGGCTGACGTTCCAGTAGACCAAATCCGATTCGGCACGCTATGACCTTAGACGACTTCCGCCGATCCCTTATCGCGAACCATCCGCCAGCAGGACTCTCGCACGCCCTCGCCGGATTATGGTGGGACGCCAAGAGCAATTGGCGGCACTCGATTCCGCCATTGCATTTTCTTAGGGGGAATGCGTATGTGTCGTTAACGACAGTTTTGAAGAGATCATGGAGGCGAAAGTCTAGCTCGATTTATCAGGATCGTCTCTTTGAGAGGGGAGCCCGAGCGTGTCGCGTCACGCGAGCGTGTGACGGTAGCCACAGAGCAAAGTGCGTCATCCGAGTTGAATGCCATCAGGAAGTGATCGGCGCGGGGAGGAACGCTAAAAGCGTGCTGCTGTCATCCTCAAGAGCTTCCGAAAGATCTTCCGCCGACTTGGTCAGGAGAGTTACTCTGAACAAATGAGCTGCGCCATAAACTCCGCCAGTTCCCCGCTTCCTCCGCTAGGGGTAGAAGAGATCGCTCGCCGCGTGGCCGCGGAGAGGTTGCGGCTGGAACTGGCGGCGGGGCTCGTCGAGAAACCGCTCGAACATTTCCGCCGCCCTCTGGAGCGCCCATTCACTGCCGAAGAACGAGACCGCGTCACCATTCTTTTCGGCGGTTTTACCTGGAAACACGAGCGCTTCGTCGAAGCCGTGTTTCGCGGCTGTGGCTATCGCTTCCAGATGTTGCCAAATCCCAACGTGGCTGCCTTCCAAACTGGCAAAGAGTATGGCAACAACGGCCAGTGCAATCCAACCTATTTCACCGTTGGGAACCTCATCGAGTTTCTGCGGGCGCTGGAAGCTCGCGGTCTCTCGCGCCAGGAAATCCTCGACAATTACATTTTTTTCACTGCGGGCTCGTGCGGCCCTTGCCGCTTCGGCACTTATGAGTCCGAGTATCGAATGGCGCTCGAGAATGCGGGCTTCTCGGGCTTTCGTGTCCTGCTGTTCCAGCAGGACCATGGCATCAATGCTCTGTCCGGTAATACCGGCTTGAAATTCTCGGTTGACCTCGGCATGGGCCAGCTCAACGCGGTGAACCTGGGCGACGTGATCAACGACTTGGTGTACCAGATCCGTCCCTACGAGGTTACGCCGGGCGCAACCAATCAGGCCGTCAAGGAAGCCGTGGAGCGACTGAGCGATTTTCTGGAACACCGCAAGCGTTACGAAATCCTCGAGAGCGCGCCGCGATGGATTTCGCAACGCCTCGCCCGAAACAAGAGGCTCAAGGATATCGGCAACACGCTGGGCAAGGTCTTGAACCACCTCTACGGTGAAGACTTCCTAAAGGCGATGCGCCTCGCCCGGGAGCGTCTGAACCAAGTCGAAGTGGACCGCATGCGCGTAAAGCCCATCGTCAAGGTCACCGGTGAGTTCTGGGCACAGCTCACCGAAAGCGACGGCAACTTCAACATGTTTACCTTTCTGGAGCAGGAAGGAGCCCAGGTGTATGTGGAACCAATCGGCGGATGGATCACCTATCTCCTCTATCAGGCACGGGCGACCGCGGAAGCGAGAAAAGGACTGGATGTCCCGCATCCCGGCACTCGCTGGTGGGAATGGAAGAAGCAACTGGCCAACGATTGGAAATTCCGCAAAAAGTGGCTGCTGTTGAGCTTGAGCGAAGGCATCTGGAACCGCCAGCATGCGCGCACCGCCCGTCACCTGGGCGGACTCACGCAACGTCTCGCGCCCCAGAGCGAACTGGCACGTTTGGCGCATCCTTTTTACCATTCGCTCGCCCGAGGTGGCGAAGGGCATCTCGAAGTGGGGAAGAACGTTTACTACACGACGCATGGCCTCTGTCACATGGTGCTGGCGCTGAAACCCTTTGGGTGCATGCCGTCTTCGCAATCCGATGGCGTGCAGTCGGCCGTGGTGAATCGTTTTCCGGAAATGATCTTTCTGCCCATCGAAACCTCGGGCGAGGGCGAAATCAACGCACACAGCCGCATGCAAATGGCCCTCGGCGAAGCCAAGATTAAGGCGAAGGCGGAGTTCGAACAGTCGCTGGCTTCCACCGGCAAGAAGCTCGATGAGATCAAGGCATACGCCGCTGAACATCGTCAACTGCAGAGCCCGTTTTATCGAGTTCCGCGCCGGCGAGGCGTAGCCGGAGTGGCGGCCAACTTTGTATTACATGTGGGCAACCTGATGGATGGCAAAGCGCGCCTCGCCAAGCAGCCCGGCGAGATCTAAGAAGCTGCGGGAGATTCCGTGAACACCAACGCACAAGGCGCCGCACTTGGCATCCGCTATTTCGTCGGCTTGGACGTCGGCTCGACCACGGTCAAAGCCGTCGTCATCGGAGCTGAAGGTGAGGCCGGGACCGACCGCATTCTCTGGCGGGACTACCAACGCCATGACACCCGCCAGCCTGAGAAACTTCTGGAATTCCTTCATCGCATGGAGGCCGAAATCGGCATTGCTCCCGGCAATTGCCGCATGTTTATAACCGGCTCCGGCGGCAATGCGCTGGGCGATTCGATCGGCGCGAAATTCGTACAGGAGGTGAACGCGGTTGCGCTCGCGGTCGAGAAGCTCCATCCCGAAGTGAACTCGGTCATTGAGCTTGGCGGTCAGGATGCCAAGATCATCGTCTTCAAATTAGAGGGCGGCAGCGGCCGCAGGAAGAAAATTCCTTCGATGAACGACAAGTGCGCGGGCGGCACCGGCGCGGTCATCGACAAAATCAACGCCAAGCTGAAGATTTGGCCCGACGAGTTATGCAACCAGGGGTACAAAGGGATCAAGATCCATCCGGTGGCGGGCAAGTGCGGCGTGTTTGCAGAAACCGACATCAATGGCCTGCAAAAGCAGGGCATTCCGGCCGATGAACTGATGGCCTCGCTCTTCGACGCGATTGTGTTGCAGAACCTCACCGTGCTCACGCGCGGCCACACACTGCATCCGCATGTGCTGCTGCTGGGCGGACCGAACACTTTTATTCGCGGCATGAGGGAGGCCTGGCAGCACAATATCCCTCTGCTCTGGGAAGAGCGCGGAATCAAGCTGCCGCGCAATCTCGCTCCTGAAGACGCGATCAAGACTCCGGAGAATGCGCTCTATTTCGCGGCCCTGGGCGCGGTGGAATTTGGCAAAGGGGAAGACGCGGAGATCGGGCAGTATTTAGGGACGGAGAATCTCGAACGCTACATTTACGAAGGCCGGCGCCAGGAAAGAGCGGCTGCGGGCAACCGCGGATTGATCGCTTCCGAGAAAGAATTGGAAGAGTTCAAAGCCAAGTACACGCGGCCTAAATTTGTTCCCGCAGTTTTCCGGTGCGGGGAGCGGGTGCGCGCTTTTATCGGCCTCGATGGCGGTTCGACTTCCACGAAAGCCGTGCTCTTGTCGGAGCATGAAGAGGTACTCTCGAAAGCCTACCAACTCTCTAAGGGCAACCCGATCCAGGATACGATCGACCTCTTCGAGAATCTACGTCAGCAGGTGGAAAGCCAAGGCGCGCGTCTGGACATTCTCGGTGTGGGCACGACAGGCTACGCGAAAGACATTCTGCAACGTGTGTTGCGCGCCGACGTCGCCCTGGTCGAAACCGTGGCGCACACCGAGTCGGCGCTGCGCTTCTACCGCGATCCGCACGTCATCGTCGACGTTGGTGGCCAGGACATCAAGCTTATCGTCCTCAAAAACGGCCGCGTCAAAGACTTCAAGCTCAACACGCAGTGCTCCGCTGGCAACGGCTACTTTCTGCAGTCCACGGCGGAAGGGTTTGGCATTTCGGTCGAGAACTATGCGGATGTCGCGTTCACCGCTGCCACTATGCCCGTGTTCGGCTACGGCTGTGCTGTATTTCTGCAGTCCGACATCGTCAACTTCCAGCGTCAGGGTTGGCGGGCGGAAGAGATTCTGGCCGGTTTGGCAACGGTGCTGCCGCGGAATGTTTTTTTGTATGTGGCCAAAATGCCAAGCGTGGTGGCACTCGGCACACGGTTCGTTCTGCAGGGCGGCACGCAGAACAATCTCGCCGCAGTCAAGGCGGAGGTGGACTTTCTGCGCGCCAGCTTCCGGCCTGTGAGGATCGAGCCGGAGATTGTTGTCCACGAGCACTGCGGAGAATCGGGCGCGATTGGCGCCGCCATCGAAGCCGTTCGTTGGTGGCACAATGGGCACTTCACAACTTTCATTGGTCTGGACGCCGTGCGCAAGATCCGCTATCGCACGACACGCAGCGAAGAAACGCGCTGCAACTTTTGCAAGAATGCCTGCCTGCGAACCTTCCTCGATGTTCGGACTGATGACGCTTCGATCGAAGAAGACGTGGAAACCGGATTCGTCGCAGGCTGGGAGCCACCGTCTTTCCCCTCCAGGGTGCCGCTCCAGCCCGGTGTGCAGCGCATGATCGTCGCCACCTGCGAAAAAGGCGCGGTGGAAGATGTCGAAACCATGCGCGGCATTAAGAACCGACTCGATGCCGCTAAGGCCGCGAACCCAAACCTGGTCGAGATGGCCGCCCGCGAGGTGTGGCGCCTGCGTCACCCGGAGAGCGTCGCCGATCTAATTCCCCGCCCAGCCTGGAGCGCTGCTACCCGTCACCGCGTTGCGCTCATGAAACGGCGCGGACAGCTGCGCATCGGCATTCCTCGCGTCCTCAACATGTATGCCTACACGCCGCTGTTCAGTTCCTACCTGGAAAGCTTGGGCGTGAAGGCGGAAAACGTCGTGTACTCCGACTACACCACTGGAGACATGTACCGTGCAGGATCGAGCCGTGGTTCGATCGATCCCTGCTTCCCCTCAAAGATCGCCCTAGCACACTTCCACAACCTGATCTTCGCCAAGCACACGCACAAACCGCTGCAGGCAATTTTCTTGCCCATGTTCGACGTGTTGACATCCCCGCTCGCCAACGCCAGAGGGCACAACGCTTGTCCCACCGCATCGGTGACACCGGAGACCGTCGAAGCAGCTTACACCAAGGAAACCGACCTCTTTGCGGAACGCGGCATTCGATACGTGCATCCTCTGGTGAATCTTTCGGACCGCAAACTTTTCGCGCGGCAGATGTTTCAAGCGTGGGCACCCATTCTTGGCCTCTCGGAGGCGGAAAATGAACGTGCGATCGAGATCGGCTACCGAGAGTTGGGAAGGTTTGAATCCAGCATTCGCCGCCGCGCTCGCGAAGTTCTGGACCAACTGGAATTGGAAGGGAAGATAGGGATCGTCATGCTGGGACGTCCGTATCACCACGATCCCGGCATCAACCACGAGATTACGGAGCAGTTTCAGAAGCTGGGGTACCCGATCTTCTCGCAGAGCACTTTGCCGCTGGATGAGGACTTGCTGGAGCGCCTCTTCGGCGATGAAGTGCGCGCCGGTGCAATCAGCCACGCGCTTGACATCTGCGATGTTTGGAAGACCGCCAACTCGGCCAGTTCCAACCACAAAATCTGGGCCGCCAAGTTCACGGCCCGCCATCCCAACTTGGTTGCGGTGGAAATTTCAAGCTTCAAGTGCGGTCATGACGCACCGATCTACAGCGTAATTGAACAGATCGTGGAGCGTTCGGGCACGCCTTATTTCTCCTTCAAAGATATGGACGAGAATCGGCCGGCAAATACCATTAAGCTGCGCGTTGAAACCATCGATTACTTCCTGAAACGGTATCAGGAGGACATGTTGGGCCGGAAGAAAAAACGAGCGGAAATCGAACGCCAGCTTGCCGAGTATGAGTACGGGCTGCGGGAGCACGTAACCGGGACGGATTAGTTCTCGCGTCTTAGGGTCGCGTCGCAAGAGCTTTGAGCAGTGCACGATTTTCACTGCGTGCTGCTATGGCGCATCCCTGGGCACACTGAAGTCCGCCAGATAAACCTGCGGATCCATCAATTTCTGAGCGCGGCTGAGGATCCTCGCCATATGACATCACCACCGCTGGCGTGCTAACCACGCTGCACAGCTTCAAGGGCACTGATGGTGATGCTCCCTTTGGAGGCTTAGTGCAGGCTGCGAATGGCAAGCTTTACGGCACAACCACCAACGGGGGCGCCTCCAGCAGCGGTACAGTCTTCAGTCTGACCGTTGTCGTTCGTCAAAACTAGATCGTGCAGAGGCTCATTGACTTTTCAACAACCTAGCAGGAAGAATCGAGCGTCATGCTTGGCTTCCTTTTGAGTTTCTTTCGCATGGTCTGGCTGTTTGGGAAAGACCATCGCGGCGTTGTCTTAGAGAATCTCGCCCTCCGCCGCAACTCTCCATTTACAAACGCCAGAACTCGCGCCCGCGCTTCGTGGGTCGTGACCGCTGGTTTTGGATCACGCTGTCCGTACTGTGGAAGGACTGGCGGCGGGCTTTGATTGTGGTCCATCCCGATACTGTTGTGCGCTGGCAGCGAGAGCGGTTCCGCCGGTACTGGAGTCATCTATCAAGGCGGCCCTGGAAAAATCGGCCGACCACCGATCAGCCTACAGGTTCGAAAGCTGATTCGAACCTTGGCAGAGGCGAATCCGTTGTGGCGCGCACCCCGAATTCACGGCGAACTACTCAAGCTCGGGATCGCGGTTTCGGAGCGCACTATGTCGCGCATCCTGCGGACTGTCAAAAGACCGCCGTCCCAGACCTGGAGGACATTCTTGAAGAACCACCTCGGGGAGATCGTTGCCGTCGACTTCTTCACCGTGCCAACGATCCGGCTGAGGGTATTGTTCGTCTTCCTTGTCCTCGAGCATCAGCGCAGGCGGGTTCTTCATTTTGGCGTCACTGAACACCCGACGGCAGAGTGGACGGCGCAGCAGATGGCCGAGGCGTTTTCGGAACGCGATGCGAAACGGTACTTGATTCGGGATCGTGATGCGATCTATGGCAATGCGTTCCGTTGCCGCATCCACTCTTTGGCCATGAAAGAGGTTGTCACCGCACCCCGGAGCCCCTGGCAGAATGCATTTGCGGAACGGCTGATCGGTTCGATTCGTCGTGAGTGCCTGGATCATGTGGTGGTCCTGAATCGGCGGCACCTTCGTCGTCTGCTGAAGAGCTACTTCGCCTACTATCATCGCTCCCGAACGCACTTGGCCCTGGGTGAAGATGCTCCCGATAGACGGGCTGTCATGCCAAAAGGCGAGATCATCGCAATTCCAGAAGTTGGCGGGCTGCATCATCGTTATGAACGTCGTGCCGCGTAAAGGGCGGGGAGGGGCACATACTGAGCCTTTCTCGACTGGCTCCACACGGCTGATCCGACCAGCCATGGAATTACATTCCTAGATGTCGCTGGGGAGCCAACGATCTACCTCCGAACCCCTCATTCGGGAGTGAGCTGACAATTCGATTCCAAATCAAACATCGGCATTCGCATCCGGCGATCTATTTTTGGCGAACCACAGGAGCGCGAGATTCTCTCTAAGACAACGCCGCGATGGTCTTTTCCAAACAGCCAGACCATGCGAAAGAAACTCAAAAGGAAGCCGAGCATGACGCTCGATTCTTCCTGCTAGGTTGTTGAAAAGTCAACGAGCCTCTGCACGATCTAGTTTTGGCGAACCACAGCCTTGAATTTTCGCTAACGACAAGTCTCATTCATTGCCACGTTACGGATGCTCCGTCATTATCTGAGAATCTGAGAGCACATTCCCGGACGTAGCGCTCCCCGGCTGCGACGGTAAGACATTTGGGAGCTACTGCAGCCTTGCGCGCTCTGCTTTGGCTTGCTTCAGGACGGGGACGTCTGGGTCGGCATCTTTCCACAACGCGAAGAAATCCTCGTAGGCGGAGCGGGCCTTGGCAAGGGCGTCCGTTCGGTCGAGTGCTCCCCGGTCGGGCCGCATCAAGCCGGGTTTTCCAGAGACTGAAACAAGCGGAACACCTGCTTCCATGGCATAGGAGCGGCCCAATTCAAGATAAGCGAGCGATCCTAGGAGGTAGTTGGCAATCAGGCCGCGATGATCGAGGATCTTTTGGAATTCTATTTCGGCCTTAGCGGCTTGGCCCAACGCCAGATATGCCTGGCCCCGCAGATAGATTGAATAAAGAAGAACATTTGTGGGAATTTGCGGCGCCGCCAGATCGTAAGGCTTGGCCCGCTCCAGAATCTCGACGGATCGTATTGGATTCTGGCTATAAAGTTCGATGGCGCCACGAATTATCGGCAACCAATATTCATTGAGCACTGTATTAACCGGAAATCGCTGGTTCAAATCCCTTGCAAGTAGAGTGGACTCTTCGCTTTCGCCAGCTCTTGCCAAGGCAAGCGCGCTCACGGTCTGAACTTGCTGTCCTTGAGTATGCGCGACTATCGCAGCGACTTGTTTTGCGGCCAACTGTGAGTTGCCTACTTCCGCTTCCCGAAGTGCTCCACTCGCAGCGTAAAACAAGGCTGTTTCCTCATCCCCGTCTTGCCGCGCCAGACTGACTGCTCGTTGATTAAGTTCCCGTGATCTTCTAAGGCAGCCTTGATAAGCCTGGGTGTCCGCTTGTAATGCAAGTAACCAGCTTTCAATTCCCGGCTGGCCGGCCGCGGATGCAATAAGACGGTCCATCTCGCCGTGATCGTTGCTGACAAACGCCAACCCATAACGGACCCCCGTGAAATCTAAGTTATCCTCCTTCTGTGTCCTCGCTTTGTCTAAAACCTGTTTCGCCTTGTCCAGCTGGTCTAGGCCAATATATGCATCGGCTAAAAGAAGGTTAAGTTCGGGGGAGTGTAGTCCGACCCGCGAGGCTTCCTGTACTTGGTCGAGCGTTGACCCGTATTGCCCCATTTCGATGTAAGTCACGCCCAAATTAACATATGGGGTCTTGTCGTGCGGATAGATTCCTTTCCAGAACCTATAGGACTGAATTGCCTTATCGGTCTGTCCCGTGACGAGGTCGTAGTAGAGAGATTCGATGTCAAGTCTTTCATGTTCACTGACCCGTTGGCGCAGTTCATAGGCCTGTTTTAGCGCCGCAGCGCCGAGGGTTGGCTGATAAGACTGAAAATACGCAAGCCCAAGCTGCACATAAGCCATGGCAAAGTTAGGATCAAGCTCAATCGCACGCTTTGAGAATGAGATTGTGCTTTCTTCACCTTCCTTAGCTCGAACCTCTTTACCCCGGCTGTACGCATATAGAGCGTCAAGTGATGTGGTTGTTGCCTGTTCGATTGGTGCGTTGAATTTCTGAACACTTGCCATGGATTCGCCCAAATGGGCTCTCAGTTTGATGGCTGTACTATCTAAGGCCTGCATGACTTTTTCACGGCTATCGGCTTCTGCTTGTTCACTGGCCACAGCATCGCCAGTCTGGCAGTTGATTGCCTGTAATCCGATGACGTAGCGGGTACCCAAAGTCGAAATTGAGCCTTCTACGGCAATTCCGCCTCCCATTCGAAGACAGACCTCTCTTGCAGTCGAGCCTGTGAGCATTGTTTCGGGTGGACGTCCCATGTAAGCGAGCTCCTGTTGCGCTCTGGCTTCGGAGGCAACACTGAGGAAAGGTGATTGCTCAAGTTGCACCCGCAGTGCCTGCTTTAGAGTCGGATCGAAGATCTTTTCTCGTGTCGTATTGCTGAAATCGCCAATAACCACCGTCTCGTGCTCAATTGGGCTGGATGATGGCTGTTTTTTGTAATGAGAAAAAATGCCGATGAATACGCCGAGAAAAAGCATGGTGGTGATGGCAAGTAGCACTTTATTTTTGCGAAACGGTGAGGACATCTTCGATTTCAGCCGTTTCAAGTCGTCCCGCAATGCGCCTGCTGTTTGGTACCGATGATCGGGAGATTTCTCCATCGTTTTGGCGATGATTCTCTCCAGCTCTTTAGGAATAGCAGGATTGAGAACTGAGGGTGCTGTCGGTTTGTCATGAAGGATGGAAGTGAAGGTTCCTTCTAGGGTTGCATTCCGGAAAGGTAAGGTTGAAGTAACCATTTCATAAAGCACCACGCCATACGAGAATATGTCGGAACGAGCGTCGATGTCTTTCCCCAGAACCTCTTCCGGCGACATATAAGCAGCGGTTCCCATAGGAGTGCCGGCATAGGACAGCGTGTCACTTGATACAGAGACGGGTTCTTGCTCTTGAAGTCTTGAAGCCTCTTGCACCGCTGGGGCTGCTGTACCGAGCTTGGCCAAGCCAAAGTCCAGAATTTTTGCCTCGCCCCGGTCATTCACAAAAATGTTGGCCGATTTTATATCGCGATGGACGATCGCGTGCCGGTGCGCCACATCGAGCGCATCAGCAATCTGAATCCCGAGATCCAGAATTCGATCCAGTGAAAAAACGTTGTCGTTGATGGCCTGCTTTACGGTTTGACCCGTCAGATACTGCATGATAATGAAGGGCGTTCCCTTGTACTCGTCTACTTCATGTACCATGCAGATGTTTGGGTGATCCAAAGCTGACGCGGCGCGTGCCTCTCGCATGGCGCGCTCAAGAGTTGACCGGTCGTAGGGCGTGCCGCGTGGGACTATGTTTCCTGCTTTGATCTCTCGGGACACCGAAGGCAGAAACTTCAGGGCGACCATGCGATTCAGCTTGGTGTCTTCCGCTTTGTAAACAGCACCCATGCCACCCGAGCCGATTTTCTCGATGACACGGTAGCGGGGGAGACCTTGGCCGACTATTCTCCCGGTTAGATCCTCATCGCTTGGCTGCTCAGTACCCCCCGCCAGCCGCACTAACAGGTCCACTACCATTTCTTGTGGCAGGGACTGGATCGAGTCGTCGGGGTCCCTCTCATATTTCAACAACGATTCAATTTCGCCGCGCAGAGTCTCGTCCCCCGCGCATTCCCGCTCGAACAAGATGTGACGTTCATCTTCGTTCGCTTTCGAGATGACAGCAAGCACATCCTTGATCCGCCGCCAGCGCTCACTGTCCATTTCTCTTGTCCATAGATAACTCTCGCAATAGCCACAGCTTTGCAGCGTGCCACTCCCGTTTAACAGTGCTCTCGGAGATGTTCAACGCTATGGCTGTTTCTTCGACGCTCAATCCTACTAACGCGCGCAACTCCACAATCTCAAGCATTCTTTGATCAAAAGCGGCCAAGTCACACAGGGCGTCGTTGAACGCAACCAGGCATTCCCAGCGGTCTGGCCTCAGGGGGGCGATGCTATCATCCATGGTTATCTGCTCGAAGTTTCCGCCTCGCTTTAAAGAGAATTGAGCGCGCGCGTAGCTGGTCAAAATGTGCCGCATCATTTGTGCGCAGACGGCATAAAAATGATTGCGGTCCTTCCAGTCAATGCTGTCGAGCTTTGCCAGTTGCAGGTAAAGCTCGTTGACTAGCGCGCTATTTTGCAGAATGTTGCCGGGACGTTCCTGATCCATGTACCGCTGAGCGACAGCGTATAACTTCTGATAGACAAGCGGGACCAGCTCTTTTAGTGCTTGGCGATTTCCTCCACTCCAAGCCCGCAATAGAGCTGTAATTTCGGTAGCAGGGGTGGAACTCATGGGGCAAAGTGAAGGAAAGCCTCGGATCCAGACTGCGCAAAACAGGAGCAAAACACCTGATTTTAGTATAGCACCGCGAGCCAGTGCCCAATTTCCGGTTGGGGGCGGTGCAGTTTGAATGACGCATTCCCTCAGCGGCTAAAGCCCCATTGATTTTGCGGGACTTACGGCGCGGCTGAAGCCGCGCCCTTTCAAAGCAAACTCAAACTGCACTTTCAAAGCAAACTCAAACTGCACACTATTTCCTGTGTAAGGAGTTGTAGTTTCCGCGCCATCCTAGCCGAAAACAAAATTTCCCGCGGTCGTTTGACCTCCCAGCCCTCCACTTTGCGCCTATATATATAGGAGAGAGAAAACCGCTTGCCAGCAGGGCGGTTTGCATTCATCCGCCAGTTACTCCTCCCGGCAAAATAAGGATTCACCGAAGGTTGCGATGAATTGGTGGTGTTCCCTGGAATTGGAACGATGGTACGCAAAGTGCAACATTTGGTTTCTCGTCGTTGTAATAGCGTCAAATGTCGCACTTTTCGCCTCGACCGCGCCACGAAACGCGCATGTCAGGTGGCATGACGAGGACGACATAGACAAGCTAATCGTCTTACCGTCTTCGTCCCACCCGGCCTCTGTAGCCACGGGCAAGCAGGGCCGGGGTAAAACGCCGTCGAGCCGGCAGGTTCCCTCGAAAGCCAAAGGAAAAGCTTCGTCAGCAGAACGCAATCGCAGCAGGCTCGAACCAGAAACAAACGAGGGAAAAGCGTCCCCGAAGCACATAAGCAGTGCGATCAATAAAGCTAGCAAGAAACAAAATCTCAAATAACCAGGAGCTGTAGTCATGATCGACAGAGGGCGAAAAGAGACATCCGTACCCGAGCTGGCCGTAAGAGGCGTGCTGGCGATGTTGTTCCTAATGATGGGGGCACTGGCAGTTCCCGTCGCGCAGGCACAGTACACCTTTACCCCCCTTCACGATTTCACGGGCACAACTGGTGTCGATGGCGAGAACCCGACGGCCGGGTTGATTGCGGACTCTGCAGGCAATCTGTATGGCACCGCCAGCTCGTCAGACAGCACGGGTGCTGGAGCCGTCTTCGAGATAAATCCTGCTGCCAAAACCGAAACTGTTCTTTACACATTCAATGGCAGCACTGACGGTGGCGCTCCTGTGTCGGCATTGGTTATGGACCCTGCCGGAAATCTTTATGGTACAGCGTCTTACGGCGGTGCCGAGGGCGATGGCGCAGTTTTTGAGTTGAGTCCGATGCCGGGCGGCGGATGTCCGGCTGGCAGCAACACGGGCAATGGCTGGTGCGAGACCGTGATTTACAGTTTCACCGGCGGTGCGGACGGAGTAGGCCCGATCGCGGCTCTGGCAATTGATTCCGGAGGAAATCTATACAGCACCACCTCGGGGTCACTCGTCTCCTTCGCCGGAACGAACAAATGCGGCTCGGTATTCAAGCTGAGCCCGGGTTCCGGCGGGACATGGATCGAAAGCACGTTGTACGACTTTACCGGGAGCACCTTCTCAAGCAAAACCGGAGCCACCGACGGATGCGCACCGGAGGCGGCAGTTGTATTCGATGCCAGCGGTAATCTGTATGGCACAACCGCCTACGGAGGCACTAGCGGTTCGAATGGCTCCACGACGAATTGCCAAGCATCGAGACCCGAAGGATGCGGCATTGTGTATGAATTGAGCCCGATGACGGGCGGCTCCTGCCCGAGCGGCAGCCAGACAGGCAATGGCTGGTGCGAGAGCATTTTGTATAACTTCATGGGCTACAACGGGACCATAAAGGACGGGTATTATTCAACGTCCGATCTGACCTTCTATAACGCCAACTTGTACGGCACTACGCAAAGCGGCGGGACGAGTGCCGGCTTTGGAACAGTCTTCGAGCTGAGTTCCGGCTCCGGCGGTACCTGGACCGAGACCATACTGCACAATTTCACCCGAAACCCAGATGGATCAGTTCCCCTGCAAGGCGTGGTCTTTGATTCCCAGGGAAATCTTTATGGCACGACTTCGCAAGGCGGCAACTATCTAGTGAACAAAACAAGCGATGGAACAGCCTACGAAATCAGCTCCACAGGAACATTCAGCAAGCTGTATCAATTTACTGGAGGAGCAACCGATGGCATGTCTCCAGGGAGCAAGTTGCTGATCGATTCGTTTGACAACCTGTATGGCACAAGTTATCAAAGTGGTCCCGGGTGCGACAGCAACTGTCAAGGCTACGGATCGGTTTGGAAGCTTGTAGTACCGCCGGTAAATGTTTCTTTGTCCTCATCGTTGAATCCATCGACGTATGGACAAAGCGTAACGTTTACGGCGACTGTGACCCCAACCAATGGCGGAACTCCCACCGGAACGATTACGTTCATGGACGGAGCCACGACCCTGGGTTCGGGGACGCTGAGCAGCGGCTCAACCGCGTTTACTACCTCGGCGCTTGCGGTAGGACCTCATTCGATCACCGGAGCTTACTCGGGAGACTCAAACTATTCTCCGAGCACATCGTCGGTGTTTCCGCAAACGGTAAACCAGATTCCTCAGACAATCACCTGCTCGGGCATTCCGGCGAGCGCGGTCTACGGCACCACCTTTACGGCGAGCTGTACTGGCGGCGGGAGCGGCAACCCGGTGCTGTTTAACAGCGGCGGTGGTTGCACGATCTCCGCCAATTCACCCAGCCCAGCGACGTTCACGATGATCAGCGGAACAAACGCCTGCACGGTGCTTGCAAATCAGGCGGGCAACACGAACTATGCACAGGCTCCGACTTTTGGGCAGTCGGTAACAGCGGTGCTGGCGGTGTCGACGACAGCGGTTAGTACGAGTCTGAGTCCGTCGGTGTATGGGCAGTCGGTAACGTTCACGGCGAACGTAACGGCGGGCGCGACAGGCACCGTGCAGTTCAACATCGATGGCAGCACCTATGGATCGCCGGTGGCGGTTTCTTCTGGCGCGGCGACGTTGACGACGACAACCCTGCCAGTGGGCGCGCATACAGTAGTGGCGGCCTACTCGGGCGACACTAACTATGGCTCCAGTTCGGGCACGCTGAGCGGCGGACAGACGGTTACTTCGGCGGATGCCAGCTTGACGGTCTCCTCCGGGCAGAATCCGTCGGTGGCGCAGACCCCAGTAACGTTCACGGCAACCATTAACGGCGCCTATGGGCTGGTGAAACAGCGCAACGGCAAGAAGCCAAGAGACGTGGCTGGCACGGTCACCTGGAGCGATTCCGCGTCGAGCTGTGGCACAACTTCGGTGTCCGGTGCAGCGGGAAGTGGGACAGGCACGGCGACGTGCACGATCTCGAACCTTGCTGCCGGCAGCTACACGATCACGGCGACTTACTCAGGCGACGGCAATCACAATGGCGGCGGCTCAAATTCACTGACGCAACAGGTGAATGCAAACGCTTCGACAACCAGCGTCGCGTCCAGCCTGAATCCGTCGGCGTACGGGCAGGCAGTCAACTTCACGGCGACCGTAACGTCGGGAGCAACAGGCACGGTGCAGTTCAATGCCGATGGCGTTGCGATCGGTGGGCCGGTGCCGCTGAGTTCGGGCATGGCGACTTCCGGCAACGTGACGGCACTTACTGCCGGCACGCATTCAATCACGGCAGTCTACTCGGGCGACACGAACTACGCCTCAAGCACAGGTACGCTCAGCCAGTCGGTGGGCGCGGCCGGTGCAGGACTCGCGGTGACGTCGAATCTGTATCCGTCGGTGTATGGGCAGGCAGTGACGTTCACGGCAACAATCACCGGCGACAACGGGCTGGTGCGGCGTCGCAACGGAGTGAGGCCGAGAGATGTAACGGGTTCTGTGACCTGGAGCGGCAACACCGGTTGCGGCTCGACGACGGTAACGGGTGCGGCAGGAACGGGGACAGGCACGGCGACGTGCACGACCTCAGTCCTGGCCGTGGGCAACGACACGGTGTCAGCGATGTACTCCGGCGATAGCAACCACAACGGCGGCACCAGCGGCAGCATGAGTCAGGAAGTGGATGCGGCGGGAGCGGTTGTAAGCGTTGTCTCCAGCCAAAGTCCGACAACCTACGGCCAATCGGTGACGCTCACGGCGACTATAAGCGGAGCAAATGGGCTGCTGAAACGTCGCAACAGTGTGAGGCCGCTGGATGTCACGGGAACGGTCACATGGAGCGACAACACTGGTTGCGGAACGACTGCAGTGACCAGCGGGAATCCAGGCATGGCGACTTGCACGACGTCGATTTTGCCGCGCGGCACCGACACGGTGACTGCGAACTACTCGGGTGACAGTAACCACAATTCTGGGACGGGGACTGTGAGCCAGGTGGTCAATCCAGCGGCCCAGACGATTAGTGTTAGCGTCTATCCTCCGTCGACGGCCGCCTATGGCAGCAACTTTACAGTGGTAGCGACAGCGAGCTCCGGGCTGCCGATCACCTACGGTCTCATCTCCGGCAGTGATTGCGCGAATTCGAGTGGGACGTACACAGTAGGCACTCGGGCGGGGAACTGCACGGTCACATTGTCGCAGCCGGGCAACAACGACTATGTTGCGGTAGGGCCGATCACGGAAAGCACGACGAGGGTGATCGCGCCGCAGAAGCGGACGGTGAGCTTTACGACTCCGGCTCCCGCGACGGCGGCGTATCAATCGATCTTCACGGTGACGGCGCAATCGCAGTCACCGAACGACACGTCGGTGCCGACGATCACTGTAGTCCAGCCGGCGGCAGGGATAGCTCCCTGCCAGCTGTCTGGCGCCACGACGACCAACGGCACGGCGGTTTCCGCGACCGTATTAATGACGAGCGGAACCGGCACATGCACGGTGGAAGCAACATGGCCGCTTACCGATGTCTACGGAGTGACAACCGCGAAGACGGCGGCAAAGGCAACGAAGTTGACTCCGGTCATCGCGTGGTCGACGCCGGCGGCGATCGACTATGGAACGCCGCTAAGTGCCACGCAACTGGATGCCACAGCCAGTTCTAACAGCTCGCCAGTGACGGGTAAGCTTGTGTACTCGCCAGCCAGCAGAAAGGTCCTTCCCGCCGGCGCGCAAACACTGACGGTGAAGTTTACGCCGTCTTCTATTGCAGACTACGACGATGCCGCGGGCTCGACGCAGGTGTTGGTGAATCCGATTAACAGCACAACCACCATCACGAAAACGGTGCCGGCTGCGCCGATTTCAGGCCAAGCGGTCACAGTGTATTTCACCGTGACGGCGGCCTATGGCAAGCCGACGGGTAGCGTGACGGTAAGCAGTAATAACGGCGGTCCAACCTGTACCGGGACGGTGACAGTGGGCAAGGGCACGTGTTCGCTCACGTTCTCAACCTCCGGGTTCTATACGCTGACGGCAGCGTATAGCGGAGACAACAACGACGATGCCAGCACGTCGGCAGGATACCCGGTGGCAGCACACTAAGAACGCCCAAACAGGGGCGAGGGCTGGCAACAGTTCTTCGCTCCTGCGGTTGCGCGGAGAGTAACTAGAATCAGAAACTGAAACGGCCTAGGGCGAACTGGGCTATTCGTAAGACCAGAAAGAGAGAAGATCCTATGCAATTTACGAAATCCACTCTCGCGCAGAACGTGATGAAGGCAGCAGTGCTGACAGCGGTTCTGTTCTTAGCTTTCGGCGCATTTGCAAGCGATTTCATGCCGAATACGCTCAAGAAACCAACGGTGAGTTTCACGGGGGCGCCGGCGAGCGCTCCGGACAAATCCAGTTTTACGGTGGCCGCGACGACAAACGATGGCACCACCGCAACGATCACGGCGACCGGGTCGTGCTCCATTAGCGGCGATACGGTCACAATGACAAAAACGTCTGGCACGTGCGCCATGACGGCGACATGGCCGGCAACTGCCACCTATGCATCCGCCAAGGCCACGCAAAAGACGATTGCCACCATCGATTGGGCTGAATCCGTCATCTACCCGTTCGGCTCGCAAAACGATCCCGACGCCGAAAGTCCTTCGTGCAATGGCACGATTATGGACACAGCCGGCAATATCTACGGCACCTCCGTGAACGGTTTGAATGAAGCACAGAACGAAGATGGCACATTCTTTGAACTTTCACCCGTCGAAGGCGGGGGCTGGAACGAAACTATTCTGTATTCGTTCAATCGCCTGAGTACCGGCTACAACGGCTATCACCCATGTGGCACGATCACTAAAGACAGCAAAGGCCACTTCTATGGCACGACAATTTCAGGAGGCAATCTAAGCGTTTGTTTGGACAGTTCTGGCAACACCGGCTGTGGTACGGTCTATGAACTCTCCAAGAACGCAACGACCGGCGCGTGGACAGCGACGGGCCTCTACAGCTTCCAGGGCGCCGGCATTGAGGGTTCTGGTACCACTGATGGATATTGGCCAGTCGCCGGTGTCACGCTGGCGACCTCTGCCGCGACAACTTTGTACGGCACGACTACTTGCGGCGGTACAGGTATGATCAAAAATATGGGCGACTTGTGTGGTGATCTCTCCGGAGGCGGCAAAAATGCAAATGGTGCGGGCACTGTATACAAGCTGGTGTATACAAAGCCGACGGGCACGAACAAGGGGGGATGGACAGAGACTGTTCTCTACAATTTTGAAGGCAATGCGGGCGCGGACAGTGGGGCCGACGGCTGGCTTCCGCAAAGTGGCCTTCTTCTGAAGAGTGGAAACCTCTACGGTACTACGGTCAACGGCGGAGCATTTCACGCAGGAACGTCGGGAGCAGGGGTGGTTTATGAGCTGCAACCAACAGGCACGAGTTGGACTGAATCCGTGCTGTATAGCTTCTGCGCGCAAGCAAACTGTGCGGATGGAGGTAATCCCGTCCATGGTACACCGGCGATGGACACGGCAGGCAATCTCTATGGAACCGCCAGTGTTGGTGGTTCATTTGGGCTGGTTGCCAATAGCGGCGTTGCGTGGGAGCTGGTGTATTCGTCAACGGCGCAAACCTATACGGAAAAAGTACTTTATAGCTTCGGTACCAATCCGAACGATGGATTCTCTCCCGAATGGGGGATTGTTCCCTACAAGAGTGGTTGGTATGGCGTAAACAATCCGTGCGTCGGTGAGTTTTCGTGCACCGGCAGTTCTGGCGGCACGGCATTCGAACTTACGTACTCGGCAACGACCGGATGGCAGGAAACAATTCTGCACCAGTTTACCGGGAACTCTACCAGCAGCAGCGATGTGTATCAGCCTGGTGTCAACCAGTTGATTGTCGATACCAAGGGCAATCTGTTTGGAATGGGCGAGTTTGGACCCGAAGATGGTTTGAATGGTGGTGTTTTCGAAATCTCGCCGAAATAATTGGCCGGCCGAGTAACCCGGCGTGGGTGATCGATGATAAAGGGAATCGTGCATTGCCGTCACAAACCGCGGCGATGCAGTTTTCTTGCCATGAATGTGGATCGGGAAGAATCAGGAGAAGTATATGGAGTCTGTTTTCGCTCGTCGTCGCGAGAGTTACTATTTTGGCCGCATTGTTTGCCTCGTTGTCATCAGTCTTATGCTCCTCTGCACGAGTCTCCACGCGCAAGAGAGTTCGGCAAAACAAGCCAAGCCCGCGGCGACGCGAACGTACACACAGACTGTGGTACATCAGTTTGGCTCCATTCAGGACGGCTTTAAACCAACTGGTGGGTTAATCAAGAATAATGCTGGCAATTTTTACGGCGGCACATATCAAGGTGGTTTATACGACACTGGCACTATTTTCGAGTTTACGCCGAGCAATAGCGGTGGGACTTACATCATGCTCTATTCGCTGGAATGGGGGGACGACCTGACCTCTCTATCCATGGACGGCTTGGGGAATCTCTATGGCACCACCGTTGGAGGTAATGGGGGTGCGCCTATCAAAGGGGGAGCATTCAAGATCAGCGAAGGGCAGGATGGCAGCTGGGTTCTAACAAATCTATATAACTTCAGCGGGGGCTATGACGGAGCTTTTCCCAATGCGCCCGTCGAGGTGGATTCGGCAGGCAATGTTTATGGCGTGGCACTAAATGGCGGAGCCTACAACGGGGGCACGATTTTTGAATTGACGACGATAGACAATCAGTGGCTGGAAAACACGCTTCTGGCCATGGGCGGTAGTTCGACGGTTCCTAGTTATCCAAACGCTTTAATAATGAATAGCGCAGGCGATATCTATGGCACTACACAGTCGACCGGACTCTTTAGCCAAGGTGTGCTTTTCAAATTACACAACACAGTGAAAGGTTGGGTTTATAGCATCGTGCACGCGTTTCAGGGCGGACCAAGCGACGGCGGGGCACCGATGGGCCATTTAACGTTCGATGCGGCTGGCAACATTTATGGAACCGCGGCGCAAGGATTGCAAGCGAACGGCACATGTTGCGGTGGAGTCTACAAGATCACAACATCAGGCAAGATCAGCTGGCCGTTCGTATTTCAGGGCCTGGCTGATGGCGCGTCTCCGTCAGCGGGTGTGATCTTCGATAGCACTGGAAATCTCTATGGCGTCACAAGTGCCGGTGGAGGAGGCAATCCGGACTACTGTGGTACGGGCATCGGCTATGGTTGTGGCGTTGTGTTCATGTTGACCCCGCCTGCGGCAAAGACATCACCCACTCCATGGACCGAAAATGTACTTCACACATTTACCGCCGGCCTTGATGGTTATGAGCCGGACGGATCGCTTGTGTTTGACGACGCCGGAAATATCTATGGCATTACAAAAGGAGGCGGCAATGGTTGGGGAATTGGGGGCGGTGGGGTTCTTTATGAGCTGACTCCGAATCCCGTCGCCACCATCACTACGGTTACGAACGTCGCCCCGAATCCTGTTGCCGTAAACAAGCCAGCCAAAATTGATTTCAGCCTGGTTGGCCTTAATCCTACTGGAGTCGTGACCATCGCGGCGAATTCTGGAGAAGCCTGTGTAGCGCCAGTTGGTTCGAAAGGAACCGGCTATTGTGCGCTGGAGTTCTCTGCTGCGGGGACGAAGACTGTTACGGCAAGTTATCCCGGAGATACGCAAAATCTAGCGAGCACTTCCGCCGGCGTGACTCTGCAGGTAGAGAACGCAACGACAACCGCCATCACCAGGAGCATCCCAGATCCAGCAAAAGTAGGGCGAGCGGTAACAGTGCATTTTCAGGTAAGCACCCATGATGGCGCGGTAAGAAAAACCTGGCCGACGGGCAGTGTAACGGTGAATGCCAGCACAGGCGAGAGCTGTTCAGCAAGACTAACGGCGAATTGCCTCGGCAATTGCCAGATTACGTTCAGTTCAACAGGGTCGAGGACACTGGTTGCGACGTACGCCGGAGACATGAATAATTTTGGCAGTGTCTCCATTGCGTCTGCGGAAACTGTTCAGTGAGTGAATCAAATCGCTAGGCATGAAGAATAGGAAAATAAGAGGTGTTCCCCCCTCGGATAAATCATTTATCCCTGAATTGCGGACGAGTCGAAAGGCAGGAGCAGGAAGTGTTATGAAGAGAAATCTATTCATGAGCCGTTATAAGACACATTTAAGTCTCGGGCTGCTACTCCTTATGGCTCCGCTGATTTTGATGGCCGTAACTTCGGCACGAGCAGACAGTGTTCCCGTGATTACGCAGGGGATCGACGAGAGCAAACTGACCACTCTGGCCGGTACCGTCCGGCCGGAGGTGAATCCGCGGAATGATCTCGGACCTGTGCCTGATTACTTTCCGATCGAGCACATGTTGTTGCAGTTGAAGCGGTCGGTGGAGCAGGAAAGGAAGCTCGAAAAGTACATCGAAGAGACTCAGCGCCAGTTGTCGCCGAACTTCCACCGCTGGCTTACCGCGCAGCAATTCGGCCAGCGCTTTGGACTGGCGAAACAGGATCTTGAAAGTATTAAGGGCTGGCTCGAGTCCCATGGGTTCAGGGTGAACACAGTTTATGACAACGGTATGCTGATCGATTTTTCGGGCACGGCGATACAGGTGCAAGCGGCGTTTCACACTCAGATTCATGAGTTGAGCGTCGAAGGCGAGAAACATAGTGCAAACGTCAGCAATCCGCAAATTCCAGCGGCTTTAGCGCCGGCGGTCGCGGGGATTGTGTCGCTGAACGACTTCCATCCTCACCCTCTTTACAAGTCAAAGGCGAACTTTACGTATACGGACCCCAAGGGGGATCTCTGGTACGCCATTGTGCCGTCGGATCTTGCGACAATTTACAACATGAATCCGCTATTCCATTCGGGCATCACCGGGAAAGGGCAAACGATCGTCCTGATTGAGGATTCCAATCTCTACAGCGCATCGGACTGGACCCGCTTCCGCTCGGTGTTCGGTCTATCGTCGCACACGTCGGGGACCCTGAGCCAGTTGCACCCCGCCCCTCCGAGTGGCCCGAACAATTGCCTCAATCCTGGATACAACCCGGACGACATTGAGGCCACACTGGATGTTGAATACGCCAGTGCGGCTGCACCCGATGCTGCGATTGAGCTGGCGTCTTGCACAAACACGGAAGCTAGTTGGGGAGGGGTGATCGCGCTCGAGAATGTTTTGAACAGCAGCAGTGTCCCGCCGTCGATTGTGAGCATCAGCTATGGCGAATGCGAGACGTTGAACGGCGCGGCGCTGAATGCGGCGTTTAATTCGGCATATGAGCAGGCGGTAACGGAAGGCATTTCGGTTTTTGTTTCCGCTGGCGATAACGGAGCTGCTGGATGCTATAGAGGTACTCCGTGGACGCCATGGGGAGTGGGAGTGAGTGGGTGGACCTCGACTCCCTACAACGTGTCGGTGGGCGGCACGGACTTCGGGGACACGTATGCGGGAACGGGCAGCACATACTGGAGCGGTACAAACAACAGTTCCTATGGTTCGGCATTCTCGTATGTGCCGGAAATTCCATGGAACGATTCCTGCGCCAGTACCTTGCTGGCTACATCGTATGGCTACGGCGTGACGTATGGAGACCAGGGATTCTGCGGGAGTGCGACGGGAGAAAATTTCTGGGATATTACAGCCGGCAGTGGCGGACCAAGCGCGTGTGCATCGGGTCAGCCGGCTCAACCCGGAATCGTCGGCGGAACGTGCGCGGGATGGCCGAAACCGTCATGGCAGTCGCTGGAAGGAGTGCCGAATGACGGCGTTCGAGATATCCCAGACGTGTCACTTTTTGCAGCAGATGGTGTATGGTGGCACTATTACCCCCTTTGCTTAAGCGATCCCTCATTCAGTAGTAGCGGAACGGCTGACCCGTGTGCCGGGACGCCGGATCAATGGCTTGGCGCAGGGGGCACTTCATTTGCATCGCCGATCATGGCCGGCATCCAGGCGCTGGTGAATCAGAAAACAGGAGACCGCCAGGGCAATCCCAACCCGATCTACTACAGCTTGGCAGCCAAGGAGTACGGGACCAGCGGCAATAGCTCCTGCAATTCAACACTCGGGAACCAGGCCGGGAATTCCTGTGTCTTTTATGACATCACCATCGGCGATAACGACGTAGACTGTCAGTACATAGATTGTTATTGGCCGAATGCGTCGGAGTCCACTCCGGCTGATCCAACCGTGGGTGTACTCTCTACCTCGGACAGTTCATACCAGCCGACCTATCCAGCCACTGCTGGGTGGGATTTCGCAACTGGAATCGGTTCGGTGAACGCAGCCAACCTGGCCAACAACTGGCCGAAGGCGACTCCAAACTTTACGCTCGCTGCTGATCCTTATAGCTTCAGCGTGAAACAAGGTGGGAACGCATCGAGCACAATCACGATAGTTCCGCAAGGACACTTCAGCGGCAACGTGAACCTGACGGTTTCCGGCTTGCCGTCAGGGGTGACGGCAGCCTTTAGTGCAAACCCGACACCCTCGACCAGTACACTGACCCTGACCGCAACTAATAGCGCGACTCCCGGCACGGTAACACTCAAGGTTACTGGTACATCCGGCAAGCTCAGTGCGAGTACGCCGATCACGCTGACGGTCGTCCAGAATCAGTGGTTCACAATGTCGGCTGTCCCCACTGGCGTGACCGTTCCAAAAGGAGCCGGCGCTGGCGCGAGCACGATCACAATCACGCCTGTGAATGGGTTTTCGAATAACGTGGCGTTCACGGCTTCGGCCTTGCCGAACGGAGTGACAGCTACGTTCAGTCCGAATCCAGCGACAAATTCAAGCACAGTGGGCTTCATAGCTACGCAGAAAGCAAAGCCGGGAACCTATACGGTGACGATCACGGGAACCTCCGGAACGGCAACCGCGAGTACGACGATAGCGCTGACGGTAGTGCCACTGGGGACATTTACGATGGCTGCTACGCCAACCAAGTTGTCGATTGGGCAGGGTAGCAGCGGCACGATCACCGTGACCATTTCCGCGAAAGGTGGTTTCGACCAAAGCGTGAGCTTGTATGCGAGCGGCCTGCCAAAAGGGCTGACCGGCTCATTCAGTCAAAACCCGGCGGGCTCGATGAGTACACTGACGCTGACGGCGAGTTCCACCGCCAAAACCGGAGCATCGGATATCGCTATCACGGGTATCTTTGGAAACCTCAGCCGTGAAACATTCGTGACACTCACAGTTACGAAATAGCCGTTGCCTTTTATCTACACCTTGGCGCTGCGGATAAGAACAAGGTTTGAGATTTACGACTGTGCGCCTGGTACCGCACCGCCGCCGCAGGGTGTCCCTTCTGCCCCAACTCTCCGGGCAACACACTGCGGCGGCGTCAGTAAGGTAATCGGAAGTCGTAGGAGGCTTCTGCATTCTCAGGCAGATAGTCAAGCCGGAGACATTCGAGGCGGCTTGAGGCAAGTCAACCCGAGATGACCGATGGTTCAGTCAGCAATAACAGGAGCAGGAAACCGAGAAGCCCAACAGGCTCGGCAGTGATTTCCATGCCTGCATCTTACTCGCTCATTGTTAACTTAGTGTGACCACGCCCTAGTACCGTAAGCGTCCGGCAAAGACCGTCTGGACGGAGGTGTGAAGAGAGGACACTCTGTCTTTGTGGGCGCGATTGGAGAGTGTCCACTTGGAGCGGAGATGGACACTTCCAGGCCAGCAGTGACAGAGATCGCAACGAGGGCGAGCTCGACAGGGAGCAGACCGAAACGGCAGCAGCGGACGGTGGAAGAGAAGCGGCGGATTGTCGAAGAGACGTTGGCCGAAGGTGCGTCGGTGGCGAGAGTGGCGCGGGCGCATGGGGTCAACGCCAACCAGGTGTTCGGCTGGCGCAGGCTGTATCTCGCTGGGCGACTGGGAGGCAGCGGTGCAATCAAGCTCTTGCCGGTTCATGTAAACGAGAGTTCGCCGTCGCTGGCACCGAGAAGTGAGGGCGCCTGCTCGACTTCTTTGTCGGGCACGATTCACATCGAACTTCGCCACGCGCAGGTGCGCATCGAAGGCAGCGCCGATCCGGGTTTGTTGCGCGTGTTGTTAGAGTGCCTGCGGGCATGATCGGGCCGCCGACGAACACGCGGGTTTGGATCGCAGCGGGGGTCACCGATCTGCGGCGGGGTTTCACCGGGCTGAGCGCGCTGGTGCAAACCAAGTTGGAGCAGAGTCCGTTCTCGGGACAGGTGTTCGTGTTTCGCGGGCGGCGCGGCGATCTGATCAAAGTTCTGTGGTTCGATGGCGATGGGCTTTGTCTATTCTCGAAGCGGTTGGAGCGGGGACGGTTCGTGTGGCCGCAGGCGGCGAGCGGAAGCGTCTCGCTAACGCGAGCACAGTTATCGATGCTGCTGGAAGGCATTGACTGGCGGCGGCCGGAGCGGATGTGGGATCCGCAACTGTCGGTGTAACGCGCGAGGTTCTTTTGCACAACTTTTTCGGCACGCAGAGGATCGCAGCGCGAAGATTCATGCGATACTCCGCGCATGGCAACCACGATGCTTCCGGATCTGAACCTTCTTCCGCCGGAAGCATTGAAAGCCTTGGTGCGGGCGCAACATGAGCAACTGCTCTGGCGCGAAAGCGAGATCGAGCATCTGAAGCTGCTGCTCGCCAAGCTACAGCGGATGCAGTTTGGACGAAAGTCGGAGAAGCTGGCGCGGCAGATCGAGCAACTGGAACTGCGGCTGGAAGATCTGCAAGCGAAAGCAGTGGAAAGCGCAGGCCTGGCGGAGAGTCAGTCTGCGCCTCGGTATTACCTCTCCTTATTAGTACTCCTGTAAAACCGGCCCGTCGGCCGTTACCCGATCATCTGCCGCGTCAGACGCAAAGGCACGAACCGAAGGAATCGGCGTGCCCGGATTGCGGCGGTGCATTGAGTAAGCTGGGCGAAGACGTCAGCGAGATGCTGGAGTATGTGCCTGCGAGCTTCTTCGTGGTTCGCCATGTGCGGCCGAAGTTGAGCTGCACGAAGTGCGACCACATCGTGCAAGCGGCGGCTCCGACGCGGCCCATCGAACGTGGCGTAGCCGGGCCTGGACTGTTGGCCCATGTGCTGGTCTCGAAGTATGCGGATCACTTGCCGTTGTATCGCCAGTCGGAGATTTACGCGCGCCATGGCGTCGAGTTGGAGCGGTCGACGCTGGCGGACTGGGTGGGTGGAACGAGTGAGTTACTCGATCCGCTGGTGGAAACACTGCGCCGATATGTGATGGCGGTGGGCAAAGTACATGCCGATGACACTCCCGTGCCGGTGCTGGCGCCAGGAAACGGCAAGACGAAGACGGGCCGCTTGTGGACCTATGTTCGCGATGATCGACCGGCGGGCGACACGGCAGCACCCGCCGTTTGGTTCGCCTATTCGCCCGATCGCAAGGGCGAACACCCCGAGCAACATCTGCGCCAGTTTCGGGGCGCGCTCCAGGCCGATGCCTACGCCGGATTCAACCAGCTCTATAAAGAGGATGGCCGCATTCAGGAAGTTGCCTGCTGGGCGCACGTGCGGCGCAAGTTTTACGACTTGCGGGAAACACACGCATCGCCGATTGCCAGTGAGGCTTTGGAACGAATCGCGGCTCTGTATGCGATTGAGAAAGAGATCCGCGGCCGTCCACCGGACGAGCGACAACAGGTTCGCATGTTACGGTCGCGGCCTTTGCTTCAGTCCTTACGCGACTGGTTCGAAGTCTCGCTGACCAAACTGTCCCGCAAGTCGGATACGACGGCAGCCATCCGCTATGCGCTCGGACTGTGGCCGGCGT
The DNA here is from genome assembly GCA_963778535.1 of uncultured Acidobacteriaceae bacterium. GTDB lineage: Bacteria > Acidobacteriota > Terriglobia > Terriglobales > Acidobacteriaceae > Acidiflorens. Next base: position 591,103 of record CAVZUO010000002.1, read on the forward strand.
TGACCCGTTACTGCGATGACGGCCGCTTGGAAATCGACAACAACGCCGCCGAACGGGCGCTGCGCGTGGTCGCGCTGGGCCGGAAGAACTACTTGTTCGCCGGTTCCGATACAGGCGGCGAGCGTGCTGCCTCCATCTACAGCTTGATTGGTTCGGCGAAACTCAATGGCTTGGATCCGGAAGCCTATCTGCGCGAGGTGCTGTCGCGCATCGCCGATCACCCCATCACTCGCATCGAGGAGTTACTGCCTTGGAAAGTCGCCGCAACCCTGCCGCCCGTAATCGAGCCCGCAGATCGTTTCGCTGATAGGAACGGGCATCATGACCGTGCTCTCGGCAACGCAGGTGACTTTCCCGCCGACGCATGTCGGTACAACCAGCGCGGCTAAGCGCATCACTCTGACCAACAACGACGCAAACTCGATGACTTTCACCACCGGTTTCTCGGGCGCGAACAGCGGCGACTTCTCCTTCGGGACAGGCACGAACGCATGTGCCAGCCCCTTGGCCGGCAACTCAAGCTGCATCTTCTATGTTCGTTTCACCCCAGCAGCCACGGGTCCCGCGGGTCCAGCGACGTTTACGGTCTCGGGCGCTTTCGGCAGCCCGTCGTTAATACTTAAAGGAACGGGTGAGTGCCCAAGCATAGCGAATGTGGAACCCTGTCAATAAACCTACAGCTTTCGTAACAGCTCAGGCGGCCTTTTGCGGCCGCCTGTTTTCTGTGGCTTTCGGGGGCCCTGGCGCGTAGTCAAGTTGCCTTCGCCAAGCGGGAATCGATTTCCCGATCCTCACGGAACGGCCGGCGCATTCCCCCGCTGCGTTAATGTTCGACGGTGAAGACAAAGGCGGCGGTCGGACTGACGACGAGTGAACTGGGCCCAGACCCGCCATTCTGGATCGTTGCCGCTTCGCCGGTATTGGCATAGGCGTACAGAATGTGACGGCCCACAGCAAGTTTGGGCAACGTCACCGTCACCGTGCCGGTTGTTGTGCTCCCCACCTTTTTGAGAGACTTCGCGGTCCAAGTGCTCTGCCAGCCGTCGACTTGGTAGAAGACATTCGTCGGTGCGATCGTCGCCGCCAAGCCCGTGTAGTTGCCGGTGGCAGTGATGGCGACCTTGGGCTGCGTATTGTGGGTGCGGAACAGCGGTGCCGTCGCAATGGTTGAGGCGTCGCTGACGCCTTGCATCGTAACCGAGATCGGCACGGTAGACGTCGATGTCAGATCGGCCGTCGGGAAAAACAAGTTCGCGTAGTCAACGCCGCCAGCCGCCAGGACGTGCGTGCCCAGGTCGACGGCCAGTGCGTAGCCGTTAAGTTCTTCGGCGCTGGGCGGGACTGCCGACACCACATTCGTGTTGCCGTCGATCGCCGCCAGGGCCGCGCTACTCGTACCGCGCTCGCTGCCGACATAGATGGTGTTGCTGAGCGGGTCTACCGCGATCGAATCCGCTTCCGTAAGTGCCGGGAAGGTCTCACCCGAAAGATCCGCGAGAAGCTTGTTGGTGGTCCCGCTGAAGACTGCAACATGCGGAATCGGCGCCGGAGAATCCTCGATACCGATGAGATAGTACTTGCCAGTGATGGGGTTGGCCGCAACGCCGTTCGTGAGGCTACAGGGAGAATTGAAGGAGGTGACGAGCGTGTTCGTGCTGGTGTTCACGACGTAAACCTTCGAGCCTCCTGTGACGGCATACAACCGGCTCTTCACCGGATTGAGCGCCGCGGAACTGGCGGTCGACGACAAAGGGATGGTCGCGGTGACTGTTGCAGAAGTCAGATCGACGACGAACAACGAAGAGCCTACCACATAGGCAACGCCCTTTACCGGATCGACCAGAAGCGGCGTTCCCCGCGGAAACTGCCCAATCGGTATCGTCTTCACCACGGTTTCGCTCGTGCCGTCCAGGATGAAAAGGTTGCCACTGAAATAATCGAAGACGAGAATTTGATTCGTGGCGGAATCGACGGCGAGGCTGTTCACGTCGAGGTTGGCCGGCATTCCAGACAGAAGCGTCGCAACATTGGTCGCGCCATCAACAGAATAAAAGAGGTCCGAGCCGTCCGCGACATAGATCTTGTTGGTGGCGGCATTCACGACCAAAGCCTCGGAATAGTATCCCGCAAGCGGGATCGTCGTTACCCCGGTCGCATTTTTTGCGGTGCCGTTGAACCCGGCGGCCGCCTCACTTTCATTGATCGCGTATAGATTGTTAAGCCGCAAGATGTAGGCCGTGCCCGTAGCCGGGTTGGTGTCGGCGTAGTTGTAGGTCACGGAAAATCCGTCCAGCGCCCCTTCATAAGCCGGGACGACGTCGTGTGGCGTCACGTTATAGACAGTGACCGTGTTGTTCCCCGCATCGCTGAAATAAGCCCAGTTTTTGACCGGATCGAAGGCGACGCCGGTCGGATTGATGCTGGCGTGCAGGGGGTATACGCGGCTTCGAATCTTGGGTTGAAGAGGTTGTTGAGGATCGGGCCGCCATTGCTTGACATCAGCCCGGCGCCTGGATCGAGGGCAATCTCGTTAAAAGGACCGGCGGGATACCCGCTCGGTGGAACATTCGGACAACCGGCGTTGAAGCCCCAGAAATCGTCGAGAAAAAAACCAGCCGCGTTGTCGCCAATATACAGATCGCCTCCCAGAGACATGTAAAATATCTGGCGGGCGGAATCATACGCTGTGAGATAGGGGGCGGGAAAGTCGAACGGGCAACCAAGTTGGATGCCCTCTCCGCCAACGGGCATGGTTGTAGTGACTGCATAGTTATTGGCCGCATCGATGACCGAAAGGGCGTTGCCCGCGTTGAACGCTACCAGGGCAACGTTGGTCTGCGGCGCCACCGAAATCGACGTCGCCCCGACGGGGAGCGAACTGATCGTCGTCGCGATCTGGTCGTGAACGCCGTCGATCACCACGACCGAACCCGACGCACCCGTGTTGGCGACGAACACGGCGTGGGTTGCGGGATTGAGGGCCATCGCGGCCGGGGTGAGACTGGTGGCAAGGCTAGTCAGCACAGCGCCGGTCTTGGAATTCAGCACCACCACTCGATTGCCGGTCGTATCCGCTACATAGAGATGACCGAGGACCGTATCGGCCACCATCGGCCCTGGCGTTCCGCCGACGTGCCAAGTCAAGGCGGTGGCAGTGCCCTTAATGGCGCTGACCGTCCCATCCCCTGAGTTCGCGACATAGACCATGCCCAAACCCAGATCGGTGGCGATCGCGATTGGAGCTGCGCCGACCGCAATCACCTTCGACACTTTCAACGTCTTGGTCGAGATTGCCGACACGCTGTCGGCACCGGTATTCAACACATAGGCCAGACCTGCGGCCGAGTTGACGGCAATCGGGCCCGGGCTCGCGCCAACGCTAATGGTCGCCAACGGGCTTAACGTTGGCTGCGGAGAATCGGCGCTGTGGATGTAAGCACCTCCACTGGACGTAACCTGTGCCTTGGCCGCAATCGTAAGCAGTGCCACGATTAGCACGATGCAGCGCAAGACCGAACGGAAGCTAAGGGTGTGCAATGTCACGAGTCTCCTCCCTCAAGGGCCGTTTGCATCGGTGTGCCTTGAGCTGGTGCGCAATATGGCTGCGTTTCCCGAACGGGTCAAGTTATTCGCTACTTACTCGTACATTAACGTGCAAGCGATTGATTTCATTGTCGCTATTGGGGTGAGTGAAAATGTTCTAAGTCTCTGGAACAACCAAGTGCTAGACTTCCAATCTGAAATCGTAGTTGGTGGGACGGGTCCGATCTCTGATGGAAGCCAAGCCTAGCCAGTCCAGAATCGCGCGTTTTGGAGCCTTTGAAGCGGATCTGCAACGGAGAGAGCTATGGAAAAGCGGTGTGCGCTTTAAGCTGCACGACCAGCCTTTTCAGATTCTCATCCTTTTGTTGGAGCGCCCGGGGGAAATAGTCACTCGCGACGAGATCCGCGAACGGCTTTGGCCGGGGAACACGTTTGTTGAATTTGACAATGGCCTAAATGTCGCCGTGACCAAGTTGCGCACGGCGCTGGGCGACGATGCCGATAATCCCCGATTTGTTGAAACCGTTCCCAGACGGGGTTACCGCTTCGTGGCGCCGATCTCGGTGACCTCGGGTAGCGCCGCGACGGAAGTCCCCACCGAAAACCCTGACGCTCGCACGGTTGCTCCGGCCTTGCCAGCGGTCTTGGGCCACGCCACGGCAGGGCCTGCCGCTGAGGGACCGACCAAACGACACCGGCTAGCGGGGGGGATGATGATTGTCATCCTGGTGGTGGTGGCAATCGCAATCTATCACTGGCGCGGCTCCCTCGCCGGCAGAGCTTCCGCGAAATCCAAGCCTGCACCAGCCATCATCCCGCGCCGTTCGGTGGCCGTGCTCGGCTTCCGCAACCTCCCCGGGCGTCCCGACGAAGATTGGTTGACGACAGCGTTTTCCGAAATGCTGAGCACCGAACTGGCCGCCGGCGGCGGCCTGCGTCTGGTCTCCGAAGAAGATGTCTCCCGCGCCAAGCGGGATTTGCGAATTGCTGGCGATGACACCTTAGCCAAGTCCACGCTGGCCAGTCTGCGGATCGACCCCGGAGCCGACATCGTGGTCGTCGGTTCCTGCACGCCCCTTGAAGAGAGAGGTCACAAACGCCTTCGGGTTGACATCCGGCTCCAGGATACTTCCTCGGGAGATATCATCGCCGAGGAAGCTTTCACCGGAGATGAACAAGACCTGTTTGACGTTGCATCACGGGCGGACGCGCGTTTGCGCGCCAGGCTGGGCGCGACTCCGGCTTCCACCCAAGCCATGAATGCGGCCCGTGCCGCCCTTCCCTCCAATGAGCAGGCGGCGCGGCTCTATGCGGAGGGTCGCGCCAGGTTTTGGGATTTTGACTTCCTCGCCGCCCGCGATTTGCTCGTCAAGGCCGTTGCCGCCGATCCCGGGAATGCGGCCGCGCACTCCGCGCTTGCCGAAGCATGGTCCGCCTTGGGATACGGTGCCACCGCTCAGGAGCAGGCAAAACAGGCTCTCGACCTCTCCACAAAGCTTTCCCGGGAAGAACAACTTTCCATCGAAGGCCGCTACCGCGAACTCATCTTTGACTGGCCGAAAGCCATTGAAATCTACCGCGCCCTCACCCAGTTTTATCCCGACAATCTGGAGTATGGATTGCGCTTGGCCACGGTGCTTAGCAAGGCCGGAAAATCCCAAGACAGCCTGCTTGCCGTCGCGGCATTGCGCCGGCTCCCGAAACCCATCTCCGACGATCCACGCATCGATCTGCGGGAAGCGAACACCTTCGATCATGCTGGAGAATACCAGCGGCTGCAAACTGCAGCTGCCAACGCTGCCGCCAAAGCGCAAAAGCGGGGCAGCCGGGTTCTTTTGGCGGAAGCGAAGCTCCAGCAGAGTCTGGCGGCGAGCCGGCTCAACGATCCCAAGGGTGCGCTTGTGCTGGCAGAAGAGGCCCAGGACGCCTACAAGGAAGACGGCGATAAATACGGATTTGCGCGGGCTCAATATCGCATCGCGGATCTCTTGTTTGACCAGGGCCAGTTCGCCGAATCGAATGCCCTTCTCGAACAATGCTTGCAGGTCTTCCACACTCTCGGAAGCGAGCGTGATGCTGCTGCGACTTTGAACGATATCGCCGGCGGGCTTTTTGAGATGGGCGAATTAAACAAGGCTAAAGGAATGTATGAGGAGGCGCTGGTCGGTCAGCGTCTGGTTCGCAACAAACGTGGAATTGCGGACGTGTTGGCAAATCTCGGAGAAATCGCGTCCCAACAAGGAGATCTCGCCAAGGCAAGAAAATACTACGAGGAAGCCCTCGGTCTTTACAACGAACTGGGCGAGACGGGCGCTCTAGCAGCTATCCAGAACAACATGGGCGAAGTGCTGGTCGACCAGGGCGATCTCGCCGGGGCCAAGAGTCTTTGGGACCAATCGCTCGCATTGCGCCGTGAACTTGGCAAGGAGAGCGATGTGGCCGAGTCCATGCACAACATTGCCGGCGCGCTCGGCGAACAGGGCGACGTTGCCTCCGCTCAGAAGCTCTACGACGACGCCCTCGCGATTCAAGCCAACCGCGGGGAAAATGGAAATGCGGCCAGAACTCGCCTGGGTAAGGCCCAATTGATGCTCGAATCGGGTGACCCCGCAGATTCCGAGCCGCTGCTCCGCTCAGCACTGGAGCAGTTCAAGAAGGAAAAACAAGTTCGGGAAGAACTCTCCGCCCGCGCAACTCTTGCGCAGGCTCTTTTGCAACTCGGCAGGGTGAGCGAAGCAAGGGCGGAGGTTGGACAAGCGACAAAGCTGGCCGTTAAGAACGAGAGTTATGAGATCCGCTTGAAGACCGAGATTGCCGCCGCCCAAGTGCTTTCCGCAGAAGGAAAAGTCGATAATGCCGCTGGGAATCTACGGCACACAATAAAGGATGCGCAGAAAGCCGGCTTCTTTGTTCGCCAACTGGAGGCGACCATGGCATTGGCGGAGATTGAAGGGAAATCCGGAAAGAAGACGGAGGCCCGAGCGCTTCTCCAATCGGTCGAGAAAAATGCACGCAGCAGGGGATTTCTTCTCATTGCCCGCAAGGCTGTCACCGATCGCGGTTAGCAGACGCGGAACGTGGACTCACGGTTCTTCCATCGGGTTCTGCTGCTCCAGTTCCGTCAGGTACTGGCGCACGGTGTGATGGACGTGGGCTGCTTCCGTGTTCTTTACCGGCCGGCAAAACCTTTACCCGCAGGGGAAAGACACAAACATTTACTAAATGGGTGCAGCCTCTTCGGTAATCTTGCCAAGCGTTAGCGAAGAGTTCACGCTTTGAAAGGCCCATGACCACCCATTTTCCTGAGCCGGACAAGAACCAGCGCGCCCCTCGCGTGCAGTTCCCCGGCACGCCCCGCGCGGTCGTCCGGTTTGAAGATGGTCGTCGTGTCTCCTGTAGACTGCATTTGATCTCCTTAACTGGAGGCTTGCTTCGGCTGTCCAAACCTCTCATTCCGGGGACACTGATAGAGGTGTTTGTCATGTCTCAAACCGGTCCTATCCTTGCAATTGCCGAATTGCTGAGTCCGGCTTCAGACACACTCAAATGCTTGCAGCCTTTCAAATTCGTCATGATAGAGAACGCGGATCATGAGAGATTGAGCCGGTTGATTGGATTGGGCAAAGCCTTCGAGGTTTAAGCTCCACTAACGACTAGCCACTCGAGCTGCCATAATTTCGCAATGTGCGGTCTTTATAGATAGCGAGCCGACGGTCGCTCCGTTTCGACTATCAATCCGTCACCACCCGCGCCTTGTAGCCGAATAGTCTCTTACATTCGTCACGTAAAAAACCCCCGATGACGGGTATCGCGTGATTGCTCTTCTCGAAGACCATTCGGCAGGGAATGAGGCAGGCTCGCCACTTGAATTCTTCCGTCCCGCGCTTTCGGCCATAGGCGGCGATGTCTTCCTGCGAGACTCCGTATACGACGGCCCCGATTCTCGCCCAGACGCAGGCACCCGCACACATCGCGCAGGGTTCGTGCGTTGTGTAAAGCGCGAACTCGGTCAGGTAGCGACCATAGCCGCTCGATACGTATTTGAGGGTTTCCAACTCCACATGCTTGATGCTTGATCCCGACGTCTTTACCCGGTTCCCCGCGCTGGCAATGACTACTTCGCGCCCGTTCGTTACGCGGGTGACGACAGCGCCGATGGCATAATCTCCTCGGTCACGAGCACGCTTGGCTTCCGCGATTGCCAACTGCATAAACTTCTTCTTGGGTTTGTAGGAAGGCGCGATCATGCAGGGATCATATCGCACCGCGAGGCTGGTTAAGAGATTCAATGTTAGCCCCTAGTCACGGAGCGGAATGGTCAAACGGTGCGGCACGGATTTCCTTTGCCGCCCTGAAGCCCAAGTAAACATCGAAGAAACAGTACGGCTGGGATGGAGGACCAAACATGCGCTCTGCAACCCGGTACATTTTGGTGGTAACTTGCTCTGTGTTGCTACTGGAGACTTCGTGTTCCCTGAGGGAGGTTCCCATGAAGTCCGACAAGAATGTGCAGTCACAAGAGCAGATGACTCGCACAACCATTGATCAGTTCAACAAGGCATTCAATGAGCATGACGCTAACAGGTTGGCTGCGTTCTTGACTGACGATACAGTGTTCGAGGATACGTCTCCCGCTCCCGATGGCCGGCGCGTCGAAGGAAAAGCCGCCGTGGTCGAATTCTGGCGCGGATGGTTCGTACGCAATCCCGACGCACGGTTCGACGCTGAGGAAGTCATTGTCAGCGGAAATCATGCCACGGTGCTTTGGGTATATCACAAGATGCGCGATGGTCAGCCATGGCACCTGCGGGGCGCTGACGTCTTTACACTGAGAGATGGAAAAATAGCCGCCAAACTTGCCTACGTGAAGGGCTGAGGGCAGGTGTCGCCTATCCCCGCAGCTACAATCTCGTGCAATGGTTCGACGGGAGGAAAGTTGCCCATGATGCAACGCCGTCTCAGGGTCGTCAAATGGCTGAACACCACTCCGGCAATTGGAGTCTGCACATTTTGCAGCCGGGAATTCAAGGTTCCTTTGAGTGCCATTCGGAAAACTGCCGATGCGCAGACTGATCTGCAAGAGCAGTTCGACAGGCACAAATGCGACCCAGAAGATGCGAGCCCAACCACTACACCGGGAACCGCCAAAGCCTTTCTGCGGCAAGAACCCGACGATGATGAGGACGAGGAAGAAGAAGAGAACGACGATGACGACCGCGAAGAAGAAGATGATGATGACAACATGAACGACGACGGCTATTCGCCGTGAACGTGGAACATGCCCACCGCCACGCGCGAACGCAACTCGGGCGCGATTGAATCACTTCGCGAGGAGTCACGGTTACTACAGTGTTGCGATGTAGCACACAAGAGCCATTCCCCCCAGGCGAGTCGGATCGTAGGCTGATTGGTGAACAACTTTCGGGGGAGGGTTGTTTGAACGAAGACGCCCCATGACTCAAACCGAGTCTGGGGCGTTTCCGTTTTTTCGCCCAGTGCTGCAGTGGGCTGGATGTCTTCTAACGTTCCTGCCCCGCCCCTGACTGTGGTTCCACCCTTCATTACCGAAGTGCCACCTGTCTAGCCCATCCGAACCATTCCCACTCTTTGACTGAACTTCTAGCCTACTTGTGAGCGGCTCGACTGAGAGAGGGCTGTTCAAACGAGCGTCCCACGACTCAAACGGAGTCCGGGGCGTTTTCGTTTGCCTGCCATAAATTCGTCAGACTGGGTTTCTGCCCGCCTGTCGGTGTAATGTGTAAAGACGATCCAATCGCAATAATTCAATGCCGGAAACCATAGCGACACTTAACCTTGAACGCGGCTACCCAACCGTTGAAGAGGCACGGCAAGTGCTCAAGGCAGAGTTGGAAAAATGCAAGAGCCGAAAGGTCTCCGTTCTGAAAGTCATTCACGGCTATGGTTCTAGCGGTGTCGGTGGCGCTTTACGTCAAGGCATCCGAAAGTCTTTGATTAGCCGCCGAAAAGAGAAGGTCATCAAGGCAGTCGTATTCGGAGAAAACTGGAGCATCTTCGACACCGCGGCAAGGTCGATGCTCGACCGGTGCCCAGCCCTGAGCAAGGATAAAGACTTGTGCAATTCCAATCCCGGTATTTCCATCGTGCTGCTATGACCCGTCCGGTCACACCATTCGGCAAGTAGGTTAAACTCCACCGATTAGGGCTGCTCTACGACATCGATCCTGAATCTAAGACGCGGATCGTTGTGCTGGGGATCATTCTCGGAATCGCCGGAATCCTCGTCTGTGGTCATCCTTACCCTGGGCGTGTACTTGGAATCGCTGGGCCTGTGGTGATTCTCTGCGGTGCCTGCCGAACTCTGCTAATTTATCCCTATGAAGCGACCCATTAGAGAGCGCGTTGCCAAGCTGCGAGAAGAAATTGCGCGAATCAGTGAGGAGAACCAAAAGTATGTGCAAGGCAGTAAGAAACCAGCCGACACAGCGGATCACGAACGCCGGCTCCAGAGACTGCAGGAAATCCTGGACGAATTGGTCTCATTGACGGACTGGAAGAAGACGTGACATGCCGTAGACACGAGACAAGCGTTGAGCTACCGAGCCAAGCCAACTCGCTCCAGAAGATTCTGGAACCTAAGGTCGCGGCGAAGTGGATCATAGGCAGGATCCACCTTCAGCGCAGTCAGACCATTGGAATGCTGCGCATATGCCTTTTCCAGCCACGCCAAAGCCTGATCATTGTTCCCCATCCCGCTGTAGGCGAGTGCAATCACTATAGGATCCATTGGTTGTCTTCGGTTCAGATCGAGCAGCTTCGTCAGTTCTTGCCCGGCCCTTTCTTGTTGGCCGGCGCGTCCATACGTATAGGCCAAATTTGACAAGCGCCAGCGATCGTCCTCCGGGCCTTGCCTCTTTTCAATGTCCGCCTCTGCCTCTGCGAACATTCCTTTTTGCACGTAGGCAACAAAAATCATTGCAGCGTGCCCGAAGCTGGGATCCATCTCGCGAACGGCGGTGAACTGGGCGATGGCCAGGTCGTATTGGCGGGAGTAATAGAGAATCATTCCGTGATCAGTGGCGATAGCCAGCGAAAGTGGATCTAACTCTCGTGCGCGTTCACTTTCCCGAAAGGCCTCATCGAAGCGGCCCCGCCAAGCCAGGTGTTCGGCATACCAATGATGGCCGGTGGCGTAATTCGGATTCAATTCAATGGCGCGTTTGAATTCCTTTTCGGCTGTCTGCCAGTCATAATCATAATTTTGGACAATCAAAGCCAGCGCAGCGTGAGCTTCCGGCAGGCTGTCATCCAACTGCGAAGCTCGCAGCGCGGCGGCGCGCGCCTGGGGTGCAAATTCGACTGGAGGATCCCCGCTGTAAGGGCCGAGCAGAGCGTAGCAATCGGCCAAGCCAGCGTAGGCCCGCGCAAAGTTGGGATCTTTTTCGGTCGCCTGCTGGAAGTAGCTGATGGCCTGCTGAAGCTGCGTTCGCTTGTTAAGAAAATATTGCCCTTTCAGATACAGGTTATAAGCTTCGAGCGCTTCAGGGGAGAGAGTCTTCGGAACCACCGGGGTGATGGGCTTGTGCTCTCCAAGGGCGGTTTGGATCTCGCCAGAAATTTCCCGGGCAATCTCGCTCTGCACTACCAGCACGTCTTTGATATCACGGTCATAGTTGCGTGCCCAAAGGTGGGTCTGGTCGCTGACTTGAATGAGCTGCGCGGTGATTCGTACTTTGTCAGCGTTACGCCGTACGCTTCCCTCCAATACGTACTGCACCCCGAGTTCACGGGCAATCTGCTGCAATGGTTCCTGGCTGTGCTTGTAGTGCATCACAGAAGTACGGGCGATGACGCCCATTTGAGCGGGATCGAGGCTTCCCATCTGAGTTATCATTTCCTCGGTCATCCCATCGCTGAAGTACTCCTGGTCTGCGTCTCCCGTCAGGTTGTCGAAGGGCAGAATCGCCAGCATGGCCCGTCCGCCCGCATGGGAGGGACGGGCTCGAAACTCAGACCATCCCATGTATACAACCAAAGCCATGATCGCAACGATCATGGTCGCTACAATCATGGTCGCCAGAATTGATCTCCCTGGCAGCCTTGACCGCAGTCCGGAAAGCTTCGGGGCATAATCCTCCCCCACCACAGCCTCAGGCTCGGCCGGTGCCGGTGTCAGTTTCGACCACGGTTCCTGCCCCTGATCCTCGGCCATGGCATCAAGGGGCGAATCGTCAGCGGGCGCAGCTTCAATTACAGGAGCGATGAAACTATATCCCTTTCCGCTGATGGTTCGGATGAAACGAGGCTGGTCGGGATCGTCTTTGAGCACCTGCCGGATCTTCCGTATCGCGCCGTTGACAGCATTGTCCGTGTCCAGGAAGGTGTCCTTCCCCCAGATCTTCTCCACAATTTGTTCACGGCTCACCAACTCTCCCTGGTTCTGTACCAGAAAAAGAAGTGTTTCCATAGGGATGCGTTCCAGCTTGACCAGCCGGCCTGCGCGGCGCAGTTGCCAGGCAGTTAAATCGAGTTCGAAGTCATCCCCGAATTTGAGCAAATCTTGAGGTCTCGCTGGCCCAGAGACATAGCTTACATGTCTTGACAATCGACTCGATATTTTACCCCGCTTTCCAAATTTCGCGGCATCTCCTTTCGTTGCCAGGAGTTACAGGCACATAAAAAACAAGATGTTCTACAGACAACCGCTATGGCCTGTAGAAGCCCGGTTCAGGCATGATGCCCACCACTCGGGCCGGCACCGGCGGTGAGATCCCAAGATGTTGATGATTCGGATCGACCCATCGACCTTAACTAAAGAGACATTCGGAATTACCGGAACCAGGAGATAGAAAAATGATAACGCGTTCAGTCACACTTCGTTCGATTGTTGCTTTGGCAGTATTGACGGCAAGCCTCGCCACGTTCGCGGCCGCGCAGAGCGAGGCCACCCGCATCGTCTATGACTCGGCGGCCACCGTGGAGACGAACATACCGGGTATACGCACGTTCCCTGCGCCAGTTGCCGATTTCAAGCCGCTGGAAGCATCCGATGAGACGCTGGCCATGTATGGCTTTCCGCCGCGGCCAGACAAACAAAGCGATCCGCACGGCTACGCGATGTGGGCGAGAGCCATGCAAGGCGCCAAAAAGCGCTGGAATGGGGAACTCAAAGTTCACCCCGAGGCCATGAGCCACCCCATGGAGTTAGCTAAACATCAACCGCCACAATCGGGAGCCTCAGGCACGCCAAGCACAGAAATCACCTACAACTGGAGCGGGGTAGCCAATACTAACGCCATGAAGGTGTGGAATCCCAAACTTTCTTTCAAGGCCGTCTATTCCGAGTTTAATGTTCCGGTTGTGCAACAGCCATTTGACGTCTGTGACGGAGGTACCGACTGGGAAGTGACCTGGAACGGCATCGATGGGTTCAAAGATGGCACGGTGCTGCAGGGCGGCAGTTCCTCGCAAGCCTACTGCAAGAACAACCAGACGAAGCAGACCTACTATGCTTGGGCCGAATGGTATCCGAGCTACCCCATCGTGGAAGAGTTTGCCGTGAATCCGGGAGACGACATGTACGTGGAGACCTACGCTGTACGCGGGGGCTGCAGTCCCGGATTTGTGTTTGTCGAAGATGAGACGACTCTGGCTTACGGCACCTTCCAACTTAACTGGCTAACTGGCCCCTGCCTGATCGGAAACAGCGCCGAGATCATTGTTGAGCGCCCAGGCACGAGCACCGGCTTTTATCCGCTCGCCAACTATATATGGGACTTCGCTCTTTCCTGGGATTACGCCGGAGCGCACGAATATGGCCCGGGAAATACCGCGCCGGCGACCTACATCATCAACATGGAGTACGGGGGCACAGACCAGATCATCTCCTACGCGGAGGTTGAAGGCCCCTACTCCGTCTATTTCTACGACACCGGCTGCGCCTATACCGGCGGATGTCACTGACGATTCCGAATCTCGGCAAGTTATGCACGTTGCAGCAAAAAAGGCTGAGATCGACCAGCCTACCTAAGGAGCTATATCTATGATCAGGACCCTGACTATCTCCGCAGCGATGCTGCTGCTCTTCGCAGCCCTCGTATTCGCGGCCAACCATAACCAACCCGCATTCAGTTCGCAGAGCGGCATGGGGGAAGCCCCCGATGCAATTACTGCCGACTTGCACTCCGTCCCGGCTGCTTCTCCCGCCAACTTTAAGAGACACATCAAAAGACACGAGCCCTCCAATCCTTACTACACACAAGAGCAGGTGCGCGCGATGAAAACGGCCGCCATTACCGCGGCCCCCATCAGCCGGCCCGAGGATGCGGTGCTCAACATGTTTGCCCCCAACGCTCAGCCGGAAAGTGCGCAAATAATAGGGGGATTTATCGGCTTCGAGGGGTCGAATGAAGAACAAACCGCCTGCGCCCCGCAAGATTCTGTTGCAGGCGATATCGGGCTAGCTGTCAGTCCCAAGTGGGTAGTTCAGGTCACATCCAGTTGCGTGCTGATCACCAACAAGACAGGCGGCTCGCGCGTGCAGAATACGCTGGGTTCGCTTTTCAACCGGGACCCAGGCACGACGGATACTTATCAGCCCCGTATTACCTATGACTTTGTGAAAAATCGCTTTGTCGCCATTGCCGCGACTATAGACAGTAGCGGGGTCTATTACATTGACGTGGCCGCAAGCAAAACCAGCGATCCGACCGGTGCGTGGTGGGTCTATCACATGTCGACCCCTTCCGGCACCAACGGCATCGAGTTTCCCACCCTCGGCCAGAGTTGGGCTAATGACAAGTACAACGCGGCTATCTTCGTCTGCTGGGATCATTTGGGCGCCAACTCGCGATTCGACACAGCATACTGTTACTTTTTGCCGAAAACGCAAATCTATAAGGGCGCCAGCTTCACTTACTACTACCATTACAACTTCTCGTATAACGGTACGCAACTATCCAGTATCCAGCCTGTGAATGTTAGTCAGATCGACGAGCAGCCCAGGGCTGAATACGCAGTTGCCTCCACCAACACGAACAATAATGCCAACGGCCTTGAGATTTTGTCTTTCGCCAACGTCCTGGCCCAGAATGGCTCTCCCGGGCCCTATGTCGCCGGTATCCATGTTGCAACTCCCAGTTCGTACAGCTACCCGGCGAATGCAAACAACGGTACATTTTGCTCGAACTGTATTCCCACGTCCGACAACCGGATCACGGGCACGGTTCAATATGCTGGCGGCCGAATGTACCCTAACATCGACACGGCCAACGGGGGCGCTAGCGCTGTCCTGGGCTGGATAGTGCGGCCTTTCCTGAACGACAACGGCGGAGGTTGCACGGGGAGCTTCACCAACGCCTGCGCAGGTGTCAGCGCAGCAACCGTCGAGACAGAGTTTTGTTATGGCTGCGGCCAGGGCAGTAGCGGATTCGGAGCATACTACGGAAGCATTGTCGCCGATGAAGAAGGAAACTGGACAATGTTCGCGAACATTTCGGGCAAGAGCAATTCGCCCGGGATCATCTATACAACCAACCGAGTCTCCTGGCAAACGCCATTTCATGATAGTGGGATCTATGCTTGCCAGAAAAACGCGGCTTACTCTCAAGGGGCCTGGGGGGACTATACGGCAGCCGCTCCCGATTACAACGAGAAGTCCGGTTCCACCGCCTTCTGGGGCAGCGGAATGTATCTGCTCTCCGACGGCAACTGGGACACCTGTATAGCCGCCAACCGCTTCGGCACCGTGGAACTCCCTTAGACTGATCGGGGTGCCGGGAAAACGGCACCCCGTTTGTTTTCTATCGCAGCAGAATCATGCGGCCAAACCTCATAGGGACTGAACGCGAACTTTCAATCGTGGACTAAGCAGCACCAACAACGCGTTCAACAACAGCTTCTTCCCGTGTGCGTTGGCTCAGAACGTTGGAAAGGCCCGAATCCCTGAATGCGGGGAACACGGAATGAACTGCACCCCTGACGTGAGACAAAGAAACTAGGGACAATTTTCTTGCGAAAAGATTGTAAACCGGGGAGTGGGGTCTGGGGGAGGGAGCGCGGTTAGCTCCCTCGCCCCAGTCAGCTCAGTAGAAGTTCCAGGGTTCTGGGCACACAGCAACTGCTTTTCGAAAGCGGCTGGCGTTTGATATCCCAGCGCGGAATGTAGTCGCCGGTGGTTGTAGATGATTTCGAAAAATGTCGTAAGTTCGGCGCGCAACGCATCCAGATCGCGCCATGTCTTTGAGGAATAATGACTTACACTGCGAAGCGGATTTGCTCCCCCACGAATCCGCTCCGCAGTTTTGGAAAAAAGCTCCAGTTGACTTACGGCTGATAAATCTCAACAGTACGAACTGGTCGCCCCCATTGGTATATTCCCCACCGAAACAGTAGAGTTTGCCGTCGTAGGCAACGGATCTGCCCAGACCCATCGTGCCACGGGGCATGAAAGCGAATTTCGTCGTCCACTTGTTCTGGGTTAATGAGTACGATTCTGTAAGGTTTAACGCCGTGTTACTGCCCTCCCAGCCGCCTGCGGAGTACAGTCGCCCGCCGATGGAGCCGGTGCAGGTGCCCGTTCGGAGTGTGGGATCGGATGTGAGCGGTGTCCAGGGGCCATTAGTGGCCGCGTTGTATCCTTGGTTGTTCCCGTCGAAATAGCCGCCGGAACCGTCGGTCACCAAAATCGTGGTTCCGATTACCGCTGCCGACCCGTCGGATTCCGGATACAACATGGGCGGTTCTGTCTGCGGCGTATTGGTCGCGGGATCATAGCTCTCCACCGTTGAGAGGAAGTTCCAGTTGTCGTAGCCGCCCATAACATAGATAACACCGTTCACTGCAGCGCACATCACGCTCCGGCGAGCTGTGGGCATCTGGGCAACCGCAGACGTGGACCACTGTTTGGTCTTCGGGTAGTAGGCCCACACTGCCGAGGCGTCCTGCCCGTTGCCAGTGTCGCCGATGATGCCGTCGAAAAAATACAAAACGTTCTTTACGACCGCGGCGCATCCGTTCCCCGTCGCTACCGGTAGAGGGGGCCCTATGGTCCACTTGTTCGTCGCGGGGTTATAGATTTGAACGTTAGTAGTCATAGGCGTGCTATTGTTTCCGCCTCCTATGACATAAATTTCCTTGTCAAGGACTGTGACAGCCGTGGCGTCGAGGGCGACCGGCATTCCCGCTCCGTTGGACCAAGTATTGTGCTCAGGAGTAAAAACGAACACGCCGATGAGATCCGCCATATTATTCGGATCTTGACCGGCTGCTGTGGCCTCGCTGTGCTCCGTTACTGTATATTGTCCGGGTTCCAGATAGGCGTGGGCGATAATCATGGCATCGGGTTCAGAACTTGTGGCGTCGACATGGAGCCCGGGAATTCCGCTCAGGGAGATGCTTTGCTGGCTGGATGCAAGTCCGATGAATACGACGAGCGATAGCTCATTGGTGGCGGTGAAGGTGTCGGAGGCTGTTGACGCTCCGGATTGGGTGTTAGAGCCATAGGATTCGGCCATGTTGCTGAAACCCGTCACGCCGAGTCCCCCAATCACATAGTATTGGTCAGTGGTGGTAAAGGTGTTCGAATTGCTAGTTGTCATTGCTAGGGCAGCAGAAACGTTTCCGTCGGTATCGACTACGGTCTGATAGCTGCCTTGCGCAAAGCCGGAGTCCGAGTACGCCCCGCCGTTCGTTGCGCCGTAAAGATAGATTGACTTGCCAGCAGGCAACGTCAGACTAGTCTGCTCTCCGATTATCGTTGCACCGCTGATCTGTTGAGCGCGAGCTGATTTCATAGGAAAGCAAAATGAGCCCGCCAATAAGGCTAATATTGTCCAAGATAGTTTCGTCATCACTGCTCCTCTTGCCCGGGCGTCTCGCCCAGGAGAAGCCAAGATACGGCTTCTTAGCAAATCGTCAACGGAGTTCTCCATGAGCCCACATGAGCACCTAATCTCTCCGAGAATCAGCAGCTTGACTAACAGGATTAGTTCGAGTAAGCTCTCGCCGAGCCGCTGGTAAGTGGGGGCTATGACGGCCAATTTTGCTTGGAGGGGCTTATGGCCGCCGACGCATGGCACGAACCTTTGATCCAGTTCGACCTGTTTGAACTGGACGCCCAGGGCCACCAGCTCCGGCGAAACGGGCTGCCGGTTGATCTGCCTCCGCAGGCGCTGCGCATCCTCACGCTCCTCGCAGCACATCCCAACCGACTAGTTACCCGTCAGGAACTCAAAGACTTGCTTTGGCCCGACGAATCCCACGGTGACTTTGACAGCCGTCTCAACTTCTCAATAAAGAAACTCCGCGAAGCTCTCGGCGACAACGCCGAACATCCGCGATACATTTGCACCGAGCGCGGGGTTGGGTATAGGTTCATTGTCCCGGTACGTCCACCTCAAGGCAGCCCATCCGGCGCGACCGACTTGGCTGGAACTCCACTCGGCCCAACCCCAGCCCCCACCGGACCCGCCAGTTCTAGGTTTGGCCGAACCGTCTTTCTCTCCGCTCTCCTCGTGTTAGCCTGCATCGCCGCCCTGGGGAGCTATGTCATGCGCTCGCGCGGGACTGGCTCTTCCATCCCAGCCTCAGACCCGCCTTCGGGTACGGATCACGTAAGACCGGAGATCTCTTCTGTCACTCCGATCTTTCCTCAGGCACGACAAAGGATAGTCATCAAAGGACGGGGCTTAGGGCTCCATGTCCCCTACGCGCGCACCGATAGCCCACATCTGGCGATTTGGGATAACACGGCCCGCTGGGCGGCGGGACGCGTAGTTCCGCATAACTACGACGACGTCATGCTGGACGTTGAAAGCTGGACCGACGACAAGATCGTCATCGGCGGCTTCAGCGGCGACTACGGCAAGAACGGATGGAAGCTCACCGAGGGAGACGAACTGGAGATTGCGGTCTGGAACCCCCAAAACGGCGTAGGCCCCGCCCGCTATCGCGTCCACGTGTCTGCGCCACGCGTGGGCAGGTAACTTTCCCCGCCGCCGCTGTGATCTACGTCCTTGACAACGTGGCTTATACTGAAAGTTAGTAAGCAGAAAGAATCGCGGCCACGCCGCCGAAAGCGAACACAGGGAAGAACGGGCGCCGTCCGGCAGCAAAATGCAGGACAAATCTAAGTTGTCTGGAAGCAAAGACCAAGCTAAGTCATTAAGATTGAATACTTTGCCTCTAACTCCTTTTTACTTAACGACTTAACACAAAAACATAGGGGGGGGTACCCCCACAACTTTTCATCCGACTCCTGTTCAAACTATTACAAACAAACGATTTAACGACTTATAACTTCTTAGTTTTTCCCGCTCCAAATCCACTATCCTACCCATTCGGACTACTACTTGGCTTCCCGCTTCCACACCCTTCGCGCTGACCAATAAGTAAACGGACTAAAATTCCCTTTCCCGCACTGATTCGCGAAAAAGATTTGGCGCACGAAAAAGACTTTGCGAAAAAAGGATTTGCCTCAGGAAGATTTGGCGCAAAGAAGATTCGCGCGAGAAGATCTGACTTACTGACAACTGATCGCTGACAACTGATCACTGATCACTAAACACTGACCACTGCTTTTTCACCCTTCCCAAACGAACGCATCGAACACACGCAGCGAGTCATATCCAATCCGCTCATAGAGCGCGATGGCGCGATCGTTCGCCTGAGTCACCGTAAGTGAGATCGCTGCGAAACCGCGCTGGCGAAGGTTGCGAGTGGTTGCCGCGAGCAGCGCTGCTCCTAATCCTGCCGAACGATATTCAGGCAAAGTGCACACTTGCGTGATGTGCCCAACATCAGCGCGCACCTGTGAGCACAGAATCAGCCCAACGAGCGAGCGCGTTCGCCGCTGGAACACAACGAACGATGCTTGCGCATCGAACATTCCGCATCCAGGAAAACGGACGATGTTGTTGAGGAACCGCAGCGAACCGCTGAGCGTGCGATATTGGTCGTTGATTTCGGAATCGACATGTCCACGATAAGCAGCGGTGATCAGCGCAGCCGCAGTCTGATAATGCTCTTCCGACCAAAGACGGATTTCGAACTCCGCGGAAAGTGGTGGGAATGTTTGCGCGTGCTTCGCCATCTCGTAGTTCATGAACACGCGTGGATGACGGCTGAAACCCTGCTCAAGGAACGGTCGCGCAACTTCTCCCGTGTCATGCGCCAGCAATTGCGCCTCGATGCGATGAATGCCAGGCGATTGCTGCAGCGTCTCGATCACGTGCATAAGCAGACGTTCCTGAACCTCTCGCCGATTCGTCGTTCGTCCGCCATCGTGGACAAACAGATCGCCGATGACGCCTTTGCTCTGCTCGTATACGAAGAACGAATAGCCAAAGATGCTGCCACGATCGATCGCCGCATAGCCAGGAAGAATCTTCGCCTCCATGTATCGGAGAATCATCTCGGCGGAACCGGAATAATCCCACGCGAGCAATCGCTCCCATGTGGCGCTTTCCTCCTCGAGCAGCGGTCGAAGATCAGCGGCGGAGAAGTGGCGAAGATCGAGGATTTCCATAATAAAGAAGGTCGCAGGTCGAAGGTGTCAGGTTTCAGTTGTCAGATCTCAGGAGACCTCTCTTCATTTTCCCACCCAATACAGCTCCAGCTTCTGTTGTGGAACACTCGTCAAGTATGACACTTTGCGGCCGTCAAGTAGCGGCCGGAAAGCAGTGTCTGATCCCGCAGCCGCGACCAGCAAATGCGCCTCGAACGGAATTCCGCCGTCCTCGTACTTTTGCGTAGGACGATTAAGGTAGAAGTCGAGGCCATATTGCTCGATGCGATTGACACGGTAAAGCGCGACGGGAACAGGCTCGCGGGAGAATGCGCGAATCGTCTCAGCTACAGGGCGCGACGACTGCGTAGCGTCAATCGCAGGCGCGGCGAAGCGAATCACGGCCGCAACGCTGACGATCACGGCAATCATGGTGGCCGAACGCACGAGGCGAGATCCGGAATTGGCCAGCAGTGCAACGAGAATGCCGAGGCCGACAACCAGGCTGATTGTGATGGCGACATAGTTTCCCGTTCCCGCCGCGAGATGATGCGTTGCCGCAAGCGATGCAGCCGACAGCGCCGCGAATGCTAGCAGCGCACAGAGAACGGCATGAGCAGCGGCGATCGGCCAGGAAATCCTGCTTTCCTTCTTGCGGCGTCTCGCCAAATAGTCGGTCACAATCAGTGCTCCTGCGGGAACTGCGGGCAAGATGTAACCAGGAAGCTTCGACTGTGAAGCGCTGAAGAAGAGGACTGGCAAGACAAACCAGATGATCAGGAATAGCTGCCAGGAGTTTTCCGCGCTCGCGAGAACATCTCGCCCGCCGCGCCATGCTTGAGGCACACTCTCGACGAGGGCTGCGATCAGCCAGACGGTCCACGGCATCACGGCCAGCAGAACTACAGGCAGATAGAACCAGAACGGCTGCGGATGGTGATATATGCCAGTCGAGAAGCGCGCCAGGTTGTGCTCAAGAATGAAAGTGCGGAAGAACTGCGGGTTGCGGATCTGGACCGCGACATACCATGGCAATGAAACGGCGAGGAACAAGGCAATGCCGGGAAACCAGAGCGTACGGAGAACAAGAATCCATTCGCGTTTCGCGGCAGCGAAGATGACGATAACCATTGCCGCCAGCGCCGGCGCAATTGGGCCCTTGGCTATGGTCCCGAATGCGAGGAACAGATAACAGAGAGCCAGCGCGCTGCGCTTCCTGGTTTCATACCACGCGTACCATGCGAGCAAAGCAATCGTAAAACTCGCGGCGAGCGGCATATCGGTCGCAGCCGCGTGAGCGAAGCCGACGATGCCGGCACAACTTGCGGCGGCCAGCGCGCCATCCAGTTCTGTGCCGGGGCGAAAACGGCGAAGAAAAAAATAGATGGCAGCAATCATGAGCGCGGCGTCGAGGGCTCCTGGAAGCCGCGCTGTCTGTTCTGTGACTCCTCCGCTGGCAGGCCAGAAGATGCGCCCTATGCGATATGACAGCATCGCCTGCCAATAATAAAGAGGAGGCTTTTCGAGCCAGGGCTTGCCATTCAGCGTTGGAGTAATCCAATCGCCTCGCTCGAGCATTTCGCGCGCCACCTGCGCATAGCGCGGCTCATCGGCCCCCAAGAGGCCGAATGCGCCAAGACCATAGAAGAAGAGGAATGCGCAAAAAGCAATCAGCAACAAAAGTTCTGTGCGAGTTCGCGGATTGGCGCTGCTCATACTTATGATCCCGCACTTATAATTTTCATTGTCAGTCCGACGTGAGCGCGACTGGTTCGGCGCGCAGTCGCTCTACGACCTGCGAAACAGCGATTGCGAGCGGACCGTCCAGAGAGAATCCGCTAGCACATTTGTGGCCCCCACCACCGAAGTGCACGGCAACGGCGGATACGTTGACCTCACCCTTGCTACGCAAGCTGACGCGGTAGCGGCGATCGGGCAGCTCACGAAAAAAGATTGCCACTTGCACGTCTCCCATGGAGAGCGCGTAGTTGACCAAGCCTTCGCAATCCTCCTCGCGGGCGGCAAACCGTTCCATCTGCTCCTGCGTTACCCAAATCCATGCCAGCGCGCCCTCGCGGTGCAGATTGGAAAGCGCGGCGCCCAGCAGGCGCATTTTGGCCGTTGAGTGTCCGAAATAAATCTGGCGCGCACAGTGCGCAGGATCAGCGCCGGCGAGCACCAGTTCGCGTGCGACTGTGAAAGTGTGCTCGTCCGTTCCTTCGAACATGAACGAGCCGGTATCAGTCATCAGCGCCGTGTAGAGACAGGTGGCAATGTCGCGATCCACGGGAACGCAAGCGAGTCGGGCGAGCCGATATACCAGTTCGGCAGTGGCCATCACGGAAGAATCGATCCAGTTGATGTGCGCGAAATTACGCCCGCTGGCATGGTGGTCAATGTTGATGAGGAAGCATTGATCGAGACCTTCGAGGCCGGCGCGGCGGGTGCTATCGCATTCCAGCAGGATCACAGCATCGTTGGACGGAACGGATCCAGCATGGATGGCGCGGTCGGCGAAAGGCAAGTTCTGATAGATGCGGGGAATGCCATCGTGGAGCACAACTATGGCGTCCTTGCCCATGACGCGCAGAATCTGGCCGCACGCCAGCGCCGAGCCGATGCCATCGCCATCGGGACGGGCATGCGAGGTCACAACGAAACGATGACGCTCGCGAATCGCTTGCAAGACGCGGTCAAGCATAAAGCTGTCAGCTATCAGCGCTCAGCTCTCAGCCATCAGGTCAGGCCTTCATGGGCACATCCGTCAGACATGAGAGCAAATGAGGAGCGCGGTCCTGACGCAATCGCCTATGACAGCTGATGGCTGACTATTTTTTGTTACGTTTTTTCGCGCGTGCCAGAAGCTCCTCCACGCGACCTTCTAACTGCCCGGAACGATCAACCTGGAAATAAAGCTCGGGCGCGCGGCGCAAGCGAAGGCGGTCGGCGAGTTCGTGACGAACGAAATTCTTTGCCGCGTTCAAGCCTTCGAGAGTACGAGCCGCTTCGGCGTCGTCACCAGTAACCGCCACCTGCACGTGGGCAGAACGACCATCTTCGGCGAGGTGCACACCTGAGACTGTGGCTAATCCAATGCGCGGATCGGCCAGCTCACCTTCGAGGATGGTTTCAATCTCCTCGCGCAATGCCTGGCTCAATCGGTCGCGGTGATGCTTTAGGCCACGGCGTTCCATAGAAGTTTGGAGAAAACCGCATAGGATAACAGAAAACAGTGGCTGGTGGTCAGTTCCTAGTTCTCAGTTCCCAGTTCTCAGTTCTCAGTTCTCAGTTCTCAGTGAACGTGGATTGCAGCAACGGCATATCCATAACTAATAATTACAGGAATTCCGCGAACGAGTCTGTGATGTCCGCACCGTGATTGTTGGCGATGCGCGTCGCCGCGCGTTCTACGCTCTTGATGAGGCCTTCGAGGTAATCGTGCGAGTGCGAAATGGCCACGACTCCGATAGTGGCCTGGTTCCAGAGGTTGGAAGGATCGAGTTCGGCAACCGAGACGTTGAACGATGACCGCAGGCGGTCTTTCAGGCTACGAACGACCTGACGCTTATCCTTAAGCGAGTGCGCGGCTTCGATGCGGAGTTCGAGTGTAAGAGTGGCGATCATTCCATGTTCAAATCCGCAGTCGTTCAATGCGATTGTTAACTGTACTCGATCACGGCACTCGTTCTCAGCAATTCGGTGCTCATCGGATCGGGGCGCTACCTTTGAAGAGCCAGAACAATTCGATGATCAGGATGATGACGACCAGGAACTCAAGCACGAAGGCGCGGCTCTGGTGGAACTGGTCGACCATGAAGCGGTAAAGCTCTTCGGCGGTATTGACCTTCTGGTTGACCAAATTCTTGTAGTCGTTAACGCCGATTTTTGACGCGGCCAACTTGTACAGGCGGGCCGAGAACATGTCGCTCAGAAATTTGATGGCGTTGTCCGCGCGTTCAGTGAGTTCGTTCACATCGAGCAGCACGGTGTGCAGGCGCGTGGCACGCTTGGCAGTACGCCAACGCGCCCAGATGCCCATCTTGCCTTCATCCATAAACTCGTAAACGCTTTGGAGTTCGCGCGTGAGCAATTCGTCGTAGTGGCGGAATTCGAGCAGCTGCGAGTTGGCGTATTCGAGCAACTGGATCGCGGGTTCGGCGCCGGCAGGATTGTCATAGATGAATGCGCTATTCCAGACGATGACGACCAGGTCATTCGGGTAATAGGAAATGCGCGACTGCAGGATCTCCTGGCGTTCGCTCTCAGAGAGCGGACAGTTTTCTCCGCGCACGATCTGCGCGATGCGTCCGCCTTCGGAGGCGAGCAACTCTGAAGCCGATGGATTGCCGGCAATCTCGCGGACATGGAAGACAAAATAGTCTTCCGTCAGCCAGTCGTCGTAAGGCTTGATCAGCGCCGGCCGCGCGCGCTCGATCTTCTGTTTGACGATTTTTTGCGCGAAACTGGTGAAGTCCGTGTCCCAAACCCAGCGGCTGGCGAGGCGCACGAGCGTGTCCCAGTCGCCGGAGAAGGGCAACTCGAAGACAACGCTGAGCACGCCGTAATCGTAATACTTGATTTGCGCATCGAGTTGCTCGCCACTTGCGAGCACGAGCGGTTCGACGCGCTCGACCACCGGCGGACGCTGGTAGCGAACGTATCCAGGGGTGGGATGCTTAAAGCTCGGAGCTTCCTGGCGGCGCGCGCCGAATATGTCGCGAAGATCGTCGAGGCGGATTTCTTCGGAGACGTCGAACTGGATGAGAACGAGGACGGAACCGTGCAGTGTCTTGTCTTGGGCCGGGGCGCGCGACTGAGCCGGAGAGGCACCGGGCGTTGAGAGTACGATAGTAGTCTTTTCGGTTTCCATAAGTTCAGCTTTCTTCCGAGGGGCGCGACGAAGGGCCCAAAACATCGGGTCGGGTCGCGGGCGCGACGCTAGTTTGTATTGTCCCAGAAAAGGGGCGGATTGGGGAGTTGTCGGCGCAAGTTATTGATACTACGTTAGTTATATAGACTCTCGTAGGCGCCCTGAGCCCTGTCGGCTGTAGACGGTAACGCCAGTTGCGCGTTGGACTAGGATAGAACCTAGATGGATCTTTACATCATCGCTGGTCCGAACGGCGTGGGGAAGACCACGTTTGCCCGAGAGTTCCTCCCCAACTACGCGGACTGCCAGAATTTTGTTAACGCCGACCTAATCGCCCAAGCGATGGCGCCCTTTTCTCCTGAGACTGCCGCAGTACGAGCCGGAAGAATGATGCTGGGCGAGATTCAGTCGTTTGCCAAGCAGCGAGTGTCGTTTGCATTCGAGACCACGCGGGGTCCGGACGGGGCTATCTCGCTCTTCTTCGAGAACTGAGAGCAAAGGGATATGACATCCATATCTTTTTCCTGTGGGTCAAGACTGCGGATCTGGCACTATCGCGAGTACAAGAGCGGGTTGCAAGGGGCGGGCACGATGTGCCAGAACCGGTCGTTCGCCGTCGATTCGACCGGTCAGTGCGGAACTTCCTCGGGCAGTATCGTCAATTGGCGGATCGGTGGATGCTGTTTGACAACTCTGGAGATAGCCCCATATTGATCGCGTCAAAGAAGGGCAAGAGAACCCGTATAATAAATGCGAGTCTTTATAACACGCTGGTTGACACTTACCAATGAGCAAACCTTCAAGAGCCGTGTTGCGATTGCCGCTTGAGAAGCGTGCAGAAATTGCTTTCAAGATCGCGGTGGCGAAAGCGATTGACGAACACGCTCGCCTCGGACTGCCGGTCTATGTTTGGCGCGACGGCAGGGTGGTGGAGCTGTCGCCGGATGAGGCGCATAACATTTCCGGACCCAAGGTCAACGGACGTTAGCTTTCGTCCCCCGCCTGACCATGCCCCATACGATCCTATCTTCTCCTTGCTAGGGACCAGAGCAGGGCTGCGCCTGCGGCTATGCCTGCGATCGTGAGGCCGGTACGTTTCATGGAGCGCTGAATGGCGGCTTCATGAGGACGGACCCAGGCATCTTCGGGATAGTGCGTGGGTGCGGCGTCGAAGAGCGGGATCCCTTCGGGAGTTTCGGTTGATTCGCGAAGCGCCATTTGCAGAACTTCGGCGAGATGCAGAGCGTGACGGTCGGTTTCCTGCGCGATCTGCTCGCGACAACTGAAGCCATCGGCGACGATGAGCCAGTCAGTGGGCGCGCGGCGGACGGCGGGGAGAAGTTCGAGTTCGCCGATAGCCTTTGAGATCTCGTATTTTTCTTTTTCAAAACCAAAAGCGCCAGCCATGCCGCAGCATCCTGGAGCGGGAGTAGTGAAGTCGATGCCCATGCGGCGGAGCACGGACTCCTCGGCGGTCATCTTCATGATGGATTTGTGATGGCAGTGTCCGTGGAGGAGAGCGCGGCGGGCAAGTTTGGGGATGTGGAAGGCATTGTCGGGCGCACACTGCTCGAGGAATTCGCTGAGCAGGAATACTTGCTTGGAGAGCGCGTGGGCGCGGTGGTCGTGGGGAAAGAGGTTGGTGAGTTCATCGCGGAAAACGGACGCGCAGCCTGGTTCGAGGACGACGATGGGAGTGCGCTGTTCGATTTCGACGGAGAGTTCGTCCATGATGCGGAGGAGCAGGGATTTGGCGCGATCGAGCAGGCCGAGGTCGTAGAGAGGGCGTCCGCAGCAGAGATGCGAGCGCGGGACGAGGACATTAAAGCCGGCGGCTTCGAGGACTTCGGCTGCGGCGATGGCGGTGGAGGGTTGGAAATGATTATTGAAAGTATCGGCCCAGAGAAGGACGTGGGTGAGCGGGCGGGTCGCCCGCTCGACAGCCGGCGAGCCACCCCAGCCCGCGAAAACCGAGCGGTCTGGGGACCCCGGCGAGTCGCCGGCGCTACGAGCGTCGAGTTTCGCTCGAGCGAACCCCTCCACTTCGCTCTGGGTAGGCTTCCTGGGGCACCCGTAAGAATGTTTTGATTGCTGATGTTCCCACCACTGCTGAAACGTTTCCGGGGCAAACCTCGGCAGGCGGCGGTTTCCATGGACTCCGGCGGCGAGTTTGGCAAGATCGCTCAAGCCGGGGAGTTGCGTGGTGAGGTTGACGAGGCCGGGAACGTGCGACGCGGCGCGGGCCCAGAGATCGATATTGGCGAAGGCGAGTGCGTTGAGGGGACGGCGATTGGTTTCGTAATAGTGCGAGAGAAACTCAGCCTTATAGGTGGCGACGTCAACGCCGGTGGGGCAATCACTTTTGCACCCCTTGCAGGAGAGGCAGAGATCAAGAGATTGCTTGACGGCTTGGTTGCGCCAGCCATCGGAAATGGGGGTTGATAAGTGGGCGGGTCGCCCACTCGACAGCCGGCGGGTCGCCGGCGCTACATCTTGCTCGGCACCGGCGGGAACGCCTAGCGCTACATCAGTCGCGGACGAGGACGCCGACGCTACATCTGTCGCAGGCGCTACATTTGTCGCGGGCGAGGGCGCCGGCGCTACATAGCCGTTTGTCATTTCCCAGAGGAGGTGCGCGCGGCCGCGGGTGGAGTGCTCTTCGTCGCGGGTAACGCGATAGCTGGGGCACATGACGCCGCCTTCGTCTCGGCGGCACTTACCGACTCCTACGCAGCGCATGGTGGCGCTGGCGAGCGAGCCATGATCGTCGGGAAACTTGAAATGCGTCTCGGGACGCCAGGGATCGTAAGTGGGACCAAGGCGGAGATTTTCATCGAGTCGATACGGCTCGATCATCTTGCCGGGATTCATTTTCCAGGCGGGATCCCAGAGAGACTTGAACTCACGGAAGGCCTGCATGAGTTCAGGACCAAACATCTTCGGCAGAAGTTCGGCGCGGGCCTGGCCGTCTCCGTGCTCGCCTGAAAGCGATCCGCCGTAGCGCACGACGAGGTCGGCAGCGACTTCCATGAACTGGCGGAATTTGCGGACACCCTCTTCGGATTCGAGATCGAAATCGATACGGGTGTGAACGCAGGCGTGGCCGAAGTGGCCGTAGAACGCGCCCTCATATTGGAAATCCTGCAAGAGGCGACTGAGATCGCGCAGGTAGGCGCCAAGTTTGTCGGGGGCGACGGCGGAATCTTCGAAGCCCTCCCAACGTAGCGGCTCACCGGGAACGTGCGAGGTGACGCCGAGACTGGATTCGCGGATCTCCCAGATGCGGCGCGCCTGGCGGGGATCGGTGAAGAGGCGCATATCGGGCGGGGTGGAGGAGCGGGCGAGAGTGGTCATCAGATGCCGCGCTTTGTCTTCGGCTTCGGCTTCGGTATCGGCACCGAATTCAACCATCAGCCAGCCGTTGCCCTCCGGCAAAAGAGCCAGGCCTTCGAGGTTGAGGTCTTTGCGGCGGCTAGCGTTGACGATGACGTCGTCGAAACCTTCGAGGCCGATAGGGCCGTGCTCCATGATGTGGGGGACGTGGTCGGCGCAGATGAAAACGTCGGGCCAGCCGATGACAACAAGAACACGCGCGGGAGGACTGGCGACGAGGCGGCATGTGGCTTCGAGGACGGTGACGCAGGTACCTTCCGAGCCGACGAGGGCGCGGGCAACGTGAAAATTGTTCTCGGGAAGAAGATGGTTGAGGTTGTATCCGGAGACGCGGCGCGGGATGTTGGGAAATTGGCGGCGGACTTGGTCGCCATAGCGGTCGGCGAGCTGTTTGAGGCCGGAGTAGATTTGGGCGCGGCGGCCGCCTTCTTGCTGGATGCGGGCGAAGTCTTCGGCCGAGGTGGCGGCGACGTGGAGACGCAGGCCATCGTAGGTGAGGACATCGAGGGCTTCGATGTTGTCGTCGGTCTTACCGGCCATGATGGAGTGGACGCCGCAGGAGTTGTTGCCGATCATGCCTCCGAGAGTGCAGCGGTCGTGAGTGGCAGGGTCGGGGCCGAAGGTGAGGTGATGCTTCTCGGCGGCGGCGCGCAGGCGGTCGAGAACGACTCCAGGCTCGACGCGGGCGAGGCGGCGGGAGGGATCGATCTCGAGGATGTGGGACATGTATTTGGAGAAGTCGAGGACGACGGCGGCGTTGCAGCATTGGCCGGCGAGAGATGTGCCGCCGCCACGGGCCAGGAGGGGCGCGTGGTGTTCGCGGCAGAGTGCGACGGTGGCGACGACGTCTTCTTTGTCGCGAGGGACGACGACGCCGATGGGGACTTGGCGATAATTGGAGCCGTCGGTGGCGTAGAGGGCGCGGCTACCGTTGTCAAAGCGAATTTCACCGCGAAGGTGGCGGCGAAGGGCGGCTTCGAGGGCGACGGAGTCGAGGTGGGATGAGCGGGCTGAAGGGGGCGCGGCGTTTTGGGGCATGGGAAGAAACTATCTTCGAGGATGGGGGCGGGAGGGCGCAAGGGGGAGAGCGGAAGGTCAAAGGTCAGAGGTCAGATTGCAGAGGTATCAGACCGGTCGTGCTCGCCTTGCGCACACAGAAGTGTCCGCGGCACACCAACTTTCCAGGGCCTTGCGGGCGGGGGCGCCCGCGCTACACGGTCCGCGCTACACAATCAATTCCCCAATAAGACAACGTTAGTGCCAGGAGCGGGTTTGGAAGTCGGCTAAAGATAGAGCGAGGAGAATCAGCAGGAAAAAGAATCCGGAGACGACGACGGCGCCGGTTAGTTTCTCGCTGGCACCTTTGACGTGCATAAAGAAGAGGATCACGAGTGTCGCTTTGATGGTGGCGATGAGGAGGGCGACGACGGGGTTGAAGGGGCCAAGGTTGACGAAGGCGACAGCGGCAGTGGTAACGGTCAGGATGAGCAGCGCGACGCCGATTGCGACGTAAAAGCCGATGGAATGGGTTCCGTGTTCTTTGGTTCCGTGTTCATGGGTCTCGTGTTCTGGGTGATTGGACATATTAGTTCTCAGTTGTCAGTTGTCGGTTCTCAGTTCCAAATGCAGATTCCTCGCTGCGCTCGGAATGACAAGATTCGGAATGACAAGATCAGGCTACGTAATCACGAATGACGACTTATCAAATACAAAAGTGGAAATAAATAAATCCAGATGATGTCGACCAAGTGCCAATATAAACCTGCATTTTCTATGGGCGTGAAATATCCCGCCGAGTAGTGTCCCTTCCAGGCCAGAACAGCCAATGTGCTGAACAGGCCGCAGCCGATGACCATGTGAAGGGCGTGCATGCCAGTCATTGCAAAATAGAGCGAGAAAAACAGTTGCGCTTCGTTTGGATTGACCGGAATTTGTTTACCGTTGTCATCAAATGGTTCGTTAAAGTGAAAGGTGGCTCCCGGGACGTGGTGTTTCTCGAACTTCTCCTTGTATTCAAAACCTTTGATGACAAGGAAAGTCATGCCGAGCAAAACGGTAACAACAAGGTAGCCGACCAAGAGTTTGCGTTTACCGGCTTCGGCGGCTTTGACGGCCAGCACGACTGTAACCGAACTGACGATCAGGACGGCGGTGTTGATGCCACCCATCCAGACATTGAGCTGCTGGCTGCCGGCGGCGAAGGCGTTGAAGTGCGCGAGGCGATAGACAAGATAGGCGCAGAACATTCCACCGAAGAACATGATTTCGGTGACGAGAAAGAGCCACATGCCGAGCGAAGCGGCATTTTTCTGCTGCTGCTCATCGGCGAAATGATGGCGCAGCGCCGGATTGTCGACTTCGGCGTGTTCGGCCACGGTCACATGACTATCGGGCAACGGGAACCTCCAGCTCCTTGGGTGGAATCTCGTCGTAGTTATAGGCTTCCCAGGTCACAACCGGGGTCTCATCGAAATTGAACGTCGGGGGCGGAGATGCCGTCTTCCATTCGAGGCCGGCGGCATTCCACGGATTGGCGTCGGCGATTGGGCCGTAGCGCAAAGACCACAGGAAATAGATGATCGGCAGGAGGTAACCTACGGCCAGCACGCTGGCTCCAGCGGTGGAAAGCACATTGAGCACCTGAAATTCAGGCGGATACTGCCAGTAGCGGCGCGGCATGCCGATATAACCCAAAATGAATTGCGGGAAAAATGTAAGGTTAAAGCCCACGAAAGCGAGCAGGGCCGCGAGCTTGGCCAAACCTTCGGGATACATACGGCCGGAGATTTTCGGCCACCAGAAATGCATTCCGCCCATGAAACCCATGACGACGCCGCCGACCATGACATAGTGAAAGTGAGCGACGATGAAGTAAGTGTCGGTGACGTGGACATCAATGCCGAGGGTCGCAAGGAAAAGTCCGGTGAGTCCGCCGATGGTAAACAATCCGATAAAGCCGAAGGCATAGAGCATGGGAGTGGCGTAAGTGATGGAGCCCCGGTAGAGGGTCGCGGTCCAGTTGAAGACCTTGATCGCCGAGGGCACGCCGATAAAGAAAGTGAGAAACGAAAAAATCATCGCGGCATAGAGCGAAATACCCGCGACGAACATGTGATGTGCCCAGACCAGAAATCCAAGAACAGCGATGGCGACGCTGGACAGGGCTATGAAGTTATATCCAAAGACGCGCTTGCGCGAGAAGCAGGTAATAAGTTCGCTGACCACGCCCATCGACGGCAGAATCATGATGTAGACCGCGGGATGCGAGTAAAACCAGAAGAGGTGCTGGAAAAGCAGCGGGTCTCCGCCAAGCTTGGGGTCGAAGATGCCGAGATGGAAGAGGCGCTCGACGGCAACCAGAACGATGGTGATCGCGACCACGGGCGTGCCCAGAACCATGATGAGGCTGGTGGCGTAGTTGGCCCAGATGAATAGCGGCAGGCGGTCCCAGGTGAGGCCGGGAGCGCGCATGCGGTGGATGGTAACGATGAAATTGAGTCCGGTGAAGATGGACGAGAAACCAGCGATGAAGACTGCGAGTCCGGCTTCAATGACATTGGTATTGCTGCCGACCGTACTGAACGGGGTATAGAACGTCCAACCGGTATCGACGCCACCGGTCAGCATGCAGTGCAGAAAGAGCACGCCAGCGACGATATAGAGATACCAGCTAAGCAAGTTGATGCGGGGGAAGGCTAAGTCTTTGGCGCCGATCATGATCGGCACGAGGAAATTCCCCAGAGTGGCCGGTACAACGGGGATCAGAAAGAAGAACACCATGATCATGCCGTGCATGGTGAAGACTTTGTTGTAAGTGTCGGCCTGCATCAGATCGCCTTGCGGGGTGAGCAATTCGAGCCGGATGAGCATGGCGAAGAAACCGCCGAGGAAAAAGAAGAACGTGATCGAAATGAGATAGAGGACGGCGATCCGCTTGTGGTCGGTTGTAAGCAGCCAGGACTTGAGGCCATGGCCGTTCGTCAAATAATTTGTCTTCGGACTTTGATTCACTGCGATTGCTTCACTCGACATATTTCTCACCGAAAATCTATTGCACCTTGGTCGTCGTGGATTGCGCCGCGGAAGCAGATGATGAAGCCTGCGCGGACGCGGCTGCCGGGGACTGGCTGAGCGACTTAATGTAAGCCACCAGCGCGTTCAGTTGATCTTCCGTGACAATGCTCTGGAAGGTCGGCATGATCGGTTTGAAGCCGCTGACGATCTTGGATGTGGGATTCAGTATGGATTCGCGAACATAATTCTCGTCGGCGGTGACCGTACGGCCATCCTCCAGCAGAACCGGCTTGTTGTAAATGCCGACCAGGCTGGGGCCACGTCCCTGAACTTCGGAACGATGGCAGGTATCGCAACCAAGGGACGCAAATAACTGCTTGCCGGTTTCCTGCAAGGGCGGCTGTGCGCCGCCCGCCATCCACTTCGCGTATTCCTGGGGTTCCATGACCACGATATTGCCGCCCATGCCGGAGTGCATGGTGCCGCAATATTCAGCACAGAACAAGTGATAGGTGCCGGGCTTGGTGGCTTTGAACCATAGAGTGGTGTAGCGGCCGGGCAGGACGTCCTGCTTTAAGCGAAACGCGGGAACATAGAAACTATGGATAACATCCTGGGAGGTCATGATGAGCTTTATGTTCTGGCCGACGGGGACGTGAAGTTCGTTGATCTCGCGCTGGCCTTCCATGTGCTCGATCTTCCACATCCACTGCTTGGCAACGACATAAACTTCAGTGGCGTCGCCAGGGGGCGTACGCTCTTGAAAAAAGAGAACGGCTCCCCAGATAAAAAAAGTGAGCATGACACCGAAGGGGATAATGGACCAGCCGATTTCGAGGATGGTGGAACCTTCGATCTGGTGCGCCGGGACGCCTGGCTTGCGGCGGTATTTGATCGCGAACACTGTGACCGCAAGAAAAATCAGTGCGGTCATCACGCCGGAGACGAGCAGCAGGTAGATATAGAGCGCATCGACCTGCCCCGACAAGGTCGAGGCCGAATCTGGCCACAATGGTAAGTATCTGGACATATTAAGTTGTTCGTCCCAGCTGCCGGTGCGCCGCGCTGCGATCGGCACGGTACATGGCAAAAACAAAACTCCCGAGAATCAGAATGGTGGCGAGCCCGCCAATTTTGAGTACGTTGCTAACAACGGCGCCGTATTTCCCTGACCGTGGATCGTAGTGATAACAGTAAAGTAGAACGGCATCGGTGAGGTTGCCGATTTTTCCCTGACCAGCCTGCACGAGGCCCAGACGCAAATCCCGTGGAGAAAATTCGACTCCATAGAAATATTCGGCGACGTGGCGATCGGGAGTCATTAGAACGATAGCCATGGCATGGGCGTACTGCCCGGTTTTCGGATCAAACTGGTATTGAAAACCCACAGCGTCGGTCAGCAACTTGATCTGGTCGGCATTGCCGGTAAGAAAATGCCAGCCATTGGCGGCATTGGCGCGGCCGTATCGTTTAATGATGTCGCGCTTTTTGGCGGCGGCCATTTCAGTCGTCTCCCGCGGATCGAAACTGACCGTCACGACGTCGAAGTCGCGCCCGAGATCAAACGTCAACGCCTTCATCGAGCCGACAAGACCTTCCAACAGTTCACTGCACAACATGGGGCACTGGTAGTAGCCCAGGTTGAGAATCACAGGGCGGCCATGGCCAAAGTAGTCGGCAAACTTGACGCGGTTGCCAAGCTCATCGCGGAATTCGAGATTGCCCGGCACTTCGGCATTCAGATGCTGCTCGATGCCGACAAATTGAAGACCCGGCGGGCGCTGGTTGACCGGAGGCGACATAATACCGCCCATCATGGGTCCACGGGCGCTCTGGGCAAAGAGCGGAGCGGCTACCAGAACGAACCCGAAAATGAGGAGACCGATTTTGCTAGGCACTGCTTTATCCTTTACTGCGGTTGTTGCTTGGATACCGCTTGTTTTGCCGCGGACGCTTGGGCAGACTCATCTGCGGCGTTTTCATTTTGTTGGCCAGCTGGACGCACGGGCAATCCACGCTCGACGATAAGATCCATGGCGCGCTTGATGGGGATGTGCGCGACTCCGGATTGCTGATTCACCCATCCGTAAGAATTCAGCTGATCTTCCTGCTGCAAGAGAAAGTTTTTGAACTGGCCGCGCTCATCATTTTCGAGCATGGGCGCGCCGTTGTCCTTAAATTTTTCCATGTAATCCCTGGTGACCACGCGCGCAGCGGGACCGGTCGTATTGGCCAGCGGGCCGGTGGTTTGCATCCGCGCACGCTCGTACCGGTCGAGGAACGAATACATGCCGATGATGATGAAGTAAATCACAACGCCGACGACGGCCAGGCCGAACATGAACACGAAGACGCCACGCGTGCTGAGGTCTTCGCGTTCGAAGGATGTCTCCGGATTTGATGCCCCGTGATTTAGTTCTTCGTTCATAAATCGTGATCCATTCCGCTACTCGTTGCTCCGTAACTCATGCGCAGGCTCCAGATGCTTCAGAGTCTGCGGGGCATACACCGCGAGCATGGGGCGCGCTCGCAAGTTGCGGAAGAAATATGCCATCCACAGGCCGCCCATTCCGGCCATGACTGCGAAATGCACCCAGCTCAGGTGAAATTCAGGATAAATGGCCGGCTCAATGTGCCAGAAGATATCGACCATGCGCATGACCATCAGCAACGATGCGACTAAGGCCAGTTGCTTGACATTTTTCTTGAGCGGCTGCGAAAGAAGAAGAGCAAACGGCACCGCGAAATGGAATACAAAGATCAGGAATCCCACTTCGCCCCAGCCACCATTCATGCGCCGGACGAACCAGGTAATTTCATCGGGGAGATTGCCGGCCCAGATAATCAACCACTGAGAAAAACTAAAATAGGCAAACACCATCACGAAGGTGAGCATGAACTTGCCATGATCATGAATCTCGGTGGTGGTGAGGAACTCGGACATTGGCTTGCGCTTGCTGAGAATGCTCTCGCAGATAACGACAAAGCAGTAAGCGGAAAGGACCTCGCCGGCAATAAAGATGAAGCCGTAGATGGTGGAGATCCAGCGGGCTTGCAGCGACATGACCCAGTCGATAACCGCGAAGGAAATAGAGAGCGAGTAAATGACGAGCCCTATGCCACTGAGAGCGCGGAAGCGTAGAGTGCTTTTCGCGCCGCCTTCCGGCGTATCCTGTTCGGTGGACCAGCGATAGAGAAAAAATGCCATGCCGAGCCAGATCACAAAATAAATGATGGCGCGGATGACGGTGCCGGTTGGATTCAAATAGCTAGCGGCGAGGTCGGCAAGCTTCGCATTCTTAGCTAGCTCTTCAGGACGCGCCCAAGGATAGAGCCGCTTAAGGTTAAACATGACCGGGACGAAAAGAATTGCCATCAATGGCAGAGTTGCCATCCCGGCTTCGAGAATGCGGCGGATGACCGTTCCCCATTTGCCTCCGACAAGATGGTAGAGCATGAGGATCGCCATGCACCCAAGGGACAATCCAAGCCAGAACATGTAACCGATCAGGTAGGCTGAGGGGAAACTTTCGGGCGCGACAATTGCTCCTGCGATGGCGGCGACGGCGCCAACTATGCCGATGACGAGGGAGCGCTGCTGGATGGTCTGGGCCACGGGCGGCGCCATTAATTCAGATTTGTTCAGCATGGCCGTGGTCATTTCGATCCCTCATTTTTCTGCTGGCCTTCTTCGCCCTCACCCTTGGGCGCAGTTTGTTCCACTGGCAGGGTCGCGCCGTTGCCTATGTCGCCAAAGTGTGGAGGAGGCGAGGGAATTTTCTGTCCGACAGGGAAGTCGCTGGCAGTGGCATTCTGGCTCAGTTGCAGAGCCCGGATGTAAGCGGCAATGCACCAGCGATCCCGAGGGGCGACCTGAGCGCTGTAATCCTGCATGACACCGTAGCCGTTCGTCATGACGTCAAAAAAGTGGCCGATGCCAGCGTTGCGCAGCCGGTCGATGTGATAGGACGGAGGCTGATGGAATCCACGGGATGGGATGAAGCCGTTGCCGTCGCCAACTCGTCCATGGCAAGGGGTGCAATTGATATTGAAGCGCTCGCGGCCGCGATCGAGAACTTCTTTTGTGACCAGAAAGGGCATGTAAGCGCCATCGACGTTATTGATCTTGCCGGTATAGAAGTAAGTGTCTTGGTGAAGATCGCCGCGCGCGACAGTACCATCGACGGGCAACCGGGCGGAACGTTCATCGCCAAAGAAATCGCTCTGGGCCAGCGGACGGTAGTAGGGCTGAAGGTGCATGTCGAGCCGGCAACCGGCAGTAACGCCGATGAGAAGTAAAATCACAGGCAGAAATTTGCGACGGAGGCTCATACTAACGAGGCACCTCCGCGATCATACGCGGCGCTAGTCCTTGGAGAAAATCGCGCGTGCGGGCCGCGTCATACTTCGGGTCGCTGGAAAACACGACCAGGAAAAACTTGCTCTCGGATGCTTTGGCGAATTCGGCCACATTGAATACGGGGTGGTATGGCATGGGCAACCCGTTGAGCGCGAGCATGCCAAAAACCGCGGCAAGGCCGGCGAACAGGATCGTCATTTCAAACGTGACGATGATGAACGACGGCCAGGAGTGATACGGACGTCCACCAATGTTGGTGGGATAAGTAATGACGGCGACCCAGTATTGCAGCATGTAACCGGAAAGCCCGCCGAGGAGACCACCGATAAGCACAACGAGCGCGACACGATTCTTGCGAAAACCGATTGCCTCAGCCAAGCCCTCTACTGGAAATGGGCTGTAGGCGTCAATCTTCTGATAGCCGGCGCTGTGCGTTTTCTCGGCGGCGTCGAGCAGTTCCTGCGCTGACTCAAATTCAGCCATGAGCCCGTAAATCGGATTGGCGGGAGATTCGTTCATTTCTTAACCTGCGCCGGTTCGTGCGTATGCGCTTCAGGCAGCAACTGCCGTAACTCGAAAATTGAGATCATCGGCAGGACACGGACAAACAACCACATCGCGGTTAGGAACATTCCAATGGTGCCGACGTAAGTCATCCAATCCCACTTAGTGGGATAGTACTGGCCCCAGGAAGAATTTACGAAATCGCGCGTGAGGCTGACGACCACAATAATAAAACGCTCAAGCCACATGCCGACAAGGACGATGAACGAAATCAGCCAAAGCCAGCCAGTGGAGACACGGAACTTCTTCAGCCAGAGCACCTGTGGAAGGCCAATATTGCAAGTCAGCAGCGCGAAATACCAGTATCGATAGGGGCCGTGGAGACGATTCCACATGAGGAATGAGTCGAACTGGTTGCCGCTATACCAGCCCATGAATGCTTCCATGCCATAGCCGTATGCGACGATCAAGCCGGTAGCGAGCATCACCTTGGCCATGGTTTCAAGATGGCGCTCAGTAATAAAGTCCTTTAAGCCGTAGATAGAGCGGATTGGAATCGCCAGACAAAGCACCATGGCGAATCCGGAGTAAATAGCTCCGGCTACGAAGTAAGGCGGGAAGATAGTGGTGTGCCAGCCGGGGACAATGCCAACCGCAAAATCAAAACTGACTACGGTATGAACGGACAGCACGAGCGGCGTCGAAAGGCCGGCGAGCAGTAAGTAAGCCGTTTCATAGCGGTGCCAGTGGCGGGCCGATCCGCGCCAGCCCATGGCAAGAAGTCCGTAGAGCCTTTGCACCCAGGGATTGGTTGCTCGATCACGCAGAGTCGCGAGATCAGGAATAAGTCCCGTGAACCAGAAGACCAGCGATATGGTGAAGTAAGTCGACACCGCGAAGACATCCCACACCAATGGGCTGCGGAAGTTCGGCCAGTAATTCATGGTGTTGGGATAGGGGAACAGCCAATAGGCGACCCACGGGCGCCCGGTGTGAGCAAGCGGAAAAATTCCGGCGCAGGCGACGGCAAACAGCGTCATCGCCTCGGCGAAGCGGTTAATCGAATTGCGCCAGCTCTGGCGCAGCAGGGCGAGAATGGCTGAGATGAGAGTTCCGGCATGGCCGATACCAATCCACCAGACAAAGTTGACGATGGCGAATCCCCAGCCGATGGGGATATTGATGCCCCAAATACCGGTGCCCTTAATAAAGAGATATCCGAGGGCAATCATCAGCATGTTGGTCAGCGAGAACATGATGAGGAAGCCGAAGATCCACGCGATGGAGATCGGCCGCGTCAGGACGATGTTGCTGATTTTCTCCGTGATGGAGGAGAAGGTATGTCCCGGCGCGATTACCGGTACTCGCCTGTCCTCTACGGGGATTTGTAAGTTAGTCGCCATGCCCTCGCTATCCAGTACCTAAGTCTTCGAACCACCTTCTAAGTCGGGATTCGGATTGCGGATTTCCGCCAGATATGTGGTGCGCGGCCGCGTGTTCAATTCGCCCATCAGCGAGTAATTTCTCGCCTGCGCCTTAAGTTTAGTTACGGCGCTATTGGGGTCGTTGAGATTGCCAAATACGATCGCATCGGCGGGACAGGATTGCTGACAAGCAGTTTGCAATTCGTCGCCCACACGATAGTCCTTGCCTTCGCGCACCGAAGCCGTCTCGACGTCGATGCGGCGCTCGTTGATGCGCTGCACGCAATAGGTGCATTTTTCCATCACGCCGCGGCTACGCACGGTTACGTCAGGATTGCGCATTAATTTGAACTGCGGGGTTTCCCAGTCCTGGAACAGCAGGAAATTAAATCTTCGCACTTTGTAGGGACAGTTATTCGAGCAGTAGCGCGTGCCCACGCAGCGGTTGTAGACCATATCGTTCAGGCCTTCGGTAGAGTGCGTGGTGGCTTGCACCGGGCAAACTAACTCGCAGGGCGCATTCTCGCACTGCATACATGGGACAGGCTGAAAGAAGCCCTGGGGATTTTCACGTGGTCCGTTGTAATAGGCGTCGACGCGGATCCAATGCATGTGGCGGCCGCGACGCGTTTGATACTGGCCGACGACAGGTATGTTGTTTTCGGACTGGCAGGCGACGATGCAGTTATTGCAACCCACGCACTTATTCAGATCGATTGCCATTCCCCAGGCGTAAGTTTGTTTGTCGTAGGCAAACTCTTCCGGCTTATAGAGAGTAAGTTCCTTGGGCGGCTCGCCTTCTTTGGCGAAGTTAGGATCTTTTTTGTATTCGGCGAGGGTCGTTTCCATCACCAATGGACGCTCGCTGCCGTCGGGAGTTTCCATGGCCTGATAGCCCTGCGTGGAGGCGAGGTCGATGGTTTCGCCGGTGGGAGTAAGCTTTACGCCGCTGGCAAACCAGGGAGCTTCACTGGTGCGCAGCGGATACACATCAAATCCCTGGCCCGTGCCGATGCGGCCGGCTTTCATTCGTCCGTAGCCGAAGAAAACGGTGACCGAGTTGTCGGGATGGCCGGCCTGAATCCAGATAGCGCCTTTGACTTTTTTGCCGTTGAAATCGACCTCGACGACGTCTTTGGAATTCAGCTTCAGACGTTCGGCCATTGCCGGGCCGATCATGACAGGATTGTCCCAAGTCAGCTTGGTAAGCGGTTTGGGAAGTTCCTGCAGCCAGCCGTTATTGGAAAAGCGTCCATCGTAGATGGAGGGATCGCGGCGGAAGTTGAGCTCGATGGAATCGGCGGGCGGAGCTGGTTGCGCAGATAGGTCCGACGATTTTGCGGTAACGTTTTTCGGCGCAAATGCAGTATCTGCGACCCAGCCGTCGTGCAGCGATTTGCGCCAAAACATGTCGAAATCCGCGCCCTTGTTCTGCTTCTGCCAGTATTGCTGGACCAGATCGTGGGCGGTTGCCGGCTGACCGGCAAGGATCGCGAGCATTTCGTGCGCGCTCTTGCCACCGTATAAAGGTTCGATTAGCGGCTGAATGATTGAAACTGTGCCGTCATAGGCGCGGGCGTCGCTCCAGGATTCAAGGTAATGAGCTTCGGGAACATGCCACTGGCAAAGTTCAGCGGTCTCGTTGCGATGCGTACCGAGATAAACCTTCAAATTGACGGCATTCGATTTCAGCGCAGATGCAAACTCGAGTTCGGCGGGCGCGTCGTAGGCAGGATTGCCGCCGAGGATGATCAACAGATCAACTTTGCCCGACCGCATGTCGTCGGCCAGGGCTTTCAGTGATTCGCCGCGATTTACCGGATTGGCATCAACGGGCTCGGAGTAGAAAACGGTTTTGCCGACGTTGCCGAGCGCGGCATTTAAAGCGTGGGCCAACGCATGCACCGCCGGAGGCTGGTGATCTCCGACTATGACGACACTCGATCCATGAGTCCGATCAAGATCCGCAGCCAAGGCGCTGATGAACTTAACCCTCTCTGCGTTTTGCGGCTCAATCGACAGAGTGTACAAAGATTTCTGTATCGCTCTCATCTGCTGGACGTCTGCTATCAATCCTTCAAACTCGGCCGCTCTAACCGGCAGCCGATGGTCCGCTTTCATGCCCGTTGAACTCGGCGTCGACTCGATCACGTACAGCCGGTTCATGTTGCCATCGGGATTGCGGCGGGAGGCGAAATCGCGGATGTAGCGCGTGGAGCCGGGGAATCCGGCATACAAGAAATCGGCGTCGAGCGAAACGATTACATCGGCCTTCGAAATATCGTAGCGAGTTTCGACCACTTCGCCGAAGGCGAGCTTCGCACCCTCGTAAACATTGTCGCGATTGATGGGCTCCCAGACGTGCCACTTAGCCTGCGGGTTAGTGTCGAGATAACTCTTGATTTGAGCTGCGAGCGTGGGTGAAGAAACCGTTGGCGTGAGGATGCGGACACCCGCGCCAGCTATGCTTTTCTGCGCGCTGAGCGGACCGCGCATGGCATTCAGGAAAGTGTCCCACGAACGTATATCACCAAGGTTGGTGACGTTCCGCTCGCGATCAGGATCATAAAGGTCGAGGATGGAAGCCTGAGCGTAGATATCGGTTCCGCCGAGGCTCGCCGGATGCTCCGGATTGCCCTCAACCTTTGTGGGCCGGAACATGTGGCTCTCAACCAGAATGGGCGAGGCGTAGCCGCCGAGCGTGAAGGCGGTCGCATAAAACTTCGGCTTGCCGGGAATCACGTTTTCCGGCTGCCTGACGTAGGGCACGATTTCCGTGATCGGCATGCGCGTGCAGCCGGTGAGGCCGGCGAGCGCGAGCGACGCTCCCATGGTCTGCAGGAAACCGCGGCGGGAGAAGGAATCCAGCCACTCCGATGCGCCCTTGGGGAATTCGCGGTGCAACATATCCTGGAATTCTTCGGTGCCCGCGAGTTCTTCGAGGCTGCGCCAGTATTCGGGGCCGGTGGTCTGCTCGATTTGTGCCTTCACAGTGGCGAGATCCAGCTTGCCGCGTTTAGTCGGGCAAACATCCATGCTGCCGGCTTTCGTTTTGTGATCGTCCATGCTCATCTTCGATATCGAACTTACGGAATCCCTGATCGAGCCCCTCAGTGGCTAAAGCCCCACCCTTTTAGCCCATCTTGCGGACGGCCTAAAGGCCGTCCCTTCCACAACTCGCCCTGCTATTCGTCTCTCTCAAACTCACAGCTAACATTCGTTTTCAAAACTCAGTCTACTGCCCTGGCGAATCCCACCAATGCTATTCAGCCGCTAGCGATGGCAGGTGTTGCAACTGGTGATCTCTGCCACGGAACGCACTTTGTATGCTTGCTTAAGCGCGGTGCCAAGTTCGACCTGGTCGTTATAGCTTTTGCCCCCGAAAACGACGTCGTTCTTACCTAATGGATCGTCGACGGGCGGCTGATAGCGCATATTGAAAACCTGTTCGCGCGGCCGCAAGTATTTTTCGGGAGCGCGGTGGCAGTCTAAACAAAATTCCATTTGCAGAGAGGCGTACTGGTACATGAGCGGCATCTGATCGACCGGCCCATGACAGGTGTTGCATCCGACACCTTTATTCACGTGAATGCTGTGATTGAAGTAGACAAAATTGGGAACCTGGTTCACACGCGACCACTCCAGCGAGCGCCCGGTGCGGAAACTCTCGCGAACCGGCTCGAGATAGGCGGCGTTGGTCCAGATTTGGGAATGGCAGTTCATGCAGGTCTTGGTCGGCGGGATTCCGGCAAAACTGGATTGCTCGACGGAGGTGTGGCAGTAGCGGCAATCGATACCGAGACCGGTTACGTGGTGTTGGTGGCTGAACGGGACCGGCTGCGGCTTCCTCACTCCTTCCCACGTGATGTAGGGCGAGCGCTCGAGTTCCGCCAGAACCCAGAACAGTCCCGCGACGGCGAAAACCGCCGCGAACAAGGAAGCGCGCGCGATGGCATTACTGCTGCGTGGAAAAATCTGCATTGATTATGATCGACGATTCAGGACCGGCCCGTTCCGAGTCCCGCAATGATAAAAGTTGCTGTGAAACACGTCACCATCCACTGTGACCGATTACCAAGACAGGAGAGTATAACAGCAAGCCAGCTTTTGAGAATAGCAAGCGCAGGTTTTTCTCCCTACAAGGAAAACGGTATAGGAGGAGCGGCGAAAAAGACGTTGAGATTTTCAACAGCGTCGGAATTTGCCCGTCAAAATCTCGCTGCATCTTCGGCGGAAATGTGACTCGCAGTTCAGCACTTGAAAAAAATTGCACTACGGTTTGGGTTTAAAGCGGTCGTCGATCTCAACTTGATAACCCTTGACCAGTCGGTTGGTCTCATTGGCCATGCCGACTACAGCCATTAATTCTTTGAATTGGGCATCGGTCATGCCTCTGCCGCGAGCGGAAACCGTATGTGATGCAATGCAGTATTCGCAACCGTTGGACGCGGAGATGGCAACATAAAGCATTTCTTTAGTCAGTGGATCGAGCGCGCCGGGCGCCATGATTTGCTTGATGCTCTCCCATGTGCGCTTGAGCGTCGCAGGATCGTGTGCGATTGCTTTCCAGAAATTATTGATCCAATCCGTTTTGCGGGTCGCCATGATGTCGTCGTAAACGGCGCGCACTTCAGGGCTGGCATCGGCATATTCAATAAGGCCAAAAAGGGACATGGAGGTTCTCCTCGGGTGTCAATCACAGCACTGCGGTCTCGTGAATCATACGTCCTTCGGCGAAGCGAGCGAAGTTGAGCAGGTTTGCATCTATTAGTTCTGTCTTCCCAGTCAGGATCAAATCGCTCAGAATTTTTCCGGTGGCCGGGGAATGCATGACTCCATGCCCGCTGAAGCCGTTGGCAAAGAAGAAGCCGGGCACATCAGGGGACTCGCCAAGAATCGGGTGATGATCGGGCGTCATTTCATATAGCCCGGCCCATGCCCGCTTGGGATTAACTTCAAGGTTTTCGAATACGGGCGCACGATTGGCGGCACGCATCAGAATTTTTTCTATAAACGCGGGATCGAAATCCGTTTTGTAGCCGGGAGTTTCTTCGGGGTCATTCCACGCCAACAGAAAACCGCGTGCCTCGGGACGAAAGTGAAAGCCATTTGACATATCGACGATCATCGGCGCCGTGTGCGGAAACTGGTCAAAGGGCTCGGTGGGCACGAGCATGCGGCGAAGCGGTTCGACGGGGAGGTTGATGCCGACCATGTGGGCGATCTCCGCGGCCCAAGGCCCTGCGCAGTTCACTACGACAGGCGTCGACACAACGTCGCGGCTTGTGGTGAGTTCAAAACTCTTGCCACGCCGCGAAATCGCCGTTACGGTCGCGTTCTTTAGGAGTGCCGCACCGTGGTCGGAAGCCCAGCTCATGAAGCCAGTCATGGCGGCGTAAGGATCGACGAATCCGTCGGTCGAGCAGAAGCTGCCGCCCAAAATGTCATCGCCGCGCAGCTGCGGGAACTGGCCGCGAATTTCATCGCCCGTCAGCAACTGCACA
Source organism: uncultured Acidobacteriaceae bacterium (assembly GCA_963778535.1). Taxonomy (GTDB): domain Bacteria; phylum Acidobacteriota; class Terriglobia; order Terriglobales; family Acidobacteriaceae; genus Acidiflorens. The sequence goes on from CAVZUO010000002.1 coordinate 635,198, forward strand.
TTCTTCAGCCCCATAGCAATCTGCCGTTGACAGTTCGTTCGCAGGTAAGCCATCTGGTGGTCGCTTGTGGCGCAGAAAAGGTATCCCTGCGGACGGTAGTCGCACGGGTATCCGAGACGCTCCTCGAAGCTGGCATAGAACGGAATCGAATACATCGACATCTGGATGTTGACGGGCGTGGAGAACTGGGCGCGCACTCCGCCCATGCTCTTGCCGGTCGAGCCTTTGCCTTGGGAAGTTTCGCGCTCAAGTACAAGCACGCTTTTGCAGCCTGCGGCGACGAGATGGTAGGCGATGCTCGATCCAACGATCCCTGCGCCAATGAGGACAACGTCTGCCGTGAGCATGCGCGGTCATTGTAGAACGCGGAGTGATATATGGAGAAAGGGCATGCTGGGGAAAAAGCGCATGCCCACTGTAAAACCGCAGAGGTCCCCTCCGCACCAAACTCGCTGCGCAGAGCGAAACCGCCGCAACGCTCCACAAAAACCACGCTACTAAAGAGCGGCTATCGCAGCTCCGATCAGCTTATAAAGCACATACCATCCGGCAACCATGAAGATCGCGGTTGAGCGTTTCACCTTGCTGTTGCAGGCAAAGCCAATCGCGATGAGGATGATGCTCCAGATGACGATTACGTCGAGCGCCGATGCCATGTGGTAGAGAAATTTGTTCTGCGTGGGATCCATCAGGTACGCGGGGTTGGTGGCGACGGGATTTCTCACGTTGAAACCGGCCGGATCGATTCCGGCGAACATGGAAGCGGTGCCCAAAACCGCGCCGATAATGCCCGGCAGGCAACCATAGATGACGATGGCCAGGGCGATCTTGAAAGGAACGCTTGCTCCGGCGCCGAAGTTGAAGGTGCCCATCAACACGGCGGCCATGACCACGAAGGCAATGAGTTGAATGAGCGGAGTGCCGTAGGAAGCGTAGCGGGTAACGGTGGTGGAAATGTTCATCTGCTTCGCCTGCTGGTCGGCGGGAAGCTTTTCAAACTGCTCGGCCCGCGATGAGCGGGAAATTTCCGTTTTGGTGATCTGGTCAAATCCAATCTGGCGGTCCATCGCATAAACAAAGAGCAGCGAGAAGGCGGAAATCAGCAGCCACGGCGCCCACCAACTGGCGTTCCGCTTGAGGTCAAAGAAGGTTTTGCTGGGCGCGATGAAGACATCGACCAGGCGCTGGACTTCAGATAAGGGCGCTGACTCCTGAGGTAGCGGCTGAGGCGGCAATGGTGCAGTGGCCATGGATTCCTCCCGAGGATGGCATTGTAGATTCGATTTCGCCCGGAGACAACCGACAAGAGACAACAGTCAATCATCGCTATGCAAAGCTATGGCGACGCGAAGCTATGACGGTGTCAGTTCCGGTGTGGCGGCGAGCAGGCTTCGCGTGTAATCGTTTTGCGGATTAGAAGTGATTTGGGCCGTAGGGCCGAGCTCGACAATTTTGCCGCGATACATCACGGCGATGCGTGTCGAAAGATAGCGCACGACAGGCATGGAGTGCGAAATAAAGAGATAGGTCAAACCGAATTCGCGCTGCAAGCGCTGTAGAAGATTCACGATCTGTGCGCCAACGCTGACGTCAAGAGCCGAAACTGGTTCGTCGGCAACAATGAACTTTGGCCGCAGGGCCAGAGCTCGCGCAATGCCAATGCGCTGGCGCTGGCCACCCGAAAATTCGTGGGCAAAGCGAGGCATGGCGGACTCGTCCATGCCGACCGCGCGAAGAAGCTGCGCCACGCGCTCGCGGCGAACCGGACGGCTGAGCTTCTCATGGTCGTTCTCATGAACGATAAGCGGCTCGGCGAGAATGTCTTCAACGCGGAAGCGGGGATCGAGCGAACCAAAGGGGTCCTGGAAAATGATCTGCATATCGCGGCGCAAACTGCGCATTCTGGCGCCGCTCGCGGCGAGGACGTTGACGCCGTCGAAGGTTACGCCGCCGGATGACGGCTCAATTAGCCGCAGAATCAAACGTCCCAGGGTGCTTTTGCCGGACCCAGATTCGCCGACCAAGCCGAGTGTTTCGCCCTGCTCAATATCGACGGAAACGTCATCGACGGCGCGAACTTCTCGCCTCTGGGTGGCTCGCTCCAATGGGTTCAGGGGTGCTGCCGCGAGGTCGAAGACCTTAGTGAGATTGCGGATTTCGACCAGAGCCACGAGGAGAGCCTAGCAGCGACCGAGGCTAATTGTCAGCCGTTGTCGCGTGAGCGTATTAACTAAGGTGTTCCGACATACAGAGGCCAGAGCTGATCGGCGGCCACTCGGTAGATGGCGTAGGCGCTGCCGGCGTCGGATGTTTGGCGGAATAGCAATTCGCCGCGGCCATCGCCGTCGGCATCGACGGCGTCAACCAGTTCCATCCGCGGGCTTACATCCAGATGGCGCGAGTCAGTCTGGGCGAAGAACACTTTCTGCAGTTCACCTTCCAGATTGGTTCGGGCGATGAGTGTGATCTCCTGCGGCAGTTGCGCTCCGGTTGCGGGGGCGGGCGGCAAAGGCGTCCTCGCGGACAGTACTAGCTCCGGCTCGTTGGAATTGGAAAGATCAAATATGCGCAGGTTTACATTCTCGAAATCCGGCTTTGCAGGCTTGGATGGTTTGGCAGATGCCGACTTTCGAGAGCTGGGAGCGGCCTTCGGCGGTGCAGTGGGCGGGTGTCCGGAAGCGCTTGCTGACAGGGAAATTTTGACGAGAGTGCCGGCTAGCTCGAGCATCTTGTTACGATAAATTGCTTCCTCGGCGGGCTTTAAGTCGTAGGTGTAGGGGCGGGGATCGGGACCGTGCGCGTCTGAAATTGCCGTGAATGTTTGCACGGAGACATCGCCTCCAATGGGCGTAGCAGTCGCCGAAGCTGGAGCGCCTGCATTTTCCGGGGCGTCGAAGTCCACAAAAAGCTCGTGATGGGCGGTCGGGTCGGGCTTGCCTCGCCGCAAGTGGGGACGATTGGGATCGTTGAAGGGCTCGTCGGGTGAAGGCTTGGCTGCTACTTGGGCCGCGGTTTGCGATGCGTCTTTATTAGATGTGTCTTTATTATTTGCAGCGTTTGAGTTTGGATTGGGCGCAGAGGGCGGCGTTCCATTAGTAGATGCGGGAGGCGCGGCGGTTGGCTGGGGTGGCGAGCCAGATGATGGCGGAGAAGACGGCGTCGTTGATGCAGGCGGCACGGACGAAGGTGTCGAACTCGGGCTTGCCGGCGGATTTGACTCCTTCTTGTCAGGTGCTCCCTCGTGACGATGCAGCACGGGCCTATCGTCCTTGCTTTCTTCTTCTATTACGGGCGCGGCATATTTCTTGGCTGTTTCCGGCGGCTTGACGCCAGCAGGCAACCAGCTACCCTCGGCAATCCAATTATGGTTGAGCTGGCCGGGCTGAGTAATCGTGAAAAGACCTTGGGAGATGCCGGCTTTGAAAGCTTCGTAAACGATTCCGAAGTCGAGCGCCATGGGCACCGGCGCGGCTTTATACGATCCGGCGTCGTAGAATTTGCCGTCAATCATGATAGCGATGGGAAAGAACCGGGCTTTGCCGGTGCTGGAGAGCTGAACAATACCGAGAGCGCGGGGACCGGTCTCGGGCGGCTTGCGGCCGTAGTGCTCGGTCAGCTCTTGTGCGCGCATGGGGGATCCGGCAAGGCAGAGGAGAACGCAAAGAGCGACCGCGCCGGCAAGCCATGCCCTCGCGCTCAACATGACGGCAGCAAGCTGCTTGCGATATAAAAATGAGAGAGACGGCAAACTTCGAGTGCGAAACGCTTGAGTAAGAAACGTTCGGGCAAACAAGGTTCGGGTGGGGAATGTTCGGGCAACGCACGCTCGGACAAACTGAAACCAAAGAATCGAAAACCGGCGAGGAGAAACCATGCAAGTCAATGATAAGGCCCCAGCAATCCATACGACGGATGAGAACGGCAAAGAAGTTGCCTTGAAGGACTATTTGGGCAAGACGGTGGTCCTATTCTTCTATCCGAAGGCAGACACACCCGGCTGCACCAAAGAAGCGTGCGGGTTCCGCGATACAAACAGCAAGATTCTAAAGACGGGCGCGGTGCTGCTGGGGATTTCGGGCGACACGGCTGACGCACAGAAGAAGTTTCAGGGCAAGTTTGATTTGCCTTTTACCTTGCTCGCCGATCCGGATAAAAAGATCGCCGATAAATTCGGCGTGCTGAAAGAGAAGAACATGTACGGCCGCAAAGTGATGGGCATTGCGCGCACGACGTTCATCATTGGCCCGGATGGCAAGATCAAGCACATCTTCAACAACGTGAAGCCTGAAGGGCATGCTGAAGAAGTGTTGGAGTATTTGAAGAGCGCGTGACCCTACTTCGCCAGGCAATCACACTCCCGCCCGCATTCTTCAATCGCGATCCACGCAAGGTGGCTCGCGGGCTGCTTGGAAAATTGCTGGTGCGCAAAACCCGCGTGGGAATACTTGCCGGAAGAATTGTGGAAACCGAGGCCTATCTCGGCGCAGGAGATGAAGCGGCGCATTCGGCCGCCGGCAAGACCGCCCGCAACTTCGTTTTGTTTGGGCCTCCGGGTTTCGCCTATGTCTACTTCATATACGGCACTTACTATTGCCTGAATGTTTCCTGCCTGCCCGATGGCGTGGCGGGAGGCGTGTTGTTTCGTGCGCTTGAACCGGTGACGGGCATTGAAAGAATGGCAAAGGCACGGGCGATTGAAATTCGTGGGACGAACGATCTCAGCAGCCGTTCTTGGCTCCGGCAATTGACATCTGGGCCGGGCCGGTTGTGCGAAGCGTTTGGGATTACTAGGGAACGTGACAACGGCAAGAATTTCACGAGCACACGCTCCGACCTCCAACTTGCAGACGACGGGTTTCGAGTGCGGCAGGTAATGGCCGGCCCCCGCATCGGAATAAAGAAGTCGGTTGAACATCCGTATCGTTACGTGATCCGGGGAAATCCGTTTGTATCCGGGGCGAGATTACGGCAAGATGTGAGGTAATTGGCCAGTTGGCAGCTGTTACAACAAAGTTTCGATCACCTAAGTTTCGAATCGCTGTGAAACCCCGAAGTGGAATAAGATGATTCAAATTTGCGGGGTCATTTATGGCATCCACATGGCGCGAAAATTTCCGCGGGGCGTTGCGGTATTGGGAGCCGCGTCGGATTCTCTACAATGCCGTGCTCAGCGCGGTGTCGTTTTTTTGGTTTGCTTCGGCGTGGCAGCACTTCCGCCCCGCGGTGAATCCTAGCAATGCGATTCGCTTGATGGGGCTGGCATTGATCGCCAACGTGCTCTATTGTGCGGCATACATCGTAGACCTTCCGTTGCAACTCTCGAAGATCAGCATCCTTTGGACTCGGCACAGGTGGGCACTGTGGCTGATCGGCACCGTCTTCGCAATGCTGCTCACGAGTTACTGGATCAACGACGAGATTTATCCACTCGTACATTGATGTCGCGAGGACGAAATGCCAGCCGTTCAAACAAAACCGGACTACGGTATCGATGCACCGGGTGTCATCCGGAATTTGTTTCTAGCAGCGTTGCTCGTGTTTGTACTTGCGCTGCTGTTCCCTTCCGTTCGCATTGGTCCCGTGACGTTCATCCTACGGCCAATGGCCTGGTCATTTGCACCGTTTTTGGCATTGGGGGGCGTGCTCATGATCGGCTACGTCAAGTGGGGAAAATTCCGCCATCGCAACCGCATGCTTTCGCTGGTTCCATGGACTGGCTCGGAGATGGTTCTTGATGTGGGCACGGGGCGTGGTTTGCTGATGATTGGGGCCGCGAAGAAATTAACGACCGGCAAATCGGTTGGCATCGACATCTGGAGCGCGAAGGACCTGACCGGCAATCATCCGGAAAATACGCTGCGCAATGCAGAGCTAGAGGGCGTGAGCGCGAAAGTGGACGTGCGCAGCGAAGATGCCGTCTCGACTTCAATCCCGTCTGAGATGCCGGTGCCATCCGTCGAGAACAGCGTCGGATTCGTGTGGTAGAGCAGAACTTCCTGGCCATCGGTGAGGCCGTCGCCATCCGTGTCTGGATTGTGCGGATCGGTGCCGTACTGAAATTCCTGCAGATTCGTCAGGCCGTCGTGGTCCGGATCTTCGTAGGGCATTGCGGGATCGTTCGGATCAAGGCCGTTAGCAATGGCCCATGAGTCGGGGATGCCCCCGTGTGACATTCCGAGAATCACCTGAATGCTGATGATGCCTTGCCTGCCCTCGTTGACAGCCTGGATTACAGCCGTCCCGCTGCTCACGGCTGTTACCACGCCATCGGCGCTCACCGTCGCAATCGCCGGATTACTGATGTTGTAGATTGTTCCAGCCGAGGCCGCGGTAACGTCCTGAGGAGTTCCCGTCGCATAGATGGCAGTTACGGCAAGTTGAGCCGTCTGCCCGGCTGAGCTAAGCGTGCTCGATGGAGAGGATATGGTAATGGAAGTGGGAATGGGCGTTGTCGAGCCAAGAACAATCGGCGGCACGTTGGTGGAACTGTTGGGAGTTAGGGTAAGGAAGCCAGATTGTCCGAATTGAGTTACTCCATTGCTGACACAGGTGGCGCGCGCGCGCACCGGACCAAAATTTGCCGGAATGTTAGGCAGCACCCATGTGCCGTCAGTATTGACAGGCACGGTACGATTCAAAACGCTGACGACGCAGTTCTGGTTCAGTTGTCCGAATGCGACAATAGCCGTTGCGAGAACGACACAACAAAGGAGCAAAAGCGACTTTGAACCTCTGTGCCTCGGTGTCGTTCTGTATCCCTTTGCACCGCAGCTACAGTGCGGGATTCCCTCATGTTCCGTGGGATCCAGATCGTCCCCCTTTGCCACTCCGTCCTCGACGGGATGCGACGCATTCCAGGCGACTCGCCATTCAGCGCAACTCATGGAGCCGGCACCTCAAATTCGCTGACCCTACCCCCGAGACCGTCAATACGCAAAGTGACATATCCCGGTCGGCTAGCCAGGATTTCCCTCACAACGAGATTCCTGTTGTACTCAGTGATCTTGCTTGCATACTCCGGAGCGTGTTGATCCAGTTGCAGCATTGCCCCGACATCAATCTTTTTCTGCCTGACTACCACGTGGTCAAGCCCGCCTGACAGATCAACCAAAACCACCCAGTTTCCGTCGCCTTTTTTGTTGACGAAAAGAACGTCGGAGTCACCCTTCAACCACAGAAACTTGGATACCGGGTAAACTCGATTCCGCTCCTCGGGTGCTTCCACCCATACTCGGAGAGAATGAGCGCTCGCATTTTCGGGTGGAAAAATTGGAATCCCGATTTCGTCACTCGTGCGGCCATCCATGCCAGCGCGATTGGCAGCAGCGCTCGCCTGCAAGTTGTACAGTAATACCAAGTCGCTGGTGAGAGCCGGATCAGCAGCACGCGGATAAAATTTCCGGTAAGCAATGTACCTCTTCTCGCTCGATAGTTGTGGCCAGTAGCAAAGAAAGTGATCCACAAGTTCGCCGCTGTCGATATTCAGCAAGGTAACGACATCGGCTGTACCCCCTGCTTCTCCAAATACGGCTAACACCCGCCCTATCACATCGGCGGATCGTAGAGAGGTAGTTTCATTCTGCACGACCAAAGTCGACTCTTGCGCACTCTTCTTGTTTCTTGCTCGAAAGGTGAACTTGTAGCTGTCGTACCCCGGACCCAGTCGCTCCCATTTGACAAGCTTGATCAAATAAGCATCACTTTCAATATAGGGATCTCCGGGAAGCTCTGTGGCGGCTGTACATAGACTGCAGAGCAAGATGAAGCAGAGTATCCCAGTGTATTTGACAGCGCTCATTGAACGGTCGTCCTTTTAAAAGTTGCTTTGTAAGGCTGCCTTGCCCCTTCATCTTACTGAAAGAGTTTTATTGTGACGAAGTTTCCGAGATCATTGAAAGCGCGCGGTGAGCAAGCCTGCCGGAAAGTGTAATTATCCAAGTGTCGGAAGAAAGCATCCTGGCAGCATCCCGGGCAGCTGTCACGTACCGTTTTTACACCAACGCCATAGATATATACATTGTCAAGGCAGGTTAGGCGCGTGTCGTCGGCGCAACGTGCTACACTCGATTCGTCCAAGTTTGTATTGCAACTGCCAGTAATGCTGTCCACCTCAACGAAGGAGTTTCCCTGCTGTCCCCCGGTCGCACCAGCAGGACGGTTCTGGGTTGCACCTGAACAACTGGTTGCAAACGAAAATGTCGTTCCCGGATGCGACATTCGATGTGGTGCTCTCGAACGTTTGCATTCACAACATCCCTAGCCGCGAGGGTCGTGACGCAGCATGTCGTGAGATTGCGCGCGTGCTGAAACCTGGCGGAGTTGCACTGATCTCCGATTTCATTCACCTGCGCGAGTACAAAGCAGCGTTTCGCGGCGCGGGAGCACATGCAGAGCGCGCCGGCTTGTTTTTCGACACATTTCCGCCGATGGGGATTTTGCGAGTAACGAAGTAAGACCCGAGCCGCTGGGTGGCGTTCGCGCAAACCACGCGAGTTAAGGGGTGAGAATCACATTGTCGATCAGGCGCGTAGAGCCGACGTACGCCGCCACCGCGACCATGGCCCTCCCCACGAGTTGCTCGACTGGATCGAGCGTATCGGGATCGACAACCTCGAAGTAGTCGAGGCGAATTTCCGACTCCTGCGCGATCACATCGCGGCCAATTTGGAGAAGGGACCTGACATCTCGTTTGCCATCGCGGAACGCCGTTTCCACTTGTTGAAGCGAGCGAGACAAGGCGAGCGCCCGCCGCCGTTCATCTGGACTTAGGTAGGCATTGCGCGAACTCATAGCCAGGCCGTCGGACTCCCGCACAATCGGACAACCAATGATCTCAATAGGAAAATTCAGGTCACGTACCATGCGGCGGATCACAGCAAGTTGTGCTGCGTCCTTTTGACCGAAGAACGCGACGTCGGGCTCGATGACGTGAAAGAGTTTTGAGACGACGGTAACTACTCCGCAGAAATGACCAGGGCGTGATCGACCGTCGAGTTTCTCGCTGAGACCCTCGACAGTGACCAGGGTCGTTTCGCCTTTCGGGTACATCTCTTCCACGGCCGGTGCAAAGATCGCGTCGACGCCTTCTTTTCCGAGCATCGCGCAATCGCATTCGAAAGGGCGCGGATACTTCGTAAAATCCTCCGTGGGTCCAAATTGTGTAGGGTTAACAAAAATCGAAACGATCACCGCGTCGCATTGCGCCTTCGCGGCACGCACCAATGATATGTGCCCCGCGTGCAACGCGCCCATGGTCGGTACGAGGCCAAGGCGTCTGCCGCCGGTTCGCAGTCCACGACAGGCTGCGCGAGCCTCGGCAATATTCGAAAGAATTCTCGCCGGGGCGGTCTGCACAATTCTGTTGCCGCGGACAGTCATCATCGCCGCATGGCGCGCTTTCGATGCAAGACGGTTTCGAGTGCGTCCTGCGTATCCTTCGGCAGATGATACGATTCAGCGTCACTCGGAAACTGGTGCGAAACGACGTCGGCCTTATAGCTGAGCACGGATTGCGTGATCAATGCTGCGGCATCGCCATAATGGCGCACGAATTTCGCCGGCTGCCCGAACGTCAGGTTCACGAGATCGTGAAACACGAGCACCTGTCCATCGCAGTCGGGACCGGCCCCAATACCGATGGTCGGCGTTTCGACTTCGGCCGTAATCATCGCCGCCACCTCGCGTGGAATGCCTTCCAGATACAGACAGGCGACACCCGCTCGATCAAGGGCAACTGCATCGCGCATCAACTGTTCGACGGCGGTCAGCGTCTTGCCCTGCACTTTGTAGCCGCCCATGATGTTCAGCGACTGCGGTGTGAGGCCAATGTGGCCAGCGACGGGAATTTCGGCATCGATCACGCGGCGAACTACGTCGACACGCTTCTCGCCCCCTTCGATCTTCACTGCTTCGGCACCGCCTTCCTTCACAAAACGGGCAGCGTTGCGGACGGTTTCCTCCGCGCTGACGTGATACGAGCCATACGGCATGTCGGCAATGAGCAGCGCATCTTTGACGCCGCGGCGCGCGGCGCGAACGTGATGAAGCATTTCGTCGATGGTGACCGACAGTGTGTTCTCGTAGCCAAGGAGGGTCATGGCGAGGGAATCGCCGACGAGGACGATGTCAAGGCCCGCCTCGTCGACGAGGCGGGCGGTGGGGTAGTCGTAGGCGGTGAGGCAGGTGATGGGGTCGCGGTGGAGCTTTTTTTCGCGGAGGGTGGAAGTAGTGATTTTGTGGCGAGGTTCGCCGATGGGAGTGAGACTCATGCTGTCCTCCAGTGCCCCTCCGCAAACCGCGCGGATAGAGCCTGATGCGCATCATCCTCGATGATATGGATGATGCCGAAGGAATTGTAGCTGCAAAGAATCGGTTCGTCGAGGGGAAGTCGAGCCAGCGCGGTGGCAGGCGAATGGATGGCGAACAAACGGAGGCGTGGGCGGTGATTCTCGAAATGAGAATGCGGAGAAAATTTTATGGCAGAAATTGGCGGAATACCCTGCGAAATGTGCTAGAGGCAAAATCCACATCCTGTCCCGCAAAAACCGCGAGACAAGGATGGGGCTAAATATACTTCTCGTTGATGTTGCCGCTGAGGTCGGGTTTCGGCCAGCGTTTCGCCAGCGGGGCCGGGCCAGTACATACGTTGGGCAAATATCTTGTGCCCGAGGATTTTTCCACGCGCACGCCATCGGCATTCCTTCGACTCCGCTCAGGATAAACTGCATCGTAGGTGACGCCGGAATTGTTAGGCATCGTGCTTGCGATCGTGCTTTCGGCATCGTAGGTTGGCTGATTGCCGTTGCCGTCGTTAATCACATTACCAGCGATGAATCCCACTAATCGCAACGTGCGCGATGAGTGGGGCACCCGCATTGTCTCGGGCACCCGGCGTACGGCATGAAAGGCAAGTCCCATTGTGCGATCAATCTGCCACCCACCCTTCGCCAAAAAAACCGGCGAAGGATGGGGCACCCTCAGATGAATAACGCAGGCAAAACCTAAAGAGCTTCTCAAGGGGTGGGCCACCCGCCCAGCCTTCTTTTCCGCTGCAGTAGGTGGCTTCTTATTCTGCGCCGTTTCTTTCTGCGGGGCTCAATGAGAAAACCATAGATGGAGCCAAACTTCCGCCGCAACGACGCAGAGCAAGATGGCACCGCTACGAGGGAAAACCCACCCGACCCCGTGAATGAGATTCCTGAGCTTCAAAACGCAAATCAACACAGCGAAACTACCGCAGAGGAATATGGCCCATGCCTTGGGACCCCGGATCGAAGGTTCAAGAAGCGACACGGCATACACTAACGTCGCTACAATGATTCCGAGCACGTACGAAATCTTCTCTCTCTTCCTATCTGAAAGGGCACCTGTCTGATCGTTCATCGCGAGACCTCGATTGCTAGAAATACGGAGTCAGTGACATCGCCTTGTTCATTAACCACGTGTTTGCTTGATGCAATAGCTCTTTCGCGCTTTGGTAGCCTTCTTTTACATCTCTCGCCGCAAACACTTTGCTGATACCTTCCGCGATACTCTTTGGGCGCGTAGCCAAATCGTGAGCGCCCAATGCACCATTGGCAACGTTACCGAGTTGCTCGGCAGTCTTTGCACCAGTAAATGGCAGTGCAATAGCACTGACAGGATTGGTCGCGAGGCCCACTCCTTGCTTGCCATTTTCGGCAGTCTTGGTGTCGATAGCGCCAGATCCATTAGCAATGTCAATGGCGCCCTTGCCAATTTCCGCCTCACCCCCCATCACGGCAGAAAAAATCCCGAGGGCAGCCAAACTGCCGCCGCCGGTTTCTGGAGCTCCAAGAATCGCGAGAGTTATTAATCCTGCACCAACACCGACCTCGCCAACACCCTTCCCGATGGTTGCACCACTAGTTTGCGCCTCGCACTTCTGTTGGTCATTGGCACAGTCCTCGGGCTTTCCGTCAGGAGTCAGCCCGGCACCCGGCGCAGCCAGGGGGGGATCATGCCCATCCAAATCCGCGAACGACTCCGGATTGTTGGCGACCATCGCGTACAGATTCAGCGTCTGCGGGTCGCCGAACTTGGCATAGGGCACCGTCACCGGTTTCGCCGCCCAGTCGGGCGTCATGAAGCGTCCGATGTTCGACGTGTAGTAGCGCGCTCCGAAAGTGTCCAGATTCGATTCTGTATCGCGTTCCTTGCCGGTGAACTTGTAGTGGTTGGGATCGCTGCCGCTGGTGTAGGCAATGGCTCCATAGGGAAAGAAGTCCTGCTCCAGCTCAACGTTGCCAAGGCTGTCCGCAATCACGCTCGCCGATCCCAGATGGTCGGAGAAATAATAATGCACGGCGCCGCTCGGACGGTCCACGCGGGCGATGCGCGCGCCGTTGAAGTAAATATACTCCTCGTTGATGTTGCCGCTGAGGTCGGTTTCGGCCAGCGTTTCGCCAGCGGGGCCGGGCCAATACATGCGTTGGGCAAATCTTGTGCCCGAGGATTTTTCCACGCGCACGCCGTCGGCATTCCTTCGACTCCGCTCAGGATAAACTCCATCGTAGGTGACGACATTAAATCGCAGACCGTGCGGCGACGGTCGCCATCGTGTTTTCGGCATCGTAGGTTGGCTGATTGCCGTTGCCGTCGTTAATCACATTACCAGCGATGAATCCCACTCATCGCAACGTGCGCGATGAGTGGGGCACCCGCATGGTCTCGGGCACCCGGCGTACGGCATGAAAGGCAAGTCTCGTTGTGCGATCAATCTGCCACCCACCCTTCGCCAAAAAAACCGGCGAAGGATGGGGCACCCTCAGATGAATAACGCAGGCAAAACCTAAAGAGCCTCTCAAGGGGTGGGCCACCCGCCCACCCGCCATCACTGGCCGACCCTCCCCGCAGGATCGCCTCGCGGCACCACTCTCCGAGCGTTTGCCTGCTCGCCTGCGTTAACTTCCGGTTGCTCGACAGCAACCGGATCGGCAGGATTTTCCTCTAGCTGTTCTGCTTTCAACAGGTTCGCGCACGGTAACCGAAAGTTACCGCGCAGCACCCTTTCAGGGGTGGAGTGTCACCCTTCCACTCGACGCCGTAGGCGGCGCGCTTTTGACTTTGCCTTAGCAGCTCACTTCCGGCGGGCGGGACGGGCAGGATGGCGGTCGTCATCGTCCGAATCGGTATCCGCCCTGGCGGGCAAGATTTCGGCCAACCGATCCTCAACATCCAGCTTGAACTCGGCGGCGATCTTCGCCAGATGGACCCCGAACGTTCCCCGCATCTCACCCAGGGCGCTGTAGAACGTCCAGCTTGCCCAGTGGCCGTGATGGTTGGCATAGAGGGTCACCTCCCGGCCATCCACCCCGACCCGGTCCAGGAACTTCCGGCAGGCCGCTCTCATGGCCCGGAGGCTGGCCGCAAACTCGGATTTGCCCTCCAGCTTGCCCAGCTCGCCGCTCAGGAATCGCCGGATTTCCAAGACGGAATCGACGCAGTGAGAGGCGACTTCCATCTCCTCTGGGGCATAGAGCACACGGCGGTCTTCCAGGAACGCAATCACCCGGCGAGCCGCGCTCACTTCCAGATCAGTCGGCTGCCATGACACCCCGACCAGCGGAGTCGAGATGCCCGTCAGTCGGTTCGCGATTTCGGAGAACTTCATACAGCGTTTCCCGCGACAGATCGGCAGCTAAAGAAAAACCTAATCCGCTCCCGGTTCGCTCGCCCTGGCCGCCCAGGAACGCCAACGGCAGGTACTCTGCTCGGCGGTCAGTCGTCCTTGGCCTAGCGGGCGCGTTCCAGGATGCAACGACCGTCCTCGTCCTCGAAGTACCCCAGTCTTCCTGGCACACACGAAATGAGCGTACCCATCTGATACCCGACGGTCTCTTTCAGGGCGGCCTCCAAGTCCAGTTCTTGGCCGTCCAGCTTTGCGTTCTCGGAAATCACCCAGCACTTCGGTCCCGCGCCCTTCGCCTTGAGCAACTCTATGATCGCGGATACATTTCGCTGGTTCGTAGGAATGCCCACCATGAACGCAGGATTCAGAGCTTTAAAATGCGCGAGCTCTTTGATCAACTTGACTCTCTTCTTGGGGCTGGCGATGAACTCCAGATAGCGCTCGGTTCGGTTGGGATCGACAAACGCCTTCAGCAAAGCTTCTTCGTGATTCATCGCTCACAGTCGATCAAGCGCTACAGGAACACAAGTTCACCTGCGCGTCTAAGCATTGTCTTTCTCAAAAGTGTGGAAGGTTCCGTAAATTATCGCGTTCGGATTGTCCTGCGCTCTTGAGATGATGTCCTCAACTTCTTCGGTGAATCGTCCTTCTCTTTTTCTCCTCGTTTCGACTGGTTCGGGATTGACGACCTCGCCAACAAACAAGCCAAGTTTGCCAACAACTAGCTCCGCGTTCTGTTCATACTCTTCAGCATCGCAGGCCCAAGTGACGATATTCACAAACGCTCCTTTCGTGTCTCCCAAAATGTCACTATTCTGCTGGAGCGGTCTGACTTCAACCGCACCTACCCACAGTTGCTTCGGATTGAGCTGTTGAGTCGCGAAGGAGTTATTCATCAGGGTACTCATGGTGCGTGCTGCTTGGCTTTTTATTGCCTGCGCTGTCGGTAGGATGCCAGTGCCGACTGCCCACTCTTGGATTGGAGTGTTCAACCGCTCCCGAGCCTTCGCCAAGAGCTCTGTTTCTTGCACCCTCACGAGTATTGCTTCTTGTCCTGTCGATCTGAGTCTCACCGCTCGGCCCTAACTTATTCCCGTGAGCGTCTGTGGCTTGGCCTCCAGCGGTTACGCCGGGCGCGTCGGCAGCCTTTGGACCGCTCTGCTGTATTGGTTTGAGGTAGTCCTCGTCCCTCATTGTCTGGGTTGGAGTGAACACCACCAGTACCACGCCGAGTGCAGATCCCAAAGCATCTCCCACCACATCCGCTATGGCCCCGAGCGCTTTGCCAATCGCGGGTGCCGCCGGGATGATCGGGAAGGGCGCGGTTACGGACTCCGCTGGCTTATTTTGCGCCTCGCACTTCTGTTGGTCATTGGCACAGTCCTCGGGCTTTCCGTCAGGAGTCAGCCCGGCACCCGGCGCAGCCAGGGGGGGATCATGCCCATCCAAATCCGCGAACGACTCCGGATTGTTGGCGACCATCGCGTACAGATTCAGCGTCTGCGGGTTGAAGAAGTTGGCGTAGGGCACTGCCTCCGGCGCGGCCGACCAGTCCGGCGTCATGAAGCGTCCGATGTTCGACGTGTAGTAGCGCGCTCCGAAAGTGTCCAGATTCGATTCTGTATCGCGTTCCTTGCCGGTGAACTTGTAGTGGTTGGGATCGCTGCCGCTGGTGTAGGCAATGGCTCCATAGGGAAAGAAGTCCTGCTCCAGCTCAACGTTGCCAAGGCTGTCCGCAATCACGCTCGCCGATCCCAGATGGTCGGAGAAATAATAATGCACGGCGCCGCTCGGACGGTCCACGCGGGCGATGCGCGCGCCGTTGAAGTAAATATACTCCTCGTTGATGTTGCCGCTGAGGTCGGGTTTCGGCCAGCGTTTCGCCAGCGGGGCCGGGCCAATACATGCGTTGGGCAAATCTTGTGCCCGAGGATTTTTCCACGCGCACGCCGTCGGCATTCCTTCGACTCCGCTCAGGATAAACTCCATCGTAGGTGACGACATTAAATCGCAGACCGTGCGGCGACGGTCGCCATCGTGCTTTCGGCATCGTAGGTTGGCTGATTGCCGTTGCCGTCGTTAATCACATTACCAGCGATGAATCCCACTCATCGCAACGTGCGCGATGAGTGGGGCACCCGCATGGTCTCGGGCACCCGGCGTACGGCATGAAAGGCAAGTCCCATTGTGCGATCAATCTGCCACCCACCCTTCGCCAAAAAAACCGGCGAAGGATGGGGCACCCTCAGATGAATAACGCAGGCAAAACCTAAAGAGCCTCTCAAGGGGTGGGCCACCCGCCCCGCTCCCACTTCAGGTAGCGACACTGAGACGGATCGCTAGTTCTTTGGTCGAATGTTTGTTGATGCGCACCCGAAGTTGGTAGATGTCCATGCCGGGTGCCGACACTCGGATGTAGAACAGCTTTCCCGTCTTTGGCGTTTCAAGAGAAAAATGCCCCTTCGCATCGGTTTTTGTCGACGCGAGCACGTTCTTCCAATCAGAGCTTCGCAACTCGACGGTAACTCCGTCTGCTGGTTCGTCCGTTCCTTTGACGAGAATTTGTCCCGCCAACGCACGACTCACGGAGATTTCCTTTTGAATAACAAGCGTCGTAGCGTATCCGGTCTGGGCTGCCAGAAAGAGGATCAGCGCTAGTAAGCCAAGCTGTTTGAAACTTTTTGTGGTCATTTCTTGATGATGATCCCCCCTTGCGGATTTGGAGAGTTTGCAGGGCCGCCGGCACCGGTGTTGTATTGCTTCAAGTAGGGTCGTTGATCTCTGAGAGTCATGGTGCCCGAAGATTTTTCCACGCGCACGCCGTCGGCGTCATAGTCATAGGTGACTCCGGCGACGGTCGCTATCGTATTCTCGGCATCGTAGGTCGGCTGATTACCATTGCCGTCGTTAATCACATTGCCCGCGATGAATCCCACTAATCGCAACGTGCGCGATGAGTGGGGCACCCGCATTGTCTCGGGCACCCGGCGTACGGCATGAAAGGCAAGTCCCATTGTGCGATCAATCTGCCACCCACCCTTCGCCAAAAAAACCGGCGAAGGATGGGGCACCCTCAGATGAATAACGCAGGCAAAACCTAAAGAGCCTCTCAAGGGGTGGGCCACCCGCCCAAAACCTAAAGAGCTTCTCAAGGGGTGGGCCACCCGCCTGAGTTCCCAAGCGTGCAGCTCAACGCATCGTAATTGAAGCCTGCTGCATCATAAGCATAAATTCGAATCATCCTCGCACTCAGTACCGATGGCGCTAGAGCACCTAGCCGCCTTAGTCAAGAAGTCGAATCCGTCATAGCGTTAACGGTAGAGATGTCACCGAAATACAGCAGGTAGGCCGGCTGCCGGTCAAACTTCTCATACTTGGATTCGTCGCTCGTGGAAAGCATGTCGAAAACGATCTCCTCATCAAGCGGGTCGACCAAGGTAATCTTTGCAACTATTACTTCACCATCAGGGCGCGTGAGCCGGACCACCTTCCCAATGCTTTGTTGAAGTAGTGCAATCGCCTCTGGTGTCATAAATTGTTAGAAATGCACGTGCAGATTTCCACCCGTCGTGTTGTTCGTCAAATTTATGTAGGGGTCGGGTTTCCCAGCACTCGTCCATCGGGCCACCTTGGTCCCGTCCGCACTTACAAAACCGACCTGCTCGCCCTCTCTCATAATTGGTCGGGCCCCAGCTCCAACCCATTTTTCTGCAGCTTCTTCGGCTGCCGCCCGGCTAGAAGCCTTTATTGATTGATTTCCGACCGAAGAGCCCGCCTTCGCAACGATGTCCTCTACCGCAGCGCCCGTCTCCTCAACGGTCTTTCCGAGGATGGATCCCAGAACCTTTCCAAGAGCGTCAGTCACAACGCTGGGCGTCTTCACGCCGCTGAACAGTATCAAGTCAGCCGGGCCGAGCATGCCGGGAATCATTCCTGGATCGTTTATTGGAGCCGCTTTTTGTGGTTGCGCTACACCGAGGATAGTGCCCGCGCCAACGTTCCCATTCTCGTCCGTGTATCCGAAGTCTAAGCTTCCGGCACTGCTGTTGAACTGCAACGAGTTGATCGTTCCATCGACATAGATTCCGGAGTTTGCTTTTTCCTCCGTCGAGTTGTCGCAGTCTCCGCTATCCCAGCCCTCAAACTTCCCGCTATCGGTGTTGATGTGGATACAGTCGTGACCGTCGGGATCGACGTTCGTCGTCGGGTTGTTCATGACATAGCTGTAGAGATTCCAGCTTTGCGGATTGCCCGAGTCTTGGGCTGAGCCGTTGTCAGGCGTCATGAACCGCCCCAAGCTCGATGCGTCGTACCTCGCCCCAAAGTTATCCAGCCCCGACTCCGGGTCCCGTTCTTTGCCGGTGAACTTGTAGTGGTTGGGATCGCTGCCGCTGGTGTAGGCAATGGCTCCATAGGGAAAGAAGTCCTGCTCCAGCTCAACGTTGCCAAGGCTGTCCGCAATCACGCTCGCCGATCCCAGATGGTCGGAGAAATAATAATGCACGGCGCCGCTCGGACGGTCCACGCGGGCGATGCGCGCGCCGTTGAAGTAAATATACTCCTCGTTGATGTTGCCGCTGAGGTCGGTTTCGGTTAGGGTTCCCGCCGGACCAGGCCAGTACATGGTGCCCGAAGATTTTTCCACGCGCACGCCGTCGGCGTCATAGTCATAGGTGACTCCGGCGACGGTCGCTATCGTATTCTCGGCATCGTAGGTCGGCTGATTACCATTGCCGTCATTAATCACATTGAAGATAGCTCCCAACAAAATCCCAAGCAGGATATGACCGTTGAATCCCGCCCTTGACAAAGAACGTCAAGGACGGGGCACCCTTTGTGTTGCTGGGGCCAGAGAGAGCAAAACCTAGGCTGGGCCACCCGCCCGTGCAAACCAACGCATAAACGGATAGGTCGTTAACGCGAGTAAGCCAATAAATACTGGCGAGCCAATGTAGCACACCAAAGCGGCAGATGGGTTAAGATAACCAAATTCTCGCGCATAGTACACAAACCACAGACATGCGGAAAGGAAGAGGGACCACACGGAAATCGTCATCGGTACTATGCTGCCGCAATTGATCAGCTTTTCCCTTGACAGCTTTGCCGCCGTCGCAAAGCACAGTACCAAAATAGCCAGAACAATGAACGGACGAACCAATCGGTGGACAGCCAGACCAAGCAAACGGTGAAATACGAAGTAAAACCAGAAAGCTGCGAATACCGCCAGCGAGCCCAAACTGCACAGAATCCACGCGAGCCAGCTCTCCCGATGAGTATTCATACTCGCATCCTCCACATAGAAAACGTACCGGCTGTTACGGAACGTAGAAGCTGCCCGTAAACAAATAATAGACTCCTTCGCCCGCCATTGCCCCCCCACCAAGAATAGTTGGGATGGTGGCCGGAAGTGCGGCAGCACACAAGGGAATTGTCCGGTTGCAGTGGCTCCTGCGACTGTTGCTCCGCTGCCAATCATGCCACCGCTGACGAAGGCTCGTTGTGAGTACTTACTAAAGATACGAGAGCTCAACATTTCTAGCTCCGAGAGCGCTTCGAGATCCTTCTTCAACTGATCGAACGGCAGCGCAAGCCACTGCCCATGACCATTGCCGTCGCCGTGCCATACAAAGCAACCGCTGGCATTACAGAACTTATCGCCATCGTAATCCCCCACGCGCTTGCTTTTGCCGTCATTCTCGCAGATGACGCCTTTCTGACTGCAGTTGGTTCCTTTAGGCGTAGGCACCAGATGCGACAGTTGACTCTGGTCTTGCGCCCCGCACTTCTGTTGATCGTCGCCACAGTCATCGAGCTGCCCGTCAGGAGTCAGGCCACCGCCCGGTGCAGCCAGTTCCGGAAGATGCCCATCCAAATCCGCGAACGACTCCGGATTGTTGGCGACGATCGCGTACAGATTCAGCGTCTGCGGGTTGAAGAAGTTGGCGTAGGGCACTGCCTCCGGCGCGGCCGCCCAGTCCGGCGTCATGAAGCGTCCGATGTTCGACGTGTAGTAGCGCGCCCGAAATTGTCCCCGCATTTGGATGATTACTACGGCGTGATCTCAAACACCGTCCCGGCGTCGTTCGTGCCGCCTTTTTCGGTCGTGCCATAGAGGTTGCCTTTGGAGTCGGAGACCAAGCCCCCGTATGGCTTTTGCCCGTCCGTGCCGTCATTCTTGAAGCTGTAAAGTACTGTTTCCGTCCCGCTCCCAAGTGACAATTCGAACACTGTACCCATGCCGTAGGCGCCGCCCGACTCAGTCGTACCGTAGAGATTCTGGTATGCGGCATCGAAGATCACTCCCGCAAGCGGGAAATATCCATCCCTGGTACCACCGGCAAAGTCGTGCAGATCAAACTCAGCCCACCCCCCGCTTTCCGGAGACAGCTCGAACACTGAACCCAATCCGGAGCCGCCATAATTAGTCGTGCCGTAGAGGTTCCCCTTGTTGTCGAAGGTCAGACTCGAGAAAAGGGGGTCTCCGGTATTGTCAAAGATGGCAAAGTTGTACAGCACAGTCTCCGTCCAGCCCCCGCTTCCGTTTGGCGACAGTTCGAATACCATGCCCACCCCGTAAGCACCATAGTTTGTCATGCCGTAGAGATTGCCCTTGCCATCGAAAATCAAGCTCCCGTTGGGGTTCGATCCATCCGTGCAGTATTTTTTGGCACAGAAGTTGTACAGCACCGTCTCCGTCCAGCCTCCACTTCCGTTCGGGGACAGCTCGAAGGCAGTTCCTCCAGCGTGAGTGCCGCCGAATGGGGTCGTACCGTAGAGATTGCCTTTCGCATCGAAGATCATGCTTTCGTAAGCCGGAGCATTCCCACCTTTTCCTGTAGCGAAATCCTGCAACACCGTCTCGGTCCAGGTCCCGCTCCCGGGAGATAACTCGAACACGTTTCCATAACCGAAATGGGTACCGCCGCTATTGGTCGTTCCGTAGATATTTCCGGCGGAATCGAATACCAAACCTCCAAGGGGACCGGCTCCGTCCGTGTTGTTAAAGTTCAACAGCGTCTTTTCCGTCCAGCTCCCGCTTCCGGGAGACAATTCAAACACAGTCCCGAAGCCATCAGTGCCGCTGGTCGAGGTCGTACCGTAGAGATTGCCCTTGGCATCGAAGGTCACTGGGCCCGTGGGATTTTGCCCGTCGCCGCCCGATGGGTTAAAACTGTGCAGCACCTTCTCCTTCCAGGCGCCCGCCGCAGTCGGAGACAACTCGAACACAGTGCCCGTGAAATAAGCGCCAGCATACATCGTCGTGCCGTAGAGGTTGCCCTTCGCATCCAGGAGCAAGCTGGAATAAGGTGTTTGTCCGTCCGTTTTGCTGCGGTTGAAGTTGTGCAGCACCTTCTCCGTCCAAATCCCCCCTCCTGCGGGCGTCAACTCGAATACCGTGCCGAAGCCGTGGGTCCCGCCATCGAATGTGGTGCCGTACAAATTCCCAGCACTATCGCTGATCAGGCCAGCATACGGATCGCGCCCATCGGTGCGATTGTTGGCAAAGCTGTATATCACCGCTTCTGTCCAGCCCCCGCCGTTGTGAGAGAGCTCAAACACTGCACCCAGTCCGGCGTTGCCGCCCCCGTTTGTCATGCCGTAGAGATTGCCTTTGGCGTCGAATATCAGGCTGCCCTGATAAGGGAAGGCCGCGTCTGTCGGATTATTGGAGGTGAAGTTATACAGCAACGTTTCCGTCCAGCCTCCGCTCCCATTGGGAGAAAGTTCGAACACCGCGCCATTGTCGTCGTTTCCCTGGTCGTCATAGCTGTAATAAGTTGTGCCATACAGGTTGCCCTTACCATCGAGAATCATGCTGGCATAGGGAAGATATCCATCCGGGACGTTGGCCGCGAAGCTGTATATCACTTTTTCCGTCCAGCCCCCGCTCCCGTTGGGTGAAAGCTCAAACGCCGCGCCAAGCCCGCCTCCGCCAAAGATAGTGGTGCCGTAGAGATTGCCCTTGCCATCGATGACCAGCCCCGCATAAGGGTATTCTCCATCCCCGGTGGTCGAGTTGAAGCTGTGCAGAACGGTCTCCGTCCATCCCCCGCTTCCATTGGGAGCCAGCTCAAATGCCGTACCCTGCGCGTAAGCGCCGCCCTGGTAAGTGGTGCCGTAGAGGTTGCCCTTGCCATCGAAGACCACGCCAGCATAGGGCGAAACCCCATCGCTACCATTGTCATTGAAGCTGTACAGCACTTTCTCAGTCCAGCCTCCCTTACCGTTGGGGGACAGTTCGAAGACCGACCCGGCACTGTGAACGCCGCCCGCGGTAGTTGTCCCATAAAGGTTGCCCGAGCTATCGCTGATCAAATTCGATCGCGGATGAAACCCATCCGGGGCTTGCGGGTTGAAGGAATACAGAACCTTTTCGCTGGCCGTCCGAGCGCTGGCTGCAGCAAGTAGCGATAAGATCGCCATAATGGCTGTTAGGATGATCAAAGTCCGTTTGCGCGGCATAGTTATCTCCTGGGTGGTAACTCCTCATTCCATATCTTCGCAACCGCCTGCACTCCAGCCCTCGCTTTTGCAAGTAATTGCAGCTAAACTGGGGGCCAAAGAAAGACGCGCCGGAACATTAGCAGAATTATAACCGGCCTGCAGTGATAGATGTCGCTCCAAACGATAGCTTCGGGCATATTCTAGTTGACATCTTCCAGAAATTACCCAAACTTGGAGGCGGCCGATACTTAAGATGAAATCAGGGACTGACTATGACATTCGTCACAGTCGTCTGATTGAATTCGGATCGGGAAGCCCTTTCTCTGCGCCTATATTTGAAGGCGCCTATATTTTCGGCAGCTCGGCGGACACTTCTTAGTGAAGGTGAGGCCGTAAGGAGGCGTCATGCTAAGCGTGGGCATCGAAAACATTGGCGACATGGCTGTTCTTTCCTGTAAGGGAGATATCGTCAGCGGCGAGGATGCTTCTGGTTTGTGGAAGGCGGCCAGGTCGCAAGCAAATGCGAAAATCCTGGTGCTCGACTTGACTCAAGTCCATGACATCGAGGGAGATGGGCTAGATACGCTGGCAGAACTCCAGCGCTGGACATGGGATGAAAACGTTAGACTCAAGCTATTCGGCCCCTCCTCCTCGGTAAGAAACAGGCTGGAACACAACGAAGCGGCGCGGTTCGAGATTGCGCGGTTTACGGAGATGATTGATCTTCTGGCCCATGCGGAAAGTTGCCATCCCAAGGCGGCGTGAAATTTGGGCACTGATCTAATTCTGCGTTCTACGTTGTGGGGTGCGAGGAAACCCAAGCCAGAAATATCAAAAAGATCAGCAGCAATGCCCCAAGCGTCAGAGAGGTTATCTTTTGGCG
Source organism: uncultured Acidobacteriaceae bacterium (assembly GCA_963778535.1). GTDB lineage: Bacteria > Acidobacteriota > Terriglobia > Terriglobales > Acidobacteriaceae > Acidiflorens. The sequence continues at coordinate 658,174 of CAVZUO010000002.1, forward strand.
GCGTAAAGCGCGTTTATTTATTTCGATAGACTCCTGTTGATTTTTGATCGCGTCTTTGTAATTTTCAACGTGGAGTTCTTGTAAGTCTCTGATCTCTTCTAAGAGTTTAATAACCTGTTCATCGGCCACAGTGTTTCCTCCATCTTCATGCGGTCAGTAAGTCCCGCATCGTCCAAATTGTCGAAGCCAATCCCGAGGCCATCGCGGGCGTCATCCTGACCGCCATGTTGACTCTCACGAAGTTATACCACGCAACCCAAAGCGCAACGCACGCCTTGTGATTCGCCAGCTTGCGGCTGTGCGCGTTCGTTCTGCGGGCGTAGCGACGAAGGTGCATCCTGACGGAAAGGTTGAGGCGTTCGATATGCGACGTACTGACAAAGCGCGGCTCGGGGCGTCCGCATCGGACACTTGGGATCGTTCCCGTTACCCGGCTAGTGCCTCCACTTTCCCAGCCAGGTGCAAATTATACTCTCACGCACGCCGGGAGCGGGAAATGGGAACGGTAGCGGGCGACCGCCGTTGCGGCCTGATGAATTCTACGGGATGGGAACGCTAAATTAGATCAGTACCGAAATTTGTGTACTGTCCGGATAATGCGTCGTCGGTACATGCCCGAAAGTAACACCGGAGGGTTATGATCGTTTCGCTGGTTTGTGAGCCCCGTCACTTCCACAGGTCATAATGGGCTGTAGCTTGGACTTATGACCGTGCTGGCCCAATTCGCAGCCCCGATCACAATTGCTTTTGCTCTATTTGCGTGGGGGGCGTTCGGCAAGATCAGGGGCAGCCGGTAGGCGAGCGGGAATCGTCGTAGTTGTTACGAAAACCGAACGCTTACACTTTTTATTTACTATTAACGGTAGTAGTTGTATGGTTTTCGCAGCCATGAACGACGGGCTGCACGTCCTTGGAAGCTACGCCTCGTTTCCTTCCTACTCCTATGTTTTTGAAATGATCCGCGTTGCGGGGCTTGCCTTCGCTTCGTTCGTTGTTTTTCTGTTCATCAATACGATTTTGGGGCTACGCTTTCCCAGGACGAGGCAGCACGTCCGAGCGGCGATCTCATGGGCACTGGCGATCATGGTAGTAGTTGGGGTTTGGCTGCTCGTTTACCGGCAAGGGCAAAGCTAATGGTGCCAATTCGCGTCTCCGCAACCCATGCTCCTCGTGGAGCATCTCGCAGGACGCCGCTAAGATCGCGGGCGGAAAACTCTTTGCTCAGCGGCTTTTCTTCAGACATAAGCCCACGCCGAAGGTAATCGCGTGGGGATCGCTATGTCCCATTTGAAAGTAGCTACCAAGGTAAGTCAAGTGACGCCGGTACACTTCTCTGTGAGATTTTATGGCCGTAGGCGCGGCGGAGTCCCAGTTTCAACAGGCTCCAGAAATTCTCCAGCCCGTTTGTATGTACGCGACCTTTCCTGTACTGCCCGGCATGGTTCACAACTTCATGCGCCGGCCTGATTGCCGGGCCAAAAAACGGAAACGCCTCAGACTCTGTTTTGAGCCATGAGGCGCTTTCGGTGATCAGCCCTCCCCCGAAGACTGTCACGCACAGCCTACAATTTGAGTCGCCTCGGTGGAATGGCTCTTACGTGCCAGATGATGGAACTAAAGTAAGCACTGCGAATAAGATGCTCGGCAAATCGGAGGGAAAGACCTGCTTCGGTGAGAAGGATGCCAGAGATGGGTAGTGTCCTAACTTCAAATTCCACCACGGAGACACGGAGACACAGAGAAAACCCAACTGCTTGGCAAAACCTTAACCTGTTGGGTTTTTGCAGATTTAACGTTTTTCCTCCGTGACTCAGTGACTCCGTGGTGAGAACTCGCAAATCAGGACACCACCCCAGAGACGCGACATTGCCATAAAATCGAAACCAATGTTCGAGCGACACGGTCGTATCGTGCCCAGCCTCGCGATGGCAACCGCTGGATGCCTGTGGGGGACAGGGTTTTACTTCGGCAAGATCGCACTGACCGAGATGCCGGTCGGCACGATGGTCTTGTTCCGGTTTGCGTTTGCGTGCGCTGGACTGCTGCCAATCATGTTCTGGGATCGTCCTCGTTTTGACGGGAGCGAGTGGGGCTGGGTTCTGGCCGCCTCGCTGGTGGGAGTGCCGGTGTCGTATCTGCTGTCATTCAAAGGACTCTCCCTAACGACTGTTTCCCATGCTTCCTTGATGGTCGGCACGCTTCCAATGCTGCTCGCGCTGGCTGCGGTCGTGTTTTCGCGAGAGCGGCTGCACCTGGGCGGCTGGCTGGCGCTCGCGGCATCGACATTGGGCGCTGCATTGATCGCGTTATCGAGCAAGGCAGGTTCGGGCGGGGGGCAGGCGAGCCTACGTGGCGACCTGTTAGTTGCGGCTTCCATGCTTGCAGCCATCACATGGATTCTGATTTCGAAGCGTCTGATGAGACAACATTCCCCGCTGACGGTGACAGCCTACGTGGATTGGATCGGAGCGATCCTTCTGGCGATTGCCGTGGTTACGACATTGGGAATTCCTTCGGTGCACTATTCGACGCGAGTGTGGATGGCGGTGGCTGAGCAGGGGCTGCTGGCAACGGCGAGTACAACGGTGCTGTGGAATTGGGGACTGAAGCAGGTTCCCGCGTCGGAGGCGGGAATCTTTGCAAATCTGGAACCGCTGGTGGGCGCGATTCTTGGTGTCTGCGTTCTGCATGAGGTGCTGGGCAGGATGGCGATCGCAGGCGGTGCGCTGATCATTGGGGGAGCGATTTATTTCAGCTGTAAGCCAGGGAAAACTGCCCTTTCTTGATTCACTTCTTAAGTCAGTTGGAACGCCAATACGAATGCGTCAGGGCATTGGATCGTTGGATACCTAGATCATTGCAGGATAGCCATTCCTCCACCGAGGGCGGGCGCGCCACGCGGGTTAGACTTTTCGCGGGCGAGGGCGGGCGCGCCACACGGGCGGATTCCTCGTCGCTCGCGCTCCTCGGAATGACAATCAGAGGAGATAAGCGGGCTAGGCCGCGGGGCTCGTTGGGAGAATTCCCTGACGCAGGCTTTCAGTCCGCGGAGGGGTAGGGGTCCTTCGACTCCGCAAGAACTTCACTACGTGAAGCTCTTGCTCCGCTCAGGATGACATCGTTTTTTCTATTATCTTGGAATTCGTTAGCGGCGGATGAGCCACATGAGCCAGCCGGCGACGAAGACGCCTCCGACGAACATGACGAAGCAGTAGGCGAAATAGCGGAGCTGCTCTTTGGGCGTGTTCTTCTGCGTGATGCCGAAGACGATCGAGGTGAACAGAGCGAAGACGATCGCGGCTGAGAAGTGGGAAAGGGTGGTCACGGTTGCGCTCCCTCAGCGGCTAAAGCCGCGGTCGAGATTGAGGCGCGAATCGCAGCGCTGAAGCGCTCCACCCCAGCGCGCCAAAACCGGGCCCGCTGGGGACCCCGGCGCTGCGCCACCCAAATGCAGATTCCTCGCTGCGCTCGGAATGACAAGTCATTAAGTAAGGATACAGGGCTCATCACGGCTTCTTCCCCAGGGCGATGTGGTGAGCGTCGGCGGCGGCGATGAAGTTGAGCAGGCCAGCGACGATCAGGAAGGTTTTGCCGTAGTCGGCGAGCGCGGTTGCGGCGGGAGCGTTGCCCCAGTCCATGATGCGGGCGAGGAAGTAGAGCGCGCCGGAACCGATGTCTCCGATGAAGCCGAGAATATCGAGGATGTCTCCACCATTGGGCTGGTAAATGCGGCCGTGCAGGCCGAGGCCGACGAGGAACATGGCGAGGACGGAGATGAAGAGAAGCGCGGCGCGAATGTAGCGCTTGAGCAGGAGATGCCCTGCGCCGGGAATGAGCCAGCCGGCGATGGGCGCGACGACGGCCATGGTGGTCAGCGGATAATCGGGCGCTTTCGCTTTGTCTGTGGTTGCTTTAGCCATGCAATTTTTATTTCTTCTTTTGGAAACTTCTTAACGAATCTTCTTTATGAAAACCACACGGGGCAAGCCGTCTCTAAACCCTCCGCTTCCACACACATTCCTTTTCAAGCCTGGTTTCATAAAGGTTCGGGAGTGGGAACCTGCCCTCAGGGGCTAAAGCCCGCATCAATCGCGGCCACTAACGGCACGGCTGAAGCCGTGCCCTACCCAAAATCTATTCATGAAACCAGTTCCCCGTGCCCTACCCAAAACCTATTGATGAAACAAGTTCGGCACAGTTCGTCTTTGACCACTTCGTCTTTGACCACTTCGTATCCGGCCATCAGATGGTGACGATCTCAGTTTGAATTTTACCAGTGACCTCGGCGGTTGCGGCGCGCACGAGGACATCAACCTCCAAGCGGACTCCGAACTCCGGTAGATAGATGCCGGGCTCGATGGAGAAGCAGGAGTTGGGCAGAATGCGGCGCTCGTCGTGGATTTCGAGGTCATCCATGTTGGCGCCGTTGGAGTGGACCTCGGTGGCGATGGAGTGGCCGGTGCGGTGGATGAAGTAGACTCCGAAACCGGCCTGCTTGATGTGGCCGCGAACAGCGTGGTCGACCTGCCATCCGGCGATGGGCTTGCGGGCGGCGATGGCATCCTGCACGGTTTTGACGCCGATGTCGCGGGCTTGGCGGACGATGTGGAAGACCTCCTGCTGGCGGGCAGAGGGAGCTTTGCCGACGATGCCGACCCAGGTGATGTCGTAGTAGACAGCGCCGGGCTTGTTCTTCTTGGCCCAGACGTCGAGGAGAACGAAATCGCCTTCGCGGATGGGAGCGGGATGGGCGGCACTGGGCTCGTAGTGCGGATTGCCACTGTTGGCATTGACGGCGACGATGGGAAGATCGTCGGTGATGAGGTTTTCGCGGGCGAAAGATTCCTTGAAGAAATTCTGGATTTCGTGCTCGGTGGTGCCGCCGGAGCGGACGCGGCGGCCGATTTCCTTGAAGGCCTCGGCGGTGATGGCGTCGATGGCGTCGCGGGCTTCGAAGTGAGTCTTGATCTGGTCGTCGGTCCAGGTGGCCTCGAATTGGGCGATGAGGTCGGCGGAGCTGACGATGTTCTTGCCGAGGCCGCGGATGAGGTCGGCGGTGCCGGCATCGACCATGGAGATGGTGAAGACGATATTGTTGGGCGAGAACTGCATGGCGACGTCGCGGTGGGGGGCGAGCATGTGCTTGAGGCTGTCGAAGAGCTCCTGCCATCCGGCATATTGCTTCTTGGAGCCGGGGAGCGAGTCGAGATGGCCGGCTTCGATTTTGTGGACAAGCTTGCTGGGCTCACCTTTGGCGGGAATGAGATAGTACCAGCGGCGAGTGACCATTAAGGACTCGGGGAGTCCGAGGACGCGGTAGGCGATGGGATCGCGGTGATGGTGATCGTAGAAAAGCCAGGCGTCGATGTTGCGCTCGCGGAGAGCTTGCTGAATGGCGGCCAGATCCATAGATAGATGGTAATTCTACACGAGGGAGCATGCAGGGACGGGGATCGCACTGCGCTCGATAGGATTTCTATCTGCGGCGGCCAAAAGCGTGAACCACAGAGTACACAGAGGGTCACGGAGGAAAGCCGGTTCGATGGCGAAGTGATGCGAGTGCAGGAATTTTAGTTCTTAAAAGGGTTGAAGGTGCGGGCGTCGAGTTGCTTGAAGTTGCGTTCGTTTCTGGTCGCAACAATCAGATGATGGACGCGGGCTGTCGCGGCGATCATGGCATCTTCCAAGAGGTCGGGGGACTTACCGAGCATGATGCGGGCCCACTCGCGAAAGCATGGAGTATCCATGGGGAGAACCTGATACGACGCCGGCAAAGCGTCGAGCCAGTGCTCCAGTTCGTTTGCCTTCGAGGGATCCTGACGCCGTGTCCGCTCGACGCCGATCTGTAGTTCACCGATTGTCACAGCGGAGAGAAACAATTTCGGATCTTCCAGGGAGTGGAGCCAGGCCAGCACTGCTCCATGGGGACGAGCCTTGCGCATTTCCGAGATTACATTCGTATCGAGTAAGTATTGGTTCACTCAAACTCCACGTCGGGACGGCGGCGCAATTTGCCCCGCTTATGAACGGGGAGGTCGAAGCGAGGTTCTGGAGCGAGCAACCAGTCTTTGAGACTGGGCCGGGCAGCTTTTTGCAGCCGCTCCCATTCTTCGATGGGGACCATGACGGCGGTTTTGATGCCGCGGCGGGTGACGACCTGTGGCCCTTTTTTGATGGTAGCGTCCAGGAACTCGCTAAAGCGCGCCTTGGCGTCTTGAACCTGCCAGGAACTCAACCTTCACCTCCGTGTACTGCTTCCATCATACAGACTAGTCATCTGACTAGTCAATCGCATCGGGATAGCGGTGGTGGTGTAGTTTGGCCGAACTTGATAGGTGGTACACGCCAGATCCCTCGCCCCGCGGCTGCGCCGCCCCCATCTGAAGCTGGTGGTCTACAGGAAAAACGCGGGGCGTCGGGATGACGCCGTAGAGATTGGCGTAAGGTTTGGGATTAGACTGCGCCGCCGCCTCTCGCTGCTTGTGTTTTGCCTTGCAGCGCACTCGCTTAGTGATCTGGATCACGCGCATAGCGGCCCGGCTGTGATAAAAAATACTGTAATGCCAGCGAACGTCTTTGGCAGTATCAATCCGACCAGTATCAAGCCGACACAATCAAGCGCGAAGCGCCGGGACTTGTTTCTCGGGGCATGGGGAGGCGGGATGGGTGTGTTCGGGTGGCAGTAAACAATAACCTGGGGATGGGGGCACGATGCTAAGAGCATTGTTTATTGCGCTATCGGAGAGCGTCTGGCTGCGCGGAGTGGCAGAACGGTCGAGCTTCGGACAGCGTACATCAGCGCGATTCGTGGCCGGGACGCAAGTGGCCGATGCGGTGCGGGCGGCGGCGGCGGTGAACCAGTTTGGCGCGGGTGTTTCCATTGACAATCTGGGTGAGAACGTTACGAACGCGGATGAGGCGCGGGCGAGCGCGCAGCTTTATCACGATTTGCTCGACGAAATCGCACGAGACAAGTTGAATGCGAACATCAGCGTGAAGCTGACGCACATGGGCATCGACGTGGACGAGAAGATGGCCTTTGACATTGTGCGCGGGCTGGTGGCAAAGGCCGCGGGCATGACCCCGAAGAATTTCGTGCGCGTAGATATGGAAGGATCGCCGTATACGCAGCGAACGCTCGACTTCGTACACGAGTTGAACCGCGTGCCGGGGAATGCGGGATGCGTGGGGGCGGTGATCCAGTCGTATATGCGGCGATCCGAAGCTGATGTCGATAAATTGCTGGCGGAGGGGATCAGGATCAGGCTATGCAAAGGGGCATATAAGGAGCCGGCGGATATTGCGTTCCAGAAGAAAAGCGAAGTTGATGCCAGCTACGTGAAGCTGATGAAGACACTGATGAAGAGCGGGATCTACCACGGGCTGGCGACGCACGACGAGGACATTATTAATGAGGCGAAGGCATTCGCGACGCGGGAGAAGATTGCGCAGGCGGCGTTTGAGTTTCAGATGTTGCACGGGATTCGGCGGGACCTGCAGCAGTCGCTGGTGAAGGATGGATGGAAAGTGCGTGTGTATGTGCCGTTTGGCACGGAGTGGTATCCGTATTTTATGCGGCGGCTGGCGGAACGGCCGGCGAATGTCTTGTTTATAGCGAAGAATTGGCTGCGGGACTGAGGGTTCAGCAGTCTTGGTGGATGCCTCTGAAACACCAAGGCGCTGCGCCACCCAAAACAGGTTCGTCGTATATCTATCCGATTTTATTAATCCCACTCAAGCCAAAAGCAGGCTTGGATGGGGCAACCGGCCCAAAAGCACGGCGGAGATACAGGTTGAGTAGCTGCCCGCGAGATCCCTCGCCCCGCTGGTAAAAACGCGGGGCTTCGGGATGACGCCGATGGATGGATCGCTCGGCCTGGGGATGGGGTTCGCGCGAGATCCGATTGCAGTAAGAGAAAAAAGCGTGGACCTAGAAGCCGCCGGGGGCGAGAGGGAGCTGAGATGCGCCGCTCAGGATATTGCGCTCTCTGGGCGAGAAGTCGCGGCGATAGCGATCGGAATTGATAAGGCGGTCACGCTGCTCGGGAGTTAACGAGCGCATGCCGCGGATGGCCTCGTTCACGGCCTGCCGCCGGTCAGGCGGGAGTTGACGAAAGTCCTGATACATCTGCCGGGCCTGCTGTTTTTGGCCGGGCGTCAGGTGCTCCCAGGTTTCCATGCGATTGAGCATTCGGTCCTGCTGCTGGGGCGGCAAGCTGGAGAAATGTTGAAAGCGATTCTGCAATTGCCGTTGTTGTTGAGGCGGCAGGCGGCGGAACTGGGGATCGTTTTCGAGCGCGCGGCGCTGCTGCTCGGGTGAGAGATTGCGATTATTGCGCAACCAGGCTCCGGCGTGGCCGGGCCGATTGCGAGGAGGCTGCATCGGCTGCGCCATGCGGGGCGCTTGGGGGGCGCTTGCGCGTGGGGCGTTTGCGCGCGAATGCATGCGTTGGCTTGATGGCCGGTAGCCATGCGTCGTCGTCCCGTGTGACGTGGATGAGCGACGGGCCTGCGACATGGGCACGAGCACGCCCGCCATCAGCAGCGCGGCCAGACAGACTGCGAGTTTTGCTCTTCCCAACATTTCTCTTCCCAAGGTTCTCTTGCCAACATCAAAAGCTCAACGGGCCGCCGAAAAAGTTCTCTTATATCTCGATGGCGACCACCAGGGCTAAAGCCCCCGCTGATTCGGGACAAAGGGCCGCTCTTCCACGGTAGTGCCAATGTTCGTGACTTTTTCCGCAGCCTGCAAAGCACGGCCAAATTGCTTCACGCATCATTACTTCACGACAAAGGCACGATGCAGCGTACCGCCTCGTTATGGAGTTGCCGTGACATCGTCCTGCACTTGCAAATCGTCGAGCACATCAAAATCGGCGTACAACTCGTTATTGCTTTCGAGCGCCTGCAGATCGGCGACTGCCGTGCCGGGCTGGGCCGGAACGCCGACGACAGGAGGCTTGGTCGCAATGGTATCGGTCTGAGAGAGATAAGACCGGTTGCCGGAAATAATCGCGGCGACGAACAAGACCGTAGCGAGCGACATGGCCCAGGCTGGGCGCATGGATACGGCGCGAAGCCAACGGCGATACCACGGGACTGGTGGGAGAGCCATTTCCTCGCGCAGACGGGCCTGAAGGCGAACATCGAAATAGGGCGATGGCTCGGGCGCTTGCCACTGATCAAGCAAGGCCATGGTCTGCTTCAGCTCGTGAAGCCGGGCGGTGCAAGCTGTACAGGATGCGATGTGGCTGGCAATCTCGGGCGTGGAGCTTCCGCTTTCATCTTCATTTTGATTTTGGCGGCCAGCGGCCAGATCCAGTAAAGCGTCTTGAATGTCACTAGCTTTATTTTTATCTTTCTCTGTGCAATTCATACAACGTCCCTCTTAATTTTGGTACACAATCCCGGTAAACGTTTTTGTGACTATTTCCGTAACTATTCCCGAGACTTTTCCCAAAATATCTTCCCTAAATGAATTCTTTGAGCTGCTCGCGCAATGTTTCGTAGGCGCGGAACAGCAATGACTTAGTTGCCGACTCGCTCAGTTTCATCACGGCGGCAATCTGCCGGTAGTCCATTTGCTGGTACTTGTGCATAATGACAGCCAGACGCTGCCGTTCGGGCAGCGCATTTACTTTGCCGCGAATTGCGGCCAAGCGCTCACGCTGGAGCAATTGTTGTTCGGCGGTGAGCCCCTCGTCGGCCAGATCGGGAGTTGTACCTGTTTCCTGATCGGGTTCGTCGAGACGAACAGTGTTTTCCGGCCGCTCGCGCCGGGTATCGCGGGCGTGGTTCACGGCCAGATTAGTCGCGATCCGATAAAGCCAAGTGCTAAACTTGGCGCTGGGCTCGTAGCTCAGGCGCGAGCGATAGACGCGCAGAAAAACTTCTTGAGCCAACTCCTCGGCAGTCGAGGGATTGTGGCACAGGCGAAACATGAACCCGATGAGCGGCCTGCGGTATTTCTGGACCAGAAATCCAAAAGCTGATTCGTCCCCCGCTTTGACCTTCAGCATTACGTCGGCGTCGGAGACGGCTTCGCTCGAACTTTTTCCCGAACTATCGCGAGACACGGGCGCGGTGGGCGAGCTGCCAAAGTTCAACCGTCCAGGACCTAGAGCGACGCTGGCTTGGGCAATGCTGCTCACATCGGTAGGAACCCGGCCGGGAGGCGAAAGTTGCGAACCCTCGACACCACGGGAGGGCGCGGAAGCCGTTTCTCCTGAGTTAGTTGGCGCGGAAGAATCGTGGGTATCAGGACTGGCCATGGGAGGGGCGTCCAAATGAGGCTATCCGGTGAGGAAGTAGTGGTCAAGAGGGCGGGGAGGGGTGTGATCCAGTGTTCTCAGAAAACCCTTCAAATCTTCACCGCCGAGGACGCCGAGATCGCAGAGAAGGAAAACCCAACGCGCCGTCAAGGAAAGCCGATCAGGTTCAGGAACACTCAAATCAGGACAGCTCGGGCAGGGTTGGTATGTGGTCGATTCGGGGGAAAAGGTGGAGATGCGGAGTGTGGTGAATGACGAACGAGCAATCGGTAAATCAGCTTTTCGTAATCTTAAGTAAAAGGCGCGTGTTCCGATAGTCAATGAGAGACGCGCTGGAACCGGAGGCGCTTAACAACGAAGCATGGTTTTGGCCGCACGTGGCTGAGAGGGGGATGCCAGTGCCAATTGACTGGGAAGCAGCATACAGGGAAGCAATGCGGGAGATGGACGGAGCGAAGGTAGGGAACGCTTGTGACCGCGCTCGATATAGGATCAATGATCGATTGAGCGAGATGGCGGCCGAGAAGATTGCCATGGAGAAGGAACGAGAAGTGCTCCATGAAGCACTTCGAGAACTGTTGCTACATCAGAACGTGATTCAAAAGCCCAATTGACGTTGTCCTGGGGATGGAGTCCGGGGACGGAACTGAGTCGGTCGGTCGTTGTCGGCCGGTCGTGATGAGAGCAGGACTTCCGACGGAGACGGTGTGTGCGTTCGAGGAGTACGGCTCAGTTAGGCGCGCAGTGTTCAGCAGATGCGCGCGAGATTCCTCGCCCCGCGGCTGCGCCGCCCCCAGCTGAAGCTGGGGGTCTACCTGAAAAACGCGGGGGCCTACGGGATGACGCCATGGATTTTCGTAGAGCGCGAGGTTGGACAATGAGAATGCGTCGTTACAAAATCCCCACTCAAGCCAAATGCGGGCGTCCACCCCAGCACACGAAAACCGCGTGCGCTGGGGACCCCGGGCTTGAATGGGGCACCCAGCCATCAAAAAGGCATTTTGATTCAAAACCAAGCTAGCCACGACCCTGTTGGGGTCGCGGTTTGACCGGGTTGGAGTCTGCAAGATAAAATAACGAGGCTTGCCTGTACGGGCCGACCCATTCTGGGATTGTGCCGCGCTTCCGGTTAGAAGCTAGGGTGCCGGCTTTCGACGCTAAGATGTTTAGCGCGTCGGGAGAAGAGCGGAAACAGCAGGAGCAGGGTTTAATTAGTCTCTGATTAGACTGGGGCCAGGCCAGGCTCCGGTGGATGTTGAGCGTAGGGAAGCAGTTGGATGGGCGGCAGAGTGCACGCGCCCAAATGAGAATTTGGAGGAGCTTATGTACGCGGTGATCCGCGCAGGTGGAAAGCAATATAAGGTCGCGCCCGGCGACGTGATCCGAGTGGAAAAAGTGGGCGACACGGATGGGCGAGTTGAATTTAATGACGTGCTGGCCGTTTCGGCGGAGGCAGGCAACGTGGTAAGGCCGGAGTCTGGCGCGAGCGTGAGCGGGGAAGTGGTGGAGCAGGGCCGCGGCGCAAAGGTGCTGGTGTTCCATTACAAGAAGAAGAAGCAGTACAAAAAGCTGCAGGGACACCGGCAGGATTACAGTGCGGTGCGGATCACGGAGATTGCCTTCGGTGGGCAGTCGTTTAAGGCACCAGAGCTGGAGAAGAAGGAAAAGAAAGTAAAGAAGGTTCCGGAGACGCACGAGGCGGACGCTGAACACGGAGCACACGCTTCGGCAAAACCTGCGAAAAAGAAGACAGCCAAGAAAGCGGCGGCCAAGAAGTCAACAAAGAAGAAGTAGCCGCGTGACGGGAAACGGCTGCACGTAGAATCAGGATTAAAACGAATTGGCAACTGGCCACTGAGAAAGGATTATGGCGCATAAAAAGGGGCAAGGCACTTCACGAAACGGGCGCGACTCAAACGCGCAGCGTTTAGGTTTCAAGGCATTCGGCGGGCAGGTGGTTCCGGGAGGGACGATCATTGTGCGCCAACGGGGCACGCGGGTGAAGCCCGGCCTTAACGTGGGGCGAGGCAAAGATGACACATTGTTCGCTAAGATCTCGGGGCGGATCAAGTTTCTGGACAAGGGCTCGACGGGGAAGTTTGTGATGGTCGAACCGATAGAAGCGAACTAGCTAACAGCCGTCAGCCATCAGGCGCTGGTCGTTCGTCGTTAGAAGGCGTTTCATAGCCGGCCACGCGCGGCGGAGAGATCTGCTTTTCCTACACCCGCTCATACACCTGCAAGGAGACCCTCATGGCACGAGTCACAGGAATCGGCGGCGTCTTCCTCAAAGCCCGCGACCCTAAAGCGCTCTCCGGCTGGTATGCCAAGCACCTCGGCATCCAACTCGCCGACTACGGCGGCGCCAGCTTCCTCTGGTCCGACGAAGTGCCCGCCGGTACGGGCCAAACCACCTGGATGCTCTTCCCCGACAGCACCAACCACTTCGGCGCCGCAACCCAGCGCGTGATGATCAACTACCGCGTCGACGACCTCGAAGGTCTCCTGACGCAGCTCCGCGGCGCCAAGGTTCCCATTGACCCGCATCAGGAATCCCATCCCTACGGCCACTTTGCGTGGATCACCGACCCCGAGGGCAACCGAATCGAACTCTGGCAACCAGTCGCCGATACGGCGTAAAGTTGGGTGAATTCCAGCCGCTCCCACTGCGGGGTTGGCGTTCGACGAATGCAGGGAAAGTCTGATGAGTGACGACCGCTCCTATGTTCATAGATGAGGCAATAATCCGGGTGAAAGCGGGCGACGGCGGAAACGGCTGCATGGCCTTCCGGCGGGAGAAGTACGTGCCGCGTGGCGGGCCCTCGGGGGGTGACGGCGGCAAAGGCGGGGACATATGGATGGAGTCGAGCGAACGCCATAACACGCTGGTTCATTTCCGGTTTAATCCCGAGTACAAAGCGGAACGCGGACGGCATGGCGAAGGGTCGAATAAGACCGGGCGCGAGGGAGTCGACATTCTGCTGAAAGTGCCGGTGGGAACGATTGTGTATGACGAGGCGACGGGAGAGCTGGTGCATGATTTCTCGCATGCCGATGAAAAGGTTGTAATCGCGCGCGGGGGACGCGGGGGACGGGGCAACGCACGGTTTACGAGCTCGACCCATCAGGCTCCGCGAGAGCACGAAGACGGGCGGCCGGGCGAAGAACGCAAGTACCGGCTGGAACTGAAGCTGCTTGCGGATGTGGGGCTGGTGGGATTTCCGAATGTAGGCAAGTCGACGTTGATCTCCCGGATATCGGCGGCACGGCCGAAGATTGCCGACTACCCGTTTACAACGCTCGAGCCCAACCTTGGAGTGGTGCTGGTGGGAGACAAGAAACGTGAAATCAGTTTTGTGGTGGCCGATATTCCGGGGTTGATTGAGGGCGCGCATACCGGGTCGGGGTTGGGGACGCAGTTTCTGCGTCATATTGAACGCACGCGGCTGCTGGTGCACCTGGTTGACGTTTCAGACGCGAGCGGGCGGGCGGATGTGGTGAAGGATGTTGAAATCATTGCGGGAGAGTTGGCGAGTTTCGGTGCGGAGTTGGAGAAAAAGCCTGTGCTCATGGTGGCGTCGAAGATCGATGCAGCCAATCCGGAGAAGCTGAAGAAATTCAAGCAATGGTGCACACGGAAGAAGCTCAAGCTGTATCCGATATCGGCGGTGACGGGTGAAGGTATTGATAAATTGAAGTTTGCCATGGCCAAAGAAGTGGAACGCTTGCGCACAGAAGAGTTGTCAGTCAGAGAGTTGGAAGCGCAGGAGAACTGACTGCGGGCTAGACTTCGGGGATGAGTTGGTCGTTAGTCCTTAGTCGTTAGTCGTTCGGCATGTGTAAGTCATACCGTAAACCCCTTCCTCATTTAGTAGTGGCCCCGCTTTGATGCAAAGTGTTAGCCGATGCGCTGGCCGTTGAAGAAAATATACTCCTCGTTGATGTTGCCGCTGAGGTCGGTTTCGGCCAGCGTTTCGCCGCCGGGACCGGGCCAGTCCATACGTTGGGCAGATATCTTGTGCCCGAGGATTTTTCGATGCGCACGCCGTCGGCACTCCTTCGACTGCGCTCAGGATAAACTCCATCGTGGGTGACGCCGGAATTGTTAGGCATCGTGCTTGCGATCGTGCTTTCGGCATCGTAGGTTGGCTGATTGCCGTTGCCGTCGTTAATCACATTACCAGCGATGAATCCCGCTCATCGCAACGTGCGCGATGAATGGGGCACCCGCATTGTCTCGGGCACCCGGCGTACGGCATGAAAGGCAAGTCCCATTGTGCGATCAATCTGCCACCCACCCTTCGCCAAAAAAACCGGCGAAGGATGGGGCACCCTCAGATGAATAACGCAGGCAAAACCTAAAGAGCTTCTCAAGGGGTGGGCCACCCGCCGAGTGGCTAGCGGCGGTCATCAAACTAAAAGCTACAGTCTTGCGAATGTACAAAAAGCAGCCGCGCCCGTGGTTTGCGACCTTTAGCAAAGAGGGTAGCGTTACAAACTGTACAACAATCACGGCAACCCATCGCACGCGACGAACACGAGCCAAGTAAAGAGCAGCGGAGGGCGGAAAGAGCGACATGATTGACAAACACGAGTCTCGGCGCATTCGAACAGAAATCCGTGGCGTACTAATGAACGTCTGGGACCCAATCGGTGTTAGGGACGAGCCCAACGCTCAGGACGAGTACGATTGCTGTCTCGGCTCGTTGTTTACCCTACTCACCACAGGTGCGACAGATGATCAAATCGCAGAATATCTATGGCGACAAGGAACGGAGCATATGGGTTTATCCCTCCGTAAAGAACAGATGTATCCTACGGTTGCCGCGCTCCGACAGATTTCGTTATCTGAAAATTCAAAGTAGCCCATCGTAGTCAGTCAACTATATTATTACCGAAAAAAAGGCGGTTATCGCAGCGGTAAACCGCTGCGCCACCCAGAAGCAAGACCAAAGTCGAGTTTTTCAGCAAACTGTAAAGCCCCACAGATTTCAGAACCGAACGCTGCCCCTTCGACTCCACGTCGCCCCGCTCCGTGTTCGCCGAGGGCAGGCTCTAAAGGGCCGCTCTTCCACGGTGGCGCAAACATCAATCGCGTGTAGTGAGACGAAATCTTAGTTGATGGACGCGAGATCCCTCGCCCCGCGGCTGCGCCGTCCCCAAGGTACGTCGCGAAATGAGACGCGCTTTGGATTAACGGGATTTTCAACGGACATTCATCTGTTGTTAACAATTGGGGCTTTAGGATCAACGGTCAGACCAAAGGGATGCGGGACACTGAGTTCTGAAGCAGTCGTTTGGCAATTTCCAATTCCACCGAATAGGAGAAGAAAATGAAGCAAATATTGGCTTTAGCGCTTTCGATGGCGCTAACGGGCAGCCTCTACGCTGCGGATCCTCCGCAGGATAGTTCGGCTCCTGCGAGCAAAACCACAAAGGCGCGCGCGAAGGCACCGACGGTCGCATCGCAGTTGAATGAGTTGAAGGAAGCGATCGAGGCGCAACAGAAGCAGATTCAGGAACTTGGGCAACAGGTGCAAAGCCGAGACCAGCGAATTCAGCAACTGGAACAGAAGATTGATCAGAGCCAGAGCGCTACGGCGCAAGCCCAGACGAAGGCCGATGCGGCGGCTTCGCAAACTGCGGAGCAAGCGCAGACCGTGACCGTGATCAAGAGCGATGTTGCCGACATCAAGTCCAATGCGACGAACATGGCGCAGACATTGCAGGAAACACAGAAAACACTGCATGAAGAGATCGAGAGCCCGCTGGCAATTCACTTCAAAGGGATCACGATCACGCCGGGAGGATTCCTGGCGGCAGAATCTGTGTACCGGAACCGGGCGCTCGGAGCCGACATCAATACGCCGTTTAACAGCGTGAGCATGCCGGGCGCGGGGCAAAACGATATTTCCGAGTTTTATGGGTCGGGACGTCAGTCGCGTATCTCGATGCTGGCGGAAGGGAAATTGAAGGACCTGAAGATGAGCGGCTACTACGAAGCCGACTTCCTCTCGGCAGGCGTAACGTCCACGGCCACACAGAGCAACAGCTATACGATGCGTCAGCGGCAGGTGTGGGGACAGATTGCCAACGACGAATGGAGCCTGACGGGCGGCCAGCAGTGGAGTCTGTTGACGGAAACCAGGAAGGGCATGGATAACCGGTCAGAAGCGCTGCCGATGACCATCGACCCGCAATACCACGTCGGATTCAGCTGGGCGCGGCAATATGGCATTCGGGTGGTGAGGAATTTCGACAAACACTTCTGGCTGGGCGCGTCCCTGGAAAACCCGCAGACCACGTTTGGGGGCCACGGTAACGAAACCGACTTTGCGCTGGGCAGTGCAGGAAATACCAGCGGTTTGTATAACTCGGGAACAAACTATTCGTTCAATGCCATGCCGGACTTTGTGTTCAAGGCGGCGGCAGAGCCGGGATTCGGACACTATGAAGTCTTCGGAGTCCTGAGCCGGTTCCGCGACCGCGTGTATCCCTGCGGACAAATCGGGCCGGTGAACACTGGGTTGTGTAACGCCACGGCTTCCGCAGCCGGTGCATACAACGACTCGAAGACCTCGGGCGCGTTCGGTGCGAATGCGCGCGTGACAGTTGCCAAGCAGTGGGACTTCGGCGTTCACTTCATGACCGGAGAAGGAGTGGGAAGGTATGGCTCCAGCAACCTGCCGGATGCGACGGTGAACCCGGACGGAACGCTGGCGTTGATCCGAAGCTACCAAGCGCTGGGAACGATCGAGTGGCATAGCAAGAGGATTGATGTGTACATGAATGCGGGCGAAGAGTATGCGGGACGGCACTGGGCATTTGACGCCAACCAGCCGGACAGCAAGAACCCCACGTACACTTTGGGTACGCCGGTTGGATACGGCTCACCGTATTTTGTTGACTCGGGGTGCTTCACGGAGACTGCGCCACCGAGCGGTGCGGCTGGCTATACGTTTGGGTCGCTGGCGAATTGCTCTGGAGATACGCAGCGCCTGATTGAAGGGACAGCCGGGTTCTGGATCAAGTTGCATCAAGGACCGCACGGGAGACTGCAATTCGGGCCGCAGTACTCCTATGTGACTCGCCAGGCGTGGACAGGGAACAATGGAGTCGCCGGGCCAGGGGAACTGTTTTATGCGCCCCACGGCATCGACAATATGTTCTTCACGTCGTTCCGGTATTACCTGCCGTAAGGATTTGGATTTGGGAATTGGCCCCTGGCGGATTTTTTGCCGCCGGGGGCTTTTTTATTGGCGCCATACGGTGATCAGATTCCGGTTGTTTCGTAGGTGAGAATGGCAAGGCTGAGGCGATAGTCGTAGCCGGCTTCTGCATTGGCGATTTCTGCCTGCGTTAGCTGGAGCTGAGACTGACTGAGCTCAACGATGGAGCCAAGGCCGAGCTTGTAACGGGATTGGGCGAGATCGAATGCAAGCTTGGCCTGATCGAGCAATTGCTGCGTAACCGACATGCGCTGATAGGCGTTGTTTGCATTCAGCCAACTGGTGCGGACATCGCGCGAGATGAGATCGTGCATATCGCGCAGGCGCTCGCCGGCGGCTTGCGCCCGGAGGTCAGCTTCCCTGGCGCGGGCGACGAATTGAAATCCGTTGAAGAGTGGAATTTCCAGGTTGGCGCCGACCGCACCGTAGGTATTGTTAAACGCTTCGGGGGAAGGAGCCACAACCGGATTTCCCACTGGCGTTATCCCCAATGCGCCCATTGCGCGGATGGTGGGAAAAAACAGGTCGCGTTCGGCAGTGTGAAATCTCTCGGCCGATTGATACTGAAATTGAAGGGACAGTATTTCAGGGCGCATGGTGAAGGCTTCGGCGATCAGAGGATCGACGCTGGGCGGCGGGGCGGAGAGCGGACTGGTTTCTCCTATGAGTTCGAAATTCTGTTGTGTTGAATAGCCAAGGACCATCGCCAGCGTGGCTTGGGTAGCGTCCTGGTTATTTTGGGCATCCAGTAACAGCAGTTGAGCCTGTGCGAGGTTTACATTGGCGAAACTGAAATCCAACTCCGACTTCAATTTGTTCTTGTAGAGCGTGCCAATTTGATCGGCGACCGTGTGGCGTTCCTTTACGGTTTCCTGAGCCACGGTGAGGACGGCTTGCGCCTGTAGGGCATTGAAGTAGGACTTATTCACAGCCAAGAGAATTTGCTGCTGGGTGGCGGCAGCGTTTTGGGCTTCTGCCTTCTCGCTATAGTGCGCGCTGGCGATCAGATTGTTGGTGCGCCCGAAGTCAGTGATAAGTTGCGTGATGGTCATGCCGGCGGCGGCCCGTTCGTAAACCGTGGGATTGTTTAGAAGCCCGGCTGTGATGCGGGTGCCGGATTCCGCGTCGACACCGGTGATGTTACCGACCGCCTGGGGCCAAAGATTAGAGCGGGCTTCGCGCGTGACCTGGTGCGAAGCTAATGCCAGCAGGCGCGCGACAGAGATCTGAGGGTTGTTCTTGATGGCGAGCGCTTCGGCATCTTTGAGGGAGAGACGGATGGGAGTGCCGGTGCTGGGCGAAGTGCCGGATGGGGACGGATTCGAAGACCGACTGCCGCTTTGCGTTGACGGCGGAGTTGAGGCTTGGTTCATCGCTGCCGACGATGGTTGAGGAGCCGCAGGCAGCGATTGGGTTGACACGGCCTCGACGCTGGAGGGCGTCTGCGGCCAAGCGGGCATAGCGTAAAGCAGCGCTGGAAGGACGATCGCAATCGAAAGCAGGGGTCGACGTTGTTTCACTGCGCGGGCTCCGTGGGAGGTGTGGCTGTAGCATTCTTCGCGCGCTTGCCATAGACGAGCAAGTATGCGGCCGGGACGATGAAGATCGTCAGCAGAACAGAGGATGTAAGGCCTCCGATGATGGCGCGGGCCATGGGGGTGTACTGTTCGGCACCAGTGCCCAGGTTCAGCGCCAGGGGAATCATACCGATGATGGTGGCGAGCGAGGTCATGAGGATGGGTCGGAGGCGCACGCGGCAGGCGGTGATGACGGCATCTTCGGGCGACAGGCCTTCGCGTTCCAGATTGTGGGCGAAGTCGACGATCAGAATACTGTTCGAGCCGGCGACACCGATGAGCATGAGCACACCCATCAACGACATCACGTTCAATGTGGTGTGGGTGAGCGGCAGGATGATCATCAC
Source organism: uncultured Acidobacteriaceae bacterium (assembly GCA_963778535.1). GTDB lineage: Bacteria > Acidobacteriota > Terriglobia > Terriglobales > Acidobacteriaceae > Acidiflorens. The sequence continues at coordinate 677,598 of CAVZUO010000002.1, forward strand.
GCCGATGAAACCCATAGGGATGGCGAGCATGATGAGGAATGGGTCGACGAAGGATTTAAATTGGGCGGTCAGGATGAGGAACAAGAGGATGAAGGAGATGAGAAAGCCGAGAGCAAAGCTTTTGAACGAGGCCTCCATGCCCTCGACCATGCCGCGGAGATTGATGCGCACGTTGGAAGGAATTTTTGCGCCGGCCAGAATATTGCGTATGGACTTGGTGACGCGAGCGAGGTCTTCTCCGGAGGGAGTGACGAAGATGTCGATGACGCGCTGGATCTGATAGTGGTCGATTTCGGTAGGAGTTTGAATTTGTTTGATGTCGACCACATTGTTGAGGACGGTGGTGGGCCGCGCCTGGCCAGCGGAACAGGCCCAAGGGGCCTGGCTTGCGCCGGGCTGCATTGGCCGATTAGGAATTCCACATTTTATGCCCGTCTGATCGGCGGGATCGCGGAGGGGAATCTGTCCGAGATCGGCGATGTTGTGGACGGCGGCATCACCGTGCTCGAAGTATTGGACGGTCAGATAGTAGTCGTTGCCGGTTTTGCGATCGACCCAGTAGTTAGGGGCGATCATATAGTTCGAATTGATGGCAGTGATAACGTTATCGACCACATTTTTTTGGGTAAGTCCCAATTCGCCGGCGTGAACGCGATCGATGTCGAGGCGCAGAGCGGGATAGTTCATATCCTGCGGAACGTAGATCTGGCCGACGCCGGGCACTGACTTGATTTGAGAGACGAGGTTCTGCGAGATGCCGTAAATCTGATCGAGGTCCGGGCTGCTGACTTGGATGTCGATGGGAGCAGCTTTGCCGGTGTTGAGGATGGCATCGACCATTGATCCGCTGGAGAAGAAGGTGCGGATGTCCGGGAACTGGCTGGCCATGCGGGCTCGAACCCGGTCCATATATTCGAAGCTGCTGAGCTGGTGAGGCTGGTTCAACTGCACCTGCACGGTTGCGGTATAGGCGCCAGTATTGGTGGTGTAAAGCGATGAGAAGTCCGGAACGACGCCGATGTTGGAGACGATGCGCTTCAGATCCCCGGCTTGGAGCGTGTGCCGGATCAGATCTTCTACCTTAGCCACATATTCATCGGTGACTTCGAGGCGCGTGCCGGTGGGGACTTTCATGTTGATGGTGAACTGGCCGGCATCGGTCTTGGGGAAGAATGCGAGACCGGTGAGGGGATAGATGGCGAGGCTCAGCAAGAACACGGCGCTCAGAGCAAGGACGGTAAGACCGGGACGTTGCAGAGCGCGCCTTACCCAATACTCGTAGTAGTCCAGAGCCTTGTTGAACATTCGATTGAAGCGGGCATTGAACCTGTCCATCCAGGATTGGCTGATGGACGCCGTGGGCTCGATCTCGTACTCGCCGTGGTTTTCCTGGTCCTTTCTTGCGTGGGCTGCTGCGGTGTGGGGAACAGCCTTCAGAAAGCGGGAACAGAACAAGGGAATGACCGTCATGGCGACAAGAAATGAAGCCAGAAGAGAGAGGCAAAACGCCAAGGCCAACGCGGAAAACAGGAACTTGGCTACGCCGTAAAGGAAGATAACGGGAAAAAAATTGACGACACCGACGAGTGTGGCGGCGAGAACGGCGAGACTGACTTCGGATCCACCCACGGTGGCTGCAACCGTGGGTGCGGCTCCCATTTCCAAATGGCGGTAAATGTTCTCAAGAGAAATGACGGAGTTATCAATGACGCGCGAAAAAGCCAGGGCCATTCCGCCGAGGATCATGGTGTTGACGGTGCCGCCCATCAACGCGAGGATTACGAAGGCGCCCAGCGCTGACAGAGGAATTGAAAGTAAGACGGCGGACGTGGCGCGAAAGCTTCCCAGGAAAATCAGGATCATCAGGCTGGTGAGAATCAGGCCGAGGAAGCCTTCGTGGAGAACGGTATGGATCGCCTCCTTAACATAGACCGACTGGTCGAAGACAATGCTGGTTTTAAGTTGAGCCGGAATGTCGTAAAGGTGCTTGATGAGCTGGCGAACACCGTCGACGACGGCAATGGTGTTGGTATCGCCGCCCTGCTTCATGATGGGGATGTAGGCGGACTTTTGGCCGTCGATGCGGACTTCGTTGTACTGGATCTGATTGGCATCTTCGGCTTTGCCGATGTCGTTCACCGTGACCCAGGAATTTCCGCGTACTTTAATGGGGACATCGCCCAGCTGTTTCATGTTGTCGACCAAGCTGTTCGAGTAGACGAAGTAGTCGTAGGGCCCCATCTTGACGTCGCCAGCGGGGAGAATGAGATTGGATCCGTTGACGGCGTCGACGACATCCATGAGGCTGAGTTGCCTCGACTGGAGTTTGTAGGGATCGACATAGACCATGATCTGGCGATATTTGCCGCCGAAGGGGATGGGAATTTCAGCGCCGGGGACAACCGCGATCTGGTTGCGTATCTGGAACTGGGCGAAATCGTGAAGTTGAGTTTCGTTGAGGCCCTCGCCCTTCACGGTGACGAGTGCGACGGGGAGACTCGACGCGTCAAATTTCAAAACCACCGGAGGCAGAGTGCCCGGCGGCAAGCGCTTGAGGTCGGCGAGAGCCAGGTTGGAGAGCTGGCTGACATCGGTATCGGGATTTGTGCCGGGCTGAAAATAAACTTTGATGATGCTGACGCCGAGAAGGGAGCGCGATTCCATGTGATCGACGCCGGAGGCGAGGGTGAAGAAGCGCTCGAGCGGATCGGTGATGTCGAATTCAATATCTTCCGGAGGCATGCCGCTGTAGAAAGTGGCAACCACGGCTTCCGGCATATTGATGGGGGGGAAAAGATCGACGGGCATTCGCACGATGCTGACCACGCCGATTACGACAAGCGTGAGACAGATCACGATAATGAAGTACGGGTTGCGAATTGAAAACTCTGGCATGGCGCTATCCGATCCTGCTTATGACAATTCCGCTTATGACAATCCCGCTCGTTGCGGCGCTGTGGGACGGTTTCTGTGAGACTTTCTGCAACGCGGCTCCTAGTGTGTTCTGGGCTCGTGATATTCGGGGACGGGCACAACTTGCGCGCGTACTTTTTGACCTGGTTTCAGCCCACTGCGATCGCTGACAACCGCCTGCTCTCCTTCCTTGACGCCGGAGACGATTTCCGCGTCGGTACTGGTTTCAAGTCCGACGACTACCGTGCGTTCCTCGAGTTGGCCCATAGGGTTCACGATGAAGACAGTCGTCTTGTCGGCGGCGTGATTCAAAGCCTGAACAGGGACGGTAGGAATGTTTGCTTGCTGGTCGAGGCTGAGCTCCGCTTCGGCATAGAGGCCGGGCAACAGGATACGTTGCGGATTCGAAACATCGACTTCGGTGTGCATGGTACGTGTATCCGCGCGCACGTCAACGGAGAATCGAGCGACTTTGCCCGGGAACGTCCGGTTGAGAGAAGGAACGTGAACGCTTACGGGATCGCCGATGTGGATATAACGGACGTAGGATTCAGGGACCGGAATGACGAGACGGAACAAGTCGTCCTGAGAGAGGCGGACCAGAGGCATGGCCTGCGTGCTGGAGTTGGTTCCGGCCTGCATGAGCATTCCGAGGTTGGCGTAGCGCTCGGTGACGACGCCGGAGAACGGTGCGGTGATTTTGGAATAGTCGAGGAGGGCCTGATCGTGGGCCAGTTTTGCTTTGGCCGCAGTGAGCTGGCTTTCGGCGGCAGACAGTGCCGCCTGGCCGGCATCGACCTGGGATGAGGCTGCCTGATCTTTGCCCTGGGCGTTGTCGACTTCCTGTTGCGCCACGATACCGGGTTGGTTCTGGAAGACATCGTTCAAGCGCGAGAATTCCAAATGAAGAGCCGTGTACTGCGCCTGATAACCTTTCAATTCGTGATTGGCCCGGTTGATCTGATCGGAGGCATTCTTAACTTCGGCGCGATCCATGTCGAGTTGCGCGACTAACTCCGGTATCTCCAGCATCGCCATAACCTGGCCTTGACGGACGCGCGTTCCATAATCGACGTTCAGTTTTTGTACATACCCGGCTTCCTTGGCGTAAACGTCTATTTCCTGGAAGGGCACCAACTCTGAAGAGAGAGTTAGAGAGCGACTCAGGGTCTTGTTGATGACGGGCGTGACGCCGACGGTGACTTCGGGAGCATTGTCGGCGTTCTTGTGGGCGCCGCCGGAGCACGAAGCGAGCAAACTCGCGAGCACCAGGCCGGAGATGGCAGCGACACGGACCATGGACTGGGGCCACTCGCATGTTCTTGCGAGAGCCGATCCTGCACGATTTCGTTTGGCATATTTCAAATCTTTAAGTACCTCGTTCCATCAGCACTCTGTTGCCAGCCGAGGCTAGAGTTCTTCCGACATGACCCGACGCAATTGATCGAGAGAGAATTCCTTCGACTCGCAGAAGCGGATAACTTTGTCCTCTGCGCGGCGCAATTTCGCAGCAACGGCCGGGATCTCGCCAGCGATATTGGCTGGTATGGTCAAAAGACCATGCCGATCACCATGCAATAAATCCCCGGGGCTTACTTCCAAGCCTGCAACGTGGACGGTGCGTCCAAGCTCAAAAATGTGGGCGTAAGCGTGCGAGACGGCGGCATTGCCGGCAAACAATTGCAACCCCAGACGCTGAATGCGCGGCAGCTCGCGCACAGCACCGTTAGTCACAAATCCAACACACCCCAAGGCCATCAGGATCGAGGCATGCATGTCGCCGAGGAAGGCCCCGACGCCCGGCGGGACATCCATATCTTCGAGCACCACGACGCGGGGCGCAGGGATCGAGAGGATACTTTTCCACCAGTCCGTGCGGTCGTGGTAAATGCGCCCTGTCATCGGCGGTTCGCCGGAGCGAAGACGCGCGGTAGCGGCATAGCCCACCATTGGCGGCTGATCCTCGAACATGCAACGAATTTGCGAACTGGCAAAGCCTGTATTTCGCAGCCTAACGTCGAAAATCTCAATTGCATTCGAGACCATACAGGTATCGATCTCGCGAAGAGAACGCAGGACGTCTTGGCTTACCAGAGGCCCGAGGTTCATTGAACTCTCCCTCAAATGACTTCTGTTTGCTTGCAACTTGCTTGTCTTGGTGAAATGCAACTTATAAAGGAAGCGTGACGGAGAATGGGCCGCCCCAGAATCTCGCCGTCAGACTCTCTCCGTCAGACTCTCTCCGTCAAACTCCCTCCGTCAAACTCCCTAAAGAGTCAGTTGCAAGGGCACGCTAGAGCGAAAGAAGGGAACGAAATGGAGGGGGACGGTTCGAGACGCTCAGAGTGAGCGTGTCGGCCAGGAGAAGCATGGAAGGATGGGGCACATAGGAGTGACCCAATGTAGGGCGAAAGATTGCGCGGCTAGTTGCGGGGGCGAAAAAAGGAACAGCATCCCGATCCAACCGCTTGGATTCGCCCGTTCGGTTAGAGGCCGACTTAACCGAGCGAGCCGGGGAATTGGGGGTTATGGAAAAACGACTTACAAGGGTAAACGTAAGCGAGAAGATGGCCAGCGCGATCAACGCACGGCTGCCCCAACGACTATTGGTGCATAGATTATTGGAGAATCTCATCTCGCAGAAGAAAACTATACCCCGATGCGGAGACTATACCATACGGCGCGAAGGTCCCGTTGAGTTCCAAGGTAACCCGTAAGATTGGATTGCAGGGCATGGGATGGGGTTGCCCCGCGAGTGCATGATTCCTCAGTCGACGTATGACGCCGGAAAAAGTGCGAGGCATGCGCGGGATGCATGGCGCCTGAGGTGGGGGCCGTCGGGGTTGTTATTTCCCGATGCAGAAGGTGCCAAAGATAAGGTTCAGGATGTCGTCGGCGGCGGTTGCTCCGGTGATTTCGTCGAGCGAGCGAAGCGCCGAATAGAGATCGAGCAGCAGCATTTCGTGGGGCACGCGGGCTGGGACGGCGCCTGCGGATTTGTCGAGGGCCGCGAGGGAATCGGTGACGAGCTTCTGGTGGCGGGCGTTGGTGAGAAAACCTGCTTCCATTTGTGGAGTCGAGTTGCCGCCAAGGCGCTCGAGGATCGCTGAACGAAGCTCGGGGATGCCGTGGCCGGTAAGCGCGGAGGTTGTCACGCAAGTGAGTTTGGAGTTGGAAAGCGGGAAGCCGATATTCGTAGAGTCGGCCATCGAATCGGGCTTCGAGTCGGCGATAGAATCGGCTGTCAAATCGGCCATCAAATCGCACTTGTTTTGGACGATGATTGCCGCGCGATTCTCCACCAGGTTCAATAAGTCACTATCTTCTTTAGTGGGCTGGTCTTTATTAGGTTGCTGCGAGACATCGACGACAACGAGCACGAGGTCGGCATCAGCGAGGGCTTCCATTGATTTCTGAATGCCGATGCTCTCTGCTTCGTCGTTCGCTTTGCGGATGCCGGCTGTGTCGACCAGTCGGACGGGGATGCCGCCAATAGCGACCGTTTCGCTGACGAGGTCCCGCGTGGTGCCGGGCTGCGCGGTGACGATGGCGCGCTCGCGGTCAACGAGGCGGTTAAACAGGCTCGATTTGCCGACGTTGGGGCGGCCGACGATGGCAAGCGTGAGGCCTTCATGCACGAGCTTGCCATAAGCAAAGCTGGCGCTGAGCAGATGGAGCGGTGCGCGGATGCCGGCGATGCGTTGAAGGATGACTTCATTCGGGGCAATGGAGATGTCATCTTCGGCGAAGTCGATGCCGGCTTCGAGGAGTGCAATGAGTTCGATGAGTTTCTGCTTGATCGGCTTGAGACGCTTGGAGAGCGAGCCCTCGAGTTGCTGCGCGGCGACCTTGGCCTGAAACAACGTTTGCGAATCGATGAGATCGCGGACGGCTTCGGCTTGCGCGAGATCGAGGCGGCCGTTGAGGAAGGCGCGCATCGTGAACTCTCCTGGTTCGGCGAGGCGCGCGCCGCGGGCGAGGGCGAGTTCAACGATGTGGTGGAGCACGACGGGGGAGCCGTGGGCAGAGATTTCGATGATGTCGTCGGTGGTGTAGGAGTGGGGCTTCTGAAAGTAGGTGACGACGACCTCGTCGATGCGTTGAGGGCGGCTGGCGGAGACCTCAGGGGCTAAAGCCCCTTCGTTGGTGGAGGCTTCATCGGCGCGGCTAAAGCCGCGCCCCTTCAAAGCTCCTGGAAGAGGTGCCGGACTTTGCTCGGCTGGAGAGCCGATGGCGGATGTCCCGGCCTGGTGCGGGGTGGTCTCAGGTTTTTCGCGGGCGAGGGCGCCCGCGCCACACGAGTCGATCAGTTCGGCCTCGATCAGTTCGCCAAAGACTGCGCGGTTCGGTTCGAGGTCATGTGTTAGGCGAAGCATGGGAGCGGCGATGGCGCGGGCGTCGGGGCCAGCGAGGCGGACTATGCCGATGCCTCCGCGGCCGGGCGGCGTGGCGATGGCGACGATGGTGTCGTCAAGACTCATGGCGTCGCGTTCATTTTCTTAGGCGCGTTCTTAGGGGAGTATAGCCAGAATCAAACGGCAACGCGGCGGCTAACCGTCATCCACGGTAGCCCATGACAAGCACCTGCGGACGAGCCTCTGCGGATAAGCATCCGCGCTAGTCCACGATAAACAAATGAGCGCCGGTGGTGGTTGAAGATCGATGACCGGGGTCGCCGTCTGGAGTTTGGTAGCTTTCACCGGCTTTCAATGTGAACTGTTTGCCGTCGGCGAGTTCGATTTCCAATTGTCCCTCCAGGCAGAGAATCACGTGACCCTTTGTACACCAATGATCTGCCTGATAGCCCGGGGAGTAGTCCACCATACGCACGCGAATGTCGTTGAAGTTCTGCGTTCTCCAGAGGGCTTTGCCCGTTTGACCGGGGTGTTCGGTAGGAATCACCTGCGTCCAATCTGTGATGGAGAAGGGGAAACCGGACATGTTCATGAGGGGAGTATAGCGAGGATCGAGCGGGGGCGCGGCCGGAGCCTACGGTCAATGAGTGCTATGGGGATATAACGCCAATCAAACCGTGACGTGTAAACTGACGGTGCTCGTTCTTACGTTATAGGCCTATGAAAAACGATTCTAGCGCTGCTGCTGCATCGCACGAGCGCATTGAGGGTCAACCGGCCATCGGACGGAAGCGGCGCATTTTGGCTGCTGTCCTATCCCCGATATTGCCCGGAACAGGGCATTGGCTCTTAGGCGATAAGCGAGGTGGCGTTATCTTTCTCGCTCTTTTCGGCGGACTAAGCCTCTGCTTTTGGCCTCTACGTCTCCCGAAGTCTTTCGTTGGGTTAGAGCTTCTTGTGGTTGCTGTGATGTTGGTCTGCGCGGCTGCCGCGTGGAGCGCACTACGTGTGTTGAGCGCCGCCTCTACACGTGGCCCCCATGTGTGGCTTATTTTCCTGATACCGCTTGCCCTGATGATTTCATTCGCGCATAGCAACTGGCTGTTGCGCGTAGCAGGGTTTCAAGTCTTCGACGTTCCCTCCACCGGAATGCAACCAACCGTACTGAACGCAGATCGGATATTGATTGATCTGCGGCAGTACCGGGTCGCTAAACCAAATCCTCACGATATCGTGATTTTTCATAAGGATGGTTTGTTTTTCATTAAGAGAGTGGTAGCCATCGGCGGCGACACAGTAGAGAGCAAAGATGGTGTGCTTTTTGTAAACGGGCACCAACTCGAAGAGCCGTACGCCCAGCATGTTGGAAACCCGCCACCGGAGTTGCGGCAGTTTGGTCCCTTGCAAATCCCTCAGGGAGAACTATTCGTGGTCGGTGATAACCGAGATGTAAGCAGAGATAGCCGTCTGCCGGACTTCGGCCCTATAGGCGAGCAAAGTGTTGCGGGCAAAGCATTGTATGTTCTCCGCTCCACCTCGAAGCGGTACGGGACTGATCTTCGCTGACGTTAACAGACGTTAGCAGGCGATAGCACTCGGTTGACCCGGAGTTGTCGTAGTTGGCGACGTGGGGATATTTAAACAGTTATCCAGCGACCCGATCAGCTACTTGTAATGGATCATTCTCAGGATTCGTCCGTCCCGCTTAGACAGCTTCACTTCCGCAGCGCCACCGTCGCAGTCCGTGGTAACGCCGCCTTTGGCCCCCGGGCAGTGCAGAGTTCCATCTACAGTCCAGACGCCATTTTCCAGCGCGGCCGTGAACGGTCGTTCTGATTCGATTTGTTCTTTCCCGTAGACGGGAATCAGCACGGCCTCTGCCATCTTGACCGCTGTCCCCGAATCGGGGACGAAGCCGACCTTCGGCACATAGGATTGCGCTTGTGCTGCGGCTACTAAAATGACAGAGCAACATATGACTCGACGCAATTTCATCGGCATGACCTTGCCCCCATTATGCCCCAAGCCATGACACCTCATGTCAATTGCCGAAAACAGGCGATAACACTCATGGGGAATTGCCGCTTGCTTGCCAGCCTTTTTGAGATCGGGATGGAGTGAACCCTCCGTCATTGATCGTCTGCCGCCAGATCAGTCCGCCGAGCGTTTGCCGCATGGGCACAGCGTCATTTATACTCACTGTTTGCCTTAAGGCAGTCGATTCAATCAGGAGCAGCTATTTTCAATGCCGAAACGTACATTTCAACCCAACCGGCGCAAACGCTCGAAGAAGCACGGATTCCGGACTCGCATGAAGACCAAGAGCGGGGCCGCGGTGCTTTCGAGGCGCCGCGCGAAAGGGCGCAAACGCGTCTCTGTAAAGCCTGGTTTCCGCGAGTAGTTTCCCACGGTCGACGGCGAAAGCCGTCATTTCAATAAGTAATGTGGCGGACGACAAAGTTGTGAGCGCCGATGCGCCCAGCCGGGGCGAACAGCACGAGACGCCAAAAGCGGGGAAGACATACCCTCGCGCGGCGCGGTTGCTGAAGCACTCGGATTTCGACCGGGTTTACAAGCAGGGGCGACGCCACTTTTCTCCGCACATGACAGTTTTCTACCTGTTGAGAGCGGGGGACGCATTGCCGCAGCCGCTGGCGCGCGTGGGGTTCACGGTGGGGCGGCAACTGGGCGGCGCGGTGGAGCGGAATCGCATCAAGCGCCGTCTAAGGGAAGTGGTACGGCTTGGGCGTTTGAGTTTGCCGACTGCGATTGACGTGGTGATCAATCCGAAGAAATCCGTGTGGGCCCTGGAATTCAAGGTTTTGTGCGACGAAGTAGACCGCGCGTTCGCGACGATCGGCAAAGCGACGGCTGCCAAGGCGGCCGGTAAAGGGACAGTAAAAGGATAGCAATGAAACCCATAGCACTCGGCATGCTTCGGCTATACAAGCGATGGGTGTCGCCATCGCTGCTGCCATCGTGCCGGTACGTGCCCTCGTGTGCGGAGTATGCGATGGAAGCGATCGATCGCTACGGATTTTTTCGCGGAGCAGGCATGAGCGCCTTGCGCTTGTTACGCTGCCATCCTTTGGTTAAGGGCGGATACGACCCGGTGGTGAAGAACCCGATGCACGAGCAGGGAAGTCTCCCTCCCGGTAATTCAGTGACGAGCTACTAACTTGGCCGAATTTCAAAATCCCCAACAAGAACCCGGCATGGAGCGCAAACTACTTTTGGTTTTCGCGCTGACATTCCTGGTCATCATGCTGTTCCAGCCGATTTTGAAAAAGTACGGCCCCCAGCCGGCGCCAACTCCAGTACGCACAAATGCGCAATCGGCGGCACCGGGGCAGCCTCCGTCGGTAGAAAGTGGACCGGAGAACACTTCGCCGATCGCACCGCAGGCTCCGGCTTCCACAAAAAGCGTTGGCACAGCAGCGAAGCAGGCTTCGAGCGAATCGGAGACGGTGATTGAAAACGGTCTCTATCGCATCGCGTTTACGAATCGCGGAGGCCAGGTAAAGTCGTGGGTGTTGAAGGCGTGGGACGACGAGCATGGCAAACCGCTGGAACTGGTGAATCAAGCTGCGGCTCCCAAGTACGGCTATCCGCTCTCGCTCTGGACCTACGATGAGGCGCTGCGGAACAAGCTGAATTCGGCGCTCTATGTGGTGACGGCCACGAGTACGACGGCACCCGCCGAGATCACGTTCGAATACTCCGATGCCGAAGTCAGCGTGCGGAAGAAGTTTCGATTCGACCACAGTTATGTTGTCGGAGTAGAAACATCGGCACAGCTAAAGGGCGCGAATCTGGCTGCATGGCCGATGTGGCCGTCGGGCTTTGGCGGCGAAACGACGGCTCCGGCGTATGCCACGGCGCAGGTCGCCTACCAATTCGACAGCAAGGTCGAGCGGTTGGCGATCAAGAAGGTCAGTGGCGGAAACACGATCTCAGGGCCATTCCAGTGGGGTGGCGTTTCGGAACAGTATTTTGCGGCGGTATTTTTGCCGCAGGATCCGGCGACTGCGGCGATGGTGACGTTGCGGAACCAGATTGAGATTCCGCATGCCGGTTCCGATCCAAATACCCATCAAATGGACCGCGTTGACGTGCTGGGCGCGGCTGTGGGTAATTTGCGCGGGCCGACTACGGAGCGCTTGTATGTAGGGCCAAAGGCGCTCACCGATCTTGAGGCTGTTTCAGTTCCCGGAATCGCCGGGGCGGAACCCGATCTGCGCCAGTTAGTGGATTTCGGCATGCTGGGCGTGATCGCGAGACCGCTGTTCCTGTGGCTCAGGTGGACTTACAACCACCTGGTTCGGAACTGGGGATGGGCAATCCTGGTCCAGACGCTGATCATTAATCTGGCCATTCTTCCTTTGCGGCTGACGCAGATGAAGTCGATGCTCAAGATGCAGCGCGTGGCGCCGCAGATCAAGTCGATCCAGGAGAAATACAAGAAGTACAGCCTGCGCGACCCGCGTAAAGCGGAGATGAACACGGAGATTTCGGCGATCTATAAGAAGGAAGGCGTCAACCCGGTGGGCGGCTGCCTTCCAATGCTGCTGCCATTGTTCCTGCTGTGGCCGTATTATCGAGTGCTGACGGTAGCTATGGATCTGAGGCACGCAGGGTGGCTATGGATCCACGACCTCTCTGCGGCCGATCCATTTCATATTCTGCCGATAGCGATCATCGTGACCATGTTCCTGATGCAACGCATGACGCCGCAGGCAGGAATGGATCCGGCGCAGCAACGAATGATGAATATCATGATGCCGGCGATGCTGGGCTATATGAGTTGGTACCTGCCCTCGGGACTGTGCTTGTACTGGGCAGCCGGACAAGTTATCGGCATGGCACAGCAGGGTGTGATGAATCGGACTTCGCTGGGCCGCGAAATGCGCGAGATGATGGCCAAGCGTGCCAGAAAGAAAGAGAAGTAAGCGTTTGGCTGTTAGCTTTTGGCCTTTCGCTAAGAACTGACAGCTAAGAGCCAAGAGCTAAGAGCCAAGAGCTACCTATGCCAATTGCAGATAAAGTCGCTGCTGCCAAGCAAATCGGTGAATTCCTCCAAACCATGATCAGGAACGGCGGATTCAGATTGAAGTACCGGATCACGGTGGATCCGCCCATCGCGCAGGAGCGCGATTGGGAGCATCCCGAGATCCTGGTGGAATTTGCCGGGCCAGATTCCACACTTCTGCTCGAGCGCGGCGGAGAACTGCTGCGGTCGTTTGAGTTACTCGCTCTCGAAATCCTGCACCTCGAGGGCAACGAACACGAAAAAATCTGGTTTGACTGCAAGAATTTTCGCTCGCTGCGAATTGACGAGTTGCAGATGGCGGCACGGACTGCGGCTGAGAATGTACGCAGGACGGGTGAGCCTTACCGCTTCGGCCCGATGTCGTCACGGGAGCGGCGCATAGTTCATCTTGCGCTGCGTGAAGAGAGAGATCTGCGCACGGAGAGCGATGGCGAAGGCGGCCGCCGTTCGGTCGTCGTCTATCCGGGCAACTCCAGTGAAACTGGTGGGCAGCGGCGCCGGCCCGTGCGGTGAGTTGAGCATCTGAGTTGAGCATGTGAGTTGAGCATCTGAGTCGAGCGCGGAGCAACATCTTCCGAACATGCGTTGCACTCTTCTTGCGGCAGTTATTTTCTCGGTACTTGACAACGCAGCGGAACCTCAGAGCAGAAATCTGTTACGAAAAAAACTTTTTTGTTCCAACGCACGGAGAACAGAATTTTTTTGTGCTAGTATGCCGTTCGTCGCGTAATGAATTTCACCTGACAACTCGTATTTAAAAAGCAGCAGCAGTTTCGCAATCAAACGACATTCATATTTTGGCCGAGATTTTTTTCGGTCCAATTTTTCCGTAGTTCCAGGTAATCAATACAATGTCAGTCGTCAGTTCTGCCATCATTCCGAATCCATGGATGCGCATCCTCGACGCGCTGGAGAAGAAAGTCAACCGGCATTCCTACGACACGTGGCTCAAGCCGACGCGCTTCAGCCATAGCAGTGATGGAGTGCTCTTTGTTCGCGTGCCAACGGCCGAATTCCGCCAAGTGGGCGACAAATACGCGGACCTGATTCAGGAAGCGGTGGACAATTTGAACCTTGGGTTCAGCGATGTGAAGTTTGTCACTGCGGAGGACGATCCCTCGAACACTCCGATTCGTCACAATGGCGGGCTTTCTGCTGTGGGCTCGAGTGGGCAAATTTCTGGAACCGCGCAAGGCCGTTTCGACTGGGACAGCGCGGCGCAATTGAATCCGCGGTACACCTTCGGCGCGTTTGTAATCGGCAGCGGCAACCAGTTTGCGCATGCGGCCTGCCAGGCAGTGGCCGAACGGCCATCGAAGGCATACAACCCGTTGTTCCTATATGGCGGCGTCGGCATGGGCAAGACGCATCTGATGCAAGCCATTGGACACGAGATCAAACGGCGTTCGCCGCAATCCACCATCTGCTACGTATCGAGCGAGAAATTTACGAACGACATGATCAACTCGCTGCGCTACGACAAGATGATCAGCTTCCGCGACAAGTTCCGCGGTGTGGATGTGTTGCTGGTGGACGATATTCAGTTCCTGGCGCAAAAAGAGCGCACGCAGGAGGAGTTCTTTCACACCTTCAATGCGCTGCATGAATCCATGAGGCAGATTGTGATTGCCAGCGACCGTCCGCCGAAGGAACTCGCCGAATTCGAAGATCGGCTGCGCAGCCGGTTCGAGTGGGGATTGATTGCCGACATCCAGCCGCCCGATCTGGAAACCAAAGTAGCGATCCTGCAAAAGAAAGCGGAGCAGGAACGGGTTACGCTGCCGACCGATGTAGCGCTTTTTATAGCCTCGAACATTCGCTCGAATGTCCGCGAACTGGAGGGCGCGCTCATTCGCTTGGTCGCGCATTCGTCGCTGATCGGCGCGGAAATTACGCTTCCCTATACGCAGCAGGTTTTGAAGAACTTCATTGATTCGCAGGCTCGGAAGGTGACCATCGAGTCGATCCAGAAGGCGGTGGCAGAGCAGTTTGGCCTGCGGCTGGTGGAGATCAAAGCGAAAAATAATTCGCGTTCGATCGTGTACCCGCGGCAAATCGCGATGTATCTGGCGAAGCATCTTACCGAGGCATCCTTGCCCGAGATCGGCCGTCAGTTCGGTGGCAAGCACCACACGACCGTTCTGCACTCGGTGGAAAAGATCGACGAAGTGCGCAAGAACGACAAGGACTTGAACCGGCTGCTTAACAAGTTGACGGAGCAACTGAGCGCGTAGCGGCGCGCGAACTCCACGCGTTTCGCGGTATGTGCGTTTCCCGGATTTTGCGTTTTCCCGGTCCCGCCAGCTGGGCCAGGACGCCCGATTCCTGCTAGTCTTCTTGCGTTTGCATTTGATATAAAAAGTAAGCAGAAAAACAGTCGGGAGACCCCTTATGCCGGTAGAAGCCGCCCCCGCCGCTGCCACAGCGACCATGGAAATCACGGTCAGCAAATCGGAACTGCTCCGTGAACTGACGGTCACCCAGGGCGTGGTTGAACGCAAGACCACTATTCCCATTCTTTCGAATTATCTTTTTGAGGCCACGGGCGACAAGCTGGCGCTGACGGCGACCGATCTTGATCTGAGCCTGCGCACGTCCTGTGCGGCGAAGGTGAAAAAAGAGGGTGCGTGCACGATTCCGGCGCGCAAGCTGTACGACTACGTCAAGCTGCTTCCCGATGCCGAAATTACGATCCGCCTGCTCGAAAACCACTGGGTCAGCATTCGTTGCGGCCGATCTAACACGAAGATGGTGGGCATGGCACGTTCGAATTTTCCGGGCCTGCCGGTGTTTCCGACCGCGAGCGTAGTGAAGATTCCCGCAGGCGTGCTGCGTTCGATGATCAGCAAGACCGGTTTCGCGATTGCCACCGAAGAGTCGCGGTACACGCTGAACGGCGCGCTGATGGTGCTGAAGCCGGAATCGATCACGATGGTGGCGACGGATGGACATCGCCTGGCACACATTGAGCGTAGCGGCGAGAAGTTTGAGGGAGTCTCGGGTGAGATGAAGACCCTGATTCCCAAAAAGGCGATGGATGAACTCAAGACGCTGCTCGACGCGGATGTGGAGATGATCGAGTTTGCCAAGGATGAGTCCACACTGTTTTTCCGGGTTGGGCCGCGGTTGCTGACATCGCGTCAACTGACCGGACAATTCCCGAACTACGAAGCGGTTTTGCCGAAGGACATCACGAAGACGATTGTGCTGCAGGGTGACGAATTCGGCGCGGCGATTTCCCGCGTTGCGCAGTTTGCCGATGAGCGGTCCCGGGCGGTGCGCCTGAAACTCGAGAAAAACGAGTTGAAGCTCTCGGCTTCTTCCACCGAGACTGGAGAATCGGAAGATTCAATCGAAATCGCATACAACGGCGATGCCATGTCAATCGGCTTCAACGCTCAGTATCTGCTCGATTTCATCAAGGCGACTGGATCCGGCGAAGTGAAACTTGAATTGAAAGACTCGCAGTCAGCGGGCCAACTGCGGCCGGCGGAAAGCGAAGACTACAAGTACCGCTACATCGTGATGCCGATGCGGATCTGAGGGCGCCCTTGCTCGGTGGTAGGGCTTTACAGTTTGCTGCGAAACTTTTATATTGCCCGGCATGAACGCAACCTTCTTCTGCAACAAATGCGGGGCGTCGAACGATGGCAGCGCTCAGTTTTGCAGCCGCTGCGGGACGCCTCAAAATGCGCCGGCGGCCCCTGTGCAAGGAGCGACCGCGGGTGCTCCGTCTTATCCTCCCTCGTCTTACCCTCCTCCGTCTTACCCCCAGGCAATTCCCGCGCCCGGCGCCGGATATCCCGCCGCACCTGCCGGCTATCCGCCAGCCGCTGGATACGCTATTGCGCAGACGGGCGTTCGCTATGGCGGGTTTTGGATTCGCGTGATCGCCTTCATCATTGACCTGATCATCGTCAGCGCCGTCCTTCTGCCGTTCAAAATAATGTTTGGGCTCGGTAGCCTGGCGTTTGGCGGGCTTGGCGCGCACGGTTTGCATGACCCAAGGGGCTTGATATTTCTGATTTTCGGCGGCGGCGTCCTTGGGTTGCTTAGGATGGGGGCAAGTTGGCTCTACGAATCATTGATGGAAAGCTCGTCGTACCAGGCGACGCTTGGCAAGATGATATTTGGGATGAAGGTCACGGACCTTTACGGCAATCGCATTTCGTTTGGTCGCGCCACCGGAAGACATTTTGCCAAGATCATTTCCGCGGTTATTCTGTTCGTCGGCTTCATCATGGTTGGGTTCACGGATCGCAAACAGGGGCTGCACGACATGATTGCGGGAACGCTGGTGCTGAAGAACTAAGGTCAGAGGGTAGAGGTGAGATTGCAGAGGTGAAAGGACAGATTGCAGAGGTTAGAGGTTAGATTGCAGAAGTGAAAGAAGCCCGTGGGGGTTTTCGCGGGCGAGGGCCCCTTCGGCTCCACGTCGCCCCGCTCCGTGTTCGCTCAGGGCAGGCTCTGAAGGGCCGCTCTTCCACGGTGGCGCAAACATCAATCACGGGGGCGGCGCAGACATTAATCGTTCTTTCAAACCCCAGCGGCTAAAAAGCCCAGCTTTTTCGTTTCCCCTCCGTGAAATTCTGCGGTAGTGGTGAAGTTTGGCCAAACTTAATAGTTGGTACACGCAAGATCCCTCGCCCCGCGGCTACGCCGCCCCCAGCTGAAGCTGGGGGTCTACCTGAAAAACGCGGGGCTACGGGATGACGCCAAAGATATGGCCGTTAGCTTTGATCAAACTGCACCATTACCAATTCTGCTCTCCGGTTGACTTAGACTAGACGCAGCATGCCTCTCCCGGTCACGCGTCTGCGCCGCTGGTTTGCCGCGGCGGCAATTCTTATGATCGCAATCGTTGCGGGCATGTATTTTTATGCGCGCTGGCGAATGCGCGCGGTGGTGCAGGAGATCCCCGCCAAAATCGGGCTGAATATTCAGCAGACGGCCGAAGGCTTCTCGATCTCGAAGTCCGAGCAAGGCCGCACGGAATTCACCGTAAGCGCATCAAAGGCGGTCCAGTTCAAAGAGGGTGGCAAAGCCGACCTGCGCAACGTGAAGATTGTTGTCTATGGCAAGGACTCGAGCCGTTTTGATCAAATCGCGGGCGAAGAATTTGAATTCGACCCCAAGTCCGGCAATATCACCGCGACCGGCAAGGTAGCAATCGATCTTGCGGGGAATCCGGAAGGCGGAAGCAAGCCAGACCAGGCGGTCCCGACGCGAAACGGGAAACCGATTCACGTGGAAAGCGACGGGCTTGTTTTCAATCGGGACACGGGGAACGCATTTACCAACGGGAAAGTGACGTTTGAGACGCCGGATGCGGCAGGCTCCGCGGTGGGCGTGGATTATGAAGCGAAAACCGGGGTGATGAACCTGCATTCGTCGGTTGAGATGGCGGTGGAGCGGCCGCAGCAATTTCATCTTGTGGCCGAACGAGGAAGGATCTCCAAGGGCCCGAACAGGGTGGTTCTCGACGCGGTTCGCCTCACACGGGAGAATCAGGAACTCCAATCGAACGTAGCCACATTTTTTCTGCGCGGCGATAACACGGTGGAACGCATTCTTGCGGAAGGCGATGTGGCGGGTGAGATCCGTGCGGCCTCGGTGACGCACGTGCGTTCGGACCGCGCAGAACTGCATCTTGTGGGCAACCGCAACCAACTGACGACGGCGCTCTTGAGCGGCCACGTCCATCTTGAAACGACTGGCGCACAGCCGGGGCAGGCGGATGCGGGACGGGCATTGCTTTCCTTTGGCGCGAATCAGGCGCTCCAGACAGTTCACGCGGAAGACGGGGTCCGCATGGTGCAAAGCCGAGCCCAGGAGGACCGGGAAGTGCAGCCTGCGGGGCAAAGCGGACGCCCTGCTAGCGCGACGGGTCAGAGTGGGCGGATACACGCGTCGAAGATGACTAGCAGTTCACCCACACCCCATTCCGACTTGTTTGGAACGGGCCAGCAGGTAGAAATCACCGCTCCGATCATGGATTTTGCAATTAAGAATGGAAATGAACTTGAGTCAGCAGTGACCAGTGGACCGCCGAAAATCGTGATTGCGCAGGAGGCGTCGAAGTCGAAAACGGTAGTTACGGCCGCGCGGTTCACGGCCACGTTTGCGGAGAAGAATCGACTGAACCTGCTGCATGGGGAGCCGGACGCGAAGATCGCCAGCAGCACGCCAGGGCAGCCGGACCAAACTTCGACCAGTTCAAAGCTTGATGTTCTTTTTGCTGTGGAAGGCGGGGTCTCGACGATTACGCAAGCGGGTCGAGTGACATACGTGAGTGGAACGGAGCGGGCATGGGCGGAGACCGGCACCTATGCGACGGCCAATCAGGTGCTACGGCTGAATGGATCGCCGCGGGTGGTCGATGGCGGCATGACGACGACGGCGCAAACGATCAGCTTTAATCGTGGGACGGGGGACGCCGTGGCCGAAGGCGACGTGAAAAGCACGTATTCCGATCTGAAGGCGCAGCCTGACGGAGCGATGCTTGCTTCCTCCGATCCCATTCACGTGGTGAGCCAGCGGATGACGGCGCACCGTACACCGGCGATAGCGCTTTATGAAGGCAATGCGCGGCTGTGGCAGAACAGCAACGTGGTTGAGGCTCCCACGATCGAGTTTGACCGGGGGCGGCGGGCCTTGAAAGCGCAAGCATCCAAGACTGAGTTGGTGAGAACGGTGCTGGTGCAGATTGATAGCAAGACGGGGAAAGCGAGCCCGATCCGGATTACGTCCGGACGCCTGACGTATACAGACCAGGAAAGAACCGCTGCTTATGAGGGCGGGGTGACGGCGGACGCCCAAGACTCGGGCGGCGCCTATACGCGAATGAATGCGAAGCAGATGACGGTTTTTCTGGCGAAGAACGGAAGCACGAGGCCGGGTCGAGGGACGGGGGTGGCGGGTGCTCCATTGGGTGGTGCTCAGGTGGAAAAGATTATCGCGCAGGATAGCGTCGTGCTGACGCAGCCGAAGCGAAGGGCGGTTGGGGAGCAGCTGATTTATACGACGGGGGATGAAAAGTTTGTGCTGAGCGGCGGTTTGCCTAGCATTTTTGATGCCGAACGGGGCAAGATTGCGGGCGATTCGTTGACTTTCTACAGACACGATGATAGGGTGCTCGTAAAAGGGAAGGAAACGTCACCTGTAGTCACGCAGACGGAACTGGCACGGTAAATGCATAGGCTGGCCACCGACGAAATCAGCAAGACATATCGCGGCCGGCGCGTTGTGAGTGGCGTCAGTCTTGAGGTACTGCAGGGCGAAGTCGTCGGCCTGCTGGGGCCGAACGGGGCCGGGAAAACCACCTCTTTTTATGCCATTGTTGGTCTAATTCCTCCGGATACCGGGAGGGTTCTTTACGACGAAGCTGATATCACTAGTGTTCCCATGTACTTACGGGCACGCGAGTACGGGATCAGCTATCTGCCTCAGGAGGCCTCGGTTTTCAGGAAATTGACGGTTGAGGAGAATATTCTTGCCGTCCTGGAGGTTCAGCCAATCTCATGGCACGAACGCCGTGAAACCGCGGAGAAGCTGATTGAGCAACTGGGACTACAGCACATCCGGCAGAATCGGGCATATGCGCTCTCAGGCGGGGAACGGCGAAGGGTGGAAATTGCGCGCTCGCTGTGTATAAGTCCGACCTTCATTCTGCTGGACGAGCCTTTTTCAGGAATTGACCCAATCGCGGTGCTGGATTTGCAGAAAATCATTTCCAATCTGCGCTCAAGCGGAATTGGAATACTGATTACGGACCACAACGTGAGGGAGACGCTGTCGGTGGTGGACCGGGCTTACATCATCAACGAGGGCCGAATTTTCCGCGCCGGCTCACCGGAGCAACTGGGCAACGATCCTGAGGTGCGGCGAGTCTACCTGGGAGAAAGCTTTTCGATGGTCTGACCGGCGGTGTGACGTGGGGTGTGATGAGGTGTGACCCAAGGTCTGATTGGATTTGATCTGGCAGTTACCAGAGGGTGGAACGACCTGCACCTTCGTGCCGAGCCAGAATCCTTAGTGCATGAGAAGTTAGAAGAGGAAGTTTCTTAAGGTCATAAATGGTCCTTCTTCAGCACAGATTGAATGTCAAGCTGTCGCAGCGGCAGATTTTGACGCCGGGGCTTGTCCAGATGGTCTCGGTACTGGCGCTCAATAAGCTTGAGCTGAAGGACATGATTAACGCCGAAATGGTCGAGAATCCGGTGCTGGAAGAATTGGAAGATGCGGTTCCAATGCTCGACGAGATTGGCCGGCAGGAGGAAGAACGAGAGCGCATTGCGGCAAAGGCGACGACGGAAGAAAATCCGATCACTGCGACGGAGAAGAAGGATCCATTTGAAGAGATCGACTTCGGCTCGTTTTTTCAGGAGTATCTGGATCCGGGGTATCGCAGCTCCAGTGAAATGGAGGAGATTGAAAAGCCCTCGTTTGAGAATTTCCTCTCGAAGCCGGGAAATCTGACCGACCATCTGCTTTGGCAACTGGGGGCAATCTCCACGCGCCCTCCGGTGCGCGAGGCTGCCGAATTGATCATCGGCAATTTGAGCGAAGACGGATACCTGATTGCGAGCGACGATGAGTTGATGGGAGTAGTTCCGGCGGCGGCTCCCGAATTGGATGCCGTAACGCAGGCGAAGATCGTTGGGCAAGCAGAGGCGTTGGGAATTGGAGCGGCCGAGACCGAGGAGTTGCAGCCTAATCCCGCATTGCCGGTTTCCGCATTACCCGCAAACGGCAATTCCGGCGGCAATCCTGCTGTGGGCGTGCTGACCGACCCCCTGGCAGACATACCGGCGTCCGACCAGGCGGGAACAGCGATAAGCGAGCCCGCATTGATGGCAAGCGCGGAGCTGGCGGCTCCAGAAACGACGCAGACGGCTCCATATATAGCGCAGAGTACGGAGTCGGCGGCGGTTCCCGAGGCGGCGAGCGGGGCGGCAGGGCAGAGTGCAGCGGCAGCTCCAAAGACATCAGCTCAGAGTGCGGGCGAACCGGCTCACGTCGCGATGGCGGTGACGTTCCCATTGAACTTTACTCTCGCCGACCTGCATGAAGCGTTAGATACTGTGCGGCAGTTCGATCCTCCGGGCGTGGCCTGTCGCGACCTGCGGGAGTGTTTGCTGTGCCAGTTGCGGCACCATTTGCAGCAGTTGCCGACGCAAAGCAACGGGCATGGCGCGACCGAGCAGGTGATTCACGATGCCATTGCGGTGGTCGACCAGCATCTGAGGGCGATTACGCTCAAGCAATTCAAGGAAATTGGACGGGCGATTGGGCGGCCGCTGGAAGCGGTGCAGGCGGCGCTGGAATATATTCGCACTCTCGATCCGAGGCCCGGCCTGCAATACAACAAGACTCCGGCACGCCTGATTGAACCGGATGTGGCGTTCGTGAAGCATGGCGATGAATGGCTGATCGTGATGAACGATGAAGACATGCCACAGTTGCGGCTGAACCCGGCCTACAAGCGCCTGCTGACACGCGAAGGCAACGACAAGGACACGCGAAATTACGTCAAAGACCGCTACAAGTCGGCGATTCAGCTGATCAAGAATATTGAGCAGCGGAAGCAGACCATCACCAAGGTTTGCTATTCGATTGTGGCGAGGCAGCAGGATTTTCTGGAGCGCGGCATCGATCAGTTGAAGCCGATGATGATCAAGGAAGTGGCGGAAGAGATCGGCGTGCATCCTTCGACGGTAAGCCGCGCGGTGGCGAATAAGTATGTACACACGCCGCAAGGCGTCTTCGAGCTGCGCTACTTTTTCTCAGAGAGCGTGCAGGGGCCCGAGGGCGGCGGAACGTCATTGCTGATTCTGAAGCGCCGGGTCAAGAAGCTGATTGAAGAAGAGGATGCTTCGCGGCCTCTGACCGACGAGCAGATCACCCGCATTCTGCAGTCGCAGGGGATCAATGTAACGCGTCGTACGGTAGCCAAGTATCGTGAAGATATGAAGATTCCGAGTACGCATCAGAGAAGAGTGAGAAAGTAGAGGTCAGAGGTTCGAGGTCAGATTGCAAAGGTGAAATCCCAACGTCCGAGAACTTGCACCTCTGCAATCCGACCTTTGACCTCTGACCTTGTTCCCAGGCAGTGCCCGTTTGTTTTTGGACTTAGAAATCTCAGGAGGGTGGCTCGATGAACGTGGAGTACACCGGCCGTCATTATGAAATCCCGGCATCCATTCGCAAAGAAGTGGAGACCGGCCTGAACAAAATCCGCAAAATCTTAGGCGACCGCTTCGAAACCAAGGTGATCCTGGCCGTCGAAAAACATCGCAACAAGGCGGAGATCACCATCAATCCGCCGAAAGGTCCGATTGTTGGGGAAGCGCAAGCCCACGACATGGTCTCGGCGGTGAACAATGCGATCGACCATCTCCACTCGCAGGCATTGAAATACAAAACGAAATGGCTGAGCAAGAAACGCAAAGCCGGGAAAAAGTTTAACGGACAGGATACGGACGCCAATATCGAGAGCGCGCTGGGCCTGGACGAAAGCACGACTGTGTCAGTGATGGTGCACAAGTTTCCGTCGGTGGCCAAGACTACCGAGGTGCATCTGGTACGCTCGGCCGATTCCGTTGCACTGCGTCCCATGACGCTGGAGGAAGCTATCAAAGAGGCGCACTTCCGTGATCGCGACGTGTTCGTATTCCGCGACAAGAAGGGTACGCTGATGGTATTGCACCGCAAGCGCGACGGAAAGATGGAACTGATCGAGGCGCCGTAGGCAGCCATCAGCGGTCAGCCATCAGCCGTCAGTCGGCAGCCATCAGCTCTCAGCCATCAGCCATCAGAGAACCAGGTTCCACCGCCGAGACGCAGAGGGCGCCGAGGGAACCCTACAACTAGAGAGGATTCCCGGTTGCTGTAGCCGGAGCCGCCTTTCTGGACGTGGCAAGGCGCGTCTCTACAGATCGGCGGGTGGGTAAACACAAGAGCAGGGACGGATACACCTTCCGGAAATCCGCTTCAGCCGGAAGAGACTTGCTGGGCCCAATTCAAGGCTAGCCACCATGAGTCACCGACTTCGGCATCGGTGAGGCCGAGCTTTTGCCCGAGTTCGGTGGCCTTTGCCCATTCTCCGGACTCCTGCGCCAGCATCAGTTGATAGAAGGGCGAAAGCGGGCTTGGCTGTCCGAGGAGCGCAGACTTGATCATCTGTTGCACGGGCAGCTGCTCCAGCAAAGTGACCAACTCAATTTCGAGGATGGCATCCATCATGGAAAGCAGGCCCATCAGGAACATGTCGCTCTGCGACTTCAGACGGGCGGAGAGCAATTCGCAAAATCGAGCGCGCGTTAATGCCATGAGCACCAGTTCGCTGCATTTCTGTTCCGCGGCGCCTACGGCCACGACCAGCCGGATCCAGCGCCGCAACTCCCGCTCTCCGAGCAGGGCCATGGCGTGCTGCACGGATTTGATCTCGAGCGTGAATCCGAACAGGGGAGAATTCAGGTAGCGCAGCAGGCGGTAGCACATGGAAACGTCCTGCCGAAGGGCTTTTTCAAGTTCGCACAGATCGAGTTCGGGGCGGGAAACGAGATCGAGGAACCGTATTAAGTGAAGACGATTCGCAGGAACTTCGCGGCCCACGACCACCTCGGGACGGAAGAAGAAATAGCCCTGGAAGTAGGAGAAGCCGAGAGTACGAGTCTGGTTGAAATCCTCCCACGTCTCGACCTTTTCGGCCAACATTTTGCAGCTCGAAGATGCGAAGCTGCGCAGCATGGCACCGCGCTCTTGGGGCGGCGTGGCACGAATGTCGACCTTGATGATATCGGCTAATCCGCAAAGGCAGGTGCGGGGATCGTTGGGCACAAAGTCGTCGAGCGCAATAAGGTAGCCGGATTTCTTCAGCCTTTCGCAGGCGGCAATCACGCTCTTTTCGGGTGCAACAGTCTCGAGAATTTCCACTACCGTCTGGTGTGGCGGGAGCAAGGTGACCAGATCGGTGAGCAAGACCTGACGCGTGCAGTTGACGAAGGCGCGAGTGTTGCGGCAGAGCGAGTTCAGTCCGAGCAGCAGGGAAGTGTCGAGCGTGGACCGTGCGGCGAGTTCAGGATCGCCATTGAAATAGTTTTCGAGTCCATTGCGGAAAAGAAGTTCATAGCCGATCACCTTCTGTGCGTGGTCGAAGATCGGCTGGCGGGCGACAAAACGCTGGCCGGGAATCGCGATCGACTTGGCAGGAGAGGGCGGTGATGCAGAATGGACGGTGTGCACGTTCCTTGAATCGGCAGATTTTCACGGAGCTGGACATACACTTTTGGCCGTAGTTGCCACGGCTCATGACCCAAGTGTGAAAAGGTGGCCTGCCCCCTTGCAAAATGGGTGGTTTCGTGGGTAACATCAAACTGTTCCCTAGGGCCTTGCTTCTTGCGGGCCGTACGCGCGGAAAGACTCGGAGCGCGACTACAGCGTAAGTATCGATCACAAGTAGCATCCAACCGAAGGCGGTTCGGTTATTAGCGGTTCGGCGTGTACCATGACGAGCGCCGCGCCAATGCGCTCAGGGAAGATGAAGCAGCGAGGCCCACGATTTTCAATCGGGGCTGGGGATTACACAAGAGAAAAAACTATGAATGCTGGAGCAGGACACCCCTCTGCAGGAGGGGGTAAGAACAGGCGCCGCCGAGGGCGACGCTCGCAAAAACGAGGGCCCGGCGGCGGTGGCGGGTCGAACCGTGTACGGCAAGAACATCAAGGAATTTTTACGGCACCCATGGACCACAGCTACCGCGCCAATCTAAATGGTGGGGTGGACGGTAACGGACACAAGGGCAGCGCGCGGCGGCCTGGTTTTTCCGCGGCCTACCCGATAGGTGATCCGGAGCCGCTGCCGGCGCAGCCAGAGAACGCAGCATCGCGCGTGTTTGCTTTTGTCGAGGATCTGTTTTTCCTGACGAAAATTCAAGACACCGGCCGCAAGATGAACGTCAAGGTCGAGTTCGTGAAGACGGAAAAAGACCTGAGCGACTGGATGAAGAATAACGGCGAGGAAAAACCGTCGCTGATCATTTTCGATCTCAACAACGTCAATGCCAAACCGCTGACGCTTATTCCGAAGCTGAAGAGCAAGCTGAAGAAGGGAACCTCCATCATCGGATTCCTTTCGCACGTGCAGGGCGATCTAAAGCAAAAAGCGCACGAAGTGGGCTGCGACATGGTGTTACCGCGCTCCGCGTTTTCGCAGAACCTGCCCCAGTTGTTGCGCCGCCATGGAGCCAGTGAGCCCGGGCTGAACGCTGCAACATAGGGCTGAGAGCGTCGGAGTGAAACCGCGGGTTAAGAGTTGCGAGCCGCGAGTTTCGAGTCACGGGCTTCGAGTTTCGAGTCACGAGTTTCGAGTCGCGGGCGAAAAGAGTTGGTTGGGATCGCTTTCGTGAATTGAAGTTTTATTTTCGCGGAGAGCGGGCGATCTGCGGCGCGAATTTTCCAAGGACGCAGCGACGAAATCTTGGCGCTCTGGAAAAACTTCGACCTCTGAAGCAACCTTGGAACTGAAACAATTCTTAAAATCAAGAACCTTGGAACTCTGAGAGCTTTTCCAGCGCTTTCCCCTGATACAATTTCGCCGTGTTCCCTACGAAAATCGTGATCGCGAGTATGTGCGGCTTGGCGGCTATGAACGTCAGCATGGCGCAGCAAAGTTCCGGCCAGAAGCCGCCGCAAATCAAAGTGAATATGATTAACGTCTGCTCTCCGACGCCGGAAGATCAGAAGGAGCTGTCGGCGGCGCTGGCGAGGGTGCCGAAGGCAGTGTCAGGGAAGGACGTATTCGGGAAAGACTACGAAGTGGCGCGAGGCCACTCCACGCTGGACCCAAAGGTGCCGGTGCTGGGGATGGAAAGCCTGCCGGCGGGGGCGAGCACGGGCGCCAACTGGGTGCGGATGCGGCGGGAATTTCCGGATGCGGCGGCCTTCAGCACAGTCCAGTATTCGCTCAGTGTAGATGAAAGTAATATGGTCGAGACGCTGGTGTTTCGCGTGCGCGAGCCCAAGGAACTGATGGAGGTTTCGATCGAGGATAATGCATCGGCGGCCACTTCGGCGGCGGCGATGGTCTCGTCGAACACTCCTGCGTCGCGGGTGAAACTGGAGCGGTTTGGCAAGTCGTCAGTGGTCCTAGCGAGATGCGCGGGGACAGAAGGGCAGCCCGTGTCGGATCAAAAGGCGTATGAGCCGATCTTCCGCGCGGCGTCGGACATTTTGAATCGCTATCGTGATGCTATGGGTATTCGCAGGATTGTGCCGCAAGAACTAGCACGCATGGGCGAAACAACGCAGAAGGCCAACGCGGCCAAGAAAAAGCCGTAATCGGAAGTGATGCTCTGGGCGACTGCTTTCATCGTTTGGAACGAAGTCGTGTCGAACTCTGGTTTCCGGGAATCTTACATATAAGTTTATGGACACACGCAATGTAGTGATCATTGGCTCTGGGTGCGCCGGACACACGGCGGCTCTTTATACGGCCCGGGCCAATCTGAAACCGCTGGTGATCGAAGGGCATGAGCCCGGCGGGCAACTCGGGCTGACGACACTGGTCGAAAACTTCCCCGGATTTCCTGAAGGTATTCAGGGGCCGGAACTGATCGAGAACATGCGCAAACAGGCTTCGCGCTTCGGTGCGGAGTATCGCATGGGTTACGCGGTGAAAGCGGATTTGAGCAAGCAGCCGATAGAAATTGTGGTTGGAAAGGACGTCATCACGACGCGCACGCTGATTATTGCGAGCGGCGCATCCGCACGTTGGCTTGGACTGCCGAGCGAACATGCGCTGATTGGGCACGGCGTTTCGTCGTGTGCGACCTGTGATGGATTTTTCTTTTCGGGGAAGGAAATTGCGGTGATTGGCGGCGGCGACTCTGCGATGGAGGAAGCGACATTTCTGACGCGATTTGCGAGCAAGGTGACGCTCATCCACCGGCGCGAGCAGTTCCGCGCGTCGAAGATCATGCTGGACCGGGCGCGGGCGAATCCGAAGATCGAGTTTCTGACGGACACGATCGTGGAGGATGTGCTCGACGTGAGCAAGAAAGAGGTCACAGGCCTGCGCTTGCGAGATGCGAAAACCGGCGAGAGCTGGGAGTTTCCGACGAGCGCAATGTTTCTGGGCATCGGCCATATTCCTAACGCAAAGATATTCGAAGGCCAGCTGGAAACCGACGCCGATGGCTACCTGGTTACGCAGAAAAATGTGTTGACGCGCGTGCCGGGCGTGTTCGCCTGCGGCGATGTGCAGGACCGGCGCTACCGGCAAGCCATCACGGCGGCCGGCTCGGGCTGCATGGCGGCTCTTGAGGTTGAGAAATATTTGGAAGAGGAAGGGCACTGAGCGGTTGATCGGGTCTGCCGAGTTGATTCGCGCAGTTGGCGCGAGATGATCGAAGCGAACGGTGGGGCGCGAACTGCAGATCCCTCGCTCGGCCGCTCGGGATGACAAGGGATATGGAAATTGAAATATGAGGGTGCCGGAGTTGGAGCGAAAGCAGCGGCTTCCTTAGTAATGAACCACCACGAAATCTAAGGACAGAGGACTAACAGAATGGCCTTTCTGGAAGCCGACATTAGGATGTGCATCTCCGGGAAACTGCGCCGTAACAAGTCAGCTTAAAATTTCTAAGTCAGCCTAGAATTCTTTTTTTGTCTGCGAGCGGCAGCGTTTCGCAGGCGGTTCGCAGCACCAGACGCGGCGCGCGCGAGCGAATCGTCATCAGGTAGGGAAGAATCTTGACGCGATTGTATTTTGCGGATTCGCGCAGCAACCAGCCCAGGCCCTTCTGCACCATGTCGTCTTCATCTTCAAGAAGCATCGCGGTCAGCTGCTTAATCTGCGGGAAGAATTTCTTTTGGCGTGTGCCGCGAATTAACGATACGCAGGCAGCTCGGCGCCGCCAGTGATTGCGAGACTTAGCCCAGCGCAAAACCTCCCGGGAGCGGGCGGGCTCAGCGCTGACCATGGGCGCGAGCAGAGAATGCGCCAGAGCATCGTGATCCGCCCAACTGCTGACGCGGTCGATCCAGGATGCAAAAAGGCGGAATTCTTTTTCGGAGAGCAGGGCTGTCTGTTTCTCGATAAGAAAAACGGCAAACACTTTTTCTTCCAGCATGCGGCCCGTGAAAAGCTGGTCGGCGACCTGAACGAGGAATTCAATGCCACGTTCTTTGACAATGCTGCGCCGGAAACGCACGGCGACTTTTCTGAGTTCGCCGGTGTACCAGCCGCGTGACTGTATCACCTCTTTGAAAAACCACTGGACGTCTTTCGAGTGAGGAGCCGAGCCGCCGTCTTTGAGCACGCGGCGAATGTGGTCGGCGATATATTTCGGTGTGACCCTTCGGTTCGGCATTGAGGGCTAGCTTGCCGCGGTGCCGCTATCCTTTCTGACTTCTTGTTTAGCTGTTTTGTTTAACTAGCTTGCTTAACTATCTTGCTTAACTATCTTGTCGTAGATCCACAGCAACAATGCCGTGGCAAGGCCAACGGCGGTTACGGCGAACCAGATCCGCGCTGGTTGGTGAGCGACTTCTCCGAAATGATGAACGACGGCGCCGCCGAACCATCCGCCGATCAGCGAGCCGATGCCGATGGGCAAGAACGCAAAACCCATGTAGGTGCCCTGCTGTCCGGGAGGCGCGAGACGCGAAATGTATTCGTAGTAGCGCGGGGATTGGATGATCTCTCCGAGTGCCAAGACAAATAGAGACACAACAGCGCCCGCAACCGTGGGCCAGAAAGCCAGGATCAGCCACGAGGCCGAGGTGATCACGGTGCCCAGGATTACGGCCTGGAACGCGGGAATCTTGCGCGTAAGAAAATTGACGGCCAATGTCAGACAGATAACGACTGCGCCGTCGGTGATCAGAACCCGTTCCACGTTTGCTCCCGGGTCCAAGTAGCCATGAATGTATCCGGGCAGAGAAATGTACTGCTGCCAAAACACGACCCAATATCCCGTAAACAGCACCAAGAACCACATGAACCGGCTGCTCCCCGCGAGCAAAACGGCAAGCACGGCGATCCACGCCCACCAGGGCACGTTCAGCGCGGGATCGACGAACTGCGCAACGCGCAGGGCGAGAGCGATTCCCAGCGCCGGCAGAACCAGCCGCGCCTTGCCAACCACGAGACAGAAATTCCGCGCGACAGTTGCAATCGATGGCGGAGGCGCGTCATCGCTGCGTCGCGGCTCGCGAAAAAATAACAACACCACAAAGAACATCGCGAACACGCTCACCGCTGCGATGCGAAAGACGTTTACCACCCCCAGGTGTGGATCGATCCACGACGCCAGCAAGGGCCCGAGGAAGCCGCCGATGTTGACCATCGTGTAGTAGATGGAGAAGCCAATCGAACGCACGTTTTCTTTTGAAGCGCGAGAGGTGGTGCCGACTACACAGGGCTTTACCAGCGCAATTCCGAAAGCTGGAAGCAGGAGGATGAATGCAACCAGCGACGCGAGCGAAACGTGGCGGAGGACCGGAGCGAGCCACGGAGCTTCAATCGAGCCAAGAAGAAAGTATGAAATGGACAGGAGGAGATAGGCGGTTGCGAGTGCGCGTCGAAAGCCCATTCGGTCGGCGACAGCTCCGCCGAACGGCGCCAGAATCCAGACAAAGCCGAAAATACCGGCCAGCGTGCCGGTCTGTTCGGTGGAGAAGTGCAACTGCTCATGCAGGTACACGGCGAGGGCCGCATAGGCTCCATAGTAAGAAAGCCGCTCGAAAATCTCGGTGGTGTTGGCGACCCAGAAAGGACGCTCGAAGCCGGTGCGAAT
Organism: uncultured Acidobacteriaceae bacterium; assembly: GCA_963778535.1. Classification (GTDB taxonomy): domain Bacteria; phylum Acidobacteriota; class Terriglobia; order Terriglobales; family Acidobacteriaceae; genus Acidiflorens. Next base: position 707,717 of record CAVZUO010000002.1, read on the forward strand.
TTCGTGAAAACGTTCGGAGATGGTCAATCGTGGCTCCGTGATATTGGCTTTGGCGCGCTGCGTGTTTCCGCTAAAGGCCAAGCCGCTCGCGCGCTTGCTGACTGGTGAGGCCGTCTACGCGAATTACTTTATTTCTACTGGTGTGGCCGGACGCAATAGTAACGGAAGAGCGAGGAACGTTCAAAAGCTTGGCGAAGAATTCGATGCAGGCGTCATTGGCTTTGCCGTCGACTGGAGGCGCGGTGAGCGCGACTTTAAGCGCGTCGCCGACTTCGCCGGTGATGGCGTTCTTTTTGGCGCGAGGGTGAACGCGGATGGCGAAGGTGACGCCGGCGGACGAATTGTGAATGGCTACCATCGAAATGCTTTCACCACAGAGGTCACAGAGGCCCACAGAGGAAACCCGAGGTAATGTTACGGATTTCTCTGTATTGGTCCGTGGCATCCGTCGTCAGCGCCTTTGCCTCTCTCCGAAGATTGCGGTGCCGACGCGGACGCAGGTCGAACCTTCTTCGATGGCTACTTCGAAATCATGCGACATGCCCATGGAAAGCACGGTCATCGCGACGGCCGTCAGGTTGCGACGGGCGATTTTATCGCTGATGGCGCGTAGCTCGCGGAAGTAGGGACGCGCAGATTCGGGATCGTCGGAGTAAGGAGGAACGGTCATCAAGCCCCGGATCGCGAGATTCTTGTATGCCGGTGCGGCGAGCAGAATCTTATCTATTTCTGCGGACGTCGGATCGACGCCGGTCTTGGCTGCTTCGGCGCCGACGTTGATCTCAATAAGCACCGGGAGTGTTTTGCCTGCCGCTTTTGCCGCGGCGTCTAGCTTTTCTGCCAGCTTAACGGAGTCGAGCGAATCGACTGCGTTGAATAGTTCAGTGGCTTTGGCTGTTTTGTTCGACTGCAAGTGGCCGATTAGGTGCCATTCGGTGTCGGAAAGGTCTTTTACAGCATTTGCCTTGGCGGAGAACTCCTGCACGCGGTTCTCGCCAAAGACGCGGAGGCGGGCAGCATAGGCCTCGCGAACCGACTCTGGCGGAAAGGTCTTGCTGACGGCCATGAGCGTAATTGAGGCGGGATCGCGGTGAGCGCGGCGGGCTGCGGTCGCAATTCGCTCCTGCACACGCACGATATTTTCGGCGATGGACATGAATGGACGATAACCGGCGGGCGAGGGCGCCCGCCCCACACAGTCAAAAGCTCAGACGCCGCGCAAGCGCGGGATCCTTCGCTGCGCTCAGGATGATCGCGGCTGGGCTCAGACGCCCAGCCAAACGCGATCACATGATTGCCGTGGGCGGCGCCGGGTCTTCTGGGCGGCCCGCATTGGCGAGCGGCACGAAGATCATGGTCACCGCCAGAATAATGAGCGCGACCAGGGCCAGGAACATCGGTCCAAGGCTATCCTCGGCCCACTTAATCAGGGTGACGTCGTGGCCGGAGCCGACGAGGCCTGCGATGACGAGTCCGCAGAGCGCTTCGCCAGCGATCAGACCGGATGCGGTAAGCACGCCGGCATTTTCTACACGCGCTTTCTGGGCGTCGTTGAGGCCGCGGCGATTGCGCAGGCTGTCGGTGATCCAGCGAATGATGCCGCCAACAAAAATTGCAAACGTGGTGCCGAGCGGCAAGTACATGCCGACGGCGAAGAGCATGACGCTACGGACCTCGATCATGATCATGGCGATCCCGAGGAGGATGCCGACAATCACGAGCGGCCAGGCCATATCGCCGCCGACAATGCCTTTCGAGAGCATGGCCATGAGGCCGGCCTGTGGGGCGGGAAGTTGCGCGGTGCCGAAGTGATAGGCCTTGGCGAGAATGGCGATCGGGAAGAACAGAACCAGGGAGGCGACGACGATTCCCATGAGGTCGCCGATCTGCATTTTGGCGGGCGTGCCGCCGAGGATGTGGCCGACCTTGAGGTCCTGCAACATTTCGCCGGCGACGGCGGATGAAACGCAGACGACGGCGGCGACTCCGAGAACGGCTGCAACGCCGCCGCTGCCGGAAACTCCGAGGGCCACCATGAGCAAGGCGGCGATGACGAGGGTGCAGAGCGTGAGGCCCGAGACTGGATTGTTGGAGGAGCCGATCAAGCCCACGAGATTGCCGGAGACGGCGGCGAAGAAGAATCCAATGATAATCATGACGCCAGCCGCGACCAGCGAACCGGAGAGCGCACGCGATGCGGACAACCCTCCTGCGCCGGCGATGAAGTAGTGATAGAGAAAAAACATGGCTACGAAGACGACGACGATCCCGGCGAAGACTGCCTTAGAGGGGAGATCCCGCTCGGTGCGATTGGTGACAGCGTGCGCGGTTGCAGATTTCTTCAAGTCGGAAACGGCGCGGGCCATGCCGAGGCCGAGCTGTTTTCTCATTTTAAAGAGCGTGTAAGATGCGCCGACGAGCATGCCGCCAACAGCGATGGGGCGGACGATCGAAAAGTAAATTGCGCCAGCGAGCAGGTCCCAAGAAATTGGTTGACCTGCGGGCTGCGCGGCCTGGATGTAGGGGCCGAGGAGGAAGCAGAGGAGTGGAACCATGAGTCCCCAGGCGAGAACGCCGCCGGCGAAGTTGAGCGCGGCGAGGCGCGGGCCAATGATGTAGCCGACGCCGAGATATGCGGGACTGACATCGGGGGCGGCAAAGAGTGTGGCTCCGCCAGTCATTGTTGTGGCGACGTTCGGATTGGTTCCGGTGCGGAGCAGCAGCTTCTTTCCGATATCGCTGATCTTGATATGGAATATGTTGCTGGGACTGAAGACGTTGATGGCGCCGAGGATGTACATGAAGCCGCCGAAACCCATGTTGGCGAAAAGAATTTTGGCGGCGGTGGAACCTTGTTGTCCGGCCTTGTGAATTTCGGAAGCAGCAACCGACTCGGGGTAGGGAAGATCGGGATCTTCGACCATGACGCGGCGCAGCAGGGTGACGAAGAGAATACCGAGGGTGCCACCGATCATCATCAATGCCACAGACTTCCAGTATTCGGGAGTGCGCCAATCTGGCGTTAAAGCGGGCCACAAATCGGCCATTACGAATGCCGGGATGGTAAAGATTGCGCCGGCGGCGACCGACTCGCCGATGGAGCCGACGGTGCGGGCGATGTTTTCTTCGAGCAGGGAGCCCTTCATGAGGCGTAGCAAGGCCATGCCGATGACGGCGGCGGGATAGGTGGCGGCAATCGTCATGCCGGCGCGCAAGCCAAGATAGGCGTTGGCGGAGCCCAGAATGCCCGTCAGGATCAGGCCAATCAGCACCGCCCGAAAGGTAAACTCTTTCATCTCCATTGTTTCGGGAACATAGGGGCGATGCTTGCGGGGGGCTTCTGTAGTAACAGTGCTCATGAGGTCCTCGTGGTCGTAGTCGATGTCAAATTTAACGGTTTGTTTACATTAGCAGAGCGACGGCGCACGTTACCACGCCCGGCGCTTGCTTTACAAGGGCATAGCGTCTTTGTGGGCAATAAGAATGACGGTCAAGTATAGGCCCGGTGGGTGTCGATTGGCAGCATGAACCGCAGGGTGGCGGTGCAATTTCAGACAAGGTGCCACTTGATGCGCGCAAGATCCCTCCCCCCGCTGGTGAAAACGCGGGGCTTCGGGATGACGTCGATCAATCAGTCGTTGGCTCGGGAAGCAAACTGCACGAACCGCAGGACGACATTGCGTGGGCAAGCGGACCCCGGCTATACTTAGTGTGTCCCTGCCAGAAGTTAGCGTCGCCTGGCGGTATCAAAGAACGCCAGGTGTGGAGGCGGTCTTCAGCAGTACCGGGTTTCGAATACGCAGTACCGAGCCCAGAGCGATGGCGCCCGTCGCGCGCTGGGCCCAGCATGTAAGTGCGAGTTTGTTCTGCACGTTGTTTCCCGCCGATTGCCGCATCTGTGGTTCTCCGTTACTTAATATTTCACGCCTGCCAGTCTGTAGCGATTGCCTGGATAGTCTTCGGCCGCTGCCTGCTCCGTTGTGTGCGATCTGCGGAGAATCGCTAGCGTATGCGGTTCTAAACAGGTTCTCGACGGGTCCGGTGAGCGATGCTGCCGGAGCTCAATGTCGTGCGTGCGAGCTGGCACCGCCTCCGTTTGAACAAGCGGTTGCCTATGGCAGTTACCAAAGCGCATTACGCGATCTTGTGCATTTGCTGAAGTTTGAACAGGTGCGCCCAGCGGCGAAGGTTTTGGGACGTATGCTGGCCGAGCCCATAATTGCTTTGGAGCCGCTTCTGCCGCCCGAGACGATTGCCATTGTGCCCGTGCCGTTGCACGCCCACAAGCAATCGCAGCGTGGGTTCAACCAGGCAGAAATGATTATTCGCGCTGCCCTCAAGCACGTGCATGGTGCGGGCGTGGGAAGAGAAAGATTTGCAATGTGCGCGGGAACCCTGGTTCGGGTGCGCGATACGGGGAGCCAGGTGGGGCTCACTCGTCATCAGCGCCGGCTGAACCTGCGTGGCGCATTTGCTGTTAGGGATGCTGCGTTGGTGGCGAATCGTAACGTGTTGCTCGTCGATGATGTCTATACGACAGGAGCCACCGCATGGGAATGTGCGCGGGTTCTTCGGCGTGCCGGCGCGACTCGGGTTTGGGTCGCAACCGTGGCGCGTACTTTACGCAATGCAAGCGCGTATGGACTCGAGGAAGGGTCCGGTCAGGGAGACCAGGAGCATGCGATTCATCACCCGCGTGGCGCTGGTGAAGTAGAAGGACAGAGCATGGTGATTGAGAGTTAAGGTTATGTCATTGCGCGCGCACAATTTTGCCGGGGGCTGGCGGCCATCGATGCCGCCGGGAATACTTGTGGCCGGCGTTCATCAGGAGAACGACGGGCACGCGCTGCACCAGCCTGTCCTCGTGTTGAATGCTTCCTATGAGCCAATTAACGTGTGCGCGGCGCGGCGCGCTATCGTGCTGGTGCTGAAGGGAATCGCCATGACGGAGGAAGAGAACGGACACTTCCTGCACGCGGCCCGCGTTGCGATGCGCGTGCCTTCGGTGATCCGCTTGCTTGAGTATCGGCGGATACCGCACCAGTCGCGGGCGTTGTCGCGAAAAAATATTCTGTTGCGCGATCGCAACACTTGCCAGTATTGCAGCACCACGCTGCCTTCCGGCGAACTTACGCTCGACCATGTCATTCCCCGTTCGAGAGGAGGACTTTCGACGTGGGAGAACCTGGTGGCGTGTTGCCATCCGTGTAATCGAAGCAAAGGCAACCAGCTTCCGCATGAAGCCGGAATGAAGCCAATGCGCGAGCCGCGATCGTTCAATCTGCATACGTCGCGGCACATCATGCGGCTGATGGGGCACAGCGATGACCGGTGGAGAAAGTATTTGTTTTACTGAGGACGGGGCTGTGCAGAGGCGAAGTGCTATTACAGCGGGATGGTGACGCTGACGGTTGTTCCCGTAGCCGAAGATGCAATCTCCGATTTGATGTATCAGGCCTGGCCGCCGAACTGGTGCACCCTCTCCTGTATACCCATAATGCCGACACCGGAAACCAACTTTGCCATCACGTCACGTGGTAGCAAACGGGGCGGGCACTTCAGAGTTTGGAACACGCGGAAAAGGCTAGAGTTCAGCGATTGGCTCCGCAATTCAATGTATATGGGGCAGGCCTCGCTTATACAGCGATTTTTCAAATAGTTACAGCACAATGTCGATACTAAGCCACGCAAAGTTCATTTAGTGTCGCCGAATGGAGAAGGGCACTGTCCACATTCTGATTGCCGATGACCAACCTATCATCCGATGTGCCGTCAAGAAGCTCTTACAAGCGCATCCTGGATTTCGGGTAGTTGGAGAGGCCCTGGATGGCGAGGAGGCTGTAAGCCAGGCGAAGGCAATGAGGCCAGAGGTAGCGATTCTGAACATCACCATGCCGAAGAAAGACGGCTTGCAGGCAGCGCGAGAGATTCGGCGCGTGGCTCCAGAAACGGCTGTGATTGTTCTCTCCACACATGCGGACCGGGAGTTCATTGAGGAAGCTCAGCGATCCGGAGCCGTTGCCTACGTCAGTAAATGCGAGGCGTCAGTCAAGCTGGTTCAGGCGGTTGAGGCGGCCAGTGGCGGCGCGCACCCCACTATCATTTGAATGTGAATGGATTCGGCAGCCTGTGCCTATTGCGGTTTGGGCGGTTCTGCCGGCTTTGGAGCAGGCGGTTGCGCGTTGGGATCCTTCTTTACTTCCTGCCCTTCGTACAAAATTTTCGACTTCGAGCCAAAGCGCTTGTAGTTGGTGTACTTGACGATTTCGCGGATCTTGATGTCACCAGCGCTGAACTTCAATGTATCTTCGGCGCGCGTGTAGGTTGGAAACCAATACTGCCCGTCAATCTGCTCACGCCAGGTCGTGAACTTGGGGAACAAGTTTTCCTGACCTTTTTTCTTACGGATGTCGGGGACAGTTTTTCCGAACGTCTCTACGATCTGAAAATCGTGGTCATCGACCCAGATTCGTCCCTGAAAATAGCGCTTCTTCCCCGTGATCTGCTTGGGCGCGACATCGAACACGTAGGTGTTCAGCTCATCTTGTTTTTGCTGGCCGACGTAGAGAATGTCGTATTCGCCAACGTCATCGGACGTGAGCACGAAAGGCAGACGATTCTCAATGTCGTCGATGTCTTCTTCGGTCATCTGGATGCGCTGAAGAGTCGGCTGCGGCGCGAAGACGACGTTCTTGGTTTTGCGGGCATGGTCGTCGAAAGTGACGTCGAATACCTGGCGGTATTCACCATCGGGCGTGCTTCCATCCAGCGTCTCGACCCTAACATCCTGCCGGTAGGTGTACTGATCGCGCGCCTCCTTGAATTCCTTTTCTTTGGCCGCGAAGTGCTTGATGATCTCGTCGACGGTAACGCCCTTTGGTTGTGATTTATCGAGGGGGCCTTCCTGGGCATGTGCTGCAAGAGGCGGCAAAAAGAGCGCGGCAATCGCGATCAATAGAGAAAGCGAGGTTAGCGTGCCGAGGCGGCGGGCAGAGCGAACGCGAGACAGCCAAAAGGGAAGGTGGGGAAGCCTCATGTAGACATTCTAAGCGAAAAAGGACGAGAAAATTAACAGCAGCCCCCACCCCCGAGCCGCCGTGCGTCGGCCCCTATAACGGGGTGGGAGACTGCGGTTCTGCCTGCTTAATTCGATGCCTGGAAAGTGCAAAGTGTGGCCAGAAAATTTGCGTTTGCGGCTGGCGGTACACAAAACATTTCCTACAGGTATTGCGCGGTTAGGATTTGTGGATCGTGTTGGCTTCAGGGAACTTCTTAGTTCTTTGCTGGCGGGCCAGCTTTTTCAGAACCCGAGACCATGTCGCTGGTTTCCTGTTCAAGTTTCGAGTGCATCTCTTCAATGTAGTTTCGTAAGATCGGCATCATAGACTCCAGCGACTCACTGGTAATCGCAGGCATATCGCGCAGGAGCTTTTGTCCCGTGGGCGAAGAATAAAATGCGAGCAGAGCGTTAATGTCGCCCTTGGTGAAATGCTTTTGATAGGCCGGAATCATGGCATCCATCATTTGGTCCCAGGGCATTTTCTTGTACATATCATCCATGCGCCTGGTCATGCGCTCTTCAAAATCGTTAGGCAGCTTGGATTGGTTCTTCAGATATTGGTCATGAATCAGTTCGTGCATGGGCTTCAGCATCGCATCCACCATTTTGTCCATCATGTCATGGGAATGGATCGTTTCGAAATACGTCATGATGTCCGCTCTCGACGCCGGAGTTTGGTCGCTTTCCTGAGCGAAACAACAGGCGGCGAATAGACAGAAAACCGTTATTACGAGGAGACGTTTCATAGCAATCCTCCAGTAAGCTGCCAAGTCTAGTCCATTCGTCGCCACGCGTCCAGTAGTTAGGTTTGGGGTAACTCAGCCAAGTAACACGGGAGTTGCGCCCTCAGGAAACCAGATTCGCACCACTGTTTATTTCATAGCCTTCGACATCCCCCACTCGACGACGCCTGGAAACAACTGGTAGAGCTTAACCACGGGGATCATGGTCCAGGGAACGATCACCTCGCGTTTCATTTTGCGGTAGCCGGAGAAAGTTGCGCGCGCTACGCGCTCGGCGGAAATCCCTTTTATTGATTGCGGACGAATGTGGCCTCGCTTATCGACCACAACGTGCGAGCCGAAGTCGGTGTTGACGTAGCCGGGACAGACTGTAAGAACGTTGATGTTGTCAGGCTTCAACTCCAGCCGCGCGCCTTTGCCGATGGCATTCAAGGCGAACTTGGTTGCCGAATACGGAACGAGAAATGGGACAGGAAGATGTCCGGCAACGCTGGAGATATTGATGATGGTTCCGCCTCCGGTCTTGCGCATGGCGGGAACGACCGCTTGCAGGCATGCGACGGCGCCAAAGAAATTCGTTTCGAATAGATCGCGACAGGCGGTCATTTCCATTTCGGCGACAGAGTCGCGAATGCCGACTCCGGCATTGTTCACCCAAACGTCGACGCGTCCAAAATGATTGAGGGTGAGCGCGAGGGCGCGGTCGATTTCTTCCCGGCTGCGTACATCGCAGGCCCCCGCCAAAGTGCGGCCGGTGTGGCCAATGCGCTGCCGCGCCGCCTCTGCGCGATCGGCATCGCGCGAAAACAAAACGACCTGGGCGCCATGATCGGCAAACACTTTGGCAATCGCCTCGCCAATCCCCATGGAGGCGCCCGTAATGACCACAACCTTGCCGTGGCTTTCCCGGTCACTCGATGTGATGCCTGATGTCATGCCGTCACTTGTATCCCGTGCCATCGGGTGAAGTCAAACGGCGGCGGATTCACCAGGATGGTGCTGCTAGAATCGAACGTGAACGGTGACGGTTGACCTTGCTGCCTATATTTCCTTTGGGTCTCGTGTTGTTTCCCGGCGCGCCCCTTCCGCTGCATATTTTCGAACCTCGCTATAAAGAGATGATCGGAGAATGCCTGGAACAGAAAAAGCTGTTTGGTATTGTGCGCGCGACTGAAGAAGGCGTTGCCGGGATTGGTTGCACGGCCGAAATCGTTACGGTTACCAAGAAGTATGACGACGGCCGGATGGATATTCTTACTCGCGGAGTGGATCGCTTTGAGGTTGTCGAAGTAAATCAGCAGCGATCATTTCTGCAGGCCGAGATCATGGTCATCAACGACGAGCCTGGAACGCCGGCAGAAGAACTGGTTGCGGAAGCCGTGAAGCTGCATGCAGAAATCATCAGGCTGGCCGGGGTTGAGAACGCCGCGCCCGATTTGGCGGCAATGAGGGCTCAAGGGGACGAAACTCTCTCGTTTCAACTTGCCGGTTCACTTCCACTGGATTTGGATTTCAAGCAGAACCTGCTTTCGACTCTGTCGGAAGAGAAACGGCTGGAGTCCTTCGTCGGATATTTGCAGGCAATTCTTCCCGGAGTACGCCGGGCTTCGCGAGCGCGTTGGAATTGAAGAGAGCTGTCAGCTATCAGCCATCAGCTATCAGAAAAATCCGGTAAGTGGTGCAGGTTAGCCGAATTTAATAGGTGGTACACGCAAGATCCCTCGCCCCGCTGGTGAAAACGCGGGTCTTCGGGATGACGCCATAAATGTGGCCGTCACATTTGATCAAACTGCACCATTACCAAAAATCCCCGTGAGTCTGACGGGCGAGGGCTGACGGCTGAAAAGGGTCTCCGCGAGCGGTGGCGTATAATCCGCGTAAGGCAGGACACCGGCAGCCATGCCGGTGAATCAAAGGTCCAGGGAGTTCCTACCATGAGCAGTGCCCGCACATTGGGCGAATTGCGCGCCAGTTATTTCTCGGAGGCTCGCCTCGGCGCGCGCAAGGTGAAAGATGAACTGCGCGAGAACTTGATGATGCGTTTGCGCGAGCATCCGGACGAGCCGATTTTTCCGGGAATCGTGGGCTACGACGACACGGTCGTGCCGCAAATCATCAATGCGATTTTGTCGCGCCATAATTTTATATTGCTCGGGCTGCGCGGGCAGGCGAAGAGCCGCATTCTGCGAGCGCTTACCACGCTGCTTGATGCCGAGATGCCATACATTGCCGGATGCGAAATCCATGACAATCCATATGCGCCGATTTGCCGCCGCTGCCGCGATCTGCTGGCCGAGCAAGGCGATGCGACGGAAATTGCATGGCTTGGCGCGGAGGATCGATATGTGGAGAAGCTGGCCACGCCCGATGTCACGATTGCCGATTTGATCGGCGATATCGACCCGATCAAAGCCGCGCGAGGAGGCCACGAACTCTCCAGTGAATTCACGGTGCACTATGGGCTGCTGCCGCGAGCAAACCGCGGCATTTTCGCGATTAATGAATTGCCAGACCTCGCCGGGAAGATTCAGGTCGGCTTGTTCAACATCATGCAGGAAGGCGACGTGCAGATTAAGGGATATCCGATTCGGCTGCCGCTTGATCTGGCCATCGTATTCAGCGCGAACCCCGAGGACTATACCGCGCGCGGCAAGATCATCACGCCGCTCAAAGACCGCATTGGCTCGGAGATTCGCACGCATTATCCGGCGACGGTGGAGGAAGGCATCACCATCACCGCGCAGGAAGCGTGGATAGATCGCTATGGGCGGGAAGGGGACAGCGATGCGAACAGCGATGCGAAGAGCCGATCGCGCCTCCACCTTCCCAACTACATAGAGGAAGTTATTGAGCGGATCGCGTTTGTGGCGCGGGAAGACAAGAAAATCGACAAGCGCTCCGGAGTAAGCCAGCGGCTGCCGATTTCGGCGATGGAGAATGTGGTGTCGAATGCCGAACGGCGCGCACTGACTCATGGGGAGAATTTGGTGGTGCCGCGTATCAGCGACATTTATGCCGCGCTGCCAGCCATCACAGGCAAGCTGGAACTCGAATATGAAGGAGAGATGAAAGGCGCGGACTCCGTGAGCCGCGAACTGATTCGCACAGCGATTGCGAAGACGTATGACAAATACCTTCATGGCGTGAACATGCAGCAAATTGTGCAGTGGTTTGACCTGGGCGGCGAGATTCAGCTTGGCGACAACGCCGCCGCGAAAGAAGTGCTGGCGGGGCTGAATCAGATTCAGGGACTGATGGAGAAGATAACGAAGTTGAATGTTGGGCCGAAAGACACGCCCGAAATACAGGTGTCAGCGGCGGAGTTTGTGCTGGAGGGGCTGCACGCGCACAAGAAAATCGGCCGCAACGAGGAACGAGTGTTCTCGGCTGGGGAAAAGCCGCCGAAGGTCGCGGAGAAGCCGATGTTCGAAAGAGAAGAGCCGGGGTTTGGGAGGAAAAGGAGTTTTAACTAGTCGATAGTCGTTGGTCGATGGTCGTTAGGAAATTACATTGAACGACTGACGACTGATGACGAGCGACTAACGGCAGACGACCAGAGACCACATCATGAAACGCATTCGCTACAGCAAATACGTTCCTGACCCGGCCAGCGAAATGAGCCTGGAAGACCTGCTGAGCACGCTTTCTGATTACTTTCTGCAGAGCGGATTCAACGACAACTTCTGGTATGAGATGCCGGAAGGCGAGCAATCGCTCGACGCATTGCGCCAGGCGATTGAGCAGGCGCTACTCGACGGAGAGATGTTCGAGGAGGAGATGCGCGACCGGCTGCAGCAAATGCAGATGAATGGCGAACTCGAAGAGCTGATCGAAAAACTGATTGAGCGGATGCAGCAGGAGGATTACATATCTATTGATCGTCCTTGGGAAGCCCAGCCACATGACCCGGCGCGGCAGTCGAGCCTGAGCGGGCAGGTGGGAGACGCACAGCAGGCGAAATTCGAAATCACAGACAAGAGCCTGGACTTTCTCGGCTTCAAAGCGTTGCGCGACCTGCTTGGATCGCTGGGCAAGTCGAGCTTCGGACGGCACGACACGCGCGACATGGCGACCGGTATTGAAGCGAGCGGGGCATCGCGGCAATATGAATTCGGCGACGTGCTCAATCTGGATATTACGGCGACGCTTTCGTCGGCGATTCAGCGCGAGGGGCTTGGGCTGCCGCTGAATCTCGAGTATCGCGACCTGCAAGTTCATCAATGCGAGTACCAGTCAAGTTGCGCCACGGTGCTCATGCTGGATTGCTCGCATTCAATGATTCTTTATGGCGAGGACCGCTTCACCCCGGCGAAAAAAGTTGCAATGGCGTTGTCGCATTTGATTCGCACGCAATATCCGGGCGACTCGCTTTCGCTGGTGCTGTTTCACGACTCGGCAGAAGAAGTGCCGCTGTCGCAATTGGCGCGCGTTAAGGTTGGCCCGTATTACACGAATACGCGCGAAGGCCTGCGCATGGCGCAGCGTTTGTTGCAACGGCAGCGCAAAGACATGAAGCAGATCGTGATGATTACGGACGGCAAGCCTTCTGCGCTGACGATGGAAGATGGGCGAATTTACAAGAATGCATTTGGCCTCGACCCGTTGGTGGTGAGCGAGACGCTCGAAGAGGTTTCGAAGTGCAAACGGGCGGGCGTGCTGATCAATACGTTCATGCTGGCGTCAGATTACGGGCTGGTGCAGTTCGTACAAAAGGTGACGCAGATGTGCCGGGGCAAGGCGTATTTCACGACTCCGTATACGCTGGGGCAATATCTGCTGATGGACTACATGTCACGAAAGACGAAGACGATCCACTGAGAGGTCAGAGGTTAGAGGTCAGATTGCAGAGGTGAGAGCGGGAGCGCACGCAAACTTGCGTGAGCGCCTGGTCTGACAGTTGTGATGGTTTGGGGATCCTCCGGAATGGCCGCCAATGGTCGATAAACCAAAGCGCATGGAAGCAGCGAAGCTGATTGAGGATTTCTTGTCCTGCCGGATTACCAATTTCGAGTACAGCGACCGCTATCCTCGTTCAGACGACCCTGTGCTTTTTGCTATCTACTCGATGCTTTGGTCCGCCTACTCTGACGTTCGTGAGCACCGCATGGATGGAAAGCACGCGTTGGGCGGCGAAGGGCACCAGGTGGTCGAGCATTGTTTTTTGTTCTTAAGGACCGAATTCGAGTACCACGGCCCGAAGAAGTTTCAGAGCCTGTCGGCACCATTCAAGCGCATTTGGCACAGATTGCGCGGCACAACCGTACAAGAACTGTTTCCGCCAGTGTGGTGGCCATTCGATACCCCTGAGCAGCTCGAAGCCGCTCGCCATGAGGTTAGTCGTCTATAGTTGTAAGTATGGCGGCGTGGTCGGACAAAAGGCGCTAACCTGCGAGGATGCCTGTTCTGACAGTTATTTCTTGGGCGCGCAGAAACAGAGACCGTTTCCGTCGGGATCGGTCACCGCAAACTCACGCAGTCCCCATGTCTGATCAACTGGCACGGTGTGAATGGGAGATTCCGGCCGCTTTGTCGTATCCAGGCCGCGCGCGCGAAAGGTCCTGTAGCGCTCATCAACGTCGTCTACAAACACACGGTTGACGGAGCCGAAGACGCCATCCCCGGCATGACGCGAGAGCTGCAGTTCAGCGCCATCACGAACCAGGTCGATGACACCGTTAGCCATCTCGCGATCTTCGTGTCTTTGTCCTTGTCCTTCTTCCGGCCATTTGCGCTCGAAGTCGAGGATTGCAGTATAAAAATGTAACGATCGTTGCAAATTGCTCGATTTGATTACCGGCACAATCTTCATGGCATCCTCCCGGCAAACATTCTTCGGGCGAGCATTTCCCGACTAACATGCTCCCGCACATTCTTCCGGACATTCTTCCGGACGACAGGCCAATAGGATACTCCGAGCAATATTCAAGACGCTGCGGGACGATGCCGGGTTGACCCGGTTAGTGATGGCAGCCTAACATTAGCGCCGATGGCAACCAACGCCAGTGGAATGCTCGGCCGGACGATCTCCCACTATCGCATTCTCGACAAGCTGGGCGGCGGCGGCATGGGAGTGGTATACGAGGCCGAAGACACGCGCCTGTCGCGGCATGTTGCCCTGAAATTCATTCCCGAAGACATGGCCAAGGACAGCAAGTCCCTGGACCGCTTTGTGCGCGAGGCGAGGGCGGCCTCGCAGTTGAACCATCCTGGCATCTGCGTAATTCACGACATCGAGGACAACAACGGGCATCCGTTCATCGTGATGGAGAAGCTCGAAGGGCGGAGCCTGAAGGAATTGATGCGGAGCCGGAGGCTGGAAGTCGACGAGATTCTCGATATCGGGATACAGGTGGCCGATGCGCTGGCGGCGTCGCATGCGAAGGGAATCATCCATCGGGATATCAAGCCGGCGAATATTTTTGTGGCGCAGAACGGGCAGACGAAGATCCTCGACTTCGGCTTGGCCAAGATGGTGCGTGATCCGAGTTCCAGCGATGCCGCGATGGAAGATTCACTGACGGCGATGGGCATAATTCCGGGGACTGCCGTCTATATGTCGCCCGAACAGGCGCGCAGCGAAGAACTGGATGCGCGAAGCGATTTATTTTCGCTCGGCGTGGTTCTTTATGAAATGTCGACAGGAAAGAAACCGTTTGCCACAGGCAATGTGATTACCACGCTCGACGCGGTGCTGAACCAGAAGCCGATAGCGCCATCGCAGCTGAATCCCAGCCTGCCGCGCGATCTGGAAGGCATTATTGGCCGGGCGATGGAGAAGGAGCGCGGGCATCGCTATCCGAACGCGCTGGCCATGAAGGGAGATTTGCAGTCGCTGCGAAAACAGTCCGAGTCAGGGGGGACGCGGAGTGGGCTGCTGCGGCCGGTTTTGCCGTACCGCATCGCCACGAACACATTTCGAGCGACCAGGGGATTGTCGGTGTATGTACTGGCGGGAGTGAGCCTGTTACTTCTGACGGTGCTGATCGCGGTGGGCGCATGGTGGTATAGGCACCGCAGCGCGTTGGAATCCGTGGCGCCGCAGAATACGATCGCTGTTTTGCCGCTGCAAAACGTAAACGGCGACATCAGCGTCGATTTTCTGCGCTTCGCGTTAGCGGATGAAATCGCTAACACGCTCACTTACACGCGCAAGCTGGACGTGCGTCCTTCCGCAATAACACGAAAATATGTAAGTAACGATATTGATCCGCAGAAGGTGGGGCATGAGGTCCACGCGGCCAGCGTGATTAGTGGACATTTTCTGAAGCAAGGAGACCAGTTGCGGATTACGCTGGAGGCAATTCAGGTGAACGGCGACCGCGTGTTATGGCAATCGACTGTGACCGCACCCGCCGACGACCTTATTGCCATGCAGGCACAGATTGGCGCGCAGATGAGACAGGGACTGCTGCCAGCGCTGGGCGCGGAAGGCGGCTTTCTTGATACCGGTACGCGGCCGAAGAATCCCGCGGCGTATGACCTTTACCTGCATAGCCTGGCCTTGCCGCACGATCCTGCGCCGAATAAAGACGCAATCGCTGTACTTGAGCACGTGGTTGAAATGGACCCGAATTATGCGCCGGCATGGGAGCAACTTGGATTGCGGTGCTATTTTGACGCGGATTACTCCGACGGCGGCGAAACCATGTTCCAGCGATCGAATCAAGCATGTGAACGGGCAGTCACGCTCGATCCCAACCGGGTTGTAGCCGCCAGCCAGCTGATTGCGAACCATGTGGAACGTGGAGAACTCGGGAAGGCATATGGAGAGGCTCAGGCGCTTGTGAAGCGGCGTCCCGACAGCGCACAGGCCCATTTTGCGATGAGTTATGTGTATCGTTATGCGGGCATGCTCGAGCAAGCGGCCGGCGAATGCGACACGGCTGTGGCGCTTGACCCCGGCAACTACGCTTTCCGGTCTTGTGCGTGGACATTTGCCGAGCTTGGTAAGCCTGAGCGAGCCGCGGAGTTCGTCCGCTTGGACGCGGGGTCTGAGTGGGCAGCCTATGCCATGCCCTCGATTCTACTTCGCGAAGGCAAGGTCGCGGAGGCCCGAGAGGCCGTGAAACACATGCCAACTACGCCGCGGTACCACCGCGACCTGCTGGAAGCGTGTCTGCAACCCAGGCCTGCAGATCTCGACCGAATTGCCCACGAAGATGAAACCAATTGGCCGAGCGACCCCGATCCTGAGCTTTGGTATTACCAGGGAGCGATCCTTGCCTTTTGTGGCAAGAAGCAAGCGGCTTTGCACATGCTTGAAAGCGCGGTTGATCAAAACTACTGCGCGTATTCGGGATTGCTTTCCGATCCTCTCCTCGCGAAACTGCGGACAGAAACAGCCTTTGACAAAGTGTTGACTAAGGCGAGTTCGTGCCAGGCGGCCGTTCGTGCGGCCGCAGCGGGCCCCGGACACTAAAGATCGGGCACGGACTGCAGATTCCTGATGCCGCGGTGAGCGTGCAACTGATACAATCCCACGTTACGCAAGGCCCTCATCGTGAAAGCAATTCTCCAGAAAATTCCTACCTCAGGAGCTGTCATGATTTCCCTAAAGAATGTTGTGGTGCTGATAGTGGTCGCCGTGGCCAGCCTGCTTGCAGCGCAGGAGACGCAAGAAGGAAGGCTATTACTCTTCCCCGACATACACGCAGACAAGGTTGCATTCGTGTACGGGGGCGACATTTGGCTCGCGTCGAGTGCGGGAGGTGCAGCGCGGCGGATCACCACGAATCCGGGACGCGAGTTATTCCCGAAATTCTCGCCAGATGGGAAGTGGATTGCGTTTACCGGCCAATATGACGGCAATTTCAATGTTTATGTCATGCCATCGGAGGGCGGCCAACCGAAACAGCTTACCTACTATCAGGGCGAGTCAGAGCAGTTGAGCGACCGGATGGGAATTTTGAATCAGGTGATTGGCTGGACGCCGGACAGCAAGGATATTGTTTTCCTGTCCCGCCGGGACGCGTCGAATGTGTGGACGAAACGTCCTTACCTAGTCAGTGTAAGTGGTGGATTATCGCGTCCTATGCCGATGAAAGAAGGCGGCCTCCTTTCCTATTCGGGGGATGGAACGAAAATCGCCTATAACCGGATCTTCCGAAACTTCCGGCAGTGGAAGAGATATACGGGCGGCATGGCGCAAGACATTACGATTTATGACATCAAGAACAATGCAGTGGAGCAGACGATTCCGCACACGGAATATACGGATACTTTTCCAATGTGGCATGGCAACACGGTCTTTTTTACCTCTGACCGGGGACCTGAGCACCGGCTGAATCTTTATAGCTTCGACCTTGGCAGCAAACAGGTGCAGCAACTCACAAAGTTCGACCAGTTTGATGTGATGTGGCCGAGCTTGGGGCCGGATTCGATCATCTTTGAAAACGCAGGCTATCTCTATGCCTTTGATCTTGAGACACACCAACCGAAAAAGCTGACGATCTATGTGAATGGGGAGCGCGACCAGGCAATGAAACACTGGACGGACGCGAGCCGCAGCATCACGGACTTCGACATTGCTCCCGATGGAAAACGGGCTGTGTTTGGCGCTCGGGGCGAGGTGTTCACGGTACCTGCGAAAGATGGCAGTGTCCGCAACCTGACTAACTCTCCGGGCGTGCGCGAGCAGAAAGTTGCATGGTCGCCGAATGGGCAATGGATCGCCTATGTATCGGACCGGACAGGAGAAGACGAGATTTACATTACCCCGCAGGATGGCCTGGGACCCGAACAGCAGATCACCAGCGGCCACAAAGGTTTCATGTACCAGCCTACGTGGTCTCCTGACAGCACGAAGATCGCGTGGTCAGATAAGGACTTGAAACTGTGGTATGTGGACATTAAGGACAAAAAACCGGTGGAAGTCGACCGGGCTAAGTATGGAGAAATCCACAATTACAATTGGTCTCCCGATAGCCAATGGCTGGCATACGACAAGGCGGAGCAGTCGGGGTTTTCTGTTATTTACTTGTATGCACTGGCTGCCAAGAAAAGTACGGCTGTAACATCGGTGCTGAACAACAGCTATGCTGCCGTGTTCGATCCAGATAAGAGATACTTGTACTTCTTATCTGATCGTGATTACAACGAGGTATTGGGTAACGTCGACCTCGAGTTCGCAAATCCAAAGACAACGCGCGTATATGTCCTCACGTTGACGGCAGATGAACCGTCGCCGTTCCCGGCATTGACCGATGAAACAAAGGTCAAGACCGAAGAACCAGCCGATACAACGGCCGCGCCGGGGAAGAACGAAGGCAAGGCGGGCAAGAAGCCCGCGCCCAAGGAGCAAGAAAAGAGTGCGGAGAAGACGGCTGAACCAGAAACGAAGCAACCGCCAAAGGTCTTTAAGATCGACCTGGATGGAATCCAAAATCGTGTAGTGGCACTGGCCGCGCCACCGGCAGTAATCCAAGTGTTTGATGTCTCGAAAGACGCTATCTACTATTCGTCATCGCCGATCCGCGGATTGTCAGGACCGTTGCCCGGTGAAGAGCCGGCAATCCATGCTTACGATCTTAAGGATCGAAAGGACAAGGTTCTGATTGAAGGTGCGGACCGATTTGCGCTGTCGAACGACCGGTCCAAACTTCTGTACGCTACGACGGGTGAAGGGCCGTCGCGGTACGGCATTATTGATGCGAAGCCGCCCGATGCACCGCACAAGGCCAGTGAAGGAATCCTGAACCTCGCCGGTTTGCGCGTCGAGGTCGACCCTCAGCAGGAATGGAAGGAGATTTACAACGAGGTTTGGCGCCAGGAGCGAGATTTCTTTTTTGAAGCATCGATGAACGGCATAGATTGGCAAAAGGTTCACGATCAGTATGCGCAGTTACTCCCCTATGTCGGCGATCGGTATTCACTGACTTACATTTTGGCGCAAGTGGTGGGAGAGCTGTCGAATTCGCATACGTATGTTGGCGGCGGGGAGTATCCGACGCTGCATACGGTCAATGTCGGTCTGCTGGGTGCGGATTACGAAGTGGATTCGGCGAGTGGTATGTACCGGTTCAAGAAGATCTATGCGGGCGAAAACTGGGATGCACACAGCCGTTCGCCTTTGAGCGAGCCGGGAGTCAATGTGAAACAGGGCGACTATCTGATCGCCATCAATGGCCGCGCGCTGCATGCGCCGGATACACCCGATGAGTTGCTGGTTAATGCCGCGAATGAGGTAGTGACTCTCACCGTCAACTCCAAGCCGAGTGCGGATGGAGCGCGCAAGGTGGTGGTGAAGCCGATTGCCGATGAGTATTCGTTGCATGAGTTGGACATGATCGAGACCAACCGCAAGAAAGTTGATGCTGCCAGCGGCGGGCGCATTGGGTATGTGTACCTGCAAGACATGGAAGATGCGGGCCTTAACGAATTCGTGAAGCAGTTCTTCCCGCAGATTCGCAAGGAAGGGATTATTTTCGACGTTCGGTACAACGGCGGCGGCTTCGTCGACCAGTTGATCTTCGAGCGGCTGCGGCGCATTCTGGCGGGAATGGGCTCGGCCCGCAACTGGGAATCAGGCACCGTTCCTGACGTCGTTTTTGATGGATACATGGCGTGCATTACGAATCACTATGCGGCTTCGGACGGCGATTTTTTCAGTTACTTTTTCAAACACTATAAGCTGGGACCACTTATCGGCGAACGGACATGGGGCGGAGTGCGTGGCATACGCGGCATGGTGCCGTTGATGGATGGAGGCTACGTTTCACGGCCGGAGTTTTCGCTCTACGGACTCGACAGCAAATGGCTGATTGAAAATCGCGGGGTCGAGCCCGATGTGGTGGTGGACGATTCGCCCGACCTGGTAGTGAAAGGGCAGGATCCGCAACTGGAGAAGGCCATCGAGATGGTGATGCAGCAGATCCAAGCCCATCCTAAGACCTTGCCGGCAAGACCGCCGGATCTGCCTGCGTATCCGGAGGGCCCCGGCCTGTAATGGCGCCAGGGGGCGAGGCGGGATAAGTGGTAGTGTCCTAACTTCAAATTCCACCACGGAGACAGGGAGACACAGAGAAAACCCAACTGCTTGGCAAAGCCTTAACCTGTTGGGTTTTACAGATTTAACGTTTTTCCTCCGTGACTCAGTGATTCCGTGGTGAGAACTGGCAAATCAGGACACCACCGGATTAAGAGTATGGCTTGTTCTGCGGGGGCGCGTCGTATTGCCGCTACTGCATCACGAGCGGAACCTCATATTACGTAAGTGACATTTACGCGGTTTGCCGACACGACATAGGATCAGGATCGTAGTCGGCAGACCTTGGGGGAGGGTTGCCACGGGCGTCCTCGGCGTATCTGTCGCCTGGGACGTCTTTTTTATCTTAAGTCCTCTTTGTTTTCGAGTCTTGTTTCCGAGTCTCCCGCCGGTGTTAGCCATGACTTATGACGGAAGCAAGCGGTTATTGTTTGTCCCACGTCTTGCCGCTGTCGCGCGTGACCCAGGTTTCGTGACTCGCTGTTGAGAGAACGACTTCGCCAGATCCTCGCACGTCGATTCGAGCTACATCTGCGGCAAGTGAGTGTCCGTCATTAACAATCGCGACAGGGGTCCAAGTTGTGCCACCGTCGGTTGAGTGCTGAAGGGCGCCACCCTTTCCGCCAACCCATACATCCCGGCCGCGGACTGCATAACAGAGCCACGCATGTGTCCCTTCAAGAACGGGCTGCCAGTTGCGGCCGCCATCCAGCGAGCGCTGGAGGACGCCCGCTGAAATGGACCAAGCCGTGTCTTGTTTCAAGGCAGAAGCAGTTGAAGGCGACACTTGTGGGATGGCTTCCGATGCTGAGTGAACGGGACTGTTTACGAACTTCGATTCGTCCGGTGCTGGCTTTGCTCGCTCGATCGATGGCGACTCATTCATTGCCAGCAGGTCGTTAGGCGAGGCTTCGGATCCCAGTCGAGGAATGCCGGAAATTTCCACCGTTTGATCACTTTCTGTAGGACGGTTGGAAGCAAGCACGCCCGCATCAGGAGTGCCCGGAATGGGTGCGGTCGGCGGCTGAGCAATTGGCGAACTATGTTGCGACTGCCGCTGCGATTGCTTGACGCTCGGGTGAGAAGGCTGAACCTTAGATGTTGGTTCAGATGTTGCTTCAGGAGATTTTGCCTCAGGCGTGGTTCGCGCGCTGAACTGCGTTGTTGCTTCAGGAGCAGGCTGCTCTTGTTGTGGAGCAATAGGTTTTGCGAAAGTCGGAGCGGGAACGGCAGTCGCGACGGGAGTGTTGGTTTGACTGCGATGCTCCAATCCTACCCGGACTCCGAGAATTGCTACGGCCACGCCCGCTGCCAGTGCGGCCCAGCGCATGTTGGTCCAAAGTAGATTCGCCCAAGCAAAGCTATTGCCGGAAGTCCTTGAAGCTGACGGCGAGGAACCTGACCGCGAGACATTTGCTTGGTCTGTTACTCGGTCTATTACGGGAGCCGTTTCGAAACTTGCTGCCGACGTGGCGACCAGTTCATCCGCTGGAAGCGCCAGCGCGACGACGTGGCGACAGTCTATGCACAATGCCAGGTGTTCGAGGACCGCTCCGCGTTCATCCGGCGAAAGGGCCTGCTCGGCGAAAGCGGCAATCAGATCCGCATCCGGGTGAGGCTGGCCCGCCTGCCTGAGCGCGGAATCCCGCAAGCGGCGATGCACGATTTTGGGGACTTCTGTCATATTTTGACTGTCGTTTGCCCGTAATGGCATGGTTTGCCTGTCAGGGCTTGGTTCGACCATCCCGGACGGAAACCTTTCTCTCAGGGAACGTGGCTGCCCCCGAATCTTGCGTTAATCGTGAACGTAAATCCATCGTGATGTCGCGGACGTCGGTTTCAAGGGCTTCCGCGGCCTGGGCATGGCTCATTCCGCGGTCGCGCAAACCCGCCAAAATGCGCTTCCGAATGCCGGAAGAGAGCCGATCCAGGCGCCGGCTGACGCTGGATTCATGAAGTCCCAGAGAGCGCGCAATCTCGGCCAGCGTCCGGCCATCCAAATAATAGGAGGCCAGGGTGAAACGGTCTTCGGCGGAAAGCTCGGCCAGAGCCTCATCGGTGGCTTCTTCAAGGCGCGGATCGGAGTGAGGAATTGCCTCCGGCTCGCTTGCCACAAATTGCGCACCATCTTCCGTTTGTTCTTCGAGACTGACGGTGCGTTTTTGTTTGCGATACCGGTTAATGAACTCCTGCGACAACACCGTGCGGAGCCATCCTTCGAGCGAACCACGGCCGGTGTAGAACACGAGCTTCGAGGAACGGGCACCGTCGCGTGAGGTTAAGCCATAGAGTTCGGCGAAAAGAGAATCGGCAAGTTCGGCTGCCTGTGAAGCTTCCCGGGTTATGTGAAGCGCCATAGAGTGCAGTTTTTGGCGATAACGAGAAATGAAATCCTCCCAGGCGCGCTCGTTGCCTGCGGCACATGCGCGTGCGAGAGCGAGTTCCTCCAGGCGCAGCAGCGCGCAAAACTCGGCCTTCGCGTGGGTGGAGGCATCGGGGAGATACTTGTACAGGATTTCATCGAGGATGAGCGCGAATTGTGCAGCTGTTATGTCATAAGCAGCGGCGCCGCTGCGAGCATAGAGGTGCGTGGCAGGGCTGGCATCGCCGGATTGGGCGCGAGGAGACATCTACCAGAAGATGCTAGCAAGTAATTAGACGCAAGTCCGGCGAATTCGTGCGTTCTGGAAAAAGCGAGACAACCATACTCTCCTGGAAGACTCGCAAGAAGATCCCGGCGCGCTCCCTCTTGGCGCGCCGGGCCGGAAGATGGAACATCCCACGTGCTAGATCGAACTGATCGCCGCTAACTTAAGAGTTTGTAAAGTCACGCCCTGGACTGGTAGTGGTGTAGTTTGGCCGAACTTAATAGGTGGTACACGCAAGATCTCTCGCCCCGCAGGTGAAAACGCGGGGCTTCGGGATGATGCCAAAGATATGGTCGTCAGATTTGATTAAACTGCACCATTACCCACGGACTTCACGTCTTGTAAAGTCACGTCGCTGCTGCCGAAGGCCGGCCTCTCTTTGCATGTGGCATCGGGCATGTAGCATCGTGCAAACAGCGGAAGGTGACGGATAGATTGCGGCGAGTCTATATTCGGCTGAGCCCCTTGAGCACAACGTCATTGGCATCGTAAGCCAGCTTTAGTGCGGGCAGTTGGTCGCGGTGAAACCAGCCGACTTCCGCGGCGTCGCTGGCAGCCTTCAATTCACCGGAGACACGACGGCACAAGTAGTCGAGCAGGACGTAGTGATATTGCACACGCCCTTCGGCATCGTGAATCACGCGCTCGTAAACGCCAAGTAGTTCGAGGACCTCCACGGTGAGGCCAGTTTCTTCGCGCGCTTCACGAACCGCGGCGTCGTGCAGGGATTCTCCGCATTCGAGCACGCCTCCGGGAAGCGACCACTCGCCGAGAAGAGGAGGCTGTCCGCGGCGAATCAACAAGGCGCGATCGCCATCGATAATTACGGCTCCCACGCCAATGAACGGAGAGGCTGGATACTCGCGAGATGGCATGTGGTGCACCTCCAGTCTTAGAGCGGCGAATTCGGAACAGCGAAACCCGTCAACTCCAAACACAATCTACGGTCAGGATTCTATTCGAGCCGCGCGCCGGGAAGTTTTAGAATAAGGGCCATGTCACTTGACGAGTACAAGCGGAAGCGACGGTTTGAGGAGACGCCGGAGCCGCCGGCGAAAGTCGAGAAGCAGTCGAAGCACCGGTTTGTGGTGCAGCGGCATCGTGCTACGCGGCTGCACTACGACTTCCGGTTGGAGATGGATGGGGTGCTGAAATCGTGGGCGGTGCCGAAAGGCCCGTCGCTCGATCCGGGAGACAAACGACTTGCCATGCAGGTTGAGGATCATCCCGTGTCGTATTTTGATTTCGAGGGCACGATTCCTGAAGGGAACTATGGCGCAGGATCGGTGATGGTGTGGGACGTTGGCACGTGGGAGCCGCTTTCTCCAGTACCGGTTGATGGCAAATATGTTCGCGGGACTGATGCGGAAGCCGAGGCCATGCTCACGAAGGGCGATCTCAAGTTTCGGCTGAAAGGGAAGCGGCTCAATGGCGATTTCGCTCTGGTACACATCAAGGCGCGGCGCGCGGGCAGC
This sequence comes from uncultured Acidobacteriaceae bacterium, assembly GCA_963778535.1. Lineage (GTDB taxonomy): Bacteria > Acidobacteriota > Terriglobia > Terriglobales > Acidobacteriaceae > Acidiflorens. The sequence goes on from CAVZUO010000002.1 coordinate 731,626, forward strand.
AAGGGCAATGAATGGCTCCTGATCAAGAAGAAAGACGATTACGCCGAAGCCGGATTCGATATAGACAAGTATGACAAATCGGTGCTGACCAATCGCACGATGGCGCAGATTGGTGGCGACGAGGATTCCGCAGAATGGACGAGCAGCCGTCCGGCAAGCCGTGGGAAAGTGAAGGCGGCTTGGCTGGCGGATGCGATCGCGCGCGCCGACCGCAAGAAAGCTACCGGTAAAAAAAAAGCCTTAACCCTAGGACGCGCCGAGGGCGCGGAGAAAAGTGACACTAAGGAACAAAAAAAGCCGAGAGCCGGAAGCGCAATCGCAACAAAAACTAAGGCGAAGCCGAAGGCGGCAGATTCGGCCAAAGAATCCTCTGCGATCGCTGTGTCCTCTGCGGTTCAAGATCTTAGCGAAGCGGTGCGCAAGGCCATGCCTTCGGCCATCCATCCGATGCTAGCGACTCCGATCGATAAGCCGTTTGACCATCCGGACTGGCTTTTTGAAATCAAGTGGGATGGCTATCGCGCCACTGCGTTTATTGACGATGGGCATGTTCGACTCGTATCGCGAAATCAGAACGACTTGAACAAGCAGTTTCCAGAGTTGGCGGCGCTGCCAAAGTTTGTGAAGGCTAAAAGGGCGATTCTCGACGGCGAGATTGTGGCGCTGGATGACGAAGGTCGACCTTCTTTCAGCCTGATGCAGCAGCGGACGGGGTTCCGCCCGGGGAAGCCGAGGAGCGCGCGGCGCGAGGGAGTGCAGGTTGTTTACTACGCTTTTGACCTGCTCTATCTGGACGGCTTCGATCTACGGCGTGTGGCACTGGAGCGGCGGAAGCAGTTGTTGCGAGAGCGCCTGACTGATAGCGATATAGTTCGGTTTTCCGATCACTATCCGGAGAAAGGGCTTGCGCTTTTCGAGGCGGCGAAGGAGAAAGGCCTGGAAGGGATTGTCGGCAAGAAGCGCGCCAGCGCGTATGAGGAAGCGCGCTCGCGGGACTGGCTGAAGATCAAGGTCACGCAGCGGCAGGAATGCGTGATCGGGGGCTATACCGATCCAGAAGGCAGCCGCGAACATTTGGGATCGCTGGTGCTTGGACTGTATGACCGAAAGAATCGGCTGATTCATGTTGGGCAGGTTGGTTCGGGTTTCAATCAGCAGACGCTGAAGGATGTATTCGCGATGTTGCGGCCGCTGGCGACCGATAAGAATCCGTTTTACGGCGAGATCGGCGGGTTGAGGAGGGTTCACTTTGTGCGGCCAAAGCTGGTGGCGGAAATCAAGTTTTCCGAGTGGACGCATGAAACTGCCGAAGGCGGACAGAAGCTGCGAGCACCAGTATTCCTCGGGCTGAGAGCGGATAAGGAGCCTGAAGAATGCACGCTGGAAGAGGCGGAAGCGAAGTAGGTCCGTTAAGCGTACGGTGGAAGGGACCCCTCGACCCCTCTACCCTTGGTCTTTTAAAGTCAAAGACTTAGCACCTAGAAAGTTGCCAGGTCTTTGAAGAATAAGGATTTACGTGTAAAGTCTTTAAGAATGTTAGAGTTAGCGAGAGATAAAAGAAGCGGGGCCGGTTCGCGAGTCCCGTCCTTAGAAAGATCCGGCGGATCGCTATTCGGCATAAACATAGGGTCGCTGTTCGGCCAAACATCTGTTCGGATGAACAACCGAGAGTGTCCGAGGTCACATACTTTCCGCCAATACCCAGCACATCCTCTAGCATGGATAAGCCAGCCTTAGAATCGGCGGTTGGCAAGCTGGCAATGGCTGGCGAACGTGCGGGGTTCACGTTGGAGCAGATGATCCGTATTCTCAATGCCGGCTTCACGGTAGAAGAGCTCCTGGTTCTGATCGAAACCCGGCTTCAACAGCAAGATACAAGCCTTCAACAGCAAGGCACGAGTAGGATCCACTCGTTGTAACCTCGTTTTCTTCCTCGTGGGGTTCTTCATTTATCTAAGCTGGTTTCCATAAATATTTTTTCGGGATGAAGGTCGAACCCTCAGGAGCTAAATAGTTTGCTGAAAACTCGGTTGCAGGCCGCGACGCTCCCTCAGCGGCTAAAGCCGATACTGAAAATAAATCGGTTGTCGCAGCGGTAAACCGCTGCGCCACCCAAAAGCGAGACCAAAATCGAGTTTTTCAGCAAACTACAAAGCCCGCATCAATTCGCATTCTGACGGTGAGGCTGAAGAGGCTGAGGAAAATGCAGATTCCTCGCTGTCCCATTCGACTCCCCCTCGCAACGCCCGGGGTCGCTCAGGGCACGCTCTCACTGCGGAACCCCACCCCATCACGCCAAAACCGGGTGTGCTGGGGACCCCGGTAGCGCGGCTACGGACAGCTCGGAATGACAAAAGTAAAGACTTAGCGGCGCGGCTAAGCCGTGTCCCCCAAGAACTTATTTGTGAAACCAGTTCCGGTGACGCCAGAAAATTCCCTTAATCATGAGGAGACTTAACGCTAATTCGAAGAAAATGCAACGGGCAAAAAACGAGGCGTGACTCTGGTGGCCACGCCTTATTTTCGAACGCCGTCCGGAGATGCGCGTTATTTTATTGCTGGCGCTTTTTCCAAGCACCTTTCACCGAGGGCTTGAAGTGAACGGGGCTGAAGTGGGAAACAGCGGCAGAGGCCGGGCTCTGCGGCGAGGTTTGAGGCTCAAAGATACCTACGCCAAGCTGGTCGCCGTCGGTTTCGAGAATCAGAGTTGTGGCTCCGCCGTTGGCGATGTAGTAGTTGAACGACTGCAAGTTATTGGGTGTGCTCATCAACACTGAACCATAGCCGGGAGCGGCGGAGTTAGAGGTTAGCGAACCATTGAAGGCGGTGCCATAGCTTGTGCTTCCTTGGTCGTTGACGTCCTCCGCCCCATGGAATGAGTTGCTGCTATTCAGGTCAAACTGGGCAATGTCATCTTCCTCAAAGATTCCGTTGCCGCTGCCTCCGTTGATGGCGGTGAGATTCAAGCCATAGCCCTGGGCCGGGAGGGTGCCGCTACTGCCCTGGCTAAGGGCAACGCCGCCGGTGATTCCTGCGCCGTCGATTTCCAACAACTGGACGCCGCCGCTGGAAGGATAGGCAGCGAACGTCACATTGCTGAGGACGCCGGAAACGCCGTTGTAGATGCTATTCAGAGTGAGTTGAGTGCGGCCACCAGAGAATGACGTGAATGATCCTGAGACGTTCGACACGGCCGGCATGGTGGAAGCGAGAACCCCCGCATCGTTGTAGTCTTCAAGACCAGAACTGATGGTTGCGGAGCCATCTGAAGAAAAGAAACCGGCGAGCGCCAGTGGGCTTGAGGTGGCATCAAGACCTTCCATTGTGTATGCATAAGCGGCGCTGGGGAGGGAGTTTTGCTGGGTAAAGGCGTCGCCCGCCATAATCTGGGCGGCATCGGTTTCGATGAACTTGAGGTGGGTAGCGTCGACCATGTACACGTCGAAGTTGTAAGTCCCGGCATTAGATGTGAGGGCTGCGGTGCCGGGTGACCCGCCTGAGACCGTGCCACTCAGGGCCAGGTCAGTAAACGCAGTGTTGTTGCTGTTGATATCGATGAGTCCGGCAATCGAGCCGCCGCTGGCAAAAGATCCGACTGCAGCGATGGGCGTGCCGCTGGAAGTAGCTCCGGAGAGACCGAAGGAATAAGAGCCGGTCAAGCTGCCGAGGTTTTGGAGGTCAATCGTACCGCTGCCGGTGCCCTGGCCGTCGAACTCGGTAACCAGCCCGTGCGAAGACGAAGTGAGGACGAAATCCAAGGTGACGCCTGAGAGCACGCCGCCCGAGGTAGAGAGGGTCACATGCCCGCGGCCGTCGGTGCCAATGCTGTAGGCGCCGCTGGCGGCAGTAATGGGGGTCGAGGATTGCCCGACGTCAAAACCGTTGACGTCGATGTTGCCTCCGGACACGTTTCCCGAGCCGTCCGCCGTGAACGCGCCCGCGACAGCAAGGAACACACCACCGGAATCCACTCCAGTGGATGAGAAAACGTAGGTGCCGCTGAGGTTGCCGTTGCCATAACCCTCATTGTTGGGCGGCGTGATGCCGCTGCCGGAGTTGCACGCGATCGCGAAGAAAAGACCTGCAACGGCCACGAGGCTCGAGAGCAGGCGTACGACACACTTCGAGAAGCCGCACTCCAATGAAGCAAGGGAATTCATAAGACTCTCCTGTAGTTATGTCTCTAGGATGCAATAAAACCCCGACGCCCGGGGTAAGTTTCTGTAAAAAATGGTAACTGGGTGGTTGCGGGGTGGGGCGGAGGTGCGAGGTCAGAGGTGAGATTGCAGAGGTGAGGCCGTGAAATTCCGCATATTGCGGCAGAATGCATGGGAAGGTCAGAGGTCAGAGGTGAGATTGCAGCAGAGGTGAGACGTTATGGTACGAGGTCAGAGGTCAGGACTCAGAGGTGAAATCGTGAAACCACGGATTCCAAGCAGACCGCTAGGCTTTGGTGGCTTCGGCGGGGGCCGGAGAAGCGGCGGAGATGGTGTTCCGCTTGCGCTTTTCTGAAGCCCAAACGCCTGCGCGATAGAACAGCAAAATGGCGAGCACGGCGGCGTATCGTTCGGGCTTGCGGATATCGGCTTTTACGAGCCACCAGTAATGGATAACGCCGAGAATTCCCGTCAGATAAATCATCCGGTGAAGACGCTGCCAGTTCTTTCCCCCGAGGCGGCGGATCCAGCCAGTTGTGGAAGTAATGGCGAGCGGAATGAGCAGCACGAATGCCGAGAAGCCGACGGTGATGAAGGGGCGCTTGGCGACATCTTTGAGCATCTCGTGGAAGTCGAAGAATTTGTCGAGCCAGATATAGGTAAGGAAGTGCAGAGTGGCGTAGAAGAAGGCGAAGAGGCCGATCATGCGGCGTACGCCAATGAGCCAATATTGGCGAGTGAGGCGGCGAAGCGGCGTAACGGAAAGCGTCACGAGAATGAGGATGAGGGTCCAGTCGCCGGTGGTGTGGGTGATGACCTCGATCGGATTTGCGCCGAGGCCGTCGTGGAGGGCTCTCCAACCGAGACGGCCGAGCGGGATGAGAGCCGCAAGGAAGATGGCGAGTTTAGTAAGGCGAAGCTTCATGGGATCCAAGATTTGTAATTTGTAATTTGTAATTGGTAATTTGTAATTCAAAACCATAAACCGCATTAGCTGGCGGTGAACAAATGCCTCAGTGTGGTCTGGATTACAAATCACCAAATCAGAAATCGCGAATTCTCTAAATGCGCAGTCGCTCGAACTTCTTCTTGAGAACCGGCCAAGGTCTCAATTACAAATTACAAATCAGAAATTACAAATCAGAAACTGCAAATCAGAAATTACAAATCAGAAACTGCAAATTTCTAAAATGCACGTGGCTAGAAGTTTTTCTTCAGGTCCATGCCGGAATAGAGGCTGGCGACCTGATCATACCCGTTGAACATGAGGGTCGGGCGCTTGAAGAATTCTCCGAGGCGGCGCTCTTTGGCTTGGCTCCAACGAGGATGGTCGACATTGGGATTGACGTTTGAATAAAAGCCATACTCGTTGGGCGCAGCCAGTTGCCAACTATTGAGCGGCTGCTTGTCAGTGAAGCGGAAGCGGACGAGGGACTTGGCGCTCTTGAAACCGTATTTCCAAGGGATGACGATGCGGAGGGGCGCACCGTCCTGATTGGGGAGCGTTTCGCCATACATGCCAAAGCAGAGCAGAGCCAAAGGGTGCATGGCTTCATCCATGCGAAGACCTTCGACGTAAGGCCACCTCAGCACATCGACGCGCTGGCCGGGCATTTGTTTGAGGTCGTAGAGGGTGGTGAACTCGACAAACTTCGCGCTCGGGAGGGGATCGGAGCGCTTGACCAATTCGTTGAGCGAGAAGCCAACCCAGGGAACGACGATCGACCATCCTTCAACACAACGATGGCGATAGATGCGCTCCTCGGGCGAAGCCCATTTGATGATGGTATCGACATCGAGCACCTGCTTCTTCTTGACCAGACCATCAATGGTGACGGTCCAGGGGCGCGTTTTGAAGTTTTTTGCCAATTTGGCGGGCTCGTACTTATCGGTCGAAAACTCATAGAAGTTGTTGTAGTTGGTGACGTCCTTGTAGGGCGTTTCTTTTTCGGTGGTGCTGAACGAGCTTTTCTGCAGGTTCGGAATTTTGTCGTTGGCATAGACGACCGAGGAGGGCTCGGCGATGCGTCGAAGAGCGGTGCCAGTTGCAGCGGCGGCTCCAGTGAGCGCGGCTCCGGCGAGGAATCTGCGGCGATCGAGCCAAGCGCCGCGAGGAGTAATTTCAGAAGATTGAATATCGACTGGTTTCTTGATCAGCATGTAGCCACCTTTATATCCTCACCCTTATGTCCACCTTGAAGATTGGCACTTTCACAAAGAAGTACGCGCGGCGGCCATTTGCGGATGGGATCGCAACGTTTGTCTGATTATAAGACGCGGCGGGACAGGGAAAAGTCGCGGGATAAACGTTGCCTAAACTGGCTCCGGATGACAACCAAACCGAGCCCCTACTGGCGAGGCGCGAGTGGCCGCCGCGAAACAGGTTCATGCTAGTTTAGAAAGCGAACAAGATGGCGAAGACAAACAAACCAGCCCGACGGACGAAACAGCAGGGAACGGCCAAGAAAACAGACTATGGCAAATATTTTGCCTATGCGTTTCTGGTGGCGGTGATTGTCTTTTTTGCGGCGATCCGGTTCCGGTTGCGGACAATGCCTTTGGAGCGGGACGAAGGAGAGTATGCCTATGCGGGGCAGCTCGATGCTGCAGGGGATCCCGCCGTACAAACTCGCGTACACGATGAAGTTGCCGGGAACGGCGGCAGCATATGCGGCGATCATGGCGGTTTTCGGGCAGACGCCGGGAGGGATACACCTGGGTGTGATTCTGATCAATGCAGCGACAGTGTTGCTGGTGTATTTGCTGACGCGGCGTTTTTCGGGGAGGTTGGCGGGCGTGGTGGCGGCGGCGAGCTATGCGGCGCTGACGACGAGTTTCTCGGTGTTGGGCGTGCCGGCGCACGCGACGCACTTCGTAGTCTTTTTCGCGATGGCGGGAATGTTGGTGCTGCTGCGAGCGATTGAGAGCGACCGGCTGTGGGAATTCTTTGCTAGCGGGTTGCTGCTTGGACTGGCCTTCCTGATGAAGCAGCCAGGCATCGTATTTGTGGCCTTCGGCGGGTTATACCTGCTCGGGTTGTACCTGCTGAAGAGCGAGTGGAGAAAGTCGATCGAGTGGAAGAGGCTGTTGACTCGCGCCGGGAGCTATGCGGTGGGCGCGATCGTCCCGTTCGCTCTGACGTGCGTGATTTTGCTGGCTGCTGGAGTGCTTAGTAATTTCTGGTTCTGGGTGTTCCGATATGCGGGGCAATACACATCCGAGAACGATTTATTGCTTGGGGTTCGAGTGTTTTTGATGGATTTCCCTGGCGTGGTGGGCCCGGCGGTGTGGTTGTGGCTGATCGCGGCTGCCGGCTTGGTGGCGTTGTTGCGGAACCGGGAGAGCCGGCAGCGGTATGGGACATTCATCGGCGGTCTACTGCTATTTTCGTTCCTGGGTGTATGTCCGGGATTTTTCTTCCGCGAACACTACTTCATTCTGATGCTCCCGGCCGTGGCGATCCTGGCGGGGATGGGAGTGCAGACGGCGACGGACGCTTTAGTGAGAAAAGGTGCATTAGCACTGGCGGCGGTGCCGGCTGTGGTTTTCGCTGTAGCTCTGGGATACGCGGTCGTGGAGCAGCGTGCATTCCTGTTCGAGATGGACCCGGTCGCGGTTTGCCAGGCGCGGTATTCGACCAATCCGTTTCCGGAGGCGTTGATGATCTCGCGATACCTGGATGCACATGTTCCGGCGGGTGAGCCGATTCTAGTGCTGGGTTCAGAACCGGAGATTTACTTCTATTCGAAGCGGCATTCGGTAACTGGGTTCATTTACATGTATGGGCTAATGGAGGAGCAGAAATACGCTCTGGAGATGCAGAACCAGATGATCCACGAGGCGGAGACGGCGCGGCCGGAGTATTTGGTGATTGTGAAGAACCGCATCTCCTGGTTACCGCACCAGGGGTCAGAGCAGGAAAAGTCGATGTCGGCGTGGATACGGAACTTCTTGAAGGGATATGAGCCGGTTGGGGTGGCAGAGAGGGTAGGAGACCACACGGAATACCGCTGGGATGAGCAAGCGAAGGTGTACGAGCCGCATTCGCAAAACGTGATCGCGGTGCTCAAAAGAAAGAGCTAAGACCGGGCGCGGTTGCTGCCAAGTCCCCAGCCGAGCACCACTTTTGTTTTAAACCTTCCTTCTCTAGCTTTCCTTCTCTTCACCCAGTTGCTGCGCGAGATAGGGGCCAATGCCCATTTCCTTGATGGCATGAAGCTGGGACTCAAGAAAGTCGGCATGGCGTTCTTCGTCCTTCAGCGTGCGCTCGAACAGGGCGCGGGAGCCGTCGTCTCCAGCCTTGACGCAAACTTCGGCGGCCTGGTTGTATTCGCGAACGGCATTGAGCTCATCTCTTAAATTGACTTGGAATTGCTGCTCGACATTGGCGCCGAGTTCGGGCTTAAGGCCGACGGAAACGGCGGGTAGGGCGTCGAGGAAGATGATGCGTTCGATGAAGCCTTCGGCATGGTGCATTTCTTCGATTGCACGGCCCTTGATGAGGTTCCCCAGGCGACGATACCCCCAGTTCTGGCACATTTCCGCGTGCGCCATGTACTGCACAATGGCGGTGAGTTCAGAAGCGAGAGCGGCGTTTAATTGATCGATGACTTTCTGGTCGCCTTTCATGCTGGGTCTCCTGACTATTCTGGCTTTCGTTCCTGGTTTTTATCGCGCTTGCAACCTTTATTTATAGGAGGAGGTTGAGCGGGAGGCTGTGACCGAGCGCACAGGGAGTTGGTTGAGTAGAGTGCGAGCGCGGCTTTCATGCAAAGGCTGAGCGGGAGTTTCGCGGAAGGCGCAGCCAGCAGTATTCGCGGGAAGGCTGTTTCAGGCAACGAGAGTCACCGAGGTAATGGTTGTGTTCCAAGATGGGGCGTGGCTGGGAGAGCGACAGCCGATAGAATATGAAAAGGAAGAAATTAGCGAAGGCTTTAGTGTCACGTGGCAGGCCGGGCGAGGACGCCCGGCGCTCCATTTGTGGTGGCGCTGCGCTGATCGATCATGGCGCGCGTGTGCTTGCTAGCTGCGATTGTGGGTTAACGTCAATTTTTGACTGATGTATGTTTGTCGAATCGAGGGTCAAGAAGTGGATAAGACCAACGAAGTGGATGTTGCGGGGGCGGAGCTGAACGGCAAAGAACGCATTGGGGGAGTTCAGCCGGTTCTGGACAATGCAGTGTGCTCGCTCGAGGCGAGCCATGTTCTCGCGTGGGACGAGATTGCAAACTTGACGGCGGAGACGGGCAGTCCGGCAGAAACGCTGATGAATGTGGTCGCGCTGATCGCGCGGCGGTTCGGCACAGACGTCTGCTCGGCCTATCTGCTGGAGCCGGACCGGGCGAATCTTGTGCTGGCGGCTACAGTAGGTCTGCGGCAGGAATGTATTGGGAAACTGCGGATGGGAGTGCATGAAGGATTGACCGGTCTGGTGGCGGAGCAAGTGCGGCCGGTGGCAGTTGAGCAGGTGGGGAAACATCCGCGCTTCAAATATTTTCCGGAATTAGGCGAAGACGCATATCAGTCGTTCCTGGGGGTGCCGCTCATTGATCGGGGAGTTCTACAGGGTGTGCTGGTGATCCAGACCGTAGAGGCGCGGACATTTCCGGACAATGAGATCAAGATGCTGCAGGAGGGTGCGGCGCGCGTAGCTCCGGTGGTGAGTCAGGCGCGGATGCTGGACCGCTTTATTGCTCCGGTACAGGAGCGGATGTGGGCGCTGGCGAGGAATTTCTGGTGGAGCTGGGACCACGACTCAGGTGGAATATTCCGGGACCTCGATCCGCGACGCTGGAGCCAGCTGAATCACAGTCCAGTGGCGCTGCTAAATGAATATCCACTGGCCAAGCTGGAAGCGCGCGCGACAGAACTTGGATTGCACAGCCGCGTGAATTATGCGTACCGGCGACTGCGCGAGTATGAGAATACCGAGCACACATGGGCGGCGCGGCGAGCCGGAGTACTTCGTCCGCGGCCGGTGGCATATTTTTCGGCCGAGTTTGGCATTCATGAGTCGCTGCCAGTGTACTCCGGAGGATTGGGAGTGCTGGCAGGCGATCACATCAAGAGTGCGTCGGACCTGGGCATACCGCTGGTCGGAGTGGGGCTGTTTTATCCGCAGGGATATTTCCGGCAGCGGCTGGACATTAGCGGCTGGCAAAGAGAAGAGTACCTGGACACGGATGTGAGCCAGTTGGCAATTGAACCGGCGATTGGGAAAAACGGCCGCCCGGTCATTGTGCAGGTGGATACGCGGCACGGATCGATTCGGGCGAAGGTGCGACGAGCGCGGGTGGGACGGTGCGACCTCTATCTGCTGGATTCCGATGTGGAAGGGAACGCGCCGGAGGACCGCGAGTTGACATCGCGACTGTATGGCGGCGACGGGCGGGTGCGCGTGCACCAGGAACTGCTGCTCGGAGTGGGCGGCCTGAGGGCGCTGAAAGCGCTGGGGATCACGCCGGGAGTGTTGCACTTGAACGAAGGCCATTGCGGATTCGCGGTGCTGGAAGCAATCCGGATGCGGATGGAAGAAGAGGGAATCAGCTTTGACAAGGCGGTGCCGCGCGTGTCGCGAATGGTGGTTTTCACGACGCATACGCCAGTGCCTGCCGGGCACGACCGCTTCGATGCCGATCTGATCGAGGAGCATTTGGGGCCGCTGCGCGAGTCGATGGGAATTTCGAAAGAACAATTCATGGGTCTAGGACAGGAGAATCCGGACAGCAACGAATCGTTCTGCATGACGGTGTTGGGGCTGCGGATGTCGCGGCGAGCGAACGCGGTCTCGTCGCTGCACGGGGAAGTTTCGCGTGCGATGTGGACGGGCCTGACGCCGGGCAAGTCGGAAGATGCGGTGCCGATCGGGCATATCACCAATGGAGTGCATGTGCCGACGTGGCTGGCGCCGCAGATGTTCCGGCTGTATGACCGGCATCTGGGAACGGGATGGCAGCAGTTCAGCAGCGAATCGAAGATATGGGATGGAATTCAAAACGTCGACGACGGGGAACTGTGGGAGACACACCTTAACCTGAAGTCGCAGCTAATTGATTTTGTGCGGCGGCGCGCGGTGGCGCAGGCCGAGCGTCGGGGAGAACCACAGGAGGAGTTGAAACGGCTGAGCCAGGTGCTAAGTCCCGATGCACTGACCATCGGTTTTGCACGGCGGTTCGCAACGTATAAGCGCGCGAACCTGATTCTTGCGGACTTCGAGCAGTTGGTGACGATGGTGAATGATCCGAACCGGCCGGTGCAATTTGTGTTTGCCGGCAAAGCACATCCCATGGATGAGCCGGGCAAGCGCGTGCTGCAGCAGATAGCGCAATTGATGCGGGATTCGCAGTTTGCCGACAAGTTAGTGTTCGTTGAGGACTACGACATCAACGTGGGACGCCATTTTGTGCAGGGCGTGGATGTGTGGCTGAACAATCCGCGACGTCCGCAGGAAGCTTCAGGAACGAGCGGCCAAAAGGTAGTGCTGAACGGCGGCTTGAACCTCTCGGTGCTCGATGGCTGGTGGGCGGAGGCGTACGACGGATTGAACGGCTTTGCGATTGGGGACGGGCGGACGCACACTGATGTGAATGTACACGACCAGCGCGACGCAGAAGACCTGCTGCGGGTGCTGCGCGATGAAGTGATTCCGCTCTACTATCACCGCGACTGGGACGGGCTGCCGAGAGGATGGATCAAGCGCATGAAGCGGACAATCCGGTCGCTGGGATGGCGATTCAACGCCGACCGCATGGTGATGGACTACACGCTGAAATGCTATGTGCCGGCGGCGGGCGGGACGTCGAGCGACTCGCGGGAAAAATTCTAGGCAGGCACCGCGTACGACGCGGGGCTAGCCCGCCTCAAAAAGAGAACATTGCCGAGAGTTCGAGTTTGCGATTGGCGGGGCCAGTTGAGAACGGGCCTCCGGCAAGCGAAACGGACTTCCCGAATGTAGTGGAATTAGGCGTCCAGACACCGACGGGAGTGCCTGCGTTCACGCGATTCAGAACGTTGCGGGCGTTGACGCTGAAAGTTAAGTTGTAGCGGCGCGTGGTAGAGGGCCCACCGAACCCACCGGGACCTCGCCCGAAACCGACCATGCCGCCACCGCCCCCACCACCTCCGCCGCGCGGGCCACCGCCGCCAGGACCGCCGCCTGGACCTCCCGATTGTTGCCCACCACCTTTTGTCTGAGGTCCGAAGCCGATGGTTTTAGAGAGACGCAGGTTAAGCGTGAAAAGATCGGGGCCGGTGAGGTAGTTGATCGGAATCTGGTTGTAGGGCGACGTGGGATAAGCGTAATGGCAAGTCGCCACAGCAGAGATGCAATGGGGATTCGCAGAGAATGCGGGGCGGACATTCAACTGCAAAGTGCCGGCGAGATCCTGCGGAATGGTGACGTTGTAAGGCGCGCCGGAGTTGAAGATCAGGAACGGGCTGAGGCGAAAGCCTTCAGGCAACGCTATCGATCCGCCAAAAAAGAGACGATCGCGAATTGCAAATGAGGCGCGGCCATAATCGAGGTGGATGTTGTGCTGGTCGGTGGGAAAATTAGAGGTGAATGTTCCTCCGCTGGTCGATCCGATGGGATCGCTGTTGGCATAGTTGAGTGCGTAAAAGCCGTGGAGGGTCACCTTCGATCCCGCCTGAACATTGAAATTGGCGATGATCTGGTTCTGACGGAAAAAGCCGACGGAAGAGTACTGATAGATCGCGGGATTCGGCGATGGGGGCGGCGGCGCAGTGGGAAGGGGGTAAGTCGTGATAAGCGGTGTGTCAGGGATGAGCGACATAAGCTGGGAAACGCCGCGGGAATTCAAGTAAGTCACGGTAGCGTTTGCGAACTTAGTGACTTGCCTTTCCAGGCTAAGGGCGGTCTGCATGATGTAAGGCGCATGGAGGTTGGGGCTGATCTGGTACTGGGTCTGGGTTCCGCCGGGGGCGGGAGGATTTGAATATGTCGGATTGTCGTTGACGTATTGCTGTTCCGTCACGCCGTTAAAGCGTTCCGTGTTCAAAATCGAACCTTGGGTGAAGCGATCGTAGAAGATGCCGAACCCGCCGCGGAGGACGGTTTTGGGGGCGGCCTTGCCGCCACCGCCAATGCCCCACGAAAAGCCAACGCGCGGGCCAAAATCAGCGTGGTCGGAAATGTGATTTTGAGTTTCAAAGCGCAGGCCGCCGCTCAAGGTAAGCGTGGGACGGACTTTCCAGTCATCCTGTACGTACAATCCGGCATCGATCAGATTGACTGAAACCGCGGGCGCCACGCCGGTGGGACTGCTGGTGGCGAACGTGAGCTGAGTGGGGGTGCACGTTCCGCTGCAGTTCGGGCTGTAATCGGAAACCGACGAGAAGGAGTAAACGCCGTTGAATCCCGCGCTGGAGGTACTGACTTCGTGGGTATCGCGCAAGCGAATGCCGAATTTCACGAAATGCCTGCCCTCAGTCAACGAGGTGTAGTTCTGGAACTCATAATGTTCCTGAGAGTCGTTCTGAGTGCCTTGACTGGAACCCCCACCGGTGAAGGCGCCAGACACATTAATGCCAATCGCAGTGCTTAGTGGATTCTGGCTACTGTTATCGCGAAGGTATTGAAAACGCGTTTCGTTGACGCCCTTGGAACCAAGCGTCTGCGTGTCGATGATCTGCACGGTGTGCTCGGTTGAGAGCGTGTTGTATCCGGCTTCGGGCAGCACCTGGCCTCCAACACCGTCATTCTGCCAAGTGTCACGGTAATACTGATAGCGAGCGCTGAATGTGTTGGTGGGCGTGAGCTGATAGTCGATGCGGGGGCTCAGGTTGGTGCGGGTGCGGGGATTCGGGATGCTGGCGTTGAACGGAGTGGTGGGATTGTCTCGGGTGCCGGCTGCGTCGACGATGGCAAGCTCGTCAATGTTGCGCCGTTGGAAATCGAAGAAGAACGACGATTTCTTGTTGATGGGGCCGCCGAAGTTGGCCATGTAGATTACAGAGTCGTAGGGAGTCTGCGGAGCGCCGCCAAGGAAGGGATTGCGCGAGTTGAATGCCGAATCGTTGCCGACCACGTTAAATTGGCCGTGATATTTGTCGGTCCCCGGCTTGGTGAAGACTTCAATGCGGCCGTAGCCCAGCTTGTCGTACTCGGCGGAGAAGGGATTCTGATTGATGCGAATCTCGCGGATCGACGACTTGGGCGGTAGCTGGCCGGCGGTAAAACCATCAATGTAGAGCTGGCCGCCATTGGGGCCAGCGGAAGGACCGGCGAGGGCCTCGAGATCGGCCAGCAGTTCGTCGGGGTCATCGGGCAGAGCCTCAAGATCTTTGCCGCTGAGGACAATGGCGCTGGCGTTGTTGGAAGGATTTACGTCGACCTGCGGAGTCTCTTCCTGAACGTTGATTTTTTCCTTCTCAACATTAATTTCGAGCGAAATACTAAACAGCGAGACTTGACCCGCGGTGATAGTCACTGTTTTTGTAGATGGAATGAAGCCTTTGGCATTCGTAGTAATCGTGTATTGGCCCGGAGGCAGATTTCCAATTTCAAAGGCTCCGTTGGAGTTCGATGTGGCAGAACGGGCCGGGGCTGCGGGTTGCGAGGCAGCCACAGTGGCGTTCTGGACCACGGCACCGGATGGATCAAGGACGGTTCCACGCAGAGTTCCGGTGGCTTGACCCCAGAGTGAGACGGCAGATGTAGTAATGAGGAATGCGACGACGAGAAGCTTCAAGCAACACCTTTTCTTTCGCACTGGCTGAGATATTGCAATTGACTATTGGGCTGCCTCTCCCTCACCGCCTGATGAATTCAAGGACCATGGTGAGAGCAAGGAATAAGAACGGCTGGGTGCGGCCGCAAGTATGGGATCGACGCCGGCAAGCAGGGTGATGGCAGTGACCGTATCGGAGCCGCTGCCGTCGGTGGAAACGAGCATGACCGCTTCTCCCTTTTGCATGTCAGCCAGCGAACTGTTGGGCAAACGGCTGAGGAGGCGTTGAAAGTCCGTACTGGCTGCGCCCTGACCTGAGCCGCCGGTGCCCTGCGATTCAGGGCCGCGTGAATCCGTGGCGCGCGGATTAGCAGCGGCGGAAGGGGACCCTGAGGCGCTTGCCCTTGACGCTGTGCTGCCTGCTTGCGCTCGGGCGGCGCCCGCTTTGAAGCGCATGGCGATGCGCTGTGCCATTTCAGCGGGCAGCTTTTTCATTTGAGAATCGGCAGAAATCTTAATGATGACGTTGGCTTTGCCGATCAGATCTTTTACGGTCATTGAATTATTAGACGAATCAATTGCAACGATGGGGCCCGCGATGTTGCGGAATGTGCCGGAGACGACTTCGCCAGCGTCGAGTTCACTGCCATCGGCACTGCGCGTGCCGCGAGCACGCAATTGATCGCCCGCTTTGATCTGATCGAGCGGCGCTGGTTTAGCATCGTCGAACTTGACGGAATTGGGAGCGTAGCGGCGCAGAATTGTGTCCTTGGTGACGTGAACAGTAATCGTGCGATTGGCGGTGAAGCCGCCAGAGGAAATTGTGATGACTCCGCCAGCGGTATCTACCTTACTGACCAGTCCGCCTACGCCACTTTTCTGCCAGTCATCGCGCTCGCGCTGCTGCTTGGCACTGATGTCGCCCTGCTTCATGACGATGACGGCGAGGGCAGCGATGGTATGAGCGTCGGGGGCAGCGGGTCCGCGAACGAGGACGCGGTCGCCGGGCTGCAGATCCTGAGGCTGAAGGGGAGTCGCGTTCTTGAGATCTTTTTCGCCGGGCGGTACGCGGAGAATCCTGGTGGAAGAACCAAGCTTGGCAGTAACATCGCCACCGGATTCCGCCGCGACCGTGATGGAGTCGGGGGCAGCGGTCTTGATAGTGCCGACGACCTTGACAATGGATGAATCGGCGACACTGGCAGATGTTGTTTGCGTGAAAGCGTCCGGAGTGACCAGCATCAGACTGGAGAAAGCGACCAGTAAGACAACGGTAAGTGGACGCGTCCTTGAGAGGTTGGAATTTAGTTGTGACACCATCTTTACTCTAACATCGGGCCGATTGGCGAAGCCCGCTTTTACCGAGATTTACCCTACATTTTACGATCCCCTAACACGTAAATTCGGGGCATAGTTCGGGACATAGCAAAGAGGCTGTTGGGTAAGGGCGGGAGCGGCCTCGGAGCAGACATGCGCTCGCAAAAAACGCCGCCCAAAACGGCGTATGCGCTCACGGCGAATTGACGACGGCGGGCGTTATGGGGTTGGATGGAAGCAGCGTGGAACCCGCTCCTGCAATTTTCGATCCAGAATCGCGGCGCTATAGCCGCGTGGATGCGCTTTGGCTGACGGGCTGGCTGATTTTTCTGGGTGGCCTGGCGCTTCTTCCTCCGGAGTTCGAATGGCACAAGCAGGTCATTCTGCTGGCGATCGGAATTGTGCAGGTGCTGGAAGGGAAGATCATTTCGCATTCGCCGAAGCGCGGAGTGTTTTACGTCATTCTTCTAAAAATTCTGCTGGCGACGCTGCTTCTGGACCACACGGAAGAGGTGGGGATCAACAGCAGCTACTGGCCGATTTACTTTGTTCCGGTGGTGACGGCTGCGCTCTATTGCGGGCCGTGGGCGACAATGTTGTGGACGCTATTTACGTCGGCGGCCTATTGTTCTTATCTTTATCCGGCGTTGCAGGAATACGAACTGACTCCGGATGCGTACAAATACCTGGGGCTCCGGGTGATGTTTTTCTTCCTCGCTGCGATGGTGGTAAACCGCTTTTCGCAGCAGAGCCGGCACCAGACAGAACTTTATCGCGAGTTGGCAGAACGTTTGGCGGAGACAAACAGACGGCTTGAGCAGGCGCAGGCGGAAGCACGGCGCTCGGAGCGGTTGGCGGCGCTGGGGCAATTGTCGGCCGGGCTTGCGCACGAGATCCGCAATCCGCTGGGCGTGATCAAAGGATCGGCGGAGATGCTGACTCAGAAGCTGGAAGCTTCCGAGGAGCTTCCTCGTGAGCTGGCGGGTTACATCTCTACCGAAGTAAATCGGCTAAGCGCGCTGGTGACGGAGTTTCTGGATTTTGCGCGCCCGCTACATGCGCAAAGACAACCGGCGGAAATCACCAAGGTGCTTGATCGTGCGCTCGACATTGTTGCTGCGCGATGGAAGGGGAAACCGGTACGCGTGGAGAGAGTGTACGCGGCCGATTTGCCAATGGTTCCGCTGGACGAGAGCTTGTGCGAGCAGGCGTTCCTGAACCTGGTGCAGAATGCTTACGAAGCGATGGAAGAACACGGCGGAGTTTTGCATGTAGAGGTGAAAATGGCGACGGACGAAGGACGGGAAGGTATTGAGCTTGTGATGCGGGATACTGGACTCGGCGTGCCGGATAAGCTGCGGGAGGAGATCTTTAATCCGTTTGTGACGACGAAGAAGACTGGTGTGGGCCTGGGGCTTTCTATAGTTTCGAAGATTGTAGATGGCCACAACGGATTCATTCATGTTGAGAACGGCGCCCAGGGCGGAGCCGTGTTTACATTGTTCTTTCCTCGGGAAGGCCCGGCGCCCGATGACTGGGCACGGACTGATGGGCGAGCTGCGGATGACGGAATTCTTCGGGAGCAGCGGACAGAGAAGAATGAATCAGCGTCCTGATCGATATTGAAACGACAAACGACCAACGACTAACGACGAAGATAATGCCGACCATCCTGATTATTGAAGACGAGGCCAAGCTGCGGCGGTTGCTTGAGTTGAACCTGGGCGATGATGGCTTTCGCACGCTATCAGCGGGGGACGCGGAAACCGGGCTGAAACTGCTGGGCTCTGAGCCGGTTCATCTCGTATTGACTGATCTGAAGCTTCCGGGCATGAGCGGGATTGAGTTCCTGCATGCGGCGAAGCAGCAAGATGTTGCGGTGCCGATCGTGGTGATGACTGCATTCGGCTCGGTAGAGACGGCGGTTGAGGCCATGAAGGCGGGCGCGAGCGACTACGTGCTCAAGCCATTTTCGCTCGCCGAAATTCGAATTGTGGTCCATAAGGAGCTGGATCATTCGCGGTTGCAGGAAGAAAATCGCACGCTGCGCGAGGCGCTGGGACAGAAGTACAGCCATCCGAACATTGTGGCGCGCAGTCCGAAAATGCAGGAGGTGTTGGCAACGGTAGAACGCGTCGCGCCGACGAACTCCACAGTATTGTTGGGCGGCGAGAGCGGCGTGGGCAAAGACCTGATCGCGCGCGCGATACATGAAAAGTCGCGGCGAGCATCGGGGCCCTTCGTGAAGATCAATAGCACGGCAATCCCGGAAAATTTGCTGGAGAGCGAACTGTTCGGCTACGAAAAAGGAGCATTTACCGGCGCGGCCACGAGCAAGCCGGGAAAATTTGAACTAGCTGACAAAGGCACATTGTTTCTCGATGAGATCGGAGACGTGCCGGTCGCGACGCAGGTAAAGTTGTTGCGCGTGCTACAGGAACGTGAATTCGAGAGGCTGGGTGGAACGCGCACGATCAAAGTCGATGTGCGCTTGCTTGCGGCAACGAATCGCGATCTGCGCGCCGCGCTCGAAGAGGGGACTTTTCGCGAAGATCTTTATTACCGTCTCAATGTGGTCCCGATTGATATTGCGCCGCTGCGGGAGCGTAAAGAGGACATCCCAGACCTGGCAAACCTTTTTCTTGCGCGATTTGCAAAAGATTCGGGAAGAGAGCTTCGCGGGATTACGACGGCCGCCATGCAGTTGCTGCTGGGTCATTATTGGCCGGGAAACGTGCGCGAGTTGCAGAACGTGATCGAGCGCTCCTGCGCGCTGGCGGCTGGTCCGGAGATTGACGTTGGAGATATACAGCTCGATTCGCCACGGAATCGGGCTGGTGGCGGGGCGGAGCGGTTTCTGCCGGAGGGAATGACGCTCGATCACTGGGAGGATGAGATGATCCGCGAAGCGCTGAAGCGCGCGAACGGAAATAAATCGCAAGCGGCGCGGATGCTGGGGTTATCGCGGAATGCGCTGCGATATCGGTTGTCGAAAATCGGGATTGAAGATCACGAAGGGACGGAGTAAGTGGCGATTGGCTCTTTGATGCGCCAGACCATGATAAGAAGGATCAAGAAGATCGCGTTGGCGAATGAGCGCAGAGGAATGATGGGGCTGAAATGGACAGCAAAGGTCCCGCCACACTGAACAAAGCGCGGCCAACAGTGCCGGGCGCGCCTCCGTAATATCCATCCAAAATAAATGCCATAATTGCGGCGGATGCGGTTGGGATGAGCCACGATTTCGGCAGCCTGCTTAAGTGTGGCAGCCCAACCGGCAGTAGCCAGATGAAGATGTACCAGAGATTGCGATCTGCAAGCGAAGAAAAGAAATGATGAAAGTAGGCGTGGTTCCCGTGCAGGCTGGCCGCGAATTCGATGGGAGTTGAGACTCGCCCGGTGATCGACCATTGAATACCCGTTAGTGTCAGGAAGCCCAACACCCAACTGCTCAGGATCCAAATCGCGCTGCGCGAAGACGAAGACGAGTCCAATTGCTTGCGAGAGACAAGCCACCAGACGGCAGTGAACGCAATAAGGAAGGGAACAAACGACTCCTTTGTTAATGCGCCGAAAATGGCCAGGAGTGGTAGGCACCACAGGCGGTGCCGAGAAGCGCTCCAGAGAAGAGCCAGCAGAAAGAAACCTTCGCCAGCGTCGACAAGTCCGACGAGCCTGAGATTTGGAATTGCGAAGTTGAGCAGATATAGAAGCGCGGCGGCAAGGGCAATGGCGTAGTTTCCAAGTTGACGCGTGCCAAGCACCACAATGAGCAATGCCGTGGCTGCAACGAAAAGTGACTCGGCGATGAGGAGTGCGAAGAGGGCGGGATCCCAAGTTGAGAGGTGTCCTTTTGCTGCCAGATAGAAGGGGCGGGCAATCCACGGGATAAGAACGCGAAACTTGAGATGAGAAGGACCGGGCAGAGGAGTGCCGGTCACGAGTGCCGCATAGCTCTGAACGTCGCTGAGGCCTGGAGTTTGACGAGGGTCGTAACGATTCAGAGTCGGATAGCCCAAGCCGAAGCAGATCAGGAAAAACAAGCACAGAAGTCCGAGAAGTCCGGTTATACGGACAGGCGGAATTTGGCTCGTTCGCGTTTGTTGCAGGTCCATTGAATGTGGAAGAGTAACCTGCGGGCAGATTTTCTTCAAACCCGCCAGCGGAATGTTTCTGAAGTTAATGCGAGTCTTGCGGATGCTGCGTTGTGGCGCGCTTTGCATTGCCGCCTGATTTGGCGTTCGACTTAGCCGCGGTGCGAGGAGGATTGTACGCTGCCTCATCGGCGGAAAAATTTGCGCTGAGATAGTCGATGAGCGCGTCGCGGTCAAGCGGATCGACCTCGGACCCCCACTTCACCATTTTGTCGACCTCTTTTGTCCAGGCGGCTTTACTGAGTCGCTGTTGCACGATGATGCGAGCTTCATGGCAGCTGAGACATGCTGCCTCGGCTTTTGGTTCAGCGGGACCGGCGGGCAAACGTTCATCATTCGGCGATTGCGAGTAGGCAAGCGCGCCGCAGAGAAGTAAGAGCCCGCAGCCGACGATCAGGAACCGGGTGTATGGGCATGGACCGGGTTTGGGAAAACTAACTTTGAACATAGACCTTCACCTGATCGTAGGCGTTGTATAAGTAGCCGCTGGGATTCCAAACTGCAGAATCTGGCTGCATGCGGCCTACGCTGTCCGTGGCGCGCGAGAGAATGACATAATCGCCGCTCTGCGCGGGATTCCATTTGTAAGTCCAGAGACGCCAGGCATATTTGGCGTGGTCTTTTCCGAGATCGGCGGCATTCCACTTTGCTCCTCCGTCGGTGGAGATCTCGACCTTGGTGACATCGGCCTCGCCGGCCCAGGCGACGCCTTGAATCGTGTGCGAGCCGCCGTGGAGCTTCGTGCCATCACTTGGAGCAGCGATCAACGATTTGACGGTAAGAGCGGTGAGGGCATGCGTGTCCTCAGGCTTAATAGGTTCGCCCGGCTTGCCCGGTTTATTGGGGAAGCGATAGCCGGGATTCATGAAGTTACCTTCTGCCGGTTTATCCAAAACCGTGATTTCAGTTAGCCATTTGCAGGAGGCCGCGCCGACCCACCCTGGCGTGAGCAGGCGCGCCGGGAAACCGTGGTGAATGGGCAGCGCAGCGCCGTTCATGTGAGTGGCAATCAGAGTATCTGGGTCGAGCGCTTTTTCAATCGGTATGCTGCGCACAAACGGAGGAACCTTGCCGGGCACTGTGTCGAGTCCACGAAACTGAACATGACGTGCGCTGTCCTTGAGGCCAGCCTTTTCCAGCACAGCCTTCAAACTTGGACCGGAGAAATGCGCGTTGCCAACCGCACCTTTGCCCCACTGAATTCCAGGGACCTTCGGCGATTGGAATGTACGCCCGTTGCCGGCGCACTCGAGGGTATTCGTTACCGAGTGGACGGGGAACTTCGCGAAATCGCGCAGCGTGAGGGTGACGGGCTTTTGCACTTCGCCGGAGATCGTCAACTTCCACGATGAGGCGTCGATCCTGGCGGGCGCGAACATGTGGTTGCGAACGTAGAAATGATTGACGGGAGTGATCCAGTCGGTCATGAACTCGACCGGCATTTCGAGATCTAGAAAACGGTAGGAGCGGACGATCAGTCCGTTTTTGCCGGGAATCGATATGGAGGAATCCGCGGCCCACGCGAGTGGTAAGCGGACCTGGGTTGAGATCAAGGCGGCAGCGGACGCGGTTCTGAGAAATCCTCGTCGAGAGATCAAGGAGTACCCCACAGGCGCAAACTATACTATATCGATTGACATTATTGCAATAAGCCAAGAATGGCTCCATTATTCCATTGCTGGGCATTGATCGCCAGTCAGGATCGTGATTGGGTAGTGTCCTAACTTCAAATTCCACCACGGAGACATGGAGACACAGGAGAAAACCCAACTGCTTGGCAAAACCTTCACCTGTTGGGTTTTACAGATTTAACGTTTTTCCTCCCTGACTCAGTGGTGAGAACAGGCAAATCAGGACACCACCCGTGATCGCCAATCAGGATCGCAATCAACAGCTGGCCGAAAAGCACCACTCTGGCCGGGATGGGCCACCGGGAAGGTCAGGCGCGAACCCGTTCGCTTCCCTCGGAACGTCTATAAGTAGATGGAAATACGATGTTTGCACAATCTTAGTAATGTGACAGAAATTGGCACGATGCTTGCCTTAGCAGGGTGGGGCTTCTCGGTAGGAGAGAGCTATGCAACGCATAACGAAACTAAACCACGCGATTACGGCTGCAAGAAGCCGAGTCGCAAGCATTTCAGCCGCAATTATTTCGAGCTTTGTACTTACGCTGGTTCTTGCCGGGCCGGGGCGTGCGGTCGCGCAGAATCCAGATGTGTCGCAGCCCCAGAGCGCGGGCCAGGGACAATACGGTCAAGATCAGGGCCAATCCGGCCAGGATCAGAACAACGATCAGGACATGAGTGGAACGGATTCCACGCAGGGCGCTCCCTACGATCAAAATAATCAAACTTATCCGCAAGCCGCGCCGAATGATCAGAATGAGCGGCCGCCGATGAGCGAAGAACCGCCACCGCTGAAGCCCAGTCCAAACATCATGGGACCGGGACCGATGGGGCCGCGGGCGCCGATCGGTTCGGGGCCGGGAACGCCGATGGGATCGGGACCAACAGGGACGGGC
The DNA here is from genome assembly GCA_963778535.1 of uncultured Acidobacteriaceae bacterium. GTDB lineage: Bacteria > Acidobacteriota > Terriglobia > Terriglobales > Acidobacteriaceae > Acidiflorens. Next base: position 754,466 of record CAVZUO010000002.1, read on the forward strand.
GACCAGACTGCTTCGAATAACGGCGTGGCGCGCCTGAGCATGATTCATGGTGATGTGTCAACGCGGCGAGGAGACTCGGGCGAATGGTCGGCGGCGCAGGTGAACGCTCCCGTGATTGCCGGTGATAGCGTTTCGACGGGCGATAAATCGCGCGTGGAACTGCAGCTTGATTACGCGAATATTCTTCGCCTGGCCGAGCACACGCAGGCGAATATATCGAGCCTGACGCGGTCGAAGATTCAGATTCAAATGGGGCACGGGATGGCGAACTACACCGTGCTGCGCAACAGCGATGCAGACGCCGAGATTGATACGCCCAATGTTTCGATTCGCAGCGAACGGCGGGAATCGAGCTTCCGCATTCTGGTAACGGCGGACGATCACACCGAAGTCTTAGTGCGGCGAGGTGAAGTGGAAATCACGACTCCGCAGGGCGGCACGCGAGTGGGCGAGAACCAGTTCATCACGATTCGCGGCAACGGTGCGGACACACAGTACCGAATTGGCGAGGCCCCGGCGCGTGACGACTGGGACCAGTGGAATACGGACCGCGATCGGATGATCAACGGCTCGATGTCACGCAAGAATACGAATGGCTATTACACGGGTACGCAGGACCTCGATGCCAACGGTTCGTGGCAGAGTGTTCCCGATTACGGGCAGGCATGGTTTCCGAATGAGCCACAGGGATGGGTTCCCTATAGCGCGGGCGCGTGGGTTTGGGAGCCGTATTGGGGATGGACCTGGGTTTCGAGTGAGCCTTGGGGCTGGGCGCCATATCACTACGGGCGATGGTTCCAATACAACGGTGCGTGGGGATGGTGGCCGGGTCCGGTTTATCCATACTACAGGCCGATGTGGGCGCCGGCGTATGTTTCGTTCTTTGGATTTGGTGGTGGATTTGGCTTCGGCTGGGGATCGATTGGGTGGTTCCCGATTGGCCCGTGTGATTTCTTCCATCCATGGTGGGGCGGATGGGGCGGCCGTTTCGGCTATACGGGCTGGGGCGGATGGAACCGCGGCGGATTTGCTCCGCTGCATGGCGGCGCACGGTTCTCAAATGTAAACCGAGCGATGCATGATGCTAATTTCCGCGGTGCGACATCGGTGGCCGCCAACCGCTTTGGCCAAGGACGCACGACATTCTCGCCGGTAAGTCATGCGGCGATGCAAGGCGCGCACTTAGCCACGGGAAATCTGCCGGTGACTCCGACGCGCGCGAGTTTGAGCGCGAGCGGACGTCCAGCGGCTGCGAGCACACTGGGGCATGGCGGTGCGAATCACTTCTTCTCGTCGCATGGAACCAGCACGGCGGCGAGCGGTCGGTCATTCGAGCAAGAACGGACGCACCTTTCGAATGCGATGCGGCAGAGCGGCGTGTCGCCGGTAAATGGCGCGCGTAACGAAAGTGCTCGCAATGCTGAGAGCGCTCGCGGAGAAAACGGCAGCCGTGGCAGTTCGGTTGAGAGCAATCGGGAAACGGCGCGAGCCGGGAATGGCAGCGAAGGCCGGACTGGCCAGGCGGCCGAGAACCGGGGGCAAACAGGAGCAGGCCACGAGGGCGGAGCTGCGAAGAGCGGAGGCTGGCAGAAATTCACGCCTATGACACCGCGATCATCAGCACCGTCGGAAGGCGCGGGGCGCTCATCCAGCAGCGGGAGCGAGAACCGGTCTTATAACGGAAGCGAAAACCGCTCCTATAACAACGGAAGCCAGAACCGGTCTTATAACGGAAGCGCAAATCGCTCCTACGGCAGCGTGGGGAATCGCGGATCGTACGGTGCTCCTCGCGGCGGGGAGGAACGCGGATACGGGTCGGGTTATCCCGGAGCGGCGGGACGGTCTTATGGCGGCGGAGCACCTCGTCCGCAGTTGAATATGAGGCAGCCGATTGTTACGCCGCGGTCTTCAGGAAGTGCACGCGGCGGATCAAGTTACGGCGGACGAGCGCCAAGCTTTGGAGGCCACAGCAGCGGGGGCGGGTCACACGGCGGCGGAAGTTCGCACGGTGGTGGCGGCGGGCACGGCGGAGGGCATCGCTAAGAGGCTAAGGCCGTCGCAAAAGAGTTCTGGGCGCTTGCCAAAGGGCGGCGCTCGAAACAGAGTCTCTCTTCCCAACGTGGGGCGCGGAATTTCGCGTCCCACTATTTTTGTCCTTCCCTTCAATCGAAAGTCAATGTGGGCAAGCCCGCCGGATAACCTGCGACGCTCTATTACATTTCTTCGCACAACATAACAATCGCATCGATTTCTCATAAAGAGATGGCGGTGAAAAAGTTTGCAGTTCAGCAAAAAGCACGCCCTGTGCGGGTTTTCCCGCTATACAGCTGACGAAGATTCGTATATAACGGATGGCCGACAACCAATGCGATGATCGCGCATCGGGGAGCTGGTTATTCTGCTCGAAAGTTTCCCAGGGATTGTGGAGTGCCGGGGGCTTCCTGTCTTATGTTCCACGTTGCCCCGCTTCGGCAGGGTCCTAACAAAAATCGTCCTAACCAAATCAAGGAGGAGAGCATGACACTTCAAAGTCCGCTGCGGTGTGTGACGGCGCTGTTGGTAGCCGCGCTGTTCGTGGGGGGAAGTTTTTGCGCGCGCGCGATGGCTGCTGACACCAACGTGCCAGCCGGCATTCAGATTTCCAAAGACCTCGGTCTAGCCGATGCAGCTGCCGAGATCAACATTACCGTTCACCTCAAGCTTAGCGACAAGGCAGCCTTCGACAAGGCGGTCGATGCGCTTTATGATCCCGCTTCGCCGACCTTTCACAAGTGGATGACGAATGCCGACCTGCAGAAGTTTGCGCCTCCAGCGAGCCAGCGCCAGGCCGTGGAGCGTGAACTCCAGAAAAACGGGTTGACCATTCTTTCGACCGACAAGATCGGATTCACGGTTAGAGCGCACGGCACCTTGGGCAATGTGGAGCGTGCGTTCAATACCGAGATTCACCAGTTCGAATACCATGGCAGCGTTTACCGCGCAAACGTGCGTGAAGCGAGATTGAGCGGGGAAGCCGGAAATTATGTTTCGACGGTAGCCGGCATCGAGAGCCACCAGGTGCGGCCGATGGTGAAGCAAGCAATCAATCCGCACACACAGAAGCCGTATGCGCCAGTGGCGTTGAATCAAAAGAACAAGAACGTCTTCCCGTCCGGCAGCACGACACAATGCTTGTCGGCACCGGCGACGTATGACCTGGGTTCGAGCCTGCCCACGGCGGTATACACGGGCACAGGATATTCACTCAATAGCAGTTTGATTTGCGACTACATCCCCAGCGCACTCCAAGCGGCGTATGGATTGAATGACGTTTATGCCGCGGGATATACCGGCAAGGGGCAAACGGTCGTGCTGGTGGAGGGTTACGGTTATCCCTCAATGAAGAAAGATGCCAACACCTTTTACAAGCTGGCGGGCTTGCCGCAACTGACGCCGTCAAACTTCAGCATTATCTATCCCGAAGGCAAGCCTGCTCCGGACGCAGGACTCCTGACGGGATGGGAAGTCGAAATAGCGCTGGACATGCAGTCATCGCATTCGGTGGCTCCGGGAGCAAACCTCCTGGTGGTTGCCACAAATGGGCAGGACAGCGAGGACTTCCAGTATTCCATCGAGTATGTTGCCGAGAACAATCTCGGGAACTCCATTTCAAACAGCTATGAAGAAGACCTCGATCTGCTTGCTGGGCCCCAGGAGCAGATTTCATGGGACCAGACGTTGGAGGTTGCAACCGCCAAAGGCATCAACGTTGATTTCTCCAGTGGCGATGGTGGTGACGATGGTTTGGGGACTCCGCTGGGCGCGCCTGGCGTGCCGTCGGTGGCACCGCATGCCACGTCTATTGGCGGCACTTCAATCCTGAACGATGTCACTAATCCCGGAGGCACGATTACCACGGTTTGGGGCGATATGGTAGTCGCTCTGGAACTCGGTGGAGGCGTGGCGGATCCGCCGATCGCTTTCGGCTTCCAGGGAGGCGGTGGCGGCGGCGAGAGCGTGTACTGGCCGAAACCATCGTGGCAGTCGGCGCTGCCGGGCAAAGGCAGACAAACACCCGATGTTTCGGCGCTGGCTGATCCGTATACGGGCTTCGCACTCGTAGTCACGGAGGGCGGAACGCAATACCTGGAATTCGGCTGGGGCGGAACGAGTTTGGCGAGTCCAATTTTCACTGGATTCTGGGCGCTCGCGAATGAGAAAGCCGGAAGTCCGCTGGGCCAGGCTGGACCGCTGATTGCGGGGCTGCCGTACGGGGCGATCCAGGATGTGCTGCCGGCGACGGACAGCACTTCGGGCAATGTGCAGGGCACAATTACGGACTCGGGCGGGACGACATCGTATTCGGCGGCCGAGATTTTCAGTGGCTTGCTATACAACAACAAAAGCTTTACCAGCGCGATCTGGCCCTATGACCCGTACGATTACTATGCGTTTGGGTTTGGGCTGGACACTTCGCTAACTGTAAGAAAAGGCTGGGATAATGCCACAGGATTTGGTACTCCTTATGGCCTCAGCTTTATTGAAGCTGTCGCGAAAGCCGCCAAGAAATAGTCAGTAAAAAGCAGCATAAAATCGCGCCGCAGCCGAGGGTTGGCTGCGGCGTTTTTTCTGGTCTAAAAGGGGAACAATAGGCGAACAAAATAATGTTTGGAATACCGATCTGTACGTACAACGAGCGCAGAAACAACAAACGAAAGAAGTTGGGAGAGTTCGAGGCGGTCAAAAGCTGGGTTGACACGGTGTGATAAGGAGCAGTTGTCAGTTCTCGGTTCCCAGTTCTCAGTTCCCAGTTCTCAGGTAGCAGGTGTCAGGCGACAAAGCGGCGGGCAAGCCAAAAGGCAGGCTTGAATGGTGATGTTGGTTCGAAGACTTGGATTCGGCAGTGGGGCGAGGTAGGGGTGTTTCGACTGCAGCGCGGCTTCACGAAGTGAAGCCGCGATTCCGCTCAACATGACAGAGATGTGGGGGAGTTGCAACGAACGGCCAGCGGGATGGAACAAGCGCGGGTAATGGGGCAGTTTGAGACAAAGTGTATTTGATGCGCGCAAGATCCCTCGCCCCGCTGGTGAAGACGCGGGGCTTCGGGATGACGCCGATCAGTTGTCAGTGGGTGATATTGCGAAGAAGATGCGCACTCGGCGGTTGGCGCTAAAATCAAAAACCCCGCCCTATGTCTGCAAAGAACGCAGACATAAGGACGGGGCACCCGATTCGTGTTTTGCGGAGACGCGGCAAGCCGCGTCTCTACGCTAGTTCTTGCTCCAGGTGAAGCCGGCAACGTTGACGACGGGGGTGGTGGGTCCCGTGGAAAAGGCGTTCAGCAGGGCACTATCGAAGTGAATGGAAGCGCCACCGCTATCGTTCAGAGCGCTGCAGATGACGGCACCATACCAGTCGCCATGGCCGCTGCTGAGTGTAACCGGCGAGCCAGGCGCGTCGACCGCGGCCGCAGCTGTAGACCCACCGGACAGGTTGATGGGGAGGCTGCCGCCGTAGTTGATCCGCAGGTTCGTGGAATTGTCCCCTGGATTCGCGAACGATGACCCTCCGGACATGTTGATCACGTTACCACTCGAGTCACCCGATAATGTGCCGCTGCTGGTGGCGCCGAGATTTATGGTAATCGGACCGGAGCTGACGATGATATTGTTGCCTCCGCTCGCGGCAATGCTGTTGAAGTTATAAGTGCCCGCGACCAGGCATACCGGGGCTTTCGCATCGAGGTTGCCATAGGTTGCGTTGGGGGTCAAGGTCACACCACTACCCCCACTGCAGGATGCGCCCGTGCATGTCGCTCCGGCTGGGCAGCTAGAGCCGTTGAATGTTATGGTGCTGCTCGGCGTGCTGGGGAGAGTAGGAACGGTAACGGCGGGAGCGGTCAGGGTTTTTATACTCCCGCCAATGCCGTTGGTGCCTGAGCTACTACTGCTCGAGAGCAGATTTACGCTACCGCTGCAGCTTTTGTTCGTCTGGGTGGTGTTTGGGGAAACCAGATTTCCCTTGATTTCTGCGCTGCCGCTCAGGTTCACATTGCCGGGCGTATACACGTTGCCGCCGGAAGCGACGACGTTTGCTCCCCCGTACGCACCACTAGCGGAGCTGTAACTGTCGGTGAACCCGCTGCTGGAGAAAGTAATTCCGGTCGGAGGGTTTCCCTGGCTTGCGCAGGCGGTTCCGGTGGCTTGGACGGCATACTGAAAGGTCGGCGAACCGTTGCCGGGAGTGTAGGCGACGTTTTCCGCGATCTGAGTCGTAGCGGTTTTTGCGCCCGCGACGCTGCCGGTGGAAGTGATCCGCCATACTTGCGTTCCCGTGGTGGACGGCAATTGCATGAGTTGCGCAGTCACGGTGTAGGTAGCGTTGGCCACTCCGGCGACGGTTGTGTTGGCGGGGAAGGCGGTCGCGAAATTGGTTTGGACACTCGAGGTGGGGAAATTGGCCGAAGTGCCGCCAAGAACGATCGGAGAGCCAGCCGTGCAGGAAGCGCCCGAAGTCCGAACCGGAGTGCAGTTCGTGTTAAACGAGGTCAAGCTGGTAGGCGTAACGTAGTTGCTGGTGTTCTCGAACCAGTTCTTGGCCATCTGCGCGCCGGTTTCGGCGGCGTAGCGGGACTGTGTGAGCTGCTGGTAGTTGTTCGTGGCCCACATTTCCGACTGGGTGGCAAAGATGAGTGCTGCCGCCAGCGCGGTGAGCAGGAACAGCACGATGAGGGCGATGACCAGCGCCACGCCTTTTTGATTGTGTTGGTTGCTACGCTTCCGATTTTTCATATTGATCTCCGTTGTTATTGCCGCTACTTATTCCGATCCGCGAGCGACGGATTGTAATAACTGGGAGGGGCGAAAGTGAAATTCGAGTCACCATAGCTAGTTCTTGCTCCAGGTGAAGCCGGTCTGAGTGAAGCCGCCGCCGGGAAGGGGAAACGCATTCTGCAACGCGGTATCGTAGTGGATGGATGATCCGCCATCATCGTCGATGGTGTTTCCGATGATTGCACCAAACCAAGGCGACCCCCCCAATATCGAGACTGGAGCGCTGGGCGCGTAGACGACTGCCTGGCTTGACGAGCCGCCCGAGAGCACCACATCCCCGGTGCCGCCGTACTCAATCTCAAAGTTTGCGGGAGTCGTGTTGTTTACAATCTTGCTGCCCCCCTGGATGTTAAAAGGGCAGTAGGGGGTACTACCGGGACCCCCAGTTTGACAGTTTTGAGGGTTGGAGAGAGCAGTGGTGTTCGCCGGATTAATGTTGAGGTAAACCGGGCCGGAAGCGATGTTTACCATGGCCCCGCCCGAAACCGTGAAGCTATTCACATAGTAGGTGCCGGCGTAAAGCGTTATACCCACTCCATTAATTGTCACATCTCCGAGTGTGTAAGTGCCGCCGCCGCTTAAAGTGAGGAGGCTTCCACCACCCGATGTGTAAATGCTGGGGTAGGTTCCGGGACCAAGCGTTTTGGCCGCGGTGAGCGATGTGGTGCCGCTGACGGGGCTGTATGGCGATTCGAAGGACGGATTGCTGTAGACGGGTGGCGTTATATTTTGTTCCGTGCCGGTTATAGTGCCGCCACTGTTTGTGAGTCCGGTAACGCTGCCACCGCTGCAGGGTCCAGCGCTGGCATAATCTGGCGTGTAGACATTTCCGTCCAGATGCGATCCTCCAGCGATATACACGTTTCCATTGGTACCGACGCTTCCGCCGGTGGTGTTTATATTTGCTCCGCCATAGGCCCCAAGATTGGAGTTATAACCGTCGGTGGATGATCCGCCGTTAATGATGACGGAGCTACAGCCCGTACCGGTGGCGAATAGAGCGTCCTGAAACGTGGGCTTCATGTTGGACTGGATGGTCTCCACGACTTGTGTCTGGGCCGCTTTTACTCCTGCGACACTGCCGACCGACGTGATTTGCCAGGTTTGCGACATTGTCGATGGCATTTGCATCAGCTGCGCGGTGACGGAGTAGGAAGCGTTGGCCACGCCGGGCACAGACTGACTGGTGAGGGCGTTAGAGAAACTGGTTTTGACGCTCGCGGAGGGGAAGTTGCCCGCAGTGCCGCCGAGAACGATCGGAGAGTTAGCGGTGCAGGTGGTGGAACCGGTGGCGCATTTAACTGGCGCGACCGTCGTGTTATAGGCACTAAGGCTGGTGGGCGAGGTGTAGCTGTTCTCGAACCAGTTCTTGGCCATCTGCGCGCCAGCCTCGGCCGCGTAACGGGATTGGGTAAGTTGCTGATAGTTGGCCGTGGCCCACATTTCCGACTGAGTAGCAAAGATCAGGCCAGCCGCCAGCGCGGTGAGCAGGAAGAGCACGACCAGGGCAATGACGAGGGCCGCGCCTTTCTGGTTTTGTTTCCTGCTACGCTTCGGATTCTTGTCTTTCATCTGACCCCTCATCTGACCTCCCGATGTTGTTGCGTGACTCGACTGCACTCCGCGAGCTACGGATAGTAAGTACTGGGAGGGAGGGTCTGAAGGAGATTGTTGGAACCGGCGGTTGCCAAATTAACTCCGTAAATAATGTTGCGGGGGCTAAGGTTCAAGAAAGAATTGGTAAAGGCGGCGTAGCATCCGGAATTAGTCGGATTCGAGTTTGTTGGGCAATTGGCCCCGGTTTGGGCATCAGGTGTCGACGCTTGGGTGGTGAGGGTGACACCGACGCTGGAATAGACATTGGTGAAGCTACCAGGCGTTATCGCTGTGGGATAGGTGAAGCAGCCGCTGCCGTCGGGATTGGGGACGACGTTCTGTACCAAGGTGTCACTGGTGGTGGCGGTGGTGGTGAGAGTACTGGCTGGCAACTGGGTGATGGTACGAGTCAGGGTTCCATAAGTGGGCGGCGTGCTCAACTGGACGCAGCTGTAGGTGACATAGTAAAGGTTCCCGTCATTGTTGACGTCGCCGATGATGTTGAGCTGGGTGGCGGCGGTGGTGCCGGCGGTTGAGCCGGTGCCGGGGATGATGCCGTTGGGAAAGATGCCGGCAAGACTTATGATGATCGGGCTCGCGACGCTGCCGGTATGGCTATTTGCGAAAGTAGCGGTCACGTTGTTTCCCGATCTCGCTGTGACGCTAACGGTTTCTGCAAGCGAAGAATTCACGTCTACCTGCAGCTTTTCCCCCACCCACATATTCGGTGCCACGGCTGCGGGGAAAGCTACCGCAGTAGATCCGGAAGCTATGTTGGTGGTGATGCTGATTGGGGTGGTAACTCCGCCCAGTCCCGTAAAGGCGCCGGCCTGGCCAATTTCCTGCTGGAGGAGTTCGGTGGCGGAGCGGACGCTGGATTGCAGGTCCTGACGGACGGAGTTGGAGGAATAGGTTTTCTGATAGATGACGAGCGCGTACATGGCGGCGCCGCCGACGATCATGAGAAGGGCGACCGAGCACAGCAGCTCGATCAGCGAGAATCCCTGCGTCCGTTTTTTTAGTTGCTCATTACGCATACGAGTGTCGTCTGGGGCTGCGGGCCCTGTGTTTTCGATACCAGTGACAAAGCCAAAACGGTGAGAGTTTTATAAGTGCCGGTTGAGTCAGTTGTAATGCTCCACATGCGCTCGTAAAAAGCGCCGGTGGAACTGCTGAGCGGCGCGCCGGTGGAATCCAGATAATCCACGTAGCCGCTTGTGGGAGTGGTGGTGCTGCCGACCGTGGTGCTGGCCGCCATGGTGCCGCCGAGACCGCAGCCAGGCGGGCAAGAGCCCCCCGTCGTCGGCGGATAAACGGTGACGTTGGTGGAAGCATCATTGAAGCTGAGCGCCATGAGCTGATCCATTTTGTCCTGCGCGTACATGGCGGTGCGGGTCATATCCTGCCCGTGAGTCTGATTCTCAGTGGCGGCGACGAGAAGAAGGCTTAAGACGCCGACCAAGCAAATGAGCAGAATGGCGGCAGCCATGAGGGTTTCGAGCAGCATCACGCCGCTCTCGGGGCCCGGATTTGTTTTATGCCGCTTCATGTTCAATCCTTCATTTTTCAAAAAGCCTAACCGTATCTCGTAAAACTCACACCAGAAAACTGACGCCAGCATCTCAATAAAACTGAGACCAAGTGGTGCCGCCCCACTGCCACATTTGAATATTGCCGCTAGGGGAGACCGTAATTGCGTAATACGCGCCGTTGCCGTTGTTGAGGTACACGGCATTCAGGGCGGTAGGAGAGGTAAGTGATCCCGCAGTAGTGGTGACGGCCACGCCGCCATTGCTTCCAACGACGGGCACGCCGCGAGAATTAAATTCAATGGTGCTCCAGTTGGTGATAGGAGCGGACTGCGAGCCGGCCGGGGTGCCGATGGAGCCGAAGCCGAAGGCCGTGCTGGTAGATAAATTCTGGACGATGTTGGCGGAACCAATCTGGTCGGTTTGCCAGGTGCCGCTCGTCGAATTCCATAGCTCGATCTGATACTGGTAGGTGCCGGTTCCAGCGTTCTTTGTGAAAGCGTTGAAGTTGATGCGGGCGTCGGTGAAGTCGGCGGCGGCGCGCATTTTGGCCAGCGCGATCTGGGCGGCGAGGTTGCGCACGTCACTGGAGGTCTTGTAGGTCTTCATCGCAGTCGTGACGCTGGGAAGCGCGACTGCAAGAGTGACCATGATTATGGCCACGACAATGAGGAGTTCGAGGAGGGTGAAGCCCCGAGATCGGGCTCTCCTAGCGGGATTGAAGTGTTGCGTCAAATTAGTATTACCCCACCTGCTTCACCAGTTTCCCGGCTCTTGGGGGCTGGGTCAAATTACCTTGGTCCTTTGGTCGGAGTACCTTTGGCTATGTGACGAAGGGGAATGGGGGAGTTGGACGGAGGAGTATCAGACGTTGGTAACCTGGTAGTAACGCGGGAACGCTACAGGCGGCAATGCTGCATTAATAAGGAGAGCGGCGGCGGTCGGCAGTCGCGGGCGATGAGGGAACTTTTTGGCGCGTGCCCACGTAGTCTACTGACATAGGCGACAGACCTAGGCTAGACTGGATACCCATAATGCGAGTTTTCCTTATAGTGTTGGCAGTTTCGATTGCTTTGTCATTTGGCCTTTTGACCTTTGGGATCTCCCAGAGGATCTGGCCGGCACACCCCGTGCTGGCTACGACATTGATCGCGGGGGTATGCGCGGCGGCGGTGCAGATCATCCTGAATCGCGACGAAGCCGAAGAAAAAAAACAACAACAGAAGTAAAGCGAAGCCCCGGCGGAAATCTGACTGGATGATGAAGCGGCTTGGCCGGTAGGGGCGGGGGTGCGGCTTACTGCGGCAGGTGTCTTAGTGCGGGTGATGTCTTACTGCGGCTAGGGCCCAGGGGCGTGGTGGGGCGCCCACTGCGGGTCTTCCTCGGGCGAAACAATTTCACCGTCACGCATGTGAACGATGCGGTCGCCGTATTCGGCGGCCTGGGGATTGTGCGTGATCATGAGAACGGTCTGACCGAGATCCTGGTTGGACTGGCGCAGCATGTTGAGCACGACCTGCGAGTTCCTGGAGTCGAGATTGCCGGTGGGTTCGTCGGCAAGCACGATGGCAGGGCGATTGATGAGAGCGCGGGCGAGGGCCACGCGCTGCTGCTCGCCGCCGGAGAGTTCGTTGGGGCGGTGATCAAGGCGGCCGGCGATGCCGAGTAGTTCGGTAATTTTGCGCAGGTACTCAGGCTCAGGCGGGCCAGCGCCGCCGATATCGGAAGCAATCTCAATGTTGCCGCGGGCGGTGAGAGTGGGCAGCAGATTAAATTTCTGAAACACGAAGCCGATTTTGCTCTTGCGCAGGCGGGTGCGATCGCCATCGGAGAGCGAGGCAAAATCGACGCCGTCGACGACAACGCTGCCGGAGTCGGGGTGGGTGAGACCTCCGAGGAGGTAGAAGAGGGTGGACTTGCCGCTGCCGGAGGGACCGACGATGGTGACGAACTCTCCTTTTTCAACGCTGAAGGAAACGCCGCGCAAGGCGGGGACATCCACTTTGCCGATGCGGTAAGTTTTGCAGAGGTTTCTGGCTTCGATGAAAGACGGCATCCAGAGAAAACGATAACACAGGACGGTTAGGGGAGATGACTTCAGCGGCTAAAGCCGCGGATTGGAATCCAGCTATCGCAGCGCTTGAAGCGCTGCGCCACCCCAAAGCTCTGACGCGGCAACAGTCCACATCGTGAGTGTTGAGCGGTAGGGGTCCAAGCTCCCTCGGCTTCGCCTACTCGTTTTGCTCGGGGATTTCGGCGCGCGGCTCAGACACCGCGCAGGCGCCTCAACTTCGACTTCGCGGCGTAATCGCTACGCGATCACGCTGCTGCGCTTGACATGTTTTCCAGTTTTGTTTCGGTAAACCTCTCAGCGACAGCTAGGCGACGGTGGCGCGGGCTGTGGCGCGGAGCGGAAGCGCAATGGGACGCTTCGGTCCGCGCTTGCCGACCAGCAGGAGACGGATTTTTTCGAGCAGATCGGCGGGTTCATACATTCCCTTGGAAAGAAAAGCGTCGGCGAGCGTGTCGCGCTCGTAGATCTTGACGTGACTGGAGATGAGAACGGCTGGGGTTTGGGGCGAACGCATTTTGATTTCGTCGATGAGGCGGCAGCCGTCAACGCTGGGGAGGGCCAGGTCGGCGAGCACGAGATCGATGCCGCCGCGCTGAAAGGCGTCGAGCGCCTCTTCGGCATTCTTGCAGGCTACGACGCGATACCCGCGGGTGTGCAGCATGACTTTACGGATGGAAAGAGACTGATCATTGTTGTCAACGCAGAGGATGGTTTTTTTGGGCTTCATTGTTTTATCCCGGCTCTAATTCGGCTCGAACTCGAGTGCCATTAAGTTTTTTCTTTTTGGAAAGAAGGCGAGATGAATCGTAACCAGAAAGAAGATTGCGGTAAAGTGCCGCGCTCGCCAATGGCACGAGCGTGGTTGGCAGAGTAGTACAACGAGCCGAAGCCGCGAGAACAGTAGCGCTGAGCGCGTCAGAGATTCAGAGTGACGTCGGCGCGAAGAACTTCCACACAATTTCCACCGACACGCACATTGACGACTTGGTTATCACGATTCGCGGCGCGGACAAAAATGCGGCTGGGGCGACGCATCTCGATGCCTTGTTCGATGATGACCCGCTCGTCGCTGGGGGCGATTCCGTGCGCGACCATCCAGGCGGCACAGCATCCGGCGGCGGAGCCAGTGGCCGGATCTTCCCCGTTGTAGAAGAACATGCGCGCGTGCAGGCGGGCGCTGGGGTCGATGGTTTCGCGGGAGACGAAGTAGAAAAACTTTCCGCCGCTGGCGGCAAGATATTCGGCGGCCTTGGCGACGTCGACGCGAAGGTCCTGCAATTTGGCGAGCGAACGCACGGGCGCGATGGTAAAGGGAACTCCGGTGGAGACGGTGCCGATGGGAGCGGCGTCATCAAAGTCGGCAGAAGTGAGGTTGGTGAGGCGGGCGACTTCAGCAGGATCGTGAATCGCTCCGAACTCGGGATCTTTCTGTGTCATTTCGCCGAAGGTGGGAAGGCCCGGTTTGTCCTCAAAGGTGACGGGAACGGTGCCGACGTTGAGGTCGAGCAGGACCTCAGCGGCGCCAGTTTGTGCGCGCAAGACAAAAGCGGTGCCGAGTGTGGGATGGCCGGCGAAGGGGAGTTCCTCCTGCACGGTGAAGATGCGGACGCGGATGCCGCGGCTTTTTTCGGTGGCGGGATCGGAGGGGAGGATGAAAGTGGTTTCCGAAAGATTCATCTCGCGCGCAATGGCCTGCATGTGTTCGGTGTTGAGGCCGCGGCCGTCGAGAAAAACGGCTAGGGCATTGCCGGTGAGAGCGTGATCGGTGAATACATCGACTTGAACAGAAGTGAAGCGGCGCGGGGTTCCCATGGAAAGATTTTAACGGGATTTGGCGGTGCGCATTATGCCGAGGCGTTGCCGATCTTCAGGCGGCTAGTCGCATGGGATACCATATTCGTTGCCAAGTCAGCTCTGTTCGCGAAGTTGATGGCATCGCACTCGTTTTCGGAAGCGCATGGGGTCCGGTGATCCCCCCGGTCTTCAAAACCGGCGGGCGGCATCTTCGATGTCGCTGGTGGGTTCGACTCCCACTCGCTTCCGCCATTTTGGGGATTTTGGGGTCCCTCGACTGCGCTCGGGATTTCGGCTGCAGGCTCGCGCTCTGCACCCCATCACGCGAAAAACGCGCGTGCTGAGGACCCCGCAGGGCTCACGCCTGCAAAACGCCTCAAGTTCGACTCCCACTCGCTTCCGCCAAAACAAAGGCTCCCTCCCTTCGGTTCGGGATTTCGGCGCGCGGCTCCCGCCAGCACAAAAAAAAATGCTCGTGCCGCTGACCTGATTTCGCGAGATTTTACGCTTTACCAAAGTAGAAGGGTTAAGGAGGCATGCAAATGGAGCGCCTCAAAGGAACAGTCAGGTGGTTCAACAACGCGAAAGGGTATGGATTCCTGGGCCAGAACGGTGGACCGGATGTGTTTGTCCACTATAGTGCGATTACGGCAGAAGGGTTCAAGACCCTGGAGCAAGGCGAGATGGTTGAATTCGAGATTGTTCCTGGCGAGAAAGGGCCGCAGGCGGCAAAGGTCGTCCGCTTTATGACCAGAAGTCAGACGGATTCGACTGTAACTTCTGCCAGTTTTGGTGCCTGAGAACGACCTTATATGTTCCTAATGTGTGCGCGTGAATCTAGTTATAAGTTGGGAATTGTTGTAAAACTCAACAGGGGCTTGCAGATACAATTTGAGGATTGACAGTAAATCGTGAGTGTAGTATGTTTCGGCGACGATTGGGTCTAAGTTCCTACGACCCAGTTAGTCGCAGACCAGAAAGCCGCGGCGACGTTTTGTTCTCCAACCCTTTGCCGCGTGGGGCAAGAAAGCAAGACACAAGATAATTTGAATTTGAGGCGGCGACTTAGCCGCTCCTCGAGCACATTCTGCATGTGGACGCGGTAGGTGTTTGTCCATGCGCCAGAGCGATGTGTGTCGACTGGGGCCTTGCGCGCCAATGGAAAGCATCGGTCGGCTTATGACGTTAAGACGATTTTTCGACTGTGCGCCTGGTACCGCACAAGCTGCCGCAGGGTGCCTAATCTCACCTGAAACTCTCCTGGGAAACACTCTGCGGCAGCGCTTTTCGCTTCAATTCGGATGCTCTAGCTTTCGGGTAAAACCTGAAGTTTCTTCGAGAGTGCGGCTTATGCCGCGCGCAGCCGCTGCGGGGTGGGAGATTGCCATTGAGGCGCTTCCGGAGAACCCCCGCAGCGGTTTTGTTTATGTGATGGGTCGCCTCAAAAAAATTGCTGCACCGTGACATACCGCAACCAGCTTAGCCTGGTTGGCTGCGTCGGGCCCTGGTTTGTTAAATCTCGATTTCTCGAAGGAGGCTTTATGAAGTTGGTTGGTTCGGTATTTGCGAGTCTTTCAATAATCGTGCTGGCCGCCGTCGTTGCGCAGGCGTCCGCGCCAACATTAACCTTTGCTCCTTCTAGCAGAGCGGGCTACGACTCTGGCGGCACCGGCGCCGATCAAGTTATCTCGGCGGACTTTAACGGGGATGGCATCCCGGACATGGTCGTTTGCAACACCACCGGCTACAGCGTATTTCTGGGCAATGGCGACGGTACCTTCACCTTAAACAACACATACGCGACCGCGGGTACCGGGGCCAATCTCTGTGCCGTGGCGGATTTAACCGGCAATGGGAAACTCGACATCGTGGCAACCACGAACTACAACGCCAACTTTACCAATGGCGGCGTGGACGTTCTGCTAGGCAATGGCGACGGAACATTCAATGGGCCCACAAGCGTCAATGCCGGTCCGATCGAAACCCTTGCGATCGCGGTCGGCGACGTCAATCGCGACGGTATCCCCGATCTGGTCATCACCAGCAACTGTCAGGCTGACACCTGCCTCAACGGCAATGTGAGTGTGCTGCTGGGCCGCGGTAACGGGACATTCGAAGCACCCATCATTGTTTCTGACGGTGCTGGTCCGGTCGCGGTTGCGGACGTAAATGGGGATGGCAATCTGGATATCGTCTTCGCCGGGGGCGTGCTGCTCGGCGACGGCACGGACGACGGGATTTTTACTCCAGTTTCCGGCGGTGAACTCCTAGGCGGGGCGGTTTCCATCGCGATAGGGGATTTAAATGGCGACGGCAAGATGGATGTGGTCGAGGCCACCGACGAGAATGAAGTTGACGTGCTGCTCGGCAACGGCGACGGGACCCTGGAGCAATTCGCCACTTACAAAAACAAAGTCGCTGGTGCTTGGCCCCTGGGTGTGACGATAGCGGATGTCAACGGCGACGGCCTTCCGGATCTGGTCGTGGCTGACGAGTGCCAATTCACCCAGAAGGGAAGCGGGCTGGGGAGATGCAACACTGTCGGCGACGTCAGCGTGATGATCAACAAGGGCGGCGTCGGGCCCTCATTCGCTGGCTTCAACGCTGCCCTTATTTTCCCCACGGGCGGATTTGAGGCGTCTTCAGCGGCGGTGGTCGACGTAAACGGGGATGGCAGGCCCGATTTGCTGGTATCCAACCTTTGCGAAGGCACCCCTAACCCGAATAACACTTGCCCAAACGACGGGTGGGCCCAAGTGATGATGAACACCTCCTCTTTCACTACAACCACCAAGCTGGTATCTTCGCTCACTCCATCGTTGGTCAATCAGTCGTTCCTTCTTACGGCCACCGTAACCTCTAACGGGGGTGCCATCAGTAATGGGGATACGGTCACGTTCACCCAGGGTACAACTGTACTTGGAACGGCCTTCACATCCGGCGGGGTCGCGACGTTGCCGGCGTCCCTCCCGAAAAACGGGAACTTCCTCATCAAAGCCTCTTTTGGCGGTGATACCTGGAACCAAACCAGTTTCGGGAATTTGTCACAGCTCGTCGATCTCTATCCCACGACGACCGCGATCGGGGCGACTCCCAACCCCTCGGTTTATAAAGCGTCCATAACGCTAACCGCAATGGTCAGTTCTGCCGCTCCCGGCGGAGCGACCGGCTCGGTTAAGTTCGTGGAAGGCACTAACTTGGTGTTGGGAACAGCGCCATTGGTCGGAGGGGTCGCCACACTGATCGATCTGAAGGTGCTGCCGCAAGGAACGGACACCATCACAGCAGACTACCTGGGAGATACGCAGTCCGCCAAGAGTTCGGGCACGGCCACACAGACAGTGCAGTAAGCCACGGGCGCGGGGATCTGACGAAACTCGCCACATCCCCGCGTTCCGGCCACACCCACCCGACCTTCGAACCTGGAGGCGAGTGGACTCAATCAAAAGAGAAAGTTTTCACGCGGCAAACATGCTCGAAGAAGCGAACTAACAGACAACAAACCAAACCATGGAGGAGAGTAATGATTTCCACAAGCAATAAGATCCGGTTGATTCGCCCATCTCTGTTTCTAGCGCTGGCCCTGGCCGGCTGTTTTATTATCCCGGCTGCCCATGCCACCACAGTAGCCGTAGGTACTTGCACGAATTACATCTATTTCCAGTCCATTCAGACGGCGGTAAATTCCGTTCCCAGCGGAAGCACGATTGACATTTGTCCCGGCACATACCCCGAACAGGTTACGATCCACAAGAAGGTGACGCTGATTGGCGTTTCGAGCACAACCGCTGGCGTCACGAGTGATGCCGCTATCATCGCTTGCCCATCAAACGGCTGCGTTCAAAACGGTACTGACATTACGGGCAGCCCGGTCGCTGCGCAAATTTTTGTGGACCAGGCGAGCGGCGGCGGTGTAACCATCTCCCATCTCACGGTCGATGGCAGCAACAATCAAATAGCCACGTGCGGTCTCTACGTAGTAGGAATCTATTACCAGAACACCGCCGGCACCATCACGGACAGCGTTGTTAGAAATCAGATTCTCGCTCCGAACTACGTGGGTTGCCAGCCGGGCGGCTTGGCCATCAACATCGAGAGCAACACAGGATCCCCCGCCGTCACCATCTCCAACAATTCCGTGCGCAACTATGACAAAAATGGAATTACGGCCAATGGGCTTGGAAACGGGACTGGAGGGCCGAAGGTCACGGTTAAGAGCAACACCGTTGTAGGTATCGGCGCCACCACGCTCACTGCCCAAAACGGCATTCAAATCGGATTCGGCGCCACAGGAACAGTCGAAGACAATAATGTCACCGACACTAACTACACTCCAGCGACTTATACCGCAACCGGTATTCTGATCTATGGGTCATCGGGAGTGACTGTATCGCACAATAACCTGCAAAGTACGCAAAGCGGGATTTACCCTGCATCAGGCGGACCTGACCTCTCGGCCGACAGCACAATTGTGACTATGAACACCATCGGCAATACCACGGGATGGGACGCGATCGACTTGTGCAGCAGCAATAACACAGCATCCTCGAATACGATTTACGGCTCCTCCGAATCGGGCGTCCATGACGACGACGAGTGCACGGAGGCAAACGGATCTGCTAGCGGGACTGGCAACACTATTAGCAACAACACGATCAATGAAGCCTGTGCGGGAATCCTTACGGGTTCGGATGCTACAGGTGTATATAGCGGCAACACCTTCTTCAATGTCGGGACAACATTGGAGTCGGGCGACTCGTGCACGCCGCTTGCGAATGTCAAGTCGAAGAGCGCGCATAAGTCTCTCCGCCCCGCACCCTACGCGCCCCTCAGAAAGTGATCGTGTGAGTGTGGATCATGTGATCCACACTCCGCAATGCATTTTGCAGGAAACTGTCACTCTCGAATGCTGAAGTCTTATTCCAGCTGGCCCTATAGAGGCGCGCCGGGTAGCAATTGGTCAAACCCGGTAGCGCCCGCCGCCAGTGAAAAGGGCAACGCTACGGTTCCCGATGCGGCCACGCGCACGTGTGATACGGGATATTGCTGCGCTGGGTCATACATCGCTAGGGTCCATCGGGATTTGCTCTGTATGGCCGCGGACTGACCTCTTGGAGGTCGCTGCGTCCGCGGCTAATGTGCGAGGTCACTGCCCTCCATGGGATTGCTGATTGGGCTGACCCTTTTTTTACAACATTTTTCGCTTTAGCAAGAAAGGAGGTAATGCCGCGCATATATGGGGCGACTCATGGGAAGAGTCAAGTGGTTCAATAACGCAAAAGGATACGGGTTTCTGGGTTACACGGGCGGACCGGATGTGTTCGTCCACTATAGTGCGATTATGGCAGAGGGCTTGAAGACTTTGCAGCGAGGCGACAAAGTTGAATTCGAAATTGTTGCCGGAGAGAAAGGGCCACAAGCGGCCCATGTCGTCAAGTTGCCTCAGAGCGGCGAAGGTGCGCCTGATTTGTGAGAAGGATCTGAGGAATGCTTAAAAGCCGCGGGGGGCATATTGATGCCGCTCGTGGATCTGGCTTCTACTTGCTTCCGCCAATCGTCGACTCGCTTTCATCGGTTCGCTTTGAGGGAGTCGACCGTCACTCCCTTCCGCCATTAGAATCATTGTTTATCAGGTTGTCTCGTGAGTTGCGGGGCAGGGTCCGTTAAGATTTCTCCATACCGGGTAGTGGTGTAGTTTGGCCGAACTTAATAGGTGGTACACGCGAGATCCCTCGCCCCGCCGGTGAAAACGCGGGGCTTCGGGATGACGCCAAAGATATGGTCGTCAGATTTGATTAAACTGCTCCATCACCCCATTCCGGGAATCCATGGTCGCTCACTCTTCCAGTAAAGCTGTGCAGCGCGCGAAAAAGAATGAAGCACCGCGTGCCGCCAATTCATCTTCGTCTCGGCACCCTGTTTCTTTTCGGATGGATCGGCAGACGGTGCTGCTGTGCCTCGCGCTGGTGGGCGCTGTGTTTGCGTGCTACTACCCGGTCGTCCACAACAAGTTCGTCCATCTGGATGACGATCAATACATCACCGATAATTTGCACGTAAAGTCGGGATTGAGCTGGACGACGGTAAAGTGGGCGTTCACCAGCTTCGATCAGGCGAACTGGCACCCGCTGACATGGCTATCGCATGCTCTCGACTGCACACTGTTTGGCTTGAATCCGGCCGGGCATCATCTGGTGAATGTCGCGTTGCATGCGGCAAACGCGGTGCTTCTATTCCTGCTGCTGCAGAAGTCGACGGGATTTCGCTGGCGCAGCCTGATGGTTGCCGCATTGTTTGCGCTGCATCCGATCAATGTCGAATCGGTTGCATGGGCCGCAGAGCGAAAAAACGTTTTGAGCATGTTCTTCTTCTTGCTCGCGTTTTACGCCTATGTGGGGTACACGCGGAAGCCCGACATTGGCCGCTATGTGGCGGTGGCAGCGTGTTATGCGCTGGCACTGATGGCGAAACCGCAGGTGATCACTTTCCCCTTTCTGCTGCTGCTGTGGGATTACTGGCCGCTGGGGCGGCTTGATTTTTCGGACAATTCGCGTTCGGCGGCAGAAGGTAGTGCGTCGCGCCTGTGGCGGTTGGTCATAGAAAAGGTTCCTTTGCTGCTTCTGTCCGCGGCGAGCGCGGTGCTGACGATGCAGGCGCAGAAAGTGGGAGGCGCGGTCCGAAGTTTGACTCGTTACAGGTTCCCGGTGCGGGTGGAAACGATTGTGGTCTCGTATGCGCTGTATCTGCGCGATGCCATCTGGCCTACGAGGCTGGCGGTGATGTATGTACATCCGACAAAGCTTTATCCCGTCTGGCAAATGGGACTGGCGGTAGTGCTGTTGTTGCTGGTGACCGTTCTGGCATTCCAGCGTGCATCGGGGAAACGCTATCTGGTTGCCGGATGGCTCTGGTTCCTAGGCAGCATGGTGCCGATGATCGGGCTGGTGCAGGTGGGCGATCAATCGATGGCGGATCGCTACGCTTACATTCCATTCATTGGCTTGTTCATGATGGTGGTCTGGCTGGTTGCTGACTGGGCAAACACTCTTCGAATTTCCGCGCGCTGGCTCGCGATTCCGGCCTTCGGGTGCCTGCTTGCGTTTGCGGCGCTCACTTACACGCAAATTTCGTACTGGCACTATACCGATACGCTCTGGGAGCACACGCTGGCTGTGACGGATGACAACTGGTACGCGCAACGCGCGCTGGCGCGCTTTCTTCACAACCATGGCAAACTGGACGAAGCGGCGTACCACGCTCTGGCCGTGCTCGAGGCCCTGCCCGACGACCCAACCGCTGGCTTGATTCTAGGCGACTATGAACGAGGCCGCGGTAACTTCGCGGCGGCGATTGACCGATATCGTAACGTGGCACTTACTGCCGACTATCCGACCGACAGGGCAAGAGCGTATGCGAGTATGGGGTCGACCTATCTTCAGATGGGGGATCCGACGAAGGCGAAGGAGGCGTTGGATTCCTCATTACAGCTTTTGCCCGAACCCTTCGTCATGGTGCTGCTGGGTGTGACCGAGCAAAAGCAGGGCGATCTGGACGCGGCGATTCGCGAGTATTCGCGCGCGGTCGCGGCCGGCCCCACCGATGTGGAATGCTTGTTGCTTAGCCAAGCTCTGCGAAAAGCGGGCCGCACCGACGAGGCGAAGGCGGCCTTCGAGCGCGCTGCCCGGCTATCTCGCAATCTGGCAGCGGCGGAAAAACAAGCGAACGATCTGCTTGCGGGTAAGTGACCTTCGCGTGTCGTTGCGCCTAATCAGCGGACTGACAATTCAGGACGAACAATCTAGGGCAAACAATCTAGTAGAACCGAAGTGTTACAGGCCGGTCATGCGTTGCAGGTGCTCGGGATAGCGTTCGCCTTGCACCGGAATTTTCGCAGCTGCGGCGTCGATGTCACGAAGAACGTTGGCCGAAAGTTCGATGTCGACAGCGCCGAGATTCTCATCGAGACGGGACAATTTAGTTGTGCCGGGGATCGGAACGATCCATGGCTTTTGTGCGAGCAGCCAGGCAAGCGCGATTTGAGCCGGAGTAGCTTTCTTCTCTTTCGCGATGCGGCCGAGCAGATCGACGACAGCTTGATTTGCCTGGATGGCCTCCGGCGTGAAACGGGGAAGGGAACTGCGGAAATCAGATTTGGCGAACGTGGTTTGCGCGTTGATCTTGCCGGTGAGAAAGCCCCTGCCGAGCGGGCTATAGGGAACCAGGCCAATGCCGAGTTCTTCGAGCGTGGCCAACACTTCTTTTTCCGGCTCTCTGAACCACAGTGAATATTCATTTTGAAGTGCCGTGACCGACTGGACAGCGTGGGCGCGGCGGATGGTTTGCACCCCGGCTTCAGAGAGCCCGAAGTGTTTTACTTTGCCCTGATGGATGAGGTCCTTCACGGCGCCGGCGACGTCTTCGATGGGGACGGCGGGATCGACGCGATGCTGGTAGTAAAGGTCGATGTGATCGGTCCTCAGGCGCTGGAGCGAGCCTTCGACGGCTTCTTTAATGTGCCCGGGCCGGCTATCCACGCCGAGATTGCCGGGTTCGCGGTTGGGCTTAAGTTTGAAGCCGAACTTGGTGGCGATGACCACAAGATCACGCACCGGAGCCAGCGCTTCGCCGACGAGTTCTTCGTTGGTGAGCGGGCCGTAGACCTCAGCAGTATCAAAAAACGTAATGCCGCGATCGACGGCTGTGCGGAGGAGTGCGATCATTTCCTTCTTGTCTTTGGGCTCACCGTAGGATGTGCTCATGCCCATGCAGCCGAGGCCGAGAGCGGAGACTTCTAAATTATTTTTTCCAAGTTTGCGTTTTTGCATAGAGTTCTCCTCGGTAGCAAACAAATTAGGTTGGTTGACACTGGTTGAATCAGACAAGTTGAATCAGACAAGCTGAACCAGAACAGCGACACCGAATCTTGAATAGTATCTCTTCGCGCCGGCTGCAGTGTAAACAAAGTCCATAGGTCCTTCGCCCACTCGCTCCGCCCACTCGCTCCGCCCACTGGGCTTCGCTCCGGGAACTCAGGATGGCATCTGGGGTTATGTCGTATATTTCGGGGCCAACGCGCTAAGCGGATTCAAAATAAGCGCGGAGATCGGCTGCGATCTCCTCGGGCGGCCGATCCAAAGCAGCCTCCCAGTGCAGTCGCTCCAAGTGCATTGAGTCGCTTCGGTAATATGGCAACATCGCGGTTCGAGTGATCATGGAAAGATGCACACGCCAGGCGCTTGAATTTTGCAGCGCTCCCGAATACAGGGCCAGGTTGAAGCTGTTGTAGCCGATCGATGCATACCAGCGGAGAACCTGCGAAATGCCGCTGGCAAGCGCGTTCAAATCGTCGTTTGTGAGGTCGAGCAGAGTTTCACGCGCTGACACAATCCCCTGAACTTCGTTGAAACCCAAGGGAGCAAAAGCCGTGATCCATGTGGTCGAACCAGCCCGCGCGATGAACCGTTCGCCTCGCGCTTCTTCGGCCGCTGCCAAGTCCTCCCAGTAAGAGCGCCCAGTCGCTTGCCAATATCCAGAGCCGGCTTCGGCTTGCAGGCGCATGAAAGTGGTTGGATGAGGATCAAGGTACACCTGTGCATGGGGATGCGGAAGAGAGCCTCCAGAGGGATAAAGGTAATTGATGTTGTAAGCACAATGTTGAGCGCTCGGATCAAAGGTGTGCACGCGCCGCACGTAGTCGGCGGCAACAGAGAGACTGTCAAACAAGCGCTGCGGTGTGAACTCATGCAGAGGGAGCCAGTGCCGGGAGGAAAGAACTATAACGGCAGCGTACCGTGAGTATGGGACCAGATTTGGAAACAGCACCGATTCTCCACGCTCCAAACGGCCATTGGCGTGGATCTGGGGCAATGTTCTGGGCGTGACACGGCGAATTTTATTGGGGCAGAATGGGCAGTCTTGGTTTGCCGCTTGCAGCGGAGCGAGTGCTTTTTCGTCAGCCTTCGGGAGAATGACACCTTCGGCAATGCGAGACGACGTACCAAGAAGAGGATCGAAACGAACCTCCAGAGACTTTGTCGTTTCCGATCCGTCGGGCAGAAGAAAACTGGCAGGTATTCGATCCGTGCGAAAAACAATTGTTCCGGTTTCCTCTTCTTTAATCATGAAGGAGCCTCAGCCGCGTCAGGGTCGCAGGGACCGCGAAGCGCTATTGTTGGTCGATTATGCCTAAGAAAAGTACGGCCCAGGTTGCCCTGGGCCGTGTTCGCTAATCCTGCTATGACTCGTCAGCAGGGAATCTCCCTGCCTGCGGTGGCGCTACTCCGCCGTGGTTGTTTGCGTGACAGAGGCAGCCGCATAGTCAGTGCTTGCCAGCCACGCTGCTTTGGCGGTGCACATCCCGGACGCTCCCGTCATCGTGACTGTTGCCTGGTAGCTGCCAGGACCAACATTGGTCGCGGCGCCCACCTTGCAGACCCCTCCCGTTACCGTAATTTTTGGAACCACGGCTAGGCTCCCGGTTTCGTTCGAGGTTGCGGTCACGTTGAAGGTGTCTCCCTTATTGGCTGTGCTGGGAGCGCCGGTGAAGCTCACTACAGGTGCAAGCCGCTCCGCTGTGGTCTTCTGGGTGGCTGACGCCGCCTTATATTGAGCATTCTCTGCCCAGCTCGCTTTCAAGCTGCACGATGAGGTGCCAGCCGTCATGGTGACGGTGGCAGTGACGGTCGTGCCACTGGTGCCGACGTTGCTAAGCGCGCAGGTCCCCGTCGCGGCGAGGGTTGGAACACTGGACGAGTTAGAGGACGCTGTCACGGTGAAGCTCGATCCGTAAACTGCGGTCGCCGGTGCTCCGGTGAAGCTCACGGTCGGTACCACGGCCTTGACAATCATCACGGCGTTGCCCTGGGACGGAGCAGCCAGATAGTTGCTGTTGCCGGTCTGGGTATAGCGCACGTTACAGGTTCCCGACTTGCCGGTGATGGTGTAGTTGGCGCCGGTGTTGGTGCACTGGTTGTCGCCACTGTTGCTGTAGGTGACGGGCAAGCCAGAGCTGGCCGTCGCCGCCACAGTAAAGGTGCCGCCGTAGTACGCCTCGGAAGGCGCCGGCATTGTGATGGTGATGGTTTGGTTAGCAGGCAGCGCGTTGACAGACGCCGTTGCCTCCGGTGCCGCCGCGTAATTGGTGTTGCCCGCCTGGTCCGCGATCACCGAGCAGGTGCCGGTGCCGGCGTTCATGGTGTAGGTTGCGCCCGAGTTGGTGCAAGACCCGGCGCTGGTGTAGACGATGGAGTTGCCGCTAGCGCCACCGGTGGCGGTGACGGTGAAGCTGCTGAGATACCGCGCCTGCGTCGGCACTGAGGTGAAGCTGATCGTCTGGCTCGCCTGGTTCACGGTCTGGCTGAGCGAACCCGTGCTTCCGCCGTGATTGCTGTCGCCAAGGTATTGCGCCGTCACGTTGTTGCTGCCGACGCCCAGGCCTGAGGTCGTGCAGGTTGCGGTGGCGTAGGGCGCAGTCCAGGTAACGGAAGTCGTTCCGCACCCGGTGTTCGCGCTCCACTGCACCGAACCCGTCACATCCTTCGGCCGCTTGCCGGAGGTGCGGCGGCCCTTCACGTCTCCGTTCTCGGGATTGATCGTCGCCGTGAAGGTGACCGAGTCGCCATAGTTCGATGGGTTCTCGTTCGATTGAACAAAAGTGGCCGTCGTCGCGCCGTTGATGGTGAAGTTGCCGGTTTGCGAGCTGCTCGCCGCGGAGTAATTCGTGTCCGACGCGAACGAAGCAGTCTCGTTGTAGCTGCCAGCCACGTCTGCGTTGGTTGGCGTGTAGGTTGCGTTGCAAGTGATCGTGTTGCCGCTCGGCGTGCCGCAGCTCGTCGCACCGTAACTGCCGTTGCCGTTGCCACCGATGGTGACATTGGCGGCTGTCGGGGCTGTGCCGCTGCCCGTCCACGTCAACTGCACCGTGATCGTAACCGGCGAGTCAGAGGCGAAGTCTTCCGACGCCGGGCTCACGTTGGTTACGTTGATCGATGGCGCTGCCTGGTTGACGGTCTGATTGATGGAGCCAGAAGCCGTCGTGTGATTGCTGTCGCCCGCCGTGTAGGTGGCCGTCACGGTGTTGGAGCCGATGGCAAGGACTGACGTGGTACAGGTCGCGGTTTCCGGAGAATTACCCGAGACTGAGCTTGCGCTGCAGCCCGTGTTTCCGCTCCAGGCTACTGACCCGTTCAGATCGCGTGGACGCTTCGTGGTCTTGCGGGCATTTGTCCGGCCTTTCACCGCGCCCGTGTCACTGGTGACGGTGGCTGTGAAGGTGACCGAGGCTCCGTAGAGCGACGGATTCGCACCCGACGTCAGGGCGACGCTTACGCTGCCCACTGCCGGTGCTGCCGTGACGCTTTCGGACGCCATTGCCAACTGATAGTTGGAATCCGGCTGTTGCGTCGCATACACGGTGCAAGTGCCGGTGCCGCTGGTCATCGTATAGGTCGCACCCGAGTTCGAGCACGAGCCGCCGCTGGCATAGACCATCGGGCCCGTTCCCAGACCCGAGGCCGCTACCGTGAAGCTTGATCCGTACTCCGCGCTCGAAGGAGCGGGCGTGGTGAACGTCACGGTGTTAGGTGCTGCATTGACGGTTTGATTGATGGATCCAGAAGCCGTCGTGTGGTTGGCGTCGCCGGCCGTATAAGTGGCAGTGATTGTGTCGGTGCCGCCGCCCAGGATCGACGTGGTACAGGTCGCCGTCTCCGGAGAATTACCTGAGACTCCGCTCGACGCGCAACCCGTATTCGCGCTCCAGCTTACGGTGCCATTCAGATCACGCGGCCGCTTCGTCGTTCTGCGGCCCTTCACTGCGCCCGTATCGCTGGTGACCGTGGCTGTGAAGGTGACTGAATCACCGTAGGTCGACGGATTCGAACCCGACGTCAGAGCGACGCTTACGCTGCCCACTGCCGGTTCCGCCGTCACGCTCTCAGAGGCATTCGCCGTCTGATAGTTCGCGTCCGCTGCCTGCGTCGCCGTCACGGTACAAGTGCCGGTGCCGCTGGTTATCGTGTAAGTCGCGCCCGAGTTCGTGCATGACCCGCCGCTCGTGTAGGAGATCGCACCCGTTCCCAGGCCCGAGGCCGCTACCGTGAAGCTTGATCCGTACTCCGCGGTCGCAGGAGCCGGGGTTGTGAACGTAACTGTGTTCGTCGCCGGATTGACAGTCTGCATGATGGAGCCAGAGCCGGTGTTGTGGTTGCTGTCGCTGTAGGTGGCCGTCACCGTGTCGGTGCCGCCGCCGAGGATCGATGTGGTACAGGTCGCCGTCTGCGGAGGATTCCCCGAGATTGAGTTCGCGCTGCAACCCGTGTTGCCGCTCCAGGTTAACGAGCCGCTCAGGGTACGCGGACGTTTCGTCGTCTTGCGACCCTTCACCGCGCCCGTGTCACTGCTGACCGTAGCCGTGAGGGTGATCGATTGACCGTAGGTGGATGGATTCGAACCAGAGGTGAGGCTAACGCTTACGCTGGCATTCGCCGGTTCCGCGGTTACGGATTCCGGCGTCGCGCTCGCCGACTGATAGTTGCTATCAGCTGCTTGCGATGCACCTACGGTGCAAGTGCCGGTGCTGGCCGTCATCGTGTAGGTCGCGCCCGAGTTCGTGCAGGCGCCGCCGCTGCTGTAAGTGATCGTGCCGGTGCCCAGGCCCGATGCCGCTACCGTGAAGCTCGATCCGTACTCCGCGCTCGAAGGAGCAGTCGTGGTGAAGGTGACCGAGTTCGTCGCCTTGTTTGCCGTTACGCTGGTCGGCCCGACGGTGCCCGCAGCATAATTCGAGTCCGCTGCCTGCGTCGCCGATGCCGAGCACGCCGTCGTGCCGCTCGTCATCGTGTAAGTCGCGCCCGAGTTCGAGCAACCGCCGCTGCTGGAGTATGTGATCGTGCCTGTGCCGAGGCCATGCGCCAACACCGTGAAGTTGGTGCCATAGGTCGCGCTTGCCGGGGGCGCCGTGGACCAAGTTACCGTGTTGGTCGCCTTGTTTGCCGTCACGCTGGTCGGTCCAACGGTGCCCGCAGCATAATTCGAGTCCGCTGCCTGCGTTGCCGATGCCGAACACGCCGTCGTGCCGCTGGTCATGGTGTAGGTCGTAGTCGAGTTGCTGCAACCGCCGCTGCTCGCATACGTGATTGCGCCCGTGCCGAGGCCCGAAGCCGCAACCGTGAAGTTGGTGCCATAGGTCGCGCTCGCAGGCGGCGCCGTTGACCACGTCACGTTGTTCGTGGCCAGCGTCGCGCTGGTCGTATCTGTGACTGTGGGCGCGGCTGAGTAGCTGCCGTTGCCCGCCTGGTTAAAGATCACCGAGCAGGTGCCCGTACCGCTGGTCATGGTGATGGTGGCGCTGCTGGTGCCCGAGCCGGAGCACGATCCCGAGGTGGTGATCGCTACCGACAGCCCAGACGAAGCCGTTGCTGCCACACCGAAGCTGGCGTTATAGGCCGCGCTCGAAGGTGGCGCCGTCGTCACCGTGATGGTCTGCGACAGGGTCGATGAATTGACGACTTGGCCGCCGGCCAGCGTGCCGGTGCTGGTGGCGTTCGCGCCGTCGCCGTTGTACACCGCAGTGATCGTGTCCGTCCCCACTGGCAGGGAGGTCGTCGTACAAGTCGCCGTTGACGGAGTGCCCTGTGTAACCGTGGTCGAGCCGCAGCCCGTGTTCGAACTCCACGTCACCGTTCCCGTTGGCTTGGAGTTGGTGACAGACAGATTGCCGCTCGCGGTTATATCGGCCGTGAAGGTGACGGATTGGCCGGAGTTCGAAGGATTCAGATTCGACGCGACGCTGGTGGCCGTTGCCGCAAGCCACACGCTCGAATTGACCAGGTTATTCCCGTTGGGACTGCCTAATCCGGTTGCCATGTCCCAGCCCGGAGCCGCTCCGTATGACGGCTGGTAGTTCGAGACGGCTGTGCCAGGCGCGGTTCCAAAGTTAGTGTTGGCTACGGCCACTGCCTGCACGGGGTTCGAGCCCGTGGGTGCGCCCAACGTGATGGGAGAGTCAGGCCCATAGCCCGAGCCTCCGTTCGTGATATTGATGGCGCTGACGTAACCAGGCCCCTGGCCTAGGGTTGTGTTGTTGAGGGTGAAGAGTTCTTCCTCGAACTCCGTTCCGTTGTTTGCATTGCCCGTGCTCAGGACAAAGTTGCCGACTGCGCCAGCCGTCTTCGCTGTACACGTGGCGACTGCAGCCGCACTGGTACAGGTTGCCAGCGAGCTGCCGGTCGGCAGGTTCGCCGCCAGATCGGTTGCGCACACTGTTGAGGTCGAGCAGGAAGGCATCGTGTAGGTAGTGGCCGAGCCCCCGGAGGGAGTGGCCATCACGAACTCGATTCCTTGCTCATCGGTGGTGCCATATAGGAACGTCACCTTCCACATGGCCGTGGTTGTGGCACTGCTGGTGGTTGCGGTACACGTTGCCGTGCTGCCGCCCGCATAAATCGAGGTGTTGCTGGGTGAGGTGTACGGGTTGTTATTGCTCGGTCCCGCGATGGTACAGGAAGGCGGAGAGGTATAACCGCCGCCGCCAAAGATAACGCTGGCCGCGGTGATCGTGTCCGTCGAGACAACGCCGCGCGTGTTGGCGGTGGCTGACTTATAGCAATCGGATTCCGCGTAGTTTAGGTAGCAGGGCAAGTCAATGTCGCCCTGGGTTACGTCGTTCCAGACGCAACTGCCGCCCGGACCGCCGGTGTGGTCGGCGTTGCAGGAGCTGCCTGCAAATGTTCCGCCCGCCGTACCGTACTCGCTTACGCCGATGTTGTAGTAGTTGGTGAGCGCGCCAATGCCCCAGTTCTCACCCGTCTTTTGATTGACCAGCGCCTGAATGCCGGCCATGGTGGGAGCGGCAACCGAAGTTCCGCCAAATCCAGACCACGTGCTCGGAGCGCCCGTGCAGGCCACTGCGCCTTCCGCGGTTTCGGCTGGGTCGTTCCAGCAAACTGTCTGGAAGTGACCCCAGGTGCCGTTCGCGGCAAATAGCGCAACGTCGGGAATATCGCGCACCTGATCGGTGGGCTGCCCGTACACGGCCAGTCCGCCGTTGAGCGACGAGCCCGACTGGAACCCCGGCTTGGCATATCCCATGCAATCCGGGTCGACTACGCCCTCGCCGCCCGCCTGAGCACCGCCGTTCAGGAGCGCGCAATTGCTGGCGCCGCCGGATGCGGCAGACTCATTCACGTACGTATATGGCGAAGCACCGAAGGGGGCGGTGTTGCAGGCGCCGGTCCCGCTTGCAGCGTATGGCGTATAGTTGCTTTCGAGAACTTGGGAGATTAGCGCACTGGCGCAGGAATCGTTCCAGGGGATTTCCGGAATGTAGCTCAGGGCCGAGCCGTAGGTCGAAGTATTCGACGAAGCCCAGTAAGTGCTCAGCGGAACGGTCGCGCCGAACCCGCCGTATGTATTGACCTTCTTCGAGTTGTAGGTATCCTCGAAATCGGTACCGCCTACCGATACGTTGTAGGGCGTTTCTCCCCATCCGGTAACGCTGAGGGAGGCCAGATCGCCATAAGTTGCGTCGGCGGCATAGCCGGAATCGGCAGCGGTCGGGCCGTCGTCGCCCGAGGAAACAAAAAACGTCATACCCTCTGCCGCGCCTGCCTGATAAACATTGTAGAAGGCGAGGTTGCCGCCGTTGCCATTGGAGCCTTCGTCAACACCGTAGCTCATGCTGACGCTGCCGGGATAGGGGCCTGCGCCGCTAACCAGCCCTTGCAGGGCGATCAGGCCGCCGAAGGTGATGGCGCCCGACGGGCACGAAATCAGTTCGATTTTAGCGTTGGGCGCAGTGGTGGTGGCCATTTCAATGTCAATGGCAGCTTCGCCATCATCGGCGTTGTGGCCGGGATCGGTACAGCTGCCGGGATGCACTTCGGTATAGGTCGCGCTGGGGCCGGTCACGTTCAAGCCGAATGCGTTGCGGTAGGTCGTCCACTCGGTGCCAGTGCCGGTGGTGTCGTAGGTGTCGGTGTCTTCGACGATGGCGATGGTCTGGCCTGTGCCTGTGATCGGGGTGGCGGCGGTGAAAAGTGGATTCAGGTTGTAGACCGTAGCCGTGTCATTCGCGGTCATTGCGTAACATTTACCGGGGCCGGTGGGAACGCTCGTGGAAGATGTGCAGCCGGCGAAGGTCATTTCCGGCGTCCGCGCGATGTACATGGGCTTGGGCATGAAGTTGTGCAGCGAGACAATCGCCTTGACGACGGGCGCCAGCGCCTCCGGAATAACGGGATCGCTCATGTTGGCGATGTGGGGCTCGCCGTTGTTGTCAACAATGTTGTGAATGGAGGTGTGGAAGGCCTCGCGGACAGCGCCGGCCGTGCCGCCGAAGTCGATGACCATAGTGGCGGGGTAGACCTGGTTGATGCGGAAGTTATGCGCACCCAGCCAGCCGGTGACGGTGTCGAGATCGGCCTGCGACACGCCGAAGCGCTGACCAATTTCGTCGGCGGTCAGCCAATTGTGGAAATTGGGCGAGTTGCGGTCGTTCGACATTTCGTCGATCAACTGCTGGAAGGCCTGTTCCTGCTCAGGAGAGCGCTGGAGCTGGAGAAGAATGTGATCGAGGTCGAGAGTGTCGGCGACCGGGCCGCGGTCATTCTTGCGGTTCCTCGCCTCCGGGCGCGTGTTGCCGCGCATGACCGACAGCTTGCTTTCGTCAATGCGCTGCGTGATCCGCGGGGACGGAGCTTGCGCCAATGCGATGGAAGAGAAGCCTGCGGTGAGCAGGGCGATGACGAATGCGATCACAAAAACGATGCGAGCCGAATGTTTCACAATTTCCTCCCCTTGTAGGGACAATCAAAGTCGGGACAATCAAAATCCCGGTGAGCCGGTCGAACATTAAAGCTAAAAGCTGGGTACGCCGAAAGAGCTAAATCGAAAACCGGATAAGCCGCAAGAATCACACTGGGAGCGCAGAAGACACACTTCGACAACCATCAATTCAACGGGGGATTGAAGGGTCTGAGCGCAGCCGTGCGACAGCTTTGGGACTTAATACAACTCTCCTGGAAGTACCTGGTACCGCAAAACTTATTTCAACTTGCTGACACGTCCAAAAGGACTATTACTGCACGAAGGCCACCATCGCGAAACCGCTTCCGGGCGCTTTTTGGGCGGCAACAGAAGAGGGGAGGGAGACGATCGAATGCCGAACTTAGATCCTTTATGGGGCCAAACTTACAAGCGGGAATGTGATGCACGTCACAATAACATGTGACGTTGCCACAATTAACCCTGCTCGAACCCTCTTGTGCAAAAAAATGCACGACAAAAGCAAAACAATTGTTAGCCGGATGGCGGTGGGAACTGTGCTGGTGCGGACTTCCCTGGGCCACGACCTGGTTTTTGACTGTCCTACCGGTAAAGCAGTGCTTACGGCCCGGAGGCGCAAGACTGACTGTTAAGCCTGTTTACGCTGTGTGTGATGGTTTGTCAAGAAAAATTCCATTCCGTTCCCCCGGTTTCTCAATTTTTGGGCACTCCAGTCTTGTTACATGGCTTCCAAGTTTCATGGCTTTAGGCCATCAAAGCGGTCTTTGGCGTATACTTCGCGTGGTTCCAAGCCAGCATGGCTTCCGTGTTTTGTCGGGGCACGTGCGTTGGTTCGACGCGACGTTCTTAGCTCTTGCCCGTCCTGCCTTCAATTGTCTCGGTTGCCTCCTTTGAAGCGTTGGTTCCGCTTTCGCCTTTGGCGCTACCCTGGAGTAGCGCGATCCGCCTCTCTATATCCTCTGTCTCAATCGCATGCAACTGAATATTCAGAAGCGATACTAATGCGCTTGCCGCCTTAGGTTCGATTATCCCCGCATAGACTTCGGCGGCCAGGCGAGAGACGGTCTCACGTATTCCAGCCGCAGTGTTCAAGAGCGGCAGAGGGTCGGAGTTGCCGGCAAAGATGTGACCGTTTTTTCGTCCTCCTATGCGTCCCAGCTCTGAGGCCTTCAGGGGATTGGCATGGAAATAACATAAACCGCCATCGGTGGCAGCGGCGCGGCAGGGTCTGCCGGATTTCGACTTGCTATTGCATCGGTTTTTCATTGGATCCTCCATAAGAAAGGGGCGCAGCGAGCGTCGGGGCGAAACCCCGACGCCCGGTTCATTGACGCGAACGCGAAGAACGCCAAAATCAGCTTGCTTCGGTGCATCGATTTCCTCTTCAGTAGCCCCGCATGTAGCGTTGCAGTTGCCGCCGTTCCCACTCGGCTATCTGCCGGCGCACAGCGGAGCCAGTGCGGGCGTAGTATTTGGGCTGTGCGCGCTTCTTCTCTTCGTCGCGGATCTGTCCAATGCGGAACATGGCCGAGGTCAAGTCGCCGGATTGCAGTTCTTTCTCGATTCGCTCCTGGATACGCATTTTCTCCGGCTTCTGTCCGGCCGGTTGCTTGCTGTAGATGCCGTAGCGGAAAGCGTCTCGCTCGTCCGAGCGGGGATCGTTCGGAATGTTGAGGTATGCCTCGGGCCGGTCGGGATCGTGTTCGGCGGACTCGATCGCCGATCGAAACAGTTTGAATTCGTCCGTGCCCGTGTCGGCGATTAGAATTTTTCCCTCGCGCAACATCCGGTAAATCAGCTGCGAGCCGCCCGCGCGGTCGTTCCTTGCCGGGACGCAGAAAAGGCCGTGTTCCCGCAGGACCTCATTCATTTGTCCGGCGAGAGTGTGCAGGTCGCCGCGATTGTTCCAGGCGTCGGGCGAGAGGTAGACCGTTGTGAGTTTGCGCGCCTGTTCCTGGTCGTCCTGGCGCTTGGCAAAGCGCTCATAAATTGAGCGGGCGAAATCGCACACTGGCTCGCGCTTCGAGACATAGCCGTCGAGGCGGTAGATGATGTCTGTGTCGGGATCGCGGGCAAAGAGGTGAGCGACGGCCGAGGAGCCCGAAAAGCCATAATCGCAGCCAACCCAGTGCTGCCAATACCACTTGTCGCGGACGGCGGCGCGGGGTACGACCATTCTCTCCGGATCCCAGATGTCGTAATACCGACCTTCCAAGGCGCGCCAGCACCCTTCCAGCAGTGCCTTGGCCGTCGCCGCGCGCTGCATATGTACGTTCTCGATGTAGTCCTCGCCCAGAAGATTGTGGTCCGTTACTAGAGAAGGAACGAATTGTGTTGTTTTTCCGCCGAGCGAGCGGCCGTCGCTCGGCCATGCCGCGTCGTGGTAGATTTTCCCCGGCTCACGCACTGGCGGCTCGCAATGCGGGCAGACGCCCCCGAGAAATAGCTTCATCTGCCAGTCGGCGTGCTGCCCTCCCGGATTGGTGCCGCAACGCACTCGCAGGAAAAGGGAGGGATCGATCGAGCGCAACCGGGTAAACATGAAGCGAACCATGGACTCGCTGGCTTCGCGCGTCGACTCGTCCCAAAGGATGCAGCTGTAGCTCTGCGACTGGTGGGCGTACACGTCTTCATCCTTCTCGCAGAAGGCGAATTGGAAAGTCGAACCCCAGGGCCAGCGCCAGACATGAGAGGTTGCGTTGTAACGGGCATCAGAGACGAGCGGAATAGGGCAATTCTCTTCAAACGATGCGCCGTGCTGCGTGAACCAGTCCCGTGAAATGCGGATCGCTTCGTTATGGGCGGCCAGGCTCTTGCGGAACATGATTGTGTGCATGTTCGGGTTGTCATACTCGGTGCAACCATCGATGATGGCGGTCGAGGTTTTGAGCGACCCACAACTTCCGCCGCCGAGCAGGAATTGCGCTTTTGACTCGAGCCACATCCGTTGTGCGGCGCTGGCAGGTTTGAATATCCCGTTCGAGGGCAAATTCGGGCGAACAATTTCTATTGCGTTCATAGTTGAAACTCCTGTGCGAGAAAGCGCGTATCGTCTTTGAGTCGTAAGTAAATTCCGTCTTCCATTTCCTCCTCCACCGCCGGCCAGAGATCGGGCGGAAACCTGGCCGCCCATGCCTTTTGAAACTGCTGGCTAAACGTTTTCCGCCTGCGCTCTTCATTCTCGCGGCGCCATTTCGGAATGTGGATCGGACGGGCGCCGCGGCCACATGCACAACCATGGAGCGGGCATTTCACCCGTCTCGCCATCTCCCACTCAATGTCAAAGCCGAAGAAGGGTTGCTCCTTCTCGGGAAAGCAAATGCATTTTCCCGAGAACATGGATCGTTTCCGGGAGCGTTCCTTTTGAACTCGCTCAAGTTTTGCGAGTTCCCGACGCGCTGCTTGTCTGATCGGCATTCCTTTTAGTCCCCCCCGGGATCGTGTGGTGCGGAATGGTCGCAGAGGCAGAGCAAATGCATTTCAGAATTTGCTTGCTTTTGCTATCGATACTATGTAACTATCTTACCTACGTTTCAGTAGTTACATATAGTTACGGAGGATCACGATGGTGCTGGAACTTGCGTTTCGCCTCTGGCCAATCGCATCGATAGACGAGGCGGAAGGCTGGGCTTACGGAACGTATTCCGTTTTATCGGATGATGCACTCATCCGTGCGCTCCTAGAGCGAGGAAAGTTACGGGGTAGGCGTAAACGCGGTAACTTCAGCAACGCACAAGTGAATTCTATTCGGCTCCGACACCACATCTTGGATGCAGCACTAGAGACGATCCCGATACTCCGTGAAAGCTTCGAGTTCGAATTTCAGAGGTACTGTGATCCCTCGGCTCTCGTCTCAGAGGAAAGGGCCAAAGAGGCCTTTCTGCAATTTATGGATTTGCCCTCCCGCAACTCGGCGAAGGCCATTGAATACATTCGGGAGTTCGGTGGTTTTGAGATTTACGAGATAGGAACAGAGTGCGAGTTGGGTGTCGAGTTGCCCTCGAAAATAAAAAAGTTCTGGCAAACCTGTACAGCAACCCATCGCGATTTTTTCGTCCTTAAGCTCAGTGACTTCTGGGCTGTGCAAACCAATCTTCGTGAACTTTGGGATCTGAACATTTCGCTACAAGAGAAAAATATTGAGGCCGTTCGAATGCACTGTCTGCGACGGTGGCCGGATGCCGACCTTTCTGACGAGAAACTCTTGTTGGCCGTGGTAAAGGGCCTCATGTGTGCTGATGTGTCCAATTCTCTGAATTCAGGACGAAAGTATAATCCTCGGCTCGTTCTCCACGAAGAAAACGGTAAGCTTGCACTATGGACCATGTGCATGGACGTTCGGACAGGACTTCATATGATGTTATTGAAGAATGTTCTCTCAGGAACGAGTTATGGCAAGTGTGGGCGAGAAGGGTGTGGAAAGCAGTTCATGGTTGTGAAAGGGAAAAAATATTGTTCGCTACTCTGTCAGAACAATGCAAAGGTCCGGAGATTTCGGAAAAGACACCGACCCACAAACTAGCCACCCTCGTCCGAGCCAGCAGAAGAACGCAAACTTTGTGACTCAATGGCGCTCACTTTGTACTATCCCGACATCGCCACCGGGGGACGCTTTGTTTCAGCGTGACTCTGAGTCTCTCGAAAACAGAGTCATGCATCTCCCGTTATCTTACTCCTCGCACGTGACTTCAGCTCAGTCTAGTGAACTGGCGGGCGGCGCTTGATGCTGTCAACCATTGCTTGCCCGAGCCTGTCCAGTCTCTTCGCTCGCTCCTCCGGCAAGTCGCTGGTAGAGGTCGTCAGAGAGGATTCCGGTTTCGTAGAGCGTTCTTGCGTGTTCGAGTTGTTGTCGTTCGACTTCATCGCTGCTCTTGTTTTCTGCAAGACGCCGGATAGCGTCAATGCCACAACAAAACTTCGGCCTCAGTGATCACTTCAAAAGCGGCCAACAGTTATCACTTCAAAACCGGCCAACGGGATTGGCCGTTCGGGACTGAGAATGTTCTACCCTGCCGCCTCCTGTGGTGGCAAGTCGGTTTTGGTGCGCCAGCTTCGGGGGCCGCACTTGAGCACGTGGCCGTGATGCAGTAAGCGGTCGAGCATGGCGCTGTCGATGGCTTCCCGGTACGGCTCGCAGGCACTGGGGCCGGGAACCGCGACAGAGTCGGTGATCACCTCGTTGGCCGGTTTTGAAGTTGCTTTTGCTTTTCCCTTCGTAGAAGGGTTTTCGGGGTTGCTGTTGACGTTGGGATCGAGAGGATCGGGAATCACCGGAATGGCCAGTTTTGCCGCGCCGGAGTCGGTGATCACTTCGTTGGCCGGTTTTGCTTCGCACCGCCCCCAGCCACTGGGCGCACGTACCGCAATCCCCGCCGCTCTTAGGTACGCGCCCGCGGTTTCACGTCGGATTCCGGTCGCCTGCTAGGATGCGCCGCAGTGACCAGCCCAGCCGTCCCAGAGCTAAGACCTGCTGTTTCTTCTCTTCGTTCAAGACATTGGCCATGCCCACGCAGCCTATAATCATCGGCACACTGACGCTACCGCCTCCTTTAACGGAAACAATAGCCTTTTCGGTCGTCTTGCCGTCGGGCTTGAAATAAATAAAGCCATCAATGCCGCTGTCCGCTCCCTTCTTCTTGCCTCCATCCTTGGCGACTAAACGTTAGATGAATCTGGGCCCTTCCTTCTTGTAAGCCTCAACACCTTCCGACAAGAATAGCTCGCAGATTTGAGAAATACAGCTGGCCTCACGGTTAGCGATTGCAACGATTTCCTGTCTCAGCTCCGGCGAGAATACGCAATGCAAGGAAGTTCTTGTTTGTGGTCCCGCCAGAACTAGCCCAGGGGCACGTACTCAGCTTTTTGGGGACGAGGAGACCTTCTTGGCCTTAGCCCATCGGGCGCGGGCGGCCTTCTGAGCGGATTCCTTGCGCTGCTTGTCTGTCAGAATCGCAGCACGGGCCTTTCCGCCTTTTTTCCCGAGACTTGAAAGGTACTCACGAATGCTGGGCACGTGCCGATTTTACATGTGCTTTCCTGCTAAATGCATGGCGGCTTCGCAAATTGTTGATAGCGCGCTAAATTCAGTCTTTGACATGCGTAGCGGACAGGCATAAAGTGAAAGCGGATCGAACGAGTGCTACCAACACCCGTCCGACCCTAACCAGAGCAAAACCTGAATAGGAGGTTTCACCGTGGCTCACACCAATCTAGCATCACCGCACCCACCGTTTGAATGCACCCAGCCTGTCAGCCAGCAACTTGACTCCGTTAAGGCCGGAACTGCAACGCATCCCCGGAGAAAACGAACCAAGACCAAAGCGGCGTTACAAACTCAACTGGACAAAAACGTGAAATTCGCTCGGCAACTTCTGGGTGGTCCTCTGCCCCCTCAGTTAGCTGAGTCACTGGTATCCCTGTCAAATGACTTCGCCTTTTCGATAGCCAACGGTGAACTCCAGTTGATCAATCGCTCTTGGTACGTGACGCACACCGGCCTTATCCGGCTCGCTCGTCGGAAGAGATGCCGTGGCATCCACGTGGAATCCGCGCCAGCCCTTTCTGACTCGGCGGCGGTCCGGTTCGTGATGAAGGCGACGGTCTTCCCCTGCAAGACTTCCGTTGGCTTCGTCGGCTACGGTGACGCCGACCCTTCCAACGTCTCGCCGCTCGTCCGCGGCGCCGAAATGCGCGTAGCTGAAACTCGTGCAGTCAATCGTGCTCTCCGTAAGGCCTATGGCATCGGCATCTGCTCGGTCGAGGAGATCGGCTCGTCTCCGATTTCCGCCGAGAAGCTCCCTCCGCAGAGCGCGCACGTCAATGGAAACCGCAGCAATGGGAACGGCACCGGCCCAAGAGTGCGGGACCGCCTCTGCCAGATCATCCGCCAACATCAGCTCGATCCCGATCTCGTCAAGGCCTATGCCATTGCCTTCTGCGGCACCAAGACTCTGCGCGATGCCTCTCGCGAACAGGTCGAGAACTTTGTCCGGTCGCTGGCCGACTGGGCAGAAAAAGACCGCAACGCTCTTCTCTGCCAGCTCAATAGCTACGCACGCCCCAACAAAGAGGTGGTCGCATGAAACGCCAAATTTCCGGCCTTGCCGAAGCAACCAACGATTCACGCCCCGCGATCCCCGATGGAATCTTTCTCGTCCGTGTCGATGGTGTCCAATTCCGCTGGCACGCTCAGAAACCCTTCTACCTTCTTCGCCTCTCCGTCCTCGAACCCAAAGAACTGGCCGGTCAATCGATCCTCGGCCGTCTCTATTCCACACAAAAAGCGATGTGGAAGCTGGGCTGGTTCCTGCGTGACTTCCTCTATGATCCGGAACTGCTTGCCCACGAACAGATCGATGACAAGGCTCTGCCCGGCCTACGCGGCGTGGTGAAGATCAGCCATACCGTCATCAACGGCGTTTCACTGACCAACCTCGACGGCTTCGCCCCAGCAAGCCAATGGGAGGAGTTGGCTCTAGCGCCTTTTTCTAATGTGTCCCGGCCAAGTTCTAGCGAGGTGACACGATGAACTACTCCTACACCCAGATCAGCCAGTACCTGACGTGCCCGCGCAAGTATCGCCACCGCTATCTCGATGGCTGGCAGGAGAAAGACACCCGCGCCGCGATGCTCTTTGGCCGCGCCTTCGAACAGGCGGTCGCCGCTCTGTTTCGACAGGAAGACGCGGCTGCCGTGCTGTTCGAGCAGTGGGCGGCCGGCAAGCAGATGGGACTTAGTTATTCGGGCAACGACAGCTGGGATCGAATGTTGCAGCAGGGCGTGCAGCTACTCGAGCGCTTTGTTCAGGACGGTCGGGTCCGTGTTCCTCGTCCGCGCTCCAACCAGCAGATTCAATTCACGCGAGCCCTGAACTCCGGCAATCAGTTCGTCGCCTACATTGATGCCCTGGGCGAACTCGACGGCACTCCCTGCGTGCTGGAGTGGAAGACTTCCTCGGCTCGATATCCCGACGAGCCCGCGGGCCTTTCTGCTCTTGACCCGCAACTGGTCTGCTACTCCTGGATGACGGGCATCGATGAAGTTGCCCAGATTGTCTTCGTCCGCAAGCGGCTGGTTGAAATCCAGTATCTACGTGCCACGATTACCGAGGAGCACCGCCAGGAGTTCGCCTCATTGGTCGACGACACGGTCCGCCGGATCGAGTCGGGGTTGTTCCTGCCGCACAGCGGTATCCGCTTCCCCCAGAACCCGTGCACGACTTGTCCCTTTGTTGGTCTCTGTCTCGATCAACGTGAGCTGGTCGAAGCCAGCCTGGTCCGCACTCCTGGAGTCGATCATGGTGTGTTTGACGAACTTGCTTACTAAGTTTCCGCCGATGCCGCCGACACTCAATCGCAAGCGCGCCCAGTTTGTTCTGACCAAGATCGACGAGATCTTGGCTTGGGAACAGCGGAACGAGACGGAACGGGATACTCGGTTTGTCGATCTCGGCCGCTACTTGTGCGAGGTGCGGGCGGGGCAGTACTGGCGGCTGGAGAATCTCGCATCGTTTGACGATTTCCTAGCTCGACGATTTCCGGAATCGCGGCGCAAAGCTTACTACCTGATGTCGATCCACGAGCACTTGCCGCCGCAGGTCAGGAAGGAACTCAAGGACATCGGTTGGACGAAAGGGAGGGAATTGGCGAAGCTGGCACGGCGAGAGGGGCAGAATTTCGATTGTGCACCCTGGGTGCACAAAGCCCGGTCAATGTCGAGGGAGGATTTCCGCCGAGAAGTGGAGAAAGAGCTCACGGGAAGGGAAGAGGAGCCCTCCGAGCTGATCTACTTCAAGGTCTACAAGAGCCAGATTCCTGTGATCGAGCAAGCGATCGAGACGGCGGCGCGGATGCTGGGCACGGACAAATCGCGCGGCTATTGCCTGGAGATGATCTGCGCCGACTTTCTGGCCGGGGCCAACCTGGACGGAGATGACCCGGAGATCCTGCTCAGTTCGCTGTCCCGCTACTACAAGTTTCTTCCCAGCCCACTAAAAGAAGAATTCCTTTCTGACGTCGCGCAAAAAGCTTCATGACGAAGATCCGTCCGAAAACGCCGAGAGTGGTACTGAGTCCCGAAGCATACCGACGCCTTCATCGCCAGGTCTTGAAGCGGGACAATTGGCGCTGCCAAGTTTGTGGATCGATGCAGAATCTTGAAGTGCACCACATGCAGTTTCGCAGTCGGGCCGGCGACGATGCCGAACAAAATCTACTCACCGTGTGCTCGGTGTGCCATGGTCGATTGCATGGCCACAATGTCGCGATCTAAAATCGGCCCTTCTGTAAGAAGGCGCCGATGTCAGCCGACATACCGAGATCGCTAAGTAGAATTCAAACCGCACCGAAGTTTGAATCACCGCCACGCAGTCCGACAGCACGCGAACTCTCGCCGGAATATTGCGCGAGTGCTCCACAATTGGGTGGAATGGATTTTTCGTACGAAATTCTCAGCTGAGATTTGGCTATCTGCGACTTAGGGACATATCGAGGCTTGGCGCGACAAAACCGTACCGAGGGTTCGAATCCCTCCCGCTCCACCACGCAGTCGCGATTGCAGAGAAATCCGCTGCTTGTTCTTCGGAAATATCGCAAGAAGCCCGCCAATTCGCAGTTTCCTACCAACAAACTGCACTACAGAGAATGGACCCCGAAGCGTGACGTCTGCATTTGCCTGCCGTTTTCTCTGGCAGGCAAATCGGCAGTGCGGTTTCCACGCTTCCTGGGTGGCGAAGGAAATGCGATCAAAGATCGATCACGTGGCGAAGGCGACTTGACTTCAGAGTGCGACAATTTCTGCCGATACGGCGAACTCATTCCCACGCGGGCAACTCATGGCGGTCAAGCGAGGTCACTGAGCTGACGGTTTAGCTGTCAAAAAAAAACGGCATGGCCATACTCTTGAGTCGCATCCTTTGGTAGCGTGTGATAAAGGACTTTATCACACGCTTAACAAACGAGCCCATAGGTATGGAACACGGCGCGAGTGCTTGGCCTAACAGAGTCGGGAAATTCGCCTGCTGCGGATACTGCCCGTACTTTTCTGTTATGACATGCTCGGCAGTAGCTTCGAGCAGATCTTTTCCAGTGCCCCCAAGCAGCGCACCGTCTTCGCTCCCCCGCTGTGCGCGCCTAACATAGGCCTCGAGAGTTGCCGTCATGCTGATGCCGGATAGATTGTCGAGCGTGCTGGGATGAAGTTCGCCTTCAGCGGAAAGGACATATCCCTCGCAAAGAAATGCGTCCCTGGCATCGGTGATCGCTTCTTCACCAACGAAATTCGGAGATCCCTTGCGAAAACCACCCTTTTCTCTCACAAGTCCTATGAGAGCCTGCTGCAAATTCCTCGGCTTTGTCGGGGGAGTGTTCAATCCCCCAATAAAGTACGGCCCGGACACGTTTGGCTTTGCCGACTGGCTGGCCCTGATTCTTTGGATCTCCAAGTACAAGTCCCGCGCGGTTGATTTGAAACTCAATATCGGAGTGGCTTGGCTCACGCGTGCCCGATTGAGCGTCGTCTACGAGGCGCGCGACCGCTACCATGATGACGTCGTTCACCGGAGCTTTGTTCGGACTCATTTTTGTACGGCTCGTCATCTTCCCAGATTGCTTTGAACGCAAGATACTTGCTTATTCGTCTTGAAGCGACGCATTTCCGACTCACTTTCGTTATGAAAACCGTGCGCCACTAAGTTCGCAGCGAGCAGCTTGGCGCATAGCTGGGATCTTGATATTCAAACAACTGAATCTCTCCAACCGAGGTCAGTTGCTGTCCCAGGAACACCGCAAGGGCAAACGGACCATAGTAAAAGATACGAGTCCTGCGCACCTGGTGCGTCTTTAGGAGCTGACCAAGAGTTTCGCGAACCGCTTGGCTAAAAGCGCAGGCGTCTCCCGTCCCCTTGATGGATTGCCTGCCCTGGGATGGTGGTGAGATAAATGCAACAATTCTGGGCGGATTGCCTGCTCTCTGAATGTATCGCAGGATGTCGTGACGCCCGTCTCCTTCGATGTTCAAACCAAGTACGATATCCGACCCTCCCTGGCTGCCATCGATCACTTCCACCTGAAGATGATATGGACTAGTAGCCGGAGCGTCCGATCTCCAGTCACCCTTCAATGGAGGCTGGGGTATCTCAAACGCCCAGCCGCCGACTGTCGGAAAAACAGCTCCCAGCGCAATTCCCGTCGACAGAGCGCACCTGCCCCGGAAGCGGATGAGTCTTTCCTTGCGCTCCACCAGTAGTCTCTTCTTCAGTGCTTCCAGTTCCGGAATAAGCTCCGTGTTCCATGTTTCGGGCGACGGTACTTTCCGTGTGGCTCGGTCGAACTGAGATGACCAGTCGAGGACATAGTCCGCTGGCGGATCGAAGGATTCACTTGTCCAGTTCTGCACCCACAACGTAATTTTCCTTTCGCCTGCGATCCCTGCCTCGACCGCCGCATGCAGGAGTTTCTCGATCTCGGCCCGTTCAATGACGTTCCCCTTGCGCGCTCCAATCTCGCGCATGATCTCGGCGAATGCGGGTTGCACCATAGCGCGAAGCTTGTCGGCATAATCTGGATGACTCAATAACCGGCTAATAAAGTGATTGATGGCACGATCGTCGTGATGCATATCGCCGTGCCCTAGGTCGATGTGAACCTTCGCGTGAATGAAATCGATATAGTCGCCCAGGCCAGCGGCGCGTAGCCTTTCATCAAGTTCTTGCTTGGTGGGAGCCAGTGCGTCCGGCTTGTCATCGTAGAACGCCTTCGCACCGCGGAGCCGTGCAAGCCCAGTTTCAATCGACCGGATCGTGGAAGACAGCGATGGACAGGCGAGGTTGAAGCACTTGTATGTGTCCGGCAGTTCTGAATCCAATTGGCTAAATCGCTCTATTACCTCTTTGAATTCGCTGGGCGTGACATCATGATCTTTCACTTGAATATGAATTCGAGAGGACTTGCCGTTCTCTGTATATCGGATGTCGATGTCGCCGGTGCCTTCGAAGAAGAGTTGGTGAAAGGCCGCTTCCAGCAACCAAACTGGAATATGACACGCCGTAAAGCGCGTTTGGAAATCAAATCCCTTTCCTGCGTTGATGCCTCCCATCGCCTGCGGCGAAAGCAGAGACCCCGGAAAGGGCTTGGACTCATCAGCTTTTTTCGGAGAATCTGTCATCTCAAACTCACTTGCCGAAGTCCACGCCTAAAACCTGCCGCCAGAGCTTCCGGCTGGTTGCCTCATCGGTGCTATTTAGCGCGCTGCGTGCTGTCGCAGCAGCGGATTTGACGTGCACCATGAAACTGTTGAATTCCTTGGCTGGCCAACGTTTCGCAACGTTCACTGTGGTATATCCCGGATCGGAAATGATCGGCACCTGATTCGTATTGTGATAGATACCATAGCTGTACTCGATACCTTCAAGCACATTCACGACTGCTGCCGCATGTGAAGATGGCGTTCCTATAGTGCCGTGTATCAGCGC
This sequence comes from uncultured Acidobacteriaceae bacterium, assembly GCA_963778535.1. Classification (GTDB taxonomy): domain Bacteria; phylum Acidobacteriota; class Terriglobia; order Terriglobales; family Acidobacteriaceae; genus Acidiflorens. The sequence goes on from CAVZUO010000002.1 coordinate 798,524, forward strand.
TTCGAGAATGTAGGACTTCGGATTACAAGAGTCGGTGCCGAGCCGATCTCGCCAGAATTTCATTAGTTTCACAGTCCGTACAAAATAACCATCCGTCGCCTTGTTCTTGCTGATGCCCGCCGCAATCTGCCCCTTGGGATGGGTCTGAACCCATTCGCGCGCCTCGCGGTCCGGTATCCACAACGGTCCATCGTCGGCGGATACCGGAGCGGCTGGAACGATGTCGAGCCGCACGCCTTTCGGTCCGTTGGCTCCAACAGACCTTCCTTGCCGTTTGGTTTCCTTGTAGTAACGAGCGAGAATGCCCTGAATCCATGCCAGGCAGACTTCCGGCTCCGTAATCTGGTGGTCGAGGTCCAGGACGCAGATCACATCCACGTCGTTAATGTCGTTAATGGCCGTGCGTCTTGCGTAGGAACCCGACAGAAAGGTGTCTTTATGTGCTTCCTTTGAGTCGTCGTCCGTTCGCAATTCGTCGCGGACTTTTTCGTGCGCGGCCTTCGCGGCCGAAACATCGTCGTCGTCCGGCTGAATCGAAGAAAGAAGCTCACTGAAATCACCTGCCAGTTCCACGCTGTATTACTCCTTTGTAGGTAAAGAAGGCAAGTTCCCGAACGTCTTCGGGTCGAGGCCGTATGACGCGGCCATCGACGAGATAAAATCACCGCACGCCGGACAATCCAGGTCGCGCGCGAGATCTATACCGTACCAGCGGTTAATCGTCATTTCGTCGCTGCTCTCGCTCATGGGCGGCAAGTCCGCGTACTGCGTTCCTGGTTCGGGCCTGTTCAGCCACAGATACCAGGGTGCGGCGTAGTCAGCCTTGAGGATGCCGAGCGTGCTCGTCGTATCGGCGAGGAGTTCCATGAGCGCCAGCTTCGTCAGCATGTTGGCGATCGGCAGAACGTCGAGAGACAGGCCGGGCTCAACTGCGACAGGACGGTCGGAATACGCAATGGCGTCGGCCGCCGCTTGCGACGAAATTTCAACATTGGTGGACTCCTCCGGCATGGCTGCCACGAAACACTCATGGCAGGGAGAGGTTTTCGGGCGGACCCGCAAGACCTGTCCTCCGAACGCACGTCTGAATGCGCCGCCATAAATGGCAACCACGTCTTCTTCGATGGAGAGCCGATTGACGAGAAGTTTGCTGGGCCGGCCGTCGGTGCCGCAGATCACCACGTCCGCCGCGGTAATCAAAGGCCTGATGGTTTCGAGATTCTCCGCGCTCACCGCAACGGGATGAATCCTCACCTGCGCATCCGGATTCTTTTCATGAATGAGGTCGCGCACGACCTGCACTTTGAAACGGCCCACCTGCGAGAGGCCACCGGGATGCCGGACGACATTGCCGACTGTGAGTCGGTCGGGGTCGATGAGATCGAAGCAGCCAACACCGCATTTTGCCAGCTCGATTGCAGCATGAGCGCCGCCGGTGCCAACACCGACCAGGACCACAGCCTTGTCCTTAAGCACTTGCGTCTCAAGGAGGGTCGCCCGGCGTATGGCGAGCTCTGGTTGCAAATCCACAAAATTCGTATCGAGGGACTCTTCACTTCCGCCGATATGTCGCAGAGTCACTGCGTGATGAATCGAGCCGCCCGGCGCAACGAACGTCGAACATCCGGATACAGGTCCCTTTCCCGAGCGCAGCACAACCCGCAAATTCGTGCCGGTCGGCAGAGCTGTACCCTCGCCGAGCAGAACCACCCCCTCAACGATGGACGAGGCGGGGAGCGCTCCGAGGTCGCACTGTGTGAGGGCATCGCCGTTGTCCCAGCAACTGAAGCAGATAGGCAATAGGCGGTCGCGGCTGATGATGCCCCACTGATCACTCAGCCACCGGCTTGACAACGTGGCGACGGCGAACATGTCCGCGTCTTCCGCGGTTATGTTGAGAGTGCGCGGTGTCTGCGAGCCTTCGGTCACGGCGACGATCGTGCGCTTAGTCTTGTCGTAGACGAGTTTGGAACGGCCCGGTCGGCGTTCTGCAATCGCCTTCATCGCCTCGCGGATCATTTGCTGCTGCTGCGGGTCCGTCGTCATATTCTTTCCTTCATGGTTGAAACGAATTCGGCCAGTGGACGGCCTGTCGCTAGATGCTGCTCGTAGGCTTCGATCCAGAGCAGTCCTTTCAGAAAAACCTTGTGCAGCATGATGGCCGAGCGCCATCGGTCATCTCGCCAGTGGCAAATCTGAACTTGGCCGGCCGATGATGGCGTTAGTGTGTGCATGTCGTGCGACGTACCGAGTGAAGAAACAAGACTTCCACTCGCCGTGTGAAGCGGAAAAGGAGAAGTGAGATACATAGGCGGACGCTGCTGCGGAAAAAGGCTGGGAATGGGAATCGCCAGCGTGTAAAGCTTTCCCGAGCTAGACGACGTGGTGCCGGACGCTTCGTAAGTATCGGTGGACTGATACTGGTACACCGTAAACTGAGTGAACCCTTCCTGATGAAGAACCTCGTTCTCCAGGTAAAGTCGCCGGCGCTGATCGTAGCTCCACATTTTCTATGCTGTGCCCTTTTCCTTCGTTTGCGCGATACGAAAAACATCGACGATGCCCTGAATGTCGGCGGCCACGAGGCCAGCCGGCGCGTTGATTGACTCCGTCGATCCGTCGGTCCGGTTCAGGCGGTGAACTTCGAGGACGTTCATCGGCCACGCGGCGCTGAGTGCGAAACCCAGATAGTGGGTGCGATGGAGTTTTGCGACCAGCACGCTGCCGAAACCGGTGGAATGCCGCTCGACCGGGTTTCCGCTCGCTTGCATAAGTGCATCGGTAAGGTGCGAGAGAGTTTTCTCGCGTGTCACAAGGTCCACGTCGGAGATTGGCTCCAATGCGGGCGGAGCCGTGTCGGAGCCAACCCTGATGCGCTGCAGCGAGATTTTCTCCCACGCGAAGAATTCCTGTTCCGGCAGAACGCGCCGTGCCAGCAGAACCTGTCTTATCGGACTGATTCCGGGGAGTACCTTGACTTTGAGCGGCTGCGGACTGCTGTCGTCGCTCGAAAGATCGTAGAGCCACGGATGGATTCGGACGATAGGCTCCCTTCGCGTGTCCTCAAGCGTGACGATGATCTCCGTCATGCCGGGAAACTGGTTGCGCGCTGCAAGGCCGTGGATGCGTTTCTGATCTCCCCCGCTTGGAGAGGAAAGACCGAGGCGATGATGGGAGTGCCAGTCGCCGAAGTACCGCAGAGCCCATTCCGAGGCGAAGGTTTCACTAATCTGGCGCAGATAATCGACATCGAGACGGAAGTGCGCGTTGTTGCGTTCCGCATTCGGTCCGGCCTTTGTCGCAAGCAGAATCGTTGGGATGTCGTGCCAGCGCCCGAAAAGATCTCCGCCCGTTTCTATCGACCACGCAGAGGCCTCCGCTGCAATGGCGCGCAGCTCGGACTCCCAGGTCACTAGTATTCCGCGCGGCGTCTTCGGCGGATACCGGCGATTCAGAAATCGGGCAAGGCGCTGGATCAACATGTCAGACTCCGGCGTTGTACGAAGGGAGCGCAGCAGGCCGGTGAGTTGCGGGCGCTCTTCAATCCACTCCCGCAGATCCGGTGATAGACGATCATCAGCTGCCTCCAGTTCTGCCGGTGAAATCCCAAGCACCGACGAAATCCGTGCTCGAAGTTCGCTACTCGGAAGGCGACGGCTGGACTCGATGTCGGCGACGTAGGCAGGGGTTACACCGATCTCTTCGCCCAGCTGGCGCAGCGACCACTTCCGGGCCATACGTTTCCTCTTTATCAGCTCTCCGAGTTCGGCCATGCTTCGGAGTATGACATTGTATGCATATGTTGTCAAATAAATCCAAGTTATTGTTAACGAATGGGTTACATTGACGTTACCGGCTCTATTTGCGCCAGGTGGAATGAGAGAATCCACCGAGGAGAGATGAACAACAGCCAACTCGTCCACTCGTCCCGGAATTTACTCCTCGCCACGTAGAGCGTATTTGCCGGTGATAATATACGCGCAGAATCAGGCGATTCGCGGAGAATAGCCTACTCCGGCCATTGAAGCGCTTGCATGCGGATATTCGAGGGCCCGCCGCGAAAGAAAGTTGCTCGTGATTATGAGCCGGAACCATACAAAAGCATTTTGCGACGACTCCAGCGGAGCGAAGTCGGGCGAGATTCTTCTCCTTTCTGCTCCTCTCCATACCGTTCCGGCTTGGTCTAGGTTCACTCAGGACCCCCCGTTATATACAGCTCCACACAATCTATCTCTTTTTACTCTCGAATTTCTGAATGGCCTTGTGCATTTCAAAGGGATCCTGATAATTGTCTATTCGGGCTTTGCCCTCTAGCGATGGGGCCCATTCTACGTACTTGTTGATTGCATCAAGGCCGGCGTTCGAGGATGCCGGGGATGATGAGCGTGCGTTCCTCGAAGCCGTCTGCGGATCTCGCAGTTTCGGTGCCACCTGCGAAGTCGTAGGTCTATCCATTGTCGCAACATTTGACTCCCTATTTTGCTTTCGACTTGCACCCGTGGAAATCTTCTGCCTGATCTTCAACGGTCTTGAACGCATCGCGCAATTTGTTGATTTGGAACTGATCAATATAGAAGTTCACCCGTTCAGTGGTACGCAAATCGGAGAGAACCATCTCCCCACCCAGGCTTCCATCAATGATAATGAGATCTGGTGGGGCGGCGTCACCGAGTTTCTTACGATCAACTACTTTTACGACAATTCGGTGCTCCAGTTGCTCGGTTAAAAGGGGACACACCTCTTGGAGTTCTGAAGAGGATGCATAGATGAAAATACGTTCTATCTTTGCACCTCTTCCAACGGAGTCGAGATTGGCGCGTTGATATTTCTTGCCCCAATCCGACGTCCACCATCTGTTTGGTGAAACATAGCTCGTGGCTAGAACCGTCTTGGCGTTGCTGAGAGCATCTATAACAAACTGGCCGGAGCGCGAAGGATCATACCAAAACTTACGATCTGCAATGCCGGTCATTTCCGCATTGAAACTATCGACGGACTCCTGGAAGTACTTGTTCAAGTACTCATTCTCTGCGCTCTGGCTATGGGCATTCAGCAGATTCTGGACGACGGGTCGCAGTCTCGGATTCTTGAGCACATCCATCGCCGGAGAGTCGAGGCGTTCGATGGTCTGAGACCGTAGATCCCACGTGAGGCCGATGGCCGCTGAGACCAAGATTAGCAAGAGAGTTCCACGAAGAGCCTCCCCCCTTTGCCTTTTTTCCTTCGGTGCAACAGCAAGAAGGCGAACGCTGATCAGGTAGTCAAGAAGTCCAACAACGGCAGGGATAGCTAACGTATATAACCAAAGGGCTCCTGTCATTCGTTCCCCCGTTTACACCAAGAGACAATGATTTGGTGGGGCTGATCGATCGTATCCTCCACGTGGCGCGTGAGTTTACGAACGACTTTCTTGTACACGGAGAGGCTATGTCTGAACGATTTGGCCGTGACGATCGTGTCCCCGCCCCGGAACCCAAGGGCCTCCAAGTATCTCGTTGTTCTTTTCACTGTGAACCCCATAACGATCGCACCAGCGCTAAACTCGACGAAAAAGCCGATATCACTGTTGCGAAAGCCCAGATGTCGCAGAAGTCCGGCATTTAGATCACGCACCTCAGACGTTCTGTAAGGTGCGAGCATTTGTTCTGGGTCGGAACGCCCTTCTCGGTACTGCGCGCAGATGAGGCAGAGATCACCTGACCTGGTGATGCGGCGCAGAATCGGAACTATCTCCCGAGGCTCGAAGTTCATAAACGTCGGCCCAATACAAATGACAAACTGCATACTGTCGTCAAATTGCCCTCGTTCCAATTGCTCGAACAATTGCAGTCGAGCGTCGATCATAACGTTTGGGAGTCGTGCGACGCGGTCGCACGCTATGCGAAGAAAATAAGGGCTTACATCGACAGGCGAATAGACAATCTTCTTGCACGAACTACGAAGCACGTTAAGAACATGGATCGTCTTATCCGGATAGCCAGGCCCGAGGTCTACGAGACGTACTTGTTCGCTGAAGACCAGACTCAGAGACTTCAAGCTTCGGCGAATGGCACCCGCGATCGGCCGGTCAATTTCTGCCGCGTATTTAGGGTTTCCAATAGCACGTCCGTAGAGCCGCGGCTGCGATTCTAAGGTGTACAAATTGGCGCTGGCACTGAAGTCCCACACACGTTTACCAGCAGAACTGGGACGGAGAAATTGCAGTGATGGTATGCGGCAGATCATTATCTATTTTCCGTACACTTCAAGGAGATATGATTTCCCCTTCTCTATACGTTTGATACTGGTCGGTTTGCGGACATCGCCCATCTTTGTAAACGTCGTATCCCCGCTCGTCCCAGGGTAGTTCCTGACCTTGTGGAGATAATCCTTGACTGCATCCGCTGAATAGCCTGATTCAGCTATTGCATGAGCCACGAGCATCACAGCGTCGTATGTGACTGATGCCGTTATATCTGGATTCTCCTTGTATCTCTTTCTGTAGGCTTCTTGAAAATCAAGGAATTCAGGACTGCCGGGATTCACATATGGTGCCGTATAAAAAATATTGTCCGCTGCGTCTCCAGCGACTCTAAAGAACTCGTCGGACTCAATACCCACAGCCGACAATATCGGCTTCTTCGGACCCAAAGTGCGACGTACTTCACGAACGATATGGCCCAACTCCGCTGGAAATCCGACAACGTAGACAAATTCAGGTTGGCTTCGTGTGAGTTTCTGAACGACTGCCAAGAAGTCTGACTCACCAACGTTGTACTGCTCGGTCACGAGATCACCACCGAGGGCTTTGAACCGCTGCTCAAATGCATTCGCCAGCCCCAAAGCATATGCGTCTTTGGCAACGAGACAGGCACCACTCCGCAAAGAGAGACTCTGACGCGCGTATTCCGCCATCTCCACACCTTCAGCATCGTCGCTCGGCCAGTTTCGAAAGATGTAGCTACCCGGATAACCAACCACGTCTCTGAGGTGTGGACTTGAAGCACCATTGGCAAGTACCACAATTTTTCTCTCATCAGCGTCCTTTATGAAATTCTGAGTGTCGTTGCTCAGCAGACTGCCGACCACAACTGGAACTCTCTCGATGTCGGCTAGGGCCAGAAATTCCTGTTTCGCTATTGACGGGCGACCTTGCGTGTCTCGAAAAACTAGCCTCATGCGCATCGGGGAATCCTTGAACAAAGTTGCATTCGCATTTAACTCGGCTAGTTCGGCTGCTTGCCGGACGCTCTCCCCCAGCCGGGCGTTTTCGCCAGATTGCGGGTACAGCAAACCTACTCTGTAAGCTTTCCCTTGGTGCGACACGATGAGGAAGACACCTACGGCAAGCACTCCGATGATCGGGAGGAGAAGCCACCTTTGCTTCAGCACTTGTTAATCTCCTTCTCGACGCGCACGACATGCTTGAATGGCAGCGCGTCGTCCAGCACACGTTGGTGATCCACAAGAATTAAACTTCTACCCGGTGCGTTGAAACAATCCATGAACAGTTCTTTCAATCTTTGCCGTCTACTCTTATCCAGATGGCGAAACGGTTCGTCCAACATATAGATGGATGCTTTCAGTGCTAGGATTGCAAGGACCGCCACAAACTGTCTTTGTCCTCCAGACAAGTGTCGGAGAAGTTGATTGCGTGAGATCCCTGCGGTGGCTTCTTCCAGCAGCGGCTGACGATCCAACGGAACCACCGCATCCGTTAGACGTCTAAATTCAGAAAGTCGGAGGTCATTAAACAAGAACGAAGCCTGGGAAAGATAAACGCATCCTCTGCGACGGATGTCGCCCGCGGAAAGATCTGCTCCGTTCTCTCTATCCAATCGGTAGAACCCGTGATACCTTCGGTGCAAGCCCGACAGCACACGTAGCAAAGTAGATTTGCCGGAACCATTCGCGCCCTCCACTCGCACGTGTTCCCCGGCACCTATGTGGGCGCTAAGCGGTCGGCAGCAGATCACGCCATTAGCGTGAAACGGCTGAATGTTTTCCAACATAATCATCGAGGTTCACTATATGATCCGCTTCCAATTCTTTGGGAACAAAATGGCTCACCAGAATAATCGCGGCGCGGGAAAGCATCTTTTTTATTAGCCTGCATGACAGAGCTACCGCTGACTCGTCAAGGTCATTAAACGGTTCATCCAACAGAACCAAATCCCCGTCGCGGGCCGAGATCTGAATCAGCTTAAGGATCTGAACCTGGCCGCCTGACAAGAACGACGCCTTCTGGTTTCCGTCGAGGCCAGTGGTCTCAAGTATGCCCTTGTCGTAACCGTAACGCCATGGCGATCGAGTCAATAATCCTGACCAGTTAGACGTGTTCGGCAGTGCAAGACAAAGATTCTCTTCTACCGTGAGATTCCAAAACGCGACCCGTTCCTGAACGACGAACGAGACTCTGACCGCGTTACACTCGATGACTCCAGCATTGGTGTGGCGTTCTCTGACTATACACTCCAGTAAACTCGTCTTTCCGCACCCATTCTCACCTTCCAAGATCACAAGCTGATTTCGCTTCACATCGAATGACAACTGACTAAACAGAGGTCGACTCCCACGCTTAATCGCTACGCATTGCACCCGAAGTAGAATCTCATTCTCTGTCATAAAGGGCCTCACCCCAGATGCCGGTTGGCCGCTTGATGAGAAACGCGATCACCACGGCGGCGATCAAGATATTTACAATTGCCGGCTTGTTGATTAGGGTTTCCAGGCCCAAACGCACTACTACCGCCAACGCCGGAGCTGCGAGTGCACCCTTAAGACTGCAGCGTCCGCCCACGATAAGTAGCATTAGCATCCAGAACGACTCGTCCGCCGAAAAAAAACTTGCATCAAGACGCGACGCGCAGAACGAAATGAGAATACCCGCTGCTGCAGCTACAACCGAGAGAGTGAGAATAACGACAGCGACACACTTGGTGTGCAGCGGCGCCAAACACCGTGCTAGACGAGCGCTATCGCCGAGCGCCTTTGCAGCCACCGCGACATTCAGAAGGCGCAGGTATGCTAATCCGCCGAGGAATAGAGTGGCGGCACCAATGCTTAGGACATACCGCATGCTCGACGAGAGTGCCAAGTGGAGGTCTAGCCCATAGATGTTACCGGTCCCGTCAAGCGATATCGTGATGTAATATGCCAGCAACACTTGCGCCAAAGAAAAGATTGCGAAGCTTTCGGAATCAAGCCGCGTTAAACCGTAAGCAGCGGCGGCTCCAATAGCAAGGATCGCGACGGCATACCCAGCGCCGAGAGCCAGTTGTCCCCGCACAAAAAGGAACGCGCTGAACGCTCCACACAGCATCTGCGCTACGAACGCAAAATAGTAGCGGTTCATGTACCCGAGAACGAGATCGATCGCCACCACGCACAAGGAAGTCGTGAGCGCATCCGCCATAATCGCTAAGAAATGATTCATCTACCTCCGAGCCGCGACATAGCGGCGACCTACACACGCAACCATCAGCAACATCGCCGCGACAATTGGTCTGACACCCACACCGAGAATCACGCTAGTGAACTGGTATGTGAGAGCTACGATAATGGATGCGGTTACGACTTCAATGAGATCGAGCCCTTCCACGATCAAGAGCACACCGAACGCCAGCAAGAGAAGAGGATATGCGTCCGCGGAGTGAACACTCTCATGAGTCAGCAGAAGCATCAATCCTGAAACACAAGTTAGGATAGTGGCCATCAGCGTGCCGATCCACACAATGCGGGAGGTTGACCTCTCGTCAAACTGCAATAACAGTTCGGGGTTATCGCGATGAGCCTTGAGCGTGGCCACCAGGCTCGTGTATTTGGCTGTGGCCGCAAGTAGGGCAATAGTTGTAATCCCGATCAGGGGGACCCAGAGAAAATTTCTTCTGATAGTTGACTCGGGAACAAGGAGAGTGGGTAATGAATCACTGGAAAATGCAAACGACTTATCTGACATAAAAATAGAAAAACACGCCATAGTTGCTTGAAACACAGCGAAGGAGATCACCATCAATGTGACTGGCGCTGCCCTTCGGTCGTATGCTCTGCCGTAAACCCAGTAGATGCCACAACGAATCCCAATAATCGCTACCAACGAAGCCGAGCCGCTTGCGAAATGAGAATACCCGGCTTCCAGTAGTGCAGAAAACATAGACGGAAACAGAACCGCAAACGCAATTAAGTCCAACTGGTAACTATTGGTTGTACAACGCGCAGCAGACAAAGCGTACACGAGCACGGCCAAAGCCAACGCATTGCAGAGCGTCGCACCGATAAGCGTGGCTATCAATCTGTGTTCGTCCTTTCTGACATATCTCTGTGTTCGTCCTTTCTGACATATCTAGGTTCGGAAGAATCTGCCTAGGAGAATGAGAACAGCCACAGAGAAGAAGGATTTCTCTTTGACCTCGGAGCAGATTGTACACCTCTCTCTTTCCTCTTCGGAAGTATTCCGGAAGAGCAAATCAGAGTCTTGACGCACAGCAACGATCTCAAGTTCAGCACAAGTCAGAATTGATCGTAGCTACGAAGCTTTCTTAGAACGGCAGCTGTCAGATCAATCATAAAAAGTTGCCTTGTGTTTGCCGGAGATTCGATGATTATCGCCTGCGCGAATCGGGCGAAATCATCAGGTCAAAAAAGTCTCAGTGCCCAGAGCATCTCGAAATCATCAACTCGGCCATGTCGAGGTCCGGCGAAATCGGCTGAATCGCGGAATACTCAAAGATGAGCTCTTGCTCTCGGTCGTTGCTCAACTCCGTAACCGCCCAGACAAGCGCGCCCATGCGATCCGGTGACTTTGAAGCCGTCGGCTCGTAATCGCACATCTGGTCTTCGAGTGCTCCAAACGTTCCGACATGGTGAACGCGGTGCTGTTCGTAGAGCGCAGCAATCGGTTCAGCACGCGATGAGTTTCCCCCGCGAGGCGTGCACGGCCTTGTACGCGAATGCGTGGTCGACGTTGCGGAGAATCGCTTCGAGTAGGTCGCCGCCGTTATTGACCTCGGCAATGATGCGATCGACACCAAAAGTGCGGTAGGCGTCGACGATTATCTGTGCCGCAGCATTTGGGGTGTAGCGTCCGCTCAGGTCGTCAACTACATAATAATGAGGTGGCCATTCTTGACCCGATGGCGACACACCTTCGGCAACCAAGACGATGCCCCACTCCGCTGCCTCTTCACCGCTCGTCACAGCCGGATCGACGCCCAGGACAACCCGCCGCACTGCCGGAACCTGAGGTACGCGATCGGAATCGATCGCCTTTAACGTCCATAGCGCGCCTGGACGACCCGCGCTTGCGTCAACTGATCGCGGCGTCGGCAAAACAGTTGAACCTGAGCACGGTGGTGGTGCGCAGTGGCGCAACGCATGATGCCCAAAGCCTTGGGCGGCTAGCTCCGATGGGAATGATCTTCGTGCCCAGCGTCGGCGGAGTTAGTCACGCGCCTGGGGAGTTTACGCGGCCGGAAGATGTGGTCAATGGCGTAAACGTGCTCCTGTTAACCGCGCTGCAGCTCGATGCGCAAAACTGGTACCTGCAACTCAAATCAGTCAACCAGTCGCATACTGCTTTCGTAATAAATAGGAGGTTCGTTGTTCGGGTTTCGTAACAATTCTTTATTTAGCATTTGACACAATTCGCAGCTGATTGTAATTTACCTGTCGTTTGGCGAAGCGAGGGATGAAGCAGTGATGCTTCTCGGCGAGAGCTTTTATTCGCTGAATTCAATGAACAGAATATTTTTCGCACTTTGGTTGTCGCGTGCATCAGTGTCTCCAAGTGGAACGGCTTTCGACCCTTGTGGGACTCCCACACGAACGGTGAACTAGGCAAATCAGAGATTAGAGATTATAGAGAGGAATCTAAAATGCTCGTGCGCGCCGCTAAGAGCCTGCTATGCGCTGTTGTGGTCTCCAACCTCATTATTAGTCCTTTCGCGACAGCGCAAGAAAACAATTCGCCTGCAACAAACGCCGGCTCGCAAGAAACCCAAGCTACCCCCGCTTCTGCTTCGAAGACGACAAAGACAAAAAAGCCCACGGCTGCCCCGGACCCCACTGCTCCGTCCGCCCAGCCGGCTACCCCTATTAAACCCTCGCTGCAAAACGAAATCGCTAAGGATGCCACTTCGGTGTTCGGCGACATCGGCGACTATGTTCCATGCGAATTTACCCGGGATGCTTTGTTGAGCCTGAGACCCAGTCCGGATGTCATCACATTGACAGCCAAGCAAGAAGACGAGCCTCCGCACTCGTATCATTGCCGAGGCGCAAGATAGCAGCAACGCCAAGGCCTTTCCCCAAGGCCAAGTGCAACAGGATTTTTTTGTGAGAAGCATTGCCGAAGCATCCTTTGTCGGGCTCACCCCTAGCCACGCCATTGGCAAGGTGATTGATATTTTGTGGTCGGCGTCTCAGCCAGACCCGGATGCAACCGACTTGGCTTTTGCCGCGCAGGGAACCAATGAATCCTTTGCCGCGCATGTTCAAGACAAATTTGGCATCCCCAGCGAGCAGATTCAGAAGGCGCTCGGAAGGGAGGAGCAAACACCCCAAGCCAAACTGCAAATCGCTATGAATGCGGCCAATGAGCAATCGTCAGTCGCGAATCAAACGCCCGCAGCCACCGCCCTAGTGGTCGCAGCGAGTAAAAGCAACCCCGAGTTTGTTGCGGTCCTCAAAAAGTATGGGATAGACGAAGCAACGGCAAACAAGGAACTGGCTGCCGTTGGCCCCGCGCCTCAAGATAAACTCGCGGTCGCCTCAACTTTGGCGCAACAAAAGCTGTCGTCAGATCCAAAGGCCGATCAACTTCTCACAGCGGCATCAGGCACCAACCAGGACTTCACGAAATACTCGGCTAGCGCGTACAGCTTGGAGCCCAGCCTCGGCGCGACAGAGCAGACGGTAGACTCCAAGTTTCAGGCCTTGGAGAAAGCCGCGACGGAGGGCCCGACCCAACAAGCGGGGGCCCAGATCGCAAAAACTGATGTGGCGAACGCCAAAGCGTTGGCGCCGGCGCAGACTCTGTTACAGGCGGCGGAGTCGGCGAAAAAATCCGTTGCGTGGCAGAGCTTCGACGATAAGGTTTCTCAAGCCGCAAAAACCCCACAGGGCAAAACGAACCAGAATCAAATCGCCCAGGCCGCGCAGCAAGCGGCCGCAACTTTCAGCCGACCAGAGGATGTTGGCTGTTCCATGTCTATTCTCTCTTATGAGACCACACGCTATGCGTTCGGGGAAAAAGTGGCGAATGAGTTCATTCCCATTCAGATCGTTGTTAGAAATCTCAATGACAAGGTTGAGTTTTTGGTTCATGACGCTCAAGTGGCGGTGGACGATGACATTAACGGCAGTTACGGCAGATACACACCCGGAACCGATAAGCTCACGACCCGTACTTTCATGCTTTCCGCGAAAGACTTCAGCGGCCGCAATTTGGTTATTAATATTGCAAAAGGCATCGGCACAATCTTGAGCAGTACTTCGCTTGTCTACGGGGCTTCGGTAAAGGATGCGGCGAATGTCTATAGTGCTGGATTCATCAATGCGCTTTTGGGGGTTTTGCCTGACCACTCTACCGATCAACTCAACCTTCTAAATGATGAGGGTTTTTCCTCTTACCGTACCGAACGGACAGTCGTTCCCAAGTCCGGTACCGCGGAGTTCGTCATCTTTGTACGGTCGGATCAATTTCAGCAAGGCTGGTGGGTCCAGGATTGCGCAGAGAAAATCGTTATTAAGAGCGAAAAAACTCTGCAACGCAATAACCCGAAAATCTCCGCCAAATGTCTCGGGCAGATGAACCTGCCGGATCAGGACCAGGACCCAAAGTGCCGGACCAATACCGCAACCAACATAGGAGTGGATCTGGCTGACGCTCGACGCGTCTGCGCACATGTGTACAACCATAGCCGGAACGACCAAACTCCCAGGAGCGGATGCTCTTCCGAGTCCGACGCCGGAAGCGCAGCGTGTGAGCCGCAACTCGTTAACATCGGAACGGGTGACGACATCACCGGCGATTCGGCCTATTTTCAACCGAGGAGAGTGCTCTATAAAAACTGGTCCCCTCGGGCCCAAGCCATATTCCGAGAGTTGACGCTGGCAGTGGTCGCCGGAATACACATACAGGAACAAACGGCAACCACTTCCACGCTCACCAAAATCGACTGTCCTGTGGACTCCGCAGGGGACGTCGATTTCGACAAGGCAGCAGATGGAGATATAACCTGCCCCCTGACCGGGAGCGGCTTGGACAAACTGCAATCGCTGACATTAAAAAATGCGGCTCAACAAACCGATCCAAAAACGGCCAGCGGGACGCTAGATCCCGCGTCGAAAGGCAACGCAACCAATAGGAGCGTCTCCTTCACGCTCGATAGCTTGGGCAACTTACCAGCCAAACAATACGAGGTTTTCATGGAAACCACTGACGGGGGCGCTCCAGTCGATAGCCATAAAACCGTTAATTTCAGCGAAAAACCGTACTTGGCGTCGACCGGAAAGCCAACTCCAGCGCAGGTCAACTACGCTGATATCCAGAAAAACAAGACAGGGGTGACCGTGACGCTAAGCGGTTATCACCTTGATCAGGTCCAGTCGGTAGACTTTACCAGCACCGACACACCTCCCAAAACTATCTCGAAGCTCCCACTGACTTCCGATTCCACGGCAAACGCCGCTAAGGTTGCTATTACCTCCGACTCGCTGAAAAAGGCTAGCATCTCCAGCGGCAACCTGCCGCTGACTTTGACTATAGGATTGGAACCAAAGGCTGCTGGATCAGCCGCTATCCCAACTAAGCAAACACTGTCTCTAACGGGAACAGCCTTAAAATGACCACCCGTTGGAAACGTCGCGTGTCGGAGTCTAATGCTCTTCGACGGATCAAACTAGATCGGAGCCCTCAAACAATGAGCACCCTTCGTCTCCGCATTGCGCAATTGTCTTGTCTTCTGCTGGTTTTGGTTGTCTCGATCTTAGTTGTCAGCTCTTACCGAAGAAAAAGTCAACGAGAAATTAGTGATGCCGAGGCTCAGCAGTTGCAGCAGGAAATGGGCAACCTCGTCGGCGAACGCGACGATCCCAGCCAGGAGTTGCTATACTTCGTAAACAAACGGCTTCCCTCTGAATCGGATGAAACTAAGCCTCGTGGCAACGATGAACCCGATAACCAACGAAGTGCCGCAACAGCCTTGTTGCTAGATAATGCCACAGAGACAGCCGATGAGGTCTACAACCGGGTCCTTCCAGGCCAGCGCTATATTGTGGCGGCCAAGCACACCGCGGCCATGCCCGAATACGCAACAGCGACGGCCTCGATTCGAGGATCTCTTCAGCAAAGCTATGGATTTGTTGCAACAACGAACATTTCGAATCTTATGGCTGGTAACGTCCAGGAAGCGACTGCTGCCGACACGTCCGGCGAAACGTCGACGGTAGGAACTTGGAAACCCCTTGGGCCGGGTAATATCGCTGGCAGAACCCGTTCGCTTCTAATTGACCCGCGAAATACGAAAATAATGTACGCCGCGTCTGTTGCTGGAGGCGTGTGGAAGAGTGAAAATGCCGGCGAGAGTTGGGAGGCGATCTCTGACTTCATTGCTAACATAGCGACAAGCTCACTCGCGATGGATCCACAACAACCCGACTCTCTGTATGCAGGAACTGGTGAAGGGTATTTCAACTTTGATGCTCAACGGGGCGCTGGGATATTCAAGTTGGTAGGTGACAAGAAATGGCAAGTACTTTCATCCACGGCCGATAACAGCGATTTCTGGTACGTGCAGAAAATCATTGTCAGCCCTAAGAATAGTGCCGTGATTTACGCAGCGACTAATAGGGGTCTTCTTCGAAGCACCAATGGTGGAAAGACATTCCAGCTCGGAATTGATGCTGCCACGGTACACGGGTGCATGGATATCGCGGTATGGAAGCAACCGGACCGCAGCGTGGTCTCGAAGCAACCGGAGCACAATTATGTCTTCGTTTCATGCGGCACGTTTGCGCAGGGAACGGTGTACAGAGCAGAGGATACAGACGGTTCACAAAGTTGGGATTCGGTTCTTAACTTACCGCACATGGGGCGCACCTCTCTCGCGATTTCACCGTCTTCGCAAAATGTAGTTTACGCACTTGCGGCGACGACAGAGCAAGGCCAACCGCAGGAGGGTGTTCTTGGAGTATATCGAAGTACCAGCAATGGTGATTCTGGCAGCTGGACAACTCAGGTTGACAACAAGAACCATGTAAAGCGGTATACGGTCCTCCTTAGCAATCCGAGGGATGCATTTTTTCAGGAATGTAAGACCAATACAAAGGACAATTTCTTAAATCAAGGCTGGTACGATAATGTCATTGCCGTCGATCCCATGAACTCAGATATTGTGTGGGTGGGCGGCACAGATTTATTCCGATCCAATGATGCCGGAAAGACTTGGTCTGTCGCGAGCTACTGGTGGAAAAACTCTGCCTCGGATCGGAAGTACGTTCATGCAGACCAGCATGTGATCGCGTTTCCGCCGAACTATGATGGGAAAACGAACCGAAGTATGTATGTCGCAAATGACGGAGGTATTTTCAAGACCGCCGATGCTAGAGCAGCGTTGGAAGACAGCCTAAGAGCGATCTGTGGAGTTCCGTCGCATACCGTCATAAAATGGGAGGCCAAAAACCGTGGCTTTGCTGTGACGCAGTTCTACAATGGGGCGTTCTACCCTGACGGCAAACGTTTCTTTGGCGGCAGTCAGGACAACGGGACGATTCTTGGATCGGAGACAGCTGGGGTTGACAATTGGTCAACTATTCAAGGGGGAGATGGCGGATTTGTTGCCATTGATGGAGCGACTACAACTCTTTATGCTTCCTTCACCGGAAATCAGATCACTAAATCAACGGATGAAGGGAAACACTTCCAACTTGCGAACGCAGGCTTGCGAGGTCACTTCCTTTTTATTACGCCTTTCGTGATGGACCCCAAGAATCATTCCAGACTTTGGACTGGAGGGGATCGGCTCTACCGCACGGATGATGCTGGAAAGTCCTGGAAGCCTGCGAGTAGCCAACTTGATGCCATCAACTACCCCACGCCCTCAGGAATATTGAACGCCATAGCAGTTGCTCCATCAGATCCTAATGTCGTCATTGCTGGATTCGCAGAATCCGGTATCGTCGGCAAACCGGGCTATAGCGCTGGTGGTTGGATTCATTACACTGACAAGGCTCTGTCAGCAGATGGGTCAACCAAATGGAACCGAAGCAGACCACGAACGGGGTGGGTGTCCTCGGTTGCTATTAACCCATCCGAGCCCAAAACGGTTTTTGCGACGTATTCTTCATTTGATGATGGCAAAAACAAGGGGCATGTCTGGAAGTCTCTCGATGGAGGTCAAACCTGGAAGAATATCGATGGTTCTGGAAGACCCTCTTTGCCCGACATCCCTGTTCATACGCTTGTACTTGACCCCCGCAATCCTGATCATATTTATGTGGGGACCGACCTCGGGATTTATGTGTCCCTGGACGGAGGCGCCACCTGGAGTGTCGAGAACAGCGGATTCCCGAACGTCATCGTTCAGTTCTTAACGATTGGAGAATTCTCGGGCACTGAAAAGCTGTTCGCCTTTACTCACGGGCGAGGCGCTTGGGAAGTCGAACTAAAGTAATTCTCTAGGTGCTGCATAAAACCACGATCGATTCGGCGTCAAACATCGGCTTATAGTCTTCGCTATTTCTTCGCCATCAATGTTCGATGCACGACTGTTACCTCTGCATCGCCGAAAGGGTGTGCAAGAATAAAGGGGTGCCAACGTTCTAGATTCGTGTGTCTGAGAATTGTGGGCGTATACTATAAACACGGGTGGCGACTATGAAGTCCCTATACTTCATTCTTCTGGTGCTCACAATCACCTTTTTTGCCACTGCACAAGACCAAGTGTCCCAAGTTAGTCAGTGCGAGCATCTTAAGACCTACTTGAAGCTATCAAAGCAGCAAACCGAAGAAATTCAGAAAATCGCACAAAATAGAAGTCGGGAGACGCAGTCAAAACAAGACAAGATTGATGAGATCCTGCGTAAGGGCGAACAAAAGCAGCAGGATGGTGTCGAAAAGGTTGAGACATTGGGAGCCCAAATACAGAGGGACCGGATTGAAGCCCGCACTAAGATGGTGGGAGTCTTGTCGGAGAACCAACGCAAAAAGCTAGATGCTTTGTCTGAAGAAAAACAACCCGAGTTGGCTTTTGAGGACGCAATCAAAGCGGGAATCTTGCCCGGCGATCAACCGGAGGAAACGTTTGGTGGCACAACTAGCATCTTCAAGTCGGATGCCTATCAAAAATCAAAACCGAAGATCGCAGAAAAAAAGAAATCACCAGAGAGCAACAAAATAAAAGAAATCCCACAACCGCAGTGAAAAGCGATTTTTCCTGTCAGCACAGCCAATACCAGTCTCCTCCAACGTTCCCAAGAACGCAATGGTTCTTACCTTCGGAGGATTGCGTTTTGCTGCCTCCACCCAATGAACGGTCCGATCGCGAGCGGGTACAGAACTCCACCTTACCCTTTAGTGCGGTCACGGTTTCGCCAGAGCTCATCATGTCGAGACAATCGTATAGCGTTCAGCGTAACAAATAAGTTATAGACGAGTGTCGGGGACCTCACGGTCATTCAATCCGAGCGGAGGGCATTTGGCTAAGGCGGCGGATCCCCGCCCGCATCTGGGACCGGCGATGCCGGAGGCAACTGGCTCGTGGCGTTCATGTCCATGTGTCGAGCGGAACGGTTTTCGCCTAACCGACCGAAATCACCGCCGACTTCGACCGGACGCCTCACCGGATCCTCGGTTCTGGCGCATTCGTGCGTGATCGCATTCTCTTGGCCGGAAGGCTGATCGCGTTTCGCAGCGCGCTCAGCGAAAGAGTCGTCATGGGCTTCGACTAAGGCGAGGAGTTTCGCTTTGACACTGCTAGCCGTAGCTTCCATGTCCGTCTGGGTTGCGCCCGCGCGGGGGAATTGGGCCAGCAACTGGATGAAATCGTTGGCTGCTTTCAAATCGCCAGTGGCTCCTTTATTCCGCACTTGGAGAAGGATGGCTTTTAGCATGGTTGTATACTCGGGGCTGTTTTTTCCGTGGATCAGCACTTTTTGATCTGCAATCTGCCAAATCACCTCTGCGATCCCGAGGACCTTCTGCGGGCGCCCACTCGGGTTGCCCGAGCGGCCTTTTTGGAATTGAGAAGCCTTGGGTGGTTTCCTGTAGCCGACCTCATACTCCATATCATGAGCCATGGGTAAGCTCCGCTTGATCGAAGTACTCACCTGTGGCGGCGCATACCGCTCTTTCTCCCGTGTGTTTTTCCCATCGCTTGACCGAGGTGTCGACATATAAGGGATCAATCTCAATCGCATAGCAAATTCGACCTACTTTCTCCGCCGCAAGAATCGTCGAACCTACGCCGGAAAAGTTGTCGAGCACGATGTCGCCACGCGCGGAGCAGTCGAGAATGGCGTCGGCGATCATCGCCACTGGCTTTACCGTCGGGTGCAGGGACAACAGATTGCCTTCCTCTCCAGATTTCGACAACGTATTCACGCCGGGATAGCGCCACACATTGGTGCGATTGCGCCCGAACGTTCCCAGCTGAACATTGTTCCGATGCGCCTGCTTTCCCTTTCTGAACACGAAAACCAACTCGTGCTGCGAGCGATAAAACGAACCCATTCCACCATTGTCTTTCGTCCAAACGCAGAGATTGAGGAGCGTGTCGTAGGCTTTTTTGCCAGCCAGCAAGACCTCCGATGCGTGACGCCAATCCATACAGATGAAGTGAACGGAGCCATCCGAGCTATGACATTCCAGGAGAGAAAGTGCGCGACATAGGAAATCGAAAAACTCAGACTCGCTCATCTCACCCGAAGCCATCGCAAATTCGCGATGCCGGATCGCTCCCTTACCGCAGACGTTCCCATCGATCTTCACGTTGTACGGAGGGTCCGTGAAAACAACGTCAGCCTTTTGGCCATTCATGAGCGCAGAGTAGGTCGATTCCTCCAAAGCGTCGCAGCAGATCAGACGATGATCCCCCAACAACCAAAGGTCTCCAGACTTGGTAACCGCCGGGCCGGATCTGATCTCGACCGGCTCTTCGTTCTCTTCTTCGGCTGAAGCTTCCTCGAGAATCAGATCGATTTCCGCAACCTCGAAGCCTGTGATTGAGACATCAAACGCAAGGTCCACAGCGGTCAAATGCTGCAACTCTATCGCGAGAATCGCATTGTCCCAGCCAGCCTTCTCCGCTAGCCGGTTATCCGCCAAGATGTAGGCCCTGACCTCGTCGTCATTAAGGTTCTCGAGACATATAGTCGGAACGCGCTTCATCCCCAAGAGTTTGGCGGCGTCAACGCGACCGTGGCCGGCGATGATCATGCGCGAACGATTAACAAGGACCGGATTGAGGAAGCCGAAGGTGCGGATGCTGTCGGCGATCTCACGAATCTGGCGTTTGGAATGAGTGCGCGCGTTGCGCGCGTACGGAACCAGATTCTGAATCTCTTCGTATGTCACCTGCAACTGATTCAGCGACAATACGCCCGAACCGACAGCCCTATTTTCGTCGCGTCTCGGACGAACTCTACGGCTCGCACATCATTAAAGCTTTCCGAGGAGTTTCCATGGACACGTGACTGGCACGTCTGGGCGCGCGAGAGAATGAGAACTTGAGAGATGCCAGGGAAACCGCAACTGATGGACTTACTTAGTTTTTGGGGACGCGGAGGCCTTCTTGGCATTGTCCCAGCGGGCGCGGGCGCTCACTTCGTTAGTCTCAGAGCGGCGGCAATGAGATAACCAATCGCCAGAAAAACTGGAGTAAGCCACAGCCAATCCCTCAGCGTTAAAGGATGCCCGACCTTCGGCTGCTTCTCCCTTTGAAACCATCGCAGGATGCCCCAAGCCACCAGCGCAAATAAGGCGATTCCGAAGGCAAACTCAAAACCGAAGAGGATTCCATTCATTTTCCGTTTTTCTGCTTGGCACGTTTCGTTCGAGCCGCCGCCGCCGCCTTCGATGCCTTGACCGCAATTTCCTTCCGCCGCTTGGCGCTCATGTTTTCCGCTCTGGCAGTCCCGCCGCGCTTGCCAAGTTCCCGCATTACTTCGCTAATGGCCCGCTCGCTGACTTCCATGCGCCAAATATGCCACCTTATCGGCTAAGAGTGCAAGGGGGAAAATGCAGAGCCACTAAAATAAGGCTTGACACCTTTACCGCTAAGGTGGATAATCATCTCGTTCGTCGGGCAGACCGGGTGTTATCAGCACCCGATCAGCCCTAACCAAAGCAAAACCTTACTAGGAGGTTTCACCGTGGCTCACACCAATCTACCACCAGCCCACCCACCGTTTGAATGCACCCCGCCTGTCAGCCAGCAACTTGACTCCGTTAAGGCCGGAACTGCAACGCATCCCCGGAGAAAACGAACCAAGACCAAAGCGGCGTTACAAACTCAACTGGACAAAAACGTGAAATTCGCTCGGCAACTTCTGGGTGGTCCTCTGCCCCCTCAGTTAGCTGAGTCACTGGTATCCCTGTCAAATGACTTCGCCTTTTCGATAGCCAACGGTGAACTCCAGTTGATCAATCGCTCTTGGTACGTGACGCACACCGGCCTTATCCGGCTCGCTCGTCGGAAGAGATGCCGTGGCATCCACGTGGAATCCGCGCCAGCCCTTTCTGACTCGGCGGCGGTCCGGTTCGTGATGAAGGCGACGGTCTTCCCCTGCAAGACTTCCGTTGGCTTCGTCGGCTACGGTGACGCCGACCCTTCCAACGTCTCGCCGCTCGTCCGCGGCGCCGAAATGCGCGTAGCTGAAACCCGCGCAGTCAATCGCGCTCTCCGTAAGGCCTATGGCATCGGCATCTGCTCGGTCGAGGAGATCGGCTCGTCTCCGATTTCCGCCGAGAAGCTCCCTCCGCAGGGCACTTACGTCAAGGGAAATGGCAGTAACGGGAACGGGACCGGCCCCAAAGTGCGCGACCGTCTCTGCCAGATCATCCGCCGACATCAGCTCGATCCCGAACTCGTCAAGGCCTACGCCATCGACTTCTGCGGTACCAAGACTCTGAGGGACGCTACCCGCGAGCAGGTCGAGAACTTTGTCCACTCTTTGGCCGATTGGGCGGAAAAAGACCGCAATGCTCTCCTCTGCCAGCTCAATAGCTACGCCCGCCCCAACAAAGAGGTGGTCGCATGAAACGCCAAATTCCCGGCCTTGGCGATACAACCCAGGATTCACGTTCCGCGATGCCCGATGGAATCTTTCTCGTCCGTGTCGATGGTGTCCAATTCCGCTGGCACGCTCAGAAACCCTTCTACCTTCTTCGCCTCTCCGTCCTCGAACCCAAAGAACTGGCCGGTCAATCGATCCTCGGCCGTCTCTATTCCACACAAAAAGCGATGTGGAAGCTTGGCTGGTTTCTGCGTGACTTCCTCTATGATCCCGAACTGCTTGCCCACGAGCAGATCGATGACAAGGCTCTGCCCGGCCTACGCGGAGTGGTCAAGATCAGCCACACCGTCATTAATGGTGTTTCGCTGACCAACCTGGATGGTTTCGCGCCTGCGAGCCAGTGGGAGGAGTTGTCTCTAGCGCCTTTGTCTGGTGTGGCCCGGTCAAGTTCTCGCGAGGTGACACCATGAACTACTCCTACACCCAGATCAGCCAATACCTGACATGTCCGCGCAAGTATCGTCATCGTTATCTCGATGGCTGGCAAGAGAAAGACACTCGCGCCTCGATGTTGTTTGGGCGCGCCTTTGAACAGGCAGTCGCCGCCCTGTTTCGACATGAAGACCCGGCCGCCGTGCTGTTCGAGCAGTGGGCGGCCGGCAAGCAGATGGGACTTAGTTATTCGGGCAGCGAAACATGGGATCGCATGTTGCAGCAGGGCATACAGCTTCTCGAGCGTTTTATCCAGGACGGGCGGGTCCACGTCCCTCGTCCGCGATCCAATCAGCAGGTTCAATTTACGCGAGCCCTGAACTCCGGCAATCAGTTTGTTGCCTACGTCGATGCCGTGGGCGAACTGGACGGAACGCCTTGTGTCCTTGAATGGAAGACTTCCTCGGCTCGATATCCCGACGAGCCCACGGGGCTTTGTGCTCTCGACCCACAGCTGGTCTGCTACTCCTGGATGACGGGCATTGATGAGGTCGCCCAGATTGTCTTCGTCCGCAAGCGGCTGGTTGAAATCCAGTATCTACGTGCCACGATTACCGAGGAGCACCGCCAGGAGTTCGCCTCATTGGTCGACGACACGGTCCGCCGGATCGAGTCGGGGTTGTTCCTGCCGCACAGCGGTATCCGCTTCCCCCAGAACCCGTGCACGACTTGTCCCTTTGTTGGTCTCTGTCTCGATCAACGTAAGCTGGTCGAAGCCAGCCTGGTCCGCACTCCTGGAGTCGATCATGGTGTGTTTGACGAACTTGCTTACTAAATTTCCGCCGATGCCGCCGACACTCAATCGCAAGCGCGCCCAGTTTGTTCTGACCAAGATCGACGAGATCCTGGCCTGGGAACAGCGGAACGAAGCGGAACGGGACACGCGGTTTGTCGATCTCGGCCGGTATCTGTGCGAGGTGCGGGCGGGGCAGTACTGGCGGCTGGAGAACCTGGCATCGTTCGATGATTTCCTAGCTCGACGATTTCCGGAATCGCGGCGCAAAGCTTACTACCTGATGTCGATCCACGAGCACTTGCCGCCGCAGGTCAGGAAGGAACTCAAGGACATCGGTTGGACGAAAGGGAGGGAATTGGCGAAGCTGGCACGGCGAGAGGGGCAGAATTTCGATTGTGCACCCTGGGTGCACAAAGCCCGGTCAATGTCGAGGGAGGATTTCCGCCGAGAAGTGGAGAAAGAGCTCACGGGAAGGGAAGAGGAGCCCTCCGAGCTGATCTACTTCAAGGTCTACAAGAGCCAGATTCCTGTGATCGAGCAAGCGATCGAGACGGCGGCGCGGATGTTGGGCACGGACAAATCGCGCGGCTACTGCCTGGAGATGATCTGCGCCGATTTCCTGGCCGGAGCGAATCTGGATGGTGACAATCCGGAGGTCCTGCTCAGTTCGCTCTCCCGCTACTACAAGTTTCTTCCCAGCCCACTAAAAGAAGAATTCCTTTCTGACGTCGCACAAAAAGCTTCATGACGAAAATACGTCGCAAAACGCCCAGAGTGGCACTCAGTCCCGAAGTTTATCGGCGTCTTCATCGCCAAGTTTTGAAGCGGGACAACTGGCGGTGCCAGTTCTGTGGATCGATCCAGAATCTGGAAGTGCACCACCAACAATTTCGCAGTCAGTCCGGCGACGACCACCAGAAGAACCTGATCACAATCTGCCATCCGTGTCATGCTCAATTGCATGGCCACCGTTGAGGGGACAATTGAGCAAGCGCGTCTTTATGTGGTGTTGGCCCGGCCTGAAATGGAGCAGCGGCATTTCCCGTTAGTAAGTATTCCGATCTTTCGGGCTAAACCTGGGCATGGTTGCGTCTCAGCGGCGCCCACTTCCATTGACTAGAGGTCAGCGGTAGGCCTCGCGGCGGTTGCGAACGGCGATAACGTCGATTGCGTTCTCGTCCCTCTGATCGAAGAACACGCGATAGTCGCCACAGCGGAGACGGAAACCGGTGAGCGGAGGTTTGAGCTTCTTCACGTCGCCAGTGCGGTTAGCAAGATAACGATCCACGCAGTGCAGAATCTGCATCGCGGTTTCGCGGTCGATGGCGCGCAGATCGGCTCGGGCCTCGGGAGACCAGATAATGGCGATCCGTTCAGGCGCGGGTGTTTCGGTCATTTACCCAGGCCGAACTCACGCAGGATGTCTTCGTGAGGAATGCCTTCTCCGCGAGCCAGTGAAGCACGAGAGCGGTCGAGGGCGGCAGCCGTCTCAGACGTGATCTCTTCCTCTTCCACGGGCGCAGAGGCCAGCGCTCGCGACAGCGGGCCGGTCATCACTTGGAGCAGGTGAACGACGGCGGCGAGCTGGCCAGCATCGAGCTGATCGAGGAGTTGGTGCGCCTGTTGTTTTTCGTTCGCGGGTGCCATCAGGAATAGTTTACCAATCTACTGTCCCTCACGAAAATCCTATCCGTGGCACTCGTGGCATCGTTGCGCTAGGACGAGCAGACAGCCAAAGACGGAAGAGCCTTCGGAGTTGATCTATTTCAAGATCTATAAGAGTCAGATTCCGGTGATCGAACAGGCGATCGAGACGGCGGCGCGGATGTTGGGCACGGACAAATCGCGCGGTTATTGCCTGGAGATGATCTGCGCCGACTTCCTGGCCGGAACGAATCTGGATGGTGACAATCCGGAGATCCTGCTCAGTTCGCTCTCCCGCTACTACAAGTTCCTGCCCAGTGCACTGAAAGAAGAATTCCTTTCTGATGTCGCACAAAAAGCTTCATGACAAAGATCCGAGGCAAAACGCCCAGAGTGGCACTCAGTCCTGGAGCTTACCGGCGCCTTCATCGCCAAGTTTTGAAGCGGGACAACTGGCGATGCCAACTCTGCGGGTCGATGCGGAATCTCGAGGTGCACCACATGCAGCTTCGCAGCCGAGCGGGTGACGACACCGAACAAAATCTGCTGACCCTTTGCTCTGGGTGCCATGGTCGATTGCATGGTCAGCAAACCACGATCTAAGGGCGCGCGTTTTTACGGGTTCCACTCCCCGATATTCCACGGATGTACATTAATGTTGAATTGGTGTACATTGCGTGGTATTCTCATTTTCTAATAGAAAGGCGTACTGGCATGGCCACAGCAAGGAGTCGCTCGCACAAGCACTTTCAGTTGGATTCCGTGAAAATCAAGCGCGCCCAAAAGGCCTTGCGAGCGAAAACCGAGACTGAGACTATCGAGCGGGCGTTGGACTTGGCAATCGCCGAACACCAGAGCAATCGATTGGCTCTCGACGCCACCGAGCGATTTGTCAAGAGTGGCATTGTTATCAGGGACGTGTACGGCACGTTGGATAGTTAGATGCGGCCGGCCCTGTTCGACTCTTCCATCTACATTACCGCACTGCGGCGAGGAGACGATGCGGCCCTAGCGCTGCGCCGGCTCACTACGGATGCGCCCCTTTGGCTCAGCGCAGTGGTGCTCGAAGAACTTTATGCCGGTGCCGCTGACGGTGATCGTCAGGTTGTGGAACGCCTAGAACGAGATTTTGACAGGACGAAGCGAATCCTGGTTCCGAATCTTAGCGACTGGGCTCAAGCCGGCAAAGTGCTTGCTCGCTTGGCGGCCAAGTATCATTATGAAAAGATCGGGCAGGGGCGTTTGACCAATGACGCACTGATCGCGATGAGCGCGGGGCGATTGGGCATCCGAGTGATCACAGCCAACGAACGAGATTTCAGCAGGCTCGCCGAGTTTCGCACCTTCCAGTGGCAGGTGACCTCGCTTTGACACACTTCCGGGGCTAAGCCGGACACGACCTTCGGCAACAACGGAAGGGTGATGAAGGCGGAGATCTTGCTCAGTTCGCTCTCCCGCTACTACAAGTTCCTGCCCAGCGCACTGAAAGAGGAATTTCTGTCCGACGTCGCGCAAAAAGCATCATGACAAAGATCCGACCGAAAACGCCCAGAGTGGCACTCAGTCCCGAAGTTTATCGGCGTCTTCATCGCCAAGTTTTGAAGCGGGACAACTGGCGATGCCAGTTCTGTGGATCGATGCAGAATCTGGAAGTGCACCACCAACAATTTCGCAGTCAGTCCGGCGACGACCACCAGAAGAACCTGATCACAATCTGCCATCCGTGTCATGCTCAATTGCATGATCACGGTGGGGGTGACAATTGAGAGACCGCTCTATTATGCACGCTTCCACCATGCTGGCGAATTCGTGAAAGGCAAATTTTCGGGAACAGCTCGTTATGGTTTTGTGCCGACCATTCGCTGCCAGTCTCTCACTGGTGAAGCGGGGGGGCTGATCTCGGATGCGGCGAAACTTAACGCTGTAAGAAACAGACGCGGTTGGTCCAGTCCCATTTCCCCGCGCGTTTTGCGAGGTTGGAGAGCGCTTTAACTTGACCTCCAATGTCAGCCGGCGAGATCGTCTTTTCGTCGATGAAGATTATGCCGCCATGATCTCGCGCTGCTTCCGCCCAAGCCTTCAGCAGGGGCGGAATCGTCCTCCGGTCGTAAGTAACCAGCGTGAATCCCTGTTCGGCAGCGTGCTCCAGACAGGCAGCGTCGTCCTCTCCTAAAAATTGACCACTCTCCCATTCCACCATCGATTTAACAGGGAGTGACGGCTGGCGTCGAACCAGCGCTCGACTGACCGCTGGCGAGATATGCTCATCGAGCAGAAGCTTTAGCATCCCGCGACTTTCTTCTCTGTTCGGATCCAATCTTCACAGTGCCGGGCAGCATACGTTTGAGGACGGCAAAATCCGTAGAGGCGTTTTCGGAGATTGCTTGTTCAATCTCATCCGGAAATGCCTCAGCGTAGTTGATGGCAGCCTGAACCTTTGATTCAGGCCATCGGAGGTGCTTGGCGACCGCTGCAACGTGGCCTTGGTAGGCACGAACCAGCAGGATCACTTCCCAGACAGCAAGGGTACTGCCTTGAATGTAGGCCTGTCTGCCCGCAGCCGAGTCGCGAAAATCAATAAACGCGAAGTCCGACCGTCTGAGACCTTCCTCGACAAGGCGCGCACTCGCATCGCTCGGTGTCCATCCGTGACGAGTGGCCATGCGTTTTAGGCGGGCACCGCTGTCTGGTGGCAGGCGCATGCTGACAACGATCGATCGGATAACTCCCATAATGTAACTATTGTAGCTATTGTAGACATCGCAGCGCAAGTAAGCAGACAGCGTGCTGAAGTGGAAAACCATCTCAGCTCGATATCCCCGAACCCGCGGGCCTGTCCGCGCTCGATCCACAGCTGGTCTGTTACTCCTGGATGACGGGCATCGATGAGGTCGCCATGGTTCGAGTACCAGCAGCACTCCATACTGGCTGATCTTTGTGATGGACCTCTAAACCAAACTGAGCGGACGATTTCGTTTCAAGCCGAATCTAGCCACTCTCTTTCGTGACGATCTACTTTTGGCGAAGGACAATCGCCAGTTGTCCCGCTTCAAAACTTGGCGATGAAGACGCCGATAAACTTCGGGACTGAGTGCCACTCTGGGCGTTTTGCAACGATCTCACCGATGTGGTTCTTCAAGAATGTCCTCCAGGTCTGAGACGGCGGTCTTTTGACAGTCCGCAGGATGCGCGACGCAGTGCGCTCCGAAACCGCGATCCCGAACTTGAGTAACTCGCCGTGAATTCGGGGTGCGCGCCACAACAGATTCGTCTCTGCCAAGGTTCGAATCAGCTTCCGAACCTGAAGGCTGATCGGTGGTCGCCCAATTTTTTCGGGGCGCTTTGATAGATGACCCCAGTACCGGCGGAACCGCTCGCGCTGCCAGCGCACCACCGTGTCGGGATGGACAACAATCAAGGCTCGCCGCCAGTCTTTCCATAGTACGGACAGCGTGATCCAAAACCAGCGGTCACGACCCACGAAGCGCGGACGCCTGTGCTCGCGTTTGTAAATGGAGAGTTGCTGGCGGAGGGCGAGATTCTCTAAGACAACGCCGCGATGGTCTTTCCCAAACAGCCAGACCATGCGAAAGAAACTCAAAAGGAAGCCAGGCATGACGCTCGATTCTTCCTGCTAGGTTGTTGAAAAGTCAATGAGCTCTGCACGATCCAGTTTTGGCGAACGACAGGATCGCGGCGGAGCTACGGCGCAAGCCTTTATGCGGGATGTTGCTTCGCGCATCGCTAATCGGATTCAATTAACGACGGACGTGCATCGCGTCTATGCTGAGGCCGTCGAAGATGCGTTCGGCTCTGAGATTGATTACGCGATGCTGGTTAAAATCTACGGCGCATCTGGCGACAATCCAGAATCGCGGTACAGTCCGGCAACGTGCATCGGCTGTCGCACAGGCGTTCTCTCTGGCGCACCCGATCCGAAGTACATCTCTACCAGTTACGTAGAACGGCAGAATCTTTCTATGCGAATGGGGATGCGCCGTTTCACGCGCTTGACGAACGGGCACAGCAAGAAAGTTGAGAACCACGGCCATCAGGTCGCGCTGTACTTCATGCACTACAACTTCTGCCGCGTGCATTCGTCTCTGCGCGTGACTCCCGCGATGCAGGCTGGATTGACTGACCATGTTTGGACGCTCGAAGAACTGTGCGCCCTGTTGCCTCGGCGCAAGCCGAATGCTCGTGTAGACAAAGAATTGGTACTCAAGGCGCTGGCGCGCGCCAACTAAGGGGATTTTATGGCGAAAGCAAACCGTGTTGAGATTCCATACCTTGACCCAAGCGTGCAGCATGTGGGAATCAGCCGCCTACGGGCGCTGAACGTGACGCAGCTTCGGGAACTGGATAAAACTTTGGTGATTCAGGACAACGATAAGCCGCTGGCTGTGCTGCTCAAGTACGAGCACTTTCTAGCGATGCAAGAGAAGATGCCCGATGAAGGGTAGTGGGCGGTTTTGAAATCTAGGATTGGTTCGTTTCGGCTTGGTCATTCGATTTAGGTGCTGTTTCTAGTTTTTCTAGTGATCGTTGGATGGTGAACAGTTCTTCTCGAATACGCTCAAGCTGGTCAATTAATTCACTGATATTTTGAGATGCTTCTTTAGCCTTGGCCATGACCGAATGATAACTTCAGGGAAAGAAAAATTTCAGTCCCCTAGCGCACACAAGATTGTCGCTCGGATGAGGAACGGTCTACTTGCCTTCGGTCGCTTCGCGCACGACTCGCGCAGCAGTTTGGCTGGAATCTTCTTTCGGGTTTGTGATCTTCAGTCCCACGACGGGTGAGTCTGGATGGTCAAATTTGCAGTGATTACGGAAGTCGCTGTCAACGCGATGCAGGTCGGTAGCTGTCGCGGCATCTGTCATTCGCCTGAGGGAGAACACAAATACCGGTTCGTGACGCGGGGCTGGGAGCTAGTTAGGTCGCGTCGCTGAGTCCGGCTTCAGCCACGCTCAAGTGTTTGCAGCCTTTCAATTCGTCATGATCGACGCGAACCACAGAGATTGAAGCGGTTAATTGGATTGACCAAAGCCAGCGGAAGGATTGTTACAGTCGGTCAAATCGTGCAAAAAGAGAGGTCGTCTGGGACGGATACGCCAGCAAGGGCGGAGCGCAATTGGCGACCGAACTGTTCGATGTCGTGGTTTATAGAGTCGGGTTTCCAAAAGTTCGCTCCGAGCCGACCCACCCGGCTCTTCCAAGTCATCTTGCGATCGCCCCGCTGCTCGTCATGTTCAGCCAGAGAATACCGCCCCCGTTGCGGACTACATGGAATCCCCTATTGTTGCTGCTGTAGTAGTTGCCTCAAAATATCCCAATTTCGCAGGATGGTGCTTGTCGATGTCATTTCAATTTTGGTTTCACGCGCTACTCCGAGATGCCGCCGCGTGCAGGAATTTTATCGCGCGGCCTATATTTTTGGACGCAGGATGTAACACTTTACTGTCAGCGCGATTCAAAGTGCGCAACTTGACCCTTCAGGAGCCAACCCTTGAACCCCTCACGCTTCGCAATAACCGCGGTACCGGTCCTGTTTTTAATATTTGGAATCACGGCCTTCGCGGCCAATCCCACTAGTGGCACATTGAGCGACGCCAACCCAACGGTTACCTATACCGGCGGTCCGTATGCGATTGCCAACGCCACCGATCAGGCCAACTCGAACGCCTATCCAACCTGCTCAGCCACGATCCCCGCCGAGCAATGCGACATGTACACACTCACCGTGAACGTGAACGCCGCCGATGCAAAGGCCAAAGACATTCGGATCAATATCAATTGGTCGCCCGTGACTGCCGCCGATTATGACGTTTACGTTTATTCCGGCGCCTATACTGGATCCGCCACCGGCCTCATCGCTTCCAACCCAAGCGGCGCCGATCCTGCGGTGCTGATACTGCCTGCGGTCTCCGGAACGTACACCATCGTGCTCGATCCGTTTAATCCGGCGGGAGACACCTTCCTGGCCACGATTACACTGGAAACCAAGCTTAAGAATCCCCCTCCTCCTAAAACGGGATTAGCGCCGCGCTACCAGGTCTACCCGGCGCCGGTTTCTGCCGGTGGGGCAAACGCCTCGGGCGAGCCTTCGATAGGCGTGGACTGGAATCCTGATGTGGCTACCCTGAAACATGGCACGGTCAACCAGGGTGGCGTTGCTTTCTTCACGGCAAACCTGAACGAATTCCGCGTAAGCTTTGATGACTGCTCCTCGCCGGCGGGCGCTCTTTGGGAAGACGTCACCAACCCCTCAGAAAGTGTGACAACGCTTGATCCCATCGGGCTTTGCGATCATACCGGCTCGTCTCCAACACCCGGACGTGTCTTCCAGGCTCAACTTGCAGCCGCAACCAGCCTGCTGTCCTATTCCGACGCTGACGGCGACAGTTGGGACCCATCGCAAGGGTCCGGACAGCCGGCGGGCGTTGATCACGAAACCCTTGGTGCAGGTCCCTACAACCCCAACTCCACGCCTCCTCCGCCACCGCATCCTCTTTATCCGAACGCGGTGTATTACTGTTCCCAGGACATCGCAACTGCATTCTGTTCACGCAGCGACGACGGCGGCTTGACCTTTGGAGCGGGAGTGCCGATTTACAACCTCACCCAATGCTCAGGAATCCATGGGCACGTGAAGGTTGCGCCCGATGGCACAGTCTATGTTCCCAATCGGGGATGCGGCGCCAATCAGGCTGTTGCAGTTTCTTTGGACAATGGACTGACTTGGACCGTTCTCCCGATTCCCGACAGCACTGCCGGAAACACCGATCCTTCGGTGGGCATCGCCTCGGACGGAACCCTCTACTTTGGCTATCAGGACGCCAACAATCACGCCAAAATCG
The DNA here is from genome assembly GCA_963778535.1 of uncultured Acidobacteriaceae bacterium. GTDB lineage: Bacteria > Acidobacteriota > Terriglobia > Terriglobales > Acidobacteriaceae > Acidiflorens. The sequence goes on from CAVZUO010000002.1 coordinate 830,469, forward strand.
CGGTTTCGCATGATCGTGGCATGACGTGGAGCCCGTCAGTCGACGTGGGCGCCCCCTATGGAATCCAGAGCGCCGTCTTCCCGGAAGTGGTCGCTGGAGATCCGAATCGCGCCGCGTTCATGTTTCTCGGAAGCCCCATGGGTGGCGACTACCAAGGCACCACCTTTACAGGCATCTGGCACGCCTACATCGCTACCACTTTGAACGGAGGCACGAACTACTACACGGTAGACGTTACTCCAATCGATCCCATTCAAGTAGGTCCCATCTGCAACGCCGGCACCACGTGTGCCAGCGCACGCAACCTGCTGGACTTCAATGACCTGACCATTGACGCGGAAGGTCGCGTGTTGGCCGCCCTCTCTGACGGCTGCGTGGTTGGCAGCTGCAGTGCCGGCTCGCCGGCCACGGCCTCCACCAGTGCGTTAGGCACCATAATCCGCCAATCAGGCGGGCCTCGTCTGCTTTCGGCCTTCGATCCGGTCGAACCAACGGTGCCTGGCGCACCCCTACTGGTCTCAGCGGAGCAATTCAGCAATGGCGTTCTGGTCAGCTGGAACGCGCCCGACAGTGGTGGAGCGCCCGTCGGCTCATACCGGATCCTGCGGGGCACGAAGAGTGGCTCGGAAAAACCGGTCAAGACCGTCCGTGCAACCAAAACCTCTTACTTTGACGCTACAGCCAAGCCTGGTGTCAGCTATTACTACAAAGTGGAGTCCAAGAACCGACTCGGTTATAGTGCCACCTGCAGTGAAATCGTTACTGCCCTTGCGCCACCTCCACAGTCACCATGTACTCTGCCGGGTTTGACTGTCGTCACCGATCCCGCTGGCGATCAGACAGGCGCGCCCGCCAACAGCCAACTGGACATTCAGTCCATCTCCATTGCGGAGCCTTCTCCTACCGCTTCGGGGAACAACCAGTTGTACTTCACGATGAAAGTCGCGAACTTGACGGCTCCCGTCCAGCCAAACTCGGCGTGGACCATTTTCTTCACGGCGCCCGACGGTACGCAGCGCTACGTCGATATGAATACCAACGGGGTGGGTGGAACCGTGGCTTACGAGTACGGTCACGTAACGGTCCTGGCTTCCGGAAGCAAGAGCCAGGTCAGTGACGGCGCGGCCGATGCCGCCAGCAATTACACCCCTGACGGCACCATTCAAATCATCGTCGATGACAGCCTCATTGGTCCTCTTGCGGGCGGTGGGCTGAATCCGGGTGACCAGATAGTAAGCATCTATGGCGACACCCAGGCCATGGCCGGGGCCGATGGAACCGGCCTGCTTGTCACGGTTGACAGTACCGCGAACGGCGCTTACCTGCTGGTTGGCAACGGGTTCTGCGCTCACTAGCCCTGTCATTTGCGGAAACCGCGTGAGGGATTTGCATTGTCCTCACGCGGCTTCCGTATTAGTACGTCCAATAGTTTCCCGCTGAAGTCAGTTGTTGTCTGAAAGTCTGCCGAATCGGCGATAAAAGCTGACGCAACTGCTGGAGTTCCTGTCCACCTGAGCTGTCAATCCTTGGTCTCCGCCAAGAAACGACGCGGATAGCTTTCGGCTGCGCACGTAGACTCCGCCGTGACCGTGCAAATCACGAATGCCGTGTACCTCCTATACCATCTCGCTCGGGCTAGAAATCCAAGGCCGTTTCTTGGGCCTTACAATCAAGAACCAATCCTTAATCTTTCGTAGTGATTCGGTAATTCATGATCAAAAGCCCGGACGATTATGATTGGCTTTCACTTTATTTGTATATACAATTAAATAAATGAAAATCGAGTTCGACCCTGCGAAGAATGCGAAGAACATCAGGGAAAGAGGCCTGCCGTTCACGCTTGCCGACGAATTCGATTGGACCACGGCAATGATCGTACCGTCCTGCCGCCACGGTGAAGACCGCTTTTTCGCCATCGGTTATATTGGCAGCCGCCTTCATGCTCTGGTCTTTACTAAGTCCGGCGCGACGGTGCGGGTTATCAGCCTGCGCCGCGCCCACAAGACGGAGGTAAAACGCTATGAAGAAAAATCCTGATCCCGAGATGATCGACAAAGAAAACCCGGAGTGGACCGACGCCATGTTTGCCAAGGCAAGGCCGGCATCCGAAGTCTTTCCCGATCTCGCCGCACATTCGGAGAAACGCAAACGCGGCCAGCGCGGCCCGCAGAAAAAACCGCGCAAGGTCCTGATCGCTCTGCGCCTTGAAGAAAGCACGGTCAAGGCCTACAAGGCCGGTGGCCGCGGTTATCAGACCCGCATGGCCGCCGTGCTGGAAGAGCACGCGAAATAATTTCTGCAAAGCCCACTTTCCCGTTTTCCCCAGGGTTCTCTTGGCGATTATCCCGGCCCGGGCTGCGGAACTGGAGGTGGTGCCACTTGGAGGGCGCATGCCGCCAACGGATGGAAGTTATTTTCTATGTCATAGCTCTAGAAAGTCTCGATCAAGAGTGCGGGTTTCTGGAGCCTTCGATGCCGACATAGGTTGTCCTCCGCAATAATTCTATCGGCAGCCTGAACTTCCAGAATAATGCGCCGTGCGCTCACAGTCCTTTTCTTCTAGAGATCGTCGTCGGCTAGGAATCGCCCGTAACCATTGGTTTCCAACCAATGATAAAGGTGAACCTGGTAGAGGTACGAGGCAACGATCTCCTCTCCAAGTTCGTGAGTCTCCGTACAGAGGAACGGAACCTGCAAACCGGCGAAAACGGCGATCAGAGATTGCGTCAGCCGATTCGGACTTGCTCCGCCGTGGGGCTGGAGAGACTTTACTTGGCTTAGAGCCGTGGTGATCACAAGCAAGCGGTGGGGATAGTGGTTCATGAGGCGTAGGCGACGCACAAACAGCGGACGCTCAACCGTGAAGGAGTGATGAAGGTCGGGTAGGTCTTTCCTCTCCACCGCACAACGATCCTCCAACCCTGCGATCGAGTAATCTCCCGACTTCAGGGCTTTCGTCTCGATCCCCGCAAACCATCCTTCAAAACGGGAGAAGTCGAACGGATTCTGTTCGCGACTGTCCACCAACACCGTGCACCGCGGCGCTCGAAGTTGCGTCCCGCCCCGCTCGGCAAGCACCGGAATAATAGGGTGCGACACCGGAGCCGCCGCCATGTGCCAATCAAGTGGCGATTTGATCAGACTTGCCGACCGTCTCTTCATGCCGCTCGCTTCCAGGCATATTCGTGGTGGAGTCCGCCAAGAACCGGACGAGCAACCACCGCAATGCCCGTTGCAGGTGCGAACTTCTTGCGTTGCCGGAGCCTTGCTGCGCTCCGTCCATGGTCGGGAATGCCCGGACCCAGGCTGCTGTGTGGGCGTCCGGAATTATAGTGAAGCACCCATTCCCGCAGCATGCGACGGAGGTGTCGCTCGTTGAGGGGGATCAGAAAATCCAGACACTCCCGGCGCATGGTCCCGATCAGCCGTTCGCAAAATGCATTGGCCTGGGGCGATTGTGGTGGAGTGCGCAGCACGCTTACGCCGATGCACTTCACCAGTTCGTTATCTAATTCCGCCGAGAAGATAGCATCGCGGTCGTGGATCAAAACGCGATGAGGGCTGTCTCCGGGCAGTGCCTCGCGAAACTGCTGGAGTGTCCACTCCGCCGTAGGATGAGCGGTTACATTGCAGTGCAGAATCCGCCGGGATCCCAGCTCCAACATGACCAGCACATACAGGAACTGGAATCGCGCCGTGACCGTGATCATGAAATCACAGGCGACGATAGCATCCGCGTGATTCCGCACAAACGTTGCCCAGCCCTGGGTAGTGACTCCATTCCGGTTGTGATTGTTGGGATCCCAGGGCCAGTACTTCCGCACCGTACGAGGCGATACAAAAATGCCGAGTTTCAGCGAGAGCTCGTCCGCAACCCGTTCCTGGCCCCAGGTCGGATTTTCACGCGCCATGCGCACAATCAATTCCCGTATCTCCCGTGGCAATCGAGGTCTGCCGGGTCGCGACTTCCATCGCCAGAAAAGCTTGAAAGCTTTGCGATGCCAGCCAATCAAGGTCTCGGGCTTGACGATGACTAAAGCATCCTTCCAGCTAAACCATCGGGACCAAAACACGAATGAGAGCCTGGAGGCGTCTGTCAGCCGACGCGGCCCGGCCTTACGCTCTTGATAGAACGCCAGTTGTTTCCGCAGAAAAAGATTCTCGGCCAGCAAGGAGGTGCGAGATCGGAACGATGATTTGAAAAATGAGAATAGGTCGGAGATGACAACGAAAAGAGTCGAAATCACGGGTAGGGACCGCATCGCAAGCGGGATTTTACAGGAATGACCCGAGAATCCGAACGCGAAATCTCACGCTTTCTCCGCTCAACCGCGATTCGCTCCAAACCTCGATATTTCCGCACTTTGCAAGCGTCTTACGGAATTCTTGCGGAGCACAGCCAGTCCTCGACCCTACCAGGTCACACCAGCCGGCAGTCCACTTGTGCTCAGACTTACGCTCCGATTAAAGCCATTGGCGGGATTACCGGTAACGGTGGCCCTGCCGCTGCTCCCTTCCGCGATCGACACAGGAGCGACCGACAAGCTAAAAGGTCGGCTACGGCGCCGTCACCGTCAATGTGACTATTGCGCTATCACTGAGACCTCCAGCCGTTCCCGTCACGGTGATTGTGTACGTTCCCGTTGCGGCCGAGGCCCCTACCGACAGCGTCAGGGTGCTCAACGAACGGGTTGGGTTTCTATTGAATGTTGCCTTCACACCGGACGGCATTCCACTGGCGCTCAGAGTGACCGCCTGGTCGAAGCCCTTTGCGGCCTTGATTTCTATCGTGCTCGTTCCTCCACTGTTTTGCTCCACCGTCAAGCTGCTCGGTGCTGCTACCACTGTGAAATCCCCCTCCACTGTCAGCATCAGCGTCGTTGATGAGTTCAGGCTCCCCGACGTTCCCGTGATCGTCACCACCACCGTGCCTGATGCCGCCGTATTGCTCGCACTTAGGGTGAGAGTGCTGCTCGAGGTCCCTGGATTCGGGCTGAAGGAAGCTGTCACGCCGGCAGGCAGTCCGGCGGCAGCCAGCGTCACACTGCCGGAGAATCCTTTTGCCGGAGTAATGGCAATGGTGCTGGTGGCGCTACTGCTTCTTGCCACACTCACCGCGTTGGGTGTCGCGGAAAGTGTAAAGCTCAGCGCTGTCACCGTCAGTGTGACTGTTGTGCTATGACTGAGACTTCCAGCCGTGCCCGTAACAGTGATTGTGTACGTCCCCGCTGCGACCGAGGCCGCTGCCGACAGCGTCAGGGTGCTGAACGAACGAGTTGGGTTGGTATTAAACGTTGCCTTCACACCGGGGGGCATTCCACTGGCGCTCAGAGTGACCGCTTGGTGGAAGCCCTTTGAGGCCTTGATTTCTATCGTGGTGGTTCCACCGCTGTTTTGCTGCACCGTCAAACTGCTCGGTGCTGCGACCACAGTGAAATCCCCCTCCGCCTTCACCGTCAGCGTAAAGGCTTGCATTGCCGGAGAACCGATGCCGTTCTGCGCCGCGAACGTGATACTGAAAACGCCACTTGCGGTCGGAGTGCCGCTAAGAGTTCCGGTGCCATTGCCGTTGTCGACGAAGGTTACGCCGGTGGGCAATGCGCCCGATTCGGAAAGGCTTGGGGTAGGCGAACCGGTGGCTGTCACCGCGAAGGTATTCGCTGCTCCAGTCATGAAAGTGGCCGCATTGGCGCTCGTAATGAGAGGCGCTGCTCCCACGGTCAAGGTGAAGGGGGTTTGCGTTACCGAACCTAGGCTATTCTGAGCTGTGAAGCTCAAGCTGAACACGCCGCCCACCGAAGGAGTGCCGCTAAGTGTTCCGGTGCTATTACCGTTATCGACGAATGTAACTCCCGCTGGCAGCGCGCCGAATTCCGTGATTTTGGGAATTGGAAATCCCGACGTCGTGACTGTAAAGGTGTTGGGCACTCCCACAATAAATGTTGTTCCACTCGGGCTTGTGATGGCCGGAGACTGGTCGACCATGAGTGAGAACTGGACCTGCTGCGCGGCGAACGCGTTTCCATACACGGTAAGAATGTATGTTCCAGTCTGATATTCGCGCGTGTGGAGTTGATAGGTATAGCCCACGCCACTCTTGTAATCGAAGGCGTTTTGTCGCTCCAATACCACGGTGTTTTGCGGCTGGCCACTCGCATTCGCCACATATTCGAGCGTGAGATTCGCCACCGCGTCGGTGATCGGTTGAGTTGGGTTGGCAATGGATGCCAGCTGGAATGTGACTGGAATCTTTGTTCCGACGAGAAACTCCCGGGGGTCGGTCGAACGTAGTGGCGCCTCGAATGTCAGCGTTCCCGCGCCCTGCGGACTGTCCGTGCCCAGTTCGACCGCTATAAATTCTGAAAATCCCTTGGTTTTGCCCTTCACCGTGATGTCGGAGAGGCCGCTGAAGATGTTGGTCCAGTTATTCTGGCCGATGGGCGTGGTGAGATATCCAGGATTAACAATCTGCTGCGCCGTGGTTAACTTCGTTTGCACTGCGATGGACGGCGTGGTTTCAGTCGGGCACGGGACCGGGCTGCCATTCTGAAAGCAGGTCACTTGATCGTCGATGCAGTTACCTGCCGCGCCCGCATATACGATGCAACTGGCATTGGCAAACGCTGTGCCGGCGACGCGCTGCTGGAACTGGGCCTGTGTAATCTCAACCGATGTAACAGTCATGCTTATGTCGGAGAACTGCGTGCCCGATGGGTATTGCACCGCGTAGCTGTTAGCTCCGAAATTGAAGTTATTCGGCTGGGTCGGGCTCAAGGGTTGCGTGATCTGGAATATTGCTTGAGGGGCCGAGGCAAGCGCGACACCAGTCGGGAGCGAACCGACGGCAACCGTACCCATGATCGTGTTGCTCGCGGTGGTCACTACGGAAACAACATTGGCACCCGAGTTCGTGACATAAGCCAAAGTACCGTCCGCAGTTATCGCGATATAAACCGGGTTATTGAAGCCTGCAATTGCGGCCACCACGCTCGCAGAAGCGGTGTCGATTACCGAGACCGTATTTGAAGCATTATTCGCCACATATGCAAAGCTACTGTCCGGGGTGAAGGCAGCGGCGATTGGATTGGCTCCGACCGGGATCGTCGCCGTCACCGTATTGGTGGCGACCGAAATTACTGAGACAGTGCCGCCTTTCTCGTTCTCGATGTACACCAAACTGCTGTTCGGGGCCACCGCTACCCCCCGAGGACCGGAGCCTACAGGGATGGTTTGAACTACGGTGGGACTGCTTTCCACTGCTATCACCGAAACAGTATTGGCGGCTGAGTTCGTGACATAGGCGAACGTCCCATTGGACGTGAGCGCCATCGCTACTCCGGCGGGATCGCCCTGCACCGGCACCGTGGCCACCACGGTTTGAGAAGCCGTGTTGATCACCGAAACACTATTGGAAACTCCGTTCACTACATAGGCTGCAGTTCCATCCGGAGTGAAAGCCACGCCCAAGGGAGACGACCCAACCGGAATCGTGGCTACTACGCTGCCGCTCGCAGCGTTAATCACAGATACGCTGTTTCCCCCACTGTTGGTTACATAGACCTGTTTTTGGTCGGGAGAGATAGCAGTTCCCCAAGGCCCAAACCCCACAGGTATGGTGCTTACCACCTGCCCAGTAGGTATGTTGATTACAGAAACGTTATTACTGCTTTGGTTGGCCACATAGGCAAAAGGTCCCGTCTGGCTAATGGCAAGCGTCTGCGCCTGGGAGGTTGAAGCGGAGAACGTGCTATCGCCGCTGTAAACAGCAGTGATCGAGTAGATCCCTACCGCCAGGCTGCCGGGATTGTAGTTAAACGTACCAACTCCGCCGCTGAGCGTAGCTGCTGCTCCTATCTGAGTTGAACCCATGAAGTATGTGACGGTACCGGTGGGCGTTCCGCTGCCCGAGACTGGAGCGACAGTCGCAGTCATCGCTATCGGGCCGGACGAGCCCACGGGAACGCTCGAGGGCACAAGAGTCAGGCTGGTGGTGGAAGGGGTGCTGGTCGCGCTGGCGACCACGATGCTGCAACTGGCGCTGGCCGCGTTGCCCTGCGAGTCCACGATCTGCGCGCTGAAGTTGTAGGTCCCCGCGGTGGTCGGCGTGCCCGTGATCGCGCCGGTGGATAAGTTAAGTGAGAGCCCCGGAGGCAGCGAGCCGCTGATGCTCGAGAACGTGTACGGCGGGACTCCGCCCGTAGGACTGAGCGTGGAACTGTATGCAATACCCACTTGCGCCGTTCTGGCCGGACAAACTAGCGCGAGCGTGGACGCTGCCGAGACTACGATTGTGCATTTACCGGTGGCTGTGTTGCCCCCCGAATCCATGACCTGGACGGTGAAGGTGTAAGTGGCCGCCGTCGTGGGCGTGCCCGTGATCGCTCCGGTCGATGAGTTCAGCGAAAGCCCCGGAGGCAATGAGCCGCTGAGGATCGAGAACGTGTATGGCGACACTCCGCCCGTGGCGCCGAGCGCCGAACTGTATGCAATGCCCACTTGTGCCGTGCCTGTTGGACAACTCAGCTTGACCGGGGACTTCGACGCCACGACGATACTGCAACTGGCGGTGGCCGTGCTGCTTTGCGAGTCCACGACCTGGGCGGTGAAGTTGTATGTGCCTGCCGCTGTCGGCGTCCCGGTGATTGCTCCGGTGGACGAGTTAAGCGAGAGACCCGGAGGCAGTGAGCCACTAATTATTGTGAAGGTGTATGGCGGCGTACCTCCCGTGACAGCAAATCCCGAACTGTATGCAACGCCCACTTGCGCGGCACCGGCTGGACAAGTTATCTGCGGCCCGCTGACGATTGCGAAGGGACAGCTTGCGCTACCGGGCACTCCATTCGCGTCCTTTACCTGGATCGAGAAGGTGCCAGGTGCGGCTGGCGTGCCGGAAACCACCCCTGTTGAAGTGTTCAGCGTCAGGCCAGCCGGCAAGGTACCAATGATCGAGAACGTGTACGGCGCCGTTCCGCCCGTGACCGTAATCGTTCCGCTGTTAAACGGTACTCCTACTGCTCCCGTGCTGTTGGTCGCGGAGCAGTTCACTTGAGGCCCGGACGTGCTCGCTGTGATCAGGACATTGTCAAGCAGGGCCCCTACGTCGCCGGCAGTGTTGCTCTTGAATTCAAGGTGAGTGACGGTTGTGGAAGGAACAGTAACTGGTACTGTTGCTATGCCATCAGTGTCATCATTACTCGCCAGGACGAACGTCTGCGAGTAAGGGCCAAAATTGACTGTGGTTGATGTTGTGACGCCCCTCTGCGAGCCAATGAGGTCAAAGCTGAGGTTATATTGAGTGCCCGCATTCAGAGTGATGGGACTCGATTCAATATCGCCTTGACTGTTCCCACCTGTACCGTCGAGGTCGACGCAGTTCCCCGATTCCGGCGTAGCGCAAATACTCCCAGTTACGACGTCAACATTGGTTCCATTGATAGCGGTGAAAACGCCTGCAGACGTCAAACCGAGGGCCGGGGTCAATTCGTTAAAGTTCTCTTGCAGGATGACCGTTGACGCGGGCGAGACCGTGATGGTGCAACTCGCGGTCGTTGTGCCGGCTGAGTTATTTCTGGAATCCACGACTTGGGCGGTGAAGGTGTACGTGCCCGCCGCGGTTGGCGTGCCCGTAATCGCGGCGGTCGATGGGCTAAGCGTCAGCCCCGGAGGCAGCGAGCCGCTGATGATCGAGAACGTGTTCGGAGGTTCGCCACCCGTCGCGACCAGCGCCGAGTTGTAAGGTGTGCCAACCTGAGCGGTGCCGGATGGACAGGCGAGCGTGAGCGTGGGTGGAGATACCACGATGGTGCAACTGGCGGTAGCCGTGTTGCCCTGCGAATCCGCGACCTGGGCGGTGAAGGTGTAGGAGCCGTAAGTCGTCGGAGTGCCGGTGATTGCCCCTGTGGATGGATTCAGCGTCAAGCCCGGGGGCAGTGAGCCGCTGACGATCGAGAAGGTGTATGGCGCGACGCCGCCCGTGGCCGATAGTCCGGAGGTGTAAGCAACCCCCACTTGCGCCGTGCCGGATGAACAGCTCAGCGCGAGCGTGGACGTGGTCGACGCGACACCGAACGACTCCAGCCGGGGATTCGTTTCCCCCTCCCAGGGCAGGTAGAGGAAGCTGCCACCACTCCCGCCGTTCGAGGGTGAAACTATGTACGTAATCCCACTCGGGATACCATTTGTGACGACTATTCGCCCGTTCGACGACACCGAATAGATGACCGAGTTGGATTCGCTCTCGGGGCTTTCGCCGCAATTGCTCTCACTAATGACGTTGCCGCTTCCCGAGTTGACGTTCGCGAGATTCACTTCGCCGCAGTTGTTCGACGACATCAGCTCCCAACTTCCGCCGTAGTAATTTCCCGACAGCGAGCTGTTGTTGAAGTTGCTTCCCGACTGCGCCACCATCGAGCCAAACTCTGTCTTACTTCCCCCGGTGCCGACGGCGAAACCGGCATTCTTGCCCGTCAGGTAGAAGAAGGGATTGTGCCCCCCGCCTCCGCTGATGACCACGCGTCCATTGGAGCCCACGCTGTACGTTCCGGACGAGCCGCTAGTGGAACTTAGAGTGCCTCCGTCGTTCTCGTCGCCCGTGGTGGAGGCGGAGCCGGAACCGTTCCATGTGACGAAAATTAATTGCGCGTCCGGGCATGCTGGGCTGCAGCTCGTGTCCAGCCCTTGCAATCCCAGCACGCTCACGCCATTGAGGTCTGAATCGCTATAGGTGAGGCCCTGTTGCTGCACGATCTGCCCGCTGAACAGCGATTGCAGCCCCTGCGAGATCGGATCGATCTGCACGATGAGCAGTTGCGACGAATTGACCACATAGAAGGCGAAGTTCCCCGTGCCCACGCCACTCACGTTTATGCTCACAGTGCCGCGGCCGCTTGCGGTCACATTGAAGTTGGCAGAGTTGAACGTCCCGTTGAAGTAGTTTCCACCGTCATTGCCGTCCAACTCGCCTTTGGTCAGATTCGCTGTCCCATTGGCGGTGAATGCGCCGACTATTCCAAATCTGCTGGACGCGTTGTCGATGCCAATGAATCCAAGCGAGTACTGGCCGGTGAAGTTGCTGGTCGAAAAATCGCTGGTGCTCTGCTTCAGGAAGATGCCGGACGAATGATATGTAGTGGCGTCGTAGGGAGTGATGCTTCCGTTGCCATTCGGCTGCAGCACGAAGGCAAGCGTCGTGGTGTCACCGTGGCTGTCCTTGAATGTCATCACCCCGAGGTTGCTCGACGGAACGCAGTATGTGCCCGTCAGCGTCCCTTGACTCGGCCCGTCCACGGGATCGTTCTGGTCGTACTGTCCGCTGGTGATGTTGCCGTTGCCATCGAACACCAAACTGCCAGCCGTGCCGGTGAAAACATAACCGCTGCCGCTGGGGCTGGACCACCCTTGGAACAGGAACGCATAATTGCCCTTCAGGTTGCCATTGTTCGGGCACGACTGAGCAGTAATAACCGTGATAGTGCAACTCGCGGTGGCTATGTTGCCTTTCGAGTCCACGACTTTGGACGTGAAGTTGTAAGTGCCCGCCGTGGTCGGCGTACCCGTAATCGCTCCGGTCGAGGTATTGAGCGTCAAGCCCGGAGGCAGCGAGCCGCTAATGATTGAGAACGTGTAGGGAGCAACTCCGCCGGTGGCGTTTAACGCCGAAGTGTACGCAACCCCCACTTGCCCCGTGCCGGTTGGACAGCTCAGCATGAGCGGGACCGGCAAAACAGCGATGCCGCAATTGGTGGTGACCGTGTTGCTTTGCGAGTCCACGACCTGAGCTGTGAAGTTGTAGATGCCCCCCGCGGTGGGCGTACCCGTAATTGCCCCGGTCGATGAGTTAAGCGAGAGTCCCGGAGGCAGTGAGCCGTTGAGGATCGAGATCGTATAGGGAGCGACTCCGCCGCTGGCCGCCAGTGCAGAATTGTAGGCAACTCCAACTTGGGCAAAGAAGGTTGGACAGCTCAGCGTGAGTGCTTGCCCGTTGTCTTGGCCAAATGCAGCTTGGGATAAGCATCCAACTATTAAGATTGCATACAGAAAGAGAAACGGCACTACACGTTCTACGCGCGGGGCGATCATGGCGATCTCCTGACCTGCTTGTTGTTCTCGCTGACTTACTTACTTAACCTGCGGACCTGTCTAGCTGACTCTTACCCGATAGTCTGGACGCTCTAAGAAGCGGAAAGCACACGCGTCCCTGGGGCTTGTGGCTAGCGTGGAGAAGTATCTGTCCGTGCAAACGGGCTGTCAAGGTGCAAAACTTTACATTGTCATACCACATTAGAAATGTCCCCGTCTTGTCCACAATAGAAATGTCCAGCGCATTCAGTGCGATGAAATTTGGGCCTTTGTGCTCGGCAAGGATAAGAACCTTACGCTGGAGCAAATGCAGGCTGGTTTCGGCAGCGTTTGGACTTGGACAGCGATTGATGCTGATACAAAAGTGATCGTTTCCTACATGATTGGGGATCGCGGCGGAGCTACGGCGCAAGCCTTTATGCGGGATGTTGCTTCGCGCATCGCTAATCGGATTCAATTAACGACGGACGTGCATCGCGTCTATGCTGAGGCCGTCGAAGATGCGTTCGGCTCTGAGATTGATTACGCGATGCTGGTTAAAATCTACGGCGCATCTGGCGACAATCCAGAATCGCGCTATAGCCCTGCTACTTGCATCGGTTGTCGCACAGGCGTTCTCACTGGCGCACCCGATCCGAAGTACATCTCTACCAGTTACGTAGAACGGCAGAATCTTTCTATGCGAATGGGGATGCGCCGTTTCACGCGCTTGACGAACGGGCACAGCAAGAAAGTTGAGAACCACGGCCATCAGGTCGCGCTGTACTTCATGCACTACAACTTCTGCCGCGTGCATTCGTCTCTGCGCGTGACTCCCGCGATGCAGGCTGGATTGACTGACCATGTTTGGACGCTCGAAGAACTGTGCGCCCTGTTGCCTCAGCGCAAGCCGAATGCTCGTGTAGACAAAGAATTGGTACTCAAGGCGCTGGCGCGCGCCAACTAAGGGGATTTTATGGCGAAAGCAAACCGTGTTGAGATTCCATACCTTGACCCAAGCGTGCAGCATGTGGGAATCAGCCGCCTACGGGCGCTGAACGTGACGCAGCTTCGGGAACTGGATAAAACTTTGGTGATTCAGGACAACGATAAGCCGCTGGCTGTGCTGCTCAAGTACGAGCACTTTCTAGCGATGCAAGAGAAGATGCCCGATGAAGGGTAGTGGGCGGTTTTGAAATCTAGCCTGGATTATTCACGAAGTCTCTAGAGCTGGTTTCATAAATAGGTTCGGCCTCACGGGAGGCACTTACCAATAGGAGCCGGAATGGGCTGAGCTGGGAGCATGCGGCTCAGCGATCGGCAGTGGGCGTTGATCGAGTATTTCTTTCCGGCACCGAAGCGCCGGCGAGATAAGCGGGGACGGCCTTGGGCCTCGAATCGGGAGTGCGTGGACGGCATTCTGTGGGTGCTCCGAACCGGGGCGCGGTGGCGCGATCTACCCTCGGAGTATCCCAGCGGGCCGACCTGTTGGCGGAGGTTGCGGCAGTGGGAAGAGCAGGGCGTTTGGCTCCAAGCCTGGAGAGCGATGTTGGCGGCGCTGAACCATGACCAACTGCTGGACTGGGATGAGACGTTTCTGGACGGCAGTTTCGTGTCGGCGAAAAAAGGGGCGCTGGAGTTGGCAAAACCAAGCGGGGCAAGGGCACGAAGTGGATGGTACTGGTCGATGGCCAGGGGATTCCACTGGGAGCGCAACTGGCGAGCGCTTCGCCGGCAGAGGTCACACTCGCGGAAAGCACGCTCGCGCAAGTAAGAGTTCCGTGCTGGGGACGAGGTCGTCCGCGCAGCAAGCCACGGCGCGTCATCGCGGACCGGGCTTACGATTCCAACCCGCTGCGCGAGCGCTTGCAACGGCGCGGGATTGAACTGTTGGTGCCGCATCGCAGAAACCGAAAACGGTGGTGGAGGCAAGATGGCCGCAAGTTCCGTCGCTACAAAAAACGCTGGAAGGTGGAACGCACGTTCGCTTGGCTGCAAAACTTTCGCCGCCTGCTGGTGCGCCAGGACCGCATTCTCAGCGTCTACAGCGGATTCTTTCATCTTGCCTGCTTACTCATTACGTTGAGGTATTTATGAAACCAGTTCTAGCCAAAAAAGAAAGGATGCTCTAAAAGGAATGATAAACACTGGGTTTCGCCACCCAGCATTCCCTTTGGGAGCATCCATCGCTTGATACAAAGTGTTTTACCACAGCTGACCTTTTCCTTCTACCGTCATCAACCCATCCGCGCCGATTTTTCCGGCGGCCAGATCACCAGCGACGCCGGCCTGTTGCCCTTGCGCGCCTTCGATCAGCGCCATCATCTGACTCGGGACTGGGCCGGAGGCCTCCGCGACCCGCGTCAAAAAGAGCGCGTGCAGCACGATGCACCGGCGCTGCTGCGGCAACGCATCTATCAGATCGTCGCCGGATACGAAGATGCCAATGACGCCGATCGTCTGCGCCACGATCCTATGTTGCAGATCGTCGCCGATCAGGAGCTAGGCATTGCGCTCGGCTCCCAGCCCACGCTCAGCCGTTGGGAGAACGCTCCCTCGGGACGCGATCTGGTGCGCTGCAACGACCGACTGTGCGAGCAGTTCATCCGCCTCTGCGGCGAGCAGGTCCGCCAGCGCGGCGAGATCCTGCTCGATTTGGATTCCACCGACGATCCTACCCACGGCCAACAGCAACTCAGCTTCTTCAACGGCGCTTACGGCCAGCACATGTATCATCCCATGCTGGTCTTCGAGCGCCACACCGGATGCCTGCTGGCGGCTCGCCTGCGCCCGGGAAACGCCTCCAGTCATGCTCGCATCGTGCCCATGCTGCTCCGCCTGGTGCCGCGTTTGCAGTCCGCCTTCCCCAACGTGAAGATCAAACTGCGTGGCGATGCCGGCTTCGCTTTCCCACTGCTCTATGAGTTCTGCGAGTTCTTCGAGATCGAGTATGCCATCGGCATCCCCGCCAACTGCGTCTTCCAGCGCCGCGCCGAACCGCGGCAGAAACAGTTAAAACGGCGCTATCGCCGCACCCAACTCCCCCAGCGCAGCTTCTCCAGCTTCCGCCACCGTGCCCGCACCTGGTCCCACCAGCGCCGCATCTGCTACAAGGCCGAGCACACCGCCGCCGGAACCAACCTGCGCTTCCTGATTACCAACTGCCCCGGTCGCGCCTCGGAGGTCTTCGCTTTCTACAACGATCGCGGCGAGTGTGAGAACCGTATCGAGGAGTTCAAGAACGGCTTCCGCGCCGACCGCTTGAGCTGCCACCGCTTCCTGGCCAACGCTTTCCGTCTGCTCCTGCACGCCGCCGCCTACAACCTGGTCAACTTATTCCGTCTGCAATTGCCCCAGCCTTGGCGCTCAGCCCAGATCGAAACTCTACGCGCCCAGCTCTTTAAAATCGGCGCCCGCGTTCGCCAGACCGCCCGTTGTGTTCGCTTCCACCTCGCCACCGGCTGGCCGTTTCAGAACTTGTTCCGCGCCGTCGTGATCGCCGTCAACAGCGGTTGATCCCTGGGCTTGCCTCCGAACTCACCTTCCCCTCGCAGTTCCTGCGGAGCCATGCTCAAAATCCTCCCCTCAGGTCGCCCTGCCGTACTACCCCCGAAAAACCGAATGACCGGGCCGACTCCGCCGGCCCTCGACGTCCGATCCCACACCCCTCGCAAGCAAATCTCAGATCTGGTGAATTAAGCAGGCTAAGGCTCCGTCCAGTGAACGACTTCACAACCTTTTGCGCCCGGTGTTGCGTCCCTTCCTAGCGAGCGATCATCAATTTGACGATGCATTTGATCGATTTGAATATCTGTACGCTCTCGTTTACTTTGACGAGGGTAAGAAAGACGGCCGGACGTTTGGCTGGGCTCCTGTCGGGCGTTTTTCTTGGCGACATCGATTCATGGTTCCTTCTGGCATGCACATAAGCCAAGTCCTACTAGAAGAGCATCAGAAGGAAGGCGCTGAGTGGGGGCCAATCAAGACTGGGATATTCGATGGATCGGATACCTTCACTCGTGTCGAGGAAGAGTTCAGAAATAGCGTGCTTTCACAAGTTCAAAACTATTGAAAGCATCCGGATTGCAGGAATGCTGAAGGCGAGAAGAAATCCTACGCAGTAGCCGAACAGAAACACCGCACGATCGAGCAGCGGCTGCGCCACAATCTGGGTCGCTGGAAACTGAAAGGGTGAACTGAGCCCGAAAGTCTAGCTTGGCCCTTGGGCCAAGCTGATCTCAAGGTTCTGACGACAAACAATGAAACTTGCCGCGAGAGATACTGCGGTTTCGGCCGCACAAATTCGCTGCCTAGGCATCGACTTTAGCGGAAACTACCGGATGTGGTCTGAGGGATGCAGTAAAAGCAACGTATGGGTTGCGGAGGTAAGACGGGCAGCCGACCAACTGGCATTGGCTAATCTCTCGCGTGTGCAGCGACTACGTGGCGAGGGGAGGCCCTTCCTGCGCCTTACTCACTACATTAGTAGCTCTAACTTCAACGCCGTAGCGATCGATGCTCCGTTTTCGATCCCATCTGAGAATTTGGGGTCAATGAGCCATCGGGCCCTGCTGGAGCGTATTTCAGGGTTAAGTTTGCGTGATGGCAGACCATTTCCATCTGCTGCCGATTTCATTAGCTGTGTGCTAGAAGCCAGGACGACCAAGAAGCCGTTGCGCAAGACTGAGGAGTTCTGGCGGCAACGAAAGGTAAATGTGCGTTCGACAATGTGGGCTGGCGCCCGAGGTGGTGCTGCAATGACAGCGGCTTGCCTGAGGCTGCAGTGGGAAACTGGTTGCTCTGTGTGGCCGTGGGAGAAGAGTCCGCGTGGTCTACTCGTGGAAGCTTTTCCAGCGGCACAGCTCTGCCATTGGGATCTCCCTCATCAGGAGTACAGCCGAAATACTGAAAGGGAAACTAAAACACGCTGCTCGATTGTTGAAAGTCTGACCGCGCGAATCGATTTCAATGGTTTCAGAAAGCTGGTTGAGGCCAGTGCCGATGCGCTGGATGCAGTGATTTGCGCGTTTGCTGCTGTTGCGGTTGTAACGGGCCGCACATTTCAGTATCCAGACGCTCGATTTTCGGAGGAAGGTCTAATTGCCGTCGAGGCCAGCGGTCCTGTGTACCGCACTATCTTGCAAACAAACACACCCAAGCACTAACACCTTGCGACTCCCGTATCTTGTCATTCCGACACCTGAGTCCCAGGATTCAGCGCCTAGACTCTCCGCAGTTTGAATAGGGGTTAGCTATGACATTGTCTTCGCGGACCCAGTTAGAGCCGAAATGTTGTGGATCTCGCGGCAAGGCAGGGGCAAGGGTATCCCATCCCTCGCATCCCAGGGAGCAAGCGGTCATGCGTGCTCCTGTGTCAAGTTGCCTTTGCCAAACGATCGGTTTTTGATCGTATTGGTTTCGCCTGACAGCATTACTGAAACCGCACTGCCGATTCACCGAGCAGAGAAAATGAGAGATTTTCGGTGAGGTCCGGCTGGAGAGTCCGTTCTCTCCAGTGCGGTTGGAGACCAGAAAACCGCGAATTGGCCGGCTTTTCGCGAGATTCTCAGCGAACTCCGGCGAGAGTTTCGAGTGCTGTCAGACTGCGTGGCGGAGAGGTCAGGATTCGAACCCTCGGTACAGGTCTGAACCGCTAAGCCTCGACGTGTCCGTAAGTTGCAGATTGCAAAAGACTCAGCAGAGAATTTCACATCAAAATTCGCCCCGAAAGCTTCTCCGCAGTGCGGTTTGCATTCGCCGTCCATTCGCAAATTGAAGGCGAAGGCTAGGCGATACTGTGGCTGAAAGTGATCAGTCCGGTGCCGATGACCACCGGACGGGTTAGCGCACGACTGCGCGCCCTACCAAGCAGTCTTACAATCGGAGCCGTTCTCTAGGAACCCAATCGATCTACACGACAACCCGCCCGCCAGCGGAAACTGCTAGTGTAGTGCGTCACAATTAGAAACCATTATCAATCCGCACGCGTCTTATGATAAGGAGACGGTTGCGGATGCGCATAGCCCCAGTCATTACGTTGAGTCCGGAGCAGCGAACGATGTTGGAATCGCAAGCCCGGAGCCGGTCGCTTCCCCTGCGCGTGGTGGAGCGGTCCCGCATCGTGTTGCTTGCGGCCGCGGGCCGACAGGACAAGGACATTGCCAAGGTCCTGTCCATGACGCCGAAGAAAGTTTCGCGTTGGCGCAAGCGCTTCCTCGCGTTGGGTGTGGCCGGGTTGCTGCACGACGCGATCCGGCCCGGACGCAAACCCACGATTCCCACCCGCCTGCGGCAACGCGTCGTGACCCTGACTACTCGGCAACAACCGAGCAACGCCACGCACTGGAGCACACGTACCATGGCGGCGACGGTGGGTATCAGCGAAGCCAGCGTGCGCCGCATCTGGCGGGCCCACGGGTTGAAGCCGCATCGCGTGGAGACCTTCAAGATCAGCAACGATCCCGCCTTCGCCGAGAAACTGGAAGACGTCGTCGGTCTGTACCTGAATCCGCCCGAACATGCGCTGGTGCTGTGCGTGGACGAAAAAAGTCAGATTCAAGCGCTGGACCGTACCCAACCCGGCCTGCCGCTGAAACGCGGACGCGGCGCCACCATGACGCACGACTACAAACGCAACGGCACGGCCACTTTGTTCGCCGCGCTCAATGCGGCCAACGGCGAGGTCTATGGCCTCTGCCAAGAGCGCCATCGGCACCAGGAATGGCTCAAGTTTTTGCGCCTGCTCCACCAAAGCATGCCCGCCCATCTCGACTTGCACCTGATCGGCGACAACTACGCCACCCATAAACACCCCAAGGTTCAACGCTGGCTGGCGCGGCACCCGCGTTTTCATATGCACTTCACGCCTACCAGCGCGTCCTGGCTGAACATGGTGGAGCGCTTCTTCCGCGATCTCACGCAAAACCGGCTGCGGCGCGGCGTGTTTCGCGATCTGGAAGAGCTCATCATGGCTATCGGCACTTACATCGATCGCCACAATGAAAGGCCCAAACCCTTCATCTGGACCGCCCGAGCCACCGACATTCTGGAAAAGGTGAAACGCGCACGCCGCTCCCTGAATAAACGTCAATCTGTTTGACGCACTACACTAGGTCCGATGGAAGAATTCAGGGTGGACGCCGAGAAGTGGAAGAGAAGAGTCTCCCGATGCGGGCTGAACTCCCGGTCAGGTCAACCCGAGCATGTGCTTCGCCTTCTTCACCATGCCTATGATCGTTAGGGTATATGGCGCGAGCTTCTGGGCCAGATCGCTGGCCTTCGCAGAAATATCAAGAACTTTCTCGCCACTTTCGATCATCGATTTCCAGTTCCGCTGGCGCGGGTCCTTCTGGGCCTCTGATGCCAGCCCTTCGATCGCCGCAAGGCCCTCTTTGATTTCGCGGCCCCGCAGTTCTTCGCTCTGTTGGTAGATGGCAGCGATGTCCTTCAGCATGGCGCCGAAGTCGCCTCCCATGTCTCCAGCGTGGTTGATCCGCTGGATCGCGTTGTCGGTCGCGATCGCCTGCGTTTGAATCGTGACTGGCCCATGGAACGTCTGGTGCACGCCGCCGGTTCTGTCTTTCCCGACTGGTTCGTCTCGTCCGATGTGCACTCCAAATTCTTGTATCTCTCTCAGGGCTGCCCTAATCGTCGCATCCGCGGTCCTGCAGCCAGCCGCAAAGATAGGTCGCTGGTTCCCGATCTGGGAAACGAAAGGTATCTCCACGAATCTCTCCAGATATGGTGCAGTTGGCGAAAGGAACCGCTTGAGAATGCTTGCCGTTGTATCGAACCAAGCGGTGAAGGCGGGGTCGGCGCCGCTGAGGTCGCGGACGGTCTGCAGTTCCTTTAGCTGCGCATTAAGCAGTCTTACTGCCTTATCCTGGCTAGATTCAAATTTTGCCATGGCAGTTACCATCTTACTTCTTTGCTTTAGGGGGTCGGAGTAAAATGAATCATGGGCGCGGACCCAAACCACAAGACACTTGAACTTGCGATTCAATTCGCGCGCCACAACTTCGACAACCACCAGGCGCTGATCCGCTCGTCAGATGCGAAGGCTGGTGTTCTGGTGACCATCATGGTTTTCTTGGCTGCAAGCGCATTGCAGATCGGGAAAGATTCGGTGGTCAAGCTTCATCTGCAGCCATGCTTGGTGGCTTGGACTAGCACCCTCTTCGTTCTCGCAGCTGTCGGCCTTTTTGCATCGGTTCTCTGGAGCTTTATCGTGGTGTTTCGTGTTATACGCCCCCGCGGCGCACGCTACACAGTTCCGCAGAAGGGGCACGATCTCATGTGGCAGGAACATGTTCTCCTGCACGAAGACAATGAGGCGTATTTCTCCGCAGTTAAGGCATCGGACCCGGAGCTGATTCTTCGCAATCTGACGGACCAGGTCTTCGAGCTCGCGCACATATCCAAGGAGAAAATGCAGGCCATCGCCAAGAATCGCGGGGTTGCATGGTTGGGCTTTTGTTCGTGGGTGCTACTGATCGGATCGGGTTTGATATTGGGGAGGCAGTGAGATGGGAAGCGGCGGGGATGACAACAACACCTTTAAACACTTATTCGGATTCGGTATCCCTTCGGAGGAGCCAACCCGGGGATCGAATTCCCTAGCCGATCTACTTGGTGTCACTTCGTCCGAGCCGACCACGGGCGCGAATTACCTGGCCGACCTGCTTCGTGCGATTTCGCCCAAGGCGGCAGTCCCGCCTCCGCCCGCAGACAATACGCTCGCGGTCACTTTGAAGGGTTTGTCTAGATATGCTACTCCTCAGGCCCCGGCCCTCAGGGGAATATCTTTTCCATCCCCGCGTCCTCCCTCCAAGCCATTGCCGCGCGTAGGCGGAGTT
This sequence comes from uncultured Acidobacteriaceae bacterium, assembly GCA_963778535.1. Taxonomy (GTDB): domain Bacteria; phylum Acidobacteriota; class Terriglobia; order Terriglobales; family Acidobacteriaceae; genus Acidiflorens. The sequence continues at coordinate 851,381 of CAVZUO010000002.1, forward strand.
TCCTGGGCTCAGTTACTTGTCGGGGGCCTGCTAAAGAGGAAAGCGGTGGTCGCTCTCGGAAGAGTCCTTCCCGGCATCGACGACCTAGTGTAGTGCGTCACAATTAGCAACCATTATCAATCCGCACGCGTCTTATGATAAGGAGACGGTTGCGGATGCGCATAGCCCCAGTCATTACGTTGAGTCCGGAGCAGCGAACGATGTTGGAATCGCAAGCCCGGAGCCGGTCGCTTCCCCTGCGCGTGGTGGAGCGGTCCCGCATCGTGTTGCTTGCGGCCGCGGGCCGACAGGACAAGGACATTGCCAAGGTCCTGTCCATGACGCCGAAGAAAGTTTCGCGTTGGCGCAAGCGCTTCCTCGCGTTGGGTGTGGCCGGGTTGCTGCACGACGCGATCCGGCCCGGACGCAAACCCACGATTCCCACCCGCCTGCGGCAACGCGTCGTGACCCTGACTACTCGGCAACAACCGAGCAACGCCACGCACTGGAGCACACGCACCATGGCGGCGACGGTGGGTATCAGCGAAGCCAGCGTGCGCCGCATCTGGCGGGCCCACGGGTTGAAGCCGCATCGCGTGGAGACCTTCAAGATCAGCAACGATCCCGCCTTCGCCGAGAAACTGGAAGACGTCGTCGGTCTGTACCTGAATCCGCCCGAACATGCGCTGGTGCTGTGCGTGGACGAAAAAAGTCAGATTCAAGCGCTGGACCGTACCCAACCCGGCCTGCCGCTGAAACGCGGACGCGGCGCCACCATGACGCACGACTACAAACGCAACGGCACGGCCACTTTGTTCGCCGCGCTCAATGCGGCCAACGGCGAGGTCTATGGCCTCTGCCAAGAGCGCCATCGGCACCAGGAATGGCTCAAGTTTTTGCGCCTGCTCCAACAAAGCATGCCCGCCCATCTCGACTTGCACCTGATCGGCGACAACTACGCCACCCATAAACACCCCAAGGTTCAACGCTGGCTGGCGCGGCACCCGCGTTTTCATATGCACTTCACGCCTACCAGCGCGTCCTGGCTGAACATGGTGGAGCGCTTCTTCCGCGATCTCACGCAAAACCGGCTGCGGCGCGGCGTGTTTCGCGATCTGGAAGAGCTCATCATGGCTATCGGTACTTACATCGATCGCCACAATGAAAGGCCCAAACCCTTCATCTGGACCGCCCGAGCCACCGACATTCTGGAAAAGGTGAAACGCGCACGCCGCTCCCTGAATAAACGTCAATCTGTTTGACGCACTACACTAGCAATCATGGAGGGCAGGCAAATCAGAGCGGCCTTTGTCTATAGCGATCTACACGGTTTCACGAAACTGGTCGCGACTCAGCCTGTGAACAAGAGTTTCGTTTTCCTGCACACTTTCTTCGAAGTGGCGACTAGGCTCACTAAGCTCTATGACGGCGAAGTGATGGATGTCGCGGGAGACCGAGTGCTGTCTGTGTTCCATCGGCCCTCGACCGACTTATCGAACGACTCAGTCGAGGATGCCGTTACATTCGCCCTCCAGTTTCAGACTATATTCGAGAAGGCAATAGGGCCTGCATTCGCCGACTTGGGGCCACTCAGTCTCGGAATTGGGGTCGACTGCGGGGATGTGGTTGTCGGATGCGTTGGTGTCCGGAACAACAAGCGAATCGTATTCTTCGGCGACGCCGCGAACAACGCAGCGAAGCTCCAAGACATCGCGGGGCCAGGTGAAACGATTCTGTCGGTGGCCGCGAACGTTAGGCGACCAGCCTACCTTAGTCACCCGTCATGGACGCCAACCCTCGTAAAGATTGCAAACGGCTCAATCGTCTTTCGCTACGCGCAGGTTTTCGCCGGTGACGGCGAAAATCCAGTGAAGCCTAGATGAAGGCCACTTTTCCGTGGTCGCTCCCTCCGATTTCTACTTACTGCATGAGATGTTTGGCCTTGTCCATCAGGACGACGATGGCAGGCGTGTAGGGGGCGAGCTTCTGCGCAAGGTCCGTGGCCTTGTCGGCTATGTCGAGCACCGCCTGTCCGCAGTCGAGCACCGATTTCCAGTTCCGTTTGTCTTCCGGTTTCTGAACTTCGACCGCCAGGGTCTCGATTTTGGAGAGGCCATTCTTAACTTGGCGGGGAGTGAGGTCTTCGCTTTGCGGAAAAAGGTCCGATATCTCCTTGAGGCTGGAGCTTATCGTGTCTCCCATTTGGTCGATTTTTTGGACCGCGCTGTCGGTCGCGATCGCCTGCTGACCGATTGATACGGGTGCGTAGAAGTTTTGGCGGACTCCGCCACGGCTCGTTGCTCCGGTTGCTCTTCGTCTCCGGGCCCCAGGCGAATCCTCATGTTCGAGGCCAGTGCCGAAGTTCTCGATGTACTTCAACGCGGCCCTGATCGTGGCCTCCGCCGTCTGGCAATCCTCTGCGAAGTGGTGTTTGTCATCGGGGGAAATGTATCCAGGAGGACGAAGAGGTGCGCCCCAAGGCGTCGTCTGGATGTTGCGGCTCATGAAGACCAAGCCCCGGAACCTGACGAGGTGAGGGGAATCCCGCGGGAGGAAGCGCTCCAAGTAGGCCTTCGTCGTATCCTTCCACGTCTTGAACTGAGGGTCTTTGTAGCTCAGGCCCTTCACCGTACTCAGTTCTTCGAGCCTGCTCCTGCAGCAGCTTCGTCGCTTTAATGTTGTCGTCCGGCGGCATAGCCCATCTTACTTCTTTCGAGCTTTTCTTCTCCAGCATCTTCATCGCCGCCTCAAGCTCCCGCCTGTCCTGCCGCACGTAGTTGGTCATGGTGACGGTCATGTTCCGGTGGCCGAGGGCCTGCGACGACGTGAGTTCGCGCTTCCTCCGCAGAAGTCAAGTCGCCTTCGCCAAGTGATCGGCTTTTGATCGCCTTCCCTTCGCCAGCGGGAGTCCTCGAAACCGGACTGCCAACTCACCGATCAGAGAAAGCGAACGGTTTTCAGTGAGGTCGGGCCGGAGAGTCCATTCTCTCCAGTGCGGTTGAAGACTGAGAAAACCGCGAATTGGCGGGCTTTTCGGTGCGCCGGTAAAACCGGCAAGGATGGTGTGAGTGAAAGTCTCATACGCTGAAGGTGTAGCGAGCCACAGCGGCCTTGAGTCATGCGTAGCCACCCGTAAGGACGGCGACGAAGCGTTGACAGAGGAATGTGCAGGCTGGGTATTGAGCTGCGAAAACCGCCCTTGCTGCGTAAGCAGCAGAAACTTCAGGGTGCCGACGCTCTCGAAATAAGCGGCAGGCAACACCGGGCGCGCCGCCAACGCAAGGCGTGCCGGGACCCTGCGCAGTCGAAGACCCCAAGCATGCACGGAACCATCTTGCACGGGAACCGGGAGATCCCATGTCTGTCTGCAGAGAGAGAAGTGCAGACCGTGTCGGGAAGGTGAAGAACATACGCCGATGACGAACGGATGTGGGAAGTCGGACAGCTCCGTAGTACCTGCGAAGTCGCTGAACAATGTCGAGGAACCGGCAACGGAGGCGATGGAGGGAAGGGGACTGGCCAAGGGGAACTCGCCCGAGGGTAACGCGTTCCGGACTCAGGGCCGGGAAGACGCGCGCAGCGCACTTGAGCGGGTACGTGAAGCAGCAAGTAGAGATAGGAAACAGCGGTTCACTGCGCTCTTCCACTACATCTATGACGTCGCGCGACTGCGAACAGCGTTCCTTGCGATTAAGAAGGATGCGGCAGCAGGCGTGGACGGAGAGACGTGGGAGCACTACGGGGAGAACCTTGAGGCGAACCTCCAGGACCTCTCCCATAGACTCAGGCGAGGAGCATACCGAGCACGACCTGTACGCAGGGTTTACATCCCGAAGGCGGGGAAACCGAGTGAGCTTCGGCCGCTCGGCGTTCCCTCGCTGGAAGACAAAATCGTCCAGCGTGCCACCGTCGAGGTGCTAAACGCCATCTACGAACAGGACTTCTTGGGATTCTCGTATGGGTTCCGGCCCGGTCGTAGTCCACATCAAGCTTTGGACGCGCTGGCGGTAGGGATTGGTACGAGGAAGGTGAGCTGGGTGCTCGATGCCGACATCCGGAAGTTTTATGACACTCTCGATCAGGGATGGTTGGTGAAATTCGTCGAGCACCGCGTAGCCGATCGGCGCGTCGTACGCTTGATTCAGAAGTGGCTCACGGCCGGCGTGCTGGAAAAGGGCAAACGAGTGCGGAGTGAGAGAGGAACGGTTCAGGGCGGGAGTATCAGCCCACTGCTGTCGAACGTTTATCTTCATTATGTACTCGATCTCTGGGTCCGGCGATGGAGACAGAAGCAGGCGTTGGGAGATGTAATCTTCGTTCGCTTCGCAGATGATTTTGTCGCGGGATTTCAACATCGTGATGAAGCAGAGCGGTTTCTGGTGGAACTACGCGAGCGATTCGCGAGGTTTGGGCTAGAGCTGCATGCCGATAAGACGCGAATCGTTGAATTTGGCCGCTTTGCGGAACAGAATCGACGCCAGCGCGGCAAAGGCAAACCGGCGACGTTCAACTTCTTGGGTTTCACGCACATGTGCGGAAGGACCCGGAAGGGGCACTTCACGGTCCTGCGACAAACGATGCGCCAGAGGCTGCAAGCCAAGCTGCGGGCCTTAAAAGAGGAACTGTGGCGACGCATGCATATGCCCATTGGGGAACAGGGCGCCTATCTGCGGGCCGTTCTAACCGGACACTTCCGTTACTACGGAGTGCCGATGAATGGTCCTGCCCTCCGCTCGTTTCGTGGGGCAGTAGGCCGCCTATGGGGCAGGATGTTGCGACGGCGGAGTCAGCGGCTTTTGACGTGGCAACGCCTGCGGCAATACCTCCAACGATGGTTCCCCTTGGTCCACATCTGTCATCCCTATCCGCTACAGCGCTTATACGTTGCCTGTCGTTCGCCAAAACTGGATCGTGCAGAGCTCATTGACTTTTCAACAACCTAGCAGGAAGAATCGAGCGTCATGCCTGGCTTCCTTTTGAGTTTCTTTCGCATGGTCTGGCTGTTTGGGAAAGACCATCGCGGCGTTGTCTTAGAGAATCTCGCCCTCCGCCAGCAACTCTCCATTTACAAACGCGAGCACAGGCGTCCGCGCTTCGTGGGTCGTGACCGCTGGTTTTGGATCACGCTGTCCGTACTATGGAAAGACTGGCGGCGAGCCTTGATTGTTGTCCATCCCGACACGGTGGTGCGCTGGCAGCGCGAGCGGTTCCGCCGGTACTGGGGTCATCTATCAAAGCGCCCCGAAAAAATTGGGCGACCACCGATCAGCCTTCAGGTTCGGAAGCTGATTCGAACCTTGGCAGAAGCGAATCCGTTGTGGCGCGCACCCCGAATTCACGGCGAACTACTCAAGCTCGGAATCGCAGTGTCGGAACGAACTGTGTCGCGCGTCCTACGGACTGTCAAAAGACCGCCGTCCCAGACCTGGAAGACATTCTTGAAGAACCACATCGGGGAGATCGTTGCCGTCGACTTCTTCACCGTGCCAACGATCCGGCTGAGGGTATTGTTTCGTCTTCCTCGTAATCGAGCATCAGCGCCGACGGGTTCTTTCATTTTGGCGTGACTGAACATCCGACATCGGACTGGACGGCGCAGCAGATGGCCGAGGCGTTCTCGGAACGTGATGCGAAGCGATACCTTATCCGGGATCGTGATGCAATCTACGGCGCCGAATCTAGCCGCTCACGTGACGATCTACTTCTGGCGAAGGACAGCAAGCAGTCAGGCGCTAACCAACTTGGCAGTGAACGGCATTCCAAAGTGACCACTTCCAGCCACAGAATCGCCTGACATTCGCCTTCCGGGTGCGAATGGACGGCGAAACAAAACCGGACTGCGGAGAAGGCTTTTGGGATGGATTTTCGTGTGCAATTCTCTGCTGAGGTTTTGCTATCTGCAACTTACGGACACGTCGAGGCTTAGCGGTTCAAAACCGTACCGGGGGTTCGAATCCCTCTCCCTCCGCCACGCAGTCAGGACTCCAGAGAAATCCGGCTTGCATTCCTTGAAATCTTCGCGAAAATCCGGCCAATTCGCAGTTTCTTATTCTTGAACCGCACTACAGAGAACGGATTCCCAAGGGTGACGTCTGCATTTGCGTGGCGTTTTCTCTGGTGGCAAAATGGCAGTGCGGTTTCGACCCTCCTTTGTGGCGAAGGGAATGCGATCGAAAATCGATCACTTCGCGAAGGCGGCTTGACTTTAATGGGGCGTTCGCGGTCGCAAGCACTGATAGTCGGTCAAAACTAGTCCACGCCATACCTTGTTTATTTCCCTGTCCCGCTCAAACCAACCGTCTGCGGGCTATTGTTGGCACTGTCATTTACCGTGAGTTGCCCGGTTCTGGTGCCGGTTTGGGTTGGCGTGAAGGTCACACTGATCGTGCACTTACTTTTCGCCCCAAGCGTTGTCGAGCACGTCGTAGTGGAAACAGCGAAGTCTCCCGTGGTTGCGATGGAGATGCCAGTCATGGAGATGTTCTGCTTATTCGTTAAGGTGAATATCTTTGCCGGACTGGTCGTGCCCACTTTTCGTAAAGGATAGGTCGCATCAGCTGGAGCAAGCGTTGCCTGCAGGAGCCCCGTGCCCGCTAGCGGAACCGTCAGCGGATTTCCCAGAGCGTTGCCGGCGATCGTCAGAGTGCCGCTGAGCGGGCCGCTGTTGCTGGGCGCAAAGGCCACGTCGACCTTACATTTCTGTTTTACCGCCAGCGTGGCTCCGCATGTGGTCGAGGAAACGACAAAATTGGCACTGGCGGAAATGGTTCCAATGTTCAGCGTTAGATGCCCCGTGTTGGTGAGCGTGAGAGCTCTCGCTACACTCGTTTCACCCTCAACCGTGCTAGCGAAGGAAAAGGAGAAGGCTGACAAGCTCACGGTGGTGAGTCCAGCCAAGTCATTGATCAGGTCGGAGCCGTGCGGGCTTCCCCAGCCAGTCACCAGATCGTAGCCCACGGTCGCGATGTAACCGTTGTTGAGGCCGGTGGTGACGTCATGGAAATCGGAATCGTAGTTTGGACCCATTCCGATGGAATAGATGGCTGGATTGATGAACCCCGCCGGCGAGCCACCGTTGGCCGCGGACTCTTGATTCACCAGCGCCATGTAGCCGGCCCACATAGGGGCGGCAAAGCTGGTGCCTCCGATGTCATTCCCTCCACACTCCTGGCCGGAAAGATACGGGTTTTGGCCTTGATCGGCGCATACATAGAAATCGAAGTTGGCTTCTGCGGCAACATCGGGCCCATTTCGATACGATGTGGAGCAACCGCCGCAACGCGGCGCCACCGCCGTTTGCCAGGATGGAATCGCAAGATCGTCGGGCGATATACCGCCGCCGGTATAGTCCCAAGTGCTTTCTGAACTCCAGGGCCCTCCCGCGCTGGCGGTCTGCAAGTCTGTTCCTCCGACCGAGATGACATACGGGTCATCCGACGGATACACAAGGCCCTCACCCAAGGTCGTTGACGACCACTCGCCCCAGTCTCCGGCAGCCTGGAAAAAACTCTGTCCTTGCATGGCGAATTCCTGGAAATAAGGCTCGTCTGTGGCGGGATCGGATGGGCCCCACACCCAGGAAGAACTTAGCTGCAGGTTCAAGGGATTGGCAGTTGCCATCCCGTTCAACAGCGCGGCATCGGACGATCCGACGTACATTACTAATCCCGCAAGGCCGGGCGCCATGCCGACCGCTTGGGTGATATCGATGGTTTGCTCGGTGTCATCGCAACTATTCGCCTCAGTACAGCTGGTCGATGTTCCATCAGTGGATACGAGCGAGATGGGAACGCTCAGCGTTTGCCCGACACTTTGATAGTAAGCGGTCAGGTCGTCGAGATCCGTGCCTAAATATTCGAGCAGCCCGAGCGTTTGACCGCTGCCCGTCAGGGCGGTGCCGCCATAGTAGGCGGCGCACATATCGCTCCCTAGAAAAGAAGCGCCCGGCCCCGATCCAGTGGTGGCGTTCGGTGCCGCCTGAAAATCTCTGCGCTTGAACATCGGGTGAGGAATGGAATAGTTATCCAGCCCTGAGATATGCCACAGAGGAAATGGCAGGTCCGCCGTGGGCTCGCGATCTGGAGCATAGAACGTACGGTTTTCCGCAGGATGCTGGTATCTTCCGATCGTGACGTGGAATGCTCGCTCGATATTCGAAACTCGCCCGGTCACTCCCAGGTTGAGGCGATTCCGCGAGGTGCTCGCCACTTGGAAGCCATGCGCCTTCGCGAAGGCGATCGCGGTGTCATAATCCCGCTGGCTTGGCCCAAACCGGTTTGTGAACTCGTCGACCGTCAGGAAGCGTCGGTAGGAAGGGCTGGAGGGATCGTAAAGGTCCCGCAAAAGCGATTGCAGTTCACCCTCATTGCGGAGCGGAAGAACGATTTCCAGCCGCATTGTCTGTGATGAGGGCTGTTGCCCGAGAAGCTTCGCCGTGCCGTTCACCACGGCGTCTCTCGTGTGACGAGTCATAGCCGCTTGTGGTTGAGCCTGGCAAACCAAACTTACGAATAGCGTTATCGCAATGGCGGTGACGAAACACACGCTTTTCTTGTTTTGCATGCGAACACCCCGGGAGTTGAATCGAATACCATTTCCTCGACAGGATGAAAGGCGATTAGCGGATTCTGCAAACGCCTTAAATCGGCATTGGGGATGGCCGAGGAAACAAGCTTGGCCTATCTTAACCATCATTCTCGCTCTTGAAAACAGCTGATTTTGGCAATAGCGCTCCGCAATAAATCCAATTCAACCACTGGGAAAAATTGGATCTCGAAGTATCGAGAAAACTCAAGACTGACTACCAGCTAGGGCGGGCAGTCGTGCGCTAACCCGTCCGGCGGTCATCGGCGCTGAACTGACCACTTTCAGCCACACCATCGCCTGGCGTTCGCCCTCGAAATGCGAATGGACGGCGAATCCAAACCGCACTGGGGAAAAGCTTTCGAAGGCAAATTTCGATGTGAAATTCTCTGCTGAGGCGTTTGCAATCTGCAACTTACGGACACGCCGAGGCTTAGCGGCTCAACCCTGTACCGAGGGTTCGAATCCTGACCTCTCCGCCACGCAGTCCGGACGGATGCGAACTCTCGCTGTAGTTCGTTAAGATCCTCGCGAAAAGCCCGCCAACCCGCGGTTTTCTACTCTTAAACCGCGCTGCAGAGAATTTACCTCTAGAGCATCCACGCACCTGTAGCGTTGATTTCTCTGATCGAGGAATTGGCAGTCCGGTTTCCGCATTCCTGCTAGGCGAAATTAATGCGATCAAAAGTCGATCATTCAGCGAAGGACTTCCGCCAGAGTGTCGGTCTGCGTGCAAACGTCCAAATCAATGAGTTAGATCGCTGATAACGTCAACCATGGAGGCCGAGCTTGGCGGGTTATGCTGCCTTCTCAGTCATCGCAATATAATCTCCATCGGCTGTTCGCGACTGTGGTTTCTTGCACTCCAACCGCAAGAACTTTCACCTTGACATCGGGACCGGAATGCTGAATAATTCGGCGCCGTTTGAACGGCTTGACAGCTCTGCGTAAAGTTTTTCTGCTGCGAGTTTTCGGTTCTTATGTGGGGGCCGCAAGCTTCTTGGTCTGTTAGCTGTCGCCGATCGACAATCTCAACAATCGATTTTTTCTTCCCGGAATTTTAGATGATCGCTGACAGCACTCAGGAGAGTCCATGATTACGGCAACGAAGCCACTTTGTCCTCGCGCCAATTTTCGTAACCACAAGCCAGCCCAATTCAATTCAGCGACATGCCGGTTCTGCCTGCTGCTTGCGGCAGTGGGATTTTTGAACTCGTCCGCCTACGGCCAAAATCAGCCGGCGCAGGGCGATGAAGCGGCCCTCGCAATTTCTTCGACAGCGGATCAGTCGACAGCGGACCCATCGGCGGCGAACCAGTCGGCAGCGGGTCTGTCGACAGTGGACCAGGGAGTGTCTGTAAATGAGAGCGTACTCCGGCGCTATGGGATCGTGCCGCTCCCTGCGAGGCAAGAACGGCAACCGCGTCGTAGGCGGGGGCAAAACGTGCCTCCGACCTGCAGTTCGCCGCACCTCACCTACAATGACGGACCTTTGCTCTCGAATGTCATCGTAGTTCCGGTATTTTGGGGACCCTACGTTGATTCGGTGCTCGTCGAGAACATGCCCCAGTTCTATGCCGACGCGCCGGTGAGCAGTTGGTGGAATGTGCTTTATGAATATGGCGCCGTCAATGGGGCAAGCGGAACCAATCAGTCGATTGGCTGGGGGACGGCGCCCAGTGAAATCACGATCACTCCTTCGTTGTGCGGCGGTTCTACTCCATGCACAGTTAGCGATGCGCAAATTCAGACGGAACTACAAAATCAAATTGCCGCGGGCAACCTGCCACCGTTGACACCGGACGCCAACGGATATGACAGCACTCTTTACATGATTCACTTCCCGACCAATGTCACGATCAATCTTGACAACGCCGGGAGCTGCTCCAGCTTTGGTGGATATCACAACAACGGGGCGTACGGCTCCAATAATGAACCAATGCCATATGCCGTGTTGCCGACCTGCCCCCCACCCTCCGGAATGACGGAGCTGGAATGGACCACGTACGTAGCCTCACACGAACTGGCGGAAGCTACTACGGATACGGATCCAGAGACATCGTTGGGATGGTACGACATCTCCGCCAGGTGTCCTGATGGCGGGGAGATTGCCGACCTCTGCGTCGATTTCAATACCTTCGACACGATCATGATAGATGGCAGGAACTGGGCCGTAACAGAGCTTTGGTCGAATCTGCAAAATCAATGCACCTCCACTTCCGGCGCCCACCCTACCTTCCAACTAAGCCTGCCGTCGACGACGACTCCAGGAACGCCGTTTAACTTCACGCTAACCGCGGAAAACGCTCCCAACGTCGGGAATGCAGGTACGGACAATGCGTATATAGGGACGGTCTCGTTCTCCAGCAGCGATTCCGGCGCTTCATTACCCGCTCCCTTCACGTTTGGCCCCAGCAATCAGGGCACCGCGACCTTTTCAGCAACGCTCGAAACCAAGGGTCCCCAGAGCATCACGGTCAACAGCACATCAGGGACGGCGGGCTTGACCAGCGGAAGCGTCACTGTACTGAAAAAAACAGCCACCTCTATCAGAGTGACCAGCGTGGGCCCCGCCTCAGAAGCCTATAGCCAGGATGCGCCTGTCACCATTACTGCGGTCTTGTTTTGGACAGGCGGCGGTCCAGCTCCCACCGCAAGCGCCGTCACCATCGGCGGTACCGGCCCCGGAACTTATGGAACAACCATCTGCGGCGCGCCGAGCGGTACATCGATAACTTGCAAGAATACTTACGCGCCGTCGCTGTCGGATGGGCCGGGATCGTATACGGAAGCCGCAACCTTCTCCGGCGATAACAACTACACCGGCTCAAGCAGCACGCAGAGCAACAACTTCAGCATTGCTGAGGCCACTTCGACCACATCGGTTACATCGAGCTTGAACCCTTCAACCTATGGCCAATCTGTGACGTTCACGGCGACGATCAGCGGCGAGTACGGTCAGGTTAAGGGCCGTGCCGGCCGCGCGAATGGTTCCAGGCGGCCGCACACAGTGACGGGCTCGGTGACGTGGAGCGCGAACACGGGCTGCGGGACGACTGCGATCACTTCGGGAAGTCCGGGAACAGCGAGTTGTACGACATCGACACTGCCCATGGGCAACAACTCAGTGACGGCTACTTATTCCGGCGACAGCGGCCACAGCGGCAGCTCGGGCAGCGTAAGCGAGACGGTGGAGGCGTCAACTTCGATCAGCGTCACGAATGTGAGCCCAGCCTCGGAAGACTATGGACTCGGGGCCCCGGTTACAATTACGGCCTTCCTGTCGTGGAGCGGCACTGGTAGCGCTCCTACAGCCGCCAATGTCGCGATCGGAGGCACCGGCCCCAGTAGCTATGGCACAACAAGCTGCGGCACCCCCGTTGGCACCCAGATCACCTGCACAAACACTTACACCCCAACGCCCGCCGATGGGCCCGGCTCTTACACTGAAACGGCCACCTTTTTCGGCGACGCGAATTACACCGCTTCGAGCAGCGCTCAGCAAAACAACTTCACTATCAACCAGGCCAGTTCGTCGATGTCGGTGGCGAGCGGCGTGAATCCATCGACTTACCTTCAGCCAGTAACATTCACTGCCACCATCGGCGCCGAGAACGGCAATGTGAGGGGCGGCGCAAACAAGGGAAGGAACCCGAAGATTGTGAGTGGATCCGTCACCTGGAGCGCCAATACGGGCTGCGGCACAACTCCTGTGACTGCCGGCTATCCAGGCGTCGCTACTTGTACGACCCCAGTGCTGTCAGTGGGCACAGACACGGTCAGCGCGAGCTACTCTGGTGACAGTAACCATAGTGGCAGTTCTGCCAGCTTAAGCGGCGGCCAGGTGGTCAATCAGGCCAGCCAGTACATCGGCGTCAGCGTGGCGCTTCCGCGGCAAGCACAGGATCACAGCAGCTTCACCGTGGTGGCGACAGGTGGCGCCAGCGGCAATCCCCTGGTTTTCAGCAGCGCTGGAGAGTGCACAAACTCCCCCGAAGGAACGTACACAATTAAATCCACGAGCGGCACGTGCACGGTGAACATCAACCAGGCTGGCAACAACAATTACCTGGCCGCCCCAACGTGGACTTACTCTCTTTACATTGAGCCCGGCTTTACACCGACCGTGAGTCTGACCGGCGCGCCCTCGGCGGCACCGTATGGCTCCAGTTTCGCGGTCACGGCATCGTCAAATGAAAACAAGGCCTACGAAAGCGTTCCGACGATTACGGCCACAAGCGCGGCATGCAGCGTCGGCGCGTTGAGCAACATCTATCCGGGCGGCTATCAGGCGACGGTGACAATGATCGAAGGTACGGGGTCGTGCGATTTGAAGGCCGCGTGGGCGCTAAACGCCATCTTCAACCCCGCTTTTGTCAAGGTCCGCGTTACCGCGGAAAGGATTACGCCGTCAGTAAGCCTTACTGGAGCCCCGGCGCAAGCCACGAATGGGTCCAGTTTTACCGTGACGGCTACCTCCGATGAGTCGGGGAGCTATGCCAGTGTTCCGACGATCACAACTCCAAGCACCTCGTGCAGTGTTGGAGCGGTTACGAATAGCGGCCCGGGTAGCTACCAGGCTACGGTGACGATGACTGCAAATTCGGGAATCTGTACGCTCAAAGCGGCTTGGGCTGCAAGCACTGAATATCCGGCCGCGTCATCCATTGAGCACACAACGGCGAAGCCATAACAACCAGCCCGTGGAAGTGAGCAGTCGTTCAGTGATGTAGCAATTGGCCAAAAGACGCGCCTTGTGAGAAGCACTGCGAGGATTGTCGCCCACGCTGAAACTATGCAGCGGTTGGTCAATTGGTGAAAGATCACGATAGCACTCAAAACCGCGGAATCGGCTCGTTACCGGGCGGGTAGTCGGCAACACGGACACTGACCCGAAACAAGCTCCGAGGGAATGACTCCTGATTCGGCTGGTCCAACGAGACCTGAGAGAACGGTTAGATAGTCTGACCGCACGCTGGGCACGCAGTCTCTGCTAACCGTTTCCAGAGTGGGGAATAAGCCACAGATTCGTATTTCCTTCTGCCTGACAATCGCTGGACATTCGCCCTTCTCAAGTCGTGAGAACAAGACTAGTTTCGCCCAATGATCGCCACCACTAAATTCTCCGACTGTATGTTGTTGTTGCAGAAGGAGATGCAACTGCCAGACGTTTGGACACTTACAGGTTCGAGAAACTGTACCGAGGGTTCGAATGTCTTCCTCTCCGCCACGCAGTCAGGACTGCAGAGAAATCTGGGTGCGGTTCTTTGAAATCCTCGCAAAAAGGCCGCCAATTCGCAGTTTTCTGTCCTCCAACCGCACTGGAGAGAAAGCACCATCAAAACACAAAGTGGCCTTTCGCTCTAATTTTCTCTGATGGGTAGGGTGGCAGTCCGGTTTGCCTCGAACGCACGCGGCGAATGGAATGCGATCAAAAGCCGATCACTTGGCGAAGGCGACTTGACTTCACCGGCAGTCATTACTCTCGGGTAGCTGTGGAACGATAGCGCATCGCACAGGCGCCGCGGGATCTCTAAGGTCTCAGCAAGTCTCAAGTCCCGCTTTGCGCAGATCGGCGAGCATCTGCTCGACCATGTCGGGAAGCCACCACTTTTCGAGTTCCGTTTGCGCGATGGCAGCAAAGTCTGGGCGCAGGACAAGCAGATCGCGAACTGCTCCGCGGGCTTGTTCCATCTGGCCGAGTTGTGTGTGAATGATGGCGTGCGCCACTAGCGAAGTCCACAGGCCGGGCATGTTGATCTTGAGCGTATACTCCAGCGCGCGTGCGCCCTTGCGCTGGCGATAGGCATTTATGGCGGGCGGCAACCAGTACCATCCCGGATGATTGGGATTGAGTTGCGTCGCCCGCTCGCATAGTGCGCAACCGCGTTCCCAGTCGCCGGAATACGCGAAATGCAGTCCCATGAAGGCAGTGGTATATCCCTGCATCTGGTTAAGCGACAGGGCCCGCTCGGCGGCGCTGCGAAAAGCTCCGAGTTCGCGGCGGAAGAAGAAGGACGAAGCAAGTGCGGCTTGCGCCAATTGATTGGAAGGCGCTAGGTTCACGGCGCGCTGCGCCGCGGCCAGGGACCGATTCATCGACTCCGGCCTCGGATTGTAACCATGCGTGTACTCGGCGCGGTAAAGCCATGAGAGCATGGCCCAGCAATCGGCGCGATCCGGCGCCTGCTTCACTGCAGTTTCCAGCACGTTAACGCCTGCGAGGTGCTCGGCCGCGCTGACGTGCTGATGAAATCCGAAACTGCGCATTAGGGCCTCGTAGGGCGTTAGCGATTCCGGATCGCGTTGACGGAGTGATTCAGTCATGCTGTGCGCCAAAATGCCTTGAGCGTCGCCCACGGTGGCAACGATGCGTGGAACGACATCGTCGATAATATCCAGCGCGGCGTCGGGGCTAAACGGCCGGTCGTAAGCCTCGGCCCACAGGCCAGCGCCGGAGCTGGCCTCCACGAGCTGCGCAGCGATACGAACTTTTGCTCCGGCCTGGCGGATGCTGCCTTCCATCACGAAGCGCGCACCCAGTTCCCTTGCTGCTGTGCGCACATCCGCCGTTCGCTGCGAGTATTGCGCCGTAGAACTGCGGGCGATGACGCGCAGGTAAGAAAACTTTGACATGTTCGTGACGATGTCATCGGTCAGGCCGTCGGCAAGCGCCGTAACATCCGTGTTGCTGCCGGCGCATTTGAATGGCAACACAGCAACCCAAAAACTTTCGTCGGCTTTAAAAGCGCCCGAGCCTGGTGTGGCGATCCTTGGTGTGGCGGCCCTCGGCGCCGAAGTGGAAATAGATATCGGGCGCGATCCGCTCCGAGCCAGGTCTCGGAATTCATTGCCGACGTCGCGTGCCGTTTGCAGGCGGTGCCGAGGATCCTTTTCAAGACAGCGCCGGATAATGCGTGCCAGATCTCCAGGCAACTCCGGCCGCACATCCGTCACCGGTGGCGGATCATCGCGCAGGACCGAGGAAACGAGTTCGGCTGAAGAAGCCCCCTCGAACGGACGCTTCCCCGTCGACATCTCGTGTAGCAGTACGCCTAGCGAAAAAATGTCGGTGCGATGGTCGAGCGGGCGACCCGAAGTCTGTTCCGGCGACATGTATGCCGGCGTCCCCATCACCACGCCGATTTGCGTGCGGCTGTCAGAAGTCATCGTGGCGTCGCCACGGTTGGAACCGCGAACGTCTTTCGCCAGTCCGAAATCCAATACCTTGACGCGGCCTTCGTTTGTGACCATGACATTGGCAGGCTTCAAGTCACGATGCACAATGCCTTTTTCGTGAGCAACTGCGAGCGCGTCGGCCAGCGCTGCCGCGATTTCAATGATCTGCTCGACTGGGAGACCACTCTGGCTGATCAAACGGTCTAGTGGTTGCCCTTCGACAAGTTGCATCGTCAGGAAGTGGACACCGTCGGCTTCTTCCACCGAGTGAATCGTGACAATGTTCGGGTGGTCGAGTTGCGCCAGCACCTTCGCTTCTCGACGAAAACGCCCCAGCCGTTCAGCATCCAGTGCCATGTCGGCGGGTAGCACCTTAAGCGCTACGTCGCGGCCAAGTTTTGTGTCGGTGGCGCGATACACCTCACCCATGCCGCCCGCTCCGAGCGGGGATTGGATTTCGTAGGAAGCAAGCTTTGTTCCCGGGGCGAGTGCCATGAGTGCGCGCCATTATACGTGTGCGACAGTCACGGGGAAAGAGCGGTTCTTGGTGGTCGTCGGCGTGGCGGAAACCGTGAACTCTTCCGGTAGTTCGCTGGAAAATCCCGGGCACGAAATCTCTTACAATCACAAGAAATCCGCCTCTATGTAAATCCTTGCGCCAGAGAAAAGTTCGATCTTGCGACTGCCCGGTAGGGCGGGCAGTCATGTGCTAACCCATCCGGCGGTCATCAGCACTGAACTGACCACTTTCAGCCGCAGCATCGCCTGACGTTCGCTTGCGAATTGCGAATGGACGGCGAATCCAAACCGCACTGTTTAGCACGACTACGCGGCAAGCGCGCAGTCAGCCAAAATTCTCTGAAGTGGTTGATTCCGTGTAAGTTGCGGATACGTCGGCGTCTACGCATTGTAAAGCTGTACCGAGGGTTCGAATTCACTTCCCTCCGCCATAAAGTCTGAAGTGCAGAGAAATCCGCTGGGATTGCTCTGGAATTTGCGGGAAATGGGCGCAATTCCCCGCCTTTTGCTCTCAAACGGGACCGGAGAAAGTGCTCCCACCATGCTGCAAGCCAGTTTTGCGGCCACTTTCTCCGGAAGGCATCTGAGCAGTCCCATTTCTGCGACTCCCACCAGCGAATGCAATGCGATCACAAAGCGATGATGAGGCGAAGGCAGCCTTGACTTTTGTCCGTTTCCATACCATTCATCACATCTTCACAACATCCCACAAGAAGAGTTTTGGCCCGCGTAGTTGAGAGTCGATTTCGGGCATTACTTCTTGTTTGACCGTTATCTTCCCGCTGACGTGCTGTTCACGCGGTTCATGCGACTTTTCCTTTCCGAGCGACAGATTCACTCTTGGCTCGCATTGATTTGACGAGGTCGGCTGATGATGCTCCTTCGAGCGACAATCCGTAGCCAACTTCTCGCACGATGCGCTCCTTCAACGGTTGAATGAAGTGGATGCGTGTGTTTCGGCGGGTCACCTCCGGAGCCTTCAGGTAAAGCTCGGCCAATTCCCGCGCCCGACTGAGCGCCTTACCGTTCGGCACAACCTCGGCAACCACTCCCCATTCGCGTGCAGTACGCGCCGGAAGCGGCTGCGGGTTCAGCAGGAACGACTCCGCTCGTCCCGGTCCCCCGCGATAACTCCAGGTGGTAAAGATTCCGTCACCGGGTGCAACGCCTGCGGAGAAGTGAGCCACGTCCTGGAAGGTCGCACCTTCCGCCGCCACAATGACACTTGCAAGCAGCGCGTAGTCTGAGTGCACATGGGCACGTCCCTCGATGGCCGCGATGACCGGAACGCGAATGTTAGCTATGTTTTCCAAAACCTGAACGCCTTCGTCGTGGACCTGACTCCAAACGCCGGGATCGACGACATCGCCGAAAGAGGACCAATCGACATCAGTAATGAACTCCCCACCTGCACCCGTCAGGATTACGATCTTGTTCGCTCGATCTTGCGAAATCCGGTAGAAGGCATCGACAAATTCCGTGTGAGCTGGTGCGGTCATAACGAACGGCCCGCCGTTGCTGTGGAACTCGGCAACGAGCACACCTTTGTCATCTCGGGTCAGCTTTAGGTTGTGATAAGCAGTGAAGTAGTCACTTTGAAGTTGCATTGCACTCTCCTCTCTGACTTGGCTGTTTTGCTGCGGGCAAATCCCAGTGATTAGAATTCGCAATTGTCTGAAAGTTGCAGGACGATGGTCCATTTACCTGTGTTCTTGACCCGATTCCCCATTCGCCCTGTTGAAAACTCGATTTCATGCAAAAGGTCAGGGGAAAAAGTGCGCCTTCTGTGGCTATTGCGGGAAGCCGATTTTTCGCACCAGTTCGGCGTAGCGCGGATCGGAGCGCAGGGAACCCATGGTGAAGTCGGTGCGAAGGGCAACCAGATTCTGATCATGTTCCTGGTATGCGGTGTTGAGCCATTCGAAGGCCTGATTCTTATCGCCTAAGTCCGCGTAATCCGAAGCGATACTGTAAGGAGAAACGTATTCGGCTTTGGATTTGCGCTGCGCGAGTGAAACCTGGATGCCGTTGCGCAGGGCACTCGGCCACCCACCGGAGCGGAAGCCCGCATCCACGGCGGCGGCCCACTCGATGGAGTTCTTATCGTTCTCTAACTGGGCGCCGGTCTTCCATTCCTGAATCGCCTCCGGATACCTACGCGCACCCCAATACGCGTACGCCAGTTCACTGTGCACGCGGCCAAAATTTGGATTATCGGCAATTACCTTCTTGAAGATTTCAATCGCCTTGTCATATTGACGGTCAAAGCTATAAGCCTGGGCTTGCTGCGCAGCTATGATCGCCGAGAGCGGGTCAAGCTGGTGGGCCCGGTTTCCTTCATCGATCGCATCCTGTGCCCGGCCGCCGATCATGCCTAGTCCCTCGGAAAGCCATTGCCGGGCGGTAGCATCGCCGGGATCGAGTTCCAAGGCTTTTCTGAACTCGGCTTCGCCACCAGCAAAATCCCAGCTGTATTCCATCTTCTGGCCGCCCAGCACAGCATGCGGATGGGCGAGAGTGGGATCGAGTTGAAGCGCCTTTTGGGCGGCGGCAATCGCCTTCACCCCGGTCTCGGTGGGATCGCCGCCGTAGCTTCCCTGCGTGTTGTAAGCATCCGCCAGCCCGGAATAGGCCAGGGCATAGCTGGGGTCCTTATCAATCGCCTGCTTGAAGTAGGAGATTGATGTGTTGATGTCCCCGGCGGTCCGCTTGTTCCAGTAGTAGCGGCCTTTCACGTATAGCTCATACGCCTCGGCGTTCTGGGTGCCCTGTTTGGTGACCTGCTGCTTTTCCGCTCCCGTCAATTGCGCGCGCAGCTTGCCCGCAATATCGCCGGCGATTTGCTGCTGTAGGGCGATGATGTCGCTGGCTTTGCGCTCATATTGCTCGCCCCAAATCTCGGTGTTGTCCTGCACGCTGGTGAGATCGGCGCTAACCTGGATCATGTCTCCATGCTGCACCACTCGTCCGGTAAGCAAGGCATCTACAGTGAGCTCGTTGCCGATTTTCTGAACGTCAATATCTTTGCCCTTGTAGCGGAACACGGAGTTGCGCGACTTCACCCTCAACTGCGGCACGTGAGCGAGGCTGGAAATTAAGGATTCGGTGAGTCCGTCGCTGAGCAAATCGCCGTCTGCGGTGGCCCCGACGTTAGTAAACGGAATCACGGCGATGGATTCGATTTGCGGTGTAGATGACTTGCTCCGCCAATACCATAGCGCCGTCCCTGCCGCGATGAGCAGGACGATCACCGCCGGAACCAAAAAGCGCCAGCTCTTTCCCCGACTGCCTGCGTCATTTCCTGCTGCGCCCACCGCGCTCGACGACGAAGGTGAGGCAAGCGCGGGCGAGGAGCCAGATGCGGGTATGGAGACAGACGCGGACGATGATGAATGCGGAGCGGCCGGCTGAACATCGCTATCCGGCGCAGTCGTCACTTGTCCCGAACTCACGCCGCGCCGCGATTCTGTTTCCCGTTTCAGCCGCTTAAGGTCGGCCCGCATCTCAGCCGCGCCCTGATAGCGCAATTCGCGATCTTTCTCCAGCGCCTTGCTGATGATGTCGTCGAGTTTGGGCGGAAGGTTGGGATTCAGCCGCATGGCTGGAGCCGGATCGCCATCCAGAATTTCGTGCGAGATCACACCCGAGCTTTCTCCGCGGAAGGGCAGCGTGCCGGTGGCCATCTCATAGAGCACCGCGCCGAAGGAAAACAGATCACTGCGGGCATCAAGCTCCTTGGCGCGAACCTGCTCTGGCGACATGTACGCCACCGTGCCCAACGTGGAGCCGGGGCTGGTCAGGTGGTCCCCGGCGATCGTTTCCTGGGCGGTCGCTCCGGCGGCGTCTGAGCCCCTGGCCGCAGGTGTTACTTTCGCCAATCCGAAGTCGAGAACCTTGGCATGGCCTCGCTTGGTTACGAAAATGTTGGCGGGCTTGATATCGCGATGCACAATGCCCTCGGCGTGCGCAGCATCAAGCGCGTCGGCGATCTCAATTGCCAGCCCAAGAAGCACATCGGTTTCAAGAGGTTTGCCGGCGATGCGATGCTTCAGCGTTACGCCGTCGAGAAATTCAAGGACAATGAAAGGATGGCCATTTTCCTGTCCAATCTCATGGATGGTGCAGATATTGGGATGATTGAGCGCCGACGCTGCCTGCGCCTCCCGCTGAAACCGCGCAAGAGCCTGATCGTCTTTGACCAGATCATCAGGCAGGAATTTCAGGGCGACAAATCGGTGGAGGGTCGTATCCTCGGCCTTATAGACGACACCCATCCCGCCACCGCCGAGTTTTTCGAGGATGCGGTAGTGCGAGATGGTTTGACCGATCATTGAGGACGCCTTGCCTCCAAGATCGCTTCATCTTACGGACGCAGTGGCAGCCCGTCAACGAATGGCGGGGGTACTATGACCTGAGGGGATTTTGCTACACCCTGACTTGGGCTGCCGGTGCGGGTGCCGGCGCCATGTCCGATCTCCTTGGCCCGCGGCCTCACCGCGCTCGCAAGTACGCGACCCGACCAGCACAGTGCGTTCCACCTGGGGGCGAGGATGTGCCGCCTTAGCTAATTCAGCAAGCTGCAGTCACGGGATTCTGAAGTATCTGATTCTGTGCAGGTTACTGAACGTCGGCTCTTGCACGTAAAGTTGTACCGAGGGTTCGAATGTCTTCCGCTCCGCCACGCAGTCTGCGCTGATGCGAATTCTCGCCGTAGTTCTCTGAGATTCTCGCGAAAAGCCCGCCAATTAGCGTTTTGCTGGTCTGCAACCGCACTGGAGAGAATGGACTCTCCAGCCCGGCCTCACCCAAAACCGTTCGTTTTCTCTGATCGGCGAATCGGCAGTGCGGTTTCCTTCGATCGCACGCGGCGAATGGAATGCGATAAGAAACCGATCAATTGACGAACGCGAAAACTCGTAGACGCCGGAATTGTTGACGAGGATGTCAAGGCGGCCGAGGTTCTAATACGTTGAATTACAATACATCCATTGAGCCTTGAGTCTCAGTCTTAGACAAAGGAGGATGATGCGGACGGCGGAGCCGTGGCGTAGCGCTCGTTAAATTCGAGCGTGCCTGCGGTATCTGTTGCGCCACAGCCAGTGTGTTTTGATCGCAACCTTTATGCGCTCCAGGTTTTCTCGGATGTTCGCCGCGGCGGCGATGTTTTTCCTGCTGATGGGAGCAGGCATTGGACAGAATACGACTCGAGTCAGTCTTGATCAGGCCATTGATCTAGCGCTGGCGCACAACCATTCGCTCAAAGCCACGCAAACCCTGATTCTTCAGAATCAGGCCCAGGAGATCACTGCGAACCTGCGCCCAAATCCAACTTTTGGAGTGGATACGCAGTTCGTTCCATTTTTTAGTCCGCAAGACTTCTCGGGAGAGAATCTGGACGAAACTCAGCAGTTCGACGTTGGGATCAGTTACCTCTTCGAACGCGGTCACAAGCGGCAACGGCGTCTCCAGGCTGCTCGTGATACGACTGCTGTTACCCGCGCCCAGGTGGCCGATGCCGAGCGCACACTGGCGTTCAATGTGGGCCAGCAGTTCGTCAGCGTTTTGCTAGCGGAATCGACGCTCGCGTTTGCACTCGACGATCTCAAAGGATTTCAGCAGACGGTCGATATCAGCGAGGCGCAGCTCAAAGCGGGATACATTGGCGAAGGCGATTATCTGAAGATCAAACTGCAGCTCCTGCAGTTTCAGACCGACGTCTCTTCCGCCCGCTTGGCAAAAGTGCAGGCGTTGGTGGGCCTGCGTGAGTTCCTGGGCTACAACGCGGTAACGACCGACTTCGACGTGTTCGGCGAACTCGTGTTTCAACCGCTCAAAGGGAATCTGGAAGACTTGCAGGCGCGGGCACTGCGCGAGCGACCTGATTTCCGCGCCGCTGAATTGGGGATCACTGCGGCGCAGAGCCAAATCTTCCTGGCCAAGGCGAACGCCAAGGTCGATGTGAACGGTACCTATGATTTCACTCACGTTTCCGGCGAGAATACCGCTTCTCTGTTCGCTAATTTTGAGCTGCCGCTCTTCAACCGCAATCAAGGAGAGATCGCACGCACCGGCTATGCTTTGAAGCAGGCACAGGAGCAACAGCAATCTTCCAGCGATACCGTTCTTTCCGACGTTGCCAATGCCTATGAGGCCGTCCGGAGCAACGAAGAGGTGGTGCAACTTTATACCTCTGGCTACCTCAAGCAAGCGCAGGACTCGCGCGACATCAGTGAGTATGCTTACAAGCGGGGCGCTGCCAGTCTCTTGGATTATCTGGATGCCGAGCGCAGCTACCGATCAGTGCAGCTGGCCTATCGGCAGGCATTGGCATCTTATATGACTGCACTGGAGCAATTGAAGGAAGCGGAAGGTACGAGGAACTTGCCATGAGGAAACTCGCATGAATGTTCGCACGGATCGCTGTCGGTGGATGGCTGCACTCGCTGCCGCTTCGGCGATCATCCTTGTATTTGTCGGCTGCCAAGGATCCGGGTCGAAAGCCTCCGCGGATTCGAGTAGAGCGAAGAGCTCCGACAATGCAGAACTGTTCACAATCCCCCAGGAGCAGATGGCGCATGTGCAAGTGCTGACGGTTCAACCCACAATGTTGCCTCGAACCCTACGGCTGACGGGGGCAGTGGCTTACAACAGTTTTCGAACGACGCCCGTCATCACCCAAGTGAGCGGACCGGTCAGCAGAGTAGTGGTCGTGCCCGGTCAGAAAGTACAGAAAGGCGAGCCCATGTTGTACGTGGCGAGTCCGGACTATTCGCAACTTCGCACCAATTATTTAAAGGCCAAGGATGCCTATGCCCTGGCACAAAAGGCCTACGCTCGCGCCCGTGACTTGTATGAGCACAAAGCGATTGCCGAACAAAACCTGGAGCAGGCGCAGTCGGCCGAAGTGCAGGCGAGCGGTGATCTGGCATCGTCGCAAGCCGCATTGAAAGTGATGGGAATCACCGATCCGGACGCGCTCGTGCAAGCTCCTCCGTCTTTTGAAGTCCCGGTGAGAGCGCCGATCGACGGCGAGGTTGTCGAACAGGATGTGTCCGGCGGGCAGCTCATTCAACCCGGCACGACGCAATGTTTCATGATTTCCGATACCGGCAGCGTCTGGGTGCTGGTCAATATCTATCAGAAGGATCTTCCCCACGTGCGCGTTGGCGATGCTGTCACAATTCAGACGGATACTTATCCGGAGGTCTTCCGCGGGCGTATTGCGTACGTCGCGCCCTCGCTCGATCCGAACACGCGTACGCTGCAGGCGCGCATCGAGACGAACAATCCCGGCGAGAAGCTGAAAAAAGATATGTACGTGGTTGCGACCGTAAACGCGGGCACGATTCCAAATGCCATCGCGCTCCCGGACGCCGCTGTCCTGCGCGATACCGAGAATCAGCCTTTTGTTTATGCCGCCGCGGCGGCGAACCAGTTTGGCAGACGCTCGGTTACGCTCGGAGAAAGCCTGAATGGACAGACGGAGATTACTAGTGGTCTGAAAGCTGGCGACCAAGTTATCGGAAATGGCAGCTTGTTCCTGCAGTTTGCGAACTCGCTGCAGCGCTAAGGAAATCACGTCAGCTTTTGAAGTTGCAACAACTCCGGCAACAATGAAACCCAAGGCAAGGATAGTGTCCAACCGCGAATGATCCACCGAATCGTCCAAGCGGCGCTGCGTCAAAGGTTCCTGGTACTGATGCTGACCGCTTTTATCACGGTCGGGGGCATCCTCTCTTTTGAGCGGATGCCCGTGGACGCCTATCCGGACCTCTCGCCTCCGCAGGTTGAAATCATCACGCAGTGGCCGGACCACGCCGCGGAAGAGGTCGAACGGTTGGTCACCCTTCCTCTGGAATTGGAGATGAACGGCGTTCCGCACATGGTGGTGATGCGTTCCATTTCCCTCTACGGTCTCTCCGATCTCATCCTAACCTTCGAGGACAGCACAGACGATTACTTTGCGCGGCAAATCGTCTTTGAAAGGCTCGCTCAAGCCACGTTGCCGACGGGAGTAACCCCGAGTCTGGCGCCCCTGTTTAGCCCTAGTGGGCTGGTGTATCGCTATGTGCTGGAAAGTCCCGACCGCAACCCGCAGGAATTAAAGACGTTTGAGGATTGGGTAGTGGAACGGGCCTATCGATCTGTGCATGGTGTAGCTGACGACTCGGGCTTCGGCGGAACCGTGATGCAATATCAGGTGCTGCTCGACCCGGCGCGCATCTACGGATATCACCTCACCATTCCGCAAGTGGTGACAGCGCTCTCGGCCAATAACGCGAATGCCGGCGGCGGATTCTACTCCCAAGGCGGACAGTTCTACTACGTCCGCGGCATCGGACTGGTACGCAACACGGATGACATTGGAAACATCGTGGTTGGCGCCAACAAGGGTGTGCCGATCCGAGTGCGCGATATAGGAGATGTAACGATCGGGCACGCGCCACGTCTTGGAGAATTCGGCTTCCAGAAAAATGACGATGCGGTCGAGGGCGTCATCCTGATGCTGCGTGGCGAGCAGACACAAAACGTCCTGAAAGCGGTTGAAGCGAAAACGGAGGAACTGAACCGCCAGATTCTGCCGCCTGACGTTAAAGTTCATCCTTATTATGACCGCAGTGAACTGGTAGACCTGACTACCGACACGGTGGAAGCGAACCTGCTTCGCGGCATGGTGCTGGTTCTAGTTGTGCTGATCTTCTTCCTGGTCAGTTTCCGGGCTGCGGTCATTGTTGCGCTCACCATTCCGCTATCGCTTCTTTTTGCTTTCATCGTGCTTCATGCCCACGACGTAGCCGCGAATTTGCTCTCCATCGGCGCGATTGATTTTGGCATTGTCATCGATGGCACCGTGGTCATGGTGGAAAACATCTACCGCGAGCTGGCACTGCGCGAAGGACAGCAATACAAGCTAAACCAAGTCATTCTTGCCGCTGCGAAAGATGTGGATCGCCCTATTTTCTATTCCGTGGCCGTCATCCTCGCCGGGTATCTGCCGATTTACGCGCTGACCGGGCCCTCGGGCAAACTGTTCCACCCCATGGCTGAGACCATGTCGTTTGCCCTGATCGGCGCGCTCATCCTGACGCTCACGTTGATTCCCGTGCTCGCCTCCTATTGGTTCAAGAAGGGTGTGCAGGAGAAGCCGAATCGCGCCTTTGAATGGATGAAGCGGAGATACGCGGTTCAGCTGGATTGGTCGCTCAAACGGCCCAGGACAACCATGCTGATCGCGACCCTCATCTTCGGAGCGACCCTGCTGCTCGTTCCTTTCATCGGTGGAGAGTTTATGCCTCACCTCGACGAAGGCGCGCTCTGGGTCCGGGCCACGATGCCTTACACCATCTCCTTTGAGGAAGCGAGTAACATCGCTCCGCAGATACGCGACATTCTGATGGCTTATCCGCAAGTTACCGTGGTGGGTTCAGAGTTGGGACGACCCGACGATGGCACTGATCCCACGGGTTTTTTTAACTGCGAATTCTACGTTGGTTTGAAGCCATATAAAGACAAATCGTGGGCCGGCGAGGTCAGTGACAAGAAACAGCTGATTGAATCGATCAACAAGAAACTCACTGCGTTTCCCGGAATCATTTTCAACTACACCCAGCCCGCGGAAGATGCTGTGGACGAAGCGCTCACCGGCCTCAAGAGTTCTTTGGCGGTCAAGATCTATGGTGAAGACCTGAATGTGCTCCAGGACAAAGCGATCCAGATCAAGAATGTGCTGTCCAATGTGCCCGGTTTCACCGACCTCACTGTGGTGCGCGAACTTGGCCAGCCCAGCCTGCTGGTCGATGTGGACCGGGGCAAGATCGCGCGGTACGGGATCAATGTTGCAGACGTAGAAGCTGTGATCTCGGCCGCAGTCGGCGGGCAGGCGGTCACCCAGGTGATTCAAGGAGAAAAGCTGTTCGATCTGGTAGTGCGAATGCAGCCCCAATTCCGCAGCAGCGCACATGAGATTGGAAATTTATTGGTGGGCACACCCGATGGGCAGCAGATCCCGCTCAGCCAGTTGGCCAATATTAAGCAGGGGAACGGCGCATCTTTTATTTATCGCGAAAATAACTCCCGCTACATCGGCGTGCAGTACAGCATCGAAGGGCGCGACTTAGCGCGCGCGGTTCGAGACGGCCAGGCGGCGGTGAAGAAGGCCGTGAGGCTGGTGCCTGGTTACACAATGTCGTGGGGCGGCGAATACAGCCAGTTTCTCGAGGCCAAATCGCAGATGTACTTTATTGGTCCGCTCGCGGTAGTGCTGATTTTCATGATCCTGTTCGCGCTCTACGGAAATTTCAAATTCCCGGTGACCATCGCACTGGGAGTCATTATGACGGAACCGGTGGGAGCGCTGGTTGCGCTGAAACTCACTCACACACCGTTCAGCGTTTCCTCGGTGCTGGGTCTTTTGGCGTTGCTTGGTGTTTCCGTGGAGACCGCCGTCATTCTTGTTTCCTACATCAACAAGTTACGCCAGGAGGGAATGGGCATTCGCGCCGCCACACGGCAAGCCTCGTTGCTTCGTCTCCGTCCAATCATGATGACGGCTCTTGTCGCCTGCCTGGGATTGTTGCCTGCGGCCCTATCCACTGGCATCGGATCGGATACGCAAAGGCCCTTTGCCATCGTCATTGTCGCCGGTCTTATCTCCCGCCTCTTCATCGGGTTCTTCGTCAATCCTGTGTTATACGAGATGGTCGCCCGTGAGGGCGATGTGCTACAGGTATAGAAAAATAGTGTCTGGATTGGGAGAGACGCGAGCCTGTGCTTCGCCAAAACTAGTGGACTGTCGCAGTGAATTCGTTAGCACGCGCAGCATATTCCACATAGAGGGTCGCTTCGCCTTCGGCAAAACCTGTGTCCTTGACTGCGTAGCTTTTGGCGATATGAACCTGGTCTCGTGGTAAGACGAGCTCTCAGAAGTAGCCAGAGCTTCAGCGAAAGTCAAGTCGCCTTCGCCACGTGATCGATCTTTGATCGCATTTCCTTCGCCGCCCAGGAAGCGTGGAAACCGCACTGCCGCTTTGCCTACCAGAGAAGACGGCAGGCAAATGCAGAGGTCGCGCCTCGGAGCGGCGAACTACTCAAGCTCGGGATCGCGGTTTCGGAGCGCACTATGTCGCGCGTTCTGCGGACTGTCAAAAGACCGCCGTCCCAGACCTGGAGGACATTCTTGAAGAACCACCTCGGGGAGATCGTTGCCGTCGACTTCTTCACCGTGCCAACGATCCGGCTGAGGGTATTGTTCGTCTTCCTTGTCCTCGAGCATCAGCGCAGGCGGGTTCTTCATTTTGGCGTCACTGAACACCCGACGGCAGAGTGGACGGCGCAGCAGATGGCCGAGGCGTTTTCGGAACGCGATGCGAAACGGTACTTGATTCGGGATCGTGATGCGATCTATGGCAATGCGTTCCGTTGCCGCATCCACTCTTTGGCCATGAAAGAGGTTGTCACCGCACCCCGGAGCCCCTGGCAGAATGCATTTGCGGAACGGCTGATCGGTTCGATTCGTCGTGAGTGCCTGGATCATGTGGTGGTCCTGAATCGGCGGCACCTTCGTCGTCTGCTGAAGAGCTACTTCGCCTACTATCATCGCTCCCGAACGCACTTGGCCCTGGGTGAAGATGCTCCCGATAGACGGGCTGTCATGCCAAAAGGCGAGATCATCGCAATTCCAGAAGTTGGCGGGCTGCATCATCGTTATGAACGTCGTGCCGCGTAAAGGGCGGGGAGGGGCACATACTGAGCCTTTCTCGACTGGCTCCACAGGGCTGATCCGACCAGCCATGGAATTACATTCCTAGATGTCGCTGGGGAGCCAACGATCTACCTCCGAACCCCTCATTCGGGAGTGAGCTGACAATTCGATTCCAAATCAAACATCGGCATTCGCATCCGGCGATCTATTTTTGGCGAACCACAGGCGGCAGGGTAGAACATTCTCAGTCCTGGACGGCCAATCCCGTTGGCCGGTTTTGAAGTGATAACTGTTGGCCGCTTTTGAAGTGATCACTGAGGGCGAGATTCTCTAAGACAACGCCGCGATGGTCTTTCCCAAACAGCCAGACCATGCGAAAGAAACTCAAAAGGAAGCCAGGCATGACGCTCGATTCTTCCTGCTAGGTTGTTGAAAAGTCAATGAGCTCTGCACGATCCAGTTTTGGCGAACGACAAGCGAGCCTACGTGGAGCGGGTGATTGGATCCATTCGGCGCGAGTGTCTCGACCACGTGATCGTGTTCGATGAAAACTCGCTACTCCGAATTCTCGTTTCTTATTTTGACTACTACCACCGATCCAGGACACATCTCTCCTTGCGGAAAGACTCACCAGAGCCACGTTCCGTTCAGCTGCCGGGGATCGGGTCCGTCGTGGCGGTGCCTCAGGTCGGCGGCCTGCATCATCGTTATGAACGGCGAGCAGCCTGAAGCGCTACTTTGTAAGATCGTCTTCTGGAGGTCTGCGTGTCCGAAACTGCGCCCGCTGGCTCACGCATGCCGCCGTGAATTTGCTTTCACAGAGTCAAACACGTCACAAACCACTGGTGAGATTCATGATTCTTCGCGCAACGAAGCCACGAATGCACCTCACAGGATTTTCGTTAGGGACAGTCAACCCCTCGGGTGAAATTTACAGGTACAACTACTGCAGAGCCGTGTTCGTCGAAGTCGCCGGTGCTCTGACGCCGGTTGCAACGGGCGGAGGAGACGTTTGGGGACTCAATAGTGCGGGCGCCATCTTCCACTTCAACTTTGCCAGCCAGACGTTCAAGTCAGTGTCTGGCACCTTGGCCCAGATCTCCGTCGGAGTAAATGACGTGTGGGGCGTCAACAGTTCCAATGGAGTTTTTCGTTACGATCCCAAAACCGGTTTAATGAACAACGTAGGCAAGAATACGGTTCAGGTCTCGGCCGGCGGGGATGGCGTTTGGATGATCGATACTTCCAGCCAAATCTGGCACTTTGACTCCAGCAGCGAATCGTTTGTCAAGGTTCCAGGCAATCTGAAGACTCTTTCCAGCGGATTCCGAGCCGGCGTCTTTGGAATCAATTCTTCCGATGCCGTCTTCACCTTCGTTCGGCCGTAAAAAATGGAACCCAACCGACTCAAAAGGATCGCGAGCCAACCCCCAGAATGCCATGCGTTTGTGACGTCTGGGGGGCCGGCTTGCCGATGAAACCCGAGAAAGGCAGCGGCATCCTGATGCCATGTCTTCTTGTCAAAATCGACCGCCAGAAACCAGCATGTCTCATCAGGCAGCAGCGGATATGTGCCGACGGTGAGTTCGGCGAGAGTTCGCTGAAAATCTCCAATTCGCATTGGCCCGTTGGGCTTCCCTCCGGCTCCATCGCAGTAGGTGCAAACAAATTCCCAGTTCACTCGCCCGTTCATTATCTTGGTAACTAGCACTGGTTACGAATCACCACTAAACTGGGCTCGATGTACGACAGAGTCCAGCGCTTTGCTCGCACCAAGATGGTCCTGCCGCTGCGCGTGTGGCTGGATGATCGTCCCAGCGAAGCTTCGCCTACACAGTTGGCTCACACGATTGACACGTCTGACATCGGTTGTCGCCTCGGTGGCTTGCGCACCAAACTTTCGCCCGGTCAGATCATCACCCTGCAACGTGGGCAGCACAAAGCTGCTTTCCGCGTTATCTGGAGCAAGCAACTTGAGCCGCACGAGAATCAGGCCGGTGTTGAGGTCCTGGAACATAACCTAGATATCTGGTCCGCCAATTCTCAGCCTAATCCCGAAGGCACACCGGTGACGGATCCTCCGTCCAGCGTAGAACTGGCGTTATCCGCAATTCTTAGTGATACACCGGCACCTTTTAGACCGAAGCGAAAGTTGACGCTAGCCTTGGGGGGGCGTCGCCTGCGTTGGTGTTTGGGGACCGGCTTGCTGTCGCTCGGTATGGCGACCGGCTTGTACCTCTACTTTCAGCTTCAGCTGGGCTCAAGGTCCATGGTCGTAGAACCGTGGGTACTCGCCCCGCCCACCGCGCGCGATCTCGCGCAACTCATGCCGAAACACCATACAACGCCGGCGTCGCTCATCAGCCCGTTAGATTCTTCCGTGGCTCGCTTGAAAGTAGCCGAAGCGCCGAGCGGACGCGTTGTTTATCCTGTAGCCCCGGATGACGGCATTACTGGCAAGGTTCAGTTGCAAATTGTCATCGCCGCCAACGGCGTGGTGAAGCAGATTCATGTTCTCAGCGGAAAGCAACAGCTCGCCGAGGCGGCGGCACGGGCTGTGCGCCTGTGGCACTACCCTTCACTCCCAGGGATGGGACCTTTCCGCGAGCGCGAGACTAATGTAACCGTAAGTTTCCTCGGCACCGACGCCGTCTCCCTAAGATTCCCTCACAACTCATCCGACAAAGACAACTAGATTCTTCTAGAGTTCTAGACTTCTTGTGGAACGCAGCGGCGAAAACCAGGCGCATGCCCCGACTGCCTCGTAACGGAATGGACTTCGATCCTAAGCGTCTGCGATTCTCGAGCCAGCTTCGTCGCTCTCCCAAGCCTGCGCCGGCTCATTCTCGGGCACCGGTCGGATGTCCGGATTCTGCATGATCACGCGCGCGCAGGTGTTCCATCGCAGAACGGCATCGTCGTTTCCGGGCGTCGCCAAATTCATGGCTTTCTCATAATGACCCATTGCTCCACGCAGAGCGTGATACGCAGACGCGCCCGCCCCAGCACCCCCGTGGCGAATGTGCGCACTCCCCAGGCGCTCCCAGATAATTCCCTCGTAGTAGGCCCTCTCATAGCTGCCCTTAATTTGTGCAAGAACCTCCCGTGCGGCTTTCACAAACACATTCGAGTGGAATTGGTCGGTTCGAGCGAGTAGAAGCGAAATCAATGCCTGCTGATGGTCGGGTACGATGGCCAGGATGTCGAGGCAAATGCTTTCCGCCAGGCTGGGTTCATTCAGTAGTCTATAGCGCTCCACTTTCGCCAGTGCTTCGGGAATACCCTCTTTGGAAATGGATTTCAGATCGAAGTGCATAACCTCTCCTATCTTTTCGAATTGCTGAATACCCGGAACAGCCTCGAAAGCGGATCGAAAAAGCGGTCCACAACGCGCTCCTTGAGAGGGATGATCGCATTGTCGGTGATCGTAATGCTCTCAGGGCAAACTTTGGTACAACATTTGGTGATGTTGCACAGACCTATGCCGAATTGTTTTTTCAGATCTTCAACGCGATTGCCTACGTCTAACGGATGCATTTCGAGCGCCGCCGCATACACCAGAAATCTCGGACCGATGAATTGTTCCTGCATGTGATGATCACGCAAGACGTGGCAGACATCCTGACAGAGATAACATTCGATACACTTTCGAAACTCCTGTACTCGTTCGACGTCCTCCTGGGCAATGCGCCAGGTACCATCGGGCGCGTCGGGCTGCCGCGGCTGAAACTTCGGGATACGCTTCTTTACTTCGTAATTCCACGATACGTCCGTGACCAGATCCTTAATGTGCGGGAATGCCTTCATCGGTTCGACAGTCACGGGCCGACCCAGCGGAAGCGTGTTCAACCTCGTCATGCACATCAATTTCGGCATGCCATTGATTTCGGCCGAGCACGAGCCGCATTTCCCCGCCTTGCAGTTCCAGCGAACCGCCAGATCGCCGGCCTTTTCCGCCTGTATTTGATGCACGGCATCGAGGACCACCATGCCCGCCGACACTTCCGTTGTGAAGTCCTCGAACTTCCCTTGGCCTTTTTCCCCGCGCCAGATCTGAAACGTGGCCGTCGCCATTACTTCATCTCCTGGATGATTTGCTGCAGATCCTCTCGCATCGGTGGAATGGGCTCGCGCGTGAGCTGCATTTCTCCAGAGGCGGCTTTTCGCACCACGAGGTTGAAGCCGCCGCACTGTTCGTCCTTGGCCGGAAAATCATCGCGGAAATGCGCCCCGCGGCTCTCTTTGCGCGCCAACGCCGCCCGAGTAACAACTTCCGATACGGTCAGCAGGCTGTGCAGGTCGAGAGCCGTATGCCAGCCGCCATTGTATTCCCGGTTTCCGGGCACGCTGACCCGTTCACTGGCGGCCTTCAACTCTCGAATACGCTCTAGCGCTTGCAGCATCTCCTGTTCCTGACGGACGATCCCCACCAGTTCTTGCATCAGGTCCTGCAACGCATGTTGGACGGCATACGGATTGTCGGAGCCCTGGCGCTCGAAGGGCCGCAGAGCCCACTTTTCCGCTGATCCGAGTTCCTCCGCGTTCACCGCGCCCAGTGTGTTCTCTTTTGCATAGGCCGCGGCGTACTCTCCGGCTCGCTTACCGAAAACTAATAAATCAGAGAGTGAATTCCCGCCCAGCCGATTGGCGCCATGCAAACCTGCCGCACACTCTCCCGCTGCAAACAGGCCCGCCACGTCTGACATTTGTGAATCCGCGTCCACCTTGACACCGCCCATCATGTAGTGGGTCGTAGGACCTACTTCCATCGGCTCCTCGGTGATGTCAATGTCGGCGAGCTGCCTGAACTGGTGATACATGCTGGGCAGCTTCTTTTTTATATACTCCGCAGCGTTCGGAATCCTCTCTTTGATCCACGCAATGTCCAGGAACACGCCGCCGTGAGGACTGCCGCGCCCTTCGCGCACTTCCTGCCGGATGCAGCGGGCCACATGGTCGCGGGTCAGCAGGTCCGGAGGGCGTCTTGCGTTCTTGTCTCCCTGCGTGTAGCGCCAGCCTTCTTCTTCGGTATCGGCCGTCTGGTTGACGTATAGCGGCGGAATATCTTTGAACATGAATCTCTCGCCATTGCGATTACGCAGGACTCCTCCCTCGCCGCGCACTCCTTCTGTGACCAGAATGCCGCGCACGCTGGGTGGCCAAATCATCCCTGTCGGATGGAACTGGACAAATTCCATATCCATCAACGCCGCACCGGCATCGTATGCGAGCGAATGGCCATCGCCCGTATATTCCCAACTGTTGCTGGTGATTTTGTAGGCCCTTCCAATTCCTCCCGTCGCCAGCACCACAGCTTTGGCTCGGAACAGGTGAAATCGGCCGCGCTCGCGATCATATCCAAACGCGCCCGCGATGCGGCCACCATTCTTCAACAGAGTGATGACAGTATGTTCCATGAAAGCATCGAGACCGAGATGAATTCCATGGTCTTGAAGAGTGCGAATCATCTCCAGTCCGGTGCGGTCGCCCACGTGAGCGAGTCGAGGATAGCGATGGCCGCCGAAATTCCGCTGCAGAATCCGGCCGTCGCTGGTGCGATCAAAAAGCGCGCCCCAAGCTTCCAGTTCACGCACTCGCGCCGGAGCTTCCTTGGCATGCAACTCCGCCATCCGCCAGTTATTCAAGTATTGACCGCCGCGCATGGTGTCGGCAAAGTGAACCCGCCAACTATCCCGGTCGTCCACATTTCCCATCGCCGCCGCCACGCCACCCTCGGCCATGACGGTGTGTGCTTTGCCAAGTAGAGATTTCGAAATGACCGCGACCCTTACACCGGCGGCCGAGGCTTCGATGGCGGCCCGCAAACCGGCGCCCCCGGCGCCGATGATTAGAACGTCGTGTTCATGAGTGATGTACTCGCCCACTAGATGATCCTCCAATCCGTCCAGATACCCATCGAGCACATCCGCACATACAAATCGGAAAAGGCGACCGAGATGAGGCTACACCAGGCAAACAGCATGTGACGGCGATTCAGACAACTCACGCAATCGTAAACTTGCTTGCGCGTCGGCGCTCCCGCCAAGCGATCGCGAAAACCGCCGACAAGATGGCGAAAAGAGTGACATCCGAAGGTGTAGGAGCTTAATAGGCCGAGGTTTGTCAACAAGACTAGAGTGCCCACGCCGATGCCAAAGCGGCCGTCGAACCAGAACGCATCCCACACGTCCCGTGCCAGAATTACGAGAAACACCAAGGCGAGATAAAGAAAATACCGGTGCACGTTTTGCAGGATCAAAGGAAAAGATCGTTCGCCGAGATACGTTTTGCGCGGCTCGCCCACGGTGCAGGCAGGCGGATCCGCCCAGAATGCCTTGTAATAAGCGCCGCGATAGTAGTAGCACGTGACTCGAAAACCGCCCGGCGCCCACAAAATAAGCATCGCTCCTGTAACCCAAACCGGTATCCAGCTTGGGTTTGCGCCAAACCAACCCTCGGGGCCGAACAATTCGGGTGAGTAAAAAGGTGAGAGATATGGTCCGAACCTGAAATGCTGCCCCTGCAGCGCAGCCCACGTGGAGTAAACGATGAATGCCGACAAACCAAGAAACACAACCAGCGGCTGTACCCACCAATTGTCGGCCCGCTGCGTCCGTCCGAAACCCGCGCCCGACAATGGGACATCAATCTGAGACATCGAGCCTCCTCAGGCGTTCGTGCTGATCTGCTGTCAAGCGCTAGCCTGATTGAATGAATACGGCGATAGCCATAATACAGGTAAATTCATTGTTATTGTTTTCGGAAACGATGCCTGAAGTAAGCGGTGCAGCAAGCTTGGCGCCGCATGCAATCAAGATCCAATACGAGCGCGCTATGGTACAGTTTTCGTGACCGACAATCCGAACACTGTCCTTCCAGCCGGACGAAACAATGAGTACTGGACGTGAGATTCGTAGCTACGACTATGTGAACCGTCCGTATGGGCGCGTTCGCGATGCGTTGGGGCAGAACGCACTTACCGTGTTCCAATCGGCCACGAAGGCGGCTGCTTCCCGGGCGCAATCGATCGCCGCTGAACTGCATGTCGACCTTGGCGGTATTGGAGTGAAGACCGACATCAATATTTCCGTGAGGAACATTGAGGAGACCGTTGATGCCACTTCAACTCCCACCACGCGGCTGCTGCTCGAATGGGAGGCCGCGACCATGCCGAGATTGTTTCCGCTCATGAAGGGCGAGCTTTCCGTTTACCCGCTGACCTCAACCGAGACGCAGTTGGATTTCTCCGGTGTTTACGAACCACCTTTCGGAGCCGTGGGAACCGTTATGAACGCGATTGTCGGTCACCGCATTGCAGAGGTGTCGGTGCATCGCTTCGTTAGCGACGTGGCAGCATATCTCCGTCAGGCTCTTGCTTAGATGGTCATATCGGCGTAGACCTCCGGATCGCCCCACCCAGATCTAGTGTCGAAGAACTCTTCCCCGCGAAATTCGCAGTCTCAGATGCAGAGAAATCTGCCTGCGGTACACCATAATCCTCGCAAAATGGCCGCCAAGTCGGTCCCCGTATTTCTGCGCCTTATGCGGCGATCCACTCGGGCTTATTCACGTTCTCCAAGCCATGAGTGCCAGCCAGCATTTTCTGCGGTCACGGCACATCTCACAACAATCCCCCGGCGCAGCAAAGCTCAGAATGCGGATAGCTCCGGCGATTGCGCTCAGGGGAGGCGGACGGTATATTTGCGTGCGCAGGCAAGTCCTTCCAAGATTCCGGCTCAAACCCAAACGCTAGGAAAGCATTGGCCAAAATCAAGAAAGGCATCCAATTCGGTGCTTGAAGAGCCACTTCCGGCTGGGCGCACTACGTGGAACAATTTTGACTGCGCCGTTGGTAAAGCGCAAATATCCGCGGAGAAAGTCCATCCGCGGACGCCGTAGTTGTGGTAAGATACCGCCGCTTGTTCTCTGTGGGGAGGAAGCAATGGGCTCCGCTCTCTCGCGTCTGGAATTCTGCCTAGCTGTTCTTCTCTATTGCGGTTTAGCCTTGATGGGGACGCAGGATGCGTATGCGCAAGCTCAGGCGACTGAAACCCCGGCTCCCAAAGGACACGCCTTCGAAACAAAAATGGAAGTTCGCTCGTTTCCTCCTTTGAGGATGACAAATGCCGGCGCCGTTGTTCCTGAGCGGTATCCCGAACGGGAAGAGCATGAACCAGCGATGTCTGCCTTGGGCAAGCTGCAAAAGCAGCGCGCAAACGCCGGGTACATCCCGGAACGTTCTCTCCCTGGAGCGAGCTTTTCGGATCGAATCCCGCCGAAGACAAATGGAAAAGTCGAAAGTAGTCCGGCCACTATTGCAACAGATTCATTCATGGGGATGAAGAGCGTGATCGATCCTAAGGGATTTATCCACCAACCGCCGGACGTGACGATCGCAGTCGGGCCTTATCAAGTGGTGGCCATGGATAATGTGGAGGTCAGCGTTTTCGACAAGACCGGAGACCTGCGTTTCAATACTTATCTCGGTGACCTCTTTTACATTCCGAACCCGCAGGACACTATCTTGATTACGGACCCGGTTGTTGTCTACGATGAATATCAACAGGTTTTCTGGGCAACACTGGATGTAATCGATGAGACGACCCAGACTTCCTATGTTTCGGTTTGGGTTTCTGAGGGAAACGATCTGGAGTTCTACGGCTATCATACCGGCGCCCTGATCACCTCCACGGGAATTCCCGACTGGTGCGACTATCCGAAATTAGGGCTCGATACCGAAGCCATCTACATCACGTGCAATCTCTTTAACTTTCCTACTCAGTCGGGCTCCTTCATTGAATCTGCTATTACGGTCATGTCAAAAACCGAGTGGATCTACCCCAACGGTACCATCAAGGGTTGGACCTTTGAGCCGGTGCCGCAGATTAACGATTATCCTTATATCCAGGCCTTCTCGATTCAGCCGGCAGTCATGCATGGGGCGACCGATGCCAATGGCGAGTTTCTGGCCTATGGATTCCAAGGCGGGGGCGCCATTGGGACCATACAAATCACTAACCCTCTAAATTGTTGTGGGCAATATCCACAAGCGCCAGGTTTCCGGTACTCGGGATGGATCGATGTACCCATTTCCGCTCCGCCCGACGCCCCACAACTGGGCTCCTCGAATTCCATCGACACCGGGGACGGCCGATTGCTATTCGCCAACTGGAATTCCGGGAATCTTTCGATGGGGCTCAACTCCAATTGCAACGGTTACAGCTGTGCAGGATTTGTGGAACTCACAAATCTAACGACAACCTCGACGATTGTGAATGCTTGGGGCCTTCAGGAAACCGGAAACGACTACTTCTATCCATCCGTCGATTCCAGACCCGACGGCTGGAAATCGATGGCCTTTGGCACGTCGAATTCTGGCATGTATCCTTCATCCGATCTAACCGGGATTCCCCCGAGCGGCGATTGCACCGCTTGCACGACAGCTCTTGAAACTCAGGAAAACGGCCTTTCGCCATACGACCTGAACGAAAGTTGCGTCGGTGTAACCGGCGCCCCGAATGTTTGCAGATGGGGGGACTACTTCGGCGTGGCTCGGGATCCGGACGGCACTGGCATATGGGTTTCGGGAGAGTATGCTGCGTCAACCGCGCAATTTAATTGGGATACATGGATTTCGGCGACTTATCAGAACTATTATGCTGCCGCCAATTTTTCGCCCGGTTCGTTGGCCTTCGGAAACCAGCAGATAAGCACAACCAGTGGGCAGCTCGGCGTCACTGTGTCGAGCGTTGGTAACGCTACCCTCCTGCCTTCCGTCTATTCCGCCAGCCCGCCATTCTCCATAGTGGCGAATTCGTCCACCTGCTCGCCTTACGACATTGAGCCCGGCCAGACCTGCACTTTCGATGTTGTTTTTGCTCCACAAACGGCCGGGATCGCGTCTGGGACCTTGTACCTCTACGACAACGCGGTGCCCAGCCCGCAGGAAGTGAGCCTTTCTGGCGTGGGTATTTCACCGTCCTTGAGCTTTACACCCTTGGAAATTAATTTTGGAACCAAGCTCATTGATAACCATTCTGTGCCGGCAGATATCCACCTCACCAACACTGGCACAACTTCCATAGGACCGCTAATAGTTTCTGCGTCACGCAATTTCAGGCAGTCGAACACATGTGCCAATGGAATTGTTTCGGGCGGTGGCTGCACGATTACGGCGGTCTTTAACCCCCTCGTGACTGGACCAATCAACGGGACGGTAAGTGTGTCGGGCGCGTTTACGGGGAGCCCTGCAGCCATTCTTGTGAGTGGGCTGGGTACAGCGGTGAGTTTTCTTCCCGTTAAACTCCATTTTGCTGCTCAAAAAGTGGGTACTACAAGCCCAGTAAAAACGTTCACAATGAAGAACCACGCGACCACGGCGTTGCGAATAGCCAGCATCACATCGACTGGCGATTTTGCGATCCGCAGCAATAATTGCGGAATAGAGTTGGCCGGACCCGGGAGTTGCGCGATAGGCGTTACGTTCACACCAACGGCAAAAGGAGCGAGAACCGGGGGTATTCTCATTTTCGACTCAGACCCAACGAATCAACAAGTAGTGCCTTTGAGTGGTGCAGGCAAATAGCAGCGAATCAGTTTCCGCGCTCGGCGCCAGGTGAGCTAGAGGATGACTAGTGGCTTGTCGCGAAGTAACCATTACCGATTGTTATGCTTCTAAGTTGGTATGGCGACAGGCAGCGAAATCACCCTCACCACCGACCAATGTTCTGAACTCAACAGCATTGCTCAATCGCGTTCCTTGCCTGCGGGCTACGTCTTTCGCGCCAAGCTCATCCTGAGGCTGGCTCAAGGCGCGTCGTTCAGCGCGATCAAGCGGCAGTTGCAAACGACAGCGCCTACCATCGTTCGCTGGAAGCAGCGCTTCCTTCAGTCCGGGCTCGACGGGCTCGATACCTATCACCCCGGCCAGCCGGCCACGGTGCTGACGCCCGCTTTGCGCGCCCGGATTCTGTCCGCCACCCGCAAGAAACCCCGCGACGGTTCCACCCATTGGAGTTGCCGCAAATTGGCGGCAGCGCTGGGAATCAGCAAGGATGCAGTGTATCGGGTCTGGAAAGAAGCCGGCCTGAAGCCCCATCGCCTGGAGCGTTATATGGCCAGTGATGATCCCGACTTCGAAGGCAAAGCCGCCGACATTATCGGCTTGTATTTGCGGCCTCCGCAGCATGCCGCCGTCTTGTGCGTCGATGAAAAGACCGCGATTCAGGCTCTGGATCGGCTCGATCCCGTTCTGCCGCTTTCGCCCGGACGTGCCGAGCGGCACGGCTTCGAGTTGTCCTTCGCCAAAAGTGGATCGTCACGATGAGTGGCTAGATCGGCTTGAACCCAAATTGCCGACTTAGTTTGGATTAGAGGTTCGCCACAAAGATCAACCAGTATGGAGATGATAGTGGGCAAAGTAGCCCTTCAGCAGACGACGAAGGTGCCGCCGATTCAGGACCACCACATGATCCAGGCACTCCCGACGAATCGAACCGATCAGCCGTTCCGCAAATGCATTCTGCCAGGGGCTCCGGGGTGCGGTGACAACCTCTTTCATGGCCAAAGAGTGGATGCGGCAACGGAACGCATTGCCATAGATCGCATCACGATCCCGAATCAAGTACCGTTTCGCATCGCGTTCCGAAAACGCCTCGGCCATCTGCTGTGCCGTCCACTCGGCCGTCGGATGTTCAGTGACGCCAAAATGAAGAACCCGCCGGCGCTGGTGCTCGAGGACAAGGAAGACGAACAATTCCCTCAGCCGGATCGTTGGCACGGTGAAGAAGTCGATGGCAACGATCTCACCGATGTGGTTCTTCAAGAATGTCCTCCAGGTCTGGGACGGCGGTCTTTTGACAGTCCGCAGGATGCGCGACACAGTGCGCTCCGAAACCGCGATCCCGAGCTTGAGTAACTCGCCGTGAATTCGGGGTGCGCGCCACAACGGATTCGCCTCTGCTAAGGTTCGAATCAGCTTCCGAACCTGAAGGCTGATCGGTGGTCGGCCGATTTTTCCAGGGCGCTTTGATAGATGACTCCAGTACCGAGGGAACCGCTCGCGCTGCCAGCGCACCACCGTGTCGGGATGGACAACAATCAAGGCTCGCCGCCAGTCTTTCCACAGTACGGACAGCGAGATCCAAAACCAGCGGTCACGACCCACGAAGCGCGGGCGCGTGTTCTGGCGTTTGGAAATGGAGAGTTGCTGGCAGAGGGCGAGATTCTCTAAGACAACGCCGCGATGGTCTTTCCCAAACAGCCAGACCATGCGAAAGAAACTCAAAAGGAAGCCAAGCATGACGCTCGATTCTTCCTGCTAGGTTGTTGAAAAGTCAATGAGCCTCTGCACGATCTAGTTTTGGCGAACGACAACCTCTGCACTGGGGATCAACGACTCGGAAGAAATCTCAGGAAATTATACCGACGCGGCCAATGTCACCCACGGATTTGTTTATTCCAATGGCGCTTGGAGCGCGGTGAATGTTGCGGGAGCGGCACAGACGGTGCAGGGCCGTATCAAGAACAAAGGCAACATCACCGGAGAATACATCGATGCCTTGAACGAAGTGCATGCAATCCAAGGTCACTAACTGACGACCTGCGGTTGCTTCGTCCCACTCTCCGCGATTTGTGCGGTGAGTGGATTTTTTTATGTAGGTGCATGGGGATGGGGCGGACGTTGGTGGGGCTCGTATGCCAAATGGTGGAATCCATACAGTGCCTATGCAGGCCCGCTTCCTGGCTGACTCGGATCGGATCGGAACTTGAGGTCAGTAGTCCAGAGCAGCGCGAACGCGATGACGAACGCATGCAGCTAGAGTCCGACCTGATCGCTTCCATAAGAAAGAAGCTCCCAGAGTTCGTAAAGGCGTGCGCAGATAAGTGCGGCGGCGGGAGCTTATCCGTCGAGCCATTAAACCCTAAACTTCACTTTGATGATCACAAATTCATTGCAAGCGCTCAACAGTGAAAAAGAGATCGTACGTCACTTGGCCGCTCACCTGCACATCGTATTGAATTGGAACCCCTGCTACTGCGCGGAAGACCGACGTGTAATTGCAATTAATGGAAGTGTTACCGGCAGCGGGTGACAGGTTACAACCGGTGTGCACGGCCAGAAAAGTAAATATTTTATCGTACGGGCCTGAGTCGTCCGAATAGTAAAGATCCATAGGGAACGTTGTACTATAACTTCCGTCTGTGGCGGTCGGAATTCCATAGACAGAAATTCTGAAAAGTCCGCTCGTTGCAGGAGTCAATATCGTCGTCATAGGAATGCTCGCTGTCTGATTTACAAGCGAACCCTGCGCCACGATTACAGGAACCTGTACTCCCGTAGGAGCCGGGGCAGGACCATCGCGTAGACTTTCACCAGCCCAGCCGAGACTACATCCCATGAAAGCCAACGTGACCACAATCGCTACCCTTTTCATCTGAAATCTCCTTTTCGACCCCTACAAACTGCTGCCATTTTCTCCCCAGCCTCTGTTGGCGTCAATGTGAAGGAGGGCGATCTGCGTTGATCCTCGATGAGCGTGATCGCGATGATTCACTGACTTCCTCCTGATCCTCCGCCAACCCCATGATTCCGCAGGCTTCGGTACATAATCCTGCCCAGTCAGTGGCACGGCTGCAACTATTTTGCGATTGACAGCGCTTATTCTCCGTAACATAATCGCCTCCACCTTTGTGGGGTGCTTTTGCGGCTATACCTGTTCTTGAAACAAGAGAGAGAAGGTTTCAAACAGTTGTTTCTGGGCCAAAAAGGGGATTCCAACCAGGAAACAAATAAAAGGAGAAAAACGGATATGAAACGTCCGATCGGTAAATATTCCATTGGTTTCGCCCTGTTGGCTCTCGCCGCAGTCGCGACAATTGGCGCGCAATATCTTTCGGCCCAGGAAGCAGCGGGGGAACTTCATGGCTATTACGCATCGGCGCCATGGACGGGAGGAACTGCAGCCGATGCGGTGGCGCAGTCTCTGCAGGGCACTACGATTCCGATGGTCTCCTACAGCATAACCGCAACCAAAGACGGTAATACCTATGCCGGAGTCTTGGCGGGAGGAAATCCTTCAACCGGCGGAACCACCAAGATTCCGACTGTGGTGGTTCCTCTCAAATTGGAAATCGGCTCGTCCGTTTTCGATCCCGACGCGGTCAACTCGTGCGACGGAGGCGCTTCGGCTCTGACCCGTTTCAAGAAGTCGCCGCTCATTGTCCATTCGCCGCTCAAGTTCAACGGCGTTAGTGTGGGTACGACCCAGTATTCGGACGGCTTCCTACGCGCCGAGTTCTGGAGCATTATCAACAAGACCTTTCACAATTACATGGCTCCGATGAAATATGTCAAGGAGATCACCGTCACAACCACCCCATCCGTGGCCATTACCTATTCCTCAGGATGCAGCGAGCTAGGCATCGTGTCCAATAACGCGTTCGCCAGTTTCCTGAGCGATGAGGTTACTGCGCTGCAAAGCGCGGGCACCGTCAGCCCTAATGAATTCGTGATCTTCCTGGTCAAGAATCTGGTGCAGTCGGGCGCTGAGCCGCCAACGGCCAGCAACTGCTGCATTCTCGGCTTCCATACCGCGCAGGGCAGCCCCGCTCAGACCTGGGGAATCATGGATTACGATACGAGTGGAGATTTCGGCTCCGGCACACATGACGTTTCCGTCTCGAGCCACGAAATCAACGAATGGATGAATGATCCTCTCGGGAACAATCCAACGCCAGCCTGGGGGAATATCGGCCAGGTAAGCGGCTGCCAGGACAATTTCGAGGTCGGCGATCCTCTCAGCGGCACGCTGATGCCCGCGATCACCCTGGACGGCTACGCGTACCATCTGCAGGAACTCGGTTTCTTCAGTTGGTATTACACCGCAGACGGCGATGCCTCTTACGGCACGGGTGGAAAGTTTTCCGGGAACGGCACCTTCAAGGGCCCATCGAAGGCCTGTCCTCCGGGCGGCACCAACTAATGCAGGTCCTGCTTTGACGTTCCGGCGACAGCGCGGTATGGAGGAGCGCTGTCGCCTGGAATTGATTCCCTTCCCCCGAGCATGGCGGCAACTTCTCAAGCAATAATTAGCGCTTTCGCCGGCAGTACAGCCCAGACGAGCGGCGAATGAGGTTAGTATGCGTAAGTGGATTCCAGTGCTTGCCGCGTTCTTGTTCATCATGGCCGGCCCTGCGGCCCTCGGCCAGCAATCTTCCGGAACGGACAGTTTCGTATTCTCGAACAACGACTCCCCTGCATTCACCAATAGCGTAACGATCTACACAATCGGATCAGAGGGACGGCCGGTGCGGAGCGCGGACGTTTCCACGGAAGGATTGGGCATCGGCGGCGGTTTTTTCGCGGCATCGCGGCTTCTGGTCGTTCCGACCGGAGAGACGATTTGCCTCTTTGCTTCCGATGCCGGGAGCGGCGATATCGCGGGCATCGACCGGCCTGCTTTATTCCAAGCATGATAAGGAAAACCGGGCCACGGATTTTGGTCAAAACATCAGAAAGGCGGAAAATACGAAGCTTTTGGGCGTGGTCAACCTAAGCGTAGCGCTGCTTATGTTTGAAAGAAGCTACGACCGCATCCGCGATTTGCTTCCTGCTTTTACGGGCTTGTGTGAAAGCCGATCGAAAAGTGGGCATTCGGAATAAGCCTCGCACTGGCGGGAGCTTTAATTGTGCTGCTGCTCCTTCAGCGTCGAACTCTTC
Source organism: uncultured Acidobacteriaceae bacterium (assembly GCA_963778535.1). GTDB lineage: Bacteria > Acidobacteriota > Terriglobia > Terriglobales > Acidobacteriaceae > Acidiflorens. The sequence goes on from CAVZUO010000002.1 coordinate 895,063, forward strand.
TCAATCGTCCCGAACTCGGGGAAAAGGCTCGTCGCCGATTCATGGAAATTGAATGGCTCGCGCCGCACACGCCGCGAGAACGAAGGCTGTGGACTTTTGTGGCTATTACTGCCGGGTGTTGCGAGGAGGTTGTCCTTCGCCAAAACTAGATCGTGCCGAGGGCATTGACTTTTCAACGACCTAGCGAGGAGAATCGAGCCCCATGCTCGGCTTCTTTTTAGGTTTCTTTCGCATGGTCTGGCTGTTTGGAAAAGACCATCGCGGCGTCGTCTTGGAGAATCTCGCCCTCCGCCAGCAACTCTCCATCTACAAACGAAAACACAAGCGCCCGCATTTGGCAGGTGGCGACCGCTGGTTCTGGATGACGTTGTCCGTGCTGTGGAAGGACTGGCGGCGGGCCTTGGTCGTCGTCCATCCCGACACGGTGGTGCGCTGGCATCGCGAACGGTTCCGTCGATATTGGAGCCGACTGTCGAAGAGAACCGGGGGAGTCGGACGACCACCAATCAGTCTACAGATTCGGAGGCTAATTCGAACCTTGGCAGAGGGGAACCCGTTGTGGCGCGCATCGCGCATCCACGGTGAGTTACTCAAACTCGGAATCACGGTGTCGGAACGAACTGTGTCGCGGGTGCTGCGAACCGTCAAACGACCTCCCTCCCAGACTTGGAGGACATTCCTGAAGAACCACATCGGGGAGATCGTCGCCGTCGATTTCTTTACCGTGCCCACCATCCGCTTGCGGGTATTATTCGTGTTCCTGGTGATCGAGCATCAGCGCCGACGGGTTCTTCATTTTGGCGTCACTGAACATCCGACATCGGAATGGACGGCACAGCAGATGGCCGAGGCGTTCTCGGAACGTGATGCGAAGCGATACGTGCTTCGGGATCGTGATGCAATCTACGGCGATACGTTTCGTCGCCGCATCGACTCTTTGGCTATGAAAGAAGTTGTCACCGCCGCCCGAAGTCCTTGGCAGAACGCTTTCGCGGAAAGGCTAATCGGGTCGATTCGCCACGAATGCCTGGATCATATGGTGATTCTGAATCGGCGGCATCTTCATCGTCTGCTGAAGAGCTACTTTGCCTACTATCATCGCTCCCGAACACACCTGGGTTTAGCCAAAGATGCTCCGGCGGGGAGAGCGGTCATGCCAAGAGGTGAGATTATCGCCTTTCCGGAAGTCGGCGGGCTGCATCATCGTTATGAACGTCGCGCCGCGTAAGGGCGGGGAGGACACTCAGACGCGCTGAATCGTTTGGCTATCGTGGTCAGCCCAAAGGACTAGTGGCCTGTCGCAGTGAATTCGTTAGCACGTAGGCGACGAGAAGGATCAGAGTATTTCCACTGGATGGGTCGAGCGTGGGTGGAATAGGCGTTGATGTAGCGACGGAGTTTACGAGCCAGGTCGGGGACGGAAGTGAAAATGCCGCGAGCGATGACCTTGCGCTCGATCTTGGCGAACCAGATCTCAACTTGGTTGAGCCAGGAGGAATACGTAGGGGTAAAGTGAAACTGCACGCGGGGATGTCGTTGGAGGAAGTCTCGAACCAGTTGTGTTTTATGAGCGGAGAGGTTGTCGAGGATGATATGAATCTGTTGTCGCGGCGGGCACAAGGAGACCACTTCTTCCAAGAAAGCCACGAAGTCACGGCTCGTGTGGCGGGCTGCGGTTTTCCCGTGCACCCGGCCGGTCTTGGTGTCCAGCGCGGCATAGAGCGAAAGGGTTCCATGGCGGTAGTACTCGAAGCCGTGCCGCTCGGCACGTCCGGGCGAAAGCGGCAGAACGGGATCGAGCCGATCCAGAGCCTGAATCGCGGTCTTTTCATCGACGCACAAGACGGCGGCATGCTGCGGAGGCCGCAAATACAAGCCGATAATGTCGGCGGCTTTGCCTTCGAAGTCGGGATCATCACTGGCCATATAACGCTCCAGGCGATGGGGCTTCAGGCCGGCTTCTTTCCAGACCCGATACACTGCATCCTTGCTGATTCCCAGCGCTGCCGCCAATTTGCGGCAACTCCAATGGGTGGAACCGTCGCGGGGTTTCTTGCGGGTGGCGGACAGAATCCGGGCGCGCAAAGCGGGCGTCAGCACCGTGGCCGGCTGGCCGGGGTGATAGGTATCGAGCCCGTCGAGCCCGGACTGAAGGAAGCGCTGCTTCCAGCGAACGATGGTAGGCGCTGTCGTTTGCAACTGCCGCTTGATCGCGCTGAACGACGCGCCTTGAGCCAGCCTCAGGATGAGCTTGGCGCGAAAGACGTAGCCCGCAGGCAAGGAACGCGATTGAGCAATGCTGTTGAGTTCAGAACATTGGTCGGTGGTGAGGGTGATATCGCTGCCTGTCGCCATACCAACTTAGAAGCATAACAATCGGTAATGGTTACTTCGCGACAAGCCACTAGCGGCGGTGTTCTTCCAATGGTTCGAGTACCACTAGGATCACTCCATACTGGTTGATCATTGTGATGGACCTCTAATCCAAACTGAGCTGCCAATTTCGTTTCAAGCCGAATCTAGCCGCTCATCGTGACGATCTACTTCTGGCGAAGGACAGGTTGGTCTCGGATTCCGAAGCCTTGATGGCAGTGATATTGGGCTGCTTGATCGATAGTTGTTGCAGAGCCGCAAGGTTTTGGGAGTCAAGCTCCGTCGTATAAACCTTTCCTGATGTGCCGACTTTCACGGCGGCTATCGAGGTTAATTCTCCCGTGCCAGCGCCGATCTCAGCCACGGTATCCCCATGGTGCCATTGCAGCAGTCGCGCCAACTTATCCCCCTCGCCCTGCCAAGTATCCTGCGCTGCCACAACTGCGTTAATTAGCAAGAGACAGACAAGCAAGAAACGCGAGCGTCGTATCGTCAAGCCACGCTCCAGTGAAGCATTCGACAGTTCGGGTTATGCGTTCAGTACTGTAGCACTGAGGCATCGATTGGTGTAACACTTCCCCGTGAAAAGACGCTGGGCTTCAGCGGGTGAAACTCCCTTATGGGAAAGTGCGAACAGACGCACGGCGAATGGAATACGAGAGTCACCGAAGCCGAGCTAAGCGTCCAAGCGGCCTAACTCTCTATCTTCTTGATGTACAACCGAAGCCCGAGCAACACCACGCCGATTGCGAGGAGGGATATTCCCAGCCCCGCGCGGCGATAGTTGTGCTCAACCATGGCTTGCTTGCCAGCTTGCAGGTTCGTGGCGGCGATCTTCAGGCCAGCTTGAATATCCTGGTTTACCAAGTCCATCCGGAAACTATGGATCGTGACGCGAGCCTTGGTCAGCGAATCCCGCGCCTGATCCTGTGCCAGCCGAGCCTCGCTCACCTCCATGCCAGAAGCCTCGGCGACACGAAGAGTCTGGTCTGCGCCTTGTATGGCCTCGTCCAATTGAGTCAAGCTGTACAGTAATCCGGCCCTTGCCTGATCACATTTGTCGCCCGGTGTATGACACCGCATGCAGACGCCTTGAGGACCAGTGCCAAGATACGCGTCTGTGGGATGCCTGATCTCGTGATTGCTATGACACACCACGCATCCTGGAAGAGGAGCCGCGTCAAAGGCCTTCTTGTGACTGCTTTTTTCGTACATCTGGGCCTGGAAAGCGTGACAGTTCGAGCACACATTCTGGACTCGGTCGACTCCGGGCGGCGCGGCGCCATGGTTTCCATGGCACGTTGTGCAGGTGGGCGCGCTCAGATCGCCTCGCACCGCCAGCGCCTGGTGGTGCACGCTCGCGCTGTACTTGGCGAACTGATCGGTGGGGATGGAATATCCCTTCATGTAATTCCCGTCCGCGTGGCAGCGAGCGCAGGTGTTCGCCACGTTGACCGGATTCACGGTGGAACGCGTATCACTGGGCGCTCTTAGATCGTGGACGCTATGACAATCCGTGCATACAGCAACCTTCGTGTCTCCAGCTGCGAAGCGCTTACCGTGCACGCTGGTGCGGTACTGGCCCAACTGGTCGGTGCGCAAACTGGGGTTGAACTGCCGAATATAAGCGGGATCAGAATGGCAACTTCCGCACAACTCGGGGATCTGCTTGCGATCGATTTTGCCTCTCCAGCCCGCCTTCTTACTCATGGCTTTGTCGGGATCGTCGCTGGTTGCATCGCCGCCGTGGCAACTGGCGCAAGTCAAACCCTTTTGTGCGTGGATGTCCTGGCTGAATTTCTCCTGGGTCACTCCCAAGGGATCGGGCAAGGCGGAATGACAGTCCAGACAGGAGTTCGTAGTTTGCCCGAAACCCAGGCACGCTGCGAGCACTGCGAAACCGGCCAGTCCGGCATAGCAGGCCGCGCGGAACAATCCGAACTTATTTCGCAAGATGGCCATAAACACTCATTCCCGCCACGTACGCAAGAGCAAAGACCGCAAACCCAGTGATCCACTTTTTCGTGCGTGAGGGTTCGTCACTCTCAAAAAAGGGCAGCAGCAGCCACAACAAACCGACTAGACCGAAAGCAAGCACGCCCAAAACCTCCCCGTCGATGAACCACACTTTGGACGGAATGAGCTTGAGCGTCTGAAACATGAAGAGGAAGTACCACTCGGGCTTGATTCCCGCTGGGGCAGACACAAAAGGATCTGCCTTGACACCGAGGTTCCACGGAAAGATTGCTGCCAACGCGCCCAACACTCCCAAGGCCACGTACCATGCCATCATTTCCCGCAGCGCGAAGTTGGGGAAGAATTTCATTTCCCGTTTTTCCGACGGATTCGCGGTCCATTGCACTTCCAGTTTCGGAGGAATGCTCATGCCAAGGCGTTGCACCAGCAACAGGTGCAGCAGGATCAGCACGGTTGCAATTCCGGGCAGAACGGCGACATGGAATCCAAAGAACCGGGTCAGCGTGGCTCCGGTCACATCTTCACCGCCGCGGAGAAAAATCATCATGGGTTTTCCGACGATCGGAACCTGTCCCGTAATTTCGGTTCCGACCTTGGTGGCGAAGAAGGCCAGCGTGTTCCAGGGCAGCAGATACCCGCTGAACCCAAATCCCATCACAAGAAATAGAAGAAGCACACCGGTGACCCACGTCAGTTCCCTCGGCTTGCGGTAGGCCTTGAGGAACAGCACGCTGAACATGTGCGCAAAGGCAGCAAAAATCATGAGATTGGCGGACCAGGAATGGATGGAACGAATGAGCCAGCCAAACCGCACACGCGTCATGATGTACTGCACGCTCTCGAAGGCTTCATTCGCTCCCGGACGGTAATACAGGAGCAACAAGATCCCGGTCAGCACCTGGATCACGAAGAGAAAAAGGGTGATGCCTCCGAGGAAATACCAGTAGGAAAGGCCGTGACTGGGGACGGTCTTGTGGCGGAGCGGACCCATGAGGTCGTCCCAATCGAGTCGTTCATCAAGCCAGTGACGGGTCGCGGCGAACAAGATCACGCCTCCCGCTTTCGGCTGACGACAATCTCATCGCCGCGCACGTGAACATCAAACACATCGAGCGGCCGGGGCGGCGGACCGGAAACGTTGCGGCCATTGAGGTCGTAGATTCCGTTGTGGCAGGCACACCAGATTTCGCGTAGATCGCTGCGGTACTGCACCGTACACCCGAGGTGGGTGCAAGTGGCGGAGAGCGCGCGATACGTGCCGTCGCTGTTCATGATCAACAAGCCGGGACGGCTGCCGAAACGGAAAATCTTGCCGGAATTCGGCTTCAGGTCCGCGAGCTTGGCGGCAACAATCTCGTCCCCGCCGAGATCGACCACCGCCGGAGGAACAAGATAGCGAAGAACGGGATAGAGGAAAGAAGCAAAAGAGGCGAGCAGGCCACTGCCGAGAAGGATTTCAATCGCGCGGCGGCGCGAGGGCTCGGGTTGGGAAACTTGGTCGACGGTCATTCGGTGCGCCCCCGTCGCAGGAACCACTCACGATAACCGATGTCCAATCTCACGGGGCGATTCTCCGAATTAAGCGGAACGCGCTTCCAACGTACGCTGCATCTCGCGCAGCCACATGGTCTGAAATAGTTGCAGGCGATGCCCAATGACTACCGACAGATTCAGGGCGATTTTGTACCCAGCTGCCGGATTCGCAGCAAGATAGTCGAGCAACGTCTCCCGCGGCAAGGCGACCACCTCCGCTTCATGCAGCGACGCGATGGCGGAAAGGGTGAACCGGTAGGGCGGAATCAGGGCCGACCAGCCCACGGTCTGCCCGGGAGAACTTTCCTCCACGAAGATATCCTCTTCCCGGCCCCGGACCTGCATTGGCAGGGTAAGCCTGATTCGGCCGCGTTCGGTTAGGAAGAGGCGATCGGCTGGGTCTCCCAGACGGAACAGCGAGGTTCCGCTGGGCACGATCAGCCTGGTGCCCAGCGCCAAGATCTGGTCGACCTCGGCGGATGTGAGTCCGTTCAGCAGTTCATGCGCCATGAGCCACTCTCTCAATTCACTAACGGCGAAGTTGTCTTAGTGTGCAACCGGTCTTGCGAGGGAAATGCTATGAACGATTCCGCAGCGGCCTGCTCCATGCGAACATGGTTTTCAAGTTGTAGCAACAAAACTTCAATCGGCACCCGCGAGGTAGGGAGAACTGGTGGCACAGATGGCAATGCGGCAGCACGATCCGAGAAAAAGCGCGGTTGGGCAGCCGCTTTGACCATCGGAAGCTGGGGCTGCACGGCAGAATCGGATGACTTTGAACGCGTTGCCGCTCCAAAAGCAGCCACCGCCACTGCCAGTCCAAACATGCTCATGCACAAGACCATCAAGAACATTTCCATGGCAACCCTCCTTCAGGGCCACTTAGCTCATTTCTTTCTTATTGCACGCGGGATGCCAGGACTGGCCGACGTCTAACTCGTTTCACTTCAGACGAGGTGGGGACGTGCGAAATAACGGGCCTGCCACAATGTCAGGTCCGGCCTGACTCTTTGTCAGTCGTTGACGGCTGCCCGCACGTGTGCCATGATCCCGCCATCTCTGTGCCCGCATGATGAAGCCGCGTTTTGCCAGCATGACGGTCGGACTCGCGCTCGGTGTCACCGCAGCGGTGGTCGTGGCTTGCACCGTCGCCGCCTACATCTTTTCGGTTCGTCATTTCCAGAGCCTTGTCGAAACTGCACACACCAGCGCGCTTGCCGACGGCGAATTGATCCGAATCGCGCTCGAGCATCAGATGATGGGGAATGATCGCACCCTAATTGCGCAAATGATCGAGAGCTTCGGCAAACAGGCTCGCGTCGAGCAACTCGTACTGCTGGATCGCAGTGGCACGGAACGCTACTCAAGCAAGCCGGGAACCGTGGGGAATGATTTCCGGATCGACTCTCCCACCTGCCAGGCCTGCCATCGCGATCCGCCGGAGCGCCGTGGATCAAGCCGTGTCATCGAGACCCGGGGCGGAACGATTCTGAGGACCGTGGTGCCCATTCGTAACCACGACGAATGCCACCGGTGCCACGATCCCCGCCAGAAAATCAACGGCATTCTGATTCTGGACTACAACGCCGGAGAGGTTCGAGCCGCGATGACGCGCGACCTGCGCTGGATGGTAGCCGGAACTGGCGCCCTGACGTTTGTCATTGTGGGAGCCGTCGCGCTGGTGATCCGCGTGTCGGTCCTGCGCCGCTTGCGGCGTTTTGAAACCACCGCACGACTCATTTCCCAGGGCGATCTGGAACGACGCGTGCCCGCAGAAGGCTCGGACACACTGGCGTGGATGGCCAATGAGTTCAACGCCATGGCCGATTCGGTGTCCGGCCTGGTTGACGAAGTCCGCACCGAGCGGGAGCGGCTGGAAACAGTAATTAACAGTATTGATGACGGGATCGTTGTCCTCGACGCGGAACGAAAGGTCGTGGCGGCCAACGACGCCTTTCTGCAGCGAGCCGCCGTCTCCCGCGAACAGGTTCTGGGCTGTTGTTGCTACGAACTCGGACCCGGGCCGTGCAACAACCTGACCGACTGTCCTACCCTCGCCTGCCTGCGATCCGGTGGGCGCCAGGTGCGGATCTGCGAGCGCAAGAGCGGCAATGAAACCGTGGTTTGGGAGGAGATTCACGCTTCCCCGATTCTGGATGCGTCGGGGCGGTTGGTTCAGGTAGTGGAGGTTTGGCGCGACATCTCCGAGCGGCGCGCGGCCGAAGCCAAACTGGCCGAGTCGTACCGTCTGGCGTCGGTCGGAGTGCTCGCCTCCGGGTTCTCACACGAGATGAACACTCCCCTGGCAACCACGTTGATGTGCGTGGAGGGGATTCTGCGCGAAACTCCACCCGCCCATGACGAGCAAAAGGATCAGGCCAGAATCCGTGAGAATGCGACGATCGCGCGCGAGCAGATTCTGCGCTGCCGGGGCATCACGCAGCACTTCCTGCGCCTGTCGCGCGGACAGCGACACGCAGGGGATATCGTGGATCTGGATGCGGCCATCGCCTCCGCCAAGAAGCTCGTCGATCCGACGGCCCGCGCCCACTCCGTGGAGGTCGTGGTGCGGCCAACAGCAACGACCTTGCACGTCCGGGCCGACGAAGCTGAGTTGCAGAACCTGCTCGTCAATCTCCTGCTCAATGCGATTCAGGCATCGATGCTAGGCGGCAAGGTTGTCGTTGCTACCGAACGCGGCGATGCTGTGCACATTCGCGTCATTGATGAAGGATGCGGGATTGCTCCGGAAAACCGTCAAAAAATCTTTGAGCCCTTTTTCAGCCTCCGCCAAGGCGGCACTGGCCTCGGTTTGTTCCTCTCGCTGAATGCTGTCCGGAGTTGGGGAGGCGACATCGTGGTTGAGAGCGCGCTTGGGAAAGGGTCTATATTCGAAGTCGTGATCCCGGCAATCGATCCCGGCCCACAATCGAAGGACGGGCTATGAAGTCCCCCTCCATCCTTCTAGTCGATGACGACACGGCATTCCGCCAGGTGATGGCGGGCGAACTGAGTCGTCTCGGCTACGAAGTTGACGCGGTGGGCACGGGTGAGGAGGCAGTCCAGCGAGTCGCAGCGGCGGAGCCTGAAGTCGTCTTGCTCGACTTGCGCTTGCCCGGCATGGGCGGCCTTGAGACGCTGAGGGCCATCCAAGCCGCCACTCCGGCAGTCGAGGTCATCATGTTGACCGGACACGGTTCCATCGATACCGCAATCGAATCGATCCGCATCGGCGCCTGCGATTACGTGGTGAAGCCCTGCCCGTTGGACGAACTCCAGCTTCGGATTCAAAGGGCGCTCGAACGACGGTCGCTGCGCCAGCGAGCGAATCTTCTCGATCGCGTGCTGACACCCCCGGATCTCGGCAGTTCTTTCATCGGCGATAGCCCCGAATTCCGCCGCCTCATCAATCTGATCGAACGGGTGGCCCCCAGCGATTCGACCGTGCTCATCACCGGCGAGACGGGCGCGGGAAAGGAAAGAGTGGCCAAGCTGATCCACGCGCGCAGTTCCCGCCGGTCGCGGCCGTTCGTGGTGGTCGAGTGTGCGGCGCTGCAGGAAAGCCTGCTCCAGAGCGAATTATTCGGCCACGAACGCGGCGCGTTCACCGGAGCGGACCGCGCCAAGCCCGGATTGTTCGAAGTCGCCAATGGTGGAACGATTTTCCTCGACGAAATCGGGGAGGTCAGCCCCGCGACGCAGACCAAGCTGTTGCGCGTGCTTGACACCTCCACCTTTCGCCACGTGGGCAGCACCCGGGAAATTCGCGTGGATGTTAGGATCCTGACTGCAACCAACCGCGATGTACCCTCCATGGTGCGGCAGGGCCTTTTCCGCGAGGACTTGTTTTACCGCCTGAGCACGATCACGGTGGAGGTGCCGCCCCTGCGCGCTCGAGGGGCGGACGTCGACCTGCTGGCGCAACACTTCGTGACCGTACTCAACGAGCGCTTCGGTTCCAGTAAACAGATCGGCGAAGCGGCCTTGCAACTCCTGCGTCGGCACAACTGGCCCGGCAACGTGCGCGAGCTCCTGCATGTGGTCGAAGCGGCTCTGGTGTTCTGTGAGGGCCCCTTCGTTCTGCCGGAGCACCTCCCCGCCCCTTTGCGGGATTCGAAACTTGTTCAGCCGGCCGGTCCAATAGCGCAGGACGCCCTGTTGCCGACGCTCGAAGAAGCCGAGCTCACGCACATCCGATTGGCGATCGAGGCCAGCAAGGGCCACCGTGGAAACGCGGCCAAGATGCTCGGAATTAGCGAGCGGAATCTGTACCGGAAACTGCGCGAGCACGGGCTGCTGTCGTAATCGCGATTCTCGCTTGGTGGACGAAGGTCGAGTTTCTTGGAATCAGTTCGGCTGTGTCGACCAGCGAAGTTATCCAGAAACGGGCGCCGAGACCATTAGCCTACAACTGAACCACCATACTAGCGCGTAGGAGGTCGCCGGTATGGCACATCGGAACCCATCGAACCGCCCTTAGGCAAGAACAATGCTCATTCGAAGCCGCTCAACGACTTAATTGAGCGGTCGCTCAAGAACAATCCCGATCTTAAGTCGGCGTAAGCGGCGCTGTTGGTTGCAAGAGAAAACACTCTGGCCAAAAGGGCGCTTATTACCCCCAAGTTTCCGGAAGCTTCTCCGGCACGCGAGCGAAGACGTTGGACGAAATTTCGCCCGTGCCCAACGCCAGCGTTTTTGAATACAGCCTGTTTACCTCGGAAGTCAGCGTCTCATTCGTTCCGGATGTCTTTGGCCTGAACCGCCGGACGGTAGAGTCCTTGAAAGCGCAGCAAGACCAAGCGCGTTTTGTCGTGGCCGCGACCAATATCACCTTGAGTTCCAATGTCGCCGCTGCTGCCATCCAGGAGGCTTCCTTGCGTGCGCAGATCGATGCGACCAACCCTCAGCTTAAGATATCTCTGAGGTGCAAAGGGTGGGAAACAAAGGTAATTCTAATTTGGGCAAAGCTTGGCAAGACATCCCCGTTACCGCGACCTCATTTGAGGAGATGGCGCGACGACTAAATCTTTCAGAAAAGGAATATCAGAGTTCGATTCCGTTGCAGGAATGGGCAAGAAAGCATAAAGACAGCAAGTATGTTCCTCAAGATTTGCTGAAGGCGTGGGGAATCGAAGCAAAGCTCTGAGGCAAAATATATCCGCTCGATGACAACTCGTGCCCTTTAAAGGAATTGGCGAACTTCTTCGATATTAGTGGGGTTTGACCTGTGGGAAGCACATCGGTCGTGGGAAACGGGGACTGCCTTTCGGTGGCTCAGTTTCGGTTCCGCCTTTTTGTCCGTGGCGCAGAAAGCACTGACAGGTGCGCCCAATATCAAGTCGCTGGAAGCCAGCGCAAACCACGATAATATGTCCGCTGTACACACTACAAAAGCTGGTAGCCTATTTGGCTATCGGGCAGCCGCTTAACCGGCATCTTCCTGCATGTGAACCTCACGGCAATGTTCACGGAACAGGCTTTCTAGTTTGCGGTGATGCTCTTCGGCGGTTCCAATGTCATCCCCCGACGTCAAAGCCCGCTGCTCCCATTGATTAGACGGGGTTTCTTCACCGTGTCCATCTGGGCAAACTAGCCAGACGCCACACGCTTGTATGTGGCAAAGATCACAGCGCCGTGTGAGGCACTACTTCGTATGGCTAAACGCTGACAAATTCATGTGGTGCAGAACTGGATGGGATTTCGGCTTTGCGAATCGGAAGGCGTTTCTGCCCACGGATCAGCGCCCTGATTTGCAGCTATGGAATTGGGATATACTGTGTCAAAGTTGTGGGGCACTAAACAAAGGGAAATCGCATCAGCAATAGGATCGCTACGAACCGGTCCCCGAAGCGTCGGCTAATTTCTTCGCGGCGTTGAAACCGGGAGTCCTAGAGATGCCCGACCCAAAGCAAACCAAAGTGCTGTTCCGCTGTCTCTTTGCCTATTCTAATGGCGATCCCGTCGCCGTTTTCGACGTAGAAGAGGATCGTTTACACGGGAACAAGAGCTTGAGGCTGATCAACGACTCCGAATGATGTGACGTCAGCCATTCACGACCGCATGCCAGTCATTCTCGATCCAGATAATTACGACCTCTGGCTCGATCCGGGGATGCAGAATGTAGCGGCAATCTCGGAATTATTGAAGCCATACGATGCCAAGTCGATGCGATCCTATCCCGTGAGCAGCAGGGTCAACAGCGTGATGAATGATGACGAGGAGTGTTGTCGTCCTGTGGAACTTGCGCAGGTCCAGAATCCGCTGTTCTCATAGCCAGATAGATTGCGAAGAACCAACGCCACCGCTTTTTACTGACATGCGTATGCTACGGCGTTACTTGGCAACCCGGAGTTGACACCTTCCGCAAACCATATGATGGTGCTACCACAAACGACGTCATTTGCCGTCGCGGTAATGGAGTTGTTATTGGCGGAAGGTTTACCGTACCAGTCTGGGGTCATACCGATAACGGACGGCTGGATACAATCGCACATAGCGAGTTCAGGCGTCTCCCCTCCGCCGCCGAAATAATTCCCATAGACCGTGAATTGCATTCCGGGCGCAATGAAGCACTGCTGTGGCGACTGGTTGGGAATGTACGTGCAATCGCCGACGACCAATTTTGTAATCTGGGCAGCCAATGGAGTGTAGGGTACCGCATTACTCCACTCCCCCACTGAGGTCTCCACCGTTATTCCCATGGAGTTGGTAGGCTGTATGCCCACACTGTTGACGTAACCCGTAATCTTGGTATTTGTGAAATCCCTCGCAGAAGCGATCAGAATCGGACAGTCGCATGTGGTGACTACGCCAATGCTGCCAGTCCAAAAACCAGACCCTTCAATAATGAGCTTCGTCCCGGGTCCCATCGGACATGGCTTTGTGCTCTTGCCGACCGTAAAGGTGCAGGTGCGGCTGAAATCCGATGTTGTGTACTTAGTGATTGTTGGTTGCGCTACTGCAACAAAACTGCATGTTAAGAACAGTAACAGTGCAAGTGAAGATAGTCTCAGTGCCGCCATAGTCGTCTCCTGTCATACACGTTAAACAAACCCATTCAGCCCGACCGAGGGACTCTTTACGTTCGCGCCTTCACTGGCTGTGTGGGCGATGGGGGTGGAAAGTGTGTCTGTTTTTTCCCCTGCGCGGTGGCACCTGAAAACGTCAACCCCGAAAACAACAGCATCAAAACTGCCGCAATTTGAATCATGTTCCCTCCTGATTCCGACAATAGCGCAAGGCTGACATTTAAACATGTGCCCCCCGGTCAATTTCTTCGGTCATCCTTGTAACGTCACCGAAGTGAACCTACAGTTGAGCGAAGCTACGACTTCGGAATCCGAAATCTGAAACTGCGGATGTAGGAAGTTTCTTCAATGGTTACCAATGTTTTGGGAGGAAAACACGGTTTCTCATAGGGCGCGAATTCGGGGAGGTACGAATAAAGGACATGGGCGGTTATCAATGGCGTTACGACGGCGATTGGGATACGAGAGCACCTGCTCTAAGATCAACGCAGCCACGGAATCCGCTTGCTCGCCCGTGTTTTCTTACCGTTCACGATCTAGCTCACGCTGCGGGGCAGATGAGCAACACTGAGCAGAGAGAGTCGCTTGCAGATGTCTTGCAACTGCTGGTAATCACCGCCGTGCTCCCGCTCGAACAGTTTCAATCATCGCCCCCTGATACTCCGCCAACGTCAAAGCGCAGCCCCGCTGCGAAACGGAAAATCGGGACTTAGTTTCCGCGTCGGCAATCGCGAAGCATGCATCTTGCTTGTTCCGACCGGTGCGGACTGGAGCCTTGGCATTCATCTGGGGCAATACCTGATTGTGATGGAAAAGATTCGCGGGGATTGGAAGATTGTGCAGCACTTTTCGCTCTGCGCCGGAGAAACCCCAGCTGGGAATTAGATCGCTACACTGGTCATCGCAAACCGCCTGATTGCCTCATAGTAGCTTTCCATCATGGGCATTGAAACTCCGAGATTGTGCCCCGTGGTAACGAGGTCGTCATAGAACGCCTCCACTTCAACGGGATCACCAAAGGCGTGGGCGGAACATCGCTTGGTGTATTCATCGTGCCGAAACAGCCAGCGCATCATCCAGAAGTTGATTCGTTGGCGAACTGCGGAGTTCGTGAGAAAGGGTGCTACCTCGGGGTAACGCGAGATGTCAACTCCTCGTTGCTTTACGACCTGAAGGCATTCGCGCACGGCTTGCAGCGCATTAAGGCTCGTCTGGCGGTCGCGGAAGATTGCGTCGAGACTTCCGGCAAGAATAAGCGCTGCCCAAAGACCCCCAGTAATCGCGTATTGAATCCACAAGTAGTGCAGCATGTCCGAATGAAGCCGAATTTCAAGCTCCGTCGAGGAAAACAAGTACCGACATTTCTTTGCGAGTGGCGAAGGTTCACCTTCGGGCGAGCCAACGTCTATTGCTCTTAGAGCCGCTACTAGAGTGCCTTCAGAAAATCTTCCGCCTGCCTTGGCATCTCCGTATACAAAGCGTGTGCGCGGCAGGATTGTATTGATATCTGCTGTGCCACGCCAGTTCTGTGTCAAAAGGAGGAACTCGGCAGCGCCCACTTGAGGAACAACTTCCTTGAGCGTGTCCTCCAACGCATAGTGCTTCACGGGCACGATGACCAATTCGTAGGCCTCCGAGGGTGAGAGCGTTTCGACGGCATTCAGTCTGTACAAACCTCGGAAGTTCCGTTTGTGCCCCTTGCGCCGGTCAAACATATCGAGTGGCATGCCGCCGCGCAGGGCAGCAGCCCTTCCCGGACGCACGAGATGTACGACGTGATGTCCGCCCTCAGAGAGCGCCCAGCCATAGATCGAGCCTATAATTCCTGCGCCTGCGACCAGCACCCGCATTTGTCATCTCCGGCACAACGGCAACGCAGCCTCAATATCATTTTGCTCATGCGCACGCAGGCACATGTGAGACTCAGCACGAGGGCATATAGGAGCAATTCGTCACAAGATCGGCGCTGCCTCCAGAGAAACCTTACGCTCAGCCTTCGTCAGGGCATCGGAGATCGGGAACCCCGATGCGTATTGCGCCACTCCATGGGTGACTGACAACTCGGCTTTTTCATTTTCGGTGTTGTAGCGTATGAGTTCCGCGTCAAGCCTGTCGATTGCATGATCCACCTGATGCTCTGCTGTATCGGGCATCGCCACCAAGAATTTGTCCTGCCGGTAGCGAAATACCACATCCGACCCGCGAAATGTGTTCTTTACGAGATTCGCTGCATCGTAAAGGAAGTAGTCGGTTTCCTCAGCCCCTAGCCGATTGCGGATGGCTCCAAAGTTGGCAATCTTCAGCACGACAAAAGAAAGTGGTGAATTGTGCCGCAACGACCGCGCCACTTCGTGAGCCAGCATTTGTTCCATAGCTCGATGGTTATAGAGCAAAGTCACAGGATCAATGAAACTGACAATCTGAGTGCGCTCGCTGAACAGAAGCTCTTGGATTAGCCGTCGTCGGGTGGAACCAAGCTCTTTTTTCTGCGTAATGATGTAGACATTGAAGAGCACGATCAAAACGATCAAGCCGAAAATAAGCTGGGGGAGGAATCGGGCGTCAGTCCGAAATGCTTTGGACGAAACCTTTAAATCTGGATACGCGACCGCGAGCAATCCCGACGATACGATGATCATTATCAAAAGCGCGATAGAAAGCAGTTGAGTATCGCGCCCAGACAGCGCCTGAATGTGCCCCTGTATCTCCTTGGATCGGCTGTAGACCTCTTCCCCAGACTCATTTTGCTTACTTTCTTCCTTCATCAACATCGCCTTGCTCCTTGCTTCTTCCATTTCAGTCTGCCTTCACTGGATGCGGGGTCATAGACCCCGCATCCAGAGACCAATTCAGAGGAGGGCTACTCTCGCAGCGTTGCACGTAAACATTCACCCCAATGTGATTGGCATCACAGGGTCTCCGTGACCGAAGTCTAGTTACCTTTGTGACGAAACGAGTCGCTATCACAAGCCAATGCCCCCAAATGACATCTGGTCGTAATGAGCAGGCACACAACAGCGGAACCGGAAGCGAATTTCCCGGTTTCGTAGTGGAGTACAAGCGAGGACTTTCCTTGCGACCACATGACCGGCGGATCGCCGTGAGTCCGCCAATCCCCATTCCCAGAAAACACCGAGGACAAGAAAGCCCGTCCTTCATGGTCGCGACCTTACCACCCACGACTTTCCGGGTCTGGACTAAGGTCATTCTGTCCGGTTTTCGTAATGACTAGGCTGATTCCCAAATTTGCTGTCAAGATTCAGGTACCAAACAGGAATGAACGACGAAGCTTTCATGCTCGTGATCTCAGAGCAACTCCAGTTGATTAACGCCCGCATGATCGGTGCGAATGAGTCGGAGCGAAGGGCGCTGGAGAAAGCGCGGGACGAACTATTGGCTGCGCTGGAGATCAAGAAGTGCTGACGGCACAGGCACGGCAGAACTCAAGCAGATATTTCACCCCACAGTTGTTCGATTTCTGCCATTCGCTTTGCTCGCGTACATCAGTGTGTCCACTCTCTTGACGATGCTGGCAAAGGAATCGCCAAGACGGGTCACCGTCGCCCCAATGGACACGGTGACAGAGCATCGCTCGTTCCCTATTAGAGCGCTCGATTTTTCCACGAGGAAGCGGCAGCGCTCAGCCAGCTTGTCCACTAACGTCGGGGTCATATCCGAAGACAACACCAAAAACTCCTCGCCTCCCCAACGCCCAACCAAGTCGTCCTCACTTCTAAGGGTGCCTTCTAGGGTGTCGGACACCGCCCGCAAGACGATGTCCCCAATGTCATGACCATAAGCGTCATTCACCATTTTGAAGCGATCAATATCCACCATCAAAACCCCGTACACGCGATTAAACTCGCGGAACTCTTCGAGTATCTGCTTTACCCGGAGTTCGGTGTAGCGGCGATTCGGCAGGCTGGTCAGGCTGTCCTTGAACGCGAGTTGTTCCAACTCTTGGACTCTCCGCTCGGCTTGCTTCCGCATTGTGACGTCACTAAATACTTCAACCGCTCCGACGATTTCCCCAGCTTGATTCTTGATCGGAGCAACCTTCACACAGATTGGTACGCGATGTCCCTGCTTATGTCTGAGGAAAACATCAATCTTTCTGCGCTTACCGTCTTTGAGGGTTTGCCAAAGCGGACATCCGTCTTTGCATAACGCGCACCCGTTTGCATCCACGTGCTCTAAGAGGTTGTCGAAACAGTGCCGTCCAATCGCTTCCTCCGCCGAATATCCTGTGAGGTTTTCTGCGCCGCGATTCCAGTAAGTTATCTTGCGATCTTGATTGACGAAGTAGACCCCGTCGAAGAGACCATCGAGAAGCTTGGCGTGGAAACCGGACTCGACTTCGTTGACTTCGGATGGGAGGAAAGAAGCGTGTTTGTTGAGCATAGCTGCCTTGATTGTGTGGCGACACCTTATCCCGCTTCAACGAAGCTTTCTGGGTAGAGGTTACTTCCGTGACTATGTCATCTGAAACTATGGAGGCGTTGGCGTCTGTTGCTAATCGAGATTTGCGCCGCGCCCGCACTTGTGTCACGCGCAACCGAACGAATTAGAGAGAACAATGCTGCGGAGAGATTGAACGATGTCTTGCCGGTTACCGATGTGATCCTGACATCTGGTTGTGTCCATGATAACTGTTTGTATAGGGGACGACCTATCGAGGCTTGTCCTTATCATTACTAACCCACCCGGCAGTTCGCGCTGCCGGGCTTTTTGTCTTTATTCTCCTGCCTTTTACTAGCGGAATATAAAAAGCCAGAAAAGTCGCCGCGAGCAATCCAATGAAGACTGCGCCCCATAAAGTTTGTGGCGCGACGGTTTCCCCGACTGGTCGGTAGCGGACAATGAAATAGGAATCCATCCAGATGAGAATGCTGCTTACCAGACCCGGCGAGTATTCATGGAAGTGGATTGTCCACCAGAGATGCCAGGAGCCATTGCACAGGCGTTCTATTGCCCACGCCAGCGGGAAAATGACCCAACTTCCGCCACGGAGGTCATAGGCGACCACGCTGGCGATCATGATGACGAAATACCCTGTGTTAAACCAGAAGAACTTTTTCCAAGAGTATTCGCGCCACCAATGTTCTTGGACTTTCTCTACAAAACTGCCGCCCAGCAGCGATTCATCAATCACATGGATGACATACGCAGCAACCATGAACCAGAAAGAAAAGATCAGTGGAATCTTCATACTGTCGTGGTTTGCGATGACAAACTAAGCGGCTTTCGGTTTTGCTTCAACTGGTAATCCAGCATTTTGCCACGCATGGAATCCCCCCTGAAGCGCCCACACGTCTTTGTATCCGCGTTCCTGAAGTCTCAGCACCAAACTGGCGCTAGAGGCGTCGTCCGGCCACGTACAGTATGCCACCACAGGTCTGGTTTTTGGGATTCGCGGAAGGTTTTCTTTGAGCTACTACTTCAGCAAACCCCTCTCGACCGACGAGGTTGCCGAAAAGATGCGAGGCGCGGCAGTGCACGCTTTGTCGGCAGCCCATGGAGCATCGTAAGCGCCAAGAGAATGACGGCTCCTGAGAGCAGATTTGCCAGCGGCGTCCGCCCCATGGAGGTCCCTCGATGGCAGATCGGGGGTTTAGATAATCACTATGCAAGAAGTTATTTCTGCTTGATTCTGTGCGAGAGGTTTTCCCTCAAAAGATGGGGGGGCAAAGATGCAATCGCAGTTGTCGGAGGAAGAAGTGTCGCGTTTGAAGGCACTCTTCGACTGCGGCGTACTCGACACGCCTCCCGAGGAAATCTTTGACCAGACGGCACGACTAGCAGCTTATCTTTGCGGCACCCCTATCGGACTGATAGGCTTCATTGACGCCACCCGGCAATGGTTCAAGGCAAGAGTGGGTTGGGACTATCCGGAAATCCCTCGCGAAGATTCAATCTGCGGGCAGACGATCCTCCAACGCGATCTGCTGATGATATCAGATGCTGCAATGGATGATCGATTTTTCAATGGTCCGCTGGTCACACGTGCCGGGATTCGGTTCTACGCAGGCGCTCCTCTTTTGACGAAAGAGGGGTACCCACTGGGCACGCTCTGTGTGATGGATCGTTTACCACGGGAACTGCCAGCCGTGCATAGAGATGCTCTGCTCATCCTTGCTCGCCTAGTGTCGGCTCAATTGGAGGTGCGCCGCAAAATGAAGACTTCGGCACCCAAGGGCGATAAGCCAAGCGGGGTCGAAGGCGCGGTAGTGGATATTTCGGATCACAAGCGGAGTGACGAGGCGTTTCGAGATAGCCAAGAGCGATTGCTCGGCATAATCAGTTCTGCGATGGATGCCATCATTACGGTCGATAACGATCAGAAGATCATCGTCTTCAACCGAGCGGCAGAACAAATCTTCCGCTGCCCAGCAACCGAGGCGATTGGGCAAACTATCGATAGATTCATTCCACAGAAATTCCGTGAGGCTCATAGGGAACACATCCGAAGCTTCGGGCAAACAGGCGTCTCCAGCCGCTCCATGGAATCGCCCGGAACGCTGATGGGAATAAGGGCTGATGGGGAGGAATTTCCAGTCGAAGCCACGATCTCACAGGTAAAGACCGCATCGGAGAAACTCTACACGGTCATCCTCCGAGACATCAGTGTGCGTAAACGCATAGAAGATGAATTGCGTCAGGCTCAGAAAATGGAAGCCGTAGGCCATCTGGCGGGTGGAATTGCCCACGAGTTCAACAACTACTTGGGCATCATCATGGGTTACAGCGACTTGATGGAGCGAGGGGGAATAGAAAGTGAAGAATTGCGGCTCCACTTGGCAGAAATCAAAGGCGCAAGCCAGAAAGCGGCATCGTTAACCCGGCAATTACTGGCGTTCAGTCGCAAACAGTTGATCGAGCCAACCGTGCTGGACTTGAACGCTTCAGTTTGGGAGACGCACAAACTTCTCCGACGCCTCATTCCCGCTAACATCGACGTCATCCCTGTATTGCATCCCGATCTAGGAAAAGTGCGAGCCGACCCGGCACAAGTCCAACAAATTCTGATCAATCTGGTCGTGAATGCTCGCGATGCCATGCCACAGGGTGGAAAGATCAGCATCGAGACCGCTGAAGTGGTACTGGATGAGGAATTCGCCAGCCGTTACATCGAAGTCGTGCCGGGTGAATACGTCATGCTTTCTCTCAGCGACACCGGGGAGGGGATGGATGCTGACACTTTGACCCACATCTTTGAGCCTTTCTTTACCACGAAGACAACGGGCAGAGGAACCGGACTTGGGCTATCGACCACCTACGGCATTGTCAAGCAGAGTGGCGGACATATAACAGTCTCCAGTGTGCAAGGCAAGGGCACTACATTTCGCATTTACTTTCCCAAGTTTGCAGAAGGCTCCAGTTCAGAGGGTTCACAACCAGAGCCAAAACTCACGAGAATCGCGACCATTCTCTTGGTTGAAGACGAGTCCAGTTTGCGAAAGCTGCTGAAGACGACATTGGAAATGAATCACTATCGTGTGTTGGAAGCCAAGGACGGTACGGAAGCTTTATCCATCTGTCGAAACAATCTGGCGCAGATTGACTTGGTTGTGACCGACCTTGCGATGCCGCAAATGACGGGCATCCAACTCATGGAAAAGGTTATGGAGTTGCGATCAAACATGAGGTTCCTGCTTATTTCTGGATATCCCGAGCAAGTGATGGGCGGTGCGGAACACATCGCAAACATGGGAGATTTCTTGGAGAAACCCTTTCTCCCCGATGCACTTGTGCGCAAGGTCGAAGAGATATTGGGGCGAGCCAATGGGATGTCCGAGAACCCGAACGTCACTCCCGACGTACGCTCCCACCGAGCTAATGCGGGGACCCACGGCTAATCTATGCGCTGACCAACCACGCTCAAGCGCACACCTCATTGAACATTCCGAATTAGGCTCTCCAAGTGACCTTGGTTCGTGTGTGCGCGTTACCCCTCAGCCTAAGATATCTCTGAGGTGCACAGGGTGGGAAACAAAGGTAATTCTAATTTGGGCAAAGCTTGGCAAGACATCCCCGTTACCGCGACCTCATTTGAGGAGATGGCGCGACGACTAAATCTTTCAGAAAAGGAATATCAGAGTTCGATTCCGTTGCAGGAATGGGCAAGAAAGCATAAAGACAGCAAGTATGTTCCTCAAGATTTGCTGAAGGCGTGGGGAATCGAAGCAAAGCTCTGAGGCAAAATATATCCGCTCGATGACAACTCGTGCCCTTTAAAGGAATTGGCGAACTTCTTCGATCCCACGACCAATGTGCTTCCCACAGGTCAAACCCCACAAATAAAACGGGGGACTGCCTTTCGTGGCGTCTCAGTTTCGGTTCTGCCTTTTTGTCCGTGGCGCAGAAAGCACTGACAGGTGCGCCCAATATCAGTCGCTGGAAGCCAGCGCAAACCACGATAATATGTCCGCTGTACAGACTACAAAAACTGGTAGCCTATTTGGCTATCGGGCAGCCGCTTGGCTCGCATCTTCCTGCATGTGAACCTTACGGCAATGTTCACGGAACAGGCTTTCTAGTTTGCGGTGATGCTCTTCGGCGGTTCCAATGTCATCCCCCGACGTAAAGATCACGTCTTTGCAATGGGAGCAGCGGGCTTTGATCGGTATTCTTTCCAGTTCCAAGAGGATGACTAGATGGGGTTTCTTCACCGTGTCCATCTAGGCAAACTAGCCAGACGTCACACGCTTGTATGTGGCAAAGATCACAGCGCCGTGTGAGGCACTACTTCGTATGGCTAAACGCTGACAAATTCATGTGGTGCAGAACTGGATGTGATTTCGGCTTTGCGAATCGGAAGGCGTTTCTGCCCACGGATCAGCGCCCTGATTTGCAGCTATGGAATTGGGATATACTGTGTCAAAGTTGTGGGGCACTAAACAAAGGGAAATCGCATCAGCAATATGATCGCTACGAACCCGTCCGCGAAGCGTCGGCTAATTTCTTCGCGGCGTTGAAACCGGGAGTCCTAGAGATGCCCGACCCAAAGCAAACCAAAGTGCTGTTCCGCTGTCTCTTTGCCTATTCTAATGGCGATCCCGTCGCCGTTTTCGACGTAGAAGAGGATCGTTTACACGGGAACAAGAGCTTGAGGCTGACTGCGAACAGTGGAGCCATACTCAAGGTGGCTGTGGTCGGGGATATTTCTGCGTTGGTTTCTGACGCTTCGGAGTGCCCGGAGTTGCTCGCGGCGGCTTACGAGATGTTCGTGAATGATGGCGAGGAGTCTGGAGACCCCATCGAGTGGATAGGGCTGGAAACAATCTAGCCACAGAAACTGAAGCCAGCTATAACGACGACTCGCCCTTCGAATTAAGGCATTTTGACGACGTTGGATGCCTGCGATCCTTTCTCTCCCGCGACAATCTCGAATTCAACTTTTTCACCCTCCTCAAGGCTCTTGAACCCGTCACCATTGACCGCGCTAAAGTGGACAAAGATATCCGAACCACCATCCCGCCCCAAGAATCCGTATCCTTTCGCGTTGTTGAACCATTTCACGATTCCCATGATGCGTTCCATAGGCTTCCTTCCTTTCCCCGATTGGTTACGACACTTTCACAGTTGCAGACACCCACTTGATTGGGAATACAAGCCATCTCCGGTGGTGCTCAGACAACAACCGACTTCAGCAACGGCGGATTGTGTCCTTTGAGCAGCGCCTTCTGCATTTCATTGTTTTCTATTACTCTCTCCCCCAGAATTCCCAGCAACTGCTGGCACAACTCCGGGCGCTCATGCAATAACAAATCCAATGCTTCAGGAGTTAGGAAACCGAGTTCGGCGTCCTCGGTCACCGTAGCCGTCATACTGTAGTTGTGCCGGGTGACGGTCGCGGGAAGACCCAGCAATGCACCCGATCCGTAACATCGGGCAAGGGGAGAATCGACCCCCAAGTCCAAACTGACCTTGCCGCTGAGAATGACAAAAATGCCTGAGGCTTTTTCTCCGCGACGGAATATTACGGTGGACTTGCCTACGTAGACCTTCTTGCAACGTTGTCCGAGAGCTAAATGAAGCTCCGAACAGGCAGTATTGCTAATCATAGGCAACTCCCCCCAAGCGAGTCGTAGTGGAGCGAGATTAGGCTGAAAGATCGAGGCACAATGTGACTGCTGTCACACCTCACCGTGAGGAACTCAGAGAAGAATCACCGCCCCGCTCGCGGCGTCTCAGAGGGTATACCCGTGGGCTAGCGGGCAACTCGGCGAAACAACGGGCGAAAACCCGCATAAAATGAAGCTTGGGATTGCACCCTTTTGAGACGGGCTGGAAAAGTCTAGAATTAAGCCCAAGGACAGCGTTCACTCACCCTTAATTCACCGTCCGCCAAAAGGAAACCCCGCCCAAGCGGATCGGACGGGGCACCACACAAGAAACACGAGCGCTCTTACTTCTTCACCACCTGCTTCACAACGTTCGACGTGCTGGCGATGAAGTCCCCATCGCCACCGTACACTGCCTTGACCGATGCCGTGCCCACCACCAAAGTCGAGGTCGCGAAGCTTGCGGAGCCACCCCTCAACGAACCCGCGCCCAGCACTGTTAAGCCTTTCATAAAGTTGACGGCTTCTCCATCCGGAGGTCCAGGAGTGACCACTGCTGTAAAGGTCACATCCTCACCGGAGGTGGACGGATTCGGAGAAGACGTGAGCGCGGTCGTAGTCGCGGTCGCTGCGCCGGACGGCATCACCTCAAACACCACCCCGTTCGACCACGTCCCCGTGCCGCCGTAATACGTCGTGCCGTAGAGATTCCCCGCCCCGTCGAGAATCACACCCGACGTTGGATGCCACCCGTCTTTGGCGCTGCCAAAGTTCCAAAGAACCGACTCGGTGTACTTGCCGCTCGTCAGGGCGATTTTGAAGACCGTGCCGCAATAACTCGCCGAGCCTTGGCAATCTCCCGTTCCACCAGCGAAGGTGGTGCCGTAAACGCTGCCAGAGGAATCAACCGCCAGCGGGCCGATCGGCTGCGCACCATCTTTCTTGCCATTGAAGGTATGGAGTTTTTCGAATGCCCAGCCCTTCTTGGTTTTCGTCAGTTTGTAAGCGGTGCCCCCAATGAGGTTCCCGCCGTTGACCAAAACCCCGTTGTACTGCGTCGTGCCATAGAGATGGCCAGCGTTGTCGAAAACAGGAGTGCTGATGGGGTTATACCCATCCGCATACTCTCCTGCCGTGTTTTTGGGAAACCCGAACAGCGTATTCGCCGCCCATGCCCCCGCTCTGGAGAGTTCGAAGACATAACCTCCCGGGTAAGCATTAATGCCGCCCTGTTCCGCCACGCCGTACACATCTCCGGCCGCATCCAGAGCAACTCCGGCAGGGGTGTAGTTTCCTACCTCATACAGCCTGGTTTCTGTGTAGCCGCCGCTCGATGGACTCAGCTCGAAGATGCCATCGTAGTACGTCGTGCCGAACAGATTGCCTTCATTGTCCATCACGACTCCGGCACCGGGGGTGGTATCGAAATAGCTGTTGGAGGCACTACACAGGACACTTTCGGGACAAAAGCTGTAAAGCACCGTTTCCGTCCAGCCGCTAGCAGAAGGACTGAGCTCATAGACCGTACCGTGTCCGTTTGCGCCGCCCGAGGCAGTTGTCCCATAGATATTTCCCAGCGAGTCGAACATCAGAGCGCCTTCGGGGGTCTCGCCATCCGCGCAGCTCGCTTGAGCGCAAAAGCTGTACAGCACTGTTTCCGTCCAGCCGCTTGGCGAGGGACTCAGCTCAAAAACGACACCGCCCCCGTTTGGGTTTGCGCCGCCACCGGTAGTTGTGCCGTAGAGGTTACCAGCGGTATCGAAGATGAGCGAGCCATTGGGGTATGCTCCATCGGCGCAATTACTCTTCTGGCAAAAGCTGTAGAGAACGACTTCGGTTGCACCCCAAGCCGCAGTGGATAGCAGAATTGCTGTAAAGACAGTAAGAAAAATTACACGTGTAAGAACGCTCAGGCGGACCATGTTCCTCCTTGGTAAAGAGCCAACGGCGCATTACGGGGGGGGACGTTCACATAGAGTAGCGAATACTGCCATCCGCGCTAATGGCTATTTTGTTGCCCTTGTGCACCACACTTGAGCCATTACTTGGAGTTCACTTGAGTTATTACTGGAGGTGTAACAAAGTCGGGCCTGCCGCCAACCACAGCTACAACAGAGCAAGGGGCTCTACCGCACAGCCCAGTCCAGTCCAAGGTGTCGAGAACAGCGTCCCCGCAACTTTGCGCCGTCTGGTCGCCCCGCCCATCCCGCCGACATCCCCATCCTGAAAGAAGTCAAAGCCGAATACGCGAAGTTGCAATAGCTTCCTCATTCGTTTGAAGCTGCTGGAGTGAAATGCTTTGTTTTGCCCGTCGATTGATTCCATTGGGTTTCGATGGAAGTTTCGCCTGCTGGGCGCTGTTGATCGCCGAGGTCGCGTCATGAAGGGTTACCTTTGTGCCTCACTCATTTGCGCCATTCCGCTGCATTCTCGTTTGCCGCACACTGTTTAGACAGCCCGCAAAGAAGTTCGTGACCGCCGCTCAGTTTGTATGGAAGCGAAGCCCGGCACGTAGGGAAGCAGCCATGTTTCGAGGCAGATTCATAACAGTTCTGCTCACAACGGTGTTCTTGAGCACACTTTCGTTCGCAGGTACCTACGTAGCCTATGCAGTGGGATCGACCAGCTGCGACATAAAATTGGTTGGGTACCAGACAATCCAAGCAGCGGTTAATACCGTCCCTTCGGGTTCGACCATTAAGGTGTGTCCCGGCACATATCCTGAACAGGTTGTCATTTCAAAACCGTTGACGCTATCGGGTGCTATATCGGAGGCATCAAACGCCGAGGTGTTGATCCAGATACCTGCGGGCGGTGCAACTGGGAGCGTCTATGACGGCATCATCGGAGATGTTTACTACCAGATTTTGGTGACCTCGACCGGACCCGTAAATATTACTGACATCGCGTTCGATGGGACTGGTAACAACATCCCAGATGGTTGGGGTGACCTCGCCGCCATCTTCTACGAGGAATCTTCAGGCACCGTCAACGGTGTTTCCATTGCAAACGAGGTGGATTACGGGGGCGGGATGGGAATCATAGCGGCAGCAAATAGTGTACAGACGGTCACTGTGGAGAACTCTGATTTCCGATCCTTTGATGGTTTGGGGATATTCGGGAAAACAAATACATCCAGTTCCCTGACACTCAACGTGAAATCGAACACGATTAGCGACACCGGAAACGATGGCATATATCTTGTAGGCTCCGTATCCGGCACCGTACAAAGTAATCTGGTCAACGGCAGTGGGAGGGGCTCCGGCATGTTGCTCGACGGCTCCGCCGCAACGATAACGGCGAACACAATCGTCGCTAGCGTCATCTATGGTCCGCCGAATTCAGGGATCGAGGTGAACGGCGGTTCAAACACGGTTAAGGGCAACAGGATATTGTCTGGGGCTATCGGCGTCGGCATTGTGCTTGCCGGTACGGCGACTGGCGGATCGGTCACGGGCAACACAATCACGGGTGGCTCAGGTGGCTACGGAATCGACATGTGCGGTCAGGGCACTGCATCAGGATTTACTGTCACAGGCAATACCATCGTGGATACGCCCGGATTCGGGCTACGGAAGCCTGCATCTGGTAATACGATTGCTCCGAATACTTATTTCGTGGACGGAGCGACTCCTACGACTGTAGGCTGCTAACGCCAATGCCGAGTCCGGCTCTTGGTCGGATGACAGGTGTGTTGGCAGCGCAGCGAGTGGCATTCGTTACAGCGACGGAATCGGCAGGCAGCGGACAATCCGTCACTCGCAAGTGATTTACCGGGGCGGTGGAATCCGTGCATGCGCGGATGATTATTCTTCATAACTCACCCCCTAAAATGCGTATGTTCTGGCGGAAAGACGACCTTCAAATATTTGTCTTTCATTCCAGTAACTCACGCGACTTAATTCACTGTCTGGGTTCAGCGACGCCGAACTCCGGTCAGAGTCGGCGCTGACACCGTATTGCCGTGAAGGTTTGCGTGCCGTGAGTCTCTTGCTTTCTCAACGCTGTGGCGGCTGAACCCCGGACGGCGGTGTGACGACACCCGACTCGGTCGTTGACGAAGGGGCTCCGCTACTTGACGAGGGGCTCCGCTAAAGGAGCGCCATTCTTGATTAAGTCAGTCTTGATTTCAACCTTCTGGTTGGCGAGCGGATTGATGTCCGTCTCAAAAGTTTGGTAGCCGGGTAGGGCGATCTTAATCCGATGTGTTCCCGGAGCCACCAGCATCCCTCGTCCCATGCCCTCAAACTCGCCTACGTGTCCCACGAAAAGACCGTCCACGAAAACTGCTGCCCTCGATGGATTGACTGTGATCTTAACTGTAGCCAGCGCATCTGGAAGCAGTCCAGTAGGAGCCTTCTGCATGACAACACTAACGACTTCCGTCTGTCCGGGCTGCACGAGAACCTTTTGAGTGAAATCTTGATACCCATCCTGACGCACAGTGACTACGTGTTCGCCGGGTAGAAGAAGAACCTTCTTCGACCCTTTGAGTTCTTTCAAGTAGCCTACGTACTCTCCATCAACCCAGACCCCAGAAGCTTCTTCGACATGGGATTTTCCTTCAAATTGAATCTCTCCCATCACCTTGTTTTCAGCCTGTATGGGGGCGGGCAGAAGGAACGCAGAAACCAACAACAACACCCACAGCAACGCGCCTAATCTTTGGAGTTTGTTCATAGTGACCTCCTTGAACCAATCAAAATGGGAGGAGCAGTGCATTACGCTGCTCTTCTCCAACTATTGCTTGCCTCTAGCGCGACCCGGTGTCGCGGATTGAAGACGAGAGCCAAGATTGACCCGACACCCAAGCCCACCAAGAAGAACGTGACGGCAGAATACAGGTCGTATTCACTTTTCGTTGCAGGTTCCATGAGCAACCTCGCTCCATACGCAAATGAGAAGCGGCGTACACCTCTGTAGGGAGCAAAAACCATGCCACTTGAAGAACGCCCTTTGTTTTCCTGCCGATACACGACGAACTGAGATCGTGGGCTGGAAACTTCGACCGCTGCACACGACAAAAGTTCTCGCTCTGGCGGTCTAAGGAAAACCCAGTAGCAAACGCCCGTGGGCGGAAGCGGTTGCACTTTCCCTGTTTAGCGAGGATGATTCTCGTCGCGAGATTAGCGAGGTGAAATCTATATGAACTCCAAAGCCAGATTCGCAGTTGGAATACTTACGGCATTGGCTATGTTGGCGCTTACGTTTGCGATTCCAAGAGGAGGCGCACTGCGAGACGCGCAACTGGCTCAGTTCCCGGTGACCGTTGGCGTGTGGGCGATCTTCGTGTTGCTCTTCGTGAAATTGAAATAGGTACCTGTTGCTTGCAGTCCGAGGCATGGTCGTGCTTTGCCCACGCTGCCGTGATGTCGTTCCAAGCTTTTCGAAAATCTGATCTCACGCGGAGAACTGTTAGGCGTAGCTGCCCTCATTGTGATCGGGATAGCCCTGATTATGCTGGCTCCGGCAAAGCAGTCAGGAGAGCGGGCATCCGTGCAATCTAGCTGAGGAGGACGGTGGTGTTCATAGCTGCAAGTGCTGCCTGAAGTTCTCCAGCCTTCCTGTAGTCCTCATCGTTCTCCGTAATGAACTCTACGCCAATAATGATTGCCGTCGCGGTTGCGGACAAAGCACCTGAGGACCATGGGCTGGTCGGAATACGGCGGTGCGAACTCAACCCCGATCTGTGCGCCCATCGGCAAGTCGATGTCGGCTGTAACCGCTAATCCCCCCACCGCTGATGTCCGTGCCCTGCCCCTCGCAGGCTACAACTCTGGTAGGTCCCTGCGTCGTCAATCGGACTTGAACTCGAAAGTCCACAGCAAATCGTGGACATCGCCTTTTCCCCACATCGGCAACCGATGAGGGCATGTGAGACGATGAACCTAAGTCCAAATCACGATTCATGACCAACCTCCAGTCTTTCGAATATGTCGCATATGCAACCCAGACATCTGTGATCTGCAAACAAATACGATCACACTGGTAACAGAAAGGTCATTACTATTGCGACGGGTCAGCGGGCATCGGCCGTCGTTGTGTAGGCAAGCCCCCAATCTCTGTCGTCGTTATCTATCCCCTGTCCCGCACTTATTCAGGTTTTCCCGTGTAGTGCTCTTCCCGGTGGACATCCGCGTGGTCTTCGAGTGCCTCCAAATGTGTTACCACTTCGGCGGGCATTCCGAGTTCGGTGGGTAAACGCTCTTCCAGTATCGTTGCTAGGCGATGTGCTTCACTGACAGATGTTGAGTGCGGGAACAAAAGGTGTACCTCAATGATTTGGCGGTAACCCGTCGTTCGGTACCGGACGCCATGATACTGAATCGCGAGATCAGCGCAGATCGCATCTAGTTTTTCTCGAATTTGCCTGCCTGCGTTTGGATCGGAGTAATCGAGAAGCCCCACTGCTGAGCGCCAGACCAAGCGTCCACCTGACACGAGTATGTTTCCCGCCACAAGAAGGGCAATCAGCGGGTCGAACGGCTTCCATTTCGTCAGCAGCACCAATCCCAGCCCCACGACCACGCCAAAGCTCGTCAGGCTGTCGGTTAGCACGTGTTTGCCGTTCGCTTCGAGGATCAGCGAATTCGTCCGCCGTCCGACACGTAGCAGATAGTAGCCGAGCATGGCATTCAGAATTCCGGCAGCGAGCACCAGCAACGATCCCGCTCCCAAATGCTCCAAGTGCAGCCCGGTAATCCACTTTTCGATTGCCACCACAACAATCGCGATGGCGGCGACGATGATCATTGCGCCTTCGAATCCGGCTGAGAAAAAGCTTATGCGTTCGTACCCATATAGGAACTGAGGCGCTGCTGGTCGGCTGCTGAGTCGGAGGCTGAAAGCCGCGAATGCGACCGCGATCACATGCACGACGGACTCGGCGGCGTCGGAAAGAATGGCTGCCGAATGCGTCATGAAATAAGCAGTGGTTTTGCCCGCCAGCATGAGAACGCCAAAGATCAGCGAGAGCCGCATGGCTTGCCAAGCGTCTGCGTGTTCGGGCTCGTTTCTGCAATTGGCAGATGTTGGGGAGAAAGACGTCGTCATCGTTAGGGTCGCAGTGATTTCCGAGGATCCGCTTCTTTCCATTCGCCCTTCTTGGCGTATCCGCGTTTGCCGATTTCCCGTGACACCAAGTAAGGTTTCAACTCCGACGCCTGTATCCGCACCGTCAGCGTGGAACATTCTGGACAGCGGAGTGTGCGGAAGTTCGCATCACCCGAAGGATGGGGCTGAACATGGGGCATGTACGCGAAAATAACGCTATCGCATTGAAAACATCGTAAACCTTGAAAGATGGGCATGCTGACACCCCTGTGGACTCTTGCCCTTTGAATCCGTTTGTACTGTGGGGAACCCGCCGTCACCGTGACCGGCGTCACTTAAGAATGTGAGGGGCAGAGAGTTGTTGCTTTACCCGAAGCATCACGCAGAACTCCCGCGCAAGCCGGGGATCGCGACTCCACGCTAGTGATGACGCGTTTTTACAACACGACGCTGGCATATTCCACCGTCGCTAAACCTCCGCTCCGAGCTTGAATCCGAATGTTGCGAGAAGATCGGGAGGAACGTACTTGTCTCTCTTGTTCCGCTTGACCCACGCTCTTAGTTGGGGTGAAGCGGCGTATTGCTCAGGGCTCAAGCGCAATGACCGTACGATCTGATCGAACGAACTCTGCGCTAGCTGGAGGCTGCCTCTTCGGCATGGGTTTGTGAAAAATGAATTGGGTTTGCGCTTCGACATCTTGACCTCGGTTGGATTGCCTGACGATAGTGCCGCTATCATCATGCGAAAGTATTCGCGGACACCGGACGAAGTGATGACGATCACAGTTCATCTCGGGCATGAGTTCAGGTAGCCCGTCTGTCGGGAAAACACTCACATGCGTACGGAAAAACCCCGATTGACATTTGCCTCTGCTCGCTGGAGCGTAAGAGGAACCATCTTTCTTTGGGACGGCGTTCTCAACTTTGGGGGTATCGGGGCAGTCCCGACTGCACGTCCGTCCCTCCAAGCGGGACTGCCCCGCGTGAGGAACTGACCGGGTCGGTTGTGCTCGTTGTTATCGGTGTTGTCTTGATTGCACTGGCTCCGGCGAAACTATAAGCGCCGGAGCAATACTAGGCCACATCATGCCGCGTTAGCGGGGTGATGCGGCGGAGGAAAATTAGACCGCCGGATTCCTGTTTCACGAGTCACGCCGATGGGGGTAACGGAACTGGTTCGGT
Organism: uncultured Acidobacteriaceae bacterium; assembly: GCA_963778535.1. Lineage (GTDB taxonomy): Bacteria > Acidobacteriota > Terriglobia > Terriglobales > Acidobacteriaceae > Acidiflorens. Next base: position 926,273 of record CAVZUO010000002.1, read on the forward strand.
TCCGTTGAGCCGAGGGCAGGGATCGTGGAACACCGGAGGGATGTACTCAGTGGAGATCTATGGGCGGATACGGCGAGCGGTTCTGGTGGAGGGCAAGAGTGAACGGGCAGTAGCGAGCGAGTTTGGCGTGGCGCGGGAGACGGTGCGGAAGATGCTGCGCTACGCGGTGCCGCCGGGCTACCGGCGGCGACAAGCGCCGAAGCGGCCCAAGCTGGGGCCGTGGTTGGGCGTGCTCGACGCCATTCTGGAAGACGACAAGCGGCAACCCAAGAAACAACGCAGATCGGGCAAAGCATTTCTTGTAAGGGCGGGATCGATGTTTGCAGCCCGCGCGATGCCGGCGGTAGATCGTGAGCATAAAAGTATGGCGGTGAGGGTGAGATTCGAACTCACGGTACCTGTCCTTCGCCAAAAGTAGATCGTCACGATAGAGAGTGGCTAGATTCGTTTGAAACGAAATCGTCAGCTCAGTTTGGATTAGAGGTCCCCTGTAACCGTCAAGCTTAGCGGCAATCCTCTTTCCGTAGCGGCCGTCTCCATGCGCCCAAAAATAAAATACTTCCCTAAGCTGTAGAATCTGGCTAACAAGATGCTTCAGCGAAGGTTTTGCCCCGTTTTCGTTATCGGCTGTCCACGATCGGGTACAAATCTGATGTACGACACTCTGCTGTCAGCGGGAGAGTTTGCGGTTTATCGGGGGCGTCTCCTCGTGTATCAGGTTCTGATCCCCCGCTTTGGACGAATCGACCAGATCGAAAATCGCAGAAAGATGATGGCTTTCTGGGTGCGCAGCAAAGGCTTCCGCAGATCGGGGCTGGACGGCGCCGAACTCACCGCGAAGGTGTTGCAGACCTGTCGAAGCGGCGGGGATTTCATCAGCACCGTTATGGGCGAGGTTGCTCGGGTGCAGCACGCCAACCGTTGGGCCGTTTATGATCCCGTGGCGCTGCTTCGGGTGGATACTCTTAAACGAGAGATTCCTGAAGCGCTTTTTGTGCATATCATTCGCGATGGCCGCGATGTCGCTGTCTCCCTCCGCAAGCTGGGAGATTTTTGTCCTTTTCCGTGGAGTCGGCGTCCGGGAAGCCTGGAGGAGACGGCACTATATTGGCAATGGATAATTGAAAAGGGGCGCCGCTTCGGACGCCAGATTCCGAACGATTACATTGAAATTCGATATGAGGAATTGGTTTTGAATCCACGAGAAACCCTGACAGCTCTCGGCGCATTTCTTGAACACAATCTCAACTACGACCGCATTAAATCAGTGTCGCTGGGTTCTCTTGCGAGGCCAAATTCCTCCTTCCTAGATGAAAGCCCTTATGACGCGCTTAATCCTGTGGAGCGCTGGAGGCAGAGATTGTCTCGCGACCAGATAGGTTCTATAGAATGGCATGTTGGGAAAACATTGGAAGCAGTGGGGTACGGGATTAGCGATTCGAGGTCCGCGCCAGGCGTGCGTGATAAATTGCTGCGGGCACTCTATCCTTTTTTCCTCGATACCAAATTGTGGTTGAAATTCAATACACCTCTCGGGCGGTTTGCGAGTTTGTCAAAATTAGAACTGCTACCAGAGGGAGCCCCAGATTCCAGTTGCTCCTCACCGAATTCTTGAAAGCTTTGCACGCGCCCGAAAAGGCGTGCATGTCAGTTAGCCTGGTGTTGGCCCAACCAAAGGGCACATCTGACGATAAAGCCTAAGCCATTCGTCGCGAATTAAAGCCCAATGATACACAAACGACTGCCGATATGCGTTTACGGATAGTTGCCGGGCTAGCGTTGGATCTTGCAGCAGGCGAATCACGTTTGCGGCAAGCTGCCTCCAGTCTTCGCAATCGCAGAGTAAGCCGGTCTCCTCGTGGCGTACAATGCAAGGAATTCCGCCTGAGTTCGTCGAAACGACTGCAAGACCCGAGGCAAACGCTTCTAGAATTGACGCCGGCATATTGTCGATCCGCGAGGCATTAATAAGAAAGTCCGCGTTGTCGTAAAAGTCACCAATCCGCTCGCGTGAGACGCGTCCCGCCAGTTCGACATCTCTTACTCGAAGATTGGCGATCAGGCGGCGAATCTTCTCCTCTTCCGGTCCCTCCCCTACAATGCAAAGCCGCGCTTCAGGAAAAGTCTTTTGGACTTCGGAAAATGCACGCAGGACAATGTCGATACCGTAACAAGCTTCCAAGTTACGCGTGCACAGCAACACAGGCCTGAGTCGATCTCGAAAACGATAACCGAAGACGCTGGAATCGACGATATTCGGAATGGCTTGCGCATTGACATGGACCTCCCTGAACACATCGACAAGATAAGACGAAGGCACAACCACTTGCTCGGCTCGACGTAACACCGCGCGCGCCACATACGAACTGCTGAGGTGCCTTTCCCCGAGCCCGCTCCGGTAATTGATGACAACTTTCTTGCCTAGCGCGCCCGCAACTAGATAAGCGGGCAAAGCGGATATCAGAAAACCCGAAAAGGCCGTCGAGAAAATGTGAACGATGTCTGCGTTCTTCAGTCCTGCGATCAGAGTAATCACATACAACGGAAAGCGCGCGAGCGTCCGCAGGTAGCGGATGTTCTCCAGCGGCTGCGGCAGTGCTGGATTCGAAGCCAGGTAGGAAACGTGTAAATCGGGATCATCCGCCCACAGTCTCACGAGCAGGTCAGCCTGAACTTCCTGCCCGCCAATCAAGTTCCGGATACGGGGCGCCACAATCACGACACGCAACCGGCGCGCTGGACTTGCAGTTCTGGTTTCCGGGCCTGAGTTATTTTGGAATAGCATCGAATTGCAAGCGATTCGTGCTGACCAGCCTCCCCAATGGAGTATTCACCCTCAGCCATTCTTTCAGATCAAAATACTCGGAATATAAGTGTTTCATGAGTTCCGGACGAAAACTTCTCGCCCTCAGCTCCGGGAATTCCAGAGTATAGCCAAGCTCTTCGAGAAGAATGCCAACTGCACTTTCAATCTCGACAATTTGCTCTTTCGAAAGATGGGTCCGCCAGCGGCCAACGGGATCAGAGTTCGGGGCGCCATCCGCTGCGGCAAAGGTTGAGTTAGGCCTCCTCAGGGTTCCAAAGGAAGTCTGTTGAATTCTTTCGTGATCGAGTTCCTGCCCGATGAAGCGGCTAACTTCTGCCAGAATTTCTCGAGTGTTACGAACCAAATCTTCGAAGTGAATCTCCAGGTAATGATCGCCTACTCGTTGTCCATAACGGCGCCCCCATTCCACCTTCCACTTCCAATGCAGCGCCGCGACCAGTAATCCTCGCGATTTATCCCACGGAAAGGGCCGAATAAATTTCTTCGTGTACATGGAAAAAGCGACATCGCGGACGTCTCTGACGATATGAATAAAGAGAGCGCCCGGCACGGTGCGGGCGATAGACGGGATATGCAGCAGATTGTCGGGTCCCCAGACCGCCCAACGTTCCTTAACTTGCCGAATAGCGATTTCATTCATGACGATACTCACGAAATCGCCTGCGTTCCGACAGCCCGCGAGGACCTTCTCTTCAATTAATTTGCGATCCAGCCCGGACACGCGATACTGGTAGCTTTTGAACCAGACTTCCAACAGCCGGGCGCGGTTTCTTCGTTTGCTGAGATCACCAAATTTCGGCGCCAGCAGATCGAAGACAACGGGTTCAGTGCGGTAAATCGGGAATGCTCCCGAGGAGAGTAGGGTATGGTAAAGCAGGTGGGTTCCGGATCGAGCGGAGCCAACGACAAAGACCGGAGCCTTCGAACGTGACGCGCTTCTCCAACCGTTCAGTTCGGGACTCGTGTCAAGAAAATGCTTTGCCATTACCATCGTCCATGTGAGCGCGCAAGTAGGTGAAAGCCTCTCGCATGGCTTCCCGCGTCGGCACGATTTGCCTCCAACCGAGGTTCTTAATACTTTGATTTTCGAAACGATGTCCCTGCGACATCGCGCTGGTTTCGTACGGTGTTAGTACTGCAGGAATTTGCCCGCCTGTTTTCACGTGATATCTTTCCACTAATTCAGAAACGATCATCGCCAGCGGAAAGGGAAGCCGGATGGTCGGTATGTCCCACACCATCTTCTTGTAAAGGCTCAAATATTCGTGGGCCGTGGGCAAATCGTCATCGACTACGTTATAGCATTGTCCGGAAGCCGCCGGACTCAAGCCAGCCAGCACTACTGCCTCGGCGCAATTCAGAACATGGCAAAGGGGCAGCTGCTGTTGCCCACCCACCATCACGAGAATCTTCCCGATAACGATGCCAACCCGGGAAGGGAAACCACTTGCCGGGTTGTTCTTGCCATAAAGAATGCCGGGCCGCACTATAACCAGGTCGATCTTGCCGTCGCCGGCTAATTGACGGAATAGGCGCTCCTGCCAGATCTTGGCTTGGAAATAGACACTGCGCTTTTCGGGCCGCGGTTCAATCTTGGTGTTTTCGGCGAGGGGCTGGCTCGTCCCCAGAAATGCGGTCCCGTACACGCCAAGAGAACTGACCAGCACCACCCTGCGGTTGTTGTCCTGGATTGCCTCGCAGAGGCTCTTGGAGGCCACCACCGTTTCGGCAAAAATCGTTGCTGGGAATCCCATCATTCCGGCTGCCAGGTGGTAAATGATCTCAACTCCTTCTACCGCGCGAACGGCATCGTCTCTTGAGGCCAGATTGCCCACAACGTAATCAATCCGCGCTCGCGGATAGCGGAGGCGAAGCTCTTCTAGGCCAGAAAGATCGCTGTTAAGGCGAACAAAACATTTCACTTCGGACTCGCCGTAGAAGAGAAGGCGTTCTACTACGGCGCGCCCGAGAAATCCCGAGGCTCCGGTGACCAATATGCGCATCCCTGTTTCGCTCCTGCACCGCCTGCTTGTTGCACAATCTGCTCCACCAGTGCCGCGTTGCAAAGGATCTCTCGGTAGGGGATCGGGACTGGCAGATCATGCACTATGCTGCCATAGAACTCGGAAAGCAAGTAATAGAAGCCTGAGAAAAAATGGTAGTCAGAATGAGCGAACCGGAGTAGGTTTCGGCCGCCCTCCTGTGTTTGCTGCCAGCTCCGCTGGAAGGGCACTTCTAGCCGGCCGAGCACGCCCGGCAGAACTGGAGTCCGAGCCAGTGTCATGGTGCTGCTGTCAAAATCCAGATGCGCTGTGTTCTTCGTACCATAAAAGTTCACAAAATGCTGCAGCGGCCGGGAGTGCGACGAAAAAGTGAGGTATGCAGACTTCTTGTGTCCCATAACTGCGACCCGAAGCTCGTCCGGTAAACCGCAGCCACCGTTCCCACAGTACTCGTCGTTTTGCCACGAGCGGGCCTGCACAACCAATTCCTCATCCAGCAGAAACTCCGTGATCTGGTTCAGAAGGTGATCGAGCACGTTCTGAAACAGCTTCCCTGGAAGCGCATAAATCCAATGATCTCGGTCTGCCAGGACGGTACTGCCGAAAGGCCCCTTCAGGTTGTATCCAAAAAAGCTTTCGAGATGAACAGGGTCTCCCATCACTCCCTGACCGAACAGACCGCGGAGGCGTCTCGCGATTGGGTCAAAGTACCATGTGTATCCGATCGTGAGCTTTCGCGCCCGAGTCTCCGCTTGTTTGATAATGGCTGACACTTGCCCGAGATCGAGCGCAAGCGGTTTCTCGATCAGCAGATGGCAATCCATCGCCAACGCCTTCATGGCAAGCGGAAAATGGGAATGCGGCGGGGTTGCGATGTGTACCACATCGGGCTGTTCAATTTCGAGCAGCTTATCAAAGTCACTGTAACTTTTTGCGATATGACTTCGCACTGCTAACTGCTCGGCCATTAGCGGTTCTATGTCACATACCGCCACGAGCCGGGCTGTGGCCTGCCTTTGTATCGATGCGACATGCATGTCGGCGGCTTTTCCACAACCCACCAGCGCAACCTTCAATGTCACTGCATAACCTTTGCTGAATTCTTGTTGCGAGGCCGCAGCCTAAATCGCGGTTAGGCCGTTGTTTCCGGCGGCCTCTCGACGAGGGAGATTTTGACTCCGGAACTGAAGGCTAGGTGAACCCCAAGAGAATGTCAAGGACCTTTGTTACAAGGACCTTTGCTACAAGTAGGGAAACGGCAGGAATCCGCCCCCATTCCTTATGCACTTACTGATCGAGCAAGTAATTTTCACGACAGCATAGCCCGGAAGATGCTATTCATCCCTCGTCAGAATGGATAGGGGTTACAAAGTGCAAAATTTCCGGCAACACAAGAAATATTGGGGCACTGCTTCGAGGGCGCTATCAAGTTGTCATGGCCATGCTACTCCTCTGGTGCGATTCCTTCACGATGTATTAGAATTCAATGGGGCGTGAGTCTGGAGCAAACTGGAATGGCTCGACTTACTTTGTGGACTTTCCGTCGTTTCTCGCCAAACAAGATCTCGACTTTCACCTTCGCTTTGTTCTTCTTGTTGTTGTGTGCAGGCTTGGCTGCCGCCGCATCGACGCCGCCCACCGGCGAAAACGCCTATTGCGGCAAAGGAGATGTAGCCCATTTCGGCGACAAGGATGGCCCCGCGGAGTTGCCCAAGACCTGCTATTACACCGCTCTTGATGGAACTCCATCGCCTGGAAAGCGGATTCATGTAGCGGCGAACGAAAAACTTGCCGAGGCGGTGGACCGCGCGCAATGCGGAGACACTCTGCTTCTTCCAGCGGGCGCAACTTTTGAAGTAGCATCCCTGCCTTACAAAAAGTGCGATGCCGCGCATTACATTACCATTCGCACCGATACGCCTGATTCGAAACTTCCGCCGGAGGGCTCCCGCATCTCGCCGGCATGGGCTGGGATTGCCAGCCTGCCCGGACGACCGCAATTCGCACAGCCTGCTGGCGGGCCAGGAAAGCTCCTGGCCACGATCATGGTGAAGCAGAATACCGGCGTTGTAGTTGGGGACCATGTACGCTTCCTAGGCATTGAGTGGACAACACGCGCCGACACTCCCGTCACGCGAATGATCAGCACCGAGCACGGCGAGCGAATCATTTTCGATCGCAATTACATTCACGCTGGGGAGGGCGCCGAGGTCGCGCACGGTGTCGGAATGGTCCAGGGGAGTCATTACATTGCTGTGATCGACTCCTACATCAGCCAGCTCACCTGCATCGCGGTGAGTGGCAAATGCACAGACGCAACCGGCATGGGAGGTGCTCACAGTGATGATCCGTTCGGGACCTTCAAGATCTATAACAATTTCATTGAAGCAGCTGGCGAAGACATCCTTTTTGGCGGTGGTGGTTCTGAAAATAACCCCACTGATATTGAAATCCGCCGTAATCACCTATTTCGCCCAATGCTCTGGAAGCAGGACGAGCCAGGATATACCGCTCCTAGTTCGTCCGGACACCCGTTCGTCGTGAAGAATAACCTGGAGCTAAAGAGCGGCGTACGGGTCCTGATTGAAGCGAACCTGCTCGAAAATTCCTGGGGTGGTTTTAGTCAACGAGGATTTTCTATTCTCCTCACTCCCGCCAGCCAGTCCAGTCATTGTCCAAAGTGCCGAGTCACTGACGTCACGCTACGTTATGACCGCGTGCGGAACGCCGGCGGCGTCTTTGCCTTTGCCATGACGCTCGCTCCTGAGGCGAAGGGTAGAGGTAGTGCCGAGGATGGCGGCCGTTTCAGCATTCACGACCTCATCGCGGATGACATACACGGAGAGGATTATCACGGCGGCGGCACTTTCCTGAAGGAAGCGTTTGCCCAAAACCACATTCACGATGTTCAAATGGATCACATTACATCCTTTAGCCCAGGTGCACTGTTGGTTGTACATAATCGAGGAGATAAAACCCCAAACTTCGCAATTACAAATAGTGTTTTGGCTGTCGGTGGTGACCCCCAGCCACTCCATGTTGGAGGGCCGGGCAGTTGCGGCCAACAAGCTCAGCGCGCGGGAGCAAAAGCTTTCCTGGACGATTGCTTTTCAAGCTACCGGTTTGATCACAATCTGATTGCTGCTCCTCGGGGTGCAGGTTGGCCGGCCAACAATATCGTCGTCGCTTCTCCCAAGGATCTCGGCGTACACGATTTGAAAGACGGTAAAAGCGCAGACCCCCGCCTTTGCCATGCAGAGGGTCCGGGTTGCAGTAAACGATCTCCTGGAGTGGGCGCCGCTTCCGATGGCCGCGATATTGGCGCCGATGTCGAAGCCGTCGCTGCCGCGCTCGCTGGCGTCGAATGATTTTGAAAATCTACGGGTTCAAATCTAGTGATTCAAGGATTCTACTGAAATCATTTGCGGCCCAGGTTGCCCTGAGCCGCATTGATTTATCCTTTCAGTCATGCACTGTGGGAAGTTCCACAGACAGTGACTTTACTCTGCAGTCGTGGTCTGCTTGGCGGACGCCGCCGCATAGTCAATGGTCGCCGCCCATGCCGCCTTCGTCGTGCACGTCCCAGTCGACTTAGTCATCGTCACCTTCGCCTGATACGTGCCCGGTCCAGTGTTCGTCGCGCTGCCCACGGTGCACGATCCACTCGCCGTGATCTTCGGCACAGCAGCTTTACCCGTCGTCTCGTTCGACGCGGCCGTTATGGTGAACGTGCTTGTAATGCTCGCCGATGCCGGCGCCCCCGTGAAGCTTTCTGTCGGCGTTAGCTTCTCCGCCGTGACCTTCACATTCGCAGTGGCTGCGGAATAGACCGTGTTGATGGCCCATTGTGCGCCCAGGTCGCATGAGCCCTCACCACTTACCATCCCGACAGTGGCCGTGACCGATGTTCCATTGGTTGTGCTGCCGGTGATTTGGCAGATACTGCTCGTCCCCGAAGTGATGGTCGGGATGCTGACCACCGCTCCAGTTTCATTCGACGCCGCCGTCACCGAGAATGTGGTCCCGTACCGAGCTGAACTGGCGGTTGAGGTGAAGCTCACCGTCGGCGTCTTCGGTGCCGCGACTGTCGTTGTCTCGGTCACAGTTGGTGCCGCGGAATAGTCATTGTTCCCGGACTGCGTCAGCGTTTCCGTGCATGTCGTACCAGTTGGGGCGGTGAGACTTATCAGATACGTCGCGCCTGAGTTGGTGCACGCTCCGGAGCTCGTGTATGTGATCGGCAGCCCTGAGCTTGCGCTCGCCACGATCGTGAAGCTGCTGCCGGGGATCGCTGTCGTCGGAGCCGGTGTGGTCACCGTGATGCTCTGGCTGGCGGGATTAACCGTCTGGTTCACCGAGCCCGACGACGTCGTGTGGTTGGTGTTGTTGGCCGTGTAGGTTGCCGTCACCGTGTCGGTGCCGCCGCCCAAAATCGACGTGTTACAGGTCGCCGTCTGCGGGGGGTTGCCCGAGACTGCGCTCGTGCTGCAACCCGTGTTCGCACTCCAGCTCACCTGTCCGTTCAGGTTCCTCGGTCGCGTGGTCGTTCTACGGCCCTTTACCGCGCCCGTGTCGGTCGTGACCGTCGCGGAAAACGTTACCGACTGACCGTAGGTCGACGCGCCTGTCGTTGCCACGCTCACACTGGCTCGCGCCGGTTGTGCCGTGACGTATTCTGATGCGCTCGCCGACTGGTAGTCATTGTCCGCCGCCTGCGTCGCGGTCACCGTGCAGGTGCCACTGCCTTGGATCATAGTGTAGGTCGCCCCTGAATTCGTGCACACCACACCATCGCTGGTGTAAGTGATCGCAACCGTGCCCAGACCCTTTGCCCCTACCGTGAATGTGCTGCCGTATTCAGCACTAGAAGGTGCCGGCGTGGTAAAGGTCACCCTGTTCGCGGCTTGATTGATCGTCTGGCTCAAGGTGCCTGTGCTTCCGCCGTAGTTCGAATCGCCGGAGTAGCTCGCGGTTACCTTATGCGTGCCTCCCGCGAGCGTAGTGATGCTGCCCGAACTCGCCGAACCCGACACCAGCGTTACTGGAGTTCCAAAATTTGTGCCGTCGATCGCGAACTGCACGGTTCCGGTTGGCGAACTGCCTGTCACCGTCGCGGTGAAGCTGACCGATTGGCCATATATCGACGGGTTCGAACTCGAAGTTACTGTCGTCGTGGTCGCCGTGCCTTTGTTGGCAGTTGTTTTCTGTGACAGAGACGCCGCCGCATAGTCAATGGTCGCCGCCCATGCCGCCTTCGTCGTGCACGTCCCAGTCGACTTAGTCATCGTCACCTTCGCCTGATACGTGCCCGGTCCAGTGTTCGTCGCGCTGCCCACGGTGCACGATCCACTTGCCGTGATCTTCGGCACAGCAGCTTTACCCGTCGTCTCGTTCGACGCGGCCGTTATGGTGAACGTGCTTGTAATGCTCGCCGATGCCGGCGCCCCCGTGAAGCTTTCTGTCGGCGTTAGCTTCTCCGCCGTGACCTTCACATTCGCAGTGGCTGCGGAATAGACCGTGTTGATGGCCCATTGTGCGCCCAGGTCGCATGAGCCCTCACCACTTACCATCCCGACAGTGGCCGTAACCGATATTCCACTGGTCGTGCTGCCGGTGATTTGGCAAATACTGGACGTCCCCGAACTGATGGTCGGGATGCTGACCACCGGTCCGGTCTCATTCGACGATGCCGTCACCGAGAACGTGGTCCCGTACCGAGCTGAACTGGCGGTTGAGGTGAAGCTCACCGTCGGCGTCTTCGGTGCCGCGACTGTCGTTGTCTCGGTCACAGTTGGTGCCGCGGAATAGTCATTGTTCCCGGACTGCGTCAGCGTTTCCGTGCACGTCGTACCAGTTGGGGCGGTGAGACTGATCAGATACGTCGCGCCTGAGTTCGTGCATGCTCCAGAGCTAATGTATGTGATCGGCAGCCCTGAGCTTGCGCTCGCCACGATCGTGAAGCTGCTGCCAGGGATCGCTGTCGTCGGAGCCGATGTGGTTACCATGACCGTCTGGCTGGTTTTGCCCCCAGTTAGGAGAGCCGTCGCTAGATTATTGAGATTGGGAGAACCAAGGCCTACCGCAAGATTGTAGCTTGTTGTGGCGTCGTAGTTGAAAGAATCGAAACTTAGCAGCGCGTTGCCGGTGCTCGGGCACCGCATAGTCCTAGGCCACGTACCGCCGATGAGTCCTGAACTCGGTTGTCCGGCGCCACACCAGATGCCGTTGGAGTAGGTGCCGCAATTCTTATCGTTTGGAGTGCAATTCTCCCCCGCGCCGGTCGCGACGGAGTTAAATGCGTTGGGGGTTGTTGCTGCCAAACTGTACAAAGTCGAGTTGATGTTTCCGAGACCCTTCTTGCCGCCGTGGATCACCGCATCCTGGTTCATCAGCGCTACCATGCCGGCAAAGATCGGCGAGGCAAAGGAAGTGCCGCCCGCGATCGAGCAATTCCCGGTTCCGGCAAAACATCCGTTCAGCATGTCCACAATGCCGGTGGTGGGGCTATCGCACGAACTGCCCTTGGCTGTGCTGCCCGCAAATTTCTGGGTACAGAAGACGTAGCCAGGACGATTCGGCGAAGCCAGCAAAGAAACGTCAGGTACGGCGCGAGTGAGAGTCGAATTGGCCAAGCCGGCGCCGCTGGGGTTGATGGCATTGAAATCGAGACCGGCCTGCCACGCTGGTTGCGGGAAGCCACCGGTACAAACCCCGTTAGAGTCCAGAGCGACGCAATTGCTCATACCGCCGCCACCGGCAATTGTTCCTAGAACCGCTTGGGCGCTTGCCCAGTCGGTAATGCCATAGTCCGCGCAGAACCCAGGAGGATTGCTGGAGGCGCACTCCAAACCAAGTTCCTGGTCGTCATTCCATGGCTGCTCAGGAATATATGAGAGGGCTGAGCCGCCGCTGCTGCCGTTCGTCGACCCAAAGTACGTCGAATTGTATTCGTCCGGTACGGCTGCGGGAATCAACGTGCCACCCACGGCCGTAACATACACGCTGCTGGCTGGGTAAGAAACCGCGTACCCGTATTGCGCCGGGCTCGGGTCGCCAGCGCCGTCGCAAGTCGCAGTACCGGCGTCGCCCGATGAGTTCATGAAGGTGATGCCTTCGACATTGGCCTGCGCCAGTTCTGCTTCGTCGGAGGTGAAGGTGAATTCTCCAGTAGCTCCCTGGAACGCGTTAGCCGCTTCACCGAGTTCGCAGAGACCGTAGCTCAAGGACATGACTTGGGCTGTAACATTGTCGACCGCGTAGTACCAGGAATCCCAAACGCCGCCGCCGTTTGGGTCGGTGGCATTGACGTAAATGATCTGAGCATTCGGCGCGATTGCACCCGAGTACTCAATATCGATGTCGGCTTCGTCCAGTACACCACCGGTGGTAAGGCTGAAGGCGGACCCATTGACCAGTACGTATTGGAAATTACTCGTGTTGCATGGGGGCGAAATGATCCCAGAGACGGTGGAACAGCTGATGGCCGAGAGGCCAAAGTTCGTACGGAAGTTCGAAATGTCGTCAAGGTAGATGCCGGTCTGTCCAAAGACGGCGACGGACTGGCCGCTGCCGTTGATTGGGGTCGAGGCGTTGTAAAGGGCATTGACGTTATAGAGGGTGGCCAAGTCGCCCGGGGCGAGGAAGATGTAGTTGCTGCTCTGGAAGGGGAAGGTGTATTGGGGCTTGCTGCGCTGGACGTAAGGCCGCGGCCAGAAGTTGTTCATGCCGCGGAAGCCGGTAACGACGCCCTTGAGCGCGGCCGGAATGGCTGGCTTCGAGATATTGGAGAAGTGCGTTTCGCCATTCACCTTGAAAGTGTGGATCTCGGTTTGGAAGGTCATTTCGACCTGCGCTGCGGTGCCCTTGAATACGATGAAATCACGTGCGCGGGCGGTGCGCACTATGGTGAAGCCCTGCGACTTGAGCCATGCCGTCAGCTTGCCGATGTCATTCTGGCTCAGGCCAAACTGGTCGGCGTAGTCTTCCGGCGTCAGCCACTTGTGATAGGAAACGAAATGCGGATCTTGCTGGTCAGTCAATAGTTTGTTCAATGCCTTGTGTTGCGCTGGCGTGGGAACAGTAAGGAGAGTGATGTAGGGCAATTCGAAATTAGGATCTACTCGACCCTGATCAAACTGGGGTTTTGCCTGCATGGGAACGCCGGCAGCAACGCGGGCGGTTTGAGCCGCGACTATCGGCGAAGTTATGCGGTCGGGTGAAGCGGTAGCACAGATGCTCGTGAGTATCAGGGTAGACAAGATAGCGAAGGAAGAAACCCATTGAACTGTTCGCATAGAACGCTCCTTAAGGTGTGGATGAATCGTGGGCACGTGCTTTCTCGCGAGCATGCCAAAGTGGTGAGCCACACGCTCGATGATCCAAATATGAAGATCAGGCGATGCGATTCGGGCTGCCAGTACGCGAATGGTAGTCAGATGCCGAAAAAGCTACGCGCATCGGCTGCGAGCCGAGATGCTACGGACGCAACCCTACTCCGCGCCTGTCAGAGTGTCAACACAAACTAACTGTGAGATTAACGCGTTGTTACTCCGCCTTAGTCCGATTTGAGGACGACAAGTCAGAAAACTCCCGATCAATATCCGGTCGGGCCGCCTAGACCCTCGTCGCTCGGCGTGTCGCCGACGATGTGGTCTCGTAGTCCGCGCCAGCGGCTCCGCCCGACATCCCGCTTCCCGTGAAGCCGCCCTGCGAACTTTCGCCAATATCGCCCGGACCTTTGCACCACTTAGACAGGTCACGACCAAGGAGTTGTCCCAAGTCTTTAACCTCAGTTTCAAATTCAAGCTGCAGTCGCTCCCGTGTTTCCGGTTTCATGATTACTGGCGGCGAAGGGTTCACATTAAGGCGAGAAATCCATTCCCGGAGTTCTTTGCGTCTGTGCAGCGGCATTATTGTTCGGCCGATCCATCGAAGAGGTGCTGGAGCATGTCTGAGAAACTCTTGCAACGCCATGCTCCGCACGTATCGGCTTTTATTTACTATTGGAAAATCAGATCTGTGATCGCTGTCAACACCCAAGAAACGCAGTGTGTCCTCATATGTGATGGATGTGCGTTCCTTGAAATCGTCATAAATAATAATATGCACATTCTCACGCCCGAACTTTTCAAGGTATCCACGCACTGGTTTCGTGTATCGACCTGATTCGATATATCCAATTCCGAAAGACGGCCCGTGATGCTTTTCTGACTCCAGGGCGGCCTCGAGAGTTTTGTGGCGTTCATTGTTGTCCGCTCGGCCCTCCAAGAATCCGGCGTGGATCTTCTCAACTGGATTTCTGAGCATGATGATGATTCGGGCGTTGGGGGCAAATCTCTTGATTTCCCCAGGTGCCCCTGCAGATTCGAAGTAGGCAGTCGATGCTTCTCCGATCACCTTCTCACCAGAGGCCCCGGAAAAGCAGGCGAGATACTCAGTCAGGTCACGAATAGGTCGCTGATCACCCAAGAAATCCCGAGCGAAGAACCCCGGTTCTTTGATCGGTGACATGAATATTTGGGGATGGCCGCCCAAGTACGTGTAAAGCGCGGTGGTGCCGCACTTTGACGCTCCGACAATGAAGAGATTCGGCCTGTTCATTCCCTAAATATCCGAACTCGACTGGCTCAAGGTCAATGACAATCCAGTCACATGGCCAGCTCGACAGAGGCACGGTGATCTTACGAACATCCAGCACTTCTGCGATGCACACTTCCACAATGCAAATCTTTTCATTTGCTGCTGAATAATTACACATCGCGCATGCTTTTTATTATGTTGCAAATTCATTGGCAGCAACATATTATTTTGACCCTAGTTGTTCCGGGGCTGCCATGCGAGTGAGCACCATTGCGGGGCCTAGCACGCGTGCTTTCCTTGCGAAGCATCCTTCCGTCGAACCGGTAGCCCGCGCCGCAAAAAGAGACTTAGAGTTTTTGATTCACAACGTGGCTTTGTTGTTCCCATCCATCATTCAGCCGGACCCGACAGAAATATTCCTCACACTGACCGCTAATTGCAACTTGCGTTGCCTCGGGTGCCGATATGGCCGCGACTTCATGCCCGGTTCCCAGCTTTCGTGGAACATCGTAAGAGGTGTTCTCGACGACTGCAAGCTGATGAACATCCGCAATATTCGATTTTACGGCGGTGAACCACTTTTGCATCAGGAGCTGCCGCGAATGATCGCGCATGCTTGTCAGCTAGCTCTCCACCCCTTGGTGACAACCAACGGCGTCCTTCTAGAGGAAAGATTTGACGAACTCTATGCAGCAGGACTGCGGCGGATTGCCATCGGAATCTACGGCACCGAGGAAACCTATGACCCTTATGTACAACGCCGCAACCAATACGGTCGTATCGTAAACGGGATCGCTTATGCTCGCCGGCAGGGAGGCAAGAGTCTGACTCTAGCACTTGGTTGGTTGCTGATGCGTCCTACTTGCAATCTGGATTCCTTGCGGGCGGTGTGGGAATTAGCTAATGAGTATCAAGCCTCAATTGGGATAAGCCTAATTCATTATTCTCTCCCATATTTCAGTGAAGGGCCAAATGGCGAGCTACAGTTTCGGCCGGAGGACAGGCCTGCGATTGATGAAATCGTGACTGAATTGCTTCGGCTGAAAAGGCTTCGTCCAGGTTTAATCCAACAATCAGAGATCGCAATCCGGTCGATCCCAGATTGGCTTATGCTTAAGTCCAAGATGAGAGTTCCCTGTGATCGTTACAAACTAATTTGGGTCGGTGCTGATGGCACTGTGCAACTCTGTTACGTGACCTTCAAACTTGGGAATCTTCACGAAAAACGGCTTGCCGATATGTTGTTTACGCCGGAGCACAGGCAAGCTGCACGCGACGCTTTCCAACTGAAATGTCCTAACTGCCATTGCGGTTATCATTCGCGGATTGAACTCTACCCGCTTAGCCGTTTACAGCTAAGGAGGCACTCCGATGTCTAAAACCCTGTGCAAGGTATGGGGCAGCAGCCTGCTTGCATTCACACTAGCATCCAGCATGGCTGTGGCCGACTCGATTCACTATGTATCTTCATCAAGCGAGGTCGCACCGCATTTAAAGCTGGCTCTTGCGGTCAATACTCAAGACCCATTCGTTCGCCTACCGCCGGCAAACCACAGGAATCGCGAACAGCCACGCATACTCTTCTTGCAACTTGGAGAGGTTCAGAAATCAAGCATATTTGAGAAAGGATCGTTTTTGGATATTGTGATGTCGTTTATAGAGATTCATATCTTTAATGTGAGACATGAACACTCGCCATTTTGCGAGCGAGAGCCTCAAATTTATACATGCCAGTAACCGGTCGTGCGTCATTAGGGCTAAGGGCCTCATCCTGCGCGTTCTCGATCTAGGATGTGGCTCAGGAAAGGATTTCGCTCGATGGGGCATAATCGGCTCTGACAGGGTGACCGGGTTGGATATTAGCGGAAACGCCCTCGTGGAGAAGCCCGAAAGCAGTTTCCTTATCGAAGCTACGTCTCGGGTGTGCGCTTGCCGTTTAGAGACGCTGCTTTCGATCGCGTAATCTCCCAAGGTGCTCTTCCCTACATGAGTATTTCAGCGACCCATACAGAAGTTCATTGTGTGCTAGTTCCCGGCGATGAGTTGCCATTGAGCCTCCACCCTCCTGCCTTCACGCTTCACGAGTTAATCCACAATGCCGTTCCCAAATCGTTTCCGATGCTCTTCCGGCTGTACGTAGCCGTAAATGGAACGTTTTTCCATTGTGCTGGTACCTCAGGGGTCACCTCAAAAGCGGCCAATGGTGGTCACTTCAAAACCGGCCAACGGAATGTGGCCTGGGACTAGGTTGTTTTACTCCGTTGCCTCCTGGGGAGGCAAGTCTGTTTTTGTGCGCCAACTCCGTGGACCAGATTTAAGTACGTGGCCATGATGAAGGAGGCGATCGAGCATGGCGGTAACGGCAGCACTATCGCCGAGAAGTTTGCCCCAGTCGTCTACTGGACGATTCGAGGTGAGCAAAGTGCTGGCGCGCTCATAGCGCCGCATTACGATTTCCAGCAAGTCCTCGGCGGCGGTCATGGGTAACTTCCGCATGCCCAGATCATCGATGATCAAGAGCGGTACGGAAACGAACAGTTCCATGGTTTCTTTGCGGGTTCCGTCGATGGTGGCATCGGCCAAGTCATCGAGCAGTTTGTGGGTTTCGCGATAGAGGACGCGATAACCCTGCTGGATAGCGGCTTGTCCGATGGCCTGAGCGAGATGACTTTTGCCCGTGCCCGGTGGACCTAGAAACAAGCCGTCTTCATGGCGAGCGATGAAGGCGCCGGTAGCGAGATCGAACACCAGACTACGATTCATCTTGCGGTTGAAGTTGAAGTCGAAGTTATCGAGAGTTTTGTGAGGGTCTCGGAACTCGGCTTGTTTTTTTCTTCGCTCCAGCAGTCGATCGCCACGACGAGTGAGTTCGTCGGAGACGAGGCAGGAGAGGAAATCGATCGGGGGCATGGCTTCGGCCTGAGCTTGGCGCAGGCGAGTTTCGAGCACGGCGGCGATACCTCCCAGGCGTAGTTGTCCTAAAGCACGATTCAACTCAATGAGGTTCATCTTCTGGCTCCTTGGTTTTGAGGTTGATGAGATCGCGGTAGTGAACCAGTTCGCGAATGAGCGGGTCGACTTGCCGCAGGGTAAGTTGGGGGGCACGTTCGAGATAGCGACGAACGAAGCGGAGTTCATGCACGCCCATTTCCAGAGCAACAGCGCACGCCTCTTCGACCGCGGCGGTGCCGAACTTCTTGGCCAAGGAGAGGATGCCGAAGACGCGGCGAACCCCCGGTTCTCCGAGCTGGCGATAAATAAGGTTGCAGAGTGTGCCGATGTGAGTCCCTGCACGTCCAGCTCGCCACAGTAACTGGGAAACCTGAAGCGGCATGTGCTTGGGATGATCTTCTTTTTTTATGCGATACCAGCCACGTTTCTGGCGTACATGTTCCCGCAGCAGCAGTCCGTTCTTGGGATCGAGGATGCGAACATAAAGCTCATCCCACTGCACATGCACTTCGCGTCCGATCCAACCCGGCGGTAAGCCGTAGTAGGCGGCATCGACTTCGACGCAACCGTCCAGATTCACGCCCCGCTTGCCATGCTGGTAGTAGCGAAAAGGTTCCAGGGGAAGCGGCAGCAAGAAAGGTTTTTCTTCGGCGAACATGACAGCGACTTGTCGTTTGGTGGTGCCATGAATGCGGGTATCGGCACAACTTGCCTCCCAACGATCCAGATAGGCTTGGGCCTCCTCCAGGCTCTCAAAGCGTTTTCCCTGGAGCGCTCGTTGGGCGTGGCCGACGCCGGATTCAACTTTTCCTTTTCGATCCGGATCCTTGATCCGACAAGGCATGGCGACCGCGCCATAGTGCGCCAGGACGTCGCGATAGAGAGGATTTAGAGTGGGTTCGTAGATGTCAGGGACGAGCACGCCCTCGCGCAAATTATCCAGGACGACGACCCGCGTAGCGCCACCCAGTCGACGGAATGCTTTCTCATGTAACTCGGCCCAGATGCGCGAACTGGAACGGAAGATCAGAAAGCGTGCCGCCTTGCGGCTGCAGCCCAGCACCATCACGAACAGTCGCGTGCGTCGATATTTTCTGCTTTGCGGATCACGGACCATTGCGCCCGTACCGTAGTCCACTTGCGACTCTTCTCCTGGTCCCGTCAGAATCACCGCGCGGGGCTGCAGTGGCTGGTTTCCACGCAACTTGCGCACGTAGCGCTTGACCGTTTGATAGGCACCGTCGAACCCATTCTCGGCGACCAGGTCTTGCCAGATTGCGGTGGCATCCCGCCCGCGGCTCAGACCTAACTCGATGGCTTCACGAAACGGCTCGCAGGCGCTGGCGGATGGAATCCGCTTAGGATTTTCTAGTTCCAGGCCCGTCGACTCCACGCCAAACCCGGTGGTCACCGCATTGGCCGGTTTTGCGCCTTGCGCTTTTGCTTTTCCCTTCGTAGAAAGGTTTTCGGGGTTGGGGTTGGGGTTGATCGTCTGGGTCGGTTTTATCGCGTCTGAGCCGGTGGTCACCGGGTCCTCATTGGCCGGTTTTGCCGGCGGTCGGCGTCCCCATGCGCCCGGCGGCCTCACCGCGATCCCGGCCGCTTTCAGATAGGCTCCGGCGGTCTCCCGACGCACCCCGGTCTCTTGCTCGATGCGCCGCAGTGGCCATCCGAGTCGTCCCAGGGCAATCACTTGTTGTTTTTTCGCTTCGCTCAAGACGTTGCTCATATCGACGAAGGCTAAATGCCTTACGTCGAAATCAACGTCCCGGGCCTCATTCTCGTTGGCCGGTTTTCAAGTGACCCTCATTGGCCGGTTTTGGGTGACCGCTGGGGTGCTGGTAAGACCGTTCGATTCGTAAGCAGAAGGACAGAATCATTCCAAACAGAACGCCGAATGATCCTCGGGCTATGCCGGGCCGGTTTTGTGAACTTGTCGTTCAATCACACACCAAACATGACAAGTGGCCAGCCCAGACTCTTAGTTTCCAGATGCGAGAAAGGAAGATGAATCTCTGATCGGACAGAATCGCAGATTCCAACCAGGCGGTGAAGGATTTGATTGGTATCGTTGGGGACTGGTTGTGGGGTTCGATTTTTAAGTTTCTTTAGACTTTCAGCAGACTCTCATCGGCGCCACAATGGTGCAGGCGGACTCCAGACCGCTTGGGAGTCGTAGAGCTAGCATTTATCTTAGCCTTGCGAGAAAGCGATGAGTTGGAAGGAAAAAGCGTCATATGCTGCGAAAGTAATTCCTCCCTATATTTGGCAACGGGTCTCACGAGAGGCCCCTTCTGGACCGGTCCACATGATTTTTGCATTGGCCGATCACTTTGAGCCCTATATTACTCAGCAAGGTGGAACCGGGTCTATCTCGCGCCCCGAGCAGTTTCAGCGGTTGGAGCGGTGGTGTCGCGAATACCCTCAACTTGCTGACCGTTGGCGGGACCATGATGGCAGACCATTTGTACATTCATACTTTTATCCCGCCGAGCGCTATGATCGGGATCTGATTGAAATGCTCGCCGACCATTGTCGCGCAGGCTGGGGTGAGATCGAAATTCACTTGCACCACGGACTGGACGGTCCTGACACCATCGACAATACCAGGCGGACATTGGTCGAATTCCGGGACACGCTGGCATTCCAACACGGATGCCTATCTTTCGAAGAAAATAATCCTGTCCCTCGGTATGCCTTCGTGCACGGTAATTTTGCTTTGGCCAATTCCGCCGGAGGCCGCTGGTGCGGTGTCGATTCCGAGATCGCCGTGCTAGCTGAAACAGGTTGCTACGCCGATTTGACGCTGCCGACTTCGCCGCTGCATGCCTCACAGGTATCGAAAATCAACTCGCTTTATGAATGCAATCGTCCACTTCACGAAGCCATGCCCCACCGACATGGTAGGGATTTACGCGTTGCACAACCGCCAAAGAATTTCCCATTGATCATTCAGGGTCCGCTATCTCTCAAGTTGAACCACCGTATCAAACTGAACGTCGAAAATGGTTCGATTACCCGTGCTAATCCACTCAGCGTTAGGCGTTTGCAGTTATGGAAAAGCGCCGCCGTGAGGGTGCTGGGACGGCCAGACTGGCTTTTCATTAAACTGCATGCCCACAGCATGGACCCTTGTCACAGAGAATCCGTGGCCGGCGTGCACATGGCCAAGTTTCTGCAGGAACTGGTTCAGGACGCCCCCACTAGGAAAGAGACTCTGTACTTCACAACAGCGCGTGAGATGGTCAATATCATTCTGGCCGCTTGTGACGGACGGGAAGGTAACCCCGGACTCTATCGTGACTATCGCTTCAAACGGCGTTCGCAGCGGGCTCCCTAATTACCTGGTAGGGTCGAGGACTGGCGCTTGTCTGGTAGGTACAGCCTAGCCGTTGGCTCCCCGTTTCCTTTGGGAGTGCCTCAGTAGCCGCACCATAAGCAGTTTCCAGTCCCCGCAGCGCACGTAGCGTGCGGATTTCCCGCACTACGCGCTCCTGCACACTTCACCGCAAGGGTTATGAGACAGAAGGATGGTAGGAGACTCGGTAGTCAGCAAACAGTCCGAGTGCCCCATACAGCCATTCCCGGCTGTATCGTTTCCAGCCATGTCCTCTGCGCTCCCGAGCTCGTCCCAAGTGGCGTCGTATCTTCTTTTCTACCCAGTCTCGCACGTAAGAAAAGCATCGGCTGGAGTGACCAAAAGCAAAATTCTGCACCCAGCCCCGCAGAATCGGATTGATTTGCGCAATCACTCGCGTGACTGGCTGGGAGATCGAGTTGCGGAAGATCTCCTTGAGCTTTCGCAGCAGCGCCGTCCGCTTCTTCCCTTTCGGCGTACGCAGCGGCATCCATCGCCCCCGCCGACTGCGGATGCGACGGAAGTCAAACCCAAGAAATCCGAAACTTTCTCCCCTTGTCAGATCCACTCTGCGACTCTTCTCCTCGTTCACTTCGACCAGTAGTTTGGCTAGTTCCTCCCGCAGCCGTCGCTCCACCGCTCCGCGAAGCCAGTGATGGCGTGCGTGCGAGTCCACCAGAATCACTAGATCATCGGCAAATCTGGCATACTCGATCGCCGTCCACCTCCCCGTACGCGTTACTTGTTGCGCCCTCTCCAGCATCTTATCCACCTCATTGAGGTACAGATTGCTGAGCAACGGCGAGCAACAATCCCGCCCTGGGGAACTCCTCGCTTTCCCGACGCCTTCAGCATCAGTTTCAGGAGATGTAGGACCTCGTCATCGTCCACACGGCGAGCCACTTTCTCTAATACGATGTGATGCCGTACCGTATCAAAGTAGGCTCGTAAGTCAAGATCGATGACATCGGTCTTACCCTGAATGATCGCTGTCGAAACGCGCTGGATAGCTGCGTGGGCTGACTTCTTGGGTCGGTAGCCGAACGATCCCGGTTGGAAATCTGCCTCAAAGATCGGTTCCAGGATTAACTTCAATGCTCCCTGGACCACTCGGTCGCGAATTGTGGGAATCGAAAGTTGGCGTACCTTCCCGCCTTCTTTCGGAATCTCCACTTTTCGCAGCCGCTGGGGCCGGTAACACTTCTGCTGCAACTCCTCAACGAAGCTGCTTGAGGAATTTCTCTACACCTGCCTCTTCGATAGCCTCGAATGTCATCCCGTCGATTCCCGGGGCGCCATCATTCTTCTTAGCCATCTCGAAGGCTTGTTGTAGAGTTTCCACTTTGCAGACGTGCCCATAAAGACCCCAAAAGCGCCAAGACGGTTCCGCCTTCGCCTTGAGGTAAAGTCTTCGTCTCAGGTCTTGCAGTGGAATAGGTGCCTTTGTCATCTCACCTCTGCCTCCCTTTGTTGACTCCGACTTGTTGTGCAGTAAGGCCCCTTCGCTCCGCGATTTTTACACCGCTTCTTCGCTACTGCGGGCCTAGCCGCCACCGTCTCGTCTTCGAATTGCTTTCCCGGTTTTCCGGTTATGCAACTCTACCTTGCTCCGCTGGTTACCCAGCGGGACGAGGACGGTTTCTCCAGTTGCTCGACATGTCCTTGCCACCGTGCTGCCCCTACCACCCCGCCAGAGTGTCTCGCCGCTGCAATCAGTCTGCGACGATCCATGCTGCCTTCGCCCCGAAGCAGTGGGCTCGGCCTCTGGAGTTTATTTTTTGTCGAGGCCACCTCTGGGTTCACTTGCGTTGCGGCCCGGTGACTCGCTCACCATCCCAAAGATGGCTTTGTCAGTCGGCTTCATCCGTTTCATTTCTTCCACGGATGCGACTCCAGCTACAGAGACTCTGACTCCTCCTCTGGTGGGACTGTCTCCCACTGAACATGCCAGCCTTTGCTGGACGCACTGCTCCGCAAGAATTCCGTCCGGCAACAAACGCTCCATTTCGCTGGCCTTGCTATTGCGTCGCAGGACACCATCTTTGCAGCGGCCTGCTAGGTCAAGGCTCCGTTTCTTTCGGGATTCTCCGCGCGAAACCAGCCAGTCTCCGGGTTGCGTTGGGAGCGATCTTGAGGCCCAATAAAAGCAAAGTTAACTTTGGCCGTCGAAAATGGGCATTGGATTCGACGAACAACTTCCTGGCCTCTCTGAATCGCCCCTCTTGCAGTTGGATCTTGCCGCGTTCCAACAGAGATTGTGCTCGGAATCTCGCAGCTTTCTGTTGAACCAGACATTTTTGAGTGGGATCGAGTGGCAGCGTGTCCAGGATCTTCTCCATAATGTTCCCAAACGCTTCCGCCGTTTTGAGCCTTGACAGACCTAGAGATCCTGGGCGATTTCCGGTCAACCGAGCCTGTGCGTTGAAACTGTATCCAATTTTGGCTCCCCAGAATGCTGCCCGAAGCCACATGTCATAGTCGTCATAACGCGGCAGGCTCTCGTCGAAGAATTTGGCTCTTTCCAGCGCCCGTTTTCGCACCACCACAGTCGAGACCGGTATGTGACAACGCTCGACGACAAGAGCTTCAAAAGTTGCCGGACCCTGCGACGGACAATAGTCCATAAAATTCCGCGACCACTCAGGCGTGACCACGATGCCGTCGCAATACACCAGATCCAAAGCTGGGTCTTGCTCGAAGAGCTTCATCTGGAAGGCCAGGTGATCAGGCAGCCAGGTGTCGTCGCTATCCAGAAACGCCAGAAATTCGCCGCGTGCTTGCCTTATGCCCGTGTTCCTTGCGCCTGCGGCGCCCTTATTTTCTTGTCTTATGTAGGCGATTTTCTCGCGGTAGGGGTCCAGAACGTTCTCCAGTTCAGGAGTATCCGGAGATCCATCATTCACTACCACAATCTCGAAATCTTGAAAGGTTTGCTTATATATCGAATCGAGCGCACCCGAGAGCAGGTGCGCAGTCATATAGGCCGGCACAATTACACTGACCTTGGGCGAGGGATTAATAGCGGTGGACTCCAGCACCCGCATCCTTTTCAAGCATCCAGTAGCATGTCTCCGACTGCCTTCACATCTCCGCGGAGTATCTTGCGCTAGCAGAAGGGCGGTACTCCGTTGAAGGGAAGTAAAGTGTAGCCCGATGGCTCTGTGCTGGCAAGGAGGCAAATCACAGCGGAATTTGCCTATCTATTTTGGTCGTCCTCCTAGCCCTGCGCGGCGGTGGCACGGCAAAACTGCTCGGCAAGATTTATCTGGCCTCGATATATGGAAGTGACGTCGCATTCGTCAATTGATCGATTTTTGATCGCACATTCCCTTCGCCATCAGAGAAAATCTAGAGTTTTTGGCGAGGTCGGACACTAGAGTCGTTTTCCAGAATGCGGTTCGTCAGCAGAAAAAGCGCCAATTGGCGGGCTTTTCGGTGCGCCGGTAAAACCGGCAAGGATGGTGTGAGTGAAAGTCTCATACGCTGAAGGTGTAGCGAGCCACAGCGGCCTTGAGTCATGCATAGCCACCCGTAAGGACGGCGACGAAGCGTTGACAGAGGAATGTGCAGGCTGGGTATTGAGCTGCGAAAACCGCCCTTGCTGCGTAAGCAGCAGATACTTCAGGGTGCCGACGCTCTCAAAATAAGCGGAAGGCAACACCGGGTGCGCCGCCAACGCAAGGCGTGCCGGGACCCTGCGCAGTCGAAGACCCCAAGCATGCACGGAACCATCTTGCACGGGAACCGGGAGATCCCACGTCTGTCTGCAGAGGAGAGAAGTGCAGACCGTGTCGGGAAGGTGAAGAACATACGCCGATGACGAACGGACATGGGAAGTCGGACAGCTCCGTAGTACCTGCGAAGTCGCTGAACAATGTCGAGGAACCGGCAACGGAGGCGATGGAGGGAAGGGGCAACGACGCCAGTTCTTCGAGGATTTCCTGCAATCTTTGAAGTCGGCGTTCGTGATCCGCTGTGTCGGCTGGCTTTTTACTGCCCTGCCCATACTGGCGGTTCTGTTCACTGATTTGCGCAATTTCTTCTCGCAGCTTGGCAACGCGCTCTCTAATGGGTCGCGGCATAGGGATAAATTAGCAGAGCAGATCGCGGCAGGAAATTCAAAGCTCAGTTCGCAGTTTCGGCGCTGCTTCCGATTTCAATTTCACGAAGAGCAACACGAAGATCGCCCACACGCCAACAGTCACCGGGAACTGAGCCAGTTGCGCGTCTTGCAGTGCGCCTCCTCTTGGAATCGCAAACGTAAGCGCCAACATAGCCAATGCCGTAAGTATTCCGACTGCGAATCTGGCTTTGGAGTTCATATAGTTTTCACCTCACTAAATCTCGCGACCAGCATCATCCTCGCAATACCGGGAAAGTGCAACTGCTTCCGCCCACGGATTACTTGCGGTAGAGTCAAAGCCAGCTTCGGGACGCTGCTTCGGACGGTGGGGCTCACTGACGCGGTCAGAGGCGAATGGAAGGCGCAAAGTTGTGACATCGCCTGATATTGCCAAGTGTCGCTGTTTACGACGTGTTATGCGAAAGAAATACAATCGCCCCGAGCGTCAGAGCTGAGTAGAAAAGAACGTTGATCACGACGCCGGTGTAGAACATCCCGACGCTATGGCCGAACAGAATCGAACCGACTGCAACACCCGGAAACAAGATGTAATCCCAAACAGCCATTGGAATGTGCGAGGCGAAAAGATAGAGGAAGCCGACTTCAGAGATGCCCAACAGCATGGCCCAGAGAGCGTAAGAGCGTTTAAAGTGTGCCATAGTCGTTTATCCCAGCCGCCTAGATAGCGCAACGATTTTATCTCACGGGATCGGGACGAAAAGAGCGTTCACTAGGCGGCTTCGACGAGTTGTTGGCGTAACATCCCCTTAACGCTCAAAATGCCTAAAAAAAAGGCGAAGAGAAAGCGCACGCTTGCGAGATCGCCTGTTAAAGGAAGTTATCGCCCCCACTCTCGTATGATGCAAAAGAAAAGCCGCCGAAGACCCGAACGGCGTCCATCTCTCTAGTGAACCATCGAAGAACAAGCGAGGGCAGGGCAGCCGCCAAGAGTTGCCGAGTGGCTCCGCCCCTCCCCGCTATTATTGACGAACCGCCGCACCCTCGGCCTTCACCATGCGAATTGCGGAGCCGGTTTGGCCGGCGGTCTTGAGCGTGGCTTGGATTGTTCTTACTTGCCGGGCGAGATGGGCGATCTGCTCTTGTTGCGTCTTTATTTGTGCTTGCTGCGCTTGGATGTTCTTTTGTTGATGGCGGATTAGGGACTGCTGTTCTTTAGTGGCCTCGATTAGCAGCGCCGTGAGCCGACCGTAATCCACGCTCTGCGCGTCCTTGCCATCGCTTTCCCAAGTCACGACCTCAGGGATGACAACTCCGACTTCCTCGGCAATGACACCGACTTCATGTTGGCCATTCGCTTTCAAGTCGTAGGAGACGCCACGCAATTGCTCGACCTTGGCGAGCGCGCTGTGCAGCGTCTGGATATTCGTTTTCCAGCGGCGCGAACTGAACGTCGCCCAACCGTCGCTCAGCGGATGGCCAGCTCCCTGCGCGATGGTAAGAATATTGGATGGCGTTGCCGTCCCGATGCCGACCTTTACCGCATACTTCCCGGTGCCTCCGAGTATCAGGGCGTTACTCTCGCCGACCGCGGCATGTGCGCCGATGGCCGTGGCGTTATTCAGGCCGTCGGCGGTAACGCTGCAAAAAAAACCGATGCAGGTGAGGTTATTGCCCGTGGAGTTGGATGTGAGAGCATCCTCGCCGAACGCCGTGTTGCGGTAGCCCGTGGTGTTTTGGAGCAGAGCATCAAGCCCGCCGGCGGAGTTCCCAAAGCCCGTGGTGTTCTGGTAGAGGGCCTGGACCCCCGTGGCGGTGTTGTCGTAACCCGTGGTGTTGCTGAAAAGGGCCTGCAGCCCGCTGGCTGTGTTGTCGGTGCCCCCGGTGTTGGTGTAGAGGGTCTGGTACCCATCAGCGGTGTTATCGGTGCCCGTACTGTTGGCGTAGAGCGCGCCGCTGCCGCTGGCTGTGTTGAAGCTGCCCGTGTTGCCGTATAGGGCAGTGAACCCAGTAGCAGTGTTGTCGGTGCCCACGGTATTGCTATAGAGAGCATCGACCCCGGCGGCAGTATTGTTACCGCCGGTGGTGTTGCCGTTCAAGGCCTGGACACCGCTGGCCGTGTTGTAGTTGCCCGTAGTGTTGCTGAAAAGCGCATTGACGCCGCTGGCTGTGTTGTAGATGCCCACACCGTTGTTCTCCAGCGCATCCACCCCGTTGGCTGTGTTGTAGTAGCCCGACGTGTTGGTTAAAAGGGCAGCGGCACCACTGGCGGTATTGTCGTAGCCTGACGTATTGGAGAAAAGGGCATGGTACCCAGCGCCAGTGTTCCCTGCTCCCGTGATGGATGCATTTCCCGCAAAGCCGAGGAAGGCGTTTGCCAGCGAATAGGAGCCGAAAGCGAAAAGGTTGCTGCCAATCTGAAAGCTGCTGCCGGTGATCGCTCCGGTCGCACTAAGACTGCCGTTCACACTCTGCTTGCCGGTGAATGTATTGGCAGCCGCCAGCAGGGGAACCTTGGTGGTATCGAGATTGAGCGTGACCGTGCCGCTCTTGCCGCCCCCGGTCAGATCAGTCCCGGCGGTCACGCCTGTGATCGTTCCCCCGCCGCTCAGATTGGTACATGCCCACGCGCTCCCGCTCCACGTCAACACCTGGCCGCTGCCGCAAGTGGTGAGCAAGCTCAAGTTCAGCGTGCCGCTGGTGCCTCCACCCATCAAACCGCTTCCGCTGACCGTAGCGATGCCTGTGATCCCGCTGCCGCCGCTTCCCGCATAGACGACATCCAACTCGGCCGAGTGGCTGGACGTGGTACTTTCTTTGCTGTCGAAATTCGCGTTCAGGGGACTATTACCGACCAGCGCAATGCCGTCGTTAGGCTGGGTTCCATTGAGCCATCCCTGCAGTGCTGGGGTAATGTCGACGAGGATGTACCCACCCTTGTTCGCGCTGATGAGCGGCATGCTGGCAGCGATGGTCGCGCCCAGCGCTGGAGCGTTGTTGGCATTGAGAGCTGTTTCCGACCATGTGCCGTTGACCAAGTCCACGTTAAAGCTGCCCGCCGTGGTAACCGCATTGACGTACAGCTTCAGTGTCGCTTTGGCGATATTGGCGCCGGTGTATCCGCTGGGAATAGCGTCGAGATCGAACCGAATAAAAGTGGTCTGCGAGCTTTCCACGTAGAGCAGAGTCTTGGCACCGAAATTCGTCGAGGGTGTTGCGGTGCTAATGTAGGTGTCGGCGCTGGGCGTGATCTGCGCGTAGGCACCGGTTAACAAGGCCAGGGTGGAAACCAACAGTACCGCTAATTGCGTCTGCAACTTCTTCATGGTGTACTCCCGACTGCTTTTCCCGAAAGTGAAACCTTCGTTCGAGAAGGCCTGGTTTCAGAACGGGGGTGGACTTTAACTAAAACGCCGAAACGGAATATGAGGTTCCGGGCAACAGAGAAAGGATGTACCTGCCCACAAACGTGGTTAACAGTATGTTGGCTGGCTGTTGCCTTGTCAATCCGGGAAAATCCTGGTTGGGGCGCTCCACGCATTCATGGAGAACCGCTCAAACTCGGTATCGGCATCGGTGAGACGAGTGTCAGCAAAATTGCGCAAGAGTGTTCAGGTTCTGGATGCCATTCAAGGATTGGAAGCGTGGGTACACCGAGCCAGTTGAGGGGCTGACAAACGATTTGCGCGGGAGCCTGTAAGCGAATGGTCACGATGATTGGCGAAAAATCTCGATAACGCTCAAAATGGCTGAAAAAGGCGAGATCGCCTGCTTACGACAATATCACCGTTGACAATGAGAACCCGGTTGGATCAAACTTCTTGGCACGTAGGGAAGCTTCTCCTCGGCCTCATTTCTAACCTCCTTTACCGGTGCCTCTGACTCTTCCGTTAGCGAGAGAGGCCAGGAGTTGAGAAATCTTGGATAAAGTCCCAGATAGGGAGGACAAGCAATGTCAAACGGCAAGCGACTTCATGACTTCATGCAGGAAGTTAACGTTAGGGCAACGTACAGATACGGATTTGAATGGCAAGAACTCTACTGTCTTGATTGCAAAGACAAGGGTAAGGCGTGGTTGGAAGTACCCCTCGATTTGGGTAGCAACGCACTATTGGGACAGGGACGAAATTTTGTGACGTGACTTGTGACGTAACCCTAGCCTCCATCCTCCTGCAAGTGGCTGTAAACGGCTGCTACGCGGGCCAACTCAATTGAGGCTGAAATCGACCAAGAGCATTGCGTGTGTGCAACTTGCACTCAATCTTACTCATTCCTTATCATCTTGTTCTTTGAATTCGGGAGACCAGATGCCCTAACGGGAGCTTGTCTCTCGGTTTGACTCGATTCCTCGCGGGCGACAAAGGTCACGTCCAGTCGTGTCCGGCCAAGATCGATATAAAAGTTACGTCGTGGCAACAGATGATCTCAATGATTCGCCGTGGCGGGCGGCGACTTTGCCAAGGCGGTTTTGGCCTGTCTAACAGGCTGCGGAAAAAGGGTTCGGTAGAGGGCAAGGCTTGCCTTTCGGTGGTTGTCCCATGCCATTGTCGTCGGGTTGGCCGCGTTGATGGGTGCTCACAGCAGGACCTTTGACAGTTATGCACACCGCCGCTGTGGGGCACTGCGGATTAGGTTACGGATGCGAACTAAGTTGTAAGCCGCCGCCGCGAAGGTGAACATCCAACTGACGCGCTCCAGTCCGCGATGCCGTAGCTTGCGCAACAACCCGATGCTCTTCATCCAGCCGAACACCTCTTCGATCCGCTTGCGTTTCCTCTGACTGACTTGATACCCCGTATGGCGCGTTGTGCGCTCATCCACGGCGCTGCGGCGATTCGTGTCGTTCTGCGCGATGTGCGGCGTAATCTCCATGTGGCGCAGTTCGGCGATGAAGTCGTGGGCATCATAACCCTTGTCTGCTCCAAGCGTGACGCGGTGAGTGCCGGGCAGACCTTCAGCCATCAGCAACGCGGCATCGCGCTCCGCCGAACCGTACGCTCGCGTGGTGAGCGTCGAAACCACCAGACCGTTGCGGTTCTCTGTCAGCAGATGGCCGCGATAGGCCAGTACCGCGCCGCTGCCTCGGCTCTTGCGTGACAGCATGGCATCGGGGTCGGTAGTTGAGCAGTGGGTCTGGTTGCTGCGCTTCTCGCGGTGGAAGTTTACGGTCGGATTTGAGCCTTCGCCCGTTCCAGTGGTGGGCGGCTGGCGGTCATCGTCGACATGGCGAAAGCTCTTTTGTCCGGCCCATGCCTCCAGTAGGGTTCCATCCACGGTGAAATGCTCATCGGAGAGCAGATTTCGCTGTCGTGCCTGCTTGAGCACGGCTGCGAAGAAAGCGTCGGCGATGTTGCCTGCAAGTAGACGCTGGCGATTCTTCGTGAACACCGTCACATCCCAAATCGGATCATCCATGTTCAGTCCCACAAACCAGCGGAACAACAGGCTGTAGTCGAGTTGCTCCATCAACATCCGTTCGCTGCGCACCGAGTACAGCACTTGGAGCAGCAACGCACGCAATAACTTCTCCGGTGCGATCGATGGCCGTCCACTCTTGGCGTACAGTCTGCTGAAACAAGGCTTCAGTTCGCGCAGGGCTTCATCGGCCATGACACGCAGTCTGCCGAATCGGGTGGTCGTGAGGGATTCGTTGCTCAGGGCTTACGTAGCTGAAAACTCCTAACTGCTGATCGTCTTGTCCACGCATGTCTTCTTCTTATCAGGTTCTGTTGTGGAAACAAGAGAGTTTTCAGGTACAGCACCAGCTTCCTCGAAGTCGATGCCTCGGCAGGCGCAACGGCCTGTTTGCAGCAGTTATCTTCAATTGCCTGAGGAGGAGCGAATGCCAGACTTGTTTGCTTAACGAGGCGAATCTCCGTGGAACGGAGTGCCTTGTGACTTGAAGTTTGCGATTTCCTCCATCGACCTGTTCCATTTAATGCGGTTAGAAGGCTGCCACTTCGGGTCGGCGAATGCCTTACACGGTTCGTTTGGAAATTCGGTGAACGTCCAACCCGTGAAGAACCAGTCGTTATGCTCAAATACCGCATGCGCAACAGCAATGCCGTTGAACATCATGCCTTCGCGGCGGGCCTTCCCGCACCCATAGACATCGAAACCATCATCGCTTTTCTCGGATCGGTCGGGGTTGAATTCGAGGAGGTCTGGCATCTGTGCGAAATCTATCCCATGCTCATGCTTCATGGCAGCAATGAACGTCTGCCGATCTGCACCTCCCTTGCCGGTGTCCGAGACCAAATCGTACAGCCTGTCCCACTTTCGTCCTCTATATGCTTCCACATATGCGCCTAACCGTTTGGTCAAGGCTTCTCGTTGCGCGGCTGGAATCTCGGACAGTGGTTCCGTCCCGCCTCCGGCTACACACAGGACAGAGGCAAGACACGCAGCAAGGATGACAACAATTCTCCTACGTATATTCATCTCGACCTTATTATCACAAAGCAAACCCTTTGCGAAACCGAGTTTTTCCGCAACCTGCTAAGAGGTTGTCGAGCCGAGAAACAATCGGCTCCAATCTCTGCGATTAAGGAGCAGACAGATTCGGCGACGGCCGCCCCCGAAACTCGCCGGAGATTCGAGCCCGTACAATAGGCCCCGAATCTCGCCCAAGCAAAAGACCGAACTGCTCAGTCAAGAGCCGACCTTCGGCTCTTCCACGTCTGACGATGCACGCCCATCTCATTACTTCGGTTACGAAAGGCTTCATTTTTTGGTTTGGGCAGAACACCGCTATGATTTAGTAAAGGATTGTAAGAGAGTTTTAATCGAGCGGTTGCGTACCTTAGCCTTTCAACCATAAGAACTTAGGAGACTTAGAGTGAAGCTTTCAAGTGCTTTCAAGTCCTCATTAGCCATCATCTTTCTTGGATGCGGGGCGCTGATCCTGGCTCCCACGTCCGCCAATGCGGCAACTGCCACTACCACTTTCGCTGTGACGGCGACCATTCAAGCCACCTGCCTAGTTTCCGCCACACCGATGGCATTCGGAACCTACACCGGAACCCAAACGGACTCGACGTCGACCGTTTCGGTAACCTGTACCAACACTACGACCTACAATGTCGGACTCAATGCAGGTCTCGCGACGGGGGCGACGGTGACCACGCGATCGATGACCGGTCCGGGTTCGGCCTTGCTGCACTATGCGCTCTACTCCGACTCCGCACGGAGCGTCAACTGGGGCAATACGATTGGCACCGATACGGTTGCCGGAACCGGTAATGGTTCCGCTCAGGCTATCACGGCTTACGGCCGAGTTGCGGGAAGCCAATATCCCGCGCCCGGTTCTTACGCTGACACAATCACGGCCACGGTCACTTACTGAGCCTTGAGCCACATGTGAAGTAGCGTTGTAAGCCCAATTGTGTTCTTTCATGGCGGCGAGCAATTTCATGGTTCGACAAATCGAAATACTAATTCAGCTCCCCGGTCGAGCGGCCGTATACCTCAACCTTCAACCACAGGACCTAGGAGACATAGAATGAAGCTTTTAGATGTTCTTAAGTTGTCATTGGCGGTTGTTGTTCTTGGAGCGCTGGCCCTAGCTCCCACAGCAGCCAATGCGGCAACGGCAACCAATACTTTCGCGGTAAGCGCGACCATTCAAGCGACATGTCTGGTGTCCGCTTCGCCGATGTCATTCGGAACCTACACCGGTACCCAAACGGACTCGACGTCGACCGTTTCAGTCACCTGCACTAACACTACGACCTACAATGTCGGACTCAACGCAGGTCTCGCTACGGGGGCAACAGTGACCACGCGATCGATGACCGGCCCTGGTTCAGCTTTGCTGAACTATGCGCTGTTTTCGGACTCCGCACGGAGCGTCAACTGGGGCAATTCAGTTGGCACCGATACGGTCGCCGGAACCGGTAATGGTTCCGCTCAGGCGATCACGGCTTACGGCCGAGTTGCGGGAAGCCAATATCCCGCGCCCGGTTCTTACGCTGACACAATCACCGCTACGGTTACGTACTAAGCGGTTTAACCAAATTGCCAATTCGGGGAACTTATGCTCTTGTGTCGACGAGTGGCGGACAAAATGTCCGCCCCTCTTTTTGTCCTGCTGGCAGGTGTGATGGCCGGCGCGCAGTCGTTGTCGGTTCAGCCCGTCAACGTTCTTCTTGCACCCGGTCAGCGCGCTGCGACTATGGCCGTAACCAATCAGGGAAACAAAGAAACGGCAATCCAGATCCGCGGCTTCGCCTGGAATCAACCGGACGGCGACGATCAGCTCACGGCCTCGGACACAATCGTGGTAAGTCCGCCGATCACCTCGATTGCTCCTGGGGCGACCCAGGTCCTGCGACTCATCCTTCGTGAGCCGCCGCACGGTCATGAAGCTACCTACCGCATCCTGCTCGACCAGATTCCACCTACGCCTGAGCCGGGGATCGTACATGTCGTGCTCCGGCTGTCGATCCCGATCTTTGCTGAGCCAGATACACGCGCGGTTCCTCGTGTCCAGTTTCACATCGAACGCGAGGCGGGAGAGCTTTACCTGGTTGGGATCAATGATGGCCTGCGCCATGAAGCGGTCCGCGACATTCTGCTAACGACGAAGGATGGTGGCACGCTGAAGGCAGAGGCAGGTATATCTCCATATATCCTCGCGGGCTCAACCAGACGTTGGCACATTGCCGGATCGGATATGCCATTGCTGTCGAACGAAACGCTGCGCTTAACCGCGCATATGGATGCCGGAACCATAGAACAGAGGGTGGGGTTTGTCGCAGCGCCCTGATACGCGAGAAAGAGCCTCCAGAGGGCTTCGTGTGCTTGGGGTCTACCTTGTGGTAATCGTTATGGTGCCGTGGGCCGCCGCTACTGGGCGGACTGACGAAACATCCTCTGAACGACTGGCTGATGCCGGGTCCAATGGTATTTCAGTCGCTACGCCTGGTGCAGCCATGAACACGGACGAGATCCTGCTGCTGGAAGTCCATGTCAACGGTCATTTCATCGGCAAGATCGGCGAATTCACCATGCATCAGGGTAAGTTGATGGCGCGGCCAGACGAATTGCGCGCCCTTGGCTTCAGGGTTCTAGATTCTTCTGTTGCAGGGCCCAATGGTCTCATTGCATTATCCGACCTGCCAGGGGTGACCTGGAAAATCGATCAACAAAACCAGGTATTGCTCATCACTGTCGAGGAGAGTCGTCTACTGCCAACGTTGTTGCAGCCAACTGGGAGTATAAGTCCCGAAGCTCATCGAGTGATTGAGAGTGGCACAGGTGCGACTCTGAATTACGACACTATCGGCACGTTGGCGGCGGGACATGCAGGGGTCAATGGGATCCTTGATATGCGGACTTTTTCGTCCTTCGGAATCGTGAGTTCAGGATGGCTCGCCTCTGTGGGCTCAAACGCGGGTCCCTCACCAGGATACAGTGCGATACGCCTTGATTCGGCTTACAGCTTCGCCGATGTTAACTCGCTGCGCCGCTACAGCGTCGGTGACTTCATCACAAGTGGCCTATCGTGGACGCGGCCAGTTCGCCTCGAAGGTTTACAAATCCGGTCGGATTTCAGCACGCGACCCGACCTCGTTACTTTCCCACTGCCTTCGGTTGTGGGCTCGGCAGCCGTCCCCTCCACGGTGCAGGTGCTTGCCGATGGAAACATGGTGGCCTCCAGTCAAGTTGCCCCGGGCCCTTTCCAAATCCCGCAACTCCCAGTGGTCTCCGGGGCGGGCACGATCTCCATGACCGTCACGAATGCGCTGGGGCAACAGGTGACGGTGACGCAGCCGTTTTATGCCAGTTCTACGCTACTGGCCCCGCGCCTTCAGACGTTCTCCGTACAAGCTGGCTTGGTGCGGCGCAACTGGGGCTTTGCCAGCTTCGATTACGGGAAGATCGCGGGCACCGCTCTGTATCGCCGTGGCTTGAATCCAAAGTTCACCATCGAGACCAGCGTCGAAGGCGCTCCTGGCGTTTTTTTGGCGGGGGCCGGGGGCGTGGCACAGATCGGTCATTTTGGCGTTTTCAATTTTGCCGCATCCACTAGCACCGGCTCGGGGCGCCCTGGTGCGCAGCTTTCCGCTGGAGCACAACGCATCGGCAGAGTGTTAAGCCTGGGCGCCTCGGTGATCATAGCTAACCGAAACTACCGAGATGTTGCATCAATGAACGGCGCCAGTATGCCATGGAGACAAATTAGCGGGTTCACCAGCTTCTCTCTCAAGCGATTCGGTTCCATAGGCGCTGCTTATGCTGGAGTCGATCAGGTTGCCGGACCCGTTGTAATCCAATCGGGGAGTACAACGCCTGAGCGCTCCCAAGTCGTCTCCTGCAACTATTCTGTTCAGATCCACCACATCTCGTTTATTGCCTCCGAATACAGAAGCTTCGCCGGTACTAGCAACAGTAACGGATTGCAGGTGGGGTTGACCTTTTCGCTCGGCCCGCGAAGATCGGCCCAGGTTAGCGGGGCTTCAGATGGGACGGCGCAGGTCGCGGTGCAGCAGTCGGCCACGCGAATCGGAGAATGGGGGTACCAAGCCTATGTTTCAGGCGGCGATTATCACCATGAGTTCGCCCAAGTCCAATATAAGTCGCCCGTAAGCCTGCTGACGGCCGGAGTCGACTCGAATGCTGGTCAGTCAACGCTGCGCATGGAATCGCAAGGGGCGCTCTCGCTCGTCGATGGGAGCCTGTTCGCATCCAACACAATTTATGACAGCTTCGGCATTGTCGACACCGGCATGCCGCGCGTACACGTGCTTCAAGAGAACAGGGATGTGGGTAGTACCGACTCCTCCGGACGCCTGCTTGTGCCAGATATGCGCTCGTTCGATCTAAACCATATCGCTATTGAGGCGACCGATATCCCGGCGGACATTACGATTAACGATCCATCGCGCGCGATCAGGCCGCAGGATCGCTCCGGTGTGGTGATCAAGTTCCCAATCAAGTTCAGCCACGGGGCATTGCTGCGGCTTGTCGACGAGGCCGGGCTCCCACTCCCGCTTGGCAGCTCCGCCACATTGCGGTCGAATGGTGCGATCGTCCCGGTCGGATACGATGGCGAAGCATACGTTGAGGATCTGGCTTCGCTCAACGAGCTCACCGTCGAGCGCCCTGATGGACGGCGGTGTAAGGCCAGCTTCGAATACCGGGCCGTAGCGGGAAATATCCCATTGATTGGACCCCTGCATTGCGTGGAGCAAAAACCCTAATGCGCACACCCGCACGAGCGGCGTTGTTTTTGTTCTTTTGTGGTATTCGTTTGGCTCTGGGAGCCCAATGCACGGTGTCCTCCCAGAACATCCAATTCGGCAATTACTCTGGAACTACGATACACGTGACTGGGACAATTACGGTCAACTGCCCTAACGGCGCGGCATATCAGGTAGGCCTCGACGCGGGCACAGGGAGCGGCGCGACCGTGACCAACCGTAGTATGACCGGTCCTAGCTCGGCCTTGCTGGGCTATCAGCTGTTCAGTGACGCCGGGTACTCCGTCAACTGGGGCAATACCAGCGGTACCGGCTGGGTGACCGGCACCGGCACTGGCAGCAATCAGAACCTCACTGTCTATGCGCAGCTTCCCGTTGACGAGTACGGCCCCGCTGGCAGCTACACCGATAGTAACGTCAACGTTTCCGTCACGGGCAGTGGCCTCACCACTGTTACCTCTCACTTCAATGTCAAGGCGACAGTGGTCAAGGCCTGCGACATTACCGCGAATTCGATGAACTTCGGCACTTACTCGGGCTCGCTAATCAATTCCACATCGACCATCTCGATTACCTGTACGAATTCCACTACCTACAACGTTGGGCTTGATGCTGGAACGGCAAGCGGTGCAACTGTGACGAATCGGAGCATGACTGGTCCTGCTTCCGCTTTGCTGGCCTATAAGCTGTTCAGAGATTCTGGCCGCACCTTGAACTGGGGTAACACCGTTGGCACTGACACGGTGGGCGGGACTGGAAGTGGGGTTTTACAATCACTTACCGTATATGGACAGATGCCGTCTGGGCAGTCTTCTATACCAGGAAGTTACGTCGATACGATTACCGCTACCATAACATATTAAATCGGCGGGACCAGAATGGTCTTACGTGGTGGAAGCTCTACCATGGGATGAAGAATGGGTTTGGCTTCGCGGGGCGAAGACGGTCAATAGGAGACCATAACCGTAACGTAGGCGCCCGCCGCGCCGCTTAGCTTCGTAGAAGTTAGGTCATGAAGCACGAGCGGCCAAGATGAGACAGAACCAGTTTCGTCCGCCGTAGCTGGGCTCGAGGGCCGCGCCGTCTTGACGCTCAGATTGAACTTTTCAAAAGGGGAATAGGCCACGAATCCAAAGTCGATTCCGGTCGTGTTTTCCAGGACACCAGTCGTCGGCATTACATTAAGCCCGACATTATATGACGTCGATTTTGTGCAGTTGAGCGAGACAGCATCCGCGTTCGCCAATGCGCTAAAGTAGTTTCTAGATTTCACGGCGGTGAGGGAAACCAGGCAGTCGTCCTCGACCGTCGCAGTGACGCCGAACGAGGTGCTGGCGGTTGCAGCGGCAGCAGGCCTAGGAGGCGCACCCAACGTCAGAAAAGCTAACGCGAAGACGAATAATGGGAGTTTCATGGACATCGTCTCTCGTCCGTCATTGGTGAATACGCATACCAGTAGCTGGTGATCCAGAAACGCCGCGCGCAGTATGCTCTTGCAATAGGACTGCCACCTGGCGTCTTCGCGTAAATGCCTCAACGACTACTAGAACAACGGGAAAAGAAAACTTATAATTCCGTTCGGGTTTGCAAAACTTTGCCGTCTTGGGCCGAGCGTTTGCATTGTGACACCTTCACGAGCCATGACCGAAAATCAAGTGCGCCTGCTATTTTCGACGATTTATATGGATGTGTTGCAACTTGGAAAGTTGGATAGGTTTGTCGTCGAGCGTCTGTCAATGGTGCGTTCTCAGGTTGCCAAATAATGGAAAGGGCTGTCGATGAAACGTGGATACTATCGCAGCGATGGAACTTATGTGAGGGGATACTACCGTAGCGCTCCCGGCACAAACCCGCCCAAGCAGTAGCTAGTTAGGAGTTTCAGACCACCGTCCTGCTGAGGCTTGTGATAGCGAAAATGTGCCGCACCAATGGATTCCGCCTTCTGACCCTTGATGAGGGCTTGTACCGAGCAGCTTTCCCGGCACTCTTGATCGGGACTTTCTAGCGCTAGGCGTATTCAACTGGGCCGCACTGGTTTTAAATGTTCGATGGAGCCGCGCCTGCGCGGGAAAGTCCCTCAGACAGTTCGCTTACTTCGCCGACGTGGTCTGCGGTGTAGCCGACGCGGCATCGTAATCAGTGGTTGCTGCCCACGCTGCCTTCGTCTTACAGGTTCCGGCCGACTTCGTGATCGTCACCGTTGCCTGATACGCTGCCGGACCTGTGCTTGTCGCACTGCCCACTGTGCACGCTCCAGCCGCCGTGATACTCGGCGTAGAGGCTGAGCCCGAGAGTTCGTTCGAGGTCGCCGTGACCGTGAACGTGGCGCCCTTATTCGCGCTTGACGGAGCCCCGGTGAGGCTCACGGTCGGCTTCGCCTTCACCGCGGTGATTGCCAGCGACTTGCTTGCTGCCTTGTACGCCGTGTTGACGGCCCATGTGGCATTCAGGAAGCACGTGCCCGAGCCGGTCAACACTGTGACAGGGGCCGTGACGGTCGTGCCGCTGGAGGTGGGGACGCCGACAGAGCAAATGGCTGGCGTCGTCGAAGCGATGACAGGGGTACTGGTGACCGCTCCCGTCTCATTCGACGAGGCCGTCACCGAGATCGTGGTCCCGTACTGCGCTATGGTGGCCGTCGTGGTAAAGCTCACGGTCGGTGTCTGCAGGGTCGCGATCTTGGTCGTCTCGGTCACCGTTCCCGCAGCCGAGTAATCGCTGTTCCCTGGCTGTGACAACGTTATTGTGCACACCTTGTTAACCGCCGCAGTCTTGGCGATCATATACGTCGCGCTGGTTGCGGTTGTGCCCGAGATGGAGCAGACCGTTGACGGAGCAGCGCCAAACGTGATCGGCAAGCCCGAATTCGTGCTTGCCACTACCGTGAAGGTGCTGTTGTCAATCGCCGTCCCCGGAGCCGGCGTCGTCACCGTGATGTTCTGACCTGCCAGAGCCGCATTGACCGTGTCCGTGACTGGGGGCGCAGGATTGTAGTTGCTGTTGCCCAGACAATTGGCGATCACAGAGCAGCTGCCCGAGCCGCTGGTCATGCTGTAGGTTGCGCCCGAGTTGGTGCAAGATCCCGCACTGGCATAGGACGCCGGCAAGCCGGAACTGCACGCACAGGACACCATGAAGCTGCTGTTATAAGCAGCGCCCGCCGGAACGCCCGTGCACGAAATCGTCTGGTTGGCCGGATTGACTGTCTGGCTCACCGAGCCCGAGGCCGTCGTGTGGTTGCTGTCACCGGTTGTGTAGGTGGCCGTTACCGTGTCAGCGCCGCCGCCGCTGCCGGGTAAGATCAATGTGGCACAGGTCGCCGTTTGCGGCGGATTACCCGAGACTGAGCTTGCGTTGCATCCCGTGTTGGCACTCCAGCTTACCGAGCCATTGAGGTTTCTCGGCCGCTTCGTCTTTCCGCGGCCCTTCACCGCACCCGTGTCGCTGGTGACTGTCGCGGTGTACGTTACTGACCCACCGTAGGTGGACGGATTCGTTCCCGACGTCAGGGCTACGCTCACCTCGCCCTGTGCCGGTTCCGCAGTGACGCTCTCCGACGCGCTAGCCGTCTGATAGTCGCTATCAGCCGCTTGCGTCGCCGTCACAGTGCAGGCGCCGGAGCCCGCGATCATGGTGTAGGTTGCGCCCGAGTTCGTGCAGACCACACCATCACTGGTGTAGGTGATCGCACCCGTGCCCAGACCCGAAGCCGCTACCGTGAAGCTCGAGCCGTACTCCGCGCTCGAGGGAGCCGGGGTCGTGAAGGTTACGGTATTCGGTGCCGGATTGACCGTCTGGCTCACCGAGCCCGAGGCCGTCGTGTGGTTGTTGTCGCTGGCCGCGTAGCTCGCCGTCACCGTGTCAGTGCCGCCGCCGCCGCCGGGTAAGATCGACGACGTACAGGTTGCCGTCTGGGGAGGATTGCCCGAGACCGTGCTCGTGCTGCAGCCCGTGTTGGCGCTCCAGTTGACCTGCCCGTTGACATCCTTGGGCCGCTTGGTCGTTCTGCCCTTCACTGCGCCCGTGTCACTGGTCACGGTCGCTGTGAACGTTACCGGTTGCCCATAGGTCGAGGGACCGGCAGTCGTCAGGCTCAGGGACGCATGGGCTGGCTCTGCCGTCACGCTCTCCGATGCTTCGCACGACTGGTAGTTATCGTCAGATGCCTGCGTAGCTGTTACCGAGCAAGTGCCCGTGCCGCTGGTCATGGTATAGGTCGCGCCCGAGTTCGTGCAGGCGCCGCCGCTGATATAGGTGATCGCACCTGTTCCCAAACCCGATGCCGCCACCGTGAAACTGCTGCCATACTCCGCACTCGACGGGCCCTGTGTGGCAAATGAGCACGCGTTGCTCGCCAGCGTTGCGCTGACCGACTCCGAAGAGTTGGCCGACGCGTAGCTGGAATCCGCTGCCTGCGTAGCCGTCACGGTGCAAGTGCCAGAGCCGCTGGTCATGGTATAAGTCGCGCCCGAGTTCGAGCAGGAGCCGCCGCTGGTGTAGGTGGTCGCGCCTGTTCCCAGACCCGAAGCCGCCACCGTGAAGTGGCTGCCGTAGGCCGCACTCGACGGGGCCGTCGTCGTGAACGTTACCGAGTTCGTGGCCAGTGTGGCGTTGACCGTGTACTGAACTTGCGGCGCGGCCGGCCAACTGCCGTCCCCCGGCTGATTCACATTCACCGCGCAGGTGCCTGTGGCACTGGTCATGGTGTAGGTCGCCCCCGAGTTCGAGCACGAGCCCGCGCCGGTATAAGCAACGGCCAGGCCCGAACTCGCCGTGCAGACCAGAGTGAAGCTGCTGTTGTAAGCCGCGCTCGATGGGGGCCCGGTCGTGCATGTGATCGTCTGCGGCTGTTGCCCGTTGTAGGTCACCACGACCGCGCTGGAGGTTGACGCCGCGTCGTTCGCGCCGTCGCCCGGGAAGTACGCGATGATGCTGTTGCTGCCACCGTTGAGCTGCGAGCCAATTACGGACAAGGTCGCTACGCCCACGCACGTTGCGCTAGCAGCCGGTGGGTTGGCCAGGCCGCTGCAAGACTCAACCAAGGGAGCCGTGCCGAGGTTTGTACCGCTGTTGCTCCCAAT
This sequence comes from uncultured Acidobacteriaceae bacterium, assembly GCA_963778535.1. Lineage (GTDB taxonomy): Bacteria > Acidobacteriota > Terriglobia > Terriglobales > Acidobacteriaceae > Acidiflorens. The sequence continues at coordinate 967,358 of CAVZUO010000002.1, forward strand.
GTAAAAGGTGACATTTCCAGCCGGAACGCCCAGTCTTTGGGTCGCGGTCACGGTGCCTGTCAGCGTGGTTGCACCGCTGCCGTTTGTGATCGTGGTCGGGTTGGCTGAAATCGTGGTGGTTGAGGTAAACCCGGTCGAAACCGTGTTCCAGCCGTTCACCAGGTTGGTTACATCAATGGAACCCAGACCTGTAGCCAAGTCGTAGCCCTGGGCGGTGCGATATGCATCGTTAAATGTCGTGGGGTGAGTACCTCCGGTGGAGATGATGCCGTAGCTCTGGGAGCCGCTGCGCCAGCAGGGATTGGTAGTGCTCCGGCTGCAGAATTGTGCGGTATCGGAGCCGATTTCCGTGGAGGTCAGAGCACCCGATCCCGACGTGCCGCTTGTGCCGGTTCCGCACATCGTTGTGCCGGACAAGCAGGGCGTATCGTTAGCGATGTCGCGGAAGATACAAGAGCTGCCAACCGACGCGCCGAGGTTTGACCCGGAGCAGTTCGCGATGGTTGAACTCGGGCTGCCGGTCGTGCCGTACTCCTGCGCCGCCAGGTTATAGAGTGTGTAGTTCGCGTTGCCCTGGCGTCCATACTTTTGGTTGATCAAGGCCATGACGCCGTTCAGCGAAGGTCCGACGAACGAAGTGCCGCCAGCTACCATGTAACCGGCGAAGTCATTGGGTACGGAGTATGTGCAGGAGCCACCCGTATCGGACTGGCAATACAAAAGGGCGTGACTCCACCAACCGCTCGAGGCGAACATGGAGACATCGGGCGTATTCCGCTTCGTGGTCGAAACGTTGCCCTGGTTCCCGCTTCCGGCATATACGCTCTGCCATGTCGGAATGCTGTTATAGGCGCTGGGGCCGCCTCCAGTACCGACAGCGCAGAACAGACACCCGCTGCCGGTTACCACATTGCTATTGTTGCAGATCGAGATGGGCGTATAGGTAGTTCCGAACTTCGTGTTGCCCTGCTTTTGCAGGAGAGAAGCCCACAGCGGGTTCGCGCAATAGGCGCCCCACGATACTTCAGGGATGTAGGACAGTGCCGACTCAAACGTGCTGCTGTTCGTACTACTCCAGTATGTGCTCGGTGTTCCACCGTCGGCCTGGTAAACATCGCTGAAGTCAGTACCGCCCGCAGCGATGTTATAGATCGAACTCGACATCGCATTGATGCTGAGCGCATTATCGGCCGTGGCGTAATAGCCGACGTACTCGCTCTGGTCGCATTGGCAGGGTCCGCCGTCACCGGTGGAGACGACGTGGGTGATTCCTTCCGCCGAGCCCTGTTGCCACACAGCCGTGTAGAATGCGGTCCCCGAGGATCCGGCTGCGACCTCGCACTCGCCGTAACTTAAGCTGGTTGAGGTGACTGTTGAGTACAGATAGTTGACGATGGTTTCGGCAGAGATGTCAGTGCCGTAGCTACCGATAGAACTGCCCGGAGAACTGCAGGCCACGAAGTCGATGAGGGCATTCGGGGCGCCTGCGCCAGCCCATTCGGTATCAAGCAGCGCTTCGCCCTCGGCATCGGTACTGGTTGGAGTTGCGGCCGCCGTGCAAGCTGTTGCGCCGGGAACAGTGCCGTTGTAGTAGTTGATGCCGCCCTGCGTGCTGCTCGCGCCGCCGGAGGTTGGATAGGCCGGCAGACCGAAGGCCGAGCGGAAGCTCTGTATATCCGTGCTGCCATAACCGGCCGTAGTGTTGTTCGTGATGCCCGTTTCTTCAATGACGGCAATGGTCACGCCAGCGCCGGTGATGCCTGCAGTGAACGTTGGATTCGCGTTATAGATGGTGTACCAGTCTTGCGGGGTCACATCCCAATCAGTGGAGCCGCTGCCGCTATAGGTGATAGCCGGAGCCGGTCCAGGATTCGAACCCTCGACGCGCTCCATCCTTTTCGAATCTGGGTTGTAGTTGGCAATGCCGGAGTGAACGACCAGCGGCGCTGGATGAAAGTCGTTAAGGCGATGGAATCCAGCAATCACAGGTGCTATTGCCGCGGGCACCTGCGGGTCGCTCATGTTGGACCGGTGGATCTCACCCTTCACATTGAGGTAATGAATCTGTGTATGGAATGCGTTCTGGACCTGACCCACTGTTCCGCTGAAGATGATCATGGTGCGGCCCGGTGGAACCTCATCGACGTTGAAGCCCTTGGACTTCAGCCAGCCGGTCACTTTGTCCATGTCGCTATCGGCCGGACCAAAGTTTTTGCCGAACTCCTCCGCCGTCAGCCAGTTGTGGTAATTCACGGACTTCGAGTCCTGCTGATTGTCCATCAAAGCGTCGAGCACCGCTTCCTGCTCGGGCGCACGCCGCAGCAACAGGATGATGTGGCCCGTTCTCTCATTACCGTCAACCGGGCCGCGATCGTGTTTTGCGTCTGCAAGGTAAATTGTGTTGCCCTTCAGGGTAACTAACTGGCTTTCATCAATCGACTGGGTCACGCGCGCCTGGGGGACGAAGAATGTGCGATTGTTTTTGGCAAATGCCAGTGACGTTAACACCGTTGTGAGCAGGGCAAAGATGAGGAACCTACAAACTAGGGATGGCGAGAGAACTCGTCGCATCAGGTATATCTCCATGGGAGTTCTGGAAGAAACATTAATCATGCCCTGCGGGGATATGCCTGCGGGGAGACCACTGCCTAGCAAAACCAAATGCGCCGACTAGCCACTCGTCCCCCAATTCCGAGATCGGGAGGTGTTGGTTGCCCGAACGCAAACTTGCGTTGCGTTTGTGATTTACCCTTATCCGAGTGTTGCACTCCACTGTGCAACAGCTTGCACTCCAAAGGGAAAATTCGGGAAATTACGGAAGAAATCTGGCCCGAGGGGGGGACTTTCCGTTTTGGTGCCATCAACAATCGCTTTCCGTTCCTTCCAAGGAAAACGAGTCATTGACTGCCGCGAGATTGCGCTCGCTGCCGTCTTTTTCTACACGCTACCAGAAAGGCTGTCAACATATTTTCTTTAGTTCCCTGGGAACGAGTTCACACCGGTTGCCAATTTTCGAAACAAAGGGTGCGTATAGACCTGCGGCTAGTAGTTATCGGGGTCAGCCCTGGAAGTCAATTCCTTCTTGGTCAATCGCCTTGATTGAATGAGCTTGAATGGGCGGAGTGCAGAGGGCGCCGCAGGCAAGCAGTTTGAGATGCTCAGGCTATTGGCGTAGCTGTCGGCATGGCCCAAGCGGCCCAATCCAAAAGTATCTTCCACATACGCGAGGATACTGCCGAAATCATAGACATTATTGTCGATACAGTTGGGAGGAGTTCCGGCTGAGATCATGAGCAGGGGAACTCGAAATCCATAGCAATAAGCGACGCACCAGCCGGTATCATTCTGCGGCGGCGCGACATGGTCGTACCATCCTCCCCAGTCATCCCACGTGACGAGTACCATAGTGTTTTGCCAGTACGAACTTTCGCCGATTGCGTTTACGATGGAAGAGACCCATGCCGGGCCCCCATTGCCATAGGTGGGGTGGTCGGAATACGGTGCGGCCGGAACAACCCAAGAGACCTGAGCCAGTTTGCCGCCGGCGATATCACTGAGCACTTGGGGAGGGTTTATGATGACATTCTCCCAATCCGAGCCGTAACAAGTCTTGGAATGACGCCCTGAATCCGGGAAGCAAATATGCTGGATCGCAGTGGGAGCAGTCCACATGGATCCACTATTGGGAGTGTAGAACTTCCAGGTAACTCCATTTTCGTCGAGCAGGTCGGTCAAGGTGCTTGGATTCAAACACGGCAATAGCAAATTATTTTCATTTCCGGTCGCGTCAATGAATTGTGCGGGGTGATTACTCATGCATCCACCTTCGGCCTCTTCCGATTCAAACAACTCACTCGTGTCGGACAGCGCAGACGTTCCTGAAAATAAGAACTGATGGGCCGGAGTACTTGGTCCCTGGTTCGTTTGAAACATTCGATTGGCGAACCCATACTGATTCGCCATATCAATGTAAGGCTGGATATCCGCCTGCAATACATGGGCGGTAGAACGCTGAGGCCATTTGGTTAAGTCCTTAAGAAAAGATGAATGGTGGTGGAGCGGATTGTTACTGACTCCAAGCCGAATAACAGAACCTTTGGTGATGACGTCGGCTCCAGGGGGAGGAGCCGAGCCAAAAAGGTTGTCTGGAGTTCGATTCTCCTGGATCACGATCACGATGTGCTGAATCTGGCCGACACAAGTTGCGGCGGACAGGGATAGAAGTAGAAGTGCGATAAGCAATTTCATGATTGGCTCGCTAGGTATCTGCGTCAGGTAGGGAGTTCCACGAGACAGCGAATAATTATCCCCCTGATCCAGACCTTCCGTCAATGTGAAAAACAGGTACGCCAATGCCGGGAGATGATCCGCGCCGACTTCCTGGCCGGGACCGCCCAGGACGGAATATGACCCGGAGATCCTGCTCAGTTCGCTCTCCCGCTACTACAAGTTCCTACCCAGCTCACTGAAAGAAGAATTTCTGTCCGACGTCGCACAAAAAGCCTCATGACGAAGATCCGCGCCAAGGCGTCTCGGGTCGTACTCGATCCGGAAGCATACGGCCAACTTCATCGCCAAGTTTTGAAGCGGGACAACTGGCGCTGCCCAACTTTGCGGGGCGATGCGGAATCTAGAGGTCCACCACCAGCAGTTTCGCAGCCGAGCGGGTGACGATACCGAACAGAATCTGCTGACCCTCTGCTCTACGTGTCACAGTCGACTGCATGGTCAAGACCACGATCTAAGCGAGCCTTCCTTTTGCAGGGAGCAACGCAATTTCACACCAGCGTGTCATGACAACACGCCGCCTTGCGGACGGCCAAATTAGCCAGATTATTAGCCTCCGTGTTGTTCTCACGGCGTAGGTGGGATATAGAAAAGTCGAGCGATCGAGCCAACTTTCGGCAAATCCAATTCAGAGAATAAAGTCGCGGGCTTCGGCAGCTGTACTCACCCGTCATCTGCTTGACCACCACTTCGGAATCTGAAAATACATGAAGTGTCTCGGCCCTGAGGGCCAAGGCACATTGCAGCGCCTCCAACAGAGCCGCATACTCGGCGACATTATTGTCTTGGCGTCCGATCCATTTTGCGATTCTGATTGTGCCCTCTGAGGACCCGACAATAACCACGCCAATACCGGACGGGCCTGGATTTCCGTGAGATCCGCCATCAATGTAGGCCACGAGGTCTAACATTTGCGTGTCTAAGCTTGTAACCACCATGCGTGACCAATTACCAGGCGTCAAGATGCTTATATGGTTCGGCAGGCACGCGCTGTCGCATCTGCAGACTGTGGATGTTCCTGTGCAAAAATCGGAGATAATTTGTCCCCTGTTCATTAAGCGGTAGCGATTCAAAGAGTTGTGTGGCTCATTTTCATTGTGCGGCGCGAAGGCGATTGCACCGAAAAGCGGCATTGACAATGTTTCAGCGAATGCTTACTGTGGCTTCCGTCGACGGCTGAAAGGATTGGCTTAATTAAACTTTTGCTAATCCGAATTAGGCTGAGTGATCAGCTCAGAAGGGTGACCTGACGGGCAGCCAGACCTGAAAAAACCGACGGCTCTGCGAGGAGCAGTTGGGGTTTGGGACCGCGAAAACGGTGATCGCATCAAGGGCTGTGACGGTGCATGCATCCACGCTGTTGGCTCCCTCGCAGGAGTTGATGGCTAGAGCATAACCAATGTCACAGCCTTTACCTTTTTACAGCCTCTTATTGCTGCAAGGCTGGTCTTCCAGGAAAATATTCTGCGCTCGCACCCGTCAAGATAATCTAGGCAGATCACCTTCATTGGTTCTGGAGACATAGGAATGTCGCAGATTCCAAATTCGGGCCGTCGTCGCGATGTGCATATTTCACGGGCGCTGAATGAGATTCGGAAGCCGAGCACGATCGAAGAAATTACCGAATTGCTCAATCGTGAACTGGATGTAGAAGAACGAGCTTTTCAAACGAAGGAAGTGGCAGAGTGGCTGCAGAAACACCCGAACGCAGTTTTGACTCTGTATTGGTCAAAGGATCGGATCCGCAAGTAGTCTCCAGCATTAAATAAGTCCCAACCCGAACTATGACAGCGCACGGAAGGAACACTGCGCGCTCATTGTCAATGAGGATTCGCGTGGTTGCGACAGTTCCTTGTCTGTGTATAATCTTGTTCACGAAATAAGATGCACCAGGAATTTGGCCACAACGTCTTCACGGTTTTCTAAGAAGCAGAAATCGATATCGCGTTCGGACGAAAGTTCGCCCCTCGCAGGCACGCGAAGAATCGCTCTTCTCCTGGCGGCCCGCGAGAATGCAATCTACAGTTTCGGACGCGCCCGCCACTCCAAATACTTCCCCGCTGCTCACGAATCAAGCCGCATACGCGCAAGCAGGTCGCGAAAGCGCGGCTCACCTCGCAACCCATCGAGCCGCGGGTGCACCTTGAGCCAGACCAATGTTCCATCGCGCTCGGAGTAGGCCTTCTCCAGCCAATCGAGGGCGTGTTCATTGTCCCCGATGACTGCGTAGTGCGAAGCGATGCCGTAGGGCGAGACGAACTGCGTCCTGCAAGCGCCTGCACCGCTTCCAGCGTGGCGCTAGCATCGTCCATCCGCCTGGCGCGGGCGTAGAGGATCGCCAGTCCGGACGAGGGGCGCGGCAAGCCATCAGGCCCCCTGGTCCCTCGCACGAATTCTTCGATTGCTCGCTTCTAATCTTCGCCGTGAAGCGCGTCATCCTTCATTACCTTGAGCGCCACGTCGCGCTCGAGTCGGAGATCCTTGGCGCGGAACACCACGCCCATTCCGCCCTCGCCCAGTCGTTCGACGATCTGGTATCGGCCAAGCATTTGACCGATCATGGCGGTTGCGGGATGGTGTGGGCTAACCAACGTCCCGAAGTTTATTCCGGGGGACGACCCTCCGCAAGTCGGCGGGCAGTATTCCCAGGGTGCAAGATCGCGGTGCACTGGCGGATGCGACGATTCCGGATAGTTAGTCGGCAAACCCTACGTTACCGGGTTAGGTAAGGGGAGACCGAGGGTTCGAGTCCTCAGAATCGCGCGAAATTCCCGAAATTTCATGAGTTTTCCCTTTCAAACCGAACCCACACAAGGTCGCCTGCCGAAGCCTGCCCAGCATTGCAGTGAAAGTTTTTTTCATCTAGAATATTAATCTAGATCGTTAGAAGCGGATATCCGAATGCGCAAAGTTGGGTTGTTTGAAGCCAAGCAGAAGCTCTCGGAGTTGGTAGAACGGGCGGAGGCAGGCGAGCGGATTGGCATCACGCGCCGCGGCAAGCTGGCTGCGGTCATCGTTTCCGTCAAGGGCCAGTACGATCTGTGCGGGATCTTCGAGAACCTGGAGGAAATCAGGGGAAGAGCGCGTCGAGTCAAAGGCGTAAGCGTGAAAGACCTTATTGAAGAGGGCCGTTCATGAAGACCTTTGTTCTGGATGCCTCTATTGCGCTCGGCTGGACTCTGGACAATCCGGCTCCCGCATCTGCGACTCGAGCCAAGCAGGCTTTGTTATCCGGGGCCAGGGCAGTGGCTCCGGCCTTGTGGCATCTGGAAATCGCCAACGGCCTGGCCGTAGCCGAGAGACGAGGAATTCTCACCGCCTCCGACGCCATGCTGGCCCTTCTGCAACTCGAACAATTGTGTGCGCAAGCGCTCGAAATCGAGGCGGACATTGTTCCCATGCGGCAGGCGTTCACGACGGCGCGCGCCTATCAGCTATCTGCCTACGATTCTGCCTATTTAGACTTGGCGCTTCGAGCCAGACTCCCTCTGGCAACCCTGGATGTGGCTCTGGGCAAGGCCGCGGGCAAAGCCGGAGTGGAATTGCTGCACTGACATTCGAGGTCCGAACAAGAGCCTTCATAGCAGAATGTGAGTAGGCACTTCCTTCCATCCTGCGATTGCATTTTGTGCCTGCAATGCCTACAATTCATGCATGCAATACACTATCCGCAACGTACCGGGTACTTTGGACGAAGCTCTTCGCAGGGCTGCCCGTGAACAGGGTAAGAGCCTGAACGAAGTCGCGATTGAAACTCTGGCTCGCGGCGCTGGGGTCAGCGGGGAGCGCAGCCGGCAGCGCGACCTCGGCGACATAGCCGGCACGTGGCGCAAAGATCCCGCTTTCGATAGTGCGATGGCCGCGCAGGATACCGTTGACAAGGAGATGTGGCGGTGAGACTGGCGCTCGACACGAACCGCTACACCGACCTTTGCCGAGGCAATGTTTCTGTTGTAGAGACGGTCGAACGCGCCGATGAAGTCTGGTTGCCATTCATCGTGCTGGGAGAACTGCGCGCCGGATTTGCAGTGGGCAGCCAAGGACCGCGCAACGAAGCTGTGCTGCGCCGTTTTCTCCTGAAGCCGGGCGTGGGTGTGCTCTTCGCTGATGAGCAGACGACCCATCATTACGCCGCCGTTTACCGGCAGTTGCGCAAGCAAGGCACTCCTATCCCGACGAACGATATGTGGATCGCAGCCCTCGTCCTGCAACATTCGCTTGTACTCTTCGCCCGTGACGGGCATTTTGACGTCCTTCCTCAGCTCACGCGCGTGTAGGGCGAGACGGCGGATGCCGGACCCGGACAGGTCACGCGGCTATTGCCTGGAGAGGATCTCCGCCGATATCGAGTGCTACATCACCCGTTGAAAAAGATTTCGAGCGCGCCGGGATATACCGGCTACTCCCAACGAAACACCTTCGCTGAGAGCGCCGTGCAAACGATAAACGCCAGGGCCAGTGCTGCGAGGTCGCGCGTGTGCGCCCACCACGCGTCGCCCTTCCAAATCCCTTCCAGCAGTGACACCGCGTAGGTGAGCGGCAAAATCTTGGCCACCGCTTGAGCCGCTGGCGGTAGCGATGCAACCGGCGCGAAGAGTCCAGAAACCGCCAACATCGGATACATGATGACGGCGCCAATCGGCTGGGCAAAACGCGCCGTGGGAACGAGACTGGCGATGAGAAAGCCGATCGACAAAATGCTGCAGGTGCTTATCAAGAAGCGCCATCGTGAACCCGACCAAGGGAGCATGAATGCCGACCGGGTAGTAGCGTTTGCCCGCCGCCACCATTAAAACCAGCGTGGCCGCGCTGAGCAGCAGCTTTACCAACACATGGGCGGTGAGAATCGTCTGGGGGCGAAGCGGAGTGGCGCGGAGCCGTTTGAGAATGCCTCCCTCGCGGTAGATCGAAATGATGGTGACCAGCGATAGCACGGCGCCGATGAGGATGAGGACAGAAGCGAGCACTGGCAGACCGACGCCGATGAAACTACTCGCCGCCGGTGAGGTCAATGGAGTTCTGCGACCAACAATTCGACCCGCCACGATGAAGACTAAGACCGGGATACCGATCGTCCCGATCGCCCCCAAGGGCTCGCGCAAGAATATCTTGATTTCGATCCAGGTCAATTTCCAGAGTCCAAGCAGCATAGGGAGCAAGCCTCAGTCGCGAATCGAGTGGCCGGTCAGTTTGAGAAAGACATCCTCAAGGTTGGGGAGAATCGTGCGGAAATCGGTGACCCGGATGCGATTCTCCGACAGACAATGAATCACCTCGGTGACAAGATCGTCGCCGCTACCCCGAATGGTGAACTGCGACTCACTGCAGGTGATCGTTTCGACTCGCGGGATCGCTCGAAACCGCTCCGCAGCGCTTCCGTCGTCTGTGGCGAGGACGACAGTTCGCTCAGGGCAGTGCCGCTTTACCAGGCTCTCCGGGGTGTCGATGTCGACGATGCGTCCGTGTTCGATGATTGCCACCCGGTCGCACAACCGCTCGGCCTCCTCCATGAGATGAGTAGTCAGGAAAACCGTCTTGCCGCGCTCGCGGATTCCGCGCACCAGGTCCCAGATGGCGCGCCGCGCCTGGGGGTCAAGGCCGGTGGTTAACTCGTCGAGAAACACCAGTTCCGGATCGTTGATCAGCGCAAGGGCGATGAACAACCGTTGCTTCTGGCCGCCCGACAGGGTCATGAACCAGGCATTCCGCTTATCGATAAGGCCAAGCTGTTCGAGCAACCGTTCGCCCTCGATCGCGTTCCTTCGGTAAAGGGATGCCCAGAGGTGTAGCGCCTCCCACACTTTGATGCGCTTTTGCAGTTGTGCCTGCTGCAACTGAACTCCAATTCTCTGCTGCAGCTTGTAAACATCGTTGAAGGGATTAAGACCCAACACCGAGATGGCGCCCCGGTCGGGCGTTCGCAGACCTTCGATGCACTCCATGGTCGTGGTCTTTCCTGCGCCGTTGGGCCCGATTAATCCAAAGATCTCACCCTCATTGACTTCAAACGAAACATCGTCGACGGCCACTGTAGAGCCGTAGGTCTTGCGGATTGCGGAAACTTGAATGACTGGACGCATGATCGATTGCAAGGTCCTAAGATTTGCTAAACGGAATAGGTGATCAATATCTCGGGACGTAGTCTAGATGCGAGAACTTTGATAAACAAGTGCTCCTGCCGCTTCGGAAATGCCGCCGAGGGGAGGGGATCACTGCGAGTAAGAGGACAAGTGGCCGCAGCGGAAGAAGGCTCGGCCTCGCGCTCTGTCGCAGTACCGCTTGTGAGATTGGAATCGTTGGCCGTTCGCACTAGCCCCGAAAATTGTGGTGGGACGCCTTGACGGGGGGTGGATTCTGGACTATTTATTGTCGACTGCCGGATTCAGACTTGAGGGGGAATTCGCGAGCGGCAATTGTGGTCGGCGTGTCTTCCATTGTTCCCGAGGTTGCGCGCCGAGGATGGCTGGATGTTGTTGCCGATTCTTGCGGGTTGCGCTGGACCGCGCTAAGGGGGAATCAAGATGACAGCCGATGTGGAGCACTTCGTGCTCCGTTTGAAGCGTCCCGACACCGATTTTTTCCGGAAAGCGCGTAGAGTCTATGACGTTCTTTCGCGTGCGAGCATTCCCGTGCCGCAGTTGTTCAAACCCTTGGGGCGTCTTCTCTATGGAATACGTCTTCTGGTGCCGCGAGCGTGGAAGCGGTTCAAGGCAATGGTCTATACAACGCCCCTGTTCACCTGCCGCTGTGAGTCGGTGGGAAAACGTTTGAAACTGACCCACCTGCCCTCGGTTACGGGTCACACGTTGCTCTATATAAAGGATGACTTACGGCTTAGCGGTAGCCTGGTGATCAGCTCCGGCAAGTTTCGCGAGCGACCGACGCTGCGGATCGGGAACCGGGTCTTCATCGGGCACAATGTCGGCATCACATGCAACGAGGAAGTGACGATCGAAGATGACGTGCTGATTGCCGCCAACTGCAGGATCTCGGACTCTGATTGTCATGCAGCAGAGTTACAAAAGCGAATCACCGGCAGTGATCTTGGAGCTGAGGAAATCCGGCCCGTGCGGATATGCCGAGGAGCCTGGATTGGGTTTGGCGCTTCTATTTTAAAGGGAGTAACCATTGGGGAAGGCAGCATCGTTGGGACCAACAGCGTCGTAACCAATGACGTGCCGCCCTACTGCGTGGTCGCCGGATCCCCCGCGAGGGTGGTAAAGCAGGCGATGGGAAATGCCGCGCGGGCAGCGTGACAGGAGCAAACCGCGGTAGAGACCCCACGACCGCGTTGACAACTACTTCTTTTGCGACATAGGTTAGTCTCGTTCGCTTTTCTGCGGCGCGGCAGATGAATGAACCCAGGAGTTCAGCTATGCTTCAGCGTTTTCTCTTTATCGTGGCACTTCCGATTGTTTCTGTGTGCCTGTTTGCCCAGAGTGTTCCGCTGCAAATAACGAACGCAGGTCTTCCCCAAGGCCAGCAAGGGAACATCTATGGCGAAGCATTCAATGCGACGGGCGGGACGCCGCCTTATAGTTGGAGCATTTCCGCCGGGACTGTTCCTCCGGGAATTGCGATGAATGGAAACGGCAACTTTGTCGGCGTGCCTAGCACGGCCGGCACATTCAACTTCACGGTCATGGTTAAAGATGCCGGTAGCAACATGGCTACCGGCAATTACAGCCTCACTCTCGCCGCAGCTACCGGCTACGATGGTCCGGCACAGTTGCCAATAGCGACGGTTGCCAGTTCGCTGGCGGATACGCCCGCTCCCGGATCCGTCATCAGCGTTAATGCCGGCGCTGATCTACAGGCAGCATTGAACAGTGCGCAATGCGGTAACACGATCCAACTGCAAGCGGGCGCGACTTTCACGGGAACCTTCGAATTTCCGGCGCTCAATTGCGATAGCAGCCATTGGATCATTGTTCGCACCAGTTCTCCTGACAGCGCGCTGCCCCCCGAGGGACAGCGCCTGACGCCCTGCTATGCGGGGGTAGCGTCTCTGCTGGGACGGCCCCAGTATCCCTGTAACAATCCGCAGAATGTGCTGGCCAAGTTGGTTGCTGCATCACTGGCTGGCCCGGTAGTCTTCCAGACCGGTGCGAACCATTACAGACTGATGGGATTGGAGCTGACGCGGCCACCCGGAACCAAGGGAGGGCCAGTTCTCATGTTGGTTAAGGACTTTGGCACGGCCAGTTACATCGTGCTGGACCGGAGCTGGCTGCACGGTACGACAGTGGACGAGACCAAGGGTGGTTTCAACCTCTCCGGTACAAATAACGTCGCCGTTGTGGACTCCTACTTCAGCGACTTTCACTGCACCGCCATCACGGGAACGTGTACGGAAGCGCATGCGGTAGCGGGCGGTAACGAGGATTATCAGGATGGTCCTTTCCTGATCCAGAACAACTTCCTCGAATCCGCCGGCCAACAGGTCCTGTTCGGCGGAGCCGCGGCGACCACAACGCCGACCGACATCACCGTCCGTCTGAATGACTTCTTCAAACCTTGGCAGTGGATGAAGGGCAATTCACCGTTTCAGGGTGGAGTTGGGGGCAATCCGTTCATTGTGAGGCCCGCCCTCGAATTCAGGAATGCCGTGCGTGTGCTGGCAGAGGATAATCTGATCCAGGACGTCTGGGGAGGCTTGGACGAGTCGGGTATTGCCGTTCTGTTCGACCCCGTGAACCAGCCCGTTAAGTCGGGAAAGAACGTCTGTCCCATCTGCCAGGTCACCGACCTCACCTTTCGATACAACCACATCATCCATGCCGGAGGGGGTATGTCGATGGTGACCGCCATACAAGCTCTACATGGAACGGCGGGGGCACCCGCTAAGGCAGCAACGCGCTTCAGCGTTCACGACATTGTCATCGATGACATCAGCCGGAAATACATTGGAGGGGGCGATCTGTTTAAGGTGGCGAACTCCTGGCCGGCGAACCCGCTGCATACGGTCACGATCAATCACATCACTGGATTTCCGGACCCTAAAGGTGGAATCCTCACGGTGTGGAATCAGATATCAAATCCGGAGATGTACGCGTTCGTCATTACCAACAGTATTGTCACAACCGGCAAATATCCGGTATGGAACGGGGCTTTTGGCGACATGAGTTGTGCGCATGGAGACATCCCGCTTACCACCCTGACCAATTGTTTCGCCACGTATACGTTTGATAACAATGTTTTGATTGCGTCTCCGCCTCATTTTTCTCCCTCCACGTGGCCGACGGGCAATCTCTTTGCGCCCAACCCGAATGGTGTGGGGTTTGCTCAATATGACAACGGGAACAACGGGAACTACCAGCTCCTGCCTGGTAGCGCATACCAAAACGCTGGCAGTGACGGTTTCGACCTGGGCGCCAACATTGTCGGATTGAATTTCGCACTGGCTGGAGTTGAGTAGCTTCGCGTCATTCGATCTGTAATCGGTCCCAAGGGCCGAGGTTAAGTTCAATGGCCCCACGAGCCGGAATTACGAACCCTCGTCCACTCTCACCTGACGACCTACTTTTGGCGAACGACAGGTCAGATGGAATTATTGCGGAGCCCACCGAGCCGATGCAATGGTTGCGGCCCAGCTTGCACTGTAAGCGTCCGGAGTAGACCGTGTTGACAACGGGTTTGGGTCGGTCTAAGTGTCCACGAAGGAAATTATGTGGACACTTACAATGAAGAGTTCAGGAATGGCTCGACGGAGAATTGATTTCGTCGGTATAGATGTCTTCGGTAAGCGCTTTGTCGATGGCTTGATCGAGACGAGTGAGCAATTGGGCCAAGGTTTCGCCTCGGCGGCGGACCAGCATGGCCAGGCAATTATGTCCGTCTGTGGCGGTGGCGACACAACCGACCGGGCGGAGTACGCCGACGGTGATTTCGCCGTCGCTGATTAAGTCCGGTTGGGCAGGGACCGGGGACCGACAGCGGAGTTCTTCGCGACGACCTTCTGGCCTACGCTGCGGGCTCGATTACGGGCGGCAGGGTTGCGGCGACTTTCCAAGGCAGTAACTCCTCGATGCGAGTGATGGGGTGATCGGCGATGCGCGACAGCACCTCGCGCAGATAGGCTTCCGGATCCAAGCCATTGAGTTTCGCCGAACCAATCAAGCTGTAGATGGAGGCAGCACGCTCGCCGCCTGTATCGGAACCGGCGAACAAGTAGTTCTTCCGGCCCAGCGCGACCACGCGCAGCGCCCGTTCGGCGGCGTTGTTGTCGATTTCCAAGCGGCCGTCATCGCAGTAACGGGTCAACGCCGCCCACAGTCCGAGCGCATAGCGGATGGCTGCCGTCGTATCCGACTTGCGGGACAGTTTGGTCAGCGAGACTTCGAACCAGTCGCGTAAGGACTGAAGCAAAGGCCGCGACCGTAACATGCGAACCTGTTGTCGCTCGTCCGGTGGACGGCCGCGGATCTCTTTCTCAATCGCATACAGAGCCGCGATTCGTTCCAAAGCCTCACTGGCAATCGGCGATGCGTGTGCTTCCCGCAAGTCGTAAAACTTGCGCCGCACGTGCGCCCAGCAGGCAACTTCCTGAATGCGGCCATCCTCTTTATAGAGCTGGTTGAATCCGGCGTAGGCATCGGCCTGGAGCGCGCCCCGAAACTGGCGCAGATGTTGCTCGGGGTGTTCGCCCTTGCGATCGGGCGAATAGGCGAACCAAACGGCGGGTGCTGCCGTGTCGCCCGCCGGTCGATCATCGCGAACATAGGTCCACAAGCGGCCCGTCTTCGTCTTGCCGTTTCCTGGCGCCAGCACCGGCACGGGAGTGTCATCGGCATGTACTTTGCCCACCGCCATCACATATCGGCGCAGTGTTTCCACCAGCGGATCGAGTAACTCACTCGTTCCACCCACCCAGTCCGCCAGCGTCGACCGCTCCAACTCGACGCCATGGCGCGCGTAAATCTCCGACTGGCGATACAACGGCAAGTGATCCGCATACTTCGAGACCAGCACATGGGCCAACAGTCCAGGCCCGGCTACGCCACGTTCGATGGGCCGCGTCGGAGCCGCCGCTTGCACGATGTGGTCGCACTTCGTGCAGCTCAACTTCGGCCGCACATGGCGAACCACGAAGAAACTCGCAGGCACATACTCCAGCATCTCGCTGACGTCTTCGCCCAGCTTACTCAATGCACCGCCGCAATCCGGGCACGCCGATTCCTTCGGTTCGTGCCTTTGCGTCTGACGCGGCAGATGATCGGGTAACGGCCGACGGGCCGGTTTTACAGGAGTACTAATAAGGAGAGGTAATACCGGAGGCGCAGACTGACTCTCCGCCAGGCCTGCGCTTTCCACTGCTTTCGCTTGCAGATCTTCCAGCCGCAGTTCCAGTTGCTCGATCTGCCGCGCCAGCTTCTCCGACTTTCGTCCAAACTGCATCCGCTGTAGCTTGGCGAGCAGCAGCTTCAGATGCTCGATCTCGCTTTCGCGCCAGAGCAGTTGCTCATGTTGCGCCCGTACCAAGGCTTTCAATGCTTCCGGCGGAAGAAGGTTCAGATCCGGAAGCATCGTGGTTGCCATGCGCGGAGTATCGCATGAATCTTCGCGCTGCGATCCTCTGCGTGCCGAAAAAGTTGTGCAAAAGAACCTCGCGCGTTACACCGACAGTTGCGGATCCCACGTCCGCTCCGGCCGCCGCCAGTCAATGCCTTCCAGCAGCATCGATAACTGTGCTCGCGTTAGCGAGACGCTTCCGCTCGCCGCCTGCGGCCACACGAACCGTCCCCGCTCCAACCGCTTCGAGAATAGACAAAGCCCATCGCCATCGAACCACAGAACTTTGATCAGATCGCCGCGCCGCCCGCGAAACACGAACACCTGTCCCGAAAACGGACTCTGCTCCAACTTGGTTTGCACCAGCGCGCTCAGCCCGGTGAAACCCCGCCGCAGATCGGTGACCCCCGCTGCGATCCAAACCCGCGTGTTCGTCGGCGGCCCGATCATGCCCGCAGGCACTCTAACAACACGCGCAACAAACCCGGATCGGCGCTGCCTTCGATGCGCACCTGCGCGTAGCGAAGTTCGATGTGAATCGTGCCCGACAAAGAAGTCGAGCAGGCGCCCTCACTTCTCGGTGCCAGCGACGGCGAACTCTCGTTTACATGAACCGGCAAGAGCTTGATTGCACCGCTGCCTCCCAGTCGCCCAGCGAGATACAGCCTGCGCCAGCCGAACACCTGGTTGGCGTTGACCCCATGCGCCCGCGCCACTCTCGCCACCGACGCACCTTCGGCCAACGTCTCTTCGACAATCCGCCGCTTCTCTTCCACCGTCCGCTGCTGCCGTTTCGGTCTGCTCCCTGTCGAGCTCGCCCTCGTTGCGATCTCTGTCACTGCTGGCCTGGAAGTGTCCATCTCCGCTCCAAGTGGACACACTCTCCAATCGCGCCCACAAAGACAGAGTGTCCTCTCTTCACACCTCTGTCCAGACGGTCTTTGCCGGACGCTTACCTTGCACTGGGCCGCAACTTTATTTCCAGGCTTGCGTTCTAGCCGCCGTCAGTGTGACCGGCTGGCCGCAGGCTGGCGAACGTGCTTCACGTCGCCCCCCGCCGGGGTGATGGTGAAGTTGTTATACTCCGGGCTGTTCGAACCGCCATAGTTGGCGTCCCCCGAGAATAGCGCCGACTCCGTGTAGAAGCCCGTCGGATCCGTGGCGGTTGGCGTGTATGTATTCGTGCAGGTCATCGTGTCTCCGCTGGGCGGCGAGCAACTCGTCTTTCCGTAACTACCCGGTCCGTTGCCGAATATAGCCACGTCGCTTGCCGTGGGCGCGGGACCGCTTCCCGTCCAAGCAAGTACTGCCGTGATCGTGACTGGCGAAGTCTGGCCGTAGGCTTCCGAAGACGGACTCACGCTGGTCACATCGATCTTTGTTGTTTGTCCCGGATTGGCGGTGGTTATCTGCGTGACCTGTGGCGCGGGCGAAAAACTGCTATTGCCAGGCTGGTTGGCAATCACCGCGCACCCTCCCGTGCTGCTGGTCATGGTGAAGGTTGCGCCTGAGTTTGTGCAACCTTCGAGGCTGGTGAAAACCACTGGCAGGCCGGAGGTGGCGTTCGCCGCTACGGTGAAGTTGCTGCCGTTCGCCGCACTCGCCGGAGCGTTGGTGGTGAAGACAATGTCCTGAGGCTGCAGGCTGCTCACCGTCAGGGCTGCGAGTCCGGTCAGGGTGCCGGAAGATTCCGCAGCAGTTCCCTTGATCTTCATTGTTGACGCCGTCCCTATGGTGGCTGTGGTGCTTGCCTTCAAGGTCAGAACGCTGCTTGAACCGGTTGAACCGACCTGAACCGGGTTCGGGCTGAAGGAAGCCGTTACGCCCTTGATCCCAGAGGCGCTCAGCTTTACTTCGCCGGCAAATCCCTGGTTTGAATAAACGTTGACCGTGCCTTGAACCTTGCCGCCAGGATTGAGCGTGACCAAGTTCGGCAAAGCACCGAGGACGAAGTTCGGCTCATTCACGGTGAGGCTGACCGTAGTGCTGCTCTTTACGCCGCCTGGCATGCCAAGGATCTCTACCGTCGTTACGCCCGCAACCGGCGTTTCCGTGCTGCTGCCCGTTAACGTCATGGTAGTTGATGTAAAGGTGGGGTTGGGATCAAAAGTCGCGGTTATCCCTTTGGGCAGGTTCTTGGCAGAAAGAGTTACTGGTTTTTTGAAGCCATTCAGCGGATTGATCGTGATGTGGCTGACCACGGGGCCGCCGGTCGGCGATGGGAAAAACAGGTTCGCTGCGATAGCACTCAGCGAGTAGGTGGATTCAGGCGTGAACTGTGTGAGCGGCTGGAGATTTCCCCAGTCGTGGCTCAGGAACTTGGCCTGAAGGGTACCGTGGCAATTGAGGCAAGTTGTGACCCCACTTGAAGTCGTGTCCGAACCTTGTACATAGGTCTCCATTGTGGTGTTGGACATGACGCTGGTGCCGACAATATTGCCGGACGACTGGAAAATTCCGGTGGGAGCAGCGCCGCCAATGGTCCAGCTTGCGCCGGTCAAAATGTAGTTAGTGCGCAAGTCGCCGCTGTTGAGCATTCCCATAACACTGTTGTTGATCGAAATAATCTCGGAATTCGAAGCGGCGGTGGTCGCGTCCAGCGGATTTGGGGTGCCGTTGGAAGCCCCGCCAAAGGCTTTCCATCGCAAGGTGTCGCTGGGGCTGATTGTGAAAACGCCAACCGAGTTGATGGTTGACGTTGGCCCACTGTAGTCCATATGCGACTGGTCGAACGGGCCGGCGGAATTCGTGGCCGTGAACAACCAGGTCTCGTTTGTGTTCTGAGGCACGTCTACGGTAGCGGCACTGGTGTTGACGTACTTGTAATCGGCGTTAGGCGCATTCTTATAGTGTTCATAGGTGGCCCAGATCATCTCCGGATGCCCGGCCGCGCTTCCAACGACGTGCATGCCCACCAGCGCCAACTGCACGGTTTGCGTTCCAGTCGTAGTCCACGAATTGGGATTGGACGTGTTATACGTCGGTATCGTGGCCGTCGTCGTGATGTAATCGCTCGGATCGGCAAGCGTTGAGGCCTCGACCCACGCGGACTTCACCATGACAGCCAGAGCGTTGGGATCACCGAATGTCACCCCATGGGATGACGCAAACGCAGTGATGTGGCTTAAGTCGTTCGGGTTGACGGCCCCGGACGTCGTTGGGAACTCGGTTTCAGTTGCACTCAGCGCACCGTTCTTTATGCCGGTGAGAAAGTAGGCATACACGTCATTCACGAATGTTATGTAGTAAACGAGCGAGCCTCCGGAGGTCGCCTGCGCCTCCAGGACATTTGTGTCCGCCTCACTCTGTTCTACGTCGAGGGTGCCCGGCGATGGCTGCGGGATGAAGGTGCGATTGCCAGTAATGGGGTCGGGCGGCGAAACCTGGAAGAACTCGTTCGTACTAAACACGTGTCCGCCGCCAGTCGGCGAAGTGAGCCACAAGAACATCTGCTCCGACCACTGATAGAAAGAGCAATTAGGGGTGTTAGGAAAAGTGACACTATTGGCGGGGTCTACCAACCCGTTCAGAGCCGGAGTTCCCGAGTGGAACCAAGTTGCAAACACCCCTGGCGTAACGACACAGGTTGTTTGAGCGTTTGACGGCAAGGAATACGCCGGCGGTGGAAGTGGTGGAACAGCGGCTGTTATCGCGAAAACCATGACTACCACTGCTGCCATGGAGACTGACGCCTTACCCGATCTCGTCATAATCGCTTCTCCTCACCAGTTTTCTTGTCGTACATTTCCAGGGAATTTGCCACTTGGCCCCATAACCGCGAGTGCATAGGCGCAGGGTCATGCCACGTAATACACCCCGGTCAGCTTACTGCCCACGCCGCTCAGTTGCACGGTTGTGTGGCTAAGGGCGTGAGGGAGATCCACTTGTTCAGAATGTCAGGGATTGTCAACTCGAAATTTCCGGTTGTCAACAAAATTGTGTGCGGTGTGTTGGGTACCGGCCACGCTTCCGCTTGACCCATTCGCACTTTCTACTAGATCATTGAAAACGATGGACGCTGAGCACACCATCGCCGAAATCGAGTGGCTGGAGCGCATCTTCGCGGAACCGGACACTCGACCGCTGGGCGCAAGCGATCTCGCGGCTGCGAATCGGCGGCACGATGAAATGCTCGCACATAGCCCCTGGTTTCAGCTTTGGCGGCGGTATGGTATCTGTTGCCGAGTCGCGTCTCGGTGATCCGACTGGGCGAACCGGAGAGCTAACGGTCGCCGGCGAATGACCTTCCCGGTCGAGAGCATCTGCTTCATCTTTTCTGCCCGGCGAGCTCGTGTGTCGACGCCGTCAACTCGGCGCATACCAAGAATGGTGTTAGCTGCCTTTCGTGTCACTCGCCGCCCAGCCTGGAAGGCGACATCGCGACCTCGAGCGATCTCGTCATTGGCCGTTCCCGGAAGGTACGATAGCGAAGCTCTTAGTTCGTATTCGCCAAGTGAAACCGAAGGCGGCGGAATGCTGAATCTTCCAGGCGGCTCTTTCCATCCAAAAGAAAGTGCATTTGCGTTGCCTGTCCGTGGCGTCTACCAGAAACCAGGAGTCCGATGGATGTTTGAGAGCATTCTCTGCCAAGTAACAGAATATGAACCTGACGTCCTTGAGTCCCTGATTGAGCTCGCGGTTGAAATTGCTCGCGAAGGTCGGGAGGGAAGACGAGTTGGCACTCTATTTACACTCGGGGACGAGAATGCCGTGCTCGCGCGGTCCAGGCCATTGATTTTGGATCCGTTATCGGGACATCCTGAGTCTTCACTCCACATCACCAATCTCAATCTACGGGGAACCATCAAGGAATTGGCGCAGCTGGACGGTGGTTTTGTAGTGAGTCGCGAAGGTATTGTCCTTTCCGCATGCCGCTACCTCGATGCCATGGCCGCACAAGCGGATGTTCCGTTAGGACTCGGCAGCCGGCACATTGCCGCGGCCAACATGAGTGCAGTCACCAAGGCAGTGGCTATTGTGGTTTCCGAGAGTTCGGTGGTGCGGCTTTTCTGTCATGGACAACTGGTTGCCGAAATCATTCCTGAAGTTTGGATGATGGAACATGCCCCTAGCCTGCGTGGTGGCGTGAAGAAAGAACAGGTCGGCGAACTCACGATCTTGACACCCAATCGACCAGCCTCGATCGCAAGGTAAGCGTGACTGATCAGGCCTTCTGCCGTTCGTAAACCTCGAATGAATCATATCGATAAGCAGAAATTTCTCCGAGCCGATCAAGAAGTGCTAGCATTTCTCAACCTTTGTTTCAGGACCCCAGGAATAGACCCATGGCAGTGCGTCTTACACAACCGCTAGTGAGAGAGAATGGTTCCCACCGTCCCGCAACCTGGGATGAAGCCATGGACCGCGTTTCGGTGGCCTTTCGCAGGTCGATTGAGAAAAACGATCCCCGAAACTTTGGCATGTTCAGTTGCTCCAAGACTACCAATGAACTGAACTACGCAGCGCAAAAGTTCGTGCGCACTGTAATGGGTACCAACAATATTGATAGCTGCAACCGGACTTGACACGCTCCTAGCGTCGCCGGTCTGGCGGCGGTATTCGGAGCGGGCGGCGGGACAAGCTCGTATCGCGAAGTTGAAGACGCCAACGTAATCCTGCTATGGGGGTCGAACGCCAGAGAGACGCACCCCATCTTCTTTCACCATGTGTTAAAGGGCATACACAATGGCGCCCAGCTTTATGTGGTCGATCCACGGTGTACCAGCAGCGCCCGCTGGGCCAAACAGTGGCTCGGACTGGAAGTGGGCTCAGACATTTCCCTGGCTAATGCCATGGGGCGGGAAATCATCGCTTCCGGTCTAGCCAACCAGAAGTTTATCCAGCATGCAACCAGCGGGTTTGAGGCCTATCGAGCGCACGTCGAAAAATACACGCTCGATAGGGCGCAACAAGAGACCGGCGTGCCTGCCGAGACCATCCGCAG
The DNA here is from genome assembly GCA_963778535.1 of uncultured Acidobacteriaceae bacterium. Classification (GTDB taxonomy): domain Bacteria; phylum Acidobacteriota; class Terriglobia; order Terriglobales; family Acidobacteriaceae; genus Acidiflorens. The sequence goes on from CAVZUO010000002.1 coordinate 989,100, forward strand.
TGTAGCTCACGCATATGCCAAAGCTTCGCATGCCCAGATCTGCTGGACGCTCGGCATCACGGAACATCACAACGGCGTCGACAACGTAGTCGCGCTCATTAACCTGGCGCTGCTCACCGGACATATCGGCCGCTACGGTAGCGGCCTCAATCCACTGCGGGGACAAAATAATGTCCAGGGCGGAGGCGATATGGGCGCCATCCCTGACCGCCTTCCAGGGTTTCAGCATGTCGAGAATGATCAACTGCGAGCCAGGTTTGAAAAGGCTTGGAATGCGAAGCTCCAGCCCAAGCGCGGCTGGCATTTGAGCGACATGTTCGAAGCCATGGAGCGCGGTCACCTGACGACCCTCTACGTGTTAGGCGAGAATCCAGCGGACTCTGAAGCGGATCGTCATCGAGCACTCACCCGTTTGCGTGGGCTCGAATTTCTGCTGGTTCAGGATCTTTTCTACACGAAGACAGCCGAGTTGGCCGACGTTGTGCTCCCTGCTGCGTGCGGGGCCTTGGAAAGCGAAGGTACGGTCACATCCAGCGAGCGTCGCGTGCAGCGTGTGCGCCGAACCGTGCCCCCGCCCGGCGGCGTCCGCGACGATCTTGAAATCATTTTCGATCTCGCGCGCCGGCTTGGCCATGATTGGGGCACTCCCAATGCCGAATCCCTGTGGAACGAAGTGCGCCTGCTGAGCCCGATGCATGCCGGCATGAGTTACCGCCGCCTGGAAGAAATGGGTGGGATTCAATGGCCGTGTTATGACGACTCTCATCCCGGAGAACTGTTCCTTCACGCGCGATTGTGGAGTGACCCCTTGATTGGCCCGCGGGCGCCGTTCAGTGTAGTTGAATTTGAGCCTCCGGTGGATGAACTGGACGAGCAATATCCTCTTCGCTTGACTACCGGCCGTCGACTCGACGATTACAATACGGGCGTGCAAACTCGCGAATATGCGTCGGCGCTGCGGCGCGATGAGGCTCTACAGATTTCTCCAGAGGATGGCCGGCAGTACAAATTGAGAGAAGGCGAACGAGTCCGCGTAACCTCGCGGCGAGGATCACTGATGGCGCCAGTGCGTTTCGATTCAGACTTGCGTCCGGGATTGGCGTTCTTGTCAGTCCACGCTCACGATCAAGTCGCCACGAACGAATTGACAATTGACGCTGTCGACCCCAAGTCCGGCACGGCGGAGTTCAAGGCGACGGCCATCCGCATCGACAAGGTATAAAGGAGTTGATTGGACCTTCATCTAACTGACGCACGGGCGAATGCGGAGGAACGCGCCGCGGTTGACTCTGAGTTGGGTGTGCCCGAATCCGGCCGGCAAGGGGATGAGCGCCACATCGAAGATGCTCAGGCAGATTCCCGCGGTGGCCGACGGCACAAGCTGCTGCCGGTGCTCCATGCGATACAAAACCGCATGGGCTGGATAAGCCACGGTGCTCTTAACTACGTGGCTCTGCGGCTCGACGTCGCTCCCGCTGAGATCTACGGAGTGGCATCGTTCTACGGAATGTTTTCCCTTCAGCCCCGGCCTCCAGTTGTCGCTCACGTTTGTGATGATATTGCCTGCTTCACCCGAGGTTCGGTTCAACTGTGTGTGCAATTGGAAGACAAGCTTGGCCCCGCGGGTTCCAAATATAACGAGGGACGCGCTACTTGGGTCCGCAGCCAGTGCCTGGGGCTGTGCGAACGCGCTCCAGCAGCATTGATTGTTTCGGCGGGCGATCGTCCTCGTCAGCAGGTGCTGGCTCCGGCATCAGGGGAGGCCATTCAGTCTGCCCTGAGCGATGTGGCGGCAGGAAAAGCCCCTGGCAAGCCAGATTCTTTCAGCAGACAGGCCAGCGTTCCGCAGACTGCTATGCCGCCAACCGACGCTGCCAAATTTCACCTGCTACAGCGAATCACCGTCAGCGCTTCGGGCACTTTGAACAACTATCTCAGGTCTGCGGGATATGAAGGTTTACGAAAGGCGTTGCAGTTGGGCGTAGAAGGAGTCTTGCGAGAGATGTCCACCTCCAAGCTTCTCGGCCGTGGCGGCGCTGCGTTCCCTACCGCAAAGAAGTGGGAAGCGCTCTTTCGGCAGCGGCATCTGCTCCAGCGGGACCCGACCCGCGCGCATTACGTTGTTTGTAATGCGGACGAATCCGAGCCAGGTACGTTTAAGGACCGTATTCTTATGGAAGGCGATCCCTGCGCCGTGCTGGAAGGGATGACCATTGCTGCGTTCGTCACCGGCGCTCAACATGGTTTTGTCTACCTGCGTGGAGAATATCCATTGGCCGCCGAGCGCATGCAGCAGGCCATTCAATCGGCCAAGGAAAATGGATATCTCGGCGATAACATCCTTGGCAGCGGCCTGCGATTCAACATTGAGATTCGCCGTGGCGCCGGGGCATATATATGCGGCGAAGAGACGGCGCTCTTCAATTCCATTGAAGGATATCGCGGGGAACCGCGCAACAAGCCGCCGTTTCCCACCGATTCCGGACTATTTCGCCAACCGACCGTCGTCAATAATGTAGAAACCCTGGTGAACGTGCCGCTGATTCTCCGGGAAAGCGGCGCCGTTTTCGCCCAGTCCGGTACGGACAACTCCGCCGGTACACGACTCTTTTGCCTTAGTGGGCACATCGCACATCCTGGCGTCTATGAAGTCGCCATGGGGACGACGCTGCGCACACTCATTGATATAGCGGGCGGCGTGTCCGGCAGCGGCAAGTTGCAAGCCGTGCTCCTGGGAGGCGCGGCTGGATCGTTCGTTACTCCGCAGGAACTGGACATGCCACTCACGTTCGAAGGTGCGCGAGCAATCGGTGCGACGCTTGGTTCGGGCGTGGTCATGCTATTTGACGGCACGGTCGACCTTCGACAAATATTGCTGCGCATCGCGAAATTCTTCCGCCATGAAACTTGCGGCCAGTGCGTTCCATGCCGCGTCGGTGTGGTGCGCCAACACGAAGCTCTTGAGCGCCTGATAGAAGCGAAGCCTCTCGATTCGGTGACAGGCGAACTTAAGTTGCTAGGCGAGGTAGGCCAGGCAATGCGTGACGCGTCAATCTGCGGTCTGGGCCAGACCGCCGCCAGCGCGCTGGAATCTGCGGTCAAGCGATGGAGCCTTTTTTCGTGAGCGACGGACTAGCAGGAATCAACGAAACGCAAAACGCGCCGCAGCCCACCATACCTGTGCCGCGGGGCCCAATTCCACTGGCGGAGGCGCCGGTAGCGCCCCGTCTCGTCGAAATCAAAATCGACGGCAATCCGGTGTCGGTGGCCGAAGGCTCCACAATCCTCGACGCCACCAGGAAACTTGGGATTGACACTCCGACGCTTTGTTTTCTGGAAAGCTTGGCTCCAGTCAATGTCTGCCGTATCTGCGTGGTGGAAATGGAAGGCTCCCGGACGCTTGTTCCCGCGTGCTCGCGCAAGGTGGAGCAAGGCATGGCGATCAGGACGGATTCTGAACGTGTTCGCCTTAGCCGAAAGCTGGTATTGGAGTTCTTGGCTTCATCTGTAGACCTCACTACGGCTCCAACCCTACAGGACTACATGGATCGCTATGGCGCCCGCCCGGAGCGCTTCGGTGCAAACTCTGTGACGGTCACTCAGCCCGTCAAGATCGACAACGATCTCTATGTCCGCGACTACTCAAAGTGTGTTCTCTGTTACAAGTGTGTGGAAGCTTGCGGCGTGGATGCTCAGAACACTTTCGCAATCGCTGTAGCAGGGCGCGGTTTTTCGGCCCACATTGCTACAGAGTTTGATGTTCCGCTGCCAGATTCAGCCTGTGTTTATTGCGGCAACTGCATCGGTGTTTGCCCGACCGGGGCGCTGATGTTCAAGAGCGAATACGATATGCGGCAAGCTGGTGTTTGGGACGAGAGCCGTCAGACACGAACGGACACGATCTGCCCTTACTGTGGCGTGGGCTGTAGCCTGACGGTGCATCAGCAGGATGGCCAGATCGTTCGCGTGACTTCACCAATAGACCACAGCGTGACTCATGGCAACCTCTGCATCAAAGGTCGCTTTGGCTGGCAGTTTGTGCAGATTCAGCCTTACCGCAGAGATTAACTCCGACAAAGTCCGCTTACGAGAAGCGATTGTGCCGCTCCCGCTTAACGGGCAAACCGGAAGTCGTCTTTCCGGGTGCGATCGAAACGCGGGGGGAAGAGGTCCGGATCTCGGTCAAGTGACCTCCGTCATGGAGCGGAGTGAGATAATCACAATCCAAATCCACGTCTTTCGCACACAATGGTCTTAGAGGAGTTTATTTGTGCTGCGACTTGATTATTTATCTTGCGTGTTAACCATTGCTTCCACAATTCTAGTCGGACGGCGATGCTGGGAAGGCTGGGCGCTGGCTGCGGTCAATAGTGTGATTGTTTGTGTTATCGGATTAAGGACAGGTCAACTGGGCCTTATTCCTGCCAATGTTTTCTGCATGGTGATGAGCACGGTGAACTTGCGCGCGTGGCGCAAGTCGAAAGCGTATTGAGCCGAACGTCGAACGAATTTCGATTTCAGGGAGATTGAAATCTTGTCCGCCGAGAGCGAGCCGATTAAGAGGTAACGAAGCGAGAGCGACGACCTAGCCAGGAAGCCGACGGGGGAGTCATTGTAAGAGTCCCTTGCTGCTAAGGAACTCGCGCACAACTTCTTTCGGGTCGCGATGCTGGCCATCAACTGCATAGTTGAGGCGCTGCATCTCCTCGGCAGAAATCTTGCCCGTTAACTCGGCCAAGATATGGAAAAGCTCCGGATGGTGCTGCAGGGTCTGCTTGCGAATTACCGGGACTGCCTCATACGGAGGGAAATAATGCCGGTCATCTTTAAGCACAAACAAATCCCAAGCCGGAATCAACCCATCGGTAGTGTTGCCCGCGGCCAAGTCGATCTGGTGGTCCTTAAGCGCACGTGTGAGTAGACCCAAATCCATGACGCGTGGTTTTTCGGCAAAGTGCAAGCCATACGCAGATGCCAAGCCCCGATATCCATCCGGCCGCTCCATGAACTCGTAGCCAAACCCCGCGCGCCATTGCCGGGCAACGGCGGAAGCCTGTGACAGAGTTGTTATGCCTAACCGGCGAGCGTCTCCGCCACGGATCTCCATTGCGAATGTATCGTCGAAACCAAACGGTGGACCCAGCGTCAGCCCGAATCGCTGTTCATATACATTTTTTACCCGCTCAAAAACCTTCTCTCGATCGCCACTGGTCGTTTCTTTGAGGATGGCAGTCAGCGCCGTGCCTGTGTATTCGGGATATATGTCGATGCGTCCGGCAACAATCGCCTGATGACAGATGTAGGTCCCGGCCAGATAAAAACGACGTTCAACTTTCAAATGCGTGTGCGCTTCGATCTGTTGTGCGATTAGCTCTGCCAACAGCAACGATTCGGTGAAATTCTTGGAGCCGACCACAATGCGATCATCATGAGACGACGAACAGGCGGGTATTAGCAGGGCCACGGTAGCGAGAATCAGAGCTGGCAAACTAACTTGACGCATCTTCATAGCGGTTGCAGATGCTTCTCCAGCTGTCCCAAGCCAAAATCGGCCAGCAGCGCCAGGAGTGCAGCGGGAATGGCTCCCGCCAGAATGACTGTGTTGTCGACCATCGCTAAGCCGCGAAAGATGAATTCTCCCAGACCTCCCGCGCCGATTGCTGCGGCTATTGTCGCCAGCCCGACCGAAATGACGACCGCGACACGTACGCCCGAAACGATCACGCTCGCGGCCAACGGCAGTTGCACTTGAAACAAAAGCTGAGCTTCTGTCAGTCCCATGCCTTTCCCCGCTTCTATCACGGCGGGGTCGACTCCGCGAATCCCGGTATACGTATTTCTGATTATGGGCAAGAAGGCATAGAGAGTGAGCGCCAGAATCGCCAGCCTGTCAGAGCGGGCACCCAACCATGGAACCGGCAGCAAGAATCCGAAGAGCGCAAGACTGGGGATCGTTTGAATGATGTTGGCACTGGCCAATACGGGCTTATTGAGGCGTGGCCGACGAGCGATCAGGATACCTAGCGGTATGCCGATGACGACCGCGAATAGCGTGGCGAAGCCAACCAGCCGGAGATGGTCCAGCGTGAGCTCCAGCACCTGAGTATGGTTTTGCAGGATGAATTGAAAGACATTCATGGCGTGCCTCGATTTGTATTCAAAATCACCCCATCGCGGAATGCTTGCACGTATGCCGACACCAATGGATCAGTGGATCGCAAAAATTCTGTGGGCGAAAGGACAGTAACCAACCGCCCGGCGTCCAGCAACGCGATTCGCGATCCCAGGCGCACTGCCTCGCGCAAGTCATGGGTGACAAAAACTATTGTCTTGGTTAGTTGCTTTTGCAATGAAAGGAACTCGGCTTGCAGCGTGCCCCGTGTGAGTGGATCGAGTGCGCCAAACGGCTCGTCCATCAGAAGCATTTCAGGATCTGCCGCCAGCGCTCGCGCCACGCCCACTCGCTGCCGCTGCCCGCCTGAGAGCTGATGCGGATAACGCGAGGCCGTCTGCGGGGCCATCCCTACTATCTGAAGCAGCTCTTGCACCCGCATGCGGATACGATCTTCGGGCCATCCTTCGATCCGCGGAACCAGACCGATATTCCTCTCCACTGTGAAATGTGGGAACAAGCCAACATCCTGGATGACATAACCGATGCTGCGGCGCAAACGAATAATGTCAACTTCACCGTTGGGCACTCCCTTCACGAGAATTTTCCCAGCAGTAGGAGAAAGCAGACGATTCACCAGCTTAAGCGCCGTAGTCTTGCCCGAACCGCTGCGCCCCAGCAATACCAAAATTTCTCCGTTTTGTACTCGCAGATTAAATCCAGAGAGTACTTGCGCGCCCGCAACATCGTACGAGACATCACGGAATTCGATCATCGGACCCACGGCTGCGGGCTGCATTCCGCCAAGCATGCCGAAGTTCTTTGTCGAAGGTGAAATCGGTGTTCATCCCTGGGCCGATGCTCTGCCATCGGCATCGTTTCAGCAGCTCCTGCCTGCGAAACCAATTGAAGTAATTGATCTCGGCGGCGTGGCGGCGAGGCATGTGGCATTGTTTTTACATTGACGGAAACTCGGGCTCGGGTCACAATTAGCAGCCGTTTCTGGGGGTCAGGTCAAGATATGAGGATCGCTGCAACCCTCATGGTTGTATGGTTGGGAACGGTCTCCAGCCTGAGCGCGAAGCCGGTCGCGACCGAGACTACGATTTCGTCTTCGGTCAACCCATCCACATACGGGCAGGCGGTGACTTTTACAGCGGAGGTCGGCTCCACTGCCGGTGCGCCTCCCAATGGGGAAATCGTTAGTTTCTTGCAGGGAAGCACCGTATTAGGTACGGGCTCATTGACGGGCGGCGTGGCTAGTTTCGCGATCTCGACTCTGAAGGCGGGGGGCACGCGCAACGTCAAGGCGTCGTACGCCGGTGACGCGACTTTCGCTAAAAGCACATCAGAGCCGGTGGCTCAAGTGGTCAATAAAATCGCCACAATGACGACTTTAGCTTCTTCGGAGAATCCATCCAATGTTGGACAATCTGTAACGTTTACGGCGACGGTGAACTCGACTGCTGGAACGGTTACGGGCGACGTCTTGTTCAAGAGCGGGAGCAAAGGCCTGGGGAAGGTGTCGCTATCCGGCGGGGTCGCCAGCATTACGACCGCAAATTTAGCCGCCGGCAGCGATTCCATCACGGCGACGTACGGCGGTACCAGTGCGTTCAATGCGAGCATCTCGAACACAGTGAACCAGACAGTTGGCAGCGGTCAGGTCATCGATTCCACGATGACGTGGGACGGCGTCACGCGTTATTACGAGGTTTATGTTCCGACAGTTCTGCCGGCGAATCCGCCTATGCTGTTGATGCTTCACGGGACACATTACCAGACCACTCCCGATCCGCAGGCCATCATTTCGCTGAATTGGGGATGGCAACCTCTGGCCAACGAATACGGCTTCATCCTGGTGCAGCCCGCCTCGACTTACAACGCGAACGCGGGGCAATGGAACTGGAACTCGTATTTTATGGATGCATCGTTTACCCCGGCGGAGGTTGGGACGTGTACTTCACCGCCGGCAAGCGGGTGCCCTGACGATGCCGGTTTCTTGCGGCAACTTATCGTTACTCTTACGGCACAGTACAACGTGAATCCAAACATGGTGTACGTGAGCGGCTTTTCTTCGGGTGCGCAGATGACGGAGCGAGTGGGCGTCGAAATCTCCGATCTGGTGGCAGCTATTGTTCCCGGGTCAGGCCAGATGGAGGGACAGCAAGCGACTCCACCGCCAGTGCTTGCGCCGGGCCCTGCGGCGGCGCCCATTTCCGTGCAGGAGTGGCAAGGCACGCTCGATACCGAATTGCCTCCGTGTAACTACGGCACGACCGTATACTCAGGCGTTACCTACTATCTGGACACGGTCGATGACACGTTCAACTACTGGACGGGACCGAATGCGAATGCCTGCACCGCGTATCAGACCTCGCGACCGCTGTGTTTGGATGATGCGCCGAACAACGCGAATGATGCGCCGACTCCGGGGCTGCCGGGCTTGACTGGCAACGTCGCTACGGGATGCTCGGAGAGCAACGTTGCAGTGCAATTCGTTTGGGAGCCCGGCGTGGGACATGCGTACGAGCCGGGATACAACACTGCACGTTGGAGTTTCTTTGCGGCTCATCCGAAGCAAACGCCGGGTGCAGCTAAGCCGCGATAGTGTCACATCCTTTCCACTCGTAGTAAGCTCATGCACTTCGCGCAGTAAGAGCCGGTTGCGATGGCTCCGATGCAGGTTCGTCACAACCTTCCCTTCGTGAAAGTGATGGTGGGGCAAGGGGCCTTTCACCTTTGGAATCATGCGATCAAAGGTCGATCGTTTCGCCGCGTCAACGGTTTAATGGCGAGTTCGGCTCTTGCTCGGGTGACAGCTGTGTTGACACCGTAGCGAGTGGCATTCGGTGCATCGGCGGGACCGACAGGCGGCTGACAATCCATCACTCGCGAGTGCTTTGCCGGGGCGGTGGATCCCGTGCATGCGTGGAGAGTTCCTCTTCATAGCTCACCCCTAAGAAGCATGATGTTCTGGAAGAAAGACGACCTTCAAATATTTGTCTTTCATTACTAAACGCGACATCTTCACCGATTTGGGATCATTGAATCGAAGACTTTCCTGTGAGCCGGATCTATGCGGTGGATATCAACTTGTTGGTGGCTTTCATAATGAAAATTAAAGGGCTGGGAGTCTAAGGCACCCGGCTTATAATGCAGGGGCGTTCAGTCCTGAACTGGCGGCCGTGAAGAACGGCGGGCCGCAAAGCTGCGATGATCTTGGCGGCAATCGCGAAGTGTTTTGGCCTCATGATTTTTCGGCTTCATGAATAAAGAGATTGTGCTCACCCCCAGGGAGGTCCTTCGATGAGAGAATTTCACGCCAAGACCTGCGTCGTATCGCGCTCGATCTCGACAAGCCGCCTCATTCTGCCCATGGTAATCGTTCTGTTTTCGTTCGGGCCCGCATTGGCACAAACGACGACAACGCTGCACAACTTCGCAGGCGGAACCGATGGCGCCGATCCCGTGGCCGATCTTCTATACGACGCGAACAGCGGGACTGTCTATGGCGCAACGAACAAGGGAGGAGGCTCGACTGCCTGCCCAAAGGGCTGTGGCACGGTTTTTTCCATCAACCCAGACGGCAGCGGATATACGATCTTGCACAGTTTTGCGGGAGGAACCGACGGCGCGCATCCGGAAGCGGGGTTAGTCATGGATGGATCGGGCAATCTTTACGGTACGACATATAGCGGCGGCGCAAGAAATTTAGGGACTGTTTACGAGCTATCTCCAGTGGGCGGCGGCGTGTACAGCGAGAGTGTAATCTTGTCCTTTACGGGCAAGAACGGATCGTATCCGCTGGCGCGTTTGGTGCTCGATGCGTCGGGAAATATATACGGATCGACACTCATGGGCGGTGCCAAAGGCGATGGCGTCATCTTCGAGCTATCGTCAAGCGGAACCGAGACTGTCCTGTATTCATTTTCCGGTTCGGATGGATCGCGGCCCCGGGCAGGCGTGGTGTTTGACGCGATGGGGAACCTTTGGGGCACAACTTCGCTCGGGGGCTCGTCTGACCTCGGGACCGTGTTTGTACTCTCGTCCTCGACCGGAGGGTGGAGCGAGAGTTTCTTGTACTCGTTTACAGGAGCGAACGGCGCAAACCCCTGGGGAGCGGTAACGCTGGATGGTTCGGGAAATGCGTTTGGGACAACCAAGTTCGGCGGGTCGACTTGTACGATCACGGCCGCGGGTTGCGGCGTTGTATTTGAGGTGCAGCCCAGCACGGGAGGAGGATACACGGGAGGCGTGATTTATTCCTTCGCCGGAGGCTCGGACGGCGCTCTCCCCGTCGACGGCCTTACGTTAAGCGTCGACCTCAGCGGATACTCCTACTTATTCGGTACCGCCAGCGAGGGAGGCGACACGGGAAAAGGGTGTCCCAAGACCGGGTGCGGCACCGGATTTGAGTTGTGCAGTGTCGGCAGTTCGTGCGGGGGCGCTCTTTCCTGGGCTGAATATGGTCTATTTGAGTTTGGCGGCGCCAAGGGAGGGAAGCTACCCAAAGCTGGAATTATTGATTTCTCGCCGTCCGTTGGCGACCTGCAGCCTGAAAGTCATCGGGGGCGAAACGGTCACGGCGGGTGTACCTCAGTATGCATGGGGACCGCGAGTTCGGGCGGATCATCAAACGGGGGAACCATCATCGAGTCGCCCTAGAAGAACGCTCTAATTCAGATGGGTATATTCACGCTTGGCTAGCGAATAGATCGGGATTCCGTCGTCGGCATGGTCCCAGGAGGAGAGAAACTGCCGATAAGCAGACCGAGCCTTCTGATCGCCGGCTCCGGCTTGTGCGCGCGCCAGTTGCAGACTGGCTAACGCAGCCAGCGGGGAGTTCCAGACCAAACCGCGATTTGCGGCGAGTTTCCCAAACTCTGCCTGGGCCCCAGGCCAGTCTCTCTCTTTCAAATACGCGAGTCCCCGCAGGTATGAGGGATACAGTGTCGAGCCAGGCGAGAATGGCGGCCTGTCGCCACCAAGTTCGTAGGGCGCTGTAGGCTGCAATTCTTTGAGCGCTGCGTTCCCATCGCCGCGATCGAGTGCCATGGCGGCTCGGATGGCTGGCAGCCAGTAGTTGGCTAGCAGCGTATCCGTGGGTGAGCGTTGCACTAAACGGTCGGAAAGCACGCGGGCCTGCGCGATCTCGCCGCTCCGGGCAAAGGCGAGCGCTGCCGCAATCTCGACGCTTTGCGAGGGCATCAGACTAAGGGCGGCACGCGCGTGTGTGCGGGCTTCCTCACGGTTGCCAAACTCCGCTTCCCGCAGGGCTGCCGTAGCTTCGCCGTTTGCGGCATCATCTTTCGCGCCCAAAGAGAGCGCCAAACGAATGGCGCGCGCAGTCAACTCTCGCGCCCTTTGCAGATGGCCATAATAAGCTTCGGTATCTGCTTCACTCGAGAGAATGGCAGACTCTTCGTCGGGAACATTCGCGGCGGCGGATGCCCACCGGTCCATTTCCTGCTGGTTGCTTTGCAGGAATGCCAACTGATAATAGTTCTGCAAGAGGGCGCCGTCGAACTTCCTGGCGTGCGCCTCTTCGAGAATCCTTTTCGCGTCGCTCAGGCGATTGTGCGCCATGTAATCTTCCGACAAGTTCCTATACACCACGGCCGTGTCCTTGCGGATCGCGTAGGCAGCCTCATCGTTCGCCAGAGCAGCATCGATTTGCCCAAGGTTCCACTCGACCAAGCCCAGATTGATGTAAGGGTACAAAGTCCGGGGATACATTTGTTTCCAATTTTCCAGCGTCTCCCGCGCTTTCTCCAATTCGCCCGTGACGTAGATAAAGTAGTTGGACTCGATGATGGACCGTTCGCGGTCGCTGACGCGGCTTCGGAGGGCATACGCCCTGCTTGTGAGACTCGTGCATTGATCCTTCTGGTCAAGATTGCAGTACATGGTGCCGAGATCGGCCAGAGCGACGGCGAAGTTCGGGTCAAGCTCCAGTGCTTTTCGGAACAAAGGAACTGCCGCTGTTTCTCCCTGGGTGCGCCAAGCCTTTTGTGCCTGACTGAAAGCCTGGAGCGCTTCGAGCGAGGAAGTGGTCGCTTGCTCCAGCGGGGTATCGTGCTTTTGCACGGATGCGAGCGACTCCCCGAGCCTGCTTCGCATCTTGTGTGCCGCGCGGTGCAGGCACGACAAGACTTCCTCGCGCCGGCTTGCCTCCGCCTGCTCAATCGCGATCGAAGCGCCATCGTCGCAATTGGATGCGCTGACTGTAATAACGTAGTGGGAACCGAGGCTCGCGATCTCTCCGGCCAGCATCGCCCGGCCTCCGGCGCGCCGGCAGACTTCGCGGGCAACCTGAGGCGTCAAGGCCGAGTCGGCTGGCTGTCCCATGAACCGCAACTGTTTCGAGACCTCATCCTCGGAGAGAATGTTAAGGAGAGTGGACTGGTTCAGGTCGGCAAGCAGGCCCGCCCTTAGAGCATCGCCAAATACCGGATCACCGGTCTTGTTTGAGAAATCTGCGAGTACAACGGAATCCTTTTCCGTAAGCAGCGACGCGGCGCGCCAGTGCTGCCATGCTGCCACTCCGGTAGCGGCCACCACCGCGATCGCGATTGTCCACACTGGCCATCGCACTGATTTGGTGACTGCGGGATGCAGACCAGAATCGCGGATGCGCTTGGCTTGCTCCAGATCCGCCGCCAGGTCGGAGGCGCGCTGATAGCGCAATTCCCGATTCTTCTCCAGGCATTTCTGGATGATCTTCTCAAGTTCCGGAGGTAGTTTGGGGTTGAGCCGCGACGGCGGTTGCGGCGCGGAGTCGAGCACCGCAGCGCAGATTTCCGCGCTGTTTGCGCCTTCAAACGGCCGCCGTGCGGTTGCCATTTGGTAGAGAGTGGCGCCAAGAGAAAACAAATCAGTTCGCGAATCAAGTTGTTCACCACGGACCTGCTCTGGTGACATGTAGGACGCAGTGCCCGCAATTCGCCCCGCCAAGGTCTGGGCTGGGCCATCAGAATTTGGAGTCTCAGCTTGATCGGAAGGCCCTGTGACGCGGCTCCCGGTCGCGATACCGAAGTCGAGGATCTTGGCGTGACCGCGATCGGTGACGAAGACGTTCGCTGGCTTGATGTCGCGATGGAAAACGCCGGCAGAATGCGCAACATCCAGGGCATCGGCGATCTCAATCGCCAGGCTTAGGATAGTGTCGACCGGTAAAGGGCCAGCAGCGATCCGCTCCCGCAATGTCTGCCCTTCGATGAATTCCATTGCGAGGAAAGCATGCCCGGCGTGATTGCCGACTTCGTGGACCGTGCAGATGCCTGCGTGATTAAGCGCGGACGCGGCTTGAGCTTCGCGCCGGATTCGGGCCTCTGACCGAGGATCTCCGGCTTCGGAAGAAAGGAATTTAAGGGCGACAAAGCGCCGGAGATCCAGGTCCTCTGCCTTGTAAACGGCACCCATGCCACCGGCGGCAACAAATTCAACGATCTTGTAGCGACCGGTAAGGATCTCGCCCGGCGCAAATGTGAGGGTTTCCGACGATTGCGACAACCGTCCCACTGCGGGCGTTGAAAGGAAGTTGCTGGCTTGCCGGTATTCCTGAAGTAAACGCTCGACTTCGTCGCGTATTTCAGGGCCGGGACAATTCTCAGCCAGAAAGGTCGCCAACTCGTCAGAGGGTATTTCGAGGGCAGCCGCGAACAGTTTCTTAACTGTTTCCCACTTTGTCGGCTGCGGTTCCATAGCAGGCCTTGAGCTCCCCATGCAACCAGGCTTTGGCGAGCGCCCAATCGCGTTTCACGGTTATGGTCGACACTCCAAGGACTTCGGCCGCTTCCTCAACCGTCAGGCCGCCGAAGAAACGCAGCTCGACGATCTTGGCCAGGCGAGAATCGTGCTCAGCCAGCCGTTCCAGAGCGCGATCGAGCTCGAGAAATTCCGCCGAGCGCTCCGGGGAAAAAACCAGGACCTCGTCAAGCGGAACCGGTTCAATGCCGCCACCTCTTTTATCCCGAACATGCCCGCGTGCGTAGTCGATGAGCACACGCCGCATGACCTGCGCGGCGATTGCGAAAAAATGAGCACGGCTTTGCCAGTCGATAGAGTGCTGGTCCAGCAGTTTGAGATAGGCTTCGTGGACCAGGGCCGTTGCTTGTAGCGTGTGCCCGGCACGCTCTCGCCGCATGCAAGCTTCCGCTAAACGACGCAGGTCCTTATACACCAAAGGGATGAGCGCGGAGCTTGCCTGGGGGTTACTACCCTTCAACTCACCGAGCAGCGCTGTAACATCGGACGGTTCCATGGGCTAGATCAGCAGCGCGAATTTGCGCGCCCTTAAATTGGGGGCCATTATAAATCAATAATGTCAGGGCTGGGCTGCGAGATGTCCCCATCTGGAGTTCTGAGATTATTGTGGCCTCCCCGTATGAATTCCGAGTACTAAGCAGGTCGCGATTTTGGCAGGCACGTCCCCATATCTGCCGCAAGCGCCCATAAGCCCTACAAGAATGACGAGATTTGCCGTTTGTCAGCGGCGGAAGCCCACCTCAGGAAGAACTGAACCCGTCAATGATCCCAAAATCGAGTGAAGATCGCGTATTGGAGTGACGGCACAAAACTTCCGCATGCAAGAAGCAGAAAGAAAGAAAAACTGGAGACCTAGTGCGGACCGCTCGGCCGAATCCACTCCTGGAGATACGTATGAAAAGCTTGAACAGTCTTGGCAGCAGCAACTTCCGGCGGCACACGCTTCAGATCGTTAAATCAATGGGGCATATGGCCTTGGGGCTCGTTTTCAGCTTGGCGCTGCTCGCAACCACGGCATGGGCCGGGGACACCGTTCTCTATAATTTCGCCGGCACACCCGACGGCGCTCAAGGCTCCGACACATTGGTTGCCGACAAGTACGGCAATCTTTATGGCACGACGGTCGACGGGGGAGCGTACGGCCTTGGTTCCGTGTTTGTGATGTGCGCTCCGCTGCCCTCCACGTCGCTCGACATCCTTCCCTGTATTTCCGGATCGAGTGTTTGGTCCGAAATTGTGCTCTATAGCTTTAAGGGGGACCCCGATGGCGCCAACCCCTATGGCACTTTGATTTTCGGGGGAAACTACGCCGGCAGGGCGTTCACTCTCTACGGCACGACCTACTACGGTGGGAACCCCAGCGTCTCGGGTACAACCTGCAACGGAAACACCGGCTGCGGAACAGTCTTCGAACTCTGTGCTCCAAGCTCGAGTGGCGGCTGCGGCACGCCAACCACGTGGACCGAAGCCGTCCTGCATAGCTTCACCGGTTTGAAGGATGGGGCATATCCGTATGCGGGCGTCATCACCGACAAAGCCAACGACCTTTACGGCACGACGGTATACGGGGGTGCTAAGGGCACTTGTTTGATTGGAACCGCAAACGAATATTGCGGCACGGCTTTTGTGCTCAAGCATAACGCCGCGTTCACAACCTGGACCGAAACCATCATGCACCGCTTCAAGGGCGGCGTCGATGGCGCCAATCCCTACGGTGCTTTGTGCTGCAACACAATCTTTTCAGTTCCTTACTTCTACGGCACCACTTTGCGCGGCGGCGTCGCTAGTGGCGGCGGCACTGGAAATGCAGGAGTTGTCTACGATTTGAAGAACGTGGCTGCCTATCCAGAAACCATCCTTTATTCGTTCTGCAACTTCCTGGGCTGCCCAGACGGAGGAAATCCCTTCGACAACGTGATCTTCGATCCGAATGCGAATATGTACGGTACAACGGCCTATGGCGGCGCTTTTGCTCATGGGACCATCTTTAAAATGGCCTCTCCCTATGCGGTCGAAACCGTGCTGTACAACTTTTGTTCGCTCGGAGGTTGCGCGGATGGAGCCACTCCAATCGCAGGACTGACACTGGATTCGACGAACGCGCTTTACGGCACCACTCAACTTGGCGGCATTGGGAACGGCACAACGTTCAAGTGGTTCTCCGGCCTGACTACTCTGCAGAGCTTCGCGGGAGGTTTGGGAGATGGCTCAAACCCAATTGGCGGCGTGATCTTCGACTCCGCCATCGCGCCGGGTGAGTTGTACGGCTCAACCCTGAACACCGGCTCGTTCTCGGACGGAGTCGTCTATTCCGTACCGTAACCGATGTTCGATGATTCGAAAGGCGTAACAGTTTAAAGAGCGGATCGGGGCTGCCCTGCGGCTCCGATCCGCCTTTTTGTCCGAATCGCCGCATCGAGTAATTCTCGTGGACGCAGGAGCGGGGTTGCGTCGTCTCTCCTGGAAGCGCCTGTAACCACTGGTAATTGTGATCGACTTGTGTGCGCCGAGGGTGCCGTTCCAGTCGCATCCCACGCTGCCGTCGCCGTACCACGGGATCGACGAAGGCAAGTTATTAACGGGGCCGAAAGGGGATGCAACTTCCGCAATCAGATGGGATGGGAAGGCCGGTCTCCGGACGGGATGCGGTGTACGCTCCCAAGTTATCGACGTGCTCGAAGCACAGATAAAAAGGAGACCGGCAATGAAAAGGTTAGCACCGGAATGGCGAAGCGCAATAGAAAAATCTCGGCATTTTGGAGGTTGCCGTGAGGCCGGATCAGGATCCGAGAATTTCTAATTCCTCTTCGTATGTGCCCCTGCCCGGTTCAGAATGGAGTTGCACAACAGGGGAAGGCTTGGATTCGCGCTGATTACGGGAATAGAAGCAGTTGCGTTTGACGTACTGCCGGACCAGGCACTTGTCACGGAAGTAGATTCCGCACTGGAGACAAACGTCATCTGGACTGGAATGGTGATCGATCAGCCCGGCAGAAAGGCGGTCGAGAAGCCTAGCGGCCCGGCGCAACTCGTCAGGGGAGAACCCGTGAAATATATGAGCGAGTTTGCGGTCCTTTTTTTCCTTGTAGGCGGCGAGCAGATGGCGGCTTGGCTCGGTAAGTGAGAGGCGAATCTCGCGCCGATCCGGCTGCCCCTCGTCGCGGCGCAGCAGCTTGCGGCGCACGAGTTTGTCGACTGCCTTGCTGGCTGCTGCGTTACTTACGCCAAGAAAACGGGCCACATCGCTGATGGTATGGGCGTCGGTCAGTTCGACCATTCGGAGAAGCTTGAATTGAGAAAGAGTCAGCCCCTTGAAGGCAATCTCTTTCAAAAGCCGCTTTTCCAGAATCTCTTCTACCGCTGACGCAAAAACGTGGGTACTCCCTACGAAATCCTGGGCAACATCACCGATCCCACCGTTCCCACCCCTCGGCATCTAGAATCCCTTTGTTCTAACAGAAATGATTTCCTTAGTTAATTATCTCATGAGCCTATTCGCAGGAGGCAGCGTCCCCCTTTTTACAGGTAATCACAGGCTGGAGGCCGAAAAACCTGGGCTGACCATCTTGGATTGACAGATACTTCCGCATCAGCCACTCGGCGGCGTGCGGCAATGCCGCGTCAACCGGCGGCGATAATCCCGGGGCGATTTCCTCGGGCAAGGGCCCGGTTTGACACGCAAGCACACGCACCTCCACGCCACAGGTTTCCTGCAATTCGCGGAGAAGGTTGGAGGTGGGTATCTGGTGCATGGAGAAGTCATCGAGCTTAACCGGAGGAATATCGGCAGGGTCGATCTCAAAAAGTCTGCCGACCGGGTGGCCCGCATCCAGCGCGTCCACAATAAGCAGGCGCCGCGGACGCGCCGGACTCAAGCAGAGTGTGAACAGCAGGCTGCGTACCCCGGTGCCGGCATCCAGGATGCAGACGTCATCGGGGACGCAGTAGTGAGACTGAACGTAATCCACCAGCGCGCACCCGAAACCGTCGTCTCCAAACAGGATGTTGCCGCAACCCAGCACGAGTGTAGATTTGCAGCAATATTCAGGAAGATTGGGATCGGACCGCAGCGAGTCAACAGCGGGCTCTGCGGAGGCATCTCGATCACGGTCCGGCATCCCATGCTCCTTACTTTATTCGCGATCTAATTCACGAGCGTTTCAATCACCTTGCCAGCCGCGTCGACGATATCCAGCTTGACCGAGATTTTGCCATCCAGGCGATGGGTGGCACAGGAGAAACAGGGATCGTAGGCGCGGATCGTCATTTCGACTGTGTTGAGTGTCCCCTGGTCGTACTTGCCGTCGTGGATCAAGCTCTTGGCCGCTTGCGTGACCGACATATTAATCGGGGCGTTGTTGTGGGTGGTTCCGACGATCAGGTTGACATTGGTAATCATGCCATCGGCGTCGGTAGTGTAGTCGTGAATGAGCGTGCCTCGCGGTGCTTCGGTGCAACCAACGCCCCGTGCCGCACGTGGAGTAACCTTCACGCGGGTTTCCGTGCTGGTGATGTCCGGATCCTCGAGCAAGCGGATTGCGTTTTCCGCGTTGTAGAGCAGCTCGATCAACCGTGCCCAGTTATAAAGCAAAGTGAGCTGAGCCGGCCGGCCGAATTTCTCGCGGAACTCCACCAGCTCAGCCTGAGCAAGTGGCGTGTCGATAAAGTCGCAGACATTGATGCGAGCCAGCGTGTTGGTGCGGTAAATTCCCGAAGGTTTCGCCAAGTCCATGGAGAAATTGCCCCATTTTTTGGCGTATGGGAATTTCAGATAGCTCCACGACTCAATGTGCTCGCTGATGTAGTCCGTGTAGCGGTCGTAGGGGAAATCCTCGAATGAGCCGTCGGGGGCCATCATACGAAGTTTGCCGTCGTAGAGGTTGAGCGCTCCGTTGTCCTTTACCGTTCCCAGGAAGCCGGTGGTGATTACACCCAGAGTTTTCACCGTTTCCAGGTACTTGGGGAAGATGCTTTCCTTGGCAAAGGCGATTGAGAACTTGGCAAGTTCAAGTGTCTCGTCTGCCATCTTGCGCAACTGGTCGCGCTCTTGCGGCGCCAGCGGTTTACTGAAACCGCCCGGAACCGCGGCCTGAGGATGGATCGCTTTGCCCGCTAGGATTTCGAGCATGTGGGCCGCCATGTGCCGGACCTTGACCACGCGCTGCGCGACATCGGGCGCGGCTTTCAGTATCCCGATGACATTGCGAACGGAATAGTCGGCGTCGGGACCCAGCAGGAAGTCGGCGCCGGCGAGGAAGTAGAAGTGCAGAATGTGCTCTTCCATATACGCGATGCTGTTGCATAGTTCGCGTATCTTTTTGCCCGCAGGAGGCGGTTCCACGCCAAACACCGCATCGCACGCCTTGGCCGCCGCCAGATGGTGCGACCATGGGCATACACCGCAGATTCGCGGCGTGATGCGGGGCAAGTCCTCAACCGGCCGGCCCATGCAGAATTTTTCAAAGCCGCGCAGTTCGATGACATTGACGCGGGCTGTGTCGACGTTGCCGGCATCGTCGAGTTGAATGGTTATCTTGGCATGGCCTTCGATGCGAGTAACAGGTTGAATGACGAGTGTTTTCGTTGCCATAGTTCACCTCTTGGGCAGCGGCCGCAGGCGGCCTGCGCCGGCAAAACGGTTGAATGTGGCAGCCCGATCCGGGATTTGTTTCGGATCGAGGCCAATGGAGGAAAGCGCTCCCATCATGTCGACCATGGGATTGGATTTCTCAGAAATGGGCCCGAAGCAACCCTCGCAGGGCATGTAGGCACGGATGCAGCGCGGAATGCCATCATGGCCGCCGCAACCACCTCGCGTAGCAGGACCGGCACAAAGAAATCCCTGCTCCATCAGGCAGCGCATCTCGGTGAGCGGCGCGCCCGGTGTGAATACCGGATCCTCGAAGCGGCGTTTCAGTGTGGCCACCGCTTTCTTTTCGCGCTTCGTGGGGCATTCATCGCAAACACTCTTGGTCGATAAAGCCGGAAGGGGCTTGCCCTCGAGAAGGGCAATCAGGGCGCCGGCCACCATCTCGGGGGTGGTTGGACATCCAGGCAGAGAGGCGTCCACCTTCACGACTTCGCTGACGGCATAGACGCGGTCGGTGAGCACGGGGATCTGCTCCCGCGGCAGGCCGTTTTTTTCCGTCGTGACGCTGTCGCGGTAGACTTTCTCCATCAACTCATCGGTCGTGTACTGGTTGGCGAGCGCCGGGATGCCTCCGCAAGTGGCGCAGGAACCCAGGGCGATGAGGAGTTTGCATTTCTTGCGCATCTCCAGCGCCAGCTTCTTGTGTTCGTCACTGCGAATTCCTCCGGCAATCAGGCCGATATCCGCCTCGGGAATCTCCATCTCCGATTTTTCGCCAGTCTGACCGAACAGCTTGTGGTCCATCAGGACCGGCATGTGCACGATTTCCACTTGCTTCAATACGTCGATCAGCGGTTCACCAATATCGAGAATGGTGACCTCGCAGCCGCCGCAGATGGCAAACCATTCTTCAGCAAGTCGAGCTGCCATGCTGCACCTCCTTCCAAAACGTAAATTTGTCAAACAGGGGAGTAAAACCTGCGTCCAGTCGGGCGGTTGCGGCCCTTCGCCAACACGAAGTACCGAAGCAAGAAGATTCGGATGAGATGGCGAGTGGGTGGGAATTAAGACAGAGAAACAGCGCCGGTAAAGAGCGCCGTGCCGCGGCCGAAAGAGGGCGTTGCATAAGCCACCGCCGAGGTACAGGGTCCCTAGCGGAGGAAGGTATCCTAATCCCAGGATACTGTCAACTACATTTATAGTTATCTTAGTTAATTATTTTTCTTGACGAGGCCGAAGCCCGGCGCTAGAGTAGGGCAACTGCGGCGGTCTGCTGCGCGGACGGTGCTCGATGCTTCACCGAAGGAGCCTTCAACCATGAGCCCGAACCTTTCCCTGCTTTCCAACGAAAAAAAGTTCATGTGGGACGGAATCCCCTATGCCACACGCGAAGACGCGGCCGCGGCGGAAGACAGTTATCGGAAAAACGACTTTGAAACCTGCGTGCTGGAAGAAGACGGAAAATTCCTGGTTTACACGCGGAAGGTCGTGAAGGAAGTAGTAATTTCAGCGCATTAAGTGCGCCTCAGGCGACAGGAGGTGGCCGATGGCGGCAACAACCCTACCAGTAAGCGATCCCACGCTTCTGGCCGATATTCGGCGCTATGGGAAGTTCGACACATCAGGGTGTTATCAATGCGGGAGTTGCACGCTCTCCTGTGATCTCGTTGAAAACTCTCCGACCTTTCCCCGTAGAACCATTCGCTATGCCCTGTTGGGATTGAGGCAGCCGTTGGTGGCTAGTTTGGACCCCTGGGTCTGCCACGATTGCGGCGATTGCTCGGTCGTATGCCCGCGGCAAGCAGAGCCCAGAATCTCGATGATGACAATACGGCGCTTTCTCTCAGCGCAGTACGAGTGGACCGGTCTCGGCAGCAAACTCTACCAGTCCGATGCCTGGTATCTCGGCTCGTTGATTTTCGTGGCCCTCCTCACCATCGCGCTCATGATCGGCTACCACCTTTGGTATCTGGCGCTGTCCACTGGAGATTTTGCCAGAAACAGCATCGGGGTTGGACTTGAGCACGCGTTCCCCATGATGACTTACTACACACTCGTGGTGATCTTGCTCCCGTTCATCTTCTTACTATCTCGCGTCATCCACATCTGGCGGCTCACGATGCGCGAGGAGGGACAACCGCATGTGCCATTTTCAGCCTATGTGGCTGAGTGTTGGACTTATGCGTACCAGTCGGTCACGCAGGCGATGCTGCGCAAGTGTCCGCAAAAAGGCCGATGGCTGGGGCATTGGCTGCTGGCTTTCGGCACGGTCCTGATGCTGGTCATTAAGACTTTCGGTCTGCGATGGTTTCAGACGGACAACATCTATCCTCTCTATAATCCGCAGCGCTGGGTCGGCTACCTCGCTGCTGGCTGCATCCTCTATGGGATTGGAGACCTTTCGATCGGACATTGGCGCGCGAAAAAGGAGATCTACAAAGAAACGCATTTTCACGACATGGTTTTTCCAGTCCTGATTGTCCTGACCGTGGCCAGCGGCATGGCGGCGCATACTCTGCGTTATCTCGGCTTCGGCCTGGCTTGCCACTACGCTTACGCATTGCACGTCATCATCGCGACTCCCATGCTGGTGATCGAGATGTCGTTCGGCAAGTGGTCACACATGGTCTATCGTCCCTTGGCCCTTTACTTCCTGGCCGTTCGCGAAAGAGCGCTCAAGCAACTACCCGTGAGGGAGGCGGTTCCGAATGCCATCTGACGGACAAACAACTCAACCGGTTGGCGCTGCGCTGGTGGTAGGCGGCGGCATCGGGGGCATGCAGGCTGCCCTCGATTTGGCGAACAGCGGCATCAAGGTCCACCTGATCGAGCGCAAGGCCGCAATTGGCGGTGTGATGGCGCAGCTCGACAAGACATTTCCCACCAATGATTGCGCCATGTGCACAATGGCGCCGCGCCTGGTTGAACTCGGACGCCACAAGGGAATTGAGATTCACACCCTGAGCGAGGTGGAACGCATTGAGGGCCAACCGGGAAACTTCACGGTCACGATCAAGAAACAGCCGCGGTTTGTGGATGAAGCAAAGTGTACTGGTTGTGGCGCGTGCGTCGAGGACTGCCCGGTAGTTCTTCCATCCGAGTTCGATCAGGGGCTGGCGGAACGCAAAGCCATCTTTCGTCCCTATCCCCAAGCCGTTCCTAATATGTTCTCAATCTCGCGTCGCGGGACTGCTCCGTGCCAGGCCGCCTGTCCGGTCCACCAAGGGGCACAGGGATATCTGGCATTGATTGCGCAGCGGCGCTTCGAAGAAGCCCTTCAAGTCATTTTGCGGGATAACCCGCTGCCATCCATTTGCGGACGGGTCTGTACGCACCCGTGCACCAGCGTGTGCACCCGCTGCCAGATCGACGATCCCGTCAATCTTCCGGGATTGAAGCGCTTCGTCACCGACCTGTTTCCCGACTACAAGCTGCCGCAGCCCACCGTTCCCGACCGCCCAGAGAGGGTCGCCGTCATTGGCTCGGGGCCTGCAGGATTAGCGTGCGCTTACCAACTCCGGCAAAAGGGCTACCATCCGACAATTTTCGAAGCCCACTCGACAGCCGGCGGAATGCTGACGGTTGGGATTCCGGAGTACCGGTTGCCTCGCCGGACGTTGAATGCGGAAATCGACAAGCTGCGGGCAATTGGGATAGGGATCCTGCTGGATACGCCGGTGGGCCGCGGCATCACGTTTGAGGAATTGCGGAAAAGCTTTGCCGCCGTGTTTGTTGCCATCGGCGCGCATGTGGAACGAAAGCTCGGTATCCAGGGCGAAGATCTGCCCGGTGTCAGCGGCGGCGTGGAGTTTCTGCGCCGTGTCAATCTCGATAAACCCGTTCTGCCCGGCCATCATGTGCTTGTAATCGGCGGCGGAAACTCCGCTCTGGATGCGGCACGCACCGCTCTTCGTTGCGGAGCGAAGGACGTGACGATCGTTTACCGGCGCACTCGCAGTGAGATGCCGGCCGACCCGCGCGAGATCAAGGACGCGGAACTCGAGGGCATCAAGCTGATGTTTCTGGCCGCTCCCAAGTCATTCCATGCCGGAGCGGACGGGCGCGTCAACGGTCTCGAGTGCTTAAAGATGAAGCTGGGCAAAAAGGATTCGAGTGGAAGGCCCGCCCCTGAGCCGGTCTCCGGCTCTGAATTTGTTTTGTCATGTGATGCCGTCATCGTCACAATCGGCCAGTCTCCCGATGTGAGCAGCCTGGGAGAACGGCTTGGTCTGGAAACCACCAAGTGGGGAACCTTGAAGGCGGATCCTCTCACGCTGGAAACCGCGTTGCCAGGAGTGTTCGCGGGCGGGGACTGCGTGACCGGCCCGGACGTTGTTATCAATGCGGAGCTCGCAGGCAAGAAAGCTGCCACCTCGATCGACCGCTGGCTCAACAAACAGGACTTGCGGCTCGGACGGGAAGGAGAAGGGCCGTACCGTACTGAATATGTCGTGGATACAACGGGCGTGTTGATGCAACGACAGATTCACATGCAGGCTCTTGATCCTGCTACTCGGGGGAAAACATTTGCCGAGGTCCACGTCGGTTATACGGCTGACGAAGCAGTGGCTGAGGCAAAACGCTGCCTGGCATGCGGCATCTGCTGCGATTGTCATATCTGCTCGAATGCCTGCGAGGCCCACGCCATCGACTATTTCCAGAAGGAACAGAAAATCGAGCTGAATGTCGGCGCCGTTGTCCTCGCTCCGGGGTATGAGGTTTACGACGCGCGGTTGAGCAAGGATCTCGGTTATGGCCGTTTTCCGAACGTGGTTACGTCGCTGGAGTTTGAACGGATCATGTCCGCCTCCGGGCCATTCTCGGGCCACGTAGTGCGGCCATTCGATCACAAAGAGCCGAAGCGCATTGCGTTTCTGCAATGTGTCGGTTCGCGCGACTCCGAACATGATTACTGCTCGTCGGTCTGCTGCATGTACGCCACCAAAGAAGCGATCATTGCGAAAGAACACCTTGGCGAGGCCTTGCAGTGCGACATTTTCTTTATGGACCTGCGCGCCTTCAGCAAGGGCTTTGAGCAGTATTACCACCGAGCGCAAGAGCTCGGTGTGCAATACATCCGTACGCGGGTGCCGATTATCGAAGAAACAGGCGACACGCGGAACCTGATCGTTAAATATCTTGGCGAAGGTGACAAGAAACTATCCCGCGAGTATGACATGGTGGTGCTCTCAGTCGGCATGCAGCCGCCGAAAGAGGTGAAGGCGCTGGCCGAGCGCTTCGGCATTGCGCTTAATGAATTTAATTTCTGCAAGAACTCGGAATTCGCGCCGGCGGAATCGTCGCGACCGGGAGTCTTCGTCGCTGGCCCGTTTGTGGAACCGAAAGATATTCCGGAAACCGTGATGCAGTCCTCGGCAGCCGCTTCGCAAGTACTCGCACTTTTGAAGGATGCGCGGGGCACGCTGATTTCCCCGAAAACTTATCCGCCGGAAAGAGACGTGGCTGGAGAAGATCCCCGCATTGGCGTCTTCGTTTGCCACTGTGGGAGCAATATCGCCGGTTTCGTCAATGTTCCAGAGGTAGTCGAGTATGTAAAGACGCTGCCGAACGTGGTCTACGCCGAGAACAACATTTACACGTGCTCCAACGACACGCAGGACCGGATCAAGCAAATGATCACGGAGCACAATTTGAACCGCGTTGTCGTCGCTTCCTGTACACCGCGCACGCATGAAGCTCTGTTCCGCAATACGCTGGCGGAGGCAGGCCTCAATCCTTACCTGTTTGAGATGGCTAATATCCGTGACCAATGTTCGTGGGTCCACATGCATGAGCCGGAGAGAGCCACTCATAAGGCCCGGGATTTGGCGAGGATCGCCATCGCCAAGGCGCGACTTTTGCAGCCGTTGCAGCGGCATAAAGTGAAGGTGGAGAAGTCTGCGTTGGTGATTGGTGGAGGCATATCGGGCATGACGGCCGCTTTAAGCCTCGCCAATCAGGGCTTTGAGATTTACCTGGTGGAGCGAGAGAAAGAGCTCGGCGGGCATCTGCGCGGCGTTCACTATTCACTCAATGGGGTGAAACCGCAAAACGAACTCATGCGCCTGAGGGGAGAGATCGACGAGAACGTCAGGATCCATTCATTCACGGGCGCCACCATCGAGAACATCGAAGGCACGATAGGAAACTTCAAAAGCAGAATCTCGGCCCACGGCGACACTACCGAAGTGATCCATGGCGTTGTGATCGTCGCAACTGGAGCGAAGGAGTATCTGCCCAAAGAATACCTGTACGGCCAGGAACAGAGAGTGATGACGCAGCGCGAACTGGAACAGCACTTGGCGGCCGGGGGGGCTGTGCTCGCCACCGAGAATGGCCGCGGGCCAAAGACTTGCGGGCCGAAGACTGTTGTCATGATTCAGTGCGTGGGCTCGCGGGAAACGGACCATCCATATTGCTCACGAATATGCTGCTCGGACGCTATTAAGAATGCGTTACGCATCAAAGCGCTCTCTCCTGCGACGGCCGTATACGTCTTGTACCGCGACATCCGCACTTATGGCTTCAAGGAGAGTTATTACACCAAGGCGCGCCAGCAAGGAGTCATGTTTGTCCGCTACGATGGAGACAGCAAGCCGGAAGTAACGCAGAACGGCGCGCGGCTCAATGTGGTTGTGAAGGACCAGACCCTGGGCATGTCTATGATGATTCCAGCCGACTTGGTCGTGTTGTCGGCGGGCATTCATCCTCACGAAGACAATAAAACGATCGCGCAATTCCTCAAAGTTCCTTTAAACAGCGAGGGGTTCTTCCTCGAAGCTCACATGAAGCTGCGTCCGGTGGATTTCATGACCGATGGCGTGTACGTCTGCGGGCTCGCGCATTCTCCGAAGACCATCGAGGAATCGATCGTGCAGGCGCAGGCGGCAGCGGCGCGAGCGGCGGCGATTCTGGTACAGGATTCGCTCTCTCTCGATGCGAATGTCTCTGAGGTGGTCGACCAAAGCTGCGACGGTTGTGCCTATTGCGTGGACACCTGCCCCTTCAAGGCGATTACTCTGCTTGAGTACATGTGGCAGGGCGCCGTGAAGAAAACTGTGGAAGCCAATGAGACGACCTGCAAAGGTTGCGGCTGCTGCCAGGCAACTTGCCCCAAGAACGGTATTCTCGTTCGCGGCTTTACGCTTGATCAGATCCGCGCCCAGATCGACGCAGCCCTGGAGGTGGCGTGATGGAAGAGAACAGCATGCAGGAAGGCCTAACCGCAGCGGTCGCTGCCCCGGTTGATACCTTTCAACCTTTGATCATTGCTCTGTGCTGCAATTGGTGCTCCTACGCGGGAGCGGACCTCGCGGGTGTTTCCAGAATTCAATATCCCCCGAGTATTCGCGTGATTCGCGTCATGTGTTCGGGCATGGTCCATCCCAATCTGGTGATCGAAGCGCTTACCAAGGGCGCCGATGGCGTTCTGATGTGCGGCTGCCATATTGGCGACTGCCACTACCAGGACGGCAACAAGAAGGCGGAACAACGGGCAGAGGCGATCAAACTCATGCTCGGCGATTTCGGACTCGAAGAAGAACGATTCCGCCTGGAGTGGGTGTCGGCTGCTGAGGGCCCACGCTTTGCCGAGGTTGTCCGGAGCTTTACGGAACAGGTGCAGAAACTCGGTCCCAGCCCATACCGGCAAGGTTAGTCGCGCCACACTCCGTGTTCCGCCGCGCCCTACACATCACAATGCCATGTGATGAATGTACCTCCATGCAGTGATGCATCGCACAGCCATCTGAGACAAGTCCGCATATCAAGGAAGCATCGTTCCCAAGTCGCCGCCACGACCGCGGGAGCCTTGGACGATCGGTCGCGGAGAACTTGTTATGAACGCGTTCAAAGACGCAGGCCATCTGTTTCGTGTGGCCGGAGTGTTCGTCGCTGGCATCCTGCTGTTCCTCGTCATTCGTGGCTTCCTCGTTCCCAAGAGCTTTGGGAAATATGGGCATTACCGAGGCAATGCCCTGACGGAGATTGCCGCGCGTCCGGCTAATTTTGCGGGCCATGAGACTTGCGAAGCCTGCCATAGCGATGTGGCAGACAAGAAAAAAGAAGGGAAGCATGCGCACGTAAACTGCGAGGCCTGCCACGGGCCCCTGGCCAAACACGCGGACGACCCGGCTACGGTGACGCCCGCCAAGCTCGACGCAGCGATTCTGTGTGTCCGGTGCCATGAGGCCAATGCGGCGAAGCCCAAGAATTTTCCTCAAGTCGTCTCTCGTGACCACGCCAATGGCGTTCCCTGCGATACCTGCCATCAACCGCACAGTCCGGTCATTACCGCGGAGGCTGCGAAATGAACGTTACACGGCGACACATGCTGCTCTTGTTACCGGCTGCCGGCGCAGCCTGGAAATATGTTCTTGCGGGAACCCCCGAGGCCGCTCCCAATTACAAAGTGACCGATCATTGGTGGGGGATGTTGATCGACCTCACCAAATGCATCGGGTGCGGCAACTGCGTGCGTGGCTGCGAGGCCGAGAACGATGTTCCTGACGGATATTTCAGGACCTGGGTGGAGCGTTACCACGTCACCGACTACGACATTGAAAATCCGAAGGTGGACTCTCCCGACGGAGGCAAGAAGGGTTTCCCGCCGGCGAAGGACGATTCAGGGAAGAACTTCTTCGTTCCCAAGCTATGCAATCACTGTGCGGATTCGCCGTGCACGCAGGTGTGTCCGGTGGGCGCGACATTTATCAGTCCCGAGGGAGTGGTGCTGGTGGACAAAACGTATTGCCTGGGCTGCCGCTATTGTGTGCAGGCCTGCCCTTACGGCTGCCGCTTTATTAATCCGAAAACGGACACCGCCGAAAAATGCACACTTTGTTATCACCGGATCACAAAAGGCCTTACCACAGCGTGCTGCGAGAGTTGTCCGACGGGCGCGCGGCAACTGGCGGACTTGAAAAATCCCAAGGATCCGATCCACGAATTTCTTAAGACGCACAGCGTACAGGTGCTGAAACCGTACATGGCGACCCATGCCAAGGTCTATTACAACGGGTTGGACGGATCGGTGCGATGACACGGAAAGCGACCGATGCGATTGCTCTAAGCGATTCATGCCGCAGAGGGGGTGCTCATGCAGGGTGTTGAAGGCTTCATGTATCCCAACGAAGTCGAATTGCAGTGGAGCGTGCTAATCGTCTTATACCCGTTCCTGACCGGACTAGTGGCCGGTGCGTTCATTCTTGCTTCGCTGGAGCGCGTGTTCAACGTGGAAGCCGTGAAGCCTACGTATCGGCTGGCCCTGCTGACGGCGCTCGCCTTTCTGCTGGTCGCGCCCTTGCCGCTGCAGCTTCACCTGGGGCATCCGGAACGCTCGTTCGAGATGTATCTGACGCCGCATCGCAGTTCGGCCATGGCGATGTTCGGTTTTGTCTACCTTTGGTACCTCATGGCAGTCCTGGTTCTTGAAATCTGGCTGGACTACCGCCGGGACATTGTCGTGCTCTCGCAAACCACGACCGGCGTCAAGCGCCTGATCTACCGGGTATTGACATTGGGCTCCAGCAATATAAGTGAACATGCCTTGCACATTGACGAGCGGGCTGGCTGGCTGATTACCCTGATTGGCATCCCTTCGGCCTTTTTGCTGCACGGATATGTCGGATTCATTTTCGGATCAGTCAAGGCCAATCCCTGGTGGTCGAGCCCGCTGATGCCCGTCGTTTTTATTTTTTCCGCAATGGTATCGGGCATAGCGACGGTAATGCTGGTGTACATGTTTGCCACATGGGCCCGCAAACAGGCCCTCGACATGCGCTGCGTGGATACGATCGCCCGTTACCTTTTCTATACGTTCATCATTGATTTCACTCTCGAAATGCTCGATCTGATTCACCGCATTTATGAATCGGACGAATCGTTCCGCAGCCTCGATTTCATGGTGCATACCAAGCTCTACATGTCTCACATTGTTGTGCAAATTTTCTTGGGGACGATCACCCCGCTCGCTTTGCTTGCCTTGACGCAGGTTCTCAAGATTTCGGAGATCGGCCGAAAGCGCATCTACTCTGTTGCCGGGTGCCTGACACTGATCGGCATTTTCGCCATGCGCTGGAATGTGGTGATTGGTGGCCAACTTTTCTCAAAAAGCTTCCTCGGCTATACCACCTACAAGATGGCCCTGGTGACCCGCGAAGGTCTTCTCACGGCCATTGTGTTGAGCGTTCTGCCGTTCGCAATTCTATGGGTGTTAGTGAAGTTGTTGCCGCCGTGGTCCGAGCGGGATCTCAATCCAGTTCCGGCACGTTAGGTTCAGGGGTGTTCTTTGCCAATCTCTGATTGGAGATTATGGCTGAACTACTTATGGCCGAGCTGGAAGAAACTCTTTCGCAACTCATCGCGCGCTTTGAGAGCCTGGAACGGCGTGTCTCCGCACTTGAGGGCCAAACTCGCCTGGCGCCATCCCCGGCAGCTCAAGCGGACATTCCAAAGCAAGGATCACACCCAGCGGCAGTCGCTGTTCCGCAGGCGGAAAGCCCGTTTTCGGTTGCGGGCAAAGCCATGCTCGGCATCGCGGGGGCGTATGTCTTACGAGCCATTGCCGAATCGGATTCGCTTCCGAGATTGGCGGTTGTCATTCTGGCGATCGCCTACGCCGGGATGTGGCTGGTATGGGCAGCGCGGGCCCGTTCCGACGCCCACTTCACCCAGGCCGCGTATGCGGCTACCTCGGCTCTGATTCTGGCTCCCATGCTCGCTGAGCTGACGTTGCGCTTTCAAGTTCTGCCAGCCTCCATGACTGCAGAACTGCTGAGCGCGTATGTGATCACAGCATCCGTCCTGGCGTGGAGAAAAACGCTGGTTTCGGTGAGCTGGATTACTTGTGCCGCGGCAGTACTCACCGCTCTCGGTTTGCTGGTCATTTCCCATGATCTTGTGCCCTATACCGCGGCACTTCTTCTGATCGCTGCGGTCATCGAATTTGCTGCGGCGATGAACCGCTGGCCTTCTCTCCGTTGGTTTGTTGCTCCTGTAGCGGACCTCGCGGTCGGGATTCTCCTCTACATTCAGTCCCTGCCGGAAAATTCTCGACCCGACTATCCCTCGGTCTCCACGAGTGCGCTTCTCGCGCTTCCATCGTTGCTTTTCCTGATTTATGGAGCGAGCATCGCGTGGCGCACAGCGATTTTGCGGCGGCGGATCACGGCCCTTGAAATACTTCAGGCAGCAATCGCGTTCCCGTTAGCGGCAGTTGGCTGGCTTTGGTTCGCGGGCGCGGCTGGGCGAATGGCGCTCGGCGTTTGCTGTTGGGCGCTGGCTGCGGCCTGTTACACCGCTGCTTTTGCGCGTTTTGATCGCTTTGCCGAGCACAGAAACTATCACGTCTATTCGACCTGGAGCGTTGCGCTCGTCCTGACCGGAAGCTTTCTCCTGCTGCCGCAAACCGTGCTCGTGCTCTTCCTGAGTGGGGTTGCGGTTGCTGCGATCCTTCTAGGCGTGCGGATGGGCCGTCTCACACCCGAATTCCACGGCTTGGTGTACCTGACGACAGCGGCGTTCGCCTCTGGGCTTCTTTCTTATGCGGGCAGGGCACTGGCTGGAACGTTTCCCACAGTGCCGGGCTGGATTGTCTGGGTTGCGGCCGCAAGTGCGATCCTTTGCTATTCCATCGGAGGACGATTTCCGGGAGACCGATGGAACGAAAAGTTACTGCGGTTGCTTGCGACGGCGCTGGGAGTGAGCGCGGTGGCGACGTTCCTCGTTTCTTGTCTGGTATGGCTCGCGGCAGTTGGCATGACTTTAAGTCCAGCCCATATTGCGGTCATCCGAACTCTGATTCCATGCTCCTTGTCGCTGGCCTTAGCCTTTGCTGGCTCTCGCTGGCGCCGCGCCGAACTGGTATGGACTGCCTATGGCACATTGGCATTTGTTACGGTCAAGCTGCTTTTCGAGGATTTGCCCCATGGCCATTCGGGGGCCATCGCAATCTCGATCTTTCTGTACGCGATCACGTTAATTGCGATTCCTCGATTGGCCCGTGACAGGTCTTAGAAGAGAAAAGTGCGTTGTTCTTAGCGTTTGATCATGCAGTACATGCTGAAGGCCAGAATGATCAAGAGCAACGTCGCTGTGACTAGCATAACCATGACATCTCCTTTACCGCGATGCCGGCGCCTTGAGACGTGCTAGCGGCCGCCCAGCAAGAAACTCACAATGGCCATAGCCATCATGGTCACAAGCAGCCACACAATGACTGGCACCAGCCAATCACCGGCGGCCGACAGCCTGCCTCTGGCCGGGCCCCGGCCCGCGCGACCACCGTCATGCTGATTGACGGGTGAAGAGGCCTTTTCGCTCAGCATGAAATGATCTTTCTGGTTGAAAGTGTTTTTCGCTCGATATGGCAGATTAACGAAGCAGGATATTCGGCGCCGTCGCACGAAAAGAAGATAGGCATACGAAGACACAACGGCAAAGAACAGGGCGAACAGCAGAAGACTTTCGATACCCGATGCGTCGAACATGACTGCATCCTCCGGCGTTTCGTGTTGTAAAAACTACAGACATGAAAGCGGCCGTACCCGGCAGCGGCGAAATAAAGTATGAAAAGCCGGGCGCGAAACGCGGTTGCCAGGAAGCAGCCTGGATGCGAGTTATGCCACGCGAGATCACTTGATGTCAGTGACTGGTGTCACGGGTATCTGTGATGTAACCGAATGCACCGCGGTCAGCGTGATCGTCTTGGACATGTTGAGTGGTACTAATCCGGCAGACGAATCGGTAGCTCCGGCACCCGTCCGGGTTTCTTGATAACCTCAAAAGTACTGGGGGGCGCAGCCTTTGCCGCCGATTATTAACGCACAAAAGATCTCGATGGCGTTCGGAGCGAAGCCCCTTTTCGAAGAGATCTCTTTCACGGTTTCGGAGGGCGACCGAATTGGCCTGATCGGGCCAAACGGCTCGGGAAAATCCACACTGCTGCGGATTCTGGCGGGAACGGTACAGCCAGACAGCGGTGACCGCGCAGTACGAAAGCGCCTGCAACTCAGTTACGTGGAGCAGGATTCGAGGTTCGATGCCGGAGCGACCGTTCGGACTATTGCCGAGCAGGCGATGCAATGCTCGGTCGCAGCCGATGCCGAGGGAGGCAGCCACTTTCCAGAGACTTTAGGCCGTGCAGGTTTTGAGGACCTCGATGTGGAGGCCGCGTCATTATCCGGCGGCTGGCAGAAACGGCTGGCCATCGTCCAGGCGCTGGTTCAGGCGCCCGATGTCTTGCTGCTCGATGAGCCCACAAATCATCTGGACCTCGCCGGAATTGAGTGGCTTGAAGATCTGTTGAAGCAGGCGCCGTTCGCCTGCGTCGTCGTAAGCCACGACCGCTACTTTCTCGAGAATGTCGCAACCGACATGGCGGAACTCAACCGGGTATATCCCGAGG
This sequence comes from uncultured Acidobacteriaceae bacterium, assembly GCA_963778535.1. GTDB lineage: Bacteria > Acidobacteriota > Terriglobia > Terriglobales > Acidobacteriaceae > Acidiflorens. Next base: position 1,021,977 of record CAVZUO010000002.1, read on the forward strand.
GTTTGCTGCGCGTCCACGGAAGCTATACCGACTTCCTGGAAAAGAAAGGAGAATTCCTCCATGCGCAATCGAAGCGTCAGGAGGCTCTGGAAAACCTGGTACATTCCGAGATTGAGTGGCTTCGACGAGGCGCAAAAGCGCGCACACGAAAATCCAAGGCCCGCATCGGTAAGGCCGGCGAGCTGATAAGCGAACTTGCTGACTTGAACGCAAGGACCCGAACTTCCACCGCGCAAATTGATTTCGCAGCGACCGACCGAAAGACCAAGCGCCTGATCGAGTTGCAGGATGTCACGTGCGAAATTGGGAATCGCACATTGTTCGAGGGATTGAACTTTATCGTGTCCGCTGGTATGCGGGTCGGCGTGGTCGGACCCAATGGCAGCGGGAAGACGACCCTTTTGCGCATGTTGCGTGGCGAACTGGCTCCGGCGCGCGGTGAAATTCGGCGCGCTGACTGGTTGCGCATCGTGTATTTCGACCAGAGCCGCCAGCTCGATCTGAACCTCACGCTGCGCCGGGCTCTCGCGCCCGAAGGGGACTCAGTTGTCTATCAGGATCGTGTCATCCACGTCGCATCCTGGGCAGCTAAATTCCTGTTCACGGGCGAACAACTGGCCCAACCTGTCGAGCGGCTTTCTGGAGGCGAACGCGCCCGCGTCCTGATTGCTCAGCTCATGCTGCAGCCCGCCGACATTCTTCTGCTGGATGAGCCCACCAACGACCTCGACATCCCGACGCTGGAAATCCTGGAAGAGAGCCTGCTTGAATTCCGCGGTTCGCTCGTCCTGGTGACGCATGACCGCTATCTCCTCGATCGCGTGTCCACGGTCGTGCTTGGTCTCGATGGTCAAGAAAGGGCGGAAAGCTTTGCGGACTACGCGCAATGGGAAACCTGGCAGGCGGAACGCAAGCTCGGACGGAACGAGTCCCAACCCTCATCGAGACCTGTTCCCGTTTCTTCTGCTTCGCCGGCACAAGCGCAAAAGAAGTTCTCATACCTCGAAGCGCGCGAGTATGCTGGCATGGAGCAGCGTATAACCGAGGCCGAGCAGAGGCTACAAAGCAAACGTGCCGCGTTGGAGGATACTGCGATTGCCAGTAATGGACCCATGCTGCTCGCAGCTCATGCGGAAATGGAAGCGGCGCAAAAAGAGCTGGACACACTCTACGCCCGCTGGGCAGAGCTACAAGAGAAGGCTGAGAGTTTGTCCCCTCGCTGATTGCGGTGCCACCGGCGTGAACTTGAACGCGACATTGCGCGGGAAGTCTTGGGCGTGCGAGATTCAGGCTTTCCAGATTTGTCCGAGCACGCGGCGCCAGTTCCGGCCGAGAACCAGGCGAATGTGTTCGTCGGTGTATCCGCGCCGGACGAATGCGGCCGTCAGATCGTAGATACGTTTCTGTCCTTCGAGACCGGCAACCACCTCGTGGGTGCCATGAACGTGGTAGCGCGGGTCAGCCTTTGAAAGCATCTCCTTGAGGAACTGAGGAGCGCCGAGATCATTGCTTTCGACGCCGGCGTCGGAGCCGATTCCCACGTGCTCAATTCCCACCAGGTCGCGCACGTGATCGACGTGATTGACGACGTCCTCGACGGTGACCGGCTCCGTGCCCTTGACCATGAACGCGATACATGTGATGCCCATGACGCCGCCGCGCTTGGCCAGCGCGCGAATCGCTTCATCGGTCGAAGCACGAGGGGCGTCGGGATTCAGGGCGCGGCAGTTGCCGTGCGACAGAATCACCGGCGCGGTCGACATTTCGCAGGCATCGAGCTTGGTGCGATCGCTGGCGTGTCCCAGGTCGACGGCCACGCCGACTTCGTTCATACGCTTAATCACCTTCTGGCCATACTCGCTGACTCCGGCATCGTGCGACTCGAACGCGCCATCGGCAACCAGGGAGCGGAAGTTGTAGCTGAGTTGTGAAATGCGCTGGCCGCGGGCGAAGCAGGTATTGACGGCCTCCAGGGTTTCGAACTGCGCGCTGGATTGCAGTCCATAAATAATGCCGTATCGGCCCTGGGATTTAACCTTTTCAAAATCGTCGGCGGAATTGATTCGCGCCAGCCATTGCGGGTAGTCGAGGAGAAAGCTATTCCACTTGGCAAAGAGCTTTTCCGCTTCATCGAGGGAAGATGCGTCGAGACCAAAGTTGATTGCATTCACGCCGGAATTGGTAAAGAACTCAAAATCGGATTGCTTGAACGCACCGGGCTTTGACAGCCAGTCCTCGAGCACGTTCTCCTTGTCCTGGCGGTAGAGGAACTGATTGAGCATGTCGATGACGAGCGACTCGCGGACCAGTCGCACGACGCGCTCCGGATATTCTTCACTTGTTGCGGCAAAAAGTTGATAGCGGCCCCGTAGGACAAATGGCGCAGCGATCGCTGCAGAACTGGCGCGGCGAAGGAATTCACGACGGGAAACGGATGATCGGAGCTTTTTCATTTTCAGACCCTCGGTTTTTCTGCCGTTCTCATTTGTCAGTCCTTTCATTCTTAGGACTGCTCATATTTCGATTTCTCATTGGCTCGCAGCCGGTGGAATCGACGCTGCGAGCGGCAGAATCATTTGACTCGCATGTTCGGCATCGTGGAAGATTTTGATGTGCGCCACGCGAGCGTCCTCCGGCTTCTCATAGCCGATCCTGCCACCGGTGTTGTAGTTCTTTTGAAAGTTGGGAGAGTTGAGAGGCGCAATGGTGAGGCGTAACAGCGCGCCTGCCGGAATCCTTCGCGCCATCCAGTAAAAGTCGAAGGGTATTTCTACGATTTGACCCGGCTTCAGCAACTCCTGCTTGAAAGGACTGTTGCGGAACCGGGCGCGGCGAATGTCTTCGCCAAGTTTGATTGTCGAACCGTCCGGCAGAATCATCAACACCTGCGCCCACAAATCAAAGTCGGGCGCGTCCGCTTCAACGATCAATTTCAAGAGCATCTGACCGGCTATTTCGGTATCACGTTCGAAAGGTTCGGAGTGAAAAGTGATCGCTCTTTTTTGAAAACCGCGAAACTGGCTTTTCAAGTCCTCGTTTTCAGCGTATTTGGCAACTTCAAGTTCGGGGAGTTCGTGCGGATCATCCACAACAATCGCAGGCGGTTGATTGCTAGCGGGACCTTGCGAAAGCGATCCCGAGTGAAATAAATCTTTCGGCGTCCCCTCCGGATCGGATAAGAACAGAGTCCAATTTTTTCCCGAGGATGCCGCCTCCAGTGTCGGGGCATATCGCCACTCGTCTGCACCCATCATGAAGTAGGCAACCCGGTCACGCAGAAAAGCAGGTTTGGGTCCGTGCCCTAGCACCCAGTCGTACCAGTCAGCATGCAGAGCGTCCATATCAAGGACGGCGGCGTCAGGGATGGCTAGACCTTCGATCTCCTTCGCCGGTCTCTGCGTGCCACCGTGGTCCCAGGGACCGATGACCAGATAATGCTGGCCAACAGCGGCTGCCGGGGCATGAGCGATGTGGCCGCGATAGTAGCGCAGGGCTCCGGGTTGGTCGTCGTCGAAATAGCCGGTTGCTGTCAGCACCGGGAAATACATGCGAGCAAAATCTTCCGCCTTAGGTTCCGCCGCAAGATTAAAGGCTTCGTCGCCGACGTGGTCGAGCCACATTTTCATGAACGAAAGTTTTTGGCCGCGGTCGTCAGTCATCCACCAGTCGTCCTGAGCGATGCCGATAGCGTCGTCCAATTCGCGGAAAGGACGATTGGCTGCATATTGCTCGAGCATCTTTCCCGCCCAGTAACTTTGATTTGCTATGAAGCCGGTGTTCAAGGAACGGCCCGATGTATAGCCCATAATCACCGCTGACCACGACTGCGGAATTCCATTCGTGTTGGGGACATCCCATCCGGGGTAGATGGGAACGTAAGGCGCGATGGCGGAAAGATGGCGCGGATGCTGGGCGGCGGTGCGCCACTGCGTCATGCCGACGAACGAACCGCCAAACATCACGACGTGCCCATCGCTCCAGGGCTGGGCCGCGATCCACTCCACCACGTCGTAGCCGTCGCGTCCAACCTGGAGGCCCAGATTGTCGCTCTTCACCCCGCCCGAGCGTCCACGGCCGCGTACATACACCTGCACGAAAACATAGCCGCGACGCGTGTAGGCCACGGCATTGCCACGGCGGCCGCCATCGATGTCGTACTGAGTCAAAGTAAACACGGCCGGCGCCTTGGCCTTCAGGTGGGAGGGTTTGAAAATCCATGCCTCCAGCTCGACGCCATCTCGCATTGGAATCATGCGGCTCATCTCGATGTCATAGCCGGGCCCGACATCTTCAGTCCGAGCTTCAGCAGCGCGAGCATCAGGAGTGCGTGGTCCAGCTACGGTCAGTGCGGCAGTCAGTAATATTGCGACGGCGATCACTAGCTTCAGGGCCGATTTCCTGCTCATTTTTCCTCCGTCCTGTTCTTCGGCTGAGAATGCCGTTCAGGAAGCGTGAAGACGCGCCGAATCGCGGACGCCAACTCGGCCCCGTAATAGTAATCCGAATTGAATCGCGCCAGGCGAACTTGGCTATTGAATCAGCGGACGCGGTGACATGCGTTGGATTGGAGGACCGCCTACTTCCACACGTCGGTGATGGGAGCGGAACTGGTTTGATTCTGTATGCCGTACAGATTTTCGATCGTGGCCAGCACGTTGTAGTGGTTAATTGTCTCCGAGTATTGTCCCGGCTTTACTGTCGCCCCGACGAAGATTGTTGGGATCTGATTGTTCTCCGTTCCATCATCTTCATCAAAGGTGATGATCAAAAGACTGTTGTTGTTCATGGCCCAGTCCACATAGGCGGACAGATTGTTCTGGAGCCAACTGTCCCCCTGCTGAATGGTTCCGTCGTGCATGTCATCGAGCAGGTCCGGAATGACAAAGGCAACGCTGGGCAACTGCGCGAAATCTGCCGGGAAACTGGTGAAGGGCTGATTGTCATTAGGGTTGTCGGCAGAAAAATCTGTCCACGGAACATGGCCGCGTTTATATTCTCCCGAAACGCACACCTCCGAACCGGCCTGCGGCAGTCCCTCAGCGTAGCCGGTGAAGCTCTTGCCCGCCGCCAGTAACTCGCTTTCAAGCGTGGATCCGCTAAAGGTGTGCGGGCATGAGTCGTCCGTCGTGCCCTGCGTCGATCCCGAGAAGATAGCAAGATAGTTGGGCTGGCTGGGATGAGTAATGGCAAACGACTGCGTAAACACAGCGCCTTGGCCGGCAAGTGAGTTGATGTAGGGCGCGTCGGGGGAGCCGATTATCTCCGAGTAGCTGTGGTTTTCCTCCATCACGACCACTATGTGGCTCGACTGGGAACCCGAGACAGGGGAGAGCGCCGAGTGCGAGCCTCCACCACAGGCACAACATCCGAGTGCCAAGGTGATTGCTAAGAGCGAATACAGTGAGTGCATTATCGAAATACGCCGTTTCACAAGAGCCTCGATCTGTTCCTTTGTATGGATGGCCTGGAGCATCCGCGAATGTCGGCTCTTAGATGCGAGATAAATCAAAAAGTCGGCCCGGGTCGCAGGTTTAGTCGCCCGTGCGATGGCTTCTTGGTGGTATGGCTAAGGCTTTAGCTGTAGGACCAGGCAAAATTATCAGGTCACCATTTCTCAGGGAGTGTGCTTCCCGTAGCATGGGTTCCGATTCCTCCCACTTGGGATTGGGAACTTCGATTTGAACAGGGATCATCCGAGCGTCGATCAATGTGCAATCTCATTCAATACAGCTTGCAACCTTGGCCAACTGCAACTCATCGGAGTCATGTCGTAAGTGGAAAAATTGCGCGAGGAGAGACGAATGGCTACGAAGAAAAAAGCCGGAACCCGCAAATATGGCAGCGCCGCTAAAAAGAGGGTCGCGAGTGCGATGCGGCGAAAAAAGCATGGCACCCTCCGCTCGGGGAAGGGCGGCAAAGGCGGGAAAGTAACAAGCCGTAAGCAGGCCATTGCGATCGGTCTTTCGGAAGCGCGCAAGAAGGGTGCGAAAGTTCCTGCGAAAAGGTCATAGGTTTGTAAGAGACGAAGGGTCGAGCATTTCTGCCCGACCCTGTTCAATTTTCTATCAACAGCTGCCTACGCGACTTTCGTCGTCTTAGGTTTTTGGATTTTGCTGGACGCAGCCGACTTGCTCCCGGAAGCGGCCGACTTGCTTCCAGTGGCTGCCGACCTTCCTCCGGAGGCGTTTACGTTAATTTCGCCCGCCAACTCAGTGAGCTTCTCGTCGGCTTCTTTCTCTTCGTCCAGAGTCTGTTGAAGCAGTTCACCTGCGGAATCTTCTCCCAACTGTTCGGCAAACGTTCGCGCCGTTCCGTAGCCCGCCATCTCGTAATGTTCAACGCGTTGCGCGGAAGCAATGATGGCGGCATCGCGCACATTCTCATCCTCAACTTTCCCGACCAGATCACTACCTTCCGTCAATACGCCTTTCATGCCCTTGCACTTCTCGCCCCCGGGCTCCTCTCCCATTTCCGAGAAAATCTTCTCAAGCCGCGTCGCCTGGGTCTTAGTAACGTTAAGGTGTTCGGTCAACGCTTCCTTCAGATCTTCGGATGTGGCGGCGTCGATCATCTCCGGGAGCGCCTTGATGATCTGCTGTTCCGCATCATAAAGATCGCGAAGCTGGTCTGTATAAAGTTCCTGCATAGTGTTCAATTTCATAATTTATTCTCCTCAAGAATGTGGGTTTAATTGGCGTTTCAGGATTTCAAACAGCGAAAGGCGAGCGTAATTACGCTGCTTTCCTCGTGCGAGCAGCCCTTTTGGCTGCAGCACTGCGAGCGGTCTTACCTCGTTTTGCAGCGCTCTTTTTCGCTTGTTGGGAAATGGCCGAGCGACTGGCGGAAGACTTGGGCTCTCGTTTCAGCGCGCTGGAAGTGGCCCGCGAGCGTGTACGCGATGTTCGGTGGCGGGGCTTTTCGCCGGCGGCAGAGTCTAGTTCGGCTTTCTTGCGCAAGGAAGCGGACCCCTTCGGCGGAGGCAGTTTCACTCCCGCGCGGCGTGCTTTGGACAGCCCAATGGCAATGGCCTGCTGCGTGGAACGCGCACCGTGTTTCCCTTCCCGGATGTGATCAAACTCTTCTTTAACAAACTCTCCTGCTTGCGTGGATGGAGACTTGCCTTCGCGGGCATCTTCTCGGGCTCGATCAATGATTTCTTGTTCTGGCATTGGTGACCTCGTTGTCAAATATCAACGGTTCAAGTATCAAATCGACTACAGCGACTTACAATCCCGCATTCGCTGTACGTTTCATTGAATGTATTTTCACGAATACGCTGAGCCCACTATCGAACCTCGGCAGCGCAGAGTCCATCCGGGATTTCCGTTAACCCGCCGAGAAACGCACTCGATGCTTTGTCGCGGGCGCGCGAATCACGACGGGAAGCAGAACCTGATGTTGGTAGCCGTAATCCACGAAGGGAGGCGTCGAAAGCCAGGCGAGAGGGGAAATTGCGCCCCTTTGCTTCCGGCGCTATACTGCTGCGAATTATGTACTTTGAACAGTTCTATCTGGGGTGCCTGGCCCACGCCTCGTACATGCTGGCATCGGATGGCGAAGCCGTTGTTGTTGATCCGCAGCGTGATGTTGAAATCTACCTCGAAGCTGCGCATCAGCAGGGCATCAGCATCCGTCACATTTTTGAGACCCACCTGCATGCGGATTTTGTTTCCGGGCACAAAGAGCTAGCAAGCCGGACCGGCGCGACGATCTACATGGGCGATGCCGCAGGCGCGATGTTTCCTCACGTCGCGGTGAAAGATGGTTTCGAGTTGCGGGTCGGGAAAATGCGCGTTAGCGTGATCGAAACCCCCGGCCACACTTTGGAAAGCATCTGTCTGGTCATTAAAGACGAGGAGAAGTCGACGCAGCCCTGGGCGGTGCTGACGGGAGATACGCTCTTCATTGGTGATGTGGGTAGGCCGGATCTTTCGAAGACGCACACTCCGCAGCAGCTCGCCGGTCTTATGTATGACTCGTTGCACAACAAGCTGATGACTCTGCCTGACGATGTGCTGGTCTATCCAGCGCACGGTGCCGGTTCGCTTTGCGGACGGAATATGCGTGCTGAACGGTCTTCGACCATCGGCACCGAGCGTCTGACCAATTACGCGCTGCAGATAAAAACGCGGGACGAGTTCATTCGGCAGATGACGGCGAACCTCCCGGCGCGCCCCGATTATTTTCTGGAAGATGCGGCGATGAATCGTGCGGGCGCCGCGCCGCTGGCAGAATTGCCGGAGCTGAATTCCGTTTCCGCCGCGCAGTTGAAATCCATGCTGGAAGGCGGCGCGATCGCGCTGGATGTCCGTCCCGGCGACGAGTTTGCGGAGGCCCATGTGCCAGGCTCGGTCAACATCCCGCTGTCGGGGCAATTCGCTTCGTGGACCGGAGCGGTGCTCGGACTCTCGTCCCGGCCGGTGTTGATTGCCGGCACGGCAGACCAGTTGTCGGAGGCGCGCGTGCGGTTGGCGCGTGTAGGCATCGAAGACCTCGCTGGCTATCTGCAAGGCGGCATCGAGGGATGGAAGGGCGCTGGTTTTGAACTGGGCCACACGACCCAGATCACGGTGCAGGAGTTGAACGAACGCTTGCGCGCGCGCGATTTGCAGAAACTGGATTTGCAGGTGCTGGACGTTCGCAGGCAAGGCGAATGGGAAGGCGGACACATTCCGGCTGCGAATTGGTATCCGCTTGACCGCTTCAAGGCGGCGCTGCCGGAAATGGCGCCGCACGCCACCGTGGCTGTGCACTGCAAGAGCGGCTATCGCAGCCTGATTGCATGCAGCTTGCTGCAACGGGCGGGTTACAAGAATGTGATCAACGTGCGCGGTGGTTTCGATGCATGGGTGTTGGCGCTCCTGCCGCGGGAAAGCGGCGCGACGGTTGGCGCGGACCATTCTTAAGTTCACGTCGAATCGAACCACCAACCGGCTCACCCCCACAAAAATATGCGGCCCAGTTTGACTTAATAGTCAGCCTGGGCCGCGATGGTTAGCGTTTCGGTTATCGATACTTTCGGTTAACGGCTCTCACTTAACGGCTTTCAGATGTACAAGGCCTGCGGGGATGATTTTCTCCCCGCAGGCGAAGTTTACGGAGTTGCCGTTGTGGTCTGCGTCAGAGGACCGACCTTGTCGTAGTCGGTGGTTGCCGCCCACGTGGCCTTGGTCGTACAGGTTCCGGTGGCCTTTTTCATGGTCACCGTGGCCTGGTAGCTGCCGCCGCCCAGGTCCGTTGCCGAACCCACCGAGCACACCGTAGCCGGAGTCGCTGCGAAAACCGGCGTTGCGGTTGTGCCCGTGCTCTCGTTAGAGGTGGCCGTCACCGCGAACGATCCGCCGTTGCTCTCGGAGGATGGCGCTCCGGTGAAGCTCGTCGTCGGCGTAAGCTTCGACGCGGTTGTTTTGGCTGTGGCAGTGGCGGCCTTATAAACATCGTCCGCTGGCCACGATGCCTTCACCGAGCACGTTCCCGTACCGCTCAACATGGTCACCGTGGTGCCACTGATCGAACAAACTGTGGCCGGTGTCGCTGTGAAGGTTGGGGTTGTGCTGGCGTTGGTCGTTGCCGTTACCGTGTAAGTGGAGTTGTAGGGAGCGCTGGCGGGAGCGGATATGCTCACCGTCGGCGCAATCGCAGCCGCTACGAGCGTCGTCTGAGTGACTGTAGGCGCCGCCGAGTAGTTGGAGTTAGCCGGTGCGTTCATGATCACCGAGCAGGCCTTGCCAACGACGCCAGACGTCATGGTGTACGTCGAGCCTACGTTCGAGCAATAGCCAGAGCTGGTGAATACGACCGCCGTCTGAGCGTTCGCCACCACCGTGAAGCTCGTCTTGTTCACCGCAGTTGGCGGAGCCGACACAGTGACGTTGATGGTCTGACTTGCCGGCGTCGCGTTCGTCGATTCATTGACGTTCGTTGCCGCCGAGTAGTTTGCGTTGCCTGCCTGGCTGAACGTCACTAAACAGCTGCCGGCGCCACTGGTCATCGTGATGCTCGCGCTGCCGCTGCCGGAGCCGGAGCACGAACCAGATGAAGCGATTGAGACAGGCAGACCCGAGGACGCCGTCGCCGCTACGTTGAACGTGCCGTTATAAGGCTCGCTCGCCGGTGGTGGTTGGGTGACCGTGATGGTCTGGTTTACGAGATTGACGGTCTGATTGATCGAACTAGATGCCGTCGTGTGGTTGCTGTCGCTGGCCGTGTAGGTGGCCGTTACCGTGTCGGTGCCGCCGCCCAACAGCGTCGTGGTGCAGGTCGCCGTCTCCGGAGAGTTACCCGAGACAGGGCTCGCACTGCAACCCGTGTTGGCGCTCCAAGCTACCGAGCCGTTTAGGTCACGTGGCCGCTTGGTTGTCTTGCGACCCTTCACTGCGCCCGTGTCGCTGGTGATAGTCGCTGTGAAGGTGATCGAATCACCGTAGGTTGACGGGTTCGTTCCGGACGTCAGGGCTACGCTGACGCTGCCCACCGCCGGTGCCGCCGTCACGCTCTCGGAAGTGCTGGCCGAGTTGTAGTTGCTATCAGCCGCTTGCGTCGCCGTGACCGTGCACGTCCCGCTGCCCGCGATCATGGTGTAGGTCGCGCCCGAGTTCGAGCACACCACACCATCGCTGGTGTAGGTGATCGCGCCTGTCCCAAGTCCCGAAGCCGCTACCGTGAAGCTCGATCCGTACTCCGCACTCGAAGGAGCCGGGGTCGTGAACGTCACCACGTTGTTGGCCGGATTGACCGTCTGGCTCACCGAGCCGGACGCCGTCGTGTGATTGCTGTCGCTGGGTGTGTAGGTCGCCGTTACCGTGTCTGGGTTGCCGACAGGCAGGACCGACGTGGTACAGGTGGCCGTCTGCGGCGGATTACCTGAGACCGTGCTCGCGCTGCATCCCGTGTTCGAGCTCCAGCTAACCTGTCCGTTGACATCTCGTGGCTTCTTCACGCTTCTGCGTCCCTTCACTGCGCCCGTGTCACTGACGACCGTGGCTGTGAAGGTGACCGACGCTCCGTAGAGCGAAGGATTCGCGCCCGCCGTCTGGAATACGCTTATGGTGCCCACCGCCGGTGCCGCCGTGACGTATTCGGAGTTGCTCGCCGACGGGTAAGTGGAGTCAGCCGCCTGCGTTGCCGTCACCGTGCACGTCCCGCTGCCCGCGATCATGCTGTAGGTCGCGCCCGAGTTCGTACACACCACACCATCGCTGGTGTAGGTGATCGCTCCCGTGCCGAGACCAGCCGCCGCTACCGTGAAGCTCGATCCATACTCCGCGCTCGCAGGAGCCGGGGTCGTGAACGTCACCACGTTGTTGGCCGGATTGACCGTCTGGCTCACCGAGCCCGAGGCCGTCGTATGGTTGCTATCGCTGGCCGTGTAGGTCGCCGTTACCGTGTTGCTGCCGACAGCGAGCGTCGACGTCGTGCAGGTCGCCGTCTCTGGAGAGTTACCAGAAACTCCGCTCGAGGCGCATCCCGTGTTTCCGCTCCAGGCTACGGACCCGTTCAGGTCGCGTGGCCGCTTGGTGGTTCTGCGTCCCTTGACTGCGCCCGTGTCACTGGTAATCGTGGCTGTGAATGTGATCGACGATCCGTAGAGCGACGGATTCGAACCCGACGTCAGGGCTACGCCTACGCTGCCCACTCCCGGTACCGCTGTGACGTATTCGGACGCGCCCGCGATGTTGTAGTTGCTATCAGCAGCTTGCGTCGCCGTGACCGTGCAGGTGCCGGAGCCGCTGATCATGGTGTAAGCCGCGCCCGAGTTCGAGCACACCACACCATCGCTGCTGTAGGTGATCGCGCCTGTTCCCAGACCCGAAGCCGCTACCGTGAAGCTCGATCCGTACTCCGCACTGGCAGGAGCAGGGGTTGTGAACGTGACCGTGTTGCTGGCCAGCGTCGCGTTGACTGACTCCGGAGCGCTCGCCGACTGGTAGTTGGTGTCAGTCGCCTGCGTAGCCGTCACCGTGCAAGTACCGGTACCGCTGGTCACGGTGTAGGTCGCACTCGAGTTCGAGCAGGACCCGCCGCTCGAATACGTGATCGCGCCCGTGCCCAAACCCGAGGCCGCTACCGTGAAGTTGCTGCCATAGGCCGCGCTCGATGGAGCCGACGTGGTGAACGTGACCGTATTAGAAGCCTTGGTCGCGCTGACCGTGTTCGTCACCGTCGGAGCAGCCGAGTAGCTGCCGTTGCCGGCCTGATTGAAGATCACCGAGCAAGTGCCGGTGCCGCTGGTCATTGTAATGCTCGCGCTGCCGCTGCCGGAGCCCGAACATACGCCGGAAGTGGTGATCGCCACTGCCAGGCCAGAACTCGCCGTCGCCGCTACGTTAAAGCTGCTGCCATAGGCCGCGCTCGACGGAGCCGGAGTAGTCACTGTGATGGTCTGCGACTGTGTGAGTAACGCAGCCGTGTACTGGTAGTCCTGGTAGGTGTTGGCGCCTCCCACCGTGGTCAACCGCACCCAGAAGGTGCTGCCATTAACCGGCAAGCAGGAGAGCGTCGCGCTGTAGGTGCCGGCGCTATAGCTCTGTGGCCCGCCACAGTAGTCGCTACCGCCCTGCGTGCTACCCACACTCAAGGTGTAGCTGGGCGAACCGGAGCCTGACAGCCAGTAGAAGGTCGCGGTCCCACTGGTGAGAGCGGCACCACCCGCGGAATTGTAAACCGGCAAGGTGATCGAAGCCGGACTGGAGCAACCCGGGAAGCTGAAGCTCAAGATTCGCGTGTTCCAGTTGAATGATCCCGTCTGCGGGATGTACTCGGCCGTATACCAGAAAGTGCAATCGTCGGGATCGACCATCATCGACGAGTAATCGCCCCAGCGTTCTCCGGTAACGGGTCCGCTCGAACCGTAGCCTTGCAGTGCAACCTGCTGGCCTGTACCCGCATACAGCTGGATCTCCGATTCCATGGTGCTGACCGGGTCGGTACTTAGACGGCCGGTTACATACACCGACGGGAAGGTTGAGCTGTTGGAACCGCTGTAGCCTAGGGCTATGTCGCCTTGGTAGTCCTGCGCAATGCTGCCCATCCAGCGGTGGAGGGTTGAGTCCGGCGACCATGTGGATTGCTGGTAAACGCTGGGTGTGCCGAACGGGCTGCGAATTTCGTACCATCGTTCCGCGGCCTGGCTGCTGCCGCTACCCTTAGCGGTGTGGCTCAGCGTAAGCGATTCATAGCTGCCAAAGTTACGATAGGCAGCGCGAAACATCAGGTGCTCTTCGAGACTGTCCAGCTTTTCATTTGCTAGAAACGTTCCATTCTGTACCGTCGACCCAACCGCCCCGGAATAGGTTGGCTGAACGATGCAGTCCGTGCTGCCGGTGCCGCATCCGGAGGTATACGAGGCTACGGTGATGGTCTGCTTCGATCCCACGATAACCGTATCCGACGTGAAATTGTAGGTGGCTTTGTACATGTACAGACTGGACCCACTGCCGCTGTTAGCCTGCTCGAGGTAGAGCGCCTGGGTGTTGGCAGTGGGCGGATAGGTGGCGCCATCCAGATCGACCGGAAGCAAGGCGTAGTCGCTCGAGCTCAGCGAGGCGCACACGATGGTGGCGGTCGGGCTGCTGGCCAGCAGCGCAGCGCGGTTCATGCCACAGATTCCGCCGCCTTCATATGTACTGCCCGAGGTGTTGAAAAAGTCGAACGTCATGGAGTAAACGTTCGGCCACACACTCATTTTTGGATAATCGCCGAAATATCCGTGCGCGGGGTTCGGGACAAACTCGAACACAGTCCAGCTGCCCGTCGCGTCGGCGGTCTGAGAAATCGCCATACACTGGTGGAACGGCGTGGTGGTCACCTGAAACTGGGTGATGAGCCATCGTTGCGCCAACTGGTCGAACTTGACGATGCCGTCGCCGTCATCATCGACGTAGCAATCGTTTGATGTGCCTAGCGACAGCCACAGCGTATTCGTGTTGTAGGGCCCAGCAATCACCGCGCCGGTGCTCTTGTTAAACACGGCAAAGGCCGAGTTGTCCAAGGAAATTATCTGCGTGGTACCCGCCGCCATATCGGTATCCGGCGGAATACTGTCATCAGAATAGGTGCCGTTCGGGCCCGTGAATCCGTTGCCGACGCCGTCATAGTTCGCACCAAGATTCAGCGAAAGCGTCGTAAGCGGCGAAGTTTGCAGCGCCGGGTCGACAAAGTTCTCGTTCGGGACAAAAGGTGGTTGCGGGGGCCGCTTGACTTCCTCGGCGATGTGAAATCCGCGTGCAACGTAATGGTTCCTCATCGTGTAGAGGGGCGGGGTCACTGCCATTTTCTTGACGTGCATCACCCATGTATCTGTCACGGGAGACTTCTCGGCGGCAGCTTGGGCGAAGGCCGGGGATGTCAGTCCGGCGGTGATGAGCAGCGCAATCTGGATAATTGCGAGCATAAGGAAAAAACTCACGCGTGGGCAGACAGCGGCAAAGCCACCGTAAGGCTTGGTTGTTTGTTTTGTTTGTTTCAAAGTTTTCCTCCCCGATCTAACGGGAACCTCTAAAGTTATCTGCTTGATCTCTTGCATGCACAACTCAAACCTGGCGCATTTCCGCGAAAACACACTGCTCCCTCTCGATTTCAATGGGGGATTGGTACTGCAAATTGCTGCGGGGCACCAAACTGACTTGTACTAATGACTACTCTCCTGGAAGACGATTCTGCCTCGTTCTCTCTGGTACGGTCAGAATCTGCGCTTTCAAACCTGAACTTTACGAATCTGGGTCGAGCTCAATTACTGACAAAACGAACGGGCAAGTATCACGAGACCCGTCCTTATGGAATCCTGCCTAAGCCTGGCCTGAGCGGCCGGTTGACTCGGCAATCTACTTCTTATGGAGCAAAATCCACAAATTTGTTGTGACGGCGGTTACAGAGGTTTGTGATTCGAGGATCTCTTCCGCGTCGGGTACCGCCAAGTGCAGGAAATTGCACTACAAAGGAAAGAATTCGGTGAGAACTCAATGAAAAAATCGTCTTGAACCGGACTTTCCTCGGATCTTTGAAGCTTTCTCCTCTCCTTCCAGAAGAAACGCCTAGAGCCGTCAGGCCTGTATAACCGAACATCCAAAACGCTGTCAATAGAAATCTACGATCAGAAATTTACAATCTTCGAAAGGAATGTTTGCCGACGCCGGACGCCATGCTCTTAGCCCCGATTTTCTATCCTGGAGCGGAGAAGCTAGCTTCGCCGATGAATCGCCTCTTGAAGAACGAATGGGGCCAGTCGCCATGGAGATAGCCGCTTCCGGGCCAAGGTCATCCATGTGCGCCGCGCCGCCCGGCAATTCTTGCGTCGGAGATCTTCTTTAGCTCCCGGTTCCATCCTTGACCCCTGTATACAATCGGAAGCGGATGAGCCGGGTTAAGAATTCGGGCAGCAAGAGCAGCGAGCCTCTGATAGGGAAAACAAGGCTGAACGCCATTCTGTGCTTGTTGTTGGCTGGAGTGACGGTCGTCCTTTACGCTCCGGTGGCCGGGTTCCCGTTCCTTGTGCTCGACGATCATGATTACGTCACGGCGAATACCCACGTCCAGCGAGGCCTTCATTGGAGCACCGTGCATTGGGCGTTCACTTCGTTTGCGGCAGCAAACTGGCATCCACTGACGTGGCTGTCGCACGCTTTTGATTGCCAGTTGTTTGGTTTGAATCCCGCCGGCCATCACCTGGATAGCGTGGCTATCCACGCATTGAACGCTGTGGCGCTGTTTCTGGTGCTGGCATGGCTGACTCGGCGAACATGGCCAAGCCTGCTCGTGGCGGCCCTATTCGCCGTGCATCCCCTGAATGTCGAATCAGTCACGTGGGTGGCGGAGCGCAAGAATGTATTGAGCACTTTCTTCTTTCTGCTGGCGATCGCTGCCTATGGATTCTATGCGCGGCGTCCGGATTGGCGACGCTACTTGCTGCTCGCGGGGCTGTTTGCGGCCGGCCTCATGGCAAAGCCGATGGTGATCACGCTGCCATTTGTGCTTCTCCTCCTTGACTATTGGCCGCTCGAAAGAATGTCAAAAGAAAGAATGTCAGAAGAAAGAGTGTCGCCGCCCGGTGACGCGCGCGCTGCCGAACATCGGGGAGCCGAGCACCCGGGAATTGATCTACCGCCGCCTGTGCCGGCTTCGCGGTTGCTGCTGGAGAAGGTTCCGCTGCTGGCGCTTTCGGCGGCGAGCGCCTGGATCACGCTGAAGGCGCAGCGCTCGGGCTACGCGGTCCGCACGTTGTCGCAATTCTCTTTCGGCGCGCGGCTGGAGAATTCCGCCGCCGCTTACGTCCTCTATATATGGAAGGCGCTGTGGCCGTCGCGGTTGGCGTTTGGATACCCATTCGCTGCGGCCGGGCTCCCGGCATGGCAATGGATTTTGTCGATACTAGCGCTCGCCGCCATCACGGTGCTGGTGGTGGTGTTTCGCCGGCGCCGCTATCTTCCGGTGGGATGGTTCTGGTTTCTGGGGACACTGGTTCCCGTCATTGGTTTGGTGCAGGTCGGCGATGCGGCCATGGCCGATCGCTATGCCTACATCCCACTGATTGGAATTTTCGTAATGATTGCCTGGGGTCTGGCGGATTTGGTGCGCGCGCGCAAATTTCAGGCCCGCTGGATTGCGGTACCTACAGTGTGTGTCCTCATCACTCTGGGCGCTACGACGCATCGTCAGATCGGCTACTGGGCGAGCGAATACGACCTTTGGTCGCACACTCTGGAGGCAACGGGCAACCCCTTCGCTCACGACGCGCTGGGAGCCGCCCTGTTGGATCCGGGACTTGCGCTCTCAAAGAGCGACCTTGCGAGCTTTGAGAACGATGATTCACGTTTCGACGAAGCTCGCCGCCACCTCGAGCAGGCATTAGTTATCCGCCGGGAATTGGCGCGTCAGAATCCAAACACTTACTTACCAGACATGGCGGTTACGCTGAACAATCTTGGCAATCTGGCTCGCAGCGAAAACAAGTTGGATGAGGCCCGCCAATATTATGAAGAGGGCGTGCAGATTCATAGCCAGTTAGCCCGGCAAAACGTCGACCCTTATCCTTCAGACTACGCCATGGCTCTCACCAACCTGGGATATTTGGAGCGCAGTCGCTTGGAAAACGACAAAGCGCTTCAGCACTTCGGAGCCGCGCTCGAACTTTATCGCCAGCTTGCACAACAGAATCCTGATCAATATCTCTCGAACGTTGCCGAAGTGCTCAATAGCCTGGCGGTGACCGAGAGAGATGAGAAGCGTTTGGATATAGCCCGGCGCGATTACGAAGAGGCATTGCGCATTCGGCGCCACCTGGTCATTCAGAAGAGGAACGAGTATTTGCCCAACCTGGCGATGACGCTGAATGATCTGGGCGTACTTGATGCTGCGGAGAACCGAGCAGACGGCGCGAGCCAACACTATCAAGAGGCACTGAATCTTTATCGCCAGCTGGCAACTGCGGATCCCGATACATACACGCGCTACTTGGCGGGAAGCTTGAACAATCTGGCCTTCCTTTATGCCAACGAAAAGCGGTTCGGTGAAGCGAGAAAAGATTACACGGAAGCGCTTACGCTCTATCAAAAACTCTTCGAGGCCGATCCCGGTCAGTATGCTGGAGACGTCGCGCGCGTCGAAGCAAGCCTGAAGCAACTGGACAAGAAAACGGACTGACAATCGACGTTTAGTTCTACGAAACAGGTCAGGGTATATTCCGCAGGAGGCTTTTCAAGTCATCGATCCGTGCTCTTCCTTCAAAACGGTCGCCGTCAACAAAAGATCGGGATCAACAATAATGATCGCAGCGCAGATCCTAGCGCAAAAACGCTCGATCTTGCATGGGCGATTGAAAACTGGCTAGGTAGCAGCGGCGCCGTGCGCTTGGGAAGGCGGAGGCCCATCAGCCCGGTCGGCATGATGCAGTTGCTTCATGGAGTACATCCTTCGATCAGCTTCTGCCAGCAACAACTCGGCGTCAAAGCCGTCCTGGGGACAGAAAGCGATTCCCGCGCTCAGCGAGATCAGATCCAGACCGGAGACTTTATGGCCCACTGCCACGGCCAGCTCGTTCAGTCGGCTTGCCTTTTCAAGGCTTCCTTCCGGCTGCATGCCTGGTGCGACCACCACAAATTCGTCGCCGCCCATGCGGGCGACATAGTCGTACCCGCGGCAAATTTCTTTCAATCCTGAAGCAAACTCCTTCAGCAGGTTGTCGCCTTCCAGGTGGCCCCGAAGGTCGTTAATCTGCTTGAAGTTGTCGAGGTCACAGACCATTACGGCCAGTGATGTTCCGGTGCGGCGGCAGCGAGCGAGCTCGCGCGAAAGATGCACATAGAGCGACCGCGCATTGGGCAGGCCGGTCAGATAGTCGGTAACGGCCGAGCTCTCCGCCTGCTGATACTTCAACGCGTTCTCAATGGAAAGAGCAATTTTCGAACTTACGGCGAGCAGAATTCGCAGATGGTCAGCGTTGAACGCGTCCCGTTCCGCGCGATATACAGCCAGCACGCCCACCACCCCATTCAGGCCATCCAGAGGCACCGCCAGCGCCGAGCGCTGCGTAGTGAATTTGCCGGGGTCGGCGACGTATCCCGCTTCGACCTGGGGATTTCCGTTCACGATGGGCTTGCGGTTCTCCGCAACCCAGCCGCAAAGACCTTCGCCCACTCTGATTCTCATGGAGGAAAGGAGCCGGAAATTGTCGCCGCTCACTAATTCAGGGACGAGATGCTCATCCTTCAACAAGAAGACGACCATGGAATCGTAAGGCACCAGTTTGCGCAGCCGCATGGAAAGAACCGATAACGTTTCGCTGAGGCTGAGCGAGGTACCCAGATCCTGGCTGAGTTCGAACATGTTCTGCGCTTCCTGGCGTGCGGAAGCGATCGAGGCGAGAAAATCTGCATCGTTGACGGGGGATGCTGGCGCCGCCATGTGTTCATATCCGGCAGCGGGCTTGTCCCCGCGCTCCACGCGAACCTGGACCGACAAGCCGTGCTCTTCGCCCTCTTGCGTGGCGCGTGTCATCTCTTCCAGTTCACGATAGCGCCGGCTCAGGACTTCCACGACCGCCGGGTCGAACGAGGAGCCCGACATGCCGGCCACCTCTTTCATGGCAACATCGAGCGGCAATGCAGGGCGATACTGGCGATGCGAAGCGAGGGCGTCGAGGCAGTCAACGGCTGCCAGCACTCGCGCGCCGCGTGGAATTTCCTCTCCCTTCAAGCCATCGGGATATCCCGAGCCATCCCAGCGTTCGTGGTGGGAACGCACGATCGGCGCGACCGGATAGGGAAAGGCAACGCGCTCCAGAATTTCAGACCCGACGACCGGATGAATCTTCATCTTTTCGAATTCTTCCGGGGTCAGGCGTCCAGGCTTATTGATAATCTGCTCGGGAACGGCAAGCTTGCCAATGTCGTGCAGCAAAGCTGCGGCGCGGAGCGCCTCGATTTCCTCATCGCTGAAGCCCAGTTCTTTTCCTACCTCAATCGCATAAATGCGCACGCGTTGCAGGTGGCTATGCGTGGTTTGATCTTTCGCTTCGATGGCGAGCGCGAGCGCCTCAATGGTCCGAAGGTGGAGCTGGGCGACATCCAGCGCATGGCGCTTTTCGGTTTCCGCTTGTTTTGTCTCCGCTTCCAAACGCTCCAGATATAACCGGTATGAACGGTAGACCCAGTAGACGACCGGCAAAATCAACAGGGCGGTTTGCCACCCAGTATGGCGGTTGACGATATCCACCAGAAAGACAACGGCTGCCCCGACCAGGTAATACGGGAAGGACCAGAAGTAGCATTCCGACCATATTTTCCGCGGAGACTTGCCTTCTGTCAGCGAGATGATGATGGCAACCGGCAGCGTATTGGCCAAAAAGTAAACCAACGCCGCGACGACCAGAAGCAGGGGAGTGCTCTCTCCCCAAAGAAGTTTCAGACTGTGGAATACCAGGTATGACAATGCGATTGCGTTCGCCATCATGCTGAGGACGTTGAACACAACCTTGATGGGCTCGGGCCTGTGGTTCGTCAGCCAGATGGTGCATTGCGCAAGCGCTGCGGCGCAGCCGATGACCAGTGTTTCAGGCAGCGTCATCTCGACCACACCGATCAGGATGAACACAAAGTTCACTGACATGGTGCCGTCAATGCCGGGCAGCTTGATCTTGAGCCCCGAGGCGAGTACGGCAATCAGCAAATAGCAGAAAAAGCGCGGAAGGTTATCGCTATGCCAGTGCCAGAGCGAATGGAGCAGCACGGACAGTCCGAGCGCGGCGGTGATGCCGATGCAGAACGTGGCGCGCTTTGACATCAACGGCACTGCTCCTTCGCCTGTGTCCGTGCAGGCGGACCGCGACTCATTTCTGGAGTCATTCGCGCCCGGACCAGTCCGTGGTTCCGGGTAGCGCTGACTCTTTAATATTGCGGGCCACGCATTCAGCCCTTGGGGACACATGGCGGAAGAAACGCTGCGCAGCAAACTACAGCAAAACCTTTTGTTTTGATGGTAGCGCAGCCCGGAAGGCCCGCGTACTTACTGAGGTAATCACGAACTGAAACCCGTGTTGGTTCGCGAAATCCAAAAGAAAACGGGCTATCACGGGAAGAAAGGCATTATTCCTTGTGATAGCCCGGTCTGTGTTCGATGTTAGTGTTCGAGGCTATTGTTCGAGATTAGTTTTCGCCGTTAATCATCATGTCCACCGAGTCACTGGTGGTCGTGCCGCTGCCCCAGATCGCCGAACTGCCCCATATTGCCGAGAATCCAGCGTCGGCGTTGCTGCCCCAGATTGCCGAGCTACCCCATATCGCCGAGCTGCCCCAGATGGCTGAATTGCTACCCACAAAGGCGCTGCTGCCCCAAATCGCCGAACTGCCCCAAATCGCCGAGCTGCCCCAAATTGCGGAATTGTCATATACGAAATAGACATTCCCCGAGGTCGCGTCATACTGCGCTACCGGTGACTTGGCCAGCCCTGTGCTGAGATTCGTATTCTGCAGAGCGGTTTCAGCGTTCAGATAGCCAGCTCCAACCGTGAAAACGTCGTACTGATCGGTGTAGGTGATGCCGGTCGAGGGATCGGTGTAGCTGCTGTACTGCGGGAACGCCTTCGAGCCCGTCAGCATGAGCGTGGCTTTCACCTGATCCGGTGTCAGATTCGGATTTTGTTGCAGCATCAACGCCGCAGTTCCACTGACCATCCCCGTGGACATGCTGGTGCCGCTCAGAATGAAGTAGAAATTTGATGGCAAGAGGCTGCCATTCAACTGGTACAACTCAGTGGGAACGATGTTGCCCGGATAGAGGCCGGCTAACGTCAGTCCCAGCGAATAGAGAGAGATTGTCAGGTTCCCCGGCGCCACCAGATCGGGCTTGACGATGTGATCGATTGCGGTCGGCCCTTTGGAGCTATAAGTCGCGATCAGATCGTCGCTGCGCGTGGGCGTCCCCATCGTTTTCATCGCGCCTACCGTGACCACGTACGGATCGTTTCCAGGTGCGCCGATGGTTCCATATCCGTTGGTGCCTGCGCTGTTGTCGCGTCCGTCGTTGCCGGCTGCCACCACTACCACCATGCCCGCCCGATACGCAGCTTCTACCGCCTGACAAAGCGGATCCAGTGTGTAGCTTTCATAGATAGGTCGTCCCAGGGAAAGATTGATGATCCGGATGTTGTATCGCGATCGCAGGTTGATTGCCGCTTCAATAGCCGCGATCACCTGGCTGTCCGTCCCTTCGCCGTTCAGATCGAGTACGCGCAGGTTGATCAGGTTCGCATTCGGAGCGATGCCCTTGAAGGTGTAAGAATCTTGGTAGGCGCTCGATTCTTTGCCTGTCCCGTCAATGATGCCCGCGACATGCGTGCCATGCCCATAGAGGTCGAGAGCTAAGAAGTCACCATCCGGCACAAAGTTCTGACTATAGGCGACCTGATGTTTCAGGTCTTGAACGCTGAAGATTCCGCTGTCAATCACCGCCACGCCGATCCCTGAGCCATTGATTCCGCGGTTCCAGGCGTATGGCGCGTTCACCGTGTCGGTGTGATAGTCGAGCGCTGCGGTCGTAGAGGTGGCAGTCGCACCTACCGGGCGGTCCGGCGAAATGAATTTTACGGTCTCTTCATCAGACAGGCGGTCTGCCTGGCTCGGCGTCAGCGAGACTTTCATGGCATGGATCAGGCGCAGCTCGCCTTTTTCCGTTCCGCCGTGTCTCGCGATCCTCGCGTGATCGTCGGCGGTTGGCGCGGCCTTGAACTGGACTATGACGTCAACGACCTTATCGTTGGAATTCCGCAGTTCGGCCGAGAGTTTGACTTGTGTTGCGCTCGCCACGGCTGCCAACGAGAGCACAACCGCAACGATCAGTATGCCTTTCGATTTCATGAGAGCCACTTTCTCCTTACCGGCTTACCAATGTGCAACCCTGTCACCAATGTACTTGTTTGTAAACTATTGCAAACAAAGCCTGATTGACGTTTTTGCCAGAGCTGAATTGGGACAACTTGGCCCAATGGGACAGCATGGCGCGGCCAACCAGAAGTACCCAGCACGCTGATTACTCAAAAAACAGGTCAAACGTGGTGCGCAAGTGATGTTCAGGAGCTTTGGCCTTACGGCTTGCCCCGCACACAAAAAAAGCGCGCAGCCTTTGAGAGCTGCGCGCACGAAGATTCGATTAAGTTAGCGGCCGCCGGCCATTGCCATCGTTTTCGGCAGCGTCTGCTCCTGGTGACTTATATAAGTCTTATAAGACTTGTAAACACCGAACAGGACCACCAGCAGTGTTGCAAGAGTTGCCATTTCGCTCGTCATAGAGACCAGTGAAACGATCGCAGTCAGTCCCGCACCGATCACGTAGTTCGGAAATGACCACAGGAAAACCCGGTACCAGATTGTGAAAGGATTGCCCCCTTCCGACAATCCGATGATCCCGGCGACAGGTGCTGTGTTAGCCAGGAAGTAGGCCGCAGTGGCCACCGCCAGCGGCAGTGCTTCGCCGCCCACAGCCTTCAACATCGAGCTGTGATAGGCGAGATAAGCAAGGCCGCACGCGTTGATTAAAGTGCAAACGTTGAAAAACAGGTGAACGAATTTTGTTTTGGCTCCTGACGCGCAGGATTGAGCGATTGCTGCCGTCGCGGCGACGAGCAGGCTCCCGAGCAATCCCAACTGCGTGGCGCCGATAAGGATGACGGGCAAGTTTCCCGACATCGTGCTTGTCACTCCAGGCAGCTTTATCTTCAGCCGCGAAGTCAGTACCGCGGCAGAGATCAGAAGCCCCAATTGAGACCAGACTGGTGTGTGCCAATTCAGTGCGCCGAACGAAAGAGTGCAAAGACTCGCGGCGGCTACCAGTCCGATCATGACTTTGGCCTTCGTAGGTATGGTATTTGTCATGGCAGTTCTCCGGTATATTGCCGTCGTCTTAATTGTCTCCACCCTCGCCCGCGCTTAACGCTGATGTGGCGCTGGCAGCAGTCGTCGTGTTTCCCCACACGCCATTTGTGCTGCTAAAGCAGTTCGACCACGAAACCGTGTTGGAGCCCCACACTACGGAGTTGGCGGAAACTGCATTCGCTCCCCAAACCACCGAGTCGCCCCAAACCACCGAGCCCCAAACTACGCTGTAGCCCTTGAATGTTGCGTCGGGCGTGGTGTTCGAAATGGCCACTGTGCCACTCGATCCGCAGACAGCCGTCGGCGAAAGCGCGATCCCCGACGCCAGGCTCGTATTGCCCAGAGCGGCATCGATATCCAGATAGCCAGCTCCATAAGTGAAGAGGTCGTCCTCGTTGCTAAAGAGATTTCCAGAGTTGGTGGATGAGGTGAATTGGGTGAATCCTTTGTTCGCCGTCAACATTAACCGCGCTTTTACCTGGTCAGGAGTTAAGGCGGAATTCTGCTGCAGCATCAAAGCGACCGCTCCGCTCACAATTGGCGCAGCCATGCTTGTCCCACTCAGTACGAAGTACTTTGAGGTTCCGCTGGTCGGCGAAATCTCATACTGTGGATAGGCCACATCGAGTGTGCTGCCGGCTACACGCAGCGAAGGGATGTTGTTGCCAGGGGCGACGAGGTCCGGCTTCACAATGTGATCGATCGCTGTCGGCCCTTTGGAACTGAAGCTGGTGATCTGGTCATCCACCGGTGTTGCCGTCATCTTGGTCATCGTCGCTCCTACCGTAATTACGGAAGGATCGTTCGCCGGAACGCTAACCGTCCCGAAGCCATTCGTAGCCGCATATTGCCCGCAGTTGCCCGCGGCCGTCACCACGACAATGCCGGCCTTCCATGCTGCTTCCACCGCCTGATCGATGGGATCAAGCGTATAAGTCTCAAACATGGGCCTGCCGACAGACATGTTGATGATACGGATGTTGTAGGTGCTCTTCAGCGTGATTGCTTCCTGGATCGCCGCGATCACCTGGCTGTCCGTTCCCGACCCGTTTTGATCGAGTACGCGCAGATTGATGAGGTTCGCGCCATGAGCGACGCCCGCGTAGGTCGCAGGGTATCCATTGGCTGTGCCGGAACTGGCACCCGTGCCGGCAATCAAGCCCGCCACATGGGTCCCGTGACCATACTTGTCGCCAGTCGTTGTGTCGTTGGCCACAAAGCTCTGGCTGTACACCACGCGGCTGGCGCCACTCGCATTGTTCAGGTCAGTATTCGCGGAGATTCCGCTATCGATAACGGCGACGCCAATACCCGAGCCATTGAAGGCGTACTGCGAGGCTGCCATATCGGCCTCAACCGCACTGACAAACGACTCGGTCGTAGGATTCGCAGTCATATTTACTACACGATCCGGTGTGATGTAGGCGACGTTGGGGTCCTTCGCCAGCGTAGGCAACATGCTCGCGGGCACTCGCAGGGTTGCTCCCTGAATGGCCTGCAGCCTTGACTTGACGGTCGCGCCGTTGCCCTGCATTCGCGAGAGTGCCGAGGCACTCGGCATCTGCCGGTATTGCACGATCACCGTCACCATGCCGTTCGATTCGGTGTACTGGTTCAGATCTGCGGCAAGCTTGGACGCCACCGATGCGGATTCATTACCGTCCACTGCGCGAAGCGAGCCGGCGAAACACGGTGTTGCGGCGATTGCCGCCAACAGCGCAAGAACGCCAATCCGGGCCGTCCAAAAAGATCCGGAGGCAAACCAGCGACCGGTTCGTCCAACCATCGTTTGCGGATGTTTCTCGTTTTTCATAAATTTCCTTGGCCGCAGGCGAGTGTCACGCGCCTTTGGCTCCAGTCTTGACAACGCAATCGTCAAACCAATCGGCCATGAAGCAAATGGCCTGTTTGTAAAGACTTACGAATTACTCGGAATTCTGCTGCCGGGACAAATTGGCGCACTTCTGAACGGGATAGTATCTAAGTCTCTAGAAACAAAGCACGGGCACGCATAACTCGGAGTTTGAGACAAAGTGGCCCACTTATATGTCACTGGTAACCACTTACTGGGTGACTAAAGAGTGCCGGCTGGCGGGATGACTTGGAGGGACGATGCGGAGTGGATCCAAGACAAAGATCAGGAAGGGACTTCCCATCCTTCATCTTTCATTTTCTGGTTTGACCACTGTTGCAGCTTCCCGAAAACCGCGGGTTCAATCACCACGAATCGCAGACCGGCTCTGCCGCCGACATCGGCCCACATCAAGCGCCCCTTCACTTGCATTTCAATATCGGTCTCCGGCAACAGAAAATGCACATCAAGCAACCCGGCGAAGCTCCCTGGATCGCTTACCTCGTCTAATCCCATTCCGCCCGTGCTCAGGTTGATTGCCTTCGCCTGCACTTCTTTGCCGTTCGCATTCTTGAGCGTCACGGGAACATTTACTTTGGCGCGGAAGAACTTTTGCTGTTCCGCGCTGATCTTGCCGAGAGTGCTGGATGCGTCCCCCGATGCCACATCGATTCCATATTCACGCAACTTCCGGCTCAGTGTCCGGCGCGAAATCCCGAGCTGTTCCGCAGCCTGCGAGCGATGGCCTCCGGTCTTTTCGAGAGCCCGGATGATCATCTGTTCTTCCATGTTTTCCAGGTTTCCCTGCGGCATCGCGCTGCGCGCGTCCTGCAAGGCATCCGGTTCATGACCAAGTTCAGCCGCCACCGCAGCGGCCGTAATCCTTTCCTCAGACGTGGACAGAGCCAGCTTTGCAATCAGATTCCGCAGTTCGCGTATGTTGCCGGGCCAGCGATACTCCTGCAATACGGCCAACGCGTCCGAAGAAAAATTCTTGCCCGGCGCCTTCAGCAGAAGAAAGTGCTGCGCCAGTGCCGTAATATCCTCTGGACGTTCGCGCAACGGCGGCACGCGCAATTGAAACTGGCCCAGCCGGTGGAAAAGATCCTTGCGGAATCGCCCTTCCTTTACCGCGACCTCAAGGTCCAGGTTCGTGGCCGCCACCACCCGCACATTCACCGTGATCTTCCTGTGCCCACCGAGCCTGTAATATGGGGCCCCATCTAGAACGCGCAGCAGCTTTACCTGGATCTGGGGTTCCAGTTCTCCAATCTCGTCAAGAAAAATCGTGCTTCGGTCGGCTAGCTCAAATAACCCGGGCTTTGACGAATCCGCGCCGCTGAATGCCCCCTTCTCATAGCCGAATAATTCGCTTTCCACCAGGTGCTCCGGTAGCGCAGCGCAATTGATATCGATTAGAGGATTTCGCGCGCGAACCGAAGCCTGATGAATTGTCCGCGCCACCAACTCTTTACCTGTGCCTGTTTCGCCAGTGATCAGCACCGTCTCCGTGTGGCCCGCGACGCGCTCCACCATCCCCATAAACTTATGCATAACGGGGCTGGCAATCACAAATTCAGTTCCATCGATGAATCGCCGCGGCGATGTGGTGGGGACAACTGGCGCACAGTGAGTCAGGATCGGCTTGCGCCTGTTTGCCGAGGCTGCCGTTACATCAATCGAAATGCCGACCATACCGATCGGCACCGAATCCGCATTGCACACCCGCGTCAGGCTCAACTCCAGAGAAAACGGCTGCCCAGAGCTGCTCAGGCCCTGCACCTGGCCCTGAAACCTGCCATGCTTGACGGCCGCGGAAATCATTCCTCTGCCTGAAGAATCCCCATCTCCGTGCAGGAGTTCGGCGAGATTCTTGCCGACAAGTTCCTCGGGTGTGTACCCGTATCGAATTACACTTCGATTGCACCCGCTAATAACGCCCCGCAGGTCGGTAAAGAAAACCGCGTCCTGCAATTGATCCAGAAGATCCGACGCGAGATGAATGTGGAGTGCTGGCGCTCCCACAATTTGAGCGGTTGCTATTTGGCTGGTGAGGCTGTCGGCGGGTTTCTGGGTTTTCTTCATGAAGGAAACTTGCTTTGAAACTGCTTCTCCTGAACTGCGACTCACGGTCGCGGAAACACTTTGCCGACCGGCATGGAGCCTGTCGTCGTCAACTTGTTCGACAGAATGACAACTATTAACGATGCTGCCACAAGAGCGGGATCACGATGAACTGTTCGGAGACGAGCTTTGAACCAAAGTAACTTTCGGCCGACTGGAAGCCGGTCCAAGTCTGAGACGCTCCGGACGACGCTTTGAACCGTTACCACCGTAAGTCCCATCCTCCGCGCGGCTGACCTATGATCCGAACTAAGATCCGATTCAATAGCATCGGCCCGCAGGTGCAATCTCGGACGGCTTCCATGCTGTTCCGGGAAAATGCTGTTCCAGAAAATGCTGTTCCGCAAAATGTTGCTTCGTAAAATCGCGCGCCACATCGCATCCATCGCAGCCCTGGTCCTGCTCGGCGGATTACTCTCCGCCACCCTGGTGCGGCTTGCGCCCGGCTTCGACGCCGACGAGCGCCAACTCGATCCCAGCTTGAGTGAAGAAAGTCTTCAGGCTCTCCGCGCCCAACACGCCTCCCAACACAACATTCTGCGCTTTTACCTTAACTACCTCAGCAACGCGGTCCATGGCGACCTCGGCACATCGCAAGCGCTCGGACAACCTGTAAAAGACCTTCTGCGTGAGCGCTGGCCTGTCACAGCGCGTGTTGCCGGCATCGGGCTGCTCCTCGGCTGGCTCTTCGCCGCATCACTCGCCTTTATGGCATGCGTTTGGTCGCGGCCGGAGTCTGACATTCTCGGCACGATGCTGAGCGGCGCTTTTCTTTGTATCCCAGCCGCCGTGCTCGCGCTCGCCTCGGTTATTTTCAATGCGCCTGGCTACCTCGCGATCGCGCTGATCGTTTTTCCCAAGATTTACCGCTATTCACGCAATTTGTTGGCCAAGACTTATGCCATGCCTCACGTGACCGCCGCCCGCGCTCGCGGCCTTGGCGAACTCCGCCTGCTTGCGAGCCACGTAATTCCCGTCGCGGGCCCCCACTTGCTCGCGCTTGCCGGAGTCACCGTGAGCCTCGCAATTGGCGCTGCAATTCCAGTGGAGAGCCTCTGCGGCCTGCCCGGTATCGGGCAACTCGCATGGCAAGCCGCCCTTGCCCGTGACCTGCCGTTGCTGCTCAATTTGACCCTCATCGTTACATCCGTAACGTTGATAGCGAACTCCAGTGCCGATGTAATGGTCTACATGTTGAGGTCCGCGGAGGCATGAAGGCCGCCCGATATACCGCCTTTGCAGTTGTTGTTGCCGTGTGCCTGTTTTCGCTTTCGGCCAATTGGCTGGCGCCTTACGGATACGCCAAGCAGTTTCGCGAAGCTCCCAGTGCGCCGCCTTCGCGAACCCATCTACTCGGTACTGATGAAGTTGGTCGCGACCGCTTCGCCCGCGTTCTCTACGGAACCCGCATCTCTCTTCTGCTCGCGCCCGCCGCTGCCTTTGTCTCAACGGCGTTGGCTGCGCTCATTGGCGGTCTTGCCGGCTACCTGGGCGGAATCTGGCTCAAGTTCGCTCGCGCATTCACAGACCTTTTTCTATCTCTGCCGTGGCTGTTCCTGCTCATAACTGTTCGCGCACTTTTGCCGCTCAACGTTTCACCCTTCGCGTCGGTCTTGGTGACCTTTCTGATCCTGGGCTTGCTCGGGTGGGCCGCGTCGGCTCGTGTGCTCTCAACCAGTGCCGGAGCCCTGCGCGATTCCGATTTCGTCCTCCAGGCGCGCGCTTCGGGTCTTGCTGGCCCGCGACTTTTTCTCATCCATGTTCTGCCCAACCTTAAGCCCGTACTCTACGCGCAGTTTTGGATATCCATCCCTGTCTTCATTCTGAGTGAAGCCAATCTGGGCATTCTTGGCCTTGGTGTTGCTGAGCCGCTTCCTTCATGGGGAAGCCTGTTGCGCGAGCTGGAGGGTTTGGTGTCTTTCCGCGAGGAACCTTGGCGTTTAGTTCCGCTGTTTCTGCTCATCATTGTTATGACGTCTTTTCAGCTACTGCTATCAAACGAGGAGGCAACCGCATGACCGGTCATTTCGTACCATCGACACAAAATTCTGAAGCTTCATCCCTGGTTCACCGTGCAATGGTTCTCCGTGAAATGCCGCGGCGAGCTATCTGCGCTTCGTCGCCACTCCGGCGCTCCGTTGCCTTTCTCGTTTTCGTATGCCTGCTTCTCTCGTTCACCGGCGTTGCGCAAAACAGCGGTCAACTCCGTTTCTGCCTGAGATCCGAACCCAAAACTTTCGACCCGCTGCTCGTCGATGACGATGCATCACTCGCCATCCGTTATCTCACCGGAGGCGTTCTCGTCCGCGTCAACCGCCATACGCAGGAACTCGAGCCGGAACTCGCGGAATCCTGGAAGATTTCGCCCGACGGCCGGCAGGTCTCCTTCCAACTCCGCCACGGCCTTCATTTTTCCGACGGCACTGCTTTCTCTGCCGCTGACGTTGCTTTCACCATGCAACGCCTCATGGATCCCGCTTTGCATTCTCCGGTCGGCGACGAGTTCCGCTCTGCCGGCAATGCCGTCACAACCAAGGCTCTTTCTGACGACCAGGTTGTTATCACTTTCCCTGCTCCGATTGTCGGCATCGAACGGCTTTTCGACGAACTCGTGATCATGTCGGCGCATTCACCCAAGAAAGAATCGGCCGTGCTCGGTCCTTTCATGGTCGCGGAATACAAGGCCGGCTCCAGCATCCTCCTCGAGCGCAATCCCAACTACTGGAAGAAGGATGCCCAGGGCCGTCGCTTGCCCTATCTCGATTCCATTCATCTCGACATTCAGTCGAATCGCGATGTCGAGATGCTTCGCTTCAAGCGTGGCGAACTCGATCTCATCAATATTCTTGACACCGAATACTTCGATCGCCTCACCTCGTCTTCGACGCAGGTCGCGCATGACGCCGGTCCTTCGCTTGACTCCGATTTTCTCTGGTTCAATCAGGTCGCATCTGCTCCTATCCCCGAATACAAGCGTGCCTGGTTCCGCTCCACCAACTTCCGCCGCGCCGTTTCGGAGGCCATCAATCGTGACGATATCGCGCGCATTGTCTACAACGGGCACGCCCAGCCCGGAGTCGGCCCGGTTTCGCCGGCGAATAAATTCTGGTTCAACAGCAATCTCAAGCCGGAACAACACAATACCCAAACCGCGATTTCTCGACTTCAAGCCGACGGCTTTCAGTTGAAAAACGGCACGCTCTTCGACAAGAGTGGCAACCCTGTCGAGTTCTCTATCGTCACCAACGCCGGCAGCAAGCCGCGCGAGCGCATGGGCGTTCTCATCCAGGATGATCTGGGTAAAATTGGCATCAAGATTAATTTCGTTACCCTTGACTTCCCGTCTCTAATCGAGCGCATATCCCAAAAATTCAATTACGAAGCCGCAATTCTCGGATTCCGCAACGTCGGCCTCGACCCTAACGATCAGATGAATATCTGGCTGAGTTCCGCGGAAAATCATGCTTGGAACCCACAGCAGAAATCGCCGGAAACCGCATGGGAAGCGGAAATTGACAAGTTGATGCACGCGCAGGCCTCAACTTCTGATCCCAAGAAGCGCAAGCAGAGCTTCGACCGCGTCCAGGAAATCGTCTACGAACAGGCTCCGTTCATTTACCTGGTGAACTTGAACGCGCTATCGGCGGTTCAGAACTCGGTAGCCGGCGCAAGTCCCGGCATCCTTTTCCCGCAGACATTCTGGAATGCCGAACGCCTCACGCTGACTGGCACTGCGACGGCCAAGCGATAAAAAAGATAAATAAGCGTGACTTCCACTGCCGACACAAACCGCGATGCACTGCTCTCCGCCGACATCACCGTTCGGTACCCCGGCAAAGAGCCCGTTCTGCGCAGGCTCTCCCTGCAAATCCAGCAGGGAGAAGTGTTGGGCCTCATCGGTCAGAGCGGTTCGGGGAAAAGCACGCTGGCGCTGGCAATCCTCGGCCTGCTTGGCCGTCAGCGCGCCGCCGTCGAAGGAACAATTGTTTTTCAGGGAAAAGATTTGCTTTCGATGCGCGAACGCGATCTTCGCAGTCTCCGCGGTCGCGCTATCAGCCTCGTCCTGCAGAGCCCGATTTCTTCGCTCAACCCCGCGCTCCGCATTCGCACGCAGTTGGAAGAAGCCTGGCGCACACACCGCGCCGCCGGAGCGACCGCGCACCGCGCCGAAACAACGCACACGCCAACCGCGCATAGCGTCATAACAACGCGCAGCGCGGCACCCGCGCGCAGCGTCGTAATGAAGCCCGATTGCGAGAGCACAATCCGCTCCGCGCTCTCGAGCGTTACTCTCCCGGCCGATGACAGTTTCCTTCGCAAATATCCTGCGCAGTTGAGCGTGGGGCAGGCTCAGCGTGTGCTTATCGCCATGGCCGTCATGCACCGCCCCGCGCTTCTTCTCGCCGATGAGGCTACCAGCGCCCTCGATGTCATCACGCAGTCCGAGATTCTTCAGCTCTTCGCGCAACTCAATCGCGATACCGGCATGTCGATCCTTTACATCTCGCACGACCTGCCGTCGGTCGCCGGAATCTGCCACCGCATCGCCATTCTTAACGAGGGGCAAATCGTCGAATGCGGCCCCACGCAAGAAATCTTTGCAGCGCCCACACATCCCTACACGAAGCGTTTAATGTCCGCGTTGCCCCAAATCCACGCGCGCCCGTTGAATCTCGCAACCAAAGCCAATGCGGCCAAGGCCTGAACGCGGCCGGGGCTTAAACACGCCAACCAATCGACGCTAATCAATCAATGCCGACCAACTAGACCGCTCGCAAGCCCGACCCTTTACTCGCGCCCAACTATTTCTTCGCCACCGTCCGCGCTTCCTTCACTCGTCCGCTCACCTGAAACGTCATCTTTCCCGTTTTCTTGTCGGCGTCCACAATCACGTGATCGCCATGCAGCACCTCGCCGTCCAGAATTTTCATCGCCAGCGGATCCTGTACCAGCTTCTGGATCGCGCGCTTCAGCGGCCGCGCGCCGAAGTTCGGGTCATAGCCTTCGGTGAACAGCAACTCTTTCGCCGCGTCCGTCAGCTCAAGTGAAATCTTCCGGTCGGCCAGCAATCGCCGCAAATCTTCCAAACGCAGGTCCACGATCTTCACCAGCTGTTCCTTGCCCAGCGGCCGGAAAATAATAATGTCATCAACTCGGTTCAGGAACTCCGGCTTGAAGTGCCCGTGCAGAGTGTCCATCACCTGCTTCGAGGCCTCCGCAAAATCCTTCTCCGAGCGCAGGCTTTCCGATTGTAGAAACGACGACCCCAGGTTCGAGGTCATGATGATGACCGTGTTCTTGAAATCCACCGTGCGGCCTTTGCCATCCGTTAGTCGCCCGTCATCCATCATCTGCAGCAGCACATTGAACACATCCGGATGCGCCTTTTCGATCTCATCGAACAGCACCACCGCATACGGCCGCCGCCGAATCTGCTCTGTTAGTTGCCCACCCTCCTCGTAGCCCACATATCCCGGAGGCGCGCCAATCAGCCGCGAAACCGCATGCTTCTCCATGTACTCCGACATATCGATGCGGATCATCGACTTCTCATCGTCAAACAGGAATTCGGCCAAAGCCCGCGCCAGTTCGGTCTTTCCAACGCCCGTCGGCCCAAGAAAAATAAATGAGCCAATCGGCCGCTTCGGATCGCTCAACCCCGCGCGTGATCGACGCACCGCATTCGACACGCGTTCCAGCGCTTCATCCTGCCCGATGACGCGCAGCCGCAGCCGGTCCTCCATGTTGATCAGCTTCTTCACTTCGCCTTCGAGCATCTTCGAGACCGGAATCCCCGTCCACTTCGAAACAATGCGCGCCACATCCTCCTCGTCGACTTCTTCTTTCAGCATCCGCTTGCCCGCTTTGCCTTCCAGTTGCTTGGTGATCTTCGTCAGATCCTCTTCCGTCTGCCGAATCAGCCCGTAGCGAATCTGCGCCACGCGCTCCAGATTGCCCTTGCGCTCTTCTGCCTGCTCCTCAACCTTCAGCTGCTCCAGTTTTTCCTTCAGGGCGCGCGCCTTGGCAATCACATCTTTTTCCTGTTTCCATTTCGCCTTCAGCGCATTCGATTGCTCGCGGATTCCCGCCAGCTCTTTCTCCACCGCCGCCAGCCGCTCTTTCGAATTGGCATCGTCTTCTTTCTTCAGCGCCTGCTTTTCGATTTCCAGCTGCGTAGCCCGCCGTTCCAGTTGATCGATCTCGGTTGGCAGCGAATCAATCTGGATGCGCAGCGATGCCGCCGCTTCGTCAATCAGGTCGATGGCTTTGTCCGGCAAAAATCGATCAGAGATATATCGATGCGAAAGCGTCGCCGCCGCCACAATCGCCGAATCCTTGATCCGCACGCCGTGATGCACTTCGTACTTTTCTTTCAGTCCGCGCAGAATCGCAATCGTGTCTTCGACGTTCGGCTCGCCGACAAAAACAATCTGAAAACGCCGCTCCAGCGCCGCGTCTTTCTCGATGTACTTGCGATACTCGTTCAGAGTGGTCGCGCCAATCGCCCGGAGTTCGCCGCGAGCCAGTGCCGGCTTTAACATGTTCGAAGCATCAATCGCACCCTCAGACGCCCCAGCGCCAACCAGCGTATGCAGCTCGTCGATAAAGAGAATGATCTGGCCCTGCGCGTCTTCAATCTCCTTGAGCACAGCCTTGAGCCGGTCTTCGAACTCGCCGCGATATTTCGCACCGGCCAGCATCGCTCCCAAGTCGAGGGAGACGACGCGCTTGTTCTTCAGCGCCTCAGGCACATCGCCTGAAATAATGCGCTGCGCCAGGCCTTCCACAATGGCCGTCTTGCCAACGCCCGGCTCTCCAATCAGCACCGGATTGTTCTTCGTCCGCCGCGACAGCACCTGCACCACCCGCCGTACCTCTTCATCGCGGCCAATTACCGGATCGAGCTTGCCGCGCCGCGCCTGTTCCGTGAGGTCGCGCGCATAGCGCTCCAGCGCCTGATATTTCGCCTCCGGATTCTGATCGGTGATGCGCTGCGATCCCCGCACAGCAGTCAGCGCCTTCAGAATGGCATCGTGCGTCGCACCTTGGCGCGCGAGAATCTCCTGCGCCGCATCCTGATTCTTGCGATCCCGTTTCTGTCCGGCAATCGCCAGCAGCAGGTGCTCAGTAGAAACATATTCGTCCTTAAACTGGTCGGCCTGCTTGAACGCATTTTCGAAAAGCTGATTCACCTGCGACGACAGCGTTGCCTGCTGTGCTCCGCTGCCGGAGACCTTGGGCAGCTTTTCAATCTCTTTATAGACATCGGCGAGCACAGCCTGCGGCCCAATGCCGATTTTCTCCAGCACCGGCGGCACGATGCCTTCCTTGTCCTCAAGCAGCGCCGCCAGCAAATGCACGGGCATCAGCTCGGGATTGCCATGTTCGGACGCGATGTCGTTCGCACGTTGAACCGCTTCCTGCGCTTTAACTGTAAATTTGTCCCAACGAATAGCCATGGGTTACTCCAATTGTTAATTTGGTAATTTGTGATTGAGTAATTTCAAATTTCTAAATCCAATGTCATTCTGAGCGCCAGCGAAGAATCTATGCAATTGGGCTTGGAGCGGCGAAAATGCAGAGATCCTTCGCTTCGCTCCTGGCGAAATTCAGGTGATCTTCGCTCGCTCCTCAACCAGTATTTTCCCCCAAAAGCAGAGGCCGGAGCAAAGCCCCAGCCTTGTAATGTTTTTGACTGACGACTGACGACTGACGACTATCGACTGAAAGCTGAGAGCTGGAAGCTGACAGCTAATTTCCTACCGACAATACCAAGCACTTCAGGTATCCAGTTTCCGGCACATTCAGCAGCATTGGATGGTCTTTGGCCGCCCCGCGCTTCTCGATCACTCGTAGCGATTTGTGCGCGTCGATCGCCGCCGCTCCCACCACGTCCACGAACTCGGCTGCGCTCACATGGAACGAACAGGAGCAAGTTACAAGGATTCCGCCCGGCACGAGCATCTTCAGCGCGCGTAGATTTAGCTCTTTGTATCCGCTCATGGCCTTGGGCAGGTCGCGCCGCGTTTTGGCGAACGCCGGAGGATCGATCACCACCGTCTCATACCGTCGCCCCGCCGCCGCATAGTCGCGCAGCAGGTCAAAAGCATTCGCCTCCGTCCATTCAATCTCACGCTCCGGAAAGTTGAGCGCGGCATTCTTTTCGGCGACCTCCAACGCAGGCCGCGAACTATCCACACCCGCGACGCTCGCACACTGCCGCGCCAGGTGCAGCGCGAATCCTCCCTGATAGCAGAAAACATCCAGCGCGTTCCCGTGCGCATACCGCGAAGCCGCAGCATAATTTTCCCGCTGATCGAGAAACGCTCCGGTCTTCTGGCCCGCCAGCGCGTCATAATAAAACCGCACGCCTGCTTGTTTGTCATTGTTCTCAGACGCGACGTTCTCCGGAGCGACCCCATCAGTTATTCCGTCACCCATTTCATCACTCATTCCATGGAGAGACGGGCGTCCTCGCCCGTCCTCACGTTCACCGAAAGGGTTTTGGGTGGCGCTGCGCTTTAGCGCTGCGATTGGCGTCGTCCCTTTAATGCCGGCTTTAGCCGCTGAGGTTGCCGCAGTCCCGCCGTTCATACTTCCGCCGTTCATATTGATGACCGTTGCGCTCTTCTTTCCCCACAGCATTCCCGACTCCCGCGCCGGAAGCTGCTCAAGCTCCCGAATTCGCGGATCGACCCGCTCCACAATCCCCGCCGGCTTCAACTCCTCCACCAGCGTTGCTACCAGCGCGCCACGCACGGGCTCCGCATCCATCGCCTGCGTCAGAACCTGTACGGAAACCACATCGTTGTAGCGGTCAACAATCAGCCCCGGCAGAAAATCCGCTTCGCTGAAGACGACGCGATAAGCATCGCTGTCCGCGACAACCTGCCTGCGGTAAGCAATCGCCGCTCGAATCCTAGCGGCGACCAGGCTCGGCAGATCGCCAACTTCGTCGCGCGAAATCATCCGAATCGCAATCTGCGACGACGAACTGTAGAGCGCGGTCCCGAGCGGCTTTCCGCGGTGATCGGCCACACGAACCATCGCTCCCGCCGGAATGCCTTCTGCAGATGCGATATCAGAACGGTAGACCCAAGGGTGCCCCGCCCTGAGGCGGGCAATGCCGCGCGGCGAAATAGTTACGCTGGGGAGATTCGGAAGATGCGGAAGGGAAGAATGACTCCGGGCGGAACTTACCTTCTGCGCTGCAACCGTCTTCTTAGGCATGAAGCGATGTTACACGGTAGGTTGGTTAGGCCGAGGTCCAGAGACCGCCATCCCTCGCGGTCCGTCTTTTTCAGCTCGATACTCAGCCATCAACATGTCCCGCCCGCAAGAAAGTTTACGCCCTCACAGGCATCTCCCCGCTGCGGCCCTTGCGAACTCGTCGCACCGGAGACATGCTCGCCGTCACCGCGCCCGTCATTACCTTCTTGTACGCTGTCTGGAACTGTTCCATCTCACTCGCCGTCCCCACCGTGATGCGAACATAGGTCGGCCACACCGGCCAGATTCGTCCAATGTGTACGTGCTGCGCCGCCATCGCCTCAATCACTTCTTTGCCGGCGCGTTTCGTGTCGAGCATGAAGCAGTTCGATTGCGATGGCACGTAGGAATAACCATTCCGGTCCAGCCACGCAAAAACACCGCTGCGAATTTCCGCATTGATGCGCTTGCGCTCGGGAACCAGTTGCGCGTCCTTTAGACTGGCCGCGCCCGCCACCAGCGCGGTAATCGGCATAAAGTTCCATCCGCCATACTTTCCGACTTTTTCAATCAGGTCCGGCCGGCCAAACACCGCGCCGCAGCGCAGGCCAGCCATGCCATAAATCTTCGAAAACGTGCGCAGCACCAGCACGTCTTTGTCAGCCTTCACCAGATCAAGCGCCGAGGTCGTGTCGGCAAAATGAATGTACGCCTCGTCCACCATCACGATTGAGTCCTTGGGCTTGTTGGCCACAAGAAATTCAATATCGGCATGGCTGGTGAGCGTCCCTGTGGGATTGTTCGGCGTACACACGTAAAAAAGCCCCGCGTCCGGCGCAGCCGCAAGCATGGCGCGTACGTCATGCGCGTACTCCTTTGTGAGCGGCACTTTCACCACCCGCGCCTTCACTGCGTCCGCGGTGAACATTCCGGCTTCGTAGCCGGGGTCGGCAGTCACGTAGCTGCGCTGCGGCGAGGTGAAAGCCGCGACTCCGTGATGCAACGGCACGGTCGACCCGGCGTGGACGCTAACATACTCTGGCTTCAGGCCTTCGAGTTGCGCCAGTTGGTTCACCAGGTCTTCCGTCAGCCAGTCCGAATACCGTCCGCCTTGCGGCGCAATGGCAATGATGGCTTCGCGCGCGGCCGCGCACGGTCCCAGCGGATTCTCATTGGCGTCAATCATCACGCCTTCGTGTGTCAGGTGGCGCGCGGCATGCGCCAGCATCGGTTCGGTCACAATGCGCAGCGCGAGCGCGGCTGACGCAGCCGCCGATAGGCTCAGGAAAGTACGCCGCGACGCAGGCAGCAGGCGGCCTTCAGGAATGGCTTCAGACATTACTCACCTCACGCCGTGTATCTTACCGCAGTTTCAGCCCGGGACGCCGCCTGTGACGAGCCGCTGCGGCTCGCAGCGCCGATACTTGGCCCTCACTAAACGGCTTCAGGTAGTTTCCTGATTTGCCTTTTCTAACCACGGAGGCACCGAGTCACGGAGGCGATCCTTAATTTGTAAAACCCAACAGTCGAAGGCCTTGCCAAGCGTTTGGGGGTACTCTGTGTCTCTGTGTCTCCGTGGTGGAAGACCTGAAATTAAGACAGCGCCGGCCTTCAAATAGCCGCGCTACTACGCCGTTCTTGTGCTACGCTTCATTCCCGGTGTTCGCAAGAGTTCGCACTACCGAAGCCGCACTCGAATCGCAGACCGCGTCTCTCGCAGGAGGCCCCCAATGAAAATGATAGTGACGATGCTGCGCCCCGTTACCTTGCTGATCGTTTGCATTGCGTTTGCTGTCGCCGTCGTTCTTCCCACGCTTTTTCTTTACAACGTCCAGCCTGTCGAGGCCGCCAGCCCCGACCAGCCGGCAGCCAGTAATAACGCGGCCGTTAATAACGATAACGCGCCAGCCGAAACCGACCCGACCGGCTCCGCCGCGTATTGTGTGAGCAAGGGCGGCGAGGTGGATATACGCCAGCCCTACTTCAACACCAATGCCGGTGAGCAGGACTGGTTGCAGCTGGCGGGCAGCCGTGAATTTTGCAGATTTATCTCGAACAAAGATGGCTCGCGAATTTACGTATTACTCTCGACTCTCTACACTCAGAAGCCAAGTCTCGCTGCGCTCGCCTACTACGCGAAGGTTCAACCAGGAAGTTGCAACGGCAACCCCGCGTCCTGCTACTGCTCGCTACTCGGCGGTACCGACTCGTTCGGCGGTATCAATCTGAATGGAGGAGGCTGGGTAAAGAAGTCCGATCCTGTGTTTACCGTGCTTGAGACGTGCATTTTCCCCGACATGTCTTCCATCGATTCCTTCGGGCTGTTCTACCACTCGGCGGGAATTATTCGCGGAACAAATCTCAGCAAAGTGCTGCGCTACAAAAATCCCTATGCGAAGAAATAGTTTTGAAACACGCATTGGAACATCGCAGCAGCTATGTGTTATGAAATTGCGTGGCAGAAGTTAGCGCGGCAGCCCTCGCGCGGCAGATTCTAGCTGACCGCCGATTGCGGCGTGTGGGAGTGTTCGTGGTCTTTCTTTTTATGTTCCCGCTTATGTTCCCGCTGCGCGGCGCGCAGATCACCGTGCAAAACGTCCAGTGCGCTCGATGGAATTTCCGAGCCCCACTCCAGCATCTCATCTTCGTCCCAATGCCCGTTCAGTCGGATCGCGCTATCTGTTAAGTCCTCGGGAAACGCTTGCCGGTAGTTGCCTTCGCGGTTCAGGATGTCGCCGACCTGTCGACCCGAATGCAAGTCAAAAATGCCGCGCGACGCCGAGCCATTGGCATTGGTAAACACCAGCAGCACCTCTCCCGCCTCGCCGTAATCCGGACGATAAAACCAGGCCTGTGCGGCATCCGCCTTCGGGCGCGGCCGGCGCTTGGCGTGCAGCGCTTCCGCAACCTCTTCGGGCTTGGGGTCATTTGCTGGATCGAAGTAGAGCACCCGCTGGCAGGAATCACAGAACATCACGTGGTCGGCGACGCGGACCTCATTATAAGTTTGCGGCCGCAACATCACCTGGCATCCCATGCATTTGTGGTCCCGCACCTCGGCCAGCCCGCTGCCCCTGAACTTCATCACCCGCTCATATTGCCGAAGCAGATCGGCGTCGATGCCGTGCCGCAAGCCATCGCGCTTCGCATTCCATTCCGCAAGTTTTTTCTGGTCTTCGGCCGTCACCTTGCGCGCTTCTTCTTTTTCCTGTTCGATCTCGGCTTGCTCGGCCTTCATTTGGATTTCGGCCGCCTTCACTTCTTTTTCGCGGCCTTCAACGTTGACCATCACTTCCAGAATCCGGTCCTCGTTGATGCGAATCTCCTGCTCGGCGAACTGAATCTCGTGCAGAAGCGCTTTATATTGTTCGTTGGTTTTTACATCCAGCGATTGGTCGCGATATTTGGAGATTTTGCCTTGCAGATCCAGGATGGCAGCTTCGAACTTTTTCTTGTTGGCCTCATCGGCCTTGGCCACCGCGCGAGCCTTTTCCAGCCGGAACCTCGTGCCCGCAAGCTTCTGTTCGATGACCGCCATACGTTTGGGCAGTTCGGCGATCTCCGCCTGCAGTGAGCGGATTTCCTGGTCCGCAATCTGTAGCGCCAGCAGTTTTTCTATGTCAGGAAGCATCGTGCGGGTAGAAACCCACAGAAGATTCTAACACGCATGAGGGCGCCATTCCGTTTGCCTGGCCAGTTGTGGTGCTGTTTTCCGAGAGCCGAGAGCCGAGAGCCGAGAGCCCAGAGCCGAGAGCCCAGAGCCCAGAGCCTAGGGCCGAACGCCGAACGCCCAACGCCGACTCAATTTTCAGTTGCCCTCGTTCTCAGTCACTCTCGGCATCGGATGGTTCGCTTCATCCGCGTGGGGAACAAGCTGCTGGTAGACTGCGCGCGGAACATGGGAATCCCAATGGCCCGTGCTTTTCGCGAATCCAACTACCCCGAAGAAGATCGCCGCGATTCCCGCTGCCATGGCCCACACTGGAACTCGAATGCCGCGCACCGGGAGGCCATGCTCTTGAATATCGAGAGATGGGCGCCTGTCCTGAGCGGAGTCGAAGGATCCTCGGCCGTCCATACCGAATGCCGCGCCGGCAAATGCCGGCAGTGCCAGACTCAACGTATTCTGTGCCGGGCAAACTGCCACGCACTCAAGGCAGCCTGTACATTCCGCCGATTTGATTGTCACCAGCTTATCGACCGGCAGCGCCGATGGGCACGCCTTCGCGCACTTACCGCAATCAATACAGCTCTCCGCATTGCGGCGAATGCGCGTCGGGCTGGCGAGCGATGCAATCCCGAGCAGCGCGCCGTAGGGACAAAGATATCGGCACCAGAAATTCTGAACAAAGAGCGATGCCACCGCGAACACACTAAGAACGACTGCTCCCGTTTCACCAATGTTCCGGAAGAAATTAAGCATCTTCACGTCGGCAATAATGCCGTACGGACTATCCATGAACGCGCCCAATTCATCCACCGCCATCGAACTCACAGCCCAGGCAAAAAAGCCGAGCAAGGTGTATTTCAGACTGCGCAGCGAGAGATCGATCCACCGCGGCAGCTGAAAGTTGCGGCCAAACATCTTTTGTCCCGCTCGCCACAAATATTCGGAAATCGTTCCCACCGGGCACAGCCAGCTGCAAAAAGCCTTGCGAAACAAAAATGAGATGGCAAGAAACGCAATCAGCAGGAACATTCCCGCCGGGTGCAGCAGCGGCACATGGTGTGACAGCACGAGGTAGCGCAGGTTCATCAGGCCGGCAATCGGCAGCCAGCCCTCTACCCCTGCCGGGCGGTCGAAGGAGGTCGGTCGGCCACCCGTTTCAAATTGACGCACCCACAAATAGAAGACGCTGCCGAGCCAGATGTTCAAGAGCAGAAATGCGGCCTGAAAACTGCGCCGTGTCACCTGCGAATAATCGCGCCCGGTGCGCTGGATGAGCTTCTTTTTCGTGCTCGCGTTGTCCTTGGGATTTCTGCGCGTCGCCGGCGCGCCAACTATGGGTTCGATGGATTCTAGAATGATTTCGCTTTGTGTTTGCGTTGCCATGACGATTTCTCTGACTCGGTTCGGTGGGCCGCTCTCCTTATCGGAAGATTGCCAGCGATCTTGATCACAAGGCCGCAACCCGCTTCCCGAAAATTCAGATTAGCTAAGCACGTCACACGGCGCTATGACTTCTGTCACACTTGGAAGCCATTGATTGCCAATGATTTGTGCTCCGGACGCCCGCCGTCGAACTTCTGCGGCATGCGCACCCGGAGTCGCGGAGGATAAATTCAATTTTCATATCTCAACAGGGTGAAGATCTTTGCCAGGCATTTGGGTTTTCCTCCGTGACTCGGTGGCTCCGTGGTGAGAAAAGGCAAATCACGGCGCGACCGAATGCCCGCCTCCAGGTGCCTTTCGTGACACAGTGTGGTACACCTGTGATTTGCTCGTTCACACTCTCATCTTTCTTTTCTGCGCCGGAGCACTCGGCGGCGCGCTCAACGCCGTTGCCGGCGGCGGCAGCTTCATCGCCTTTCCTGCATTGCTTTTCACCGGAGTCGCGCCCATCGCCGCCAACGCCACCAACACAGTCGCCCTCTGGGTCGGAGTCACCGCCAGCACCGGCGCCTACCGCAAGCATCTCGACCTCTCGCGCCGCGTCATGGTTCCTCTCGCTGTCACCAGCTTGATTGGAGGCGTCGCCGGCGCATACCTCCTATTGCACACGCCTCCGCAGACCTTCCTGAAGGTGCTGCCTTTTCTGATGGGGGGAGCGACGCTGCTCTTCCTGTTTGGCGGAAAGCTGGCGGGCTCCCGCACCGGCCTCGCCGCCGATATCTCCACCTCGGCACTCGTCTACGCCTCGATATTTGAGCTCATCGTAGCGGTGTACGGAGGCTATTTCGGTGGCGGCGTCGGGATTCTCAACCTGGCCATGCTCGCCATGGTCGGCATGACCGACATCCATGCCATGAATGCCCTGAAAGTTGTTCTCGGCGGCATCATCAACGGAGTCGCCGTCATAACCTTTATCGTCGCGCGCGCGGTCGTTTGGCGTCAGGGCATTGTCATGATCGCAGGCGCGATCCTGGGCGGCTATCTCGGCGCACTCTACGCACAAAAATTGCCGCAATCGTGGATCCGAGCTTTTGTCATTGCTGTCGGCACCGGCATGACTC
This sequence comes from uncultured Acidobacteriaceae bacterium, assembly GCA_963778535.1. GTDB lineage: Bacteria > Acidobacteriota > Terriglobia > Terriglobales > Acidobacteriaceae > Acidiflorens. Next base: position 1,064,697 of record CAVZUO010000002.1, read on the forward strand.
TGTATTTCTCTTGGAAAGCCTTCGCCTAGGAAAGCGAAGAACAAAAGCGAACCAGGGAAGGGAAGAAGGGAAGGTGCGGTCGCCCACTTTCCCACGGCTCCCCTGACCCCTGTGTCCTCTGTGGTTTAGGTTTTCCTTCGAACCCTAATCGGAGATTCCTAGGTGAAGAACGTTTATTAGATATTCACTATCGCGCAGCCGACAAAATTTGTTCCAGCGAGTAGTTCTGTAGCTCGCCAATTCGCGCCAGCGTTATATCCGGCTTTGGAAACTGCGCCACCAGCGCCGCATCCAGCGCATAGTGTCCCTGCCTCGGGAACACCGTCGTCACGCGATTCTTCCAGTGATTCTTAATCGCCGTCAGTATCCGTACCTTGTCATCGACCATCACGTAGTGAGCTGCCGGATATTTTTTCTCCACATCGGCAAGCTCCTGCTCTTTATGCACGTAGATGAGCACGTGGCCTCCAAATTCGTCATACAGCCCTGAGCGGTCCACTTTGCGCGGCTGAAAGACGACGTCGCCATCGCTCAAAATCACCGGCATTCCCAGCTTGCGCGCATGTTCTACCGCATCCAGCGATTCCGGATAGAGGCGGTTTGCAAATGGATAATTCACCATGAAGTACGACACTTCGAGCAACTTCGGATCACGCGGCCGCTCGACGCGGTAACGCTGCAGCGCGCCCAGGTAATCCGCATATCCAAGCTCGGTGCGCAGCTCTTCAAAGATCTCCCAATAGCGCCGCGCACACTCATCGCCGACTTTTTTCTCGAGATGGCGCTGCAAATCTTCTGCAACGCGGTCATTGTCGATCAGCGTGTTATCGATATCGAAGAAAAATACGGTGCGCGAACTGGCATCAGCCCGATTCACAGATTCTCCCGCATATTGGTTTACAGCCTTTAACCGGATGGCTTTTAATAATGCCAGAAAACTGTCCGCCGCACTCGCGTGCCAAATGGCAGTGCCCCGATTTGCCTTTCTCACCTCGGAGTCACCGAGTCACGGATGATAACCGTCGATTTCCAAATCTCAACAGGTGAAGGTCTTGCCCGGCATTTTGGGGTTTCTCTGTGTCTCTGTGCCCTCCGTGGTGGAGAGACTTGGAATTAGGATAGTATCCGCCAAATCCAATTGTTAACGTTGTGTGAATTTCAAGGGCCAAATTGTAATTTTTCTCAAGCTGCGACGGTGGCCACGCTAATTGCTTGCCTGCACGCATTCCTTGTAGTACAACTTCGTGTTCACTCGCAGTCGTGCGTAAGTCACACCGAAAGGCCGCAAAAATATCCTCCCGAGGAGCCCTCGTGGAACATATTGATCACGCCGTCATAAGCCGTTTCGATACCCGCTCCAGCCGCCCCTGCGAATTCTGCCGTGAAATGGACCCGCATTTTCCGGCCCGCAGGCCCGCCGACCAAATGGTGGCCTCCACGCGCAGAGCCGTTGCTTCTTCTCATATCACCGAAGATGGCTACGTCCGCCATCGCATTCTTGAACTGCGCCGCATTTCGCGTCCGCAAGCGATTGCGCAACCTGTCAACGCGGCTTGAACGCATTCTTTGCGCCCATCGCCTGCCAAGGCACTTTCGTGCCATACTGACGATTTTTTACGCATCTGCCTGCCAGTTCTGAGTTCTAATCTTAGGTGGCAATAATCTGCTTGGCTGAATGTTAGGGTCTTTGTCCATGTTTGTACACACATCCGCCCGCCCGCGACCCCGTTCTGCTCTTCTCGTGCTTTTCGCGCTAAGCGTATGTCTGCCAGCATCGGCCCAGTTTCAGGGCGTTCCATCTTCCGCTATCTCGATGGGGATCCCGGCCAACCCCTCCGGGCATGCCAACCTTCCCTCGCTTGGGCCGAATGGTTTGGCCAATGTTCTCCAGCCTTTTTTGCCGGGTTGCTGCACATTTTCTGCGCTCGCCGGCTCTGAACTAAAACCGCCGCTGGCGCTCGAGCACCGTCGCCACCCTCACCATAACGATGACGCGCTCGGAGACGTCTTTGTCGCTACCGTTCCATACGAGATCGGTTATCAGCCAGAAGCCGGGGACACCAATAATCCTTCTTCTGACGAAGATGCCGCGAAACGGCAAAAAGGCGACGGCGATGAAGTCGCTGAAGATTCAGATGACGATATAGACGCCGAAACTCCCGAGCCGCCCGAGCCCGTGGTTGCACAGCCCGCAACCGTGCTCGTGTTTAAGGATGGTCATCAGACCGGCGTCGTGAATTATGCGATCGTCGGTGACGCCCTGTTTGATTTCGACGAGGAACGCACCCACAAGATCCTGCTTGCCGATCTTGATCTCGCGGCCACACAAAAAATTAACGATTCTCTGGGAGTGGAATTTAAGCTCCCTCCAAGCACCGCGCCCCGCAACTGAGAGCTGATACCTGAGAGCTGACGGCTGAAAGCTGACGGCTGAAAGCTGATGGCTGTTCTATGCCGTCACTGTCGCGAACGCCTGTTTCGCCGCCGCGATCGTCTGTTGCACATCGTGCTCGGTATGCGCCGCGCTGATGAAGGCCGCTTCAAACTGCGAGGGTGGCAGATAAATGCCATTGTCCAGCATGCCGCGGAAGAAACGTGCAAATGCCTCGCTATCGCTCTTGGCGGCCGAAACCCAATCCGTGACCGGGCCCGGCGCGAAAAACCACGTGAACATCGAACCTACGTGGTTGTGGCACATCGCAACCCCTGCTTCTTTTGCGGCCGCAGCCACTCCCATCACCACTTCCGTCGCCATCTTGTCGAGCTTCGCATACACCTCTTTATGCTCGCGCAGGTAGCGCAGGGTCGCGTAACCCGCCGCCATGGCCAGTGGATTTCCCGACAATGTTCCAGCCTGATACATCGGGCCAAGCGGCGCAACCAGATCCATGATCTCGCTGGGTCCGCCATAGGCGCCCACCGGCAGTCCCCCGCCGATAATCTTTCCCATCGTGGTCAGGTCAGGCTGAATTGCGTATAGCTCTTGCGCACCGCCAAAAGCCAGACGGAAGCCGGTCATCACTTCGTCAAAAATCAGCAACGCCTTGTCGCGCGACGTAATCGCGCGCACCGCTTCGAGATAACCGCGCGCCGGAGGCACGCATCCCATATTCCCCACCACCGGCTCTATGATCACGCACGCAATCTGGTGCTTGAACTTCTTGAAAACCTGTTCCAGCGCGTCCGTATCGTTGTAGGGAAGCGCCAGCGTAAACTGCGTGAACTCTTCCGGCACGCCCGCCGATCCGGGAATGCCCAGCGTCGCGACCCCCGATCCCGCTTTCACCAGCAGGGCATCGGCGTGGCCGTGATAGCAGCCCTCAAACTTTACGATGTACTTGCGCTTGGTGTAGGCGCGGGCCAGCCGGATCGCCGACATTGTCGCCTCTGTCCCCGAGCTGACAAAACGCACTTTCTGCATGTGCGGGAAGGCGGAAACCACCAACTCTGCCAGGTCCGCTTCCGCCGGAGTACTCGCGCCAAAGCTCGTTCCGCTTCGCGCCGCGGAAATCACTGCCTCAATCACGGTCGGCGCAGCATGACCCAGAATCAGCGGGCCCCACGAACCGATGTAGTCCACATATTCATTTCCGTCAGCATCCCAAATGTGAGAACCCTGCCCGCGAACGATATACAGCGGGTCCCCTCCCACCGCGCGGAATGCGCGTACCGGCGAATTCACCCCTCCGGGGGTTAACTGTTCTGCGCGCTTGTGCAACTTGCGCGACTGCTCGGTTTTGCGGGCCATGGTCCCTCCACAGACATCAATAACAAACGTTCGATAACAAATGATCGAATCGATGATCGGTAAGTCCAGTCGTCGGCAGCGGTGCAATTTGATTCCCAGCCAACGTCCAACTGACTGGCGTCATCCCGAAGCCCCGCGTTTTCACCAGCGGAGCGAGGGATCTCGCGCGCATCAAATACACCTTGTCTCAAACTCACTACCCAGTCTTCGTCTGAGTTGACTATAGCAGCGCCCCTGGGGAGCCTGGCAGCGCGGTCAGTCACAGCAATCTGTGATCTGCGAACATCAGCTCGAACCCATCGCGCCCGTCTTTGCTGGCGGCAAGGTTTTCCTTGCGAGGCGGCTAGGCATCCGGCCTTGCTCGCGGCTGAAAACGTCGCTTCCCGAAATTCATGGGAATTTCATCTATTCGCAACACTGCTGCAATCTGACTTCTTTATCTTGCCATCAGTTGCCCTTCTAACCGGGAGGGTTTAGAGGACGGCCTTGGGGGGCTCCAGGCTGTCCTTTGTTTTTTTGTTCCAGATTGATCTCCAGCTCCATCTTGCCCTTCCCGCGCATTCCGACCATCCGATATTGCGGCGGATAGTCATAATCAAGGCCCAACCGGCACTGCTCGGAAACAGCCCGCCTCATTGGCGCGCTGCATGTAACCGTGGCGTATCAAGAGTCGTCTACCATGACCTCCCATGGCGGGACGGCAGTTAGTATTAACGGTAGTTAATACAGGAAAGATAACGTTAGTATGATGGTGCGGCTCGCACGCAGCAGGCACCCGCGAACGTTACCTCGTGATTAAAATCACATCGGTTCGTGATTCGTAGTCTTGCGGCAGAATTATCCGGGCCCTAATCTGCGGTCATGGACTTGAAATTGAAATTCATTTTCAATATCGCAACCCGCAAGCCGGAGCCGTGTACGGCCCCCCACTCTCGCTGGGCCTTCCCCGGCGCAGCTTCCTGCCTCGCCGCGCTGCTCCTCTCAGCCATCTTCGTTCTTTCTGCGTCCGCGCAGTCGCAGTCCACCCCGTCTGCTGTACTGGCTGAAACGTTTCTCAATACCGTCCCCGTCACTTCTCAGACGACGACCACGGACGCTGGCGCCGATCCCGGAGATCCCGCCGGCGACGACGTTCCCGCCATGTTCCCGCACTTTAAGGATTCACGCTTCTGGCTTTCCGGTCAGGCCAATTTTATTTTCCAGACTAATCCTCCTTTTCCTGCTCTTTATTCAGGCCCTCACAGCTTGGGCCCCCACTATCAAAAGGCAACGTCGCGGGTCCTGACCCTCTATTCCGGCGTGCGCCTCAACAATTCGACGGAACTGATCGGCGATCTCGAAGAAGCCGGTGGTTCCGCCCTCAGCATGGGATTTGGACTGGCCGGCAACACGGACCTCGATATCGTCCGCAATCCGCTCCTGAGCAAAGCCCCTTATCTCGGCCGCGGCGAAATTCACACCGTCATCGCCCTGAGCAAGGACAAGATCGAAAACGCGCGGAACGCATTTTCTTTGTTTGAGCAACTCCCCCGCCGCCGTCTCGAGCTTCGTTTCGGCAAATTCAGCTTGCCCGACTTCCTAGACATCAACTCCGTCGGCTCTGATACCCACCTCCAGTTCAACAACTGGACGGTCGACAATAACGGCGCATGGGACTATGCGGCCGATACTCGCGGCTACACCGTCGGACTCCTCGCCGACTACGAAGATCGCAACTGGGGATTCCGCTTCGTCGAAGCTCTCATGCCAAAAATTGCGAACGGCATTGATCTTGTCTGGCGTCCATGGCAAGTGCACGCAGAAAACTACGAATTTGAGTTCCGCCACGGCTTCATCCCCAAAAAGACAGGCGCGATTCGCCTGCTTGCTTTCACCAATCATGCCAACATGGGCATTTATCGCGACGCCGTCGCCCAATTCAAAGACGGGCTCGCTCCCGCGCCTGATATCACCAACCATCCCTGGCAAATCACGCGCAAGTACGGCTTCGGCATCAACATCGAGCAGGCACTCACTCGCAATTTAACCGCCTTCGGACGTTTTGGCTGGAACGATGACAAAACCGAATCCTTCGTCTACACCGAGGTTGGCCAGACCTTTGCCGGCGGTCTTGGCGCAAGTGGCGCATGGTGGCATCGTCGCTATGATCGAGCAGGTGTGGCTGTCGTCACCAACGCAATTTCCAAAGATCATCAGGAATACTTGCGGCTCGGCGGCCTGGGCTTCCTGCTCGGCGATGGCAATCTGAACTATGGCCGCGAAAACATCGTCGAAACCTACTACACCGCGCATGTCTGGCGCGGCTTCTATGTCTCGCCCGGATTTCAGCACATTGAGAATCCCGGCTACAACCGCGACCGTGGCCCGGTGTTAGTGCCGACCTTCCGACTGCATATGGAGTTTTAGTTTCTCGGAGCCACAGCTGTCGAAGAGATGACTGTCGGAGCGGTGACTGGGTCCCGGTTGGGTTGATGTTTACTTCTGACTTCTGACTTCTAACCTCTGACCTCTAACCTCTGACTTCTGACCTCTGACCTCCGACCTCTGCCCTCTCTACCGTTCCGTTCCCGCTTCCAGTTTTTCTCGCGTGTGAATCGCCCAGGCCATCCGCGGAGTATTGTGCGCGAGCCCAAACCGCCCTTGCCCGTCGAGCAAAATGATTCCTCCGTGTCCATTCAATCGCTGCTTCAAGTAATTCATCGCTTCCTGCGCCACCCATTGCGGATGATTCCCCGCAATCACCCGATCCGCCGCCCATTTCGCCAGCACCAATTTCATGATCGGTTCGCCCCATCCCGTGGTCGAAACCGCGGCGCTTTCATTATCCGCATAGCAGCCGCACCCAATCAGCGAGGAATCCCCCAGTCGTCCCGGGTCCTTGTTGAGCGTGCCGCCGGTCGAAGTCGAAGCCGCAATATTCCCTTCACGGTCAAGCGCCACCGCGCCCACCGTATCGTGGGAAATCTCCGGCGCAAATAGGTCGTTACCGTGATTCGTGCCCTGCGCCTGGTATTCGCGCAGCCGTTCCACTTCGCGCGGAATTATCAGATCTTCATTTCTACACAGCTCAATCCCGTGTTCGGCCGCAAACCGTTCCGCCCCTTCGGCCACGTAATACACATGCGTGCTTTCGCACAGGATTTTGCGCGCCGCGCGCACCGGATTGCGCAGCCTTTCAACGCCTCCGACTCCGCCTCCGCGCAGCGTCGCCCCATCCATGATGAAAGCGTCGAGCTGGACTTTGCCGTCCCGATTCAGAAAACTGCCGCGGCCGGCATCGAAAGTTTCATCGTCTTCCAGGGACACAATGGCTTCTTCCACCGCGTCCAGCGCCAAGCCGCCGCGTTCGAGCGCGCGCCATCCCGCCGCCGCCGCGTTGCGCACCCCGTGCAGGTGCGCTTCCACCATGTCATCGGGAATCGCCCATGCGCCGCCGTGCACCACCAGAATTGGGTCCACTCTTTCCATCCTCATCGAGAATTTTGATGTCACAGTCTAGCATCCGGTCGAGCATCCAGAGCTTCTGCACCCGCCGCCAGCATTCGGAAACCCTGCAACCCAGCCGCGCCCTCTGACATCTATAGCTCGCAAAGCACTGGCGAAGGTCGGGGTCCGTCCAAAATAGATCGTGTTACGATGTATATCTCGTATGGGGGATTCGCATGTCCACAGCCACTCTTCCGGCCGTCGAGCCCGTCAACTATCTCAACCGCTCCTCTACTCTCAAGTCCTGGCTCCTGACCACCGACCACAAGCGGGTCGCCATCCTCTATCTGATTTCCACGACCGTCATGTTCTTCATCGGCGGTTTCTTCGCGCTCCTCATCCGTCTGGAACTCCTCACGCAGCAGGGCGATCTCGTCCAGGCCGATACCTACAACAAGCTCTTCACCATGCACGGGCAGGTCATGGTCTTTTTCTTCCTCGTTCCAGTTGTTCCGGCTGTCTTGGGCAATTTCGTGCTGCCCGTGATGATCGGCGCCAAAGACCTTGCCTTCCCCAAGATCAACCTCTTCAGTTGGTATCTCTACATCGCCGGCGCTTCCGTAATGATGTGGACCATCCTCAACGGCGGCATCGATTCCGGCTGGACCTTCTACACTCCGCTCAGCACCGAGTACCTGAATACCCACGTGATCGCGGCTGCCATGGCGATTTTCATTGGCGGCTTCGCCTCCATCCTCACCGGCCTGAATTTCATCGTGACCACCCATCGCATGCGCGCCCCCGGAATGACCTGGAACCGCCTGCCCATATTCGTCTGGTCGAACTATGCCAACTCCATCATCATTATGCTCGGCACGCCCGTCATCGCCATCACCATGGTCCTGGTCGCCCTCGAGCGCGGCCTGCACCTTGGCATTTTCGATCCCCGCGTCGGCGGAGATCCGCTCCTGTTTCAGCATCTGTTCTGGTTCTACTCGCATCCCGCCGTCTACATCATGATCCTGCCCGGCATGGGCGTGATCAGCGAAATCATCCCGTGCTTCTCGCGCAAACAGATCTTCGGCTACAAATTCGTCGCTCTTGCCAGTATCTCCATTGCGATCCTTGGATTTCTCGTTTGGGCGCACCACATGTTCGTCGCCGGCATTTCGCTGTATGCCGCGCTGCTGTTTTCTCTGCTCAGCTATGCGGTGGCCGTTCCCTCGGCGATCAAAGTCTTTAACTGGACGGCAACCATGTATAAGGGTTCCATTCGTTTTGACACGCCCATGCTCTATGCCCTCGGCTTCATCGGCCTTTTCACCATTGGAGGCCTGACAGGATTGTTCCTGGCCGCGCTCGGCATCGACGTGCACGTCACCGATACCTACTTCGTCATCGCCCATTTCCACTACATCATGGTCGGAGGAATGGTCGTCGCCTACATGGCTGGCTTGCATTTCTGGTGGCCGAAGATCACCGGCCGCATGTATCCCGAAGGCTGGGGAAAGCTCGCCGCGCTCATCACCTTCGTCGGTTTCAATCTCACATTCTTCCCGCAATTTATTTTGGGATACCTCGGAATGCCGCGCCGCTACTGGCAATATCCGCCCGAGTTCCAGGTGCTGCACATTCTCTCCACCGCCGGAGCCAGCATCCTCGGCATCGGCTATCTGCTTCCCATGGTCTATTTCCTGTGGTCGTTGCGTTATGGCGCACTGGCGGGAAACAATCCTTGGCGCGCCACTGGCCTGGAGTGGAAGACGACTTCGCCGCCGCCCACTGACAACTTTCCAGTGACTCCGATTGTCACCGAGCCGGCCTACGATTACGGCGCCATGGACGCTCCGGAAGCTCCGCTTGAGCCCAGCAACGCTTAGCCGGCAGATCATTATTGCGAGTGAGGAGTTAGTAGTGGGTGCGAGCGTCGAGCGTCCGTGGTCGCGGGTTGATGCTTGACGATCCGGAGTTGAGTTGATGATCTGCTTCGTCGGGTTGACGATTAGCGCCTGAACAATCCTACGCCGCGCGCCCCGCCGCAGCCGCATCCATTTCCCGCGTCCGCTGCCAGGTATAAATAATGCGGTGTACAACCGTGATCGTCGAAAGTACGGCGATCACCCACAACGCCGGAGCCATCACATTGAACAGCGCTCCGATAATCAGCAGCACCAGCCGCTCCGGCCGTTCCAGAAAGCCCACGCGGCAAGTCCCAATCAGCGATTCCGCCCGCGCCCGCGCATAGCTCACCATGATCGCGCTGATCATCACCAGCGCCGTCAGCACCACGTAGAAGAAGCGATTTCCCCTCGCGTAGAAAACCAGCAGCCCAAAAAATAACGACGCATCGCTGTAGCGATCGACGACCGAATCAAAGAACGCCCCAAAGCGCGTCACGCGATTAATCGCGCGCGCCACGCGCCCATCCACCAGATCGAAGAATCCGCTCCCGATAATCACCAGCCCGGCATAGAAAAACATGCGCCGCTGGTTATTTCCGTTGGCATAGCCGAACAGGAACGCGGCGTAGGTGTTTACTACCAGCCCCATCAGCGTGAGCACATTAGGATTGATCCGCGACAGCGCCAGCAGGCGCACAATCGCATCCAGCAGAACGCCGCAGGCCCGCCCCACTCCATTCGTCCAGCTCAAATTGCACCACTCATGCTCATCTCATTCGTCGCAATTTTCAAATGATCCCGTCCATCCAAATTTCCAATCAATGTCATCCTGAGCGACGCGCTTTTTGCGGAGCGAAGGATCTATGCATTTCCCATCATAAAACTCTCCGGTTTTCTGAGAACTGAGAACCGGGAACTGCTACTTCGCCCCTGCCTCTAAATCATGTATCGTCGACAGCTTCAATATCTCCATCTCTCGACTGCCGCCCGGTGTCACCACCACCGCGCTGTCGCCTACTTTCTTATTCAGCAGTGCGCGCCCAATCGGCGACGTGGTCGAAATCTTTCCCGCTGCCACGTCCGACTCTTCGCTCGTTACCAGTTGGTACTCCATCTCTTCTTCTTTCGAGCTGTCATACACCTTCACCGTCGAGCCCAGTCCCACCTTGTCCCGCGGGATGTTGTTCATGTTGATCATCGACAGGTCGCCCAGTCGCTGGCCCAGTTGGCGAATGCGCGCCTTCAGATACTCCTGGCGCTGCTTGGCCATGTGATACTCGGCGTTTTCGCTCAGATCGCCGAGCGCGGCCGCCTTCTTCAATTCGCGCGGAATGTCGTACGCAAGTTCGTGCTGAAGCGTGTTCAGCTCTTCCTGCAGCTTCTTTTTGATTTGTTCAGTCATGAAATTCTGAAACAGGCTTTAGACGAGAGGCGCGACGCTTATTATAAACGTAAGCCGCCCGACCCGCGCTTTCTGTGGCCCGCGCCGCCTCGGACGGTTCAAGATTTGTAAATCGAGATTTGCGATCTAGGAGATGGCACCATCATGCCCCAACCAGTCAAGAGCTCTCAGACTACTAAGAACGACCTGTCACCGGCACAACGCAAAGATCTACTCGGACTCTTGAAAGCCCGCTTCGAAAAAAACATGCACCGCCACAAAGGCCTTGCCTGGGATGCCGTCCAATCAAAGCTCGAAGCTCATCCCGAAAAGCTTTGGTCGCTGCATGAGATGGAACGAACTGGCGGCGAACCCGACGTTGTCGGCCACGACAAAAAAACGGGGGAATACATTTTCTATGATTGTTCCGCCGATAGCCCGAAAGGCCGCCGCAGCATTTGCTACGACCGTGAGGCGCTCGATTCAAGGAAAGAACATAAGCCCAAAGATAGCGCCGTCAATATGGCGACCGCCATGGGCGTCGAGCTTTTAACCGAAGAACAATATCGCGACTTGCAGCGACTCGAAGAGTTCGACACGAAAACTTCCAGCTGGGTGAAGACTCCGCCCGCTATCAGAAAACTCGGCGGCGCGCTCTTTTGTGATCGCCGCTTCGACACGGTTTTCACCTATCACAACGGAGCGGAGTCGTATTATGCCGGCCGCGCCTTCCGCGGCGCACTACGGGTCTAGCCGGAACAAAAGCGTGTGCCCCTGCCAATTATTTCGCTCGTCCGCGGTGAGGGCGCAAACTCAAGGTCCGACGCGCTCAGAAAGAGAACTTGGTTGCTAACTGCATGAGTCGGGGAGCAGCAGCGCTCACTACTTCTCCGAAATTGGCGCTGCTTATGTTGCCATTCACCGCCGCCGGGCCGTAGAACTGCGCGTGGTTGAAAACGTTGAACCCTTCTAGCCGGAATTGCAATGATTTCGACTCTGTCAGCCGGACGTTCTTCTGCACCGCCATATCAAAGTTATAGATTCCCGGCCCACAGAAAAACCGCCTCGGAGCACTCCCGACTTGACCAAGCGATGGAAGACTAAAGAGAGCGGTGTTGAACGCGGGATTTCCGTTTCGGGGATTGGTGTTGATTGCCAGATTGCCGGTGGCAACGTTTGGAGTGTCTACGCCGTTGTTGTTGATGCCGTTCGGAATCGTTGGGGAGGGGGGGTACCCCCATCACTTTTCCGCCAATACTCCTATAAAAGTTTACAAATAAACAACTTAACGACATGCCGCCATCGGAATTTCGCCACTCCAAATGCGCCGTCCTACCCATTCGAACTAAACCTCGTTCTGGATTATGACCCCCATGGAAGGTACTGTCCTAATTTCAAGTCTTCCACCACGGAGACACGGAGACCCAGATGCTTGGCAAGACCTTCACCTGCCGGGTTTTACAAAGGGTTCTCCTCCATGGACTCGGTGACTCCGTGGTCGAAAAGGCAAATCAGGACACTACCCAAGAATCAAACCTTGCCTTTGTATATGACTGTCAGCTAAACTAAAGTTTCCACGCCCCTTTAACGGGGTTCTTCCCAACATGAATAACGGCCACGTTTTCCACATCGGCGACAAGGTCGTTTACCCCAACCATGGCGTCGGAATTGTCGAACAAATTGCCAGCCTCACCATCGGCGCCCAGGTGCAGCAGTTCTATGTGCTGAACATCGCAGCCAGCAATCTGAAGGTGAGAGTGCCCTTCCACAACGTGGGAAGCGTGGGTTTGCGTCCCTTGGTTCGCAACGGCGATGTTCAAAAAATCGTCGCCTACCTCTCTTCGGGAGAATCCAGCGCCGCAGCGGATTGGAAAGATCGGTTCCGCGAGAATTCCGAGCGCATGCGCACCGGAGCTCTCGCTGACGTCGCCGTCGTGCTGAAAAGCCTGCTGATTCTCTCGCAGGAAAAGTCCCTGTCGTTCCGCGAAAAGAAGATGCTGGAACGCGCGCGCTATCTTCTCGTGAGCGAAATCGCGTTGTCGCGCAACTGTCAGGAAAGTCTGATCGAAGACGCACTGACCAAAGCACTTACCAAGTGCAATTTGCGCTTCCCGGAAATCGGCGAACTGGCTTCATAACCTGGTCTACCTAGCTGGTCCGGCTGGCCGACGGGCCCTGTCCAAGCGGCCGCAAAACCCGCATAAAAACCGATCAAGGCACGTTCCGCCGTCTCATTGCACTCCACATTTTCCTGTGTTAGCTTCGAGCCGAGAGGTTTGTTTGCGACACACCGTTCCGGCCGGAATGAATCGCAAGGAATCGGAAGTTTTCCTGCGGCTTGATCCGGCGCGTCTGCCCAGACATATCGCGATCATCATGGATGGCAATGGCCGATGGGCTCGCCGCCGCCACATGCCGCGCATCGCCGGACATCGCGCTGGCGTGACTGCCGTTCGCTCCACCGTTGAAACGGCAGCACGCATCGGAATTCCGGCGCTCACGCTCTATGCCTTTTCGGAAGAGAACTGGAAGAAGCGTCCCAAGTCCGAAGTGGATTTTCTGATGCGCCTGCTGTGCCGCTATCTGAAAGCGGAAGTCGCCACGCTGAACGAGAACAATATTCGCCTGCGCTATATCGGACGCAAGTACGAACTTCCTTCCGTCGTGCAGCGCGAAATGGCCGAAGCCAGCGAAGCCACAAGTTCCAACACTGGCATGATTCTGACGCTGGCGCTGAATTACAGTGCGCGCAGCGAAATTGTCGACGCCTTCCGCGCGCTCGCTGAAGCTGCCTCGCGAAACGGCGGTTTGGATCACATCGAAGTTACCGAACAGGCCATCAGCGAAAACCTCTACACCCGCGATTTGCCCGATCCCGACCTTGTCGTCCGAACCAGCGGAGAAATGCGGCTCAGCAACTTCCTGCTGTGGCAACTCGCTTATGCCGAGATCTATGTAACGCAGATTCTTTGGCCTGACTTCCGAGGCACGCATTTGCTCGAAGGCATCGAGGAATACCAAAAGCGCGAACGCCGCTACGGAGGTCTTGGCCACGACTCCTCGCGCGCCCGCGAACACGCCGAGCCGATTCATGCCGAATCCAAGGCCTAAGCAAAAGGTCTTAGGAAGCTAAATCAGTCTTCTTGCGGCGCTGGCGAACTTCGCGCTGCCAGCCACGATTGCAGGATAAGAACAGCGGCGATGCGGTCTACGGCTTGGCCCCGTTTCGCGATGGATAGATTTGTTTCCCTGAGCAGACGATTCGCTTCGGTTGATGTCCAGCGCTCATCCCATAGATGCACAGGCAAGCCCGATTGTTTGCGCAGCTCGTCGGCAAACTGCCGCATCTTCTCCGATTGTGTGCCTTCGGCGCCGCTCAGGCGCAGCGGCAATCCAACGACGATTTCGCCGACGTCATACTGCTTCAGGACCGCGCTCAGTGCTGCCCAATCGCGGCGCTTGTTCTGCCGCTGAATAGTCTCAAGGCCTTGTGCCGTGATTCCCAGCGGATCGGAGACCGCAACGCCAATGCGTCTTGAACCCACATCGAGGGCAAGAACGCGACGGTGCAACGGATCACCCGAACCAGACATTGCAACGATGATACATGGCAACGATGCTGCGAAAGTCGAAAGTCAGAAGTCAAATTGAGGCGCAAGAGGGAGATCAGCATGTTAGCCTCGATTCAGCGATTTTGCTCGCATTCGCGTTTCTTGCTGCGTCCAATCCATCGTATTGCAGTATGATTTTCTCGGCCCTTATCAATGGAGACATCAAGCACAACTACTCCCCATCATTGGTCCCTCACCTTGCTTGGGATCGGCCTCATCATTCTGTTCGCCTACTACAGCGAATCGGTCTTGGCGGTCATCTTCGCGGCCATCCTGCTCAGCTTTGTGCTTTCGCCCGTGGTGCAGGCGTTGGAGCGCCTTCATCTGCCGCGCGCGGTTGCGGCGCTCATCAGCATGGTTCTGCTGGTGGTAGTGCTTTATGGCCTGACCGCTGTCTCTTACACGGAGGCTCTCGTCTTCGTGGATAACGTCCCCAAGTACTCAGCCAAGATCCGCTCGATGCTTCAGCCCATGCGTCAACGGGCGGAGAAGATCGAGAAGACGGGCGAAGTCGTGAACGGCGAAGGACCGGGATCTCCCAAAGTGCTCGCAGTGCGCCAAGTCACCACCTGGTCGGATCTGCTGACGCATGGCGCGGGAACGCTTACCGACATCTTCTTGGCCGCTTCCTTTGTGCCGTTCCTCGCCTACTTCCTTCTCACCTGGCATCACCACGCGCGGTCGGCAACGGTCATGCTATTTCCTCTGGCGCATCGGCATACGGCATTTGTAACGCTGGGATTAATTGGACAGATGCTGCAAAGCTACATCGTCGGCAATCTGCTGATCGGCCTCCTGATATCGGTCGTAAGCGTAGGAGTGTTTGGGCTGCTGCACTTGCCCTTCTTCTACTTCGTGGGATTTCTCAGTGGCTTCCTCAGCCTGGTGCCTTACCTCGGCCTGGTGCTGGCGATGATTCCTCCGGTCATGGTTGGGCTCGGACAACTCGAAGCCCGCGAACTTGTCATCGTGATTGTGTGCATCATTGTCATCCATCTGATCGCGCTCAACGTCCTCTACCCAAAGCTCCTCGGTAGCCGGCTGCGCTTGAATCCTCTGGCCGTGACGATTGCCCTGCTGTTTTGGGGCGCGATTTGGGGTGCCGTCGGTCTCGTGCTGGCAATTCCGGTCACCGGCGCAATCAAGGTTATCTGCGATCACGTGGAGTCGATGAAGCCGTACGCGGACTGGTTGGGGGAATGACTTGCCCGTGGAATAGCTGGCTCCGGGAATGAGAATTACTCTACACTGACGTTTGCGAACCCTAATTTCATTTCTGGTTTTCATTCTGGCGGCAATTGCAGGCCTAGCCGCTTGGCTGCTTTACGTTCCCGTCGAGCCCGCGAGGCAGCAATTTGTCATGCTGCGGCCCGGCTATTCCAGCCGTCGAATCGCCACTGAGTTGAAGAATGCCGGAGTCATCCGGAGCGAGACGGCTTTCTGGTTCTGGCATGCCACGCACCCGAAGCCCACTCTCAAAGCCGGCGAATATCTCTTCGAGCGCAAAGCCACGTTGCCTCAGATTTATGGCAGGATCGCCCGCGGCGACATCTACTTCCATACCGTTACCATCCCCGAAGGCTTCACCATGTTCGACATCGCCAAAGCCATGCAGGATGCGGGCCTGTGTTCGGCAGAGGACTTCCTCCGTCTTGCCGAAACACAAACCGAACTTGTCTGGGATATCGCGCCGGAAGCGAAGTCGCTCGAGGGCTATCTATTTCCCAATACCTATCAATTCACACGCACGCAAAGCATCGAAGAGATGGTGGCCGCTATGGTCCATCAATTCCGGCAAGTGGCACGCGATATCGGACTGGTCCCTGCCGCAAATGGAACGAGCGTCGAGACCACCGTTACGATGGCATCGATTGTGGAAAAGGAAACAGCCGCACCGGACGAACGTCCCCAGGTTGCCAGCGTCTACTACAACCGTCTGGAGCAGAAGATGGCGCTCGATGCCGACCCAAGCGTCATCTACGCTGAATTGCTGGCGGGCACGTATCAGGGTACCCTCCACCACGCCGATATGGCTGTGGATTCTCCTTACAATACCTACCGTTTCCCCGGATTGCCCCCTGGCCCGATTGCGAATCCTGGCCGAAGCGCCCTGGAAGCGGCGCTTCATCCCGAGCATACGAAGTTTCTGTACTTCGTCAGCGACGGCAATGGGCATCATCGCTTCGCCGCCACGCTGGCGGAGCATGACCGCAACGTCGCTGCTTATCGCCGTGCACGCGAGCAGCACTGAACCCGTGACCTCTGACCAGCGACCTCGCTGCCGTATACTAAACCCAGACTTACATTGTCCATACTTCCGGGTTTTGAGATAGGAATGCATTATTTTCGCTGGTTGCTAGCAGCCTGTGTGTGCGCGGCCGCATTTCCGCTGGGTGGATGTCTTTTCCGCACCCGGCAGATAGAACGCCAATTCTCGAACGCGCCGCTAAAGACTGCTACACAACAGGAATTAATCGATTACGTCAATAAGCAGGCAGAGGGCGTGCGGTCCTTGCAGGCGACTGTCGATATTGACGCTTCGGCCGGCGATCCGAAGAGCGGCCGCATTACCGATTATAAGGAGATCCGCGGCTATATACTTGCGCGCACGCCCGACGTGCTCCGCATGAAGGGCCTCATGCCGGTCGTACGTAATACGGCGTTCGACATGGTCAGCGACGGCAAGGAATTCAAGCTCTGGATTCCGCCGAAGAACAAGTTCGTGGTCGGCCCCGATGATGCCACAACCTACCAGCCCGAAAAGCGAATGGAAAACATGCGGCCCCGCTACATTTATGACGGGTTGCTGCTGCCTGCCGTTGCCGCAGACGATATCGCGGTGCTCGAGAATGGATACGAGACGGTTCTCGACTCGAGGAAACATCTTGTCGAGCAGCCCGATTATGAACTGGCCGTCATTCATCGCGGTTCCCATGGCTGGTATTTATCGCGACGCATCGAGTTCAGCCGCGTGGACCTTCTTCCGCATCGGCAAAGGATCTATGATCAGCAGGGAAATGTTGCCACCGACGCGCATTATTCCGACTACAAGCCGTTCGGCGGAGTTTCATTTCCAACGACCGTTTCGATCGAACGCCCGCGAGAGAGTTACGAACTTACCTTGCACATACTCAAGCTGGAAATGAATCCCGCATTGACGGACGACCAATTCACTCTCGAACAGCCGGTAGGGGCAGAACTCGTGCGCTTGGGCGGGGCGAATGCGGCCGCCGGTACCAATGCAACCCGGCCGGGGGATCCGCCTCAATAGCCCCAGAAAGAAGTTCGCCAGAAAACACATGATGACTCGCCCATGATGAATCGAATGATCGTAGGGAATTTGGTCCATCGGCCGATCCGGTCGTTGATCAGTATTGTGGCCGTTGCCATGGAAGTGACGCTCATCCTCCTGATTGTGGGCCTTTCGCTCGGCTTACTCAACGACTCGCGCACACGCACAGCCGGCATCGGCGCTGACGTCATCGTCCTGCCCCCAGGCTCGTCTTTCATCGTCGGATTGACCGGTGCTCCCATGCCGATCAAGATCGGCGGCCTACTAGCCAAGTTGCCTCATATCCGAAGCGTTGCCCCGGTGGTCACCACGGTAGCCACCGGCGGCACGATCGAGGTCATTGCGGGTATCAATCTCGCGAGCTATGAGAGCATGTCCGGGCCCTTCCACTATTTTCAGGGAGGTCCATTTCAAGGGCCGAATGACGTCATTGTTGACGACCTGTTCGCCCAGGCGAAGCATGTGAACGTTGGCAACTCCATCGAAATCCTGAACAACCCGTTCCGCATTTCCGGCATTGTGGAGCACGGCAAAGGAGCGAGGAAGTTCCTTCCTATCAGTACGTTACAGGATCTTATCGGGGCCCGAGACAAGGCGACCATCTTCTATCTCAAGTTGGATAACCCGGCCGAAGCCGATGGTGTCGTCTCAGAAATCAAGGCCATCCCAGGCATGGAGCACTATGTGGCCACCTCTATGGCCGGCTACCTTGCCATGATGACCACCAGCAATTATCCGGGACTTTCAACCTTCATTGATGTCGTAGTTGGGATCTCGGTCGTCATCGGGTTCATCGTGATTTTTCAGGCGATGTACACGGCTGTAATGGAGCGCACCCGCGAGATCGGGATTCTGAAGGCCATGGGCGCATCCAAGCTGTACATCGTAAATGTGGTATTGCGGGAGACTGTACTGCTGGCCCTGGGCGGTATCCTGCTTGGCATAGCCTTTAGCCTGCTGGCAAGACTTGGGCTAGCGCACAGGTTTCCGCTCATGAAGGTCATTGTGAGCGGGGAATGGATCGTGCGAGCCACTCTGATCGCCGTCGCCGGAGCAGTGGCCGGAGCTCTCTATCCTGCCTTTAAGGCCGCACAGAAGGACCCTATCGACGCCCTTGCCTACGAGTGAGGCGGCCGGTGCATTCCCTCGTAATCCCGAATTTCTTGGGCGGATCGACGCTACAGCGGCACACACTGGCGTTTGGTGCAAATTCTCGCGCGCTGGCCCAGGTTGTCGCAGAATGATGCAGAGCACCTTCTCTTTTTTACTTTTTCCTCGCAAATCCCCGGCAAATGCACGATACTGCCGATGAAACTGCCGTGCTATAATCACCCGCCGTTACGGAATGCAAGGCTGGTTTCTAAAGCTGTCCTATTTCCCTGGGCCAGAACGCTTACCGGCGTGATTGGTCGACATTAATCAGGAGGAGATATGCCTTTCGATGATCCCACGCTGTATGGTCGCGACGATGAGAGCGATGAATACGGCGATAGCGATGCCTTCAATGAATCCATGGAAGAGAGCTTTGAGGAGGAGGAGGAGGAGGAGGAAGAACCGACGATGGTAGATGAAGAAGACGAAACTTCCGAACCCTTACCGGAACACGAACCGGAACCGGCGCCGGTGTCTTCCTCCGGCAGTGGCTCGGGAAGCCCGCCACCACGGAAGCCTGCCAAGAAGAAAACGGCCGTAAGAAAGGCACCCCCAAAGAAGGCGCCGAAGAAGGCGGCCAAGAAAAAAACGGCAAAGAAGTCGACGAAGAAAAAGGCCGGGAAGAAGCCACCAGCAAGGAAATCGGCCAAAAAGGCACCCGCAAGAAAGCCTGCAAAGAAAGCACCAAAGAAGAAGGCGGCCAAGAAAAGACGCCGTTAGAGCTGCCGGATTTATGTGAGCGGCGGGGCCAAATTATTCGGCCCCGCCATTCGCTTTTTATTCTCCCATTCCACTCCTTCCTGCCGCTCCTGCGGCGCGCGTTTTACGGCGAACAATAGGCGAACAAAATATTGTTTGGAATACCGATCTGTATGTACATCGCGTGCAAGAAAAACAAAACAAAGAGGTTCCGGGAGGGAAGGGAGGCTGAAATCTGGGTTGACACGGTGTGATAAGTGTGAAGAAAGGGCAGAGGTTAGAGGTTAGATTGCAGAGTGAAAGAAGGCGGTGGGGGGCGAGGGCAGAGGTTAGAGGTTAGATTGCAGAGGTGGAAGAGGGGTTTGCGCGGGCGAGGGCCCCTTCGACTGCGCTCGGGGCAGGTCTGCGGCACACAGACCTCAAGGGCTAAAGCCCCAGAGATTTCAGAACTTTAACGCGGCCCTGAAGGGCCGCTCTTCCACGGTGGCGCAAAGGTCAATCGTTTTCTTAGAACCTCAGCGGCTAAAGCCGACTCGATTGATAGCAGCCTGATCGAAGCGCTGAAAGCCGTTCTTTGGCGCAAAAAACTGCGGCCCAGGTTGACTTGATAGTCAGCCTGGGCCGCGATGGTTAGTGTTTCGATTTCGATGCTTTCAGCTATCTGCTTTCGGGCATCGGATTCGGTTAACGACTTTCGGTTAACGGCTATCCGTTGTACAAGGCCTGCGGGGATTTTGTCCCCGCAGGCGATTTGTTTACGGAGTAGCGGTTGTGGTCTGCGTCAGCGGACCGACCTTGTTGTAGTCGGTCGTTGCAGCCCACTGGGCCTTGGTCGTGCAGGTTCCGGTGGCCTTGATCATGGTCACCGTCGCCTGGTAGCTGCCGCCGCCGAGGTCCGTTGGCGAACCCACCGTGCACACCGTAGCCGGACTTGCTGAGATAACCGGCGCCGAGGTTGTGCCCGTGGTCTCGCTGGACGTAGCCGTTACGGTGAACGTGCCGCCGTTACTCTCGGAGGCCGGTGCGCCGGTGAAGCTCGACGTGGGCGTCAGCTTCGACGCTACCACGATGAGGTTCTTGTGCTCGCCTTTGTAGACCGTGTTGATGGCCCACGTTGCTTGCATATGGCACGAACCCGAGCCGACCAACATGGTGACCGGGGCCGTGACGGTTGTGCCGTCGGGGCTCACTGTGGGAGAGCCGATGGAACAAATGTCCGGCGTTCCCGTGGTGATGACCGCGCTGCTGACGGTACCCGTCTCATTCGACGTGGCCGTCACATTGAACGTGGCTTGGTACATTTGCGGGCTGGTGCTGTCGTTGACGAAGCTGGTTGTCGGCGTTGTCGGCAACGCAACCGTCGTCATTTCCGTCACCGTTGCCGCAGCCGAGTAGTTGCTGTTGCCCGACTGTGCCATGGTGAGCGTACATATTTTGTTGTGCAGCGCATGGACCGCCATCATGACGTTGGCGCTGGTTGCGGTTGAGCCGGTGATGGAGCAGACAGTTGCCGGACCCGCAGCAAACGTGATCGGCAAGCTCGAACTGGCGCTCGCTACCACTGTGAAGCTGCTGTCGGCAATCGCCGTGCCCGGAGCTGGCATGCTTACCGTGATGCTCTGGCTCGCCGGAGTCGCGTTCGTCGATTCATTGACGTTCGTTGCCGCCGAGTAGTTTGCATTGCCCGCCTGGCTGAACGTCACCAAGCAGCTGCCGGTTCCACTGGTCATCGTAACGCTCGCGCTGCCGCTACCAGAGCCGGAGCACGAACCTGCTGTAGCGATCGAAACCGCCAGACTCGAGGACGCCGTCGCCGACACCGTGAAGCTGCTGTTATAAGCAGCGCTCGACGGTGCTGGTGTGGTGACCGTGATCGTCTGGCTTGCCGGACTGACCGTCTGGTTGATTGAACCAGAAGCAGTCGTGTGGTTGCTGTCGCTAGCGGTGTAGGTTGCGGTCACTGTGTCAGAGCCGCCGCCCAGGATGGACGTGGTACAGGTCGCCGTCTCTGGAGAGTTACCCGAGACTGAGCTTGCGCTGCAGCCCGTATTGGCGCTCCAGGTTAGGGACCCGTTCAGGTCGCGTGGCTTCTTTGTGGTTCTGCGACCCTTCACTGCGCCCGTGTCAGAAGTGACCGTAGCTGTGAAGGTGATCGAATCACCGTAGGTGGACGGGTTCGTACCGGAGGTCAGGGTTACGCTTACTGCGCCCACCGCCGGTGCCGCCGTCACGGACTCGGAAGCGCTCGCCGTCAGATAGTTGCTATCCGCCGCTTGCGTCGCCGTTACCGTGCAGGTCCCGCTGCCCGCAATCATGGTGTAGATCGCGCCCGAGTTCGTACACACAACACCATCGCTGGTGTAGGTGATCGCGCCCGTGCCCAGACCCGAAGCCGCTACCGTGAACTGGCTGCCGTACTCCGCGCTCGAAGGAGCGGGGGTCGTGAAGGTTACGGTGTTGGTTGCCGGGTTAACGGTCTGATTGATGGAACCAGAAGCCGTCGTGTGGTTGCTATCGTTGGCCGTGTAGGTGGCCGTCACCGAATCGGTGCCGCCGCCCAGGATCGACGTGGTACAGGTCGCCGTCTCTGGAGAGTTACCCGAGACTGAGCTATTGCTGCAGCCCGTGTTTCCGCTCCAGGCTACGGACCCGTTGAGGTCGCGTGGCTTCTTTGTGGTTCTGCGACCCTTCACTGCGCCCGTGTCAGAGGTGACCGTAGCGGTGAAGGTGATGGAATCACCGTAGTTGGACGGATTGGAACCCGACGTCAGGGTGACGCCGACGCTGCCCACTGCCGGTGCCGCCGTGACGTAGTCCGTGGCGCTGGCCGTCGGGTAAGTCATATCCGCCGCCTGCGTCGCAGTCACTGAGCACGTGCCGGAGCCGCTGATCATGGTGTAGGTTGCGCCCGAGTTCGAACACACAACACCATCGCTGGTGTAGGTGATCGCGCCCGTGCCCAGACCCGAGGCCGCTACCGTGAAGCTCGAGCCGTACTCCGCGCTCGATGGTGGCGGTGTGGTGAAGGTCACCGTGTTGCCGAGCGAATTGACCGTCTGGTTGATGGAGCCCACGGCGGTCGTGTGGTTGGCGTCGCTGGCCATGTAAGTGGCCGTCACCGTGTCGGTGCCGACAGCCAGGGCGGACGTGGTACAGGTGGCTGTTTGCGGAGGCAGACCCGAGACTCCGCTTGAGGCGCAGCCCGTGTTGGCGCTCCAGCTTACGGACCCGTTGAGGTCGCGTGGCCGCTTGGTGGTTCTGCGTCCCTTCACTGCGCCCGTGTCAGAGGTGACCGTAGCTGTGAAGGTGACCGAATCACCGTAGTTGGATGGGTTCGAACCCGACGTCAGGGTGACGCCGACGCTGCCCACTGCCGGTGCTGCTGTGACGAATTCGGAGCCGCTGGCTGATGCATAGTTGCTGTCAGCCGCCTGCGTTGCCGTCACTGTGCAAGTGCCCGATCCGCTGATCATGGTGTAGGTTGCGCCCGAGTTCGTACACACAACACCATCGCTGGTGTAAGTGATCGCACCCGTGCCCAGACCCGTGGCCACTACCGCGAAGCTCGAGCCGTATTCGGCGCTCGAAGGAGCCGGAGTGGTGAACGTGATTGTGTTGGCGAGCCCATTGACCGTCTGGTTGATTGAGCCCGAGGCGGTCGTGTGGTTGGCGTCGCTGGCCGTGTAGGTCGCAACAACTAAGTCGGTGCCCTGCGGCAGAGACGTCGTTGTACAAGTCGCTGTCTCCGGAGAATTACCCGAGACGCTGCTTGCGCTGCAGCCCGTGTTGGCGCTCCAGGTTACGGACCCGTTGAGGTCGCGTGGCTTCTTGGTGCTTCTGCGACCCTTTACCGCGCCTGTGTCGCTGGTGACCGTGGCTGTGAACGTCACAGAATCACCGGAGTTCGACGGGTTGGTTCCCGAGGTCAACGCCACGCCCACGCTGCCAATTGCCGGTAGCGCTGTCACGTTTACCGAGGAGCTGCCCGCGTTGTAGTTCGAGTCAGCTGTCTGCGACGCCGTCACCACGCAGGTGCCGGAGCCGCTGATCATGGTGTAGATTGCGCCCGCGTTGGTGCAGACGACACCATCGCTGGTGTAGCTGATTGCACCGGTATCACCGACCGAACCCGAAGCCGACACCGTGAATTGGGAGCCGTACTCCGCGCTGGAAGGTGCGCCGCTGATCGTTACCGTATCGTTGGCCATGGTGGCGTTAACCGAATACTGAACTTCGGTTGCCGCGCTAAAGCTCGAGTTGCCGGCCTGGTCGACATCGACCGTGCAAGTACCCGTGCCGCTGGTCATGGTGTAGGTCGCACCCGAGTTCGAGCAGCTGCCCGAGCTGGTGTAAGCCACAGGCAAGCCTGAGCTGGCCGTGCATGCGATGGTGAAGTTGCTGTTGTAAGCCGCACTCGATGGAGGCACCGTGGTGCAGGTGATGGTCTGCGAACAGAGCGAACCCCAAATGCTGTTGCACGCGAAGGCCACGCCGTTAGGAGAGCCGAGACCGGTTGCCATGTCCCAGCCCGGAGCTGCACCGTACGACGGCTGGTACCCTGAGGCCGCCGTGGTTGGTGGGGTTCCAGGGACGGTGTTGGCTATGGCCACTGCGTCAACGCCGACGCCGCTAAGTGTGATCGGAGTGGAAGGCCCGTAGCCCGACCCTCCGTTCGTGATGGTGATGCTGCTGACGTAATTCGGCCCCTGACCTATGGTCGAGTTAGCGATTTCGGCGAGTTCTTCCTGGAACTCGGTGCCGTTGCCGGCATTGCCGAAGGTAATCTCGAAGTTGCCGGCATCGCCAGCCGTCTTCGCGGTACACGTGGCGGTGAAAGTCGAACTGGTACAGGTTGCCAGCGTGCTGCCGGTCGGCAGGTTCGCCGCCAGATCGGTTGCGCAGACCGTTGAGGTCGAGCAGGAAGGCATCGTGTAGGTAGTCGCCGAGCCCCCAGAGGGAGTGGCCATTACGAACTCGATTCCTTGCTCATCGGTGGTGGCATATAAGAACGTCACCTTCCACACAGCCGTGGTTGTGGCAGTGCTGACGTTCGCCGTACATGTCGCCTGCGTGCCGCCCGCGTAAAGCGTGGTGCCGCTCGGTGCCTTGTACGGGTTGCTGTTGCTCGGTCCAGCGACAGTGCAGGTCGGCGCCGAGGTGTAGCCGGTGCCACCAAAAATGACGGCCGCGTTGGCGAGTGTGTCCGTCACGGTGACGCCGTGCGTCTGGCTGGTAGCTGTCTTATAGCAATCCGACTCGCTGTAGTTGTAGAAGCAGGGCAAGCTGATATCGCCCTGAGTTACGTCGTTCCAGACGCAACTGCTGCCCGGACCGCCGTTGCCGTCCGCGTTGCAGGAGCTGCCAGCGAAGGTTCCGCCAGCGTTGCCGTACTCGGTTTGGCCCATCTGGTAGTAATTGGTCAAAGCGCCGATGCCCCAGTTTTCGCCGGTCCTTTGATTGACCAACGCCTGGATGCCGGCCATTGTCGGAGAGCCAATTGAGGTTCCGCCAAATCCGGACCATGTGCTGGGAGCGCCAGTGCAGGCCACTGCGCCTGATGCGGTTTCTGCCGGGTCATTCCAGCAAACTGTCTGGAAGTGGCCCCAGGTGCCGTTGGCGGCAAACAAGGAAACGTCAGGAGTATCACGTACCTGATCGGTGTTCTGTCCATAGACAGCCTGACCGCCGGTGAGCGATGCACCCGACTGGAACCCGGGCTTGGGGTATCCCATACAATCCACGTCGACTACGCCTTCGGTGCCTGCCCCGCCGCCGCCGTTGAGCAGCGCGCAATTGCTGGGACCGCCGGAGCCAGCCGCCTCACTCATATAGCCGGCAGTCGTATCGTAGGTGGCGTTGTTGCAAGTAGCCGGAGAAGCGCCATACGGTACGAAGGTGCCTGCGGTAACCTCGGAGATCAGAACGCTGGCGCAGGAGTCGTTCCAGGGAATTTCCGGAATGTAGCTCTTGGCCGAGCCGTAGGTTGAAGTGTTCGAGGTATTCCAGTAGGTGGTGAGCGGAACGGTGGCGCTGAAGCCGCCCAATGTATTTATTTGTTTCGA
Source organism: uncultured Acidobacteriaceae bacterium (assembly GCA_963778535.1). Lineage (GTDB taxonomy): Bacteria > Acidobacteriota > Terriglobia > Terriglobales > Acidobacteriaceae > Acidiflorens. Next base: position 1,089,969 of record CAVZUO010000002.1, read on the forward strand.
GTCGTAGACATCCTCGAAATCGGTACCGCCGACCGAAACGTTGTAGGGAGTTTCCGTCCATCCGGAAACGCTGAGGGCGGCCAGATCGCCGTAAGTTGGATCGGCGGAGTAGCCGGACTCGGCAGCGGACGGACCATTATCGCCCGCGGCGCCGAAAACCGTGGTGCCCTCGGCGGATGCTGCCTGATAAATACTATAGAAGGCAAGGTTGCCTCCGTTGCCGTTGGACCCTTCGTCAACACCGTAGCTGACGCTGACGGTGCCGGGATAGGGGGCGCTGCCGTTCACCAGCCCTTGCAGAGCGAGCAGGCCGCCGAAAGTGATGGCGCCCGACGGGCACGAAATCAATTCGACTTCGGCGTTGGGGGCAGTGGTGGTGGCCATTTCGACGTCGATAGCAGCTTCGCCATCGTCGGCGTTGTGGCCGGGATCGGTACAGCCGGGATGCGTCTCAACGTAAGACCCGCTGGGGCCAATCACGTTCAAGCCGAATGCGTTGCGGTACGTTGTCCACTCGGTGCCAGCGCCGGTGGTGTCATAGGTGTCGGTATCTTCGACGACGGCGATCACCTGGCCTGTGCCTGTGATACCGCTGTTGAAGAGCGGGTTCAAGTTGTAGACCGTGGCGGTGTCATTGGCCGTCATGGCGTAGCACTTGTTGGGCTCGGCTTTGAGCCTGGTGGAAGAGGCGCAGCCGGCAAACGTCATGTCCGGCTTAGCAATGTACATGGGCTTGGGCATGAAGTTGTGCAGGGAGACAATTCCCTTTACGACTGGTGACAGAGCATCCGGAATCGTCGGATCGTTCATGTTGGCGATGTGCTGCTCGCCGTTCACTTCAATGTTGTGGATGGAGGTGTGGAAGGCTTCCCGCACCTGGCCCGCCGTGCCGGCGAAGTCGACCATCATTGTGGCGGGATAAATGTTGTTGATCCGGAAGCCGTGATACTGGAGCCAACCAGTGACGGTGTCAAGATCTTCCTGGGCGATGCCGAATTTCTGACCGATTTCGTCGCCGGTCAGCCATTTGTGGAAATTGGGCGAGGTCCGGTCGTTCGACATTTCGTCGATCAACTGCTGGAACTCCTTCTCCTGCTCGGGCGAGCGCTGGAGTTGGAGAAGAATGTGATCGAGGTCGAGACTGTCTTCGACCGGGCCGCGATCGTTCTTGTGGTTCATCGCTTCCGGCCGCGTGTTGCCGTGCATGATCGACAGCTGCGCTTCATCAATGTGCTTGGTGATGCGCGGCTGGTTGGTGGCGGATGCCAGTGAAGTCAAGCCTGCTATGAGAAACAGCAGCAGGGTCACTACGCACAACATTCGGAATGTTTTCACAATTTTCCTCCCCGGGTGAACGGGACTAGTTAGGTCTGGGATACGGATTTGCTTTGAAAAGCGACGGCACCACGGAAGCGACACGACTCCCGGCTCTTGCAAGTGGGGGAATGGGAATGCAGAGTGCTGCGAGGCACCGAACTGACTTGGGTTAATGACTACTCTCCTGGAAGAACAACCTGGTTTTAACGAACCGCGTGGTATGACCGGAGTTCCTTAAACCTGGCTTTTTTTGAACCTGGTACTTCAGAACCTGACACGCATCAGCTCAAACTTCGAACCTGAGCCTAAAATTAGGTATTCCGAGAACCAACAAATATCTCGCACAGCTTAACTGTCCCTGCACGAGTATCACCATGCCCCAAGCTTTATGAAACGCCGCACAAACCAGCCTTGGGGGCCTCATTAGCCGCCCTTTATGAAGCAGGAGTTATGAAATTGTCTGTGACGGCAATCACACTTTCATGTAATTTGCGCGCCTGGGCTGCGCAAACGACCACCGTGTGCAAGAAATTGCACTGCTAAGGAAAAACTGCAGTAGGATTTTGGTGAGAAACCACTCCTGACAGGACTTTCCTTGGCCCACTAATGTAAAAGGTATCGCTCTCCTTGCTGGGGAAACCCGCAGTGCGTGAGCACGCGGATGAATTCGAAATCAGAGCATGTATATGAGACCCGGGACTGCTTGTCAACAAAAAATTACGATTCTTGCAAAAAAATGACTGCTGACAGCAGATGCGGCATCTTCCATCGCAAGTTCTTGCACAAGGCGGGCAGTTTGGCCGCCTGACGCGCGAAACCCGGCGCGGAACGCCGAATCCGAATCTTTGCCGAACAGAGAGCCGGGAGATCGTGGCGGCGCACTGGCCGCGCGCGGCTGTAGCTGACTGGAATGCGACTTCGCCTGAAGATGTGCGTCCTTCTAGTCTGGCTATCGCGAAGGAGCTTTCTTTGTTGGTGCTCCCGGGCCTGGTGCTCCCAGTGCTTCCAGGCTCGCCGCGGTTCTGGCCGCTTCTGCGGCATATCTGCCATCCCCTTGAGAGAGCTTCTGCCAGAGCGTCAAGGCCTCCTGGTAGTGGGCTTGGGATTCTCCGATACGGTTCTGGTTTCTATCCAAGAAACCCAGAGCACTTAAAATCCCCGCCACACGCGGCAGGTACGTGTCCGGATCCTGCTGCGCAAGTTGGCGATAAGCCTTCAATGCCTCCTGATAGCATTCGCGTGCTTCGTCCGCCCGGTTTTGCCGCAGATCCACTACCGCCAGATTGTTCAAGGTTGCGGCCATGTCCGGCAGGTGCGCGTCTTCGTTTTGCTGCGGCAGGTCTTGCTGCGCCAGCAGACGGTACAGTTTCAAAGCCTCCTCGAAATGTTGGCCGGCTTCGTCCATCCGATTTTGGAGGCCATCCAGCGTCCCGAGATCTTTCAGCGTCGCGGCCATGTTCGGCAAGTACGCCTGCGGGTCTTGTTGCGCAAGTTGACGGAATGCCTCGAGTTCTTCCTCATAACATTCGCGGGCTTCGTCGAACCGTTTCTCGCTCAGGTCGAGACTCGCCAGATTGTTGAGGGTTATTGTCAAGTAGCTACGCCCTAAATTTTGTTGTGCAAGTTGGCGGTCAATCTTCAGGGCCTCCTCCCAGTCTTTGCGGGCCTCATCCAGCCGGTTCAGGCTTCGATCCAAGCTTCCCAGGTTGTTCAGAGTCATGGCCAAGTGTTGGTTCGTATTGAGGTCTGGCTGCGCGGGCTGACGGCTAATCCTCAAAGCCTCCAAATAGCGGCGACGAGCTTCCTCTGGGCGCTTCTGGCTTAGATCCAGATTTGCCAGGTTATTCAGCGTAGTGACCATGTCCGCCACGGACGCATTCGGGTCTTGCTGTGCGAGTTGACGGTAAATCTTCAAAGCCTCCTCATGATGTTGGCGGGCTTCGTCCATCCGCTTCTCGGGTGTATCAAGGTTCTCCCGGTTTTCCGCCGTCATTGCCACGTCAGGGTTCATAAGGGCCTCCGCCAGGCCGTTTTGTGCAACCGGATTCAGCGTCGTCACCTCTGCCGCGTGCGACCACAGGTCGTAATCGCTATCCCAATAGCTCATCTGGCGAAGCGTAACGAGACTAAGTACCGACAACACGCACAACGCCGGGATGGCTTGCCAAGCGTACCAAGCGGGGGGGATTTTTTTGGCGTGCGTCCAATCGTCCAAGCCCCAGGCGATCATCAGGAAGATTCCGATCAAGGGCACGTAGACGTAGCGGTCTGCCATGACCGCAGCCCCTACGATGGGCACCAATCCTATGACCGGAATTGCAGTACCAAGGAACCACAACCATCCAACCAGCAGATAGCGCTTGCGGCGAAAGACTATGACCAGCACCGTGACTGCGGCCAAAACGAGCGCGGACAGTGTCACCTGCCAAATCGGAAACGAGTTTGCGGGGTAAGGATAGAGTGCGGCGAGGCGCGCCGGCCAGATCGTCTTCCACAGATACAGCCCATAGCACACCACCGCATTCTCGAGTCGTATCCAAAGCGGAAGCTGATGCAGACCGCCAACCGCCATTGGCGAGCGCTGCGCATTGATCGTCATCAGTGCACTCGCGGCTGAGAGCAGCAACAACGGAACTTTCTCCAGCAGCAGTCGAGAGATGGGAAATTGGGGCGCGGCAATAATGGCGGGGAGAGAGCCAGCGGGTCTGCTGAGCGGCCAGTAATCCAGCAGCAGCAATACAAAAGGCAAAATGATGACACTGGGCTTGGCCATCAGCGCTGCCGCAAACAGCGCCGCCACTAACACGTACCTCCGCCAATCTGGCGCCCGCGCATAGCGCACATAAGCGGCGATCGCCAACAGAAAGAAGAGTGTGCTCAGGGCGTTCTTGCGCTCCGCGACCCATGCGACCGACTCCACGTTGAGCGGATGCACGGCAAATAGAGCCGCCACCAGCAGGCTCGGACCCACGCGCTTTGTTGCCCAGGTCAAAAGCAAAAACAAAAGCACCGCATTCAGCGCGTGGATGAGCACGCTATCGAAATGATGGCCAACCGGGTTCAAGGCAAAGAGCTGGTAGTCGAGGGCATGAGACAGCCAAGTCAGTGGATGCCAATGACCCTCCTGGTTGGTGGTGAAGGCCCACGTGAGCGTGCTCCACGCCAAGCCGGGACGGAGGTGCGGATTCGCGGTGACGTAACCCTGATCGTCGTAGACGAGGAACGAGTGCCCCAGCACGGGGCTGTAGAGTGCAATGGTTGCGGCCGCGAGAAGAACACTAAGACTGGCAATCAGTTTCCCGCCGGTGGGGAAGCGCCCCGTGCCTGAAGGCGGCGGCTGGTTCGGACGCTTGCGATCGGCACGTGCTTTGGAAGCAGTATTGGCGCGGCTCATTTCTTTCGTCGTCACACAAGAGTGTACATAGCACAGGAAGTCGGCTGGGGTTCCGAGTGCGGTCGAGAGTTTGCCTGAAAATGTGCGTTTTTCTGGTCTGGCTTATCGCGAAGGAGCTTTGTTTCCCGGTGCTTCCAGGATCGCTTCAGTTCTGGCCACTTCACCGTGAACGGCGAGACGGGTGGTATCATCGCTGGCGTTCCTGAAGTCAAAAAGGAAATTCCGGCTGAAGTAGTAAGGGGTTGGAAAATAACAACAGGGACCAAATCGCGAGGACGCAAAAGTCGTAAGGCTATCCGCCCTACCCCACAGAAAAAGCCGACCCCATCCTCTTGGTATTTTGGCGGTGCAGGATTAATCATCGGACTTCTTTTTGCGGTACATCTTATCTGCTGCCAGCGTTCTGTTCTTCCATTTCTTGACGCTGCTTTTACCGATTCCGACATACACGCCAACTTGCAGTGGGCAGCGAGCATTCGGACACAGGGTTGGCTCGATCCATTTCCTTTCCATCCGTACTTCTCGTGGATGGAGGAACTTGCCCCGCATGCACAATGGGTGCAATGGTGGGGTGGTGAACACGTGTTTCAACAATCACCCCTCTATGCGTACGTCTTGAGCGTATTCCTACCGAGACTTTTCTGGATGCGCATCATGCAAGCGTTAATGAGCATCGGAACCTGCGTCTTCCTTGGACTCTTAACAGCCCGTATCTCTGGACGCGCCGCTGGCTGGACTGCTTTTTGGTTGGCTACTCTCTATGCCCCTTTTTATGTCTATTCCTGGCCTTTCCTGCGGGGCGGGCTTGGTTGGTTCATTACGGCGGCATTGTTGTGGGCACTCTCGGAATTGACTTCTTCGGAATGGCCCTCCGGACGTTCCCGACGACTTAGTTGGTTGGTCGGCATTCTGTTGGGCCTCGGTTTTCTGGCGCGAGAAACTTACATGTTGTTAATTCCTTTGGTGTGGTCAGCACTTGTGGTGTTTGGATGGAAGCGCCGCCACTGGGGCGTCGTTTCCCGTGTCGTGATTGCCACTCTGTTAGTCATATCACCACTGCTCATTCGGAATTACCGTGTTCAAGCACCACTGCTATCCAGTTCAAACCGCTTCGCGGAAACTTTCATTACGGGCAACGCCCGCAGTTCGGATCCACACGCCTTTCGAATACCAGAAGAAACAGAAGAGATTTTTCGTGAAACCAGCGGGAAACCGCTCGCGGTCATTCGGGAAACGATAGCCTCTCATCCGGATGGTATTTGGGGCTGGGCATGGCTGGAAGTCCGGAAAATGGGCTCTTTGTGCGACCCTTACGAAATGCCCGACAATATTAGTTTCTATTTTGTGGCCCGGATTTCTCCCGTGGTGCGGCTGGGTTTGCGCTACTGGATGATCCTAGTGCCGGCTCTGGCTGGCCTTTTCCTGAGCGTAAAGAGATGGGAGCGTACTCACGCTTGGCTTTGGATTGTTTTTCCCGTAATCCTTGCCAGTGTACTTGTCGGAGTTCCCGTTTCACGGTATCGGCAGGCGTTGATGTTATTTTTCATACCGTGGGCTGCTTACTTCCTGACGATTCTTGCTACTTCAATTCGCGGTCGTGAGCTGCGGAAAACCGTCTACTATGGTGCTGCTCTATTGGTTGGCTACACGCTCGTTCTGGGACCCCTGTCCCAGCAGCCTCGCGACAAATACGAAAGGTCGGTGGAATACACCTTTGCGGTAAAGATCTATACCGCGCAAGGCGACCAACAAAAGGCACAAGCCATGTACGACGCGTACAGAGAGGCTATGGCCGATAGGTAGCAAAGTCATCTAGCTCTGCGAGCAGCACCCCGGAGAAGAGGCCATGAGAAACGCGCTAGCAATTCGCAAAGAACATACAGCGGTCTGCGAGATGCACGAGCTAGAGAGCCGAGCCAAGCAAAAGGACTGGCAAGGAGTGTTGCCTGAGGATGAGGCGCTTTATTTCCGTTTGTACAGCATCAAGTTAACGTTGGAATGGGTTTTCCCCATGTTGATTAAGACTCCGAAGATGGAGGACGTTAACCGGCGAACGCAGTCGATGGCCTGCCGTCATTATCGACGGCAGGCGAAGTAGAGAAGTTCGACTAGCCACGGGAGAATGGTTTTGGCGAAGAGGGCGAAGCCCAAGCAATCGGCGACCGCGCGGATGCGGAGTGAGCAGGCGGGAACTATCCAAGCTGGAGTCCATGCGATTGATTTGCAGCAGGTGATTCCTTGCAGAGTGCCGTTTCTTTCGAATTGGTCGGCGGTCCATTCTTACGTGTTGCTTGCGGTGGCGACTCTCTTAAGTCTGATTCCTTTCCTGGGAGAAGCGTTCCACGTCGACGACACGCTTTTTCTTTTTGCCGCCAAGCAGATCGTGCAGCATCCGCTGGACCCGTATGGATTTCAGGTAGTGTGGAACAAAACGGCGGAGCGGATGGCGGATGTGACGATGAACCCGCCGCTGGCGTGTTACTACTCGGCCCTAGTGGGGCGCATTCTGGGTTGGTCGGAGAGAACTCTGCATGCGGCGTTTCTACTGCCGGCACTCGCTTTGGTTCTTGGGACATACCGACTGGCGCGGCATTACACACGTTTTCCGCTGCTGGCTGCGCTGGCGACGCTGCTGACTCCGGGCGTGCTGGTTTCTGCGACAAGTGTCATGTGCGACACGATGATGGTTGCGCTGTGGATTTGGGCTGTAATTCTGTGGGTAGAGGGACTTGAGCCGGTGAAGCCGTTGTATCTGCTGACCGCGAGTTTTTTGATTGCGGCCAGCGCGCTCACCAAGTATTACGGCATAGCGTTGGTCCCGCTATTGCTGCTTTATTCCGGTTTGCGGCTGCGGAGGATCGGATGGTGGGCCGCTTATTTTGTCGTTCCGATTGCGGTTCTGGCCGGTTATGAGATTTGGACGAAGGGATTGTATGGACACGGCTTAATCATGGGTGCGGCTGGCTTTGCAGGCTCCATGCGCGATAAACAGCAGAGCTCGACTCTTTCGCATGCGCTGACCAGCCTTAGTTTCGCGGGCGGATGCGCTCTCACGGCGCTCACGATGATGCCTTTGCTGTGGCGGCGAAGACAGATTTTAATCGCGTCTGTGTTCGCCGCGATTGCGGCGCCGGCGCTGATTTTCAACTGGGTGGACTATGGCAGCCATGTGGGAGGACGTCCTGCCGCTGAGTACATTCTGGAACACTGGATCCTAATAGCATTTCAGTTGACGCTTTGCATTCTGGCTGGAATTTCTATAGTGGCGCTGGCGGTGACGGAGATCTGGGCGCATAAAAAGGATGCTGGATCCTGGTTGCTGGCATTGTGGGTGGTCGGGACGTGGATGTTCGCGGGATTCCTGAACTGGACGGTAAATGCACGATCAGTGCTGCCGTTGATTCCGGCCGCGGGTATTCTCGTATTCCGGCGGCTGGAACGGCTGCCGGATTTCTTCCCGCCGCGGAAGGAAACGAGGGCGGTCGTTGCAGCCATGGCGGTCGCGGCGGTGCTATCGTTTTCAATCACGTGGGGAGACGCTGCATGGGCGAACTCAGGCCGTGAGGCTGCCACGTCAATTTATCAAGATACGCGGGCGGAGCAAGGCACCGTATACTTCGCGGGGCATTGGGGTTTCCAGTATTACATGCAAGGCAGGGGATTCACGCCGGCAGACGAACTGAACAGTAATTTTCGACAGGGCGACTTAGTGATTTTCCCTGCTAACAACATAGATTATGTTTCGCTTCCTCCTCAGTTTGACGCGGTAGGCCAGAAACGCCTGGAACTGGTTGGAGGCCAATTCGCCACCACCATGAGTTCGGCGCTGGACGCGGGGTTTTATTCCTCATTCTGGGGTCCACTTCCTTTTGCCTTTGGAAAGGTTCCCCGGGAAACATATGACTTTTATCGTTTGGAGCCACGAGGGACACCGGTGTCAGCCCCGTGAATTCGATGCCGCTGCCGACGCCAGGATCGCAACGTGCGGATGACGGCGGAAGTCGAAAGGCGATCGGAATCAAGGTGGAAATCGATGCGGAGCACCGTGCCGACCCGCATGGGGAGCATCGTTTCGACGTAGCATCCATTGCCACTGAGGTCGGTGGCCTGGCGACCAACAAAAGGCACAAGCCATGCAGGACGCATACAGAGAGGCCATTCGCCAGTAGTGCGATGATGGCAGATATAGTGAGGTCCGTCGCTGGCTTGGATTTAGAACCTGGAGGTCATACAACGAACGGAAGACAGTTCCTACTCTAAATTTAGGTTTTTGTGCAGGAATCTAAGTTTTTGTGCAAGAAGGCTTTGATGTGCAAAGCCGGCCAGATTTGCCTTTACAAAAAGGCCTGGCTTTAGACGATGGTCTTGCGACCATGCAATCGACCATGACACCCAGAGCACAGTGTCAGCAGATTCCGTTCCGTGTCGTCGCCTGCCTGACTGCGGAACTGTTGGTGGTGCACCTCGAGGTTCCGCATTGATCCACAGAGTTGGCAACGCCAGTTGTCACGTTTCAGAACTTGACGATGGAGCCGTCTGTAGGCTTCCAGCTCAAGTCTGACCCGCAGTGACTTCGTGGGGACCTTCGTCATGAGGTTAGCCGTCCGGCCGTCCGATTCCGGACAGGAATTCCTCTTTCTGCGTTCTGGGAAGAAACTTGTAGTACCGCGAGAGGGAACTGAGCAACATTTCCGGATTCCCGCCGTCCAGGTTCGCTCCGGCCAAGAAGTCGGCGCAGATCATTTCCAGGCAGTAGCCGCGCGACTTGTCCGTGCCCAGCATCCGTGCCGCCGTCTCGATCGCCTGTTCGATCACAGAAATCTGGGTCCTGTAGACCTTGAAATAGATGAGCTCCGAAGGCTCTTCGTCTTTGCCAGTCAGTTCCTTTTCCACTTCATGCTTGAACTGCTCCTTCGACATCATGCGGGCTTTGTGCAACCAGGTTGCACTTTCGAAGTGCTGCCCGTCCCGCCGTGCCACTTTCGCCAACTCCAACCCCTTCGTCCACCCCACCTGCTTCAACTCCCGCCGCGCCTGCGGCGGTAGGTGCTCGTGGATGGACATTATGTAGTAGGCCTTACGTCGCGATTCCGGAAAGCGGCGCGCCAGAAAATCATCGAACGAGGCGAGATTTTCGAGCCGCCAGTACTGTCCCGCCCGCACTTCGCACAGGTACCGGCCCAGATCGACAAAGCGCGTGTCGCGCTCTGCTTCGTTCCGCTTCTCCCAGGCCAGGATCTCGTCGATCTTGGTCAGCACGAACTGAGCACGCTTGCGATTGAGCGTCGGCGGCATCGGTGGAAACCTAGTAAAGAAGCTCGTCAAACAAACCACGATCAACTCCCGAAGTGCGAATCAAGCTGGCTTCGATCAAATCGCGCTGGTCAAGGCAGAGACCGACAAAGGGACACGTTGTGCAAGGGTTCTGTGGGAATCGGATGCCGCTGTGCGGCAGAAACAGGCCGGACTCGATCCGCCGTACGGTGTCGTCGACCAGGGTGGCGAACTCCTGGCGCTGTTCTTCGGTGATCGTAGCGCGCAGGTATTGAACTTCGACGAGTCGTTTGCGAACGAAAACGATTTGGGCGACCTCCTCGATGCCGGTCATCCACGAGTAGCACACCAGTTGCGGGTCAAGCGCGGACAGGCCCGCGGGTTCGTCGGGATATCGGGCCGAGGAAGTCTTCCACTCGAGCACACAGGGCGTCCCGTCCAGTTCACCCAAGGCATCGATGTAGGCAACGAACTGATTACCGGAGTTCAGCGTTCGAGTGAACTGGACCTGTTGATGGGAGTGCGGGCGAGGCACGTGGACCCTACCGTCCTGAACAAAGCGCTCGAGCAACTGCGCGCCCTGATGCAACATTCGATCCCAGGTGTCGTTGCCGGAATAACTCAGGCTCACCTGCTTGCAGGGAGCCCATTGCTCGAACAGAACGGCTGCCGAATCCTCCCGGCGAAAAAGCGCTGCGACGGCTTGCTCAAAGGCTCGACCGAAGAGCATAGCGGCGCGGCTGTCTTTTTCCTGCCAGCCGTCGAGGTAATGATGGCGATACTTGCGCGGGCAGGTCAGATACTGGCTGACCTGGGTGTAGGAGTAGTTCATGGTGTCACCTCGCGAGAACCTGGACGGGGCACGTTAGACAAAGGCGCTAGAGACAACTCCTCCCACTGGCTCGCCGGGGCGAAGCCGTCGAGGTTGGTCAACGAGATGCCGTTGATGACGGTGTGGCTGATCTTGACGACACCGCGCAGGCCGAGCAGAGCCTTGTCATCGATCTGCTCATGGGCAAGCAGTTCCGGATCATAGAGAAAGTCGCGCAAGAACCAGCCCAACTTCCACATGGCTTTCTGTGTCGAATAGAGGCGGCCGAGGATCGATTGACCAGCTAGCTCTTTGGGTTCGAGGATGAAGAGGCGAAGAAGGTAGAAGGGCTTCTGAGCGTGCCAGCGGAACTGGGCACCATCGACCCGGACGAGAAGGATTCCGTCGGGAATCCCGGGACGTGAATCATGGGTTGCGTCGGCAAGGCCAGGCGTTTGGCGTTTCATGGGACCACCTCTTTATTGGGGTGGGCGTAGCTGTTGAGCTGGCAGAGGAGAGCGTTGCGGTCTCTTTCTGCCCAATCAGCCAGCGATTGGACAAAGTTCTCGACTTGCTCGCGGGTGGCATCGCGGAGGGTCTTGGTGCCGCAGAACTCGATGGCATAGGCCTTGACGAGTTCAGGATCGAGCTTGTGTTGGCGAATGATCTGGCAGAGGTGGTCGCGAACTTTCGGGCCGGTGCCGTTTCCATTGCTGCCGTTTCCATTGACACGCGCGCTCTGCGGGGGAAACTTCTCAACGGAAATCGGAGTCGAGCCGATCTCCTCGACCGAGCAGATGCCAATGCCATAGGCCTTGCGGAGAGCGCGGTTGACGGCACGGGTTTCGGCGACGCGCATCTCGGCGCCGCGGACCAGGGGGGACACGTTGGAAGGATCGGCATCGCCGTAGCCAACGAAGCCAACAGAAGTCTTGCAGGGAAAAACCGTCGCCTTCATCACGAACCGGCTCACTGCCGAGTCAGAAAGGGCTGGTACGGCCTCGACGTGGATGCCGCTGCATTTCTTGCGACGGGCGAGGCGAACAAGGCCTGTGTGCGTGACGTACCATGAGCGATTGATTAACTGGATCTCACCCTTGCCTATAGAAAAAGCGAAGTCGTTTGACAGCGATGCCAGTGACTCATCTAACTGAGGGGGCACGGGGCCACCCAGAAGTTGCCGAGCGAATTGCAAATTTTTGTCTAACTGATTTTGTGAGGCCGCTTTGTTCTTGGTTCGTTGAATTTTTCGAGGATCCGTAGCAGCTCCGGCCTTAACGGAGTCAAATTGCTGGCCGACTGTCTGGGAGCACTCAAACGGTGGGTGAGGTGGTGCTAGAGTGGTGTGAGCCACGGTGAAACCTCCGATTAGGTTTTGCTCTGGTTAGGGCCTGCCGGGTGTGCAACCACTCGGCCTGCCCGTCGATTGCGATTCTATGCATACCCCCTGTGCATTGTCAAGATGATTCTTGCATGCCCCCTAAGAATTTGGTAAGGTGCCCTCAATGGCACTGAGCAAGAAAGCTCGCGAATTCTTCGTTCGCGAAGGTAGGAAAGGCGGCAAAATCGCTGCCATGCATATGACGGCAGAGGAACGGAAGGAAAAGATGCGCCGGGCCGCCCGCGCACGCTGGGCCAAGGCCAAGAAGAACAAAACTGCCTAGCCCCCCGGGAGCACATACTTAGGTCTCCTACGTTCTCGCGCCCATTTTCTCTTGCTCCAGAGCGCTCCTGCAGTGACGAGACCGGGAGACCTGTGGCTGTTGGGTAATCATCGTTTGCTATGTGGCGACGCTCTCGTTGAATCGACCTACGCGTCACTCATGGATGGCCGGAAGGCAGACGTTGTCTTCGCGGACCCTCCCTACAACGTGCCAATTGAGGGAAACGTCTGCGGCAAGGGCTCCATTCATCATCGCGAATTTTCTATGGCCTCAGGTGAAATGAGTGAGGCGGAGTTTTCCGATTTCTTGTGTCGTGCACTTTTGCTCCTTGAACGTCACAGCCGAGATGGCTCGGTTCACTCCCTCTGCATGGATTGGCGCCATGTCGCAGAAGTCTTGCTCGCTGGCAAGAAAGCCTACGGCACACTTCTAAATCTCTGCGTCTGGGCGAAAACCAGCGCCGGAACGACCACACTCGGCGCTGGGCTACAGGCCGCCTGCGCCGGAGGCGGCCTTTCGCCCAGGCGCCGGTGCAGTTTCGCAGTCTAGAGCTGTGATGTAGACTCTCACTTTGCGTGGTACAAAGGATCGGTCTGGTCAAAACTGCCTCTCCTAAAGTAGCAGGCTGAGCCAAGGGCATTTTCACAACGCTACCCCGATCCTACGGTCGGACTATGATGTGTGGGCATTTAAGCCGGAGATGTCATACCAATGGGAAAAGGCCGGAAAAGTGACCGGATCAAGATTCGGAAGGTCGCGCGCCAGGAGGGTCATCACGGTGTCGTGTTGTATTTGCCCCATTTCCTGGTCTTAGGTACGTATCTCCTTCTTGGGGCGCGGTTGTTCGCTCTCATTTCGCAGTATGCCGTTAATATACTGTATTGGGACCAATGGGACTTCGACGAGGCCACGCTGTTCCAGCATCACTCTCTTTGGGAGATGTTCGCCTGGCAGCACGGGCCACACAGGCAGGGCCTTGGCGCCCTGCTGCAGAAGCTAATCGAGCCTTGGTTTCACTGGAATGGGCGTTCTGAAGCTTTCGGCATCGGAGCGATCATCTTCAGTGCGGCGGTGCTGGCGCTGCTTCTCAAGATACGTCTCTACGGCAAAATCGCTCACAGTGACGTTATAATCCCCCTCCTATTCCTTACTCCCCTGCAGTATGAAACTCTGGTGTTGATACCCAATCCGGCGCATGGTCCCTTGCCATTGTTCATGATAGTTCTTTATTGCCTCTGCTGGTTAATCCGACCGTTTCACTGGAGATACATTTGCGTTTTGCTAGCGAATTTCCTGTCGATCTACACTGGTTTCGGGATATTTATCGGCGTTGTAACCCCGGCACTGCTGGCTATCGATTACTATGCAAACGCCCGTCATATGGCATCCAAGTATCGGTGGGGTATTGCTGTGGCACTGACGATCTCGATAGCCTCGCTCGTGTCTTTCTTTGTCCACTATAGGTTTGATCCGGCCGTGGATTGTTTCTCACCCGTACCCGAAAATCCAGTTATGTATCCTTGGTTTGCAGCCATCATGTTCGCTAGCGTAGCTGGTCTCAAGATCAGCCTCTTGGGCCTAACTTTTGTAACTCTGATCGGCTTGATTGCATTGTTGTCGCTGGTGGTGGCCCTATTAATAACGAGCAAGAGATTGTTGGCCCGGGAGGCAGATACCTGGCCCCGCGATGCTGCCATCGGCGCACTACTGGCCTACTGCGCGATCTTTTGCCTGAATACGGCCTATGGACGGCTGTGCCTGGGATTACCTGCCGCAAGCAATTCGCGATACACGCCGTACGTGGTCCTCGGCCTTTTCGGTCTGTACCTTTATGCTTTGTCAAATCAGGGTCGAAACTTACGCGTTTTCCTCGTTCTGTCTTTGCTAGTCTATGCCATGCTCGGCGCGCGTCCTCTGAATAGCTTTGACGCTCGAATCATCGAGTACAAAAATAGCCACAAAAAAATCTGGCGGGCGTGCTACTTGGCTCGACACAATATCTATGCATGCAATGCACTCACCCATTACCCGATCTATCCCCTCTCGAAAGCTACCCACTTGCAGGAAAAGCTGGATTTCCTGGAAGGCAACCATCTGAATCTCTACGACAACTCCCAGTAAGGTAGTGTTGCAACTTTCAAGTACAGACAAGCTTGCCGCCGAGCTTCTGTCGGAGGTGTGTTCTCAGGTTGCCAAATGGAAAAGGCGGTCGATGAACTGAATCTGGCGAAGAAGGTTGTCTCCGGCCACCCATCGAACCTGCCCCTTCCGGATCATGTGAAGCGCTTCGTAGCCTTGAATCGTTCGCCGGGCCGCCTGAAATTCTCGGAAGCCCTGCTTGGCCTTCACTCGACGTTTGATGGCTCGATGATCCTGTTCCAGAATGTTGTTCAAGTACTGCACGGGTCGGTGCCGACAGCGCTTGCGCAGCGTTCCATCCTTCTTACTGTCGGGAATCGCAGAGCTGTAGATCGGCGCCAGATCCGTGTTGATCACTCGAGGTTGGGGATGGGACCGAATCGCCGAGCGCCTTGCGAAACAGCCGCTTGGCAGCATCGGCGTCACGGAACGCTGACAGCAAGAAATCGATGGTGGCTCCCTTGGAATCGATGGCCCGATACAAATAGCACCAGCGACCCTGCACGCGAACGTAGGTTTCGTCCACTCGCCAAGACTTGTTGGTCGGCTTGAGATAGCTTCGCAATCGCTGCTCCAACTCAGGGCCGTAACACTGCACCCAGCGCCAGACCGTTGTGTGATCGACATCGAGACCGCGCTCCTCCAGCAGTTCCTCAACATCGCGCAGCGACAGAGAATAGCGAGGATACCACCGGACCGCACAGAGTATGAGGCCGGGTTCGGTCTGCCGCCATTTGAAGATCGCGGGCCGGCTTATCATGGCGCGATTCTTTCACACCACCAGCCCAGCAGCCCTGAAAGTTGCAACACATCCATGATTTTTGTGTTCGCCCCGGTTCCAAGATTCCAAGACTCGACCCGTTCGTAGCGGGTCGTTTCTATTGGGAGCATATCATCGGCACAGAAGAGGCGTGGATAGATGAATCGGTAGTGGTCAAAGTTTGGATTTGCACAATGGGGGACGGCCCTCATGGTGAGACGGGTGTATCATCGCTGGCGTTCCTGAAGTCAAAAAGGAAATTCCGGCTGAAGTAGTAAGGGGTTAGAAACGAACAACAATGATCAAATCGCGAGGACGCAAGAGTCGTAAGACTATCCGCTCTGCCCCACAGAAAAAGCCGACCCCATCCTCTTGGTATTTTGTCGGTGCAGGATTAATCATCGGACTTCTTTTTGCGGTACATCTTATCTGCTGCCAGCGTTCTGTTCTTCCATTTCTTGACGCTGCTTTTACCGATTCCGACATACACGCCAACTTGCAGTGGGCAGCGAGCATTCGGACACAGGGTTGGCTCGATCCATTTCCTTTCCATCCGTACTTCTCGTGGATGGAGGAACTTGCCCCGCATGCACAATGGGTGCAATGGTGGGGTGGTGAACACGTGTTTCAACAATCACCCCTCTATGCGTACGTCTTGAGCGTATTCCTACCGAGACTTTTCTGGATGCGCATCATGCAAGCGTTAATGAGCATCGGAACCTGCGTCTTCCTTGGACTCTTAACAGCCCGTATCTCTGGACGCGCCGCTGGCTGGACTGCTTTTTGGTTGGCTACTCTCTATGCCCCTTTTTATGTCTATTCCTGGCCTTTCCTGCGGGGCGGGCTTGGTTGGTTCATTACGGCGGCATTGTTGTGGGCACTCTCGGAATTGACTTCTTCGGAATGGCCCTCCGGACGTTCCCGACGACTTAGTTGGTTGGTCGGCATTCTGTTGGGCCTCGGTTTTCTGGCGCGAGAAACTTACATGTTGTTAATTCCTTTGGTGTGGTCAGCACTTGTGGTGTTTGGATGGAAGCGCCGCCACTGGGGCGTCGTTTCCCGTGTCGTGATTGCCACTCTGTTAGTCATATCACCACTGCTCATTCGGAATTACCGTGTTCAAGCACCACTGCTATCCAGTTCAAACCGCTTCGCGGAAACTTTCATTACGGGCAACGCCCGCAGTTCGGATCCACACGCCTTTCGAATACCAGAAGAAACAGAAGAGATTTTTCGTGAAACCAGCGGGAAACCGCTCGCGGTCATTCGGGAAACGATAGCCTCTCATCCGGATGGTATTTGGGGCTGGGCATGGCTGGAAGTCCGGAAAATGGGCTCTTTGTGCGACCCTTACGAAATGCCCGACAATATTAGTTTCTATTTTGTGGCCCGGATTTCTCCCGTGGTGCGGCTGGGTTTGCGCTACTGGATGATCCTAGTGCCGGCTCTGGCTGGCCTTTTCCTGAGCGTAAAGAGATGGGAGCGTACTCACGCTTGGCTTTGGATTGTTTTTCCTGTAATCCTTGCCAGTGTACTTGTCGGAGTTCCGGTTTCACGGTATCGGCAGGCGTTGATGTTATTTTTCATACCGTGGGCTGCTTACTTCCTGGCGATTCTTGCTACTTCAATTCGCGGTCGTGAGCTGCGGAAAACCGTCTACTATGGTGCTGCTCTATTGGTTGGCTACACGCTCGTTCTGGGACCCCTGTCCCAGCAGCCTCGCGACAAATACGAAAGGTCGGTGGAATACACCTTTGCGGTAAAGATCTATGCCGCGCAAGGCGACCAACAAAAGGCACAAGCCATGTACGACGCGTACAGAGAGGCTGTGGCCGATAGATAACTAAGCGCGTCCGGTCGCTTCGCCAGAAGAGCCGCTCATCACAAGCCTTCTCTCGGGACCACAGTATTTTGGTTTTGCTATCGGGCGGGTGCCTTTTTCCCCAGTGCTTCCAGGCTCGCCGCGGTTCTGGCCGCATCGGCGGCATATCTCGCATCGCCCTGGGCGAGCGTTTGGTAGATGGTCATGGCCTCGGTGTAGTGGACGCGGGAGTCTTCGATACGGTTCTGTCGTCCCTCTAGATTCCCCAGATTGTTCAGCGTTGCCGCCAAAGGCTGCAGGTATGCGCCCGGATTCTGCTGCTCCAGTTGACGGTAAAGCTTCAAGGCCTCCTCATAGTCCTGACGGCCTTCGTCCGTCCGATTCTGGTGCTGGTTCAAGACCCCCAGGTTTACCAGCGCCGTAGCCATATCTGGCAGCGAGGGCCCCAGATTCTGCTGCAGCATCTGCCGGTCGATCTCCACGGCTTCCTCATAGTGCTGGCGGCCTTCGTCCATCCTATTCTGGCGTAGATCCAGACCGGCCAGGTTGAACAATGTCGCAGCCAGAAAGGTCCGGTACCCGCCTCTGGGGTGGCGCTGCCCCAGTTGCCGGTCGATCTTCAAAGCCTCCTCATAGTCCTGGCGCAGCGTCTCCTCAGGCCGGTTCTGGTTCCGATCCATCGTTTCCAGGTTGCTAAGCGCCGTGGCCATCTCCAGCAGACATACATCCGGGCCCCATTGCACCTGTTGGTGGCATTGTTCCAAAACCCGATCAAGATGGCGGCGAGCTTCATCCGTCCGCTTCTGCTCTGTATCAAGGTTCTCCAAGTCATGTTGGGACATTTGAGAGCCAGGAACTAAGAGCGCATAAGCAAGTGCATTATGTGCAATGGGATTCTCCTCGACCGCCAGCGAACGCGACCACAGGGCGTACTGGCTTTCCCAATAACTCAACTGCCGGGCCGTGATGATGCCTAAAACCAACAACACGCACAACGCCGGGATTAGCCGCCAAGCGGTGCTGACTCTTTTCGCATTTGCCCAGTCGTCAAGGGCCCAGGCGATTGCGACGAAGATTCCGATCAAGGGGATGTAGGCGAAGCGGTCGGCCATGGCTTGTGCGCCCGCCTGCACCAGACCAATGACCGGAATCAATGTGCCCAAGAACCAGAACCATCCCACGGGCAGGTAACGCTTGCTGCGGAAAACCAGCACTAACCCGGTTATCACGAGTAAGGTTAGCGTGGACAAGATCACTTGCCACATGGGCAGACCATTTGCGGAGTGGGGATAGAACCCAGCCAGTCGCGCGGGCCAAACCATTTTCCAGAGGTAAAGCCCATAGGACACCACAGCATTTTCGACTCGCATGCCAAGTGGAGACGTTTCTAACGTACGCTCGGCAGGCCGCTGCGCGATTAGGGTGATCGCCGCACTCCCGGCTGAGAGGAGGAGCAGCGGCACTTTCTCCAGCAGCAGCTTCAGAAACACCGTCAGTTCGTTTGAGGTGTCCGGGCCGCTCTCGGTTCCATCCAGCGATATTCTTTCCAACGGCCAATAATCCAGCAGCAACAGGACGAAGGGCAGCGTGATGACCATCGGCTTGGCCATTAACCCGGCGGCGAACAGCGCCGCCACCAGCAGGTAGCGACGCCAATCTGGCCTTCGGACATACCTCACATAAGCTGCGATCGCCAATAAAAAGAACAGCGTGCAGAGGACGTTTTTCCGCTCTGCCACCCATGCCACTGACTCCACGTTGAGCGGATGCACGGCAAAAAGCGCCGCGACCAGCAGGCTCGGCCCCACTCGCCTGGTCATCCACTGCAGCAGCAGAAACAACAGCACTGCATTAAGCGCGTGGATCAGCACATTGTGGAAATGATGGCCCGCCGCGTCCAAGCCAAAGAGTTGATAGTCGAGTGCATGCGACAGCCATGTCAGCGGATGCCAATACGCCGCCGTCTCCGTTGACGTGAACGCCCACTTGATCGTGCTCCACGCCAGTCCATTTTGAACGTGCGGATTTCCGGTAACGTATTCCTGATCGTCTAAGATGACAAACCCATACCCGAAGACCGGGCTATAGATCGCAATGGTCACGGCCGCGAGAAGAACGCAGAGAACGATATTCAGGTTTTTGCCGGTGGGGAGTGCCCCTGTTTCGCGGGGCGATTTTGTTTGCGGCCCTTTGCGGCTCTGGGCACGTGCTTTCGCGAGAGTTTGTGCGCGGGTCATTTTGTCACACAAGATTGTACATAGCAGACGAGACCGGCAGGGGTTCCGAGTGCGGGCGAGATTTGGCCTGAGAATGCCTATCGGGGCGGCGCTTTCCTGGTCAGTTCCGCCAAGGCAGCCTCGATTCTTCCTACGTCGCTTGCATATCTCGCGGGGTCGCGTTGCGCCAGCGTTCGATAAATGGTCAGTGTTTCGGGGAAGTATGCGCGGGACTCTCAGCGCGCTGCAACGCACGATTCAAGAACTCCAAATAGCTCAAAGTCCGGGCCACATCCGGCAGGTATTTATCCGGCTCTTGTCGCGCCAGTGCGCGGTAAACCCTGAGCTGTTCCTCATAACACTGGATGGCGTCGCCGATCCGGTTCTGGTGCAGATATAGATCCCCGAGGTCATTCAATGGCGTCACCATATCTGCTAGTACGGATGAATTCTGATCCGCCGCCTGCCGGTACGTTCGTAGAGCAGCCTGAAAAAGCAGACGGGCTTCGTCCAGCCGGTTCTGCTGTCTATCTAATTCCCCCACGTGGGTCAGCGCCATTGCCAGGTTTGGAAGGTAAGCCGCTGGCTTCTGTTGGACCAGTTGCTGGTAGATCTTTAGAGCTTCTTCCAGATGTTGCCGCGCATCATCGATGCGATTTTGCGTAACTTCGATGGGCCCGAGGTTGCCGAGCGTTAGCGCCATGTCCGGCAGGTAGAGGGTGGGATTCTGGGCCGCTAGCTGCCGCTGAATCTTCAGTGCTTCCTCGTAGTGCTGGCAGGCTTCTGCCAATCGGTTTTGCTGACGATCTACCGAGGCCTGATTATCCAAGGCCGTTGCCAAGGCGGGCGCGTATTGGCCTGGGTTCTGCTCTGCAAGCTCTCGCAACTCGTTTAACGGTTTTAGTTCGTAGACGACGAAATCGGCCGGGTCCTTCTCCTGGCCTTCGAAAAACAGCGTTCCTTTTGAAACGCGGACAGGAACGTAACCACGCGACCGCAGGGAGCGGTCTGTGTGGTCAAAGACCTCCGCGCTCGCTGCCTTCTTGCTGAAACGAGGAAGAACTACCCAGCGCGCTCCCGGCCGGCAATTGGAGTTGGTGTGGTTCGCCCGCTCCCAGCGCCAGAAGGATTCGCCCGGCGGCCAATTCATAAATACGCCTCGGGGAAAATAGGCCTGCACTGCGACGTTCAAAAAGTCGTAGCCACACGTCGAGTCGGCATTTGCCCCCACCGAGCGCAAGAACTCGGCCGCATCCTTGCTTCCGGAATAAGGTTGAAAGTAATCCATCTCCACCGTCCGGGCAGTCCATAAAGTATTGACGGCGAAGAAGCAGGCAAGACCGAGGAGTAAGAGCCAGTGAAGATACGGCGCCTGTTTGGTTGGGGAAGTTGTGGGTGCCCGCCATGCGATCCAAAGGCCTGCCATCGCCGCTAATGGGAGTGCTCCGACTTGCCAGGAGTACACGTACACAATGACATAGAAAGCAAGGACGAAGAGCAAGGGTAGCAAGAAAGGCGGCTAGTATCCCATAGGAACAAGGATAGTAAACAGGGACTCAGCGATTCGGTCTCAGTCTTCCCTAAATGCCCGGTCGAAAATGTTCACGTCCTCCTGCTCCGTGAGTTCTCTAAACCTGAAACGGTATGGTTGCTTGTATTGTGGTCTCGATATATCCACCCCGAAACTTGTGATTTGATTCCCCGAAACCGGCCTCTTTGGAATTACGAATCCAATCCAACCTGTCTTCATCAGGCCGGACTTGAGACCAGACGTTTGCAGTTCTCTCCATAACGACAGCGTGTCGAGCGGCTGCTCCTCGAAGCTTTTGTAGGGATATTGCGGGTTGTGAAATGGTGTTTTTATTATCCAGCCTGAAAGCCCGCCTAGAGGTTTGCCGCGGTAAATAGATTCCCCATGCTGACACACAATGCTCATCTCCGTAATTCCTGTGTCGTCGTCACAGGTAATTGAAAACTTTGCGAAGAGTGTTGTTTTTGTGAAGTCGAGAGTGGTTCCCTTATGGAAATCCAATAACTCAACCCTCAAGTCTTGGCGGTATATGGGGAGCATACCGAGAACTTGCGACTGCTCAAGAATGCGGTGTGGTTTATTGGCAGGTTGAGATTCACCCTCTGGAAGGTCATTCTTCCGCTTTCGACCAGCGGACACAAAATTTAAGACGGATGCGGCTATTACCAGTGCGACCGCCGCAAAGAGCGAGACTAAGACAGCGCGGAGGCTCATATCTGAGGCCCCGGCGGAATACGGAACAGGCCGCGATGGATGTAGTAACACCCAAGTGCCGTAGGCGCAGTAGCCAGCAGGTATAAGCGCCATGACATTGGACCACGCCGCAATTCTCTCGACCCGCATCGCACACACCTCCGCCGTTCGCAATTTGCCCTTGCGTTTTGGAGACAGGTGCGCGACACTGCGAGTCAGTGGCTCCGAAACCCACCAGTAGTGAGGCAGCACCGTTTACCAAATCCGATTTTTCTACACTGTTACAGCGGGCTTGCGAGACGTCATCTCACAAGCCCGTTCTAAAATCGCGCCGAAAATCAAGTTCCCCGAATCGCGCCGGTTATAGCGGAAAGAATACTCGTCCAGGTAGCTCTGTAAATACTTCGCGCTGACCGAGTGGTAGACCCCGCCGATCCCGCGCTTCATTAAGCTCCAAAATCCGTCAATCGTGTTCGTGTGCACCTCACCCGCAACGTAGACTTTTTGCGAGTGATTCACGCGCTGGTGCCGGTAGTGTTCTTCGAGTGTATTGAGGCCGGTGAATGCGCCCGCATCGTCGGTGAAAATGATCGTCTCAGGCAGGACGTATTCTTTAATCATCGCCCTTGTGGATAGCTTCGTCATGGGGTTGACCCGCGCCACGATCCGGCCTCGTTTGCGCTCCACGATCCCGGCCACGATGCTCAAGTGAGCCTTGTCGCCGCCGCGCATCGGTTCGCCCGTTTTGTTCTTGCGCCGACCGCCCTGATACATCTCGTCAACCTCAACCCCGCCCGAACCGGGGCCGCCAAGCTGGATTTCTTCCGACATCAATTTGCGAATCTGTTTAAACATCCGCCACGCGGTTTTGTAGGTCACACCAGTTTCGCGCTGAACCTGCTTCGCTGATATGCCACAGCGGGTACTCCCGATCAGGTACATGGCGTGAAACCAGATACGGAGCGGCGTGCTCGACTTCTCGAAGATCGTTCCGGCCAGCGGGTAGATGTGATTCCCGCACGTCTCACAGGCGTAGGCCGTGCGCCCCTTGACGCGGTAGTGTTTCTTGAGCCTTTGGTCGCATTTGTGACAGGCGGTGACGCCGCCGGGGAAGCGTTGCTCTTTGATGGCCTCTAGACAGGCGTCGTCGGTCGGAAAATCGTGGTCATGTTGTTGAAAGGTATAGCGAAGTTCGGCGGGAATCGTTTGGCGGCGGTTCATAATACGCCAATTCTACTTTTTCTTCTCCTTGTAGTCAAGGGATATTAACCAAGAAAGGCAGGAGCCGGCGCCGGCACGCGCACCACGCTCCGATGACGAGAAGCAACGCCACCGACGGATAGAAAGAGCCCAACAGTGCGCTCGAAACGGTTTGCGGCAGGGCGGAAAAACCGAAGTTCCCTTCTTTGATCGAGCGGTCAAGTCGGCCGAAACTTCTGTCCGCAGGGGGCCAATTGACCCGCGCAAGGAACATCAGCACCAGCACGAAAACAGCGAGCGCACAAATCAATTTCCTTTTGCTTTGCGGAGGGATGTCTTTCCACGACCGTAAGATGTACCAAGCCCGGGCGGTCACCAGGCCGATCGCTATCATTGCGCCTGATGCGCACAGCAATGCCGACGCCGATGTCGCTGCCAGGAACCTCCATGGCTTTCCTTCGACATCGTCGAAGGAATAAGCTGCAGCGAACGCAAACAGCGGAAGCAGCACATAGGGACGGGCTATGACCGCATACTGATAAGCCATGAAGTAACTAAAAGGGAACAAGGCCCGAATCCAAAACGGAAAGGGACTGTACCTGACGAAGAACCAGCATCCGACAAACGCGCACACGCCGCCAATCCAATTCAAGGATTGGTAGGGCAGATGGAACGCGTGGTTCGCAATCCAGAGGATTGTGAACCACAGCGGAGGATGCCCCTCATAAGCGATTTGATGGAACACAAGGTAGCGGTAGCCGAGATCGCGGCTCAGTAGCCAGGCTTGCGCCTCGTCCGCGAAGGGTTCGTGGTGACGAATGGTGAAAGCGACAACAGCGATCCACAGGCCAAGCACGCCGAAGTCCGGGATCCGCCGCCAGGGGTTGAACGAAGACGCGACTCTGGAAACCACATCAGGGTGGGTGCCATCCTGGGACGCGGAGCCCGCGACATTCGGATTCTTGCCAGGCAAAGACTCTGTTGCCGGCCCCGTGCTGGAGTGTGGCTGCTTGCGGACTTGGGATGCTGCCTCACCAATGTTCTTAGCGCGGGTCATTTTGTCACACAAGATTGTACATAGCAGACGAGACCGGCCGGGGTTCCGAGTGCGGGCGAGATTTGGCCTGAGAATGCCTATCGGGGCGGCGCTTTCCTGGTCAGTTCCGCCAAGGCAGCCTCGATTCTCCCTACGTCGCTTGCATATCTCGCGGGGTCGCGTTGCGCCAGGCTTCGGTAAATGTTAAGGGCGTGAGCGTAGTAACCACGTGACTCGTCTGTTCGCTTCTCGATTCGATTGAGGAGACCCAAGTTGCTCAGTGCCCCTGCCAAGTCCGGCAAGTACGCTTCCGGACTCTGCTGGGCCAGTTGCTCGGCAATCTTCAACGCTTCCTCAAAGTGCTGTCGAGCGTCGTCCAGCCGCATCCGGAGTCCTTCCACCCGCCCTAGGTCGTTCAGGACCATTACCACCTCGGGCAGGTATTTTGCCGGATCCTCCTCCGCCAGCCGCCGATAAATCTTCAAGGAATCGTGATAGTTTCCGAGTGCTTCTTCCCACCGGTTCTGCAGACAATCTGCTGACGCTAGATTGTCCAAGGCTGTCGCCAGGTAGGGCGCATAAAGGTGTGGGTTCTGCTGTGCAAGCTCTCGGAAATCGTTTACGCCTTCCTGATCGCGCCGGCTGGTTTCATCGAGGCTAAGCGGGGTGGTCTGACTGATAAGGTAGCCGTCTGGAAGTTCGTGGCCTTGCTGCCACTTCCTGAGAGCAAAGAAATTATGCGGACTCGAAAACGCGACCCGCCGAACTTGGAACTCGACGATAGTGACGAAAACAAGCAAACAGCCAAGAACAGCGGCTGGCGGTATCCACTTTCGAATCGGCCGCAGAAGAGATTCGATCCCCGCGGTATAGATGAGAGCAAAAGGAAGCAGGGCCCCTGAGATGATGCGTCCTGAGACAAAGAACGGGTGTTCCCGGGACGGGTTTGGACAGTTCTGAAAGTCGTAGGGCAGCGAAATCGCCGCCATGAACAAAACCGAGCCAAAAACCAGAAGGAGCGACTGGCATTCCACCACTCGCTGATTAAGAGGCGACTTCTTCCAATTGCTAAAAACATGAACGGCAAAAGCCGTGACGGCGACGAGCGTCGAAAGCAGGTAGAGCCAGTCGGCCGGCGGCCAGGACATGGTGAATCCGTGCCATTCGTACTCTCCGCGCCAGAAAGCGCGGACCAAATTGCCCAGAAAATACGAGACCCCGCCCAGGGAGAATATCGGATGATGAAGGATTTCTCCCAGTGGCTTCACCGTCCATGTCAGCTGCGCTGTCTTCGCGCGCGAACCGGTTACGTCGTCAATCACAAGGTAATTGCGCAGCATCCAAATGACAGGGGCTGACAGCGATACAAGTACGGCCCCCAAGACCATCGAAATCTTTTTGGTTGAATTCGCCAGGGATTGTTTGGTCCACGCCCACAACGTCAAGACGAACGCGCCGTAGAGGACGCAATTGGAAATGTCCACAAGGAATGTAAGCCCCACCATCAAGGACGTGGAGACCAGCAACCAACGCCTACCTTTTCTATCTTCAAGCGTTTTCACCATTAACAGAAGGGCGATTGCCGTAAAGGGGTGCCGAAATAGACATCCTGAGGAAACACCGCCAAGAGCGCGGGCACGCCCAGCCACAGAAAGATATCGTGGGGATAAATCATGCGCACGAATCGGTAGGAAGCCCATATCAGCAGAATATAGGCCATGGGATTGAGAAGACGGATCCAGTAAGGCAGTTCCCATGAATGCACACCGAGGGCCTCTCCAATTCGGTACCACGCGGCGCCTATCAGGTAGTAGAGCGGCGCCGACTGCGCCTCATAATTCTGGCCCTGCACCCAATGTTGGTAGACCTGCTCGACGTACGGATACCCTCCAGCGCGAGGAAGTTGATAGTAAGGAATCGAATAAAGGCTCTCGATTTCTGCTCTTGGCCTTGTATATTCGAACGTCTCATAGTAAGCGATGAGTTCTGCTGCCTCGGGACTGAAACGCGGCAAATCCTTGCCCGGCCACTCTCCACGGGCATACATCTGAATGGACATGAAGTGAAAGTGTTCATCCAGGCTGTTGAAGATTGGAAAGGCCGCCGCAAAAACCAGAATTCGCAACCCTGCGAATACGCAAAGCACGGCGATGATATGTCCACTGTGCCCACGAAGAAAATGCCTGTAGCCGGAGTCGATTGGAGGGATTGCCTGCTCGGTCGGACCGCTGGTCTGCTGAGGCGAGGCCGTTGCCTTTTCGGCTAAGGTTTGCTTTCCTGATTGTTTGCGGGGTGGTTTCCCTTTACGAGCCTGCATGTCTTTTCTTCGGAGGTCTCTAGAAAACGTTCTAGTCTACCGCGGCTTGTGGAACAAAAAGGGAGCCTATTTTGCTGCAGTGTTGGCGCGGCTCATCGTCGTCACACAAGATTGTACATAGCAGAGGAGGGCGGGGTTCTGAGGGCAGTGAGATTTGGCCTGAGAATGCCTATCGGGGCGGCGTTTTTTTTCTCAGTTCTTTGAGGCTCGCTTCGGTTGTCGCCACGTCGCCAACATATTTGCCATCCCGTTGGGCCAACTGCCGGAAGAGCGACAAGGCCTCCTGGTAGTGCGCCTGCGATTCTTCGGACCGGTTTTGCTCCCGATCCAGATTCCCCAGGTTCTGCAACCCCCAAGCCACATACGGCAGATATTTACCCGGATCTTGCTGCGCGAGCCAACGGTAAGCCTCCAATGCTTGCTCAAAACACTCGCGGGCTTCGTTGATCCGGTTCTGCTGTCGATCCAGATTTCCCAGATTGTTTAACGTCGTGATCATCTCCGGCAGGTAGGTGGCCGAATCCTGCTGCGCCAGCGGACGGTAGATCTTGAGGGCCTGCTCGAAGTGCTGACGGGCCTCGTCCTGACGATTCTGGTGCCAGTCGAGATTTCCCAGGTTGGCCATCGCCATGGCCATGCCAGGCCGAGACTTTTCTGGATTCTGCTGTTCCAGTTGAGATTGAATGTTCAAAGCTTCCTCATAGAGCCGACGAGCGTCGTCCATCCTCTTCTGGCCCAGGGCCAGATTCCCCAGGTTGTTCAATGCCGTGAACATGTCCGGCAGATACTTAGGATCCTGCTGTGCCAGTTGCCGGACGAGCGTCAAGGCTTCCTCATAGCGTTCGCGGGCTTCGTCCATCCGGTTCTTGGAGGCGTCCCACAACCCAATTTGATTCAGCGTCGCCGCGAAGACGGGGAGGTATGAACCCAGGTTCTGCGGCGCCAGTCGTTGGTAAGACTTCAAGGCTTCCTCATAGTCCTGGCGGGCCTCGGCCATTCGCTGTTGCGGTGGATCGAAATTCTCCAGGTTGTACTGCGTTATGACGATGTCGCGGATATAGGCTGGGTTGTGCAGTGCCAGCCCCCGCTCAATCTTCAAAGCCTCCTCATAGTGCTGCCGGGCTTGATCCATGCGGTTCCGGAATGCTTCCAGGTCGGCCAAGCTGCTGAGAGTCGAGGCCAAGTCGGCCAGGTACTTGTTCGGATTCTGCCGTGCCAGCTCGCGGTAAATCTTTAGAGCGGCCTCACGGTGCTGGAGGCCTTCGTCGATCCGATTCTGGAGTCGATCCAGATTCCCCAGGTTGTTCAAGCTCTGGGCCATGTCTGACAAAGCGGTTGGATCCTGCTGCATCAGTGACTGGTGCAGGTCCAAAGCTCGCTCGAAGTGGAGGCGGGCTTCTTGCATCCGCTTGTCGGGTGTATCAAAGTTCTCCCGATTTTTCTTCGTCATTAACAGGTCGGGGTTCATAAGCGCATCCGCCAAGCCGTTCTGTGCGACCGGATTCAGCGGGGTCACCTCCACCGCGTGCAACCACAGGTCGTAATCGCTATCCCAGTAGCTCATCTGGCGAAGCGAAACGAGGCTTAATACCAACAACACGCACAACACGGGGATGGCTTGCCAAGCGTACCAAGCGGGGGGGATTTTTTTGGCTTGCGCCCAATCGTCCAAGCTCCAGGCGATCATCACGAAGATTCCGATCAGTGGCACATACACGTAGCGGTCTGCCATGACCGCAGCCCCGACGATCGGCACCAATCCTATGATTGGAATTGAAGTGCCAAGGAACCACAACCACCCAATCAGGAGATAGCGCTTGCGGCGAAAAACTAAGACAAGCACAGTGACTCCTGCCAAAAGGAGCGCAGACAAAATCACCTGCCACACGGGAAACGAGTTGGCAGGATAAGGATAGAGTGCAGTGAGCCGCGCCGGCCAGATCGTCTTCCACAGATACAGCCCGTAACACACCACGGCATTCTCGATTCGTATGGAAAGCGGAAGCTGATGCAGGCCGCCAAGCGCCACGGGCGAGCGCTGCGCCTGCATCGTGATCAGTGCGCTGGCGGCTGAGAGAAGCAACAAGGGAACCTTCTCCAGAAGCAGCTTCGAGAACGGTACCCCCGTCACGCCAAGGTCCAGGGCGCTCTCCGATTCGCTGAATCGCATTCTATTTAGCGGCCAGTAATCCAGCAGCAGCAATACAAAAGGCAAAATGATGACACTGGGCTTGGCCATCAGCGCTGCCGCAAACAGCGCCGCCACTAACACATACCTGCGCCAATCTGGCGCCCGCGCATAGCGCACATAAGCGGCGATCGCCAACAGAAAGAAGAGCGTGCTGAGAACGTTCTTGCGCTCCGCGACCCACGCGACCGACTCGACGTTGAGCGGATGCACGGCAAATAGAGCCGCCACCAGCAGGCTCGGCCCCACGCGCTTTGTTGCCCAGGTCAACAGCAAAAACAAAACCACCGCGTTCAGGGCGTGAATCAGGATGCTATCGAAATGATGGCCAACCGGATTAAGGGCAAAGAGTTGGTAGTCGAGGGCGTGAGACAGCCAAGTGAGTGGATGCCAATGACCCTCCTGGTTGGTGGTGAAGGCCCACGTGAGCGTGCTCCACGCCAAGCCGGGACGGAGGTGCGGATTCGCGGTGACGTAACCCTGATCGTCGTAGACGAGGAACGAGTGCCCCAGCACCGGGCTGTAGAGTGCGATGGTTGCGGCCGCGAGAAGAACACTAAGACTGGCAATCAGTTTCTGGCCGGTGGGGAAGCGCCGCGTGCTGGCAGGCGGTGGCTGGTTCGGACGCTTGCGATCGGCATGGGCTTTGGAAGCAGTCTTGGCGCGGCTCATTTCTTTCGTTGTCACACAAGATTGTACATAGCAGACGAGATGGGCTGAGGTTCAGAGGGCGGGCGAGACTTGGCTCATCGGAAAGAGACGGGGCAAGCCCCGTCTCTACGGCGAGCGTCGAACAATAGGCGCTTCGTCTTTATATATCCGTTTTATATATCCGTGCCTAGGGGCAACCATCGCCTTCCCGCGAAGGCCTGAGCGGTGCGTCTGACGAAAGAGCCGCGCACAATTTCCATCCGCTTCTTATAAACTGCAATCTGGGAACGGGCGAGCGCGGATCAGTCTGTAGAACCGCACCAAAGAATCTCGCGCCATCACCAAAAAACATTGAGCCTCATCCGAGGATGTCTTAAGCTGATGGCAGATACGTTGGCGACGCGGCCAGGGCCGCAGAAAGCCTATTGGAGCTAGATGGGAACGAATAAAGTAGAGGAAATGAGTCAGGCCAAGACTCTGACCCCAACGCAGACCGAAGGCCGCACGGCGCCGAACTCTGAAGCACACCCAAAAACGTGGCCGCTTTTTGTGCGCAAGAATCTTAATGCCATTCTCTGCGTGTTACTGGCAGCGGCAACGGTTGCGCTCTACATCCCCGTAGTTGGGCATTCATTTCTGGTCTACGACGATCATGATTACGTCACGGGCAATGCCCACGTCCGCGAAGGCTTGGGGTGGAGCACCTTTAAATGGGCTTTTACTGCAACGGACGCGGCGAACTGGCACCCGCTGACCTGGCTCTCGCACGCGCTGGATTATCAACTCTTCGGCTTGGACCCGGCCGGCCATCATTTGGACAGCGTGCTGATCCACGCGCTGAATGCCGTGGTTTTGTTTTTGCTTTTGATGTGGGTCACAAAACGCGTGGGGCTGAGCCTGTTTGTGGCCGCGTTGTTCGCCGTGCATCCGCTCAACGTGGAGTCGGTGGCCTGGATAGCGGAACGAAAAAATGTCCTGTGCACGCTCTTCTTTTTGCTGACCATCGGCGCTTACGGGTGGTACGCACGGAAACCGGATTGGCGACGATACGTGCTGGTAGCGGGCCTGTTTGCGGCGGGCTTGATGGCCAAGCCCATGGTCATCACGCTGCCTTTTGTCTTGCTATTGCTGGATTACTGGCCGCTGGACAGAATGGCGTTGGGAAAAATGTCACGGGAGGAAGGACAGATTGACCGCCCAGCGTCAGGCGCAACATCAGACGCAACCTCAGACGGCGTCGCGCGGCTGCCATTCAGGAGTTTGCTGCTGGAGAAAATCCCGCTGCTTATGCTTTCGGCCGCCAGTGCCTGGATTACACTGCGAGCACAAAAGGAAGCGATCAGCAGCCTCCAGCATTCCCCTTTTTCACTACGAATCGAAAATGCGATCGTGTCCTATGGGCTGTATCTCTGGAAAATGTTGTGGCCCGGGCGGCTTGCCGTGCTTTATCCGCATCCTGCGCTTTCGATCCCCGCATGGCAATGGCTTTTCTCCGCGCTGGTTCTGCTTGGCATCACCGCGCTCGTAGTTGCTTTCCGTTCCCGGCGCTATCTGCTGGTGGGATGGCTGTGGTTTCTCGGTACTCTGTTTCCTGTTCTCGGCCTGGTGCAGGTGGGAAATGCCGCCATGTCCGATCGCTACGCCTACATTCCGCTGATGGGCATTTTTGTGATGATTGCCTGGGGCATCGACGACTGGGCGAAGGCCAAAACAAACCGCACGGCTTGGCTGGCGATTCCGGCGTTCTTAGTGTTGGCCGCTCTGGGCCTGGTTACGCATCATCAGATGGGTTACTGGGACAGCGACTACCACTTGTGGTCGCACGCCCTGGCCGTAACGGAACAGAATCCCATTGCGCATGGTGCCCTGGCCGGTGCGCTTATACATCCTGAAGTGGCGATGACCAAGCAAGAGATGACGGTACCTGGTATCAATACCGACCCGAAGCGGACGAACGAAGCCAAGCGCAACCATGAGGAGGCATTGAAAATCTATCGTCAACTGGCCGTGCAGAGTCCAGGCGTGTACCAGGAGTATGTCGCGATGTTGCTCAAGGACCTGGGAAACATAAATCGATACCAGAACCGACATAACGATGCTCGCAATGACTATGAGGAGGCCCTGGAGATTTACCATCGTCTGCCCCAGCAGAACCCGGACACGCACTCATATGCCTTGGCGGTACTTCTGGACGAATTCGGCACCCTGGATGGAATGCAGGGCCGGTGGGATGACCAACGCTCGCACTACGAGGAAGAACTGCGGACTTACAGGCAGTTAGAGCAGGAGAACGCGGCCACATATTTTCCTTATGTACCGAAAACGCTAAACAACCTGGGAATTTTGGATATGCGCCAGAACCGGATGGACGATGCCCGCAATAGTTTTGAGGAAGCATTGAAGGATTACCGTCAGCTCGCGCAGCAAGACCCGGACAAGTACCTGCGTGATGTGGCCGGGACTCTCACTTACATGGGTTACTTGAATCGAAACCAGAACCGCATCGCGGAAGCCCGCGCCGACTATGAGGAATCCCTGGCGCTTTACCTGAAACTGGCGCATGGCGACAAGCAATATGCGAACTACGTGACTGGAGTCAAGTCGATCTTGCAGGCACTGGATACGCCTCCTCCTACTCCCAGTCCTCAGCCGGGTAGACGAAAATAGAGAATGACCCGCAGTAAGACGCTGTCCCGAACGCTCTCCCGAAGACCGGTCCATAGCCGCAACAAGGGGCCGGGGCCGTCTGCGGTTGCGCCAGCGGGGCCATTTCTTATTCTTACCGGAAAAAAACTGATCGCCGCGCTCTGTGTCCTGCTTGCCGGCGCTACTGTTGCTCTCTACAGTCCGGTGTTCGGGCACTCGTTCGTTGTGTATGACGATAGCGACTACATCACCACCAATCTCCACCTCCGCGAAGGCTTGTCGTGGAGCACGATACGGTGGGCATTCACGTCGACCGAAAAAGCGAATTGGCACCCCCTGACCTGGCTGTCGCACGCTCTCGACTACCAACTGTTCGGCTTGAGCCCTGCGGGCCATCATCTGGATAGTGTTCTGCTCCACGCCGTGAATGTGGTGGTCCTGTTTCTGTTGTTGCTGTGGATGACAAGACGCATAGGGCCGAGCGTGTGTGTGGCCGCGCTGTTCGCTGTCCATCCGCTGAACGTGGAGTCGGTGGCCTGGGTAGCGGAGCGAAAGAACGTGCTCTGCACTCTGTTCTTTCTTTTGACGATTGCCGCCTATGCGTGGTATGCGCGGAAGCCAGATTGGCGGCGATATTTGTTGGTCGCGGCGCTGGTCGCGGCCGCCTTGATGGCGAAGCCAATGGCGATCACGCTGCCGTTTGTGTTGCTGTTGCTGGATTACTGGCCGCTTGACAGAATGCCGCTGAAGGAGTCCGCCAGCAATTCATCCACCGGAAGCGGCCTCCCACGGGTATCGCTCACCAGACTGCTGCTGGAGAAAATTCCGCTGCTCGCGCTTTCCGCCGCCAGTGCTCTGATCACACTCAAGGCGCAGCGTGGGGCAATGCCGGTTTCCAGCAAGTTTCCGCTGCCAGTTCGAATCGAGAATGCCATTGTTTCTTACGGACTATACCTCTGGAAGACGGTGTGGCCCGTTCAGCTTGCTGCGCTCTATCTTCACCCTTCTAAATTGCTTCCGGCGTGGCAGCTTGCTTTGTCAGGGCTGGTTTTAGCCGGGATCACGGCGCTGGTGGTGCTCTTTCGCCGCAAACGCTATCTGCCGGTGGGATGGTTCTGGTTCCTGGGAACTTTAATCCCGGTTGCGGGACTGGTGCAGGTGGGAAATCAGGCAATGGCTGATCGCTATGCCTACATTCCGCTGATCGGAATCTTCGCGATGATTGCGTGGGGCGCTGACGATTTGGCGGAGGCAAGAAAAGTCCCCACTCTTTGGCGGGTGATCCCAACGTTGTGTATCTTGACGGCGCTGGGCTTCGCGACTCTTCGCCAGATCGGCTATTGGGACAGCGAGTATGATCTGTGGGCGCACGCCCTAGCGATTGACGAGACAAATGTCTTTGCTCATGACGCCCTGGCCGCGGCACTTCTGAATCCCTCAACGTCTATGACGCGGCAGAACCTGGAAGGCTTTGATACTCCAGGCTTTGACACAGAACAGAAGAGAATGGCGGAAGCCCGCCAGCACTATGAACAGGCCCTGAACATTCGCCGGGAGTTGGCCCAGCAAAATCCAGCGGCATACTTGCCCGAGATCGCCATGACCGAGTACAGCCTGGAGAACTTCGATCCACCCGAAGTGCGAATCGCGGAGGCCCGTCAGCATTATGAAGAAGCGCTGCGTTCTTACCATCAACTGGCGCGGCAGAATGTAGACGCGGACCTGCCCTTCTTCGCGAAGACGCTGAACGATTTTGCTTTGTGGGACGCAAACCAAAACCGGATCGACGAAGCCCGCGAGCACTACGAAGAGGCCTTGAGTATCTACCGCGAACTCGCGCAGCAGGCTCCCGGCAAGTACTTGCCCGACATGTTTACGGCTTTGAACAACCTGGGGAATCTGGACCTAAGCCAAAACCGGATGGACGAAGCCCGACAACACTATGAGGAAGGCTTGAAAATTCAGTCTCAATTAGAGCAGCAGAATCCGGGGCAGTCTTGGCCGGGCATGGCTATGGCGATGGCGAACCTGGGAAATTTGGACTGGCGGCAGAACCGTCCCGACGAGGCTCGTGAGCACTTCGAGGAGTCATTGAAGATTTACCGGCCACTGGCGCAGGAGGATTCCGCCAGTTACCTGCCGGAGATGGTGACGGCGTTAAATAATCTGGGGAATCTGGATCGACAGCAGAACCGGATGGACGAGGCCCGCCGGTGTTATGAAGAAGCGTTGAAGGCTTACCGGCAGCTGGCTCAGCAAGATGCGGGCAAATATCTGCCGTATGTGGGGTGGGGGTTGCAGAACCTGGGAAATCTGGACCGGCAGCAGAACCGGGTGGAAGAATCGCAGGCATACTACCGGGAGGCGTTGACGCTGTTCCGGAAGTTGCAGGAGGGAGACAGCAAATATGCCGGCGACGTGGCGGGAGTGGAAGCGAGCCTGCGAGAACTAGAGAGGACGACACACTCGCAGTAAGCGAGCATGAGCGCAGCCGCCCAATAAAGCAACTTACCCAGACAGAAGAAGAAAAAGCAGACGACCAGTAATGGAAGCCGGAAGTAAGGCAATCCGGAAGTAAGGCAAATCAGCAGTAAGGCAAACGAAATGAGCCGTGCCAAAAACCGCGCCCAGAACCGGGCCGAAATCCGGGAAAAAGCACGCGCGCAATCCCGCCAGAAGCCGAACCCATGGGCGTGGCTGACTGGATGGAAGCTGTATGCCGTTTTCAGCGCGCTGCTGGCGGTGGTGACGATTGCGCTCTACAGCCCGGTGATTGGCCACTCGTTTGTGGCGGTGGATGATCGCGAGTACGTCACCGCAAATCCACACATCCATGACGGCCTGAGCTGGGCGACTGTCAAGTGGTCTTTCACGTCGCTCACGGCTGCGAACTGGCATCCGCTGACGTGGCTTTCGCACGCGCTCGATTACCAGCTCTTTGGCCTGAACCCGGCTGGCCACCATTTCGATGCCGTGCTGCTGCACGCTCTGAATGCGGTAGTGCTGTTTTTGCTGTTGGCGTGGGTCACAAAACGCATTGGGCCGAGCATGCTCGTAGCGGCTCTGTTCGCTGTGCATCCGCTCAACGTGGAGTCGGTGGCATGGGTGTCGGAGCGGAAGAACGTGCTGAGCACGCTCTTCTTTCTGCTGACCATCGCCGCTTACATGCGGTATGCACGAAAGCCCGGCTGGCAGCGATATCTGCTGGTGATGGCCCTGTTCGCCGCGGGACTGGCGGCCAAACCGATGGTCGTGACGCTGCCATTTCTTTTACTGCTGCTGGATTACTGGCCGCTTGAAAGGCTGGACATGCCAGGGTATGGTGTAGACGAGTCTCGACTCCACACGTTCTTGAAGTTGGTGCTCGAGAAAGTCCCGCTGCTCATACTTTCCGCCGCGAGTGCATGGATCACGATGAAGGCGCAACTCGGCGCCCGGCATACCTTTCAGGAGTTCCCGTTCTCCATACGGCTGGAGAATGCCGTCGTCGCCTATGGGTTGTATCTCTGGAAAATGCTCTGGCCGGCACACCTTGCGTTCTATCCCTATTCTGAAGTTGGTCTCCCAGCATGGCAATGGATACTCTCCGCGCTGGTCTTGATCGGCGTCACTACATTCGTTGTTGCCTTTCGCCAAGAACGCTACCTGCCAGTGGGATGGTTCTGGTTCCTGGGTACATTGGTTCCAGTGATTGGACTGGTGCAGGTAGGCGATGCCAGCATGGCCGATCGTTATGCCTACATCACGTTGATCGGAATCTTCATCATGATGGCGTGGGGCCTGGACGATTACGCGGAGGCGAAAAATGTCGCGATGGTTTTGCGGGTCATCCCCGCAGCGTGTGTGATCGCAGCGCTCTGCTGGCTGACCTCGGAGCAGATCGGCTATTGGGAGAGCGATTATGATTTGTGGTCGCACACGCTGACGGTGGCGGAAAGTCCGCTGGCGCATAACGCCCTAGGCGTCGCACTGATGGAACCGGACTCGCAAATGACGCGGGATGACCTGCGCAACTTTGGTTCTGGACAGGAGCGGCTGGACGAAGCGCGCCGCCACTTCGAGCGCGCTTTGGAATTGCATCGGCCAGAGATGGAACAGGACCCCAGGGCTCTGTCAGACATGGCTCGAACCTTGAACAACCTGGGGAATGTGGATCGGCTGCAGAACCGTATTGACGAAGGCCGGCGGCACGGTGAGGCCGCTCTACAAATCTACCGCCGGTTGGCGCAGCAGAATCCTGAGAGGTATCTGGCGGACTTGGCGTCGACTCTAAGCAATCTGGGGGGCCTGGATCGGCTGCAGAACCGGAGCGACGAAGCCCGTCAGCGCTACGAGGAGGCCCTGACGATTCAACGGCAGTTGGCGGAGAAAAATCCCTCCAAGTACCTCCCCAACATTGCCATGACGCTGAATGAATTTGGGCTGTTGGAGTCCACGCAAAATCGTATGGATGAATCCCGGCGGGATTACGAAGAGGCCTTGAATATTGAACGGCAATTGGTGGAGCAGAGTCCCGCCGTATACTTGCCCAACCTGGCAATGACGCTGAACGAGTTTGGAATCCTCGATGCCACCGAGAACCGCATGGATGACGCTCGCGCTCATTATGAGGAGGGCTTGACGATTGAACGGCAACTTGCGGAGCAGAACCCCGCTGTCTACCTTCCCGACGTGGCCATGGCGCTGACCAACCTGGCGAGAGTGGATCGTCTGGAGAAGCGGACCGACGAGGCCCGCGTTCACTACCAGGAAGCCTTAAGCCTGCTGCGAAGGCTATCGCAACACGACGGAAGATATCGTGGCGAGATTGCCGGCGTCGAAGCGAGCCTGCAAGAGCTGGAAAAGCCTTCAGGAGTTCGATAAGCCGCAGGAATTAAATAGCCAGTTAGCAGACAATTAATTTGCAGAGCAGTAAGCAGAGAAAATGAGCCGCAGCAAGACCCTGACAAGAGAGCGCGCCGAAGTCAACACGAGGCAGTCCCAAAAAGCACCTCCAAGGCCGCGCGCGTTTCGCAACGGCAAGGTTCTGCACATTATTCCGTTGGTACTATGGGGCGTTCTATTGGCGGGGGCGACAATTGCGCTCTACAGTCCGCTCAATGATTCCTTGTTCATTCACTGGGATGCCGAGAATCTCGTCACAGGGAATCCCCACATTCAGAATGGCCTCAGCTGGAGCACGATCAAGTGGGCCTTCACCTCCACCGACGCTTGGAATTGGCAGCCGTTGACCTGGATTTCGCATGGCATCGACTACCAGCTCTTCGGATCGAACCCGGGCGACCATCACCTGGTCAGCGTGCTCATTCACGCACTGAATGCGGTGGTTTTGTTCCTGCTGCTGGCTTGGGCTACGAAGCGCGTCGGCCCGAGTTTATTCGTGGCAGCGCTGTTCGCCCTCCATCCGCTGAATGTGGAGTCGGTGGCATGGATAACGGAGCGGAAGAGCCTGCTGAGCCTGCTGTTTTCCCTGCTGTCGATTGGCGCTTATATGAGGTATGTCCGGAAGCCGGACTGGCGGCGATATCTTCAGGTAGCAGCGATGTTTGCCGCAGCACTCATGGCCAAATCCATGGCCATCACATTGCCATTCGTTCTTTTACTGCTGGATTATTGGCCGCTCGAAAGAGTGAGGCGTGACGAAACGATGGGTGCTACAAACGAGACTTCAGGAAACGAGCCTGCACTGCCCTCGACCGCAGCGCGCAAGTCTGGCTCGTTGTCAGCGTCACTCTCGAGCTTAGTGCTGGAAAAAGTGCCCCTGCTCTTTCTTTCGGTTTTGAGTGCTGTAATCGCCGTAAAAGCGCAGGCGCGGGGACACGCGGTTCGCGGCTTGCATCAGTTCTCGCTCGCGGTTCGACTCGAGAATGCCGTTGTGGCCTACTGGTTGTATCTATGGAAAATGATCTGGCCGGCGCGGCTGGCGTTGCTCTATCCCCACCCCGGCAGCAGCATTCCGGTTTGGCAATGGACGCTAGCAACGCTGGCCTTAACCAGTGTGACAGTTCTCGTTATTAGGTTTCGCGGCAAGGGCTACTTGCCGGTTGGATGGTTCTGGTTTCTGGGCACGGCGATTCCCGTCATTGGCCTGGTGCAAGTGGGGCCGCAGGCCATGGCCGATCGCTATGCCTATGTGCCGCTGATCGGAATTTTTATAATGGTTGCGTGGGGCTTGGACGACTGGGCAAGGGCAAAGGACATTTCCGCGCCTTGGCGAATTGCGCCGGCATTGTGCACGTTGGCGGCGCTCTCATTCGTCACATCGCATCAGTTGAGCTACTGGAAAAACGAATATACGGTGTGGGCGCACACGCTCGCCGTTACACAACGAAATTCCTATGCGCTCGACACGGTGGGAGCCGCTCTTATCGATCCCGGCATGGCGGCCACGGCGAGTAGTCTCGACGGGTTGGATACCGAGCAAAAACG
The DNA here is from genome assembly GCA_963778535.1 of uncultured Acidobacteriaceae bacterium. Classification (GTDB taxonomy): domain Bacteria; phylum Acidobacteriota; class Terriglobia; order Terriglobales; family Acidobacteriaceae; genus Acidiflorens. Next base: position 1,128,057 of record CAVZUO010000002.1, read on the forward strand.
CATAGACGAGGCCCGCCATCACTGGGAGGAGGCTCTCGCCCTGAACCAGAAATTATTACGGGAGCACCCGGAGGCTGAACCGCAGTACGACATGGCCATGGAACTGAGCGATCTCGGTTTCCTCGATCGAATCCAGAACCGTTTGGACGAGGCACACCAGAACTATGAGGAAGCCCTGAATTTTTACCGGCAGCTCGCGTCGCAGAAGCCCGATATATACCTGCCGCGTGTAACACTGACTCTGGACAGGTTGGGCAACGTAGACCGGCTCCGGAACCGTATGGACGAAGCAGTTCAGCACTACGATGACGAGCTGAAGATGAAGCGGCAGCTGGCTGAGAGGAATCCGGCCATCTACCTGCCCGACTTCGCGATGACACTGAATGAGGTCGGCCTGGTGGATGCAACCCAGAACCATGCCGATGAAGCTCGTCAACATTTCGAAGAGGCCTTAAGAATTCAACGGCAACTCGCGGAGCCGAATCCCGCGCTATATTTGCCGTATATACCCATGACCCTGAACAACCTCGGAAATCTGGATCGGCAGCAGAACCGGATCGACGAAGCGCGCGCCGATTACCAGGAAGCCTTAAGCGTTTTACAAAAACTATCCCAAGTCGACAGCAAGTACGCCGCGGAAATGACTAAAGTGGAAGCGAGCCTGCGTGAGTTGGACACAAGCGGGATCAAAAGAGGAACGCCCGGCGGCTCTCAAGTGAGGCATGCGAAATGAGCCGCGCCGATAGCCACGAGAAGACTGGTTCCAAAGCGCGAAAGCAAAGCCGCAAGGCTCGGAACGCAGGAACTGCGGGAACATGGCCACTGCTCACAGGCAAGAGCCTTTACGCCGCTCTCTGCGTGTTACTGGCCGGGGCGACCGTTGCGCTCTACAGCCCCGTGCTTCGGTATTCGTTCGTGGTGTTCGACGATCACGAGTATGTTACGGCGAATCCGCACATCCGGCAGGGCTTGTCGTGGAGCACCGTCAAGTGGGCATTCACCACGTTTACCGCGGCGAACTGGCACCCGCTGACGTGGCTCTCACACGCGCTCGATTACCAGCTATTCGCGTTGCACCCCGCCGGCCATCATTTGGATAGCGTGCTGATGCACGCGCTGAATGCCGTAGTTTTGTTTTTGCTTTTGGTGTGGGTCACAAAGCGCGTGGGGCCAAGCCTGTTTGTGGCCGCGTTGTTTGCCGTGCATCCGTTGAACGTGGAGTCGGTGGCCTGGGTCGCGGAGCGAAAGAACGTGTTGTGTACGCTGTTCTTTTTCCTGGCGATGGCTGCCTATGTCTGGTACGCGCGGAAACCGGATTGGCGGCGATACATTCTGGTCGCGGCACTGTTTGCCTTGGGCTTGATGGCCAAGCCGATGGTGATCACGCTGCCATTCGTCTTGCTGCTGCTGGATTATTGGCCTCTCGACCGAATGGCGCTGCCACCAAAGTTATCGGAAGAACCAGAGCTTGCCCCATCAGCCACAGACGGCGTCCGGCGTCTGCCAATCACAAGTTTGCTGCTGGAGAAGGTCCCGCTGCTGGTGCTTTCGGCGGCCAGTGCGTGGATCACGGTGCGAGCACAGCGGGAAGCGGTGGGCGGCTTGCAGGAGTTCCCGCTCGCGCTGCGACTTGGAAATGCCATCGTATCCTACGGGATGTATCTCTGGAAAATGTTGTGGCCCGCCCGGCTGGCCGCGCTTTATCCCTATCCAGGTTTTGCGCTCCCGGCATGGCAATGGCTCTTATCCGCGCTGGTTCTGATCGTCATTACCGCGCTCGTAGTTGTCTATCGCCGAAAACGCTACCTGCCGTTTGGCTGGTTCTGGTTCCTCGGTACTTTGATTCCAGTCATCGGCCTGGTGCAGGTGGGAAGTCAGGCAATGGCCGATCGCTATGCCTACATTCCGCTTATCGGAATCTTCGTGATGATTGCCTGGGGCCTGGATGATTGGGCGCGCGCGAACGGCTTCCGCTCTGTCTGGCTCATCGTCCCTGCGTTGTGCGTGTTGATTGCCCTTGCCCTCGTCACCCATCGCCAGATGACTTACTGGCAGAGCGAGTACGATCTGTGGACGCATACGCTGGCCGTGACCGAACGGAATCAGGTGGCGCAGGGACTCGCGGCGGGTGCGCTGGTGCACCCAGAGGAGGCGATGACGCCGCATGACCTGGAAACCCTGAATACCGAGCAGAAGCGCTTTAGCGAAGCGCGTTGGCACCATCAGGAGGCGCTGAAGCTTCTCCGGGAACTGGCACGGCGGAATCCGAACGTCTACCGCGTGGACGTGGCTCTGGCGCTCATGAATCTGGGCGGTGTGGATCGGCACCTGAACCGTCTGGACGAAGCGCGCCAGAATTACGACGAGGCGCAAAAGATTTATCGCGAACTGATACCGCACGATCCGGACACTTATCTCTATTTGTTCGCTTCGGTCCAAAACGAGTTAGGGGTTGTCGACGGAGTTCAGAACCGATTGGACGCACAACGCCGGCACTATCAGGAGGCGTTAAGCGCTTACCTGCAACTGGCGCAGCGGAAGACGGCGAAGCCAGGCACATATATGCCCGCCCTGGCGACAACTCTGAGCAACCTGGGAAATCTGGACTCGCGCCAGAACCGCCTCGATGAAGCACGCCAGCACTACGAAGAAGTCTTGAAGATTCAGTCGAAGCTAACGCAGCAGGATCCGGCCACCTATCTGCCTGAGATGGCCAGCACCTTGAACGATCTGGGACACGTCGATCGACTCCAGAACCGATTGGATGAAGCTCGCCAGCATTATGAGCAGGCTTTGAATATCCAGTCGCAGCTCGCACAAAAAAATCCCGGCAAACCGATGCCGGAAATGGCCATGGTGCTCGGCAATCTGGGAAATCTTGACGCCTCCCAAAAGCAGATGGGCAAAGCTCGCCAAAACTTCACCGGGGCTCTGGGAATTTACCGTCAGCTCGCGCAGCAGAATCCAGGCGTCTACTTGCCGAACATGATCACGACTCTGAATAACGTAGCTCAGCTTGATCGTCTCGAGAACCGGAAGAATGAGACTCGCCAATGTTACGAGGAAATATTAGCGGCTTATCGGCAGTTAGCGCAGTTAGACCAGCGCAGGTACATGCCTTATGTGGCAGGCACTCTGGAGCAGATAGGTTCGCTCGACAAGAATCGGGGCCGGATGGAAGACGCCCGTGCCCACTACCAGGAGGCCTTGGCGATCTTCCAGACGCTTTACGAAGGTGACCCGAGGTTTGCCGGCGATGTCGCCAGAGTGGAAGCGAGCCTGCATAAGCTGGGCAAGAAAGGTCGTTCGCAATAAATATCGCAATAAATGTCGCAATAAGGTAGAGGCAGTTCTCTCCGCCGAACCTGCGCTTGTTTCGAGCCGATCTCGCCGTCTGTGTACGGCTGTGTACAATCGCATGAGACCGAGATGAGCCGTACCAAGACCCCTTCCAGCCCACGTGCCCACGCCCGCAGCCAGCTGAACCCATCCGCGACGGCGAGTACAGGGCGATTGCCGACCAGCAAGAAGCTGAATACCATCATTTGCTTTCTCCTCGCAGCCACCACGATTGCGCTCTACAGCCCCGTAATCAGGCACCCTTTCTTACTGATGGATGACAGCGACTACGTCACTTCGAATCAGCACGTGCATGGGGGCTTGTCCTGGAGCACGATCCAGTGGGCGTTCACCTCCACCGAAGTCACCCACTGGCATCCATTGACCTGGCTTTCCCATGCTTTCGATTACCAACTATTTGCCTTAAACCCGGCGGGCCATCATTTTGACAGCGTGTTGATACATGCTCTGAATGCGGTGCTGGTGTTTGTGTTCCTGGTGTGGAGCACCAAGCGCGCCGGACCTAGCTTGCTGGTGGCGGCGCTGTTCTCCGTGCATCCCATCAACGTGGAATCGGTAGCGTGGGTGGCGGAACGGAAAAATGTATTGAGTACATTTTTCTTCCTTTCAGCCATTGTTGCGTATGTGTGGTACACGCGGAAGCCAAGCTGGCGGCGATATCTGCCGGTGTTTGCGCTGTTCGCCGCGGGCCTGATGGCGAAGTCGATGGTGATCACGTTGCCGTTTGTCCTGCTGCTGCTTGATTACTGGCCGCTCGAAAGAATGGCATTGGACAAGGAAGAGAGCGGGAGTTCGGGCTTGGCCTCGGCCTCAAACGGCGTATCGCGGGTAAGGTTGACCAGACTCGTGATCGAGAAAATCCCGCTGCTGTTGTTGTGTCCCGCGAGTGCATGGATCACAGAAAAAGCGCAAAGTACCGCGACAGGGGCCGTCCTGCTGCAGCATTACCCGATTCCGCTACGAATCGAGAATGCGATCGCGTCTTATGGGCTGTATCTCTGGAAGATGCTCTGGCCGGCGAAGCTTGCGCTATATCCCCATCGTGTAATCGCGCTCCCAACGTGGCAATGGACCCTGTCCGCGCTGGTCTTAATATGTGTGACTGCCTTCGTAGTTATCTTTTCAAGATACTCTCCCAGAAAGCGCTATCTGCCAGTTGGCTGGTTCTGGTTTTTGGGTACGTTGATTCCGGTCATAGGATTAGCTCCTCTTGCGGGAGATATCGACATGGCCGATCGCTTCGCTTACATCCCGCTGATCGGAATCTTTGTGATGATCGCCTTCGGTCTGGCTGATTTGGCGGACGCGAAAAAAGTCCCTCCTGCCGGGCGCGTCATTTCTGCGGTGTGTGTGCTGGTCGCGCTGGGTTGCGTCAGTATCCTCCAGATGAGTTATTGGGACAGCGAGTACCACTTGTGGTCGCACTCGCTGGCGGTCGCTGAAAATCCCGTTCCACATACCGTCATGGGATGGCTGCTCATGAATCCGAAAGCGGAATTAACGCAGCGTGATCTCGATAGCTTTGGCGCAGGGCAGAGCCGGACGGACGAAGCCCGTCAGCAATTTGAGTCCGCTCTCAGTGACTACCGTCAGGTCGTGCAGCAGAATCCCTCGGCCCATCTGCCGCACATGGCGAGTGCCATGGCCAGTACTCTGAACAATCTGGGATCCATCGATCGGCTGCAGAACCGGCCTGCCGAGGCCCGCGAGTATCACGAGGAGGCGTTGAAGGATTACCGCAAACTGGCGCAGCAGGACCCGGACAAGTACCTGCCAGATGTGGCGGAGACTCTTACCTTGCTCGGTTTGTTGAATCGAAACCAAAATCGAATCGAAGAATCTCGCGCCGACTATGAAGAGGCTCTGACACTATTCCGAGAACTGTCCGCAGGTGATCGCAAATATGCCCGCGATGTAGCCGCCACACAAGCGAAGCTGAAAGAACTCGAAAAGGACGACTCTTCCCGATAGGTGACAATAGGTGCCGCAAAAACAGCGAGATAAGCGCACGAAAACGGGTCCACCGCGAAACGTTCTCGCGGAGCCCAGTCCGGCGGAATCAAGTCCGGGTCAATCTCCGCACGATTCGTCTTCGTATGCTCCGCATGCCCGTAGTGGATTCATTGTCACTCTGCGCAACCACGGTTTATTCCTGCTGATACTGATCTTCGCGGCGGTGAGCCGTTTCTCCATCCTCTTTTATTCGCAAGCCCATGTGAACGCCGATGAGGCCATTATCGGGCTTATGGGAAAGCACATTCTGGAAGGACGGCAACATTTTGTGCTCTACATGCTCGGCCAGGCCTACAATGCCGGAGCGGTAGGGGAAGCGTATCTGGCCTCGATCAGCTTTGCACTTTTTGGCGTCGGCGTCGCGCCGCTGAAAGCCTGCCTCGTGATTTTGTCGCTGATTTGTCTCGTCTGTTTTTACTGGATGGCAAACCGGCTGTATGGACGGCGCACGGCGACCTTGGCCGCGCTGGTGTTTGCTTTATCGCCCTCCATGCTCAAATGGCACTTTGAGGTGCGCGGCTATTCCTTCTATTTCTTGTCGTTCCCCGTCTTGACCGCTCTTTTCCTTTCCATTGATGGTCGTTCCTCTGACAGTCACGCGGCTGATGGTCATCTGGCGAGGCTGGCAAGAAAGATATTTTTCTTCGGGCTGCTCTCGGGATTGAGCGTGCTTAATTTGGAGCTGGGGCTGCCGTTTATCGCCGTCCTCTGGTTGCTGCTGGCCCTTCGCGGAAAGTTGTCACCGCGCAATGCGTTGGCTGGAGCGGGCGGATTCCTTGTCGGCTACATGCCCGCCATCATTTTCAACCTGGCACACGACTACATCAACTGGCGAGCTGCTTTCTTTTCCAAAACCGGGGGCGGCGCGTTGGCCAATCTGCTTCATCCCGCCACGTGGGTCGAGATTTTTTTCCGCGAGATGCCCAAATTCTTTGGTCGCGATACTGTGCTTTGGTATTACCCGGAGACACCGGCGTTCGGTGTGGTTCTCTATCTGGTTGCGCTGCTGGCCGTCGCCGCCGCACTCTGGCCTTTTCTCAAGACGCCGACAAAGATCGTCAGGGCGCTGCGCGAACCGTCGGCGGAGGACGATGAGAATCGGGATTTTCTCATGCTCGTGCTCACCGCGGCCTGTTTTATCCCATATCTGGTGTCGCAAGATCCTTCCTCGCTCGCTTCGAGCAATTCCATCCGGGTGCCAAGTTATTTTCTGGGAGGCTGTTTCTTCCTTTCCGTCCTGATGGCGCGGCTGGTGGAACGGTGCGTCAGTCCCGTGGCGCCGCGGCGGCTTGCAGGCATTGCGCTTCTGGCCGCGATTGTGGCGGCTGGCGTCGCCGCCCTCATCGAGACTGGTGGGACGAACGAGATCGAAACGTTATCGTTATTCCGGAACGAACGCCGGATTGTCATGACCCGCTTCCCCGGGCAGGACATCGAATGCGTCGAAAGGCATCTCAGCGAAAATCGTATTACTGCCGTCTGGACGAGTTTTTCCTTCGTCTATCCGCTGATCTTTGAGAGCAGGGAAGGGCTCGCCGCTTCGAGCCAAATATTTGGGTGGGAACGCTCCACCTATCCGGAGAAGATCGCTCGGCCGCCAAAACCCGGCGAGCGCATGGCAGTGGTGATCGAAAGCGACTCGCGCTTCCGCTCCGATGTCGAGGCATCACGGGCAAAGGAGACCGGGGGCGCGCCCGCAGTTACCGACTGCGGCTCACTGGTCGTCATTGAGTGATGGAGACGATGCTGTTATCGGATTAACCTCCATCGAACAACGAATCTGGTCGGAACCGCCGCCGACGACTGGACGGCTGCAAAAATCAGTGGGCAACAGGGAGAAAACCTTTGACTTCAAAGAGACCCGAATTAGCAGTGGATAAGTAGGCTCAAACACTGCTGATGCCGGTTTCGGTTCAGAGGCAGCTGAACGATCTGCCAGACGATTTGTGGACTCGCATTAGCATTGAGTTCTACAAAGACGCAGCCGACGCAGTATTCAAGGCGCTACTGTAGTAGTTAGGCGCACTCCCATCTTTGTAATTGGGAGCTGGCGCGACTTGAGAGGATGAGTGCGGGACGCCTTATTACTGAGCCATGCTAACCCCCTTGTGCACATCCATACCGATATACTTTTGTTATCCATGCGGGTGTTCCTTTCTACGGGGATTGACGCAAACTCCCCAACCCTACTCCAAAAGGGGCGCCCTTTTATATTGCGTCGGCTGACTGTCGGCGCCTGTTGCGGAAAAGCCCGACCTTAGATCGTGGTCTAGTGACCATGCAATCGACCATGACACCCGGAGCACAAGGTCAGCAGATTTTGTTCGGTGTCGTCGCCCGCCCGACTGCGAAACTGGAGATGGTGCACCTCTAGATTCTGCATCGATCCGCATACCTGGCATCTCCAGTTGTCGCGTTTCAGAACTTGGCGATGGAGTCGCCTGTATGCTTCAGGATCGAGTGCCACTCTGGGCGCCTTGGTACGGGTCCTCGTCATGGGCTTTTTGTGCGATTTCGGACAGGAAGTCTTTTTTTAGTGCGCTGGGCAGGAACCGGTAGTAGCGGGAAAGGGAACTGAGCAGGATTTCGGGATTGTCTCCATCCAGGTTCGCGCCAGCCAGGAAGTCGGCGCAAATCATCTCCAGGCAGTAGCCGCGCGACTTGTCCGTGCCCAGCATCCGTGCCGCCGTCTCGATCGCCTTTTCGATCACAGGAATCTGGGTCCTGTAGATCTTGAAATAGATGAGCTCCGAAGGCTCTTCGTCTTTGCCAGTCAGTTCCTTTTCCACTTCATGCTTGAACTGCTCCTTCGACATCATGCGGGCTTTGTGCAACCAGGTTGCACTTTCGAAGTGCTGCCCGTCCCGCCGTGCCACTTTCGCCAACTCCAACCCCTTCGTCCACCCCACCTGCTTCAACTCCCGCCGCGCCTGCGGCGGTAGGTGCTCGTGGATGGACATTATGTAGTAGGCCTTACGTCGCGATTCCGGAAAGCGGCGCGCCAGAAAATCATCGAACGAGGCGAGATTTTCAAGCCGCCAGTACTGTCCCGCCCGCACTTCGCACAGGTACCGGCCCAGATCGACAAAGCGCGTGTCGCGCTCGGCTTCGTTCCGCTTCTCCCAGGCCAGGATCTCGTCGATCTTGGTCAGCACGAACTGAGCACGCTTGTGATTGAGCGTCGGCGGCATCGGTGCAAACCTAGTAAAGAAGCTCGTCAAACAAACCACGATCAACTCCCGAAGTGCGAATCAAGCTGGCTTCGATCAAATCGCGCTGGTCAAGGCAGAGACCGACAAAGGGACACGTTGTGCAAGGGTTCTGTGGGAATCGGATGCCGCTGTGCGGTAGAAACAGGCCGGACTCGATCCGCCGTACGGTGTCGTCGACCAGGGTGGCGAACTCCTGGCGCTGTTCTTCGGTGATCGTAGCGCGCAGGTATTGAACTTCGACGAGTCGTTTGCGAACGAAAACGATTTGGGCGACCTCCTCGATGCCGGTCATCCACGAGTAGCACACCAGTTGCGGGTCAAGCGCGGACAGGCCCGCGGGTTCGTCGGGATATCGGGCCGAGGAAGTCTTCCACTCGAGCACACAGGGCGTCCCGTCCAGTTCACCCAAGGCATCGATGTAGGCAACGAACTGATTACCGGAGTTCAGCGTTCGAGTGAACTGGACCTGTTGATGGGAGTGCGGGCGAGGAACGCGAACCCGGCCATCCTGAGCGAAGCGCTCGAGCATCTGCACGCCCTGCTGCAACATCCGATCCCATGTATCGTTGCCGGAATAACTCAGGCTCACCTGCTTGCAGGGAGCCCATTGCTCGAACAGAACGGCTGCCGAATCCTCCCGGCGAAAAAGCGCTGCGACGGCTTGCTCAAAGGCTCGACCGAAGAGCATAGCGGCGCGGCTGTCTTTTTCCTGCCAGCCGTCGAGGTAATGATGGCGATACTTGCGCGGGCAGGTCAGATACTGGCTGACCTGGGTGTAGGAGTAGTTCATGGTGTCACCTCGCGAGAACCTGGACGGGGCACGTTAGACAAAGGCGCTAGAGACAACTCCTCCCACTGGCTCGCCGGGGCGAAGCCGTCGAGGTTGGTTAACGAGATGCCGTTGATGACGGTGTGGCTGATCTTGACGACACCGCGCAGGCCGGGAAGAGCCTTGTCATCGATCTGCTCGTGCGCAAGCAGTTCCGGATCATAGAGAAAGTCGCGCAAGAACCAGCCCAACTTCCAGATGGCTTTCTGTGTCGAGTAGAGGCGGCCGAGGATCGATTGACCGGCCAGTTCTTTGGGTTCGAGGATGGAGAGGCGAAGAAGGTAGAAGGGTTTCTGCGCGTGCCAGCGGAATTGGACACCATCGACACGGACGAGAAAGATTCCATCGGGGATCGCGGAACGTGAATCCTGGGTTGTATCGCCAAGGCCGGGAATTTGGCGTCTCACGCAACCACCTCCTTATTAAGCTGTGCGTAGCTGTTGAGCTGGCAGAGAAGAGCATTCCGGTCCTTTTCTGCCCAGTCGGCCAGCGACTGGACGAAATTCTCGACCTGTTCGCGGGTGGCCTCTCTCAGAGTCTTGGTACCGCAGAAGTCGACGGCGTAGGCCTTGACGAGTTCGGGATCGAGCTTGTGCTGGCGGATGAGCTGGCAGAGGCGGTCCCGCACTCTTGGGCCGGTGCCGTTCCCATTGCTGCGGTTTCCATTGACGTGCGCGCTCTGCGGAGGGAGCTTCTCGACGGAAATCGGAGACGAGCCGATCTCCTCGACGGAGCAGATGCCGATGCCATAGGCCTTACGGAGGGCGCGATTGACGGCACGGGTTTCGGCAACGCGCATTTCAGCACCGCGGACCAGCGCCGAGACGTTGGAAGGATCAGCATCGCCGTAACCGACGAAACCGACAGAAGTCTTGCTGGGGAACACCGTCGCCTTCATCACGAACCGGCTCGCTGTCGAGTCAGAGAGGACGGGTACGGCCTCGACGTGGATGCCGCTGCATTTCTTGCGGCGGGCGAGACGAACTAGCCCCGTGTGCGTGACGTACCACGACCGATTGATTAACTGAAGTTCACCGTTGGCTATCGAAAAGGCGAATTCATTTGACAGGGATACCAGTGACTCAGCTAACTGAGGGGAGAGAGGTTCAATCTGAAGTTGCCGCGCAAATTCCAAGTTCTTGTCTAGTTGATCTTGCGACGCAGCTTTGTTCTTGGTTCGTTGAATTCTTCGCGGATCCGTAACAGCTCCCGCCTTAACGGAGCCAAGTTGCGGGCTGATGGGACGGGTGCATTCGGACGGTGGATGGGTTGGTGCTAGAGTGGTGTGAGCCACGGTGAAACCTCCAGTAAAGGTTTTGTCTTGGTTAGGGCTGATCGGGTGCTTGAACCCACCCGGTCTGCCCGTCTAACAACTTAATCGTGCCATACCCCCTAAGGTAGTGTCAAGATAATTCTTGCCATACCCCCTAAGAATTTGCTAAGGTGTGCCCATGCCGCTTAGCCGAGAAGCGCGAGAGTTTTTCGTCAAGGAAGGTCGCAAAGGCGGAAAATTGGCTGCGGAAAATATGACGGCGGAAGAACGTCGGGAAAGAGCTTTAAAGGCTTCAAAGGCAGTCTGCCCGCTCCCGCTGGGCCAAGGCCAAGAAGAAAAAAACTCCTAGCCCCCCCGGTACACATACTTAGGCTTCCTGTGTTCTCGTGCCCATTTTCTCTTGCTCCAGAGCGCTTGATGCTTGCTCGTGCAGCACACGCTCCTAACGTCCTTCGGATAAAAGAGTCGTCCACATTCAAAACACACTCTCCAACTGTGGCTTTTGTCGCTGGCGTCTTGACCGAATAGGTCCCATATCGCCCCCCAAAGAAGATGAGAACCCCCGTATGGGTCTAAACACGACATCGTGAAGTACATTTCCCACTCTGTTCCTCATCCATATCTGGCGGCAATCCGAAGTGTGCATGTTCAACTCGTTTTCGATAACCATAAAAGTGGTCTCCCGAAGAAGACCAGGATCCGCCTCTCGAAAAGCGTTTTCAGATTCCCAAGGAAGGGTCTCAGAAGGTAGTGCATACGCGCCGTTCCAAAGAGGCACATATCCAAACTGTGCTGGTCCAACTCGGTTAATCTGATCGACTCTTTCATATATCCAGTGCCAAGCCGTTCTAAGCTGATCTTCTGAACGGGCCTCCCACAACATCGAGATACCGACAAAGCGAGCATGCCGGGCCCAGAAATCATTGAGGTTCACCCATTCGGCGGAATTCGGCCACATTGATTTCCAAGTCAAGGCGCCAAATTGCTGCATGAATTGCAGAGCGTGCACATGGTACCCGTTTTCCAAATTGCGAAATGCACCATTGTGGGCTTAGATACGGATCTCGTCTGCGCTTGGCACTCTCATAATGTCGTCGATAGTCAAACTTTTGACCGACCGAAACATGGATGTGAGGAGCAGTCTCGTGCCCGATGTATATGACTCGGCGGTGCCAGTCGGGTGGTAGCGGGCTGCTGGGGAAGCTAGCCGGAGAAGGAATCGCCTTGAATTCCTTTAGCCCATCGAGATTGCGCCCCAGATGCGCTCGTAACGAACTGCACGCCTGCTGACTTTTCGCCGCGTAACGATTCGATTTACGCGGACATGTTGAAGCCACACGTGACGAAAGATCAGGGTGCGGCTCTCGCACTCTGGAAGCTACGGGAACTCCCGAGTTCTGGATCGCAGCCGCTCATGCAAACGGCATCTACGGTCTTGATTCGGAGTTCGCCGACTACGCCGCGAAGAATCAGGCTCAGCTTACGAAGGTGCTCAGCCACAAGATGACGCCGCAGGAAGACTTCAACCGCGAGTTTGAAGTGGCGATCATCTGCTGTCTGCTATTCGTCGGCTTCATCGGTTTGTGGATCGCCTGCCGCACGGTTAGGTTCAACCATTCACAGGAAACGCGGAGCTAACACTGCGTTGTTAGGCTCGGTACGGGCTTTGCTCAATCTGCTGCTATCAATCGGCGGTCGCGATGCGGCTCGGTGCGGGGCTGACCAGTGCTAAGCTCACACCTTTCCCCCGGAGCAGCACCACAGGTTGGACAACGGACAGCGAGTACCTTTTTGGGGCTGAGTTCTCTCTTCACGGAAAGAAGATAACGCCCAACCGTTTACGGGGATGGTCAATTTTGAACAGTTTCGGCAATTACTGCATCGACGGGTCACCCCTAGCCGAAACGTAACGGACAAGTTCATCCGTTTGGGTGATGGGCTGACCTTCGTCCTTCGTGGACGTGCGCGAGATGGCCCGGTTGGGCGGGATTGCCCGAGCGAAGGCGATGACGGCGGCAGAACGCCGCAAAAGCGCCCTCAAGGCTTCCAAGGCGGCTGCCGCTGCGCGGCGCGCCCGCGCCCGCCGGACCAAGGCCAAGAAGGCCTCCCCGTCCCCAAAAAGCTGAGTACGTCCATCTTGCGCTCCCCTTGGCATCTCCCAAGGCCCGCAGTGGTTACGAAAGACCAAGGCCCTCTGAATACTTTCTCTTTCGACGCTCTTTGACCTAATCTGTATTTGAGCACGTCAGCGAGCCAGTCTGAGGAATGCCTGAAAGATTGAGGCTCTGCTCCCACAGCTACAAATATCTATATCATTCTTGGGAGCATGGCTCTATGTCTTTAAGCGAACGATCCTCTAACCTCAGCGATAAATCTTCTTCAGAAAATTGCCCCCGCAAGCCACCAACCTCTGAAAGCAAGATCGAAGCCAATCGACGGAATGCCCTTCTGTCCACCGGCCCGAAAACCACCCGTGGGAAGCGCACGGTGGCGCGCAATGCGATCAAGCATGGATTGCTGGCGCGCGAAGTTGTGATTACCGCGGGAGACGGAGCGGAGGACCCCCACGAGTTTGAATGCTTGATAGAAGGTCTGCGGAAGCACTACGAACCTATTGGTCAGGTCGAAGTGTTACTCATTCAAGAGGTTGCCGTTTGTTGGTGGAGAAAAGCACGCATCTTGCGTACGGAGACCGGAGACATACGCAAACGCCTGGACACTCACAGACTCGACAGCGAGCTGCAAAAGTCCGACAAGGTTAATTCCGCCCTGGTGCGGATGGAGAAGAAGGCACTCCGGGAGCGATGGTCCGAAGCAGGCATAATGCTAAACGTGGAAGACATGCACTGTACCCAAAGTTTAAGAGATCATCGAATTGGGCTCGCGCGCATGGAAACAATCCTTGAAGAAGCGGAATTTGACATTATGAGCTCTGGTCGCCTTTCGCCACTGACTCAATCGAGGATGTGGATGGCTTTTGGTTTCTGGGATTTGGACGTTGCGATTGAATGCCTTGTCGCTGATCCACCCACAAACAAGACGCAAGGCCAGCAATCTGATAGCACTGAAGAGAAACGCGCTAACCAACATCGGCTTCGTTTTTTCAGGGAAGTGAGAGACAAACTACAGGTCCAGATCAACCGATTGAAGGAGCACGCGGAAAGACGCGAGGAACTTGAAGAAGACGCGGAAAGGAGAAGCTTCAGCTTACCTTCCGCGGAGGACGCCGATAGAGTGCTACGCTATGAGGCCCATCTGGACCGAAAACTATACCGTGCGATGGACGAGCTTGAGCGAATACAACGGCGGCGCAAAGGGGAGAACGTGCCGCCACCGCTCAACGTCAATATGGGCAGAAAGGAGTAGTTATTGCGAAACAAAGCCAAAAAGTCTATTGTTTACAATGACTTGAAATTTTGGCTTCAGAGTCGGAAACCGACGTGATCGGCAGAAAGACAATTTCCGTGAAAAAAAACGGAAAGCCATGCTGGCTTGGGACCACGCGAAACGTACGCCAAAGGCCGCTTCGATGGCTTTAAGCCATAAAATTCGGAAGCCATGTAACAAACCTGGGGTGGTTTCGAGTTTTAGCAGTTCAACCGCGAGGTCTGGAGATGCCCCGCTACTCATGGGCTATCCTCTTTAAATTTATACGCCCGCGTGCAAGGTACGAACAATTCCCACGGCCACGCAGCTCCGCCTGCGGCTCACTGGTCGTCTATCAAGTGATGGAGGCGCGCTGTTCTCAGCCCTTCCGCTTGAACACTCCCGCGATGTCCTGACTGTGCGGGATGTAATGTTTTGCCTCGTCGTTCCAGCGGTACTCCGGGTGATCGCCAACTCTTTCTGCGATGCCGACCAGTTCATATCCGGCAAGGAACTTGTCGATCCAAGCTGTCATGGACAAGTCCTCCTGCGACCCGCCGGTGGACAGCCATGAAGACCCTTCTTTGACCATCACCAGATATTGCGGCTGCGCGGCTTCGACCTCGGCGATCATCTTCTTCTGCATTTCGAAAGAGTATTGCTGGTGTTCCATGAGCCCGTACATATAGATAAAGCCGGTAGCGGAGTGCCGCTTCGCATAAAAGTAAATCTCCGGCTCCGAACCCAGCACCATGACCGGGTCATCGGGGGCCGTATGCGCGTCCAGATAGCGCGCGATGGGCAACGCTTCCGGAAAAAGCATTGCGCCGTACACGTGCTGACAAACAGCCACCGGATCCATCTCGAACATCACGTCGCCCTGCTCAACGACTGCGTATGCGAATGCTGCGGAAAACACGACGGCAGGAATTGCAGCCAGCGCCAGGCCGCCTCTGCGCGACAGGACTTCTGTCGCGGAATGAACGGCCATTCCTGCCAGGAGCGCGACCACCGGCGCCATCAGAATAAAGTAGTGTGGGCGGAAGTAAAGCCCCGGGCACACGGCTAGAAACGAAAAAAGCAAAAGGCCGACAATCAGAACGGCGTGGCGGCGGCTCTGCCGGTACCACCAGAACGCGGTGAGTCCCAGAGCGGCGACAAGCCATACTCCGACGCAGGAGTCGACTGCTTTCGGGAAGGCCCAGACGAATCGGTAAACGCCGGCATAAAGACTGTTCTCGGAGGCGTATTCTCTGGCGTAGGTGAAAACCCAGAACCAGAAATTCTTGAAGACCCCGGTGGCCAGAAGAATCAGGCAAGTGAGAGCAAACGGCAGCACCACACCGGCGCTATAACCGCCAAATTTAGGGAAAATGCTTCTCCACTTCGTCTGCCACTCGGTCCGCGCCCACTCGGGCCGCCTCCACTCATTCGTGAGAACGTACAGTCCACCGAAAACAGGGAAGGCGAGGCCTTGCTGCTTCATGAGAAAAGCGAGTCCGAATAAAACGCCGCTCAAAAACAATTGCCACATTCGTCCGCTGTCGATGGCTTTCAGCAAAAGCAAAATTCCTGCCACGGCGAATAGGACGACAAAATGCGTCGCGTGAGCGGCTAGGCCCAGCACCCAGTAACTGGTCGAACATACGGCGTAGGAAGCGGCCGCCACCACGCTGCCTAACCGGCCTGACAATCGCCGCGCGAGGAAGTAAATCAGCAACGTCGTCGCGGCGTTCACCAGGAGCAGACCGATGTGGATGCCGGTGGGCGTCTGACCAAAAAGCGCCATGATGACCGCGTATGCGGTTGGCGTCCCAGGAAGCTTCATCGTATAGGCGAGTTTGTAAGGTGGGATGCCCTGGAGCATCAATTGCGCGGCGTATGCGTACTCTCCTTCGTCGCGCTCCAAAGGCATGGTCCGCAGCCGAAACCGGATTGCCGCAAAGAAAACAATGACCAGCACCAGCGCGGCGTAGGCGAAATACCGTCCAGCAGGCGTTTGCTTCGCCTCAGGTTGTTTCGTCGGTTGTTTCGGCGCTGTCTTCTTTTTCCCCATATTCACTTGGCCGTAAGTCATCCTATCTAGTATCTTTGCAGCCGACCAGTTCAGTGTGGCCGAAGGCGTGGCTCGAAAGCGTGGCTCGAAAGCAAGGGCCGGCACAAGCCGAGTTCCGCAGTTAGACATCCAAAGTTAGACATCCATGCAGGCTCCCAAGAACAAACTACGGCGAAAACAGCAAGATAAGCGGACCGACGCCGAGCGGACCGAAGCCAAGCGAAGCAGGCCGGGCCGTCGGCCAAATAATTCGGCGGAGTCCAGCCTGGCCAGTCAGCGTCGGGATCAATTTCTCCGCACCCATGCTGGACTCATCGTCGCTCTGCTCTGCGTGTATGCGGGGTTGCGCATTCTGATTTTTGCCGCGGCGTTTCCGCTTTTCAACAATGTCGATGAGGAACGCCACCTGGCTGCCATTCGGATGTATGCCGGCGGACAATGGCCGGGCAAAGACTTGCCGGCTATAGATCCGGAATTGGCGAAGCTGTTCGCTGTTTATGGGACGTGGGAATATCTTGTTCCAGAGAAGACAATCGACGAGGCCCATCTTCGCACTCCTTTCTATCAACTTCCCGCGCAGGAAGCGGAACCGCACGTCAAACGCTCGTTTTCGTACGAGATGAGCATACCCGGCTATGAAGCGCAATCCACTCCGCTGTATTACCTGCTGGGTGCAGGCTGGTACCGGCTGGGCGAGGCACTCGGGATTCATTCGTGGCGATTGCCCTACTGGATACGGTTGCTGAACCCTGCCGCTTATGTGCTGTTGGTGTGGGTTTCCTACCGTTTCGTGCGGACGGTCTATCCGGAGCGGATATTTCTTTGGCTTGGCGTACCCGCATTGCTGGCGGTTTTCCCGCAGGATGTTTTTTTCGGGATCAACCGCGATGTTTTATCGGCGCCAATGACTGCCGTCATTTTGTTGTTGATGGTGAAAGCGTTGGGGGCGGAGAAAGGTAAAGGCTGGCTGCTGGCCGCCTCGTCATTGCTGGTTGGGCTTGCCTTTCTGGTGAACGTTTCAAACTGCGTGCTCTTCGGCGCACTGGCGGCGACTTTGTGGTTTTGGGCGCGCCGATCGGACGAGACATCACTCAGAAAGGCGGGCATCGCCGTTGGATATGTAGTCGCTTCCGTGGCGCTTCCGTTGCTCTGGATGGTTCGCAATTACGCCGTGATGGGAGACCTGACCGGCTCCCACGCAAAAATTGACTACCTCGGTTGGACGGTGAAGCCCCTCGGCGAAATCTTCGACCATCCACTCTTTTCCTTTGATGGGCTTTCCTATTTCCTGGTGAATCTAGTGCAATGGTTCTGGCGCGGCGAGTACACATGGTATGGGGAAACGATGCGCTGGCCCGCTGCGGATTGGGTTTACTTCGCTACTTCTATCTTGATGTTCGTGGCTTTCACAGTGCAGTTTTTTCGGCGCCGGAAAAGCGCCAGCTCCACAGAACGATTCGCAGAGTCGGTTGCACTTCTTCTGGTTATTACTTCTGTTTTGTTTATGGCAGCAATCTCGCTGCCTTTTAACTTCCCCGATAATCTGTATCCGTCACGCGCGCACCCATTTTTTGTTTCCGGGCGGATTATTTCCGGCGCCCTGCTACCCTTTGTCCTGATCTATATCAGCGGAATGGAATTCTTGCTTGCGCCGATTCGAAAATGGGCGCCTCCGGCCGTGGTCCTTGCCTGCCTGATGGTGTTCATTACCATTACCGAGTTCCAGGTTCGGCGAGTCGCTTTTTCGAGCTCCAATAACTTCTTCGCCCTCACAGCCTGGTACCGGGAACACTAGTGGCGAGACCGCATGATTTGTACTCATGATCTGTAACTATGGAGGGACGTGCGTCTTCGCGCGTCAAGCCGAGCGTGACGGCTGATGGCCGGTTCATCCCTTCCTCTTGAACACGCCCACAATGTCCTGGCTGTGCACCTGATAAGCCTTCGCTTCGTCGCCCCATCGATACTCCGTGTGATCGCCCACTCTTTCCGCGACGCCAACCAATTCATACCGGCCGAGAAACCTGTCGATCCAGGCGGTCATCGATAAATCCTCGGGCGAGCCCCCCGCCGCCAGCCACGAAAAACCTGTTTGCACCATCACCAGATATTGTGGGCGAGCCGACTCGATCTCGCCGATCATCTTTTTCTGCATTTCGAGAGCGTATTTCTGATGCTCCATCAGCCCGTACATATAGATAAAGCCGGTGGCGGAGTGCCGCTTCGCATAAAAGTAAATTTCCGGCTCCGAACCCAGCACCACTACGGGCTCATCGGGGGCGGTGTGCGCATCGAGATATTGCGCAATCACTAACGCTTCCGGGAAAGGATTTGGGCCGTGCACTTCCTGGCAAACCTGGACCGGGTCCGCCTCAAACAGGAGAGCGCGCTGCTGGATCACTGTGTATCCCAACGCGGCCAAAAACACGGTTGCCGGAATTGTGGCCAGCGCCATGCCGCCTTTGGCTGCCAGGACTTTTGTCGCCGAATGAATCGCGAGGCCTGCCAGCAACGCGACTGCCGGCAGCATCAGAACGAAATAGTGGCTGCGGAACATAAATCCCGGACACACTGCGAGGAACGAAAAAAACAAAAAGCCGCCGATGAACGCGGCGTGGCGGCGGCTTTCCGGGTACCACCAGAATGCGGTCAGCCCGATGGCAGCAATGACCCACACCCAAAGAGCAGGCCCCACTGCGGACGGGAAATTCCCAAGGAATAAATCTGCTCCGCGGGAAACGCCGACCTCGGACGAGTACTGCGCCGCGTAGGTGAAAACCCAGAACCAGAAATTCTTGAACACGCCCGCGGCCAAAAGGATCAGGCAAGTTAGAGCGAACGGCAGCACGAAGCCCGCGCCATAGCTGCCAAATGTTTTTGGAACGTTCTTCCACTGCGGTGGGCGTTGCCATTCATTCTTAAGAAGGCTCTTGAGAAGGTAGAGTCCCCCGAAAACGGCAAACGCGATGCCATGCTGCTTCATGAGGAAAGCCAGCCCGAGCAAAATGCCGCTCAAAAAAAACTGCCACATCTTTCCTGTGTCCAGGGCTTTCAGATGCAGCAGAATTCCAGCGACGGCAAACAGCACGACAAAATGTGTGGCATGCGCAGCCAGACCCAACACAGAAACGCTGGTAGAAAGAACCGCGTAAGAAGTTGCCGCCACCACACTGCCTAACCGGCCGGAGAATCGCCGCGCCAGCAAATAAAGGAGTAGGGTGGTCGCCGCGTTAACGAAGAGCAGGCCGATGTGGATGCCGGCAGGCGTCTGCCCAAAAAGCGCCATGATGGCCGCATACGCGGTTTGCGTGCCCGGCAGCTTCATGGTGTAGGCGAGTTTGTAAGGTGGGATGCCCTGGAGCATCAACTGCCCGGCGTACGCGTACTCTCCTTCGTCGCGCTCCAAAGGCATAGCGCGGAGCCGAATCCGGATCGCCGCGCAAAGAACGATGACCAGCACCAGGAATGCGTAGGCGAGATACTTTCCGGTGCCTGTTTTCTTCGCGTCAGTTTGCTTTGGCGGTCGTCGTGCTGTTGTCTTCGACTTTGACTTTCCCATGTGGGCTCGGCCAGCAATTATCTCCTGGGAAGCAATGCCCAGCAATAAAACTCACTAAGCTGGAGAGCGTCGCTCACGGGCCATTCTTTTCCAGTTCTTTCAACGCGGCTTCCACTCCGGCTGCTTTGGCGGCAAATCTCGGGTCGCGTTGCGCAAGATCGCGATAAATGTTTAAGGCCTCGGTGTAGTGAGCATGCGAATCCTCGGGCTGTTTCTGAAGTTTGGCCACCACTCCCAGATTGCTGAGTGTGCCGGCCAAATCTGCTAAGTATTCTCCTGGCGATTGTTGCGCCAACTGACGATAAATCTTCACCGCTTCTTCAGAGTGCTGGCGCGCTTCGTCGAGGCGGGTCTGTTGCGTCTCGATGTTGCCGAGGCTAACCAATATGCTGGCCACATCCGGCAGGTACCTGCCCGGACTTTCCTGCGCCAGTTGACGATCAATCTCCAACGCTTCCTCGAAGTGCGCGTGGGCATTCTCCAATTGCTTTTCAGACGCTTCCACAAAGCCCAGATTCATCAGGGTATTCACGATCATGGGCCGGTACTTGCCGGGGTCCTGGGGCAACACTTGCCGGTAAATCTGCAAGGCCTCTTCAAAGTATGGACGTGCTTCATCCGGACGATTCTGTTCTTTATCGATCAGAGCAAGGTTCGTCAGTGTCAACGCCATTTCTGGCAGTTCCTGTATCTGGCGCTCAATCTGCAACGCCTGCTCACAGTAGCGGCGGGCATCGTCGAGCCGGTTCTGAAGCTGAGCCACGTTTCCCAAGTCGAGCAGTGTTACCACCACGCTCGGCAGGTATGCGGCCTGGTTCTGTTGCGCCACTTGACGGTAAATCCGTAAGGCGGCCTCATAGTTTTCGCGTGCCGCATCAATCTGCCCTTGCTCTGTAGGAAAACCCTGCAGCTCATCGGCCGTCATGGACAGGTTGGGGCTCATGAGCGCATCGGCCAGAGATTCGTATGCAAAGGGATTTTCTTCCGTTGCACGCAGTGCGTGTTCCCAGAGGGCATACGCGCTTTTCCACGTGGATATTTGCTGGAAGGTAACGAGGCTCAGAGCGACGAATACACATAGCGCCGGAATCGCCCGCCAAACCTCGCGGCCCCCCCTTGCCTCCGCCCAATCGTCAAGACTCCAGGCAATCATGATGAAGATCCCAATCAGCGGGGTGTATGCGTAGCGATCCGCCATGGAGGCTCCGCCCACATGTACAAGGCCGATGACCGGCACCAGAGTTCCCAGGAACCAGAACCATCCAACCGGCAGGTAGCCTTTGCGGCGAAAGACGAAGACGAGCACCGTAACCCCGGCCAAGACCAGCGCCGACAAAACCACCTGCCAAGTCGGAAGCAAGGTTGTTGGGTACGGATAGAGCGCGGAGAGCCGCATGGGCCAGATCATCTTCCAGAGGTAGAGCCCATAGGAGACGATGGCGTTCTCGAGCCGAACGGCGAATGGTGATTCAGCAAGCGTATGCACCGCCAGGCCTTCTTGCTGCGCCTTCAACGTGATCATCGCGCTGGCAGCTGAAAGCACGAGCAGCGGAATTTTCTCCAGCGCCAGTTTTGTGAACGTGTGGAGGCGGGACTCCGCCCCGCCTGCCCCTGTTCTTTGCACCCCCATTCTTCCTAGCGGCCAGTAATCGAGAAGCAGCAAGACGAACGGCAGCGTAATTACCATCGGCTTCGCCATCAATCCCGCCGCGAACAGCGCGGCTACCAGGAGGTATCGTCGCCAGTCCGGTTTCCGCACGTACCAGGCATAGGCGGCAATCGCCAGGAAGGAGAATAGTGTGCTGAGCACGTTCTTCCGCTCCGCGACCCACGCCACCGACTCAACATTGAGCGGATGCGCCGCGAACAGCGCCGCGACCAGCAGGCTCGGTCCTACGCGATTGGTGAGCCACAGCAACAGCAGATACAGCACGACCACATTGAGCGCGTGGATCAAAACACTGTCCACGTGATGGCCCGTCGGCCTCAGTGCAAAAACTTGGCAATCAAGAGCGTGCGAGAGCCACGTCAGCGGATGCCAGTTCCCCGCGTGGAAGGAAGTGAATGCCCACGTGACCGTGCTCCACGACAAGCCGTCACGGACGTAGGAGTTGGTCGTGACATAGTCCGTATCATCCCACACGAACCCGTTTTTGAGCGCTGGGCTATAAAGCGCAATGGTCGCCGCTGCCAGCAGGAGGCAAAGAACGATATTTCGCTTCTGGCCACTGAGGAAAAAATCCCTGTCCAGAATCGTTCCAGTGGGTGAAGGCTTGCGGGCTGGTGCTCGTGCCTTTTCGACAGCCTTAGGGCGCTTCACCATTCAGCACGATTCTACACAGCGCAGACTCGCCGCGACCGAGAACGCCTCCGCCGCCACCAGATTCAAGGCCTTTTTCACCGCCGAGACGCCGAGGACGCCGAGAAAACCAGAATCATTTCTTTTGTTCCGTGAAGAGGCGATACGCAAGGGTATGTAGAATTGTGCTGACGAATGAGCCACGCCAATACCTGCGTGAAGACCTGCGCAAAGACGAACGCAAAGACGAACTAATGACCCGCGCGAAGAACAGAGTAAAGCCCGGCGCAAAGAGTGTAGCCAGCGGCGAGGTTCGGCCGACAGCACAACCCACCGCTTCATCGCCCACCACTTCATCGCCCATCACGCCATCGCCCATCACCCCATCGAAACCCCCGGCGACATGGCCGATGCTCAGCGGCCGGAAGCTGACGGGCGTTTTCTGCGCTTTGCTCGGTGTCGTCACGGTTGTCCTCTACAGTCGGGTTCTGGGGAACAGATTCGTTGTCTGGGACGATCATGAATATGTCACGGGCAATCCGCACATTCGCAGCGGCCTGAGCTGGAGCACGTTCAAGTGGGCCTTCACAACGTATACGGCGGCGAATTGGCATCCACTGACTTGGTTGTCGCATGCATTGGACTGCCAGCTTTTTGCTCTGCATCCGGCCGGCCATCATCTCGACAGCGTTTTGATCCATGCCATCAACGTAGTGTTGGTTTTTCTGCTTTTGGTGTGGACCACAAAGCGCATCGCCCCCAGCTTATTGGTGGCGGCGCTGTTTTCGGTCCATCCGCTCAACGTGCAATCCGTGGCATGGGTGGCGGAGCGTAAGAACGTGCTCAGCACGATGTTTTTCTTATTGGCGATTGGCGCCTATGTGCGCTATGCGCAAAAACCTGACTGGCAACGATACCTGCCCGTAGCGGCATTATTTGCGGCCGGGCTGATGGCAAAGCCCATGGTCATCACGCTGCCCTTCGTATTGCTGCTCCTCGATTACTGGCCACTTCAGCGAGTTGAAGCGAGCCCAGCTTCGGCAGTCGGCGCGCCAAAATTCTCCATCTCGAGATTGACGCTTGAGAAAATCCCCTTGTTTGCGCTTTCCGCTGCCAGCGCATGGATCACTCTCGTAGCCCAGCGCTCGGGTTACGCCGTACGTAACTTCGAAGAGTTTTCTTTCGGAGCTCGACTGGAAAATGCTCTGGTGGCGTACGGCTTATATCTCTGGAAGATGATCTGGCCGGCTCGTTTGGCTGTGCTCTATCCGCATCCCGCAAACGCACTGCCGGTCTGGCAAGTGATGCTCTCGACGTTCGTTTTGCTGGGGATAAGCGCATTTGTTTTGGTGTTTCATAACAAGCGTTACTTGACGGTGGGATGGTTTTGGTTCCTGGGCACATTGGTTCCGGTGCTCGGTCTGGTGCAGGTGGGTGAGGCAGCCATGGCCGATCGCTATGCCTACATCCCGCTCATCGGAATCTTCATCGCCGTCGCCTGGTCTCTTGACGAGTGGGCTGATGCCCGGCATATTCCACTCCGCTGGCACGCAACCGCAGCCGTGTGCGTGCTTGTTGTGCTCGCTTCTGTCACCTTTAGCCAAATCGGAGTTTGGGAGAGTGAATACAGCCTGTGGGCGCATGCCGCCGATGTCACGGAGAACAATCCCTATGCGCAAGCCCTTGCGGGAAAGGCGCTGCTCAGCCCCGATGACTCCATGTCGCCCAATGACCTTAAAGGATTTGACACAGAACAGAAGCGAATCAGCGCGGCGCGCCAGTATCTGGAGGAGGCATTACGCCTATACAAGTCATTGGTGCAGAAGAGCCCTGACGCGTATCTGCCCGACATGGCAGCGACTCTGGGCAACCTCGGCAACGTCGCCGGATTCCAGAACCGGCCAGACGAGGCCCGCCAGGATTACGAGGACGCATTGCGCTATTACCGTCGTGTGGCGCTGCGCAATCCGGAGCCGCACCTGTTAAACATCGCCACGAACCTGAACAATCTGGCAAATGCCGATCGACGCCTGAACCGTATGGATGACGCCTCTAATAACTATGAGGAGGCGTTAAACATCTACCGTCAAATGGACGGGCAAGAACCAGGCGCTTACCAGAAAGATATCGTCAACACTCTTATCAATCTGGGCACAATCGAGGACGCATTAGGCCAGACCGAGAAAGCCAATTCGCACTTCGAGGAAGCGCTCCAGATCGGTCGCCAACTGGCCCGGCAGAATCCCAACGCATATTTGCCAAACCTCGCCAACCGGCTTAACAACTTCGCAACGTTTGAGCGCGACCACAACCGGCTTGCCGAAGCGCGTGCACATTATGAGGAGGCATTGAAGATTTACCAACAACTGGCCCAGCAAAATTCCGGATCCGCTCGTGCAGTGACTAGTCAAAACGCGAGTCCTCAGAATGTTAATACTCAGAACTCGAATCCCCAGAACTGGAATCCACAGAATGTGAATGCCCAGAATGTGAATCGAAGTCCGAGCCAGTGGTCGCCAGCTATGGTCACAACCCTCACCAACCTGGGGGCTCTCGATATGGTTGAGAATCGGCGAGATGACGCTCGGCGCGAGTTCGAGAGCGCGCTGGATTTGAACCGTCAATTGGCGCAGCAAGACCCGAACCATTTTCTTCCAGAGCTGGCCTGGTCGCTGAACAACCTGGGCAGACTCGATGGACTTCAGAATCAAATCGACGAAGCGCGTGGGCATTTCGAGGAAGCGCTAGAGATCTACCATCGTCTAGCTCAGAGAGACGCCCAAATAGATCCGCGCTTCTCGCCAGACTTCTCGCGAGAATTGGCGGAAACACTCAACAGCCTGGCGATCATTGCCCGGCAGCAGAAGCGGCAGGATGCATCCCGCTCCTACGACACGGAAGCGCTGAGCATTTACCGCGTGTTGGCCCAAAGAGATCCCGCTCGATATAAGAATGATGTTGCAAGGGTCGAGGCCAGCCTGGGAGAAACCGCACATTAAGCGCATACGAACAGCGATTGGGCAATTGCGCCACCAAACGCGTGCCGTTAGAATGAAATGTTGTTTCGAGATTGGACGACGGCGGCCGCTCGGTCTGCTGAGTTCGTCACCGTGGCGGTGTAGCTCAGGTGGTTAGAGCGACGGTCTCATAATCCGTAGGTCGTAGGTTCGAGTCCTACCGCCGCCACCAGATTCAGCGCGCAGCAAGGCCTTCCCTTCGAGCGAACCATCAATCCCTTTCTTGGACGATGCTGGCCCCGAGTCGAAACCGCGAAGCCTGAGCGGAAAGCGCACGGAAAAGGCTGATGACTCGGCACTACAATTTTTCTCACAGGATTTTCTTGCCGAAAGCGGAGAGCGCGAGTTCAACCGCCAAGTCTGCGGTTTGATTTTTTTCGTCGATGACCGGATTTACTTCGACGATTTCCATGCTCAACATGCGGCCGTGGTCGGCGATGATTTCCATGGCGAGATGGGCTTCGCGGTAGGTGGCGCCACCCCACACAGGAGTGCCGACGCCGGGCGCGTCTTCGGGGTCGATCCAATCCATGTCGAGCGAGACGTGATAGCCGGCAGTACCGCGTCCGGCCATGCGCAGCGCTTCTTCCATGACGGCGCGCATGCCGCGCTCGTCGATGTCGCGCATGGTGAAGACCTCGACGCCGGCCTTGCGGATATTTTCTTTTTCGAAGTTATCAACGTCGCGGATGCCGACGAGGACGCAATTCTCAGGCGCGATTTTTGGTGAGAAGTCGTAAATCTTGCCGAGTTCGAGCGGGGGCAATCCCATGATGGCGGCGAGCGGCATGCCATGCACATTGCCGCTTGGAGAAGACTCGGGCGTGTTGATGTCGGTGTGGGCGTCAATCCAAAGCAGGCCGATTTTCTGGTTCTGGCGGCGGTAGAACTCGGCGACGCCGGAGACGGTGCCGACGGCGACAGAATGATCTCCGCCGAGCACCAGCGGAATCTTGCCGGCTTCGAGCGTCTTGAGCACAAGATCGGCGCTCTTGACGCAAGTGGCCGTGATCTCTTTCAGATATTTCGCGTTGGCATCGCCTTCCTTTTTTTGCTCGGGGAGGGCGACGGCGACATTGCCCGCATCTTCGACGACGTGGCCGATGGCTTCGAGGCGGGCTTCGAGTCCGGCAACGCGAACGGCGGAGGGCCCCATATCGACTCCGCGGCGAGATTGGCCGAGGTCGAGAGGAACTCCAATGACGCGGATTTGGCGAGGAGAGATGCTGCTGAATGTTTTGGCTCGTAGTGGCATGGGTCAGTTCTCGGAAAATCAGTTCTCAGTTGTCCGTTCTCGGTTCCCAGTCAAATCTTTTCACCGCCGAGACGCCGAGAGCGCAGAGAAGAGCTTATCCTTTTTTTCAAGGATCGGCTCGTGTGGAATCTGTGTTATTCAGCTTTGTGGATCGGCGTATACCGAGAACATTCTCTTACCCCGATCCCTTTCACCGATCTTTTTTACCGCCGAGACGCCGAGAGCGCAGAGAAAATCACCGAGTGAGCCGGTATAGGGCTCCCTCGCTGCACTCGGGATTTCGGCGTGCAAACGCCTCGGCTTCGACTTCGCGGGAAATTCACTTCGTGAACTTCCCGCTGCGCTCAGGAAGACAATGGGAGGAGGGTTTGAGAAAAGCAGGTCCTTCGACTTGCCGTCGCGTGCGCTCCTCCAGGAAGCAAAGAACGCTTGCTGGGGACCCCGGTCGGCGTCAAGTCGTCACGGTTGCGGCGGACGGTGATCGGTCGTCTGGGGGTCTCCTCCCTTGTCAGCAGAATAGGGATGGTTTGGATCCGCAGGAGTGTCTACTCCTTTGTGGGAAGTGTTGTCGTTGGCGGCGCCCGTCGGTTGCATGGAAACGACCTGATAGGACCGTTCCTTGCGGTCCTTTGCGTCGGCAACGCGCAACAGGATGCGGTCTTTCTTAACCCGGAATTCCGCTTCCTGGCCGACCGGAAGAACGACGGGGTGCTTAGTCTCAAGCGGCCGGATGTGATAATCCATCTGGTCGGTGCGCAACAGGTATTGCGGGCACAACTGTTCGTGCGAGTTGACGTGTTCAACACCCAACGATGCGACCACACTCCCGACGCCGGTGACGCCGCGTTGTTTTGCGCCACAAGGAATCGACTGCATGCTTTCGAGCAGGCCGCGCTGGTTTTTTTTATCTTTTGCGGGCGCGGGCAGGGCAATTGCCAAAGCCAGCGCGAGCACGGCTAGAAGCGACCTCGTTTTTGTTTTCATACTTTCTCCCTAACGTCCGTCCACCAAATAAAAAGGAACTGCGGAATTGAAGGTCGGTTGAAGGCCTCCAATTCCGCGCGTCCGCCCCGAGAGTCTTATTGATTAGGGTGGGACTTTGGCTTAGGCTCAGGCGGCTTGGTGGTATTGAAGCTGCCGTTTTGCTGTACCCAGTTCGAGCTCATGACGCCTTGCGGGTTCGCTTGCAATTGCTGGCTCACGACGGGGTGGGCCTGCAGATACTCATTGAGTTCGGCGTGGGATGACAGGTATTCCTTATTGTTGGCCAGTGACGGGTCTGCTGAGAGTTCGGCTGCGATCGAAGAGTGAGCGCCGAGGAACTGGCCAAAACCGCTCATCTCGCCACGATAGTGGTCATCGCGGCCGGAACCGTTGCCTCCGAAATGATCGCCATTGCGGTCGTAACGATTCTCATCGTGCATAAAGGCTTTCGGG
Source organism: uncultured Acidobacteriaceae bacterium (assembly GCA_963778535.1). Classification (GTDB taxonomy): domain Bacteria; phylum Acidobacteriota; class Terriglobia; order Terriglobales; family Acidobacteriaceae; genus Acidiflorens. The sequence goes on from CAVZUO010000002.1 coordinate 1,155,733, forward strand.
TCAGTTCGAAATGCCTGCGCCATTTGCGGATGGTCCTCGAGAAAATCGTGCAAGGCCGGATGGTCGGCGACCCACTTGCGGTCATCAATCAGCGAGGGGTTGTGGCGCAACTGCTCAGCAATTTCAGGGTGAGCGTCGAGGAAGCGATCCATCTCGGCGACGTCTCTGTGGTTGATGAGGTCGCGGTCTTCGACGTGCATGAAGCCATTCGGGTTATCGCGGAATTCCTGAGCAACCTGCGGATGGTCCTTCAGAAAGTCCTGCAGGGCAGGATGTTCGGCAACCCACTTGTGGTTATCGATCAGCGAAGGATCGTGGCGTAACTGCTCGGCAATTTCAGGATGCGTATCAAGGAATCGAGCCATTTCGGCTGCGTCCCGGCGATCTTCATGCCGGTCATAGCGGTTCTCATCCCTCATGAACAGGGTCGGGTCGTCGCGGAAGGCGGCCGTCAGGCGGGGATGGTTGTTGAGGAAAGTTTGCAACTGAGGATGCTGGCTGACCCAGTTAGCATTGTTGATCAACGAAGGATCACGCTGCAGTTGCTGGGCAATTTCCGGGTGGCTATCCAGAAAAGTATCCATTTCCGCCAATTCGTGACGCGTGACGTCGTCGACTGGCTGCCGCACTGGGGGCGGCGTTACTGGCCGCTCCGGACCTATTGGCGTCGGCATTGTGGCGGGGCTCTGCGGGGAATTCTGCTGGGAACTCGGCTGAGAACTCTGGCCAAACAGGGCGGCTGTCGATAACACCATCGCCATCGCAAGCAAAAGATTAAAGCAAGTGCGGCGAGCGTATTTTTTGTTGGTTTGTAGCATCTCTTGAACCTCCTGGGATGAACCTACGCACCCGCCATTGGGGAGTGCACGCTCCCTGCCAGTTGCTGTGGGCCATCGGCTACGTGCTAAAGAATCAAGCGCTTGACCCGGACATGACAATGGTGCGTGAGATTGGCGAGCGGAAAATTGTGCGTTTGGGGAGAAAAAACGCAGTACAGGACGCTCCCTAAGGGGATGACTTTAGGAACGGAGCAGTCTTTGTCAGTTCACCTCATTGTTAACCGCTATTGTTCACCGCCGAGACGCCGAGGGGATCAGAAATTTATTGTTGCGGATAATGACCTCAGCGGCTAAAGCCGCCGCTATGATCCGTTCTTATCGCAGCGCTGAAAAGCGCTGCGCCACCCAAAGGCGAATGCAGCGAGAATCTGGTGTGCTGTCAAAATCCCCACTCAAGCCAAAAGCGGGCTTGAAATGGGGCACTTGGTCGAATCTACACGCGGGTGAGCTGGGGAAGGGCGTCAAAATGCGCGTCCCGCGCGGACAGAACCAGCGAATGTTGCAAGACGAGGGCGGCGATCCACATATCGTTCGTGGGGATGGGAGTGCCTTGCTTCCCGCAGTTGCCGGTAAACGGCGCCGTAGTGATGGGTGGTCTGCTTATCGGCGTAGAGTACGCCGACTCCTGGTTTCAGGAAAAAGCGGCGCAGGACAGCTTCGTTGCGCGGTCCCTGGGTGCCGACCGCAAATCCGGCGCGCAATTCTCCGAGCACGATGAAGGGCAGCCAGACTTCATCGGCGCGTTCGACCGTTTCGACAACGGAGGCATTGCCCCGGCAAAGGTCGGTGTAGCGGTTGGTATCGATAGCCAGCTTCACCGCCACATCTCTTCGTCAACGGTGTCCTGGGCGAGCCGCGCGGAGTCGAAGGCAGGATCTTTGCGCCAAGTGCCGGCGATGTCGGCGAGATCGCGTTGACGGCCGCGCTCTCCGGTAATGCCAGCGCCGCGAGCCAGGGTGTCGATGGCCACTTCGTTCAGGCTCTTGCCCTGCTGGCGGGCGGCTTGCCGCAGAGCTTTGTCGAGATTATCCGGGATGTCTCGGATGGTATATTGCATGCATATATTGTAGGCAATGCAGGCAGATGATGCAAGCATAAAGTTGGGGGAGCGTTGTCCACCGCCGAGAGCGCCGAGTTTTGAGGGTGGTTTTCTTTCGGCATATAATCTCCCTATGACTGGCACTGCCCACGAACTGTTGCAGAAGGCGCTTTGTCTCCCTGACCATGAGCGCGCGGAATTGGCAGGCAACTTGATCGCCAGCCTGGAAGCGGCGCACGATCCTGACGTTGACGCTGCCTGGCAACAGGAAGTCGCTCGCCGTTTCCAAGAGGTTCAGTCGGGTGCGGTAAAGACTGTCTCGTGGGAGTCGGCACTCAAGAAGGGCCAGTCTTTGCTCGGACAATAAGGCTCGGCCAACAAGGGTCGACCAATAAGGCTTGATGGTCACTAAGGCGCTGCGGCTCCATCCCGAAGCGGAGCAGGAATATCTGGCAGCCGTTGCGTGGTACAGAGAGCGCAGCCCGGCTGCCGCGCGGCAATTTCAGAATGCCGTGGCGCGCGCGGGCCGAATGATTCAGCAAGCCCCGCAGCGTTGGCCGGTCTACGTCGGCAATTTCAGGAAATATACCCTTCATGAATTTCCTTTCAGCTTGATTTATCAGGAGATGATTGCGGAAGTCGTGGTCTTCGCGGTCGCCACGGCAGCCGCCGACCGGGGTATTGGAAGGATAGGAAGTAGAAAAAGGCGGAGCTTGTTTTACTGCCGAGGGCAGCCGAGGATTCAGATTCCTGAGGGAGTGGGTCGTGGCTCACCCCACTCCGTGATTCCAATCACAGTCCATCGGTCTAACTTGTGCCACCAATGCCGCATGCTTCGTTGGAGCCGGATAGCACCGCGAAGCTATGACCCTGAAACGGCCCTGATCGTACGTTGAACATGAGGGTTGCATGATTATATTCGGACCATTGTGGTTGGTTGCCATTATCTGGTTTGTGTTCTGGGTAATAAGAAAATCAAACGAACCAAAACGTTGGCATTGCAAGGGGTGTCGTCAACAAGTGCCGAGATTCACGCCGGTGTGCCCAAACTGCCGAGCGACGTTGACATGGCAAGATGAAAATGAGAAACCGCGAGGGTGGAGTCGCCGTCACCCGTTTCTGTTTGCAGTTTCCTTTTTGTTTGGGCTCGTCACATTGTTGCTAGCGATAGTCGTGGGTTTAGCCGTTGCTCCACTGCCTCATCATTAGGTTGTCGGCTAACTGCCTCACATTCCATTCCCGAACCACACTTCGGAGCCTCTCATCGAGTTTCCAAGGCATAAATGTATTGGGTGTCACTTGTGCTAAACGCTACGGATACAGCCTATAGAGCATTCTCGGGAACGGAATTGTTTCCCTCACGTGTTCGAGGCCGCAGATCCAGGCGACGGCGCGCTCTACGCCCATGCCGAAGCCGGAGTGCGGGACGCTGCCGTATTTGCGCAGATCGAGATACCACTTGAAGGCTTCTTCGGGGAGCTTATGTTCTTTGATGCGTTGGACGAGCAGTTCGAGGCTGGCGGAACGCTGCGAGCCTCCGATGATTTCGCCGTAGCCTTCGGGGGCGAGGACGTCGACGCAGAGAGCGAGATCGGGGCGGACGGGATCGGGTTCCATGTAGAAGGCCTTGACGGCGGCGGGATAGCGATGGACCATGACGGGCTTGTCGTAGAGCGAAGATAAATAAGTTTCGTCGGGGGAGCCGAGATCGCCTCCGTATTCGAATTTGTGTTCGAGCTTGCCCTGGGCGTGACCCTCTTGCAGCTTGGCGACGGCGTCGTCATAAGTGATGCGCGGGAAAGGCGGGGCAATTTGTTCGAGCTTGGCGACGTCGCGGCCAATGGTGGCCAGGTCGGCGCGGCGATGCTCAAGCACGAGCTTGACGATGGCGGAGAGGAAGCCTTCGGCGAGCTGCATGATGTCATCGAGCGTGCCGTAGGCGACCTCGGGCTCGACCATCCAAAATTCGGTGAGATGGCGGCGAGTTTTGGATTTTTCCGCGCGGAACGTGGGGCCGAAAGAATAGACCTTGCCGAGCGCCATGGCAGTGGCTTCAATGTAGAGCTGCCCGGACTGCGTGAGGTAGGCCTGCTCGTCGAAGTAGTCGACTGGGAAGAGCGTGGTGGTGCCTTCGCAGGCAGCGGGCGTGATGATGGGCGGATCGGTGAGAGTGAATCCGTTGGAGTCGAAGTAGTCGCGCGCGGCTTTGATGATTTCGGCGCGGACGCGGAGAATGGCGGCCTGGCGCTGAGAGCGAACCCAGAGATGACGGTGCTCCATGAGGAAATCGGTGCCGTGATCTTTGGGAGTGATGGGATAGGGATCGGATTCGGGTACGCGCTGCAGCACCTGAATGTTGGTGACGTCGACCTCGTAACCGCCGGGCGCGCGCTTATCGGCGCGGACCTTGCCTTCGACGATGACGCTGGATTCCTGCGTGAGGCCCTTGATGGCGTCGAAGACTTCGGGCGGGACCGCGTTCTTGGGCACGACGCCCTGGATGATGCCGCTGCCGTCGCGGAATTGAGGGAAGAGAAGCTTTCCGCTTTCGCGGAGGTTGTAGAGCCATCCGCGGATGGTGACGGTCTGACCTTCGTGGGAGCCGATTTGGGAGATGGTGGATATGGGGGATGACATAAGATTCAAGACCTTTTCACCGCCGAGACGCCGAGAAAACCAAAATCATTTCTGCTTATTCGGGTTCGTTTGAGACAGCAACTTGGCGACGCGCATCGGGAAATTCGTTGACTATTCGCTTCAGACCGCTCTTCAGGACTGGGACATGAAAGTTTATCAGGAGGCCGACTTTCTTGTGAGCGAGGCGCAGGTATGAGAGGAGCTGTGCTTCGTGGATGGGGAGCTTTCTCGGTAGTGGTGCAGTTTGGCCGAGCTTAATAGCGCTGCACGCCAGATCCCTCGCCCCGCTGGTGAAGACGCGGGGCTTTGATTGCATAACCACGACGGCTCCTCAGGCCCGATACTTGGGTTATCTAAGGCCAGGCGCTCGGAGCGAAAGGAGCCGATCATGTTGATTATAGGTTGTGATTATCATCCGAGCGGGCAGCAGGTTTTTGGCATGGACACGGACAGCGGTGAAGTATTCGCGGATCGCTGGATCGGGCACACGGGCAGGGGAGTGGAAGAGTTTTACGGTACCTTGCCGGCGGGCGCGGTGGTGGGGGTGGAGAGCAGCGGCAATATGTTGTGGTTCGAGCGGCGGCTGGCGGAGTATGGGCACCGGTTGCGGCTGGGGGATGCGGCGAAGATTCGGGCCCGGGAGACGCGCAAACAGAAGCACGACCGGCGGGATGCGGAGCTGATCGCGCGGCTGCTGGTGGAAAATAATTTTCCTGACCTGAAGTGGGTACCGACGCTGGCCGAGCGCGACCAGCGGCAGTTGCTGATGCACCGGCACAAACTGGTGCGGATGCGGACCCAGGTGAAGAACCAGTTGCAGCACATTGCCATGAACCAGGGGCAGCAGAAGAAGCGGCAGTTGTGGACCAAGGCGGGACGCGAACTGCTGGAACATCTGGAGCTGGAGCCCTGGACGGCGCGGCGGCGGGACGATCTGCTGCGCTGGCTGGATCTGCTGGAGCGCGATTGCGCCAGCCTGGAGCGGGAGGTGCAACAGGCGGCAGAGGCACGAGCCGATGCGCGCTTGCTGATGACGCATCCTGGAATCGGGCCGGTGATCAGTCTGGCATTTGTGCTGACCATTGGTTCGATCGAACGCTTCCATCGCAGCCGCGAACTGGTGAGCTATCTGGGATTGAATCCGGCGGAAGATTCCAGTGGGGAGCGGCGGCGACTGGGCGGGATCAGCAAACAGGGCAGCAGTTTTATGCGTCTGTTGCTGATTCAGGGAGCGCAAACCGCAGTTCGTGGCGATGAGGACTTAGGCCGCCAGTACCGTCGTTTGGCCGCCAAGAAACACCGGGCGGTGGCCAAAGTGATGGTGGCACGCAAGCTGGCGGTGCGTATGTTCTGGATGCTGAAGACGCAGAAGACGCATGCAGAACTGGTTCGTATGCGGGGTAGCTCGAGTCATCCTGGGGTCGGCAAGACCGAGGCTTTGAGTGAGCGCCCTGCCTCTCCGCGGATCCAGCCCTGAGGGCAGGACGACCAGGCGGAGAGTTTGCACGAGCAATCATGGTCGCCAAGACCGAATAGATGGGGAGTGGGGCCAGAGTTCGGTACCCACCGAATGATTCGAGGCAAAGACGAGCGGCCTGGACTTAGACATGCAAAGGCAAGAGCAAAGGCAAGAACAAAGGCAAGAGCAAAATCAAAACCCTCTACTAAGGGAAAAAAGAACGGCAAAAACTTTCTTGCCGCGACCGCGCCTTCGTGTTGCCAAAAAACAGTTGACAGAGCCGTCGTGGTTATAGACGGGATGACGCCAAAGATATGGCCGTCAACTTCGGAATCAAACTGCACCATTACCGCTTTCTCTACTGACTTGACTTCCACAATGATCTCGTCCTCGACTACGAGATCCAGCCGATACCCGCAGGACTCTTAAGTACCTTCTCGTCGATTAGCATTTCCCCAATGCTGCCGTGTAACTGACCCTTTCGGACGCTTTTTTCCAGAGTCAATCGCCAATGAAAAGTGGCGTCTCTATCCTTCGTCTCAAATCCGAGAGTGTCGTTATGCAGCTCAACATTAAGGATCTCTGACTCGATCTCGCTTGCGTCCGGATTGACAAGAACAACCGTGCCCCTCACTTTATCCTCGTTCACAGCGACGTTCACGGTAATGGAATGCTTCCAGGTCGTGGAGCTCTTCTTCGTCTGCCATTTGCCTGCGAACTGCGCCTGACCTATCGCTAAGGATGAAAGTCCGATCACAAAGGCGACTAGGAGCAACCTACGTGTTGTTCTCGAGAAGAGCATTTCTCGGCGCACTCGGCGTCTCGGCGGTAGATCGTTATTCAGTTTCCAGTTTGTGGAAGGTGGCGGTGAGGCGATCGCTGGGGCTTTTCTTTTCTTCGCCTTCGATTTCGAGCAGCAGAGGCGGCGTTTGGGGCGCGGTGCGCAACAGTTCCATTGTCTCTTTCCAGTCAATGGATCCGGCGCCGGGCCAAAGGTGGGAGTCTTTATCTTTTTTGTTGTCGTGCACGTGCGTGGAAGAAATGTGATTCTTAAGGGTTTCGAATGCGGGCGCAATGCCGCCGGCCAGGTGAGCGTGGCCGCAATCAAAACAGATTCCGATGTCGTCGAAGTGCATGGCGTGAATGAACTCGAGGAGGCGCTCGGGGGTGGAAAGCTCGTTGGGAATGTTTTCGAGCAGGACGCGGACTCCGAGGGGCTTGGCGAAGGCGCGGAGATGCTCGACGCAGGTCATCGCGGCTTCAAACTTTTTTTCGTCGAACTCCTCGTTCACGACGCCGATGTGCTGCACCAGGAAACGAAATGGAATGTACTCGGCGATTTCGAGCGCGCGTTTGATCTCGTCCATGGCCTCGACGCGACCGGCGCGGTCAGCGGCGGCGATGTTGATAGGCGGCGCGCCGGTGCGTCCCCAGTCGTAATCGGCATAGAGCGGGGCGTGGACGGAGTTGAGAGGGATTCCGGTGGAGCGGAACCATTCGGAAATTTCGCGGACATGCTGCTTGCGGTTGGCGTAGTCGAAGTGCTGGCGGGCGGCAAAGATTTCAATGGCCTGGGCGCCGGAACGGACGAGTTCATCGAGCAGGCCGGGGTGCAGCCGCTCTTTCACGAAACAATATGTCGACACCGCCTTAAGCATTCGTGGCAACCGCCTTCGCTTTATGCATTCGTCGCCGACCACAAGATACTACGACTCGCACGTAACTATTGTGCATGCGCCTCCGGCGCGAAGTTAGTTTATGCCCTTTGGGGATGACAAGGTTCATTGTATCGGGAGCGGGGCGATCTTAGATACGAATCTCGTTATTAGCAGGTTACCGTTGTTGACCGGCGATCGGGGGAAGGGAACGGGGGATTTCACCGCCGAGACGCCGAGAACGCCGAGAAAAACGAAGTCATTTTTATTTCTGTTTAACGGCAGGATAAGGACGTTCCCCCAGTGGAGGTGAAAGCGTGGGTACGCGGAAGCCGCGCTCAGCGGTGACGTTTTGCGGACTTTTTCTTCGCAGGTTTCTCGCTGGTAGCTTTCTTCGGGACAGTTTTCTTGGCGGCGATTTTCTTATCCCTGTTTTTCTGTGCCGGTGCCTTCGAGGCGACTAGTTGGTAGGACTGGCGGATCAGTTCCTCTAATTCGCTCGCGGGAAGGACGTTGCAATTGGCGAGTGTGACCCAGTGATAACGTCCGACATAGGCGGCTGGGGTGATGCCTTCGATTTCGAGCAGCCGTCGGAATTCTTCCGGCGTGCACTTCAAGGTGACCCGAGGAAAACGGCCGTCGGAGAGGACGAGGGTGGCGAAGATTTTGCCGCGTACTTTGAAGCAGAGGTCGTCGGGCCAAGGCATGTCCTCGGCGACATCGGGGAGGGAGCGGCAGAGGGCGCGGATGGAGTCGAGGTCAGGCATGAGGGGATGATAACGAAACTTTTCACCGCCGAGACGCCGAGGACGCCGAGAAAAGCGAATCCAATTCTTTTGAGTATCCTGTCTCGATCTTTGCGCGGCCAGGAGAGTCCACGACACACGAGATTTCCGCGCGCCACACGAGCTTACAAGTCCACGGCCCAGTTCACGGGGGGACGCAGGTCGTCAATCTGACTAAACGCCTTGTCCCGTGTAACCAGGGTTGCGTCGGCGCTGATGGCATGGGCGGCGATGAGCATATCGAGATTGCCAAGGACTTTTCCGGCTCGTTCTAGTTTGGCTCGCAGTTCTCCATAAATAAGAGCCTCCGCACTGCCCCAAGGCAGGATGCGAAGTTTGTCGAATAAGGCCGCCAGGGCGGCGATTCGGGCCGAACTTTGGATCTGAGATCGTGGGGCCTGTTTGGACGTGCCGTAACGAAGTTCGGCTTCGGTGATCACCGAAATGCATCCCGTTTCGTCGCCTTGAAGTTTGTGCAGTTTGTCTCTCGCCGCTGGGGACTTCCCCCGAACGATGTAGCTCACAGTGTTGGTGTCGAGCATCCAAAGTCGACTCATAAGTCGTCGCGTTTCTGGGGCGGCCTTTGATCTCGATCTTCTAGGAAATCGTCAGGAAACTTGGCATCATCTAGAGCCTTAAAAATTTCTTTCCAAGTCTTGACCGGAGACTCGGTAAGAATCAGGCCTCCACTTTGCGGGTCGCGGCGGACGTAGACCTCGTCGGTAGAGAAGCGGAACTCGGCGGGAATCCGCACAGCCTGACTCCTGCCGCTGTAGAAGACTTTTGCCTTGGAACCCGCTTTAGGACTCGCTTTAGAATGCGTTGCCATGACAAGTGCCCCTGCTATATATCATGCTATATAGCAAGAGATTTTGCAATTCGATCCGCTCGAGATTTCACCGCCGAGACGCAGAGGTCGCCGAGGGAAGCGAATTCATTTCCTCGTTGCCTGGCCTACGAACCCAGGTTAGCGCCCAACGACGGGGCGTGAACCCTTCGACAAGCTCGGGGCAGGCTCTGGGGCACCGTCCAGTATCTATGGTCTCTGGCTCTGCGCGGACAGGAGTGTCCGCGCTACACGAGTAATGCCCCTGCCAGACGGGCCGCAAGGGGCGTGGAGAAGTGGTGACTAGTCCGCTAAACTTGCTCTCTTGCTTCGCCTAGCGCGACGCTGACTTCCATTTTTTTCTTGCCGCGATAGACCGTGATCTTTACCGTATCGCCGGCGCGGTGTTTATTCATTACCTGGGCGAGATCCTGCTGGGTCTCAACTTTTCCACCGTCAATTTCGACGATGAGGTCGCCGCCAATCATGATGGGGGTATTGCCGAGATATGCGCGCTCGGTGCCACCGCGCAGGCCGGCGTGATCGGCAGCTCCTCCGGGAACGGTCTGGACGATGAGCAGCCCGTAGTCGGCGGCGAGGCCCATTTCGCTGGCAAGTTCGGGATCGATGGGAATGGTGCGAACGCCGAGCGCGGGGCGGCGCACGCGGCCAAGAGTGACGAGGTCGTTGAGGACGGCCTTGGCGGTGTTGATGGGGATGGCGAAACCGATGCCCGCGCTTTGGCCGGCGCTGGACGCGATCATTGTGTTGATGCCTATAACTTCGCCATGCCAGTTGAGGAGCGGACCTCCGGAGTTGCCGGGATTGATGGCGGCATCGGTCTGGATAGCTTCTTCGATCTCCATGCCGTCGGGCTCTTTTACTCCGCGAATGGAGCTGACGATGCCGCGGGTGAGGGTGCCGGCGAATCCAAAGGGATTGCCGATGGCATAAACTTTTTGGCCGACCTGAAGGTTCGAGGACTCGCCCAGAGTGAGGGGCTGAAGGCCGGGCGCTTTGATCTGGATGACGGCGAGATCGTGCGCCTGATCGGTACCGACTATGGTGGCGCGATATTTTTTGCGATCGTGGAGAGTGACCTCTACCTGGCGCGCGTTTTCGATGACGTGAAAGTTGGTGAGGATGTGACCTTCTTTATCGATGACGAAGCCGGAGCCTTGGCCTTCCTGGGGAACGAGTCCATAGAAAAAATCGAAGGCCATGGCGCGCGAGGTGATATTGACGACGCCGGAAATGTTCCTGCGGTAAACGGTGATGTTGTTCTGCTCTTCGGCGTCGAGCGATTCGCCGCCGGCGGCCTCGGTGACTTCGACGTGCTGAGGCCGCGAGATCCAACTGGCGGGTTGCAGGTGGCCGTTGCGGTAGGTGGTGAAGTAGAAAAAGGCCGCGGCCAAAGTCAGGCCTAAAATAAAAGGACGCAGGAATCTCATCTATCGTGGCTCCGTAGAGTGCAATTAGGATTTTAACGAAAAGAGGCACTCCGAAGCAGAAACCCGCGGATGCCCGGTAAGTCTCGCTGGGTGTACACTCGAAAAACTATGTCTGAACAAGGTTCTGAACACCGTCCTGAACTGGGCCCCGAACACCGCCCTGAAAGACGTTCGCGCATTTGGGTGTGGGTGCTGGTGGGCGGCGGCGTGTTTGTGCTGTTCGTCGCGGCCGTCTTCACGCTGGTGTATTTCGCTTTCAGCAATCAGGAAGAAACGACGTTCTCCGGCTTCGGTTCGAAGATTGGGGTGGTGGAATTGGATGGCGTGATCGTTTCTCCGAAGAAGGTGGTAACGGAGCTGAAGCGATTTGCCGACGACGACTCGATCAAGGCCATCATCCTGCACGTGAATTCACCCGGCGGCGGAGTGGCGGCTTCGGAGGAGATTTACCGCGAGGTCAAGCGTATTCGCGACGAAAAAAAGAAGCGGATTGTCGCTTCGGTTGAAACCGTGGGAGCGAGCGGCGCGTATTACATTTCTTCCGCGACCAACAAGATTTACGCCGACAAGGGCAGCATTGTGGGTTCGATTGGCGTGATTGCGCAATGGGTGAATTATGGCGAGCTGCTGAAGTGGGCGAAGTTGAACGAGGTCACGATGAAGGCCGGCGAGTTCAAAGATACGGGTAATCCGACGCGGGAAATGACGCCTGCCGAGCGCGCTTATTTTCAGGGCCTGATTGACGATATGCATACCCAGTTCATAACGGCCGTTGCTGATGGGCGGCATGCTAAGCCGGAAGACATCCGCGCCATTGCGGACGGCAAGGTGTGGACGGGGGAACAAGCGCTGCCGATGAAGCTGGTGGACCAGATATCCGATTTTGAAGGGGCGGTGAAGGACACGGCGCGCGCGGTTAACATTTCGGGCGAGCCGTCGCTAGTGTGGCCTCCGCAGGAAAGGCGCCCGGGGCTGATGGAATGGCTGTTGGGAGGTGCGGCGGCAGACTATTTGCCGACGCGCGAAAAGTTGCTGGAGCAGCAGGTGGGATTTTATTACCTGTGGAAATAGGTGCATTTTTCTCTACTTGCGGAGAACCCTCGAAATTTGAGAAGGTTATAGGGATTGCAGAGGTCAGAGGTCAGATTGCAGAGGTAGAAGCCCAAGGAATTGGCGTCGCGGCCTAGCACCAGAGTTTTCCACTTCTGCAATCTGACATCTGCAATCTGAATTCTGACTTCTACAATCAGCAACTTGGAGCGAAGAGGCATATGACAAAAGCGGATCTGATCGAAGAGGTTTCCCGGCTGGCGGAACTCACGCGCAAGGACAGCGAAGTGATTGTGGAGACGATATTTGACAGTGTAGTGCGCTCGCTGCGCGTGGGCGACAAGATCGAGATCCGTGGGTTTGGCAGTTTCCGCACGCGGCAACGCAAGCCGCGCGTTGGCCGGAACCCGAAGACCGGCGACCGCGTGGAAGTTCCGGCGAAGAAGATCCCATTCTTTAAGCCGAGCAAAGAATTGAAGGACCTGATTAATAGTGGCGCAGCCGCGGCTCCAGCGCCGACTTCCGCTCCAGTTGCTCCACCTGCGGCAAAGTAGGCGCAGGGCAGACCTCAGGTCTCAGGTATCAGCTTCCGGGTTTCATAGGCACGGCGTGCTGCTGTGCGGACTCCCTTCCCATCCCGCGAGGGCGTGAGTAATGAACCGTTCTGATGCGCTTATCGAATGTGTAAGATAAGGAAGAACGGGCCCATAGCTCAACGGTTAGAGCAGCAGACTCATAATCTGTTGGTTCTAGGTTCAAATCCTAGTGGGCCCACCAAACCACCACACAGTTGACAAATTCTCATTGCACGGTCACGTTTGGGTCACAACTGGGTAACAACTGATTGACCGTTGAACCCAGTGCCTTTTCCAAATCTTCGAGACTGCAATTGTCGTATACGTCCATCGCCAGGTTCACTTTCTTGTGCCCCAGCGCGCCTGAACGCACTTTTGGGTCAACACCATTACGCCGCATCTCCCGGTTGAGGCTGTGGCGAAAGTCGTGCCAGCCGCAAATCTCGATTCCCAGAGCCTTGGCGACAGGTTTTAGGCTCGGTGCAGACAGAGAGTGGGTGTTCCAATCTCGTAACGGTACGCCCATCAATACCGACAACGCTCGCAAGCGTTTGTACGGGCTCAACCGACGTGTTGCTTAGGAATGTAGACGGCATCTCCGGCAAGCAGCCCGGCAAATAGAGAAATGCGAAGGTTACGGACTGGAAATGGAGGCCGTTCAACGAGCACCTGCCGCTTATCGTGGACTTCTCTCCGCAAGGCTGGGTCGTCTATGTCTGAGCGAACGTCTCAACATTTTGGGTAGCAAAGGTTGGGAACTTGTTGCGTTCCTACCAGCACTCCCAGCACCAGACCTTGCTAATAAGCCGTGTGTGCTTCACCCGATTTTCACGCGTAGGAAAAGCACCAGTCTGACTGGCGATTAAGCAGCGGACTTGGGCGAATTAGATAGTCGGATGCCAAAGGCGATTGGATGCGAGCACACGAATCTGCCATCGCGTTTGGTTCGGCGGCAATAAATATGTTTCATTGAGCGTGAAGCGAGACCCTTCGTCAGACAGCGGCTCCGAAGGCGCTCGTTGACGAACTGGAGAGAGTCGTAAAGGAACTGAAACGGTTGGCGACCTGAACCTAATGGGACTCGGGGTGCCTGATCCGCAACTGGAATATCTCACGCTACCTGAACTCCGTGCCTTTGTGGCTGGAAGAATCGCAGCCAGTAGCAGCAGTGCCGAAAACTCCTGCAAAGTGGACTATGTCGGCTGCCGCTCGTAGAAAAATCAGTTTGGCTCAAAAAGCAAGATGGGCAAAGGCGAAAGGTCACGCGCCGAAACCAAAGCACACAATTTCAGCAGCAGGCAGACGGAGAATTGCGGCGGCGGCACGGGCACGATGGGCGAAAATCAGGGCGGCGAAGAAGGCGGCGTAGAGCCTATGTGAAAAAGCCTGTCCACAAATCTGCGGCAGGCTTTCATTCTTAATTTTCGTTCGATCCCCGCAGCGGTCTAACTTATCACCGCCCAAGCCATCTGATTTTTCCTAGTTACATGCTCCCAGCAGCGGTTTCTTGGTGGAATGGCGACAGCCATTTACCGCCCTTCTTCTGCCAAATCGAACTAGCGAGAACCTTCGCTGCCTGCTTTTTGCCTTGGCAGGTTGCGTCCTGCGATGCGGTGTACGTCATAACGACTGCGTCTTTGTCCAACCACATAAAGGAAACATCGGAGAGCGAGAAGCTGTTCACTACGCATCCGGGGTCAGTCATGCTTTTCAGCACCTGCTCCTTGCCCTTGAATACCCCTCCATCGGCGATGCTAATGGAGTCATCCGTAATCAACGCTTCGACCGCCTTTGTGTTGTGGTCTTTCCACGCCTGCCAGCCAGCTTCTTCCTTGCTTTGGAGCGCCTTTTCGGTGGCATTCATCTGCGCGAACAATGGAACTCCGGATAACAGCAGAGCGAAACCAAGTACCGCTAAAACGATTCGACGCATATTCATCCTCCAGTCTTAGGGATGACGGAAACTATAGATACGGCAAGAAATCGTGTCAATCACTGCGATGGATTTCGTCCCCGACCGGAAATACTTCGGCGGAATATTTTTACGGGTGTACAATTGCCGCACTCAGCGCTGCCAGCCGCCATGAAAACCGAACCGCAACGATGGACGCTGCTTCTCTCTCTACTTGCTTCCTACGAGCAAGACCCCGAGAAAAAATTGCTTTTGATGACGGAGATCGAACGTCTATTGGAGAAAGAGCGCCAATCCAACCTTGCCACAGTTTGTGACAACCGTCCATCACAACCTCTGAACGACATGCGATTGCAAAAGCAAAGCCCCAGCACCTGTTGAGGCGAACGTTGAATTTTGCGAGGTGGATCGTGAAGTTAAGATGCAACCTGTTATCCCTCCTGAGACTCCACCAACCAGACTGCCCTCGATGCAATGCTGAAGAAACTCAGGGCACTGAATTACGAAAACGCTTGGAGGAATTAAATTGGCGGACGGTTCCTCACAAAGAGGTGAAAACCGAAGAGGTGGTGATGAGGACGGCTATTTCATTGGAGGCGGGCAAGCGGAAGAAGAGTGCTTAGGTTGTATCCGCAGTTCGTCGTCAATCCTGCCCTTCGCGGCACCAAGCACGGCATCAATTTCCTCCATTATTCGCTCTGCCAACTGGATCGAATCGGAGACGGCGAACTCAAATACCGGTGAAGTTCCGGTCTGCTATGCTCAGCGAATATGGGCGATTCATCTCAATTGACGGGAAGCCGGGAAACCCGCTGCGATAGTTGCACGCGCATTACTCCGAGCTACGACATCGTCAACTCTGGCTCCATTCAAAGCGGATATAGACGTCTCTGTAGCCAATGTTTTAACCAGGAAGTCGCCGAAGCAGCCAGACTGACAAGATTCGAAAGCGCCAAGTTCGAGTCCGTGGGTCTCGTCGATTCCGTTGGAGAAGTCCATGAATTTCACTTTCGCACCCATTTGTTCGGGACGGGAGTCGCGCTCAAGGCCTTTGAGCTTCGCGATGGACACCAAGCTGGCTACCAATTCCAGATCATCGGCGATCCGAAGGAAGACCTGCTGATTCTGTTCGGGCGATTGATCGAAAAGATGCGCCGTGCCTTGTCTATGAAGCATCTCACGAAGGGCGAGCACGAGCTGCGAATTGCGGAACAAGGAGTCGTGCGCGGTCGGATTGAGTGGGACGATGCCAGCGATGGACGAGTGCCGATTCTCGTCATAGATGGTCGGGAGATCGGCTGGGACGAGTTTGGTCGTATGCTGATGAGCTTTGAGGGCTGGCAGTTCAAACTGAATATCGCCGACAAGAGCGAAGAGGTGTAGCCACCCTACGCCTCTCTGCTCAAATCAGTGAGCCAATCCAGTCCATCCGCAGCTGGGGATCTTCGAGATGGCTTGTACTCGCGGTCTATGCCGCACCCACGATAACTCGCCAAGCTGGTACAAAAGGCTTCCCGCACCTTTGAAACCTTCATCCCGACCCAAACCCCATCGGCAGCCAAAATGCCTCCCAGAGCCGATTCTGAATGTATTTTCACTTGAGTTTCACATTGATCTGCGATAGTTTTGTTCGCCTGAGCGCCATAACCCCCGCTGGGTAAGCTCTTTTGGCGTTCCCCTCCCGCCATCTCCAGACAGGGCGTGTCCACCCCCGAGCATTGCCATGACCTTGTTCCGATTCGCGCAGTTCTTTGCGGGCACCGCCGCGATATTCTGGATCGTTCAATTGTTGTTCGACCGAGTCAGGAGACGTTTTCGGTAGGTCTTCCTGAACTGGCGAGGATAGGATTCGACGACCATGTGGCTCTCTTCGTATCTATTGTTTTTCCGCGCTGGACACGCCGCATAAGAGTAGTATTCTGCCAACAAGAAGAGATCCTTTGTCGCTGGGCATTTTCTTTGGGTGCACCTCCTGAGCTGGTCGGAAGTCAGAAAAAGCGTGGAGGCAAGCGATGCATTACTCCACTTTGGCAGTGGCTGTTGCGGTAGTCTTTGCGCTGATCTGCATCATACTAATCCTGCTAACCGAGAGCGTTTACATTCCGCTGCACAGGTGGATTAAAGTGCTTTGGTTTAGAGTCACGGCTCCGCGATCCCCGCTGCTAATCCTCCGCTGCGCATACTGTTCCAAGGAATTGACCGAGCCGGAGATGTATGCCTTTCGGGGTTGGGTCGGCTGCGAGCACTGCGTACGCGACTATTACCGCGACAGACCTGCACAGGATATGGAGTCCGAGCTACGGACACGTCAGTCGCTCGCCCGCGCTTGGCTGACAAGCAACCGCAAAGTATTAGCGAAATCCATGACGCGAAGTAAGGTCGCCTGAGAGGATGAGGCGGCATCCGCAACGCAAGTCTAGGACACTACCAAGAATCGGCACCCCGCCGCTCCCTTGGCTTGGAACATAAAGCAGCCGCGTAGAATATTCACGGAAGTAAAAGCTGCCCATGAAAACGTTCGCTCAACCCGAGCCGCTGACCGACGCCGAACTTGATCGCCTGGGGAACTTCCTCAAATCATGCAAGGGCGGCAGGGCGATGAACGTTGAGCAACTGGATGGATTCTTCACCGCCCTCATCGCCGGACCGGAGACCGTGATGCCGAGCGAATACAACCGAGAAGTGTTCGGCGGCGAGACACCGGAGTTCTCCAGCCTCGAAGAAGCCAAGGAAATCTTGGCGCTGATGATGAGGCACTGGAACACGATTGCTTCGACCCTTCTCAAAGACGAACCCTATGTGCCGCTCTTGCTACAGGACGAGAATGGCATTGCTCATGGCAACGACTGGGCTCGCGGCTTTATGCGGGGCACGCTCATGCGGTACGACGGCTGGGCTGGGCTTATGGAGGACGAAGAGCACGGCGGATGCCTAGTTCCGATGATGATGCTCTGCCACGAGCACGACGACGACCCCGAGATGCGACCCGAGCCGATCAGCCCTGAGAAGCGTGAAGAAGTCATCGCTTACATGGCGGCTGGGCTGTTGCAGGCATATCGGTACTTCAGAGAACAGCGGCAGGTCAGTGCGAGTCTCCACGCGAACAATCGACGGCGCAATGCTCCAAAAGTCGGGCGAAACGATCCGTGCCCGTGCGGCTCGGGGAAGAAATACAAGAAGTGCTGCGGCGGGGCGATGGTGAACTGAGCGCCCCTGACGAGTTTTGGTTTAAGGAGTCGAAACCGGGACGCCTTTTGATATGGGAGAGTTCTCACCAACAAAGCGAAACGGCGACTGCGAAGAGATCGCCAACCTGTCTACCGCCTTTGGTCGGCGGCGGCGCAACTGGGTTGATGTCCACGGCTCCGTCCCTGCCGGGCAAGTTGTTGATGCCTCATGCGGCAACAAGCATTGCATCGCGCTAAAGCACGCGTATCTCCGTCCGCGTGTCGAGCAGCCGGGCACCTATCGCAAGATCGCCGACCGCGTTCACAGTCTGAAGGTCGGTCAGCACTTCGACGTTCAAGGCGTCGGCGCGGATGAGGGGACTCTGAATCGGTTCCGTTCAGGCTTGCGTGCCGCTGCGCTACTCGACAGATTCACGGTTCGCAAACAACCGGATGGCGACGTGCGCATCACGAAGATCGGGGAATGGTCTGGCGTGGGAAACTGAGGTGCAAGTTCAGTGGCGAACCCCGACAGTTTTCAACGCAGATTTGAAGCGATATTAGTTCCAAACGGGATTACCCTTTTCGTCACGAAGCACGAGAGTGTCCGTGCCCTTGACGACTTCGCGGGCGAGAATAAGGTCGGCGTCGCCTTGCTTGACTTTCGATCCGGTCAGCACGACCTCGTCCCCTTTGGTGAAACTCACTCCCATATCGTCGAGAAACGACTTGGGGCAGAGGTACACATCGAATGTGTCTGTCCCGATCTTCACCAGCAAATGGACAATGTCTTTTTCACTGCCCTTTGCAGGCAGCTTCACTTCCTCAATCGTGGCTTTCATTTTGCTTTCGGTGCTGAGGTCGTATTTGGGGCGATTGGCTCCCTTCGGTTTCTCAGCAAACAGCGGCAAAGCGCAAACGACGGCGATGACCAGCAGGATCGACTTGCGACTATTCGAATGGGGCACGGCTACTCCTGTTTCAGCCAGAAAGGAATAAAGCCATACAGCGGATTGCGATATGGTACTCCGTTTTGGAAGAGGCGGGGGCATTCAGCACTACGCTGACCGAAACGAAATTTAGAATATCTGCATGAAACGCGTGTGCGTCTTTTGTGGTTCCAGTCAGGGAATACGCTGGCGATATCAGTCCTCCGCGAGCCATGCCAGAGCTTCCTCGCGCGTCTTGAAAGAGAGAAATTCGCGGCGGGAAAAGCTAGTCAGGCTGTCAAAGAACTCGGGAGGGAAATTCGCTGCTCCGATCCATGCCGATTTCTTGATGTAAGGTTTGTCAAACACGGCAGTCTCCTTCATGGTGCGGAGGGCTTCTTGGTCAAACGACGCTGCGGTGAAATCGGCAAGTATCAACACTGAACCGAGCGGACGTCTGGTCACCACTTCGGGAAGTTCTCGCACAATCCTTTCGACGTCGGAAGCCGCACGGTTCGACAGATCAACAAAAAGAATCTGCTTCCCTTGATGGCTGATGAAGTGAATGCGGTCGGTCATATCGATCTGGCTTGATGATTCTGCCAAATGTACCCGATATTCGTCGATGGTCGCATCGCGGCGTTACAGATTCCAAACCAAGTGCGAACGACCATATGGCTCTCCTCGTACCCGGTGAGCGCGGCTATAGCGATTTGTTTTTCACCGCTCAGAGAAAAGCACTTGCGGGGGCTAAGACCCCCCAGCCACCCCTCGGTAGGTTGATGCAGGGAGGCTGGGGGCAAGGCTGGATATACCTCGGGTACTTTCAGAAGGTCTGCACTACCTGATCGATGATCTCGACCGGCACGCCCTCCAGTTTGGCTGGCACGAGACGTCTGAGCTGATCGTTAGCCTTTCCTCGAACCAGCAGAATGATCACCACTTGGCGTGAACCGGTTGCCGACAAGCCTACGCCCGCGCCGACCGTATTTGGAATCTTCATCAAGGAATCCGTGTAACGGTCTTTTATTTTCGACACTGCCGCTACGACTGCCGGATCGGGCAATGGGTGTTCTTGTGCTGGAAAAGCTTCCCCGTTCTTTTCTTCGCTAGGTGTTTGAATATCACTGTCTGGCTGAATACCACCTTGTGGAAGCGGGGGAAACTGTCTGGTGCACTTTGTCGGTGTCACAAAAGTAAGGGTTAGATTGTTGTTCGTTGAGAATGCATTAATCACATTCGTTATTTGATTCGCCGCTGTCATTTGTGCGTCATATCCATTTATAACCCCTGTAAACCCTGCAAACAGAAGTCCCGCAGGACTCAATTTTGGCACCTTTGCCATTGAAGACTGGAGAATCAGTGATCCTGAATCCCCAGCTTGAGAGAAGCCGTCGAAAATGCCCGCCTGAACATACGGACTGATAAAGAATTGGTTCACAAAATTCTCCCCGTCCACAGTGATGTTCGCGTTCACCATCGACACAGCGCCCGCAGTTCGCGCCGTAGTGCGCCCGCTCTTGATGACGACGTAGTCCAGCATTGGCGCTACCGGAGCGACGTTATAGAGATCTGGGACGTCTAAGATGCTGGTTGAAACCTGTCCGGCAATGACCTGAGCGATAGCAGCATCGACGGTGTTTGAGACGGCGCAGGGATCACCGGGGTAAGGACTTGCACATTGGGAAAGATTCGCGACATTTCCGGGAGCACTCATGATTACCTTCTTGGGCGGTAACTTCGTGAGGTTGTCGATTGCCATGGCATTGCCGCAAGCTACGGTATCCGAGCTTCCCACGTGTTGGATCGGATTTCCTAAGGCCGAGCCCCCCATTCCATTGAACGGACCGGGCGCAAGTACGTGCGCATTGCTGAGGATGTACTGGACTCCATTTTGATCCTGCATCAACGATCCCAAAGTGCCAGTGCCGCAAAACGTCGCTGCGTAGTTAACTTCGTTGTTTCCACTCACGCCGAGGCAAATTGGGGCTCCGATTTGATTCAGTCGGTGATTGAGAACTGATCCGTTCTGCGACAGTGCAGATATGGGCACCAGAACCATTACAAGCAACGCCAACAGCCCAGAGTTCGGGGTTGTTGCGATTAATTCACGAACACTTCGTTTGTCTTTCATATTCTCCCCCCTTTCTTGGGCAAAAAACGGTGCCAATTGTACACCCGTTCCGCTGCTCTCAAAATGTCGAAAATTCCGATCCCAGCTTTTAGTCCAGAGCCGATGCAATAATTGAAGCCAGAGAAGCTGCCGTCATGAAGAGCAGGTGCGGCTACAAGAGCTACGTTATCGAGGTACGGTTGTCGGAGTTGAAGGGCGGCGGATTCTCGGCAGAGTTTTACATCGAAGAGCACGACGGGACGGGAGTGACCGAAACGCAGTTCTACCTGCCTGACACATTTCCCACGCGGGAATCTGCGTTTGAGGCTGCATTGCAGGCTGGGCGGCGGAAAATTGACGTAGGGTTTGAGCGGAGATCGGCGGTTGTGAACGGGTGAAGGAAGTGAACCTCACCCTTCGGAGTTTCGCCTTAAAGGCTGAAACGCCCGAGCCGCCGCGACTTCTTCATGGCAGCCAGATCTCCCCATGATTATGTGTCAGTTCTCCTGTCGATTTGGGTAACATCTGGGGTAACAACTGTGACCAAATCTGCCTACTTGTGACCTCGAAAGCGTTTGGGAAGTCGCTGAAATCATTGTGTTTTAATCGCTATTGGGTAATCTGTTGGTTCTAGGTTCAAATCCTAGTGGGCCCACCAAAGTCCGGCAGGACTTTGGTGCTGAAGAGTTCCCTCGCCATCTGGTTACGGCTGACGACCAGGAGGGGCGGCGCTAACGACCTCCGTGAAGTCGCTCTTCAGGGTCGCGATTCTTTCATTGACCCTCCCACAGGAAATATCCGGGCTCTTTTCTCCTTTGAAGGAAATAAACCGAGAGGTGCCGAAAGAGACGCTTTTCGGGCAGTGCATAACGGGCAGCTCTGAAAGGGGCATCGCGGCCTCCACGTCACTGAAAAGCTTCTTTGCCAGCGAAACCGGGATGCTCCCTCGTTCTTCGGAAGAGTCGGGTTTGCCTTGTCGTCTTTGCAACACGGTGGCACCGGTTCTTTTGATCACGCTGCCAGAGCGAGTGATGCTGTAGCAAACCGCCGGAGTGTTGGTCGATCCGCTGTCTTGCAGGAAGATCACGTCTTCGTTCGATGCAGAGCTTGGCGCTGTGGCGCAGGCCGGCGGCAGAGAGGCGGCGAGACACAGGAGGTGACTAATGATAAGGAATGCTGCCAATTGAGAGAAGCGCATCATAAGTGTTTTCCTCTTGTGTTAGTGCGAGCGCTGAGTCATTGGTTGCTTTCGTGACCTGGTTCCCCAAGGTCGTTATGCTGCCCGCAAAATGAAGTCAAAGACCGAACCGTTCGTTACGCCACTGGCAAAGTGAAGTAGAAGACAGAGCCGTGGCCGAGTTGGCTTGTCAGGCCAAGCTTCCCGCCGTGGGCTTCAACGATTGCTTTACAGATGGCCAAGCCCATGCCCGTGCCGTGAACCTGCACACGCTGGTTGCGTCCACGGTAGAACTTTTCAAAGACTAAAGATTGTTCGAAGTCGTCGATGCCAGGGCCGCGATCGGCGATGCTGACGATCAGCATGCGGTCTTTCGCCTCGGCGGTAATGCGAATAGGTGCACCTGCCGGCGAATATTTGGCTGCGTTTTCCAGGAGATGCACAAGCACCTCTCTAATGTGCGCGCTGTCCATCCGCGCGGCGGGCAGGTCGTCGGGGATACGGACCTCGACGGGGTGTTGCGAAAGAACCTGCTTAAGTTCCTCAAGCGCGGTATTCACGAGGGGGCGGAGGGGCGAGGGCTCAAAATGAAACTCAACTTTGTTGGCGTCGAGTTGAGCCATCTCTGCGGCCTCACCAATCAGGCGGTTGAGGCGATCGCTTTCCTCATTAATGACGGTGAGCAGTTCTCTAGTTTCCTCCGGCGAGTGAACGCCGCTGCCGAGCAGGGAAGTAGCGGAGGCTTTGATGGCGGTGAGCGGCGTGCGAAATTCGTGGGTGACGGAATCGAGGAGTATGGAGCGAAGTTGCTCACTTTCGCGGGCCGCTTCGGCGCGGCTCAGTGTCTCAAAGGCGCTGGCACGCTCCAAAGCAATGGCAACGAGACTGCCGATGGCCTCCAGCGTTTGGCGGGGGAGATGTGACCCGGAAACGCCCATGCTGCCGACGACGCGCATGCCAATGCGCAAGGGCATAAAGGCGAGTTGAGTGGCGGGATCAAGTCTGGGTTCGCCGCGCAACGCTGACATTTGCAGGGCTTCCGCTTCCAGGCCGTCAATTTCAGCACCCGAGCGATAGATGTCGCTGCGGCCGGAAAAAGCGATTGCCGCCGACCGGACCTTGAACGACTCCACGATGTAGCGGGGAATGTGGTTCAGCAGTTCCATGGCGTTGTCACTCGAAAGCAGTGATTGGCTGAAAGCGTATAGGCGCTCGAGTTCCCGGCGACGCTCGATAGCAACACTTTGGCCGCGGCGGGCGCGGGCTGACATTTCACTGACGGCCACGGCCGTTACCAGGAAGGCCAGAAGCGCAACCCAGTTTTGAGGATCGGCGATGGTAAGGGTGCCGATTGGCGGCAGGAAGTAATAATTGAACGCCACGGTCGACAGCACAGACATGAAAATCGCCTGCTGCAATCCGTAGAAAGCAGAGATGCTGAGAACGCCGAGGACGAAGGCGAGAGAAGCAGTGGTGGAATTAAAGTGCAGCCAGCGGAATCCGACAAAAGTAATTACAGAGACCGTGAGCGCAGCAAGAATATATCCGGCAGCGAATTGCTTCGCCAATTTCACGTGCCGATTGTAACGACCTCTAGCTCGATTCGACAAACGGGTGACACTCGGGGAGAATATGCGCAATGACGAAGACTCCTGAGCAATGGCTGGAGGAAGCAGCGCCGACCAAGGCGGGCGGACTCTTCAAGCTATTCCTGGGGTATGCCCCCGGCGTTGGCAAGACTTATACGATGCTGACGGAAGCGATCCGACGGCACAGCCGCGGTGAGGACGTAGTGATCGGCGTGATTGAAACCCACGGGCGCAAAGCGGTCGGCGAACTGGTGGAACAGTTGGAAGTGGTACCACGGAAGGTCATCGAATATAAAGGCGCGACCTTTGAAGAGATGGACGTGGTTGCGATTCTTGCCCGCAATCCGCGAGTGGCGCTCATTGATGAACTGGCGCACACCAACATCGAGGGCAGCAAGCACCCCAAACGTTACCAGGACGTGTTCGAGTTGCTGGACGCGGGCATCGACGTGCTTTCGACCATGAACATTCAGCATTTGGAAAGCGTGACGCCGACCGTCCAGAACGTAACGGGAATCCAGGTGAGGGAAACGGTGCCCGACTGGGTGCTGCAGCGGGTGAACGAAGTTGTAATGATCGACCTGACGCCGGAGGCGCTGCAGAACCGGATGCGGCGCGGCGACGTTTATCCGCCAGAACGTGTTGGCCGAGCGCTTGGGAATTTTTTTCGCGAAACCAACCTGATTGCGCTGCGCGAACTTGCTTTACGGCAGGTGGCGCAGGCGGTCGATCAAAGCCTGGAGCAACGCCGCGAAGTGCTGGAAAAGGAGCGGGCGCAGGTTGTCATTCGCGAGCGCATTGCTGTGTGCATCAGCTCGAATCCGGCGGCGCAATACCTGATAGCGCGTGGGGCGCGCATGGCACAGGCTATGAATGCCGAACTTTTTGTCATCTACACAGATCTGGGGCAAGACCAGAGCGAAGAGAACCAGCGGACGTTGAACGGGAACATACGCTTTGCGGAGAATGTTGGGGCGGCGGTGAACCGTATTTCGGGCAAGAGCGTGGCGGAAGCCGTGGCGCGTTTTGTCAACGAGAAACACATTACGCAGGTGGTGTTCGGGCGCTCGGCAACGCGGGGCTGGCGCCGTTATTTTTACCTATCCGCGATTCATCAGTTTCTGCGCGATGCGCCCGCTGTCGACGTACACATCGTGACGCAAGAACCAAATTGATCATGCCGGCTGAAAAGACGCTCGAACACAAGCACATTCTAGTGGTGGATGACGAGGCCCAGATCACGCGCGTGCTGCGGACCTCGCTCTCGACGCACGGCTACGACATACGGGTGGCTAACGATGGCGAGACCGCGCTCGAGATTATGAAGGACTGGACGCCCGACCTTGTGATTACCGATCTGGCGATGCCCAATATGGACGGGCTCGAGTTGTGCCGCCGCTTGCGGGTGAAAACGCAGATTCCAATCATCGTGCTTTCGGTGCGAGGGGAAGAGCGGACGAAGGTGAAGGCGCTGGACGCCGGCGCTGATGATTATGTGACCAAACCATTCGGCATGGAGGAGCTACTGGCGCGAGTACGAGCGAACCTGCGCCGCTCGCGTCCTAATGGAGATGAAGACGGGACGACTGCTATTGAATCGGGAGACTTCCGCATCGACCCCGCTGCTCGCAGCGTTACGGTAAAAGACCGCGCGATTCACCTGACTCCGAAGGAATTCGAGTTACTCCTCTACTTAGCCCGGCATCCTCACAAAGTGATTACGCACCGGGCATTGCTCGGCGCGGTGTGGGGAGGCAATAACACAGAGCAGGTCGAGTACCTGCGCGTGTTTGTCGGGCAACTGCGGAGGAAACTGGAAGCATCCCCGAATTCTCCTCGCTACATTGTGACTGACCCGTGGGTGGGGTACCGGTTCGATCCCAAAGGATGAAGCGCGCATTCACGGTGCGCTAGACGAACCACTCCGCTCAAGATCCTTACGCCTTCCTTATTTTCATTTTATGCACACTTTACGAGGGATCGAATCCAATGAACTGGATGCCGGATGTGGGACGGCAGAAGGGAAATAATGTTCATGTCGATCCAGGAAGTGAGCGCAGAACGGTTTGCCGAACTTTTCCATCAGTACCAACACGCGTTAGCCAGAGATACATCAAGCAACTCCGGTTCTCACTCGAGTGAAGACTGGGCGGATGTGCCACCATCGGAGAAGAACCTGATGATCGCCGCAGCGCGATTAGCTCTGCTGGAAGTGGAGTTGTTGCCCGAGCGCGAGTCGCGCCGTTATTTTGCAAAGCCCGGCGAAGCCGAGTGGGGCTGCTGAGCAGTCACTGCCGCTATGAATCCGGTCCGTTACTTCTTATGACTTTCCTAGGAAGTCTTTATGGTTTCTTTATGGACTGGCCTGTTTAATCGGCTTGGAATCTCGGGCCATTTCTGTCGATCGCAAGGTTGCTAGCGATTTGCTGTCGCGGTGCCTATGTGTGAGGTGTTTCCGCTCCCAGTTTATTTTGAGCAGACGTCAAGTTGAGTTGATGCCAGAGATACGGAAGCGTGCCGCCGCGACAAGTGGCCCGTGTGTGTGAAATGAGCAATTGAAAGTGAGACGTGATATGAACTTGAAACCGCGTTCTGGCAAATCGCCGTTTGCCGCCTTCACCGTGTGCGCATTGTTGTGTGCGGTTCCGGTGCGCGCCCAGCAAGCAAATAACTCAACGCAGGCAGTCCCTCCCGACGTCATGAAGCAGATCGAAGCGCTGACCAAGCGGGTTGAGCAACTGGAACAACAGCTTCAGAAGGAGCACGAAGCCTCCGGGCAAACGACCGCAGCGACGCCATCGGCGGTGGTGCCATCGGCAAAAGCGACTGTGCCGGCCCCGGTAGCCGTGCCGCCAGCGGTGACGCAAAGCGAGACTGCGGCCGCTCAGCCAACAAAAGCAGAAAAGATCGCGCCGTTCTCGGATTGGGATTGGACGTGGCTCAACGGCAACCCGCGCAACAAGGACGTCGCTTTCGATACGAAATTCTTCACTCCGGAAATCCGGGCCGACATTACCTATAACTACGACTTCAACAAACCCATCGACAATTCGATCGGTGGGTCGAGCGAAATATTCCGAGCCAACGAAATCCAATTGGAGCAACTCGGCCTTGGGGGCGATTTTCACTATGACAACGTGCGCGCGCGATTCATGACGCAGTTTGGAATGTACTCCACAACAACCGTGCGCAATGACCCTAGTTATGCCAAGGGACAATGGAACATCAACGAAGCGGACCGGTACTTGGCAGAAGCGTACGGCGGTTATCACATTAACGCCTTGGACGGGATCAACATCGATGCGGGAATTTTCTTGTCGTACATCGGTTTGTTCAGCTATTACAACTTCGACAATTGGGCCTACCAGCCCTCGTACGTCTCCTCCAATACGCCCTGGTTTTTCGAGGGTCTGCGCGTGCAAATTTTCGCCAATCCCCATTTGAAGATCGAGCCGTGGATTATCAACGGATGGCAATCCTATGCGTCGGCCAATTCGAGAAAGGGCCTGGGTGGGCAGATCAAGTGGACTCCGAGACCATGGGTGAACATCATCTCCAACAACTACGGTCTAGGACACGACGATCTGTATATACCGAAACGAGGCCGCATCCACACGGACGACAGCATCGAGATCAAATACTACGACAAACCGGGAAAGACCATTGATAAGATGGCGTTCTCGTTCACCGGCGATATGGGTTGTGAATTTGGCCCAAGTACGGCCGCTTCGACAGGCGTGAGCTGCCACGGCAACAAGCGGGACCCGCTTGCGCAACCAAGTGCCAATTTTCCGAAGGGGGGAATCGATCCTAAGCAGAGCTTTATCGGCTACATGCTATACAACCGGGTATGGTTCATGAAAGACACCTATGGATTGACCATCGGTGGGGGCCAAATTAACAATCCCGGACGCTACCTCGTCCTGCTTCCGCCCATCAACGGTGAGACTGCGCCCTCGGCGGCGATTAACGCACCGTATTTCACCGGGAATCCCGGGGATCCGTTCAAGGCCTGGGATACGTCGATCACTTACGACTACATGCCGAGGCAGTGGCTGACTTTCCGCTGGGAGTACGACTATCGTCATGCGAATGTCCCGTACTGGACCGGCCGCGGCGGAATCACCCCGCCGGGTTCGGGCGGAGTGCCGTATACCAACAACGGATCCCCTCAATTCTTTGCCTGCAACGACGGGAATACATCCGGCGCATTGACGTTGGGCGCTGCGCAAACGGCTTGCGGAGCGCAAGGCAGCAGCGTGTGGTTCCCCGACTTGCGGCGGGATCAATCGATGATCGACCTCGATATCTTAGTTAAGTTTTGAGGTTACGTTCTGACGGCTAAATTTCAACCGTGACAGGAATGTGGCCCGCATTTGGAGGTGCTGCTTGCAAGACGTGATTTTTGTAGTGGCGACGATCGCATTTTTTGCGCTCGCGATAGCTTACGTTGAATTCTGCCATCGCGTTCATTGAGAGAGGAACGAATATGAATGCCGAATCGATCATCATGCTCATCATCAGCGCCGCACTGATGGTCTATCTTTTGTACGCGTTGCTTCGGCCGGAGAAATTCTGATATGACACCGAATGGGTGGTTTCAAATCGCAGTGTTTCTCGCGCTGATCCTCGCGATCACCAAGCCTCTTGGCGTGTTCATGGCGAGGGTATTCAGTGGAGAGCGGACATTTCTTGATCCTGTGCTGCGTCCAGTCGAGCGAGCGCTGTATCGCGTCACCGGCATCGATGAAAAGCGCGAGATGCGCTGGACTGAGTATGCATTCACGATGCTGCTATTCAGCGGTGTATCGATGTTGCTGCTATATCTCTTGCAGCGAGTGCAGTTGATGCTGCCGTGGAATCCACGACACTTTGCCAATGTAGGGCCGGCGCTGGCCTTTAATACAGCCGCATCGTTCACAACTAACACCAACTGGCAGAATTACTCGGGCGAGAGCACGATGAGCTACTTCACGCAGATGGCGGGGCTCGCCTATCACAACTTTGTTTCCGCGGCGGTTGGGATCGCGCTGGCCATTGCTTTCGTGCGCGGCATCGCGCGGAAAGAGAAGGAAACCATCGGTAATTTCTGGGTTGATTTGACCCGCGCGACGCTCTGGGTTCTATTGCCGCTTTGTATCGTCTACGCGCTTCTGCTGGTCTCGCAAGGAGCGGTCCAGAACCTCCATCAGTACGACACCGCGAAACTCATCGAAGCGCAACAGGTCCCGCACACCGGGCCTGATGGCAAACCTGCGGTTGGCGCTGATGGCAAGCCAGTCATGGATACTGTGACCGACCAGGTCATTGCCCAGGGCCCCGTGGCCTCGCAAGAGGCGATCAAGATGCTGGGCACGAATGGCGGCGGGTTCTTTGGAGCTAATAGTGCACATCCGTTCGAGAACCCGACTCCACTTAGTAACTATCTGCAAATGCTCTCTATCTTTGCAATTCCTGCGGGACTTACCTACACACTTGGCCGGATGACGGGCTCGCCGCACCACGGTTGGGCCGTGTGGGGCGCCATGGCCATTTTGTTTATCGGCGGCGTTGTGACGGCTTATTGGGCCGAAGCCAGGGGTAATCCCCTTCTTCATGGTGTCGACCAGCGCGCCAGTGCTGTTCAGGCGGGCGGCAATATGGAAGGCAAGGAAGTGCGTTTTGGAATTGCCGATTCCGCGCTGTTTGCCACAGTCACTACTGATGCCAGTTGCGGTGCGGTGATTGCGAGCCACGATTCTTTTACGCCGTTGGGAGGCATGGTTCCGCTGGCCAATATCATGCTTAGCGAGACCGTGTTTGGCGGCGTCGGCGCTGGACTTTACGGCATCCTGATCTATGTAGTTCTGTCTGTATTTATTGCCGGACTTATGGTCGGGAGAACGCCGGAGTATCTCGGCAAGAAAATTGAAGCCTATGACGTGAAGATGGCAATGCTAGTGACGCTTGTCTTTCCGACGATCATTCTGGTCTTAGCGGGAATCTCGTCGGTGAAAGGATTCGGCACGTCGAGCATCAGTAATGCTGGCCCGCACGGGCTGACACAAATCCTCTATGCATTTACATCCATGGCCGGCAATAACGGGTCCGCTTTCGGCGGCCTGAACGGAAATACGCTCTGGTACGACACGGCGGGCGCGTTGACGATGCTGGTCGGCAGGTTTTTCATGATCATTCCGATGCTGGCGGTTGCCGGGAACCTGGCGAAGAAAAAAGCCATACCGCCCTCGGCCGGAACTTTCCCGGTGACTACGCCGCTGTTTTCCATTCTGCTAGTGTCGGTGATCGTGATCGTGGGCGCTCTGACATTTTTCCCGGCTCTGAGCCTGGGGCCGGTGCTGGAACACCTGTTGATGATGGCCGGTAAGACGTTCTAAGGGATTCGCCGAGGACAGATATGGCAGAAAAAAACAAGAGTTTGTGGGACGCAAAAATCATACGGCGGGCATTGTTCGATTCCGTGTTCAAGCTTAGTCCTCGTACCATGATGAAGAACCCGGTGATGTTTGTGGTGGAGGTAGGCAGCGTCGTAACGACCGCGCTGTTGTTTCGAGGTAAAGGGAGCTTTGCGTTCAATCTGCAGATCACGCTCTGGCTCTGGTTTACGGTGCTATTCGCTAACTTCGCGGAAGCGATGGCTGAGGGGCGAGGCAAGGCGCAGGCCGACACGCTGCGCAAAGCACGCTCGGAAACCGAGGCCCGGCGCCTGCTTCCAAACGGTTGCACGGAGACTGTGCCCAGTTCCAGGTTGCGCGCGAATGATGTTGTTATGTGCAATGCCACCGAGTTGATTCCCGGCGACGGAGAAGTGATTGAAGGCGTGGCTTCGGTGGACGAGTCGGCGATCACCGGGGAATCGGCGCCCGTCATCCGCGAAGCAGGGGGCGACCGTTCGGCTGTAACCGGTGGCACGCGCGTTCTCTCCGATCAAATCAAGGTCCGCATTACTTCTAACCCCGGCGAAACGTTTCTTGACCGGATGATCGCGCTGGTGGAAGGCGCGGAGCGGCAGAAGACTCCGAATGAAATTGCGCTCAACATTCTGCTCGCGGGGCTGACGATTATCTTTCTACTCGCCGTGGTAACGCTGCAGCCATTCGCGATTTATTCGGGA
Organism: uncultured Acidobacteriaceae bacterium; assembly: GCA_963778535.1. Lineage (GTDB taxonomy): Bacteria > Acidobacteriota > Terriglobia > Terriglobales > Acidobacteriaceae > Acidiflorens. The sequence continues at coordinate 1,186,050 of CAVZUO010000002.1, forward strand.
TCGCCGCAGACGGTGTTTGTGCTGGTCTCGCTGCTTGTGTGCCTGATTCCAACGACGATCGGTGGATTACTCTCGGCCATCGGCATTGCGGGGATGGATCGGCTGGTGCAGCACAATGTGCTCGCCATGTCGGGCCGCGCCGTAGAAGCTGCAGGGGACGTGAATACGCTGTTGCTCGACAAGACCGGCACCATCACACTGGGCAACCGGCAAGCCGCGGAATTTATTCCCGCGCCCGGCATAACAGAAGCCGAGATGGCCGATGCGGCGCAGCTTTCGTCTTTGGCTGACGAAACTCCCGAAGGCCGCTCGATCGTCGTATTGGCGAAGGAGCGGTATGGACTGCGGGGGCGCGAACTGGCATCGCACGAAGCCGTGTTCGTTCCCTTCACGGCGCAAACGCGCATGTCAGGCGTAAACCTGGATGGGCGGGAGATTCGCAAAGGCGCCGTCGATGCGATCACGAAATATCTCAATCAATTCGGGACGTCGTTGCCGCGCGAAATCCAGAGCACGGTCGAACAGATTGCGCGTTCTGGCGGCACTCCGCTGGTTGTCGCCGAAAATCAGCGGGCGCTCGGCGTCATTTATCTCAAGGACATTGTCAAAGGCGGCATGAGCGACCGATTCAAGCAGCTGCGGGCCATGGGGATCAAGACGGTGATGATCACCGGCGATAACCCGCTCACCGCTGCCGCGATCGCGCGCGAGGCCGGCGTGGATGATTTTCTTGCCGAAGCAACGCCGAAAGACAAAATGGATCTGATCAGGCGGGAGCAGGCTGACGGCAAACTTGTGGCCATGACTGGCGATGGCACGAACGATGCGCCGGCGCTGGCGCAGGCCGATGTTGGCGTCGCGATGAATACGGGGACGCAGGCCGCCAAAGAAGCCGGCAATATGGTGGACCTCGATTCCAATCCAACGAAACTCATCGAAGTGGTGGCGATTGGCAAACAGTTGCTGATGACACGGGGGGCGCTTACTACTTTTTCCATCTCGAACGATGTGGCCAAGTATTTTGCCATTATTCCGGCGATGTTTGCGGGCACGTTCCCCGTCCTCAATGCGCTGAACATCATGCATCTGCAGACGCCGCAGTCGGCGGTGCTTTCAGCCGTCATCTTTAATGCGCTGATCATCGTTGCACTGATACCGCTGGCGCTGCGGGGAGTGAAATATCGAGCGATGAATGCGGAAGCTTTGCTGCGGCGGAACTTGCTGGTGTATGGGTTCGGAGGATTGGTGGTTCCGTTCGTCGGTATCAAGCTGATTGACATGCTGATTACGACCATTAAGCTCGCTTAGGGAAGACTCAGGCGAAGTAAGTCGGGCTGAAGCGAGCTGGAGACTTATAGGAAGCTACCATGAAAAAGCACCTGATCAATGCCGTTCTGATGACGATTGCGACAACTGTTCTGCTAGGCATCATTTATCCGCTGGTTGTAACTGGCCTGGCGCAACTGATCTTTCCGCAGCAAGCGAACGGAGAACTGATTCGGCGCGATGGTGTGGTTGTCGGCTCGCGCTTGATTGGACAGCCGTTCAGCAGGCCCGGATATTTCCATTCGCGCCCGTCGTCGGCGGGCGCAGGGTACGACGCTACGGCTTCAGGCAGCTCGAACATCGGCCCGACCAATGCGCAACTGATCTCGCGAGTGAACGGAGACGTCGCCAAGCTGCAAGCGGAAAATCCGAATCAGGCGGTCCCCATTGATCTGGTCACGACGTCAGGCTCGGGTCTCGATCCGCATATCACGCCAGCAGCGGCGAAGTTTCAGGTACGGCGCGTGGCAACCGAGCGGCACGCATCTGAAGCGGATGTCGAACGCCTGATTGCCGAGCACACAGAAAACCGCCAGTGGGGATTTCTGGGCGAACCACGTGTCAATGTTGTGGAGCTGAACATTGCGCTGGATGATCGGTTCCCGGCGGCGCGAGGAAAGTAACTTCTAGCCGATACATTCCGGCGACTGCCGATCTTCAGTCCGGTGTGATTACCCACAACGCTGCCGGTGCGACTGAAATCTCCGCTGGCGTGTTACACACAAACTCCCCGTCGGCATAGATTTCCAGGGCCTGCTCCGTTTCCACTCTTATGGTTCGCGACCGCGAATATTCAACCTTAGCCGACAAGAGGTGGCGTCCGAAGTAAACACTTGGGAACATGCAAAAAAGCTGGAAGGGTGCCATCTTCCAGATGCGGCAGATGTCGAGTTGGCCATCGCAGGGATCGGCCTTGGGTGCTATACGCATGCCGCCACCGTAGAACGGCGTGTTGGCAAAGGCAGCCAGTACCGTCAGCCGGGGTTCACTGTCCTTCGTCTCACTGGCTTCGTTGGTGAATGCCAGGCGCATCGAGTAGGTGGGGAGCTTGAATAGCGACGGCAATAGTGCGAGCGCGTAGCCTCCGTGAGCCCGCAGCCATCGCGGCATGTGGTTGGCGCGGCGTGCCGTGATCGAGTCCAGCCCGCAACAGGCGACACAGCAGAAATATCGTTCAGGCCCAGCTGCGCTAAGCTGGCGAACTGTACCTAGGTCGAGCGTGCGCGGCTTAATTTTGCTGGCCTCAAATTGTCGCCACGCCCGGACGGAATCGCTCACAGAATGTAAACCCATCGCGCGGGCGAAGTCGTTCCCGCTGCCGGAGGGAACGGGAAGAACCGGGAGTCCGAGTCGCATCAAGGCCGCGAGGTGCCGATGAATCGTGCCGTCGCCCCCGAAAATCAAGATTGCGTCCGCCTCGTCCCGAGAAGAGGGAAGTCCCTCAATCCATGTTGCCGACGAAGCTGCCCGAAAAGGCTTCAAGTCCGCCGGTGAGGTTTCTAAGCCGAAGATGGCTGCAGCGCGCATGAAGGTCGGCTAAATGCTTTGATCACTGACAGGATATCTGTGGCCAGCGCGGGTGTTTCACGCACTACTTCAAACACTTGTCCATGAAGTCCGCAACATCTTTTTTCATTTTGTCGTGCTCCGCGCGGTCCACATACACCATATGCCCGGCCTTATAGGTCGCATAGGAAACATTCTGGCGGTAAGTCGGCTCAAGATCTAAGTGGTCCATTGTCCAATTGGCAGCGGCGAACGGGGTCGCCAGGTCGTAATCGCCTTCCATGACCAGTACCTTCATGTATGGATTCTTGATCATGGCCGACCGCAGACCTCCAGCAGTGCTGGGGAAGCCGCGTTCCGCACTTCCCCAATCCCACTTCTGAAACTCCGGCTGATCGTAGGCGAACACGCGGTATGGCATATCGATTGTGTAGTTCAGCTCGGTTCTGAGATAGTCATTGAAGGCCGAGTTATAAGGAGGCAAGATGGCGCCACTGGTGGGATCATAACTGCGATCGCCTCCGGGATTGGGACTGGTGAAGCGTCCATCTAACCGGCCGGTGACTAATTTCTGGTCGAGCAACAACTCGTGCATGAATGTCGGCACATCGATGCGCAGATTGTGCGCTTCGATCACGTCAGGCTTCAGGCCCGTATAACGCGCGAGCTGTTCGCGAATCTGCCGGTGCTCGTCTGCCGTCATGGAATCGCCCTTGCCGAGCGCGAGCGCATAGTCATTCAGCGACCAATGCACCACCTCGTCCCGGGTTTTGGAGAGGTCCGTCATCAGGTCACCGGGTAGTTTGTGATGGTAGGACGCGATCATCGCGAATGACGGAACCAGCAGATAGTAGGGCAGGTCGTTCGAGTTATTCCATTCCAGCGTTTGAAAATCCACGGCCATGGAAAGCAGAGTAATACCGTTGAATGAAATTCCGTGATCGGCCAGATAGCCCACGATGCCGGCGGCGCGCGTGGTGCCATAGCTTTCGCCAAGCAGGAACAAGGGCGAACTCCAGCGCTCGTAACGCGAAAGGTAGAGGCGGATGAACTCGCCAAAGGCCTGTACGTCGCCCTTAACGCCGAGAAACTTCTTGGTGAGATCAGTATTCGCAGCCCGCGAAAATCCAGTGGCCATGGCGTCGACCATCACGATGTCGCTGCGGTCGAGTAGAGAGTTGGGATTATCCTCAAGCCGGTAGGGAGCGGCGGGCATGAAACCGTTTTGCTGCAGCACGACCCGCTTGGGACCGAGCGCACCCATGTGCAGCCAGATGGAAGCCGATCCGGGGCCTCCGTTGAAAGCGAAAGTAAGCGGGCGTTTATGCGCGTCCTGGGCGTCGAGCGTGTAAGCGACGAAAAACATTTCGGCTTCCACGCGGCCGTCCTCTCGCTTCAGCGGGAGTCGCCCGACGGTTGCGGTATAGCTCAGCGTCTTCCCGTTGAGCGAGATCTGATGGTGGGTCACGACCGGCGGCACTTCGGTTACGTCGTAATGTTCTTCTTTGTCTGTTGCGTCATCAGTCTTCGACGCCTCGGCGGTCCTATTGCTTTCCGTCTTGCCGCTCTCGCTAATGGCGGCGGGAGTTGAAGATTGCTGAGCGTTCTTGTCCTTGTGCGCTGTCTGTTTCGAGGCGCTCGAACTTGTGTCGGCGGATTGATCCTGCTGTGCCGGCGCAAACAGGGTGGTCAAAAAGACGAGAAGACAAATTGCCAGTGCTTTCATCACGCCTCCCGAAAGAACTTCCCATCGAACGTCGCCTAGGCAACTATGGAGGAGCATGATAGCAGTTTTCCGGGCTGGAGTTACTTCATTCCACCTTCAAAGGAGCCGTTACAGAGCCTACACGACCGCTAAGGTTATCGCGGACGACAATCCGCACATCGTATTCGCTCGGGCCAAGGTCGATACCGCCGCGATAGGTGATGCCGTTTTCCTGAATAGTCGCCAGTTGCTCCGGGTTGAGATGCAAATCTATTTTCTTGCCGGCGGGTTGGTTGAGCAATGTGCCATCCGGCCCTTTTGCCTGGGCGACGAATTCAAGGGCCACATGGTTATTGTTCGTGGTGTCGATAAGTGACGCATCCGCCACCAGAGTCACACTATAGCGGGCCCGTTTCTTGCCATCCTCCTCACTGGCCTCCGCGGTTGTGGTGAGTGGACATTCTCATGGGACCTCCGAGGTACGTCCGGGATATTCGCTGGACTAAAAGATTTGTCGGGGATTCTAACGCAGCTCACGAATGGGCGCGAGCATTTTTTTCGGCGTGCCCGCAAGCCAACCCGTCATTTATGCCTCTTAGCAGGTTGCGGAAAAACTCGGTTTCGCAAAGGGTTTGCTTTGTGATAATAAGGTCGAGATGAATATACGTAGGAGAATTGTTGTCATCCTTGCTGCGTGTCTTGCCTCTGTCCTGTGTGTAGCCGGAGGCGGGACGGAACCACTGTCCGAGATTCCAGCCGCGCAACGAGAAGCCTTGACCAAACGGTTAGGCGCATATGTGGAAGCATATAGAGGACGAAAGTGGGACAGGCTGTACGATTTGGTCTCGGACACCGGCAAGGGAGGTGCAGATCGGCAGACGTTCATTGCTGCCATGAAGCATGAGCATGGGATAGATTTCGCACAGATGCCAGACCTCCTCGAATTCAACCCCGACCGATCCGAGAAAAGCGATGATGGTTTCGATGTCTATGGGTGCGGGAAGGCCCGCCGCGAAGGCATGATGTTCAACGGCATTTCGCTGCGCACCGAGTACAGCACTTGGAGCAGCAACGCACGCAATAACTTCTCCGGTGCGATCGATGGCCGTCCACTCTTGGCGTACAGTCTGCTGAAACAAGGCTTCAGTTCGCGCAGGGCTTCATCGGCCATGACACGCAGCTCGCCGAATCGGGTGGTCGTGAGGGATTCGTTGCTCAGGGCTTACGTAGCTGAAAACTCCTAACTGCTGATCGTCTTGTCCACGCATGTCTTCTTCTTATCAGGTTCTGTTGTGGAAACAAGAGAGTTTTCAGGTACAGCACCAGCTTCCTCGAAGTCGATGCCTCGGCAGGCGCAACGGCCTGTTTGCAGCAGTTATCTTCAATTGCCTGAGGAGGAGCGAATGCCAGACTTGTTTGCTTAACGAGGCGAATCTCCGTGGAACGGAGTGCCTTGTGACTTGAAGTTTGCGATTTCCTCCATCGACCTGTTCCATTTAATGCGGTTAGAAGGCTGCCACTTCGGGTCGGCGAATGCCTTACACGGTTCGTTTGGAAATTCGGTGAACGTCCAACCCGTGAAGAACCAGTCGTTATGCTCAAATACCGCATGCGCAACAGCACGGATGTTGATGGAGCAACTCGACTACAGCCTGTTGTTCCGCTGGTTTGTGGGACTGAACATGGATGATCCGATTTGGGATGTGACGGTGTTCACGAAGAATCGCCAGCGTCTACTTGCAGGCAACATCGCCGACGCTTTCTTCGCAGCCGTGCTCAAGCAGGCACGACAGCGAAATCTGCTCTCCGATGAGCATTTCACCGTGGATGGAACCCTACTGGAGGCATGGGCCGGACAAAAGAGCTTTCGCCATGTCGACGATGACCGCCAGCCGCCCACCACTGGAACGGGCGAAGGCTCAAATCCGACCGTAAACTTCCACCGCGAGAAGCGCAGCAACCAGACCCACTGCTCAACTACCGACCCCGATGCCATGCTGTCACGCAAGAGCCGAGGCAGCGGCGCGGTACTGGCCTATCGCGGCCATCTGCTGACAGAGAACCGCAACGGTCTGGTGGTTTCGACGCTCACCACGCGAGCGTACGGTTCGGCGGAGCGCGATGCCGCGTTGCTGATGGCTGAAGGTCTGCCCGGCACTCACCGCGTCACGCTTGGAGCAGACAAGGGTTATGATGCCCACGACTTCATCGCCGAACTGCGCCACATGGAGATTACGCCGCACATCGCGCAGAACGACACGAATCGCCGCAGCGCCGTGGATGAGCGCACAACGCGCCATACGGGGTATCAAGTCAGTCAGAGGAAACGCAAGCGGATCGAAGAGGTGTTCGGCTGGATGAAGAGCATCGGGTTGTTGCGCAAGCTACGGCATCGCGGACTGGAGCGCGTCAGTTGGATGTTCACCTTCGCGGCGGCGGCTTACAACTTAGTTCGCATCCGTAACCTAATCCGCAGTGCCCCACAGCGGCGGTGTGCATAACTGTCAAAGGTCCTGCTGTGAGCACCCATCAACGCGGCCAACCCGACGACAATGGCATGGGACAACCACCGAAAGGCAAGCCTTGCCCTCTACCGAACCCTTTTTCCGCAGCCTGCTAGGAAAGTAGCCAAAGCCCGCATGACATGATTGCCTCATTGGCCCCAGGGCCGCACGCGCTCCCCAGGCTGCGCCGTATTATTCCGCTCCCACTTTCTTCCGCCGCTTCTGCGAACTGCTGTCGGCCGCTTTCGGGCCTGCGAGGAATGAGGCCCAGCGCAATTCTTCATAAGGCTTCTCTCCGCTCAGGGCCTTCTCGATGGCCATTTTCGCGACGGCGTCAACCACCCACTCAAAATTTTCCCGGCCAACCGAAGTTACTTCGGCATCGGGCGCTGGATTCATGAAGTCGATGGCATAGGGGACGCCATCTTCGACCGCGAACTCCACTGTGTTCAAGTCGTAGCCGAGCGCGCGGCACAGCGCGAGTGCATCTTTTTCGATGCGCTCTTTCAACTTTGGCGGCGGCGCGGGATTGCCCTTCACATAGCGCTCATGGTGCGGCGCCTTCGGGTCATACTTCATCATGTGGACTTTTTCCTGCCCGACCACGTAGCAGCGGTAATAATCTTCGAACACCACTCCATGCTGCAGCGTCATGCATAAGTCGCCCGTCTGGTTGTAGGCCTTGAAAAACTCCTCCGGAGTATCGACCTTATACACGTGTTTCCATCCGCCCCCGGCGTAGGGCTTAAGAAACGCGGGGAAGCCGACATAGCCAAAAACCTCTTCCCAGTTCAGCGGATAAATCAGGTTTCGCATCGATTTATCGGTGGTGTCGGGAGGGTGCTTCTGATGCGGCAAAATCACCGTGGGCGGAATCGCGACGCCCATCTTATGCGCCATTGCGTAATTGAAAAACTTGTCGTCGGCGGTCCACCAGAAAGGATTGTTGATGATGATGGTCCCGTGCAGCATCGCGTTCTTCAGGTACGCCCGGTAGAAGGGGATGTCCTGCGAGATACGGTCAATAATGACGTCGTATTTCTTGGGCTCATCCATGCGGATGCCGCCGATCTTGACGAATTCGGCGGAGACGCCTTCGACCTTCATGCCGTTGATCTTGTCGACCAGTGCGGGCGGAAAGGTATTTTCCATCCCAAACAAGATTCCAATTTTCTTCATGATCACTCCCGCGGAGAGACTATTTTTCTGAACGCTCCCCTGTCTTGCAATCTTACTCGGCGCATGCCACGCCGTTCCTCAGCGGACGATCCGGTCCGCATATTGAAACAACTCCGCCCCGAATTTCTTTAGAATCTCCGTCGCTTCTTTACCGGGATCCCCATAGACCTCGAAGCCGGTGATGGCCGCGGTTTCAAGCAATTTCGGCACAAATTCCTGCACCGCTTTGCCATTGATGTGCGCCATCACCGCCTTCTCATCGGCGTAGGTTTCAACCAGCCGGCAGCGGCTGCGATCCCCACTCAAATACCACTCGTAGCCGCGGGCACCGGATTCATTCTTCGTGATTGCCGTCATCTCGCGCGTAATGTTCCGGAAGGCGTCGAACTTCCCCTCGTGGATCTTCAGGCTCACGTGGAAATATACCTGCTTGCTCATTCTCTCCCCTCGACTGAATCCGCCCCCTAGAAATACTTTTGCGCCATTCTCTGCCACAGCGGCCAGTCATGCTTGCTGTTGTCGCCAAAGATGTCGAGCCAATGCGGCACGGCTTTGGCATGCAGGATGCCCGCCATTTTCACATTGGCATCCAGGCACATGTCCCAGTCTGCGGTGGCGAGAATGATTTTCATCTGCCGGTAGCGGCTTAAATACCAGTCGTCGCTCATGTTCGCCAGGTAGTCGGGCGGATTGTTGAAGTAAACGTTCTCGTCATAGTAGCCGTCCAGAAAGCTCTTGATGTCGAACGACCCGCTCATGGGCACGCACGCGGACACGAGGTCAGGATGGCGCATGGAAAAATTCAGGGCATGGTAGCCGCCAAAACTGCAGCCGGTCACGGCAATCTGCGGTGCCCAGTTTTTCCATTTGAGAAAGGGCAAAAACTCATTGACGATATAGCGCTCATACTGCACGTGCCGCCAGATGCGTGCTCCGGGATGGACGCTCTTGTTGTACCAGCTTTCGCCATCGACGGAGTCGGGACAGAAGACCTGGATTGAGCCCTGATCGATTTTGTGCGCGAGCGAGCGGATCATGCCGGCGTCTTCATACTCGAAGAAACGCCCCATGGAACTAGGGAATACGAGGATTGGCAAACCGGCGTGCCCGAAGACCAGAGACTCCATGTCCCGGCCCAGTTCGTGACTATATTGCTTGAAAAATTCGCGATGCATCGAGCCAGGATTGTAACCGAAAGCCAGGGCCGCTAGCATCCGTTAGGTGCCGAGCCCCGGCCCTCATGCGCCGCGCACTCCACCTACGAAGGCGGCAGAATCCTCGGATTGACCTGCATCTGCTTGAGTTTCGATTGCAGCGTTGTCCGTTTCAGCCCCAGGCGCTCCGCCGCGCCATTTTGGCCGCTTATGCGCCCTTCAGATAAGCGCAGCGCCTCGAGAATGTGTCTGCGTTCGGCGGCTTCCAGAGTTTCGGCTTCGTTCCTGGCCACAGTAGCCACCCGCAGTTCGGCCAGGGGCACGGCGAGCACTGTGCCACTCGTCAGAATCACCGACCTCTCGATCACGTTTTCGAGTTCCCGAATATTGCCCGGCCAATCCCATTCGACCAGCGCATCCATGGTCGGTTTCGGAATGCTCGTGATTCGTCTATTCAGGCGCGCCGCGCACTTCTTCACAAAGTGCTCAGCCAGCATCGGTATATCCTGACGTCGCTCGCGCAGCGGTGGAATGCGAATTGGAAAAACGTTCAGACGGTAGAATAGGTCTGAGCGGAATTGATTCCGTTCCACCTCTTCGGCCAGATTGCGATTGGTCGCCGCAATCAGGCGGAAATTGATTCGTAGGGTTTGATTGCCGCCAAGCCGCTCGAATTCCTGGTCCTGGAGTACGCGCAGCAACTTCGGCTGAAGGGCAAGTGAAATTTCTCCGATTTCGTCGAGCAGCAGAGTGCCCCGGTCGGCCAGTTCCAACCGGCCAATCTTCCGGCCCACCGATCCGGTGTAGGCGCCCTTCTCGGCTCCAAATAACTCACTTTCGAGGAGCCCCGAAGGAATAGCCGCACAGTTCATCTTGATAAAGGCGTTCTCAGAGCGCGAACTGAGCCGATGAATGGCGCGGGCGATCAGTTCTTTCCCGGTGCCGGTTTCGCCAAGCAATAACACTGTCGCGTCGCATCCGGCGACCTTTGCCGCCAATTCCATAACGCTCTTCAGGCCTTCGCTGTTTCCAATAATGTCCTGAAACCCGAGTTCGGCCCGCACTTGCTGTTGAAGATAGTTTTTTTCTTCCGTGAGTTTTGCCTTTTCCTGTCGCAGGTCTTCTTCCACATGCTTGTGATCGCTGATGTCATAAACGATGCCCACGCGGCGAGCCGGTATTCCGGAATTGTTGGGAAAGACGCGCCAGCGCCTTGAAGTCCAGCGAACCGTACCATCGGGACAGACCACACGAAACTCCCCTGCATCTTCGTCATTTTCGAGAGTGAAGGTGCGGGAGAATCGTTCTCGATCGTCTGCGTGGATCAATTCGATGAGCTGTTCCTGCATTAGCGGGGGCGTGCCTTGAGGCAGGCCGTGGATCGTGTACATCTCGGGATTCCAAAGGACTTCGCCCGTCAGAAGATTTCTGTCGAAGGTACCGATGCCGGCGACCTCCTGCGCCAACTGCATGCTCTCTTCACTTTCGCGCAAGGCTCGTTCGGAATTCCTGCGCGCGGTAATGTCGAGGGCAACACCGCGTATGCCGACGATGTCGCCAGTGTCGTCCCGGACAGCTTCGCGATACAGGACCACCCACCCTCCGGTCCCATCCTGACGGTCGAACTCGACCTCGAGTTCATCGTTTCCCCCAGTGGAAAGGAGTTTTTCATTGGCCTGGACCAGGCGCTGCAAACTCTCGGGTGCGAAGAAGCGCTCGGCTTGTGCAAATGTCAGCAGCTTTTCCTTCGGATCGGAGCCGAGCATGCAATGGATCTGCTCCGACCAGGTGAGCGTGCCCGTCTTGAGATCCCGATACCAGTTTCCGATGTGGCCTAATCGTTGTGCTTCCCGCAGTTCCGCTCCACTCTTCCGTAGCGCGTCTTCGGCAAGTTTGCAGTCCGTAATATCCTCGGTGAAAATCACAATCCCGCCAATCGATCCGGCCGCGTCATACCACGGATGTATTTTCCAGTGCAACCATTGCACCGAGCCATCACGACGCTCAAAGCGGTCGCTCTTTTCGCTCACGACTTCACCCGCTAGCCCCCGCCGGTGGGCTTCCTTCCAATGCGCGGGGATTTCCGGGAAGATTTCGTAGTGCAACAGGCCGCTCAGATCACGGCCAACCAGGCCGTAGTCGGTTCGCCATCGTCGGCTCGCTTGTAGATATCGCATCTCGCAGTCGAACATCGCCAGCGCCGCCGGCGCATGCTCGATGAAAAGCCGGATGTTTTCTTGGCTTTGGCGAAGTTTGTCCGCCGCCCGGCGCTCTTCGGTGACATCTTTTAGAACGCAAGCGACGCTCTCAATTCCGTCACGACCTTCGATGGGCAGATAGGTAAGAGAAAGGTCCCTTTCACCCAGATTCGGATACTTGTACCTCAGCTCATAATTAACGGTCTTGCCGGAAAAACACTCGTCCAGCTTCTCTTTGATAATGGATTCAAACATCCCTCCGTCCATGACTTCCGGCAGCAGTTGCCCCACGAGTTGCTGCCTGGTCATCCCGCGATAGCGGAGATACGCGCGGTTGACCAGCACATAGCGATAGTCGCGATCGACCACCGCGATCATCTCTTCCAGGCTCTCCACGGCCTGCCAAAGGCTGTCATTTTGTTGCTGGTGGGATGATGGGTTGAAATTCTTTGTGTTTTCGGGTGGAATCGGTCCTTCGGCGTCCAATGACATTCGTCTTTCCTCACTTGCAAGAAATTTTCGCGCTCTGCTCCAACCAGGATTTGGCACAACTGGAGAACTTACAAGTTCGGAACCCGCGACAGGGTTCGTTCTACCCGAAGACAAGCTAGGGTTGGCGGATAATGACGTGCCAGTTGGCTGCGGGCTCGGCGGCCCGTTCTTCCGGCGTTCCCGTGGCTTTTCGAGAAGGTTATCAAAGAGGAGACTAGGCCCTCGCATCACGGGGTGACAAACAAATCTGCGTACCGTTCTGATTTCGTAAATTTATGTAAACTGACAGCCAACGACCATCAAGAATGTGCTGCCTCGTTAGAATTAAGAGTCCAGTATGGCGGTGACCTCACTCGCTCCGCCAGTTAACTTCCCAAGGCTACATTGCTCCTCTTCGTCCCTTCTCCACGTCACCTCTCCCCGCTTCGCCCTCTCGAGTTTTCAATCACTTACACCGCTCGGTGCGATTCGCGCCCGTTCAGGCTCAATTTTCGCCCTTTCCCTGCCATTGACGTGCATAACCAGTTGAAGATTCAATAGCATGACAGTGAATTACTCCACGCATCGAAACTTCCAGGTTTCCACGTGGAATGCATCTAAAACGGGGTCCGGAACTCTGACGGGGAAAGTTCTAATTCAGGGCAGAAGTTCAGAGAAGAAGTGTGGAGGAGCAGAGCAGAATGCATAAGCCGATCAAATACGTTGAGAAGGCCGCTACCATGGCCGCGACGGGCGCGTGGGCCATTTTCGAGCGCGTCAACCGAGTTGCTCCCAACGCATCACCAACGCCGAAGTGGTCCGATAAGCCGCTGCTCAAATCGTGGGAAAAATCCAAACCGCCGCTGGGCTGGCCGAGATCAACCGACTCGCTTTGCCCGAAGTGCGTGCCCGAAATCCGCCAACAGATTCTCGATGGCCATCTACCCGTCGACATCCTGATGACCGAGAAAGTCGGCGAGATCAAGGCCCAGATCGTCTCGCGTGACGGCAAACTCTGGATGGTCAAAGACTGCCCGAAGCACGGGCATTTCGAAGACCTGATGTCCACCGATCTCGAGTTCTCGCAGCATCTCGAGAACGTGTTTCCCGGCCGCGATATCAAAGCACATAGCGATGAAAAGCTGCACCACCATGGTTCGTCCACCGTGAAATACGGCCGCGGCTCAGTCCTCACCATCGACCTTACCAACCGCTGCAACATGATGTGCGATCCCTGCTTCATGGATGCGAACCAGGTTGGCTACGTCCACGAGCTGACGTGGGAAGAAATCAAGACCATGCTCGACAATGCCATCACGATCAAGCCGCGGCGGCAGATGTCGGTGCAGTTCTCTGGCGGCGAGCCCACCCTCTCGCCCTACTTCCTCGACGCGGTCCGCTATGCGCGCAAAGTTGGATACAACAGCGTGCAGGCCGCAACCAACGGAATCGAATTCGCCAAGAGCTTCGAGTTCGCGCAACAGGCCGTTGAAGCCGGGTTACGCTACGCCTATCTGCAATTCGACGGTATCGGCAACGCCGCCAACTCGCATCGCGCGGTCGGCAATCTGTTTGACGTTAAGCTGAAGGCCATCGAACATCTGCACAAGGCGGGTTGCGAAATCGTGCCGGTGATTACCATCATCAACGGCATCAACAACGAGCAGGTCGGGCGCATCATTCAGTTCGCCCTCGACAATCCCAAGACCATCAGCTTCCTCAGCTTCCAGCCCGTCAGCTTCACAGGACGCGATGAGGCCATCACCGACGATCGCCGCCAGGCGCAGCGCTACACGCTCGCGCACCTTGCCCACGACGTCAAGAATCAAACCGGCCTCGGCGAGCCCGCGCGCGATTGGTTCCCCATCAGCTTCATGTCGACCTTCAGCGATTGGGCCGACCTCATGCACGCCGAGGACGGGAACAATGACTGGGGCCAGCTCTCCTGTGGATGCCATCCCAACTGCGGCACCGGCATGGCCATCATGATCGACAAGGAAACAAAAGAAGCCGTCCCGGTCACTGCTTTCCTGAAAGGCGATCAACTCGGCAAAGATATTGCCAAGGTCAACGATGCCGCCCGCAGCAAGTTCTGGACCGTCTTAGGGATGGCTCTGCTGCTGATGAAGAACTACGATCCGTTCAAGTCCCCGAAGCATTTCAGAATGATTGATCTGCTGCGCAAGTTCGACAAGAACTACAGCGCCACCGGCAAGAATTATGGAAAAGTTGGTCCGGATCGTACCATCGATGACGTCATGAAGCGCCGCACGAGCGACCGCTGGAACTTCCTCTTCGTCGCCGGCATGTGGTTCCAGGACCTGTTCAATTACGATTTCCGCCGCACCGAGCAGTGCATCATTCCCTACGCCACGCAGGAAGGCGAGATCAGCTTCTGCGCCTACAACACGGGCGTGGGCTGGCGGAACATCATCGAGAAAATGCATATGACGGCCACTCTCACCAAGTGGTATGAGGAGCATGGGCGCCACGAGATTTTCGCAGGCGGCAAGAAGGTCAACGTGCCGAGCAAAGACGACGGCACTTACGTCCACCTCCGCGAAAATATCATCACCAACGAAGTGCAGCACGATCTTGACCGGCTGGGCATTGCCAAGACCGCGCGCGAAGAAAAGACCCGCGCTCGCGATTCGAAGCTGGCTGCGCAGCAGAACGCTCAGCAAGCGGACGCTGTAGAGCGGGGTGCGAAAAAGAACGACGCAGCCTATGACGCGCGCATGGCGCAGCTATATCGCGAGGTGGTCCTGAAGGAAAAACCGGCGACCTCAAACGAGGCCGGGTTCATTCCGCTGGGCGCCATCGCTCCAACAAGCGGCAATGGCCACTCGAACGGCAACGGCCTGCACAACATTCAACCCGCGAAGCAGACCGAAGTAAGAGAGACTGAAGTCAAAGAGACTGAAGATCTTGCCGAGCCAGTCGCCGGCGACTAACGACTCAAAATTCGAATTTCATCTGGCGGCCTCAAACGGGCCGCCATTTTTTTCGGGTGCTCAGGGCTGGGCCCCGAGCCGCAAATCGCTGTGCGCCTGGGCAGCCCTAATAGTGGAGCGGCGCCTCATATTACTTGCCCTGCGCCGCGGGCAGCTACCAGCCCAATACGGGACAGACTTCATGCATCCTCGCTGGGATCGGCTATTACGTTGCTAGTCCCGGGCAGGCGAACGAGACGCAATGTCCATCCGGGGAGACAACGACTGCGCTGGGATCCACATCCTGTGTCCTGGTGCCGTTGACCGCATCCCCGTCGCCGGCCAATTTCCCCAACGTATTTTCTGACGCCGGGAGCTATACGGAGAAGGTGGCTGTTACGAACATAGGCGGTGCGCGGATGATGATCGGTACCGCTTCCATCACCTCAACCGGCGGCGACCCGAATGCTTTCAGCATCAACCAATACTGCACCTCAATGCTTAAGTCCGGGCACACGTGCTACATCGGAGTAACCTTCAGGCCTCATCAATTAGGTTTGTCCACGGCCATGCTGAATATTCCGTTTAGTGGCGCGGGCACTCCGATCGAGGTTCCACTTGCCGGCACGGGGACAAAGAAGTAAGGATCACGGCAGGTATTTCGTTTTCCTGCCGGGTAAGACACATGGTGACGTCAGCCACATAGAATGTTGGCAGTCATCCAGCACAGAAAATCGCCACTCGGTTTCCGGGTGGCTTTTCTTTCGCGGCACACAAGGTGAGAGCTTGGCAACTAACTACCGAAAGCAGGTCAGCGCGCACAGGCATCCTTCGACGGACACCTTCTCCTCAGACCCTATGATTCTCGAATGGTTTAATGAGTGATATTGCCTGCGTTCTTGTGGGTCCTCAGCAGAGGCCACGCGCCCAATGACAGGGCGATGCCGGGCGTAACAATCCAATTCAGCACGCCGCAAAGCAAGCCAAACCACTGGCGGAGAGATGGGTGACTCATCCTGGTCGCTAATGCCAGCCAGAGCGGGACCATCACGATCGAGGGGGACAGAGCCGCTATAAGGCCTGTCAATTTGTCGCCTCCGGCGCGGCGAGATAAATACACGCTCGTTGCGCCAACTAACGGCAAGCCGGTAAGCCAGAGAAGTTGGTAGGCAACCGGGAGCCCTGCGTGGTTTAAGAGCGGCTGCGATGGTGGAAAGGATCGTTGCAACATGAACCGCCATAACATTGAACCGGTCAGGCTCACAAAAGCAGGCAGCCATAGCGTTCTTGTGCGGTTGTTCGTCATCTCTTTGCACTGCGCCTGTTCGAGCCGGGCAATCCTGTCGTCATTATTCTTCGAGAACGCTCGAGAGCCGGGAACTTGCAGAGTCAGAATCGTCGTGGCCGCCGTGTGTGCGACTAATCGACAAGCATTCATCCGCGGCAGGTCTTAGCGGCAGCAGGATGCGTCACCTCCGCGGCCCTAGCAGGCTGCGGAAAAATTCCTCTGGCATGTGGGAAGCGACCACTGGGGGCTGAAGCCCCCGCTGATTCGGGACGACTTGCGCGGCCCTGAAGGGCCGCTCTTCCACGGCAACGCCAACATTCGTTTTCGTTTGCCGCGTAATCATGATTTTCTACTTTTTGTGCTTTTGATTTACACGGCGAGTTACTTTTCGCCTAACACGGTCGCGAGAGATGCGTCGGTACTGCTCGCAGCCATGCTCCAAAGAGTACTGT
The DNA here is from genome assembly GCA_963778535.1 of uncultured Acidobacteriaceae bacterium. Classification (GTDB taxonomy): domain Bacteria; phylum Acidobacteriota; class Terriglobia; order Terriglobales; family Acidobacteriaceae; genus Acidiflorens. The sequence continues at coordinate 1,202,766 of CAVZUO010000002.1, forward strand.
CGGCGGTGGTCGTCGTCGTGCCCCAGATCACGCTGAAGCCCGTCGTGGTGCTGGTGCCCCAAACCACCGAGGTCCCCCACACTACCGATGACCCCGAGACATTCGTACCCCAGATCACCGATGTTCCCCACACTACCGACGTTCCCCAAATCACCGAATTGCTCGCTACTGTCGCATTGCCGTTCGAGAGCGTAACCTTGCCGGTCGAGGAGTTATAAGCTGCGCTAGGCGACAATGCGGCTCCCACTTTGTTCGACGCCTGGTCGTTGTTGGCCAGCGCCGCGGCTATGTCGAGATATCCCGCGCCCACGGTGAACATGTCGTAATAAGAGGTGTATGTCTGTCCGGTCGTCGGATCTGTCGCCACGGTGGACGTCGGGAAAGTTTTGTACGCCGTCTTCATCAGACGCGCTTTGATCTGGTCCGGAGTCAGGTTAGGAGTCTTCTGTAGCAGCAGGGCCGCAGCGGCGCTTACTGCCGGAGTCGCCATGCTGGTGCCGCTTAGAGTGAGGTAGTTGCTAGAGTAGCCAGCTGCAAGATTGCCCGGGTACATGGTCGCCAGAGTGCCGCCCAGGTCGGAGATGGAAACGACTTCGTTTCCGGGAGCGACGATGTCGGGCTTCACTACGTGGTCGTATGTCGTGGGGCCTTTCGAACTGTAGCTGGCAATCTGGTCGTCGGTGCGGGTCAAGGTGCCCATGGACTTCATGGCGCCAACGGTGATGACGAAAGGATCGTTGCCAGGGGCGGAGACTGTTCCGTATCCGTTGCTGCTGTTTACGCTGATGCGGCCAAAGTTGCCGGCGGCTACGACCACCACTATCCCTTTCTTCCAAGCCGATTCCACCGCCTGGCAGAGAGGATCGACCGTATAACTCTCGGAGATTCCCCGGCCCAACGAGAGATTGATGACCTGGACGTTGGCATAGGAAGAGCCTTTCAGAGAAATCGCCTCCTGGATGGCCGCAATCACATTGCTATCGGCGCCGTTGCCATTCTGGTCAAGGGCGCGGAGATCGATCAGGTATACGTTCGGCGCCACGCCACTGATTGCACCACCCGACATGTATCCGTCGCCTGCGAGAATTCCGGCAACGTGGGTGCCATGACCGTAGTTGTCGGCCACCATCGGCGTGCCCAAGTAATTCGCAGTTCCGGAAAAATCTTCATGAAAGCGCACCCGCACAAAGCCGGAATCGGTGGTCGAGCTAAAGAAGTCGTAATTGTTATTAATGCCGCTGTCGATCACGGCTACGCCAACCTCGCCCCCGGTGTATCCGGCAGACCAAGCCGTGCTGGCGTTGATCGCGGCATTGGTGTATTCGTCCATCGCCTGCACGGGATGGTCGACGCTCACATGCGCTACTTCTGGATCGTTTTCCAGAGCCGCCAGCGCGTTGACCGGGAGCGTAAAGGCCGCGCCCTTGATCACGTCGAGCTTGTGGCCCATAAGTCCGCCATTGTTCTGCACGCGCGCCAGAGTCTCAGTCTTCGGCGATTCTTTGTAAGTCACGATGACTTTGACGGTCTTGTTTCCACCCAGACCTAGCCGCGCCTGAGAAAGTTCATCATTCAGTTCGGCCGTGATGCGCGGCGACAGTGGCGCTTGATACTCAGCTCGGTATAACTCCTGGGCGAAGGCCATGTTCGCGACGAAGACCAACACCAGCATTGCCACGCGTTTGCCCCAGGCAGTGCCATGCCGTTCTTCCCTGTTCGCGAACATTCCGGTCTTTCGTGTGTCTTTCATATGGCTCACTCTTCCTCGGTGCATTTTGGTATCAGCACCCGTTAGCCAAGCAATCTCGCACAACCGATCACGCTTGTTCTTGCACGGGTAATACCAATCGGGACCCAGGTAAGTTCTTGAATACATAGACGCGTGCTGGGATTCGCGAATGCACCCATGGGCCAATCTGTCCTCATGCCTAAATCACGGGCCACTTTGTCGCGCGAGAGGGACTGCCTATGACTTCGGTTTGAGCCTGTTGGTTACTTGATTCGCAGATTGGGTAAAGCCGGGAATGCTTGGGCGGAGCCACTGGTCTTGCTGCATGGACCGGTTCGGGGGAGTAAATACCGGAGGCAACGGATCGGAAGATCGCCGAGCCCGGGAAGTACCGCCGCTAGATCTCGTTGGAGGTTTGTTTTTCCCGCTTGCCCATCAGCAGGTGCTTACCTCTAGCAGGTTGCGGAAAAATTCACGAATGTTGGCTCTGCCGTGGAAGAGCGGCCTTCAGGGCCGCGCAAGTCATCCCGAATCAGCGGGGGCTTCAGCCCCGGTGGTCGCTTCCCACATGCCAGAGGACTTTTTCCGTAGCCCTCTAGGCCTTTACATCCAACGGTCACCGCGCGCGACGACAAAATTCCGCCAGACATAGTCCCACGGCACAACGAACAGGAAGATCACGCTCATCAGGCAGGCAAAAGTTGTGTCCCAGGTGTCTGCGTCCATGGTGTGGTTTCGCCATGCGGGCAGCGCCACCGCGAGAAGCCATGTGGCCTTCCATGCTATTTCCCAGAACAGCAGCGGCAGCATTTTCAAGGGATAGCGCAGCCCTAACACCGCCAGCAGCACGAGCGCGAGCAACATGGAATTGACCACGCCATGCATCAACTCCCAATGCCCGTGATGAAGAAAGGCAGGAACCATCTGCATTCCCATGCCAACGGAAATCAGGAGATATCCGGCCCTGAGAAGATAAATTCTCCACAACGCGATCTCCCGAGCCGGAGCTTCGTTTCGATCCCGCGTGCCCAAAGGTGCCGGCGATGAATCGGTTTTCATAGCGTATCTCCCGTTCCCGCCTCGCGTCGGCGGCATCCATAAGTTAGCTAAGTTAGCTGAGACGGTGGGGTCTTGGCGTGCCGCATTGCCGAAGCTTTCAAATTCGGGCTCGTCGGGAACGCGAGGTGCCGGTAGTGCATTAGCCGTGCCGGTAGACAAGTAGCGCAACTCCAGCGACCGTCATAACCGCCATCACCCACGAGATCATCGCGCGGACATTCTTGCTCAACTTGGGATAGCGTAGCCCAAAGAACGTGTTGATGAACAGGAAAACGACGAACGCAGCGAAGGCAAGCCCCGCCGTCCTTATCAGTTCAAACTATAGGAATTTTGAGACGAGGTGAAACTTCCAAGGAACTGCAGCCGATCACTCACGGGCAACAAACCGTAGCACTACTATCGCCTGTAGTATGTAAAAAAACTGTAACTGTCCGATTTTCGTAATGTGTGACAAGCTCCCTTCCTTCCGGCTATCTTGCCGCACTATTTCTTCGTAACCATATCATTTATAAAGACCTTACAGATTACTCCTTATTTATCAAAGACCTAGCGATTTTCGCCGCGCTAAGTCTTTGAATTTAAAAGACCGCAGCAGGAGGGGCTGAGGAACCGCGCCATCCTTGGGCTTACAGTAGTTCGGAGTGCTCGAATGCGCAGAGTGCAATTGAGCCAAGTGCAAATAAACTAAAGAGCAAATGGACAAAGCGCAAATAAACAACGTGCGGATTCGTCCCGCAACCTGCACCGACTGGCCGCGACTCACCGATATCTACAACTACTACATCCTGAATACTCCAGTGACGTTCGATATTGAGCCATACACTGTGGAGCGACGCGAGCCGTGGTTTGCGCAGTTCGCCGCAAAAGGACGCCATCGCCTTCTCGTCGCGGAGGACGACTCACGCGTCATTGGATATGCAGGGACAATGCGGTTTCGTCCCAAAGCTGCCTACGAGACAACGGTCGAGACGACCATCTACTGCGCGCCAGAGTCAGCCGGTAAAGGCATCGGCAGCCGGCTCTATGCCGCGCTCTTTGAGGCGCTCCGCGCTGAGGACATCCATCGCTTCGTCGCGGGATACACGATGCCAAATGCTGCTACGGCCGCAATCCACGACCGATTTGGCTTCAAGGTTGTAGGCATCTTCACCGAGGTCGGACGGAAGTTTGGCAAGTATTGGGACGTGTGCTGGACCGAACGCGCGGCATAGCGCAACATAGCAAGTCGCCGTTCACGGGTAGTCGCTATTTGGTTGTCATCCCGTCTATAACCACGACGGCTCTGTCAACTTGTTTTTTGGCAACACGAAGGCGCAGTCGCGGCAAGAAGGTTTTTGCCGTTGCCTTTCCCTTCGTAGAGGGTTTTGCTGTTGCCTTTGCTGTTGCTGTTGCCGTTGCATTTGTCTAAGACCAGCCGCTCGTCTTTGCTTCGAATCATTCGGTGGATGCCGAACTCCGGCCCCACTCCCCATCTATTCGGTCGTTTCGACCATGATTTCTCGTGCAAACTCTCCACCTGGCCGTCCCGCCGGTTACGGCAGGATCCGCGGAGAGGCAGGGCGCTCACTCAAGCGGTCGGTCTCGCTGACCCCAGGATGACTCGAGCTACCCCGCATACGAACCAGTTCTGCATGCGTCTTCTGCGTCTTCAGCATCCAGAACATGCGCACCACCAGCTTGCGTGCCACCATCACTTTGGCCACCGCCCGGTGTTTCTTGGCGGCCAAACGACGGTACTGCCGGTGCAACTCCTCATCGCCACGAACCGCAGTCTGCGCCCCCTGAATCAGCAGCAGGCGCATAAAACTGCTCCCCTGTTTGCTGATCCCGCCCAGCCGCCGCCGCGCCCCACTGGAATCCTCCGACGGATTCAATCCCAGATAGCTCACCAGTTGCCGGCTGCGCTCGAAGCGCTCGATCCGCCCGATGGTCAGCACAAACGCCAGACTGATCACCGGCCCAATCCCGGGATGCGTCATCAGCAGCCGCGCTTCGGCATTCGCCTCCGCCGCCTGCCGCACCTCCCGTTCCACACTTTCGCAATCGCTGTTCAAAAGATCGAGCCAGCGCAGCAAGTCGTCCCGCCGCCGCGCCGTCCAAGGCTCCAGCCGCAACTGCTCCAGCAGTTCGCGTCCCGCCTTGGTCCACAACTGCCGTTTCTTCTGCTGCCCCTGGTTCAGCGCAATATGCTGCAACTGGTTTTTTACCTGCGCCCGCATCCGCACCAGCTTGTGCCGGTGCATCAGCAACTGACGCAAGTCGCGTTCGGCCAGCGTCGGCACCCAGCGCAACTCGGGAAAGTTGCCCTCCACCAGCAAGCGCGCGATCAGCTCTGCGTCCCGCCGATCGTGCTTCTGCTTGCGTGTCTCCTTGGCCCGAATCTGCGCCGCATCCCCCAGCCGCAAGCGGTGCCCGTACTGCGCCAGCCGCCGCTCGAACCACAGCATATTGCCGCTGCACTCGACTCCGACCACCGTTCCCCCGGGCAGACCTTGGTAAAACTCGTCCAGTTCCGCCCCCGTGTGTGCGATCCAGCGATCCGCAAAAATCTCGCCGCTCTCCGTGTCGATGCCAAAAACCTGCTGCCCACTCGGATGGTAATCACAACCTATAATCAACATGACTGGCTCCTTTCGCCCGAGCGCTTGGTCTTTAGACAACCTAAGTATCGGGCCTGAGGAGCCGTCGTGGTTATGAAATCAAGCAAGTCGCACTTGCGAAGCGAGGGATCTGGGCGAGCCGCGCGTTGCGACGCGTTCTTGCGACGCTCACATCGCGCGCTCGGCTCGCTTCCTTTTCAGAACTTTTGCTCGTCTGCCGACGGTCCGTAAAGCGCAGGCACTGGCACATCCAACTGCCTGAAATACATGGTCAGTTGTCCGCGATGGTGAATCAGGTGGTTGAATACCATCCGTCTCAGCACCGACGATTTCGGCTCCCGAAACAACTCCTTCCCGCTCATGAGCAGCGCCCAAGGTTTGGCAAAGGCCGCATCGTCAGCCGCGGCCAGCGCGACTCGTGCTTCCGCGCGGTTCTTGTCGAATAACGCCAGCAGATCTTTGCGATTGTCAGCTTTCGGCGGCACAAAGTTTGCCCCACCCTCAGGCGCCAGATCCAGCGAATCCTTCTCCATGGTCATTTTTGCCCAATGCGGAATGCTGGCGATGTGCGTAGCCATCCATCCCAGCGTGCCCGACTTATCATGCGGCTTCCAGGAGAGCTTGTCGTCAGGAACGCGTTCCAGCGTCCGCCGCGTGTTGTCCATTTCCATGTCGAATTCGGGGAGCAGCATGTCTCTTATAAGCACGGGATTCTCCTGACGCGCAGCGGGATGATTGCGACCACAACTCCGGTTTCAGGTTCGTTTGGCGCTGCGTTGCCCGTTCTTGTCGCGCATCCTGTACGAAACGTCCGCGACATTCTATCAGGCGACCGGGTTCAGCGGAGCTTGTGGATGAGCCAAGTTTCATGCTCCCCGTTTAAGCGAGGGAACGATTAAAATAGTAGGCTTGTTCGGGTTGGGTACGTGTCTGCTCCTGGCCGGCGCAGTGTAAGCTGCCTCAAGTCATTGCAAAAGCAGCAGGCTAGGATTGATTCGGCTAGGAATGCTTCGTGAAGCCAGTCGTTAATCTCGAGAGTACGCGTTCAGCTGCGCCGGAGGCAAAAGCCCCGGAGGCAGAAGCATTTCCTTGCTCGTCCCTTGCTCGCCCTTCCTCGCCCGTCTATTGGCGCGTGGAAGGCAGCTTGCTTGAGCTTACGACGATTCGGCCTATCGCATTCTTCACCTGGAACAGCCAAAGCTACATTTCGCGAGTGGTGCGGCGAAGCCTGGTATTGCTGATGGCGCTGCTGCGGCCGTTCCTGTATGTGTCGAACCGCAAAGCCGCCACGCGCATTGTGCATTCCGTGCTGCGTGGCATTTCCCGTGACCGCCTCGATCTGCTCGGCGAGGAAGAGTCTGAGTACAAACTGAAGCCTCTCCTCAAGCCCGAGGGCGTGCGCTATCTGAAGGCCTTGCAGGCCACCGGCGCCGAAGTCGTGCTCGTAAGCCAGGGCCTCGATCACATCATGCGTCCACTGGCGCGGCATCTCGGCGTGCGCTGGATTATCGCCAACCGCCTTGACTTCCGCGATGGACGCGCCACAGGCCGCCTGCTCAGCCCGGTAATCCGGCCCCGCGGCATCTTTGCCCGCCTCCGCGAATCCGGCCCCGACGGCCAGCAGAGTCCCGCTCGCTGGGTGCGCGCTCTGGGCCTACGGGGGCCTAAGGCGCTGGCATCAGCTATCGTCCCCGCCGTTCGCGTCGAGATCCCGCGCGTGCGGCCCATTGTGCATTTTGACGGCGTGCGCCATCCCGAGCCATTTTCCGTGCGCAAAGCGTTAGCCGGGAAACACGTGCTGCTGATCGGCGTCACCGGCTTCATTGGCAAAGTTTGGCTGGCGAACACGCTGATGGATTTGCCCGAAATCGGAAAGCTCTACCTGCTGATTCGGCGGCAGAAGTCGAATCCGGCTCAGAAGCGTTTCGAGAAGATGATGGAAGACTCGCCGGTATTCGACCCGTTATTTGAAAAGTACGGAGACCGGTTAGGCGCGCTGCTGGCTAGCAAGATCGAGGTGATCGAAGGCGATGTCTCGCAGCCCGGTATCGGGCTTGACCCCGAACTCGGGGCGCAGCTTGGCAGGGAACTTGACGTGATCGTCAACAGTTCCGGGCTAACGGACTTCAATCCCGATCTGCGCGACGGACTCGCGGTAAACATTGATTCCGCATTTCACCTGGTCGAGTTCATCCGCGCATCGGACCACTGCGCCCTGCTGCATCTTTCTACCTGCTACGTTGCCGGCGAACGCGATGGCCGGGTGGGCGAGCGGGTCCGCCCGAATTACACACCCGCAGGCGGGCCGGCATTTGACGCCGAAACAGAATGGCGCGACCTGCACGATCTGGTCGAGTCCGCCGAAGCGCGTGCCGAAGGGCCCGAGGTCACGGAAGAACTAAGGAAGCAGGCCCTGGAAAAAGAACATGCGGCGAAGGGACTGAGCGGGGCGGCCCTCGAAAATCAGGTTCGCAAGAACCGCGTGCGCTGGCTTAAGAATTACCTAACTGAAGAGGGAATCAAGCGCGCGAAGGCGCTGGGCTGGCCCAATACCTATACCTATACTAAGAGCCTGGCCGAGTCGCTGATCGACAAATACGGCGAGGGGCTGCCGATTGCGATTGTTCGCCCTGCGATCGTGGAAACCTCCGTCGCCAAGCCATTTCGCGGCTGGAATGAGGGCATCAATACCTCGGCCTCACTCTCCTATCTGCTGGGCACCTCATTTCGTCAACTGCCATCCAACGAGCGCAAGCGGCTCGATATTATTCCTGTAGATGCCGTCTGCGCGGGCATGACGTTGATTGCAGCAGCGCTCGTCGAGCGCCGCCATGATCCTCTGTATCAACTGGCAACGTCCGTCACAAATCCGTGCGACATGGGCCGATCCATCGAACTGACCGCGCTGGCGCATCGCCGCCACTACCGCGCGCAGGAAGGCCTGGAATACTGGCTGCGTCTCCGCATGGATGCGATCCCCGTCTCGAAGGCGCGCTACAACAGAATGTCAGCACCGGCACAGCGCATGATCGTGCAGACGATTCAGTCAATGGTTTCGCCGCTGCCGTTGCGCAAGCCGCTGGCCAAGGCAGAGCGCAATCTTGAACGCGTGGAAAAGCTGATTGGGTTATTTGAGCCTTTCATCCTGCACAATGAACACGACTTTATTGCTGACAACGTCGAAAAGCTCTCGCAGGCGCTCGTGCCCGAGGAAAGGGAAGTGTTCACCTACGATGCGGCCGGGCTCGACTGGTGGGACTACTGGATCGACATTCACATCCCTGCACTGCGGCGTTGGACCTATCCGCTGATTGAGGGCCGGCCCCTTGAAGCACGCCCGCCGCGAATACTGCGGATGCCGGACAGGATCGCGGGCCCCGATTTGCGGACAGTGGACGAAAATAAAACCAACCGGGCAAAAACGGGGACGAACGGAGCCACGTGGCAATTTTCCTGACCGGATCGACCGGTTACATCGGCGCGCATGTCGCCGCCAATCTGCTCACCCAGCACGATGCTTCTTTGAATCTGCTGGTGCGGGCGCGCGACCCTCGTGACGCAGAACTGCGCCTTTGGCAGTCCATGCAATTGCATTTGCCGTTCCCGAGCTTTTACGACTATCTCCAGAGAAAAATCAGGATTTTCAGGGGCGATCTCACTTCCCCGCATTTCGGGCTGGCGAGGGAGGAGTACGACAAACTGGTGCACACCACCGATTCGGTCATTCACTGTGCCGCATCGCTGAACCGAAAGTCAGAGAAGGCTTGCCTGAACGTCAATTTGCGCGGCACGCTTGAGGTTATCCGGCTAGCGCGGCAGTCGCAGTATTACCACGGTCTGCGCCGGTTTTCCGACGTGAGCACGGTGGCCGTGGCCGGCAAACGCTCGCACGAAATCGTGACTGAAGAGGCTTCCATTGACTGGGACCGCTCCGACTACGATCCCTATGCGCGCACGAAGAAATTTTGCGAGCATATGCTGCACGAGCTTCTGCCCGATGTCCCGCACACGATTTTCCGGCCGAGCATTGTACTGGGAGACAGCCGGCACGCCGAGACCACTCAGTTCGATATGGTTCGCGCGTTCGTCTTTCTGGCCGGCCTGCCGCTCCTGCCATTTCGTCCTCACGACAAAATCGATATCGTGAATGTGGATTTCGTTGCCGGCGCAATCGCCGATCTGCACATGAAAGAAAATCCGGCCTGCGACACTTACCATCTTTCCTCGGGCAACGACTCGCAGACATTCCGTGAATTGACCAAGGCGCTCGCCAAAGAGCAGAACACTCGCGGGCCTCTGTTTATGCCGATTCTGGAAGGCCCCTTCCGTTCTGTGGTGCATTCACTTGCCAATCGAAAAGGACGTGTCGGCAAGGGCGCGTCTCTGATGAAAGTCTTTCTGCCTTACTTGACCTGGAACACCGTGTTCGACAACACGCGCGTCGTAACGGAACTCAGTCGCAAGCCCGTGCCGTTCTCGCAATACAGTTTTCCGCTCCTGCGTTTCAGCCGTCAGAACAACTTCACCTATCCATACCAGGACTGGCCAGCGACGGCAAAAGCTGGAGGCACCGCCGCATGATGGACTTCGTTCTGGAAGCCTGGGTGTCGGGCATCATCGAAAGCAAGAAATTGGAATGGATGCTGGGCCGCGGCGAGCCCTGGCAGCCGGGGCAGAAACTGAAGCTTCTGTTTGCCGGCTACAACGGAACACGCAATACCGGCTCGGATGTGCGCGTGGAAGAGATGCTGCGGCAGGTGCGGCGAATTCTTGGGCCGGAAAACGTCCACCTCACCATGATGACGTTTAACTTCGACCGCTCGCGCGGCTACTTTGAGGGAACGTCGCAAGTGCGGTTACCCGACATTTTTCCGCCGTTTCTCGCGCGTGAGGTGCCAAAGCATCACGGTGTGGTGGCGTGCGAAGGCTCAATGTTTAAGTCAAAGTTCGCCAATGCGCTGGCCACTATGATGATCGGCTCGCTCGGCCTCGCCGCCGCTGAGAACAAACTCTCTGTCGGCTACGGCGCCGAGGCGGGACAGATGGATCCATTCCTGGCAAAAATGTGCGGACGTTTCTGTAAGGACTCGCTTGTCATCACGCGCAATGAAGAATCGCGGCGAGTTTTGCGTGAGCTGGGCGTCCCGACCGAACTCGGCACCGATACCGCGTGGACATTCGAACCGATTCCCTCCGAATACGGTCAGAAGGCGCTTCGCGATGTGGGTTGGGACGGAAAGTTGCCCGTGCTCGCGGTTTGCCCCATCAATCCGTTTGAGTGGCCGGTAAGAGCTTCGATCGCCAAGGCTGCGCTCCACAGCCTAGCAGGTGCGTATAAAGCGAGTCATTATCGTGGACCGTATTTTCACAACTCAGGGCCAGAGGCAGACCGGGCCTACGAACACTATCTAGTCTCGATTGCCAAGGCGGTCGCGGCGTTTCGGCAGAAAAAAAATATCTTTGTGATCATGGTGGCGACCGAGAGGCTGGACGCCCGTCCCTGCCGTCGCATTTCGGAACAGCTCGGCGGCGTTCCCGTGCTGACCTCGGAAGACTACAACATGTACCAAGTTGTAAGTATTCTGCGCGCCTGCCGGATGATGGTTTCCTCGCGCTATCACGGGATCGTCACCTCGATGCCCGCGCTAGTGCCGTCAGCGGGCATCACGATGGACGAGCGCATTCGCAACCTCATGGGTGAGCGCGGACACAAAGAATTACTGATGAACGTCGACGATCCCGACCTTGAATCGCGAACGCTGGCCGCGCTTGAGATCCTCGACAGCGACGGCGAACGCATCGCCGATGGCATTGCCCGCACCGTCGTCCGCAATTTGAAGATGATGGCGCGCATGGGCGTCTACTTCGAGGAGGAGGTACAGCGGCGGTATCCGGAATTTCCCACGCGGCGCGGTGAGTGGAGTTGGGAAGATTATCTGCCGCCGATGAGTGACAATCTGCGGGCGTTGACCACGGCTTACAGCTAGCGCTTATTCGCAGAACAGCCGACAGACATATCAGATGACATTTCTCGACCAGATCTTCGCCAGCCTTGAAAAGAATGCCGACGCAATCCTGTTGCGTGAGCTGCGCGAAGATGCCCCCGCCGCGGTGACGGCTCGCCAACTGCTCGAGCAGGTGAATATCGCGCGCTCCTACCTGCATCGCCTGCAACTCAAGAAGGGCGAACGCTGTGCCCTCCTCGCGAATAATTCCAATCGATGGGTCGCGATGGATCTTGCGATCATGGCCGAAGGCCTGACGGCCGTTCCTCTCTATGCACGCCAGGCGCCGACAGAACTCATATCCATGATGAAAGATTGCTGGCCGGCAATCATCGCCTGTGGAGATCAGTCGCTCGCCGACGCGATACTCAAAGAATGGCCCGAAGCACCGCCCTGTGTCGTATTCGACAATGTCTTCGCACCCGGACGTGAGCTCTTTGCAAACCCCGCGCCCGCCGTTGCCGAAAACGACGTTATGGCGATCATCTATACCTCTGGAACATCGGGCGATGCTAAGGGCGTCATGCTCAACGCCACTAACATCACGCACATGCTCGCCTGCACTTCGGGGCGTCTCGATCAACTCATGAAGAGTCCTCTCATGGGTGCGCGGCCAAAGATTGAAGAATCGCGGCCGGATGCAGTGTTTCACTACCTGCCATTTTGTTTCGCTGGCTCTTGGATCCTGTTGCTGACGTCCCTGCTGCGTGCGTCGTTGCTCAGTCTCAATACGGACCTCGGAAAACTTTCTGGCGATATGCGCTCCGCCGCGCCCGATTATTTCCTCAACGTTCCGGCCTTGCTCGAGCGCATGCGCAAAGCCGTCGACGAGCAACTATGGAAAACTGGCGGCGTCGCCTTAAAGATTTACAGCAAAGCGAAAGGTGCGTGGGTGCGCCGTCAGGAAGGCAAATCCCGCACCGGGGACGGCCTCTGGCTGGGGCTGGCGAATCGGTTGGTGTTTCCTACTATCCGCAAAAAGATGATCGGCGAGAGGCTGCGCGCGCTGATTTGCGGTTCTGCTCCGTTGAACGTCGAAACGCAACTCTTCTTCTTGATGCTCGGTATTCCCGTACTGCAAGTGTACGGACTAACGGAGACGACCGCGATCTGCACAATGGACGATCCTCTAGGCAAAGTGGTTCCCGGCCGCACCGGGCCGGCAATCGTCGGAGTCGACATGAAACTCGCAGAAAATGACGAGATTGTCGTCCGCGGGCCGAATGTGTTTCCGGGATACTGGAAGCGTCCCGAGGAAACGGCGAAAGTACTACGCGACGGATGGTTCTACACCGGCGATCAGGGCGAAGTGGATGAGAATGGAAACTGGAAAATTGTCGGGCGCATCAAGAATCTAATCATCCTCGGATCGGGCCATAATATTGCGCCTGAGCCGATTGAGAATAAAATTCTGCAGCAACTACCCGAGGCGATCCAAGTGGTGGCAATTGGCAATGGTCGAGGCTATCTGACAGCCCTGATAACAGGGAAGGTCCCCGTGCAAAAGGCGCAACTGGCGCTGGATTCGGTGAACCCTAGCCTGCCGCATTACAAGCAGGTGCGTGCCTTTCATGTGATCGAAGAACCGTTCTCCATCGAGAGCGCATTGCTGACCGCGAATGGGAAACTGAAGAGGGATCTGATCGTCCAAAGATTCAAGAGCGAAATTGAGACTATGTACGGTGCCTCCGCGAATGAAAGCTCCGAAAACAGAACGGCCAGGACAGCATGAGCCAGCGCACTACAAGCGAACACGCCATGATCCAACATCCGACGGCAGAAAAAAAGGGTGAAGCGCTTTCCTGGCAGGTGCTGAGCGGCGTCATCGAACTCACTCTGCATCGCGAGCCCTGCAATGAAATCGGCTCGCTCATGATCGAGGAACTGGAAGCCTTCGCCGCAGCATTGCCCGGCCTTTCATCGCAGGCGCATGCGCTCATTATGCATTCCACGCAGGCGGCCGGATTTTCCGCGGGCGCGGATTTGCGAGAGTTGTATCAGCGTGGGCAAGCGATGGACAAAACGGAAGCCATCCGCGGCGTGCGCGATTTTCTGGAGCGGATTCACGCCGTCATGAATACCATTGATGCGCTCCCGCTTACGACCATTGCAGCGGTGCATGGCGTGACGTTTGGCGGCGGGTTCGAGTTGGCGCTGGTCTGCGACATAATCATTGCCGACCGAATGGCCCGCTTTTGTTTTCCCGAGTTGCGCCTCGGACTCATTCCCGGGTTCGGTGGCATCCCGCGCCTGAAGCGCGATTTAGGGAATGCCGTCGTTCGCGACCTTCTGTTGACCGGCCGCAGCTTCAACGTCACCAAGGCACAGCAGATCGGATTGGTAAGTCAGATTGCCGCCGAAGGCGAGGCGCTGCGTGTGGCGCGCGCAACCGCCAGCCAGGTGGGGAAGTTCGATCGTGCCACAGCCGCCGCTGCGAAAAAGTTCGTCAAGCCGATCCCCTATGAAGAATTAAAACGGGAGATCGATATTTTTTGCGACTTGTACGCGCGGCCTGCCGTCGAAAAAGGGTTGCGGAAGTTTGTGGAGAATGAAACGGCGCAGCCCTATTTGCCGTAAGTCGCTAACCTTTGCGAAACGATAGCTAACGCCTATGCCGACGAAAGAACAGACCCTCGATGAAGTTCTCAACCTCGCCGCCGCACACTTCAAAGTGCCGCGCGAAAAGCTCACGCCTGACGACGATTTCTTCAAGACGCTGGGCATCGACAGCCTGCAAGCTCTCGACTTGCTTACGCGGCTCGAGCATCACTTCCGCATCGAGTTGCCGGATTACGAACTGCAGGGTGTGTCGGATTTCCGCACTTTGGCTGAGAGAATTCAGGCGCGACTATAGCTCCACATCCACCACGGAGGCACGGAGACACGGAGGAACTTCCGAAAACAATTTCCTGTGTTTTTCGCCCTAGCAAAGCGTCCAAAATCTTCCAAGAGCTTTCTTGCCAAGCGCAGTTTGATAGACTTTTGTTTTCTCTCCGTGTCTCTGTGCCTCCGTTGTGCCCGAACCGGAAGCGTAGCGAACTTGAATGCTCGATCTTCGTCAATATACAAGCTTGGGTGCGGCCCTGACCGCTGCGTTGGATCGCTGGCCCACCGAAACATGCCTGATTGAAGCCGACCGCGACCGCGAGAAGGCCCGGCTCACATATTCGGATTTCAGGGAAATGGCTCGGCCGCTCTCCCGCGCAATGCAGGATGCTGATTTCAAACCTGGCGACCGCGCGGCCATCATCATGACCAATCAGTCCAAATGGCTGATTTCAGCGTATTCGATTTTCTTCTGCGGCGGAATCCTCGTGCCGCTCGACTACAAACTCTCGGCTGCGGAACATCTGCAGTTGCTCGCGCACTCCAAGGCAAGGTTCCTCATCGTCGAATACTACCTGTGGCGCGCGATCACGCAATCGCCGGACTTCGCTAAACTCACAACACAAATTGTGCTGGTCACTGAAGCACCCGCAGGCGTCGACTTGCACGGCGCCTATCGGTGGGAAGAATTTCGGCGCAAAGGCAATCCAGATTTCATAGCGCGGCAGCGCGAAGATACGGCGTGCATTGTCTACTCCTCCGGCACGGGAGGGCGTCCAAAAGGGTGCGTGCTCACTCACGATGCCTATCTTGAACAGTGCGCGGCCTTAACTGCGTGGTATCCATTTTGGCCAGGAGTGCGCTATCTGAGCATCCTGCCCACTAATCACGCCATTGATTTCATGGTCGGATTCATCGGGCCGTTTGTGTGCGGCGCATGTGTCGTGCACCTGCGGACGCTGCGTCCCGAGTTCGTGCGCGACGCATTTGTCCGTTATCGAATCACCTACGTCAGCCTGGTGCCGATGGTGCTGAAGAATCTCGAACGCGGAATGCGCGCGAAGTTCGACGAGTTACCCCCGCCAAAACGTTGGGTGCTGGATCGATTAATCGGCCTCAACAAGTTGCTCACGCGTAATCGCGCCCGCGTATCGCTCAGCCGGCGCCTGTTGCCGCAGGTGCACAAGGCGTTCGGCGGCGAATTGCTCGCGCTGATTGTAGGCGGAGCCTTCACCGATCCCTCGACCATGCAGTTCTTCTACGATCTCGGCGTCCCCGTCACATGCGGGTATGGCCTGACCGAGGCGTGTACGGCTGTCACCCTGAATGATCTCAAGCCATTTCGCGCGGATACGGTCGGCAAGCCGTTGCCGGGAACCGAGGTTCGCATTCTGCATCCCGATGACGACGGCATCGGCGAGGTCGCTGTCCGCAGCCCGGCCGTGATGTCGCATTATCTCGACGATCCGGAACTGACCGCGCAGACGATTGTCGAAGGCTGGCTCCTCACTGGCGATCAGGGACGATTTGAGGAACACGGCCATTTGCAGCTTTTCGGCCGCAAGAAGAACATGATCGTCACCGAGGGCGGGAAGAACATTTATCCCGAGGACATCGAATCGGCTTTTGACGGCCTGCCGGTGAAGGAATACTGCGTATTCGCCGCCAACTATTTGTGGCCGCAGAAGACAATGGGCAAAGAGAGAGAGATGCTGGTCCTGGTTTTGCGATTCGATCAGAACCAGCAATTCGACGATCGGCTGCGCGATGACATTGTCGCTCGCAACCGGCGACTGGCCGATTTCAAACGCGTCGGCGGCTATCTTCTGTGGGACAAGGATTTTCCGCGGACGGCATCACTCAAGATCAAGCGCGGAGAATTGGCCGCCGAAATTGCCAAAGGCGCGGCGCGAGCGCAAGTAGTGGAGATATAGTTCATGGTTCCGGTTCCCTGTTCTCACCGAAAAAGGCTGGAATCCGCATGGATCTTCCGCCCACGCCGAATTCCAACTGAGAACTGAGAACTGGCAACTGGGAACTGGTTTCATGAACCCAACTTTCTTGGCAATCGTCAATCCGGCAGCAGGAGGCGGTCGCTGTCGTGATCTTGTCGGCGCGGCGCTTGGACGATTGCGCTCTGCCGGAGTCGTCATCGACGTCGCAGAAACGAGTGCTGCGGGCGATGCTACGCGAATTGCCCGCGACGCCTACCAGCGCGGCTTCCGCCGGTTTCTCGCGGTTGGCGGCGATGGCACTTCTTTTGAAATCGTTAACGGGCTTTTCCCCGATAGTCAGCGCGGAGAAGCAGAAGTAACGTCCGCGCGCGCGTCCAGCGCCCCGTCTTCGACCTTGGCGAGTTCGAGTGACTCAGCGGAAATTCCTCTCCTCGGATTCCTGCCTTTGGGCACCGGCAACTCTTTCCTGCGAGACTTCAGCGATCCCAAGGCCGCCGACCGCGGACTCGAGCATGCGCTTCGCGCCATCGAGCGCCAGCAGGCGCGAGCGTGTGATGTTTTACGGCTTTCGCACACCGGCGGTGAGTTGTACTTCATCAATCTTGCCAGCGTGGGTTTCGCTGCCGACGTAGCCGCGCTTCGTCATCGCCGTTTTTTGAGCCTCGGCCATGCGGGTTATCTGGCGTCGATATTCCTCAGCCTTGCTCGGCTGAAGCGCCGTCCTTTCCCCGTCCGCATTGACGATGACGGCCAAGGCCAGTTTGATCGCAGGCGTTGCTTGTTCTTGACCTTCAACAACAGCAAATTCACCGGCGGCACCATGATGATTGCTCCCGACGCTCGCACTGATGATGGTTTGATTGAATATGTACGATGGGGACCAATTAGCCGAATCGGGCTAATCAAGAATCTGCCGGCACTCTACGATGGCACGCACACGCGGCATCCTTTGGCCGAACGGCACGCGGTGAAGCGCGTCGAGTTCCAGTTGGATGGGCCAGTCGATGTGATGATTGATGGCGAAGTCGCGAGTTTGCATTGCCTCGCCATTGACGTGCTGCCTTCGGCCTTACAAGTCATGGTTTAGTGTTTTCTGGTTTTAGCTCTGTACTCTGGACGTGATATAAAAATCGTCAGAACGACGATGGCACAAGAAAATACTGAATCTGAAAACGAGCAGCAAGAAAGCGCACGGCCGACTAACTGGTCTCGGCGAGCCGTCTACGCGCTCTTGCTCGTAGCCGCGTTTGCGTTCGCTTATTATCTCGGCGATCGTAGGCAGCACAAACATGACGGATTCGCCCGCTGTTTAACCGCCCGCGGCGTCAAGATGTATGGCGCATGGTGGTGTCCGCATTGTCAGGAACAGAAAGAGAAATTTGCCAAGTCGTTCAAATATGTCAATTACGTGGAATGCGGTGTGCAGGGCGACGTTCACGGGCGGGCTGAGGTCTGTAAGAACGATGACATTAAACATTATCCGACGTGGCAGTTTCCACCCGCTGGTGAGCGGGCGGAACGCGTATTCAGCCTGGAAGAGTTGAGTGACCGCACCGGCTGCGCGCTACCATGAGTTGCACTACAATGAGTCGCTCTTCGCGATGGTTGATGAACCTGGTGGGTGTGCTTGCCGTCTGCGGTGTCGGGGTTTCCGCGGTCTCTTTGCAGCGACACTATGCGACGTCGAAAACCGCCTACTGCGATATTGGCGCGACATTTGACTGCGACCTCGTGAACCGCAGTTCGTATTCGTCGATTCTTGGGGTTCCCGTGGCACTGATTGGAATGCTCGGCTACGCGGCGCTTGCTGGGCTCGCGACTCTATGCCGCACCCGTCGTAGGACGCCTGCTTTGCTGTTGTGGAGTGCCGCCGCCGGTTTGCTTTTTGCGTTGTGTCTTACTTACGTCGAAGGATGGGTTCTGGGAGTGTGGTGCATTTTATGTCTTTGCTCGCTGTGCTTCATCGCGACCATGACCGTGCTTTCTGGATTCTTGTTGCGCGATTTTCGGAAGGGTCACTAATCCCATATTGCTAAATGGTTCAACCTTAGCCACCGCCCCTGATTCATGCCGCCCAAGTTGCCACTGATATCGCGAAAAAGAACTCCCAAGCGCGACGCTGATTCGGATATTCCCATCGGCCAGGGTAATTTATGGCTACATCGGCTGCGTAGCCGCGTTTTCGCGAATACTCGACTCCTGCGCGTCTGGCTGCCACCCGACTACGACGGATGGGGCGCTACGTCGTATCCAGTCCTCTATCTGAACGATGGGCAAAACCTGTTCGATCCCGCAACCGCCTTTGCTGGCGTCGATTGGCGAGTGGGTGAAACGGCCGCCCGCCTGATTCAGGAGAAGAAGATCCGTTCGCTGATTATTGTGGGGATCGATAACACCGGCATGAATCGCCTGCGGGAATTTATCCCATACAAATCTCGCGACCCGAAGCTGACGGATCCTCTCGGTGCTCGCTACCCGGAATTTCTTCAGCGAGAAGTGATGCCGTTAATCCAGTCGCGGTATCCTGTCCAGCGCGGCCCCGCCAATACAGGGCTCGGCGGTTCATCGCTTGGCGGCTTAATCGCACTGTACGCGGCAATGGCATCGCCAGGAAGTTTTGGCCAATTACTCATCGAAAGCCCATCCCTGTTTGTGGCAAACCGAAAAATCCTAAAAGAGAGCCGAAGCGTTCTTGCATGGCCCGAACGCGTGTATCTGGGTGTCGGTACAAAGGAAATAGGCGATCCGGAAAAGGACGCCAAGACAGTCGACGATGTGCGCGACCTGGCACTAATCCTGCGTGCCGCTGGTCTCGATGAAAGCCGCCTGCGTGTGCGGATTGACGAGGGCGCAGTTCATACGGAAGCGGCGTGGGCTGCACGCTTTTCAGAGGCGCTGGAGTTCCTTTACGAGACGCAGAGGTGAACGCGAAGGAGGGAAGCCGAAGAAGTGACTCGGTAGTTGCCCTGAATTGTTCGCCCAAGCACTCGCCGCGTTTGCCCGGCGCGATATAAGATTGTGGTCTTCTTCAAAGGGGGTCGTGAATGAATTGTCGTCGTAGTGTGGTGTGGTGTGTCCTGTTGGCGACGGCGCTGGCAGCCTGCGCTGCCGCGCAGCCCTACAACGAAGCGCAGTTCAAAGCTATGCATTGGCGCGGCATTGGCCCTTATCGCGGAGGCCGCGTCTTGGCCGTCACCGGCGTCGTCGGCGATCCCTTTACCTTTTATTTCGGCGGCGTTGCCGGCGGCGTGTGGCGCACCTCCGACGCCGGCACCAGCTGGCAGCCGATCTCTGACGGCAAAGTGATGGCGTCCATTGGCGCAATCGCCGTGTCCGAGTCGAATCCCAGCGTGATTTATGTGGGCACTGGAGAGTCCTGCCTGCGCGGAAATATTTCCTACGGCGACGGCGTATACAAGACCACTGACGGCGGCAAAACATGGGTTCATCTCGGCCTGAAAGACACGAGACACATCGCGCGAGTATGGATTGATCCGCGTAATTCCGACCATGTGCTCGTGGCCGCCTTGGGGCACGCCTACGGACCCAATGCCGAGCGCGGAGTGTTTCGCACCAACGATGGCGGGAAGACCTGGGACAAGGTCCTCTACAAGGATGAAAACACCGGTGCCATCGATCTTGCCGTCGATCCGCATAATCCTAACGTGATGTTCGCTGCGCTTTATCAGGTCCGGCGGTCGCCGTGGGGCTTTGAAAGTGGCGGCCCGGGCAGCGGCCTGTATCGCTCAACTGACGGCGGCAATACCTGGACACGACTCGGAAAAAACGGCCTGCCCGATGGAATCCTTGGGCGCATCGGCGTGAGCGTCTCCGGAGCCGACTCCAATCGCGTCTATGCATTGATCGAGTCGAAAGACAGTGGTCTCTATCGCTCCGATGATGGTGGTACTAACTGGTCGCGCGTCAACGAAGATCAGCGCCTGACGCAGCGCGCTTGGTACTTCACCCACATCTTCGCCGATCCAAAGAGCGCGGACACCGTCTACATGCTGAATACGGGCGCGTTTCGCTCCAGCGACGGCGGCAAAACGCTCAGCCTGCTGCCCGCTCCGCACGGCGATCACCACGGGTTCTGGATTGATCCGCAGAATCCGAATCGCATGATCAACGGGAATGACGGCGGAGCCACGATCTCCGTCGATGGCGGCAAGACCTGGTCAACACAGTACAATCAGCCAACCGCGCAGTTTTACCACGTAGCGGCCGACAACGATTTCCTCTATCACGTTTACGGCGCGCAGCAGGATAACTCTACCGTCGGCATCGCGACGCGCACCGACGACGGATATATCGGCCGCGAGCACTGGTTTGAAGCCGGAGGCGGCGAGAGCGGATACATCCAGCCGAATCCGGAAGACTCACAAATTATCTATGCGGGCGCTGACGGCGGCCCCATCACGCGCCTCGACCGCCACAGCAACCAGGAACAGGACATCAGCGTTTGGCCCATGGACAACTCCGGCCACGGCGCCGAAGATTTGAAATATCGTTTGGGTTGGACCCAGCCCATTCAGGTTTCACCGCACGATCCGCATGTCATCTACACCTCCGCTGAGCGCGTTTTCAAGACCACCGACGAAGGGAAGTCGTGGACCGCGATCAGTCCCGACCTCACTCGCAACGACAAGTCCAAGCAGATTTCCGCGGGAGGTCCGCTCACCAAAGACAACACTTCGGTCGAGTATTACGACACCGTGTTTACCATCGCCGAATCCCCCGTCCAAAAAGATCTGCTCTGGGTAGGCACCGATGATGGGCTAATACACATTACGCGCGATGGCGGCAAGAATTGGGCTAACGTTACGCCGCATGGCATTCCCGACTGGAGCCTGGTCAGCATCATTGACGCCTCGCCGCATGATGCCGGTACAGCCTATGCTGCCGTCGACACACATAAGCTCGACGACTTCCGGCCCTGTATCTACAAGACCACTGACTTCGGCAGAACTTGGACGAAAATTACCAACGGCATTCCCGACGGCTCTTACACCCACGCCGTGCGCGAAGATCCTGTCCGCAAGAACCTCTTGTACGCGGGCACCGAAACCGGCATTTACGTTTCTTTTGACGGCGGAGCCAACTGGCAATCGTTGCAACTCAACCTGCCCAACGCGCCTATCCACGACCTGATCGTGAAGAACGACGACCTTGTGGTTGCTACTCATGGCCGCTCGTTCTGGATGCTCGATGACTTGACCCCGCTCCGCGCCGCAACTGCGCAGGCAGCCACCGAAGCCGTGCTTTACAAACCGCGCGTTATTTTCCGCCTCCGCTGGCCTGATTTCTATGAACGGCGGCAGCCTGTTGGCGAAAATCCTCCCACGGGTGCCATTCTGTATTACTACCTGCCCGTTGCCCCGAAAGGTACAGTCAGCCTTGACATTCTGGATGCTCAGGGCAAAGTTGTGCGCCATCTTTCCAATGAAGAAAAGAAGGAAGCGGAAACGCCTCCGGAATGGCCCGATCAGACTCCGCCGCAAGAGAAGATTCCAACCAATGCTGGCCTAAACCGTTTTGCTTGGGACCTGCGAACGCAAGGGCCGGCCCCGCTGCCGGGAGAGCCCGGTGCCGAATTCCGCAATCGCGGCGCGATCGTGCCGCCCGGAACCTACCAGGTGCGGCTGATCTCGGAAGGGAAGACTTTCACCCAGCCTCTGGAATTGAAAATGGATTCCCGTGTGAAGATTTCGAACGATGATATCCAAAAGCAGATTGAGCTCGGGCAGAAAATTGTCGCTGAAATTTCTGAGCTTCACCAGGTAGTCGTCCAACTGCGCGATGTTCGAGTCCAGACTAAAACTTTAGACAAACGCTTCGGCACTGATTCGCACTATGCCGAATTAATCTCCGCGGCGAAGGACTTCGACAAGAAGAGTCTCGAGGTGGAGTCCCGGCTTTTGCAGGTTAATGCCAAGAGCTCGGAATCGAACTTGAATTTCCCCGTGCTGATCGATGAACGGTTACATGGTCTTCTTGGAAGCGTCGATTCGGCCGACGCCGCGCCCACCACCCAGCAACGTGAAGCGTTTGAGGCCCTCGAAACGGAAGCGCGTCCGCTATTGACGCAAGCCCATGAACTCATCGCGAAAAATGTCGCCACGCTGAATGAAATGATCGGTAAGTTGAATATTCCTACGATCTATCTTTCTGGTGCAAACTAAGTGGATCAATTTGAATTGTCATCCCGAGCAAGCGGTTTTTTGCGCAGCGAGGGATCTGGGCGAGCCGCGCGGTGCGTCGCGGTTCCTGTGCGACGCAGTAATCGCGCGTTTTGGCTCGCTTCCTTTTTCAAATTGAGCCTCTACCGAAAATG
Organism: uncultured Acidobacteriaceae bacterium; assembly: GCA_963778535.1. Classification (GTDB taxonomy): domain Bacteria; phylum Acidobacteriota; class Terriglobia; order Terriglobales; family Acidobacteriaceae; genus Acidiflorens. Next base: position 1,225,274 of record CAVZUO010000002.1, read on the forward strand.
CTGATCAGCGTTTGATCGCCGTCGGGTGTTTGGGTTCGTAGAGTCCGATGTGGCCGCCGCCGGGAAGCGTAATCTTGGTCAAGTGTCCCCACCGTTCTTCGGTGACGGGGCCACACTTCACCTCAGCTTTCGCAAGCTTTTCCATTGTGCTCTTCAAGTCGTCGCACATGAAAAAGAGTTCGTGAACATTGTTTTCCTGCGCGGGATGGAACGCAACTTCAGCGGGAGGCAGCTCGAAGATCAGCCAACCGTGTCCGGCATCGACGGAACTCAACTTAAGCACATCGCGAAAAAACTTTCTGTCCGCCTCTGAATCCTTGCTGTAGATCACTACATGCGCGCCGGAGAACATTGTTTCTCTCCTCGCAAGTTCTTTTTCGCAGAACTGCCGCTTCGAACCCAGTTGTTCCGGACGCCGTTTACTTCGTGACCACTCCGCACGCAATGCGGTCGCCGGCATTGCCAGCAGGATCGGTCTTGTAGTCGTCCGCCTTCGCGTGCACGACGATTGAAGTTCCGCCGTTGCTGAACAGCGAATGGCTGTCATCGCCTAACGTAACGTCCTTATTCACCGTGCGGAACTTGGCCTTCCCGTCTTCGCCGACAGTGAAATTCTTATTGTCGCCGGCATGGTGCCCCTCGGGATTGTCGAAGCCATGCTTCTTGCTGTCGGGATTAAAATGCGGCCCCGCTGACTTGAAATCGGGCGCATCGCACTTGGCGTTCTGATGGAAATGCAGCGCGTGCTCGCCCGGCGGCAGATTTTCCAGATTCACTATCATCCCCACCCCACCCGATTTTTCTTCCCATAGACCGACTGTCCCCACACTCTTGCCCTGGGCGTCTTTGAGATGAACAATAGTTTTGGCTGCGCTGCCGGTGGTTACGCTGGCTGCGAACAAAGCAAGGGCAATGGCAAACGAACAGGCGTTTTTCATAGCAGGGATTATAGACATCAGAAGCCTGCTACCCGATCCATTATTTTTTCGAAATGTCGCGCGCCGCGGGACTGCCCGATTGACATAGAGGCAAGTGCGCAGGCGGGTAGCAATCTCCGCTCTGCCCACTCTCCGATGCCGCATTCGTTAAAATTGTTCAAATGTCCGATCTCAAGACCAATCCCGCGAAAACATTGGCGCAGACGCAATTGTTTAGCAACCTCACCGAGAATGAGCTGGGCTTTCTTGCCCAGCGAGCCCTAACACGCTCGTTCTCCGCCGGAGAAATCGTATTTTCCGAAGGCGATCCCTGCGCGGGCATGTATGTCGTCGAATCAGGACAGATCCGCATCTACAAGACCTCGCCGGGCGGCCGTGAACAGGTGCTGAGCATTGAAGGCCCCGGTGGCTCTGTGGCAGAGTTGCCGGTGTTTGACGGCGGAAATTATCCGGCGTCGGTGTCCGCCCTTTCAGATTCGTCTTTGCTTTTTATTGGCAAGAACGAGTTTCACGCGTTATGTCTCGCTCATCCTGAAGTTGCCCTGAAGGTGTTGCGGGTGATCGGATCGCGATTGCGCAAGCTGGTCGGCATTATCGAAGAACTTTCTTTCACTACGGTTCGACACCGCTTGGCCGCGCTTCTCGTGAAACTTGCCCATAGCGAAGGTAACCGCGTGGACGGAGAAATTGAAATCTCCCTGCCGGCCAGCAATCAGGAGCTGGCGGCGCAGATTGGAACAGTGCGAGAGCTGGTATCCCGCAACCTCAGCCGTTTTCAGTCGGAAAAGCTCATTCGCATCAACGGGCGGCGCGTGGTGATTGCCGATTTGAAAGCTCTGAAGGCGGAGCTCGATGGAAGCGAGTAACCAGTGCCCAGTGACCAGTACCCAGTATCCGGTATCCAGCACCCAGCAACCAGACAGGGTGTTTGGCTTTTACTGGGTACTGGCAACTGGGTACTGGCAACTGGGTACTGGCAACTGGGTACTGGTCCTCCCGTGACAAAAGTCATCGCCTCCCGGTTAGCTATCGCCTAGATTGACTTTGTGAGGCAGCGTGGCTGCTCCGAGGAGAAAATGATGCCAACGACCTTAACGAAAACGACCGTAGCCAAAACCGTGCGTGAATATGCGATTGAAACCCCTCAAACCATTCCGGTTTTCGAAAAGCTCGGAATTGATTATTGCTGCGGAGGCAACCGTCCCCTGGACGAAGCATGCGCTGCCGCCAATGCAAATCTCGATGATGTCCTAAAGTCGCTTGAGGCCGCACTTGCCGCACCCGCGCCCACTAACGACCGCGAGCTGCGTTCAGGCTCTCTAGCCGAGTTAGTCTCCCACATCGTGCGGACCCACCACGCATTTGTCCGCGCCCGCGTGCCGGAGATCGAAAGCCTCGCCGTGAAGGTTGCTTCCAAGCACGGCCCAAACCATCCCGAACTGGAAACAATCCGCAACGTATTTCACGACCTGGGCGCGGAACTAATGTCCCACATGATGAAAGAGGAGAACATCCTGTTTCCTTACATCGAGCGAATGGAAGAATCCGTTATTCAGCGCGACCCTGTCCTCCCGCCGCCCTTTGGCACGGTTGCCAAGCCTGTGCGCATGATGGAGCACGAGCACGACGACGCCGGCATTGCCCTTCGTAGCTTGCGCGAGACGAGCCGGAATTTCATGCCGCCCCCTGACGCCTGCACCAGCTTCCAGGCGTTGTATACGTCACTGGCGGAGTTCGAAAAGGACTTGCATCAGCACATCCATCTCGAGAACAACGTGCTTTTCCCCAGGGCAATCGCGATGGAGGCGCACGCTCAGCATCGATAGCGTGCCCTTTCTGCTGCCTGAAACCATTGGCGCAGAATGCCCGCCAATGGGACAATAGACTCCATGCGCAAATCTATCTTTGCAGCGGTCCTATTGGCCGCCTGGACGATGTTGGCTGTCAATAGCAACGCTCAACAGACTCCGGCGGCAACCAAACCATCAGCTTCACAGCCTCAAACTGGAAAAGCACCGGCAACTGCGCCCGCGAAATCCGAGGGCAATGGGCCTTTCAAGACGCGAGAAGAAAAATTCAGCTATGCGCTGGGAATGAGTATTGGCAATGGCCTCGGGCAAAACCTGAAAAAGCAGTCGGTAGAGTTCGACGCAAACCAGGTGGCCGAAGGGCTAAAGGCTTCATTGGCGGGCGGCAAGACCTTGCTGACGCCGGAAGAGGCCCAGGATGTATTGAAGCAGGTTCAGACGGAAATCCAGGAAAAGCAGTCGGCGAAGATGAAGGCCGAGTCGGATAAGAATAAAGCTGATGGCGACGCCTTCTTGGCCGCGAACAAGGATAAAGAAGGGATCGTGGTTCTACCCAGCGGCTTGCAATACAAAATCCTCACCGAGGGTACCGGGCCCAAGCCCACCCTCAGCGACACGGTCGTCTGCAATTATAAGGGCACACTGATCGACGGTAAGGAGTTCGACAGTTCCTATAAGCGCGGCAACCCGGCGACGTTTCCGGTAAAGGGCGTTATCAAAGGCTGGACCGAAGCGCTCCAACTCATGCCCGTGGGGTCAAAGTGGCAGCTGTTCGTTCCCGCCAATCTCGCCTACGGCCAGCAGGCCATGGGAGCCGATATCCCACCCAATTCCACGCTTATTTTCGAAGTCGAATTGGTGTCGATCCAAGACAAAGATAAAGACAAAGACAAGAAGGATCAATCCGACAAGAGTAAAGAACTCAAGCCTGACGCGCAGCAAGATCAGCCCAAAGACGAGCCCAAGCAGGAGCAGATGTAAGCTCGGCGCTTAGCTCCGTAACTAATTAAAGCCTCATGTCTCGGCGATCGAAAGCCAAGCCATGGGGCTTAATTTTCTGGTATTGCTCTAAGAAAAAAAGCTTTGAGAACAGGGCAAGGAAAGACTTGCGGCATCAGGCTTCCGCCACGCCAGTTCAGCACGCCAGTTTTTCGCGGGGAAGTCGAAGCCCGGCCAGGTTCCCGAGGACGGTCACAGCGATCCGGTCTTCGCTAAAGAATTCTTTGGCGGTTTGCTGAACATCTTCGGCAGTCACGCCCTCGATCCGTTCAATCAACTCGTCAAGTCCATAGAAACGGTCGTAGTACATTTCCTGGCGAGCGAGATTTGACATGCGCGCCATCGAAGATTCGAGCGACAGCATCAGGTTGCCCTTAAGCTGGTCCTTCGATCTTCGCATTTCCTCTTCCGGCACAGGTGTAGATTTCAGGTTCACAAACTCAGCGATCACCGCCTCCACCACCTTGACCGATGATTCGCGCGACGTCCCCGCATAAATGCACATCGATCCCGTATCACGATATGGATTGAGATCGCTGTATATCGAATACGCTAGTCCCTGGCGCTCGCGGATATTCTGAAACAGACGCGAACTCATGCCCCCGCCCAGCAGTGTATTCAGAATATAGGACGCGTAGCGGCGTTCGTGCGCAACCGGGTGCGATGGCACGCCAATACAGATCTGCACCTGCTCCAGCGATTTCTTGTTTCGCAGGTTGATCCGGAACGAAGTCTTCGGAGGTGGCGAATAAAGGCCATTCTTTCGCGGCTTCATGCGTTCAAAGTGCTGCGCCACCAGTTGTACAAAGCTCTCGTGATTCAAGTTGCCGGCCGCCGAAACAACCAGGTTCCCGGGTGCAAAATGGTGGTCGTAGAAGCGCGCTACCACGTCCCGATCGAACTTTTTCACGGTCTCCCGCGTCCCAAGAATCGGAAGTCCGAGCGAGTGATCTTTCCAGAAGCTTTGTGTGAAGATCTCGTGCACCAGGTAGTCCGGATTGTCCTGGTCCATCTTGATTTCTTCGAGAATCACTCCACGCTCGCGCGCAATGTCGCCAGTATCAAAAATTGGGTGTAGCACGAGGTCGCTCAAAACATCCATCGCGATCGGAAGATGCTCATCGAGAACCTTGATATTGAAGCAAATGCATTCCTTGGCAGTAAACGCATCCATGTTGCCGCCAATTGAATCAACCTGGCGGGCGATGGCTTCGGCTGAGCGCGTCTCCGTACCCTTGAAGACCATGTGTTCAATAAAGTGAGAAATGCCGTTCCACTCGGAATCTTCGTCGCGCGAACCCGTCTTCAGCCAGATGCCAATCGAGACCGAGCGAATATGCGACATTTGCTCGGTGATCACCGTCAGCCCATTGGGCAAGGTTTGACGGCGAATGTTGCGCGCTTCATCTACCATAACGGTCGTTCACACTTCTTTCGAGAGCGAGTACCTAAGCTATTGTCCCACAAAGCTCGGCGCAGCAAAGGCCTTAGGATTTGCGCTTATTTTTGTTACACTTACAGCCAATTCCCCGATGAATACCTTCGCCCATTACACTGAAAGCGTACTTATCCCATGACAGGCTCTGAACCCGGTCCTAAACCATTGTTGGGCTTTACGCTGGAGGAACTGACCGGCCTCGTCCTCGGCTCGGGCCAGCCTGTTTATCGGGCCGCTCAACTATTCGATGCTATATATCGCCAAAGGATCGAACGCCTGGCCGATGTCTCAACGCTCCCCCTTGACTATCGCGCGCACTTAGCCGAGCAGGGCTGGGACATCGGGAGTCCTCGGATCGCGCGGCGCTTTGTTTCGAGCGACGGCACCATTCGCTATCTGGTCGAATCGGCCGACGGAAAAACCGTGGAAACCGTTTGGATGCCCGAAGGCGATGGCGGCGAAGCCGGCGACGGCAGCGATGCCGGCGATGAGGAAACGGGCCCGCGAATGAGTGAGCAAACCGCCGCGCGGGAAACTTCGAAAACCACCCCGAATGCGTCCACCCGGCAGCGCGCAACGATCTGCGTTTCAAGCCAGGTCGGATGTGCCGTGAATTGCCAATTCTGTTTTACGGCCTTGCTGGGGATTGAGCGCAATTTGGAGCCTGGAGAAATCATAGGCCAGGTTATCGCCGTTCTCCGCGATCGCCAGGTTGACCCGTCGTTGCAACGCATCAACCTCGTCTTTATGGGCATGGGCGAACCATTTCTGAACTACGAGAATTTTATTAAGGCAGTACGGCTCCTCGTCGCTGGTGTCGGCATTTCCGAATCGCGCATGACGGTTTCTACCGCCGGCATCGTGCCGCGAATTTACGAGTTCGGCCAGGAGCCAGTCCGCCCCAAGCTCGCGATTTCTCTGAATGCCTCCAACGACACATTGCGAAGCAAAGTCATGCCGCTGAATCGCAAGTGGAATCTCGAAACGCTGATCCATGCCGCGCGCTCGTTCCCCTTGCGCAATCGGGAGCGGCTGACCTTCGAATATGTCCTGCTCGGAGGAGTGAATGATTTTCCGGATCACGCGCGCGAAGTGGCCGAACTGGTTCGCGGCTTGCGCGCCAAGGTCAATCTGATCGCTCTAAATCACGGCCCCGAACTGGCTTATGAAACTCCGCAGCAGGATCGCGTCGCGGCCTTCCAGCAGATCCTTATATCCGCAGGAATCCCGGCGTTCGTGCGGCGTCCCCGTGGTCGCGACATCCTGGCAGCCTGCGGCCAACTCAAACGAACCACCGACCTTGTTCAAGTTTCGTAGCTGAATACGTTTGGGAGTGAGTGTGCCTAAACGCTGGTTGCGGCGGCAGCCCGGCTGGGTAAGGCACCATGAAATTTCGAGGCGACGGGCAGTTCCAGGCGGAATGCTGGGATTGTCAGGTTCGACGGCCGCAGAATTCGCGCCCCATGTTCTTCCACCATCCGGCAGCAGGCGTTCAAGGAAAGCGTTGTGGGGCGGTTTGCACCCTTGGGGCTAAGCTCCACGTTAAACGATGGCGGTCCGAGGAATGGCGCTTCGGCAAAAAAGTCAGCCAGCAATAACTCTCCTTCGCAGCGTGTGCGGATACAAAGCGCGCACTCGGTTCCGGAATCGAGTTGGCCCGCGATCTGCCCGGCGAGGTGAAGGCAGACTTGCAGGAGTTGGTTGGAATCGGCGCGCACCAGCGGTAGCGATGGCGCAAGATCCAAACGCACCGCAAGTCCCTTGGTTTCGATCTGAGACGGAAGCAGGCGCACACTGGTCTGAAGCACGGAGTTGAAGTCCACTGGCCTGAACTGGGCCGGGGACGGACGCACAAACGTCAGTAGACTCGTTACCAGTGTCTTCGTACGTCGTACTTGCTCACCAATCGTCAGTGCTTGCTGATGCTCTTCGGGCGGAAGATTCGATGCGCTCAATAGGTCCGAATACCCGAGCATTGCGGTGAGAGGATTGTTGATCTCATGGGCCGCGCCTCCCACCAACTGCCCGAGCGAAGCCACCTTTTCCGATTGAATCAGCTGTTCTTGCAGAGCTTTCAGCTCCTCGATTGAGCGATGGGACTTGTCGAGAAAATACGCTAGTTCGCTGGCCAGCAAGCGCTGCCGCCAGAAGACCAGCACGCCCATCACACACATCGTGATCAGGCCGGCAACAATTCGGAACTTTCTTACGGCACCCGGCAACCTCGTATCGAGTTCTGCATGGAGCGCCAGCCAGGGCAAACTCAGCAGCGCCAGCATGCTTAAACGTGTAATCCAAACTCCTAATAATGGTTTGGCGGATTCGGACTCGCTAAGATCGAAGCGCTCCGAAAGCATGGGAACAGCGCAGATCCAGGCGATGGAAATGGTCAGCGGGATATCGTAAATACTGCCGCTATAGTATGTTTTGTGGCCGATCGCCCAGTTGGCAATAAAAGAACTCGCAGCGTACAGCGTACTTGCCCCGAGCAGATGGCCATAGAGTAAGCCCCAACCCCCTCGGCATGACCACACTAGCGCCGCCAGCCCGGACAGCAGCACCAGTTTTTCAATCAGGTACGCAAGGTTGAGATTGTTGCCATAGGCTGCTTCATTGATCTGGACGGTTTGCCAGGGAACCACAACATAAACGTAGATAAACACCCACCAGGTCAGCAACAGAGAGAAGTCGAGCATCCGCAGCCGTTCTTCTCTCACATCTCCGTGCAGGTGGGGAAGCATGCCAATCGCGGCAATCATCGGTACCAAATGCAGGAAGAGTACGATATCGCCAAGAAATAAGTCGGGAACTTCCTGCCGCTTCACCACCTCGAAATAATTCCACATCGCCTGATAGGCCAGCCAGAAAACCATGCCCGCGCTCATCAGAATCCAAAACAAACGAATGTGGTTGTTTTTCGACGATTCCTTGCTGGTTTTGGCCAGAAACGCCGCCGTGCCAATCAGCAGCAGCGCACCCTGAATAACGTCGCTGGTGATGGTGAGCGCGTCTCCCCGGGGCAGCAGCAAGGATGCTGCAATTTGGGCTCCTGCCAATGAGGCCAGCAGCACCATCCAGAATTTGTCGCGTCTCACCACACTGGCCATTCCCGCTCAATTCTAGAGCGGTTATCTTCCGCCAGTTCATGACCGAAGTAACCTGCCCCGCCTGCGCTCCCCGCCACTCGGCATCTTCGAGGGGAGGTTGCCAGTGAGCCGATGGCATCATCCGTTTTGCTGCCGGTTGCGCCAGCCAGCCTGGGTAACTTGGAGTTCGGGTGGGATCGACCTTAGAATTAGGCTTCACATAGAGACGGATCAACTCCGTGTCCCGATTTTCTTAAAAAGTTGATTTCGAATAAGTTGCTTTTCAAAAACCGTGATCTTTGGCGCTTTCGCGCTCCGCTCAGTGCCGATGAGGTTCGGCGCACGGAACGCTGGCTGGCCACTGCGCGCGTCGCACTGACGATCGTCGCGCTCGTCACCCTTTCCATGGAGCCCGTCCGCGAATTTCCCTATTCGCGCTTACTGTACTGGCTGCTCACCGTATATCTGGCGCACGCCGTCGTGGTCATGCTCCTGGTCAGGGTGCGTCCGCGCTCCACGCTCCCTTTTCGCATGGTGGTGCATTCCGTTGACATCGTCTGGCCGGTCTTGATTTCGATGTTCGCGCCCGCCCAGGGCGGCCCATTTTTCCTCTTCTTTGTTTTTGTCATGGCGGCCGCAGCCTACCGCTGGGGTTTATGGGAGACGGTCAGCACAGCGGCCGCAGCCGTCGCGCTCCTCTGGGTGCAAGCCTATTTCGTACGCGCAGCGATCGAGGCGATCGCGATCCGCTGGCCATCTCTTGGCGCTCAATCGCTGGCTGGCGTCATGATCCGCAAGATGCAACCGCAGCAGCTCGTCATGACTTCGGTCTACTTGCTCGTGCTCGGTTTCTTGCTCGGCTACATGGCGGAAAACCAGAAGAAAGTCCGCGCCGAGCGCGCCGTGATCACCCGGGTTCTAAGTTCCACGCGCGTCGAAGCGGGATTGACCGGCACAATGCAACAGATTCTCGGTGAGGTCATGAGCATCTACGGTGCGCGCCGCGTGCTAAGCGCTTCGCAAGAGGCCCACAGCTACCGCGTGTTTCTAGCCGAGATCAATCGTGACGGCGGCCAACAAGCTCTGCGCTGGCGCGAAGCTGTTCCGGAAAGCGAAGGAGCCTATATTTTCGACACCAGCGCGGAGGCATTTTACGCAGTCCGCGCCGCTGACAAATTTCAAACCATGTTTCTCGATTGCAACGGACGTCGGCTCCGCGACGAAAACGTCAAATTCCTTGAGCCCCTTTACAGCGTTGAGCCGTTTCAAACGGTGGTCTCGGTGTCGCTGCTGTTCGGTGCGGAGTGGGCTGGCCGGGTATTTGTCTTTGATCCTCAGATGATGGGCGACCCGGAGGAGGAACTCCGCTTTCTTCAGGAATTCGCGCACCAGGTCGGTCCCGCAATTTACAACGTCTATCTGGTGCGCCGCCTGCGTGAACGCGCTGGCGCCGTGGAGCGCGCCCGGTTTGCCCGCGAGCTCCACGATGGCGCCGTCCAGTCGCTGATTGCTGTCGAAATGCAACTCGACGTGCTCCGCCGCCAATCCGGGCAATCTCCCGTCATCAACACCGAACTGGGCCGCATTCAGAAACTTTTGCGCGAGGAAGTGCTAAAGCTCCGCGAGCTGATGCAGGCCATGAAATCATTCGAGGTCACTCCTGACCATCTGCTCGGCTTTATCTCTGACACCGTAGAGCGCTTCAAGCGCGAAACGGGCATCTCCGCCGTATTCGTCAGCGAGATCGAGCGCATCGAGCTGCCGCAGAAGGTCTGCCGCGAACTCGCGCGCATTGTGCAGGAGAGCCTCGTCAACATCCGCAAACACAGCGGCGCGCGCAATGTCCTGGTTCGTCTCGGCCTGCGCTCGGGCAACTTCCAACTTTCGGTCGAGGATGATGGCCGCGGATTTCCGTTTTCCGGCCGCATGTCCGAGGCCCAGCTTGAGTCCTCCGGCAAAGGCCCCGCCGTCATCCGCGAACGTGTGCGCTTGCTTGCGGGCGAACTCGCGATAGAATCAACTCCGGGCCATGGCGCACGTTTGGAAGTACGGATTCCGCCGATGGTGAAATCCGGCATTCGTTAAGAAAACAACATTTCCTCTGTCAATGGACTGAATCATGGAAAAGCGTGTGGGTCCAATCCGCATCGTGATCGCAGACGACCATCCAATTTTTCGGGATGGCCTGCGCCGCCTGCTCGAATCCGAAGGCGACATGAAAGTCATCGGCGAGGCCTGCGACGGCCATGAGGCCGTCAAGATGGCCACCAGCCTCAAGCCCGATATTCTTTTGCTCGATCTGGCCATGCCTCACCACACTGGCCTCGACGCGATCCGCGATATGAGTCAGGGCGGCGCTGGCATCGGCTCCGTGCGCATCATTCTGTTGACCGCCGCGGTCGAAAAAAAGCAGATCGTCGAAGCCCTTCAGTTAGGCGCGCGCGGCGTGGTCTTGAAAGATTCCGCGACCCAGCTTTTACTCAAGAGCATTCATGCCGTCATGAGCGGAGAGTACTGGGTCGGGCGCGACAGCGTTTCCAATCTCGTCGTGTATCTCCGCAACCTGATGCAGAGTACGAATGAGGAAACCAAGCAGAAAAAATTCGGCCTCACGCCGCGTGAACTGGAGATTGTTTCGGCCATCGTGGCCGGCTATGCCAATCGCGAAATTGCCGACTACTTCAAAATCAGCGAGGATACCGTCAAGCATCACCTAAGCAACATCTTCGACAAGCTTGGCGTCTCCACCCGCCTGGAGTTGGCATTGTTCGCCGTGAATCAGGGATTGCCGCTGAAATCCATCGTCTAGAAGCCCGCGGAAAAGTCACGAAAGTTAGTGCTGCCCTGGAAGAGCGGCCCTTCAGGGCCGCGTAAGTCGCCCGAATCGGTGGGGCTTTAGCCTCATTGGTCGCTTCTGACATGCCAGAGGACTTTTTCCGCAGCCTGCTAGAAGCCTCTGAAGGGCGGCTCCCATGTAGCTGAAAAAATGCCTTCGGTAATCATCTTTCTGAAGTAGCACTCTCGTGGCATTCCCGCTCACACGCGTGCCATTTAGTCTTTCACTCAGCAACGCTACCTTAACAATATAATTTGGGCGAACCTCTCGGCATTCCCCCTGCTCCCGTTCGCCTAGGGACAGAGTGTTTCTAGAAGAGGTCGAAGTGTTTCGAGCAATCATTTATCTCTGGAACGACGAGCGCGGTCAGGATGTCGCCGAATACGCCGTCATGCTGGCCGTGGTGCTGGTAATCGTCGTGGGTACCGTTCACTTAATCGGGAGCAGCGCCAACAACGTGTTTTCGCAGGTCCAAAGCGGAATCGCTCAGCAATAGCCGGATTCTTCTAATCCGCGCTTCTACGGCCGGCATTCTCTAAATCAAATCCCTACTGTGCCGGCGGCACCGCCGCCGCTTTCTCTGGCGCAGGTGCAGCCTCACTCGCCCCATACCGGGTCAGATAAGGAAAGAACGGAGTCACTTCAAACGGCATCTTGTCCGCCGCAACCCGTATAGCAACCGGTTTCGATTTGATCAGCGCCAACTGATCGCTCCACGGATTCACTTTGACGCGCGCGCCGAGCGGCAGCGCAGCCACTTGATCGACCTTTTTCTCATCAAACTGCGGCGAATTCGCGATCAGCGACGACATCTTCGTCGCATCTCCATTGAGCAGGCTATCGCCCAGGTGCGGGCGGATCAGGTTCTTTAGCTCGGGCGCTCGCGCTTGCACAGCTTTCAGGAACAATCCCGCACTCGCAAGTTTGTCTTTGTACGGAGAATTGTTCAGCAGCTCCACCGCCTTCTTGTCGGCCGCCTCTTCTTCGCTCTTGTCGCGCGCAAAATCCATCCGCTCAAAAGTGCGCTCGTCGGGAAAAAACATCCGATCGTTGAACGCATTCCGCGTATCCAAACGATGTCCAAGCGCGATGTGCGCCAGTTCATGCGTCAACACCATCGCCAGCGATGCTTCATCCGGCAGCACATCAACCAAGCCCCGGCTTACAACGATGGTGTGGCCGATCGTAAATGACTCGAGCGGCGTGGTCAGCAGCACGCGGCATTTCACTTCCGGCTGGATGTCGAGATTGTTGGTCACGATCACGTTATTCACAACCGTCTCGAGCACCTTATCGATTTCGCCTTCCGGTGCGAGCAGGCCACTCTGCTCCAGACGATCCAGCACGTTATTTTCCGCCTGGCGTTCCCATGCATGTTGTGCTTCGATCGGGCCTGCGTCCTGGCCTTTGCCACTCTCATCTTTCACCGTTGGCGCATCGATCGTCATCGCCGTAAACTCGGTGCCACGCTTCAAATCCTTCAGGTCGTATCCCCACAAGCGCGTCTGCGCTTTGTAATAGAGAGATTGGCCCTTCGCCTTGAGGTCCGATTCTTCTGAATACACCAGCGAGGGCAACCAGAGATCCGCACGCAGGTTTTGCCGCCAGCTGTCAAAGTGCAGGTAATAACTGTTACGCGGGTGCGGATAGTAAGTCCCGTTAAATCGGACGATGTTGTAGTTCTGGTCTTCGATCCAAATCCGCCCCAGGAACCGTCCTCCGCGGGCATCTGTCTTGGGTTTCACATCGACAACAATGCTGCGGATTTCCCCAAGAAATTCCCGGCGCACATAAGCAAAGTCGTAATACTTGCGCTGAAAATCTTCGTCCAGAATCACCATCTGCGCAAAGCCCAAAGGCAAGAACTTCATTGCATAGTTGTTGCTGAACCTGCCCAGCATGCGTTTGCCCAGTCCCGACGTTGTCGGAGATCCGAACAGGCGGTCGTCCGCCCCTTTATCATTCAGGTCGAGCCGGCCCAGAAAATACACGTCGCTCGCGGGCACCGGGGCGCCCAGTTCCTTATCGTCTTTCAGATTTTGCAGGTAAGTTTCCACCAGCGGGTGCATCTGCCGCATCTTGGCCAGAAAGAAGTGCTCCCGTTCGATCGTGCGATCCATCACCTGGTCGAACGTAGTCGCGGGAGAAGAGGCTGGAGAAGAAGCCGGACCGGAAGAAGCTGCCGCGGCGTCGTGATTAGCAGTTTGCTGTGAGGAGGCCGGCGATCCCTGTGCGAACAGGGCCGGGCACGCCGCGACGACGAGAAGAGAAATGAATACTAGAGAGCAGGCAATTTTTGTGTGCGTCATTTTTCCCTGGAACGCTGGTAAAGATACAAACACCGGTTACGATGCCAGCTGAAAAACGACGTGCACTACGGCCTCGAAGTCAGCCGGCTGCCCATCTCTGAGCGCTGGTTTGAACTGCATTTTCTCGGCTGCATGAACCGCGGACTCGTCCAACCCATGGCCGAGGCCCCGCACCACTTTCACAACTTTGATTTGGCCGTTAGAGGCGAAGACCACATCCAACAGAACCTCGCCTTCCACTCCAAGCTTCCGGCCCTCATCAGTGTATACCGGCTTCGGCTTGAAAATGATTTCAGCCGGCACCGTTTTAATTACTGGCGCCACTGATGCCGCATGCTGCGGCGCGCTCGTCGTAACGCCGCCATCTCCAAAGCCAGCTTGGCGCACCGTGCCGTTGCCGCGCGAGCCGGAGACGCTTCCGCTCCCATCTCCTGTCGCTATTCCATTGCCGAATCCGGCGCTCGCAACCACGCCACGCGCTCCATGCGCTCCGCCCGTCCCGTTGCCATACCCCGGGCCCATCGGCATATCGAAGCTGCCCGCTTGCGCGATCGTTACCGGCATCCCGTGATTGTCCTGTGCCGGCACTCCATTCGGATCTCCAAAGCCGCCTGTCTGCACCTTCTGTGGCGCAGCGGCCATCGTCGGGGTTGCCGAACTCCCAGGAGAGAAAATGTTTGTCTTTACCAGTTGCCGTGGAATCACCGGCTTCGTATCCGGCAAGTCTTCTTTGCTCGCCGCCAGCGTCACCTTTGGCGGCGTAACCTCGGTCGGCTCATTGCGGCGCGTTGGCACGATCTCGGCGGGGACGCGCAGTGCATCCGGTCGCGGAGCGACCACTTCCATCTTTGTGAAATTCCTCACCGGCGCCGGCTTCTGCGGCACTGGTGGCGGCGTGCTGACCAGCCCAATGAAGTGGTAGTCATGCAGCGGCATCTCCAGCACTTCCGGATGCAAGATCGTCACAATCAGAAAAGTGGCCAATGCCACCGACTGGATGCCGTAGCTGAAAATAAATCTTCCCCAGCGCGTGCGTGCCTCAGGAAGTAGTCCGAGAGTCAGATCGGAAACCTGCGAATCCATGTGCGCGTACCTCAACCGGCTTTAGATACCTTTTGGTTGAAACCCCGGGTCTAAAACCCAAATGTGTTTAAAACCCAACTGTCCCAAAAAGAAGTGGTGTGTGCCGCTCGCTAACTTTGGGGAACGGATCGAGGCCCCACCCTCTTCCGCTTATTCCAAATGCACGTCGAAGGCCATTCCCCGTCCGGCTCTCGATCGTAAAACATTGCTTTGCGGTCACTTGCGCGGGGGATATCGCATTGTAGCAAAACCTTCGCAGCAGCCTGCAAGGTTTTTCCTATTTTCAGGGGGAAATTAGAAACTGTTCAGAACCCGCTCCTGACGCCCTATACAGAAGAAACTGTATATACGTCCTTCGGCTGACGCTCTCAGCTCTCGAAGCAAAAAATTGACCTTACTCTTCGTCGTCCTCGTCAATCTTAATGCGGAGAGATTTCAGAAACTTCAGGTCCTGGTCGCTGACTTTCAGTTCTGGGTTGGTACTCAAGGTGGAAACCAGTGATGTCCTGTCGGGCGGCGTTGATTCGCCTTGTTTGCTCACGCCGATTGTGGCTTCCAACACCAGGAAAATGTCGTAGCCGCCTTCTTTGATACGCGCCACAACTTCCGCGATCTGCTCTGAGTCCGAGAGCGATCCATTGATCGCTTCGCCGAGCTCCTTCATCAGCTGCTTCAGTTGTGGGTCCACTGAGCCCCCTTGCGCCTGCCGCGCATCGACCATGCGCACACGGCTTCTATCACACCTTCTTGTGACGTCAGCCACCATCATTGTACGCCCGACCGCTGCTAAAATCGACAAAATGATCGCGGCCTAAATCGCATAAACCATGGCGAAAAAGTTTGCACTTATCGTACGTGCGATCCTCGAGCAAGTGCGCCGCAGCCGCACCGGCGCCGCCCTGCTCAAGGGTATAGAGGCCTCCGCCCGCTCCATTGGCCGCGCCCTGCACCAGCTCTGGCTCGAAGTTACCGGATTCACCTTCCTAGTCATTGCCGGCATCGGGATTATCACCGGCCTCCGCGAATACAACAAGTTTCACGCCGGGCAGGCCGCTGGTCCGGGACGCCTGATCCTCGCAATCGCTTTCACACTCTCTTTCGCATGGTTTGGCCTGAGTTCATTTTGGCGGATCAGAAGAAGGAGGAAAGCGTGACCTCATTTGAGGGCATCTGCGACTCGTGGGTGTTTCTCCGTGGCCCCTGTGCACTCCGTGGTTAGAAGATTCTTATGACCGAGCCAGTTAGAACAGCAGAACCTGTCGCCAAGTCTCCCTCCCAGCCAAAGCCCGGGTTGGCTCAGCCAAACCCTCCCGACCCGCGCACTTCCTCCGGCATCCCCGTGCGCCCGCTCTACACGCCCGCCGATCTCGCCGGCCGCGACTACGACCGCGACCTCGGCCACCCCGGCGATTTCCCGTTCACGCGCGGCGTTCAGGCCACCATGTATCGCGGCCGCCTCTGGACCATGCGTCAATACGCCGGCATGGGCGACGCCGAAGAGTCCAACAAGCGCTACAAATATCTGCTCGCCAATGGCACTACGGGACTCTCCGTCGCCTTCGATCTCCCGACGCAAATTGGACTCGATTCCGACAATGCGCTCGCCATGGGCGAAGTCGGGAAAGTCGGCGTCGCCATCGATTCCATCGAAGACATGCAGCGCCTCTTCGACGGCATCGACCTCACCAAAATTTCTACATCGATGACCATCAATGCTACGGCTGCGATTCTCCTCGCGCTCTACGTCGCCGTCGCCCGCCGCCAGGGAGCCGACATCCGCAAGCTCTCCGGCACCGTGCAGAACGACGTGCTCAAGGAATACATCGCGCGCGGCACTTACATTTATCCGCCGCAGCAGGCCATGCGCATCATCACCGACCTGTTTGCCTGGACCAACGAAAACGTCCCCGACTGGAACACGATTTCGATTTCCGGGTATCACATGCGCGAGGCCGGGTCGACCGCCGTGCAGGAGGTCGCGTTCACCCTCGGCAACGGCATCGCCTATGTCGAAGCCGCCATCCGCGCTGGCCTCGATGTCGACAAGTTCGCCCCGCGCCTGTCGTTCTTCTTCAATGCGCACAGCAATTTTCTCGAAGAAGTCGCCAAATTCCGCGCCGCTCGCCGCATGTGGGCCAAAATCATGCGCGAGCACTTCAAGGCGAAGAGCCCCAAATCCTGGATGCTCCGCTTCCACACGCAAACCGCCGGCTCCACGCTGACCGCGCAGCAGCCCGAAAACAACATTGTTCGCACCGCCATTCAGGCGATGGCCGCCGTTTTAGGTGGCACGCAATCGCTGCATACAAATTCTTTCGACGAAGCGCTGGCCCTGCCGACCGAAGCCTCTGCCCGCATCGCGCTGCGCACGCAGCAAGTGATCGCGTACGAATCCGGAGCCCCGCAGACGGTCGATCCGCTCGCTGGTTCCTACTACATCGAATCGCTGACCAACGAAATCGAAAACCGCGCCAACGACTATTTGGAAAAAATCTCCGCGATGGGCGGCATGTTAAAAGCCATCGAGCGCGGATATGTGCAGCAGGAAATCCAGAACGCCGCCTACGACTACCAACAAGCCGTTGATCACGAGCAGGCCATCGTCGTCGGCGTAAATCGCTTTGTGGCAATCGAAGGGAAGGCCGTGCCGATTCAGCGCATCGATCCCGCGCTCGAACCCCGGCAAGTAGAACGCTTGCAGGCTGTCCGCGCCAAGCGCAATCCTGAAACCTGGCAAGCCGCCATTCGCGCCGTCGAAGACACCGCCCGCTCCGGCGACAATCTCATGCCGCGTATCCTCGCCGCCGTCGAAGCCAACGCGACGGTAGGCGAAATCTCCGATGCCATGCGCAAAGTGTACGGGGAATATAAAGAAGCGGTGGTGATCTGAGTGTTAGCGGTTCCGAATAGTTGGCGTAAGGGACAACGGTTATGAGACTCGCATCATCCTCACGACTCGCCATGTCAGGTAAGCGTCGAAGGCTGCGACAATCACCGCCTCTGCCATCGACATTACAAGTGTAGAGAGGTCACCCACGCCGTGATAGATGCTTATGATATTTGCGAGGCCCCAACCTACCCACAAATTGAGGGCGGCGGCCAAAATCCATAGGCCCCAACTTACGGGACGTGGCTGTTGGACCGGGGCGGAACACCAAATCACCATTCGCTTAGTTCCGTCGGCGATTAGCTCGATATCCCACCAAAGGATCAGCAGAGTGGACAGTGTTGACGAGACACGGAGAGCCATGAAGTAGTGGGTGTGTGGAAGGCTGTTAAGCAGCAGAAAGCTGAGCCCAACTAAGTACGGACTCCATCCCAACGCCCAAGCCCACATGAACCACTTTACGATCCGCTTTCCGGGATCAGGGAGACTTGGTTGCGATGCAGCCCCCAACGCCAGCAGGGCGGGTACGAAGGCAGCCAGAGGAGTCAGGAAACAAGACAGTGCCGCCGCTGAGAGCCCTACGACAATGGCAAGCCAGCGTATCTTTCTAGAAAAGAGGTCGTCCAGTTCCATTTGGCTACACTGAGCCGATCTAGAGGGCCGTCGTCGGCCCGTGTAAATCCACCGTCTTGTACTCGCAGGCGACTCGGCAGGGCTCGCAATAGTACAGGCCATCCGTGCAGAGCCGGATTTCAATTTGCGACTGGCAGAGCACGCAATACTTCTCGCAGCCGCAGTGTGCTTCCGACTGTTCGCAATTGGCGCATACGATGCGGCCAAGGCTTGGGCTTGAGGACATAGGTCGAGTGTAGTGCGGTTCGGCCAGCGAGAGAACGTGACCGTGGTAATGAATCAATGCAGAGGTCAGAGGTCAGAATTCAGAGGTAAGAACGGCGTCGCCCACTGGTCTCGCTAAACTACGAGGCCTTTCACCTCTGCAATCTGACCTCGAACCCCTGACCTCTGACCCTGACCTCGAACCTCTGATCTCTCGTCCTTGCCGCTCTTCCCGCGCAAGTGTTAAGTTAATCAGTTCGAGATCGACCGCCCGACGCTGTCTTTATTCAGGGCTATTTTTCAGGCCATAGTTTAGGGGAATGAGGTTCCATTGTCCGCCGCCCAGTCCATTCCGCCAGATGAGTCCCAAGATCCGCAAGCGTCCCGAGATAAAGACGCGCCGCAACCTGTTCGCAAGACTGCGCTGAACGCCGTCCATCGCCAAATGGGCGCGAAGATGGTCGAGTTCAACGGCTGGGACATGCCCGTCGAGTATCCCGCCTCCATCGGCTGCGGCATCGTCAATGAACACCTGGCCGTCCGCTCTGGCATCGGCATTTTTGACGTCAGCCACATGGGCGATATCCTGCTTTCCGGCCCCGGCGCGCTCGCTGCCGTGCAGCACATCTCGATGAACGATGCCGCACGGCTAGCCATCGGTCAGGCGCAATACTCCGCCTTGCTCTATCCCCAGGGCACGTTCGTCGATGACGTCATAGTCCACCGCCTCGCCGAAAACGAATACCTGCTCGTCATCAATGCCGGTACGCGCGAAAAAGATTTCAAATGGGTTCGCGATAACGTCGTTCGTGATAACACGCGCCATTTCGATTGCAAGGTCGAGCATCTCTCAGACGACTTCACCCAGATCGCCATTCAGGGCCCGAAGGCCGTCAATGTTCTGCAAAAGCTCACCGACGCCGATCTCAGCGCGGTGAAGTTTTATTGGGTCACCCGCGGCTCGCTTTGCGGTCTCAAGAACATTCTGATGGGACGCACCGGCTATACCGCCGAAGACGGATTCGAAATTTACATTCCATCCGACGAGGAAACCAGCGCGCGCGTCTGGTACGCCATTCTCGATGCCGGAAAGGAATTTGGAGTCGTCCCCTGCGGCCTCGGCGCTCGTAACACACTGCGACTCGAAGGCACGCTTTCCCTGTACGGCCACGAAATTTCCGACACAATTAACGTCTGGGAAGCCGGCCTCGCCCGCTTCATCAAAATGGAGAAGCCCGATTTCATCGGCCGCGCGGCGCTCGAAAAAGCTCGCGGCGAAGGATTAAAGCGCACGCTTGTCGGCCTCGAAATGATTGACCGCGGCATTGCCCGCGACGGCTACAAAGTCCTTGACGCTTCCGGCCGCGAGATAGGTTATGTCACCAGCGGATCGCCCGCGCCGCTTCTGAAGAAAAATATTGCGTTGGCGTACGTGCCGCCCGATCAAGCTGCCGTTGGAAACACGGTTCAGGTGGAAATCCGCGGCCAGGGCGTGAAAGCGCAGGTTGTGCCGACGCCGTTTTATAAGCGGCCGAAAAAGTCTTAATTGCAGGTCAGTTTTGCAGTCCGGTCGGACGGTTTAATTCGAGACTCGCGGCTCGTAACTCGCAGCCGATTACCGAACGACTAACGACCAACGACGAAACACGAACGACAGCCGTAAGGAGCACGAATCCATGTCATTTCCCAACGACCGCCGTTATACCAAAGAGCACGAATGGATTACCGCCGACGGCAAAATCGGCATCACCACGCACGCCCAGGATTCCCTCGGAGACATCGTTTTCGTCGAACTCCCCAAAGTCGGCAGCGATCTCTCCGCGGGCAAAACCTTCGGCACCGTAGAATCCGTCAAGGCCGTGTCTGATCTCTACGCTCCCGCCTCCGGCAAAGTCACCGAGGTCAATGGCGAGCTCGCCACCGCTCCCGAGCAAGTCAATAAAGACGCTCACGCGGCCTGGATGGTCAAAATCGCGCTCAACGATCCCGCTGAACTCAACGCGCTGCTCTCGGCCGCCGATTATGAAAAGTTCGTCTCCGAAGAGGGAGGACATTAAAAGCATTGCAGAATTCAGAGGTCAGATGTCAGAGGTAAAACCGCTTGGTCCCACCACCGAAGGTGGAAACGAGAGCTTTTACCTCTGCAATCTGACCTCTGACCTCTGCAATCAATACAATCGTTTCGGCTACCACCATCATCAAATCTAGGTTCTTATGAGATATCTTCCGAAATCTCCCTCCGACCGAGCCGCCATGCTTAAGGCCATCGGCATCCGCTCCATCGACGATCTTTTCTCGCCCATCCCGGCCGAGTTTCGCCTCAACCGCGATCTCGCCGTCCCGCGCCAAATGGCCGAGTCCGAAATTGTCGACTTCTTCAAGCAGCGCGCCAAAGAAAATGGCGAAGGCTACTTCAGCTTCCTCGGGGCCGGCGCCTATTTTCATTACCGCCCCGTCGTCATTGACGCGCTTGTCCAGCGCGGCGAGTTCCTTACTTCTTACACGCCCTACCAGGCCGAGTACGCGCAGGGCACGCTGCAGGCCATCTTCGAATTTCAAACCATGGTCGCCGAACTCACCGGCATGGATCTCGCCAACGCCTCCATGTACGACGGGTCCACCGGATCCGCCGAGGCCGTCATGATGGCCGTCCGCATCACCGGCCGCCAGTCCGCCGTCATCGCGCGCACTCTCCATCCCGAGTATCGCGAGGTCATCGCCACTTACGCCACGCATCAGGGCATTCCGCTTTCTACCGTCGCCTACGCCGATAACGGCCAAATCGACCGCAAAGCCCTCGAAGCCGCCATCACCGACGATACCGCCTGCGTGCTCATTCAATCGCCCAACTTTTTTGGCACCATCGAAGACATCGACGCCATCGCCGAAATCGCGCACAAGCGCGGCGCGCTCCTCATCGTCTCCATCGCCGAGGCCGTCTCGCTCGGCATCGTCGAGCCGCCGCGCTCCGCCGACATCGTCTCCATGGAGTCGCAGTCCTTCGGCGTCCCGCTCGGTTTCGGTGGTCCCTACTGCGGCGTTCTGGCGACCAAAGATAAATTCGTTCGTCAGATGCCCGGCCGTCTCGCCGGACAAACCGTCGACAAGAATGGCAAGCGCGGATTCGTTCTCACGCTCGCTACGCGCGAGCAGCACATCCGCCGCGAAAAGGCGACCTCCAACATCTGCACCAACCAGGCCCTGATCGCGCTCATGGTCAACATTTTCATGACCGTCTATGGCAAGGTCGGTTTGCGCGAACTCGCCAAACAAAATCTGGCGAAGACCGCCTACGCCGCCGACCAGTTCTCGAAACATGCGAAGGTGCGTTTCGCCGGTGCTCCGCGCTTCAATGAATTCGTCGTCGAAACCAGCGAAGATCCCTACGCCATCAACTCGCGCCTGCTCGGCCACAAAATTGTCGGAGGCCTGCCGCTCAAAAAGTTTTATCCCGAACTCGGCAACGCCGCGCTCTGGTGCTGTACCGAGCTGACCACTCGTTCGATGATCGACACCGCCGTCGGCCTAGTTGCCGATAGCGAGCGCGCCGACCGCACCATGCGCGAGCCCGAGCACGAAGAGGTCGCGCGATGAAACAGAGGTAGACCGGAGGGGATGGGGCACTATTCATGTCTGATTGGTTCTCACGTCAAATACATCCGCCTTGGTACTCGCGCCAAATAAGTTCGCCGTTTTATTTCTTGATTGTCGGGCTCATTTCGTTTGCCGCGGCCGTAATTTTGACGTGTACCGGAAAAACGTATGGGCGATATGGTGGTGGGGCCTCGCGAGCCAAGGACCCGACTGACTTTTGGTGGACGGTCGCGATGGTCTACATGGGAGGTGTTTGTTTCATCGGATATTTCTTGTACAAGGTCTACGCCTAACCGCGCCAAAGAAGAGTTTGATTTGGGTGGCGCGGTGACGTTGCACCGCGCTCGTATGAAAGATTTATTGTGATTTGTCATCCTGAGCGAAGCGCGTCGGAGCGAAGCGACAAAGCGCGAGTCGAAGGACCCCTACTCGCTCAAGTGCTGTCGAGCCGTTTTGGGGAGTTCTCACGATGCACAGAGGGTTTTGGCCAAATGGGTTTTAGCGCTAGCGACGGCAGGAAGTTTGTTTTTGGGTGGCGCAGCGCTTTAGCGCTGCGATTAAGCCCGTCTTTTTGAGAGCGGCTTTAGCCGCTGAGGTAACCCAGCCGCGGAGCGGCGCAAGATTTCAGCCCACGGCGCAAGCCGTGGGTAGGCGCAAACACAGATAACCAGCCCCGAAGGGGCGAAAGAAACGAACTATGAAACATCCAACTCGCAAAGCTACGCGTCACATCAGCCAGAACGAAGGGCTCATCTTCGAAAAGTCCTCGCCTGGCAAAGCCGCCTGGAAACTTCCGCCGCTCGACGTCCCGGAAGTGGATACGGCGAAGATGCTAGGCAAGCAGGAACGAAAAGACCTGGGCACCATGCCCGAAGTCTCCGAGATCGAAATCATCCGCCACTTCACGCGGCTTTCCACCTGGAATTACGCCATCGATCTCGGCATGTTCCCGCTCGGCTCTTGCACCATGAAATACAATCCGCGCGTCAACGAATTCGTCGCGCGCGTCGAAGGCCTCGCCAACGGACACCCGTACCAGCCCGAAAAAATTTCCCAGGGCGCGCTCCGCATTCTCAAAACGCTCAGCGATTGCCTCATCGAAATCACCGGCATGGACGCCATCACGCTCCAGCCCGCCGCCGGAGCCCATGGAGAACTCACCGGCCTGCTCATGGTCCGCGCCTATCACGAATCGAAGGGGAATCCGCGCAAGAAAGTTCTTATCCCAGATTCCGCTCACGGCACCAATCCCGCTACCGCCGCAACGGTCGGCTACGCTGTCGAGAATCTCAAATCAAATTCCAATGGCATGATGGACGTCTCCGCGCTCGCCGCGCAAATGAATGAAGACGTCGCCGCGCTCATGGTCACCAATCCCAACACCCTCGGAGTTTTTGAGCAGGAGATTCACAAGATCGCCCAGCTCATGCACGCCAAAGGTGGCCTCCTTTATATGGATGGCGCCAACATGAACGCGCTCGTCGGCAAAACTCGCCCCGGCGACTTCGGCGTCGACCTCATGCACCTTAACCTGCACAAAACTTTCTCCACTCCTCATGGAGGAGGCGGTCCCGGCTCCGGCCCCGTCGCCATCAAGAAAATTCTCGAGCCCTTTCTGCCCAAGCCCGTCGTCATCACCAAGCCCGATGGCACGCTCGGCTTCGACTACGATCGTCCCCGCTCTGTCGGCCGCGTGCGAGCCTTCTATGGCAACTTCGGAATGTTCATCCGCGCCCTCGCTTACATTTTCGCCAACGGTCCTGATGGACTCCGCCAAACCACCGAAGATGCCGTCCTCAACGCCAACTACATCCGCAAGGGCCTCGAAGGCATTTACGATTTGCCTTATTCCACGCCCTCCATGCACGAGGTCGTCTTCAGCGATAAGGTGCAAACCAAAAAAGGCGTCCGCACCATGGATATCGCCAAGCGCCTCATCGACTATGGTTTCCATCCCTACACCACCGCGTTCCCGCTCATCGTCCCCGGCGCGCTCATGATCGAGCCCACCGAAAGCGAGCCCAAAGAAGAACTCGATCTCTTCATCGAAGCGATGAAGTTCATCGCCGAAGAAGTCGAAGAAGATCCACAGTTCGTTCTTGACGCGCCGCATAACACGCGCATTCAGCGTCTCGACGAAACCGCCGCCGCGAGGAAGCCAATCCTCCGCTGGAAACCGGAGAACGCCGGATAGCTAACTGAGACCCAATTCTTTATGTCTGTCATCCTGTCTCTAACGACTGTGTGCGCTGTCAAGACCTTTTCGGCAACACGAGGGCGTGGACGCGGAGAAGCGCGCCATTTCGCTCTCGTGGAAAGGTTTTGACTTCTCTAAACCGACCAAGGTTCGTCACTCTTTTGTAATCGTGCGGTGGAACATCAGGTTCCACCATCCATCTCTTCGGGACTTGCGCCCATGATTCGCACTGCGAACTCCCCGCGTTTCGGGGAGGCAGGCTGCCCACTCAAGCGATCGGTTTCTGTTGCTCGACCACAGAATGACTCGGGCTCACCTGCATGACGGCCTGACATAGTTGCGCGTACGTCCACTCCTCGCGCAACATCAGGTACAACCGCGTGGCCAACTTCCGGGCCACGGCCACCTTGGCAACGCCACGATTTTTTCGCGTCGCCAGGCGGCGATAAAAACGTTTCAGCTCGGGATCGTAGCGCGCCGCCGACTGTCCCGCCTCCACCAGCAAAAAGCGCATAAACGAACTGCCCTGTTTGCTGATCCGCCCCAGCCGCTGTTTTCCGCCGCTGGAATCTTCGCGCGGAATCAGGCCAAAATAGCTGCCCACATCCTTGCACCCACCGAAGCGCTCGGCCGGCCCCACCGTCAGCACCATCGCCAACGCCGTCACCGGCCCCACTCCCGGATGCGTCGTCAACCGCACCGCCTCCGGACGCTTTCGCACTTCTTCGTCCACCCGTCGGTTCAACCCCGCGATCTCGGCTTCCAGCTGATCGAGCGCTCCCAGCAACTGCTGGCGCCGTGCGGCGGCATGCGGCAACAATGGCAACTGCTCCAGCTCGGCGCGTCCCGCCTTGCTCCACAGCTTCCACTTCTTCTGCACCCCCTGGCTCAGCGCCATGGCCTGCAGCTGGTTCTTGGTCCGCGTCCGCGTCTGCACCTGCTTGTGCCGATGCACCAGCAACTGCCGCACATCGCGCACCTCCAGGCTCGGCACCCAGATCCGCGGAAACCGATCCTCCAGCAGCAATCGCAGAATCTGTTCCGCGTCCCGCCGGTCCGTCTTCTGCTTCCGCACCACCGAGGCCCGAATCGCCGCCGCATCCCCCATCCACAGCTCGAACCCCAACTCCTCCAGCAACCGCTCGAACCACGGATAGTGTCCGCACGCCTCCATCCCCACCTGCACCGGACCGGAAAGCGAACGGTAAAACTGCTCCGCCTCTTCCCGGTGCTGCAAGCGCTTGGCTTCGATCTCCCCCGTTCGATTGTCAAAGATCGCGACCTGCTGAAACCCAGGATGAAAATCACAGCCTATAATCAGCATGACGTTGGCTCCTTCGTTGCGAGCCCTGGTCTGTTTAGTCACAACCAATCTACTCGTTGCGACCTGCCAACGTCGTTATCCAATCAAGCGGAGCGAGAGGTTCGCGAAGCGAATCCTTCGCGGAGTCGAAGGACCCCTATTCCCTCCATCAAAGATCGCACCGTGCCCGCCGTGTCGTCCTGAGCGAGCCGCATCCGCTTCGCTAGCGTTCTTTAGTACGATTGCGAAGCGAAGGATCTATGCATTTTCTTGCGGCTGAAACCAATTCTGCGCCGGAAACTAAGCGCACCTATTCCCTCCAGCTTTCATCCAACCCACTTACCTGACTGTGCCAAGAGAGCGGACCCGTGACAAGATTGACTATGATCAGACCGACTATGCAGCCACTGCTGAAGACCCTCTTCGCTCTCATGCTTGCCGTTGTAATTCTCCCCACACTTGCCCCGGCACAGAATCGCGCGGGCATCGTCGGAGATTGGGAAGGCACGCTCGATCCCGGCGCAAAAGCGAAACAGCGCATCGTGGTGCACATTTCCGCCGCCGAAGATGGCAGCTTAAGCGGCACCGTCGACTACCCGGACCAGAGCGTCTCCGGCATCATCATCACCGCCATCACTTACAAAGATCACGCGCTGCACTTTGAAGTCGGCAGCGTTCCCGCCTTATACGATGGCACCATGGACGAAGGTCATACCACAATCACCGGCACCTGGAAGCCAAACGGAACGCCGATAAGTCTCGTCCTCAAACGCACCTCCTAGCTACAAACTCGCAATGTAAATTGATCTGTCATCCTGTCTATAACCACGACGGCTCTGTCAACTTGTTTTTTGGCAACACGAGGGCGTCGTCGCGGCGGCAAGAATGATTTTGCCGTTGCCTTTCCCTTCGTAGAGGGTTTTGCTGTTGCCTTTGCTGTTGCTGTTGCCGTTGCATTTGTCTAAGACCAGCCGCTCGTCTTTGCTTCGAATCATTCGGTGGATGCCGAACTCCGGCCCCACTCCCCATCTATTCGGTCGTTTCGACCATGATTTCTCGTGCAAACTCTCCACCTGGCCGTCCCGCCGGTTACGGCAGGATCCGCGGAGAGGCAGGGCGCTCACTCAAGCGGTCGGTCTCGCTGACCCCAGGATGACTCGAGCTACCCCGCATACGAACCAGTTCTGCATGCGTCTTCTGCGTCTTCAGCATCCAGAACATGCGCACCACCAGCTTGCGTGCCACCATCACTTTGGCCACCGCCCGGTGTTTCTTGGCGGCCAAACGACGGTACTGCCGGTGCAACTCCTCATCGCCACGAACCGCAGTCTGCGCCCCCTGAATCAGCAGCAGGCGCATAAAACTGCTCCCCTGTTTGCTGATCCCGCCCAGCCGCCGCCGCGCCCCACTGGAATCCTCCGACGGATTCAATCCCAGATAGCTCACCAGTTGCCGGCTGCGCTCGAAGCGCTCGATCCGCCCGATGGTCAGCACAAACGCCAGACTGATCACCGGCCCAATCCCGGGATGCGTCATCAGCAGCCGCGCTTCGGCATTCGCCTCCGCCGCCTGCCGCACCTCCCGTTCCACACTTTCGCAATCGCTGTTCAAAAGATCGAGCCAGCGCAGCAAGTCGTCCCGCCGCCGCGCCGTCCAAGGCTCCAGCCGCAACTGCTCCAGCAGTTCGCGTCCCGCCTTGGTCCACAACTGCCGTTTCTTCTGCTGCCCCTGGTTCAGCGCAATATGCTGCAACTGGTTTTTTACCTGCGCCCGCATCCGCACCAGCTTGTGCCGGTGCATCAGCAACTGACGCAAGTCGCGTTCGGCCAGCGTCGGCACCCAGCGCAACTCGGGAAAGTTGCCCTCCACCAGCAAGCGCGCGATCAGCTCTGCGTCCCGCCGATCGTGCTTCTGCTTGCGTGTCTCCTTGGCCCGAATCTGCGCTGCATCCCCCAGCCGCAAGCGGTGCCCGTACTGCGCCAGCCGCCGCTCGAACCACAGCATATTGCCGCTGCACTCGACTCCGACCACCGTTCCCCCGGGCAGACCTTGGTAAAACTCGTCCAGTTCCGCCCCCGTGTGTGCGATCCAGCGATCCGCAAAAATCTCGCCGCTCTCCGTGTCGATGCCAAAAACCTGCTGCCCACTCGGATGGTAATCACAACCTATAATCAACATGACTGGCTCCTTTCGGCCCGAGCGCTTGGTCTTTAGACAACCTAAGTATCGGGCCTGAGGAGCCGTCGTGGTTATGAAATCAAGCGAAGCATGACCTGCGCTTAACGCAGGTCTTGCGGAGTCGAAGGACCCCTACACCCTAGAATGCTGTCTCCGTGCCCTCTGTGCCCTCTGTGCTCTCCGTGATTTAAGATCTTCTTCGAATGCCCGATAACCCTACCTCGGATCGCACCCAGGCAGAACACCACTACTACGCCGCGCTCGACCACGTCGCCGATGGCCACGACGAACTCGCCGTCGCCGAATACAAGAAGTCCCTCGCCGCCGATGCCACCTTCACCGACTCACTTCACGGTCTAAGCCGCGCGCTCGAAAACCTCGGCCGATTTGACGAGGCCATCGAAGCCTCTCGCCAGCTAGCTGAACTCGAACCCGACGATGTCCTTGCCCACACCCGCCTCTCGATCCTTTTTCAGAAGAAAGGCATGGTCCCTGAAGCCGAAGCCGAGGCCAACAAGGCCCGCATCCTCGGCTGGAAGCAGCAGTTGAAGAAGTAAGAAGTAAGAAGTAAGAAGTAAGAGGTAAGAAGTAAAGAAGTAAACAATTTGCTTCGTGACTTGTTCGATCTTCATCTAGAAAACATGCAAAACGGAAGCAGGCAAGAAAAATCGAGTCCAGTGATATTGCTCACCGCCATCGTGCTGTTTGTAGGCATTCATTTCGCGGCCGCCCAAAACGCCGCATCGCATACTTCGCCCACCGACGTACCTTCCGCGCTCGCCGTCCCCGCCGACATCGAACTGATCCTGTCCGTGCACGCCACGGGATCGCAGATCTACAACTGCGTTGCTGGTGCGGATGGCAAGTTTGCCTGGACGCTCACCGCTCCCGACGCCGAGCTGCGCGACCGCAACGGCAAGCTGATCGGCCACCATTCCGCCGGGCCCACCTGGAAGCTGACCGATGGCAGCACAGTCTCCGGCAAAGTCGCCGCGCACGTCGATTCGCCCGATGCAGATTCAATTCCGTGGCTGCTGGTGAATGTCACCAGCCATGCAGGCAAAGGCCAGCTCACGAACGTGACAACAATTCAGCGCCTGCACACTCATGGAGGCAAGCCTCCCGCCGCCGGCTGCGACGAAGCGCACAAAGGCGCAGAAACAAAAAGCAGCTACACCGCCGACTATTACTTCTACGCCCCCAAGCCCTAGCCCGCACATAGGAATTGACCACTGGCCGCGAGGTACTCCCGCTAAGTCTTTGATTTATAAATACTTTACTAGTAACTCCTTATTCCTCAAAGA
Organism: uncultured Acidobacteriaceae bacterium; assembly: GCA_963778535.1. Taxonomy (GTDB): domain Bacteria; phylum Acidobacteriota; class Terriglobia; order Terriglobales; family Acidobacteriaceae; genus Acidiflorens. The sequence goes on from CAVZUO010000002.1 coordinate 1,254,071, forward strand.
CCTGGCAGTTTCGCGCGCTCCATTTCCTCCTAAGTCTTTGACTTTAAAAGACCGAGCTAGGATGGGTCTCCCAGCACACCGCCAGTCAGCGCCCGAATTCTCCGAGAGCACGCGAAAAAGAGCACACGACACATTGCCATACTCAAACATCTGCTCGCAGAGAAGCACGATAAACTGAGAACTGAGAACTGAGGACTGAGAACCGGGTACTGAGAACTAACATGCGTGAAGTCGTCATTGTCTCTTCCGTTCGCACTCCTGTTGGCCGCGCCTTCAAGGGCACGTTGCGCTCCACTCGCCCCGACGAACTCGCCGCAATCGCCATCCAAGACGCGCTTGCGCGCGTGCCGCAACTCGACGTCAAAGAAATAGAAGACGTCATTCTCGGCTGCGCCATGCCCGAGGCTGAGCAGGGAATGAACGTCGCCCGCATTGCTTCGCTGCGCGCAGGTTTACCCGTGGAGGTGTCCGCAGTCACCATCAACCGCTTCTGTTCCTCGGGCTTGCAGGCCATCGCCATGGCTGCTGAGCGCATTATGAGCGGCGGCGCGGAAGTGATGGTCGCAGGCGGAACGGAATCGATGTCGATGATTCCCATGGGAGGCAATAAGATCTCGCCCAATCCCTGGCTCGTTGAGCACTATCCTGACGCATATCTTTCCATGGGCCTTACCGCGGAGCGATTGGCCGAGCGCTTCTCCATCACGCGCGAGCAGTGCGACGAGTTCTCGCTGCGCAGCCATCAGAAGGCGTTCGCCGCGATTGACGCGGGGAAGTTTGAGGAAGAGACAGTTCCGGTTGCGGTCAGCTTCACCACGCCAAACGGGTCCAAACCCAAGCGCCAGGAAATCATCTTCAAAGTGGATGAAGGCCCTCGCAGCGATACCTCAATGGAAGCGCTCGGCGCTCTCAAGCCCGCTTTCCACGTAAAAGGCGTCACGACCGCAGGGAACTCCTCGCAAACGTCGGATGGAGCCGCAGCTGCCATCGTCATGTCGGCCGAGCGGGCGAAAGCTCTTGGCATCACGCCGCTCGCGCGCTACGTCTCCTTTGCAACCGCTGGATACAAGCCCGAGGAAATGGGTCTAGGGCCAGTGTTCGCGATCCCGAAGGCGCTCAAACTCGCCGGCTTGAAGCTCGCCGACATCGATGTGATCGAGCTGAATGAGGCCTTTGCTGCCCAATCTCTCGCCGTCATCAAAGAGGCCAGGCTCGATCCCAACCGAGTCAATCCGAACGGCGGCGCAATCGCTCTCGGACATCCTTTAGGTTGCACTGGCGCCAAGTTGACGGCGAGCGTAATCAGGGAATTGAAGCGGCGCAAAGCTCGCTACGGCATGGTCACCATGTGTGTTGGTGGAGGCATGGGCGCTGCTGGAATATTCGAATCTCTGGCCTGAACCGCTGATCCTGCGGCGAAATACGCTGGAGCAGCCAATGACGATTGCCCTTCGTACCCTTTCCTTTGGCACGTTCATCTGGCAATCTATTTCTGAGGATCAAGAATGGCCACTACCACAACGGTACCCAAGACCAGAATCCCCGGCGGCGGCTTTCTGCTGGAAGAACGCGCCGCGGCTGACGTGTTCACTCCCGAAGACTTCTCCGAGCAGCAGCAGATGATTGGCCAAACGGCCGAAGAGTTCGCGGTCAACGAAATTCTGCCGCAGGCTGACAAGCTCGAGAAGAAAGACCACTCCATTTCTCGCGACCTGCTAAAAAAAGCGGGTGAACTTGGGCTCAGCGCCGTCGAAGTTCCCGAGGCCTATGGTGGGCTCGAAATGGAGAAGGTCACGGCGGCAATTATTGCCGATCACATGGCGAAATATGCCGGATTTGCTACCACATGGGGCGCACATAGCGGCATTGGCATGTTGCCGCTGGTTTATTTCGGTACGGAGGCGCAAAAGAAGAAATACCTGCCGCGCCTCGCTATCGGAGAAATTGTCGGCGCCTACGCGTTGTCAGAGGCTACCTCCGGTTCCGATGCCATGAATTGCCGCGCACGCGCTGCGCTCTCGCCCGATGGGAAACACTACGTTCTTAATGGCGAGAAGATGTGGATCACCAATGCAGGCTTCGCTGACCTGTTCACTGTATTCGCAAAAATCGACGGCGAAAAATTCTCCGCGTTCCTCGTAGAGCGGACTTTTCCCGGATTCTCAGCGGGGGCTGAAGAGCACAAGATGGGCATTCGCGGCTCCTCTACATGCCCAATCATCCTTAACGATTGCCAGGTGCCCGTCGAGAATCTGCTGGGCGAGATCGGCAAAGGCGCGACCATTGCCTTCAACATTCTGAACATTGGGCGCTTCAAGCTGGGCGCTATGTGTTTGGGCGGTGCGCGCGTTTCCATCGAGCATGCCGTCGGTTACGCCAAGCAGCGCCAGGCTTTTGGCAAAGTGATCGCCGATTTCGGGCTGGTGCGCGAAAAAATCGCGAACATGGCCATGCTGATTTACGTCGGTGAATCGCTAGTCTATCGCACAGTGGGCATGATGGATGCGCTGCTCGGCGAGATCGACAAGGCAGGCCCTGACGTCGCTAAAGAAACGCGCAAGGCCATCGAGGAGTATGCCGTCGAATGCTCGATCATCAAGGTTTGGGGCTCAGAGATGATTGACTACGTCGTTGATGAGACGATGCAGATTCACGGCGGTTACGGTTTCGTCGAGGAATATCCGGCGGAACGCGCTTACCGCGATGCTCGCATCAATCGCATCTTCGAAGGCACGAACGAAATCAACCGGCTCATTATCACGGGTTTCCTGTTGAAGCGCGCCATGAGCGGACAGTTGCCGCTGATGCCGGCGATCAAGCAGCTCATGGACGAGGTGCTTAGCGGCCCATCGATGGGTGAAGAGATCGAAGGCTTCTTTGCGGAAGAGCGCAAGTTGGTTGCCAACGCCAAGAAACTGGGGCTGTTCGCAGCGGGAGCAGCCTCCCAGAAATATATGGCTGCGATCCAGGAGCAGCAGGAAGTGATGGGCGCAATCGCGGATATGACCATCGAAATTTACGTGATGGAATCAGCGGTGCTGCGGGCGCAGAAGATTGCCGGGCACAAAGGTGAAGCTGCGGCTGCGCTTCCGATCGCGATGGCGCGAGTTTATATGACGCAGGCATTCGAGAAAATTGAAGGGGCCGCAAAAAAGGTAATCGCCGACGTCGCGGAGGGCGACATGCTGCGGACGCAACTGGCAATTCTGCGTCGCTTAGCCAAGCACGAGCCTTTCAACACGATCGCACTGCGGCAGCAGATTGCGCAGAAAACAATCGAAGCAGGGAAGTATACGCTGGCGTAATTAGGAATGATGTTCTGCGTGGCGAGTGAGGACTTCTAGGACAATTCGGCCTGAGGTTCTAATAAGTGCCTTGCGGTTCTATTCGAACCATCCGCTGCGGTAGGCGATCCACCACGACGCGTACGCAATAGGAATGGTCGCGCCTAAAGCCCACCAGAGCGGCAGAGTGAAATCGGCGACGAGCCCGAGCACGGTGAAGGCAGCCCAGAAGATCTTGCGCTCCATACTGAAATTGTAGTCCGAACAGCCAACTGCATTTTTAATTTCCCCCGCTGCCGACAAATCGTTGGTAACCCTGCCGCAATGCTTCTCCTAAGATTTCCGCATATTTCCGCAGTTCACAGGTTCGGACGTAACTCTTCCATCACACTCTGAATCAGCTCTTTCGCATCGGTGAGATTTTTCATGATGAGTTGCACATCCATAACCGGTTTGCCAGGCCAGCGCTGGCTCTGACAATAAACGCCGTGCTGACCAACGAGCGCCATGGCATCCGTGATCATGTCCATGGTAACGGCCAGCCTCCCCCGTGGAATTCCCATGCGTGCTTCGAAGTGTTCGAGCTCTTCCTGCTTGTCATTGAAGACCGTCATGCAGCGATTCTAACGGGAAAGTGCGTATAATTCTTTGGCAACGGAGGATGATTCTCATGAAGAAATTGCTGTTGGTTTCTCTCGCCCTATTTGCGGCAGCGGCCTTTGCCCCGGCGCAGATGAGTAAGTCACAGGACAAATCGAAACGTCCCAGCCCGCCAGCGAGCGCAGAGTGCAAGTTTTCTGACGGAAAGACAATCAAGATCGATTATTCCAGTCCGCGCGCAAAGGGCCGCAAGATTTTCGGTCCCGCCAGCGAGAAGGCTCTGGTTCCTTTCGGCGAAGTCTGGCGTGCCGGAGCGAACGAAGCGACAACATTCGTGACCGACGCGAACCTGACAGTTGGAGACAAGTCGGTCCCTGCCGGGAGCTATACGATCTTCACGCTCCCCAAAGCCGATTCGTGGACGCTGATCGTGAGCAAGAAAACGGGCGAGTGGGGAGAGCCTTATCCGGGCGAGAAGGACGATTTCGCACGCTTGCCGATGAGTGTCGCGAAAACGCCCGGGCCGGTGGAGAACTTTACCATTGCCTTCGACGAGGGCGGCGGCAAGTGTACCCTGCGCATGGAATGGGCTGACACGCGCGCCAGCGTAGAGATCAGCGAAAAATAAGGAATCAGTTCTCGGTTGTCGGTTCTCAGTTCTCAGTTCTCAGTTTTCAGCTAAACCGAAACGATGGTCGTGTTGCTTTGCTGAGAACTGGGAACTGGAAAAAGAGAACTCACCTTGCCCACAGCTTTCGGCGGTAGAATGTTCGCGTAGCTCGTAAGCGATTTCGAGCGGGAGGCCCCCAATGCCCGTGTACGACTACGTATGCCATGAGTGTCACAAGCCCTTTGAGATTGTTCTCACCTTCCAGGAGCACGAAAAAGACGTCAAGTGTCCGCTGTGCGGCAGCGCGAGAGTGGAGCAGGTTGCAACCGCGTTCTATGCGGTAGGCGGGAAGAAAAGCTGAGCGTCAGGTCTGAGGTGTCAGGTGTCAGGAATGTTCGTAGCGGCGTTGGGCCACGATTGACAGATTCTGCTGGCATCCCAACCCGAGGGCCGATTGAGACCTAAGGCCCTCGGGCACCGCGGTTGGTTCGTGGCGATATACTGGTCCAGATGTTGCCGATGCTGCGTTTTCTGTGGAACAGCACGCGAGGGCATCGAATCACGCCCTGGCGCAGCCCTTACCTACTTTGGCGCATTGAGACCTATACCGGCGTAAAAATGACCCAGATCGGGTTTCTGGAATTCTGGGAATTTCTTTGGACCGAGCGCGGAAATCTCTGGCGCTTTCTTAAGTGGACGGGCGAGATGGATCGCTATGTCCACCCGAAGGCAAAAGGTTTATAGTGTTCGAATTTTTCCCTCCGTGACCCCGGACTATGGGATTCAATGTCATCACAATGGACTGGTGATGTACGTCACAGAGTAGTAATGAGATTCCTGTGCATGATGGCTGTGCCTCTCATCGTTCGACATGATAGCGCGACCCAAGGGCCTAATTCCTTCTTGCTCCTACTGTCTCAAAGCACTCGCTGAGCGGGAAATGTATGCCTTTCGCGGTTGGGTAGGTTGCGAGCAGTGCATCCGCGACTACTTCCGCCAGCGACTCCGTTCAGGAATTGGAGTCAGAGCTGCAAAGACGCCACACTGAAGCTCGCGCCTGGGTTGGGAAAAATCGCAAGGCGCTAGAGCGGATAATGGCACCCCGTCCCGAAGCTAGTCAATAGGAAAGCCTGACATTGGTCTGCGTAGAACTCCGCTTTTGCCGCGGTCAGACTGCGCCCATCACCACATTGACTTCGCTGCCCTTCCCTGCTCCTAGCAACTGGAAAGCTGAGCCACGGTTAGTGGCAATCTCGAGGAAACCCATGCTGCCGAGGATGGCAAAGGCCTCGCCCGGACCGCCTTCGGCGTAATTGACGCAGAGGCGGGTTACTTCTCCTTTGCCAATCGCAATCTTGAATGCGGTCGGCGGTGTTTCAAAGAGCTTGGGCGCATCGGTGGGCGTGACGTTGGTGATGAGATTGCCGAAGCGATCGATTTTCAGAACTACGCCGCGGAGGGTGCGCTCATCAACCGGCTTGGGGCGCGGCATGCCGAATCGCACGTAATCCGTGATCGCGGGCCCAAAGCGCTCGGAGTCGACGCCTTTGGCAAGATAAGCGGCGATCGGCGCGAAGATGTCGCGGCCATGAAATGTATTGCTGCGCGGCTGGAGGAAGTAATGCTCGGCGGTGACGTGACGAACAGTGATGCGAGTTTCGCGGGCGTAGATAAGAGAAAGCACGCCGTTGTCGGGAGCGACGAAAAGATGACGTTCTCCGGCCAGGATAATCGGCCGACGGGCTGTTCCCACGCCGGGATCGACGACGACCATGTGGACGGTTCCAGCGGGATAGTAGGAATAGGCCTGCGAGATCGTCAGCGCGCCATCGAGGATATCAAAGGGCTGAACGGCATGGCTGATATCGACGATTTGGGCGCCAGGCGCGATTTCCATCAATACGCCCTTGATGGCGCCAACAAAGTGGTCGTTGAGGCCAAAGTCGGTGGTCAGAGTGATGATTGGTTCCTGTGGCAATCTGTTCCTCGTCTAGCTTCCGTCGGAAGCCAAACGAAGTATCAGGCGTAGCGCGAGCGCGCGTCAAGATAGTGCGGTGTTTATCTTCGGGTACTCGGGTACTTAGTCGCCGGCCAGGTTTTAAGCTGAGCCGCCCAGATTGTTCCCTGAAATCTTGCGCTGTTGAGTCGCTGGATTACTCCAGGCGAACGTCGCCTGAGCCAGTGTGTACCGAAATCGTCGGTCCGCCGCCGCGCACCTTGCCGATCACGTTCTTGCGCCCCTCCGCCACGCGGCCCTCGACGGTGGTTGTGACAGGGTGGTTCGTTGTGACCGAACCTGAGCCGGTGGAGATGTCGGCGTCAAAGGCGGCGTCGGACGGCAGTTCCAACTTCACGTTCCCCGAGCCGGTGCGGATGCTCCACGGATTTCTCGGAGAGCCCTGGGCGTGAATATCTCCACTGCCGGCCTCGGCGTGAAACCCGCCACTGATGCCAGTGACAGTAACGTTGCCCGCGCCGGTACGCACTTCCACGTCGCCCTCGCCGGTCTGCTGAAGATCGATGTCACCGCTTCCGGACTTGATACGCATTGGGCCAGCGAGTTCATGGCCGTGAACGTTGCCCGATCCGGTCTGGAAACGCATCTCGCCGGTAAGACGAGCGAGCTTCATATCGCCGGAGCCGCTTTCAAGCTCGATCTTGCCTCTCACGCCCTCGACGTTCAGATTCCCGCTGCCGGTGTGACCGCGGACCGTCGTGTCTTCCGGGACGGTGATTTCGTAGTCGATCGAGATGTTGTGGGCATTCACGTAGTCGACGCGAATGCTATTGCCATTCTGCTGAATCGGAGGATTATTTTCGATCGCCTGGACGTCGGCCTTGCGGTCGCCGCTGAACCAAAGACCGCCGACATGAATCTTGCCATGAATTGCCACCGTACCGGATGGGCCATTTCGAATTGTGATATCTCCGGAGTGGCTAAGAACTTCAAGATCCACGGGCCCATTGACTTGGTAGGAACGGTCGAAAGATCCGTCAACTGAGGCGAAAGTCGGGATCGACGCGAGCAGAACGGCCGCCAGCATGATTACCAGCCGGCGGGAGACCGGAAACGTATTCATTGAGAGTCCTCCTGTGTTTTCTGTTGCTGCGCCCACCGAGGCGGCCCTTACTGCTGCACGCCGTTTTGGAGTCCGTCTACCGCAATACTTCTTTACTGTAGAACCACCTGATCGCCCTCCTTCAGGCCCTTCAGCATTTCTGTCTTGGCGCCATTCGAAATCCCGATATTAACGGCGACTTTGCGCTTGCCTTCTTTGGCCTTGGTGTCGGGGATTTCGACTGATGCGTTCTTATCTTTATCGTAGATAATCGCGCCCTCGGGAATTTGTAAGACATTTTTGTGTTCGTCGAGAATGATTTCGGCGTTGGCCGTCATCATGGCCTTGAGCATGCCTTCGGGATTGTTGATGGAAACGCGTACCTCAAAGGTGGTCACATTATCCTTTTCGACGCCCATTGGCGAGATTTTGGTCACCTTGCCGGTGAAAGTCTTGTCCTTGAATGACTCGACTTTAATTCTTGCGGGTTGTCCTAGATAGACCTTGCCAATATCGCTCTCGTCAACTTTGCCTTTGACGTAGACCTCGCTGGTGTCGCCGAGCGTCATGACGAGGGTTGCTGTTGAACCGAGAACTAGAATCGAGCTGACGGCATCACCAACCTGCACGTCGCGCGAGAGCACGACACCCTCGAGGGGCGACTCAATTGTGGTATAGCTGAGTTGCTCCTCCAGTTGCTTGAGATTGGCGCGGTCCTGTGAGAGCTGTCCTTGTGCCTGGCCGATTTTTGCCGACAAAACTTGCAGTTGCGCCTTGGCTACATTTTGCTTGTTGAGCGCGAGTTCGTAGTTTTTCTCGGCATCGTCGAGGGCGGAAGCGGAAACCACTCCTTCTTTGGCCATGCCTTCCGCACGTTCGTAGGCACGCTTCAGCAAAGGGACATCGGGGGCCTCGGCATCCACTTTGGCGCGCACCAGGTCAGCCCGCGTGGCGTTCAAGCTGGCATCCGAGGATTCCATCTGCGCGCGGGCCTGATCGACCCGAGCCTGAATTTCATCGCGATCAAGTTCGCAAAGAATCTGACCCTTTTTCACCTGGTCGCCATAATCGACATAGAGCTTCTTTACTATGCCGCTGGCTTTGGATTTGACCTCAACCTTTGTGATCGGCTCGATCTTGCCGGTGGCAACAACGCTCTTTGCCAAGTCGCCGCGCTCCACCTTGGCCAACTTTGAGGGATCGATCTTGGTGCCGCCGCTGGTGGCAGCAATCACTCCACCGACAACGGCCAACAGGATAACCGCCGCAATCACGCCAAAAATTATTCTTCTGCGCCGCTTTTTCTTGCCATTACCATTGCCGTTCACAACTGCCTCCTGACTGCATTAGGGGACTGCGATTCGCCTTCAATGTTTGTTACGGAATAAGCCCGGAAATAGTTCCGAAAATTGATGCGATGGCGGGTATCGGTGTCACTCAATGTCGCCACCGATTATTGTATTCCCGGCACCTGCAAGGTTAGACGGGGCAACCTGACAAAACGAAAGCAGGGAGTGACAAATTCGCTTTGATATGACTCGCGGTTGCGGCCGGAGTGCTTCCCGCGGGCCATCCCCGCGGGCCATCCCTCCCGAAATGTTAGAATTAGCTCTCCATGATTGCATTCGTGCCGCTGCGGGTGTTTGTCATCCTGCTGCTGGTGGCGGCCAATGCGTTTTTTGCGGCGGCTGAATTCGCTCTGGTGAGCGTTCGCGAAACCCGCATTCTGCAACTGATCGATGCACACCGCATTGGCGCTCGCACCGTCCTCAAGCTGCACCAGCAACTCACTCGCGTGGTCAATGGCGTCCAGTTGGGAATCACCGTGACTAGCCTTTCGCTCGGATGGCTGGGAGAACCCTTTCTGGCGCAGCTGTTTGCCAACTGGATTGGCGGCCTTCCACATGCGGTTTTGTATGCTCACGCCATCGCGGTTGCCGTGGCCTTCCTTTTTATTACGAGCCTGCACGTTACCCTGGGCGAACTGGTGCCCAAGTCTTTGGCTTTGCAGCGCGCGGAACGCGTTGCGCTAGCGGTGGCCGCGCCCATGGATGTCTTTCTCACCATCACCGGCCCAATCACGGCCGTCATGAGCCGGGCTGCTGGCTTTGTGCTGAGATCGTTTGGAAGCACAGAGATTCGTCACGGTTCGGTCCATTCACCCGACGAGCTGCGCCTGATCATCAGCGCCGCGAGGAACTCAGGACAGCTGTCATCAGCGCAGGAAGAGATGCTGCTGAATTCGCTTGAACTGGATAACATCACGGCGCGGCAGGTAATGGTGCCGAGAACGAAAATATTTTCGTTACCCGCCGATCTCACATTGGACGAAGCCCTGGCCCGCGTTGTGGATGAACAACACTCGCGCATCCCAATCTATGATCCTCAGCGCGGCCCTGAGCACATTGTGGGCGTTCTTTACGCCAAGGACTTAATGCGCTGGATGCGGCTTCGACTCGCACAGCCAGGTTCGACGCCTTTGGCCACGCGTATCTCTCAGATGAAGGTCAGCCAGATCATGCACGACGTGCTGGTTGTGCCTGAAACCAAGTCGCTATTCGAGTTGCTGATGGAATTTCAGGTGCGCAAACGGCACCTTGCCATGGTGGTGGATGAATTTGGTTCGACGGCGGGCGTGATCAGCGTGGAAGACGTGCTGGAGCAGGTGGTCGGCGAACTGGAAGACGAATTCGACGTGGCCGCGCCGCCGCCGGTCATCGACGGGAACACGGTGCTGCGACTGGATGGCGCGGTCAACATTCGCGACTTGGAGAGCCAGTATGATCTCATGTTGCCGCAGGACGAAGGTTTTGAGACGCTAGCTGGTTTTGTATTGTCGCGGTTGCAGAAAATGCCCAGCGGCGGCGAGTCATTCGAGTATCAGGGACGGCGGTTTGTGGTGGAAAAAATGGAGGGCCACCGCATAGCGCAAATCAGAATCGAGCCGCTGCGCTCTGAGCAAACGGGGCAAGCGGAAGTCGAGCCTGCGCAAGCTACGCGGCAAAAGACCTGACGATTCGCCGAGAGAGTTCCACTCGATACATTATTAAGAACTCGATTAGTAACTCGATTAATGGCTCGTTACATCATTTCGCGCGTTGCTTATACTCTGCCGGTCATCTGGCTGGTTGTGTCGGCTGTTTTTCTTCTGATCCACTTCGTCCCCGGCGATCCCGTTCAGCAAATGCTGGGTGAAGGCGCGGGAGCGGCTGACATTCAGGCCATCCGCCATGCCTACGGACTCGATGTTCCGCTCGGTGAGCAATATGTGAATTACTGTCGCGGCGTACTCCATGGCGACCTCGGCAAGTCGCTGCGATTTAATCAGCCCGTCACGCAGCTGATTGCGGAGCGCTATCCGTTTACGCTGCAGTTGACATTGGCTGCTTTATTTGTAGCGATTGCGCTCTCCATTCCTGCGGGAGTGCGCTCGGCCCGCCGCCGCAACCAATGGGACGATCGTGTATTGAGCGTTGTAAGTTTGTTCGGGCTGTCGTTTCCTAACTTCGCATTGGGCCCGATCTTAATTTTGTTCTTCGCCGTCAAACTGGGATGGCTACCCGTTTCCGGGTCCGGTTCATTTGCACATTTGGTGTTGCCCGCTATCACGATGGGCAGCGCACTCGCCGCGATTCTCACCCGCATGGTGCGCACGTCGATGCTGGAAGAGTTAGGCCAGGACTACATTCGCACCGCGCGAGCCAAAGGCCTGCCGGAGCGCACAGTAGTCTATCGGCACGCGCTGCGTAATGCCATGATCCCGATTCTCACCGTGCTGGGACTGCAATTTGGCGCATTGCTGGCGGGCGCGATCGTCACTGAGACGATCTTTTCCTGGCCGGGCATCGGCCGGCTAACAATTCAAGCAATCGGCAACCGCGATTACTATCTGGTGCAAGGCTGCATTCTGGCGATAGGACTAACTTATGTCGCAGTGAACTTTCTGACGGATCTGCTCTATTCGGCGGTGAACCCGAGGATACGGCAATAAAGCCTAAAGGGCCGGACTCGATCGATCGAGTCGCTTGACGGGAGCCGGGCCCACTCGCTACAGAAATCGGCGGGAGCGCGATATGCGAGTTTTTGTGGGCGTTGTATACTCTGAGACACAACCCAAACTCGTTCTGGAGTGTGGTTCATGGCCGGGAAATTCAGTGTGCTTTGCTTGTTAACTTTTCTGTCTGTAACAAATGTTATTCACGGTCAGCAGGCGCAAAAGCCATTGACAAATACGGAGATTGTTAAGCTCGTTCAGGCTGAGATTCCGGATCAGACCATTGTTCTCGTCATCAAGCACAGCAGAACAAGTTTTGATACGTCGCCTGATGGGTTGATAGCGCTACACAAGAGTAGGGTCAGCAAACTCGTCATCGACGCGATGCTAAACAGCGGCTCTAGTTCTGCCACGTCGGTCGCAACTCAAGGAGGCCCCGTGCCCGACCTTCCGGGGCAAAACGTGAGCGACGAGTTTGCCCAGGCCGGACTGAAAGCACTGCGGTCAATTCAAGGCACTCTCGGAACGCTGAGCTTTTCGGGCGGATCAATTGCAGTTCCCCGAACCGTACAGGACCTCATTGACGGTGCGGACGCAGATGCCAGAACAGATGGCGAAAAAGCAGTCGTGAGCTTGCTGAATAAATTCTTCATCGGTCGGTTGATGAATAATATGCAGCGCGAAATCATAAAACCCATCTCTTACAACACCGAGAGCGAACTGAAGGCGCAAAAAGAATTGGCGGATAATCCACAAAACTAAGGATATGAACGCTCGGGAGGCCGCTTGCTCAGATGCATTGGACAGTATCCTTCGAGCGCGACACTTCGCTGAGAGACCCGCAGCTTGTGATGAAGTCAGTCCGCCGAAAGCCGCAACAGCGGCAACACCGAATTGACAACAGCCCACGTGGAGTATGCCCTGCCCTAAGTATGATTCGCTCAAGCTGGAACGGAAGATCGCTCTGGACGATGTGAACCTCTTCCATCCTCAGAACGCGTCTGTGCATGGGTATTCTAACCGCAAGGCTAGTCAGATGCGCAAAGCTGCCCAGCAAAGAGCGTTCGAGCTTGCAAGCGAGATGCACATACACGTTGCAGAATGCGGCGTCTGCAAGCGTGAGCCCGTTTCTAGTTAGCCTTAGCCGCGAAATCGCCGGGTGCCCATCCTTGTGCGTTCTGTGCGCGAGGGTGGGATTCCACCACGGGCGCGTCGTCACACCAACTCAATCACCACCCGCTGACCCACCAGTGCCGCTGCCCGCTGCAAGCTCCCCAGCGTAATGTCTCGTTTCGGGTCGAGAATGCGATCGACCTGCGAGCGGCTCGTCTTCAGCAACACCGCCATGCGCGCCTTGGAAATCTTTTTCTTCTTCATGGCCTTGGCCAGTTTCCAGGCGACGACCTCCTTGATAGCTTGCGCCTGCGCTTCCTCGAAAACGCCTTCTTCTTTTAAGAAGTCGTCGATGCTTGATCCCAGCTTCTTCGACATAACGCTCTCAGATCCGATTTTCTTCCGTCTCATTGTTGCAACCCCCTTTGCCGCTTACGCGCCAACGCTAAGTCGTCGTGTGGTGTAGTGCGACTTTTCTTGATGAATCCATGGAGCGCTACGAGGCAGCCTTGGACATGACAAATCAGCACGCGAGCCGCCCGGTTGCCCGGCAGATTGGTTCGCACTTCCCACAGAGCCTGCCCCATCGGGCGGCACAACGGCATCCCCACCGGCCAGCGCCATTGAGCCCGCAACAGGTCAACGCCAATCGAACGACGCTCCGCCTGCTCCAGTCCCTTCAGCCACTCTCGGACAGGTTCCTCACCCGACTCATTACGAAAGAAGACGAGCGGGGTCTTCCGAGGAGCGGTTGGGGAAGGCATGTCGACATTCCAGCGTACCACAAAAAGTACGTCCTGCAGATGATCGTTCGGACAATGTCTATTTTTCTACTTCTCCTGCTTTAGCACCAAGTCGATGGTTTCGATATCGACTAATCCGTGGCAGCCATACAGGGCGGGGAGAATCTGCTCCGGAGGTAAAGTTCGGCGCAAGCGGGCGACTTTTTCCGTGCCCGAACGGTAGGCCGGAAGGTACATGCGTCCGAGCAGAGGATGGCGTCCCCAGGCGCCGGAAAGTTTGTCGGCGCGTTCCTCGGTGACAAGGAAATCGCGACGCAGCGTCGTCGCAACCTCAGGCTGTGGTTTACCTTCCCCCCAAGTTAAATAGGAAGACTGGTTCTTCGCGTCATCCTGCAACAGGGCTAGCAGCACGCCGATCTGCAAGTCTTCATCGGGCAATTGGTCGACTTCGGTCACTCCATGGGCGATCAGGATTGCGTTGTTGGCGATCCCTTCAAACAGCGTTGCGGCGCGCGTGTTCATGGTCAGGACGGTAGCTTCGAAACCGATTTTTCCGCGCACATATTCATTCTGTAAATACGCGAATGTTGTGACGTGCCCGGGCACGACCTCGTGACTGATGAGTTGCTCAAACTCGGGAAAAGAAATTGTCAGCGAAGCATTGATCTCGTAGGTCGCCTCGTATTTTGGGCTGCCATCGGCATTGCGGGCGCGGCCAATGTAATTCATCGACCCCGAGAACCACGCTTCTTTTATGGGCATGAACTCGATGTTCGCGCGTGGCACTGCGGCGAGGTCCTTTGACAGATAGGGCAGCAGATTCTTAGCGCTCAGGTTATCGAACTTTGCGATCACCGCATCGCTCAAGGAGCGCACCGAGGCCATGGGAGAGTTACGCTCTTTACGCCAGGCATCGACGGCCTGCAACAGCGCGGTCCCATCTCCGGCTGCCGACTTAAGATAACCGCCACGCCCAAGCAGTTCAGCCACGCGCTGGCGCTTCTTTGTTGGGTCGCTGGGCTCCGGCGGATGTCCGGTAGACGCCAGCACACTTTGTTCATAAGGAACGCGGTTGCCTTTGCCCGCGGTCTCCATGGCGAGCGCCCACATCGTCTGAAGGCAAATGTTCAGGCCTTCGAGGTAAGCGCCGCGAAGGCCGCCGACGCGTCGAGCCTCGACGTTGATGGCATCCATGGAGCGGATGATCTCGGTGCTCATTTCGCGCAGATAGTCGGCGACGGCGTCTTTGTCTTTTCCGGTAACGCCCCCGGCGGCGCGCAACCGCGCTGCGGGTGCATGAGTGTAGGCCTTCGGCAGGGGCTCGTCAGAGAACCATGAGTCGGCGATGAAGCGGCCCGCGCCGGACGGGCACATGACGTCGCCGCCCCAAAGCGTATCGACACCTAGAATTGCGTTCGCGATAGCAAGATCAGCTTCGGTCATTTGAGAATCTCCATTTTGTATCTGCTTCGGCGTTTCGCCTACGCCTTGGAAGAGTGCCTAGTTTTCATTTTAGAGGTTCCTAATCGTCGGACTTCGAACTCTTCATCGAACTCATATATGTGTACACGCAGAGCGCAATGAACCCGAGCGCGGACAGCGTCTGCGAGACCGGAATGTTGTCGTAAAACGGCGTCTGGATCCATTCTTCTTTAAAACTTGGCAGGATGCGAAGCGCCGCGCCAATCACGCCGCCGAGCGCGCCGCCAGCCATCAATCCGCCAGCAATGATGATGCCACGTTCGCGAACGGTCTTGCCATGCTCGCCGCCTGTCTTTTCTGCACGCTTGCTCACGAGGTGCGAGAGGAAGCCGCCGGCGAGGATTGGCGTGGTGAGCTGAAGAGGCAGATAAATTCCAAGCGCGAAGACCATGGAAGAAAGTTGGAGCATCTCCAACACGACGGTGATCAAGGCACCCAGCCCGAACAACATATAGGCGACGGGCTGGCCACTCATGAACCCTGACACCACGGCCTTCAGCGCGGCGGCTTGCGGCGCGACTAAAACCGGCCTCAGATCGTCGGGCGCGGCGTCTCCAAACTGGAAGGCCTTGGCGAGCATAATAATCGCTAAGCCCGCCGTGATGGCCGAGGCGACGACCGCGATGAATTTAACTTTTTCCTGCGCTGAAGGAGTGGAACCGATCCAGTAGCCGGCTTTGAGATCGGTGATGAACTGGCCTGAGGCGCATAGCGCGACGCAGACCATGCCCGCCAGTGCCATCACAAAGAAGATGCCGGTGGTGCCGGACAGACCGAACTTCAGCAACACCACGGCAGAAACGATGACGGTAAGCAAGGTCATGCCGCTGGCCGGGTTGTTGGCCGTGGTGGCAATGGCATTGGCAGCAACGGTGGTGAAAAAGAATGAGAAGAGCAGCGTCAGCGCCAAGCCGATGCCCACGATCGTCCACGAGACATGCAGGTTGCCGAAGAAAATGGCGACAGCGATGGCTCCGATAATTACCCCGATAAGGATGGTGACGATGGGGATGTCACGGTCGGTGCGCTCCATATGCGGCGCTTCGCCGTGACGGAAGGCGTGGAGCGCGATGCCGAACGATCCGGCAATCACGCGCAGCGACTTGAGGATGCCGACGAGTCCGGCGGTGGCGATGGCGCCCACTCCGATAAAGCGAACGTAGTTGCGATAAATTTCCGCGGCTGTCATGTGCGAAATGGGGATAGTCGCGGGATACACCGTAACGTCGCCCATGTGGCTGCCGATAAACCAGATCAGCGGCACGAGCACGAAGTTCACCAGAATGCCGCCGGCACAGAAGATCAGCGAAATGCGCAGGCCCATCACGTAGCCCAGGCCGAGGATGAAGCTGACCGCGTCAAAGTTGAAGACCATGCGTCCACGATCGGCCAGCGACCGCACCACGGGCACGAACTGGAAGTTCAGATATTCCTTCCACACGTGGAAGGTGGTGACAAAAAAGTCATAAATGGCCGCGATGAAAGTGGCTTGAAGCAGCAGCTTGGCCTGCGAACCGCCCTTCTCTCCAGTGACGAGAACCTCCGTGATGGCCGTGGCCTCCGGGAAGGGAAACTTGCCATGCATTTCCCGAACGAAGTAGCGGCGGAGCGGGATAATAAAGAGGATGCCGAGGCAGCCGCCGGCGAGACAGATAAAGATGGTCTGCACGGGATGCGGGTCGAGATGAAGAATGTAGAGCGCGGGCACGGTGAACACGGCTCCCGCCACCACGCTGCCGGATGCGCCGCCCATGCCGGTGATGATCATGTTCTCCAGCACCGTGGAGCGCCGCGGATACATTCGCGCCAAGCCAATAGCGAGGATGGAGATGGGAATTGCGGCTTCCATCCCCTGGCCGACCTTGAGGGCCGAATAGGCGGACGCTACCGTGAATAGCACGCAAAACACGATCCCCCAAATGATGGCTCGCGGCGTGAGTTCGGGCACTTTTTCATCCGGCGAAACAATCGGCAAATACACCTCATCTGCCTTCAGCGGCCGGTACGCGGTTTCGGGAAGAGACTTGGCTTCGACCTCGCTCATGGTGAATCCCTTTCGACTTCTTTACGGCGCGGCAATCCGCGCCCATGCCGTAAAGAGCTGAACGAACTCGAAAGTCTAACAGTGTTCGGGCAGTTTTCAAGTGCAGTTCGTCACGAAGGGTTCGTGCCGACGACGGTGCAATTCAGCAGTCATGAGGAGTCGGGGATACGCAGTGGAGACGATGGCCTTTGCATGTTCCGTGCCAGAACGAGTGCTTTTGCCTGCTTCGTTATCCGTGATGCTTGAAGTATTGGACGGCACGCTCGTGAGCTTCGGCCGCCTTCCTGGTGCCGAATGTTCCCAGGTTGCGTCGCTTGCCTGTCCTCGGATTCTTCTTTCGTGAGTACAGCCGATATTCTCCGGATTGTAGTTTTCGAATCATTTCGCGATCTCCGCTTCGGAGTTAGATGCTCGGTTGGCGGCCGCCGATTGCACTTAGTCGGGAGTACTCGAAGCACTTGTTTGGAGCGCGAATATGGCGCGCGAGGTGTCGGCGAGATCGGGCTCACGGGATGCACATCCGGGTTGACGATGGCCACATACCACGCGACAGGCATTCGCGTTCGCGAGCTGCCGATTCGAATTGAAAAGTTGATTGCCTGAAATGCTCGATAGCGGCAACAACGACTTACGTGCCTCGCTAATGGCTGGTGCCCCGCTAATTTTCCCGGCATAGCAACGCCACCCTGCCTGAAGGTTTTGTAAACAGGGCATCGTGGTATCATCGGCCTTCTATTCGTTCCCACACGGCCACACTTTCTGTAAGACTCATCGCACTGGGGGCAAATCGCTTGCGCAAATTAATGGTGCTATTTCGTGGCGGTCTAGTGTCGCTGTGCTGCATCGTAATGGCGGGCACGGCAATTGCGCAGACTGTATCACCCGACCTATTTAACGGCCTCAAATGGCGTTTGATTGGGCCATTTCGCGGCGGACGCGTCGTTGCGGTGTCCGGCGTCCCGGGTGATTCCAATACGTTTTACTTTGGCTCGGTCAACGGCGGCGTGTGGAAGACGACGGACGCCGGAGTTGTCTGGACGCCAGTCACGGACGGCTTCGGCATTGCCTCGGTTGGCGCGCTGGCGGTCGCGCCTTCCGATCCGAA
Source organism: uncultured Acidobacteriaceae bacterium (assembly GCA_963778535.1). Lineage (GTDB taxonomy): Bacteria > Acidobacteriota > Terriglobia > Terriglobales > Acidobacteriaceae > Acidiflorens. The sequence continues at coordinate 1,272,105 of CAVZUO010000002.1, forward strand.
TATCATTTATGGGGGAACAGGCGAGAGCGATATTCGCAGCGATCTTTCTTCGGGCACAGGAGTTTACAAATCGACCGACGCTGGACGAACCTGGATTCACATTGGCCTTGATGAGACGCGGCAGATCAGCAAAATTGTGGTCGATCCGCGCAACGCCAATGTCGTGTATGTGGGTGCACTCGGCCATGCTTATGCACCGAATTCGGCGCGCGGAGTGTTCATGTCCACCGATGGCGGCGGGCACTGGGAGAAAGTTCTCGATCAGGGATCGGATATCGGCGTTGCGGATTTGGCGATCTGCGTGGGCAATCCCAAACTGTTGTTTGCGACCACGTGGCACACATGGCGTGCGCCTTGGTACACCTATCCGACGAATGATGGTCCAGGGAGTGGCTTGTTTCGCTCCGAGGATGGCGGCAAAACGTGGTCGCGGCTGAGCGGCAACGGTTTGCCCGCGGGGGACTGGGGACGCAGCGGTGTGGCCGTCGCGACAGACGGCAAGCGCGTTTATGCGGTCATTTCGGGCAAAGGCGGCGGCCTTTATCGGTCCGACGATGGCGGCAACAGTTGGGTGCTCACCAATTCTGATTCGCGGCTAACCAGCCGCGCGTGGTATTTCAGCCGCATCACCGTTGACCCCAACAATGCCGATGTGATCTACATCCCGAATGTCGCGCTCTATGGATCGGAGGATGGCGGGAAGACCATCTCGGTTGTGCGCGGCGCGCCCGGCGGCGACGACTATCACGAACTGTGGATCGATCCGAAGAACTCTTCGAGCATGGTGTTGGGAACGGACCAAGGCACAACGGTCAGCCTGAATCGCGGCCGCACATGGAGCAGTTGGTACAACCAGCCCACCGCGCAGATGTATCACGTGATCACCGATCACGCCTTTCCGTATGTGGTTTACGGCACGCAGCAGGATAGCGGCAGCGCGGCGGTGCCTAGTCGCACCGACCACGGGCAGATCACGCCCCGCGACTGGTTCCCATCGGGAGGGAGCGAGAGCGGATACATGGTGCTCGATCCGGATGACCCGAATATTTTCTACTTGAGCGGTGCGGGGGGTACCGTGTCGCGCTATGACCGGCGCATCGGTTTCAGCCAGGACGTTAGTCCGTGGCCGCTCTTCATTTGGACGCAGGAAAATAATGAGCGTAAGTATCGCGGCCCGTGGACGCCGGCGCTGGTGCGATCGGCGGCCGAACCAAAAGCAATGTTTCTCGGGACGCAATATGTAATGAAGACGACCGACGGCGGATTGCATTGGGAAACGATAAGCCCGGATTTGACTGGAGCGCAGCCACAGAGCACTCAGCAAGGGCCGACAACCGCGGAAAACGCCAAGCAGCGTGGCTTTGGCGTGGTGTATGCGATCGCGCCCTCGCCGCTTAATCGCGACGTCATCTGGGCGGGGAGCGATACGGGGCTGATTCACATTACTCGCGACGCCGGCAAGAGTTGGACGAATGTCACACCACCCGGACTCAGCGACTGGAGCCGGGTTTCCATGATCGAGGCTTCGCATTTTGACGCGGCGGTGGCGTATGCGGCGGTGGATCGAAGCATTCGCGATGATCGTACGCCCTACATTTACCGGACCCGCGACTACGGAAAATCGTGGCAGTTGGTGACGAGCGGACTTTCAGCCCCGGCTTTCTTGCGCGCAGTCCGCGAAGATCCAATGGCACACGGCCTGTTATTTGCCGGAACGGAATTCGGTGTGTTCGTGTCGTTTGACGATGGCGATCACTGGCAGTCGCTACAGCTGAATTTGCCTGTGACCGGAGTGCGCGATGTGGCCATCCACGGCGACGATCTGGTGGCCGCAACATACGGCCGGTCGTTTTGGATACTGGATAACGTGAGTCCGTTGCGGCAAACGGCCGATGCGGGCAAGGCCGCGGCCGCATGGCTCTATAAGCCGGCAACGGCAGTGCGGGTCGACAATGATGGATTTGTGGGAACGCCGCTGCCGCCTGAGGAACCTACGGCCGACAACCCGCCGAATGGCGCTATGTTCGATTACCGGCTGAAGAGTCCGGCACAGAAAATGGTGCTGGAGATCTTTGATGGTCAGCAACATCTGGTTTGGCAGTTCTCGTCGGATGTGCGGCCCACGAAACACGACCCGCTCCCTTTGGCCGAGCAATGGTTTCCCAAGGAGCAGATTCTCGAGAAGACGCCCGGAATGCATCGTTTTGTGTGGGGCCTGAGGTGGGCAAATTCAGGTTCGTCTGATCTCGACGATGAGGACGCTTCGCCCACTCCTGCTGGGCCGAAAGTAATTCCGGGGAGTTACGAGGTTCTGCTGACCGTCGATGGCAAAACCTACACGCAACCATTGTCGGTAGTTATGGATCCGCGCTCTCCTGCGACGGCCCAGGTTTTGGCCGAGCAACTGCGGTTGGCGAAGGAGATTTTCCGCGACGCCATAAGAGCGCGCGAAGTTACGGCGCAGATTCGTTCCGTGCAGAAACAACTCGCCGGACTGCAGGCAATAGCGAATGAGAATGCCTCCTTGAAAACTGCGCTGATCGAGGCGCAAGAAGCCTTGGGGAAAATTTTGAAAGGGAAGGGAACCGCGACGTCAAAAGAAGTAGGGCTTGAAGTCGCTTACCAGGGCCTGACGTCAGCGTTGCGCGTCGTCGAAGGCGGAGATCGCGAGGCCCCATCACAGGCGGTGGAACTTTACAAAGAGTCGAGCGAGCAGTCGGCTGCGGCGATCAAGGAGTGGGACGAGTTCAGGCATGGCCCATTTGCAAGGTTGAACCAGCAGTTGAAAGCGGCCGGATTAGCGCCAATCGGCGCCTCCAGAGCTGACGAGGAGAAGGAATAGTTGAACGCGCCCAATTTATACATGCAAAACCTTTCTCAATTGCTACTGTTTTGTCTGTAGGCTCGGGGCAGATCAAGTTGGAGTTGTATTGCTTGCGTTTATCCGTCAATGGCCAGTCTTGACGGCTGCCGGTTAGCCCAAGGCCGCCCGTCACGTCATAGCTCCGGGTGATCTTCGTCACAGACCCACCGTTCATCGGACGGCAGAATCGCATACGGCTATCTTTCACAGAATTCAGGAGAGACCTATGGCGACTGCCACTCCAGTACAGCCAGAAACGGTGCGGACGCTGCCTTCGGATGCGGCGCGCCAGACCCAATGGGGATTTTCGGATCGCTACGATTTGCAATTGCTGGTGCAGTCGACGCGGGCCGTCGCGCGCGGCCCAGTTGCCCGGTTGGTCGCGAGCGGCGGGCGCAACTCGCATGAATGGACGCCCGAGAAAGCCACGCTCCTCGAAGCCTTTGACGGTGCTGGCATCACCGCCGTTTTCATGGAACCGGACGAGGGTGGATTGTTTGCCGGCCCCAAGAATCTGGCACTCGCGCTTGTGGCCTTTGAACTTGCATGGGTGGATGGTGGCGCGGCAACCGCAAGCCTTGCCGGATGCCTGGCGCTCGCTCCGATTCATGAGCGCGGCACAACCGAACAACAAGACATTACATGAAGCTCGCCGCTCCGCCGCAACCCGGCGAAAACCGCAAGCCTTTGCGCGGTGCATTCTGCCTGACCGAACCCATCCCCTACGTCGGCGTGGACACGGGCATGCTCAACGGGAAGATACGCATCGTGGAGTGGAACCCGGGAGAAGAGCCGGTCCTTCAAGTTGAAAAGCGCGGGCGCTTCATCACCAATATTGGATTTGCCAATTTCGTTACCGCTGCGGTCGATTCCGGCGACGAGCACATAAAAGGCAGTTGCATAGTAATCCTCGAAGAAGGCGACCCCGGCATTTTCGATCGCGGTACGCCGACCAAGAAGATGGTCCATCAGCTCTCATCCACCGGCGATCCGATCTTCAATCTGCGTATTCCGGCGAGCCGCATCGTTGGCGGCTACGACTTCAAAGACGGCGTTCTTATTCCGCGCTACAACCATAGCGAGGTGATCGAAGCTGTTTTCCGGCGCACACGCGTCACCGTTGGCGTAATGACCGCGGCCAAATTGCTCTCAGCGGTCGAGCCGGTCATCCGTTATCAAAGAGGTAGATTTCGGGGCGCCGAGACGGCAACGCCCGGTTCCAGGCGCTATGAACTTGGATTGCAGGCCCGTGAAGATACGCTGCATCGGTTGGTAGACGTGTGGGCGACCGGGGAGGCGAGCGCTTCGCTGGCGTTCGCGGCGGCTCGTGCGTTTGATGGACTCGATCCGCTGGAAAAAGAAATGGACAAGTTGTATGCCGATCGCGGCGTGACCGGGGGCAAAGCCAGAGCGAAACTGCTGCACGAGGCCGCGGATCAGGCGGTCGCGCTCATGCAATTGCCCGGCAACGATGGCCGCAGAGAGCTACTGAATTCCGACTTGCCTATGCGCTTTGTGGCGCTCGACTCTCTGGCTGATGTACTTTGCCCGGCCGCAAAGTTGTGGAACACGGGCTGGGGCGCGCAGATGATGCGCGAGGCGGTCAGCCTGATGGGCGGATACGGCATCACCGAAGATTGTCCGGGCTTTCTCGGCAATAAGTGGATGGACGCGCAACTCGAAGCCACTTACGAGGGACCGGAAGCGGTGCAGAGGCGGCAGCTTTCCGTGACCATCACGAACCCGATTTTCCTCGCGCAATTTCGAGGATGGATTCGCGAGATGCGCACGATCGCCGCCGAGCATCCCGGCACCGGCGCGTGTGCGCTGGCCACAGCGATGACCATGTGGCATTGGACCCTCAACCATCTGCAGCACACCAAAGACGCCGATGGCTCCAAGCTTTACCAGAGTGCGCGGCAGGGTGTGACGTTCCCACTCGCCGATGCTTTGTGCTGGCTGGTGGCGGCCCGCTGCCAGATTCTCGACGTGCTTCGCTTGCGGGAACACGGCGCGGAGGATCCTTCGTTGGCCGATGGCCTGCCCGGTCTCGTCAATTTCTTGACCGATCTTTGCCACGTGCAAACCGCGCGCGCCAGCGGCGAAATCGCTCGCATATGCGCTGAACTGGTTTTCGGCTATGATCGCCATCCCGCGTGGGACGAGGAGGGATCTCGTGGTTGCTGGCATCAGGACGAACTCGACGAGATCGAGGGCCTCATCCCCGGCTTCAACGCCTATGCGCTCGATGTAATTCAAAGCGACGGCTCTCATCCGCAGAAAGCTGGCCCTTGCGTGAAGTGTCATGGAGCGCAGCCGTTTCTCACGTTGCACTCGAAGCTGGACACTTGCTTGACCGGATCGCGGCTGGCCAAAGATCGCGCTGCAGAAGCGATTTCGAAGATCATGATTCCCGAAGCGTTGGATTACCCCGCATGAGTGCTTCAACGGCCGATCTCTCGCCGCCCATCGAGCGGCAGCAGATGTCCATCGATATCGCCGGAGTGGGCTTCGGCCCGGCCATGGGCGGATTTCTGACCACACTGTCGCGCCATCTTCTAAATGACGACAGCACGCCGCGACTTGAAAGCGAGGTATCGCCCGGTCTGCCGCTGCAGGTTGTGTGCTACGAACGGGCCGACGGTGTGGGCTTCGGCGTCTCCGGCGCAGTCACGCGAGGGCGTGGAATTCGCGCCAGTTTTCCCGGCGTCGACTTGACGCAGATTCCGATGGCGGCTCCCGTCACCGAGGATAAGCTGGTCTACCTGTTCGATCCCACCGGTGCAAGTTATCGCTCACTGGCCATGCGAATGGCGGACTTCAAAATCCGTCTGCTGGGTTTACTTCTTGGCTCATCCAACAATGCCGTGGAACTACCTTTCGCCCCAAAATTCATGCGAAAAGACGACGGCCTGATTCTCTCGCTCGGACAGTTCAATCAGTGGGTGAGCGACCAGGTCACCGGCTCCGGTCTTGTTCAGTTGTGGCCGGGCATGCCGGTGAGTGAGCCGATTATCGAGTCTTCCTCAAAGGGCAGTGCCGTCACCGGAATCCGCCTCGCCGACCAGGGTGTGACCCTGGATGGCGCGCCGGGCGAGGGCTTCATGCCGGGCATGGATGTTCGCGCCGCACTCACCGTTGTTGCTGACGGGCCTGTGGGCGCGGTGGGGCGGCAACTCGATTCGCATTTTGGCCTGCCGGTCGGCAATCAGCAGCGCGAGTGGGCTCTGGGCATGAAGATGGTCGTCGAGTTGCGCGAAGAGTCCGGCCTGAGACCGGGAACAGTGCTGCACACACTTGGCTATCCCGAGCCAGAGATCTTTGGATTTCTTTACGTGCATCCGGATCGGCTTGCTTCGGTTGGCATTTTTATACCGTCGTGGCTGCGCAGTCCGGTGCGCACGGCCTATCGCTACCTGCAGCATTTCATGCTTCATCCTTATTTATGGCGATACCTCGAAGGCGGGGCGCTCAAGTCCTGGGGAGCGAAATCGCTGCAGGAGTCGGGCCGCCACGGCGAGCCGTTCCTCGCGGGAGACGGCTATGCGCGAATCGGCGAAGGTTCGGGCAGTACGAATGTGTTGGCGGGATCGGGCGTTGATGAAGCGTGGACAACCGGCGTGCAGCTAGCAGAAGCGGTGGTTGAGTTGCTGGAAGGGAAGCAACCGTTCACGCGCGAAAATCTCGAACGGACTTACGTCAGACGCCGCCGCGAAAGCTGGGTCGACGCGGAATCAAAGATCGCTGCCGATTCACGCAACGGATTCGAGAAAGGCGTGGTCGCCGGCCTGATCGGCATGGCGGTCGCGGGCATTACGCGCGGAGCCATCTCAGTCGCGGCACGGAAACGACCGATCCCTCAAAGCACATCCGCTCTCGAAAAAATCTGCGGGTCGCGCATCTCGACAGTCGAATTGAAAAAGCTGCAGCAAGAATGCGCCGCTGAAGGATCGTCGCTGCACGACCGCGTTATGGATCGCTGCGGATGGCCCGAGATTCCGTTTGATGGGAAGCTTCTTATCTCACACCAGGACGCCCTATTGATGGGCGGTAGCGTGCAAGCGCCTCCGGGCTATGCCAATCACGTGATCTTTCTCCATCCGGAGCACTGCCAAAGCTGCGAACCAAAATTGTGCGTGGAAATGTGCTCAGGGCAGGCGATCACGCGCGGCGAGAGCGGTGTGCCTGCCTTTGACCGTGAGAAATGCATTTACTGCGGCGCTTGCCTGTGGAATTGCCGAGCCAGCGCCGACGGAGAAAAAGGGAACATCGAATTTCGCGCTGGTGCAGGAGGATTGCATTCGGCGCTGAACTGAAATTCGGCTCGCGGCTTTCGGCATTAGGCTCTCGGCCCCTGGAATTCCTGTAGGTCAGCTAACCGCCCTTCCGAAGCCCGGAAGCCGAGAGCCCAAGGCCACAACCACTGCACTTTGAGACATGCATTCTATGAACACTGCTTATCACATCGTTGTGTGCGCCGGGATCGTTCCTGATCCCCTCCAGACCCTCGAACCCATCGCAACTCCAACCGGCCGGGCTTTGAAGAATGAAATGATGCTGCCCGCCGTGCTTGATCCATGGGCCTCGCATGCACTTTACGAAGCCGCTCACCTGGCCACCGATGCCCCTGGCAGCAAGGTGTGGTTGGTGAGTGCGGCGCCCAAAGCCAAGCTGCAGCAGGTGATGATGAACGTGGCGCAGAAGGCGACCTTCGAACTGGTTTCCATTGACGCCCCTGCCAGCGGCTTTGCCGACGTCCACGCCGTCGCCGGAATGCTTGCAACTGCTATTCAATCCATCCCCGGCCTCGACCGATCACGCTTGTTTGTTTTCGGCGGCTGGGAGTCGGCCTCACGCGGCGCAGGAATCACCATGCAACTCGTCGGCGAGCAATTGGGAATTGTCGATCAGTTCCAGGGGGTCGACCAGCTTACCGTACAGCCCGATGGTTCTTTCGAAGTGCTCGAGCGTATAGAAGGCGGGCGTCACATGGTCTCGCGCTGCCAGGGCCCGCCGGCTTTGCTGGCATGGGCCACGGGCAATTTGCCCGAGCCGCGAAACAATCCGCAGATCGGCATGGCGAACATGCGCGCGATCATGCCTGCACTGCAAAAAACCAAGCCGACAGCGTTGCCGCAGAATGCCGTGCACTACGTGAGTGTGGCCCCCCCGAAACAACAGCGGCAGACGCGGATAGTCAAGGATCGGCCCGCCGAGGAAATCGCTGCGGAATTAGCGGAATGGATCGCTCAGGAATAGTTGTCGCATCAAGTGAAACAGATTTCAGCTTTTTGATCTGAGGAAATATGGCCGAAGGAATTCTTTTTCTCGCACACGTAGATGAATCGGGCGCCTCGCTGCCCAAAGCTGCCTTCGAGGCGCTCGGAACTGCACTCGATACCGCGAAGGCGCTCAACACGACTCTGACCGTAGGTCTTGTCGGCGAAAATGTTCAAGCCGCCGCCAACACTGTGGCTGCAACCGCAGCCCGCATCCTGGCCATATGCGGAGCAGACTACGCGCACCCACGTTATTCGAGCGATGCCGCAGCCGTCGAAGCCATCTGCCGCCACGCCTCCCCGCAGATCGTGATCGCTCCCGACACATCGCGCTTCCACCGCATTTTGCCTGGAGTAGCGCACCGTTTGAACGCCCAGGTCGACGCGCACATTACGTCGCTTGATTTGCTTGACGGTGTCTTGACGGCCAAACGTTGGTTCTACCGCCAGCGGCTCGAAGGCGTGATTCAGCGAGCGGCGCGACCCTGGTTCCTGCTTCTGGATTCCGGCTGTCATCCGGCATGGCCCGGGCCCGAGGCCACCGCCGACGTGCAGGTAGACGTGCAGGTAATTGATGTACCTCTTGCCGCAGAAGGTAAGCGCACCAGCTTCGTCGGTGTGCGCGTTCCCAGTACCGGCCCGCAAACCATCCGTCCAGACGCCAAGCTGCTTTTCGTGGCCGGAGCGGGCTGGTGTAAAAAGCAGGCCGACGGACAGACTCATCTCGCCGACGCGGAAACGGCTATTCTCGATTTCCTTCGCAATTCCGGCGCATCGCTCGGCGGGAGCAAATCGCTGGTCGATCAGTCGGGAGAGAATCAGACCGTTCTCGGCTTCATGACCCATCTCAATCAGGTGGGACAAACGGGCGCAACGCCCCGCCATCCCAAGGGACTTTCCACATGCTGTCATGGCGAAGAGCCGCATGTGGTCGGCTGGCGATTCATCAATGAACGGCGGGCCATTAACCTCGACCCTAACTGCGGCTGGGCGCGTGGGAAAGCCGATGTACTCTATGTGGCCGATGCATTTCAGGTGATGGCTAAACTAAGTGCTCTTCTTGCGGAGAAGGCGAGCGCCAAGCAGCCCGAGCCGTCTTTGTGTATGTAGCGGCCCCGACGTTGGCGTTGGGCCGATCAGAGTTAATCCGCCAGCCCGAAATCAAGGAGAACTGAGAACACCCCACTCCCCTCACTTCTCGAAAGCCGAGATGGGCGTATGATGATGTCGTTTTCGACCTCAAACATGAGGTCCAGAAAAAGGCTTCGGATGAAATACGTTTTTGTTCTCGCTTCTTTGCTGCTTCTTGTAGCGCCCCTATCGGCGCAGTACTACTCCGTAGGCACCACCCTTGCCTATGTACTGCCCAATATGGGGGGCGAAATCCTTCAGTACTCCTTTCCCTTGTCCATTGGCTTTTGGGTTCCGTGGCAACAATCCGCGAAATACAAGTTCGGGAACAATCCGAATACGGCGGAGATCATCACTCTCAAGAGCAGCGGAGTGAGCCAACTGCTGCTGTTGAACAATTCGGATTTCTGCAAAGAAGGCTGTTCCTACGATGGCTTTTTCACGACTTGGAATGCACAACCACAAATTGAGAACGTGGTGATGCCGATGGAAGCATCGGCACCAGAGTCTCCGGTACCCTGACGGGAACTTTCACTATGGGGTCGAAGAGCTACAGCAATGTGACTGCGCGCTTTTACTTCGAGACTTATCCCGGTAGGTATCAGGATAATGTGTGGGTACCCGCGCCGGGTGGCCTGCTTGTAGAGTTGCAGCCAAATTAGTGGATCTGCTCGGAGTCCGGAAGATGCAGAGTGATGCAGGCTGGGCACCACCGGGAATCGAGAGCTGCCAACTGAGCGATGACCACTGGGAACTTGGTTCTCAACCCTTCCGCCGGAACACAAACACCGCCCAAGGAGAGGGCGGTAGCGAGAGGCTTCTTCTCCCCAACGATATTCCGTGCGGTCGATACTCTGAATGTCTGCACCCACGACCTCGTATTGATTCATGAGGTCTGGTGGCATCAGCCCCACAGGTGCGGCTCCGATATACTCGTTTTCTTTGTCGAACGTAGGCGCCAAGGCTCGTCGAACTTCGTTCTGCGCTGGATGCAGCAGCGAGAATACATGCCGCCGCCATGAAGCCGAACGTGTGTCCAGTCATATTTCTCCTACTATAATCATGAAATAATTCACCTTGGGTGTCGGACTTCTATAAAACGCATCCTGAATAGCATCCATACTCTCCATGAGACCGCCTTGCGATGAAGCCGTACTCCGATCCGGTCGTAGCCAAGTTCTGTCTGGAGAAGGAGCCAGGCCCTGGATTCTCACGGCAACGATTCTCGCTTCCAGCATGGCATTCATCGACAGTACAGTCGTCAACGTCGCTCTGCCTGCGATACAGGGTAGCTTTCGCGCAACAGTGGTGGATGTGCAATGGGTGGTCGAGTCTTATGGTCTGTTTCTGGGTGCGCTGATTCTCGTCGGTGGCTCCTTGGGCGACCTGTTCGGACGCCGCCGAGTCTTCTTGGCGGGCGTTGCCATCTTCTCGGTTGCATCCATCGGCTGCGGCTTTGCTTCGAACGTTCATCACTTGATTATCGCCAGGAGTATTCAAGGAGTAGGAGCTGCACTCCTGGTACCCGGAAGTCTCGCGATCATCAGCACGTCCTTCGATGAAAAGAGTCGTGGGCAAGCGATTGGGACGTGGTCGGGCTCGACAGCGATCACCACTGCGATCGGGCCCGTTCTTGGCGGTTGGCTGGTTCAGCATGCTTCCTGGCGCTGGGCGTTCTTCATCAATCTTCCGATTGCAGCATCCGTGATAGCGATTTCACTTTGGCGACTCCCGGAAAGCCGCCGTTCAACTGCCGGACGCATCGATTGGATTGGAGCGCTCCTTACCACACTAGGGCTCGGCGGCTTGGTGTATGGCTTCATCGAGTCAGTGAACTTGGGCTGGACAAATCGCTTGGTCTTCGGAAGCTTGATTGTTGGATTCGGGGGTCTTATCACCTTCGTTTTCGTCGAAGCGCACCTTCCTTCTCCAATGGTGCCGCTCACACTGTTCCGTTCCCAGAACTTTAGTGGTGCGAACCTGCTTACGTTTCTCTTGTACGCGGCGCTTGGAATTTTCTTCTTCTTGTTCCCTTTGAATCTGATCCAAGTCCAAGGGTATTCCCCAACCGCAGCGGGTATTGCGATTCTTCCCTTCATTCTGCTGATGTTTCTTCTTTCGCGCTGGGCGGGCGGGCTCGTTGTCCGCTATGGCTCGAGAGGTCCGCTGATGGTTGGCCCTTTTATTGCCGCAATCGGTTTCGCTCTGTTCTCTGTGCCCACCTTTGGTGGTAGCTATTGGAAGGTGTTTTTCCCGGCGATCATTGTCCACGGATTCGGGATGACGGTCACCGTTGCTCCTCTCACCACCGTGGTTATGAATTCAGTAACAGAAGATCGAGCGGGCACGGCTTCCGGAATCAACAACGCCGTGGCACGGGTAGCAGGAGTACTCGCGATTGCGGTGGTCGGAATTGTAATGGTGAAGGCGTTTAGTTTTCGACTGGATCAGAGCTTGGCGGGGCTCTCCTTGCCGCCGTACATTCGACAGCAGGTACATGCGAACGAGATCAAACTTGCCGGCTTACAGCTGCCCGCTGGGCTTGATGCGATTGCGACCGCAGCCATCAAGGCCTCCGTGAGAGAAGCGTTCGTATATGGATTCCGAATCGTCATGTCGATTTGCGCGGCTCTGTCTCTGGCAAGTGCTGCCGTCGCATGGCTCATGATTCCGCCGGAATAGTATCGCCCCGGACATTAGTGAAATTGTTGAAATTTCAGTAAAGTAACACTTACGCTCCAAGGGGGTGTTGAAATGTTCTGCGCAAAATCGCTCGCATGCCTGCTGTGCTGTTTCTCGATTCTGTGCGTCGCGCCTGTGCTCGCTCTCGATGATGAAATGCATGCCCATCACCACGAGGCCACTGAACAACTCGGCAAGGTTTCATTTCCAGTTTCGTGCCAACCCGCTTCCCAAAAAAGTTTTGAGCGCGGCGTCGCCTTGCTCCATTCCTTCGGCTACGAAGAGGCAGGGGAGCAGTTTTCCGACATCGCCAAGCAGGACCCGTCTTGCGCCATGGCCCATTGGGGCATTGCCATGAGCTTGTTCCACCAGATCTGGGAGCGGCCAGACGTGCCCAGCCTCAAAAGCGGTCACGAGGAACTGGCGCAGGCTAAGAAAATCGGCGCCAAAACCGACCGCGAGCGCGCCTACATTTCCGCTCTCGCGGTGTTTTACCGCGATACTGACCCCAAGAATTATCTGAAACGCGCCGCAGCATATTCGAACGCGATGGCAAAGCTCTACCAGCGGTATCCCAAGGATCTCGAGGCCGGTGCATTCTACGCATTGTCTTTGTTGGCTTCCGAGCCTCCCGGCGACACGTCGCACGCTGCCAGAAAAAAGGCTGTCGAGGTTCTGAATCCGCTGTTCCAGCAGCAACCGGGGCACCCCGGTCTCGCGCACTACATCATTCATTCCTGTGATTCACCCGACATGGCTCCCATGGCTCTTGATGCCGCCCGGCGTTATGCCGAGATCGCCCCATCGTCCGCCCACGCCGTACACATGCCATCGCACATTTTTGCCCGGCTGGGACTTTGGCAGGAGGACATCCAGGCCAACCTGAAATCAGTCGCTCTGACCGAACAGTCAAGGGCCATGCATATGCGCGGGCATGAACTGCACGCCATGCACTTCTTGCTTTATGCCTACCTGCAAACCGGTCAGGACGAAGCCGCCCACCAGATCTTAGAAAAATCCGAGGACATCTTGGGCACCGCGGGCAAGTCTCCGGCGAACGGCGACAAAGGAATGCTTGAATATTTCGGCTTTGCGGCTGCGGATTTTCCTGCGCTCTACGACCTTGAGATGCGTCATTGGGCCGATGCAGTCAAACTCCAGCCTGCGGCCAATGCAACGCCCGATCTGCGGATGATCACATATTGGGCGCGCACGGTTGCCTCCGCGCATATGGGCGATGCGGAACTGACTCGCCGGAATGCGAAGCAGTTCGACGAAGCGGAAGAAGCTACTCGCAAGTCGAAATATGCTTATGTCCTCGAGGGCCCCAATTCGGACGAGGGTGAAGTACATGCGTGGCTGGCTTTCGCCGAAAAGAATAATGACGAAGCGCTGCGCGAGATGCGCCGGGTCGCGGACACCCAGGACAAGAAAGGAAAGGGAGAGGTTGCCATTCCCGCGCGCGAGATGCTTGGGGATATGCTGCTAGAACTCAGCCAGCCGGAGAAGGCGTTAGCGGAATATGAGACGGCGATGAAGACCGATCCCAACCGCTTCAACGGTCTCGCGGGCGCAGCCAGGGCTGCCGCGCAGGCCCATCAAACGGAAAAGGCCAACTCTTATTCCGCGCAACTGTTGAAGAACTGCGACGATGGAAAGCACTCCGAGCGCCCGGAGTTGCAAAGCGCCAAAATGTTGCTGGCAAAAGCTGGGCAGTAGCCCAATTAGCTCACTGGCAATAAGCTGCATGTGGATGGCGAAGAGAACATCGTAGGATGAATCACATGTCGCAAGAACTGGAATTAGACTGCCTCGACCAGTTGGAAGCGACCCCCGCGATTCTGCGCGGATTGATGTGCGATCTGTCGGTCGAAGATACCGCATGGAAGCCTGCACCCGACCGTTTTTCGGTAGCGGAAGTGCTTGCGCATTTTTCCCATTCTGAGGGCCACTGCTATCGAACACGCTTGGACCGGTTCGTAAGTGAGGAACTGCCGGAGTTCGAGCCGGATGATGCGCAGATGTACCTGGAGTTGTACCGCAATGCCTGTGCGAAAGACGCCTTCAACCATTTTCGAGAGCAGCGCGAGACCAACGTGGAGTATCTGCGGACCTTGCCGCGAAGCGCCGGCGAACGCCGCGCGCGTCACCAGGAGGCCGGTGAAATCACTCTGCAACAAATGCTGCATGAGTGGTCCATGCATGATCTGGGACATATCCGGCAGATCGCCGAGTTGGTGAGAGCGCGAAAACACCTGCAGGCAGCCGGAAACCTGGGCGATAGCTACAGCCTGAAACCATAAGGCCGCTCGGCGCAAACTGCACCACTACCCCGATTTGTCCCGATTGACACGGGTTTTCGTCGCGCCTATACTCGCCCGCACGAAACTAACCTCTTCCCGGAGGAACCTATGAAACGCCGCCTCGTCCTTTCTGCTCGTGTCCTTTCAACTCTCGTGCTGGCGATTGCAATCACCATCGCACTTGGCGTTCCCGCCACTTCCCAAATCTTTCCCAGGCTGAAGCAGCAAGAAAGTGAGACCGATCAGTTGCTGATTGCCGTGAGTCCGGTGAGCCCCAGGGTTGTATGGGCTGCGGGGACCAACGGCACCTACGTTGTGACCACGGACGGTGGCAAGACCTGGCGCTCGGGCCAGGTGCCCGGTGCTGAAGAGCTGCAGTTTCGCGGCGTACGCGCCTTCAGCAAAAACGTAGCCTATCTGCTGTCCATCGGAAATTACGCCGGGGCCTTCCGCATCTACAAAACGGAGGACGGAGGAACAACCTGGACGTTGCAGTTCAAGAACAAGCTCAAAGGCGCGTTCTACGACTGCTTCGCCTTCTGGACGCCGACGCAGGGCATCGCGCACAGTGACTCGGTCGACGGCGTATTTCCCGACCTGCTAACCGAGGACGGTACCACGTGGCAAAGTATTGCCGGTAACATGCCGCCTGCCCTGCCAGGGGAGTTCTCGTTCTCATCAAGCGACACCTGTGTGGCGACCGAGGGCCAGGACAATGCCTGGATCGCGACCGGGGGAGCGTCAGTGGCGCGCATCCTGGCAACAACCGATGGCGGCAACGAGTGGAACGCTTATGACACGCCCATCGTGAGCAACGCATCGGCGGGCGCCTTTACCGTCGATTTCCGCGATTCTATGAACGGAATCGTAGGTGGTGGGGACTTGAATCCAGACGATCCCGATCAGGCCCGGACCGCTGCCTCGACTGATGGCGGGCAAACCTGGGCGTTCACGGATGCGCCTCCGGTGACCGGAGCGATCTTCGGCTTAAGCTATGTCCGGCAGCTCCGCGGGTGCACGGATACCCTGTGCCAGGAAACCGAGCGTTACGTGGTGGTCACGGCTGATACCGGCGGAGCGGCGTGGTCTCCTGATGAGGGAACGACGTGGTATGTGCTGCCGGGCGTGACGGGAGAGTGGGCGGTCGCTTTTGCAACTCCGGACGCGGGATGGCTGGTGGGACGAAACGGCGCGATCTGGAAGATCACGTTCTAAGAGTTCTTCCCAATGATCAGCCGTAGTTGAGGGAGGCAATTGCCATCACAGAATACAGCCCCGCTGAAAAGTCGAAGCTTAGACTTTTCCATCGGCTCTTCTATTGATGGCCCTTGCCTTCCAATGGTCCGCTTACGTGGGACCCAACTGCTTGCGCGCATCGCGCAAACCAGGAAAACTGAGAGCGAACACGCTTGGAATCGCCAACCCTCAATCTTGCCCAAAATCCCTTCCAGTAGGCGGCTTCACAAATGTGTGAATCTACGAGATCCAACGGTAGCCAGTCCATGCCCGAAAAACAGATGTTTTGGGCCGTCTGTCGGGCTGACTGTCCGGGCCGACCGACGACGTTCTTGCTGTCGCAGGTTTCCCAGTTGTGCCGTCGAAAGACGGTGAATCTCATCATTCTCCTGTCCAAGGAGATTAGGACAATCGTGGGGACAGTCCGGACGGGTAGTCAATCTATCGTTCGTCGAGACATCTGAAAGCTCACTGCGATCTGTGTTCAATCGTGACCAGCCCACTTGGTCTGCAAACTCGGCGGCCGCATCAAGGTTTGCATCACCACGCAATACTGTTCTGTTTTCTCCTGCAATGCGCGCAGTTGTTCCGGTGTTGCCTTAGGCGCAGCAACATCAAAACGAAGATGAATGCTTTCAAAGCCTACCGGGACGTCTCTTGATATGCCCAGGGTACCGCGGAGATCCAAGTCTCCCTCCACTGTGACTTCAATGTGATCGGTCGGTATACCCATTGCCGCGGCCACCATCTGACAGGTGATCTGCGCACAAGCCGCAAGGGCCCCAAGCAAAAGGTCACCGGAGCAGGCGCCGGCACCGGCGCCGCCAACTCCCTTGTGCGCCTCGGCATTGTAGATGGCATGCCCGATATCGACCGAGCATGCCACCGGCACATCCTTCTGTCCGCCTTTCGCACGAATTGTGATTCTTGAGGCATTCGGGTCATTGCGGTATTGCTCTTTCAGCGGCTTCTGAAGCGATCGAATATCCATGGCAACCTCGTTGGGTTATTCTTGGCGGCCTTCGGCCATGCCGTCTTGAAGCCGCTGCACCTGCATGGTAGCATCTGTGAGCATTGGAGGGGCGATGCCCAAATTTGTCATCGAGCGGGAAATCCCAGGCGCCGGAAATCTGACTGAAGCCCAATTACGGGAAGTCTCTCAAAAGTCAGTCGCGGTTCTGAACGGATTGGGTCCCGAGATCCAGTGGCTCCATAGCTATGTAACCGGCGACAAAGTCTACTGCGTCTACATCGCGCCCGACGAAGCTATCATTCAGGAACACGCCAAACGCGTAGGCATTCCTGCTAACCGCATCTCCGCTGTGCGGCGACTCCTCGACCCGACAATGGCTGGGTAAGCGCAGGTTGAATCCATCGAGCTTGGCTGTGGGCTTTCGCCATCAGCGCCAGCTCGACCAGACTTCCCCACCATTAACACACGGGAGATGAAGTCTCCGGCATCAGCACCTCTTCAATAGCTTTCTCGACCGGCAAAGCCCAACCTTCCAACCACGCCTTCGTACCTACGGTGTCCGTCAATGCCTTCCGTGCCGCGTGCAGACTTGCTTCCAGTTTGGCTTGTTCCGCCGGCGTGAGCGGAGCGCCAATGTTTTGGCGCAACGCAGCCGCGGCGCCTGCCAGCCGCAGCGAACGTTCTGCATCGAGTTGAACAGCCGCTAAACACGCGGAACACTCCAGCAGGCGCGCAACTCCGCGTTTATGGTCCAGCTCCTGAAAAAGCTTTAGGCTTTCGCTGTACAGTGAGCGCGCTCTGGAATAATCTCCCTGTTCTCTCGCCAGGCTCCCCAAATCAGCGAGCGTGCTGGCAACGCCCCAGCGGTCGCCGAGTTCTCGAAAGATTGCCAGGCCCTGCTCGTACAATGTCCGCGCAGCAACTGAACCACCTTGGTCGCGCACGACATCTCCTTGGTAGTTTAGGGACCAGGCGACGCCCGTCCGGTCTCCCAGTCCTCGGAAGATTGAAAGGCATTCCGCCTGTAGCGAGCGCACGCGGTCATAGTCTCCCTGTACCTTGAAGACATTGGCCAGGTTACTGAGAGCGCGGGCTACGGCCTTCTGGTCTCCCAATTCTCTCCATAGCACAAGGCTTTCTTCGAACAGGGCGCGCGCAATTGCCACATCCCCCCGGTCGCAAGCCAAGACCGCCATCGCGTTTAGAGAGACGGCGACTCCCGTTTTGTCCCCCAACTGACGCGCGATGTCTTGACTTTCGCCGATGAGCGTATCCGCAGAGGCGTAATCTCCCTGCTCGCCGGCAAGCACTCCTGCGGAAAAAAGCGCGCGCGCCCGCGCCTTGGTCGGAGCCTGCGCTCCTGCGAGCTTCAGCAGCTTACCCAACCTGTCCCTGCCTTCTGCGAGATACTCTCGAATCTCCCAAAAACGAAACAACGCCGTTGCCAAACGCAGGCCCCACTCCGCATCTCCGGTTTCTGTTAACCACTCAAGGGCCGCGCGAAAATTGTCGTGCTCCATCGCGAAGCGTTCCTGCCATTCCGCTGCTTGCGCACCGCTCTCCGCAGTAGCCTTCTCTTCCGCCAGCACCAGGCAGTAGGCGGCATGGGCGCGTTTCGTCAAAGTCTGTTCTCCGCTTGCCTCCAGCTTTTCCAGAGCGTACTCGCGGATCGTTTCCAGTATCGCAAAGCGGGATTCTCCCGTCGGTTGCTCGATCTTCTGTACCAGACTTTTGTCCAGCATGGATGCCATTCCGTCGAGCAAGTCCAAATCTAGGTCGCCTTTAGTGTCGCAAATAGCCTCCACCCCTTCTAGATCGCATCCGCCCGCGAACACCGACAATCTTCGAAAGAGCTTCTGCTCGGCCGCAGTCAGCAGATCGTAGCTCCAATCGATCGCCGCCCGCAGCGTTTGTTGCCGCTGCGGTAGGTCCCGCGCGCCTCCGGTCAAGAGTTGCAACCGGCTCGCCAGACGCGCCAGCATCAAATTGGGCGAAAGAACTTTGACCCTGGCGGCAGCCAGTTCGATCGCTAGAGGCAGACCATCCAACCGGGCGCAAATCTCGGCCACGGCGGCTGCGTTTTCTGGATTAAGCGCAAAATTTGGCTTGACGGCGACGGCGCGCTGTAGAAACAGCGCAATTGCCGGATACCGTGACAGGATATCCACTGAGGGCTTGGACCGCGAATCCGGCAGCGCCAGCGGCGACACCGGAAACTCATGTTCCCCGTACACGTGCAGCGCTGCCCGGCTGGTTACCAGGATTTTAAGATTGGGACCCACGGCCAGGAGTTCGGCTACGGTAGGCGCCGCCTGAACCAGATGCTCGAAGTTGTCGAGCAGGAGCAACATTGGTGCGTACAAAGAATCTTGCAAGTTCTCTTTGAGAATCTCGAGCGGCGATCGCCCTCCCACCTCTCGGAGCCCTAACGTCTGAACGATCACGGAAGCGACTAAGGCCGGATCGTTCAGCGAAGAGAGCGCAACAAAATAAGTCCCGCATGGAAAGCGCTCAGCCAGGCCACTGGCCACCTGCACTGCGAGGCGTGTTTTTCCGATGCCGCCTGGACCGGTGACGGTAACCATGCGCACATCCTGACGCAGCAGGAGTTCTTTGGCGGCAGCCAGTTCCTTCTCCCGCCCCACAAACCCAGTCCGCTGCACAGGAAGATTCGCCGAGTGGGTCTCCACCTGCTTGACTGGCTTCTCCATGAAGCGGTCGCGAATGGCTGCAAGTTCCCGCGCGAGATCGCGGGTAGAGACATAGCGCTTGTCGGGCTCCTTCATCAGGCACCTTTCGATAGCCCAACACAGCGGCGCAGGGGCGTCGCGGTTTTGCATTCCGATCGGTCCGGGCTGTTCCCGAAGAATAGCCACCAATGTCTCGGGTGCTGTCGGTCTGTCAAAGGCGCGTCTGCCGGTTACCATCTCGTAAAGCACCAAGCCGAATGAAAACTGGTCAGACCGGAAATCCGCCCCCTGACCGCCAGCTTGCTCGGGTGACATGTATGCCACGGTTCCCAGAACCAGACCGGACGGCGTCAACCCTGCCGAGGTAGAGCGGAGATCCAGCGGCTGGCTGCCGGGCGAGGCAAGCTTCGCCACTCCAAAATCAAGGATTTTTACCAATCCATCGTTAGAGACCATCAGGTTCTCGGGCTTTAGATCCCTGTGTGCGATGCCAGCTTCATGCGCTTTTGCCAGCCCGTCGGCGACCTGCGCCGCGATTTCGATGGTTTTTCGGATTGGCACCAATCCGGAAACGAGCAGCTCGCGCAGCGTCTTCCCTTCTACCAACTCCATGGCGATGAAGGGAGTTGGCCCGTCCTGTCCGAGTTCGTAGATGGTGATGATGTTAGGGTGGTTGAGAGCAGATGCTGAGCGTGCTTCCTGCGCGAAGCGCTGCAGGCGATCACCGTCCGCGGAGACTGCGGCGGGCAGAATCTTGATCGCAACCATGCGACCTAACCGGGCATCCCGCGCCCGGTATACCTCGCCCATCCCGCCAGCGCCCAACAGTTCGATGATCTCGTACGGTCCGAGCTTCTTGCCAGAAGCGAGGGTGCAGGGTGGGGCCAGTCGCAGAACGTCTGGCGCGGCTGCACCCAGGAACTCGCTTCCGGCCTCCTCGTGGGAAGTGATCAAAGATTCCACTTCGCTGCGCAGATCGGCATCCGAACCACACGCCGACTCAAGATAGGCTTGTCGTTCTCCCGCAGCCAGTCGCAGCGCTTGCTCGATGATTTCTTTGATCCGTTCCCAGCGTTCCGAACTCATGTCCTGGGTCTCCGGGAAATGGGTCTCCGGGAAATCTCCCGATACAGCCAGGCCCGCGCCACTGTCCAGTCACGCTGCACGGTTGCGGTCGCAATCCCCATCGCCTCGGAGGTTTCCTCCAACGAAAGGCCAGCAAAGAAACGCAATTCGACTACGCGGCTCTGGCGCGGATCCACTTCAGCAAGGGTATTGAGGGCTTCATCGACGGCGACGATGTCGACATCTTTGCGCTGGGGCAGGGCTACGGCATCGTCCAGTGTGAGCATGAAGGCGCCGCTGCCACGTTTAGAGGCGCGACGGCGGCGAGCGTAGTCCACTAGAATTTGGCGCATAAGCTGGGCTGCGATTGCGAAAAAATGGGTGCGGCTCTCCCACTGCGGCACGGTCTGCCCAACCAGCCGAAAATAAGCCTCATGCACCAGAGCAGTGCTCTGCAGAATGTGGTCCGGACGCTCCTTGCGCAGTTCGCAGTGTGCCAGTCGACGCAGTTCTTTGTAAATGAGTGGCACTAAGGCATCGAGCGCGGCGCGGTCCCCACCCTGCCAGTCGTGCAAAAGCTTCGTAATCTCATTTGTAGAGTTCTGCCCCACAAGGAGGCCCCAAGGCGAAGGGTTCGCGAGCTAGCGTAGCCATGTCCCGGTCGAATGTCAACATGGTTACCGAGGTTACCGAGGTTCCGCCTAAGTAGGCGCTTCTGCTTCGAGGAAAAAAATCTTCAATCCCTGATCAGATTTGCCGCTCCACTGCGCTGTTAGAGATAGAGCACAAAAAGTCCCCCTTGGGATGCTCGATTTGCACTCAGAAAAGGAGAGTGGAATGAAAACCAAAGTGTTGATCACGTCGCGTCGGTGTGCCGTATTTGTTGCCGTCCTGGCACTTTCGTCCTTTGCTTTGGCGCAGCATGATATGCAAGACATGTCCAGCTCCGCCAATCTCGTTCAACTGGTTCGCGAAGGGACGCAACGGTACCTCAACGTCAATAACGCCACCGCGGCCGGCTACGCGCCTTTCCTCGGCTGCGTTACCGGTCCGGACCATGGTGCCATGGGTGTGCACTACGTCAACGGCGCGCTGCTCAGCGCGGGCGCGATTGACGCCTCAAACCCGCAGGCCCTGATCTACGAGCCATCTGCGAACGGCACCATGCGGCTGGTTGGCGTCGAGTTCATCGTCTTTGCGGACGCCTGGCTGAAGAGTCATAACAACAACCCTCCGGTGCTGGACGGCCAAGTTTTCCAATTCGTTGACGGCCCAAACCGCTTCAACATACCTGCGTTCTTTGAGCTGCACGTCTGGGCCTGGAGAGCGAACCCTCAGGGTGCCTACGTGGATTGGAACAATAAGGTGACATGCACAGGCGCATAGATTACCAGGGAGGCCTCTGCCCAAATTCCGTGTTACGGGAGTTTTACGGTGGGCTAACGCATAAGACTGCCGTCGCAACCCGAGTAAGTTAGTGGAACGCACACGGTTCAGACGCTGACCTATTCTGTATTTGGTGCGAATGGCTATGGCTGGACCGCTACCTGCCGAGTGTATGTGCCGTAAGTTGGGCCCAAGGACTTAGCATTGCGGGAGGCTACGCCGAGAACATCCACAGGCGCTAGCCTCCCCATACTTGATTGCAATTGATCAAACAGAAAGAAAGAGAAAGGATGTAGGGCATGCCCAAATACGTCATCGAGCGCGACATTTCGGGAGTCGGAAATGCAACCGAGGACCAAGCCCGGACCATATCGCAGAAATCTTGCAGTGTTCTGAATAAACTCGGACCGGCGATCCAGTGGTTATGCAGCTACGTAACAGCAGACAAGATTTATTGCATCTATATTGCTCCGGACGAAAAGATGATTCGAGAACATGCGGAACAAGGAGGCTTCCCAGCGAACCGTATCTCGGAAGTTAGGTCAGTCATCGATCCGACAGCCGCCGAGTAGCCGCAAAGGTTGATGCTCGAACGTATTCGTATCAAAATCAGGATGTACCTCGATCCGGCGGCCGCCCGGCATGTGACCGACAGCAGCTATAAGGTGTCAGACAGGCTCGGCTGATTTGTCCGCTGGGAGACGAACGAAATCGTGCTCTACGCTCGTCGGGAACGCTCTTGATGAGACATTGCCATTAAGTGCTCTGGGATTGCCGAAGTGCCGCCGGCATCTGCCCAGATGACGTCGCAGCGGATCGCTCTGTGATCCGGAGTCTGAAACAGAATCGTTCATTGTTGATCGAAGGTGTGTCGAACGTGGTGTCTGTGACGGCATCCGGTGGGAGCCGACAGATGAAAAAGAATGGCTCCTCAGGTAGGACTCGAACCTACAACCCTCCGGTTAACAGCCGGATGCTCTGCCATTGAGCTACTGAGGAGTAGATAGCACGCCACTTCCGTGCTGGTCTTGACGTTCAAATCATATCAGAGCATGCGGGTCATGTGAACTCCCAGGAAAATCCCAGGGAAAATCGGTAGTGGTGCAGTTGCACCACTATCGAAAAATCCAACATGCCACCCGCCAAGGTAACGAAACTGCGGCCCACGTCGCTCACTCTAGCGCCGTTTCCGCCGCGCCGTCGCGCCTTGCCACGTCCGCCGCGTCAATGGCCCTTTCGCCTTCGCCGTCGCACGCTGCGCCGCGCCGCTCACATCTATCCCCCCTTCGCCACGCTTGCCACCGCTGCCCAACAGTTCAGTGAATTCCTTTCCCATTGAGAAAAGGCCCGTACCTCTTGTCGGTCCCCTGGATGTGCTCCTTCAGCCACTTCTGCAAGAATTGCATTAGCTCGATGGCCACGCCCATGTCTCCCGCCTCGTACTCTTTTTGCAGTTTTACTACCTGATCGACCAGTGCTTTGTGTGCCACGCGGTGTGCCGCCAAGTCTGGATATCCACTCTTCTCCATGAGTCCTTCCTCTGCGGAGAAGTGCAGCACCGTGTAATCAACTAACCGGCTCAGAATCTTCCCCACCACGTCTTTGCCGTGTGCTGCGCGCAAGGCCTCGTGCAGTTCATTGATCGACGTGAAAATCGTTTGGTGCTGCTCATCGATCGACGCCACCTGCACACTGTATGTTTCATTCCACTGCAGCAAACTCATCTTCCTCTCCTAAGAAATCGCAATATGTGACGATCAGCTTTCTCGGAGTGGGAGAGCATGATCAATCCCGCCCCTGCGCCAACAATATTCTTTAGCCACGGTCGCGCCCAGATAACGTATGGCTGTCCCATTCCGCGCAAGGACGCGCCCTATCGCCCTTTTCTGCTAACCTATCCCCACTGCGCCCCGCAATAGGATTGCCACAATAAATGAAACTCCTCGGAGGTCCCGCTTTGCTCCTGATCACCTGTCTTTCCCTTTCGCTCGCACCCTTTGCGCTTGCTTTGGCGGGCAGCGTTCCCGTCCCTTCCGGCCCGCCCAAGGCAAAGGTCGTTCCCGCCGAGGACACTGTCCAGGGCCACAAGATTATCGATCCTTACCGCTATCTCGAGAATCCCGGCGACCCCGATACCAGGCGCTTCGTGGATGAAGAACTCGCCTATACCCGCTCTATGCTCGATCCGCTTCCCGGCCGCGAAAAAATCGATGCTCGTCTCACGCAGTTGCTTTCTATTGGCAACGTCGACGTCCCCCAACTCGGCGGCAGCTATTACTTCCACACCCGCCGCGACGCCGGTCAGGACCAGCCCGTCTTATATGTCCGTGAAGGCTTGAATGGCAATGGCAATGGTAAAGATAAAGACCGCGTTCTTCTCGATATCAATCAGCTTGCGGCCGATCGCACCGTCGCTCTCGACTGGTGGTACGCCTCCGATGACGGCAAATACGTCGCCTATGGCACATCGCCCAATGGCAGCGAAGAGAGCACTCTTCGCATCCTCGAATCCACCTCCGGCAAAGTCCTATCCGACACCATCGAGCGCACTCGCTTTGCCAGCATCGCCTGGCTCAAAGACAGCTCCGGCTTTTACTACACGCGCCATCCCCGCAAAGGCGATGTGCCCGCGGGCGAAGAGGTCTATCACGTCAAGGTCTTCTTTCATCAGCTCGGAACCGATCCCATCAGAGATCCGCTGATTTTCGGCGAAGGCCTCAACCCGCAGGATATTCCCACCGTCCAGCTTTCCGATGACAACCGCTGGCTCCTTATTAATGTCGAGGAGGGCTGGACCAAGACCGAGATGTATCTTTTCGATCGCACTTCTAAGAATCCTCCTGTTCAGATCACCACCGGAAAAAACTTTCTCTACCTTGCCGATGTCTTTGAGGGCAAGCTTTACATCACCACCAACGAAGATGCGCCGCACTCCCGCGTCTTTGTCGCCGATGCCGCCAATCCCAAGCGTGAAAACTGGCAGGAACTAATTCCTGAAACTGCCGCCGTGCTTCACAGCGCCAGCGTCACCGGAGGCAAGCTCTTCCTCCAGTACGAGCACGATGTTGCTTCCGATCTGAAGGTTTATTCGCTCGCCGGCAAAAAGCTTGCCGACATCTCCCTGCCCGCCATCGGCCATGTTCCCAGTGCCAGCGGCCGCTATGACCGCAACGAGATTTTTTTCGGCTTTCAATCGTTCACCTTTCCGCCCTCGGTCTACCGTTACGATCTCACCACCGGCGCCACTTCGCTCTGGGCCAAAGTCGACGCGCCCTCCATCGATCCCTCCGCCTATGACGTGCGCCAGGAGTGGTACCACTCCAAAGATGGCACCAAGGTTCCAATGTTCATCGTCAGCAAGAAGGGACTCGCCCGCAACGGCAAGAATCCCACGCTGCTCACCGGCTATGGAGGCTTCAACATCTCACTGACTCCCACCTTCAAGCGCGACGCGTATCTCTGGACGGAGCACGGCGGAATCTTTGCCGTCGCCAATCTTCGCGGCGGCTCCGAGTTCGGTGAGGACTGGCACCGCGGCGGCATGCTGGGCAAAAAGCAAAATGTGTTTGACGATTTCATCGCCGCGGCCGAATATCTCATCGCCGAGCACTATACCGACCGCGATCATCTCGCCATCAGCGGCGGTTCCAACGGCGGCCTGCTCATGGGCGCCATGATTACGCAGCGTCCCGATCTGTTTCGAGCCGTCGTCTGCCAGGTCCCGCTGCTTGACATGCTGCGCTATCAGAATTTCCAGATCGCCAAGCTCTGGATCCCCGAATACGGCTCCGCCGACAATCCCAAACAGTTCGATTGGCTTTATGCCTATTCGCCTTACCACCATGTAAAGGCCGGCGTCGAATATCCCGCCATCCTCTTTATGACCGCCGACACCGATACTCGCGTCGACCCCATGCACGCCAAGAAAATGACCGCCCTCATGCAAGCCGAAGCTAAGAACGGCGCGAGCAAGGAAAGACCAATCCTTCTCCGCATCGACACCAAAGCCGGCCACGGCCAGGGCAAGCCCGTGACCAAGCAAGTCGAGGACTATACCGACCTGTACGCATTCCTGTTCTGGCAGTTGGGAGTTACGCCTTAAGCTCTGCGCAAAACACAAGCGCATGTCGTGACCGCTTAATCACACCATCGGTAATCTTGACGGTGTTCCGCGCCAGAAACATCCTTGTAGAGTCAGATTCCCGTCCTTTCCGTTAGAGAGGAAATCGGTTAAACAGGAAAGAAGCGCGTGATGCATCGGATACAGTTCGTCACTAATCCATTCGTCACCAGTCCAAAGATAATGGCGAGCATCATCCTTGTCTGCTTTTCCTTGATTCTTGCGGTCATTGCGCTGCGGCGGAAGTGTCGTTGGATGCTTTATGCGGCTGGGGCTACTGCTTTCGTCGGCCTGGCCGCAGGATTCGCTCTGCCTCGCCTATGGATTGGTCATGACGCCAGGTACTCTCAAGCGAACACCGCGTTTCAACACAGCAATGCCTTGGCTCGCCTTCAGCCTGCAACCCAAGCCACCGAGTCATCCGCTCCGGCTAAACAGGAGCCACCCTTCCCGGAACCGGTGGCGCCCGCTGCCTTAGGTTCTCCTGCGCCACGCCTATGGGTTGTGCGCAACGACGGCGAAATAACCGAGTACGACGCCTCCACCTTCGAAGCGAAACAGACCATAAAGATTCCGGCAGACGCCATACCTTCCGACGGCCGCACCACTTTTCGCTACCGCGTGGAGACTAATCGTAGAGGTCAGATCTTGGTCGGCCCGACTCTCCGCCCCAACTCCGTCGCAAGTACGCCCTGCACCCTGTGGTTGTGGAATGGGCAGTCCGGAAGCTACCTCAACTGCGGCAACGAACACCGCGAAGAAACCGCGGCGGACGGCGAACGTCTTACGACGGAAATTCTCTCGCGGCCCGGTTTAGCGGCTGATGGCGAGCACCTCTTCTGGTTTGTCAACCAACAGCAACAGAAGGAAGGGGATCAGAAGAAGGACATAATGCCGTCAGTCACGACGACATTTCACATCTCGGAAACAAGCCTGTCTGGGGATCAGAAGGAAGATCAGAGGAAAGAGATCGATTCGTTTTCGTTTCCCGAATGCGTTTGCACAACAGGTGCATGTGAAGAGAGCTGCCCAACTGCCGGAGCGTGGGCGCCGAGGAGCGGAATTGGCAACTTCTTCGTGGTTATCGGGTCGTACACCGGACAGCTCGGGCAAACCACTTACGTCAGAGAATCTCTCTATCGCAAGTCGCCAGACGGCCAGTGGCGCTCCGTCGAACTGCCGTCAAGCTTCGAGAACGAAATTGTGGACGCCTCCGAAGATGCTTCAGCTTTTCTCGTCGTAATAATGGACTCGGCTTGTTGCGGCTGGGACAACGAGAGCGACGACCGGACGCTTCTGTTGCGAAAAGGGCAGACCATCGTCTTGTTTGATGAGTTCGCCCGCTACCACAACTCGCAATACGACGTAAACTACACGGCCGATGATGCCCAGCTCTCCCCGAACAATCAGCTTGTAGCCTTTACCGTTTCGTCGAGTGCAAGGCTGGGCGAAGAATTTCGCGCCTCGGACAGCAATGGTGACACCAAACTAAGCGCAGAGGTAGTGGAACAAATCAACAAAACACTCGCCGATCTGCCTGCGCTAGAGGTCGTCACCGCTACCGATCCGCCCAAGCGTGTCGCCTATTTGCCCAATGCGACTTTTCTGGGATGGTTGAGCGAAAGGGAAGTCCTGATTGTCAAAGATCCATTCGTTGTCGCCTATGATGTGTTGGCAGGCACAACGCGCAAATCGAATATTTCTGTCGGCGGCAAGACCTTCGCATTCGTGAGGTAGTCTCGACGATTTTCAGCCACTTTGCGCCGTTTCCTGCCTCCGTTTCGCGAACTCTACAAGTTTCTGAGAGACCACCAGGAGCGCTGACCGCGACATTTCTCAGCATGCAACCCAGTCTGACGTCTGCTCGGCCCTTACGCTGATGTATTTACAAAACCTAAATATGTATCCACGCACCCCGCAAACGACTGCCATCACCTCCTCGTGTGACATGCCGCACTGAGTTTCTTTTGTAATAAGTAGAGCCTCTTTGTGTAATACTGCTTTTTGCGCAGATGGGTCTGCGGGCCCTCCACCTGCGCGTGGTCTGGGTTCGGACCCCCGCTCGCATCCCGCGAGCAACTTCTTTCCATCTCGGCGGAGGATTGCATGCTTCACCTCGACACCGGCAACACCGGTTTCATGATCTTGTGCACTAGCCTTGTCATGCTCATGACTCCAGGCCTTGCCTTCTTTTACGGCGGCTTGGTCGGACGCAAGAACGTCCTGGCCATCATGATTCAAAGCTTCGTTTCCATGGGTTGGACCACTGTCATCTGGTACTTATACGGATACTCGCTCTGCTTCAGTGGTGATTGGCATGGCGTCATCGGCAACTTCCACCTCGCATGTCTGCGCGGCGTCAACCTTACCACGGCCTCGCCCAACGACACGATTCCTGCCTTCGTCTTCATCGCCTACCAGATGATGTTTGCCATCATCACTCCGGCTCTTATCTCCGGCGCCTTCACCAATCGCGTCACCTTCAAGGCCTACATGCTGTTCCTCACCGGTTGGCTCACGTTCGTCTACTTCCCCTTCGTCCACATGGTTTGGGGAGGCGGTTTCCTCCAGCAATGGGGCGTGAAGGACTTCGCCGGTGGAATCGTTGTCCACAACATCGCGGGTATGGCAGCGCTCGCTTCGGTGATCTACGTTGGCAAGCGGCGTGTCGCCGATCGCGGTCCGCATAGCATCCCGCTAGTCGCGCTGGGCACAGGCTTGCTGTGGTTCGGTTGGTACGGATTCAACGCCGGCAGCGAAATGCGCGTCGATTCCGTCACCGCGACTGCATTCCTGAACACTGACGTCGCGGCCTCTTTCGCCGCCATCGCTTGGCTGGCAGTTGCCTGGTTCAACGAGAAGAAGCCCAAGTTCCTCGGCCTGCTTACCGGAGCCGTTGCCGGACTGGCCACCATTACTCCGGCCGCTGGATACGTTTCTCCGAGCGTCGCGGTCATCATCGGAATCGTTGCCGGCGTTGTCTGCTACTACGCGGTTGAAATGAAGAACAAGCTCGGTTGGGATGACGCACTCGATGTTTGGGGCGTTCACGGCGTCGGCGGTTTGCTGGGCATCGTTCTTCTCGGAGTCTTCGCCAACAAAGCCTTCAATCCCGATGGCGCGAACGGTTTGCTCTACGGTGACCCGATCTTCCTGATGAAGCAGGTTACCGCGGCCGTCTTCTCGTCCTTCTGGGCGTTCTTCTTTACCTATGGGATGCTCCGCGTCATTGATGCCTTCACCACGGTGAAGGTCAGCGAGTCGCACGAGGAGATTGGCCTTGATGAATCGCTCCACGGCGAACACGCCTACGAGCAACTCACGGATCAAGACGTAATCCATGACCTCGTGAATTCGGCTCGCAAATAGGATGGAGAACTGGGGCCGAACGTATTACCGGCGAACCTGCCGGGGGACCCAGGCCGCATTCTCCACAAGCGGCTTGGGTCTTTGTTATTGGGATATCCATAGTTAATACAGCATTTCGACCTTGTGGCCGCATGTGCGTCTGCGTATCACAACTCCTGGTGATCGGCATCCTTCCCTCAATCGCCGCGCTACCATAACTTGAGTCGGTAAAAGTCGAACTCACGGGAGCACACTTCATGGGAGCACTACTGCAGGAAACTCCGTCGCAACACGCTGGAACCACAACTGTCCTCGATGGACATTCCCTCAAGATTGAAGACGTAGTCGTCGTCGCGCGCCACCGCTGCCCAATCGGAATCCACTCCGATGCCATCGCTCGCATCGACAAATGCCGTCGTCTGCTCGAGCGCAAAATCGCCGCCCGCGAAACCATGTATGGAGTCAATACCGGCATCGGCGAGCTTTCCGAAGTAATTCTCACTCCCGATCAAGTCGAACAATTCCAGAAGTATCTTCTTTATTCCCATGCCGCTGGATTCGGCGAACCGTGCGCCGAAGAAGACGTTCGCTCCGGCATGCTCTCACGCCTCAACACCCATTGCTGGGGACATTCCGGCATTCGCCACGAAGTCGTCCAGATGCAGGTCGAGATGCTCAATCGCGGCGTCACTCCCGTCGTCTGCCAAAAAGGTTCGGTCGGCGCTTGCGGCGATCTCTCTCCCATGGCGCAAATGGCCATCACGCTCATGGGCGAAGGCGAAGTCTTCTACCAGGGCAAGCGTTTGCCCGCCAAACGAGGCCTCGCCGAAGCGGGCCTCAATCCCATCGTGTTCCGCGAGCGTGACGGACTCGCGACCATCAACGGTTCCGATCTCATGACTGGAATGGGCTGCCTCGAACTCGCCGACGCCGATCGCTGGCTGAAGACGCAGGAAGTCGCGCTCGCCATGACCCTCGAAGCGCTCAACGCCAACATGAAGGCCTACGATCACCGCATTCACGATGTTCGCGGTTATCCCGGAGCGCAAGCCTGCGCCGAAAACGTTCGCCGCCTCACCACAGGTTCCGAACTCCTCGAACGTCCCGGCAAAAAAGTGCAGGATGCCTATTCGCTTCGCTCCAGCCCACAGGTCGCTGGAGCCGCGAAAGATGCATTCAAATGGTCGCGTCACATGCTCGAAATCGAACTCAATCACGCGGCCGATAATCCCGTCTTTTTCCCCGATGAAGATCTCGTTCTCACTGGAGCCAACTTTCAGGGAACTCCAATGGCCTTTGCGCTGGAGTTAGTCGGCATGTCGGTCACGACCGTTGCAGCTTTGTCCGAGCGCCGACTCAATCGGCTGATGAATCCTCATCTCTCCGTCGGACTGCCTGCGTTTCTCACCAAAGGAGCAGGCATGTTTTCCGGCCTGATGCTCACGCAATACACCGCTGGAGCGCTCGTCTGCGAGAATCGGGTGCTCAGTCATCCTGCGGCGACTGGTTCGATTCCTGCGGCTGCCGATCAGGAAGACTTTGTTTCCATGGGAATGACGACCGCGATCAAAACGCGCCAGATCATCGAGAACGCATGGGCAGTCGTCGCCATCGAGTTGATGGCCGCTGCGCAGGCTTTCGACTTCCGCGCTCCCAGCAAGCCTTCCGCGGCGACACAAGCTGCCTATGAAGTCATTCGCCAGCATGTAAAGACGTTAGAAGAAGACCGTCCTTTGTACGGCGACATCAACACGCTGACGCGCATCGCCAAGAGCGGAGACATTCTTGCCGCCGCAGAAAAAGTCATCGGCAAGCTGAATTAGCCTTGAGCTAAGTTGCTTTTGCGGTATGGTGAGGTCCGCAAAACACAAGGACCCCTGTGATCGTGGTCTTTTAGATTCAAAGACTTAGGAGGCGTTGTCGTGCTAAGTCTTTGAGGACAAATGAAATTGCTCTTAAAGTATTATGGAATGTGCGAGTTAGTGACATGGTGTTAGCGGGAGAAAGTTGTCAAGAGGGCAAAGGAGCGCTTTTTCTTCTAAGTTGCTCGAACGAGTGGAAATATATTGTCCGCAAAAGTGGCGGATAACCGTGCTGAATTTGAAATAACAAATATATAGGGACAAGAAACAATGAACGCGGCCAGCGGGCCGCGTTTTTGTTTGGGTATTCGACGGTGGTCAGTAGGGTGGGGCCGAGGCACGGAATGTGGGGTGCGGCCGCAAAAAATTCCTTGATAAGCGTGGGTGAGGTAAGGGGGTTCCGACTCAAGCCAAAACCAGGCTTGAATGGGGCACCCAGCCGTAGTTCTGGTTGGTCATGATCGATCTTGTGAGTTAGGGAGTAGTGAGACTTATGGTGAGGTATCCCGTAGAAATACGACGTTGTACGCACATTAAGACGAGCGGGGCCCAGTGCGGTTCGCCGTCCCTGAAGGACAAAGAGTTCTGTTACTACCATCAGGAGAACCGGACGGTCCCGGCGGAGATTTATCTGGATGGAGAGACTTATTGCGACCACGTGATGATGTTACCTCCGCTGGAGGATGCGCATGCGATCCAGACGATGCTGCAGCATGTGCAGTTGATGCTGCAGCACCGGATTGACCGCAAAGACGCGGGACTGATGTTGTATGCGCTGCAAATCGCGTCGGGCAACTTGAAGCAGATGCAGGCGGAGAAGCCGGGTCCAACGCAAATGGTGCGGGAGCCCGAGAAGGTGGGCGAGACGCCGATGGGTAGGACTCCATGGTCGGCGGCAGGGAGCGGACACGACCCGGACCTGAGTAAGGAAGAGGCAGAAGATTTGGAGGGAATTGACATCGCCAAATGGCCCAAGGGGTACAAACCCTCGGCGGACGACCTCTTTTACTGCCTCAGCTCCAAACAAAGAACCGCGATGAGAGCCGACTTTTTCGAGAAAGGCCATATTACGAACGAGGAATTTGAGGGATATCTCGAATTTGGCAGGATGGACCCGCTGCTGCGTACACTACGACGGTTATGTGCGCAGCGCGCCCAGAAAGAGCGAGAGGAAAAAGAGCGGGCGGCGATGCCGGAGCCGACGGAGGCGGAGGATGCCGAGGTGGAGGAAGGGAAGAACAGGGGGAGTCGGAGGAGCAGGATGACTCGGCGATGCGGAAGGACAACTGGAGAAGGCAGAAGGGCAGTTCCCTAGACTTGGGGTGAATGAGGAGGCCGATGATGGCGAGGGCTCGAGCCGAAGAGGCGTGAGTGAAGGGGTTGAGCGGAAAACTTAGTAACAAACAGTTTTGACGCACATGTTGCCTTGAGGGGGATGCTTGAAACACCGTAACGGGGTAGCGGACAACTTAGTAATGTTTTCTAAGTGCACGATTCGCTCTGCAAGCGCCGCATGGCCTTACCGGAGGCATTTGCTCTTAGCTGAAGACTGACGACTGATGGCTGACGACTGAAAGCTGACGACTGACGGCGTGCGAAAGGACGACGAATCCCAGTTCGAATACGATACTCCCAACGGTCCCGATAGCTGCTCGTAATCCCAGATCATTTGTGACGTAGGTGGCGGAGATCGGCGCGCAGATGGCGGACCGTATCGCGCGCGCCATCTCGCAAATCAGGCCATGCATCTTTGCCCGAACTATGCGCAAACGGTGCCGGTGTGAAACTCATAATAAACATCAGTAATCCAAATGCGGCAACGGCGAGGCGACGTCGACCGAGTCCGGGATATCGCGCAATCCAGGGATGTCTACCTGTAATGGCGAGCAGGATAGCCCAGAGGAACCAGCCCATCCATTCGTATTTGCCAAACGGAACCAGCGCGAACACGGTCAAGAGCGTGATCACGCGATGCAGGCCTGGAGAGAGAGAGTGCAGAATGTGGCCGCCGTCCAGTTGGCCTCCGGGCAGCAGATTAAGAGCGGTGGCAAACAACCCAACCCACGCGGCGGCTGCCAGCGGGTGCAAGGACAGGCGCGTCAACGGAACGCCGATATGGAGTATTCGCGCCGCAATGTGAAACGCCAGGGGGAATCCGAGTTCAAACTGCGAAACCGGTGGGCCGGTAATGGGGTGCGACCACGACAGTCCGAGAAATAGCGCAATGCATGCGGGAATGAATCCTGCAATCGGCCCGGCAATTCCAATGTCAAACAGAGCCGCTCGCGATGGGATCGGACTCTTGATGCGGATGAAAGCCCCAAGCGTGCCAATCAGGCTGGGAAACGGGACAAAAAACGGCGGCGTCGCGTACACGCGGTAGTGACGGCAATAAAGGTAATGTCCCATCTCATGCGCGAACAGAATGAACATCAAGGCCAGCGAGAAGGGAAGTCCGAGCAATAGGTTCCTTGGATTATGGAGCGCCCAGGAGACAGGAAACAATGCAATCGCATCGTCGTTGATGGCAATCACGGGCTGCCGATGCAGATAGTTGAACTCCATCCGCGCGCCGACCACAGTTGTGCTGAATAGTGTCAGGAGAAAAAATAATATATAGAGCCACCAGCGCTGCCGCGGATGGGGGATCATCCACACTCCCTGCGGCGGCCCGCTTTCAATCGCGGCAAAACTCGGCGTGGCATCAGGCATGAGAAAAACTAGGTCAGAGGTCAAAGGTCAGATTTTAGAGGTTAACGGCACTAGGGCTCAAACCTCTGCAATCTGACCTCTGAAATCGGCAATTGCAGTAGCGGACGGCGTGGAACGTCGCAAGAACCTCAGTCGATCGACTGCAATTCTTTTCCGGGCTTGAAGCGGACGGCTTTTCCCGGAGGAATCGAAACCTCGGCTCCGGTGCGCGGGTTGCGTCCGATGCCGGTTTTCCGCGGGCGCACGTTGAACACGCCAAATCCGCGCAATTCGATGCGGTCGCCGGTCGCCAGCGCCTTCTTCATGCTCTCAAACACGGTTTCAACGGCCAACTCGGCTTTCGTCTTCGTGATCCCCGTGCGGTTTACCACTTCGTTGATGATGTCGAGCTTAATCACACGCAGCCCCCGTCCGGACGATTGTGCTTTCTCAAGTGATTGATGCTATGGGAGATAGGGCGAATTGTCAACGGGGGGATCATTCCCGTAATATGACTGCACCAGCCAACAGAATTTGTAATTTGTGATTTGTAATTGGTAATTTCAAAACGCCACGCCCTCGTGATCGTTTTCAAATTGCAAATCACAAATTACCAATTACAAATTTCCCGAAATCCCAAGGAGCAACATGAGCATCAAGAGCGACCGCTGGATCCGCCGCATGGCGCAAGAGCACGACATGATTAACCCGTATTCCGAAAAGCAGGTGAGCCAGGGCGTGATTTCCTACGGCGTCTCCAGCTACGGATACGACCTGCGTGTCTCCGACGAGTTCAAGATTTTTACCAACGTTAACAGCACCATCGTTGACCCCAAGAATTTCGACGAGCGCTCATTTGTGACGGTCAACGCCGACGTCGCCATCATCCCGCCCAATTCGTTTGCGTTGGCGCGGTCGGTCGAGTACTTCAAGATTCCGCGTGACGTGCTGACCGTGTGCGTTGGCAAGTCCACCTATGCGCGTTGCGGCATCATCGTCAATGTGACGCCCTTTGAGCCCGAGTGGGAAGGCTTCGTCACGCTGGAGATTTCCAACACCACGCCGCTGCCGGCGAAGATCTATGCCAACGAGGGCCTGTGCCAGATTCTTTTCTTCCAATCGGATGAAGTTTGCGAGACCAGCTATAAGGACCGGAAGGGGAAGTACCAGGCGCAGAAGGGGATTGTGCTGCCGAAGTTGTAGCAGCTTTCAGCCATCAGCAATCAGTTGAGCGTGGCGCTCTTAATTTGGAGCGATGGGTGCTGGGCGAACCAGTCCAAGATTCTCTTCTCAAATTCCTGTGGTGCAACTTTGCTCGCTGCGCAGTGAGCAGCACCCGGAACCTTCCATACTGTAATCGCCTTCGGATTTTTCGCCTGAATCAAGTCTGAGTTATATGGCGGAACATTACGATCGCTAAGCCCGTGGATCAGCAGGACCGGAGTTCTCATGCCAACGACTGCTTGTTCGGGGGCGACGGTATCCAAGTTCACGCCGTACCAAAGGCGAACAAATAGAATTCCTACGTCCAGCGTTGGACGGAAAAAAGTGCGGCCGAGCCAGGGCCCGGCGTGAAAGGGACGTCCGAAGCGGAAATAAGCCTCCTCACGAAAACTTGCCGATGGCGACTCGGCGACTATCGCGCACAAACGAGGTTCGCTCGGCAGAGATTCCAGCAATTCCATTCCTCCCATGGATTCGCCTAGACCATACACGTAGCGGGCCGGTTCTTTATTCTCCAACCAATTCAGCCAGCGATGGATATCATCGACCTCTCGCACTCCATATGTGGTCAATCCTCCGCTGGCGCCGTGGTGCCGTGCGTCAGGCATCAGCACGGTGTAGTGATGCTCTACGAGCCACTTGCCAAACGGGTAGACTCCAAGCCGATTGTCAACGACGCCATGCAGAAGCAGGACGGCGTCCCCATTCGCATCCTGCGGCCGCATATACCACGCGCGCAAAATGGCACCGTCTTGCGCTGTGAGTTCTACCTCGCGAAATTCTATTGAACGCTCCTGTGCGTAGGCTTTGGCATTGCGCTCTTCGTAGTCACGAATGGGCGGGCTTGCTGGATGCAGGACATACCAGCCTAGTCCAACACCTCCTAAGAGACTTCCCGTGACATATAGAAGAATTAGAGCGACAAGTATTCGGCGGGTAATGGAACGTCCTGCAGGGGATGCTTGCGCGGGCGAAGCGGGGTGGGAAAATTCGCTGATGGAGAAGAATCTCGTGTTAGCGGGAGTTCCTGGAATAAAATCACAAAGCCAATGAAATAAAGCTTAGAGCCCGGAGCCTACCGCCGTTCGCCCTCTTTGAACATATATTTGATCGCCGGCTTGTAGATCATCAGATTGGGCGCGCCGGTGCGATTCAACTTGAGGCAGGTCTTATCATACCACTCGATCACTCCGTGTACTTCTTCGCCATCGCGCAGCACGATGACCATCGGCGTTTTCGCCTGCATCTGCTTCTGATAATAGAAATTCTCTGCGTTCGTCTGCTCGGTGGGAGCGGCTTTCTTGGAGGCAGATCCCGAGCGTTCACGGCGTTCCCCGGCGCTATGGTTTGGAGAGTGGTTCGCCACGTGATTGTGACCATGGTTGTTGTGGACGTGGTCGGTGCGGTTTAGCGAAGGGCGAATCAGCTTCCTGTTTGCGAAGCTATCCTGGTCAATATTCTGTTCGGCTGCTGCCGGTTCTAGGGTTTCTTTCATATCTCACCACCTGGCGCACGAAGGCGGCATAGTCTGCTTCAACATGAGCCTACGTTTGTGGAATCTGAGGGAAAACTTAACTGGTACGGTACCATACCCCACACCGTCTGACAATGTTTTGTGTCACACGACTTGCACCTTTGTAATCGACGTTGTAACCGGTCAGCGGCGCGGTTCCAGAGCCGTCGCGAAGGCGTCCAGCGATAGAGAACGCAGCAGGTTCCGGCGTAGACCGCGCTCCACTTCCCTCAGTCCGTCTGCGGCGCGCTCCACCCAGGCAAAATCGGCAGATTCCGCCAACTTCTTGAGTTCCGTCAGGATATCGGTGTTGCGAACCATCTGCTCGCTTCCGGCTTCCAGGAACATCAAGTCCTCGAGCAGCAAATAAAGTGTGCGCAGCAGGCTTTCGATTTTCTCCCGCCCGTCGGCTCCGGGACGAAAGCTCTCCGTTACTTTGAATAGTTCGCTGTGGTCTCCTGCGCCCATGGCTGATTTCAACATCGTCAAAGCTTGCGCGCGTGCCGCAACGTATGTCTGCAAATCGAATGAGACGGCACGCCCCAACGCCCCTTCGCTCAGGCGGGCCACCAGGGTGCGTTCGCGAGGCGCCCACTCCGGGCGACGTTTGGCAAGTTGACTTTCGATCTCAGTTGCGGCAAGCGCCCCTAGTGTGAATATCATGGAGCGCGAACGGATCGTTGGCAGCAGTTCGCCGGCATTTTCCGTCAAGAGAAAAATCGTTGCGAACTCGGGTGGCTCCTCCAACACTTTCAGCAACGAGTTGGCCGCTTCTTTCATGAAGGCCGAACTGGTGAAGATGTATACCTTCTCCCGCGCCTCTGCCGGACGATAGTAAATGCTTTGGATAACGTGGCGTACCTGGTCCACCTTGATCATCATCTGCGGCGGATCGGGCGGGATGACGAGAACGTCCGGGTGCGTTTGAACAAAGATCCGCGTTTCTTTCTTGTCAGTTTCGCGCAGGTTCTCTCGCGCCTCGACGGCTTCATCCACACGCGCGTCCAGGTCAGCGGCCAGCGCGACCCGCGTGCAGTTGGAGCAATGCCCGCAGAAATCGGGCAATGCGGCGGATGCGGATGCGGTTTTCAGCGAGTCCGGCGCATCCGAAGGCGGCGGCGCGTCAAACAACGAGCCACCCTCTGGCTCGCCGGATAGTCGGGGCCGTTCAAGGCAATTCATGGCGCGCGCCAGCATCAGTGCCAGAGTGTATTTTCCCGATCCGCGGGCGCCGGCAAGGATGACCGCATGCGGAAAATGTCCGCGACCAAGCATCTGCTGCAGGCGTTGCACCGTGTCTGTATTGCCGATGAAATCAGAAAATGGCATAGAAAGCAGTTACGAGATTCGAGCCGCGAGTGTCGAGCAATATCCGTGATGCGGTAAGGTTCAAGCTCGAAGCTCGTGGTTCGCAGCTTTTCATCAAAACTTCAACTTCTTCTTCACCAACTCCATTATTGCCGCGTGTGTTTGTTGTGGCGTGCCTCGCGCATTCACCACGTGCACTCTTTGCGGCTCGCGCTCTGCGAGCGCTAGGTATCCGTGCCGCACGCGGGCGAAAAACGCGCGATTCTCCTGTTCGAAACGATTCTCGTCTTTATCAGGACGCGTGCTCTTTTGCCTGCGATTTCGCCGCCGCGCCCGGTCGATGCTGACCACTACGTCATTGTCGAGCAGGATCGTCAAATCCGGCTGCAGGCCTCCGCACAAAATTTCGTGCAGCGCCTGCACCGGTTTTGTGCCCAGCTTGCGTCCTGCGCCTTGATAGGCCAGCGTTGAATCGGTAAACCGGTCGCACAGAACTACTCGCCCCGCCGCCAGTGCGGGAAGAATCACCTCGTGGATGTGTTGGGCTCGAGAAGCGAACATCAAAGCCATCTCTGCAAATGGTGAGAGGCCGGACGTGGTTGAATGCAGCAGTACGTCGCGAATTCGCTCGCCAGTCGCTGTGCCTCCGGGTTCACGGGTCACAGTTACTGCAAGGCCCCGCGCCCGCAGGGCCCGTGCGAGTTTCTCGATCTGCGTGCTTTTGCCGCTGCCGTCAAGGCCTTCAAATGTGATGAAGTGTCCGCGCACCACTTGGGGATGATAGCAGGGTGGGGGTCAGGTGCTGAACGTCCGAAGGGAAGCCTTTTTAGATTGCGACTTCGCCATTTTCCATCATCATCTCATCTTCTCCCGGCACGATCCCGTCTGCGCATTCCGTATCCATAAACGCGAATGCTTCTTGCGGCACCGGTGCGCTCCAAACCGGGGCGAATGACAGCCGGTGCAGCGGCGACGGTCCATGCTCACGCAACGCCGCCAGATGGCGCGGCGTGCTATAGCCCTTGTTCGACGCTAACCCATACATTGGAAATGCTGGGTCCCAGGCGGCAATCATGCGATCGCGCTCGACCTTGGCAATGATGGATGCCGCTGCGATCGAAACCGAAAGCGCGTCCCCATGGATGATCGCCTCTTGCGGAAGTTCGCTATCGAGTTTGACTGCGTCGACCAGCAGATAGTCTGGAATGTTTGTGAGTTGCCGGACCGCGTGCACCATGGCAACCCGTGAGGCCTGATAAATATTGATCTGATCGATGCGCGCCGCATCCACCGCGGCAATCGCATACGCAATTGCATGCTCGCGAATGCGCGCGGCCAACTCCTCCCGGCGCTCCGCAGGCAACAACTTCGAATCGCGAAGGCCGCGAATCCGGTATGCGGGATCGAGAATCACTGCGGCGGCTACGACGGGTCCGAACAACGAGCCGCGGCCGACTTCATCCACGCCAGCGATGAGTTTTGCGCCCGCGATCCAGGCCCGTTTTTCATAGCGCAGAGTGCAGCGCAGCGTCTTCAGCAGGCGCAGCTTTGCCGCCGAGAACGAGATGCCCTCGGCATAGGCAATCTTTGAAACCCGGTTCGGTTTTCTTTCGATCTTTTTTTTGGTCTTGGGCACAGATGCTATCAGCATCTTCGCCGACTCTGGTGGGAGAAACAAGCGGAGAGTACAAGGGTGAGAGATTGCGATGATTCGGAGATTAATACGAGCCCGATTGGGACGAGCCAGATTGAGACGATCAAAGACCGGCCGCCGCGCGGGCTGCCGGTCTGACCAAACTGAGCGTTGCCGGTCTGAACTACTGAACTTCTTTTTCGCGTTCCACTTCCCGCAAGCGTGCCGCCTTACCCTTCAGTCCGCGCAGGTAGTAAAGCTTGGCGCGCCGTACCCGTCCGGAACGCAGCACTTCAATCTTGTCGATCACCTTCGAATCCAGCGGGAAGATACGCTCGACGCCTTGGCCGAAGCTGATTTTCCGCACGGTAAAGCTTGGCTGCGCGCCTCGGCTACGCGCGATCACCACGCCTTCAAATGCCTGCAGCCGCTCTTTTTCGCCTTCGCGGATCTTGACCTGTACCCGGATTGTATCGCCCGGCACAAACTTCGGAGCGTCCGTGTGCCGCGTCTTCGCCAGCAGTTTTTCGATAATTAGATTGCGCATAACTCTTTCCTTCTTTCTCTGTTTGTTCCGTCAATTCCCGGCTTCATTTTCTGAGAACCGCGAACTTGGAACTGAGATCTAATTCCTGATTTCGTCCAACAACTCCTGGTCTTCCTCGCTCAAGGCCGCTCCCTCCAGCAAATCGGGACGGTTTCGCAGCGTCTTCATGAGCGCCGTTTTACGCCGCCAGCGGCGAATCTCCTCGTGGTTCCCGTTCATAAGCACGTCAGGAACCGCCATTCCTCGAAACTCTGCAGGCCGAGTGTAATGCGGATAATCCAGCAACCCGCCTGAAACGCACGTTGAACTTGGTACCGAACGGCCGTTGTCGCCAACATGTTCCGGAGCCGCGGCTACCGTCGCCGTAAATGATTCCTGCCGCGTCGAGGCCTCATTCCCCACTGCTCCGGGAATCAGCCGTGTAACCGTATCCGCGATCACCGCCGCTCCCAGTTCGCCCCCGCTCAACACGTAGTCGCCGACCGAAACTTCCCGGTCCGCCAGATGCTCGCTGATGCGCTCGTCGACGCCTTCATAACGACCGCAGATCAGCACCAGTCTTTCCCGTGCGGCAAGTTCCGCGACCAGTGACTGATCCAGACGACGCCCTTGCGCGGAGAGCACGATGACCGACTGCTTCACTGCGCCGCTCATGCGCGCTTCGCGCGGCCCAAGCCCAGGCAATGATTCTACACACTCAAAAATCGGCTCCGGCTTCAGCACCATGCCTTCGCCGCCACCAAAAGGCCGGTCATCCACAGTGCGGTGCTTGTCTTTCGCAAACTCCCGCAAGTCGTGGATGCTGATTTCAACCAACCCAGTTTCGCGCGCCCGCCGGATGATGCCGTAATCCAATGGTCCACGAAAGAAGTCGGGAAAGATCGTAACGATGTCGATCTTCATTTGGAAACCGTCGGCGGTCTTTTGTCGTTTGTCGTTAGCCAGTTGCTCACCCAAACGGTTTTGCGAGACCGCTAACGCTTAACGCTCCAACCCCAGCCGCTAAACGCTTCTTTCCTGCTTTTCCTTCTTCACCGGGGCATTTACGTCCAGCAGTCCCTCCGGCAGTCGCATGCGCACTTCCTTATGCGCGAGGTCAATCTTTTCGATATACGCTTCTGCAAACGGAATTTCGTAAGGAAGCTTCGTGCTCTGTTCCGCTTCGCCCGTTCCCCGAACAACCAACAGTGGCGCTTCTCCGGCTCCGAAGGCGACATCGGCAATTATTCCGATGTCGCGATCGCGATCAAAAACCGTACAGCCGATCAGATCGCTCAAGTACGTCCAGCCGGGCTCAAGTTCTGCCCGTTCGGCCCTGGGCACTTGCAACTCCGCACCCTTCAGCGTGTCCGCGTCAGAAATCGTTTCCACGGCCGCAAACTTCAGCACGAGGAAGTTCTTGTGCGGCCACAAATCTTCTATCGTCAATTCGCGCCGCTCGCCGTTCTTCGCGAGCGCCGACAACTGCATGCCACGCTGAAACCGGTCCGGAACGTCGCCGTAGACTTCTGTTGCGACTTCTCCGCGCCGTCCCTGCGTCTTCACTACTCGCGCCAGCGTAATCCATTCGCCGCTAGCGTCTCCGGATGGAAGCTTTGCCGCTATTCCAAAATCTCCAGCGCGTAGCGCTTATCGTTCTTTGTGCCCATGGCATTCAGCACCGCGCGCAGCGCCCGCGCGATTCGTCCCGAGCGCCCGATGATCCTGCCCATATCGTTCTCCGCCACTTCGAGTTCGATTACGGTCTCGTCGCCATCTTCGTATTCTTCGACAAAAACCGCGTCCTTCGCCTCAACCAATTGCTTGGCGATATGCTCGATCAAGGCGACCGCATTGGCGGGCTGTTCAATCATCATTAGTTCAGTCATCCGATCTCCCGTGGATTCTCAATCCACACTGAGCGCAGTAAAAAAGTGGAGCCGAATTGTAACCGTACCCGACGACCGAAGTCCGGGCGTCTCAGCCACAAGGCACGGACGGGCGTCGAAGTTCCGGATCACACACGATCGTGGGTCGCCGGCGCAAGGTCCGCGCTAGGCGACCGGGGCTGCGGCTGGCGGTTCGCCTGCTGGCGTTGCAGCGGATACCGCTGCGGAACCCTCTGCGGCTTTCGCCGCCGGAATAGGCAGCGCGAGCAGTTTCGTGACGCGCTCCGAGCATTGTGCGCCCTTCGACGTCCAATAACTGATGCGTTCCCGCTTCAGGTCAAATGTCGCGGCCGGAGAAGTTCGCGGATTATACGTTCCCACCACTTCCACCGGACGCCCGTTGCGCGCCCGCTCCTTCTCGATCACGACCACACGATAATACGGCTGTTTGCGCGCACCTACGCGCGCCAATCGAATCATTAACACTCGTTTCGTTTCCTTTATTTGTTCCGGATCAGCTCGGTATTCCAGAGGAACCCGGCATCGCAAAGCTCTTGCAAAGCGACCCCGGCATTTCCGACAGCTCCGGCAGGGTTAAGACAAACCATTATTATGCCGGAGCTTAGCAGCGAGCGCAAGCGGCCCCTGCCAGTACGGCCAGCGCGGCGTTTGATCGATAGCCGTCTCGCAGGACGCAGCGACGTCGTCGCTACAATCGTTAATTCGCCACTCTACTTGTTTCTATCGAGCGCGCCAACCTGCTTACTGCATTGGAATACCTACGAGGACATCTTCACTGGTTAAAGTCCCATCTCAATGCCGATTCGATATGAACTCGTTAAAAGCAGTCGTTATGCACAAGATGTTCCGGTTTAGATGCCCGGAGGCGATGATCCCAAAATTCAGGCAGAAAGGAATAACAAGACCATGCAAGATCATTCAAAGGAAAGCACTCAGAGCAGCGAAAAATACGGAGAACAGGGCCAGCGCCGTCCTCCGCAAACCGACCAGGAACAGCAGGGCAACAAGGGACAGCAACAGCACAACCAGCAGCAACAACAGCAGCAGCACAATCCGCAGAAAGACAATCAGCAGCAGGACAAGGACATGAATGAAAACGTCCGCAAGAGCGCATAGCCACTCACGGCGTGTCCTGACGACGTAAGACAATACCTGGTTGAGAGAAAAGGCTGACAGCTTGCGCTGTCAGCCTTTTTCATTCTACCGACTGGAGAATTCATTAGCGTCCGTGGCCGCCGCCACCATGGGAGCCACCGCCACCGCGGGAGCCTCCGCCGTGACCGGCTCCCGCGCGGAAGCCGCCGCCGCGGGCGACTGTATGTCCGCCTCCGGCAAATCCACGTCCGCCTCCAGCAACTCCATGTCCGCCGAAGCCGCGCCCTTCATATCCCCGGCCGGCATAGCCATGTCCCCATCCGCCCCCATAGTAGCCACGTCCCCATCCCCCACCGTGACCCCAGCCTCCGCGATACCAGGGGCCGGCTCCGATGAAGACTCCACCGGAAAACCACTCGGGACCGTAATAACCGTACGGCGCACACGCATACGGGTAGTAGTCGTAGTAGCCATAATCACATACCGGTGCTGGGCCAATGGCGACGCCAACGGGGCCAACGCCGATCCCCACGCTAACCTGCGCCGCAGCGTAAGCGGCTGGAAGCAGCATCAGCAAACCAAACAGCGTCAAATATCTCAGCGATTTCATACGAACCTCCTTCGTTTCTGCCAGCCTCGTATGCCGGCTTTGAGGTCCTTCAGCTTTCTCTGAAGCGCCTACTCTCTCTAACAAAGATGGGAGGAAAAAGTTTCGCGAAAAGGAGTGGCTGATTTCAGCCATCCTGCGTGAAATCAGCCACTTGGGGCGTATCCTCATGAAGTCTATAAGAGTTCTCCGCCGGCAAGGATCGCGCCGGCCGGCGAAATTCGGCCTCTTATTGCGTCGAGGCAGGGCAAGCTTCAGGGCGTAAAA
Organism: uncultured Acidobacteriaceae bacterium; assembly: GCA_963778535.1. Lineage (GTDB taxonomy): Bacteria > Acidobacteriota > Terriglobia > Terriglobales > Acidobacteriaceae > Acidiflorens. Next base: position 1,315,817 of record CAVZUO010000002.1, read on the forward strand.
TGAGAGCATGTACCACTACAATCCCTCCACTGCGCTCGAAGAACTGACTGAAGAGGCGACGCTGCCGAATCCGGTCCATGTCCGGGACATGATTCTGCGGAAGAAGCTGAGCGCGAACGAGGCGCTTGAGCTGAACCGGATCTTCGTTGAATATCAGAAGTTCTTTGGCGAGACGCAGAAGTTGGGGAAGGAAATTCTGAACCGGCTAGCTGAATGAAGAGCTTGGCGGAGGCTATCTCACTTTTGACCGATCCGAAAGACGATCCCGGCCGAAAGACGGTCGTTGACCGTGAATTCCCCTCCCGAATGAATCCAGAAATAGTCACGCTGTAATCGCAGGCCAAATCTCTTTTGTTGGCCGAGCAGAATGTCGAGGCCGGCTCCTGCGGCAAGGGCCGGTTCAGCGCCGCCTCCGGTGACGCCGCCGGAATCCAAGTTAAAGTGTGAGCCTCCAAACAAACCCTCGGCGAAGGGCTGCAGCCTCGAGAACCGGCGGTAGGTAAAACGCGGTCCAGCCGTGAAGGTCTCGCCCGTCAAACTTTCCGAAGGGTAGCCGTGATAAACGCCAAAATCGGCGGCGATCGCGAGCCATCGGTAGAAATTGTAGTCCGCCGAGGCGCTGGCGCCGTTCATGTTGATGTTGTATCCCTTCAGCACCTCGAGATGGGAGTAGTCGACCGCAACGTCGAATGTGGGCAGGTCTTGGGCGTGGCAAACTGAGATCGCCAACAGCAAGGCAGCGATGGATAGCACGGCCCTATTCATTAAGTGCTCCCTAAGTTTTCCTTGGCATGAACTCGCCAAAATCCAACAAGTGTGATGCGTCGAAGGCACCGCAACCCCGTAATTTAGTTGTCACCCGCGAGACTACACACAGGAAGTCGGCGGACACATTGACCTCGCCTCGATCATTTACAATCGAAGATTCTTTCACGATCAGGACAATTTAACTATGCATCGGTGGTCTCAACTTTTTATTCCTACTTTGCGCGAAGCCCCGGCGGATGCCGAGGTCGCGAGCCACAAGCTGCTTGTTCGGGCAGGTTACATTCGCCAACTCGGCGCGGGCATCTACTCATTCTTGTTCCTGGGCAACCGGTCAACCCAGAAGATAATGAACATCGTTCGCGAGGAGATGGACAAGATCGGCCAGGAATTTTTTCTGCCGGCACTCAATCCGCGCGAGGTTTGGGAGGCGAGTGGCCGCTGGTCTGTGATGGGCGAAAACATGTTCCGCCTAAAAGACCGCAAGGGCGCCGACTTGTGCTTGGGGATGACACACGAAGAGATCATGACCGATATCGCGCGCAAGGAACTGCGCAGTTACAAGCAGCTGCCGCAGATCTGGTACCAGATTCAAACCAAGTTTCGCGATGAGCCGCGCCCCAAGTCCGGCCTGCTGCGTGTGCGCCAGTTCACCATGAAGGATTCGTATTCGTTCGATCTGGATGAAGCCGGGCTCGACGCTAGCTATCAGAAGCATTACCACGCGTATTGCCGGATCTTCGACCGTTGCGGACTGGAATATGTCGTCATCGACGCGCACTCGGGGGCGATGGGCGGATCGCAATCGCAGGAGTTCATGGTGCGCACGCCGGCAGGCGAGGATTTAGTCGTGAGCTGCGAAACCTGTGGCTATGCGGCCAATATCGAAAAAGCCACATCGAAGCTGGCGCCAGTCGATGACCTTGCGCCGGAAGGCGACGGTAAGCCGCTGCTCATTCACACGCCAGGTAAGGGCGCAATTGCCGATGTGGCGGAGTTTCTGGGAATTTCCGCGCTGCAGGACATTAAGGCGGTTGCCTACATGGCGCAGAACCCTGGCGCGGATGGAAAGACGATCGAGCAGCCCGTCATCGTGTTTCTGCGCGGCGATCACACGGTAAACGAAACCAAACTGCTCACGCTGGTGAAAGCGGCCAATGTCCGGCCCATGCAGGCTGAGGAAATTGAAAAATATTTTCAGGGACCGGCAGGCTTTATCGGGCCCATTGGATTGGTGGTGCGCCCGAAAGAACTGCTGGGCGAATGGGACACAAAGAAGTTGCCTAAAGATGATAAAGGTGAGCGCTCGGCTGCGGTTGTGCTAGATCAGGGCTTGGTGGGCCGGGTCAATATGATTTGTGGCGCGAACAAACTCGACTACCACTTGAAGAACGTTACTCCCGGGCAATATTTTCAATGGACAATCGCCGACGACGTTCGGAGCGTGAATGCGGGTGAAGGCTGCCCGAATTGCGGCGCCACGCTGCGCATCGATACCGCTGTCGAAATCGGGCACATTTTTAAGTTAGGCCAAAAGTACACGCATTCCATGGGCTCGACCGTGCTCGACAAGAATGGCAGGGAAGTCGAGCCGATTATGGGGTGTTATGGGATTGGCATTGAGCGAATTTTGACAGCGGCGATCGAGCAATCAAACGACGCCAATGGATTCTGGCTAGCGCCCGCGATCGCTCCCTTTGATGTGGTCGTGGTGGCAACCAACATCGGCGACGAGACGATTCGAACGACGGCAGAGGAAATCGCCCGCCAACTGGAACAGGCTGGACTGGACGTGTTACTAGACGACAGGGACGAAAGGCCAGGGGTGAAGTTCAAAGACGCTGACCTAGTGGGCATACCCTTTCGTGTCAACGTCGGGAAAAAGGTTACCGAAGGCATCGTAGAGATGGTTCGCCGCTCGACTCTGGAAAGGACCGACACTAAAATTTCAGATATCGCCGAGCATTTGCGCGGGTTGGTGCGTGAGGTACGCAATTAACCGCTGGCCCGATTTAGCTCGCACGCAGTCGCGCGCGCAACAACGGCAAGCGCACTCGGCGAAAGCGGGCTGGCTTATGCCAACATTACGTCTCTTATTCGGAATCGGCCTGATCGTGGGCACGGCTTTTCTTGGCTTTAAAGTCGTCCCTCCATTTTTCTCCAACTATGAGTTGGAGGATGCGATCAAGAACGATGCCCTGCAAGGAACCTATAGTACGCGCTCCGAACAGGATATCCGTGACATGGTGATTCGGCACGCGCGCGATTACGACATCGCGCTCACGCCCAAGCAGGTCCACGTCACCCACCTGGGTGGCTTCGGCAATGGCACTATGACCATCGAGGTGGAGTACAGTGTGCCGCTCGAACTGCCGGGCTACACAACCACCCTCGACTTTCATCCCTCCAGCCAGAACAAGGGTGTTTTCTAGGCACCTCCAAACACTCCGGATTTTCGGTGGTGGCGCAGTTTGGCCAAGCCTGATAGTGATGCACGCCAGATCCCTCGCCCCGCCGGAGAAAGCGCGGGGCTTTGATTGCATAACCACGACGGCTCCTCAGGCCCGATACTTGGGTTATCTAAGGCCAGGCGCTCGGAGCGAAAGGAGCCGATCATGTTGATTATAGGTTGTGATTATCATCCGAGCGGGCAGCAGGTTTTTGGCATGGACACGGACAGCGGTGAAGTATTCGCGGATCGCTGGATCGGGCACACGGGCAGGGGAGTGGAAGAGTTTTACGGTACCTTGCCGGCGGGCGCGGTGGTGGGGGTGGAGAGCAGCGGCAATATGTTGTGGTTCGAGCGGCGGCTGGCGGAGTATGGGCACCGGTTGCGGCTGGGGGATGCAGCGAAGATTCGGGCCCGGGAGACGCGCAAACAGAAGCACGACCGGCGGGATGCGGAGCTGATCGCGCGGCTGCTGGAGGAAAATAATTTTCCTGACCTGAAGTGGGTGCCGACGCTGGCCGAGCGCGACCAGCGGCAGTTGCTGATGCACCGGCACAAACTGGTGCGGATGCGGACCCAGGTGAAGAACCAGTTGCAGCACATTGCCATGAACCAGGGGCAGCAGAAGAAGCGGCAGTTGTGGACCAAGGCGGGACGCGAACTGCTGGAACATCTGGAGCTGGAGCCCTGGAGGGCGCGGCGGCGGGACGATCTGCTGCGCTGGCTGGATCTGCTGGAGCGCGATTGCGCCAGTCTGGAGCGGGAGGTGCAACAGGCGGCAGAGGCACGAGCCGATGCGCGCTTGCTGATGACGCATCCTGGAATCGGGCCGGTGATCAGTCTGGCATTTGTGCTGACCATTGGTTCGATCGAACGCTTCCATCGCAGCCGCGAACTGGTGAGCTATCTGGGATTGAATCCGGCGGAAGATTCCAGTGGGGAGCGGCGGCGACTGGGCGGGATCAGCAAACAGGGCAGCAGTTTTATGCGTCTGTTGCTGATTCAGGGAGCGCAAACCGCAGTTCGTGGCGATGAGGACTTAGGCCGCCAGTACCGTCGTTTGGCCGCCAAGAAACACCGGGCGGTGGCCAAAGTGATGGTGGCACGCAAGCTGGCGGTGCGTATGTTCTGGATGCTGAAGACGCAGAAGACGCATGCAGAACTGGTTCGTATGCGGGGTAGCTCGAGTCATCCTGGGGTCGGCAAGACCGAGGCTTTGAGTGAGCGCCCTGCCTCTCCGCGGATCCAGCCCTGAGGGCAGGACGACCAGGCGGAGAGTTTGCACGAGCAATCATGGTCGCCAAGACCGAATAGATGGGGAGTGGGGCCAGAGTTCGGTACCCACCGAATGATTCGAGGCAAAGACGAGCGGCCTGGACTTAGACATGCAAAGGCAAGAGCAAAGGCAAGAGCAAAATCAAAACCCTCTACTAAGGGAAAAAAGAACGGCAAAAACTTTCTTGCCGCGACCGCGCCTTCGTGTTGCCAAAAAACAGTTGACAGAGCCGTCGTGGTTATAGACGGGATGACGCCAAAGATATGGCCGTCAACTCCGGAATCAAACTGCACCAGTACCGGATTTTCCAGGTTTCCGGCGCTGCCGGCTGCCCGGCCCGTTTCCTCGCGCGGTTCACTTGAAACGCATCTAAGAGATCAGGCTAGATTCTGATTTAGAATCTACCTGTTACCCAAAACTTGCCGGCAGCGGTTTGATTGGCCAAATCGGCTGAAATTGCCTCCCGGCAAGGTATAACCATTCGTGGCAATCCGGCTCAAAATCCCGAGGTTTCAAGGCCGCGGCGGTGGCGCAAAAAACCGCCGGGGAGCCAAGAACGACCCCGTCATTCGCTATGCGCTCGTGGCGTTTTTGTCCCTGTCGCTGGTAATTGTCGGCTTCTTTACGTATTGGTATGTGAAGTACGACCGCATCATCGAGCAGCGTTTCCGCGGGCCTGTTTTTGCCACATCGGCAAAGATTTACGCCAGCCCGAAGGTCTTACGCGTGGGATCGCCGGCCACCCTCAGCGAGATTGCGGCCGAACTGCGACGCGCCGGCTACAGCGAAAAAGAGGGCGAATCCCGCCTCGGCAGCTATCGCCAGCGGGGCGTCACAATCGAAGTTCTGCCCGGCCCCGAGTCCTACCATTCTCCCGAACCCGCGACCATCACGGTGGCAGGCGGAGTCGTTTCCGCCATTACGAGCCGTTCCGCCGGCGATCTGGAAGCCTATGAACTCGAACCCCAGCCCGTGACTTCTTTGTTTGACGCCGAGCAGCGCTCGAAACGCGAACTGGTCAAGTATGCCGACATTCCCAAGGTGATGGTCGAGGCCGTTACCTCCATCGAGGACCGGCGCTTCTTCCAGCACAATGGCGTTAACTTCATGCGTTTGGCCGAAGCTGCCTGGGTTGACGTTACCCACCAGCGTCACCAGCAGGGCGGTTCGACCATCACTATGCAACTCTCTCGCGCGTTTTTCTTGAGTCCGGAAAAAACGTTTAAGCGCAAGATGGTCGAGATGTTGATCGCCGTCGAGCTGGAACAAAAATTCTCCAAACAGCAGATTTTCGAGTTTTATGCCAATCGGGTCGATCTCGGCCAGCGAGGCTCGTTTACCATTTCCGGCTTTGCCGAAGGCGCGCACTCCTATTTCAACAAAGACTTGAAAGACATTACTTTGCCCGAAGCGGCGCTGTTAGCTGGACTGATTCAGGCGCCCAGCTACCTTTCGCCGTATCGCCATCCCGAACGTGCGCAGGAGCGCCGCAACACCGTCCTTGAGGCAATGGTTGAAAATGGAGCCATCACTCGCGCTCAGGCGGATAAGGCCAAAGCCTCGCCCATGAAGCTCGCGCCTCCGAACGTGGAAGCGAGCGACGCCCCTTATTTCGTCGATATGGTACGGGATACCGTCCTCAGCAGGCTTAACGAGCATGAGGTGAACGAGCAGCAGTTCCGCATCTATACCACCCTCGATCCGGAGTTGCAGCGCGCTGCGGCCGCGGCGGTCGAAACCGGGATGAAGATCGTCGACGATCAGGTCACCCGAATGCGCACGCGGCGCACTCGAGCCAATGGGAAGACAGAGACGACGGTTGCGCCGGGCCCGCAGGCCCAGGTGGCATTGGTCGCGATGGACCCGCATACAGGAGCCATCAAAGCGCTAGTCGGCGGCCGCAACTACGGCAACAGCCAGTTGAACCATGCTCTGGCGAAACGTCCGACTGGTTCTATTTTCAAACCTTTCGTTTATGCAGCCGCGGTGAACACCGCGATCGACGGTTCGACGTCCGTGCTCACTCCGGCTTCGATCGTAACGGACCAAGCATCCACGTTCACGTATGGCGACCAGATTTATGAGCCGCGCAATTACAAAGAGGAGTATTACGGCGACGTCACGCTCAGCTATGCACTGGCGCGTTCGCTGAACAATGCTACGGTAAAGGTCGCCGAGGAGGTCGGCTATGACAAGGTGGCTGCGTTGGCGAAAGCGGCCGGAATCGCCTCCGTGAAGGCAACTCCAGCCATGGCCTTGGGCGCCTACGACGCAACTCCGGTCGATATGACGGCTGCCTACACAAGCTTTGCCAACGGCGGCATTCGGTTGTCACCCGTGCTGGTGAACTCAGTTCGCAACGCGCAGGGCGACGTGGTCATGAATTTCTCGACCGACCGAAAGGAAGTTCTCGATCCGCGCGTCGCCTTTGTCATGACCAAAATGCTGGAAGGCGTGATGAACCTCAGCTACGGTACTGCGGCGGGCGTACGCAACCTTGGTTTCCGTTCCCCAGGTGCTGGCAAGACCGGCACCTCGCATGATGGATGGTTTGCCGGCTACACCAGCAATCTGCTCTGCATTGTTTGGGTGGGATATGACGACTATAGCGATCTGCACCTGAGCGGTGCGCAGACGGCCGCCCCCATCTGGGCTGAATTCATGAAGAAGGCCGTCACCCTGCCGCAATATCAAGATGTGCGTGCTTTCACTCAGCCTGAAGGTGTGGTTGACGTCGAGCTCGATAAAGTCACGAACCGGCTGGCCTCGCCGTCCTGCCCCGACACCTACACTATTGCCTTCGTGGCCGGCACGGAACCACACGACACCTGCGATCAGGCGAGTGCAAACAGAAGCTTCTTCTCCCGCATCTTTGGCGGAAACTCGGAAGCGGCAGCCCCGCCCCCAACAACGAACGGGAACACCCGGGCCGCCAGCGGTGTCCAAAGTGAACAGGAGTCCAGGAAAAAGAAAGGCTTCTTCGGTAAGATTGTAGGGGCATTCAAGGGAGACAAGGGCGATAAGAGTTCGTCGGCATCGTCCAAGTCCAATACGACGCCTCCCTAGAGATTTAGTTACGAGTTCGGAGGTCGCTATGCGGTCCTCGCAATCGGCAACGCTGTGGGGCGTTGTGACGTTAAGTTCGTTAGGGTACACCTCGCTGATTCTGGTCTCTCTGCTTCTGGGGGAACTCGCGTCTCTGCACGCACAGAACGCCGAACAAGTCGCCGTCTCTCCTCCACAAATCCGGCGCGCGGAGCCTCCCTCATCTTCCTCGTCGGCCAAAGAACTGGAACGAACCGGCGATACCCTTCAGGCAGATAAGAACTACCTGGACGCGCTCGATTACTACCAGGCAGCTCTGGCGAAACATCCCCACAACGCTGTTTTGCTGAACAAAATTGGCATCGCCGACTTGCAGCTCCATCACTACATGGAAGCCAGAAAGAATTTTGAGCGCTCCATTCATGCCGATAAGACCTACGCCAACGCCTATGCCAATCTCGGCGTCGTTTATTACGAGCAGAGAAATTATCCGAGGTCGATTCGGTATTACGACAAGGCCATCCAACTGGATAAGGATGAAGCAGTGTTCTATAACAATCGGGCCGCGTCGCTGTTTGTACGGAAGGAATTTGATAAGGCAAGTGCCGATTACGCGAAAGCCTTCGCCCTGGACCCCGATATTTTTGAGCGCAGCGAACGCGGCGGCGGCGTGCAGGCGCGTTTACCTTCGCCCCAGGATCGCGCCCGCTATGATTACGTGCTGGCGAAACTCTACGCGAAAAATGGTATGTCGGAGCGCTCTTTGCATTACCTGAGAAAAGCGATGGAAGACGGTTACAGAGACATTAAGAACGTCTATAAGGACCAGGAATTTACCGAACTGCGCAAAGATCCGAGATTCACCGAACTCATGGCGTCGAAACCACTGTCCATCCCTGAATAAATCTCTTGCGGGACCCTCGATCGATTTTTTCGGAGGAAATTTCTCTAAGCCGCGCAACTTCCGCGTACGTACTGTGTTTGCTCTCGTATTACTCCTGAAAACCGACAGTGAGTAAGGAGAAACGTCCACCGGCTGCGAAACCCGAGCACGCCCCAAGCGAGCAGCCGGTGGATTGTTTCAAAAAGCAGGTTTCAAAAAGCAATCCCGAGAGTTCAAAGGCTGATTGCGCGCTGTTTCCTACACGCCGCGTTCTTCGGTATAATCCGCGACCGCCTGCCTTAACTTCCCCTGGGACTTGAGAATATATTCGACCGCGTCCCGCGCTGCGCCCTCTCCGCCGCCATGCGACGTTACCCAGTGGGCCTCCGCTTTCACTTCGGAGCGCGCGTTTTTCACAGCAATGGCAAGACCGCATTTGCGCATTATAGGAAGATCGATGATGTCGTCGCCGACGAACGCGGCTTCGGCTGCCGTGAGGCCATCCTTTTCTAGAATCTGTTTCAGAACGAGAGCCTTGTTCTGAATACCCTGGTGCACGTGGTCAATTCTCAGGTCGCGCGCTCGGAGTGCCACAGTCTCAGAAATGCGCTTGGTAATCACCCCGGTCCTGATGCCGGCCAACCGCGCCAGCGAAATGCCAGTGCCATCGTGAGCGTGAAAGCCTTTGGCTTCGATCAAGGTTGTGCTGTGGAGGCCGAACCCGCCCTGCCCCCCATGCTGGGCATCTTGCGCAAGCACGCTTTGCTGCGTGCCCACAGGCGCGGGAAAAATCCAGATCTTGCCGTCTGTTAGAACGCCGTCAACGTCGAAAAGTATGAGTTTGATTTTGCGCGCACGGGCAGTAGCAGATAGGTTAGGCATCGGCGAAATTCTAGCAGGCAGCGCTCGGGCTCGTGTGGGGACGGGTGCCGATGCGCGCTTTCCCTGTGCGAAGCCGGACGGCCCGAGCCCAGCACAACTCGGTTTCCACCTCCAGTTCCAGTGACAGTGCAACCTTAAGGACTGCCCTTGATTTCTCCCGTTTACTTACACATAACGATGTGTGATACTGTACACATGGCAACGAATCTCGCTTTAGACGACCGCCTCATCGAAGAAGCGCGCCTGGCCGGCAAGCACAAGACCAAGAAAGAAGCCGTCAATGCTGCACTCGACGAGTATGTGCGCAGGCATCAGCAAATGCGAATTTTGGAGGCCTTCGGCACCGTCACCTTCGATCCCGCCTATGATTACAAGGCGGAGCGGCAGCGCGGTAGAAGTAAGACTTCGCGGCGCCGCGCATGATGGTGCTCGTGGATACCCCAGTCTGGTCGCTCGCGCTGCGGCGCCGGCCGAAGAATCTCAGTGGATTGCAACAGAGTCTCGTCAGCGCTCTTGCCGAATTAATTCGCGAGGGCCGCGCGCAGCTGGTGGGACCGATCCGCCAGGAATTGCTCTCCGGAATCCGCGAAGATGCGCAATTCAAGAAGATCCGCGACTATTTACGAGCCTTTCGCGAGCCCTTGCTTGAAATAGGGGATTACGAGGACGCTGCCCGTATGAGCAATCAATGCCGCAGCCGTGGCATAACCGGATCATCCGTGGACTTTTTGATTTGCGCGGCCGCACATCGCCGCGACTGGGCCATTCTCACCACCGATCGGGATTTCCAGCACTACGCTTCGGTGCTGCCGGTGCGTTTACACCCTGCGGAGGAGTAGATTAATTCCTCGACCTGACTACCTGTCCACAAAAGCTGCCGTCGAGCTTCTGTTGATGCAGGAATATGCTGTAGTCAAGAAAGGTCCCGTGAAAAGTTCGAGAGATCCAATTAGTGAAGCTGTACGCCTCCGTCGACGAGGGCAAGATCAGTCAGACAGGGGCTCTTGTTCCAAGGCATTCCTGTCGTTACTGGCTGCCGCGAAGCTCGGCGATGAAGAAGCTCAGGTGTCAGTCGGTTATGACTATGCCTACGGGATTGCCGGTAAGGCAAATGTGGATGAAGCACTTCGCTGGTGGAAGCGCGCCTACAAACGGGGCTCCTGGGCTGCCGCATTCAATCTTGGGATGTTCTTTCGTGACGCGAAACAGTGGGCAAAGGCTTTGAAGTGGTTTGAGCGGGCCATACAAGCTGGCGATGAAGATGGACTGATTGAGATCGCTAAAATCCATCTTCGCTATGCGGGTGACCGGGCTGCGGGTCTCCGCTTTCTGAGGCTTGCAGCTGCCGCGAGGGATAAACTCACCGAACCGGCGCGACTGGAGACAGAACGTCTGCTCAAAGAACAGAAGGCTTTGTCCCTTGGCGATCGTCTGTACATAGAAGCAGATTTGCTCGACGATCGCGGGCGCTACTCCGAAGCCCTGCCGCTGCTGTTGAAGGGGGCAAAGGCTGGCGATACGAGCTGCCAGATCCTCCTAGGGAACTATTTTTCCGATGGTCGAAAGGGCATCCCGATCGATGAGACGCGGGCAATTTACTGGTACAAGCAGGCTTACAAGCAAGGGAGCAGTACCGGTGCTTCAAATTTGGCGAGGCACTATCGAAAGCGGGGTGAAACAGACGAGGCGTACCAATGGTTCGAGCTTGCGGTAGAGTCGGGGGACAACGAAGCCCACCTTGATCTTGCAAAGATCTGGCTTCATGACCGCGAGAACAGGACAAAGGCTATCAAGCATCTCAAAGCAGTGTTCAAGGGTAATCCCCGCGATGTGAGCGAGCTTGGCCGTGATGAAGCGAGAACGATGCTCAGACGCCTAAGCAAGTGACCATTTCAGCCAGTCCCTAGGCGAACATTTTACGAAACTACAATTTCCGGCTAAAATGCGGGAATGGCGTCCGCAGTGCCCCCTTCCCTTTCCTGGGCTCATCCTCTTGTACAGGAGTGGTTCGTCTCGCGATTCGGGACGCCGACGGAGCCGCAGGAATTGGGTTGGCCGCACATTCTTGCCGGACACACTACGCTGATCTCTTCTCCCACCGGTTCAGGAAAAACGCTGGCTGCTTTTCTTGCCTGTATTGACCGCCTCGTGCGAAAAGCGCTCGCGGGCGAGCTTCGCGACCGCACCGAGGTCCTCTATGTTTCGCCGCTCAAGGCCCTTGGCAACGACATTCAGAAGAACCTCGAAATCCCACTCGGTGAAATTGTGCAGATGGCCGGCGAGCGCGGCCTTCTGATGCCCGAGATCCGTACCGCGGTGAGGACCGGAGACACGCTGGCCAAAGACCGTCGTCTCATGCTGAGACGGCCCCCTCATATCCTGGTCACCACCCCCGAGTCGCTCTATATTCTGCTCACCGCCGAGAAGAGTCGCGCCATCCTCCGCGACGTCGAAACAGTCATCGTTGACGAAATTCACGCCGTGGCTGATGACAAGCGCGGCGTTCATCTCTCGCTGTCGCTCGAACGGCTGGAGGCGTTGACCGCGCGGCCCCCCGTACGAATCGGCCTTTCCGCCACCCAAAAGCCCATCGAAGAAGTTGCTCGCTTCCTCGCCGGCAACTCCGATGCCGAGCACGCGCGGCCTCAGCCAGTGATCGTCAACGTCGGGCATAAGCGCACACTCGATCTTGCAGTCGAAGTTCCGCGCTCTGAACTTGGACCCGTCGCGTCGAATGAAATGTGGGACGAGATTTACGAGCGCATCGTCGAACTCGTGAACACCCACCGTTCCACGCTCGTCTTCGTCAACACGCGCCGCCTTTCCGAGCGCATGGCGCATCAACTCGGCGAACGCCTGGGAGAAGAAAACGTAGCCGCCCATCATGGCAGCCTGTCGCGCAAACTGCGCCTGGAGGCCGAACGCCGGCTGAAAGAAGGTCAGATCAAGGTCCTGGTGGCAACTGCATCGCTTGAACTCGGGATTGACGTCGGCACGGTCGATCTTGTCTGCCACATCAGTTCGCCTCGCTCCATCGCGGTGGCTCTGCAGCGCGTGGGGCGGTCCGGCCACTGGCGTGGAGCGGTTCCGAAAGGCCGGTTCTTCGTCACCACACGCGACGATCTGGCCGAATGCGCTGTTCTGGTTCGTGCGATCAAGTCCGGAGACTTGGATCGGCTGATCTTCCCGGAAGCTTCTCTCGATGTGCTCGCGCAGCAAATCGTGGCCTGCTGCGCCGTTACGCGCAACTCGGGTGCGGCCAATGGGCCACCAGCCGACAGCTCGCACGATGGCCGGGAGCACGATGGATGGGACGAAGATGAGATCTTTGCCCTCGTCAAGCGCGCTTCTCCTTACCGCAACCTTTCGCGCGCCACCTTCGATGCTGTCATCGAGATGCTCTCCGAGGGCATTGCGGCCCAGCGCGGCCGGTATGGCGCCTATCTCCACCACGACAAAATCAATCGCAAGCTCCGGGCGCGCCGAGGAGCGCGCCTTGCCGCCATCACCAGCGGCGGCGCAATTCCTGATAACGCCCTCTTCACCGTAATCGCGGAGCCCGACGGCGCCATCGTCGGCACCGTTGACGAGGATTTTGCCGTGGAAAGCATGGCCGGCGAAGTCATGCTGCTGGGCAATACTTCGTGGCGCATTCGCCGCATTGAAGGCCGGTCATCCCGCATCGTTGTCGAGGATGCGCATGGACAGCCGCCCGGAATCCCTTTCTGGCGGGGCGAAGCTCCGGCGCGTACCACCGAACTCTCCGAGCAGCTCGGCCAGTTGCGCAAAGAGATCAGCGACCGTCTCCCCGGCGTTGTTCCCGTGGAAGGCTGGCGGAATTTGCCCGTGGTCGGAGAAGCCGCGGAATGGCTCGGCGAACAATGCGGCCTTGATCAGCCCGGCGCCGAGCAACTGATCCAGTACATTCTTGAAGGCCGCGCTGTGCTCGGCGATGTTCCCACGCAAACCACAATTATCGCCGAGCGTTTCTTCGATGAGGGCGGCGGTATGCAACTCATCATCCACGCGCCGTTCGGCGGACGCATCAACAAAGCCTGGGGACTGGCTCTTCGCAAGCGCTTTTGCCGCGGCTTCAATTTCGAACTGCAGGCCGCGGCCACTGACAATGGCCTGAACATCGCGCTGGCCGAACAGCATAGCTTCCCGCTTGCCGACGTCTTCCACTTCCTCCGCTCGGAAACCATGGCCGAGATACTTGAGCAAGCGGCCCTCGCCTCGCCGATATTTCAAACCCGCTGGCGCTGGGATGCGACGCGCGCCCTGGCTCTGCTTCGCTTTCAGGGCGGCAAGAAAGTTCCTCCGCAAATTCAGCGCATTCGCTCCGACGATCTCCTCGCATCGGTCTTCCCCGACGTCGCCGCTTGTTTCGAGAACATCGAAGGCGATATCAAAATTCCCGATCACCCTCTTGTGCACGAGGTGATGAAGGACGTCCTCACCGAGGCCCTCGACATCGATGGCCTGCGCGATGTGCTGCGCGCCATCGAAGACGGCCGCATTCGCTGCCTCGCCGTCGATACTCCCGTGCCATCGCAGTTTTCGCACGAGATCCTGAACGCCAATCCCTACGCGTATCTCGACGATGCTCCGCTCGAGGAGCGACGCGCCCGCGCCGTCGAAATGCGCCGCGTTCTTCCCGAGTCCGTGCTCGAAGAAGTCGGGGCTCTCGACCCCGCAGCCATTGCGCAGGTTCAGGCTGAGGCCTGGCCGGATGTGCGGGACGCCGACGAGTTGCACGATGCGCTGCACACGCTGGTGGCGGTGCCGGAAGGCAGCTCTCAGCTCTCAGCCGTCAGCTCTCAGGAAAAACGTTCTCAGTTTTCAGTCCCCGGTTCTCAGCGAACCCGCGAGACCGTTGGATGGGAGGCCTTCTTCGAGCGCTTGGTGTCTGAGCGGCGCGCGGTTGTCGCAGAAGTAAGTGGACGTCGCTTTTGGGTCGCCGCGGAACGCATGCCGTGGTTCAGCGCACTCCATCCCGACTCGGGTCAATCACAGCTGGTAAGCGCTGACCTTGCCCTCCATCCGGTAGAGACAGGGCTTGCCGCGTCTGCGCCCGACAACCCCAAGGGTGCAGGCGGAGACGCGGCAAGCCGCGTCTCTACGCCCAACTTTGATGATGCTGTGCTGATCGCTGTACAAGGCTGGATGACGCATCTCGGCCCAACTACCGCCTCTGAACTCGGCAGCCTGCTCGCTCTCAGCGCGGCCGACATAGACAAGGCCCTGTTGCGAATTGAGGCCACTGGCGCCATCCTGCGCGGCAAGTTCCGGCCTGGGAGTACTGTGACCGCGCCTTCAGCCGCTGGCGTCCCTGACATGGAATGGTGCGAGCGCCGCTTGCTGGCTCGCATCCATCGCCTCACTGTCGCCACGCTGCGCAAGCAGATCGAGCCCGTCACTGCGGCGCAATTCATGGCTTGGCTCCTCCGGTGGCAGCACGTTGCGCCGGGCACGCAGGTGCGTGGCGAGCACGGCACCCTCGAGGTCCTTCGCCAGTTGCAGGGCTTTGAAATTCCGGCCAATGCGTGGGAGCGCTTTGTGCTTGGCCGGCGTATTACTGACTACGATCCCGCGCACCTCGATCAACTTTGCCTCGGAGGCGTAGTTGGGTGGGGGCGCTTGTCGCCGCACCCGGCGACGCTGGAATCGTCGGAAACAAACTCAGCCGACGGCGACTCCACTCAACGTAAGACTCGGCGCGTCATTCCCACTCGCGTCGCGCCCATCGCATTTTTTGTGCGCGAAGATGCCGATTGGATGAGCCCGCATCATCCGGCGGCCGAAGGCTCTTCTGCCGAATTCCTGAGTGCGGCGGGGCGGCAGGTTCTGGAACTGCTGAAGCAGCGCGGGGCGCTGTTTTTCCCTGACATGGTGCGAGCCACTGGCAAGCTCAAAGCGGAAGTCGAAACGGGTCTTTGGGAACTTGTCGCCGCCGGTCTGGTGACTGCGGATGGCTTTGATAATCTCCGAGCGCTAGTAACTCCGAAAAATCTCAGCAGCAGCGCCATGGGTGGCCCGAAAACGGCAGGCCTCAGGATGGCCAGAACCCGCCGCCCGCGCCATGCGGCGGGGCGCTGGTCGTTACTTTTCACCGATAGCGCTGCCGATCGCGACCGCAGCGTGGAGGCTTCCTGCTGGATGCTTCTGCGCCGGTACGGCGTTGTGTTCCGCGATCTGCTCGCGCGTGAGACCAACCTGCCGCGCTGGCGCGAATTGCAAATCGGATTCCGGCGACTGGAGGATCGCGGCGAAATCCGCGGTGGGCGCTTCGTTTCGGGCTTTCAGGGAGAGCAGTTTGCGCTGCCGGTCGCGGTGGAATCGCTGCGGGCGCATCGCAGAGGAACAGCTGTCAGCCATCAGCCGTCAGCCCTCAGTTTTCCGACGGCCGGTGCCGTGGTCGAGACAAGCGTTGGCTTGAATGGATTGAATGGAATCGAGAATCAAACCGCGGCGACCGGCGAGCAATTCTTGCCGGGAGGCGAGAGCCTCAATCCGAGTGCCGGGTCCGGCGAGCGCGTCGTGCTTTCGGCGGCGGACCCGCTCAATCTGGTAGGAATCGTCATTCCGGGAGAGCGCATTCCGGCTATTTCCGGACGCACCGTCATCTTCCGGGACGGCGTCTGGGAGCCTGAAGGCGAGGCACTGAAGGCCGCCGGCGACTGATGAAGCGCCGGATTTTGTTATTGCTCCAAGTTATTGATAATACGCACGGTACTTGCGGCCAATGTCGAGGATGGCAGTCGGACCTGAAAGTGGGAAATAAAGCGGACGTTTCTTCTGAGACACGCTGTTTGTTCGCTTTATATTCGCCAAAAATATTTATTGGAGAGTTTGAAAAACGCGCAAGATTGCGGGCAGATATTGGAATCGAGTCATTGATTTATCAAGGAGTTACAAGCGTAAAAAAATCGGCACGAGCTGTCAAGTAGCGTATTGATAAACGGTGTTGCGGTGGGAAAGTTATTTTGTAGTTACGATGTCTGTATAGCTATATCTAAGTAAAATATAGAGTTAGTAGTTACGCGTGGCGTTCATCGCTTTGGATAGTAACGAAAATTTGTGTATTAAGACGTCGTCGATAGTGCCGGGCGCGAGAGCCAAAACTGGCTCTGGGGAGGCCAAAACGGGGCGCGCTGAGGGACAAAAGGCGTGTCAATCTGAGACGCCGGCGCTATGGTTGAGCTGTTGGATTGGGCAGTTTCAGGCTGAGTAAGATCTTCGGATTTATATAAACGCCCTGCCAGCGGACGGCGAGATGAAGGTGCGGGCCGGTGGCGCGGCCGGTGCCTCCGCTGAGCGCGATCGGCTGACCTTTTGTTACTTCGTCGCCGGGGTGGACGAGAAATTTCGACAAATGGAGATAGAGCGTGAGCAGGCCCTGGCCGTGGTCGATGACGACGCAATTGCCTTCGAAAAATAAAGGCTGCGCAAGAATGACCTTGCCGCGGTTCACGGCGGCGACAGAGGTTCCGGCGCCGACACGAAAATCGGTGCCCTGATGCGTGCTCTGAACCGAGCCGTTGAAAACGCGCTCGACGCCGAAAGAGTCTGAAATTTCCGCTTCGACCGGCAGCGCAAACGAGCCCTCCCATTCGCGTTCGGCGGTCAGGGTCTTGAAGGCGGTTTCCTTGAGCTTCTTATCTTCTGCAATTTCCTTCTGATCGTCGGGGCTGGGCGCGGTGTATCGATCCGGAACTTTCAGCACGGTGCGCGGATAGCGCTGAAGGTGGACCTGGATTTTCTTTTCGTATGAAATGGTCTGGCTTGGGCCGTTTTCGGCGTGGAGTTGTAGCGGGTACGAGCCGGCTTTGGTTGAGAGCGCTGCGCCTGCGAGTGCGAACCAGGTGTGAGTTTGTGGATCGAAACTGAAGTCGAAGTCGTGATCGAGCCAATGGCCGGAGAGCTTTTGCACCGGTTTCGGCGTGCTGACGCGGATGAGGACGGGCGATCCGTTGACGACGCGAGCAGGCTCATATTGGACTTTCCAGCTTTGGGTTGCGGCGGCATTCGTTAGCGGAAGAAGGAGGGCGGCGAAAAGCAGGCAGAGGATGAGGAGGCGAAAGCGCATTGAGTATTCAGGGTAACACCGGGGCGGGAGGAGTCGTTTCTTTCGCCCCTCGCTCCTCCGGGGCTTCGGTAGTGGTGCAGTTTGGCCAAGCTTAATAGTGCTGCACGCCAGATCCCTCGCCCCCGCGGCTGCGCCGCCCCCGAGCTGAAGCTGGGGGTCTACCTGAAAACGCGGGGCTTTGATTGCATAACCACGACGGCTCCTCAGGCCCGATACTTGGGTTATCTAAGGCCAGGCGCTCGGAGCGAAAGGAGCCGATCATGTTGATTATAGGTTGTGATTATCATCCGAGCGGGCAGCAGGTTTTTGGCATGGACACGGACAGCGGTGAAGTATTCGCGGATCGCTGGATCGGGCACACGGGCAGGGGAGTGGAAGAGTTTTACGGTACCTTGCCGGCGGGCGCGGTGGTGGGGGTGGAGAGCAGCGGCAATATGTTGTGGTTCGAGCGGCGGCTGGCGGAGTATGGGCACCGGTTGCGGCTGGGGGATGCGGCGAAGATTCGGGCCCGGGAGACGCGCAAACAGAAGCACGACCGGCGGGATGCGGAGCTGATCGCGCGGCTGCTGGTGGAAAATAATTTTCCTGACCTGAAGTGGGTGCCGACGCTGGCCGAGCGCGACCAGCGGCAGTTGCTGATGCACCGGCACAAACTGGTGCGGATGCGGACCCAGGTGAAGAACCAGTTGCAGCACATTGCCATGAACCAGGGGCAGCAGAAGAAGCGGCAGTTGTGGACCAAGGCGGGACGCGAACTGCTGGAACAGCTGGGGCTGGAGCCCTGGACGGCGCGGCGGCGGGACGATCTGCTGCGCTGGCTGGATCTGCTGGAGCGCGATTGCGCCAGCCTGGAGCGGGAGGTGCAACAGGCGGCAGAGGCACGAGCCGATGCGCGCTTGCTGATGACGCATCCTGGAATCGGGCCGGTGATCAGTCTGGCATTTGTGCTGACCATTGGTTCGATCGAACGCTTCCATCGCAGCCGCGAACTGGTGAGCTATCTGGGATTGAATCCGGCGGAAGATTCCAGTGGGGAGCGGCGGCGACTGGGCGGGATCAGCAAACAGGGCAGCAGTTTTATGCGTCTGTTGCTGATTCAGGGAGCGCAAACCGCAGTTCGTGGCGATGAGGACTTAGGCCGCCAGTACCGTCGTTTGGCCGCCAAGAAACACCGGGCGGTGGCCAAAGTGATGGTGGCACGCAAGCTGGCGGTGCGTATGTTCTGGATGCTGAAGACGCAGAAGACGCATGCAGAACTGGTTCGTATGCGGGGTAGCTCGAGTCATCCTGGGGTCGGCAAGACCGAGGCTTTGAGTGAGCGCCCTGCCTCTCCGCGGATCCAGCCCTGAGGGCAGGACGACCAGGCGGAGAGTTTGCACGAGCAATCATGGTCGCCAAGACCGAATAGATGGGGAGTGGGGCCAGAGTTCGGTACCCACCGAATGATTCGAGGCAAAGACGAGCGGCCTGGACTTAGACATGCAAAGGCAAGAGCAAAGGCAAGAGCAAAATCAAAACCCTCTACTAAGGGAAAAAAGAACGGCAAAAACTTTCTTGCCGCGACCGCGCCTTCGTCTTGCCAAAAAACAGTTGACAGAGCCGTCGTGGTTATAGACGGGATGACGCCAAAGAGATGGCCGTCAAACTTCGGAATCAAACTGCACCGGTACCGGGGCTTGGTCCTGTCTTATAAGACACCACCCGGGGCTTCCATTCTATGCGTCGGGGCTCGTCCTTCTTCTATACTCAGAGTTTTGGTTTTACTGACAACTGACAACTGATCACTGACAACTGATGGCTGACGGCTGAGAGCTGACGGCTGAAGACCCATGGACAACAAATCCATTGCGACCGTACTTTACGAGACTGCCGATCTGCTGGAGATCGATGGGCAGGATTTGTTCCGCATCCGCTCCTACCGCAACGCGGCGCAGGCCATTGAGGCGCTGCCGCAACAGGTTGCCGACCTGATCGAGGAGCCGAAGAAGCTGCTCGCAGTTCCCGGCATTGGCAAAGGCATGCTCGCCAACCTGCAGCAACTGTTTACGCAAGGCACGGTCGAAGTTCATGCCGAGTTGCTGCAGAAGTATCGTCCCACGATGCTGGAGCTGCTGAAGATTCAGGGGCTGGGACCGAAGACCATCTCGCTGATCTGGAGCGCGTATCAGGTCTGCGATATCGAAGGAGTGGAGAAACTGGCGCGCGAAGGTAAGATTCGCACGCTGCCGCGACTGGGCGAGAAGCACGAGCTGAAACTGCTGAAGGCCATCGAAGACTATCGCCGAATTGCCGGCCGCTACTTGCTCGACACGGCGGAGCAACTGGCGGAGAAGCTCGTCGAGCATCTGCTGGCCGCGCCGGGAGTGGAGAAGGTCACGCCTGCCGGTTCGCTGCGCCGAGGACGCGAAACCGTTGGCGACCTCGACATCCTTGTGACGGGAAAAGCCTGCTGCGAAGACGACACGCGCCAGGCGGTGATCGAGCACCTGATTCGCTTTCCCGGCCTGATGGAAGTGATTGCGCGGGGAGAGAACAAGGTCAGCTTCCGGCATCGCAATGGCATGCAGGTGGATGTGCGGTTTCTGCCTCCGGAGTCGTTTGGCGCGGCGATGCAGTACTTCACGGGATCGAAGGCGCACAACGTGGCGCTGCGGCAACGCGCGCTGAAGATGGGCTATTCGCTGAACGAGTACAGCTTGTCGACTCTGGAGGACGAGAAGCCGGTTGCGCGCAAAACGGAAGAGGAGATTTACGCGAAGCTGAAGCTCGACTACATTCCTCCGGAGCTGCGCGAGAACCTGGGAGAGATTGAGGCGGCGGCGAAGCATGAACTGCCCAAGCTGATTGAACTCGGTGACATTCGCGGCGACGTGCACATGCACACGGTGGAGACCGATGGGCGAAACACGATCGAGGAGATGGCCGAGGCGGCGCGCGTCCGCGGCTATGAGTACATTGCCATCACCGACCACTCGAAGAACCTGGCGTTTGCCAACGGCTTGACCGATGAGCGGGCGGTCGAGCACATTGGGCGCATTCGCGCGGCGGATAAGAAGTTCTCGGCGGACAAGAAACGGCCGCTGCGGATATTTGCGGGGATCGAGGTCGACATACTTGGCGATGGCGCGCTCGACCTGAGCGATGAGGTGCTGGCGCAGATGGACATTGTGATCGCCAGCGTGCATTCACACTTCAACCAGGATCGCGCGACCATGACGGAGAGGCTGGTGAAGGCGATCTCGAATCCGAATACATCGATCGTTGGACATCCGACGGGACGGCAGTTGCTGCGGCGCGATGCGTATCCATTCGATATGGATGCGGTGCTGAAGGCGGCGGCGCAACATAAGGTGGCGATGGAGCTGAACTCCTACCCGGACCGGCTCGACCTGAATGACGTGCACCTGCGGCTGGCGAAACAGCACGGGGTGAAGATTGTGGTGAACACCGATTCGCATCACACATCGCACATGGAGAAGCTGAAGTACGGGATCACGCAGGCGCGGCGGGCGTGGCTGACGAAGGGCGACGTGCTGAATACCATGCCGGCGGCGAAGTTCGGGCCGGCCATGAAGCATGCGTGATTTCGGCGTTCGGCGCTCGGCGTTTGGCGAGTCAAGGGCGTGAACGAGATGGCAGCTTCAGGGCGTGCAGGAGGGATTGGAAGTCGGCGGGCGGCTCGCAATCGAGGGAGACGATTTCTCCGGTCCGCGGATGCGCGAATTCGAGATGCGCGGCATGGAGAGCGACGCGGGTAATACGGCGCTCCGCGGCCTCGGCTGGATGATACTTTCTGTCGCCGATGACGGGATGGCCGAGCGCGGAAAGCTGGACGCGGATCTGATTCTGCAATCCGGTGGCGAGCGAGACGCGGACGAGCGTGGCGCCGCGCAGAAGGCGTTCGACGGAATAGCGAAGCTCGGCGCGGGCCGCCTTCGGGTCGCGTGCGTGAGTTAGCTTCTGGAACATTCCCTCCTGGCGGAAGTGGTGGACGAGGACGCCGTCGTTATTTTTGCCTCTATTCTTACCTCTATTCTTACCTTCTTTATTCTTATTTTTATTTTTGTCGGTGAGGTGCCCACGCACGACGGCGAGATACTGCCTGACCGGAGTGTGTTCGAGAAACTGCCGCACCAGCGCCTCGCGATCGGGCCAGGTTTTGGCGAACAGCAGGATGCCGGAAGTGTAGCGGTCGATGCGGTGGACGACGAAGGCCCGTTGTCTCTTTGCTTTCAATGCTTCGGTAAGAAGAGACAGGGCGGATGGCGCGCTGGAGTTCTCGGCGGGCACGGCCAGGAGCTTGGCCGGTTTGTTGAGGGCAATGATGGCGTCGTCTTCGTAGAGCACGGAGAGTTCGCGCTCGAAGCGAGGGTGGCGGGAATTTTCCTGACGAACAGGCTTTCCCGAGTATGGACCGCGTTGGCGTGGGAACTTCTTCATGGCGTCGAATTACTAGTATCACGTCCGGCAGGTTCGCAACAGAATGTTACGCCCGTTGTTCCCGCAACTGCGCATGGGAAACAGGCATCGTCTTTGGTGATGTGAGACCCGGCACCTCAGCGGCTAAACAGTTTGCTGAAAAACTCGTCGGCCGCGAAATAAACGACCACTAGGGCTGAAGCCCAGACTGATTCGAGACGGTTTACGCGGCCCTGAAGGGCCGCTCTTCCACGGTAGTGCGAGCATTTTGGAGTTTTTCAGCAAACTGTGAAGCCGCTTGTAGTAAGGGGTGCTGTAAACGCAGCGCTGAAGCGCTGCGCCACCCAAAACTCTGCGCCACCCAAAAACGCTGTGGACGCG
Source organism: uncultured Acidobacteriaceae bacterium (assembly GCA_963778535.1). Taxonomy (GTDB): domain Bacteria; phylum Acidobacteriota; class Terriglobia; order Terriglobales; family Acidobacteriaceae; genus Acidiflorens. The sequence goes on from CAVZUO010000002.1 coordinate 1,338,006, forward strand.
GCGCTAAAGCGCTGCGCCACCCAAAGACTTTGCGCCACCCCAAAAACGCTGTAAACGCAGCGCTGAAGCGCTGCGCCACCTAAGAACGCCAAAGCGTCCGCCACACGGGCGGGACGTCAGTCGCCGTATTTTGGGACAAAAGTGGGAAGAAGTTTACCCACTGCGGACAATCATAGAACGCTTTCGTAACCATCCCAGCAATAATCATGCCCAACAATCCATGAAATCAATGATATACACGCACCATGGGCAGCGTGTTTTGGAATTGCCCTTGCTCGATAATCGCTTAACTTTCCGGAAGTGTGCGGCGCCCTCTTAGTTGCTGTAGTAAGGATGGATGGAGCGATTTGTTGGCAGGCTGGTGAAAAGAAGTTTCCGGGACTGAGGCTGGATCCCAGCGGCTAAAAGGGGCTGCAAGAAATGCAGATTCCCCGCTGTCCTCACCGCGGAAGCGCGGCTACGGACAGCTCGGAATGACAGAATAAAGAGTTAGTGGCGCGGGAAGCCGGCACTGAAAACAGGCGGGTTACCGCAGCGCTGAAGCGCTGCGCCACCCAAGAACGATACGAGATTGAGTTTTTCAGCGCCTGTTAGAATTAGGGGATAAAAACAGGAAAGGGACGTTGTAATTCCCCACGCTCAACCGGGCTGGGATCGCAGCCAGAAATAGCATGGCCAATCAGAAGATCGTCATTATCGGCGGGGGGCCGACGGGCCTGGGTACGGCATACCGCCTCCACGAACTGGGCTACGAGAATTGGGTGCTCTATGAGAAGTCCGACGAGGTCGGCGGACACTCGACTTCGCACGTTGATCCGCAGGGGTTCGTGTGGGATGAAGGCGGGCACGTCATCTTTTCGCACTACCCTTATTTCGACAAACTGATTGACGACATGTTGGGCAAAGAAGTGCACGAGCGCGTGCGAGAAAGCTGGGTTTATCTAAAAGACTTCTGCATTCCGTATCCGTTTCAGAACAACCTGCGCTACCTGCCGAAGGACCTCCAGGTGAAATGCCTGATGGGAGCGGCGAAGGCCGCAGCCAGCCGCAACGGTGACGCGTCGGACGTTTCCTCCAAATCTGCCTCGAACTTTCGCGACTGGACTCTGGCGACATTCGGAGAGGGTATCGCAGAGACGTTCATGTTCCCGTACAACTCCAAGGTGTGGACGACGCCGCCGGAGCGCATGTCAAAGGGATGGATTGCCGAACGCGTGTCGGTGGTCGACTTCAAGCGGCTGCTGGAAAATGTGATCTACGAGAAAGACGATGTGGCCTGGGGGCCGAACAACAAGTTTCGTTTTCCGCTGCATGGAGGAACGGGCGAGATTTATCGCCGCATGGCGAAACGTTTTCCGGACAAGGTGCGCACCGGCAAGCAACTGGCGGAAGTGGATACGGCGCAGCGGCGGATTTCTTTCAGCGACGGTACAGGCGACACGTATGACGTGCTGATTTCGACAGCGCCCGTCGATCTGCTGGCGGGGATGCTGAAACCAGCCGACCCGAAACTGCTGGATGCGGCGGCGCTGCTGGAACATAACGATCTGCTGGTGATGGGGATCGGAATGAAGAAGAAGATAGAAACGGGCAAGTGCTGGGTCTACTTTGCCGATCCGGAGATGCCGTGTTACCGCGCGACGTTCTTCTCGCATTACTCGCCGAACAATGTGCCCAATGGCGATACCGAGCACTACAGTTCGCTGATGTGCGAAATGTCGGTTCCGCTGGGAAAGCCGCTAGACATTGAAAAGACATACGAGCAGATGCTGGCCGGGCTGATACGCGCGCGGATTCTGGACGAGAGTGACAGAGCGTTAATCGCATCGCGCTACCATCGGCTGGTGCGGTATTCGTATCCGATTCCGACGCTTGATCGCGACCGCGCACTGGCCGTTTTGCAACCGGCGTTGATGAAGCAAGGCATTTACTCACGCGGACGCTTCGGCGCCTGGCGGTACGAGATTGGCAACATGGACCACTCGGTGCTGATGGGAGTGGAGGCGGCCGATCACGTTTTAACCGGAGAAAAAGAAAAGGTGTTTTACTCGAGTTGAACGTTTACTCGATATGAACCGGAAGCGTGTTCTGCAACCAGTAAGGATGAACGCCTCGGAAAGAAGCAAACATCTGGCTGTCATAGAGTTGCAAGGATTGTATGACATCGGTTTGAACGGGTGGAACGAATGTGTATTAACCCAATCTTTCTAGTAGATTATCATTGAAAGATTAGCAGCATGAAAGATTCATAGCATGAGGAAACTTGTAATTGCACCGCGGAAAAAAACGATTCTTCACAGCAGTACGGAATTGCTTGCAATCCTACGGTTGTGTATCACTTTTGAATTTCGTCATCTTGACCCTGGAGGATTACTAAATTGACCGCTGCAACCAGCCATCTTATTGCGCCCCATGGGGGCGAACTTGTTCAACTACAGGTCTCCGCGGAGCGCGCGGCCGAATTGAAAGCGCATTCCAAGGAATGGCCATCATGGGACCTAACTGCACGCCAGCTCTGCGATCTTGAACTTATTATGAGCGGCGGATTCTCGCCTTTGCGCGGCTTTATGAACAAGGCCGACTATGAAGGCGTGTGCCACAACATGCGGCTCGCCAATGGAACGCTATGGCCGATGCCGATCACTCTGGATGTAACCGAAGACTTCGCCAAGAAACTGACTCCCGGTTCAAGCCATGTTGCGCTGCGCGATCCTGAGGGCGTAATGCTGGCCGTGCTGCACGTGGAAGACGTGTGGCAGGCTGACCGGAACGCGGAAGCGAAGGCTGTTTTCAATTCCACCAGCAGCGCACATCCGGGCGCCGATTATGCCATCAATAAATCGAACCCGTGGTATGTGGGAGGACGGATCGAAGAGTTTCAGCCGCCTTCACACTATGATTTCCGCTCGCTTCGCTTGACGCCGTCAGAAGTGCGCGCAGAATTCAGCCGCCTGGGCTGGACGAACATCGTCGCATTCCAGACACGCAATCCCATGCACCGCGCCCACGTGGAACTCACGCTGCGTGCGGCGAAGCAGGTGGCAGCGAACCTTCTGATTCATCCGTCGGTGGGCATGACCAAACCCGGCGACGTGGATTATTTCGTCCGCACGCGCTGCTACGAGCTGCTGCTGGCGAAGTATCCGCATGGCACGGTAAAACTTGCAATGCTGCCATTGGCGATGAGGCTGGGCGGCCCGCGCGAAGCGGTATGGCATGGATTGATTCGCAAGAATCACGGCTGCACGCATTTCATCGTGGGCCGCGACCATGCCGGCCCCGGCAAGGATAAGGATGGCAAGCCCTTTTACGGTCCCTATGACGCGCAGGAGCTTTTCAAGAAACACGAAGCGGAAATGGGCGTCACGATGGTGCCGTTCCAGATGATGGTCTACCTGCAGAACGAAGACCGCTACGTGCCAGCCGATGAAGTGCCGCAGGGCGCGAAGGTGCTCGACGTCAGCGGGACCGAACTTCGGCAGCGTCTGAACGAAGGCCGCGACATTCCATCGTGGTTCACCTATCCGGAGGTCGTGCAGGAACTGCGCCGCAGCTATCCGCCTCGGCACAAGCAGGGAGTAACGATTTTCTTTACGGGTCTCTCTGGCTCCGGCAAATCGACGATCGCGAACGCTCTGATCACAAAGTTTCTGGAGACGGGCGGGCGGCCGGTGACGCTACTTGATGGCGACCTGGTGCGCAAAAACCTGTCGTCCGAACTCGGCTTCTCGAAAGAGCATCGCGACATCAACATCCGGCGCATCGGCTATGTTGCCTCGGAGATCACGAAGAACGGTGGCATCGCAATTTGCGCTCCCATCGCGCCTTACGAAGCGACGAGGCAAGCAGTCCGGCAGATGATTGAACCTCTTGGCGGATTCATTCTGGTGCATATCTCGACCTCGCTCGATGTGTGCGAAGGGCGCGATCGAAAGGGACTTTATGCCAAAGCCCGCGCCGGCATCGTGAAGGAATTCACGGGCATCTCGGATCCTTATGAAGCGCCGACCAAGGCAGAAGTGGTGATCGACACCGCCAATGTCAGCCCGGAGGAAGCGGCCCAGATGATCATTCTGCATCTGGAACGCGAAGGCTTCATCGGCGTTAACGGCAACTCGTAGTCGGCCATCAGCCCTCAGCCGTCAGCCTTCAGTAAATGCGACGGGAACTGAGAGCTAACGGCTGAAGCCGGGAATGCATTGACCGCATCAACCGGGTTTGAACATGGAAATGCTGCTGGCAAAGATATTGATCGGGTTCATAGTGGGAACCCTGATCGGAATGACGGGAGTGGGGGGCGGAGTGTTGCTGCTCCCCACACTTATCTTTGTGCTGCGTGTGCCGGCGATTATCGCGGTGGGCAGCGATGCCATGATCAATTTCTTTACCAAGATTCCAGCCAGTTGCTATCACCTGTACAAAGGCACGGTGCGCAGGAAGGTGGTGCTGGCAATGGCGCTGGGGAGCGCTCCGGGCTCATACCTGGGCGTGAGCTATCTCCAACATCTGAAGTTGCTCTATGGGACGGGAGTCAACGACTTCATTAAGTCGGCTGTAGGCTTGCTGCTGGTGATCATCCCGATGCTGCTTCTGTTTCAAGGGCGCATCGAAGAACACCTGACCAAACGCCAGCCAACGACGAAGTCGTTTATCGGGATGAGCTGCATTGGCCTGGTGGGCGGATTTCTGGTCGGCATTACGTCGGTAGGATCGGGCAGCATCATCATGATGCTGTTGCTGATTTTTTATTCGTTTGCACCCAAGATCATGGTTGGCACAGATATTGCTCATGCCGTTATTCTCACGGGCGTCACCGGCCTGCTGCACTGGAGGGCGGGCAACGTGGATTTCCATCTGGTCGCTGCGCTGGTGATCGGGTCGATTCCCGGCGGACTGCTGGGATCGTACCTGAGCACGCGCGTGCCGGTGCTCTGGTTGCGGCGAATCCTATGCGCGGTCTTATTGATGACGGGCGCGAGAATGTTGTGGGCGTAAGAACAGTAACCAGTACCCAGTAGCCAGTAACTGGTGAGACCTGAGAACCGAGAACTTATAAATGACTTCTACAAAAGAAACTCTGGAAAGAATACAGGCGGCGCTGGAAGCTGGCCGCGAAGTACTGAATCGTTTCACTCCGGGCGCAATTGAGGCCCAGTACAAAGCCGGACATGATCCGGTGACGGAAGCAGACCGCTCCGTGGATGCGGTGCTGAAGAAATACCTGCTGCGCCCGGACGAGGGCTGGTTGTCGGAAGAAACAATCGACGATCACATCAGGCTCGAAAAGCAGAGAGTCTGGGTGGTCGATCCGCTGGATGGCACGCGCGAATTCGTGCAGGGGATTCCGGAGTTCTGTATCTCGATTGCAATGGTCGAAAACGGCGTGCCGGTTGCCGGGGGCATCTGTAACCCGGCCACCAACGAGCTGATCATCGGCTCACGCGATACGGGCGTTACGTACAATGGATCGCCGGCGCAGCCCAGCCAGCGCCGCGAGTTGCAGGGAGCGCTGGTGCTTGCCAGCCGCAGCGAAGTGAAGCGGGGAGAATGGAAGCAATTCGAGTCGGCCGAATTTAAAATTCGTCCGATGGGCTCGGTGGCTTACAAACTCGGATTAGTCGCGGCGGGGAAAGCCGATCTCACCTTCACGCTGGTTCCAAAGAATGAGTGGGACGTGGCAGCCGGGGCGGCGCTGGTGCAAAGCGCAGGAGGCTGGACGTTGAAGCTCGATCATTCGCCGCTTGTTTGCAATCAGAAAAACCCGCTGATTTCGGGATTGCTCGCGGGCGGGCCATTTCTGCGCGAGCCATTGCTGGCGCTGCTGGAACGGCACGCGCAAACGACGGGAGCGGAGCAGAAAGCTTAGGACTCCGGGAAGCTCCAGAACTTGCGGACCTCAGCGGCTAAAGCCGAGGGAGGTTAGGGTGAAACGCAGCGCTGAAGCGCTGCGCCACCCAAAACCGGAGGTTTTCATCAGGTGAGGGTTGGTGGGATTGTGGTGCTGCGCCACCCAAAGCCCGAGTTCTGGGGCCCTAGAAATTAAACTTGCGGTACAAGTGAGAATACTCCAGGCACCTTTTCGGAATTCCACACATGGCTGGCCGGCAAATCGTTTTTCTGATGTATCACGAGCTGGAACTGGCCGGCCGCAAACTCTGCCAATCTGAGCCTGGGTATGTGCGCTACATTCTTCCGCTCGAAACTTTTCGCCAGCAGATGCAGTGGCTGCATGATTCGCGAATTCGTGGTCTGAATGTAACCGAGGCTGTGCAACTCCATGCTCTGCAACCCCAAGCGCTGCAATACCCGGCCGGCGCGAGCGTCTGCATCACTTTCGACGATGGCTGCGAAACTGATCTGATCGCGGCGGCTCCCGTGCTTCGCGAGTTTGGCTTTCATGCCACCTTTTATGTGACGGCGGGATTTCTCGGCACGGCTGGTTACCTGACCGCGGAACAGCTCCGGGCGCTCGATTGTTCCGGGCTCGATGCATCTGGATTTGAAATTGGATGCCATTCGATGACCCATGCCTATCTCTCCGATATCTCTGGGGCTGAACTGAAGCGGGAAATCCTTGAGGCCAAGATTCGGATTGAACAGATCCTGGGACATGAGATCGCGCACTTCTCCTGTCCGGGCGGGCGCTATGATGGGCGGACTCTAGAACAGGCGCGGCAAGCTGGATTCAAGACGGTTGCGAACAGCGATTTTCACGCGAACACTGCGACGACAAACATGTTTGAGCTAGGCCGAGTGGCAATGCTGCGGGATCTTCCGCTAGCCGGCTTCGGCGCAATTTGTCGCGGAGAAGGGCTGTGGAAGAAACGATTGAAACATCAGTTTCGTCGCGGCGTGCAGCGCATCCTGGGGAATCGCACTTACGATTACTTGCGGGCGGCTACGTTGGAGAGGGATCACAACCCGGACAAAACGTGACTTATCGTAGTAACTCCCAGCTATTTGTCTCCTAACAATTAGAATAAGTCGGCTGCCGAAACAGATCAGTGTCGTTCCAGGGCGGCGCGGTCCCATTTGCCGAGAGTGGCTGCGGCTTCGTAAGTGGACTGGCAGAAATCGAGTAAAGTTCCGCTCGGCGATGCGGAAGCCCGCACATCGTGGTACATCAGGACGAACTCGCCGAGTTGCTTATCGTAGCGTGCCGCGGGCGGGAGGACGCGCCAATCGCTGAAACCTTGCGGCGCGGGCGCGGCATAGGAATAGAATGCCGGGCCAGTAATATTGCCGCCGCCGGGCCAGAAGCCCACGCTGCTGACTTCTTGCGAATAGGCTTCGCGAGTTATGCGATCGGCGCCGGGGCGCGGCGGTGCGGGCCGTCCTGAGAAGCGACTCACCGCTAGATCGAAGCTGCCCCAGAAGAAATGGATGGGGCTGCACTTACCGAGGAACCGCGAGCGGAATTCCTGAAATACAGGTTCGATGCACCGGAGAATTCTCCAGAATGTCTGAGCGGCGGCTGGATCGTAGGCGGCATGGATGCGGTCCTGGTCGAAGCGGATCGGGTCGGGCACCTCAACGGGCATCGGCCAGATCTTTACCTCGATGCCGTTCGAGTGGAGCATGTTCATGACGTTCTGATAGAAATCAGCTACGGACATGGCGGTCAGCGGAAACGCGGCGCGTGAGCCGTTGCTTACTTGCAGAACGAGCTGGTGGTCGAGGAAATCAAAGCGCAATTCAAATGGGCGATTGTGGTAGGGCATGAGGGAAGTGGTGAGGCCGCGCGCCGACACATACAGCGGCACGTTCCACCAGTGATTGATCAACGGCGTGAGGGCGAGACGTATTTTGCCGACGATCTGCGTCCACATGTGGAGGGTGGCGTAGGTATCCTTCCAGGATTCAAGCGGGAGGGCAGGCCAGCGTTGGTCTGATGGAGCAAGGGATGTGATCACGCAGGCTATCTTACCGCGCGGATTGTCTAGGATGCCGCGGAAGTACTATTTTTCCGATGGGGAGTCGACCTCAGCGGCTAAAGCCGCATTGAAGAGCGCTATTGAACGCAGCGGTAAACCGCTGCGCCACCCAAAAGCAGGAGCAACGACGAGTTTTTCCGCAGCCTCTGGGGAGATAAATAGTCGGGTTAGTGGGGCGGCAGGTCGCAGTATTCGAAGGGAACATGCGAGTTATCGCAGCGGTAAACCGCTCCACCCCAGCGAGCCAAAAGCGGGCCGCCGGGGACCCCAGCTGCGCCACCCAAAAACACGATAAACATTGAGTTGTTTCGCAGGCTCTGCGGTACCGAGCAGACAATTCGTTGGCGGGAGCGTCGGGAGAATTCCCTGGGATTACTTGGCGCGGTGGAGGGTGCAGGGGTCCTTCGACTCCGCATAAACTTCGCTTCGCGAAGTTCATGCTGCGCTCAGGATGACACGGTTTCCAGTTGTCGCGGTGGTAACTCTGCGACAGTCCATTAGTGGGGCAGCAGGTCGCAGCCCTCGAAGGGAGCACCGTCGTTGCGTTTGCCGGTGAGGCAGGCGTTGATGTTGTTAGCGCCGAGGCCGGCATCGGCCTTAATAACGTACATCACCAGCGCGGGTTTGCCATCGTGATTGACGTCTTCGATGTGAACGTCGGTGGGCGTGGCGCGGCCGGGGCCGAAGCGCAGGCTCCCGAGATCGACCTGGTCGGCTTGAATCAGGTGCTCGTTGCCAAGGATGACGCGAAACTTCTGGCCAGCGGCGTGGATGTTGACGCGGGCAAGCATGTGTCCCCAGACCTGTATGTACATGCGAGCGGGGCCTTGGTCATCCACGGCATGCTCGATTTTGCCGGCGGAAGAGAAGAGGCGGAGGTGCTGGCCTTCGCCGGGGTAGCCGAGGTTGTAATAGGTGTAACCACCGCTGCCCGAGCGCGGTTCACCCAGAACGCCGAACTGGATGGGCGTTCCGCCGGGTACGGACCAACTCAGGTTCTCAAAGTCGATCTGCCAAGTATCGGGCAAGTCGTGCTGTCCCTTGGCGGAAATGGTGACGTCAGAGGCCTTCGGAGTGTCGGAGCCGGGCTCCAGAGTTGCGGTCTTGAGCGCGGGCAGGTTGTGGCAATCGCACTCCGGCGTAGGGGGTTGGTTGGCCGGAGGCAGATCGGGCGCGATGCCGCCGTAGAGGCTGATCTTCTGAATCAGATCTCCGAGATGTTGCGCAGAAGACGAAGGCGCCTTGGGGTCGGGAACAGCCCAGAGGCGAATGTGATCGATGACCCAGTCTTCTCCAGCGGCGCCGGCTTGAAAATCGTCAGCGAGGAAATTGCTCGCGTCCTTCGATAGACCGAGGGGCTGAGTGCCGCCAGTGCAGGCGGGATGATCGACGATCAGCATGTTGGGCTGCGCGAAGACAGCAGACGCGGCGAGGAGAACGAGGAAGAGCAGCGAGAGCTTAGGCATCGACATCATGAGATCACTCCGGAGATTGAGGAAATAGAGCGGGGTCCCGAATGACCGGAACCCCATTTTTCTCTAGCTTATCGTACTTTTGCGCTTAACAGCTTGGCTCACAGTAAAACCGCACATTACTGCGTGCACTGTGGTGCTGTCACCTGCGGGTTGGACTGGAACGAAAGCTGTCCGCCGGAGATGAACTCGCTGTTGTGATAGCCGCCATTGATCTGCATCTGCAAGGTTGGAGCCAGGAAGATGCCGGCCGTGTCGGCTTTGCCGCTGGTTTGCACCTGGCCGCTCGATCCCGGCGGGAAGTTGAACAGGACCTGCACCGGATTGACGCCGGAGAGCAGGATGTTCGAACCACCGTCGAGCTGCAAGCCATTGGCAGCATTGATGATGAAAACGTCTGCCGTTCCGCCAGAGATGACCAGGTTGGCGCCTCCCGACAAGTGGAACGTGCCCGTAACGTTGATCACGTTCAGCCCCCCATTTCCCGTGATGGTAGTCGACGAGATAATGCTCGGGAGGGTTTGGGTCGGCGTCTGCGCCGCCGCACTATTGGACAGAGCCAACGCCGCCGTCTGCAACGGTGACATCGACTGAGTCACCGTGCCCCCGGTCAGGCTGGAGCCGCCGCCCGAGATGGAGACGGAGGCGGTCGGATCGGCGTAGAGCGTCGCGTTGAGCGTCGCCCCACCGGAGAGCGCGAAGATCCCGTTCTGGCCGATGCCGAGGTTGCCGGTTACCTGCAGCGGACCGCTGCTGAGCTGGAAGTTGGAACCTTGCAGCCCGATGGCAGCGAAAGCGCTGTTCGGCTGAATCGCCTGGTTGATTGATGAGGCTACGCAAGCGCCGGGCGTTCCAGACGGCTGGCAGACCAGCACTGTGCCAGGAGTCGAGCTCCACGAACCAGTCCAGTTGGAACCGCCACCGCCGCTGCCGCCACCGGTGAGCACGTTGCCGCGTCCGGAGAATTCCGGAGCGCCCGCGTGATCGCCATTGGTGCCGTAGCAGTCTGGCGCGTTGTGGGCCGCAAGCACCATCATGCCGTTGTAATCGGGCACGAACGGTGACTCGGTCAGGTTCGGGAATGTAGTCCCTTTAGCCGACGTGAGCCAGTTCGAAACACCGTACTGCCAGGTCACCTGGAGTCCAGGGGCGCTGGCCGAGATGTTCGCTGACCACGTCACGTTGTTGACGTTGTTCGGGAAGCCGGACGGGATCTCATAGGCGATACCGGCGGCGAAGATCTCATCAGCCTTCGAGGCGTATGAGAGCGGAACCGTGACCTGCCAGTTGTTGCCCGCGGTGTTGAAGGCGACCGAGGAGCAAGTAGCTGTCGAGGAGAAGGTAATGACCGAGTCAGGAACGCTGAGCGTTTCCGGACCGAAGGTGATCTGGCCTCCCGAGATATAGATCTCGAAGGTCGAGGTCGGGATGTTGCCCTGCAGCGCGGTCAGATGACTGTTGAACCAGGCAATCTCACCGACGCTGTTGTTTTCGTTCACGTTGTATGTGACCGGAACCAGCGCGCTGCCGCAGGTTGAGATGACGATCGTGCAGCTGATCGTAATCGAGTGGCTGGCGGAGTCTGTGACCTCGACGGAGTAACTGAACGTGCCCTGCGAGGTTGGAGTGCCGGTGATAGCGCCCGTAGTCGGATTCAGCGTAAGGCCCGGAGGCAGTGCGCCCGCGCTGATGGAGAACGTGTACGGCGGTACTCCGCCGGTCACGCCCACCGAGGACGAGTATGCCAATCCGACTTCGCCAGTACCCGACGCGCAGGTAGCGGTCAGCTGTGGCGGCTGAATGACGATGGAGCAGTTGGCTGTGGTAGTGCCAGCCGACGTGTTTGTCGAATCCACGACCTTGGCCGTGAAGTTAAACGTGCCGTAGGTGGTCGGAGTGCCAGTGATGGCGCCCGTGGACGGATTCAGCGTCAAGCCCGGAGGCAGCGAGCCGCTGATGATGGAGAACGTGTATGGCGGTACGCCACCCGTCGCGAGCAACGCGGAGCTGTAGGCCACACCCACCTGACCCGTGCTGGCCGGGCAAGTCAGAGTGATGGCAGGCGGAGCCACGACGATAGTGCAGCTTGCCGTCGCAGTGCCAGCCGAGTTGTTTCTGGAATCGACGACCTGGGCGGTGAAGGTGTAAGTGCCGTAAGTCGTCGGAGTGCCAGTGATGGCGCCCGTGGACGGATTGAGCGTGAGTCCCGGAGGCAGCGAGCCGGTGATGATCGAGAACGTGTATGGCGGTTCGCCACCCGTCGCAACCAGTGATGAGCTGTACGCTACGCCAACCTGAGCCGTGCCGCTGGGACAGGTCAACGAAAGAGTAGGCGGAGCCACGACGATGGTGCAGCTTGCCGTCGTAGTGCCAGCCGAGTTGTTTCTCGAATCGACAACCTGGGCCGTGAATGTGTACGTGCCGTAAGTCGTCGGAGTGCCAGTGATGGCGCCCGTGGACGGATTGAGCGTGAGTCCCGGAGGCAGCGAGCCGGTGATGATCGAGAACGTGTATGGTGGTTCGCCACCCGTCGCAACCAGTGAGGAGCTGTACGCTACGCCCACCTGAGCCGTGCCGCTGGGACAGGTCAACGAGAGAGTAGGCGGAGCTACGACGATGGTGCAGCTTGCCGTCGTAGTGCCAGCCGAGTTGTTTCTGGAATCGACGACCTGGGCGGTGAAGGTGTAAGTGCCGTAAGTCGTCGGAGTGCCAGTGATGGCGCCCGTGGACGGATTGAGCGTGAGTCCCGGAGGCAACGAGCCGGTGATGATCGAGAACGTGTATGGTGGTTCGCCACCCGTCGCAACCAGTGAGGAGCTGTACGCTACGCCCACCTGAGCCGTGCCGCTGGGACAGGTCAACGAGAGAGTAGGCGGAGCTACGACGATGGTGCAGCTTGCCGTCGTAGTGCCAGCCGAGTTGTTTCTGGAATCGACGACCTGGGCCGTGAAGGTATACGTGCCGTAAGTGGTCGGAGTGCCACTAATGGCGCCCGTGGACGGATTGAGCGTGAGTCCCGGAGGCAGCGAGCCGGTGATGATCGAGAACGTGTATGGCGGTTCGCCACCCGTCGCAACCAGTGAGGAGCTATACGGTACGCCAACCTGAGCCGTGCCGCTGGGGCAGGTCAACGAAAGGGCAGGCGGAGCTACGACGATGGTGCAGCTTGCCGTGGTAGTGCCAGCCGAGTTGTTTCTCGAATCGACAACCTGGGCCGTGAATGTGTACGTGCCGTAAGTGGTCGGAGTGCCACTAATGGCGCCCGTCGAGGGGTTCAACACCAGTCCCGGAGGCAGCGAGCCGGTGATGATCGAGAACGTGTATGGTGGTTCGCCACCCGTCGCAACCAGTGAGGAGCTGTACGGTACGCCAACCTGAGCGGTGCCGCTGGGGCAGGTCAACGAGAGGGCAGGCGGAGCTACGACGATGGTGCAGCTAGCCGTGGTAGTGCCAGCCGAGTTGTTTCTCGAATCGACGACCTGGGCCGTGAAGGTGTATGTGCCGTAAGTCGTCGGAGTGCCACTAATGGCGCCCGTCGAGGGGTTCAACACCAGTCCCGGAGGCAGCGAGCCGGTAATGATCGAGAACGTATAGGGCGGTTCGCCACCGGTCGCAACCAGTGAGGAGCTGTACGGTACGCCCACCTGAGCGGTGCCGCTGGGACAGGTCAACGAGAGAGTAGGCGGAGCTACGACGATGGTGCAGCTTGCCGTCGTAGTGCCAGCCGAGTTGTTTCTGGAATCGACGACCTGGGCCGTGAAGGTATACGTGCCGTAAGTCGTCGGAGTGCCACTAATGGCGCCCGTGGACGGATTGAGCGTGAGTCCCGGAGGCAGCGAGCCGGTGATGATCGAGAACGTATATGGCGGTTCGCCACCCGTCGCAACCAGTGAGGAGCTATACGGTACGCCAACCTGAGCCGTGCCAGCGGGGCAGGTCAACGAGAGGGTAGGCGGAGCAACGACGATGGTGCAGCTCGCCGTGGTAGTGCCAGCCGAGTTGTTTCTCGAATCCACGACCTGGGCCGTGAAGGTGTAGGTGCCGTAAGTGGTCGGAGTGCCACTAATGGCGCCCGTCGAGGGGTTCAACACCAGGCCCGGAGGCAGCGAGCCGGTGATGATCGAGAACGTATATGGCGGTTCGCCACCCGTCGCAACCAGTGAGGAGCTGTACGGTACGCCAACCTGAGCCGTGCCGCTGGGGCAGGTCAACGAAAGGGTAGGCGGAGCAACGACGATGGTGCAGCTCGCCGTGGTAGTGCCAGCCGAGTTGTTTCTGGAATCGACAACCTGGGCCGTGAATGTGTACGTGCCGTAAGTCGTCGGAGTGCCACTAATGGCGCCCGTGGACGGATTGAGCGTGAGTCCCGGAGGCAGCGAGCCGGTGATGATCGAGAACGTATATGGCGGTTCACCACCCGTCGCAACCAGTGAGGAGCTGTACGGTACGCCAACCTGAGCCGTGCCGCTGGGGCAGGTCAACGAAAGGGCAGGCGGAGCTACGACGATGGTGCAGCTTGCCGTCGTAGTGCCAGCCGAGTTGTTTCTCGAATCGACGACCTGGGCCGTGAAGGTGTATGTGCCGTAAGTGGTCGGAGTGCCACTAATGGCGCCCGTCGAGGGGTTCAACACCAGGCCCGGAGGCAGCGAGCCGGTGATGATCGAGAACGTGTATGGTGGTTCGCCACCCGTCGCAACCAGTGAGGAGCTGTACGGTACGCCAACCTGAGCGGTGCCGCTGGGGCAGGTCAACGAGAGGGCAGGCGGAGCTACGACGATGGTGCAGCTAGCCGTCGTAGTGCCAGCCGAGTTGTTTCTGGAATCGACGACCTGGGCCGTGAATGTGTACGTGCCGTAAGTGGTCGGAGTGCCACTAATGGCGCCCGTCGAGGGGTTCAACACCAGGCCCGGAGGCAGCGAGCCGGTGATGATGGAGAACGTATATGGCGGTTCACCACCCGTCGCAACCAGTGAGGAGCTGTATGGTACGCCAACCTGAGCCGTGCCAGCGGGGCAAGTCAAATGGATGGCAGGCGGAGTCACGATGAGGGAGCAGGTGGTGGTCGCCGTGCCGGCCTTCGAGCCAGTGGAGTCGACGACCTGGGCGGTGAAGGAGTACGAGCCGAAAGTGGTCGGAGTACCGGTAATCGCGCCCGTGGACGGATTCAGCGTCAAGCCCGGAGGCAGCGAGCCGCTGATGATCGAGAACGTATACGGAGGTACGCCGCCAGTTGCGACGAGGGCCGAGTTATAAGGCACACCGACTTGAGGTGTTCCCGGCGGACAGGCAAGCGTAAGCGGCGGGGTGTTGGTGATCTGGATTTCGCACTTCAGGGTAAAGGTGCCGCCGAGCGAGTCCGTCACCTGCATGACGAAGAAGAAGTTCCCAGCTTGAGTCGGAACCCCGCTGATCACACCCGTGTTCGGGTTGAGTGAAAGCCCCGGAGGCAGCGAGCCGCCCACGATGGCAAAAGTGTAGGGAGGCACTCCCTTGATTGCCGGAACCTTGACACTGAAAGGTACTCCGACTTCGCCAATGTTTTTCCCGTGATTCGGGCAGTCGATTTCTACGGGGGACGCAACCTTGATCTGGCACACGCCGATCGCCGTGTTGCCCTTCGAATCCACGGCCTTCGCCTTGTAGTTGAAGGTTCCGGCCTGGGTCGGCGTGCCGGTGATGGCACCGGTGGACGTATTCATCGTTAGTCCAGGAGGAAGTGCTCCGGCGGTGATGGAGAAAGTATAAGGAGCAACGCCACCGCTGGCAGTTACGGCGGAGCTATACGGAACCCCAGCCTCTCCGATGGCGTTTGCGCAGGAGATGGTGAGAGTCTGAGCTTGCAAAGCGGGCGCGAATCCCAGACACGCAATAGCGAGCACAAGCGTGAAAACGCACGTAGAGAGAACTGACTTCATTATTTTGCTCCTTAGGATTTGTGACCTGGGGGGAGAAACGACAAGGACGCACTATCCTCGAAACCGAAGATACCGTCATCATCCACGGGAGTCAAGGGAAAAGGGGATTTTTTGACCGCGCGCAAAAGAAATTCTCGTATAAGTCGCAATATGTTGCAACATAGTGGCACAAGATTACTTCCAGCATAAGTTCCCGCGACCGCGGCCCAATCACCACCACTGCTTGGTGGAAGGGCACGCGTGTGGCAGGACATGGTGCAGAGAGACTGCGGAAGAGGGCATGAGGCGTGAGCCGGTTACACGCCCAGTGCATAGGCTGGCGGAGGCAGCTGAGACCGTGTAGAAGAAGTAGGGAAGATTCTTAGGACAGTTTTTGACGCTCAATACTTTGGAATGAGTCTCGGGTGCGGAGAGAAATCTTATGCGTAAGTTCTTTATATGTATCTTGTGGATTCTTGGAGTGACGGCGCTTCCTGGCCTGGGCCAGAACGCGAAGCCCAAGCTCACGTTGGATGAATTTTTCGACGCCGTGCAGTTCGACGCAGTGAAGGTGTCGCCTGACGGAAACGCTGTGGTGGTTGCGACCGAGCGAGCGGATTGGGAGAAGGACATTTTTCGCCAGGAACTATGGCTTTATCGCCTTGCGGGCGGGGCGGGCACGTTGCTGCAACTGACGCAAGGGGGCCGAGACAGAGATCCCCAGTGGTCGCCGGACGGGAAGTGGATCGCTTTCCTCTCGGAGCGGGAAAAGGCGGCCGGGGCGACGCGCGAACCCGGAGAGCGTGAAGAGGAAGAAGGGACGGCGCAGATTTATGTGATCTCTCCGGTGGGCGGCGAGGCATTTGCGGTGACCTCGGGAAGCGAAGAGGTCCACTCGTTTGCATGGGCAGGCGATGGGCGCGCGATTTATTTTTCGACGCGCGAGCCGTGGACGAAGGCACGGTTGGAGGAACATAAGAAGGAATGGAAGGACGCAGTGAGTTATCGCGCGGATGAACGCGGGGATGTGATTTATCGAATTGACCTGGGTTGGATCGAGGATAAAACCCCGGCCGGCAAAGGGGACCCGCGTGTGCCCAATGCTGACGCGGACAGGGACAAAGAATCGAATGGAACGCCGGGGGCGGTGGCGATTGCACGGTCGCGGTTTCGCGTAGAGCAGTTGCGGATGGCGCGGGATGGAAAACGGCTGGCATTTGTCAGTAACTCGGTGTCGCAGCGGCAGGAAAAGATGGAAGAGAACGAAGTGTATGTGGTCAGTTTGACGGGCGGGTCGGCAGAAGTCGCTCCGGCGCAAGTGACGCACAATGAGGCCGAGGAGGTGAACCTGGAATGGGCTCCCGACAGCCGGCATTTGTTCTTTCGCGTCGACCTAGGCTCGGTCGATAAGAAATATGAAGATCCGCAGCCCCGGCTTTACTGGGTAGATACAGAGAGCGGAGCGGTTGAACGATGGTTTGCGAGTTTTACCGGCGAGGTGGTGCGGTATGCCGCGCTAGCCGATGGATCGGTAGTTTGTGCCTGCCGGCAGGGAACAGAAGTGCAGCTTTATTGGCAAGCGAAGCCAACTTCAGCCGTGCGGAAACTGGCGGGGTGGGCGGGAACATACGAGTTCCCGTCGGCGTGGCAGAATTCGGGGCGAGTGGCGTTTGCGTTTTCGACGGGGGAGCGAGCGACGGAAGTCTATCTGGCGGACGGGTTGGACAAGTTGGAAGAAGCGCGGCCAATTACTTCGTTTAACAAACTGTTTACCGAGCGGGACCTGCCGAAGGGAAAGGCTTATAAGTGGGTGTCGGACGATGGAACGCCGGTTGAGGGGTGGTTGATGTATCCGCCGGGGAAGTATGAGGAAAAGAATTTGCCGATGCTCGTGCTGATTCACGGAGGGCCGCAGGATGCAGACGGAAACCATTTTGAAGCGGACTGGTATCAGTGGGACCGGATGGCGGCGACGGACGGCTGGTTGGTGTTCGAGCCGAACTACAGAGGGTCCACCGGATATGGCGACCAGTTCGCGCTCGGGATTGTGCCGGGAATTGTGTCGCGCCCGGGGCGGGACATTCTGACTGGAGTGGATGCGCTGGTGAAGGATGGAATCGCGGATACGAACCGGCTGGCGATTGGCGGTTACAGCTACGGCGGCTATTTGACGAATTGGCTGATCACCCAAACCACCCGCTTCAAAGCGGCGGTCACGGGAGCGGGCGCGGTGGAACACGTGGCGAATTGGGGCAATGACGACTCGACGGCCGACGATGATTTTTTCATGGGCGGGCCGCCATGGGCGGGGACGGAAAGTTATCGGAGCGAAGCGGCGATTTTCCAGTTGAACAAGGTGACGACGCCGACTCACATTGTGGCCGGAGGAAACGATGTGCGCGTAGCGGTACTCGAGGATTACTTGCTGGAGCGAGCGCTACACCAGCTGAATGTGCCGAGCGAGTTGCTGATTCTTCCGGGCGAGGGGCATGAGCTTGACAAAAATCCATGGCACGGAAAGATCAAGGTGAGGGAAGAGCTGAAATGGCTCCATCAGTATGTCGGGGTGGGAACGGAGCCGAAGTAATCTCTCACGATGTGAAGCGTCAGAGGTGTGGCGCTGGTGTTTGAATCAGGCATGTCTATACAGTCCTGACCTCAGGACACGTGCAAAAGGACGATCACTTAAGTAACTGCGAAAAAACAAACTAGGCCATCGCCTTCCATCTAAGTCATTTCTAATCATTCATCTCCATGGTCATGGCAGAGATCCGACGCCTTTGCCCGTATCTGCAGGCAATAGATCTCCCATCTTGGAGTTACAACGTTACGCACGTAAGGTTTGCTGCCCTACAGTTTTCTTAGATATTCGTCGACAGGTCGTGTTTTACAAATCTTGACATGGCCGGGAGTCATAGTTTGCGCTAACTAGGCAAACAAAAAATCTTTCCATGGGGGAGTAATGAAAACTCGTAGTTTGCTGGTTGCAGCATTTGTACTTGGGATCATGTTCACAGCCTCGCTGGCTTCTGCGCAGGCTCTTAGCTCGGGCGCGCAGCCCATTACTCTGAACGCGACTCTTGCCGAATCGCTCACGGTGAGCCTAAGCGCCAGTTCGGTTAACTTCACACTTGCCGCCGGCAGCGCTACCAACGCCGGCAGCGCTGGTGTTACGGCGACGACGTCATGGGTATTAAAGCCGACCCGGAATGCGGTGGTCGTCGACGCCTATTTTGCCAGCGCAAATGCGGCCCTGACCGATGGGTCGGGCAACAACATTCCATCTTCTGCATTCTTCATTGCGGACAACGCCGGTACGTCCACGGCGCTGACCAATACAGTCGCTTTCGGCGCCGGGAACGCCGGCGTCCAGTTAGCGAATGTACCCGTCAACAATGCCAACCGGAGCGCCAGCCGCACCGACGCGATGGTGTTCAACATCAACCTGACCGGCGGCTCGCTGCCGGCACTCCCAGCAGCCACTTACACCGGAACCTTAAATATTCAGGCTCAGGCAACGCCGTAGTTGTTCATAAGGACAGTAACGAAGGCGGGGAACTCCCCACCCGTCTTTTTGCTGTTTCGGCTGCCCAGAGCAATGAAAGTGGACCATGAGCTTGCCGGAAACATTCGCGCACGCGGCGGTGTGGACCGCCTTGCTGGGAGCCGTGCTCATGGCGCCCGCGCAGGCACAGGTGCTCAACTCCGCGGCTAAAGCGATCACACTGCAGGCCGTGTTGAGCGAGTCACTGACCGTCACGCTCTCGGGTAGCTCAGTCAACTTCACGCTGAATGCAGGCGGCGCGAGTAACCCTGGAGGCAGTTCAGTGACGGCCACTACGAGTTGGACTTTGAACTCCGGCCGAAACAGCGTGAAACTGTATGCCTATTTCGCCAACTCCGCGTCAGCTCTAACAGACGGCGCGGGCGACAACGTCCCGTCGGCAGATTTTCAGGTCTCCGATAACGCGGGCGCATTCAACGCGCTCAACAACACAGTCCCTTTTGGCGGCGCCAACGCCGGATTACTGGTCTCGACAACACCCATTACCGGAACGAACAAGACCGGCTCGCATAGCGACGCCATGAACTTCAATATCAATCTCTCGGCCTTGCCGAATCTTCCGGCAGCGACCTATTCGGGGACGCTGACCATACAGGCTCAAGCGAATTGAAGCCTGGTAGGTGACACATGAAGGACAATATGTTGAGTGCTAAGTGGCGGATCCTTGCCGTCGCGGCATTCGTGTTTCTAACGGGCGCGCTCTGCTTCGCGCAAACCGTCCGCCCCGTTGTTAGTGAGCTTGCCAACCCGGCCAAGGGCCGCGTCGAATACGTCAATGATGGCTTTACTCCGCTCAACGTGGTGCTGGAGGCAAAGAGTTTCACAGTGTCGGAAACCGGTGAGATTGCCTATCGTCCGCTGGATCCCGGGGTTCACTTAAAGCTCTCAACCACCAGTTTTCGCATTCAGCCGCAACAGACTTACTACGTATCCTATGAGGCCAGCGCGCCGAAGAGCCCGACCTGGTTCGTGATCTATGCCGCATTTTCGGGTTTCACGTTTCGCACTTCGCAGGGCCTGAGTGTGCGCCTGCAACTTCCGCACACGGTGTATCTGCTGCCCAAGCAGTCGGCGGCGCTCCCCGATATCCGGGTCAATCGCGCGGAGTTGGAGCTTGCCTCCAACAAGGCCTTGCTTGAGGTCGAAAACACAGGCGACAACATGGGACGCGTGCTGGAAACGCAGCTCGTGTACTCGAAAAAGAAACAGGAAGGACCTGGTTTTCCGCTGTTCCCGCACAGCAAGCGAATCGTGGAAGTTGCGCTGGAGCGGAAAGTGGAGGACGACAACCCGCCAATGGAAGTCGTATTCGAATTTCAGAAATTCAAGATTGAGAAGAAGCTGCAGCGCGCTTCGGCTTCTGCGGCTCTCGTCCCGGAGGGAGAAAAGGCAGTTTCTCCCTGATCTATGCCTCCGCGACTTCTGCCTCCCCGGTCCCTATGCACGAATCTGGTGCTGGCAATTCTTTTCGTCGCCAACATCGCCGCCGCGCAGGTTTTTCACGTGCAGGGAGGAGACTCGACCCTGCTAAATGCGCAGGGGGGATCGGTCGAATTCAAAGCTCCAAACTATAGCGGTTCCGCGGGCCTCGGCTTCTATGACGGCCGGTTTGAACTGGGCGCCGAGACGCATTATCTTTATCACGGCTACACGGTGCTCGCCGGCGATGAATCTATCCCGTTCTTCCTTCCCACCGATGTCTTTGATCCCAGTCACTATTTCTCCGCGCGCGGCATGGGTGTTACTCGGTCCGACGAGCGGGAGCGTTATTACGTGTTCGCTGGGGCCACGTCCACTACTCTCGGTACCGGCTTCTTTAATGCGGCTTCCAGTGAAAGCCCCGCCGCGGTGTTCTTTTACGAACGCAAGTTGAGTGCGCAGCTGAAGTTTTTCTCGCGCAACATTTTCTCTGACAGGCAGACCCTGCTTCAGGGCCTGGAATGGAAGAAGTTTTCGTGGCTGACGGCGTCGGCGACGGCCGGGGAGGGTTCGAACCAGAAGTATCTCGCGTCGAGCGTTGACGCGGAGACGCAGAAACTGGCCTTCAAAGGGAGCTACACGCTGACCGGCGATAATTTCCGGCGCGTCACGGTACTCAGCCCGCTCAGTTCCGAAGTCACCAAGGGCAATGTGCAGATGCTTTGCAAGCCGAACGAGTTCATGAGCATCACCACCGCGCACGAGAACATCCTGGAGCCGCTGACGATTGGAGGGCCCATGCAGCAGGCTTCTGTGAACCAGCTCTCCACTGACATGCACGCGGCGCATTTTTACTTTGGCAGCGGATTGTTTTCGTCGGAGGCTGCGGGCCGGCATACGCAAGGCGAGAACCTCTATGTTGGGCGACGGCTGGGAAGCCGCCTGGAAGTGAACAGCAACTGGTTCGAGAGCAAGACGCAGAACGGCGAGAAGAATGGCGAGAAGACCACCGTGCTCTCCGGGACGGTGCGGGAGAATTTCACCAACCGCTTCAGCCTTCTGCAACTGGTGTCGCGCAGCCAGGGCCAGACGACATTTGGCTTCGGCGGCGACTTCACCAGCAATCGGCTGATGGTGCAGGCCAACTATCAAAATGTTTACCTGCCGTTTCGTCCCGAGCATCCCTTTGAGCAAGCGCTGGCGTTGAATGCTTCGTTGCGGGTCGCCGGACCCTTGCAGTTGACGGTGGGGTCGAACGTCGCGCCGGACGGCCGAGTCCGGTATCTGTTCGGCATGAGCACGTATCTTTACCGCGTGCGCGGAATGGTAATGAGTAGTCAGTCGGCGGGCGAGTTCTCGATGGGAAAGTATGTGGTGCAGGGCACGGTGAAGGATGAAGATGGACTACCGGTGGAAGGCGCGGCGCTGCACATTGGGCGTGAACTCTCCTACACAGACAGCGCCGGACACTTTCTTGTGCGGTTTTCGAAGCATGGGCCGTTCTTGGTTAGTATGACGCCGGATGAATTTCTTACGAACGTGGGGTATGAGTTAGTGTCGGCGCCCTCCGAGGTACGAGCTGATGTGGATGACGCGGCGAAGGGGATCGAGGTTGTTGTGCGCGTTTCCAAAGGTACGAGGAAGTGAGCGGCAGAGCATTGGAGGCGCGGCCCCGGTGCCTACCGTGCCCGCACTACGACTTACGCATATCCGTGATGTGCCATAGAACGCCGCTAGGATCAATCAGAAAAAGCACTCTAAGTCCCCACGGCTGCTTCTCAGGAGGTTTGCTCGTCATGCCGGGATACTTCTTCGTGAGTTCCTGGCGCTGGATGTGCTCCCACCAGGCATCCGCATCCTCGACGGACAGGCTCATCATGAAATTTTCCGCATGCTCCCTGACATAGAAGGTCTGCAGCAAGAATCGAAACGCGCCGATCTGAAGCTCCGCAATCTGATCGTTGCTCCAATTGATGGTGAATCCGAGATCGGTATAAAACTGTTTGGAGAGTTCGGCATCTTTGGTGGGCACGAAGGCCCTGAGATCGGTCACGGGACTGGGAGGCATAGGGTTTTCCTGACGCGAAGTGTTGTTGAGGTTCGCTAAGAGTTTAACGCAGCAGGCTGCGGGTGCTGGGCTCGGTTAGGATGATGGCGTGGGGTGGTGATGTATGGGAGCTATTGAGATTTGTTCGCCAGACTATATCGGATCAATTCGCTGTCGATAGCTTACCCTTCATTAATACGATCGGATGATGCTGGCGCATCCATTCGGCTGCCTTGGCTTTCCCCTTGTCTATTTCATGTTGACTAGAGCTGGTTTCATAAATAGGTTCGGCCTCACGGGAGGCACTTACCAATAGGAGCCGGAATGGGCTGAGCTGGGAGCATGCGGCTCAGCGATCGGCAGTGGGCGTTGATCGAGTATTTCTTTCCGGCACCGAAGCGCCGGCGAGATAAGCGGGGACGGCCTTGGGCCTCGAATCGGGAGTGCGTGGACGGCATTCTGTGGGTGCTCCGAACCGGGGCGCGGTGGCGCGATCTACCCTCGGAGTATCCCAGCGGGCCGACCTGTTGGCGGAGGTTGCGGCAGTGGGAAGAGCAGGGCGTTTGGCTCCAAGCCTGGAGAGCGATGTTGGCGGCGCTGAACCATGACCAACTGCTGGACTGGGATGAGACGTTTCTGGACGGCAGTTTCGTGTCGGCGAAAAAAGGGGCGCTGGAGTTGGCAAAACCAAGCGGGGCAAGGGCACGAAGTGGATGGTACTGGTCGATGGCCAGGGGATTCCACTGGGAGCGCAACTGGCGAGCGCTTCGCCGGCAGAGGTCACACTCGCGGAAAGCACGCTCGCGCAAGTAAGAGTTCCGTGCTGGGGACGAGGTCGTCCGCGCAGCAAGCCACGGCGCGTCATCGCGGACCGGGCTTACGATTCCAACCCGCTGCGCGAGCGCTTGCAACGGCGCGGGATTGAACTGTTGGTGCCGCATCGCAGAAACCGAAAACGGTGGTGGAGGCAAGATGGCCGCAAGTTGCGTCGCTACAAAAAACGCTGGAAGGTGGAACGCACGTTCGCTTGGCTGCAAAACTTTCGCCGCCTGCTGGTGCGCCAGGACCGCATTCTCAGCGTCTACAGCGGATTCTTTCATCTTGCCTGCTTACTCATTACGTTGAGGTATTTATGAAACCAGTTCTAAGTTCCTTCTCCAGCCGTTCCCTCTCTTGTTTGGGGTCGGGTAGATCAGACGAGAAGGCTAAAAGGGAGGCTAAAAGGATGAATTCGTACGCAGAAATCCTATCTTGTTTGAGTCCTTCCCCCTTCCAGTACATTTCCCCCACCTGCAACGCGGCTGATGCGACGCCCATATTTGCAGCTTTCGTGAACCACTTTGCCGCCTTCGAAATATCCCGTTCTACTCCTATACCCTGCTCGTACAATTTGCCCATGCAGTAGGCTCCCGGCGGGAAATTCGCCTTTGCGGCTTTCTCGCACAGACTTTGAACTTCCGCATAATGTGAGGGCGCACTCTGGCCCTGAAGGAGCAAGTTCGCTAGCTTGACCTGCGCGCGTGCATCACCTTGTTCCGCCGCTTTGCGGTACCAGTCGACTGCCGTACTCGAACTCTGCGGCAGATCGTCACCCTTCTGATACATGTCCCCAATCGCTTCAAAGGCATCGGATTGCGAGCGTCTCACGGCTTCTCGCTTCATGCGCTCAACCGCTTCGGCAGCGGGTTGGCTGCCGAAAGTCTGAGCGAGCAGAAACCATTTATAGGCTGCGAGGTCGTCGACGCTTACTCCGTCCCCGTTGTAGTAAGCGGCACCCAGGTTGAAAAGGGCAGTCGGATTTTCTTGTTTCGCAGCTTTTCGATACCATTTCACCGCTTCTGCCTTGTCTTGTTCCACGCCACGCCCGAGCCTGTACATAAGAGCGAGATTATCCTGCGCAGGTGCACTGTTCTCGTTCAGAATGATTGGTGACACTCGAATAGAGTGTCGCAATGCAAATTCGGAAAGGGAAACCACCTGGATCGGGCCGACTGTCTAAGACCGGGGTAGAGTTGAGCCGGGAAGCTCGGGTGCGGTTGGCGTGGATGGATTTCTATCGTCGCTGCGGCAACGTGGCCCATACTTGCCGTCACTTTGGCATCAGCCGCCAGACCTTTTATCGTTGGCAGCGCCGTTATGATCCGTACGATTTGACCTCGCTGGAGGAGCGCAGCCATCGCCCTCGCCAGTGCCGCCAGCCGACGTGGGCTTTTCCCTTAGAAGAAAAGGTTTTGGGGTTGCGGTTGCAGTTTCCACGCTGGGGTAAAGACAAGCTGGCGGTTCTGCTACGCCGCCAGAAGGTGACGGTTTCGGTTTCCATGGTGGGCCGCATTCTCACTCGACTCAAGCAGCGAGGCCGGCTCGTGGAACCGCCGCGCACGGGCGTCCCCGGATCGCGCCGCGCCTTGCGGCTCCGCCCCTACGCTGTGCGCAAACCCAGGGAATATGCGGCTGCCGAGCCCGGTGACCTGGTCGAAGTCGATACCTTGGACGTCCGGCCCATTCCCGGGGTGGTCTTCAAACAGTTCACCGCTCGCGATGTGGTTTCCCGCTGGGACGTGCTGCAGGCGCACACTCGCGCCACCGCGCAAACCGCGACCGAGTTCCTCGACACCTTGCAACATCGCATGCCCTTTCCCATTCGAGCGCTGCAGGTCGACGGCGGCTCGGAGTTTGCCGCCGAGTTCGAACAGGCTTGCCAGCAGCGCGGCCTCCATCTGTTCGTCCTTCCTCCCCGTTCTCCCAAACTCAACGGTGCCGTCGAGCGCGCCAACCGCACCCACACCGAGGAGTTCTACCAGGTCACCCCCTGCTCGCTGGAGATGAAAAAACTCAACCGCGAACTCCGCCTCTGGGAGAAAATCTACAACACCGTGCGCCCTCATCAGGCTCTCGGCTACTTAACGCCGCTCCAGTTCCTCCGCTACAACTCATCTCTACGAAAGGAATGAAAAGTGTCACCTATCTACTGGACGAGTACATGCACTTCCTTGTTCTGCCGCAGCCCGATACCATTTCACCGCCAATTCGTCGTTCTGGGGAACGCCATTGCCATTCTCATACGCCTTACCCAAGTTTAGCTGTGCGGTAGAATCGCCCGCTTGGGCCTCGGCCTGGAGTTGATCGATCTCTGCCGTGGACAATGGTTTCCCGGCTAGGGACTGCGCCTGCGACACAGCGTCCTTAATGAAGCAGATCGCGCATAGAAAGAGGATTAGGACCAAAAGACGTTCTGCTTTGCGCATGTTCATATTCCGAACGTGCTGATCCTACCTTTTGTGGATAACTCCTGTAAACAGGCAGATAACCAAAGTAGTGCACCGCTGCGCTTAACGAGAATCCCCATCCGACAGTACGCTGTTTCCCCAAGAACGTCGGCGAGCGGCCTTTACCGCCCGGAGCCGGAGGCGTGGAGCTGCGCCATCTTTGATTTGACGGCGGGTGTTTTCGCGGCGGATTGCTGGTAGGAAGCGATGCCCTTGTAGAGCGCTTCGGCGATCTGCTGGCGGTAATTGTCTGATTGCAGATTCTGCTCGTCGGCGGGGCTGCTGACGAAGGAAATTTCCGTGAGGATCGAGGGCATAACGGTGCCGGTGAGGACGACGAACGATGCGTCCTTGATGCCGCGATCGCGGATGCCGGGGCTTTTGGCGGCGAGCGTGGCATAAAGCGCGCGCTGCACGGTTGAGGCCAGGCGGCGGGAGTCATCGGTCTTTTCCTGCAGGCTGGCCGGGCTGAGCGTTGCGGGCGGCAGTGTGGCGCCATCGGGGCGCTTCTCAATTTCTTTCAGGCCGGGCGCGGAGAACAGATTGGTGTAGTAAGTTTCCACGCCTCGCGCCGTGGCGGAACTGCTGTAGTTGGCGTGAATAGAGACGAAGAGGTCAGCTTGCGACTGGTTGGCAAGATCGGCGCGCTGATCGAGAGAGACATAGTCGTCGGACGTACGCGTGAAGACGACGTCGGCGCCGCTGCGCGACTGGAGCAGCTTGCCCAGGCGCTCGGCGACATCCAGCACGAGATTTTTTTCGAGCAGGCCCTGACGGCCGACGGTGCCGAGGTCCCAGCCTCCGTGGCCGGCATCGAGCACAACGCGGAATTTGCCGGTGTGAGCGGCTAAAGGCGGAGCAGGCGCAGGCGAAAGCGATGCAGCGATTGCGGGTTTCGCGGCGATGGTTGGTGCAGGCTGATTGGAAGCGGCTGTGGTTTGAGTATCGCGCAGTTCGACAACCAGGCGATACGGGCTGGTTTCCATGCTGACGGAGAAATTCGATCCGTCCTTGGTATCGAGCACAACGCGCGTGACTCCGGCGACGGGCTGCGCGATGCGCACGCGAGTAAGGGAAGCGTCGCCGACGTCGATGGTCTTGCCCTCGAGATCGGTGGGCAAATTGGTGTCGTGGAGGTCAAAGTAAATGCGCTCCGGCGACACGAGGCGGTGGACCTCGTAATTCGCCTGGTCCTCCATATCAATGACGACGGTGCTGCCCGCAGGCGATGACCAGTGCCGGACGCCGGTAATTTTTGGCAGCGCGGCGAGGTTGGTTTCCGACGATGGGGCGAGAGGCGCCTCGGGAGTATTGAGGGAAGAATCGGGAGACGCCGAGCGGCCCGCGGAGGCCGCCGTGGAAGTGATCTTCCCGGCAGAAGCCGTAGCAGGAGCAGACCCCGAAGTCAGAAAGCCGAAGCGAGAGTCGCGCGCGCGGACGTGCATGCCGAACCAAACGCCGGCGGAGAATAACGCGATAACGAACGCGGCTACCAAGGCAAAATTCAATCCCCGGCGCGAGCGAATGGGCGTGGGCGATTCGGAAAAAGCAGTCTCCGGCAGAAAAACGGTCTCGGGCTGTGAAGCCGGTTCGCGAACATTTTTTTCGCCAACATTTTTTTCGCGAAGATCTTCAACTGCGAGATCCCGAAGCGCGAGATCTTGAGGCTGAAGATCGTTAAGCTGAAGATCGTTGAGCTGCAGATCGTTGAGCTGGAGATCGTTAAACTGAAGATCGTGGCGCGCGGGATTGTTCTCCAAAGGCTCCCGGTGCGAAGCAGCCTGCGGCACGGGCGCTGAGATTGGGGTATGCGCCTCCACAACAAAAACGGGCAGATCGGGCGCGGACGATTGGGTGTACGGCAGCGCGGCTGCTGGTTCCGTCGTTGTCCTTGCGGGTGCAATATTCGGGTTCTCCGCGGCTCGCATGGCAGGCACCAGATCGACGGCAGCGGGTTTGCCATTCAGAATTTCGTTGGCGATGGCCGAGAGCCACTCCAGGCGGCGGTCCTGATCATCGGGCTTGAGCGCGGCAAGAATCAACTCGGCAAACAGATCGAGGCAGCGCGCATCGCGGTCGGTGAAAGACCGGGGAGCGGCAGCAACGGCCTGCAGCACTCCGAGATTTTCGGTTTGTCCGCGCAAAGGAACCAGGACAGTAGAGCGTGCGCGAACCTGACGGGCAAAGTCGTGCTGCGTTCGGGGATCGATTTGCGTATCGTCGCAGCGCAGAGCTTTGCCAGATTGCAACGCGTCCTGAAGAAACTTCGACGCCGGGTTCAGTCGACGGTTGGGCGGCATGTTCTCAGAACCGGCGGAGGCGCGACAGACGAATTCGCCCTCTTCTTTTAAGGCCACCAAAACGATGTCGGCGCGGGTGAGCGCGAGGGCGCGGCCGCACATCAGATTGAGCAGTTGCTGCAGAACGAAAGTTTCCGCATGAAGCAGACGCCGGGCCGGTTCGGAGCCGGGTGCGGGCCGGCAATTGCGGATATTTTCGCGCAGATCGGAAAAAGCCAGCAGAGCGTGCAATCCGTGGTTGCTCTCAATGGAGGCGAGGACGCGATGCGCCTGGTCAAATGGCGAAGCATGCTGGGGCGAAGAATGCTGCGGCGATGCCGGCGCGTCGGGTCGAAATGGATTGGTGCTCATGGGCGTGCGAGGGAGCGAATGAGCGGAAATTACCGTCAGCGGGCACGTTTCGGCTCATATTAAGGGTAATAGGCCGCATGGCTACCCGCAATTGCCCAATGGTACACGTACGACGGCGTGGACGGACGGTGCGGCGAGGGTCGGTCGGCAGGGTTTTCATGATGGCAAATGGCCGGATGAATAGAGCTTCGACGCTAAAGATAGAGTTTGGCTGCTGAACGGAGGCTAGGGGAAAATGACTATGACCTTCCAGATTTGCTATGCGGGATGATTCGTCCTAGTCTGGAAATGAGGGTGGAAGTGATGGAGGGTACGGCGCTGGCGAAAATGAAAGGCGAAGTTGGGGCAGAAGAAGGAGCGGCGGAAGAAGGAGCGGCGGAAGCTAGTGGCAGGAATGCGGCCGATAATGCTGAGCACGCGAAAATAGGTGATGGCAAAAACGCGGGGAAACGCCGAAAAGCGGGCTGGTTATGGCCCTTGGGAGTGCTAGCAGGAGGCGTCGCTGGAGTAGGGCTCGTGGTACTGCGAGGATGCTGGCATCGGCGGCTGAGCTGGCCGGTGCGGGCGCAGGGACATTCCTATCAGGTTTGCCTGGGGTGCGGCGCGAAAAGGCTGTTTGACGAAAAAGGATTCCGTGCCTACGGGCCTTTCCGGTATGACCTGAATGAGTTGATCGCATGGAAGACGGACAAGCATGGCGACGCGGCAAGGAAAGGAAGCAGGCGACCGGCGTAGGAAACGGCCCCGAGTAATCCTCTGTTAGTTTCTCAAAATACAATTGTGCCGCAGATACAAATAGCGCGCTAAGCGCGTGCAACCGCCGGTTGCGGCTGGGTCTTGTACCAGTCCACAGTGCGGCGGAGTCCTTCTTCAAAATCAACCAGCACTTTGTAGCCGAGATGCTTTTCAGCCTGCGTGATATCGGCAAGCGAGTGTTTGATGTCGCCGCTGCGCTCCGGTGCATGCTTAGGCGTGCCATGATACCCAGTCAGCTTTCGTAAGGCCTGAAAGGTCTGGTTCAACGTGATGCGGTGACCGGTGGCGCAATTAAATACTCGTCCGGCACAGGTAGCGGCAGGGGCAGAACAGGCGAGAAGGTTCGCAGAGACCGCGTTATCAATGTAAGTGAAGTCGCGGCTGGTTTCGCCGTCGCCAAAAATAGTAGGCTGTTCGCCGCGAAGCATCTGCATAGTAAATTTGGCCAGCACGCCGGAGTAAGGAGACGAAGGATCCTGGCGCGGGCCGAAGATATTGAAGTAACGAAGGCAGACGGTTTCCAATCCGTAACAGCGGTAGAAAGAAATCATGTAAAGTTCGCCGGCAAGCTTGGCCACGGCGTAGGGCGAGATAGGATTCGACGGCATACCTTCGTGTTTGGGAAGCGTGGGAGTGTCTCCATAGGCGGAAGACGATGCCGCGTAGACGACGCGTTTAACTTTCGCATCGCGAGCGGCGACGAGCAGGTTGACCGTGCCATCGACATTGGCGCGGTTGCTGCCGATGGGGTCAAGGATCGACTTCGGTACGGATGGGATAGCGGCCTCATGGATTACATAATCGATGCCCTCGCAGGCGCTGTGGACGGCATCAAGATTGAGGAGATCGGCTTCGCGGAAGTCAATGTGGTCGCGGACCTCGGCGATATTTTCGGGCTTGCCGGTAGAAAAGTTATCGAACGCCCGCACCTGCTCGCCACGCGCAAGCAGAGCGCGAACGAGGCCAGACCCAATAAAGCCAGCCGCGCCAGTTACGAGAAATTTGGCCATATATCTTCATGATAAAGGATGGGGCGCTTGATGGAGACTGGGGTAGGAGTACTGCGGTAACCCCTCGCAGCGTACTCGCCAAACGGGCGCCACTCCCGGTAAGCGGGAATATTTAGGAGCGGCGGAGCCGTTTGGCGATCTTATAAAAGTCGTCGCGCAAGAGCGTGTCGCAGGCCTGGAAATGCTCAGTCACCTTGTCCACCAACTTGCGGGCATCGATGCTCGCGAAAGGCACTTCAGGCAGTGACGCGTCTGGCGGCCCCTTGCTGGCGGCTTTTTGTCCGGTGAGAGCTTTCAGCAGGAGTTCGAGCTGCGTCTGCTGGTCGGGTTTAATGCCGATGAAGCAGACGCCCATGCCCAGCGAGGGATAAGAGGCGCGTACTTTCGCCAGGGCTGAAAAGCGGATGTCGAGCGACTGAACCGTAATGGTGACGACAGTTTCCACGGGGAAGGTGCTGGCCATCTCGACATAGACGCCATGCAGGCTGATATCGGTGAGGCTGCCCCATAGACGCACACCCTTCTCTTTGGTTTGAAATTCCACGCTTCCGGAGCAGATAAAGCGCGGGCTGCGGCGGCGGTCCAGCCGCTTGGGAATTTCGTCGGCGGCGGCGGGGCCGGGTGCTTGACCGAGCGCGTGGGCCTTCAATCGCTGGAGATGAGCCACGCCACTTTCGCCCGCGGAGCGCCCTTCGCGTTCCGAAAGACCGGGCTGGTCTTGCATGACTCGTGGATCCAATGAAGCCTCCGAAGATGCGCCTAAAGCTGCTATCGGAGGATTGGCGAAATGCTTTAGGGCAGGACGAAGGTTTCGGCGGAGGTGCGGATCTGCTCCCAGAGTTCATCCTTGCCGAGGCCGGTTTTGGCGGAAAAGGGAACAATAGGCGAGGCGGAATACTGTTCGGTGAGGCGGTGCAGCGCATTCGTCAGCTCGTTGCCCGACATGCGGTCGGACTTGGTGGCGACGATGATATAGGGGCGGCCGCGAGCGGCGAGGAACTCGATCAATTCCTGGTCGCTTGTCTGCGGCGGAATGTTGGCGTCGACGAGGGCGAGACAAAGGGCAAGGTTGGGGCGCTGGTGAAGGTAGGGATCGACGAAGCGGGCCCAGTCCTGGGAAATCTCGCGGGAGATTTTGGCGTAGCCGTAGCCGGGAAGGTCGGCAAAAAGAAGCTCGGGCCGGGGCTGGCCGGCGCGGCGGATTTCAAAAAAATTAATGCTCTGCGTGCGCCCAGGAGTGTTGCTGGTGCGGGCGAGTTTCTTGCCGACGAGACAATTAATGACGCTGGATTTGCCGACGTTCGAGCGCCCGAGGAAGGCGATTTCGGGCAGCGTGGCAGCAGGGAAGTGAGCGACGTCGCTGGCCGAGAGCATGAAGCGGGCGAGGATGCGCATGGAGATAGTGTCGGGTGTGAAGGGTGTATCTGGCAAGGGTTGAGAATCTTATTGAGGATCCCACAATATAATGACATTTTTCTGGATTGTCATCCCGAACCCGGGCGAAGCGAGTGGGTGAGGGATCTGCATTTCGCCCGCGGCAAAACTGCAGATTCCTCGCGCCAAAACCGGGCGCTCGGAATGACAATTCTTCTCTTGACGCGCGCGTCCTTCCCACCGAGGCGTCACTATGTTTCGCAATCCTCAGGAGTTGCTACAAACCCAGCGGACGCTTGTTGTGGACGTCAGCCTCTTTGATCGGACGCCACTTATGCCAGAGGGTGAGGCCGCCGGCGATGACGACTCCGATGAGGGCGCTGATCAGGAAGAAGATGCGATAGGCGGGAAGTGCGACCAGCAGAATGATGACAACCGCGAGAGTGACGAGCAGGGCGGCGGAACCGCGTAGGCCGAAACCGAGGCGGGACATGAAGTGATTTTAAACCGGCTGGTGGCCCCTCGCGGAATCAAAAAAGCGAGCTATTGGTGGGCGGCGGGACTCTCTCCGATGGGTGGCGGGACGACCGGCGCCAGCGCATCCGTTTCCGCGTCAGCGATCTGCGGCAGCGGGCCTTCGAGAGCGATCGCCAGAACCTGATCCATGTTCTCGACGAAGTGAAGTTTCATGGCGCTGCGCATGTTGTCGGGAACTTCGGCCAGATCTTTTTCGTTGTCCTTGGGAAGAATCACTTCAAAGAGGCCGGCGCGGTGCGCTGCGAGTAATTTCTCTTTCAATCCGCCGATCGGAAGAACTTTGCCACGAAGCGTGATTTCGCCCGTCATGGCGATATCGCGGCGGACGGGGATGCGGCTGAGGGCGCTTGAAAGAGCGGTAGCGATCGTGATGCCAGCCGAGGGGCCGTCCTTTGGAATTGCGCCTTCGGGCACGTGCACGTGAATGTCGAGTGAGCGATAAAAGTCGCGCGGCAGTCCGAGCCGCCCGGCGCGGGACCGAACATAGGACATGGCGGCCTGCGCGGATTCCTGCATGACATCGCCAAGTTTGCCGGTGAGCGTAAGTTTGCCTTTGCCGTCGACGACGGTGGCTTCGGTGGAGAGGATACAGCCGCCCATTTCCGTCCACGCGAGACCGGTAACCAGGCCCACTTCGCTTTTTTCGTGGGCCAGCGTGTCGCGGAATTTGAGCACCCCGAGAAACTCCTCGAGGTTTTCGGGCTGCAGCGCGACAAAGTACGAATCGCCTTCCTTGACAATCTTGCGGGCGACTTTGCGGCACACGTTGCCGATTTCGCGTTCCAGATTTCGTACGCCGGCTTCGCGAGTGTAATGGCGAATAATGTTCTTGATGGCTTCTTCGGAGAAGGTAATGTTTTTCTCGGCAACGCCGGCTGCCGCCGTTTGTTTTTTCACCAGGAATTGTTTGGCGATTTCAACTTTTTCCTGCTCGGTGTAACCCTGGAGCCGCAGCACTTCCATGCGGTCCTGCAAGGCGGGCGGAATAGTGTGCAGCACATTGGCCGTGGCAATGAAGAACACCTGCGACAGATCGTACTCGACGTCGAGATAGTGATCGACGAACATGAAATTCTGTTCGGGATCGAGAACTTCGAGTAACGCTGCGGAAGGGTCGCCGCGGAAATCCATCGACATCTTGTCGACTTCGTCGAGCATGAAGACCGGATTCTTGGTACCGGCCTTTTTCATCATCTGGATGATCTGGCCGGGCAGCGCTCCAATGTAGGTGCGGCGATGGCCGCGGATTTCAGCTTCATCGCGCACGCCGCCGAGCGACATGCGGACAAATTTGCGTCCCGTGGCTTTGGCGATCGACATCCCGAGCGAAGTTTTGCCGACGCCGGGAGGGCCGACGAAGCACAGGATGGAGCCCTTGGGATTTTTTACGAGCTGGCGGACGGCGAGAAATTCGAGGATGCGTTCTTTGATTTTCTCCAGCCCATAATGATCTTCGTTAAGGACCTTTTCCGCGCGCGAGATGTTGCGGATTTCCTTGGAGCGTTTTTTCCAGGGAACGGCCAGCAGCCAATCGAGGTAATTGCGGGACACGGTTGACTCAGCCGACATAGGCGGCATGGCCTCAAGCTTCTTGAGTTCCTGTATCGCCTTGTCGCGGGTTTCCTTGGGCATGCCGGCGGCTTCGATTTTTTTCTTCAGCTCGTCGAATTCGCTCTTCTCGCCGCGGCCCAACTCTTTTTGGATCGCCTTTATCTTTTCGTTGAGGTAATACTCTTTCTGCGCTTTTTCCATCTGCCGCTTTACGCGCGACTGGATGGTGCGGTCCATATTGAGCTTTTCGATCTCGACATCCAAAATGTCGGCGATGCGGCTGAGCCGCTCGGCCGGGTCGAACAGTTCGAGCAGGGCCTGCTTGTCAGTGATCGAGAGCTGCAGATTGGCGGCTATGGAGTCGGTGAGCTTGGCCGGGTCTTCCATGCGCACGGCCGCGATCATCGTTTCGTAATTCAGCGACTGGCAGAGTTTGACATACTGTTCGAAGAGCGCGGTGACGCGCTGCATGCCAGTTTCGATTTGCGGCGTGCTTTCCGTGGGGTAGCGCGCGACCCGAACGGTGGCCTCGAGGTAGCCCTCAACTTCCGTGACCTGAAGGATTTTGCCGCGCTCAACGCCTTCAACCAGAACTTTAACGTTGCCATCTGGGAGCTTGAGGCTCTGGACAATGTTGACGATGGTGCCAACCTGAAAGATGTCGGCGGACTTCGGTTCATCGATAGAGGCGTCGTGCTGCGTGGCCAGAAAGATCTTCTTGTCAGCGGCCAAAGCTTCTTCGAGCGCGCGGACGCTGGATTCGCGGCCCACGACAAACGGCGTCATCATGTACGGAAAGATGACGACGTCGCGGATGGGCATCATCGGCAGCTTCTTGCTCTCGAATTTTTCCTTTGGGTTCGACAAAGTAATGATCCTCTCCCCGTGTGACCAGTTTACCTCTTCCCGGCGATGCCCGCAGGCCGTCGATGGCTATTCGGGTGTGCACCCGAAGAACCGCAAAAAGCGGTTGTTACGGGCAACGGAGGCCGCGGGTGCCTCCGCCTCCACCTCCACCCTAGCTTGCAGCTTTTTCGATTGTGGCCAGCGAGACGTTTCGTTTTTCGACCATCTCGCGAGTGACTTCAAATTCCTTAACTTTCTTCTGACTGGGGAGGCTGTACATCAGTTCCAACATTAGTTCTTCGAGAATCATGCGCAAGCCGCGGGCGCCGACCTTGCGTACCATGGCCTGGCGTGCAATGGCGCGGTTCGCGTCGTCAGAAAACTTAAGCCGAACATTTTCGAATTCAAACAGACGCTGGTATTGCTTGACAATGGCGTTCTTGGGACGAGTAAGAATTTCGACCAGCGCGTTCTCATCCAGACTTTGCAAGACGCCCATCACCGGCAGGCGGCCGACAAATTCCGGGATCAACCCAAACTTGATGAGGTCTTCCGGCTGGGCTTCAGAAACCAGTTCGAAATTGCGCTTCGCCGAATTTGGACCCTGCTCTTCTTCGGTCTCCGCTCCGGTGCGGAAGCCCAGGGCCTTCTTGCCGACGCGGCGGCCAATAATTTTTTCCAGCCCGACGAAAGCGCCTCCGCATATAAAGAGGATGTTCGTGGTATCGACTGGCGTGAACTCCTGGTGCGGATGTTTGCGGCCCCCCTGTGGGGGGACATTGGCGATTGTGCCCTCAAGAATTTTTAGCAGCGCCTGCTGCACGCCTTCACCGGAAACGTCGCGCGTGATGGAGGGATTCTCGTCCTTGCGGCCAATCTTGTCGATTTCGTCGATATAAATGATGCCAGTCTGGGTGCGGCTAACGTCGCCTTCGGCCGCCTGCAGGAGCTTAAGAATGATGTTCTCGACATCCTCGCCTACATAGCCCGCTTCGGTCAGGGTAGTGGCGTCGACGATGGCGAAGGGCACATCGAGCATTCGGGCCAGGGTTTGAGCCAGCAACGTCTTGCCGGTGCCGGTCGGGCCAATCAGAAGGATGTTGGATTTCGTAAGTTCGACGCCGTCGCTTGGGCGCTGGCGATTCATGTAAATGCGCTTGTAATGGTTGTAGACGGCGACAGCGAGCTTCTTCTTCGTTTGCTCCTGTCCGATGACATATTCGTCGAGGAAGTTTTTCACTTCCTGAGGCTTGGGCAGTTGCGTCGGGACGGCAGAAGCAGGAGTGGCTGTACGGTCATCCTCGAGGATTGAGTTGCAGACCGCGACACACTCGTCACAGATGTAGGCGCGAGGATAATCGCTGGGCGAGGAGATCAGTTTGGCCACAGCGTCCTGTGACTTGTGGCAGAAGGAGCAACGCAGCATCTCGTCGGCGCCTGATCTGTTTTTCACTCAGCCATACTCCTTTTCTGGTATCGCCGCCCACTGCGCCGTTTTTCGGCCAACCTGTGTGGGCTACCTGTTTGTCTTTACTCTTGCCTGGGGGCCGCGACGGCGCGGCTGCCAGTGATACTCTCCAGCTTTGGATACTTCAGCGCCTTGTACCTCAGCGGGTCTTATAGATGATATCGTCGATGATTCCGTATTCCTTAGCCTGCTGGGAATTCATGATGAAGTCGCGCTCTACGTCCTTTTCGACTTTCTCAAGTTTTTGGCCGCTGTGTTTCGACAACAATTGATTGGTAATCTCACGCATCCTCAGGATTTCGCGGGCGTGAATGTCAATGTCGGTGGCTTGACCCGAAAGGCCGCCCATCGAAGGTTGATGGATTAAGATGCGCGAATTAGGCAGGGCCAAACGTTTTTTTGCTTCCCCGGCCGAAAGTAGTAAGGCCGCCATGGAGGCAGCCTGGCCGATGCAAATGGTCGTCACGTCATTCTTCACATACTGCATCGTGTCGTAGATGGCCATACCTGCAGTAATGGAGCCGCCGGGGGAATTGATGTAAAGCTGAATGTCTTTTTCCGGGTCTTCCTGGGCCAGAAACAGCATCTGGGCGATGACCAGGTTGGCGATGTTGTCGTCTATGGGCGTGCCTATAAAGATGATATTGTCGCGAAGCAGCCGGGAGTAAATGTCGTACGCGCGTTCGCCGCGCCCGGTCTGCTCAATTACCATCGGTACCAGCATCATTTTTGGATCGTTCAAGTTCACCTTCCACACTCCTGCCCCTGCAACAGCGCCGTGACTCGGGGGAGGATCGAAATGGTCCGCGGCATCTTCATGCGGACTGGTGATACAGAAAATTGAGGGCCTTTTCGTTGCGGATTCTGTTCCGTATCCTATCGAGACCCCCATCCCGTGTCAAACGAGCGCGCACTGCTTCGGACGTCTGTTTGGTTTGTTTCGCCAGTGCTTCCAATTCCTGAGCGAGTTCCTCGTCGGAGACGTCCAACTTTTCGACATCGGCGACTTTTTCGAGCAGGAGCGTTGCTCTTACATCATGAACCGCCTGATCGCGCTGGCCACCGCGCAAGCGGTTCATATCCATTTTCTTCATCTGTTCGGCGGATAGGCCCTGTGCCGCAAGCGCGCGCAGGCCGCGCTCCAGCCGCAGATCGATCTGCTGTTCCACCAGCGACTCCGGCACTTCGAAATCGTTGCGCTGGATGAGGTCATCGACCAGCTTGTCTTTGGCTTTATGTTCGGCTTCATGACGCCGGTCGGCCTCGATCTGTTCGCGAATCCGCTTTTTTAGTTCTTCGGCATTTGCGAACTCGCCAAACTGCTTGGCGAATTCTTCGTTCAGTTCCGGCAGGCTCTTTTGCTTGATGGCGCCCACTTTGACTGTATAGCCGAACGTTTTGCCCGCCAGACGCTTATCCTGCGTATCGGCGGGATAATTCACATCGAAGGTGCGTTCATCGCCGGCCTTGGCTCCGCGCAGGTTTTCGGTGAACTCCGGCATGGTGTTCTTGCCGGCAATCTCGACCAGCACTTCATCCATGTGGACGGGCTGGGCTTCGTCTTTTTGCGCCGCCTCTTTTTCCGCCTCAGTCCCCTTTGGAGTGCCATCGAGCGAAACCTGGGCAAAATCGCCATCGGCGAGCACGCGGTCCTCGATGGTGGTGAAGGTCGCATGGCGCTCGCGAAGCTCGTTTAATGCCTCGTCGACATCGGCGTCGGTAACAGCGATTTCAGGCTTATCGGCGCGCAATTCCTTGTAGCCCTGAATTTCAATTTCAGGCAGCACCTCGAAGGCGGCTTTGAACCGCATGGGCTCGCCCTCGTGCAGGTGAAGATCGGTAACGCGCGGCTGAGAAACCGGATGCATATTCAGGCGCTCGGTCTCCTGGCGGAAAAAGCGGGGAATCAGCGCCTCGACCACATCGGTCTTGATCTCTTCGGAAAAGCGCTGGCGAATGATGGATGCCGGAACGTGCCCGCGACGGAAGCCGGGAATGCGGGCCAGTTTCTGGTATTTCTGGATCAGAGTCTCGGTCTGGCGGTCGACTTCCGCGACGGGAATCTGGACCTCAATTTCGCGTTTCGTGCTTTCCTTTGTCTCAGCGGGGCTCACGATTTACCTTTCAAAGCTTGCCTGTCAAAGATACCTATCAAAGAATGACAGCCCTGAGGGGAGCCGCACAAAAAATGCTCCGCGCCACACCTAGGGCCGTAGACTTGAGTGTAAAGACAGCCGGAGAGCAACGTCAAACCGGGGAACAATATGTTTCACTGACGATGGTAACTATCCCAATTTGGAACTCAGGAGGGGGAATGGAGAGGGGAGCGGGCTCTGCCGAAGCCCTTCACCTCGTCCGTAGTTTGTTAGCGTGTCATCCTGAGCAGAGCAGGCGGATACGCAAAGCGGATCGACCTGCGGAGTCGAAGGATCCCTAGGGCTACCCCAAATCTCGGCGAGTTCATGGTTGACTCGCTTGCTAGATTAGTGGTTCGAGCGTCGACGCAAATGAAGGAATGAAGTTCATGTCCGTTCCCGGTTGGCTCAAGGTCCTCAACGCCGAGGTCGTCGCCTGCACCCTCTGCCCGCGCCTGGTCGCGTATCGCGAGCAGATTGCGCGCGAAAAGCGACGCGCCTATCGCGATTGTGAATATTGGGGAAAGCCGGTGCCGGGGTTTGGCGATCCAGCGGCGCGTGTGCTCGTCTTAGGATTGGCACCTGGGGCGCACGGATCGAATCGAACGGGACGGCCGTTTACCGGAGATGCTTCGGGGAAGTTTATGTATCCGATTCTTTTTGAAACGGGCTTTGCCAACCAGCCGACGGCGACCGACCGCGACGACGGCCTGGTCCTGACGGACCTCTATATTACGGCCGCGGCGCGGTGCGCTCCTCCGGACAATAAACCGCTGCCGCAGGAGCTGGCGAATTGCGCTCCTTATCTGGAGCGAGAACTGGAAGGGCTGAAGAACCTTCGCGTGATTGTGGCGCTAGGAAGAATTGGATTCGAGAGCTATCTGAATTATCTGAAGCGGCAGAAGCGGATTGCCGGCAAGCGCGACTATGAGTTTCGGCATGGCGCAGAATACGTGATGCCCGATGGACGCGTGCTGCTCGCGTCCTATCATCCCTCCAATCAAAACACGCAGACCGGCAAACTTACCGAAGAAATGTTCCGAAAGATTTTCAAGCGCGCGCGCGAACTGGCCGAGTCCTAATTCGCCTTTCTTTACCACGGAGTCACAGAGTCACGGAGAAACTTTGAACCTTCAAGAACCAGCAGTGGAGGGTTTTGCCAAGCAGTTGGGCTTCTCCGTTTCTCCGTGGTAGAAAAACTAGGATCTCAGTTTTCCTTGGTCGCCTTTCTTTACCACGGAGGTCACAGAGGTCACGGAGAAACTTTGAACCTTCGAACCTTCGAAACCCGCAGGAAACGGTTTCGCCAAGCAGGTGGGTTCCTCTGTGTCTCTGTGTCTCCGTGGTAGAAAAACTAGATTAGGATTTCAGTTGTCCTTGGTCAAAGCCCACGAACACGGGTTCGGGCTCGAGATTGACTGCCCAATCAGCAGCCACGCGCGCCTGGATTACTTCCTGCAGACGGACGATGTCGGCGGCGGAAGCATTGTCTACGTTGACCAATGCCAGCGCGTGTTTGCTAGAAATCGCGGCGGAGTTCAGGCGAAATCCCTTCGTGAAGCCGGAATGTTCGATCAGCCAGCCAGCTGACACTTTGTGGTGCGCATCAAGCGCGGGATAGCTGGGAACCCTGAGCCCCTTCGCGGCGGCCCGCGCGGCGAGGTCAGTAAACTGGGCGGCGCTCAGCACGGGATTCTTGAAAAACGATCCCACGCTACGGGAGTTTTCGTCTCCGGGAACGAGGACCATTCCTTTCGCGCGGCGGATATCGAGAACCGCTTCGCGAACTGCAGCCAACGACGGCGGAGCTTGCGAGCCGGCAAAGCGCTTCCGTATATCCTCATATTTAACAGCAGGCGCACCATCACGATGCAGGCGAAAGCTCACGTCCAGGATGATGTAGCGGCCGCGCTCCTCTTTATTAGAGGGGTTATTGAATATGCTGGTCCGGTAGCGGAAATGGCAGTCCGATTTTGACAGAACGACGATGCGATTATCGTGCGTGTCGAACGCACGAACCGACTCGATCGTTTCGGCGACTTCCTGGCCATAGGCTCCGACATTTTGTACCGGCGTCCCCCCGACGCTCCCTGGGATACCGCTAAGGCACTCCACGCCGGCGCAATTCCGCGCGACGGCTTCGGCAACCAGAGCGTCCCACTCGAGGCCGGCACCGGCGGTAAAAATGACGTCGACGTTGTTGCCGGAGGTTTTGAAGGCGAGCGTGTCGATGCCAACATGGAGAACCAGGCCCGGCCAACCCGAATCGGCAATCACAAGGTTGCTGCCGCCGCCTAAAACGAACAGCGGCAGGTTGCGCGTTCTGGCGAACTCGACCGCGGCGGAAACATCATCGTCGCAGCGGGCCTCGGCAAAATAGCGCGCCGGTCCGCCAACCCGCAAAGTGGTGCGGGGTGCGAGCGGGATGTTTTCCTCGATGGTCATCGACGCTGCAATCAGGCTATCTGTGAACGATCAGCATCTCATGTCCGGCAGCCAGTGAGAAACGAGAATCGGCGGAACGGAACTATCCATTGTCGGCTGAACATTTGTCGGCCGGGCGTTGTGCCCCACCCATTAGCCAAACATCGTCATCGGATCCCCGCACCGCCAGAAATCACACGCGCGCGTAAGATTCGTCACAGCACAACGAGCCCGATTGGCGAATGATTGACTATCGGAAGTGTGTCCACTTTACGCCACCTGGCGTGAGGCGGCGGACAAGGGAGAACAACATGCGACGAGAACTGGTTTGTGGAGTGGCCCTTTTATTCGTGTGTGCGCTGGCAGCGGGACAAGGCGACCAGAAAGCCTCGGCCGGGAGCGTCGAGTCAGTTTCGGGCAAGCAACTCTATACAACTTATTGCGCGTTGTGTCATGGCTCCGACGCCAAGGGCGGAGGCCCGTTTTCTACACAGTTGAAAGTGTGGCCGCCCGACCTGACCGGACTGACGAAGAAGAACAACGGCACTTTCCCGGAGATGCACGTGAAGGAAGCGATCGATGGCGAATTCGCCAAACCTTCCCACGGCACCGCCGAGATGCCAATCTGGGGCCCGGTTTTTCGCTTGATGGCGCACGGACGCAAGGACAGCGCACAGGTCAGATTGAACCACCTGGTGAAGTACCTGGAATCAATTCAAGAGAAATAAAATCGGTGGCTGTTGCCCACCTTAGATCGCCGCCCATCTAGGTCAGTGTTCTTGCAATTTCGGAGTCCAGTCTGTTTGCCGATAGCCGCCGACGTTGTTAATCTCAAACGATGCGGAGCCGCGGCGGCGTACTTTCCCAGATAATTGCTGCGGCCAAACAACCACGCACACCGCGAATTCTTTCGAAATTATTGCGCGCGCTTGTTTGTCGCGCAGGCGCATCCATCCTGATGATCTTCGTGCTGTTCGGCGCGATCTCCGGCTTGCTCGGCCCCCACCCGTTATTGGCTCAGGAACCGCAGAAACCATCCGATCAGAACCAGCCGCCAGGGAACCAGCCGCCACAGCCCCAGTTACCTGAAACTCAGCAACCCGAACAGGCTCAGCAACCAAAGAACCAGCAAGCGCCGGCTCCCTCAATGAAAACGCAGGCAGCAGTCGCGGCGGTCAAGTCGGTGGAATTTTTCGACTTGCTGGAGAAACGGTCCGTTGTCTTTCCCGACATTGCTCTGAACACCACGGCATTGTCACCAGGAAAGAAATTCGAACTTTTCATCGATAATAGCGTTTCGGTGCATACGATCATTTGGGCCAGCCTTGGCGCGCTGGTGGGGCAAGCCGCCGACTCGCCTACCGGCTTCGGGGTGGGTGCCTCCGGATATCCGAAACGATTTGCAACGTCGCTGGCGCGGGAGTCTTCGGGCGAGTTCTTTGGTACATTTGTGCTCGCATCCGCGTTGCACCAGGACCCACGTTTTTTCCCGGAACGTGCTCCAACGCTGAAGAGCAGCGTAAAGTATTCCGTGAAGCGATTATTCGTCACCAGAAACAATGCCGGCGAAAACGTGGCGAATGTATCGGGATTGCTGGGGCCGGCGCTCGGCGAAGCGTTGGCCAATGTGTATTGGCCCGATCAGAATCGTACGGTTGGCGATACATTGCTTCGCTACGGCCTGGATTTAGCGGCGCGCAGCGTGGGCAACGTGTTTCGGAATTACTGGCCGGTTTTTGCGGCCAAAGCGGCACGCGCCAGCCGCGCGAACAACAATCATTAATCGGAACGGAAACTGCCCTGGTTTGGAAGTTGCATCCAACAAAGAGTAGTCTCGGTCTCGGCAGGACCAAACGAAATTAAGAACGCAGTAAACAAGATCACACTAATTAGGGTCAAATAAACAGAATCACTTCAAACAGGAGACGGAAGATTGCGCAATCATTCGTGGCTGGTATTTGCCTTGCTGGTATTGGCATCGATGGGAATTCTGGTGTCTTCGTCATGGGCGCAATTTGAGGGCAAAGCCAGCGGCCCGCGCTTTAACTACAACGTTGGTGGCGGCATCGGCATGGGCCGCGGTGACGTCAGCAGATTCGTCGGCGACTCGTATGTTGGCGTCGCCGGAGCGGGAATGAATTTCAGCCGTATGTTTGGATTCAGCGGCGAATATATGTACTACGACCTGACGCCCAAAACCAGTGTGAGTGACACGCAGCACCTGGGCAGCGCCAACGGATCGTTGCAGTCGTTTTCTTTGAACGGGCTCGTTCGGCCGCAATACTCATTCCTTGGTTTCAGCGGTTATGGAATCTTCGGTGTCGGTTTCTATGATCGAAGAGTGTCGAGCACGACCGGACGAGTCAATCCTGGTGCTATCTGCCAGCCATCCTGGATCTGGTGGGACATTTACTGCGTCAACGGTCTTACCCCGTCTCCTAACTCGCAATACCTCGGATCGGCCTCCAAGATCGCCGGAGGGTACAACTTTGGCGGCGGCGTTACCTACCCGCTAAACCGCTGGCACCACGCAAAGGTGTTCGCAGAGTTCCGCTACCATAAGGCCTATCAGAGCGACGTTGTGACGACGGTAATTCCGATCACCGTGGGGCTGCGATGGTGAGTTAGCCGCCGGGCTTTTGGCTTCGCAGCCGGTGAGTTCAAGCCCGATCGCGTGCACTGACGCCGTACGCATTCAAGACATCCTGGAGGGTCACGATGCCTTCCAGTTTGTGTACATCCGCACGGCTTACGACCGGCAGGATTTCAATCTGGTTAGCTCCCATGCGTTCGAGCGCCAAATCAAGCCCCTGGTCGGAGTGGATGTGAGGAAAAACCAGCGCATCCACAAGATCGCCAACTTTCTTATCCGCCCCGTCCTTATCCGCCCCATCTTGATCTGCTCCATCCGCCAGTTTCTGCTCCAGCTTCGCAAGATTGATGACGCCAATTACACCGCGGCGGTCCGTCACCAGCCAGGTTCGGAACGCGGTGGATCGTACCTGTTCAAGGGCTTCCCGAACAGTAATTTCAGCCGGCAGCGACTGGCTCGCAGTCTGCATAATTTTTCTTACCTGACGCTGACCGTACCGCCGGCGCGATTCCGCCGAAGGCAAATGTATGCCATCCTGCACGGCCAGGGCTTCGTAGATGGGTTCGTGCTGCAATCGTGACGCAATGAACAAGCTCACCAGATTCGCAATCATCAGCGGGACGATGACGGCATAATCCTGCGTCATCTCGAAGATCATCAGCACCGAGGTCATAGGGGCGCGCACAATGCCCGCGAAGGCCGCACCCATCCCGACCAGAGCATAGGCGCCCGGCGTCGCCGTATAAGCAGGGAAGAAGTGATGGGCCACCGTCCCGACCGACCCACCTAACATGGCGCCAATGAACAGCGCGGGACCAAAGATGCCGCCCGCGTTGCCCGAAGCATAACTGGTGGTAACGGTGATCAGTTTCAGGACCACGAGCAGCAGCATCATTTTGAATGCCATATTTCCGTTCAATGCATCGCCGACATAGCCATAACCAACGCCCAGAACCTGCGGCACAAACCAGCCAACCAAGCCAACCAGCAGCCCACCCGCGACGGGCTGGAACCAAACCGTCTTCTGCGGAAACCGCATGAAGCGCGCCCGCATGCTCAGTAAGAGCCGCGTGAACGCCGCTGAAACTATTCCGCCAGCCACGCCGAGCACCGCGTAAACTGCCAACTCGGCGGGATGGACAAGTTCATATCGAGGAACCTTAAACAGGGGGCTATTGCCGAGAAGAACGCGCAGAACCATCCAGGAAGTCGCCGAAGCCAGCACAACCGCGCCCATCACCGGCGCGTGCAGATCGCCCATGATTTCCTCGAGCGCGAACAGCACCGCAGCCAGCGGCGTATTAAAAGCTGCGGCAATGGCTGCTGCCGCTCCTACTGGGATCAGAT
Organism: uncultured Acidobacteriaceae bacterium; assembly: GCA_963778535.1. GTDB lineage: Bacteria > Acidobacteriota > Terriglobia > Terriglobales > Acidobacteriaceae > Acidiflorens. The sequence goes on from CAVZUO010000002.1 coordinate 1,382,295, forward strand.
TCTTGACTTGTTCGGAGCGCAGCCCGAGGGCGCGTCCGAGCACGGAAGCGATGCCTCCTCCAACTTGCACCGAAGGTCCTTCGCGTCCGAGTGGGATTCCGCTGGCCAGTGTTGCCGAGGTGCAGAAAAATTTGCCCAGCAAGGTGCGCAGCGTGATGCGGCCTTCGCGCGCAAATAGCGCGGCCTTCGTTTGCGGTACGCCGCTGCCGCGCGCATTGGGAAAATAGCGATACAGCAGGTAGCCGATACCGAGCGAGCCGGCAACCGGGAACAGCACCCTTCGCCAGGGAGCGCTACCCACTGGGTAGAGCCGCATGCCCAGACGTTCAGTCAGCACGATGAAGGCGACAACCGCCAATCCGGTTAATGCACCAATGACCAATGCCAAAACCAGAAAGACTTGGTCCTCACGCTGCCGCAGTTCGGCCAGACGATGGGATAACCAGCCTCTCCAACCATCGGCGAGTGCTGGCTGCGTGGTTTCGCTTATCGTCAGGGAGTTACCTCTCTAAGAGAATGTCTGTAAAAGAATATCGCACTGAATTCGTAGGGCGGCCCTCAACGTGAGCCGCCCTCACCTGCACGTCAGCTAGCGGTCGAACGCGAAGTGGTCAACCGTGTTCTGCTGCCAGCACTGTTCGTTGTCCTGAGTGCAGAACGGTTTTTCTTTACCGAGACTCAAGGTCCTCACACGCTCGGCGGAAATTCCACCCTGGGTTAGCGCTTGCTTCAACGATTCTGCCCGGCTGGCTCCGAGCGCAATGTTGTACTCCTCCGATCCCCGGTCGTCGCAATGCCCCTCGATCAGAACCTTGATACTCGGATGCTGCGAGAGGAAGGTTTCGTCATGTTGAACGTCTTGCACCTCGCCGGACCGGATGGCATATCTGTCATAGTCGAAGAACACATCTTTGACGTTCCTGCCGAACAATTCCTCATCCGTGGGCGAGGAGGTCACGTTGTTTTCCTTTTTCTGCTGTACCACGCTGGGCTTGTTGGCGGCTACGGTGGCTGTCGGTGCGGCGGGCGCGGGCGGAGGGGGTGGCGTTGCTTTCGCTACCTTCTTGGCGCACCCTCCTAATGCTAGTGCTCCTGCCAGCGCTACCAGAAAAGCAAGTTTCTTTATTCGTTGCTGCGTCATTTATTTATCCTCCTCATTGGAAGCAGACTCTGTTTCGCTATGGGGCCAATCTCCGCTGAGTCGCGAAGTGACACAACGGAAACAACACTTCCGCCGATGACTAGAAGAGATTGAAAGGTTCCGGAATGCCAGTGCCGAGGAGAATCAGCAACGAAGAACGGTGTTGGATTGGGGCAAGGTAACCGCGTGAGGATCCGTTTCTGGAAACGGCATCCAGGAGAGAACGACGATAGGAGAAATCAGGTAGTTGCTTAGAGGCGTGCGAGCGCACCGCACGATGGCAGCCCGCAATTTAGCGGCTGTGCGCGCCGCCAGCAGGGCAGTAGCCGGTCCGTGCATCGCAGAGTACGAACCCTGCATTGCTGGAAACAGAAAGATCGTCAGAACGCCCAGGACTGCGAGCACCGCCAGTTCGCATCCGCCGCGGCTAGAGATCATTGGACAATCGTTATTTTATCAGGGTGCAGAGTGCTCATCCAACCCAGCGGTATTAGTGCTTTAGGCACGTCCAAGATGTGACGCCACTCCCCCGTCGGCGGCCTAAATTCCGCGTTCCTGCTTCTGAAAAAGCAAACGCCCACGCCCACTTCCGCAAACTTGAAGGCTTGGTCACGCAAGGTGATGTGCTGGAACTTATCGCCACTTTGGTGTTGCTCGGTTGCCCATGAGGGCCATGAGCATTTCGCGTTCGCAAATGTGAATTTCTTCCGCCGCCGACACGCACCTTTATTGCTGCCGGAGCTGTAAGTCTTTTCATGTGTCCGCCCAACTCGCGCATGCACAGCACTCAGCGGTCGCATTGATTTTCACAGGTGTGCGCCGCATCGTTCGCGATTGCAAAATTCATTCGGCGCGCAATCGGATTCACTCACTCCGCTTGTGTTCTCCGGTATTTCTGCCTTCCCTCTGTGCAAGTAACGGGGTAGACTTCGTTCTAGGAATGAACTGGCTAAGGCCATGGTAGGTTCCTGGGGAGATAAGCAAATGCGCAGGCAAAAAGGTTTTTCACTGATCGAGTTGCTGATCGTGGTAGCAATCATTCTGATCATCGCTTCCATCGCGATTCCGAACTTGTTGCGGGCCCGCATGTCGGCGAACGAAGCTTCCGCGGTGGCCGCAGTGCGCGCCATTAACGCGGCGCAGATCTCCTACAACTCGGCGTATCCCACCCAAGGTTATGCCGCCACGCTCGCGGCACTCGGCGGCGTTAGCTGCGCTCCGCCAACTCCAACCAGCGCCTGCCTCATCGATAGCCAGTTGGCATCGGGCACAAAGAATGGTTACGCGTTCACCATCGCCGGCGTAACCGGGACGCCCGCAGCTACCTATCAGGTCATCGCTTCGCCCGTCACCCCCAATCAAACCGGCGTACGGTACTTCTGCTCGTTTGCCGATGCGGTGCCCCGTGCTTCAATAACGGCCATCGCCACGTGCGATACCAGCATTACGCCGTTGTCATAGGCGGCGCGCATTGGTGGTGGACTAGTTTGAATTATCTCTAGTAGTCTGCGGAAAAATTCACGAATGCCGGCGCTGCCGTGGAAGAGCGGCCTTTCAGGGCCGCGCAAGTCGTCCGAATGAGCGCGGCTTCAGCCCCGGTGGGCGCTTCCCTTTGCCGATGGTCACGATCTGGCCATCCACAAATACATGATGATTACAACGACAATGCCGATTTGCGTAGCCGATATACCTAGCCCTACCATAGCTTGTCACAAATCCATGATGCCATAGCTCGGAATGCTAAAGTGAGCCTGTGCAAATCCAAACTGTAAGTACCATCCCGCCCTCCCTCCCTATCCCAATTCCAACACTTCGGCGGTACAATGTCGGGCCATGGGCGAGGAGCCGGATGTAACTCTGTTGCTATCCGCGTTAACGCGCGGCGATAGCGGCGCTGCGTCCAAGCTTATCCCGGTGGTCTACAACGAGCTGCGGCGTCTGGCGGCCAGTTACATGCGCCGCGAACGAGTCGATCACACTCTGCAGGCGACGGCGCTGGTGCACGAAGCGTTCTTGAAACTGGTGGAGCAGCGCTCCGTAAACTGGCAAAGCCGCGCGCATTTTTTCGGCGTTGCCGCCCAGCTCATGCGCCGTATCCTGATCGACCACGCCCGCGGAGTCGTACGGGAGAAGCGCGGTGGCGGCCAGAAAAAAGTCTCTCTCGACGATGCCTTTGTTTTCTCCGGGCAACAGCCCGAAGGACTGCTCGCCGTGGATGACTCGCTGAATCGCCTCGCCGAGATCGATCCCCGGCAGGCCCGCGTGGTTGAATTGCGTTTCTTTGGCGGCCTGAGCGTCGAGGAAGCCGCCGAAGTTCTCGGCGTCTCTCCTAAGACCATCAAGCGCGACTGGAGCGTTGCGAAAGCCTGGCTCTACGCCGACCTGAAAGAACGTCATGGATTTGTCGCCGCACCAATGGGAGATCGTAAAAACGCTGTTTGAGGAGGCGCTTGATAGACCTCCTGCGGAGCGCGGCGCGTTTCTGGCCGCCGCCTCGGCCGACCCCGCTGTCCGGAGCGAAGTCGAGCGCCTGCTCGCTCACCACGTAGAATCCGGCGGATTCCTTTCCAACCCAGCCGTTCCTGCCGCCCTCAATGACGATGCGCCCGCCGAGCCGCCGCAAGCGTCTCCTTTCCAAACCGGAGTCGTCGTCGCCGACCGCTTTCGCATCACGCGTTTCATTGCGCGTGGAGGCATGGGCGAAGTCTACGAGGCCGAAGACGTCGAACTCCACGAGCGTGTCGCGCTGAAGTCCATTCGCGGGGAGCTGCTGCACAATCCCAAGGCTCTCGACCGCTTCAAGCGCGAGGTCCAACTCGCGCGCAAAGTAACGCACCCGAACGTCTGCCGCATCTTCGATTTATTCCGCCAATCTGGCAGCATAGCCGGCACCGCGTCCGTCGCTTTCGTCGCGATGGAGCTTCTGGAAGGTGAGACGCTGGCTCAGTTTCTGCGCCGCCAGTCGCGCATCAACCTCGACGACGCACGCCCGATCGCCATCCAAATGGCTGCGGGCCTGGGAGCCGCGCACTCCGCCGGTGTCCTCCACCGCGACTTCAAACCCGGCAACGTCGTGCTCGTCCCCGGCAAACTGATCTCCGGAAAACTGATTCCCAGCAAGAAAGAAAACATGCGCGCCGTGATTACCGATTTCGGCCTGGCACTTCGCGCCACCGAAGAGTTCTCACTCTCCAGCTCCGTCACCGGCACCGGCGAGATCCTCGGCACGCCCGCCTACATGTCGCCCGAACAGGTGGAAGGCAAGGAACTCACGCCCGCCTCCGATGTCTACTCGCTCGGCCTCGTGCTCTATCAAATGGCCACCGGCATCCGCGCCTTCGAAGACGCGACGCCGCTTTCCATGGCCGTCCGCCGCATAAAGGAAGATCCCGTCCCGCCGCGCACGCTGGTTCCCGACATCGATCGCCACTGGGAGTCGATCATTTTGAAATGTCTGCAGCGCGAGCCGAAGGCCCGCTATCAAAATGGAGACGAGGTCGCGTCTGCGCTGCGGCACGAAACGCCGCGCCATGGCATGTGGATCCTTGATCGCCGCGCCGTGCTCGCCATAGTCGCGATTGCGCTGCTGGCCGGCGGCATTCTCATTCCCTGGCTTCTCCACTCCGTGCCTCCTCTGCATAACAAATCGGCCAACACGCAGCCCATTGCCGCTCGCCCCTCCGTCGCCGTGCTTCCATTTCAAAATCTCTCCGGACGCCCCGATACCGCCTGGGTTTCCACTGCGCTTCCCGAGATGCTCACCGCCGAACTGACGGCGGGCGGCAAGCTGCGCACGTTTCCCCGTGAGAACATTACCCGCGCCAGCACCGACCTTAAACTGAACGGCCAGCAAACGCTCGCCGGCGACACTCTGAAGCACCTGCGCAAATATCTCGGGACTGACTACGTCGTGCTCGGCTCCTACCTCGATCAGGGTGCGGTTTCAGAATCGCAAATTCGCGTCGACCTCTGGTTGCAGGACGCGAAGACGGGCGAGATCGCCGCCACGGTTTCAGAGAAGGGAAGTGACAACCAACTCGATGATCTCGTCACCCGCGTCGGCGCTGATCTTCGCCAGTTACTCGGCCAAAAACTTGGAGTCGGTGACAAAACGCCCGTTGAGGCCGCTGCTGTGCGCGCTTCTTTGCCATCGGTCTCCGAGGCGGTGCGCCCCTATTCCGAAGGTTTAGCCAAGCTTCGCCTCGACGATGCGCAGGACGCACGCGACCTTCTTCAGACTGCGGTCGATGCCGACCCCAATTTTGCTCTCGGTCACTCCGCCCTCGCGCAAGCTTTGCAGGCCATGGGCTATGCCGAGAAGGCGCAGGAGGAATCGAAGAAAGCGCGCGAGCTTTCTGCTGGGCTTTCCCGCGAAGAGCGCCTGTGGATTGAAGGCCGCGACTACGAAACGAATCGCCAATGGGAGAAGGCGGTCGAAAGTTATCGCACGCTGTTTGAGTTTTATCCCGATAACGTCGAGTACGGTTTGCGTTTGGCAAGCGCGCAGGCGCACGCTCGCACCGTGGATGAAGCGCTGGCCACACTCGCCGCCTTGCGCCGGCTTCCCGCGCCCGACCGTGACGATCCGCGCATCGACCTGCAGCAAGCCGAGGTCTATGAGATCAAGGGAGCCTACAAGGAGCAGCAAGCTGCCGCCGAGGCTGCGGTCACCCGCGCGCGCGATCTGGGCGCGAACCTGCTCCTGGCGCGCGCTCTCAACCAGCAGGCGCGTGCATTCGAGCAGCAAGGCAAGCTCGATGACGCGCTGCGCACAGCCGAAGAGGCCGCGCAAATTGCCGACTCGGCAAAAGAACGTCTTGAAGTCGCGCGTGCGCTGACTATCATCGGCATTGTTCATTATGATCAGGGCGATTTCGCCGGTGCCGTCGACGCCTACAAACGCGCTCTCGCCGCGCAGCGTGAAATTGGCAATGAGCGCGGGGCTGCGACCACACTCAATAACCTCGCGAACGCCATGGCATCGCAGGGCGATCTCTCCGGCTCCGCCAGAATTTTGGACGAAGCCCTGCAAATCTTCCAGCGCATCGGCGACAAACACAGCGCTGCCGCGGTGCTTAACAATCTGGCCACGCGCAGCTTTCGCCTCGGCGATCTGAAGCAGGCCAAGATCCGGCTCGACCAGGCCCTCGCCATCTCGCAGGAGATTGGCGACCAGGAGCGCGCCAGCATGGCCGTTTACAACCTTGGCGAGGTCCTTCGCTGGCAAGGAGATCTCAAGGGCGCTCGCAAAATGTACGAGCAGGCAAAAGATCTCTCGCAGAAAATCGGCGATCAGAGCGGCGTGGCCTACGCCTCCTACAGCCTGGGTGATATTTCCATGACCGAGGGCAACCTGAGCGCCGCGCTCGAGTCATTTAACCAGGCGCTCGCTCTCCGCAACCAGATTGGCGAACGAGGCAACGTCGCGGAAACGCAATTGGCCATGGCGAACCTGGTCTTCAACGACGGCGACGCCGTTTCGGCAGAAAGCACTCTGCGAACCGCGAGGGAAGAATTTCGCAAACAAAACAGCGGCGACGACGAGATTCTCGCCGACATTTCTTTGGCGCACATTTTGCTGTCGCAGGGGCGCATAGAAGACGCGCAGAAAGAAACTTCAGGCCTGCATGATCTGCTGGCGAAGACCCAGGATTTTTCCGTTCGTATTCGCGCCGCTATTGTTGATGCGCGACTTACCGCGGCGGCCGGCAAATCCAATGACGCAATCCGCAGTTTGCAGTCAACCATCGCAACTGCGAGCAAAGCCGGCTATCTCGGATATCAACTGGAAGCGCAACTCGCCTTGGGAGAAGTGTTAGTAGCATCCGGCAGAGCTGCCGCCGGCAATAGCCTACTTGCCGCGGTCCACCGGCAGGCCCAGCAGCGAGGCTATCGCCTGATCATGTACGAAGCCTGGCAAGCCTCGCATGGTGCGGGAGCGGCGCCATCGCATGGACCAGGCTCGCATGAATCGGGAGCCGCGCCCGGCAACTTTCCCTTGGTGAATTCCTTCCCTGGGTGTTAGCTGCCCTGTGTCGCAACCCCGCCATCCCTGCCCGCAGGCTTTTCTTTTCACCCGGCTAAGGGCAAGCGCCTTCCTGCGGGCTCGAAGTCACCGAATGTCTCAATGTCCCACACATTGCGTGGAGCGCAGCCCTGGGCAAGAGACTCTTTACTTTCGCGCCTTCACTGGCTGTGCGGGCGAGTGTGGACGGTGCGACTTTATTAACTGTGGACTGTCACCTGGAAACGTGAACCCCGAAAACAACAGCATCAAAACCGCCGCAATTTGAATCATGTTCCCTCCTGATTCTGACAATAGCTCAAGGCTGAAATATAGACATGTATCCCCCGGTCAATTTCTTCGGTCATCTTTGTAACGTCACCGAAGTGAAGTTACAGTGCGAGTAAATCTATGACTTCGGAACCCGAAATCTGAAACTGAGGCTGATGGAAGTTTCTCCGATGGTTACCAATGTTTTGGGGGAAGGCGCTGTCGGGATAATCAACGAAGCCAAACTCGCCTTACTGAATCGCCAGCCGCCGCTGCAATGTGAAGCTGCATGGCGTCTGCTCTGCCAGCAGGACTTCTCTTTCCTGTCCCGAAGCGCGCTTCACCAGCCCCTTCATGAACTTTCCCACTTTGTTCTTGCCTTTGATTGTCGGGCCAAAAGCATGCGTCGAGGTCAGAATCGTCACCGCCCCGTTGTTGAGGCTCACCGAAGTCAGCCTGAGTTCGAGCTTGGCTTCGCCCGCCAACTGACCCGCCGGTTTCGCCAGCACCACTCTGCCGTGAACTGTTGAACCTGCAGAGATTACAGTTTGCCCATGCACGACAACATCCCGGTCCAAAGTGGCGGCAAAGCGCTGGTTCGGGCTGCTGATGCTCGATCCCAAGTCCTCGGCGAGCCGAACGGTCAGCGTCGTGCCCGCGGGAATGATGATTGGAGCAGGCGCAGACTGTGCGGCGTTGGCATCTGTGTCTGCGTCATTGCCAGTATCCGCTGCGTTGTCCGCATTCGCGTCGTTATTCACATTGTCAATATTCTGAGCGGCCGCGTCGTTATTATTGGCCGCATTCGGATCCGCAGCGGCATCATTCTGCATAGTCGGATCGTTGGCGCTCGCAGTCTGATCCTGCACTTGCGTGTTTGCCGGATCGGTCGCGTTTGCCGCCGCAACTGGTGCGACCTGATTTTGCTCGGGCTGATTCTGCCCCGCCTGCGCGCTTGCCGTATCACTCGATTTCTTGTGGAAGTGGGCAACGCCGTCGAAAACCAGAGCTGCAGCTATGAGTGCGAATACGATTAGCGATTTGTTTTTCATGGCCATCCTCCTGTGATTTCCTGGGTGCGATTCCCTGGTTATGAATTTCCTGATTGCTTTTCTTGTCATCCTTTGGAATTTGGCCGCGCCAGCCGTATGAGAGGCTGGCGCGGGTCCTTATTACTACCGTCCTCTTCCGTGTCCGCCGGCCGCGTGTCCGCCGCCGTTTCCACCGGAGTGTCCGGCTGAGGGCGACGCTCCACGGCTTGCCATCGAGCTGCCACCGTGACTGGCCGATCCCGACGCTCCGCCGCGATTCGCCATCGAGCTGCCATGGCTAGCCGACGCGCTGCGGTTCATGGAAGAGCCACGATTCGCTGCTGCTGACGTGCCGCGGTTTGCGGACGCGCTGCGGTTGGTCGCTGACATTCCGCGATTCGCCGATGCGCTACGGTTCGAAGCCGAAGTCCCGCGATTCATGGACGAGCCACGATTCGAAGCTGACGTTCCGCGGTTTGCGGACGCGCTGCGGTTGGCCGCTGACGTTCCACGGTTGGCCGATGCGCTACGGTTCGAAGCCGACGTCCCACGATTCATCGACGATCCGCGGTTCGAAGCCGACATGCCGCGGTTTGCGGACGCGCTGCGGTTGGCCGCTGACGATCCCCGATTTGCCGAGGCGCTGCGGTTCGCCGTCGAGCCATGATTCATCGAAGAGTGGTTCGCAGCCGATGCCCGACCGTTTGTCGATGCCCGGCCATTTCCCATGCCTCGGTTGCTGGCGGCGGCATGTCCTACGGAGGTGTGCCCGGCGCTCGGCTTACCGACGCCAGAGTGGCCAGCATTGCCTCGAGCCATCGCACGGGAGCGAGCGGCTCCAGCATGAGCGGAAGCGTGGAAGCCATGAGGAACGCCTCGGCCTTCGTGGTCGAATGCGCCGCGGTCGTGTCCGCCGAAGTACCCGTGATTGCACACGCTCATGCTGTTGGAGATATAGGTGTCGCCGCCAAACATCACGGTGCCGCCATCCCATGCGGGAGCCCAGGCGCCGAAGCCCCATCCGAAGCCGGCATAAGCGTCGATCGCCACGCCGGGATCAAACGCAATGCCACCCGCCCACACAATTCCCACTGGCGGCGGCACAACTACGAAGCCCGGATACGCAACGAACAGCCCCGCCCAGATCTTCCAGGGGTTGTAATAAGGAACGTAGATCACAGCCGGATTGACGGGCACAATCTCGATCAGACCGGCTTCGACTACCACGCGCTGCTGCACCGTCGTCACCAGCACATTCGACTGCTGAGCTTGCAGGCGCATCGCCTGGATCGCGTTCATCACGTCGCCGGGCTGGTTGTAGTAGGCGTTGCCGAGCTGACTCGTCCAAGTGGCGTTTTTCGCCAGTTCATCGAGCTCAGCAGGGAACTCGATCAGACCCTTCACCGAAGGATCCCATCCCATGCCGTTGGCGGACGCGGCGCGCTGATCGGGATGCAGATTCATGTTCTGGTTCAGCCACGTATCGGCGGACGAGACTTGGTCGGGATATGTCGCACCGGTCAGGATGAGCGCGACCAGCGAGTCGGGATCGAGAGCGATCGGGGCCACGAGCTGATCGAGCTGCGTGGCATCGAGATCAATGTAAGCAGGCGCAGGCGCCTGAGCGTTGTAAGTGTCGGCCAGTGCTCCCTGAGCCATCAACATCGAAAGCAGGAGCGCCGCGGTCAGGGAAAGCATCAGGGCCCGCATCGGGGCCATGATCAAAGAATGTGTATTTTTGGGGTTCATCGCTTTATCTCCTTGGGTGAATTTGGGAAGCTGATTTGGAAGGCCGCTGCGCGCGCCTCCATCTGGATACGCCCGGTCGCTCTTGTGACGATCAGCTCATGACGATCAGCTCGTTGACGATCAGAATGACTGTCCACTTGATTGCGTCTATGGTCATGTCGGTTCCCCTGATCTGGAGTCGATTTCGGCGTTCACCTAGTAACGCGACGATGGCGGGAAACAGGGGTCATGAAAATGAGGAAATTTATGCGAGAGCGGGCGAGGACGAGAAGGGCCAAAAGAAAAAGCCCGGAAGCGGGGTGGCTCCGCTCCCGGGTAGGGGCAAGCAAGCAGGGCAAGCAAAGGAGAATTAATAATCGAGGGTGCCGCTGGCAGCCACAACCGCGTAGAAGCATCGTGGGCCGCCAAAGCCAAATGCGCCTCCCGTCCAGTTCGGCGTTAAGCCGCGATAGTACGGGAAGTCGTGATCGACGATTGTGTTGCCGAAAACTGTCCTTCCGCTCGCCGGGAAGTTGGCACAGGAGTTCACGTTGTAGGCTTCGAGGACTCCACGGTAAGCCCAGGTGAACTGCAGATTACGGGTCCAAACATTGAGCACGGAGTAAGCGCCGCTGGTTTCGTCCTTGGCGACGATCGTGTAATAAAGGATGTTCCCGGAAACGCCCGTCATCTCGGTGTATCCGTGAATCTTATTGCCCGGGTTCACGGTTTCAAACGGGCTCACAAAAGCCTGACTGGGCCCGACGATCCAAGTGGCGATTCCCCAATAGTTGCCGCCGAACAGGCCGTTATTGCCGTATTGGAGAACAGGCTGAATGATGTAAGTTTCGCTCTGGGGCGAGATGCCGTTAAACAGGTAAATCAGCGCGCCGTTGGAGGTCGGATAAGACGGGACAGCCCAGGTATTGTCGAGGTAATCGATGCTGTCATTCGAGTTGAGCGGCGCATCCCACTGGTCGTCTTCGACCCAGCCGTTGCCCGCCGAAGGAACCTGGACAAGGCTCTGTTTGCCGCCATGCGCGCGAGTGACGATGGGTTTCTCAGAGCACGCGTCGTAGTGGGCAAGGAATTCGCCATTCATGGTCACGTTGCCAGTGAGCTCGCCATTGCCGTCGATCTCGACGGTCGCGCCTTTCGGCAGGACATGCACGCAGTCGGGGCGGATCAGCGCACCGGGGATCTGCGCCCAATCCGGATGCTGCGCAACGGCCGCGGAGTAATCAGCTTGACCGTTACCAGTTTGAGCAAGGGCGAGTGTCGATACCCCGGCCAGGAACAATGTGAAAGCAACGGCGAAGATGGTGATGTTCAACAGGAGGCCGATGAGCCCCAGTTTCATAGAGCAGGCCGATTGGACTGCTGCGAGCGTTGAATCATGCGATGTAAGCGTTCCATTCGTTGTGGTCATGACGGTCTCCTTGAGTGATGTGCTTGAGTGAGCTGATTGAAATTCAGCGTTCATCCGGTAACGCGACATGTCGAGGGAAATGGGGTCATGCGGTTTGCGGCGTGGTCCGCAGCCTCCGAACTGCTTCAACCCGTCCGTGAATTTTGAGCAGAATCAGTTCGGTTGTTATAATTCAGTCGTTCCGACGCTATTAGCGAACGGTTGCGCGGTTAGCGGTCTCCCGGCCTGGTGAAGGCGCACAGTCGGCGGCCCTTGGCGTAAATCTGCGCAGCGGCCTCGACTGTGAGCCGGTGCTTATGGCTTTGAGCGTAAGTGCTCTTATGGCACGGGCTTGTGAACAAAAGCGGAACGAAGTGGCCAGGTAGCTCAGGTGGTAGAGCGCAGCCCTGAAAAGGCTGGCGTCGGCGGTTCAACTCCGTCCCTGGCCACCATATCTTCAATCACTTACGTCTGCTCTCAATCCTCCCGCTGGCGAAGGGAATACGATCAAGAGCCGATCATCCGAAGGTGGTCTCTTCGCCCTTTCCGGGGATCTGGGTGGAACGGCGATTTTCTAACAACTAAGGACATTGCTGAGCTAAGATGCGGGCTGCGATGACCTCTACACTCCAAATTCAAAGTAGCCCACTCCCAGATAGAGGCGCTTCTTGAGGATTGGGAGGATTCGGTGATACGGGCCGGAAATGCGGGACTCATTTTTTTGATTCGCGTATTGATGTGTGTAATTGGCCTGGCGGCGAGCGCGCTGGCGGAAACTGCTGCGCCGCCGAACGTCATTCTAATCACGCTAGACACAACCCGTGCGGACCGGATGGGGTTCCTGGGTTCGACACGCGGGCTGACGCCGAGCCTGGATGCGCTGGCCCGCGAGTCGGTGGTTTTCACGCACGCCTACGCGCAGGCGCCGCTAACGACGGTGTCACACGCCAGCATTCTCACCGGCACGTATCCGCAGTTTCATCACGTGCTCGATTTTACGTACCCGCTGGCCAAGGACCTGCCCTATGCGCCTGAGATCCTTCGGGCCCACGGATATGAGACCGCGGCATTTCTCGGTTCAGTGGCTCTGAGCCCATCTGCGAGCGCCCCCGGTTTTGACCGCGGGTTTGACACCTATGACGCTCCTTTCCACACCGAGGATGCGTGGCGTGGTCGCGACCATCGCGTGCAGCGGCGGGGGGCGGAGGTAGTGGCCGCTGCTCTGGACTGGTTGAGACAGCGCCAGTTGAATCAGCACCCGAAAGGACCATTCTTCCTGTGGGTGCATCTGTTCGATGCGCATGACCCCTACAATCCGCCGGAACCCTACAAGACGCGGTACAGGGCGGAGCCCTATGACGGCGGGATCGCCTACGAGGACTCGGTGGTGGGAGAACTGCTACAGCAGTTGAAGGCACGCGGACTGTACGAAGGGACGATGATTGCAGTGATGGCCGATCACGGAGAGTCGCTGGGGGCCCATGGAGAAGATACGCACGGGATTTTTCTTTACGATGAAACGATTCAGGTGCCGTTAGTGATCAAGCTGCCGCGCGGGGTTGCGGCGGGGAAGCGAATCGAGAACCGCGTGGAACTGCTGGATGCGATGCCGACGATGTTGCAGGTGGCCGGGGTTGAGGTTCCCGGGGACGTGCAAGGCGTTTCCCTGCTGGCACTGATGAAGGGGGGCGTGAAGAAGAACGGGGCTGCGGATGGCTGGCGCGACCGGCCCGCCTATGCGCAGTCGGATTATCCACACATCGGGTATGGATGGAGCTCACTGCAATCGCTGCGCACGGGGAAGTATTTGTACATACAGGCACCGCGGCGGGAATTGTATGACGAAGCGAGAGACTCGAAGGCCGAACACAACCTGGCCATGGAAATGACAGCAGTGGCGGACACCGTTGAGGGCCAACTGGAAAGCCTCCAGCAGAAGACGAGCAGCAAGAGGGAAGTTCCCAAGACGACGCAGGACCCAGCAGCGGAACAGAAGTTGGCCGCGCTGGGATACGTTGTGACCACGGGCGCACCGAAGGAAGGCACCCACGGGCAGGCAGCCGATCCCAAAGACAACATCCAGATCGTCAAGGATATCCGGCGGGCCAAATTCCTTGTGCAAACCCGGCATTTCGACGACGCGATTCAGGTGTTGCAGCCATTGATCGCCAAGAACCCCGAAATGCCCATGGTCTATATCGCGCTCGGCGACTGCTACCGGGCGATGGAGCAATATGACAAAGTGGTGTCGGCGTTACGCCAGGCGGTGAAATTGGCTCCGAATTCAATGATGGCGCGGATTGAGCTAGGGCAGGCATTGACGAGAATCCAGGATTTCGCGGCAGCCCTTCCCGAGTTTGAGAAGGTGGTGGCCACGATTCCGCAATCGGAGCAATTTCGCCTCGAACTGGCCAACGCTTATGCCCACACGGATCACATGCCGGAGGCCATCCAGCAGTACCAGAAGGTGCTCGAAGCCTACCCCGACAACTTCACGGCCAACCTGCTTCTCGGGCAAGCGCTGGTGCTCTCGGGAGACGCCGCGTCCGCTTTACCGAAATTGAAGAAAGCGGTTGCGTTGCATCCCGAAGAACCCAATCCCCACGCGCTCCTGGCCGATGCGTACGTTCAGCTAGGTGAAAAGACAGAAGCCGCACGGGAGCGGGCGGAAGCCCTACACCTCAGGGGCCAGTGACCAGGAATGAGCAGCCAAATCCGATCAGGGTCTGAAAGAAAATCAGCTGGGGCTACGGGTCTCGCGAAACCATGATTGCCGAGATCTCGACTTCCTCTACGACGTCGCCAGAAGACAAGAGGGCGTTTTACAACCGTCTTCTACTGGTGGTGGCTGGACTGGGAGGCCTGCTCTATGGGGTGGATTTGGGCATCATTGCAGGCGCGTTGCCCTACCTCGAGGCCACCTCTGGACTAAGTGCAGGACAGCTCTCCATGGTTGTTGCCGCGGTGCTGCTGGGCAGCGTGATCTCGACATTGTTTGCCGGCCTGCTGGCGGATCGGATGGGCCGCAAGCCGTTGATGACGCTTAGCGGTCTGCTGTTCGTCGTTAGCATTCCGATGATCGCTTTGTCGCACGGCTACGAGTCTTTGCTAGTGGGCAGGCTATTGCAGGGTATCAGTGCCGGTTTGATCGGCGTCGCCGTCCCGCTCTATCTGGCGGAATGCCTGGTAGCGTCGAGCCGAGGCAAAGGGACGGGCGTGTTCCAGTGGTTGCTAACACTCGGTATTGTGGGTGCGGCCATAGTGGGCGTCTACTTCAGTTTTCGCGTTGACCAGGCAGCGAAGCTCAGCGACCCGGCAACGCTTCTAGCCTTCAAGGACAGGGCTTGGCGCGGTATCTTCTGGTTTTCCCTGCCACCGGGCATCTTATTCGTGATGGGCAGCCTTGTGTTGACGGAATCACCTCGTTGGCTGCTACAGGCCGGTAGAAGGGATGCCGCTTACGAGGCGCTACTTCGCTCGCGCACAACCAGCGAGGCCGATTTCGAGCTTAGGGAAATGGAAGAGGCCAGCGTCGCCGAAGGAAGCAAGGCTTCGTCCGGAACCAAGTCCAAGGAATCGCTGCTGCGACGCAAGTACGTAGTTCCGTTCGTGCTCGCCTGCGTCATCCTCGCCTGCAATCAGGCAACGGGTGTCAACTCGATCATCGCGTTCAACACGAGCATTCTGTTACAGAGCGGGCTCTCCGATATTGCTGCTCACTGGGGCTACGTTATGTTCACGATGGTCAATTTCGTGATGACCTTCGTTGGGGTGGCGCTGGTGGACCGAAAGGGCCGGAAGTTCTTGCTCGCGCTGGGTACCGCGGGGATCATCGTGTCGTTGGTGGCGGCTGGCGCTCTGTTCTTCCGCTCGGAAAAGTCACGCGTGGATTCGAGAAGCGCTGTGCAAGCTATGGTGACTTCTGACCAGCAGGTCAGGCTACTTTACAACGATGAGCTATCGGACACGCTATTGAGCCAGAGCGGGAGCGGTGGCAATCCTGGAGCCCACCGACCGACCTCGCTGGAAGTGATCTATTCCTGCGGAGACTTCCGGGCGGCAAGCAAAGTGGTTCGTTCCGACGATGTGACTGCCAAGCCGATCGAGATCAGCCGCGAGGGCTGCGTGCCTGCCAATAAAGTCGTCGCGTTTTTTTCGAATCCGTTTGGCGACCTCGAAGCTTCGCGCAGGGCTGGACTCAGCATCGATCATGCGCTCATCGGCCCTGTTCCGAGCCCGCGGAATGGTTGGCTCGTGGCTATTACACTTTTTGTTTTCATAGCCTTTTACGCCGTGGGTCCGGGTTTGTGCGTATGGCTGGCGCTGTCGGAGCTTATGCCCACCCGCATACGCTCAAACGGTATGAGTATTGCGCTCGTGCTCAATCAGGCCGTCTCCACAACCATTGCAGCGATTTTCCTGCCCACGGTCGGCAAGCATGGTTACTCAACCATGTTCTTTGGATTTGCCGCGTTCACGGTCGTGTACTTCGTCACGGCTACCTGGTTCTTGCCGGAGACGAAGGGGAAGACCCTGGAAGAGATCGAAGTCTACTTTGAGGGTGCAGCCGGAGAGATGTCCTGAAAGCTACGTGCGCAAGAGGAGGTCAGCATGAATGATGAGAAGCCTGCACAGGATCCGTTTGTAGCCATGGTTACAGCGAAGGTCCGAGTGGAGTTGAGCCTGAGCGACTTCCAGCCGCGTTCCATGTTAGTGTCCCCGGTCCACGAGGTGTATCAGCCCAAGTTCCCCGTTATCGATTACCACAATCACCTCGATTCTCTGGAGCCGGCCGGCGTCCTCCGAATCATGGATGAATGTGGAATTGAGCGAGTGGTGAACATCACCATGCGGACGGGCGTAGCCGCGCTACAAATTATGGATAAGTTTCACAAAGCAGCCGCCGATCGTTTCTCCACATACGGATGGATGGATTGGGCTGACTTGCACTCGCCCCATTTCTTTCAAGAAACTGTGAGTCGCCTGGAAGAGCTGGTTGAACACGGCGCCTGCGGGCTGAAACTCTGGAAGGACCTGGGGACCAGCGTGCGCGATGCGGAAGGAAACTTATTGCGAATCGACGATGAGCGACTCGCCCCACTGTTTGATAAGGCCGCCGAACTGAACGTGCCCATCATGTTTCATATTGCGGACCCGGACGCCTTCTTCATGCCCATTGACAACCACAACGAACGCTATGAGGAACTGGCCGCTCATCCCGAGTGGAGTTTTCACGAATCTCATTTCAGCAAGCTGGAACTCCTCGCCCAGCGCGATAGGGTCTTTGCGCGACATCCGAAGACGACTTTTGTCGGCGCGCACGTGGCCGAACATCCCGAAGATCTTGCTTATGTCAGCCGGTTACTGGATGCAAATCCGAATCTCTACGTGGATATCGCCGCGCGCTGTGCAGAACTGGGCCGCCAGCCCTACACGGCGCGCGAGTTTTTCCTGAAGTATGCACACCGCATCCTCTTCGGAAGCGACCTGATTCCCGATGCGAACATGTACCGCCTTTACTTTCGTTTTCTGGAGACTCGCGATGAGTATTTCGAATACCCATCGCACGCCTCTCGCCAAGGGCGGTGGAACATCTACGGGTTGTTCCTTCCAGACGAGGTGTTGCGCCGTGTGTATGGCGAAAACGCGCTGCTGCTGCTGAAACGATGAACTGAACGACAAACGGTTGGGGAAGGAGGCTGCACTTGACCGAACTGTTCCCACTAAGAACTAAGTCTTTGGCCCCTCATCTTCCGCGGGCAAGTCGAAATTCACGAGGTCGCCACGGAACCCGCGGGTTTTCCAGGCGCCGAATGCGATCCCGGCTCCCATCCAGATGCTGCCTGCAATTTTTGCGGGTGTGCTCAAATTCAGCCAAAGCAGCAGGCAAATCACAAATCCGAGAACCGGGGGAAGCAAGTTGGAGAGTTTCTTCTCCGGCGCGCGCACGTAGTAGCGCATAAAGGCGGCAGCGTTGACTCCCATGAAAGCGATGAGCGCACCGAAGTTGAGCATCTCAGCGCCGAGCCCATAGCTCATCACGAACGCGCCGATCAGAGCAACCGCTCCCACGAAAAGCACATTGTTCCGGGGCACGCGGTGCTTGGCATCGACGACACCGAAAAAGGACTTTGGCAGGGCATTGCTGCGTCCCATGCCGTAGAGCAGACGCGCGGCGCCAATCTGCGCGCCCATGCCTGAGCCGAAATTGGCGATCAGCAAGGTAAATCCGA
The DNA here is from genome assembly GCA_963778535.1 of uncultured Acidobacteriaceae bacterium. Lineage (GTDB taxonomy): Bacteria > Acidobacteriota > Terriglobia > Terriglobales > Acidobacteriaceae > Acidiflorens. The sequence goes on from CAVZUO010000002.1 coordinate 1,400,110, forward strand.
TGATGGCAAACATGGGCTTCCAGGCGCGGGCAGCCACGTGGACAAATGCAGTATCGACGTCGGGAAAAGGCTGCGACGCCGGCCAGATCAGCTGCGCGGCATAGACTTCGACTGCCGACAAAATGCCGATGACAACGCACGTGAACACGGTGGCGAGCAAGATGTTGCGGCGCGGGTTTTCGGCCTCTTCGGATAGTGTGGAAATGCCATCGAAACCGATATAGGTGAGCACGGCGATCGAGGTTCCACCGAGCACTGCCTTCGTGTTCCAGAGGCTTGGATCATAAAAAGGCCGCGTGAAGAATCCCTGTTCATTGTGGGGATGGCCGAATATGTAGCGGGCTGCGACCACGAAGAAGATGGCGATGACGACGCCCATGCCCGCGGCCAGAGCGGAATTCACACGGGCAGAAGTTTTGACACCCTGCACGTTGAGTCCGGTGAAAACGAGCGCAAAGAAAACCGCCCACACCCAATAAGGAACGCCCGGAGCGAAAACATGCGCCTGCTGGCTGCACCAGATTGTGCAGATAATTGGGTTGAGCATGTAATCCATGACCATGCTCCAACCGGTAACGTAGCCGAGAGCGGGGTTGATCTCCTGGCCGACATAGGTAAAAGCGGACCCGGCACTGGGATAAGCGCGCGCCATGCGACCGTAACTGATCGCGGTAAACAGCATGGCGACCATCGCGACGAGGATAGTCGTGACTACGTGGCCGCGCCCGCGGTCGCTGAGAACGCCAAACACAGACATGGGCGCCACCGGTTGAATGACGATGATGCCATAGAGAATGAGATCCCAGAGCGTTAGAGAGCGTTTAAGGCTCGGGACTTCGGCGGAAGTGGTCGTGTTTGAACTCATTGGCTAATTCCATGGTCCGCAGCGAATTTTCTTTCCAACTTCAAAGGACGATGCCAACTATACTATTGTGCTCGTCGTCGGCGTGAGTCTCATAGCCGGCGTGCCTCTTACGGCCTGCGCCCATGCACGAAAAGCAGCTGCAATGTCCCGCCAGCACACTTTCCAGGGCGACGGTTGTCTACGGTTCCGGCGATGCTTCCAGATTAATTACTTCAAACGGCGTTAGCGTGAATGTATGTGCCTCGCCAGCGACCAGATGAATTGATTTCACGTCACGATCTTTGGACCATGGGCTGCGAACCTGAAATTCGCGATGCGCTCCTATGGGCAGTTCGAAAGCATCAGCCGCTTCGAGAGCGAAGCTCTGGGGTTTATCACTCGGATTGCGCAGGGTAACGATGCCTTTTTGCGGCGACCATGCTGCCCAACCGTAGACTTCAAGTTTGCTCGGGTCACCTCCAATCCAATGAGTGTCAATCAAGACCTCGGCGTTGCGGCGGGCCCATTGCGCGGCTTCCGCTACCGTGTCCCAATCCTCCTTCCGCAACAGTGAAGGGGTGATGTACATTTCCTGCAACTGCGTGCCGCTGCCGAAGTAAGAATGAACCTCGTTGGAAAAATCTCCTTCGGGATCGGTATCAAGTTTCTCAGCATGCCGGGCATAGATAAGTCCGTGAAGCATGAGAGAGTTCAAGGGAAATAAGGGCCCAGCCTTCACCACGTCGTGATAAGTGGACGCATCGCGATATGTTATCCAACGCTCGCGCCACGAACCGACGCCGGCAAAATTGTGATCGTCGTCACCTCTCCAAATGGAATCCGCATACCGCAGCCAAAAAGGTGAGGGATACGTTCCGGTAGTAAGGTTAATGTAGAGTCCTGGGCTGACCGAGCGCCATTCTTTCATAAGGCTGATCGCTGCCTGAAAGTCGCTGTCAAATTGACTTCCTGGCAGAACGCTATTGGTGTTCCCCGTGCCGTCGATCTTGAATTGGTTGATGCCGTAGTCACGGATGAACTTCAATGTCACTTCCCGAAACCGCGCATAGTACTTCGGTCCGGAGAGAGCAAAGCCTTCCGCGTTCGTTTCGAGACCGTGCTGACGACCGTACTTGAGACGCTCTTCTTTTGCATGGTCGTACCCTCCCCACGGAGACAGCCACACGCCGGGTTCCGCTCCATATTTTTCGGCAGCAGCCTTGACAGGGGTAAAGCCATTCGGAAATCCCGCGCCAAAGCCCCAGAGCGTGTGGGGATCATCCCAGCCGTCGTCAAAGAGAAATGAGTCCAACTTTACACCGCGCTTTTCAACCAGCTCTTCCCCAAAGGAGCGGATCACGCCGAGAGCAGCCGCCTGGTCATAGGGGTTGTTGAAACCGATGTCATACCAGGAGTTGTAATGCAAAAATGGGCGATAGGGACGGGGTCGCTCCCGTTCAATGTAGTTCAGGAACCCGCGCCGCAACTGGCCCGACAGAGTCAGGCCGATCACGGAAGAGTATGTCACCGTCTGGCCTGCATGCAGCGGCAATTCGCGGCGAATCGAACATCTGGCTTCCCCGTCCTTGACCTCGCAGACAGAGAGAGGATCTTCAAACCCGAAAAAGGCATCCCCCACAATTACCGGAGAACCCTTCACCGTACCGTCGACGCGCGCCGAGGAGGCGGCGAAGTGAAACAGTTCAACGTCCGTGATCGACTGATCTTTGGTGGCATGGAACGAGAGTTCTTGTCTCATGTAATTGGAACCGTCGCGCAGAATCCCTCTCCAAGTCACCGACAGTTCTCGCTCCGGATCTTCGAAACTCAGTACGACCTGCTGGCCAGAAAAGTGTTGCACAGACCGTAAGGCTTCCGGCTCAGCACGCAGGTTCTCGATTCGGGGATCCTCCTTGATGCGCATCGCCGAGGAACGAAGGATTCGTCCGTCACGGAACTTGAGAACAAACAAGTCCCGCGATAATGGAATACTCTTGTCCACTGGATGCGCGATCAGCTGCGATCCGGCGACTTCGCCCTGCGCAATGGACCAGCGCGCCGCGAACATGTTATTTTCCAGGACAATTCTGTCTCCGCGGACGCTGACTCGTGCTGGCCCCGGATCAACGCCATAGATCATTGAGGGCTGATCTGACGCGCCCGCAACGCCGGCAATCACCAGCAAGCACGAAGCCCTGACGATCGTGTGCAATTTGGCAAGCATGATGGCTCACTTTCAAGAAAACCGGGCGTCTTCGCCAGAATAGAGCGCGCAAAGCACAATCAAACGAAAATTATAATCTGCCAAAATGAAAGTCAAGAAAATATTTAACAGAAATTCGTAACTTGAGCATAGAATGTGGGCCGTTGGAGGAGACGTAAAATGACGACCCACCTAAGTTCCCGGTCTCTGCGGTTCTCTGCTTTCCAGTTGTTCTCTCTTGTCCTGATCTTATTTGCTTCGATCTCGCTTTTCGCACAGAGCGGGGCCACTTTCTACGTGTCCACCTCCGGGAGTGACAGCAATCCTGGCACGTACAGCCAACCTTGGTTGACCATGCAGCACGCGGCCAATACCGCCACCGCAGGCGCCACAGTGTATGTCATGGGCGGCGTCTACAACGCGTATGTGAGTTTTCCGAATTCCGGCACGGCAGGGGAGCCCATTACCTTCTTGAGCTATCCCGTACTGAATGGGACTACGCTTCAAGGTGCGGTGATCGACGGGACGGGCTTGACCGTATCGGGGACACAATGTCTCATTACGATTTCGGGAGCCCGGAGCTACATCACCGTCAGCGGATTTGAAATCCGCAACTTAAGCAGCAGCAAGGGGCTTCCGTGTGGGATTTTGTTCACGGGCTCGGGCACGGGAGTCCAGATTCTGAATAATTTGGTGCACAACATAAACATGTCGGCAACAGGTAATGGCGGCGGCATCCTTGTTTACGGCACGTCGACAACACCCATCACTCAGTTGGTTGTCAGTGGCAACGAACTCTACGCCCTACAGACCGGGACAACCGAATCGCTAACCGTGGCTGGGAACGTGACCCATTTTCAAATCGCCAACAACCTCATTCATGACAACGACAACATTGGCATTGACGTAGCTGGATACTGGAAACACGGTCCCACCGGCTACGACCAGCCTATGTATGGGGTAGTCAGCGGGAACACGATCTATAACATCAGTGGAGTAGGCAGTGCGTCTCAGGGAAATGAATACGACGCCGACGGAATCTATTGTGATGGGTGCGCGTATATAACGTTCGAGCGAAACGTGATCTTTCAGGTCGACTACGGCATCGAGACGACCAGCGAGAATCAAAAGTGTCAAGCCAATGGCACCGAGTGGTCTGGCCCAAATAATACCGGAACCGCTGCCACAAGCACATACCCCTGTTACGGCATGTACGCTACAGTCCGCAACAACTTGTTCTACGGCGAAAATGCCTGCGGTAACTCCATCGGTGGTTATGCGCTCGCGTCCAGCAAAGCCAATAGCAATGGTGGAGGCGGCAGCTTCCACGACGTCTTCGTCAACAACACTTTGTATGACAACGGTGCGCAGCCGGGCAACTCCGACGAAGGCACCCCAAGCGGCGATTTCCAGACGCAGTACCAGGTGGGCAGCGCTCAAAACAACTACTTCGAAAACACCATCATCTACGAATCCGCCGACGAATACACCACATCCCTACCGCTTACCCCCTCCCCCAATATGTGGATCAACAGTTACGTCCCCGGTTCGCAGGTGTATCCTCAGGGGCTGACGTACCCCCCTCCGGCGGCGACGCTAAATTGGAATCTCTACGGCTCGGCTTTGGGTTACGCAGAAGGAACGTCAATTTTGTGGTCTGACGTGAGCAGTTACACGAGTTTTGCGAACTACCAGTCCACCAACATTGGGGGAGGGGACGCAAACTCCTTGAACGCGGATCCCCTCTTCGACTATCTAGAGGCGTCTCCGAGCACGCCTCCGAACTTTACCACCGATAATGCCTCGCCGGCCGTCGGCGGCGGCAGCACCAGCCTGTCATGCAGCGTTGGCTGGTGTGACCCCAACGGCAGTTCTCCCAACTCCATTTATGGCAACACTGACATCCTCGGGAATCCGCGAACGAACCCCTCGACCGGTGCGATTGACATCGGCGCCTACCAAAACAATGGCGCCGCAATTCCCAACTCCATGACGGTGAGTCTGAACTCAGGGGCATCGCAACTCCAGGGTGGTCAGACGACCACTCTGGGGGTCACGGTTACTGCCATTCCGGGTGGCGGTGGTGCGCCCACCGGTACGGTGAGCATCTATAACGGGCAAACCCTGCTGGAAACCGCGACGCTGACGCCGACCGGCATCAACACGACTGCCGTAACTTTGCCGCTCAGTGCATCCCAGCTCACGGCGAACAGCGCCAATAATTTGACGGCGGTTTACTCGGGGAATTCGGTCGCTCCTTGCTGTAACCCAAGTTATCCACCAGGAGGCTCGCAAACGCAGATTGCGTGGTATCCAAGCGCAACTTCGACGTCCATCACAGTGACGGAGCAACCGACGCAGCCGAACACGGTAACGTTCACTACGCCGGCTCCAGCAAGTGCGGAGTACGGCTCCAACTTCACGGTAGCGGCTTCGGGTCTGGGCACGGGCGCGATCACCTACACCAGCGATGGTGTGGTGTGCACGAACTCGGGCGCGACCTACACGATGATCAGCGGCACGGGCACATGCACGGTGACGGCGACGCAGGCGGCGGACACGAACTACGAGTCGGCCAGCGCCTCCGAAAACGTGACGGCGGAACCAGCAGTGGGCAGCGTGAGCGTGACCCTGACATCGGGTTCGAATCCGTCCAACTACGGTGATTCCATCACCTTCACGGCTACGGTCACCAGTGACACGGGCGCAGTGAAGGGACGCAGGACGACGAAGCGGCCACGCGACCTCAACGGCTCGGTAAGTTGGAGCGGGAACACGGGTTGCAGCGCGAGTTCAGTCTCGGGTAATCCTCCGCAGACGGCGACCTGTACCACGTCGATTTTGGGCGGCGGCACCGACACGGTGACGGCGACCTACACGGCCAATGACAGCAACCACACGACTGGCTCGGGCTCGATCAACCAGTCGGTCAATCCAGTAAGCCAGACGATCACGGTGAGCACGTCAGCTCCGTCGACCGCAATTGACAACAGCAGCTTCACGATTGTGGCCAGCGCCAGTTCGGGCCTGCCGGTCAGCTTTGCCAGCAGCGGATCCTGCACCAACTCGGGCGGGACGTACACAATAACGGCGGGGTCGAGGGCGGGGAGCATCTGCTACGAGACCGTGTCGCAGGCTGGCAACAACAACTACACCGCGGCAAACGCGGTTACCGAGGACACGACGGTCGCGGGGCAGACCACGCCGACGGTGAGCTTCACAGGACCATCGCCGTCGAAGGCGGTCTACGGGACCACGTTCCAGGTGACGGCGTCGTCGGTGAATGACACCAGCGTACCGGTGATCACTACATCGACGGGGACTGCTTGCCAAATCGCTGGCAGCACAACCAACGGCACCACGGTCACGGCGACCATCCAGATGCTGACTGGCAACGAGAGTTGCAAGCTGGCTGCGAACTGGGCCGTCAACACGGTCTTCAAGGCGGACAGTAAGTCGCTGACGGTCACCGCGGAGAAGGTTACGCCGACCGTGAGCTTCACCGGCGCGCCGGCAACCGCAAATAACGGTGGCACCTTTACTGTGACGGCTGCGTCGAATTCGTCCGCCACTCCATCCATCACGTCGGCTTCGCCAGCGGTGTGCAGCATCGGTTCCTTTGGCGGCAACGGCCCAGGAAGCTATCAGGCTACGGTGACCATGTTAAAGGCCACCGGCACCTGTAAGCTGAAGGCGGTTTGGCCAATAAACGCCGACTACACTAACGCTTCAGCCGTCCAGAGTACGACGGCCGAATAAGCGACGTCAGAACAAACCCAGCGCGAGCGGGGTGTTTCCCCGCCCGCGCCTAATAACTGCTGGTTAACAACTTATGGTTGACCAGTGGGGTTAACAACCGCAGCTAGTAGCAAAACCATGCGGCCCAGGATGACCTGGGCCGCAAATTTTGTGTGCCGAGGCCCTTCCCAACCCGTTGCGACTGTCTGGGGCAAATCCTCTGCCCAAACCCCCCTGGCACACGCAGAGCCTCTTGCAGAGGGCTCGATATTCTTCGATTCGGTTCTGCAATCGCAAGTCCTGCCTTCGTCGTAAACCGCCGACCTTCGCGGAGAGAACCTTCGGCACAATCAAACGAAAGCTAGAATCAGGTTAAACGAAAGGCAAAAAAATACTTGACATATGTTCGTAAATTGAGCGTAGAATGTGGCCCGTTGGAGGAGACGTAAAATGACGACCCACCTAAGTTCCCGTTCTCTGCGGTTCTCTGCTTTCCAGTTGTTCTCTCTCATCTTAGTTTTGTTCGCTTCGATCTCACTTCTCGCACAGAGCGGGACCACCTTCTGGGTGTCCACTACCGGGAATGACAGCAATCCCGGCACGTTCGCTCTACCGTGGAAAACCATCCAGCACGCGGCAACTACTGTGACGGCCGGCGCCACGGTGAACGTGATGGGCGGAGTTTATAACGAGTGGGTTAGTTTTCCGAATTCCGGAACGGCAGTGGCGCCGATTACCTTTCAGAGCTATCCCGTAGTGAATGGGACTACTGTACAGCCGGCGGTGATCGACGGGACAGGCTTGGTTACGGCATCGGGCACAAAGGGTCTCATCACGATCTCGGGAGCCCGGAGCTACATCACCGTCAACGGATTTGAACTCCGCAACGTAGTTAGCGCCTCGAAAATTTCGTGTGGCGTCTATATCACCGGCTCGGGCACTGGCGTCCAGATTCTGAACAATTTGGTGCACAACGTCTCGGCCACGTGCGGCTTGTTCGCTTACGGCACCTCGCAGACTCCCATCACGCAGTTGGTCATCAGTGGCAACGAGTTCTATAACCTGAAGACCGGAAGCAGCGAATCGATGACCATGAATGGGAACGTGACCCATTTTCAAATCACCAACAACATCGTTCATGACAATAATAATATCGGCATCGACATTATTGGATACGAACGTACCGGTCCGGCTGGCTACGACGAGGCTAGTTACGGGGTAGTCAGCGGGAACACGGTCTATAACATCAGCGGAATAGCGAATTCAGGTGAGTCTGAAGAATACGACGCTGACGGACTCTATTGTGACGGGTGCGCGTATACGACGTTCGAAAATAATGTGATCTTTCAGGTCGACTACGGCATTGAGACCACCAGCGAGAATACTAGGTGTCTGATTACCGGCACCGAGTGGCCCGGCCAAGACTTTGTCGGGACCCCTGCCACAGGCACGTACCCCTGTTACGGCAGGTATGCTACGGTGCGCAACAACCTGTTCTACTACGAAAATGCCGCCGGTAACTCCATCGGTGGTTATGCGCTCGCAAAAGCGAAAGGGGGCGGCGGCAATGGAGGAGGCAGCAGCTTCCACGATGTCTTCGTCAATAACACTCTGTTTGACAACGGTACTCAGCCAGGTAACGCGACTGTAGGCACTCCCAGCGGTGATTTCGAGACTCAATATCAGCTGGGCACCCAGCAAGCGGACTACTTCGAAAACAATGTTATCTATGAATCCGCTAGCTCGCCCTACTCCGTCTCACCCAATATGTGGATCAACAGCTATGTCCCCTCTACGCAGGTATACCCTCCGGGCCTGACATACACGGGCGCGCCGGCGACGCTCAATTGGAACTTGTACGGTTCGGACGCGGGTTACGTGGAAGGAACGTCAATCTTGTGGGCTGACGTGAGTAGCTTCACGAGTTTTTCAGACTACCAAACCACCACCGGGGAAGACGCCAACTCCATAAACGCGGATCCTCTGTTCGTGAATTTTGGAGACACGCCGCCCAACGTTTATACCAACACTGATTCGCCGGTCGTCGGTGCCGGCAGCACCAGCCTCTCGTGCAGCGTTGGCTGGTGTGATCCCAATGGCAGTTCCCCGAGTTCCATCTATGGCGTCACCGACTTCCTCGGGAATCCCCGGATGAACGGCTCGGCCATTGACATTGGCGCTTTTCAAAACACTGGAAATGGACTCTCCAACTCCATGACCGTAAATCTGACCTCGGGGGCATCCACTCTCCAGTACGGTCAGTCGACCACTCTGACGGTCACGGTCACCGCCCTTCCCGGTGTCGGCGGTGCGCCCAGCGGTACGGTCAGCATCTACAATGGGCAAACCCTGCTGGAAACAGCAACGCTGTTGCCGACTGGGGCCAACTCGACCGCGGCCAGTATGCCGCTCAGCGCGTCGCAGCTCCCGGCCGGCGACGACACGTTAACGGCGGTGTACTCGGGCAATTCCATCGCGCCGTGTTGTAATCCGTCCAATCCGCCAGGAGGACCGCAAACACCCGTTCCCTGGTATCCAAGCGCGACCTCGCAGGGAATCACCATCGACAAGACACTTGTAAGCAATACGGTTACGTTCACGACGCCGGCTCCCTCGACCGCAGAGTACGGATCGAGCTTCACGGTAGCGGCTTCGGGTCTGGGCACGGGAGCGATCACCTACACCAGCGATGGTGTGGCCTGTACGAATTCGGGCGCGACCTACACGATGATCAGCGGCACGGGCACCTGCACGGTGACGGCAACGCAAGCGGCTGATAACAACTACGACTCCGCGAGCGCCTCTGAATACGTCACTGCGGAAGCCGCGAACGCTACCGTGACGGTGACCTTGACGTCGGGGAATAACCCGTCCAACTATGGGGATACGCTGCAATTCTCGGCGGCGCTCAACAGCGATACCGGGGCGGTCAAGGGACGCAGAACGACGAAGCGGCCCAAAGACCTGAACGGCTCGGTAGCCTGGACCTGGACGGACCTGAACAACAACGTGTATCCGTTAAGTGCGTGTAACGGCACGGTGTCGGGCAATCCAACGCAAACAGTGACGTGTACGACATCGGCGCTGAGCGGCGGCACGGACACGGTCACGGCGACCTACACGGCCAGCGACAGCAACCACAACAGCGGCGTCAGCGGGTCGGTAAGCCAGACCGTCAACCAAGCCACGAACGCAGTGACCTTCACGACCCCGGCTCCTTCGAGTGCGGAGTACGGCTCTTCGTTCACGGTAGCGGCTTCGGGCCTGGGCACGGGTGCGATCACTTACACCAGCGATGGTGTGGTGTGCACGAACTCGGGCGCGACCTACACCATGATCCAGGGCAGCGGCACCTGCACGGTGACGGCATCGCAGGCAGCTGATAATAACTACGCAGCGGCCAGCAATTCGGCGAGCGTCACGGCGGAACCAGCAGTGGGCAGCGTGAGCGTGACCCTGACGTCGGGTTCGAATCCGTCGATCTACGGCGGATCGGTCACCTTCACGGCCACGGTCACCAGTGACACGGGCGCAGTGAAGGGACGCAGGACCACGAAGCGGCCACGGGACCTCAACGGCTCGGTAAGTTGGAGCGGGAACACGGGTTGCAGCGCGAGTTCAGTCTCGGGTAATCCTCCGCAGACGGCGACCTGTACCACGTCGATTTTGGGCGGCGGCACCGACACGGTGACGGCGACCTACACGGCCAATGACAGCAACCACACGACTGGCTCGGGCTCGATCAACCAGTCGGTCAATCCAGTAAGCCAGACGATCACGGTGAGCACGTCAGCTCCGTCGACCGCAATTGACAACAGCAGCTTCACGATTGTGGCCAGCGCCAGTTCGGGCCTGCCGGTCAGCTTTGCCAGCAGCGGATCCTGCACCAACTCGGGCGGGACGTACACAATAACGGCGGGGTCGAGGGCGGGGAGCATCTGCTACGAGACCGTGTCGCAGGCTGGCAACAACAACTACACCGCGGCAAACGCGGTTACCGAGGACACGACGGTCGCGGGGCAGACCACGCCGACGGTGAGCTTCACAGGACCATCGCCGTCGAAGGCGGTCTACGGGACCACGTTCCAGGTGACGGCGTCGTCGGTGAATGACACCAGCGTACCGGTGATCACTACATCGACGGGGACTGCTTGCCAAATCGCTGGCAGCACAACCAACGGCACCACGGTCACGGCGACCATCCAGATGCTGACTGGCAACGAGAGTTGCAAGCTGGCTGCGAACTGGGCCGTCAACACGGTCTTCAAGGCGGACAGTAAGTCGCTGACGGTCACCGCGGAGAAGGTTACGCCGACCGTGAGCTTCACCGGCGCGCCGGCAACCGCAAATAACGGTGGCACCTTTACTGTGACGGCTGCGTCGAATTCGTCCGCCACTCCATCCATCACGTCGGCTTCGCCAGCGGTGTGCAGCATCGGTTCCTTTGGCGGCAACGGCCCAGGAAGCTATCAGGCTACGGTGACCATGTTAAAGGCCACCGGCACCTGTAAGCTGAAGGCGGTTTGGCCAATAAACGCCGACTACACTAACGCTTCAGCCGTCCAGAGTACGACGGCCGAATAAGCGACGTCAGAACAAACCCAGCGCGAGCGGGGTGTTTCCCCGCCCGCGCCTAATAACTGCTGGTTAACAACTTATGGTTGACCAGTGGGGTTAACAACCGCAGCTAGTAGCAAAACCATGCGGCCCAGGATGACCTGGGCCGCAAATTTCTGGGTACTCAACAACTGAAGGCCGAGGAACTGTTCTCTGGTTTCGAGGCCGATGGGCACGAAGGAGGAAGAATGAAATCCCGGCTGGCTGGAAATTGGAAACGGTTGAGTGGTTCTGGTGTGGTTGCGCTTTTGCTGCTCGTGATGGGCCGTCCGAATGGACCCTCAACCAGAGCGCCCATGGCGGATGCTCCTCGCTCCACCATTCAAGTCGAAGCAAGCCCGAAAGGCCCAATCGTCCTGGCAACTAAGACTGCCGAGTTCCGATTGCTGCCTTCCGGATATACGCAGGCGTTCTTGATTAAGGACGGAACCAAGCTGACTTTGGATGATGCGCCTGCGGGTGACTCCGCCGCTGGTGATTTTATTGTTCGCGATGGGAAGCCGGTTCATTTTTCACTGGATTTCGCCCATGCGAAAGTCACTGAAGCAGCTGGCAAAATGGGCGCTGGTATCCGTGTAGAAATTCCCGGCGAGGCCGTGGGTTCTTCCGGTGCAAAGCTCCAGCGCGTGTTGACCATCGAGGTCTACGATGACTTTCCGAACTTATTGTTTCTGACGACGGAATACCGGAACTCGGGCGGCACTGGTTTTCACATTGACCGGGTAGTCAGCCAACAGCACCGGTTCAACGCGCACGGTGTGAACGCCAAAGCTCAGCCCTATGACATGTGGTCATTCCAGGGATCGAGTTACGACTGGGGCAAGGACGACGTACAGAAATTGACCAGCAGGTCTTTTCAGCCGAACGTCATGGGCCGCATTGTGAAAGGGGGCTATGGAGGCGGGATTCCGGTGGTTGCCTTTTGGACAAGGTCCGTGGGCGAAGCCGTGGGCCATATCGACACGGTGCCCTTAGCGGTTTCCCTTCCGGTGAAGGTCGAAACGGATCAGCGTGTGCATACCAGCCTTGATATCTCCGCGGCAGTGACTCTCGAGCCCGGCGATAGTTACTCCACTCCGCGCAGTTTCATTGCAGTGTATTCCGGAGACTTCTACCAGCCGCTGAGGATGTGGTCGAGCATCCTGCAGAAAGAAGGGTGGGATCTCCCCAAACCTTCCAGCGAGGCATACAACGTGAGTTGGTGCGGGTGGGGGTACGAGTCAGATGTGACCCCGGCGCAAATGGTGGGAACGATTCCCAAGCTAAAGGAAATGGGAATTAAGTGGGCAACGCTCGACGACCGGTGGTTCGATAACTATGGCGACTGGAAGCCGCGACAGGACACATTTTCCGGGGATTCCATCCAGCGCATGGTCCAGGATTTTCACAAACAGGGAATGCTTGTGCAGCTTTGGTGGTTGCCGCTCGGCGTGGAAGACGGACAAGGAAGGTGGGAGGCGCACAAGTATCTTGTGTCGGATGTTGTGCGCGAACATCCGGAATGGCTGATCCTCGACAAAGACGGCCATCATGCTCGCATGACTCGCGACCTGGCGGTCTTGTGTCCTGCCGTCCCCGAGGTGCGGGAGTACTACAGGAAACTCACGGAGAAATTCATTCGGGACTGGGACTTTGACGGATCGAAGTTAGACAACATTTACACCGTTCCCGAATGCCATAACCCGGCGCATCATCACAGATCTCCGCAGGACTCAGTCAATGCCATGGCGGACGTGTACAAGACAATCTTTCAGACCACGCGAGCGCTCAACCCGCAGAGTGTGACGCAAAGTTGTCCCTGCGGGACTCCGCCTTCGCTGGCCTGGTTGCCGTACATGGATCAAGCTGTGACAGCCGATCCCGTGGGCGCGGTGCAGGTTCGCCGCCGTATCAAAATGTACAAAGCTCTGTTGGGACCAGAAGCGGCAGTCTATGGTGACCATGTCGAGCTTTCAGCGATGACGCGCGCCGGCAAGGACTGGATTGAACATGGTGACGATTTTGCTTCAACCATCGGCACCGGCGGCGTGGTCGGAACTAAGTTCGTCTGGCCCGATGCAGGGCCGAAGTTCAAGAATGTCAACCTGACCGAACAAAAGGAGGAGCGCTGGAAGAAGTGGATTGCGATCTACAACCAGGAGATGCTGTCCAAGGGAACCTTTCTGCCGTTGTACACCTATGGCTATGACATGCCGGAAGCATATGTCATTCAAAAAGACAGCAAGATGTACTATGCCTTCTTCGCACCAGAAAAAAGCCAGTCCTGGGAGGGAGAAGTTGAACTGCGCGGCCTGACTCCAGGGACCTACCGTATATTCGACTATGCGAATGACCGAAGTCTCGGAACGGTTCAAGCCACGGCGAGCGGGACCGCGAAGCTCAAAGCCGAATTCAAACAGCATCTGTTGCTGGAAGTGAGCCCGCAATAGCATGTCGGGCTGCTGAAGGCTTCAGCGCGCTGAAGGTTGGAGCAACGGTGCGTGCTCGTGAAGAAATCTGCCCCGATGTTCACGGTCACGAAACGCTTCTGTGCCTCCGGCTCTGGTAGTGCAGAGTGCCCCGGCGGCATTGCCTGCGGCCAGACACTCCTGAAGGGGTTGGCCCTTCAGGTAAGCGCACAGAAACCCTGCGTCGAAGCTATCGCCTGCACCCACCGGGTCGACGGTTTCCAACCGCAGAGCCGCGCTTTCGATTGTTTCGCCTTTGCGACGGGCTACCGCTCCTTCTGCTCCTAGCTTGACGATGACGAGGGGAACAATCTCAGCCAGCTTCTTGACAGCGGCGTCCAGATTCTCTGTCCCGGCAATCTTGCAAGCCTCGCGCCGGTTAGGCAGAAAGATGTCCACGTCCTTTAGTAGTTGACGGAAATCATCCTCAAAACGATCTTCGGGGTCATCGTTGGTATCCAGTGAGATGGTGAGTCCGGCCGCTTTTAGACGACGGAACAACTCCGGCACACTAGGACGAAGGTCTGACTGCAGATAATAGGAAGACAGGTGGAAATGACGAGAATCAGAGAGATAGTCGAGATCCAGATCCTCTAAGCTAAGTCGGGCAATGGTGCCGGAATAAGTTAGGATATTGCGCCAGCCCTGTCTTTGCAAAATGACGCTTAATCCCGTGCCCAAGGATTTCAACGTCCGCACCCGCGAGGTGTCTACGCCGCTCTCCGCTAACCGTTCCAGTGCGATCTGGCCCAACGGGTCGTTTCCTATAAGCGATTGAAAACCAACCCGGCTGCCAAGACACGCCAGATTGTGTGCGACGATGGCCGAAGAAGAACCCAGGGTGAGCGCCATACTCTCAGCCAGCAATTCGCGTTCGGGCGGAAGTTCAACGGGCAGACCGTACAGAATCAGGTCGAGATTCAGCTCACCAGCAATGGTGACGTCAAAGCGCGGTTTCACGCGACCTGTGCCGATCTTTTGCCATTGTCATTGAGGATAACGGAGCGGCTGAGGTTGCATGGCGCATCAGGATTCAATCCCTTGGCCAGGCCGGCGTACAGACCCAGCAGTTGTCCAGGAACAAGAGTTGGGGCCAAGCACGCTAACTCCTGAAGCTTTAACGGCATTTCCACCAGCAGGTCCGCGGCTGCCAGCACCCGATCGTTCGCCTGAGAGGTAATTACCGCTGTTGTTGCACCCAGCGACTTTACTTCTTCCAGCAAATCGCATTCTGCCTCGTAGCCCTGCTCCGAGACAAGGAAAGTAACTAAGGTTTCCGGCCTCACGATCGATTTGGGACCGTGCCGGAATTCCAATGAATGAAAGGACTGAGCGGAAGAGACCGACATCTCCATGACCTTGAGCGCATACTCGCAAGCCAGGCCGTAGTAAGGTCCCTGACCCAGGCAAACATAATTTGTAAAAGAGCGCTGCGCAACGAACTCGCGAATTCGCCCCGGCACAGTCCTCAAGGCAGCCGCGGCCAGTTCCGGCATGGCCATGAGAGCATCGCAGTAAGCCTCGTTTCCGGCAACTCGTCCCGCCAAGAACTGCAGGGCCAAAAGCATGGAGGTGAACGAGCGAGTCATGACCGTGCTTCGTTCATCCGCGGGAAGCACAATGGTGACCGTGGCCAGTTTTTCCAATAATTGCCCGCCTACGCAGGAGACCGCGATACTAGGAATCTTGCGCTCGTTCAGCGCTTCGGCGGCCTTGAGTACCTCAGAGGTTTGCCCCGAGCGGGAGATGAGCACAGGGATGCAAGGGCCGCCAGAAAAGACCAACTCCGGGTACAGCAAAATCTCCGAGGCAGGAATCGCCCGAGCGGACCGGCCGGTGAGAGATCTCGTGGTCGCGGCCGCAGCCAGCGCCACATAGTAACTGGAACCGCAACCAATAAACAGCCATTCCCCAGGGTGGTTCAGGCGCGCTTCTACGTCTCTTACAGTTTGGCTTTTGGTTAATTCCTTCAGACAAGTTTCCCAGCACTGCGGCTGTGACAAAATCTCAGAGAGACTATGCACACCCGGTTCAACCGAGTCTCGATCATCGTGCGCATGTTTCGATTCCATTGACTTAGACAACTGTCACCTCGATCCCCGCCTTTTTCAGCGCCTGCAAATCTGATCTCGCAATCCCATGATCCGTAATGACTCCGTGCATCGCCGAGGGAGGCGCGATTAGAGATAAACTCCTTCGTCCGAACTTGGAGGCATCGCATACTGCTACCGTGCGCTTTGCCACCTCCACCATCACGCGGTTGACCCTTGCTTCCAGCAAGTTCGGAGTGGTCAGCCCATAGTGCACGTCGAACCCATCCACAGCCAGAAATAGCAAATCGGCGCTGAGGTGCCGCAGGGTGTCCTCCGCCATCGGTCCCACTAGAGAGAATGAGTTCTGTCGCAGCGCGCCCCCGGTCAGGATGACTTCGATGGACGTTCCGGCCAGCTCAGCGGCGATGTTGACCGCATTGGTGACAATGGTGAGTTCCTGGAAACCCCGCAGCGCCCGAGCAATGGCTGTGGTGGTAGTGCCTGAATCTAGAATGATGACTTGCCCGTTATTCACCATGTGGGCCGCAGCCGCCGCAATGTGCATCTTTTCCTTGTGATGGAGCTGCTCTTTTTCCCTCAGGGTTGGATCATCCAGCGCACGATCGCGGGCCGGCAGCGCCCCGCCGTGCGTACGATACAGTTGCCGTTGATTGTGAAGAACTTCCAGGTCCTTGCGGATCGTCACTTGCGAAGTCTGAAAATGCCGTGCCAGCTCGGGGACAATGACCCGGCCGTCGCGATTCACAAGCTCGACAATGGCCCGCCGTCGTTCTTCGTTGAGCATGACATTCCGCTTTTCCGCCCGGCACTAACGGGTATGGGAACCAGCCGCGCCAGCTTCGTTCTTATTTCTTTTTATAACGTTTTCTTTCGTTTGTCAAACTATTTTCCATTTCAGCCGATAATCTAGGCCTTTCAGCTCGAAAACGGTAGTTGCAAGCTCGGTGCGGAATGCCGCGGCGTGCTCATCCCGCATGCGTAAGCGTAGTGGGCGATAACTTCGCGAATTCTGCTGTGAATCAGTTCAACCGGACTGTTCGAAAGATCGTGTGCCCTGACTGCGGTCGCCTGGTTAGGCAGGAACTGGCTAAGGAGCGAGATTGGAGGGGGATACTGCGTCAAGTTGCCAAGGAGCCGCTCCAAGGCCGCTGCCACGCTTGGCTGGGACCAGTAGTAGCGTGAGCGATCGCTGAAGCTGTATTTGCGGGCCAACCGCAACGCCGCGTCATCGCCGTGGTAATACCCCCTCCAGTATTCAGGGTTGGCCAGCATTGACTCTTCCAATGACTCGCGGACTCGAGAAATTGTGACTCCTTTTCGATTCCCCAGCCACTCCTCTTCGACTGCCGCCAGTGCAAAAACAGCCTCCCGGAACGCGAACGTCAGCCATGGGCCTACCTTCAAAATCGCGAAATGGTCACGAACCATCTGCCGCAAAGCGCCAGGCGTCTGGTAATCGGTCGAATGCGCTTCGTAAACGCCCTGCCATTGCTCGTCCACAAATTGAGACAACTTACACGCCTTTTCTGGCACGTACGGAAAGACGGTGGCATCGCCGAATTCTATGCCGGGCTGCACGACCATCGCGATTGCGCGCTCCCAGGCCGCTTGCAGACCACGTGCTTCGAAGGCACGCTTCGCCAGTTGAACAGTTTGGGCCACATCTTCCGAGCGCGTTGTTTTCGGCGCTTGCCCGTCCGCCATCTCGCCACCCGGAATCGGCACCTCAGTTCCAATGACGTAGAGCGGAGCGGGAGAACTGGCTGGAAGCCGCGAATGGGCATCTTCGGCGGCCCGGCATAAGTCCGCGGCGCGTGCGCTGACAATCTCCTCTGCCAGCGGAACGGATGGATCGCCTGGATCCCCAGCGAGGCGCATGCTGGCGTCCAGGTGAATCTTCGTATAGCCAGCCAGCACACAGGCGCGAACCAGTTCTGTCGCTCTTTGCATCGCAGCGGAGGGGCCATCTTTACGCCAGACGTGAGGTCCAAGATGATCGCCGCCAAGGACGATTCGTTCCACTGGAAAATTGATGGCGCCGGCGATCTTCTTAACAAAGGAAGCGAACTGTGCTGGAGTTTGAGCTGTGTAACCGCCGAATTGATTGACTTGATTGGAAGTCGATTCAATCAGTAACAGGCTGTCATCCCGCTGAGCCTGCAACATCCCTGCTTCCAGAACGAAACGATTCGCTGAACAGATTGAATAGACGCCGGTGGCGCTACCGCGGCGATTCTCGTTGAGGATGTTTGCGAGATGCTCGGTAGCGTTGACTTTGTGTTGTCCGTGTTGTTCTGCCAGGGCCATCGCGTCTCCCGAATTCGTCGAGATCCTGCCGCTTACCCTGTTCTTGACTCCCCTCAGAAATACAACTTCAGCGCCAGTTGGATTTCCCTTGGCGCACGCGCAGCCTGCGCTTGTCCGAGGCTGGGCGACCCAAGCTCCAGCGCCACCGGTTCCACACTGATTGCTCCGAACTGTTGAAACAGATAATTCGGGTGGTTTAGCACGTTAAAGAACTCCGCACGGAATTCTACGTGTATCTGGTCGCGTACCGGAAACTGTTTGACCAATGACGTGTCCCAAGTCTTGTAGCCCGGTCCCAGTACGATGTTGCGCCCGGCGTTTCCAAACGTTCCTGGCTGCACTGTAGATTCTGTGAAGGCGGCGGTGTTGAATAGCGTGCCGGGAGCGGGATGGCCATTCGGATTGACACCGGGTACGATGTCGGGCCGCGCGCAGTTGTAGACCACCGTGCCTCCGCAATCAGCGCCGCCGGGGTTATTTTGATCGCTTATGGTGTACCAATTGCCCGTCGCAGCGGAGAAGACGCCCGCCATTTGCCAGTTTCCGATGACCTGATTCAGAACACCGGAAGCGCCATTGCCGAGAAGCTTTCCACGGCCAAAGGGAAGTTCATACACATAACTGAAAACAAAGCGCTGGCGAACGTCGAAATCGGAGTTTGCGTAATCCAGGTTGGGGTTCGTCTGATCGCGGAAATCTCCGTTGTTCGCCGAGCCCAGACTGGCGCTGGAAGCGTCGTCGAGAGAGTGGGCCCATGTATAAGCGGCCTCGAATTGCAATCCATGACTGAAGCGCTTTTCCAGACGGGTTTGCAGTGAGTTGTAGTTGGATCGAATGTTAGACCGCAATGTGTCAATCCCGGTATTCAGCGCAGGATTGCAGTACGCGCCGGCATTGCCGCTTGGCAGAGTCAAACTGCAAGCACCACCTGCGCCGCCGGGCCAATTATTGTTGTTCGCAGGGCGGCGCGCAGCAATGGCATCATTTTGAAAATTGGGGTCAAGGACCGCCTGGTTCCCATTATAGAAGCCATAGAGATTTGATCCGTGCGAGCCAGCATAAGTGACTTCGAGAACAGTCTGGGCAGGAAGTTGGTACTCGAGCCCAAGGTGCCACTGCTCTGTGTAAGGAGTGGCCAGGTGCGGGTCTATCGAATAAAGGGTCGGCGTGTTGGGGTCACTCAATGCGTTTACAAAGGTGCCGCCGAGCACGTTGTAATTGCTGAAATTCGAATTGCTATTGTTAATCGCGCAGCTTGCCGTCGGCGCACCGCAAGCCGTGCTAAAGGACTGCGAGGCAAAGAACGGGGGATTGAATCCCGGACTTGGATTGGAGAAAGGGCCACTCTCCTGACCGCCGTAGAAAATGCCGTAGCCGCTGCGCAACACCAGTTTGTCGTGGAGCTGGTAAGACATGCCAATGCGAGGCGCGAAATTTCCCAGGTTCGGACTGATCAGTCCGCGCGTTCCATTGCGAAGAACGGGAAGCTCCGTGCCAAGAGTCGGTGTCATTTGGGCGTTTTGTCCGCTCGGCACAAGGATCGATTGGGTGGCAAAATCGAAGGTCCCCTGGCGATTGCTGGCTTCCTTGATCGTGCCGAACAGTTCATAGCGCAGGCCAAGGTTTAAGGTGAGGCGCGGCGTGACTTTAAAATCATCCAGGGCGTATAAGGAATAGGTCTGGCGCCGATAGATGATGTTATTGACCGCGGTGATCGAGCCGCCATCGGGGATGCCCAGCAGGAATGTGGCAAAGGCATCGCCTCCGGTTGTAATCTCCCCGGGATTGTCGGTGAAATCGTTGCCGAAGTTCAATGTGCCGCGGCCGGCGGCCGGCTCAAGAATCGTGAACTCTTCAAAACGCACTTCGCCGCCGAACTTGGCGGCGTGCCGCCCGCGTATCCAGCTCAGGTTATCGCTGATCACATAGCTGTATTGCTTCTCTTTGGCGGGCAGGTATGTGGCGCTGCCAATGGCCTGATCGCCATTGCCGAATGTGAGCGAAGGCAGGCCCCCAAGGTTGGAACCGGCGCTGAAAGGAACTCCCTGAAAGCCGTATTGAGCCGACAGGTTTTCGTTGCTGTTGATGTTATAGCGATGCGAGTTCAGAAAGTTGAAGCCAAAGCGCAGTTCGTTGATCAGATTAGGCCGGAAGCTGTGAATCTCGCTGGCCGCCAACCCACGGGAATTATTCTGGCTGGTACCATCCTGAAAACCTCCGCCGTCAAGCACGGTCTGGAAGGGCGAGGGCAGGAAATTGGTGGAGTTGCCAAAGCTGAAACGCGCGAAGAAATTGTCTTTTTGGCTGAAGGTCTGATCTACGCGGATATCGAACTTGTCATCCCTCTCCTGTTGTTTTGGATCAGAAACGAAGTAGGGTACCTGGTTAAAGACGGCGTTGGGTCCGGGCAGGTTCCCGTTGGCGACGAGACCTCGGGCAACAGTATCCATTAAAGCGGTGGGGATGATATTGGTCGGCACACCGTTTTTATCGTAGCCCCCGATGGGAACGCCACAGGGATTTCCGTTCTTGGTTCCGGTTTGGCGCGCATCGAAGATCTCACCATAGTAGGTGGGATTACCATTCGTACCGACGCAATCGACAACCCCTGGCACAGGTCCTGTGAGTCCCGTGTAGTTCTTCGTCAGAAGCGCCGAAAAGTCTCCGCCAAGCTCAGCGGTCGTAGGAACTTGCGCCAACTGCGGAAGGGCCTGCCGGAGGCGTAGGCCCTCATAGTCTCCGAAGAAGAAAGTCTTGTTCTTCACAATCGGCCCACCCAAAGTAAAGCCGAACTGGTTCTGCTTATAGGGCTCCTGAGCAATAGGGAGACCGTTGGCCTGGTCGAATTTCTTAACAAATGTGTTGATGTCATCAAATTTTTCGTTGCGCACGAATTCAAAAACGTCGCCGTGAATGTGGTTGGTGCCGGACTTGATCACGGCGTTCATAATTGCGCCGTTGCCCCGTCCGAATTCGGCGCTGTAGGAATTCGTCTCCACCTTGAATTCGGCAATAGCGTCCACTGAGGGCTGCACTACATAGGCCGAACCGCTAAGCACATCTCCAAGATTCGCATTGTTGTCGATGCCATCGAGCAGGAAGTTGTTTTGCAGAGAACGCGCTCCGTTAGAGCTGAAACCAGAGCTCGTCTCCGTGCGTCCCCCAGGCTCTGACGAGACTACGCCCGCGCCGAGAAGCGCAAGTTGTGCGTAGTTGCGGCCATTCAGGGGAAGCGCGTTAATGCGCTGGTTATCCACCAACTGGCCGAGGTCGGAAGTTTCTGTTTCGAGCTGCGGACTTTGACTTGTAACATCCACCGTCTCGGTTGCGGCGCCTGGTTCAAGTTGTAAATCTACGCTGAGGCGATCCTGGACGTTCACTTGTACCGGGCCAGCAACCGCCTTCTTGAACCCCTTCTTCTCCACGGCAACAGTGTACCGGCCAATGCGGATAGGGCTGGCAACGTACTCGCCGGCACCGTTCGTGGTAAGCGCCAGCGTGGTTCCGCGATCCACCTCGGTAATGGTGACTTGGGCATCGGCAACGACTGCGCCGCTTGAATCGCGAACCAGCCCCACAATGGCCCCGGCGTCCTTCTGCGCCCACATGGGTGTGATCAGAGCCAGAAGCAGTAAGGGAAGAAGAATGGGGAGGGCCGAGCGAGTTTGCGACTGAGAGAAAAAGGTAGACATGACGGGTCTCCTGGAGCGGCAAGTCGAACGTTTACCGAAAACAAATAATTCGGACATGCGACAATGCATCTGAAAATTACGAACTGTTACTTATAGTTGCGTTTTAGAACTTTTGTCAAGTCCGGAATACCCGGGGGTAGGGCGACTGCTGCCAGGAATCTCTCACTTCCGAGAATCCGCGCCCAGTCGCCCAACCACGATTCAAATGTTTACTGCAGCCAAATGGTCCACTTCTGCACCAGCGAATGCTTCGCCTTCAGTGTGACTGTGTAACAAGGGTAAGACATCCCCGCGGCCGTACATTTTGCGTTCGTCGATACCTTCCACGTGGGCGTAGCGAGTCCGGTGGTTGCGGTTATGGTAGCCAAGCCTGGCTGTGGGTCGACACAAGTCTTGCCGGCTTGTACCACGAAATAGCCCGGATACGCGCCTGTCGGCGCCGGGTAGTTGGTGTTGGCCGTACAGTTGCCGTTGTTCGGGCCCGTCTGGCCAAGAGTGCCGAAGTTCGCGTCGTCGTAACTGATGACATCGTTGGCGGGAGGCTTTAGTCCCCCGGTACCATTTGGCGGCGTATCGGAACCATAATCCTGCGTGCCGGAATCGTAAATGTAAACCGTCGCGCCATTCTGGACCTGCGTGATTGTGATCAATTCAGTCTGGTCATCGGTGAGGTCGTTCGCGTCGTCTTCGAACCACGACATGATTTGACCGCAAGGAATGTATGTTGTCGATGTGGTCCCGTTGGTGGTCCCGTTACAGTCTGCCAGCGACCATATATATTGCGGAACTCCAAGCACCTCTGCGCCAGTGAGGATGTCGGCGCAATCGGCATTGGGAGCGGCGGTGTCGCCGAGGCAGGGCCACATGTCGTAACCGCTGCCATCCAGAATCGGGTAGCTTGTAGTGACAAACGCCTGGCCCATGCCGTACAGGGCGCTAGTTGGCGGCGGGTTGCCGGTAGTTGCGTTAACTTGCGCATGCGTCTTCGCGATGCCCATTACACGACCGTGACGTTTTGCCTGCCCTAGCGCCTGCTGGGCGGAAAGGAAGCACGTAACGGCCAAAATTAGGACTGTTACTTGAAATGCTCTTGACTTTGACATTAGAGAATCCTCCACACAACCGAGATAATCGAGACAGCTGGATTGCGCACCTCATTCTCCCCGCGAGCAGATGGGTTGAAAGCAGGTGAAAGTGTGAATCATTGTGAACATTTATCTTAACTTTCGTTAAGCGCTTCCTGTTTACTCTCCTCTTGCGATGGTTGTCAAGGGAAAAGAAGTGGCTGCCGGTGGCAGCGTTTTCCGTGCGACTTCGGACAGGAGTTCTTGCGCTCAACGTCCGTGATCGGCTGTTCTCGGGTGGCATGGAACGCGAGTTCTTGTCTCAAATAGTTGGACCCGTCGCGGAGAATCCCTCTCCAAGTTACCGACAGTTCTCGCTCCGGATCTTCGAAACTCAGTACGACCTGCTGGCCAGAAAAGTGTTGCACAGACCGTAGGGCTTCCGGTTCAGCACGCAGGCTCTCGCAGAGCGGACAATCACCAGCAAGCACGAAACGATCGTCCGCGGTTTGGCAAGCATATTGGCTCACTTTCAAAAAGACCGCGGCAACTTCGCCAAAATAGAACGACGCGCTAAACATAATAAAACGCAAGCCGCAAACACGGCAAATGAAATGGTTACAAAACACTTGACAATAATTCGTAAACCGAGTAGGAATGGGGCGCCAAGGAAACGGGCCAGGAAAAAGGACTCAAGATGACGTTCCGCGCCGATTGCCGCTTCCCTGAACCACAAAAATTAGACCGAGGTAAGAAGGAGGGTAAGAAAATGAAGAGCAGTAAGGTTTCTAAAAGATTTGCCTATCGCCTGGCGCTCATAGTGGTCATGAGCCTGGGCTTCTCAACGGTGGCCTGGACGCTGGGTCACGGCCAACAAGCCGCCCGAACTCGGAGTACTAAAGATAATGCGGCAGCGGTCGGATCTCATAAGCCGTCAGGCTCTTCGCGTTCCGAGGCCGCAGTTTCCGCGCCGCTTGTGCCACAGGCGCTTAACTATACGGAGAATCCTGTTGATGTTCCGAACCCGGACAGGGGCTTTGAAAGAAGCAATGACGATGCTTCCGGCAATACTGCCGGACAGAGTGGCGGCCTATATGCGTATATGAGAGTTCCGGCAAGCGCCAATACGCTTTTATGCCAACCTTTTGTCCCGGCTTTCGAAATGAGTATTGGCCCGAATTACCAAGTGCAGCCGCAGCCGTTCTATCTTGGTGGGGTAAACGATGCTCCCGGGATGCCCGGGTATCTCAACGTCCCGGTTAATCCACGCATAATTCAGTTCTACCTTGTCCTAAACGAGTTTTCGTCGAATGCGCAGACCGATAGCCAAGTTGGTAATTGCTCCAAGCACGCTAATGTTGGAGTAGACGGACCCATAACACAATATGGGCTTGATTACATAGCAAGCTGGCTTCAGTTCATAAGAGACAACACCAACAGTGTCGTGCATATACGCGTTAACTATGACCCAAAAGGTTGGGACCAAATTGTTTGGGATGAAGATAACGTTATCTATGCTGACTCCGACACAGGGCACACGAACCCTTTTACGACCCCGGCGCAAATTGCTGCTAACATTGCCCAACCACTCGCGGATACATGGAGAGGATCTTCGCCAATCTATAGACAGTGTACCGTGCCCGGGTTCGAAAATATGAATTGGGTACAGTACCACTATTATCAGCTTGCACCCATTTTCCAGGAATACCATGACATTATATGGGCATTTGATTCGGGCACCTTTGGTCCATGGGGCGAATCCCATTCCAACTATGATGCTGAAGACCCGAACAATTACAAGACGGTTTTAGATTCGTTGCTGGCCGCGGTTCCCGACGGTAAGATCATAATGACCCACCTTGGCGGGTTCCTGGCTTGGTATAACCGCACATACAATACTCAATATACCTTTGGCACACTGGACCAAATGCCCCCCATAGTGCGCGGTACGCCGGAGGCGCGTTTCGGTATGTTCGAGGATTCTGCATCTGATTTTTCAGAGGACGAATGGTCTTATAATGACGATGGCTCAGCGAGCGAAGGGTATAGAATGATGGCGCATGATCCAACGCTGCCGGGATATGATCCAGCGGGAGTGGATCCGTCACTAAGGAAAGGAAAGTGCTCTAACAGCTCGACAACTTCGTGTACTACAAGTAATTTTAGTACGGTGTGTGGGAGCGGTAATACCTGCGTGATAGCGCTAGGGAGCCAATCGTCTGGCGGAGGCGACCCGGTTATAGGGTATAACGATTCTGGAACCAACAGGCTTGAGCCCCTCAGCGAACCGATACTGCAACCGGACGGGGATACGTATACAACTACGTCGTTTCGTGCGGTCTGGTTCACCGATTGGGATCGTACCAAGGCTTATAACTTCTATGGACTCATGGCCGACCATGGCGGTGAACAAATTGGTAATGAGCCTAGCTCCGGCACCGACGGATGCTATGTTCCCCCCGGCAATTACAATGACAGCTCCTGCTCCAGCGTAATTCAGCGTTTTCCTGTATTTCTCTATGAAGCCAGTATTACCCGCAGGACGTATCTAGATATGCAGCAGGGTTCATCAAGCTTTAAAACGAGAAATATCCCCTATACACAAGCTAACATTGCTCAGACGTTCACTCTCGCACAGAGTGGTCAACAGATAACGCCTATCTATGACCCGGTATATGCAGGCCAAACCGCATTGGATTATTACCGCGACAGAATGGGCTTCCGCTTCGTGCTGCGCCAGGCAAACGCAAGTGCATGGGCTGCAAACGGTGACGGTACTCTGCAGTTCGATGGGCAGATCCAAAACGTCGGCTGGGGTCAACTTTTTAACCAAAAAGCCGTGACTGTGATTCTGAAATCTCCAACCACTGGGTTTACATCCAATTTCGTGCTTACGGACATTGACCCGTACGCTTGGCAGCCTGCTCCGGTAGGTCCGGTTAGTTCTCCTGCCACGACTGGTGCAAGTTATGGTGCAATGCCGGACTCCACGGCAACTAATACCAATGCCTGGCACGATTTCAACTTCGCAATTCCTATGAGCTCTTTTGGTGTCCTGCCGGTGGGTGAATACAATATTTACCTGAAGATCAGCGATCCTAATGAGCAGTACGTGAACAAGCGCAGCATCCAGTTTGCAAATAATGGTGTTAATACAGAAGGAGACAACTGGGATAGCACCATTGCCGCAAACTTAATTGGTTCGACTAACGTAATACTCTCGCCGGACGATGTGGTCACATTCACAACACCGGCACCGGCGAGCGCGGGATACGGCTCCTGGTTCACGGTAGCGGCTTCGGGCAATCCGGGCACGGGCGCGATCACCTACACCAGCGATGGTGTGGTGTGTACGAACTCGGGCGCGACCTACACCATGATCAGCGGCACGGGCACCTGCACGGTGACCGCGACCCAGGCAGCGGATTCGAACTACGCTTCGGCGAGCGCGTCCGAATACGTCACGGCCAATCCAGTAAGCCAGACGATCACGGTGACTACGTCAGCTCCGTCGACCGCAATTGACAACAGCAGCTTCACGATTGTGGCCAGCGCCAGTTCGGGCCTGCCGGTCAGCTTTACCAGCAGCGGACCCTGCACCAACTCCGGCGGGGCGTACACAATAACGGCGGGGTCGAAGGCGGGGACCATCTGCTACGAGACGATGTCGCAGACGGGCAACAACAACTACAACGCAGCAATTGTGGTTACCGGGAACACGACGGTCGCAAAGCAGACGCCGCCGACGGTGACCTTAACGGGACCCTCGCCGGCGAAGGCGGTCTACGGGACCACGTTCCAGGTGACGGCATCCTCGGTGAATGACACCAGCGTACCGGTGATCAGCACGTCCACGGGGAGTGTTTGCCAGGTCACCGGCAGCACGACCAGCGGCACCACGGTCACCGCGACCGTCCAGATGCTGAGTGGATCGAACGTGTGTGAACTCTCTGCCAACTGGGCCGTTAACAATGTATACAAGGCGGCCTCCAAGATTTTTTACGTCCACGCAGAAACGGTGACAACGACGCCCAGCTTCACCGGCGCGCCGGCAACCGCAAATAAAGGGGGCACCTTTAGCGTGACGGCGAGCTCGAATTCGTCCGCCACTCCATCCATCACGTCGGCTTCGCCAGCGGAGTGCAGCATCGTTTCCTTTAGCAGCAACGGCCCTGGAAGCTATCAGGCTACTGTGACCATGTTGAAGGCCACCGGCACCTGTAAGCTGAAGGCAGTTTGGCCAATAAACGCCGACTACACTAACGCTTCAGCCACCCAGAGTACGACGGCTGAATAAGCGACGTCAGACTAAACCCACCGCGAGCGGGGTGTTTCCCCGCCCGCGGCTAATAACCGCTGGTTAACAACTGCGGCTAGTAGTAAGACTATATGCGGTCCAGGTCACCCTGGGCCGCATTTCTTGTCTCCGAAAAGAACCTTCCGCAGTTCCGCACTCAGGCTGACCTGCTGACCTGTCCTCGAAAGACTCAACCTCCTAGGATTAGGGATTCCACGTCGCGGCGGTAGCAGGGAAAGAGTGAGCGGCTCCCCGATCTCCATCATTCGCGTCGAAGCCATGGTTGACGAGTTGCTGAATTGAATCTGTGATGGGTTGGTGGGCAGATCTCATTCCATCAATTGTCCCTGTGTCCCTGCTGCTCAACCCTGCTCTCCGTTACCCTTCCGCCGAGCACGCGCCAGCATTTGTGTTTGCGCTGTAGGATAGCTATGACCTTTTAATTCTATGGAGCGTGCCATGATCCCAGTACTAGCGAACCTCGAACCGCAACCAGTGTGGAAACATTTCGACAAATTAGCGGCCACGCCTCGCGCATCGACGAAGGAAGCCGCGGCGCGAGACTATATCCATGCACTGGCTGCAAAGCTAGGATTGGAATCCGTGCAAGACGCTGCCGGCAATCTCGTAGTCCGCAAGCCTGCGAGGCCTGGGAGGGAAAGCGCGCCCATGGCGCTCCTGCAGGGTCACCTCGACATGGTGTGTGAAAAGAATGAGGGCACGGCTCACAACTTCGACACCGATCCGATCAAGGTAATAAGAGATGGAGACTGGCTGAAAGCCGATGGCACGACCCTGGGCGCCGACAACGGAATCGGCGTGGCCGCGTCACTGGCCGTGATGGAAAGCAATGACATTGCCCACGGGCCGCTGGAGTTTGCTTTCACCATTGACGAAGAAACCGGCCTTACCGGTGCGGCAGAGTTCCCGGCTGGCGTGCTGAAGTCCAAGTATTTCCTCAACCTTGACAACGAAGATGAGGGGACACTCTGTATAGGCTGCTCGGGTGGCATCAAGACGACCGCTCGACGCAAGGTCGGGCTTCGCCCCGCAGGCGCGGGATCGGCATGGCGCATCAAGGTTTCTGGTCTGAAAGGCGGCCACTCGGGAGTCGATATCCATCAAGGCCGCGGCAATGCATTGCGCATTCTCGGTGGGGTCCTCCAAACCGCACTTGATCGCCTTCCGATCGAGATCGCCGCGATTAACGGTGGAAGCGCGCAAAATGCAATTCCACGCGAAGCGTCTGCCGTTGTACTCGCCGACGGCTCTAAGGA
The DNA here is from genome assembly GCA_963778535.1 of uncultured Acidobacteriaceae bacterium. GTDB lineage: Bacteria > Acidobacteriota > Terriglobia > Terriglobales > Acidobacteriaceae > Acidiflorens. The sequence continues at coordinate 1,428,650 of CAVZUO010000002.1, forward strand.
GAGCGAACTGAGGTCGCTTGTAGCCACAGTTGAAGCTGGATACCAGGCTGACCTGGGAGCATTTGATTCTGGACTGCAGATTACGGTGGAGAAAGCCGAGCGTCCGGGAAAGGTGCTGGACGCGACCGACGCGAAACAAACCGTAGCGCTGCTTGCGAGCTTGCATCATGGCGTCATTGCCATGAGCCCGGATGTCCCAGGCCTGGTGCAAACGTCTACCAACCTGGCGACCGTGTCTACCAAGGGCGATGTGGTGGAGATTGTTACCAGTCAGCGCAGTCCCATCGAGAGCAGCATGATGACCGCTGCCAGCATGGTCGCGACGGTGTGTCGTCTGGCCGGTTTCGATGTGGAGCATGCAGGCAAATATCCGGGCTGGAAACCGGAGCCTAATAGCGAAATCGTGCGCAAGCTGCAGGCAGCGCATCAGAAGCTCTTCGCTCAACCGGCAAAGCTGATTGCCATGCATGCTGGCCTGGAGTGCGGCGTGATTGGCGAAAAATATCCGGGCATGGAGATGATTTCGTTCGGACCAACAATTGTGGATCCGCATAGTCCGAACGAACGCGTGCAGATTTCGTCTGTGAAAAGCTTCTGGAACTATCTAAAGGTAGTGCTAGAGAACCTGTGAGCAGGTATTAATCTGGATTGGGCAGGTCGATGCGGCTCGCCAGAATCAAGAAACTTCTTGCGCTGCGATTCCCGCCAGGTCTTTGAGAAATAAGGAATTATCGCTAAAGTATTATAGAGTCAAAGACTTAGGGGCGAGATAGCAGCTTTAAGCTTTTTCCGCTTCCATCATTAATATTGTGAATATTGTGTGCTTTGTATCCTCGATCAGTGGGATCTCGAACTCAAGTGCAGCGTCGCCGACGTCCTCGCCGCGACACAATATAGCTGACTCAAAGGACAATTCAGATCTGAGATAGCCGCCAGCTAAACAAGAGCTTAATCCGGACGGAGATAACCCCCGGTCATAACTTTGTAAGTCAACGAACCGAATGTTAAGGAACGGTAAATGACTTTGCCCGCTGGGCGCGCTCTCTGGCTGAAAAATATTTTTGTAAATGTCAAATTTAGCAATTGACAGCCTACAGTATCGCCAGTAGATTGAGTTGGCCCAGCATCTCGGATTCTGACCCCTCTCGTATCCAGCGCTGTGGCAATTTCCCGAAATTTTAAAGCAGTAAGCCCGTTCTGGAGAGACCGGGCAGGTTCTGGAGAAAGTTCTGAGAGTTCTGAAGGTTTCCCACCCAAGGTTCAGCACACAGTCTCGTCCCACCGTGGACGCAAGTTTATCCGGAGGATTTATGCGTGTAGGTTCCCGTGTTCTGTCGTTCCTCGTTGTTCTGTTCTCACTGCTGGTCATCACAACCACCTCATTTGCGGCGATTCATACCACCGCTACTCCCAAAGCGCGAATCACCGCGCGCGTCGATGACAGCAAGCGCACTATTCTGCATGGCCATGTGCCGGCCGCCGTGCACGGGCAGAACGTGTTGGATATGGGCCGCGTTCCGGCCAACACGCCCGTTGAACACCTTATTATGGTGCTCAAATCTGACGAGGACCAGAAGCGCGAGATCCGCAAAGTCATCGACGAACAGCAGGACAAACACGCGAAGAACTTTCACCAGTGGGCGACGCCTGAAGAATTCGGCGAACATTTCGGCGTGCATGATGCCGATATCGCGCAGATCACCGCCTGGCTCGGCAGCCACGGCCTGACGGTTGAAGGCGTCAACAAGAGCAAGCGAGTGCTGCACTTCAGCGGCACCATCGGTCAGGTTGAGAAGGCTTTCCAGACCGAAATGCACTACCTCGCCATGCCGAATGGCGAGACGCACGTAAGCAACACGCGCGACATCACGGTTCCTACCGCCCTCAGTTCTGTGATTGGCGGCGTGCCCACGTTGAACGACTTTTTCAAAAAGTCGCACATGGTCGATGTCGGCCGCTATAGCCGGATGAAGCCCGCCCCGCACTACACCTCGTCGACTTCCGTGCACTACGTTTCGGCCGCCGACTTCGCGACCATTTACAATTCGGCGCCTCTTTTGGCGCAGGGCATCAATGGCAGCGGCGTCACCATCGGAATTGTCGGCCGTTCCGACATTCTTCTGAGCGACGTGCAGTCCTACCGCCAGATGATGGGTCTCACGCCCCACGATCCCAATTTCATTCACGCCGGCCAGGACAACGGTATTAACCCCGGCGACGACGGCGAATCCGATCTCGACGTCGAAATTTCCGGCGGCATGGCTCCCAACGCGACCGTCGACTTCGTGATTGGCACGCCGACGTTCCTGGTCGATGGCATCACGAACTCGTTTGAATACCTCATCGAAAACAACCTCAGCGACATCATCAGCAGCAGCTATGGCGATTGCGAGGGCAACGAAGGCACTGGCGGCAATCTCTTCAACAGCGAGATGTTCGAACAGGGCGCAGCGCAGGGCATCAGCATTTTCATCGCGAACGGCGATAACGGCCCGGCTGGATGCGACGATCAAAACGACAGTGACGAAGTTCTGGGCTATGCTGCCCCCGCAGAAGGATCCACCTGGTACAGCGTGGCAGTTGGCGGCACCGAGTTCAACGAAGGTGCCAACGTAGCGAACTATTGGAATCCGAGCAACTCGGGCTTGAATTCGGCGCTTACCTACATTCCCGAGGTTCCATGGAACGAAGCCAAAGGATCCAGCTACAATCCAGCCGGCGAGAGTCTAAGCGGCTTATGGTCGGGCAGCGGCGCCATCAGCGCCTACTACTTGCAGCCGCCGTGGCAGCGCGGCTCGGGCGTTCCCACGTCCGACCCGACCCTGACCCTGGCCAGCGGTGCGACCGGCCTTTGGGTCACCAGTATCACCCTCACCAATCCGGGCGCAGGCTATACGACCGCTCCCACTATGACCTTTAGCGGCGGCGGCTGCTTGACTGAGCCTTACACGACCGGAGCGGTCGCAATCTCAGGCGGAGCCATCAGCAGTATTACCTTCCCCATCGACGGCACACAGGGCGGTACCGTCCGCGTCGGCCAAGGCTTTGGCTGCACCTCAGTGCCCACCATCGCATTCACGGCGGCTCCGAGCGGAGGCACAACGGCAACCGCGACCGCAACCGTCGCCCAGATGCAGAACATACTGCCTCTAGTCTCCGGTGTCCCGCACCGCTACACCCCTGACTTGTCCTTGAACGCCGCGTCCGGCCATGACGCCACCTTCTTCTGTAGCGAAGGGGTTTGCGAGCTGAACTCCAGCGGCGGCCTTGTCGATGCCGGCCTGGTTGGCGGCACCTCCGTGGCGGCTCCCAGCATGGCGGGCGTTCAGGCCTTGATTAACCAGGCCAATGGCGGCCGCCAAGGCATGCCGGGGTACACTTACTACAGCCTGTCAGCCGCGCAGAGCGAATCGGCGTGCAACTCTTCGACACCACCCGCCAACGGCAACACCTGCGCGTTCCATGACATCACCACCGGCAACAACTTCATCTGCGGCGAATCAACCTGCACAACGACCTCGGCCAAGATCGGCTTCGGCGCCGTCGCGGGCTACGACCTGGCTACCGGCTTGGGCTCGCCCAACGCCGCCAACCTGGCCAGCCAGTGGAGTTCGGTGGTATTCAACAGCTCCAACACAACTCTGGGTCTGTCGCAGACCACATTCGCTCACGGCACCAGCATCACGCTGAGCGGCACGGTTGGGGCGGCCAGCGGAACCCCCACGGGCGACGTGGCTTTCATCGTCAGTTCGGGCGCAATCGGCGACACCAACAATGAGGACACCGGCGCCCAGAATGGCCCGGTTGCCTTTGCCACGCTGAGCGGCGGCTCGTATTCGGCATCGCTGGATAATCTGCCTGCCGGCACCTATTACGTAACAGCGCGCTACGGCGGCGACGAGACCTTTGCCTCGAGCCTTTCGAGCGGCGTGCAGGTGACGGTAAGCGCTGAAGGCAGCGGCTTGACGATCACACCGTACGCGCTCAGCGGGTCGGCTTGCACCATTACCGCCGGAAGCACGTTCGCTTACGCTTCTGACATTCTTATCAACCTGAACGTCGCGGGCATTTCCGGAGCAGGCGCTCCCACAGGCACAGTCGCGCTCTCCCTCGATGGCAACCCGCTTTCGACTCTGACTCTTGATCCGAACGGGAACGCATTTGCCTTCTCCGGTGCAATCACGAGCAGCAATTGCCTCTACGATTACAACTTCGCCAACGTCACCACGATCCCCGGCGGCAGCCATACCCTCACGGCGTCGTACTCGGGCGATGGAACCTACAACGCTTCGACCGCAACCCCGGTTGGCATTACGGTTAGCCAGCTAACGCCGACTCTGACACTCACGCCTGCGGGCGGGGGCACCATCACGTCGGGCCAGAGCCTCTCCCTCACGGGCACGTTTGGAACATTGACCCCGATCAATGGCAACTCGACCCTGAGTTCGCCTCCGAGCGGAGTTGTAACCTTTACCGACACCACCACCAGCACAGTTCTTGGGACTGCGCCAATCGTGTCGTTCCCAGTCTTCAGCGGAAATAACTACACGTACCAGGCGTACGCAACCCTCGCCACAACTGGCATTACGACTACTGGCGCCAATTCCATCACGGCTTCGTTTGCCGGCGACACGAACTGGGCTCCGGTCACGTCGGCGGCGGTGACCTTCACGGTTGCCACCGGGACTTCGACCACGGTTGCGGTGACTTCGAGCGGCAACCCGACCACCCTTGGCGGGCGCCCAACCTTCACGGCCACGGTGACCACTGCAACGGCTGGCGCCGTCGCGTTCTATGACGGCTCCTACTATCTGGGCGCTGGCAGCGCGGTGGCCGCCGCCCATACGAGCACCTTCAAGGTCGGCTCAGCAACGCCGTTCGTTGGAGGCACGCACAACATCACTGCTGTATATCAGGGCAGCGGCTCCACCTTGGGCAGCGTCTCGCCTGCCTTCGTGGAAACCGTCACGCAGGGGACGAACACGATCAACCTGGCTGCCAAGACATCAGGCACGACTCCTCAGAACTACACATTTGCCGCGGTGCTTACACCTAGCAGTACGACTGCGATTTACGCGCCTAACCAGAGCGTCGTGAACTTCTTCGACGGCGCTACCAACATAGGCTCGGCGCAGCCGATTACGGTTACAGCGAACCAGGGCGGTTACGCACTGTGGGCGGCTTCGCTGACTGTCAATGGCCTGTCAGCCGGGACGCATACCATCACGGCGCAGTACAGCGACGTCAACTACAGCCTCGCAACCTCGAACGCACAGACAGTAACCGTCGGCGGCACGCAGACACTGTCGTTCACCTCAGCGCCTCCGGCCAGCGCTGCCTACGGGAGCAACTTCACCGTGGCGGCCTCGGCGACTTCGAGTCTGACCCCGGCTTACACCAGTTTCGGCGGATGTTCGAATTCCGGAGCCACATACACGATGACCTCGGGCACGGGAACGTGTCTGGTGATCGTCAACCAGGCGGGCAACAGCAGCTACGGCGCCGCGCCTGAAATCCAGCAGTCGGTAAGCGCGACACTGGCTGCGAATACGGTCACGTTCACCACGCCGGCACCGGCGAGCGCGGAGTACGGATCGAGCTTCACGGTAGCGGCTTCGGGCCTCGGCACGGGTGCGATCACCTACACCAGTGATGGTGTCGTTTGCACGAACTCGGGCGCGACCTTCACCATGATCAGCGGCACCGGTACTTGCACGGTAAGTGCATCGCAGGCAGCGGATAAGAACTACGCTTCCGCGAGCGCGACGCCGGAATCCGTGACGGCGGCACCGGCGGTAGGCAGCGTTGGCGTCAGCCTGACCTCGGGAACCAACCCGTCGAACTCCGGCGCGTCGGTCACGTTCACGGCAACAGTCACCAGCGACACCGGCGCAGTGAAGGGACGCAGGACCACGAAGCGGCCTCGCGACCTCAACGGGTCAGTGAGCTGGAGCGGAAACACGGGCTGCGCCTCAAGTGGAGTCTCGGGTAATTCTCCTGAAACGGCGACCTGTACGACGACAAGTCTGCCGGCCGGCTCGAACACGGTAACGGCCACCTACACGGCCAATGACAGCAACCACACGACGGCCTCGGGCTCGGTGAGCCAGGACGTTCAGCTCCCGAACACAGTAACGTTCACGACCCCGGCTCCATCGAGTGCCGAGTACGGATCGAGCTTTACGGTAGCGGCTTCGGGGCTCGGTACAGGCGCGATCACCTACACCAGCGATGGTGTGGTCTGCTCGAACTCGGGCGCGACCTACACCATGATTAGCGGCACCGGAACTTGTACGGTGACGGCAACGCAGGCAGCCGACAATTACTACGCGTCGGCAAACGCCTCCGAAAGCGTGACGGCGGCACCGGCGGTGGGCAGCGTAAGCGTAGCCCTGACGTCGGGTTCGAACCCGTCAACCTACGGTGATTCGATCACTTTCACCGCTACGGTCACCAGCGACACTGGCGCAGTGAAGGGTCGCAGAACCACCAAGCGGCCACGCGACCTCAACGGATCGGTGACCTGGAGTGGAAACACGGGTTGCGCGTCGGGCGGAGTCTCGGGTAATTCTCCGGAGACGGCGACCTGTACCACGTCGATCCTGGGCGGCGGCTCTGACACAGTGACCGCAACCTACACGGCTAGCGACAGCAACCACACGACGGCCTCGAACTCGGTGAGCCAGACGGTCAATCAGGCCAACGACACCGTCACGTTCACGACTCCTGCTCCTGCGAGCGCGGAGTACGGATCGAGCTTCACGGTAGCGGCCTCGGGCTTGGGCACGGGTGCCATCACCTACACCAGCGACGGTGTGGTGTGTACGAACTCGGGCGCTACCTACACCATGATCGCGGGCAGCGGCACCTGCACGGTGACCGCGACGCAAGCGGCGGATAGCAACTACAACGCTGGCAGCGCGTCGGAGAGCGTCACGGCAGAACCGGCGCAGGGCAGCGTTAGCGTTAGCCTGACGTCGGGTACGAATCCGTCAACCTACGGTGATTCGATCACCTTCACCGCTACGGTCAGCAGTGACACGGGCGCAGTGAAGGGCCGCAAGACAACCAAGCGGCCACGTGATCTAAACGGGTCAGTGAGCTGGAGCGGTAACACGGGCTGCGCCTCGAGCTCAGTCTCAGGTAATCCTACGCAAACGGCGACCTGTACCACGTCGATCTTGGCTGGCGGCACCAACACGGTGACCGCGACCTACACGGCGAGCGACAGCAACCACACGACGGCCTCGGGCTCGATTAACCAGACCGTCAACGTGGGCAACAATTCAGTGACGTTCAACACGCAAGCTCCGGCGACTGCGGAGTACGGCTCTTCGTTCACGGTAGCGGCTTCGGGTCTGGGCACGGGTGCGATCACCTACACCAGCGATGGTGTGGTGTGTACGAACTCGGGCGCAACCTACACCATGATCAGCGGAACCGGCACCTGTACGGTGACGGCGACGCAAGCGGCTGATATCAACTACAACCAAGCCAGCGCGTCCGAATCCGTCACGGCAGAGCCTGCGGTGGGCAGCGTCAGCGTGACCCTAACCTCCGGTTCGAATCCATCAACCTACGGTGATTCGATTACCTTCACGGCCACGGTCAGCAGTGACACAGGCGCAGTGAAGGGCCGCAGATCCACCAAGCGGCCACGTGACCTGAACGGGTCAGTAAGCTGGAGCGGAAACACGGGATGCAGCGCGAGCGGCGTCTCGGGTATTTCTCCGGAGACGGCGACCTGTACCACGTCGATCCTGGGCGGCGGCAGCAACACAGTGACTGCCACCTACACGGCCAGCGACAGCAACCACACAACCGCATCGGGCTCAATCGGCCAGACCGTCCACAAGGCAAACCAGACCATCACGGTGACGACGTCGGCACCGTCGACGGCAATTGACGGCAGCAGCTTCACCATCGTGGCGAGCGCCAGTTCGGGCTTGTCGGTTACCTACACCAGCGGCGGATCCTGCACCAACTCAGGCGGAACGTACACGATCACGGCGGGGTCGAGAGCTAACTCGACTTGCACCGAGGATGTGTTCCAGACTGGCAACAGCAACTACAACGCGGCGATCGAGATGACCGAGACCACCACGGTCAAGGCCCCGTTGACGCCGGAGATGACTTTCGTCAATAACGGTACGAGCCAAGAAGCGTACGGAGCTACGTTCACGGTGACGGCGTCCTCGTCGAATGACACCAGCGTACCGGTGATCAGCACGTCAACTGGGACTATCTGCCAGGTCACCGGCAGTTCGGCCAGCGGGACCACGGTCACGGCGACCGTCCAGATCCTGGTCGGCACCGGAAGCTGCAAACTGACTGCGAACTGGCCCATCACAACGGTCTACAAGGCGGACAGTAAGCTGCTGACGGTCACCGCGAAGAAGGCATCGGCGGCGGCGAGCTTGACCGGCGCGCCGGCAAGTGCCAGCAATGGTAGCAACTTCACGGTAACGGCGACGTCGGTCTCAACCGCGACCCCAACCATCACCGCGACGCCGGCAACGGTGTGCACGGTGGGCTCAGTGACCAGCAACGGCCCGGGCAGCTACCAGGCCACGGTGACAATGATCAAGGCCACCGGAACCTGTCACACGAAGGCGGCGTATGCAGCAACCACTGACTACGATGCGGGGAATGCAACCGAGTTGACGACCGCAACGAACTAAGAGTGACCGATCGCGGGCTTGGGTAAAACATCTCCCGGGCCCGCGGTTGGAATACTCGTTTGCCAGCGTCACAGTAGCTAACAGAAAACCAAAGCGGCCCAGGGCGACCTGGCCGCATTCTTTTTGCGCTCGCGTTCCAATTTTTTCCTTAACAAGATCCGCTCTTGTTTTTCGCAAGGATCGTTTCGGGGCAAAGGCATTACCGTAAATCCTTATGCGGCCGCTCGATCAAGAACGGTTTCACCATCTTCGATTATTTTCCAGCGGCGCTGATGTCGTCTCGTGTAATCTCGTCTGTCCGATGATTTATTGTTCAACGATTTATGACAACTGGAGGTGGAACCACGCAGAAGACCCCGGCCGCGATTTGGGCTCCGGCGCTCGGCAGCGCGCTGTTCGAAGCCTTCTGCCACACTTTCTTCAAGGTTTATTCTCCGCTCACGGTCGAAGGACTGCATCACCTTCCTAACGGGCCTTTTCTGCTTTGCAGCAATCACAGCAGCCATGCCGACAGTGCTGCTCTTATGACGGCCAGTGGACGCCGCTTTCGTGACTTCGCTCTTCTCGGCGCAAGCGATTATTTCTTTCAGTCAAGCGGCGTGCGCTGGGCTCTTGCGCCGCTAATGAACGTGATACCGATCGAGCGCCGTCCCGGTCCACGGTCATTGGATCGCTGTCTTGCGGAATGCACACGGTTCATCACGCAGAAGGGACGAATTCTAATTCTCTACCCAGAAGGCACGCGGTCTCGCAACGGAGAAATGGGCGAATTCAAGGCTGGAGTTGGATGGCTTGCGCACGAACTCCAAATTCCTCTCGTTCCTGCATACATTGACGGAACGCGCGAGATTCTGCCGACGGGGCGATCCATGCCGCGGTCTCATGCTATAACCGTGCGTTTCGGAGAAGCATTTTCGCCGACCGTCGTGTTGAGCGGCGCAGGGTCTTTGCGAGAGAAAAGGCGTGCCGTTGCCGAACAACTGGCATGCCGGGTGCGGCGGCTGATGTCGGAGCACCCTTGCTTGCAATGTGCCACAGAGAGGCAGGGAAAAAGTGAGCACTAATTGTCGAATGAGCGCTCATACTCAACTCGGAGATGCTGGGCGACGGGAACAAACTTGGTCATGAATATGCCCTACGAACCAGCACATATGAAGTGGTGGGGATGGGGGCATGAGAATACCCAGTTCAATACCCACGCGCATCCGGCCTTTTGGCCATTTGCAAAGCAGGTGCTCGAAATTGAGCGCGAGGATTTCGCAACTCGGGAGTGGAACGTAGAGTTGCTGAAACTGCCAGAGGGTCAGGGGAATGAATGCTTTTCGACGCGCTTGAAGTCTTTTCTTGGGACTCACCAGATCACAAGCGAGCGCAAAGAACGGGTGCTGCACTCTTACGGCAAAGGATTTCGTGACCTGTTTCGTTTGCGGCGCGGCGTTGCTACCGGTGCACCGGATCTGATCGTGTATCCGGAAAGTGAGAACGACGTCGTCCTGATTCTGCGGGCAGCCTCCGAGAGCGATGTTGTCGTCATTCCTTTCGGCGGCGGCTCGAATATAGCCGGCTGCCTGGACCGCATGGACTACAAGCGCATGGCGGTTTCGCTCGATATGCGGCGAATGCGGCGCGTGCTCGAGGTGGATGCGCGATCGTGCACGGCGCGAATTGAGGCAGGAATCTTCGGGCCAGATCTTGAAGAGAAGCTTGGCACATCCGGGATGACGCTCGGCCATTTTCCCGATTCTTTTCTGCACTCCACGCTGGGCGGCTGGATCGCCACGCGCTCCGCCGGAATGCAGAGCGACCGTTACGGCAAGATCGAAGACATGGTGATTGCCGTCCGCATGGCCACCCCTGATGGTGTGCTGGTAACGCGCGCGGTGCCGAAATCTTCAAATGGAATTGACGTCCGGCATATCTGTATCGGGAGCGAAGGGACTCTGGGCGTAATTACAGAGGCCACGATGCGTGTGCATCCGCGCCCCGAGACACGAACAGTTTGCGGCTACCTATTTCCGGAATTCGAAGGCGGCATCGATGCCATTCACGAATGTGTGCGGCGGGAATGTCCGCCTGCGATGGTCCGACTGAACGATCCCGATAAGACAGCTTTGTCGCTTGCATTTCGTCCTCCGTCTACTCGTTTGTCGCAAGCTGCGGGCAGAGTTTTCAAGGCGTACCTGCGCGCGAAAGGATTCGATCTGCCGCAAGCCTGCCTTATGTTGACTGCGTTTGAGGGAACCAGCGCGGCGACCGATCGCCACCTCAATGAAGTCCAAGCCATCTACCGGCGCTTCGGCGGAGTCGGCATGGGACGAACGGCCGGCCGATCCTTCGAAGCAACCAAATACGACTTCCCCTACATTCGCGACTTTCTGCTGGACCGCGACGTGACCACCGACGTCAGCGAAACGGCAACCGTGTGGAGTAATATTTTGCCACTCTATCGCAATACGATCTCTGCGTTGCGCGCCAGCATTCTCGAAAGTGGAGTTCGTCCGTGGACCGGTTGTCACGTCAGCCACAGCTATCAAACAGGTACCAGCGTTTACTTTACGTTCGGCTTTCGTCAACAGGCCGGACGCGAAATGGAACAGTATCTGCGTGCGAAGCGCGCGGCCCAGCAATCATTCATTGATTCGGGCGCCACAGTTTCGCATCATCACGGCGTGGGAACCGAGCACCTTCCATGGCTTGCAGCCGATATTTCGGCCGTTGGCGTACGAGCTGTCGCGGCCATTAAACGGGGCTTGGACCCGGGGAACGTGATGAATCCTGGCCGTCTGCAGCCATCTCCGAATGCGCTTGCAGAGTGGATGCGGGGTGACTAACGGACGGAGATCCAGGCAGGATAGTTAGCTTGCAGACGCGCGGGAGCGCATTCCTTTGTTCGAACCTCTTAATTGGGACGATCTTAATTAGGGAGATCGAGGATGCCATTCATGATCGTGAGCGCGCAGCGGTTTACGCCAAACCAGTAGGGAATCTCACGATAGTCTTTGACGTCGAATATGGCGAGGTCCGCGTCTTTTCCGGGTTCGATGCTTCCTTTGCGATCGGCAATTCGTAGCGCCCAAGCACCATTGATGGTGGCTGCTGAGATTGCTTCCGCAGGCGACATTTTCATGTGCGTGCAGGCGAGTGACATCGCCATCGGCATGCTGAGCGTGGGCGAGGAGCCGGGATTGTAATCAGTGGCGAGCGCGACGGCGACTCCGGCGTCGATAAACCTGCGGGCGTTGGGGTAGCGCGAGAGGCCGAGGAAGTAATTTGCCCCGGGAACGAAGGTTGCGACTGTGTCGCTTGCGGAGAGGGCAGGGAAGTCGGAGTCGTTGATGTGGTCCATGTGATCGAGGGACGCGGGGTTGAAACGCAAGAACGGCGCAAGGCGCGTCTCGCTGAGTTGGCCGATGTGAGCGCGGACGGCAAGGCCATTTACTTGCGCGGCGCGGAAGACTTGCTCGGCTTCGTCCGTCGTGAATGCTCCGCGTTCGCAGAAGACATCGGCGAAACTGGCTAGTTTGCGCCGGGCGACTGCAGGCATCATTCCGTTGCAGATGAGATCGACATAGGCTTTGCGACGGTCGCGATACTCGGGCGGGACGGTGTGCGCGCCGAGGAAAGTTGGGACGACGGTACCGGGCCATCGAGTTGCGGCAATGCGGATGGCTTCGAGCGATTTGATCTCGGAGGCGAAGTCGAGGCCGTATCCGGATTTTGCTTCGACAGTGGTCGTGCCGTGGCTTGCCACGTCGCGAAACGTGCTGACCAGTTTCTTGGTGAGGGCTGGCTTAGTGGCTTTGCGAACGCCCGCAATGCTGGAGCGAATGCCTCCGCCAGCTTCGGCAATCTCTTCGTAGCTTGCGCCGGTGATGCGCTTCTCGAAGTCGATCAGACGAGGGTGTACGAAGACAGGATGAGTGTGCGAATCGACAAAGCCCGGAAGTACGACATGGCCGCGGCAATCGAGTTCGGTTATCCGCTTGCGATTCTTCTTCAGCCACGGATCGCGCAGTGCGTCTTTGGCCCTGCCGACGGAGATGATTTTGCCGCCAAGGCAAAGGACAGCGGCATCTTCGATGATGGCGAGTTCGGAAAGGAGAGTGCCGCGGCGAGGGCCGGGAGAATCCGAGCGAAGTGTAAGAAGCTGGCCGATGTTCGCGAGCAGCAGGGCAGAGCTGTTACGCATTCTTCCTCCGCACGCAGAACGTCCACCACGGAGACACGGAGGCACGGAGAAGTTGATGGCTCATAGGACTCGGCGAATAATGCCGCGATGCAGCACGGGCACGTTGAAATTAATCATCAGGCCAACGTGCTTACCGGTCAGCCTGAGGTAAGTGAGCAACTGCGCTTCGTGAATGCTCAGAGGCCTCTCAACCGCTTTCAGTTCGACTACGACTTCGTCAGCCACGATCAAATCGACGCGAAACTTTCCTCCTGTTTCGTGGCCCTTATAAATGATTGGTAGTTCTATCTGAGCAACGAAGGGGAGCTGACGCAAACGAAGCTCGTAGCACATGCACTCCTCGTAGACCGATTCGAGTAGCCCAGGGCCAAGTTGCTGACGGACCTCAATGGCAGTACCAATGATGCCTTCGGTGAGTGCCTCCGAAAGAAGCCCGATCGAACTCCGTGCCTCAGTGCCTCCGTGGTGGGTGTTCACTTGCGGTCCATCGGAATATGAACGTTCTTCTTGGCGGCGAACTCCTTGGCCTCGGCATAGCCCGCATCCACGTGGCGAATTACGCCCATGCCGGGATCTGTCGTCAGCACACGCTCGATTCGCTTGGCCATCATCTCGGTTCCGTCGGCCACGGTGACTTGGCCTGCGTGCAGCGAGTAGCCGATGCCAACACCTCCGCCGTTGTGGATGGAGACCCACGATGCACCTGCGGCTGTGTTGAGCAATGCATTCAGCAACGGCCAGTCGGCGACCGCGTCGGAGCCGTCCTTCATGCTCTCGGTTTCGCGGTAAGGAGACGCGACGGAGCCGCAGTCGAGGTGATCGCGGCCGATCACGATTGGCGCCTTGATCTTGCCCTTCTTCACCAGATCGTTGATGGCGAGGCCGAATTGGGCGCGTTCTCCGTAGCCAAGCCAGCAGATGCGTGCTGGCAGTCCCTGAAACTTAATGCGCTTGCGGGCGAGCTCTATCCAGCGGCGCAGGCTTTGGTTCTGCGGGAACAGTTCCAAGACCAGATCGTCAGTGACGGCGATGTCGGATGGTTCGCCAGAGAGCGCGACCCAACGGAACGGACCGCGTCCTTCACAGAAGAGCGGACGAATGTAGGCGGGCACAAAGCCGGGAAAATCGTAGGCGTTCTTCACGCCGCGCTGGAAGGCAAACGTTCGGATGTTGTTGCCGTAGTCGAATGTGACCGAGCCCATCTTTTGCAGCTTCAGCATGCCTTCGACATGCTTCGCCATCGCGTCGAGCGAGCGCTCCTGATAGGCGTGCGGATCGCGCTTGCGGAGTTCGAGCGCTGCTTCGAGCGTCATGCCGTTTGGAACATAACCATTCAGCGGATCGTGGGCGGAGGTCTGATCGGTGAGGATGTCGGGCACGACTCCGCGCTCGGCGAGTTCGGGAATGATGTCGGCGCAATTGCCGACGAGTCCAACCGAAACATTTTCCTTCTTGCGGACCGCGTTCTTCAGGATGCGCAGCGCCTCGTCGAGCGTAGTGACCATGAAGTCGCAATAGCCAGTCTTCAGGCGCTTCTTGATGCGTTCAGGATCGACGTCGATGCCGAGAAACGCAGCGCCGTTCATGGTGGCCGCGAGCGGTTGCGCTCCGCCCATTCCGCCCATTCCGCCGGAGACGATCAGTTTGCCGCTAAGGTCGTTTCCGCTCACGTCGGTGCCGAAGTGCTTCGCGCCAGCGGCGGCGAAGGTTTCGTATGTGCCTTGCACAATGCCTTGCGAGCCGATGTAGATCCACGAACCGGCGGTCATCTGGCCATACATCATCAGGCCGGCGCGCTCGAGCTCGTTGAACTTCTCCCAGTTGGAAAAATGCCCGACGAGATTCGAATTCGCGATGAGGACGCGCGGCGCGTAGTCGTGCGTCTTGAACACGCCAACGGGCTTACCGGACTGCACGAGCATGGTCTCGTCATTCTCTAAGTTCTTTAGAGTGTGGATGATCGCGTGGTAGCAATCCCAGTTGCGGGCGGCTTTGCCGGTGCCGCCGTAGACGACGAGGTCTTCGGGGCGCTCGGCGACTTCGGCGTCGAGGTTGTTCATGAGCATGCGCATGGCGGCTTCCTGTTGCCAGCCTTTGCAGGAGAGCGAGTTGCCGCGGGGCGCGCGAACCTTTGGCGCGCGAATCTTTTCGGAAGTGGGAGCTTCGAGTCCTAAGGGCATGAATCTATGGTAGTTGGTTGGAGGCGAACGTTCAATGGACAGGGTGGGATTCGAAGTCGTATTTCGACTTGGGACGGGGGGCACCGCCGGAGAGGCGCGGCGAAACGACGCGGAGTGAAGCTGCCAGAGGCGAATGAGGGGCGAACAAAATAAAGTTTGGAATACGAATCTGTACGTACAAACAGCGTAGGGGTAACAAATCAAATGAGTTCGGAGACGTGCCGGGGTCCAAAATCCGGGTTGACAAGGTGTGGTATGGGTACGAGGGCGCTGTGCTGGCTATTTTGGCCCAGTCTAGCCCCAAAAAGATGGGGGACTAAGCCGTGCTATATCATCCATGTCTGGACAATAAAATCGTATCTCATGTACACTTTCGCATTCTGCATCCCAAACAACTAATTTCTTGAGGTCGAAAAAATGCGCAAGGCGAACCTGTCTAGCTCCAGCTTTATTTTTGTTGTTGCGGTGGCGATTTCGTCTTCGCTGTTGTTTGTTCAGAGCGCGGCTTTTGCCCAGACTTCGACTCAGGCTTTGACTCAGGCTTCGACTCAGATGGCGAGCGTTTCCGGCGTGGTGACGGACCAGACCGGCGCGGCGCTGCGAGGCGTCGAGGTGACGATCCGGAGCGCTGACAGGGGCGAAACGCACACGATCAAAACCGACGGTATGGGGCACTATCAGGCGTCCGGGCTGCGGGCGGGATTCTTCGAGATTCGCGCGTCGAAAGAAGGGTTCGGCAATGAAACGCGCATGGGAATTAATTTGGCGATGGGGCAGGAGACCACAGTCGACATCAAGATGATGCGAAGCACGCCCGATGCTTGCGCGAGCGGCCATGAGTTCGCCACGACCGATTGCACGCTGACCTGGCACGGCATCACGGTGTATGGCGCGTATGACATCGGCGTGGGATACGTGAGCCACGGCTTGCCGGAGAATGGCTACAACTATGAAGGCGAATCTCTGGTGAACCGGAACGGCTATGAACATCGATTTGTGGTCGCTCCGAACAACCTGTCGCAGACGGGGCTGGGCATCCGAGGCAAGGAAGAGTTTGTGCATGGCTGGTCGGTTGTGTTCAACGCTTCGACAGGAATCAATCCGCAGTCGGGCCTGCTGGCGAATGCCTCGGCGACGGACACCATCAATAACGGCCTACCCAGGGCCAGCTATTCGGTGGCCATCGACGGAGCGCGGGCGGGCCAACCGTTTAATGATGAAATTTATGCCGGGGTGTCGTCCACGCTTTTTGGCACGCTGACCTTCGGACGCCAGCGCTCTCTGGGGACGGATACGATGCTCCGTTACGATCCGGCGGGCGGCGCGTATGCATTTTCGTACATCGGGTATAACGGCACGATGGCGGGCGGCGGCGACACCGAAGACAGCCGTTGGGATGACGCGGTGAAGTATCGCCTGACGTATGGCCCAGTGCATTTTGGCGCGATGTATAAATTCGCCGATGGTTCTGCGGGCTGCTACTCGGACTCGGCGATGTGGACTGCGGCGAACTGCACGCCGCAAACCGCGCATAACAATGCGTTCGGATTCAATTTGGGCGGAGACTACGGCAAGTTTTCTGCCGACGCCGTCTACCAACATTACAACCAGGCGATCAGCGTATTGAATCCCTTGCTGGGGCCGCAGAGCCTGAGTTCGGCGGGGTTATATCAGTCGACCACCGACAGCATCAATACAAACCCCATCAATGGGGGGCCCGGCATGGGGCCCAATCTGATCGACACGAATAACACTGTCTATGGCATTGTGACCGACAACAACGCGGTGATGGTCGCGGTGAAGTACGCGTGGGACCCGGTCAAGTTTTTTGCCGGATACGAATATATCTGGCAGAACAACCCGCAGAACCCGTTGGGCGTGGGCGCGGCGGACCAGGGCGGCTACATTATGAGCGGCGTCGAAGACAACAATCTTGATTCTGAAAAGCTGGTGAATATCTGGTGGACGGGTGCGAAGTACACCTATCGCAGCAAGACCGACGTCACTCTATCCTGGTATCAGCAGCGGCAAAATGACTTCCGCTCTCCGCCGGAATGCTCGGTTGCGGCTGGGTTCCGAAGTTCGTGCGCGGGCACGCTCAATGAAGGGTCGTTCTTTGTGAATCGTCACGTCACCAAGCGGTTCGATGCATTTGCGGGAATTGCTTATTCCTGGGTGAGCGGCGGTCTGGCGATTGCCATTCCTCATAAGCCCGGCGTTCCGTATAACTCGGATAACAACTGTGCTCCGACGGTGGGGACGAGATTTATGTTTTGATTAGTTTCTGAACCGAAATACCCCACTCAAGCCAAAGGAGGGCTTGAATGGGGCACCCGGCTCAAGGATGACAATTTTATATTTGTTCCTGGAATTGACGATATACCGTGAGAGGATTGCACAGCGGCGGCATGAACCATGCGGACTACAATTGACATCGACGACGCCTTGATGCATAAGGCGATGCGCGTCTCGGGCCTAGTCACAAAGAAAGCGGTCGTCGAAGCGGCCCTGCTCTTGCTGATTCAAACGTATCCCTATCCGTCGCCGCTGGACGTGAAGGGCATGAAGTCACGAGTGTCCACGGCGGACCTGGTGGCGATTGTGCGTGAGGGACGAGAGCGGGGATAAGGAAACGATCTTCCCAGGTTAGCGCCAAAGGGCGGCGCGAACCTGGGGCACCCGGCACCCGGCCGTGTTCCCCTCACACTACACGCCAGGCGCGCGGGTCAGGCCCTCTCGGCGATTTCGCGGAGGAGCCCCTCGAACATTAGATCTACGTCTCGAATCGCTTTCGACTCGTCAAGCCAGTTCGTGTCCGAGTCGACAGGGTCCGGTTCTCGCTCGCGTTCTCTATCGATTTCGTCCGCTTGCTGAAAGAGAGGATCAGCCCACTCGCTGACATCGACTTCGAGTTTGTGCCCAACGCTTGTGATGTCCTCGGCAATGCCACGGAGGAAGTCTGGATCATGCCCCGAGACATCTGCATAGTGTCTGCTGAATTCCTCGAACTCCTGCCTAACTCTAGCTAGCTCTTTCTCGTCGATTGCTATGGGGAATTTCTCGACGAAGTTCGCGAGGCTGTCAAAGTCAGCGAACTCCTTGAGTGTCCCAGTTAGGAACTGTTTTGCGGACGCGAAGATAGATTTTGATGTCGTAGTTCTCCGGTCAAGCGCAGGTAAGAGGTTTACAAGGGCTTCCTTATTAGATTCTCCGGTTTCAATCCTCTTGCCTAATGTGGCAACCAATTGGCTTACCAACGAGTGCGACGCCGAGGTTGCTAGGGATTCATCGATCTCGATGGCGAGAGACATTCGATGCTCGAAGGATATGTTGCCATGAGTCATGCCGACTAGTCGGCCTTCAGAATAGGTACGGGAAACCTTGCAGCTCAGGGCCATGAATCGTCGGGAAAATGCCGCGATAAAGTCGCCGCTGTATTTGTCCGACCAAACGTACCTTGTATCGCGATGTCCGCTCCAGAATTGCTGGAACTGTTCAAAGAAAGTGGCGCTTTGGATGAGATCTGCTGTGTCCTTAACAGATTCCGCTAGGTAGCTGTCCAAGTAGTCATTGACGGACGGGTTGTGAAAGTCGATAACGGAATCCTCGCCGATACGGTCCGTTTTCACAAAGTTTCCATCAAGCTCTCTCAGGGCGTTTTCGAAGTCTCTGCTGGATGTCGGGAACCCAATTTTCTTGCGTCGAAACTCATAGAAGCTGTCGAACGCAGTCCTTAGGTCGCTGAGAAGCACCGGGGGTCGGCATTGAGGCCATGGTTATGAGAATGTGTTGTGCAGCCTCGCTGAGGTCATTTCGGAACGCGTGATTCCAAATCCGTGCTGGATTTGCGAGGTTGCGGAGGAATTCATCGAAATATGTTGATGGGTCGATGTGCTTCACGTTTCGGTATTGCGTCATGTGTTCGACGATTCGGGGGTTGTAGTTTGAGTGGGCAAGAATGGTCGAATAGCGCCGCTTCTCGATCAGTGCCCTCTTGTAAGAGTCTGGCAAGTCAGAAAAGAAGATGTGGTTATACAGGATTCGGGCGCGAATTGGACGCGTATAGTCCGCCAGGTCAACGATACAGGGGGCTAGGTCAACTGCGGGGTGAGCAAGGGATTCGTATCGAATCATGGCGGAGTTGAGGATGTATTCCCTTGTTGTCAAAATGAAGCGCCACTTCTTGTTTGCAGCCACTTGCTGCATAAACTCAATTATCCGTTTGTCCTCGTTCTTTTCCAGTTTGTCGAGTTTCGCCGTTCCTAAGAAGTCGTCATAGTAGAAGATCTGGCGGCGACTGGGGTCCTTCACGTCCTTGATTTCCGAGAGGTCGTTAGTAATCCGGATGGCTTGAAAGTTCTGACGGTCCGCATAGTCGATGAGTAGGATTTCTGCGAGAGTCGTCTTGCCGATGCCCGGGATACCAACGATTAAACAGTAGTGGTGCTTGTTCAGTACCTGCTTCGCACGCAGGAGGCTTGGATTTTGCACATATCGACGGGTTCGCTCACGTATCCCCTTGAGGGTTAACTCCGTGTCGCCCCAGACACCGCGATTCAGGAATCTCCGTAGCATCGCTTCGCTAGTCAGCCACAGTTTTATGTGGTCTTGCTCAACGGTGCTGTGACGGGTAAGAAGGTTGTTTATATCTTCCCTGCCGAAGATGTCGGCTGTCGAACGACAATACGGCGCAAATAGGGCGAAGATAGCGTCCTTGCGTTGCGGGGTCAGAGCAGTCGGCAAGGCTAATATATAGCGCTTGGGCTTTAGGCGGCGGACCTTCGGAGCCTCGTCACGCTTCAACGTCCGGTAGAGGGTGTCATAGTCGGCGTAGTGCTTACACTGGACCACTAGATCGCCTTTGCTGTTTCTAAATCGAAAATCGATCCCACGGTCAGGACCAGGGGCAAAACTCTCAAGTCGGATGCCCAGTTCCTCCTGGAGGAGATCTCGTGCCAGGAGTTCGAAATCGTAGCTGGATAACGATTGAAAGTCGTAATTCGGCATCGCAGGATGGTCAGCTCAGCGCTCCCATCTTATCCCACGATTAAGCATTTAGATTCTTAAGCGTGGTGGTGCGTTGGTCCGGCGCGGATAGAAGTGTCCGCGCTACACTTCATCCCTCGGGGGCTAAAGCCCTCGGTAGAAAATGAAAGGCTTTATCGCAGCAGCTGAAGCGCTGCGCCACCCAAAGGCTTCGGGGGTTGCTGCCGCCAGTGTGGCAATTGGAATAGGGCACCGCAGTTCGATCAAAGTCAAAGGCCGCGGGCGAGAGCGCCCGCGCCACACGATCCCTCAGGGGCTAAAGCCCCGATTATAGAGACTCTTTCGGCACGGCTGAAGCCGTGCCCTTCCACAAAACCTGCGAGCCTTTAAGAGACGAGGTAAGCCTCGTCTCTACGAGGGTGCGGACGCGGAGTCAGCAAGAAGCAGATTCCTCACCCACTCGCTTCGCTCGGGTTCGGAATGACAACTCTTCAAAGCATCTTTGCTAAACGGGGGTCGTTACTGAGAACTGAGAACTGAGAACTGAGAGCTAAGAGCTAAGAGCCAAGGGCTAGAAGCTGATTTTCTCACTCCCACTCAATCGTCCCCGGCGGTTTGGAGGTGATGTCGTAGACGACGCGGTTGACGCCGCGGACTTCATTCACGATGCGGTTGGAAATTGTCTTGAGGACTTCGTAGGGGAGCGGAACCCAGTCGGCGGTCATGCCGTCTTCGGAGTGGACGGCGCGAATGGCGCAGGTGCAGGCGTAAGTGCGCTGGTCACCCATGACTCCGACGGACATGATGGGGAGAAGGACGGCGAAGGATTGCCAGATTTTGTTGTAGAGGCCGGCGCGCTTGATTTCGGTGACGACGATTTCGTCGCACTCCTGCAGCAGGGCGACGCGGCTGGGAGTGACTTCGCCGAGGATGCGCACGGCGAGGCCGGGGCCGGGGAAGGGCTGGCGCTGGAGGAGGTCTTCGGGGAGGCCGAGGTCGCGGCCGATGCGGCGGACCTCATCTTTGAAAAGATCTTTGAGCGGCTCGATGAGCTTGAGGCGCATTTTTTCGGGCAGGCCTCCGACGTTGTGGTGCGACTTGATGACCTCGGAGGGGCCGCGGACGGAACGGGATTCGATGACGTCGGGATAGAGCGTGCCCTGGACGAGCCACTTAACATGGCTTTCCTCTTTGGCGATGCGGCGGGCTTCCTTTTCGAAGACCTTGATGAATTCGTTGCCGATGATTTTGCGCTTCTTTTCGGGATCGGTGACGCCGGCGAGTTTCTTCATGAAGCGCTCGGTGGCGTCGACGGCGATGAGGTGAAGTCCGAGCTTGTCGCGCAGGTTCTGCTGAACTTTTTCGAATTCGTTTTTGCGCAGGACTCCGTTGTTGACGAAGACGCAGGTGAGACGGGTTTGGCTGGAATCTTTTGGATCGGCTGAAGGATCACGCAAGGCGCGGTCGACGAGGACGGCGGCGACGGAGGAATCGACTCCGCCGGAAAGGGCGCAGATGGCGCGGCCTTTGCCGACTTGCTGGCGGACAGCGGCGATGGTGGCGTCGATGAAGTGCTGGCCGGTCCAGTTGGGCGCGGCTCCGCAGATGTTGAGGGCGAAGTTGCGCAGGATGTCGTTGCCGAGCGGCGTGTGATGGACCTCGGGATGAAACTGCACGGCGAACATTTTGCGTGCGGGATTTTCGATGGCGGCGACGGCGTGTGCGGTGCGGGCGGTGAGGCGAAAGCCGGTGGGGAGTTCTTCGGCGGCGTCGCCGTGAGACATCCAGACGGCGAGGAGCTTGGGAAGTCCGGCGAAGAGGAGCGAGTCGGTAGCCTGGAGCTCGACCTTGGCGTGTCCGTATTCGCGCTTGGAGGCGGGCGTGACTTTGCCGCCGAGGGCGTAGACCATGAACTGGAGTCCGTAGCAGATGCCGAGGACGGGGACGCCGAGATCGAAGACGCGCTTGTCGGCATGGGGCGCGGCGGTGTCGTAGACGGAGGACGGGCCTCCGGAGAGGACGATGCCGACGGGATTGTAGCTGCGGATTTCGTCGAGCTTCGCGTTGAAGGGAAGAACGACGGAGAAGACCTTTTGTTCGCGGATGCGGCGGGCGATGAGCTGTGAGTATTGCGCGCCGAAGTCGAGGACGACGATAGATTGGGTTTCCACGGATGAGTGTCTCAGATTCTACGATGAGCTGCAAATGGAGGGAAGAGCAGCTACGAGCTACGGGCCGCGAGCGACGAGCAAGCAAAAGCAAAACTAGCTACGAGCCGCGAGCCGCGAGTGACGAAAGCCCCAAAGGCCATCGCGTCGATGCGATGGCTCGAAGCTCGTAACTCGATACTCGTAACTCGATACTCGTGGCTACTTCAGTACGATGTTAACCAGCTT
Source organism: uncultured Acidobacteriaceae bacterium (assembly GCA_963778535.1). GTDB lineage: Bacteria > Acidobacteriota > Terriglobia > Terriglobales > Acidobacteriaceae > Acidiflorens. Next base: position 1,451,082 of record CAVZUO010000002.1, read on the forward strand.
CTTCGGGACGAGGATGACTTTGATTACCTGCTTTGCTGTGATTGCGGCTTTGATTTTTTCGTCGGCGAGGGCGGCTTGCTTGACATCATCGTCGGTAGCGGCAGCGGGCACGACGACGACAGTGCGCAGCTTGCCATTGATCTGCACGGGGATTTCGATTTCGTCCTCGGCGGCGAGCGCGGGATCGTATTTCGGCCAGGGCGCTTTGAGGAGATTGCTTCTTTCGCCGGTCATTTCCCAAAGTTCGTGCGCGAGGTAGGGAGCCATGGGTGCGAGCAGCAGCGCGATGGTGCGCTGGACTTCGAGAATGAGCGCAGCAGGGACCCGTCCGGTGGCGAGCGCTTCCTCCGCGCCGTAAATTTCGTTGACGAGTTCCATGATGGCGGAGATTGAAGTGTTGAAGTGCCAGCGGCCCTGGAAATCGTAGGTGACACGCTTGATGGTTTGGTGCAGTTTGCGTTGAATCTTCCGAGCCGCCTTTTCCGCCAACCTTTCCGCGCTCGCGTTGAGGCGCGGCTGCAAGATGGTTGAGCTTTGCTCAAGGATCTGCAAGTTCGCGACCTTTTTCGCCGCCTCCGCCACCCACGCGGGGTTCTTTTGCGCGTAGAAGCGATACACACGTCCGAGGAAGCGCTGGATGCCTTCGATGCCGGTGTCCTGCCAGTCGAGGTCGCGGTCGGGAGGCGAGGCGAAGAGCGTGTACATACGGGTGGCATCGGCTCCGTAGCGCGCGACCATTTCGTCGGGCGAAACGGTGTTGCCGAGGTTCTTCGACATCTTGGCGCCGTCTTTGATGACCATGCCCTGGGTGAAGAGGCGAGCAATGGGCTCGTCGTTTTTGACCAGACCCATGTCGCGCATGAACTTGGTCCAGAAGCGCGAATAAATAAGGTGGAGGATGGCGTGCTCGACGCCTCCGATGTATTGGTCGATGCCGTCGCGGCCGAACCAGTAAGAGATGATGGCGGGATCGAAGGGAGCGCGGTCATTGCGGGCGTCAGCGTAGCGGTAGAAATACCAGGACGAATCGACGAAGGTGTCCATGGTATCGGTTTCGCGGCGGGCGGGGCCTCCACATTTGGGGCAGGTGGTGTTGAGGAATTCGGGGACGTTCTGTAATGGAGATCCGCCGGCGAGAGTGACGGTGACTTTGTCGGGCAGGATCACCGGCAGATCTTTTTCGGCGACTGGGACGATGCCATCTTTCCCGCAATCGGCGTTTTTACAGTAAACCATCGGGATGGGCGTGCCCCAGTAGCGCTGGCGAGAGATGCCCCAATCCTTGAGGCGGAAGGTGACGGTCGGTTTGCCGAAACCTTTTTCTGCGGCAAGAGCGGACATTTTCTGAATCGCTACGTCGCACCTGAGGTGAGTGAATGGGCCGGAATTTATGAGAAAACCATCTTCGCTGACGAAGGGGAGCGGCGGCTCGGTCATGGTTTCTTCGGGGTCGGCCATGTGCGGCATGATCACGAGGCGGATGTCGAGGTTGTATTTCTTGGCGAACTCGTAGTCGCGTTCGTCGTGGGCAGGGACGCTCATAATGGCGCCGGTACCGTAGTCCATCAAGATGTAGTTGGCGACCCAGACAGGCAGAGCTTCGCCGTTGAAGGGATTCTTGGCGTAGCGGCCCGTGAAGACTCCGTGCTTTTCAATGTTGCCGATGTCGCCGGATTCTTTGGCGCGGCGCTGCTCGGCGATGAGCTGCTCGACCTGCGATTTGAGCTCGGGATTGCGGGCGGCGAGGTCGGCGACTATGGGGTGCTCGGGTGCGAGCTGGATGGAACTCGCGCCGTAAATCGTGTCGATGCGGGTGGTGAAAACGGTGATGGTGGAACCGGCGGGGCCAACGGTGCCTCCGAGATCGAAATCGATGAGGGTGCCTTCGCTGCGGCCGATCCAGTTCTGCTGCATGACGCGAACTTTCTCGGGCCAGCCGGTGAGTTTGTCGAGATCGCGGAGCAATTCGTCTGCATATTTGGTGATGCGCAGGAACCATTGCTCAAGTTCGCGCTGCTCAACGGGAGTATCTTCGTGACGCCAGCAGTTGCCGCCGACCACCTGCTCATTGGCGAGCACGGTGGCGCATTGCGGGCACCAGTTGACCTTGCTCTTTTTGCGGTAAGCGAGACCCTTCTCGTAGAGCTTGAGAAAGAACCACTGGTTCCACCGATAGTACTCGGGCAGGCAGGTAGTGACTTCGCGCGACCAGTCGTAGGCGAAACCGAGGCGCTGCATTTGCGCCTTCATGGCGGCGATATTTTGCAGCGTCCACTGGCGCGGCGGCGTGTTGTTCTTGATGGCGGCATTTTCGGCGGGCAGGCCGAAAGAATCCCAACCCATGGGATGAAGCACGTTGTAGCCGTTCATCCACATGAAACGGGCGAGCGCGTCGCCGATGGAGTAGTTGCGCACGTGCCCCATGTGCAGCTGGCCGGAAGGGTAGGGAAGCATTTCAAGCACGTAATACTTCGGCTTGGTGGAATGCGCTTCGGCAGCGTAGAGGGAGGGATCGCTCTGCCAGCGCGCGATCCATTTCTGCTCGATGGGCTGGGCGTCGTAGCGGTCGTCGCGCTCGGTGCGAGTAGTGGGTCGGTCGTCGGGAGTGTTGCTAGTGGTCACGGGTTCATCTTCTGATGGCATGAAGGCAATCACGTCCGGTAAGGAGAAACAGTAATTCTACAATGGAGGAGCGGCTTCGACCGGAAGTTGGAAATTGTTAGCGATAAACGTCCTTCCGGTGTCCAACTCGCAGCACCAGCACTACGACTCGATCGTCCTGAATGTCACAGATGAGGCGATAGTCACCGACACGATAGCGCCATAAATCTTTCTTGTCGCCGTGTAAGGGCTTGCCGAGTTGGCGAGGGTCGGCCGCGGTCAGAACGCGCTCTCTCAGAAACTGGAAAATGGCTTTTTGCGCAGGGCGAGCAAGCTTTGTGATTTGTTTTTCTGCCGTGCGAGTGATTTCGACCTGCCAAACCTTACTTGCCACACCCTACTCGCGGAAGCCAAGGCGGCGTTCCAACTCATTCAACGTGATGGTTGGCTCGCGGCGCTCCAGTGCAGCGATGCCTTTCAGATAATCCTCGCGGTCTTCGAGATACTGCCGGATGGCTTCGCGGGCGTAGTAGCTCTTGCTGCGGCCGGTTTCACGGGCGAGCGATTCGAGCTTGTCTTCGAGTTCTGGTTCGAGGCGGATGCCGAGCATGTATTGCCTATTTGTTTAACATGTTTAACATAGCAGATTACGGCTGGACGTGCAAGGCTTGGTGCAGTTTGAAGCATAGCGTCGGGTGATGCCCGGCGAGATCCCTCGCCCCGCCGGCGAAAACGCGGGGCTTCGGGATGACGCCGCGCTTAGTTGGCTGGGACTAGCGAAGATCAAATTGCACCAATGCCGCATGATGCATGGCTCGGCTGCAATTGCCGTTCGTGCGTGGCGAGGCTACACTCTTAATTCGAGATCTGTTCGAGATCCGTTCGAAGACCGTTCGAGATCTGTTCGAGGACCGCATGCTGATTGTGATGAAGGCGCACGCCAGCGAAGAGCAGGTGCGCGCCGTCTGCCAGAAGATCGAGTCGCTGGGTTTCCGCGCGCATTCCATTCCGGGCGCGCAACGCACCGCCATTGGCATCACGGGGAACCAGGGCGCGGTAGAAACCGGTACGTTCGACGAAATGCCGGGCGTGCAGGAAGTGATCCGGGTTTCGAAGCCGTACAAGCTGGTGAGCCGCGACGTGAAGCCCGACAACACGGTCATCACGTTTCCGGGACACGCGGCGACGATTGGCGGGCGCGAGCTGGCGATCATGGCGGGACCGTGCGGCATTGAGAGCCGCGAGCAGGCATTCGCTATTGCCGAGCGCGTGGCGCGCGCGGGGGCACAGTTTCTGCGCGGCGGTGCGTATAAGCCGCGGACCTCTCCTTATTCGTTTCAGGGGATGGGCGAAGAGGGCCTGAAGATTATGGCCGAGATTCGCGACAAGTTTGGGTTGCTGGTCGTGACCGAGGCGGTGGATTACGAATCGCTCGACCTGGTGGAGAAGTATGGGGACATGATCCAGATTGGCGCGCGCAATATGCAGAACTTCTCGCTGTTGAAGCGCGCGGGACGGGCGAAAAAGCCGGTGCTGCTGAAGCGCGGAATTTCGGCGACGCTCGAAGAGTTCCTGATGGCCGCCGAATACATAATGAGCGAGGGCAATTACAACGTGGTGCTGTGCGAGCGCGGCGTGCGGACGTTTGTGGACCACACGCGGAACACGCTGGACCTGAGCGTGATTCCGGCGGTGCAGCGGTTGAGCCACTTGCCGATTATTGCCGACCCGAGCCATGGAACAGGCAAGCGCGACAAAGTGATCCCGCTGGCGCGGGCCGCGGTGGCGGTGGGAACCGATGGATTGATGGTGGAAGTGCACAACGATCCGGACAAAGCCTTGTCGGATGGGATGCAGTCGCTGTATCCGGACCAGTTCGACGCGCTGATGGGCGAGGTGCGGCAGATTGCGGCGGTGCTGGGGCGGGGCGTCGCGGGTGTTGATGTCTCCACGAGTCATTTACCGGCTAGGAGCTAATGTTATGAGGCAAGTGGTCCTAGGTGCCTTCGTAGTTGCAGTTGTCTTGTATAGCGGTCAGCGCTCGAGGGTCCGACCAGAATCAGTCGGCCGCTGAGAAGACCGATTCGCCAGCTTCGAATCCGGAGAATCCCAAGTCGCCATCCCCATTTGCCCATAAAGAGTTTATCGGAGTAAAGCCGCCTCGTATCGTGCATAACGTTGACCCGTTTTGCAGCGACGATGGTCATGAATTAGACACCGTTGTGCTCGAACTGATTGTCAGTGAGGATGGCAAGCCCAAAGACATTAAGGTTGTTAGGAGTGTTTCGCAGGAGAGGGACAAGAAATCGTTCGAAGCTGTCTCTCAATGGAGGTTTGCACCTGCCACTAAAGACGGTAAACCCGTGGCGGTCCGGATGAGTGTTGAGGTCCATTGCAGGGCTCGCAAGATTCTCCACTGATGTGAATTGCTTTTGACGGGTGGTCTCACGACCTGTGCGAAACTCCTCCTCTTTGCCATTGCTATTGCTATTGCTATTGCGCTGATTCTGGCGGCGGGATTGCCTTACTACCACGAGCGGTCGCTGAGGCTTATAGTTCGCCCAAACGCGACTTCATCACCACTGAAATCTTTTGCGATGCCACATAAAATCTGATAATCTGATTTTATGAAGACGGTCATTTCCGTGACGGAGGCGGCGCGCAATTTCGCCGACTGCGTGAATCGCGCCCACTATCAAAACGTCACTTTCGTTCTTCTCAGGAACGGCTTGCCGGTTGCACGCATCGTCCCGGATGGCAAGAGAGGATGCACGGGCCCAGAGTTGGCGGAGGCGCTGGCGGAGGTGGACTTATCCAAGGAAGAAGCGCGGGCCTTTCACAAAGATCTGCGGGCAGCGCGCAAGGCCTTGCGGCGTCCGAGGGATCGATGGCAATAGTCCTCGATGCCGATGTAATCATAAAAGGGGAGAAGGGGAACTTCGACCTCAGGCGCTGGCTTGCTTCTCAGAAGGACCAGGAACTGGAAATCGCCGCCGTAACCGTTGCGGAGTTATGGCATGGTGTAGAGCGAGCCACGGTTCCGTACCGGGCGAGGCGCGAGCGCTACGTGCAAACGATTGTCGGTGGACTGTCGATTCTTCCTTACACTGAGGTCACTGCCCTGGAACATGCGCGCATCTGGGCTGCATTGGAGGCTTCGGGGAAGATGATTGGCTACTATGACCTGATTGTGGCGGCAACGGCAGTGGAGCACGGCAGCGCGGTCGCCACTTTCAACCATCGGCATTTCTCTCAGGTGAGTGGACTGAAGGTGATCGAGCCCCACGTCTGAAAAGCGGACAGTCCCTTTCGGCTTTGCTATTCTTAATTCTTCATTTCTTCGCTGCAGACGCCATTTTGCGCAAACTCCTACTCATTGCCGTGTGTGTCCCGCTCGCGCTCGCCGGCGGATGGTATTACTTCCACGAGCGCGGGCTGCCTATCTACGGGCCGCTGTATCGCGAGTACGCATACATAACAAACGGCAAAAGCAATAACGTCACAGTGATCGATCTGCGGTCGTATGTGGTGGTGCGCACGCTGACGGTGGGCGCCGAACCGACGGGGGTTGCGGCGAATCCGAAGCGCAACGAAGTGTATGTGGTGAATAGCGGCTCGGCGAACGTGAGCGTGATTGATGCCGAGCAGAATAAGGTTGTGGCGACAATTGGCGTGGGCGGGCGTCCGTACTTTATCGACGTTTCTCCGGACGGGCGGCGCGGCTTTGTTGCGAACTCGGCATCGAATACGGTTTCGGTAATCGACCTGGACCAACGCACGGTAATGGGCACACTGCGAGTGGGGCGAAGTCCTGGGCTGGCGCGGGTTTCGCCGGACGGAGCGACGGTGGTGGTGAGCAATCGAGCGGACAATACGGTTTCGATTATTGATGCGCGGCAACTGGCGGTGCGCGCGGCGGTGGCGGTCTGCATAGAGCCGGAAGATATTGTGATATTGCCGGATTCGTCGAAGGCGTTCGTCTCGTGCTCAGGATCGGGACAGGTGGCGAGTGTCGCGCTTAAGAATGCGGCGCAGACCGATAAATTACTGGCGCTGCTCGACGTGGGGCAAACGCCAGTGAGCCTGGCGCTGAAGCCCGATGGCGGAGAGCTGGTGGCATTCAACTTTGATGCGGGAAGCATTTCGATTATCGAGACGACGCCGAACGAAGTTTCGGGAAGCTATGTGGTGGGCGCGCAACCAACTCGCGGCGTGATTTCGCTGGATAACACGAGGCTTTATATCTCAAACTTTGGATCGAACAACATTGCCGTTTATGACATTGATTTAGGCAAGATTGTGGCGAATTTTCCGGTGGGGATGCACCCGGATGCGCTGGCGCTATCGCAGAGCCAGAGTTATTTGCTGGTGCTGGATTCGGGGTCGAGCGATGTGGCAGTGATTCAACGACGAACGCCGAAGAAAAAATTCGAGCCGACGGAATATTCGCTGCTGACGATTATTCCGGTGGGGTTGCAGCCGAACCAGATTGTGGTGAAATCGTTCCGGCTGACGAAGCTGTTGAGGGACGGGCGGTAGCGCGTTTCTCAGGGGCTAAAGCCCCATATTATTTAGGCGACTAACGCGGGGCTGAAGCCCCGCTCTTCCACCAGGTGCATTCGCACCGGATAGACGGAGGAGACGCGGCAATCCGCGTCTCTACGGCGGGCACCGAAGTAGCTACAGCCAGGCTCTTCCTCCTATTTATTAGTTACTCTTTGCTGCGGTCGCATTCGATGGTCATGAAGTCGGTCCAGGTTTTGCGGTCGTTGGACTGCTCTCCGCGCCAAGTAAAGTGTGCGGGGGAAATGTTGGTGTAAGTGGCGCGCGTAAAGGCGTGGGCAGCCATGGGTTCTTTCATGATGTAGGAGACGGATGGGCCGTCGAAATGGACGCCGCCGAGGTCGGGTGAGCCGAGGTGGTCCAGGTGCCAGCGAGCGCGTCCATCCATTTGATGTTCCAAAGTTTCTTGGCCGGATCATAGAGGCGGAAGTTTGTGCCGAGGACTACGAGTTCGCCGGATAGGGTAGTCATGCGATAGTCGTCGGCGATGACGTAGCCGTCGAGGATATAGCGGCCAGTCCAAGTGGCGTGGAAGGCTTGGTCTTTATTCTTGCCATCTCCGTCGGCCGATTTCACCTTGGCGTCGCAGTGCCATTTGCCGATAAGGAAGGCGAAGCGGGAGAGTTCGGCGGGAGCTTTGGGATTGGGCTCGCCAAATTCGCGATCGACTTTAGTCATGGGTTGTTCTCCGGCGCGGGCGGGCGATGGGGCGATTAACAATGATAGTGCGATGAGCGGGACGGCGGCGAGTTGGTGGGTGCGAAGCATGGGCTTACATTTTCTCCAGTGAACACCTGGGGGCGTTCGAAGGCCGGAAACTGCAGATTCCTCGCCATCCCATTCGACTTCCCCTCGCGACGCTCGGGTTCGCTCAGGGCAGGCTCTCACCGCGCAGGAGCGCGGCTACGGACGGCTCGGAATGACAAAGCTAAAAGAGTTGACGGCCCTGCTAAAAGCCACGCCCGTTCATAGCAAAGGCGATATTTTTTCGCAGCTGCAAAGCTAGCGTCTTTCAAAGGCGACATGCAAGTGCAGGGTCAGCCTACTTGTCGACCTATTTTCCGACAAGGGCTCCGAGCATGGAGGCGAAAATTTTGTAGCCGTCGGTGCCGCCAAGTTCGGGCTCGGCGGAGCGCTCGGGATGAGGCATCATGCCGAGGACGTTGCGGCCGGGGCTGCAGATGCCGGCGATATTGTCGAGCGATCCGTTGGGATTGGCGGCGGCGGTGATTTCGCCCTGCGGCGTGGAATATCGGAAGACGATGCGATCGTCGCGCTTGAGTTCGGCGAGAGTCGGTTCATCGCAAAAATAATTGCCTTCCATGTGGCCGATGGGGATGGTGAGGACCTCGCCTTTGGCGCAGGCGTTGGTGAAGGGCGTTTGATTGTTTTCGACTCGCACGTGAACCGGCTTGCAAACATATTTGAGGCCGACGTTGCGCATGAGGGCTCCGGGGAGGAGTCCGGCTTCGCAGAGGATTTGAAAGCCGTTGCAGATGCCGATGACGAGGCCTCCGGCGTTGGCGAACTGGCGGACGGACTGCATGACGGGCGAGAACTTGGCGATGGCGCCGGTGCGGAGGTAGTCGCCGTAGGCGAAGCCTCCGGGGACGATGATGGCATCGCAATTTTGGAGATCGGCGGAGTCGTGCCAGAGGAAGGTGACGGGCTGATGCGCGACGTGCTCGATGGTCCAGAAGGCATCGTGATCGCAGTTGGAACCGGGGAAGATGATGACGCCGAATTTCATAGTTGAGCCTCGAGTTGCGGGTTTCGAGCCGAGAGAACTTAGCTTCGAGTTGAACTTAGCTTCGAGTTGCGACCTGGCTTCTTGGCCTGGAGCCGCGAACGATCAGCGGCCTGAGTTTCTTGGAACATCCTTGATTTTATCGTGACTGGTCACGGACGAAATGGAGAAATTGAAGATAGGAGCAAGTGGGCTGAGTATCGGCTAAGGAACGGCAAGAGTCGGGCGACCGCGCCGGGCATTTTGATTCGGCGGTGAGCCGCTCGGGAAGAGAGACGGGGCGAGCCCCGTCTCTACGGCGAGTATCGAACTCTTGCGCGACTGCGTCCGCGTGAGCGTCACGTCGTGGTGACCGTTACGGTGCTGTTGCCGGAGTCTGGACTTGTGGTTGAATTCGACGGCTGATTGTTTGGACTCGGCGGCTGGTTGTTTGGCGACGTCGATTGATTGTTGTCATTAGAATCGGAACCGTTAGAGTCGGCAGTCGGCGAAGGCGATGGCGGATTTGCCTGGTTCGTTGGAGGCGGCGGGTTGTTGTCGGGCCGGCGGTAGGGTGGACCATTATTTTCTGGACCGTAATTCCTGCTATTGTCGTCGTCTCCATAGATGTAGCTACCGTCATAGCCATAGTTTGGGTTATACATGGGCCAAGGAGCGTACCAATAGGGATCGAAAAGCCAAGGGTCCCAGTAGCCCCAGCCCCATCCCCAGTAAGGCCAGCCTAGACCCCACCAACCCCAACCCCAATTCCAACCCCAGCCCCATCCCCAACCGTAGCCTCCCCACCCCCAACCACCCCATCCGTAGTTGCGATAACCCCAACCGCGATAGCCGAGGCCGCGTCCGAAGCCGTAACTGCGGCCATGGGCGAAGCTGCGATTAAACGCCATGGAGCGATGAGCGCCCGTGCCGAGCGAACCGCGGGATGAACCGAAAGAGTGCCATGAACTCCCGGACATGGCGGAGTTATGAGCGGCGAGTGAGTTTGTGCCGGAGTGCGCGGAGTTGGAGTTGCCGAACGAGTGCCACTGGCCATCGTTGACGGCGCGAGAATAGGTGGAATGGCTTTGGGAGGCAGAGCTGCGGCCGTTCATCGTTCCGCCGCGCCCATTCATCTCGCCGCGGGCGCCCATTTCGCCGTGTGAACCGTTGTAGCCACCTCTGCCGTAGGTACCTTCGCCGCTGCGTTGGCCTTCATAGCTGCGGCCTTCGTAACCGCGACCCTCGTATCCGCGACCCTCATAGCCGCCGTAACCATGGCTGCCGTAGCCGCCACTGTATCCGCCGTGGTACCCGCCACTGTATCCGCCGTGGTACCCGCCGCCGGAGCCGCCATGGAAACCGCCGCCGCCAGATCCGCCGCCGTGGCTGCTGCCGCCGCCACCGGAATGGCCGCCACCGCCGCCGCCTCCACCACCGTGTTGTGCAAATGCCAAGGCGGGCGCGAGAGTAAAAGCAAAAAGTGCTGCTGCGGTGAGAACGAAACCGTGAGAAGTAGGTCGGCTCATAATGCCTCCTCCGCTGATGGGTGAAGAGCAAATTCGAGCGAGGAGCCTCTGACAACCTCTAGGGGACTGCGCTCCTGATTAATTTGATTCTACTGCGGGGGGCCGGGTTGCTGGAAAATAGCCCTCAGCTCTCAGCCGTCAGCCTTCAGGAAAACCAGATTGCGCGATGGCTGGGGCGTATGACTGCCATGAATGAGATATGGATCTGACGACTGGCCCCTTCGACCGCGGACTATGGCTTAGGCCCAGAGATCGAAGAAACGGGGATTCTTGACTTAGCTAAGTAAAGTTAGCTAACATAATAAGCATGGGAACTGTGACCATTCACAAGGCGAAGACGGAGCTTTCGCGCTTGATTGAGCGGGCGTGCCGGGGCGAGGAGATTGTGATCGCTCGGGGCAAGAAGCCGGTGGTGAGGCTGGTGGCGATTTCGACGGAAGTCAAGAAACGGAAGCCGGGAATTTTGAAAGGGAAGATCTCGTACACTCCGGACGCTTTCGATCCGCTCACAGACCAGGAATTGAAAGATTGGGGATTCGAATGACGGATGCAAGTGGAAAACCTGCCCCATGGAAGCTCTGCTAGATACCCACGTCGTGATCTGGTGGTTTGAAAATTCTCCAATGCTCTCAAAGCGGGCAACGGCAATTATGTCTGCTCCCAAGAACATTTTCCATGTTTCAGCGCTGGTTGGTTGGGAGATCGCGATGAAGGTCAACATGGGCAAACTGAGTTCTGCCGAACTGATCGAAGATATGCATGTTTTTCTGGCAGGGGAAGGCTGGCAGGAGTTGCCGATCACGCTGGATCATGCGATGAGGGCAGGGCTGCTGCCGCTGCATCATCGGGATCCGTTTGACCGGTTGCTGGTGGCGCAGGCCCAGGCTTTGAATTTGCCCATCCTGAGCGCGGACCGGGGGTTGGACGAATACGACGTGAGAAGGGTGTGGTAAGGAAACGCCGTCGCGGCTCGGTCGCAGGATTCGGCGGTGGTGCAACTTCATCCTGTCCCACCTTAAAAGTGATTGGCGTCATCCCGAAGCCCCGCGCTTTCACCAGCGGGGCGAGGGATCTTGCGTGCAGCTAATACACAGCTAGGCCTATCTATATCTCTATTCTTTGTCTTTCCTCTCTATTATCTGTCCTCCATTTCTTCGTTGCCGATTCCTCTTCTGCTGTTCTCCGTTCGCTACGGGATCTTTCCATTCGCTGCTAATCCTCACTGGTGCAATGGCTTACGTTGACCGGGGGTGAGGGTTTCGATACCATGAAAAGATCGCTTGTGCATCCTTTTGCTGGTGGCAGTACCCTAATATAAGGATGGAGGGGACGCGTTTGCCTGATCGTAAACAATTGTTGCTGTTGAAGCCGCGGGGGTTTTGCGCGGGCGTGGTGCGTGCGATCGATATTGTGCGGATCGCGCTGGAGGCATTTGGGCCTCCGATATATGTGCGCAAGGAGATCGTACACAACCGCTTTGTGGTGGAAGAGCTGCAGCATAAGGGCGCAGTTTTTGTGGATTCCGTAGACGAGGTGCCCGAAGGCGAGCGCGTGATTTATAGCGCACACGGGGTTTCGCCGGAGGTGCGGGAGCACTCGAAGCTGCGGAAGTTGCGGGTGATTGATGCGACGTGTCCACTGGTGACGAAGGTCCATGTGGAGGCGGTGAAGTTTGCGAAGGAAGGCTATTCGCTGATTTTGATTGGACACCGCGATCATGATGAGGTGATTGGGACTCTGGGCGAGGCTCCGGCGGTGACGCAGGTTGTGGGATCGCCGGGGGAAGTGGCGACGGTGACGTTGCCGGACCCGACGCGGGTGGCGTACTTGACGCAGACGACGCTGAGCCTGGATGAGACGCGGGACATTATTGCGGCGCTGCGGAAACGATTTCCGAATATTAAGGGGCCGGCGGCGCAGGATATTTGCTACGCCACGGAGAACCGGCAGGTTGCGGTGAAGCATGTGGCGTCGGATGCGGACCTGCTGCTGGTAGTGGGATCGGATAACAGCTCGAATTCCAAGCGGCTGGTAGAAGTAGCTCGGAGTTTGGGGACGCCGGCGCATCTAATCGATAATTGCGGGAATATCAAACAGGAATGGCTGCAGGGTGTGAAGACCGTGGCGCTGACGGCGGGAGCATCGGCTCCGGAGCACCTGGTGCAGGAAGTGGTGCAATACCTGACGGGCAAGGGTTTTGGCGACGTGCAGGAACTGGAGATCATGCCGGAAAACGTGCGGTTTGGGCTGCCTCCGGAAATTGTGGAGACGATTGCGGCGGCGCCAGGAGCGGGGGCGTAGGTTCGCGCGTGCAGTGTGAGGGAATAGGGGTCCTTCGACTCCTCGGCATGATCGCGATGCGATCATGCTTCGTCGCTCAGGATGACAAATTGAGATCAGAAGGAATTGGCGAGTTGCGGAGTGAGTGCGGCGCGCTCCAGTTTTGAGTAGCAGGAGAGTGGATGGACGAATCTTCTCTTAATTCGGCGTCGGCTGGTTCGGCCTCGGGACCGCAGATGCGGTTTGGGAAGATTGACGACCTGGCGAGCCGGGTCGCGGTGGCCGTGGACGCGGCGCGCAAGTTCCTCTTCTCGCAACAGCACGAGGAAGGGTATTGGTGCGGCAAACTGGAAGCGGACACGACGCTTGAGTCGGACTATATTTTGCTGCACGCGCTGCTGGGGACGGGCAAGCCAGAACGGATGGCGAAGGCGGCGAGGTACATTCTTAACCATCAGAATGAAGATGGCGGCTGGAGCATTTACGCGAGCGGGCCGTCGAATTTGTCGGCGTCGGTAAAAGCTTATTTCGGGTTGAAACTGGCGGGTTATGACGCCAATGATCCGGCGCTGAAGCGGGCGCGCAAGAAGATTCTTGAGATGGGCGGGGTGACGGAGGTCAATACATTCACCAAGCTCTATCTTTGTTTTTTCGGGCAGTATGACTACGACGCGGTGCCGGCGATTCCGCCAGAGATCGTGCTGTTTCCGAACTGGTTCTGGTTCAATATCTACGAAATTTCATCGTGGTCGCGGGCCATCCTGGTGCCGCTTTCGATCTGCTACGCGAAGAAGCCGTTCAAGAAGATTCCCGATGAGATGGGAGTAGAAGAGCTGTTTGTGGGCGGGCGCGAGAAGTCGCGGATGCGGCTGCATTGGGCGAAGAAACTGATTTCGTGGCGGAATTTCTTCCTGGTATTAGACCGGACGGTGCACTGGTTTGAAGCAGTGCATGTGCGGCCGCTGCGGTCGATTGCCCTGCGCAAGGCCGAGAGATGGATGCTGGAACGCTTCGAGATGAGCGATGGCCTGGGTGCGATTTATCCCTCGATGATGAACGCGATTATTGCGCTGCGATGCCTGGGCTATTCGTTGGACGATCCGCAGGTGATTCGAGCCATGGATGAGTTTGAAAAGCTGGGGATCGAAGACGCCGAGACCTTCGAGATGCAGCCCTGCATGTCTCCCGTGTGGGACACGGCGTATGCGTTGTTTGCGCTGGGGGAAGCGGGCGTGCCGGCAACGGACCCTCGCTTGGTGAAGAGCGCGGATTGGATGCTGCAGAAGCAGGTGCGCAAACCCGGCGACTGGAAGGTGAAAAACCCGCAGGGCGAGCCGGGCGGGTGGTACTTCGAATTCAATAACGAGTTCTATCCGGATGTGGATGACACGGCGATGGTGTGCCTGGGGTTGAGCCGGGTGGAGCATCCGAACGGACGATATCAGCGGGAATCGGTACAGCGGGCGATTGATTGGATGCTCTCGATGCAGTGCAAGAACGGCGGATGGGCATCGTTCGACAAGGACAACAACCGGATGGTGTTTCAATATGTGCCATTCGCGGACCACAACGCGATGCTCGATCCGGCGACCGTTGACATCACGGGCCGGATGCTGGAGTGCCTAGCGGCATACGGGTTCGACAAGAACCACCCGGCGGTGAAGAAGGCGCTCGGGTTTATCCGCAAGGAGCAGGAGCAGGACGGAAGCTGGTTCGGGCGTTGGGGCGTGAATTACATCTACGGAACGGCGCTGGTGCTGCGCGGCCTTGAGTCAATGGGCATGGACCGGAACGACCCCATGATCCAACAGGGCGCGGAGTGGCTGCGCATGGTGCAGAACTCGGACGGCGGCTGGGGCGAGACGGTGGGATCGTATGACGATCCGAATTTGCGCGGGCAGGGAGACTCGACGGCTTCGCAGACGGCGTGGGCGATTATGGGACTGCTGGCCGCGGGCGATACGCGCAGCGAATGCGTAGCGCGCGGCATTGCGTACCTGCTGAAGACTCAGAATAAAGACGGATCGTGGGACGAAGCTCTTTTTACGGGAACCGGATTTCCGCGCGTGTTCTATCTGCAATACCACCTGTACCGGCAGTATTTCCCGCTGCTTGCGCTGACGAACTACGCGAAGGTGATGGCGGAGAAAAGCAGCTGTTAGCCATCAGCCGTCAGCCATCAGGCAAAGCACGTTAAGCGCGATCGGCTTGGTCAGTCTCTGGAATTCAGAGGTCTTAGAGGGCGGTGTTGCCGTGAACTTTGGGTTTTCCTGATGGCTGATGGCTGAGAGCAGATCTTGAGAGTTTTTGTCACTGGCGCTACGGGATTTCTGGGCAGTCATGTGGCCCGTGCGCTGGCGGCGCAAGGCGCGGAGTTGCGGCTGCTGGTGCGGCCGACGAGCGATCTGCGCAATATAGCCGATCTGAATGCAGAGCGCGTGACGGGCGATCTGCGCGAGCCGGCCTCGATTGAAAGAGCGGTTTCGGGCTGTGAAGTAGTTTTTCATGTTGCGGCCGACTACCGGCTCTGGGTGCGCGATCCCGAGGAAATGTACCGGTCAAACGTAGAGGGAACGCGAACGCTGCTGGAGGCGGCGCGAAAGCAGGGCGTGCGGCGGGTGGTGTACACGTCGAGCGTAGCGACGATGGGATTCGGGACGAATGGAAGACGTGCGGATTTGAACGGCAAGTATTTTACCGATGAACAAAGTCCGGTGGCGCTCGATGAAATGATTGGGCCGTATAAGCGATCGAAGTTCATGGCGGAGCAGGTGGCGTTTGACGCGGCGAAGGCGGGCGTGGATGTAGTGATTGTGAATCCGACTACTCCGGTCGGGGAACGCGATGTGAAACCGACGCCAACGGGACGGATTGTGCTCGATTTTCTGAAGCGGAAATTCCCCGCATATGTGGAGACTGGATTGAACCTGGTGGATGCGACGGAATGCGCGCGGGGACACATCCAGGCGCTGGAAAAAGGGAAGCGCGGCGAGCGGTACATTCTGGGCGGCGAAAACCTGACGCTGAAGCAGATTCTGGACAGGCTGGCGGAGATTACGGGGCTGAAGTCCCCGACGGTGAAGCTGCCGTATGTTTTTGCCTTGGCAACCGGCGTAGTCGACGAGATGGTCACGGGGCGGCTGCTGGGGCGCGAACCTCGGGCAACGATTGATGCCGTGCGCATGGGACGCAAGATGATGTTTGTGAGTTCAGCGAAGGCGGAGCGCGAACTGGGCTGGCGAACCGTGCCGGTGGATGGGGCGCTGCGGAGATCGGTGGAGTGGTTCCAGGCGAATGGGTATGTCTGATATGCCGTCAGCTATCAGCCGTCAGTCGTCAGGGAAGGCAGAGCAGTTGTCAGCTCTCACCCCTCAGCTCCCAGGAGAGGCCTCTGGTGCCGATCGGCAGGGCCGAGGTCAAGGCGTTCGGATTGGGATAATTGCGGCGATCAAGGAAGAGATTGCGCCGCTGGTGCGAGGGTGGAGCGCGCGTGAAATCAGTTATGGCGGGCGCGCCTTCGAAATTCTTGAGAGTGGTGATGTGGAGAGCTATCGGGCTTTCGCGATTTGCAGCGGGATTGGCGCAGAGCATGGACGGCGGGCGACGGAAGCGCTGATTGAGGAGACGAGGCCGGCGAGGATTCTTTCGGTGGGCTATGCAGGTGCGCTCATCGCGGCGCTGAAGGTTGGTGATGTGGTTGAACCGCGAATCGTGGTGAATGCTGGGGATGGATCGCGCACGGACACGGGTGCGGGAGAAGGAGTGCTGGTGAGTCATCCGGAAGTAGCGGATCGCGACCAGAAGCGACGGTTGGGAAGCGCATACGGCGCAATAGCGGTCGACATGGAAGGTGCGCCGGCGGCGATGGCCGCACAGGTGCATGGAATCGAATTTGCGGCGTTGAAGGCGATTTCCGATACGGTGGATTTTGCGATGCCGCCGGTGCAGAAGTTTGTGGGGGCGAATGGATGTTTTCAGAAGGTGGGATTCGGGGTTCATGTGGCGATGCGTCCGTGGCTGTGGTGGCGTACGATGGCGTTGGCGCGGAATAGCGCGCGCGCGAGCGCGACGCTGTGTGCAGCGATTCGGACATATCTGGAGCGCGAGGGAGTGAGTGGTACGAACAAAGCGCAAGGTCCCCCGACTCCGCAAAAAGTTCACGCGTGAACGGCTCGGGATGACAGATATTGAAAAAGTGCACGACGGACGAGCAGGACGCTGTGTGATGCGATTCGGCGATAACTGAGAAAACTGAACGTTGATAGTAAAGATGAGGGTAAGGATGTGCGGGCGAGTCGCCCGCACGACAGCCGGCGGGGTCGCCGGCGCTACGAATTGGCTTGTGATGCCGGCGCTACGATTTTTTGTAACTCGGGGTCCGGCATGACGAATTGCTTATGACGATGGTGCGATCAATGGCGGCGGAACTTGACGTGGAACGGGTTCCTTCCACGATGAAGGCGGCGGTGTATCGCGGCGTCAATGATGTGCGGCTGGAGGAAGTTCCGGTGCCGGAGATCGGCGCCGGAGAGATTCTGGTGAGGGTGGACACGTGCGGAATCTGCGGGACGGATTTGAAGAAGATTTCGACGGGATCGCATTCGGCGCCGCGCATTTTCGGGCATGAGACCGCGGGCTCTGTGGCGAAGGTTGGAGCGGGGGTGAGGAAGTATGCGGTGGGCGATCGGGTAATGGTGTTTCATCACATCCCTTGCCGCGAATGCTACTACTGCCGGCACAAAACTTTCGCGCAGTGCGCGACGTACAAGAAAGTGGGATGCACGGCAGGCTTCGAGCCATCTGGCGGCGGCTTTGCGGAATATGTGCGGGTAATGGACTGGATCGTGGAGAAGGGAGCGGTCCGGATTCCGGACGGGGTTTCGTTCGAACAGGCGTGCTTTGTGGAGCCGGTTAACACCTGCATGAAAGGGATTGAGACGCTACGGCTGGAACAGGATGAGACCGTGCTGGTAATGGGGCAGGGCCCGATCGGATTGATTCTAGGGGTTTTGGCTAAGCGGACAGGGGCGCGGGTGATTACTTCCGATTTGTATCGGGAGAGGCTTACAATAGCTCATAGCTTCGGCTTAAGCCAAACGATAGACGCATCGGAAGCGGATGCAGGGCGAACGGTGCGGGAAATAACGGAAGGGCGCGGCGCTGACGCTGTGATTCTGGCAGTTGGCGGCAGCAGTCTTATCCGGCCGGCTATGGATTCGACGCGTCCGGGAGGACGCGTTTTACTGTTTGCGCAAACCTCGCGGGGGGAAGCGACGATCGACCCCGCGGCGGTTTGCATGGATGAGAAAGCATTGGTCGGCTCTTATAGTGCTTCGGTGGATTTGCAAGAAGAGTCAGTGCGTTTTGTTATGAACCGTGAAATGGACCTAGAGAGGCTGATCAGCCACCGATTTCCTTTGGAGCGAAGCGGGGAAGCGCTGGCGCTGGCAGCCCATCCGCAGCGGGATTCGATGAAAGTTGCGATCCAGCCGGGGCGTGCGGGGAAGGACATGAAACTGTGAACAGCAAGATGACAGCAGCCGTTCTGTACGGCAAAGAAGACATCAAGATCGAAAGGGTGCCGATCCCTCGCGTTGGCGAAGGCGAAGTGCTGGTGAAGGTGCATGTGGCGCTCACCTGCGGCACTGATCTGAAGGTGTATCAGCGGGGATACCATGCGCGCATGATTGTGCCTCCGGCATTGTTTGGACACGAACTGGCCGGGACGGTGGAGCATGTTGGCGAAGGCGTGCGCGGGTTTAAGCGCGGGATGAGGGTGGTGGCGCTGAATTCGGCTCCATGCGGAATGTGTTTTTATTGTTCGAAGCACCAGGGAAATCTTTGCGAGGACCTGCTGTTTAATAACGGAGCGTACGCGGAGTTCATTCGCATTCCGCGGCGGATTGTTGAAACGAACATGCTGGTGGTGCCCCCGCATGTGAGTTTCGAAGATGCCGCGATGACGGAGCCGCTGGCGTGCGTGTTGCGCGGCTTGCATGAGACGGGCGTGGAGATTGGAGATACGGTAACGGTGCTGGGCGGCGGACCCATTGGGCTGATGTTTGTGCAGGTGGCGAAGGCGATTGGCTGCAACGTAATCGCGGTAGTGAAGCGCGACTCACAGGTAACGATGGCGCGGCGGAAGGGCGCACACGAGGTTGTGCAGATCACGGCGGTGAAAGATCCGGTCGAGGCGGTGCGGCAGTTGAGCACGGAGCGGCGAGGGTCAGACGTAGTCATCGAAGCGGTTGGGCGCCCGGAGGCGTGGGAGTGGGCGGTGCAGATGGTGCGCAAAGGCGGGACGGTCAACTTCTTTGGCGGCTGCGCGGCGGGAACCAAGGTGCAACTGGACACGAACCGGCTGCACTACTCGGAGATTACGCTGAAGGCGACGTTCCACCATACTCCGGAGACGGTGCGGCGCGCGTTTGGACTGATTACGGAAAAGAAAGTGCGCGGGACCGACTACATTACCGGGGAAGCGCCGCTTTCGCGGCTGCATGACGTGTTGCGGCACATGGTGAACCGAAACGGTGACATCAAGACCGCCATCATTCCGGGACATTGAACTCCGGGACATTGAATTCCGGTTGCGCTGCGTCGTTCCCTCAGCGGCTAAAGCCGACGCTTGAAATAAGGCGCTTATCGCAGCGGTAAACCGCTGCGCCACCCAAAAGCAAGACAAATATCGAGGTTTTGGCAAACTGTAAAGCCGGGCCCTTTCACATAATGACAACAATATAATGACAACAATGACCAGTCGCGATTACGACGCGCAGACGGAACACTCCGGCTGGGCGAACTTGCCATCGGGCTATGCGATTCCGGAGGTGGCGCCGACGGTGGCGGAGGCGGAGCAGTATTGCCGTCGGCTGGCGCGTTCGCACTATGAAAACTTCTCGGTGGCGTCATGGTTTCTTCCGGTGCATTTGCGGCAGCATTTCTTCAATGTTTATGCCTATTGCCGAATCTCGGACGACTTGGGCGACGAGGTGGGCGACCGCGCGGCATCGCTGCGATTGCTGGAGGAATGGGAAGCGGAACTGAATGCGTGCTATGAGGGCAAGCCGCGGCATCCGGTATTTGTGGCTTTGCGCGGAACGGTGCGGAAATTTGAAATTCCGAAACATGAGTTTGCGGATTTGCTGACAGCCTTCCGGCAAGACCAGACGACGGGGCGTTATGAGACGTTTGGGGATCTGCTGGGGTATTGCCGGAATTCGGCAAATCCGGTGGGACACTTGGTGCTGTACCTGTGCGGATATCGGGATGCGGAGCGGCAACAGCTTTCCGATTACACCTGCACGGCACTGCAACTCGCAAACTTTTGGCAGGACGTGAGCGCGGACTTCGCCAAAGGGCGGATTTACTTGCCGCTGGAGGACCTGCGGCGTTTTGGAGTGGAGGAAGAACAGATTCGAAATGCGGAGAATACGCGGAATTTTCGCGACCTGATGCGCTTCGAGGTGGCGCGCGCGCGGGAGTGGTTCGAGCAGGGACTGCCATTAGTGGGAAAGGTCGGCGGCAAGCTGGCAATTGATATTGAGTTATTCAGCCGCGGGGGAATAGAAATTCTGAGCGCGATTGAACGGCAGGATTACGCAGTGTTGGGGCGGAGACCGTCGATTTCGAAGGCGAGGAAGCTTGCGCTGGTGGCACGGGCGGCGCTGCGACCGCTGATGTTCTCGAGACTGACGTTTAGAACCGGCAAGCCGAAGCAGGAGTCAGCACGATGAGCACGGCCGTAGGAAATGCGCCGACTCAGTTCGCGCCGACCAGATCTCAGCTGAATATGGCGTATTCGGTCTGCCGGGGAATTGCGCGCTCGGCGGCAAAGAATTTTTATTATGGGTTTGCTGTGCTTCCGCCGCGGAAGAGGAATGCGCTGAGCGCCGTATATGCGTTCATGCGGCGATGCGACGATATTGCCGACGACAACGCGCTGAGCGCGACAGAACGGCGTGCGAAACTGGCGGATTGGCTGGAAAGAGTGCACCGGGCGCTGGGAGGGCAGCCGACCGATGACCCTGTGCTGTTGGCGCTGAGCGATGCGCAGCGAACCTATCAGATTCCGTTTGGATTGCTGGATCAGCTGGCCTTTGGGACGGCAGCGGATTTGGAGGAGAGCGAAGCAGAGAATTCGCAGATCCAGACGAGTGCAAGTCTTGCGACATCCCCATCACGGGCGCACATAATTGAAGCGGGTAGGACTGCAGCATCTCCAGCGCTGCTAGCGCGATATAGGACGTTTGAGGACCTGCGCAAATATTGCTACGGCGTGGCGTCGGTGGTGGGATTGGTTTGCATACGGATATTTGGCTATCGCGATCCAGCGGCCGAAGAGTTGGCAGAGCGGTGCGGCGTGGCATTCCAGCTGACGAACATTATTCGCGACGTGAAGGAAGACGCAGAGATGCGCCGTGTGTATCTGCCGGAAGAGGACTTGCTGCAATTCGGGCTACAGGCGGGGGACTTGGCCGCGCCGGAAATTTCGCGAATCCGTCCGCTGCTCGCGTTTGAAGCGGAGCGGGCGCGGGAGCTTTACCGGAGCGGGGAAGAATTGATTCCGCTGGTGAATGAGGACAGCCAGCCGGGCCTGTGGGTGCTGATTACGATTTACCGGCGGTTGCTGGAAAAGATTGCGGCGAAGGATTATGACGTTTTCAGCAGGCGCATTCGGCTGAGCGTGCCGGAGAAAGTCAGCGTGCTGGGCAAAGGATTTTTGAAACGCCTGCTGTGATGACCGTGGCTCCCATTAAACGGCCACCTGAACGGCCGCCCGCAGCGCGGGTTGCGATTGCAGGAGGCGGCTTGGCCGGCCTGGCCGCGGGTTGCGCGCTGGCCGATGCCGGCTTTCAGGTGACTCTATTCGAGCGCCGCCCTTATCTGGGCGGGCGCGCATCTTCCTACGAACATCCGGGCACCGGCGAGATCGTCGATAACTGCCAGCACGTGCTGCTCGGCTGTTGCACCAATCTGATCGATTTTTATCGCCGCACCGGGGTGGAGCAGAAAATCAAGTGGTATGAGCAACTAACTTTTCTCGAGCCCGGCGGGCGGGCGTCAGTGATTGCGCCGTCGGCGCTGCCGGCGCCGCTGCACACGGCTCCGGCCTTTCTAGGGGCGCACTGTCTAAACTTTGCCGACAAACTGGCGATTGCGCGGGCGATGATGGCGCTGGCGCCAGCGACTCCCGCGGACAGCGGGGAAAATTTTCTGGAGTGGCTGAAGCGGCATGGACAGACGCCGCAGGCGATCGAACGATTCTGGAAGACGATTCTGGTCAGCGCGCTGAACGAGGATCTGGACCGGATGTCGGTACCGTATGCGGCGCAGGTGGTGCGCGAGTCGTTTCTGAAATCGGCGGAGGCGGGCCGCATGGGGATTCCGACAGTTCCGCTGACGGAGTTGTATGGCGCGGCAGGCGAGTATATTCGCGCTCGGGGCGGGGACATTCAGTTGCGCGCGGGCGTGGAGTCGTTTGAGGGGTTGGACGATGGCGTGAAGGTGGTCACGAACGGCGCGGAGCAAAAATTCGATTATCTGGTGATGGCTGTGCCCTTCGATGTTCTGGGGCGGATGCTGCCGAAAACGCCGGAGGCGGAGAAACTGGCGACGGCACTCGGCGCGTTTTCGACGTCTCCGATCACGGGAATCCACCTTTGGTTTGACCGGGAGATCTCGGAACTGGATCATGCCGTTTTGCTGGATCGGACGATCCAGTGGATGTTCCATAAGTCGCGAATTATTGAAGCGCGAAGCGTTGGAGCGCGAAGCATTGAGTCGCGGAGTAACGACGTGCGAAGCAATGAGGCGGGCGGAAACAGCAAAGGGAGTTACATCGAGCTGGTGGTGAGCTGCTCGCGAGGCCTGGTGGAAAAGTCGAAGGCTGAAATCGTAGAGATGGCAATGCGCGAGGTGAAGGATTTTCTTCCGGCTGCGAGAGATGCAACACTGCTGAAATCGACGGTGATCAAAGAAGTGCATGCGACGTATTCTCCGGTGCCGGGGATTGACCGGTTGCGTCCGGCGGCGCAGACGGCTTGGCCGCGGGTGTTCCTGGCAGGCGATTACACCGCGACGGGCTGGCCTGCGACGATGGAAGGAGCGGTGCGCAGCGGCTATCTTGGGGCAGAGGCCCTGGCGCGGGGAGCTGGAATTGCGGATGGCAGTTTTCTTGTGCCGGATATGGGTGCGGCGGGATTGATGAAGATGTTTTGCTAAAAAAGCAATCCGAGACGGGGGCGGGTGGTGGGCGGTTTTGAATTTGTCCGCTCTTAACGCTGCGGTGTATGGCATGATGGCTTCATGCCTAAGCGTAGACGCAGATTAGACACGGCACAAAATGCGCTTCGCGTTGACGTTGCGCGTCACTCCTACGATGGAAGCCGGGCTCACAGATCACGTTTGGATTTTGCAGGAATTGGTGGGATTATTGGAGCAGGAAACAGCAAGCGCGGCGGCGCGATGATTAAACGGACTGGCATCATGTATATCGAATCGAAGGCTGAGGGTCTAAACGGCCCCGCTCGGATAGGACGTGTTACGTTCAACAAGACCGGAGGCACACTCTACTACAAGGGCCAATCGTTCCAGAGCCTGAAGGGGCGGGGCTTCAAAGCCAACTACCGCGAAAACGGAACCATGAACGAGTACTGGATTTCAGGCCCGCGTCGTGATGGGCTAGACCGACTCTACGGGAAGAGTGCGCTAGTCGTGGAAATAGACGAGGATGTTCGGGAAGAGTACTGGACGGAAATCCGCAAGAAACCCAAACTCATTTTGCGCCGAACGACCTAAAATTCAAAACCGCCCACTACCCGGGGGCGGCCTGTTCCCATCTTATGGTTGTGGCGCGACCTCAGCGGCTAAAGCCGATGGGAATGTGATTCTCAATCGCAGCGCTGAAGCGCTCCACCCCATCGAGCCAAAGGCGGGCTCGCTGGGGGCCCCGGCGCGGCGCCCCCCAAAAGCACTCGGGCCGCAGTAACTCAGTTACACGTAGAAATCTCTCCGAAGGGCGCGGGTGCGCTAAAGACATTCGATCAAACGCTCGATGGTAGATGTGTGGCGGAGTGTGAGCCAAAGGAACACGAACCGAAGGGCAAGGACAGCGAGCGGCGCCGCAGCCCGCGCTTTCATTGCGACGGGCAGGTCAGGGTCTATTGCCTGCCGTTCGATGGCACGTCAATTCCGGGAACATTACGCAACCTGAGTCTGGGTGGAATCTGCCTGGAAATCGCGCGGCCCGTGGAAGCCGGCGCGCGGGCGGAGGTTGTGGTGTCGATGAATGCGGCATCGTTTCGTGCGGCAGCGCTGGTAAAGGAACAGAAAGAAGCCGGCGGCACCAGCCTGGAGTTTGTGCAGATTGGCTCGGTGGCGAAGGATGTATTGGCTGACCTGTTAGCGCAACTGGCGCAGATGCAGTGGCTGAACCGAAGGCTGCGGTCTCCGCGCATGGAAGCTGACATCAAGAGGATGCTGATGAAGCGGGCGCGATCAATTAATGTCGGCGGAACATCGAGGGCGAGATTTCTGGTGACCTCCAGCGGACTAACACCTTCAGCGGTGGGTGGACAGACGATGATTGAACCGGATGCGAAAGTTAAAGTGGGAGAGTTCGAGATAGATCTGTTTGGATAGGAAAGAACAAAGCCTACCTCAGCGGCTAAAGCCGACGGATTTTGTGTCTGTATAAACGCAGCACTAAAGCGCCTGCGCCACCCGAAAGCAAAAATAAAAAATTCAACCGGCAAGGAGATTCGACCGGCCAAGTAGGTCAAATTGCCATTAGGGCCACGCCGGCGGCCACGAGGAGGGCAGCGGCCCAGCGGCGCCGGCCTACTCGTTCGTGCAGGAAAACGCGGGCGGCGACAGCGTTGGCGACGAAGGTCAACGAGGCTGAGGCAGGGACGACGAGACTGAGGTTGCCCCACGAAAGTCCGAAGAGCAGGCTGTAAAACGCTACGGCCATCGCGAGGACTCCGAGAAAAAATGTAGGCGCGGAGAGGACGCGTGCGATCACAGCTCCGAGGCCCCGCGTCTTCCATAGATCGCCAACGTCGCCAACGCGCTTCATGGAGTAGGCAAGCAAGACATCTCCCGTGGTTGCAGCCAGCGTGATGACGGCGATCGCAGCCCAGGCATAGAGGTCATTCATGGCTGAGCCTTCTGGGGAAGAATTTCGGACGCGTTGTTAGCGTGAGAATCGTTAGCGTGAGATTCGCCGGATGGAGTGAGAGAAGGTCCGGCGGCCACGAAACCAACGCCGGCAACGATAAGAGCGATGCCAAGCCAGCGAGTGAAAGAAATCTCCTCGTGAAAGCCGACTCGCGCAATCAGCGCGATGAGGACGTATCCAATGGAAGTTGCGGGAAGTACGTAGGTGAGGTCGGCCCAGGAAAGTGCTGCCATATACGAAGCGAAAAAGCCAAGTAAGAACAGGATCCCGAGAGCGACGGACGGATTAAGAATCGCGAGGAGCAGCGCGGGGATATTGTGCAGAGACGCGCCTCCAAGCTGCTTCATGCCATGAGACAGAAGGGAATCGCCGAAGGCGTTAAACAAGACAATCCCGCCGAGCACAAGGTATTTGCGAAAAGTCAATTCCGATCCGTCTCTAAACTTGGCTCTAAGCTTGAACTCTAAGCTTCGGCAGCAGCGGCCGGCTCCGGAGCTGGCGTTTCGGGTTTGCGGTTGTCCTTGACCCACTTGTGCCGCGCAGCACGGAGCTTGAGGAAGGTACGCGCTTCCTTGTAGAGACGCTTGCGCTCGGAGCTATCAAAAGCTGCTTTCCTCAAAATCCGGAATGCGGCCTTCGGGCGGAAATAGTACTGGTCGTAGAAATGGTGGACAGCCTCCAGAATTTCGGTGGCGGGCAGTCCGGGATATTCGATCTGGACCATCTGATGGCCGAGATCATCGACCATTTTGGTGTCCGTGGTCATGAAGCCATTCTTGACGGCGAACTCGTGCAACTCAGTGCCGGGGTAAGCGTGGGCCACGGAGACCTGGATGGTTTCGACATCCAACTCTTTGGCGAACTGGATGGTTTTCTTGATGGTCTCGCGCGTTTCACCGGGCAGACCCATGATGAAGTCGCCGTGAATGACGAGGCCGAGTTTGTGGCAGTCCTTGGTGAACTGGCGGGCGCGCTCAACAGTGGCGCCCTTTTTCATGTTCTTGAGAATCTGAGCATCGCCGGACTCGTAACCGACAATAAGCAGGCGGCAGCCAGCATCTTTCATGGCCTTCAGCGTGTCGAAGTCAGTGGTGACGCGTGAAGTGCAGGACCATGTCAGGTTGAGAGGTTTCAGCTTTGCGCAAAGCTCGACGGTGCGAGCTTTCTGAATGTTGAATGTATCGTCGTCGAAGAAGAATTCTTTGACATAGGGCCAATACTCTTTGGCCTTGGCCATTTCGCGGGCCACATCGTCGGAGGAACGCTTACGCCACGGATGGCCGCTCAGGGTCTGGGGCCAGAGGCAGAAGGTGCATTGGGCCGGACATCCGCGAGTGGTGTAAAGCGAAACGAATGGATTGAGCAGAAACGGGACGTTGTAACGGCGGACATCGAGGTCGCGGCGATAGACGTCGGTGACATGGGGCAACGCGTCGAGATTCTCGATGGTGGGACGGTCGGCGGTGTGCACGACCTGACCATTCTTGCGATAAGAAACGCCGAGGATCTCGTCGAGCGGCTTGCCATGCGCGTATTCGACGATTGCGTAGTCAAATTCCTTGCGGCAGATGAAGTCGATTACGCTGGCCTCGCGCAGCGACTTTTCGGGGAGAACGCTAACGTGCGGCCCGACGAATGCGATCTTAATGCGAGGATTGCTGTCCTTGATGGCGGTGGCGATGCGGATGTCGCCCGGGAAGCCAGGCGTGCTGGTGAACAGCACAAGAAGCTCGTAATCCTGCGCGATGCGGATGGTTTCTTCGGCGCTGATGTGGTGTGGCGGGGCGTCGAGCAGACGCGAGCCTTCGATCATGCCTGCCGGGTAGGCGAGCCAGACCGGATACCAATAGGATTCGATTTCGCGGGTTGCCGGCCAGCGCGAACCTGCTCCTCCATCGAAGTTTTCAAAGGAGGGGGGATTTAGAAACAGAGTTTTTAGAGGCATAGGAGTAGTTCTTTCTATTCTAACATTTTATGGATGATGGCTACCGGCCCAGGCCGCTACCAATCGGGTACGTGGCGAGCCTTGGAAAAGATACAAAACTCCTTGAGCCATAATGCGTTAGCGGTAAGGCAGTCGCCAATCGAAGAGCGGCGAACGGCGTTCTTTAGCATTGAGGCGTAGGGGCGTAGGATTGAGCCGTTGAAAGTCAGTGCAGAAGATGCGGCGTTTTGCGCTTCATTTGGCGGCGGAGGACGGGAGCGCCCAATGCTCGAGGTCCCCGGTGGCACGCAGAAGATTCATGCGGGTGCGCTGATATTCGAATTCGGCATCCTGAAAGAGGAGGTAATGCTCGTTGGCCTGCACCTGGGCATCGCTTAACTGGTGAAGCGTGCCGGTTTCCGCCTTGATGCGGGTCTGAGCGGCATCGAGCGCTGATTGGGCCAGTTCGTATTCCAGTTGCGCGACATCGCGGGCGGCTTCGAGCTGCTCGGCGGTTCGCTGCAGCTTCAGCGTTTCCTCCGAGACTTTATCGCGGGTGGCCTGGGCCTGCTTTCTGGCTTTGAGCGCTTCGAAGTCAGTGGCCTGAGCGAGCGCTCGCTGGGTGGCATTGAAAATTGGGAAACGGATGCCGATACCTACCGTGGCGTTGTTGGGCTCGAAATGCACATAATAGGTGCCGTAGTTATTGATCTGGTTTGAGAGGCGGGCGTATTGAGCGGAGAAATCTACAGTGGGAAGCCATCCGCGATGCTCGGCTACAGCGCGCATTGACTCAGCCAAAGCGTGCTGGTCGGCAAACTTGATAGTGGGGCTGGTAGTCAGAGCTTTTTCCTGGGAATCTTCGTCGGTGCGCACTGGGGGCAGGGCAGGAATACTATCGGGGTCGGGTTCGATGGCGGAGACCGGAAGGCCGGTCAAGTCAGCCAGATGACGGCGGAGAACATCGGCGGAGCCGCTGGCCTCGGTGCGATGCAAGCGGACACGCGCCGCCACAAGCTTCGCCTTGTTGAGATCGATCGAGCTGTCGACGCCCTCCTGAACTCGTTTGGAAACGGCTTCTTCCATTTGCTGCGCTTCGGATTCGTCCTGCTGCAGACGGGTGAGACGAGCTTCCCATTTTGCAAGCTCGGCATAGCTGACGGCCACATCCTCAATGACGGCGTTGCGCTGATCCTTATCGGCAAAAGTGGCGGCTTTAATATCGGCGCGCGCACCGCGCAGAAACTGATTTTGCGCGAAATTGAGTACAGAGCTTTGCGAGGTTATGTTCGCCAATGCCGGCGCGGAACCCTCGATAGACAGCGGAAAGCCATAGGACCATCCGAGACCAGAACCGGCAACGACTTGCGGGATGCGGTTACTGCGGAGTTCGCGGTAGGTGGCAATCACCCGTTGCACGTCGGCTTGGGAGATAGCCGCCGTGGTGCTGTGCGACAGGGCGAGCCGGATGGCACGATCGAGAGTTAGCGAACCGGGCAGAGGATCGGCGAGGGCCAAGGGTGTGAGCGCGGACAGAGTGACCAGGATGGCGAGCAGGACCGAGATCCGCCACGAGGACGGTTGGGAAAATCTCATTTCATCACCTTTCGTTTTGCTCATCGTTCTTTGATCGCAGATCTGGTGTCGTAGATCCGATCGTGGATCTGGAACGAGGAGCTGCGATTGGGCCATAACGACAAATTGTAGTGCGCGGGAAGGAAATCGGACGAGAAGGTTTGTGGAAACAACCCAGGGCGGGGAAATTGCCCGGTTTCTATATGGCTTAGTGAGCGACGCGGTCAAGCGCCTGCTTGGCCTGCCCGAATTGCCGGGCCAAGGAAAGCGACGTCTGATACTCGCGTGCTGCTTGGATGCGGTCGCCTTGCTGTTCAAACAGGGTGCCGAGCAGGTAGTGAGCCTTGAATGCGGGAGCTTCCTCTACGGGCGCGCCAGCCAGATAGCGGCGGAGCAGACGGATGGCGAGAGCGGGATCGCGTCCGATGCGATGCAGGCTTTGCGCGACATCGACGAGAACGCCGGGGCGCGAGACGGGAGCTTCGCTGGTGCGGACCAATGTCCTCTCCATGTCGTCATAGCGCTGCTGGTGACGGAAGAAAAGTGCGAGATTGAGCCATGCTTCAGAGTCGCCATGGCTGACCGCAATCATCTGCTGGTATTCATTTTCGGCGGCCGCGGTGTCGTGGTTCTTTTCCGCGATGCGGGCATAGATCCAATGTTCGCGGGCGGGGTCGGTGACGCCGACGAGTCTGGCCTGGGCACGAGCCTTATCCTGCCCGCCGCCGAGGAAGCCAGGGGCTTCAAGGTAGAACTCGGCGAGATCGACGCGGGCGTCGACGTCGTTAGGGCTCAACTGCACGGCGCGCTCAAACTCCTGACGCGTTTTAACGGCGAGAGAAGCGGCGGAAAGGAAATTTGCACGAGACGCCTTTTCTCCATCGACAAGGGCCAGCCAATGGTGAAAGCTGCCGTTATTCGGTTCCAGTGCGACAGCCTTTTGGCAGTAGGAGGCGGCGCGATTGAAGTCCTCCAGCGCGAAATAGGCGCGACAAAGGAGATTGGAGGACAGGGCATCGGAAGGAGCGGAGGAAAGCCGCCCATTGAGCGTGTAGATGGCATCATCGATGCGGCCGGCGGCCAACATGTCTTTAGCGGAATCCGCCATGGCAGATGCAGCAAAGGCGATCAGGGCGAGAATAAAAAGGAAAAAACGGCACAACGAATTTTTCATTTAATACTTAACCTGCATTCCGTCGACGAGGGGTTTACCGGCTACCGACCCTATGGCGACTAAATCTTTCGCCGCCAGTCCCCGCGTTACTTCCGTATGCGTGAGACTGGAAAGGGCAATTGCGATGTCGCGACGTTTGAGTTCGTGATCAACAACCTGCAAGACGTACGGCTTGGAGTCGTCGGTGCGAACGGCCTCGCGTGGGACGACGAGCACATTATCGTGCTGGGCGACCACGATGGTGAGGTTTACGTTCACGTTGGGCAAGAGTCTCAAGTCATTATTGTCAAGGATGCTGGTGGTTTCGCCAACGTTACGAGAGCCACGGGGCATTACTGTCGAAGGGACGGAGGTAACCTTGGACTGCCAGACACGTCCGGGTAGGGCATCCCAGGAGACTTCGATGGGATCGCCGACGGCAATGCGGGCGACGTCAGGCTCGTCCACAAAGGCGCGCAGCCGGACTTTTCGAAGATCGGCTACCTGAAGCAGAAGGTCTCCGGGATTGACGAAACTGCCCTGCTTGACCGGAAGGGAATACACGATGCCGTCAAATGGCGCGCGAACATTGGCCTTGGCGAGCGATTCCTGAGCAGCCGCATAGGTGGCATTGGCGTCATCGCGCTGGGCCTGAACGCGGGCGATTTCGGGACTTGAATAGCGCTTGGTTTTCTTCTGCTCCAGGAATTCCAGATCGGCGTGGGCACGATCAAGCGTGGCCTGAGCCTGCTGGACTTCGCCTGCGGATGCAGCGCCCTGGGCCTGGAGCCTTTTCAACGCGTCGAGATTGCGCTGCGCGGTGTCGCAGTCGGTGCGAGCGGCTGTGAGATGCGCCTGAAGGCTGAGCACGTCTTCCTGCGTCCCGCCACGCTCGGAAGATGCCAGATCGGACTGCGCCGCCTTCAATTGGGCCAGGGCGCGAGCGGCCTGAGCCCGAATGTCAGCGTCATCGAGAACCAGGAGCAACTGACCTTTCTTGACCGCAGATCCTTCCGCCACGAAAACGCGCTTTATGGTCGTCGAGAGAGGAGAATGCGCTTCGAAATTGGAAACCGGTTCAATCTTTCCATTGGTAGAGATGACGCTTCGAATGTCGCTGCGGACAACTGCAGCAGTGCGCACCTCGACCGGAGGGCCGGGCCGCGAGATAAATGCCGCGAGTGCGGCGACGGCTACGACGGCAACCAGGGTGGGCGCCCACCAGCGCCGGTTTTGGCGGGCAGACTTGTTTCCATTCAATGGCATGCAAAGAAAAGCGTAAGCTTCAATGTACCACTCGCGAGCCGCAAGAAGGCAGCGCAAGAAAGGCTGACTTAACAAGTTAGATGCGCGAGGAAGGACTTGGCCGCAGCAAAGTTGCGGGATTTTGCAGCCGGGAATTTGTGGTCGGTACAATGGAAGAATGAGCCGTGATTAGCGGCATCGCGAGGAACGTTGTGAGGAATTTGCGAGGAAATATGGGCCAATCGCGCCGATATACGGATGAACACGCCAGCGCCGGACTAAACCATGACTTTCCGGAAATCGAGACCTGGCCAAACCAATTTCCGGGATACGAGATTGTAGTAAACGATCCGGAATTCACCTCGGTTTGCCCGAAGACGGGACTGCCCGATTTCGGCACGATCGTGATTCGCTATATGCCGGACAAGAGCTGCCTGGAATTGAAGTCGCTGAAGGAATATTTGCAGTCGTACCGAAATCTTGGAATCTTTCAGGAGAACATCGTCAACCAGGTGCTGGAGGACATTGTGCGCTGGGCAAAGCCAGTGTGGGCAGAGGTGCAAGGAGACTTTCGGCCGCGCGGGGGGCTTTCGACGGTCGTAGTGGCGAGGTGGCCGAGGGGGAAGAAAGGGAAGAGGTAAGAGGTCAGATTGAAGAGGTGAAGACCCTAAAGCTCCACGGGTGCGACTAAGCCCGTTATCATCGCCCGTTATAACCGTGAAGCCGCCGCTGCCCTTGGCTTGATGCGTTCGATTTCTGCCGCGCGACCTGCTTTCACGCGGGCGATTTCGTAGGCGGCCTGCAGACCAAGCCAGAACTGTTCGGTGGTCCCGAAAAAACGCGCCAGGCGCACAGCGGTGTCGGCGCTGATTCCGCGGCGCTCAAGAACGATATCGTTCACTCGTGGCGCGGGCACGCCCAGGCGCTTGGCGAGTTCGTAGGATGAGACGCCGAAGGGCTTGAGAAATTCCTCGCGCAAAATCTCGCCGGGATGAACGCTCCAGTGCGGTGTGCCCTTTCTTAGAGTGGTCATGCAGTGTTCCTCCATCTGATCAGGTGACCGTGATTTAGTGGTAGTCCGTAATTTCTACGGCATACGCATCGTGACCCCGCCATTCGAAGCAAATCCGATACTGATTGTTGATGCGGATACTGTGCTGACCTTGCCGGTCGCCGTGAAGCTTTTCCAATCGGTTTCCAGGCGGAATTTTCAGGTCTTCCAGCGTCTGCGCACTATCGAGCATCGCCAACTTTCGCCTCGTTGCGCCGGAGGGCAAGCTGCCCGAGGTTTTACCGGTGCTCCAGATTTCCGCCGTCTGTTTGTTGGCGAAATTCTTGATCACAGGGCTATAATAACGTATTCCATTAATAATGGCAACCGTTATTATCCATCATCGGAAAAGAGTATTTCGCTTCCTGTGCTATAGTCGCTCGACCTGTGGCTTCCTCGACGAAAATCTATCCGCGCACGGCGCTGCTCGTGCTGACGGCGCTGAACCTGGTCAACTACATTGACCGTTCTGTGCTATTTGCGGTGCAGCCGATGGTGCAGGCGGAGTTTCACCGCGGCGATGCGGATTTCGGGCTGCTCTCAAGCGCTTTCTTCCTTATCTACATGTGTACGGCCCCCTTCACGGGCTGGCTGGCGGACCACTACTCGCGCAAGAGAATCATTGTTGCCGGGGCGGTGGTGTGGAGTCTTGCGACGCTGCTGACCGCGGTCACGTATGACTTCCGAACTTTATTTATCCGGCACATGCTGGTCGGAATTGGGGAAGCAAGCTTCTGCGTGATTTCGCCGACAGTAATTGCCGATCTTTTTGCGGAGAGGGTGCGAGGCCGTGTGCTTGCTGTTTTCTATCTGACGATCCCGTTCGGGACGGCGCTCGGTTACATCCTGGGAGGGTCGATGAGCGCGCATTACAACAGTTGGCGCGCGCCGTTTTATATAGGAGCGATTCCGGGAGTTTTATTGGCGGCCATGTTTATGTTCTTGCCTGAGCCGGAGCGGGGCCAGTTCGACAGCATTGCGGAAACGCCGGAGCGGGGAACGGTTCTTGGGCTCGCTCGCAACCGGGCTTTCTGGACGGCGACGCTGGGCATGGCGATGATGACGTTTGCTCTCGGCGGATTGCAGGTGTGGATGCCGACGTTTTTGCATAGAGATCACGGCTACAGCCTGAAAGATGCCAACTTGATTTTTGGCCTCAGCACGGCGGGATCTGGAATTCTGGCGGCCCTGGCAGGCGGATGGCTGGGCGATTTTATTTTGCGCTATACACGTACGGCCTATTACCTGGTGTCAGCAGTCAGCCTGGCATTGGGGATCCCAGCGATGTGGATTGCACTGTATACGACGGGGAACCGCATGCTCGCCGGAGTTGTAATTGCGGAATTCCTGCTGCTCATCAATACGTCTCCGTTGAATGCAGCGCTGATTAACTCGGTGGGCGCGCATGTGAGAGCGACGGCGATCGCGGTAAATATATTTATGATCCACCTGCTGGGAGATGCGTCGTCGCCGTGGGTGATCGGCTATCTGTCAGACCGGCATTCGCTGGGAGCGGGACTCTCGGCGACGATTGTGGCGATTGCCCTTTCGGCCGCGATTCTGTTTTACGGCATGAAATTTGCTCCGCCATTGCGCATGGACCGTGATGCATCGCTCAGCACAGCAAGGGCATTTCCTAGATGATCTGGCTGACGGTGGACTGGATTGCCGGCAGCGTTCTTGCGCTGGCGTGGTTTTCCCGCATTGTGGAAGCGGCAATCGGCATGCCCGGCATCGCCGACGTCGCGCGGCCGGAATGGGACCGCAGGCCGCCGACCGCTAACGGAGAGCCCCGCGTAAGCATTGTTGTTCCCGCGCGCAATGAAGAGCAGGACATTCGCGCCACACTGGATGGTCTGCTCGTGCTGGAGTATTCCAACTACGAAATCATCGCGGTCGATGACCGGTCGACGGATTCTACTGGTGCTCGCATGGAAGAAGTGGCAGCGAGCGATGCCGCGCAAGGACGATTGCGCATCATCCACGTTACAGAATTGCCGCAAGGATGGATGGGCAAAACCCATGCCATGTGGATGGCGACGCAGCGAGCGACGGGCGACTGGCTACTCTTTACCGATGCCGATGTGCGCTTCAAGCCCGACTCCGTGCGGCGTGTGATTGCCTATGCCGAAGCGGAGAAGGCCGATCATGTGGTGCTGTTTCCGCGCATGATCATGAAGCGTTCGGGCGAGCGCATGATGATTGCATTCTTTCAGGCGCTGTTCGTGTTTGGGCATCGTCCGTGGAAGGTTGCTGATCCAAATGCGCAAGACCACATGGGTGTGGGCGCGTTCAACATGGTGCGGCGGACGGTATATGAAGCGGTAGGGACCTACAAGGCTCTTAGGATGGAAGTAGTGGACGACATGAAGTTGGGAAAATTAGTGAAGAATGCCGGGTACGCGCAGCGCAACGTGTTCGGCGAAGACTTGATTTCGCTGCGCTGGGGGAAGGGCGCCTTTGGCATTGTTAATAATCTGACCAAGAACTTCTTTGCCATACTGTCTTTCCAATGGCCGCGGACCGTGGCTTCGATCGTTGGACTCGCATTCTTGAATCTGGGGCCGTTTCTGGGCGTTGTTCTGGCGCACGGGTGGGCGCGAGCGCCTTATGCAGTTGCGCTGTTATCGCTGTTTGGAATTTATTGGGGAATGTCTGGGCGCTCGGATGTTGCGCCGTATTATTTTTTTCTGCATCCGGTGAGCACAACGCTGTTCATGTACACGCTGGTGCGGTCCATGTTCCATACGCTGTGGAATGGCGGCATTGTGTGGAGGGGGACAAAGTATCCACTGGAAGAGTTACGGAAGGGATTGGTCTGACGGGAAGTCCGCAGTAGGTCAGTTGGACAGTAAGTCAGTCAGATTCCTTTTTCGGGACAGTCTCATTCTGAGAATTAGTGCTTGAACAACTGCTTGCTGTGTTGTCTAAGTTGCGATGATAACTAAAGTTATTCTTTTCTTGTTGTAGTCGGGGCTATGTCCTTGTGTTTTTCTCGGTAGTTACGAAAAAATAATTGCATGCCTGCGAGATTGGAATTTTTTCGCCCCGCGGGTAATCCGTCTGTCTGCAGCAGACAAAATAAATGGAGCGAAGGCGGACTCAAACTTTGCAAAGGAGAAAAGATGAGGAAGGTTTTGGTAGTAGCAGTTCTTTTGGGTTTACTGGCATTGGCGTTGCCGTTGATGGCAGAAGACAAAGTCGAGGTGTTTGGCGGATACCAGTACCTGCACTTAGGTGACGCCACAGCATCAGGTCAAACCATCTTTAACAGTCAAGGCTTCAATGGCTGGGATGCGGCTGCCCAGTTTAATGTCACGAAATACTTCGGAATAGAGGGAAACTTCGGTGGTGCTTATGCAACCCTGGGTGGAAGTCAGGGTGTGAAGACTCACCTCTACACGTACACGGGTGGTCCAGTTCTATTTGTGAATGTGGGTCCGATCAAACCGTTTGTCCACGGCTTGTTCGGCGGGTTGCATTCGAGCTTTTCGGGGTCTGGCGGCAGCGGCAACTCGGTTAACCTCTCCGACAATGGTTACACCAGCATGGTGGGCGGCGGCTTGGATGTTAAGGTCAGCAAGGCAGTCGCAGTTCGTCTTGCTGAGTTTGATTGGGTCTACTATCATCTGGGCTCCCTCTCTTCGTCCGGCAGCCAGTTGTTCCCTGCGTTCGGCGAAAGCAACAACTTCAGGCTCACGACCGGTATCGTTTTCCGCTTCTAACTGAAAGTGACTTAGGAAAGACGATTGCTGCTTCAGGCTAACCGGCTTGAAGCAGTTTTTTCTTGGCACATAAGTTACGCGGCTTCTCGCGGGTTTGGAAGGAATAAAATCGTGAGCTCTCGAATAGAAACCAACCGACATCGCCATCAATGAAACGGGTTTACGACACGGATCCCGTCGATCTCCCTCATGCCCTGCATATCTTCCGATAGAAGCACGCTACAGCCGGCCTGCCTGGCCGACTGTAGGATCAGAGCATCCCAAAACGAGAACTGGTGGAGGCGGTGCAGATCAATAGCGCTAAGGATGTCGGAAACGTCAGGAACTGCGACATCGAACTCGGCGAGGAGCTCGACCTTGCGGCGCGCGATCTGAACGTCGAGGTGCAGGTTTCGCGTGACGGTAACGAAATATTCCTGAAGTACCAGGAGTGACAGCACGCCCGTGCCGGCCCGGCGATGGCTGGACACGAGATCCAAGGCGATTTTCTGCTTCGCCGGTGAACCCTTGTCATCGGCGTAGATCAGAATATTGGTGTCGAAAAAGCTACGAGCGCTCATGAATCTCGTCGCGATTAAAGCGCCAGCCATGGGAATGACCGCGGCCAGAGAGACGCCGGAATTCGTCAATGCTGCGATCGGGATCGTCGGTGCCCGCGAGAGTTTGCAGGTAGTCGCGAACCAATTGATTGAGGCTTTTGCCGAGAGCGCTGGCCCGCTTGCGCGCTTGGGCGAGGAGTTGCTCGTCGACAGACAAAGTCAGATTCACTAACACAGTATACGTGCGCACGTAATACGTGTCAAATGAGAATGCTATTGACACTAATAGCAAGCATAGCTAGAATAAGCATGCAGCTAGAGGAGATCACATGAACAAAGCACTCTCAGGTTCTGTGTCGGATTTGGTAAGGGAACATGCCCAAAACACGTATGTGAGCGCTGCTCGCCGCTGCCAGGAGGGGACTTTTTCGATTAACGTGGGAAAAGTGCACAGGGCCGTGGCTTTGCGCAACCGCGTGCCGCTGGTTTGTCAGGCCTTGGAATCAGAGAAATTTTTGCAGGCTAATTCCTTGAGATTGATTTCAAAGACCGGCCCTCCATCCGGGCAAAGCACGACGGTCACATATACGTACGAATTTGTAGGTGCGCAGCATACGGCAGGGTCGGCGGACAAATCCTGGATGCGGCTGCGCGGCGCGTTGAAAGACGTTTTTGCCGAACTGGGCGGCGGCGAAGCTTATCTCCACGCCGAACGCCGCGACTTTTACGGACCCAAGGAGGGTAAGTGAGCCGCGTCTACTGGGACACGATGCTCTTCATCTATTGGTTGGAAGACCACCCGAAGTTTGCCAGGAGGGTTGGCGCGATTCATTCTCGAATGGAGCAGAGGGGCGACGAACTCATTACCGGGACTTTCACGTTCGGAGAAGTGCTGGCGGGCGTCTATCGAAAAGCCGGTCCGCAGTTGGCCGATGAGTCACGACGGTTGTTGCAGAGCGTGGTCGCGGAGGTTGTACCGTTCACGCTCGAAACCGCGGATCGCTATGCCCGGATCCGGGCATCTTCCGGAATTACTCCTGCCGACGCGATTCACTTGGCATCCGCTGCCCAAGCTGGTACCGATCTGTTCCTGACCAACGATAAGAGCCTCCTGGACAAGATCGTACCGGGAATCCAATTTATCGCTTCTCTGGATACGCAATTTTTCTGAGGCGCGAGCGACGAAGAGGTTCAAGCTATGGCACTTCGGGATCTTCGAGAGAAAGCGACGCTCCTGGAACCTGGTGCTTTGGCTTCTTTGCTTTGCTGGCGCGGAAGGTGCCGGCACTGTAGTGGCCCTGATGTTCCACGTCATAGTCTTTGGGGAGAGCCGTCAGGCGGGAAGCGCTATCGCCAAGTTGCTGGGGATGGCGGAGGATGATTTCCGCGCGGTCGTCGTACTGGTCGATTGTGCCCATGATCGTAAGCTCGCGGCCCTGGAGCTGGCGAACGTCGCCGAGCGACTGAAGATCGGCGCGAAATACGACTACTGTGAATGGGCAGGAATGAAAATCGGCGCAGAAATCGAGAAATGTTACACCGTTATGCCCCTCCTCGACACGCACGACCGTTCCTTTGACGCAGTTTTTCTTGCCGACGTGCTTGCGGGCTTCGGCGACGGTAAGGCAGTTTTCAGGTTTGTTTTTGTCGGACGAGGAATTGCCAAAGGTCGAGTCGTGGAAAGGATTGGAACCCGAGTGTTGCGCGTGACACACCGCGTTTGCTGCTAGCAGCGCCGCAACAGTTAAAATCCGGGCAGGAACAAACATAAAGCCGAGACTGCAATCGAGCGCGGTCTCGGCTTTGATTGTAAGAGAGCAGGGTGAGCTAAAGGCGGCGCGCTCGCGAAAAACATCTATGGTTCTTCCCGAAAAGGGAAGTGGAGCGCGTGGGAACCCAGGGTAGAACTAAACCTCGAGTTCCCTCGTCTTGCTAACTGAAGGCGGGCTAATTGAAGGCCTTTACCGCTGCCGCTTCGTCTTCTTTCACGTCGAACACGGTATAAAGTTTCGTGATCTGCAGCAGGTCGTGAACTTTCTTGGTGAGGTTGAGCAGCTTCAATTCGCCGCCCTGGTTCTTGGCGGTGGTGAAGGCGCTGACCAGCTCGCCAATGCCGGAGCTGTCGATGTAGTTGACGTCGCCGAGGTTCAACAGGATCTTCTTCTGTCCCTTGGAAAGGAGATCGCGGACGGTGTCGCGCAGGACGATGCTGCCTTCGCCGAGTGTGATGCGGCCGCTGAGATCAACAATGGTGACGCCATTGATCTGACGAGTACTGGACTTCATGGTCACTGGGGACCCTCCTTGGAGTCCGCGTTGCCGCGGACGTGCTTGATCATTTTAAGCTCTGTGCCCGCGTGGGAAGGGTGGATTTCCACCACATCCATGAACGAGCGAATCAGGAAAATACCGCGCCCCGAGGTTTTCAAAAGATTTTCCGGAGCCAACGGGTCCGGAATCCTGCCAACGTCGAGGCCCTTACCCTGATCGCGGATGACGATGACCAGATCCTGGGGAGTGCGCTCGAAGTCGAGTGTGACTTTCTTGTTCGGGTCGTAGGCATTTCCATGTAAAACCGCGTTAACGGCGGCCTCGCGGACGGCCATGGCGATCTTCATGACCTCCTCGTCGTCAAAGCCCGCCTCAGCCGCCATGCGGCCTGCCGTCTCCTCGGCGCTGTTCACCGTGTCGAGCGTCGAATCGAGCGTATAAGAAACGCGATTTGAAGACATAGCCGAGTGGTTCTAAGCCGACGTAGGCCGTGCAAACGCAATTTACCGCCGCAGTCATCATATCGCGTTCGGCGCGGCAGCGCAGCGAAGGGAAAGTGTGCCTGTAGCTCGGAGAAAAGTCAACGCGGTGTACTCGTCGTTGTCATACCACAATAGAAATGTCCCCGTTTTGTCCACAATAGAAATGTCCCCTGGTTGTGGTTTCATGTGCCTCGAGATAGCAGCTTGTCAAAAAATCGCGTCATCGTCTGGTTTCCTGCGGCGCAGTTTTGTATCCTCTTGACGATGAACGCGCTGGCTTTGAGCGATCTGCTGGGGACGACTGTGTATGACGCCACGGGCGCGGCGCGGGGCCGCGTGCGCGAAGTCGCGCTGTTTCCCCAGGAAGACCGCACGAAAGTTGCCGTGTTGATTGTTAAGACATCCACTGGCAACCGGCTATTACCTTTTACTGCAGTTGCGGGCATTAATGGCGGCGTTAAGGCTTCAACGGCGCTCGGGGATTGGGGATCCGCGGATGGCGTAGAAGGGCTGCTGCTACTGAGCCGGGACTTGCTTGACCAGCAGGTCATTGACGTTCATGGACGAAAAGTTGTTCGCGTGAACGACGTGGACTTTCATCAGGAGATGGTGGAAGGGCGTCCTACCCTGCGCGTGGAAGGCGTGGATGTGGGCGCTCGCGGGGCAGTCCGGCGGCTGCTGAAGGGAGTGGTGCCGGCGGGAGTGCTGCATGCGTTGCTGCAGCGGCTGCCGCAACGGGAGATTCCGTGGGGCTTCGTTGATCTGATCGAGACCGATCCAGCACGCCGGGTGAAACTAAAGATTTCCCATGAGCGGCTGGCCAAGCTGCATCCCGCAGATATTGCCGACATTGTAGAAGACCTGGCTCCCGATGAGCGAGAGGCTGTGTTTGAAACGCTCGATGAGGGAGTGGCCGCCGATGCCATGGAAGAGCTGGAGCCGCGGGTACAGAAAGCGGTAATGGAGTCTCTCGATTCCGATCGTGCAGCCGATATTGTCGAAGAGATGGAGCCGGATGCGGCCGCCGATCTGCTGGCAGACCTGCCGGAGGAACGTACCGCTGAAATTCTGGTCGAGATGCAGCCCGAAGAACGGCAGGAAGTCACTGATCTGCTGGAATTCAAGGAGAACAGCGCGGCGGGACGGATGACAACGGAGTACATTGCGCTGCAGGTGGGTGCGTCCGCGAATCAGGCAATCGAAGCTTTGCGTTCGTTTGAAGGACGGCTCGAGAGCATGAGCACGATTTTTCTGGTTGACTCACACGGTACGCTGGCGGGAGCTGTGCCCCTGGCGAAGATTGTGCTCGCGCCCGCAGAAACACCGCTGCTTTCTTTGACGCAGGAGCCGCTGGTTTCATGCAACGAAAACGCCAAAGAAAAAGATTTTGCCGAACTTTTCGACAAATACAACTTGTTAACCCTGCCTGTGATCGACCGGCATAATCAGTTGATGGGCGTGATCACGCCTGACGACGTGATCAACATGCTGCGCGCCAAGCTCTGATTTTTTCTTCGCTGATCGGCCTTTCTCCCTGTCAAGAAACGCAGATTGCATTTATCCTGATCGGTCGATGGGACGATTGGAATTGTGAATGGCGCGCATAAGATTTCTGAAACGCTGGAAGATCCAGATCCTGCTGTTTTTTGCCGTCGTAGGACCTGGCTTCATTACCGCGAATGTGGACAACGATGC
Source organism: uncultured Acidobacteriaceae bacterium (assembly GCA_963778535.1). Classification (GTDB taxonomy): domain Bacteria; phylum Acidobacteriota; class Terriglobia; order Terriglobales; family Acidobacteriaceae; genus Acidiflorens. Next base: position 1,491,622 of record CAVZUO010000002.1, read on the forward strand.
CAACGGCATCCTGACCTATTCGCAGGCCGGCGCGCAATTTGGATATCTGCTGCTGTGGACGATGATCCCAACCACGATTGCCCTGATTGTGGTGCAGGAAATGTGCGCGCGCATGGGCGCGGTGACCGGCAAAGGCCTCAGTGATTTAATCCGCGAAGAATATGGGATCCGCATCACGTTTCTGATGATGCTTGGAATCCTGATCACAAATTTTGGAAACGTGGTGGGAGAGTTTATCGGCATTGCCGGCAGCATGGGGCTGTTCGGGGTTCCGAAGTATATTGCGGTGCCCATCTGCGCGGTGATTGTATGGCTGATTGCGGTAAAAGGTCAGTACAAGAGCGTGGAGAAAGTGTTTCTGGCGGCATCGTTTTTCTATGTGACCTACATAGTCGCCGGCCTGTTGGCCAAGCCCGCGTGGGGCACATCGCTGGTCGCGACGTTTAAACCCCCGACGCTCGCGGAGTGGAATCAGCCCTACATTTATATGGTCATTGGCGTTGTTGGGACTACGATCGCGCCCTGGATGCAGTTCTATCTGCAATCGTCAATCGTGGAGAAGGGAATAACGCGGCGGCAATACAAGACGTCGCGACTCGATGTAATCGTCGGCTGCATTTTCACCGACGTGGTCGCGTGGTTCATCATTGTGGCGTGCGCAGCGACTCTTTATGCGCATGGCATCCGCAACATTCGGGATGCCGCCGACGCGGCACAGGCTTTGCGGCCCTTTGCCAAAGACCTGGCATACATTTTGTTTGCGCTGGGACTTTTCAATGCGTCGCTGTTCGCGGCGTCAATCTTGCCGCTATCCACGGCCTACACAGTATGCGAAGGATTGGGATTTGAATCAGGAGTGGAGCGCAAGTTTTCGGAAGCCCCGGCATTTTACTGGCTCTATACCATCCTGATTGCAGCAGGCGCGGCCGTCGTAATGATCCCCGGCCTTCCGCTCATTAAGATCGCGGTGTTTTCGCAGGTCGTGAATGGTGCAGTCCTGCCCTTCGTCATGATTTTTATGTTGCTGTTGATCAACAAGAAGGAGTTGATGGATGAGTACGTCAACTCGCACCTGTTCAATATCATCGCCTGGGCGACAACAGCGATCATGATCGGACTGACGGTTGTGTATGTCTACGGGCAGTTGCGCGGGGGCGGAGGCTGAGAAAGCTTGCTGAAAAGGATTTTCAGCGGGTCCCTGGGCGCGAGATGCTAAATGATTTTGCCGGCGGCGAGGTCTTCCACTAACGTTCGATCGGCTTCCAGGAAGTCGAGAGCTAGAAGCTCCTGTCGTTCAACCCAGCGAATCTCGCGAAAGATGCGGTTCTCAATCTCTCCCTGATACTGGTGGACTTCGAAGAAGCGGAGTTCGACCGAGCCGCCGCCGGGATATTCATGATGGATGCGGGCGACCTCGTTGCCGATAGTGGCCTCAATCCCGAGTTCTTCTTCAAGTTCGCGGCGCAAGGCATCGCGGGGCTGTTCGCCATCTTCGATCTTGCCCCCGGGGAACTCCCACTTTAGAGGCATGACCTGATGGCGAGTGCGCTGACAGGCCAGAATCCGGGCACCGTCCACAATAAGAGCTGCAACGACCCGCTTCATCGGCGTTCCATCGTTTCAAACCCCCTCGTTTCAAACCCCTGTGTTTCGGACCTCTGTTTCTCAAATCTCTGTGTTTCAAACTTCAATATCAGCGCGGCGCGATAGGTTCGCGCTCCAGCCGCGTGCCGACCGCTTGCGCGCAGTGTTCCACCAGATTGCGATCTTCGGTGCCGAAAGCGGCGGGGAAGTGACTGTCAATATCGAGTTCGCCTGCAACTGCGCCTCGGACAAAGATGGGGACGACAATCTCTGACTTGGTTTCGAGCGAGCAGGCCAGATAGCGGGGATCCTTGGAGACGTCGTCGACCACGACGGTCTTGCCGGTAGAGGCGGCCGCGCCGCAAATGCCCTGGTGGAGCGCAATCCGCGTGTGCGGCGTCATAGCGCCCTGATAGTGACCAAGAACCAGGACCGGGGGCGTGGCCCCGGGCTCCAGCATGTAGAAGCCGACCCAGTTGTACTTCAGCATCTTTTCGTGCAGCAGGCGCGTGACGGCCTCCATCAGTCGATCGGCGGAGCGGGCTTCGAGGTTCAGGCGGTCAAGATCTCTTCGCACCTCATTGATCTTATCCGGGAACTTGTCCGGCTGGGAGGCGGGCATGATGCCTATCCTATATCAAAGTTATGCGGAAACTACGCTCGCAGTAGCCGTTTCCCGGATGCGGCGGAGTCGCTTCTGACCCGAATTGGAAAGCGGGAAGGCGTCCGGGTGAATAGCGGTTGCCAGCGCATGCAGGCCGTCCATGAGAGTTGGAGCGGGCGTGTTGAGTAGCTCGTCCGAGATGCAATAAACGTGGGATGTTTTGGCGGCGGTGGTTGAGAGCCAGCCTCGATCGCGCACGATCTTCTCAAGGGGCACGCGGTCGCCAGCGCCGCACCACGCCGCGATGATGACCTCGGGGTCGGCTGCTGCGACTTCTTCGGACGTAATTTGCGAACCGGGCTTGCCGAGGAAATGGCCGCCTGCTGTTTCCACCAGTTCCTGCACCCAAGGCTGCGAGGTGATGATTGGCTTGCCCCATTCCTCGCAGAAAACGCGCTTGCGAGGCAGGTTGGCGGTGGCGTGCCGAATGTTGGCGATCTCCGATTGCATGTGGGAGATGACTTCCTCTCCGCGCTCGCTGGCATTGACGAGGTTGGCAATGACCGCGATATCGGCGTAGATATCGGCGAGGGAGCGGGGCGCGAGGCCGAGGAAGCGGACGCCAGCCTTGAGGATTTCGGCAACGGACTTTTCCTGGTAAGGAACGGCGGCAATCACGAGATCGGGCTTGGAGCGCAGGATCTCTGCGGCACTTGCGTTCCAGGAGTCGGCGATGACGGTTGGGCTGGGCTGACTCAGTTTGGTCTCGCTGAGGTTGGTCTGGCTGGGATTGAGCTGGTTGTCGCTGAGTTCGGGCACGACGTCCGCGCAATACTTGGTGCAAGCGACCACGCGGTCAAGCGCGCCGATGCTGGCGAGGATGACGGTGGCGCTAGGCTGAAGGCATGCGATCCGCTGGGGCGAGTATGAACCGGTCACGTTCTTATTCTACGTTCGTCTCTTCTTCGTTTGTCTCTTCTTCGTTTGTATCCGGGGCTGGAAACGGGGAGCAGCAAAGGACCCAGAGCGGGCCATTAGAATGAGGTTATGTACTCCGCCAAATTGCTGGACCACTTCCAGAATCCGAGGAACACAAGGGCCGTTGAACGCGTCAAGGCGAGGGCACGCGTGGAGAATCCTGCCTGCGGAGACATGTTGGAGCTGACGGTGCGCGTCCATGAAAAGCGCATTGTCGACATTTGCTTCCGGGCCAAGGGATGCGTGCCCGCGATGGCTTGCGGATCGGCGATTACGGAACTGGCGAAAGGCAAGACCCTTGATGAGGCGCGCAAGATCACACGGGAACAGGTCGTTGAAGAAGTGGGCGGATTGCCGGAAGCGTCGGGCCATGCGAGTCATCTGGCGATCGACGCGCTAAGAGAATTGCTGCGGAAGGCAACAGACCGCGGATATGCCGGTCAGCGGCCCTGAGTGTTCAGGTTTGGCTGGTAAATCGTCCATCCATTTGCGAGGGCGACTTCCCGCAGATTCGGGTTGGGGTTGATGGCGAAGGCGTGACGCGCGAGGCCAAGCATTTCCCGATCCCAGATGGCGTTGCCGAAAGCGCAATCGGGAGCGCTGTTGATGGCCGAGCGAATCGCTTCCACCTTGCCGGGACCGCTTGGAACCCTGACTAATCGGTCGGTGACGATTCCGTTCTCAACGACGGCTTCAGCGGCGAGAATGCGGTTAGCAGGAATGCCGAAAGTGCGCATGGCGGAGCGAATGATCCACTGGTTTGAGGACGAGACGGCCCAGACGTCGCAGGCTTGCGCGTGCAGTTGGTCGATGAGGGCGCGCATCTCGGGAAAGATATTGGCTTCGACGGCGAGGGCGAAATAGGTGTCTGCGGCGTGCTGCACGACTTCCTCGCGCAATCCGTGGTGCATGGTGACCATTTCCCCGCACATGACGTCTTCGGCTACTTTTCCGGCGCGATAGTCGGCGTAGCGCGGACGCGCCCAACGTGCGATCTCGGCGGAAACGAGTCCTTGACCAAGTTCCCAGGAGAAGAATCCTTCGCCGGCGTCACCAGACCAGAGCGTGCCATCGCAATCGAAGGTGGCGATGCGCGGCTTGTGTTGAAGAACAGTGGAGATGAATGCAGTTTGCTCAGGCGTGAAGGTGGTGATCATTAATAAATGAACCTCGAATGAATGAACCTCGGGCGGAAGAAGTAGTGTAAGCGAAGGGACCCCTCCGATACCGGTCTTTTGAAGTCTAAGACTTAGGGGTGTCGTCAACGCCAGGTCTTTGAGGAATAAGGAGTTAGAGTAAAGTATATTGTTCAACCAGTTAGCTGCTGTTTTGGGAAGCTTTTGCAATCGATCAGGCCAGGTCTCTGAGAGATAAGTAGTTACTGGTGAACACGATAATCACATCATGACCTAGGGAATCTCTGAACAAGTAATCTTCACAGCCGAGCGAAGGGCAGAGAGCCTGGGGTAACCGGTGGATTGGTCTCCCCACGAGGGATGCCGTTTGCTTTTGCCCCCGTGAGGGCGGCTCGGCAGCTTCGTGAAGCACTACGCCGTCGTTGCGCATAACAGTCGCTTGCGCACCAGAAACAGATTCACCAGCGCGCAACTCACAAACAGGCGGTTCGCATTCTTGTCCAGTCCGCGATAGCGCACCTTCACGAACCCGAACTTGAGTTTGAGCACGGCAAACACATGTTCGACCTTCGACCGCACTCTGGATTTGGTCCGGTTCTTCTCCCGTTCCACCTCGTCGATGCGATCTTTGTAGCGATAACGCTGGTGAGTAAAGTCCTGGGCGTGTGGCGCGTATTCCCGCAGCACCTCGCTTTGCCCGCGATAGGCTTGATCGCCCCATACCCGCGTCTCCGCGCCGTGCAGCAAGTGGGGCAGCATCGTGGAATCGGCTGCGTTGGCCGCCGTCGCCACCACGGAATGAATCAGCTTCGTCTGGCTGTCCACTCCCACGTGCGCCTTCATCCCGAAGTACCACTGCTTGCCCTTGCGCGTCTGGTGCATCTCCGGATCCCGCTCCTGCCGCGCGTTCTTGGTCGAACTCGGAGCGTTGATGATCGTCGCATCCACGATGGTCCCGGTACTCAGGCGCAGTCCCTTTGCCTGCAAGTGTTCCCCGACCCGCTCAAACAGCCGCTCCCCCAACTCGTGCTCCTCCAGCAGATGGCGGAACTTGCACACCGTGGTTTCATCCGGCACCGGTTCCCGCCCCAGATCGATGCCCACAAACTGCCGCATCCCCGCCGAATCGTACAGTGCTTCTTCCACCCCGGGGTCGGACAGATTGAACCACTGCTGCAAAAAGTAAATCCGCAGCATCCTCTCTGCCCCCACCGGCGGCCGCCCGTTCCCCGCCTTGGCATACACCGGCTCGATCAGCCCACACAACTCCGCCCACGGCACTACTTGCTCCATCTCCTCCAGAAACAGGGCGCGTCGCGTCTTCTTTGTGTAGCGCTCAAACCCGTTCGCCATTGCCAAGGTCTGCTGTTTCATCTTCTATTTGTCCTCCGCTACCCACTCTATCCTCAACACCCGTGGATATCGGAGAACTTATTCAGAGTCTCCCTAGAGCGAGGTTACGAGTGCTATGGAGATATTTCGCCAGTTGGCAGTTTCGTGTAAGAGAATACGGGCATGACGACTCTTCCTAATCTGCACGACGGTTTCTTTGATGGTGTGTGGCTTTCAGCAGACAAATGCGCTCGTTTCTTCGTTCGCACAGTGGCGGGAGAACGTTCCACAATTATCTTGACCGACGTTGAGGCTCTAAACATCCGCGCTCTCAGGGCTGGAAATATCATCTTCGACCTTGTCCTCATCGCGCCAGACAAACTGACCGTGCAAGACATCGAACAGGCTTACGACTTGAAAAGTGGCGAAATCGAAATGGCGCGGCAACTGCTCGGCAAAGCGCAAGAGCAGAGTCTTTACGGGCTGGAAATCAACCCTTCGTATGGGGCCGAAGGCACGGCGATATTTCGGGGCTGTAGCTACTGTCCGGAGCACGTTCTGGCGTAGGGCTGGGTAGCTGTTGTAAGCAGGCGATTACACTCAAAGTCGCGGCAAGAAAATCAACGGTACTCGGTGCCCGCGCGTTTTCGTTCAGCACATCTTAGGGCAACGCCGCGTATTGCTCGGGGGTGTCGACGTTTGCGATGACGAGAGGATCGTCGACGGCGACGTAGATGATTTTGTCCTGGTGAGCGTGCATAACTTCCCGCGCGCTGGACGATGAAGGCGCCTTCAGGAAAGCTTCGATGAGTTCGCGTCCTGCGAGGAACGGATGCCCGTGCTGGCCCTGGTACTCGGGAACGGCGGCCCACTGCGATTGCGGAACGGCGCGGTCGAATGCTTCTTCAAGCTTTGCGATGGTCGAGCGCTGCACCGGCGGGCGGTCGACGAGCGTGATGAGCGCGGCATCGCGGCCGCGGTTGAGAACTTCCTGCAATCCAGCCTGGAGGGAAGAGAACTGGCCGCGTTCGGGCTCGGGATTTACGACCAGCGATGCGCCGCTAGCGTAGACGATGGGCGCGAGATCGCGCTCATTCTTGCCGGCGACGACTAAGACGACATCGACGTAAGGGGCCAAGAGGTCGATAGCAGCGGAAAGAAATGTGCCCGCGGCGGCGCTGGCGCCGGCGCTCGGCGGCCAAGGCAGAAGGGCTTTATCGCGGCCCATGCGCGAAGATTCTCCGGCGGCGAGAATGAGACCACTTCGGCTTAGAGCGCGATCCATCAGGCTATACCCATAGGCGAAGATAACATTCGGGCTGCGGGCTGCCAAGGATGGGGATCACCGGGTAGTGGCTCAACTTGAAAAAGGAAGCGAGCCACACGCGCGATTATTGCGTCGCAAAGGCGCGCCGCATCGCCCACCCCATCACGCCAAGACCAGGCGCGCTGGGGACCCCGATCGCGCGGCTCGCCCAGATCCCTCGCTTCGCAAAAACGGCTTGCTTGATCCATCGAACGCTTCCATCGCAGCCGCGAACTGGTGAGCTATCTGGGATTGAATCCGGCGGAAGATTCCAGTGGCGAGCGGCGGCGACTGGGCGGGATCAGCAAACAGGGCAGCAGTTTTATAGACAGGATGACGCCATCCGGTGGGCCCGGTAGGTTAGGAATGAAATTGCGCCGCTGCCACCGTTTGATAAGATTTGAGTAAATCGTGTCATCCATTACTCCCATTGTGATCGCGGACAACAAGGGCGCCACTGAGTATCGCCCCGCTCTTCGCCAGGGATCGGTGGAATCCACCTTGCGCTATCTGCTTCGCACCGACGTACATACATTCGCGTTTTCTGTGGCGGCCAATGCCATCCTCTCGTTTTTTCCATTCCTGTTATTGCTGATGACGTTGATCCGCAAGGTCATCCATTCGCAAGTCATGTACGGCGTCGTCGAAAATCTGCTGCGCGACTACCTCCCAACCGGCCAGGAATTCGTCATTCGCAATCTGAATGCGCTCGTCGCCTCGCATCATCGAGCGCAGGTGTTTTCGCTGGTGATGCTGCTCATCAGTTCGACCGGCATTTTCATGCCGCTTGAAGTTGCGCTGAACCGCGTCTGGGGTTTCCCCAACAACCGCTCCTACCTCGGCAATCAACTCATCGCGCTCGCTCTGGCCTTTGCCTGCGGATCACTGGCGCTGATTTCGGTCGGTCTGACGGCCGGCAATGTCGCGCTCGTCCAGACCATACTCCATGGCTACGGCGCATGGTCCGTACAACTGGTGGGCTTTATCACCATGAAGATTTTTTCCATTGCCGCCAGCATCGCAATTTTCTTTCTCATCTATTGGCTGCTGCCAAATGGCAAAGTCCCGGCAAGCGGCGTATTGCCAGCAGCGGTCATCACGGGACTGCTCTCCGAAGCGCTTAAGTACATCTACATCTTCGCCCTGCCGCTGCTCAATTTCGGAGAAATCTACGGGCCCTTCGCCATCTCCGTCAGCCTGATGTTCTGGGCGTTTCTCAGCGGATTGCTGCTCCTGACGGGCGCTCACTTGTCGGCACAAAAAAGTATGCGCACTCTCTGAGGCACAGAGAACTCAACAGTTTGGCCAAACCCACCGCTGGCGTTTTTTGCAGGTTCGGCGTTTTCTTCGTGACTCCGTGACTCCCTGGTGAAAAGAAAATCAGGACGCTACCGGCTCGGGCCATCGTCCCTGCCATGACCCTGAAAACGGCGCTGACTTATTCCAATGGGTAATTGACGCTTTATTACGCGCGTAGTAAATGTATTTGCCTACCCAGGGGTGGGGTACGCTTCCCCACGCGATCGACTCCGAAAATTCAACGCCAGGAGACACGTTTATGAAAAACGATAGGCGTCTTTTCTCTCACTCCCCTGTGTTGTGCTGCGCAGTCCTGTTGTTGGCTGGCAGCATGCACGCCCAGCCAACGCTTCAGGTTTTGCACAATCACGTTCGCCCCGCAATTACCAACAGAGAAGCGCTGCCGGTCGGCGTTCTTCCGCTGACGCAGCGCATGAACCTCGCGATCCAGTTGCCCCTTCGCAATGAGGACGAAATGGACAGCTTGCGGGAACGAATCTATGACCCCACAAGCCCCTACTATCGCAAGTACCTGACTGTTGCCCAGTTCACTGATCGATTCGGTCCCACACTGGAAGACCACCAGGCCGTAATTGATTTTGCCAAAGCCAACGGGTTCAAGGTGACCAAGACCTACCCCAATCGGGTGATCGTCGACATTAACGGTACGGTCGCTCAAATCAATAAGGCTCTCCATGTTGTGATGACGGTCTATCAGCATCCGACGGAAAAGCGCACCTTCTATTCACCGGATCGCGAGCCTACCCTCAATCTGAACGTCCCGGTAGTACACATCCACGGCATGGACAACTATTCGTTGCCGCAGCCGCTGGTAAAGCATCGGCCCGCAGGCCTGGAGGTTTCGCCCCTCTACGGTTCGGGCCCCGGGGGTGAATACCTTGCTCCGGACATGCGCGCGGCCTATTACGGCTTCGGCCCGCTAAACGGTTCCGGTCAGAGCGTTGGAGTATTCGAGTACGGAGGCTACGACCTGGCCGATGTCTACGCCAGCTTTGATGGCGCAAGTTATTCCGTACCCGTCGTCAACATTCTCCTCGACGGCATGGACGGCCTTCCCTGTTCCGGTTGCACCGATACAGAAGAAGTTCTCGACATCGTGCAGCCGATTGGCATCGCACCTGGTTTGCATTCCGTCGATGTATTTATCGGCAGCGTTGACGCCGACATCATGAACTCGATGGCGTCGTTCAATTGTCTCGGTTCCAAAACCCCGCAGGTCTGTCAGGAACTGACCGTTTCCTGGACCTGGAGTCCGGTCGATCCCGGTACATTGGACCCCATTTTGAAGACAATGCAGATGCAGGGACAGAGCTACCTGATTGCCTCGGGAGACGGTGCAGCCTATCCAATCGGTGGCGCCGCCTGGCCGGAGGAAGACGCGAACGTCATTGATGTCGGTGGAACCGACTTGGCGACCAGCGGCCCGCTCGGGTCCTGGGTATCAGAAACGGCGTGGTCGAGCAGCGGCGGCGGCTACGCTGATTCGGGTTTCACAATCCCCAGCTGGCAAGCGGGAATATCCAATGCGCAGAACGACGCTTCAACCACACTGCGCAACATTCCCGACATCGCGGCTGAAGCCAACTTCGATAATTGGACCTGTTACGACGGCGCTTGCGCCGGAGGTTGGGGTGGAACCAGCTTTGCTGCTCCGCGCTGGGCCGGTTTTCTCGCGCTGGTCAATCAGCAAGCCGCCAACGACGGCGTGGGACCAGTCGGTTTCATCAACCCGCAGGTCTACACACTCGGTCAAGGTCCCGACTACGACTTTGACTTCCACGACATCACCAGCGGGAATAACAACAATGGCAAGGGCGTGTCGTATAACGCCGTCACCGGCTACGACCTGGTGACCGGCTGGGGAAGTCCGAATGGCGAAGACACCATCCTTGGCCTGGTGGGAGTCAATACGCCGCCGACCATCACCAGCGCGAACAGCACCACGTTCACTGTCGGCAGCTTTGGGACGTTCCAGGTGACAGCCACGGGTTATCCGGCCGCGATGACGTTCAGCGAAAGCGGCACTCTGCCGGGTGGAGTCACACTCAGCTCGTCCGGCGTGCTCAGCGGCACTCCCGTGGCGGGCAGCGGAGGCGTCTACACCTTCACCATCACGGCGAGCAATGGCGTGTCGCCCAATGCGACACAGTTGTTTACCTTAACCGTAGATCAGGCCCCCGCCATCACCAGCGCGAACCACACTACATTTACTGTGGGCTCATTTGGCAGCTTCCAGGTGACGACTACAGGCTACCCACCGCCAACGTTGTATGAAATCGGCTCCTTGCCGACGGGTGTCACCTTCAGCTCTTCTGGATTGCTAAGTGGCACTCCGGCTGCCGGCAGCGGCGGCATCTATGTCTTTACCATTGTTGCGACGAATGGCATTTCGCCGGATGCGACGCAGACTTTCACGTTGACCGTCGATCAGGCGCCGATCATCACCAGCGCCAACAGCACAACATTCCAGGTGGGCCTCCACGGGTCGTTCCAGGTGACGGCCACGGGCTTCCCAACATCAATCACGTTCAGCACCACCGGTCCTCTGCCAAACGGCGTCACTCTCAGTTCGTCCGGCTTGCTCAGCGGTACGCCCGCAGTTGGCACGCAGGGGATTTACAACTTCACCATCGTTGCCAGCAATGGCATACCTCCCAATGGGACACAAGCATTTACCCTGATGGTAGATCTCGCACCAACCATCACCAGCGTCAACCACACCACATTCACTATCGGTAAACTCGGTACGTTCCACGTCACCGCTACCGGGTTCCCGACTCCTACTTTCAGCGAGTCCGGCGCCCTGCCAACCGGAGTCACTCTCAGTTCGGCGGGTTTGCTTAGCGGGACGCCCGCTCCGGGCACGGCCGGCGTCTACCATATCGTCATCACCGCCAGCAACGGTGCTCTGCCGAATGCCACGCAAAACTTCACCCTGACGGTGATCAAGGCCGCTTCCACTTGCAGCCTCTACTCATCGTCCTCAACCTTCTCTCCCGGACAGGAGATCCACTTCACCGCGTATGTCAAAGCCGGTAAGGGAGAGGTGGACTCGCCGACTGGTACAGTCAGCTTCCAACTCGATGCCAACTCCCTGCAAACTCTCGGCACCGTGCCGCTCATAAGTGGCGTCGCCGACTTTACCTATGTGTTGCAAGCGCCACCCAACAAGCAGGATGTAAGGGCGGTATATTCCGGAGACAACAGCTTCGACGGCTGTAAGTCTGCGTACCTTGCCGAGAGTTCCGACTAGAAAGAGCTCTGACAAGGAGTTCTGACAAGGAGTTCTGACAAGGAGTTCTGACAAGGAGTTCTGACTGGAAAAAGAACTCTCAAATACCAAACCGGCTCGCAAACCCTCTCGTTCGCTGAGAGGGTTTTTTCTTGGGAGGCGCGAGTCGAAAAGACTTCTGCCTTCCGCCGCCCTCGGGCAGTGGGTCAGTTCTGAATTTGGTTTGAAAGGGCAACGGCTTCACAGGCTGCGGGAAAACTCGATGTTGCACTTGATTGATGTTGCACCTGATTTTGGGTGGCGCAGCGCCGGGGTCCCCAGAGGGCCCGGTTTTGGCCCGATGGGGTGGAGCGGTTTACCGCTGCGACAACCGGCCTCGAGGCGGCTTCACAGTTTGCTGAAAAACTCCAAAATGCTCGCACTACCGTGGAAGAGCGGCCCTTCAGGGCCGCGTAAGCCGTCTCGAATCAGTGTGGGCTTCAGCCCTGGTGATCGTTTGTTTCGCGGCTGGCGAGTTTTTCAGCAAACTGTTCAGCCGCTGAGGGAGCGACGGCCAGATCCGCGGAAGCCATTTGTGAAACACGCTCTAAGCGGTCAGTGCTGCGAGAGTAGTGCGCGCCGTTTAAATTCGTTCTCCAAACCAGCCCCAAACCCTCTCGTTCGCTGGGAGGGTTTTTTCTTGGGGGAATAACCGTACGAATTAACTGCGTCCTTTCCTTTTGCGGCCGCAAACTATTAGACTAGCCGCAAAGTTAGCGGCAAAAATTACCGAACTTTGATACGAGATAGTATGAAAATCCGTAAGAAGGAATTAAGAGAATCCCTGTGAAGCGCGTTTATCGATTCTGCGGTCTTGCCCTCATGTCCTGTATTGCGCTGGGTTCGTTTGCGCAACAACCGTCTTCTGACCCTGTGTTGGCGACCATGCAGCAGGAGTTGGAGAGGTCATTTGCCAACCTCAAGAAGACGCCCACGCCACCCTACTTCATGTCGTATCAGCTGACCGACAATCGTTCGATGCAGGTGAGCACATCATTTGGCGCACTGGTCAATAGCAGCGAGCAAAAGACCCGGTATCTCGATTTAGACTTACGCGTGGGTGATTACTCGCTCGACAACACGCACCCTATTCGCCAAGGTGGAGACGCAAGCGAACAGTTCGAACGGCAGAAGATTCCACTCGATGACGGCACCGACGCGTTGCGAGTTGCGCTCTGGCATGAGACGGAGCGAAAGTACCGCAGCGCGGCGGAGCGTCTGCAGCGGGTTAAGGCCAACGTGCAGGTGAAAGTCGACGCCGAAGACCGTTCTGCCGACTTTTCCCGGGAGGGGACAGAAACCTATTCGGAACCGATCGCGCCGTTTTCCTTCGATAACGCGATGTGGGAGCAGAGGGCACGCACGTTCACAGCACCCTTTGCCGGCCACAAGGAGATCATCGAAAGCGGAGCCGAAGTCATCGCAGAACTTGAAACCCGCCGCTACGTTAACAGCGACGGCAGCCGCATACGGATCTCCTCGCCTTTCTATCGCATCATTATTTCCGCGACCGCCAAGGCCGACGATGGAATGGAACTGCCCCTTCACCAAAACTTACATGTCATTCCGCCCGGAAGGTTTACCGAGCGACGAGGCCATACTTAAAGATGTGAATGGCATGGTGACGACCCTGCTGGCGCTGGTGAAAGCGCCGCTGGCGGAGCCTTACACGGGGCCTGCCATTCTCCCGGGGCGCGCGAGCGCTGTGTTTTTTCACGAAATTTTCGGCCATCGCGTCGAGGGGCAGCGCCAGAAAAACGAAGACGAGGCCCAGACCTTCAAGAAGAAAATCAACCAGGCCGTGCTCCCCGATTTCATGAGCGTGTATTCCGATCCCAACCTCAAGAGCTACGCGGGAACTGAACTGGTCGGTTATTACCCCTACGATGACGAAGGCGTAAAAGCGCAACGAGTGACCGTGGTGGATAAAGGAATCCTGAAAAAGTTTCTCATGTCGCGCGCCCCGATCGAAGGCTTTGACCACTCAAACGGCCACGGGCGGCGGCAGCAGGGATACAAGGTTGTGGCGCGGCAATCGAATCTGGTGGTCGAGTCCTCGAAGCAGGTTTCGCGCGGCGAACTGAAGAAACTTCTGATTGAGCAGATCAAAGCCGCAGACAAACCCTATGGACTTTTCTTCGATGACATTGAAGGAGGCTTCGCGTTTACGCAGCGCGTGCTGCCGAATGCCTTCAACGTGAGGCCGACGGTTGTGTATCGCGTGTATCCCGATGGCCGGGAGGAACTGGTGCGCGGCGTGGACTTGATTGGCACGCCGCTGATTGCGTTCAGCAAGATCAGCGCGACCGATGATCAAGTGGCCGTTTTTAATGGATTATGCGGCGCCGAGTCAGGATGGGTTCCGGTATCGGCGTCGTCACCGGGTTTGCTGGTCACGCAAATCGAGGTGCAGCGCAAGGAAAAGTCACAGGAGCGCACTCCGATTCTTGAGCCGCCTCCGGCGATGAAATCGAAATAATGCAACGGGCGAACACCGGCGAAAAGGGGAGTTACTAGTGAAGGAAAAAATGCGGCTTGGAATATCGTTCGCGTTGTGCGTGCTGGTACTGGGGACGCTGGCGCAGGCGCAGGAAGACATCCCCATGCGGGCCATGAAGGACGAACTGGCGCGCTCGCTCGCCGAATTGCAACTACAGAAGATGGACAAACCCTATTTCCTTGCGTATCGCATGGACGAAATCAACCAGACCGCCATCTCGGCCATGCTCGGGAGTTTGACCGAGGACCAGCCTTCGCGGGCGCGGATGGTCGGCGTCGAAGTGCGGGTGGGCGACTATGCCCTCGACAACAGTAACTTCGTTTCCCTGCGCAGCCTGGGCGGGGGCGGGGCGGGCCTGTTCAGCAGTCTCAGGCAGGCTCCCCTGGACGACAATTACCAGCAGATTCGCCGCGATTTTTGGTTGGCTACCGACAAACAATACAAGAAGGCGCTGGAGGATATTTCGGCCAAGCGAGCTGCTCTTGAAAGTCGCCAGCACAACAATGACATTCCGGATTTCAGCAAAGAGGCGGTCGCCGAGGAGACCGAGCCACCGGATACGGCGAACGTAGATGCCGATGAGTTGAAGGCGTTGGTTCGGGACCTCTCGGCGATTTTCTTGAAAATGCCTGGAATCTACAACTCTTCCGTCGAACTCGATTACCGCAATAATTACACGCGTTACCTCAACAGCGAGGGATCGAGTTTCACGCGTTCGCGGCTGGCGTTCCGGCTGCAGATCAACGCGCAAACACAAGGGTCAGACGGATTGCCGATTTCCGATTCCCTGCAACTGTATGGCCGCAAGCTGAGCGACCTTCCGGTAAAGGATGTTTTGATAGCGCGCACACGCGAGATGGGGGAACGGGTATTGCAGTTGCGCTCCGCGCCATCGATCGAGCGCTACAACGGCCCGGTGCTTTTTGAGGGTCAGGCCGCGGGTGAAGTGTTTGCGCAGGAGTTTGCGACTGGCCTGATGGCGGTGCGTACACCGGTTGGCGACGACCCGCGCTTCGAGATGTTCTTCAACCAGTTTATGTCGCAGTTTGGAGGCGGATCGTTTGTCGACAAGATTGGAGGGCGCGTCCTGCCGGAATTTTTGAGCGTCTCCGATAATCCGCTGGTTTCCGACTACAAGGGGACGAAACTGCTGGGCGCAAGCAAGATTGACGATGATGCGGTGAAGACGCGCGAGACCAAGCTGATCGACCATGGCGTTCTGAAGACGCTGCTCGACACACGCAATCCGGTGCGAGAGATTCCCCACAGCACCGGCAGCCGGAATGGATGGGGCGCGGTTCCCAGCAATCTGATTGTGACTGCGGAGAAACCGCTGGCGGCCGGCGAGCTTCGCAAGGAGCTGTTGCGGCGTGCGAAGGAGCGCGGTCTCGACTATGCCATTGTGGTGCGCCGCGTGGGCGGCGGCGCTAAGGCCTCATTCATGAAAATGGCCATGAGAATGGCCCAACCGGGAAGCCAGACCGGAGATTCGCTGGCCGAGGTTTACAAACTTACCCCGGACGGGCACGAAGAGTTGATAGGCGGCCTCGAGGTCTCGGAGATCACGCCGGCTTCGTTCAAGGAAATTGTGGCTGCGGGCGACACATCGACCGTTTACACTGACGAATTTATTCCACGTATCGGTGCCATGTTCTCGATGGGGATTACCGGAGCTGGCGATGCGCCGCTGGTTTCCTGCGTGGTTCCATCGTTGCTCTTCGATGACGTATCGCTGGTAAAGAACCAGGGTCCGTTTCCGAATTTGCCGATTTCTCCGTCGCCGCTGGCGAAGCAGTGATTCCGTGTCCGGCGCCCAACCTTGATGTCATCCTGAGCGACGCGCTTTTTGCGGAGCGAAGGATCTATGCATTTCTGCCAACTATTTCGAATCGACGATGTCATCCTGAGCGCAGCAAGAACTTCGCGAAGCGAAGTTGCTTGCGCAGTCGAAGTTGAGGCGTTTGCGCGGCGTGTGAGCCGCGCGCCGAAATCCCCGAGCAAAGCGAGTGGGCGAAGCCGAGGGAGCTTGGACCCCTATGCCCTAATCGGTACCGGTGCACCAGTACTCCCTAATCCGAACCACTAGCGCGTTCTCCCACGCTTGGAGTATCAAGCTTCAAACTGCCCTATACCAACCCGCCCTTGCTGTCATCCTGTCTCTAACGACACCCAGCAGCAGCCCGGAAGGGAGTCCTCTGCACGAATGTCCAGTCGTCAGCGATCCATTCATCACTCTTACCTTCTTAGTTAGTGCAATCTCTGACGCTCAGCGTAATCCCGAAGCCCCGAGGGCCAAAACCGCCTTTCATTCTCCCGGCGCCATCTCGAAGCCTCGCGTTTTTTTATAGACCCCCAGTTTCAGCTGGGGGTGGCGCAGCCGAGGGGCGAGGGACATCGCGCGCCTCTACCACTACCCCGCGCCACGCCCTCCCATCTGCAAAACTATTCATCTTGACGCCCCGCCCAGCGCCCTGTTAAGGTTCCCATCGCTCTCCCAAAGAGGGAGCTGGGTTCTGCTTTCCCTGATCAAAACTTGCCGTCGTAAATGCCATCGTAGATGCCATCGTGAACGCCATCATGAACGAGGAGAATTTGTGAACATGCCCACTTTGTCCGCGCTCCGTCACTGCCTTGCCTCTTTCGCCAACTTGTCTCACTCTTCATCGAAGTCGCAACGTTTCCTCAGCAGCGGCGGCGGATTTTTCCGGAATAAGTCCGCGAATAAGCCCGCAAATATATTCGTGCTTATGTTCGCGCTCCTGCTCCTGGGCGCTCTTTCTCTTCCCGCACACGCGCAGGGCGTCTCGTTCGTGGGCCTACAGGTTATCGTGCCAGCTAGCGGATTGGAGAATCCCACTTTCGCGGCGGTGGATGGGGCTGGGAATGTGTTCATCGTAGATCATGGTTCATACCAAGTGGTTAAGGTTACGCCCAGCGGAATTCAGACGACGGTGCCGACCAGCGGACTGAATAATCCGAATGGGATCGCGCTGGATGCAGCCGGCGACGTTTTCGTCGCCGATGTGGTGAACAACCGGGTAGTGGAGGTGCCCTACCTGGGCAACGGGACGTACGGCAGCCAGACCACGGTGCCTGCCACCCTGAGTCATCCGTATGGCGTGGCACTGGATGCAGCGGGCGATATCTTCATCGCCGATACTGGCAATAAGCGGGTGGCGGAGCTTCCTTACCTGGGCGGTGGAAATTACGGCACCCAGATTACCTTGCCATTCAGCGGGCTCGCCGACCCCTTTGGGGTAGCGCTCGATGGCGCGGGCGATGTCTTCGTCGCCGATTTCGGCGCCACTTCTATTATGGAGCTTCCCTACCTGGGCAGCGGAAACTACGGCACGCAGGTCTCGATTGGCAGCGGGCTGGGCGGACCACCGATCGGTGGGCCAGAAGGCGTGGCAGTGGATGCAAATGGGAATGTCTTCGCCGCCGATACCAACAACAGCCGGGTGGTGGAGATTCCTTATGTTGGCAATGGGAATTATGGCGCCCAGACCACCGTCGGCAGCGGACTGAGTGAGCCGACCGGCGTGGCATTGGATGGAAAGGGCGACGTCTACATCGTTGACAACGGTAATCACCGGGTGGAAGAGGTGGAGCTGGTTGCGCCCAATTTCGGGTACGTGAACGTGGGCTCGAACAACTCCCTTACTCTTACCTACAACATTAATTCCAGCGTGGTGCTGGCCGGGACCCCGACGGTGGTGACGCAGGGAGCGCCCAATCTCGACTTCACCCTGAGCGGCTCTCCCACCTGCACTGGAGCGCAGACTGCTCCGACAACTTGTACGGTGAGTGTGCAGTTCGCTCCGCTCGCTCCAGGGTTGCGTCAGGGCGCAGTGCAGCTTTACGATTCGTCCAACAACCTGCTGGTCACAACCTTGATTCGCGGCTACGGCACCGCGCCCCAACTGGCGTTTCCTGGCGGACCGGTAAGCAATGTCTGGTCGGAGGGTAACGGCTATCCCCAGGACGCGGAGCCGGATGCGGCCGGCGACCTGTTCCTGGCCGAGAATAATGACTTCCTACTGAAGATTCCCGCAGGTTGTTCCAGCAGTTCCTGCTGGCAGCACATTTCCGGGCCTGACACCGGATGCGAAGAGGGCGTGGCCGTGGATGGAGCGGGCAATGTCTATGCCAGTGACTTGTGCAACGGCCACGTCTATTTAGTACCCCGCGGCTGCACTGACACCGGTTGCGAAAGCACCGTATTGAGTGTCGGTGCCCCGGCGCACATCGCGTTGGACGGCGCCGGTGATCTCTTCGTTCCCGACAATTACAATGGCCACCCACTGGATGAATTGCGGGTGGTAGGCGGATTGACGACCGTTGGCAGCGGCTTGGATGGTCCCTTCGGGGTGGCAGTCGATCCACTGGCGAACGTCTTCGTTGCTGATCCGTCCTTTTCCTATATGGTGGAAGTTCCTTCCGTGGGCAAGCAGAGCAACTTCGGCAGCCTCGGCTGTCCCGCGGCAGTCCAGGTGGATGCCGCCGAAGACATATTTGTGACCGATGCCTGCGCCGGCGGAATCGAATACCCCGCCGGTTGCACCGACAATGCTTGCTCGCTGCCCTTCGGCAGCGGTCTGAGTTCGCCCGAAGGCGTTGGATTGGATGCCATGGGCGATCTGTTCATCGCCGATCAGAACAACAGCCGGGTGCAGGAGGTGCAGCGCTCGCAGGCGCCGACGCTGAGCTTCGGCTCGATAACGGTCGATACCACCAGCAGTCCGCAGACCGTTATGGTGCAAAACATCGGCAATCAACCGCTGGCGTTTGCGAGCTTTGAGGCGAGCACGAACTTTGTAGTGGATTCGGGCACAACGACGTGTTCCACTTCGTCTCCGCTGGCGGTTGGCGCTGCCTGCAATGTGGGCGTTGATTTCGCACCGGCGACGACCGGTCCGCTCACCGGCACACTTACCCTCACCGACAACGCGCTGAACGCAACTTCCGCCACCCAGACGGTAAACCTCAGCGGCACAGGAGTCGCCCCATGCGCCGCCGGAACTTATTCAAGTACCGGCAACACGCCCTGCACCCCCGCACCCGCAGGTTCCTACGTCAGCGGCCCCGGCGCGACGTCAGCCACGCCATGCTCCGCAGGCAGCTATCAACCGAATAGCGGACAAACCGCCTGTATCGCATCGCCAGCGGGTTCCTACGTTAGCGGCCCCGGCGCGACGGCAGCCACACAGTGCTCCGCAGGCAGCTACCAACCGAACACCGGACAAACCGCCTGTATCGCATCGCCCGCAGGTTCCTACGTTAGCGGCCCCGGCGCAACGGCAGCAACGCAATGCAACGCGGGTAGCTATCAACCGAACACCGGACAAACATCCTGCATTGCATCGCCCGCAGGATCGGCGGTCGCAGGTCCCGGCGCGACGGCAGCGACGCTATGCTCCGCGGGCAGCTACCAACCGAACACGGGACAAGCCGCCTGTATCGCATCGCCCGCAGGTTCCTACGTTAGCGGCCCCGGCGCAACGGCAGCAACGCAATGCAACGCGGGTAGCTATCAACCGAACACCGGACAGACCTCGTGCATTGCATCGCCCGCAGGATCGGCGGTCGCAGGTCCCGGCGCGACGGCAGCGACGCTATGCTCCGCGGGCAGCTATCAACCGAACACGGGCCAGACCTCATGCATCCCCTCGCCAGCGGGATCGTATGTCCCCGGCGGCGGCGCAACAGGATCTATGCTATGCACTGCTGGCAGCTACCAGCCAAATACGGGACAGGCATCCTGCATCCTCGCTGGTATCGGCTACTACGTCCCCAACCCCGGCCAGACCAACGAAGATCAGTGCCCATCAGGAGAAACGACAACTGCGCCGGGAGCCACTGCTTGTGTGCCAGACGCGCTCACCGCATCCCCGTCCTCCTTTGCCTTCCCCAATCTGGCGCCGCTGGAGAGCTATGCAAAGCTGATTTTGGTGGAGAATATAAGCGCCTCCAAGTTAACTGTCGGCGCCGCCACAATCACCGCCACCGGCGGGGATGCCAATGCATTTACCATTCACCAATTCTGCGAGCCCGCCACGCTCAAGCCCCAACATTCTTGCTACATCGGAGTGACCTTCAAGCCTCACCAGCTCGGTCTGTCGACGGCCACGATGAATATCCCGTTCACTGGCACGGGCAGTCCGCTCGAGGTGCCTCTTACGGGAACTGGTATTCCCCGGGCGGGCAAGGTGACCGCCTCTCCTACTTCATTTAATTTCGGCAACGTAACCGTCGGTACCTACAGCAACGCGCAAGAAATCACGTTGTCGAATACCGGAGGGAAAACTGTCACCATCTCCAACATCGCTGGACTCGCCTCGCCATTTCTGGTGCAGAGCAATAACTGCCCCACCGCATTGACCTCAGGCGCGCAGTGCGATGTTTATGTGCAATTTGCTCCCAGCGCCACCGGGCTTGTATCGCAGACGCTGAAGTTCACCGACAGCGCGCTCGACAGCCCGCAATCGGTGACGCTCTCCGGCACCGGCCAGTAACTTAGGACGCCAAGCCAATCGGTCGGCAGAGTAAACAAGTCTATGGTTCCCCATTCAAGCCCGCCTTTGGCTTGAGTGGGATTAGCCAGGGAATGCGGGGACAGGGAACTCGCGCTACATGCTCGATACCGACACCTGTTCCTACATCATGAAGCGCTCGAATGACTCGGTGCTAAACAGGCGGGTGGCCGACAATTCCCCGAGCATTAGCCCGAACTCCGTTTCAAGATTGACAGAGAACTAACTGAAGGTGCCCCATAGCCTGCCCTGAGCGAAGCCGAACGGGGATCCCTTTACCCTAATAAAGGGCCAGTGAACCCACAACCCATCACGACCGACATACCCAGAAAAACGCCGGACTTTCATGGTTTTTCCGCATCCAGCCCCAATCCGAACGCGCCGCAGGCCCAGAGCAGAATTCCGTTATTTCCATGTATTAAAAGTAGTTACGAGCGGACGATGGCTCACGGCTGACGGCCAACCATTAACTCATCAGTTATATTTCCCACCGAAACGCTGTTAACCACAAATCCACTTGACGATGGATGCCTGGCGCTTATTTCGGTGGTTGTCCTGATTTCCCTGTTCTCACCCACGGAGTCACTGAGTCACGGAGGAAAAACGCTAAGTTTTTAAAACAAAAGAGGTTAATGTTTTGCCAAGCAGTTGGGTTTTCTCTGTGTCTCCGTGCCTCCGTGGTGGAAATTTGAAGTTAGGACACTTGCCCTTTCTTCCGCAGCAAGTCCTCATAAATCAATAGTTTACTTTTGGAGTTTTCGCGGATTCATCGCAGGTTTCAGAAAGTTAAAAAATATATTTTTGGCGAATACAAAGGGAACAAACCCTCAACCACAGAAGAACTATCGCCTCCGCACTCCACTTTTTCGAATGTTTACCCCTAAGCTAAACGCGAATAAGCACTTAGTTACATATTTATGTCGCAGCCCGGTGCCAGGCAGGTACAACGCCTCCTACAACGTTTTGATGTCCAGGCTGCGCCACAGATACCAGCAGGCAACGGAGCGATAAGGAGCCCAGGGTTTTGCGATCTTTTCCATCCCCCTGGCTTTAGGCCACTTGCGTTTCTTGTAGTGCTTCTTGATGGCGGCCTGGACGCCATAGTCGCCGACGGGCAGTATGTCAGGCCGGCGCAGCGTGAACATCAGGAACATGTGCGCCGTCCACACGCCGATGCCTTTTACCTGAGTGAGGTGGGCAATCACATCCTCTTCCGTCATTTCCGCCATGCGCTCAAATTCCAGCAAGCCCGCATGAGTCTTCTCCGCGAGATCGCGAAGGTAGGCAGTTTTTTGGCGCGACAAGCCGACCTCGCGCATCTGCGCATCAGTGAGTTTGAGGATTCCGGAAGGCGTCAGCGGATCGCCTGCCGCCGCGGCGAAGCGGTCGAAAATTTTGACGGCGGCCTTGCCATTCAACTGCTGGTAAAGAATGGCCTCGGCGAGGCTGTGGAATGTGGGCTCGCTAAATGCCATGCGACAAGGGCCGATGCGCTCGATGATCGCCGCGAGGATGGGATCGGCTTTCTTCAAGTGCAGAATGGCTTTGCGGTAGCTCCTTGCATCTACTCGCTGGTTTCTTCTGGCCAAGATTCCTCCTCAGCGAAGCCGGTGGGAAGTTTAGCACAAAGCGAATATAAAGCGAATATCAATTGTGCGGGCCGTGAAGGCAAAGTGCCGATGCACGCGAGATCCTGAAGAGCAAAATTGTCGAAACAAAAAAAGGGAGCGGCCATATTTCAGACCGCCCCCACCTGAGATCGTAAAAAACTGTTGTTTCAATTTGTTAGTTCACATCTCGATTCCAACCGCGCATTCTCTCGATTCCTGGTGGAACCGATTCTTAATATGTGTGCTCCCTAATACGTACATTGCGGCGCGATCACCGCCGGGCCTCCCGAGAGCGAGAGCTGTCCGCCGGAGATAAATTCACTGTTGTGATAACCGCCGCCGCTGATCTGCATTTGCAGGTACGGGGCGAGATAGATTCCGGCGGTGGTTGAGTTGCCGCTGAACTGCACCTGCCCGGTCGAACCGGTGGGGAAGTTGAACAGCACCTGGTTTGGCGCGAGCCCGGAGAGCACGATGTTCGAGCCGCCATCGAGTTGGAGTCCAGCCGGAGCGTTGATGATGAACGAATCTTTTGCGCCGCCGGAAATCGTGAGAGTATTGCCTCCCGACAAGTGGAAATTGCCGGTGATGTTGATTACATTTTGTCCACCGTTCCCAGTGATGGTGGTGGTGGAAGTGATGCTGGTAAATGTTTGCGTGGGAGCCATGGCCGCCGCAGCATTCGAGACACTCATTGCAGCCGATTGGACAGGAGACATGGTTTCGACAACTTCGCCTCCCTTGAGCGCGCTGCCGCCGGTGAGTTGAATCTGCGCGCTCGGGTCGGCATAGAGCGTAGAGTTCGCGGTCCCTCCGCCCGACATATTGAACTGGCCGTTCACGCCGATCCCCATATTTCCGTTGACCTGCTGCGAACCGCCGCTCAGTTGGATATTGGAGCCTTGCAACCCGATTGCGGCGAAACTGCTACCAGACTCGACTGATTTATTGATGGAGGCCACGGCGCAAGAGCCCACTTGTCCGCCCGGTTTGCACATATAAACGGGAGGGGGTGTCGAACTCCAACCGCCGGTCCAGTTGGAACCGCCGCCGGCGAGCAGGTCCTGGCGTCCGGAAAATTCAGGAGCGCCGGAGTGGTCGCCGTTCTGGCCGTAGCAAATTGGAGCGTTGTGAGCAGCCATGACCATCATGCTGCTGTAATCGGGCTTGAAGGGTGACGTGCTCAGAGTTGGGAAAGCGGCGCCATCGGCTGAGGTCAACCAATTGGACGCACCGAATTGCCAGGTGGCCTGTATGCCCGGCTGGCTAGCGGAAACGTTCGCGGACCAGGTGACATCAGTATTCTGCGAGACGCCCGCCGGTATTTCATAGGCGGCGCCAGCAGCAAAGATTTCGTCTACTTGCCGGGCGGAGGAGAGAGGAACGGTGACCCCCCAGTTATTGCCCGAGGTGTTGAATGCCGTGGATGCGCAAGTTGCCGTGGAGGAGAAAGAGATGACTGAATCAGGTACGGCAATGTTCGAAGTACCGAAGGTGATCTGGCCTCCTGAGATGTAGATCTGGAAGTCAGAGCTTGGAATTGTGCCCTGGAGTTTTGTCAGATGGCTGTTGAACCATGCGATCTGGCCCTGAGCACTGTTGCCTTCGTTGACCTTGTCGCTGATCGTCGTCAGAGACGTGCCGCAGGTTGTGACCGTGATGGCGCAGCTGGAGGCAGTCGTCCGGCTATCGGCATCGGTGACTTCGATGGTGGGATTGAATGTACCTTGCGATGTCGGCGTGCCGGTGATGGCTCCGGTGGAAGAGCTTAGTGTTAAGCCGGGAGGCAGCGAACTGCTTTCGAGTGAGTAGGCGTAAGGTGTGCTGCCACCGGTTACTGCCACGGACGAAGAGTAAGCGGAGCCGACCTGGCCGGATGTTGCGCCGCAACTAATGGCGAGCGGCGCCGGCGCCACGATGATGGTGGAGTTAGCGGTGGCGGTGCCGGACTTTGCGTTAGTGGAATCGACGGCCTGGGCGGTGAAGGTGTAAGTGCCGGCGGTGGTTGGCATGCCGGAAACGGCTCCGGTTGAGTCATTCAACGACAGGCCGGGGGGTAGCGTGCCATTGACGATAGAAAATGTATAAGGCGGCGTTCCGCCACTCGCGACGAGCGAGGAGTTATAAGAAACGCTCACCTGGGCCGATTGTGAAACAGGCTTCAACTCGACCGGGGCCGTGGCAACGGCGATGCTGCAACTCGTCGTTGATGTGCCGGCTGGCGTGTCTCGGGAGTCGACGACCTGGGCCGTGAAGCTATAAGTGCCGGTTGCGGTCGGCGTGCCGGTAATCGTGCCTGACTTGGCGAACGACAATCCGGGAGGCAGTGAGCCGCTTACCATGGAGTAGTCGTAGGAGGGTTCTCCGCCCGACGCATTGAGCGCGGAATTGTACGCGACGCTCATCTGAGCCGTAGCACTGGGGCATGTCAGCGTGAGTGCGGGAATGGGCGGCGGATTAGTATGGCTGCCGCTACCGCCTCCACCACAGGAAATAATGGCCAGGCATGTGACGATGGTTGCGAAGGCGAACGCGGGCTTGAACATTGCTGACTTCATGGCTTCACTCCTTAAAAGCTAGGCTCCTTATGAGCTCAGCTTCCTTCAGGGTCCTTTGCGAGAGCGAGAATTCGTAATAGTTACTAACTTCCTAGGGGATATATTTGTCGCGGGGTGTGAAAACATCTACTAGGGGGAGACACATTTTTAACTGTTCAGGAGATATGCAAAGCGAAGTCCAAAGCTGGGATACCCGGAAAAGCTGTGTTGACATCGATTTGGCACAACCTGGCAGCACTTATGTTGCAATGTGTGTGACCGGGAGGGCAGTTATTTTCCCATCGCGGAGGCTATGGGTTCGCAAGGGCTGGAAGGTGGGTAACCTCGAGTAGAGACGCTGGAATATGTTTTCGTGGAGAGCGCCAATCAAGAGGGAAAGTGAAAATGCACGTCGTGATGCGACGCGACAGGCGCGCCGTCGAGGGTGGCAGGCTGGTAATGCCAGCGGCGGAGAGTGGCTTCGATTTTCTCGTCGATGCCATGACCGATCGCCTGCACGATCTTTGTTTCGACAACGTTCCCTTGCGAATCGATAGTAACTTCGATGACGACGTCGCCGGTGAGGCCAGTGGGAAGCTCGGCACGATTCACGGGAGGATCGGGATAGACGGTTGGATAAGCCACGTGCATATCGTGCCCGAAAATGGGCCCATCAACGACGCGGCCGAGCGGAGAGCCTGCTTTGGCATTGATCGGTCCTTCTTCGGCTCTTGAATCTAAAGGATGTTGTTCGATTGCAGGCTTGAGAATTTTAGGCTTGTTTAGCTTGGCTTGTTTGGGCGAAACAGGCCGCACGTGCTGCGGGAACGTGAGCTTGGCGTCTGGCAATCGTTCATCTTCAGTGCCCGGAGGAAAGTAAGTGATCTGGTAACTTTTCGGTCCGTTGCCCCATGCCAGCGAGGATGGGGTGAGAGTGACGATGCGTGAACCGTGGAACGCGATTGCGGCGAGCAATGCCAGGTGCATTGCGACGGAGGCGGCGACTACAGAGCGCCGTTTGAGCCATCGCCATTGCCCCCACGACTCCGGCGGGTGGACTGGAGAAAACACAAGTTTACTTTACTCCTGTTAAACGCCGCGAAAAAGAGGATTTCTGCGCGACATTGGGCCTTGCTGGGCAGGAAGCAGGCAACAAAACTGGTATTCTCCGTCTTGTCATTCCGAGTCATCTGAAGGAACCTTGCCGATGATCACAATAGTTTCCGGTCTGCCGCGGTCGGGCACTTCGCTGATGATGCAGATGCTGGCGGCTGGCGGCATGGAGGTTCTGACGGACGGTGAACGCAGGGCCGATACCGACAATCCTCGCGGTTATTTGGAATGGGAGCGCATCAAGCGGCTGCCGAAAGAGCCCGCTTTGATTGCCGAGGCCGAGGGGAAAGTGGTGAAGGTCATTTCGCAACTGCTGTTAGGGCTGCCGGATGGCCCGGAATACAAGATTGTGTTTATGCAGCGGCCGATGCCCGAGATACTCAGGTCGCAGGAGGAAATGCTGAAACGGCGTGGGACATTCGAGGCGAGCGCGAACGCGTCTGATGCTTTGGGAGACCTATTTCAGCGGCACTTGATTGAGGTGGAGCGGTGGTTGGCGGTGAAGGCGAATACGAAGGTGCTGCGCGTGCATTATCACCGCGTATTGCGTGAACCGCAGGCAGTGGCGGAAGAAGTGGCTACTTTTGTTGGCGCTCCACTCGACATCAAGGTAATGACTGGGCAGGTTGATCGCTCGCTTTATCGCAACCGAAGCGCGTAAGGGGCGAACCTCTTGCGTCGCAATGTGCGTGTTGATGTGCGCCTTTCCGTGCTTGTAGACGGCAAGGGATTGCACATGCGGGGCGTGCGCAAGAAACGGTATCTGGGTTCTTCTCAGGGACTCGGCCTTTGTTAAGCAGCTTGTTTTCAGAAGAATGTCTTGGCGCTTCTGCTTGGGTCTGCGTGGCTCTACCCATCTTCAGGCTTCTTCTTGCCCGGTACTCAAATTGCTCCCTCGTAGGGTGCTTTGCCACTCGGGGGTGTGACGGCATGGACAAGGAAGTTTTCTGGATGGCATGCGATTCCACCGAGTCGCTGCGCGCCGAGTACGGTCCCTTTCATACCCGCGACGAGGCTGAGTCGGAAGCGCGAAAGCTCGGGTTCTGTTACCTGCTGCGCTATGAACACATCCTGGATGCGAATGGAGAGATCATCGATGTGCGGTGGGTCTTCATCGAATTGCAACCTCAGTCGGGAACCGCGCGCCCCGGCGTGTCCTTCCATACCCGTTGCGCAAGCTGTGGGGAAGCGGCCACGCACGAAGTGAACTGGCAGGCCGAGGTTTGGGCCGACATCCACGAATTCGAGCACTCGCGCCACCTGGTTCGCATCTTTGAGCATGAGCGAGGAATTGGCCTGCGCGAAATTACCGGCAGCCGGGGGTTTGCGGCGTAGAGGCAGCGGGGCGCGGCGCGACATCTTCCCAATTCTTACCTCCTAGTTCTTCTTCGGCTTCTTACTGAGATTCGATTCTCAACTCCGCCCGAGTATGTTCCGCTTCTACCAACACTATATTGAGGGGCGTTGGGTCATGGGCCACGTTATCTGGTGCTTGGCCTTTGGATTCTTCCGGAAATCTCGCCCTGCGGCTTTGCACCATTTACGCTACACTTTTGTACGCTCGGCTCGCTTCCGGCATCTGACGGGCATCTCATGTTGGGGCGAGAGACACGTTCGGGATCAGCGCTAAGGGGGAAGAATGGCGGCTTCGGTCTGGTCTGGTTACCTAACATTCGGATTGATTTCGATACCAGTGCGATTGTTTTCGGGCGCGCGTTCCACCGGCATTTCGTTTAACCAGCTTCATCGCACGGACCATCATCGGGTGAAGCAGCAGCTTATTTGCCCGCTCGATAACCAGGTGCTCGACCGGAGCGATATCGTCAAAGGTTACGAGTACCGCAAAGACGAGTACGTGATTGTTGAGCCGGACGAGATCAAGAAGATCGAGCCGAAAACCGCCAAGACGATGGAGATCCTCGAGTTCGTCAAATCGAGCGACGTCGATCCCGTATATTTTGAGTCTTCGTATTACATGATGCCGGAAGAGGCTGGCCGGCGGCCTTACGCGCTTTTAACAAAGGCATTGGAAGAGAGCGACTATGTGGCCATCGCCAAGCTCACCATGCACAACCGGGAGTACACCGTTTTTCTGCGCCCGCATAAGGGCGGAATGATGTTGCATACGATGTATTACAAGGAAGAGGTGCGTGAGGTGGAAGGCTTCGGAGCGCCTGAAGTTGAGATCAAAGAGGCTGAGATTAAGGTCGCGCACCAGCTTATTGAGGCCCTCGCGGGCGAATGGGATCCAGAAAAATATCACGATACGTTTCAAGACAATCTAAAGAAACTGATTGAGACCAAACTTGAGGGCGGGGAAGTGCAGGCTGTGGAGCAACCGAAGAAACTGGCCCCGGTGGTCGACCTGATGGCCGCACTGAAGCAGAGCCTGGAGAATGCGAAGAAGCCGGCAGCCTCGGAGAAAACAGTGGAGCGCGCCGCGCCCCGCCGCAAAAGCAGCCGGGGTTAGACGCGGTATTGGACCATCCTACTGCGGGTGTTTGAGAGCTGACCTTTGTTCTCGCATCGGCCTCGCATTTCCACTGCATTGCTATTCCCGCTACAATGTTTGTTCCGTACGAATCAAACCTTATAGCGGAGAGGGCATGAAGCGGTTTTTGCTGCTTATAGCGGTCTTGTTTTTCCTGATTCTGTGGGTCGGGTGCGGCCAAACTTTTCGCCCGATCATTATTCCTAATCCTCCGCAGTTCCCGAATCCCGCGGCGTCGCACTCGGTGATCAGCATTAACGATAACGGTGTGGTCGTCGATGGAAGCGCCATGGACATTGACGTTTCCGGCGACAGCATTGTGGGTATCGTTACCATGGGATTGCGCCCTGTGCATGCGGTGATGGCCACGTCCAACCTGATGCTGGTTGCTAATCAGTCAGTTCCCGGGGCAGGTTCGGATTCGGTGACGAAGGTGACATTCTTCGGAACCGTTATCAGCAGCACGAGCACGGTGACGCTTCCGGCGGGATCGGCGCCCAATTTTGTGGCCTCCGCTCCAGGCGACACTAAAGCCTATATCTCGCTGCCCGGCGAGAGCGCGGTCGGCATTCTCACCGAGTCCGACAACAATGTGACTCCAATCACGGTCGGCACGAATCCTGTCGCGATCGCCGTGACTCCGGATACGACGAAACTTTATGTCGCAAACTTTGGCTCGAAATCGATTAGCGCGTTTAACACCGTAGATCGGTCGACGCGCACGATTTGCGACAGCTCGAATACGTGTCCTCCGGCAATGAGCGCTCCGCCGATCTGGCTTTCCGCACGCACCGATAGCCAACGAGTGTACGTACTCGAAAGCAATGGCACGCTCGGCTATATCACGATCTCCACGACGGCGGGTCCCGACATCTTTAGGGAAACTGGTATCAGCGTGCCCACGGCGGCAATCATGTGGTATGACGTGATCCTCAACCGCCTGTACATTCCGGGGCAGACCGGGGGCGGGCCGGGCGTAGCGATCGTCGATGTTTCGCAATCGATGCCGAACCTACTTGCCTCGGTGGCGATCCCGGCTGTGACGGCAGGTTCTCGCCAGCAGAGCGATCCCTGCTCGCGCACAACCCAGCCCGGCGGCAACTCGCTTATTGTGACAAATGCGACATCGCTGCCCGATGGCAGCAGGGCTTATGTTGGCTCGTACTACATCGACAGCGCGGACAATGTCTGCCCACAGGTGACGGTGATTAATACGAAGACTAATTCAATTTCGACCGCGACCGCGGTTCCCGGATTCCCCGACGCGACGAACCCGACTCTCGATTCGGGGATGTACTACGTTCCCGTGTGTGCTAACACCCGAGACTTAGTTGGTGCTACCGGCAACGGCTTCCGGTTGAGCATGGCGGCGGGTGGCGACAGCTCGCGCGTCTATCTGGCCAGCTGCGACGGAGGCAACGTCAACATCATTTACACCGACAACGACACCTATGCCGAAAACGCGCCGGCGCCGGCCAGCGCGAGGCCACCGCTGCAGGGAACGTCGCAAAACCCGCCACAGAACCCACTGTTCTTGATTGCCGGCCCTTAGGAAGAAGAGCATGGGCTGAGTTTTCCAGAGAGATTCAGCACGAGGCATCGGTCGCATGAAGGAATGGCGAGGAGAAGTTTCGAAAAGGAAGAATGGAAGGCCTGAGAGTCGGGCCGCTTCTTACTGCGCGCCAGCCGTCCGCTGCAGCGGACGGTGATGATATCGCAACGCGATATTCATGAAGACGATGCCGAACTCGGTGTTGAAAGCCATGACCATCGCTTCGGTATCTTCGCTGCTTTTGCTGCCCTGTTCAGAGCTGTGGATGGTAGGCGGATGGACACGGAAGCTGAATCCCTGATCGTTCAAGACGGTTACGGCATTGCCAATGACTTGGTTGGCAAGCTCGCACACGGCCTCGCGAAACGCTTCTTCCGTGTGGGGCACTTCGCTACCGGCCAAGTGGCGCGCAAAACAAGCCGCAGTCTTTTGGCCGGCATCGAAAATGATGCGGCCTTCGATGTCGCCGGTGAGGCAGATTTCGGCGGCTATGCCGTGGCGCCGGTAGGCGTTTTCATCCATGGCCAGATTTTCGATGGATACAGAAGATTCGAGCCCATCGCCCAGCACAGCATCGGCCGAATTGATAAAAGGCTGAATCAACTCCATGTGCATGTTCAGGCTCCCGCGCCTTGTGCGGTGGCGTCTTCATCGCGCATCACATAGCGGATCACTTCATAGAGGACGTCGGGTTTCACTGGTTTCTGCACGAAATGCCGGGCTCCGCGTTGCAAGGCGGCAACAATATTTTCCTGGTAGCCGACCGACGAGACCATCACAACGCGCGCGCCGGGATGATTCTTGACGATCTTTTCCGCGGCTTCGATCCCTTCCATCTGGGGCATGGTGATATCCATGAGGACGATATCGGGCAGCAGGCGGTCGTACTCGTGGATGGCCGTGACGCCGTCGCCGGCCTCGCCGACGACCTGGCCGCCAAATTTTTCCACCATCTGCGAGAGATTCTTGCGGGCGAACACGGAGTCGTCCACGATAAGAAAGCGCACGTTTTCCAGGTCTCCGCCGCCGCTTCGCGCCCCGGGCGCATTGTTGGCCATATATGGTTCTCCAATCTGTTACTTAAGCACGAAGGCCCAGACCCCGGAAAGATAACTCTAGTTACTTCCGGCACCCAAGCCCCGTCCTGATATTTTCATTCCGTTCGGATTGCTGGTCTCTGCGCATTGCGTCTCAAGCAGCCTCGGCAAGTCCTCGAGGTCCACCACGCGCGTGGCAAATCCGCGTTCGATGGCCGCCTTCGGCATGCCATACACGACGCATGTTTTCTGGCTTTGCGCAACCGTCAAACCGCCGGCCGCTTGGACCGCGCCCATTCCAGCGGCGCCGTCGTCGCCCATGCCTGTCATTAGCACAGCCGTCGCTTTCGATCCGAACTCATCGGCGACGCTGCGGAACATGACATCGACCGATGGGCGATGCCCGTGGACGGGGCCGTCGTCAGCGAGGACGACAACATTGCCGAGGGGCAGTTTTTTCACCTTAAGGTGCCGGTTGCCAGGACAGATCAGCGCGCGGCCAGCTACTAGCAAGTCTCCGGACTGTGCTTCTTTCACGCGGATGGCGCAGGTTTCGTCGAGCCTGCGGGCGAAAAGCTCGGTGAAACCGTCTGGCATGTGCTGCACTACGAGAATGCTGCCGGAAAACTCCATCGGCAAATGAGAAAACAGATATTGCAGAGCGTTGGGACCGCCGGTGGAAACTCCGATAGCGATGATGCCCGTGGGCGCGGTCGCGCGCTGTTTGCGCAAGATCTTGGCCTGGAGTTCCGCGGGAAGATCCCTGGGCTGGATGCGCCCCACTTGTGCGGCGGCGTGGATTTTCTGCAAGAGCGCGGATGCGATTTCCGGCATGCGTGCCGAATCCTTGCCCGGCTTGGCGACGAAATCGAAGGCGCCGAGCGCCAGCGCTCTTAGAGTGACAGAAGCCCCCGCGGTGCTGTGCGAACTAACGACAATCACCGGTAACTGCCACCGCCGCATGATTTCCTTGAGGGTCTCGATGCCGTCGAGCCGCGGCATCTCCAAGTCGAGCGTCACCACGTGGGGAGCAAGGTCGGCAATCTTCTGGAGGCCGAAATTGCCATCCATTGCCGTACCTACGACCTGGATGGAGGAATCCTGCTCGAGAATTGTGGAGATCACGCGGCGCATGACGGCGGAATCGTCGATGACGAGAACTCGGACTGGCCGGTTCGTGCCTGGCTGAGTCTTGTCTCGTTGAGTCATGGCTGGCCTCCAGCGGCTCCATGCGCTTGCGCGGGCTGCTGCCGGGATGTGTGATCGCCGTGTGAAAGAAGGATGGGAGATTCTCCGACGCGTCCGCGAGTCAGGCGCTCTGCGAGAGCGGACACATTGAGAATCAGAACTACGTGTCCATCGCCGAGAATCGCTCCGCCGCTGACGAGATCGGTGCTGATGGAGTGGTCGTCGAGCGCCTTGATGACGAGTTCCTCCTCGCCAGCCAGTTCGTCGACGATCACGCCAAAACGGCGGTCGGAATGCTGGACGACCAGCACAAAAGCTTTGCGACGTTCCGGCGAATCGCTGGTGGCGGATGACGGGCCCATGCGCAGCAACGGAAGAACCTGGTTGCGCAGTTGCATCGCTTCGTAATGCTCGACCGCGTAAATTTCTTTTTCAGTGATGCGGGTAATTTCGCTAACGGTACTGAGAGGGAGCGCATAAAGCTGTTGCGCGACGCGGAACAGAAGCGCACGGATAATGGCCAGCGTGAGCGGCAAGCGCAAACGAAACGTGGTGCCGCGTCCAGGCTCGGTTTCAATCTGCAGTGTTCCCTTGAGGCGGTTGAGCACGCTTTCGACGACGTCAAGGCCCACCCCGCGTCCGGAGAGTGCGGTAATTTCTTCCGACGTAGAAAGACCCGGTCGCAGGATCAGCCTCAGACTTTCGGCTTCGCTCAATTGCGCGGCTTCTTCGGATTTCAAGATTCCTTGCGCAATGGCACGGCTTCGAACTTTTTCTGCGTCAATCCCGGGGCCGTCATCGGAGACTTCGATTACCACCTGATTGCCCTGGTGATAGGCGCTCAATCGCACGGTGCCCTGGGCTGGCTTGCCGGCGCGCAGGCGGTCACCGCCGGTTTCGATGCCATGTCCGACGGCGTTTCGCAATAAGTGCGTAAGGGGTTCAGCGAGAGCGTCGAGGATTCCCTTGTCGAGATCGGTCTCGCCGCCCCGGTATACAAGTTCAACCCGTTTTCCGCAGTCGTGTGCCACATCGCGCACCACGCGGGGGAAGCGGCGGAAAAGTTGCTCGACGGGGACCATCCGAATTTTCATCACTGAGCGTTGCAGATCGTTCAACACGCGCGATTGAAATGCCATCAGGTCACTAAATTTTCCACGCAGGCTATCCTGCGGAAAACGGCGTGCGAACTCGTTGAGCGATTCCTGCAACATCGACTTGGCGAGAATTAATTCGCCAACCAGATTTAATGCGCTGTCAATGCGTTCCGCTTCCACGCGAAGAATGTTCTCGGGCGCGGGAGATGAAGGTGCAGGCGGGGTTGCAGTGTGACTGGAATAAGTTTCTGCGCTGGCAGGCTTTGCCTGATGAGGTCCCTGCTCGTGAGTGGCGGAAGCCGATTCGTCCAGCGGCGGTGCAGGGGTATCGATCTTCTGAAGAGAAGTGACGTGGGTGTTTTTCGAGATCGCTGGGATGGTGCACTTCAACCGGATCTGTTCCGGCGATTTCACCGACGACACTACGGCCTCAATTCTGGTGATTCGCGCCGGTGCGCTAGATTCCGGCGGGTAGAGGGCCAGAATTTCTCCGAGGCCGTTCAGCGCGAGGAGAAGCATTTGACGCGCGGCAATGGGCATGGCGGATTGGGGATCTAATTCCACCGAGACGTGGTACATGGATTTTCCGTCGTCGAGCGCGCGGGCGATTGCCAGTTGCTCGTACTCGGTCCAGTGGGCGGCGGGTTCAACGGACTGGCGGTTGTTGTGATCGCCGAGGGGTGCAGAATGTTTGCCGATCAAACTGGCAAGCTGGTTGCGAAAGGTTTGAAGGTCCGGACACACGGTATTGCGCTGATAGGCCCAAAGTAGAGCCGAAAAACAGTCGGCGGCTTGCAATGCGATTTCTGGGATTTGAGAGGTCGCCTCGGGAGCGTCGAGCGCAAACACGTCTTCAATCGCGTGGGCCAGTTCGCTTAATTCGCGGAAGTTGCAGGCGGCTGCGTCTCCTTTGAGGGTGTGGACGATGCGGCGCAGGCCGCGTGCGATTTCGGGGTCGCCCGGCGATTGTTCCAGGCGCAATGCCTCCTCGTTCAGGCGCTGAACGAGTTCTTCCGCACTCTCGAAAAACACAGCACGGAGTTCGGCGGCGCGATCGTCATCGGGGGGTGGAACGCTCACAGTTTCACCTCGATGCGCTGATAGGCGGTACCGGAGTTTCGATGCACCATGCGGAACTTGTCCGTGAGTCCGAGCAGGCTCTCGGCATGGCCGACAAAAATGTACCCATCAGGATTCAGACAACGGTAGAACTTTTCGATTAAACGTTTCTGCTCCGGTTCATCGAAATACATCATCACGTTGCGGCAGAAAATTACGTCGTTGCGCTGCGGCAGGTATTCGGTTTTGAGGTTATGAAAATCGAAATGCACCAGCTCTTTCAGGCTTTTCTTTACTACGTAGCGGGCGCCGACCTTGTCGAAATGACGCAAACGGAGGCTGTAGTTGACGGGCGACATTTGAAGATCGGAGTATGAGCCCTCCTGCGCGGTGCGCAGGACCGAGTAGTTGATGTCGCTGGCAAGAATTTCCAGGCGCCAGGGACTGGGCAGTGCGGGCTTTATCATCGTCGTCTGAGGCGACGGCGGGTTTGTTATCAGACGATAGTGCAGGGCATCGATGACCAGCATGGCCAGTGAATATGGTTCCTGGCCAGTGGAGCAGCCCGCGCTCCAGATGCGCAGCGTGTAGTCGTGCTGTTCCTGCTTGCGGGCGACGAGATCTTCGAGCGCTTCCCGCTGAAACAGTTCCAGCTGCGCCTTGTTCCGGAAGAAGCTCGTTTCGTTAACGGTGAGGACTTCGAGCAGTTGTGCCAGTTCCTTCTTACCCTGCTGGCTGGTCAGCAAGCGGTAGTAACTGTAAAACGAGATCAGGCCGGATTGCTTGAGGCGACGCTGCAGCCGGTCCTGCAGGAACGATGTGCGGCGCTCGTCGAAGTGCATGCCGCATTCCTGATAGACGAGCGTTTGGAGCAATTTCAGTTCAGCTTCGGTAAGTGCGGGTGCTTCGCCTGTATTCATGAAATTGGTTTATCGCTGCCTTGCGGCAGATGCCTTTAGCGTGTCTTCTTTTTCGGTCAATCTGTCGCCCGACTTGTCACTCGAAGTGTTTTGGGGAGAAGTTTTGGTTGGCTCGTGACCACCTAACACCCTGTCGATGTCGAGCAGGATCACCAGCCGTCCGTTATGTTTGCCGAAACCTGTCACGCAATCGAGTCCGCCTTCCTGCATCATGCCGGGCGTGCTTTCAATATCGTTTTCGGGAATCCTGAGCACTTGCGAGGCGGAATCGACGATCAGCCCCGCCAGGCGGCCGCGATGACCGACTACCAGCACGCGGCTTCGCCGGGCGAACGGCGTTGCCGGCTTGCCGAAGCGCTTGCGCAGATCGAGGACGGAAACAATCTTGCCGCGAAGATTGATGACCCCTTCGAGGAAATCGGGTGAATCGGGCACGGCGGTGATTTCCGGCACGCGCACAATTTCCTGGAGCGAGGTAATGGGAATGCCGTAAGTCTCGCGGCCGAGGGTAAAACCCACGAACTGGATTTCGCGGATCATCGGAGTCGTCAGCGGCCGCTTGCCGCGGCTTGCCAGGCTGCAGGTTCTTCCTTGGCCGGCAGCGAGAAGCGGTCCATCGATTGCAGAAGTCCGCGCGACATTTTCGACATCTGGTCGGAAGAGGCAGCCAGCTCGGTTGAGCCCGAGGTCGCGGACTGCACCAGTTCGCGCATGCGTTCCATAGCCTGGACCACAGCCTGCGCGCCGGTGGCCTGCTCGGCGACCGCGGAGTTAATCTCATGCGTGATTTCGTTCAGTTGCGATGTGGCGCCGGCGATTTGTGCCGAGCCGTGCGATTGCTCATTGGTAGCGCCGCCAATTTCCTGCGCGAACTTGTAGACCTCGGTGACGACGCTGGAAATCTTCCGCAGCGCCGCATTCAGATCGTGTCCCAGGTTCAAGCCCTCATTGACGATCGATGTGCTTTTCTCCATGTTCTCGACCGCCTTCCGTGCCTCTTTCTGAATGCTTTGAATAAGCTCCGAGATTTCTTTGGTCGACTGCGCCGATTTTTCGGCAAGCTTGCGCACTTCGTCGGCGACTACGGCGAACCCGAGGCCGTGCTCACCGGCGCGCGCGGCCTCGATGGCCGCGTTCAGTGCCAGTAAGTTGGTTTGCTCCGCCAGATCGTCGATCACTTCGATGATCTTGCCGATATCGTCGGCGCGAGCGCCCAGACGGTCGATAATTTCGCCGGATGAGCGGATGGTGATATTGATCCGGTTGAGGCCGTCGGTCGCCTTCTCCATCGTGCCGATTCCGTTGTGAACCTCTTCGCGGGAACGGTTGGAAATTTCAAGCAGAACTTTGGCGGTGTCGGCGACGCGCTGGATCGACCGGACCATCTGGTCGACGGAGGCGGAGGTTTCGCTCACGCTCGAAGCCTGCGTCTGCGTGTTCTTCACCATATTCTGGACGTTCACGCTCATCTCGTGCATGGTGCTGGTGACTTCATCGATAGCAGCGGAAGTCTGTAAGCTGTTTTGGGCTGATTCATCCGAAGAAGACGCGACCTGCGTGGCGGCATTAGCCACTTGTGTGGCCGCGTCTCGCACATCGCGCACCAGGCCACGCAGCCCGGCCACCATGCGCTGAAAAGCATTGGCCAACGTGTCATCACCGGAACGGGGCCGGACTTCCACGCCGAGATTGCCGCCGGCAATCGCTGCGGATACGCCAGCCATTTCCTTGAGGTACTTCACCATGGAGTCGAAGGTGCGGGCCAGTTGCGCGATCTCGTCGTTTCCGCGCATGTCGATTTCGTGATCGAGATCGCCGGATTGGCCGATCTGCTCGGCTACGTGAATGATTCGATAGAGCGGACCGGTGATATTACGGGCCGTACGATAGGCGATGATGATACCCAGGCCGATGGCAAACAAAGAGCTGACGATGGTGATCGATATTGTGGCGGTCGTCGCCAGTTGGTCTTCGGCATGGCGCTCTTCCAGCGACTTCCGGTTTTCCTGATCAACGTTTTCGATGGCCTCGGTGGAACGCGTGACCCAGGCATTCGGATCCTTCTGCAGATAGAAAATCTGCAATTCCGCTACGGTCGCATTGCCGCTGTCGACGCCGCGGCGTTTTTCCGCCAAGGGGTTGGCAAACTCGCTGGCCCATTCCTGTTCCAGTTCTTGCACTCTTTCGAGGCTGGTGCGTTGCTGCGCGGAGGTGGCGAGATCCTGGACGTGGCGCAAGTCGTCGCTGAGCAGGCGTTCTCCCTCGCTCATTTTTTCGACGTCGCGGGTGTCGCCACTAAGCAGATAGTTTTGCAGATGGAGGCGGTTTTGCATCATCTGGAAACGCGCAGCTGAGGTTGCCTCCGCCATGTCGATGGAGCGCTGCGTGGCCGCTTTGGTTTCGTGTTCGCGGCGGACCGCCAACAGATTTACGGCCAAGAGCACGAGCACAGTGGCGAGGATAATGCCGAAATTCAAGTACAGCTTTTTTCTGATGGTCATGCTCGTGCCTTCCTCAGATGGCGGCGTGACATGTTTCTTCGTTGGGACACAATGGAGCCCGATCCCCGCCTATGTTGGGAGCAAATTGCAGCAGATCGTCTGCGGCAGATCCGTCGCGAGATCGATCCTCAGGAAAACAGACTTTGCGGCCCTAGTTTTGGCGGTTTCGTCTTCTATTCTTGTCCGCACGCAGTACTGGTGGAAACCAAAAGTGCATTCCGCCGGTTACCTCGGTGATGGGGCGATTCTCCGAAAGGCGCGAGCATGTTGCGGTTGCCGGCGACATTGGGGCGTGCGACGAACGTGGAATCGCACAAACAGGTAGTTTCACAACTTGGCACCCCTGGTCGCGATATTCCTTGACTCAATTTGAGATCCAGGGGTAGCGTCGAAGTGTAATCCAATTATTTTCAGTGTTTTAGCGATAACGGGTGCCTCCTGACGACAACCACTGTCGACAATTCCGGATTGGGCGAGTCTCATTCTGAGGAGACATTTCGGAAGCTTCTCCTCGAACTCTCGCGGGAGACTGGCGAGGCGCGGGATTTCAATCAACTCATTCGAAGCTTTTGTCGGCTTACGCGCGCGTTCTTTAACGCGAGCGGCGCTTACTTCTGGACCCGCACGTCGCCAGAGGAAATGCACGGCGCCGAAGCCGATGGTCAAGAGGCCGCGCGTTTTCGCGGGACGACGCTGCGCGCGAACGTTCCCTCGGTTGTTTGGGCGGCGGCGAGGAAGCGCGGAGTCCTGATGGTAGATGCGGCGACCGCGAGCCGGGACCCGTTTCTTGCGGCGCACGGGGCAGTGACGGCCATTGTGGCACCGGTGCTGATAGGGAGCGAAGTAACGGGCGCGATATGTTTCGTACGCACCGATGCCGGGGCCGGCTCTGATAACAACTTTGACCAAAACGCAGCGGCGCAGGTAACGGTCTTGGCCGCCCATCTGACCACGGCGATCGAGTCGCTGCGCCTTGGCCAGCTTTCGCGGGAAGAACATCGCCGCACGTCAATTCTGGTGGAAGTGGCGGCGGCGCTGCAGAGTTCTCCGGACACTTCCGCCGTCCTTGAAAGCATCGCCGATCGGCTTCGGGAGTTGCTTCATTCCCCGGTGGTGCTGGTATTCGTCCAAAACGAAAAAGTTTTTCAGTTGCGCGCAGTTTCTTCCGAAAAGCCGCAGCTTGCCGCTTCAATCCGCGCCCGCGCAGAGCAAAACGATCTGCGCTCACCGCTTGAGATAGCAGCGAGGGCCGTCAGCGCCGGCGAACGGATCACGGTCAACATCGATGGCTCTTCGCACTTTGGCGAACAGTCGCCTCCGGGCACGCTGGTTGCGGTTCCATTTCGTACGTCGCGTTCTCAGGGGGCAGTGTTGGTGTACCCGCGCAGCGTGGAACCCTTTGTTCAGGAAGAGAAGACACTGATCTCCGCGTTAGCCGGCTTTGGCGCGGTCGCGATGGCCAATGCCGAGTTATATGGGATGGCGCGCGCGCAGGCGCAGGAACTGCACGAGATGCTGGAGATCTCGAGCGAACTGAGTTCGCTGGGCAAGCTTGACGATTTCATGCGGAAGTCGGTGATGCGCGGTGCCAGTTTTCTGGGCTTCCAACGCTGCTTTATCGGGCTTCTCGAGGACACGGTCTTTCATATTCGCTGGGCGTTTGAAAACGGCCAGGCGCGCCCGGTGAATATCCCGCTCTCAGACGGAGTGGTGGCTCGACATGCGCTACAGAAAGAAGTTTTCTGCACCGAAGATGGTTCTTCTCTTCCAGGAGTTGATCCTAAATTCGTTGCGGCCTTTCGCATTCATCAGGTTCTGGTTGTTCCGCTTCTCGGTTCGACAGGCGATATCTTGGGAATGTTCGGGGTACTCGATCGTGTCGCTGCTGGGCCGATCGGTGACGAAGATATTCGGCGGGCCCGCGCGCTGGCGGCACAGTCGGCCATTGCTCTTGAGTTGACGCGGAATCTGCACAATGCCGAGCAGCACCGCCGACGTGCGGAAGCGCTGGTGACGCTCGCGCTCGATTTGAATGCGGGGCTTCACATGGCGGACTTCATGCGTCGCTTCGCGTTGCGCGCGACCGCACTGCTGGGTGGAAGAGCCGCTTCGATCACGCTGTTCGACATGCCCGAGCTTGAGACTGTGGTCATGTGCGGGGCATCGGAGTTTGAGGACAAGACCTTAATTCGTCGCTTGGCTGAGACGCTGCGCTCGGCGCTTCCGCAATACACGGACGATGTTGTGTTTGTGGCCGCCGCTGACCTGTTAGGTTCTTTGCTGGCCTCCAGCCTGGGATGGCAGGATTGCACTTTGGTGCGTCTGGCAGGCACGTCGGGTGAGATTGTCGGCGTACTTTGCCTTTGCGATCGCGGTGCGCCGCCGGCGGCTGACGACTACCAGTTGATGCGTGCGCTCGCGGTGCATGCCAGCATCGCGCTGGAGAATGCGCGGCTTTTTACGCGGATGCAGCAGGCAAACCGGCATTGGGGCGACATCTTCGACGCGATCAGCGATTACATTGTCGTCCACGACGAGAACAACAATATTCTGCGCGTGAACCGGTCGCTGGCGGAGTTCATCGGCCTTGAGCCGGAACAATTGATCGGCATCAATGTTCGGGCGTTGGAAGCGCTGACCGCCGCTCCTGCGCCGCATTCCTGCCCCTTCTGCCGCACGGGCGAGGGGCTGGATGAGTATCAGGACCCGGCACTGCAGCGGACTTATCTGGTTACTACCTCGCGAATCGAGTCCGATGTACCGGATCAAGGCGCCGGTGAAACGGGCAAGAAAACCGGCCAACTGCAAACGGTTCATGTTCTGAAGGACATCACTGACCGGCGCGAAGCCGAGCGCCGATACCGCGAGCTTTTCGACAATATTGAGGAGGGGATCTACGTATCGACGCCGCAGGGACGATTCGTTGAGGTGAACGATGCGCTGGTGCGCATCCTTGGCTATGACAGCCGCGAAGAACTGCTGCAGGTCGACATTGCGGCAGAGCTTTATTTTTCAGTGCAGCGCCGTCAGGAACTTTCCGACGAACTGAAACACGCGGGCCAAATGCACAACCACGAAGAGACGTTGCGGCGGAAGGATGGAACGCCGGTACATGTTTTCATGAACTGCTATGCCCTGCGCGACGCTGCTGGGAATGTGCTGCAGCATCGTGGCGCCATGCTCGACATCACGGGCTTGCGACGGTCGCAGTCCGAATTGCAAAAAGAGCGCGATTTCTCCAACCGGGTCCTGAACCATACACAGAGCCTGATTTTGGTTACTGACACGGAGGGGATCATCAGCTATGCAAACCGGCGCTGGAGCGGTCTGGGATTTCAGCAAAGCCACCTGCTGGGTCGGCCGCTTACCGAACTTTGTGTTCCGGCCCGCCGGGACGCGCTTCGACTCGCGATTGCATCGGTTGGACGCGGCCATCAAGTGGACAATTTCGATCTGCCGCTGGTTCGCGGGGACGGAGCGAGCGCGCAATTCACCATCAACATGAGCCCGATCAGCGGGGAGGATGGAAAGGTCAGCAACATTGTAGTGGTGATGACCGATGTGACCGACTCTGCCGTTCTGCGCGCGAAGCTGGTGCACGCGGAGAAGATGGCCGCGGTTGGGCAACTCGTTTCTGGTGTCGCCCACGAGGTGAACAATCCTCTCACCGCAATTCTCGGGTTTACCGATCTGCTGATGGAAAACCCGGAGCTGCCGGAGAGTGCACGCCGCGACCTGCGCGTTATATTGCAGGAAGCGCAGCGCACC
The DNA here is from genome assembly GCA_963778535.1 of uncultured Acidobacteriaceae bacterium. Taxonomy (GTDB): domain Bacteria; phylum Acidobacteriota; class Terriglobia; order Terriglobales; family Acidobacteriaceae; genus Acidiflorens. Next base: position 1,533,059 of record CAVZUO010000002.1, read on the forward strand.
AAGCAGATCGTGCAGAACCTGCTGAGTTTCGCCCGGCAGATGCCTCCACGGCGGCAGGCGCTGCAGTTGAATCCAATTCTTGAGCGCACGGTGCAGCTGCGCTCTTACGATTTCATCAGCCACGGCATCCAGGTGGTGGAGCGGCTCGATCAATCGCTGCCGGAAATTGTGGGTGATTCCCATCAGTTGCAGCAGGTATTCCTCAACATCCTTAATAACGCGTATGACGCGGTGCGCGAGTGCGGCCGTCCGCCGCGCATTGAGATCACGAGCGAGAGGGCCGATTTAGGTGTGGAGGTTTCTTTTCGCGATAACGGAATCGGCATCGCCGATCCAGATCGTATCTTCGATCCGTTCTTCACGACCAAAGATGTAGGGAAGGGAACGGGCCTCGGTTTAAGCATCTGCTACGGCATCGTCCGCGAACACGGCGGTGACATTGTCTGTCACAACAACCTCGATTCCGAAGGAGCTACGTTTATCGTCCGCCTTCCAGTGGCAGCCGACGAGGCATCTTTCGGAGCAGCCGCAGGAGTTCATCCCAAATGACGCAGACTGCATTCAAACCCGCTGGCACGCCCGTGCTGCTGATTGAAGATGAGCCCGCTGTTCTGGACTTCGTGCGCTCCGCGCTCGAACGTAATGGCTATTCTGTGGTGTGCACCGAATCTGGAGCAGAAGCGCTTCGCCTTCTTATGAGCGGTGAATTCCAGGGAATTGTCTCCGATATGAGGACGCCTGGCGGCGTCGACGGTGCGCAAGTGTACGCCTGGATTGCCACACACCGGCCCATGCTGGCGAGCAAGCTCGTATTTATTACCGGGGATATTGCTAACGAGGAAACGGCAGACACCCTGCGGCGTACGGGCGCGCCCTGTGTCGAGAAGCCGTTTCGTGTATCCGATTTCATCTCAGTCGTTGAACAAACTATGGGCAAGGCGGTGCCATGACGCACGAATTGCAAATCCGTTTGTTGGTGGTAGATGACGAGCCGGCGATTCGAAGGCTGTGCTCGACGGTGGGAGAATCGCTTGGGTTTTCGTGTCTGGAAGCCGAAAGCGGCGTCGCTGCACTGGCCATGCTCGACGAACAGCCAGTGCACATGGTGCTCACCGATATGGTGATGCCCGAAATGACGGGCCTCGAATTACTCGAGCAGGCAAAATGCGGGCATCCCCGGATTGAGGTTGCGTTGATGACCGGCCACGGATCGGTCGAGACCGCGGTTCGAGCCATGAAACTTGGCGCCTATGACTACATTTCCAAACCATTTGCTCAACTCGATGAACTTCGTCTCTCTTTGCGGCGCATGGCGGAGAAGGTGCGCCTGGCGGAGGAGAACCATTTCCTCCGCGAGCGCACGGAAATGGAATCGGCTGTGCACGGCATCATCGGCAACTCGGCGAGAATTCAAAATGTGCTGAGGCTGATATCGCGTCTGAAAGATACGCGCACGCCGGTGCTGATTTGCGGCGAAAGCGGAACCGGCAAAGAACTCGTTGCCCGGGCATTGCACTTCCGCGGGAATATGGCTGCGCGGCCTTTTGTGGCCGTGGATTGCGGTTCGCTAGTGCCGACGCTCATTGAAAGTGAATTGTGCGGCTACGAGAAAGGCGCGTTCGCCGGGGCACTTTGCTTGAAGCAAGGACTTCTGCAATCCGCCGATACCGGCACTCTCTTTCTGGATGAAGTCGGTGAGCTGCCGCTGGAAATGCAGGCAAAGATTCTGCGCTTCCTGCAGGAGAAAGAGGTGCAGCCCGTTGGCAGCAACGAAAAAATTAAGGTCGATGTGCGAATCATGGCCGCCACGAACCGCGACCTGGAAGCCGCGTACAAGAAGGGCGCCTTCCGCAAAGATCTCTTTTTCCGCCTGAACGTCGTGACCATCTCGTTGCCGCCTTTGCGCGAGCGGCGCTCCGATATCCCCATGCTCGCGAATTGGTTTCTTGAGCGCCTTGCACCCGGCAGGGGCCTGGAAATTTCGAGTGAGGTCATGAAGGCTTTCCTTGCCTATGATTGGCCCGGTAACGTACGGGAGCTGGAAAACTGCCTCGAGCGTGCAGTTGCGCTGACCGACGAGCGCATTCTCGATCTCACGGACCTTCCAGCTTCGATTGCGCGCGCCGGGCATACGGCCGCGCCAGTGCACTTTATTAGTGAATGCTCGCCGCAATCCACCGATCTGGAAGATTTGGAACGGACGACGATTGCGCGTGTCTTTTCCCAAGTGAATGGAGATAAAGTGCTGGCGGGGAAAATGCTGGGCATTAGCCGCGCTACTCTATACCGCAAACTGAAACGGTATAACATCGCGCTTCGCGAAGAGTCTCAACGGTCCGCAATCGTGCAGTAAGAGCGCGGACAATTGAGTAATGAGAAATTTGCGTGGTTGTATGTCATTTCTTGACACTTAGCGGCACCCTTGCCATGGAGTGAGGTTCAGTCGGAAGGCACCTGGCGTCTAAACCATCTTGCTTTGTTCAACTTCCCCTTTGGACCATGTCCTTCAAGGTTTGGGCCACCCTCGTGCAACTCAAGAATGGGGGAGCAGGCCTATCTGCGGGCACCTTTGTGTGCCAGCGTGAGAAAGCCTGATCTGCTCAATTTGTTGAAGTTTTGAGGAGTCGATAGAACTGTGCCGATCGCCGCGGCTCTCGATGTGGAATCCGATATTGTCAGCCGGCTGGCGAGGTTTTTCCCGGAAGCCACTGCGGTGCATATTCCCATTCGGATCAGTTCGGAGCGGATCGGAGATGGGCCCGGAACCGTGAGTGCCTGGCGAGAACAGACGGTAGTGGAATTTCGGACGGCGCAGGAACTTCTGCTGATGGTGACAAGACCGTTGCAATTCGGCGACGCCGTGATCGTCGAAAGCGCGGAAGAGCGGCTCCGTACGCAGGCAACGGTGGTTGCGGCTCAATATCATCTAGAGCGGACCGTGGTGGCCGTGCGCATCCTCAAACCCGTTCCCAACTGGATCGTGAAATCATGACAGCATTTGAAGAAGCATCGGTTCGTCCTGATATCGACGCTGCATCGTCGATTCAGGTTCTGCGGCCGGTTTATATGGCGCTTGTCCGTGAGTTTGTGATCGAGGTTCCCGAGTGCCCCTTTGCGGCCGATTCTGAGCCAGCGAATGTTGCCGAGGCGGAAAACTGGTTCCACGCCGTGGATAGTGCGATACAGGTGCATCAGTTGCGGCAGTTTCTCCAAGCCACGCCGCTCTCCAATGAGGCCGTACTGCGCTGCCTGGTGCTGCACCATCTGCAAAGTCCTTCGAAAACCGGTGCGGACCGCGACAAACTCGATTTTCTGCTGGTGCAGTACTTTGCGTTCCGTGCTCCATCCGGCTTGCACGATATCGATCTCGATCACGATTACGTTGGGCGCATTCTGGAGCCTGTGCTTGGGTCGGAGCATGTGGAACGGCCATCCTGGATCGCTCCGGTGGAAACATTGGTGCTATCGGCGGTCCGATGCCGCCGCCTGAGCGAACTTTTGCATGGAGGAATTCTCGAACAGGGCCGCAGACTCAAGGCGCAGTCGGGGGAGTGTTTTTTTGATCGCGCGGCGCTAATCGCGTTTACCCGCTTCAATTGCATTATCCGGCGCGTGTTCTTCCGGCTGATGCATGACGATCTCAATGCCATTCAGGATGGCTTGCGCGAACTGGATCGCCGCGGGATTCAGCACATCGACTGCCGGCGCGCGCAATTCTCCAGCGAGGAAACGACCGCTCGTTTGCGGCTGATTTGCCAATCGTGGAAGGTCATGTTCCAGGCGGAATACTCTTCGGGGCAACCGCTTCGCATGCTGGTCGATCTTCGCGCGGCCATCGATGATGCACTGGCCGGCACTCCTACTGTGGGAGTGGGAAAGAATGCAATGCCGGCCGCGGCGGGCGTGTAGCCGGCTCTGATAGCATCGGTTTCGTCTTTTGCTGCGGAGTCGGTGAACGATATTCTCGCGGCCTACGCGTCGGGCCTTCGCCTATTCGACGATCCCTGTTTTCCTTACCATCGCGACAATCTCACGCCCAATGGGCAATGACGCGGTTGCTGCCGGGGATGGCACATTGAGCACGTGCAGGAAGCGTTCCCGTGCGACGAAGCGAAAGTCGTCGACCAGAGTGCCATCCTGCGCGACAGCCTGCGCTCGCACGCCGGAACCGCCCGGCGTCATGTCGGGCATTCGTACATCGGGCAACAGCAACTGACATGACTTAACAAATTTCCGCTTCGACCAACTCCTCCACATCTCGCTTAGGCCATTTTTCCAATGACGCCGCGCCATGGAGTGAAACCCGGGATACTCGAAAACATCCATTGTTTCGGCCAGGTCAAAATCGGTGCGTCGATATCCCTCGCGCCGAAATGCCAGCACTGCGTTCGGACCGGCATCGACATTGCCGTAGATTCGCCGTGTGAAATGCACGCCCAGAAATGGATACGCGGGATCGGGCACGGGATAAATGAGAGCTTTGACCCAGTGCGCACGCTCAGGCGTCAGGTCGTAATATTCTCCGCGAAAGGGAACCAGCATCATTTTCGGATCATGCCCGGCCAGGCGGGCCACGCGATCGCTATACAGGCCGGCACAATTCACCACCAGCCGCGCCGGGATTTCTCCAACTTCTCCGCGGGTGCTGACGACGACTTCATTACCCGCATGCCGGAAAGATGTGACGCCGGCTGAAGTTTTCACTTCCACGCCGCGGGCCATTGCGAGCTCTGCATATTTTGCGGTGACAAGTTTGTAGTCTGTGATTCCCGTGGCGGGCACCTTGAGTGCGCGCACGCCACCCACATGGGGCTCGATTTCCCGCATCGCGGCACCCTCGACCAATCGCAGGCCGGTAAGCCCGTTGGCCTCACCGCGTGCCTGCAAATCGTTCAGGCGGGCAACTTCTTCATCGTTTGTCGCGACGATGAGTTTGCCGCACACTTCATGTGGAATGCCGTGTTGCGTGCAGAACTCAACCATCTCTCGCGCCCCAGCAACGCAGAGTCGAGCCTTCAACGAACCAGCTTTGTAATAGACGGCGCTATGAATTACTCCGCTGTTGTGACCAGTTTGATGCCGCGCCAGCCCGTCTTCTTTTTCGAGCACGATGATGTGCGACTTAGGGAAGGCTTCCGCCGCCTGCATGGCGAACGACATGCCGACGATGCCACCGCCGATTACCGCAATGTCATAAGGAGTATGGACACTCATAGGATTCGAATCGAGCCCGTGGCGGGGATGCGGGACTTATGCACGGCACTCCATGTCCCGGCAATCCGTGCCCGCAATCTGTGCCCTGAAGAATCGATCCTACCTCAGCGAGAAGTTCCACAATGTGACGTATGAACAAAGGGCGCGGACATCTCGGCTTGTGGATTAGTTCACGGTTAACGTGACGAGATCGGTGTGTGCCGGACCTCCCGTGGCTGTGGCTGTCACTTGTACATTCGGATAGGTCCCCAAGGGTGTAGGCGCCTCGATGGTCACGATAGCCAAACCCTGCGATGCGGCCTCCGGCGAACTTGCCGTTACGGTTACCGTTGCAGGTTCCGGCACGCTCGCGGGCGCGGCGTAAAGTCCGGCTGCGTTAATGGTGCCGTTGGAATTTCCACCGACCACGGCCCAGTTCACCGACTGGTTGGCCGCATTGTTGACGGTCGCCGAAAACTGTTGCTGGGTTGCAGATGCTTGCCAAGTATTGCCGGCTACATTCGCAAACAAGTTGAGTGTTGCCGGACTCACCGTCACGGTGACGGGCCCACCTGTGAGGGTCACGGTCGCCGAACCGGAAGCCGAGGGATTCGATTGCGATGTCGCGGTGATGCTGATGGTCGATGAGGCGGGCATGAGTCCGGGCGCGGTGTAGAGGCCGATGCCAGAGTCAATATTGCCGTTTACAACGCCGCCGCTGACTGACCATGTAACGTTCTGGCTGCTTCCATTTACTACCGTTGCTGAGAATTGTTGCTGTGCGCCCAACTCCACTATTGCGCCCGATGGGCTCACCGTGACTACCGTGCCGCTGCCCCCGGCTCCGGCGCCAATGGCTCCACAAGCTACAAGGATTGCCAGTCCGATTAGTGCGAGCACTCCGCTTATGATCGCGAGGCCTGCCGATGTTCTTCGGCGAGTCATCCCCAGTCCAAGGAAGATGAAGCCGAAGGCTGGAAGCGACAGCCACCAGATTCGGGAGCTGATCATGCGTGGATGTTGAGTGGTGCGAGATTGCAGTTTGTGACCAAGTGCTGGGTGCTGGGTATTTGGTAACGCTCTTGGCTGCTCGGTGCCCGCGTTCGGCCCGGTTGTGGAGATGGTCACCGTGACTGGAGTTGTTCCCGCGCCGGACGATAGAGAAGGGGGATTGAAGCTGCAACCGGTGAGCGCCGGCAGGTTTGCGCATGCAAAACTTACAGCCGCACTGAACGTGCGGCCTCCCAGCGGCGCCGCCGAAAACTTGTAAGTTGCTCCCTGGCCTGCCTGGACTGTTGCTGAACTGCTTCCCGCATTGGACCATGTTACATCCGTTGCCACGTTCAGGTTGACTGGCTGAGCGTGAGTGAGCGTGCCATCGGTTCCCTGAATGCTGAAATCAAAAGGGCCCGCCGTCGCGCTGCCCACCGTGAAGGTGAACTCTGCCCCGCTGGTCGTCGGCTTAAGCGCCGCCGGATTCGCGGTACACGTCGCTGGAGCTGTGCCGATACAACTTAAATTCACCGTGCCGTTGTATCCGTGGAGCGCGGTCAGCGTGCCATTCCAGGTGACATTCTGCCCAGCAACGGTGGTGCTCGGCGTTGCCGTGATGGCGAGCGAAAAATCCGGCTGCGGCCCGGTGACATTCAACGTGAATGTTTGCGTTTTCGGGGCGGGAGCACCGGTAACATTCGCTGCCAGCGTGACGGTTGTGCTGCCGACTGGCGTGCTTGTTTTCGCAGTGACAGTTAAGCCAACCGTTACTGGATTTGCCGCCGTCGGAGTTACCGCGCTTGATGGCGAAAAAATGCACGCGGCTCCGGACGGCAAGCCGCTTGAACAGCTTAAATTCACGGTCCCGGAAAATGATCCGTCGCCTGCGACCTGAAAGCTGGCGGCGTTCGATGTTCCGCTCTGCTCGACGGTGAGCATGTCCGGGTCAGGTGTGGAAGTTGCGAAATCGACGACGTGCAACGTGACTGCCGCGTCCTGCGTAATCGCACTTGGGTCGGTGCCTACTCCTTGCGACTCGAAGGTATAGTCACCGACTGTTCCGCCAGCCGTCAGCGTATAACTCGTTCCCGTTGGTTTGGGTTTTAACTGTGCCGGAGCCAGCGTGCAGGTGGTGGGCAAGACTATGCCGAGGCAACTCAAGTTCACTTCACTTGCATATCCGTCAACGGCAGTCAGCGCGCCTTTGAAGGTTGCAGTCTGCGTCGGAAAAATCGTTTGCGGACTGTTTGAAATTACGTTTGTATAGTCCGGCTGGGAGGTGAGCGCATATTCCCAAATCCCGCGCCCGTAAGTAGAAACTCTCAGCTTCTTGATGCCGGCATTGTCGAAAATCTGCATTGCGGTCGCGGGCACATTGGGCAGGTATCCGGTGGCGCCGGGCAGGGAAGGCGTGCCCACTTCCGTCCAACCGGCGATCGCGGTCGAACTAACAAAAACGCCGACGTCGGTTGCCGCATAAACTTGCGAGGGCGTTACCGACGCATCGACCAGCAGCGCATTCACGGGCGCATCGGGCAGAGCGGTCGGGCTGCTTCCGCTCCAGTCGGTCCAATCGGAAACCTGACCAGTCCCGCCGGCATCGGTCGTCTTAAGAACGTGCGACCCGCCGAAGCCCATGACGCCGATGTAGGCCGTTGCACCGGCGGCATCGCTGGTGTCGAGTGCGACCGAAGACACGGTGTAGTTGGAAGGGTTGATTGGGCCAGTGACTTGCGTCATTGGCACGACTCCGGCATTGGTCGAAACCCAGACTTCGCCGCCCGACGGCGTTGCCGCATTTGGGCCCGTGCCTTCCGTGGTGGCATAAACGGTGGTGGAAAGGCCGGCGGCTGTTGGTCCGCCTTCCGCCAACCCGCTTACCAGATTGACTTCGTCGCCCGTGCACGCGCCGGACCCCAAGGTGTCGAAGTCGACGCTGATTGCGGCGAAGGAACTGGCAGGCACTGTTGGCGCTCCTCGCCACACGCGGCATGTTCCCACCAGCATTTCCGAGGCATCCTGCGGATCGAGAATTAATGGCGTATAAAACGCGCCGTTGTCGCCACCGACCTCCTGGCTGCTGACGGTGAGCGAGAAGGTATCGGTAGTGCAACTCGGGCCATTTGCGCACGCATAAATGTTGACGTACGGATTTGCCGTGTACCACTCACTCGGGGTCAAAGGATTGATTGCGCTGTAGCCGCTATCGCCGCCGTTCACAGTCGTCCACTGTGGGTTCTCGGTGGCGGCGCTGGTTGCTGCAGATCCATTTCCTTCCGTGCCGCCAAGCACAATATCCTGATTAGTCGGGTGCAACGACAACGAGACGAACTGTGTGAGCGAGCCGATTGTTCCGCCAGTAACGGATGATGCGTTGAGGTTGTCAAATGGATTTGTCGTGCCGCAGGTCCCGCTGGTGAGGGCATAGCCATTGAGGGCGCGGTATATCCCACCGTCGTTGCCGAAATAGATGACGATTCCGCTCGCGACCGTCATGAAATCCATGCCGTGCTGACTCGGGTGCACGCCCGCAATGGAGTAGCAGCCGTAGGCATGCGTGAGGTTAATCCACTGATCAGGAAAATTGGAGTCCAGAGTTGCGCAGGTCTGGCTGCCGCTCAACAACTGGCACTTGAAGAGATTTACGGCTCCCGCATACAGGTCGGTTGCCTGCCCGTCGGGGACGGCCGCAAGCGCGAGGTTGTAATAGCCTTCATCGACGCCGCAGCCGAGGTTTCCGGGATCGCCGCAGTTGGCAATGCCGGTCTCATCGATCTGGCGCCAGCTATTGCCGCCATCGGTTGATCGCCATATTCCCTCGTCTACTGCCTCGACTTCATCGCCGCTGCCCGTGAGATTTACAAACCAGAAATACATTTCATTGCGCCCCGGCACCACAGCGAGTTGGCCGCGATACAGCGGGCAATTCGAGCCGCCACTCGGAATCTGCGACGGACAATTCGCAGTGTTTAGCTGGGTGGGGTTGGGCTGGTTTGCCAGGCGGGTCCACGTCTGCCCGTTGGTGGATGAATACAGGCCATGGTAACGGATGGCCGCGAAAAACTTAGCTGCCGCCGCGTTGTATACCACATCGGTCGCAGAAACCGATGCCGGGCTGATCGCCACGCCAGCGTCCTGGGGGACCTCGAAGATCCAGGTTTGCCCGCTGTCGTTCGAGTAATAGAGACCGCTGTTTGTTGCGGGGGTGATCGCGCCGTCGTCGAATCCTAAAGTGGTTGTCGCCGCGGCTGCGACCACGGTGGTTGCCGGTGACGTACTCCAGGCAAATTTTGCAAATCCAATCCCGGCGAAAGACAGCGCTGGGCTGTTTCCGGTAGCTGTCGGAATGAGCGTCCAGCTTGAGCCGGCGTTGGTTGAGCGCAGTATTCCTACGCCGTAGTAGCTGTCGATGGCGCTGTTCGGTTCTCCAGTGCCGACCAGCACGACGCTGCCGTCGGGTTTTACCGACACCGCACCATTCACGAGCGTTGGCTGCTGATCGGTGAGCGCCGTCCAGGTTACGTTGCCAGCCGTTTGACTGGCGGCGTTTGTCGACTGCCATACTCCGCCTGCTGCGGCAGCGGTATATACGGTATTGCCGCTGGCGTCGCTTGGGTCGACTGCGACCGAGGTGACCCGTCCGGCGACTGGTCCATAGGCGCTTTGGTCGGAGATGAGCGGAGCCGGCCCCAGCGGCACCCATGAGGAACTCGCCGCTGGCTTCTTCAGTGCGTTGTTGGGCTGAACCGAAGTCTTGGCTGCATTTCTTGCCGCGCGCATGGCCAGCTTTTGCTGCTGGGCTTGCAATCGCATCGCCCCCGGAGACGTTCCCGCCTTGGCCGTTCTTCCGCGCATCATCCAGCGGTCGCGTGCTTTGAGGTTGCGCCCGCCCGAGTCTGCGTTCCCCTGGGCGAATGCGTCCGAAACCATGCAGCAATTCGACGCGCCGACACACACTGCGAGCACGGCGAAAAAGGCAAGTGACGAACGGTGCCATGATGGAGAAAAGTGTGAAGAGAATCCAAAGAAACGGCTGGTCAAGTTACGAACTCGGATTACAAACTCTGGGCGCAAGTTCAGGCGCAAAAGTTCGGCGCGAACTGCCCTGACCCCGCACGTTACTAGAGCGTGTTCGTCCTAGCTGTGATCACTAAACCAGTTAACGTCTACAAAAGTAGCCCGCACTTTAGTAGCCTGCCTTGGCGACCGTAACCAAATAAGAAGAGTGTTCTGAGATGTGCATACGTGCGCGCGCCCTAGACCGAGCCAAAGAACTGGGTGATGGAGCAAAGGATTGGGTACCGGATACTGGCTACTAGGTACTGGCTACTGGGTCTCGCGCTTCCGTTATACTAGAGGCAGCATGTCCGTCATCAAGAACATTGGCGCCATTGCCCAGGGAATGACCATCACCCTGAGGGAAATGTTTCAGCCGTCCATCGTCGAGAACTATCCCGATGGGCCCGGGCCGCTGAAAGGCGCCAAATTTCAGGAACGCTTTCGCGGCCAGCACGTACTGCAGCGCGACGAGAACGGGCTTGAGAAATGCGTGGCCTGCTTCCTCTGCGCCGCGGCCTGTCCTGCCAATTGCATCTATATTGAAGCGGCCGAAAACACGGCGGGGAACCGCATCTCCGGCGCCGAGCGGTACGCCAAGGTCTACAACATCGATTACAACCGCTGCATCTTTTGCGGATACTGCGTGGAGGCTTGTCCCACTGACGCCATCACACACGGGCATGGGTTCGAGTTGGCGACGTTCAGCGCCAGCAATCTCGTCTACCGGAAAGAGCAGCTATTGGCGGCGACTCCGGCGCACCTGGGGGCGAACGCCGTGTTCAACGCCGAAGAAGTTGCCGAAGGCGCGCCCGCCGAGGAAGTTCCGGGGAGCTAGCAGTTCCCGGTTTTCAGTTCCCCCGTCATCACTTGTCACCGGCCGTTGACCCCACAATGGCCGCCGCTTAATGGAAAATACTGGGCCAAATCTTTGACAATGAACAAAATTAGGGAGTGGGGGATTGGCCGGGGTGGCTCGCTACTAAGCAGAGCTGCATCTTCTGATTGTTGACTGTGTTCGCCGAGTTTTAACTGAGAACTGAGAACCGAAAACTGAGAACCGATTTAAATGCCTGACTTTCTCCAAATCGTGAATTCCGGCGACCGCGTCGTTGTCTACGACGGCGCGATGGGCACCAACATCCAGCTGCGCGAGCCCACTCTCGACGACTATTGGGGAAAAGAGAACTGCAGCGAGGTCCTCGTCCTCAGCCGGCCCGATATTATCCAGGGCGTGCATGCCGGCTTCCTGCAAGTCGGCTGCGACGTGATTGAGACGAATACGTTTGGTGCGACGCGCACTGTTCTAACGGAATTCGAGCTCGCCGATCGCGTGCGCGAGATCAACCTTGCTGCGGCCAAACTTGCCCGTGATGCCGCGCAGCAATTTTCTACCAAAGACAAGCCGAGGTTCGTCGCCGGGTCGATCGGCCCGACAACCAAGCTGCCATCGCTTGGACATATCACGTTCGACGCCATGGTCGAAGCCTATGAAGAGCAGGCTGCCGCGCTCATCGAAGGCGGCGTTGACATCCTGCTGATCGAGACCGCTCAGGATTTGCTGCAGGCAAAGATTGCCACTGTTGGCGTGCTTGAGGCCATGCGGAAGGCCGGCAAGCGCTTGCCCGTGCAAGTGCAGGTGACGCTGCAGGAAAGCGGAACCATGCTGCTCGGGACGGAGATCGGCGCGGCGCTCACCGCGCTCGAGCCGTACGACATCGACGTTATCGGCCTGAATTGCGCCACCGGTCCAGCCGAGATGAACGAGTCCGTCCGCTATCTTGCCCTGAATTCCACGAAGCACGTCTCTGTGCTGCCGAACGCCGGCCTTCCGCAGAACGAAGGCGGGCATGCTGTCTACAAGCTCACGCCCAAAGAGCTCGCGGATTATCACAAGCATTTCGTTGTGGACTACGGCGTGCGCATTGTTGGCGGATGCTGCGGGACGCGACCGGAACATTTGAAAGCTGTCGTCGACGCTGTCACCGGCGTCGAGCCGGCGAAGAGGGAAGTGAAGCCGGTGGGCGCGGCATCGAGTGCGTATACGTCCGTTCCGCTTGATCTTGAACCGAAACCGCTTATTGTTGCCGAGGAAATGAACACGACTACGCGCGTCGAGCATTTCCGCAACCTGGTGCGCGCGAAAAAATACGACGACATCCTCGCCCTCGCCAAGAAGCTTGCCGCCGAAGGCTCGCACATGCTCGACCTCTGTTGCGCCATCGTCGGCGAAGACGAAAAGGGTTACATCACGGCCATCCTGGAGAAGATTGCCACGCGCGTGCCCGCGCCCATCCTCATCGATTCAACCGAAGCCGACGTGGTGGAAGAGGCGCTCAAGCGCATCCCCGGCAAGGCCATCATCAATTCCATCAACCTGGAAGATGGCGAGAAGCGAACTTCAAAAGTTCTGCCGATGGCCAAGCGCTACGGTGCCGCCGTCATCGCGCTGACCATTGATGAAGATGGCATGGCGCTGACCGCCGACAAAAAAGTCGCCATCGCACAGCGCATCTTCGATCTCGCGACGAAGAAGTATGGCATCCGCCCGGTCGACATTATTTTTGACGCGCTCACGTTGCCCATTTCTACCGGGCAGGAGGAATACCGCACCGCGGGCATCGAAACGCTTCGCGCCGTCAAGCGCATTAAAAAAGAGCTGCCCGAAGTGAAGACGGTATTGGGCGTGAGCAATATCAGCTTTGGCTTAGACGTTTATTCGCGGCGTGTTCTCAATTCTGTTTTCATGCACGAGGCGGTCGAGAATGGCCTCGACATGGCCATCGTCAACTACACGAAGATCTATCCGCTATATAAGATTCCTCAAGAAGAGGTTGAACTTGCGCGGCGGCTCATTTACCGCGACGAATCGGGCGGCGATCCGCTTCAGGCCTACATGCAGCATTTCTCTGGCATGAAGGGCAAGCCGCAGGCGCAAACCATGGCGCACGTGGAGACTCTCTCGATCGAAGACAAGTTAAAGTACGCCATCATCAACGGAGAAAAGTCCGTGGGTGAAGGCGCGACCAAGCGCTCACTTGAAGTGTTACTTGAAGACGCGCTCGTTACCTACACGCCGCTCGACCTTATCAATACGGTGCTTCTCGACGGCATGAAGACCGTCGGCGATCTTTTCGGCGCGCGCAAAATGCAGCTGCCATCGGTGCTTGACTCGGCGGGTGTGATGAAGCAAGCCGTCGCCTATCTCGAACCGAAGATGGAAAAGAAATCCGGCTCGCAGGCGAAAGGGACCATTGTGCTTGCGACGGTGAAGGGCGATGTCCACGATATCGGCAAGAACCTCGTCGACATCATCCTTTCAAACAACGGCTACAAGGTGGTCAATCTCGGCATCAAGCAGCCCGGAGATGCGATTATCCATGCCGCCTCTGAACACCAGGCCGACGCCATTGGCCTCAGCGGTCTACTTGTGAAGTCGACGCTGGAGATGAAATACGTCATCCAGGAACTGGAGCGCCGGCAGCTTGAGTTTCCTGTGATCTGCGGTGGTGCTGCGCTGACCCGCAAGTATGTCGAGGACGACCTGCGCCGCGAATATTCGAACGCCGTGTTTTACGCCGAAGATGCCTTCGCCGGCCTGCATGTGATGGAAGACCTGGCGGCCGAAGATGGCCAGCGTTCACGGCGCATCACGGAAGGGAAGACCGTCAAAGAATATTCGAAGGCGGCTGCCGTCGACGAAGAAACGGGGCCAGTTTTTGCCGAGCGGAGCGCTGTGGTCACCGACGCGCCCAATATTCCAGTGCCGCCGTTTTGGGGCGTGCGCGTGATCAAAGGTAAGGATTACGACCTGCGCGAGGTCTTTCAATACATCAATGACACCGCGCTTTTCAAGAATCAGTGGCAACTGAAGACCGCATCGCAGGAAGACTATGCGCGACTGGTGGAAGAGAAATATCGCCCAATCAAAAAGCAATTAGAAGAAGAAGTAATAAAGTCTGACCTGTTTGAGCCCAAAGTTGTCTACGGATATTTTCCCGCCCAGGGGGATGGCAACGACGTAATCGTGTATGAGCCGAGTGCGGGAGCGGAGCTTGGCTCCGTTCAAAGCGGAGGAAACTTAGTTTCTGCACCGGCAAAGGCCCGCGAAATTCTTCGCTTCACTTTTCCGCGCCAAAAAGAAGGCCGCAAACTTTCTATTGCCGATTTCTTTGCCCGCGCCGGTTCCGGGACCATGGATGTGCTCGGCCTTTCGCTGGTGACGATCGGCGCCAAGGCCAGCGTCGAAACGCAGCGCCTTTTCGAAGCCGGAGAATATACCCGCTATCTCTATCTGCACGGCCTGAGCGTAGAAACCGCCGAAGCCCTCGCCGAATTTCATCACAAGAAGCTCCGCGAAGAGCTTGGCATCGCCGGCGATGATTCGCCTCATATCCGCGATCTCTTTCACCAGAAATATCGCGGGTCCCGCTACTCGTTCGGATATCCCGCGTGCCCGAACCTTGAAGACCAGACCAAGCTTTTCAAACTTCTTGATCCCGAAAAGAACGTTGGCGTGCGCCTGACTTCCGGCTTCCTGCTCGAGCCAGAGCAATCAACCTCGGCAATTGTGGTGCATCATCCCGCAGCTAAATATTTTGTAGTGTGAGATTTTCACTTCATCAAAATCACGCTGCTCCATTCGACGCCAATTACTTTCTGTCCCGCGGCTCCTTGACCATCATTTCCAACTCTTCCGGCGTGCGCGGCCAATCGGCGCGCAGCAAGCGCGAGAGCGAGCGGTCTGCCAGCAACCTGCCTCCGGTCTGGCAAACGGGGCAATAATTGGTTTCGTTAGAGGCGTAGCGAATGCGCTGGATTTTGGCTCCGCATCGCGGACAAGGCTGCTTGTAGCGCCCGTGCACGGACATGCCTTCTCGAAAAGCCGTGACGCCTTCAGGAAATCCTCCGGCGGCTTCTGTGCGCAACTGCTCGGTCCACTTTGTGAGCGTGCTGCGCGCGGCAGCATACAGCCGCTCAATTTCATCGGGCTTCAGCTTTTGCGTGAGGGCGAGCGGGGAAAGCCGAGCCTCAAACAGGATTTCGTCAGAATAGGCATTGCCAATGCCACTGAACAGCCGCGGATCAGTGAGCGAGCGTTTCAACGTGTGGTTGCTTGACGTCAGCACTTTGGCGAAGGCCTCGTTGTCCGCATCAAGAACTTCGAGCCCTCCGGGATCGAGCGCATTCAATCCTGATTCGCCTGCCGCCACATATAGCGAGGCGCGCTTCTTCGAGCCGGCTTCAGTCCAGAGAAGTGTTCCGTCCGGAAAATCGAACGCAGCCAAGCCGCGTGGCGGAGATACTTTCGCGCCGCGTTTCTTCCAGTGCAGCCGTCCGGCGATCATCAAATGCAGCACCAGCCAGATGTCGTTATCCAACCCAATGGCGATGCGCTTGCCGATCCGGCGTAGTTGCCGCACTCGCTGCCCTTCTACACTTGCGATCGGCGGCGTTGCCGTGCGCAGCAAGAACGGGCTTGCGATCCGCACGTGCTCGAGTGTGTTCCCCAGAATGCGGTCCTCGAGCGCTTCGACGTAAACAACAATGTCGGGGAGTTCGGGCACTCCGTCATCCTACATCGGGCCCCGCGTAGCTAGAAGGGAACCGCAGTTATAAACTTCGCGGCTCACCAGCGCCCATCTTTCCTTTGACTTCGATTCCGTGCGTCAGGGACAATACGGGCATCTCGGGACCCAACATTGTGAAAGGAAAAATGATGAAGAAAATTCCAGTAGTTACAATTCTGTCCATCTGTTTGTCATTTGCCGCCGGCGCTGCGCTGGCCGAGAGAGTTCACGACTGGGAAGACCTGAAACACGCCCATGACCATACCTTGGAAGCGATCAAGGAAATGGATCACGCTCGGGCTGCCAACCATTACGACATGGCCGGGCATGGCGCGAAAGCTGAGGAGCATCTGCACGCTGCCGAACATGAAATCAGCGCATCGATCGATGCTGCCAAGATGGCCCGCTAAACGGCTCCAAAAGGGGCGAGGTGGTTGTGAGATACGAGGCGCGGGAGCATGCCCGCGCTTTCTTGTTTGCTTACCTGGCCTCGTTCAGATACCGCGTTAAAGTGCAAAGGCGCACTCCGGCGGAGGAAGTGACGAAGTGCGCCTTGGGCCACCGCTCTCGCGGTCAAGCCATGAATGAGATCGGGTTGGTGAGCGTGCTGAGGTCCGTGCTGCTGGCGCTGCCCAATGAATACTGCTGTAGTTGCTGCGCAAGCGTCGCAAAAGTCTGCTGCAACGCGGTGGCATTCGACGCCGTTGTACCCGTTGTTGAGCTCTGGTTCGGATTATCGAACAGGCTTTGGATTGGTCCGCCGCTCGCGCCGTGATGATGGTGCACATGCGCGTTGATGGCACCGCGAAAATCTGTTTGTAGCGCGCTGTAATCCTTCTGCGCGGCGCTGAGATTCCCCGACTGCAGATCGCTGGAGAGTTGCTGCAGTGTCTGCGTCAGGGGGTTAGAGGTGGAAGTCGCCGAGGTCGTGGACGCCGCCGTTGAACCCGTCGCTCCCAGGGCCTGTTGCAATGTGGCAAAGTCGGATTGCGCTGAAGATAAATTTCCCGAGGCCAAGTCTTGCCCCAGTTGCTGAAATTCCCCACTCGTCAGCCGATACTGTGGGTTGATCTGGCTATTGGTGTTACTGTTGCTGCAAATTCCCGAGACAGACATAAGTTTTCCCTCGTCGTAAGAATGGATGCGCACTCGCTTGGCGCGGACGCGGCATCCCGCAATTCGACATAAGCACGCCCGAGTCCAATTCACGAAACAAGCGGATGCACACGCATTCGCGTGAGTTAGGAACGGGAAAATTTGATCTGTGCGGTGAATACGGCAACTTCTGCCCGCCATGGATCGACGGATCGGCAAGACTTGCCGTAGCGGCTCAACAGAAAAACCTGCTTACCGACAATAATTGATAAGGCCGCTATGATTCCGCTTCGGTTATTATCGGTAGTTTCAAGGGGGCGCTCCACACCACATGGGCAGAAAATTCAGTGACTTATCCGAGCGCGAGATTCTGGCGCTCGCCATTGGTCTTGAGGAAGAAGATAGCCGCGTATACGCCGACTTCGCCGATGGTCTTAGCGATGCCTATCCCGCCACTGCAAAGCTGTTTGAAGATATGCGCGAAGAGGAGTTCAATCATCGCTCCATGCTCATTGAAACCTACCGCGCCCGCTTCGGCGAGCACATCCCGTTGGTGCGCCGCCAGGACATACAAGGCTTCATCCAGCGGCGCCCGTTTTGGCTGACGCGTCCCCTCAAGATTGCCGAGGTTCGCAAGCAGGCCGAGATCATGGAACTTGAGACGCGCCGCTTCTATCAGAAAGCTATGACCCAAGTCACCGACGCGGGCATTCGCAAACTGCTCGGCGATCTTGAGGAGATTGAACGCAAACATCAAAACGCGGCCGAGGCTCTTCAGGAACATATCATCACTCAGGACGTTGAGAAATCCGAAGAAGAAGCGCAGCGCCGCCTTTTTGTTTTACAAATTGTGCAGCCCGGCCTCGCCGGTCTGATGGATGGCTCGGTCTCCACGCTGGCGCCAGTATTCGCCGCCGCCTTCGCCACGCGGAGCAGTAAGGACGCATTTCTCGTTGGCCTTGCAGCTTCCATCGGAGCCGGGATATCAATGGCGTTCGCCGAAGCCCTCTCCGATGACGGTTCCCTCACTGGCCGCGGCCGCCCTGTTCTCCGCGGCGCTGTCACGGGACTAATGACCGCAGCCGGCGGCATTGGGCACACGCTTCCATTTCTGATCTCCGACTTCAAGGTCGCCTTCATCGCAGCTGTGATTGTCGTCGCCTTCGAGTTGGGAATCATCGCCTGGATTCGCAACCGTTACATGGACACACCGCTACTGTCGGCGGCATTTCAGGTGGTTGTAGGAGGCGTGTTGGTTTTCATTGCCGGCATTGTTATCGGGAGTTCGTGAGCGCGCGCGGCCAAGCCTCAGACGAGGATTCGCCTCAATAAATCCGCCACAATATTGGGGAAAGTCTGGTGCCTGCAACGCTCGCGCTACGCTACTTCTTTCCTGCTCCCACTATGCCCTCGATCTGCCGAACGTGATTCAGGTCATGTCCGGCAATCATCTGCACCATGCGCTCCACGCTCTCCTGGCCGCGTTCGGCGTGCATGCCAAAATGCTTCCATTGCTCCGGCGCCAGCGATTTGAGCAGCGTAAAATTCGCTTCCCGCAAGGCGACAAACTGTGCCAGCGAGTCTCGCGCATCCCGCTTGTCATAATGAAGAGCGGCCACCCAGGCATTCTGGTCGAACGCCTGTATCGGAGTTCCAGGAGCGCCCAGCACCGCACGCATGCGCCAACTTACCACAAGCTCCGCGTCGGCCAGATGAGCGAGAATCTCGGCGACTGACCATTTTTCCCGCCCCGGGCGCTTCCGCAATTTCGCTGAAGAAACACCCTTCACGAGCTTTTGCAGCTTTTTCGGCGTCGTCGCCTGCACTTTCAGCGGTTCCTGGCCCTGCGTGTGGCCGAGTATGCGCTGCGTGTACTGCTGCGGTGTTTCCGACATGGCTTCGTCTCCTCCACGCTAATCCTAGCGCCAGCTGCAAGCCTCTGTCACCCGAGCGTCGCCCTTGTAAAGTGGGCAGCCTGAGAAGACCCGGTTGTTGTAGTCTGGCTGGACACTCGCAATCATCATTACCAGGAGAAATTCGTGGCTAAGAGCAGAGGCGGGATGAAAGCGGCGATTTTAGGCGCGGGGAAGATGGGATCGATCTTGTTGCAGGCGTTTCTGCGGGATGGCCTGTTCAAACCGGCTGACACATGGGTAACGGTGGCACATCCCGAGCGCGCTGTGTTGCTGCGGGAGAAACTCAAGGTGCACGCTGGGACGGACAACGCCGATGCTGTGCGTCATGCGGACATAATTTTTCTTTGCGTGAAGCCGCAGGTGGTGGCGGAGGTGATGCGGGAGATTCGCGCCGATGTGCGGCCGGATCAGTTGCTGGTCTCCGTCGCCGCTTCGGTGCCGACGGACATGATCGAACGCGCGTTGGGAAAAGACATACCGGTAGTGCGGGCGATGCCGAACACACCCTGCGCGATCGGCGCCGGCATGACGGGCTTGTGCAAGGGACAATTCGCGCAGAAGCAACATCTCGAGCTGGCAACTAAGTTTTTCTCTGCGGTCGGGCGCACGGTCAGCCTGGATGAAAAGCATATGAACGCGGTGACCGGGCTCTCGGCGAGCGGGCCGGCATATATCTACATCATTCTCGAATCGCTGGCCGAAGCCGGTGTGAAGGTAGGATTGCCGCGGGACGTGGCCACGCTGCTGGCGGCGCAGACGACAATGGGTGCGGCGCGCGTGGTGCTTGAAACCGGCGATCATCCGGCGCTACTTAAAGACGCGGTGACAACGCCCGCGGGTTGCACCATAGACGGCATTCTGGAACTGGAAGAGGGCAGACTACGCGTGACGCTGATTAAGGCCGTCGTGAAGGCAGTGGAGCGGGCGAAGGAACTGGCGTACTCGTAAGGCGATCGCAGATCCTCTCCCGGTGCCCTGGATCATGGATAGACACGGCATCATGCCGCCTATGACGACACGCTCATAACAACAAACAGTCGAGCGGGTTCGCCCCTCGGGCCCGCGTCATTGACCCTCGGTCAAAAATCGGCTACATTGTGGGGCTCGAAAGAGTTGAATGCGCCGTGGGTGCCAAGATTCATGCCTGATTTAGTCAACGCTGCTCAGTTAACCCGTGGTCAGAATAGGGGAGTCAATGCACGGCATTACCAGCAACCTTGCAAAACCGGCCAAGTTGAAGATCGTCGGAAAACCGCGTCCACGGTCTGAAGCCAAGCGGGAAAGAATCGTCGAGATCGCCGTCCGGTATTTCGCGGAACGCGGCTACAGCGCGGCGCGCGTCGAGGACATTGCCACGCAACTGGAAATCGCCAAAGGTTCCGTGTTTCAGCACTTCAAGAGCAAGGATGGGCTTTTTCTCGAAGCCTACAAGAAAGCGGTCCGGTCATTTCCGCGCTACATGGAGGCTCCTGCGGACATCCAAGCCGGCGGTTTTTTTCAGGTTCTGCGCTACTGGCTCGGGCGCACAGAAAACATGGTTCGCGATAACTGGTCTTCGTACCGCATTTACCTGGTGGGCAATTACGGAACTGATCTGGCGCTCCGCCGAGAGATCAATCGTTTCCTGGTGAAGGAAGACCCATACGGCTGGCACGACTTCATCAGTTTCGGCATCCGCCGCGGCGACTTGCGCTCCGACCTTGATGCCGACATGATCGCCTCGATTCTTGAGTGGACCATGGATCGCTTTCAGGACGCCTTGCTCACCGAGGAATTGGATCCGGGGTTGTTTCGGAAAGCCGGCGCCGTTCCCGAGAAAAGAGAAGCCCGCATCGAACAGTTCGTCGAGTTGCTGCGCCGCGCCGTAGGTGCGGAGAAAGCAGGCAAGCTCGGCCCCGACAAAGTACATACGCCGGGGATCAGGGCATGACAAGGGATGGAGCATGACAGGCGCGAGAAGCTTGGAGGAGATTGTCGCCGCCTACGACGCGAAAGCCCCGCTGGCCGAGGCCGCGACCATTCCCGCTTCCTGGTATGTGGATGAGCGCGTCGCGGAACTCGAGCGGCAAACCGTGTTCTCGCGCACCTGGCAGGTGATAGGCCGCGTCGATCAGGTCGAAAAACCTGGCCAGTTCGTGACCGCGGCAATCGCGGGCGAGCCGCTCGTGGCCGTACGCGGCAACGATGGCATCCTGCGCGCTTTTTACAATGTGTGTCGCCATCACGCCGCGGCGGTCGTAACGGAACCGTGCGGACAGGCATCGATTCTGCGTTGTCCCTATCACGGATGGAATTATGGTCTCGACGGATCGCTGAAAGGCACGCCGGAATTCGACGGCGTGAAAAACTTCGATCGTCAGGACAACGGCCTTGTTCCAGTAAAGGTTGAGACCTGGGAGCAATTTGTCTTTGTCAATCTCGATCCGCGTGCCAGACCATTGGCCGAATTTCTGGGCGGATTGGTGAAGCGTGCGGCACCGCTCGGACTGAGCAAGCTTCACCACTTCACCACGAAGACTTATGACATCCACTGCAACTGGAAGGTGTTCGTCGATAACTACCTCGACGGCGGTTATCACGTCCCGCATCTGCACAAGGGACTTAACTCAGTGCTGGACTACAAGCAGTACACCATCGAGACCGAAGACCGCTATTGCCTGCAATCGAGTCCGATAGTTTCAAGCGCCCCCACTCCGGAGACAGCGAACGCAGATGCCCATGCGGCCGTGGGGGCCGATGCCACGACGGGCGCTACGCGCAAGGGAGATCGGGCCTGGTACTTCTGGCTGTATCCGGATTTCATGTTCAACTGCTATGAAGGATATCTCGATACCAATCTCGTTATTCCGATCGACGTCGATCACTGCCGCGTAGTCTTTGATTTCTATTTCAGTGACGCGAGCGAAGCCGCTCGCGCATACAACGAGCAGAGCGTTGCCGTCGGCAACCGCGTTCAGGATGAAGATTTGGGCATTTGCGAGTCTGTGCAGCGCGGATTGCGTTCGCGCGCCTATGGCGCAGGGCGGCTCTCAGTTCGTCGCGAAGCCGGAGAGCATTTGTTTCATCAGTTATTGGCGGCGGATCTGAAGCGCGGATTGGGAACCAAAGCCGCCTCTGCGGATTAAACTGATGACTACATCGAATGAAAACTCACAACTCGCGGATCGCTTCGGCGAGGTCGCAAACCGATTCTGCTCCATTGTGGATTCTGCACAGAACCTTGATAGGGACGATTTTGTCTCGCAGGTTTACCGAATCTTGCCAAGGCTGATCGACGAAGCTATTGGCCTGCCGATTTTGAACTGGGCGACGATGGTACGCCGGAGAGGAAGAGCGTTCGCCAGAGCAATGAAGAATGGTATGTACTCTACAACTCTTTGAAAAAGAAGCTAGGCGAATGGGATCTCTATCGGGAGGTGTTTGATCCGAACCGGGACACCGAAGCCATCCACGGGAGTTTAGCGGACGACATAGCAGACATCTATCGTGATTTGAAAGAGGGTCTTGTCCTCATCGAAGCACACCGCACTCGGCCAGAGGGGCGAATTTGGGGGTGGCGGTTTGGTTTTTATTCCCATTGGGGGAAGCACGCAATCGATGCCCTACGGACGATCCACTTTCGACTAGAGGAGAGTCGATTTTAGCTTCAATCTGTGATAACTGTTCAAACCGGCCATAGTGCTCAAACTCCGGCCCATTTACACCATCCGTTCTACTGGTGGTCCCTTGGTACCGTTTCCTCCCAAGTCTTCTGCTTTACCACATTGCCATCCTGATACAACTCGCGGACATATTTGTAATAGAAGTTCTTCGCGTCGCTGGTCAGCGTAAGATGTCCGCGCCAGCTTAGCGTACGATCTTTCAGCGCCATCCCAATTTCGGCTTCGCCGCGAACCGCACTCGTCTCGGGATGATTGTCGTCGGCTTCGTAAGTCAGCGCCTCAATATCTGTTTCCTTCCCCCACGGATAAGTCTCTTCCGACTTACCGTTCCAGCTTACTTTCGCTTTTCCGGCTAACTCGTCGCGCTCCACCTTCCATTCTCCCGGCCAGGGAAAACCGGCCGCCTGCATGTCCTTGCGTTGCTCCAAAGGTTCCGGCGCATTGAATTGCGGGGCAGCATACATCGATGGCGGAACGAGCGGCAGCACGAGCCGCGACCCACTTTCTCCGCCGAACTGCAGCTTGGTGGTCATCTTATACGGAGTCGGCCATGCCATTGGCCACAGCGCGTTCGATACCGCCAGGCGAATGCGATGTCCTTTGGGAAAGGTCCATGTGGTCAGGTGCATGGCCACATCGAGGGAATATGCTTTGTTGGGCTCAAGGTCCGCGGGCTCGGAAGCGGAATCGCGCTGGGCGCCATTCAAGCCCGCTCCCGTCACCAGCGTGACCGTCCCATCAGGCGCAACATCCGAAAGCCGCGCGAACCAATCGGTCAGCGGAGCCGTGGAACTGGCTCGCAACAGCGCATGCGGTCTGCCGAGAATCGTGAGTTCTTCATTCAGCGGCACGGAGTCGTACGTCAGGCTGAAGGCATCAGTGGGTCGCTGGTCGGGCACAAGCTCGCCCCACCAGAAGCCAGCTTCCACTCCGGTTGAAGGCACATTGCGCAGTTCATTCTCGCCCGCTTTGGCCGGGTCCGTTGAGAGCGCGCGGGTGTCATAAAGATAGAGCGTGGTATTGTGCACGTCTTGTGGCGGCCATGCTCGCTCAGCGCGCCACGCGCCAGGCACATCTTTTAGATGCTCACCCGGTAAATGCGCATCGGGCGGACGCCACGACTGCATGTAAATGGCGAGCGCGCCGCCGTCCATGATTCCGGTATTGCGGTTCTTTAGCCAGTAATCCCACCAGCGAACCGCCTGGTCACGCCACTCGATTCGCGGGCCGAAGTCGGCGTCATTAGGGAAGTTGTGATTCCACGGACCAATGATCGCCTTAACTGGCGCTTTCACCTGCTCTAACATGCGAGGAATCGAATCACGGTAGCCATCGAGCAGACCGCCAATCAGGAAGCAGGGGACCTTGATCTCGCTGAGCGGCCGGACAGGAGCGTGCCAGAAATCGCCGTCGCGCTGATGCTTGAGATAGAGAAGCGACCAGGGCGCCGAGTCGAACCGCGGGCCCAGGATCTTTTCGTCGAGCGTGTAATCGGGCGCGGCGGTCATCGCCGGGGCGAGATCCATGTTGAGTTCGAATTCGTCAAAGTGCATGATCCCGTCGATGTAGTGGATGTCATCGTGGAAAAGCGACTCGGTGGCGTCGACGGCGAGAATTGCCTTTAGCGCAGATGGATGGCGCATAGCCATCTGAATGGAGTTGAAGCCGCCCCACGAAATCCCAAACATGCCCACCTTACCGCTCGACCACGGCTGACTGGCAAGCCAGCCGATGACTTGCTCGCAGTCACTCAATTCCTGCTGAGAGTATTCGCGATCGGTGGTGATGCCCTCGCTCGATCCAAACCCGCGGATATCGACACGGGCGCTTACGTATCCGCGAGCCGCAAAGTAGGTATGAATGGGATAGTCGCGCGCGGCGGTGGCATCGTCCTTACGGTGGGGCAGGTACTCAAGCAGGGCGGGAAATTTCTCCCCCGCCTTGGCATCTTCCGGCATGTACAGCGTGGCCGACAGGTGGACACCATCGGGCATAGGAATCGATTCCTGCACAATGCGGACGGTGTACTTCGCCTTTGGAATGGGAGAGGTGGAGGGCGAGGCGCTGGCGTTCAAGCAGAGAAAGGAAAGAAGCAAAAAAGCGAGCGGTATGCGCGTGAATCTAAAGGAGAAAAGCATATCGGCGCAAATCATAACACTTGCGGAAATCATGTTGCCAGTATTTGCGAAGGAATGCGACCGATAACCGCGTGGAGTTTCGAAAAAGGAAAAGAACCTGGTTAGCGAGTGCCCGGCCCGCCGCCAGGGGGCGGCTAGTGGGGTCGTGGGGTTGGGCCGGGCAATGCTATTTACTTCCCGTTGCTTCTATCAGTGGGTTCAGTTCTACACGCACCCGTTTCAGCCGGCTGTGATTTGGATCACACGTGGCAGTGACGCATTGGCCACACGGGGTTGTGATGACGGTCACGGCACCGGGGTCGGCCAGAGTTTAATTTGACGGAGAAGTTCAGGAAAGGATCTTCAGAATATGGCATACGTAATTACCGATACCTGCACGAAAGACCATCTCTGCGTGGACGTTTGTCCGACCGACTGCATTCATCCCAAGACTGACGAACCCAACGTCGAGGAAGTCAAGCAGTTGTTTGTCGATCCCGCGGGCTGCATCGATTGCGGGGCATGCGTTCCGGTTTGCCCGTCGGAGTCCATCTTCGCGGCCGACGATCTGCCAGAAGAGAAAAAGGGATTTCTGGAATCGAACGCGGCGCACTACAGCGCCTAAGATCTGCTTAGTTATCGCCCAACCCGCGCCTTCGGGCGCGGGTGAGCTTGCGACGCCCGTCGGGGAAAGCCGCGGCGTCAACTTGTCGAATCCCCGCACGTTGCAAGTGAATTTGCTTATCCCTCCGCCCTGCTGATCTTGACAGGGCTTCTCCCCCTTTCTATCGTTGCTCCCATCATGAACGTCGTCAAAGCTACAAAGAAGTACGAGGCATGGCTGGGAGAGCATCTTCAGATCGTAGAAAAAGACCTGCAGCTGAAACATGAGCGCATGGCGGAATCCACGTTCTCGTTTCTGCGCGCGACATTCTATCGCTGGGTGCAGGTTTTCGGCGAAGTTTGCCCGGAACTTCAGAGGGTGCCGCGGATCCTGTCGGTCGGCGATTTGCACGTGGAAAATTTCGGAACCTGGCGCGACGCCGATGGAAGGCTGGTTTGGGGAGTTAACGATTTTGATGAAGCTTGCTGGTATCCCTACACCATGGATCTGGTGCGGTTGGCCACGAGTGCGCTCTTGGCAGCCCGTGAAGAACGGCTGGCGATGAAATACAAAGACTCGACGGATTCCATTCTCGCTGGCTACCAGCAAATGTTGGAAAAAGGCGGACGCCCGTTTGTCTTGGAAGAAGATCACGCCTGGTTGCGAGAGATCGCAGTGAGCAAGCTGCGCGACCCTGTTGTGTTCTGGCAGAAAATCGATCAGTTGCCGACGATGCGCGGCGAAATCCCGGAGAGCGCGCGCGAGGCGCTGGAACACACGCTTCCGGAACCAGGAATGAAATACCGATTGGCGCATCGAATTGCCGGCCTGGGGAGCCTCGGTCGAGTGCGCATTGTGGCGATCGCAGAATGGAAAGGCAGCCATGTTGTAAGGGAAGCAAAGGCTCTCGCACCCTCGGCCGCGCATTGGGCCGACCCGAGCCTGCCGCGCGAGATTCTATATGGCGTGATGCTGCGGCGTTCAGTTCGCTGCCCTGATCCTTATGTGCAGTTGCGCGGCCATTGGATTGTGCGCCGGCTTTCACCCCATTGTTCCCGCATCGAACTCGAAGCCCTGGGCACAAATCGAAGTGAGTGCCGACTGTTGGAGGCGATGGGGCAGGAAACGGCCAACATTCATGCGGGAAACAGCGAACGGGGAATGATTCTCCGAGACCTGCGCAAGCGCAAAGCGAACTGGCTGTTGAAGGCAGCCGAGGCGATGGTTGACATAGTGGACGTAGATTGGAAGGTGTGGAGGGAGCGCTGGCAGGACCAGAAATCGTCGTAAATTTTGACGATCTCGTAGTGCCAGCCAGCGCCTATTGGAGAGACAACCCTAAAGCAGAGGAGTAGGAAAACTTTGAAATTGGTTGAAAACGCTTAGCCCGTACTGGGGCGCGATTGTCCACGGGGATGAGCGCATCGACGATGGAATCCAACGTCTCAGCTGAACCGGTCCATCCTTGAGAAAAAGCATCGCGGAAAATTGATAATTCGCCCACGAGATGGGCCGACATCTCCATAGCGGAGAGGCTCCTTGGCCCGGGAGGAGTTGGACGGGAGACTGCGGCATTTTCAGAAGCCAATCGGAGATTCGCCTGATCAAGCCAACATGCGATCAGCATTTTGAGGTGGGAGCGACTGCACGCTCCCTTAAATCCGTGCTGCGAGGCCAGGGCAGAGTCCCAGGTGAATATCCTCAGGCGGTCCCGCCAGCGATCGTCGGCAACCAGGTACCAACCCTCGTGCCGGAGAGTTTCCACTCCACAGATCGAGCAGGGTATGCGCTTTGGGAAAAGAGAGGTCATGGTCTTTTCAATCGCTGCCTGCACAGGCGGGTTGCGGGACTCGGGCGAACGGGCCAATGTCCCCGCGTATCGGCACGGTGAGTATCCCTTGCAAGGTGTCGAAATGGAGGGTGAACTGAGCCGAACAGGTTGAACATAGCCAGAAGTGTTCACGCTTGCGGATTTGTCGCAGCGCACCATCGGGCGCCGTATGGGTTTGAGTGCCAAGTGTTTCCGCGAGGAACAGTTTGCCCTCGCGGAGCGATCGGAATGGGACATTACAAGCGGAATTGGCGCATTTTTGCAGCATCGGCTGGTCCAGTCTTCTCCGCGGACTACTGTTGAACCAAGGAGATTCAAATTGCATTGCACGTTTGTTACCTAAGAAATTGAGACAGAGCTAAAGAAGTTTGTTGGAGTATTGGGACTTAGGTGCTCGGGTGTCGCTTCATTTTGCAACATAAGGGTAGCCGCCGGCGAATTGCCGCTGCCCGCGACGGAGAGTCGGCAATTGACGCAAAACGGTGTGACCTCAGTCACCGGAAAATTGTTAGTTAGCGACGAAAGGGCATAGAGCTCGACGGTGCTGGCGTTGCCTTTTTACTTTCTTGGAATGTCGCGACGCGCTTCGCACTCAACGAACGACTTCCACTCGCGTCTGGCAGGAGGTGCACAGCGTTCTTTCTTTTAAGTCGATCCATTCCACGGCATGAGACGGTGCCATGGCGCAGGAATAATCATCGCAGTGCGTGAGATCGAACGTGTGCCCCACCTCATGAACCGATTCCTTAACCAGGCGCTCCACCAGCAGTTCGTCATCTTGCGGCAAACCGTAGAATTGCTGGCGAAGCCGGTGAAATGACACCACCGCGCATGGGCCACCCATCTGGGCTTCCCCAAAAACGAACGTCAAAATGGGAATATAAAGATCCAAATCAGTGACGCCGAGAACCCTCCAGGCGCCATCGGCGGGGTAGCTCTGCATTGCCTGCAGGATCTCCGACGAATGGTACTGGCCGCGTTCAGGATGAAAGGCGAAATGCGGATCGAGACGCCGCTCAAGGATGCGGCATGGGACACGCAGGCCATCTGCAAGGGCGTGAGCCAGTGTCTTCAGCATCCGCCCGTCGAGATCGCCGATCGGCAGCAGGTCCAGCGTTTTCATCGCGTTTCGACGGGTCTGCTCCAGCCATACTTCTTTAGTTTGTGATGCAGGGTCACGCGGTCGATCTCAAGAGTTTCGGCTGCCTTGGTCTGGTTCCATGCGCATTGCTCCAGCGTTCGTAGGATGTGCGCCTTTTCCATCTCTTCCAGGGATTTCGGCAAACCGTTTGGCGTCGAGTTGTTGTTACGTTCCTTAAACGAGAAGTCCTGTTCAAGTATTTCGGGCTCTTGTGCCACTACCATCGCACGTTCCACGGCGTTTTCCAGTTCGCGGATGTTCCCCGGCCAGGGCTGCTGTTGTAGCAAATCCATGGCAGCGGGGCTGACGCGGTTGATTTTCTTGTTCATCTGCAGGGAGAACTTACGCACGAAATGATTCACGAGAAGGGGAATATCGTCGCGCCGTTCGCGCAGGGATGGAAGCTCGAGGTGGAAGACGTTGAGGCGATAGAAAAGGTCGGGCCTGAATTTGCCCTCTTCAATCAGCAGCTCAAGGTTTTTGTTGGTGGCTGCCACGCAGCGAAAATCAACTTTAATGGGCTGGGTGCTGCCTACACGTACAATTTCATGTTCCTGGAGCACGCGCAGCAGATCGGTCTGGGTTTTCAGGCTGATGTCGCCAATTTCATCGAGGAAGACCGTACCTCCCTCGGCGATCTCGAACTTTCCCTTCTTGCGGTATTGTGCCCCGGTGAAAGCTCCTTTCTCGTGGCCGAAAAGTTCGCTCTCCAAAAGGGTTTCGGTGAGAGCGCCGCAATGAATCACAACCAAAGGATGGAAGCGGCGCGGGCTTGCGTGATGAATGGCGCGGGTCACCAGTTCTTTTCCCGTACCGCTCTCGCCGGTCACAAGAACCGTGGCGTCGGTGGGGGCCACGGTCTCGATGGCGTGATAGACCTTCTGCATGGCCTCGCTTTCGCCAATGATTTCCTCCGGACGGGCGACCTCAGCCACCGTTTCCCGCAGACGGACATTTTCCTCTTCGGTCCGGCGATGTGCGAGCGCTTTCTTGACCAGGTGTGCAATCTCATCGGGATCGAGCGGCTTGGTCACGTAGTCATAGGCGCCATTCTTCAGCGCGGTGACGGCAGTTTCCACCGACGCGTAGCCGGTCATCATGATGACGATAAGGTCAGGATCCACCTCGTGCATGCGGCGCTGAAGTTCGATGCCATCGGTGCCGCGCATCTTGATGTCAACCAGCGCGACGTCCCACGGTTTCTCGGCCATCCGCATCAATGCGCCATTGGCGTCCTCGGCGGTTCCAATCTCATATCCTTCTTCGTGAAACCATTTGGCGAGCGAGTCGCGCACGCTCAGTTCGTCGTCCACGATCAGCAGTTTTGCTTGTGGTGTCAAGACGTCACCTCTTCTTCGTTTCTGTGCCGGCGAGGGAAAGCTCGGCGGTTGGGCCGAAGCGGCCAGGCACTGGCAATGTAATGGTTACGGTTGTTCCTTTTCCTATTTCCGATTCGATCGAAATTTTTCCACTGTGGCGCTCAACAATGCCGCGGCTGACGGCCAGCCCAAGACCTGTGCCGTGATTCAGGTCTTTCGTAGTGACGAACGGTTCGAAAATCGTGGGCAGGATGTCCGCAGGTATTCCCGATCCGTCATCACGGACGGTAACAACAACCTGAGTTCCATCGTCTGACAGCCGGGATTCAATCCACAGGTTGCCGCCTTTGGGCATGGCGTCAGCGGCATTGACGACTACGGCGAGCAGGACCTGTTCAATCTGCGATGGGTCGCATTGCAGTCGCGGCAGTTCGGCGGCGAGATTGGGATGGACCTCAACGGAGCTGTTCTCCAGATTGTGGTGTACAAGAAGCAGGCACTGCGCCACCAGCCGGTTCAAATCAGTGGGTTGCACATTCATCGGCGACTGGCGGGAGAAACTCAGCAGATTTTTCACGAGCTCGCCACAACGCCGGCTTTCCGACGAAATGAGATCTAGGCACTGCTCTGCTTCCTGTTTTTTCGCCAGGCTGATCTGCCCGTTGTCGACCCATTTCTTCAGCAGCTTGGAATACGTAAGAATGCCCGACAGCGGATTGTTGATTTCATGGGCGACGACGGCTGCCATTTTTCCCACCGAGGCCATCGTCTCGCTGTGGAGCATGAGATCGTGGGCGCGTCGCAACTCGCTGGTTTTTTCATCCACGCGTTCTTCCAGATTGCGCGCCCATGAGACCAGCTGTTCATTGGCCCCGCGCAACTGCAGGCTCATCGTGTTGAACGAATCCGCCAGGTCTCCGATTTCGTCTTTGGAGTTCACGTCGATCTGGTAACCGAGCGCGCCGGAGCTTAATTTCTGCGTACCCGCACGCAATTGCTGCAGCGGCTTCTCCACCACGCGCAAAATGAAGAGCCAGCTTAGGAACGCGATGCCGGCCATCGCCAGCGCGTCGCATCCGATGATCCTCCATGACACCGCCGCCAGTTGCTGGTCCGTGCGCGCCAGAGAAAGGTGGGTGTCAAGAACGCCGAGGATCTGCTGGCTTGCCGGATGTTCGTGGCATTCGGCGTTTGCGCAGTCAGGCTGATTTTCGATCGGCGTAATAACGGCCAGAACGCGTTCTCCCTGGGCCCGATAAACGCGAAATCGGTCAGGACGATTGAGCCGTGTGAGAGTCTGCCCGTGAGCGTGACAGGCGTAGCAAGCCTCCGCATCCTTGTCCAGAGTCCGGTTGATTTCGGACGGGTCGGTGGAATAACTAATGTGGCCTTCGCGATCAAGAACACGCACGCGAACCACGCCCGGTTCATGTGCCATGGCAGCCATGGCCCGATGCAAACCTTCGCGGTCGTTGCGCAACATGTAGTCCGTGGTATTGCGACGGATGACATCGCTAATGCGCTCAGCGCTGAGCAAGGTAGCCGCCTCGAGATCCTGCCCCTGCAACCGAACTGTCAGGTACCCGAGGAGCGCGAAGACCGCCATCATGGCAACGAGCAGCATGAGGATTAGCTTTGTGCTGAGGCCGTGGCGTGCGCGGTCCCAAATTCGACGCCCCGGTTTTTGTTCAGTCTCCTGCATGGCTCAAAACCCCGGTTCCAACTCCTGTGCTTTCCGGTTGTTCGAGCGTGTGTTTAGTCTCGGCTTCGAAGATTGGCAAATAGCGTACAGCTACCCCGAAGAGCGCAAATCCCATCGCCACGATCATCAGCGTGATACTGAATTCGGTCCACTTCGGCATGTAGTGGTGCCCAACGTACGTCTCAAAGCCGATGAGGGCAATGTTGAGGCGGTTGGTGATGAACCCGAGCACCGTCGAGATCGACGCCAGATACAAAAGCTGCGGTGACAGCCGAACTTTCTTGAAGCTGAGCATGGAGATGGGAATCACGAACGTCAGCGTCAGCTCCAGCCACAGAAAGTAAGCTTCGTAGCTGGGAGTGAAAATCTGCCGGATCAGGCCGCGATGAATGTAGTCCTCAACCCGCAGCAGTAAGTTCACCCACAACGCCACCAGCAGGCCGCCGCCCAACGTGACCAGTACTGGTAGTTCCAACTGTCGTCCGAAGGCTTTCGCGCTCTGCGTAGATTCGAAGATCGTCATCGCCAAACCCACGGCCACCGCGGAACCGAAAAAGAAAAATGGCAGCGCTGGCGTGTACCAGAAGGGATGAAGCTTGCCTGGCATAATCAGATACAACGATCCAAGAGAACTCTGGTGCAGCGTCGAAAGCAGGATGCCGCCAACGATCAGCACCGGATAGATCTTGTTGATGTACTTGATGGGTTTCTTCATGTTCAGCCGTTCAAACACGTTCGGCAGGAATTCGAAGAAGAGAACGGTTGTATACATCATCACGCAGAAGCCGACCTCGAACATCACAGAGTGCGGGTTCCTGTAAATCACTTGGTGCCAGATGAACCACGGCCGGCCAAGGTCAAACAACAGTCCGACGATGAACAACAGATATCCCAGGAACGCCGTCAACACCGCGGGCCGCACTACCGGATGCAGCCGTTCCACATTGAACAGGTAAACCGCTCCCACCATGCAGAAACCGCCTGCGGCCAACATGACGCCGCACAGGCAATCGAAGCCGATCCACACGCCCCAGGGGAATTGGTCGGTCATGTTCGAGACTGCGCCCAGCCCGCGGAAATAGCGGATGAACGAGGAGTACACGCCGAGTACCATGATCACAATGAAAACGACTCTCCAAAGTGTCAGTTTGAATTTCATTTCTTGCCCCCGTTCTTGTGTAGCGCTTCTGCCGCTGCCACTTCATCACGGCGATGCGAGACCCAATAAATTCCACCTAAAACAAGCGTCCATACGGGGATGAAGTCCGGAATCCTCTCCATCACCCTGCCTGTGTATTCCGGCATGGGCGTGTCCCCAAGCTTGGCCGACGAGGGATATCCGTAGTCCTCCACATTCGCCGCTGAGAGAATCAGCACTGACGTCCCGCCGACTTCCTGCAGGCCATAAATGCGAGGTTTGTAGTTGGATGGATTCTGCTGGAGACGCTGCTTGGCTTCATTAATCAGGTCGTCGCGCTCACCGAACCTCGTCGCGCCCGTTGGGCAGATTTCGGCGCACGCCGTCTGCTTGCCCGCGACTACGCGGTCAGGGCACATAATGCATTTTCGTACCCGGGGATTCAGAGATTGCCATTCATACTTCGGCTGGGCGAACGGGCAGGCCACCATGCAGTAACGGCATCCAATGCACTTCCAGACGTCGTAGACGACAGGCCCTTCCGCCGTCTTATGGAAGGCGCCAACCGGGCATACCGATGCGCACGCCGGCTCCTCGCAATGCATGCACAGCCGCCGCATGAACTTGTCGTTTTTGCTGAGGACCACGGTGTACTTGTGGAAGGACTGCACATCCTCCGCCGCGATCGCGTCGTTATAGGGCAGCTTGTTCTGTTCCGCGCAGGCGCTTTCGCATTGCTTACAGCCGATGCACAAGGTCGCGTCATAAAGAATGGCTCTGTTCATGAGTTGTTCTCCGGGCCACTTCGAGACAGGGCTTCCCGAGCGCCTGGCGAACTCAGCGCGAAAGCTGGGACTGTGGCGAAGTGGCAGTTTTGAGCCGGGTCCACCACGGACGGTCCGAGGACCGCGTCAAGTGAACCTAAGCGGTTCGTGTGCCTGGTAAATGCCCGGGTCTCACGCGAATCCTTCTTTATAGCCAACACGGCAGATTTTGCCGTTTTGGATCGTGAGAGCCCGGGCGGGCTGTTCCGGGTGCAAGTGCGAGAGCAGGCTCGGTATTTTCCCAGTTTCGAGGATCCGCCTGCTATCCCTCTTATTCGTCCAGTGGTTCTGCGCCTAGTTAAGCTGGACATCGGCACTGTGCACCTCCGCAAAGTATTCCGCTACGGCAGGGGAGGGCATGTGCCGGTGCGGCAACCAAAGCGGAACAGCAGATCCTGCGACTATTTAAGGGTCTTCACATAGGCGGCGATCGCTTTCACGTCGTCGGCCGACAAAGCCTT
The DNA here is from genome assembly GCA_963778535.1 of uncultured Acidobacteriaceae bacterium. Taxonomy (GTDB): domain Bacteria; phylum Acidobacteriota; class Terriglobia; order Terriglobales; family Acidobacteriaceae; genus Acidiflorens. The sequence goes on from CAVZUO010000002.1 coordinate 1,566,681, forward strand.
TACCGAGGCGTGCTTCGCATTCGCCGGGTCCGTGATGGCTTTGGTCACAGCAGCATCGTCTTTTCCAGCGATTGCCGGAGCCTTCATTGCAGGCTTGCCCGCTCCATCTGCGCCATGGCAGGCCGCACATTTCGCCTTGTACAGGCCGGCGCCGTCATCGGCCCAGGAGAGACTCGGGATCAGAATGAATAGAGCAACCGCGATGGTCAGTACCAGCGCTGCGATCTTGGTCGTTTTCATGATTGCATTTCCTCTCGGGGTTTATTTAGCAGGCAGAATCGTTCCGGCTGAATGGCTTGGCAAGTATGAGCGGTGAAGAATTCAGCTGTTGCTATTTTCACCACCACCTAAACCTCCCGAGCCACTCTTAACCTTCGCGTGCTTCCGCCACGCTGATGCAAGTTTCAACAATGTGGCGAAATGCTGCGGTGACGCGAGTCACCGCCTAGCGTGACCCGTATGCGCGTCCCAACGTTTACAGAACACAACTACTTCCGGCTGCTGAACGAGCGAAAAGAAAAGGGGCCAAATCGCGCGCATGTTCAGCACTTTGGAGAGTGCCCACCTGATTACTGTTGGGAGCGCCGCTTCCCAAATTGGCTGGCCATGGCTCGTCGCGCGGCTGTCGACTACGACTTTGCGCGCCGGCGCCAACCTGTCTTGATAGAATTGACTCGGCATGCTCCTTCCGTTCGTCCGCGAAATTTTCGCGGAGGTGGAACAACTTCCCGCCTTTCGGCGTGCGACCTCCCTCCTGCGGGAGAGCACGGAGCGGATTAGTGTCTCTGGTCTCTCCCTCTCCGCCAAAGCACTCATCCTTGGATTGCTGCAGCGCCGCACCGAACGTCCTTTCATCGTCGTCGTTGCCGACAATCGGGCTGCGGAAGACCTGCTTCCTCTCCTGCGCGCCTTTGGCGAGCTTACCGACGCCATCGGTCCCGAGTCCGTTATCACTCTACCCGCGCGCGATGTGCTTCCTTTCCAGAACCTGTCGCCTCATCCTGAACTTCAGGAAGAGCGCGCCACGGCCCTCTGGAAGATTGCAACCGGCCGTGCTTCGGTTGTGATCTCGCCGGTCAGCGCAACCACCATTCTTCTCCGGGCGCCCGAGTATTACTCCGATTTGGCCCGCGTCCTGCGCCGCGGCGAGAATTTCGACGTGGAGACGCTACTCCGCCATCTGAACACCGTCGGCTACATCTCGACCGATGTGGTCGAAATGCCCGGCCAGTACGCCGTCCGCGGCGGTATCCTCGATGTCTATTCTCCCGAGGCGGATCGTCCCGTGCGTGTCGAATTCTTCGGCGATGAAATTGAGTCCATGCGCAAGTTCGATCCCGCGAGCCAGCGATCATCCAATCCGATTGATGAAGCGCTCCTTCTGCCGCTCACTGAGACTCCGGTAAGTGAGGAACTGCTTGGCGCCGTCAATGCCCGGCTCTCCGGCGAGCGTATCGAGGGCACAGCCGCCGTCGTTGAGCAAGCAGTTCGCGGTTCCGGGGCTGGAGTCTTTCCGGGGTGGGAGTTCTACGCTCCTGTGGCGGGCGCCGACCGCACTATATTTTCCTTACTGCCGGAAGCGCGTGTGATTCTCGACGAACCCGAATTGCTCGCGAGGGAATTGGATAAGTTCTGGGGACGCCTGGCAGAAGCTCACGAGCGCAGCGGCATAGGCAATCTTGTCCGCCCCACTGACCTCTATCTCGCTCCGGAAGCCTGGTACGAAAAGACGAAAAAACTCCCGGGCGCAGACCTCGAATATCTCCCAATCACGCGTGCGCCAGGAACGAATGGAGAGACGGGCGTCCTCGCCCGTCAAGAAAACGTTGCCTTCCTCTCGCAGCCTGCTCCGCGCTTCCACGGCGCACTGCCTTCGATGATTGAAGAGGTGAACAAGCTCACGGTTTCCGGCAACCGCGTTGTGCTCGCCGCCCCGAACACCGGAGAAGTCGAGCGCCTTGCCGATATCTTCACCGAATACAATGCCAGCTATCGTCTCGGCACCCGCACGCGCAGCGGTGAAAGTTATGCCGACGAAACCGCATACTTTGCCGGCGAAGTATTCACCAGCACGCTGGTCAAAGCTTACGTTCCCGACGGTTTTATTCTGCCAGAAGCTCATCTCGCGGTCTTTGGCGCGCGCGATCTTTTCGACGAATCCGATCTTGTGGCTGCGCGTCCGGGCCGGCAGAAATCCAAGGTCTCCGCCTTTCTCTCCGACTTCCGCGATCTTCAGGTCGGCGACTATGTCGTCCATGTCGAGCATGGCATCGGCCAGTATCACGGCTTGAAGGAAATCAATCAGGGCGACGGAACGGCCGAGTTCATGCTGCTGGAATACGCCGATGCGGCGCGGCTCTACGTGCCGCTTACCCGCCTCGATCTCGTCCAGAAATATCGCTCGCAGGAAGGCGTCAAGCCTGTCCTCAATCGTCTCGGCACCGGGCAATGGGAAAAAACCAAGGCCCGCGTCAAGAAGGCGATGAAAGACATGACCGACGAACTGCTCAAACTTTACGCGCAGCGCCAGTCCGCCCAAGGCCACGTTTTCCCCGTCGACACCGAATGGATGAAGGAATTCGAAGACGCGTTCGAATACAGCGAGACCGAAGATCAGGCGCAGGCCATCGCCGACGTCAAGCGCGACATGGAATCGCAGCTTCCCATGGATCGCCTGCTTTGCGGCGACGTCGGTTACGGCAAAACCGAAGTTGCCATGCGCGCAGCTTTTAAGGCGCTCAGCGATAACAAGCAGGTCGCCGTGCTGGCGCCCACAACTGTCCTCGCTTTTCAGCACTACGAAACTTTCAAGCAACGATTCGCGGCCTTTCCCGTGAAGATTGAAATGATCAGCCGCTTTCGTACGGCGAAACAGATCAAAGAAATCCTCGAACAGGTCGCGGTGGGCAAAGTGGATGTCCTCATTGGTACGCATCGCCTGCTTTCAAAAGACGTAAAGTTTTCCGACCTCGGGTTGCTCGTCGTGGATGAGGAGCAGCGTTTCGGCGTGCGTCACAAAGAGCGCATCAAGCAGATACGCACCGAAGTCGATGTGCTCACCATGTCAGCCACGCCGATTCCGCGCACGCTGCACATGTCGCTGGTTGGCCTGCGCGACATGAGCGTGATTGAAACTCCGCCTAAAGATCGTATGGCGATTCAGACGGTAGTCGCCAGCTGGGATGAGAAGCTGATCCAGTCTGCGATGGAGCAGGAGTTGGAGCGCGGCGGCCAGGTTTATTTTGTCCACAACCGCATCGAAACAATTTGGGAAATTGCCGCGAAGCTGCAAGCTTTCGTTCCCAGTGCGCGCGTCGCCGTCGGCCACGGACAGATGAAGGAAGGCGAACTTGAAAAGGTGATGCTGAAATTCATGCATCACGAAGCCGACATTCTTGTTTCCACCACCATCATTGAAAACGGGCTCGACATCCCCCTCTGCAACACGATCATCATCAACCGGGCTGACCGCATGGGCCTTTCCGAGCTTTATCAGCTCCGCGGCCGAGTTGGGCGCAGCAATCGGCGCGCCTATGCCTACTTACTCCTGCCGGCCGAGATTGAACTTACTCCTATTGCGCGCCGCCGTCTCGCCGCGTTGAAAGAATTCTCCGACTTAGGCGCTGGGTTCAAGATCGCCGCACTCGACTTAGAACTAAGAGGCGCCGGCAACTTACTCGGAGGCGAGCAATCCGGCCACATTGAAGCCATCGGCTTCGAACTCTACACGCAGATGCTCGAGCGCGCCGTCAGGGAAATGAAGGGCGAAGCCGGTGTCGAGGTCACCGAAATCCAGCTCAACCTTGGCCTCAACATTCGTATCCCCAACGACTACATAAAGGAAGAGAACCAGCGGCTGCGGATGTATAAGCGCGTCGCTGGAGTGGAAAACGATTCGCAGCTCAAAGACGTAGCGAACGAACTGAAAGACCGCTACGGAGTTCCGCCGAGCGCCGTGCGCAATCTGCTCGCCTATGCTGCATTGAAACTGCAAGCCATGCACGTCGGAGCCACGGCCATCGAGCGCAAGCGCGAAATCGTCAATATCAAATTCGGCCAGACGGCGACCATCGATCCCGGTAAACTTGCGCGCTTCGTAGCCTCGCAGTCCAAAGCGCAGTTCACTCCCGATGGCACTCTCAAGTTCACAATAAAGTTTGCCAGCGCCGAAGGGATCCTCGAAACTCTCCGCGATCTGCTGCAAGAACTGGAGGCGCAGGAGGCGCCCGTTTAGGCGGACTGAAATCGTCTCAGAAGGTTTGTGTTGGCGCAAATCCTACGCGAGAAATGCTCCACTGGCTGACCCTTTCTTTGCCATTGACAGCATTTTCAAAAGCCGCTAATCTCGGCCACTGCTGCGAGTTTTGACTCTTGCGTTCCTTGCAGCGGATCACAAGCAACAGGTCACACCATCCGTAGCGATACGCCGCAGGAGTATCACGCCACGATCTGGCGCAAAGGGTGAACCGTTATGAATGCTTCCAAGCAGCGTGTCGCGGCCCTCATTCTATTCGTAGCCGTTTTCGCTTTTGCGTTCGCGGCGCCCGCGTTGGCGCAGATCGCGCTCACCCAACTCAGCCAGGACACTTTCACCGATACTCCCAGCCAGCATGCGACTGAGGTTGAGCCCGGAACTTATTCCTGGGGTTCGATGATTGTCACGGCCTTTCAGGTAGCGCGCATTTCCGGCGGAGGTGGCGCTGACGTTGGCTTTGCGACTTCGACCAATGGCGGCGCAACCTGGACGAACGGCTACCTGCCCGGCATCACCATCTATGAGGGCAACGGGGCGAATGACGCCGACAGCGACGCCTCCGTGGCCTACGACGCGGCGCACAATGTCTGGCTGATTTCAACTCTGCCGATTGGGAAGAAGACTGCGGTCGCCGTCAGCCGATCCACCGACGGCATCAATTGGAGCAACCCAGTATCGGTGACCAACCTCGGCTCTCCCGACAAGAATTGGATTATCTGCGACAACACTTCCACCAGTCTTTATTATGGGCATTGCTATTCCGAGTGGGATGACACCGGGAACGGCGATACCATCGAGATGAGCACATCAACCAACGGCGGCTTGACCTGGAGTACGGAAACGCCCACCGCCGGAAAAGACAAGGGCATTGGGGCAAATCCGTTGGTTCAGCCGAATGGCACGGTGGTCGTGCCTTTCAACAGCAATAACATCATGGCCTTCACTTCCACCAATGGAGGCGCGACCTGGAACAAGGCCATCAGTGTCTCCAGCGGCACGAGCCACAACGAGGCCGGGAACATCCGGAGCGATGGGCTTATCTCGGCCGCGATCGATGCCAGCGGTAAAGTTTACGTGATGTGGCCCGACTGCCGATTCCGCAAGGGCTGCCAGGAAAACGACATCGTTTACAGTTCGTCGGGCAATGGCACAACTTGGAGCACTGTCACTCGCGTGCCCATCGACGCCGTCACCAGTACCGTCGATCACTTTATTACCGGCCTCGGAATCACTCCCGGAACCTCCGGCAGCACGGCCCAGTTGTCGCTTGCCTACTACTACTATCCGGTGTCGAACTGCAATAGCAACACCTGCCAGCTTTATGCCGGGTTCATTCAGTCGTCAACGGGCGGTTCCACATGGAGCGCTCCAGTGACCCTCGCTGGACCCATGAAGCTGGCATGGCTCCCCAACACATTCTCCGGTCTCATGGTTGCCGATTACATCTCGGTGGGATTTGCGAACGGCCAGGCGTTTCCGGTGTTCGCCGCGGCACAAGCCAAAAACGGATCGCTATTTCAGCAAGCGATTTTCACCACTTCCTCGGGACAGCCCGCCTCTCGGGCAGAGCAAGAGCATTTGAGCGCTGCCGGCGATCATCTGGTTCCCGATGCTCATTCCGATCATGGCCCAAGAGAATTCCTCGATCAGGAGCATAGAATCCCGGTCTCCGGACAGAATCCGCCGCCGGAAAAGGACTAAGTCAGATCGACGAAGTTAAATCGAAAAAGTTAGATCGAAAAAGTCAGATCGAAAATCTAAGCTAGCACTTTCAGTGCAGCAGCCACGCCGAGCACGCGATCAGCACGCCGCTCGCTGCCAGCAGCATTCCCAGATGCCAGAACATTCGCCGTCCTGAAAGCAGCGTGATCGATGTGATCACCAGAGCGACTTCCAGAAAAACTTCTCCCAGGTCGAACCGGTCCGCCTTGCGACTGGTGAGGTCGGTTTCCTGTTCCAGTTCGCGCGCCTTGGTGTCGAGTTCCTTCTGCTCATCCTTATAGCGATCGGCCTCGGTGTTGTATTTTTCCTTCAGCTTCGCGAGTGCTCCCTCATCCTTTGCCGTCACCACGGTTGTGAGGTCGGCAAACAGTTGGTCAGTATGCCGCCGGATGTTCTTGGCCTGGTAATAGCCCCACTGGTCGGTGGTTTTGTTCTGCAGGATGATCTCCTCGGTGTGCGAGCGGTGGCCGAGCAGCGACGCCACCGCCACCATCACCGCCAGTATTGCCATGGTGATGGTGACGGGCGCCAGATCGGGATGCTCGCGTGCGTGTTCGGCGTGTTCGTGCAGTTCGTGGATTTCTTCACTCATATCGTCGGGCTCCAGGTGTGGGCTCATGCCAATTGGTTTTCAGATCTACTTGCTTTGTTTCATCGCGGAGCCACAGAGAAAAATTCTGAAATGGGTTTCTCCGTGCCCCCGTCTCTCCGTGGTGGAAGTTGAATTTAGGAGACTGCCTATTCTCCCATGACTTTTATAATTACGCGCTTGTCGCGTTGGCCGTCGAACTCGGCATAGAAGATTTCCTGCCATCTGCCAAAGTCGAGCTTGCCGTTGGTGACGGGCACGATCACTTCGTGGTGGACGAGCATGGACTTCAGGTGGGCATCGCCGTTGTCTTCGCCGGTCTGGTGGTGGCGATAGCTGGGGTCGGGCGGCGCGAGGTTGTCGAGCCACTTGTCGATGTCTTCGATCAGTCCGCTCTCGTTGTCGTTGACGTATACGCCAGCGGTAATGTGCATAGCGGAGACGAGGATCATTCCATCCTTGATTCCCGATTTTTTAAGCGCCGCTTCAACCTGTGGCGTGATGTGAACGTAGGCGCGCCGCGTCTTGGTGTGCAGCGTGAGGTATTCGGTGTGGAACTTCATGCTCCAGATTTAACCACGTGAGAGGTTGGCGAAGGGGGAAAGTTTAGCGCGATGTCGCCAGCGGACCGCTGGAAAGCACGAAATATGACATCATGTGATGCTATAATAAGTGCTATGAGAACAACTGTAGCGCTTGATGACGATCTGGTACGCAAAGCCCAGGAGTTCACTGGGCTGGCGGAGAAGGCGGCGCTGATTCGTGAGGCGCTCAAAGCCCTGATTGAGCGGGAGAGCGCACGTCGATTGGCATCTCTGGAGGGCACCATGCCGAAATTGAAGAATATTCCTCGCCGCAGGCAGGGGGCGAATTGATCCTTGCAGATACGTCAGTTTGGATTGACTACTTTCGTGCGGGAAATCTTCGTTCGGGAAACAAAGAAATGCGGAAGCATCTGGATGAAGGGCGAATTGCGGTCCATCCAGCAATTATTGCGGAACTTGCGCTTGGATCGCTGCAGGAGCGCACTAAGATGCTTGCACTGCTGGATCTTTTACCCCATGTGCGAGTGGCGCAACTGAGCGAAGTGCGGCGAATGATTGAGGCTCGCCGTCTGTACAGCCTTGGCATCGGCCTGACCGACGCCCACCTGATAGCTTCAGTCTTTATCAATCCGCCCACGCTTCTGTGGACAAAGAATAGGCGCCTCCGCAACGCGGCGGAAACTCTCGGCATTCACGCTGGACTGGCTTAGCTGACGCTACATCCTGACGCTAGCGCTCCCACCCAGGCCATGTAGGCCGTAGAGAACGCGCTCGAGAGTTCGCGGTATTCCTGTTTCGTGGCGTCGAGAAGCCATTGCTCCCTTCGTGCTGACCTTGACATGCGCTGGCCGACGAAGACGCCCCCGAGTGATCCGGCAAGTGTTGTGGCAAACCCCACAATTGCGATGATGGTTCCCTCCATCTCTCTTCCTCCAGTCTTACCCAAGTTCCTTTCGCCAATCCGTCCAGAGAATGGTACGGCCGGGTGCGCACTTCTCGCGCTTTTCGAGAAAGCTTGCCCTGAGCGATAGTCGAAGGGTGGCCTGCCGACCGCCGACTCTACGAATGAGCCGGCCGAGGCGGCTGACTCTCCATCACCACGCGCAGAATGCGGTTGATGCGCGTCTGGTAGCCCTTGCCGTGGCCCTTGAGCCAATCGAGCACGTCCGCATCCAGACGAATCGTCAATTGCTTTTTCTCCGGAGGCCAAGCCACTGTCGCCTTCTTCAAAAATGTCTTGTCCAGTCGGGCGATGTCCGAATAGTCGATGTCCGCATCCTTCATGCGGTCAATTCGTGACAGGTCGCTCTTTATAGATTTTTTGCTCACGCCGGTTCCCCTTCCTCATGGAGACGATGCGCGTTCCCTCATCGCGCGGCGCATGGGCTATGACCACCAGACGCCCGGCTAGCAAGCCCAACGTGACGAGTCGCTCCTCGCCGTAGGCGAAACGGTCATCTTCGAAGGTGACGCAAGGCCCGGAAAACACCTGTTCGGCATCCTCGAAACTGAGGCCATGTTTCGCGAGATTCTTCCGGTTCTTCGCGTCGTCCCATTCGTATTTCATTCCATGCGTCTTTAATTGTAACTCTTTTTGTAGTTACATACAAGACTGAATTAAAGCGGTGGGATTTGGTGATTGAACTACCGCATCGACTCTTCCACTTCGCTGATCCAGTCCGGACGCTTCAGGACTTCTCTTGGCTTCGGGCCGTCGGCAGCGCCTACTATGCCATCGCGCTCCATAAGATCAATCAGATGCGCGGCGCGCCCATAACCGATGCGCAGGCGGCGCTGGAGCAGGGAAGTCGATGCTTTGCCGAACTCGATCACCAGGCGCACCGCATCGTTGAATAGCGGATCGTTATCGTCTGCGGAAATCTCCTCGCCAGTTTCTGAATCGATCCGTCCCTCGCGTTCTTCTTGCGGAGTTTCGAGGAAGTGCTCCTGATACTCGGCTTGGCCTTGCGCCTTCCAGAACTCGACCACAGACGCGATTTCCTTTTCGGTCACATAGGCCGCATGCAAACGATGCACGCGCGCGGATCCGGAAGGCAGATACAGCATGTCGCCGCGTCCAAGAAGCGACTCCGCGCCATTGGCGTCAAGAATAGTTCGCGAGTCCACTTTCGTCGCCACGCGGAACGAAACGCGCGCTGGGAAATTGGCTTTGATCAGGCCGGTGATGACGTCGACCGACGGGCGCTGTGTGGCCAGCACAAGGTGTATGCCGACCGCGCGTGCCATCTGCGCCAGCCGCGTAATCGATTCTTCCACGTTGTTGCCGTCGAGCATCATCAGGTCAGCCAACTCGTCGATGATGATCACAATGTATGGAATCGGCCCTTCTTCGCCTTGCTCCGCTGCAAACAGGCTTGGCGTATCGTCGAAGAGCGCGTTGTAGCTGAGAATGTTGCGCACGCCTTTTGCCGCCAGCAGCTTTAGGCGGCGTTCCATTTCGCGCACGGCGTTGCGCAGCGCGTTGGCCGCGAGTTTCGGCTCGGTAATGATCGGCGTATAGAGATGCGGAACGCCTTCGTAGTTGCCGAGTTCCAGCCGCTTCGGATCGACCAGCACGAGTCGCACCTGATCGGGTGTCGACTTGTAGAGGATCGACATGATCATGGCGTTGATGGCCACGCTCTTGCCGGTTCCAGTCGAGCCGGCGATCAGAAGATGCGGCATGCCAGCGAGATCGGCGACGGCGAGGCGCCCGTTGATGTCCTTGCCCATCGCGATGGTGAGCTTGGATTTGGAACCGATAAACTCCTGCGACTCGATGTTCTCTCGCAGCCAGATGATCTCGCGTTCGCGGTTCGGTACTTGAATGCCGACCGTGCTTTTGCCGGGCATGCGCTCGACCAGAATGCTCTCGGCGCGCAACGCGAGGCAGAGATCGTCGGTCAGTCCGACCACGCGGCTGTATTTGATGCCGGCTTCGGGCTTGTACTCGAACGTCGTAACGACTGGACCAGGATTGATCTGCGTGACCTGTCCATGGACGTCGAACTCGGCATAACGCTCGGTCAAGACCTGCGCAAGCAGCTTGAGTTCTTCCTCCTCCACTGCATGCTGCTCATCAGGACGATGCAGCAAACTGGACGGCGGCAACTTGTAACTACCCGCAATCTTCGGCATCGTCGTCTTTGCTTTGCGATCTGTGTCGGCGCGGTTCGTGACCTCAATCTCGGCGGGTGCGCCAGTCTGCGCTATAGCTTCTGCCGGGGAGGAGTCAACGTTGTTCGCTTCCTCCGCAGTCATGCGCTCAATGCCCGTTTTCGGAGCGGTCGGTGCTGGCTCGACGATGGCTTCGGGAGAGGGAACAGGTGCTTCGGAGCGCACCATGTCTGAGCGCACCATCTCCATCCGCGGCGCTTGCGGTCGCGCGGGCACCAGTTGTGCCGTGACGACTGGCTTTTCGGCGCGACGTTTCTCAAGTTCCTTCTGCTGGCGCTGCCGCTCGCGCTCATCCATCCAGTCTCGCCAGCGGTCGCGCAGAGCGAGAACGAAGGCGAAGCGCGTGGGCGCCCAAACCTGAATCGCCGAGAAGGAGAATGCGGTCGTCAGGTAAAGCGCGACGGCTAGAACGGTAGTACAAACAATGTAAGCTCCGGCAACGTTCAGGTAATGGATGAGCACGTCGCCAAGAATCCGTCCTGCAAGGCCTTCAATCGGAATCGCACCCAGCCAACGCACGCGTCCGGGAAGAAGAGCCAGCAGCGCGGGAACGAACAGGAGCAGCCAGATTGCGCCGAGAGTCTTGGCGATGGGAGCCTGGATGGCTCGCGAGCGGAACCAGCGAACTCCAAGCATGCCGAGAAAGACAGGCATCAGGAACGATCCGATGCCGAGGAACTGAAGAACCAGGTCAGAAAGATAAGCGCCAAAGATGCCGATCCAGTTGCGGGCGGCGCGTGATCCGGTCAGGATCGACGCGCTGTTCAGCGACGGATCAAGCGGAGAATAGGAAGCCAGCGCGAGGAAAAGAAGGAGCGCGGAGATGCACAACAAGAAGCCGACGAGTTCGTTCAAGCGTCGGTTCTTGCCGGGCTGAAAGAGCTTGAAGAATGATTTCATTGGGCAGCGTCCGAGCATGCGCGGGAACGCTTTCCGCGCCAGACCGGAAACGGAGCCAGAGCCCAATAATTATGACAAGAAGTTGAGGCCGCGACAATGTATGAAAAGGCCAGGGGTGGCAAAGAAGGTACTGGATGTGTATGTGACGTTATGAATGCAAATGTCCTTTCGGCTTCGGAAGATGGCTGCGAGCCGCCCGTTTCAATAAGCGGCGCGCCTCTTCCACGCAGTTCTGAGTGACGTTCTTTGATTTGCAAACTCTTCTTAGGAAGACAATGCCTTCACCAGAATTCCGGTCCCTCGTCAGATACAACTTAGCAATTTCAAAATTCGCTTCGCCATCGTCTCCATCGTTCATCTGTAGCGTGCGCTCGAACCAATACAAGGCCCTCGAAAAGTTCCCGGCATCGCGGCAAACTGTGCCTATATTGTGAGCCGCACATGATTCTCCCCTACGGTAGGCGCGCCTGTACCAATAAAGCGCGGCCTGCTTGTTGACCCTTGTGCGATCGCGTTGTCATACATATAGCCTACGTTTGACTGCGCTCCGCTCTCACCCATCTTCGCAGCCGCGAGCATCAGCTGAAAAGCCAGCCGGAGCTTGCCACGTTCCCATTCCTTGTCGGCGCGGACCCATATCTCGGTCGCACGGGACTTGACGCTTTTTCGGTCGGGATTTTTCTTGTGATCCACGGCATTCAGACGTTAGAGACGAACGAAACATTAACGAACAATCATGTGGGCGGCCCAATAAAGCACAGCGCCTCCCAAAAGAATGCGGTAGACAGCGAAGGGCGCAAAGCCATGCTTGCGCACATACTGCATGAACCAGGCAACCGCGCCATAGGCCACGATGAATGAGACTACGAATCCGATGGCCAGGACAACCCATTCATGCTGCGAAAGCTCGTCGACGCCAATAGGATTATCGCCCTTGCCGGCAAGCGATTTGTAGAGCGTGTAGACGGTTGCGACAGCCATGGTCGGCATGGAGAGGAAAAAGGAGAACTCGAGCGCGGCCGAGCGCGCCATACCAGCAACTTGACCGGCGGCGATCGTTACCATGGACCGCGAAGTGCCAGGGAAGACCGCCGACAGGATCTGGCAGAGTCCGATCCAGATGGCCTGTCCACCGTAAATGTCATCCATTCTCCAGGTGTGAATGGGAGAGCCGGGTGCCTCAGGGCCAGCTTTTTCCCACGGAGCTTTCATGGCGTCGACAATCCACATGACGATTCCGCCGACCAGCAGCGCGGTTCCCATCACGTAGAGGCTTTCCAGGTTCTTGCCAATCACTCTGGTCAGCAGAAACGCAGGCAGAGCGGTAATGACGAAGGCGATCATGACCAGACTGAGCGGGTGTGTGAAGTACGTGCAGTCTTTCTTCTCGCCTTCGGGCCAGGTGGAAAGCAGCCTCCAGATGTGAGAGCGGAAATAGATGGGCAGAACGAGGATGGCTCCGAGCTGGATGACGATGGAGTACATCTTCCAGTAGGGGTCTTCGAGAGTGAGACCTGGAGCTAAACCAGAACGGTGCAGCAGGGCTTCCGACAGACGCAGGTGAGCCGTAGAACTGACGGGAAGAAACTCGGTAAGGCCTTCAACGATTCCCAAAATTACGGACAGAATGTAGTCGTTCAAGTTTCCTCTCTTTATTCTTCTCTTTCTTCTCTGGTGCACACGAAGAATCGGATAGACGGATCAGTATCGCAGAATTCTGTTATGGGGAAATTAGGAAGTCGGATTCGGGCTAAGTTTCTGCATGCCTGACATTAATCGGCTTGATTTGGAGTCGTTTCTGGGGATTGAAAATATTTTTTTCTGGAGGAGTTCCTTGAGGCGCAATCTATAGTTATAATTCCGTTAATACCTTATGTCTAACGATCCCTCCCCCCCTACCGGTATATTAGAATCAATACTTTAGAGCCAAAGTATTGAACCTAAACGCTTTAGATGTAAAGTATTCAATTCATTCAGTTTAGCGGATCAACTTCCGGTTTCTCTGTCCCAATTTGGGAAATCAAAATCCAATAGCGGCCATTCCTATTCTATCTCGCGTGTCAAGCTGATTTCAGGGGAGGCGCGGGACTGTGCTAGTTCCAAGTTTGCCCACCACGGAGACACCGAGTTACCGAGACACGGAAAAATTCCAATTGCTTGGCAAAACCTTACGTGTTGGGTTTTAAAGACTAAAGTTTTTTCCTCCGTGAGTCAGTGACTCCGTGGTCAGAAAAAGCAAGGGGCGCGATGGGCGCCGATTGGCCGCCCGCGATCCCATGGCGGGTTGGCGGTGCTATACTTCGCGGCAAAAGAGGGAATGGCCATGAATCGCCTTTTCATAAGGCACGTCCTGAAGACGGCCGCACTCTGCTTCCTGGGTTGCCTCGTTAGTTGTGGGCTGATGTGGGCCAAGCCCCCGCAATGCAAGCAGGGGACGCTGGCGCACTATATCTCCCTCGGCGCCGGAGGATGCGAATTTGGCAACGTAGTATTTGCCAACTTCAAATACTCCGCCAATGCAAAAGGCGGCGCAGAGACCATCAAGGCAGGCCAGATTACGGTCGAGCCCATATTGATACCGACTGCAACGCCGAGCTTTGAGTTCTCAGCTCCGTGGAGCGCAGGGAGCGCGCAGTCGCAGGATTCGGTGATCAAATACACGGCCACTCTGCCATCCGCGGATACTGAGCCGGCGATATTGAGCCTGGTGCTCGGGCAGGCGCAGTTGGGGACGATCGGATCGGTGGTCGTTGAGGAGTCAACAAACGTAGGCAAGGTGCAAGTGTTCGATCGTTGCACCGACGTTTGCCAGATCAAGCCGGAAGATAATTTTCAGTTCAATCCCGTAAGCGTGGTGCTGTTTACGATGCACGTCAGTCTGACTGGCGGCTCGGATGGTGCGACGCTGAACGAATTCGAATCGCAGCTCAATCTGTGCCCGCCGTGCGCGTAGGGTGCCGATAGCCAACCTTGCGGCCGCGGAAAAATGCAGATTCCTCGCCGGCCTTCACCCCGCCTCGCGGAGCTACAGGCGGCTCGGAATGACAAAATAAAAGTAGAAGGGTGCGACCTCAGCGGCTGAAGCCGGAGGTTTGAGGATGCGATGATCGCAGCGCTAAAAAGCGCTGCGCCACCCAAAATCAAGAGCAAAACCAACTCTCTCCGTAGCCGACCTAGTCTACTGTTGCCTTTCCATCGCTCGAAGTGTATGTCGAATTATCTACTGAGTCGTAGAGAGTGACGTAGGGTTTGTAGGTTTTTGCGGTCGAGTAAGTGTGGCTGCCGCTCACGGCGAACGGTCCGCCGGTGCTGCCAGTGACGGTACCCGCCGAGTTAGTGCCGTCGCCCCAGTAGATGGTCGCAGTGAAATTCGAGGCGGTTGCGGTGGGCGTGCCATCGACAAAGCTCGCGACTTCACCGCTGAATGCGACGCCGTGCGTGGCGGTGAAAGTCTGTCCCGTGCCGCCGATGGCGCTGAGTCGCCCCAGCGCACCGGCATATCCTTCGCCAACCCAAAGCTTGTGGTCAGGACCCGCCGTCACCACATCGCCGCCTGCATTTAATGAGGTCAACGGCACCGTGCTCACCACGCCTTTGGTGGATACGCGAGCCACAGAGTTAGGATAGCCCTGCGCAAACCAAATCGCGCCATCGGGCCCCAAAGTCATTCCGTTGATGAAGCCCTCCATTTGAGCCTTGTATTCGGTGACCACTCCTTTTGTGGTGATCTTCCCAACTGCTCCATAGGGGGTATTCTCCAGGAACCAGAGGTTGCCGTCGGAGCCGGTGACGATCGCGCTCAGGTTAGGGTTCGCGGTCTTCACTGGATACTCGGCCAGCATTGCTCCCGCAGTGCTCATCTTGCCGATCTTATTGGCAGCGTTTTCGGTGAACCAAATGTTGCCATCGGGCCCGACCGCCAGATTGACCGGGCTACTCGAAGGTGTCGTGGTCGGAAATACACTGATAGTTCCACTGGGAGTGATTCGCCCGATTGCCGAACAGCCGCAACTCTTGGCGAAAATATAAGGGAACCACAAGTTGCCGTCGGGGCCAGCGATCATTTGGAACCAGGAATAGCCGTTGCCGGCATACTCGGTGATTGTGCCGGAGGTGGTGATCTTGGCGATCTTTCTGGCATTGTTCTCAAGGAACCAAAGATTTCCGTCCGGACCAGCAGTAATTCCTGAGGGCTGTGCATCCGCAGAAGTAAGCGGATACGTGGTTACTGCGCCCGCCGTTGTCATTTTCCCGACGCTGTTCGCGGGGTAGTACATTGTGAACCAGAGATTCCCGTCCGGACCAACCGTAGGATCGCCCGTGAGGGAGCCGGTATTCAGGGCGAAAGTACCAAGCAGGGTCGCTGAGGTATTTATCTTGCCCAAGTTGCTGCTGAACTGTCCGGTAAACCAGAGATTCCCGTCCGGACCGGATACGATGGCCGACATGTACTGAAACGTCGGGAACATACCTGCGTACTCTGTCACGACGCCGGTCGAGGGAACCACTTTCCCGAAGCCGGAGTCGGTTTCAGAAAACCAAATGTTCCCATCCGGCCCAGTTACGATTCCGGTCCATCCTCCGTTCGTGATGACATACTCGGTTTCCGCGCCCGCAGTGGTCATCTTGGCAACATGACTTGCTTCATTAAGCCAGAGATTGCCGTCCGGCCCCGCGGTCAGGCCAAGGGGCTCATCTGCAGTCGGGTAGAACGTGACCACTCCCGCAGTGGTGATTTTGCCAACTTGCTTGCTCCCTCCCTGCGAATTGACGAACCAGAGGTTGCCGTCTGGACCGGCGGTGATTTCGGCGATGTAGGCGGTGTCGGGCTGAAAAACTCCCGCAGTCACTTTGGTGGAGTACGACGTAATTTTGCCCGCAGTGGTGATCTTGCCGACCTTGTAGTCGCCGGTTTTCACCTGCTCGACGAACCACAGGTTGCCGTCGGGGCCGGCGGTAATGCCCTGCGGGAATGCCCCCTTTACAGCGTACTGCACGATGTTCGTGCCGCTGGTGCTGATGTGGCCAACCGTGCCGGCCATGGTGTCGGTGAACCAAAGGTTGCCATCGGGGCCGCTGGCGATCCCGGCCAGTGCTTGCGCATTCGGGATGGGGAAGTCGGTGATCACGCCGGCGGTTGTGATCCGGCCAACTTTTTGCCCTGCAAATTCGACGAACCAGAGGTTATGGTCGGGACCAACGACCATGGAATAGGGGTATGGGGTGCGCCCGGGAGAAACGGTGAAGTCGGTGCTGGCGGCGGCCGGCGGGACGAGGCTGGTGAAAATCACCAGGGCCAAGAGCATATAAAGAATGAGCACAGCCGGCGTGAAAGGATGGCGCCTAGGTGAGGCTAGCTTCTTGGAGCCCACTTTCTTGCTGAATCTGGTGATTGTTGAATGGTTGTTCGCGTTCGTGATGGTCGAATGCATGATCCCCTCCTGGTAAGCCTGTGATCTCCGACTAACGAATGTCCCCCATGGAAAAGGCATTTGGGCTCTTTCGTTCTTAGCAGCGGAATATGGGGAGTGGAACTCCCGAAGTGGCGGAATGTTAGCCAACGGCTGATTGGTTGTCAAGACGCGAGCTGGGGATTTTATCGACCCGTAATAAGCGCCAATAAACCGCGTCTTTTCAATGAACCTTTGCATGAAAGGCGGCGTATAGGACAACGAGGTAACATGTCTCGGCAGAGTTTGCCAATTTGCAAGTACTTAAGGAGCGCAAAGATGAAACGCGCGTCGCTCGGGTTGTCACTTGGAATGCTGCTAGGAATGTTGCTTGGAATTTTTCTCTTAACACTGTGTGTAGTAGCGCAGTCTGCACCTGCGCAGGGTGGGGCCGTGGGCCATTGGGAGGGCGAGATCACGTTGCCGGGAACAGCGCTTGAAATCCACGTCGACCTTAGCCGCGACAAAGATGACTGGCAAGCGAAGATCGACATTCCGCAGCAAGGCGCGCAGGGGTTGGCGCTGCAGTCGGTGAAAGTCGACGCGGAGAAAGTCCATTTCGAATTGCAGGCGGGACCCGGCCTCGCGGTATTCGATGGAAAGCTTGAGGGCGACAAGATTGCGGGCACGTTTACGCAGGCGGGGCAGACCTTTCCATTCTCGCTGACGCGAAAAGCGGCGGGCGCGGCAGCGGCGGTGGCTTCGGGTTCGGCGGCAGGGAAGCAGGGCCTGGATGGGCTGGATGATTTTGTCACGCAGGCGATGAAGGACTGGAAAGTACCAGGACTGGCGATCGCGGTGGTGCAGGGCGACAAGGTCATCCTGTCGAAGGGTTACGGCTATCGCGACATGGAGAAGCAGTTACCGGTGACTTCGAACACGCTGTTTGCCATCGGCTCGATCACTAAGTCATTTACGGTGTCGACTCTCGGAATGGAGATGGATGAGGGCAAGGTCGATTGGGACAAGCCGGTGCGCGACTATCTGCCGACATTCAAGCTCTATGAGCCGATGCTGACGGAGCAGGTGATGATCCGCGACCTGGTGACGCACCGCACGGGACTGCCGCGGCACGATTTCATCTGGTACACGTCGGATTTTTCGCGCGAGGATTTGCTGCGCCGACTGCAGTATTTAGAGCCGAGCAAGCCGCTGCGGGCGAAGTTTCAATACAACAATCTGATGTTCATGACGGCCGGATATATTGCCGGGCAGTTGAATGGCACAAGCTGGGAGGATGCGATCACGCAACGCGTTCTGCGGCCGCTGGGAATGAACGGCACGAACTTTTCCGAACTCGACACGCAGAATACCTCCGATTTTGCCGAGCCCTATCGCAAAGGGAGCGACCTGAAGGCGGAGCTGAAGCGAATTCCATTTGACCAGCAATGCCCGAACCGCTGCGCCATGGGGCCGGCGGGCGAAATCAACAGCAACGTCGACGATATGAGCAAGTATCTGCTGTTCCACATGAACAAAGGGAAGGCCGGAGGCAAGCAGCTGCTATCGGAAAATAATTCGGAGCAGATGCAGGTCCCGCAGATGGCGATCCAGGGCGCGTCCCCTTATAAGGAGCTGGGCGACGACAACTACGGGATGGGATTCTTCCTCTCGACGTATCGCGGACACAAAGTGGTGGAACATGGCGGGAACATCGACGGCTTCAGCGCCGAATTGACGTTTATGCCGAACGACAGGATTGGCGTGGTGGTGCTGACGAATCTTGATGGCAATCCGCTGCCGCAGATCGTGGCTTGGAACGTCTATGACCGGCTGCTGGGGCTGGAGCCGGTTGCGTGGAACCAGCGGATGCTGGCATCAGAAACGGGCGGGAAGAAAGCGGAGCAGGAAGCGAAGGAAAAGGGCTACACGGAGCGGAAAACGGGGACGCATCCCTCGCACGAGCTGAAAGAATATGTCGCGGATTTCTCGAACCCTGGATATGGCGTTTTGAGTATCACGGGGCAGGGCAGCGCGATGAAGATGAAGCTCAATCTGGTGGAGAAGCCTTTGGAGCACTATCACTACGACATATTCCAGGTACCGGCGAACCCGCTGGATCCGTTTGAGAAGATGAAAATAACCTTTATGACGGGGCTGGATGGAGACATCGACAGCCTCTCAATGCCGCTGGAGCCAAACGTAAAGGACATCGTCTTTACGCGCATGCCCGATAAGCAGCTCACCGAGCGGAGTTTCATTGAGGCGTTTGCCGGCGAGTATCAGATTGCGGGATCGCCGGCGCCGCTGACGGTTTCCTTGCGCGGCGAGAACACTTTGGTTCTTACTGTGCCGGGGCAGCCGGACTACAAGCTGAATCCGAAGCGGGGTACGACGTTTGAGTTGGCCGACTTGCATGGCGTCACGATCGAGTTCAAGCGGGACGCATCCGGAAGGGTGACCGAGGCGGTGCTCAACCAGTTGGGAACAGTGATCGTGCTGAAGAAGAAGTGAGGGAGCGAGGTAAGTGAGGTCCGCCGTCCCGGAGCGCCCTACACAGAACAGGCCCCACCCGGTCGCTCCAAAGCGGAAGCGACTGGGTGGGCACCGCAGATCAGAGGAAACGTACGCCAGCTTTTGCCACTTAGTAAGTGCTCGCGCTATTGGGTTCGACACTATCGGGTGCTGGCGCGCCGTCGAGCCTGGCCGGGAACCTAAGGGTCCCCATCAAGTTAAGGTAAGACCTCAGAGGGCTGCAGTTTTGGCACGTCCATGCCATGTGCTTGGCCTGCTCAAATTGCCAGCAGTTCATGCCCCCAGAGTCGCACCCATTGAAGACAACGTTGTTTTGAAGAACGATGGGATGGTGCCATACGTAGACGAGAGGCCCGGTAGAGTACCGGATTTCGATGGCACCTTTTCCCTGGGCTCCTGCGGCATCGAAGCCGAAGGACCAGCGCCCCTCGTTCGCCGTGCAGGAATACTCGTCCAGATCCGTTGTTAAGGCTCCCACCGTCTTGACGGTAATGGTCAACCCCCCAGATGTGGGGCAAGCCGGATCGCGCACGGGCACGGCGGCCGAACTCCCGGCGCTCTCGCCCACAATCTCCACCGAAGGTGAGAAATAGATACCCCCGTCATAGTTAGCTGTCTGAATTCCTTGGGCCACTTCACCGGAAGAAGGAAATGGCTGGAGGAGATTACCGCTTGGGAAAAAGCTGACTTTTGCCGTAAAGGTTTTTTCGACATGTGGCTCGGACTTCACACCTGTTATTTTCACAGCCACTGGGAAATAGGCCCCTCCGCCATAATCGGCTGTCTGAATACCTTGCACCACTTCAGCCGAGGAAGGAAAGGGTTGAACCGGATTGCCGGTTGTGGAAAAGGTGACCGTGACCGTAAACGTTTCACCTTGGTTGATCTTCGCCTGCCCTGTGGCCACAAGCAGCGTTAGCAGGAGAGTTGTTAAAGTCGCACTCATTTTCGCCCTGAATTTACCGTTCAACATAGTGTCCTCCTTTTAATTTCCTGCTCCGCGCTAGCGGAAGCAGGTGTCTGAAAAATCCGCGGTCAATCGCATTGGCGCGAGAAAGACGCCGATCAGGGGGTGCAGGAAACAAACGCACATCCTCTGCGACTGGCCATAGCGAGCCCGCATGCTCGACCGACACTGCTTCGCTGGCGCCACGAGAAGTGCAGGCGCGGGTGCAAAATGCCGGCGACGAGCGCAGAGACGCTGACACGCTAACTAAAAATTTCTTGGTCTTACCCCGCGCAGCGAAGGTCGGAGAACGAAACGCTGCCGCGACTTTCGGTTTCTTGCCCAGTTACTAACTGAAGGACTCTGGAGAGCCCAACCCCAGTTCTTAGTTAGCGGGTTCTTGCTCCGCTTCTAATACCTTGTCAATACGAAGAGGAATAAACTCTGTCATATTTCCGCCTTGCCCCTCTACTGTATGTAAGCGAAAAAGCTCGCGAAAACGGGTCAGCTCAACGAAAATTGTTTTCTTTCGGGCTGGCCTGCCAGCCGCTGTTGGAGAGGTGGCGAGCTCCGCCGAACCCAGGTTAGCCCGCCTTACGCCTTAGAAGCAGCTTTAGCCTCAGAAATAGAAATGCCGCTTTGCGAGTCGTAAGGAAAGGCAGCGCATGACAGACCGGCGGTTATCATGGAGCGTATGGAACGCATGGAGGAGCGAAATGTCGCGCAGACATTGCTGATCGACGCCGATGACACGCTCTGGGAAAACAACGTCTATTTCGAGAGCGCGATCGCGGGGTTTATTTCGTTTCTCGACCATCGGGAATACTCGCCGGGAGAGGTGCGCGAGGTGTTGAACCAGGTGGAACGGGACGCCATAGTGACGCACGGTTACGGGCTGCACAGCTTCGCCCATGCGCTGGTGGACACCTTTGAGAAGCTGTCGGTCGAGCCGGTGACTCCGGAACTGCACCAGCGCATCCATAGCTTTGCCCACGAAATCGCCGAGCGTCCGGTGGAATTGATTGCGGGCGTGCCGGAGACGCTCGACTACCTGAGCGGGCGGCATCATTTGATTCTGATGACGAAGGGAAGCCCGGCCGAGCAATCGGGCAAGGTAGAGCGCTCAGGATTGAAAGAATATTTTGCGGCGGTCGAGATCGTGGCGGAGAAGGACGAGGCGACTTATCGCGCGACTATCTCGAAGTACGCGCTCGCGAGCGACAAGACGTGGATGGTGGGAAATAGTCCTAAGTCGGATATCAATCCGGCGCTGGCGGCGGGGTTGCACGCAGTGTTTGTGCCGCACGACAATACCTGGATACTGGAGCACGAGGAGCTAGCGGCGGCGCAGAAGGATCGGCGGTTGCTGGTGGTGGAGAAGTTCGCGGATTTGCGGGAGCATTTTTAGGATTTGTTGTCGGCTGATTTTGAGGGAGTAGGGGTCCCTCGACTGCGCGCAAATTTCACTTCGTGAAATGCGCGCTCCGCTCGGGATGACAATCCTGAAAATGTGAGTAAGCTGCCTGATCGCCTGACCGCCAACAGGACGGGAGCGACGACCGTCTCTCCGCCGGCTTAGTGCGACGGGTTCTGATTGGCGTCCGCTGTGTTTGGAGCAGGCGTGTTGGCCGCAGGCGCATCGGCAGCTGTGCTCGCGTCGGCGGCGTTCGTATCAACGGTCGTCGAGTCGGCCGCGCTGGGCGCGGGTGTTTTTGGATCCGCCGTATTGGTGTCGTCCGTCTTTGCGTCTGTCGTGTTTGAATCAGCCGTGGTTGCGGCATCCGCCGTGTTCGTGTCGGTTGTCTTGGCGTCTGACGCGGTGGCGGAAGGGGCGTTGGCATCAGCCGTCTTGGCGGCCACCGCGTTCGCTTCGGCTGCTTTCGCGGCTGGCGTATCAGCAGCGGTGGTTGCCGCGGGCGGCTGGGCATCTGCCGCCTGAGCTGGCGTCGTGGCGGTAGCGGGTGTCAAGTCGGCGGTTGGCGCATCGTCGCTATAGCGCTCCAGTCGCGGGAAGAACGGAGTCACTTCAAACGGCATCTTATCGCGCGACGACGTGATGCTGACGGGCTGCGCTTTGATCATTACGACTTTGTCGTCCCAGGGATTGAGCTTAACGCGGCCGCCGAGAGGCAACGCGGCAATCTGATCGAGTTTGGTCCAGTCAAGCGGCGGCGCGGTCTTTTCGAGATCGGCCATGCGGGTGACGGTCCCATTCGCAACCATGTCATTGCCGAGATGAGCGTGAAGAAGTGCAGTCAATTCGGGCGCGCGCGACTGCAGCACTTTCAGGAACAGGCCGGCAGAGTCGAGTTTGGTGGCGTAGGGCGAGGCCTTCAGCATCTCGATGGCTTTCTTGTCCGCAGCGGTTTCTTCGGCGGGAATGTGGCGGAAGCCGAGATCAAGATATGTAGACTCGTCGGAGAACAGCATGCGGTCGCTGAATGCATAGCGGTTGCCGAGGTTGTGGCCGAGCACAATGTGCGCCAGTTCATGGGAAAGAACCATGGCGAGGCTGGCTTCATCGGGCAGCACGTCGATAAGTCCGCGACTTACTACGATTGTGTTGCCAATGCTGAAAGTCTCAAGCGGCGACGTGGTGAGCACGAGCACGCGAACCGGCCGGGACAACTCGATATTGTTTGTGACAAGGACGTTGTTGACTACGGTTTGAAGCACCTTGCTGACGTCCCCCTCGGGGGCCAGCAATCCGGCGCGCTGCAGGCGCTCGACGACATTGTTTTCCGCCTGGTGCCGCCATTCGCGCGTGGCTGTAAGCGGAGAGGCATCCTGCGCCGACGGCGATACGTCCTGCACGCTGTCGACGCGAATTTGCGTGAGTTCTTCACTGGCAGAAGGGCTCTTCAGGTTGTAGCCCCAAAGGCGAGTTTGCGCTTTGAAAGCGATGCGGTTTTTCGCGCCGGAGGCATCATCGCCTTCCTCGCTATAGACGTAGGATGGCACCCAGTAGCCTGGCGTGAGGTTCAGGCGCCAGCTATCCATGTGGAAGAAATATTTGTTGCGCGAAGGATTGGTGTACGTGCCGTTGAGGCGGACGATGTTGTAGTCCTGATCCTCAACCCACAGACGGCCCATAAAGCGGCCGCGGCCGGCTTTTTTCTTGGGCGTGACGTCGAATACCAGGCAGCGGATGTCGCCAAGAAACTCGCGGTGCGAGTATTGAAACTCGTAGTGCTCGCGGTCGAAATTATCGCGATCGGCATAGACCATCCAGGAAAAGCCGAGCGGCTGATACTGAAACCGGAAGGCACGGACGAATCCGCCGAGCAGGTGCTGTCGCATGCCGCCCTTGGTGTCGACGAGGAAGTTGGTACGGTCTCTGGTCTCGCCTAAATCCATCCGTCCGAGAAAATAATGATCGCGTTGGGGTACCGGGCCAAGTTTCGGATCCTGCGCTGTATCCTGCAGGTAAGTTTCAACGATGGGGGTGCGCTTGTTGAGGAACTTGACCAAAGCCTTCTCGCGCAGAATCACGCGGTCCACCACCTGATCCATGGTGGTGGGGGAAGGGAGGGCTGAATCGGCCGCGGTGGTTGCTGTCGGGGCACTTGGCGCCGGAGCAACGGCGGGCGGCGAAGCCTGCGCCGGCTGCTGCGTCACATCTTTGTCATCTTTCGCTGCGGCAAAGGCCGCGGTCGAAAGTGCCAGCATCGACAAGGCAAGCATCCCTGCAATCGCTAATCTGATAGAACGCATAAACTGATTTCCCCCCTGCATCAGTTTGCCAACTGGAACAAGACGTGTACAACCGCCGACGAATCGATCGGCTGCCCCAGACGGAGAGCGGGCTTGAAACGCATCTTGTTGGCAGCAGCAATAGCAGCCTCGTCGAGGCCATGACCCAGTCCGCGAACAACGCGAGCCACTCGCAGCTGGCCGCTCGCGGAAAAGACGACCTCGAGCAAGACTTCCCCTTGCAATTTTAAATCACGGGCTTCCTGCGTATAGGCAGGAGTTGGCTTAAAAGTAACCTCGGCGGCGGCGGTTGGCCCTTCGGGTGCGACAGTCTGGGCGTGGGGCGCGGCGGATGCGACTTCCTGGGTGGCGAAGCCGGCGCTCTGAACGCTTCCACTGCTATTGCCCCCGCCGTTGCCGCGTCCGTTGCTGCGGCCGTCACCGTATCCCGGCTTTGCGATGCCGTCACCGAAACCGGCGCTGGCGATAATTCCTGCTTTTCCTTTGGCGCCGCCGGTGCCATTGCCCTGGCCGGGGCCGACTGGCATATCGAACGAACCGGTGGCAGCCGCCACCAGCTTGCCATTCGCTTTGCCATGGTCGCTCGGCTTCAGGCCGTTGGGATCGCCAAAGCCGCCGGTCTGGACCTTCTCGACTGGAGCATTCACGGTCGGTGCGAGCGAACTGCCTTCAAAATCGCCGGTGTGGATCAGGCGGGGCCGCGCTCCTCCCGGAGCCTGATTCAACACGGCGGGAGCAAAGTTGTTGAGTGCCACTGTGGGCGCCGCCACTTCCTGCGGCTTCGGCTTGTGAGCGACGACCTCGCGCGGCACCACTAATTTGGGCGCCTGAAACGTTGGTTCGGGCGGCGGCAATAGCTTGGCCTGGACTGGCAACGGTTTCGGCTTCGGCAACCGCTGGCGCACCCGCGAAGGCATTGGGATCAACTCGGTCACGTGATAGTTCGACACGAGAGTCAGAGAATCAGGATTGAGAATCCCGATAAGCACAAACGACACGATGAAGGCGGTGACCGTTCCATACGAGGCGGTCAAAGTGCGCCAACTCAACCTTTTTTCCGGCAATAAGGCGAGCTGAAATTCGTGATCTGGCGTTGGCATCCTTTGGCTCCAAACGGGTACCCGGCACGGGGAGGTGCCAGGGCTAGACTTCCTACCTTAGGGGAGTTTCTGGAACGGGTAAACGTGACGCATGGCGCTTGGCCTTCGGTAATCAATTTTTGTGCTTGCAATGGTTACTGGTGGTGTTGGGCAAAAGGCGACCTGTCCTAATTTCGTTTCCCTACCACGGAGAGACGGAGCATAGAGAAACCCAATCGCTTGGCAAAGTCTTCGCCTACCGGTCAGGGTTTTCTCCGTGACTCTGTGGCTCCGTGGTGAAAAAAGGAAAATAGTGATACTACCGATTGCGCGCTGGCAACGTAGCCGACAGCGAAGGTCACGCATGTTCCAATGGCTACCCACCAGGTGAAAGCAATGTGGCCGTAAGCCCATATATAAACTTCGGCTACGAGGCCGGAGATCATGCCGAGAATCGCGCCTATTTCGGTGGCGCGTTTCGTCAGCACTCCTAGAAGGAAGACTCCGAGCAGAGCGCCATAAGCGATCGAGGCAATCTGAAGACCCGCTTCAACCACGCGGCTGGCGCGATGAAGAAAGAGTACGGCAAGCACAAAAAGAATGAGAGCCCAGACGATGGTCGCGAGGCGGGCGAGGCGCAGGCAGCGTGCGTCGTCCATCCGGGGCCGCAGGCGAAAGTAGAAATCGACCATCGTGCTCGAGGAAAGCGAATTCAATGCGGCGCTCAGATTTGACATGGCGGCGGCGAGGATGGCGGCGACCAGAAGTCCGGAGATGCCGTGAGGCATGCGGGTGACGATGAAGGTGGGATAGATTCTGTCCGCGCGCCCGAATGCCGCTGAAGGCACACGGTAGTAAGCAAACAGCATCGCGCCGACGAAGAGAAATAATCCAAACTGAAAAAAGATCGCGACGCCGCTCGAAATCAGAGCGATGATCGATTGCCGCTGGTTACGTGCGGCAAGCAGCCGTTGCACGATAAGTTGATCGACGCCGTGCGTCGCGGTGGTCAAGAATGCACCTCCGATGATGCCGGCCCAAAGCGTATACGGCTTCGCGAAGTTGAGGAATGGCCAGTGTGGCGCGAGCGTTGCGTCGAACATCTGAAATTTGCCGAAGCTGGCGGCGATGGCGTGTGCAGTGGGCCATCCACCAGGAATGAGATGAAGAATGGTCGCGAGGCCGACGAGCGTGCCGCCGATATAGATAAAAGTTTGGATCACGTCGGTCCAGATGACAGCGGCGAGTCCACCCTCGAAGGTGTAGATAAGAGTGAGCAGCGTGATGACGGCGATGGAGGCGATTTCACCGGTGCCGAGCGCGATGGAGACGACGATCGACACCGCATAGACGCGAACGCCTTCGGCCGCTGCGCGCGTCAGCAGGAAGATTGCCGCCGTCACCGCGCGCAGGCGCGGGCCGAAGCGGCGCTCAATCACCTGATAAGCAGTGAAGAGATCGCCGCGAAAATATTGCGGAAGCAAAACGAAACAGATAATGATGCGGCCGATGAGGTATCCGATAACCAATTGCAGAAAGGTGAAATTGGAATCGTAGGCGAGGCCCGGAATGCTGATGACGGTGAGCGTGCTGGTTTCGGCGGCGACAATGGACAGCGCGATGGCCCACCACGGGATGTTGCGGTCGGCGAGAAAATAATCGCGCATGGTGCGCTGGCGCCGGCGAAAACGCAAACCAAACAGCGTGATGCCGGCCAGATAGAGCGCGATAATCAGCAGGTCGACGCGATTCAGTCCCGAGGGCATTTATGTTCAGAAAATTGTTTTAGAAGCTTGTTTGCCGAGCATTGTACAGGTCGAGCCGCCAATGGCGTGCGAGGACGCGCTGGGCTTCATCGCCGCATTCACCAATCACGGGAATAGAATCGGTTGCGAGATAACATGAGATGACTTACTACCTGGGTATTGACGGCGGAGGAACGAAGACGCGCTGCGTGCTCGGCGACCAAATGAAGGTGCTTGCCACCGGCACCGCCGGTGGCAGCAACGTGGTGCGACTCGGCGAAGAACGTGCGCGGGAAGCGCTGCGTTCGGTGATTCGACAGGTGTGCACGGCTGCGAAAATTTCTGCTGGCGAGATTCAAGCTGTGTGCATCGGCGCATCCGGCGCGGGCAGGCCGGAGATCGCCGCGAAGATTGGGGAGATGATTCGGGAGATCATTCCAGACAAGACTCGGGCGAGCGTGGCCGAAGGCGATCGAGACCGGTCGCCTGCGCAAATCCGATCTGCGCAAAACAATGGCGTACAGGTTCCGGCCGCGCAAATCATGCCGAAGCAAATCCAGGTTCCACGAATTCTCGTCGTCGGCGATATGGAAATTGCGCTCGAAGCCGCCTTCGGCGCGGGGCCGGGCGTAATCGTGATCGCGGGGACGGGGTCGATTGCCTTCGGGCGCGACGCCACCGGGCGACGGGCGCGGGCCGGAGGGTGGGGCTTTGCAATTTCAGATGAAGGCTCGGGCCACTGGATTGGTCGCGAAGCGGTTTCGGCGGTAGTAAGAATGCATGACATCCGCGCGAATGATGGTAGCGGGAACGACGTGCGAGAGAACGATCACATGCATGACGTCCGAGCAAAAGACACGCCTGGTGATGACCCCGAGGAGAAGACGGTTCTCACGGGGATGATTCTCGAAGAGTGGAAGCTGGCCGACATCGATGCGCTGATTCAGATCGCGAATTCGACTCCGCCGCCCGAATTCCCGCGTTTATTTCGAGTAGTGCTGCGCGCCGCTGAACAGGGCGACCGCTCCGCGCACGAGTTGCTTGTTCGCGCCGGCAGGGAACTGGCGGACTTGGCCGAGATTGTTCTGCGGCGGCTTGCTCTCGCTGCGCCGTATATTCCGGTGGCAATGACGGGCAGCGTCTTTCGACAGTCAGAAGAAGTCCGCTGCATTTTCCACGATCATCTCAGCGCGACATTCCCTGGCATTGAGCTACGCGAAGACTTCGTCGAACCCGTGATGGGCGCGCTGGCGCTGGCGCGGGCCGCGGTTCGTCTTTGACTTAGCGATCGATAATCAAAACTTCAGAAAAGCTGCGCCCGCAGGCTCACGCGCAGCATCATTCGTCACCTCATTCCACGCTACCTTCAGGTCAGTCTTCCGTATCATCTCCAGCCATAGGGACT
This sequence comes from uncultured Acidobacteriaceae bacterium, assembly GCA_963778535.1. Classification (GTDB taxonomy): domain Bacteria; phylum Acidobacteriota; class Terriglobia; order Terriglobales; family Acidobacteriaceae; genus Acidiflorens. Next base: position 1,594,683 of record CAVZUO010000002.1, read on the forward strand.
CTGGATCCGAATTGAAGACCGCGCTAGTGTCGGCGGGAAACACGTACCATGCTCCCAGTTGCACTTCCATGCGCAATTGATCTTTATTCCATCCGGCGTAGCCCAGGTAAACGTGAAAAACGTCAGGGGCGGGTCGAGCCGAAAGAGTTTTTTCGAATAGCGGCTTGGCGGTGACGAAGTAAACCCCGTCAAAGATTTTCTCAGCCCCTTCAACTTTGGCTGGCGACTGGAACAAGCCAAAGACCGAGGGAGGTTCGACGGGGCCTCCTACATAGACCATATCTGTGCGGTCTTTGGCCTCTTTGAGATCGTCCAGCACTTTTGAGATCGGAAGTTTCGTGCGCCGGTTCAGCACGAGGCCTACCACGCCCTGATCGTCATAGCGAACCAGCAGGATCACCGACTCCATAAAACGCGGGTCGCCGATGTCTCGGCTCGCTACCAGAATTTTTCCGAGGCCAAGGGTCTTCGTACTCTTGGATTGAACGGGCAGAAGAACGGCCGGCGACGTTTCGCTTTGAGTGTAAAGCGTCTGAACGCCGGATGTGTCCGGGTAGCCAACGTTCATCTGGCGGTCGTTGACGTGGCGAGGCAGCGTGGCGATCGCCGCAAAGGCCGCAATCGCAGCCAGCATCGCGACAAGGCACAGTTTCCGCGCGGACACGGCCGCCTCCTCTCGCGATCTTACTCTACCAAGTCGGCGATGAAGTTGTGGCACTCAAGCCTGCCGTTGGCTTGAGTTGGGTAGCCTTGCGACCCGATACTTCTGCAATCTGACCTCTGCCCTCTAACCTCCCCTTACTCCACCCAGTCGGCGATGAAGACATTCGTTTCGTGCTGCTCTTTGCCGTTGCGGTGGGAGATCCAGACAAGCTGCTTGCCATCGGGCGAGAACATGGGGAAGCCGTCGAAGCCGTCGCTGTAGGTGATGCGTTCAAGCCCGGTGCCGTCGACATTGATGGTGTAAAGCTCGAAGTTGCCCATGCCGCCGGTCGAGCCGAGGTTCGTGGCAAAAATGACGCGCTTGCCATCGGGGAAAAATGACGGCGCGAAGCTCGCCGCATTCAGGCTCGTGAGCTGGCGCTTGCCGCTGCCATCGGCTTTCATCAGCCAGATTTCAAGCGTGGTGGGGCGAACTAGATTTTGCTTAATCAGGTCTTTGTATTCGGCAATCTCCGCATCGGACTTCGGATGATACGCGCGGTAGACGATCCACTTGCGGTCTTTGGAGAAGTCCGGGCCGCCGTCATAGCCGAGTTCGTGGGTGAGCTGCTTGAGGCGCTTGCCGTCGGCGTCCATCGAATAAATATCGAGATCGCCATTGCGCATGGAAGTGAAGACAATTTTCTTGCCGTCTTCGGAGATGGTCGCCTCGGCATCATAGCCGGGAGTCGTGGTGAGCTGTTTCAGATCGGACCCATCGAGCTTGGCGGTGAAAATATCGTATCCGGGATAGATGGCCCACACGTATCCCTTCGAATAATCGGGGCGCGGCGGGCAAGCAGCGTCGGCAAGGTGTGTGGAGGAATAGAGAATCTTGTCCCCATGCGGGTAGATGTAGCTGCACGTGGTGCGGCCCTTGCCGGTCGAGACCATCTTCTGGTCGGAGCCATCGGCGTTCATGATGAAAATCTGGTCGCATTTCAAGTCGTCGCGCGTGGATTGGAAGATCAGCTTCTTGCCATCGGCGGAGAAATAGGCTTCCGCATTCGAGCCGCCGAAAGTAAGCTGGCGGACATTGCGCAGATGCTTTTCCTCGGGAGTGCGCAAGTCGGGCTGAGCGGCGGGTACTCGCGGCACCATCGTCGTTGTTGTGGTCGCGGGCGTGGTTTGAGCCGGAGCGATCCCCACGATCATATTTATGGCGATCATGCTCACGGCGAGCGTGCAATAGCTGGAGATTCTTAGGACTTTCATATATGGAGAATGAGTGTAGCAGGACGACGTTATGGGGGGGGAAGGTACACACCAACGAAGAATTGTCATTCCGAGCGCCTTGTCTTGGCGCGAGGAATCTGGAGTTAGTTCTGCCACTAGTCAAAATGCAGATCCCTCGCTCTCGCGCCCAGCCCGCGAAAAGTGCATAGGCCGGATCCCGGTCGCTCGGGATGACAATCGTTATCTGTTACTTTTTCGCCGCCAGTTTTTCTTCCGCCAGCCGCTCGATGCGCGCCACGACTTCATCTTCGCTCAGGCTGGTCGAATCGATAATGATGGCATCGGGCGCGGGGACGAGCGGCGATGCGGCCCGAGTGCGGTCGCGACGGTCACGCTCGCGGAGTTCGGCTGCAATTGCCTCAGCGGATGGGCCTTTTATTTTGTGCTGATCAAGCCGGCGCTGCTCGCGGATGACGGGATCGGCGTCGAGAAATATTTTCAGATCGGCGCCGGGAAACACCTGGGTGCCAATGTCGCGGCCTTCCATGATGACGCCACCGCCCGCGCCCATTTCGCGCTGGCGCGCAACCATCCACTCGCGGACGCGGGGATGAACGGAGACCTTCGACGCGCCTTCGCTCACATCGCGCTCGCGGATGCGGGCGGAAATGTCGTGGCCGTCAAGAAGAACGCGGTTGCCGCCAAACATGGGTTCAAGCGAGATGCGCGAAAGCTGCGCCAGCTTGAGGAGCGCGGATTCGTCGTCGAAAGACGTATCCCATTCAATGGCTTTGAGAGCCAGAGCGCGATACATGGCTCCGCTTTCGAGATTAACGTAGCCAAGCTTGCGCGCCAGCCGCGCCGCGATGGTGCTTTTGCCGGCTCCGGCAGGGCCGTCGATGGCGATGATCAGTTTGCGCGCGGTGGGCTCAGTCATGCGGACTCAATTACGGGACACAGGCGAAGCAGAATTGTACACGGCGCGGCCGGAGCATGAGACTGAACTGCTTCAGGGTTTTGAGTTTCGGGGTCTGCTGGGCCGAGCGAAAGTTGCAGTTCTCGCGGGTACGCGGGGCCCGTTGGCGGGCCGCATCGTCTTTTCGGGATGTCCGGTCCTGCCGGTGCGCATCGTCCTTTCAGGACGCGTCGTCTTTTCGGTGCGCATCGTCTTAGCGGGATAGACCGTCGGACGGACCGTCGGACGGACTGCGGGCCGCACCACTGCGGTGCGGGGGCGCAGTACGAACGGTTCTTTCCTCGGCGTGATCTCGAGCAGCGACTTGCTGCCAATATGCAGGAAGCTCAACTGCCGCGTGGCAAGCAGAGCGCGGATTGCCTCTTTCACACGCGAGCGCGTGACAAATTGGGAGAAGAAACGCTCCACTTCCTCTTGCTCGGCGGCTATGACGCAGTCAAGATATTTTGACAGGAGCGCCGAAAGCGCTTCGCCCGCCGAGAGCCCGACTCCTTCCCATACTTTGTCGGGCGCCCAGCGGCTCAGTTCATCCCATACCGAGCCTTCGTCTGCGGAATAATCGACGCGCGTCACGCGGAGTTTCGCCCATAGTTCTCCAAGGCCGCGATCGAGGCCGGCTGCCGAAAGAGAGCCACCAAGCAGTTCGCCGAGCTTCGTTTTGGAAATCGGTCCGCGGCGGCGGATTACCTCAAAGGCATCGCATGCAAGCTGCGAATAGCCGGACCGGGTTGTCACCTTAGGCGGCTGCCTCGGATTGCGATCGCCCACCAGCGCATAGAAAAAAGGAAATACGCGCTCTGACAAAAGGAAAGCATTGTTCTCGTCGAATGGGGCCTCGAAGGCGACCTTATCGCGCAGCAAGCGCACCATCAGAGCGGTGGCCTCTGTGGCGCGCACGTCGGCATAAGCGTGCTGTTGCAGCGGCAAATGGTCCTCGGCGCCAACCCAGGCGCCAATGAATGTTGGCACCAGAACCGCGGGCCGCACGGGGTACATGAGACAGAAGCCGTTCGACTCGAGAAAGGCGCGCGCCTGCTCCAGCGTCCGGACAGGATCGTCATCGAGACGCCATTTCTGCTTGCGCGCCTGCAGAAGCTCAACTTCCGTCATGGCTTCCTCATGGGATGATTAGAACACAAGCTTCCGGCGCTCGGCTCACGGCTCTCGGCTTTAGGATCGAGTTCCAGGCTTTGGAATACCCACGATTGGAATTCGAAAAGTCGGAACCCGAAAGCCTAAGGCATAACGCCCAACGCCCAAAGCCTAAAGCCTTTTGAATGCTTTCTGAATTTCCACCATCGTATAGCGCAAAACCACCGGGCGTCCGTGCGGACACGTCATGGGATGCTGGGTTTTGGCCAGCTCTTCCAGCAGCCACTGCATTTTATTTTGTTCGAGCGGCATGTTGACCTTGATGGCGGCGTGGCATGCGATGGAGGCTGCGATCCGCGTCCGCAGCGCGTCGAGATTCAATGCCTGCTCTTCGCGCGTCAGCTGCTCCAGAATTTCGTGGAGCATGTGTTCTACCTTCCCGGCCTCGACGCCGGCGGGCGCAACCTTCACTGCTATGCTGCGCGAACCGAAGACTTCGGCTTCAAACCCATTGTGCTCGAGTTCGGCGGCAATCTCGCTGAAAACGGCTTGCTGCGCTGGCGTCAGTTCGACCACCAGCGGCATAAGCAGGCGCTGGCTTTCCACTTTTTGCGCCGCGCGCTGGCGCAGCACGCGCTCAAACAAAACGCGCTCATGCGCCACGTGCTGATCGATGATCCACAGGCCATCTTCATTTACCGCAAGGATGAAAGAATTGCGGATCTGGCCCAGCGCTTTCAGCGTGCGCAGCGATTCAAGCGTCGGCGGAGTTTGCGGCGTCGCGTCGATGGCGGGCGCGCAGCCATGATCGGGGATGCTTGACTCAGGAACGACTGGCTCGCGCGCGCGCGCGAGCGAGACGGCGGCGTTCGCCTCGACCGCAATTCCACCTTCGAATGCCAGGCGGCCGGTTACCGGAGGCAACGGCACCGGCTCCAGCGCAAAACCTGTAGCAACGCCCGGCTCATAAAGAGGGCGCCATGCGCCGGACGGCACGCTCCCGCCGCGCGTGCCCGGCGTCAAACTTGGTGTTAAGCCCCGAGTCGCCGTCGGCTGCGCGTTGATTTCGGAAAGAAATTGCGGCACAGGCCGCGCCTTCATCAACGTGTCGCGTACAGAATCGCGAATGAAGTCGTGGATGGTTGTCTGCTGGCGAAAGCGCACTTCGGTTTTGGAGGGATGAACGTTGACGTCGACCTCGGCTGGCGGCATCTCCAGAAACAGAAGAACGACCGGAAACACCGTCGGCGGCAGGATATTGCGATAGGCCTCGGTGAGCGCATGCTGAATGAGGCGGTCGCGAATCAGGCGTCCATTCACGAAGATAAAAATCGAATTGCGATTGAGCTTCTGGATCTCCGGCTTGGAGACGAACCCATGCAGCCGCATTTCGCCAAAGGGCGCGGTCTCGCCCGCTGCATGATCCTGGGCCGCATCTTCGGCCGTATTTGATGCCGACTCATCAGCGATGGCATTCGCGGCCGGCTTCTCAGCCACCGCGTTCGCTGCTCGGCGCCACGGCGGAGGCTGCGGCAGTCCGATGCGTTCGAGCGGTTGCAGGGCGGCGAGCGGGATCAACTGGTCCAGGGTCTCGCGGCCAAACACCTGGTAGACGCGCTCGCGGTGGTCGTTAACGGGAGCCGCGACGAGTAGCGCGTTGGTTGCCGAGTGCAGTTCGAAATGCTTTTCGGGATGCGCGAGGGCGTAGTGCGTGACGAGCGAAGCGATGTGCGAAAGCTCGGTCGATTCCGCGCGCAGAAATTTCTTGCGCGCCGGCGTGTTGAAGAAGAGATCGCGGATAGTGATCGAAGTGCCAAGCGGCAGGCCCGCTTCTTCTACGCGGATCATCTTTCCGCCGTTGATCTCAATCACGGTGCCGGCCGGTTCTTCTTCGGCGCGGGTTTCAAGATGGAAGCGCGAAACGGAAGCGATAGAGGGCAAGGCCTCCCCGCGAAAACCCAGCGTGGCCACGTGCAGCAGGTCGTCTGTCTCTTTAATCTTCGACGTGGCATGGCGCTCGAAGGCGAGCATGGCGTCGTCGCGCACCATGCCGCAGCCGTTGTCAGTAATTTGAATGAGCTTCTTGCCGCCCGCTTCGACATTGATGTGGATGCGGGTTGCGCCGGCATCGAGCGCGTTTTCGAGGAGTTCTTTGACGACGGAAGCCGGGCGCTCGACAACTTCACCAGCGGCAATCTGATTGGCGACGCGCTCCGGTAGGACGTGAATTTTTCCCATGAACTCGTTAGTTCTCTTTATTAGTTTAACGAGATCCTTCGTTTAGTGAGATCCTTCGACTTCCCCTCGCGCCGCTCGGGGTCGCTCAGGATTTCGGCTGTGGACTCCCGTCGCCCTCGCCTTCGCTTCGCTCGGGTCGGTCTCCTCACACCCGCAAAACGCCTCAACTTCTCCAGCAGCAATCTGGTTGGCGACGCGCTTCGGTAGGACGTGAATTTTTCCCATGGCCAGCGACCCAGTAGTCAGCGACTCAGTGTGACAGAGGGGGAGGGTTGATGGCCAGTGGGAGCTTGGCAGGCACAGGCTCCGGGGCAGGCTAAGGGTTGTGGTTACCGACCAGGTTCCGGATTACGCCCCGGACCGGGCGTTGCGCGCATGATCGGGCCGCGTACCCTGGCGTCCGCCGTCGATCATCTCAAGATTCGGAAGGCCCTCCCACTCGCTCTCGGCATATCCGGAGCGAACGACAATGTAGAGGCTGGACTTTTCGTCCGCTCGCGCCTTGTTCCAAAGCCGCCGCCGGCTGGCTAATTTTGGGTTCCGCCAGATGATCGCTGGGACTGCCATATACAACTCCTTGCTAATGCCTTACTGCAGCGGTGTCGCTGCATTTGCTAGGAGTATTGCGCCGGCGAAGGCGTTGAGCGAGAGGTGAAATCACCCGGCCATGTGACGCCCGTCACATTGTAAAAACAGGGATGAAATCAGCCTTCGGGACGGTACTACGCGGAAATTTCCGGCGTGACTTTCGTAATCGTGGAGCACGCGCTGAATGCGACTAAACTGGCATTTTACCGGCCTTTTCTGCCGATTCAATTCATGACGACTCCTACGATGCGAAAGAGGACGCTGCTCCGAATCCTCTTTTTGCTCGCATTGCTCGCAGGTGTTTCTGCGAGCGGACTCGCGCAAGATGCGGATGCGTCTGCGCATGCGAGGAAAATTTCGCATCGCGTTATGCCGGCTTACCCAGAGTTGGCAAGGCAAGCCCGTCTGCGGGGAACCGTGCGACTGGTTGCGGTGGTCGCCGCGAATGGTTCAGTCAAAGAGACGCAGCCTGTAGGCGGCAACCCAGTGCTGCTGAAATCGGCGGAGGAGGCGGTGAAGCAGTGGAAGTACGTCTCCGCACCAGCCGAATCGAAAGAGCTGGTCGAGATCCAGTTCGAGCCAAAGTAGCCGGACATGGCTCGGGCGGACCGTCCATCTGTACGATCGGTTCTGAAACAACTCTTACTTCTTCACCACTACACCAATCCCCAACTCTCTCAACTGGCCGTCCGCCACTGGCGTGGGCGCTTCCACCATCAAATCCTTCGCCGCCGCGGTCTTAGGGAAGGGAATCACTTCGCGCAAACTGTCTGCCCCAGCCAGAATCATCACGATGCGGTCGAGGCCGAGGGCGATCCCTCCATGGGGCGGCGTGCCATACTCCAGCGCTTCGAGGAAGAAGCCGAACCGTGATTGCGCCTCTTCTTTCGTCATGCCGAGCGCCTGAAATATCCTGCTCTGAATGTCTTGCCGGTGAATACGAATTGAGCCGGAGCCCAATTCAGTTCCGTTGAGCACAACGTCATAGGCCAGAGCGCGCACCATGGCCGGGTCGCTTTCGAGCTTGTCCATATCCTCGTCGTGCGGCGACGTGAACGGATGATGCGCCGCGACCCAGCGGCGGTCGGTCTCGTCATACTCGAACATGGGGAAGTTGGTCACCCACAAAAAGCGGTAATCTTTCGCCGCGTCTCCGGTTTTCTTGAAGATGCCGTGGCGGTCGGCATACCTCTGCGCCAGCGCTATGCGCAGCAGGCCGGCCGAAGCGTAAATCGCAGCCTCGGCGGGCGTGACCTTGCGCTTGCCCGCCGGATGCTCGCTCTGTCCCGACTGCGCCGAGCCAACAACAAGCACGAGCAAGTCATTCGTCTCCGCGCCCGCTTTTTGCCGAATCTTCGCCGCCGCGTCACCAAACTTGTTCTCGATGCGCTTGAAGTCTTCAAACACACGCGCTCCGCCCTTCGCAACAAATAGCGGCTTGATGTCGTCGCGCTCTTTGCGCGACAGCTCGCCAACATTCGGAATGCGAATGGCGATCACGGGCAGGTCTTTATTGATTGCCAACTGCTCAAGCTCTTCGGGCACAAAGCAATCGCGCACGTCGGTGAACGCAGGCAGGCGCAGGTCTGGCTTATCGATGCCGTACTGCCGGATGGCATCGTCGTAATCCATGCGCGGGAAATTCGGTTTGATATCGTGCCCCGCGGCTTTGAACGCCGCCCGCAAAAATCCTTCGACCACGTCCCACACGCGCTCGGGCTGTGGATACGACATTTCCAAATCGATCTGCGTAAACTCGGGCTGGCGATCGGCGCGCAGGTCTTCGTCGCGGAAGCAGCGCACAATCTGAAAATATTTATCGAAGCCGGAGATCATCAGGATCTGCTTGAACAACTGCGGCGACTGCGGCAGCGCGTAAAACATGCCCGGCTGCACGCGGCTGGGCACGAGGTAATCGCGCGCGCCCTCGGGCGTAGAGCGCGTCATAAACGGCGTCTCGATTTCAAAGAAGCCGTGCGCAGCCAGGTTCTCGCGAATGGCCAGCGCAACCTTGTGCCGCAATTCGATATTGAACTGCATCGCATCGCGCCGCAGATCGATGTAGCGATATTTCAGCCGCATCTCTTCGTTGGCGAGCACGGTGTCGCCAGGCAGGAATGGCGGCTGCTTCGCGACATTCAGAATGCGCAGCTCATCGACAACGATTTCAATTTCGCCGGTGGGAATGTTGGGATTGATGGTGTCGGCGTCGCGCTTTTTAACCGTGCCGATCACGGCGATCACAAATTCGTTGCGCAGTTGCTCGGCTTTTTCGTGGACGGCGGCGCTGTGCTCGGCGCTAAACACCACTTGCGCGACGCCAGTGCGGTCGCGCAGATCGACAAAAATAATCTGGCCGAGGTCGCGGCGGCGGTTCACCCATCCCATCAGGACGATTTTCTTGCCCGCGTCGGCGAGGCGGAGCGCCCCGCACATATGAGTTCGTCGTAAGTCGCCTAGAAAATCGAGCACGAGACCGCCTTTGAGTGATGAGTGGTGAAGTGAGAAAGAGTGATTATAAATGGAGGGCACTTCCGTAGAGAGGGGAAAGTCAACCGAAGTCAGCAAAGCTGGAATACTAAAAGCCCGGTACCTCTGTGGCACCGGGCTTCACAACAAACTGCGAACCTGCGCTACATCTTCTTTTCTGTCTTCTCCGTCTTGGCCGCCGCTGTCTTCTTCGTTTCTTTGCCTTCCATCACGAGCTTCCAATCGTTTCCGTCCGACGACATCTCATACTTGTAGGTATAGGAAGTCGGCGAAACGATCTTCTCGGTGAAGCGGCCCTTCATCGGGTGCCCGCCCTCGTCCATATCGTTGGTCCAGGTCCAGGTGTCGCCGTCGACTGTGCCCTTGGAGTGGACCACTTCGCCCATGCTGTTGAATTCGTCGTAGGTATAGACCTTCTCCTTCGAGTCATAGCCCATGTACGCGGTGCTGCTTCCACTGGGCCAGCCAGCGCCGCTGAACTTGGAGTGAAGCACGACGAAAAAGCCGCCTTGCATCCATTCCATGGAATCGTCGGCATGGAACTTGCCGCCAGGGCCCATGGGGCCGGGCTTTACGTCGGCCTCGGAATTCCAGTGACCGACAAAATAATCGAGCTTCTTGAGTTCGGGGCCGGGTTTGGGCATTTGCATTTGCGCGAAGGCTGCGGTAGCAACAATCACGATCGTCATGAGCACGAGGGCCGATTTCATGGGGCACTCCTTTGAGTGTGAATTAGCCAGAAGGCTTGCGGCTGCCGATAGTAGTTGGGATCAGGTTCTTATGTCAATCGGTTGGATGTGGTGGCCGGGTTCGGCGCGGCAGAGGTGGAGCTTCACCTGCCAAAAGCTTCGCTCGCTAGAATTCCGGTTGGATCACTTCGAAGACATGCGTGAGACGAGGATGCGCTTTCGACTTTTGAATTACCTTCTCCATGATGGGCCCGACCCCGGGAATGTGGTGAGCGTAAAACTCGGGATCATTCAAACGATCGGCGATGTTGTCATGTGGAGGCGCAGGGCTCGGTGCGAAGGCTGAGCTGGCCATCAGATCGCCATCGGGGACAAGGTGGTCCGGATCGAAGCGAGCACTCTGAGAGTTGAACGACGCCCGCGTATTGAAGGTCGATGGTCGGGCAAATTCCGGCGGCAATTTCGAGGGCATTATTAAGGACGATTGATGGGATGCGTCCTGTGCCAGAACCCGGCTCGAAGCAAGTGCGACCTGGACGTCGGGAATTACGGTGGGGCGGGTCAGAGCTTTTGCAGAATCGGTGTAGGGTCTTTCCGAAGCAAACACCGTCGAGCTGTGCTCGGAGCTATGCCCGGAACTATGCTTCGAAACATGCGGGCGGCGATTTTTTTGCGGCGACAGGATTTGCGCGGGAGCGATCTGCGCGTAGGCGGCAGTGGCGCCCAGCGACAGCAAAAGCAGGGACGTCCGAATTAGCCGTTGAGCATTCATGTTCTGCATAACCCAGCTCTGGATAACCCCAGTTCTGCATAACCCATGTCTACGTGCAATCCCTCTGCCATCGGCAAAAAAAACAGAGACAAGTTAAACACATCCCGCAACGTTAAGAGTCCACCAGCCGTCGTGGCGTTGTCCCTCTACTGGAACGGCTGTGTTGTTGCCTACAGGAATTGCTGGAGCGACCGGCGCATTCAAAGGCTGCGAAAAGATTTTCTTATAGTGCCAACATTTTTGCGGCAGGCTTCAGGCCGAAAGGGCGCACAGGCTGGTACGCCAGCTGGTGGCTTATCGATGTCTAAATGCCGGTTAGCGGCTGAGAATGCGCTGCGCCAGCTCTCCGCGGGGAACAGTGACCTGCTCGCCGGAGACCAAGTGCTTGAGTGCGAACGCATCGGCCTTCACTTCGTTTTCGCCGACAATAAGAATGTAGCGGGACTTGATTTTGTCGGCGGCTTCAAACGATTTTTTCAGCCGGAAGGATTCATCGCCTAATTCAACGACTAAATCATGACGGCGCAACTCGCGCGCCAGGCGGGCCCCTTCGCGATTCATGCCCGCGCCGAGCGGCGCGATATAAACGTCTGGCGTGCGGATCACCGATTCGGCCGACTCGGTGAGTGAGAGCACCAGGCGGTCTTCTCCAATGGCGAAGCCGATGCCGGGTGCGGCTGGCCCGCCGAGCGATTCCGAAAGGCCGTCATAGCGGCCTCCGCCGAGGATGGCATTTTGCGCGCCCAGCGCGCCGTGCGTGAACTCAAATGCAGTGCGCGTGTAATAGTCGAGCCCGCGTACGAGTCGGTCGTTTTCTACAAACTCGACACCGACCGCCTTCAGAATCGCTTTTACTTCTTCAAAATGACTGCGGCAGGCATCGTCGAGAAATTGTGAAATGCGCGGCAGCGCTTCGATGATGGGTTGGTCTTCGGGAACTTTGCAGTCGAAAACGCGCAGCGGGTTGGTGATGGCGCGGCGCTGGCAATCGGCGCACATCTTGCCGACAACGGGTTCGAGCGCTGTACGAAGCGCTTCGTTGAATTTGGCGCGGTCGCTGGGGCAGCCGACCGAGTTGAGTTCAAGCGCCCAGCCCGTGATTCCGATGCGATCAAGCAGCGTGGCCAGCAGTTCGAGAATTTCCGCGTCGCGCGCCGGAGATTCGCTGCCAGATGAAGCCGGGCCAATCACTTCCGCGCCGATCTGGTAGAACTGCCGGTAGCGTCCTTTTTGCGGACGCTCGCGCCGGAATTGCGGCCCAATATAGAAGAGCTTGTTCAGTCCATTTTTCTCAAGGTGATGCTCGATGTAAGCGCGAACGACGCCGGCGGTGTTCTCGGGGCGCAGGGTGAGGGATTGGCCACGGTCGCTTTCTGCTCGTCCGCGATCCTCCCACGTGAACATCTCTTTCGAGACGATGTCTGTCTCCTCGCCCACGCTGCGCGAGAACAGTTCCGTCGACTCGAAAATCGGCGTCCGGATTTCGTGGAAGTTGTAGGCGCGGAAGACGTCGCGGACGGCCGCCTCGACGAAGTTCCACAGAGCGGTGTCAGGCGGGAGAAGGTCGCGTGTTCCTCGGACGGCTTTGATCATTCAGTTGTCAGTGGCCGGTGGCTAGTTGCCAGTAAATTCAAACCCCGTGGAAGAACGCCTTGACGCTTCTCGGGAGTGTTGGATCGAGAGGGGTCCTTCGACACCGCCAGTCGTTCGCTATTGCGAACATCTCGCTCCGCTCAGGATGACAATTCTATAAGAGTTGGGGTAAGCGCAAAATGCAGACGGGAGATTCCTGGCTACTGGCAACTGATCACTGGCCACTGTCTTTCCTCTCCCGCAAATACTGCTTCTTGTATCCAATATAGTTTTCGGCGTAGCGGAGAATCGTCTCCTCATCCTTCTTCTCCAACTGCCGCCGGAACGTTCCTGGCGATCCCATCCAGAGCGAATTCGGCTCAACAATCGTCTTCTCTAGAATCAGCGTGCCCGCGGCGATGATCGAGCCGCGTCCGATGACCGCTCCATTAAGAATGATAGAACCCATGCCAATCAGGCAGCGGTCTTCGATGCGGCATCCGTGCAGAATCACGTTATGGCCAACCGTAACGTAGTCGCCAACGTAAACCGCATATTGTTCCTTCATGCCGTGGAGAACGGTGCAGTCCTGAATGTTCGAGTAGTGGCCGACGCGAATCTCGTGCACGTCGCCGCGCAGCACAGCGTTCATCCAGACGCTTGAGTGCTCGCCGAGCACGACATCGCCGATAAGCTGCGCGGAATCGTCAACATAGCTGGTCTCTGGAACTTGGGGCGTTATGCCTTGGTGTGAGCGGATCATGGCTGAGATAGCCAAAATACCACGAAGGGCCCGATCATTGCAGAGGTCAGAAGTCAGAGGTCAGATTACTGGTCCGTGAATCCAGGTCACAGGCTAGAGGACAGATTGCAGATTGCGCATTCCACATGCCAGATTGCACAGTTCTGGCACATGGGAAACGGCGGTCGTTCTTCGCGCTGCGGTACAATTCGTGCTCAGTGAGATATTGCTCAGTGAAAAGCCGCGCAGCTAAATCTGGCCCAGTGAGAAGCTGGCTAAACGTCGCGAGCGTCATCGCGGCCATCGCTCTTGCGATGGTGTTGTGCGCGGCAATATATGCGTCGGCCGAACCTGTCTCGTCGCTCCATGCCACGAACTACGTCAACGACTTCGCTGGCGTGCTGAACAGTACGACCGAGACGCAGCTAAATGACCTCTGCAAGCAGGTCGATGACAAGGCCAAGGCGCAGATTGCCGTCGTCACCGTGAAGACGCTGGACGGCCAGGAAGCCTTCGACTATGGCGTAAAGCTCTATCAGGCGTGGGGAATCGGGAAGAAGGGCAACGACCGCGGGGTGCTGATCCTGCTGGCCACGCAGGATCATAAGTACTACACCAACGTTGGCTATGGGTTGGAATCGATTCTGCCCGATGGCAAGGTGGGCGGATTCGGCCGCGATATGGTGCCGTTGCTGAAGGCCGCCAACTACGACGGCGCTGTCACGCTCATTACCACCGACGTCGCGAACGTGATCGCCCAGGATGCAGGCGTGACGCTGACGGGCGTGCAGCCGCAACACCGATACCACCGGGTCTCAGGCAATCAGGATGCTCCTCCGGCGATCGGGGTAGTGATCTTCCTGATCGTCTTGTTCGTGATTATTGGCTGGATCTTCTCCAAGTTTCGCGGCGGCGGCGGCACTCGCGGCGGCGGCGGAGGTTTCTGGTCGGGGCTGCTTTGGGGCCTCTTGATGAGCAACATCGGTGGCGGACGCGGCGGCTTCGGTGGAGGCTTCGGCGGCGGTTTTGGCGGTGGCGGTGGAGGCGGATTTGGCGGCGGTGGATTCGGCGGCTTCGGCGGCGGCAGCACCGGCGGCGGAGGAGCGGGCGGCAGCTGGTAGAAGCGCAGTTCTCAGTTCCCGGTTGCCAGTTCTCAGAACAGGCGACTCGCTCTTGAGCCGCGAGGCCTGAGACGTGGAACCGAGAACTGAGAACTGAGAACTAAGAACTAAGAAGTTAAGAAGGGGAAGCGGATGGTTCCAGAGAAGCTGATTGACGAATTTGTTGGGAGGCTGCGCGAGGCGGCGGGCGTGAACCTGAAGTCAGTGATCCTGTATGGATCGGCGGCGGCGGGGAATTATGTGCCCGAGCACTCCGACGTGAACCTGATGTGCGTGCTAGGCGAGACGTCGTTTGCGGCGATCGAGGCGCTGACGCCCGCGGTTGAATGGTGGGGGAAACAAAAGCACCACGCGCCCCTGCTGATGACGATGGAGGAAATGCGTCGCGGTGCCGATGTGTTTTCGATCGAGTACCTCGATATGAAGCAGCACTATCGCGTGCTGTGGGGCGATGACGCGCTCAAGGGGCTGGAGATCCCGATGAAATTCCACCGGGTGCAGCTTGAATATGAACTGCGAGAGAAGACGATCCTGCTGCGGCAGAGGTTGCTGGTGGTCGCAGAGGACGAGAGTGCGAAATGGGACCTGCTGCTGCGCTCGGTTCCAGCGTTTGGGACGCTGGCTCGGCATGCGCTGATTGCGCTCGGGGAGACGGCGGCGATTCCAAAGCGCGAGGCAGTTGAGAAACTGACAGCAAAAGCTGGATTCGACGCGGGCGCGATCTTACAGGTGATCGACGTGCGGCACGGGAAGTTGGATCGAAAGAGTTTGAATGTGGACGATGTGTTCGCGCGCTATTTGAAGGCCGTGGAGCGGATTACGGCCGCCGTGGATGAGATGCTGGATTGAAAGCGGCGTCAGAGGTCAGAGGGCAGAGGTTAGAGGTAAGAAGTCAGAGGTAAGAGCCAAGAGCTAATAGCTAATAGCTAATAGCCAAAAGCCAAACGTTGAGGAGAATGAGATGAAGGGACTGATCATAGTGCTGGTGGTTTTGATCGTAATTGGGCTGATCGGCTTCGGACAGTACGTCGGCGTGCGCAACACGCTGGTCGCGAAGGATCAGGCTGTGAAAGCGGCATGGTCGCAGGTAGACATCGTGTTGCAGCGGCGGGCTGACTTGATCCCGAACCTGGTGGAAACGGTGAAGGGATACGCGCAGCAGGAAGTGACCGTGTTCGGCGACATCGCGAAGGCGCGGTCGGCGCTGCTTTCGGCCGGGACTCCCTCGGAGAAAATTGCCGCGAACGGGCAACTGGATGGCGCGCTGGGGCGCTTGCTGCTGATCGTGGAGAACTATCCGCAGTTGAAGTCGAATGAGAATTTCCTGCGCCTGCAGGATGAACTGGCCGGGACCGAGAACCGGATCGCGGTCGAGCGCAAGCGCTACAACGATTCCTTGCAGGACTACAACACGTATCTCCTGCAATTCCCGAACAACATTTATGCGGGATTTGCCGGCTACAAGCAGAACGACGCCTACTTCAAGGCGGCCGAGGGTGCGCGGGAAGTGCCGAAGGTGAATTTCGCGCCGCAGTCGGCACCGCCGACGACTTCCGCACCAGCGCAGGCGCCAGCGCAGGCTCCGGCACATTAGAGGAATAGGCGGCCGAACAACTCAACGTCTGTCAGAAGAAAACACGCCCCGAGCCTCAGGCAAATTCTTTGCTTGGGGCTTGGAGCGCTCTCGCCTGTTTGCGCCACTTGATAATTAGGGCGGACTAGACAGTTACTTTCGTGGTCGATTCGCCGGAATTCGCTCTGGCGGCGAACAAAGAGCGGTTTATGATGACTGCGGTTTGTGGAATCAAGATAAAGAGATTCGGGTATGACCAATACCCTCCTACACCACGAGGCTAAGAAATTAGCGCCTCGCCGTTTTCTTGGCGTCAAGAAGGAAACTTGGGCTGATGAGTCCACCGTACAACAAATTCCCGTTGAAGACACAGGCAACGTGATGGTGTTGGATCTCGGCTGTGGACTCGGTAGTAATTTGAATGAATTCTCCCTGCCGACTGCGACCCATATCGTCGGCGTAGATCCAAATCCATCGTCTTTGCGTCTAGCGCGGATTCTTCACCCCGCGCGCCAGTTCATGGAGGGTCGCGGCGAGCACCTGCCTTTCCCGGATCACACGTTTGATCTGATTGTCGCGAAGCTTTCACTGCCCTACATGCACATCCCCAATGCACTCCGGGAGATGCGGCGCACACTGAAACCGGGCGGCCAGGTGGTTGCGAGCTTTCATCCCGTCGGGTTTACCTTACGAGAACTGATAAAGATTTTTCCATTACCTATACCGACGCTGTATCGGCTCTATGTACTCGCAAATGGAGTGCTGTTTCATTTCGCGGGGAAACTGATGCCGTTTGGACGGCGCGTAGAGTCGTTTCAGACCGAGCGCGCACTTCGGCGGGCGTTTGCAGCGGCCGGGTTGCAAGGGCAATTCGAGAGCCGGGAAAATGGGAAATTTCGGGTGTGGGGTATCCCAGCCCTGAGTGCGCCACAGTCGTGCTACCCCGCTGTTCAGGGGCAAGTCCGCAGCCTTGCTCAATTAGCGTGCTTGTATCAGACGTCCACTTCTAGCGCGAAGGTTGGCGTAACGCCTCGATTACACTGAAAGTCCGGGCGGAATCCCAGTCCTTGTCCGAGATGTGAAAGCCTTGCCATGCCAAGCCTGTCCCCAATCTCGAGTTCAAGCTAAGGCCGAAACATCCTGCACAAAACCGAACAATTTTAGAGTGCGCCGGTCACAGTCTTGCGCGCCGCTCTTTGATATACAACCTTCAAGGATTTCCGGATTCTCCCTCCGATTCCGAGTTTCGGATACGAAGGGATTGTCATGCGCCGCTCCGGCCGGCTCGTTCTGGCACCAATCTGCAGAATCTCGATCTGCAAAATTTCGATCCGCGAGATTTTCCGCTCCTCTTTATTACCTGTATTCTGCTGGGCGCTAGTTGTGGCTTCGACGATTATCGGCCTGGTGATCGTGACGCCGACCGCTGCGTGGGCGCAGGATGCTTCAACCGGTGCGCTGCGAGGCAGCGTGCTGGATGCGCAGGGAGCTGCCGTTACGAACGCGGATATCGTCGCGATCTCGATGGAAACCGGGATGCGTTATCACTCGGCAACCGATGCGGCGGGGCGCTACGTGATGGACTTGCTGCCGCCGGGGAATTATTCGGCGCGCGCGGAGGCCGAAGGAATGTCGCCGCAGATTTCTCCGGTGATCCGTGTGGAATTGGGAACGGCGCAGCAATTGACGTTCAAGCTGACTGTCGCAGGACCGAAGGAGACAATTACCGTTTCGGGCGCGCCTCCATTGGTGGATACGAGCCCGACAGGGGCTTCGTCGGTGATCAATGAGCACGAGATCGCGAACATTCCGCTGAATGGACGGCGATTTACTGACCTGCTGCTGCTGACGCCGGGAGTGACGCAGGATCCACGCGGGCTGACGTCGGGATCGAATGGCGATCTTTCCTATGGTGGAATTCGCGGATACCAGACCAGCTATCTGGTGGATGGAACGGACAACAACAACGGCTTTTTCGCGCAGGCGCGCGGACGGTATCGTGCGCCGTATCAGTTTTCCGATGAGGTCGTGGCGGAGTTTCGCGTGTCATCGAACAGCTATGGAGCGGAATCTGGAAGAGCCGGCGGCGCTGTGGTGAATGTGGTGACGAAGTCAGGATCGAACCGGTGGCATGGCAGCACGTTCTATGATCTGCGCGATAGTTCGCTTGGCGGGGCGGCGCCGCCCGATGCGGGAGTTAATCCCATCAACATACAGCATCAGTTCGGAGGCACGATCGGAGGGCCGATCGAGAAAAACAAAACGTTTCTCTTCGCAGGATTCGATCAGCACATTTATCACGTGCCCATGGTGGTGGAATTTCTGGATGGATCGGCAACGGCTGTGCCGCAGTTGGGAACGTATCCGGGAATTCTGGACTACGAAGTATGTGACGCTTCGATTGGAGGGACGGCGTGCGACCAGGCGATTGTGCCCGGATGCCCGCCCGCCATCTTCGGCCAGCCTCCATGCGTTCGGCCGAGCGTGCAGTCGGCGGCGGCGCTGCTTTCGGCGCAGGGAGGGACATTTCACTCCGCACTGCTGGGGAACGCCGGATTCCTTAAGCTTGATCGCGTGCTGAGTTCGCATGAGCTGCTCTCAGCACGATTGAGCACGTCGAGATACTACGGAACAAACAATGTGTTCTTCGAGCCTTCGAGCCCCATCACAAATGATGCGCTCAGCGGAAACGGGGAAGAACAGGTGGCGACGGAGAGCGCGTCGATTTCGCTGACGAGCAGCCTGACGGCGCGCTGGACGAGCCATCTGCGGGCGCAGTTTTCCCGCGACCTGGAGCAGTCATTTCCGAATACGAATCTGCCGAAGTCGGAAATCTACGACTGGATCGACGACATGGGCGAATCCTCGATATTGCCGCGCCAGACGCGGGAACACCGCCTGCATCTGGCGGAGACCATGAGCGTCACGCATGGGCGGCACGAGTGGAAGTTCGGCGTGGATGGGATGCGAACCTGGGACTATGACTATTTCCCCACGCTTTACGGCGGCGAATATATTTTTGACTACATCGAAGTGAATCCGTGGACGTTTCAGCCCATGCATCAGGGCTTGGAACTGACGCCATTGCGAGCCTGGGCCCACACGGTGATGCCGAGCTGGAATTTTGCCAGCGAGAACTGGAGCGGGCCGTCCGCAAACCTGGCGCGCTATTATGTGCAGGATTTCGGCAATCCCGTGTCGCATCCTGACAGCAACGACTATGCGGCATTCATGCAGGACACGGTGCGGGTCACGCAGCGGTTCTCAGTGAGCCTGGGTGTGCGCTATGACCTGCAGACGTTTTCGAAGGCAGGAAGGGTGAGCAATCCGCTATGGCCGTTGGCGGGTTGGATGCCGGAGCCGGACAAGAACTTCGCGCCGCGCGTCGGATTGGCGTATGCGCTCGGCGAGCGGCGGCCGTTGGTGATGCGTGCGGGATTCGGGATTTTCTACACGCGGATTCCGCAGATCTATCAATCGGCGGTGATCAGCGACAACGGGGTCACGGACCAATTTCTGTCGCTTGATAACACGAATTATTACCAGAACAAGGTTTTTCCGACCTATCCCAACGTGGCGGTGAACTGTCCGCGAGGCCCGGTGACGTGTTCCTTGCCGGCAGCATGGCAGCAGTATGCGACAAACGAAGTGGCTGCCTTTGGACCGGGGTTTAAAACGCCGAGGGCGGAGCAGGGAAGTGTACGCCTGGAGAGAGAATTCGATGGAGGAGTTACCGCCGAGCTTTCGTATTTATATGTGCACGGCGTGGACATGATCCGGGCGCGGGATGTGAACCTGCCACCGCCCACGTTTTATAGCTACCCGATCTACGACGCGACAGGAGGCCAGTTTCAAAATGCACTTTACAGCGTCGAGTCATTTGCGACGTGGCAAAAGACATGGAGCATCAGCTGCCCGTATCCGCCGTGCATTAATTCGCTGGCACGGCCAATTGCGCAACTCGGAGCCATCGATCAGTTCGAGAGTGCGGCCTCGAGTGTCTACAACGGGCTGACTTTGTCGTTGCAGAAACGAATGTCGCGCGGGTTGTACTTCAGACTTGGCTATACATGGGCGCATTCCATTGACGACGGGCAGGATGCGCTGGTGACGGGCTCTCCGTCGACGGTGCAGAATTCCTACTCCCCAAACAGCGAGCGAGGTCCAAGCACAACCGATCAGCGAAGCCGATTGACGATTGCGGCAGTCGAGGAACCGCACAGGTTTGATGCGGAGCATGGAGTGCTCGGTGCGATAGTGAAAAATTGGAAGGTTGCGGGAGTGATGACCTATGGGTCGGGGCGACCGGCCACCGCGACGGTGACCGGCGATCCGAATCAGGATGGCAACGACAACAATGATCGTCTGGCGGGGTATGGGCGCAATTCTTTTCTAGGTCCTGACTATGCGACGGTGGATTTGAGAATGGGTAGGAGGATCAAACTGGGAGAGCACTTACGGCTGGAACTTACGGCCGAGGCATTTAATCTTTTTAACCGAGACAACAAAAGATACGACATATCGGACAGTGGCTTTTATGATTCTGCCGGGCACTTCGTCAACTATTCACAGTCGCCGAGTGCAGGAGGAGTGACTTATCCAGCCTATTATCAGCAACCTGCGAGTTTCATGAAAACAACGAATGCCTATGCGCCGCGGCAGGTGCAATTGTCGATGCGCATGAATTTCTGAACGAGTGATGAATTCTTAAACGCCAGGAACATCGAAAGGAAAATTTATTGCACAACCCCCTTGACTAACTTGGACAAGCTTGACATAAGTATCTGATCCCGTCAGGCGAGTAAGGGGGTGTAGTTTCGTTGGCTGAAGTTCGGCTTCAAGAGGGAGAATCCCTTGAAAACGCACTTCGCCGGTTCAAGCGGAAGGTACAAACCGAGGACGTCGTAAAAGAAGTCAAACGGCACTCGTTCTATCTGAAGCCCGGTGAAAGAGAGCGTGTAAAAGAAGCGCTGGCGCGCAAGCGCAGCCGCAAGAAAACTCGCAAAGAGCAAGACTTAAAGAGCAAGACTCAAAGAAAGACTAACAAGACAGTACAAAATTGGGAGCCGCAAGAGGGGGTGGCTCCTTCTCGCCGTTCAAGGTTATGGAAATCCATTGCTTTGATGCGTGATGTTGGAGACGTGGCTCCATGCCTGGTGCAAGGGCATGGAGGGGCCGAGTCCGGAAGTACGCGAGGGGGAAGTACATCCCCTGTTTCCATAGGGTGAACCGGGTATCCCGGTTTTCTCGTGTGATGCGGGGGTGGGGCATGGGAGCCTCTTCCAATGGAATTTCAGGATAAGGTATTAAAGTGCGTGGATTGTGGTGGTGAGTTCGTATTCACTGCGGGAGAACAGTTGTTCTTCCATGACAAGCAATTCAAAAACGAGCCGAAACGTTGCCGGAACTGTAAGTCCAAGCGCGTGACGGCGCTTGGAGATCCGGTTCAAACGCCTTCCCACCAGAAGGTGGAGACGCGAACCCAGTGCTACCAGTGTGGCAAAGAAACAACGGTTCCGTTTCGTCCTACCCAGGGCCGTCCGGTCTTATGCCGCGAGTGTTTTCAACAAACTCGGCGGGCGACCGCCTAAAGGGCGTCGTTTCGGAAATCATTGCGATCCGGCAAACAGCCATGCAATCAGCATGGTGTCCGTTATCTTTGTGCGAATAGATTTCGCGACGGCGAGTTGGTGCTTGCTTACAGTCGGGGTCGCGGACTGATTGTGGTTCCGCGGGTATTTCCGTCCATTCCTTCAAAATCCATCCCTCGTTTAGTATTAAGAACGTGGCCGGCTTCTACATAGAAAATTTCGGATGTCGCGCAACGCAAGCCGACGGAGCTGCGCTGGAGCGGCAGTTTCTGGATCGTGGACTGGAGCGGGCTGGCAGCGCGCGCGACGCTGAGATTGTGGTTCTGAACACCTGCACGGTCACCGAAGGCGCGGATAAAGATGCTAGGGCATCAATCCGGCGCGTGCGGCGGACGAATCCGGATTGCCGGATTATGGTCACCGGATGCTACGCCCAGCGGGCGCCCCAGGAACTGGCGGCAATGCCAGGCGTGACGTGGGTCGTCGGAAATTCCCACAAACATCAGGTCGCTCAGATTGCCATGGCCGGCTCCGGCACGTCCTCGTCGAACTTCGTGCCGATGGGAACCCTATCCGGGACGAAATCTGAGCGGGTAGTGGTCGGGGACATCTTCGCTCATACCGAACTGCTGGCTGCCCCGGTGTTTGAGGCCGCGAATGAGCGCACGCGGCCAAATCTTAAAGTGCAGGATGGATGTGACAACCGCTGCTCGTTTTGCGTGATCCCCTATGTGCGAGGGCAGAGCCGGTCTTTGCCAATGGGACGAGTAATTGCCGAGGTGCAAACACTGGTCGATGCAGGCTATCGCGAAGTAGTCATTTCCGGCATCAACCTGGGACGATGGGGCAGGGACTTGGACGGCAGCCGTCAGCTTTCAGCCGTCGGCCCTCAGTCGGTCGATGGTCATTCGTCGTTCGTCGTTCGCGATTCGATTTTGTCCGCTGGGGTTCCGCCCTCGCAACGACCACAGACAAACGACCAACGACTGGTTGGTTTGATTCGAGCCATACTCGATTCCACGTCTCTGGAGAAACTCCGCATCAGCTCCGTCGAACCGATGGACTGGAGCGATGAACTGATTGGGCTCGTGGCATCGTCGCCGCGAATTGCAAACCATGCTCACATCCCGATGCAGTCGGGGAGCGATGCAGTGCTACGTCGGATGCACCGCAAGTATCGGCCCTGGCATTATCGCGAGAAGGTCCTGAAGATCCGAAGCGCAATGCCACACGCCGCAATCGGAGCCGACGTGATGGTTGGTTTCCCGGGCGAGAGCGAAGCGGAGTTTGCGGAAACGCGGCGCATGGTCGAGGAACTGCCATTTACCTACCTGCACGTGTTCACCTATTCGGCGCGGCCGGGGACGCCGGCGGCATCGCTGCCCGGCCAAGTACCCGTAAACATTGCGCGGGAACGAAATGGTGTGCTGCGCGAAATTGCTTCGAGGAAGAAGCACGCATTCATGCGGTCGCTGGTTGGCCGCGAGGTTGAAGCGATCACGCTGCAGGCTGGAGACACGGACTTCACCGAGGCGCTAACGGAAAACTATCTTAAAGTCCAACTGGAAGGCCGGATTGAGGCAAACCGCTGGTTGCGAGTGGTCATCCACCAAGTGGAAGGGGAAAAGCTCATAGCAAAGCTGCCAGTGGCTGCCTAAGGTCAACGCGCCTGCATGCCCATTCGCAGCGCGGCTGGAATCCCGTTAACGCAGTAGTTACTGGCGAGTATACGGGGGCCGCTAAGCGCATTGACCTGTGGTATTTGCACGAGTACGATAGCTGAAAATCCTGAAATGTTTAACTCCTCCACACACCCGGCAAAAATAGCCCTGCGATCGGCGCTTTGTTGCGTACTGGTAGCGGCCTTCCCGGTGCAAATGCTGGCCGGGGAGTCACCCACTGCCATGCTCTATACGAGTGGTGCGGCTTGGGTGAACGGAGCTGTCGTGCCCAAGACGGTCGCTGTATTTTCGGGCGATACCTTGCAGACTCCTCCCACGGCTGCGGCGAGCATTCAAGGCAAAGGATCCAGCGTGACGGTAATGGCGGATTCGCTGGTGAAGTTTGAGGGTTCGGCGGTGGAGATTGAACACGGTGGCGTGCGGGTGACGACGGCGGCCGGGATGGAAGCTCATGCCGGCGAGGTAACCATTCGTCCGGCAGGCGCCGCGTGGACCGAGTTTCAGGTAGTTGATGTTGACGGCGAAGTTCACATCGCCGCCAATAAAGGCGATGTTACGGTGCAGGATGCGCAAGGGACAACCACCGTGACACAAGGCCAGCAGGCGACGCGAGACGAAAGTGCCGACCCTCAAAAAAAGAAGAAAAAGCGGCGCGGAGCAGCGGTAGCGGTAGCCGCCAGGGGCGGGATCATGAATTCTCCCTGGGCTGTGTATGGGGGGACCGGGGCAATCGCGGGTGTCGGCATCTGGTTGTTACTGCGGGATGAAGGGCCAATTAGCCCGTCATGTCCCACAACTCCCTGCCAGTAAATCGTCGCTGAAATGAATTCTGGGGTGGGCGACTAAATCCATGTCGCGTTACGTTTCCTTTCGAGATTTTGACTGGGTCCTAACCGGATTCGTGCTTGCCATTTGCGCGCTCGGAGTGCTGCAGATCCACAGCGCGACCGAACACACCAAGTTCGCGGGCTCCCACATCAAACAAATCTATTGGATTCTTGGCGGAGTGGCGGCGATGTTCCTCGTCAGCCTGCTCAACTATCAGGTGCTGCTCGAAAGAGTCCACTGGATGTACGTGATTGCTCTGGCTTCTCTGATTGCTGTGCGCTTGTTCGGACACAAGTCCCTGGGAGCGCGGCGCTGGATCAACATGCCCGGTGGATCGCATTTTCAGCCGTCGGAATGGGTGAAGCTGATCCTGATTTTGGCGGTGGCGAAGTATTTTGCTGATTTGCAGCAGCGGGAGCTGTCATGGCCCGACTTCATGAAAGCGGGCGCGATTGTCGGCTTTCCGATGCTACTGGTGCTGGCGCAACCGGATCTTGGGACAGCGCTGACCTACTTGCCAGTAGCCATCATGGGTTTATTTCTAGGCGGATTGCGCTGGAAGCAGGCGACCGTTGTGCTCCTGATTCTTGCGCTTTTGCTTCCGGTGGCATGGATCAAAGTACTAAAGCCTTATCAGAAGGAACGTTTGTCTAGCTTCCGAGACCCGGATGCGGACCGTCAAGGCTCCGGGTACCAGGTAAATCAATCACTTATCGCGGTGGGTTCGGGCGGAATCTGGGGAAGCCGGCAGGGGTCGCAGACCCATCTGGCCTTTCTTCCGGTGCCGCAGACGGACTTTATTTTTGCCGCATTTGCGGAAGAACATGGGTTCGTAGGAGCTTTGGTGCTTCTGCTGTTATACTTTGTAGTGCTGATGCGTTTGACGCAGAATGCGCAAACGGCGCCCGACCGCGCCGGAGCATTCCTGGTTATGGGTGTGGTAGCTGTGCTTAGCTTTCACATTCTGGTCAACATTGGCATGGTGGTCGGGTTTATGCCCGTCACCGGAATACCTTTACCGCTCATGAGTTACGGTGGGTCTTCCGTCCTTTTCATGTTTCTGGCGCTGGGGATGGTAATGAACGTTCGGATGCGCCGCTTTGTGAACTGAGACGGCGGTAGAGGGTGCGATTTAAAGAGGCGGCTTAAGAAGAGCCGCCTGTAGAAATAAGATTGAAAGAACAAGATTACGAAGGCCCTCGCGAAAAAGGAGGGCAGATTACCGGCGAAGGAGTGCAATGCCGGACAGGATTGAAGCCGGCCAGGCGGGGAACGGCCCCCTCGAGTACGAGAGAGTGGTCACAAGCCTGGCGGAGCGGCTCAAAGCGATCAGTGCATAGACGTGAAACTGACTTACTGCGATGCAGGTCCCGACATTGGTGTCGGGTGGTCCCAGCCGCTCCTTCCCGAAGCGGCGCTGATAGCTATCAATCCTTCCGTTTGCCTTGCGCCTCCAATCCGGTGAGAAAGAACCGGAGTAAAGATGAACAAGGAATTGTTTGTATCGGCAACACCCCATGAAACCAAAGTTGGAATCACGGAAGACGATCAGTTAGCGGAAATTTATCTCGAAAGAGAAAACGAATACACCTTAGCAGGCTCCATTTATAAAGGCCGTGTTACGCGCGTGCTGCCTGGCATGCAGTCGGCCTTTGTGGATATCGGACTGGAACGCGATGCGTTCCTCTATGTGTCCGACTTCATGGATCTGGAACAGACGGACGAAGATCTGGATGAACCTATCCCGGCCAATCGCCCTGCGAATGGCGGACAGTTCCAACGCGCGGAGGCGGCGGCCGCGGGCGCAGAAAAGGCGCCAGTGGACGCGGGTAGCGCAACCGAGGAGGACGGAGGGCCTGACACAGGGGCATCCGAACCGGGTAACACCTCCGAATCATCGCGTGATAGCAGGGACTTTCGTGGCCGACGGCGGAGGCGCGGGCGGCGCGAGAACGGCGATCGCGGGGAAGTCCGGACCCAATCGCCCCAAAATGACCTGCCGCGGAATGAATTGCCGAAGAATGAGTTCCCGCGAAACGATCAACCGCGAACTGACTCGCCGCGAAATGACTTCTCGCGAAATGACCAGCCTCGTAACGACTCGTCGCGAACTGACTCGTCGCGAAACGATCAGCCGCGAAATGATCAAAGAGGCGGGCGCTCTGGCCGTTTCGACCGAAACAGCTCCTCGCGTTTTCAGCGTCCCACAACAACAGCCCGGACCGGCCACGACTACGACTACGGTCCTCCTCCGGGATATCAACCGATTATCCTGCCGGGCGAATCAATCTCGAAATATCGGCAGGCACCGACGGCAACACCCGCGGACAATTTCGCGGCTAAGCCAGCGAATGAGCCCACGGTCGCTCCAACGTTCCCTGAGGACGAGCCAATATTTGCGGCGCAAGCTGCGGAGCCATTGCATGAGCAGCATGATCCTGCCACGCAGATCGAGGCTTATGAAGAGTCCACCAGCGCTTCGGTAAGCGATGGAGGAGAGACTGTGGCGGAGTTGAGGTCTGCTTATGACACCCCTGCCGACACACCAGAAGATCGCGACGAGACGGCGGAGCATATTCTCCCTCACGAAGCAGATTTCGCCGCCGCTTTAGGCGTTTCCGAAGAATCCGAGACAGAAACGAGCGAAGTAGAAACGAGTGAGGAAACTACCGAGTCAGAGACGACGAAGCTCGGCGCATCGCCCGCAGTTCATTATGATGCGAACCGGGTTGAGGAGCAGGAGATCGAAGAAGAAGAAGCGGATCTCACTGCCTACGGCGACGATCTGGCCGAGGACGATGGCTTCGAGCAGATTGAAGAAGAGAGTCATGCGCCCGCTTTTGCGGGAAAAGGTTTAGCCGCATCAGGTTTAGCCGCAGCAGCCGGCGACGAGACTGCCGTTGAAGGCGAGCCGGTTACTGTCGGCGAAAACGGCGAAGTCTCCGAAGCGGCCATTGAAGCGGAAGAACGCGAAGAGGAAGAACTTGAACTCGAAGAGGCGCAAGCCGAGGCCGAAGCCTTGCTGGAGGCGGAAGCCATCGGAGATGGAACAGTGGATGCCAGCGCTGTAGTTCGCAGTGCACCTCCCGAAGCGAGGTTGTTCCAGCGGGCACGGCGGGCAACACCGAATTTCGATCGCCAGCGCGGTGGACGCCGTGGCCAGCGAAGACGGTTCCGCAGCCGCGAGAACCAGGTTGTTCCGCAGATCAGCGAACTGCTCAAAGAAGGGCAGGAAATTCTGGTCCAGATAGCGAAGGAGCCAATCGGCAAAAAGGGAGCCCGGATTACCAGCCACATCGCGTTACCCGGACGCTTCCTGGTCTTCATGCCGACGGTCAATCACACGGGGGTCTCGCGGAAGATTGCTTCCGAGGAAGAGCGGCAGCGTCTGAAGCGCATCATCCAAAGCGAGCGCGAAAACGGAGGCGGCGGCTTCATCGTGCGCACGGCGGCAGCGGGCGCATCCGATGAGGAGTTGCGCGCCGATATCCGCTTTCTGAAGAACCTATGGGCCGAGATTAAAACGCGTGCGGAGAATGGCAAATCGCCGGCGCTGATTTACCACGACCTGAACGTCGTTGAGCGCGTGTTGCGGGACCAGGTGAGTTCCGACTTCTCGGTAATCTGGGTAGACAACGAACTGGAATACGAGCGCGTACTCCGTTTCGCCAACCGCTTTCAGCCCGCTTTGGTAAGGCGGGTCAAGCTTTACACCAAAGAGACGCCTTTGTTCGAACAATTCGGGTTGAACGAGGAGATTAACAAGGCGCTTAAGTCAAAGGTGTGGCTCAAGAGCGGCGGTTACATCGTCATCAACCAGACCGAAGCGTTGGTTGCGATCGATGTGAACACGGGCAAGTATGTTGGCAAGACATCGCGGCTCGAAGACACCATCGTGAAGACAAACGTGGACGCGATCCGCGAGATCGTGCGCCAGATACGGCTGCGCGACCTGGGCGGAATCATCATCATCGACTTCATCGACATGGATGAGCGTCGCAACCGGCAGAAAGTGATGCAGGCGCTGGAAGAAGCTCTGCGTGGAGACCGTGCGCCATCGAAGGTATTGCAGTTCAATGATTTTGGTTTGGTGGCGATCACCCGCAAGCGCGTGAAGCAATCGCTCGAACGGACCATCGGCTCTCCGTGTCCTTATTGCCAGGCAACCGGCTTTGTGAAGGCGGTGAACACGGTCTGCAACGAAATTTACGTCGAGATGCGCAAAATAACGGGTCACTTGGAGCACAGTGACGTGATGTTGCGTGTGAACCCGGAAGTGGCAAAAGCTCTGAAGGCGACCAATGCGCGTTTACTGAACGAAATGGAAGAGCTTACGAAGAAGACGATTATCGTCAAGTCGGACCCGGCTCTTCACCAGGAGCAGTTCGACATCAATTAGCCGAAGATATAGCAGAAGATAAACAGCAAAACAGGGGCGGGCACAATGCTCGCCCTTTTCCTTTGGCTGCAAGGGTTGCCCTACGCCATACGAGCTTTATTGCGCGAAGATTTTTCCTGCTCCCTCAATACCTGCCAGGAGTTTCTCCAGCGAAGCCTGCATCGTCAAACCTCTCTCCTGATCAGTCGGAGACTGATTAAGCCCAGAAGTTAGCCGAGCCACAATTTCCGGAACGCGCTTTGCAAGATCAATAAGGACGGCCAGCGAATCGGCATGGAATTTCCAGATTGTGCTGCCACGCGGCACGCGCTTGAGTTCTTCCATTTCCGTGCTCATACGAGCATTCAGGGCAATCATGCGCAGGATCTGCCGGGCGGCGTCACTCTTCGGGCCGGGCCGGTCGAGATCGTTCGCAATGGAAATCTCAACCTCGGCGGGGCTTAGGGTCAGATTGAAGTAGCGCATGGGGACGATCTGGCGAAATTTTGGATTCGCAACGCGCACGAATGTGCGAATGGCCTCTTCGACGCGGCGAAGTTTTGCTTCCTCAACTGCGAGCGCCTGCTGTGTGATGGCGGCAGGAACGTAGCACCGTTGGGGCGCAGGCGCCGTTGCTGCCGCTGCTGCGGAAGCGACTGCGAAGCCATGACCAGGGTGCGAACTAAGTGGCAATCGATAGGACTGGCGCTCCGGCGGCCGGCGCTGCAGATCTTTTTTCAATCGCGAAACGCGGCGGAATTTCTCCAGGGCTTCAGCATAATCCAACTGCAGCAATTCATCTTCGTTCAGCGCGGCAATGTGATCGACCGTGACGTCGACGCCGTCGACGTTCCCGACGATCGAACCTCCTTTGTTCTGGAATTCGCGCGCGAACGCACGGATCTCACTCGTGGCCACCGAAAAGAGCGTTTGAAACCGTTCGCCGAAAGCAGCATTGTAGGGAGCAAGCGTGGCCAATGCTGCAGGATGATAAATCGATTTTCCAAGCGAAGCCTTCAGTTCGCGGACGCGAGAGACGATGCCGGAGTCCATGAGGGTGGAAAAATCCTGACAGCGATTCGCCTGATTCAATAAAGGCTCGAATTCCCGCAACAACAGGATCTGTTCCTCGGGCAGCGCAGGTGCGTCGGAGTCGGAGAGAATCTCAAGGAGTGCAATTTCGAATGGGGGAAGAGGCGTGGAGCCATCGAGCCCAACGCCGTGGCTCTCCCACTGTCCGGGAACGCGGGGATGGCGAAACAGAAAAGTAGCAACCAAGTCAGCCTTGTCGCGATTCGAGCGCGAGTCAGCGCGCAGACGGGCGAAGTAGCGTAATAGCGCTTCCGCGACCTCGGCATCGAGTTCCGGAGGCATGCCGACGCGAAGCATGGCAGGGCTGATGGCCATGTCGAGGACCTGAATCCACACATGCATTTGCTGGACAGTCGCACTCGGGTCGTCGGTACTGGTGAGGGCCTCCGGCGCCAAAACGGCGGGGCAAGGGAGTTCTCCTCTCAGTTGGTCACTCAGGAGCCGCTGGCAAAAAGCTTGCACGGTCGCCAGCAGCGCGAGTTCCCATTTGGGGTCCGGCTCCAAATTTTTCTCCTCAAGCGGGCTTGCCGTTCAAGATTTGACGATCGCTTAAGTAGAGACTAAAGCGAAGGCATGCCGCAATTACTTTGCTGGTTACGGACGGGATGGAAAACTACGGGATCGACAATCGAGTTGCGGCGAGCCTTTAGGGCATCTGGAGGGCTGGATGAGGCCGCTTCACTGAAACACGACCGTCTTGTTGCCATAAAGAAGCACGCGATTCTCGACACGCCAGCGCACGGCACGCGAAAGCACAGCTTTTTCTATGTCGCGGCCTTTTTGAATCAGATCGTCGACCGTGTCGCGATGGTGAATGCGGACCACATCCTGTTCAATGATGGGCCCGTCGTCGAGTACCTGTGTTACGTAGTGTGCTGTCGCTCCAATTAGCTTGACTCCGCGCTGGAAGGCTTGATGGTAGGGCTTGGCGCCGATGAAAGCGGGCAGAAACGAGTGGTGGATATTAATCAGGTTTTCCGAGCCCCATGTCGCGATGAATTCGTTCGACAGGACCTGCATATAACGTGCCAGAACAATCAGATTGCAGTTGTGCTCGAGGGCCAACGCGAGCTGCTTCTGCTCAACGTCGCGTTTGTTTTCCCTGGTGACCGGCAGGACGAAGTAGGGAATGCGATAGAAATCGGCGACACGCTGATTGTCAGGATGATTGGAAACGATCAGGGGAATTTCGCACGGCAACTCACCGCTCTGATGACGGTAAAGCAAATCCTGCAGACAGTGGTCGTACTTCGATACAAAAATGGCGATGCGCGGCCGGTCGCTGGACCGGGCCAGACGCCAATCCATTTCGAAGGTTTGCGCCATCGGAGAGAAGCGTTGCGCGAATTCTGAGAGCGGCAGGTCAAAGTTCGTGACATCGAACTCAATACGAGTGAGGAAAAGGTTGGATTCTTCGTCTCCGTGCTCGTCGTTGCACAGGATGTTGCCGTTGTGCCTGAAAATGAAATCGGAGATCGAAGCAACAATGCCTTTGCGATCGGGACAGGAAACGAGAAGGATGGCGGAGTTGTGCATTGCGCAATGATAATGACAATTGTATCGGTTTCCGCCGCGTTCCTCTTTTCTCTCTGGGTACTCGCCACTCTTCGCATGAGGAACAGCCCTGCCTTACTTTCTCAGCGCCTTCACAATCTCCCGCGCCGCATTCGCGCCCGAACCGCCGGTCAATCCTGTTCCGGGATGCGTCCCGCTTCCGCACAAAAATAGCCTGTCGATCGGCGTGTTGTAGCGCGCCCAGTCGAGCAGAGGACGCATGGTGAAGAATTGATCGAGCGCCAGTTCTCCATGAAAAATGTGGGCGCCGGTGAGTCCATAGGTTTCTTCCAGATCTTTGGGTGTGATGACCTGATGATGCAGAATTCTTTGCGGCAGATTTGGTGCGTAGTGCTCAATCGTCTTCACCACCGTTTCACCCAGCGCCGCGCGCTGGGTTTCCCAGTCGCCGTTCTTTAGCTTGTAAGGCGCGTACTGCATGTAGATCGACATCACATGCTGGCCCGGCGGCGCGAGCGATGGATCGGTGATCGAAGGGAACGTGATCTCCAGATATGGCTGGCGCGAGAAATTACCATACTTCGACTCGTCAAATGCGCGTTCGAGATAATCGATCTCCGGGCTGATTTGAATCCGGCCTTTGAGCAGATCGCTATTATTTTGCGACTTAAGCGCCGTGAAGTCGGGGAGTGCGGAGAGCGCCAGATTGACCTTTGCGACCGTACCCATCGCACGGTAATTCTTGATCTTCTGTACGAAGTCGGGCGTAAGGTGAATGGGATCGACCAGGTGCATCAACGTGCGCTTGGGGTCGGCGTTGGAGACGACCGTCTTCGCGGAGATTTCCTCGCCCGAAGCCAGAACCACGCCAGTTGCAATGCCATCTTTCACACAAATTTCTGAGACCGCAGCGTCGGTACGAATTTCCGCGCCAGCTTCTTTCGCGGCCGCCGCCATAGCCGCCGTGATCGCGCCCGCGCCTCCGATAGGGAATTGAACGTTGCCCGCAGGAGATCCGAGCGCGGTAGAATCGCCCGCGGCGCGCAACAACAAAACCAGCGCGCTGCCCGCTGACCACGGGCCCAGAAACGTGCCGAAGATGCCGCGTGCAGCAATCGTGGCACGCAGAGGTTCGGTCTCGAAAAACTCGGCGACCAGGTCGGCGACCGCCATCGGCCCCCAGCGCAGCACGCGATACAGATCTTTCTTGCCGAGGCCGCGGATGGAACGCCCGGTCTTCAGCATCCCCCAGAGATCGCCGCTTGAGGGATTGTCAATATTGGGCGGCGTCAGTGTGAGCGCTTCCGCGATAACTTTGCTGATCTTCCCAAGCGCGGCCGCGAAGTCTCCATAAGCCGTGGCGTCTTTGGCCGACCATTGCGCAATTTCCTGCGCGGCTTTTCGGTTATCCGCATGAAGAACAAGCGCCCGCCCGTCGGGCAGCAAAGAGACAGTGTTGACTTCGGGCGTGATTAATCTCAGGCCGTGCCGCGCAAGTTGCATATCGCGCATGACATCGGAACGCAGCGGTCCCGCCGAATGTGCAAGCGTCGAACAGCGAAATCCAGGATGAAATTCCTCGGTGATTGCCGCGCCGCCAACTTGCGAGCGGCGTTCAAGAACCAGCGGCTTGAAACCCGCTTTCGCAAGATAGAAAGCGGCGACCAGGCCGTTGTGCCCTGCACCAACGATAATGAAGTCGCGATTTTCGGAACGAGTGTTGGAAGAAGTTTCGGGCATCAGGCCGTTACCGCGTGTGTCCCTTCTTGGAATGTTCTTCCCTGCACATCAGGCCGCCTTCCCATCTTTCAGGATTTCAATCGCCGCCAACCGGCCCGGCGCGCCCATGATGCCGCCTCCGGGGTGCGTGGCCGATCCGCACATGTAGAGGTTCGCGATGGGACTGCGGAATCGCGCCCAGCCCGCTACCGGACGCAAGAAGAACAATTGTTCGAGTGACAGCTCGCCCTGAAAAATGTTCCCCTCGCTCAGTCCCCATTCCCGCTCCAGATCGAGCGGCGTCACCACCTGGCGATGAAGAATGATGTCTTTAATGTTTGGCGCATATTCGGCAATCGTGTTGACCACGTTGTCGCCGAATTTTTCTTTTTCCGTGTCCCAATCGAGTCCGGGGGCGAGCTTATAAGGTGCGTATTGCACAAAGCAGGAAAGAATATGTTTGCCCGGCGGCGCGAGTGACGTATCGGTGAGCGTCGGAATCACCATGTCGATGTAAGGGTGCGACGACCAATGCCCGTATTTCGCCTCATCGTAAGCTTTCTCCATGTATTCGACGCTGGGCGAAATAGAGATTGCGCCGCGCAGGTGCGCGCCCACTCCCGGCAGGCATTTGAAATCGGGCAGTCGGTCAAGCGCCATATTTACTTTTCCCGATGACCCGCGAAACTTGTACCGCTTCACGCCTTCCATGAATTCGTCCGGCAGGTTGCCGGGTTCGATCATTTTGGTGAATGTCAGACGCGGGTCTACGCTCGACGAGATTACGTCGGCATGAATCTCATCGCCGTTTGCGAGCGCAACGCCATAAGCGCGATTGTTCTTGACGAGAATTCTGGCGATGGGGGCTGCTGTGCGAATCTCAACTCCGGCTTCGCGCGCCGCCCCGGCAATGGCGTTTGAGATGGCGCCGGTACCCCCACGCGCGAATCCCCAGGCGCGAAACGCTCCATCAATTTCGCCCATGTAGTGATGAAGTAGTACGTACGCGGTTCCCGGCGAGCGCACGCCGAGAAACGTGCCGATAATTCCCGAGGCCGACATTGTCGCCTTGAGCACGTCGGTCTCAAACCACTGATCCAGGAAATCGACCGCGCTCATCGTCATGAGCTGCACCTGGTTGTACTTGTCTCCCCCCGGCATGTCCTGAAAGCGGCGTCCAAGAAACAGCAACTTCATCAACTCCCGCGGATTCAGTGTCGAAGGATCGGGCGGCACCATGCTGAGAATAGGTTTCACAAAGCGGCACATGGCCTGCATCGCCTTGCCGAATTCGTCGTAGGCCTCGGCATCCAGCCGCGAGTGCCGAGCAATTTCACGATGCGTCTTGCCGTGGTCGTTTACGCGCCAGAGATAATCTCCACTGGGCATCGGCGTGAATGTTCCGTCCAGCGGCAGGATTTCGAGGCCGTGGCGCGGCAGGTCGAGATCACGAATGATCTCTGGGCGCAGCAGCGAGACGACGTAAGAGCAAACCGAAAATTTGAAGCCTGGAAAAACTTCTTCCGTGCAGGCTGCTCCGCCGAGCACGTGACGGCGTTCCAGCACCAGCACTTTCTTGCCCGCTTTGGCAAGATAGGCGGCATTCGTCAGGCCGTTGTGGCCTCCTCCGATCACGATGACGTCGTATTTAGAATCAGCCACTAGCTTTTAGCTCCTGGCTTTTAGCTGCCACCTCGCAGCTATCAGCTTTCATCTGAGTCTCGCTTCTCGGCGAGGGTGAGCGGGAACTCTTGTTTATGCAGCTTTAGAAATGCAAAGGTACGATACCACTGCGGCGGTTCAGAGACCACTGGGAAGGATGGTGCACTCAATCAGGCGGCCCATGCGAGAATTATAATCCAGCACGCAGCATCTCTTTGGAGGCCATCCCTTGCCCATTGGAACCGCATTTCACGAAAGAACGTTAGCGCTCTGCCACAGCCTGAACTATCGCGAGTGGTCGGGCTATTACACGGTCAGCGTGTATGAGGTGCATCATGAGCACGAATACAATGCCATCCGCAACGCCTGCGCGCTTATCGACATCTCGCCGCTCTACAAATATCTGGTCACGGGCAAGGATGCGACTCGGCTGGTCAATCGCGTCATCACCCGCGACATCAACAAAGTCTCCGTGGGGCAGGTTATCTATTGCTGCTGGTGCGACGAAGAGGGAAAGGTCATCGACGATGGCACCATCACGCGCCTCGAGGAAAATAAATATCGCTGGACGGCCGCTGACCCCAGCCTGCGCTGGTTCCGGCAGTGCGGCGTGAACATGGCTGTCGAGATCGAAGATATTTCGGAGCAGACGGCTGCCTTGGCGCTCCAAGGGCCCGCTTCAGGCCGGCTGATGAAGGCCGTCACCGATGCCGATATTGCGAATCTTAAATATTTTCGCAAGACGAGCGGCAACATCGCGGGCGTGCCGGTTGATATTTCCCGCACGGGATACACGGGCGACCTCGGCTACGAAATTTGGATTCCGCGGAATAATGAGGACAATGCCGTGCGCGTGTGGGACGAACTGATGAACAAAGGCAAGCAGTTCGACATTCACGCCGCCGGAATGCTGGCGCTCGATGTGGCGCGCGTGGAAGCCGGGCTCCTGCTGATCGAAGTGGACTACACCAGTTCAAAGAAGGCCCTGATTCCCGCGCAGAAATTTTCTCCGTATGAACTGGGCTTCGGCAAGATGGTGCACTTGGAAAAAGAAAATTTCATCGGCAAGCGCGCGCTCGTAGAAGACAACAAGCGCGGCGTCGCGCGGCAATTAGTTGGTCTCGAGATCGATTGGGTAGAAGTGGAAGAGCAGTTCGATAAGTTCGGCCTGTCTCCGGCTGCGCCCAGCCAGGCATCGCGCGTGGCCGTGCCGATTTATGCAAACGACCGCCAGATCGGCAAGGCGACGACAACGGCATTCTCTCCGCTGCTGAAAAAGCTAATCGCGCTCGCCAGCGTAAGCACCGAGTATTCAAATGCCGGCACAAAACTTCAGATGGAATTGACCGTCGAGGCCCAGCGACTTAAGACGACAGCAACTGTGGTGCCGCTGCCGTTTTTCAATCCCAAGCGGAAGACGGCGGTGCCGGTGTAAATACACTTTGGTCGATCAATTTCCGGCCGTGTTGCTCTTCCTCTTCCAGAACAAATACCCCGGCACGCCCGCTGCTGCCAGCAACGCTCCCCAGAATGCCTGTACTGGGCGCGTGATGATCGTGTTCAGCGTCCAGGCAGTGCCGATAAAAACATAGAGGCCCGGCAGCCACGGATAACCGGCGCAGCGATAAGGTCGAGGCAGATCAGGTTTTTTCCAGCGCAGTATGAAGAGTCCCATCACCGTCAGCGTGTAGGAGAGCACCATGCCAAAGATCACATACGTATAAAGCTGGTCGTAGCGTCCACTCATCGTGAGCACGGCGGCCCATATCCCTTGTCCAATCAAACTAAATGCGGGCGTGCGCCACTTGGGATGGATGACCGCCATGCGTTTGAAGAAAATGCCATCCTGCGCCATGGCCATATACACCCGCGCACCGGTGAGCGTATTTGTCGCCGCGCAACTGAAACATGAGATCGCAATCATCGCGGAAAGCCAGACTGCGGCACCGGGCGAAAACAACACAGTCGCCGCCGCGTGCGCGATGGTTTCATGCTTGGCCACTTCGCTCAATGGCATGGCATACACGTAAATCATGTTCATGGCGAGATAAATCGCAGCCACTATCAAAACGCCTACCACCATCGACACCGGTACATTGCGGCGGGGATCTTTTACTTCTCCAGCGACCCAGGTGATGAAGACCCATCCGTCATAAGCCCAGAACACGGCAATCAAGCCGACCCCGAGCGCGGAAATCAATTGGCCGGGAGACAGGCCCATGGTGACGCCGCCGGGCGCCTGCGCGGTGAAATTTGACCAGTGTCCTTTGCCAATCGCAAAGCCTAGAACGAGAAACACAACAATCGCCGTAAACTTTGTCCACGTCGATATGTTCTGGAGCAGTGCGCCCCAGCGCAGGCCGACAACATTGACCCAGGTCAGAAAAGCGATCAAACCAATCCCCACCAGGTGCGCCCGCGTGAACGCGATTCCGGCCACGGAGAAAATAATGTGGGTTTGCGCAATGGCCGGAATTATGTTGCCCATGTAAGCGGCAGCGGCCACGGAAAGCGCCGCGATGCCTCCGCCGTTGGCGACGGCAAACAGCATCCATCCATAAAGAAATGCGACGAGGTCGCCATAGGCTTCGCGAAGGTATATATATTGGCCGCCGGAGTCGGGGAACATCGATCCCAGTTCAGCGAAAGCCACGCAAGCGCAGAGAGAGATTAGCCCGCCGAGCACCCAAACCAGGAAGAACAGGATCGGATTCGGCAGAGGACCGGCGATATCTTTGGCCGTCAGAAAAATGGACGAGCCGATAATGCCGCTTACCAGCAGCAAAATGGAATCGAGCAGGCTGAGGCCGCGAACGAGAGTTGGCTGTCCAGTGGCGTTGCTACGAGATTCGGTTGCTACAGGAGAAACGGTTTCCATCAGATTGTTTCAGTCGCCGAACAAGTCATAGGAACTCTTCCCCGCAAGTTGTGCTTCATCCCATGGCCAATTCATCCGACGATTCGAGCGGTGTTCCACAGCGCCGGCAAATAACGGCGGAACAGTCGCCGCAGGTCAGCGGATCGGTAACCGGTATCGCACAGACCGGACAGTATAGAAACGCTGTTTCCTTGTCGTCCGACTCGGGTTTCGGAGCGTTATCCATGCGGAGGGCACTGTAGCATACTTTTGGGCCGGAATCGGTTGAACGGATGAATCGTTCGCCCTCACTCGAACCGCGTCCACGCTTATTTCGGTTCGCGCGGGCGCGCCACGCGCAATCAAGTTGCATGCCCCCCGCTTATTCGGCCGGCTTGCGCAGGGCCGGTTCTTCGCCAGAGGGAGGCAGAGAAAATGGAAACTGCCAGATTCTGTCTTTCATGTGAACTTCAAGAATGAAGTCCTCATGTTCTTTAAGGGGCCCGATCCACTTGTTCTTGGTGGGGAAGAAGGCCCAGCCATGCACCTCCGGGTTGCCCGGGTTGAGCTTGGCTTCCGCGACATACTGTGAAGTGAGGAACTCGATGAACTCGGCTCCCTCTTTTTCATACTGTTGCAGATAAGCCGTTTTTTCTTCCTTGATCTTTGGGTTCTTCTTGATCTGCCGCTCGGTCTCGAATACGAGCGTGTCGAGATCATTTTGCAGGCGGGTCTGGAGTTCGGTCGGATCCAGATACCCTTCCGTGATCTCATGGTGGCTAAGAAAAGTCAGGCGGAGATCAGCCGGGTAATCGAAATTCACCTGTCCCTTATAAAGGACGGTCGTATAAAGGCCGAAAACATGGTAGAAACGCCGGCGGCTCTTCGTGAGTTCCTGGGAGTCGACGAGCAACGTAATTTCGAGATTCTTATCGCTCATGGTCCAGCGATAGCGGCCATCGTCTCCGCGCGCGAAAGTGCAACCAGGTGCGCCGGCGGTCCAGCGGACAGTGGGTAAGGCCGGCTTTTTCTTCGCTTGCCCAAGCGTCGACGAAAGAAGCAACACGCAAAAGACCAACACAAGCCTGGGAGACAACCAACTCGAACGAAGCATTTGTCGTGAGTGTATCGCTTTCATGCAGGCTGCGTCACCGGTCAGCGCACCGATTCGACGCCTAAGAACGCCGCGCAAATGTGTTAGATTGGACAACGGTGGGGCGCGTAGCTCAGTTGGTAGAGCAACGCCCTTTTAAGGCGTGGGTCGCAGGTTCGATTCCTGCCGCGCTCACCAAGTTACTCGATTGCTATTTCCAGTCCCCTCGCCCGGCATCCAAGACGCAATGCATCCAAGTGCAAAATGATTGACGTTCGCTGCCGGGCCTTACTCTTCGATCTCGACGGCGTACTCATCGACTCGACTCCGGCGGTCACACGAGTCTGGCGCCGTTGGGCGATAGCGCACGGTTTCGAACCCGAAAGAGTCGTACGAATGGCGCACGGCCGCCCGAGCCGATCTACGATTGCTGAACTCTTGCCCGGTGCTAATGTCCAACAAGAAGATCGCGTGGTCGAGCAAATGGAGATAGAAGATTTGGAAGGTGCCGTCGCGCTACCGGGAGCGCAACAACTGTTACAAAATTTGCCGCCGGATCGCTGGACGATTGCCACCTCATGCACGCGCCAACTCGCGCTTGTGCGTCTGCGCGCGGCTGGCGTGCCCGTTCCTCACACCATGGTGACGGCGAGCGATGTGAAGATTGGCAAGCCCGACCCTGAGCCCTATCTGAAGGCCGCCGCGAATCTTGGTTTCGCGGCATCCGATTGCATCGCCGTGGAAGACGTGCCCGCCGGAATTCGCGCCGGCAAAGCGGCAGGAGCGCGCGTGATTGCCTTCCCCACAACCGTGGGGCGCGGCGAGCTGGAGGGTGCGAATCCCGATTGGATTGTCGCCGACTGCACGCAAATCGCCGCGCGCCACGAAAATGACGGTTTGCTTCTTCGCCTCTTGATGTGAACTGGGGCTTTCCAATCGGTAGTATCCCAATTTGACTATTTGGCTTCTACCACGGAGACGCGGGGAAAAGCGAAGTGCTTGGCAGAACCTTCCCCGCTCGTCTTTTTGGTTCAGGGTGTTCTCCGTGACTCAGTGACTCCGTGGTTAGAAAACGAAATAGCGGAGAAAAACAGTCAGGCCGCTTCGCCCTCCCATCAACCCGTTTGCATGCCTGAAACCGCTCAACTAGAATGCTCCGTTTGCTATTGTATGGGCAGTTCGCAGCAGCAAGGTTCGCAGCACCCCTGGATCGTTTAAAGCACCGGTAATTATTCAAAGCTGAAAAATCAGAACGTAAAATCGCGTAGAGGCACAATCTCTTGATCATCGGCGTTCCAAAAGAAATTTACCCCGGCGAGCGCCGAGTCGCGCTCGTGCCGGCCGTTGTCCCGACTCTGGCTAAGGCGGGCTTCGAAATTCATATTGAGGCAGGCGCCGGAATCCTCGCCGGTTATCCCGATGCGCTTTATACGGAGAAGGGCGCCAAGGTGGTCGCTGCTCGCGCTGCCGTGTTCGGCGCCGCCGACGTTATCACGCAGGCTGCTTTGCTATGGTTCGAACGACGTCAATGGCAAACAAGATGTGCCGCTCTACCGCAAGGATCAAATTCTAGTTGGATTCCTGCGCCCGTTTGGGTCGAAGGAAATTGTGGAAGAGATTGCCCGGACCGGTGTGACCTCGTTTGCCGTGGAGCTAATGCCTCGCACTACCCGCGCCCAGAGCATGGATGCGCTCTCGTCAATGGGGACGATCTGCGGATACAAGGCCGTCCTGATGGCCGCCGATCACCACCCGCGTCTTTTCCCAATGATGACTACTGCGGCCGGCACAGTCACGCCGGCGCGAGTGTTTGTGATTGGTTGCGGCGTAGCCGGGTTGCAGGCGATTGCAACGGCGCGGCGGCTGGGAGCTGTTATTTCCGCTTACGATCTGCGGCCCGCAGCAAAAGAACAAGTGCAAAGCCTGGGCGGGCGTTTTGTTGAGCTTCCAATCGAAGCGAAAGACGCGCAAGATGCCCGTGGCTATGCGCGCGCTCAGGATGAAGACTTCTACCGCCGCCAGCGCGAATTGCTCGGCAAGGTGGTACAGGAAAGCGACGTTGTCATTACCGCAGCGGTCATACCGGGCAAGAAATCGCCGGTCCTGGTCACGGAAGATATGGTGAAAGGCATGGCGCCCGGATCGGTAATTCTCGACCTGGCCTCCGAGCGCGGTGGAAACTGCGAGATCAGCGAAACCGGCAAGACCGTTGTTAAGCACGGCGTCACCATCATGGGCGCTATCAACGTCGCCTCAGGCGTTCCCTATCACGCGAGCATGATGTACGCGCGAAATCTCACGTCTTTCCTCACATATATCATCAAGGACCAGAAGTTGAATCTGAATATGGATGACGAGATCGTACGCGAGACCCTCGTGACTCATGGCGGCGAGATCGTACAGGCTCGGGTGCGCGAGTTTCTCGGTTTGCCGGCGCTATCTTCACCGGTGACTTCTTTGCCTGCGCCCGCAACGAAGAGTTAGGGCAGTCCTCATGAACAGGTTTTGCATGGAGGAAAGATGAACAGCAGTTCAACCCTCATCGATGCTTTATTTATTTTCGTGCTGGCCGGATTCATCGGGTTTGAGGTGATCCGGCGCGTTTCGCCGCTGCTGCACACTCCGCTAATGTCGCTGACCAATGCTCTTGATGCGATCGCCGTCGTAGGCGCAATCGTGCTGGTCGGTGAACACAAGAGCGAGCGCGCTGCGATCTTCGGGTTCATTGCCGTGGTCGCGGCCACCAGCAATATCGTTGGCGGATTCCTCATCACGGATCGCATGTTGAAGATGTTCAAATCCAGCCGTCCGGCGACAAAACAATGAGCCCTGAATTCGCAGGCGGCCAGGTCGTCATCGAAGTCCTGTATCTCATTGCCAGCGTCCTGTTCATCCTGTCGCTGAAGTGGATGAGTTCGCCTACTACGGCCCGTCATGGCATCTGGGCCGGCGAAGCGGGAATGCTGCTGGCCATCGTCGGCACGCTGCTGCGTCGCGGCCTGGTCGACTACCATCTGATTGCGATCGCGCTTGTGCTGGGCACGATCATAGGCGTTCCTCTGGGCAGGGTCGCGATGACTGCTGTGCCGCAGCGAACGGCGCTCAGCCACGCCTTCGGTGCGCTCTGCGTGACGCTCGTTGGCTCCGCTGAGTTCTATCTCCGCACCCCAACTATCTCCCGATTCATGATGTCGATCCTGTCGATAGAAGTCATTCTCGGCGGACTGACCGTCACGGGCAGCCTGATGGCGGCGGGAAAGCTGCAGGAAATTCTGCCGCAGCGGCCGCTGACTTATAAGGGCCAGAATGTCGTTAATTTTTTGCTTTTCGCCGTTGCAGTGGCCATAGCAGTCACGCTTGTTCTCCACCCCGAACATAGTTCGCTGTTCCCGTTTATGAT
Source organism: uncultured Acidobacteriaceae bacterium (assembly GCA_963778535.1). Lineage (GTDB taxonomy): Bacteria > Acidobacteriota > Terriglobia > Terriglobales > Acidobacteriaceae > Acidiflorens. The sequence continues at coordinate 1,636,231 of CAVZUO010000002.1, forward strand.
CTTGCTTGCCCTGATTTTCGGCGTGCTGTTGATCATTCCGATTGGCGGTGCTGATATGCCGACCGTCATCTCTCTGCTCAACGGCTACGCTGGGCTCTCCGCCTCGGCTATGGGTTTCGTTCTTGACAGCAAGTTGCTGATTATTGCGGGCGCGCTCGACGGCTCCTCCGGCTTGATTCTTTCGATCATCATGTCGAAGGCGATGAATCGCTCCTTCTCCAACGTTTTGTTCGGAGCCTTCGGGCAAGTGCAGACATCAGCCGCGGCTGGCGAAGTTAAACCAGTTCGCAGCGCTACTCCGGAAGAGGCGGCAGCGATTCTATCGGCCGCGAACCGCGTGATCGTTGTGCCCGGCTATGGCATGGCGGTCGCCCAGGCGCAGCATAAGGTGCGGGAGCTTTATGACAGCCTGACCAAACGTGGCGTTGATGTACGATTCGCAATCCATCCTGTAGCCGGGCGAATGCCGGGCCACATGAACGTCTTACTGGCCGAGGCGGATATTCCCTACGATCGCCTCGTTGAAATGGATGAGATCAACGGCGACTTTCCGCAGACCGATGTTGCGCTGGTGATCGGAGCTAACGACGTCACCAACCCAGCCGCCCGGTCCGATACCACCAGCCCGATTTACGGCATGCCGATTCTTGACGTGGATAAAGCGCGCACGGTGATGGTGATTAAGCGCAGCATGAATCCGGGCTTTGCCGGCATCGATAACCCGCTCTACTATCTGGATAACACGCTTATGCTTTTTGGCGACGCGAAGGCATTTGTCGGGAGCATTGTCCGTGAGCTTGGTGGCGGACACTCTTAGGCGGGTAAGATCTCGTAGCTTAGGCGTCTCAACCTGACTTCGGCAAAGGAAATCGAAAGCTTCTCTGAAACCGCGGAAATCATACCGCGGACACCAGTCTCGCGAACGAGATTCGCGAGACTGTGACCCGGGAAACTCTTAAGCGGCTTTCTTCATCTGTCTGGCTTTTGCCCAGCGTGCTTTTTGAGCCAGAGAAATCCTGCGGCGTCCCGCCGGAGAAAGAACGCGTTTTACGCGGTAGCCCGCATGTGTGGAACTGACGGAACCTCGGGAAAGTTTTTCCAGCACTGCGATTGCTTCCCTGAGCTTCTCGGCCTGGTGTTGCGCTTCCCGGTGTTCCTCGCGGAGCCGGGCAAGCGCCTTGGCTAGGTTAGTCATCTGAGGTACCCCCTCCTGGTAACTACGTCCGACATTGTATTACTAAGCCAGCTATCCTGCCATAATTATCCCCTGCAAACAAGCCGGTAAAGACTGGCGGTGGTGTCTTAAATGTTCAAGACACTACCAGACGGGACCCGCCTCGCGATCATGAGCTGCACATGCCGTTGAGATGGTGTAAGAGGCTCCGACAAAGTTAGCCGAGCTGGGGCAATAGACTCGAGGAACCGAAGAGAAAGAAAGCGCCAACCGCCAGGCTGTAAATTGCCGTGAGAGCGGTTACCACAAATTGCAGGCGCGGCAGACGAGAACTGGCACCGAAGATTCCCACCGCAATCGCAGTCATGATGGTATTCATGACCAGCAATCCGGAAATAAACATCGCCAAGCCGAGAAAGCCTTTACCAATCCCACCAAGATTGGCGGCGAGCAGGAAAATCATAAGTTGGCTCGGGGTTTCGGCCCCAAGCCCGTGGACGACCCCAACCAGCAGGACGGACTTAGGACTGTAATTCCAGGGCTTGTTTTCCGGCGTAATGTGCTCATGCCCGTGCCAGTAATTCTTCATTTTCCAATGAAACCATCGCAGCACCTTGGTGATAAGGTGAAAGCGGCTTTGCGGAGCGGCTTTACCCTGTGCAAGAGATCCTAAAACATAAATGCCCAAGACAAGCAGCGTCAGGCCGACAAGCCTTTCTGCGATGCGATCCAGTCCCCGGGGAAGCGAAAGCTGAAAGACAATGACGGCCGTACCGAGGAGTGCCACCGTCGCCGCGTGGCCCAGGGCATAGAGCAAGCCCAGCCTCATGCCCCGCCCACGGTTATTTTGCACACTCGTTATATCGGTAATCGCCGCGATATGGTCGTAGTCGAACCCGTGCTGAAATCCAAGAATTGCGGCCGATAGAAGCGCAAGTTGAAGGCTGGTCGGCGGGCTGAGCATCGGTTCGTAGGCACCACTGGGTAGCTTTTCCATTGTTCCATAGCTTGAATGGATTCGGAAATGCGGCCCCCTTCCCCATGGTCCAATTTCGGCCGTCCGGGGTCTTTAGTGTCCAAAATCAGTCATATTCGCCAGGCCACAAACGGGCTAGAATAAGCCAGTTCCAGCGCAAAATGGAGGGAAATGTGAATTCTCGGCATAGGTATGCCATTGCTGCGTGTGTCGGTTTTGTGCTGACAGCGTGCCTGTGGGCGCAGGACGAGTTGTCTTCGAGCCGAATCGGCGTTCCGCAGGACTGGTCCGAGCACACTATCGCGTTTTCTGTGGATGGGCTGGCCCAGAATCCGGATTTAATGACTACGCCGATGTCCGAGTTGATGTCGAACGAGCCGCGGGTTCTGCACCAGGTGATGCACCGCTTCCCGGACATGGTGCCGGGCATTTTCCGAGGAACCGAAAACATCGCCCCGCTGGAAGTCCACAGCACAGACGGCCACCACCCAGACCGCCCGCGGGACTGGAGTGTAAACCTGGGCCGGGGACACACCTCTCCTGAGATGTATCCCGCCAAATATTCCTTCGATGCCAGTGCTCCGCCCAGCTGCACCAACGATTACGTGGTATTTGGATTGGCGACTGCGGCCGCAACCGGCGGTCAGGCCAATCTGGTTGCATTCAACAATTTATATATCGGAGCAGGATACTGTAGCGGTTCTGTGCCATCGCTGTTGTTCGCCTATAACACGACCACGGGAACGGGTGGCAAGATCATAACTTCCCCGGTACTTTCACTCGACGGAACCAAGATCGCATTCGTCGAAAGCCTGGGAACTTCATCGGTTTTCCATGTTCTGACTTGGGCGGCTGGCCAGGGTCAAGTTACCGATGCGGCCACTCCCACCGCCATGACTTCGCTCACCTTTTCGAATACTGCCAATACTTCGACGTCATCGCCGTGGATTGACTATGCCGCCGACGTGGTCTACGTCGCCGACGATAACGGCATTGTTCACAAGATCACCGGAGTTTTTCATGGAACGCCCGCGCTGGCAGGATCTCCGTGGCCGGTCACGGTTTCGGCAGGCAAGCGGCTAACTCCGCCCGTTCTCGACAAGTCGCGGGGCATGCTGATGTTAGGCGGAAGAACCGGCAACCTGTACGAAGTGAACACCAGCAACGGCGCGGTCTCGGCATTAATCGTAGGCGCACACGGTAAGACTCTTCCTGGTATTTTGGCCCCCCCGATTGTTGACGTTACAAATGGCACGACATTCGTCATCAGTTCCAACGATGGAACGTCGGCAGTATTGGTCGAGGCCGATACAACGACTCTTACACAGTTGGCGAAAGCGAGAATTGGCGTAGGTTCAGCGGCCGGGACTGCCGTGGACATCTATCAGCCTGCGCTCAGTAACGCTTACTATACGAATCCGGCAAATGGAGCCATCTACACTTGCGGGACCGGCGCTGCCGACACGACGCCCTGGCAATACGCATTTGGATTCGCCGGCCGCAATATGCTGACAGCGCCACTTTCCTCGAGCCAACTCCTGACCTCAACCACCGCCTCGTGCTCCCCGTGGACAGAGTTTTTTAACCCGAACATTGGCGGCGCGAATGGAACCGATTTCCTTTTCTTCGGACTGAATGAAGATTGCGTTGGCACCGTCGGATGCGTGGCAGAGATCACAACAACATCATCCATCCCCGTCACTGCTGCAATTAATGGTGGCCCAAGCGGGATTGTCATAGATAATTTCAGTACGGTCGGGGAAGCTTCGAGTATTTATCTGACCGGAGAGAAGACCGACACAGCTTATAAGTTCACTCAAAACGGGCTCAACTAGTGGCATAAAAAAAGGCGCCAGTCGAGGACGTGGGTCCTTGCCTGGCGCTCTTTTATCGGATACGCGAAATCAAGCTACGTAGAATCAATCGACAGTTACTCTCTCGCGATCGCCCATCCCTTGTCCTGCTTCGCCAGCAAAATTGTGGCGCGAGTGGGATCGCCGTGATAAAAGGCGGCGCCAAATTTGTCGATCAGCGCCGAGCGGTCCCAGGTGCCAAAGGCTTTGACTGCGGGACCAGCGGCATCCAACAGATCGCCAGCTTTGGTGGTCTCCCACTTCCAGGAATAGTCAACGGTCGCTTTCAGCGGGCTGATCATAGTGATCTTGCCGATCTGGACAAGTCTTCGTTCCGCAAGAGGCACAATGTATTGCTCGGTGCCCTCACTGGATTTTTTTTCTTTTACGCCGGGAATCGCTGCCAGCCAAGCCTGCCCTTGGGGCGTCAGAGTGACGGGCGTCTTGCCTTTCGCGTATTTCCCAACCTTGACATAACCGGCCTTCTCCAACAGCCGGTAACGGGGGTCCGGCGTGTATTGGTCCGTTACAGGCCCAGTCTCGAAGTGCAAGGTTTCAATACCCTGTGACTGAAGACCCGCCGTAACAATCGGAGTCACGTCTGCGTTCGTAAGCGTGGTGCGGCTCCACAGAACAAAATAAATCGCGACCCCGGCGATTGCTACGATCAGGCCTACGATCATAAGCAGGGGAATAATCGAGGAACTCTTCTTTTCCATCTCCAGCTCTTGCTCGAACATGACGTCCTCCAGGAAAACCCGTTGCGCAGGGATCAAGACGGCCCAACGTCAATTCAATTTTGCGCCGGGAACGGTCGCAGCCCTGTGATATGGGTCACATAGCGACGTGGAAAAGGTCACCAACCCGTAACCTTCCGGAAATCGCCACCTGCAATAAGTTGCAGCAGAAATGAGTTGCAGGAGAACAGAAATTGATTGAAGCCTGGGCTGAAGACGGCCTCGGTATTGCATTGATAACGCATGACTTGATCGCCGCTGCTCGATGGAGGCCAAATTGCCCGCCTAGCGCAGATGGATGCGCCACGTCCAAATGCGGAAGGGAACACCGTCGGGCCGGGCCTACGCCAAAATAGTCAATGCTGCGAAGTCACCCCTCGCGTCTCTGGTCGCAAACTCCGCCTACCTATTTATTGCTGGCTCATTCTTAGCGCGGCTCTAGCCTCGTCATCCATTGGCAATGCCAGGCGCGTGAACCCACTCGACACTTCACTGAACGACGCTGCCTACATCTTCCGGTCGTCGGAGCACGTCACCGAATCGACCTCCGCGACGCAACCTTGGTTCTACCCGACATGCGAAGACAGCGCGCCTCCTGAGGCCTTGCTCACTCCCAGCCCCGTGCTACCCTTCGGGCACGAAAAGATCCTGGGTCCGGTCAGTATGGGTCGAGTCAATGTGCGGGTCAGTTTCCTGGTCGGCCCCGACGGACAAGTTCAAAGCGCCTTTGTGCTTGACGGCGCCGGAACCGACGACGATTTCGCCGTGTTGCGCGTGGTGCGTGGCTGGCGATATCGTCCCGCGCGGTGTAACGGGGTGCCGACTAGTTCTGAAATTCGAGTCACGTTCTCTATCCCGTGAACAAATTCACATACAATAAGCCGAGACGAGGTTGCCGTGAGCGACGATCCCAAGGGCGCTACGCCCCACGACCCGAAACTCCACGACCCGAAGACCGTTCAGCCCCCAGACCGGCCTGTCGGAAATCAGGAGATTGAGGATTTTTTTCGGCGCCTTCCCGCCAACTTTCGCTGGCCAAAACCCAATGCGGAAGCGGTGGCGGCTGCGGTCGAAGCCATTCAGCGCATGTCCGGAGATTCGTCGTCACCGCGCCCCCCCTCCGGTGATGACGACGACGACCTGCCGAGCAATTGTCAGGCTTGCGGCGGCCTTCTTCCAGCAGCAGCTCGATTTTGCGTCTGGTGCGGACAGCCGAGGGCCGGCGTAGCTGGCGCTCAACAGCAGCACGTGCACCATCATTTTCATCACCACCTGGGTTCACAACCAGGATCACAGCCATCTTCGGCTCCGGCGTCGGCGGAAAAAGAGTCAACTGCTCCGCGAGGCCGCACCCCGGTTCCCGGCGGCCCAAGCCAGGAAGGTCGCCCCGAAGGTCGCGCGGAGATAGCAGCGCGGAAAATCACGCAGGACTGGGCCCAGGCATGCAATACGCGGCACATCGACGATCTCATGGAACTGTATGCCACCGACGCCACCTTAATTCGCCCCAGTGTTCTACCCGTGCGCAGCGTACCCGCCATTCGCGAGTTCCTTTCTTCTGTGCTCGAAGCGGGGCTGGGGGAAGTGGAACTCGAGTCTCTGCGACTGGAAATAATGGGCGAGATCGCAATGGATATTGGCCGCTGCAAAATGCTGGTTCCGGTCGCAATGGGAAAACGGCGGGAAGATCGTGGGAAGTATCTCATCGTGATGGTGCGTCAGCCTGCGGGCACGTGGAAAATCCTCGCTGATTGCTGGTCTTTGGATCTACCGCTGAATCTGCCGCCGGAGCCCGCACCGCGAAAGGGCAGCGAGTCCGGTCCATCTGCGCCACGGCGCAAGTAGTCTTTGCCGGGTAGTCTTTACGGCGAATTCAAGAAACGAGTTACTGAGGTGGCGCTGGCGGCTTTGGCCTCGCGTGCTTCCCGGGCCTCATTCCGCTTATCCTGGTTTACGCGTTCGACGTCACTCACCCGTTCCTCCTTTTCGATCGCCTCGATCACGTCCCCCATCTCCTCGCGCACGTTTGGATATCTTCGCGCCATCTCCTCCGGCTTCCCAAAATTGTGGGTCATCGTATCGAAGCGGAATTCCGCCCAGTATTTCAAATCGTCCAATTGCGTCCGCATCCATCGGGCCTGCCGGTCGCGGCGCAAGTGCTCCTCATCCTGGAGAATTGCTTTCTTCGTTCGAGCCACCACTGGGTCGTCGACCGCTTCGGTTTCATGTCCTCCTTCTTTCGGCGACCAGGGCGTCATGCCCAGCGGAGTCTCCGCAACTTTCTTCGTATCGACCACCACCTGCACCGGGCGCGGCTGCTCTGCTGCCAGACGCTTCAAATTTGAAGACGCGGATTGCAGCGCATACAGCACCAACCCGGCCCGCTTGTTGTCGATCTTACCTTCGAGCACGAGGATGGTAACCTGCCGCACCATCATCTGGATGGAAGTCGCATCCTCGAACACAGGCACCAACATCTGCGCGCTGGTCTTGCCGTTTTCGCCGCAAACTTTCACGCGTTGCGCCTGCGCCTCGCGATGGAAGTAGCAAACCTTCCCCTCCCGCAGCGCCGGAGACCCACACTGCGTCCCATTCGCCTTGATATGCTCGCACCGCCGTATCCTCACCACCCGCCCACCGCTCATCCCACCCTCCTAATCTCCGGACCCGACAAAGCCAATCATCCGACTTGGCAAACAAAAAGCGCGACCCGTAGGCCGCGCCCTTTATAATTATTTCGGCACTAATTTAGTTGACTAACCAATGGTTAGTGTGCTACCTTAGTAATCATGGGAAAGCCAAAGACGCTTCAAGAAGCCATCCGGTACTACTCTGATGAGCAAATTTGCATTGATACCGTAGCTCGCCTGCGCTGGCCGAATGGCCCTGAGTGTCCCGCTTGCGCCCACAAAGAGCACTACTACCTTGCGACCCAGAAGCGCTGGAAGTGCAAGGAGTGCTATAAGCAGTTCACGGTAAAACTGGGAACCATTTTCGAGGATTCCCCGATCAAACTAGATAAGTGGCTCACCGCGCTTTGGATGCTAATCAACTGCAAGAACGGCGTCAGTTCCTACGAGGTTGCCAAGGCCATCGGTATCACGCAGAAGTCAGCTTGGTTCGTGCTCCATCGCCTACGCTTCGCCTTGCAGACTGGCAGCATTGTAAAGCTCGGCGGCGGGAGCGCCCCCGTTGAAGTGGACGAGACTTTTGTCGGCGGGAAAGCGCGGAACATGCACAAGTCGCGCCGCCTTCGCATGAAGGTGCGAGAGCACAACTGGTCGAAAACCGTCGTTATGGGGATGTTAGAACGCGGTGGGAAAGTGAAAACCGCCGTGATCCCGGAGCGTAAGAAAGTAATCGTGGAGAAGATCGTGCGTGAGAATGTCGCGACAGGCGCGGAAGTTCACACCGACGAGTTCCCCGGCTATATGGATTTGTCGAATGAGTTTACTCACAAAGTCATTAACCACCTTGAGCACTACGTAGACGGAAAAATCCACACTCAGGGAATCGAGAATTTCTGGTCACTCTTGAAGCGCGGCTTGAGCGGTACTTACGTGGCTGTCGAGCCGTTCCATCTATTCCGGTACGTTGATGAGCAGGCGTGGCGATTCAATCACCGAAAAGACGAAGCTGGAAACAAGTTGGACGATGGACAGCGTTTCGAGTTAGCTTTATCGCAGATCGCGGGGAAGCGGTTGACTTTTGCAGAGGTGACCGGCAAGGTGGGAGAAAGCGCGGCTTCCTAATCCTTTGCGCGGGAAGCGCGGGCGGAAGCCCGTTTCGCGCGCTGTTTCCGCGCTTGCTTCTCGGCATCAAGTTGTGCCTTGAGTGCCGAGTGCGGAACGGACAAAACTTTTCTCAAAGCACTTTCAAAATTCGCGTACTCATCGGGTTGATCGCTCTTGTTTGCTTGGCGGCTCACCAGCGTATGCCCGTCCTATCCGGCAATAGATTAGCACGTTGCCGGAAAAGACGGAAGTGTGCCGCGTAGACCACCTTCATCAAACAGGAAGTCTGATCGGGTCAGCGAAGCGTTGGACAAATGCTTGGATAACATCGTCGCCGAGATAATTTTGCGGAGGCCAAGAAAGGACTCTGCCATCATGAGGCCAGAAAAGGGGCGCAGCGGGGTTCCAGCTTCTGTTGGGAGTCAGGGAAATCAGGGGTCTTCCGCGATCACGTACATCCTTCCATCGTGGCGCAAAAAGTTGAAGGGCCAAATTCCCGACAATATACGTGAAGCTAAAAAATTCAATCCTGCGAAAAAGGGGGTCAGCGTCCGCGCTAACGATGCCACATTCGCTGCGGACACTCAGTCTCGCCCTCCCCTGGTAGGCCGCCATCCACGCCTTAATATGCGGCGGGACGGCAAGCGTGCTGCGGAATCTCTCACGGTCGGCTCTGGTAAAAAAAGGTTCGTATTCCTTAGACGTGTGATCCATGATGACGGCCTTCATGAAAGTAAAGGCCGAGAGAATCGCAGCATCTCTCGCTCCAAGAGAAAAAGGCTCGGCCCGTAGCATAGCCCGCTCAAATCGTTCCTTTACTTTGGAACTGAGTGCACTCATCCATTCGCTATTACATTTAGAGCAGACAACCGGGAGTTGCTCATTTAGCTTCGTCGCTTTGAAGGAAACTTCCGGTGATTTTAGCGAGTAACGTTTGCGGGCGAAAAAATGTTTCTTAGTGAGAGTCTTAAGGAGAACCTTGTTAATCCAGTTATCCCAGACGTGCTCTCCGCCATGCTTGACGGCATCTGCGGGACAAAAAGCACACTTCCTAGCCATTACAACAACTTAGCACAACTTGGTTATCCTTGTATATTAGTGCCATTATTTCTTCCCTATATCTATTATCCCATTTTCACCCCTACCAGCCGCCAACTTTGCCAGCAATATATGGCCCATCGATTCAATGCGTTACGCCGATCCTAACCCGTTTCGCCTCTTGACAACATTCGCGCAATTCCGCGCTCGCAAGTCCTTATTTGTCAAAGATTTAGCGGAAAAGTGTCGCTAACTCATTGATTCCAAAAGATCGATTCCGGCAATAATTTACTTGACTCGACCACTGTTTTGGGCTATAGTTTTGTTCATGGAAGCCGCCATGAATCCCGAACCAAAGAGCTTGCAAGAGGCTGTTATCTACTTCGCAAACCCCGACAATTGCATTGACTATCTTGCCATCCGTCGCTGGCCTGACGGCAAGGTTGTGTGTCCCACTTGCGATTGCGAGAAGGTGAAATTCAGCGAGACTCGCCGGACTTGGACTTGTGCTAAGCACCATGCTAAGCGCGAGTTCTCCGTTAAGGTCGGAACCATCATGGAAGATTCCGCCATCCCTCTCGACAAATGGCTCATGGCGACTTGGATGATTACCAACTGTAAGAACGGAATCAGCAGCTACGAGATCGCCAGCGCTGTGAAGGTTACCCAGAAGTCGGCTTGGTTCATGCTCCATCGCATTCGGCTGGCCATGAAAGATGAATCCTTCGGCGCTCCCAAGTACGGCAAAGATGGCGGCGAAGTCGAAGTAGATGAAACCTTCGTCGGCGGCTCCATGCGGAACATGCACAAGAGCCGCAAAGCAGCGATGTTTGCGAAGCGTAGTCAGTCCGTTGACTCGCAGGGATTCAAACATCTGGGCAAAACTGCCGTGCAAGGAATCCTCGACCGCGACGAAAGAAAGATTCGCGCAACCGTGGTGCCGGATGTGAAGCGCGAGACCTTGCAGAACGCGATTCTGAATCAGGTTGAGTTTGGCGCGAAGCTCTACAGCGACGATGCGGTTGCTTACAACGAACTGGCGAGCCTGTACGCGCATGACGTTGTGAATCACGCTCAGGAATATGTGAAGGGCCGTGTACACACCAACGGGCTGGAGAACTTCTGGAGCCTGCTCAAGCGCGGGCTGCGCGGAACTTACGTTGCTGTGGAACCGTTCCATCTTGAGCGTTACGTTGACGAACAGGTGTTCCGCTACAACAACCGCAAAGAACTTGATGCCGCTGGCCGCTTTGATCTCGCTGTTCGCCAGATGGTCGGCAGACGGCTCACCTTCGCTGAACTCACGGGCAAGGCGAGGAAAGCCACGGTTAACTAAACCTTGGAGTCGGAAACGCGGGCCTCGGTCGAAGCCTTAGGCTTTGGCCCAGGTTTCGCCTTCGCCGCTCGCTTGCGCTGCCATGCCTTCTCACGTCTCTCCAGTTCCTTGTGCGAGACGCTGAGTATCTTCCGCACGACAGTATCAAACTTCTCAGCTTCGGACGGCTCGGGAGTCGTTCTGCTTTCTTTCATGCTATGAACCTGACACTTTCTGATCGGCAACCCAAGCATCGAACGCCTTGAACGCCTCTTTCAATCGCCGCCGATCTTCGGCCATCGCCGCGTCCCAATCATTGAGCACGAACGCCAACTGCTCCCACGCATTCTCCGAATCGCTCATGGCGTCTTTATCCATATTGCCCCTTTCCAGATTATAGGTGTGCGCGACCGTTCAGAAATCCTACTGGAAAGTACCTCCATGAATGCTTTGACATGATCAAACGCGCTCATTGCTTCGTGCCAGTCATAAGATTCACGAGCGTGCATTATACGATTGCGAAATTTATTTTTGAATCGTCGTAGTTCCATGCCAGCGCCATGAAAGAAATCGAATTGCGCTTCACGTGCGGCCGTTTTTGGCAGCTTCCGGATAGCATCCTCGGCATCTTCAAGCTTGACTAGCAAATCTTCCCACGTTGCTAGATCAATCGGCTTATTTTTGTCCAGCTTAATTCTGCGATCATGCGCGAGCGCTCGGAGGCCATATTCAGCAACTCGCATAAGATGGAACACTGCCGCAGTAGAGCAGTCAGCAGCAAGGCAGTTGCCCGCCTCTACAATATCCGGGACTGCTGAAGGGAAAGCATCGCTCACTGTCTGTCCTAACAAGCATCGGTTGCCAAGAAAAGTTATCTGTTCTGGTTTGACTTCCAAAAACACGCGTTTCCTCAAATCATCGAACATTGAATCAATGGTGCGACGTAGGTCGGCACACAACGTCGAATAGTCGCTGGTCGGCTCATCACTCAAACCATAGTGATAGTGAATTGATCGCAGTTGTTCTCTAGCGCTTACGAGTCCCACTCTGGCGCAGATAACTTGGGCTTGAGAGAAGTGCTTCATGACTGCCCGGTAGAAGATCGCGCGTTTCGCGTCTGCCTCTGCTGATGAAACTGGGGCAGCTTTTCGTCGCGTCCTACATTCGTCGTAATCATTCTTCAGTAGATACAAAATGAAGCCGACTTTTTGTGACTCAAAGACCCTCATAATGCGCCACAGGCTCCACAAGCGGGAGTCAGACCCATCTCCGCCATCTTCCTCTCGGAAGAGAGGTAAGGCAACTCCACAGGGGTCTTGCACGCTGATTTTCCTCCCTTTTCAGCGGCAAATAATCCCTCAACTCGTTGACTACTCAGCCATCATCGGCCTAGAATAGTGGTCGAGTCAAGTAAATTATTGCCTCGATTCCAGGGGGGTCTCGACTTCTCAGGGAAAGTGAGCTCGGTTCATCTGCACTAAAGCGGAAGTATAAAAGGCAGAGGCTTACTTTGTGTCACCCTTTCACTTACGCTGGTTGGCCGCAATGAGATCGAGTCACTGAAGTTACCGTACACAGGTAACTTGTAGGCAACCGGCGGTCTAACTTACCATCCCAACATCATGGATTTGCGTGTGCTTGTCGTGTGCGCGGAAGACTCGGCTGGCATTCTTGGGCCGGTTCTGTCCGAGCTGGGAATGACAGTGCTGCAGTGTCCCTCTCTCCCTGACGGATTGCGATTGCTCGAGGGAGAGCATTTTGACGCTATTGTTTTTGATTACTGCGGCGAGCCGAGTTCTGACGAGTTCATGGCAAAGCTGCGGAAGTCTTCCAAAAACCGCGGGAGCATATTGATCGCAGTGGTCGAAGCGGAGTCGAATGTTCGTCCTGTATTCGGGAAGGGAGCTAGTTTCGTTTTGTATCGCCCACTCTCTTCCGAACGCGCGCGTCTGAGTTTGCAGGCGGCACGGGGGTTGATGCGACGAGAGCGGCGCCGCAATGGGCGCGCCCCGGTTAGTTCCCGAGTTGCCGTTTCGTATCCCGGCGGAGCCGATCTGGACGCCACTCTGCACGACATTAGCGACGGCGGAACCTCCATCACAACTACGCGAGCTCTGCCAGAGCGGGGAAAGGTCTACTTCGAATTTACTCTTCCGGGTCAGCGCGACGTGGTTCGCTTGTCAGGCGAAGTGGCGTGGCAAGACGCGACAGGCCGCGTCGGCATCCGTTTCCTCGATGTACCCCAAGCCTCACGCCGGCTGATCCAGTCTTATCTTGTCGGAAGCAGCGCGCGTCAACAGGAAAGTAAGCAAGTAGTAAAGGTAGTCGCGCCGGTAGAGAAGCCTCGCGATGCTGAAAAAAGCCAGGAGAGCGAGAAAACATCCGATATTCTCGATGCGTATAACCGGCGAAATAACTTGCGTTTTCCGTGCGCAATTGGCGCTGACGTTTATCCGTCGGGCACGAATATTCCAAATCGTTGCACGCTTTCCGATATCAGCGAGGGCGGTTGTTACGTAGAAATGCCGTCGCCGCTGCCCGGTGAGAGCGAAGTTGAAATCCTGGTACGCACCACCGACATGAAGTTCAAAATAGAGGGCGAAGTCCTCGCGTCTCATCCTGGCTTCGGAATGTGTGTGCGGTTCGTCTTCCAGGACCCAGCCAAGCGTACAGAAATCTTGCAATTGCTCGGCATGCTGGCAGCAGGTCCGGCGCTGGACGAACAAACCCGCTAAGCCAGGCGAGTTTCCTGCGCGACTGCCTGACGAAAATATTCGAGCGAAAGTTTGAGCCCGCTTTCCAAACCTACCTTCGGCTCCCATCCCAGTAACCGCTTAGCTTTCGCTATGTCAGGCTTCCGCTGTTTCGGATCATCCTGAGGAAGAGGTTCAAACGTAATCTGACTCGATGAGCCGGCCACCGCAATGACTTTTCGCGCGCACTCAAGCACGGTGAACTCGGTTGGATTTCCGATGTTCACAGGCAGGTGCTCGTCTGATTTTGACAGGCGCAAAATGCCGTCGATTTCATCGCTGACGTAGCAGAAGCTGCGCGTTTGGCTTCCATCGCCGTAGACCGTCAGGTTTTCACCGCGCAATGCCTGCCACATGAAATTCGGAATCACGCGGCCGTCATGGAGTTGCATACGTGGCCCGTAGGTATTGAAGATGCGCAGAATCCTGGTATCGACATTGTGATAGCGGCGGTAGGCCGCCGTCACCGCTTCCGAAAAGCGCTTGGCTTCGTCATAGACGGAGCGCGGGCCTATGGGATTAACGTTTCCCCAGTAGGATTCAGGCTGAGGATGCACCAGTGGGTCGCCATAGCATTCGGAGGTCGACGCCATCATGAACTTCGCGCCGCAACGCCGGGCAGCTTCAAGTGCCTGAAACGTTCCGTAGGAACCGACGCGGAGGGTTGCGATACCGTGTTTCGCATAGTCCACCGGGCTTGCAGGACTGGCGAAATGAAATACGTAATCCAGAGCGCCCCATTCGGCGGGCTCGCAGACGTCTTTCTCTACAAACTCAAAGCGCGAGTCGCTGCGAAGGTGGGCGAGATTTTCGACGCGGCCGGTCAGCAGATTATCCGCCGCTAAGACGCCGTAGCCCTCTCCGAGGAGCGCATCGCACAAATGTGAGCCGAGGAAGCCGGCTCCGCCTGTCACCAACGCACGTCGCGTGCTCATCGTTTCAGGCGCGCTCCCTCTTGGCTCGCGTGGTATGCGCTTCTTCCCGCAAAGCCGGCGGCCGACCCACGCTGTAATAAGAGAACCCGCTGGCCGTCATCAGCGCGGGATCGTATAAATTGCGGCCATCAAGCACGATCGGATAGTTTACGACGCCGCGCAGCCGGACAAGATCAAGCGACGCGAATTCTTCCCATTCGGTGAGAATGAGTACGGCGTCTGCGCCCTTTGCGGCTTGATAAGGGTCAGAGGCAAACTCAACGCCGTCGCCCAGCGCTTCTTTAGCGCGCTCCATGGCCGCAGGATCATAGGCCGAAATCTTACAGCCTTCGCGCGTCAGCTCTTGCACTAACAGCAATGCGGGTGATTCGCGGATATCGTCCGTGCCGCCCTTGAAAGCCAGGCCGAGAACACACAACTTCTTGCCGCGAAGCGTCCAAAGTACGCTGCGTACTTTGCGGAGGAACCGGGAACGCTGTTCTTCATTGATGCGGATAACTTCCTCCAGAAGCCGGAAGTCATAGCCGCTTTCCTTCGCGACGGCGCGAAACGCCATCAGATCCTTGGGGAAGCATGAGCCGCCATAGCCGATGCCGGGATTGAGAAACTTCGGCCCAATGCGCGAGTCCGTTCCAATGCCATCGCACACCTGCTGGACGTTCGCTCCAACGGTTTCGCAGATCGACGCCACGGCATTAATGAAAGAAATCTTCATGGCAAGAAAAGCATTCGACGCGTGTTTGATGAGTTCCGCACTCTTCGCGCTGGTAATGAGCAGCCGGGGCGGTACTTGAGCATGGTCAGGCCGCGGGATCGAATCGCTTCGTCCGTAGTACCAACCGCTAGTCAGTGGCCCGTAAATCTGACGCATCACTTCTGCAGCTCGCTCGGTTTCCACCCCAACGACAATACGGTCGGGATACAAGAAATCAGTAACGCCAGTGCCCTCGCGGAGAAATTCCGGATTCGATGCAATGTCGAACATTTCAGGGTCAGCGCCATTACGAAGGAGGATGGTCTGGACCCACTGGTTCGTATAGACGGGGACGGTACTTTTTTCGACCACGACTTTATAGCTGTCCAGCGCGCCCGATATCTCGCGTGCCACCGACTCCACGTACGACATATCGGCATCGCCACTTTCGGTGGGTGGGGTTCCAACGGCGATGAAAATCGCATCGCTGGCGCGTGTGGCGGCATGTAAGTCGCCAGAAAACTTAATGCGTTCGCCACGATGGCGCTGCAGCAGTTCGGGCAGAAAGCGTTCGTGAATCGGGATCTCGCCCGAGCGGAGCGCCGCCAGCTTTTTCTCGTCGTTGTCGACCAAAACAACTTCGTGGCCGAGGTCTGCGAAGCAGGCCCCCGTGACTAGTCCAACATATCCTGAACCGACAACCGCAATGCGCATTGCGAGCCTTCTCCTTATTTGATTGTGCATGTCCGGCTCGACGGCGTGCACTGGATCAACTGTAGCAGCCTTTTTTGGCGTGCGGCATGAGTTGCGCGGCAAGCGCCAAAATCGGCAACAGGAACGGGAATCCAAACCTCACAAACGCTCGTGATACTCGTCACCGCAAGGCCAGCCCTCTTGGCCCGAGAATAAAAGCTGGAGGCAAGTATGCCCATCCTGATGGTTGCACTCATGGCGCTCGCGGCGTTTGGACTCATCGGGGTTGTTCTTGGGGCAGCCGTAGTGCTTGAACAGCGCACAGTTGGCAAGCACCACCCCGGCAAGGCCGCCTAAGCCCATCGTTTTGTGGGAGTTCGAGCGCGACCTGTTCGAGCCATTTTTCCAACCTGGAAATCCCCGCCTCGAAATAGTGTCGAAACATTTTTGCCTTGCGACGAACAAGAGGCGAACAAAATATTTATTAGAATACCGAACTGTACGTACAATCGGCGCAGCGGCAACAAATGAAAGATGTTGGGGGACGGGCGGAAGTCGAAAATCGGGCTTGACAAGGTGTGAGTTGGGGGTTCGACGAGGCCGGAAAGGTGTGCAGTGGGGGTTCAACGAGGCCGGATCGGGTTTGTGGCGGGTTTAGCCGGGTTTCAAGAGGGTTTGATGCCGGTCTGCAGGAGGGGCGCCGCATTCGATGGGTTGTAACTTCAAGGTTAATAAGACTTTGTTCGATTGACTTCGGTGCTCTTTCGGGTCACACTTGCTTGTAGAGCCTGTCACCCCCCACTCGCGACAGGCAGAGGGAACCGCGTATGTTGCCGCGCCCAATCGCCAGGTTCGTACCGAGTGAGAACGAGGGTGTTCTGCGTCCGGCGAAACCTGATTGGGACCAGGTCCTGGAAAGTCATTCCGAATCTGAGGGACTGTCATCCGAAGGACTATCGTCTGAAGGATTATCTCCTTCTAACGGATTAGCCAGGTTCGAGGTCTCCTCTGAGCCTGAAATTCCCGACGAATCTGAGGCTCACTCCGAGCCCGGGATCCACTTAGAAGGACAGTCCGAGTTCGGGCCCGAAACCGGCTCCGAGTCTGCAATCCAGTTCGAATCCGAAATAGCCGGCGAGTCTGAAGTTCGAGCTGAGCCGAACGACAAGCTGCTTCATTCGTTCGATTTTTCGGAAAACAAGAAACAGCCTCGTCCTGCTCACCATCATCAGCCCTACGAGGGATGGGCGATCGTATTAGGCATGCTAGTCATCCTTGCGGCCGTCGCCATTAGCTTCCTGGTGGGTGCGCGAGTGGGCTGGTTGGGCCCGCACGCGCGCGTCGCGCCTCCGGCTTCGACCTCCTTAACTGAAGCACCGGCTGCTGCGGAGCGGGCGGAAGGAGCGGCGGCGGTTTCCAATACCGAAGCGGCTCCGGCAAAAAGGCAGAAACGAGACAAGCCGTCGACCGCGCCGACCGCATCAACGGATAGTCAGACAGCCGCAACCAAGGCCGCGCTAGAGTCAGGTGAACTGGTTGTGTATGAGAAGGGCAAGGTTGTTTACGAATCGACGCCTTCAGCATCAGCGCCGGCGGTTGAAACGCGAGCTGCGAACTCGGCGCCGGACGGCGGTTCCGCCTCGACCGCCAATGCTTTGGCACCCCAGGCTTCTGCATCTCATGCTCCGACAGCCAGTTCAGCGTCGCCGGTCGGCTCAGCAGTCGTGCCGGCTGCTTCAAATGCGCGAATTACTTCGTCGCGAGTGTGGCTTGCTCCGGACGAAGCCGAAGATCGACTGGTTACGCGGGTTGAGCCGCAATACCCTGCGGAGGCGCTGGCGGCGCATCGCTCCGGCAGCGTGGTTCTGGAAGTGAATGTGGCCGAAGATGGGAAAGTTTCTTCGGTGAAAACGCTGATCGGAGATCCAGTTCTGGCCAGCGCGGCGACGGCAGCCGTACGCAACTGGCGTTATCAACCTTATCGTTCGAAGGAGCGTCCTATGCCCTTCCAGACAGATGTGACGTTGACGTTCTCCCTGCCAAATTGAGAGGTCGAGCGCGCCGGGAGGCCGCTCTTCGAGAGTTCCCACCCTTCGCAAAGTGCGCGAAGGATTGATGCCGACCCGATCCATATTAAATGCTAGAGCCGAGCGGGACACGTCCGTTGAATCCCGCCCTTGACAAAAAATGTCAAGGACGGGGCACCCGTTTGTTTGCTGGGGTCAGCCGGGGGTCCAACCCTAGTCTGGGCCACCCGCCACCAAGTTTACTCGGCGGCCCGGAGCCGACACGGTTATCTAATCAGCCTGTCGCCTAAGGATCAAGAATTGGGGAATGTTCCGTCTGGAAGCTGTGAAGAAATTGTTTTCCGAGCCAATAATGTCATTGCGGAATTAGCCAGCGTGGGTAGACTGCGGATGTGAACGACTACGGCGTGCCTTCTGAACCGCGACTTGCCTCGATCAATCGACAACAACTGGTGCTGCGCAGCATCGATGTCGAACAGTTGATCGACGAAGATCATCGCGCGCGTCTGATCTGGCAATTGATTGGGCGCCTGGACCTGAGCCTCTATCATGCGCAGATCGCGGCGGTGGAAGGGCGCGCGGGGCGGGAGCACACCGACCCGCAGTTGTTGATCAGCCTGTGGATTTACGCCTACAGCCGTGGCGTGAGTTCGGCGCGCGAGTTGGCGCGGCAGTGCGAGTACGAGCCGGGCTGCCAGTGGCTATGCGGGCTGCAGGCGATCAGCCACCGGACGCTGTCCGGGTTCCGTTCCGATCATAAAGCGGCGCTGGACGATCTGTTCGTGCAGGTGCTGGGCATGATGAGCGCGGAGGGACTGATCACGCTGGAACGCGTAACCCTGGACGGGACCAAGATCAAAGCGAACGCGGGCGGCAACAGCTTCCGGCGCAAAGAGAAGCTGGCGGCGCACCTGGAGTTGGCGCGCGAGCAGGTGCGATGGCTGAACGCTCAGGCGGAGGGAGAAGAGAAGAGCGCGAGCCGGCAGGCGGCGGCGCAGCGGCGTGCCGCACGGCAACGAGTCAGCCGGCTGGAAGCGGCGGTGCGCGAAGTCGAGCGCCTGCAGCAGGAGAAGAAACACGATCGCGACCGGTACGTGGCACGCGCCTCCAGCAGCGACCCCGAGGCGCACGTGATGCGCAACGGCGAAGGGGGCACCGTCCCCAGCTACAACGTGCAACTGCTGACCGACACGCAACACGGGATCGTGGTGAACGTCGAGGCGACGACCGATGCCATCGACTATCGGCAGATGAAGCCGGCGCTGGAACGTTGCGCAACGACGCTGGGACGCAAGCCGAAACAGATCGTGGCCGACGGCGACTACACCAATCATGCCTCGGTGCAGGCGGCTGCCGAGCAGGGAGTGGACTTCTACGGATCGTGGCAGAACAGTTGGCGGGCGGTGGAACGTGATGCGCACGGCCGGCACGCCGAGTTCCTGGCCAGCGCGTTTCCTTACGATGCCGCGCAAGACAGATTTACCTGTCCGGCGGGACAAACGCTCACCCACCATGCGCTCATGAATCGTGACAACGGAGTTCGCACCCACGTTTACCGCGCACCGAACAAGGCATGTCCGAACTGCCCGCTGCGCGACAAGTGCGCGCCGCAACAGGCGCGCCCAGAGTGGCGGCGTTCGATCACGCGCCTGCAAGAACCATCGGCGACGACCGCATTCAAGCCGAAGATGGCCACCGAGGAAGCAAAACAAATTTACGCGCAACGCTCGCAGATCGCCGAGTTCCCGCACGCCTGGATCAAAGAACGCTGCGGCCTGCGGCAGTTCCGCTGCCGAGGCCGCTTGAAAGTGGCCATGGAAGCGACTTGGGCTTGTCTAAGTTACAACCTGACGAGATGGTTCAGCCTAAAGCGGACACTGCAAGTACTGCCAGTGTAGGATCGTTCAACGACAAAGACAAAGAGGCCGGGACGCGATTGATGCCGGAAGCCCCAAGCACTCCAAGTAACCGGTGTTCGCCGCCCGGACCGCCCCAAAGACAATTTCTTCACAGCTTCCAGGTCCCCGTATTCCGTCCCCGTATTCCTTAGGGCGTAGATCACATTCGAGACCGTTTGACTCAAAGACACAAAAGCATTGGCTGGCGATCGCGGTAGGGACACCGGTTGCCCGTGCCCCCCGCACAGATCCGGACGGACGCTCCTTAGCGGATCCGGTTCTTCTCGCAGATAAATAGCGGCCAAACGTGTCGCCTGTCATCACACTCGCCCACTCGTGGGACACGCGGTCCCGCTCTGAGTCGGGTATGTGTCGGATGAGAGAGTGTTCTCCTTGAGCCGCCTAACCCACGGCTTACGCCGTGAGCTGCATTCTGTCGCCGCTCCGCGGCTGGGATCGAGTCGCACTGGAGGGCAAGGAAGCGCGAGAAATTGGGAATCCATCCCACGGTTCGTCGTCGTGCCTGAACACGCCCTTCGCTTCGCGATAGGACGGGCCACCCGTCCGGCTGCGGCGTGGACGCCAGATTTTTCAACAGGGGCGGCTTGCGCGGAAGTCATCCCTCGATAGTTGGCCTGACATCTCCTTTACGCTCAAAACCTCATGTGACGGGCGAAACGGACGGCGCAAGCTTATGGCATCGCACCCGTGAAAATTGAAACTTGACCATTGGCGGTTTTCTTGACTTGGCGCTCGTCCCGGTGCAAAATCGGGTCATCACGTGGGGTTCGCTGGTCCTCGGATGTGCCTCAGATTCTTCTGGTCTCGCACACGGGGCCTATCTTCCAAAAGGAGACAATTGTCATGAGCACAGCTACCGCGCTCGACATGGACAAACTGAATGCTTTTATCGGCCGGTTTGTGACTGATCTCGGTGCCGCCGTCCATACCGGTATGGTCGTGATAGGAGAGAAACTTGGGCTCTACAAAGCGCTCGCGGCTGGTCCAATGACTTGCGCTGAGCTTGCCGCCAAAACGCAGACGGATGAACGCTACTTGCGCGAGTGGCTCTGCTCACAGGCGGCAGGGGGCTACGTCACCTACGATGAAAAGGCGGACAAATTCAGCCTGAGCGCAGAACAAGCCTTTGCGCTGGCGAAGGAAGACAGCCCCGCGTATCTGCCCGGGGCGTTCGAGCTAGCGCTGGGATCGCTCGCAGCAGTTCCGCGGATTGCAGACTCATTTCGCACCGGCGCCGGGATGGGATGGCATGAGCATGTGGACGGCGTTTTTCATGGGTGCGAGAAGTTCTTTCGCCCCGGTTATGCCGCTAATCTTGTGACCTCGTGGATTCCCGCGCTGCGAGACGTCAAAGAGAAACTTGAGGCGGGAGCACGCGTCGCCGATGTCGGCTGCGGCAAAGGTGCCTCCACTTTATTGATGGCGAAAGCGTTCCCGAAGTCTCGATTCTTTGGATTTGACTACCATGACAAGTCGATTGATGCGGCGCGCGAGTCTGCGCGGCGTGAAGGTGTCGCCGAGCGCGTCACGTTCGATGTGTCAAAAGCAAAGGATTTCCCTGGCAAGGACTACGATTTCGTATCGGTGTTCGATTGCCTGCATGACATGGGCGACCCAGTCGGGGCTGCGGCCCATGTTCGGCAATCCATGGCGAAGGATGGCACGTGGATGATCGTCGAGCCGTTTGCGAATGACCAATTGAAGGACAACCTGAATCCCGTGGGCCGGGTTTACTACTCCTTTTCAACACTGTTGTGTACTCCTTGCTCACGATCCCAGGAAGTCGGACTCTGTTTGGGGGCGCAGGCAGGAGAAACGAACATTCGAAAGGTTGTAACCTCAGCCGGGTTCAGTCGCTTCCGCCGGGCCACGGAGACACCCTTCAACATCGTTTACGAAGCGCGACCGTAGGCTGGTTCGGCCTTCCGGCGTTTTGTCGGGACCTGGGACGCGTAGTAGCCGATGGCTTGTTCCGCGCAGGGACAACCGCCCTCTACGCGATTCTAGGTTTGCTGGCCGTGCGGCGCTTGGATTCGTCGAGTCGATCGGAGAGTTGTGCAATCTCCTGAAACAACGTCAGCAGTTTGCCCGTGTCCGTTTCTCCAAGAGCATGCAGGTAAAGTTCGCGCAACTTCTTTTCCAGGGGGAGTACCGAGTCAGACATAGCGCACCCCACATTTCGTTCAGACGTTCTTACGCCCCACGTTACTCCGAATCAAGCGGCCTTAGTCACGTTCGCCGCCTGCGGGCCTTTCAGCCCCTGGACGATTTCGAATTCAACCTGATCGCCTTCGCGCAAGTTTCTGAAACCGTCACCGACGATGGCGCTAAAGTGGACGAAAACATCCGCTCCGCCATCGTGCCCGAGGAAACCGTATCCCTTCGCGCTATTGAACCACTTGACGATGCCATTCCTGCGATCCACTGGTCTGCCGCTCCTCAACGGCGCGCAATTATAGACTCCCCCATGCCCTTGTCTGCCCGGTGGGAGGCGTTCATAAGTGCGATGGCGGACATAGAAAGCGGTGAATTGAGCGTGAGATGCAACTTCGCCTTTTCAAGTGTGACCATTCTCAACCGGCAAGAACTTGAAGCTCCTGCAGCTTGGTACACACGATTTCCGCACGCTCATACTAGTCGCCATGTTTGCGCTGCTCGTGGTAGACTTCCCGCCAGAATTGCCGATACGGAGATGGTCGGCTTTGCCCCCAAGTAACTATTCTGTGATGTCCAGAGAGGAACCCATGACGTTTAGATCGCTTGCCCGAATCCTTTTCCTATTGCCGCTATTCCTGATCGCCCTGTCGGCCAGCGATGCCCTGAGTCAGTCGGTCACCACGTATCACTATGACAACTACCGCACCGGGTGGAACCAGAATGAGACGATTCTGACTCCGTACAACGTGAACAGCGCTTCATTTGGACTGCTACATTCGGTTACGCTCGACGACCAGGTGGATGCGCAGCCGCTCTACATGCCCGGAGTCCACATCACAGCTGGATCCAACCAGGGCGTTCATAACGTTGTGTATGTCGCGACTGAGGGAGACACGGTTTTTGCCATCGACGCGCAAAGCGGGACGGTTTTGTTGAGCGTGAATCTGGGCACGCCGGTACCTCGTCCGTTGGGGTGCAACAACAATGGTCCGAATGTCGGGATCACGGCGACGCCCGTGATCGACGCCACCAGGGGCACGCTGTATGTGATGGTTGATACGCAACAGAGCGGGACCCCGGAATATGTGCTGCACGCCCTCGACCTCGGCAGCCTGACCGATAAAGTCACGCCGCAGACCGTGTCGGCCTCACACATGCTCACTAACGGCAAGACATTCGACTTCAACGCAACCTATGAGAGGCAGCGTCCCGGCTTGCTTTTGGCGAATGGCAACGTATACGCCGGCTTTGGCAGCTACTGCGACAGCGCTGCCAACTTCTCTCGTGGATGGCTGCTCGGCTGGGCGACGGGCACACTCGTGCCCCTGGCGGCCAACGACTTGTTCGATATTAAGGCCACCTCGCCGAACGATTTTTTCCTGTCTTCCATCTGGATGTCCGGCTATGGGCTTGCCGCCGACGATTCGGGGAATGTCGTCCTCGTGACCGGCAATTCCGACTACTCCGGAACCACCTATGACGGCGTAAACAATATTCAGGAGAGCGTCATCAAGGTCAGCCCCGACTTATCGACAGTGCTCGATCTTTTCACGCCTTCCGACTGGTCATCGCTCGATCAAGGAGACGTGGACTTCGGCTCGGGCGGAGTCATGGTGCTTCCCGATCAGCCCGGTTCCACTCCTCACCTCGCCGTCGCTGCCGGTAAGGAAGGCAATATGTTTTTCATGAACGAAGACAGTCTCGGAGGGTACTCAAGCAGCAGCAACAACGTTCTGGGGACTTATTATATCGGCGGATGCTGGTGCGGGCCATCCTATTATGTTGACCCCAGCGACTCGATTCCGCGAGTGGTGAGCAGTGGAGGAACCAACGTGCAGGTTTACCAGGTGCTGACGTCGCCCTCGCCGTCGCTCAACCAGGTGTCACAGTCGACTAATGTGCCCAATGGCAGCAACGGCGGCGGGTTCTTCACCAGCATCTCCTCCAACGGGACGACTAGCAACGCCATAATTTGGGCCTTGTCCAGATCCGGCTCGTCCGCTACCGGCAATGTCCATCTCTTCGCGTTTAATCCCGATTCCGGCTCGACCTTGCACCCGATGTACAACGAATCGGCCGGCACCTGGAAGTATCCGACCGGGAACTCCAATCTCGTGCCCGTGGTTGCGAACGGGGAAGTGTTCGTCGGCAGCTATAAGGTGCTGAAGATTTTCGGCTTAACCAAGTCCGTCACCGACACAACGCTCAGCTCGGGTACGAATCCGGCAAACTATGGCCAGTCTGTAACCTTTAAGGCTAAGGTAACCTCGCAGGGCGGCGGCACGCCGACCGGAACCGTAACCTTCCGGAACGGAAAGAAGTTGCTTGCGACTGTGAATTTAAGTGGTGGCGTGGCCACGTTTTCGACGGCCAAGTTGCCGCTGGGATCCGATTTCCTGACCGCCGAATATAACGGCGACTCCGCCAACGGCGGCAGTGTGGCGTCGCTGACGCAAGAAGTTGTTCAGGCGCAGGTTTCGCTCACGCTTGCCTCAACGCCAAATCCCTCGAACTTGAACCAGGCTGTCAAGCTAACGGCACATGTAAACAGCAATGGCAGTCTGCCGAAAGGCCAGAGGGTAACTTTCAGCTACGGCGGCTCTCAGCTGGGGACGGCCACCATCATCGCGCCGGGGACGGCGACCTTTTCAACCAGAGCCTTGCCGGCCGGGACCGATACTGTCACGGCAACCTACGCGGGAAGCGCGGACTATAGCGCCGCCTCCGGATCGGTGTCGCAAACAGTCCAATAGAGGCATTTCCAGAAACGTGCTTCTCGCGCGCTGGCGGTCGACAATTGGCAATACGAAAACAATTACTCAATTGGCGATAAATCGCCGATAGCGCTCAATACCTCTGGATGAGCGCTATCGCCTGTTCTCGAAAACTCTTCAGCTCGACGGGTGGCCCGGCCCTTCGCGATTTCCCACCCTCCGCAAAATGCGCCTACGATGGAGCACCAGTTCGCGGCAGGTGTAAAATAACACTTTGCAGACCTCTGCTAGACGCCCGTCTTGGGCGATTTTGTTACTTCTGCAGCCAACGCGCATCAATATGGGGGCGTGGGGTTGGGTAGGGATCCTTCGGCTTGCCGTCGCATCCGCTCCGGCGTCGCTCAGGATGTCAGGGAAATAGGTTCAGGCTACACAAGAAGGGCAATACTTCTAACGCTCTCTTAAGAAAGGAATTTTATGGCAACGATGGAAGCACCACCTCGCATGCAAACTCGGCTGCACGAGACGCCGTTCAAGAATGAAACGTTTATCGATTTCACGCGCGAAGAGAATGTTCGCAAGATGCGCGCGGCGCTGGATAAAGTCCGCGGGCAACTCGGTCACGAGTATGACCTGGTGATTGGCGGGAAGCGAATCAAGACGGCGGAGAAAATCCGCTCGCTGAATCCGGCGAAGCCTTCGCAGGTAGTGGGAGTACACCAGAAGGCGGGAAAAGAGCATGTGGAACCCGCCGTGGATGCGGCGTTGAAGGCGTTTGCGACCTGGAAATTTACGCCGGTGGAAGAGCGTGCGTCATTGCTGTTCCGAACGGCTGACTTGATGCGCGAACGCAAAATGGAGTTCATGGCGTGGCTGATTTTCGAAGTTTCGAAAAACTGGGCGGAAGCGGATGGGGACATCTCCGAAGCGATTGATTTCTGCGAGTTCTATGCGCGCGAAGCGTTGCGGCTGGCGAAGGTTGAAGCGCCGATTCAGTTGCCGGGCGAGCGCGACACGCTGACCTACATTCCGCTAGGTGTGGGCGCGGTGATTCCGCCGTGGAATTTTGCCTGCGCCATTATGGCGGGCATGACGGTGGCATCGATTGTGACGGGGAACACGGTGGTGCTGAAGCCATCGAGCGACTCGCCAACGATTGCGGCGAAGTTCGTGGAGCTGCTGGAAGAGTGCGGCATGCCGGAAGGCGTGGTGAATTTTTGCCCCGGCGGCGGGGCGAGTTTTGGCGATGCGCTGGTGGCGCATCCGAAGGTTCGCTACATTGCGTTCACGGGCTCGCGCGAAGTTGGGCTGCACATTAATAAGTCAGCCGCGGACCAGAAGCCGGGGCAGATTTGGATTAAGCGCACGGTGCTCGAGATGGGCGGGAAGGATGCGGTCATCGTCGATGCCGACGCGGATATTGATTCGGCCGTGGAAGGCGTGGCATCGGCGGCGTTCGGCTTTCAGGGGCAGAAGTGTTCGGCGTGCTCGCGGGCGATTATTGATGAGCGCATCTACGATAAATTTCTGGAGAAGCTGAAAGCGCGTGTGGAGCGGATTACTGTGGGCGATCCGGAGACGAACCCGGGGATGGCGGCGGTGATTAACGAAGGCTCGATGAAAGACATTCTGCGGTATATCGAGATCGGCAAAAAGGATGGACGGCTGATTACGGGCGGAGCGCGAGCGACCGAGGCGGGTGAAGGATATTTTGTGCAGCCGACGGTGATCGCCGATATCAAACCGAAGTCGACGCTGGAACAGGAAGAGATTTTTGGGCCGGTGTTGGCGGTGATCAAGTCGCGGAATTTCGACCATGCGCTCGAGATTGCGAATGACACGGAGTTCGGGCTGACGGGCGCTATTTATTCAAGCTCTCGGGAAAAGCTGGACCGTGCGGTGCGCGAATTCCATGTGGGCAACCTTTATTTGAACCGCAAGTGCACGGGGGCGATGGTGGGCGCGCACCCGTTTGGCGGCTTCAATATGTCGGGCACGGACTCGAAGGCGGGAGGCCCGGATTATTTGTATCTGTTCACGCAGGGAAAGAGCGTGGGCGAAAAGATTAAGTAAGGTCACGCCGTATCCGGGGCGGTAAGGTGTAACCGCCCCGTTATTGTCCTATCTATTTTCCTATCCAAATAAACCAAGTGAAAAGCTGTTGGGTGCGAACCCTCGGATCGCGATCCGAGTATGTTGGTGCGTGCATTATTTGGACATAAGCTATGTCCGTCGTTGGATGGCGTTCATTTGTCTGCGGGTTGACCTAAGCACGGGAGCCAGCCTAGTATCCAAGCCTGATAACCAGCAGCATTCCTCCGGTGAAATATGGAGAACACGCCAGCGATAGGCCAGGTGCTGGGCCACTACCGCATTGTCGAACATGTGGGCTCGGGCGGCATGGGAATCGTGTTCCGGGCGCGTGACGAGCAACTCCACCGCGACGTAGCTCTGAAGATTTTGCCCCAGTTGCAGCTGCTGGGCGATCTGTCGCGCCGTCAATTTCACCGCGAAGCGTTGAACCTGGCGCGCATTACCGACCCGAACGTCGCGATGGCTTTCGACTTTGGGCGCGACCAGGGCGTCGATTACCTGATCACCGAATACGTCCCGGGGATCACGCTCAATGCCAAGATCGCGGGACGGCGACTGCCCGAGAACGAGGTCGTCGATCTTGGCAAGCAACTGGCATCGGGCCTGGAGAACGCGCACCGCCAAGGCGTCATCCATCGCGATTTGAAGCCTGGCAATTTGCGGATCACGCCGGATGGACGGCTGAAGATCCTGGATTTTGGCTTGGCCTTTTTGCTACAGACCGAGCGCGAGGCGACGGCCAGCCTGGCACTAACGGAAACCTACGATAAGGCAGGAACGCTGCCCTACATGTCTCCCGAGCAGGTAAAGGGAAACAAGCCGAATGTGAGCGACGACATCTGGTCGGCGGGAGCGGTTCTTTACGAGATGAGTACGGGGCAGCCTCCGTACGGCGATCTAAACGGGCCGCCATTGATTGCGGCCATCCTGAACGAGAACCCTCCTTCGCCGCGAACGCCGAATCCTAAAATTGGGGAGGGGTTGGAGCAGGTAATCCTGCGCGCGCTGCGAAAAGACCCGGCTGAGCGCTACCAATCGGCAGGCGATCTGAGGATCGATCTCAACAGTCTGGCGACGGGAGCGATGCCGGTCTATGCGAAGCGGCAGACCCAGCGACGGTGGTGGTGGACTGCGGCTTTGCTGGCGATTCTATTTGCCGTTGCGGGGATTTGGAGGCTGCAATACACAGGCAGATATCGAGAGAAGCCTCAAGCATTTGGGCAGCCCGTGATGGCAGTTCTTCCATTTGAATCGGTGGCCAATGACGCGGCGACGAATGCACTGGGCCGCGGCCTGAGCGAGACCGTGACTGCCAAACTGGTGCAGGCGAGCGACAGAGGCGGTTTGCAACTGGTCTCAACACGGGAGTTGGCCGCGCAAGGGGTGAAAACCTCCGAGCAAGCGCGGCGCGAGTTTGGCACCGACCTGGTGTTGGAAGGGAGTTTGCAGCAGTCTGGAGAACTGATACGGATCACATGCAGTCTGGTGAATTCGAAGACGCACCTGCAACTGGCGGCACGGACAGTGACGGGGTCATCGAGCAATCCGTTTCAGTTGGAGGACTCGCTGGTGGACGAAGTAACGGAGATGCTGCAGGGCGTGGTGGGACAACAACAGCGCAGACCACCGGAGGTACGCGCCGACACACAGCCTGCCGCGTATGAGCTTTACTTGCGAGGACGCGGGTATCTGGAGGATTACAAGACCCCAGACAATCTCGAGCGTGCAATCGAGCAGTTCGAGGGCGCGGTGAAGGTGGATGCCAATTATGCGCCGGCGCATGCGGCGATGGGGTTGGCATATACAGCAGGTTTCAAATGGCAAAACCGGCCCAAGGAGTGGCTGGACAAAGGTCAAGCCGAATGTGAGCGCGCGCTGGCGATCACTCCGCAATTGGCTGAGGGCCGCACCTGCCTGGGCAATGTTTACTTCTCCAAGGGACGCTATGAAGATGCTGCCCGCGAGCTACAGCGTTCGTTTGAACTTGATCACAACAATGACGAGGCACTGCGCTTGCTGGCGCAGGTCTATCAGAAAACTGGAAATATCGGCGGGGCAGAAGAAGCTTATCGCAAAGCAATAGCGTTGCGGCCCAACTATTATGGCGGGTACAGTGCGTTAGGCAATTTCTACTGGAGTCTGGCTCGCTATGATGAGGCAGCGTCGATGTTTCGCAAGGCAATTGCGTTGGCCCCGGAGAACTTTAATGGGTATTCGAACCTCGGCGGAATTGAATTGTTGCAGGGGCGATATACAGATGCAGTGGATGCGTTGAATAAGTCGATCGCATTGCGGCCCACTTACCTCGCATATGGAAACCTTGGCGCCGCATATTTTTATTTGCGGCGATTTGCGGATAGCGCGGAAACTCTTCAGAAAGCGCTCAAGATTGACGACAAAGACTGGATGAACTGGGGAAATCTGGGAGACGCCTTATACCAGATCCCATCGAGGCGCGCGGAGGCGCTAGGCGCTTACCGCAAAGCCACCGGCTTGGCCTCTGCCCGATTGGAAGTGAATGGGAAGGACGCTTCGATGCTGGCTTTGACGGCGGATTACTATGCCATGCTCGGCCAGGAAAAGCAGGCGCGAGAGCACTTGGCGAGCGCGCTGGCGATTGCGCCGACCGACGCCGACGTATTGTTCCGCGCCGCGATTCTCTATAACCACTTTGGCGATACGGAAAACACGCTGACGTTCCTGCGCCGTGCAGTCGAAGCCGGGTGCTCACGGACGCAGGTCCGAGATACTCCGGATTTCGACCACCTACGGAGGGACGGACGCTTCCAGACGCTGCTACCGGTTAGCTAATCGATAGGGGTGCCATCGGGGACAATGTGGACGGCCGGGTCGCCGCAGTCTTTACCCCCAATTGAGATCGTGTAGGGAAATTCGCAGTGCTGAATTTCAGTGTTCGGGTATTGCCCGTCGCAGGAGTCTGGAAATTGACTTGTGTCCCAGGGCGGGCTCTTTTGCCATGTGCCCGCTTGGCCGCCGGGAACGGTGATCGGAGATGGGATGTTGTTATTGTGCGGCGTTGGCTTGAAGGTGATTGTGTATGGCTGACCATCGTTCGCCCTCCAGACGATCTTCGTTCCTGCCCTCTGCATTATTATCTTTTCTGCTGGCAGCACTGCACAGGTGCTTGTTGCATTCTTCGCGATATGGACGCCAATTGTATGATGGGTGCCCTGGGCCGCGGCCTTGCCTGTTTCGGCAGGTTTGTTAGGTTGCTCGCCGCCACAGCAAATGAGATTCAGCGCGGCGACGATCAACAAAAGGCAACCCCATGCTCGTGAAGCGTTCGCGGGCTTGGTTTTCACCGACGACTGGACTGCGATCCCGGGCTGGGTCATGAGTTCGCTCCTTATTTACGCTTGTCTAACGGCGAGCATTCTACAATTACGGATTCATAAGTCAAGCGAATTACGGAGAAGGGGCATTGCGGTTTCAAGAGCGAATGCACCGGGGCGATGGTGGGCGCGCACCCGTTTGGTGGCTTCAATATGTCGGGCACGGATTCGAAGGCGAGAGGCCCGGATTATCTGTATCTGTTCACGCAAGGGAAGAGCGTGGGCGAGAAGATCAAGTAAAGGAACGACGGACGATCAGCCCTGGCCCAAGGAATAAGATCTAGATCTCTAGAGCAGGGGCGATGATCTAAACAGAGTGCCGGATGGCCGCATCAAGCTCGGCGAGGTTCCTAGCCCCGGCGGGATGGTGTTCTTTAATGACTTCGCGCAGCTTTTGTGCGAGCTCGACGTAATAGCGTCCCTCGCTGATTCTGCGACGTGAGGGGTATTTGTTTCGAGACAGCCATTTCCGCACGGGTTCGTTATCGACCGGATAGAGTTGCGGAAAATAATGGCAAAGCATCTCAGTCAGCCACGCACGGCGGAGGGGATTTTTTCCCCGCGAGAGGAGATCGATCTCTTCTTTGACGACGCGATCCCTACCGGCGGATTCCGTCGAAGCATCGAGTATTCTGAGAACCGCAGCGCAAAACTCTCTCCATTTCGCGTTCTTGGCCGCGATTGCGATGACTGTTCCGCGTTGAAAGCGCCATTTCTTAGACTCGGGCCAAAAAAAACGCCAGAAATCCTGATCGCCGTCGGTGCTTTGTCGCTCAGCACAACGTGCCATCTCCTTCCGTAGGCGCTCACGCGCACTTGCGAAAGCCACCCATTCTCTCCTTCTCTTCATCACCGAGGCAATGCAACGCGGGCCGTTGGGCACGAACCGAAAGTGGACGATGGGAGTGCTGGGAGGCTTGCCTCCTACAGCGCGTTTAGCCTCCTCATAATGGTGCTCTATCCATTCCGGTGTGACGGGGACCGTCGCAACGTCCTCAATCCAATCACGAATTCGCCGGTAATCTCCGGCAGAGATCGAAGAGAAGACGTTTGCTTCACGGTTCCCGGAAAATGCTGCTCGCGACAAGTTAGACGACCCAACTACACAGTAAGATCGCCCAAGGCGTGTTTTCCACGCGACGATCTTCGGGTGAAATCCCCTCTCGCTAACGGCGCTGAAGGTGAAGCCGTCTTTCCTTGGCATCCAGCGCAGAACGCCGCGCAATGCGGCCTTCCTGGTCAGCCCGAAATCAGTCCCGGCGATGAAAACGACACGCTTGCAGTGTGAGCTAAGTTTGTCGCGATGGTTCCAGTCGGTTAAATAGGCAGACGCGATGTAGATTTCCTCGGCCTCGCGGAACGCACGCAGGTACAGACCCCGAAGATTGTCTACGCAGTCGATGTCGCGGCTTAGGAGGAGTTTCATATTTCCGGACGGGCGGTATCATAACAAAAAGGCCACCCGCAGGCGGCCTTTGTTATTGCAAGCTTGCTGAGCGCAAAAAAGCTTTTGCGAAGGCTAGTTGCTAACGCCCGCGCTCTGCGCAGCCGCAGGCGGCGTCGCCGCTGCTGCCGTGGCCGCCGCCGCTTCGTTCAGAATGCGGTGGTGGATGGTGAACAGCGCCAGTTCGAGCCTGTCGGACACGCCAATCTTGTCATAGACGTTGCGCAGGTAGTTTTTGATCACCTGCTCCGTGGTGCCAAGCTGCGTGGCAATTTCCTTGTTCTTGTATCCCTGAACGATGAGGGCGACGATGCGCAGTTCCTTGGCCGTGAGGCGGTCGCGGACGCGCAGTCCGACCATATCGTTCTCGGTCAACTCGCTGGGCACGGCCATGTCCTGAATCCAGGTTTCGCCGCGGGCCACTTTGCGCACACAGTCGACAAGCGCCGGACTGGTCACATTGCGGTACACGACGCCATGGGCGCCAGTTGCCATATAACGCTGCGCGCTCTCGCCGGTATCGGCGAGAACGACAACGCGGGTTTTATTCTTGTTCGCCGCTGAAAGAACCGCGGGGAAGTCGGAGTGGAAGCCGCCGGCAATTACCAGCACGGCAGCGCGGAACTTGTCGAGCGCCATGAACATCTGCTCGGCGGTTTGGGCCTGAGCCACGATGCGCATTTCGTCTTCAACGGCGAGCACTTTTGCGATACCCGCCCGGAAAATCGCCTGATTGTCGGCCAAAATAAGTTTCAACATTGATCGTGCTCCCGTTACGAGTTGCGAACGAATTCGTAGGAATCAATTACGCAGGCGACGCCACGACTTTCGTCGGAGGCCGAGCCTGGACAAGGTTCGTCGGTGCGAATGACGCGACCGCGACACTGAATCACAACATTCTCCGGGCTGCCCGTTACCTCGGGCGGCAGAGCAATCTCGAATTCCACCGGCGAGCCCACGTCGAGCGAAGCGTCAGCCTTAATGTAGACGCCGGCTGCGCTCAAGTCGCCAGTGACCCCGCTGGCTTCAGCGGCGGAATCCTCTTTGTGAATTTTGATCGGCAGATGCAGTGGAAATCTTTTGCCAGTACGCGCTTCAACCACGATGCCTCCTGTTTCCGCTGAGAAAAAACCCGAACATCCCGCGAAACGGTGAATACTCAACTGGGAACGTAAATAAGCAACTAGGGGCGTTATATCACGGACAATGGCATGAAAAGAAGGGTTTGTTACCTAAGTAATACTGTAGCAATTGGATACCCCCCGCCGGTTAAAGTCGGGAATGCACCCGTGATGTGAGGCGAAAACGGCTGAAATCAGGAAGAAGGAGCGTGGTCATTGATGCGGCGGGAGCGGGGTGAGCGGCGTGGAGTGCCGGCGAAGCACGCGGCGGCGGCGAGAGTCCTGCAAGGGCGGCGACGCGGCCAGGGCACAGAGGATATAGAAGAGCGCGGCGTTGGCGGGGATCTGCAGGTTGAAGTCGAGGAAGCTGTGCACGAGGATGCCAACACATCCGAGGATGGCGATGACGGTTAAGGTGCCGGTGGCGGTATCGGTCCAGTTTGGTAGCTTGGCGGCGGCACGGCGAAACATGACGACGAGGAACCAGGCGGCGATGGCAAATCCGGCGAGACCGGTTTCGACCAGCAGTTGCAGGTAATCGTTATGTGCCTGGTTGATGAAGAACGTGGTGTAAAAGCTGCGGAATCCGGGATAGACGGTTGGGAAAGTGCCGAGACCCCAGCCGAGGAACGGGCGCGCGAGAAACATACGAATGCAATCGCGATCGATGGTGAGGCGAGTGCCTCCGGCGATTTCGGTTTGGGTTTCAGAATGAATGGTGGCAAGGCGATGCGTGACTTCATTGCCGCCGATCCAGACCAGCAGGCCGATGGCTACGAGCAGGAAGGCAGCGAGGAACGCGGCCTGACGCCAATTGCCTTTTTGCGCGCGCAGCATCAGCATCACAAGAACGATGACCTGGACTGCGAGCGCCAACATGCCTCCGCGGGAGCCGGAGAGGAAGATGCTGCCCGCCATGACGGCGGCAATCAGCATGAAAAGAACTTTTTTGCCGCCGCGGCTGAAGCGCGTGGCGGTGAGCACTAATGGAAATGGCGTAAGCATTTCCATCAGCCCGGCATAGTGGTTGTGATTGACGTAGGGGCCGTAGATTGCGCCGCCGGCCTGGGATGTGAACAGCCAGTAGAGTTTGCCGTTAGGGAAAATGCCTTGCAGGATGGCGAATGCGGCGAGCGAGAAACCGTAAATCGTGACTGCCTTGACTACCCAATCAAATTGCGACGTCCGGCGCAGGCATTGCGTGACGACAAAGGCCACCATGGCATACGCGCAATAAAGCAGAAATTGAGTGTAGGTGACTTTGCGGTAGGCGGTTGCTCCCGTGATCCACTGAAAAATGATGAGGGCAAGAAATGCCGCCATGGGCCAATAGATTGGGTTCCGGGTAACTTCGAGCTTCTGGTTGAAGAACTGGTGAAGACCCCACGCGACGAAGATGAGCGCGGAGGAAGCTTCGAGGGCGAAGACGGACCAGGGTTCAACGGCTCCGAATAAGAGAGGCGCGATGAGGACAACGGCTCCGGCGCAGACGAGCAAAAGAGAATTGTTGATGCGCGACTTGGCGGCAACAACGACAGGCACCGGCTCTGGCGGAATGGCAAGCGCAGAACTCAATGGCTGTTCCTCGTGTTGTTGGAAGTGCGCGGCGAAAGCTGGAAATCGTCGAGCCAGAGCTTGCCGCGGATCGGGCTGCCGGCAGGAACGCGCTCGATGGCGAGCCGCAGAAGAGTTGTGGACTCGGGCACTTTCACCGAGGCGCTTAGATTTTTCCAGAAGTCGGCATCGGTGAGCGGATCGCTGGTATAGAGCGCAGCATTGGTGTACGCGTCATGCAGAACGATTTGCGGGCCGCCGGCTCCTTCGAAATCGCCAGACTTGTAGTAGGCGGAGAAATCGTAAGTGGTGCCGCCATGTACGGGAATGAGTTGCTGAATGCCGGAATCGCTGATGCCGGCGCCTTCGAATGCAATGGAAAGCGAACGATGGCCTTCGCGGAAATCGCTGGAGTCGAGCACCGGGTGAACGCCGGTGCGATTGACATAAGTCCAGTCAAGGCCGCCATTCAAAATGTCGAGGCTGAAGTCGCCGTTGACGATCAGGTTGTCATCGCCGGGCAGGTAGCCGGAGAGACCGAGGCTGGGGGCGGCTTGCTCCCAGGCTGAGAGCGCGGCATCCGGGCGATGGGCTTTGACGAGGTAGGTCACGTACTCGTAGAGGCGCGAATTATCGAATTTCACATGAAGCTGGCAGAGCCGTTCCCAAGCCTTGATAGCGCCATCGGTTTGCTGCTTCGTCATGAGCAGCGAGAGAAAGGCAATCAGCGAATCGGGTTGAGGTGGAACCACGTCGCGCAGAAGGGCATCCGCATCGGGGCGGACGCGCCAGGCCGCGTCAAGCGCGGGACCGGAAAGCGTGTTGTCATTTTCGATGACGACCCGGAACTCGCGCAGCGCACGGTCAAGCTGGCCATCGACCAAAAAGAAATTGGCTGCCTGCCACGCAATACCCGGCGCGGTGGGTTCGGCTGCGACTGCCCGATCCAGCGCGTTGCGTTGACAGGAGAGATCGTCGGTGACCTGGCAGGCGGCGGCGAGGTCGAGCCAGTAGCCGGCATTGTAGGGATTGAGCGCCACGGCAGAACGATAGCTGGCGAGGGAAGCTGGGGGATCTCCGGCATCGAAGACAAGATACGCACCAAGGCGGTGACGATAATCGGCGTCGCCGGGCGAAAGCTGCACGGCGCGCTGGAGTTGAGCCAAGTCGGAATGCGAAGCGAGCAAGCTGGCGGCAAATTCTTTGCCCGAGGCAAGCAAATAAATGAGAGTGAGAAAAACCAAGCCAGTGGCGAAAAACCAGCGCTGCTGGTGGGAGAGAAGAATCGCCACGGTAGTGGAGTGAGACTCAACAGGCCCGAGCGTGTCAGAGCGTGTGGTTCCCGTCCTGTCTTCTATTGGCATTGGCTATCAAAAACAAAATGAGAAGTCGTTTTTCAGAAAGTCGCGCCCAAAAATTTGTTTGCCCCAAACTTGCGCCTAAATCCAGCGTCTTAACGTTGTCTTAACTCGGTCCCAACTCTGCGCTCAAAATCCGCCGGAAGCCGCTCTGGATCCGCGCTCTTTATTAGTCAGATCATTACCAGGCAGATCGTTACCGGGCAAATCATTATTAGGCAGATCGTTACGAGTCAGATCATTGCCAGCCAGATCAGTGCCAGGCAGATCAGTGCCAGAGCCGTCATTTTTGGATCCGCGCGCGCCTTCGTTGTAGTACTCCGTGTATTTGCCCTGGTACTCGTAGTGATAGTAGTAGTCGGGCGAGGCCAGGTCGACGGCGTTGAGAAGCACTCCGGCAACGTGAGCGTTGACCTGCGTCAGAATGTCGCGGGAGCGGCGCAGGGCCTGCTTGGTTGTGTGCCCGGAGCGGATGACGAGAATCGTGGCATCGGCGCGGGGCGAAAGCACGACTGCGTCAGTGACTGAAAGTGTGGGCGGCGTGTCCAAGACAACGTGATCGAATTGCTCGCGCAACTCGACGAGCAGGTCGCGCATGTTGGCAGAGGCAAGCAACTCAGCCGGGTTAGGAGGCGGCGTGCCGGCAGGCAAGATAAAAAGATTCGGCAACACCGGAGATGGAGTGATGGCCTGCTCCAGAGTGGCGCTGCCCGTGAGCACATTGCTGAGACCGCTGCGAGGGCCCATGCCCAGAGTTTTGTGGACGCTGGGGCGGCGCAAGTCGGCATCGACGAGAAGAACGCGCACACCCTTTTGCGCAAGAACAATGGCGGTGTTAATGCTGGTGGTGGTCTTGCCCTCCTGCGGGCGAGCGCTGGTCACCATGATGACTTTGGGCGGCGCTCCGAGATTGGAAAGAAGAAGCGATGTGCGCAGGGCGCGGTAGGATTCCGCCATCTGGGACTGCGGACGGCCTTGACTGACGGTTTCAACGGCTTCCTTGGATGAGGCGAGCACCAATCGCTTGGCGGCGATTCCGCGCGTGGCCGACTTTGAACCCAAGGGAATCATGCCAAGAGAAGGCAAGCCAGAGACAAGCTGCGCCTGCTCGGGCGTGCGGACCGTGTTGTCCATATTCTCGAGCAGGAAGGCCAGGCCTACGCCGGAGACCACTCCGAGCATGAGGGCGAAGGTGAGATTGCGGGGAATGTTGGGCTCTACGGGGGCGCTGGGAGCGCGCGCTGCGCTGAGGATGCGGAAGTTGTTGGAACGAAGGCCGGCGGTGACTCCGGCTTCCTTCAGCTTTTCCAGCAGTCCTTCATAGAGCGTGCGGTTGGAGTCCACATCGCGCTTGAGCAAACTGTACTCAATTCCACTTTCGTTGAGTTTGTTGGCTTCCTGCTTTTGCTTCTCAAAGGAGGCTTGCAAAAGATTTTCACGCTGCAAAGCCGCAAGGTATTGACCGCGGAGGTGATCGACGGCTTTGTTGGTTTCGGTTTGCAACTGGCGTTCGACTTCCTTGAGCTGATTATTGAGCTGAGCGACCTTAGGATAGGAGGGGCCAAACTGGGTGCTGAGTTCGGCGGCCTGAATTTTGACAGAGGCTTGCTGTTCGCGGAGCGTATCGAGCAGGCGCGAGCCCTGGCTGTTGGAGCCCGACAGATTGGCCATGATGGCCGAGGCGACGACGTCGGGATCGGTGGACTGAGTTTGACGATAGATGGCTTCCTTCTGCATCCGGTCGGATTCGGCTTCAGTCAATTCGCGGTTGAGAGCATCGAGCTTTTCGGTGGTGATGTTCTGCTTTTCGTCGGCTCCGATGATCTCGTGTTCTTTCTGATAACGCACCAGCTTTTCCTGCGAGGTTTCGACCTTCATCTGCAGATCGACGAGCTGCTTGGAAAGCCAGTCTGAGGCCTGCATGGTGGACTCAAACTTGGTTTTGAAATTCTGTTCTACATAGGTGGCGGTCAGCGTGTTGACGATGGTGGCTGCCAGTTGGGGGTCGGTGCTGGTGTAGTGAATCTCGATGATGCGGGTATTGGGTTCCAATAAGACTCGAAGATTGCCGGTAAAGGCTCCGAGCACCGCGGTGGTGCGGGCTGAATCAGTCTGCAACGGATCGGCTGCGAGGTTGGCCGGCTTCTCCTCGGGATGGCCGCCGAACTCCGGGCGCTTATCGAGATTGAGTTGACGGATGACCTGAAGGGAAAGCAAATCGCTCTGAATGATGCGGGTTTCGGTGTCCAGATCGCTTTGATCGTAGTAGTCGACGACGGGCACGGAATCCTTGAAAGTGATCAGGTTGGAATCAGCCTTGTTGATGGCGATTTTCCCTACGGCTTCATAGATGGGAGTCTCGCGAAGGCTGGCGATGGCGACAACTACAAAAATGCCAACGATGCAGGAGATGACCAGCCACTTGCGTTTGATAAGGACGCGCAGGTATTCGCGCAGGCTCGACTCCTGTGGCGGCAGCACGTTGAAGAGAGCCGAACCCAAGGGTTGGAACAGGCCAGTCGCATCGTCGGTGCGGGGGCGGGCCAAGTCATCGTGGTTGCGAGGAACCAAAGGGCCGAGTGACATCGAATATCCTTAGCTGCGCACGAGGCGTAACTTGCGTCAGCGCAACTTACACTTGTGTAGAATTCGCCTGATTCTAGCATTGGGCGACGGAGCGTCGATGAAATATTGTCGCGCTAGCTGTTGCCATTTCGTGAACCGCCTTCCTATCTTGGCAGTCACCTAGGGCGCGCGCCTCGGCTATACTCTCCTTTGCGATACTACGGGACGAAACGAAAATCCAGATGCTAGATTGGGCGCAGCAATCGATACTTGTTACCGGCGGGACCGGTTCGTTTGGCAGGAAGTTTGTCGAGATCATGCTGCGGGAATACCATCCGCAGCGGCTTGTGGTCTTCAGCCGCGATGAACTCAAGCAGCATGAGATGAGAGTGGCTGGTTTCGATCATGAAAGCTTGCGCTACTTTATTGGAGAT
Organism: uncultured Acidobacteriaceae bacterium; assembly: GCA_963778535.1. Lineage (GTDB taxonomy): Bacteria > Acidobacteriota > Terriglobia > Terriglobales > Acidobacteriaceae > Acidiflorens. The sequence goes on from CAVZUO010000002.1 coordinate 1,674,873, forward strand.
GTGCGCGACCTGGAACGGCTGAGGCGTGCGTTCGCGGGAATCACCGTGGTGGTGCACGCGGCGGCGCTCAAACAGGTTCCGGCCTGCGAATACAACCCGTTCGAAGCGATCCAGACCAACATCATGGGCGGTCGGAACGTGATCGATGCAGCCATCGATCTGGGCGTGCGGCGAATTGTTGCATTGAGCACGGACAAAGCGGTGAATCCTATCAATTTGTATGGCGCCACGAAGCTGTGCGCGGAAAAAGTGTTTGTGCAGGCGAATGCGTATGCGGGTGCGCAGGATACGCGGTTTAGTTGCGCGCGCTACGGCAATGTAGTCGGCAGCCGGGGCAGCGTGATTCCAATTTTTCTTGAGCAGCGGCGCTGCGGAAAAATCACCATTACCGATCCGCGGATGACGCGGTTCTGGCTGACGCTCGAACAAGGCGTGAAGTTCGTGATCAGCTGCATCGAGCAGATGCACGGCGGCGAGATTTTCGTTCCCAAGATACCGAGCATGCGCCTGGCGGATCTGGCTGAGACGATCGCTCCCGGATGCGAAGTGGAATACATTGGAATCCGCCCGGGGGAAAAGCTGCACGAAGTGCTGGTGTCAGAAGATGAGTCGAGGCACGCGCTGGCCACCGAAGAAATGTATGTGATTCAACCGCTGCATCCGTGGTGGAAGTCGGAGAACTGGACCAACGCGAAGGCGCTGCCAGAGGGATTCCGCTACTCGAGCGACAACAATGAGCAGTGGCTGACGCGCCGCGAACTGGAAGAGTTGGTCGCGCCGGAAGTGAGAACGGTGGGGATGGCCACGGCCTCTGCTTAGGCCGGACGCCTTTGCTCGGTGTTTGCTAGCTATGAGTTGCTTGGTATGAATTGTTTGGTATGAGCGTGCCGTCCGAAGGGCTAACGGTTGGGTGGGCTGAGTACAGAGCACTGATAGTCGGGTGCGGATCGATCGGTCAGCGGCACACGAAGAATCTGAAAGCGCTCGGAGTGCGGCAGTTTGCCTTTTGTGACACGAATTCCGAGGCGATGCAAGAGTGCTGCGAACAGGCCGGCTTTGCCTGTTCTAATGATGCTCGTTCTACCGATGCTCGTTCTAGCGATGTTTGCTTCAGCGACTACCGCGAAGCGCTAAGAATATTCAAACCTCACTTCGTACTGATTTGCACTCCGCCTGTTTGTCATGTGGAGGAAGCGCTGCTCGCGCTTCGTGCCGATGCGCACGTTTTTATTGAGAAGCCCCTTTCGGATCGACTCGCTGGAATTGAGGAATTGATTGCGACGGCGCAGCGGGCCCGCCGAAACGTGCAGGTCGGCTACATGCTGCGGTTTCATCCCGGCCTGAGGATTTTGAAGGATCTGATTGAGTCGGGAAAGATTGGCCGCGTGTTATGCGTGAATGCGGAATTTGGACAGTATCTGCCGGACTGGCGCCCGCGGCAGAACTACCGCGAGAGCTATACATCGCGCAAAGAGTTGGGCGGCGGAATTATTCTAGACGGCTCGCATGAGCTGGACTATGTGTGCTGGCTTCTGGGGCGGCCGACAGAAGTAGAGTGCCGGGCTGAACGGCTGAGCGACCTCGATGTGAACGTCGAGGATTCGGCATGGATTTACCTGACGTTTGCCGAACGCGTGCGGGCGTCGATTCACCTGGATTTTGTGCAGAGGGCGTACTCGCGAAACTGCAAGGTGATCGGCGAGACGGGAACTGCGAACTGGGATTTCACGACTCGCGAAGTACCGTGGTTCGCTGCTGTGGATGGTGAGTGGCGCAGCATTCCCTACAAATTTGAAACGAATGACATGTACGTCGCAGAGATGCGGCACTTTTTGGAGTCGAGCTTTTTAAAATCGAGCTTTCTAAAATCAAGCGGTGCTCCGCCGCTGGTCGATCTCGAACAAGGTCGGGACGTAATTCGAATCGTTGAGGCGGCCAAGCAATCATCGCTGGAGCGGCGGGCGCAAAGCCTGGAGTGGACAAGCCCCGACAGCCGAGGGCCAACTGTTGCGGCCACCGTTGCGATCATCCAGGCTCGGATGGGCTCAACGCGCTTGCCGGGAAAGAGTCTGGCGCCTATTGAAGGCCGGCCGATGTTGTGGTATGTGATCGAGCGAGTGAAGCGAGCGAAGCTGGTAGATCGCGTAGTGGTGGCGACCTCGACGAATGCGGCCGATGATGCAATCGAGAAAGTGTGCGGCGATTCCGGAGTTGTGTGTTACCGCGGCAGTGAGAGCGATGTGCTGGATCGCTATTATGCGGTTGCGCGAGAGGAAGAAGCGGGCGTGGTTGTGCGCATCACCGCGGATTGTCCGCTGATTGACGCCGAGATAATTGACCGCGTAGTGCGGCGGTTTCAACTTGGCGACGTCGATTATGCGTCCAACACGATCGTGCAAAGTTACCCGGACGGCTTGGACACCGAGGTCTTTTCTTTTGCTGCGTTAGAGAAAGCGTGGCGCGAGGCAAAGAAGACGTCAGAGCGCGAGCACGTGACTCCTTACATGCGCTCGGAAAAATTTCGTACGGCGAATGTTGAGAATGATGGCGCGCACGCCTACAGGCGTTGCCGTTGGACAGTTGATCAACCGAACGATCTGGAATTTGTTTCGAGCATATACCGCGCCATGCGGGGCCGAGAGGATTTTGGAATGAACGATATTTTTGAATTGCTGGAAAAAGATCCCGAGCTGGAAGAGAGGAATGCGGACATCGTCTCCAACCAGGGCTACTACAAGAGTCTGTTCGCAGAAGCCAAGGGAGAGCGGGCGCCGCAGCTGCCGCTTGCGAGGTCGAAAGCGTGGGCCGAGCGTGCCGCCAAGGTGATTCCGGGATCGGCGCAGACGTTCAGCAAAGGCGCGAACCAACATGTGCGCGGCGTAGCGCCGATATTCCTTGAAAAGGGCAAGGGATGCCGCGTTTGGGACGTGGATGGCAACGAATATATCGATTACATCCAGGGACTGCTGCCGAATATTCTTGGGTACGCGCATGATGAGGTGAATGCGGCGGTCGCAGAGCAGATTGGCCAGGGGCATAGTTTTTCGTTGCCGCATCCACTCGAAGTACAGCTGGCCGAGCGGCTGGTGAAATTGATTCCATGCGCCGAGATGGTGCGCTTCGGGAAGAACGGATCGGATGCGACCTCGGGGGCGGTGCGCGCCGCACGGGCGCATACGGGGCGCGATCGAATCGCGTGTTGCGGCTATCACGGCTGGCAGGATTGGTATATCGGAAGCACAACGCGGAATGCGGGTGTGCCGGGCGCGGTGCGCGCGCTGACTCATCCTTTTACTTATAACGATCTCGGCTCACTTGAAAAATTGCTTGCGGAACATCCGGGCGAGTTTGGCGCAGTAATCATGGAGCCGGTGAACTTCTGGCCGCCAGCGGAGGGATTCTTGCAAGGCGTGAAAGCGGCGGCCCACAAGCATGGAGCGCTCCTGATTTTTGACGAGATCTGCAGCGGTTTCCATTTCGGACTCGGCGGAGCACAGAAGAAATTTGGAATCACTCCGGACCTGGCATGCTTTGGCAAGGCGATCGGCAATGGATTTCCGATCTCCTGCATTGCCGGGCGCGCGGACGTGATGAAGAAATTTGAAGATGTTTTTTTCAGTTTCACTTTTGGCGGGGAAGTGGCGTCGATGGCCGCTGCTATGAAGGTGCTGCATTTGCTTGAAACAACTCCAGCGCTAGCTCGCATGGAGGCCAATGGCCGAGTTCTGCAGGAAGGGCTGAATGCTCTGGCAAAAGAGGCGGGGCTGGGCGGCCGAATTCAGTGTCTGGGATATCCGCGCTGGTCGCTGATAAAGTTTCTTGACGATGATGGCAAGGAGAGTTTTCTGTTGCGCAGCTTGTTTGCGCAGGAGTGTGTGAAGCGCGGCGTATTGCTTTTGGCGACTCACAACATGACGGCGGCCCACGACTTTCTCGCGCTCGAACAGACGCTCACCACGTATGCGGAAGTGTGCAAGACGCTGGCCAAGTGGTTGAGCGACGCGCACCCGGAGCAATATCTGGAAGGCGAGATGATTCAGCCAGTATTTCGAGTTCGCGGATGATCGCGGTCACCGGCGCGAGCGGGCTGCTGGGCGCTTGTGTGCTCACATCGGCGCTGGAACGCGGGTTGGACGCAGTAGGGCTATGCCATCAACACGTATTGCGCGATCCCGCAATTAAGATTGTCAGCCTCGATCTAACCGACCACGCATCCACGCGAAAGCTGCTGCTGGATTTGCGACCCGATGCAATTGTCCATTGTGCCGCAGCGACGAATGTGGATTGGTGCGAAGATCATCCGGCAGAAACGGACAATCTTAATGTTCGCGCAACCGCGAATTTGGCCGAGATAGCAGCCTCAGTCAAGGCGCGGCTGATTTACATTTCGACCGATTCGGTTTTCGACGGAGTTAAGGGCGGATATGCTGAGACTGACGAGCCCGCTCCACAAAATGTTTATGCGCGGTCGAAGTTGGCTGGGGAGCGTGAGACGTTGCGCTTCCATCCTTCGGCTGGCGTTTCTTCGACAATCGTGGTTCGGGTGAACATTTATGGCTGGAACGCTCAGGAAAAAGAGAGCCTGGCCGAATGGGCGCTTGGACGATTAGAAAAGGGCGCAAGCGTTCCGGGATTCACGGACGTGTTTTTTTCTCCGCTGCTGGTGAACGATCTCGCGGTGGTTTTGTTTGACATGTTGCAACACGAAATGAGCGGGCTTTACCATGTCACGGGATCGGAGCGGATCAGCAAATTTGAATTCGCGCGAAGAGTGGCCGTTACATTTGGGTTTGATCCCGAGTTGGTGACGCCGTGCCGCCTGGAAGATGCACGCCTGAAGGATGCACAACTGAAGGCCATGCGGCCGCGCGACACGTCGCTCAAAACGGAGAAGATTCAGTTGGAGCTAGGGCACGCCATGCCTGACGTGGATGCGGGCCTACGCGCATTTAAGGAACTGCGTGAACAGGGCTATCCGCAGCAGATCAAGAGCTACTTGCGCGGCGAGAAATCGGTATGACGACGCTGAGATTAGGAAGCAAGACAGTCGGCCTGGCATATCCCACCTATTTTGTGGGCGACATCTCCGCGAATCACGATGGTGACCTTGAGCGCGCCAAACTGCTGATTCGTCTTTGCGCGGAGGCAGGTGCGAACGCGGCAAAATTCCAGAACTTCCGCGCGTCAAAGATCGTAAGCGAGGCCGGTTTTCAGGGGCTCGGGGGGCAACTCTCGCATCAATCGAAATGGGAGAAAAGCGTGGTCCAGGTCTACCAGGACGCAAGCTTGCCTTGGGAATGGACGCCCGTGCTGAAGCAGGAGTGCGCGGCTTGTGGGATCGATTATTTTTCTGCTCCGTATGATCTCGAAGCGGTCGACATGCTGGATCCGTTTGTAGGTCTTTTCAAAATCGGGTCGGGTGACATCACCTGGCCGGAGATGCTGCGAAAAGTTGCGAGCAAGCAGAAGCCTGTTCTGCTGGCGACCGGAGCCTCAGATATAGAAGATGTGCGGCGAGCGGTGCGGGAAATTCTGGCAATCAACCCGCAACTGGTGCTCATGCAATGCAACACCAACTACACGGCGAGCGCGGATAACTTCCGGCACATTCACTTGCGGGTATTGGAAACCTATCGCGTTATGTTTCCTGAGGTGGTCTTAGGTTTGTCAGATCACACGCCCGGACACGCGACTGTGCTTGGAGCGGTTGCGTTGGGCGCGCGAGTTATCGAGAAGCATTTTACAGATGACAATCGCAGAGAAGGCCCCGACCACCCGTTTTCAATGACGCCCTCGTCATGGCGGGAAATGATAGACCGGACGCGGGAACTGGAACAGGCTCTCGGTTCACCGCACAAATTCGTAGCGGAAAACGAATGCGATACGGTGGTTGTCCAGCGCCGCTGCCTGCGCGCAATTCGGAAGTTGGCGGCGGGAGCCATTGTTCAAGAGAACATGTTGGAGGCGCTGCGGCCTGCGCCACGCGATGCGATTTTCCCATTTGACCTGCCACGGGTGGTGGGCAAAAAACTGACGTGTGATGTGCAGGCGGGAGAAAGCATCAAGTGGACCATGATCCGCGAGGTCGGTGTCGGCGAGGTTGGTGAGTGAAGGTCTTATACCTGACCGATAACGGTTCCGTGCATAACAGAAGATTTCTGGAAAAACTGGCCGCCGCCGGACATGAAGTGTGGGCGTGGAATCTTGGCGGGAATGAGGCCTGCGAATCGCTATTTCCAGGAGGCGTGCATGGCGTTATCTGGGGAAAGCGCGTGAATGGCAGTGCGGGGCCTGAAGAATACAAAAAACTGTTGCCGCAGATGCATGTGGTGCTGGATAAAGTGCGACCTGATTTGGTGCATGCCGGCCCGATTCAGAGCGCGGGGTATTTGGCTGCGCTCGCCGATTTCCACCCCACGCTGCTGATGTCATGGGGATCAGATTTGCTGCTGCACGCGGAGCGAGATGAGGCATGGATGCAGGCGACGGAAATAGCTTTACAGAAAGCGGACGGGTTTTTCTGCGACTGCGAAACGGTGCGTAAAGCGGCGAGCCGTTACCGGTTGTTTGTCGATAGCCGGGTTGTGCAGTTACCCTGGGGAGTTAAGCTGGGCATGTTTTCGGCGAGCGGACCGTTGCCTCCTAAAGAGCTTTTTGTGCGTGAGGAGGGAACGACAACTTTCATCTATACGCGTTCCTTCGATGCGCTGTATCGGACCGACGTGCTGCTCGAAGCGTTTCGCAAAGCCCACCTCGAGAACTCAAGGCTGCGTTTGGTGGTCATTGGAAATGTGCCGCAAGAATTCAGAAACTCTGTAGAAGCGAGCGGCCTGTGCGCAGTTGTTTCGTTTCCGGAGCCCCAGCCATCAGCGATGTTGCCGATGTGGTTTCGCGCGGTGGACGCGTATGTCAGCTGCGCAATCTCGGATGGCACGTCGGTCTCGTTACTTGAGGCAATGGCCACGGGGTTGCCGGTTATCGTGACGGACATTCCGTCCAACCGCGAATGGGTGACGGAGCCTGAGAATGGGTGGCTGGCTGAGGGCGGCTCGTCCGATGCCCTTGCAGGCAAAATGTTAGAAGCCGCCCAGCTTACTTTCGCGGAGCGCAATGCAATCGCCGAGCGAAATCAGCGCATCGTGGCCGAAAGGGCAGACTGGGACAAGAACTTCCCTCGTTTATTGGAGATGTACGAACGCCTGATTTAGGGCGGTAGTCCTGCGAGTCCAAATTCATGCGCGCCTTCTTGCTTCATCCCGAGGACGACTTGCTGCATTCACTGCCTGGCGGCGTGTGGGATGTAGTGATCGACCTTGGGAGAAATCCCAAATCTGTTTATGAGGAATGGCAGAGTAGATTCGGCTGTCCAGTTTTCGGGCTTTATGACTTCGCTATCGAAATTGAGGATCTAGTCATTTGGCGCGACCTGCTGCGTGCGGGTGCGGGGCAGGTGGTGGATCGCTATGGCATCGACTGGTGGGACGTCATCGGGTTACTGGTGCAGCCCCAGTTGCAGGACTTACGACTGGTGCGGCGCGTGGCTGAAAAGATTGGGACGTGCGATGAACTGACGGTCAGCCGGCCGTCGCAGCTCGCCGGAGCGTTGGGCCGGCAACTCCGATGTCCGCTAACGACGCTGCGCAGCGATTCAGTGCGGAGGGCGGGGCGCGCGATCAGCCGCTACGGCAGGGCGGCCTCCAATTTGAATTTCCACCAGCTGCGCCAAGTTGTTTACGACAAATATGATCCGCAATACCTGTGGCGGCGACGATTTGCTGCGACAGCGAAGCCATCGCCGGGCCCGGTTGTACTTCTTCCAAGCGCTTATTCCAACGTCACTCGAACCGCATTTCGCTATGCCCAATTCTTGCCCGATCAACAATTTTTGCTTGTGCTGGCGCGCGAGACGGGCGAGGTTTTGCCGAAACCGGCGAATGTCGAGACGGCAGCGTTAGCCGCTTTTGCCTCGCCGCGGGCTGGTGCGAAAAAGATCCGAGGATTGGAGAATGCGTGGGACGAGTTGGAAGCCTCGCTGCAGTCGCATCCGGAATTCGAAATGGCCGTGCAACTCGGTGTGCTCAGCGCGGCAAAACGATGGCTGGGTTGGGGCGTCGCCATCCGCGATGCGTGGAATGCGGTGTTTGAACGGCGCGCCATCATTAGTTGTATGTCTGCCGACGACACAAATCCGGCTACCCGGATCCCGCTTCTGCTCGCCCGTCAGCGTGGGCTTCCTGCGGTTGCAGGTCACCATGGAGCGCTTGACGCCTTCATGGCCTTTAAGAGCCCAGCGTATTCCATCTACGTAGTTAAGGGAGAGATGGAACAGGATTACCTGACGCGCGCTTGCAGAGTTGATGCCAGTGCTCTTCGCATGGGAGCGCCATCGGTGACTGCGGAAGTCCGCGCTCGGTGGAGCGACGATGCGCCGTGGATTGTGTTTTTTACTGAGCCGTACGAAACGGATCTTTGGCGAACTCCCGCGATTTATCGGGAGGTGGTGCCGCAGCTATGCGAGGCGGCCCGCCGGGCGCACAAGAAAGTAGTAGTCAAGCTGCATCCTTTTGAGAGTGTGCGTCAGCGCCGCCGAATGCTGCGCGCCGTGCTGAGTAAGGAGGACCGTCAGCTCGTTAGTGTGGTCACCGCGCCGCTCACCCAACAGATGCTGCAAAAAACATGGTGCGCGGTCACTGTGGAATCGACCACGGCTTTCGAATGCGCGGTTGCAGGAATACCGGCTTTTCTTTGTGGATGGCTGCGTCACGCTTACTACGGGTATGCAGCGCAGTTTGCGCGGTTCGGGATTGCTCGAATGCTGGATCGCCCGGATGAGTTGGCGGCTATTCCGGAGATGGTGCGATCGGCGGTCTCAGGGCCTCCGAGCGGTGTTCGAGAGCGTCTTATGCAGCCCGTTTCATCCGAGGAACTCGCCCAAATTCTCTGTTCTTCACAGCCGCTCTCTCTGCGATAATCTCTGCGTTAATATCCACGACCGAGACCCTACAGAGCAGCGCAGGAACACGTTTTGAGCAGCCCCCAGACAGCCCTTGAATCGCCGCCGTTATCTTCGCCCATAAACCATGAGGCGCAATTCCTAAGTCAGGTGGGAGCAATTTCCCGGCACTCCACAGTTTTCCTCGCGGGAACAATATTCACAGCAGCCACGGGGTATCTGTTCAAGATCTATGTGGCGCGCGCTTTGGGTGCGGAGGCACTTGGCATCTACGCGCTGGGTGCGACGCTGGTCGGGTTCCTGGGCATCGCGAATGGACTGGGACTGCCGCAGGCGGCGACGCGCTTTGTTGCGGAGTACTCGACGGCCGGTCAAAGCGAGCGCTTGTATTTGCTTTTGCGCAGGATTTCGGTGCTGGTGCTGGTTGCAAATGCCGCGCTTGCGGTCGCGCTTGTATTGGCCGGCCCGTGGTTTGCATCGCATGTGTATCATGCCCCGGCGCTCGCTCTGTATCTGCCGCTTTTTGGTGGTTTGCTGGTGCTGGGCGGACTCACGGATTTTTGCGGGCGCGTGCTTGCCGGCTACAAAGCGATCACCACGCGCACGGTGCTCACCAACTTCATCGGAAGTCCGCTTTGCTATTTGGGCGGCATTGTCGCGCTCAGTGCTGGTTTTGCGCTGCGTGGCTACCTTTACTCGCAGGTAGTTGCCGGTGCGATCGTACTGGTCTTGCTGGTCACTGCTGTCTGGAGACTTACGCCCTCGTTGGGCCATGCCGATTCGCGGGTCGCTTCTTCGACTGTGAGCAGAGATGTCATCAATTTCTCAGTCGCTGCCCTGGGAATAAGTTTTCTGGAATTCATTTTGTCCCAGGTAGATAAGGTTGTGCTCGGCGTTTATTCGAACGTGCGGAATGTTGGTGTTTACGCAGTGGCGGCGACGCTGGTTGCTTTTGTGCCGGTGCTGCTGCAATCAGTGAACCAGATTTTTTCGCCGACTATCGCCGACCTGTACGCCCGCGGAGAACACGTCCTGCTGGGCCGCCTTTTCCAGACGCTTACAAAATGGGTAACAGGCTTGACGCTGCCATTGGCCTTCGTGTTCATGATTTACTCCAAGCAGATCATGCTGCTGTTTGGGCCCGCATTTGGCGCGGGCTGGGCGGTACTCATGCTGGGGACGGTCGGCCAGATGATTAATACAAGCGTTGGGCCTGTTGGCTATCTACTATTGATGTCGGGCAATCAGGGACGCCTGATCCGTGTGCAGGCCCTGATGGCGATGTTCATGGTTGTGGCGTCTTTGGCCTTGGTGAAACCATTCGGAATGGTGGGAATTGCCGGAGCGGCAGCGCTGACAAACGCATTGAGCAACTATTTGTATCTGCGTGAAGTGCGGGCCTCATTGAGTCTTACGCCCTACAATCGGACGTATCTGCTTTTAATTCCATCCGCCCTTGCGGCCCTCGGCAGCACGTTTGCGATCAAGCTTGGGGCGCAGCATCTCGCCACGCAGCAGGTATCCGCGCAATGGCTCGGCGTTCTTATCAGCCTGGTTGTTTCCTACGGCGCTTTCTGTGGGTTGGCGTTAATGTTTGGATTGGACGGCGACGACAAAATGATCTTGCATGCTGTCCGCGATCGCATTCGTGGAATCGCGGGAAGCGGAGTTGAGGCAAAGTGAGCGGCGAGAGGCAGATCAACTTGCCCGAAGAGCTATGCGCGGCGGCCGAACAGCGATTCCTCGGCAAGTTTAAGAGCGTGGAAGCGCTCATCGAGTTTGTACTGCGAGAGCTGCTTCGCGACGATGCCAAGAAACTGGATCAGCAGGAAAAAGAAATTCTCGAGCAGCGGTTGCGGGATTTGGGATACATCTGACCGATACGTCTTTCAGAACTATGCCAGAGCTGTCCTATGCCGAAGCCGCTCACAATTGAACAAGTCCGCACGCAAAGCCAGGAGCGCGCCGCTCCATCACTGCGAAACCCAAACTGGCTGGTTCTTCGCCATCGCAGGCGAATTTTCGACGTAGGAATGAAGCGCCTTCCGACTTCCGGACTTGCGGTGCTGGATGTCGGCGGCCGGTTGCAGCCGTATCGCGAAGTGCTGGGCGCACGAGTTAAGACTTACCTGGCTGTCGATCCCGATGCGAATCTGCTGGTTTCCGCAGCCGCGAATGCCGAAGCGCTGCCTTTTCGCGATGGCCAATTCGATCTCGTGATCTGCACACAGGTGCTGGAATATGTTCCGCAACCGGCGCGAGCGGTGGCAGAAATCAAACGCGTGCTTCGTGAAGGCGGGTATGCGTTCATCAGCGCGCCGGCAGTATTTATTCGCGATCACGAAATGGAATACTGGCGTTTTTTGCCCGAAGGCTTACGCTACCTGCTGAAAGATTTTGACGCGGTTGAGGTGCTTGCGGAAGGAAATAGCGTTGCCGGTCTTTGCCGCACACTCAACGTGTTTGTGGTTACGTTTCTCCGGCCAAGAATATTGGTTCCTTTAATCATGTGGACCGCTGTGCCGGTTCTTAACATGGTAGGCGCCATCATGGAAAAGCTGGGCGGGGAAAACGATTACTTTACTGCGAACTTCAGCGTGTGGGCCCGAAAATGACGAGCTGCGACAATGTCAGCGCGGGATCGATCAGCCCAAACTCAATCAGCGAGGCGGAACTGCGCGAGATCCTCCTGACCTACCGCGCGCAGAACTGGAAGGGAATTCAGACGCCGGAAATGCAGGCGCAGATCGCCGAAGAAATGGTTCGGCCGGATGCCGAATCAGTTCTGCAACAGATCAGGCAGCACTGGGAAATACCTTCGCAGGCGTGCATTCTCGACATTGGGTCGGGAGTGGGCGGGTTCGTTGCTGGTTGCCGGCAGCTTGGATATTCGGCGTTTGGCGTTGAGCCGGATCGCATCGGAGCCAGCCGCGGTCAGGTGACAGCCATCCAGATTGCATCGCGACGCGTGTCGGCAAACGTTTTCGCCGCCGGATTGGGTGAAGCGCTGCCATTTGCCGACAACTCATTTGACCTGGTCACACTGAACCAGGTGGTTGAACATGTGCGCGATCCTCTGACGGTTTTGCGCGAGGCTGTACGAGTGTTGCGGCCGGGCGGAGCTTTGTACGTGGCGTGCCCTAACTATCTGCGCTTCCACGAACCTCACTACAAAATTTTCTGGCTGCCGCTTTTGCCCAAGGCATTAGGCAGACTGTATCTTCAGATTCGCGGCCGGGATCCCGTGATGCTCCGTGACCTGCGCTATACCACGAACCGCCGCCTGCGAGGGTGGCTGAGTGCGGCGGGAGGAGGCTGCACAATTCTCGATATCCATATTCTTGACATTCATCAGGAGCAATTCAAGCGCAAGTGTGCGGAGGGACAGTTCTTGAGTATGCCCGCGCGCATGGTGCAAAAGCTGGTGCAACTCCCGCTGGTCGGGCCATTGGTGATGAGCGCGGTTCTTTTCTGGTTACGCCTGCGCGAGGGAGGATGTGAGATGCTGCTACTTCGTGGCACGATACCCAATGGTCAATCCTCTCAGGGGGGCCTGGATGAGTCGAAAGGCGTCCCCGCGACGCAGTCTTCGCTTTAATCGTCCCCTGCTGGTCATTCAGAGCGATGACTGGGGACGCGTTGGAGTGCGAGACCGAGAGGGATGGGACGAGTTGCAGGCTAGCGGCTTGCGATTGGGCGAGAATCCCTACGATTTTTATGGTTTGGAAACCGCCGATGATCTTGACGCGCTGAGTGATCTGCTGCAAAAGCACCGCGATTCTACCGGGCGTCATCCCTGCATCGGGATGAACTTCGTGATGGCGAATGTGGATTTTCGACATGCTCGGCCGCATATTCGCGAAGACAAAGCTGACGGGCCACTCATTCCTCTAAAGCCGCTCACCGAGGGCCTTCCGGAGCCGTGGCGGCGACCTGGTCTCATGGAAAGCTATCAAGAAGGCATAAGGCGGAGACTTTTCTATCCCGCATTGCACGGATTGACTCACTTTTGTCCAGCGGCCGTAGAAAGGGAACTCGCGGCAGAGGGCGAGCGCAGGGACTTGCTGCATAAACTCTGGGACGCCGGCACACCCTATATCTATTGGCGAATGCCGTGGGTTGGCTATGAGTACTGGGATCCCGCGTCGCCGTCGCAAGAAAGATTCTTGCCGCTCGCCGTTCAGGGCACCGCGATCGACCGTGCGGTTGAAATGTACAAGGACTTTTTCGGTCCGAGCCCGCTTAGCGCATGTGCCCCGGGATATCGCGCGAACGAGGATACGCGGAGCGCGTTATTTGTAGCCGGAGTGCGAGTGTTGCAGGGAGGACCGGGCGACGATGACGGGCCGGCGTTCTGTGAGACGTTTGACGATTCGTTCGATGATGCATTGGATGATTCACGGGATGTTTCGTCCGACAAACATGCCATGCTGTGTACGTTCCGCAATATAGAAATCGAGCCGGCGACGGCTGAGTGCAAACTGGAAGAGGTCATGGCGCGGGCAAATGACTGTTTGTCGCGAGGGCGGCCCGCGATTGTTTCCACTCACTCAATTAATTTCCATTCCACCATTCGAGACTTCCGGACGCCAACTTTGGGATTGCTGGACGAATTTCTGAGCGGCATGGAGAGGCGTTGGCCGGATCTTCTTTATGTGAACGATGGTGATCTCTGGGGGATTGCCACCAGAGGGGTTTACCAAGCGGAATCGGGAAGCGTGAAAGTGAGTGCGACGTTTGTGGGGACATAGCAATGTCACAGCAGGCCCGGCTTGAATGAGCATGACGGAAATGACCATGACGAAAAGAGCATGACAGCCAAGGCCACAACTCGATCTTTGGTTTTGGTAACAGTCGATTGCCTTCGAGCCGACCATTGCGGCTTTTATGGCTATTCGCGGCCGACCACTCCCTTTCTGGATTCACTGGCGGCGGAGTCGGTTGTAGTGGAACATGCGATGGTTGCCGGCGCTCCGACTTATTATTCACTTCCCGCTATTCATGCTTCGCGCATGCCCCTTGCGTTGGGAAGGGATGTGATCGGCTTGGCTCCCGGCGAGCCCACGCTGGCGACTACTTTGGCCCAGCATGGTTATGCGACCGCTGCATTCAGCGCGGCTAATCCCTATATCTCACCGCAGTTTGGATACGACCAGGGATTTGAGTTATTTCGAGATTTTTTCGATTTCGAGGCACAGACGTTGGGGTCGAAGGTCGAGAAATCTTCGGGAGAACGCGATTTTCGATCGTCTCTGAATTCATCATCTCTCAATGCATGGGTCGAGAAATCTGCGCGACGGGCAGGGATGGGACAAGTTTACGATGAACTTTATTTTCAATATCGCATGCGGATCGCCGCGTCGCCGGTTGCGAGCATCGATCAGTTGCGCAAATTTCCGTCGGCGGATGTGATCGTCGACTCGGCTGAAACGTGGCTGTCATCACTTGATGAGCGCCCGTTCTTCTTGTGGATTCATCTGATGGACCCTCATCATCCCTACTACCCAAAGCCGGAAGCGATTCGAGACTTGATGGGCAGGGATATTTCGCCAGGAAAGATTCGCTACCTGAACGAATCCTGGAACAGAGCAGATTCGGCTCCGAATCGCTTGCAGAAGAAGAAAGAGGCAGTGATTGAGCTTTACGATGCGGGCATTCGCTGGGTGGACTCGCAGATAGCGCGGTTGGTGAGTTGTCTGAAGCGTTTGAACCGTTGGGAAGAATGCGTGCTTGCGCTGACGGCTGATCACGGCGAGGAATTTCTGGATCATGGCCACCGCTATCATGCGCCCGTGAGCCTGGCGGAGGAGATTGTGAGGGTGCCGCTATTGCTCCGGGTGCCACAGCAAGCAGGCAGGAAATCGTCCGGCGTATTCAGCCTTCTGCATCTGGCGCCAACCGTGCTTGATGTTCTCGGCATCTCTCCTCCCGCTGAATTCCAAGGCACAAGCTTGTGGGGCCGTTTGAAAAATAATTCTGCAGTTGAAGCTGGCCTGCAAAATGAGTGGCAGGATTCTGCTGTGGCCGAATGTGTGTACGGATGTACCAATCCTTTTCTGACGGAGGCGCGCCTTTCGCCGCGACTACTCTGTGTTCGGGAAGGCCAATACAAATTGGTCATGCGACTGGAAGTCGGAATGGCGGAAGAAATATATGACGTAGAGAAGGATCCTCGGGAAAAAAGTCCTTTGCCCACGGACGCCACAAGGCAAATGCGTGGCCGTTTTTTACGGATTGCGAAAGAGCATGTGGAGAAAATGGCGGCCAACGATCAAGTGGTAGCGCGAATGAAAACTCGTTTGCGCGACCTTCAGCTGGAATTCGGTGGTTAGGGGCTGCGGCAGCTCGGAATGAATGGTGGAAGATTCGGCTGCATTATCGAGCAGGTGCATGATTACGGTTTTCACGCCTTCGTTTGCGGACGAGGACAATGCGAATGCGCAGAATCTGACGGCGAAGGAAGTCGTCGCCCGTCTCGACCCGTCGCGCTTCCGCGTGATTATGCTCGGCACATCGAATCCGGATGCGCGGATCGCCAATCGTGAAAAGACCACGATCTTGCGCTGGGGCAAACATGGGAACACGGCGCGGATTCTCACACGCTTGCTGTTGCGTCCTCCGGACGTCTATTTTTTTCCTCGAGAGGGACCGCTCGATGCCGGCTTCCTTGCCGTTCGCGCGAGATTCCGCTTGCGGTCGGCACTGGTGACTTACGTTGTAACCGGCGGACTCACTCGAGATTCGCTTCGACCGGTTCTGCGACGAGCGATTCATGAATGTGACGCGATCGCGGGAAACAGCCGCCGAATGGCTGAGACGGTTTGCGATCTCGGGGGCAACAACGTCCACACGGTGTACGACGGCATAGACCGGCGCTATTACTACCCACGTGCGGAGTCGTGCGGCGAGCGCGATCCTAAGCGCGTTTTATTTGCGGGATCGTTTCGGCCTTATAAGCGCGCGCAGTTGGTGATCGAGCAGGCGACACGGCATCCGCAATGGGATTTCAGGCTGGCAGGAAAAGGCGAAGAAGAGGACACGTGCCGGCGGCTGGCGCAGAGTAAGAATTGCCGCAACGTGCAATTTCTTGGACATCTTAATACTGCTCAGCTTGGAGAGGAAATGCGTCAGGCTAATCTTTTCTTCTTTCCGAGTGAACTTGAGGGCCATCCTCAGGTGCTCGGACAGGCCGCCGCGTGCGGTCTTCCATGTATTGCTCGGCGCTCTTATGAGCCAGATTACGTCGTGGATGGCGTGACCGGGATGCTGGCCAATTCCGAGGAAGAATTAGGCTTAGCACTCGACCGCCTAGTTGCAGATGCGGAGTTGCGCAGGCAGATGTCGGCTGCGGCAGTACGTCACGCTCAGGCATTCGAGTGGGACAAAATCACGCAACAATGGGAACAGATTTTTGAGCAGGCCATCATCGCGCGCAAACAGCGACTGGCGAAAGCATCATGAACGGTTGCAGGCCAGATACGCCGGCGGGTACGGACGTGGTTGCGCCATGAGCATACGGCTGGTGGTGATTACGGAATTGATCGCGCCCTACCGCATTCCAGTTCTTAACGCGCTGGCCCGCCATCCCGAGGTGGATCTTTACGTCATATTCCTGTCGGAAACCGACACGGCGCTGCGGCAGTGGCGGGTCTATCGCGACGAGATCCGCTTCTCGTATGAAGTGCTGCCGTGCTGGCGATTTCGGCTAGGAAGAAAGACGGTTCTGCTAAACCGTGGTCTATCGCGCTCACTAGGGCAGGCAAGGCCGGATGCGATTCTCTGCGGCGGTTACAACTACCCGGCTTCATGGATAGCGTTAAGATGGGCGCGCAAACATAAGATTCCATTTGTGCTGTGGTCGGAAAGTAATCAGCAAGACAAGCGGACGGGAAATGATGCGGTCAAGTTTCTTAAGCGCTATTTTGTGCGACGGTGCCAGGCATTTGCTGTGCCGGGCAAGTCTTCTTCGTCCTACCTTTGCGACCTTGGAGTACGCGACCCGGTAAGAGACGACAGGGGAAAAGAAGAGACACTTGTTTTTGTGGCCCCGAATGCAGTGGACAATTCATACTTCGCCAGCCAAGCGGAACTCGCGCGCAAGAATGAGCAGGAAGAGAGGCGAAGAAACAGGCTTCCGGGTAGATACATTCTATGTTCGGCGAGGATGGTTCATGAAAAAGGAATCTTCGACTTGCTGGAAGCCTATGGCAAACTGGAAAGCAGCATGCGAAATGAAGTTGGTTTGGTGTTTGCCGGAGATGGGCCGGCGCGAGGCCAGCTCATGCGGCAGGCTCAAGAAATTAAGCCGGGGCACGTTTTCTTTCCCGGATTCGTGCAACGGGAAGAACTTGCGATCCTCTATGCTTTGGCGGAGTTGCTGGTGCTGCCAACACACAGCGATCCGTGGGGACTGGTGGTGAATGAGGCGATGGCATGCGGTCTTCCGGTAATTGTGACGGATGTTGCTGGTTGCTGCGCCGACCTTGTCGAGGATGGATGGAACGGACATGTGGTGCCGCCGCAGGATTCTGAGCGACTTAAAGATGCCATTGAGCGCATTCTGTTCGATCGCGATTTGAGGCAGAGGATGGGTAGGCGAAGCGCAGAGCGAATTCAAGATTACTCGCCGGAGGCTTGCGCGGCAGGGCTGGCGGCGGCCGCGTTTGCGGCTGTGGGGCAGGCCCAATGAACGCGATGAAACCTTCCCAATGGGCGGCGTTGGCCGTGGGTGTGGCGTTCATTTTGTACGCGATTTATTCCCACTTCCAGTATTTCGGGAATTTCTCATTTCTCGGCAGCATCTTGCTGGTTGAGATCATCATTGTCAGTCTCTGGAAATACGAAGCACGTTTTTTGACTCTACTGCTGATTGCCTTCGTCTGGGCCGGAATGAATGTCCCGATGCAGAGTTCATGGACGGGCGGCCGGTGGATGGTGCTTGCCGCCGGAGCTGTGGCTGGTTGCATCATTTGGGCGAAATCTCCAAGAAGCCATTTCAAAACCATGCATCTGATTGCGTTTTTCTGCGTGGGCGCGGCTTTTGTCTCGGCTTCTGTATCCATCTTTGTGCAAATGGCAGCAGCGAAAGCACTCAGCCTGACGCTGTTATTTCTTTATTGCTCCTCAGGTGCTTATCTTGCCGTTCTGGGCCGCGAGGAGCGGTTCTTTAAGGGATTGGTACTTGCGTGTGAAATCGTCGCGTATGGTACCGCAATTTGCTATTTAGGGCTTGGCGCGAACATCTGGGGCAATCCTAACGCGCTGGGCCTTGCCATGAGCGTGGGCGTGTTCCCAGTTTTATTGTGGGGATGGTTGACCAGCGACGGACCCGTGGCAAAAACTCGCAGGTTTGTCGCGCTGGTTCTCTCAGCGTATCTGGTGTTCTTCAGCATGGCGCGGGCGAGCATCATTGCGCTGACCGTGGTTACGGTGGCCCTCTGCATTTGCCTTCGGCAATACAAATTGCTGACGCGGGTTTTCGGGTTCACGTTGTTTATTGTCGCGTTGGCAGGCATGCTGGCGCCGACGGCCTTGAACGAAAAAGTAACCGTGTTCAAGGAAGCGTTCCTGTACAAGGGCCACAAGGACAAGGGTCTTCTCGGATCGCGAATGACTCCGTGGGAGGAGACGATTCACTCGATTAAAGAGCATCCTTTGTTTGGAACTGGCTACGGAACCAGCCCTACTGGGGAAGACCCGGGCTTGAACTATGGACGGTTCGCTTCCAGCGCGGAGACGGTACGCGAACACGGCAGCAGCTATATGACGATTGCAGAGTGGGTTGGCATGCTTGGGATCGTCCCATTCCTCGCACTGCTTATGCTCACCTTTTCGAGGGTGTGGAAGGTGTGTGGATGGATGAGGCAAACTTGCAATCCACGCCATTACTCGATTCCTTTAGCGATGGTTCTGCTGGCGGGGTTTGTGCATGCGGGATTTGAAGATTGGCTCTTTGCGGTGGGCGCTTATCCCTGCATCTATTTCTGGGTATTCGCATTTATGCTGGGAGAACTGCTGCCTGCACCGCAGGAGGCGCCGGCCCGCGCGGTGTCGCTTAGCTCCGCTCGGAAGCGAGATGCTTTTGTGGCTGTTCCGAACGGATGATTCGCCTGTTCATTAACGGCGTTGCGGCGACCGCCGGCGGGGGACTTACATATCTCCGCAATGTGATTCCCGGGCTTGCCCAAAAGAGGGATATCGAGGCGACGGTACTCTTGAATCGTTCCCTGCGGCGGGAATTCAAGAATGAAAGCAATATTGCTTTTCTCGAAGCCCCGAATTTTCCCAGCGTTACTTCGCGATTTTTTTACGAGCAGACAAAGCTGCGGGGTCTGATACGGCGGAGCGGCGCGCAGGTATTGATTTCGACGGGTAATTTTGCGCTGTTGACTTCTCCCATTCCGCAGATTCTTCTGTCGCGAAACGCCCTCTATACCTCGGCGGATTTTAGCCGTGACCTGCGCACCCGCGGCGACTACGCGCAATGGATCAGCACGCGAATGCAAGGTTGGCTAGCACGGCAATCCATTCGGCGCGCCAGCGTTACGGTCGCTCCCAGCGCAGCATTTGCGCAGGATCTCGCAGAATGGACGGGAAGGGAAGTGGCGGCCATTCCTCATGGATTCGACCAGCAGGCATTCCTGGAGGATCAGACGCCGCTGCCGTCGGAGACGCAAACAAGATTGGCTGAGGGTGCTGACACTCTTCGGTTGCTTTTCGTGAGCCACTATAACTATTACCGGAATTTTGAGACGCTGTTTCGCGCAATTCCGATTCTGAAGGAAAAGTTAGACGGAAAGGTAAAGCTGTTCCTTACCTGCCGCTTGAACTCGAATGAGAATCCCGGGAGTTACTCTGCCGAAGCTGCCTCATCGCTGATCCGCGATCTTGGCGTACAGAATGATATCGTCGAGCTTGGAGCAATTCCGTATAACTCGTTACATCATGTTTACCACGCATGCCAGATTTACGTAACGCCCGCATACGCGGAATCGTTCGGCCATCCAATGGTCGAGGCGATGGCGAGCGGCTTGCCCATCGTGGCCTCTGATTTGCCTGTCCATCGGGAAATGTGCGCGAACGCCGCGGTCTACTTTCAAAAGTTTTCTCCGAACGAATTGGCGGAATGTGTATTGCAAGTGTGGCAGTCTCCAGATCTTGCCGAACGACTCTCAAGAAACGGGGTTGCTCGTGCGAGAGACTTCAGTTGGTCTCTGCATGTGGATCGGTTGCTGGAATTGTCGCAAACCTTGGCGAACTCGGCGAAACGGGCTTGAGATCGCTTGCGTGAATCAGGGGATGTTTCTTGGCGAATGCCGTGGGTGTCGAACTTGATGAGTGGCGCAATCTCTGATCGGTCGCCCGGAGCGGCCAAGGCGAGGCCGCTTCACGTTTTGACGATTACGCCATTTTTCCCCCATGCCGAGAATCCGGTTTATGGCACCTACGTCTCCGAGCCGCTTGAACTATTTCCGCAATTTGGGCTGCGCTCGAGCGTGATTGGCGTATCGCCGCTTCATCACAAACAGCGCAATCCATTGTCTGGCGGCGCGTCAGAGTGGATGCGCTATCCTTCGCTGCCGGGCAACTTCGGCTTGAGCGCCGCCGGTTTCTTTCTGTATTACCGGTTGTTGCCGTTCGTGCGGCAGCTTCACCGCCGCGAGAGAGTCGACGTTATTCATGCCCATGCAGCATTGCCCTGCGCCCACGCGGCCAGCTTGCTCGCTCAACGATTGCATGTGCCGTTCGTGGTCACCGTCCACGGACTCGATGTATCTAATGCCTGTTCGGAGTCGGGCGCACAGGCAAATAGACGTGCCCGGCGGTCAGCACAGGTTTATGGCAGCGCGGCGTCAGTCGTTTGCATTAGCGCAAGCGTAGAAAAAATCCTGCAGCAAGGAATGCCAACTCCGGTTCGGAGTTGCGTGATCCATAACGGAGTTAATCCCGAATTATTCTCCCCGGCGGAAGAGCCTGTTTCGGCCGATCCGCACAAGATTGTGAGCGTTGGAAATCTTATCCCGACGAAAGGTCAGGACATTATTCTTCGAGCCGTGGCTCGGGTTGCCGCCAGCTTTCCTGATTTGAGCGTTGAGATTATTGGCGAAGGGCCGGAGCGCAAGCGCCTCTCCGATCTTGCCCGTTTACTCGGCATTAGCGAGAGAGTTTGTTTTCTCGGCCGCCAAAGCCGCGAAGCGGTTGCCAAGGCGATTCGCGAATGTACGATCTTTGCTTTGCCCAGTCGCTTTGAAGGTCTTGGCTGCGTGTATCTGGAAGCGATGGCGTGTGCAAAGCCTGTGATTGCGTGTGAGGGGCAGGGGATTGACGGGATCATCGAGCATGGACGCAATGGGTGGTTGATCCCGGCTGACGGTGCCGCGGAGTTGGGAGCGGCATTGCAGAAATTGTTGGCAACGCCCGAGCTCCGCTCAGAAATCGGAGCGAATGCGCGCAAAACCGTGCTCAACGGACTGACGCTCTCGGACCAAACGCGCCGGTTGGCAGATCTTTATCGAGATGTGGTGAGGCCGAGCGCGAAGAATTCCTGACCGCGGCCATTCTTACCCGCAGTCGCGCGCACGATTCCGCCTTGATTTATGCTCTTGATCGGGCCTTAAATTTGCGGCTCCGAACGCATGTGTGGAATCTTCGGTATTCTCAGCGAGAACGGCGAGCGGTCGCAAAAGATCGTTGATGCTGCGGTTGCGAGCCTTGCTCATCGCGGCCCTGATGATTCCGGCACGGCCATAATCCAGACCGGCTCTCGAACCGGATTACTGGGTCTGGCTCATCGTCGCCTGTCGATTCTCGATCTCTCGACGCTTGGCCACCAGCCGATGCGTGATCCCCGAACTGGCAATTGGATCGTCTTCAACGGAGAAATTTATAACTTCCGCGAGTTGCGCGCCGAGTTCGAAGCAAAAGGCGAATGCTTTACCAGCCAATCTGACACCGAGGTGATTCTCGCCGCATATCGCGTATGGGGCGAGCACGCGTTCGCCCGGTTGCGCGGTATGTTTGCATTTGGACTCTGGGATGCGCCGACGCGGCGACTGTTGCTGGTGCGCGATGGAATGGGTGTAAAGCCGCTTTATTATTTTCAATCGGGCCACGATTTTCTCTTTGCGTCCGAAGTGCGCACTCTTCTGCAAACGGGCCTCGTCCCGCGCAAGCTCGATCCCCGCGGGCTTTTCTCGTTCCTTGCTTTTGGTTCTGTGTATGAGCCGCGCACCATCATTGAAGGAATGCAAGCGGTCCCGGCAGGACACGTGATCTCGGTCGAAAATGGGGATCTGAAAAGCCGCGAATTCTGGTCTCCGCTGCCCGTGTCTGGGACTCGTGCGCTAGACAATGGCGGCGCGAGTCAAAGCTCCGAGGCTGAGATTGGCAAGCTCCCGGATTTAATCCAAGATGCCGTAGTTTCCCATCTCGTCAGCGACGTGCCGGTTGGAATTTTCCTCTCTGGCGGAATCGATTCCTCGGCCCTGGTGGCTGTAATGGCCCAGGCGGGCGTTAAGCCAGCCACATTTTCAATGGTTTTTCAGGAAGAGGAATTCAACGAAGCAAAGTATTCGCGCATAATCGCGCGCCATTTTTCAACCGATCACCATGAAATCGCTGTCTCGCTCAAAGACTTGCTAGCTAGCTTGCCCATGGCGCTCCAAGCCATGGACCAGCCGACGATTGATGGAATCAATACATGGTTTCTATCCGCGAAAACGCGCGCGGCGGGAGTGAAGGTTGCGTTGACTGGCATCGGAGCCGACGAGATGTTTGCCGGCTATTCAAGTTTCCGCAGTGTTCCGCAGATGGAGCGGACTGCTGCTCGTCTTGCCTGGGTGCCGTCTGCCGTGCGAAGGTCTATTGTGGCGCCGTTCGCGCAGGTCGCCGGCAAAAGCGATCGCAACCGCAAATTGCTGTCGTTCGCCAGGGACAGGTCCCACCATCCCTATTTCCTCTCGCGGTCTCTGTTTAGTCCCGATGAATGTGAAGCTCTCGTTAGGAGTGACTGCGCGCCCGAGCGGCACTGGCTCGAAGAGCGTGAGCAGGCGTGCCTTGCGGCGTGCCAGGATCTTGACCCTGTTAATCGCGTGTCTTATCTCGAATCTGTCTGCTATCTGCGGAACACACTGTTGCGAGACTCCGACTGCATGAGTATGGCGCATGGGCTGGAGCTTCGCGTGCCCTTTCTTGATCACGCCCTGGTGAATGCGTGTTTTCGAATTGCGGGCAAAGACAAATTACATGGCGGCCTTCCCAAAAATCTTTTGATCGAGAATCTGGGGACGGAACTGCCCTGGGAAATCGTTAATCGGCCGAAGAAAGGCTTCACACTCCCCTTCGAGCACTGGATGCGCGGGGATATGCGCATGGTTGTTGAGCGATCGTTGTGCCGCGAGACTCCGCTATCCACCTGCCTCCAGCCAACCGCCGTGGCCGAAGTATGGAATCGTTTTCTCGCGGGCAAGACTTCCTGGTCGCGCCCCTGGTCGCTATTTGTGCTCGAACGGTGGTGCGCGCAGAATCTGTGAGGGCGATCAGGAAGATTGGAAACTCGGAAACTGACTTCGGAAAATGAGTTCGTGCTTCCAGCCGCAGGACGATGAATAAATCACCGCAGCGGCTTCCGTGCCGAGATCAGCAGAAAAAGTCCCAACCTGCGCCCAAGTGCTGCGACCAGATTTCGCGGATACATTTTCCAGATCAGTCTGTACCAAGGCCCTTGAAACCGTGCGGAAGGCTTGTTTAATAAAAGATCGCCGGGGCTGAATTCCTGCCGCAACTCGATCTGTTCGAATCCGCTCATTAACGCCATTGCCTCATCGCGAGTGTACGACTTCGTTCCGGGACTCTCCAGATGAGTGCAAACAGTGCTGCGCAGCGATCTCCCGCGCAGCAGGCCGTATCGAATCCAAAGCATCAGACCCGTGAGCGACGGATGATGGTAGAGCATGATCCGCAACTCGCCTCCGGGCTTCAGCACGCGCCGGGCTTCACGCACGCATTGCGCGGGGTCGGGGCTATGATGCATGACGCCATAGGAGTAGACGATGTCAAAAGCATTATCGGCAAATGGCAGATGTTCGGCGTCTGCCTTTTGCAGATCGGGCGTGTAGCCTGCGGCTTGGCAACGGCGTCGGGCGCGCTCTAGCGAGATTTCCGAGAGGTCTACTCCGGCAGCAATTGCTCCCGCCTTGAGCCATTCCAAATAGTCGGCGCCCATTCCGACGCCGACTTCCAAAACCGTTTTGCCGGCCGCGCGGTCGAATCCAGCGAACTCGCGAATGTAAGGCTCCAGTTCATATCGAGTCCGCGCATGGGCTTCGAAGTCCGCGCTGTCACTATCCGCGCTGTCACCCAGGTAGCGCGAACCGCACGGCTCCGCGTCCCAGAAGCGCTGGACGAGGGCTTTCGATTCTGCGGCAGCAGCCTGCTGTTTCATGTGCTTGCTGAGACGGATAGTAACATGTTGATCCCGGTGAAAAATCCCAGTGTGCTGGGCGCCTTTGACAGGCTAAGATATTCGCACTGAGATTGCCGTTGAGTCGCGTGATCGAAACGAAAATCGAGCCTGAGGTTTCAAGCCCTCGTCGACAGGCGCCCACTCTTCCTGTGAGCGTGATTGTTCCTGCGCGAAACGAAGCGGAAAACTTGCCGCGCTGTTTAGAGTCGCTTTCCTGCGCTGGCGAAGTGTATGTGATCGACTCGGACAGCGGCGACGGTACCGCTGCCATCGCCCGTTCCTACGGCGCGAAAGTTGTCCAGTTTCGCTACGGCGGCGGTTGGCCCAAGAAGCGGCAATGGGCGATGGATGTATTGCCGCTGGCTTACGACTGGGTGCTGCTGCTCGATGCCGATGAAGCCCTGACCACCGAACTGTGTGATGAGATCCAAACGGCGATTACGGATGAGCGCTACAACGGATACTACATGTCACTTGCGATGCACTTCCTGGGACGGCGTCTGCGCTTCGGAGGCGCGAGTTTCTGGAAGCTCTCGCTTTTCCGTCGCGGCCTGGGCCGGTATGAATGCCGGCTTCAGGATCAGAATTCCTCGATGGCAGATATGGAAGTGCATGAGCACGTGATAGTGGATGGAAAGACCCGCCGCTTGCATCACCCGATCACGCATCATAACGTCGCATCGCTTGACCGCTATATTCAGAAGCACAACGAGTATTCGAACTGGGAAGCGCGCGTCTGGCTCGACGGTAAAACGCTTGATGGCAAAACGCTCGACGGCAAAATGGAGGACGAGATTAAGCCGTCGCTGTGGGGGACGCAGGCCCAGAGGCGGCGATGGCTGCGCAGGCATTTTCTTGCGTTGCCGGGGTCACCTGGGCTGTTTTTTCTCTACAAGTATTTTGGATGTCTCGGATTCCTCGACGGCGTCCCCGGCCTGATCTACTGCGGATTCCAGGGAGTCCAGTTCTTTCACATCAAAGCCAAGATTTGCGAATTGCGGTCGGCGCGCAAACGCCAGGAGTTGGGGTAAGCATTTCATGTGCGGCATTAGCGGACTTGCGCGTCGCGGTGGCACCGTCGAAAGAGCCAGTTGTACCGATGCGCTGGTACGCATGAACGATGTTCAGTGGCATCGCGGTCCGGACGACTCGGGTATTTGGGAACGCGATTTTCCGGATGGAACTTATATTGGGCTCGGAAGCCGGCGCCTCTCCATCGTTGATCTATCGGCGGATGGCCACATGCCGATGACAAATGAGGATGGATCGGTCTGGATCACATACAACGGCGAGATTTATAACTTTGCCGAGTTGCGCCGCGAACTCATATCGAAAGGCCATCGTTTTCGCTCACACACCGATACTGAAGTGGTTATTCACCTATACGAGCAATATGGGGTTGATTGTCTCAATCGCCTGAACGGCATGTTCGCGTTCGGTATCTGCGATCTACGTGGGCAGACGCCAAAACTGTTTCTGGCACGCGATCACTTTGGGATCAAGCCTTTTTATTACTGCGAGCAGAACGGCAATCTCGCTTTTGCTTCTGAGATCAAAGCGCTGCTCGAAGTCCCCGGCATTGATGTGCGCATGAACATGGAAGCGCTCCACCAGTATCTGAGCTTCCTCTGGGTGCCGGATCCAGCGACGATGTTCGAGGGCATTCGAAAACTCGAAGCGGGGCACTACTTACTCTGGCAGCAGGGCACGTTGACGAACCACCAATATTGGGATGCCACGTTTCCGCCGGCAGGGTACAGCTTTGAGCGCTCCGAAGCGGATGTGCGGGAGGAAATCCGCGAGCGATTCTGCGCTTCGGTCGAAGATCAGATGGTGGGCGACGTGCCGATCGGAGCTTTCCTCAGCGCCGGCTTGGACTCGTCGAACATTGTCGCAGCGATGGCACGCAGGCAGCCAGTGCGAACGTACACGATTACGTTTCCACCTAAATATCGCGTGGGCGAAACTGCAATTGATGATCCCGCTGTGCCGCGGCGGCTGGCGCAGAAACTCGGCTGCCAGCACAACGAAATCGTCGTGGAACCGGATGTCGTCGGCCTGCTGCCAAAGCTGGCGTGGCACATGGATGAGCCGACTGCCGATCCCGCGATCATCGCCTCCTATCTTGTTTGCCGCGAGGCGCAGCAGCACGCAACCGTTCTTCTTTCCGGCGTTGGAGGCGACGAGCTGTTTGCCGGCTATCGTAAATACACTGCCCATGCCTGGTCTGAAATGGCTCGCCGCCTGCCGAAAGCTGCCCGCGACGCGGCAGAAAAAGCTGTGCTGGCATTGCCGAACATGCGAGGCACCAGCATGAAGGGATGGATTCGTCTGGCCAAGAAGATGGCTCGTAGCGCTGCTCTCGGTCCGGAAGATGCATTCATCCGCAACTGCACGTATCTCGATGGAAGGCAGAAGTCTGATCTTTATGGGCCGGGTCTGCACTCGCTGAACGACCTCAACGCGTCCGCCCGTCATCAGTTCATGTTCAGCAAAATTGGCCACGCTGACTTTCTCAACCAGATGCTTTATCTCGATGCGAAACTCTTCATGGCTTCGCTCAATCTGAACTACGCGGACAAGATGGGTATGGCGTCATCGGTTGAGGTGCGCGTGCCATTCCTGAATCGTGAGTTCTATGAGTTCGTGGCGTGGAATGTGCATCCCGAGTGGAAATTGAAAGGCAAGTTGCGGCCCGTGACGAAGCATATTTTCCGTGACGCGATGAGTAGCATGCTGCCCAAAGAAGTGTTGCACCAACCCAAAGCCGGATTCGCGGCCCCGGTAGACTATTGGCTGGCCAACGATTTGCGGCCCATGGTGGATGATCTGTTGTCAGAAGAGCATGTGCGCCGCCGAGGATTATTCCGACCTGAACAGGTGCGGGCTTATGTAGATGAGCACCGGCGCGGCGTGGAAGATTGGTCGATGCAAATCTGGCAACTGCTGACGCTCGAGATTTGGATGGAGCTTTTTGTGGATGGTAGGGCGCGCGGTTTTGCCGAGCAGACACTGTCAGTTTCAAAACGGCGGGCGGCACAAATGGCCACAGCATGAAGCAACTGTTACAAGATGCTCGCAGCGGCGAGGTAAGCGTTGCCGAGGTGACGGCACCGCAACTGCTTCCCGGCTGCTTGTTGGTGCGGACCGTGGCCTCGCTGGTTTCCGCCGGCACCGAACGCGCCTTAACCGAATTTGCCCGCAAGAATATTTTTGAAAAGGCAAAGGCACGGCCAGACCTGGTTCGCAATGTCCTTACAAAGTTGCATCGCGACGGCTTGACCGCAACAGTTGCCGCCGTGCGTTCGCGGCTTGATCAGCCGCAATCAGTCGGTTACAGCAGTGCGGGGATCGTAGTTGAAGTTGCGGATGGCGTTTGCGATATCAACGTCGGAGATCGTGTGGCCTGCGCCGGCGCAGGATATGCCGTCCATGCCGAGTACGCTTGCGTGCCACGCTTGCTTGCGGCGAAAATTCCGGCGATCGACGAGGCGAGCGCGGAAGTGAACCGCCGCAAAGCTTCGCGACAGAATTTGGCTCTTCGCCCCGTTTCCTACGAGGAGGCGGCGTTCGGCACCGTAGGCGCTATTTGTTTGCACGGGCTTCGTACAGCCGACGTTTCTCTCGGAGATACCGTCGCGGTCATCGGATTGGGCCTGCTCGGCCAGATCACGGTGCAGTTGTTGAAGGCTGCCGGCTGCCGCGTTCTCGGCATGGATCCAATGCGCGAACGAGCCGACCTCGCAACCCGTAGCGGAGCTGAAGCCGTTACGACCAGCAGCCATGACCTCCGTGATCTGTGTTTCCAGATGACGGGAGGAAAAGGCGTGGACTCGGTTCTCATAACAGCGGAAACGCCGTCGAGCGATCCCGTGAACCTTGCTGCCGAGGTGGCGCGCGACCGCGCTATTGTCTGTGCCGTGGGAACCGTGGGCATGGAATTGGAGCGAAAGCTGTATTTCGAAAAAGAGTTGATATTTCGCGTTTCTCGCTCCTACGGGCCCGGACGTTACGATGCTGCGTATGAGCAGAAAGGGCGCGATTATCCGATTGGCTATGTGCGATGGACAGAGACGCGCAATATGGAGGTCTTTCTTCGCTTCATCTCCGAAAGCAAGCTCGATCTTCCGTTGCTCGTCACTCACCGCTTTTCCATTGATCAGGCGCAGCGCGCCTATGACCTCGTCACGGGGCGCGCGGAGGAACCATCGCTGGGTATTTTGCTGACGTATAGCGCGGCAGATGGCGATGCGACCGAGCATTCATTCGATGGACCGGTGCTTTGCCGGTCGGACGCAATCCCGCAGAAGAAAACTTCAATAGGCGTGGCAGTTCTGGGAGCAGGCAATTTTGCGCAGACTGTGCTTCTGCCCGCATTGAAGGCGATTCCGGAAGTTTCATTCGTGGGAGTGTGCAATGCAAGCGGAGCACGAAGCGGGAAGGCGGCGGAGAAATTTCGTTTTTCATACTGCGCGAGGTCAGCGAATGAGATTCTTAGCGATCCCACGGTAGACGCGGTTCTCATCGCGACGCCGCACAACCTGCACGCCACTCAGACACTGGCTGCGCTCAAGGCGGGGAAGAGCGTGTTCTGTGAAAAGCCGCTGTGCTTGACGGAAAATGAGTTGGCCGAGATCGTGAGGGCGATTTCGCCTGCGAGTTTTCCGAAGCATCCCCCGCAGCTCATGGTGGGATTCAATCGCCGGTTTGCCCCCATGGCTCTCGCCCTGAAGAAATTTGTGTCTGAGATTCGCGAGCCGCTCTCCTTCCACTATCGCATCAACGCCGGTTTCATTTCTGCCGATCATTGGATCAACGATCCCGAACAGGGCGGTGGCCGGGTCCTTGGCGAGATGTGCCACTTCGTCGATTTTCTCTGCTTTCTTACCGGAGCTTGCCCCACTGAGGTGCGCGCCGAAAGCGTCGGCAATGCTGGTCAGTACTCGATGGATAACGTCATTGCGCAGCTCAAGTTTGCGAACGGCACACTTGGAACCATTTCATATCTTGCCCATGGCGACAGGTCAGCCTCAAAGGAGCGCATTGAAGTGATGGGCGGAGGATCGGTCGCAATTCTCGAAGATTTCCGGCGTCTTGAGCTGATCAGAAATGGCCGCAAGCGCGTCACGCGTTCGTGGTTTTATCAAGACAAAGGCCACAAAACGGAAATGCGTGCTTTCGTCGATGCCGTTCTACGGCGTGTTCCGCTTCCAGTCTCGTTCGAAGACATTGTGGGCGCGACGCTTGCAACGTTGCGACTGTACAAGGCTTGTCAAACTGGGCAAGTGATGCAGGTAGATCGCGACGAATTCATCGCTTCGGCCTTGAGGAGAGAAGCGGGAGAGCAAGAACACGCAGGATAATGACGATCGCGGGTGCAATGTCCTTACGTGCGGCGCCGGATTACCGCCGCCTAACTTCGCCGTCCAAAAGTACAAGTCCAACGAAGCACGACCCCAAAGAATGAACTGCGCATGCTGATTCTGGGTCTAAACATGTTTCATGCCGATGCCTCGGCGGCCATTGTCGAAGATGGCAAGGTTCTATTTGCTGTGGCGGAAGAGCGACTCAACCGTCGCAAGCACTACGCAGGTTTCCCGTCGCTGGCGGTTAAAGCTTGCCTCGACGCCGCCGGGGCCAAAATCACGGATGTTCACAGCGTCGCCGTTGGCCAAGACAGCGATGCCAACCTCGCCAAGAAAGTTAAGTACGCGCTCGCGAATCCGGGCAAGATTTCGAACTTCATCCAGATGCGCCGGCGGAAAGAATCGATGCGTGATGTTCGCGCCCTGCTGGCGCACGCCCTCGACGTTGACCCGACGCAGCTTAAATTTCAGGAACAGCATGTCGAGCATCACCTCGCCCACATCGCGAGCGCGTATTACTGTTCCCCCTGGGAACAGGCTGCGGGCTTTAGCTATGACGGCTCCGGTGATTTCGTTTCCACGATGACCGCGCAATGCGAAGGAAATAACATCCAGGTTCTTGATCGCGTTTTCTTGCCGCATTCCCTCGGCTCGTTTTACACGATGATCTGTGAATTCCTCGGCTATACGAAATATGGCGATGAGGGCAAAGTCATGGGTCTTGCTCCGTATGGCAGAGATACATTCGTGGAGCAAATTCGCAAAATTGTGTGTGCGAAGGATGGCGCATTTCAGCTGGACCCGAGCTATTTCAAGCCGCTCGGCAGCAATCAAGGGATGCAGGTTTTGCCCGACGGAAGTGTGCGACTGGCGCGGCATTTCAGCGACAAGATGGAAAAGATCTTTGGCGCGCCGCGCGAGCCCTTCAGCGAAATTACCCAGCGCGACATGGATCTCGCCTTCGCCATGCAGCATTGCTTCGAGGAGATTTTCTTTCATCTTCTCAATGAACTGCATCGGCAGGCGCCGAATGAGAATCTGGCGATGGCTGGTGGGTGTGCGCTGAACAGCGTAGCGAACGGCAAGATCTTCGCGCGCACGCCATTTCGCCGAACCTGGATCCAACCGGCCGCCGGCGATGAAGGGTTGGCTGTCGGTGCAGCCCTCTACACCGCGCACGCCGTGCTGCAGCAACCGCGTTGCGAAACCAGGAATCACGCGTATCTCGGTCCAGAGTTTTCTGATTCGCAGATTGAATCGGCTTTGAAGTCTGCTCGCGTGAACTACCAGCGTCTGGATCGCCGCTTACTGCTTAATGCTGTCGCCGATGTCATGGCCGATGGCAAAGTGGTCGGCTGGTTTCAGGGGCGCATGGAATGGGGCCCGCGCGCGTTAGGGAATCGTTCGATTGTGGCGCATCCCGGATTGCCAAACATGAAAGAGGTACTCAATTCGCGCATCAAGCATCGCGAGTGGTTTCGTCCTTTTGCGCCGTCGATTCTCGCGGAGGCGCAAACCGATTATTTCGAAGAGAGTCATCCGTCTCCGTACATGCTTCACGTCTATAAGATTCGCCCCGACAAACGTAAGCGCCTGGCTGCCGTCAATCATGTGGACGACACGGGTCGTTTGCAAACGGTGGCGCGCGACGAGAACCCGCTTTATTACGACTTGATTCAAGCCTTCGGCAGAAAAACCGGTATTCCTGTAATTCTCAACACCAGCTTCAATGAGAATGAGCCCATCGTGTGCACTCCACAAGAAGCCATCGATTGCTTTCAGCGCACTAAAATGGACGCGCTTGCCATCGGGCCGTTCCTGTCTATCAAGGCCGAGAAGCAGGATTAGCGCTGCACAGTTAGTTCTGCGCTGTTATTTGCGCCCGGCAGCAAAAGCCGGCGGCAAGCTCGAAACATGGTCAACCTTCGCAAAATCGGCGCGTGGTCTGGCATTCGCGTGCTGTATTGGGATGGCGATATTCTCTATGCCTGCCGCGGCTATGAGCTGGTTCGCTTGCAAACCGGTGGCCTGTGCACTGCTGAGCATCTGTCGGCGCAAGATCTTCGATGGAAATCGATAGCATCGTTCCGACCGGAATGGTGGAGAAATCTGACCACTCGCACGCGGCTGACTTCTCGCCTTGTGCGCGATGGTTTTCATGCGCTCGCACTCGGCGGAGTCCCGGCTGGGAATGTATCCGCCGCCCTTCGCGATCAAGCGTCGGCTGAAGTGGGAACCATCATCGCTGCGGTTCCCGGGGCGATCATAACGCGCTCCCCCGGCGATCCACACTTTCGAATCAGGCACAAGATCATTCGGGGCACGCGCCCGCTGCATATTACCGCGATTCCGAACGGAACCGTCTACTGGGGCGAGTATTTCGATAATCGCGACCGCGCCGAAGTCCATATCTACGCTTCGAGCG
Organism: uncultured Acidobacteriaceae bacterium; assembly: GCA_963778535.1. Taxonomy (GTDB): domain Bacteria; phylum Acidobacteriota; class Terriglobia; order Terriglobales; family Acidobacteriaceae; genus Acidiflorens. The sequence goes on from CAVZUO010000002.1 coordinate 1,707,080, forward strand.
ATCGCGGCGAGACATGGGAAGTCGCGCACACATTTCCCGCGGGCGAAATTCGGCACCTTCACAACATCGTTTATGACCGGTGGAGCGACTGTGTTTGGATTTTGACGGGCGACGAAGGCTCCGAATGCAAGGTCATACGGGCCACTAGCGACTTACGAAGCTTCGATACGATTCTCTGCGGCCATCAGCATGCTCGCGCTGTTGCGGCGATCCCGGCTGAGCATGCGCTGTATCTTTCTACCGACACGCCCACTGATCGAAACCACGTGCTGCGGCTGGAGCGCAGCGGCCGTATAGAAAAGATTGCCGATCTGGAAAGCTCTTCGATTTTCGGTTGCCAAACACGCGATAGCATGTTTTTTTCCACGATGGCCGAACCGAGCCCATTGAATTCAACGCGAACAGTTACGCTTGTGGGAGCGAGCAGAGGCCAGCGTCTCAGAAGCCAGTATGTCGGAGGGCAGAGTCTCCAAGAAAATGACTGGCAGGTCCTTGCACGCTGGCAAAAAGATGCGTTTCCCATGCATTATTTCCAGTATGGCAATGTGATCTTGCCCGATGGACACAACACGACAAACTTGCTGGCGGCTACGACCGTCGCGGTAAAACATGATGACCATGTCACATTTTTGTGGGAAACCGTTAGTGACGCAGCTGCGCAAAACTCGAAAGGCTAGAACGGGCAAGACGCGGAGGTTTGTTCCGTGAGCGTTGCCGCGCGCTTGCGTTATTATCGCCGGATCCTTCCGGCCTACCTTGGCGCGGGAAACAACCAGCTTAGTTTCTGGCACGAAACCCCGGAAGTCAATCCGCACGCTAACCTGGCAAAGTTCGGTCCCTATTACATGACCTTTCGCGAGAAGGCCGAATATGCGGGGCACCACGACGCCGCCAACATTCCTATGCTCGACTACCGTGGAGCAGTCGGTAAGCAATACAATCCGATCGCGATCGCTCAATGGGGCCTCGCAAACTACAACGTGTTTTACAGCAGCGGCAGCGAATTCCGTTGGCAACGAACTCGCAGAGCGGCAGACTGGCTGGTCTCGAACCTGGAGCGCAATTCTCACGGCGTATGGGTTTGGAACCATCATTTTGACTGGGAATACCGCGAGATATTGAAAGCGCCGTGGTACTCGGGACTCGCGCAAGGACAGGGCATTTCACTTCTTCTGCGGGCTCATGCGAAGGCGGACGACGGTAAATATCTTGACGCGGCAGAACGTGCGTTCACCGCCTTGACAACGGCAGTCGCTGACGGTGGCGTCCTGTTTGAAGATGAAGAGAAGAATCTCTGGATCGAGGAGTACATCATCCATCCGCCTACTCATATTTTGAACGGATTCATCTGGGCGCTGTGGGGCGTACTCGATTATTGGCGTGCATGCGGCGATGAATCCGCGCACCAGATTTTGGACCGCGGCGTCGAAACACTGCTTTGCAACCTGCAGCGCTATGACACTGGTTACTGGTCACTGTATGAGCTGTCCCAAACGCCGCCCAAGATGCTTGCCAGCCCTTTTTATCATCGCCTGCATATCGTACAGTTGCGAGTCATGGCGACGCTGACCGGCGACAAGCGTTTCGAAGATTTCGCCGAGCGTTGGGAAGGCTACGCCTCGCGGCGCTCCAATCGGGCACGGGCGCTGGCGGAGAAAAGCATCTTCAAATTGCTGCATTATTGATTGTGAAAATTCTCTACGTTTCACAGTATTTCCCGCCCGAGATGGGAGCGCCCTCCGCCCGTGTTGCGGAGTTGTCGCGCCATTGGGCGCAAATGGGCCACGAAGTAACGGTGCTGACGGGGTTTCCCAATCACCCCACCGGCGTCGTTCCAGCGGAATGGCGATCGCGCTTGCGGCAACTCCGATATTCGGAAAACAGCAATGGCGTTCGTGTGGAGCGCACTTGGCTGTGGCCGCTTCCTAACAGAAAGGCTCACGAACGAATTCGGAATTATGCTTCGTTCTGTTTCTCTGCGGCGTTCGCCGGCCTCGACCTTCCCAAGCCGGATGTCGTTATCGGAACGTCACCGCAACTGTTATGCGCTCTCGCGGGGTGGTGGATCGCAACATGGCAGCGGGTTCCGTTTGTCTTCGAAGTGCGCGACCTATGGCCAGAATCTCTGGCCGCCGTCGGCGCTGGAGGCGAAAAATCTCTTCTTTATCGCACGCTCGGCGCGATTGCTGGATTTCTGTATCGGCATGCCGAAAAAATCGTGGTTGTTACCGCGGCCTTCAAAAAACACCTGATTAAAGCCTGGCATGTGCCCGCCGCGAAAATTGCAATCGTAGAAAATGGCGTTGAAACCGATCTCTTCCGCCCCGATGCTACGGTGGCTGAGATTCGCAAGAATCTTGACCTCGGCCTGCACGAAGATCATTTCCTTATCTGCTACACGGGAACCATGGGGGCGGCTCAAGGTCTGGAATCATTAGTAGCGGCAGCCGAAGAATTGGAGAACACGCTGCCGCATGCCCGATTCCTGCTGGTTGGCGAGGGCGCGCAAAAACAGGACCTCATTGATTTGGCTGCCCGCCGCAAAATCACCAATCTTCAGTTTCTCGGTCAACAAGCACGCGAACACATTCCCGCGATCATCTCCGCTGCCGATCTCTGTTTGGTGATGCTGAAGCCGGACGATTTATTCCGTACGGTTGTTCCTACCAAACTACTGGAATGCATGTCATGCGCGCGCCCTGTTCTGCTCGCGGTGGATGGCGAGGCGCGTCAACTCCTGGAAGAAGCCGACGGTGGTGTGTTCGTGACGCCCGGCGACGGGCACGCACTCGCCGAGGCTATTTGTAATTTGGCGGGAGACGCAGAACGGCGATTGCAAATGGGAACGAACGGACGGAAGTACATCGTCGAGAGGCTTTCACGCGAAAGGACAGCGGAGAATTACATCCAAGTGCTGGGAGAAATTCTGAAAGAAAGAGCGCTTCGCGTTAAGACTTCGTCATTCTAGTGCACAGCCACAACCGCCAGAGCAGTGGACACAGCCATGGCTATATCGCCGGTCTTGTAGGCTGCTGCCTTCGCCGAGTTCCCCGGGACGAACAGTACATCGCCCTTTATCAGCGACACATCCGGAGCTTTGGCATAAAGGATCTTTTTCAGCGGAACCGGAATCTCCTGCGCCCCATTCGGCGTCTGACGGATGATCTTCGTCTTATTCAAATTCGAAGTGCGAGTGCTGCCGCCGGCCAATGCCAGCGCCTTCAGAACAGTTAACGAACTGTCTTCAATAAAGAAGCCGCTCGGATGGCCAACATCGCCCACCACATACACAATCCCGCCGCGCGCAACTATGACCGTGTCGCCCGGAACAATCTCGACGTTGCTCCCGGTATCTTCAGCAAGGTTCTTGGAAATCTGTAACTCAACCTTGTTATCGGGGTCGTCACGATGCACGATCGTGACCGTATGCCCGGCTTTGTCGGTCAGTCCGCCTGCGGCTGAAATCAGATCAAGCAGGTGGCGGTCGCCATTCGGCGGATAAGGCCCAGGATGAACCACTTCGCCAATTATAGTGATCGCTTGCGATGACGATTCCTCGACGGAGATCGAGACGTGCGGCTGACGAACGAACCCTCCGTCCTCCAGCCGTTTCGCAATTAAATCCTGCGCCTCATTGGTTGTGAGATCCGCCACATGCACATAGTTGATGAGCGGCAGGTAGATGTCGCCTGAACGTCCGATGCGCGTTCGTGTCGTTAGGTCGGGCACGCCAAAAACGCTCACCTGGATCAGATCGCTCGTCCCAAGTTTGGCGCTCGAACTCGCAGTCAAAGGAGTGGCGGGCAAAGGAGCGGCAGGCGAAGGAACTACTTGGGCGGGGTTGGAGACAGATTGAGTTGCGTCTGGAGTGGATAGATTCTGCGCCTGCGGAACAGCGCAACAGAGAATAGCGCAACTCAGAATTACAAGTGAGGCCCAACCTTGACGCGAGAAAAAACGTCTCTTCCACTCCGCCATAACAAAGGCTCCTGGGTGATCTGTGGACTGAGTCTAGCATACGGCCCTGCGCGCGGTTTTCGCTGCTTTCGCGAGTCAGACTGGGATCGCAGTAGTCAACACTGGGTTATCCCTTATGCTATTGCTCTTCCTCAGGAGCTAGTTATATATTGCGCGCAATCGGATGTAACAGAGCCTGGGCGTCAGGAGCTGAAGTTTCGAGGTAAGGGACAGACAGTTCGCTCTCGGACTTGATTTTAAATACCGGGTTCCAGCCGGAAGGGAAGTCTGGTTTTGACGCTTCTGTTTTTTGGTTTATTTGCATTTTCGCTGGCGCTATCTTTTATCGCCACTCGCGAAGTCAGAGACCTGGCGATTCGCTACGGTTTGGTTTCGAGCCCCGGCGAACGCCATGTTCATCAAGTTCCGCTTCCCCGTCTCGGCGGTGCCGCTATTTTCCTGGCATTCTCTGTCACACTGGGCTCGTGGTTCATCCTGTCATTCGTGTCTCCCCGGCTTGCGATGGGCACGGATCCACTGGCCCTCTTACGAATTTCTATCCCGGCCTGCCTGATTTTTGGCCTGGGCATTTACGACGATCTGCGCGGAGCCAGCCCGTATCTTAAATTCGGCGTCCAAGTTGTTGCTGCGTCCATGCTTTTTGCGGGCGGAATGCGTGTTCTTAACCTGCCGCTTCTGTTTGGACATCACACGCTGCCCTGGTTCATCGGTTGGCCGGCCACGGTGCTGTGGGTAGTGGCCGTGACAAACGCATTCAACCTGATCGATGGATTGGATGGGCTGGCGGCAGGATCCGGCCTCTTCTCGACGGTGGTCTTCTTTGTTGTTGCGCTGGTAAATCAGTCATGGCTCGGCGCCTTGATGAGCGTCACGCTGGCCGGCGCCATCCTGGGGTTTCTTCGCTTCAATTTCAACCCAGCCACAATTTTTCTGGGTGACTCAGGCAGCTTGTTCATCGGGTTTGTGCTCAGCGCGCTGTCTCTTGCGGGAGCGCAAAAAGCTCCAACCTTCGTTGCGGTCGCCATTCCGGTGGTTTCGTTTGGATTGCCGATTCTCGAGACCTCGCTTTCTGTTATGCGCCGATTGATTAGCGGTCGCCCCATCTTTGCCGCCGATCGCGAGCACATTCACCACAAACTTTTGCAAATGGGTTTATCGCACCGCCAGGTCGTCATTGTTCTCTACATGGTTTCCGCGATGTTCGCCATGTTGAGCTTGTTTTTGCTTTGGCCCACCGGCAGCACGCTGGGCCTTGTTCTCGCTGTGGTTGGTACCGTTGTGTGGATCGGCATCCAGCATCTCAATTACCCCGAATTCGGCGAGCTTCGCCGGGTCGCCCAGCGAACCATTGAGCAGCGCCAGATTCTTATCACCAATCTTTCTCTGCGCAGAGCCATCTCGGAGATTGGCGTTGCTAAGGACGTGGATCAGCTGCGCAAGATTTTGATTGCGGCGCTCAATGGCGGCGATTTCGATGGCTTCGAACTGCACATTGCGGCCCAGATGTGTGAGCGACTCCCTGGTTTCAATGGAGGTCGCCCCTTCCTGTGGAGCCGGATGCCCCACATGGCCGCAATATCCACGGCGCCCTCGTGGAAGCTGAATCTGGATTTGGTCACCGTGGCAAATCAGCGCCGCGGCTCGTTAGTTTTGTATCGGAGCTATGATCGCCCGGATTTGCAACTGGACATCAACCTCCTGACATCAGAGTTTCCGAAAGCGTTGGCGGAGGCGATTGAGCGCGCCTCAATCGCTGTTGTTCCACCGGTGGGTGCGCCGAGCGAGGTTCAGCCGGTTGTGGCCAGTCTCTAAGGCGCAAGTCTCGAAATAATCGCTGGCCACTCGTTTGAAGCCTTGGGTTAATATGTGAAGACATGAATCCCGGCGCAGCTACTCTGTCGAGTACACCGCACGGTTCTTCCCGAGAAGAACGCCGGCGCCACATTCGTCACAAACTCCATACCCCCATTTATGCGAGCTTCAACGGGCCGGGCTCGGGTCTTGTCATAGACCTCAGTGAACTGCGCGACCTGAGCGAAGACGGTTTCTGCGTGCAAACCTCGCTGCCCGCGCTGCCCTTCGCTGATACGGAATTCCGCGAAGCCGGGAGTATCGAGGTCAACCATCCCGTCAAGCTCTGCCTGGATCTTCCGGAGACCAGGTCTTACGTTCATGGCAGCGGATGGGTCGTCTGGCGCGATGATGCGGCGCGGGTCGGCATCCGTTTTTCGTCGCTGGCAGAGCGCGGGTCGCAGGCTTTAAGAGAGTGGTTGTTCGTCAATCTGCTGGTGGCTTGTGCCAATTATGAAGCTCGCGCCGGGCAACTGGCCCAGCGTGTCGAAGGGCCGCCGCCGACGGAAGGATTGCCGGCAGTAGCTGATGCGCCTTCCGTTCTACCCCCGGCTGAGGAGCAGGCATCCCGCCGCGCTCAACTTCTTTCGACTCTCGATGCCGTGCGCTGCGAGGTTAGAGAACTAGAATCCAGCGGCATCGCGACCGGCGAAGTTCATAAAGAAGTTCATAAAGAAGATCGCACAGAAATTATCTGTCAAATCATTACCGATCGCGCCCTGGCGCTGACCGGTGCAACCGGTTCCGCGCTCGCGCTGCTGACGGATGGACGCATGCTTTGCCGGGCACGTTCCGGGGCGGCACCTGCCGTAGGTTCCGAGGTTGATATTGAAGGAGGTCTTTCCGGCGAATGCGTTCGCACGGGAGAGATTGTTCAGTGCGAGGATACTGCCAGCGACCCGCGCGTCGATCCTGAGGTGTGTAAGACGCTCGGACTTGGTGCAGTTCTGGCCGCGCCGGTTCTTGCAGACCTTTGCGTGGTTGGCCTGCTCGAGGTTTTCTTTCCCGTTGCTAGAACGTTCTCAAATGACGAGCCGACCGTTCTTGAGCGCCTCGTAGAACTTGCTCCCTGGGCCGATGCCGAACTCCCACCGGGAGAAAATCCTGCCGCGTTCAGCCCAACGACGTTCAGCCCAGCGATCATGGCGCAGACAGAGTCCCCTGCCGCCGCGCCCTCGACAGCCGCTACAGCCGCCGCATTCTCCACGGAAGAGTCTGCGATTCCTCAGTCCGAAATTGCTGAACCGGCCATAGCTCTCGACCATCTTCGCGTCGCGCTCTGGGATCGAGCGCCGGACCTTGAGCAATCGATGGCCGCGGACCATGACAAGGAAGTCGCACTGGAACGGTCAAAGGCGTCAGTTCCGGTCGTGCGCTCGAATGTTACTCATTTGGGCTTGATTTTCTCCGCAGTCGCGGCGGTTGCGCTGGCCCTCGGGTACTTGCTGGCGCCGGTCATCGAGCGGCACTTAGATCGCGTGCATCCGGCCGCGAACAACTCTTTTGCTTCAACGTACGCTTCTCAGCCGGGTACTGTCAGGGCTGGAGGAGTCACGCCTGCCGAGCTTCAGAAACTGGCTGGGCAGGGTGATGCCGAGGCGCAATTTATGCTGGGCACTCTGTATCGCAATGGCGATGGCGTGGCCCAGGATGACAAACGCGCCGTTGAGTGGTTCCAGCGCGCTGCGAACCAGGGTTATGTTCGTGCGCTTTCCGCGCTTGGGTCTTCGTATTGGGCCGGCCGGGGCGTTCCGCAGGACTACTTGCAGGCATACTTCTGGTATGAGCTTGCCCTCGCCGAGGGGGACCAGAACAGCAAGTCGTTGCTCGAAGGCCTCTCTACGCAATTGACACAAACACAGGTGGCGAGCGCCCGCCAACAGGCCGAAGCCTGGCTGCAAGCGCGCAATCAACTGTCGAAATCTTCAGCTAGGTAGTTCCGGCGTATCTGGCCTGTTGCTTGCGACTCGGCAAGGACGAGGCATTTTCGGTAGACTCTTGCAGAACGGCTTCTCTGGTGTGGAATGTTCATGGCGAGTCAGATCATGCTAATGGGATCATGCCAGTCAGATGGCGAGTCACGTTCACGGTTGATTATGAGGGTTGATTATGAATCTGCGGTTTAATAACAACGATAACGATCATAAGTCCACAAGCCGCCTCGCACGGGTGATGACGCTTCTATCTTTGTTCACGTTGGCAGCGGCGGCGCTGCTCTGCTTACCCAGCGCGATGAAGGCGCAGGATCGGCCCCAGGCGCGCAGCAAGGCGCAAGGCGCGGATTCGGCCACCAACGCTGGCGGCGACGTTGCTCGCGGCAGATACCTGGTCGAGAATGTGGCGATGTGCGGCCAATGTCACACACCCAGAGACGCGAATGGCGTGCTTGACCGCAGCCATTGGCTCGAGGGCGCAGCGGTGCCGTGGATGCCGTCTCAATCGCAAGCGAACTGGCCGATGCTCGCGCCGAGGATTGGTGGAACGCCTCCGGCCCCTGACGCCGACATGATCAAGTTGCTGACCACTGGCGTCTGGATCGATGGCTCCACGCTGCGCTTCCCGATGATGCCGTTTCGTATGAGCGAGGCCGACGCGCGCGCTGTAGTCGCATATTTGAAAACCGCTAGCGCCTGGAAATAGCAGGAAAGGATTCATCGCCGGGGCAGACAATCTCCGGTGGCGCCTTAGCTGGTAAGAAGACGATCCCCGCATTTACCGGGCGATTTCCTTTGGAATTTTCCCTACTTTTCCTCGTTTCTTTCTTAGGTGTTCTCTGCCATAATTGATCGTGCACCCCAGCCCGCACAATTTTCAAAAACAATTTAAGCGAGGAACAGATGTCGGCTAAGTACATCTTCGTCACGGGTGGTGTTGTGTCTTCTTTGGGCAAGGGACTGGCAGCCGCTTCGCTCGGATGCCTGCTTGAAAGTCGCGGCCTCAAAGTTAACCTCATGAAGTTCGATCCCTACCTGAACGTCGATCCCGGCACCATGTCTCCTTTTCAGCATGGAGAAGTTTTTGTCACCGACGACGGCGCCGAGACTGACCTCGACCTCGGCCACTACGAGCGTTTTACTCACGCCAAACTTTCCCGCGACAACAATTGGACGACCGGCCGAATCTACGAGCAGATCATCGCCAAGGAGCGGCGCGGAGATTATCTAGGAAAAACCGTGCAGGTGATTCCGCACGTCACCAACGAAATCAAAGCTGCCGCAAAAAAATGCGCTCAGGATGTCGATGTTCTCATCGCCGAAATTGGCGGCACCGTCGGCGACATCGAGTCACTGCCTTTCATGGAGGCCATCCGCCAGATGCGGCAGGAACTGGGGCGCGAGAACACTTTGTTTGTGCATGTGACGCTGGTGCCTTTCATCGCCGCCGCGCAGGAGTTGAAGACCAAGCCGACCCAGCACTCGGTGAAGGAATTGCTGAGCATCGGAATTCAGCCGGACATTTTGCTCTGCCGTACAGACCGCTTTCTCTCCAAAGAGATCAAGTCGAAGATTGCTTTGTTCTGCAACGTCGAAGAAGAGGCCGTCATTACCGGCAAAGATGTGGCTTCCATTTACGAAGTGCCCATCGTGTTCGCGCATGAAGAAGTCGACACGCTCGCTATGCGGTACTTGCACCTTGAGGCCAAAGATCGCGACCTCTCCAAGTGGACTGAACTCGTGCACCGCGTTTACAACCCGAAAGACGTGGTCCGGATCGGAATCGTTGGCAAGTACGTGGAGTACGAGGATTCTTATAAATCGCTGAAAGAGGCGCTGGTGCACGGCGCTCTCGCACACAACTTGAAGCTCGAAGTCGAGCTGGGTTGAAGCCGAGGGCCTGGAGACCACCGATGCCGATGACCGTGCGTACTTCTCTCAGCTCGAAGAGTACGATGGCATCCTCGTGCCCGGCGGCTTTGGCAAGCGCGGCATCGAAGGCATGTTGAACGCGATCCGCTATGCGCGCGAACGGCAAGTGCCTTACTTTGGAATTTGCCTGGGCATGCAGACGGCCTGCATCGAGTTTGCGCGCAATGTTTGCGGCCTTGCCGGAGCTAACTCCAGTGAGTTCGATCCCGCCACGCCTCATCGTGTGATCTACAAGTTGCGCGAGCTGCGCGGCATTGAAGAACTCGGCGGCACAATGCGCCTGGGTGCATGGCCATGCAAACTTGAGGCCGGGACCCTGGCCAACAAAGTGTATGGACAAACTGAAATCAGCGAGCGCCATCGCCATCGCTACGAGTTCAACCGCGAATATGAAGAGCCAATGACTGCAGGCGGCCTGAAAATTTCCGGCGCCACACCGGATGGAACCTACGTTGAGATCGTCGAGATCCCCGGCCATCCTTTCTTTATTGGCTGCCAGTTCCATCCCGAGTTCAAGTCGAAGCCGCTCGAGCCGCATCCCTTGTTCAAGTCCTTCATCGGCGCATCCTACGAGCACGGAAGAAGCCGGAAAGAACACAAGGAAGCGGCAGAGGTCGATATGTTTTTGCGGCCAGAACGCGTGGTCGGGAGATAATTTCTACCGCCGAGACGCCGAGGACGCCGAGAGGCTTAGTGAATGCCACTCTGAAGATCTTCTTGGCGGTGGCCGCAATGCATCGCAAAGGCATGGGTCGAATGTTTTCTCCGTGCCTCGGTGTCTCCGTGGTGAAATAGTAAGATGTTTCTCGGCGACCTCGGCGTCTCGGCGGTGAAAGCCTTTGTCATTGTCTTTCCAAATCGATAATGTCCGCATCGGCTCGGGCGATCTCTTCCTCATCGCGGGGCCCTGCGTCATCGAGAGCGAAGAGCACGCGCTGCGCATGGCCGAGATCATTAAAGGCGTGGTGCGCTCGCTGAACATTCCCTTCATCTTCAAAGCCTCGTATGACAAGGCGAACCGCACTTCCATCCGCAGTTATCGCGGGCCCGGCATGAAAGAAGGCCTACGCATTCTTCGCAAAGTCAAAGATGACATCCACATTCCCGTGCTCACTGACGTTCATCAGGCCGCCGACGTAGCCGAAGTCGCTGCCGTCGTTGACGTCCTGCAGATCCCCGCGTTCCTGTGCCGTCAGACTGACCTGGTCGTCGCCGCCGCCCTCAGCGGGCGTCCCGTAAACATCAAGAAAGGTCAGTTTGTTTCGCCCTGGGACATGAAGCACGCCGTGGAAAAATGCCGCGACGCCGGCAACGGTGCGGTCTTCGTCACCGAGCGCGGCTCCTCGTTTGGTTACAACAATCTGGTCGTCGATATGCGCTCGCTGGCCATCATGCGCAAGTTTGCGCCGGTCGTGTTTGATGCGACCCATTCCGTGCAGCTGCCATCCGCTTCGCATGGCGATGAAGATGGCCCCGCGGTCAGCGGCGGTCAGCCCGAATTCATTCCAGTGCTGGCGCGCGCGGCCGTGGCCGCCGGCGTGGATGGTGTTTTCATGGAAGTCCACGACAATCCCGAAGAGGCGAAAAGCGACGGCGCGAACGCGCTCAACTCGCGAAACCTGCGTGCAGTGCTGAAAGAATTGATGGCGGTTCGGTCGGCGCTCGACGCTGCGCACGTAACTCCCTAGCTGCGGCGTTGGCCTCGTGCCACAGCTGCAGCCGCGTTCTCTCGGAGTAATGCGGAATCCGATCCTAGGGCCAGCGCAGCGTGCCCTCCCCCGAAATTTCCTCTGAATCTGCTACCATTCCCGCCACATCTGAATCTCATCTCTATGCATCTTTGGCTTTCCATTGGCGGCTTTATCCTGATCTTCTCGATCCTGCTCGATGCCTTCGAGACAGTCGTACTGCCACGCCGCATTCAGCGCCATTTCCGCATCAGCGGCTTTTTCTACCGGATGACTTGGGTTCGCTGGACGAGGGTTGCCAGCCACATCAAGTCAATGAGCCGCCGCGACGGGTTTCTCGCTTACTACGGGCCGCTCTCGCTCCTTCTGTTATTGGGCTTCTGGGAGTTTGGGCTCATCTTTGGTTTCGCGTGCGTGCAATATGGCCTTGGCCAGCATCTGCAATTGAGCGGCGCCGGCCAGGTCTCTTTCGGCAAGCTGCTTTATAACAGCGGCGAAACATTTTTCACCCTCGGATACGGGGATATCCTTCCCGTCAACGGGCTCGCACGCGCTCTCGCCGTAATCGAAGCCGGAATGGGATTTGCCTTCCTCGGCGTCGTGATCGGCTATCTTCCGGTAATCTACAATTCCTTCGCGGCTCGAGAGATTGAAATCTCTCTCCTTGATGCCCGCGCAGGTTCGCCACCAACCGCTGCCGAATTCCTCAGCCGCCTGGGGTGCTGTCCTGACCAGACCGTGCTCGACAACATCTTCCGCGACTGGGAGCGCTGGTGTGCCGAAGTGCTCTCCAGCCACATCTCCTATCCCGCGGTTCTGTTCTTCCGCTCGCAGCACAGCAACCAGTCATGGCTGAGCGCGCTGACCGTGATGATGGATGTCACATCGCTCATCATGACCGGCGTGGATGGAATCCATCCTGATCAGGCCAAGCTTACCTTTGCAATCGCGCGACACGCGGCTGTCGATCTGGCGCAGGTAGTGTACGCCCAATACGATCCACAGGCGCCCGACCGTTTGCCGCCCGAGGATCTTGAGCGCTTGCGCAAGGAACTGGCGCTGCACGGGGTAACACTTTATGACGGCGCCGATGCGGGCGACCGCCTGACCGAGTTGCGCGAGCTATATGAGCCTTACGTGTATGCCCTCGGCGCCCGCTTGCGGTTTACCTTGCCCCCGTGGATTGCCGAGCACCGCAAGGATAACTGGCAGGGAAGTCCCTGGGACCAGGCGGTGCAGGCGAAGGTTCTCGCGCACCCCACGCGTGTTGTGGAGGATCACTTCTGAACTATCACTTCTGAACTATCGCCCCACGGACATTCCTTACGGCCGCAGAAACTCCAGCGTCAGCGCCCAGGCCTGACGCGCCGCACGCGGCTCATAGGAAGCCCGTTCGTCGCAGAAGAAACCGTGGTCGGCGGCCGAGAATTCCACGTTCACAAAGCTCTTCTTTTGCGCGGTGAGCGCCTCCGTGACCTGCCGCCTCATCTCGGGAGTGATGTGCTTATCCAGCCCGCCCCAAAACAGCAGAAGCGGCGCATGTTGTCGCCCTGCCCGATCCAATAACGCCGGTGCGATGCCGCCCCCGTAGAACGAAACAGCAGCCGTCAACGGCAGGATGCTATTCGCAATAAATGACACCCGCCCGCCCATGCAGAACCCCACGGATGCGATCCTCGCGCCATCCACGCTGCTGTTTGCCTGCAGCCACTCATAGGCTGCGCGGAGATCCAACTCCGCCCTCTCCGGCGTCACCGCCTGCAGATGCGGCATGACGGCGTCAAAGTCGGTATAGCTCGCCTCGAAGCGGGGCGGTGCGGTGCGGTGGAACAGTTCGGGAGCGATGACCGCATATCCCTCGGCGGCGAAGCGGTCGCTCACGTTGCGGATATGTCCATTCACCCCGAAGGCCTCCTGCAAAACCAGCAGGCCGGGATGGCGGCCATCGTCATTCGGGCGCGCAGTGTAAGCGCCCATTTTGGTGCCATCTGACACATTTAGCTCAACGTATTCTTTAACAAGGTTGTTCTGCGGCATGGCGTCCGTAAATGTATCACTTGTCCGTGAATTGGACGCTCTGCATGGTCTTAACCAACTCCGCGAGGTCCTTTTCGTTGTCGGTCCGGATATCGAACTCAATGATGTAGTTTCCGTCGACCGTGGCGAACTTCGACAGAAACGAATTTGCGTGAAGTTCGAGGTCGGCCCTGACGAACTTGTGGCCCGAAATTACAACCTCTCCCGGCTCCTTCAGAACCTTGGGATGCCCCATCTGGATGTACATCTTGGCCGGATCTCCGGCTTCCACCCAGCCGATCCTTTGCTTGCTGGCCATGATCACGATGCGCGGCTTAGGCGTCGCGTCCGCAGCAGGGACGGGGACTTTGGCCGCCAGCAGCAGGTTGTAATAAATGACGGCCTCGGTGATGAGGTGCTGATTTTCCGGGGCAGTCTGGTCATTCTTCCCGATCGCCTCATTCAGCTCGTCTTTGTAGCGCTTGGCGTTGTCGTCGAGGCGGACCTTGTCGTCGAGCGCGTACCATCCCCTGGGAAGCTCGTAGCGGAAATGGAAGAACGAAGACTGGAATACGTTGTCCGTTGTTTTGCCAGCGTCAATGGGTTCAGGGGCGGCAGCGAAGGCCGACAGGGCAAGAAGCAAGATTGAAAGAGAGAGAAGACGTTTCCGCATATTTAGATATTTTACATTGGGAGGCGCTATGCCCGAAGTGATTCGGCATGAGGGTCGTGGATCACTTGGGCCTCCCGTGTACGTAAGCGGAGTCATCCCGAAGGCCCGCGCTTTCACCGGCGGGCCGAGGGATCTGGCGCGCACTGTCGAGAAGCTCCGCGCGAGATCCCTCGCTTCGCCTGGAAAAACGGCTTCGCTCGGGATGACGCCATCGTGGTTGGGCGGCACTCCTATTTGCCGGCGAGGAGCGAGTCGGCTTGCGCCTGGGCCTGGTCTAAATCAGAGGAGATGCTCGCAGCGTGCTCGCGGGCGGCAGCTGCTTCGTCTGCGTGCCCTTCTTTTTGCAAAGCATGGGCCAGCAACAGGTAGCCCACGTCGGTGGGCTGCATTGCCATGGCGCGTGTGTACTGTTGCACGGCTGCGGATGGATCTCCCAACCTGTCATCCAGAACGCCTACTGTGACTACGACAACGGGTTGGTTGGGCGATAACTCCAACGACGTTTCAAAACTCTGCTTCGCCTTTAGCGTTTCGCCGATTTTGCTGTAAGCAAATCCCAGATTCGCATAAGCCCGGGCGCGACCGGTGACCGTGTTTAGGGCGGCCACCTGATAGTGGTCTATGGCAGCCGTGACGTTGCCTTGCTTCATTTCGTAATCTCCGAGCAGCATGTTGCCCACTGCGTCTGCGGGACTAATAGCCAGCACGGCGCGAACTTGAGAGATTGCTTCTTCAGTTTTGCCCTGGTCGTGCAGCAGGGCGGCCAGATGCCCGTGTGCGATGTAGTTGCCGGAAGTGCGTTCGAGGGTGAGCCGCCACATTGATTCCGAATCGTGCCAGTAGGGAACCTGACGACAGGTGAGAATTCCTAAAACCAACACATAGGCAGACGCTGGAATGGCAAGCCAGAGCCCGGAAACATTGTGCGCTTTCGCCCAGTCGGCAACCAGCCAAACCGCCATCACGAACAATCCAATGAACGGGATATAGGCATAGCGGTCGGCCATGCCCTGCTCGCCAACCTGCACCAGCCCGATCATGGGCACGAAGGTGCCGAGGAACCATAGCCATCCGACGGCAAGATACGTGCGGCTGCGAGCGCGGAGGACCAAAGCGGTGATCAATAGCAAAACAAGCAGCGCGCCGCCCACCTGCCACGCGGGAAACAGCTTGAGGGGATGCGGGTACATCACCGACAGTTTCGATGGCCAGATCGCCTTACCCAGATAGCGCGCATACGAGATGACGACATTTTCCAGCCGGAGGGAAAAGCTGAAACGAGTGAGAGACCGGATCGCGCCTCCGGCTCGTTGAGCTTCCATGGTCACAGCCGCGCTGGCCGCGGAGAGAAGAAAGAGTGGAATCTTCTCCCGCACCAACTGTCCAATCTGCGATAAGGCGCTGTTCGCGGCGCCCGAACCTGCGAAGGCGGATCCATGCAGAGAGAAACGTCGCAGCGGCCAGTAGTCCCAGAGCAAGAGCAGGAAGGGGAAGGTGATGACCTGGGGCTTGGCCATGAGCGCCAAGGCGTAGAATGCCGCCACGGCGGTGTAGCGCCAGGTTCCCGGCTTGCGCGCATACCGGTCGTTTGCATAAAGATCGTAGGCATAGAGCGCGATCAGAAAAAACAGCATGCTCAAGACGTTTTTGCGCTCGGCGGCCCAGGCGACCGACTCGACGTTAACGGGATGCAGCGCAAAAAGTGCGGCAACCATCAGACTGCGCCAGCGAAAGCCAGTGGCCCTCTGGAGAAGCAGAAAAAGCAGGACGGCGTTAGCCGCGTGCAGCAGGACGTTCACGACATGAGGCCCGACGGGACTAAGGCCGAACAGATCGCAGTCGAGGGCATGAGATAGCCAGGTGAGAGGATGCCAGTTGGCGTCGTGGAAGGTTGTGAACGCCCATTCCACGGTAGTCCACGAGAGGCCGCCGGTTACGTGAGGGTTCTCGGTGATGTATTCGTTGTCGTCGTAGTGGATGAACTGGTTGTGAATCACCGGGATATAGAACGCGAGCACGGCGAGGACGAGCGCGAGCGAAGCGAGGAAAGTTTGGCGGTCAAACGAGCCAGGCCCGGCCGCGAGCGGCAGGGTGGATGCCGCGCCGTTTTTTGTGCGTTTCGTTTTTGCCGAGGAGGAAGCGACCATGAGGCCCGACGCGTTTTATTTTATGACATGCGCGCAAAAAAACGTCCCAGGCTCTTTCGAACCTGGGACGCTTTTAATCAATCTGCTTCTGGCGACGGCCCCTCTACGTTATGCCGAAGCCAGTACCGCGTTGCAGATAATTAGTCGAGCCAAATGGTCCACTTCTGCGCCAAGGAGAACTTCTTGGTCCAGGTGGTCTTGTAGCAGGGCGTACCTACCACTCCGCAGAACGAAGCCAAGGTCGACTTCGTGTACTTCGGCGCTCCGATTTCCGTGGTTGCCGACAAGGTCACGAGACCGGAAGTCGGTGCATGGCAGGTCTTGCCAGCCGGGACGATGTAAACTCCACCCGGGTTGGCAGGAGAAGACAGCGGGTAGTTGTACGCCGCCGAGCACTCGCCGTTGTTCACGCCAGACTGACCTTCGGTGCCGAACGTCTGATCACCATAGATGATCACGTTGTAGCCGGGGTTCGAAACGCCGTAGACGTTGGGACCAAAGTCAACGGTGCCCGAGTCTGCGATGTAGTTGGTTGTGGAGCCTTCCGTGGCGGTGATGATGTAGAGCAGCTCGTCGGTGGAGTCGAGCGTGTCATCCTCGTACCAGGTGTTGGTCTGGCCGCAATAGTTGCTGGAGGTGCTGGTGGCGTCGCATGCCGCGAGTGAATAGGTGAAAGCCGGCGAGCCGATCGCTACGCTGAAGTTGTCCTGAGCGGGGCTGCCGAGGGTCGGGCAATCCGCGTTGGCGCTGGTGCCGCCGCCAAAGCAGGGCCAGATTTCCGAGCCGTCGCCGTTGATGGGGTTGGCATAATAGTCAAAGGGGCTGCCAACAAACGCGGCTCCCGAGCTATACAGGCCATTTGCATCAGCGGCGCGCGGATGAAGCTTCTGGACCCGCTCGGCGCTGCCTGGCATTAGCTTTACTGACCAGTGGTGCGGAACTTCCGCCGCCATCGCTATCGTTCCGAAGCAGAATGCCACGATTAACGCGAGTACTGCACACTGAAACACTTTTGTCATTGAGAGTCTCTCCATGGGAAATTGCGGGACATTGAAGCCGAACTCACTGGGAAAAAGCCCGGTCGTCCGCTCACCAAAGTGTACTCTCGTCTCAAAAGCTGTCAACCTAAAAATTGCGCAACGAATTGCAACCTTTTGTCTAGGACTTTCCGCACAGGACGCGCGGTTTGAAAGGAGTTGCGGGCTGCGCGAGAGGCGAAAAATCGTGAGCGAGCGTAGGGCCAAAGTGTCAAGCTGTCTGTGCAAAACGCTAATATTTAGGGCTGTTCTTGACTGCTGGTCATGGCAGGGCTGCCAAAATGCGCGAGGATGGCTGCTGCTTGCGATTTTGTGACGACAGCCGAAAGCGCGGCTTCGTCAGCGTGCTTGACGGCTTCGAGACTCCCGAAATGTTCAAGCAGGCGGCGGGTTGTCGACTGGCCAACGCCGGGAATTTCGCGCAGCTCGGTGGCGCGATCGCGAATCTGGCGGCGTTTGCGATGAAAGGTCACAGCGAAGCGGTGCGCTTCATCGCGGATCTGCTGCACCAGATGAAGCACGGGAGAATGATGATCGAGGACGACGGGCTCGTCCTCCTGCCCGTAGACGTAAATGATCTCTTCGCGCTTGGCGATTGCGGCCAGCGGCTGATTGATGATTTCGAGCGCGTCGAGCGCTTCGGCAGCGGCGTGGAGTTGGCCGAGTCCGCCATCGATAAGAATCAAACTCGGCAACGGCTTCTTTTCTTCAATCAGGCGTTTATACCGCCGCGTGACCACTTCGCGCATGGAAGCGAAATCGTCGACGCCTTGCACCGTCTTGATGATGAATTTGCGGTAGTCGGATTTCTTCATCCGTCCTTCTTCCCACACAACCATGGAGGCGACCGTTTCCGCGCCCTGAATGTGCGAGATGTCAAAGCACTCGATGCGCTTGGGAAGTTCGGGGAGCGTGAGCGCATCCTGAAGCGCCTCGGCGATGGCGCGCGCGTTCGGCTTCATCACGCGGAAGCGCTGATCGTAGGATTGCTTGGCGTTGGTGCCCGCGAGATCGATAAGCTCGCGCTTTTCGCCGCGCTGGGGAACGATGATGTGGACTCTTGTGACGCGGGAGGCTTGTGTGGCGCGGGCGCCCTCGCCCACGAGGTTTTCGCTTAGCGCGTCTTCGAGCGCTTCGCGGTCTTCGAAGTCGACGGGGACGTAGATGTTGCGCGGGACGTAGGGCTGTCCGAGATAAAGCTGACCGAGGAGAGAAGAGAAAAATTCTCCTGGATGAAAGCTGGTTGTGCCGCCGATTTGAAAGGGCGCGGCTTCAGCCGCGCCGTCCGCGCCGGATTCAAGATGGGGCTTTAGCCCCGGAAACTCCGGCAAATCTTCCCAGAAAAACTCGCGGCGATCAAGCACACGCCCTCCGCGCATGTGAAACAGGTTCACGGCCAGCATCTGATTTTCGAAGTGATAGCCGAAGACATCCGCATCATCGCCTTCGGCGGCAGCGATGCGCTGCTTTTCCTGCAACTGGTCAACGGTGGAGATCAGGTCGCGGCACTTGGCGGCGCGCTCGAACTCCTCGGCATTGGATGCCTCAGCCATGCGCCCGCGCAAAGACTTGACGAGATCGGTCTGGCGGCCTTCAAGAAATAGCTTCACGTCGCGCACGGCCTCGGCATAAATCTCAGGCGTGGTCAGGTCCTTCACGCACGGGCCCAGGCAACGCTTGATGTAGTACTGCAAACACGGCCGCGGATGAAAGCGCGTGAGATCGACCTTGCACGACGGCACGAGAAAGTGGCGATGAATCAGGTCGACGATACGGTAGGCGAGGTTGGCAGGGAAGTACGGGCCGTAATAAACGCTGCCATCCTTGCGCAGGCGGCGGGTGACGTAGACGCGCGGGAAGCGCTCGCCGAGCGTGAGCTTTACATAAGGATAAGTCTTGTCGTCGCGCAGCAGGATGTTGAAGCGCGGCTTCTTCTGCTTGATGAGATGGTTCTCAAGCGCGAGCGCCTCTTTGTTATTGGCGACGACGATGTAATCGACGTCGACGGCCTCGCGGACGAGCGTGCCGGTTTTCGCGTCCTCCCAGCGGCCTTCGTGAAAATAAGAAGAGACGCGGGAGCGCAGGTTCTTCGCCTTGCCAACGTAGATGACCTCGCCCTCTGCGTTCTTGTACAGATACACGCCGGCCGAAGTAGGCAGAGAGCGTATTTTGGCAGGAAGATCCATGGCTAGGAGCCGCTTCTATCTATGATAGGGCCTCGGATAGGGCCTCGAGGCGGAAGGATTCTCCGGGCACGCGGGGCCGCCCGTCCTGTGGCTCGAATCGCCGCGAGGGCTTGCAACCGTTAGAAAGGTAAGGGATAATGAAAAAGTAATGACATTACAAATAACAAGGATATCACGATGCTCCATTCCACAGTGACAAGTAAGGGACAAACGACTATCCCCGAAAAAATTCGGAAGGCATTGCGAATCAAACCGGGCGACAAGCTGGAGTATGAAGTGGCGGGAGAGCGAGCTACGATTCGTGTCCATCCGGGCGTTCGGTCACTCAGGGGCGTGCTCGCCAGCAACAAGGGGAAAGGAATGTCTTTCGCTGAAATCCGCCAGGCCGCTGCCGAAGCTTCGCGTCATGAGGATACTCGGTGAGCAAGCAAAGGCTTGTCGACACCAACCTCATTGTCCGGTATCTCGTACAAGACCACACGAAACATGCCCAAGCAGCAAACGAGCTTTTCGAGGCCTGTGATCGCGGCGACATCGTAATCGTGGTGTTGCCGGTCGTTCTGGCTGAGTGTGTATTCGTACTGGAGTCTTTTTACAAGCACCCACGCGCCGACATCGCCTCCGCACTTGGACGCTTGATCTCGAGTCCCGGCGTCGCGATCAGTGAAGTGACCGTGCACCTCGATGCTCTGAACCGATATAAGAGAGCGAAGGCTCACTTTGTCGATTGCCTGATCGCCGCCACCGCCGTCGCCAAGCAAGTGCCAGTGTTCACCTTCGATCAGGACTTTCGAAAGTTCGTTGACGTGTGCGTGGAACCTGAATAGTGGTGCGGTCTTCGGTTTTGGCGAGCGAATAATCCTCCAGCCGGCTTAATTCATCAAACTCGAGATTTGTGTGAGAGAGGCGGAGACACGCCAGTCGAAGTAGGCAGAGAGCGAATTTCCGCTGGGAGATCCATTATTCTTTTGAGCCGATAGTTCCTATGATAGAGCCTGCGGCCTGGAGGATTCATGCCACCGAAACGGATAAAGAAAAAGACAAAGGCGGCGCCGAAGTTTATGCGGCTGGCGGGTTCAATTAGCGGACCGGCGGATCTATCGTCACGTCGTGGCTTCGAGAACGATCGTTCAGCAACTGCACTAGATTCTGTTTACTTGCTCTATCATCTCCGAAAAGAGAGTCCTTCCGAAGACGTACAGTTGCTTCTGATCGGTGCCTATCGCTCTGAGGACGATGCCAAGGCCGCTATCGCCAGGCTTGAGCACAAACCCGGCTTCTCAAAGTATCCCGATGGTTTTGAATATCATGCTTATGAGTTGGGGGCTGAGAATTGGAGCGAGGGTTTTTAGCCATCGCTCCTGACTGAGTAGGGATTTACGCTCCCCAGCTTCTCACGAACTCCACCAAACTCCGCAGCGCAATTCCCGACGGCCCTTTAGCGATCCACGGCTTCTGGTCTTCCATCCACGCGGTGCCGGCGATATCGAGGTGGATCCAGGGCGTATCTTCCGCGAACTCTTTCAGGAACATGGCGGCGAAAATCGCGCCTCCCCAGCGGGCGCCGGCGTTGGTCATGTCGGCGATCGTTGATTTGAGCAGTTCTTTGTATTCGTCATCCAGCGGCAGGCGCCACATTTTTTCACCCGCGTGCTGCGTGGCCTTCGCAAAACGGTCGTACATCGCGTCGTCGCTGGCAAAGATTCCGGCATTGACGTAGCCAAGCGCCACAACGACGGCTCCGGTGAGCGTGGCCGCATCAACCAGGTGCGTGCAGCCGAGATGGCGCGCGTAGCTGAGTCCGTCGGCGAGAACGAGGCGGCCTTCGGCATCTGTGTTGATGATCTCGATCGACTTGCCGGACATGGCAATTTGCACGTCGCCGGGCTTTTGCGCTTTGCCCGACGGCATGTTCTCCGTGGCCATGATCACCGCTGTGACCTTCACGTTCGGCTTGAGCAGCGCAATGGCGCGCATGACGCCGATCATGGTCGCGCCGCCGGCCATGTCGTACTTCATCTTCTCCATGCCCTCGGCGGGCTTGATGGAAATGCCTCCGGTGTCGAAGGTGATGCCCTTGCCGACCAGACCGAGGTGCACGTTCATGGCGGCGTTTGCGGGTTCGTAGCGCAGCACGATAAGCGCGGGCGGCTCGTCGGAGCCTTGCGCCACGCCCCAGAATGCTCCCATTTTCAGCTCTTTGATTTTGTCGGTGCTGAGGATTTCGCACTGCAAGCCAACTTCGGCGGCCATCTTTTTTGCGCGCTCGGCGAGGATGGTCGGAGTCATTAAATTGGAAGGCTCGTTGACCAGGTCGCGCGTGAAGTTTTGCGATTCGGCGATGGTGCGTCCGGTTTTGAGCGCAATGTCGAGCGCCGCTTCGAGCGTCGTTTCCAGGGACTTCGCGCCGGCTTTGCCGACGATCGTCAGTCCGTCGATCTGCTGGTCATTGTTTGTGCGATCGCTCTTGTAGTAACCCGGCTCGAAATTGCCGACAACGGCGCCCTCGACAACGGCCGTGACGGCGTCGGTGGGAGGGATGGGTTTCCCGGCATTCGAGTTTTCCGGGAGCAGAAAGGCGAAGCTGCGCAGAGATTTCGCCTTCAAGGTTCGGACCGCCGCGCCCGCCAGCTTGCGAAGCTCGTAGGCCGAAAATGTTTTTGCCTTGCCGCCTCCGAGGAGCAACAAGCGCTTCGCTTTGAGTCCCGCAGGGCGGTGAATGAGCGTTGTCTCAAACATTTTGGCCGTGACCTCGCCGCTTGCGATCACATCTTCGGCGGCAGCGCGCACGGCAGCATCCGAGGTGGCAAGCGCGGGAGCGGGCTTGGCTTCCTTTTTGCCCATCTCCATATTGGCTCCGCTTTTTCCGGATGCATGCTTTTCCGCGTTGTTCTTATCAGCGTGGTCTTTTTCCGCCGTATCGAAAACCACGGCGACCAGGCAATCGGTTTCAAGCTGTGACGGGGCAGAGGACGAAAAGTTAATGTTCATAGTTGGGATGAATTCAGTATCCACGGTGAGGCGGGGAGAGCGCAACTCTGGGCGCAGCCAAGGGACTCGGCGAAACGCGGCAAGCTGCGCCTCTACTGAGGGAGGGATATAGGTGCGATGGGGGGCGGAGTTCCACCCTTGCGCAGAAAGCGCGGATGGGGCGTCATCGCCTTAGACTAGCGCACCAGCCCAGCAATAAATTTTAGCGGTTCGAGCCAGTGGGCCCCAGCCGCTCCGCAAAGCCAGAGCAGCAGCAAAACCGCTGCCCCTCCAACGGAGATCCTGAACGAGCGAAGCTTCCCATTTGTCCCCTTCGTGATTTCAACCTCTAGAATCGGGGAATGACGGGGCTTCTGAGGATTAGAGTTCATAACGATGCCCCAGAAATTGCACGACCTCGGCACGCCAGAAGCCCCAAATTTTCTTACCCAGTTTGAACCCTTGCAACTGGTCAGTTTGGGCCCAGTGGCGGACTGTCCGACGGGAGCACCCTGTGAGCTTTGCGACGTGGTGGACCAGCAGCGGTCGCTCTACGCTTGTGAGCGGCAGTACGCGGCAGAAAGTCTTATTGTCGGGATTCATTACACCCTCCCCGGTATGAAATCGGAGGGCGCATTTTCTCAGAACACGTTCAGGCGGGTAGAGGTCGAAAACGCGCCCTCCGCAATGCTGCGGCAAAGCGGCCTTCCACCGCCTCGACCGCAGTTGCGGGAGGATGCGCGCTGTGGTGCAGGTACCATGAGCGTTCGTTCACAAATATGGAAATTGCGTCAGCCGTGCCCTTGCCAGACCGGAGTCGCCTCGCGATCAATGACGCGACCCGACGGAGTTCCCGAACGCATAAACTAGCCCGTTCACAGATCAGCGAAACATAGTCGATGAAACTCTCGAATACTAGTTTCCCGGCGCGGTAGACAAGATCGAAGTAGGTGCCGACCTCAGCGAGAGGATGCTTGCTTTGTTGCGAGAAGAACTGATCTACCTGTGCCCAGTCGGGAGCAACGCAGGTTCCGATCTCGTTTAGGATGACATTGGATGATTTGCCTGAGGCCGGGGCGGAGTAGGTTACCGAAAACGAGCCGATCCATTCGGTGAGGCGTTCCCGGTAGCGGTTTAGCTGATCGAGGCTCCAGCCTGCTGCCAGTCGCGTCGTTAGCACTTCCTCAGCCGGCAGCACGGGGCGCCAATGGTCCACATAAGTGAGATCAGGGAGTTGGTTAAGGCAGAAGGCGTCACCAAGCCGCTGATGGTTCTGCACGCCGGCTCGGAGGATCCCGTCCTCAAATGCGAGGAGCGGACCTTGGATCACCCCAACCCGTGGTGATAGCTTAACTACCATAACTAAGGCAGATACTAGCACCTAAATGGGGGTTTTCGAGGAGGTTTGCCGCAAATCTTTCACTTGGGATTCGCCGGAGGCGGGACGTGAATATTCCTGAATAGGAGAGAAGGACTCGCCACTACGCCAGCGGATGATACAGCCCGCTACTGCTTCCTGCTCCGCGCAATCGCTTCGCGGGCCTCTTTGTCGGCGGTGCGGCGGCGTTCGGTCTCGCGTTTATCCCACTGCTGCTTGCCTTTAGCGAGGGCAAGTTCCACTTTCACGCGTCCACCTTTGAAATACATCCGCGTGGGGATCAGCGTGAGCCCGCGCTGCTGCGTTTTGCCGAACAGCTTGTGAATTTCTTCCTTGTGAACCAGGAGCTTCCGCGTGCGTTCGGCGGCATGGTTCGTGTAGCCGCCGTGGTCATACGGGCTGATGTGGCAGTTCAGCAGCCACAGTTCGTTGTTCTGCACCAGGCCGTAGGCGTCCTTAAGATTGGCCTTGCCCGCCCGGACCGATTTAACCTCGGTGCCCGTGAGCATGACCCCTGCCTCAAATTTTTCAAGCAAGAAATAGTTGTGACCGGCGTTCCTGTTAGTGGCGGCGTCTTTTTCCCCCGCAGCAGTAGGCTGTCGCCGAGGATTTTTCTCCCGGTTGGGCTGGGTCTCGTGAGTGCTCTGCTTGGGCATTGCTTTAAAACGTTCAATATTCAAGAAATCGGGCTAAGAAGAAGTTAGCACGAAGGAGAGAATGGCAGTTGCCTGGGCGGTAGATCGCGCCATACGACGGGCGGTTCACAGTTTTCGAGGCTCCCTGGGGCTCGCGTCGCAGGCGCGCGCTAGATGAGCAAAAGCGGCGTGGGCTCGGCCCTTCCGGCCCGGTTACCAACGAGTGTAAACGTATATGGAGCAAGAAGTTGGGCAGAAGGGCGATGCTATAATGAAGCATCCGAACCGTTTCTAGTGGAATGACTATTTGTTGCCACCCCCAGCCTGTGGGTTTTGCCGTACTGTTGAGCCGTAACTGTTGAAAGATTGCCGGCCGATTGCCTGCGATTGAGATCCCTATGAGGCCTTCTGCATGACACGCTTGATGCGTCCGACTGTTTTCCTGCTCTTATTGGCTCTCTTACAACTCCCGGGCTTTGCCGCCGACTCCGCCAAGAAGCTTTATGCGAAAGGCGTCGACGCGCAGGACCGACAGGACTACGAGAAAGCCTACGAATACTTCAAAGGCGCCTACGATCTGCAGCCCAAGGATCTCAGGTATCGAACCGCCTATGAGCGCAACAAGTTTCTGGCCGCCGCCTCGCATGTGCATCGCGGGCAGATCGCGATGGATGCGGGCAAACTCGACGACGCAAAGTTGGAATTCGAGAAGGCGCTCTCCATCGATCCTTCCTCGTTCATCGCGCAGCAGGAATTGCGGCACGTGCTGCAGATGATTCAGGACGGGGCGAACGCGCCGCCACAAGCTGCCAACTCAGACCGGTCGGAACTTCGAAGAATTTTATCGCAGGCCCAAGGCCCGGTTGAACTTGGCGCTCTCTCCAGCGCGCCGATCACTCTGAAGATGACGGAAAAAAGCAACGTCATCTACGAGACGGTCGGGAAGCTGGCCGGCGTCAACGTGCTTTTCGATCCTGATTACAAACCCGCGCAGGTGCGCATCGAGTTGAACGGCGTTTCGCTCGAAGAAGCGCTGTCGATCATCTCCTTCGAAACCAAAACCTTCTGGCGTCCGGTAACGCCGAACACGATTTTTGTTGCGCAAGACAATGCCGCAAAGCGGAAAGAGCTGGAACAAAACGTCCTTAAAACTTTTTATCTTTCGAATCTCTCCCAGCCCACCGAATTGCAGGATGTCGTGAACGCGATCAGAACCGTGCTCGAGGTAAGCCGCATCCAACAGTTGCCGTCGCAATCGGCCATTGTGGTGCGCGGAACGCCAGACCAGCTTGCGCTGGCGCAAAAACTGGTCGACGACCTGGATAAGGCGAAGCCGGAAGTGGTGGTGGACGTGGCCATCCTCGAAGTGAGCCGCGATAAGATGAGGCAACTGGGCATCAACCCCCCCACCAGCGCCTCCGTAGCGCTGCAAGCGAACGTTACAACCACGCCGACGTCGACGACCGGGTCAACCACTGGCTCGACGGGATCATCGAGTTCGAGTTCGAACTCGATCAGCTTGAACTCTTTCAATAATTTGAACGCCACCAACTTCGCGGTGACCATCCCATCGGCCTCAGCGACGGCGCTGTTGAGCGACAGCACTTCGAGGATCATTCAGAATCCGCAGGTGCGCGCACTGGACGGTCAGAAGGCTTCGCTGAAGATTGGTGAACGCGTACCAGTCGCGACCGGATCGTTTCAGCCCGGTATTGGCGGCGTGGGAATTAACCCTCTCGTTAATACCCAATTCCAATACCTTGATGTCGGTGTGAACATCGACATTACGCCGCGCGTCCATGCCAACCATGAAGTGTCCATGAAGCTGTCACTCGATGTTTCTGCCGTGACCGGCAATGAAAACATTGGCGGCATTACGCAGCCCATCATCGGGCAGCGGAAAATTGAACACGAAATCCGGCTGAAGGATGGAGAAGTCAACGTGCTGGGCGGCATCATGGAAGATCAGCAGACGAGATCTATCAGCGGAATTCCGGGGCTGGCGAACATTCCGCTCCTGAAGTATCTGTTTTCTCAAACCAACACCGAAGACTCGCAAGACGAAATCGTGTTCGTCCTGGTTCCGCATATCGTGCGTGGACCTGAGTGGGCCCGCGGCAACGACCTGCTGGACATAGGTACAGCCAACGCCATCGAGTTGCGCCGTGTAAGTGCTCCGAAGAATGCTGCGCCTGCGCCCGCAATACCGCCTCCAGGGCCTCAAGGCGCTGCGCAACAAAATCCTGCCATTGTTCCGGCCTCGGCGGTTCCCGGCGGTGGAGCATCGTTCATGTTTGACCCAGCAACTCTGAGCGAAGCCAAGGGATCTACCTTCACTGTGAACGTAATGGTGTCGGGCGCACAGAACGTTTATTCCGTACCCGTACAACTCAGTTACGATCCCAATCAATTGCAGGTTTTGAATGTGTCGAATGGCGGATACCTTTCACAGGATGGCCAGACGGTAGCGCTTGCTTTCCGCGACGATCCTGCCACCGGCACGCTTCAGATAACAGCGTCCCGGCCTCCGGGTGCGTCGGCCGTATCTGGCCAGGGAGCAGTGGTGACCTTGACCATGATGGCAAAATCGCCGGGGCAATCCGCGCTCGTCATTACTCGAGGCGGGGCACGCGACCCGGCCATGCAGCCGATCCCCATGAATGGGGCGCAGGCTGCAGTAACCATTCAGTAAGCTAGAGCTTTGTTATGAACCAACCAGTGAACAGGCCGCCGGTGGGTCTCCGCCAGCGCGGCTTTACGTTGATCGAGCTGATCGTCGCCACCAGCATCCTCTTGATCCTGTCGACCATGGCTGTGCCATTGCTCCGATACAAGATTCAAAGGGAGCGGGAACGCGAACTGCGCCAGGATTTGTGGATGCTGCGGGACGCGATTGACCGCTATAAGACGGCTGCCGATTTTGGGTCTTTTCAAATCAAGGTGGGCAGCGACGGCTATCCTCCCGACTTGCAGACGCTGGTTGACGGCGTGGATGTGGCCGGGAAGAAGCTGAAATTCCTGCGCAAGATTCCGGTCGACCCGATGACCGGCAAAGCGGAGTGGGGAATGCACTCTATGCAGGACGATCCCACGTCCGATTCATGGGACGAGGCGAATGTTTTCGACGTCTACAGCAAATCGCAGGGCGTTGCCCAGGACGGCTCGAAGTATAGAGACTGGTAAGAGACGGGTAAGAGTTCGGCAGACGTGACTCAGGTTCAAGAGATCCAGATTCATGAGATGTAGATCCAATTTCGTAATCCGCAGCGCGCCCGCATTTAGCGCGAGGGGATGGAAACCGCGCCGGCGCGGCTTCACGCTGATCGAGATGATCGTCGTGGTCAGCATTGTGCTCGTGCTGCTCGCCATCTCGCTGCCCATGTACAACCGCAGCATCACTCACGCCAAGGAAGCCAAGTTCCAAAACAATCTCTCGACCCTCAATCAGGTCATTCAGCGCTACTCCGAAGACAAAAGAATGGCGCCGCAGCAACTCGACGATCTGGTGCAGGCGGGATACCTGAAACAGATCCCCGATGACATTACGGGCAGCAATACGACCTGGCAGACCGAAACTGAGACCGATCCCGAGAAAGCCTGGAATCCAGACCAAATGGGCATTTCCGGCGTGAAGAGCGGATCGAGCGAAACGGGCAGCGACGGTAGGCCCTATTCGGAGTGGAAGTAAGATTGAAGAAACGCCTTCAAGACAACGCACGCGGCTTCACCCTGGTGGAAATGATGGTCGTCATTGCCATCATGCTGATCCTGCTGGGACTCGCGATGCCCATCTATAGCGGGAGCATACGCCGCGCGCGCGAGGATAACTTTCACAATGACCTGCTCACGCTCAATGCGATGATTCTCCAGTACACGCTCGATAAGCAAAGGCCGCCGCAATCGCTGGAGGACCTGAAATCGGCGGGATACATCGAGCGAGTTCCAGACGACATCACCGGCAGCAATACCTGGGTAACAGAAGCCGACCCGCCGGCAATCTTTTCGCTCTACCAGACCGAGCCCGGCATCTACGGCGTGCACAGCGCCTCCAATCGCATCGGCAGCAACGGCAAGCCATATACCGAGTGGTAGGCGGGCTGCCCATTCGCTCGCCGTCAGCGTTGACCGTTTACTGAAGATCGTATTTCTTAGTGATGATGTTGGCGTGTAGGATATGCCCCTCTTAAAAAAAGGAATTGTCATTCCGAGCGCGGTTTTAGCGCGAGGAATCTGCAGTTTGGTTGGACGAACCGCAGATCCCTCGCGATTCGGTCCGCGCATTTGCTCAGCCTTTGAGGCTCGGGACGACAAGATTAAGATGACAAGATTAAAGAGAGTGACTTGATTGTGCGATCCTCGACAGGCTTGACTCCCACCCTTCATCTGCCTTTCTGCTACCTTAATCACTTCCGCTCAGGGGGTGGTCCTTGAACCTGAATTTCTTCAATCGACTGCAGCCGTTCGCGCAACTTGTGATGCGCCTCGTGCTGGGCGTAATCATGATCGCCCATGGTTATCACAAGGTCTGGGGCGGGTTTCATCACCACATGGAGTTCGTAGCCTCGCTTGGCCTTCCGCCGTGGCTCGCCTACTTTTCCACGGGAGCTGAATTCTTAGGCGGCATCGCGATTGTGCTCGGCGTGTTCACGCGCTTTTTCTCGGCGGCGATTGTGATCGAGATGGCGGTGGCGATCTGGAAAGTACATTTCAAGAATGGATTGCTGGGCCATGGCCCGACCGCACCCGGCTACGAGTTTCCGCTCGCGGTTGCAACCATCGCGCTAGCCCTGCTCTGCTTTGGCGGCGGTCCGTGGGGCCTGAATTTTGGCGGAGGATCATCGAGAGCGAAAAAAACAGGGAAGAGCGGGAGCTGAATCGGAAATTCTCCTCAGCCATAAATATGGTAGAATAGAGCCCGTGCGAACGACCGTCGACATTCCCGACCCGCTGTATCGCCAGTTGAAGAGCAAGGCTGCGAGTGAGGGCCGCAGTGTGAAGGAGTTAATTCTCCGCAGCGTGGAGACAGAGATGACTACTCCCCGCCGCCGGCGCCCTCGTTTTGTGTCGTTGCCCATAGTGCGTTCCAAGAATCCGGGAAGTGTTTATCTAGACAATGACAAGATCTTCCAGCTTATTCCTTTTCCCTGATGTGAACGTATGGATCGCTCTCACATGGCAGGGCCACATGCACCACATGCTTGCGGCTAAGTGGTTTGCCGACCTGCCGGAGGATGTGCGCCTCTGTTTTTGCCGCGTCACTCAGTTAAGCTTCTTGCGCCTTCTTACAACCGAAGCCGTGGTGCAAGTGGATGTGATGAGTCAGGCAGAAGCATGGCAGGCGTATGACATTTGGTTGGACGATCCCAGAATCGTCTTCATAAATGAGCCAGAGGGCCTGGAGCGGTCTTTTCGAGCGCGCTCTGGCTTTAAGCGCCCTGCCCCTAAGGACTGGGCGGATGCTTATTTGATTGCGTTTTCGCTCGTCGCCGACCTGCGATTGGTGACATTTGACCGAGCGTTTCGCGGAAAAATCACCGAACTGGTGTTGCTTGGCCCTTAACTGATTCTTCGAAAAGAAAACCACGCGAGCTGCTAAAATTCCGCCAGCTCCTTCATCGCGCGAAACAGATCTGCCGGCTGTGGCAGAATTGCATCCTCCAGCAGCGGCTGGTAACCGACAAATGTGTCGGTGGCCGCCACGCGCTTCACCGGCGCGTCGAGGTCGTGAAAAAGCTCGTCGGCCACGCGCGCCGCGATTTCCGCGCCATATCCCCAACTCAACTGATCCTCATATGCGACCAGCAGCCGGTTGGTTTTCCTCACCGATGCCGCGATCGCATCCCAATCGAACGGGTTCAGACTGCGCAGGTCGATCAGTTCAACGCTTACGCCGTGCTCGCGCTCGATCCTCTGCGCCGCTTGCAGCGCGCGCGGAACCACGGCTCCGTACGTAATGACAGTAAGGTTCGTGCCGGGCTGCACGGTCTTCGCCTTGCCGAAGGGAATCATGTAATCCGGCCCCGGATAAGGCGCGCGCCCGAAGGTCTCGCGATAAAGACGTTTGTGCTCGAGGAAGAGCACCGGGTCATCGCAGCGAATAGACGTGCGCAACAGGCCCGCCGCATCGAGCGCGTTCGACGGAAAAATCACGCGCAGGCCAGGTATGTGCGTGAAGATGCTCTCGCCGCACTGCGAGTGGTAAATTGCGCCGCCGGTGAGATAACCGCCGATAGCCACGCGCACCACCAGCGGACATGAAAAATAATTATTCGAGCGCCAGCGTTCGAGCGCCAGTTCGTTGCGCAGCTGCATCATCGCCGGCCAGATGTAATCGAAGAACTGAATCTCGACTACGGGCTTAACGCCGCGTGTCGCCATGCCGATGGCGCGGCCGATGATGTTGGCCTCGGCCAGCGGCGAGTTGAATACGCGATCAGAGCCAAATTCCATTTGTAATCCGGAGGTTAGCTTGAAAACTCCACCTTTTCCTTTAACCAGCTTTTGCTTGACAATTTCCTCGCGGCTGGCGTCGGCAACGTCCTCGCCGAAAATAATCACACGTTCATCGCGGCGCATCTCGTCGCGCAGCGTTGCATTGATCAGGTCAGCCATGGTCTTCGGCTGGGAAGCGGCTGGTCTCTTGACCTCGCCTTCTTCCGGCGGCGCAGCGTGCACGGGATGCGTAGCGAACGCGGCCGAAGTGGGATCGAGATCGGGCGAATAAACAAAGTTGTAAATCGTATCGGGCTGAGGCAGCGCGGCATCGAGCGCGCGATCGGCATCCGCTTGGATCCCTTCCTCGACTTCCTTTTCCAGTTGATTGATGCCCGCCTCGTCGAGAATGCCTTCGCGCAGCAAAAACATCTGCAGCCGCGGAACCGGGTCGCGCGCGGCGTCGCGCTCGCGTTCGTCCTCCGGACGATAGAGGCGCTCGTCATCGGAGAGCGAGTGCGAGTACGGCCGGATCACGTGCGCATGCACGAAAGCGGGGCCTTTGCCGGCGCGGCAATGTTCTGCGGCACGCCGAAATGCGCCATACGCAACGACGGGATCGGTGCCGTCGCATTCTTCAAAATGGAAATTGGGGAAGCTGGAGACGAGGCGCGAAATGTTGCCTCCGGGCGTTTGTACTTCGACCGGCACGGAAATGGCGTAGCCGTTGTC
The DNA here is from genome assembly GCA_963778535.1 of uncultured Acidobacteriaceae bacterium. GTDB lineage: Bacteria > Acidobacteriota > Terriglobia > Terriglobales > Acidobacteriaceae > Acidiflorens. Next base: position 1,738,669 of record CAVZUO010000002.1, read on the forward strand.
TTGAATGCAGAAGAGCACCGGCAGCCGCATGTTGGATGCGGTGTTAATGCCCTCCCAGAATTCGCCTTCGCTGGTCGTGCCCTCGCCGAGCGAAACGTAGGCGATTTCGTCGGCATGGAATTGAACGTCTTTGAACTGGCGATAGTCGCCTTCGGCTTTGCGCGCCGCATTCGGGCGGTGCGTGAAGAAGCGACCAGCCTCGGCGCATCCGACGGCCTGTAGCACTTGCGTTCCCGTGCAGGAAGACTGCGTGACCACGTTGGTTGGCTTGTGCGCCCAGTGCGACGGCATCTGGCGTCCGCCGGAGTTAGGGTCGTCGGCCGCGCCCACCGCGCCGAGCAGCATTTCATAAGCCGTTACACCCAGGCCAAGCAGCAGAGCGCGATCACGATAATAAGGATAGAACCAGTCGTAGGCGGGCTTGAGCGCATAGGCCGCCGCCACGCCCACGGCCTCATGGCCGGCTCCCGAGATCTGGAAGAAAACCTTCTGTTGGCGTTTAAGCAGGATCTCGCGATCGTCGATGCGGCGCGACGCGAACATAAGGCGGTAAGCATCGATAAGTTGTTGGCCGGTCAGGCCCTGGTACTCTTTGGCAGTTTTTTTCGCTTCGCCCGCACTCAGTTTCGGATCGACTTTAGTTGTGGCCATTGGTTCAAATACCCCGCCGACAGTGCTCGTGCCGCGATTTATTGTAAATGATTGAGCCACGAGCCACGAGCCACGGGCTTCGAGCCGCGAGCAAACTTGAGCTGGGAAGGTTCGGCGGGATCGCGTTTGAGATCGTAGCTCGTGACTCGAGGCTCGCAACTCGAAGCTCGATCCGGTGTACATCATTTATCCTTACAGAAGCATGATCCGCGTCCTCCGCCGCTTTGATCCGCATTCAATTCGGCTCCTGATTTTCGATCTCGATGGTACGCTCGTTGACTCGCGCCTGGACTTGATTCATTCCGTCAATGCGACGTTGCGACACTTCGGCCGCCCGGAACTCGATGGCGACGTGATTGCCAGCTATGTAGGAGACGGTGCGCCGGCGCTCGTTCGTCGGGCGTTACGCAATGATGCGGGCAACGACGCGATCGACGCCGCCGGCAATGATGCCGATGAGCAGCTCTTTAAGTCGGCCTTGGAGTATTTTCTCGGCTATTACCGGCTGCATAAACTCGACCACACCACGGTGTATGAGGGAATCCCCGAGACGCTGGCCGCGTTGTCTGCCGGTGCAAGCCGGACACAAGACAATGGGGCAGGAAATAGCGGGGCAGGGAATCCGGCGTACACAAACGGAAGCCGGCTGATGGCCGTGCTCTCCAACAAGCCAGTGCGTCCTTCGCAGGACATTGTGAACGCTTTGGGATTAGGGAACTACTTCGTCCGCGTTTATGGCGGCAACAGCTTCGCCACCAAAAAACCTGATCCGCTGGGCGTGCGCACGCTGCTCGAAGAAACCGGGGCTGCGCCGATCGAAACGCTGATGATTGGCGACTCCGGGATCGACGTGAAAACGGGACGCAACTCCGGCGTCTGGACTTGTGGCGTGATGTACGGATTTGCTCCGCACACGCTGGAAGAAGTGCCGCCGGACGTGGTGGTCGAGCGTCCAGCAGAACTGAGGGAGCTATTTGGCTAGTCGGAGTTGGCGGCTTTCGTCGGGCGCTTGACACGGGCTCAGCAGCCTCTTACGCTGAAGACCATGGAAGTTCATTTGACCCCGGATCAGGAGGCTTTCATACGCCGCGCTATCGAAGCCGGGCGGTTTGGCCGCGCTGAAGACGCGGTCGAGGAAGCCCTTCGTTTATGGGAAGAACGTGAACGCGGGCGCGCGGAGTTCCTGGCGACGCTCAATGACGCCAAAGCCGCAACTGCCCGGGGAGAAGGTCGCGCCATTACAGAACAGTCGGTACGCAGCCTTGCCGGGGAAGTCAAAGAACGGGGCCGTGCCCGCCTGGCTAACGATCAGCCTACGCCGCGCTAATGGCCCACCGCATATCGCCGCAAGCAGCCGCCGACCTCGACGACATTTGGTTTTACGTTGCGAAGGAAAGCGGAAGCATCGAGATCGCCGACCGGTTGATCGATTCCATAGCAGATCGGTTCCTACTGCTGGCTAGCCATCCGCATCTTGGGCGCCGCCGCACGAAGACTTAGGAATAGCTTCACTGTAGACGACTACGTGATTGTCTACTACGTCGCCGACAAGGATGTGATGATTCTGCGCGTGGTACACGGCCGCCGGGACTTGGATTCGCTTTTCAGTTAACTACTCCGCGTACCCTGTGGCTTATTTCCAACCGTGCTGTTCTCCTGCTATTTTCAATCAGCGAAAAATGAACAACGATACAAACCCCTCGGGCTTTACTTCCGCCGAGCAGCGCAAACTGCGCTCGCTCAAAGATCCGTACGGCATTCAGCGACTGCTCGACTCCATGCCTTACCACCTGCAAGACACAGCCTGGTCGCCGCGCCGCGTTCTGGCTGAAAATACCGCGCACTGCTATGAAGGCGCGCTCTTCGCCGCGGCTGCTTTGCGGGTGAATGGCTATCCGCCGCTGCTCCTGGACCTGGAGGCCGACCACGACACCGATCATGTGCTCGCCATCTACAAGGTCGATGGCCATTGGGGAGCCGTGGCCAAGTCAAATTACACGGGATGCCGCTATCGCGAGCCCATCTACCGGTCGCTGCGCGAACTGGCGCTCAGTTATTTCGATGTGTACTTCAATCTTCGCGGAGAAAGATCGTTGCGCACTTTCTCGCAGCCGGTTCCCATGGAGCGTTTCGACCATCTGCATTGGATGACGACCGACAAACCGGTTTGGTTTGTGGCCGAGTATTTGTTAACCATCCGCCACACGCGGTTGATCTCCTTCGCGCAGGCGAAGCGGCTGCATCGGCTGGATTCGCGGTCATTTCAAGCGGGATGCCTGGGCCGGGCAGAAAAAGACGGAGGCGGGAGAGATCACACGAGGAAAAGCCGGGCCGCGAAAAAACCTCGGTAGAGACGCGGCTTGTCGGGCCGCGCGCTATCGCCACCTCCCCGCACATACCGACTATGAACCCGCAATCATTGCATGAGTAGAATCATGACTGCGTAGAATATTGGGTGCATAGAATCAACGAGTGCGTATCAGCAGCATGAGTCTCTATCCGCATTTTCTCGCCGCAGTCCTCTTCGCTTCCTTTGCTTTCGCCCAAAGCCCGCCCGGTGATACCCGGCCGCAAGCAGCCACTTCTCGGCAAGCACCTGCTCCGGACCAAGCCATTGGATATCCAACCGCGCCTCCAATCGAACTCCATAGCGATGCTTCGGGAATGATTTCGCAGGAGCAATTCCGCGAGTTGTTGCGCTATGCGCAGGACAAAGAAGTCGAGAACGAAAAACTGCTGCGGAATTACACCTACGTCGAGAGGGAGGAAGAGCACAACCTCGATCGGAACGGGCGTGTAAAGAAAATCGAAACCCGCACTCACGAGGTCCTGGAGATGTATGGCGAGCCGGTGGATCGGCTGATCGCGAAAGACGACAAGCCGCTAACGCCAGAGGAAGCAAAGAAAGAAGACGACCGGATCCAGAAGATCGTCGACAAGCGCAAAAACGAGTCGGAGAGCGACCGGCGCAAGCGTCTGGAGAAAGAAGAGAAAGATCGCGCGGAAGCGCGCAAGTTCGTGCTCGAAATCGCGGACGCATTTAATTTTCGCTTGGTCGGGTCAGAGAATCTGGAGGGACGGGACACCTGGGTGATTGAGGCCGAGCCTCGTGCGGGATATGAGCCGAAGGAGCGCGGCGCCAGATTGCTCAGCAAAATAAAGGGGAAAGTGTGGATCGACAAGGCTGACGGGCAGTGGGCGAAGCTCGACGTCACCGTGATTGACACGATTTCATTTGGCTGGATTCTGGCCCGAGTGCACGGCGGCGCTCATGTGCTCGCGGAACAGACCAAAATTAATGATGAAGTCTGGCTTCCCAAGCATGTTGCCGTGCAGGTGGATGTGCGGCTGGCCTTGCTGAAAAACGAAAACGAAGACATTGATGCGACCTATCGCGACTATAAGAAGTTCCGGACGGATTCGAAGATCACGTTCGTCGGCGAAACGCAATAGACGTTGCGAGTCACGAGCCGCGAGTGGGACTCCTGATCTCGGTAGTTACTCTTGCCCCGTCGGGCGCGCGATCCGGTTCGATTACCGCCAGCCAAAGAAATGCCCTACCTCGGTAACTGGAGCTACTCCTGCCTTCGTGCCAAGCTGAACCGATGTTTGGGAGGGGTGCCTTCATGCGAAAACTCGCGGCGGTTCTATCTTCGATGTTAAGTCTGATGTTAAGTCTGACGTTAAGCCTGATGTTAATGTGCGCCGGCTCAAAGGCCGCGAGTGCAACGAGTAACACCCCACAAACCGCGCGCCAGGCTTTGCTGGAGATGTTCTTCAGCAAGGACCCAGGAAACCTCCTGAAGCACTTGCCCGCGGTCACGCGAGCCGCGATTGAAAAATCTGGAGCAATGACCAGCCTGCAGCAATACTCGCTGCTGGCGGCGCAGTTTCAAAAGCAGGGCACAACAATTCAGACGTTTGAAACAGGTAAGGTGATATTGGCCACGACCGATTCGAAGACCGGCCAGAAGACTGAGCTTGTGGTAGAGAGCGACTCGCCGCAAGGCGATCGGGATGACATTCAGGTTTCTATCCACCTCTACAAAAACGACCAGCCGCAGAGAATGCCGTTCATGCCGGTGATCATTTTCTCAATGAAAATGGAATCAGGGGTTTGGACGCTGAATGAGGTCGGCATCACCATGAAACTGCCTCTCGCCGATCCCGATCTTCTGAAAAGTATCTCCGATGGCATGAAGGCGAGCGCAGTAGCGGCCGCCCCACAGGTGCACGTGCAGCCCACAGGGCAGGTGTCTTCGCAGCTTGCACCGCAGATTCCCATGCGCACATTTAGAAGCCCGTCGATTGGCAGCGATTCGACTACGCTGGCTGCCGTGCGCATGATTCTCACGGCAGAGACCACATATGCCGCGACTTATTCCGGCGTTGGAGTTACCTGCAAGCTTTCCGATCTCGACGGCTTCGGCGCCTCTGAGGCCAGCGAACATCAAGCCATGCTTATCGACAGCGGCCTGGCCAGTGGCAAACAGCACGGGTACGCGTTCTCGCTATCGGGATGCGCGGGGCAGCCTGCTACGGGTTTCCAGTTGACTGCGACGCCTATGGAAAACAGTTTTGGCCATCGCGCATTTTGCGCCGACCAATCGGGGACTATTCGTTCTTCAGCGGATGGGAGCGCCGCTACGTGCTTGAGCAAAGGGACGCCAGTGCAGTAAGTCGGGAACTCGCTACTCTTGGTTCGCACTCTTGATTTCGATACTCGTAACTCGCTACTCATAGCTTGTTGTCTCACAGCAGTTTTTGCACCTCGGCTTCGATGCCAGAAAAATCTGTAGCGCCGATATAGCGCTTTGCGATGCGGCCCTGCCCGTCGATCACAAACGTGATGGGAAGGCCGAGAACCCCACCGTACTGGTCGGCCAGACTGCTTGTGCCGACGGCGATCGGATAGTTCATCTTGTATTGCTGCTGAAATGCGCGCACGGGCTTGTCGTCATCGTCCATCGAAATGCCCAGCACTTGTACGCGCTGCGGATATTTGGTCTGCAGATCGACAAGGTGCGGGATCTCCTCCTTACAGGGTTCGCACCACGTGGCCCAGAAATCCAAGACAACAACTTTGCCGCGATAGTCGGAAAGCCGCAGCGGCCGCCCGGAAAGATCGGTAAGAGAGAAATCTGGAGCCAGCTTGGCCGCGGTCCCACTTACGTGAGGGGAGACGGAACGATGGCGCACAGCAAGCCAAAGAAGAACCACGATTATGATTGCGACGATAGTGCCGACTCTCTTCATGCGTTACTGCTCTCCTTTAGCTACTGGATAACCCTTGTCGACCCAATCGGCGCCAAAATTATTGGCGATGTAAAGAACCTTCACATTCGTAAAACCTAATTTTAGTAGAGCGTCGTGGGCGGGGTTGACGTTGGGGCAATGGCTCCAGGGGCAGCAACCGCAATAGAGGACGATCGCCGAATTTTTCGGCAGTTTCTCAACGCGGCGATTCATGCGCTGCAAACCTTCCGGTGTGTTCCCCGCGCCCACATATTCCGCGCCTGGAATGTGCGCCTGAACAAAAAGCATGCGCGGGCCGACGTCCAGGACCAATGGCTGGGATTCTTTGTGAGCTTCCTTTGACGCCAGGACTCGCGCCAGCTCATCCGGAGTGATGGTCTTCATGTTGGTGCTGTCGGCTGCATGAGCGGTCGAAAGCCCTACGGCAATCAGACACAATGCGAGACACGCCGCTAGACAAACCGTGGGATAGATTGCGAGAAAATGCCCGAGGCAAAGCCTTCGAGCAGAAGAGCGAAGATGATGGCAGAGCATACGTTGTTATTATCAGCGTGCGGACGAAGAGTGGGCAACCGGCGGTCGCCTTGGGGTGCATCAATCGCCGAGGATGAGGGCGAAATCACCGCCAGCTCGGCCAAATTCCGAACAAGTAGACGTAGAGTTTTGAGGAGTTTGCGCGGCTGTGCAAGTACCTCCGTACCGTGTCTAGTACCTTAGTTACTCGCTCAGCCTCACCCACCTGCCCAATTCCACTATAATGTATGTCAATCGTCGATAACCACAATATATAGACATCTAGTGCAATTAGCGTTTCCCTCGAATCCAGAAAAACCCCATAAAACCCAACAAAACCCGGAGATTCGCGCTGACAGGCCCGTTGTTCCCGATGAGATATGCTCAGCACACCAAAACTCACTCGAACCCGTAGCAAACGAGGACATGGTGGGCTATTTCCTCCGCATTGATAGGACAAAAGGTGTGCTGGGCGAGGAACTCTGTGGAAAAGGAAAAGGGCATGAATGATTCACGGGAAGTAATGAACATTCGTCAGGCTTCCGAATACCTGGGAGTAAGTCCAGACACTTTGTACAAGTACGTCAACGAACAAAGTGTTCCGGCGTTCAAGCTCGGAAACCGCTGGCGGTTCAAGAAATCGAAACTCGATCAGTGGATGGAAGAGAAGTCGATGGATAGCGGACCGCAGGCGAAGAAGAAGATCAAGGCAGCCACGAGGGCTGCAGGACAGCAGTAACAGACTGCCGGCGACGCCGGCAAGCGAAAGGGCGGGCACATGTTTGGAGGGGCAAAAACCATCGTGGGTCTGGATGTAGGTTCTTCCAGCATCAAGGCTGTCGAGCTTAGAAAAGCGCACGGCGGCATCGAAGTGGCTCATATGGGCCTGGAACCGATCGCGCCCGACCTTGTGGTCGATTCCATGATCGTGGATTCGGGCCAGGTCTCCAGTTCGATCGCCAAGCTGTTCGCGGCCACGCAGATCAAGTCGAAATCGGTGGCCACCGCGGTGAGCGGGCATTCCGTCATCGTGAAGAAGATCTCGCTGCCATCGATGAGCGACCAGGAACTGGCCGATACGATCCAGAAAGAAGCCGCGCAGCACATCCCCTTCGACCTGGCCGACGTCAACCTGGATTACCAGATCCTTTCCGAGGATGCGGGCAGTCCGCAGATGGACGTTTTGCTCGTGGCCGTCAAGAAGGACAAGATTTTGAACTACACCAACGTACTCTCGATGGCGGGCAAAACTCCCGCTATTGTGGATATCGATGCTCTCGCGCTCCAGAACTGCTACGAGTACAACTACGATCCCGCGCCCACGCAGGTGGTGGCCCTGCTCAATCTGGGAGCGAGCGTGATGAACATCAACATCGTCAAAGGTACTACGCCGCTGTTCCCGCGCGACGTTTCGGTCGGCGGGCACCAGTACACCGATTCCTTGCAGAAGGAGCTGGACCTCAGCTTCGACGATGCCGAGGCGCTCAAGCTGGGCCGCAAAGTGAAAACTGTGCAGGATGACGCAAAGACTCCAATTCTGCAGCAGGTGACCGAAATCATCGTGCTCGAAATCCAGAAGACGTTCGACTTTTTCCGCGCCAGTTCTTCCGGAGAGCATATCGAGAAGATTTATCTGGCTGGTGGATCGGCGCGTGTTCCTGGGCTGGTCGAGGCCCTGCGCCAGGAGTTCTCGATGCCGGTCGAACTGTTCAACCCGTTTCAGAAGATTGTGGCTCCGACGGAAGGACCGGCAGCGGAATTTGTCGAACACAACGCCGGGCAGCTGGCCGTCGCCGTGGGTTTGGCACTGAGGAGCTTTGAAAAATTATGATCCGAATTAATCTGCTGGACGCTCCGAGACCGAAGACCAAGAAAAGCAACCCCGCTTTCTCCATGTCGAGCGTGGACTTCAACGTCGGTTCGCCGATGTTGCTGTTCGTCGCCGTCCTGGCGATTGCGGGTCTGCTTAACGCCGGTTATTGGTACAAGCTCGACCGCGAACATAAAACGCTGGCCGAGAGTATGCAAAAGGCGGAATCGAAGAATCGCGAACTGGCCGATATCCGCGTGCGCTACATGGAACGCCAGAAGCAAGCCGAGCAATACAAGCGCCGCGTCGATGTAATCGACCAGCTTCGCCACAACCAATCTGGCCCTGTCAGCCTGTTGTCGATGCTGGCCAATACCGTCAACGATACCGAGGCGGTCTGGATCAACAGCATGCAGGACCAGGGCACGACGGTGGCGATTGATGGAACGGCTTTGTCGAGCGATGCCGTCGCTAACCTGATCACGAATCTGCAAAAGACGGGATACTTCCGCAACATCGAGATCAAGGAAAGCTATCAGGACGACAACATCAAGGACATGCAGGCATTCCAGTTCACTTTGACGTGCGAAAAGGCGTCGTCGTAAAGGCGGAACGATCATGAATCTTGGCGAACTTACGGGGATGAAGTTGTTGGCGACCTTGCTGCTGGGTGCGGGGATCGTCACCGGCGGGCTCTACTACACGGTCTTCAAGGCGCAGCGCAATGAAAACGAAAGAGCCCAGCACAACCTGCAGGCCAAACTGCGTGAGAACGCAGAACTGGAAGCCTACCGGCCCAAACTCGCCGATATCGAGCGCCAGTTGGCCAGCTTGAAGCAGCAACTGGAAATCGAGCGGCGCATTGTGCCCGATGAAAAAGAAGTCGACAACTTTATGCGCATGGTGAGCGGCGAGGCGCGCAAGGCCGGTGTGGAGATCCGCCGTTACACGTCGAAGCCCTCCAATACGCATGATTTCTATACCGAAGTGCCGTTCGAGGTCGAGTTTGATGGGCCGTACTATTCCATGCTCGGCTTCTTCGACCGGCTGACCAAAGTGGAGCGCATTGTCAATGTGTCGAACCTGGCAATGGCTTCCACGAGGAAGCCCGGTGATGCAAGGGCGAGGCACACATACCAGTACGCCCCCAGCGAGAGCGTAGTGGCCACCTGTCTCACAACAACATTTTTCAGCCATGATATGGAGCCTCCGGCGGTAGCGCCCGCGGCACCCGCAAAGGGCGCAAGCCCTGCGAAGAAATAGGAGAATCAGGATGAAGCCAACGATCCCGTTGTTCGTTTGCATGTTCGTTTGCATGCTGGCCGCTGGTACGGCGGTTGCGCAGGATCCCAGCATCATCCAGAACACCCGCGCCACCATGAACGCCGTGCATGCTAAAGAGGCGGCGCAATCCAATGAGGCCCTGGGCGACTTGGGCCTGCCGAATCCCGCACCGGGCGCGACTTCGGGCAAAACCGGCGCGGCGCAAACTGTAACTCCGGTCTCTACTGCAGTTCACGCCACTACGAAGGCGCATGCCGCCACCAAGGCGCACGCTGCCACTAAGGTGCATGGCACCGCCGCCGCTAAGGCTGCTGTGCCAGCGGCCGTAAAAACGGAGGCCCCCGCGAGCAACGATGATGCGGCGTCCGCTTCGACCGTTGCGGCGAACGGCAAAAGAGATCCTTTTGTCAGTCCCGTGGTGAGCAGTGCGGCTACTTCTTCAAGCTGCTCGAGCGGGAAGAAGTGCCTGGAAATCGGCACTGTCAATCTCAAGGGCGTTATCAAGTCGGAAAACGGTTTTATCGCCGTAGTCAGCAACAGCTTGAACAAAGCGTACTTCCTGCGTGAGAACGACCCGGTATTCAACGGGTACGTCGTAAGAATCACCCAGGACTCAATCGTGTTTCAGGAAACGCTGCAGGATCGCTTGGGGAAAACGTTTACTCGCGAAATTGTAAAGAAGATCACGACGCCGGCAGTGTAAGCCGGAACGAATTCGACGAACACATCGAGGCCAAGCGCCTCGCATGGGGAGATAGGAAATGCGAAAGCAATTACTGGGTCTGGTTGTTCTGCTGCTGGCGGCATCATTGACCGCCTCCGCGGCTGACATCACGGGTAAAGGGGCGGCGGCCGCGCAATTGGAGCGGGTCAACGTCGTTCGCAGCCAGGATGGCGTACGTGTCGAGTTCAAGGCGAAAGGCACCCTGGCGCCCAGAATGACGACGCTCGATTCTCCCGCGCGCATCGTCGTCGATTTCCCCAACACCGTTAAGGCTACGGAGCAGAAACACCTCTCTGTCAGCCAGAACGGGGTTGAGGACATTCGGGTCGGCACCGACGGCCGCGGCAACACGCGCGTCGTCGTCGATCTGACTGCCAGCCGCCACCATGAGCTGGTTGCCGACGCCGAAGGCTTTGTGCTCAAGATTGAAGGCGACGTTCAGAGCGAGGCGAAAGCGCCAGCCACCTCTTCGTTGAAGGCGCAGCCTATGGCGGAAACGGCTGCGTCCACGTCTCCTGCCGCGCCAGCAGCCTCGAACGCCGATGCTGCTCCGTCGGATAAGCCCGCCGGCAAAGCAGCCGACTTCGCATTCGTCGAGCCTAAGTATTCAGCTAAAGACAATTCGGCCAAAGACAATAACAACGCCGCCAGCGATCCCAAGGAAAAGGCCGCAGAAGCTGCCAACCGTTTTGCTGACAAGACTGCTGCCGAGCTGGTCGCGACTCCAGTGAACGCCGCGCAGGGCTCCGTGCAGACTACCCAGCCTGCCGTCAATCTTGCCGCGGAACAGAAGCAGCAGATGGAGCAGAAGCCGGCGAGCAATGCCGGGAAATATACCGGTGAACCCATTTCGGTCAATCTCAAGGAAGTCGATCTGAGAGACTTCTTCCGCCTGATCCACGAAATCAGTGGACTGAACGTTGTGCTCGATCCCAACGTTCACGGCTCGCTGACGATTGTGCTCGACGATGTGCCCTGGGACCAGGCCCTCGACATCGTGCTCAAGAACAACGATCTGTCGCGGCAACTGGATGGCAACGTCCTGCGCATCGCCACCATCGACACCTTGCGGCATGAAGCTGAAAACCGTCATGCCCAGATCGACGCCGAGGCTCTCGCTGTCGACAAGGTCACCATTACGCGCTTCCTGAGCTACGCGCACTGCAAAGACGTGCTGATCACGGTAAAAAAGTTCCTCAGCCAGCGCGGTGATGTGGTTGCCGATGAGCGGACCAATTCCCTGATCATTTCCGACATACCTGCGGTTCTGCCTCAGATCGACCGCATCGTGCAGCAGATGGACCGCAAGACGCAGGAAGTAGAAATCGAAGCGCGCGTGGTGGCCGCGACCCGCAGTTTCGCCCGCGACATCGGCACGCAGCTTGGCTTTGGATGGGGCAATGGCTCTACCCAGATCGGCGGCGTACCGGGAGGAGGCGGCCCTGGCGGCTCTCCTTATATCAATTCCACCGCCACCAATCCTCTTTATCCGACTTTCTCCACCGGGACGATTCCGCTGTTCTCAAACCTGGGCGCGGCGGGTCCAACCAGCGGCTTCGGTTTCTCCAATGCCAGCAACAACGTTCGGGTCGATTTCGCCCTGACCATGGCTGAGTCGCGCGGCTTGCTCAAAATTCTCTCGCGTCCGCGCATCGTGACGCAGAACAACATTCAGGCGATCGTGAAGCAGGGTGTGCGTATCCCGATCGTTACTACGTCGCAGTTAAGCGGCCCTCCCACCACTACTTATGTGGACGCATTCCTCCGCCTGACCGTGACGCCGCAAATCACTTCCGAAGGCACAATCTTCCTCAATGTCGACGTCGAGAACACCGTGCCGGACTACTCTGAAAAGGATCAGTACGGAAACCCCGCGCTGATCACGCAACAGGCCACGACGCAGGTCCTGGTCACCGACGGCGGAACGGTTGTCATCGGCGGCGTGATTCAGACCAACAACTCGCTGAACATTCAGCAGGTTCCGTTGCTCGGCGACATTCCGTACCTCGGCAACCTGTTCAAGCATCGTTCCGTTTCCACTTCGACGCAGGAGTTGATCTTCTTCATCACGCCCCGCATCGTTCAAACATAGTTCAGACAACGTTCTAAGTTGACAGAAGCCAGGCTCATAAGAAGGCTGGGTTTAAATAGAAGCTTAAGTTGATGGAAGCAACCGCCGCCGGAATTCTCGGATTTTCCCGAGGGCCCGGCGGTTCGCTTTTGCACCCATGTTTCTCGCCGCAACGCACCGGCTGTTACACTCCTGCTCATGGATCCTATGCCGAAGGAACGGACTCTCAGGTAGCGTCCTGATTGGATTTTGTGCCCGTTGATTGTCGGAATCGAATGAGCGGACCAATACAGGGTTTCTGTGAAGGCAGGTCGCGGGATAATAATTGAATGATGGCCACGAAAGACTCGTTCAGCATTGACATCTCACTACACCACCGAGACCCTTTGTACAGTCCGGAGGACATCTCCAATACACTGTCTATAAAGCCCTTGGGCGCCTATCCGGTGGGCGTCTGGCTCGGCAAGTCGCGATCAAAGTGGAGTTCCTTCTACGCCCGTTTGCAAGAGGGCGATCATACTTCTGAGTATCAAGGCGCGTTGGCCAAAGTTACTTCGTTTCTCGAAAAGAACGCGGCTTTCTGGACTGAGTTCGTAAGTGGGGAGGGAGAAGTGGTATTGGTTCTGAACCACACGATTCACCCAGGTGAGGAGGAGCGGGACAAGTGCTTCGAGTTATATCTTGCTCCAGCTTTCTTGACCCAGCTATCCACTCGGGGTATCGGTCTGAAAGTACAAGGGTGGCAAGGGGCATCCAGACGAAGGAGCTCGGGCTCCGGCCCCAGAGATCGACAGCATAGCGACTCCAGTTAGGACACTACCGATTCTCATGAATCATCTTCCCACGGCCCCACGTCTCATGGACCATCGCGGACGCTTGCGGCGGCTGCAAGCGGCTCTCGCGGAAAACAAGCTCGATTTTCTGTTAATCACGCACCTTCCCGACGTCCGTTATCTCACCGGATTCACGGGTAGCTCAGCGGCGCTGTTGGTGGGCGATCATAGTCGCGATCATGGTCGCGATCAGGGCGCCACGCTTTTTACCGACGGCCGCTATATCGCGCAGGCCAAACAAGAAGTGAAAAGCGCCCGCACCGTAATCGACCGCCAGGCCCCAGTGCTCGCCGCCGCAGATTGGCTGACAAAAGACTGGCTGATGCGGCACCGCCGGCGCGCATCGCCATCGCTGCCTGTTATTGGCATTCAAGGCGAATCGATGACGGCCGGTGCGCGCGATCGGCTGGCCGCGAGGTTGCGTGGAAAAGCGAAGCTTCGCGTCGCGCCTCCGCTCGTCGAACCCGCCCGCATGATAAAGGATGCCGCCGAACTCCAACTCATCCGTTCCGCTGTGCGGCTTGGAGCCGGCTTGTTTCGCGTCGCGCTTAGGAAAATTCGGCCCGGCGTTCCGGAAGTTGCAGTCGCTGCGGCAATGGAATATGAGGCGCGGCGAAATGGCGCCGAAGAGATGTCGTTCCCAACCATACTCGCCGCCGGAGCGCGCTCGGCTATGGTCCACGCCCGCGCTTCGAATGCGCCCATTCCTGCCACTGGATTCGTCGTCTGCGACTTCGGTGTTATACTCGCCGGTTATTGTTCGGACCGCACGCGCACCGTGCATGTTGGCCGGCCTTCTCGGGCGGCCCGCGACCTGTACGCTGCCGTCGAGGAAGCGCAGCAAGCAGCCATTGCGGTCGTGAAGCCGGGGATCACTGCGGCTGCCGTCGACGAGGCGGCGCGGCACGTTTTGCGCAAGCGCAAACTGGCGCGCTGGTTCACGCATTCCACGGGTCACGGCGTCGGCCTCGAAATTCATGAGGCCCCCCGCGTCGCGGCCGGTCAAGCGCAGGTTCTTGAGCCCGGCATGGTGATCACCATTGAGCCGGGCGCATACCTGCCGGGCAAGGGAGGCGTGCGCATCGAAGACATGGTGGTGGTGACGCCTACAGGATGCGAAGTGCTTGGTTCAACGGATGAACGTCACGCGGACAAAGATTTGATTGTGATTTGATTTGACGTCTTCTGGTAGGGAAACTGGCAAGAGTCAGCGATCATCTTGCGATCATCTGAAGTCCACGTATAACCCGCGCCCGCTGTACAATCGGACGGGAGCCTGGAAAAGCGGCCCTGTCTTGTCCATATATTAGTAGAGAGCGTGAAACAAAAAGCGCATGAATCAAAAAGAACTAAGGGAACTCATCGAGTTCATAATCGAGAAGGGCATCGCCGAATTTGAACTAGAGCGCGGAGATGTCAAGGTAAAGATCAAACGTGCGGCGGAAGGCCTGTCTGTGCAGGATCCCCGCTATTTCGCCGTTCCGCAGGCTGTCCCTATGGCGACGCCTGCCATCACCGCCGGTTCGGCCCCGGCGCCAACTGCTGGCGGGGCCGCTACGTCCGCTGCGGCCGCGGCGCCTGAACCCGAAGAGGATCTCCACATCGTAAAGTCGCCGATTGTCGGCACGTTTTATGAATCCCCTTCGCCGGGATCGCCTCCCTTCGTTAAAACAGGAGACAAGCTGGAAGTGGGCCAGATCTTGTGCATTGTCGAAGCCATGAAGCTGATGAACGAAATCGAATGCGACGTTGCCGGAGAACTTGTGAAGAAGCTCGTCGCCAACGGCCAGCCGATCGAGTACGGACAGGATTTATTTGCGGTGAGGAAGGCATAATGAGTTGCGAGCTTCGAGCCCCGAGTTACGAGCCAAGAGGTTCGAGCAAGCCGAAGGTTCAAGCTCATAGCTCGTGACTCGCGGCCTGGCCCGCATCGAACCCGGCCACCGATGGCCCGGCACAGATCGAACCAATCATGTTTAAAAAGATATTAGTTGCCAACCGGGGAGAAATTGCGCTGCGCGTGATCTGCGCGTGCAAAGAGCTGGGCATCAAGTCCGTCGCGATCTACAGCGAGGCTGACCGGCACTCGCTCCACGTGCGCTTTGCCGATGAAGCCATCTGCATTGGCCCGCCGCAGCTCGCGCAAAGCTATCTGAATATTCCCGCCGTCATCAGCGCCGCCGAAATCGCCAACGTCGACGCCATTCATCCCGGCTACGGCCTGCTTTCTGAAAACGCGAACTTCGCCGAGGTTTGCGACGCCTGCCACATCAAGTTCATTGGTCCAACTCCCGATGTGATCCGCCTGATGGGCGAAAAGGAAAAAGCGCGCGCCGCCATGAAGAAGCACGGCGTCCCCATTCTTCCCGGCTCCGACGGCGTCATCCCTTCCGCCGAAGAGGCCGTCGAGTGGGCGCGCCGGGTTGGCTTTCCCGTCATCATCAAAGCTTCCGCCGGAGGCGGTGGGCGCGGCATGCGCATCGTCCGCACCGAAGAAGAGTTACCCAACCTCTTCCGCCAGGCCTCCTCCGAGGCCGCCGGCGCATTCGGCAATGGCGATCTCTACATGGAGAAGTATGTCGAGTTTCCCCGCCACATCGAATTCCAGGTCCTCGGCGACGAACACGGCAACGTCGTCAGCCTCGGTGAGCGCGAGTGCTCCATCCAACGCCGCCATCAAAAGCTGCTCGAGGAATCTCCCTCCGTCATGGTCACCCCTGAAATGCGGCAGGAGATCGGCGGCATCCTCAGCAAAACTTTAGGCGCCGTGGGCTACCACAACGCGGGCACAGTCGAGTTTCTGATGGATCAGAACCGGAAGCTCCATTTCATTGAGATGAACACGCGCATTCAGGTCGAGCATCCCGTCACTGAAATGGTCACCGACGTCGACCTCGTCAAGAGTCAGATCATGATCGCCTACGGTGCCAAACTCGCCGACGTGTTGCAGGGTCCGATCGTGCATCGCGGCCACGCCATCGAGTGCCGCATCAACGCCGAGCATCCGGAAAAGTTCACACCCTCCGCGGGCAAGATCACCACCTTTTCCGCGCCCGGAGGCACCGGCGTCCGCCTCGACACCGCCGCCTACGCCGAAGGTACCATTCCCCCCTACTACGATTCGCTGATTGCCAAACTCGTCGTCCGCGGCAAAGACCGCAGTGAGGCCATCTCGCGCATGGCCCGCGCGCTTGAGATGTTCATCATAGAAGGCATCTACACCACCATTCCGCTGCACCGCCGCATTCTCGCCGACCCCGAATTCCGCGCCGGCAAGTTTGACACCGGCTTCATCGAACGCTTCCTCGCTAAGAAGGGTTAGCCAACCGGGGTGCCCCATGCGTCGCTAAGTCTTTCCATTGTCATTCCGAGCTGTCCGGAGCCGCGCTTGCGCGGTGAGGACGGCGAGGAATCTGCATTTTTCACGGCACAGGCGCAACCGTTGACCCGACCCCGTGGGCTCCTCCCTTCAACCAATAATCTTACTGCCAATAGATTGACGGACTTCGTAAATAGAGTCATACTTGTACATATGAGTACAACCGAGAAGCTCGAGACCGTTTGGTTTACGACAAAAGGTCAGGTCGTCATCCCTCTTCGGCTGCGCAAGCAATTCGACATCGAGAACGGGACAAAGGCTGTAGTTCAAGCCACGCCGGAGGGGATTCTTCTCAAACCCATGACCGCGGCGCTCATCAAGCGCGGGCGCGGCATCCTCAAGCGCACGCCGGCAGGCAAGCCGCTGACCGAGAACTGGGCCGAGCACAAGAAGCGGGAACGGGCACTCGAGGAGCGCCATGCCCGCTAAGGTGCTCGACAGCTTCGCACTTATCGCCTACTTTCGCGACGAGTCGGGCGCGGAGACAATGGAAGATCTGCTCGTCTCCGCCGGCAAGAAAGACAGCCCGCTCCTGATGAGCGATGTGAACTATGCCGAGGTGAAGTACTCCATTGTGAAAAAAGACGGCGCGCACGCATGGGCAGAGGCCGCGAAGATCCTTCAGGGCCTGCCGATTGATTTTCATTCCACGACCCGCGCGCTGGCCGACACCGCAGCCGATTTCAAGGCGCGTTTCAAATTGAGTCTGGCCGACGCCTTTGCCGCCGCGCTGGCAAAAGAAAGGAAGACTGAACTCGTCACCGGCGACCCGGAATTCCGCCCGCTCGAAAAAGAAATCAAAATCCACTGGTTGAAGTAATCAGAGCCCGGGAAAGCCGAGCCATACGAAGAATTCCTCACAATTCAAGACTCGCGCCGACGTAGAAAAGCAGGAATATCGCGAGAACCCTCCGTCACCGCGACTATTTCAAGCGGGTCGCGTTCTGCGCGATAGATAACAAGGTATGAGCCGACTGGCCAGAAAAGAACCGGTATCGGGCTAAGATCCTCGCGTTTATGCCCAATGCCGGGAGACCGCGCAAGGGTTTCAAACGTTTCGAATAGCTTTGCAATCCAACTGTCAGCGGCGTCGATGCTGTCTTGCGCGATGTAGTCCCAAATGCTCTCGAGGTCAGCAAGGGCATCACCGCCAAGAATGTAGCTGCTCACGCGCGTGATTTCCTGCGCGCCTCAGACCTGTTTCTCAACCTGTTACGAGCGTCTGCCGGATTCACGCGTTCGCCACGGTCGAGCGACTTGGTGCGGCGTCCAAGCTCGTGGTTGAACTCCGTCAGTTGCGCCGCCCTCGCGTGATCATGTTCCTCCAGAAGACGCAGGGCCTCCCTGACAACTTCGCTGGCAGAGTTGTAGCGACCCGATTCAACCTTCGTGCTGACAAACTGCTCCAGTTCGGGCGTGAGCGAAACGTTCATGGGACACCCCTCCTTTTCCCAAAATACGCGCGATGGCAAACATTGTCAATGTTCGTTATCTCCAAAGGCGCCCTCTGACGCTTCGAAATCATCTATTCCGTGCTGC
Source organism: uncultured Acidobacteriaceae bacterium (assembly GCA_963778535.1). Lineage (GTDB taxonomy): Bacteria > Acidobacteriota > Terriglobia > Terriglobales > Acidobacteriaceae > Acidiflorens. Next base: position 1,756,729 of record CAVZUO010000002.1, read on the forward strand.
ACGCCCCAGGCGTCATCCCGAAGACCCGCGTTTTTCGCCAGCGGGGCGAGGGATCTCGCGTGCAGCAACGGTCAAAGTTTGTCGACTGCACCGCTCCCCGACTTGACATGTACTGTGTGACCGTACATGATAAAGCGAGTGCTTGTCCAGGGAGACCGAAATGCCCATGAAGAAGCCGCGCCACCCGGGCGATCTGATAAGAACCGAAGTCATAGAGGCTCTCGGCCTGACCGTCTCAAAGGCGGCGGAGATTTTGAAAGTGCGCCGAGCCACGTTGTCCGATCTTCTGCACGGCAAGGCCGCGCTGACGCCGGAGATGGCCCTTCGCATCGAAAAGGCGTTCGGGCCGGAGATGGATCACCTTCTCCGCATGCAGCTAGCCTATGATGTGGCCAAGACACGGCAACACGCGCGCGGCCTCTCGATCAAACGCTATGCCCCAACGTGAGGCAGTGATGCCCAAGCCCAAAACCCGGCGCGAACCTGGGACATCCGGCAATTCTGGGCATGATTTGCTCTCGGGAGGAGCCCTTAAAAATGCAGATCGCAAGTTTTGATCACGTGGTGGAAATGTTGGACGAGCTGGACGACTGGCTTTCCTCGCTCGGAATTAAATTGACACGCGACCGTTGGCACGAGGCAGCACTGCTGCTACGCAAAGCCATGGATCAGCACGAGAAGATCGAGCGCGGAGGACCGCGAGTTGCAATTCCGAACTACATTCATGGCTTGTTTGAAGTCATGGGGATGTATGAGGTCATGAAGGCTTTCCGCACAAATCGTTCTGATGCGTTGAAGGCTAAGCTTGCTCGCGCCCTTGACGGTGCAATCTCGCCATCTGACGAGAAGTCCAAAAATAGTGCTGCGCGGGACATGATGTTCGAACTCGAATTGGCTGCGGCATTGAAAAATGGCGGGGCCGATGTCGAGTTGGGGGAGCCAGATATTCAGATGCGGCTACTCGATCAAATATTTCTCATGGAATGCAAGCGGCCATTCGCTGAAAACAGTGTGTACCCAAATATTGAAGACGCCGCGTCGCAGCTCGGCAAAGACCTCAACAACCCTGGTAATGAGAAGGCTTACGGAATTGTTGCGATCTCGCTTAGTCGTGCGCTGCTCGGGGGTAATCTCGTTTGTTTCGCTCCTGCGGGTGAAGGGCTCCGAGTCGTAAACGAAGCATTAGCAGAAACCATCCACTCGCACTGGGCGGAGTGGAGAGTGAGGAGTTTCCGCAAATTCCATCCTCGCATCGTAGCCGTAATGTTTCATCTCGCCGCGCCGTGGGATGTAAACGGGGAACGGCTGATTCACATCTCGACCACGAACTGTGTGGAAACGGGTAACAGCCCGGAAGGACTTAGTATCATGGCGGATAATTTCCCCAAAATATATCAAGCGTTTCCGTGAGATTAAGTCGTGACGTCGGCGCGAAACGAATGAAATTCGGCGGGCGGGTGACCCATTGAATCCCGGTCTTGACTTAATGCGAGGGTTTCGTCCAAGCCGCCTAGGCCAACATCTCCCATCCCACGTCAAGCGCGGCTCCCAACTTCTTCCAAGTGCCCACCGACCCCGCCTTGCGCTTAGTCTCAATCGCCGCAATCAGCGCGCGCGACACCCTCGCCTTCTTTGCCAGCCTGCTCCTGTGTAAGCTTGCGGTACTCGCGCCAAATCCGGAGCGCCGGCTCTCCCCGCAGACGGCGCTCAGTAATCTCCAGAGGTATAAGTTCGTCCGAGCCATCGTCCAGACGCGCCTTGGCCATATCGTAGGCCCTCACGTCGGCAAGCATTTCCGCGTCCTCCATCAGCCTTTGCAGAGCCGCCACCGGAATCACGGCGAACTCCTTGCCCTTGCGGGTAATCGTTTCGACACGCATCGGTAAATTCCTCCCCGTGGCCCCACTTCCAGAGCCCACAATTCCAAGCGGTCGTCGTGCAATTCGTAAATGACGCGCCAATCGCCAATTCTTAGCCGGTAGGCGTCGCGCCCCTGTAGCTTCGTGACGTTGTTGTGCCGGCTATAGGGATCGGCGGCAACCTCTCTTATCTTTTCCACAATTCGTTTCTGCCAGTTCGCCGGAAGCTGGGCAAGCGCCTTGGCGAAGGATTTCGTGGTGACTACCCTGTACACAATCCATTGTTACTATAAGTAACATCGCAAGTCAACGGCAAGCGGGTCGGTCCCGACTTTTTCATCACATTTTTCCAGTAACCGCCATCACTGACTTGTAACCCCAATCGGTGCCAAGATACCTCGACAGTGCACCAGCGGAGAGGTTTGTCTTCCTGAGCGACGCCGGAGCACTATGCGACGGCAAGTCGAAGGATCCCTTTCGCTGGGTCGCTTAAGTCGAGGCCAAAGAAGTGCTGAAAGAAAGAAAAAAGTCCCGAAAAAAGTGCTCTTTTACGACATTTTGGTCCGAGGGGCACCCTCGCAAGTGCACGCCAATTAGCAAAATATACCGCTAAGTCTCATCTTTTGAATACTTTGCCTGTAACTACTGTTGTATCAGCAACATAACCCGTTTTAGGGGGGAGGGGGGGTACCCCCACAAAAATCCAAAATCAAACCGAGATTCAGGAGCCAAGAGCGAAGAGCTAAGAGCCAAAAGCCAAAAGCCAAAAGCCAAATGCCGAACGCCGAGAGCCGAGCTTCAGTGTCCGTGCGACATTGCCTTGCGGAAGTCTTCCGCCGAGGTGCGATAGCAGGGAAGCGGCACGTCGAGGTTGTAGGAATTCAACGCCGCCGGAAGTTTGGGATACTCCGTAACCGGACGGCTTGGGTCAGTTGGAGGCTCCAGCATCCGCCCCAGCGTCTCATCGCAACTCGGATCGGGCGTTACGCGCAGCTTGATAACTCGCGGCGGTAAATTGTTGAGATCATATTCGGAGAGCCGCTTTTGATACGGCAGAAATTCATAAACCAGCTTGATAAGTTGTAGCTGGTCTTTGCCAACTTTCCGCTTGGCTACAAAAACTTCGAAGTTGGAAAAATACGAACTTCCCGGCGGAGCCCACACCAGCCCAAGCACTCCAAGCGGCAACTCTTCTACCGTTTCCTGACCCACTTTATTTTCGCTCACAGATGAAGGTGAAGAAGATGATGAAGACGCATTCGATCCCGAATTTGGAGCCGAAGCAGACGCCGACGAAGACGAAGCTCCTGACACAGGTAAAGCCGAAGTCGGCAAAATCGGCGCGGGTTCAAGCGGCCTTCCCGAATTGTAAGCCGAAGCGTTGCCCGCATTCGCGGTCGCATTCTGCGGCGGAAGCGACGCGACTTCAGCGCCCATCTGCGGTTCTCCGCGAGCGCTGACTGCGTTCTGCACCGACGGCGCTGGTTGAACTGGCTGCGCATTTGCCGGAGCAGCAACTGCTTCTCGACTAAAGGTATTCGCTGCCTGCACCGAAGGCACTGGCTGAACTGGCTGTGTATTTACTGGAGCAGCAACTACATCTCGACTGAACGTATTTGCTGCCTTCACCGAAGGCGCTGGAGGAACAACTTGCGTACTCGCCGCTGATCGTCCCGCTAGCGACGCCGCTGAACGCACCGTAGATTTGCCAGCGACTGTTGGCGCTGGCTGCACTACATTCGGTGCTGCGTTAGACATTGATGCGGACAACGGACTCGCCCGATGCGCTGAGCTTTCCGGCATTGGCAGCGAAGGCGCAGGTCGAACTACCCTTGGATCGCGCGCGACCGCAGCGTCATATCCGTTCCTCGTCTTGTCCGCGCCCTGAATCGTTGGCGCAGGAGGAACCGCGTTCGCTCCCGCGTCGGAGATATTGGACCGCGTTGCTCTAGACAGGTTCGTCGCGGGCTTAACTGATGCCGTTGGCGGAACAACCTGTGGACTCGCGCCAGCTATTTGAACGTGCCGCGTCTTGCCGGAGTCAGGAACCGACGGAGTTGGCGGCACAACCGTGGCAGAATTCGGCACGCTCTTAGCTCTTGGGGAAGACCGCGCCAGTTCAGGCGCAGGCGCAACCGCCGCAGCCTGAGGTGCGGCGAGTTTCGTGGTCTTCATCCGGTCAACTGGCGTCTCGCCAATTGTGGGCGCAGGCCCAACCACCGCGGCCTGAGGCGGCGCGAGTTTCCGGTTCGCTGCCTTATCTACCTTCGGAGGCGGAGCCACAACCGCAGACGCTTCTACGGGCGCATTCCGCCGAAGGTTCTGAGCCGCCGAAAACGGTGCCATCGGCGTCGTGGGATGTGAACTAGGCAAGCTCGGAAATGCAGCCGCAGCCCTGATGTCAGGCGGAGTGATCAGTGACGGAGCGCCTCGTCGCTGCTCCGCCGCTGCATGGATCGGCGGCGCGGCCGGAGAAGGAATTCGTGCCGCTTGCCGCGGAGACGGATGCTTAACCACTCTGGTGTTCGACGCGCTTCCTTGTGCGGCGGGAAAGCTCGGAGTTGGCGGGTAATAGACGATGGACTGATGCGCGCGGCTCGCCTGGAACTGTTTGACTGGCGTCCACACGGTGGATTGGCTCCATACGTAGAGGACGATTACCATCAGGTGCCACAGCATCGACTCCACGAATGACGACCACGGAAGGCCTGTGGGCACGAAGACATCGCCCCAGAATCGCGCGGGCGCTGATGTTATTCGTGCGGGAACAGGCTGGCGAGCCAATAACAGGTCCGCCAGATTGCCCATGAACACACGATGGCCCACCTCCCAGTCGATCAGCAACTGAGGGCCGGGCGCAGGCGCGGCATGCGGGGTTATTGGGCTTGCGACCAAAACCCGAGGGGCTATTTCCATGGACACACTTGGAGGGGAGGAAATCTGACCGATTATAGCGCCTTTGTCGTAACCGTCGCTGGGTACCATAGTCACTGGAAGGTCGGCGACACGTGAGTCAAATAATCGTCGCGAGATTACCAGTGGCGTGGGCGGAACGGCCTGCTACCATCGACGTCGGATGGATTTCCCCCGGCTTTACGCGATTCTCGATGCTGGCTGTTTTGCTGGGCCCGACGCCCTGTTCGCGGCGGCGCAAGATTTTATTTCTGCGGGCGTCAGCTTGATTCAATACCGCAACAAGGCGGGCAACGCACGGCATATGCTCGGACAAGCGCGCGAACTAAAGCAGCTAGTCGGACTGCAAGCTAAGCTCATAATGAACGACCGCGCTGATCTATGTCTCGCCGCCGAATTCAACGGCTTGCATCTCGGGCAGGACGATTTGTCTCCCGAGGCTGCGCGGCGCATCATTGGTACTGAGTTTCAGGGTGCCGATGGTCAAACAATCCCCCGCTGGCTTGGCGTTTCCACGCACAATCCCGAGCAGCTTGCTGCAGCCGACAAAACTTCAGCCGACTATCTTGCCATTGGTCCCGTTTTCGCTACTTCGAGCAAGGCGAACCCCGATCCCATCGTTGGGCTCGAAGGTGTGCGCCGGGCGCGTAGTTTGACTCGCAAGCCGCTGGTCGCGATCGGCGGAATCACGCGCTCCAATGCTCGCTCGGTGATCGATGCTGGCGCCGATTCTATTGCGGTGATATCCGATCTGTTACGGGCCCCGGGCAAATCGGTAGAGGAATTCTTGCGCATTCTGCGGTAAAGTTGGAATGCTCTAGCGGCGGATTCGATTTTCCGTAGAGACGCGGCTCGCCGCGTCTTCAGCGGGCGCTAGCAGAGACAGGGCAAGCCCTGCCTCTACAGCAAACTTCTCTTCGACCTTAGGAGTTTCTTGAGCTCAGACGTTCAACATCCTTCGCCGCCCCGCGTTCCCAGCGACTGGGAGCGCCATACTCATCAGGATAAGGAACTCGTCAAAGGGCTTGGCCTTACCAGCGCGACGATGCTGGTGATGGGGTCGATGATCGGCTCCGGCATCTTTATTGTTTCCGCCGAAATCTCGCGCGAAGTGCAATCGCCGGCCCTGCTGATAGGGGCGTGGCTCATCACTGGTTTCCTCACCATCGTTGGCGCGCTCAGCTATGGAGAACTCGCCGCCATGATGCCGCGCGCCGGCGGCCAATATGTTTATTTGCGCGAAGCGCTCGGCCCGCTCTGGGGTTTCCTCTACGGTTGGACTTTGTTTCTCGTGATCCAGACCGGCACGATCGCGGCCGTAGGCGTGGCATTTGGCAAGTTTCTCGGCGTCTTCTGGCCCGCGATTTCCTCCACCAACTGGATTGTGCATTTTTGGACGGTCCCGCGAATCGCGCTCGGGCCCATGGTTCTTGGCGGGATGGATGTCGGCCTGAACACGCAGAATCTGGTCGCAATCTTAATCGTGGTCGTGCTTTCGGTCGTCAACATTTTCGGAGTGAAGACAGGGGCGCTGATTCAGAACGTCTTCACCATGGCCAAGGTGGCGGCGCTGCTCGGGCTCGTGCTTTTTGGAGTCTTTGTAGGCCGCAACGCACAGGCCATTGCCGCCAACTTCGGCGCAAACTTCTGGAAGAATGCTGGCCTCGGCGCGTTGCACGATGTCGGAGGCATGGGACCAGCGGTTCTGGTTTCCACAGTTACGGCGCTCGCCATCGCGCAGGTGGGCTCGCTTTTTTCGGCGGATGCGTGGAACAACGTGACTTTCACGGCCGGCGAAGTCAAGAATCCCAGCCGCAATCTTCCGTTGTCGTTGGCGCTGGGCACGGGTGTTGTGATTGCCCTTTATATCGCGTGCAACTTTATTTATCTCGGTTCGCTGCCTTTGTGGGGAAGCGCCGCGGGTTCCAGTCTCGCCGAGCGCGGCATACAGTTTGCCAGTGAAGACCGCGTGGCCACCGCCGTCATTTCGCAAATTTCCGGTGCTTATGGCGGCAAGCTCATGGCGCTCGCGATCATGATGTCCACGTTTGGCTGCGCCAACGGGCTGATTCTCTCCGGCGCGCGCGTGTATTACGCCATGGCCAAAGACGGCCTCTTCTTCCGCAACGTAGCCAAACTGCACCCGCGTTACAAAACACCTGCAGTTTCCCTGATGGTGCAACTGGTCTGGACTGCGATCCTTTGCGTCTCGGGCAGCTACGGGCAGCTGCTCGACTACATTATTTTTGCCGTGCTGGTTTTTTACATTCTGACCATCTTTGGGCTTTTCGTTTTGCGGCGCACACACCCCGAAGCCGAGCGCCCCTACAAGGCGATTGGATATCCGGTGCTGCCCGCCATCTACATCATCATGGCTTTGTTTATTGACGTAGTGCTGTTACGCTACAAGCCGCAGTACACGTGGCCGGGATTAATCATCGTTTTGCTTGGAATTCCGGTGTACTACTTGTGGTCGCTCAGGGCGCGAGCCGAGACAACCTCAGTTTGATTGGACAGGAGAGACGGACCTCATGACTGACCTCTTTGCGAAAAAGCCGCTTGCGCTTCTGTTAGACGAGGCGCGAGAGACTGGCTCGCACAGCTTGAAACGCACACTGGGCGTATTTCAGCTAACGGCGCTCGGCGTCGGCGCTGTGATCGGAGCCGGCATCTTCGTGATGTCGGGACTCGGCGCGCACTATGCCGGACCAGGGCTGATGCTCTCTTTCGTCCTCTCGGGCTTGGGCTGCACCTTTGCGGCGTTGTGCTACGCGGAGTTTGCGGCCATGATCCCGTTGGCGGGCAGCGCCTACACCTATGCGTACGCTACGCTGGGCGAAATCATTGCCTGGATCATCGGCTGGGACCTCACGCTCGAATACGCCATGGGCGCCAGCACTGTGTCTTCTGGCTGGTCGAATCACTTCATCGAACTGCTTAATATTTTTCATGTCAAGATGCCGCTGTGGCTGGCGTATGACCACTGGACCGGACTCCACACCGCGGAAGACACTGTTGCTCGCCAGATGGCACTGGCCGCCAATCCCTCGCTGGCGACCGGAACCCAGGCTTTTCTGCAAGCCAAGCTGAATGTCATGGCCGCGCAATCGCCAGAGTTGTTGCAGAAGGCTCACGCACTATTGAACGCACCTCATCTCTTTGGATATGAAATCGGTGTCAATGTTCCGGCCTTCTTGATTGCTCTGGTGATCACGGCAATCCTTGTTGTAGGCATCAAGGAGAGCGCGCGCTTCAACGCCACCATCGTCACCATCAAGGTTGGCGTTGTCCTTTTTGTGATCGGGCTCGGGATCCGCTACATCAGCGCCTCCAACTGGGGCACGGACTGGGCGAGTTTCGCGCCCTTCGGGTTCTCTGGAATCGGGGCCGGAGCCGCTTACATCTTCTTCGCCTATATCGGATTCGACGCGGTTTCGACCACTGCGCAGGAGGCAAAGAATCCGCAGCGCGACCTTCCCATCGGGATCATTGCCTCGCTGCTGATCTGCACCGCGTTGTATATCGCGGTCGCGGCGGTTCTGACGGGCATGGTGCCATGGCGTGACATCAACATCGAAGCCCCGGTGGCGCGCGCGTTCCTGGACCGTGGCCTGACCGGCGCATCCCATATCATCACGCTCGGAGCTCTGGCCGGTCTTACCAGCGTGATGCTCGTCATGCTTTTGGGGCAGACGCGCGTTTTGTACTCGATGGCCAACGACGGTCTTTTGCCCAAAAAATTCTTTGCCGATATTCATGAGCGTTTCCGGACGCCATGGAAGAACACCATGCTCGTGGGGCTGCTGGCGGCCGTCGTAGGTAGCCTCACCCCGATTGACGATATCGGAAAAATGGTGAACATCGGGACGCTGCTGGCGTTCGTGATTGTCTGCATCGCCGTGATGGCCATGCGTCACACGAACCCGGACCAACCTCGCCCCTTCCGCACGCCGTGGGTGCCGTTTGTGCCGGTGATGGGCATTCTGTTCAACGGCTACATGATGTACAAGCTAGGCTGGATCAACTGGGCGCGCTTGATTATCTGGCTGGTGATCGGCCTAATAGTCTATTTCACTTACAGCCGGAAACATAGCCGCGTGCAAGCGGCGCTCGTAAACCCCAAAGTCCCAGCCATGACCGATTAACTCGACCGGCAAACGAATCCACTCTTTGGTAGAGACGCGGCTTGCTGCGTCTTCTCTCGGCGCTCCGGAAAGCTTTATGCTGATTCTTTTGGGAATGCTGCTGATAGGACTGTTAGCCAGTGTGGGGATTCTTGATGTGTTTCCTACCCGCGCGATGGAAAAACCTCACAGAAGCGATCGGTGGACCGACTCCTCGCTGGATGTATCCCGGACCAAAGCAGTTGGCCCCGATCATAAAACTGATTAGCCGTGCGGCGGGTATTGTGATTTGTGTGGGGGGCTGTTGGTTTGCCTATGTTGCAATGTCAGAGATCTTTCACCTGCTATCGAAATGAAAGTTAGCTCTCCTGTATCTTTCTGGCGATCGCGGTCACCATACTTCGCGGCGAGAATCTTATGGACTGCGCCACCAGCCAATTCTTGAGTCCTGAAATCACCACTGGCCTTCCGGTCATCAGCGCACGGTAGCCATCTTCGGCAACGGTCGCGGCATCCATCGAACCGAACTTCAGCAGACGCAGGCCCGTGGTGCCTGCGCGCTTGTGGAACTCCGTTGCCGTTGCCCCGGGGCACAGGCACGTGACGGTTACTCCCGTCTCCTCGAGTTCATTGGCCAGCGCTTCGGAAAAATGCAGCACGTAGGCCTTGGTTGCGAAATAAACCGCCATAAGCGGCCCGGGCTGAAAAGCGGCCGTCGACGCCACATTCAGAATGCGTCCGCTGCCGTGCGCAATCATCTCCACGACGTAGAGCCGCGTCAGGTGGGTCAGCGTAGTCACGTTCAGCTGGATCTGCCGCAGGCACTCTTCGAGATCGCTCTCCGCAAACAATCCATACTGTCCGAACCCGGCGTTATTCACGAGGAAGTCAACGAAAATTCCGGCGCGGCCCGTTTGGTCAAACACGTAAGCAGCGGCTCCGGGGTCGCTCAAGTCGGTCGTCAAAATCAGCGAGCGCGTGCCATGAGCTTTTTCAAGTTCCGACGCCAATTGCCGCAGCTTGTCCCCGCTGCGCGCCACCAGCACCAGGTTGTGGCCTTCGCGCGCAAATATGCGTGCGAGTTCCAGTCCGATTCCGAACGATGCGCCGGTGATGAGAGCGGTTTTGCGATCAGACATAAGTCAGTTACGAGTTCCGAGCCCCGCGCCGCGAGCTAGGAGCTACGAAGTGTAAATCATGAAGTTCGAGACGCAAACCATCGCTTGAGAACTATGAAATTGAGAGGCTTTGTTTGCTCGAAGCTCGAGGCTCGAGGCTCGCAGCTCCATAGAAGAAACGGCGGGCACGAAGGCCCGCCTTAGGATCAAACCATCAACGAGCTATACGTGCGCCAGCGCCGGCTCAACGCCGTAGATCGCGTGCCACGACGTCGCGGCTTTCAGCTTGCTGTTCACGTTGTTGATGTTCTTTACGCCCTCGGTTTCCAGCCATTTGCGGAAGGCGTCCGCGCCGTGCTTTGCGTAGACCGGGATGCCGTCCTTCCACGTCGCACGGCCACACAGCACGCCGTTGAACTTCACGCCCGATTCACCCGCCAGTTCGAGCGTCTCGCTGAATTCGGCGTTACTTACGCCCGCCGAAAGATAAATAAACGGCTTGGTCGCCACATTGGCAGCTTTGTGGAATAGATCGATCGCCTCTTTTTTCGTGTAGGCCTTCTCGCCGCCAAAACATTTCATTCCCTCCACGAATTTCATGTTGACCGGAACTTCCACCTTCAGCACGTCGACCCCGTAGCGGTCTTTGCTGAATTCACGCATGCTCTCGGTCACAATGTGCGGTTTCTTCTTCGCGTATTCGATCCCTTTTTCATCCGCGCCCTCTTCGTATCCCACAAATTCAAGGAAGAAAGGAATATCGTTGGCGCGGCATTCGTCGCCAATGCGCTCCACCCAGGCGTGCTTCGTTTCGTTCACGTCTTTGGAATCGTAGGGCGTGTAGTAGAGCAGAATCTTCACGCAGTCCGCGCCCGCTTCCTTCAAACGCTTTGCCGACCAGTGATCGAGCAGGTCCGGCAGCCGGCCCGGCCCCGTCTTGTCATAACCCGTTTTCTCGTATGCGAGCAGCAGGCCCGCATTCTTCGCGTGGCGCTTGGCGGCCGGCAGTCCCCACTCGGGATCGAGCAGGATGGCGCTGGCATGTGGCGTTAGCACTTCCGTGACCAGCGATTTGAACTCTTCCATCATCTGGTCGGTGACCGCTGAGCCCTTTTCTTTGGCCAGCGATTTCTGCAGCGAGCCGCGCTGATCCATGGCGGCCGCCGCGATGACTCCACGTTCATTCGATACTGCCTTCAAACCAGCAAGTTTGCCGGGGGTAAGCTTCATAAATCCTCCTGATGAGTGCGTAGCAACTGCCTATTCTACGCTTGTAGCAGGCGCTCTGAGAACCGGTAGGTCGTGGTAAGTACGTTCCATTTCAGGAAAAGTCTGCGGAAGACTGACGACTGGCGACTGAAGACTGATGGCTGAAGGCTGAAGGCTGATGGCTGAGGGCCGAAGGCCCGGACTACTGCCGCAGCGCCAGCGCTCCCAGCACGGCCCGCTGCTTTGCGATCAAAGATTGGATCCCCTGCCGCGCTAGTGCAAGCATTTCTTTAAGCTGATCGTCGTCGAATACCTGGTGCTCGGCCGTGGCCTGCACTTCGACCATCTTGTTGCCCGCCGTCATCACCACGTTCATATCGACGTCGGCGCGCGAATCTTCTTCGTAGTTCAGGTCGAGCAGGACTTCGCCATCCACAATGCCCACGCTGATAGCGCCGACAAAATCCTTAACAGGAGCCGCGCTCAGCGTTCCCGCCTCGATCAGCCGTTGCAAAGCCAGACCCAGCGCCACAAAAGCCCCGGTAATTGATGCCGTCCGCGTACCACCATCTGCCTGAATGACGTCGCAATCAATCCAGATCGTGCGCTCCCCCAGTTGCTCCAGGTCGGCCACCGCCCGCAGTGAGCGCCCAATCAGCCGCTGAATTTCCTGCGTTCGGCCGCTCGGCTTTCCTTTGGTCGCTTCTCGCGCGGTACGCGTCAAGGTCGCGCGCGGCAGCATGCCGTATTCGCCGGAGATCCATCCTTTACCTGAGTTGCGCAGGAATGACGGCACCGTCTCCTCGATGGACGCGGTGCAGATGACACGTGTATTTCCCATCTCGATCAACGCCGAGCCTTCGGCGGTCGAGATGAAGTCGGGAGTGATTTTGACGGGACGAATCTGGTCGGGAGTGCGGTTATCGCTGCGATAGATCATCGCAGAGATTCTAAACCAGAGATTCCAAAGTGATACGAGGAAGGGCGAACTCGGCGGCCAGCCATGGGGCTCCGTCCTATTCTTGCAAATCTGCCCGTGCCCTATTCGCTGCTCGCCTTCTCAACCGTTGCCACATCGAACCAGTTGCTCAGGTCGGCATGTCCCGCCAAGGTCTCGCGAGTGGCGCCCTCAATAAGGATCTTCACACTGTGGATACCCGCCACATTCACTGCAACGGTTTCGACCAATGAGTTGACTGTAAGTTGCTCGATAAGAACGTCAGATCGATGCTCGTCCGCAAACGCGCGGTTGAGATCGATAATTGCTTCCCCAGGTTCAATCAGGTAGATACTGCGAAGATCGGAAGCGGGGGTCAAAGGATGCGCTGCGCCCGGTTGTTGGTAGATATGCAACAACGCGCGCACGATTTCTTCGGCCCGTTGCTGTCGCCCGCCAGCCAGAGGAATCTGGGCCGACTGAGCTCGTAACTGCCCAGTCGAATCGTCCGCGACGTAAAGTGACACACCCTCTGTGGGTCCGGCTGCGGGTGGCGTAACCGGCAAGGTCTGGCTGGCAGCGGGCTCGGGCTCATTTGCTCTGCGCCGCACGCGTCGCACATACACGAACATCGCCACCACAATCACCAGCATGATGACCACACCAATCTGAAGATGGCGTGGGATATTTGCTGCCTTCATGATCAGACCCTCATGGTTGGACCCTAAGCCGGTCGCGCGCCGCCGCCAGCCCTTCGGCAATCAGCGCCGCGGCCTGCTGTTGGTAATTTGCTGACCCGAGGTCCGCCTGGCCGTTGGGCCCGGGACATAACTCCACCGCAACCGCGGGCATAGTCATGTTATTAAGAGGTCGCAGCGACGCCGAAGATTCCCGCGCGTGAAACTGTGCTTTCTGCATTGCGCTCACAATCGAGTTCGCGACGGTGCGGCTCATAGGAAGCGCGATTGACTGCGCGGAATCCCATGGTTTGAACAAGCCCTTTGTCGGCTCTTCTACCGGCAGCAAGCTGGTGTAAACGGTCGCCCCATCGCCGTGGGAAGCGGCGTGAAGGCTGACATAGACGGCGGCCGCAGGCGCGCCATTCGCCGTGCTCGCGCGCTGATCGAGCGGTAACGTGTTATCGGAATCGCGCAGAAGCAGAACCGCAAAGCCACGAACTTCAAGTTCATGCCGCAGCAGACGGCCAAAGCCGAGCGTAACGTCCTTTTCCGACAGCCGGTCGGTCAGGGCTGCGCCCCTTTCGTCCCCGCCGTGCGCGGGATCGACAACTGCAAGCAGCTTTCCGGAATTTGCAGCCGCCGTTGCCGGTGCTCGCGCCGGGCTGGGCACGTTTTTGTTCGCGGGCGCCGGTGCGCTGGCCACCGTCGGTGGCGCGGCGAGCGTGATGGTTTGTCCGTTATTGCTGAAGCTCGCCAGCAACGGAATGCTTGCCGATATATCCAATTCCGCAACCCCGTTCGCTTCCGAATAAGTGGCTCCGGTGATCGCGCGGTTTTCGAAAGAAATTGTCTGGCTGCCGGGAGAGACCAGAGGGTCGCGCTTGAAGACCATGCGCAGTTTTCCCGGCTCGGTCGCAATCGTGGGATTCACTGGCGCGCTAAAGTTCAGAGTGAGCCGGGGTTGTACTCCGCCCTCCAGTTGGAAACTCGGCCTTATGCCAACGTCTCCAACAAACACTCGGCGCGCGCTTTCGTGAAAAATGAGGGGTGTTCCCAGAAATCGCGGCAATAGCACACCCAGCGACGATACGGGCACAAGGCCGCGCGAATTCTCGATGAGAAAGGGAAAGGGCAGCTCGAGGTCCCGCCCATGAATCCGCGCCCGTGTTCGCCCGGTTTCGAATTCGCCATCAACCGAGTTGTAGCGAATCTTCCATCGCTTCCCGGATGCGTTGCTGTTCACCTTGCCTAACGGTTCGAGAAGTTCGAGCAGGCCGACGTATTCACTGCCTGCACGATCCACCACAGGGAGGCTGTAGATAGCTGCCGAGGAGTATACCGACAGTTGTTTTTCATCTGCCGATATCGCGGCCGGTAGAAGCGCCAGTGCGGCTATAAGTAAGGGGAGCGACTTGTAAGTGACGTGCACGTCGTTAATAAATGTCGGTTATTAGAACTGTTTAGTAAAAAGCCGTTCTTAGAACTGGTCAGGAAAAGCGGCATAGAAAAAGCGGCAACGATTATGTGACTTGGCGCCTACAGCGCCAGTGGTCCCGCTTACTCCAAAGCATAGATCGTTAGGCCGCTAAGTAATTTGGGATAAAAATCCGTCGATTTCTGGGGTAGCACTTCACCGCCTAGAGCAATATCACGCACCTGGTGCATGCGCACGGGATTCATGAGGAAGGCCATCTGCATTCCGCCATCGCGCACGCGCGCGAGCGCTTCATCCGCCTCGCGAAAATAGGCGACGTTCTGCTGATTGCGCAGCGCTTCTTCGGAGATCCCGAGACAATTCTCTAGCAGACACTTGTGCAGTTGCACCACGTCGAGCGCCTGTTGCTTTAAGGAAAGATCGCCGAACAGCCGGGTTCCGATCGCCTTTGGCGTGTGCAGCAGGGATGCCTTTTCCGGCCCTACCGCCAGCAGCGCGGTGCCTGCCATTCCCGCTTGTTTCAAAATCACGGTGGCCCGCGCGCCGTCGATCCCGGCGTCGACTTCTTCCACGTTAAAGAATTGGCGCGCTTCTTCCCGAAACCTTCTGATCTTTTCGTGCGCCACGCCGAACACAGCCCGATGCGTCGGAAGGATGACAAGCCCGGGACAGTCCATATCGACGAACGTCATCATCGCGTAGTCGTGCGGCGAGCTGCCGTCATTGCGGACTGTTGTTTCAGCAGCGTGTGCTCGGCACTCGGCGCGATAGGCCAACGCAGTTTCATAGCGATGATGCCCATCGGCGATGATCAGCTTTTGGGTGCGCATCTCTTCCTGCACAGACGCGATCACGCTCGGATCGCTGATCTTCCACACGCGGTGCGTAACGTCGTATTCATCCTGCATCTCAATGTCAGGTGCTGCGCCGGCCGCAGGTCCGAGGGAAGACTCAAGCAGCGTGTCGATCCTGCCTCCGCCGCTGTAGAGCATGAAAATTTGGCCGAAATGAGCGCGCGTTGACCGCAGCAAGTTCAGCCGGTCAGCCTTCGGCTTGGAGAGCGTTTGCTCGTGCCGATAGACCACTCCCGCCGAGTATTCCTCAAGGCGGCCGAGCGCAATAAACCCGCGCCGCTCTTCTATCTTTACTCCCTCCTTATTATTGCCCGCAACATTAGTGCCCGGAACCCGGAAGGTTTGCGAGTATCGGTAAAGGGAAGGTTCCGTATCTTGCTTCAGAAACCCCTCTCCGCGCCAGTTTCGGAAGCTAGCGCCCGCGCGAGTATAGACATTTTCACCCTCTCCGTCGCTCGCCTCGGGCTTGCCCAGAATGATCCGCACCAGGTTGTAAGCGCTTGCCTGGTAATAGTTTTCCTGCATGAAGGGCGTGATTTTGTCGTACGGCTGGGTCACGGCGTCCTGAATCCGGACTCGTTCCGGGGCGTACCGCCATCCGCGAAATGGAGAGATCATAGCCATGGGTTATGCCATGCCGAGAAATGCAAAAATTGTAGCAGGTGGGTGCACGCCTTTTGCCTCCAGGGTGCCGAGCAACGGTGCCAAGGCAACCGCCCAATCCTATTTTGAATCAGAGGAACGCGCTTTGCGGAAAACACTCACCGCTTTTTCAAGAGTGTGCTACTATCGCGCTCAGATAGGTTGCGGGGCTGCTTTGTGGGGGCGGCTCGGTTCCCCGGCGCGCAACTCCCACCCAGTGAGTAGGGGCTATGCTGTGTGGTAAGCAGCTTTCGGGTTGGGTTCGATACGCAGTTCTTCTCCTGTTCTCTGCCTCGCTTGTCCCCTTACTCTTCGCACAAAATTCAACGGATGATGTGCACATCAGGCCGCGCGTTCAGGCGCAGCCGCCCGCCGAGCCCGTGGGCGATCCGTCTCTGCGTACGCATACCGCACCTCTCAAGGTCGATGTGCATCTGGTTCTGGTGCCGGTCACTATCACCGATCCCATGAACCGCCTCGTCACTGGCCTTGACCGTGAGAACTTCAATCTTTTCGAGGGCAGGGAACAACAGGAGATCAAGACCTTCTCCAGCGAGGACGCCCCCATCTCGCTCGGCGTCGTTTTCGATATGAGCGGCAGCATGAACAGCAAGATCGATCGCGCTCGCCATGCCGTTATTGAGTTTTTCAAGACCGCGAATCCGCAAGATGAGTTTTTCCTCATCGCCTTCTCCGATAAACCCCGAGAGGTTGCCGACTTCACCAATTCCGTCGACGACGTTCAGAGCAAGCTCATCTATACCGTCCCCAAAGGACGGACCGCCCTGCTCGACGCGATTTATCTGGGCGTCTCGAAAATGCGCCAGGCGCGGTACCCTAAGAAGGCCCTGTTAATTATTTCGGATGGCGGCGACAACCACAGCCGCTATACCGAAGGCGAGATTCGTTCAATGGTCAAAGAGGCCGACGTCCTCATCTATGCCATCGGGATTTACGACCGCTATTTCCCCACTGACGAGGAGCGTCTCGGGCCCGGTTTGCTCAGCGAGGTCTCCGAGTTAACCGGTGGCCGCGCTTTCACTGTCGACAATCCCAACGACCTCGCCGACGTTTCCACCAAGATCAGCATTGAGCTGCGCAACCAGTATGTCCTCGGTTACCGCTCCAAGAACCCGGTGCATGACGGCAAATGGCGTAAGATTAAAATTAAGCTGGTCCCTCCTAAGGGATTGCCGCCTCTGCGCGTTTATGCGAAAACCGGGTACTATGCGCCCACGGAATAGTGCTTTCTTCTTTGTTCTCTTACTGATCGCCTGCACATCGCAACTCATCCTGTTCGCAGCGTTATCGAGCGCTCAGGCCGATCCATCGACTACACTTCCATCGACTACGGCTCCGCCAGCTTCAGCCGCTCCGCAAACCCAGAGCACTCCCACGGCGTCTCAAACCCCGTCCGCGCCTCCCAACCCTCCAGGCCAAGGTTCGCAAAGCAATCCGCAGAACCCGGAATCCGGCGACAGCGGCGTCTTCATTTTTCATAAGCAGGTTGAGGAAGTTCTCCTCCACGCCACCGTAATTGACAACAAACAGCACATTGTCACTAACCTCGATAAAAACAGTTTTGCTGTCTTTGAAAACGGCCGTCCCCAGACCATCACTTCTTTTCGTCACGAAGACGTTCCCGTGGCCATGTGCATCATCGTCGACAATTCCGGCTCCATGCGCGAGAAGCGCGCCAAGGTCAACGCCGCCGCGCTCAATCTCGTGCGCGCGTCGAATCCGAACGATGAGGTCTGCATTGTCAATTTCAACGACGAATACTATCTCGACCAGGACTTCACTTCGAGCATCGCCAAGCTCAAAGAAGGTCTGGAGAAAATCGAGGCCCGCGGCGGCACCGCGCTTTACGACGCCGTCGTCGCCACCGCCGCTCATCTTAAGGAGCACGCGAAACTTGAGAAGAAAGTCATCTTCGTTGTCACCGATGGCGACGACAATGAAAGCACCGAGACGCTGGAGCAGTCCGTGCGCCGCCTCCAGGCTGAAAATGGCCCCACCGTCTATGCCATTGGGCTGCTCGAAGGCGAGGAGCGCGTCAAGCACGCTCGCCGCGCCCTGCAGCTTATGTGCGACCGCACCGGCGGCATTGCCTTTCTGCCCCGCACGCTGGACGAGGTCGATGCCATCAGCCGCGAGGTCGCCCGCGATATCCGCAGCCAGTACACCATCGGCTACAAGCCCACTACGCCCAAGACACAGGGCGGATACCGTGAAGTCAGGGTCGACGCCCACTCTCCCAGCTACAGCAAACTCAGTGTCCGCACCAAGAGCGGCTACTATGCGGGGCCGGAATCCGGCGCAGGCGGCCAATAGACAAGATTTTGTAATTCGGCAATTTTGTGATTTGGTAATTTTCTCAGTCTAAGGTGTGTGATCGTCGGGCTGGCATAGCGATTGAAACCTGCACGAGAATTGGGTTTCAAATTGCCAAATTGCCAAATTCTAAATTACAAAATCCTTCCATTGACGCCTCCCACCCTCTTTCCATACCCTAAAGGGTGCCCACCGCGACCACCACCTCACGCCTCCGCGTCAGCGACGATATCACCAAGCTCGTTGGCGAAACTCCCATTCTGCAACTGAAGAAGCTGGCCCCGAAGGGCGCAGCCGACATCTTCGCCAAGCTTGAGTTCCTCAACCCCGGCGGCAGCGTCAAAGACCGCGCCGCTATTGGCCTCATCGCCCGCGCCGAGCGCGACGGCAAGCTCAAGCCCGGAGGCACCATCGTCGAAGCGACCGCCGGCAACACCGGCATCGGCCTCGCGCTCATCGGCGTTAATCGCGGCTACCGCGTTCGCCTGTTTGTGCCCGAGCATTTTTCCGAGGAGAAGGTCATCATCATGCGGGCCTTCGGCGCCGAGGTCGTTCGCACCCCTGACGCCGAAGGTATGAAAGGTGCGATTGACCGAGCCAAAGAACTCGCCGCCTCCGATCCTTCCGCTTTCATGGTTGCCCAGTTTGATAATCCCGCCAACACCGATTTCCACTACGAAACCACTGCCGCCGAAATCTTCGAGCAGATGGAGGGCCGCGTCGATGCCATCACCATCGGCTGCGGCACCGCCGGAACCTTCAGCGGCATTGCCCGCTATCTGAAAGAACGCATTGCCAAGGTGTATTGCGTAGCCGTCGAAACGCAAGGTTCGATCCTCGGCGGCGGCCAGCCCGGCCCGCACAAAGTCGAGGGCATCGGCAACAACTTCATCCCCGCCAATTTCGACCGCTCTGTCTGCGACGAGGTTCTCGCCGTCAACGACGAGCAGGCCTTTGACATGGTCAAGCAGTTGGCCGCCCGTGAAGGTGTGCTCGGCGGATCAAGTTCGGGCGCGAATGTCTATGCGGCCATCGAGGTTGCCAAGCGCCTCGGAGCAGGGAAGCGGGTCGTTACGATGATCCCTGACTCTGCCGAGCGCTATCTCTCCAAGAAGATTTTCGAAGGCGGAATCTAGCTAAGCCGGGAAGCCCAGGACTATTGCTGAGCCGGTATCGCTCGCGATAACCTACCGGCAATGGACGACGACGTTTTGAAAAGATCGACCATACTCTACAGGCGACGACGACGGGTTGTCCTGGAGGGGTACGACACTGCTCAGATTTGCGAAAATGGACACGTCATAACGCGACTAGCAGAAACCGACACTCGGTCCAAACAAGACTACTGCTCAAATTGTGGCGCTAGGACGATAACCCACTGTGTCCACTGTCAGCGAAAGATTCGGGGTCATCTGCACCAATCTGGAGCGCATGAGAAAGTGGTGCCGAAGTTCTGTCATGGTTGCGGCACATCATATCCCTGGACCGAGAGGGGAGTCCGGGCCGCGAAAGAATTGCTCACTGAAGCTAATAAACTCACGGTTGATGAGCGGGAATCCCTAAGTAGCAGTTTGGATGACCTCATCCGGGAGACACCGAACACTCCAGTGGCCGTTAATCGATTCAAGAAGTTCTTACCAAAGGCCGGTCGTGAGATTGCAGAAGGCATTCGATCGATCTTGGTGGACATCATCAGCGAAGCGGCCAAGAAGTCGATGTGGCCGGTCTGACAACACTAGTACCACCCGAAATCTAGATCCCCAACATCCCTCTTGACACCTCCTGTT
This sequence comes from uncultured Acidobacteriaceae bacterium, assembly GCA_963778535.1. Taxonomy (GTDB): domain Bacteria; phylum Acidobacteriota; class Terriglobia; order Terriglobales; family Acidobacteriaceae; genus Acidiflorens. Next base: position 1,776,621 of record CAVZUO010000002.1, read on the forward strand.
AGAATGGAATGTAGGGCAAATCAGGAAACTGCTTCGTGACCCTCCGGCCATTCGAAGGCCGGAAGTCCAAGAAGTCCTGATTCGGGAACAATTGCCTTAAGTCTTTGACTTATAAATACTTTACTCGCCTTATTCCTCAAAGACTCAGCTCCTTTCGACCCTCTAAGTCTTTGAGTTCATTAGACCGGGGGAGGGGGGTGGGTTAATTAAGGGTAATAGTCGTTTCATTTCGGGAAGATTCGTCACACAAAGTTTGTTTCGTTTCGCGACGACGCGTTTTCCATATTCCTAACCTCATTTCCAAAAAATGACCTCAAAAAAATCAGCTTCCGAAAAACAGCCTTCCAGAAAATCAGCTTCGACGAAACCGGCCAAGCCAGGCTTCGCCACACGCGCCATTCACGCTGGACAAGAACCCGACCCTCTAACTGGTGCGGTCAACGTTCCCATCTACGCGTCTTCCACTTATGTGCAGCAGGAAATCGGCAAGCACAAAGGCTATGAGTATTCCCGCGTCTCGAATCCCACTCGTGATCGCCTGGAGACCAATCTTGCCGCGCTCGAAGGTGGAATCGCCGCCAAGGTTTTCGCCAGCGGCATGGCCGCGATCAACGCCGTCGCCAGCACGCTCAAAGCAGGAGACCACATCGTCGCAGGCCATAATCTCTACGGTGGAACTCCGCGCCTATTCAATCAGGTCCTGGTGAACTTCGGGCTTACATTCACCTACGTGAATATGTCGGATCTCAACGCGCTCGAGCGCGCTTTCCAGAAGAACACGCGGCTTGTGTTTGCCGAAACGCCGACGAATCCGCTGATGGAACTCTGCGACCTGCGCGCCGCCGCCGAACTGAGCCACAAGCACAAAGCGGAAGTCGTGGTCGACAACACCTTCATGTCGCCATTTTTTCAGCGTCCGCTTGAGTTCGGCGCAGATATGGTTCTGCATTCAACCACCAAGTTCCTCAATGGCCACAGCGACGGGCTCGGTGGAGTTGTCGTCTGCACCAAGCCCGAACAAGCCGAGAAGCTTGCGTTCCTGCAGAAAGCAGCCGGCGCAATCATGTCTCCGTTCGAGTGCTGGCTGATTCTGCGGGGCGTGAAAACGCTCGCGGTCCGCATGATGCAGCATGATCGCAACGGCCGCAAGGTTGCCGACTATTTGGCGAAGCACAAGAAAGTTAAGAAGGTCTTCTATCCCGGATTGCCCGATCATCCCCAGCATCAGCTTGCAAAGGAGCAGATGTCCGGCTTCGGCGGCATGATTTCGTTTGAAACCGGTTCTCTCGCCAACGCCAACAAGATGCTGCGCAAGGTGCACATTTGTTCGCTCGGCGAATCGCTTGGCGGAGTCGAAACCCTCATCTCTCATCCCGCGACCATGACCCATGCAGCGCTCGGCGAAGAAGGCCGTCGCAAGATCGGCATCACGGACGGTTTAGTGCGAATTTCTGTCGGCATTGAAGAAGTGGAAGACATCCTCGCCGATCTCGATCAGGCGCTCGCCGCGATCTAGCAAAAGCAACTGTGGGAACACTCTTGGCAACGGGTACCGCACACAAGATTGTCATTCCGAGCCGTGTGGATCTGCGCAGGCGCGGCGAAGACGGGCGGGGAATCTGCATTTGCGCTTATCTAGCGCACTGCTGAGTGGACTACTTTACCGATTCCGCAATCCAGTCAAGGTAAGCTGCGCTGCCCTCGCTGATCTCAAGTTCAATGCATTCCGGAATGTCGTAGGAATGCAACTCTTTCAGCGCCGCTCGCAGCCGCTCCGAAGCTTCGGCCGTCGTCTTGATCACGAGCAGTGTCTCCGTTGCGCTCTCCACTTCACCCTTCCAGCGATAAATCGATTCCACCTGCGGCACGATGTTGACGCAAGCTGCCAGACGCCGCTCGACGAGGGCTTGCGCGATGTGACGCCCTTCCGCGGGCGATCCACAGGTCGTGAGAACAACTCGTTTGTCGGTCATATAAAATCAGGCTTTGGATTGGGCTTCCAACGCTTCCGCCTTCAGACTCTACTCCTGATGGCATGTCCAGCCAAAGCCCGAAGTTCAGGGCCAAATCCAAGGGCCAAGAGCCGAGAGCCGAAAGCCCAGCATTTACGAGGCAATCTTATGACGACTCAGATCAAGTTCGGTACCTCAGGATGGCGCGCAATTATGGCCGAGGATTTTACCTTTGCCAATGTGCGGCGCGCTGTTCACGGCATTGCACGGTATGTCGCATCGCAGAAGCCGAACGGAGCCAAGGTAATCGTCGGCCGCGACCCGCGCTTCCTGGGAGAAACCTTTTGCGCCATGGCTGCCGAGATCCTTTCGAGCTATGGAATTGCGCCCTTAGTTATCGCGGAACCCGCGCCTACTCCGACGATTTCCTATGCGGTGATGCAGTCGAAGGCTGATGGAGCGATCAACTTCACCGCCTCGCACAATCCGCCCGAATATAACGGCATCAAGTTCTCGACTCCCGATGGCGCGCCGGCGCTGCCTGAGGCGACCAAGGCCATCGAGTCTGCGATTGCCGCGTACGATCAAGATAGAACCACGCAGAATCCTCAAGCGCCGCAAGCGTCGAAGTCCGAGGCGAAGGCCCAAGCCCAAGCCCGGAGTATCGATCCTCGGCAAACCTACCTCGCTCGTCTGCGCGAGATTGTCGATCTCGACGCAATCCGAAAGTCGTGCACAAAGGTGGTATTCGATCCCATGTGGGGCGCTGCGCGAGGCTATTCCGACGCTCTGCTGAGCGAAGCTGGCGTTGCGGTTGCAACCGTCCATGATTACCGCGATGTCCTGTTCGGCGGTCACGCGCCCGAGCCCGACGATCATCTGCTCGAGGACCTTCGGCGCAAGATGCGCGAAACCGGAGCGAAGATTGGGATTGCGACCGACGGTGACGCCGACCGCTTCGGCATCGTGGACGAAGACGGTATTTTCATGCAGCCGAACTACATCATTGCCCTGCTCTTCGATTACCTGGTGGAAACGCGCGGCTGGAACAATGGGGTGGCAAAGTCCGTGGCCACCACCAACCTGATCAACGCGCTGGCCGATAAGCACAAGATCGAGCTGCACGAAACGCCGGTCGGCTTTAAGTACATCGGCGAACTCATCAAGCAGGACAAGATCCTGATTGGCGGCGAAGAAAGCGCAGGATTATCGATCCGCCACCACGTTCCTGAGAAGGATGGCGTGCTTGCCGGTCTCCTTTGCTGCGAGATGGTGGCGCAACGAGGCCAGTCGCTCGGGAAGCAACTCGAAGCCACATTTGCCAAAGTTGGTTCCTTTTACCCGGTGCGTGAGAACTTCCGCTTGACGGCGGAAGTGAAGCAGAAGTTTACTGAGAAGTTACGCAGTGATCCGTCCGAGTTTTGTGGCAGCAAAGTTGCCAAGGTTGTGCGGACGGACGGGCTGAAGCTCGTCTTAGCGGACGGGTCATGGGTATGTTATCGCTTATCCGGTACCGAACCGGTCGTGCGTGCCTACAGCGAAGCGCGCAGCCGGGAAGGTCTTAGCAAGTTGAGCGTGGCAGCAAAAGCATGGATCTTCGATTAGGCCGCTTGGGATTAGGGCCATCCTCCAAACCGAGCATCTTGGTGCGGCCCCAGGAACGCCTGCGCGCCGTGATGGAACAAGGTCCGCGCGCGGAAGCCTTGTTGACGCGCTGGGTGGAGCGCTCCCGTCCCGCGTGGTCATGGTTGCTTCGCGAATGGCGCCAGCTCGGAACCGGGGCGGCAGCGCTGTTGATCGTCAGCATTCTCGTGCACGCCATTTTCGGCGCAAATGGGATGATGATTTATCGCGAAAAGCGCGATGAGATGAAGACGCTGCAAACGGAAGTCGACGGACTGCAAAAAGAAAACCAGGCCGAGGCGGACCGAATCAAGCAGCTGAAGTCGAATCCTTCAGCAATCGAAAAAGAGGCGCGTGAACAACTGCACTATTCCCGCAAGGGAGAAGTGGTGTTCGTTGCGCCAGACAGCGCGAAGAAACCTACGGTCGTGCACCCGAAGAACGTTAAATAAAACGCGCCGGCCCTCTCAGGAAAAATTCTTCAGCGCACTACTCTTCAGCGCACCACGCCTTCGAGCGGCGAACTGGCCGTAGCGTAAAGCTTGCGAGGCATGCGTCCAGCTAGATACGCTTGGCGACCGCCGATCACAGCGTGCTTCATTGCTTCCGCCATAAGCACGGGTTCCTGCGCTCCTGCTATGCCGGTATTCATTAACACGGCATCGTAGCCGAGCTCCATGGCAATGGCTGCATCCGATGCCGTGCCGACGCCCGCATCTACGATGAGAGGAACGCCGGTGATCATCTCGCGCAGTATCCGCAGATTGGCGGCGTTCTGAATGCCGAGCCCGCTGCCGATTGGAGCGCCAAGAGGCATGACCGCCGATGCTCCCGCGTCCACCAGCCGCTTCGCAACCACGATATCGTCGGAGGTGTAAGCGAGTACCGTGAAGCCCTCTTTGGCGAGCGTGATGGTGGCCTCAAGCGTGGCTTGCACGTCCGGATATAGCGTGGCTTGATCGCCAATCACCTCGAGTTTGACCCAATCGGAAAGCCCCGCCTCACGGGCGAGCCGCGCCGTGCGAATTGTTTCCTCGGCGGTATAGCACCCCGCAGTGTTAGGTAGAAGGAAGTATTTCTTTGGATCAATGTAATCGAGAAGCGATTCCTTGCTGCGGTCGAGATTGACGCGGCGCACCGCAACCGTGACCATGTCCGCGCCGCTCGCTTCCAGCGCTCGCGCGGTTTCCTGAAACGATCTGTATTTGCCCGTTCCAACAATCAAACGGGATTGAAACTGCCTGCCTGCGATGATGAATGAGTCCGTCATAGCTCCATTGTACGGCGGTTCACTGTCCTGCGGTTCAATGTCCGGTGGCTCAACGTCCTTCGGCGTCGGCTTTGGCGTACATGTCATCGATCAACTTGCCATAGCGCGCTTCAATGCCGCGCCGGCGCACTTTGAAGGTGTGCGTCAGGGTGCCGTCGGCTGCAGAGAGATCTTCCGGAATGATTACAACGCGCTTCAGTTTCTCGAAGCGTGCCAGGCCGACGTTGGCTTCGTCGACGATACCTTTATATAGTGCTTCGACTCTGGGATCAGCGACGAGTTGTTCCCGAGAATCAAAACTCACATGATTGGTCCGCGCCCATTCTTCAAGAAGAGGGAAGTGTGGAGCGATGAGAACGGCAGGGAACTTGCGTCGATCACCAATCACAACGGCAGTCCCAATAAGCGGATTCAGTTTTAAGGAATTCTCGATCGGCAGCGGCGCGATGAACTTTCCCCCCGACGTTTTGATCAGGTCTTTTTTGCGATCGGTAATCGACAGAAACCCGTCAGCGTCCACGTTCCCGATGTCGCCGGTTTTAAACCAGCCGTCAACGAAGGCTTCGCGCGTCTCTTCATCTCGATTCCAATATGCCGTGAAAATCGAAGGACCTCGAACGAGTACTTCGCCGTCATCGGCGATGCGTACTTCCACGTTCGAAAGCGGTTTGCCAACGGTACCCAGTTTGTGGGCTTTGGGTGTATTGACGGCAATAACAGGAGAAGTTTCCGTCAGGCCGTAGCCCTCGTAAATGTGGATTCCGATATCGGCAAACCATTCCGCCAATTTAAGCCCGAGTGGAGCGCCTCCGGAAATGAAGTATTTGGCTTTGCCGCCCATTCCAGCGCGCACCTTGGAGTAAAAAATCTGATTCGCTATTTTCCACCCAGGCGATGTTGGTTGCTGATTGTTGACAACCTCGGCGCGGTGGGACCGGCCTACCCCCATTGCCCAGCGAAAGATGAAGTTCTTGGGAAAGGCGGCGGTTTGCGCGATTGCCTGTTGGCGGATTTTCTCGTACACGCGCGGCACCGCGACGAAAATATCTGGCCGCACTTCCGTCAGAAACCGCGACAGTTGGCCCAGATCAGGGCAATAAGCGAGCGTCACGCCGCGATATAGAAGCGCAAAATCGACGTGCCGTGCCGTGACATGCGACAAAGGAAGGAAGGAAATGCTCACTTCTTCGTTTCCGCCGATGTCGAATCCCCCCAGCGAACAGGAAATATTCGAGGCCATATTGCCATGGGTCAGCATGACTCCCTTGGAGTTTCCAGTTGTGCCCGAGGTGTAGATAATCGTCGCCAGATCGTCAGGATTGACTGCGGCGGCACACGCCGCGAACTCTGGATCGGGATGCGAGGGACCATCGAGCATGATTGGAGCCAGGGGAAGTGCTATGTCATGCTCGATGCTATCCATTACCAGAACGCGCTCCACGGCGATGTTCTGACGTACCAGCAGAATTTTGTTGAGCTGCGCCTGAGTGGATACCACCACGACGCGGGCTCCAGAATCACGCAGAACGAATGAACTTTGCTCCGCGGTCTGGGTAGGATAGATAGGGACGGTGACCGCACCAAGCGAAAGGGCCGCGAAATCCGTTATCGTCCACTCGGGCCGGTTTTCGCTCACGATAGCGACGCGGTCGCCCTTGCCGATTCCCCAGGACTGGAGTGCTCGCGCCAAACCTGCAACGTTGCGGTAAAGGTCTGCCGAAGAAATGGGTAACCAGCCTGAGGGTTGCCGCTGCAACATCACTCTTTTATTAGCGCGCTGGCAGGCAGCGAAGAAGATGTCGTTGAGTGTGCGAAGGCTCATCAGACGGTCAATTTGAAAACATTGTACAGGTTCGCCGTGCACGGCCCGGGAGAAGCCCTCTTTATTATGTGGGATCAGCTTTATTATGCTGGGCCGGCGCGTTACTCTAAAGAATTACCATCCGGGGGGAACTCATGAGGTTACGCCGTTCACTGGTCTTACCGGCCTGTTTGCTGCTGTCGGCAGTGTTTTGTCAACAGCTTGTTGCGCAAGACGGGAAAACCGGATCGGAGCAGTTGAAGCTGAAGGTCGGCGATGTCGCGCCCGACTTCAAGTTGCAGTACTTCGACGGTTCCGATCTGAAAGATGTTTCTTTGAGCCAATATCGCGGCAAAAAAAATGTCGTGCTTGCCTTCTACATATTTGCTTTCACTGGCGGTTGAACCGCCCAGATGAAGGCCTTCCAGAAGAATCTTGAAAAACTGGAAGCCGCCGACACCCAGGTCCTGGGTGTGAGCATGGACAGCCCATTTGCCAACAAAGCCTTCGCCGATCAAATTGGTGTGACCTTTCCTTTACTCAGCGATTGGGGCGGCGATGTCACTCGAACATATGGAATCTACCTGGACAAGTACAAAGCCGCGCGCCGGGTGAATTTCCTGATTGGAAAGGACGGGAAAATACTAGAAGAGCAGATTGACCGGGATGCGATCGATCCGAAGAAAATCGTGGACGCTTGCGAGCGCAAGAAGGTGAACCGGTAGAAGAACAATAGTAGTAAAGATCGCAAGATCAGGCTGGATGGCAGACTTGCGTCAGTAAAGGGGTATTCCAAAGGCGGCTCTGCGTGAAAATCTCTCGCCATTGAGAGTCGTTGACTGTTGTTCGCGGATCCGGATGCCGAGATTTCCAGTTCGTGATTGTGTGCTTCGAGGATGATATTTGGGTTAAGAATCAAACGACAAGACTACCAAGATCAGCCACTGGTTTGACCCTCTTACGTTGCGCTGTTATGATTTCTGTGCGGGGTGGAGCAGTCTGGTAGCTCGTTGGGCTCATAACCCAAAGGTCGGTGGTTCAAATCCACCCCCCGCAACCAACCTAAGCTCCACAAAAACAGTCGCTTGGATAGGATTGCACGGGCCCCAAACGTCACGTGCAGAGTGCCTTTTAGCTCCCATTTGCGGAAGGCTCGACGGTAGAGGCATTTTCATTGAACAAAATTCCTACCACAGTCGTGTTGGAGGAGCGTTTTTGCTCGGAAATCGCTTGCGTGTAGGTATTCAGGGTGCTCTGAATTGTTGAGTGCCGCAGCAATTCTTGCTGCACCTTGATGTCAGCACCTCCACCTCGCAACATCGTCGAGTACGAATGTCGAAACGTATGCCAACCAATCTTTCCGATCCCGGCCCTTAATGCGGCTGGTCTCAGATGGCGGTGCAGGATGTTCTGCTGTCCTCGAGGTCGGCCACTTTTGTTCGCGAAGACCCAGTCTTGAGGGCCTTGCTGCAACGTGCGTTTCCATAGTTCTTGCAGAGAACGGGCGAGCCGAGGATTGATGGGCAGCGATTTTTGCAAGGCCTCGGTTTTAGTATCGCCCGATCTTCCGTTTGCCCACCGCGCCGCTCCAGGTTCTGGGCCACGTGCGGCGTGACCTTTAAGTTTCTGCACTCGGCCACGAAATCCGCCGTGTCATACCCCTTGTCGCCGCCCACCGTCACTTGTTTCGTGCCGGGAATCTGTTCCAGCATCACCAGCGCTGCATCGCGCTCCGCCGTTCCGTTGGCCTCGAACACCTCGGTGTTGACGATCAGCCCGTGGCGGTTCTCCACCAGCAGATTCCCGTTGTAACTCAGCTTGGCTTCCTTGCCCTTGCCTTTGCGGGCCATCTTCGCATCCGGGTCCGTCTTCGACGCGTGCGTCTGGTTCGACCGCTTCTCCCCGTGGAAGTCCACCGTCGCATTGCCGGGATCGCCCGACGGAACGTCGTTCTTCGCATCTCTGCGTTGATAACTCTTCACACTCGCCCACGCTTCCAGTAACGTTCCATCCACCGTGAAGTGTTCGTCCGAGAGCAAACCCCGCTCACGCGCCTGCTGCAGCACGGCTTGGAAGAAGGCTTCGGCAATGTCCCCAGCGAGCAGCCGCTCGCGGTTCTTGGTGAACACGGTCACATCCCAGATGGCATGGTCCATGTTCAAGCCCACGAACCAGCGGAACAGAAGGTTATAGTTGAGTTGTTCCATCAACATTCGCTCGCTGCGCACCGAGTACAGGGCTTGCAGCAGGAGCGCTCGCAACAGTTTCTCCGGCGCGATCGAGGGCCGTCCAATCTTGGCGTACAACTTGTTGAAACGAGGCTGCAGCATTGTTTGCCGCCTTGTACGGCGTTCTCCGGCGCCAGCGCGACTCACTCCTCATCTGCTTCGCAAAAGCAGCGGTCACCATGCCGACAGCGGCGAAGGCCGCACCTAAGAATAAATACGGAGCGTCATGCCGGAATGCCGTTAAGACCTCCTCAGCACTCATCTCAGATGCTCCGCCACCCGGTCAGATACCGTCCAGGTACTCGCCCTCTCTTACGCAGCGGATGATTCAGATTTCTAGCCCGCATCGCAAAAGTACAGTCGCCGCATCGACCGGCCAGCGTGGCCTCGCCGGGACTTGGGACCTCTGGTCGCCTGATTCGCCCATTCCCATTCGGCAAGCCAGTTTCTGCGGCATCTTCCTTCACATTGGAATTCCGACATTCTTCCCCCGCATTGTGGGCAGACCAGGTTAATGATTGAGGAGATGATGTAACCGTTCGATTCACCCGGTAGCGTTTCAACTGCTGTCATAGTTGCTCTCCTATCCTGAGATCCGACAAGTGTGCGAGGGGCAGCCACAGGCCGCAAGAATGGAAATGTGCTGCGCGCGCTCCGAACTGGTTGGCTGCGGAGTCGTCCGGGCCGGAATGGCTGCCGCCTCACTCAGCAGTGACAATGCAAGCTCAATGCCAATCCCCGAAACGGAATAAGAGCGGAGAACAAAGCTGGACACAAGTGCGCGCGTCTGTCGCATGTCAAACCATTGCCCGGCGTTAGGCATGGATGCCCGGATGTGGGCGTGAGGCGGGCGTTGAGAGGCGATCCGCAATAATTAAACGCCATGCAAAGACATGTAAGTCCAACTCGCAGAGGCTCTCCGCAGCCACTTCGAGCATTGGCATATCGATTGCGTTCCAATGCGGTGTTAAGAACAGCTCCTGACTTCGTTAACAGTCATTCCTGGTCCTGATTGCTGGACTGGCAGGAGCGCAAGGAGCGAAGAATGCAGAAGCTAATCGTTGTAGTGACTCTGTGTTTACTGGCGGTAGCGGCTCTTGGCCAGTCGTCATCAAAGTATCAGGTAGCCATCATTGCTGAGGTCAAGGCTCGTCCGGTTGCTGGCGATGGTGCATCTGATGCCAGCAGCTATGACGTTTCCGTCAAGGTGGGCGACACGACGTACGTGGTACTGTACACGCCTCCGTTGGGCGAACTGCCACCGAAGTACGCAAAAGGACATGAGCTGCTGGTCCTGGTAGGAAAGAACACAATTACCTACAACGACATGTTAGGTCGGTCGCTTCAAGTGCCCATTGAAAGTCAAAAACGCGACACAGAGCACAAGTAACTCGAAATAGGATGTGCTGTCGTGAGCTAAGGGTACCGCTCGAGTAGGGCTAGGGGCCGGCACGCCCCGATGCCGTTGGCAATTAGGCGGGGCCGACAGTTATAGCGATCAGAACGCAATCCGAAGCAGATCTATCAGCATGTGCAGCTCGCACGAGGAGCATCGATGAAAACGCGACAGACGCTGGTTACGATATTGATTCTCGCATGCGTGTGGCAGAGTGCCACAGCCCAGCCAAAGAAAGAGAACATTACGGCAGAAGCGCCTCCGCCGGAGAGAATTCTTGCGGGGACAAGCATGCGATCCAACTCCGTTGTATCCGATCTGCTTGCGAGCAAACCCGAAATGCCGCTGGGCCCACAAGACATTCTCAAATCCTACGAAATCGCCATGAGCATGGTGGCAGATAAGACATCGGCCGATTTGTCAGTAATTGTGCAGGCGCAACAAGCAAATCAAATTACACGCGAACAGGCCGAATATCTTCTGCAGCAGAGATACCAAATCGCAATGATGCAGTATCAGGTACTCAGCGCGCTCCATGATGTCTTAAAACATGACATTGACGAAGAAGTGGGGCGACAGGCAAGGCAGTCGCTGAAAACGTCTAGATCCAACACCGTTCTCGCGGTTCCTCTTCCTGAATCCATCTCTGCACAAAGTGAAATCGAAATTCCAGATCGTTGAGGTCGCATGGAACATCCCATGCTTCCTTGGCTACCAAGGAGCGCAAATATAACATGCCATCTATAGAGCAGATAATTGAGTGCGGAGAGGGTGTCGGCCTGGAATCGGGGAACGCTTCACCGGCACAGATGATGGCTATTCTGTCCCATGGCTTACCGTCTCTCTACAGACGCGCCTACAGACTCCTGGGAAACCAAGCTGATGCCGAGGATGCGGTACAGGATGCGCTGTTGGCAGCTTTAAAGCATTTGAACCAATTCAGAGGCGACGCGCAACTTTCCACGTGGCTCACAACTATTGTTATCAATTGCGCAAGAATGCATTTGCGCAAGCAGTCACGCTATATCCATGTATCCCTGGATTCGCGAATCGGAGAGGAGCGGGAATATCCGCTGTCCGACACTTTGGTGGACGACCGGCCTAATCCCGAGGATGAGTGCCACAAGGCTTGGGCGAATGCGCGCTTAATAGAGTCAGCAGCAAGTCTATCGCCGACTCTGCGGAAGACTTTTCAGCTTAGGTTTGTGAAGGAGCTTTCCCTCGGCGAAACAGCCCGCGTTCTGGGAGTTCCTATCGGAACGGTGAAAGCGCAGACAGCTCGGGCAAAGGCTAAATTGCAGAAGTTAGTACGAGGAGTACTCCACACCAGCTCTCGTTCTCGCAGACGCCGCCGCTAGCACAAGGATTCCATGCCCGCGCTCAACTTGTCTCACCCATCTTCGCGTGAGGTAATCCGCGGGTCCGATTACTCGCAGACTGCATTGCTTAAGGAGAGCCGATAAGGTAGGAGCTCGGGAAGACAGTACGCCATTCCAGAGACACAATGTTGAACTGCCTCTTTGATCTTTGATTCTGGATGTGAAAAGCAAACAATCGGCCCGATCGATGACCCAATAGGGTCACGAACCAAACGCAGCTGACCTCATCTGCCCGTATTCGGGCGCGGCTGCCCGGATACTGTCTAGATCATTCGTACCATCAGGGCATCTCCTTCCCAAGTCTTTGACTTTCCTAGCATTACTCCTACCGGCTAATGGCCTTGCGCTTGCCATTAACAGTTTCGTGTGGATCTTGGCCATTGTCCGTCAGGAAAATTAAGGACATTTTGCAAGGAGGAGCTGATTCCGTTGCTCGATTACAACAGCAAGCGCGTGGATAAGCGGCAAATCAACATTGTTGCCAGCGAAGATGGCGCTCTGGCGTCTTTGAATGGCCGCATTGATATCGATTCCTCGCCAGCAGTGTGCGACCAGCTTATCGCCCTTTTGCACGCGCCTCATTCGAGGACCGTGATTATTGACTTGTCGGGTGTCACGCACATCGACAGTTCCGGCGTTGCCACTCTGATAGAAGCGTTAAAAATCGCACGGAAATGCAAAACCGAGCTTAGGCTGCAGGGATTGCATGATCGCTTACATCGCCTGTTTGACGCGACGGGCATTCTATCCCTGTTCCATGAGGGCATTCGGAGATGAACCACTCTGGGTGCAAGGCGGTCTGATGGCCAATCTTCTCGAAATTGCCGGCAGAGAGACTCTCAGTCAACTCGACTACGTTGGGAGCCTGAACATTCAATTGTGGGCCACGCTGCGTGGGATGCGTGCGGCTTTGCCCCTGATTGGAAACCGGCACCGGTGGCATGCGGCTGTCCGCCAGATGCTGGAGATCGGGGTTGACGCGCTTCCAATGGTGGCACTGCTGGCGATGTGCAGCGGATTCATTCTGGCCATGCAGGGAGCCTCTGAGCTGCGGCGGTTCGGGGCTTTGCACTACGTTATCGATTTGGTCGCGCTCGGCTTTACACGCGAACTTGGTCCGCTGCTGACTGCAGTCGCCGTCAGCGGACGATCTGGATCTTCATTTGCCGCCGAGATCGGCACCATGAAAGTGACCGAAGAGATCGACGCGCTTAAGGTCATGGCCTTCGAACCGGTGGAGTTCGTGTTAGCGCCAAAATATCTGGCGGCCTTGGTGGCAGTCCCATGTCTCACCATCGTCTCCGCCCTCTTCGGCATTCTCGCCGGGGGGCTATTCATGTTCTTCAGCACGCACTTGGGTCTGCTGCTCTATTTCCGATACGTGCTGACTTCAATTGAGTTGCGGGATGTGGTCGCAGGGATGATCAAGAGTTTGGCATTCGCGACCATTATTGCTCACGTGGGATGCCTGGAGGGACTTCGAGTGCGCGGCGGCCCCGACGCCGTCGGTCGCTCGACAACTGCCGCAGTCGTGCGATCAACGTTCATGGTTATCGCCGCCGATGCGATATTTACCGCCATTTTCTACTTCGTAGGGAAAACTTAAATGTCTCTGATCTCAGTACGCGATCTGGTGGTGGAATACGATGGCCGGCGTGTGCTCGATGGGTTGAACCTTGACATCGAGCCGGGCGAGATCACGGTTCTGCTTGGGGGCAGCGGTTCAGGAAAGAGCACGTTATTGCGGCAGATTCTTGGTCTCGAGCATCCGAAGTCGGGCAGCATCTCGATCAAAGGCACAGACATTACGCACTGCCCGCAGGCAGACCTAAACAAGGTCAGGCGCTCGATTGGTGTGGCTTTTCAGAGCGCCGCATTGTTCAATTCACTGTCGCTGGAAGACAATGTCGCGCTCACTTTGCGGGAGCACACCGTCCTCGCCCCTTCCGTGATCGACTTGATCGTTTGGTTGAAGCTCGCGGTGGTGGGCTTGGCGGATTTTGGCAAACTGCACCCGCAGGAGCTCTCAGGAGGCATGAAGAAGCGTGCGGCTGTTGCCCGGGCTCTCGCTTTGGATCCTGAAATCCTGGTGCTGGACGAGCCTTCGGCAGGGCTTGACCCAATCGTCGCGGCAGAACTGGACGAACTGATTCTATTTCTGAAAGAGGCTTTCCAGATCACGGCGCTGGTCGTTACCCATGAACTCGATAGCGCCTTCCGGATCGCCGACCGGATCGCAATGCTCTTCGATGGAAAGTTACTCGCGGTCGGCACAAAAGACGAAATACGCGCAAACCAGAATCCACGCGTGAGGCAGTTCCTCAACCGTGTGCCGGCCAACCCGATGCATACGCCGGCGTTGGCCTCCTATCTGGAACGGTATGTGCAAAGTCAGGAGGCAAAACCATGACCACCGAAACGAAGGTCGGCGCCTTTGTCCTCGGCTGTTTCGCCGTACTCGCATTCACGGTCATCTACCTGCTGAACGCGCAGTATAGTGGCGGCACCGTGCACTATCGCACTTACTTGCGATATGCCGGAGGACTTGAGTCCGGAGCTTCCGTGCTATACGGAGGCATCAACGTGGGCCAAGTTACAGCCGTGCGACCCTGGTCCGCGGATCCAACTCGAATTGAAATCCTCATGGAGGTCAAGAAGGATACTCCGCTAAATGAGAAATCGGTGGCCAAGTTGGGCTTCGTCAGTGTGATGAACAGCGCGGCCTTGTCGATCACAACCGGCACCATTGATGCGAAGCGCCTCCCTCCGGAATCAATAATCGCCTCGCAAGAAGCCGCCAGTCTGGATGAGATTGCGGGGAAGTTGGCAACCGTTGCGGACAGCGCGAATACGCTGATCACGCAGGCACAGGGAGAACTCAACGGCATTAGCGGCAACATGAACCATCTACTCGCCAACCTGGACACGATGACCGGATCACGAAATCAGAAGAAGGTCCAAGCCATTCTGGACAACATCGATCGGTTGGTCGCGGACGAGCGCCCGAAAATTGATCGTCTTACAGACCAACTGGCCAGAGTTAGCGAGCATGCGGATGACACCATTCAGAATGTGAATGGCACGGTGACGGATTTGCGCGCTCCCATACGGACGGACCTGGCTGAATTACAGACAACGCTGGAAGAGGCCAAAGGCTTGCTACAGGCCGTGCAGACCATTGTGAGGGCTAACGATTACAAGATCAACGACACGGTAGAGAATCTGCGCGACGCGACCGACAACCTCAATCAGTTCACGAATTCTTTAAAGCAGCGACCCTGGAGCTTGATCCGTACCAAGCAACCTGACGAGCGGCAGGTTCCGAAATAGGTGGTGGTAAGGAGAAATGATATGAAAAAACTTCCGGTGGCGTTTGCATTAATACTGACGCTTTTGCCCGCACTTTCTGGCTGCGGCAGGGTGCGATATCCCGCATATTACACGCTCAATCTCCCAGCCCCGCCGGATCCGCCCGCGTCCGAAAATGTCCGAGCCTCAATAGCAGTACGAGAATTCCAATCGCCGGGTTATTTACGGCAGGGGCCCATTGTCTACCGAACCACGTCCGAGGAAATCGGTTTCTACGAATACCATCGCTGGGCGGCGGATCCGCGCAAGCTCGTAACCAGTGCAGTCATCGACCATCTGCGCGCCGGCGGTCGGTTCTCCATGGTCTCCATGTACGACGGCCGTCCCAATAACGACTACGTTTTCAGTGGAAAATTGGAAAAGCTGGAGGAAGTGGATTACGAATCTGGGGTCAAAGTGGAAGTCGCACTGTCTGCACAAATCACCAAGGTAGCGACCGGTGCCACGGTCTGGAGCAATGCTCTTTCCGAAATTGGACCGGTGTCCCAACGAAATGTACCCGGCGTCGTCTCTGAGATGAATAGGACTATGCAGCTAGCCATCAATAAACTGCTATCTACGGTTCCAGCGTCGGTGGGGAGTGAACGATAGAAACCTCAAGTGAAATGAGACCGCCGAGGTTAGGATCTCTTGCAGAGTGATCCGGGTGTCGTTGCGGCGGGAACCTGATTGGCAGATACTTGAGGCGCAAAATCAGGGCACAGCAAAGCGGCGAGCGTTGCGAAAGCTGTTACACGTGTGGTTTTGCAGACGTGCTGGTGCATGATGCCGGAGGCTGGGTTAGTTAGAGCCTCCGGACGATAGATTGCATTCCTGTACGAAGATCAGGTTGTTTGTAACTGTAAACCAAGAATTGCGGGGAGTTTACCTGCTATGACCATCACCGAAGATCGATATCGAAGCCTGCTAGGTGCGTCGACTGCCCTAGCCGATCAGCCCACGGTAAAAGCCGTCCTGCAAAGCCTGCGAGGTGTTTTGTCGAGCACTTCCAAATTGCACGGGGCCGAACTCTACGTGCTGAGCGATGACGGCGAAAGCTTGCATAGCTTCGAGTTTGATCGAGACGCGGACGCGCCCGCAATTGATCGCGGAGCCAAATTGTTACGCACTGGTCTGGTGGCGCGGGTGCTAGACGAACAGAAGCCAGTATTTGTCCCGGACCTGTCACTGACAATGTTGGAACATCCTGACCTGGCGTCTTTTGCAGCCGAAGTTGCCGGACGAAGCTCCTACTTGTTCCCAGTATCCACCGCGCAAAAACGCTACGGAATTCTGTCAACGCCAAAGTTGCAGGGCCAGCAATTTGCCCCCGAAGACGTCGAGATGCTTAGTGCCCTGGCCTCTCACGTTGCCGTCGCGCTCGAGTGCGCACTGGCAAGAGACATCGCGGAGCTTTACCACCGAGAGGTCTTGAAGCAGCGGGATCGCCTCAGCTTGTTGCTGGAAATCAACAACCACATTGTCAGCAAGCTGGAAGCGGATGACTTGTTTCAGGCTGTAGCAGGTTCGATGCGCAAACACCTGGGCAATGATCTCACGTCATTGTGGCTTTTTAACAAGCAGTCGGGTAGCTTGGAACGTAGATTTCTCGATTTCCCGACGGGAAGGGGCATTCTCGAAAAGATTGTTGTCGTGGAGCCCACGAAACTATGGAGCGAATGGTCGCGCCTCCGCACACCACAGTATTACCCGACAACGGATGCGAATATACCCGCGTCCCTGCGCGAAGCGTCCCAAGCTGAATCTCTCCTCTCGGCCGTCCTAGTGCCACTGATGGGGGCCGACGGCCCGCTGGGTCTGTTGACCATGTGCAGTCGCAGGGCGAATGGATTCAACGTGGCGGACCGGGACCTCCTGTCCCAGATCGGCACACAGACATCGCTGGTCCTCGAGAATGCGCTGGCCTACGGACGGCTCCGCGCGTCCCGCGACGATTTGGAAGAGCAGAAGCTTTACCTTGAATCGGAAATCGAATCTGAGTACAGCTTCGAAGAGATAGTCGGCAAGAGTGCCGCTCTTCGCAAAGTGCTGGACCAGGTCGCGATCGTTGCGCCAACCAGCTCTACTGTGTTACTGCACGGCGAGACTGGTACCGGCAAAGAACTGGTGGCCCGAGCACTTCATAATCTCAGCCCGCGGCGTGAGCGCACATTTGTTCGACTGAACTGTGCGGCGATTCCTTCTGGTTTGGTAGAAAGTGAACTGTTCGGCCATGAAAAGGGCGCTTTCACTGGAGCCCTGATGCAAAAGAAAGGTCGGTTTGAGCTGGCGGATCACGGCAGTCTTTTCCTTGACGAGATCGGCGACATCACCATGGATTTGCAGCCGAAACTCCTCCGCGCCCTGCAGGAACAAGAGTTTGAACGCCTCGGTAGTACAAAGACCATCCACGTTGACGTTCGTTTAATTGCGGCCACGCATCGCGATTTGGAAGGCATGATCCGCAATAATCAGTTTCGCGAGGACCTTTATTACAGGCTGCGAGTGTTTCCCATCGAAATCCCGCCGCTGCGCGAACGACGCGAAGACATTCAACTGTTGGTCCACTTCTTTGTCTCGCGCCTCTCTCGCCGTATGCAAAAGCGCATTCGGTCCGTCCCGAGACCAGCGATGGAAGCTCTGGTGAATGCCGATTGGCCGGGAAATATCCGCGAGCTAGAAAACTTCATTGAGCGCTGCGTGATACTCACGCAAGGGGACGAATTGAATGTGCCGCGAGCAGAGCTGAACAGATCCACGGGCCGCACTGTTGTCTCGGCTACCTCGACTTTCGAGCAAGCAGAGCGGCAGGCGATCCTCGATGCATTGAAAGGCGCGTCCGGAAGAATAGCCGGCAAAGGTGGAGCGGCAGAGCGCCTCGGGCTTAAAAGAACCACGCTGCAGAACAAGATGCGCAGGCTTAGTATCACTCGCGCCGATTACTCGGCCTGACAACTTCCTCACTTCTTTTCACGTTTCGAGGCGAATGTTTCAGCCGCCTTGTTTCTTAGTCAGAACTAAAGGATGCCCTCATGCTGGCACTGCCCGTTATTATCGGCAGCATACGCCAGAAAAACCGTTTAGTCTCAACAGGTTGCATTAGGCGTCCCTGGCAAAAAAGCTGCAAGGATGACTATAGCCATCGATTTGAGGCTGCTAACGAGATGTAAGAGGGGCCATCATGCTACGTGTCCAAACGCAAGAATTAGACGATGCTTTGGTTTTCCGGCTCGAAGGCCGATTCACCGGCAAAGGGGCTGAGGAAGTCCGGACGCTCACCACGCGCTGCGATAGCAAACTGGAATTAGTGGTTGATCTTACGGACGTGATGTCTATCGACGCCATTGGGGAAGATGTGCTTTTGTTTGTTAAGAGGCTTGGAGCCCAGTTCGTTGCCGAGACTGCGTATTCTCGGGACATTTGCGAACGGCTTCAGCTCCCGTTTATTGCAAGTGTCGGCTAATTCCGGCGTACAAGGGCATCGTTCTCGCCACCGATGATCAAGCACACCTGACAAGCCCTCGATCACGCCTCGGGCAATACCAGCCCAGATTGAATGGAGAGCGCTCGCGGGCCTTTTCCCTTCAGCTCCTCGATTCTTCGAAACTGTTTCAATGTGCAGACGTAGCCAGATGAAGGGCTCGATTGATTTCGACGCTGGCTCGATTTCTCCCATCGCCCTCCGACCGAAACAACATGTAACCATCTAAGTCCCCTCAGCGGATGCCTCGACGGCGAGTCTCAACTTACCTTCAGAATGTCCCCGCAACAGGATCCCTTCGTTCCGGAGTGGTTGAACGCTCGCCAAAGCGGCTGGTGCCCGCATAAGGGCAGCGCCCGTGGACCGGATATGGGCATTCTCCGGCATTTTTGGATGCCACCACTTCTGATTCAAGAACTTGCAGGAAGTCCCGGGTGGTACGGCACCTGCAATCTTGGTGCACATGAGCGACAGAGGATTCGCTCAAGTTCAGAACGCCGTCAGGCCTCGGCCGAAGTCCAGGTAGAAGAAATGATGAAATCGAACCATCTCGCACTGCTTCTTGTAATTGTTGTATTCACGTCACCGATCGGATTGCTTGCCCAACAGGCTACGCAGGACGCCCCGCTTCTTACGCTTGATGACGCTGTGGCCATTGCACTCGCGAACAATCGGCTCGTGAAGAACTCCGTGCTGGAGGCGGAAAAATACAACTTCCAAGTGAGCACGGCTCGCAGCAGGCGGCTACCGCACTTCCAATTTGCCGCACTCGGTGGCGAACTGCTACAACCATTTGACTTCACTTTTTCGAAAGGAGTCTTCGGGACCTATCCCGGGATTGGTCCCCTCCCTTCCACCGATGCCAAGGTTCACACGCCGGCAAAGTTAACTGCCTACTTAACGGGCGGCATGGATATTCCCCTCTCGCAGCAGTACAAAATCGGGCTGGGAATTCACGCCACGGAACTTGGGCGCGATATCGCTAAAGAAGACATTCGCGCGGAGCGTCAGAGGATCGGGGCCGAGGTGCGAAATGCATATTTCGAGCTGGTAGCAACGCAGGCTGCGGTGGATGCGGCACGGGAAGGTGTCCGAACGCTGGAAGAAACACAGCGAGTTACGCAACGCTACATCGCGGAAAAGACCGTGCTCAAGGGAGATGCGTTGGAGGTCGATGCACGGTTAACCAAGGCGCAATATGACTTGTCAGTTGCAGAGAACGGACTCGCGACGCAGCACGAGCACCTGAATCACTTCCTGGCACGGGATCTTGAAACTCCTTTTCGAGTTGATTCCATCCCGGAGGATGACGCGACCACGCTCAGTCTGGACGATGCGCGCCGGCAGGCGTCAGAGAATCGGCCTGAGATCCGCCAGGCTCACCTCAAAGAAAAACAAGCCGACTACGACCGCCGCATAGCGAAAGCGGAGTACATACCGGACTTCGGTATCGCCGTTAGCTATATGGGGATTCAGAATGTGCAAGTCCTTCCCACGAACGTCGGTGTGGCCGGCTTCGCTTTGACTTGGGAACCATTCGACTGGGGACGCCGCCACAACCGCGTACGGGAAAAATCTAACACTCTGGCGCAAGCGCACAACGGCGCGCAAGAGACGGTATCGCAAATTGGAGTTGAGGTGGGGCAGAAATACCGGAAGTGGAAAGAGACTGCCTTGTTGCTGAAGGCCACACGCACCGGTCACGAAGCCGCAGCCGAAGAGTTCCGCGTCACCAACAATAAATACAAAGAGCAAGCGGCGCTCATAAAAGATCTTCTGCAAGCTCAGGCTCGAAGTTCGGAAACATCATTTCAGTATCAGCAGGCGCTTTCTTCCTATTGGAGTTCACTGGCAGATTTGCGCCGCGCGATGGGAGAGGAATAATCGTGAGAACGACAATCGCAACACTTGCCTTAGCGCTACTCATGGCGGGGTGTGGCTCGCCGAAGCCACTGCAGCAGCCCCCGCAGGGGGTCCAGGCGCAAACGGTTGATCACCAGGGGAGCGTGGGCAGCGCTGGCTTGCGCTTCTCGGCCATCGTGACGGCGGATTCGGAAGCTCCATTGGCGTTCAGGATTCCCGGATACGTCATTTCGCTCAAACAAGTACGCGGCCAAGACGGCAGGATGCGCGACATTGCAGAAGGCGATCGAGTCAACCGCGGCGCCGTACTCGTCCGCATCCGATCGTCCGAGTACGAGGACAAGGTACACCAGGCGTCCTCGCAGGCGGCGGCCGCCGAGGCGGTTTTTCAGAAAGCCAAGCTCGACTTCGACCGCGCAAATCACCTCTATGAGAGTGAGAGCCTTACGAAGCCCGACTTTGATTCTGCGCGTGCGCAATACGATGCCAGCGAGGAGCAACTGAAATCCGCCCGGGCTCTGACGAGCGAGGCGGAAATCGCTCTGCGCGACACTTCTCTGATTGCGTCCTTTGACGGCGACATCGTGAAAAAAGCCGTCGAGCTCGGTGCCTTCGTCGGGCCTGGCGTTCCCGCATTCGCGCTGGCCAAAACCGACATTGTAAAGATCGTCGTCGGTGTGCCCGATACGGTTGTCCGTTCCATGAAGGTAGGCCAGCCCGTTGATGTTGCCATCGACGCGTTCCCCACCCGCACCTTTCATGCGCGAATCAGCCGCATGTCATCGGCGGCGGATACGATTACGCGTAATTTCGAGGTCGAAGTCGCTATCCCAAATCACGATCACTTGCTGAAGGTGGGCATGATCGGCTCCTTGCAATTCGCGAATGCCGACAGCGCAAGTCGAACCTCAGCACTGCTGGTGCCACTTTCCGCAGTCGTACAAGCGAAAGACGGGAAATATGGCGTGTTCGTAGTCTCCAACTCGAGTGCCGGAGAAGTCGCTCGCCTTCGTAGCGTGGCCATCGGCGCGGTCAATGGCAGTGAAATCACCATAGGCAGCGGTCTGCAACCCGGGGAACGCATCATCACCACCGGCGCCAATCTGCTAAAGGATGGCCAGCGGATAGAGGTCCTTCAATGAAAGCTGAGAACTCCAACAAGAGTCGTAACGTCGCGCAGTTCTTTGTCAACAACCGGCAGATTGCCTGGGTTGCCTTGTTCGCAACTCTGGCCTGGGGCGTGTTCGGGTACATGAACATGCCTAAACGGAAGGACCCCGACATCCCTGTGCGAATCGCGCTGGCAATCACCCCCTGGCCCGGTATCTCGGCGGACAAGGTCGAGCAGTTGGTCACGCGGAAGGTTGAGCAAGCCATCACTGGAAACAGCAAGGTAGATCGCGTGGAGTCCACTACCCAGGACAACATTTCTGTTGTGCAAGTCAGGCTGTTGGACAACATCAAGAACACCCAGCAGGAATTCCAGGACATTGGACAACGACTGAATCAGGTCACCGACCTTCCTGACGGTGCAGGACCTATCACCTGGATTAGCGACTTTGGAGATACTGCGGCGCTGATGCTGACCGTCGCCAGTTCGACGGTCCCCGACCTTGAAATCGCCTTGCGCGCCCGCGGTGTGCGGGATGCGATTGAGAAAGAGCGCCAAGGAGTTACGAGTGGGCGTGTCACCGTTCTCTACTGTTACCCGGCATCCGTGTCCCCTGCTGTGATTGAGCGTCCCTTTGTCATGCTCGCTGCGCAGGCAGAACGGGACGGGTTCGCGCACGATGTTCGTTCGTTGTCGGTAGGAAGCTGCTCCGGAATCGACTTTGCGACGGCGAAGTCGGATGACGAAATCCGAGCGTATGGGCAGCAGTTCATTGAGAAACGGCTGCAAGAATACGACTTTCATCCCGACGCGTGGGGTCCCATTATCATTCGCGATCCTCAATCCACGAAAGAACGAATCGCAGAAGCAGCCAATAACCGATATTCATATCGGCAGCTTGATGACTTCACCGATCTGATCCAGCGAACGCTGCAACGTGTACCAGAGGTAGCGAAGGTGCAGCGCGTCGGCGTTCTGCCCGAAGAGATCTATCTAGAGTACTCGGACGCGCGGCTGGCAGCATTGAAACTGCAGCCGACGAAGATCAAAGACATCCTGAACGCGCGGAATGTGACGGCGCCAGGTGGAATCGTCCAGACCCAATCGCGCAACGTCCTGGTTGACGCAACCGCCGAATTCAAAAGCACGAAAGATATTGGCAACGTGCTACTCGCATCGTCGCCGAGTGGAGCTCCGCTTTACTTGCGCGATCTCGTCGACATATCGCGTGCATATCAGACTCCCACCCGATACCTGAACTACATGGTCTCTCGCGAGCCGAACGGGACTTGGCATCGGAATCGTGCCATCACCCTGGCGGTGCAAATGCGATCAGGAGAACAGATCTTCAAATTCGGCGCGGCGGTAGACAAGGCCCTGGCCAACGTGCGCCCGCAACTGCCTGCCGATCTTATTGTGGCTCGCACGTCGGACCAGCCGCGACAAGTGAAGGAACTTGTCAGTCTGTTGATGGGTAGTCTCTATGAGGCCATTGTTCTCGTCGTGATCGTTGCCCTGGTTGGATTCTGGGATTGGCGTGCCGCGATGCTGATGGCGGCTTCCATCCCCCTGACGCTGGCGATGACCTTCGGCATCGTTCACGTTCTTGGGATTGACATTCAACAAGTTTCGATTGCGACTTTGATCATCGCGCTAGGATTGTTGGTCGATATGCCTGTTGTGGCAGGGGACGCGATCAAGCGCGAGTTGGCTTCAGGTTCTCCGCGCGATCTCGCGTCGTGGCTTGGACCGACCAAACTAGCGAAAGCGATTGTATTCGCCACCATCACGAACATCGTTGCGTATCTCCCGTTCCTGATGCTGAGCGGCGATACAGGCTTCTTCCTTTACAGCCTGCCGGTCGTGATGACGTGCACGCTGATCGCCTCCGTCATTGTTTCTTTCACCTTTATCCCGTTAATTGCGTATTACATGATCAAACCACCCAAGCGCCTCGAGGCGCCCATGTCGGAGCGGCGGCAGCAAGGGTTCCCGGCGCTGTATTACCGGGTAGGTAATTTTGCGCTTAGACATCGTTGGGGCACGTTCGCCGGCTCGCTCATCGTTCTGGTGTTGGGCGGAGTGTTTTTCTCGATGCTGAAGCCGCAGTTCTTCCCCAAGGACCTCTCCTACCTGTCGTACGTGGATGTCTGGCTTCCGCCAGACGCCCCGCTGGGCGCAACGGACGCGATTACACAACGAGCAGAAACGGTCATTCGGCAAGAGTCCGAACGATTTGGAAACGAACATCATCAAAAAGATATTCTGAAATCGTTGACCACCTTTGTCGGGGGCGGCGGTCCCAGATTTTGGTTCTCCGTCGACCCCGAGCGACAACAGCTCAACTATGCGCAGATCCTCGTCGAGGTTTCCGACAAGCACTTCACCAACGAATTCGTTGGTCCGCTGCAGACGGCGCTGAGCCGCGAAGTTCCGGGTGCCCGGGTCGATGTACGCCAGCTCGAAACCGGCAAGCCGGTCGGCATTCCTATCTCTATCCGAATTTCAGGTCCTGAGATAGAAGTTCTGCACCGTCTTTCTGGCGAACTCCAGGAAGTCTTTCGCGCTCAGCCAAGTGCGACTCGGGTGCGAGACGACTGGGGAGAGCCTGCGATGAATGTCCGGCTGAAGGTCGACCCCGACCGCGCCAACCTTTCCGGCATCACAAATCTGGATATAGCCCTCTCATCTGCCGCAGCGCAGAGTGGATTACCTGTCTCAACTTACCGGGAAGCTGACAAACAAATACCCATTGCCGTTCGCTTGCGGATGGAGGACCGTGCCGGACTATCTAACGTTCAAAATGCATACGTCTACTCTTTATCCAGCAATCAGCACGTACCGCTGAGACAGGTATCAAACGTCACAACGGAAATGGCGGTATCGAAAATCAAGCGCCGCAATCAATTCCGCACGGTTACGGTATCCGCGTTCCCGATCCCAGGTGTCTTACCGTCTCAAGTACTCACGCCACTGCTGCCGAAAATCAAGCAGTTCCAGAAGAACCTGCCTCCCGGCTATTTCCTTGAGATCGGAGGCGAGTACGACGAACAGCAGAAAGGTTTTAAGGAACTCAGCGTCGTGATGGCGATTTCCGTACTGCTGATCTACATTGCATTGGTTGTGCAGTTCCGAAGCGCGGTCAAGCCATTTCTCGTGTTCGCCGCAATCCCGTACGGAATGACAGGAGCCCTCGCGGGACTGGTGGTCATGGGACAACCCTTCGGATTTATGGGGTTCCTGGGCGTCGCGAGTCTAGTCGGCGTAATCGTCAGTCACGTCATCGTGCTCTTCGACTTCATCGAAGAAGCACACGAAAGAGGAGAGCCCTTGCGAGAAGCATTACTCGATGCCGGCATAGTGCGACTCAGACCCGTGATGATTACGGTCGGCGCAACCGTCCTTGGACTCATACCGCTGGCCATACATGGTGGGCCGCTCTGGGAGCCTCTCTGCTATGCCCAAATTGGTGGCCTTACGATTGCAACCTTTGTAACGCTGCTGCTTGTGCCGGTACTGTACTCGATCTTCGTTCTGGACCTGAAGCTCATTAAGTGGGAAACAGTCGCTGCTGTGGAATCTGAGGCACTCGTCCAAGCCGTGCACGCCGACTAACTGCTGATACTGAACGAGGCCGGTGTCTTAGAAACTATCGAAAGCGAGTTAACCCCGGATGGTGCCCAGTCTTCAACCGAGAGGAGCGATAGCGAACGATGACGTTGCTTCAACAAGCCGGTGCGGCCGTTCTCCTTGTGTCGATCACGCTATTGGTGCAATGTGGCGGCGCCGCTGCACTCATCATTTGGATAAGAAGCATTCCACGAGAGATTGACAAGGTGCGGGTATTCCGCTGCGCCGCGCTCGTCATGCAAACTACGGTTGCGGTCATCCTTCTGCACGGAATCGTTATTCTGCTGTGGGCGAGTTGCTATCGCTGGCTTTGCCTTCCGTCCTGGGAGTCAGCTTTTTACTTTTCGGCGAGCAGCTATGCGACCGTTGGCTACGGGGATGTGATCCTTCCATCAAAGTGGCGACTGCTGGGCCCGCTCGAAAGCATGGTCGGCATGCTAATGTCCGGAGTCTCAATTGGACTTCTGTTCGCGGCGGTCACTCATCTGGTCGATGGCGAGTCGCGATCTCATCTACCACTTCGCTCCGAGCCCGTGAATGCGGATCACGTCGTCCTCCCACAAAGGCGAACCTGTTACTTCGGGCGGACGCGGTCCAACGTCATACCCTGAAAAACAGTTAACTGTAAGCACAGGACTGGACGCCCGGCAAATTACGTCATAGGTAGTGGCAAGATCCAGATGCGAGGTCACTCCTGTGTAGGCCGAAGCATGGAGCCCCATAATAATTAGGTCTGCTCGCAGTTTGTCAGCAATTTCGAGGATCTTTTCGCTTGCCGGCTCCGCTGATTTGAATTCCGCGTACAACTCAGGCCTCAGGTCGAGCCCGGCAACGTCGGCGAGTTCTGCCAGCCGCTGCAGAGTTCTCATCCGCGCGTCCTCTTGCCAGCCCGTCAAAGCTTCGTCGGTGCTCGATGGTGCGACTGGAATGATACTCAGAAAGGCGAGCTTGGCTCCAAACCGATTGGCAGCCGCGATGGCTTGTGGCAAGCCATGGAGAGATGCGGGGCCGAAGTCTGTCGCAAACAGAAATGTACGGTGCGTGGAGGGCGTTCCAAACCAGGGCCGGCCATCGGAGTGCGGCCCGAAGGTCAAGACTGGACAATCTGTCTGACGGAGAATCTGCTCTGCAATGGAGCCGAGAAACAGCTTGGCTATGCCGTGTCGCCCGCGTGTGCCGACGACGAGGAGATCTATGCTCTCTTGTCGGATGATCTCTTGCAGTACCGGCCATAGTTCACCCTGCCGAACAATGAATTTGTGTTGAATGCCTGCAAAAGCCCCGCTTTGAATCAGCGAGTCCTCCAAATTCGCGGCCTCGCGCGATACTGCCTCTTCACAGGCAGCCATTGCACCAGGACCTACCATAGTCAGACCCAGGGAGGACACGACGTGTGCCAAGCAAAGCTTCGACTCATAGAACCTAGCGAGTGCCAGAGAATAGCGCAGCGCCTTTTCAGAGGCCTCAGAGAAATCTGTTCCGATCAATATCGACCGTGGTTTCAGAGCCGCTGCGATGAGTGACATGCTGAACTAAACGCCGCTCTTGCCTTCCCAAGAGCCGTCGGACGAGGTGCGCGGCGACTTGATCCGTAACCACTTGGGGAGAGCTGGGATCAAGTGCAGCGCACCTCTACTTAACCGACGGCCTTTGCGTGCGCACATGAACTTTCTCCAGATTGCATGCAATGTGCCAATCGAGACCGGCGCTTTGTCCCTATAACGCCATGATGTCTGCATCCTTATGTCTTTCGGGCCCGCGCCCACATTGAGGCACTGCCCAAAGCAGGGCATGCCAGGCGCAGATCAGGCGCGTGGGATCTATGCAAAATCAGTTGTTAAGGGGTGAGCGATTGGCAAGCTATCTGCACTGCTAGTTCTGGAAGCACGTCTATCGACAGATGAAAATCCTCGTTCTCAACTCTGGTTCGAGCAGCCAGAAAGCATGCCTGTATGAAATTGGCGACGCTCTTCCGGAGAGCCCCCCTTTGCCGCTTTGGGAGGGCCGCATCGAATGGAATAGCGACACAGCGGCGATTACAGTCGGGAATTGGAAAGGAATAGCCAGGACGAAGAAGGTCAAAAGTCTTTCGCGTGAATTGGTGCTGAAAGATCTGCTGGCCACGCTATGGAGCGGTGCAACACGCGGTATCGGTTCTGCGGCTGAGATAAACGCTGTGGGTCACCGTGTGGTCCATGGTGGTCCCCGTTTCCACGATCCCATTCTGATCAGTAACAACGTGTATTCGGCTCTTGCCGGACTGTCCCAGTTTGCTCCGTTGCACATTCAATCGGAGCTCCAGGGGATGAAGACTATCGCAGATCTTCTGGGAGACGTGCCCCAGGTCGCGGTTTTCGACACCGGCTTTCATCGCCAGATGCCACTGGTGGCGCAGACCTATCCCGGTCCGTATGAGTGGTTCGAACAGGGAGTCCGCCGATACGGCTTCCATGGAATCAACCATCAGTACTGTTCGACCCGCGCGGCTCAGCTGATTGCAAAGGACCTGAAGTCACTCAACATTGTAAGTTGTCATCTCGGCAACGGGTGCTCAGTTACGGGCATTCGAGCCGGTCGCAGCGTGCATACAACGATGGGATTCACGCCGTTGGACGGACTCATGATGGGCACCCGCTCGGGGTCAGTTGACCCGGGAATCCTGATCTTCCTCATCAGACAGTATGGGCTTGACGCCGACCAGATCGACGACATGTTGAATAAACAATCGGGCCTGCTCGGCATTTCTGGTCTGTCAGGCGATATGCGCGACGTTTTGGCTGGCATGCACGCAGGAAATGAGAGAGCAAAATTGGCATTCGATCTTTACACTCATGGTCTGCGCATCGCTATCGGAGGAGTCGCGGCTGTTTTGGAAGGCCTGGATGTTTTGGTATTTACGGCTGGAGTGGGTGAGAATTCCCCAGAAGTGCGCGCCGCCACGTGCAAGGGACTAGATTTTCTCGGGGTCACAATCGACCCAAATCGGAATAGGGAGCCTTTGCTCGATGCAGATATATCGAGCTCCGATTCCCTCGTGAAGGTCCTCGTGATTCGGGCAGCCGAGGAATGGGCTATCGCGGGAGAGTGTTGGAAGCTTTGCCGTTGCTGGCCGCCCAAGCCTAATTCCGCCATGATACGACCTTGGCAAAGTACAGCCCCGGTCGGTTCTGAGCATTCTGTCAGGTGACCGCAAACGCCCAATGGGAAGGCGATATTGGAGAGTGGACGAATGTCCAGTGCGTTGGAAAAGAAACAAGCGGCAACACAGGTGAGCAGGGCCAGTATTTCGCAGCTGGCCGGAAAACCCGCTCCCAGGGAAATACTTGTGGACCTGGCCAGATTGGAGAAGGAATATTTTGACCGAAAGCCGGATCTCGAAGATGCCAACCAGTTCGTTGTGTTTGGAACAAGCGGCCACCGCGGGACGTCTTTGAACGGCACGTTTACTGAAGCGCACGTTCTCGCCATCGCCCAGGCGATCTCCGATTACCGCAAGACGCAAGGCATTACTGGCCCCCTGTATATGGGGAAGGACACGCACGCCCTATCCTCGCCTGCGCAGTGTTCTGTGCTGGAAGTTCTCGCCGCGAACAATGTGGAGACCATCATCCAGAAAGACGATGGCGTCACCCCAACGCCCGTAATCTCACATGCCATTCTGATGTGCAACCGCACTCAACAAGTTGGTTTCGCGGATGGCATCGTCATCACACCTTCCCACAATCCTCCCGAAGACGGTGGTCTTAAGTACAACCCACCCAACGGCGGCCCTGCCGATGCCGAGGTCACTCGCTGGATACAGGATCGGGCAAACAATCTCTTGCGAGCCGGTAATCGCGAAGTGAAACGAATTCCGTATGAGAAGGCGATCAAAGCACCTTCTACTTGCAGGGAAGATTTGGTGTTGCCCTACGTGCAAGATCTTAAGAATGTCGTCGACATGGACGCCATTCGCGATGCGGGCCTCCGATTAGCTGTTGACCCGCTGGGCGGAGCCGCCCTCCGATATTGGGAACCGATCAACGCCATTTACCGATTGGATATCACTGTCGTAAATCCCACGATTGACCCCACGTTTTCCTTCATGCCTGTCGATCATGACGGCAAGATTCGTATGGATTGCTCGAGCCCGTACGCCATGGCCAGACTGGTCGGCCTGAAGGATCAATACCAGGTGGCCTTCGCCAATGACCCCGACTCCGACCGTCATGGAATTGTGACTCCATCCGCGGGTTTGATGAACCCGAACCACTTCCTGGCTGTCGCGATCCGTTACCTGCTGACGAATCGGCCGGAGTGGAACACCCACCCCGCGGTCGGCAAAACTTTGGTAAGCAGCAGCATGATCGATCGTGTCGTGGAGAAGTTCGGATGCCAGTTGTACGAAGTGCCAGTGGGCTTCAAGTGGTTTGTACCCGGCCTGATCGATGGTTCCGCGTGTTTCGGTGGAGAGGAGAGCGCGGGTGCGAGCTTCCTGCGCCGCAACGGCACAGTATGGACCACCGACAAAGACGGACCGATCATGGATCTTCTTGCCGCAGAGATCACCGCGCGAACCGGAAAAGATCCCGGCCTGCACTACCGGGAACTGACTGCGGAGTTTGGAAGTCCTATTTATACCCGGATCGATGCGCCGGCCTCGCCTGACCAAAAACGGAAACTGCAGAAGCTCTCTGCTGATTCGGTGAAAGAAACAGAATTAGCGGGCGAACCCATCGTTGCCAAGTTAACGAAGGCCCCCGGCAACCATGCTCCCATTGGCGGAGTGAAAGTAGTGGGGGAGTCTGGCTGGTTTGCCGCGCGGCCCTCGGGCACCGAAAACGTCTACAAGATCTATGCGGAGACCTTCAAAGACCAGTCACATCTGAATCTGATCATCAGCGAAGCTCGCGAGATCGTTAGCAATGCTCTCGGTCAGAAACTGAGCTAGCGTGTGAGACATCGAGGAACGTTTCTATGTTGGCACGATTTTCGCCGCGTCAGTCCTTCCATCAATGCCCGCATTGAGGCACTGCCCTAGGCAGGGCACGCTGAATTCAGGTTGGCTCCTGCGAAATAAGTGAAACTAGCGCTTCTACGCGGACATCCCGATTGGCAATCCATCTGCTGTTCCTCAATATCCAGATACATGAATCGACTGGGAAATGGGGAGAGTGACATGGGAGCCGGCAACTCAGTTAGTGAATGTGCGCTGATGGAAATCCAGCAGACGCACGAACCGAACAAGGTGAGGAGATCGAGAGGTATCCTCCAGCAGGCGCGCCTGAGCGGCATCGCGGCCAGGCTACAGTCTCTCCTTCAGCTCTCCCTCCGATTTTTCGCGGCTCTGCTGGGCCTTGGCCTACTGGGCTACTTGGTCTTTCGAGCCGGCCCCGGGGTTGTGTGGAAACAACTCCAGGCAGTCGAGTGGGGCCTCGCTCTGATCATCATTCTTGGGGGATTCTCTCAGTTCATCAAGACGTGCGCCTGGAGACAGGCGTTTACGTGCGACATTAGTCAACTTTCATGGTTCCGAAGCTTCGTCGCGCAGTTGATCTCAGACGCTATTGGACAATTTGGCGTCGCTGGAAAGGTAGTTGGGGAGGGGACGCGCATATCGCTGTTGGATTCCACGGTCCCGGTATCGAGTGCACTATCAGCCGGCGCCATTGACGGGGGACTGCATGGCTTCAGCGCCGTAGTGGTAACGGTTTTGGGCATCTCAGCCACTCTAATGCTTGGCCCTGTGTCTGTTCGATGGCGAGTGTATGCAGTTCTGCTCATTGTTGGGCTGGCGTCAGTGGTGATCATGGCGGGTGTGTCAATTGCGCACCGCTGGCCCTTGATGGGGAATGCAATTCGAGCGATTGGGCGATTGCCGCGGCTGCACAACTGGGTCAGCGACAAACAGCCGATCGTTGACTC
Source organism: uncultured Acidobacteriaceae bacterium (assembly GCA_963778535.1). Taxonomy (GTDB): domain Bacteria; phylum Acidobacteriota; class Terriglobia; order Terriglobales; family Acidobacteriaceae; genus Acidiflorens. The sequence goes on from CAVZUO010000002.1 coordinate 1,807,607, forward strand.
GGCCGAACACAACCTCCTCTATTTCCATCGTGAAGCGCCAGCCGCATTCTGGGCAACCCTCAGCCTCAATGTCATATGGCACATGCTGGCGGTCCTGGAGGTCTACGTCATCCTGCGGTTTATGGGAGCAGGGTTCACCGTAGGCGGCGCTTTTATCGTGGAGGGCCTGACGAAGGTGATCAATCTTGTGGGCGCGCTGAATCCGGGCAACTTCGGGACCTATGAAGCGGGGAATATGCTCATCGCAAAGATGTTCGGTGTGACGAGCACCGCAGGATTGACCCTCGCATTGTGCCGACGTGCCCGCACAGTCTTCTGGGCCGGGGTCGGAGCCATCTGCATGATCATTATGAAGAAGGCTGAGGCGCCTAGGACACTAGCAGCGAAGCTAGATCCGGCAGTAGAGCCGTCCCATGCCGAATAGGGCTCCGCGAACAGTCTCATGCGCGGTAACCCACGATCTTCGATTCGAGCCGAGTGTGACCAGATGAGGTCCCCGTGACCGTTACCGGGCACGCTATGGTGATGTGGAACCAGGTTTATTGCAGAACTACAACATAAGACATGATTTGATTCCGAGAGAGTTCGGCAACTGGCGTGCCTACTTCGATTTGGTGCACTGCTTCCGGTCCTTTCGAGGAGCTGTTCACAAGAATGTCTCGAGCGCACTGCGCCGCTGCGCCCGCGAGTAAGACGACAAGCGGCTTAGGAGTTCAGTCAATGATTAAGAATTCTGCATTACTCATGGTTACCTTCGCGATGTTCGCCTTTTGCCCTCTCGGCCGTGCTCAAGATCAGGAGCCCACCATCGATTCCACCATCGCAGTAGTAAGGGCCAATATGCGGGCAGACAGGACTACCCTCATCACTACAGGAATGAATTTCAACGACAAAGATGGCGCGGCATTCTGGCCAATCTATCAGCAATACGAATACGAACGATCCAGGCTGGATGATCGTCGCGCTGCCGTCATAAAGCAGTACACCCAGAAGTACCCGAACCTGACCGACGCCGAGGCCAAGGCGATGGCAGACCAAATGTTGGACTGCGAATCTCGTTTGGCTGAGCTGAAGAAGAAGTATTACAAGAAGTTCAACAAGGTGCTTCCGGCCCTCACAGTGACGAAATTCTTTCAGTTGGACCGTCGAATCGATTTGCTGATGGATATGCAAGTCGAAGCCTCCCTTCCTCCGCTCACCCAGGCACAATACACCGTGCCCGGAGGTAACGCGGCAGAACCTTCTCAGCAATGAGGCACGCTATCGTTTCGAGAGCGACTTTGATCCGGAGACTAGTTGATGTTCCACATCATGAAGCATAAGTCGGCGATGTTCGGGGTAGTGGTGTCGATGGTAGCCATGGCAATGGCGCAATCGCAGCGTGAAAGAGAGGTGTTGTCCGTGCAAGGCTACCAAGGACAGGCGAGTGTCATTCGATATCAGGGCCGCGTGTTCGTGGATGCGCAAGCGCTTGCGCAAATCACAAACGGGTCGCTGAGCTTTGAGAAAAACAGAATCATTCTGACCCTGCCTGGTCCAGATGGTTCACCGTCGAGCGACGAAACTCATATATCAGGCTTCTCGCGCCCTTTCACAAAGGCTGCGATCGAGGCAATGGCTTCGATCAGAGAGTGGGGTGGAACCCTACAGGCGGTCGTGCTGAATGGGTATCCAGTAGGGAATACCACGGCAGGAAACACGATCATGGCGTTCCAAGGTCGAGCTGCTGACAGCGTAGCACTGGCTTCAGCGGCGGCATCGACGGACTCCGATTACCGCGGGATCGAGTTGCTCAAGACCGAGTTTAACAATGTGCAGGCCTGGGCTGGCGGATATGCCAAAGCGCGCAGTTCTTTGAGCGCGGCTGACCTAAGCATGTCTGAGAGCCAGCTCAACAACGATTCTGAGGCGCAGAAGATCATCCATTGCGGCCAGTTTCTAGCCCAGATGTTCGCCAGCGGTAACTTCCAGGATGATGCCGCTTGTCATTAGCTTCTTGAAACGTGAAAAACACACTACCCCAATCCAATGCGGTCAGCGACGACGTATCTGACGCAGCGTCCATCTCAGCAGTGTCACCGCAAAAACGTCGCATGTGGGAACACACAGAGGGGCTTCCATTGCCGCTGGGCGTTACCTGGATCGAGGAAGACCGGGCCTTCAATTTTGCGGTGTGTTCTGAACATGCCGAGAGTGTGAACCTTTTTCTCTATTCCCCAACCGATTTGGCCAAGCCAGTTTTGACCTTTCAGTTCGATCCCATCCGCAATAAGTCAGGGCGGATCTGGCACTGCAGGATCCCGCTAGATCAAATGTACGATGCCCGCTATTACGGTTACTCGGTTTCAGGCCAGGCGGTTGCTGGTCTCCGCGGCTTCGATCACGAAAAGATCCTTCTCGATCCGTACGCGAAACGAGTTTTCTTCCCGCCCGGGTTTGATCGCAAGGGCGCTATGAAGCCGGGCCCCAATCATGAAAAGGCGCCCCTTGGAGTCTTGCCCAGACAGCGAGCTGCTTTTGATTGGGCTGAAGATCTCCCGCCTCGGCCTGAGGCGGACGCGATCATCTACGAACTTCACGTCAAGGGGTTCACCAAGAATCCCAATTCCGGAGTGCATCCCTCGCGGGCCGGCACCTATGCCGGATTGATCGAAAAGATCCCGTATCTGAAAGAGCTTGGGATCACTGTCGTCGAACTCATGCCCATATTTCAGCGCGATCCTCACGAGCGTGACTATTGGGGATACATGCCTCTGAACTTCTTCGCACCTCATGTGCAGTATGCATCGAGTGTTGACGATGGACAGCATATTGAGTTCAAGAATATGGTCAAGGCTTTTCACAAAGCCGGGATCTTCGTCGTGCTCGATGTTGTGTACAACCATACCTGTGAGGGCGATCACCTCGGCCCCACGTATAGCTTGAAGGGTTTCGACGCCACGGGTTATTACATGCTCTCCTCTGACCAGGCGAATCCATACGCCAATTACTCGGGCACTGGCAACACCTTCAACTTCAGCCAGCCTCACGTGCGCAAAATGGTGATGGACAGCTTGCGGTATTGGAAGAACGAAATGCACATCGACGGTTTCCGCTTCGACCTGGCCTCTGTGTTTAGCCGCAATGCGGACGGGTCACTCAATTGGGGAGATGCTCCCATTTTCAGTGAAATTGCCGATGACCCCGAGTTGGGCCGCCTGGCCTTGATCGCAGAGCCTTGGGATGTCGGCGGCTATCAGCTCGGACGTGGATTCCCGGGCACGACCTGGCTGCAATGGAATGCCCGTTATCGCGACGATGTCCGCCGTTTTGTGAGGGGTGACGCGGGGATGGTCCCAGACCTTATGCGTCGTATCTACGGCAGTGACGACTTGTTCCCGGACAGCCGCGAGCATGCCTATCATGCCTTCCAGACCGTCAACTATATCGATTGCCACGACGGCTTCACGCTCTACGACCTGGTCTCTTACAATCAGAAACACAACTGGAAAAACGGTCATGACAATCAAGACGGTATGGACGCGAATTACAGTTGGAACTGCGGACCTGAAGGGGACGAGGGCGCGCCAGCGGAGGTTCTGGCGCTTCGCCGGAAACAAGCTAAGAATCTCTTCTGCCTCCTCATGCTCTCGAACGGCATCCCGATGTTCCGGGCGGGTGACGAGTTCCTGAATACACAGTTCGGAAACAACAACCCGTATAACCAGGACAACGAAACCAGTTGGCTGGATTGGAGCCACCTCCAGGCGAATCAGGACATATTCCGGTTCTTTAAACGCATGATTGCGTTCCGGAAGTCTCATCCCTCCCTGTGCCGCAGCAGATTCTGGCGCGAGGATATTTCCTGGTACGGCACTGGACCCACGGTCGATCTGTCGCCGGATTCCCGGAGTCTGGCGTTTTGCCTACATGGCGCGTCACAAGACGATGACGATCTCTACGTAATGATCAATGCTTATTGGCAAGAGCTGCAGTTCCAAGTCCAGGAGGGCGCGCCCGAAGATTGGGTCAGAATTGTGGACACCGGCGTCCCGAGTCCCGACGATTTCTCAGAATGCGGCTTGCCGCTGCAACAGTCGATCTTTCAGGTAGCCTCGCGATCTGTTGTTGTGTTGGTTCGACGTAAACAACGGCGCTCCACATGAGTTCATTGACTGAGAAGAAACCCCAAGATTCCACAACGGCACTTAATAATAAGGAGCCATAGATGTCAAAGAAGCGTATAGGCATACTCACTGGTGGGGGCGATGTTCCTGGACTGAACACCGTGATCAAATCGGTGGTCTACCGCGGGGCAGACCTCGGCTGCGAAGTGGTGGGTATCCGCCGCGGGTGGGAAGGCTTGACCCACGTCGATGTGAATGACCCGGCCAGCAGGGAGCATTACATCCTGCCCCTCAACCGCGAAAACACGCGCACCATTGATCGCACCGGCGGAACCTTCTTGCACAGCTCACGCACAAATCCCACGAAAATGAAAAACCTGCCCCCCGTTCTGCTAGGTCAAAAATTCGAGGCCAAAGAATCGATCACGGACGGTGTCACCAGCACGGTTTTCGATGTGACGCCCGCCGTGTTGAAAAACATCGACATGTTTGGTCTCGATTACCTCATCGCGATTGGTGGTGATGACACGCTGAGCTTTGCGTCCGTACTTCATGGTCAAGGAATAAAGGTTATCGCAGTGCCGAAGACGATGGATAATGACGTCCGCAACACGGAATACTGCATCGGTTTCGCAACAGCGATCACACGCGCCATGGACGCCATCGAACGCCAGCGCACTACAGTCGGCTCGCACGAACACATCGGGATCTTCCGTGTCTTTGGCCGCGATGCGGGCTACACCGCGCTCTACACGGCGTACGTGACCGGAGTCCGCTGTTGCATTCCCGAGCATAAAGTCAATCTCAAACACCTAATTGAGTTGCTCATCGACGACAAGCGCAAGAATCCGAGCAATTATTCCCTGGTAATTCTCTCCGAGGGCGCCCAGTGGCAGGGCTACACAGTGAAGGAATATGGCGAGGCAGATGCGTTCGGCCATCGCAAGAAGATGAGCGTTGCGGAAGACCTGAGCGCGGAAATCAAGCGGGTAACGGGCGAAGAGAGCGTCATTAGTGACCTGACGTATGACCTGCGATCGGGCAATCCCGACTTCGTCGATCGCCTCGTCGCATATACGTTTGCGGGTATGGCCATGGATGCGCTGGGAGACGACAAGTCCGGGGTGATGACTGCGATCAACAAAGGGCGGTACGTGATGGAGCCGATCCCTGATCCGAAGCTGGGTCCCCGCAAGGTGGATATTGCATCGATGTACGATATCGAGTCCTATCGCCCGCAATATGACCAAAAGACCGGCCAGACAATCTTCCTTACAAGCCCGTGGTGAGCGGTAAGTGAGGGATCTGTTATTGCTTTGATTCGACCTGAATATGAGAAGGCTTTCTATTTCGACTTTATCGCCAGACCAGAATTACTGACAAAGCGCTAGTGAGAATGCTACATTAGCTCGCACGAGGGGGCGCTCGTCAGTGCCAATGTACCTCCTTCGTGTCCCTTGGGGGCGTTATTTAAAGGGCCATGGGGTTGTTCTGGCTCATCCTCGGCTCTTTTCCCTGTGAGCGGCATCAGTGTGTTGTTCGTTCTCTCAATACAACAAGACTCCGCGTCTGAATGGGACCGTCTGAGCCGTTTTCGGAAAGATGGCAAAATGGCTTCTCTCAGAGCTCTTCTGCTTCGCTTCAAATGGCAGCGCCGCACGATTGTGGCGACATTGGGCTCTTGTCTCGCCTGCGTGCTGTTCCTGGCAGGCTCGCTTTACGCCCTCGACCCGAACAAACGTGTCACCCAGTACATTCACACTGCCTGGCGCATACAAGATGGGTCTCTGCCGACAGGGATGCATGAGATTAAGCAAACCTCGGACGGCTTCCTCTGGTTAGTGTCTCTTTCCGACGATCTCTACCGATTCGATAGTGTTCATTTTGTGAAGTGGCATTTACCTGCGGGCGTTCCGTTCAAAAACGCGAGTAATGTGGTCCCCGACCACGCGGGTGGGCTCTGGGTAGTCGGGCACCCCGAACTTGTTCACCTGAAAGATGGGGTTGTCACTGCGCACTTCCAGTTGGAAGGGACAATGTTTCAGACCGTCAGCGAGGATCCGGACGGCTCTTTGTGGATGGTGCGAGAGCGCGCCTCGGATGCGCCCCTTTGCCATGTTACCGACCGCGCATTCCAATGTTTCGGGAAGGCTGATGGAATACCAATTTCCAACATCGGATCGTTGCTAGCCGACGGGGAGGGTGGCTTTTGGCTGGGAGCACAGTCGGAGCTTGTTCATTGGCATCGCGGGAGCAGTTCGGAGATGTACCGGAGCGAGGGGATCCAGAGCTTGGCGCGTGGTCCCGATGGATCGCTGTGGCTTGGCCTGTCGGAAGGTCACGGACTTGAACAATTCAAGGACGGAAAGGCAAAACCGTTCGTGACTCCCACGTTCGATGGCAGCAGCCTGGATATCGGAACACTTATGTTCGACCGTGACGGCGATCTTTGGGTCGGCACCATAGGAAAGGGACTTTTTCGTGTCCATGGAAAAGTGGTGGACCATTACGACCATACGAATGGCTTATCCGGCGATTCCGTTTGGGCCCTTTTCGAGGACCGGGAAGGTATTGTTTGGGCTGGGACGACAAGCGGAATCGATAGCTTTCGCGATCCGCGTGTCGCTACGTTCTCCCCTACGGAAGGATTGCCGAAGGATTTGGCAGCGGGCATTCTGGCCAGCAGGGACGGGACGATATGGGTAGGAAATGCCGGATCGCTTGATCACATTGTTGATGGAAGCGTCTTCTCGATTCGCGCGGGTAAGGGTCTTCCAGGTGAGCAAGTGACCTCCATGCTGGAAGACCACGCCGGGAACATGTGGGTGGGGGTGGACGACGCACTGTATTTGTTCAAGGATGGCCACTTCCGCCGGCTTCCTGAAGAGAATCACCAACCGCTTGGGATGGTAGTTGGATTAACGGAGGACGCCGACGGCAATATTTGGGCGGCGTGCAAAGGCCATCCGCGAAAGCTTATTCGTATCCGTGATTTCCAGATCCGGGAAGTATTCCCCGAGCCGGATTTTCCGCCAACCCAGATCGCTGCTGATCAGCATGGCGGAATTTGGATGTCGACCACAAAGGGAGACATGGTGCTGTTCCGCAACAGCGTTGTGGAAACGAAATTTCCGCTCGACCCGGGAGGCTATCCGATCACGTTCCAAATTATCCCTGCGCCCGATGGCTCCGTTCTGGCTGGCTCCGAGCATGGCCTGGTCGGATGGCGCGCAGGTAAGGTGCAGCGCATGACGACGAAAAACGGCCTCCCCTGCGACTCCATCATCACTTTTATCGAGGACAAAGAGAAGCGCTGGTGGCTCTATACTCGTTGCGGCGTAGTCGACTTATCGGATTTCGAACTGCAGAAATGGTGGGCCAACCCGAACGCAATTGTTCAGAACCGCCTCTATGACACATTCGATGGAGCTCAGCCAAACAATGGTTCTTTCAACCTAGCCGCGAACTCTTCCGATGGACGTATATGGTTTGCCAGCGGAATTGTTGTGCAGGTGATCGACCCGTCGCGGCTATCGCCAGCGCCCCTGCCAGCGGCGACGTACATCGAATCGGTTACCGCTAATCGAAAGGACCTCACAGCCACGGACAATATCAGCCTCCCCCCGCATCTTCGTGACTTACAGATTGACTACACTTCACCGATCTTCACCATTCCACAGAAAGTGAAGTTCCGCTATCGGCTCGATCCTTATGACCGTGACTGGCACGATGCAGGTACGCGCCGGCAGGCGTTCTACACTGATTTGCCTCCGGGGAAGTACTCATTTCGCGTAATCGCATGCAATAGTGACGGTGTCTGGAACGATAGCGCCGCCACGCTGGATTTTTCCATCGCTCCCGCGTATTACCAGACGAATTGGTTTCGTGCTCTGTGCGCGTGCATTTTCTTGGCGCTCCTGTGGGCGGCGTACCAGTGGCGTGTCCGGCACTTGCATAAGCAGTTCGATATGACGATGGAGGCGCGCGTCGGCGAGAGGACGCGAATTGCTCGTGATCTGCACGATACGCTTCTGCAAAGTTTCCACGGACTGGTGTTTCGTTTCCAGGCGGCTCGCAACATGCTTCCAACTCGCCCCGAGGAAGCAACTCAGGCTCTGGATGGCGCAATAATTCGGGCCGAGCAGGCACTGGAGGAAGGCCGGCGTTCGATTCAGCAATTACGTTCCGGCCTGTCCGCCGAAAGCGACCTCGATCAAGAATTGATTACAACCGGCCAGGAATTAGCTTCCTCCTACCGTAACGGCGACAGCTTGCCGCGCTTCAAAGTGATTGTGGAAGGCGAGCGCCGAGGCCTGCCTCCGTTAATCAAGGATGAAATCGGTCGAATCGCGCGAGAACTGCTTCGAAATGCTTTCCAGCACGCAGGGGCCCACGGAATCGAAGCCGAGATGCGTTATGACCATGATGTTTTCCGTCTCATTGTGCGTGATGATGGAAAGGGCATCGACCCAAAGATATTGAAAGATGGTGGGCGTCCCGGGCACTGGGGGCTGCCAGGCGTCTATGAACGCGCACGTGGAATCGGAGCTCGAGTGGAATTTTGGAGCCAAGCCGGAGCGGGTACAGAAGTTCGATTGACACTTCCAGCAGCAATCGCCTATGAAAAATCCCGGAGTGGATCTCGATTTAGACTGTTGCCTAAGAGGAGGGTTCATGAGCACCAATCCTAATATCATTCGGATCCTTACTGTTGATGATCATCCCCTTTTGCGCGAAGGAATCGCGGCTCTGGTCAAGGCTGAAGCCGACATGAAGCTTGTGGCAGAGGCCTCCGATGGCGAGGAGGCCATCGAACAATTTCGACGGCACCGGCCGGATATCACTCTGATGGATATTCAAATGCCCAATATGAATGGCACCGAAGCCATCAATCGCATCAGGAACGAATTCCCAAACGCCAGGATCATAGTCCTATCGACTTATTCCGGAGATGTTCAGGTCCTGCGCGCCATCAAGGCGGGTGCTCAGGGATACATCTTGAAGGGACACGTGCACAGAGAGCTATTGGATGCGATCCGGAGTGTCCATGCCGGACACAAGCGAATACCCCCCGAAATCGCAGCGGAACTGGCAGAGCACGCTGCCGATGATGTGCTAAGCTCGCGCGAAATTGATGTGCTTCGCTTGATCGCCGCTGGCAATGCCAATAAGCAAATTGCGGACAAGCTCTCGATTGAGGAAACGACCGTCAAGAGCCACATCAGTAACATTCTCTCGAAGCTGGGTGCCAACGATCGGACCCATGCTGTGACCATTGGATTACAGCGTGGGATCATCGAACTGAGCATCCCTCAAAAGTATGAGTCGTAAGTCCCCCTTTATACCGTTTCGACATCTTCCAGGTATCCACTAGCATAGAACCGGTAATGGAGAGTACTCTGCAACGTCTATTTTCCACATTCGCAGAGGGCTGGCCCGGCTTTGGTCTTTTGGTCCAGCGCGTCCTGGCGGGCGCGGTCCTGCTTTATTTCGCGGCCACTAATCTCCTGCAAACGAGCAGTTTGGCGTCGAGTCTTCCACATCTGATGGCAGCTGTCGCCGGAGTGCTTCTGCTCTTTGGCCTGTGGACACCATTAGCAGGAACCGCGATCGCCATTGTCGAGGTCTGGATATTCTTGGCGCGGCCAGGGAATCCCCTGATCGCCATCATCCTCGTTAGCCTGGGTGCTACCGTCGCGATGATCGGGCCGGGAGTTTGGTCGATCGATGCCCAACTTTACGGACGGAAGCGCATCGATCCTTCCAAGCAGTAAGGCCTACTTCCAATTCCTCCAAAAGTACGACTGCTTCCTGTGCGAGAAGTGCAAGCGAGAAGCTGCACCATATGGCTAGACCAGAATGGTCCGATTTGACGTAGTAATCAAACGCGGGTCGTTGCAGACTCATCCTGACTTCTCAATCGTGAGTGACATCATCAAGAATGCGAAGGTTCGGGAGGGGATTATGGCATGCGCGACAGTAGTTTTCACAGACCCGGGAAGACTGGCAGGAACAGGCTTTCTCAACGTGTGCGAGGCCGACGATCAGCAGGTCTACCTGGACCCAGAAATCAGTTCTGTGTACTGCTTCGAAGACCTTGTCGGAAAGAGCGCGGCTCTGCAGAAGGTACTGCAGCAAGTTGCCATCGTTGCGCCTACCGACTCGACTGTCCTGCTTCACGGAGAGACAGGAACCGGCAAGGAGTTAGTTGCACGCGCCATTCACAACCTTAGCTCTCGCCGCGAGCGCACCTTTGTCCGGATGAACTGCGCTGCCATTCCTTCGGGATTGCTCGAAAGCGAACTGTTCGGGCACGAAAAGGGCGCTTTCACGGGAGCGTTAATGCAGAGAAAGGGCAGATTCGAGTTGGCCGACGGAGGTTCGCTGTTTCTGGATGAGATCGGAGACATCAGCCTGGAACTCCAGCCGAAGTTGTTGCGGGCAGTCCAGGAGCAAGAATTCGAGCGGCTGGGAAGCTCCAAGACGATCAGCGTGAACGTGCGGCTGATTGCCGCCACGCATCGCGATCTTCCCGCCATGATTCGGGACGAGAAGTTCCGCGAGGACCTTTTCTATCGATTCAACGTGTTCCCCATTGAGATCCCGCCGCTGCGGGAACGGCGCGAGGATATTCCACTCCTGGTGAACTACTTTGTGTCAAAGGTAGCGGGGCGGATGCGGAGACAGATAAAGTTCATCCCCAAACGCGCAATGGAGATGCTGACGAACTGTCCGTGGAAGGGGAATATTAGGGAATTGGCAAACTTCGTCGAACGAGCTGTCATTCTCACGCGTGGTGAGGAGTTGGAGGTGCCGCTAACCGAGCTTGCCACCTCCTCCGAGATCAATATTGCCAATGGAACGCGCTCTACGTTTCGACAAGCTGAGTCTTCTGTAATCATCGATGCTCTAAGAGCTGCATCAGGACGCATCGCAGGCAAGGGGGGCGCCGCCGAGCGTCTGGGCCTTAAGCGTACAACGCTGCAAAACAAGATTCGTCGCCTAGGGATTTCGAAGGCAAATTATTGCCAGTAGCTGGATAGTGTTTCCGCCGCGCACTCGCTTTCTAGCAATCAGGAGAAGCGATGTTCCCAGAGCGGCGTTGGGCATCGCTCGAAGCCCGCTGAACCATTGGGGGCAGGCAATGACGAAAGACAGAGAACGCGTGACCGCCGAAATCACACTTTCGCATCTCATGCGGCTGGGGAATGAACAAGGCTGCCCTGTGAGCCGAGAACAGGCTCTCTCATTTCTCAACCAGGAGGGGCTAGCGTTCGAAATGTGGAAGCACATGATGCAGGCGGCTGAGGACTTCATTGCATCTAGCTTATTGCGGCATTCCCTTAGCTCAGTAAGGACCCACGAATTTGCACCTAGTGGCTTGTCGCGAAGTAACCATTACCGATTGTTATGCTTCTAAGTTGGTATGGCGACAGGCAGCGAAATCACCCTCACCACCGACCAATGTTCTGAACTCAACAGCATTGCTCAATCGCGTTCCTTGCCTGCGGGCTACGTCTTTCGCGCCAAGCTCATCCTGAGGCTGGCTCAAGGCGCGTCGTTCAGCGCGATCAAGCGGCAGTTGCAAACGACAGCGCCTACCATCGTTCGCTGGAAGCAGCGCTTCCTTCAGTCCGGGCTCGACGGGCTCGATACCTATCACCCCGGCCAGCCGGCCACGGTGCTGACGCCCGCTTTGCGCGCCCGGATTCTGTCCGCCACCCGCAAGAAACCCCGCGACGGTTCCACCCATTGGAGTTGCCGCAAATTGGCGGCAGCGCTGGGAATCAGCAAGGATGCAGTGTATCGGGTCTGGAAAGAAGCCGGCCTGAAGCCCCATCGCCTGGAGCGTTATATGGCCAGTGATGATCCCGACTTCGAAGGCAAAGCCGCCGACATTATCGGCTTGTATTTGCGGCCTCCGCAGCATGCCGCCGTCTTGTGCGTCGATGAAAAGACCGCGATTCAGGCTCTGGATCGGCTCGATCCCGTTCTGCCGCTTTCGCCCGGACGTGCCGAGCGGCACGGCTTCGAGTACTACCGCCATGGAACCCTTTCGCTGTACGCCGCGCTGGACACCAAGACCGGCCGGGTGCACGGGAAAACCGCAGCCCGCCACACGAGCCGTGACTTCGTGGCTTTCTTGGAAGAAGTGGTCTCCTTGTGCCCGCCGCGACAACAGATTCATATCATCCTCGACAACCTCTCCGCTCATAAAACACAACTGGTTCGAGACTTCCTCCAACGACATCCCCGCGTGCAGTTTCACTTTACCCCTACGTATTCCTCCTGGCTCAACCAAGTTGAGATCTGGTTCGCCAAGATCGAGCGCGAGGTCATCGCTCGCGGCATTTTCACTTCCGTCCCCGACCTGGCTCGTAAACTCCGTCGCTACATCAACGCCTATTCCACCCACGCTCGACCCATCCAGTGGAAATACTCAGATCCTTCTCGTCGCCTACGTGCTAACGAATTCACTGCGACAGGCCACTAGTTCTGGCCCATTACAATCAATCGTCACTCCCGCGCACTAACCGCGTTCCCTGTCCACTACGCTCACAGCCTAGATGATCGGTCGTCAATTTCGTACTCACACAATTGTTAAGTTTGTTCTTGACGGGGCGCCCGAATCGGCTCGCCAGTTTATATAAACATTTGGCTACTTCGGACGTACTCGCATAGCTAAAGTGTTCCTGCGCTTGTTCGAGCAGGACGCTATACAGCAACCGAGTTTCGTCGTCGTTGAGTTCGATAATCATGAGATCCTCACAATAAAAAGCCGGGCCCAGGTGCAATCATGCTTCTCGGCCAAGAAAACCAAACTGTGGACTTCTGCTTCATTCCGGTACGCGCACAGCGTGCGGAGCGCCGCGATTCTCCTCCATTGCCTTCACGTGTCGCTCTTGAAGCCACGTCAGAGCGTGACAATTGGCTCCGAGCACGGCCGCGCGGGACACGTTAAGGCGTAAAGCGCAATCTTGAATCGACGATCGGATTGCAGCTCTGAGTACCAGCACGGCCCGGCACAGCGGATCCAATTCCGCGATCATTGTCTGGACGTCGGTTCCAAGAATGATGTCGAGATTAGCCGCGCGTTCTTCAGCGTCGTCCTGCGATGAGTGCTCGACATGTGGGCATGGTCGACTTTTGTATGTGTCTTCCCAGATGCGAATCGCCTCCGTTCCTTGTGATATCGCGCTGGCAAGGGTCGCAGCCTTGGCCCACTCGAAAAGCCAGTCGTGGAAGGGACTGTTTCCTTGAAGTGTCATCTCACAAGCTTGGACAACTGCCTGGTTCGCCGTTGCTTGGTCGCCAGTGATCAAAAATGCAAGCCTATCCAGAACATTTCTTTGATCCTGGAAACAGGCCACGATTTCGGCTGGCGATGCATGATTGCGGGCATCGACTACCGCTGTACTCGAGTGAAACCAGGACATAATTCTCCTCTTTCTATGTCGGCCTCAAATAGCCTCAACTGGGTAGGAATGCCTAATTGAGGGCCGCTCCTCATTACTCCCATGCCGCCGCTTGCGTCGCTCGCATATCTTCTGTATAGGGGGCGATAAACCCAGCCGGTCGCATACGGCAATTGCATAGACATTCCCGGCGACAAACAATGCGCCGGCACTAGCCAACCACTTCAGCAACTCTTCGCCCCCGGAATCGATATAGCTCACCTCGGTGAGGTCGCCGATCAGACCCTTAGGCAGTACCTCCTTTGTGACCAGGCACCTGGCCTTCTCTGCCCAATCAGCGACGAGTTTGCCTTCCAACTTCAGGGTCGGACCACTCGCTAGCCACTGGATCTCTGCACGAAACATTGCCTTGATCCTCGAAACGCTCTGTCCTGCTCTCCCTATAACTGCATCTGGATCAACTTGCGGCCGAAATCGCCAAAATACACCGTATCCGATTGCGTGAGATTGCAGCCATTAGCTCAGCGATGTGTTGCCCATTGTGCACCTGTCCAGCAAAGTGCAAATGGCTTGCCACTTATTTTCGACTTGGAACGTCCGCAACTTCGCCGATACTTGTCGCAGTTCGCTCAGGCCTTGGCGAACCTCGGTGCAGCAGAGATTCTGCAAGCCGGCGAACGTCGCCGTCATGGTCGTCGAGCGCCGCAAGGAGCTCCTGGTACGCCGCCAAGTTCCGTTTGGTGCACCACTCCAAATGGCAAGCAAATAAGTACACTGCGTCGCGATGTCCGATTTTCTCCGACATGTCAGTCAAGGCGATCCTGTTGCTGCAGACCGACTCAACGGGAAAGTAGTTGCTAGCTGGCGGACTCTCTAGCTGTCCCAGCGATTACCAGTTGACTGCGTTAGCGACCACGATGCCGACGGCATCAAACACTTCGCTCTCACTCGAACCGCTCCTGAATTTAGCTTGAATCCGTCACTGACCGCCTTCAAATGTCGTCTCTATTGAGCTGTGTGCGTTCCTGGGTTCATGCTTTTTTCCTTTCAGGCAATTCGAAACCGGGTCAAGACCGGAGTGAGTGGTAGGCGGTGCTCAATCGACATCGTTTCGAGTGAATATGCAAACTTTGCCCCGCAGTCACAGCACATCTTGTAGGTCTCGCCTCGCAGCGTGAACACACGGCTAAGGTGAACGTGGTGGCAACCAAAGAAAAAATCAAGAATATACAGGAGGATCGCCATAGACTTTCCTTTGTGCGTTTCGATTGTGCGTTTCGATGTCGATTTTGATTGTGTGATCCTTGCCAACCTTCAACACTTCGTGTTCTGGTAGATGGATTGGGTCAAAAAACAAGTCCGACTCCCTTAATACAGAACTGAATTCAATCGTGTGTACTGCAGGCAACCAACCACTTCGCTCAACCGGCTAACCCCTTGGTTCTGGATGTAATCCCCGCATTTTTCCCGCCGGCTGTCATGACCGTTCGAGGGCACTGCCGCAATGTGGGCACTAATCTTCAGCCCGCTGCTCGTCCATGCTCCCGCAATTCAGTGATTTGCCGCACCAAGTCTTTGGCGAGCCAAATGCCTTAGTACGGCTGCGATGCATCGATAGCTGAACTGCTTCGGAGCGGCGATTCCAGCAGAACTACTGCGGCATCAGAGGGTCAAGCAGGAACGAAGGAGTCAATATGTACGCCACACAAGCAATCAATGGCGTCCCCGCGATCCAGCGCGATGGACAAAGCGTGTTGAGTGTCTGCGAACAAGATTGGGAGTTTGCGGACTGGCTATGCGCCCTACTCAACGAACTCGGCCGCAAATCCGAATTATTGCTGACCGTGCCGGACCGGGAATGGCTCAATGCGAACGCTCACGCCTTCAGAAGGACGGTACAGCATGCCTGACATCAAGACAGCCCCCACGATTTCTATCGTTGTTCCTTTTCATAACGAGGAGCCCAATGTCATCGAACTTTATGGCCGCCTGCAAGGCGTCATGGAGGAGCTTGGTCGCACTTACCAGTTCGTCTTTGTCGATGATGGCAGCAGGGATCTCACTTACAAGTTGCTGAAGGAACTCGCCGAAATCGACCCTCATGTAGTCGCTGTTCGGCTGCGTCGAAACTTCGGCCAGACCGCCGCGCTCGCTGCTGGGTTCGCGCACAGCACCGGCGAATATGTGATCGCCATGGATGGCGATCTTCAGCATGATCCGGCGGAGATCCCAGTCTTTCTGGCAAAGATCGAGGAGGGCTACGACATCGTGAGTGGGTGGCGCAGCCACCGCATCGATAATTTGTTGCTTCGGAAGATCCCTTCCCGCTGCGCCAATTGGCTGATGGCCAGGCTCAGCGGGGTAAACATCCACGACTTTGGGACAACCTTCAAGGCGTACCGGGGCGACCTGCTGCGGCAACTACCGCTCTATGGCGAAATGCACCGTTTCATTCCGGCTTTGGCTTCGGCCTACGGAGCCTCGATCTGTGAAATACCCATTCAAAACAACCATCGGAAGCACGGCGAATCGCACTACAACATCTCTCGCACCTTCCGGGTATTTTTCGATCTCATGACGATCCGATTTCTTCTGCGCTACATGTCGCGCCCGCTCCACTTCTTCGGCCGGCTTGGCGTTATCAACATGGGTTTCGGATCGGCGATTGCACTCTGGTTGCTGGTATGGAAGGTCCTTACACGGACCGACATTGTGCAGCAACACGGGTTGCTGCTCGTCTTTGCGGCCGTGCTGATCCTGGTTGGGCTCCAACTGGTCGCGCTCGGACTTCTCGGTGAATTGCAGGTGTGGCAGTACTTCAATCCGTCCGCGCGGAGACCTTACGCCGTGTCTGAGGTTCGCAATCAGCAGGCCAACCTGACGGTTGCCCTTATGTCGGACGTCGGGTGACAACAACCAGCATTCGCGTTCGCGCCCCAAACCGGAGCATCTGTGCTAACTGAGGTTCAATATCGTTGCGTTGGCCGTTATCGGGAAGCCGTGATTGTACTCCTACTGACGGTCCTGGCATTCTCAGTTCGCCTCTACCGGGTCGACTTTGACAGCCTGTCCGAGGATGAGGTGGCCAAATGGGCGGCCATTCAAGAGTACCGACACGGACACTTTGCCGGCGTCAACAGCGAGCACCCGATGCTGCCGAAGATGCTGGCTTGGGCCAGTCTAACAGCGGGTGAACGATGGCGCCGAGTGGCCGCGACGCATGGCTGGTCCTCGTTAAGCTCTGAGGGCTGGCTTCGTCTGCCCAATGTGCTATTGGGTGCCCTCAGCGCCGCAATCCTTTTCTTGCTTTGTCGTCGAATGATGGGTATTGCCGGGTCTTTTGCGGCGAGTTTTTTCTGGGCAGTTGCGCCCTTGCCAGTGGCGCTGAATCGGCTTACGAAGGAGGAAACGCCGCTCACGTTCTTCACCCTACTGGCTTGTTATTTGTACTGTCGCGCCCAACAGGCAGTTGTGGGCCAGGCTGCACGGCGATGGTACGACCTGAGCGCAATCAGCTTCGGCCTTGGACTGGCCTCCCAGTACATCCTTCACCTTCTCGGACTCAATGCGCTTGCCTGGTTTATTGCCGGGAAAATGGGCCTGAATGGGAAGCCATCTCAATTCAGCTACAAGCGGTTCTTCCTCGTGATGTTCCTTTGCTTTGTTGTCGTGAACCCGGTCATTCTCTCTCCGGCCAACTTCAATGCCATCGTGCATTGGCTGCATCACGGCGGAGTCAAGCACAGTGGCTACGATTTCGATGGCACGCTGTATATGAATTTTCCTTCGCGCCTGCTTGCGGGAGTGCCGTGGTTCTATTATCTCTGGCTGGTCATCGTAAAGACACCAATCCCAATTCTCCTAGCGGTCATGGTGGGCTCAGTACTGCTTTTGAGAGATCGCCGGACACTCGCGTCGTGCTTTTTTCTGTCATTTGGGGTTGTTCAATTGCTAGGGCTGTCCGCCAGCGGAGCCAAGTGGATCCGATATTCACTTCCACTCCTGCCCTTTCTCTACCTGGCAGGCGGATATGCGATTCAACAAACACTGAAGGCCGTGAAAGGAAAAGTCCTGTTGCAGGCTCTTGTCGGTCCTGCCGCCGTCATTTTGCTGGGATGGCCGATCGTTGAATTACAGTCTTGGGCCCCCTACTATTCGTTCTACCTGAACTCAATTGGCGGAGAGAAACAGAACATTGCACGCTACTTTGCACCGGATGAGGTGTCCGAGTTTGACACGCGCGAGGTAGCGCAACAGGTGTGTCCGTTCGCGCCCGCTACGGCGACGGTAGCAACCGCAAGACCGATGAGCATGGCCTATTACCTGCATGCCTGCGGCCGCACTGACATTAAGGTTGTGCCACTATATGATGCACAATATACACCGCGCGACGGAGATCTGATCGTGCTTGAGCCTTCGCGCCGTTTCTTTGAGACGCAAAAATTTTTCGATGCTTTGGGAAACTCTGGTATGCCCCACAGTGATATCCGCGTCGGATCGGTTTTGGCGAGCACGATCTATCTCTTCGATCCGTCCGTGCCGGGACCAAAGAGCGGGCACGAAGAGGTTACACTCACCCAGTTGCGGGGTTCACCACCTCGATTCGAGAACGATGCTCAAGAAACCGCATCGACAAACACGAGCCGGCTTGAATTCTCAAATCTCACCCGGAGACTCATACAATGATTCCCCTTTACCGCGCGAGGAAAACTGATGTGCGCTGGTTGGTGCGCGCATTCGCTTTGTTGATAATCGGCTTCCCGGCAGTTGCACAGCAGGCAAATGTATCTGCACCTCTGAGCGCCGATGAGGTGATGGGACGGGTCGTACAGATGAACGCGGTGCGTGCCAAAGCCCTGGAGAGCTACTCCAGTGTACGCAGCTATCACCTGGAGTGCCACTGCCTGTCACATAAGAAAGCCGACATGGTCGTACGTATTGACTACCAGGCACCGAATAAAAAAGAGTTCACGATCCTGTCAGAAAGCGGCTCTGGCACGGTGCGGGACCGTGTGTTCAAGAAGCTCCTGGAGGCGGAACAGGAGTCGATGCGGGACGAGAATCAACAGCGGTCCGCCATCACGCCCGAGAACTATACATTTCAAGTTTCTGATTACGAGAAGAC
The DNA here is from genome assembly GCA_963778535.1 of uncultured Acidobacteriaceae bacterium. Classification (GTDB taxonomy): domain Bacteria; phylum Acidobacteriota; class Terriglobia; order Terriglobales; family Acidobacteriaceae; genus Acidiflorens. The sequence goes on from CAVZUO010000002.1 coordinate 1,826,254, forward strand.
CGATACGGACGAATTCTATATGCTCGATGCGCAGCCGCGAAGCAAGAACAAGTTTCTGTTTCGAGGCCACATTTGGGTGAATGCAAAAGACTTCGCGATAACTCGAGTCGAGGGCGAGCCGGCTGTCAACCCCTCCTGGTGGACTGTCAAAACTGACTTCAAACGTCGCTACCAGAAAATCGGTGACTTCTGGTTGCCGGAATCCAATGAGAGCGAAACCAAGGTGCGCGTTTTCGGCACAGCGGTTCTAAGCATTGAATATCGCGATTACCAGATCACGCAGGCTGGAGGCGCAACAGCAACCTCGCCCCAGCGCGAAGTATTAGCAGCTACGGTAGCCGAAGACTTCTAAAAAGAACATCGATGGGCGCTGCATTTGTGGCTCGGCGCTCTTTCTGATCACTACGGCAGTCCCGCTAGCATAAAACACCCCGCCGGGCGTTCGTGTATCTCACGTTGGTTCACGGCTGTCGACCTTCCATGTTTCGACTTCGACACATGACACAGCGACTTTGCGCCTCAGTTCCGTGCCCAGACCTGCATCTGGCCATGACCCTTTGAAGGCAGCTGCCCTCATGTGGTCATCCGCAAAGCGATTTCAATAGCCCATATCCTTCCCCTACAAGAAGTTCCACGTGGCCCTCAAAATGCCTTTATCAAATGCGTTATGGCAACCTGTGACCATCCTTCCAACTTAGTTCATCTCATTGCATACCCGTCACTCGGAAGACCACGGTTGCGAACTGATTCGCGGTTTCCAGTTTTGTTGCCGGAGGAGGGAAAACGGTCTTCTGTCTTTTCCAGCCTGCAAGAAGTAGAAGCTCGCGGCATATTTCGCGAAATTGAATCAGGCGCGAAGTTAGGACGAAATCCCTTGGCGGGAGCTGGCGCCCTGGCCTTGCAGTGTCTCATCTTGCTGGCAGTAATTGTCATTCCGCTATTTCACACGGATTCGCTCCCCCAGAGGCAAACACTGACGATGCTATATCTGGATCCACCGGCCGCGGGTGGGAATGCTACGAAGCTTCGAGCGCCTAAGCCCGCGTCCACATACACCTCGACAAGCACTGGCATTGCCGTGCCAGTGCATAAACCGCAAGAGGTGCCACCGCCTTCGGTCGGCACTCCGGGAGGAGTTCCCGGTGGAGTAGTCGGCGGCGTTTCCGGCGGAGTGTTTAGCGGGACGCCAAATAGCGCGCCAAGCGCTCCAGTCCTTGCGAAATCGCCTGTGCCCGTGCCCGTTAAAAGAATGCGTATTGCCTCCCGCGTAGCGGAGGCGAACCTGATTCACGACGTTGCGCCGCAGTATCCGCCGGAGGCTGGCCGGGCGCGGATTGAAGGGACTGTGGTGCTGATGGCCGTCATTGGCATTGATGGCAGCGTGAAGGACGTGCAAGTCGAGAGTGGTTTACCAGTACTCGCGCAAGCCGCTATCAATGCGGTGAGGCAATGGCGTTACAAGCCATACATGATAGACGGCGAACCGGTTGAGGTGGATTCCCGGATCACGATTAACTTTAACATTTCCGCCAGCTAGGATCGACGATGCAAAACAACTTGGCTAACAAAGTTTGGGATCGGCTCCTGAAGATGACACGCATGTGGGTGCTGATCGCCGTAAGCGGCGTGACTGTTGCAGTACCCGCCTCCGCCCAATCCGCTGGGGCGCTAAATACTCAAACAGGAAGGATCCTCGGTACCGTGGTGGATACGAGCGATGATCCGATCCCCGGTGCCACGGTAGTCCTTCAAGGAACGTCCGGTGATCGTCTTACAGCTGTAACAAAAGACGATGGCGCCTTCATATTCGACAAGGTCCCAGCGACAATTTCCTATCAGGTCAATGTCACTGCTGAAGGATTTGCAGACTGGAGTTCATCCATTACAGTCGGTCCCGGACAAGAAACAACTCTAACCGACATCAAACTCCGTATTCTCGCTGTGCAGCGGGCAGTTACTGTGACTTACTCCGAAAAGGAGGTTGCTGCGCAACAATTTAAAGCCGAAGAACAGCAGCGCGTTCTCCGCTTTATACCGAACCTTTATGTGACCTACGAACCTCATCCGGAGCCTCTCACCACGGGGATGAAGTTCCACCTGGCATACAAAAGTCTAACCAATCCAGTTTTCCCCGCCCGCGTGGCTGGGTGGGCCGGAGTCGAGCAGGCTGCTGACATCCCTAGTCAGTGGCGGCAGGGTGCAGAAGGATATGGCAAGCGCGTGGGGGCTGGCTTCGCTGACGCCGCGACCGCAGGCCTTATCGGCAACGCCATTCTGCCCTCCCTCCTGCATCAGGACCCCCGCTACTTCTATGAGGGTAGCGGTACAAAGAAGTCTCGGGCTCTCCACGCCGTCTTAGCTTCGTTTATCTGTAAGGGAGACAACGGGAAAACAGAGCCGAATTATTCTGCTTTAGGCGGAAGTCTAATCGCATATTCCATCTCCACCGCCTACTACCCCAGTGCGGATCGCAATGCTGAGCATGTGTTCAGAGGTTTCGGGATTGACATCGGTCTGCACGTCGCCGGCAGTTTGGCGCAAGAGTTTATTTTGGGCAAATTCACAAGCAAACGTAAGTACTAATCGTTCGTGGAAAGCAGGAACACCTAAGTTTTATGCCGGCCCGTTGGAGGCGGTGACATGGGGCGATGATTGCGATGCGCGTTGGCCGGGGCTCTCCCCATCGCGCCATAAGCACACACGCGTCACTCGCCCCTTCCAACGGTCCTTAGTATGAAACCGATTCCGCAAAGAAATTCTGGAGGCGATCATACGAAACTTCTCTATTTCAATCCAACAGCTGTCACCAATAAATATGTCGACATGATGCGGCAGCGGGAGCACGATGTGGTGACCACGAGCACCCGTGCTGATGCCTTCGCAATGATGCGCGGCCACACCTTTGACGCCCTCGTGCTGGATGGTGCGCAAGATACCTTGGACATTCTGAACTTCACAACCATAGCGCATGGATTGCAACCGTCACTCGCGGTATTTCTCGCTGACGAGTGGGGAGATGAGCTCGCATCAGGCTTGGAAGAACTCACGCACGTGCTAACGATGTTGGAAGATGATGAGTTTGCCAGGCTTAAGGTGGAGAGCCTCATAGCCTGATTACGACGACGGGAGCACCTGCTTCCGGACGGAAGGGTCGGCCGGTCAGCAGGCGTTATTCACTTCGGCCGATCTTCCGCTGGGTTTCCGCTTGGTTAATCGCCAGCATAAAGAGGATTTCGGCGAGCGAAAAACGAAGAATCGTGTTGTGTGTGATCTTAAACATGCATGACCCGTGACCCACGTTCTGGACACTGCAGATCGCATGCCAATCCGCGTTCCTGCTAACTGACTCATGCTCTAACCCCCGCCATTTCTTGTGACACGTGCTATGCCCAGTTGCGGTCAGCGCCTGAATGTGGGCACATTTCCGAGCCCGCACATCTGTATAAGTCCTAATCGATAAGGCTATCGGCGATGAATTGGCTTTGGTGCGCTACGTGCGGCTCCCAAGCGTACGTAATGCTCGCCAGCCGAGTCCGTCTCGTCGTTGGCGATTCGCAAGAAGGAGGAAACGAACATGTGCAGCCCAACGCTAACTCTCCCGTCAGCAACCATGAGAAAGCCAGTACGCATGAACTGGGTCGTGGTCACTGACAAAAACGGAAATCGACGGCCTCAAATGCACTGGCGGGGTATTTAATTGGCATGCCGAGCGTGAATATCTACCAGCGATCCGCGTGCGTTACGGGTCAATCGGCTGATGGTCGTCGTGCTTCAAGAGGTTGTCGGTTAGGCCACGCGCTACTCCTCGCAGTTGGCGCATATTTATGTTTGGCTCTTAAGCTTTCTGCGCAGACAATTGATTTCAGATCGGTAGAAGATGAATCCTGGACGTCCACAACCGACTTGAAGAGCAGCGATGCTAATCCCATGCGTATCAGTGAGACCCACATCCAGAACGGCGATCGGACACTAGACAAGCAATCGATCCAGATCCGCGGGTCTGACGGACATTTTGAAAATTGCCAGGACATAGAAACGGAAACGCTGCAACTGGATCCCACTACCGTGCGAACCACAACCCGCGCATTCATTCGAGATGCGAATGGGAGCAAAACACTCGTGCAAGTGACAGAAGAGGAGAAAAATATTTTGCCATATGGTGACTCGCACATCGTGCGCCTTACCTCCAATTCCGATCAGAATCGTGCGCTTAAGCCAATTCGCCGCGAAGTTGTGGATACGAAAAGTATCGGTAATGGTGTCGAGGAGGCGAACACTATGGCGATGTTCCCAAGCGTCTACGGCGGTTTATCTCCGGCTTTGAAGACGCACGAGCTCCGCAAGCAAGGCGCGAACGATTCTCTGGAAACTGAAAAAACCGCATGGATTCCGGACGGTAACGGAAAGTGGCAAGTGAGCGAGATACGGCAAAATAGTATTACGCAAGCGCCGAACAACGGCAGCACCGAAGAGCGTATTTTCGGGCTCGAATCGGAAGGCAGCCTGGGCGAAGTCTCGCGTCGTGTGAGTAAGGAATCTGAGAGTAGGGTTGGAGAAAAGGCCTCCGTGGTGGAAACCTATTCCGTCAATGTCCCGGGAAGACCTCTGGACGGAAATCTTCATCTTGTTCAGCGTGCAACGACTGTCCACCACACCAGTGCAAGTGGCGAGCAAATCACCGAACAGGACGTGAAGGTGTCTCATTCGGGCGAGCCCGGGTCCGGCCTCCGGTCCTATATGCTGATCAATGACACCGTGCAAACCATCCCTTCCGGATTTCAGGCCACAAGAACAGTTCGCCTCCTCGACTTGAACGGGAATTGTGGAGTGGTGCAAGTTGATACGACGAAGTCCGACAAAGTTCTCACCGTGCAGCTTCAGCAAACGCCTTCCGGAAAGCCGTGATAAAGGCTATCGCAGATTGGTTTATGGCCACTCCAGGTACAGGCCCGCGCCTGGGACTATCCTCGGCTTGCTGCCCAAACTCGGTCAGTGCCCTTGGCAGGTCATTCGTTGTCTGTGTCGAAGCCTCCGGTCCAATCAATAGACAGGTATTTTCATCCACTTACAACTGGCCACCTCTGGCAGCCGGATTGCGAATACGAAGTGCGAACTTCAAATTCGCCCCAGGGGGTAGGCCATGCTCGGAGAACTGATGAGCATCCCGACTGATACGCTCATCGACATGTTGTGCGTAATCCTCGCCGATGAAGTCGTACTCACAGCAAACGATGCAGTGGAAATCGAACAAATTCAGCGCGAGCTGCAACGTAGAGGTGAGGAGCAATGCTGGAGCTTTCAAGCGGTCAACTGAGAGAAGTGGGCAATCAGTTCTTGGATGGGTATTGAAGCACAATGCAGCCGGACGCCCACTGAACCCAAAGGTGTGGAAAGAGCGCAAAAAGTAAGAAAGGGGAAAATGCCCTCGCTAACAGTAACTGAAGAACTAGCCGGACCACTGAGCGCCGAAAGGATCGCACGATCAACCGTTGCAGGTGCGCCGCTAGACGCCCACGAGCTGAATAGGATCGATGCTTTTTGGCGCGCGTGCAAATACCTGGCTCTGGGAATGATCTACCTTCAGGCCAATCCTCTCTTACGGGAGCCCCTCAAACCAGAACATATCAAGAGCCGCCTTCTCGGCCATTGGGGCTCAAGCCCAGGGCTCGCCTTCATCTACACCCATCTGAGTCGTCTTATAAAAAGAGACGACCTCGAAATGATTTTTCTCGCAGGCCCGGGACACGGGGCGCCGGGCGTTTTAGCGCCTATATATCTGGAAGGCACATACAGTGAAATCTATCCGGAGAAAAGCGAGGATGAGAAAGGCCTGCGAGAGTTCTTCAAGCAGTTCTCGTTTCCCGGCGGAATTGGCAGTCACTGTACTCCAGAAACGCCGGGTTCGATTCATGAAGGAGGTGAACTGGGATATGTCCTCTCCCACGCTTGCGGCGCCGCGTTTGACAATCCCGACCTGATCGTGGCGGCCGTCGTGGGTGACGGCGAAGCCGAGACCGGCCCGCTGGCGACCTCATGGCATATCAGCAAGTTTCTCAACCCAATCCGCGATGGAGCTGTGTTACCCATACTTCATCTTAACGGCTACAAGATCAACAACCCGACCTTGCTGGCACGGATCACTCATGAAGAACTGAAAGACTTGTTACGCGGGTATGGGTGGACTCCTTACTTTGTGGAGGGATCCGATCACGACAGCATGCATCAAGCGATGGCGGCCACACTTGAGCATTGCGTCGGCGAGATCAAAGCCCATCAGCAAGAATGCCGTGAGAGCGGCATTGCCACGCGACCGCGCTGGCCCATGGTGGTGTTGCGTTCGCCAAAAGGCTGGGGTGCACCGCGGGAGGTCGACGGACATCGGCTCGAAGGCTTCTGGCGTGCGCACCAGGTCCCGCTGCCGGACGTCAAGACTAAACCGAAACACCTGCGCATTCTCGAGAACTGGATGCGCTCACTCAAACCCGAAGAACTCTTCGACGCGCATGGCAGCGTGTTCCCGGAACTTGCTGAAATCATGCCGTCAGGCCGCCGACGCATGAGTGCCAGTCCGCACGCGAACGCAGAACTCAGGAAAAAACTGCGGTTGCCCGACTTTCGCGATTACGCCGTCAAGATCGACCGCCCGGGAAATACCGAAGTGGAGAACATCCCGCCACTAGGACGTTTCCTGCGCGATGTCATGAAGTCGAATATCGACAGTTTTCGAGTGTTCGCCCCAGACGAGAACACGTCCAACAAGCTGGATGCGATTTACCAGGCCTCGAAGAAATTCTGGATCGCGGAAACTTTCCCTGAGGATCATGACGGAACAGAACTAGCTTCGGACGGACGCGTTATCGAAATGCTCAGCGAGCACACGATGGAGGGCATGCTCGAGGGCTATTTGCTTACCGGTCGCAATGGTCTTCTTTCGTCTTATGAAGCCTTCGTACACGTGATCGATTCGATGTTCAATCAGCATGCCAAATGGTTGTCGATCTGCAATCATTTATCTTGGCGCCGCAAGATCGCATCGCTGAACCTTCTTATTACCTCAACCGTGTGGCGTCAGGATCACAATGGCTTTACCCACCAGGATCCGGGGTTTCTCGATGTCGTGCTCAACAAGAGTGCTGCCGTAACCCGTATCTACCTCCCGCCGGATGCCAATTGTTTGTTGTCCGTAGCAGATCATTGCCTGCGCTCGGAAAACTATATCAACGTAATCGTCTCGGACAAGCAGAAGCATCTGCAGTACCTGGACATTGATGCCGCAATTACCCATTGCACAAAGGGTATCGGTATTTGGAATTGGGCCAGTAATGATGAAGGTCACGAACCCGACGTTGTCTTTGCTGCAGCCGGCGATATTCCCACCCAGGAAGCATTAGCCGCGACGGCACTGCTCCGAAAAGGATTCCCTGACTTGAAAATCCGATTCATTAACGTGGTCGACTTGTTCAAGCTGCAACCAAGCACGGAACATCCGCATGGCTTAACGGATGCGGATTTCGATTCTCTCTTTACGACCGACAAGCCGATCATCTTCAACTTCCATGGCTATCCCTGGCTGATTCACCGTCTCGCCTATCGCCGCACAAACCACCGCAACCTGCATGTGCGCGGTTACAAAGAGAAAGGCAACATCAATACGCCGATGGAACTGGCAATCAACAACCAAACCGACCGGTTCAGTCTCGCGATCGACGCCATTGACCGCATCCCTGAACTGCAACGAATTGGCTCGCATGCCAAAGAGGAATTCCGTGATTGCCAGATTGCCTGCCGTCGCTATGCCTACAAGTACGGAGTCGACAGCGCTGAGATCAGCGGTTGGAAGTGGCCTTACGATAAGAACTGAAGTGAGCGGATGTCAGCAATTGCTACTGACTGCGGCTCAATGAGGAGCGCAACGCGTGCGAATTACAACCTTTGAACCACATAAATTGTCCCGGTGAGATGTGGGTCAGCCGGCGCCTTCTCGCAGATCAGATAGGAGTCGATCATGATTACTAACGCCCCCGCAAAGCGGCAAGCAGTGCCGGAAACTCAGAAACTCATCGACAAGTACGGATGTGGTCCCGTGCACTTCTCCGGAACAGACGAAGCATTGTATGAACGGCACTTGCTGTTCGACAGTGGCGTCGATCCAGCGGCGGCGACGGCGCGTGATCGGTTCGAGGCCCTCGCGCGGTCGGTGCGTGACGTTTTATCTCAGCGATGGCTCTTAACCGAGAAGACCTACGAAGAACGAGATCCTAAGCGGCTCTACTACCTTTCGATGGAGTTTCTCATCGGCCGCTCGCTGGCAAACAATGTAACGAACCTTCTGCTTGCTCCGCTCACGAACCAATTTATGGAAGACAAGAAACTCAATCTCCTCGAACTTTTGGAGCAGGAGCCCGATGCGGGATTGGGCAACGGCGGGCTTGGACGTTTAGCAGCCTGCTTCGCTGAATCGGCCGCGACGTTGCAGCTACCGGCCATGGGCTACGGACTGCGCTATGAATATGGCATTTTCAAACAATCCATCCAAAACGGGTGGCAGCAGGAAATGCCGGATAACTGGCTCCGTTCTCCCGATCCATGGGAGATCGCGCGTCCGAACGAAAAGGTGGAAGTCAGCCTGGGTTGCTCGTTCGAGCTGAGCGGTGGCAGCCTGCGCCCCGTGCCTGGACGTCCATCGACTCTGATCGGTATCCCATTCGACCGTCCTGTGATCGGGTATGGCGGTTCAACGATCAACACGCTCCGTCTCTGGGCCGCGGCCGCTCCGGACTTCTTCAACTTTGAAGAATTCTCGCACGGCGATTTCGTAGAAGCATTTACTCAGACCCTTGGCGCCGAAACCCTGACCCGCGTCCTCTATCCCGATGATTCAAGAGTGATGGGGCAAGGGCTACGGCTGCTGCAAGAGTACTTCCTTGTTGCCTGCTCGCTGGCAGATGCGGTTCGCCGCTTCCAACGCTCCAACTCGAATTGGAGCTCGTTTGCAGAGAAAGTGGCGATTCAGATGAATGACACCCACCCCTCTCTGGCGGTACCGGAACTTATGCGCATTCTGGTTGACCAGGTGCACCTTGAATGGGATGAAGCCTGGCATGTGACGCAAAACACGTTGGCGTACACGAACCACACTCTGTTGCCTGAAGCGCTTGAGAAATGGCCGGTGGCTTGGTTTGAAGAAATGCTGCCCAGGCAACTCGAAATCATTTATGAGATCAATCGCCGCTTTCTAGGTGAAGTTCGCGGAAGGTTTCCGGGCGACCAAGAACGGATTCAGCGCGTCAGCCTTATTGAAGAGGGGGACGGCCAAGCCAAAAAGGTTCGCATGGCCCATCTCGCGGCCGTAGGCTCTCACAGTACCAACGGGGTCGCAGAGATTCACTCGAAGCTGTTGCGCGAAACGACACTGAAAGACCTTGCCGAGATCTTTCCGCAACGTTTCAACAATAAGACGAACGGAGTCACACCCCGGCGCTGGTTGCAATTGTGCAATCCCGGACTCTCTGGACTCATCACTGACGCCATTGGCGATTCCTGGATCCGCGATTTATGCGAACTAAGCAAGCTCAGGGCATTTACCGAGGACCATGGCTTCCGTGATGACTTCCGCAAAGCCAAGCAAAATGCCAAGCGACAATTCTGTGATTGGCTCCACTGGTCGACAGGGCAGACCGTTGATCCCGAGTCAATCTTTGATTGCCAGGTCAAACGCATCCACGAGTACAAACGCCAATTTCTGAATGCACTGCGGATCGTTGTGCTCTACAACCGGCTCCGGGAGAACCCTGGGCTGGACATGCATCCACGAACGTTCTTTTTCGCGGGCAAGGCTGCACCTGCGTACCGGCTCGCGAAAGTGATTATCAAATTCATTAACAATCTGGCTGCGATCATCGACTGCGACTCAGCCGTATGCGGGCGGCTGAAGGTTGTATTTCTGCCCGAGTACTGCGTCTCCCTTGCGGAACGCCTCATTCCCGCCAGTGACGTCTCCAACCAGATCTCGACGGCGGGCTATGAAGCCAGTGGAACAAGCAACATGAAGTTCATGATGAACGGTGCTTTGACGATCGGCACACGTGACGGCGCGACGATTGAAATGGCTGCGGAGGCGGGCGAGGAGAACTTCTTCCTCTTCGGCTTGACGGCCGAGCAGGTGAGTGGCAGTCGCGGATGGTACAACCCGCACTGGCACTACGAACACGAGCCCGAAACTCGCCAAGCCCTGGATTTGATTTTCTCGGATTATTTCAGCCGCCATGAGCCGGGCATCTTCGCTCCGTTGAGCGACATGTTGCTGACCCACGGCGATCCCTTCATGGACCTGGCGGACCTGAAGTCCTACCTCACGGCCGACGGGCAGCTGACCGCGCTATATGCTGATTCCGACCAGTGGGCGCGCAAGGCAATCTTGAATGTGGCAGGCTCGGGGAAGTTCTCCAGCGACCGCACGATCGCCGAGTACGCAGCAGACATCTGGCATGTACAACCATGTCCAATACCAGAGAAAACATAAAAAGAGGACACGGACATAGGCCAGCGTAGAGGTCTTGGCTTTATCGTACGAAGAGAACCATGCAACGCGCCCGAATCGCAAAAAGTATTGGACTGATTGGTTCAGTCGCTGCATTCCTGCTGCTCTGCTCCGCCCAGCCTTTTCAGCCGGCGACGAAACTGTATCGTGCCAAGCCGGAGGGAGTCCCGCCCTGGGCGGAGCAGGGAAACTTTCGTTTCATCCGGCTGGACGGCGGACAAATCGAAAGCTGGAAGGCCGAGCGGACGTGGTGGGGCAAAAAGTTCAACGCCAAAGAGAAGGACGTGCTTACCCACATCTATGACCGCGATTTCGAGCAAATGCTCGGCTTGCTCAAGCAGGCGGAGTTCAACTGGATCTGGGTCACCTGGAGCAATGGCTGGTCGCTGAAGGCCGAGCATGTGAACCGGGAGAACCTGAAAAGGGTAATCGCCCGCTGCCATGAAAACGGTATCCACGTGTCGGCTTACCTCTCGGCTACCAACATATTCTGGAAAAGCGCCTACCGCGACGACCCGGAAACGAAGAAATACGGCCTGTGGAAGCACGGCATCCCCATGTTCTACGCTGGCCCGACCACGACCAACCTGCAGATCTCATGGAAGCGCCGGCTCGCCGACGCGCGCGACCCGGGCTGGCGGGCCTATCTCTTGAAGAAGGCGGAGATGGCGGTGGACGCGGGTGTGGACGCGATCACATGGGACAACATGATCGGTTACAACCGCGGCCTCGCTCAGTTGCTCGATGACACCCAGCGGATGGCGGAGCGGAAATCGCGGGAGACCGGCCGGCCCAAGGTGATGGTTTATGCCAATGTCCATATTGCCCCGGACCGGTTTGGGATGAACGAGATTAATGATGTGATCTGGGAGGAGGACGGCAAAGATACTCCGGGCGTTTGGGGTGGTAAATGGCAACTGGATAATGCGCGCAACATTAAATTCCTGAGCGGCGAGAAGCAGCTTTGGCAGCCTCTGAAGTATGAGAATGATCTTTACCACTGCGGCCCGCGCGAGCGCTGCATCCCCAGCCCGGCCGAACAGAAGCTTTCGATCGCCGAGGCCTATTCGTTCGGCGCGGCCACCTCGCGCAACATCGAGGGCCGATTCCTCTATGCGCTGATTAAAGGCAAGCCAGAGGCCAAGGATGCCTGGACGGCCATCGCTCAATACAACCATTTCCTGGTCGAGCATCAGGAACTGTATTACCAGGCGGAGCCGGCGGCACGAATCGCCTTGGTCTCCACAGAGCCCAACAACCCGATGGCCAACGAATTCCTAATGCACAGCGTCTTCTTCGAGACCAAAGTGCTCGCGCACCTGGACAAAGGAGTGCCGCTGGACCGGTTCAAGGTGCTGGTCATGCCAACTGGCCTGCCCAAGCTCAGCGCCGAGCAGAAAGCCCGGTTCGATGCATTCACCGCTGGCGGAGGCGTCATCATCAAGGCCGGAAAGACGGACCCGGGACTTGTGGCGCGTGTCGAAGCCGCGGCCGGCGGGCCTCGCCTCAGCCTGGAGCCGCGCGGTTACGTGCTCGGCCACTTAACTCGGAAGCCCGACGGCCGGACTTTGATTCTCCACTTGCTCAACTACGATCATCTGGCCCCGGCAGAGAACGTGAAGGTCCGGCTGAATCTGAGCGGGTTGGGCGATCTGCGAGAAACCAACGACCTGAGCCGCTGGGAGGTGAAAGTCCTTTCGCCGGACGAAGCCCAGCCTCAGTTCGCTGCCCTCTCTCTGCACGGGAGCGTCTGCGAATTCACCCTGAGCCGGATCGAGCACTATACCGTGGTGACTCTCTCGGCCAGGCCGGTTCCGTAGTTGGAAATTGGTATTTTCACAATACCGCTGAGAATGGCGAGAATAGTTCCGGATCCTCAGCCTACATCCGCCGGAGCGACAGAGCCCACGCGCCTGGGAAGTAAAATTCGATAGTGGAGGTCTGATCTCATGGAAGGTTTTTGGACGGTGCACTTTAAAGGCGTAGAAGGACTGGGAGCTGGCGTCGCCATGCTAATTGGTGGGCAACTGTTCGGAGGCGATACCGGCTTTTTTTTTAAAGGGACTTACAGTCAACAGGGAAACAGCATGACAGCTCACGTGCACGTGAAGCAACACGTGCCGGGCATTGAAAATGTGATGCGTCGCAGTGAATTCGATTTGGAGTTAAACGGAACAATGCAGGGAGACACGATCAGCGTGACAGGTGAGATACCGGGCACGTCCATGCATCTGGCTGGAACGCTCACGAAGCAAGCTAGCCTGCCAGCAACGGCGGCGAGGGCCTAGCACTCCGGGCCATAACCACCCGGAGCCGGAACTCCACCGGGCTTTAACCAGCAAGGGTTCCCGAGACTCACCGCTAGCGTCCCCCAAATTGGCAGGTCGACGAAAGCCCTGGAGTTGGCGCTGTCTCGGAAGAATGTTATTGAGAATTCGCGATTTGACTGGATTCGGAGTGTAGCCGCTGTTTGGGTCAACGATCACGCATCGACTGATTTCCTGCCTTGATTTGGGCTTAAAGCTGCTCGCTTACAAGTTCATCCCTCAGGTAATGTCCAACGGCAATCTCCAGATTAAAATGCATTGCTTCACGTCGCAGCATCTGCCCCAGCGGTGATCGTTGTACGACGGCCAAAACTTCGGGGTTCATACCAATCAGCCACAGTTGAATGCCATCCTGACTTTGCCTCTTCGCAACTTGCGCGAACATTTTGAGCGCGGTGTACTCCATGTCGAGAACTCCGCTCGCGTCCACCGCGACGACCTTCGGCTGCGTTTCCCTGACCAGCGGCTCAATCTTGTGTGCGATCTGTGCCGCATTGGCAAAGAAAATTGGACCTTCCGGCCTGAGCAGCAGAAGTCCAGGAAAACTCTCATCCTCGGGATGTTCCGGCGATTGCGGCCGGAATACGTTGGTTCCGGGCTTGCGCCGCAGAACATACACGGCAGGATCGGCTAGGTGGTACGCCAGTGTGATCAGGGAAACGATTATGGCTACGATGATTCCCTTTAGGGTGCCGACAAGCACGACCCCTGCGAACGCCACGATCGCCCATGAAAATTCGGTCCTGCGAATGCTAAGAATCTCACGGAACGCGATCGGCTTAATAAGTCCGAAGGAATACACAATCACCAGCGCCGCCAATGCAGATTGCGGCATCATCGCAACCAGTGGAGTACCACCTCTGGCATCTCTCGTGTTTTGTGGAACATAGCAGGACACAAAAAATTAAGTTATCCGACAGCCGCTCGCTATTGCGACTGCGGTTGGAATCGGGTACCATGCGCGGCATGTTTGGAGCGGCATCCGCTGCGAGTTGATCTGGGTGGGGCAGAAACATCAAAGCTGGATCTCGAATCGGCGCTCCGAGGCACAAACGAACAAGAATCCACGCCTTGGTCCGGCGATGGCAGCGTTGGACTTGATTGGAATGGCACACTCGGAGCCAAGAAATCGGTCACAGCTACCGGAGTATACAGGCGGTTCTATTGTTGTGCTCGCCTGGGCAACCTTGAAGGGAAATATATGAAGACTCAGAAATCTGTCGCTTTGTTATTAATCGCTTTCCTGCTGCCTCTCTTCGCTGACGCGCAGTTGGCGGACACGCAGTCGTCTGCGGTTGTCCCGCGCCTTGTGAACTTCGGTGGGAAGGCCGCGGATGCCCAAGGCAAGGTCATCTCCGGAATCGCCGGCATCACTTTCTCGATTTACAAAGATCAATCGGGCGGAGCGGCCTTGTGGATGGAAACGCAGAACGTTCAGGTCAACGCCAAAGGCAATTACAACGTTCTGCTCGGGTCGACCAAGCCCGAGGGCTTGCCCCTGGATCTTTTCCTCTCTGGAGAAGCTCGCTGGCTCGGCGTGCGGATCAACGCTGATGCAGAACAACCGCGGGTGTTGCTGCTCAGCGTACCCTACGCGCTGAAAGCAGCCGACGCCGAGACGCTTGGAGGCAAACCGGCGTCCGCCTTCATGGCGGCTCCCGTTGCTGGGACAGGATCGGATCCGGCAGCACCGCAGCCGGCTCTGGCGAACACCATCGTTTGCTCCTCAAGCACAGCTTGCAAAACCGGTTTTGTTCCGCTTTTCTCCAGCAATGGCGGCAGTGCCGCTGTTAAGGACTCGATCGTGAGCCAGAGCGGCACGGCCGTGAAGATCGCCGGGAGCGCGTCGGCGACGGGCTCGATGAGCTCAGGCGGCAATGTCGCCGCCAGCGGCAACGTTAGTGCCGGCGGCAACGTAAGTGCCAATGGCAATGTCGGCGCCTCCACCGTTACCACCGTTGCGTCGACTGGCGGCGTCAACAGCACCATGACTGGGACGGGCAACTCGATTGCGGCCGTTGAGGGTTCGGCTACCGCCACAGGCGCTGCCGGCTTCACCTTTGGGGTAATTGGGCAATCCGCTTCCGACAGCGGACGCGGGGTCTTCGGCCTCGCTTCGGGCGCATCGGGCGTCGGGGTGATTGGCGAAACCACAGGATCTTCCGGCATCGGAGTGACGGGCAAGACCTTGAATGGCGAGGGATGGTCCTTTTCCGCCACAGGCAACGCTCAACAGGACCGTGGTAGCGGCGGCTGGGTCAAGGCCTTGGTCACTGTCAACGGCGATTCCGCGCCCTATAAGATCCTCCGCTGTTTCAACTCCACACTCCCCGGCAGCTCCGCTAGCACGCCCCCTTGTGGATTTAACCTGCTTGAGCAGCAGTACGCGGTGTTCAACATCGATTTTGGTTTTGAAGTGGACGACCGTTTCTGGAGCGTCAGCGCAGAAGGTTACTTTACCGGCGGCGATAACGGAGCCATCATCGCAAACGCCTTTGCCGATACGGGGGCTTTAGGAAAAAATTCGATCCTTCAGGTGTCAACCTACACCGACAGTGGCAACTATCAGGGCACGCAGTTTACCGTCGCGATCTTCTGATGTTGAGGGGCAGCGGTATTCGAGTAAAGCCCGCATAATGGCACAGGTCGTACACCCCATCGCAGGACGCAACCTGCCAAGGCAAGAAGCAGGCGGCGAAGTTCTCGCAATATCGATTTGGCAGAAGAAGGGCGGCAGAATGGTTGTCGCCATTCCACCAAGAGACTGGTGCTGGGAGCATGTAACTGAGGATGAAATTCCCACTCAAGTTCGGACCCGCTGGGGGGGTCAGTTAGATCACTGCGGAAATCGAGTAAAAGTTGACAGATAGAAGCCTGCCGCATGCCTCGCAGCAGACTCTTCAAAACGTCATCTTCAACTATGCTCTTCAACTACGCCGCCTTCTTCGCCGCCCTTATGTTCGCCCTTCGCGCACGTGCAGCCGCCGCAATTCTTCTTCTGCCCGCTAGCGAAATAACCTCTAACCCCCGTTATGAACACCGAGAGATTTTACCGCTGATCTACGAGATGATCCGCCGCGATGTGCATCGCGGGATTGCGGCGCTGTGCCTGGGCGGAGGGAACGCGGTGGCGATGGCGGTGGAAAGGTAGAGTCACTCGCAGCGTCAGCGTTCGCAGTTTGGCTATGGTCTTAGCGAGTAGTCGACTGTGAGGACTGTTTCTACTTTTACGGGTTTGCCGCCACACATTGCCGGGTCGTATCGCCAGTCTCTGATGGCCGTCAAGGTGGCTGCTTCAAGGTTTGAGTCTGGGCTGTGAACAACTTTATTAATGGTTGGGACTCCATCTGTGCCGATGCTCACATCCACCCCTACCATGCCCTGTACACGATTTTGTCGGGCGGCCTCCGGATAATGCGGAGGAATCTTTTTCACGATTCTGGCTGGTAACGGGTTCATGCAGCCCGGTTGGGGTGACGCGCCCGACGACGGCGGATCGAAGGAACCTGGCGCGAATGTCGCCGAAGTTACAAGATCAGTGATATTAACCCTGGCTACAACTTTATTGTCCAGTTTGTAGCTTAGAAACCGCGGGAATAATTTTCCGCCTGCCGCCTGAAAGTTGCCGTCCTCGTATGGGTCCTGTCGTATCAAAGTGCCGCTGGCTTCGTTCAGGCAGATTTCCCTTTGGCCGCCTTCCCCACTCACGATCTCGAAACAATACAGATTTTCGTCATGCACCTTATGAGAACGAGCTTTCTTGATTGTGTCTTGCGTCGTGACACGCATTTGATCATAGGAAGCCAGATCCCCAAAGCCGCCAGTAGGATTTATGAACCCAAATCCCAGGGCAGCATGCAAGTTGGAAATGGCGAAAGGAAGAAAATCTGTTGTCCTGCTTATCCAAACCGTTCCTTTGCCCCCGATTTGAACTTCATCGTAGCCGGGAAAAGTAATCTGTTCTCGCCACTGATCAGGTCCGTTCCACATCAGCTGGTAATGCCCGTCCAATGGCTTTCCATTGTTGTCGATATGAACATCTGCCTTCATCAAGAAAGAGGGGAGCTCAAAGATATTTGTCTTAGAGACCGCCTGCGTAATGCGTTGGATTGCTTCTTGGCGATCAGGAGTATCAGACGCGCTCAGCAAGGGTGCGAGGCAGAGGAATACGATGGCCAGAGGCAGAATGTATTTCATCGCTAGATCCTAAGATAACGTGCTTGGTTTTCGGTGTGTGACCTTTCGCTTTTGCCCACCTCGCTTTTTGAGCCAAACTGATCTTCCGACGAGCGGCAGCCGACAAAGTCCACTTTGCAGGAGCAGAGACCCTTGTTTCCGTTGCCGCCGACGCCAGAATCGCCGACTCTTCTTCCCCAAACGGTGCCCAGAAAAAAGGCGAAGACACACAAGTAGCATTGATTGACGCGCGAAGGTCCCAAAATTGACTTTTACGTTTGCTCCACGCTTTCTTCAGACTCCGCCTCGACGACGCCCTTGCTCTTTGCTATCCCTTCACCGCCATCATGAAGAGCTACTCGACCGTACAAAAGACGCCCCGCTTGCGCGGGGCGTCGAGAGTGCTGAGTCAGAAGTTCCTTACCGGCACGGGTCGGTGACCTTGGTGCCGGACATCAGCGGCTAATTGCACCCGAATCCAGATTGGGTCAACGTATGGTTACCCGATACCAACTGGACATTCCCATCCGTGATAATCAACTCCCCGTTGAGCTGGAGTTCCGAGAACTGGAACGCCCCGCCATCGGTGGCAAGGAAGGTGCCGACCAGGACGTCGCCGCCCGAAGTCTGCAGTACCGTTCCCGTGCCCGTCAGATTCCACAGAATGTGAGAGGCTGTTACTCCGCCCGTCAACGTCATCACCCGGTTGGTTTGAATCCCGCCAGAGACGTTAAACACGAAGTAATCCGTGGCGGATCCATTGATGGTGAGGTTGGTGTTTTGTATGTTCCCCACATCGATGACGTTCAAGCCGCCGTTGCCATTGATGGTCAGTTTGTTATTAATCGAGCTGAACGTCTGAGTGGCGGTGAGCCCTGCTGCGTAGTTGGAAACGCTCTGCGCAGTGGCCGCCGCAGCTGCCGTCAGGCTCGTAGGAACGCTAACAAACGTAAGTGGATTTTGCAGTTTTCCACTGATGTTGACCGTCGGGTCGAGATACACCGAATAACCTGCGCCCAACCCTCCATCGTTTCCGCCAGACAACTGGACCGTCAGGCCCTGGCCGAAAAGGACGTTCCCGTCGAGTTGGTAAGCATTCCAACCGAGATGGGTGGCTCCGGTGTCGATGAAGATATAGCTGCTGTCGGTGCCCAGGTTGAGTCCTGGAGCGCCGGCCGCACACGACGGTGCACTGATGGTGATCGTGCAGTTCGTGCTTGTATTGCCGAGCGAGTCGGTGACCTCAATCTGGAACGTGCCGGTGCTCGTTGGCGTACCGGATACATCACCGGTCGATGTGTTCAGCGTCAGTCCGGTTGGCAGCGTGCCTACGATCGAGAACGTGTAAGGCGGCGCTCCGCCCGTCACCGTCATCGGTCCGCTGTCAAAGGCCACTCCCGTTGTGCCGACGTTGTTCGCGCCGCACACCACTTGCAACGGCCCGTTGATCGTGATCGAGCAGGTGGTGCTGGAATTGCCGAGCGAGTCCGTTACCTCGATCGAGAATGTTCCCGCAGTTGTCGGCGTACCGCTGATTTCGCCGGTTGACGTGTTCAGGGTGAGGCCGGTTGGCAGCGTGCCCACGATGGAGAAGGTGTATGGCGGTGCTCCGCCCGTCACCGTCATCGGTCCGCTGTCAAAGGCCACGCCAACTTCGCCGATGTCGTTCTTCCCGCACGTGATCTGCAGCGGTCCATAGATCGTGATCGAGCAGGTGGTGCTGGAATTGCCGAGCGAGTCAGTCACCTCGATTTGGAAGGTGCCCGCCGCCGTTGGCGTGCCGGAGATTTCGCCGGTTGATGTGTTGAGAGTCAGGCCGGGCGGCAGCGTCCCAACAATCGAGAACGTATACGGAGGCACTCCGCCTGACACGTTCATCGGCCCACTGTCGAAGGCCACGCCTACTTCGCCAATGTTGTTCTTGCCGCACGTGACCTGCAGCGGTCCATAGATTGTGATCGTGCAGTTCGTGCTCGTATTGCCGAGCGAGTCTGTTACCTCAATCTGGAACGAGCCGGCAGCGGTTGGCGTACCGGAGACATCGCCGGTCGAGGTGTTCAGGGTTAGGCCCGCCGGCAGTGTGCCAACGATCGAGAACGTATAGGGCGCTACTCCGCCTGTCACGTTCATCGGACCGCTGTCAAAGGCTACGCCGACTTCGCCAATGTTGCTCATACCGCACGTGATCTGCAGCGGTCCATTGATGGTGATTGTGCAATTCAAGCTGGAATTGCCGAGCGAGTCGGTCACCTTGATTTGGAACGAGCCCGCAGTCGTTGGTGTACCCGAGACGTCGCCGGTCGATGTGTTCAAGGTCAGCCCGGTCGGCAATGTCCCGACGATGGAGAAGGTGTAGGGCGCTAATCCGCCCGTCACCGTCATCGGTCCGCTGTCGAAGGCCACGCCCACTTCGCCAATGTTGTTTTGCCCGCAAACTACCTGCAGCGGTCCCTTGATTGTGATCGTGCAGTTCGTGGCCGTGTTGCCCTGTGAGTCCGTCACCTTTACCTGGAACGTGCCAGCGGTCGTCGGTGTACCAGTAACTTCGCCCGTCGACGTGTTCAGGGATAGGCCGGTCGGCAATGTCCCGACGATCGAGAAGGTATAAGGCGGCGCTCCGCCCGTCACGTTCATCGGGCCGCTGTCAAACGCTACGCCCACTTCGCCAAGAGCGTTCGTTCCGCAGGTCATTGACAATTGCGGCGGGGACACGACGATAGTGCAGGACGCCGAGGTAGTGCCAGCCGAGTTGTTTCTGGAATCGACGACCTCGGCAGTGAAGGTGTAGGTGCCGTAAGTGGTCGGAGTGCCGCTGATTGCGCCCGTGGACGGATTCAACACCAAGCCTGGAGGCAGCGAGCCGGTAATGATCGAGAACGTGTAGGGGGGTACGCCACCAGTAGCGGCGAGCGCCGAACTGTAAGCGACGCCAACCTGGGCTGTGCCCGATGGACACGTTAACGTCGGCGGCGGGGCGTTAGTGATCTTGATCGAGCACTTTAAGGTAAATGTCCCACCCAGAGAATCGGTTACCTCCACCTCGAAAACGAATTGCCCAGAAGTCGTGGGAGTGCCACTGACCTGACCCGTGCTGGTGTTGAGCGTTAGACCGGGTGGCAGAGAACCGCCGACGAGTGCGTAGGTATACGGCGGGACACCGGGATAAGTCGCAAATGTCTCACTGAACGGTACTCCAACTGCACCCTTATTGTTCTTCGGGCAGTCGATTGATACATGGTGGACCACCCTCATCGAACAGCGGGCTGTGGCCTCGTCCTCGCCGGAATCAAAAACCTGCGCTTGATAGTTGAAGCTGCCGGCCGTGCTCGGCGTGCCCGTGATATTGCCGGTAGAAGAATCCAAACTCAGGCCCGGAGGCAGCGCGCCGTGGGAAATGAAAAATGCGTATGGAGCAAATCCACCGCTGGCGGCTAAAGCCGAGTTGTATGCAACGCCAACCTCTGCGATTCCACTTGCGCACGATAGGCTCAGAGGTGAGGCGTGCAAAAAAGAGGAAGTTGCCAAAGTTGCAATGGCAATCACAAATAGCAGCGCAGACTGGGAAACGGACCGCTTCATGATTTTGCTCCTTATTGGTTTCTTTGGGCGAGAACAGACCCAACTCGCCGGGCCCTTAGCAATAAATCGAACTCTTCGTGACGGTGTACAGTATTCTCTTTCTCCGTCCACTGTCAAGCTACAAGCCGCGATTGTGGCGCCATCTGAACACTGGCTAGGCGATCTCAGTCGACCATTGACACTCGAACGCATCCTGAAAGCCCATGCGGTCTTTTTGCCCAGCCGCGATTCTTGCCGTTCCTGCCGCCGACATGCGCCACACATTATTTTCAATTCTTCTTAATCTGTCATCCTGAGCGCCGCCTGAGCTTACGCGACGGCAAGTCGAAGTTGAGGTGCCTGCGCGGCGTCTGAGCCGCGCGCCGAAATCCCCGAGCAAAGCGAGTGGGCGAAGTCGAGGGAGCCTGCAACCCCTACACTTTCCACCACGCCACGCACGCATCAGGGAATTCTCCCCGTGCATTTGATAACCCCGTGCATGCGGCAGCTTTGTGATAAATTCACCGGATATGAAGCCGAACCAGATACTAAGAGATTCCGTGCTTGAGGTTGTCGATAACCAACTCAGGAGCGGAGACCCACCGGAAACCGGAGCGACCTACAAACGACTATTGGCAGCAGGGATATCGGACCAGGAAGCGAGGCGGCTGATCGCGTGTGTAGTGGCGAGCGATATGTTTGAGATTCTGAAATCGGAGCGGACGTTCGATCTCGATCGATACGTAAAGGCGCTCAACCGCCTTCCCGCATTGCCCTGGGAGTAAGGTCGCCCAGCCTCGCCCAGACTAGTGGCTTGTCGCGAAGTAACCATTACCGATTGTTATGCTTCTAAGTTGGTATGGCGACAGGCAGCGAAATCACCCTCACCACCGACCAATGTTCTGAACTCAACAGCATTGCTCAATCGCGTTCCTTGCCTGCGGGCTACGTCTTTCGCGCCAAGCTCATCCTGAGGCTGGCTCAAGGCGCGTCGTTCAGCGCGATCAAGCGGCAGTTGCAAACGACAGCGCCTACCATCGTTCGCTGGAAGCAGCGCTTCCTTCAGTCCGGGGTCGACGGGCTCGATACCTATCACCCCGGCCAGCCGGCCACGGTGCTGACGCCCGCTTTGCGCGCCCGGATTCTGTCCGCCACCCGCAAGAAACCCCGCGACGGTTCCACCCATTGGAGTTGCCGCAAATTGGCGGCAGCGCTGGGAATCAGCAAGGATGCAGTGTATCGGGTCTGGAAAGAAGCCGGCCTGAAGCCCCATCGCCTGGAGCGTTATATGGCCAGTGATGATCCCGACTTCGAAGGCAAAGCCGCCGACATTATCGGCTTGTATTTGCGGCCTCCGCAGCATGCCGCCGTCTTGTGCGTCGATGAAAAGACCGCGATTCAGGCTCTGGATCGGCTCGATCCCGTTCTGCCGCTTTCGCCCGGACGTGCCGAGCGGCACGGCTTCGAGTACTACCGCCATGGAACCCTTTCGCTGTACGCCGCGCTGGACACCAAGACCGGCCGGGTGCACGGGAAAACCGCAGCCCGCCACACGAGCCGTGACTTCGTGGCTTTCTTGGAAGAAGTGGTCTCCTTGTGCCCGCCGCGACAACAGATTCATATCATCCTCGACAACCTCTCCGCTCATAAAACACAACTGGTTCGAGACTTCCTCCAACGACATCCCCGCGTGCAGTTTCACTTTACCCCTACGTATTCCTCCTGGCTCAACCAAGTTGAGATCTGGTTCGCCAAGATCGAGCGCGAGGTCATCGCTCGCGGCATTTTCACTTCCGTCCCCGACCTGGCTCGTAAACTCCGTCGCTACATCAACGCCTATTCCACCCACGCTCGACCCGTCCAGTGGAAATACTCTGATCCTTCTCGTCGCCTACGTGCTAACGAATTCACTGCGACAGGCCACTAGGAAACATGATAGCTTCTCTGGTTATTCGTTTACTGGGTAACATGTTTGTGCCCTGCACGATTTTGACAGGGGGCCGGTATCTAATATGCCAGGTGATGCCAAGCCGTGGGATCCGAACGATTGGGAAAAGCACATTCAGAAGGTGCTGAAGGTGCGGTATGCACAACCCGTCGGCTGCTACCAGCACATCCCGGCTGACATCAAAGGCGACTGCGGGCTTGAAGGCTATGCGACGGATGGCACGGCTTATCAATGCTACGCATGTCAGAACTGGACCGATTTCGGCGTCCTGCTGGAACACCAAAAGAACAAGATGACCACCGACATCGGGAAACTGCTGAAGAAAGAGTCAGAACTCTTGAAGATCCTTGGTGACATCCGAATCGGCATTTGGAACTTGGTGTTACCGTTTTGGAACAACAAGGACCTCCTCATGCACGCGCGCAAGAAGGAGCAGGAGGTACGGCAACGCAAACCACAGCATGTAACAGAGGATTTTCGTATCGCTGTCATTACGGGCGAGGAATTTTTGATCGAGACCCAAATGCTCGCGAAACAGGACCTCTATCAGTTCGACGTGAAGGATCTGCCAGAAAGCGTGGCGAACGTGGCAATGTGGTTGGACGATAACAAGAGCCTACAGATGGTCGAGAATCTCACGCGTAAGACGAGCGTCATCGCGCAGGGGAAGTCCATCAGCATGCGTGGGAACTTTCTGAAGCGGATGGTCAAGAATTATATCGACGGCCAAGTTGTTTTGGGCAAACTGGAATTGGAGCTGCCCGAAGTCTACGAAGATGTTATCCGCCGCAAGACGGATCGCGAAGGCGAGCTTGAAGCGGAGTGTGTCACAAACACCTCAGTTCCTGGGCAGTTTTTCAATTCCACCCTCTCTGCATACAAATCGCAATTGCGGAGCGTGTCCGGTATTAGTCCGCGGGCGGCGGATATTCTGGCACGGGAAGCGGTATCGGATTGGCTCTTGCGGTGCCCGCTGGAGTTTGAGTAATGGACGAAGAGAAAAGTCTAACAGTCGGCGAAAGCCAATCATTTCGGTTTACGCGTAGACCGATGGCCATCGCAGCGGAGCTTCGACCTGATTGGAAAATAGGCGCGGTGTTGCTCATCCTCCATCTCAGTTCCCACGGTGGCAAGAGTTCACTCAGGCGCTTGCACATTCTGAACTGGGCGCTTCGTTCGTCCAAGAATCGGGCCGAATTCGAGCAGGTGCGTGAGCATCAGCAACCGCTTTTCAGTTTTCAGTTCCGGTTTGAACCCGCGCTCGGAAGGGCCATCAATCTCGCAGTTGGCGAAAAGCTTATAGAGTGGGTCGGCGGCGACCGGCTTCAGATAACGGCTAAGGGCAAGCGATGGGTCACGGAAATTCTAAAGGATGAAGCGGTGATGCAGGAGGAACGTGATTTCTTGAAACGTATCGGGAAAAGTATCACAGAGCCTGTGGCAACAGAAATGATCACGGTCAGGAACATATGACGATGCTGCGCATTCGGCATTTGTTCATAAACATCAACACCGACCAAGGCGTGTTTGGAACCAGGCAGAATTTCGAAGACGGCCTAAACATCATTCGCGCGGAAAACTACGCCGGTAAGTCGCAGGTGGTTCAGTCGATTATGTACGCCCTCGGGATGGAGGGCATGCAAGGGCCGTCGCACGCCATCCCCTTGGCTCATGCCTTGACGGAGTACTTGGAGTTTCTGGTCAATGCCAAAAAGACGAATGCGAAGGTCATTGACTCTATGGTCTCGATCGAGATTGAGAACGGAAAACACGAGTTCCTTACTGTCCAGCGGGCCATCGCAGGCGACCGCCACCGGCACTTAATGACGGTCTACGAAGGCCGAGCGCTTACCAAGAAGGAAGCCCTGAGCACTGCGAGGGATTATTTCGTGCGGGAGGGTGGCGCCGCAAGCAGTGAACTGGGGTTCCACCGAAGACTCAAAGATTTTATCGGCTGGGACTTGCCACTTGCGCCGCGTTATGACGAGCCTGACTGCCCGCTGTATTTGGAGACCATTTTCCCACTGCTCTATGTGGAGCAAAAGCTAGGATGGGGACGACTCCCAGCACGTTATCCCACATGGTTAGGGATTCGCGATGTAGGCCGCAGAACGGTTGAATTCCTACTCGGACTTGATGCCTATGCCAATGCACTCGAACGTACGGCCGTACAGGAAGAGATCAAGCGCCTGAGGAGGGAATGGTCGAGCACGCGGTCACAGACCGAGAAATCCGCTTCCGCGGTGGTCGGGAATGTCCGGGGCGTTCCTGTTGAACCCATTGCATCCTGGCCTCCGGAAGTGCCGCCGACCCTATCCGTAATGCAATCCTCGAAATGGGTGCCCATTGCGGATAACCTAAATAGTCTCAGAGTCCGGCTTGCCGAGCTGCAAACCGTCGAGGTTCCCTCGACGGTCAATGCCGAGCCTAAGATTCGCATCGAACTTGCCGAGCTTGAGGAGAAACTCGCGGCCCAGGAGCGTAATGTAGCCCTACTCTACGATAAATTCGAAACCGAGACGACCGAAGCAGAATCCTTGCATCAGAGGATCGACAGTATCAATGATGATCTCCGGAAGTACAAAGATCTGCGAAAAGTTCGCAAGCTCGGGTCAAATGATCAGCCGGATGTCATTAACGGCCATTGCCCGACATGCCATCAAGATCTAGCGGACTCACTACTTGATACGGGCAATAAAGCCGTCCCCATGACGGTGGACCAGAATGTCAGTTTCTACGAAGAGCAGATTCAGCTTTTCACTGCGGTCCACAGCAACGCGATACACTCCATCGAAATCGCGCAGAAAGATCTACGTGCGCAGCGTGCGGAGGTCATGAGATTGCGAGAGCGCATACGCGACATCCGCGAAACGCTGGTTTCGGCCTCCAGTTCCCCATCCATCGAGTCGATTTCCGAGCGTATACGGCTGCAAGAGAGAATCGGGCGCGTGGAAACTCAGCAGCAGGTCTTCGAGGAACACATGGCGGAGCTTGCCCAACTCGCAAGTGAATGGCTAGATGTCCAGGAACGGCTTAAAAAGCTGCCCAAGGGCGCGCTATCGGAACGAGATCAAAAGAAGATTTCTACTTGGCAGGACTCGTTCCAACAACAGCTCACGCGGTACAAGATGGGCAGTCTCGCCGTTGCTGAGGTAAAAATTTCGCTCGACACATACGAGCCCCAAGCGGAAAATCTGAATCTCAAAGCTGACGTATCCGCTAGCGACCTGATTAGGCTGCACTGGGCATATCTTATCGGGCTTCTCGAAGTGGGCACGCAGGCCACTGGCAATCATCCGGGATTGCTCATATTCGATGAACCGCAGCAGCAATCTGTTGAGGAGAACGCGTTTCGCGAGATGCTGCTTTATGTGTTGGGCGAGAAGAACTGCCAGATCATCATCACGACGAGCCATGAACGCCAATCGCTTGGCGCCTACCTGAAGAAAATCGGCGTGGAACACGTCGCAGAATTCGGTGATGACCGCATTCTGCAAAAGTTGTCGAGTTGAAGGGGCTGACACAGAACAACAAACGCGCCTGTATTCACTGATCGAGCCGTCTCGGCTGGTTGGCGAGTTGGAAGCTTCTTACTGGGTACTCTCTAGAACAACATCTCCGGAACATATTCCGCGGCACAAGCTGGGTCATCGTTCTGTGCCGAGTTGACTCGGGGATTCACGCGGTAGCGGCGCATGGAATCCGCCTGATACGGTTTGAGCAAATCGAGGATGTCATCGACTTGTTTGAATCCCGGATCGAGCCACCGCTCATGGTCTTCACCCTTGAGAATCACCGGCATTCGGTCATGAATATCGGACAGAAGCGCATTTGGCGGGTGGCCCAGCCTTCGGCAGCCCTTAGTTTTTGCATGCGTCTCAGCAACTGAGGGTGCC
Organism: uncultured Acidobacteriaceae bacterium; assembly: GCA_963778535.1. Taxonomy (GTDB): domain Bacteria; phylum Acidobacteriota; class Terriglobia; order Terriglobales; family Acidobacteriaceae; genus Acidiflorens. The sequence continues at coordinate 1,852,699 of CAVZUO010000002.1, forward strand.
CCATCCTTCGCCGGTTTTTTGGCGAAGGGTGGGTACCACACTGTCGGCACTGTAGGCTTTTGCTCTTACCTCGTTCGCGCCGCAAACGAGATCTTCGTCCAGCCTTCATTCACAAGTACCAGCCCCCGCTCACCGAGGAAATAGAAACGATAACTGCTCCAGCGCCAATCTTCAGGTTTCGCCACCAACCCCCGCTTCACCGGATTCCGGTGCATGTAGCGGAGTTTCTCCAGCCGCTTCTTTTTTGTCCAAACATTGAAATCATAGAATCGGCCCCGCCAAAAGGACGCGCGTTCCGGAGTCTCCCCAAACAGTTCGTTCTGGCGCGGATCACGCCGTTTTCTTTTCGGCGACAAGGCGCGAGCCGTACGTTGCTTCAATACCTGCATGACTGTGGATGGAGTTCCGACCTCCGGTTCGGTGATCAGTAAGTGGATATGCTCGGGCATTACAACGTAACCGACCACCACGAAGCGATAGGGCGAGAAATACGGGAGAAATACGGGGAAGACGGAACGTTCCCCAGTTCTCTAGAGCGGGCGAGGGCTCGAAACTCATGGCTGGGAGCCGGCATCTCCCCCGCGCGCCCCATAGCATATTCGGAGGGGGAATCCGCCACGGTTTTTAACTTTATTTTCGGTCATTTTTTGCGTCCGATTTAATGTGCGACTTTCGTCGTGTGTTCGCCTTCCGTTGGGCCGCTTTGCGGTCTCATTTGCATTCGTCAGCGCATACAAATTTCCGACCAAAACCGCATAACGTTCTCCATCAAAATGCACTCACCAAAATAAAAAGCCCCGCTCTTGCAAGCGAGGCCTTTGATCTAACTGACAACTGACAACTGAGAACTGACAACTGACAACTGTTTCTAATACATGCCTTCCATGCCGCCGCCGTGGCCGCCGCCGCCCATCGGAGCTTCCTTCTTTTCCGGAATCTCCGAGATCAGGGCTTCGGTGGTCAGCATCAGGCTGGCGATGGAGCCGGCATTCTGCAGCGCGGTGCGGACGACCTTGGTCGGGTCGAGCACGCCGGCCTTGACCAGATCTTCGTAATCGCCGGTCAGGGCGTTGTAGCCGTAGTTGGCGTCTTTTGCGTCGACAACCTTGCCGTGAACAACCGCGCCTTCTTCGCCAGCGTTTTCGGCGATCATGCGCAAAGGCTCTGTAATGGCCCGTTTCACGATGTTTACACCGATCTGCTCGTCACCTTCCAGCTTCAGTTTTTCGAGCGCCGGAACGCAACGCGTCAGCGCGACGCCTCCGCCGGGGACAATACCTTCCTCGACGGCAGCGCGTGTGGCGTGCATTGCATCTTCGACGCGGGCTTTCTTTTCCTTCATCTCGGTTTCGGTTGCGGCGCCGACTTTAATGACGGCCACGCCACCGACCAGCTTCGCAAGACGCTCTTGCAACTTCTCGCGATCGTAGTCCGAAGTGGTCTTGTCGATCTGGCTGCGAATCTCCTTCACGCGGCCTTCGATCTCCGGGTGCTTGCCTTTCCCTTCGACAATGGTCGTGTTGTCCTTGTCGATGGTGATCTTCTTGGCGGAGCCGAGATCGCCGACCTGCACGTTCTCCAGCTTGATGCCGAGATCTTCGGTGATGGCCTTGCCGCCGGTCAGAATAGCGATGTCCTGCAGCATGGCTTTGCGGCGGTCGCCGAAGCCCGGCGCCTTGACGGCGCAGACCTGAAGCGTGCCGCGCAGCTTATTGACAACCAGAGTCGCCAGCGCTTCCCCTTCCACATCCTCAGCAATGATGAGCAGTGGTTTGCCGCCCTTGGCGATCTGCTCGAGTAGCGGGAGCAGGTCCTTCATGCTGGAGATTTTCTTTTCGTGGATGAGGATGTAGCAGTTTTCCAGAGCCGCTTCCATGCGCTCCGGGTCAGTGACGAAGTAGGGCGAGAGATAGCCGCGGTCGAACTGCATGCCTTCGACGACGTCGAGCTGAGTCTCGAGGGTCTTCGCTTCTTCAACGGTGATGACGCCATCCTTGCCAACCTTCTTCATGGCCTCGGCGATGATCTTGCCGATGGTCTCGTCGTTGTTGGCGGAGATGGTGCCGACCTGGGCGATCATGTCGCCGGTGACGGGCTTGGAGAACTTATCGAGTTCACCCTTCTCGCGATTGCCTTCCTTATCGAGCTTGCCGCAGATGACGGTGACGGCCTTCTCAATACCGCGCTTCAGGGCCATTGGATTGGCGCCGGCAGCAACGGTCTTGACGCCTTCGCGGAAGATGGCCTGCGCCAGAACGGTGGCGGTGGTGGTGCCATCGCCGGCGATGTCGCTGGTCTTCGAAGCAACCTCGCGAACCATCTGCGCGCCGGTGTTTTCCTGCGCATCTTTCAGATCGATTTCTTTGGCTACGGTGACGCCGTCTTTGGTAATGGTCGGCGAACCGAATTTCTTTTCGATAACCACGTTGCGGCCTTTGGGGCCGAGAGTGACCTTCACAGCGTCAGCGAGAATGTTGACGCCGCGGAGAATGGCCTGACGGGACTCTTCTCCGTGAATGATTTGCTTTGCCATATTCTTTATCTCCTAAAGTTCGATTGCAGGACTGGCCTGCGGAATGTTTTCTGAATTAGCTGTCAGCCATCAGCCGTCAGCTATCAGTTGAAGCTCATGACGCTGGCTGTTTGCCGGCCGCCAACTCGCCGTACCCTGGAACGCTTTCTTCGTCACTGCCGCTCGCCGCCAAAACATTTTCTTACTGACGGCTGATGGCAGACGGCTGAAAGCTACTTCTTCGAGCCGACGGTTTGGGGCTTCGCCGCGCCGGTAATGATGCCGAGGACTTCTTCCTCGCGCATGATGATGAAATCTTCGCCGTCCAGCTTGATTTCGGTGCCGGAGTATTTGCCGAACAGGATGCGGTCGCCGTCCTTTACGTCGAGCGGACGAACCTTGCCTTCTTCGCTGATCTTGCCTTTGCCGACGGAAATGACTTCGCCTTCCTGCGGTTTGTCCTTCGCCGAATCCGGAATGATGATGCCGCCGCGGGTGGTATCAGCCTCTTCCACGCGCCGGACCAGGATGCGGTCGTGCAGGGGGGTAAACTTAGTTGCCATGGTTATTGCTCCTTTCAGAATTTTAGGGTTTGGAATGCTTGGTTTGAGCACTCAACGCCTGTATTAGCACTGTGACTTGATGAGTGCTAATTTATAATATGAGTGGGTAATTGTCAAGTCCAAGGCTGTGGAATTGTGGGTGGCGATGGCGCAATGCTCGGCTGTGAGGGGAAGGATAGTCGCCTATCTTATTTACAATATTGGTTTTAGTTCGTTGTTTGACGATTCGATTTCAGCACATCATAGGTCTCTTTGCGCCATTTGTGGTCTTCATCCTGAAAACTAACCTGGAGGCCGCGCTTCTCCATTCGAGCGTGGAAGGTCTGATTGACGGGATGGGTAGCGCAGCGCGACCATGGCGCATAAACGGTGCAGCCGATCTCGAACGGCTTGCCGCCCGGCTCCTGAACGACCATTGTGTTTTCGACATAGGACACGGGCGCTATCGTAGCAATAAGCCGAAATGTCCTTCCAATTGCAGTCGGGCGGAGACAAGGGCGGAGCCTTGAAAGCATAGCTTGAGGCGCTGACGACCTTGATCTCAACGGGAGCCGGCCTTTGCGATGCGCCGGCCATCGTGGCGAAAGACGCGGCGAAAAACAACATGGCGGCAATGATGGTTGAAAACCTCCCCATGACCAACCAAGGAGCAAGCTTCTATTGATAAGGGATGAGCATTGGAGAGCGCTGGTTGGCCGGAATCTCGTCAGGACTGCCGACTACACCTCGCATCCGTTCGTCGCCAGAGTCCGTTAAACCATTCTAAATTGGGAAGAATCACAAAAAAAGGTTCATGTCTCACACCAAAAAGTGATTGAGATCACTCAGCCTTGTGGGCAAAAGACCCAGTCCTGAAGCCTGTGGGGGAGAAGGCGCGGGACGAGGGGGAGGCGAGATTGTCAGGGAACCACCTGATTCTACAGGGAATGCTGTAGGAGGCAGCGAGGTGGCGAGTGAGGTAAGAGGATTGGCAGACGGGTTGCCCTATACCAAAGCGAGGGTGCAGTTTAAAAAAGAGGAGCCGGAAAGGAAGAACTCATGGCAAGCGCGACTTTGGCGATGGAGAGAATGGCAGGGGGACCCGGTTTTCGATTTGCAGGAGCGGCGAAGGCGAACACACCGTATGGTTTACCGATCATCGACGACATGCGCGACGTCAATGTGGGAGACAACAGCTTCTTTACCGGACTGAGCGCGGCGTCAATGGAGGAGCTGAACCGGATTCAACATACGAGTTCATTTCCCGAGGGCGCGGTGGTGATGATGGAAGGGCAAGCGGTGCGCGGCGTTTATGTAGTGTGCCAGGGACGCGTAAAAATGATGACCACCAACAGCGAAGGCAAAACGCTGATCGTGAAGATTGCCCAGCCCGGCGAAGTGCTGGGACTACAGTCAGCAGTAACCGGCGAGCCTTATGAATTGACGGCGGAGACGCTGCAGCCGAGTCAACTGGCATTCATCGCGCGCGATCAGTTCCTGCGGTTTCTGAAGATGCACGGCGACGCTTGTTTGCGGGCCACGCAACATCTGAGCAACGATTGTCAGGCGGCCTATGAAGTGATCCGGTCGATTGGACTATGCCACTCGGTAGCGGGGAAACTGGCGCGACTGTTGAAGCAGTGGTCGGCGGACGGGCGCATGAGCGGTGGCGCCGTAAAAATGAAGATGGCGCTGACGCATGAAGAACTGGCGCAGCTCATCGGATCGTCGAGAGAGACGGTGACGAGAATTCTTGGGGATTTTAAACGGCGCGGCGTTGTGGAATTGCACGGCGCGACGTTGACGATCCGGAACCAGGCGGCGCTGGAGTCGCTGTGCGCAGCCTAGCCGGATTGAAACGATTTTCATTGAGAGCAGTGATCCTCTAGCGTTGCAAAACAAGGCACGCTCCCTCCGAACCCCAACATGGTGAAACAGACCGTGCTGGGGTAATTTTTTTTGTCCACGTTCCCCTGACAGCTGTTTTCCGGTAGCCTCTGGGAAAGGGCGCGACATCGCGTCCGGTATAATTCCACGCTTGCAGAGCACGCGCATTCCTGGAAAAGGGGGGGTGGCTATGCTGATGAGAATTCCGCGGAAAAGATTAGTGATTGTACTGGCTGCCGCCGTCTCCTTTGCGACGGGAGTGTGCGGCCATGCTTGGGCCCAGGATGAGGACGAGGGGCCGATGTCGAACATGCGCTTTGTGGTGGTGCGCGACAGCGATGCAAAGCCAGTGAAAAATGCTGCGGTGATTCTGCATCCCGTCACGCGCAAAGGCAAGCAAGCGATGGGCGGGCTGGAACTGAAGACGGATCCGGATGGGAAGACGGCAATCGATGGCATCCCATACGGACCGCTGCGCGTGCAGGTGATTATGCCCGGCTTCCAGACGTTTGGGGAAGACTACCAGGTGAGCCAGGCGGAGACGATGATCACGATCAAGTTGAAACGTCCGGTCAGACAGTATTCGACGTATGGCGTGCAGAACAAGCCGGCGCCAGATCAGAAAAAGCCGGACGATTCGAAGCCGGACCAGCCGAAGCCGTAGGAGTGAAAGGCGGAGGGAAAGGTAGGAGGTCAGAGGTAAGAGGTAAGGAGTACGAGTGCAAACCGGGCGCCAAGGGAAACAAGCGGGTATCTTAGGCGGTCGTCGTAGAAAGTAGCGAGGACGAATGCGCGCACTGACAGTCGAGCGATACGACGGAGTTGCCGAGGACCAGCGGATTCTCCTGCTGAAGGGGCCGATCACGATCGAAACGACTCCCGAGTTTGAACGGGCGGTGCGCAAAGAGCAGGCGGAAACCATGATCCTTGATCTGTCGGACGTTCCTTATATTGATTCGGTGGGGCTGGGCTCGCTGGTGGCGGCATATGTTTCGCATCAGAAGTCGGGCCGCTCCCTGGTGCTTACCGGAGTCACGCCCCGCGTGTGCAAGATCATGGAAATCACGAAGGTGAAAGATTTCTTTGTGACGTTTCCGACGACGTGGGAGGCGGTAGAAACGCTGGCGAATACGGGGACGGCGTAGGAGAGGTTAGAGGTCAGAGGTTAGATTGCAGAGGTGCGGGCAAGATTGGTTTGCGGAGAGAAATCGATGGACTATTTATTGAAGACGGAACCGACGGTGTATTCGTTTGCCGACCTGGAAAAAGAAAAGTCGACGATCTGGGACGGGGTGACGAATCCGGCGGCAGTGAAGCATCTGCGCGAAATGAAGCCGGGCGAGCGATTAGTGATTTACCACACGGGCGACGAGAAGAGCGCGGTCGGGACGGCGACGGTGGTCTCGGTGGACGCCTCCGATGCGAAGACGCCGCTGGTCAAGATCAAAGTAGGGAAGAAAATTGCGACGCCGAAGACGCTGGCGGAGATCAAGGCACACAGATTGTTTGCCGATTCGCCGCTGGTGCGGCAAGGGAGGCTGAGTGTGGTGCCTCTGAACGAAGCGCAGTGGAAGTGGCTCACCGGAGAATAACTTTCGCCGTGCTTAGCTTTCGTCCGGCTTAGCGGCGGATTCAATCACACGACAAGATTGCCCGTTCCTGAACAGAGCAAGCGGTCGTTCGAGCGATCCTTCTACTCGCTGGATTTCGGCTGCGGACTCCCATCGGCCTCGCTGCGCTCGGTCTTCCTCACGCCCGCAAGGCGCCTCAAGTTTCCACCCGACTAATTTCCACTCGACGCTGGAGTGATCAAGCGCACAGGGACAGCAGACGGGCCGTTGCCGTAAATGGGAGTTCCGCTAGTAGCTGTGCCGCAGCCGACCAGGTTGATCACGGTGGCTTCTACTAAGGCGGGGTTGGCCGAAGGTGTGCCACCAGTGTTCAGAAATAGTTGCGCAAAGCCAACGAGCGTCACCTGACTTGGCGGGGACGCAATCCCGCCGGAATAAACCGGAACCGTTACGAGGGAGTCGCTGACTGTTACATCTGTCCCTTGATTAAGCGTGCCACTTACGACGAGCGGGTTGTCTCCGCCGGCCTGAAATTCAAATGCTGGGGCCCCGAGCGCGCCGAAGTCAACATTATCTCCCTTATCGTTCTGAGCGTGAGTGAGGCAGTTGGCAGCTGCCGCCGTGTCAGTGGCAAGAAAGCCGGTGGCAAAACCGGGGCCCGTATTGACTTGCGAATTACAAGTAATGGGAGTCTGAACGCAGCCAGCCACAGCTAACTGATAGGGATCCCCTGTAAAGTTTGAGGCGGAGGGACTGCATGTGACGGAACGGCTGGCGGGTGGGGGAAAACTGGTGCTGGTGTCTCCTGCAATGTACTGCCAATAATTTGCTGTTCCTATCGTGGTCGACAGATCAACCTGACTTCCAAGCAGTGTCGGTTTCGCCGTTATCTGTCCGGTCGTTATATTAAACACATTGCTTCCAGCGAGTCCGGTACTTGGATCGGGACTGTTTGGAAACAACATGGGCTTGACGCAAATGGAAGCAACTGGAGGCTGCGAGGTAGCTCCGATAAGGTTGGAAGGGTTGTAAGCCTCGGCCGTTGCCGTAGCTTTGACGGCAACCTTCGTAGTTCCCCAAATGCGCGCGAAGAAGGTAGGGAGATCGGCGCGCTGCACGGTAACAGTGACGGTGGGATTGGCAATGAAGTTTGTCTGGGCAGTATTGATGTTCACGCATATCTCACCCGACGAACAGGGCGAGCCTGAAGTTGGGTTAAGGGTGCGTCCGCCCACTGGATTGCTGGCCGCGACCTGGGTTGCGACCGCGGTGGCGAGCGTAACGGCATTGTTCATGCGATTGACGTTGGTCGTGGTATTGGTGTCGGAGGTCATGCCGGAGTTGGCAAGGACGCGCGCGGCGGCAAGGGCGGCACTGTCGGCTGCCAACTGCGCTTCACTGCGGGCGGTGTAGAGCGAGGTGATGTCGATGGCGAGGGCGGCCATGGCTCCGACAACGCCGAGCATGAAAATTGCAACCAGAGTGATGATCAGACCCTGCTCGTTCTTCCCGCCGGAAATTTGAATATGGCGTCGCAAATGAATCCTCACATCTGGTTGTGGACGGTGGAGGCCTCGGTCAGGGCAGTGGTAGCAGCGTAATCGGCATTGGGAAATAAGAGCTGGATCACGCTGTTAAACCGCCAATGATAGGGAAAACTGACCGTCACGGTTGTGCCAATTGCCGGAGGAGGAGCCGAGCCACAGGGAGCACCGGAAGAACAAACCCATCCGCGATTGACGGTAATCTTGAGCTCGTCCGAGGGATAGAGGGTGGAGCAGTTCTTGACGTGATAGGTCCAAGTCAGGCCGGATCCCGCGCCGCCCGTGCCGGGAGTGCAAATTGCCGAGGTGACGCCGCTGGCGTATAGGGAATTCACGACAGCGGTGGCTACTGGCAGCAGGGAAGGGGGATTAGTGTTAGACGTGCCGTCAGAAAACAGGTCTGTGGTGGGTTGTGCTCCGGCGACGATGGCCCCTTCCTGCGCGGCCTGCTCAATTTTTTGTTTCTGGTTAAATGCTCCAGCAAAGTCGTAAATACCCACGATAAACACCACAAGCAGCGGCAGCGCGACGGCAAACTCGAGGATGGCGGAGCCTGCTGTTTCGCCCAGTATGCGCTTGAGATCATCTTTTCGCCATGCGAGCTTCGTGGCGTGGGTAGGGGTGTTTCGACTCCTCCACCCCATTGCGCCAAAAGCGGGCATAAAGGGGACCCCGGCGCGGCTGAGCTTCGCTTGCCTGAAGCTCCATCCTCGCTCAACATGACACGCTGCTGATCGAGTCGCCACTTAGTTCTCCATCCGGCTTTGCGCCTGTGCGGTCAGAGTAATTGTGCTCCAGTTGAGCGATGTAAAGGGCAGCGAAAAGCTAAAGGGATACTGGAACGTTACGAGCACTCCGCAAACGTTAGAGGGAGTGGTCGAGGAACCGCAGGGAGTAATAGCAGGCGAATTCGATGGGCTGGAATTCAGCTGGACGCCCCGGCAGACGGTGACGCTATTGTTAGTGGTGCAGGTGCCTGCAGGGAAAGAACGGTTGTCAGTGATCGAAGATGGGGTCACGCTGGACGCTTTCATAACCGCGGTTATTGCCTGGTAGACCGTGGCGTCGCAAGGAAAATTGGTGCTTACGGAACCGCATGAATAAGCGGAGCAGGTAGCGCATGCCGGGCGCGCCGCAAGAATCGCTCCCTGCTGGGCAGCCTGCTGGATGGTTGAGTAAATGTTGAAGGCGCGTCCGAACCAGATGATGCCGAGCAGGAACAGGAACACAACCGGCAGCACGAGCGCGGCCTCGGCGATCTCAGAGGCTTCGGTGCTGCGGAATCGTGTGAGAAGTTTCGTCAATCGGCTTCGCCCTGGTTGCGGCTGATTGAACATTATAATAACGGCGCCCCCGGCCAGAAATAGCGAATTCGGGCATGGACTACGGGTTGATCTTCCCGAAGAACGCTGCGGCAAGATAAAAGACGCAAGCTAAAGCCATCGCGACTCCGAAGGGGACTTTGGTGGACTCGGGATTGTCGAGCGAGACCTCCGGTCCGGGCATCCGCAGGCTGAAAATGGACGCCAGCAGGTGAGCCAGATTCCGGAGCGTTTGTTTCAGCCTTCCTTTCCAAATGACGAGGGCGAGCGCCATGACCCCCGCTACCAGGATGGCCCCGATAAGCACCGCCAAAAGCCGGTGCGGGCCGAGACAGGCGCCGAGAGAGCCGGCTAGTTTCCAGTCTCCTGCGCCAAGGCTGCGGACAAGCACAAAAGGGAATAGAAGACCCAAGCCCAGAGCCAGGCCGAGCAGGGAGGTCTTCAAACCAGGCAAGTGATAGAAGATCGCGTTGATGGCGATGCCGGCGACAGCGCCTGAAACAGTAAGCCAGTTAGGAATCCGTCGCGTGCGCCAGTCTGAAACACCCGCGACAATTGCGACCGCAAGCGCAGGGATCGAGGGGCCGGCTTGGATCATGTAAGTTTTGGATCAGAGGCCGCTAACGCGATGCCGGCGCGGCGGCGTTGCGCGTAGCGATATATTTTTTCGCGTTGTCGACGAGCGCCCGAGCCTGGGGCAAAAGCTCCAAAGCCTTGATTATCTCGGGATCGGTTTCGGCGCGCACTTTCAAACCCTCTTCCTGGCCAAAAGCGTCAACGAAAATCTCGCTCTTGATGCTGGAGCGTACCCAATCGTTGTTTTCGACAAAGTCGCCTTCTGTGTAAGGAACTTTCTCCTCGTCAAGGAACTTGCGGAAATCGAGGAGGATCACGTCGTCAACTTCGAAGTTCTGCGTGATCTTGTGCGCATTCGCATAGTTCTTGGCGAAGTTAAAGATGGCGTAGTGCTGGAGGATATCCTCCTGGAACTTGTTGCTCTTATAAGGAGGCAGCTTGACATCGGGCGTGATGCCGCCGCCGCCGTATACGGTGCGGCCGCCGTCGGTGAGCTTGACTTCTTTATTAGCGTTATTGTCTTCGCTCTCGCGGTTGTAATAGTAGTCGTAAAGAGAAAGGTTCGAGTAATCGCGCTGAATGAGGCGTCCGCTGGGCGTGTAGTACTTGGCGGTGGTGAGCGCCAAGCCGGTGTTCTCGCCGAGTGGATAAACGGTCTGCACCAGGCCTTTACCAAAGGTGGTTTCGCCGACGATGAGGCCGCGGTCATGATCCTGAATGGCGCCCGAAACGATCTCCGCGGCCGATGCCGTGCCTCGATCTACGAGAACCACTAAGGGGTAATCCTTGCCGCCGTTGCCGTGCGTGGCAACGTAGCGCTTTTCCGGCGATGAACGGCCATGGTGCGAAACGATGAGCTGACCCTTCTTCAAGAATTTATCCGCCACGCCTACGCCTTCGCTCAATAAGCCTCCGGGATTTTGGCGGAGGTCGAGAATGAGGCCCTTGACATCGCCCATCTGGTCGAGGGCAGAGGCGACTTCATGCTCGGTTGTTTCCTGAAAGCCGGATACGTGCATGTAGCCGATGCCCGGCTTGATCATGAAGTGGAGATCGACGCTGTAGCGCGGGATTTCGTCGCGAATCACGCTGAACTCAAGCGGATGATCGGAACCTTCACGCAGCATGGTGATGCGGACGGTGGTTCCCTTGGGACCTTTAAGCAGGTCGGCAACATCGGAAGTGGTCATGTTGTCGGTGGGCTTGCCATCGATGGCGGCGATAATGTCGCCCGGCCGGATGCCCGCGCGATAAGCAGGAGTACCCACAAAGGGCGCGATCACAATGACCTTATTATTGCGGGGACCAACGGTCATGCCCACGCCGTAGTATTTGCCGCGTTGTTCTTCGCGGAGAGCCGAGTAGGATTTCGGATCGAAAAAATTGGAGTGCGGATCGAGCTGATGCAGCATGCTCGGAATGGCGCCGTTATAAATAGCCTTGTCGGGGTTCACCGGGTCGGCATAATTTTGCTCGATGGTCTCATACACCTGCGTGAATTCCTTGAGGCTGTCGCGCACGTCGGAGTCGGAACTCGGCGTTGCGGCCGGAGTGATCTTCTGCGCGAACAGCATGCCCAACAGGCCGAACAGCGCCAGGACAAAGACAATCAACAGGTGAGAGCGACGGGGACTACCGGCCATGTTTCGAAATCCTTTGCGGGGCAATGGAAGGAGCTGAGTCCACCCCTAATTAGCGCAGTATAACACGCACTGTACTCACTTTAATTGGATGCGAATTAGCCTCGGAGGTTACTTCGGAGTGCATTTTTCGGGGTTTGCGGCCCCGGCCCCGCGTGTTATGTCTCCGAAATTTTCGAGGATTTGTCGACCAGGATGCGACCGTTAAAACAGCCGCGTGATGCCTTCTTCCATGACGATGACCTTGTCTTTGACTCCTGCGGCCTGGGCTTCGCGGTCCAGCAATCGAAGAGGTTCGTCGACCGGCTCGTGCGAAAGGCGGAAAGTTCCGTAGTGCATGGGCACCATCCAGCGCGATTTGAGATCGAGAAAGGCCTCGATGGCATCAGCGGGGCTGGTGTGCACATTGCGGAACGTTGGAGGATCGTAAGCTCCAATGGGAAGCAGGGCGAGTTCGGGCGACAACCGGTGGCCGATCTCTGTGAAGCCGTTGAAGTATGCCGTGTCGCCGGCGTGATACACAGAGTGTTTGCCTCCACTCAGGACATACCCTCCGTACCCGCGGTGTGAATCTTTGATGACGCGCGCGCCCCAATGACGCGACGGTACGTGTGTAATTTCGAGCGGGCCGAGTTGGTGAGAGTTCCACCACTCGAGTTCGATCACCTTTTGAAAGCCGAGATCGGAGACGAGATCAAAAACATGATGCGGAACAATCAAAACGGGAGCGGCGCCCGTCTCTCGCCGCGTTTGCCTCGCGATTGCGCGCAGTGACTGCCGATGCAGGTGATCGAAATGCGCATGCGTGACCAGCACGACATCCATGGGCGGCAAGTCGCGCAAGTGCATCCCCGGCTGACGAAGTCGCTTCAGTATGAACAGCCAGCGTGCAAAATTGGGGTCGATGGCGACGTTCAAGCCGCCGATCTGGAGAAAAAAACTGGAGTGCCCGATAAAGGTCACACCCATGTCGCCTTTGTTGACCAGGAGCGGCTTGTGAGTTTTGCCGGTGCGCGGGGTGACGGCGGAGTGCCGCACCAGACTCGTGAAGCGTACGGCCCGTTTGCGAAGCGCAGGATTCTTTAATGAGGGCTTTAACATTGCTTATGCCAGCGCGTTCCTCCACACTCGGCTGGCCTGAGTGTCTCCTCGTTTACCTGTTTCGATGCCGGAAAAGCCTCGCGGGACGCATTGATTCGGGAAGGATTTTCCAATGCATCGCTACGCGCGAATATTCCTGTATCGAATTACAGTCTATGACAAAGGCGTTTTCCTTGACCGTTACTTCGGTGGTCATATTTAATTCAGAAATGTTAAGTTTTGAGCGGAAGAGATAAGAGCCGGGCCAAATTCAATTTCAATGGAGAAATTTCATGCGCGTCGCATTTTGTGGATTAGGAATTATGGGCCGGTCAATGGCCGCCAACCTGGTGAAGGCAGGACACGAAGTCGCGGTGTGGAATCGCACTGCGGGCAGAGACGTGGAGGGCGCGCGTAGCGCGGCATCCCCTGCGGAAGCGGCGCAAGGTGCAGAAGTCGTGTGGATGTGCGTCTCTGACACGAAGGCGGTGGAGGAGGTGCTATTTGGCTCGGGTGGCGTGGAATCAGCGTTGGCCGCGGAAATGACGGCCGCGGGAATGATCGTCGTGGACTCGAGCACGATCTCCCCTTCGGCGACGGAACGATTTGCGGCGCGCGTGAAAGCACACGGGGCCGATTACGTCGATGCGCCGGTGACTGGCTCGAACATTGCTGCGGAAAACGGGAGCCTGATTTTCATGGCTGGCGGCGACGAGGTCGTGCTGGCGCGTTTGCAGCCGCTGTTTGATGCCATGGGGAAACAGGTATTCCACATGGGCGGAACGGCGAAGGGCCAGGCCACGAAGCTGGTGATGAACCTGCAGATTGCGATGATCTATGAAGGCTTTGCGGAGGCGCTTACGCTCGCCACCAAACTGGGCGTGGAGACGGACCGGCTGCTGCCGCTGGTGCAAGCGTCTATGGTGCGGTCGGGAGTGGTGGAATATAAAGCTCCATTCATTATGAAGCGCGACTTCTCGCCGAATTTTCCATTGCGGTTGATGTTGAAAGACATTCGCCTGGCGCTGGCTGCTGCGAAGGAAGCGCGCGTGCGGCTGCCGGGCCTTGAAGCGGTGGAAGAAGTGTATGACGTGGCTGCGGAAGAAGGGCAGAGCGATCTGGATTACGCCGCCACGCTGACTCTGCTGGAGAAGTGGGCAGGGGTAGAAGTAAAGAGCGCGGCTGCGTAAAAAGGCACCGCTTAAAACGTGAACAGCGGTGTCTAAATCAGATGGAGGCAGTCGCTCAGCGCGGTAGATCGCGAGCGCCTCTAGTAAGACATTTCGGCGACATTGAGAAAAGCCTTCATCATCATCGCGGCGGTTGCTTCCTACACGTTATTTGAGACGCTATTCCTATTAATCTATCTGCTCCCAGTGGAGACGGCCTATCCAAGCTTGCGAGTTCCAATCATCGGTTTTGCACAATTCATAACCATCCCCGGTCTAGCTCTCCTGTTTTCCCAGATTCTGTATGGGCACTATCACTGGAGACGGAGGGCGGTGATTCACTTCGTTACTGTGCCCGGATTTCTCGTTCTCGTGCTCTTAATCGAGCTCCCGGTGGGACTGCTCGAGAAATTTTTGGAGGGCAGAGGCATTGATCCGGGAGGTTCAGCTTTGTTCTCGGCCGCTGCCCTACTCTGCCAGATTGCAATTCTGTTAACGGTGCCGGTTCTGCTGTTCTTCGGTAACAGGGAGGCCCGGAAGAGGAGTGTTGCACTTGAATCGTCCAGATGGTTAGCTGAACACCAGGCAAGGATCAGTGCTGGCGAGCGAAAGTCGCGGGAGCGGGGAATTCGTTGGTCGCTGTGGATTCCTTCGCTAATGGTATTAGCGGTGTTCCTTTTTTTGCCGGAGGTATGGGGTCTCCTTACGCACATGCAACGACCACAGGCGGGTCGGCTGCTTAGATACGACGTCACCGTTCCGCCGACGTGGATCATCGTCTCCAGCCGCACGAGCTTCACTGAAGGCTCATGGGTGAATGGTATCGCATGGCGCGGCATGGGTTTGGGTGTAAAACGGTATCTGCATTTTGGCGACCTTCCAGTTTCCAGTTGGGGAGTTGGGTTTACTGAGCTCGACGAGCCCGAACTTAGGCCATCAAATCGAGATGATGCAGTAGCTCGGCGCGACTTCCAGATCGGTAGGGCGAAGCTCACATGTTTCGAGTACCGTCTCTCGCGTAGCCGTCCAATGCGTGCGGGCGCCGAACCGCTCGCGCTAATTTACTGTTCGGGATCTGACCGGCTGAGCGCCAAATTTATTGGAGATAGGATTCAGGCATCGGCGTTCTACGGAATGCTTGCCAAGATGACCCCGGGCCTACCACCGGAGATCAAATAGGATCGGCTGCAGTCGCTGCACGGACAGGAGTGTCCGCCCCACACCAGCTATTTCTTCCCAAGCGTGCGGCAGTAGTTCACCAGATTCCAAATGCCATCTTCATTTTTCACGCGAGGACCCTCGGACGGCATGTCTCCCTTGCCATCATGGATGATCTGGAACCATTGGCCATCGGTCGCTTTCTGCGCCTCGGGGCTGGTGAGGTCGGGGACGTTCTTCATGTCCATATCGTTCTTGCCATTGCCGTTCTCGTTGTGGCACATGGCGCAATCGATGTTGTAAAGCTTCTTTCCCTTGGCGATCGACTCGGGCGATGGTTTGACGGGGTTGGTCTTTTCCTGGGCGCTCGCCGGGAACTGCACGGCGAGCAGGCAGACAACAAAGAATATGGCCAGAATGATAGTGACTTCTCTTGCGACGGACTTTCCTGACACGGCGACCTCCGCTTACGGGGGCAATGCGAATTACAGCGTAATTCTACGACCGGCTTGGGTGCGGCGGGAAGTCTCAACATCACGCGATGGCGTGTGCGGAATCACGTTTGATACGTCGCCCGAATGGCTCTGCATGAACTGGCATCGACGCGTTCTTCGCTCATTGGGAAGGTGACATTACGCCCGTAACCTATTCTCGCAGCCAGTCTTACACAAGTATTACAAAGTGGAGTGCAACAGTCTTGTATCGTTCAATTGGCGGATGTCTGGTGAACACATCGCCTAGGAAATAAAGAGAAAGAAATTAAGAGAGAGAAAAAGTATGAGCCAGGACGTTAGAGAGAAAATGCAAGGGATCGCTGGTGACGACGGACTGAGCAAAGATGGCTCGGAGCGTGCCGGCTTCAACTGGGGCACCGGAATTGCCATGTTGCTATTTCATGTGGGCGCGGTGGCCGCTCTGTTTTTCTTTACCTGGAAGGCATTTTTCCTGGCGTGTTTCCTGTGGTGGGTTTCGGGGAGCCTGGGCATTGGTATGGCGTATCACCGGCTGCTCACGCATCGCGGCTATAAGACTCCGAAGTGGGTGGAGTATTTCCTGACCTGGTGCGCCACGCTGGCTCTCGAGGGTGGACCGATCTTCTGGGTAGCCACACACCGGATTCACCATCAGTTTTCGGATGAAAAAGGCGACCCGCACTCGCCGATAGACGGCAAATGGTGGGCGCACATGGGCTGGATCCTCACCGGGCGCTCCATGCACCACGACACTACAACGCTGGGGCGCTACGTGCCCGACCTGACGAAGGACGAAGTTCACGTGTGGCTGACGAAATACCACTGGACGAGCAACGTCATTCTCGGCGTGATTCTCTACGCGATTGGCGGACTGCCTTGGCTGCTATGGGGCGTGTTTGCCCGCGTGGTGGTTGGCCTGCACTCGACCTGGATGGTAAATTCGGTCACGCATGTGTGGGGATCGCGACGGTTTGCGACGAAGGATTTGTCGACCAATAACTTTTTCGTGGCCCTGATAACCTTCGGCGAAGGCTGGCACAACAATCATCATGCGCACCCGGTTTCTGCGAAGCACGGGATTGCATGGTACGAGATCGACACGAATTGGTATGGCATCTGGACGCTGAAAAAGCTGGGGCTGGCGCGGCACGTTTACAAAGTATCGCTCGACAATTTACCGCCCAAGCCGGAACTGGTCTGCGATCTGGCTGCAGCGGAACTGTCGCCGTCAGCGGCGGGGAACGATTAGAGTTTTTCACGAGACGCAGAGGGCGCCAAGGCTTCGCTCTAGTCACAATGAAAAAGGCAGTAGGAAAGGCTCCCGAATGCGGGAGCCTTTCTGTTTTGTGCGTGGTTTCAAGCTTGCTAAAGCCCGAGCCCTATTTTTCCGGGATGTAGCTCAGGTCCTTGCGGAATTCGACGATTTCGCTATACGTGCTCTCAATCGACGAGTTGAGGCGTTCGACCGCCGACATGGCTTCCTGCTCGCCAAACGCTTCGCGCAAAATGTCGCGCAATGGCTTGACGGCGGGATCATCCTCGAATGAAGCCCAGTTGGCGTGATCTACGAGCAGCACATAGGTTCCGCCGGGCCCTCCGTTGGCGAGGCGTTCCCAGCGGTAGTGATGTGGCCAGTTGGTCTTCACAGCGGCGTCGTGCATGCGGCTGATAGCGCTGCGAAAATCGTCGCCCTTTCCGTAGCGCAGGTGGAAGGTTGTAACGCTCATGTATTTCGCGCCCATGTTCGTGCCCGGATAGCTCACCTCAGGCAGGGTTTCGAAGTAAGCCGCGTTCATCTTGTCGACGTAGGTGCCGATTTCTTTGATGTACTCTTCCATGTCGGCGGCATCGGTCACCGGCGGGTTATCGAAATCGGCCCAATGCTGACCGCCGCGGCCCACTACGTAGGTCCCAGTGTGCTCGCCCGTGAGCACTTGCAGAACAAAAAGCATTTGCGGATCTTTTTGCTGTTTATGCCAGGCGGCTTTCTTTTTACGCCCAGCTTCGTACTGCTGAGTCATGCCGTTTTTCGGCGTTTGAAATTCGAGCGCGGTGACGGTGCTCTTCTCCCCTTGGGCCCACGCCGCACACGCGGCCAAAGACACGGTGGCACAAACTGACAGAAGCTTCGTCAATTTCATGTTTCCTCTTTTCTCTCCAGAGATGTTAGTTGAATGTGGACTCGGGACCACCCCATTGCGCCCGAGTCATTTTATTCTCGTGAAAATGCAGGCGTTATTCTACACGCAAATGGCCCAAAGGCAGGGTCGTCTCCACCCGACAGGCAATGCTAAACTGTTGTTTACATGTGCTGCACATGCAAGTATGCTTCATACATGTCAAAGATGATTCAGATTCGCAACGTGCCAGATAATTTGCATCGCTGTCTGAAGGCCCGCGCCGCTCTTGCTGGCATGGCCTTGTCGGACTATTTGCTCGCGGAGATCAGGGAAATCGCTGAGCGGCCGACGCTGGTTGAATTACAAGAGCGTTTGCGGCAACGAAAGCCGGTTCCTGTTCGGATTGACACGGCCCGTCTGATACGGGAAGAACGGGACTCACGGTGATCGTGCTTGACGCCTCTGCTGCCGTCGATTGGCTGCTTCAGACGCCGGCGGGCATACAAATCGGGCGGCGGATTCTGGCTCGTGGACAATCTCTGCACGCTCCCCACCTGATCGACCTTGAGGTTGTCCAGGCGTTGCGGAGGCTGAACAGGGACGGGACAATCACTGCGCGTCGGGCGGAGGAGGCCATAGAAGACCTGCGAGCGCTTCGCTTAAACCGATATCCGCACTTCGTTTTCCTGCCGTGGATTTGGCAACATCGGAACAACTTAACCGCTTACGACGCAAGCTATGTCGCGCTCGCAGAGCAACTCAGCGCCACATTGATCACGCGCGATAGCCGGTTGGCATTAGGTGCGGGCCATAGGGCGAACATCGAAGTGTTTTAGCGAAGCAGTGGCGTTTCGCCTCGTTGTTGCGAGCGTGAGCCCTGCCGAGGCTGTGCTTTTCTCGGCGTCCTCGGCGTCTCGGCGGTGAAATGGCTACAATCTTTCTGTGCGAATCTCCAGCCGCCGCAAGGCGATTGCGTTTTTTCTCAGCTTTGGTGTGATTCTGGCTGCCGTGGCCTTCGCCGTCGGCAGCGGCTGGATCATCCTGAACTGGCGCGAAGGGGTCAAGGTTTTTCTAGGAGTCATATTCTTTGGCGCGATTGTTACTGGCCTGGTGCTCAATACGATCTTTCTGGTGCGCGAGATTCGGCGCAACGAGCAGCATGACAGCTTCATTAACGCCATCACACACGAGCTGAAAACCCCCATTGCATCGATTCGCTTGTACCTGGAAACCCTGCAACGTCGGGAAGTGAATGAGGACCGGCGGCGCGAGTTTTATCAGTTGATGCTGGTCGATACCGAGCGGCTGATGGGAACGGTCGAACAGGTGCTTAAGGCGGGAGCGCTCGCGCAGAAAAAGACTTCGAAACAGCGTGTCCCGGTGGACTTCGATTCTGCTGTTCGCGAGTGTGTCGAGCTGGTGCGCCAGCGGCACCACTTGTTGCCGGAGCAGATCGACTACCGGCCTTTTTCTGCGCCAGATGGTGCGGCGCAGGTGCTCGGCGACCCTGACGAGTTGCATACGGCTGTGACCAATTTGCTGGACAATGCTGTGAAGTATTCACCCGGCGGCGTCCGCATCGAGGTGGAACTGGAAACTCCCAATTCAGAGCACGTTGTGCTGCGAGTGCGCGACCACGGTGTCGGCATCCCAGAGGAGGAGTTGAAGCGGATTTTTAAGCGCTTCTACCGCGTGCGGCAAAAAGGGCGTCCCAGGATGAAGGGAACGGGGCTGGGATTATTTATCGTGCGCTCCATCGCTCGCAACCACGGCGGGCGCGTTTTTGCTGAGAGCGAAGGCGCCGGGACGGGAACGACCGTGACGTTGGAATTGCCTCGGAGAATGGCATGAGCCGTGTACTGATCGTGGAAGATGAAGCGCATATCGCGGACGGGCTCCGTTTCAACCTGCAAGCGGAAGGGCACCAGGCGGAAGTCGCGAACGACGGCGAACAGGCGTTGGCGCGGCTCATCGATCGGGGAGAACATTTTGACGCGATTGTCCTCGATGTGATGCTGCCGGGGAAAAGCGGGTTTGAGGTGGCCTCGCAGCTCCGGGAGAAGCAAAACTTTGTACCTATCCTCATGCTGACGGCGCGCGGTCGAGCGGAAGACGTGTTGCAGGGGTTCGCCTCCGGCGCGGACGATTACTTACCGAAGCCGTTTGAGCTGGCTATTCTGATTGCGCGTCTGGATGGGCTGCTGCGCCGCAGCCTCTGGATGAAGCAGAGCCTGGACAGGGGCAACTCGCCGGCAGCCGCGGCGTCCGCGCCAAGTGCGGAGGGCGTGCCTGACTCATTTGAGTTTGCGGGCAAGTCCATCGACTTTGCCGAACTCGAACTGCGTAGTTTAGGCAACACCATTCACCTCACGGTGATGGAAGCGGAGCTGCTTCGCTACCTGGTGAAAAGTGCGGGCCGCGCGGTGTCGCGCAAGGCGCTACTGGAGGATGTGTGGGGATTGCATGAAGACACCGACACGCGCGCCATCGATAACTTTATCGTTCGGCTGCGGCGCTATATCGAGGATGATCCTTCGCATCCAAAGCATCTGCAGACGGTGCGAGGCTTGGGATACCGATTCATCGCAGAGCCGGAATAGTCCTCGGTCGATGGTCGTTAGTCGCTAGTCGCTAGGAAATCAATCCAAGATCAGAGGATATGCGTGCTCTGGCGACTTGTCCGCGCGCATTCCTAATGTCAAGTTAGGGGCATCGACTTACCGCGAACGACTAGCGACCGTCGACCACCGACTTGTAACTAATCCCAATGCTGCTGTTTTGCGGACGAGCTTGACGCCAGCTCGCGGAACAGGCCCAGCAGCGCGCTGGCCGACTGCTGGTTGGCGAGGCTAGCGAGCGCGACGGTTGCAGCGAAGTGCGGCGAGCCGGGATGGAAGCGTACGGTCACAAACTCTTTTTCGCGGCACGTGGCAATCGCACTCACGATGGACGTTAGCTCAAAGGGCCATTCTTCTTTGGTGGTGAGGACGATTGGGCCCGGGCGTGTGACCGCCCACTTGCTCGTCGCTTTCTTATTGCCGGTCTGACCAGACCAGCGGTGCCGAATAATATCGAGGTGGAACCCTGGCGGGAAGCCCATATCGGCTTCGAAGGTCAACGTTTCCTCTTCCTTGTGCCAGTGACTCAAAAACCACTTCAGCGGCAGGGGGCGCGGTAGCAGTCGCACGGTGACGCAAACATCTTCGAACCAGCGCGTGGCGAAACGAAGATTGGCCCGCACCCGGGAACTGTGACTTTGCCATTCGAGATTCGTTACCCGTCCCTTGCCAAGAGAGGCCGCTTGAAGCCAGTTGAGGACACTAGCGGCGCGGCGACGGTTATAGCGGACGAACCAACCGTACCACGCTAGAGCGAACAGGGCAGCCATGCCGACGTCAATTAGGATCCATCGCCCCACGTTCAGCCTCTATGTGAAATCGTACTTCTGTCGGATGTGGATACGCAAGCGGGAAGCGAGAAAAAATTGACCGAAGGGCGGAATGGCATTAGGAAGGGCTGGTCAACGCGGGCTTTCATGCCGAGAAAGCACGAAGAGGGTATGCAATCGTGTTTCATCTCGGTGCGACTCAGCTGGCGGTCAGAGATTTCACCATTGGGCCGCCGGATTTGCTCTCATAGATTATGACCAGGTTCTACTAACCCAAGCTCCGGCGGTCTCACTCGTCCCGGCTCACTTCTATGATGTGACGGGTGAACACTGAGTTCCAGCAAATTTGGCTACAATGGCGGCGTGTCGTTTGCCATCCGCCAGTTTGAGAAAAGTGATTTTGAAACCCTGTGGCGGATTGACCAGGTCTGTTTTGATCCAGAACTCGCGTATTCCCGGCCGGAGCTGGCGTTTTACATGCGGCGCCGGTCGGCCTTCACCCTGGTAGCGCAGAGCACGGCTAACGGCAGCAGGCCACCTGGCGGAGCTGCCGCTGGCAACGCATCTCAACTCGCGGAGGGGATCCTAGGTTTCATCGTCGCGGAGAAGAAAAAGGAGTGCGGCCACATTATCACCATCGACGTCGTGGAAGAAGCGCGACGTGCGGGAGTAGGCTCGGCCCTTCTGGCGGCGGCGGAAGAACGGCTTTCGGCCGACGGAGCGCTCGCCGTAGAACTCGAGACGGCGGTGAATAATGATGCGGCGATCCGGTTCTACAAGAAGAAAGGCTACTACGTTGAGCGGACGGTTCGCGGGTATTACTCGAATGGGCTGGACGCGCTGGTTATGGCAAAGCCGCTGGTCGCAGAGGGCTGAAGGCCGGTTCGCTCTGATTCGATAGGGATTATAGGGGCGAAGCGAGGAATTTCGTGGAGGAACCAATACGGGTCTACTCTTTACGCGATTTGCTGGAGATTACCGGCGTAGATACGGGACGAATTGAGCGCTTGAAATAGTCGCAAAAAGGTCTAGAATTCAATGGCCTAGCTTAACGGTTGCATCTTTATTGTATGTTGGATCATCAAAGTTGAGTGCAACACACTCAAGGAAAGAATAATGAGCGATCTTAATACAACTACTACTAATTCCTACGAAGCGTCGGGACGTTCACTTCCTATTCTGCCGGTTCGCGACACAGTCTTATTCCCCCATGCCGTTTTGCCGTTGACGGTGGGCCGCGAAAGCTCGGTCCAACTGATCAATTCACTTGGCGAAGATAAGACGATTGTCGTGGTGGCGCAGCGCGAGGCCCGCGTAGATTCGCCGCAACCTACCGACCTCTATGCGGTCGGCACCCTGGCGGTCGTGCACAAAGTGGTCAAGATGCCGAACCAGAGCCTGTTTGTTTTTGCCGAAGGCCTTGAGAGGGTGCGCTTGGCGGATTTTGCACAGCTCGCGCCCTTCATGCGCGCGCAAGTGGTCACGATTCCGGAGACGATTCCGCCCAAGGATTCTGAGATTGAAGCGCTGCAACGCAATGTGCTGACGCTGTTCCAGCAGATTGTCGCGGGTTCGCCCACCTTGTCGGACGAGCTTTCAACGGTGGCGATGAATATCGAAGAGCCCGGCCGCTTGGTGGACTTTATCGCGTCGTCACTGCCCTCGCTTTCGACCGCCGACAAGCAGGATACGCTCGAGACCACCGACGTCCGCGTGCGCTTGGAAAAAATCAATCAGCATCTGGCGAAAGAGCTGGAAGTTCAGCAGCTGCGCAACAAGATTCAGTCTGAAGTGCAGGATCGTGTGCAGCAGACCCAGCGCGAGTACTATCTGCGCGAGCAGATGAAGGCGATTCAGAAAGAGCTGGGCGAGCAGGACGAAGGAGCGCGTGACAACGAAGAGCTGAAGCAGAAGATTGAATCGGCAGGCATGCCCGACGAAGTGAAGAAAGAAGCGCTCAAGGAGTTGGGCCGTCTTTCGCGCATGTCGCCCATGGCGGCCGATTATTCAGTCACGCGCAACTACATCGAGTGGCTGGCCGTGCTGCCCTGGAATAAAACCTCAGGCGTTGAGATCGAAATTCCTAAGGCGAAAGAGATCCTCGACGCCGACCATTACGATTTGCAGAAAGTGAAAGACCGCATTCTAGATTACCTTTCTGTGCGGAGGTTGAAGCCGAGCATGAAAGGCCCGATCCTGTGTTTTGTCGGCCCTCCGGGCGTGGGCAAGACTTCACTGGGCAAATCGATTGCGCGCGCGCTGGGACGCAAGTTCACTCGTCTGTCGCTCGGCGGCGTGCACGATGAAGCCGAAATTCGTGGGCACCGGCGAACTTACATTGGAGCTTTGCCGGGCCAGATCATTCAGGGTATCCGGCGGGCGGAGACCAAAGATCCTGTTTTCATGCTCGATGAAATCGACAAGGTCGGCCGCGATTTCCGCGGCGATCCTGCATCGGCGTTGCTCGAAGCGCTCGATCCGGAGCAGAACGCAAGCTTCCGCGACAACTATTTGGACGTAACCTTCGATCTTTCGAAGGTATTGTTCATCACGACCGCCAACATGCTCGACCCTATCGCCGAGCCGCTGCGCGACCGCATGGAGATCATCGAACTGCAAGGCTACACCGAAGAAGAAAAGATCCACATTGCGTTCCAGTACCTGATTCCGCGTCAGATTGACGAGAACGGCATCACCATAGATCAGATCGAATTTCCTGAAGAGACAGTGAGCTACGTGATTCGGCACTACACGCGCGAAGCGGGTGTGCGCAATCTAGAGCGCACTCTCGGCACGATCTGCCGCAAGCAGGCGAGGCGGCTGGCGGAGGGAAAGACCGAGAAGCTGGTCGTCACCAAAGATACTGTGCAGGAGTTCCTCGGCGGAATCAAGATTCGCAGCGAAGGCGAAATTGCTGAACGCACCAAGCGCGCGGGCGTGGTCGTGGGTCTCGCGTGGACACCGGCAGGCGGCGACGTGCTGTTCGTCGAAGCCAACCAGATGAAAGGCAAAGGCGGGCTCACCATCACGGGCCAGATTCAGGACGTGATGCGCGAGTCCATGCAGGCGGCGTTGAGTTGGGTGCGGGCAAGCGCGAAGGAGCTCGGGATCGACGAGGCATTCTTTGCCGAGCACGACATCCACATTCACGTGCCGGCCGGGGCAATTCCCAAGGATGGGCCGTCGGCAGGCGTCACCATTGTGACTGCGCTGGTCTCGCTGCTGACGGGCAAACAAGTGCGTCCGCTGACCGCAATGACCGGCGAGATCACGCTTAGCGGCAACGTTCTGCCGGTTGGCGGGATTAAGGAAAAAGTGCTGGCGGCAAAGCGCGCAGGCGTGCACGACGTGATCCTTCCGGCAGACAACAAGACGAACGTCGAAGAGGATTTGACGCCGGAGCAACTCCAAGGACTCACGATGCATTACGTAAAGCTTATTGAGGAAGTGCTCGCCTTTGCCCTGCCCAGTTCTCCGGGCGAAGAACGGCGAGACGCCGAAGAGCGGGAAAAGGTACTGAGCGCGCAGCCGGTGGCTTGAGGCAGTACCCAGTATCCAGTTGCCAGTACCCAGTCGGCAGCTTTGGCATGGAAGCCTTGGTTCCAGTGCTGAACTCGCTTAGAGCTGGGGAATCGTGAGACAGCAAATATATGAGCCAGCGTCGCATTGATGCTGGCCTTTTTGTTTGCCCCTCTTGGCCGCGCTGCGAGTATTATTTAAACGCGTTGAGAGCAATGGGAACTGCACTCGCAACAAATCCGGCGCCGGTAATTTCGATTGTCAGGGCGCAGCCTCGGCCAAAGCCCCGACCGAGGTCTCGGTTAAAGACAAAGACAAAATCGGAGCCCAACCTCGGCCTGCGCTTCTGGATGGAGCGCGTGCTCGAAGAGTGCGACCGCGCCGCTAACGGCTTTCAGACCGATCCCGTCCACGATTTACGCGTTGCGTTGCGACGCTGCCGGTCGCTCGCCGATGGTCTCATGGCGATGGATTCGCATCCCTCCTGGAAGGCAATGAAGAAAGAGGGCCGCAAGCTTTTCCGCGCACTCGGCGACCTGCGCGACATGCAGGTCATGGAAGAGTGGATAGAGAAGCTGGCGGGGTCGAAAGAACAAGGCTCGCAAAAAGAAAGATCGCAAGCAGAAGGATCCAGGCAAACGGAAGATCCCGTCGTCATCAAGCTTCTCAATCATGTGCGCGGGCGCGAAGCCGAGTGCAAGCAGCTTGCCTGGAAAGACCTTGATCAATTTGACCGGAAGCGCTGGCGGCAATGGAGCCACACCCTGCCGGGGCGCGCGTCGCGACTGCGCCCGGGAAATGTTGTCTATCTGCACCTGGCGCTTGAAAAATGGACTGCCGCCTACGAACTGCACAAACGGGCAGTGCGCACCCGGTCACAGGTGGCTCTTCACGAGCTGCGCATCGGCATCAAGCGCTTTCGCTACACGGTGGAAAATTTTCTTCCGGCTCAACATGCGGCTTGGGGTGCGAGCCTCAAGGAATTGCAGGACCTGCTCGGTGAAGTCCACGATCTGGATGTGCTATGGGCGACGGCAGTCGACGTCGCGGCGTTTCCGGATGTGGCGAGCCGGAGCCGCTGGCGCGAGAAGATTAATCATGAGCGCAACCGGCGCATCGAACGCTATCGCGAGCTGATGATCGGCAAACAGTCCCTGTGGCGCGTCTGGCGGGCGGCATTGCCGTCGGGGGCGGATTTACGCGCGGCCGCACTGAATCGTCTGCGTGTGTGGGCGGGTTATATTGATCCGGATTTCGCTCACGCGCAGCGCGTCGCGCAAATTTCACTTCGCCTATATGATGCGCTGCAGCATGCCCGATTGCTGCACCATGAATTGACGCATCATGATCCGTCGCTCCATGCTTTGCCACACTACGACGCCGAGCATGGCGCGCGAGATGTCTTGCAGGCCGCAGCTTACATGCACGATGTGGGCAAGGCCAGGGGAAATGAGGGCCATCAGAAGCGATCGCAGCGCATGATTCTGAAACTTACACCGCCGTTGGGCTGGGGCATTCGCGAGCAGAAGCTGGCCGCGGTTGTCGCTCGCTACCATCGCGGAGCGCTCCCGCGTCCGCGAGGTAAGAACATGCAGCAGCTCGATTTGCCGGATCGCCGCATCGCCATGGAACTGGCAGGCGTACTGCGGCTCGCGAATGCGCTCGACGCTCCCAAGCCGGCCAACACACCACATGCGCGAATAGGCATCGCGCCACGCCTCGAAGTGGAAACGCGCGGTGGCATTCTGGTTGTGCATGCGGAAGGCTATTCTCCGCTGCAACGGAACGCGGAAAATGTTGCTGCTGCCCGGCACCTGCTGGAAACGGTCCTCCATCGTCCGGTTTTAGTCCGCGGAATGATAGCACACCGCGCTTAAGCGAGAAGGTGTTATCTGGTGACTATTCTGGCAAATTCAGCCGCCGCATCAGATCGGCATAGCGCGGGTCGGAACGAAGCATATCAAACACCGGGAAGCGAATTGCAATGATAACTTCATTGTCTCCGTCAGCATAGGCTTGCTCAAGATAGGCAAACGCCTGATCGCGATTGCCGCTCGCCGCCGCAGCAAGAGCAAGTGCAGCCGTGCGATCCAATCCTTGCATGTGCCCCACCAGTTCGACATAACTTTTCGCGTCAGGGATAAACGAACCCGGCTGATGAACTACTTTCTGGATCTCACTCACGGCCTCGGTGAACCGTCCTTCATTGGCGTAAAACTGCGAGAGTTTGTAGTGCGCCGGTTCAAAGTTCGGGTCTCTGTCGAGCACTTTCTGGAACTGCGCAAGCGCCTCCGGATAGCGCCGGGCATAGGTCAAAGCGACAGCATAGTTGGAATTAACAATGTTAGAGAGCGGATCGAGGGATAAGGCTGTCTGGAATTCGCGGAGCGCCTCGTCATAACGCTTCATCGGATCGAGGCAGGCGAAAGCATAGAAGTAGTGAGCCGTAGCGTAATTGGGATTCAGTTGAAAGGTGTGTCGAAATTCCGCCTCCGCTTCATTCCATTTCCTGTCCTGCGCCAGTGCCATCGCCCGGGCGGCATGGGCTTCGGGCAGGTCAGGGTCCAGCGCGACCGCTTTGATGGAAGCGTCATCCGCCAGCACTAGACCCTGTTTGGAGGTAATCCCAATCCCGTAACTCGGCCCGACGTTGTAGGTGTCCGCCAATCCTGCATAGGCAAGAGCATAGTTTGGATCGGCAGAGATCGCCTGCTGAAACAAATCGATACTCTTTTTCAATCCGTCGGCGGTGCGGCCGTACCACAGTTGTCGCCCTTCCAGAAAAAGACGATATGCTTCGGGGTTGTTCGTGCCCGCGCGGCCCAGTCGCTGTTGTTCGCTTCCGGTGAGCCGAATGCGCAGCTTGTTTGAGACATCGCGCGTAATGTCGCTTTGCACCTGCGTGATGTCGGTCGTCTCGCGGTCATAGTGAGAGCCCCACAACTCGGAGCCATCGGTTGCACTGACAAGATCGGCTTCGACGGCAACGTGATCGCCATGTTGCAGAATGCGGCCCATCAGAAGCGCGTTGACTTTTAGCGCCTGGCCAATGGCCTGCGGATCTTCTTCTTTTCCTTTGTACTTAAATACTGTACTGCGGGCCATTACTCTCAGGTTTGGGAGTTGCGAAAGGCCGCTGATTAAACTTTCCGTCAAGCCGTCGCTGAGATATTCGTTGTTCGGGTCGGCCGTCGAATTCACGAAGGGCAGCACGGCAATGGAATCGATCTTCGATGCGGCAGTTTTTCCGCGCAGAAAATATGCGCCGGCGGCTGCTGCAATCAACACGACCGCAATAGTGCCGGCAAGCAATGACGTGCGCGAGTTGCGAGGCCGGGCCGCAGGAATGGCGGCGACAGACGTTCCTGTGTTTGCTCCCGAAGTCGCTGCCGCGCGGGCGATTCCAGCGGCAGAAGGCATCATGCCGCTGGATGCAATCGAAGCGCTCGACGTGCGTCCGGAGTCGAAATCTCGCTTCAAACGTGTCAGATCCGAACGTAAATCGGCGGCGGTCTGGTAGCGCAGGTTGCGGTCTTTTTCCAGAGCTTTGCCGATGATGCGCTCAAGTTCGGTCGGCAGATCAGGATTCAGCCGCAACGGCGGGGTCGCTGTTCCATCCAGAATCGATTTGAAAATTTCCGCCGAACTGCCGCCGCGGAAGGGAAGTGTGCCCGTTGACATCTCGTAAAGCACGGCGCCGAACGAGAACAGATCGCTGCGCGCGTCAACTTCCTTTGCGCACGCCTGCTCCGGCGACATGTAGGCGACCGTACCCAGTGTGGACCCGGGGCTTGTCAGGTGCTGTGCCTGCACGGTTTGCGTGACTGTGTTGAGTGATGACGGCTGCCTGGACGTTCCTGTTCCGGGCATCGCTTTTGCCAGACCGAAATCCAGAATCTTGGCATGGCCGCGCTTGGTCACGAAAATATTGGCGGGCTTGACGTCGCGATGGACAATGCCTTGTGAATGCGCTGCGTCCAGGCCATCGGCAATCTCGATAGCGAGCGAGAGCACGGTCTCATTGTCCAGCGGCTTTGCCCCAATCAGGTGCTTCAGGGTCATGCCATCCAGAAACTCCATGGCGATGAAGGTCTGCTCGCCATGCTTGCCGATTTCGTAAATCGTGCAGATGTTCGGATGGTTGAGAGCAGAGGCGGCGCGGGCCTCGCGGCGAAAACGCTCGAGCGCCAATGGTTCGCGGGAGAGTTCGTCCGGAAGGAATTTGAGCGCCACGAAGCGGCCGAGTTCGTTGTCCTCGGCCTTGTAAACCACACCCATGCCACCGCCACCGAGCATTTCCACGACGCGGTAGTGCGATATAGTTTCGCCAATCACCAGAAGAGGCCCAACCCTGGAGTCTATTCAACCGAGAGTCGCCTTATATTACGGAGGGTTGAAGCAAGCGTCAATGGATGGAAAGTAGATCCCACTAGGCCCGCATTGACGGCCAATGGAATTTGAGTACGCGCGTAACCGCGCAGGCACTTCCCATACGAATGATCCCCTTGCAAGCTATTACAGTGACTCATGCGAAATTTGTAACCCTAGCCGTTGCTTGGCTGCGGCGGTACCGCTGCGGCGTCGTTCTCTCCGAGCAGGCGTGCGCGAGCGGCGAAATGCCAGATGCGATTGGCTGGAAGAAGAAATGTCATTCCGTGCTGGTGGAATGCAAGGTCTCACGCGCGGACTTCCTCGCCGATGCGGCAAAATCCTGGCGGCAGCAACCAGAGACAGGCATTGGCGCGGAGCGATATTATCTCGCTCCCCAGGAATTGATCGCGGTCGAGGAACTTCCGCGAGGCTGGGGACTGCTCGAAATTTCCCGCGGTGGAATTGAGTTGGTGAAGCGCTCGGCCAGGAATCTCCGCTCGAGCGTCGGCTTTGAATACGAAATGAATCTCTTGCTGGCGAGTTTGCGCCGGGTCGAGGTAAGAATCGAGCCGCAAAGCATTACTGACTTTCTGAAGTGGAAGAACCGCATGGCGGACTACAACGGTGGCGCGCTGCCCGAGGGAGTGGTGGCATCCGAGCGCGAGCAGAATCCGTTTCTGGACTCGGTCACTGTTGAGTGATGATTGCTAACCCGTGCTAGCCGGCTGATGGCTTTTAGCTTTTTTGCGTGATCCCTGCTTTTCCCCGCTGTCATGCTGAGCGTAGCCGGAGCGGATGCGACGGCCAGTCGAAGTTGAGGTGCCTGCGCGGCGTCTGAGCCGCGCGCCGAAATCCCGAGCGAAGTCGAGGGAACTGATCCCTATTTTCTAAACCGGCATGTCTTGGCAAAAAAATGAAACCGGGCGGGTAAGCCCGGTTTCGGAGGCGTCGATTGCGAAGCGTTTACATCGCAACTCGGCGCGCTGGCCCTGGGTCGTGAAGGCCGCATTCCGCGGCGTTGTTCGATCCCGCGCCAGCAAAAGGCAAAGGAGCGAGGATACAGACTTCCCAGCAATTGCAACTATTGGGCCAATGGGAGCTTGAAGTCTAAGTTCCAGGCGTAACATGTAACACGCTGACATGAAGGTGGTTAAGTGCATCTGCCGATTGTTAGATCGGACTCAGAAACTGAGTGTGGGAAAGAGATTTCATACTTTTGCGCGAGTTCCTTCACTCGGCGGTCAAAGAACTGATATCGATGTGGAGCCCTGTTGTAACGAGCGAGAGCCGGTTGGATTGGCCACATGAGGTCATTCGGAAGGAAAGAGACGCTTATCCCCTCCGCTAAAGTTCCCGCCGACCTTCGATGGATTTCAGCATGGTCACTTCATCGGTGTATTCGAGGTCGCTGCCAACAGGAATTCCCATGGCAATGCGCGTCACGCGCAGACCCTGACGTTTGAGTTGCTGCGCGAGGTATGTGGCTGTGGCCTCGCCCTCAACCGTGGGGTTCGTCGCCAGAATAACTTCTTCGATGCCGCCCTGGTCGACGCGGCTAACGAGATTTGCGATTCGGAGTTGCTCAGGCCCGACGCCGTGCAGCGGCGAAATGGACCCGTGCAGCACATGATAGACGCCATTGAAATGCCGCGTCTTTTCAATGGCCGCAATATTGGTCGGCTCTTCGACCACGCACACTAATTTTTGGTTGCGCGTCGCACTGCTGCAATAGGTGCAGGGGTCAACATCGGTGATGTTGTTGCAGACGGAGCAAAGGTGCAGGCTGGCCTTCACTTCGTGGATGGCCGCCGCCAGCGCCTCGGCATCGTCTGCGCTCGCCCGCAGAATGTAAAAGGCGAGGCGCTGGGCGCTCTTGCTGCCGACGCCGGGAAGCTTTTTCAGTTCGTCGATGAGCCGGGTCATCGGCTCGGCAAATCTGGACATTTTGTAATTTGGTAATCGGGTAATTTTGTAATTTCGCAATTCAAAACGCGGGAGCCATCCAGATTGCAACCCTTCGGGTTTTGAAATTACCAAATCACAAAATTGCCAAATTACAAAATCCCCCCGAGTCCGCCGAGCATTCCGCCCAGACTTGATTTCATTTCCTGGTCTACTTTCCGTCCGGCTTCATTCACGGCGGCCATGACCATATCTTGCAGCATCTCCACATCGCCGGCTTTCACTGCCTCAGGATCAATCGTGATGGACAATACCTGCTTGCGGCCGTCCATCTTGACCGTGACTGTGCCTCCTCCGGCCGAGGCCTCCACCACGGTCTGCTCCATCTTCTTCTTCAGCACTTCGGCCTGCTGCTTGGCCTGCGACATGATTTCCTGCAAGTTGAATCCAGACATAAAGTTAATTTGTAATTGTGTAATTTCTAACTTGGTAATTTCAGAACCTGCCATGCCATCAACAAGGGTTCTCAAATTACAAAATTATCTCTTCTCCCGATAATCGATCACCGTACGAATCTCAGCCCCGAATTTATCCTGCATGCGGCGCACTGTGGGGTCCTGTTCGGCGCGGCTGCGTGCGCTCCCGCTTGATGCCGAACGGCGCTTCGCAGGCGCTTCTTGTGCCGTTCCTCCCGAAAGTGTCTGCACTTTGATCGGTCTCCCGGCTTTGCCGCTGGCGGCGGCGGTTGCAATTCGCCGCGCATCGGATGTAAATGACATTTCAATCATGGTGGCCGTTGACGCCACTTTCGCCGTCAGCGTATTGCCGGCAACATCCCACTCACCAGTCTCGAGCATTGAGACCAGCGCCGGTTGATCGGCCAGTGCGCCCAGAACCGCATCGCGCAGTGCTTCGGCCTCCGAGGCGTGCGCTCGGGGCTCGTCTTGAATATTCCGATCGCCAAAATTCTGATCGCCAATATTCGCCTCGCCAACATTCGAATCGCTTTTGGCCGCGCGCAATAACTCTGGGTTCTCGTTTGAATCAGCCAGCGCCGCCGTTTCCGCCTCCTCCTGCATTGCAGGAACAGCCGAGCCCATGATGACCACGTTTGTCCCGCCAGCAGAAGGACGCGCCGCCAGCGCAGGCTCGCTGGCCGCTTCGGCTTTTGGTATGCCTTTTCTGGCGGAGTCGGCAGCAAACGGTGAGACCGAACTGGTTCGCGCAGCTAGTTCAGTCCTCCGATTCTCGCCGCCTACAGCCGCCGAGGTACTCGCGCGTCCCGGGCCGCCAGATGCGATCTCCAGCGGGCGCTGTGGTTTCCCGATTCCTGTCGCGGGCGCTGCCGCTTCGCTTAGCAATTGCTCCAGAGGCAGCAGGCGCTGCGCGTGCACCATTTTGAGCAATCCAAGTTCAAGGTGGAAGCGTTGCTCCTGCCGATAGCCGAGTTCGCCATGCGTGCGAAGCATGATCTGCAAATGGCGCGCCAGATCTTCTTCGCTGAACAGTTCGGCAACCCGGGCGACTCGTGCGCGCTCATCGGAAGACACTTGGAGCAGCGCTGAATCTTTGCCGGCAATTTTCGCGACCGTCACATTACGCAGAAACCGCACCAGTTGCCGCGCAAAGTGCGTGGGACTGTGCCCTTCGCTGAGCAATCCATCCACCAGCGAAATAATTTTCTGGCTCGAGTTCTCCGATACCGCCTTCATCACCTCTTCCAGCACGCTGGCCGGCGCGGCGCCGATGAGACCTCGAACAGATTCGAGCGTCAGCCGTCCACCAGTCGATGCAATCGCCTGGTCCATGATCGAAAGCGCATCGCGCATGGAACCGTCGCCAGCCTCGGCCAGCAGTGCGAGCGCATCGTCAGCGGCCGAGATTTGTTCCTGGCCCGCGATCTGCCCGAGCTGCTTCAAAATGTCCTCAAAGTTCACCGCGCGAAAACTGAAGTGCTGGCAGCGCGAGCGGATCGTCTGCGGAATGTCCTCCGGCTGCGTGGTCGCCATCATAAAGATGACGTGGCCGGGCGGTTCTTCAAGTGTCTTCAGCAGAGCATTGAAGGCGGCATCGGTAATTTGGTGCGCCTCGTCGAGAATATAAATCTTGAAGCGGTCGCGCGCTGGACGATAACGCGCCGCGTCCCGCAGTTCGCGGATTTCGTCGATGCCGCGGTTGGTGGCCGCGTCAATTTCAATAACGTCTACGGCGTTCCCTGCGCGGATTTCGAGGCACGAATCGCATTTGCCGCAAGGTTCAGCCGCGGGCTTTGAGCCAGCCCGGCAATTGAGCGCCATCGCCAGAATGCGGGCGACGGTCGTTTTGCCGATGCCGCGATGCCCGCTGAAAATGTAGCCATGTGCGATCCGCTCCTGCGCAATTGCGTTTTGCAGCGTGCGGGTGACGTGGTCCTGACCAATGACGTCGGAAAACGTCTGCGGACGGTATTTGCGCGCCAGGACCTGATAGCTCATTGCGACTTTGATTATACAGAGTGCGGATCGGGCCCATGAAGGCACGCCGGCAAGAAGAAAACTGACGATCGGATCATCGAATCATCGGGCCATTGCGTTACTGAAAACATCGAAACATTGAGAGATTGCCTGGTTCCCCGATGTCAAATCACTCCAATGAGCAATGATTCCATCACTCAATGATTCAATCCTCATGATAATCTCTTACCCATTCGGAGAATGATTTGCTATGCACCTCAGAATGAGCACGCGGACTTTGAACGGAATCATGATTGTCGATTGCAGCGGCCGCCTGATATTCGGCGAAGAATCTGCCGCGTTGCGCGACATGGTCAAGAAGTTGCTTGCGCAGTCGCCCGACCTCGTTCTCAATCTTCACGGCCTGGAACAGGTCGATAGCGGCGGCCTGGGGGCGCTGGTTTCCTTGTACACATCGGCTCGCCATGCGGGCGGAACCGTTAAACTAGCGCGGCTGGGCCCGCGCGTGAATGATCTGCTCTACATCACTAAGCTCTTTACTATTTTCGAAGTGTTCGACGACGAGGAGAAAGCTTCGAAGTCGTTTGGCAAGACTGCTGCTAACTAGATCTGTTCGGCTTTCTAGGTTAGGCCTACGGCGTCAGAAAAAGATAAGGACCGATACTAGAGACGGGGTCCACCAGCACGAGCGTGTAGTTCTGTTGGGCATTCAGGGTGAATACGTTGTTGTAGTTGTACTCTGAAATCAATCCGCTCGGATTATTCGCTATTGTCAACCATACCCTTACGCTGCCATTGGTCGGCAACCCAATATTCAGATAGTTGGTACTGACATTGCCGCTGCCGCCGTTCTGAGGATAAAGCATCGCAGATCCAACTTTCCCAGCACCGTCCCCGTTGCAGCATGTAGTGGTGGAGCTTGGCAGGACATAAACATCCACGCCGAAACCAGAGCTCAAGCTATTCAGGTTCAGCGAGGCGTCGATAATCCGGATTCCCGTGAGGCCTGTGTTCTGCGTCGGGTTCGGATCGCTGATGACCTGCGCGGCCAACGGGAAAGTGGCCCCGCTGGTGCTCGAATTGCCTGTCAAAACCACCGTGTACTGGTTGCCTCCGCCAAGGTTGAGCGCGCTTTGGATGACCTGGGCGTTCGCTTGCCCGGCAGCAGAATTCGGATACACCGTTAAGGTGTCCGTGCCGCCGCCCACGCTCTGATACTTTCCGCTCGAACTGGGCTGCGTTTCCCCATAGGAAAAGTTCGAAAAAATGCTGTCGCCATTTATGTAGATGGCAAAACCACTGGGGTCAAAAGTGGTCGTGTTAGGAACGGCGTTCACCACTCGATACTGGGCGTTTCCGTTGCCGCAACTCGCCGCAAAAATCCCGCAGGCAACTACTCCTGATGCAAGAATAAGGACCGTGAAAAACCGAGACATGGTAGCTCTCTCCCTGGGTAAGTTGACCGCCAATGAATCTTGTGAAACGTCAGTAAACTTTGTGACGAGTTTATCCTAGTATTTGGTTTTGCGTTGCTGCGTAAATTTTTGTAGAGGCGATTTGGGCTGCGATTCTTGCTGCCGGTAATACGCCTTGGTTCGAGGATTCATTCTTTTGAAGCGCTCAGCTAAATGCGCTAAAACAATAAGAAGCGCGCGCCAGGAAAAAGACCCTCCTCATTTGCGTGATCGCGTTGTCCGAGCCATTCGCGCCCTGCCCTCAGGAAAGGTCTCGACTTATGGCGCGATCGCGCGTGCCGCTGGTTGGGCCGGCGCGGCGCGGCAGGTGGTGAGCATCCTGCGTCAGATTCCTGGTTTGCCGTGGCATCGCGTGCTCGGGGCCGGCGGCGCAATCAAGCTGATGGGAGAAAGCGGCGCCGAGCAGAGATTTCGCCTGCAAATGGAAGGAGTCGCCTTCCGCGGCGCCCGCGTCGACATGAAGCGCCACGAGTTTAAGTTTCACTGAATCATTGAGGCATTTAGAAATTTAGACATTTAGACATTGAAGCACTTAGTCGTTTGTTTCAAATCTAAGTGACCCGCGCTTCAATGATTCAATACCTCAATGACTCAATGATTCAATGCTGGGCAGCTTTCCCTCCAGCAACTCATGCAGGCGATCCGCTTTACACCGCAGTCCGATATAGAAGCTGCCAAACAGCGCGTAGACCGCGCTCACCTGGTCAAAGCGCATCTCGTAAATCAGCTTCTTGAACACCAGGGGATCGTCGGCAAACAGGTCAACGCCCCACTCCCAATCATCGAAGCCAATCGAGCCGCTGATAATCTGCTTGACCTCGCCCGCGTAGCGCCGCCCCACCATGCCGTGTTCATTCATCTGCCGCTGGCGTTCTTCCATGGGCAGCGTGTACCAGTTTTTGTCCTCTCCGCGCAGACGGTTCATGGGATAGAAACATAGGTAGCGGTTCGGCGGCATCTCCGGGTAAAGCCGAGGCTTCATGGCATCCTTCTGTCGCGCAATCGTTTCGGCGATGGCTTTCTTCCATTCCTCCGAATGCGGCTCAACGCCGCGATCGCTGAGCGCCTTGTAAGTCTTCAAGCTCGATTCATACAGCCCCAGCTCGATCACTGAGAGATACGAAGTCGTTGGTTCCAGAAAGTCGCTCAGGCGAAGCCGCCCCGCATCGAACTCCGACTGGTTCAGCTGATCGAAGCTCTCGCGGAAGTGCACCAGCATCAAATCGCCCTTGTGGCCGAGCAGGGAGAAGAGCGCTGATTGGCCATCGGCCTTCGTTTCCATCTGCGAAAGCAGTGCTGCGGCCTCCGCCGCAATGTCGCGACGTTCGCTCGCCCCAAGCGCCCGCCACGCCGCCCAGCGAACCCGCATCATCTGATGGAGCACGGCATAGCCTTCAAGCGTAAGTGGAACGGCCGGCAGTTGCCCTGCTTCAAGGGCCGCGGCGGCATGCTGTGTAGGATGATGCGTAGGATTCATAGTGAGCTCCGAATTTCGAGCTGTGAGTTCCGAGCGACGCGCCATGCTTTGCGCGCGGCTCGTGTCTCGCGGCTCGAAGCTGGCTCCATTGTAAATGGCCTTCGGAGTAATCCCGATGTTGTCCGCGCATGTTGCCAGCGTATGTTCCGCCGCCCGTGAGTAATTGCTCTTGCACATGCGCGTGTGCTACAAGCGCTATATGCGGAAATGGATGAAGGATCGGATGAAGCGCGGCAAAAAGAGTCCGAGTGGCCCGAAAGAGGGCAACGGCCCAAGAGGACAGGCTCAGGAACCCCTTCAGCCGAAGTATTTCGAGAATGATATTCCCGAGAACGTAGCGTCTAGTCCAGCATCGGAAGCTCCAGCGCCCCCGGCACCCGAACCCCAGCCCGACGGGGAGTCGCGCCCAGCAATCGAGAGCCAGCCTCAAGTCGAATCAGCACCGCCTGTTGCCGCCAGCGGGTCAAAGCGTCCCGTCCGTCAACGTCGTCGCCGAGGAGAACGTACGCGCCGCGTACCCGCTCGGTCTGCATCGGGCGCAGCTCCGGTTGCCGCTGATGTTGACGAGCCCACAGTTGCCGTTCCCGGGCTCGCCGCGGAAGCTGCCACGCCGGAAGCCGCGTCAGTTTCGGCTAGCCCTGTTGCTTCGTCTGCTGACGGAGCCGTCATACCTCTTGGACCGGCCAGCCCGGATACCGTTGCCGCTGAGTTGCCGCGTGCGCCCGTGGCACATGCCGCAACCCGTCCCAGCAAAGGCACGGTCGTCCTCGCCATCGGACTGCCCGGTTCCGGCAAGAGTTCGTGGTTTAAGCGGCACAATATTCGTCCGCTCTCCAGCGATCTGCTGCGCGAGTTGCTGTTCGATGATGCCGAGGAACAGCGCTTTCAGGACCTGGTCTTTTCGAACCTGCGCAGCATGTTGAAGGCGCGCCTCATCGCGCGCCGCCCGCTCAGTTACATCGATGCGACTAACCTCAATCCGCACGAGCGCCACAGTTGGATCAAGCTGGCAAAAGATTATGGATACGACGTGCAGGGAGTGTTCTTCGATGTGCCGCTCGAAGTCTGCCTCGAACGTCACGCCCGCCGTGGCCGGGTCGTCCCCGAGGACGCCATGCGCAAAATGGCCGCCAAACTGAAGGCCCCATCCTTCGACGAAGGTTTCTCAAAGATCACTGTGGTTCGAGTAAAGAAACCCGCGTAAAGTTACGGCCTTCGCTCGCCAGTTCCCATCTTAGCGGTCAAAAGCCGGGGAACCCGTCGGGCCGCGCTCAAGAGTTCTAGGGCTACAAGTCCTGAGGGATGGGCTGAGGGCGGCCCCCCGCTGCCCTTCAATAAAACGAGAGGTAGCAGCCTCGGTATAGGCGCCGCCAGGCGCGCAAAATATGTTGATCAGTACTGGGTAAACAACAGAGGCACGCGTACCAGATCGCGATTTTCCGAGTTGTCGTTGAACCGCGTGTAATAGAGATATGGAGTGCGGCCGGGGTTCTCAAAGTTCATGGTTGTATCGTTGTGGTCGATGATCGAACCGTAGGCGATGGAACCGGCGAGACCCCCCGATCCAGGTTTCTGACATCCGCTGGGCGCCGGAATATAGGCTGGCTCAATCAATTGCTGCGCCTTCCAGTTCACCAGATCTGAGGAGAGCGCGAAGTACATGCCGCACTGTGTTGGAATTCCTCCGGCCTCCCACTGGTTGCTGCCTCCGGCGACCATGAACTGCTTCAAGTAAGTGTTGTAAGTCAGGCTTTCGTAGGGCATGGCTGCCTGGTCCGGCGTGCATTCGGCGGCGCTGTGCTCCGTGTAGGGATTCGTCATTTGCAATGAGAACGAGCTGCCATTCCACGCCCGCCAACTAGCTGGGTCTGAGAGCGTTTGTGTCCGCATCACGCAGTATCCAGCGGAAAGAACCGGGGGCGGCGTGAATTCTATGAAGCGGACGTAGTAGTAGTTGTCGGCGGAGTTGTGGACGATGTTGGTCGGTTCGAAGTATCCGTAGTAGGGAGGAGCCTGACCCTGGCTTGGCGGCGTCCATTGCACCGTGGGAGGGGCCACGACCGCCTGGGGCGAACGCAACATGGTAAATTTATGCCCGCCGTTGCTGGAAGACGCATAAGAAATCGAGTTGTATTGGCAGGGATTGCCATCGCCGCTATTTCCGGGAAGACAATAGGGAGCAATGGGGTCGTGAAATTCGTTGTGCACAAGTGCATGAATCGTAGTGCCATCGTTGTAAGTCGAAAAAATCCATTGCCGGTTGGTGAAGCTGCTTGCTGTCCATTTGTCCGCCGAGACCATTGCCGGAACGCAGGTCCTCTTCAGCGAATAGAAGTCTTTTCCAAAATCCATGAAACGGAATCGATCGGACCCGGCATTCAGGCCTAAAGTTCCATCTGATAAACGAAATACCCGTGCGGGGTTGTCGGGATAGTCGCCTTCCATACAGGGGTCGAGTGTGTATTGAAAGACGACTTCCTCTGGGCCAACCGACACCTGAATCGTGCCTGGAGTTCCGGAGCCGGGTGTTACCGTCACGTTGACTTGCTTGGTTTCTCCGCCGGCTGATACTGAGATTGTGGCGCTTCCCGGCGAAAGAGGAAGCACGGCGCCGGTCGGCGTTACCTGCACCGCCGATGTATTCGTGGATTTCCAAGTAAACGCCGGGGCTACCGGCTGGCCCGAAGAGTTCGTGGCGGAGGCGCTGTAACCGACGATGGTCCCCTCCACCAGGGATGTCGTCGGCGCGTTCAGAGAAAGATTGGCAACTGGCCCGGTGGCCAACGCCGCGGGATTATTCACAGTAATCTGCGTAGGCTGAGGCAGGCTACCCACGTTCTTTTTGGAGTCAGTAGCCGTAACTGAGATGATGTGTGTCCCATTCTTGATTTTGGTGGTATTCACCCCGAGCGACCAACCGCAGTTGGTCGGTGCGCCTGGCACCCCCTTAGCGACATCTGGCCGTGGGACGCCGGAGAAAGCTTTGCCTACCTTCTTGTTATCCACCAGAACCTCAATCGAGGTTAAGGCATTCTTTTCGAACGCCCATCCCGAAACCAGTAGATCGCCTGTGACTGAATTGGTTGGCTGCAGAACGACCCATGCACCCACAAGTGTTGACGCAACATTCAGCGTGAGTGGCGCGCTATGATGCAGCGATCCGCTGCTGCCTTGCAGCGTAAGCCCGGTGCTCGCGATCGAGGCGTTGGCGGGAATGGCGAACGTGATATTGGCCGATGCGTTGGCGGCAATGGTGAAGGGCGATGGCGGGTTCGTCGTGACGCCGGATGGCAATCCCGACAGAGTGACGGTCACCGATCCTGAGAAGCCGTGCTCTCCAACGATCGAAACCTTGGCTGGGGCGGTCGTCATGCCGGCCACGGCACTGAGAGAAGCTGGCGAAACCTCGATGGAGAAATCAGGGGCCTGTCCTGAAGCCAGGTTTCCAACCAAAGTCAGACAAAGAAGTGTGAATAACAGCTTCATACCAAGACCCCCACAAGGAGCGCTGGGCACGGCATTTTATTTCAGTATCAGCACAAAAACAATCGTCATTCGGAGATTGGCTGTCGTAACATCTCGATATCGCTCAAAACCCCCGATCCCACTCATCACCGTTTTTCGGTAGTGTCCTAAGTTGAACTTTTCACGCGCTAAGGTTGGCATGAATCGTGCTCCGAATCCACTCTGAGACGTTTTGATCTGCTGCTTTGGCCTTGGCTGCGATGGCTTTTAGATCGTCCAGCGCGAAGCGAACTGGCACGATCTTGCCTTTAGCTTCGCCCTTCGGTAGTTTGGGCCGTCCGATTTTAGCTTTCTTCTGTGCCAAGGCTTCTAGACTCCTGAATAATGGCTGCTCTGACCGCATCCCGCGCTGACTGGATTGGATGACGATGTAAAACGGTCACATGACGGATAGGGTGCTCGGGGTCATCGGTTTTGTGCGTCCACGCATACACTCGCGGCGCGGGGTAGTTTGCCAAATCAAAGACTTCGACAACGCCCTCCCATACCGTCTCGCCCTTAAATGTCTCTTTCACTGGCACGCTTTCAATGTGCGTAGGTTCCGCCCCCAGCATTCGGCGGATCACGTCTCGCAATTCTTCCAGATAGGTCACGCTGTTGCCTGTACCAGATCGCCTACGCTCCAAAAGTCCCGCTCAACACCCGCAGCCATCGCAGGGGTGCAGCGCAGCGTGTTGTGGCGCTTCACGAAGTTGTAATAGGCGAAGTGCAGCCCGACCGCTGCCTCAAAGTTCTCCAGCTTCTTGCTGAATGCCAGCGTTAGACGGGAGAGCCGCTTGACATGCAGCCGCGTGGTCGCATTCAGGCGCTCAACGTGGCTAGCGGAAACCAGTTCCATATCCGGCTGGCCCGTGATCGGGCGGCGCACAGCGGAAGCAAAATGTGGGGCGCTGTACTTGCGCTCTGGGTGCTGTGCGGCATCATGGACGTAGACTTTTACGCACTGGCCGTAATCTACATCGGAGCCGAATGCGAGTTCCATAGCCTCAGCATATAGGTGCATGGCATCGCTGGACACCTGCACCCGATTACGCATCCGGCTGGCAACGTCTTGAACAAACTCGGTCGTGGTGGCATGCGTGCGCTTGCCAACCTTAAACGATGGCACTAGTTTTGTTTCGGAATCAATCGCGCAGAAGGTCCACACGTCGCCAAGTTCCGGGTTATCGTCCACGCTGACATGGCGCTCTTTTTTGCCGATGAATCCCCACAGTTCATCGAACTGTAAATAGTGGCAGTCCAAGTCCTGCATCTTGGACTCCATCAACATCTGGCAGCCCTTCCCCACGCGAACGCCTAACCGCATGATCGTATCGCGGTGAACTCCAGTAATCCGCTCAATAGAGCGAATGCTGGAACCTTCGGCTAAGGCTGCGATTATCGCGGTTTGTCTTTCGGCGCTGAGTGTGTTTGCCATGAGACTAACTGTATTACAGAAAGTAGCTTGTGTCAAGTAGTTTTTGTGATACAATTTCTGGCTATGAAGTGGCTGGTACTCGCAGTAATCATCTTTGCCCAACAGCCAGCGAAAGCGCCAGAAGGCCAAGGGGCTGCCGAAGGCAAAGGTACCCAAGTCAGTAAGCAGGGCGACAGAGGAAACAACCAAAACCAACCATCCAAGCAGACGCCACTTTCTTCTACCGATAACCAGCATCCAGCCGCCGAAATTCAAAATGCCACACCCAACGCCAATGGCGACGTAGAGATACAGGGAAAGATCAAGACCTTTACAGGGTTGCTGGTTCTTGTTGGCTTCCTGCAATTCTTCGCGCTTATTGGACAAGTGGTCATCTATTGCCGACAGGCGAGGATCATGGCGCGTCAGGCCCATGAGATGAAGCGGCAGCGAGGCTATATGAGGCTCCAGTGGCAATCTATGCGGCAACAGCTTGCTCAAATGCAGGCCAGTGGAGAACAGACCGATGATCTTATCGAATTCGCCGAAAAACAGGTCGCAGCCCTTCGGAATAGCGCAAATGC
Source organism: uncultured Acidobacteriaceae bacterium (assembly GCA_963778535.1). Classification (GTDB taxonomy): domain Bacteria; phylum Acidobacteriota; class Terriglobia; order Terriglobales; family Acidobacteriaceae; genus Acidiflorens. The sequence goes on from CAVZUO010000002.1 coordinate 1,894,383, forward strand.
TATGTTCGACTCCGCAGAAGCTCAAGACCGAATCGCCAGCGCCTCCCTTAAATCCGCAAATGCAGCCTTGGAAAACGCTAAGGCCGCTAAATCGAGCGGGGATGCCCTGATCGCTAGTGAACGTGCTTGGGTGACGGTAACAATTGATTGGGCACCCGGTTACTCTGGCCTTTTCACCAGCACCCATACCGAGAACGGCGTAACTACTGAGGGATGTATTTCTACTCTGAGGATGACCTACAAAAACGACGGGAAAACCCCCGCGTGGATTACGGAAAGGCGTGCATTGTTGAAGATTTTTGAGCCAATGGAAATGCCCGAGAAACCAGTCGTAGAGGACGCGGATGTGATTGCGGTTGGCATAGTCTCCTTGGCTGCTGGCGAGGAAAAATCGCTCGATACTCCGTTGCTGTGCAGTGGTAGGCAGACGATGGATAATCTCGCGGTAATCTATGGCGTAGTGAGGTATCGAACGGCGATTCCCAAACTTACCGGGGAAACCATTTCCGGCTACAGTGTCTCGATTGGGGGCGGGACCTTGAGACCCCTCGAAGATGCCGAATGGAACACCAACGCATAGCACCAGCCATAAAAAGCAAATTAGGACACCACCCGTTTTTCCTTGACCTAACATCTTATGACAGCGATACTGTTAACTGAGAAGTTATATCTGTGGGTGAAATATGATTCGCGCCATTCATCGGTTCTGGACCTAGCTAGCGCAAGATGTTGTCTAATATATTGTTTATAATCAATATCTTACACGTATGTAATTGAAGAATAAATATTTTACGCGATAATCCGCATAAATCTTACCTAAGTCAATGATGATAAAGCAGCTTACAAAAAATAAGTCTAAGTCTAATGTCGGGAATATTTTGCGAGCCGACTTATACCAAGTAACTGATTCTAAAAGATCGGCCTTGGGAGGGGGGGTAGGGGAGTACTAGATGGTAAATATTACGGTAAACATTGAAGTTGCATGTGGAAAGCTGCATTTCCCAAATCGCTTCCGAAACTGCATCCTTTCAGCGACATAAATTCTTCCGCGTTGCCTCCTGCGCTAAACTGTCCTGTCCTGCTCGCTAAGTTCTCCTTGGAATGTTCTCCGACCGTACCAACTGGCATCTCGCGCCCAACGAACTGAGCCGCGTCTTGAAAGATGTGCGCGCCTCAGGAGCGGAGATCTTCGATCTAACAATTTCCAACCCAACCGAAGCTGGAGTTCGTCCCGATCCTGAGGCTGTCCTCGGAGCGCTCGTCAATCCTGAAGCTATGCGCTATGATCCGCAACCGCGCGGATTGCTCGATGCTCGCAAGGCCGTTTGCCATTACTATCGCGAGGCACATCGCGTATTCGATCTCAATCCTGAGCATCTGCTCTTAACCACGAGCACGAGCGAAGCCTACTCGTATGTGTTTCGCCTGCTGTGCAACGCGGGAGACGAGGTCCTCGTTCCCAAGCCTAGCTATCCGCTGTTCGAGTTCCTTGCCGATCTCTGCGACGTGAAGCTCGTCCCCTATCCGCTTATCTATGATCACGGCTGGCAAATCGACTTCGACTCCCTTTATAAGCGTGCTACCTCGCGTACGCGGGGAGTGATTGTCGTCCATCCCAACAATCCGACTGGCTCGTATGCTTCAGAGAGCGAGATCTCGGCCCTGAACGCGTTTTGCCGCGACTATGGAACCGCGCTGATTGTGGATGAAGTGTTCCTCGACTACGCGATCGACGGCGAGCCGCGTCCAAGCTTTGCCGCGAATGCGGATGCACTGACCTTCACATTGAGTGGGATCTCGAAGATCTCCGCTCTGCCCCAGATGAAACTTGCCTGGGCAGCGACGAGCGGACCCGCAGAAGCAGTGGCTGCGGCTGGAGCGCGGCTGGAAGTGATCGCCGATACCTTCCTGTCGCTGAGCGCGCCCTTGCAGCTTGCCGCAGCTGTCTTCCTCGGGCTGCGGAAGGAAGTTCAGCCTATACTGCTCGACCGTCTGCGCGAGAACCTGGGCGAACTGGATGGACAGCTCAAGCAGTATCCTGCATGTACAAGGTTGCAGGTGGAAGGCGGATGGTACGCGGTGCTGCGCGTGCCAGCCATGGGCAGCGACGAAGACCTTGCCATTCGCTTGCTGCGGCATGCACAGGTCAGCGTGCATCCCGGACACTTCTACGACTTTCCCGCGGAAGGATACTTGGTAGTGAGCCTGATTACCGAGCCAGAAGTGTTTCGGGAAGGGATCTCGCGGCTGTTGCGCTACATTGCCACCGAGCAGTGATAGCGCCGGATTGATCCGTTCACCGCAATCGGGATAAGGTGTAATCAGGATAAGGTGTTTCCCAGCAGGAGCCATTATGTCTATATCTCGTCGAGGATTCATTGGGTCGGCGGTGGCCGCTTCGCTGGCTGGCAGCATGAACGCGTCGGCCGAAAAAGGCAGGAACGATGTGAGCGCAGGGCGAGATGCAGAGAATCGGCAATCGGAACAACGCTCAGGCGAGCCAGTTCGCGCCGGCAAGCCCCCCATCATGATCTGTGCGCATAACGGCTTCAACTACATCGAGGATGCTTATACATTCCTGAAGAGTGGCAGCGACACGCTCGATGCGGCCATCCAAGTCGTCAAAGGCCCAGAGAACGATCCCAATGATCACTCCGTTGGGCTTGGTGGTTTGCCCAACGAGGAAGGTGTGGTCGAGCTTGATGCCTGTTGCATGCACGGGCCAACGCGCCGCGCGGGATCTGTCGGTGCAGTCCGCAACATCAAGAATGTCTCGATGGTGGCGAAGGCCGTGATGGAGCACACCGGCCACGTCATGCTGGTGGGCGAAGGCGCCGAGCGATTCGCCGTGGACTTAGGATTTCCGCGCGAGAACCTGCTGACGGACTACTCGCGTAAAGTCTGGCTGCTGTGGAAAGAGCATCACACGCGCGACTGGTGGGGACCGGGAGTTTCGGATCCGAACTGGAGGCCACCTGCCGCGCCCCAGGACCCATCGCAGTCGAAGCTGTGGGAAGAACGCATCCGGCAATTGGAGGAACGTGCCGCCGAACTCGGCATTGAGCCTGAGGATCGCATGGCGGCGATCCGCCGAGTCATCTTCCCGCCCATGGGCACCATCCATTGTTCGGTGCTGAACGACAAGGGCGAAATGTCTGGGATTACCACCACCAGTGGGCTCGCCTTCAAGCTCTCTGGACGGGTTGGCGATTCGCCCATCATCGGCGCGGGCTGCTACACCGACCAGGATGTGGGATCGGCAGGCGCCACCGGGAGCGGGGAAGAGAACATCAAGGTTGCCGGCGCGCACACCATCATCGAGAATATGCGGCATGGGATGTCTCCGCAGGAGGCTGGCATGGATGCGCTGAAGCGCATTGCCCGCAACCACAATAACGACATGACGCGGCTGCGCTATATCGACATGACGTATTACATCCTGCGGAAGGATGGTGCGTATGCCGGTATATCGCTGTGGGAGGGATATGCGCCAGGCAAGCCCCACAAGATCGTCATTCACGATGGCACCCGGCGGTCAGAGGACACGGTGCCGTTGTTCCAGGGTTTCTCCCAGGACTTCCCGGTCGTACCGGAATTGCCGCAGGGGTCGGACAAGACAAAATGAAGCAAACCATTATGAAGCAAACCATGTAGTGTTTTCGCTCCTGCCATGGGGTGTACAATTGGTTTGTCAGGACCGCGCGGCTTCACGGGATCTACTCCCCGCTTTCGAGGCTCGAATAATGAATGTTCACGTCAGTTATAAGGTCCAAAAAACTTCCGACATAGAAAAAGAAATCGGCCACCAGATCGAAAAAATCCAGAAGCGTTTGCGCGTCTTCCGTCCGGAGCTGGTGCACTTAAAAGTGGTGTTGGAGCAGACCCCAGCCCGCGAAGGAACCGATGTCACTGCGAACCTGCGACTGCCATCAGGGCAATTAACAGTCGACAAGCAGGCGACGACGGCGACTGCGGCGATCAAAGCCGCTTTTGACGACCTATCGCAACAAATCAACCGGCACAAGGAACTGCTGCGTTCGAGTCATCGCTGGCCGCGCTGGCGACTCGGGGAGGATACGAACGCTAAGTCGGTCGTGCCCTTTGAGACGACAATAGCGTCCGTGCATCCGCTGACAATTTCGGCCGATGACATCCGTTCTTATGTGGATGCCAACCTCGGGAGGCTGGAGCGATTCGTCGACCGCGAGCTTCATTTTCGCCAGGCCGAACAAGACGCACCGGCTGATGGCCTTACAACATCGGATGTGGTGAATGAGGTGGTTGCCCGCGCCCTCGATGACCACGACCGCCCAGAGAAGATGGCGCTGGAGCCGTGGTTATACAGGCTGGCGCTTGAAGCAATCCGCGAAATGATGGCACGACTCGAAGAACTGGAGTCCTCCGTGCACCTGGAAGACAGCCGGCGGAAACAAAATGTGCGGGCGTCTGACGAAGCGGTGCTGCAGTTTCACCAGCCCGATGAGGGATGGACTCGGGAAAGTGCGATCGCAGACCGCCGAGTGAGCGATCCGGAACAGAGCCGGTATTCGAACGAGGTCATTGCACTAGTGGAGGGTGCGCTGGGTGGGGTGGACCGCACCGACCGTGAAGCGTTCCTCTTGTACGGCATCGAAGGATTTTCGCTCAACGAGATTGCTTCGATTACGGGCCGGCATCCGGAGGCGGTTCGCGAGTCGGTAGAGCGGGCGCGCGTTTGCGTTCGCAAAGCTCCTACGGTGGCAAGGGAGTTTGAGAAAGATCTCTTCACAAAAAACCGAATTTCAGCTTCCAAATAGCAAAGGAGAACGCGATGATCACACGGGACGAACTCCGTGAGTTGGCTGCATTTCAGGCGGACGAGTCGAAAGGCGCGTGCGCATTGAGTTTTTATTTTCAGCCGGAACCTGCGCAGGATCGCTCGCACCGCAATCAGGCAATCGCGGCGAAAGATGTGGTCAAACAGGCGCTGAAGAGTCCGGCTGCGCAGGGCAAGAATGGGCCGGTGCATGCTGATTTGGAGCGGATTCTTGAAACCGCAGCCAATCTTCACGGGCCGAACGGTAAAGCTGTTTTCGCGTGCGGAGCCCAAAATGTATGGCGAGAATATGATTTGCCGGCGCGGCTGGGCGGTACGAACGTGTATTTGCAATCGCGTTTTCACCTGAAGCCATTGGCCACATTGCTCGGTGCGCAGCCGAATTTGGAAGTAGCGGTCGTCGACCGTCAGCGGGCTCGTTTTTTTGATCTGCGCCTGGATGCCCTGCGGGAAAAGTCGGCGATCGTCCACTTGCTTTCGCGGAGCTCGGCCAGCTATGGCTATAACGGATACGATGCCGGGCACGCCGAGCGGCGCGTTGCCGACGAAGCAATGCAGCACTTTAAGGCGGCGGCCGAACGCCTGCGTTCCGACCAGGAAAAAGGCGTATGGGAGCGGGTCATTATTGGTTGCCAGGATGCAAGTTGGCCCGATTTCGAACCTCATCTCCATCCCTATGTGAAGCAGCGGCTCATAGGCCGTTTTTCGGCGGATGTGGCGAGCGTGTCGAACGAGCAGATTCGCGACAACGCCAATACGGTTTTGAAGAACTGGATTCGCGAGCGCGGCGACGCTAAGGCAAACGAAGCCATCGGCTTTGCCAAGGCCAACGGGCGCGGCGTCACCGGCTTGCGCCGCGTTTTGCAGGCGCTCGAGGCGGGCGAGGTCCAAAGTCTTTTTCTTGGCGAGAACTATACGGCGCATGTTGTCGAATGCCCTCACTGCGGACATCTGAACGCGCACATCACGCCTAAGTGTGTTGCGTGTGGAAACCCAACGCGGGAACTGGCGGATGTCTGCGATGCCATCATCCCGCTGGCGATTCGGCGCGACATCGAGTTGTTTTATCTGAAAGACCATGAAGATCTGGATAAGGCCGGCAATATCGCGGCTCTGTTGCGTTTCCGTTCCGACCAAAACAAGAGTGGGAAGCCTGTCGAGTTGGCGAAAGAAGTATCGTAAAATCGGTTCCCAGTCTTGCTTCTCAGTTCCCGGCTTGCGGTGCCGTTTTTGTTCGAACTGGAAACGGAAACTGAGAACTTATTTAATGATCCACAAAATTATTCTCGTCGGTCCGCTGCAGTGCAATTGTTCGATCATTGGCGATGAGATCACACATGAAGCCATGGTCATCGATCCCGGAGATGAGATCGAGGAGATCGTTGCCATCCTCGGCGAGCACAAGCTGCAGGTAAAGCAGATCGTCATTACGCACGCTCATATTGATCATGTGGGCGGCGCGATGAAGCTGAGGACGCTGACGGGCGCTCCAATACTGCTCAATCAGAACGATCTCGCGCTTCTGAAAATGCTGGATGTGCAGGCCAGTTGGATAGGAATGCCGTCTCCGGGCAAGGTTGAGATTGAGGCCGACATAAAACACGATCAGAAGCTGACAGCGGGCAGCCTCGCGGCGAATGTCTTGCATACGCCCGGTCACACGGAAGGCAGCGTCTGCCTTTACTTTCCTGTCGAGAAGTTGCTGATAGCGGGCGATACGCTGTTTGCGGGCAGTATTGGGCGTACGGACCTTCCCGGCGGGTCGTTTGAAAAAATCATGCGCTCGCTGCACGAACAAGTAATGAAGCTGCCCGATGAAACGGTCGTGATTCCTGGGCACGGGCCAAAGACGACGATCGGCCAAGAGAAAGAAGAGAATCCGTTTCTGCGGCGCTAAAGTTGCCGCGTCGTGTTACCGCACTCATTTGCTTCGGGCATCTTTCTTGGTATTCGTATTCGCGGAAACACCGGCCGAAGAAGCAGTCTTGCCGTCCGTGCCTGGAATAACCCCTTCGGCCCGCAGGAGGCTTTGGGCTTCGTCGAGCGTTACACCAAAGGCCGTGCCGCGAAACCTACCTTTTCCAGCCTGCGTCAGAATTCCAAGGACCTCGCCGCTAGATGAGATCACAGGGCTGCCGCTCATGCCTTCGACCGCAACAACGTCAGTGGCGAAGTCGCAGCGACAGCCGTCCTGGCGCCGGTAATCCTCCTGGCCAGTGATGTGGCCCATGCGTGTAAGCGGCGCCGAAACCCATCCTGTAAATCCCGTGACGGAGATTGCCTCTCCGGGAGCAACCGGGCGCAGACGAATCGTAGCGGGGCGGAGATAAGCGGAGTCGCGGGGATCGTCCGCCGGTTGAATCCGGCAAACCGCGATGTCGAGCATTTCGTTGATGCGGCAGTCGGATAGCGTGAATCTCCGCAGATGCCGAGCATGGATCCATTCGTCGTCGGGAACCATCACGCTAAGAGTGCAATTGAGGCGTGATTGCTGGACCACATGAGCCGCTGTTATCAGCGTTCCTCCTGGGCCGGCGATAAGACCTGTGCCGCGAACAAAAGTGCGGAAAGGCTCGTTACTCTCGGTACACAAAAGAGGAACGGCGGCACGCAGGGGCGGAGCTGAAACTGCCGGTGGTGGAAGCGCATAGGCCCACTGCGACAGGCCGAAGGCTGCGGCAAAGATGGCATGTCGCCAAAGCACGGGTAGCGCCACGGGGAATTGTAGCCCGACCGGAGAAGCACAAGGTTAATTTTCAGAAGCAAGACGGGCAAAGCAATCCGATAACGGACTCTGACCGTACTTGCATTGCAGACGTGGCACGGCTGGGACTTCCGCCTTTTGTAAGCGCGACAGGCGCTAGTTGTTAGTGCTTGCCTCGTCAGCAAATCCAATTCCCAGAGGAAAAACCATGAAGACTAACAAGTCTCGGGTCATCCTGGCCCTCGCCCTCGCACTGCTGTTACCGGCAGGTATGTTTGCGTCGAGCCACCGCGAAGCTCCCATTACTGCCCTTGATCACACGGCGGACATTACGGACTGGTACGCGTTTGTCAGTTACGACCATCCCGATCGGGTGACAATGATCCTGAATGTGGATCCGTTCCTCCAGCCTGCTAACGGCCCCAACTACTTTCCCTTTGACCCTAACGTCCTGTACGAAATGAAAATTGACAACAATCAGGACGGCGTTGAAGACATCACATTCGAGTTTCGCTTCACGACCGAGATCCACCAGCCCGATCTGTTCACCGGATTTGTCGGAGGGATCGCGGGTATTCCGCCCATCACTTCATTGACGGGCAAGGGCGCCGCGGGCCTTAGCCTGGCACAGACCTATACGGTGACCATGGTGAAGAACGGTATCTCCACCTGCCTGAGCTGCGGACAAGTTCTCCGTGCCGTGCCATCGAACGTCGGTCCGCTGACAATGCCGAACTACCAGGCGCTGTACAACGAGGGCATCTACAGCCTCGCGAACAACGTGAGTGTTTGGGCGGGCACGGCCGACGATCCTTTCTTCATCGACCTGGGCGCCGCGTTCGATTCGCTAAATTTCCGCATGGGTGTGGGAGGAGTTCTTCCGGCAGCGGAAGACGCAGATGACACGCACAACTATGCCCCGGACGCGGTCGCCGGATTCAACGTCAACTCGATTGTGCTGGAGGTGCCGATCACCATGTTGACGGTTGACGGCCAGGCTCATCCTGCCAGTGACAAGCGCGCCGTGATTGGGACGTGGGGCACCACGTCGCGAAGCCGAATCACGGTGCGACGATCGCCCTTCAAGGATTTGAATAAGGGCACATTCCAGCAGGTGCAGCGCGAAGGCAATCCGCTGATCAACGAACTGATCATCGGAACCGGCTTCAAAGACCGCTTCAGCATGGACCAACCGAAGAACGATGCGCAATTCGCCAAGTTTGTTCTCAATCCGGTGCTGGCGACCGTGTTCGCGTCGATCGGGATTCCCGTGGCGCCCGCGCCGCGCAACGATTTGTTGATCCTGGCGCAATACGAACCGCCAATTTGCCCAGGGTGCGGACCCAGCGATGCGGGCCCCGTTGCGGATCTGTTGCGGCTGAACACTGGAATCGCACCGACTCCGATAGGCAGCCAGAAGCGGCTTGGCTTCCTGGTGGGTGATACGGCTGGGTTCCCGAACGGACGCCGGCCGATCGATGACGTTGTGGACATCGCGGCACGGGCGGTCGCAGGCATTCTGGTCGACTCTACAAAGTATGGAACCAGAATCGGCGACGGCGTGCAGATGAATCCGGAAGGATATGGAACCACATTTCCTTGGGTGATGCCGGCGAATAGCGGAAGGAACTCGGTGCATATCGGTCCTGGACAGGCGGGTTGCTCGGGGCAACCGAATGGCATTTGTCCAGTGCAATAAACAGTGGAGTGGCCGCTGCCTAAGCCGTGGCGGCCATGTTTGTTTTGGAGTTCGTCTTCAATGAACTTTGCAAAAAATGCGAACAACGCAAAAGAAAATGAGGAGCGTTATGACGAGAAATATTTGCAATGGAATCAGAATGCTGGGAGCCGCCGCGATTGCCACGCTCATGGTGCAGTTTTTTGCGACAAGCGTTGCGGCGCAGGCGAATCCGGACGCGAGCGCGGCCCTATCGCCGGCAGAGCAAAGCGTGGCGACGGCGCAAAAGGAGATCGCGAAAAAGCCAGATCAAGCTATGGGATACAACCACCTGGCGATTGCGCTCTCACGGAGGGCGCGTGAAACCTCAGATGTGACTTACTATGCACAGGCAGAAGATGCGCTCAAGAAGGCTCTGCAGATTGCTCCCGGAAGTATGGAGAGTGAGAAGATCGGAGTGTGGCTGCTGCTGGGGCGGCATGAATTCCCGGCTGCTCTGGTCGCGGCAAAAGCGCTCATCAAGAAGAATCCCGATGATGTGCTTGTTTATGGTTTCCTGACCGATGCGAATGCGGAGCTTGGAAACTACGACGATGCGGAGAATGCAGCGCAGTGGATGCTCAACCTGCACCCAGGAAACTTGCCGGGCCTGACGCGAGCTTCTTACCTGCGCGAACTCTTCGGCGATGTTGACGGCGCTTACGAATTGATGGATATGGCGTTGCAGGCGACACCTCCGACAGAGACTGAAGACTGCGCTTGGATTCTTAGCCAGATGGGCCATTTGCGCTATGTTGAGGGACGAACCGATGACGCAGACAAAATCCTGAAGCAGGCCCTTACTATTTTTCCCGGCTACCACTACGCTCTAGGAAATTTAGCCAAAGTCCGTCTGGCGCAAAAGCGTTATGAGGAGGCGGTGACCCTGCTGCGCCAGCGTTATCAGGCTGCGCCGCACGCAGAAAACCTCTACGATCTGGCGGAGGCGTTGAAACTTACCGGGCGCGGCGACGAGGCCGGTAAGGCATTCGCCGAATTTGAGACCAAGTCACTGGCCGAATCTGCCCGCAAAGATAACTCGAGCCGTGAGTTGGTCTTCTACTATGCAGATTACGCGAACCGGCCAGCACGGGCCCTGGAAGTCGCAAAGCAGGAGTTAAGTTGGCGACGTGACGTTTACACTCTCGACGCTTATGCCTGGGCACTGCATGTCAATGGCCAGGATGCGGAGGCGCGTAAGCGGATAGAATCAGCGCTGGCTGTAGGCACGCGAGATTCGAAGATACTGCAACATGCCGGCGAAATCGCGCTGAAACTCGGGGATAAAACGGCGGCCGAGCGATACCTCGAAGCATCGGCGGCGCTGCACGCGTCTGGTCCGGAGCAGGCCCGGCAGAGGCTGGCCAGTCTCGAACACGTCCATTTAGATCGGTAGACTGTAGGACTGAGCTGGATCCCTCGCAAGTGAACGGGGGAACCGGCAAGTCATAACCGGCAAGCCATCACTAACAGGAGAACAGGTGAGTCGAGCGCAAGTTTCGAGCTTCATTTTTCTTGTTCTCCTGCTGGTATCGTTTCCATCGTTCGGGCAGCACGCGCTGAAAGGGCGAGTTACCGATCCGCAGGGCAGGGTGCTGCCTGGAGCATTAGTCAAGGCAAAGGCTCTCGGCCGAAATGGAAATACGCGGTCTACATCTGCGGGGCCTGACGGACGGTTTGAACTCGAAGTTGAGTCGCCGGGAAATTTTGAACTTACAGTCAGCGCGGATGGCTTGCGGCCCGTGACGCGCATGGTGGATGTTGGGGCAGGGGAAAATCCCGAACTAGAAATCAAGCTGGGAGAGCTGGCGAGCCGCGTCGATACGGTGAGCGTGACGGCCGACCTTGCCGACCTCGATGTGCTGTCGCCCGATCCGGCTATCAAGGTGTTTTCTTCGGAGGAACTGCTCGACGCCAACCCGGGCCGTCCGGGAGCGCCGGTCTCAATCCCCGGCTATCCGATCGAGACGGCATCGAGCGGAATTAAGGCTCCGCAGTATTTTGCGCCGGGTGTAGCGGGAGATCACGGCGAGTCGATCGCACAGTACATCCAGGTGGGTTCATACCTGGTGCCGAATAATCTTTCGGCGAATGCACACGGCAACGGCTATGCCGATCCGAATATCTACATTGCAAATGTCATCGAAAGTGTGCAGGTAGATGGCGGGGCGTTTAACGTGCGCGAAGGCAACCACGCGCTGAATCTGGCCGCGATCTATGGGCTGCGGTCGCATTTGGAGCCCTTTGTCACGCTGACGGGAGACTATCGGGATATTACGGCAACTGCGGGAATGAGCCCGTCGGCTGATTCCTGGGCGGCGATAGAAGGCTCATTCGGCGACGGATTTCTCGATCGCCTGGAGCATCGCAAGCAGTTCAAGCTCAATGGCGGCCGTGTGTTTCACGCAGGCGATCACACGCTGACGCTGTTTGGAATCGCCTATCTGGGCTACGGTTACGTTGCTGGTCTTCGGCCGATCTATGGATTCAATTCCATTGATGCGGCGACCGGATGGATGGCATACCCGGACACGATCGACCCGCGACAAAAAGAGCAAACGCATACGGCGCTCGTGGCCTTGAATGATGTTTGGAAACTAGATGAGCGCCAGGAGTTGCAGCTTTCGGGCTTCTTCCGGACCTACAACCTTTCTTTATTTTCGGATTTCGGCCTGGGACTAATTCGCCAGAGCGAGTTTCGCACCGTGACCGGCGGAAACGCGACCTATGTAAATAAAGTCGCGAAGAGCTTTACCCTGCTGGCCGGAATGGACTACGAGCGCGAAGCGCCCCGGCGCGACGATCTCGATCATTACAACTTCTACGATCCCGCCGCGCCTTCTTATTTCGGACAGTCCTACGCGATCGCCGGCAACAATGTGACTATCGCGCCGGTGACGCCTTTCATTGCGGGGCAGGGTGATCTAAGCAAATACATTCATTTCTATCTGGGTTGGCGGCGCGACGAGATCTTGATAGACAACGACTCATTCAGCATTAATAACCAGTACGTGAATATTCCCGCGTATTCCTCGATCCTGTGGGTGGGCGTGAGTTCGCCGAAGGCCACAGTGACGATTGTTCCCGAGGAGTCGTGGTACGTCCCGCTGATCGCGTTGAGTTTTGGCAAGTCATTCTTCACAGAGGATCCGCGGATCGGAGTAGGAATGGGAACCGGCACTACTAGCACCCCGACCGTTCCGGGCAATCCGGTGGAGACAGCGCGATCCTACCAGTTGGTGGCGAGCAGGACATTCCACCGTACTGACTTCAAGCTGACCCTGGGGCACGAGACGCAAACCGCGGAGTACGGGAAAATCGATCCGGATCAGGGCTTGCAGTTCGATCTTGGGCCAGGACGGATTCGCTATCTCGCATTCACCATGCGGCAGAGTTTCACGAACGGATCGCTGTTGGCGACTTTTGAGCAAGCAGACGCTCGCCTACTCGTGTCAACGGCGTCGATCACCCCGGAAGCTCCGCGACTCATCGGCGATCTTGCGGGGACATACCAAAAGCTGCCTTTTCATCTGCAAGCAAAAGGCGAGTTCGAATATGTGGGGAGGAAAGTAGTAGGAACGGCATGCGATCCAAGCCTACCCGCCAGCGGCGGCACAGGCTATTGCCTCGGCGTGCCGAATAAAGAATTCCGCTTTGCGTTGGCGCGCCCTTTTGAGGACGGAAGAATCCTCGTCGGGATCAACGCGATGATTGCGAGCGGCTGGACTGGACAGACGACCGAGAATTTTGCGGCACCTTCTGTTTACGCGCCGGGCAAAGTTGGTCTTGGCAGTGGTGGGCTGATTGCGGAAGATCCGGTGGCCGAGGTCGTGGGGGTGCGGATGCCATCTTACGCAAGCGCGTCGATAACTTACCGGTTTGGCCGATAGAATGGCGCGCCACCCCGATATTGACAAACGCGTAAGCAGTGCTGTAAACAAGCGGCGCAATGAATACACCCTCGCACAACATCTCGATTCGTGACCTTCGCACGATCGACGAGTTTCTTCAACTCAAGATGGTAGAGAAAGCCGTTTGGCAGATGAGTGGAGAGGATTCCGTTCCGCTAACGCTGGCCGTTGCTTTGAAAGCGGCGGGCAATATCTTTGTGGGAGCCTTTGATCGTGAAATCAGCCAAGTCGACAAGGCAGAGAAAGAGAAATTAGAGAAGGAAAAACTGGTCGGATTCGCTTTCGGGTTTCTGGGACGCGAGCATGGGCGGATTACGATCCATTCTCATATGCTCGCGGTGCTCGAAACGCACAGACAGCATGGTTTGGGAATGCAGCTCAAGCAAGCACAACGCGAACGGGCGCTTGCCATGGGCGTCCACGAAATGACTTGGACCTTTGACCCGCTGCAGAGCCGCAATGCGCATTTCAACTTTGCCAAGCTGGGCGTGCTCGCGGACACATATAAAGTGGATTTTTACGGGCCGGAGACTTCGAGCATTCTGCATCGAAACGGAACCGACCGGCTGTGGGTGCGATGGATGCTTGATTCGCGGCACGTGCGGGACCGGCTCGCGGGCAAGAACCGGCGGGCGGAGACGATGGATACATTGCGCCTGCTCGCGCCGTTGGTTCGGTTTAATGGCGACGGTCGTCCAGAGCGGGCGGCGCTGGGCGAGTCGCTTAGCAGGCAGCGCGTGGGCATTGAAATTCCTGGAGATATTCTGGCCGTTGAGCGCAGCGACATGGGCCTAGCGCGGGAATGGCGCGAGGCAACGCGCTGGGCGTTTCGCGAAAGCCTGAAGGCGGGATTTGTCGTAGCAGAGTATTGCCGGTCGGTACGAGGGCAGCAGGGGCCGGGGGCTTATCTTCTGGAGCGGTGTACGGTCGAGGGCCTAGCCGCGGAATCGTAAAAAATCAGGAGAGTGTTCGCGAGGAACTTTGTCGAATACTCCTCTTTCTTCACATTGCTAAATCACTGTTAGGGGGCTTTCGACTTTCCCTCGCCGCGCGAGGACGGCTCGGGCGACGCTCTGGATGACATCGTTGAGCGCGCTGCCATCGGCTAAAGATCTGTGGCCCAGGCTCTAGTGTGCAGCCATTATGTGCTGCGGGCCCTTAACCGCACGCATATATTGGGCGCGCTCGAAGGCGGAGGGGTCAGCGCAACGCATCTGGCTCATGCTGCCTTTCATCTGCTCGACGGATTCGTACTCGTGTGTCTGCAGCCACTCGCAGAGGCCTTGCTCGATGCTGCGAAGGTGGCTGATGCCATTGCGCAATAAAGTGGAGCAGAGCATGGTGACATCGGCGCCAACGAGGAGCAGTTTGATGACGTCATCGGAGCTATGGATGCCGCTGGTGGCCGCGAGCGACGCTTTGAGTCGGCCGCGAAGGATGCCGACCCAAGTGAGCGGCAGGCGCATGGCTTGGGGCGTGCTGAGCAGCACGTGGGGTGTGAGTTCCAGCGTTTCAAGATCGATATCCGGCTGATAGAAGCGGTTGAAGAGAACGAGGCCGTCGGCACCGGTGGCATCGATACGTTGCGCCATGTTTGCAAAGTTGGTGAAGAACGGGCTCAGCTTGATGGCGACGGGAATGTGGACGGCGGTTTTGACGGCTTTAACGATATCAAGGTAATGCTGCTCGACTTCAACCGACGTCATCTTGGGGTTGGTGACGATCCAGTAGATATTGCACTCCAGAGCGTCGGCGCCAGCTTCTTCGATCTGGGTGGCATATTGGATCCAGCCGCCGACTGAAGTGCCATTGAGGCTCGCGATGACCGGAATGTTAACGGCAGCCTTCGCCTTGCGGATGTGATCGAGATAATCGTCGGGGCCAAGATGAAACTCGGCCTGCTCCGGAAAGTAGCTGAGGCTCTCGGCGAAACTCTCGGTGCCTTCGGTGAGGTAGAAATCGAGCTCGAGGCTTTCGCGGCGGAGTTGCTCCTCGAAAAGGGAATAGAGGACGACAGCGGAGGCGCCGGCGTCTTCGAGTTCGCGGATGCTGGAGATCTCCTGCGAGAGCGGCGAGGCCGAGGCGACCAGCGGAGTGCGAAGGTTGAGGCCGAGATAGCGTGTCGAGAGGTCGAGCATGTTGTCTCCTGTCTTGCTGCGGCTTGCTTCGCCGTCCCTCAGCGGCCAAAGCCGCGTTCTTAGTGAACTTTATCGCAGCAGCGCTGCGCCACCCAAATGCAAAATCAGATCCAAAGCCCCGCACTTACTTAATTACGAGTGCTGGTGCGGGCGTCATTTTCCTTGATGCCAGGTACTCATAAAACTTATAGCGCACATCGGCATCGTGTTGAGCTTCAGCCCAGAGGCGCTTGGCCTCTTCGGGCTTGCTCTTGATCAACATCTTGAAACGCGTTTCCATCTGCATGAAGTCCTGCACTTTTTTTGTGGGCGTGCGGGAGTCGAGGATCAGAGGATTCTCCCCTGCCGCAGCGCGCTCAGGGTGGTAGCGGTAGAGCAACCACTGGCCGGAATCGACCGCAGCTTTCTGGTCCTGCATGCCGGTGGTCATGTCGATGCCGTGGGCGATGCAGTGCGAGTAGGCAATGATGATGCTGGGGCCATCGTAAGCTTCGGCTTCGAGGAATGCCTTAAGGGTGTGCTCATCCTTGGCGCCCATGGCGACCGAAGCGACATAAACATTGCCGTAAGACATGGCCATCATGCCGAGATCTTTCTTGCCGGCCGGTTTGCCGCCGGCGGCGAACTTGGCAACCGCACCGCGGGGCGTGGCCTTCGACTGCTGACCTCCAGTGTTGGAGTAGACCTCGGTGTCGAGCACGAGCAGGTTGACGTTCCTGCCGCTGGCAATCACGTGATCGAGGCCACCGTAGCCGATGTCATAAGCCCAGCCGTCGCCGCCGACAATCCAGACACTCTTCTTGACGAGCATGTCAGCCACGGCGAGAAGTTGGTTTGCTTCGGGCGCGTTAATAGTCTTCAATTTCTTTTTCAGTTCAGCAACACGCTGGCGCTGATCGTAGATGTCGGCTTCGTCTTTTTGTGGAGAGTTGAGGAGACCGTTGACGAGCTCATCGCCGAGCTGGCCAGCGAGCCGTTTGACCAGTTCGCGGGCAAACTCAGTTTGCTTATCGATGGAGAGGCGGAAGCCCAAGCCAAATTCGGCATTGTCTTCAAAGAGTGAGTTCGACCAAGTGGGGCCGCGGCCGTCGGCATTCTTGGTCCATGGCGTGGTGGGAAGATTGCCACCATAGATAGAAGAGCAGCCGGTGGCGTTGGCGATGAAGGAGCGGTCGCCGAAGAGTTGCGAGAGAAGCTTGAGATAGGGAGTTTCGCCGCATCCGGAGCAGGCGCCGGAAAATTCGAATAACGGTTCCTGGATCTGCTGGGAACGGATAGCGCCGACCTTGATTTTGCGGCGATCGAGTTCGGGAATCTTGAGGAAGAATTCCCAGTTATCGCGTTCAGGGAGACGAAGCGGAGGCTGCGGCGACATGTTGATCGCTTTGAGCCGTGTTTCCTGTTTGTTTTTTGCCGGACAGACGTCGATGCAGATGGCGCAACCGGTGCAGTCTTCGGGCGCAACTTGAATGCTGTACTTAAGACCGGCGAATTCTTTATCGCGGGCCTCGGTGGATTTGAAAGTCGCGGGCGAGCCTTCGAGTTGCCTCGAGTCGAATACCTTGATGCGAATCACCGAGTGCGGGCAGACCATGGCGCACTTACCGCACTGGATGCAGGTTTTCGTATCCCAGACGGGGATCTCGAGAGCGATGTTGCGCTTCTCCCATTTTGCGGTGCCAGTGGGGAAGGTGCCATCAATCGGGAAAGCGCTGACGGGAAGCTCATCGCCGCGGTTCTCGTAAATTGTGCCGAGGACGTTGCGGTCGAAATCGGGTGCAGTGGCAGGGAAGAGCGGAGGGATTGCAATGCTGCTTGACGCTTGTGCGGGAACTTTAACTTCGTGCAAATGGGCGAGCGTTTCATCGACGGCCTTCATGTTTTTCTGCACGATGTCTTCGCCTTTGCGCCCGTAGGTATCGCGAATGGATTTGCGAATGGCCTGAATGGCCTCATCACCGGGAAGAATCTTCGCTATAGCAAAGAAGCACACCTGCAGGATGGTGTTCATGCGGCTGCCCATTCCGGCGTCGCGAGCGACTGAGTAGGCGTCGATGACGAAGAAACGAGCCTTCTTGGCAATAAGAGCTTCCTGCACCGGGCGAGGGAGCTTATCCCAGGTCTCATCGGTCCCAAAGGGACTGTTCAGCAGAAACGTGCCGCCGTCGACGAGAGCGCTGAGCATGTCATAACGCTCGAGGAAGATCCATTGATGACAGGCGACGAAATTGGCCTTCGAGACCAGGTAGGTGGAGCGGATGGGATTGGGGCCGAAGCGGAGATGGGACGTAGTAACCGCGCCGGATTTTTTGGAATCGTAGACGAAGTAACCTTGCCCGTAGTTGGGCGTATTCTCGCCGATGATCTTGATGGAATTCTTGTTCGCGCCTACGGTGCCGTCAGCGCCAAGGCCGTAGAACTGAGCGCGGATGACGCTGTCAGGTTCGGTGGAGAACGACGCATCGTAGTCGAGGCTGGTGTGGCCGAGATCATCATTAATGCCGACGGTGAAATGGGCCTTGGGAGCGGGCTTCGCCAGATTGTCATAGACTGCCTTGACCATGGCAGGCGTGAATTCTTTGGAACTCAGGCCATAGCGGCCTCCGATTACTTCCACGGCGGAGCGATTGGACTCATGCAAGGCGTTGACGACGTCGAGATAGAGCGGCTCCCCGGCAGCGCCCGCTTCTTTGCAGCGGTCGAGGACGGCGATCTTCTTCACAGTCTTTGGCAGAGCTTCTACAAAATGCTTGATTGAGAATGGGCGATAGAGGCGGACTTTGAGCAGGCCGATTTTTTCGCCACGGGCTGTCAGCGCCTCGACGGTTTCATGCGCGGCCTCGGCACCCGAACCCATCATTACTATTACGCGCTCGGCATCAGGGGCGCCGACGTAATCGAAAAGATGGTAGGAACGGCCGACAAGTTTCGAGAATTTGTCCATGACGGCCTGAATTGTTTCGGGCGCGGCGTCATAGATGGGATTAATAGTTTCGCGCATCTGGAAGAAGACGTCGGGGTTCTGGGCGGTGCCGCGCAGGACCGGATGATCGGGGGACATGGCGCGCTGACGATGCTCGAAGACGCGGTCCATGTTGATCATGGCGCGGAGATCGTCATCGTCGAGCAGTTCGATCTTGTTGACCTCGTGCGAGGTGCGGAAGCCGTCGAAGAAATGGAGGAAGGGAATGCGGGTTTCCAGCGAGGCGGCGTGAGCAATGCAGGCAAGATCCATGGCCTCCTGAACGGAGTTGGATGAGAGCAGGGCATAGCCGGTGGTGCGGCAGAACATGACGTCGCTATGATCGCCAAAAATTGAAAGGGCGTGGGTAGCAATGGTGCGCGCGGAAACATGAAACGCCGTTGGCGTGAGTTCGCCGGCGATCTTATTCATGTTAGGGATCATGAGGAGCAGGCCTTGCGACGCCGTGAATGTGGTTGCAAGCGCTCCGGTCTGCAACGCGCCGTGAATGGCGCCCGCGGCGCCACCTTCGCTTTGCATCTCGGCGACGTGAGGGACCGATCCCCAGATATTTTTGAGACCTTCGGAAGCCCACTGGTCAGCCCACTCTCCCATGTTGGAAGAAGGAGTAATGGGATAGATGGCGATGACTTCATTGACGCGATAGGCGACGCTAGCGACAGCTTCGTTGCCATCCATGGTTTTAAACTTGCGCATCGTGGTCTCCTCTTCATTCAGTTCTTCTAGACAGGTGAAATTGTGAGCCGCTGCAGTAAGGATGCGGCGATGTGTGCGTGAAGCGATCGCATATGTGAAGCGCGGGACAAATTTGGTGTCGTATTCCAATATGCCGGAGAAAAAGCGAGTCGGTGGCGACGTGGGTCACGTGAAGACGTGACCCCTATCACACGAAATCAAGTGCATGGATTGGGGGGTTCCTTTTTTGGTTCTATGAGATAAGAGGTACCTGTCACGAACAAATGTGATCTCCGTCACTGTAAGTGTGCCAACTCGTAGTAACATTTGCCCCCATTACCCGGCTATGACTTAAACCCGGTTGCAAGTGGCTGGGGAGCAGAGGAGGAACGATGCAACTTTGGAAGCAAGTGTGTTGCAGTTTGCTGGTATTGGGTCTGCTGTTGTTCGCGACAGCAGCGTGGTGCGAGGACGTGCCTGCCTCGAGCGCCGCGGCACAAACGAATGCAGTCACCGCGGGCGATGCGCTGTTGCAATTATTAGTGGCCAAGGGAGTGCTCAGTAGCGACGAGGTGAAGTCTCTCAGCGGAACTCCCGCGGAGCAGAAAGCGAAACTGTTGCTGATTTTGCGGCAAAAGGGAATTCTGAGTGGGGCGGACTATGACGCGCTGGCGACCCCGTCAGCCTCATCGCAGGTGGCGACGAATCTGGTGGCGTCGACGACGCCGGTTGTTCCGGTAGCACTGCCACAAGCGGCGGCACCCAAGGCGACGGCAGAGAGCAAGCCTGCGCCTCCGGCGGTGATACCGGCGGTTGCGCCGATCCGGGTGTTCCCGGTCGACGCGCCCAAGACCGGCGGGCTAAATGGGGTTAAAGTTGGTCCGATCATGCTTGCGCCTTACGGCTTCATCAAGGCGACGTTTGTGCATGACAGCAGCGACCCCGATGGCGACGACTTCCCATTTCCTGGCCTGTTTCTGAATTGCGCCGGGTGCAACTTTACGAACACGGGGCCAACGAAGGATCCCGAGGTCCACGTCAAAGCGCGGTCCACCCGCTTCGGGCTGAATATGGAATGGCCGGATATGTCGAAGAACCTGACGCTGACCGGCAAGATCGAAGGCGACTTCGAAGGCAACTTCAGCGAAGTTAACAACCGCGACATTTCGTCAATCAGGAGCAATGAACCGCAACTGCGTTTGGCCTTCGTGCGCATGGATTACCACGCGAGCGAGAACACCGACATATTCTTCGTTGGTGGACAGGACTGGACGCTATTTGGATCTGGCGCGCTGGAAAATATAGTGGAAACCACGTTCAACGGTGCATATTGGGGCAACGTCTGGGAACGTTCGCCACAACTGCGGGGCGGGATTATTGAGACGTTAAGCAAGGAGAACCACGTCAACCTCGAGGGTCAATTAGGGGTCATGATGCCCAGCTCTGGTCAAATCCTGAAGCTCGGCTCGGGAGGCTTGGCGCAGCAGATCGGACAAGGTGAGCGCGAGGGTGCCGACTCCGACCGTCCCGAATGGGAAGGCAGAGTAGCCTTGAGTTACCAGCTTGACAAGGCCAAGGGTGTTGCCCCGGCGCAAATCGCCCTGGCAGGATTCCATGGCAGGAGAACATCACTCATTTCTGGCGCGACTGTTGCGTCGACTTTAGGAGCGACAACATGCGCCCTGAGTGGCTATGCCGGCTACTGTAATACTGGCTTTGAGGCTTCCAGTCCCATGTATGGCGGCCAACTCGTGGCGCAGATCCCCACTCGGTGGTTTACGTTGGTGGCGAGTGCCTATCGCGGAGGCGACCTGCGCTTCATGTTCGGTGGCCAGATCAACTCCTTCGCTACCGACGTTGGCGGGCTGACTGATGTACAGGGTCCGTTTGCCACTCTTGACGGCGGTACGCTCACTGCCGCGGGGCCTGCTGTACTCGGGACGAACGCATCCGGAAATGTCGTGGTTGCGCCGGAGAAGGCGATCCGTGGATTTGGCGGATTCGCTCAACTCAGCCTGCCACTGTCGCGCTGGTTTAACGCCGATCCGCATGGCCACAACGCGGGCTGGCAGCTCCATTTCACCATCGCCAAGGACCAAGTGGTCCACCGCGATATCGATAATCCCAACTTCCTCAATGTTGCTGCCTCCCCATTACCGCTGAGGATGGGCAAAGTGGGCATCGTAACCCTGTACTACAAAGTTAACAACTGGGCGCAGTTCGCTTTCGAGCAGTCGGTCTACGCGAGCCGACTTGATTCGAAGTATAGCCTTGGGGCGCCCTTCACCAGCTACACAATTGCTGGCGTTTCATCCAACGAATGGCAAGATCACCGGACGGAGTTCGGACCGATCTTTACGTTCTAAACCATCAGACCCCGGCGAGCTTGGAGCTTGCCGGGGCGCTTTCCATCGGCTGAAGTCAGACCGGTGCGACTTGGAACATGGCAGTTGCCGCCAAACTCCACCATGCGGGCAGGCGGCGATGTTAGGGGGCGCCTTCGAAGGCACGTCTGCGGGATAACGCAGCCGAGCCAGGGATCAGCGCCAACAAAAAAATGACTATTGTGCGGAAAAGGCCAAAGGACCACAATGTACGGAATCTGCGACGCCAGTTTTTAGAGTGTCCCGGGCGATGGGGGATGCAGAGGTGGTGTCCGCAGTATTGGGAGGAGTTAGTTTCCAATGAGTATGGGCAAGTTTGTGGTTCTTGAAGCAAGTCTTCTGTTGCTGGCCATGTTCGCGAATGCCGCGTCGCGGAATAACACGATGCGGATCACCGTTCTGAATTCTGAAACTCGCTCCTTGAGCCTTGACGACAACAACGGCGTTCCTTTGAATTGCGAGCAACTCACATTCGACGCGTATTGCCGTTCCACCAGGACCGCTCCATTAGTAAATACCTTGCTCGTGCAGGATGGTAACGATGCGCCGTTTCGCATCAGCTGCACCGCCGAGTCAAGATTTTCGCGGTGCGTACCGTTGCCTAAAGGTGAGAGTTTTGACGCCAGAAGAGAAAAGAAAGGCGTAATGGTGTATTACCCAGACGACAAGGGCAAGCTGCGAAGCCAGTTGTACACGCTAGTAGCGGAAACGGCAAAGGCAAAGGTCGCGCCAGCGTCGGGCGGGGCGACAGCAACGTCCGCTCCGGCGTCCGTATCCGAGAAACCGACAGCAACGCCGGCGGCTGCGTCCGGCGAGTCAAGTTCAAAACCCGCTCCAGCTCAGAGCGCAACACCGGTTCCGGTCGGTAGCGCAGTGCGGGCAGGGGAGGGAACAACAGCATCGGCCGGACATAAAGAAACCGTGAAATGCAGTTTCGCTTCGACCCCTGCGGGTGCGGAGGTGACAGTGGACGGGCGCTACGTTGGGAGCACACCTTCAGTTCTGGGGCTCGCGACGGGGACGCATGTGATCGTGGTCTCTATGGATGGGTATTCAGAGTGGAAGCGGGAATTGGCGGTGACCGCAGGATCCGAATTAACGGTGAATGCAGTGTTGGAGAAAAAGCAATAGAAGTTAGGCACGTTGCTGGACGGCGCTTTTGGCGCTGGAATCGCGACGGGGAATTCAGGGCAAAGCTGGCCGGGAACCCGATCTGGGCGGAGAACCAGGCTCTCGACTTGTGGACCGATTCTTCAGTAAAGGAGAGAAACCGTGGCTAATGCAGACGCTTCGTCAACTCATTTGAATCGCTGGTGGCACGTGGTCGGTGGAGTCTCCATGAACCTTGCGCTGGGCTCGCTGTATGCCTGGAGCGTGTTTGTGGCCCCGCTGGAAAAGGAGTTTCACTGGAAGAGGGCGGACACTTCCAATGTGTTCATCATCGCGGTGGTGGTGTTCGCACTGACGTTTATTGTTGCCGGCCGGCTGCAGGACAAGCTGGGGCCTTTCAAAATTTCAATCATTGGCGCGATCCTGGTGAGCCTGGGATTTTTCCTTTGCTCGCAGGCCGACAGTCTCAACAAATTCTTCATCTTCTTCGGCGTGCTCGGGGGGTTGGGCAACGGCTTTGGTTATGCGACTCCGATTCCCGTCATGTCGAAGTGGTTTCCGGACAAGCGCGGATTGGCGGTGGGACTGGCGGTGGGCGGATACGGCGCAGGATCGGCAATCTTTGGGCCGCTGGCAGCAAACTACCTGATTCCAAGTTTTGGCTGGCGCACAACGTTCATGGTGCTGGGCGGGATCTTCTTTGTGATGACGGTCTTTGGCGCGTTCCTGCTGAGGAATCCACCGGTGGGCTATAAGCCTGCTGGCTGGACGCCGGCACCGGCTTCGAAATCGGCGGCGACCACCTATGAATTCACGCCGAGCGAGGTGCTGCGGACGCCGACCTTCTACCTGATGTGGGTGGGATACGCATTTGGGTGCGCGGCAGGTCTGATGGTAATCAGCCAATTGGTGCCGTTCGCCAAGAGCGTGGGCATCCCGAGTACAACCCTGGCTGCGTATGGCCTAGTGGTGGGAGCGGTGGGCAATGCCTCCGGCCGCATCCTTTCCGGGTGGATGTCGGATGCGCTGGGACGCATTAACGTGTTGCGCCTGATGATCGGCATCTCCATGTTGGCCATGCCAATTCTGTATTTTGTGGGCGGCAACGTGGTGGGACTGTTCCTGATGCTGTTCATCGTGTACTGGTGCTACGGCACGCAGTTGTCAGTCAATGGAGCGGCAGCAGCCGATTTCTGGGGCACCAAGAATGCGGGCATAAACTACGGAATGTTGTTTACAGCCTGGGGTGTGGCGGGCCTGCTGGGTGGCCGCATCGGCGGTATGCTCTACGACAAGTATAAGAATTACCAGATGGCGTTCTACACGGCGGCGGTACTGGCGGCAGTAGCGCTGGTGTGCGAATTACTAGCGAAACGTCCGGCGGTGCCGGAGGCAGCGCTGGCCGGAAGGAAAGCGCCGTCGGCGGCATAAGAATTGTTGTGTGTTTCCGGGCGGCGTCCGAAGGAAGGACGCCAACCCGGGGCACACGCTTAATGACGGGTGGTAGTGAATCTCCAGCCGCTAATTCTCGTGCGTGTTTCGGCAAGGCAGAAGACGAAGGGGCGGGAGGGATAGGTTTGGGCAGGAACTGTGTTGTGCACGAACTGCAGGACTCCGGTTGAATTTTCTTTCAGGATGATGGAGTGGCGGAGAAGTGCCTGCAAGGAACGTAAATTCAGAGAAGGGGATGTGACATGGCAGAGATTGGCAAGAAGCAACAGGTGATTGAAACCACCGAAGCTCAAATCGCGGTGCATTGGCGGGAAGAGGAATATTACTATCCGTCGTCGAAATTTATCGGACAGGCAAATCTTTCCGATCCGGCCGTGCTGGACCGGTTTAGCGAGGACAATTTTCCGGAGTGCTTCCGGGAATATGCTGATTTGTTGAGCTGGGACCAGTACTGGCACACCACGCTCGACACCCAAGATCCGCCGTTTTGGAAGTGGTTCGTGGGCGGCAAGCTCAACGCCTCCTACAACTGCGTGGACCGGCATCTTGCCAAGCACTCCAACAAAGCGGCGATTATCTTCGTTCCGGAACCGGAGAACGAAGCGCCGGTATCGGTGACGTATCGGGAACTGTACGTGCGGGTGAATGAGTTTGCGGCGCTGCTGCGGGATCATTGCGGCCTGAAGGCGGGCGATCGCGTCACGATTCATATGCCGATGGTGCCCGAGTTGCCCATTACCATGCTGGCTTGCGCTCGCTTGGGGATCATCCATTCGGTCGTATTTGGAGGTTTCAGCGGCGAGGCTTGCGGCACGCGCGCGGCCGATTCCCAGAGCCATGTGCTGATCACCATGGACGGCTATTACCGTAATGGCAAGCTGCTCGATCACAAGGCAGGAGCGGACATCGCGCTAGAAGTCGCCGCCAAGGAAGGACATAAGGTAGATAAGGTGCTGGTGTGGAGGCGCCTGCCGGGCCAGAGCGCTACTAAGTCGCCCTTGGTGAAGGGACGCGATTTCTGGGTGGACGAAATCCTGCCGAACTACTCGGGTGAGATCGTGGCTCCCATCCCCATGGATGCAGAAGCTCCGCTGTTTCTCATGTATACCAGCGGCAGCACTGGAAAGCCGAAGGGATGCCAGCATCGCACGGGCGGCTACCTGGCGTATGTGACCGGAACTTCCAAGTACATTCAGGATATTCATCCCGAGGATGTTTATTGGTGCATGGCCGACATCGGATGGATCACGGGCCACTCGTATATCGTCTATGGTCCGTTGGCGTTGGCCGCGACCAGCGTCATCTACGAAGGCGTACCCACGTACCCGGATGCTGGCAGAGTGTGGCGGATTGCCGAGCGGCTGGGCGTGAATATTTTCCACACGTCGCCGACGGCGATTCGCATGTTGCGCAAGGCCGGCCACGATGAACCCCCGAAGTACAATTACCACTTCAAGCATATGACCACGGTGGGTGAACCGATCGAGCCGGAAGTCTGGCGGTGGTATTACGAGACCGTGGGCAAGCGGGAAGCGGTCATCGTGGATACCTGGTGGCAAACTGAAAACGGAGGGTTTCTTTGCAGCACCAAACCGGCAATCGATCCCATGAAGCCAGGCAGCGCCGGCCCGGGGATGCCGGGAATTTTCCCGGCGATCTTGGACGAAATGGGAGAGATCGTCGCCGCAGGCTCAGGAAAGGCGGGGAACATCATCATCCGCAATCCCTGGCCGGGCATTATGCAGACGATCTGGGGAGACAAAGACCGCTTCGTTAATCAGTATTACCGCAAATATTGCAAAGACCTGAAGAGCAAGAAATGGCAAGACTGGCCTTATTTTGCGGCGGATGGCGCCGTCGAGGCCGTGGACGGGTATTTCCGGATTCTGGGACGCGTGGATGACGTCATCAACGTGGCTGGACACCGGCTGGGCACCAAGGAGATCGAGTCAGCATGTCTGACGGTTCCCGAGGTGGCCGAAGCGGCTGTCGTTCCAGTGGCCGATGAGGTCAAAGGGCGTGTGCCTGAGGTCTATGTGGCTCTGCAGCCGGGAACACAACCCAGTCCCGAAATTGTGGAGAAGGTCAACAAGGCGATCGAGACCATCATCGGCAAGATTGCACGTCCGAAGCACGTCCACATTGTGCCGGATATGCCGAAGACGCGTTCAGGCAAACTGATGCGGCGTATTTTGGCGGCCATTTCGAACCACGGAGCGACTGGAGATATCACGACGCTGGCTAATCCGGATGTGGTCGAAAAGGTCCGAGAGTTGGTGCAGGGCAAAGAACCGGTTGCCGTGGGCGAAATCGCCGAGGACATCAAGCAGTTCGGCAAAGAGGATTAAAAATCTAACGCGATTCGGTTGGAACATTCGATCGGGTGATCTCGCGACGGACAAGCGTCTGGGCGAGATCGCCCGATTGCTTTTGGGTTAGTGAGCCACCTGGGCGTGATGCTTCTGCTTCATTTGCTTAATGAAATCATCAAGCGGAAGGTGAGCGTGATGCCGGAATAGGCCTACGAGAGCATCGTTGACGGCGTGGGGCGAAGTTGGCTCGTCAGAGGGAGTGGCGTCCAACCCATCCGGCTCGACGCTAACCTCAGGAGACTCGCCCATGGAGCGCAAAGCTTCAACCAAGTGCTTTACCTGATGTCCTTGTTCAGTCGTTGCCTGGAGGAACTCTACCCCCATGCCATATTCCGGATGAGCAAGGCGCACGATGCCGCTGGCGTGATTTTCAAGCCCGGCAGGCTTTAGCGAGATGATAACGCGCGCTGACTTTGGGAAAGGTGCGTTGGTGCTGAGATAACATCCGCCAGCACTGAGTTCGGTCATGCAACAAAGAACGGGAGGGTCATCGGCCTCGGGCTCCGGAAGTTGACTCTTCAGCCATGTCCGGAGTTGGTTGCGCTGGTCCTCGGTGGCATCCTGGAAGCGGATGCCCACTTGGCCTTCGGTTCCTTCCCATGCGGTCTCCCCCCATAGCTCTAGCACGTGGTCCGTGCCCGGCAGTTGAAGAGAGAAGCGAAGCAGTTTCTCCTTCGCTTTGCGCGCCGTAAATCGGATGGCCATGCCGCCTTCGCAAAGATCGAGAGTCTTGGCTGGATAGCGGCCAGAGCCGACGCATTCCACCGGGATCTGTACCGGTATGCGCATTTGGACGCGCCGTTCAGACTTCATTAAAGCGCGAACCGCACGAAAGCTGGATTTAGCGCGTTCGACGGCGAGGGGCTTGTGAAGGACAAAATGAGCGCCCATATCAAAACCGCCCTTAAGGCCAACTTGTGCCTCAACCAGGACGATCGATAAGGCCCGTTTGTTTACTGGGGCTGCTTTGGCGGCGCGGAAGACATTCCCGGCTGCATCCGGATCGATGCAATCTACAATGATAGCCTCAAAACGATAACGGGTAATCTTACGGATTATATCTTCCGCGGTGGCAGAATGTTCGAGGTCGATTTCCAGGTCGCTAAGGACGCGACGGAGAACGCGAACGGTCTTCTCATCTGAACTCAGTAGGAGCGATTTCAGGCTCATGACAAAATCACGCTTGCATTGCCAACTCGGGCCATTTCGGGCCCTGGAGGGACGTCGCCAAGCCGCTGGCCTGTAAGGCATCTAGCGGAAGTCCGAATAGTCCCCAAAGGCACTCTAAGGTCTTCATCGGCAAGGGTCAACGAGAGAGCAGGGTTGGTGATTACCCTAGTCATAATCGGCAGTTTGAACTTGGCGCCCATGCCGATTAAACGGAGTGGCGGAGAGAAGGCATTCGAAGTATCAAAAGGGTATAGTTACGCAAATCTCTGTTAACAAAGGAGATAGTAATGGGATTGCGCTGATTGCCGGGATGCTCCCAATTATTCTATTGACGGATCCATGGAAACCTAGTATTATCAATCGCTTCCATAGGTTCTAGTCGGACTGTAGTGGGTACAGGAAATTATTACGGTGTCGTGAATCCCTTGGAGCCTCATTGGAATCCAAATTATTGTAGTGGGTAAGCAACTGGTCTTTATTCACAACTCACAACGGAAGAGGACGATATTTTCATGGCAAAGCGACGCGGAAACCCGAACTGGGGCAAACCGGAGCCCATCGGGCCAATTACTCCCACAATCACTGAGTTTGAGCAGGTTGTGCACGAGTATAAGCTCTCCCCCGACCAGTACTTGCGGTCTACACGGCTGCGGGAATGGGCGCGCCGGAACAAGAACTCCAAGTACATTCCTGAGCCATTGCTCGAAGCTTGGGGTTTTGAAATCGAATCAACGCTGTAACTGTAACGAAACCTTACGTAAAGGGCCGCCAAAAGGCGGCCCTTTCTCATTTAGGACACTAGCCTCGGTGGTTAGTTAGTAACGGGATCGTTGCTGAGAGACTCTTGAGGCCCAAATGCCATATGGCGTGAAATTCGGTGGCGCTGGACTGGTCGGCCTCATGGTGGCAGTCAGCTTTGCGGCTGGACTTAACGTCTATGCTACGGTCGCAACCTTGGGGTTTTTGGCTCGCGCCGGGAGGGTCGATCTTCCCGCAGGCCTGCATATTTTGGTCAATTGGTGGGTGATAGGCGCTTCGGGCGCTCTGTTCATGCTGGAGTTTTTCGCGGACAAGATCCCGGCGTTTGATCTGATCTGGAGCGCACTCCATACGTTTGTAAGGGTTCCAGTGGCGGCATTGTTGGCTTATGCCGCGAGCTCACAGCTTTCGCCAGAGCAGCAGATGCTCGCTACGCTTGCGGGAGGAGCCATTGCCTTGGCGGCGCATGGCGGCAAGACAGCTTTGCGGGCCGTGGTCACGCCTTCCCCCGAGCCATTTTCAAATATTGCGTTGAGCACTGGGGAGGATACACTAGCAATCTGCCTTACCTGGCTTGCAACTCGCCATCCCGTGACGGCAGGTTTTATTGCGGCGGTGTTGCTGGCGGCGATTCTGGTGGCGATCCGTGCGGTGGTGCGGGCCCTAAGAAAGATGTTCCGGATTTCGCAGGACGAGTTGCAGTCGGCCAGATAAGATGGTTTATGGAAGCATAGGATCTCAGAAGATAAACAGCCATGAGTCCCCAGTCTCCTTTTACCGACGTGCCCACGGCGATTGAAGAGATTCGCGCGGGGCGGATGATCGTCGTCGTGGATGACGAAGATCGCGAAAACGAAGGCGACCTGACGCTTGCCGCCGAGAAGGTCACGCCCGAGGCGATCAACTTCATGGCTAAATTCGGGCGCGGACTGGTTTGCCTCGCAATGACCGAGGAACGGCTCGATCATCTACGGATTGGAAACATGACAACGGAAAACACATCGCAATACGGCACCGCGTTTTGCGAGGCGATCGATGCGCGCGAGGGCGTTACGACTGGAATTTCGGCTTACGATCGCAGCCACACGATCCAAGTCGCCATTGATCCGGCGACGCGGCCTTCGGACTTGGCGCGGCCTGGGCACGTTTTTCCTTTGCGGGCGCGCAAGGGTGGAGTGTTGGTGCGGGCAGGGCAGACAGAAGCATCCGTTGATCTGGCGCGGCTAGCGGGCCTGATTCCGGCTGGGATCATCTGCGAAATCATGCGGGACGACGGCACGATGGCCCGGGTTCTCGATCTCATCGAGTTCTGCAGCGCGCACGACATGAAAATGCTGACGGTTGCAGAGTTGATCCGCTATCGCATGCAGCATGAGCGCTATGTGCATCGCGTAGGTGAGGCAATGGTGGAGACTAAGCACGGAGAGTTCCGGCTCATCGCTTACGAAAGCGAGGTGGATGGCGGCGATTCTCATATTGCTTTGTTGCGCGGCGACATCAGCGATCCGGCAAAGCCGGTGCTCGTTCGAATGCACGCCCATTGTCTGCTCGGCGATGTTTTCGGGGCCACAGGCTGTGAATGCAGCCAGACTTTGGAGGCAGCGCTTGAGACGATTGCGACCGAGGGGCGAGGCGCGTTGATCTATCTGCACCAAACTTCGCGCGGGTTTTCTGCAGAAAAAGTCGGGGACCAATCATTTCTGACCTTCCATCGAGAGCGACGGCTGCCAACACTGCCAGACAGCGAGCGCAAAACTCAGCGCGAGATTGGATTGGGAGCCCAGATTCTCTCCGACCTGAATCTCAAACGCATTCGCCTACTCACCAACCACCCGCGGCGAGTGGCGGCGCTGGAAGGCTTCGACATTGAAATTGTGGAGCAGGTTCCGGTAGGGACGGCTGCGCGCAAAGTATAAAAGCAGGATTTGCACCCCGCTGATTGATCCCTTCGTTGACTTAGTCCGCCTTGTCGCCCTAAGATTCACCCCTAATGATTGGAAAGACCATCGCGCACTACCGCGTCGTCGAGAAACTCGGCGGCGGCGGCATGGGAGTGGTGTACAAAGCGGAAGATCTCACGCTGCATCGCTTTGTGGCACTGAAATTTCTTCCCGACGCTGTAGCAGGCGACGCCAACTCACTGGCTCGATTTCAGCGGGAAGCAGAAGCCGCCTCGGCGTTGAATCATGCCAACATCTGCACCATTTATGAGATCGGCAGGGACGAAGGCCAAGCGCCATTCATTGCCATGGAGTATCTCGAAGGCCTGACCTTGAAACACAGGATCGCCGGGAAACCCATGGATACCGATGTATTGCTGGGGTTGGCGATCGAGATTGCCGATGCGCTGGACGCAGCCCATTCCCAGGGGATCATTCACCGCGACATTAAGCCCGCAAACATTTTCGTCACCAAACGCGGGCACGCCAAAATTCTGGATTTTGGATTGGCCAAGGTAAGTGCGAACTCATCTTCGTCGAGCGGGATCACAGCCGCCTCAGTGCACGCGGCGCTGGAAGAATCGCATTTAACGAGTCCGGGGTCGACGCTCGGAACCGTTGCATACATGTCGCCGGAGCAGGCGCGGGCAAGAGAATTGGATGCCCGAAGCGATTTGTTTTCATTCGGCGCGGTGCTCTACGAAATGGCGACCGGCATGCAGCCTTTTCGCGGCGAAAGCTCGGCGGTGATTTTCAAAGCGATTCTGGATGCATCGCCAACTTCGGTTGCCAGGTTGAACCCGGATGTGCCAGCCGACCTGGAGAGAATCATTAATAAGGCGCTGGAAAAGGACCGCAACTTGCGCTACCAGAGTGCGGCCGAGATGCGAGCCGACTTGCAGCGGTTGAAGCGGGATACGGAATCGCATTCAGTCTGCCGTTTTGCCGGAGGAACATGCAGCGCAGCGGCCGGCAAGAACAACGGATTCTCGGTTACGATCGGCAAAGGTCGGGGGATATGTTGCCGCGGCCGCGTGCATTGTGTTGCTGGTTGCCGGCGGATTCTACTACCGTGCACAGCACGGCAAGCGCTTAACCGATAAAGACACGGTTGTACTGACCGATTTTTCCAACAGCACTGGTGATCCGGTGTTTGATGACACGCTCAAGACCGCGCTGAGCGTTGCACTCAACCAATCTCCATTTGTGAACGTACTCTCTGAAAACAAAGTGGCTGAGGCGTTGCAGCAGATGATTCGTGCCGATGCGTCGAGACTGACTCCGCAGCTTGCGCGCGAAGTTTGTCAGCGAACTGGCAGTATGGCGTACATTGCGGGCTCAATTGGAAGTCTTGGCAGCGAGTACGTCGTCGGACTGAAGGCAGTGGATTGTCAAAATGGAGACTTGTTGGCGCAGGAGCAAGTGACCGCACCGGCGAAGGAGAAGGTGCTGGACGCACTCGGGGGTGCGGCTTCGAAGCTGCGCAGTAAGTTGGGCGAATCGCTGGCGACGGTTGAGCGGTTCGATGTGCCGCTGGAACAGGCTACGACGCCGTCCCTGGAAGCGTTAAAGGAATTCAGCATGGGACAGAAGGCGGATCGCGAAAAAGGGCCCGCAGCGGCATTGCCCTATAACCAGCGAGCAATTCAACTCGATCCGAACTTTGCCATGGGTTATATGTCCGTCGGCGGAGAGTATTTCAGTCTTGCCGAGCCGGGACGCGCCAGCGAATACATGGCCAAAGCTTTTGAACTGCGCGACCACGCTAGCGAGCGGGAAAAATTAACGCTGACGGCGACATATTACCTGAACGTTACGGGGGAATTAGACAAGGCTGCTCAGGTGTATCAGGAAGAAATTGAAAATTATCCCAGGAAATCGAGAGCGTATTTGAACCTCGGCGTGGTTTACGCCGAACTCGGAGAGCATGAAAAATCGGCGGAACTGACTCGCGATGACCTCGCGCTCAACCCCAACAATGTTGCTCCCTGGGACAATCTGGCCAACGCCTACCTGGCCTTGCAGCGATTTGACGATGCGCGGAAGACCATCCGCGACGCGCAGGCGCGAAAGTTGGAAGACTACATTACGCACAACGCGCTATACGCGCTGGCGTTTTTCGCAGGCGATACGGGCGGGTTGGCAGAGCAGATGAAGTGGTTCGCCGGCAAGCCGGAGGAAAATTCCGGGTTTTCACTTGAGTCGGACACAGAAGCTTATTTCGGGCACTTGGGCAAAGCACGCGAGGTGACGAAGCAGGCCGTGGAGTCGGCAATTCACTGGGACAGCAAGGAGAATGGGGCTATATCGCTGGAGATCAGCGCGCTGCGCGAAGCCGCTTTTGGCAATCCCAGGGAAGCGCAAGAGGCCGCAGCGGAAGGATTGAAGCTCTTTCCCAAGAGCCAGGGGGTCGAGAGTGAGGCAGCGCTCGCCTTCGCCATGGCGGGTGACACAGTGCGGGCAGAAGCGCTGGGGAAGGAACTCGATGGGCGCTACCCGCTAGACACACAAATGCAGTCGCTATGGCTGCCCGCGATCCGGGCGCAGGTGGAGTTGGACAAAGGAAACCCCGATGCCGCGGTGAATGTTCTCCAGGCTGCTTCAGGGCGTGAGTTAGGGCAGATCGCGTTCGTCAGCAACTTATCATGCCTTTATGACACTTATCTGCGTGGCGAGGCATATCTGGCCGACGGGAAGGGAGGTGAAGCGGCTACTGAGTTCCAAAAGATTTTGGATCACAACGGATTGATTTGGAACTGCTGGACGGGAGCGCTGGCACGTCTCGGCGTCGCCCGCGCCAACGCGATCCAGTCGAAGACTTCACAGGGATCCGATGCTGATGCCGCGCGGGTGCGGGCGCTATTAGCATATAAGGAATTTCTCACGCTCTGGAAGGATGCTGATCCGGATATCCCCGTTCTGAAGCAAATGAAAGCCGAGTACGCGAAGCTGGAATAATACTGACGGACAACTTCTGTCCAGCCGCACTCAGGCTGATGACGGCGTTTGTCGGTGGCGGCTTAGAAGGGTTTGCGCGGAGTGATGACCTCATCTTTGATAAAGAACTGAGCCGAGCACACGGACGAGCCGCAAATTGTGGGGAGCAACCCGGCTATCTGCTTGCGAGTAATCAGCCCCAACGTGCCACACGAAGGACAGGAGAGGACAGCCCAATAGGGATCTTCCTTTTCGCCAACCTGACCCGCATTCTCCAGCACGAAGACAGTGCCCGGTTCCATCTGCTCGGGAATCCACTCATTGATGATGCTCAATTCGCCGATCATAGTCCCTCCGGTTTACGGCAAACTGCCTCAGAATCTGCGAGCCCTGCGCAAAGGCTGAACTGTCTCTGAGACGGCTTTCTTCTTTTGCCAAAACTCCTTGCGGGATGGAGTTTTGGCTCGTAACAGGTCTCCGCGAGCCATACTGGTTCGCACCCTGCGAACTTCGTCGCTCAGGCATATATCGAACATCGGCTGCGAGGAATTCTTGAGCAGGTCCACGACCTGCTTTGATGAGGTGCGGAGGTACAGGTGCGTACCATCGGTGAGGAGGTGGCACTCCGAGGCCGCCCGCACTGTGGCTGCCAAATTCGTGCCGAATTCGCGCGCGAGGAAAGCGATCACCCGTCGTACGCGCTGCAGGGAAAAACCGCGGCGGCGAAGCTGCGCAATGACGGCTGCGGTTACAAGTTGATCCCAGTTGTAGATGCGGCGGTGTCCTTGGCGAGCGGGCTTCATCAGGCTGCGCTCGTCCCACCATTGCAACTGACGGGCTGTCAGCCCGGTGAACTCGATGACGTCATTAGTGGTGAACTGCCGCTTCATTCTTACACCGTATTGTTTCAAACAAACAGCTATACAAATGTTTGAAACATTCTAGGCGGAGCGGTGCAAATTGAAGCAGCCTTTTCTGACGGCCGTTATTGACTATGCGGGTACTCGGATTGAGTTCCGAGGGGAATTACAGGACGATCGCTACCATGCGCCTTCCTTCCGTCCCCACCACCAAAGGAGGCCGACTGTTGCAGTATTCTGGCTCTTGCTGAGGACTCCCTGTTCGTCAGTGAGGAATGAGGGCTGGTTGGAGAAGTCTCGGCGCCACTCGTAGCGCATCAGGAAACCATTTGCGATTTTATAGTCAAATGTGACGGTGTTTTCTTTCAGCGCCTGAGTAATACCGCTAAACAGAGGAACGTATGTTGTTCCGAAAAGTTGGGCAGAGCGTAGTTCCCGGTCGGACATATATTCGGTGCGAGTGGCAAAGGCGATCTTCGGCGTCAGCTGATACTGCAGATAGGCAACGCCGCCGTCGACGTGGGAGGGTGCAGATGATTCGCCGGCCGCCTGGTTTCTCCAAAGTCGCTCAATTTCGTAGTCGCCTTCTACCTGCAACGTGAGCTTGCCTGTGGCTTGCCATGTAGCATAGCTGTCAAGAATATGAGTTCGCCCGTCGGGCGCAGGATTAATTGCGGTAAAGCAGAGACCGGGTTGCACGGGGATCGGCCCACAATTCATCGCAGTTGCTCGATCAGGATGCTCCTGGCCGAAATAGTAGTTCATAGTCCAGCTGAGATTTTTTCGTGGCTTAGCCGCAAAACCGAAGAGCTCGTCTTTGAATCCGTTGGTGGCTTCGACCTGGTTGGTCCCATTCACGACCCAGTAGTTAACAGTGAAGCGATCGTTGATGGGATAACTCGCCCGCAGTCCCATGTGGTAAAAGGGCAGTAGCGTGAAAAGGAGAGAGCGCGAGTAATTCATTTGGTCCTTGGTATAGTTGCCTTCGGCGCCAAGCGAGCTGCTCCACTTCCCGAAGTCGATGTTGAGGCCCTTGCCGAGAGGTGCCACATAAGTCCCATACGCCTGAAAGATATTCCGATAGATATCGGGCCGCGGTTCATTCGATGGATTTCCCTGCGAAGTATCGGTTGCCTGACCAAATTGCAGGTCGAGGCGGCCGCCCCAGCGTCGCCCCCCGGCGACGTCAGGCGGCCGATCGAAGATTACGGCTGCCTGGTTCAGACTGAATTCGTTGCTCAGGACGTCATACGGTCTCAGCAGGTTCACGCGACCTACTGGATGATTGAAGTTGTATTCGTAATAGGTATCAAGGGCGAGGTCGATGGTGGTCTCGCGGAGGAAATCGAGGGTTCTGCTGTCGTCTGGCGCCAAGACGGCCTCGCGGAGAGCAGGGGCGTTTGATGCGGCTGCAGCCGTGGGCGGTGTGGCAGTTGCGGAGTTCTCGCCAGTTGGAAGCGTGAGGCTGGACGTCAGCTGTTTCACGAGCGTTTTCAATTCACTCACTTCGGTTTCCAACTGGGCGACCCGCTCCTGCAGACTTTGGCCGGAAACCGATGGCGCAGAAGCTGGCTGTCCCGGTTGCACGTTTTGTGCGGGGAGCGAGACGACAGGCACGCACACAGCGACGATGGCGAAAAAGAGTCGCAACCGGGTTTTCGCTCGCAGCGTTTTGCTCTTGGCTAGGACACCGATAGCCAGTTGACAGAATGTATTTTTCCGGTTGATGGCAGGAGTGAATAGAAAAGTCGTCCTCATAGAGCCCTCGTATACCGCTCAGTTTATGCGGCTTACACCATACTTCAGTTCGGATAGCGTATGCCACACCTCGAGCGGCATGATAATTTGAGCTGCATCCGGTGGGCTGTGATGGGGAGCACTAGGAGATGGCAGATCGGCTATGGCTAGTAGAAAAAAAAGGCGCGCCAGAAAGGCGCGCCCTGCTCACTTGAACTTCTTAGATAAACATCTCGTCCTGAGGAACGCCCATGCCGTTCCTGGGCGAGCGGCGCCTGCGACCCAGGAAGACTTCAACTCCAGTGGAGATTGCCGCCATCACTCCATTGACCTGCCGCAATGGCGATATCACGGTTTTATGAACCACATCGCTGGTTTCCTCAACCCGGTCCATCGTACGACTGAGCAATTCGTCTGCCCGGATCACCTGAAGCCGGGTACGATCGAGGACGTCATTGAGCGTCGCATCAAAACGGGCCAGTTGATTGCGGACCAGCGTGCTCGATTCCGACACATTGCTGGTGATATTGTCGATCTTCGGACGAGCTTCGCTCAGAAAATTCTGAACATTGTCGATGGCCTGGAACGCTCTGCTCCTGACTTGCTCGGCAAGAGCTTCCATTTTGGAGGTACTTCTGCGCACGGCCACAAACAACGCAATCAGGATGACGGTCTGAATCACTACAGCGAGGGTGGTCGCGGCTATAAAGAACTTCAGGAGATTGTCATCCATAAACTCCTCCTCAGGATATGCTATTTAGAGGGCTCGGGTGCAGTCGTCGTTTCGTTATAAGCCTGTCGCCCGGCCTCGTAGGCGGTGCGGAAACGGTCGCCCTGCTGGTTCAGCATGTCGCGGCCACGGTCCATCCAGTCGCCGGCCTGTTCCTTCGCCCGACGAGCATGATCACGAGCACGCTCGGCGCCCTCTTGCGCCTTCGAGCGAATGACATCGCGCATTTCATCTCCGGAGCGCGGCGCATAGAGCACTCCGACAACCGCTCCGACTCCAAGACCTGCAAGGAACCACAATAAGCTGCCGCCATCGCGATCCGCCATAAATCCCTCCTAAAATAGATTTCTCTTGGATGGTAGCACCGGGATTTGTGAAACACAATTCAGCTGGATTATTTCTGCGCGCGCAACAAGTGCGAGCCAGCGATGCCGATTAGAGGCCGCCACCCAGCAAGACTTAGGGTGAATGATGTAAAAAACCGAGCGTGAACGCTGAACAAATGACCGCAAAAATCATTTATGCGGAGGTTTCGATCTTTACCGAGTTAATCTTCACGTCTTTATTCGGACGATCCTGGCGGTTGCGTGCAACCTTCGAAATTTTTTCAACCACGTCGTAACCGTCAACGACTTCGCCGAAGATCGTGTGTTTCCCGGTGAGCCATTCCGTGTTCGCGGCGGTGATGAAGAATTGGGAACCATTAGTGTTCGGGCCGGAGTTGGCCATGGCGAGTTTGCCGCCCTTATCGAAGCGATGGGGCGAACCTTTAGTCTCATCTTCAAACTGATAGCCCGGCCCGCCGAAGCCGGTGCCCATGGGATCGCCACCCTGAATCATGAAATCCGGGATAACGCGATGGAAAATGGTTTCGTGGTAGAGAGGATCTTTCGTCTTCTTGCGCGTGGTGGGATGCGTCCACTCGCGCTTGCCCTCGGCGAGTTCGATGAAGTTAGCGACGGTCTTAGGCGCATCTTTCTCAAAAAGCTTGCACACTATAGTGCCTTCAGTAGTTTCAAACACGGCATAAGTGCCAGGCGTACGGGTCATAGACTCCCCTCTAGGTGGTATCAGTTGTCGTTCCTCTGTCGCGCTAGGTAGTGGGTTTGGCTTTCTTGTCGCCATCTGCTCCGCCACCGACGATCTCGATATGTGTGATCTTGACCGGATTTGTGGGGAAGTCCCTGGCGTCGCGCGGCATGCGCGCAATCTTCTTGACCAACTCGACGGCATCTTTATCACACTGGCCGAAGATCGTGTATTTGCCATCGAGGCTCGTCTGTGGTACCTCAGTGATGAAGAACTGGGAGCCGTTGGTATCGGGTCCGGCATTCGCATAGGCGAGACGCCCAGCGCGATCGAAGCCGAGGGAATCCGAGACCTCGTTCTTGAATTTGTAGCCGGGATCGCCCATTCCGTTGCCTGCGGCATCGCCGCCCTGAATCATGAAGTTGGGGATGACGCGATGAAAGATTGTGCCATCGTAAAGAGGCACGCCATGTTTCTTCTCATGCATGACCGGGCTTGTCCAATCCTTTGTGCCGGAGGCCAGGCCGATGAAGTTCTCAACTCCGATAGGCGCTACCTTGGGAAAAAGTTCGCAGCGCAAATCGCCTGCGGTGGTATGAATGATTGCGGTGGGATTGCTGGACTTGGCGACATTGGTCAGTTGAGGCCCTGAAGCAGTTTGCGCAGCGCATAGTGCGCCGGCGACGATAAGCAGCATGAAGACAGAAATAACAGTTCGCATTTGGTCCCCTTATCTTGAGAAGTTTGCGTTTTTTATTTTACGACAACAGACGGGATTCTGCGTGGCGTGCTGCTGAGTGTAACCAAACGTAGGATGGAAGTTAGAGGGCCACGGAAGGAGCATTCCTGCACAGCATGGCGCAGAGCACGAGTCGGATCGGGAGCGTTGGGACGATCCTACTTGGAGGCGGCGACGGCTCCCGTTCCTTCGGAGGGGTGGGTCGGGAACAGCGTCTGCGTTTCGCGCCAATCTGCGTAGCGGTCGGAAACCATGATGTGGAAACACCAGTGGCGGCGTTCTTCCTCGGGTTCAACCAAACCGAGCGCGCGAAGATAAAAAAGGTAATACTCGACGAAGCGTATCTGATCTTTGCTCAAGCCGCGCCGCTGGAGGTCGACGGTGATGCCAGCCAGATGCGACGAAGCTACCTCGCCCTCCGCAGGTGCTGCATTGCGGTTATGGCGGATAAGTTTTTTCTGGACCTTCACTGTCCGGACCGCGGAGTTCAGTTGGATCTGTTCGTGGAAGCGGTCATAGTACACAGCGGCGAGGTCCTCTACGAAATCACGCGTCCAGGGGCGACAATAGCGCCGCGAAGGATCGAGTCCACGCTCGATACGCAGGGTTTCGCTTTCTTCCAGCGGAACCAGTTCGTGATCGGCCTTGAGTTCTTCCAGTTGCTCGTCGTCGACGATGCGGGGCAGCGCGAGCCTGTCAATTTCTTCGTTTTGCCGCAAAAGCGAGTCGTGGGACGGACGGAAAAGAGGGTTCCAGAGAATGCCGCGCATGTGGCGTAAGACCCGATGCGTCCGTGATGGGGGGCGGTGGCGCGATACACTTTGCAGGGCGAACGCGCTGCCTTGACCCAAAGCAAATAGGCCGATCAGCGTGCAGACCTGCAAACAGCGCATTGACATCCTTAGCCCTTGTGTCATGGGGAAGTCTCTTGAACACGCAGAAATAGTCTAAGAGGAAGGGTCATTGTAAATCAGGACTGCAACCTTTGTGTAAAGGAATCGCTGGAATTGCCATTACGAAAGAGAGTTACGAAAAAAGCTACGAAAAGTAGTTGGGCTAAAGAGATACGAAAACGGTTACCAAAGCCCATCGGCCCAAAGCGCAGTTATTTCTTAATCAAGTCACCGAGGGCCTGCTTCATGACCTGGCCACCGACCTCGGAAATCGACTTGGTCAGCGGAATGTCTTTCGGGCAAATCTCGACGCAGTTCTGGGCGTAACCACATTCCTGAATGCCGCCGTCTCCCATCAGGGCCGTCAGGCGCTCGCGTTTGAGGGCCTTGCCGGTGGGGTGGGTATTGAACAGGCGAACCTGTGAGATCGTCGCCGCGCCAACGAAGCCGGTATCTTCGGTGAACTGCGGGCAGGCTTCCATGCAGCAACAGCAGGAAATGCAGCGCGAAAGAGGATAAGCCGCTTCCTGGTCTTCCATGCTGAGGCGCGGGCCAGCGCCGAGGTCGTACGTGCCATCGACCGGAACCCAGGCTTTGACCTTTTTCAGATTCTCGAAGATAACGCTGCGATCGACGGCGAGGTCGCGCACGATGGGAAACTTCGAAAACGGCTCGAGCTTAATCGGTTGGTCGAGGTGATCGAGCAGGGCAGAGCACGCCATCCGGGCTTTGCCATTGATCAGCATGGCGCAGGATCCGCAGATCTCCTCGAGACAACATGAGTCGTAGCTGATGGGCGTGGTCTTCGTGCCGTCGCGAGTGACGGGATTGGCCGCGATCGCCATCAGCGCCGAAGTGATGTTCATGTTCGGCTTGTAAGGAATCTCGAACTCCTCCCATGTTGCCGGAGCGTCGGGAGTGAGTTGACGTTTGACCTTGATGATTACGGTTTTATTATTAGCCATTAGCTTCTAGCCTTTAGCTCCTAGCTCAAATCAATCGGCACGAGTGGAACTCGTGCTCTTCCCGGTCTGTAAATCCGCGAGTTCGATTCTGATCTTGAGTATGTTGCTACGCATCGTGCTGCTCTTTCGGAGCGTTAAGTTCCAGTTTGGTTATTTGTGGTTCAGCGATGTGTTTGGACCTATACGTCCAAGCAACAGCGAATATGAGCCAAAAGCAAGCGTTGATCGCGTGGTCAGCATCGCGTATGTACCAAAATTTTATCCCGTTGAGGAACGCGAGCACGAAGTCGCAGATGCCGACGAACAGGTACCAGCGCCGATTGCGCAATTCTTTCGGTTCTTCGATCTGCCGGAATAGGAGAGCATCCTTATCCACTTCACTTACCTCGGCGGCCAGAGGCATCAATACTTCCTCGGTCTTGGCGTGATCAATCCCGCGTCCACCGGCTCGAACTCAAACTTTGGCTCATCCGCATCCGGCGCAAACGACGCTTTCGTTGTCTTCATCCAGTTCTTGTCATCGCGCTCGGGGAAGTCGGGCTTGTAGTGCGAGCCTCGTGATTCGTCTCGCATCGCCGCTCCCTGTGCGATGACGCGCGACAATTGCAGCATGTTATAGAGTTGGCGCGCGAACGCTATCGTCGTATTGGCCCAGAGCGTTCGATCGCTCAGGTTAATGTGCTGATAGCGCTCGAGTAGTTCGACGACTTTGGCGTCGGCGGCCAGGCACTTTTTGTTATAGCGGATGACCGTGCAGTTTGCGGTCATCACCTCGCCCAATTCGCGCCAGATGAGGAATGGATTCTCCTTGCCGTCAGCGACCATCAGCTTTGCATTGATTTCCTGCTGGCGTTTGCGCTCGGCATCGAAGTGGCCATTCGCAGGTGCGGCTTGCAGGTTCTTTGCATATTGAACAGCTGCCGGCCCCGCGACGAATCCGCCATAGATGCATGACACCAGCGAATTCGCGCCTAGCCGGTTCGCGCCGTGATACTGGTATTCGCACTCTCCTGCCGCAAAGACTCCGGGAAGGTTCGTGGCCTGTTTGTAGTCGATCCATAGTCCGCCCATGGTGTAATGCATGCCGGGGAAAATCTTCATGGGCGTGTCGCGGGGGTCGTCCCCGACAAACTTTTCGTAGATTTCGAGGATGCCTTCGAGTTTGCGATCGAGGGTTTTCCGGTCAATATGCGTGAGGTCGAGATAGACCATCGGCTTGCCGTCGATGCCCAGGTTTTCTTCGAAGACAACTTTGAAGATGGCGCGCGTTGCAACATCTCGCGGAACCAGGTTGCCGTATTTTGGATACCACTCTTCGAGGAAGTACCAGCGTTCTTTTTCCGGGATGGATTTGGGATCGCGCTTGTCTCCTTGCGTGCGGGGAACCCAGACGCGGCCGCCTTCGCCGCGGGCTGATTCCGACATTAGCCGCAGTTTGTCCTCTCCTGGGATGGAAGTGGGATGGACCTGGATGAACTCGCCATTGGCGTAATAGCATCCTTGTTGATAGAGCGCGGATTGCGCCGAACCAGTGCAGACGACCGAGTTCGTTGACTTGCCGAAGATCGCACCGATGCCGCCGGTCGCAATGATGATCGCGTCGGCCGGGAAGGTTCGAATCTCCATCGAGCGGAGATCCATCGCGCAGATGCCGCGGCAGACGCGCCCTTCATCAAGAACGGCAGACAAAAACTCCCAGTGCTCGTACTTCTTGACCTTGCCTTCAGACTCGTAGCGGCGAACCTGCTCGTCGAGCGCGTAGAGCAGTTGCTGGCCAGTGGTCGCGCCGGCGAATGCGGTGCGGTTGTAGAGCGTGCCTCCGAAGCGGCGGAAGTCGAGCAGACCTTCCGGCGTGCGATTGAACGGGACACCCATGCGATCGAGCAGATCGATGATGCCGGGGGCGGCATCGCACATATCTTTGACCGGGGGCTGATTCGCGAGAAAGTCACCGCCATAGATGGTGTCGTCGAAGTGCTTGTAGGTGGAGTCGCCCTCGCCCTTCAGGTTCTTGGCGGCGTTGATGCCGCCCTGCGCGCAGACCGAGTGCGAGCGCTTGACCGGGACGATCGAGAACAGGTCCACCTCGCCGCCCATTTCAGCAATCTTGATTACAGCAGCGAGGCCTGCAAGGCCTCCGCCCACCACAATGATTTTCGGAGCTGCCATCTTTATAAGTCCGATCTGAGCTGTTTCAGAGTGCTCGACTTTCACTTCAACTGCATCGCAATACTTTCTGTGGCATTCGGGTCCAGCTGTTGTTTCGGCGTGCTCAGAAAACCGTACATGCTGACCGCGCCAATGGCGATCAGGCCAAGCGCAACCAGGAAACACACATAACCAAGACGACGGCGCGCCACTTCGCCGGTCGTGATGCCCCACTTTGCGGCGAACAACCACACTCCATAACAGAAGTGCCATGATGCCGCGATGATGCCCACCGCATAAAAAGCGATCATCCAAGGGTTCTGAAGTTCACCTTGTACCTTGGCGAAAGACTGCATGGGATGCGTAGGCAGGTGCACACCAGTGAAGCGTAGGTAATAGGTGTGCTGCACCATAAAGATGAGCGCGATGATGCCGGTCCATCGCTGCGAGGTGTAAAGCCAGTTGCCCTGCCACGGGTAATCGGTGACGTTGGAGTCCCCCTTCCACCAGATCCAGACGCCGTAGAGGCCGTGGTAGAGAATGGGGATCCAGATAAAGAACAGTTCGAGTCCGACCACGAATGGCAGGCTGTTCAAAAACGCGACCTGCTTGCCGTAGGCTTCGGGACCTTTGAAGGCCTCGTAGTTCGAGATGAAATGCTCCAGCAGAAATGCGCCGATTGGTACGATGCCGCTCAGCGAATGCAAACGGCGGAGTACGAACGAATAACCTTCTCCGGCCCGCAATGGAGCAACGCCCGGTTTGAGTTTGTGGACGGATGAAGATACGGAACTGGCGGTTGAGGCCACGTGGGCTCCTCTGTAAGGTCCGTTGTGAACAAGCGAACCGCTCATTATCTGGTTGTCGCGGAACACAAGTCAAGGGAATGTGCGTCACGTTTGCATGTGACGTAGCGCACAAGGTACATGGGCGTACCGTTCTTCCTATTCCGTTGCATCGCGAGGGTCGGAGTGTTGGCACCCTTCATTCCGATACCAATCCAGGAAGGCACGGAAGGCTGCGCCGCGGTGGCTATATCTGGATTTTTCTTCGGCGCTCAATTCCGCGAAGGTGCGGCGAATCTCGGGGAAATAGAAGAGCGGGTCATAGCCGAAACCGTTGTTCCCGCGAGGGGCAAAGAGAATGTTTCCTTCGGAGGCACCACGGAACGTCGCGAGCGTCCCTCCGTCGCGCGCAGCGGCAATCACGCAGACGAATCGCGCGCTTCGCTCTGCTTCGGGAATTCCATCCAGTTCACGCAGAAGCCGCGCGTTGTTTGCCTCGTCGCTGGTGTTGTTGCCGGCCGCAAAAGGATCATCGGCAGCGTAGCGTGCAGAATGGACTCCCGGAGCGCCGCCAAGCGCGTCGACCTCAAGTCCTGAATCATCGGCGATTACAAGTTCTCCGGGAGCAGCACGACTATAGGACTCGGCTTTTTTGCGGGCATTGGCCTCGAAGGTCAGTCCATCTTCGACAACCGCCGATAGCGAAGAAAATTCTGGGATGCCCGTGATGGCGACGCCGCACTCGTTTGCAACCCCAGCGAAATCGCGAAGTTTCCCGCCATTGGAAGTGGCAACCAAAACTGTATGAATTGTCATGCAAGTTTCCTGGAGATCGTGTTTTCGGTCACGTTTGAACATGTCTCTTGGCCCAGATCGCAACAAAGCTCATTAGGCTGATGAGCGAAATCCAATCTCCAAGCTGCCGATCGCGCGTCTTCGCAAAATGAATCTCCACGTCGTTTGCTCCGGCTTTGAGCGGGACGATCATCAATCCTGTCACCTCCGAGGTTAAGGTTGGGACTTGGCTGCCGTTGACCGAGATCCTCCAGGCGGGATAGTTGAATAATCGCACCCTCACATCTTCATCTCTCGTCGCGGATAATTTGAAGTGTTTCTCGGTGGGGGCCCAATTGATAATCTGCGCGCTCAGCGCGTCTTCGCGTTGATGATTTTCGCCGCTCTTGGCCGGTTCAAGACTGAGCAGCGGCAGGTCCTTCTGCAGTTCCGAGGGATCTGCGCCCGCCGGAACATATTCGTCGACTCCTTCATTTCCAGTTCCATCTTCAAAGGACTGCGTCATATCTTCGAAGTCGCCGGCGGTGCTCCACCAAGGGAGCTGCGTACGCGCACCTACAATCAAAACGACGCCCAGTAAGCAAACGGCTGTGGCCGCGCGCGCTAGCCATCGACGGCCTGCGGAGCCGCATGTAGCGATTGCCAGCAGCACGGCAACTGGAACATTGAGGCACAGCAGCCAGCGAAAGGGAAGTTGCACGAAGCGAAACTTGGGCAGATATTCCCAAAGCCATCTGCTGCATGAGAACATCACAAAGGCGCATCCCAGTCCCCAGGTCGCCAGCGGCTTCCATACCGCTGCCTTGTTTCGATAGCGCCAGGAAACGAAAAGGGCGCGCGCTAAGACGATGATTTCGGATACTGCCACCGCAGAAATCAGCAAATTGAAGTGATTGTGGTCAACATCGGTGCTGGTGGTGAACAGGAAATTGTCCTGAGGCCGGACCCCAGGACTGAACACTTCCATAACATTGATCCAACGCTGCTCATAGATCGCGGGAAGGAGATAAATGGCGGCCAGCCCGGCTCCGAGCAACATTGCCCACGACAGTCTCCAGAGCGGG
Source organism: uncultured Acidobacteriaceae bacterium (assembly GCA_963778535.1). Classification (GTDB taxonomy): domain Bacteria; phylum Acidobacteriota; class Terriglobia; order Terriglobales; family Acidobacteriaceae; genus Acidiflorens. The sequence continues at coordinate 1,939,196 of CAVZUO010000002.1, forward strand.
CGCCACGACTTATCACGGAAAGCCACTAACAGCGCCAGGGCAGCCGCGGAATAGTGAACCATCAAGGCTGCTGGAACGTTGGCAAGCCAACTGCACGCGAGCACCACACTCAACCACAGGGCTGGACGCGGACTTGGCTCATCGAGGCGGAGAATAAGAAGCAACATCAAAGGCAGTAAGGCCGCGCAGAGCAATTCTGCATAGGCGCTACGCCAATAAATGATCAAAAGGCAATACGGATTGAGCGCATAGAACGACGCAGCGAAAAGCGCATCCCAAGGCGGAAGCCAGGCCTTAGCGAGCCGATACATGGCGGCTCCGGCCGCGGTGAGCGAAAGCCAGCAATATACGCCGGGAACCACTTTCCAAGGCAGGACGGACCCAAGCGCGGCACCGAGCATCCACGACGCAGGGGGGTAAAAAAGGAACCTCGGCTCCCCATATCCCCAGTGTGCGAATGCAGCCCACCGCGGGAACAAGATGCCTTGCCGCCATTGGCCCAGTATTTCCATCCATGAGTAAAGATGAAATTCGATGTCATGGCCTGATGGGGTTCCCCATTTAAGGAATGGCACGATTGCCAGAGAGCAAACTGCTGGCAGAATGAGCCAGCGGAGAATTGGACGCGTTAGCAAGTTCGAGCCTGATGTGGAATTCGTGAAGATCACGCTCGTCAGCCTCGACTCGTGAAACCCGCACTGGTGAAGCTCGCATGCGGCCTGCGATGTAGGCAGTCCCCCGCGGCAAAGTCATTCTATTGCATCTGAAAAGGTGTTGGGAATGAGCGCAGGTGTCGGACGGGAAATTCGATGGCCGGCAGAGTGCTACGGGTCAGACGCGGGAGGTTGCCCTGTTCCAGTCAAATTGCGCGACGACAAAAATCTACTGGGAACCAGATTTAGGCTACGGCCATCGTGGAATCGGGCTTCGACCCGGATTCGTCGGAGCCGGAGTCGGCTGGCCTCCAGCGCCAACAGCCGCGGCATGCTTCCGATCTTCCTCGACCTCCGTCAGTACCGTACCCTCGTCATCAGACTCGGTTTCGGCCAATAGGGGCGCTACAGCGCGCAACTTGTCGGACGCTTCCTGTAGAAGTTCGATCTGTTTACGCAGTTGCTCAAACTGTACCCGTTTACGCCGTAGAACCTCTTCAATGTCCTTCATGCTGCCCCCTGACTCTGACTGTAAGTTCCTCGTAAAACGAGGTCAACTTTCCTCGCAGTGCGGGCCGTTACCGCCGTAACAGTGCTGCATGCCCATTTAGCCCGCCTCCAATTTCCTTTATGTCCGGAGCAGGAGTTGACTTAGAAAAGTGCGAGACAAAGAAAGACCCCGCTTGAGCGGGGTCCTGCGTACGAGTGGATTCTTGCTGAAAATTGCGTTTCCGTTACGAAGATTTCCGCCGCCGGATCATTCCTGCCATTCCAAGCACGCCCGTCCCGAGTAGCCCTAACGTGCCAGGTTCGGGCGAACTTGCAAACGAGGTGTGACCGAATTTAATGTTCCCACTGTTGCTGCCTTGGCTGGCATAGAGATACTGCGTAGTCGTCCCGGTAATCTCGTGTCCTGTATATAACTGGCCTTCGATCTGCCCGGTCAGAATAAAAGTGAGGTTGGGCTTGCCGGGAGTGCTGGTTAATATCCAGCTAATTGGGCCGACGAAGGCGCCAGTAAAGATCGAGCCTGATGGCTGGCCATACTTACTGCGGCTGAAGATGTCAAACCAGGAACCGGTTGCCGAAAACGTTCCGCCGGTGCTCAGCGAACCGCTGAGCAACGCTCCTGTCCCGAAGGTCACATAACCGAGCGAACCCGCTCCGCCAGGACCGACGAGGCCGTTGTATCCGGTCATCGGTGAATTTGCCGAAATGATCCCGGAAGTCGACAATGAAACACCACCAAGCTGATTCACCACATTGATGTCGTCCGCCCAAACTGCCATGGGCAAAGCCAACACAAGTAATGCAAGAAATGCCACTCGCTTCATCGCATTCTCCTCGATTCTTTCTTGACCACTGATGTGTGCAGCATTAGTTCAAACCGTTCTCTAGTTTTTTGCCGCCCATTGAAACCCAAAATGCGGACAAATACGTAGCTGGGGACAGCCTGCCGTCAGCAAAAAACCGCACACCACATTTCTGGGAGCAAAGGGGGAGAAAAAAACTTGTTGAAAGTTAGCGCTATAGTAGCAGACATGCTCTGCTCGGCGGTTGGCCCAAGAGTGCCAACACTCTTGCTCGCCTGGGGCATTACGATCGGCAATTATCCTGCATAGCGTTCCGGTTACCTGAGAGGCCTCCACCGATTGCCAGGGGCACGGTTTTACCGCCTAAACGAGGGTTGTGATCCCAACAGAACCGGTACGAAACGGGAACTCGCCCAAAAATCCCTGTCAAAACCCGGAACGCCGGCTGAACTCCACGCACTGCAACCGCCTGCAACAAGCGAAAGACGTTGCCTACCCCAGATAAGCTTGCGCTCCATAGTCCCCTGTTGCCGGGGCAGGCCTAGCAACCAGCCAAAACAGGTTTAGAGTAGGCGAAGGCAAAGCAGCGTCGTTCATTCGCACGGTGAAAACGTGTGGCCCACGCAGGCTGATTAGAAGGGAATTTGTTCTGTGTTATGGACGGCGGATTGATTCCATAAATTTCGGGTCGATGTTACCGCCGCTGATCACTGCTACATTGTATTCAGTGCGCGGCAGCTCGGAGGCGTGGAACATGAACGCGGCGACCGCAACTGCGCCACTCGGTTCGGCAATCGTCCTGGGATTGCCGCTTAGGGCGCGCATAGCCTCGATGATTTCACTCTCGCTGACGGTCACGATATCGTCGACATAAGCTCGAATGTGTTCGAAATTATGCTCACCAATGCTCTGTGTTCGTAAGCCATCGGCAAGCGTTTGCGTGACCTGCTCCGCCGGAAGCGAAACAATATGTCCGGCGTGCAGGCTGGCCCGGGCGTCGCCGGCCACTTCCGGTTCGACCCCAATAATCTTGATCTCCAGGTTCGTAAGCTTCACGGCGGCAGAAATGCCGCTGATAAGTCCGCCGCCGCCGACCGGGGCGAGCACCGTTTCTACCTCGGGCAGGTCCTCAAGAATTTCGAGCCCGACAGTCCCCTGGCCGGCGATGATCTTTTCATCGTTGTAGGGAGGGACAATCACATATCCATTTTCAGCTGCAATTTGCTCGGCGCGCAGACGGCGCTCTTCGCTGGAAGGACCGACCAGTACGACTTCAGCGCCCAAAGATACCGTTGCTTCAAGCTTGTTTTTCGGGGCATTTTGCGGCATGACGATGACCGCTTTCACGCCAAGAGCTCTGGCGGCATAGGCGACGCCCTGCGCGTGGTTGCCGCTGGAGTAAGAGATCACGCCCCTGCGCCGTTCCTCTTCGCTCAATGACGAAACCTTGTTGTAAGCCCCGCGCAATTTGAAAGCGCCGATGGGTTGTAGGTTTTCGAGCTTAAGAAAGAGCTTTCGTTTGGCTCCGACCGGGGTCCATGCCAAAAGCGGCGTGCGCACGGCAACGCCGTGGAGAAGAGATTGGGCGGCGCGAATATCTTGAAGAGAGACCAGCATCCTCTTTGAGCGTGCCCTGTGTGGCCGATTTTTGCAACTTGCTCTTGAGTAACCTATAAGTTGCAATACCAACAATGGAACTGCGCCGCTATCTGACCGCATCGGGCAGAGATATTTTCGGCGAGTGGCTGGCCGAACTGAAAGTCGTTCGGGCCAGACAAAGATCTTAGCCCGGATTGATCGCCTTTCGGCGGGGAATTTCGGCGACTGCAAGGCGCTTCGCGGCGGTTTGTTCGAGTTGCGCATTGACTGGGGACCGGGATATCGGGTTTATTACGCGCTCGCGGGCGAGGAGTGCGTCTTGCTTCTCTGTGCCGGAGACAAACGCAAGCAGTCATCCGACATCAAGCGGGCGCTCGAATACCTAAGGGATTACAGGGAGAGAACACGATGAAGCACAAGGCGAGCATATCGCACGACGAAGCCACGGTTCGTGAGTTGCGCGAGAATCCCGAGTTTGCTGCCGAGTATCTCCGCGCTGCCTTGGAGGATGACGACGAGCCGAGCGTGCTCCTGATCGCCCTGCGCCGCATCGCCGAGGCGCGAGGCGGCATTGCCAAGGTCGCCAAAGCGGCTGGTATTGAGCGCGAGAGCCTGTACCGCGCCCTGTCGGCGCGCGGGAACCCCCGGCTTTCTACGTTGGTTGCCGTGACGAAGGCGGTGGGATTGAAGCTCACGGTGGAGGCGGCGCAATGATTGAAGCGTGGATTCGGGCAACCGCCGGGACTTAGAATTGGGAAAAGAGGCCTCGATGAAAACGGCGAATCTGAAGGATGCGGAACTCCTTGCTTGTTCCGGGGAACACCTTTTGTATGAGTTCCAACTGTTCCAGTGGACGGCCGCAGAACTCGGGTCGGTAAAGGGCGACGTTATGCGTTCCGTTCTGATCGAGTCATTCGCGATCCATTTGCGGAATCTGATAGATTTCTTTTTCACTGCCCCAAATCACGGATGATGTTACCGCTGCCGCCTTCTGCGCCGGTTGGAGCGAGGGCATATCTCCTAAGCTGGAAGCGGCGAAGAAAAGAGCGAATAAGGAACTCAGCCATCTAACGCTTGAGCGCAAGAGCGGACTCCATCCTGATAAGCCTTGGGATGTCGGTGCGCTGCTTCAGGAAGTGAGCGAAGTGGCTAAGCGTTTTGCGGCAAAGGCATCTCCGAAGAAACTGCATGCCGACGTCCAGAAATTCCTGAATTTGCCTTACGCCAACGCAGTGGCCGTTGTTGCATCGGCTGCCACCTCTAACACCACTTCGACGATCGTAACCTTTTCGTCGGGAAACCAGCCCGACAGAATCCACTGCCCATTTTGCGGAGCCATTCCAGATACAAGTGGAAAGGCATAATGCCGGGCCCTTAGCCCGATGTTCTACGCGTAGAAGAGAACTGAGAGCGGACTCAAATCTCCAATATCACCGGCATAATCAGCGGACGGCGCTGGGTTTGGCGCGAGATGTAACGCTTCAGATCGGTACGGATTTTTTCCTTGATCACGCCGTAGTCGGCCTTTTCTTCCGCGCTCGAGGAATCGAGCGTTTCCATAACAATCTCTCTCGCGCGTTCGATGACACCGTTTTCGCCGGGAGCGAATCCTCGGGTGACAATTTCTGGTGAGGCCTCGACCTTTCCGGTGAGCTTGCTGATGGCGATGATTGGCATGACGAAGCCGTCTTCACTCAAGTGTCGGCGGTCTTTCATGACGAGGTCTTCGACGACGTCCGTGCGCGACCCGGAATCAATACAAATTCGGCCAACATTCACCCGCCCAGCTTTGCGAGCGCCCAGTTCGTCAATTTCCAGCACGTCTCCGCTCTCAATGAGCATGACGCTGCCGACTGCGCCGCGCATGGTGCCCGCCAGTTCAGCGTGCAGCTTGAGTTGCCGATACTCGCCGTGGATGGGGATGAAATATTTCGGCCGAACCAGATTGATGATGAGTTTTAGCTCTTCCTGACTCGCGTGGCCGCTGACATGTACAGGTGGGTAAGAGCCGTCATCGTAGATGACGAAAGCTTCGCGCCTGAACAGATGGTCAACCATGCGGTAGATGGCTTTTTCATTGCCGGGGATGATCCGCGAGGAGAGAACGACGGTGTCGCCCTTTTCGATCTTGGCATGTTTGTGATTTTCCACCGCCGCGCGTGACAGGGCAGACATGGGCTCGCCCTGCGTGCCACTGATCAGAACGCAAACCTTCTCCGGAGCAAAGTTCTTCAGCTCGCCGGGATGGACCAGCATACCTTCAGGAATCTCGATATAGCCAAGGTCCTCGGCGATCTCCGAGGAACTTGTCATCGAGCGGCCGATGAAGCAAATCTTGCGGCCGTGTTCCCATGCCATCTCAACCGACAACTTGATGCGATGGATTGAAGAAGAAAAGCAGGAGATGAACAGGCGGCGCTCAGTGCGAACGAAAATCTCTTCGAACTTGCGATGCACGGCGCGCTCGCTCGGCGTATATCCTTTGCGTTCGACATTAGTCGAATCCTGCAGCAAAGCGAGCACACCCTCCTTGCCATATTCAGCAAAGCTATGAAGGTCGAAGAGCCGATTATCGGTCGGCGTGGGATCGACCTTGAAATCTCCGGTGTGAATCACTACTCCGAGCGGCGTATGGATGGCGAGCGCGACGCAATCGACCAGGCTGTGGGTGACCTGCAAAGGATTGATGGTGAATGGTCCGATTGTGAAGCGTTCTCCGGCGCGCATTTCGCGCAGGTCGGCATCGTCGAGGAGTTGGTGTTCATCGAGCTTGTCTTCAACGTAGGCAAGGGTAAACTCCGTGCCCCACACTGGAACGTTTAGCTCGCTCAGGATCCAGGGGAGCGCGCCAATGTGGTCCTCGTGCCCGTGCGTCAGAATAATGGCGCGCACGCGCGAGCGGTTTTCAAGAAGATAGGAGATGTCAGGAACTACGATATCTACGCCGAGGAGTTCGGTTTCGGGGAACATGAGCCCGGCGTCAATCACAATAATATCGTCGCCCAGGCGCAGGGCCATGCAATTCATGCCGAACTGGCCCAGGCCGCCGAGAGGAACGATATGCAGTTTTGCTGAGGACATGCGACAGTTGATGCTAGCACAGTGGGAAATGCCAATGTCCGGTCGAAGGCGGACAAAATCGGCTGTCGGTTACCGAGAACTGGCCGGCATCCACGATGTGTCGCAACTGCTAAACTGCATTCAAGGGCGTCGAGGGAAGAGGTGTGGCGCGTAACCAAGAAAAATCCTGGCTGCGGCGGCGTGCGGAAGGCGCGTTTCGCCGAGGGCTGAGTCGCGCCTATGAAACCGTTCGCGTCGATCCCGAGCGCTATCTCCTCCAGTTGCGTGCCGCTTATGGATTGCCCATTGCAACGGCCCAGGGCGTGTATTCGGTCGAAATTTCCAGACTCGACGATGTAGCTGAATCAGTGATTCGCAGTGCGATGAAATTGGCTGCAGCAGAAGGTGCCGGGTTCGGCCTGGGCGGACTGATTACGATTGTCCCGGATCTGGGAATTCTCTCGGCCATCACGATGCGTATGATTCAGAAGCTCAGTTTGATTTATGGCTTTGAGATGAATACGGATGACGAGATCGCCGAGCTTTGGATTGCGGCGGCAAGCGCCGCAGGAATTGACATAAGCCGCGACTTGTTTGAGAAGGAAGTCGTGAACCGCTTCGTCCCGCGGGTAATTCAAAAGATTGCAGCGCGTGCAAGTGCTGAGGTCGCTGAGAAATGGGCCGGGCGCGTCATTCCAGTCGCGAGTTCGATGATTGGATGTGGGCTGAATTATTATTTCGTTCGCGCATGGGGCAGGCGCGCACTCACCCACTTCCGCACAAGGCATCTGGAAATGCGGACTAAGTTGCTTAGAGAAGCTGAGATGGCTGCTCTACCGTCCGCCTCACGTTCATTGTGACGTTTGACTTAGTCCTAAGCTGATCGGTTTTTTCTTCGCCCTCATCTCAGCCACTCCTCCAGTGCGAGGCTCGCGTCGGTTTTTTCGTCGCGATATTTGACGATCACCGGCGTATAGAGCGACAACTTCCATGCGGGGCCTTTGCCCTTCGCGACCGCTCGCGAGCCCGGCACGACCACGGCTTTTTCAGGTACCTCGAGCGGCTGATCGTTTGTGGCGCGATACACCTCGCCGCGCACTAGATCATAGAGTGGCGTCGAACGCGTCAAAATGGTTCCTGCGCCCAATACTGCGCGAGCGCGAACCAGCGTTCCTTCATAAACACCGCAATTACCGCCAATCAGCACATCATCTTCAATAATTACCGGAGCCGCATTGATGGGTTCGAGCACGCCGCCAATCTGGGCGGCGGCACTCAGGTGCACTCGCTTGCCAATCTGCGCGCACGAGCCGACCAGTGCATGGGAGTCGATCATCGTGCCCTCATCCACGTAAGCGCCAGCGTTGATAAACATCGGAGGCATGCACACGACTGACGCAGCGACGTAGGCACCCTCACGAATCGAAGAACCTCCCGGGACGACGCGCACCCGATCAGCAATCGCTACGCGGCGGGCTGGGAATGTGTCCTTATCGACAAAGGTGAGAGCATTCCCGGCCGACGTTTCCGTAAGTTCACCAAGACGGAAACCCAGCAAAATGCCTTGCTTCACCCAAGCATTGACAGTCCAGCGCTCGGTGCCGTCAGCATTGGCTATTTTTTCCGCAGCGCGAATTTCGCCACGCGTGAGATGATCGCGAAACTCTTCGAATGTATTTAGAGCTTCCTCCCGATTCGCGATTGTCGCGGTAGCTGTCAGCGATTCGATGGCAGATTTTAATTCGGAGATTGTTCTTGGCATAGCTGTTTGTTGGGCGTCGACATTCTATTGCGTAAACTTGCGTTGCGTTAGCTCGCGGTACAGACCTTGCGGCTCCAGTTCGCGATGCAAAGCTCGCAGTTCAAAGTTTGCAGCTCGATGCGGGTCCTTACGCCACACACTTGCATTCGCTGCGGATAAGGACTCCAGGCAGTTGATGGGTCGCCTCGCGTGCTTCGGCGATATTGACATACGGCCCGTGCCAGCGCGAGTGATTGGGATCGTGTCCCGAAGGCCGCCCCTTGCCGGAACTGCACTGTCCGCACGAGGCTCGGTGAACGATCACTTTGTGCGGGCCAGCCGCCCAGCTTTCGTAAATGTAATATTCAACCGGCACTGTCGGTGCAGCGGTGCGCGCCAGCACTCCGACTTCTGTGGCGATCTTTTGTAGCTTCGATCGCGTGTCGCGCCGCATGGGAAGCATTGGCAGGCGGTAAATCTCCTGTACTTTCCCCATCATCGTGAGGACAGCTTTCACCGGCAGCGGGTTTGATTCGATGAAATTGGCCTGCATCAGAGGAAGATATTTACGGTGCAGCGTACGTGCGGTTTGCCAATCATTGTTCAGCGCCGCGCGAGTCATCTCAGCCATTTCATGCGGAATTTCGTTGGAAGCCACGGAGACGATTCCCACGCCTCCCAGGGCAATGACGGGCAGTGTGGCGGCATCGTCGCCCGAGAAGACAAGAAATGTCTCGGGCACATGATTCAGCAGTTCGGCGATTTGTGTTATGTTGCCGCTCGCCTCTTTCACGCCAGCGATATTCGGCACTTCACTCAGACGCGCAAATGTGCTGGGCTCAATATTTGCCGAGGTGCGTCCCGGCACGTTATACAGAATGATCGGCTTGTCGACCGCTTCGGCAATCGCGCGGAAGTGACGGTACTGGCCTTCCTGCGTTGGCTTGTTGTAATAGGGCGATGCAGTAAGTATGGCGTCGACGCCCGGCCGTGCCGCGACCTCTTTGGCCTTGATCACCGCCTCATGGGTTGAGTTCGAAGTAGCTCCCGCCATGATCGGCACTCGCCCGGCCGCCGCGTCGACGGTTACATCGATCACACTAAGCCACTCGTCATGAGTAAGCGTGGGAGTTTCGCCGGTCGTGCCGCAGGGAACGAGAAAATCAATGCCCGATTCAATCTGCCAGGTCACCAACTTGCGGAGCGCAGATTCGTCGATCGCACCGTCGAGTGTAAACGGCGTTACAAGTGCAGTACCACAACCTCTCAATTGCATGGATAAAGGATAACGCCAATCAGCGGAGGATGCATTGCGTTTGAGACGCATTTGCAACGGAGCAGAGGCATCACGGAATGCATTGAATTCCGTCGGCTTACAGTTCGCGCCAGACGTCGCGAAATTCGAAGAAGCCAGATTTGCCGACAATCCATTCGGCCGCGCGCACGGCGCCTTCAGCAAAGCCGCGGCGCGACTTCGCATCATGGCAAAGATAAATGCGGTCATTGGGAGAGTTGAAGACGAGTTCGTGCATACCGACGGCATCGCCCTCACGAAAGGAAACGATTTCCAGTTCTTCGCTTTGGCCGCTCGCGTCGTGGATAATTTTCTGCATCGTGATGGCCGTTCCCGAAGGCGCATCTTTTTTTTCGGCGTGATGCCGTTCGAAGATCTGGCCGGAATAGTCGAAATTGAGAGCAGCAGCGGCCGTGCGGGCGACATCGAAAAACAGGTTCACGCCAATTGAGAAGTTTGCACCGTAGAGAAATCCCGTTCCGGCCGTTGTGACCAATTCGTGCAGCTTGGGGACGTGGTCATACCAGCCCGTGGTGCCGACAACCGTGTTCTTCCCAGCGCGGATGCAAGCTTCGGCATTCGGCACCACCGCAGCAGGCTCGGTGAAATCGATGACGGCGTTGAACGGCGTGAGAAAATCGGCGGTCAGCGCGCGCGCGTTGGCGTTCTCGACGTCGCTCAGCGTTTCCACATGATGACGGCGTTCGCGAGCGACTTCGGCCACCAGAGAGCCTGTCTTGCCACGTCCGAGTATGAGGAAATTCATCAGGAAAATCCTAACCGCAGAGCACGCGGAGATCCCAGAAAGAATTCGGAGATTTTATCATCCCGCGACTATCGCAGCGATCTCAGGGGTTGGAAAACTACGCGAACACTTCCGGGTCGACATCGGCGAAAAAAGTCTTATGTAGACGGCGGACCACCTCGGGGACTTGGTCCTCTTCAATCACAAAAGTGAGATTAATCTCCGACGCGCCCTGCGAGATCATACGAATGTTGATGTCGTTAAGTTCGTGAAAGACTCGGCCGGGAATGCCGGGCGTTTCGCGCAGGTTTTCGCCAACCAGGCAGACGATTGCTTTGCGGCCTTCGTATTTAACGTCGGCCAGTTTGGCGAGATCGGCGGCAAGCTGCGGGATCGCCTCATTGGAATCAACCGTAAGGGAAACGCTGACCTCGGAAGTGGAGACCACGTCGACTGCGACGCCGTTACGGTCGAAGGCATCGAAGATCGCTTTGAGAAATCCATGAGCGAGAAGCATGCGGGGCGCGGCCACATCGATGATTGTGATTCGCTTCTTGGCGGCAATCGCTTTGAAGCTGTTACGAGTGCGCGGCGCGCGGGCTGTGATCTTGGTGCCTTCGCAGGTTGGGTTCTGCGAGTTCAAAACATACACAGGAATGTTCTGTTGGATGGCCGGCAGAACTGTTGCCGGGTGTAGAACCTTGGCTCCAAAGTAAGCGAGTTCGGCCGCCTCATCGAAGCTGATGACTTTGATGCGGTGGGCGTCGGGACAAATACGCGGGTCGGTGGTCATCATGCCGTCGACGTCTGTCCATATCTCGATCCGCTGGGCGTTCATGCCGGCGCCAAAAATTGCGGCCGAAAAGTCCGAGCCCCCGCGGCCGATTGTTGTTGTCACGCCCGCGTGGTTTGAGCCGATGAAGCCTCCCATAACCGGCACTTGCCCTCCCTCAACGAGAGGTGCGACTTTCTTTCGCAGGCGTTCATTGGTTTCTTCATATTGCGGGACCGCGCGCATGAATGTGCTGTCCGTGAGCAGGCAGTTGCGCGAATCGACGTGTACTCCCGAAAGTCCGTGTGCCGTGAAAGCAGCGGCGACAATCTTGCTGGAAAGAACTTCGCCGAAAGAAGCAACGTAGTCGTAAGTGCGCGGCGTAATTTCGCCAACTGCGCCGATGCCGCGGATCAGCTCGTCGAGGTCTTCGAAATCCGAACCAAGGTTGCTGTGAAACTCCGTGAACAGGGCCGTACCCAGCAGCTCACCGGCAGTTTCGTAGTGGCGTTCGCGGAGGGCGCGCGCCATCTTCAAGGCGGTTTTGCGGTCGCCATTTCCGGCAGCCTTGCCCATGGCGAGCAGGGAATCGGTGACCTTGGCCATCGCGCTGACGACGACTACAGGATGCTCGGGCAATCGGCCTCGCACGATCTGCGCGACGCGATCGATCGCTTTTGCATCCTGGACGGACGTCCCGCCAAATTTCATGACGATCATGGGCAGTAGGACTCCTCGCTGGCGGGATCAACAGTGCAAGAAGAGAAGCCACCACGGGGGCACGGAGACACGGAGCAAAGCGAAGGCATGCCGCTTGCGGGGTGAACCTCTGTTTCGGTGGCGAGGACGCTGGTCATCAGAGATAGCCTTTTGCCTTCAGCAGTTCGGCATTCAGCAGAGCCGCTCCGGCAGCGCCGCGAATTGTATTGTGGGAAAGAACCGTGAACTTCCACTCCAGCACGTTGCAGGGACGCAGGCGCCCGACTGCGGTTGTCATGCCGGCACCCAGGTCGCAGTCGAAGCGGGGCTGGGGACGGTCCGGTGCATCCATGTAGACAATCGGACGTGCCGGTGCACTTGGTAGGCGCAATCTCTGCGGCTCGGCTTCGAACTCATTCCACGCGGCAATGATCTCTTCCGGCTTCGCTTTCCGCTTCAGCCGCACAGAAACCGATTCCGTGTGCCCATCTTCGACAGCCACGCGATTGCACTGTGCGCTCATGGCAAATGGAGCAGGCACGATTCTGCCGCCATCAAGCGTACCCAATAGCTTTTGTGCTTCCTCTTCCATCTTCTCTTCTTCGTTCTTGATGTATGGGATCACGTTGCCCAGGATGTCAAGCGAAGCAACTCCGGGATAACCGGCACCGCTTACGGCTTGCATCGTGACTGCCGTGACGGCTTCCAGGCCGAAGCGACGATGCAACGGGGCAAGAGCTAACACCAGCCCAATTGTCGAGCAGTTGGGATTGGTCACGGCGAATCCGCCCGAAGAATGACGCCATGACTGAGTATCAATGAGCGCGATGTGATCGCCATTGACTTCAGGAATGACGAGAGGCACATCCGCCTGCATGCGCAGGGCGCTTGAGTTCGACACAACCGCGCAACCGGCAGCGGCAAATTGTGGTTCCATTTCGCGGGCGATTGCGGCATCGAGCGCGGCAAAGATGATCTGGGGAGCGCCGTTCGGATTGGCTGGGGAAACGTTCATGCCGGCGATGCGATCGGGAATCGCCGTCTTTAGCTTCCAGCGTGCGGCTTCAGCATAAGGACGGCCTTCGGAACGATCCGAGGCGGCGAGCCAGGCAACTTCAAACCATGGATGGTGCTCGAGCATCTGGATGAAGCGCTGGCCGACGATCCCGGTGGCGCCGAGAATTCCTACGGAAATTTTATTGGGCATAAGTAAATTTCGATTCTATATCAGTGAAATTTCCGCCGGGTGACATAGAGTTAGAAGCGGCACGAGGAAGTAACGGGTCACATTCTGGGGCTGCCGAACTCGGGGGAAAAGTGCTCGTTGAGAGGGCCAAATTTGCGTTTCTCGGCATAGATGCGCCAGCGCCGCCATACAATGCGCAGGCTCGCCATAACTGGAATGGAGAGATACACGCCAAGAACCCCGGCTATTTCAGCGCCCGCAAGCACTCCGAACAGGGCCGCCAGCGGATGCAACTCGACGCTGCTTCCCATGATGCGAGGGGCAATCACATAGTCCTGCACCATGCGCCAGATAACAAGAAACAGAATTAGAAGTAGCCAGTGTGAATAGCCCGTCAGCAGCGCGACGATCACCATGACAAGACCTGCCACGAGCGGTCCGGCGACGGGAACGAACTCGAGCGCACCGCCGGTGGTGCCGAGCGTCAGGGCGTATGGCACACGCATAACTCCCAGCACGGAGGAGTAGACGACGAGGGAAAGCCCGGCGAGGATGAGCTGGGCGCGAATGAACTGCGCCAGCATCTCGTTGAGATCGTGCAGCACATCCTCCAGGAATTCGCGCTGTGTGCGCGACTGCACCAGCGAGAGAAGTACGCCGTGGAAGTTCTCGCCGTCACGCAGAAAGAAGATGGCTAGAATCGGCACCAGGAACAGCACCCAGAGCTCTTGCGCGGCCTCCGCCACACGAACACCTATGCGCTGGGCGAACGCGAAAAGGTCCTCACGGTGAGTATTGAGAAAGGCCTGGATTCGCGTTTGTGTCGCGGCGCTCCAGCCGTGCCGCTTGCTGATGCTGGAGATGAGTTGGCCGATCTGGCCGGAAATCTGGCCACTGCTCGCCTTCTCCAACAAGCCGGGCAGGCTCTCGCCCATGTGTGCAGTCTGGCGACTGATCCGAGGTCCAGCGAAGAGCACGAATAATCCCAGGGCCACCAGGAGAAGCAGATAGATGAGAGCGATGGCGCGAGGACGGCTGCGAACCAGCTTCTGCACACGCAGCACAGCCGGATCGATCAGGTAGGCAAAGAGGATGGCAAACAGAAAGAGAATGAGGGTTCGACGGGCTGCGTAGAGAAATCCAAGGCCCAGGCAAAAGACCAAAGCCGTGAATAAAACGCGCGTCGTCCGTGAATCGAAGACAGTCACAAATTTATTCCATGAAACGCGATTCCATGGGATATGCGGCCGAATTTCGCCACAGCACCCAAGCCAACTTTATCGTAACGAACACATCTGATGGCGAACTAAAAGCAAGAGCGACGTGACCTTCGGAATCGCGATTTAATGTCGTAATTCCAGTTGTGAAACGGTCCTAGTCGCGAACCACATCTGTGCTATCGCCATCGATCCGTATCCGCACCAGCTTGAAGTGGTCGTCGAGCCAGAGTTGCCAGTCGCCGCTCTCGGTTTCAAGTTGGATTTTGTTGAACTCCTGCTGGCTGCCCTTATAGGAGATTTTTTCGCGGCCGAGGTATTCGGCGGCCAGCGGCGCGGAATTATGCTGCCGGGGGTCGAGGGTGCCGAACTGGGTGCGCTGCTTCAACGGGCACTGCACCGCACCGTTCTCCTGTTTGCAGGCAGCGGCCAGGAACTTCCAAACCAGGACTTCGCGGTGGATGAAGAAGTAGTCGTCGAGGATGCTGGTGGAGGGCGGAAGGATGTAAGGCTGCACGTGTTCCTTGGATTGGCCGGTGCTCCACCGCTGGCTTAAGAGTTGGTCATTGGGCAGGACGACAGAGCTGGCCTTTTCGGGGCTTGTCTCTTTCCAGTCGTAGCGGCGGATTTCGCCTCCGGGCGTGAGTTGCAATTCCGATGATTGGACGGCGTCGGCGCCCTTGGGATCGTTTTCAGTCTTGAAGTCGGACTTGATCACGCTGCCGGTGTTGTCCTGAACAATGGAGAAGGTTTCGGTGCCGACGCGATGGCCGTTCATGAAGACGCCGAAAGAGCCGGAGTCGACGGTCTCCTCGGAGTGGGCTTTTTCCTTGTCTTTGTCCTTATCCTTCGCGGCGACCGCAGTGCAGCCAAGCAAGGTGAGGAGAATGATGGCGCTAAGCCGGAAAGTCCAATTCCAATGGGAGGAGATATTCATTTTTGTAACTCCGTTTTGTGCGACTTATTTTGCGACTGCAACTTTTGCAACAGCATTTTTCACGACTCTGATGAAGAACCTGGTGCATGTGAACGCGCAGTCTGCCCTGAAGTGCGCGGCGCATCGCTTGGCGCGGCCGACATCAGATGCAGAGAGCTTTCGATTTCCGAGCAAATCGTGGCTGGCGTTTTGCCCTGTGTTTTCACGGTGAGTTTGGCTTGGCGATAAAAGGGAAGCCGCTGTGCGTGGAGAAGCGAGAACTGGTCGCGGCCCCCGCGCAGAGGACGCTCGATGCCTTGCTGCTGGCTTCGTTCCCAGAGGTCTTCGATGGGCGCATCGAGAAAAACCGTGGGCCAGTCACGCAACAAGGCGCGGTTGTTTGGGTCGACGAAAGTTCCTCCGCCGAGGGCGACCACGCTATCGCGATGAATGGACGTAGCCAGCAGGTGGCGCAGCGCCGCATTTTCGGCCTCGCGGAAACCGGGTTCGCCCTGAATTCGAAATATGCTCGGGATGGCCTGGCGCTCACGGCTCTCGATGTGCGCATCAAGATCGAGGAAGTCCCAACCGAGACGGCGAGCGAGTTCGCGTCCGACAGTATTTTTGCCGGAGCCCATAAACCCCACGAGAAAGACGGCGCGCAGTGCCATAATTGCAGCTCTCAGTTCTTAGTTCTCGGCTCTCGGCTCTCGGCTCTCGGCTCTCGGCTCTCGGCTCTCGGCTCTCGGCTCTCGGCTCTCGGCTCTCGGCTCTCGGCTCTCGGCTCTCGGCTCTCGAGTTTAGGAGAGCACAGATTTGTTTATTCCGCCGTGGGAAGCGAGGATTTCGTGTTCACTTTCTAGTTACTCCGTGAGGCCTGACCCCCTCCCCCCTCCTCGGTATATTGGAATCATAGACTTAGAGGCAAAGTATTCAATAGAAAAGACTTATGGCCAAAGTATCAAGTTCAAAGGACTTAGGGACAAAATGGAGGTTTTCGCCTCACTGAGGGTCGACCCGGACCGAAAGTATTTTGTGAAAGATCAGCAGTGCCTGGGGCGCATTGTGCGCCCTACATCTATTGGCGGACAGTTCTTCCAATAAGTCAAGAAATTAATGTTCGCGTTGAACGATTGCGGCGCATAAATGTACGTACAAAAGCGCAGCCAGAAGCGAAGCATTGGCGAACAAAATATTTATTGGAATACACATATGTACGTACATGCAGCGCAGGGACAACAAATAGAAGGAGTTCGGGGATTTCCGGGAGGCAAATGGGGCCTTGACAGCGCGTGGTAAAATGAGCGGCTTTTTGCGTACGGGAGATGTGGGCGCGCATGCCGCGCAAAGTGCTCCACCCCGTCCCGCGAAAGACCGGTGGGGGTCGCAGGTTAGCGCCCAAAATCGGGACAACCCTTCCACAAAACTCAGGGCAGGCTCTGGGGCCACCTGACGTCACGCAACATGGGTCACGGGGAGAATGCCTTGCAACGTCGCCGACAGTATTGAGCGTGTAGGGGTCCTTCGACTGCGCAGAGACTTCACTTCGTGAACTCCCTGCTCCGCTCAGGATGACACGGCTTAGTGGTTGATCGCGAAAGCTGCACCACCCAGCATCGACATCAATCATATGGGAAGATGCCGGCGGGTCGCCGGCGCTACGAGGAACTTGTCAGCCTAGCGCTGCTGGAGGCGGATCTTGCCGCTGAAGGAGCGCAGCACGACAGAAGAATTGGCCTTTCCGGCGGTGCCGAAGAAGCTGCGGCCTTCCACGAAGGCCAGGCGCGTATGTTTCGGCTCAAGCGGAAAATCCTTCTGAACCTTGCCCAACATAGAATGGGCGCTGAAATCGGCGGAGGCGCTGGCCGGAACGATGGCGGTGATGTTGCCAGAGTGAGTCATGAATTTGTACGAACCGCCGGGGCCGAAGTCGCCGTCGTAGGAGATTCTTCCGCTGCCAGTATTCACTTTGACGAGCGGGCCGGTAACGGACTTCATGGTGATGTTGCCGCTGATCGAGGAGATTTCGACGTGACCGTTGCTCACGTCGGTGAGATTGACGGCGCCACGCATGGTGCTGACATGGACATGGCCATTGCTCACCTGCTGAACTTCGACGAGAGCGTCGGTTCCCTCGAAGCTAAGGTCCCCATGAACGCGCTCGGCCGAGAGTGGGCCGGTGGAAGAACGGAGGCTGACGGTCGCGTCGGCGGGAACGAGGATTTCGTAATCAATGCGGCCGGATTGCTGGTCGGCGCCATCGAAAACGTGGGAGGCTACTTCGATGCGGTTGCCGCTCTGCTGGTTATCGACCTCGGCTTTGTTGGATTGAAGCGTCGCCAGAACCACGACTTCATTGTCATTGCCGGGCTTGACGGAAATGCCGCCATATTGGGTTTCGACCGAGACGTTCGCGTTGGGGCCAACCGTATAGCGATACTCTTTATGTGTTTCGGCGTGGGCCTCGGCGAAAGCGACCGTTACCAGGCACGCGGCCAGAGTGACGACCACAATTGTGCTGCGCGGTTCACACTGCATAAAAACGCCCCATTTCCAGATAAGAAAGCAGATTTTATTACATGTTTCCGTTATTGAATCCGATCCAATGCCATTTGATACAGCAGTGATTTTTGCTGAAAGACGTCTAATAAATGCTGGCGTGCGTCGACATCGTTAGGATGCTGTTGAATGTAAGCCTGTGTTTCAAGAATTTCGCTATTCACGGCGCGCAACTGGCTCTCATAGGTGGAACGCATGGAAGGGGCGCGCGAAGAAACCTCGGATAAGAAGCGCTGGTCGTCTGTACGGCGATCTTCGGAATTGGACGGCGAAATGACGCGCTGGCCGTTTTGATTCTGCGCGAGCTGGCTATTTGCAGGCGCGGGACGCGACAATGCGGACTGCTGCGCGGTTTCGACGGCCTGATTCGTTCCCGGCGCAGCTCCATCTGCCGATTGGCTCGCCTGCTCCGAAGATGGGGACGTGGGCTGGGTGGGAGCGGATTGGGCGACGCTTGCCGGAGGAGTTTGCAGTTGCGCGACTTGGGTGTTATTCGAGCCAGAATGATGAATTAACTGATACGAACCGGCGGCCAATACTGCGGCGGCGACTGGCGCCATCCACCAAAGGGTTTTGCGGCGCGGCACGGACGTCGGCACGAGAACAGGGCCGGCGGGATGTGCTTTATGATCAAGCGCCTCAGGATCGTGAATCAGACCCTCGGCGCGGAGCTGGTTCGCAATCCCAACCCACACCCGCTCCGGCGGTTCTTCACTCTCGGCAAGCGTAGCGGCCTCATTCACGATCAGTCTTAGATCAGCGATGAGCGCGGCGCAGGCGGGACAGGATTTTAGATGGGCCTGAAGCTCGATGTCATTAACAGAAGACCCAACCGAAGATCCGGCCGCAGTCTCAGCGGGAGTGTCGAACGAAGTATCGAGCGACGTATCGAGGACTTCGGGCAGTATTCTTTCTACATCCAAACAATTCATACAGCTCTCTCCCCATTTGTAAACTTCGATTATCCCGTCTTGGCCTTTCCGGCTCTGAGGGACTTGAGATAATCACGCAACTTCAAACGTGCTTTGTGAAGCTGCGATTTGCTGTTACCAACCGAACAACCCACGAGGCGGGCAATTTCATTGTGCTCGAAACCTTCCACATCGTGAAGTACAAACACGGTCTTGTAACCGGGCGGCAGCCGGTCGATAGCGCGCTTGAGTTGCAAGCGTTCGACAGAGCCCGTTAATCTGAGATCGTCGGCGCCAAACTCCTTGCGCGGAGCCTCGTCGTTGGCCTCTAGGGTTTCTTCGAGTGATACCGAAGGGAGCGCCTTCTTTCGGAGCTGCATGAGCACAACGTTGACCGTCATACGATGCAGCCAGGTAGAAAATGCGGATTCGCCGCGAAAAGTGCTGATCTTGCGAAAAAGCTGAAGAAACGCTTCCTGGGCCAGATCTTCGGCCTGCGTAGGATTGGAAACCATCCGCAAACATAATGAATAGACCCGGCGCTTGTGCAGTTGATAGAGGGTTTCGAAAGCCGCCTCGTCACCCTGCTTCGCCCGCTCAATCGCCTCAGCTTCGGTGATTCGTTGCTTGTGGTCGGTCAAGTTGCCTTTTCCGGCCGCTGGTGGTTCAGATGCGGCATTGAACTCTTTTCGTTGTACAACGTTGCGAAGAGAAACGAGCGGGAGTACCCGCGATTGCGGCTCCAGAATACCAAAAAGAGACATCCGTAAATCGGGAATCGGGGAGCAAACTCTAAGGGACGTGGAACGGTGACAATCGGTAAATCCCCTAATCCTTTCGTGGCAGCCAAGTTAGGGCTGGCTGAGCTTCGGTTTGGGGTCGGAGAATAGCAACTCTCAGGAATCCGAGGATGGCGAACGTCCTCATCATCAAGTAATGCGCGGGCGAGGTCGCCCACGCGACAGCCGGCAAGCCACCCCATCGAGCCAAAACCGGGCTCGACGGGGACCCCGGCGAGTCGCCGGCGCTACGCGTGCCGCTGGGCGTACTCAGGCTGGCTGTTTGTGCTTTTCCTGCTCCAGCTCACCCTGCCCCAGCTTGCCCTGCTCCAGTTTGCCGCCATGACGACGATCCGACGCGAGCAGAAGGAAGGCGAAGATGAGTCCGGCCACGCCGAGGCACGCGAACATGATCTGCGTTGCAGTGTAGGTTCCGGTCGCGTCGCGGAGCTTGCCGTTGAGGAGCGGGAATAGTCCGAGGCCGACGTTCTGGATGGCGGTCATCAGACCGAAGGCGGTGCCCACACGCTTCTCCTCGACCACAAGGGGAACCGAAGGCCACATGGCTGCGGGAACCAGGACGAAGGCTGCACCCAGCACGATCATGCTGGGGAGCGGGTTCCAATGGGTGAGGCCCATGACGAGATGGGCGGGAATCAGCAGGAGGGAACCCGCGACCATCAACGTGGCGCGCTTGCCGATGCGGTCGACCAGGTTACCGGCAAAGGGCGCGAAGATCATTGAGGCGAAGATGACGATGCTGGTAACTCCGGGCGCGGTTGAGAACATGTGGAAGAAGTTGTCAAATATCTGGGACAGGAAGCCGCCCGAGGACTCGGTAACCAGCGGGATGCCCCACTTGTCGTGGAACATGTCGGTGGCAAGGGCGGTGAAGGGGAAGATGGCGCTATAGAAGGTGACGCAGAGCAGGACAACGTACCAGTAAGACGAGTTGAACTTGCGGATGTCGGAGAAGACGATTTTGTCACCGCCGTGCGGCGTGGGGAGCGAGAGAACTTTTTCGCCGTGGAGGTCCATGGCGTTGTAGACCAGATTGCAGAGCAGGGAGAACAGGCAGAAGCCTGCCGCTGCCCAAAGTGCGGTTCGGTAGCTGCCGAAATAGCGGGCGATGAGTTCTTCGGTGTTGAAGCTGAACAAAGTTCCGATACGGCTGATGGTGAGAGCGATGCCGAAGGCAAGCGCCATCTCTTTACCCTTGAACCAACGGCTGATGATCGCACTTTGCACCACGATGAGGGCTTCCGATCCGCCGCCGAAGATTAAGCGCCCGGCGAAGAGTTGCCAGCGCGAGTGAGCGAGGGCGACGATGGTGGCGCCCACCAGGACCAGCGTGCAGAACAGGAAGCTCGAACGGCGCGGGCCGAGCTTGTCATAAAGCATGCCTCCGAAGAAAACGATGAGGACGGCGGCCACGGAGTAGGCCGTGTAGAGATTGCCGATGGTGCTGCGGCTCAGATGCAGATCCTCAATGAGCGTGGGCGCGAGCGCTCCGATGCTGTCATAGGCAAAATAGCTTCCCATCACAATCAGGCTGATGAAGGTCAGGATGGTGAAGCGGTAGGGACGTCGGGAGGGATGGAAGAATCCCAGGGAATCTTCGGAGCCAACTGCATCGACCATTACGGAATCATCCTTTTCTTGCTTCTTGCGGCAATCGCCGGCGCGCTTCGAAGCGGAAGAAGCGGGCACAATCTTACTATGGGTGAAAATGCGACCGAACGAAGATAGCAGATTGGAGCTATTGAGTCATTGAGGGATTGAGGCATTGAGTCATTGAATCACTGAATCATTGGGCATTGAATGGTTGGGCATTGAGTTGGGGCGATGAGGGCAGCGGATCATCGGATCCGGCGCGACATGTGGCGCTATTTATTCATGCTACCTTGACAGAAAGCTAGCTCGAATGCAGTCTCATTGCGGATAGTTGAAGAAGAGCTGATTGCCGTCGGGATCATCGACGACCAGAAGACGATAGCTCCACGAACCGTCCTTGACGGGAACGCCTTTGGCCTCGAGTTCGGCGCGCAGCGCGTCCACGGCGGCGACCGCGGCCTCGCGAGTCGCCGCTTCTACGTTCGGTTCGACGTTTGTCTCCACGTTCGTCGCTACGTTCAATGAGATGAAGATCAGGCCCTTGCCAATCTTCTCCGGCCACGTGTTGGCGAGGATAAGCGCGCAGCCCTGGCGTTCGACCTGGGCGACATACGCTCTGCCGTCTTCGTCGTAGCGCCAGGGGCTGGTGAAGCCTAGCTGGTCAATGTAAAAGCGGAGCGAAGCGTCAACATCTTTAACATGAAGAACGGGGCGCGCGAACCAGTCCGTCATAAGCTCTACCCTCGAATAATAATCTTCGAAAGAATAACCATATTCGAAGGAAAGTCACTTCGACTTCTGAATCGGCAGCGGGAGAGGCTTTCGAACCCAGGTTAGCGCCCAAAGGCGGGGCGCGGAACCCTTCGACAAGCTCAGGGCAGGCCCTGGGGCACCAGAGCTATTGTTGCAAACAGCGTTTACAGTCGAAAATCGTTCGCGCGCCTCAGCCGGACAATTATTGCGGGATGGTGGCCTTGCTCTTGACCGGCGAGTCTCCCTGGGACACCGTCTGAAATGTTCCGGTGCCGCTGATCGCTTCGCTGCCATTGACTACCACAAAGTAATAGCGGGTGTTTGGCTTCAAGCCGTCGAGTTGGACGTGATAATGGTGGCCTTGTTTGCTCTCCATCGCTTCTGAGGTTTGCGTCATCTTGGTGCGGTCGGTGCCGTATCGCAGAGACATAGTTCCGGCCGTCCGGGCGGACCATCCGATGGTGCAGTTCGAATCAGAAATATATTCAGCCACGGGTCCGTTGCTGATCTGATCCTGAGTGGACGGATTTTGGGCAACCGCGCATGGCGCTGAAGCGAGGCAAGCGACAAGAATAGTGACGAACACTGCTAGTCCCTTCATCTCAAAGTCCTCCAAGGTCGGAGTTGCGCTGCAATAGGCAGCGACATACTGATGCGCGAACAGGAGGCTGAGTTGGCCGCGATGCGCCTTTGGAACCGCTGGCGCAGCGAGTGAAAAAAAAAGGCGACCGCGCGCAGAGTCACGCGATCGCCCAATATGCCGATGCTCGGAGGCTATGGCCCGGATACCGTTGACCGGTCACCCGAAGCTACACCCGACGCCAGACCCTAAGCTATTGAATCTTTTTTGACTTTCCGTCCCACTTCACCATGCCGTTGTTGTCGTTCTGGCGAGTCACGTCTTCGTTGGTATAGACGTGGCCGGCTTTGCGCGCGCCTTTGCTTGCGCCAGCAGCAGAGACGACGTCGGCGGTGTGCTCATCGCCGGTGAAGTACAGCCATTCGCCAGCTTCTTTTTTGGGCCCACGCTCACGAGCTTCTTGCACCGGCGGAGCATGCATGTCGCGCATTTCGCGTGCGACCGGCTCGGGGTAGATGTTGACTTCGCGCGTGGTCAGCGGAGCGCCACCCTGATACCAGACACCTACCGTATAGCTCGAACTGGTCGAGCCTTCGATTTGAGAAAGCGTCGAATTGCAGGCGCCGGCGACCAGGCCGGTTGTGGCATTGCTCGCACCCACGGGATTCGGCGAAACGGTTTCCAAAGAAATCATCGGCGTGCTGATGAGCGGGACGACAGGGCCATATCCCGCATAGTTAGGACCGTATGGGCGCGGGCCGGGTTGCTGACCGAACGCCGCACCAGCAAGAACAAACACTACACACAGAGCCAAGCAGGGTCGCATAAAACCTCCACAGAACACATCTGGCCTTTTCGATGCAGTTTGGTGGCCAGTCAGCGAGCGAAGCGAGAGCGCCGAAACGCCCAAAGATACACGGGGATTACGGCTCTGGGCGGGCAATATCCGGCGATGAGATTTGGAGCGGCGAAAACCGGTATGAAAAGGGGTGCGCAAAACCTGCAAGGAATAAGCTTCGAAGCGATACGCACTATTCAGGTCTATGTGCCGATATAGCGGGCGTATAAGCTGCGGGCAATGGCGACGTCGGTGGTTCCTTTAATGATGGCGCGGCCGTCGGGAAAGAGTGTGATTTCGTAAGGATCGCGGAGAAACTTGAGCACGAAGTCATTGTGCCGGACGGTGCCGAGCGGCGCGAGACGAGCGCTGATGTCGGTGAAATCGATGGGGCGCTGGCACTCGTGGATTTGGACGGAATTTCTGCCGCAGAGCGTGATGTGAGGACGGCCTTCTCCGGCGAGATGAACAAATTCGCGCTTACCGCAGACGCGGCAATCGGAGCGCGGAGAGGCGAGCTGAACCTCAGCTTGATCGTTTGACCACACATCCCATGAAAGCAGTGTGCGGCGCATTTTCTGGCGCCCGCCGGAGAGAAACTTCAGCGCCTCGGTGGCGGCGAGCGAGGCCACGAGCGTGACGGCGGAATTCAGGATGCCGGCAGTCTCGCAGGTTTCAATGGCTCCGCGGGGAGATTCGGGGAAAACACAGGCCAGGCAGGGAGTTTCGCCGGGAAGGATATTCATGGTCACGGTATAGCTGGCGACGGCGGCGGCGTAGATCCAAGGGACAGAATTCTTAATAGCGAAGTCGTTGATAAGGTAGCGCGTTTCGAAATTGTCGGTGCCGTCAAGGATGAGATCGGCGGCTCCAAGTAAGGCCTCGGCATTTTGGGGAGTGAGATCGGCGACATGAGGCTCGACAGTGATGTGCGAGTTGAAGCGCGCAATCTGGCGGGCGGCAGCAATGGCTTTGGGCAGCGACTCGCGGGCATCGTTTTCATCAAACAGAGACTGCCGCTGCAGGTTGCTCGGCTCGACGTAATCGCGATCGAGAATTCGTAGAGTACCCACGCCGGCTCGGGCCAGCAGGCCTGAGAGAACGGAGCCGGTAGCGCCGCATCCGACAATAACGACGCGGGCGCACGCGAGATTTGTCTGGCCGGTCTCGCCGATCTCCTTGAATAAGACCTGTCGCGAGTAGCGCTCTTCGAGTTCAAGGGCCTTCAGGTCCGGCCCAGTCAGTTCCAACCTAGTCTGTCCCAACTTAGTCTGTCCCAAGGCAATTACCTTTTCCGAGCTTTCCAAACAGTATTATAGGTTGCGGTTTGAAAACTCTTCCCAGCGAGCAACGTGTGCCTTTGCACGACTCATCGAACCATTCAGGCGGCTCGGCCGGCGGGCACTGGGTGGAAAAGGAAAACTCGCGATCGAGGCGCACTCGGATTCTTCGGTGCCTGAGGCTCGCGTTGCTCTTTGGCAGCGCCGCGAGCTGGGCGATTCCGCTGCCGCAGCAGACGGCACAAGAGCCGCAGATGGAGCAGGTGCCGAAGACGGTGCCATCACCCACGCCACGCGCCGAACATTCTCAGCAGCAAGCGCCGCCGGTGCCGCAGGGTGAGCAAACGCAAGGCAAAGTGGCTCCAGCGCAGACCGAGGAGACGGCCTCGCGGTTTGGAGCGATCACACCCTACCTGGGATTAACAATCGACGAGATTGTTTTTCCGGGCGTGGGACCGTCGGAAGCCGCGGCTTTGGCCGCACTCACGCCGCTGCGAGTGGGGAGCCCACTCACGCGAGATGGGCTACACGATGCGATGAAGGCGCTGTTTTCCAGCGGCCGGTTTTCCGACATACGAGCGGAAGCCGAGCGCACAGAAACAGCCGGTGTGCGGATCCGCTTCTTGACGGTGGCGAATTTCTTCGTGGGTATTGTGCGCGCGGAAGGAGTTACCACGAACCCCACGGACAACCAACTGGTCAGCGCGAGCCGATTACAACTAGGCGAACTCTATACGCAGGAAAAGGTCGATCACGCGCTGGAGGGGATTAAGCGCGTGCTCGAAGAGAACGGTTTTCATCACGCGAGGACGACCGTGGCCGACCAGCGGGATGAGCGCGAGCATCAAATCAACATCACATTTCACGTGACGCCGGGCCTGCGAGCGGTGGTAGGAGACGTCATTGTCAAGGGAGACGCCGGGTATCCTGCGGGAGAAATTAAGGAGATTGCGAAGCTGCACACGGGAGACTCAGTGATCGCCAGCCGGACGCAACGGGCGCTGGAACGGATCCGGAAGCGTTACCAGAAACAGGAACGCTTGCTGGCACAGGTTTCATTGGCAGATCAAACATACCGGCCGGAACACAATGCGGTGGACTACACGTTTCAGATTGATCGCGGCCCGGTTGTGGAAATTGCCGCGGAGGGGTTCAAACTGAGCGAAGGGACGTTGAAGCGGCTGGTGCCGGTCTATCAGGAGGGGGCAGTGGACGAAGACCTGCTAAACGAGGGCCGACGCGCCATTGAGAATCACATGCAGGCGCTCGGGTACTTTGAAGCGAGCGTGAAGGTCAGCCAGAACGAGAAGCAGCCGAAGGATGTTTTGCGAATCGTCTACGCGATCGAGCCGGGAGAGCGGCATAAACTCGTCGCGATTCGCATCACCGGCAACAACTATTTTCCCGAGGAACTGCTTCGACGGCGTATGACGGAGGAGACGGCAGGAAAGCTTTTCAGTCACGGGCGTTACAGTGAAGTGCTGCTCGATCAGGATGTGAAGAATATTCAAGGCATGTATCGCGCGAGCGGTTTCCGGCAGGCTGAGGTGAATGCCAGGCTGGTCACGAAGTACCATGGCGAGCCCTCGCTGCTGGCGATCGACATTCAGATCAAAGAGGGACCGCAAACGCGCGTGGCATGGGTGCGGACCGAAGGCGGGTACACGCTGCCGCAGGACTTGCTTCCTGAGCTTTCTACCGCTGAAGGGCAGGGATTTGACGAGTCAATCCTGGCCGACGACCGTGATGCCATTCTTGGAAAGTATTTTGACAATGGCTTTCCTAACGCCTCCGTCGATGTGTCATACGTGGCCGTGGAGGCGGCGGCCGGGGGATTGCCGCGAGTGGGAGTGACCTTCACCATCCATGAAGGCGAGCAGTTCTTTGTGAACGACGTTTTCCTGAACGGCCTCCATTACACACGCGCCGGTGTGGCGCGGCGGGCTTTGCGAGTGCATACGGGCGAACCTCTGAGCCAGCAAAACATGCTCGACAGTCAGCGGCGTCTGTATGACCTGGGGCTGTTCAGCGAGGTCGATACTGCGATCCAGAACCCGGATGGAACCGAGTCGCGGAAGAATGTGCTGATTACGACGCGCGAAGCGAAGCGCTATACGTTCGACTACGGGGGCGGCTTTGAGTTCCAGACAGGGCAGCCGGCGGTGGGCGCAAATCAGCCGCTGGGTCAGACCGGCGTGAGTCCGCGGATTCTGGGAGGAATCAACCGGATCAATCTGGGTGGGCGCGAGCAGACGCTTACCGTCAAAGGCAATTATGGACGGCTGCAAAAAAGAGTCCTGGCCAGCTTCGATGTTCCGAAGCTGATGAACAAGGATTATCTGCACCTCACGGCGAGCGTGTTTTACGACAACACAATCGATGTTTCCACGTTCACATCGCAGAGGCTGGAAGGAACATTGCGAAACCTGCTGGTTTTGTATCGACAGGGGGACCGCGACCTGACGACCTTCACCTACGGCTTCAGCTACAGGCGAGTCAAAGCTTCCAGCATTGAAGTATCAAGCAGTTCTATTCCATTGCTCTCGTCGCCGACGCGGGTGGGGTCTCCGAACTTCGTCTACATCCGCAACCGGCGGGACAACGACCTGGAAACGACCCGAGGAAGCTATACCAGCGTCGAGGGCGGAGTGGCGGCGAGCTATTTTGGGTCGGAGGCAAATTTCAGCAGAGTGTTGGCGAGGAACTCGACATACTACTCATTTTGGCGTGATGTGACGACGGGCCGCAGATTCGTTCTTGCGCGCTCGACGACCGTTGGGGTGGAGAATCCCCTTGGGCGTACGGTGGTTATCGATCCCAGGCAAAGATTCTGCACTCCTGTCATTACCACCGATTGCGTCTCAGAAACCTCGACATTGATTCCTTTACCGGAGCGCTTTTTCAGTGGAGGCGGCAATTCGAACCGGGGTTTCGGCTTGAATCAGGCCGGACCGCGCGATCCGGTGACAGGTTTTCCGGTGGGCGGGAGCGCGGTGTTCCTGAATAATCTCGAGCTGCGTTTCCCTTATGCAACGCTGCCGTACCTGCATGACAAGATCGGGTTTCTGGTATTCCACGACATGGGCAACGTGTTTGCGCGGCCCCAGGAGATGCTCCCGAGCATAGGCCGTTGGCATCAGACTGATCGCCAAGCCTGTTTCCAACCGCCGACACAAATGCAGCAGATTTCACAGTGCAACTACAACTACATTTCGCATGCCGTGGGCGCAGGAGTGCGCTATCAGACGCCGATCGGGCCATTAACCTTTGATTTCGGATACAATTTGAATCCACCGGCCTTTCCCAGCTATACGAATATAACGGTCACCACGGTTTATCCTCCTGGGAAGCCGTCATATACGGTTGAGACCGGTCAATTTGGCGTCCAGCGCGCCGGGCATTTCAATTTTTCATTCAATGTGGGTCAATCTTTTTAACGAATTTTGGCGGCGTGAGCGATGGCGCGGCGGCGTGCTTGTGATGGCGCTGAGCTTGGCGCTGTGCGGTTTTGCGGCGGCAGGACCAATTGTGGACCGCGTTGTTACCACCGTGAATGGTCACGTGGTATTGCAGAGCGATTGGGAGCAGGAGATCGCCTTCGAAGCCCTGACGAATGGCCGTGATCCGGACACCTTTACCAGTGCCGAGCGGAAAGCAGCGCTCGACCGTCTGATTGATCAAGAATTGTTGCGAGAACAGGTGCGGCCGGCCGGTGCGGCTGAGACGAACGAGGTCGCGGGACGAGTCTCGGAAGTTCGCAAACTGAATCCCAATGGCGCAACGGACGAGGGCTGGAGCGCGACGCTGAAACATTACGGCATGACGGAAGGCGACCTGAAAAAGTGGCTGAGCGATCAGATCCAGCTCATGAAGCTGGTAGAAGACCGGTTGCGGCCTTCAATCCAGATCGATCAGAACGCCGTAGAGAGCTACTATCACGACCAACTGTTGCCGCAATTGCAAAAGGCCGGCGGAAACACCAAACCGCTGACTGAGGTTTATGGAAAAATTCGGACCCTGCTGGCCGAAAAGAAGATGAACGAACTGCTGACTGGTTGGCTGGCGAGTTTGCGGTCGGGCAGTGACATTCGATCTCCGGGGCCCAAGACCGGAGAAGGGAACCGTTGAACGAACCTGCGTCGGACCGGCCAGCGTCGAATCCATCGCCGTTGAATCAGCCGCCTCCGCCACCGGCGCGCCGACGAAGTCGTCGTCGAATTCCAGGAAAACTGGTGCTGATTTCTTGTGCGTTTGCACTGGCGGCGCTGGGCGTGCTCGGCTGGTATGTAACCACAGATTCGTTTCAGCGACGCATGCGCAGCAAAGTGGTGGCCGCACTCGAAAGTGCGACCGGCGGGCGAGTCGACCTCGGAGAACTGCATACCATTCCATTCCGATTGCGGGTAGATGTCCGCAATTTGACGATTCACGGGCGTGAAGCCGCCGATCAGCAGCCGTTTGCGCACGTGGAGCGCGTGCAGGCGCAGTTGAAGATCATCTCGCTGCTCAGCACGACGTTTGGCCTGCACTCGCTGGAGATGGAGCATCCGGTGCTGCATATCATCGACTATCCGGATGGGACAACCAACATTCCTACGCCGCCGACGCGGCACTCGACGTTTCGCTGGTTCGGACGTTCCTCCCAGGAAGGTCCGGTTGAAAGGCTGATCTCGCTATCGGTATCACAAATCGAGATCAAGAACGGTGAGCTGCTTTGGCAGGATGAAAAAGTTCCTTTCAGCTTCGCGGCCCGCGAACTTGAATTGCTGCTGAGCCGCTCATTGCTGCGCCAGCGCTACGAAGGCCGAATACTGGTGGGCAGCGTTGATACGCACTGGCAGCGGTATCCGGCGTTTGCCTGGAGTACGGCTGCTGCTTTTGTGCTTACACGAGGGCGCGCGGATATCAGCACGTTGACCGTGAGATCGGGAAAATCGGAGGTTCAGTTCACGGGGCGGCTCGAAAGCTTTCACGATCCGAAGATCATCGGCGAATATCGGGGCGAGGCCGATTTGGCAGAGATGGCAGGCACATTGCGCCAGCGCGAGTTGCACAAGGGCACCGCGCAATTTTCCGGTAAGGGGAACTGGAGCCTGCGCGATTTTTCGACGGAAGGGAAGTTAGAGGCGAAGGATGTGGATTGGTCCGCGCCGAAGCTGACGCTGCGCGGTGGGCGCGCGGAAGCCGTCTACAAGATAAATCCAATTCGTTTGCAGCTTTCAGCAATCAAAGCAAACTTATTGGGTGGGGAATTGCTCGGCGATGTCGACGTCAGCAACTGGCAAAACTCGCTGGACACCTCGGCTTCCCAACTTAAAGCGACGGCGCAAGTGAAGGCTTATCCGCAACCGAAAGCTTCTGCGCAAGTAAGCCGCAGAGTTGCCTCCAGCAGCCAGCAGCGAGGATCCGCGCATTTGCGATTGGCAGATTTTCCCGTAACACCGGTCTTAGACTTTCTTAGCACAAAGAGCCTGCCGCTCGACCGATTGAGTTTTGTAGCAAACGCCAGCGGCGCCGTCGAGATGGCCTGGCTGGGCTCGATCGCGGATGCGGAGACGAAGCTGAAAATCAGCCTCGCCGCGCCCCTGCGATCAATGCCCGCAGGGACTGTAGTTCACGGGCAGATTGACGGCATCTACCGTGGATCGCGCGACGAACTCGAACTCAACACATTGCACCTTGCCAGCAGTGCTTCGGATTTGACAGCCTCTGGGAAGTTGAGCGCGAACTCGTCGCTTCACTTCACTTTGACTTCGCATAACGTTGCCGAATGGAATCCGCTGATCGAAGCGGCGTACGGCTCTTCGCCGTTGCCATTTGCGGTGCACGGTTGGGCAAGCCTGAACGGAACTGCCAGCGGCGCGTTGTCTACGCCTGCGATGAATGGAAGACTGGAAGTCTACGACTTCGATACGACGTTGCCGGGCGTGCCGCAGGCGAACGTGCGGGCCGTTCCCATCCACTGGGACGCGCTCGTAACCAGCGTACAGTATTCGCAGACGGGTTTTGCGGCGCACAACGGCTCGTTGATTCATGGAAGCATGGTGGCGCACTTTGATGTAAGCCAGGGATTAATCAAAGGCGCGTTGACGGAAAGCGCGCCCTTCACCTTGCACCTGGATCTTCTTGATGCCGGCGTCGGCGAGTTGCGGCAGTGGGCCGGGTTGAATAAACCGGTCACCGGAAAGCTGGCGCTATCGGTAAATATGTCGGGAACGCTGAGCCATCCGCATGGCGAGGGTCATTTTGAGGTACGGGATGGAACGGTATACGGCGGGAAGCTCTCCTCATTTCGAGGAGACATGCAGTTGGCGGACCGCGATCTGCAACTCAGCAATCTCGACGCCCGTGCTTACAATGCGACATTTTCGGGGCGAGCCGACTTCAACGCGTTGACACATGAGGTGCGGCTAAACGCGGAAGGAAAAAATATCGATCTGGCACACTTCCCGGATTTTCATTCTGGCCGAATCTCAGTCGATGGGATTGCCGAGTTTGCGGTGCAAGTCAGTGGCACATTGACGACACCGGCTATACAGGCGCATGTGCTGGTGAAGAATCTTGCTCTGGACCAGGAACACATGGGCGATTTCCACCTTGAGGCGAGTACGCAGGGTCGCAGGCTTGACGTGAAGGGATACTCGGACTTCGAGGCGTCGTCGTTCAAAGCAACGGGAAACATTGACCTGGAAAACGACTTCACCGCGGACCTCAACCTGGAGTTCGAGCGTCTGAATGTGGTATCGCTTTTGAATGCGTGGTTGCCGGGAAGACTCACGGGCAGCGCGCCAGTTGGCGGAACAATCGTCGTGCGTGGACCGCTGCGGACGCCGCGGGAATTGCTGGCGTCGGGGAATGTGAAGTTTTTCAGCGCCGAAGTGGAGCACGTTCCGGTATCCGCTGTCGAGCCGATTCGGTTTGAAATCGCGAAGCAAACCGTACTGATCGAAAGCCTTCACTTGGCAGGCAGCGGAACCGATTTCACGGCGCACGGCACCGCTCACTTTGCGGGTGCGCAAGAGATGGACTTGCAGTTCGACGGGTCGGCCAATATGGCGCTGCTGGAATCAATGAGCCCCAAAATTCTGGCTCGCGGCACTCTGAATGCCCACGTGACCGCTATGGGTAGCCTGGAGCAGCCGGTGTTACAGGGGCGGCTGGAATTGAAAAACACGTTTCTTAGCCACAATGATTTTCCCAGCGGCCTGAGCGATCTGAATGGAGTGTTACTCTTCGACCGCAATCGCGTGCAGATTGAGAAGCTTCAGGGAACTACAGGCGGCGGAACTATCGCGCTGACGGGGTCGGGCAGCTATGAGGACGGTGTGGCTCAATTCGATCTCGGAGCTGACGCACACGGAGTGCGGCTGCGCTATCCAGCCGGTGTGAGTTCAACCGCGGACGCGACGGTGAGGCTGACGGGAACGTCGAAATCCGCGGTGTTCAGCGGCAATGTTCTGGTGACGAAACTGGCCGTGACGCCCGGATTCGATTTCGGCGCCTATGTGTCGAGCAGCCGCCAGGAAGGGGTGTTAACGCGGCCGGACAGCCTGGAAAGCCGGTTGCGGCTGGATGTACACGTCGCCACGACACCCGAGTTACAAATGCAAACGGCGATTGCAAGGCTTTCCGGCAGCGCCGATCTGAGGGTGCGCGGGACGGCGGATCGGCCGGTGATTTTGGGGCGCGCCGAGGTGCTGGAAGGCGATATTTCATTCAACGGAACGAAATATCATTTGGAACGCGGGGATGTGACGTTTGCCAATCCTGCCAAGACGCAACCCATTGTCGATCTGCAGGCTTCGACGCGAGTGCAGGATTACGACATAACGGTTCGCATTCGAGGCGATGCAACCGCGCCCAATGGTCTGAAGATCAGCTGGCAATCGGAACCAAGCTTGCCCGAGGGAGACGTAGTCGCCCTACTGGCCCTGGGGCGTACGCAAGAACAGGCCGCGGTCGCGAGCCAGTCGGGAGCGGGCAACGGGTTCAGCAACGAAGCTTCCAGCTTGCTGCTTAACGAGGCGCTCAACAGCACGGTCAATAGCCGCATGATGCGGCTATTTGGCGTAAGCCATATTAAGATCGACCCACAGGGCTCGGCGAGCGAAACCAACATTGTGCGCGGACCGCAATTGACCGTCGAGCAGCAGGTCGCGAGCAATATCACGGTGACCTACAGCACCAACGTCTCAGTTTCGTCGCAGCAGATCATCCAGGCGGAATACAACATCACGCGAAATATTTCGATTGTGGCGCTGCGGGACCAGAACGGAGTGGTGAGTTTCGACCTGCGGATCCGGACACGACGGAAGTAATTTTCTGTTCGTTTTCGGGAATACGTGAAAGTCCGCCTTGACAGAAACCTCCAAACCAGCAACTCTATTTGTTCTTTCGCCACCCAAAGGAGAATAGAATCGCTTTGCGAGTTCGGGTCTTTTATCACGACAAGTGTTTCGATGGAGCCTCTTCGGCCGCGTTGTTCTCTCGCTTTTACCGGGAGAGAATTCGGAGCGACGTGGAGTTTGTCTATTCCGGGCTGCTGCACCGCGCCGGCTCCCTGTTCGATGAAAAACAATTTGACGGCGATGAAAACGCCATTGTCGATTTCAAGTATTCGAGCTCGCCCAAGATTACCTGGTGGTTCGATCACCATGAGAGCGCCTTTCTTTCGCCGGCTGACGCGGCCCACTTTGAACACGATGAGAGCAACCGCAAGTTTTACGATCCCGCGTTCAAATCCTGTACCAGCTTTGTGGCCATGGTGGCAGAGCAACGTTTTGGGTTCGATCCGCGGCCTGTAGCCGAGCTTGTGCACTGGACCGACATTGTGGATGGCGCCATGTATGACGACGCAAAATCGGCGGTGGAGATGAAGGCACCGGCCATGAAATTGACCATGGCTATTGAGGCATCGACCCACCGCGATTTCGTCAAGAAGCTGATTCCTCTGCTCGCTTATCATCCGTTGGGCGAAATTCTGGAGCAGCCTTTTGTTGCTGCCGTCCTGCCGCCGCTGCTCGAACGCCACCAGCGTTCCATTGAAATCCTGCGCGAGCGCAGCGAAGAGAAGCACGGCACGATTTTCTTCGATATCACCGATCTCGAGATGGAGGGCTACAACAAGTTCGTCCCGTATTATCTGCACCCGGATTCGATCTACAGCGTTGGGTTGAGCAAGAGTTCTTTTCGAGTGAAGGTTTCGGTTGGGTCCAATCCCTGGTCGAAACGCGAACCCACTGTGAACCTGGCGAAAGTGTGCGAGCGGTACGGCGGTGGAGGGCATGCCCGCGTAGGCGCGATCTCCTTCGAGGTTACGCAGCTCGTCGAGGCGCAAAAAGCCGCACAGGAAATCGCGGAGGAGTTGCGCAGCAGTGCTGACGCGCAGCCTTAAGGGGCACCAAACGAAACGCGCCATGCATCCCACCGTCCACGATCCCGCTCACATCAAGGGTGTGCGCACCGTTGCGACCGTTGAGTTCATCAAGGGAATCCTCGTAGTTTTGGTGGGCCTGGGCGCTCTCTCCATGCGGCACAAGGATTTCTGGGGACTGGCCGATAGCTTCGTCCGCTTCTTAAACCTCCATCATCATCACCATCGCCTGGTGGGAGTCTTCACGGCGCTCATCTCCAAGTTCCACGATTTGAGCTTGTGGAAGATTGCCGCTATCGCCAGCGTGTATGTAGTCCTGCGCTTCGTCGAAGCATTTGGATTGTGGTATGCGCTGCCCTGGGCGGAGTGGATGGCGTTCATCTCCGGCGCGGTCTACATTCCCTTCGAGGCAGTCGACTTGATCCGCAAGCCCACGCTACTTCGCTTCGGAGTGCTTGCGGTGAATACGCTGGTCGTGCTTTACATACTTCACTTGCGGGTCCAGGCGATGGAGAAAAGGCACGCCGAGCGAAAACAATCTCATTCGGCCCCGCCCTCCTGACATCTCGTCGCGGGCGGCCTTTTGCTTTTTCCCGAATCGTTTAGTGCTGGATGAGCGTGGGCGCAGAGCCGCCATCGTCGCTATCGAGCGCGCACCCGCAATCGGCCGGCGGGACATGCGCCTTGAGGAAGTCCGCCACGCGCTTGTAGGCATCGATCTGATTTTCTACGCGCGCAAAGCCGTGACCTTCGTCTTCGTAAATTTTGTACTCCGCTACGCCACCGTGTTTTTTGACTGCCTCGACGACCTGTTGCGTCTCTTCTTTCGGACAACGCGGATCGTTGCCCCCGGCGAGCAAATAGAGGGGAGCCTTGATGCGATCTATGAAATTGATGGGCGAACGGTCTTCGTAGAGCGCCTTGTTCTTCACCGGATCGCCCATGGTCGCCAGATCCGATTGCTGCAGCACAGGATCTTCATGCTGGAGTTCCGTGAACCAGTTCACGAAAGGCACAATGGGAACGCCAGCGGCCCAGACGTCGGGCGCCTTGGTCACGCCCATCATGGTGAGATAGCCGCCGTAGCTGCCGCCCATCAAAATGAGTTTTTTCGGATCGACATAGCCGGTTTGCTTCATCCAATCGGCGGCAGCCAGCACGTCTTGCAAATCGCCGCCTCCCATGTCAAACAGGTTGGCCTGCTGAAAATCCTTGCCATAGCCGGTTGAGCCGCGATAGTTCGGCGCAATCACCAGGTAGCCTTGGTTGGCCATGTACTGCACGAAGCGGTTGAACGAATTCATGCTCTGCGCGGTTGGGCCGCCGTGCACGTAGACGATGGCGGGATGCTCGGGCTGGCGTGGCAGATTGTAGGGCACATAAACGAAGGCGGAGATCTGCCATTTGCCGTCCTTGCTCGGGAAGCGAACCAGGTAGGGCTCGACCATATCTTCGGCGCGCACGCCGCCCACCAGCGAATGTGTAAGCTGACTCGATTTACCACCATCGAACGTGTAGACCCACAAATCGCCGGGCGCGGTGGCTCCAGTGTGCGCGAAAAGCATGCGCGATCCGTCGGAGGTAAAGGGGCTCTCGCTGCCCGATGGAAAGTTCAATCCTTTGGGCAGAGGTAAGGCCCGAGCCTGCGCCGCGGTGATGTCATAAAGGTAAACATCAACGTTGCCATCGACGTTGGCCGTGTACACAAGGGACTTCCCGTCGGGCGTGAAGGTGACGCCTGAGATCTCCCATTTGTCCTCCGTCACCCAGCGAATCTTCTTTGTAGCGATGTCCAGCAGTCCGACGTTGTCGTACCCGTTGCCCGCGTTCGAAGTGATCAGCAG
Organism: uncultured Acidobacteriaceae bacterium; assembly: GCA_963778535.1. Classification (GTDB taxonomy): domain Bacteria; phylum Acidobacteriota; class Terriglobia; order Terriglobales; family Acidobacteriaceae; genus Acidiflorens. Next base: position 1,974,922 of record CAVZUO010000002.1, read on the forward strand.
ATGCTTTGCGTCCGGCGACACGTCGTTAGCTGCGTACAGCTCCTCGCCCTTGTGCGGAGTGAGCAGCATGCTGCCGCCCTCCTCGACATTGACCATGAAAATGTTGGAGTCCGTGCCCTTGGCTTGCGCCTGCGAATAAAAAATGAACTTGCCGTCCTTGGACCAGATGGGCGAAAAGTTGAACAGGTCGTTGGCTGTGCCGGTGGTGAGATGCTTCACGTCGCGCAGCACGGTATCGTAGATATCGATCTCGTAGACGGACGACGTTTTCGGTTTGACGAGATAGGCCAGATAGCGGCCATCCGGCGACCATGTAGGACTGAGTTCCGCGATTTCACGCGTGTTGGTAATGTTGACAACGGCCCCGGTCTTCGGCGAAACGAGGAAAATGTCCCACTGCTCATCGCCATCGTAGTCGGACGCGTAGGCGATCCACTTGCCGTCGGGCGACCAGGTTGGGCTTGTCTGCCGCTGATCGCTCACGGTCAGCTGGGTAGGCCATCCGCCTTCGGCGGGAACAAGCCATAGATTCGAGCGGCCACTCAAGTTGCAGATGAAGGCGATGGACTTGCCATCAGGCGCCCAGGTCGCACCGCCGATCTGGCGTGTCATATAGAGCTTCTCGAGCGAAAGCGTTCTCTCCACGCGCGCATCCGACTTGGAGGCGATCTGCTTAGGGTCAGTGACGGCTTGCGGGGGGGGCAAACTGGCGGAACTGGCAAACGTTGTCATGGTCATCATGAACATTGTCATCATAGCGACCATAACAAACGAACAGAGAATGCGCATGCTTCGTCCTCTAGGCGCGGAATAGAGCGCAACGAAAAAGTCTAACAAACCGGTTTGTTGGGTCGGCGGATGTCGCGCCGATTGGTCGTGTCTTAACTCGCTGTTAAGACAGGACCCGCCGATTGATGCAGCGCAAGATAGATTCAGGATTCCGGGGATGAGCCCGCCTCACTCCACGGTGACCGTGAAGTCTCGTCCCTCCCAGCGCGCGCTGGTCTTCCAATACAGCGTAAAGACGATCTGTTGTCCACTGACGAGCGTCTCGGTCGGGAGATCGAGGTATTCAAGTCTGCAGCCGCTGTCCTCAGTCCAGCCATCGTGACTAGTCTTCCAATTATCAAAGCTCCAGTGGACAATAGCGCGATCCATCAGCAAGATGCGGAGCTTTTTTCCCAGCGGCATGGTGCGTGGCTTATTGTTAAACCGCCAGTTGAAATAACGCGCGGATGTATTTAATTCTATATATCGTTTCACGGTCTGCGGAGGCTGGTCAAAAACCCTGCTTTCGAGGAGCGATCGCCGCAGCTTGATGTATTCCGAGTGAGCCCACACCAAGGGACATGCCGAGCCTGACGCCTTGCCTGTGAACAACTCCCGTTCGGGAATGTCCTGTTTGTCCCAAACCTGCTCCGGCATCAACCGCGTCGCGCCGGTCGAGTTTTCCATTACGGTCAATAAAGCCCGAGCCAAGTCGAGACGGCCTGCGGCCACCTCGTAATGCGCGCGCTCGCCGGCTAACAAGGGCCAGGGGCGGCCAATACCGGTGCCGTCAAACGGAGATCCATCTGCGTGCTCGCCATAGCCGTCGCCGTTGTAACGGTACCAATTGGGTCCGATGGGTAGTTTCACGCGAAGCAGCGCGTCGATCACTTTGACGGTATTGAGAATTCGGGGGTCGTCATAACGCCGCAATCCAAAGCGCACCAGGGAGAGCGCATCGGGACTTATGATCGCAACGGCTGGCACATCATCGTGCGTCACGCGATTCTTGATCGGCACAAATCCCTGCAATGGCGACGCCGCACTGTCTGCGCTCGGAGGCGGCGTAATGCGCACGTAATAACCTTCCACGCCGACCTGCCGGGCGAGGTCCGTGTTCGTCGCATAGGTCCGGCGCTCCATGTTGAAGTTCCAGGTGTCGGCCATATCGCGAAAAAATTCCGCGGGCGCGTGCTGACCCAATTCCTCAGCCAGATCGGCGGTAATGAGCAGCGCAACAATTTCGGCGGCCATGGTGAAAGGCGAATAGCCGCCATCTTCTTCCCACCGGTCCTGCTGGGTTACCGGCCCGTTGGCAGCGATAAAACATGCCGCTTTACGCACCATCGGCCACCAGTGCTGAATCGTGCCAAAGCAGAGGGGAGCTTCGCGCCGGAGCAGATCAACCAACAGAATGGGAAAAGCGGTTTCATCCATCTGCAAGCCATCCCAATAGGGACGGCCGTCGAGCCACATATTTTGCGGCCAGTGTCCGTCAGCCTCCTGCGTGGCCTCCAGATAGTGGAGAACGCGCAGCGCATCATCGTTGGCGCCCGCAGCCAAGAGGCCGCCGGCACTTTCGACCAGGTCGCGCGGCCAGATGAGATGGTAGCCGCCGAGGTCCTCATCGCCCTTATCGAATCCCCAGGGAATCGAGAGGCTGGCGATGATGCCGCCAAGAAAATCTTTGGATTCATGCGCGCGCAAGACCGCGGCGCTGACGCGATAAAGATCTTTCTCACGCGGCTCGGCGTCCAGTTTCTTCAGGCCCTTTTGCCAGTGCTTCCAGTGAAAAACGTACTCTTCGCGCGTCTTTTCATAGGGAGTCAGCAGGGAAGAGATCACCTGCTGCCCGGCCTCGGCCCAGATGCCGCCAAAGCCGAGCGCAATAATGAACTCGCCATTACAGGCGGCCAGATCGATCTCCGCTGTAAGCGCAATATTTCCGTTTGTCGCCCGGTCGTAGGCCCAAGTCATCTGGTAGTTCGTGGAAACGTCCTGCCAGCCATCGGATGTCCCGACAAAACCGACCGAACGCTTAAGCCATGGCGCCGACGATCCCAGAGCGAGGGCGAACGCGTCACGTTGCGCGAAGAGCATCGACGAGCCTTTGTAGTTGTCGATCCACCCGGTATTGCCATAACCAAAGTTGGCGAGGTGAGGAGCAAGCAGCGCATACAGGTGATAATCGCCGAGCGACCCTTGAAGCGGCACAAAACGTATCTTCTGCAATACCACGCTGCGCCAAGGGTCGGTCAGGATTTCCTTTTCGATCCGGTATCGGCCTTCCATGTGGGTGTTCACCAGTTCGTATGCGGGCACGCCTGGTTCGATGGGAACGTTCTCGAAATGGCAATGCCGTTTCTCTTCTGAGAAAAATGACTTACCGTCGGTCACGAGGAAGCCGAAGTCGCGTGTGCACGCCTGGTCCACGCGCGGAAAATAAATTTCATTCAGAATGCCGTGGCTAAGCGTGAACCAGACCCGGCTGTGCATGCTGAGCGCCGTGCCGATCCCACTCTTGGCGCTCGAAGTCCAGCGCGGCTCTATGCCGGGCCACCCCGGCGCGTGACGGATTCGATCGCTCATGGCCATGTATCCCCGCTGTTAAGCAGTTTGCCAGAAGATAAAGATTCATGCGTTCTGCAAAAGCCCATTGCAGCGAAAACGCAGGGAGCTATACTCCATCAGGGCATTTTGCATCGAGTCATATTGCATCGAGGCATATTTATCTCTGGCTTCCGCATTGGCGCAGTCGGGCGGCCGTGTTTGCGGAGGCCGAGACTACAAATCGCGTTCGTGCTTTTCGCGGCGTTCCTGATCCCTACCTTAGTGCCTGGGGCCCTGGCCGAGGCTCTGCCCACGAGGTTAGACGACGGTTTTTTTCGTCTCTACGATTTGGATTTCGCCGGAGCACAGAAGATTTTCGAGACCTGGGAAAAGGAGCACCCCGAGAACCCGATGGGCCCGGCCAGTGAGGCGGCGGGAGTCTTGTTCTCGGAGTTCAACCGTCTGGGCGTGCTCGAGGCACAGTTTTACACGGACGATTTCGTTTTCTTAAAGCGTAAGCAGTATCAGCCGGACCCCGCTCAACGGGAGCGATTCGACCGCCAACTTGCCCGCGCACAAGATCTCGCAAACTCCAGACTTAAGCGTGACCCTCATGACCGCGATGCTCTCCTCGCTATGACTTTGGCTGCGGGACTTCATTCCGATTTTGCCGCGCTCATCGAGAAAAGAAACCTGGCATCGCTCCACTACACGAAAGAAGCCACGGGATGGGCTGCTCAACTGCTGGCGGCGGATCCAACTTGCTACGACGCCCACTTAGCCGCGGGTGTCAGCCGGTACATTATCGGGTCGATGTCCGCACCGATCCGCTGGGTGTTGCGCATGGGGGGCATTGAGGGAGACAAAGCAGGAGGAATCTCTGAACTTCAGCTCACCGCCGCGCATGGCCATTTGCTCGCCCCATTCGCCCGGATTCTGCTGGCCATTGCTTATGTGCGCGAAAAAGATATTAGTCACGCCCGCGAAGTATTGCTCGGCCTGCAACGCGATTTTCCTGACAACCCGTTATTCGGCCGCGAACTGGCTCGGCTTGATAAAATTACCGACCGTTAAGTGCTTGGAAGGGAAGCGCGTTCATGGGAAATTTATAGCGTTGTAACTTTCCTGTAACAATCGACGACTAAAACCGTACCCAAAGACATAGTTTGAGGAGGATCATCGCGTGATTCGACGGATCGCGGCTCTCTTGGCCGGCCTTTTTTTATCCTTGCCAATTTTGGCCCAGACCACATTGAACGGGGCAGGCGCCACATTTCCCAATCCCATCTATCAGAAGTGGTTCAGCGAGTACAACAAGCTGCACAAGGACGTTCAGATCAATTATCAGTCGATTGGAAGCGGCGGCGGAATCCGTCAGGTACTCAATGGCACGGTGGATTTCGGAGCCAGCGATGGGCCGATGACTGACGAACAACTCTCGCAATCGAAGGTCAAAATTCTCCACATACCCACCGTTCTGGGCGCCGATGTTCCCGCCTACAACGTTCCGGGCATCAATGGCGATATCAAATTCACGCCCGATGTTTTGGCCAACATTTTTCTCGGGAAGATCACAAAATGGAACGACGCCGCCATTGCTAAAGCGAATCCGGGAATGAACCTTCCCAACCAGACCATCATCGTGATCCATCGCTCCGATGGCAGCGGGACCACCTATATCTGGACGGATTACCTCTCCAAGGTCAGCAAGGAATGGGAATCGGTGGTGGGCAAATCCACCGCGGTGAAGTGGCCCGTTGGCCTCGGCGGCAAAGGCAATGAAGGAGTGGCCGGCCAAATTCGGCAAATGCCGGGCTCGATCGGCTACATCGAGCTGATTTATGCGGTCGAGAACAAAATTTCATACGGGTCCGTACAGAATGCAGCCGGCAATTTTGTGAAAGCCTCGCTCGACGGTGTCACGGAGGCGGCAGCCTCCGTGAAAACCATGCCCGCGGATTTTCGCGTCTCCATTACAAATGCACCGGGAAAGACCGCCTACCCGATCTCGAGTTTCACTTGGTTGCTGATTCCGGTGCAGTCCAAGGATGCGAACAGAGGAAAAATCATCAGCGACTTTCTCAACTGGATGGTCACGGCGGGGCAGAAGATGGCGCCCGAGCTAAGCTACGCGCCGCTGCCGCAAAGTGTGGCAGAAAAAGTGAAAGTGACCATCAAGCAAGTCCACTAAACCGATCCCGAGCAATAGCGTAGTGATAGACCAGGCCGCCTAAACTGGGGAGCCTGGTTTTGTCTTTTGCTGCGGGAATAAAACGAAAATATTTGCATGTTATGGTTGCTGGCGGCGGTCTACGCCGCAGCGTGATTCCCTAGCAAAATCAAGAAGTTGGCGAGAGGACTACAACCTTAGGTATGTGGTCAGGAAAGTGCTATATATGCTACTTAGTATAGTAGGATTATAGACATAATGGAAAAAGAATATCAGATTGCCAGAATCTGGGTGCTTGTCGCCTCGTTCGTGCTTGGAGCAGGGGCTTTAGTCCAAGGACAGACCGTCATTCATGTGGGCGCCTTTCCCAACATTACCCACCCGCAGGCCATGGTCGGCAAGAGCAACGGCTGGTTCGAGAAAGCGATGGGGCCGGGGGTGAAGATCGAGTGGCGGAGCTTCAATGCCGGGCCCTCGGCCATTGAAGCCTTGTTTGCGGGGGCGATTGACTTGACTTATATCGGACCGAATCCTGCGATCTCCGGTTATGTGCGGTCAAACGGGGAAGCGCTCCGCATTGTGGCAGGCGCGACCAGCGGGGGAGCTGCCTTGGTGGTCAGGAATGACTCAGGAATTCAGAAGCCGGAAGATTTCCACGGCAAAAGGGTTGCGTCGCCGCAGATGGGAAATACGCAGGACGTGGCGCTGCGTGCGTGGTTGATTGCGCACGGCATGAAGTCGGCGGACAAAGGCGGAGACGTGCAGGTGATCCCTCTGGCCAATCCCGATCAGCTGACCCTGTTCTTGAAGAGAGAACTGGATGCAGCCTGGGCTCCCGAACCATGGGCGACGCGGCTGATCAAGGAAGGGAACGGGCGCTTGTTTCTGGATGAGCGCACACTGTGGCCGAACGGCGATTTCATTACCGCACACCTGATCGTGCGCACCGAGTTCTTGAAGCAGCACCCCGATCTGGTGAAGAACTGGATTCGAGCTCACGTGGAACTAACGGATTGGATCAACGCGCATTTGACAGATGCCAAGAAGCTTCTCAATCAGCAAATCGCAAAGGAGACAGGGAAGGCCTTGCCGGAGGCGGTGCTTCAGGACGCGTTTGGGCGCCTGAAGGCGACGTACGATCCGCTGCGACCGTCTCTGATTACCGCTGCCAAGTCCGCATTTGACGCGGGATATCTGGGGCGGCAGATGCCTGATCTTTCGAGTTTGTATGACCTGTCGCTGCTGAATCAGGTCTTAGCAGAGAAGGGAAGGAGGGGGATTCAATGAGCGCAGCTCCAAAGAACGCTCTGCCGGTTCGGTCGCGGGTTCCAACTCCGAGAGTACGGGCCGGTCTCTCTTATGGCCAGCCGGTGTCGCGGCTGACGAAGTCACCAGGGCATGCAGTTTCGGAGTCGTTGTTGCCGAAGGTTGCGCTCGAGGAGATCTCGCTGAGCTACCGGACGACCTCGGGTGAGCGCTTGCTGGCCCTTGAAAACATCAATCTCCAAGTGAAGCCGGGGGAATTTCTGTGTGTCGTTGGACCTTCGGGTTGCGGGAAGTCGACGCTGCTGCACTTGATCGCCGGCTTGCAGCCCCCGACCTCTGGAGCGGTGCTGATGGACGGAAAGCCCGTACAAGGGCCGGGAACGGACCGCATTCTGATTTTCCAGGAACTGGGATTATTCCCGTGGCTGACAGTGGGAGGGAACGTCGAGTTCGGCATGAAGATGAAAGACGTGCCGAAGGCAGAACGCGAAGAAAAGGTGCAGTACTACCTGCGGCTGGTTCAGTTGTCGAAATTTCAAAACAGTTACATACATCAACTCTCAGGCGGAATGCGGCAACGCGTCGCGCTGGCGCGCGCTCTGGCGACCGGGCCGGATGTGCTGTTGATGGACGAGCCTTTTGCGGCACTCGATGCTCAGACACGGGACTTGCTTCACGACGAACTGGAGCGCATTTGGACGGAAACCGGATGCACGATCGTCTTTGTGACCCACAATGTGCGCGAAGCGGCACGCTTGGCCGACCGTGTGGTGCTGCTGACGTTTCGTCCGGGGCGCGTGAAACAGGAGTTCGCGGTAAATCTGCCGCGTCCACGCTCCATGGAGCATCCCGATGTGACACGCACGGCGCGCATGATTCTGGATTGTCTGCGCGAGGAGATCAACAGGAGCCTGGAAGTGGAGTACGCCGATGAAAAAGCTCGCTAGACAGGTGATATTTTACGGTGCGCTGCTGGGAATCTGGACTGCGCTGGCGAAACTGCGGGTCTGGCCTCCATACCTTTTTCCTCCGCCGTGGGGTGTCGGACATGCGTTATGGGATGGTTTTGCGGACCACAGTTTCTGGATCGGCATTCTGGTGACGATGAAGCGGATGCTGATCGGTTACAGCCTGTCGGTGGCGCTCGGCATGGTTCTGGCTCTGGCTGTGTCAAGCAGCAAGTTTCTCGAGGAGACGCTAGGAGGCCTCCTCGTGAGTTTGCAATCGCTGCCCAGTATTTGCTGGATTCCGCTGGCGGTGTTGTGGTTTGGGCTGACGGAAAAGGCAATTCTCTTTGTCGTGCTGATGGGGTCCCTGCTCTCGGTAACGATCGCGATGGAAGATGGCCGCAAGCAGATGCCAAGAATCTACGGCATGGCGGGGCGGAACTTGGGAGCCAGCGGCTTCCGATTGTTCTGGTCGGTACTCTTGCCCGCGAGCCTGCCTTTCATCGTGAATGGGATGAAGCAGGGATGGGCGTTTGCATGGCGCTCGCTGATTCAGGCAGAGATGATTTTCCTTGGTCTGGGTCTCGGCCAGCTCTTGATGATGGGCCGCGACCTGAGCGATATGAGCCAGGTAATGGCCGTCATGATCCTGATCATTATTTTGGGCTACCTGGTCGACGGGCTTGTTTTCCGCACCATGGAGCGACGTTTGCAACAGAAGTACGGGCTGGCGTCGGCATAGAGAGCGCCGGTCAAGGTTTCGAGGTTGGGTGACCACAGTGCCGGAACGGGATACTTTCTTTCCTCTTCCGAGAATCGATCGCGGCTGCGAGCGCAGGTTTTTCGCCGAATATTCAATGAGTTGCGAAACAGGACGCTTCGGTAACTGTGGCATTTGAAATGCTATAGTGTCTATTTACTATACTAATGTTATAGACATACATGACGATGCGATGTAAAGCGCTGTTCAGCCGATGTATTTGGAGGCCTCTGACTCGCTCGCGGGTCACGGCCCGCGCTGTTTCTAATCGCACGCAAGTAGCGACACAAGTTTAGAAATCACGATACGACTGAAAAGGAGAGGTAGATCACTCATGGAACCATCACTCAAGAAAACAGGAAGATACCTATTGGCAATCATATTCGCGGGGGCGGCGCTAACGGCCGGCCTTTGGGCGCAGAGCGGGGCCCCGCCCAGCTCCGCAACCAGCAAAGACGATTCGTCCGCCACTCACGCTGCGGTTACCGGCGCCGACATTCAGGCGCTGCGGCAGGGACTCGCCGCGGCCATGGAGCAGATTCAGCAACTGAAGGATGAATTGCATCGGCGGGATGCCGCGGTGCAGCAAGCTCAGACCACAGCGACCGATGCGGCTGCCAAGGCCGATGCGGCCCAACAGCAGGCGAAACAAGGGCTGCAAAATGTTGACGCGCTTCAGAGCGATGTGGCTGAACTCAAGAACGTGAATCTCTCCGGGCTCAACAATGCAACGCTGAGAAATGCGGTCATGACGATGCAGGAGCCCACACAGGCCGCCAACCAGGAACCACTACAGGTGTTCAACAAACAGATGGAGAGCCCCATCACAATCCGATTCCGGGGCATCAACATCACACCCGGAGGATACGCGGAAGGGGCTTTCGTTCGGCGTTCGCGGGCACTTGGCGCGGATCTGTCAACGCCATTCAACAACCTGACCATGCCAGGAGCATCGCAGAGCCACACGTCCGAGTTGTTCGGCTCCGGCCGCCAGTCGAAAGCGACGGTCTTCGTAGAGGGGCGGGTGGGACACGTGGACCTCTCGAGTTATGTCTCCGCCGATTTTCTTTCCGCAGGAGTTACATCTACCTCCACGCAGACCGATGGCTATACCCTTCGTCTGCGGCAGGCGTGGGGACAAGTGAGGTTTGACAATGGCTGGAGCTTCCTCGGCGGGCAGGCATGGAGCCTGGTGACCGAAGACGCGGTCGGGATATCTCCGGACGATGACATGGGCAAAACCAACGATGTCCGCCCCAAGACAATCGATCCGTCGTACAATGTAGGTTTCGATTTTGCGCGCCAGGCGGGCTTCCGGCTGACCAAGAGCTTCAAGAAGGTTGCTTTCGCTGTCGCAATCGAAAATCCTCAAGCTACGCTCACCACGCACGGGAATGCCGCAATTACCAGCGGCAGCACCACTTACTACAATTTCCTGTTGGGACAGGCCGGCGACGGCAAGAGCTTCAACAGTTTAACCACCTACGGCTTCAATCCGGCCCCCGACCTCATCGCGAAGGTGGCGTTTGATCCGGGTTTTGGTCACTACGAGATTTTTGGGCTCGTTGACCGCTTCACCGATCGCGTGTTCCCTTGTGTGGAGGATTACAACACGAATACGGCTTGTAATCCCACGGGCAGTTCCTCGCCGGTACCGAACGCTTTGTTCGCGCACAACGTATCCAAGGAAGGCGGTGGTTTCGGCGCCAGCGCACGCTGGCGCTTTTTCGATAAACGCATCACGTTTGGTCTGAAGGGCTTTGGCGGCAACGGTGTCGGACGCTACGCTCCGGGTAGCCTCCCTGACATTTCCATCAATCCGAACGGCACGCTCCGCCTGGTGAAGAACCTGCACGGGCTAGGCACACTCGAGTGGCATGGCAAGAAACTCGATGTTTTTAGCTACGGCGGAACTGAATATGCAGCTCGAACCTGGTCTTATGATCCGACCATCCTGTCCGGGGCCACCTCTCCGGTTGGCGATGTGGGTTATGGCGCGCCAGCCTTTAACAACTCCGGATGTTCTACTGAACAGCCGCCGACTTCGTCAGCTGGCTTCACTTCGGGTGGCACGGGCAAGTGTATCGGCGATACGCGCGCTCTGGTCGAAGGCACGCTTGGCTTCTGGTATCGCTTCTACAGTGGGCCGCGAGGCCGATTCCAGTTCGGTACCCAGTATTCCTACGTCACGCGCAACGCTTGGTCTGGTACGGGCGGGTTAGCGAAGGGCAGCGGAGGCTTGGCGCCGAACGGGCTCGACAACATGGTGTTTACTTCATTCCGTTACTACCTGCCATAGGGTGGGTAGGTCGCGGGACGGTCGCGTCGAAGCGTCCGGTTAACCTGGGCCTTCGATTCGGCGAGATAGTAACGATCACGCGACGACAATGTAACGTTAACGGGCAACAATGACCCAAGGCGCCGGCCACAAACTGGCGCCTTTCTTATTGCTATACTAGCGGGAGTTTCTACGCGCTGATGACCGCGCAAAATCCCCACGGGGTAGCGACAGAAAAGTTCAATTCTTGGGTCGGATATATGGTTCGGAAAGCACCGAACAAACAGGCTCTTTTCCTCAATCGCGAAGAGTCGTGGCTAAAATTCAATTGGCGGGTTCTCGAGGAAGCCGAGGATTCCACCAATCCTCTCCTGGAACGCCTTAAGTTTCTCGCCATCACAGCCAGCAACCTCGACGAGTTTTTCGAAATTCGCGTCGGGGGACTGCTCCAGCAATTAGAAGACGGGCTGAACCCGATCACGCTCGACGGTCTGAGCCTGGCCGAGCAGCGCGTGCTCGTCAATGAGGCGGCGCATGAATTTGTAGAGGCGCAATATTCCTGCTGGAATGAACGCCTTCGTCCCAAGCTCGCCGAGCAGGGCATCCGCGTACTCGGCCTCGACGAGCTTGACGATGAGGCGCTGGCCTTCGTCGACGACTACCGCGAGCGCGAACTTGATCCGCTGCTGACTCCCGTGACCGTCGACCCTGCGCATCCCTTTCCGCGTGTCATCAACAAAGCGCTGTGTGTCGGCTTGCTGCTGCGCCGCCGCCGCCGTGCCTCGCTCACTTACATCGGAGTCGTGACGGTTCCCCGCGCTCTACCGCGCCTGATTCGACTTCCGTCGCGCACCACCACTGATTTTATTTCTCTTGCCGATCTCGTCGTCTATCATGCGGCCCGAATGTACAAAGGCTACGATATTGTTTCCTCCGCCGCTTTTCGCGTCACGCGCAACAGCAACCTTTATCTGCAGGAAGAAGAATCGCGCAATCTTCTGGAATCGGTTCGCACCGAGCTACACAATCGCCGCAAGGGCGACGCCGTCCGCATGGAGATTGATTCCTCCGCCGATCCCGAGATCATCGAGCGCCTGCGCACGGTTTTCGAGCTGAATCGATGGCAGGTCTTCCCGGTGAAGGGGCCGGTGAATTTGTCACGTCTGCTGAACATCTACGATCAGGCGAACCGTCCCGATTTAAAGTTCCGCACGTTTGTACCGCGCGAATTGCGCCTCACTGCGAAGTCGCGTGACCTGTTTGAAGAATTGCGCCGCCACGATATTTTGCTGCATCATCCCTTCGATTCCTTCGATGCCGTTATCTCCTTCATTCAGTCTGCGGCGGAAGACGATCATGTAATGTCGATTAAGCAGACCCTCTATCGCACCAGCGAACATTCGCTGATTGTGCCGGCGCTGATCGCCGCCGCTCCGCAGAAAGAAGTCACAGCGGTTGTCGAATTGAAAGCGCGCTTCGATGAAGCCTCAAATATCCGCTGGGCGCGCGATCTGGAAGATGCCGGTGTGCAGGTTTTCCATGGGCTGGTTGGACTGAAAACGCATTGCAAGCTTTCTTTGCTTGTGCGCCGCGATCCTGATGGCGTGGCGCGCAGCTACGCGCATCTCGGTACAGGAAACTACAACGCGACCACGGCCCGTGTTTACACCGATCTCAGTCTTCTGACGGCCGATCCCGAGATCACCGCGGCGGTCCACGATGTCTTCAGTTTTCTCACTGCCTATGCCGAGCATCCAAGCTACGAGCCGCTAATGGTGGCACCCGTCGATCTAGCCGAAAAATGTCTCGGATTGATTGAGCGCGAGATCGAACATGCGCACCAGGGCAAACGCGCCCATATCGTGGCCAAGATGAACGCGCTTCTCGATAAAGATGTGATTGAATCTCTTTATCGCGCGTCGCAGGCGGGCGTCGAAATCGATCTGCTTGTTCGCGGTATTTGCACGCTTCGCCCCGGTCTCCGCGGCGTGAGCGACCGCATTCGCGTGCGCAGCATTGTGGGCCGTTTCCTGGAACATAGCCGCATCTTCTGCTTCCATAATGGCGGCGACCCGGAAGTTTACGTCGGCAGCGCCGATTGGATGCCGCGCAACCTTCATGAGCGGGTCGAGGTCTTGTTCCCGGTGAAGGACGCGCTGCTGCGTGATCGCATTGTTCACGAGATTCTTGCCGCCTATCTCGCCGATAACCTCAAGGCGCGCATTCTTCAGAAAGACGGCCGCTATTTGCAGCCCTGGGAATCCATCAAGGGACGGCCCCGCAAAATTCCGCATGGGGCGGCCGCATTCAGCGCGCAAGAGTTCCTCGTCGGAGTGGCGGAAGGTACGCGTTCGCCCAACGATATTCCGGCTCCTGCGGAGCGGCGCTCGCGAAAGGGAGCTTTCACGGGAAAGGGAATAGCATAGCTAAATGTTTGTTTATTTCTTACGTCACGCCAGCGCCGGCCAAACTCTCCCCAACCTCAAGAAGGACGAGAAGCGAGCGCTCGATAAAGACGGCCTCGAACAATGTGGCTATATTGGCCGCGCCCTGACCGCGCTCGGCGTGCAGGTCGAAGTCATCATCTCCAGTCCGCTCAAACGCTCCACGCAAACGGCCGCGCTGGTTGGCAACGAAATGGGCCATGAGGGCAAACTCGTGACCGAGAATGCGCTGCGCCCCGAGGCCAATTTTGCCGAGTTCCAAAAATTGCTGGAAAAATATGCGCGGCAGGATTCGATCATGCTGGTCGGCCACAATCCCAACCTGCGGGATTTTCTCGGGCGCGTCATCAGCGAGCCGGGCCGCCAGGCCGTTATCGAACTAAAAAAGGGAGCCGTAGCGAAAGTCGAGATGCGCCGCAACGCCGGATCGCTGAGTTGGTGTATCACGCCGCGCATCCTGCGGACTCTTCACGCTGCGGCCACAGAAAGTTCGCGCCCAAAAACTTCGCGGAAGTAGTCCGCGTCTTTTTCTATCGCCCACACTTCCAAGTCCATGCTCGCGTGGCTTCGCGGCGTCAGCTTGAGTATCACGCGCCCGTTGCGCGCCGAAACTGCAATGCGTGCAATTGACTGGCTTCGGTTCATGTGCAATGCACGCGCAATGCGCAGCAGCATGGAAGCCTTGGTGACTGCCGTCTGTTCCGCCGGAGTCAGAACGCTCATCGGCCCGTCTTCCGGCAGAGGCCGCGATTTTCCCAGGTACCGCGCAATCGCGCCGATGATCTTCCGCTGCTGCGGCGTGTACCCGAGAATTTCAGAATTCGAAATGATGTAATAAGTGTGCCGGTGGTGTCCCGCGCGATTCACGTAGTCGCCCACCTCATACAACAAGGCCGCAGCCGAAAGCCATTCGTGGTACTCAGGCGGCAACTGATGCACTGACTTGAGCTGCGAAAAAAGGACCAGCGCGGAGTCGCGAACGTCCGCTGCATGGCGCAAATCCACGCGGTAGTGTTCCGCTGCGCCTCGCAGTGATTCCAGTCTTTCCGTCTCAACCGCGCGGCCCGAGCGCGTACTGCGGTCGTAATCTGCCGCCATCTGGGCGAGAATGCCGTCGCGCAACCCCAACGACGAATAGCGGAAGCCGCCCAGATGGCATCGCTCCAGCAGTTCGGCATAAACGACTGCTCCCGCGCAAATGATCTCGGCGCGCCGCGGTCCGATTCCTGGGACCTTCCGGCGCTGCTCCAGCGTCATGCGCGTGATCTGTTTCACAATGCGGCGCATCATTTCAACCGGGACCCGGCTGCCTGTGCTCTTTTGTTTTGGCCTTGTCAAATGACGGGCCATACTGCAGAGCGCAGCCGCCGTTCCCGAAGTCGCAATCACGGCTCCTACGCGCGCCGACCGGATGCGTTCCTGAATTCGGGTGATCCCTCGCGCCACATATCCTTCGAGTTGCTTCAATTCGTCCTTGCGAGGCGGATCGTGCTTCAGGAACTCGCCCGTCAGACGCACCGCTCCTACCGAAAGGCTCACGGTATCGCGAATGCGGCCTTCGCGCGAAAGCGTCAGCTCGCAGCTGCCGCCTCCCAAATCCACCAGCAATACGCTGCGCGCTCCCAGCCTGCCCCGGGAGACAATTCCCAGGTGAATCAGGCGCGCTTCTTCCAAGCCAGAAATGATTTCGACCGTCCAGCCTGTTCGCGTGTGCACCCACTCCAAAAAGGCGCGGGAGTTGCGAGCGTCGCGCAAGGCGGCCGTTGCTACCACTCGCACAATATCAGTGCCGCATTCCTGGGTGGCGCGGTGAAATCGCCGCAGCACGCGTATGGTTTCAGACATGGCCTCGGGAGAGAGCAACCCGCAGTTGAATACGCCCTCGCCCATCCGCGTGACCTCGCGGTCCTCGTGGAGTTCCTTCAATCGGCCGTGTTGCAGCCGCGCAATTTTCAGGCGGACCGAATTTGAACCGATATCGATGGCAGCAAACGTGGGCATGAGAGTTGAACGTCAACTATTCTCTCATTCGGAGGAAGCTTTGCAACTCGGTTAACGTTTGAGCTATGGGCGCCGGTCGCTTCTCAACTTGACGGCCAAGCTCGGTTGAGTGAAAGATCGAGTTTAGAGATGGCCAAGCAACGCCAACTAACCATCGGGGTCCTCGCCTTGCAGGGCGATTTTGAGGCGCATCGCCGCCGTCTGGAAGAACTCGGCGCCAAGGTCATCCTCGTTAAGAAGTCCGAGCAACTCGACGACATCGACGGACTGGTCATTCCTGGCGGCGAATCGAGCACGCTGCTCAAGTTGCTGGGCGATGCGGGCTTCAAGAAACTGAAACAGTTCGTGCTATCAAAACCGGCCTTCGGCACCTGCGCCGGCGCGATCTTGCTCGCCACCCAAGTTGAGAATCCACATCAGCCAGGCCTGGGCGCGCTCGATATCACCATCCGCCGCAACGCATACGGCCGCCAGCTCGAAAGCTCCATCCGCGAAGGCCAATTTCAGAACGCTCCGATTGAGATGGTCTTCATTCGCGCGCCGAAAATTGATCGTGTCGGTCACGGCGTCGAGGTCATCGCGAAACAAGGTGACGATCCGGTGCTGGTGCGCCAGGGCAAAATCCTCGCGGCGACGTTCCATCCTGAGTTGAGTGACGACCGGCGCATTCACCAGTATTTTCTGGATTTGATCGCGAGCTGACTGCGCGGGGAAGAGTTCGATAAAGAGTTCGATGCCAAAGGCTAAGCGCGACGCGGTGATTTGTCGATCTGCAATCTGTCGGTCTTCAATCCGTCGACATTCAATCCGTCGATCTTTAGTCTGTCGACCTCAATCTGTCGATCTTAGCCGCAAGGATAAAATCCGATTCCGTGAGCCCATCGACAGCATGAGTCCAGATCGTGATCTCGACCTTGCCCCACGCCAACAGAATGTCGGGATGATGTCCTTGCTCTTCGGCAATCGCGCCGACGCGGTTTACAAATGCCAGCGCCATTTTGAAGTCGGGGAATTTGTAGGTCCGCGTGAGGTTGTGTTCATTCGCAACCTTCCACTCGGCATGCTCAGGCAACTGGTTGAAGATTTCCAGAAGCTGCGCTCCCTTCAGCGGCGGAACGCCTCCGCGGCACGGAACGCACGTCTTATCGGCAAGCGAAGTCACGCAACGGCCTCAGAGGAACGCACTAGAACGGAATATCTTCATCGGTGATCGGCCCTGATCCTGCTGGCGCGTGCTCGGTCTCCGGCACACTTTGATCGAAATTATTACCGCCCGCCGAAGCCGACGCCGCGCGCGAGCCGCCTGATTCACCGCCTTCGCCGCGTCCGCCGAGCAGCACCAGATCATTGGCCACGATCTCGGTCATGTATTTCTTCTGTCCGCTCGTCTTGTCATCCCAAGAGCGCGTCTGCAGCCGGCCTTCGATGTAGACCTTGCCGCCCTTCTTCAGGTATTCACCCGCGATCTCGGCGAGCCGCTGCCAGAGCACCACGTTGTGCCATTCGGTGCGGTCCTGCCACTGGCCGTCTTTACCTTTGAAGCGCTCGTTGGTGGCGATGGTGATCTTCGCAACAGGCGTGCCTTGCGGCGTGTACTTTACTTCAGGGTCCTTACCGAGATTGCCGATCAGAATGACTTTGTTCACGCTTTTCATGGCAGCAGGCTCCTTCGCGGATAATTTACAGAAGATGACGTTTGTGACGCTCACTATATCAGAATCGCCGCTGTGCAAGCCTGTGCTGGCCGCACATGGAAAATGTGACGAATCCGAAGGCGCTCCCGTAGACACGGCTTGTCGCGTCTGGGCTGCACCCGACAGTGGACGGGGCAAGCCACATCTCTACACGGGCATCTGGAACAGCATCAGATAAACGATCACGCCGGTCACCGATACATAGAGCCAAATCGGAAACGTCCAGCGCGCAATCGCCCGATGCCGGTCAAACTGTCCTCGGAGCGCGCGTGTCAGCGTAATGATCACCATAGGCACAATCACGATGGCCAGGATCGTATGCGAAATCAGGATGGTGAAATAGAGGATTCGTATCCCGCCCGTTCCGCGGAAGTAGATGACGCCGCCATGTCCCGGCCAGTGATAGTACAAATAGCTAACCAGAAACAGGCACGAGGTTCCGAACGCCGCCAGCATCACCGCCCGATGCGCCGCAATCTTGCCCCCCGCAATCAGGGCGCGCCCTGTCACCAGCAGCACTGCGCTGCAGCCATTTAATGTCGCGTTGATTTTGGGGAAGATTGAATAGTCAGTCATGTAACGAGCTTCGAGCCTCGAGTTGCGAGTTTCGATCACCCAGACTATCAGCAATCAAAGTCTGTCCCAGCCGCTACACAAATAGCCAAGTGCGTTGCGAAAGAAACTTAGTTGTACGGGTCACAGAGTGGTTTGGCAAGCACTTGTTCGTTCGCTACTCGCAACTCGTGGCTCGCAGGTCTTTCCGTATAAAATAGACTCACGATGCGTGATGTCGGGGAAATTCAGCCGCCCGTTTCCGGGCCAACGCCGGAGATTTCGAGCCGACGCTCTTTACCCGTCGTCGCCGTCTGGGTGCGCGATCTTATCGTTTCGCTTGCCATCTCCGCCTTCATCATCATCTTTCTGTATCAGCCGGTAAAGGTCGAGGGCACCAGCATGATGCCCGGGCTCGAGGACCAGGAGCGCATCTTCGTCAACAAGTTCGTCTACCGCTGGGAGCCGATCGAGCGCGGCGACATTGTCGTCTTCCGCTATCCGCGCGATACGACGAAGAGCTACATAAAGCGCGTAATCGGCGTCGCCGGAGATCACATCCGCATTGAGAATGGCCAAGTCTTCGTCAACAGTGAGGCCATCGAAGAAGACTATGTTCCCAACGAATACGCCGATGCCCGCTCGTACCCTGAGATCGTTGTTCCCCACAACAGCTACTTCGTCCTCGGCGACCACCGCACCATGTCGAATGACAGCCGCGACTTCGGCCCCGTCCACGAGCGCTACATCTACGGCAAAGCCGTCTTCGGCTATTGGCCGATGGAAAAGCTGGGAAGGTTGCGGTAGCGATCAGGTCATCAGCTGTCAGCCATCAGTCAACGTCTGTGTAGAGGCGCGGCTTGCTGCGACTCTTCTCTTGTGCACCGATTCGATTCCGCTGTCATCTTTAGCGGCGTGAAAGCGTGATTGCAATAAGCCAGCGCGCGGAGTGCGAAGGGTCCTTGCATTCTAACGCTATAGTTATCATGACCTCGCAATGGCCATAAAGCGAACTCGCGAAGAAGTCGCCTGCATCATCGAGCAATTTCTTGATGGAACTGGCGGTAAATGGGATTGGGACAATTTTTGTTCGATTGAGATAGCTGATTCTCAACTCGACGAGATACGCGTTTTGTGTGCGAGTGCGTGCGAAGCGTACCCTCCCACTGAGAAGGGTCACTACTGCAGTGCGGACGGCCTAGCCTATCTGCGCAATATTGCGAACCAGTTGCGGAACGGTAGTTCGGTGAGATTTTCCTGACGGCTGATAGCTGACGGCTGACAGCTGACAGCTGACAGCTGACAGCTTTTTCTCGGCAATCCACAGCCACTCCTGCTAAGATTCATAAAATCCACTCCCAGGAGTTCGAATGCAAGCTACGCTTGCCCTCGAGGACGGTCGCGTCTTCCGAGGCAAAGGCTACGGCGCCAAAGGCGAGTGCTCCGGCGAAGTCGTTTTCAATACTTCCATTACCGGCTATCAGGAAATTTTCACCGATCCCTCCTACGCCGGACAGATCGTCGTTCTCACCAATCCTGAAATCGGCAACTACGGCACGAACTCCGAAGATAACGAAGCCGTCCGCCCATACATTGAGGGCCTGATCGTGCGCGAGTTCTCAAAAGTCAGTTCCAACTGGCGGTCGCAGCAGGTCACCGACGAGTTCATGGAGCAGTTCAAAATCCCCGTGCTTGCCGATATCGATACGCGCGCCCTGGTGAGACATCTGCGCGATCACGGCGTGATGCGCGGCGTGATCTCGACGCTCGAAGACGATGCTGAAAAGCTGATTGCGAAGGCGCGGGCTATACCAAAAATGGATGGCCAGGACCTCGCCAAAGTCGTGAGCACGAACCACACCTACGTCTGGGAAACCGGCGAGCGTTCTCACCTGCCTGACGAGATCGTGGGAGTTAAGGACGAGCCGCCGAGGTTCCACGTCGTCGCCTATGACTTCGGCATCAAGCAGAACATCCTGCGCAAGCTGCGCGGCGAAGGCTGCAAGGTGACAGTGGTTCCCGCGCAGACGACCGCGGAAGATGTGCTGGCATTGAAGCCCGACGGAGTCTTTCTCTCGAATGGGCCCGGCGACCCCGAGCCTTGCACTTACGCGGTCGATAACATCCGCCGCCTCATGGGACGTCAGCCGATCTTTGGAATTTGTCTTGGCCATCAGCTTACGGGCATCGCGCTCGGCGGCAAAACGTTCAAGCTCAAATTCGGACACCACGGCGGCAATCATCCCGTGAAGCAGTTGCTGTCAGGCAAGGTAGAGATCACCGCGCACAACCACAACTTCGCAGTCGATCCCGATTCGCTCCCGCAAAGCGAAGTCGAATTGACACACATGGACCTGAACGACCAGACGCTGGAAGGCATGCGGCACAGAAACCTCCCGCTGTTCACAGTGCAGTACCACCCGGAAGCTGCGCCAGGGCCGCACGATTCGCATTATTTGTTCAAGGATTTTGTGAAGATGATGGAGGAGTTTAAGCTCAGTGGTCGGTGATCAGTGCTTAGTGGCCAGTTTATTTTCACCCCGACTCTATAAAAATTGTCATCCCGAGCGAAGCGAGGGATCTGTAGTTGGCTGGTGCTTCCACGATGTTTGCGCGTGAATGAGCCGTGTGCAGTGAAGGGTTGAGGCAATGCGAGAAGAGAAGCGCTATTACGTTTACATCATGGCTAGCCGCTCGCTCACTCTCTATACAGGTGTGACCGGCGACATTTACCATCGCGCACTGCAGCACAAGGCGGGAGAAATCGAAGGCTTCACAAAGAAGTATCACATCGACCGTCTCGTCTACTTCGAGACTTTCAAATACGTAAACAACGCGATTGCCCGTGAAAAACAAATCAAAGCCTGGACGCGCGTAAAACGGTTGGCTCTACTCAAGACTATGAATCCTGCCTGGCAAGACCTGGCGGAGGGATGGGGCGAAGCAACAAAACTGCAGATCCCTCACTCCGTTCGGGATGACAATCCAAAGAGAAAACTTATCAATGCCACGTAGAACTGACATCTCGAAAATCCTGATCCTAGGCTCCGGACCCATTGTCATCGGACAGTCCGCCGAGTTTGACTACTCTGGCACGCAGGCTTGCAAGGCGCTTAAGTCCGAGGGCTTTGAAGTTGTGCTGGCTAACTCGAACCCGGCGACCATCATGACCGATCCGGAGTCCGCCGACCGCACTTACATTGAGCCGCTTACCCGCGAATATCTCGAAGAGATCATCCGCATCGAGCGCGAGATGGCGCCGAGTGCTGGCTTTGCCGTTCTCCCTACCGTTGGCGGACAGACCGCTCTCAACCTCGCCATCGAACTCGCGGACGGCGGCGTGCTCGAAAAATACAACGTGCATCTTATCGGCGCGAGTGTCGCCGCCATCAAGAAGGCCGAAGACCGGCTGTTTTTCAAAGATGCCATGCAGCGCATCGGCCTCGACGTGCCGAAATCGGCTTTAGTTAACAACCTTAAAGATGGGCTCGAATTCGCTGGCAAAATCGGCTTTCCGGTCATCATTCGCCCGAGTTTCACCCTCGGCGGCACCGGCGGCGGCATCGCCTACAACCGCGAAGAGTTGATGGACGTGCTCGCGCGCGGTCTCGATCTTTCGCCTGTGCACGAGTGCCTCATCGAAGAATCCGTACTCGGCTGGAAAGAATACGAGCTGGAGGTGATGCGCGACACAAGAGATAACGTCATCATCATCTGCTCGATTGAAAATTTCGACCCAATGGGTGTGCACACCGGCGACTCCATCACCGTCGCGCCTGCGCAAACGCTCACCGACCGCGAGTACCAGGTAATGCGCGATGCTTCCATTGCTGTCATCCGCGAGATCGGCGTCGAAACCGGCGGATCGAATATTCAGTTCGGTGTGAATCCGTCCACTGGCCGCATGGTGGTGATCGAGATGAACCCGCGCGTATCGCGTTCGTCCGCGCTCGCGTCAAAAGCCACCGGTTTCCCGATTGCGAAAATTGCGGCCAAGCTGGCTGTCGGCTACACGCTCGACGAAATCCCCAACGACATCACGCGCAAAACTCCCTCTTGCTTCGAGCCCACGCTCGATTACGTAGTCGTCAAGATTCCCAAGTGGCAGTTTGAAAAATTCCCCGGCGCCGACGAATCGCTCGGCCCGCAGATGAAGTCCGTTGGCGAAGTCATGGCCATCGGACGCACTTTCAAAGAGGCGCTGCAGAAGGCAATCCGCGCCCTCGATACCGGCAAGCGTGTCGGCTCAGAAAAGATCGAGCCGAAGATACTCACGCAGCGTCTCGTGACGCCACATCCCGAGCGCCTCAGCTACGTTCGCTACGCGCTTCGTCAGGGCCACACCATCAAGCAGATTGCCAAGATGACTGCGATCGACCCCTGGTTTCTATACCAGCTCAAAGAAATCGGCGACATGCAGCTTGAGCTGGAAAAGCATCCGATGGAATCCGTCCCGACAGAAATTGTGCGCGAAGCCAAGCGCATGGGCTTTTCTGACGGACGCCTCGCCGGCACATGGCGTCTCGATGGCAAAGGCGGCCAGGAAAAGGTTCGCCACTTCCGCAAGAAACACGGCCTCAAGCCCGTCTACAAGCGGGTTGACACTTGTGCCGCCGAGTTCGAAAGCTATACGCCATACCTCTATTCAACCTACGAAGACGAAGATGAGGCCGCGCCGACGCCAAAAAAGAAAGTCGTTATCCTCGGCTCCGGCCCCAACCGCATCGGGCAAGGAATTGAGTTCGATTACTGCTGTTGCCACGCCAGCTACGCGCTGCGTGAAGATGGTTACGAGACCATCATGATCAACTGCAATCCGGAGACGGTTTCGACCGACTACGACACCAGCGACCGCCTCTACTTCGAGCCGCTCACGCTCGAAGATGTCTTTGCCATCTGCGAGCACGAAGCCAGTGCTGGTGCGCCCGTCGGCGTCATCGTCCAATTTGGAGGCCAGACTCCGCTCAATCTTTCTCTTCCGCTCAAGGCCGCCGGCGTCAACATCATTGGCACGACGCCTGAATCCATTGACCTCGCCGAAGACCGCAAGCGCTTCGGCGCGTTGCTCGAAGAACTCGATATCCCGCAAGCCCCCGGAGCCATGGTCACCTCCGCCGAAGGGGCCGTCGAAGCCGCCAACAAAATCGGTTTCCCGGTGCTGGTGCGTCCTTCTTACGTGCTTGGCGGCCGCGCCATGGTTATCGCCTACGACGAAGACACGATCACGCAGTACATGAAGCAGGCCGTCGAGTATTCACAGGATCGCCCAATCCTCATCGATAAATTCCTTGAAGACGCAATCGAAGTTGACGTCGATGCGCTCTCCGACGGTGAAGACGTCGTTATCGGCGGCATCATGCAGCACATCGAGGAGGCCGGTATCCACAGCGGCGATTCGTCATGCGTGCTGCCTGCCGTCGATATCCCCGAGCCGCTATTGAACCGTATGCGCGAGTACACGTTCAAACTGGCCCGCGCGCTCAAAGTCATCGGCCTGATGAATGTGCAATTCGCCATCCCACGCGGCAATGGAGTGACTTTGACCGATGGAGCGACCGGCATCCCTGCCTCCCCGACTGGCGGCAACGGCCACACCGAACACAAAGTGTATGTGCTCGAAGTAAATCCACGTGCCTCGCGTACCGTCCCTTATGTGAGCAAGGCCACCGGCGTCCCGATGGCCAAGATCGCCGCGCGCCTAATGACCGGACGCAAGCTGCGCGAATTCCTGCCGGAGAATATCGAGCAGGGAAAAGATCTCGACACCGGCCACAATTACTTCGTCAAATCTCCCGTCTTTCCCTGGTCTAAGTTCCCCGGAGTCGATACCGTTCTCGGCCCTGAGATGCGCTCCACCGGAGAAGTCATGGGCGTCGCCGACAACTTCGGCGAAGCCTTTGCCAAAGCCCAACTCGCCGCCGGACAAAAGCTTCCCATAAAGGGCACCGTCTTCATCAGCGTCACGGATCATGACAAGCCCGGGGTCGTCGAAGTTGCGCGCCGCTTCGCCGACATGGGTTTCAAGCTAGTCGCTACGCACGGCACCGCCGACAAACTCGAAGAGGCCAGCCTCACCGTCGAGCGCGTCTACAAGGTAAAAGAAGGACGGCCCAACGCCGTTGACTTGATCAAAGCCGACCGCATTCAGCTCATCATCAATACACCGCATGGTCCCGATCCGTACTTCGATGAGAAAGCCATCCGGCGGGCTGCCGTTAGTTCGCGCATCCCGACGATCACGACGCTCAGTGCGGCTCGCGCCGCCGCCGAAGGCATCGCCGCCTTGCAGCGTGGTGAAGTACACGTGCAGGCGCTACAGGCACTACATGCCGAGCGATCACACAACGCGCTGTCATCCTGAGCGGAGTAGGCGGATCTTTAACCATGAAAGCGCACTCGGGCCGCAAATAAATCTTCCCCTCCTGAATCCTTTCTCTGAAACCTGCGCTCCTCCTATATAGAGGGACAACTCAGCCGCATGAACACCGCTACTTCTTTTACCTTGCTCGCATTCGAGGCGGGCAACCACCGGCATCAGTGGATCGATGTCCGTTCCGCCGCCGAATATGCTTCCGGCCACATTCCCGGAGCCGTCAACGTCCCCCTGGATCAGATAGAGGCGCGCCTCGACGACCTGCTTCCCGGTATCCCGATCGTGCTCGTCTGTCAGGCAGGCATGCGCGCCCGCATGGTCGCTTGCATTCTGGAGCCCTGCCGCTCCGACGTCACCGTGCTTGAGGGCGGCACCAATGCGTGGCGCAGCGCGGGCCATCCACTCGTCACCAGCGGGAAGTCGCGCTTCTCTCTGGAGCGCCAAGTCCGTCTCATCGCCGGCTTGCTGGTTCTATTAGCTGTCACCCTATCCTTCATCCTCAATCACTATTGGATTTCCCTCGCCGCTTTGGTCGGCGTTGGCCTCACTTTCGCGGGCCTCACCGATATTTGCCTGATGGCCAGTTTTCTGACCCGAATGCCATGGAACAAGACTCGCGCTTCGTGCGGGACAAATACCGGGGGCGCGCCTGCCGGCGCTCAACCGTGCAAGTTGTGATTTCGGTCACCCTCGCTTCCGGCAACACCCTGAAATAATGAAACGTGGATTCCAACTCGCAACAAGATGTTCCGCAGCCTCTGGAAGATCGGAACTCCGATTCGGCGACCTTCGAACGCCTGGTGAACCAGCACAAGGACGCGGTCTACCGCCAGATGCTCCGCGTCTGCGGCAACCACGCCGATGCCGAAGATGTCCTGATCGAGGCGCTCCTCAAAGCCTACCGCCATCTCGATCAGTTGCAGGATGTGGTCGCCTTCCGCGCCTGGTTGGCGAAAATCGCCAGCCGCGTTTGCTGGCAGTTGCGCAAACGGGAAGCGCTGTTGCCCCTGCTCCAGCTCTCCGCATTCGAGGAAGAGGGCAGGGAGATCAAGACTCCCGAGCCGCCCATCGATTCACAATTCGAACTGGCGCAGATGAAAGAGCTTCTGCTCGCCGCCATTGCCAATCTACCCGGGTCCTATCGCGCGGTCTACGAGATGCGCGATTTGCAAGACATTTCCGGCGACAAGGTCGCCAGCGAACTTGGTATCTCGCGCGCCGCTATGAAGTCTCGTCTTCATCGTGCTCGTGCGCTGGTCCGCCAGCAACTGGACACTGCTTTGCGAGGTTGATTTGAAAAGAGCGGCTGCAGTCGCGCCTTCAGTGGCCGAGAACTAAAGCCCGACGGAAGCCCGAAGCTTCTGCCCAAGGAGAGCAATCATGGAAGTCCTAATCGAACATCTGGGAGCTGTTCAATTCGAAATCAAGGCCCGCCAGCACACGATCGTCAGCGACCAGCCCGCCGAAAATCTCGGGCATGACGAAGGAATGACGCCACCCGAACTTATGCTGGCGTCGCTCGGCTCCTGTGCCGCATTCTATGCTGCCGCCTATCTCCGCAAGCACAAGCTTGCTGAAGAAGGAACTAAGGTGCGCATCACGGCCGATAAGGTCAAAGATCCCGCCCGCCTCGACAATTTCCGCATCTTCGTCGATGTTCCACTCGCTCTGGAGCCAAAGCATGTGGAAGGCGTCAATCGCGAAGTCCATCGCTGCCTCATCCACAACACGCTGCTCCATCCGCCAACGATTGAGATTGAAATTCACGCACCGGTCCTAGCACCAGAAGCTGTTAGTCTTAAGGTGTAAAGCTATAGCTACGAGCCAGCAGCCAGGAGCTTATTCATGCTTCTTTCCGGAATTTTTCCGCCCATTACCACGCCCTTTTATCCCGACGGTCAGGTCTATTACAAGAAGCTCGAATCGAATGTCGAGCGCTATTCGCGCACGCCCGTCGCCGGCATCGTTGTCCAGGGCTCGACTGGCGAAGCCATTCTTCTCTCCGACCAGGAGCGCCGCGACGTCTTCAAATGCGCCATCGCCGCAGCCGCGCCTCACAAAGTCATGATCGCTGGCACCGGCATCGAGTCTGCCATCGAAACTCTGCGGCTCACCGAGTATGCGGCCTCGCTCGGTTACGACTGCGCCATGGTCCGCACGCCGCACTACTACAAGAAGCAAATGCATCCCGCTAATCTGCTCGCCTTCTACCGCACCGTCGCCGACCAATCGGCACTGCCCATCATCATCTATAACTTCCCGCAAGCCACTGGATACGATATGCCCGCCGAGGTCGTCATTGAACTCGCTGGCCATCCCAACATCGTCGCCATCAAGGAATCCAGCGGCAATCTCGATAAGATCAAAGCGATGATCGATGGCACGCGCCACATCAAGCTCGCTGCCACTGTTACTGAAACCTTTGCCGCCGTCACGCCGCGCATGATCAACGCGGCCGAAGCGGACGCAAAGAAACAACAGGAAAAAGATAGCAGGGAACTGGTCAGCGTCGAGGTTCTAGGCGGCAGCGCGCGTTCCCATTCCGAAGCGGAGCGACGGGTGGCATCGCCCGTCCAGCAAGACAGTAGCGCGCCGGCTGAGTTGGGCGCTGACACTTCCGTCCGCGCAGAAAGTTCCACGAAACCAAGTTCTTCGGCAATTTCGCAAATCGGCAATCTCAAGACCCGCCGCAAAGAAGTCGGTTTCCAGGTCATGGTCGGCGCTGCTCATCAACTCGAAGCCTCGCTCGCCCTCGGAGCCGTCGGTGCCATCCTCGCCTTCGCCTGTCCTGCACCTACTGCGTGCTACGAAATCTTCGCGGCCCTGAAAGATGGAGACACTTCTCTCGCTCGCGAAAAGCAGCATCGCATCAAGCAGGCCGCCCAGCGCGTCGTAGGAGACTTTGGCGTCCCCGGTGTGAAATATGCGATGGATTTGAACGGTTACTACGGAGGCCCGTCACGCTTGCCGTTTCTTCCGCTCAGCGGCGAACAGAAAGCGGAGATAGAAAAGCTGATGGCCAACATCCGGAACTAAGAATGGTGACCATTGCCGCAAAAAGGTATGTTACAACTCACAGCGAAGAATCTGTATTACTTGTCTTTAGGCTGGGACATCGAGGAGTAATGTCGAAATTCGTACTCACCGCTCTGATCCTTATTGCTATCGCCATCCCGCTCGCCGGTAAAGATTCGCCTCCCCAGGTGATCAATTGGCCCCAGACTGGTACCCCGGTCGTCCGGATAACGCTGGGAAAGCTCAAAGAACTTAGTTCGATTTCTTCTCAGCGCAATTATGTCATCGAGACAACCGCTGAGAATTTGTGGAACAAGAAAATCCCGCACATAGGCTTCAATTTGTACATCTACGACAAGAACAAGGTCCGCATCGGAGACGGCTGGATCACCATGGACAATGCAAGTCCCGGGCAAGTCATCAAGTTCGAAACCACTGTACATACCGTGGGTGCGCCTGTTTCATTCGAACTGATGCCAGATTCTGTTCCCGCCGAACTTCAACCTCTTGCCCCACCTCGGAAGGTATCTATAACGGTTAACTCGGTCCCCCAAGGCGCCGTGCTTTCTGTCGATGGCACCAAGGCTGGGACAACACCGAAGATGGTCCAATTGACAGTCGGCAAGCACGCGCTCGAGTTTGCCAAAGAAGGATTCAACACGGGGCATTTTCCGCTCGAAGTGGGTCCAGACGATGCCTCCGGTGGAAGTGTGAGCTACGAGTTGGGCAATTCAGCCCATGACACTATCGAACTCCGGGACGGTACCGTTTTATCTGGCGACTTGGTGTCTGTCAGCGGAATGGAGGTGCAGGTACGCGTGGCCGGAGAAATACAAATACTCGACCGCAATAAGGTGAAGCGTATCCTTCTGACCGAGCGTGACCCGGCCAATTGAACTGCTAAATTCGTTTATTGGTAGCTTGTTGTCTGTGCGCTTTATGTGATCGGCTCGCGACGCACAACTTGCAGAAAGAACTTTGTGCAACCAATTACTACCTTGCCTTCATCTGATTGTCTTCGATCCTGGGTTGATCGTTACCCAGGGAAGATTCCTTACAATTTAGTGGCTTTTGTTCGGAACTCAACTGCCGGAGATGCTTGCATGAATGGAGAAACAGAAAAGCCGAGCGTTACGCTGCCGGGAACAGTGCAGAAGATCATCAAACCGGTCGTTCCACAGGCAAAGGAAAAGGCGGAAATTGCCGTTGAGGGCGCAGATCACCTCTATCGAGAGATCCGCATCGAGAATAAGCTGACGGATGAAGACGGCCAGCCTGTGAAACTCAAGCCCGGAGCCGAGGTTGAGGTTACTGTCGAGGCCGACCGCAGTCAGACAACACAGGCGCCGGACTAGTTGCTGCTGCTGGTCCGCTTCATGCTCTCAGGAGCGAAGCCGTTATTTACATAAGTCCTGTCCTCGAGTCTACTTGCCTTCCCGCTTGTCCTGCTTTATTATCAAGTTAGAACGAACGTTCGAAAGATGCCTGCATCGCCCTCCATTTTGTTGTCCCAGGGCACACGCCCCCGGCGCCGCACTTCGGCTCCCGCGAGCACGCCTGAGAGCCGCTTCGAGCGCCGGCTCGGCGAGATTCTGAGTCATGCCACTGACGTCTTCTGCGAAAAAGGATACGAAGGCGCCTCCATGCGCGATCTTTCCCGCGCCACTGGTATGTCCCTGGCTGGCCTTTACCATTATTTTGGCTCCAAAGAACGTCTTCTTTACCTGATCCAGACGCACACTTTCACTACTATCGTTGAAGAGCTGAAGGGTCGCCTCGAAGCCGTCAGCGATCCCGAGCAGCGTATCCGGATTTTCATCCAGAATCATCTCGAATATTTCGTGGCCAATCAGAGCGGGCTGAAGGTGCTGTCTCGTGAGAATGAAGCGCTGAAAAACGAATATGGCGCAAAACTCGCCGCCCTCAAGCGCCAGTACTATCGCCTTTGCGTTGGCTTAATGGACGATTTAAAACGCGACCGCGGACTCGAATTCGACTCGCGCACCGCCGTCATGAGCCTGTTTGGCATGATCAACTGGATTTACACTTGGTACAATCCGCGCGTGGATGGCACCGCCGAAGAACTTGCCCAGCAGATGGGCGACGTCTTCCTGAATGGCGTCAGCGGCAAGATCGCCACTCGACAGACACGTCGGTCGGAGGGAAGCTTGGCAGGGCATTCGCACCGCAGAGACAAAGACAAAGCCTAAAGATATGAAGGGTACGCCGTCCGGCGCGTCCAGGGGTCGATAAGCTAGGTATCGATAAGTTTGATATTTCGCTGGCGTGAGCCGGCAAAAGAAAAAGAAAAGAAGAGGAGCCGACACATGGCCACCGTTACGCAGCCCATTGAAGCCACCACCAAACAACTCATCAACTACCGGACCGACCGCGGCGTGGCCGTGATCGAGATGAATGATCCGCCCGCCAACACTTATACCTACGAGATGAACCGCCAGTTCGATGATGCCATCCTCAAAGCGCGAATGGATAATGACGTCTACGTCATCGTGATCACGGGCGCGGGCGAGAAGTTCTTTTCCGCCGGCGCGAATATCAAAATGCTTGCCAGCGTTGACCCGACTTTTAAGTATTACTTCTGCCTGCAGGCCAATGAAATGCTGTTGCGCCTCGAGCACACGCCAAAGCTGGTGATTGCAGCCATCAATGGCCACTGCGTCGGAGGAGGCCTCGAGATCGCCATGGCCGCCGATCTCCGCATCGCGCGTAAAGAAGCTGGCAAAATTGGATTGCCCGAAGTCAACCTGGGCGTGCTTCCCGGTACCGGCGGTACGCAGCGCCTCTCGCGTTTGGTTGGGAAGAGCAAATCCATCGAGTTGATGATTACCGGCAACACCTTTTCTTTTGAAGAAGCGAAGGACATGGGCATCATCAATGACATCTTCGAACGCGATGGATTCATGGAAAACATCATGGAATACGCGCGGCAGTTCACGCCGCCGAACAAAGCCGCTAAGGCCGTAGGCCGCATCAAGCGCGCTGTCCAGACCGGCTGGGAGATTCCCATGGAGTCTGCACTCGCCGTCGAACGCGAGAATCAGCAGATCCTGTTCCAGAGCGAAGATGCCAAAGAAGGCCTGGCCGCATATGTCGAGAAGCGTCCTGCCGAGTTCAAGGCGAAGTGACCGCGTTTGCGCGGCGTTCAAGCCGCGCGCGGCCATCCTGAGCGCAGCGAAGGATCTCGCGTTTTCCTCGGCGTCTCGGCGGTAAAAGAATTTGAAAGGAACTTTATGCCAGGCAAGGTAGCAAAAATCGGAAACTTCAGCGATTGGG
The DNA here is from genome assembly GCA_963778535.1 of uncultured Acidobacteriaceae bacterium. GTDB lineage: Bacteria > Acidobacteriota > Terriglobia > Terriglobales > Acidobacteriaceae > Acidiflorens. The sequence continues at coordinate 2,005,034 of CAVZUO010000002.1, forward strand.
TCGGGCTGTTCAACGAGTGGCGCCAGGAGATCGGCGTCAACGGAGATGACGTCAAGGCTTTTCATTTCGACACGCTCTATGGTGCGATCGAAACTGACGACATTCAGTTCGGTTCCTACAAAGGCCGTCGCAAATGGGAAAACCTGCGCCAGGTTCCAACGCAGCAGGTGCGCGACGCCCTGATGAACATGATCGTCTATCAGGGCGATACGGAGTTCGCGAGTGTCGAGCAGCAGCGCAAATTGTTTGAGTCCGCGCCCACTGACTGGGACCGCAGGGCCCTCACACGGGTGATGATCGAAGAAATGCGCCACGGCTGGCAAATGTGCGCCCTGCTTATCGATTTTTTCGGATACTCGGGTAAGGTTGAGGCGCAGAAAATGCTTGAGCGCCGCGCGTTTGAAAATAAACGCCTGCTTGGAACCTTCAACGTCGATATCGACAACTGGCTTGACTTCTTTGTCTATACCGACTTTGTGGACCGCGACGGCAAGTTCCAGCTCCAGATGCTGAAATACTCTTCATTCGCGCCGCTCGGCCGCTCTACCTCCTACATGCTGCGCGAGGAAGCGTTTCACATGGGCACAGGAAACGACGGACTGCGCCGCATCGTTGAGGCTGGCGTAATCCCGCAACAGCTGTTCCAGAAGTACCTCAATAAGTGGATTTCGAGTTCATACGACCTGTTCGGAACCGACCACTCGTCCTCGGCCCACTGGGCCTATGTATGGGGCATCAAGGGGCGCTATGACGAGCCGAAGAACGATGCGGCCGCTGACCTCGACGAACTGAACGATTACAACCGCCATCTGTATCGCGAGGAAGTGGCGGGATTGGTCGACCGTCTCAATTCTTTCTTGAAGCCAGGCCAGAAAAAACTTTATACGCCTGACATCAAATTCAATCGCAGCATTGGCCGGTGGGCCGGAAAGGCCTTCCACTGCGAAACGGGCGAACCGCTTGACGACGCGGCGCACCGTCACCATTGTGAAGAATACCTCCCAATGGACAAGGACAAGGTGCTGTTGCTCGACATCATCGCCAACGAAAAGAAGTGGATCAAGGAAAAGGAAGGGGCACGGGACCCGCTGGCGACGATTGGCGAACCCCGTAAATCGGCCGTCAATCTGTAAGCCGTCATGTAAGAAAACCCGGTGGTGGATGAAGGTCCTCCTCCGGATTGTCGCCAACCAAGATTTTCAACTTTCCGATCCGGTCGCCTTCCTGCAACAGTGCCCGGAGCGCATAATGTTTCACGTAAATATTGTGCATATAGTACTGTACGTACATCTATTCTCGTTCTAAGAACGCCATCATTCTTGCCATCAATGAGTTATAGTGATTCTAGGCGAAATTGTGTGCCTACCCCCCCGGGAAACTGGCATGGACCACATTGGGACTGACATCAGGCCGCCGGTAGCGAGAATATGGCTCGCGAATCCGCCGCTGAATGTAATCGACATAACGATGATGCGAGAGCTGAGCGAGACTCTGGCTACTCTGGAAGCATGCTCTGACATCACCTTTGTTGTTATTAAGGGAGAAGGCCGTGTATTTTCTGCTGGCGTAGATGTCAAGGCGCACGTTCCGGAGCAGGTGAGGGAAATGCTGACCAGCTTCCATGCCGTGATTCGAGCCCTTGTCGCTTCCACCAAGATCACGATCGCCACAGTGCACGGGACCTGCCTCGGTGGAGGGGCGGAACTGGCTTCCGTGTGCGACATCGTCTACACGGCCCGTGACACTACCTGGGGTTTTCCGGAAATCAAACTCGGATGCTTTCCGCCGGTTGCTGCCGTTGCGCTGCCGGCTCTGGTTGGACACAAGCAGGCGACTGATCTGATTTTGACCGGCCGGCAGATTTCGGGTCAGGAAGCGGTCACTCTCGGTTTGGCCACGCGTGCGGTTCGCATGGAGGAAATGGAAGGCGTGCTGCTCGAGAAGTTGGCCGAGTTGCGGCAATACAGTGCCGTCGCCCTGACGCACGCCAAGAAATCGTTACACGTTTGGGACGCGATCCACTTCGACAAGGGACTTGCCCGAGCCGAAAAAATCTATCTCGAGGAACTGGTCTCGACGGCGGACGCGCGGGAAGGTATCATGGCCTTCCTCGGAAAACGATCACCGGAATGGACAGGCAAATAGAAGGGCAGAGCACGGACACCGCACAGACATATAAAGACAGCTCCAATCATCTGATGTGCCGCACCTCGCTTTGGGGCTCTGTGGCATTTCTGGGATGCGCGTATTTTGCTTGGATCTCGTTTGGGCGCGTCGCCAGCAACCAACTCGAATGGCCGCACGATTTCTGGACCGGCATAACCTATCTGGTGTGGATTGGGCTGCTCGGGTTATTAACCTTTCAAACCCATTGTCTAAGAGAGAGAATTTTCTTTGGCGCGCTGCTTGTCAATTTCCTGATCGGGCTGGGGTTGACGGTTTGGCGCACAGTTCCTGAGGCGACCATCCGAACGGCGCGGCTGGCAACGGGAGTACTGTGGGTATTCGGAGCGCTGGTGAGTCTGAGCACCATTGGCCGTGCAGTCAAAGTGCGCCGGTAAGCCTGGCCGGTTTCGTGTGACAACCAGGTTACTCTGAGTCTGCTTCTTTCGGGAGCATACGGCCAAGAACCTGTGGGGCTTTTTCGGACGACCATATTCCACGTGCGTAAGCGTTTGTTGAGTGATCTCCAACCCGCTTCGTAGAGGTCTACGACGAGCCCTGCCTTCGGATTTGAGCGGTGTCCTATCTGATCTAAAGTCGTGGCGGATGCAATGATTGGCCAGACAATCTCACACTACCGCATCATCGAAAAGCTTGGCGGCGGCGGGATGGGTGTGGTGTATAAGGCCGAGGATACAAGCCTCGATCGTCTCGTTGCTCTCAAATTCATTCCTGAAAATGTAGCTGAGGACCGCCACGCGCTCGAACGTTTTCGGCGCGAGGCCAAAGCCGCGTCGGCATTGAACCACCCTAACATCTGTACGATTTACGAGATCGGCGAAGAAAACGGCACCGCCTTCATCGCCATGGAGTATCTGGAAGGCATGACCCTGAAGCATCGCATCGCCGCGCGCCCGCTGCCCAACGATACGCTGCTGGGGCTGGCCATCGAGATTGCCGATGCTCTTGACGCCGCCCACGGGAAAGGCATAGTCCATCGCGACATCAAGCCGGCCAACATCTTTGTGACCGAACGGGGTCATGCAAAGATTCTGGATTTCGGCCTTGCCAAAATTGCTCCAGGCTTCCGCAGTGCAGCCGATCCTAACGCGCTGACGCAACCAACAGCAAGCACGGATGAGGATTTGACGGGCCCGGGTTCGGCTGTGGGGACAATCCCTTACATGTCGCCCGAGCAGGTGCGGGCCAGGGAACTGGATTCGCGTTCTGATCTGTTTTCGTTTGGCACGGTTCTTTATGAGATGGCGACCTGCACGTTGCCGTTTCGCGGAGAAAGTTCAGGTGTAGTGTTTGAGGCGATTCTGAATCGAACGCCCCCGTCGCCGCTGCGGATTAATCCCGAGTTGCCCGTTGAGTTGGAGCGAATCATCGGCCGCGCACTCGAAAAAGATCCGGAATTACGCTATCAGCATGCCTCGGAAATGCGGGCCGAACTGCAACGGCTAAAGCGCGACTCGGAGAGTGGACACGCGGCGGCAGTGGGTTCGAGTACTACGGGAGCGCGTTGGCCAACCTTGGGTGCAGCCGTTCGCCAACGCCGGATGAGCCTTGCTGCAATCGTTGTCGCGGGAATTGTGATCGTTGCGGCGCTGGTGTCAGGTGGATTCTATTATCACTCGCGCCATAGCAAGCCGCTCACCGAGCAGGACACGATCGTTCTGGCCGACTTCGACAACAATACCGGCGATGCTGTTTTCGACGACGCGCTGAAGCACGCTCTCGCGATCCAACTGGGACAGTCGCCCTTTCTGAATATCATCTCCGACAGGAAAGTCAGCGACACGCTGCAATTGATGGGGCGTCCCGCGGACCAGCGCATCACGATGGGAATTGGCCGCGAACTCTGCCTGCGCGCCGGGGGCAAGGCCGTAATCGGCGGGGCGATTTCCAGTCTCGGCAATCATTATTTAATCGATCTGAATGCAGTTGCATGCTCGACGGGCGACGATATTGTTCGCGAGCAGGCCGAAGCCGCAATTAAAGAAGATGTGCTTCGGGCGCTTGGACGGGCATGTTCCACCCTGCGCAACAAACTGGGAGAGTCGCTGGCATCGGTGGAGAAATTTGACGTGCCGCTCGAAGCCACCACGTCGTCACTCGACGCGCTGAAAGCGCTCAGCATGGGGATGTGGGTGCGGAAGGCTCAGGGCGACGCACCGAGCATTCCGTTTTTCAAGAAAGCGCTGGAGCTCGATCCGAATTTTCCTGAGGCTTACTCGATGCTGTCAGTGACTTACTCCAACCTGCATCAATCGACCCCGGCGCTCGAGTATGCGGCCAAGGCCTATGCATTGCGGGATCGAGTAAGCGAACTAGAGAAATTCGTAATTTCTTCGAACTATTTCAATGCCACGGGAGAGTTGGACAAAGAAACTCAGATTTACGAAATGTGGAGCACGAATTACCCGAGAAGTCCGTACCCGCACTTGAACCTCGGAGTCAATTACAGTTTCATGGGCGAGTATGACAAAGCCGTAGCCGAATATAAGGAGGCGTTGCGCCTGGCGCCGGACGATGTTCTTGTCTACGCGGATCTTGGCGGTGCGTATTTGAACCTGGGACGAGTGGAAGATGCGGCCGCGGTCATTGACCAGGCGCTTGCCCGCAAGTTGGATGGCTCCGATCTGCGCCAGACTTTATATTTGATTGCCTTTTTTCGTGGCGATGGCGCGCAGATGAAACAGCAAGTGGATTGGGCGACGGGAAAGCCGGGAGTAGAAGATGTGATGCTCTCGATGCAGTCTGACACAGAGGCCTATTACGGACGGCTGAACAAGGCGCGCGAGTTTTCGCGGCGGGCAATAGACTCGGCGGTGCGGGCCGATTCCAAAGAAACCGCGGCGCTATGGGAGGCAGACGCCGCGCTGCGCGAGGCGGAACTAGGCAACACCACGGAAGCAAGGCGTGGCGTAGCAGCGGCGCTCGAGCTTTCGCGGGGCCGGGACGTGATGGTCATTGCGGCGCTTGCGCTGGCGGAACTGGGCGATGCGTCGCAGGCGAAATTGCTGGCCGAGGACCTGCAGAGGGCCAATCCACTGCATACACTGTTGAAACTTTACTGGCTACCGACGATAGATGCCGCGATTGCATTACATAATTCGGATTCGTCGCAAGCCATTGACGATCTGCAAGCGGCTGCCCCCGTCGAACTGGGTCTAGCCAACTCTACTGTTAACTACCTCTATCCGGCGTACATTCGCGGGAAGGCTTATCTGGTGGCGCGGGACGGCAATGCGGCGGCCGCCGAGTTTCAGAAATTATTGGACCATCCCGGCATCGTGCAAAACTTCGTGACCGGCGCCTTGGTTCACCTCGAGATTGCGCGCGCCTCCGCCATTGCCGGGCAGACGGCCAAAGCCAAAGTGGCCTATCAGGATTTTTTCAAGCTCTGGAAAGATGCCGACGCCGACATACTCGTTCTAAAAGAGGCGAAAGCCGAGTACGGGAAGCTGCAACGTTGAGATGTACGTGGCCCACATTCTGGCGCTGGAGGGCGAAAATACGAAAGCGCTCGAACTGGTGAATGAGGCGGCGGCCAAGCGCCGTGATGACACGCTGGTGCATGCGGCTGGCAAAACCCGGACGGGCACGATCTATCTTCGCGGACTGGCCTACCTGAAAGCGGGGCGGGCGAGCGAGGCAGCGGGCGAGTTCCAGCGGGTTTTGGGACTTAACTATTACGCGCCCGGGGATGTTTTGATGCCATTCGCGCGGCTTGGACTGGCGCGGGCGTATGTGCTTGAGGGCGACTCGGCGAAAGCGAAATCCACATATCAGGATCTGCTGGCGTTCTGGAAAGATGCCGATCCTGACCTGCCAGTGGTCAAGCAAACCCAGGCGGAGTATGCGAAGTTGCAGTAGTGGCGGGATCTGACGCGGAAGCCTACCGTTACTCCCCGACTTGTTCGCGCCGTCGACTTGTGGTTTCATGGGAAGAGTGCAACTGGGCCGTGGGGCCCAGACGTTAAGCGCATCTAACCTTCAACGAACGTAACCTTCAACCATCCCTCTGAAGGAGAAATCACCATGAGCAATGTGGCATACAAACCCAAGGAATATCACACTGTGACGCCGTATCTGATCGTCAAGGGCGCCGCCCAGGCGATTGAATATTACAAAAACGTTTTCGGGGCGAAGGTCGAGGTGCGCATGGACGGCCCCGGAGGCCGCGTCATGCATGCCGAGTTGCAAATTGGCGACTCGCGCATCATGTTAGCGGATGAAAGTCCGGACATGACCCAGGGCGCGCGGAGCGCCACAACGATCGGCAACAGCCCCGTGAGCCTGTATTTGTATCTTCCGGATGTGGACGCTGTAGTAGAGAAGGCAACCGCTGCGGGCGCAAAGATTTTGAAGCCGGTACAAGACCAATTCTACGGAGATCGAAGTGGCTTTTTGCAGGATCCGTTCGGACATTACTGGGGCATCGCAACCCACATTGAGGAGGTATCACCCGAGGAAATGAAAGAACGAATGAAGAAGATGCAGGCCGCATAACAATCACAGCTTCGCGCTCTCGGTTGCCCGCAGGCCCGCCTGCCGGAGTCGTTCTCGGCGCGAATGGCTAACCGCGGTAAGTGACCGCAAGGTGTCTGGTATCCGACTAAGTCAAATTGAATCACGAAAGGATTCGTGTATATGCTTTCTGCTGGAAATCCCTTCCCGAATTTTTCGCTTCCCAACCAGGACGGCAAGATCACCAATTTGAGCGATTTCGCTGGACATTGGCTGGTCATGTATTTTTACCCGAAGGACGATACACCAGGATGCACCACGCAAGCCCGGTCATTCACGGCCAGCAAGGCCGACTTTGACGCTGCTGGCATAAAGGTTATTGGTGTGAGTGCGGACGATGTCGCCTCGCACAAGAACTTCCATCATAAGTTTGCCTTCAAGATAGACTTGCTTTCCGACCCAGACGCGTCGCTGATGAAGGCGCTTGAAATTGGCCAGTCAGAATGGAAAGGAATGAAATTCTGGGACCGCACCACGTTTGTCGTTGATCCCAGGGGCATCATTCGCAAGGTCTATGAGAAGGTCAATCCCGATGGACACGAGCGGGTTTTGCTCGACGACATAAATGCCCTGCAGGTGAAGGCCGCTTAATGGCGTAGACGCGGCCTGGGCCGGAGCGTGATTTCCAGCCTGCCTTGCCAGCTACTCTGCGAATGGACTGGTGGTCAGCGCGCCCGTTTCCCATGGACGGAAAAGCGTTGACGCCAGCCCCTCAGCCATCACCGTAGGCAGAATCCGGTACAGCCGGGTCTTGAGATCGCGGTACCCCTGGATGCCGGCGAAAAGATCGCTCATGAGTTTGCCGAATTTTGGACTCTGGGCTGTGAGTTTGATCATCAACTCGGGCACGCTCTCATTGAAAACACGGCCTTTGTAAAAACGCTGCGAGACACGCGCGGCCAGCCGAAGCTCCGGCAAGATTTCCTCTTCGAGCGCGGCCCGGTATGCCTGCGGGCGATTCGCCAGCAGGCCCTCCGCGCACAATTGCGCTGACCGAAGAGCATAGTAAAGGCCTTCGCCTGTAATCGGGTCGACCAGTCCGGCACTATCGCCAACCAGCGCCCATCCGTCGCCCGAGACTGCGAGCGAGTCCAGGCTTTCCGTACGCAAGCAGGGAATGATGTGCGAAAAGAAGGCTGTGCCTTCGAAGGAAAAAGCATTTTGCGCCAGCCACTTCTCCAGCTTTTGACGTAAATTGCGAGTGGTAGTCTCACCCATCTTGCCCGCAATTCCGGCGGAGACGTGGTCGAGGCGAGGGAATATCCATATATAGCCGCTGATATCGCTCAGGAATTGTACCTGCATCTGCGGCGAGGAAATGGGAAGGTAGTAGCCCGCGGTGACGAGCAGATCGTCGGGACTGAAGGGAGCGGTAAACTGTCCGCGAAAAGGATTTCGCGCTCCCGCCGCCAGCAGCAAATACGACGCCTGATAGTGGCCTTGCGGCGTTTTCAGCGCCCAATTCCCGGCGCTCCCTTCAATTCTTGTAACGCGTTCGCGATGGATGTGCGCGCTCGCGGCGCGTGCACGTTCCAGCAGCAAGCCGTTAAGTGCAAGCCGGGAAAAAATTGCGACGGGGTGTTGTAAACGAAAGCGGACCCGCTGACCGGCAGGGCTTATGAGTTCACACTCTTCCACATCCCTGTGCTCGCTTCTGGCTTCGGCCAGGAATGGAAATTGCTGGAGAGCTTTATGTGTCAGCCCGCCGCCGCAGGGTTTTTCCCATGCCAGCTTCTCATCGAAGATGTGCACTGGCCGACCGGCAGCGGCCAGTAAACTTCCTGCGAGCGCGCCCGCAGGCCCGCCGCCGACGATCGCAATCGAGGCGGCAGTGTTCATGTTTGGATCATACAGCGAATAGAAGACCAGACGTCTTGCAGACGATCATGCGAGCGCGGGCCATTAGCCGGAAAAATGTTCCGGCCCGCGCTGCCGTCTACTGCGGCGTTGACGCCATATTCAGACCCTGGTAGATGAACAGGCCGGCAATAACGAGAATCATGAGCCCTGAAAGCACTCCGAGGACCTTGATCATGGGAGCGATCTTCCGCATTTTAGCGAGGACTTCCTTCTGGTCTCTTTGCATTTGGGATTCGGTCTCATTCAGCATGAGCGAATCGTCTTCGTGGATCGTGAGAGTGCTTTTATAGATCAACAAAATGACCAGGATTCCGGTCAGAATACCCCATGCAACCAGCAGCAAATACATAGGCGACATATGCCACCTCGGAGTTGAATTTGGCCCTACTCCCGATGTTGCCGTTGGCTGCCACAACGGTTCTCATGCCGTCCGGCGGTTCGGGACAAAGCCGTTACAGGGCACGATTATAGCCCTGTTCGCAAACGCGTGCGACTTTAGATTTTGCTTCGCATCTAAAGGGGTACAGGTAATAGTGGTTCTGGCGAGCGGAATAGTGCTCGCCAGCCCCGCCCGGCCATTGATATAATCGGGCAACAAAGGAGATTTGAGAGATGGCAACGACGACAACACCGGGAACGACCACCACGCCAGTGACGCAGCCCAAGACCACTGGCCCTCTGCTGACCCCCAATGCAGTCGCCAAGGTCAAGGAAATCATGGCGCAACAGAACCCTGTTCCGGCGGGACTGCGGCTTTCGGTGGTCGGCGGCGGGTGCTCCGGCTTTCAGTATTCGATGGCTTTTGAGACGGGAGCTGGCATGATGGACAAGGTTTTCGATTTCGACGGCCTTAAGGTGTATGTGGATGCCACCTCGCTGATGTATCTGGGCGGCGCGCACGTGGACTATGTCGAGACTCTGGAAGGCGCCGGATTCAAGTTTGAGAATCCCAATGTGAAGAGCACCTGCGGGTGCGGGTCGTCCTTCAACGTGTAGGTTTTTCGAGATCTAATTTCCGAGCCCCGCTTGCAACGGGGCCTTTTCATTTTGGCCTTAGAGAGACTCGACCGGAGTGGGCCGCCCGCTGCACTATAACCCTCGGGATGCTTATTGCTGGGGAGAATTCTGCTGATTCGAGTTTGTCTGACCTGATCCGGATTGCCCACCGGAACCGGACTGACCGAAGCCGGACTGGCCCCCAAATCCAGATTGACCACCAAATCCGGACTGGCCGCCAAAGCCGGACTGGCCGGTCCCGGGTTGGGTGCCCGCAGGGCCCGTCCCGATTGGCTGACCAATGCCGCCACTTGCGATGGTCAGTGGTTGCCACGGCCCTACCAGCAGCTTGCCAGTGTCGGAAGAAGGGTCATAGATGAAGTACCAGTCGGTGTAATGGTTCTTCTTGTTGAACTCGAGAATCGATTTGTGTTTTTTGTCTGTGCTTGCGACACCAACGATTGCGCCGCCACCAAACGTTTGTCCATTGGGACCGCCGGAAGTCGAGGGGCTGCCGGGACTGCCGGGTCCTCCAGGGCCAGTCGGATTCGTCCCGCCCGGCGTGTTGCCTGAAGGAGTACCGGTCGTGCCGGTAGAGCCGGAATCCGAACCAGACGTTCCTTGCCCGTTCTGGTCAGAAGAATCGGCGCTTGCGCCCGTGGCCGCGTTCGCACTCTGATTTTGCAAGCCGGGTTGTCCTCCCAAGCCGGGTTGTCCCCCAAGGCCTGGTTGTCCCCCCAATCCGGGTTGTCCTCCGAGCGTCGGGCCATTGCCCAGCATCACGTCTTGCACGTGCAACAGCTTGAAGTCTTTCTCCTTATGAGTCTCCTTATCCCAGCTCATGGGATCCTTGTAGCGCTTGCGGAGAAAGCGAACGTGATTGCTGTTTTCCAGTTGCTCCAGACTGGTAGGGTAGGTGCCCATTTTTTTGTGGAAGTGCTGGATCGCCCGCATGTACATGGTGCCGCGATGCTGCAGTTCTATTTCTCGGTCGCGCTGGACCTCCTGCTTGATGCTCGGCAGAACCGCAAGCAGCTCGACCGCCATCAGGGCAAACACCAGCATCAGCGTGATCAGAAGATAACCACGCTCGGAAGCATTCGGTTTGCTAGTTCGGATCTTCACAGGCCTAAGAATCTGGCAATCAAACGACCGAGCTTTCAGGAGAACCTGCCCCCTCCCCCTGTGCGATCTTTTCGAATCAGGGAGTTACGGGGAATTTCCTGCTAAAATCTTGAGCCGTAATAAGTTACACGTATAATCTTGAAAACAAAAGCTTTAACTAAGCTCGCATCAGGGTTCGATCTTTTAGAATCAATAACTTACTGAATGTATTCCACTCAAAATATTGAATCAAAACAACTTAGCTTGTTTTCGCCCCTGAGCAAGCCGTTTGAATGTCGTTAACGCTTCATCTCTAATTGTTCGAGGTCGCCCTTCTTACGTCAAGCAAAAAGTGACCCTGAATAGAACGCTCGAGGAGGGCGTTCTTGCTTGAAACAGAGAGATATCGGTGGGAAATCTGGGTCGTCATCCTTGGGTTAAGGGAATGCTCTGCTTATTGTTGTTCAGTACATCTTCCATCTCTACGGCCGTATTCGTGATGTGAACCACGCGATAACGGCGGTCGACAATGTCTCCCTCGCCGGCAATGAAGACGTCCTCACCCTGCACCAGGAAAACCCGTTTGGCTTCGCCCGGCTTGTTGGCGAAGCCGAAAAACTTCAAATTGATCGGCGGCGGCGGCGGAATGGGGGGCGGCACGCGAATCGAAGCCTGCTGCTCCTCGTTGTCGGTCACCCCGCGTCCCTTTGGCTTTTCTATGGTCGCAACCGAGCCCGCAACGAAAATATTTCTGCCATTGCCTGCGTATTTGATGTCCTCACTTTGCGCCAGCAGATTCAAGTCGAGCGTGGGATCGAGCCGAGGTTCGGTGATCGTCACGACCTTGCCCGATGCCGTGCGCCGCGTTGGTGGATGTTGTGGGCTGGCAGGGGCCACCTGTGCCGGCGTCGACGCTGTCTCCGTGGTCGATGAAGGCCAGAAATTGTAGATCATCGACAAGAGCGCGAGTCCGCCCAGCACCCCGAGGGCGATCAGTTGCTTCCGATTCTCGGTTCCAACCTTCACTTAGGCGCCCCGCAAATAACTATGCAAGAGGATTTGCAGATGGACCGGGCCCTTGCTTTCACCGGCGAGATCCACTCCGTCGACGGTGAAAAACATCTTCGACCGTTCTACCGTATTGATGAATCGCACCAACTGCAGGTAATCTCCGGCAAAGCTGCCTTCGATCTCCACCGGTACTATGCCGCTGGCTTCCGGGTCTTCTTCTTTGTATTTGGCCTGCAGGATATGGATGCCATTTTCGCTGGCCAGCTTCCCGAGTTCGGTCGTGAGTTCGGAGTCCTTTTCCGCAAACCGCTCTTTGTAGAAATCGCCAATCTCGTCCTTAGCGAGGACAATTTTCTTGTCCATGCCGCGCAGCGGTTCCACCTCTTTGGTCTTTATACGGTAGTCGGCGAAAAGCTGATTGAGTTGGGCCTGGCGAGATTGTGCAGAGCCCACCAGCGGTGAAACCAGAATTCCGATCCCGGCCAAATCGACGATGGCCATGGCGATGATGGCTATCCTCAGTTTGCGGCGCGTGTTGCGCAAGTCCGGCATTTACTTTCCGCTCCCTTTCGCACCTTGTGGTTTCGACTTTTGTGGCTTCACCCCTTGCGGTTTTGCGCCTAGTGGCTTGGACTCTGATGGTTTTGCGTTTTGCTGCTTCGCGTCTTGGGGCTTGGCCTCTGCTGGCGTCGCTTCTTGTTGCTTGGTCTCTGTTGAATTCGCCTCTTGTGGAATGTAGGTGGCGACGACTGTGGCAATCACGCCTCCGCCGCTCTCATTAGTTTCGCTCTCCGCCACAAGTTGTGCATTACGAAATCGTGCCGAGCCTTCCATGCGATGAACCAGGTCTACTGCCGCCAAGCGATTCTCTCCGAGTACTCTCATGGCCAGTTGCATCTCATTCTGCTCGTTAAATTCCGGGCGCAACGACACAACGTGGAGATTCGGAGGCATGACCTGTTCCAGGTCTTCGAATACCAAAGTCCAGGAGAACGATTTCCGGTGGATCAACCCGTTCAGGAATTGCGACTGCTCGCGCGTACTGTGGTTCACGGGCATCGCCAGATAGGCCTGGGCTTGGATCCTCTCCTGGTCGCGCGAAGAAATCAGCTGCCGGAGTTCGGCGATATTGTGGCGGTCGCGTTTGGCCAATATCCAGGAGCGCGTGGTCCAGCCAAGCAGCGCCACTGTGACCAGAGCGAGCACGGCCACGGCGGATCCCCAGCGCACCCAAAATTCGCGCGCGTCTTCGTAGGGGCTTGTGGCGAGATTGATGTTCAGCCGCATATCAACAGTTCATAGTCCGTACTCAGGAGATCATGCTCCTCAAGAAATTACGCTCTCAGGAAATCATTCTCTCAGGAGATCAGTGCCCCAACCACGCCCGCCATGCGCCAGCGTGGCACCGCGCCGGTCGTTGAACCGATCTGAGATGCCGTGATCAGCTCCTCAACCTGCGCGCCCGACTGGCTTTTCAGCGCGCTCGATGCGGCCTCGGTATCCGGCAGGCCGGCCACGTAGATGCGCTCGATATTCAAATTGTAAGTATCCTGAAAGAAAACGACCGATGGGTAAATATCCTCCGCCAGTTGTTCTCCAGTAATCGTCATGCCGTGAATATTTTCGAGCGTCCGGATCAGAAGCAGCTGTTCCTGGTCGAGGATGGCGATCCCAATCGTGCGTGCATCTACTTTGACGATGAGGGTAGGACGGTCGGCATCAGCCGCTCCGAGCGCTGCCACCATGGAGGGAACTACCACACCAGGACTGTAGCCCGCGTCACGAAAGGCCGCTTCATATTCCGCGAGCACGCTTTTTAAAACTACTGCCGCCACCACCTGGAGCCCTTTCGGCGTCGACTGTGAATGGTAAGAGATGCGTGCTTCCTCGGGATCGAAGGGCAGCGATTTCTTGAGCCGAAAGCGCACCACGGCTTCGGCTTCGGCTGGCTGCGCCGGCAGAGTCTCGAAATCCAGCAACACGACGCGCGCCGTACTGTCGGGTAAAACGGCAATCACGTCGTGGGAGCGCGCCCCCACACTGCCAAGTGCGCTTTCGATAGCTTCTTTCAGCGCCGAGCCGCCGCGCAGGTTGGGCTCCATCAGATCGGGAACCACGGCGCCCGTCGCCAATTCGCGGACCGCCGACACCTCAACCATGCGGCCGTGATCGGATCCTCGTCCCGCCAATACGTGGTCTGCCGCGATCTCACAGGCTAGCTGTGGACGGCGCGCACCTTTTGTGAAACTACTCATCTCTCTGTTCTCACTTGGGGGTTCGCTCTGATGTTATCGCGGAGGGCCCTTCCCGTGTTGCTTCAGCAGGTTCCTTTGTGGTGACCTTCCGCCGTGACCCGCCAGTGTGACCTGCTGTCGTGACTAGCAAACGCGAAACGCGGCCTCAGCGCATGGACTCGATAAACGTGACCTTATTGATTTCCTTGAGCGTGGTAAGGCCAAGTCGAACCTTGTCGAGCGCCGATTCGCGCAGAAAACGCATGCCCTCTTCGCGGGCCGCCCGCCGAATTTCCGAGGTGGGCTTCTTCTCGAGAATCAGTTCGCGAATTCGGTCGGTCAACTCCAGCAGTTCATGGATTGCGGTTCGGCCGCGAAATCCCGTGCCCGCGCATTCGATGCAGCCCTGCCCCTCATAAAGCGAAAGCTGTGACCACTGGCGCGGATCCAATCCGCTCGTCTCCAAAATCTCGGGCGGGTAATGCACCGCGGTACGGCACGATTCGCAAATAAGGCGCACCAGCCGCTGCGCCAGAATGCAGTTCAGGGCGGAGACAAAGTTATAGGCCTCGACTCCCATGTTGAGGAAGCGCCCGAGCACATCGACCACGTTGTTGGCGTGGACGGTGGTGAACACCAAGTGGCCCGTAAGTGCGGATTGGATGGCGATCTGCGCCGTTTCATTGTCGCGGATTTCGCCCACCATGATCTTGTCGGGATCATGACGCAGAATCGAGCGCAGACCTCGGGCAAAGGTCAACCCTTTTTTCTCGTTGACCGGAATCTGGGTGATGCCGCGAATCTGATACTCGACCGGATCTTCGATGGTGATGATCTTGTCTTCGTCGCTCTTGATCTCACTGACTGCGGCATAGAGCGTGGTGGTCTTGCCGCTGCCCGTCGGCCCGGTGACCAGCACCATGCCGTAGGGCTCCTTGATGTAGCGCCGGAAGCGCTTCAAGTCAACTTCGTCGAACCCGACGACGTCGAGGGAGAGCTTCTTGAACTTCTCGCTCATCGACTCCTTGTCGAGTACGCGGAGCACAGCATCTTCGCCGTGAATGGAGGGCATGATGGAAACGCGGAAGTCGATCGCTCGTCCGTTGTACTTCACGCGGAAACGTCCGTCCTGCGGCACGCGGCGCTCGGAAATATCGAGTTCGCTCATGACCTTGATACGAGAAATAATGGTGGAGTGGTGCTCCTTGCCGATGGGCGCCATGGCGTTGGTCAGCACGCCGTCAATGCGAAACTTGATGACCACGGAATCATCGCGCGTCTCGATGTGAATATCGCTGGCACGCCGCTGCAGGGCGGTAAACAGCGTGGTATCCACCAGGCGGATGATCGGGCTCATGTCCGCGCCCGCAGTCGCCGTCAGCTTGTCGATGGAGATGGTTTCGTCGTTGCCGGCTTCGTCCTCGCGGATAACGTCAAGCGTGAATCCTTCGCTGGCGTCTTCGAGCACGCGTTTGGACTGTTCGGTCTTCTGCAGGATGTCGGAGATCTGCTTCTTGGTGGAAACCTTGGTGACGAGCCGCTTGCCCAGCAGCAGGCTGATTTCGTCGATCATCATCAGCTGGCTGGGATTGGCGATGGCAATGACCAGTTGTCCGTCCGCGGTCTCATCGAGCGGAACGAATTCATAGCGGAACATCAGGTGGACGGGAATTTTTTCGAACAGATCGTGATGCAGTTGGAAGTCGGTGAGGTCGATAAACTCGCAACGATACCGGCGTGCAATGTCTTTCGCCTTCTCCACTTCATCGACGACTATCGGGACCGCTTCCGGCACACTCTTGCCGCCGTTGCCCGGATTCACAACCACTGTCTTCTTGTCCGCCATTCCAGTTCCAATCTGCTTGCAGATCTGCTGAGTGAGCCGCTGTTTCCGCGACTCGTTTCGCGCCGTGACGGAATAAGCCCCGCAGCCAATGCGCGTTAGTGTCCGTTAGTGAACGTTTGCTCCCAGGGTGAAGATCGGCATGTACAACGAAATCAGAATGCCGCCAACGATCACCGCCATCACGATCAGAATCAACGGCTCGATCAGTGCCATGGCCGTGCCCAGAGCCGTTTGAACATCTTCTTCATAAAATTCCGCCACTGAGCCGAGCATGGCCGGCAACGCGCCCGTCGACTCGCCCACCTCGAGCATTTCCACCGCCAGGTCTGGGAACAGCTTTTGGTCTTCCAGGCTCTGCGCCAGTTGCTGGCCTTCGCGCACGCGGGCGGATGCGGTCATAATTCCGTTCAGCATCTGGCGGCTGCTCAACGAAGCGCCAGCCGTCTCCATGGCCGGCACCAGAGGCAGGCCTCCTTGCAGCAGCGTCGCTAGAATCCGAGAAAAGTTTGCCACCTGATACTTCATGCGGATTTCACCAATCAGCGGCAGCGCGAGCAGGATTTTGTCGATGGTCTCGGCTCCATGGTCGGTTTGTTTCCAGCGCCACGCCCCAAATATGGTCACAATCAGCACGAGGATCACGGCCCACGCAT
Organism: uncultured Acidobacteriaceae bacterium; assembly: GCA_963778535.1. Classification (GTDB taxonomy): domain Bacteria; phylum Acidobacteriota; class Terriglobia; order Terriglobales; family Acidobacteriaceae; genus Acidiflorens. Next base: position 2,021,437 of record CAVZUO010000002.1, read on the forward strand.
ATTTCTGGGCGTGAAGTCCTACGGCCAGCATGAAAACGGTCATGGCCGGCAATTGCGCTCCCATGTTTTCGAACAGGTCGGCAAACTTCGGTACGACGTACGTGATCAAGAACGCCAGCATGAACGTCACGACCGTAACCAGCAGCGCCGGATAAACGAGCGAGACCACCAGTTTTTTACGGAAGGTCTGCACCATGCGCTGATACGCGATGTAGCGGCCCATGACCTCTTCAATATTGCCGCTTTTCTCGCCCGCCATTAGCGTCGTCGTATACATCTTGGGAAAGATCTGCTGCGCCGCAAAAGCATCGGACAGCAGTTCTCCGCCTTTCACCCGGTCGCGGACATTTTCCAGGTGCTTATGAAGCGCCTTGTCGCGCTGACGCTTGATCAGCAAGTCCAGCGACGTCAGAATCGGCAGCCCAGCTTTGATGAGGGTGAGAAACTGTTGATTGAAAATGAGGAAAGTCGCCTGCTTGACCTTGCCGCGCCTGCCAAACTTGGCGGTCCCGCCGCTAAGAATGGTTCGGGGCTTGATCCAATAGACGAGGTAGCCCTGCTGCGTGAAACGGTCGTGGATCTCCGCTTCCGAGTACCCATGCTCCACCTGCTGGCGCATGTGGCCTTGCTCGTCTGCGACTTTGACAAGGAACTCTGGCATTAACGAATCGTTGGACTATCAGGACCCGGTTTCTGACTCTTTTACAAAGTGTAACACGCTGTCTCCAAAGCGCTTACGTACGTGCATGGCGAAACAGGCACGCAGGTAACCAGCGCTGCTACGGCCCAAAGGCGCCTTCGAGCACTTCCACTCCCGGCGGAGCCGAAAAGTGGAACTGACTGTCGGTCAACTCCACATTTTCCTTCCAGCCCGTGAAGTCGAACTCGGTCGATCCGCCGTCCGGAGAAATCAGTACAATTCGCGCGATCTGATGTGCCGGAGTGATCTCCAGTTGCACTTCGCTGATCTCGCTTTTCCCGCGTGGCACGCCCCTCAACACCGTGTCGCCTGCATTCTGGGGCGTTTGATCTACCGCTTTAGAGAGCCCTTGTAATTCCTTCTCTAGCTTGGTCTTGCCAAGCAAGAAGGCAATCGGTGACCGCACGTCGTCGAGCGCGTGCAGGTCCGACTTTCTTACTTGCTTTTCCGCAGGCATATAAAACCACACACTCTGGCCGTCGCTGATAAACAGCTTGGCTCTTGGAGAACGATATTCCCACCTCATCTTGCGCGGCTTTTTGAGCCACAATGTGCCTGATTCCTGCCGTTCCGCCCCCTCCCCGCGATAGATTTCCGTGAAGTCGGCTTCCAGGCTCCGGAGGTGGTTGTAGTGGTCATCAACCGCCCGGGCAAGCTGGTGGACGTTGAATGGCTGCGGAGCCGCTGCCACTGGGAGAGATGGTTGCGCAGTCGGCGGATCGACCTTTTGCTCGCGTGCTTCCTGAGCGGACAGGGAAGCGGCCATAGTACCGGAACTAGTCGCGGTCAACGTCCACACCAGTGCCGCAACCACCACGCAGCGCAGCCAGCAATTTTTCAAAATGAGAAGCCCTCGGCTAAATTTTACCGCGGCATAGTGCGCAGCATCGTCGCGTTCGGTAGCGCCGGCGACTCGCCGGCCCCCACCAACTAAGTTTGGGCAAACCGCACCACTACCGACGAAAGGGAAGTCAAACGCAAATGAAACGGAACAGGTGTGCTGCATGATTCCGAGTCGCTAATGCCCGACTTTCATGTAGACGCTGACCCAATAGCCATCTCGGGGCGGGGCCACAAATTTCCCCCGAATCAGCCCGTCGTGGGCACATAGTCCAAGCTTGGTTTCCGGATAGAACAGAATTTCGCGCGCCGTGCCGTCCTTATCGAGTTTTACCAGAATCCAAAAGCTGCGCAGGTCGTCGCTGGATCTTGGCTTGCACTGACGCAAAGGCGCTAAATGATTTGCCAGGAAGTCGTTGCCGAACTGTTCGTCAAATGCTTTCCCCGTCGCAGTCTTTATATTGGCTTCAACGGCGGCGCGCGCGTCCGAAAGGCTGGTCGGCTTGTCCTGGGCAACGTTCTCGGCAACCGCTAACGGCGATGCTGCGTTAGTCGAGAGAATGCAAAGAGACAGAATGCCGAGCGACAGAAATGCAATGACTAAAATTCCGCGCATGTTCCCCCTTTTGACTTGTGAATTTCCAGCCTGTGGTGCTCGACTTGTGATCTGTGGATCCATGGGCGTTGCGATCGATTATGCTCCGCCAGGCGCTAAGCAACAAAACAGAAAAAGGGGGCTATAATCTGCGGTGAACCCGGAGTGGCCTATGCGCAAAGCCCTTCATGCTCTTATTCTCTTGTTCCTCGTCATAGGTTCTGCCTCTTTATTGGCGCAGCGCCGAACCGGTGGAGCTCCCAGCGCCCCCAAAACAGTACCCGATCCTGGCGCTCGCTATGGTGTGACGTCCACTGCTCCGCCGTCAACTTCTTCAGGTGCCTCTGGCCATCACGCGGAAGACGAATCTCCCGTTGAGTTTCGTTCTGAGACCATCCTTGTGCAAGTTCCAGTGATCGTCACTGACAAGTCCGGGAATCATGTGCGCGGCTTGACTCGCGAAGACTTTCAGATTTTTGAAAATGGCCAGGAGCAGAAGATCAACAGTTGCGAGGAAGTGAGCGCGAGCCACGATCGTTTGAGGCCGGCTTCCTCGAAGGACGGAGAGTTTACCAATATCAACCCGGAAATCAACAAGGCTCACTCCGCTGTTGTAGTTGCCTTGGATACGGTGAATACACCTTTCTTGGACCAAGCTTATGGGCGCAAGCAACTTGTGAAGTATCTTGCCGAACACATGGATGCCTCACAACCTGTTGGTCTTGTGCAGATCAACGGAAAAGGTATGAAGGTAATTCATGGATTGACCTCGGACCCTGCCGTCCTGATCTCTGCACTGAAGAGAGTCACGGGGGAACTCCCTGCTCTTCAGGGTGTGGATATCGACTCGCAGGCAGCGGCTGCAACCGGTGATTTCTCGGGCGTGTCTGACACTACGGCAGCAGCGATTGCGACCGCCGGAATGGAAGGCAACTTGAGCTCCACGACGCTCCAGTTGCAGCAATTCGTTCTCAACGGCGACGCCACCATCATTCGCATGCAACAGAACCGTGCCATTGAAATCACCATGCATGCATTCCTTGACATCGCGTCTTCGCTGTCGGGAATCCCCGGCCGCAAAGCCTTAATCTGGGCGACCGGTGGCTTTCCGTTGATTCTGGATTCCTATTCGGCCGTCCCGGGCGGTTACTTGTCGCTACTGTATGAAAGGACGATGAAGGCTCTGGCAGACGCCGAGGTTTCTGTCTATCCGGTAGATGTCCGCGGACTGGTCAGTACATCACCCGCTGGCGACGCCACATATCACGGTCAGCTTACCGGACCTGCCTTCGCGCGGGCCACAAGCGCGCGCAGTTGGCTTCAGAACTCGACTCTCGACACCCTGCGCGACTTAGCGGAAATGACCGGCGGCCGCGCGTTTTACAACAGCAACGACGTGGCAGGAGGATTTCAACGCGCGGCGCAAGATTCCGCGGAATACTACGCCCTGACGTACTACCTGAACACCCAAAATACAAAGGCTGGCTGGCGACACCTGAAGGTCAAGACAAAAAAATCGGGCGTCGAGGCAAGGGCGAGGGCGGGTTTCTTTGTCACGAATGCCACGACGAATCCGCAAGCGAGCCGGAAACTCGACGTGGAATCTGCGATCGCTTCGCCCTTTGATAGCACCGGGCTGCCAATCTCAGTGAAGTGGACGGGCACTGCACCGGAAGGGGACAAGCGGAAAGTCGACTTTAATATTCATGTTGCCGGCGGATCGATTTTCATTGACGAGGCTCGCAACAATCGTTTCGATCTGGAGTTTGACGCTGTCGCGTTCAAGAGTGATGAGCCCGCCGGCACTTTCGGCAAGGTTATGGACGGTTCCATACGTCCGGAAACTCTTGCCAGCGTTAAAGCAACAGGCGTGGGATTCCACAATTCTCTGGAACTTGCCGCCGGTACATATACGGTACGGTTCGTGGTACGCGACAATCTGACTGGCCGCCTAGGCAGTGTGAGTGCTCCATTGACAGTGAACTAAGTACCGAGCCGATGCTCATAAACAGGGTCGAAGTAACCGCAGTTGGTTACTCCGGCGAGTCGAGTATTGTTGGCCATATTTTTCTCGCGAGCGACAACAATTCCGCTCACAAAGCGTCATCCGTTCCCGCGGCTCCTGTAAAGCGCATAGTGCGCCGTCGCGCGGACCTTCATCAAGACAGACGACGAGTCGACGACCGCCTCAAGCAGCGGGTTGTGATAGATCAGCCAGAGCGGGTACGGGGACAATGCCAGCGCCCCAAGGTGCGAAACGAATTCTCGGAGGGCAGTCTCAGGGAGTGGGTTGAAAAGATAGAGCACAAGCGGCCCCTCGGGGAGTTCGAAATCGCACGCGTCGGCGCAGTTCGCTTCGATCAAGGGGCATCTCTGCGTAGGATTTCTGTACGCCCGGATGTTTTCCTGCGCAATGCGGTTGAGTTCGGGAAGGACCTCGACGCCCACTATTTTGCGGAAGGGATATGTCGACGCCATGAGCAGCGTGCGGCCCTTGCCCGAACCGATATCGACGAACGTGAACTCGCGGAAGTCGATGGGCAGCGCATTCATCATTTCGCGGAACTCGGTCGGATCGGTCGGCTGATAGGGTGAATGGAATAGTCCAAGCAGTCGTTCCCGCCAGCCTACGCTTCCGGCGGTAGTATCGACTCGCTGCTCCCAGTCATAGTCCATATCGCCGTAACGTGAGCGCTTCCGCCCCGGGGTCGAATCGCGGAGAAATCCCCACAGCTCACGCACCAGCAGGAAAGCCACGCCACATGTGCCATTGCTTCGCGATTGTTCGCGCCACCACTTGGCAATGGCGGATCGAAGTTGCTGGGAGAATTCTCGAGGCACGGAGGCATGATAACGTCAGATCTCGCTAGCTAGTGGCCTGTACCTAGCGAAAAACCAGTGGCGACCGCCCAGCGCCGTTTCGCGATTGCCATTCCGTTCAGCCATCTATGGGAAAAAGAAAGCCGAATCAGAACTTTGGCACGTTTGCATCTTTTGGAATCCCTTTGGTCACGTAGAGCATGATTCCTTGATCGCGCACTTCGATCCGGCCATCAGCCGTGAGTCTGTATGGCTTTCCATTGGGATCAATCGGAGTTCCGTGAATAAAGCCCGCTCGCTCCAGATCGGACATGCTCAAGGGGTAATGCCTGAATTCCTGCCGGTACTTTTCGACGACTTCTTCGAGGTGGGTCACGTCTTCATCCACGCGAAGCGCAACCAGATGTTGCAGTGCATTCTGCCGGATGTCCTCGCGGTCTGAGCTTTGATAAGTGGTGTACCAGAGCATACGCGAGGTATCGAACTCGCCGGCATGTTGCGCCATGCGCGCTGCCAGCACCGGCATGAATTTGTGGGTATTGGGAAGCTTGGCCCCGGCCGCAAACGCCGCGGCTGCCTTGCCGTAGTCCTTAAATTCGGTGAAGTACAGAAATCCGAGTTCGTAGTAGAGGCGCCAATTATCGAGATTATGCTCGATACCATACTGGAGCAGCCGCAGTGCCTCCTCGGGTTTTCCTGCGCCGTTGGGAGGTTTGGGCGCCAGAAAGTTGGCTCCCAATTGGTAAGGCGGAATCAGCCGCGGATCAAGCTCGGTGGTTACTTCGAGCAGAGGCGCCAGCAGATGGTAATCGCCCGACCCAAGGTGGTGTTGGTAGCCGAAGTATTGCACGGCCCGGGTCCAATAGAGTTCCGCCAGCAGTCCCGAGTACCCAAGCGACATCCGCCGCAAAGCCTTCGGTGATCGGACGTAGAGAGTTCCATCGGCCTTCGATTGCAGTCCGAGGCGGTCGCTTGTTAGCACCACGGCGACTGCGCCAGCCATGGTGCCCAGGAGCACAATGGACGCAATGAAACTGACTTTGCCAGACTGGTTCATTTGAGGTTGCGGCGTTGGAAGATCAGTACTGCGGCGGAGATCGCCATGGCCGAATAGAGCGCGGCGTAGAGAGTGTTATAGAGAAGCAGGCGGCCGGGCACTCCATCGCCATGCGCAGCCTGATTGATGATGTTGAAAGCCGAGAAGTTGGGTGTCGCATACGCTGCTGCCCGCAGTACCAGGCCGCTTACTCCTGTGCCGGCGTTGGCAAAGGCACGCAGGTCGTCTGCCAGGCTTCCAACGACGAACAGCGCAAAGGTGAAGAGCGCGGACATGATCGGAGTGGAAAACGAAGAGAAAAACAAAGCGAGGGCGCACACGATGAAGAACTCAAGCACGATGAAATAGAGCGCCGCCAGCACCGACCAGTCGCCCTTTTGAAAGTGATGGGTCACATAGAACAACGCCAGAAATACACCGACTGCCATGAACACCGTATTGACGACGAGAGTTCCCGTGAGACCGAAGAATTTTCCCACCACAAATTCCCAGCGCTCTAGCGGCCGTGAGAGAACGGTGTAGAGCGTTTTCTTGTCGATTTCTTTAGAGACCAGGCCGATGCCGATGAAAATCGCAATCACCACGCCGAAAATCGAAACTGCCGTCAGTCCGAGGTTGATGACGACGAGTCTCTCCACTTCAATCGAGATCTCACCGACCAGAATTGCCGCCCCGGAGATCAGCAGCGCGAAGGCGACCAGGTTGTACAGAACACGGTCGCGAACTGCTTCACGAAACGTGTTGAATGCAACGAATGCAATCCGCGAGTTCATGCGCCTGCCCCTGCGCTGTTGCCTCGCAGCCCCAGCGTTTCCGCATAGTATTGTTCGAGCGAATTGCGCACTGGTGTCAGCGAGATCAGTCGCAGGCGCTCTCGCCGCAATGCTTCCAGGGCCGCGTCCTGTTGTTCTTGTAGGACCACAGCGTTGACCATTTCACCGTTAATCCGCACCTGCGCTCCAAGGCTCGCTAAAGCAGGAGGCAAACTGGCGGCGCAAAAGATGATCTCCACTTTCCCTTGCGATTGCCGCGTCAACTCGGCCACCGCGCCAACGCCACGCAACTCTCCCTGGTGAATGACAGCGACGCGATCGCACAGCGCCTCCGCATCCGAGAGTATGTGCGTAGAGAAAAAGACGGTTTTGCCTTCGCTTTGCATTTGCTGAATCAGTTCTCGAACTTCGCGCCGCCCCAAGGGGTCGAGTCCTGACATCGGTTCATCCAGGAAGACAACCTTCGGATCGTGCAATATGGCTTGTGCCAGGCCCACGCGCTGCAACATGCCTTTGGAGAACTTACGCAATTGCAATCCCGCCGATTTCTCGAGCCCAACACGCTCCAGCATGGCAGTCACTCGCGACGAGCGCTCCTTCGCTGGAACACCGGAAAGCTGAGCGTAGTAAGTCAGTAGCTCGCGTGCGGTCAAATGCTCATAAAAATACGGTTGCTCGGGCAGAAACCCGATCTGGGCTCGCACACGCGAATCCCTGATTTCCATCCCAAGAATGCGAGCACTTCCGGCTGTTGGCGTGACCAACCCCATCAGCAGTTTGAGCGTGGTGGTCTTGCCTGCGCCATTGGGCCCAAGGAAGCCAAACACTTCGCCTTCTTCAATGGTTAAGCGAAGAGGACGCAAAGCCAGTTTCGGCTTTCGGCGCCAGAAACCGGTTCGATAGGTCTTCTCGATATTTAGGATTTCGATTGCTGCGTCGGCCATACCCTTCCGAAACTGCAGAACTGCTAAGCTGCTCGAGCCGATTATAGGAGCGCTGAATAGAAGAATTGACGCAGGAGTTCCGTTTAGAGTTACGAAGGTAAGAGGAGAAATCTGACGACAGAGGGCTCTTACTGCAGGTACGATCTAATCCAGTGGGCCTACCGTGCCATCGCAAGCGGAGATCGAGTCCTGGCTTGCACGAACCACCGCGTCGGCATACGAGCAGAAATAACGGGTGCCGGTGTAGTTATACAGGGTCGGGGTGGCAATGAACTGGTATGACGATACAGGGCTGCCCGTCGCACTCGAGGGTGGAAGCACGAAGCTATAACCGCTTTTGGTCCCCGCCGCGAGCACGGTATCGACCAAACAAGCGCTTGTCGAACTCGGCGGATTGCAGTCTGTGCCGCCTAGCGCTCCCAAAGTGCTCGCATAACCCACCGATGGATACGCTGAAATGTAACTGATCTGAGCGCTATTTAACATACGAACGTCTGCAGCCGCCCCCGACTCGTCGGCGGAAATACGCGACCGAATGAGCGCGGGAATTGCCAGTGCAGCGATGATCAGAAGGATCGCCACCACCACCAATAATTCAAGAATGGAAAAGCCCTGCTCCCGTCGCATTCGTTTCTCGCACCCCAGCCAGATTAGCTAATTAAGCTCTAAGTTTTGTGTGCACTTCCAATGCCACTTTGTGAACGCCCTTGTAGCGGGTGATGTGAGTCCCGCTCGGTCTCCAAGAAGCTGCACTCAAAGAAAACCGGGGTGCACACGGCACCCCGGCACTCCTACGACCTTTCAACTTCGATACAGTCATGAGGGACGTACTGTGCCATCGACCGCAATTATTGCAGAGGCGAACCGGTAGAGGCACAAGCCCCTGTAAGATCACTGGCCCCATAACGTACCACACCATCCGAGACAGAGCAGAAATATCGTACGCCCGACTGGTTTGGCGAAATCGGACCGGAATCATCTTCGTACGTGCCTTGCGGCGTAGAAGCGCCGTCAGGGCCGGCGTTGAGACTAAAGGTATATCCACTCTTGCTTCCCGAGGCCAACTGCGAATCGATCAGGCAAGCGCTGGTCGATGTCGGAGTGGTAGTTGAAGAGCAGGTTCCTGTTAGAACGCCCAGGCCTGTGGCAAAACCCACGGTCGGATACGCCGAATTGTACGCAACCTCAGCCGTGTTGATGGTACGAACCGACGCAACTGCCGACGACTCGTTTGCCGCAATGCGAGCGCGCAGCAGATTTGGAATAGCGATGGCAGCGATGATCAGAATGATCGCAACCACAATCAGCAACTCGATCAGTGAAAAGCCCTTCTGTTTCCGCATTGAAAGTTTCCTCGTCTCCCATTTGGTTGTTGGATAGCCAACTCGTATGGATTGTCGCACTCTGATTGCCACGTCCACGTGACCGAAGTCAGTGCGATCGCATGCACCAAGTTCCATGGTTCCAATGGCCTTCAGGCAGGAAATGTCGGCTAACCTAACAGCATTTTTTGTGATATGACACTTTGAGTTTGGAAGTTGACAAGTTTTGGCAATTGCCGGCGGTGCCCGAATTCAAGGCCATCTATCTCGCCGATCCAGGCATTAGGCATCTTGAACCATAAGTGCATTTCGACGTCCACATTCAAGGCAGCACAAAGGACCCGAGCCCGTTATTTTTCTCTCCAATATCAGTTCGATAAGTGGGGTTTTGCTGACTGAGTGAAGCACGAACGAGAAGTGCAAGCAGAGATCGGGTTAATATGTGTCAAAATTTGTCAACGATATGTCGATATGTGTCGTAACTGTCGGCCAGGAAATGCAAAAAAAAAGCAGAGGATTTCTCCTCTGCTTTTTTCCGGCTTGTACCCTCCCCCAGGTACTTTGCCAAACTTCAAACTTACTGCAGTGGTGATCCAGTCGACTGGCAACTGCCAGCGCTGAAAACGCTGGCGCCGTACCGGACCACGCCGTCGGCCGCGGAGCAGAAGTAGCGGACGCCCGTCTGGTTTGGCGAAATCGGCCCGCCATCCATCGAGTAGGCGCCTTGGGGCGTCGAGGTGCTGCCGCCGTTGTCGAGCTGGAACGTATAGCCGCTCTTTGTGCCGCCCGCCAGTGTGCTATCGATCAAGCACGCGCTAGTCGAAGTTGGGACGGTGGTGCCGGAGCAGGTACCCGTCAGGTTGCCAAGAGTGGTGGTAAAGCCGACCGTCGGATACGCAGAGTTATACGCAACCTCAGCCGTGTTCACGGTACGAACGGACGCGACGGCCGAAGATTCATTCGCCGCGATACGGGCGCGCAATAGGTTTGGAATAGCGATGGCAGCGATGATCAGGATGATCGCGACCACAATCAGTAACTCGATCAGTGAGAAGCCCTTCTGTTTCCGCATTGATATTTTCCTCGTCTCCCTTGGACTGTTTCGTTGGATGACCAACTCGCTGACACTATCGCACTCCTCGTGCCACACGGACAGGTCACGGAAGGCAGATGTCCTTCTGGTGCAAACCCGGTTCTTTTCAGCGATTTTCCAGTACCGTGCGGGTCCGGGGTATGGCCCACGTAGTTTCGATAATGACACTTTCCGAGACCATGAATGACAGAATCTGACAGGTTGCTCAATCAATCTCAGCACGTATGGGGTTGGTCAACCTTTCCTGGGCGGCGAGCCAGCGCACATTCCTGCGCGCGCACCAACGCGTGTGCGTCAGCAATTGCGGAAACGGGCGGATGGATTCCACCCGATAGTAACCATGTCATGTGCTTACCACCGCGTTAGAATCGCTGCAGGCGACAGCAGCCGAACCTTCAAGGGAGTCATCATCTTTCGCGTGTACCCGTCTCGTTCGCACCGTGTGGATGCCATCGTTCAACAGCACATGGTGATCTGCTGTCTGGCGCTGGCGGCGGCGACCCTCGCGTTCTATAACCCGATTGCTCATAATCAATTTATAGAGTTCGATGACTCGCCGTACATTCTTGCCAATCCTCATGTTCAACAGGGACTCAACTGGCAAACGCTTACGTGGGCTTTTACCACTTTTCACGCTGGATACTGGCATCCTGTCACCTGGCTCTCGCATGCCCTCGATTGCCAACTGTTTCAGCTCAATCCTGTAGGTCATCATTATGTGAATCTGCTGCTGCATGTCTTCAATGCCATTCTTTTGTTCGTTCTGCTGCGCGGAGCAACCGGCTCGAACGCCGCGAGCTTGATGGTCGGCGCGCTGTTCGCGTTGCATCCGGTGAACGTCGAGTCTGTAGCTTGGGCCGCCGAGCGGAAGAATGTCCTGAGCATGCTGTTTTTCCTGCTCGCGTTGCATACCTACAGCCGCTATGCGCGCACTGGCAAGACGTCGGCATATATTTCCGTTGTGGGCCTGTTCGCGCTTGGCCTGATGGCAAAGCCACAGATCGTCACCCTTCCTTTTGTGCTGTTGCTCTGGGATTATTGGCCGCTCGGCCGCTTGGCAGCGGCTAATACGGGCGCCGGGCCGACGGTCTCCACGCCACGCTCGTTTCGCTTTCTGGTTCTTGAAAAGCTGCCGCTTTTTGCTCTCGCTGCTGCCGATTCTTATGTCATCGTGCTGTCACAACGTGCAGGGAATGCCGTGCGGACGGCGAACGAAGTGCCTTGGCTGCTGCGTATTGAGAATGCCGTCGTCTGTTACGTGCGCTATCTAGAGAAGGCGTTTTGGCCATCCCATCTCGCGGCCCTTTACCCGCGGCCGACAAGCTTGCTGTCTTTGGGACGGGTTGCTGCCGCTGCCGCGGTCCTCATTTTGATTTCAATGCTCGTGTACCGCTTCCGAGCGCGCCGTTATCTTGTCTTCGGTTGGCTCTGGTTCCTGGGAACGCTGGTTCCCATGATCGGGATTATTACCGTCGGAGAGCAGGCCATGGCCGACCGCTTCGCCTACCTCCCGTTCGTAGGTTTGTTCCTCGCGGTGGTATGGACGGTGAACGAGGTCGTCTACAAAGGGCGAATTTCCGCTGTATGGCCAATAGCCGGAGCCTCGGTGGTGCTGCTGGCCAGCGGATGGCTGACGAACCATCAACTTCACCATTGGCACGATGAGGAAACCTTATGGCGCTATACCTTGAGCGTGACGGAAAACAACTATATGGCGCACAACTACCTCGCGATCGAACTCGCCAAGTCGGGGCGTAGCACTGAGGCCATAACCCACTTTCGCGCCGCGCGCTCTCTGCACCGGTACCCGCCGGATCAGATCGTGAAGTTAGCACATTATGAAGTGCGGCTCGGATATCCGGGCGAAGCGGTGGAAGAATGCCGCGCTGCACTGAAGTCTTCACCGCTTCCCGCAGTTGAGTTGACGGCCTACCGCGAGATGGGCCGCGCATTTCTGGATCTTCATCGCTACGAGGAAGCCGAGAAAAGTTACGGCGAGGTGCTGGCGCGCGACCCGAACGATGCGGATGCACTCATCAGCAGTGGCTTGCTCGCGCTGCAGGCCGGCGACCTCAGCCTTGCAGTCGCTCGCTTCTCTCGTGGGACCGATGTAGAACCGAAGGATGTAAATTTTCTGCTTCTGGCCCAGGCGCTCGACCGAAGCGGTCAGCCTGACGGAGCCCGCAAGGCAACAGCGCAGGCGCAAAAGCTCTCCGGTAATTTGGCGGAATCACAGCATGCTGTAGCGCAGTTCCTTGCGCTGGCCAATATGAAGCCACTCTAAGAATGGCGATACGCGGTTATCCGCGCTTCAGCATGAGGCAGGTCATGTCGTCGTGCTGCGGAGTGTTTCCTACAAAATAATCGAGCGCTGCCAGCAAGTTCTTAAGTAAGTCCGCCGGGGCCAGTAATGCTCCGCGATTGATCAGTTGCAGCAGGTTTTCTTCCCCATATTCTTCGCCCTTCGCATTGAGAGCCTCGACCACACCGTCAGTAAATATGACAAGCCAATCTCCTGCATCAAGCCGAGTGGTTCCAACTGAGTAACTCACGTCGGCCAAGACTCCGATCGGAATGCCGCCGACCTCGGGCCGTTCGACAACGCCCGAACTGCGCCGGAGAATCGGCGTGTTGTGTCCCGCGTTGACATAGGCGAGCACACCGGTCGCTGGATCGAGTTCCGCTAGAAAGGCAGTGGTAAAGCGTGCTCCGCCCTGACTGTTGGAACAGGCATAGCGATTTAAGTCGGCCGAAATCTGCTCCAGCGACACTGAGGTTGAGGCCAGTGTGCGCAGACTCGCCTGGAATGTCGCCATCAGCATGGCCGCCGGAATGCTTTTTCCCGCAACGTCGGCGACGACAAAAAGTACGCGATCTTGTTCGTGGCTCGCGCCCTGCCGGAGGATGACATCATAGTAATCGCCAGCAACCGTATTTGCCGGACGTGTTGCATACGCGATGGTATATCCGGGAATTTGGAGCGGCGCGCCTGGAAGAAGCCAGCTTTGGATATCTTTGGCGATCTCCAAGTCGCGCTTCATCACGACGCGATCCGCCAACTCGAGCAGGAGAACAATCAGGATGAGCAGCGCTCCCCAAACGTGCAGGTCCCAGCCGAAGGAGACCGTGTGACCGGATCGGTCGTTGTATTCGAAGCCGCCCGCCGGCAAGAGAACCAGAATCAGGCCGGCCAGCAGAAGCACGCGTCGTGCCGGGGAAAGCTTCTCGATAATCGCCCAGAACAGGGTCTTTGTGAGGTGCCAGGCACGTTGCAGTAGTGTTTCGCCGGCTTCACGGTCTCGAATGCCGGACGAGTAAAGCCGGTAGCTGGAGCGCGCGTCCTTTTCCAGTTGTCCCCAGAGTTGGCGCACCTCCAGCCCTTCACTGACGCGGTGCCAGAAATGTTCTGCCTTCTCGCGAAGGCCAGGCCGAGGAGGACTGTTCTGTTGGGCAGCGGGCATGTGAACGACATTATAGGTGAGTTCGGCCACTGCCTTGATGAATTGGCCCTGACGAACCGGCCATGGAACGAGCGCCCCTAGACAAGCGGTGCTAAACAAGCGCGCTGAACAAGCAACGCCCGCCGCACGGCGATCAAGCCAAATCGGATCTCTAGCCAAACAGAGCCATCTGTTCCTCTGGCCGGGAGGGATGCGCTCGCATGCTGGCGCGCGCATGGCGTGTGTCGAAACCATACTTTCGGCGTAGCGCTGTCATAAGCTGCGACAATCGTTCGCTGTATGCTTTGGGCAGAAATGCGTGATCGCGGTAGCGCTCCCGATAATGCTCGACCAATGACGGGAAGTGCTCTTCCAGGAAGGGCAGGAACACGGCCGCGGAACATGGTTTCAGGAACAGCGGGTTGGCGTAAACGTATTTCGCTCCAGCAGCACGGGCCGCCTTTACCAGCGCTTCCAGATCGCGCGCGCTGTCGGTGATTTCGGGAAGAACTGGAGCGCAAATAACTCCCACGCTGATGCCCGCCAGATTCAACTGCCGAACTGCATCCAGCCGCAAATCGGGACGCGGCGCGCGCGGCTCGACCTTGCGCGCCAGCTCCGGATCGACCGTCGTTACGGTCACATTCACAAAGAGGCTGTTGCTTGCGGCCACGCGCCGCAACAATTCAGCGTCGCGCAGAACGAGGTTTGATTTGGTAACGATTCCCAACTCAAGGCCCGAATGACGCGCCAGTTCTTCGAGGATGGCGCGTGTGATTTCATAGCGCCGTTCCGCAGGTTGGTAAGGATCGGTGGCTGTGCCAATCGCGATCGCCTCACCGCGCTTGACTCTGCGGAGTTCGCGCCGCAGCAGGTCGGCGGCATGTTGCTTGACGAAGATCTTGCGCTCGAAGTCCAAGCCATCTCGCAGCTCCATGAATTCGTGGGTGTAGCGGGCGTAACAGTACTTGCAGGCGAACTCGCAGCCGCGATAGGGATTGATGGCCCAGGCGAAGGGCAACTGGCGGCGGGTGACGACGCGGCTGAGCAGGGAACGCGACTCGATCGTGAAGTATTCGACATTGTGTCCTTCGCGCAACGACTCGCCGGCGGCGGCGAGACGGGCGATGCCCACAAGTTGTTGTTTCGGCTGTAGTTCCGGGAGTAAGGGGAGGGAAGACATAGGCGACTCGAAGCTGAGCAGCGTTCTGGGCACCAACGCATATTCGCTATTTATTCGCCTATAGTACCGCCAGCGGGAGGGCAAGTCAACCCCATCTGGCGGTCGGAAGAAAGGCGAATGGAGGGCGAACAAAATATTGTTTGGAATACGGATGTGTACGTACAATCCATCCAGGCCCAACAAACGAAGAGGGTTCGGGTGTTCGTGGGGAGTAAAAATCGGGGTTGACACGATGTGATAAGGAGAATCGCGGGGCGCGTTTGTGGGGACCATCGGCTGGATCAGAGTCAAAAGCCGCGGGTGAGGGCCCCTTCGACTGCGCTCAGGGCAGGTCCGCGCCACACGAAAAAGAGCAAAAGAAAAAGGCGCGGAGGGAATCCGCGCCTTATGTGTAAATCGGCTTGCCGATTACAGGTATCCCACTCAAGCCAAAGGAAGGCTTGAATGGGGCACCCAGCAGGTTTTACTGCACGACCATTGTGAGATTCGTCGTTGTCGTGTTGGAGCCGGAGGTTGCCGTTACCGTCACCGTGTAGGTGCCGGGCACGGTGGCCGGGGTTAAGGTTATCGAGCCCGAGGCGGATACGCTGGTGTTAGTTACCGACGTAGCCGTAATCGTATCGGACGCTGGGAGCCCGGAGGCAATAGTTGGGGCGGTGTATGTAGCTGTGTTGGCTCCGGTGGAGACGATCGTGCCGAGACCTGCGGTCCAGGTCACGCCCTTTGGATCGTTGGTTGTGACGGTGACGCTCGAGGTCTGGCTAGGCCATCCGGTGTTATTCGGATAGACACTCGCCGGACTCGCTGTGACGCCGCTGACCGAGGTGCCACCGCCCGTGCTGTTGCTGCTGCAAGCGACCAACAACCCAGCCATCACCAGTGCGAGACAGAGGCTGGCGATTACCGAGTATTTCGACCACTTGCGGCCGGCAAAGCCAACTACTACCAGGCCCGCGATAGGCAGCGTGAATGGCAGCAACGGCATGCGGTTATCAGCACGCTTGCGATTCGCAGGTCTATCCCCGGTATTGGGTCCGGCAGTAGCAACGGTCACTCCGATGGTCTGAGCGCCACTGGTACCTGAGGCAACTGATGACGGTGAGAACGTGCAAGCACTGCTGGTCAAGGTTGGATCAGAGGGACTGATGCTGCAACTGAAGCTGACGTTCGCTCCAAATGTGGAACCAATGGTTGGCGCGATCGAGAAGCTATAAGCCTGGGGCACGCCCGCGCTTACCGGATTGGTTTGAGTGCAACCGTCGCTGCAGGTGATGGTGACGGCCGTACCCTGACTGCCTACAACGGCCGCAGCCACCGCGGGCACCAAATTGGCGGCATTGGGCGAGCCGAGGCCGACTGCGAGATTGTAGCTCGTGGTGGCGTCGTAGTTGAAAGAGTCGAGGTCTAACAGAGCATTTCCGGTGCTCGGACACTGCATGGCTGTAGGCCAAGAACCGCCGACGAGTCCTGAACTCGGTTGTCCGGCGGCACACCAGATACCGATGGAATAGGTGCCGCAATCCGGGTCGTTTGGAGTGCAGTCTCCACCCGCGCCGGTTGTGACGGGGTTGAAGTAGCCAGGCGTGGCTGCCAGCGAGTACAGGGTCGGGTTGATGTTTCCGATACCGGCTACGCCGCCGCTCGCCACGATGTCCTGGTTCATGAGCGCTACCATGCCAGCAAAGATCGGCGAGGCAAAGGAAGTGCCGCCCGCGATCGAGCATCCTTCATTAGTGTTAAAGCAGGTGGTCAGCATGTCCACGATGCCAGTGGTGGGGCTACCGCACGAACTGCCCTTGGCTGTGCTGCCCGCAAAGTTCTGGGTACAGAAGACGTAGCCGGGACGATTCGGCGAAGCCAGCAAAGAAACGTCAGGTACGGCTCGGGTTAGAGTTGACGTTGCCAAGCCAGCACCGCTGGGGTTAATGGCGCTGAAATTGAGACCGGCCTGCCACGAGGGTTGAGCGAAGCCACCGGTGCAAACTCCGTTAACGTCGTCGACAGCAATGCAATTGCTCATACCGCCGCCACCGGCAATAGTCCCAAAAACCGTTTGGGCGCTTGCCCAGTCGGTAACGCCATAGTCTGCGCAGAAACCAGGGGGATTGGTGGAGGCACACTCCAAGCCAAGTTCCTGGTCGTCATTCCAGGGCTGCTCGGGAACATACGAGAGGGCCGAGCCGCCGCTGCTGCCGTTCGTCGACCCAAAGTAGGTGTCGTTATATTCGTCCGGTACGGCTGCGGGGATCAGTGTGCCACCGACGGCCGTAATATACACGCTGCTGGCAGGATAGGAGACTGAGTACCCATCTTGCGCCAGGCCCGGGTTGCCAGCGCCGTCGCAAGTGGCTGATCCGGCGTCACCGGAAGAGTTCATAAAGGTGATGCCTTCGGAGTTGGCCTGCGCCAGTTCGGCTTCGTCGGACGTAAAAGTGAATTCTCCAGTAGCTCCCTGGAACGCGTTAGCCGCTTCACCGAGTTCGCAGAGACCGTAGCTCAAGGACATGACGGGAGCGGTAACGTTGTCGACCCCGTAGTACCAGCCGTCCCAGACGCCGCCGCCGTTTGGATCGGTGGCATTGACGTAGATGATCTGAGCGTTCGGCGCGATTGCACCGGAGTACTCAATGTCGATGTCGGCTTCGTCCAGAACACCGCCCGTGGTCAGGTTGGTTGCGGAACCGTTGACGAGTAGGTATGAAAAGTTGCTCGTGTTGCAGCTAGTAATGATCCCAACGACGGTCGGACAGCTGATGGCGGAGAGGCCGAAGTTGGTGCGGAAGTTCGTTATATCGTCCAGGAAGATGCCGGTCTGTCCAAAGACGGCGACGGACTGGCCGGTGCCGTCGATCGGCGTGGAAGCGGTGTAAAGGGCATTGACGTTATAGATGGTGGCCAAGTCGCCGGGGGCGAGGAAGATGTAGTTACTGCTCTGGTAGGGGAAGGCGTATTGGGGCTTGCTGCGCTGGACGTAGGGCCGCGGCCGGAAGTTGTTCATGCCGCGGAAGCCGGTGACGACGCCCTTGAGCGCGGCTGGAATGGCGGGCTTTGAGGTGTTTGAGAAGTGCGTTTCGCCATCCACCTTGAAAGTGTGGATTTCGGTTTGGAAGGTCTTTTCGACCTGGGCTGCCGTGCCCTTGAACACGATCCAGTTGCGGGCGCGCGCGGTGCGCACGACGCTGAAGCCCTGCGACTTGAGCCATGCCGTCAGCTTTCCGATGTCATTCTGGCTCAGGCCAAATTGATCCGCGTACTCCTCCGGAGTCAGCCACTTGTGATAGGAAGCGGAGTGCGGCTTCTGCTGGTTTGCGAGCAACTCGTTTAGCGCTTTGTGCTGCGCCGGCGTAGGAACAGTAAGGAGAGTGATGTAGGGCAATTGTAGATTAGGATCTACTCGTCCTTGGTCGAACTTGGCTTTCGCCTGCAGAGGAACGCCGTTGGCGACCCGGGTGGTTTGAGCCGCGACGATGGGAGAAGTAATGCGGTCCGCGGAGGCCGCGAAACACATGCTGGTTAGAACTAACGTTGAGAGTACGGCAACAACAAATGCACATCTGGTAATTCGCATGGATGCTCCTGGGAACAACTTGGTTTTGGGAGACCAGCCATTGTAGGCGGAATTCGATGAATTTCAAGGATTTTTTTGCAGATCGGAGCAATGAGGGTAATACTCGGCGCGGCGGGGCATTCAGGACAGCGGGGAAACGACGCGCGGGCGAGATATTTTTCAGACTTCTTTAGGCTGCTTTCGGGACTGCTTTCAGACTTCCGCCAGCTCTTCTTCCAGCAACTGCTTATTGTAAAGACCTGTGTAATAGCCGTTTTGCACCAGCAACTCGTCGTGAGTGCCAAGTTCGACAATCCGCCCCTGGTG
Source organism: uncultured Acidobacteriaceae bacterium (assembly GCA_963778535.1). Taxonomy (GTDB): domain Bacteria; phylum Acidobacteriota; class Terriglobia; order Terriglobales; family Acidobacteriaceae; genus Acidiflorens. Next base: position 2,040,078 of record CAVZUO010000002.1, read on the forward strand.
GAGGACAGCGATGCGATCGGCATTGCGCACGGTGGAGACGCGGTGCGAGATGAAGATGGTGGTACGTCCGCGCATGAGGTCGCGCAAGTGATTGAGGATCTTATCTTCGGTGTGTGTGTCGACGCTGGCGAGGGCGTCATCGAGGACGAGGATGCGCGGGCTGCGCAGCAAGGCGCGGGCGATGGCGGTGCGCTGCTTCTGGCCTCCGGAAAGAGTGATGCCGCGTTCGCCGACCATCGTGTTATAGCCTTCGGGAAAGGATTCGATGTCGGAGGCGATGCTGGCGGCTTCGGCGGCGGCTTTGATGGCGTCGGTTGTGGCCTGAGGCACTCCGAAGGCGATGTTCTCGCGGATGGTATCGGAGAAGAGGAAAGTTTCCTGCGGGATAAAGCCAATATGGCGGCGCAGAACTTCGAGCGGCAATTCACGGATGGGACGGCCGTCGATGAGAACAGTACCGGGCGCGGCGTCGTAGATGCGAGGTATGAGGTTGACGAGCGTACTTTTGCCGGAACCCGTAGGACCGACGATGGCGAGGCTGGAGCCAGCGGGAATCTGGAGATTGATGTCGTGGAGCACGGGGATGCCGTTGTAGGCGAAGTTCAGGTTGCGGAATTCGATGGCACCAACCAAGTCGCGAGTATCGAGTTCCGAGTCACGAGCCTCGAGAACCAAGTCACGAGCCTCGAGTCTCGAGTCTCGAACTTCATCGGCGATAAGCTTGCTCGTAGCTCGCGGCTCGCGGCTGGCGGCTTCTGCATCTGCGATTTCGGGCTGGGCCTGCATGATTTCGTTGATACGGCCGAGCGATGCGGTGCCGCGCTGGAAAATGTTAATCACCCACCCGAGCGCAATGACAGGCCAAGTGAGCTGAACCATGTAGGTATTGAAGGCCACGAAATAACCGATCGTCATGGAACCTTCAAGCGAGAGCGTGGTTCGGGTGCCCAGATACGAGATCAGCTCGACATGACTGTGGCCGGCAATGACCTCGCGTCCGCCGACCCAGAGGACGATGACAATCGCGGCCCCGAGCATGAGCTCCAGTGTGGGCCAGAGCATACCCATGAGACGAGCCAAGCCAAGGCTGCGGCGGATGTATTCGCGGTTTGCGGTTTCAAAGGAGGCGATTTCCGCTTGTTCCTGCACGTAGGCACGGATGACTCGGGCTCCGGAGAAGTTTTCCTGGGCGCGGGCGGAGATGTCGGAGAACATGGCCTGGATACGCTCGAAGCGCTCGTGGATGCGGCGTCCAAAATACTGGATGACGATGCTGGCGATGGGTAGAGGAAGAAAGGCATAGATCGTCAGGTTGGGGCTGATTTTTATCATGTAGAACAACGCCAATGCGGTGAACACGAAAGTATTGGCGGAATACATGATGGCTGGACCCAGCAACATGCGAACAGCATTGAGGTCGTTGGTAGCGCGGGCCATGATGTCGCCCGTGCGATTGCGCTGGTAGTAGGAGTAAGACAGGCGTTCGAGGTGGGCGAAGAGGTCGTTGCGCAAATCGAACTCGATGTCGCGTGAAATGCCGATGACAACGTAGCGGGTAAGAAACTGGAAAATTCCTTTGAGGAGAAAGACGGCGACGATCAGCAGGGCGTAGATGGCCAGCTTATGGCCGGTAACCGAAAGGCTTAGATCGTCAATGGCTCGCCGGATGATCTGCGGAAACTGCACGGCGATGCCCTGGGTTAGCAGGACAGAGACCGTTCCCAGGAGCAGCCCGCGCCGTCGTCGTTTCAGATAAGGGATGAGGGGCCGCAGGCGCTGGGGAAACATTGTTGGGTGTAGATAAGATTCTAGCAGCGGTCGGTGTGAATTTCAGGCGAGGCATCACGGCCAAGATGCTCATCGGCGCTCGTCAGCGTCGGGTGGGCGGCTTCAGTTCACGGCGTGCGGGTAGACGTTTCGGGGATACCGGAGTGAATGGCGGGGACAAAGAGATAGCAGGCGGCGGTAATCAGCGCGCCGGTCCAAAGCGAAAGCATCACGGCGGTCAGCATGAGCCAGGAGAAGAGCAGATCTGCATGCGTCATCGAGGTCACCAGGGCGCGACATTGTCAGGGCGGACTTGGTTAGGGCGGATTTGCAAATCCGTCCAGAGTTTCGAATACGTCAGGAAAAATGCCGGGCAGGTACGGTTTGGAGTCCGTTCCTGCCCGGGGCTAGGAGAGAGATGAACTTAAAGACTGCAAAAATCGTCGAAACCAATTTGGCGCTAATGCGGCGCTAAATTCGTCATCGATCCGACGTTAATCCGTGACTGGCGGCGCGTTCTTGTGCATCCTTGCCTGGTGCTTGGCCTCGATTGTCTGCAACTTGGCCTTCTGCTCCGGCGTGAGCACCTGCACCATTTCGCTCTTCACGCGCGCATGCGCCACCTGAAGCTGAATCATGGTCTGAGCGTTTTGCGTTGCGAGGGCGGTTGCTTTGGCTTCATCGAACGTGCCGCTCTCCGCTAATTCGTTCATCGCGGCATAGTTCTGGTGCATCTGTTGCATAAGGGGCTTGATGGAGGGTTTCTCTTTTTGCCAGATGGCCTTAACCTGATCCTGTTGCGTGGTCGTCAAATCGAGAGCGTCGGCGTAAAAACCGAGCATGGGGCCAAAGCCGCCACCACGCCTCCCTTCGGCAAACAATGTGGAAGTGCCAAGCAGTAGGGCAATCACAACGACGGAAAGCGTGCGGTAATACGTTGTTTTCATACTTTCTCCTTGATTCCGGCAGCAGTCCGGATAACGCCCCTCACGATGATAAGAACACTTTTCATAGGGCAAAGTCGGTAAAAAGATGGTCAAGTGCGGTAAAGTTTTGTCATTACGCGGGATGTGGTTGGAGACATAACAGTGGGGGCCTCGGAAGTTTTACAGGTAAGAGCGGAGATGGCTTGGCGAATCCTGGAGGGAGCACGCGGGGTTTGGGCGATGGCCTGGTACGGAATCGGCTGACAGATGATCCGATGATTTCTGTATCTACAAATCTTTACCGCTCAGGAGCGCATCAAGGTGTTACATGAGTAGAAGAATGGAACGAATTCTGGTAGTGGATGACGACGTGGAATTATGCAGCCTGGTCGAGGAGTATCTCGGGGCTGAGGGCTACACCGTGAGCGCGGCGCACGACGGGGAAGCTGGACTGCAAGAAGCCTTGTCGGACGGATTTGCGCTGGTGGTTCTTGACGTTATGCTGCCCGGCATTGACGGTTTCGAGGTGTTGCGCCGGTTGCGACGCGCTTCGAAGATACCGGTATTGTTGTTGACGGCGCGTGGAGAAGACGTGGATCGCATTGTTGGCCTTGAGATCGGCGCCGACGACTATCTTCCCAAACCGTTCAATCCTCGCGAAATGGTGGCCCGAATCCGCGCAATACTGCGGCGCGCGCGGCCGGTGAAGCACGTCGACACATTGCCGGAAGCGCTAAGCGTGGGCGATGTGGAACTGGATCCGGCGACAAGAATTGTTTTGCGCGCAGGCCAGCCCGTGGATTTGACGTCAGTGGAATTTAATTTGCTCGAAGTGTTGCTGCGGGAATCGGGCCGGGTGGTGACGCGCGAACGGCTGGTGAACGCCGTGCTGGGGCGCAAGTTCATGCCCTTTGACCGGAGCATCGATATGCATGTGAGCAAGGTGCGGCGAAAACTGGGCGATTCGGAAGAGAGCAGCGATCACATCAAGACCATTCGGGGCGTCGGTTATATGTTTGCGCACCCCACGCTGAAAACCAAGAGATGAAGACCATCGAATGAAGACCAGGAAATGAAGAGCCTTTTCTTTCGCATCTTCCTGTCGTTCTGGGCGGCGCTGGTGCTGTTCATCGTGCTGTCGACGGTGGTCACGATCGCCCTGAATCCGGCCCGCCGCGGCATAGAAAGCCAAGCCCCTGACGTGTTGGCCGAAGCGGTGCATATTTACCATTCGGGAAACGAGCAGGCCCTGCGAGAGTTTCTGGAATCGTTCCGGAACGAGCATCATGTCCGCCTTTACGTTTTCGATTCGGAGGGGAAGGAACTGGCTGGGCGGCGTGTGCCTCCGTGGATTGAGGATGCACGGCGGCATGTGCCAGTGAAAGGCGCATGGCTGGAACCCTTGCTTCCCGATCGCATCCGGCGCATGGCACTGACGCTCGATGGAAAACGTTACACGATGGTGATGGAACTGGCGCCGGGAACCGGACTGTTTGCCAGTCACGACATCCCGGGGCTCTGGATTCTAATTGCGATCACTTCCTCCGGGCTCGCTTGTTATCTGCTGGCGCGATCACTGACGCGTCCGGTGACACGCTTACGGCAGGCGGCGCAAAGCTTGGCCGCAGGAGACTTATCCGCGCGCACCGGAGCGCCGCAAGGCGGGCCGGCCCCTGAAGTAGTCGAACTGATGCGCGATTTCGATCGCATGGCGGAACGGCTGGAAACGCTGGTGGAATCGCAGTCGCGTTTGCTGAAAGATGTTTCTCACGAGTTGCGCTCTCCGCTGGCGCGCTTGAGTGTGGCGCTCGGCCTTGCGCGGAAGCATGCAGAGCCAGCGCTCGACGGCCAGTTAGACCGCATCGAGCGGGAAGCCGACCGGCTCAATCAATTGATCCAGCGCCTGCTCACCATTTCGCGCCTGGAATCGGGCACGGAAGGAATTCACAAGACATGGTTACTGCTGCGGGAACTTGTGGAGCAGGTCGCAATGGACGCCGAATTCGAGAGAGCCGGCCGCCTGTGCGTCGTGCGCGCTGATCCGGAGGACGAGTTCGCAGTTGAAGCGGACCCGGAATTGCTGCGCAGCGCCATTGAAAATGTGGTGCGCAACGCGACCCGCTATACGCCCGAAGGCACAACTGTCGATGTACGCCTGGAACGCGAAAATGGCGTGGAGGGCGAAGAAATCGTAATCCGCGTTTCCGATTTTGGCCCGGGAGTTCCGGTTGAGTCGCTGGCCAGAATCTTCGAACCTTTCTACCGCCTTGATGATGCACGCAATCGCCAAACCGGCGGCGCCGGTCTCGGCTTATCGATTGCCGACCGCGCTATTAAGCTTCACGGCGGGCAGCTGCGCGCATCCAACCGCAAAGGTGGTGGACTGGAAGTTGAGATGCGAATTCCCGCGGCTGCCGGCATACCACGTCAGGACGGCAAAGGCGACCGCGCTGGGGACCCCGGCATTCCACCCCAGCACGGCAAAGGCGGCTGCGCTGGGGACCCCGGCATTGCTCTTCCCGCCCATTCCTGATACACAAGTAATTCAGCCATCAGCCGTCAGCCATCAGCCATCAGTCGTCAGGCAACCCGTTAGGTCTTACTGAGAGCTGAAAGCTTCAGCGTTTCGAGCTTTTTCGGTTGGATCAGTTCTGGTTCGATCAGCTCTGGTTTGAACACGTCTATTTTGATCGTGCAATGAGGGCAGGAGAGCAGATGTTAAAGAGGTCAATGGGCAAAAGATCGTTGGACAACAGATCGTTGGACAAGAGTTCTATGGGCAGGAAGTCCATGGGAAAGCGAATCCGCAGTGTGTCGGCGCTCGTGGCTATGTGTGGCCTGGGCATACTGTTGTTGAATTGCGGCAGTTCTTCTTCGCGGCCAGAAGGACTGCTTTACGTGACGAGCCAGTCGTCGAACAATATCAGCTCCTTCTCGATCGACCTGAACGATGGCAACCTTTCGCTGATCAATGCCAATGCGCACACCTGCAACACGCTGCCAGCAGTTGGATGTGGGGTCTCAGTGAGCATGGTTCTCGATCCGACGAAGGCGACGGCGTTTGTTTTGAATGCGGGAATCGCGCCCAACATCGCAAGCGCGCCGGTGGCGCCGACCATCTATGGCTACACGGTGAATTCTGACGGCAGCCTGTCGTCGGCGGTTGTTTCGGCAACCCTGCCTTCGGGAGATAGTTCCGTGGCGATGACCGAGAATGCCGCTGGAACCCTATTGTTTGTGATTGATCAGGGGTCGAACCCTAGCCCGTCGGATTGCACGGTTCAGCCCAATAGCAACGCAGACTGCCCGTCGATCCAGGTATTCAATGCAATGCCGGGATCGACAACCCTGAGTCCGGCCTCGGTATTTCATTTGGACAGGACACCGACTTCGCTCTCTGTGCTGACCTCCAGTCTGCTGAACACGAATAATTGCCCGTCGCAGACCCTGCTTTTTATGACCAGCAACGTGGACCTGTCGGGGCTCAACAATGACAACGAACTCAGTGTTTTCTGTGTTGATTCTTCCGGCAACGTCACCGAACAAGGAGCTTCGCCCTATATGACCGCGCCCAATCCGGTCGCGGTGCAGGCGGTGAATACCAATGCCCCGCCGCAAAAGGCAGGTGGAATCTTTGCCTACGTAGGGAATCGGGGTTCTGTAAGCGGCTCGATTGGCGCGTTTCAAGCATGCACGACTGTGGGTCTTCAAGGGAGCGGCGGCACAAGCTGCACAGTCGCCAACAATCAACTTATTCCCATTGGCTCGCCGACGGCCGCAGGCGATGACCCGGTTGCCATGCTCGTCGACCCGACGAATAGCTTTCTGTATGTTGCCAGCAATACCGGCTCGAACGAGGTTTACGCTTTCAACATCAGTACGGGAACCGGACTGCTGACGCAGATCGACGCCATGCCCTCGCAAGGGACGGGGCCTTTTGCGCTCGCCATGCACACTTCCACGAACACGAACTATAACTTCCTTTATGTTTCGAACCTGGGATCGAGTTATATCGGAGGATTTACCGCGAGTACGAACATTGGGACGCTGTCGAGTCCTACGCCTACGCTGTTCCAACAAGACCAGCCGAGCGCAATGGCGGCGAAGTAAAGGCGGTAGGATTTGCGGTAGTGGTGCAGTTTGGTCGAACTTAATAGTTGCTGCGCGCGAGATCCCTCGCCGCGGCCGGCACAAATTAGAAGATTGGAGATGGTTGCGTGCGCGGGCAGGGTGCCCGCGCTACAGCCGGCGGGTCGCCGGCGCTACGCACGCATTAATTCTCGTCCCGGTGATGCTGCGAGTTGCCGACGCTACCTGCCAATTGTTCTCGCCGCAAGCGATGCCGGCGGGTCGCTGGATCAGGTGGGCATGCGGAGGATGAGGTATCCGCCGATGCAGGCGAACACCAAGTTGGGAGACCATGCCGCGACGGCCGGAGGAAGTTGGCTCAAGTTGCCCATCGCCTCGAACAAACCTGAAATCGTCCAATAGACCACGCCGATCCCGATTGCGGTAGCGACGCCCGCGAGCGCTCCACGTTTGCCCGCTGAGAGCGCGAATGGGATGGCAATTACCGCCATGACGATTGTGATCAGCGGGTAGGCGATCTTCTTCTGTAACTGGACGCGCAGACGCACCACGTCAAAGCCGCTCTGCTCCAGATCGTGAATGTAGCGCCGCAGTTCCTCGTAATTCATTTCCGAGGATTGTTTGACTTCCTTCTTGAAATACCCCGGTGCTTCGGTCAGTTCGGGGAAGGTGGCCGCGTCGAACGTGTGGTAGTTCTCGATGGCAGAGCCGTTCAAACTGCGCTCCCAGCCCTGCTCGTACACCCACCGGTCCATGGGGCTCGACCAGCGGGCGCGCTCAGCCGTAATGCGTCGTGTGATCTGAAACGACTTCGGATCGAATTGAAAGACCATTACGCCACCGAAGGCGTCGCGATCAGGGTCAAACAACTGGTAGTAATAAATGTCCGAATGCTGTCCGAAGATCCACTTGCGGTCGGGCCGGAGGTAGGTTTGCGGAGGCTTACCTTTGATGCGGCTGCGCAACTCATCCTGACGTTTGTTGGTGTAGGGAAGGTAGAACTGATCGGAAGCAAACAGAACGACCGCGACCAGCGCGGAAATAAATAGTACCGGAGTGATAATGCGATAAAGGCTGATGCCGGTGGCTTTGATGGCGGTGATTTCGTTGGAACGCTGCAGCAGCCCAAATGTTACTAGGCCCGCCAGCAGCATGCTCATGGGCGCGATCGGGTAGTAGAGGAAATATGGGGTGACGTTGAGCAGATACTCTCCGACAATAAGCGCCGACACGCCGTTGCGCAGGATGTCACCGAGCAACTCGAAGAGGGTGAACACGAGCAGGAGCGTGACGAAGGCGGCACCGATCATCAAGAGATAGGACAGAAAATCGCGCAGCACGTAGTCATCGAGGATGGTCGGGAACCGAAGATGCAGGAACCGGCGCGCGCGTTGAATTCGGCGGGGCATACGGTCTAGGCGGCGGCGCTCGGCAACGCCGGCCGGCGGGGTTCCCATGATTGCAGTGTCAGGCGATGCCAAAGAGCCATTTGTCTGCGCCCCCTGCGGGTGCGCTCCTTTAAACCACAGGCTGATCGGGCGACGCTCGGATTGCCAAAGCAGAAATGCCCCGCCGATAAAGAAGACCAGGTCGGCCAGCCACACCCCGGTTGCAGGCGACAGCCGGGACTGACGCGCCAGGGAAACGCCGATCAGAGAGACGGAGTAATAGACAAAGACGAGAAGGATGGTCAGGACAAACCCGCTCGACTTACCTCCTTTTTTCGATGACAGACCCAGAGGCACGCCGACCATCGCGAGCACTAGACATGCGGTAGGGAGGGCGAGGCGGCGATGAAACTCGATCATCGCCCAACGCTGCGAAGTCGGGTCTCCTTTGTGCGCGGCGTTGAAGAGTTGCGCGAGGTTCATCTCGCTCAAGGTGGTGGATTCGCTGACTTGACGGCTTTGTGCCGCGGGAACGGCGATGGGGATGTCCGTAACTTGAAAAGTGGAGATCTGATACTGGTCAGGACTGCGGGGATCGGAGTCGTGCGTGGCCCCGTCGGTCAAATGGAGATCGAGCCTGTCAGCGCCCTGGCTTACGAGCAGACCCTGCCGTGCGAGCGTAATTCGCGGCGCCGCTGGATCACTGAGATCGGCGAGGAAGACTCCTTTCCAGACGGCTCCTCCTGCCATTGCCTTGACGTCTTGCACGTAGAGGACGATCTTTGGAAAACCTTCATAAAAGACGCGAGGCTGCACCTCAAAAGAAGCCTGGGACGATTGCAGGCGGTTTTGCAATTGATCAAGGGAAGAGAGCGACAGCGGCGCGACATAAACGCTGTTGGCGAGCGCAAGCACCCATGCGATGACAACGAAAATCGAGCAGACTCGCAGAAACGTCCAGACGCTCAGACCGCTGGCTCGCATGGCCGTGACTTCGCTGTCGGCGGCAAGCCGGCTGAGCCCGATGAGAATCCCGACCAGCACGCCCATTGGGATGGTGTAGGTGAGCGCGACGGGAACGGTGTAGAAGAAAATCTGCGCGATGCTTGGCAGGGGAGCGCTGTTGCGCACGACAAGTTCGAGGATGCGTCCCAGGTCGCGGGTAAACAGAATAAAAGTAAATACGGCCGCGCCAATCAGCGCGTGGGAGGCGACTTCGCCCAGAATATAACGAGTGAGGATGCGAATCCGCACAATGGATTCTTACGGGTACCTGCCAGCGAGTCTAGCATGGAGGCGAGGGGATTGGGCGCGCGCGCGGCGGCGAAGGCAGGAGCGAACTAATCCTGGCAATCAAAGGCCGAATGAATTTAATGCCGAATGAAACCAGCGACGAATCGAGCTTAGATCGAATCAATTAGGGGCGAATCAATCCTTTGATTCGGTAGATCGCGTACCACGTACCCGCCATAAGGACGCCGGAGACGACGCGCATCAAGGTGTGCATGGAAACGAAATATCCCGCATAGCCGGCGGCACCCACGACCTGAAAAAGCAGCCTGCCGGATGACCAGACCTGTTGGAATCCGGGAGACAGCCGTTCCCGCCAGTTGCCCAGGCGATCCAGTTGCTCGCGGATGAGGATGGCTTGCGGGAGGCGTTCTTCAAGGCTGCCAGCGGTTCGGGTTGGTTCGAAGAAAGCTGCGTCCATGTTGGCTTCGATTGGTTGCGAGGCAAGGATTGGCTGCGAGGCAAAGCCGGGCTGCGCACACGGGTTACCTGGGGACTCGGCCATGCGACCTCCGGAGGGGAGCGGAACGACCAATATGAACCCGAGCTTTGTGGGGAAGTTGCTGAGGCGGGATGGATTATGGATGAGGCACAAGTGGTTGAATCTACGGCAGGCGGTGAAAACGATTCGGTAAATGAGGCAAGGGGTTCAGGTGCTGCACGCGAGATCCCTCGCCCCGCCGGTAAAGGCGCGGGGCTTCGGGATGACGCCGTCGATTTTTGTTTACGCTCGGAGGGTGCGAGTGGTTTTCTTTGGACGGTGGGTTGGCTTTCTGCGGGGGATGTAGTGAAAACAGATCAGATAAATGTTGTTTCCTTTACCGTGTTTTGCGATTTTGAGCAGATCGAGTACGCCCAGGAAACCAGAGTCGCGAGCCAATTCAGGAGTGATGTCAGGGAAGCCGATGGGCGTGATCGATTCGATTTCAATTTCGCCATCTCCCATCGGATAACGACGCCCTTCGGTGACATGAGGTCGGGTCCAAATTCTGACGCTGCAGGTTATATCTCCTCGGACAACGCCTTCCCGGAGGCGCTTGGCAAACACCATCAGGCTGATCCTTTTCTCCCTAACATCTCTATAAACATTTATCTCTAGCTAGCTTCTCTTAAGAAAAAGAGCGCCTAGCGGAGGCAGGGTGAGCTTCAGCGAAAATAGACGCCCGTGCTTAGGCTCGGCCAGAGCCTCGGTGCCTCCGGCGTTGCCGAGGTTGCTGCCTCCATATTGCTGCGCATCGCTGTTGAGTAATTCTTTCCAGTAGCCCGCTGTCGGCACGCCCACTTTGTAGTCAGTCCTGGGCACGGGGGTGAAGTTGCACACGATGAGAATTGCGTCGTCCGGTGACGGACCTTTGCGCAATAGAGAGACCACGCTGGCCGGCGCGTCATTGCAGTCCACCCAGTCGAAACCGAGAGGATCGTTGTCGAACCAGTGCATCGCGGGCTCGCGAGAGTACAAATGATTGAGTTGTCCCACCCAAGCCATCAGCCCGCTGTGCACCGGATACTGAAGTACATTCCAGTCCAAGCTGCGGTCGTGCGACCATTCGCTGACTTGGCCAAACTCGTCGCCCATGAAGAGCAATTTCTTTCCTGGCTGCGCGAACATATACGCGTACAACAGCCGCAGGTTTGCAAATTTCTGCCATTCGTCTCCCGGCATCTTTCCGATCAGCGAACCCTTGCCGTGAACGACTTCGTCATGGCTGAGCGGCAGCACGAAGTTTTCATGGAACGAATAGAGCATCCGGAAGGTGAGCTTGTTGTGGTGATATTTGCGGTGGATTGGATCTTCCTGGAAATACTTCAGCGTGTCGTGCATCCACCCCATATCCCATTTGAAGCCAAAGCCGAGGCCGCCAAGATGGGTGGGGCGGGAAACCATCGGATAGGACGTAGACTCCTCGGCGTAGGTCTGAATGTCGGGGTGCTCTTTGTATGCCTCGAGATTGAAGCGGCGCAGAAACTCGATGGCTTCAAGATTTTCCCGGCCGCCATAGCGATTGGGGATCCACTGGCCCTCGCTGCGCGAGTAATCCAGATAGAGCATGGAGGCGACGGCATCAACACGAAGCCCGTCGGCATGATATTTGTCGAGCCAGAACATCGCGCTCGACATCAAAAAGCTTCGAACCTCGCTGCGCCCGTAATTGAAGATGTGCGTCTTCCAGTCGGGATGAAATCCCTGGCGCGAGTCGGAGTGCTCGAACAGATGTGTGCCATCGAAAAATGCAAGCCCGTGGCCATCGGAAGGGAAGTGCGAGGGGACCCAATCGAGAATCACGCCGATGTTGTGCTGGTGGAGATAATCCATGAAATACATGAAGTCTTGTGGCGTGCCGTAACGCGCGGTGGGCGCAAAGTAGCCGGTCGTCTGATATCCCCAGGAGCCATAAAAAGGATGCTCCATGATGGGGAGCAATTCCACGTGCGTGAAGCCGAGCTTGTTCACATGCTCCGCCAGCTTCGGAGCGATTTCGCGGTAGGTCAGCGGACGATTGTGGTCCTCGGGTACGCGCATCCACGAGCCCAAGTGCACCTCATAAATGGAAATAGGCGCGTGCGTCGAGTTAAGTTCGCCGCGTCTGCCAAGGTAGTCGCCGTCATTCCATTTGTAATCGAGGTCCCATACCACGGAGGCGGTGCGCGGCGGCTTTTCGCAATAAAGCGCGACCGGATCTGCCTTCTCGGCCCGGAAGCCGTGCTGATTGGAATCGATGTGGAATTTATAGAGTGCGCCCTTGGTGACGCCGGGAACGAAGCCTTCCCAAATGCCCGAAGCGCCGCGCGGCCGCAGCTGATGTGATGTGGGGTTCCAACCGTTGAAGCTGCCCGAAACCGTGACACGGCGGGAATTCGGAGCCCACACGCTGAAAAGGGCGCCGGCCACACCCGCTGATTCAATCAGGTGCGCACCCATCTTGTCGTAAATACGGTAATGGCTGCCCTCGTTGAAAAGGTATAAGTCCTCGGCGGTCAGCAGGGAAGTGTCGTAATGGACAGGAGCTTCGGAGGCGGTATTTGTGTTCGTCGGCATGTTCATGGGCATTGAGAATTAGTGTAGTCGAATTGCAACAATGATTCGCGAAGGCTAGCCCTCGATGGCGGTTAGATGCTTGTTTTTTTCGGGGTTGTGGCGCAACAAAACTCGCAAGGGACAAGCGATTGACCTAGATGCGGGAAGGGAATACAGTGCTATGCACCCCGCAAATCTGCGGGCGCAGGGTGGCGCGCTTGAGGTCTACAGCATCGTTCAATGCAGCGATTACCCGCCGAACGGCTCGACGGCTTTCTCCAGCCTGGCGCTCTATGATTACAATTTCAAGAAATTCGCCAGTCCGGGATGGGTGTTTTTCAATTATTCCTCAGGCCTAACGCCGCAATGCAGCTACAACGGGAAGATGGCGACCAAGACGGTGACGCTGGATTACTAGGGAGGGTAGGGAAGGGGCCGCGGGGCTTTTGCCACAAAAATCAAAAGCCCCGGTAGTCATCCGGGGCTCAAACAATTGCCAGTTACGCTGTCTGCCAAACGATCACTATCATAGCACCACTAACCCAATACGCTAGTTACGAAATTGTCGAGGGCCGTGCGGAGGACGACGGAATCGAACCGTAATGGCTGACTAGGCCACTCGACTGTTTGACAAACAGCGTCCAGTACCCACTGGCAACGTCCTCCAGACGCAATCTGTCTGGCCCAGTGTTCTCCGCCTCCCCCAAAGCCGCAAGTCCACGAAAGTAGTCACTCCAAAAGGGGAATGGATATTCACCTACGCGTTGAAGTCGTGTTAAAGAACGAACGAGCACCGCGCTGCCAACGACCTTATGCCATACTGAGTCTTCGCCGATGATGTAAGGGGAATACCAACGAATGGCGAAAATTCGGGTCGTCATCCTGTGGCACCAGCACCAGCCCTTCTATAAGGATCTGGTGACGGGGCAATATCGATTGCCTTGGACGCGGCTGCACGCGCTCAAGGATTACTACGGGATGGTCAAGTTGCTGGACGAGTTCCCGCAGGTCCACCAGACGTTCAACCTGGTGCCCTCTCTGATCGCGCAGATCCAGGATTACGTTTCGGGTGAGGCGCAGGACCCGTTCTTGCAGGTTGCCAGCCGCCCTGCTAAAGATCTGACCCATGACGAGCGCCGGTTTGCGCTGCAATATCTTTTTCAGGCGCATCCAGCGAATGTCATCGGGCGCTACCCGCGCTATCGCGAATTGCTGGAGAAATTTCGCAGCGGGGGCAGTTCGCCCGAGCACGCCGACAAATATTTTCTGCCGCAGGATTTCACAGACTTGCAGGTGCTCTCGCAGATCGGCTGGTTCGATGAATACTTCCTCGACGAGAAAGACCTTGCGGAACTTGTTCGAAAAGGCCGCAATTTCTCGCTGGAAGATCAGCGGCTGATGATAGCCCGCGAGCGCGAATTGATTGGGCGCGTGCTGCCGGCTCATGCGGAGGCTGCGCGCAAAGGCCTGATTGAAATTTCCACGTCGCCGTTTTATCACCCGATTCTTCCCCTTGTTTGCGATACGAACATGGGAGCCGTTTCAACCCCCGGCCTCCCGCTGCCGCAAAATCGCTATCGCCACCCCGAAGATGCGCGCGAACAGCTGCTGCGCGGTATGGATTTGCACGAAAAGGTATTTGGCGTTCGCCCGCAGGGCGTGTGGCCTTCGGAAGGCAGCGTTTCCGAAGAGGTCCTTGGGATCGCACAAAAGCTGGGCGTGAAATGGATGGCGACTGATGAGGGCGTGCTCGGCCGGACGCTGGGGCTTTACTTTTCGCGCGATGGCAATGGATACCTGAATTCCGACCTGGCGCACCGGCTCTACACCATCTATCGGTACGAAAATGCAGATACGGAAATGAACTTACTTTTCCGTGACCACACGCTTTCCGATCTGATCGGCTTTGTATATTCGAGCATGGCACCGCAGGATGCCGCTAATAATCTGATGGCGAAGATTCGCGATTCGGCGCGGCCCGTCATCGATAGCGGCCAGGATGCCGTAGTGCCCATCATTCTGGACGGCGAGAACGCGTGGGAATATTATCCGCGCTCGGGCCGTGAGTTTCTCCGTCGCTTTTATGACGCGCTGCAGAAAGACCCCGGTATGGAAGCCGTGACCGTCAGCGAAGCAATCGAGCGCCACACCAACAAGGCACCCCTCAAGTCGCTCGTTCCGGGCTCGTGGATTAACGCAAATTTCAACGTCTGGATTGGAGCGCCGGAGGACAACAAAGCCTGGGATTATCTATACGAAGCTCGCAAGTTTTATGCGCAGGCTGCCGCCGGCGCCACTGAGGAGCAACGTAAGCTGGCGTGGGAGGAGATCCTGATTGCCGAAGGCAGCGACTGGAACTGGTGGTACGGCCCGGAGCACCACTCGGCTAATGACCGCGACTTCGACGAACTGTATCGCAAGCACCTTTCGAATGCCTACCAGGCGCTGGGTGGAAGGCCTCCGGATGCGCTGGCGCAGCCCATTGCCGGAGAAGCAGGGCGTCCGGAATTTACCGCCCAGAGCGCGTACATACACCCGCATGTCACAGGGGACATGGTGCGCTATTTCGAGTGGATGGGCGCGGCACGCTACACCGCCGATCATCGCTCCGGATCGATGCACGGGAAGCAGTTTCTGCTCGACGAAGTCTATGCCGGAATCGACGACCACTACGTTTACGGACGGCTCGATTTCATGGGCAAAGTGCCCGATGGTGCGTTTGATCTGGTAGTAAACGTGGAGTCATGGGGGAACCAGGCGCGCGAACCGCGCCGCGAGCTGCGGCTTGATGTTGCGGTGAACGACCGCCGAATTCAGTCATGGAAGGTCACGGAAGCAAAGGAAGGGGAGCTGGCCAAACCTAGCGAGCCAACGGACACGATACGCATCGCGCTGGTTCGCAACTTCGAATTCCGGCTGCCGCTCACGTGGTTACTCGCAGCTCCGCTGGACCTGGAGAAGGTGCGGGGCAACCACAGCTCTGACATTCTTACTACGCGTTTGCGGCTGCGCTTCAGCTTATGGAAGAACCGTCTGCCGGTGGATGCCCTGCCGGTAGAAGGCTGGATCGAGTTGGAGTTGCTAACGGAAGATGACTTGATGGCGATAGGGGGATGAGGAGTCGTCGGTCGTTTGTCCTTTGTCGTTCGGAGTGCTGTAGTGCGGCAAAAGCCGTTTTCTAGCTCTGGCCTCGCGACTGACGATCAGCGACTAACGACCAACGACGGAATTCTATTGTCCTCCCGCGGCCGCGCTGGTCATCACCAGTGGCCGATTCAATTCCATTACCAGTTCCGTGCCCGCGGGCAGCGTGGCCGAGCGATGTTTGCCGAGCCAGTGCGAGACCGTAACAGTCGCGCCGATCAGGCCGCCGACCAATACACCCTTGGCCCCGCCGATCAGGCCGCCAAGGATCATGCCGCCACCTGTGCCCATACCAATCTGCGTGACGTCCGTGCCGTCATGGCCCGCGCCTTTGAACTGGCCTTCAGGAGTCACATCGGAACCGTGCCGCGCATTGGTATCGACCAGCGTGCCGTTGAACATGAAGCGATCGCCGTTGGGCAGCACGAGATTTTCGGGGAAGATGGCAATGGTTGGTTTGCCTGCGATGCGGCGAGGCTCGGTTGTCCGCATCACTCGACCTTCGACCGTGGCGCCGACAGGAATTACGGTCTTGCCGTCCATGATGACGGGTGCGGTGACGCGCGCGGAGAATGGATCTCCGGCTTTCGATTTGAAGGTGGTCAACGTGTTATCGAGTTTCATCTTGACGGCTGTGCCGGTGGGCAGGGAAGTCTGGGCCACGGCGAGTGCCGCAATCAATACCAGGCTTGCGATCACGTTTGTAACCACGATGATTTTCTTCATGGAACGTTTCATCCTCCTGAAATAATCTCCGCAAATCGAGCTTCAATCCCGAGCTTCTTGCGCCGATACGACCACTTCATCCATCGGCGCTCGATCCAATTGCCCCTCGCCACAATAGAGATAGCGAACCACACCTTTGCGATCGATCACCAGCGTTGCCGGATGAGCAATGTTCAGCGCGTCGGTGCCGAACGCATGGTGCACGCCATAAGCCTTGGTGACCTCGCGATCCTCATCCAGCAAAAACGGAAACGAGATCGGATGCTTCTCCAGAAACCGTTCCGGCTTCCACACGCCATCTCGTTTCTCCGCCGCTATGAACGCCACTTGCGCTCCTGCCGCTTCAATTTGTTGTTTCTGCGACTCGAACTGAGCCATGCGCTTTACGCAATTTGGTCACCAGGTGCCGCGCAGAAACTCGAGGATCAGCGGCCGCTGGTCGACCAATCCGCGCTCGAGCAATCCGTCGAGCGTGAACGTGCCGTCGCGATTGGCTGCGCTCAGCGAAAAACCCGGCGCGAGCGATCCAATCTCTAGAGTCTCAGTCTGCGACTTCATCCTGCTTTTGACTTTAAGGCAGGAGAAATTCAGGAACAACAGCGGAAAGCGCGTTGGAACCACAGGAGATAATGTGGACGCGACGGCTTTGGCGCGGACAGAAACGACGGAATCCGCACAAAGGCGATGGTTGCCCGACACAGCATCGCGCCAGACCCTCCGCTATAATCACCACTCTTGGAAGCCTAGAAAGGCGGACGACCTATGACTAATATTGCGGGCATTATTGGGCGCGAAGTGCTCGATTCGCGCGGCAATCCTACCGTAGAAGCCGAAGTGCAACTTGCAAGCGGAGCCGTTGGCCGCGCCATTGTTCCCAGTGGAGCCTCGACTGGCGAACACGAAGCCGTGGAACTGCGCGACGGCGACGAACAACGCTACAAAGGCAAGGGCGTGCTCAAAGCAGTTGAGAATGTAAATGGCGAAATCGCGGACGCTCTTGGCAATTGGGACGCCGCCGATCAGCGCGGCCTGGATGCCAAGATGATCGAGCTCGATGGGACGGCCAACAAGGAGCGTCTGGGCGCGAATGCAATTCTTTCTGTCTCTATGGCGGCGGCGCGCGCCGTGTCGAACGAGTATGGCATACCGCTCTATCGTTATCTCGGTGGCGCCTGCGCCAATACGCTGCCAACGCCGATGATGAACATTCTGAACGGCGGAGCGCACGCCGATAACAACGTCGACTTTCAGGAATTTATGGTGATGCCCGTGGGGGCGCCTTCGTTTTCGGATGCGCTGCGCTGGGGCGTCGAAGTGTTTCATACGCTGAAAGGTGTCTTGAAGAAGCGCGGCTATAACACTGCTGTTGGCGATGAGGGCGGATTTGCGCCGTCGGTGAAGTCGAATGTCGAGGCGATTGAAGTGGTGCTCGAAGCGATTCAGCAGGCCGGATACAAGCCGGGCGAAGAGATCGCTATCGCGCTCGACCCCGCGGCCAGCGAGTTCTATCAGGATGGGAAGTACGTGTTCAAGAAGTCAGATAAGTCTGCGAAAAGCTCCGACGACATGGTGCGCTTTTATGCGAAGTGGGTGAACGATTATCCGATCGTGTCGCTGGAAGACGGGCTGGCCGAGAACGATTGGGATGGGTGGGCGAATCTGACGAAAGAACTGGGCGGCAAAATTCAGCTGGTCGGCGACGATATTTTCGTCACCAATATTGAGATTTTTGGCGAGGGAATCGAGAAGGGTATCGCCAATTCGATTCTGATCAAGCTCAACCAGATCGGCACGGTCAGTGAGACGCTCGACGCGATTGATTTGGGCCGCCGCAACGGCTACACGTCGGTGATCTCGCATCGCTCCGGCGAAACGGAAGACACATTTATTGCGGACTTTGCGGTGGCGACGGGGGCGGGCCAGATCAAAACCGGCTCGGCATCACGGACTGACCGTATCGCGAAGTACAACCAGTTGCTGCGGATTGAGGAGGAGTTGGGTGGGTCGGCGAGGTTCTTGGGGATTGAGGCGCTGAATTATAGGGGGTAAGATCCCGGAGGGACGGGGCATTCGCCTGGTGGACAAAGCCGCTATGCTTCAAAAGGGAAGGCATCCAGCATTTACGCTTCCCGACGATGTTGACGTCAAGCTCTGGCGGTATATGGATCTTACGCAATTCGTAAGTATGCTGGAAGAGAAGGGCCTGCTCTTCACTCGAGCGGATCTCTTCGACGACAAGTTTGAAGGGACAATGTCCAGGCCTCTTCACGATTTTCTAGAGCAACAGTCATTGGATCCGCGACAGCATGCCGACCACCTCCGGATGACAAAGGGCAGGAGCTTTGTTAGCTGCTGGCACATGAACGACGTTGAGTCCGCCGCCATGTGGAAGATCTATTCGACGGCAAAAGAGTCCGTGTGCCTTCAGACAACGTTCGCACGGCTGCGGGATGCGCTCCCGGGAGACGTATACATAGGCATGGTCAGGTACATCTCGTACGACTGGGACAAAATACCTGCGGGCAATACGTTTTGGCCGCTGACGTGCAAACGCAAGTCGTTTGAGCACGAGAGGGAGTTGAGGGCCGTGTGGAGCAACATGGCAGCGATTGGTTCAGCAAGGCCTGCCGTTGCTGCCGGATTAGAGTATGAACCAGATCCTCAAGAGAGCGTCTGGAAACATGTCGACCTCGGTGTGCTTGTCGAGAATATGTTTGTGTCACCGAGCTCAAAGCCTTGGTTCTCGGAGTTGCTGAGGAAAGTGCTTTTGAAGTACGGCCTTAGCGTCCCTGTGCGTCAGTCCGATCTGGCTGCCGATCCTCTGTACTAATCTATTTATTGGCGAAGCCGAAGGCTCTATGGGAATCGTTATATGAAAGTCTCTGTAAGTGAGGCGAAGGACCGGTTTTCCGATATGCTCGACCGCGTCGCTATGGGCGAAGAGGTCGTCATCACGGATGCAGGAGAACCAGTCGCTAAACTCGTTCCGATAAGGGCCCCTGCGAAGAAGCGCCGTAAGTTAGGCACAGCCAAGGGTGAGTTTACAGTTCCCGATGATTTCAACGATCCGCTACCGGAGATCGAAGAACTGTTCTACAAGTAACTCCGGCTTTTCTCCGGTTCTCCGTGGTGGATTTTCTTTAAGCTAGAAGCCAGCAGCTAAAAGCTAGGAGCCGAATTTGTCCCGTCCTAAACCTCTCGTTCTCATTATTCTCGACGGCTGGGGATATCGCGCAGAAACCAAAGCCAACGCCATCGCCCAGGCGCGCAAGCCCACTTACGACCGGCTGTTGCGCGAGTATCCGAACACTCTCATCCATACCAGCGGCCCGTTTGTCGGGCTGCCGGAAGGACAGATGGGCAACAGCGAGGTCGGCCATCTCAACATCGGCGCTGGACGGGTTGTGCACATGGACATCACGCGCATCGACCTGATGATCCAGAATGGGGAGTTGTTCTCGCATCCTGTGCTGGTGGATGCTATGAAGCATGCTCGCGTCGGCGGGCGCAAGCTGCATTTGTTCGGCTTGGTCTCCGATGGCGGCGTGCATTCGCGGCAGGAGCATCTGCACGCCCTCCTCAAAATGGCCAAGCAGCAAGGCGTTGAGCGCGTGTTCGTGCACGCCTTCATGGATGGCCGCGACACGCTTCCTACGAACGGTGCCGGATATCTCGAACTGCTGCAACAGAAAATGCGCGAGTACAACTGCGGCAAGATTGCAACCGTGAGCGGCCGCTATTATGCGATGGACCGCGACCGGCGCTGGGAACGCAATCTGAAGGCCTTTAACGCCATGGTTTATGGCAATGGCGAGGGCGGCCAATACGCCGACGCGGTGCAAGGGATGAAAGATTCCTACAACAAAGATGTGACTGACGAGTTTGTGGTGCCCTTTGTATGTACGGACCAGCGAGGCGAGCCGCTCGCGAAAATCGCAGACGACGATGCGTGCATCTGCTTCAACTTTCGAGCCGACCGGGTGCGCCAGATTACGCGTATTCTGTGCCGTAACAGCGGGCTGAACGAAAAAGGCGGGAGCGATCTGCCGGGAGCGGCCGAGCTCGAGGCCACCATTCCTCGTGATCGCGTGCCAAAGAATCTGAAGTATGTCTGCATGACCCGATACGACAAGAACTTCAGTCTGCCGGTTGTGATTCCTCCCGAATCGCTGACGAATATTCTGGCCGACGTTATGGCTGGACAAAAGATGCGAAACCTGCGCGTTGCGGAAACTGAGAAGTATGCGCACGTTACTTATTTTTTCAATGGAGGAGTTGAGCAGCCGTTTCCTGGCGAAGACCGAGTGATGATTCAATCACCGAAGGTTGCGACTTACGACTTGAAGCCGGAAATGAGCGCCGCGGGCGTGGCTCAGGCAATCATCAAAGGCGCGAGCGACAGCGCGTTTGACGTCATAATCGCTAATTTTGCCAACGCCGATATGGTGGGCCACTCCGGCAAAATGGAGCCGACCATCAAAGCGGTTGAAGCTGTGGATGCCTGCCTGGGCGAGGTGGAAAAAGCGGTGCGCGCGAACGGCGGGGCCATGCTGATTACTGCGGACCATGGTAACGCGGAGATGATGATCGACCCTGAAACCGGCGGACCGCACACGGCGCACACAACGAACCCGGTGCCATTCATTGTTGTGGCCGAAGATGCGAAACAATACACGCTGAAGCCGAATGGGTCGCTGCGGGATATTTCGCCGACCATGCTCGGAATGCTCGGAGTGAGTGAGCCGAAAGAGATGACGGGCGCGGATTTGCGAGTGAAAAAGGCTTGAACCGCAGAGACGCAGAGGACGCCGAGAAACATTCTGAATCAATGGCTATTCTGGCCAAGCGTATTCGGTCCCAGCAAGGAAATCACGCCATCGGCAAACGAGCCACGCCAATAGAGGTAGTCGTGCCTGCCGTCAAACTCAGGGTAGGTCAGCTGATATCCTTTCAGCATGGAGCACGTCGCGCAGATCCCGATTACTCCTCGCGCAGGAAATGGGGCATCTCAAAGGGAACTTCCAGCGACAGTTCGACGAATCCGCGATACGCACCTTTTTCATACCAGGGCGACTGATATATCAGCTTCTTGATGCCCTTCTTTTCGATCGTATAAACATTACTGCGACCCGCCGCGAGTAACTCCTTCAATTTGCTGCGTGATGGTTCAGGATGGCAATCGAACAGGTTGGAACCGATCAGGGCAGCGCCTCCACTGTTTTCGAAAGTCCGCACGGACTTTTCATTCATTGCCAATATGATTCCGTCGCGGTCGCAGACGGTGACCGCGCCGGGGAATTCGCGAATCCAGGCAGAAGCTTCATCGTCGGTCATTCCGGTTATCGTCATTCCGTTGTTTCTCGAATGCAGGCGGCCAATTGGCAGGTTTTATCTCGTATCTACGCCGAACCCCAAAATCGCGTCGACTTCTACCGGGTCATTGCCGCGGAATGCGGGCCGGAACTTCCAGCTTCGCAGAGCGACCAGGATTTTGGATCTTGTTGCCTCGCTGCCCTGGCCCGATTCCAGCACTTTAAGGTTTTTCAGATCGCCTTCGCGACTCAATATGCAGGCAATGACTACACGCGCGGGACGCAGGTCTGAGGGCAGTTCTTTTCGCATGACTTCGGGCGCGGCGAGCGCATCGCCCGAGGGATGCGACGCCGATGCGGGGTCGGCGTATTGCATGACGGCGGTGCCGATCGAAGTGTCGATGTAAATTGAATAATTACGATCGCCCCGCAGCACTCCGTAGTAGGCAAAAACACCGCCTGAGCGCGGCGTTGCTTCAATGGTGATTCCAGAACCGGTGTGGTTGTTGGTCGAAGAGCGACCTGGACCCGACGTTGGCGCGTCACCCTTGGGGTCCGCAAAACTCGGGAGGGTGATCATAGTAGTGCCGCCCTGAACGGAGACTCCGGGCATGGCTGGAGGACCGCTGCCGTTGCCCGATCCGCCGGGGCCGGGATAGGGCGAGATGCCGCCGTGGGCGCTGGGATCGGACCCATGGCCTGCGCCTTCTCGGCCAGCTCCGGAGCCTTCGGCTGCCAAGCCGCTACCGGGACCTCCTGCGCCGTGGCCAATGCCGCTGCCCGCGCCGCTCCCGCCGATGCCAGCCCTCGCTGTTCCCGTGGGTGAGAGCGAGATCGCGCCGCCGCTCTTATTCGGCAGTCCGACTTTCGTCCCCGGCTCTCCTGAAACCACTACTCCGTTGCCAGCGCTGTTTCCTCCCGAACTTTTTGGCGGAGCAACCGAGGAGCCAAGGTCGAGTGGGCCCCCGGCTCCTGTACCTTTATTGCCGCGCCCCGGGCCGGATATTGCCTGGCCGCCGCCCAATCCGGGCGGAGGTGGAACGGCTGTCGATGATCCGAGTTCTGTGGCGCGTCCGCCGCTTGTGCGCGATCCCGTGCCGCCGGAAGAACCGTGCCCATCCATTCCTGCGACGCTCGCCGGAGGGGGAACGACTTGCGCTGATAGCGTACCTCCGGCTGAGCGAGCCGGTGTCCCGGAGCCTGCGTAGCTAGGAGGTGGTGCTACGGGCTGCGCGCGCATGTCTCCGCTGCGAGTGCTTCCCCAGCTATTCAGATCGCGGCTTACCTGCGAGGGCGGTGGTGCAACCACTGCTTGCGGGGGCAGCGAGAGCCTTGATGGTGATGACGTCTCGCGCGCTGGAGCCGAAACGGGCGGAGCTACAACGTTGACCGTCTGCGAAAGGGGCGCTCGCGAACTCGCCAAATCGCGCGGCGTTTCCTGAGGGGCGGGCGCGACCACGTTCGTGGAGAGCGAATTCGAATTCCGCATCTTGTCGCGTTTAACGTCCGGCGTGGGCGCAACCAGCGTTGGGCTAAGGGCAGGCGTGCTCCGAGTGTTTGCGTGCGACACTTCCGGCGTAGGCGGAACGATGTTGTTCGCGAGTTCACCCTGGGTTCGGCTACTGCGCGCTTGTACTTGCGGGGACGGTGGCACCGGAGTCAACGCGGAAAGAAGAGGCGTTGTCAGCTTGGAGCCAAGTCCTTCTGCGGGCGGTGGGCCGGGGTTGGACTTGAAGGCGAGCAAATTTGCGACGGCAGAGTCGCTGTGCGGCAGATTCAGTTTAGGCGCATCGGCCACGGTTTCCGAGAGCCGGTTGCCGCGCGCCACATGAATGACCTGGCTGCGATGGTGGGCCTGCTGACCACCGGCCCGACCCGATTTCCCCGCCTCGGCACCGCTTTTGTCGGCTGTGCGCGGTAACTCGTCGCCAGAATAATAGATGACGTCCCACGACGGCTTTGCCGGCAACGGACCCGGATTTAACTTTGCAATCTGGTCGGGAAGAAAGATGAGGACCAGCAGCACCAGACATTCGAACACCCAGGTCAGCAGCAGTCCGCGGTAGGGAAAGATGCCGACCGGCGCCTCCCCGGCCAATGCCTTCGGGGCGCGCTTCATCGCCGGCCGGATGGCCGTTTTGAACTCTTGCCAGGGCGATGGCCACTCGATCAGCAGCCGGGGCTCAGGCCACAGATCGTTCGACACGTCGGCCCCAGTCGCGCGAACGCTCACCTCGGCGTCGTCGGAAGCGGCTTCGCCGGAGATGGCTTCACGGGCGGTTGCTTCACCCTCGGGCCCGGGTTCTAGTTCGGATACCTCGTCTGCTTTGGGCACGGCTTTTGCTTTGGATACGTTCTCTATTTTGGACCAGTCATCTACTTGGGACACGTCGTCGCTGCTAGGCTTTCAGGGGGATTTCCTTGATATTACCTTGAGTTGTGCTTCAAGAAACCTGATTTTTATTGGTCATTCCAATCAATAGTTTAGACGCGGCGCCGGAAAGAGAGAAAGTGCAGTCGGGGGTGGAATTCCGAGCTGCGGGGTGTCCCCAAGCTGATCTCAAACATTAGGTTCGATTTATGCCGCTTCGGTGTGAATGGGCGATTGCTGGAACACGTCGATCTGATCGCCAATCACAGTCGATGAAGCTTTGACCGTTCCCACGGGAAACTCCATCACGCTCGCGGCGTGCATGCGGACCGCAGCAACTCGCCAAGGCCCTAAGGATTCTTCAAGATGGATCACCAGCTGTCGACTGTCCAGATAGATGGCGTCAATCGGGAAGCGCATGGCCATGGTGTGGATGCCGTGCGAGGGATCGATCCAGAGTCCGTATCCGATCGGGAAATTTGTCGGGCTTGCGCCCATCAGGCCGCGAAAGCGGGCCCAATGCGTCCGCGCGATGGCGAGATTCGTAGCGAGATACGTGCCCCGGGTACGGTTGAATGCGCAGGTCATTTTCAAGTAATCGGGATGAGATAACCGGCGTCAGATCATCGCCAGATTATCGGCCGTTGCCGATCGGCATAAGCAGCCGTACCAATTGAATCACGGCGGGGCCGACGGTGACGAAAATCAACGATGGCATCACAAAGAGTACGAGCGGGATAATCATCTTCACCGTTGTTTTTGCAGCCTGCTCTTCGGCGCGCTGGCGGCGTTCGGTGCGTAGCGAATCGGAGTGCACGCGCAATGCCTGCGCCACGCTGGTGCCGAAGCGGTCGGTTTGAATCAGCGTCCCAACCAGTGACCGCACGTCTTCCACACCGGTGCGGGCCGCCAGATTGCGAAGCGCATCTACCCGGGGCTTGCCCGCGCGCGTTTCAAGGTTGAACAGCTGAAACTCGGCGGATAGCTCGGGATGAGCATGTCGCAGGTCTTCGCCCACGCGCATGATTGCCTGGTCCAGGGGCAAGCCGGCTTCCACGCAGATGACCGTCAGGTCGAGCGCATCGGGCAGGCCAAGGCGAATGCGCAACTGCCGCTCCTTGATCTTCCGCTTCAGCAAGAAGCGGGGGATGAAAAAGCCGAAGGCAAAAAAGCCCACCAGCAACAGAGGCGAGCCGAATCCGGAAACCAGAAAGACCGAGAGGAAACCAATTGCCGCGAACAGAACGCGCAGGCCGCGGTAAATAGAGAGATGTTGCGGGTCGCGGTATCCGGCCTGTATCAGCAGCGCCCGCGTTTTCGAAACATCGTGGGGAGAGATCGGCAAAGCGCGGCTCAGTGGGTCCAGGGCCTGCTGGATGCGGTCGCGCATTGGCTGTTTCTGCTGCGCCTTGGGGCGCTGCCATCCGATCTCCCGCAGCCGCGATCCTAGAACAGACGAGGGAGCCACGGCGGCCGCGCCGAAAGCGAACACCACCACCACGATGGTGACGAAGATCAGGATGGGCAGGAAGATTTCCATTAGCAGTTCTCAGTACATACTACCGAGTTCCCAGTTAAACCAGATCGGATTTCGTTCGCAGCAGTCAGAAGAGCCTCGAATGGTCGCAGGCTTTTGCTGAGAACTGAGAGCCGAAAGCCGAGAACCTTTCTTAGGGTATTCATCTCAAACCTGAATCCTGATGATCCTGCGAATTACGAAGTAACCCAAAGTCTGGAGCGTGATTCCGCCCACGATCAGAGCGTGGCCAATCGGATCGGTGAACAGTGGCTGAATAAATCCCCGGTTCACCACCACCATGATAGCTACGATCGTCGGCGGCAATCCCATCAGCAGCATCATGGTCAAGCGGCCTTGCGCGGTGTGCACGCGGACCTGACGAAGAATCTTGAACCGCTCGCGGATCACATAGGACAGATTGTCCAGAATTTCAGCAAGGTTGCCGCCTGTTTCGCGTTGCAGCATCACGGCTGTCACAAAAAACTTTACGTCGACGAGGGGGATGCGCTGCGTAAGGTTGATGAGAGCGTCGCGGACGGGAAGTCCAAATTTCTGTTCTTCGTAGAGCTGGCGGAATTCACTGGCCACGGGCTCGGCGACCTCGTCGGAAATTACCTCCAGCGCCGTTGTGAAGGCGTGTCCGGCGCGGACTGCGCGGGCTAGTGTGTCGATTGCTTCGGGAAATTTCTCCTCGAATTTGGCGAAACGCTTGGCGCGCATGTGCGACGCCCAGGCATACGGAAGGAAAAAGCCGAGCGCCAGCCCGCACCAGCCAAAGACAAGCTTGCCCCCCAAGGTGTAGGCAACCAGGGCCAGGGCGACGGCCGACACACCGCACATGATCACAAAATTGCCAGCGCGGATGTCGACGTGGCCCTGCGCCAGCACCTTCTGCAATTCGGAAACGCGGTTGGAGCGTCGCAGGAAGGTGTCGAACGCCGGGATCTGGCTGAGCATCTCGTCGCGAACGAAGGCGACGTCCGGGGTCAACGGTTCTTCGGTCTTGCGCGTGCCGGAGAGCCGGTCCCGCAAAAGGCGGGCACGAGCTGTGCGCTCATCCAGCAGTGAAACGACCGCAAATGTCGCGAAGGTAACGGCGAGAAATGCGAGCGCGGCCAGCAGGAGGGTCATTGCTTGCACCTCATCTCTTAGACCTCCAACCGCGCCTTGAACAGGCTTGGATTCAGGCGGCAGCCGGCCGTAGCCAGCCGCTCGGTGAAGTGCGGCGGAACTCCAGTCGAGTGAAAGGTCCCGCGCACGCGTCCGGCTTCGTCGATGCCGGTGCGATCGAAGATGAAAATGTCGTGCATCGTGATCATGTCATCTTCCATGCCAGTAATTTCCGACACGGTAATCACTTTGCGCGTGCCGTCGGAGAGGCGGGCGATCTGCACTACGGCGTGAATGGCGCTCGCTACCTGCTGGCGAATCGCTCGTTCCGGAATATTCAGGTTGGCCATGGAGACCATATTTTCCACGCGGTTCAGTGCGTCGCGCGGAGAGTTCGCGTGGACGGTGGTCAGCGAGCCTTCATGGCCCGTATTCATGGCCTGCAACATGTCAAACGCTTCTTCGCCTCGCACCTCGCCAACCACAATGCGATCGGGCCGCATACGAAGGCTGTTAATGACAAGTTGCCGCATGCGGACAGCGCCTTTGCCTTCGATATTTGGCGGACGCGTTTCAAGACGGACAACGTGCTCCTGCTTGAGCTGTAATTCGGCCGCGTCTTCGATGGTGACGATGCGCTCGGAATTTGGAATATAGCCGGAAAGCACATTGAGTAATGTGGTTTTGCCCGCACCCGTTCCGCCGGAGATCAAAACATTCAAGCGCCCTTTCACCACGGCCGCGAGCAAATCGAGCATGGCCTCGGAAAGGGTCTTGTTGTCGAGCATGATGCGCGAAGTGACAGGGTCGCGGCCGAAGCGGCGAATGGAGAGACACGCGCCGTCGAGCGCGAGTGGCGGAATAATGGCATTGACACGCGAGCCGTCCTGAAGGCGCGCATCGACCATGGGCGAAGATTCATCGATGCGGCGGCCGATCCGCGACACAATGCGGTCGATAATCTGCATCAAGTGCTGATTGTCTTTGAAGGACAGGCCGGTGATCTCCAGCTTGCCGCTGCGTTCCACGTAGACGCGGTCGAAACGGTTCACAAGAATGTCGGAGATCGTAGGATCTTTCAGCAGGGGTTCGAGCGGCCCAAGCCCAAAAATTTCGTCGAGGATCTCGCGCGAGAGACGCTCGCGCTCGGCAAAGCTGAGCGGCACGGCCTCGCTGTTTACCGAGTTGCGGATCAGCGCCAGAACTTCATCGCGCGCCGCGTTACCCTTCGAGCGCCCCAGTTTTTCGAGGTCGAGACGGTCCAGAATCTTGCGATGCAGGTCGGCCTTTACCTGCTGGTATTCGCTGCGCTCGAAAGCTTGTAGATTGGGCATTTTCGCTACAGGACGCTGTGGCTAATGATAACCGCTCACAGGCATAGTTCCGCGCGCTTTTTTTCTCAGGCAAACAGCTCCCGGTGCCTGTTTGCGGGTGCTACGAACTATGGTGCCATGGAAGCGCACGGGCTCCCAACGGCTTATCCCGGCCTAGCTTACTTAAGTTTATATTGTGACGTTACTTCTCGGGTGCCTGATCGTGCGGAACCAAAATCGGCGTCAGCCGTCCGAACCCTCAAATCCGCAGTTCTCTGCTTATACGGTCTTGAACAGAGACCAGGCGGTGCGTTTCACTTCCACGTCGTCCTTGGTCAGGAACTCGGCCAAGCCGTGTATGGACCGGGAGATTTCGGTGTTTCCGGCCTGCATAATGGGGACGCCTCGATCAATAGCGGTCGAAACCGCAAAATATTGATTCGGAATGCGCCATTGCACGGGCGAGCCAATCGCAGCCTCTGTTTCGCGCTCGTCGAAGCCGGTCACTTTGCGATAGCGGTTCAGGATCAGGGCAATGCGGTCCCGCGACCCGGTTTCGGCAAGATACTGCACTACGCGGCCCGCGCTCCAAAGCGTGGCCACATCGGCGTGGGCAACCAGCAAGATCTTCTCCGACAGGTTGCTGGCCAATCGCGTGGCGCTATCCAGGCGCGAAGAGGCATCGACGACGACGTAGTGGAACTGGCCTGCCATCATGTCGAACAAACGGGCGAAGTCGGAAGGGGAAGGCTCGACCATGGTTGGGACCGTGGCCCCTGCCAATACTTGCAAGCCGCGCTCCTGCCGTGACATGAAGCTTGCCAGCAGTGACGAATCCAGGCGGTGCAGGTTGGTAAGCGCGTCCGAGACTGTGAACGTTGGTTTCAAGTTGAGGTGCAGAGCGCAGTGCCCGAGCGGGGCCAGATCCACGAGCGCAGTGCTGTGATGGATCGTCTGCAACGCCAGTGCCAGATTGACAGCAACCGTAGTCGCGCCACTGCCACCTTTGGCATTCACCACGGTAAAAACCTTGCCCCGGCGTGTTTCCTGCCCCGGCTTGCGACGCGTCGCGGAGAGGCGAACGAGGGCTTCCAGCAAGTCGGTGGTAGTGGTCGGGCGCTCCAGATATTCGCGGACGCCGGAGCGCATGGCGTTGACAATCAACTGCGGCGTCATGGGGCCGGTGGCAAATAACGCAGCGCCAGGAATCTCCTGATGCAGAAGTTCGATAGCGCGCATTGCCGCTGGAACGTTGTTGGGCGCGACATCGATCAGCAACACATCGGGCGAAACAGCCTTGGTCTTGTGAATCACCGTATCGGTGGCGGCTAACGGCAAATTGGCATTGGTAAACGCGGTGCGAGCCACGCTCGTGCCATCGACCAGTACCTGGAGGACGGCCCGCTGATCACTGTCCGTAGCGAAGATGGCGACTGATAATTCCGGCATGGCTAAGCCCTGCGCGCCCACGCGGTCTGACGCTTCCCCTATCCCGTCATATTGCCTGGACCAAGGATAGCTTAGACCAAGATGCCCCGCGGCTAAAGGCCTGTTTGCGTGAAAAATTTGTGAAAATCCGTAACGCGAGGAAAATGAAGCGGCAAAACACCCTCGGCATCCTGAAGAAGAGGCTTCTTGCGCTCCGGCCTACTTGATCAGGGAAGGCTTCTTATCGAACTTTGTGGTATCCAGAGTGGACTCAGGCATGGTAGGCCCTTTGGGTTGCTGCATGCTCGGCGAAATGCGTTTCGCCGTGCAGAGCACCATCAGCTCCGAATTGCTTTTCTGCAGGCTCCTGCTTTTGAAGAAATTGCCCAGGATCGGAATATCGCCTAAACCCGGAATCTTATTTACGATGTCGGTAACGCGGTTATCGATCAGTCCCGCAATCACGAAGCTCTGGCCATCCTGCAATTCGAACTCGGTATCAGCCTTGCGCGTACTCAACGCAGGAATTGTGGTTCCGGAGACCGTTACGGCATTGGAAAAGTCCAGTGTGCTCACTTCGGGTATTACGTGCATGTGAATATTGCCGTTGGGCTGGATCACGGGCGTGAACTTCAGGCGCACGCCGAACTCGCGGAACTGGATTGTGACCGTCGCCAGTCCTCCTACGCCGGGTTGAACCACCGGGAAGGGAAACTCGCCGCCCGCCAGAAAGCTTGCTTCTTTCCCATTCACGGCCACCAGGTTCGGCTCCGCCAAAATCTGCAGCAAGCTTTTCTGCTGCAGGGCTTCGATAACCACGCCAAGATTCACTTGCGGATTGAAGAAAAACAAATTCAGGAAGTTGGAGATCGACGTTGTGTTAGTTGCGGGGGCGCCGGTATTCGGAATTGATGAAGAGATGGATCCATTGGTGACGCTGCCAAACTGGCCGGTTGTGATTGTCCCCAGGGTATTGCCCGAGCCGGTCGAAAAGAAGTTAATACCAAGATTGGTCAGGGCGGTGCGGTCGACTTCGGCAAATTTCACTTCCAGCAGCACTTCGTCAGCGCCCACTGGCCCGAAGGTCAGCACGTTGACCACGTTCTTGGAGTAGGCCGATGCCAGGGCTGCGGCATGCTTGGAGATGTCTTCGGTCGTGACATGGCCGGAAAGAACAATGGCGTTGCGGGAAGGCGTGACCTCGATTTTCTCGTCGGGAAAAAGCTTTCCAAACTCCTCGCGGGCGGCGGTGATGTCGACATCCACGCGAAGATCAAAACTCCGCGAGCGTTCCAGTTCATCCCAAATGAGCAGGGAAATCTCGCCGGGAGCGAGCCCGTTGACCAGCACCTGGGTTGGGGTCACAACCAATGCATCGGCAACCGTGGGATCGGTTACCGACACTCGCTTGAGTCTCTCGGTGGTATTGATCAGGAGCGATTTGCCAACCATTACGCGGAGGGGGGCGGCGCTCGGTCCTTCCGGCGCGTTCACGCTGGAGGGAGACTGCGGCGTGGCAGCCTGTGTGTTGTCGGGCGTTGGAGGCGTCTGAGCTCCGCAGGGAACGCAAGGGAGCGCAATAAAAATGCAAACAGCGCCGATGAGGGCAAGAGATTTCATGAGCGCGAACCTTTGCGAAGCGGCCGCGTCATCGAAAAAATAAGTGCGCATGAAGGGACGCGGGCTCGGCTTTTCAGTTGGGTTGATCCTGTTTGAAGTTGGTTTCATCGCGTTTTCCGCCCCGAATCATTTCCACCTGATACGGAGCAGTCGGAGAAATTGGTGCAGTCTTTTCGACGGTCTTGTGAATTTTCGGCTTGGCTTCCACCGCCGCAGTGGTCTGCGAACCTGGGTACAACGAGTTGGCTTTGGTTGGGCTAATGCCTTCCTTGCGCGTATCGAGAGGATTCCGCAAAGCCAACTGGATCCTCCCTTCCTGCGACGCTAAGGTGAGTTTTTGCGCATCATCGGGGGAAACCAGCAGTGTGATGACGCTAGCGTTTTGCGCGTCGCCTGTCATCATGCGATCCAGCAGGCTGCGGCCCACGGCGATTACCGCGACATTTTCCAGAACCGTTGTAGTTTGGCTTTCTCCCGCTCCATGAATGCCGGTGGCCATGACATCCACACGCGTGCCCGGCTGCACGAAACCCGCGACCGACACCACGTCATTCACGCGGACAGACACTGCCCGCATGCCTGGGGGAATCATCGAAGGAAGGCCCGCGCCCGCATTGGCGTCGGCGAGTTTGTCGGGCAGTACAAAGTCGCCGCGCGTGATCGGCAGGATCACTCCGCGATCGCGAACTTGAGAGATACGCGTGTAAGCACCGTTGGGGATGCTGCTCTGGGGGAAGGATTCGAGCCGGACATCACGATCCGATAATCTTGAACCGATCTGAATATCGTTGGCGGCCACGACTACATCCACAGACTGCTGGCTGTTGGCCCCATGAAGTCGAAGTTGATTGTAGACGGTATAGCTGACCAGCAGGCCAAGGGCGAGAGCCAGGCCCCCAATCATCAACAGACGGCTTCGGTTCATTCCTCTTCCTTAACTAAATACCAGTGGACGGTGATTATGGATTGTGGCTCGTTGCTAACTTCTCGCGGGCGCTTACTGGCTCGTGGAAATCTGGCTCGCCACCTGCGAGAACACATTGTTCGCGCTGGAGCCAATCAGACGCACCGTCCCAATCACGATCACGAGAATTACCGCGAGCATGACTGCGTATTCGGCAATGTCCTGTCCTTCTTCGTTCCGCCACAGGAACCGAGCAAAATCTTTCATACCTGTCTCCTCAAGAACCCTTGCCCAAAGTTGTCTAGTGAAAAAGCGCCTCCCTCCCGGATGAACGGAAACCGGAAAGGATCACACGAATCCTTGCCGGTTCCTATTTGTCAACGCCAATCTAGCCGGGAAATGAAGCAAATCTCTTTCTGCATTATAGTTTCGCAGATTCGGCACCACTCCGGTAAACATTTTTTCACTACTCTGACCCTTGGACGGCAATACCGGAAGTAACTGCCGACCTGGCCGGTTTTCGAACAAAAACCAGCGCTTTCGGGTCGTGGTAGGCTGCCGTCCAGTCATTGTCGAGCCAAAGCCCTTGCGCCAGGGCCGAGTCTGAGGGGACAAGGACCGTTCCAACTCCCCAGGTATCCAATACCTGGCGCCAGTTTTGGCCGAGCTGCACGGTGGTCTCAAACTGCTTCAAAAGGTCGTCGCCATAAACATCAGCGCGCCCGTCGAGGAATGGCCGGTACTCCGGGAAGAGTTGCCAGATGGCATATCCGCCCCAGTCGTAGTAGGCGAACAGCCTCTCTGGAGCCTTTGCCGTACGCAGAAACGCTACCGCATTGTGTGGGTACTGTTCGGCCTCATGGGCATTCTGACTGCGCGCAAGATCGGCGAAGCGCCACAGCGCAAACACGCAAAGCGCAACTGCCGCCGCGGGATATATAAATTGCCGAGAGGCCCGTCGCGCCGATTGGGGCTTCCAGATTGCCGTGCCCTTGTCGGCGATCCTTTCAGCGGACGACACGCCCTGCGCAATGACTGGGACCGCCAGAAGCATGAAGATTGGTATGTGCCGAACTGCATCCAGCGCAGCGATGAGCATAAATGCCAGCGGCAGGAGCATGCGCCAGCGGATCGCGGGCCGGACCCAGGCAAAAACCGACAGGGGCAACAAAATCACAAGCAGGCACGGCAGGTACATCCCGAGATGGAAGTCCGGCGAAAACCACTCCACGATCAGCGAGCGAGGTTCTTTTGCGACGAGGGTCTCTAATGGATAAAGGTAGAGTCTTGCCCCGCTGGGATTGACCGGCACCAGCGCCAAGCAAGCGAGAATCGCGCAACCGATTCGCAAGAGCGTTGGCCGCGCTTCGTGCCACGGCGTTTCGCCGGTGGCCGCCTCGAGTGCCAATCCTCCCGCATAAAGCAGCAGCAACGCCAAGCCAACCGCGAACCCGCCGTGAAGGTTCAGCCACACTACAAATAAGAGAGGAATCCACCACAGCAGCCGCGGACGACTCTCCGCGCGCTCCACCAGCCAAAGCAGAAGTGCGGCAAGAGTAAATGTAAACATCTGCGGACGCACTCCCCAACAGGGCGCCGCCGCCCATGCGCCCAACACGGTTGCCGCCGCGGCCCAATGGGGTCGGGCATTACAGCGCCAGTAGAGAAACAGAAAACCCAAGGTCGTCACGACCGATGCAAGAACAATCAGCGCGGCCGGGCCGCCAAGCCTCCAGAGTTCATAGAAAGTCACGTCCAGTAGCCATTCATGAGCCACCCAGGGCTTTCCACTGCGAGTGAACGAGAATGGGTCGGTGTGCGGAACATGGCCGGTTTGCACAATCCACTGGCCGGTGCGCAGATGCCACCAGAGATCCGGGTCGGTTGCAGTGCGTGCGGTCATCGCCAGCAACCCGAAAAACAGGATCGCCGCGAATAATGCTCGGGTGCCCCATACTCTGGTGCCCCACCGCGAAATGCCAAGCGTAACC
Organism: uncultured Acidobacteriaceae bacterium; assembly: GCA_963778535.1. Taxonomy (GTDB): domain Bacteria; phylum Acidobacteriota; class Terriglobia; order Terriglobales; family Acidobacteriaceae; genus Acidiflorens. Next base: position 2,073,992 of record CAVZUO010000002.1, read on the forward strand.
ATCAGCCCGGATTATAGAATCATTGGTTTCACCAACCACTCATGACTCCTAGCTTTCCTGCCCGCAAGCGGAAGTTTCTGATCACGCTATTTCTGTTTTCCATGTGCTGCTGCAACATGGTGTTGCTTTACGAGTCGGTGCCCAAGTTGCGCCGAGGCTATCAGGATTTCACCATTTACTACACCGGCGGCATGATGCTGCGTGAAGGCCGTGCGGCGGCGCTCTATGACCTCGAAGCGCAATATCAAACGCAACTCAGGTTTTGCGATGTTCCCATCCGGCATGGCGCGCTGCCCTTTAATCATCCCGCGTTTGAGGCGTTGATGTTTGTGCCTTTCACGCTGCTGAGTTTCTGGCATGCGTATCTGTTGTGGACCGCGCTCAGTCTAGGTATGCTCGCGGCGAGCGTTGTTTTGTTACGGCGTTTTCCCGCGATTCGCGCCGTGCATCCTGGCCTTCTGGCTGCGGGCGCGTTGTCGTTTTTTCCGTTGGTCAACGGGATGCTTCAGGGACAGGATTCAATCCTTTTAATGTTTCTAACGGTCGTGGCGCTCACTTGCCTCGACCGGGGCGCAGACGTAACTGCGGGAGCCTGGCTCGGGCTTGGGCTATTTCGCCCGCACATGGCACTACCGCTTGCGCTGCTGCTCGCCGTGCGCCGCTGGCGATTGTTGTGGGGCTTTGTTCCTGTGATGCTGGTTCTCGCCGGACTGACGGTGGCGGCCACGGGTTGGGGTGGTGTGCTTACATATGTACGTTTTGTGTCCTTTGTCGAACATGCGGGCATTGGCAACTTCGGCCCTCAAGTCACGCCAAACCTCCGCGGCCTGATCGAGATGCTTTTGAGAAGGCACGTTCCTGCATCGATAGTTGTCACGGGCATCGCGGTGTTGTCGCTTGTGGTACTCGCTGTGGCAGCGGCGCGCATTCATAATGGCAGCGACGGCGTAGCTCATTCGTTTGGCATGGCTAGTGTCGCCACAATCCTTGTGAGCTTCCACGCGCATTCGTACGAATTGACTCTGCTTCTGCCGCTCGTTCTGTTTCTGCTGGCAGCTCAAGCCAGCGGCGAACCAGCCGGGCGGGGGATCGTAAGATCGCTCCTCGTAGTTCTGCTTTTTCTGACTCCCGCCTATGTGTTCCTTCTTTTCCAGTTTGGCCAGTTTTTCTGGTTCGCCTTTATCGTCCTTTGGATGTTCTTCCGCCTGGTGCGCCAGCCGCCGCCGGCGCAAGCTCCGGTCTAGTGCATTTTCGCGCGTCAAACCCAAGTCCGTCGTAAAATGCTGACGGGGCCGCACACGGCGGGGCGGCGCGAGGGATCCGAACCATACATGTCGACATCTTCGAATTCCGCAGTCTCCAACGTGTTTCCCACTGCGATCTTCGTCCAGGGAGGCGAGCAGCAAACGCTGACCCTCAACCACACTCCCTACAGCGTCGGTCGAAAGGTCGATCGCGACCTCGTTATCGCCGACCCTCGCGTCTCGCGCGAGCACGCTGTCATCCTCTCTGAAAATGGCGAATACTTTGTCGTCGATCAGGGCAGCAAACACGGCACTTTCGTCAACGGAGAGCGCGTCGATCGCCAGAAGCTCGAGCGCAATGATCGCCTGGAATTTGGCGCGCGCGACATCGCTTACGTCATCTTCCATCCCCTTCATGCAACTTCGAACACCGCCCGCGAATTCCTGAGTCAAATTTCTGGTATTCAGATCGCCCCCGAAGCCTCCGATCTCGAAAAGTTGACGCTCTTCATGGATGCCGCCCGCAAGCTCAACACCATCGGCGTGCTCGATGAAATTCTGGTTACCCTGCTTGACGCGACCCTGAAACTTACCCGTGCCGAACGCGGCTATATCTTTCTTCGCGAGCCAGACGGCAAACTCATGCTCGCGGCCGGGCGCAACTCCAAGGGTGAGCCGCTCATCGACGACACGACGATTTCGCGTTCAGTGCTGGAAGGGGCCCTGATATCGAACTCCGATTTCCTGGTGACGGACACAAGCAAGGACCTGGACGTGCAGCAGCGAAAGAGCATTGTTGCCTTCGATCTGCGCACCGTCATTTGCATGCCGCTCCGCAAGCCTATGGTGCAGACTTCACGCGAAGGGCAGGCTGCGGGCTCTGAGGTCATGGGGGCCTTGTATGTCGATTCGCGTTTTGCGTCGCGCGATATCACCAGCGTGAGCCAGGACATTCTCCGAGCCATCGCTACTGAAGCTGCCCAGCTTGTCGAAAACGCGCGCCTCGTACAGGCCGAAGAAGCCGGACGTCGTTACCAGCAGGAACTCTCCATCGCCGCTTCGATTCAGCAGCGTCTGCTGGCTGTCACAATGCCTGAGGTTCCGTTCGCCCGCGTGGCTGGGCGCAACATGTCCTGCAAAGAAATTGGTGGAGATTTCTTCGAAGCAGTCAACACGCCTAACGGACTGGCGCTCGTGCTCGCCGATGTCAGCGGCAAAGGAGTCTCGGCCGCGCTGCTCGCCTCCACGCTACAGGGAATGGTCTATTCGCAGTTAACCTCCGGCATGCCGCTCACTGAGATCGTGACCGCGATCAATCGCTTTTTTACCTACAAGCACATCGGTGAAAAATACGCGACGATGATCATTGCCCGGCTGCGCAATGATGGCGAGTTGGAATACGTCAACTGCGGGCACATTCCGCCGGTGTGGATCTGCGGCAACGAAGTGCTCCGCCCAGGCCACGGAAATTTGCCGGTCGGCCTGCTCGCCGATGCGACCTATTCGAGTGACCGCTGCCAAATGAAATCCGGCGACCGCCTGATCCTCGTTACGGACGGGGTGACGGAGGCGGAGAACGCGCGCGGGGACATGTTCGACAGCGAGCGGCTGGAAAAGGTGGCAGGGAAGAGCAAGACCATGGAAGACATCTTTTCCGCGGTGGCTGATTTTTGCGGCGGCACTCCACTTAACGACGACTGCACGGTCGTTGAACTCGCTTACACCGGTAATTAGGCGGTCTGGACCGCGAGTTGCTCCCACTTAAGGAATTTCTAGGGCTGGGCGGACTTGTGGATGTCGACGGTTGACCAGGTTTTGTCGGCAGCGTGGCAGAGCTTTTCGATGGCGCAGTCGGCGCACTTGGGACTGCGCGCCACGCAGAGCTTCCTTCCGTGCCAAATGACCTGATGCGAGAAATCAGTCCAGCGCTCGCGGGGAACGATCTTCATCAGGTCTTGCTCGATCTTCTCGGCGTTGTCGTGACGCGTCAGTTCGAGGCGACGCGAGATACGGGTGACGTGCGTATCGACGACCAGGCCTTCATTTTTGTGGAACCAGGTTCCGAGAACGACGTTTGCTGTCTTGCGCGCGACGCCTGGTAGCGTGAGGAGTTCGTCCATTGTTTGCGGAACTTCGCCGTGGAAGTCGGAGACGATTTTGCGGGCCGCGCCCACGACAGACTTTGATTTATTGCGGAAGAAGCCAGTGGAACGGATATCGGGTTCGAGTTGCGCGGGATCGAGCGCGGCAAAGGCCTGGACGGTTGCATACTTTTCAAAGAGCACGGGGGTGACCATGTTGACGCGGACGTCGGTGCATTGGGCAGAGAGAATGGTTGCGACCACCAGTTCCCATGCGCTGCGATGGGTGAGCGCGCAGGTGACACCGGGATACATGAGGTTGAGGCCGTCGAGGATTTGGCTGACGCGGCGGGGGTTGAGCGGGTCTTCTTTTTTCTTCATTGGTTTCGTGTTCGCGGGGGCGGATTTGGGCTTGATGGTTGACGGGCTGTGGTTTCTTGCTTCCGTAGGCTTTTTTGTTTAGGCAGACCTCGGGTCACGCCTTCGTGGCGTCCACTGCGGCTGGGCTGGCGCGGCATGTTTCCGCGAGGCATGGAGGCTCCTAGGTTACGAAGAAGGGTTATGGTAGCAGGAATGAGTTCTCAGTTCTGAGCAAAAGCGCCCAACCGAGGCATCTGCGTTCCCTCGACCGGTACCGCGGGGACAATTGACGTTGCGAGGGGCGACCAGTAGTCTGGAGTGGAAATACCATCGGACGTGGCCGTCAAAGACATAAAACTAGGGCAAGTGTGGCGGCAGGACGCCAGCGGCAAGGACTTCCTTGTGACACGGCTGTATAGCGAGGTGTTTTCGCAGTACGCCATTCTGCGGCCGGCAGAAGTGACCGCTCCGGACCTGCCAACGGTGAAGGTGAAAGTCAGCAAGAGTGGCGAAGGTGTGAGCTTGCCGGGATTCACATTTACCCAGGAAGGCGTTTTCTGAAGCGGTTCGATGGGAAAGACCTGCGCAGTTTGAGCAGCGCAAAGCGATGCACGATGCGCGCGAGGTTCCTCGCCCCGCCGGTGAAAACGCTGGATTACGGGATGAGGCCGAATTGGGTGATCCTCCCGGGCTCGAGCCGGTTTGAAGGGTAGGGGTCTTTCGACTTGCCGTCGCATTCCGCTCCGGCTGCGCTCAAGATGACAACGAGAGAAGGCGTGTCCAACGCAAGGTTTTGAATCTTGGTGAGAACCGATTGGCCCATTTTATGCAGTGATTGGGATGAACCTGTGACTGATTTGAGCCTGTGAGCGGTTTGAACCAGCGATTTATTCGGACTAACGACTGATTTGATTCGTGCCTGATTCAAAAATGACTGAAAAGATCCTTACCATTCTGTTCGTGTTCATACAGTCGCTGGTGGCGGCGACGGGGTATGGGGGCATTGCCATTTTGATGGCGATTGAGTCGGCGTGCATTCCGCTGCCCTCGGAGCTGATCATGCCGTTCGCCGGCTACCTGGTGTTTCAGGGGACGATGAAATTGCTGTGGGTGGCGACGGCGGGCGCCATCGGATGCAACGTTGGGTCGCTGGTGGCGTATGAGATTGGATGCTACGGCGGACGGCCGCTGGTGGAACGGTATGGAAGATGGATCCTGATGGGGAAGCGGGAACTGGATTGGGCGGACCGGTTCTTTCTGCGATGGGGCGACGCTGCAGTGTTTATCGCGCGGCTGCTGCCGGTGATTCGGACATTTATTGCGCTGCCGGCGGGGATTGCGCGGATGCCGCGAGTGAAGTTTCACCTTTATACGTTCTTGGGATCGTGGCCGTGGTGCCTGATGCTGGCCTATTTCGGCATGAAGCTGGGCGAAAACTGGCGGTCGCTGGGAAAATATTTCCATCAGTTCGATGCCGTGATTGGCGTGCTGCTGCTGAGCGGCGTAGCGTGGTTTGTGTGGTCGCACTGGCAGAACCGGCTGAGAGTGAGTGAAGAGTAGGGAAGAGCCGCTTTCGATGGAGTTTGAGGCTGAGTGTCAGGTGGTGCGCGCCAGATCCCTCTCCCGCTGGTGCAAACGCGGGGCCTTCGGTATGACGCCGATCTTTAATTTCTGTTTACTGTAGTTGTGAAATGACGGAACTCAGATTATGGAACTTCTGAAGGCGGACGAAATTTCGCGGCTGAGCGTGACAGAGCGAGCGCAGCTGATTGGGCAGCTCTGGGACAGCTTGCTGAACGAAGACGGATCGCTGCCGGAAGCGGAGAAAGCGGAACTGGTGCGGAGGCTGGCGGGCGTGGTGAGTGAGCCGTCAGCGCAGATGACCCCGGCTGGGACGAGCCGGGCGGGGATGACGTGGGCGGAGTTGAAGGCGGAGCTGGCGCGGCGCAAGGCCGAGCAATCGGATAAGACATCGAGTTCGGGTAGGCTGGCTTCAGGAAAAATTTCGGGGAACCTCGGCGGAATTATTGGGCCGTACTAGGGAAATTCTGATCAGGTTGAGAAAAAGCCAAAGCAGGTTTCTCGACTTCGCAGAATTGGCCGAGATCGGGCGATTCCGCTGCGCTCGAAATGACAAAACTGAACTAAATGAGAGTTTCCCTGCAACTTCAGAAACCGTTGCCCCGGACCGAGTCTTGCACATGCCCATTTCTGAAGAATCCTTTCTAGATCAACCTTTTCGAAACCTGCGCGAAGTGATGGTGCGGGAGCAGTTGGCTGCGCGCGGCTTAAGCGACGTGCGTGTGCTCGAGGCGATGCGAACGGTCCCGCGTCACGAGTTTGTGCCCGAAGAATTGCGGGAGCAGGCGTATGAAGATCACCCGCTTGCGATTGGCGAGGGGCAGACGATCTCGCAGCCCTTAATTGTGGCGGCAATGCTGGAGCACCTCGCGTTGCGGGAGAGCGATCGAGTACTCGAGGTGGGCGCGGGATCAGGATACGTGACGGCGCTGCTGGCGGTGCTGTGCGCGCAGGTGTTCGCGGTGGAGCGATTCGGATCGCTGGCGGCAAGGGCGCGGGCGACGTTGCGGCGGCTGGATTATAGGAATGTGGAGATCCGCACGGGCGACGGAACGCTGGGCTGGGCGGAACGAGCGCCCTACGATGCGATCCTGGTATCGGCTGCGGCGGCGGAGGTTCCGGCGGCTTTGTTTGAGCAGTTGGCGGAAGGCGGCAGAATGGTGGCGCCGGTGGGACCGCGTGATGTCCAAGAGCTGCAACTGATACGCAAGGTCCGTGGGCAGCGACAGGTAACGGTGCTTGGAGGCTGCCGGTTCGTGCCGCTGGTGGATGGGACAGTGGACACTGGCCAGTGAACAGTGGTTGGTTGTAGGTCGTCGGTCGTTAGTCGTTGGTCGTTGGGTGCTCGATCCGGGCAGTCATGGTGGACGATGGTTCAATGACGGCTGGCGCTACCGTTCCACGCCCCGCGAGTAGCTTTAGAATGTCGTCGTGGGCCTTCTGCGAGATGCGTTTCCTGATAAATCTTAAGATCACGCTGGAGATGATCAAGTGGGAGCACTCGGTATTTGCGCTCCCATTTGCGTTGTGCGGGACGATGCTGGCGGCGCGAGGACTGCCGACATGGCATCAGCTCGTATGGATCGTGGTGGCGATGGTTTCCGCGCGCTCGGCGGCAATGGCGTTTAACCGGTTGGCGGATGCGTCGATTGATGCGGCGAATCCGAGGACGGCGACGCGAGCTTTGCCTGCCGGAACGCTGACGCCGGGATTTGTGACGACATTCGTGTTGATCTCGTGCGGGATTTTTGTGCTGGCGTCGGCGGAACTGAACCGGTTGACGCTGTGGCTTTCGCCGGTGGCGCTGGCGGTGGTGCTGGGCTATTCGTACTCGAAGCGGTTCACGAGATGGTCGCACCTGTTGTTGGGATTGGCGTTGGGGATTGCTCCGGCGGCGGCGTGGATTGCGGTGCGCGGGTCGGTCGATCCGCGGATTTTATTGCTGACGGCCGCGGTTACGTTTTGGGTGGGCGGATTCGATGTGATCTACGCTTGCCAGGACTATGAGTTTGACCGCGAGCATGGATTGCACTCGGTGCCGCGGTATTTGGGAGTTCATCGGGCGCTGTGGGTGGCGCGCGGATTTCATCTGGTGATGCTGGGACTGCTGGTGGCGCTGGTGCCGGCGTTTGGCCTGGGCAAGCTGGCGGTGGCGGGGGTGGTGGCGGTGGCGGTGTTGCTTGGGTATGAGCACTCCCTGGTGCGGCACGACGACCTGAGCAAACTGAACGCGGCGTTCTTCACGATGAATGGGGTGATTTCGGTGTTGTTCTTTGTGTTTGTGGCGGGGGACTTGATGGTGAAACGTTAGTCTGGCAGGGCCGGCCGCTTACGGATCACTTCTGGGATGTCGCGTGCTCCATGCAATACGGCCAAGACTTGCAGCGCCTCTGGGCGCTCGCGGTAGACGATCAGATAGGAACCAGTGGGCCAGAAGCGCACCTCGCGCTCAGTTATATCCCGGCGAGTATGCCCCATCCGAGGTCGCCGGGCCAGCTTCTCGAAGGCACTGAAGAACTCGTCTTCGAGTTGGTCGGCGGCGTTGACATTGTCGAGCGCAACGAAATCCCAAATGTCCTGCAAGTCTTGGATCGCGTCCGGCGAGAATACGTAGGCGGACATTGCCGCTACTTTACGCTTCTCCGCTGGCGAAGTCGCGCTCGGGCTTCGGGGCCTGGAATGCCGAGGCCGCGATCGAGTTGGTCGATCGCGCGATCGATCTTCTGCCGCACTTCCGAAAGCCGCTGCTGCTTGAGTTGCTCCTGCTCTTCCAGGAGACGGAGGCCTTCACGGATTACCTCCGAGGCAGAGGCATAGCGTCCACTCTTTACCTTGTCATCTACCATCTGTTCCAGTTCTGGGGTTAGGGAAATGTTCACCGTAGGCTCCTACGGGTACTATGGGATGGTTCTCAGAGAATGTCAAGAAATAGCATAAAATGACATCCAAATTTTATCGGTCATATCGGCAGCATCGCCGCCCACCCTTGCAAAGAACGCAAGGATGGGGCACCCTCAGTTGTGGTAGTGCGGGCGAAAGGCGTTCAAAGGGTCGGCCACCCGCCAAGCTGAACGCGGCGTTCTTTGCGATGAACGGCGTGATTTCGGTGGTGTTCTTTTTATTTGTGGCGGCGGATGTGATGGGTGAGGCATGGCTAAGTTGGGAGTCGGTACTCAAGGTACAGCGCCGGTGCGCGCGAAAGCGGACGCCTGGGAAAGTCCCCACTCAAGCCAAAAACAGGCTTGAATGGGGCACCCGGCTGCGCTCAGGAAGACAATTCTCGTTGAGGATGACAACTCTGAAGTGATCTTCGGCGGGCTGGGTTATCATTGAAAAGATGCCCGTTTCACATACACTCGAGACCCACGCATTTCAGACGGACGACGCGCGTCTTCATCCTATTAAGGATAGGGTCCTGGCCGGGAAGCGGCTGAGTGAGGCCGATGCGCTTGCGCTTTACGGCACGGGCGACATTCTGGCGGTCGGTTGGCTGGCGAATTGGGTGCGCGAGCGGATGCATGGGAATGTGGCGTACTTCAACGTCAACCGGCACATCAATCCCACAAATGTTTGCGTGGCCGCTTGCCGCTTGTGCGCGTTTGGGCGGAAGAAAGACGCTCCGGGGGCGTACACGATGGCGCTTGAGGAGGCGTTTCAGATTGCGGGTTCGGGATATACAGAGGCGATCACGGAGTTTCATATTGTCGGCGGGCTGCATCCGGATTTGCCATTGCAATATTTTCTGGACCTTGTTTCGGGGTTGAAGGAGCGGTTTCCGCAGGTTCACATGAAGGCCTTCACCATGGTGGAGGTGGCGTATCTGGCGAAGCGGGCGAAGCTGACGATTCGCGAGACGCTCGAAAAGATGAAAGAAGCGGGTGTGGATTCGCTGCCCGGCGGCGGGGCGGAGATATTTTCTGATCGAGTGCGCCACATTATTTGCGACCACAAGATTGATGGGGATGACTGGCTGAATACGGCGCGGACGGCGCATGAGATCGGGCTGAAATCAAATGCGACGATGTTGTATGGGCACATTGAGAATGATGAAGACCGCGTGGATCACCTGCTGAGGCTGCGCGCGCTGCAGGATGAGACCCATGGATTCCAGACGTTTATTCCGCTGGCGTTTCATCCGGCGAACACTCCGCTGGAGCACCTGCCGACGACGACCGGGATGGAAGACATACGGCAGATCGCGGTGAGTCGGCTGGTGCTGGATAACTTTCCGCACATCAAGTCGTACTGGCAGATGATGACACCGAAGATCGCGCAGATTTCGCTGCGGTTCGGCGCAGACGATATTGATGGGACGGTGGTCGAGGAGAAGATTTATCACGATGCGGGCGCGACGACGCCGCAGGGGCTGAGGCGCAAGGACTTGATCCGACTGATCGAGGAGGCCGGACGCGAACCGGTGGAGCGCGATACGTTGTATCGTCCGGTGACGCGGACGGAAACGTCGTTTACGGTCTCGGTGTAGAACGGCTAATCCCACCACGGAGGCACGGAGAAATACAGGCACGAAATACCTGGAGCGGAGCGACCGGATTGTTCCAAACCCTATGCCCTCGCGTGGTGGCGATCATCCCCGGCTTCATTAGTCTGACTTCATCCGTCTAGCTGCATTTCCCAAGTGCATTTTCTTGCATATCGGGTGAGGCTGCATAACGAAAACCTGTAGGCGAGCATCAGAAACAATAGTAAGATCGCGTGGGTTGGAGGGCGTTGGTTGCGAGCCATGCGGGCTAAGTTCGGATTGGTGTGCGGACTGTCGTTCGGACTAACGTGCGGGATATTGTGCGCACTCGTGTGCGTAGTCGCGCCTCCGCGAGTGCTCGCCTCCGATGCACCGTGGGTTGAAGTGCATTCGGCTAATTTTTCGGTGCTTACGGATGCCGGGGATAAAAAAGGGCGCGAGGTCGCGCTGCATTTTGAGCAGATGCGAAACGCGTTCGGAATGCTGATGGGGCGCGCCAAAATCAACCTGCCGGTGCCGCTGGAAATCGTGGCCTTTCGCAACGAAAAAGAAATGATGCAGGTGACTCCGCTGTTTGAGGGGAAGCCGACGGAGTTGGCCGGACTTTTTCAGGGCGGAGAAGATCGCAGTTTTATCGTGCTGAATGTGGGGGTGGAGGATCCGTGGAGCGTAGTTTTTCATGAGTACGCCCACCGGCTACTGGACGGCAATGTGGCGTTCCGGATGGACCCGTGGTTTGAAGAGGGATTCGCCGAATATTTCTCCAGCATCGAAGTGGACAACAAGGAAGCCAGGGTGGGCAAGATTCCGGAACAGACCTACGAAATTTTGCAGTTGATGGGCATGATGAAAGTTTCCGACCTGTTCGAAGTGAAACAGGATTCGAAGACTTACAACGAGAACGGCGACCATCGCACGACTTTTTATGCCGAGTCAGGGTTGGTAGTTCATTACCTTTACGACAATGGGCTGATCCCAAGGCTGGCGATATATTTCGATGCTGTGCACACACAGAAAAAGCCGGTAGACGCAGCCATCCGAGCGGCATTTGGGATGACGGCAGAGCAGTTAGATAAGGCGCTGCGGAGTTATCTGGCGAGCGGAAAATATCGTTACTATCCGATGCGGACGGTTGGGGGAATCGCGGCTGGGCAGTTTGCGGTAACGCCTGTAACAGCGGCGAATGCGCTGGCGACCATTGCGGACATCCATGCTCACAGCCCGGACTATCAGGGCGTTGCGCTGGGCGAATTCCGCGATGTTTTGAAAATGGAGCCGGGAAATATTTCCGCCTTGCGGGGGGCGGGATTTGCCTGCCTGCAAAAAAAGGATTATGCATGCGCAGAGGAAAACCTGAGACAGGCGGCGTCGCGCGACGCTAAGGATGCCCGGGTCCACTTCTACTATGCAATGGTGCTGGATCAGCATGCGGCTGGGGACAAACAGGCGACAGAGGAAGTGAAGAGGGAACTGGCGAAAGCAATTGAGATCGACCCGAATTTGGCAGATGCATATTCGCTGCTTGGTTACACCCAGGCAACATCGGGCGAGCCGGAGTTGGCCGTGGCAAATTTGCGGAGGGCGCTGGAGATGTCTCCGCGAAACGCCCGCTACCTGTTCAACCTGGCCAGCGCATATATGGGCAACGGAAAGATGAATCAGGCGAACAAGATTCTGCGGGATTTGACGGCCAGTGCAGATCCTGAGGTGGCGAAACGAGCCAAGGAAATACTGGAGCAGGAAGATTGGGCCGCCGTCCAGAACGGGGCGCTTTCCACGAGTAAGCAGACGCGGATGCAGCAGTAGAGCGTCACCAGTAAAATCGGCGCGAGCACGCCGGGCGCAGGATGCCGTCGCGGCACGAGCGTGTATCTGTATCCTTCCGGGTGCCAGGACATCTAAGACGCATGGCAAACGAACAAACGGCAATTTTTGGCGGCGGCTGCTTTTGGTGCATTGAGGCCGTGTTTCAGCGGCTGGAGGGCGTGAGCCACGTCGAGTCGGGATACATGGGCGGGCATGTCGACCAGCCCACATACCGCCAGGTGTGCGAGGGCGATACGGGGCATGTGGAAGTAGTGCGAGTCACGTTTGACCAGGACAAAGTCAGCTACCGCGAACTGCTGGACGTTTTCTTCACCATGCACGATCCGACGACTTTGAACCGGCAAGGGAATGACGCGGGAGAGCAGTATCGCTCGGTGATCTTTTACACGAATGAAGAGCAGCAGAGGATCGCCGAGGACGTGATTGCGGAGATGACAGCGGCGAAGGTGTATGCAGAGCCGATTGTGACGGCGATTGAACCGGCGGAGAAGTTCTATCCGGCGGAAGATTATCACCAGAATTATTACAACGAAAATTCACGGCAGCCTTATTGCATGTTCGTGATCTCGCCCAAGCTCGCGAAACTGGAAAAGAAATTTGCAGAGAAGCTGCGGGCGTAGCGGCGGCCGAGCGCGAGCTGGGGCTAAAGAGTTTGCTGAAAAACTCGTCAGCCGCGAAACAAACGACCAGGGCTGAAGCCCACACTGATTCGAGACGGCTTACGCGGCCCTGAAGGGCCGCTCTTCCACTCATTCTTCCACGGCAGAAAAGTTACGGGTGTAGGGGGACGTTCGGCGGCGGTGCAGGTTTGGTGCACGTGTCATTTGATGCGCACAAGGTTCCTCCGCTCCGCTTGGCTTCGCCTGATGCGCACAAGGTTCCTCCCCTCCGCTTGGCTTCGCCTGGATTCGGTCCGGATGACAAAGAGAGAGAGGAGGAGGAAAGCAGGTTCTTCGACTGCGTTCGGCTGACGCCTCACTGCGCTCAGGGTGACAAGAGGAAAAGTCCCATCCTTATATGATATGCCGCAAAGAGCGCGGCATAAGGGTGGGGCAACCACGGACGCGGCGGCTGGGGCTCACTGCGCTCAGGATGACTTAGCCTTCGGTGCCTGTTCGGTTGACCGAAGTCCAGATTCTTTCTTCGAGCAGCAGGCGGCGCAAGGTGCGAAGGTCGTTGAGAAGGCGGCTGCTCGCCTGAAGGTGGGAATCCAGTTTGTCCAGCTTATAGTTGACGAGGCGAAGCGCCTGGAGGCGGCGGTCACCGTTGGCTGGAGCGCGGGCTCCGGCGCTGAGTTCAGCGCGGGTGGTGTCGGCGGCCAGATCTTTCTTGGCGTCGGCAAGAGCTTCGAGAAGGAGTTGGATGTACTCGCGCGCGCCTTCAAGGCTATCAAAGGGCGTTTCGGGTTGAGGAGACGCTTCGGGTTTCAGGGACGTTTCGCGTCGAGCGCTCATGGGGTTTGCCCCCCGATGAAAAGGATGGCGGAGAGGGTGGGATTTGAACCCACGATACCCGTTAAGGTATGTCCGCTTTCGAGGCGGATCGTTTCAACCACTCACGCACCTCTCCGGAGAAACAGTTGCCAGTACCCAGTTGCCAGTAAAAACCCAAAAACAGTTGTCAGTTCTCAGTTCCCATCAAGGAACACTTACCTCACGCTTCAAAAATGTCAGCAACTAGCGGCGTTTGCGAAAAAACTCTTGCAGGATTTCCGCCGACCTCCCGGCCAAGACTCCGCCGCGAACATCGATTTGATGGTTCGCGCCCGGATGATTGACAACCTGAAGCACGGAACGGACAGCCCCCGCTTTCAGGTCGTCAGCACCGTATACCAGCCGCCGGATACGTGCGTGAATCATGGCTCCGGCGCACATGGCGCACGGCTCAATTGTAGCAAACAGCTCGCAACCGCCAAGGCGGTGATTGCCGAGGTTCCTTCCGGCTTCGCGCAAAGCGACGATTTCGGCGTGGGCGGAGGGATCGTTGTCGGAAAGATTGCGGTTGTAACCGATGCCGGCGATGCGGCCCTCGTAGACGACGACGGCGCCGATGGGGACTTCTCCAGCTTCGAGCCCGCGCTGGGCGGCACGCAGAGCCTCCTGCATCCAGAGTTCGTCGTGATCGGTCATACCAGAGACCGCAACTCTATCGCCTAATGGGCTGGTTGCCCTTGATAAGTTTTGGACTTCGCATCAAAGTGTATGCGATTCCCATGTGTCCGGGGTAGAAGCGCGAAGTGGTGCTGTTTGAGGCAAAGCTGCTAGTTGAGCCAAAGTTTAAACGGTGCACGCGAGATCCCTCGCCTAGCAGGTGAAAAACGCGGGGCTTCGGGAAGACGCCCGTCAATTGGTTGCTGAGTTAGGGATCAAGGCGGAGCCACCGCCAGATATCGCATTCAGGCCGCAATGGGACAGTGGTGAGGGAAATTCTTTTCACACGGGCGACCGAGATTGAAGTTAAAAACATTGCCGAAAGTGGCAGTGGCACTGTCGAGCCATAGCATAACTGGCTGCTTTATCTGAGACTTGCGGGCAAGTTCCAAAGTGGGAATGAATGGAACGGGAGTTGCATTCTGCATACACGGTAGGGGTGCGCAAGATTGCGGCTGCAACTCGTCGCGGCGCAACTTTCGTTGTGCATGTAGGTTTCTGTGGTGTGTAGCGAGTCGTGGGTTGCTTTCGCCGTTTATGACCAGGGGGTGGGTTCTGTGAGGAATAGCGCAAAGGTTCTGTTCTTGTCGGTGATGGTGATTATGCTGTCGAGCCTGGGGCTCGGGCAGGCGACATTCAATCTCGTTAAAGTACCCAATTCCAGTCCGGACTCGGCAACGGCGATCAACAATGCCGGCGAAGTCGTGGTGAACTTCGATACGGCGAAGGCGTTCAATGTTTCGCTCTGGAGCCTGGTAAGCGGCGGGGAAAAACTGCAATTTGTGGGACAGAACAACGTTGGAGTTGCAGTTGACGATGCCAACGATGTGGCGGGAGTAGGCTATCCGAACAGTTCCAGCCAACTGCAGGCGTTCCTGTCGCAGTCGAATGGCACAACGCAATGGCTGCCCACTCTGGGTGGTCCGGTGAGCATTGCCAATGGATTGAACAGTGCTCTCGATGTCGTGGGGACGTCTTATACAGCATCCGGTGCGGAGCACGCATACTTGTGGTCGCCTGCGGGCGGAATTCAGGATTTGACGCCGACGTTGACCAGCCCGGGCGGATCGATCGCCACGGGGGTAAATTCGTCGGGATTGGTGGTTGGCTACTACTATCCGAACGGGGCCTCGAACGTGCTTGGCTTCACTTGGACAAAAGACGGCGGCCTGCAAAGCTTTGGAAACCCGGGAACGATGGCACTGGCGGTGAACAACCTGGGGACGATTGTTGGGCAAGAGCTGACGTCGAGCGGATACCGGCACGCGTTTTCGTGGACGCAGTCGGGCGGGATGGTGGACCTGGGCACGCTGGGCGGCAAACAGAGCAGCGCGCTCGCGATTAACAACAATGGATGGATCATCGGGACGTCACTTACCGACGACAAAAGTGGATTCGTACACGGCTTCCTTTGGACGCCTTCAGCAGGCATGCAGGACTTCACCAGCTTGCCCAATCCGACATGGTTGGGGGGCGGACAGCAACCGTATTCGATGCAACTCAACGATTACGGCGATATCGCGTTCAGCACGCGAGATCAATTGATGATACTGGCGCCGAAGATGATACCAACCGTCGTGAGCTCGGCGAATCCGTCGAAGGTGGGACAGCCAGTGACCTTCACCGCAACGGTGACGTCGATTGTGGGGCCTCCGCCGGACGGAGAGACGTTGCAGTTTGTGGTGGACAATATTACGGGATCAGGAACCCTGAAGAACGGCGTTGCGAAATGCACAATTTCAGGAATCAAGTCAGGCTCGCATCCAGTGACGGTTCTCTATGCCGGCGATGCTCACTACACTTCATTCCACGTGCTTACGGTGACACAGGTGGTGAATCCGTAGCGTCCAGCCGGGAAGCCGGTTCGCGGGAGGGTCGTTTTTGAGGGGCTTGCGAAGCGGCGATTGCAGAGCGCATGTGCCTTTTAGGCTTGCAATCCCACTTTGTGATTGGCCTCACATTGAGCTGTAGCGCGCTGGTGGTATCCTAAAGGCGTTATGGGAATGACCGAGATTCTGCGCAAGGTGTTCCTGGTCGACCTGCTCCAGGGACTGGGAGTGACGTTCCGGTACCAGCATCCGAAGGAAATTTATACCGAACAGTATCCGCTGGAACGGCCAATGGTGGCGGAGCGTTATCGCGGCGCGCCGCGGCTGAACGTGAATCCAGATACCGATGAGAGTCTCTGCATCTCATGTGATTTGTGCGCGCTGGCTTGTCCCGAGCACTTGATCGTGGTCACGAGCGAGCGCAACGAAAAGACCCGCCGGAAGGAACTTACCAACTTTACCTATGATCTGAGCCGCTGCATGTTTTGCGGCTTGTGCGAGGATGCCTGCCCCACGGATGCGCTCGAACTGACGCAGGATTTCGAGCTGGCAACCTACTCGCGCGAGGGCCTGATCTGGGACCGCGAAACGCTGGAGAAGGGTCCGAGGCCGACGGTATATCAGAAATAGCTGATAGCTTCTGGCTTTTGGGCTATTAGCTTTTGGCTATTCGAATAAGGTCCTCAAACTTAGCTCAACGACGCTTACTTGGCACTTCGAGACGCGGCAAGCCGCGTCTCTACTATGCGATTTGAGCCAGCGCTTTCTTCCCCGCAGGCTTCTTCTTCAGCCGCTCCAGCACTGCCGATCCGATCCTTGACTCTTTCCATAATCCTTACTATCATGTAAGGAGAGGAAGCTATGGCCGTCGCAACTCTCACTTCGAAAGGCCAAATCACAATACCCTCCCAGGTGCGCGAAGCCCTCGGGTTGGAGAAGGGTGATCGAGTGGAATTTATTGAGCAGGGAAAAGGTCAGTTTGCCATCGTCGCGGCAACTCGCTCCATACACGAACTGAAAGGGATGTTTCAACGCAAGAGAAGCAAGCCGGTCTCGATTGAGGAGATGAACGCCGCCATCGCCCGGCGTGCATCCGGGGCTCGGTCATGATCTTGTGGACCGAACTGAGACAGAACTTGCGATGATTGGCCTACAATGATCGGCCTCGATACAAATATTGTTGTTCGCTACATCACACACGACGATGCTGCCCAAACCGCGACGGCGGTCAAAGTCATCGACTCGCTCTCCCAGGATTCACCCGGATTTCTTTCCCTGATCGTCATCGTCGAACTGGTCTGGGTGCTGGAAGTCTCCTACCGTTTCAAGAAGAACGAAATTGAGCACGTACTGGATACGCTGCTGCGAAGTAAGGAACTGGTAATTGAGCGAGCGGAAGTTGTCTGGCAGGCACTGCGGAAGTTTCATGCTGGCCGCGCCGATTTTGCCGACTGCCTGATTGAGCGCTGCGGACACGCAGCCGACTGTCAATACACCGTTACCTTCGATCAGAATGCGGCAAGCGCCGCCGGGATGAAGCTGCTCCGCTGATTCTGAAGTTCGAGACGATACGCGGGCCGAAGGAGACTTCTGATTCAGTCAGCGGACCGACGATTCCGAGCGGCGCTGATCGGTGTTGAAGGCGATGTTCTCAACCCCGGACGCGCGGACGGCGACGAGGACCTGTTTGACCCAGCCGTACCGGGCGCGAACGTCGGCCCGGATGTAAACCTTGGGTTCCGCGCCATGTTCGATGCCATCCCGGATCTTGTAAGGCAAATCTGAAGGCTGTAACTGGTCGCGTCCGAGGAAGACTTTACCGTCGCGCATAACTATAACCGTAAGAGCGTCCCATTTTCCCGCCCGCCACATTGAAACCGGATGGCTCACCTTCGGCAAATGTTCTCGTACACCCGGCGTCGGATGGGGATTCGCCAATTCGATCACTAGCAACGTCATCACCACCACTAGCATCGAGATCGCGAAGGTGGTAGCTTCGATGCCGCAAAACAATGGGTACGATCGATAACGTTTTTGCAACACGAGATCACGATCTGCCCTTCGCTAATTATAAAGACACCGTTCGGAGGTTAGGCGATCCCAAAACCCCCGTTGGTAATCGGGTGGAAATGACCTGGGTGCGTCGTGTTGCCGTGACTTGAATCCGGTGTCTATTTCTCGGCCTGAGCCGCCAGCGCCTTCTTCGCTGCCGGCTTCTTCTTCAGCCGCTCCAGCACCGCCGCCACGATCAGCGGAAGTCCGACCGTAGCATCCACGAAAACCTCTCCAAACTTGCCGCCTTCCGCCGGAGGCACAAACTTGCCCCACGATACCGCTTCGCTATAAGGGCTGCCGGAAAGCCCGCCCCAATGCACCGGCTCAGGGCAGATGCGCAGGCCGTAGTGATAGCGCTTGAGCGGCAGGTCTTCTCCGCCACGGCGATGGCGCAGCTCGATGAACGGGCCGAACTGCTGCGACCAGTTACGGGGCACGCCGCCTCCGATGGTGAAAATGCCGAGTCGTTTTTGCGCGAGCAGCGTGGCGGCAAAATATTCGAGATCCTCGAAGGGATCGAAGCGGAAGCGAGCCTCCCCGCGTTTGTCGCGCTCGCGATTGGTAAGCGCATAGTCAAGGCCAAGCTCGGAATCGGTGAAAGCGGGCACAAAAACCGGCACATTATTTTCATACGCCGACTTGAGAATGCCGCGCTGTCCCTTCGCTGTTTTTGAAAGATGGGCGCCAATGGCCCGGTTGAGCTTGTACGAGCACATCACTTCTTTTGCATCCCAACGTGAAAACACGGCGTGCATCACGCGCTCAACGTCATCGAGATTCTGTTCCGGTTCGAGTGTGTCATAGACGCGGTTGTATCCCGCTTCGTAAAGCTGCTCGTCGCTGAAGTCGGGATTGTGGCGGAAGTGCGCGCGGCCGGTCGCTTCAACCAGCCCATGCGCCATGAGCGCGCCGGTAGAGACAATCGCGTTCACGATCCCACGCTCAATCAACTCCCCGATGACTAATCCCTGCTTGGCGACCGTCATCGCGCCCGCCAGTGTCATCACGATGAATGCATCTTTATCGCGAGCCATCGCTTCGAGAACGTCGACAGCCTCGCCCAGTTGGCGTCCGGTGAACGCGGTCTTCGCCATGGCGCGAACGAGGCTGTCAATCGAATCGATCTCTGCGAGATCGAGCGGCGCGAGCGGAATCAGCTTATCTGCAACCGGATCGTGAAGTTTGCGGTCAATTCCCGCGCCTTCGCCGTGATGCGCGCTCTGCGGATGATTGCCTTGCTTTGAAGCCTTTCTCTGCGCCAAGATGAACCTCCCAATATGAGAACGTTTCGTCGAAGAACCAATGTACTAGAAGTGCTTAGTGATCGCCGGGTCCCTGCCTCAGGAACCTATATGACATGACCGACACGAAGATGCAAAGCGGCACTGCCAAAATCATGAGAACCACTGTTACGCGATCACGATTGCTAAGACCAGCCAGAGCGCCTCTCCCGAGGCAGAGCACCAGTGCCGCCATGAGTCCTGCTACAGCGCTCGTGACGAGCCTGCCCCACCAGCGTGCGACCTTCATGAGTGTGCGATACACACCTGCTAACATGTTCGTCCCCCGCAATCGCCTTGTTCATCAGCGATTGATTCTAACTTTGTCAACCGCAATTTGCGCTCGCATTCCTCCTGCTAGAATGGCCTCCTGAATCATCCACGCTGAGTTTTTACTGGGTACTGGATACTGGGTACTTAAATGTCCGATACATTTAACGTTGCGCTCGTCCAGATGTCGTGCGGGCCGGAGCCCGCCGACAACCTGGCAAAGGCCCTTGATCGCGTCGCCGACGCAGCCAAGCGCGGCGCGCATGTAGTTTGTCTGCCTGAACTTTTTCAGACGCAATATTTCTGCCAGCGCGAAGACACCGCATTATTCGATCTCGCCGAGCCCATCCCAGGACCCGCCACAGAAAAACTTTCGACGGCGGCGCGGCAAAACAAAGTTGTGCTTGTGGCTTCGCTGTTCGAAAAACGAGCGGCTGGCCTCTATCACAATACGGCGGCAATTTTCGATTCCGACGGTGCGCTTCGCGGCATCTACCGCAAAATGCACATTCCCGACGATCCCCTTTATTACGAAAAGTATTACTTCACGCCCGGTGACCTCGGCTACAGAGCTTTCGACACGACGGCAGGGAAGATCGGATCGCTGGTGTGTTGGGACCAGTGGTATCCGGAGGGAGCGCGCATCACCGCGCTACAGGGCGCAAGCATTCTTTTTTATCCGACGGCCATCGGCTGGCATCCCGGCGAAAAGGCTGAGTTCGGCGCTGCGCAGCACGATGCCTGGCGCACCATTCAGCGCGCGCATGCCATCGCTAATGGCGTGTATGTTGGCGTGGTGAACCGCGTTGGTTTTGAGACGGGCAACATTCGCGGGAACTCCGCCCCCGGCAAGGGATTGGAATTTTGGGGCGGATCATTTCTGGCAGACCCGTTTGGCCGCGTGCTCGCCGAAGCCTCCCATGACAAAGAGGAAATCTTGCTTGGTGAGGTGGACCTGAAGCAGATTGAAGAGATTCGCCGCAATTGGCCCTTTCTGCGCGACCGCCGCATCGACAGCTATGCTCCGATCATGAGTCGAATGCTGGATGGTAAATAAATTTCGCGGGCCGCGCCAGAACAATAAATGCAGCTAAACACAAACTACAGCCTCTCCATTCGCATCTGGTCTTCGGGCGTTTCTCGCCTGCGAATCAACCGCGCCCTTGCACCATCGACGAGCACTTCGGCGGGACGCCCGCGCGTGTTGTAGTTGGAAGCGAGGACCGACCCATAGGCTCCCGTATCAAGGATTGCGAGCAGTTCGCCTTCTTGCATAACTGGAAGTCTGCGATCGCGCGCAAAGAAGTCTCCCGTCTCGCAGATGGGACCGACGACGTCGGTGAGTTCATTTCCGGCAGCGAGAGACGCCTCACGTTGCCTCTCTACGGGAATTCGTTGCACCGGCACAATGTCATGATGAGCCCCATAGAGCGATGGGCGGAGAAGGTCGTTCATGGCGGCATCGACGATCAAAAAACGCTTGCCGGCATTGCTCTTGCGATAAACAACGCGTGTAAGAAGCACGCCAGCCGGACCGACGATGGCGCGCCCCGGTTCGAGAAGAAGGTGCACACCGAGTTTGCGCAGCGGGCCTATGACGGCTTTGGCGTATCCGGCGACCTGGGATGTGAAAGGGACTTCCGACCCGTCGTAAGGAATGGCAAGGCCTCCCCCGGCGTCGATGTACGAAATAGCATGACCGCTGGCCCGTAACTCGCGAACAAGTTCGGCTACGCGAGCGAGCGCGTCGGTGAAGGAACCGAGGTCGGTGATCTGCGAGCCGATGTGAACGCTAACGCCCGCAACGCGCAGTGACGGATGCCGGGCCGCCTCGGCATAAAGCTTGCGCGCCTCCGCGATGGGAATTCCGAATTTGTGCTCATGCAGGCCGGTGGAAATATAGGGATGTGTTTTCGCGGAAATGTCAGGATTCACGCGAAGAGCGAGCGGAGCTTTCTTTCTAAGGCGAGAAGCGGTTCGAGCGAGCGCGCTAAGTTCGGAAGCACTCTCCGCGTTGAACAGAAGAATTCCTGACTTCAGCGCCAGCTCCATTTCGGATACAGTCTTGCCGACGCCGGAAAAGACAACGCGCGCCGCCGCATGGCGACGGACACGGAGGACGCGCTCAAGCTCGCCTCCGGAAACGACGTCGAACCCGGCGCCCTGGCTGGCCACTAGGCGCAGAATCGCCAGCGTGGAGTTGGCTTTGACGGAATAGCAAATCGTGTGTGGAATCGAGCGAAAGGCATGATCGAACGCCTTAAGCCGCGTGCGAATGGTTTCCGCCGAGTAAACGTAAAGCGGCGTGCCGTAGCGAGCGGCTAGGCGCGAGAGATCAGACTGTTCGCAGAAGAGTGACGACGCGCCTTGCTCGCCGGAAGATTGACGATAGGAGAAACCAGGGGGACGCAACACACCTTTATCTAGCATGCCTTTGTTCAGCATGCTCTGCTTCAGAATGTCTCGCGCGCGCATCACTTGCGTTTCGCGGGGCCTTTCACCTGGATAGCCACGACGGTCTGGTCGTCGAAGGTTTCGACACCAGCGGCGTGCTCGGTCACAGCCTGGAAGATGTTAGAGACGACACAATCGACCGATTGCTCGACGCAGTCGGCAACGATGGCTTCCACACGCTCGCGGCCGAAGGAACGTCCGTGGCGGTCGCGGGCATCGACAATGCCGTCACTGAAGAACACGAAGATATCGCCGGGCTTCGTTTTGAAAGTGACCTCGTCGTATTGCGCTTCGTCAAACAAGCCGAGGGGCAAGCCGGCAGCTTGGATTTGCTCGATTTTGCCATCACGATAAAAAATGGGCAGCGGGTTCCCTGAGTTGGAGACGACAAGCGTGCGGCGGTCGTCATCCCAAACGGCATATATGATGGCGACAAACTGCGCGGCAATACGGCGTTCGGCGAGAGAAAGGTTCACAGCAGCCAGCATCTCGGCGGGCCCTGGTTCAATGGGCGCATGCGACCTCAGAATACCGCTGACCAGCGCGGCATAAATGGCGGCTGGAGCCCCTTTCCCGCTGACATCACCAACGGCAATTCCGAGCCGTGAGAGCGAGTAGGGCAGAAAGTCATAGAGATCGCCGCCAATTGCGCGCGCCGGAGCGAACTTCGCCTGCACGTCAAGGTGCGGCAGCTTCGGCAGAGTAGGGGGAAGTAGGCGGAATTGCAGTTCACGCGCGAGGGCCAGGTCGCGTTCAAGCCGTTGCTCCTGACGGGCGATCTGTTCGTACAAACGCGCATTCTCAATCGCAATGGCCAATTGAGCGGCAAGGGTGGTCAGCGTGTGCTTGTGATTCTCCGTGAAATAGCCGCGGCGCGTATGCTCCAGGTCGAGCACACCGATCACTTTTTCCTGGTAGATGAGGGGCACGGCCAGTTCCGAAAGCGTCTCGGCGTTTACGGCAATGTAGCGCGAGCTTTTGTCAACGTCGGGAACCAGGACCGCCTCTTTGGCCTCAGCGGCGTAGCCCACAACGCCGCGCCCAAGAGGGATATCGTGCTTCATGTGCATCCGCTGCTCGAAACGCTGCGAAAAACGGTGCTGTAGTTTCGTGCCAGTTTCATCGAGCAGAAGAATGCTGAACATCTGGTAGTCAATGAGCCGCTTCAGGATCTCGGCAATGTGTTGCAGGAGCTGATCGAGATTGAGGATCGAAGTCAACTCGCGCGCAATTTCGTTGAGCAGGGCCAGTGTGCGCGCCTGGCGGCTGACGCGCGTATGCAGGCGCGCGTTTTCAATGCCCACGGCCATGCGCGACCCGATCAGCGTGAGAATGCGTTTGTGGTCTTCTGTGAAGTAACCCTTCTCGCGCGCCTCAAGGTCGATAACACCGATGAGACGGTTCTTGACGATCAAGGGAATCGCGAGTTCGGAGCGCACATTCGGCAGGGCGTCAATGTAGTAATCCGGAAGCGTGGTATCGGAGACAAGGACAGGCTGGCGGGTGGCAGCAGCGCGGCCCGTGACTCCCTCGCCGACTTTTACCCGCAGCCGTTCGGCCAGTTCGGGCGGATAGCCGACATGAAACCGGACATACAGTTCCTGGCGCTGCTCATTGAGAAGAAGGATGGCAAAAATCTCATAGTCGATGACTTTGCGAACAAGTTCAGCCACGCGGCGAAGCGTGGTCTCAAGATCGAGCGTGGTGTTGACGACGTCGGCTACCTCAAGCAGCAGAGGTTCCACTTCGGAGGATTTCATTTCCGGGTGCCCCGCCGTCGCTGAAACCGAAGCTTTCACGGTCTCATCATAACAGCCACCAATTTGTCATTGGTAATTTGTGATTGGTAATTTGAAAACACACAAACGGGTCCGGCCTGTCAGCGAAATTGACTCCAGCTTGGGGAGAGGTCAGACGCCCAAATACTCCAGCGACGCCAACGGCCTGAATAGCACGAGACACGCACTCAGTGTCTATGCACCGGATTGTCGGAGTTCGCAAAAAGCGCTGCTCGGAAAATTACAAATTACATATTGCCAATTACAAATTCTCCAGCACGCAAATGTCCGGCAGGTTGCGATAGCGCTCGGCGTAATCGAGGCCATAGCCCACCACATAAACATCAGGGACGGTGAAGCCGATATATCTCGCCTCAACAGCTTGTATGCGCCGCGAAGGCTTGTCGAGCAGGGCGGCTATGCTCAACGAGCGCGGCCGATGGGCGGCCAACAACCGGGAAATGTAATTCAAGGTCAAGCCGGTGTCGAGGATATCTTCCACGAGGATCACATTCTGGCCGGCCAGTGACTGATCCAGGTCCTTGGTGAGGCGAACTTCGCCCAGGGAATCCCAAGCGGCATGCCCTGCCGGGTCGTCTTTGGGCGAGGGCCGGCTGCCATAACTCGAGACGCCGATGAAATCGAAAGTGGCATCGAGAGGGACCTGGCGCGCAAGGTCGCTGAGGAAAATTGCCGCGCCCTTCAAGACTCCCACGAAGATCACGGACTCGCCCTGAAAATCGTGGGCGATCTGGGCGCCTATCTCGGCGACGCGCCGGGCAATCTGTTCGCGGGACAACAAAACCCTTAACTCGGCCATGCAGAGAAATCTTATACACGAGTGCGGCGGTATTGCAGTGACCATTCTGGAGGACATCCATTTGCGGGCTTTCGAAGGCGTTTCATAGAATTGGCGAAGTTCAAGGCAGGATGTGAGGCAGCGACAAGAGTTGGAGGACTTATGGATCTTAAGGGCATCAAACTGACTTGGCTTGGGCACGCAACCTTTCGCATTGAAACGCCGGAAGGCAAGACACTTTATATTGATCCCTGGATCGGCGGGAATCCAATGTGTCCGGAGGGTGAAAAGGATGTCAAAAAGGTGGATGTGCTGGTGATCACGCACGGACACTTCGATCACATTGCCGATGCGGTCGAACTTGCGAAGCCTGAGGGAAGAACGGTGGTTGGCATTTTCGAGCTGTGCTCATGGCTGGAGAAAAAAGGAGCCAAGAAGACTTCGGCGATGAACAAGGGCGGCACGCAGGTGGTGGCCGACGTGAAAATCACTATGGTTCATGCGGTACATTCCTGCGGCATTCAGGATGGGGACCAGATTGTCTACGGCGGCGAAGCCTGCGGCTATGTACTGGAGTTTTCCAATGGCGTGAAAATGTATCACGCGGGCGACACAAATGTATTCAGCGACATGGCAATCATTCGCGACCTCTATGCGCCAAAGATCGCTATGCTTCCCATCGGCGATCATTTCACCATGTCTCCTCGCGAAGCGGCGTACGCATGCAAGCTGCTGAAACCGGAGGCGGTGATTCCGATGCACTTTGGCACGTTTCCTGCGCTGACGGGGAGGCCGGCCCAGTTGCAGGCACTCGCGCCCGAGGTCAAGGTGCTTGAGTTGAAGCCGGGAGTAACAGTGGGGTAGATCGAATTCACCACGGAGACACGGAAAAAACAGGCCCAGCGGCCGGCGTCGGTTACACGGGATCAAAAGGTTTTTTATGTGCCGATATTGCGGCGTGTGTAGCTGCTTTTTCTCGCCGCTTGTTTCTTGCTTTTCCCTGTGTCTCCGTGACTCCGTGGTAGATTGGGCTTTCGAAAGGAAAACATGGCGGACGAAAATTCGAGTCTTTCATGGCGGATGGGCGGCATTACTAACCCACAGGTCGACGAATACATCTACTCCGTGCTGCCGCCTCGCGACGAAGTTCTCGCCGAGATGGAGGCCCGAGCCGCGAAGGAAGACATACCGATTGTCGGTCCGGCCGTGGCGCGTGTGCTGTATCAGCTTGCGGTGATCAGCAAGGCGAAGCGTGTGTTCGAAATGGGTTCGGCCATCGGCTACTCGACTATCTGGTGGGCGCGCGCTGTGGGCGACGGAGGAAAGGTAATCTATACCGATGGCGATCCAAAACGCGCCGACGAAGCTCGCCGCTATTTTGAACGCGGGGGTGTGAGCCAGCGGATCACCGTGCGCGTGGGTGACGCGCTGGAGATTCTTTCGGAAGAAAAAGAACCGTACGACATCATCTTTAACGATGTCGATAAGACCGACTATCCGCGAGTTTTCCGGCTCGCTGTGCCGAAGCTAAAGAGCGGGGGTTTGTTCGTCACCGACAATGTTCTCTGGAGCGGTAAGGTCACCAAACCGAATCCGGATGAGCAGACGCGGGCCATCATGGAATTCAACCGGTTGATATATGGGTCGAAGGACTTATTCACGACGATCCTGCCGATAAGAGACGGCGTTGCGGTATGTGTGAAGAAGTAGGAATTCAAAGGCCGCAGCCAAGGACCTCTTAGGCGGCGTTACTCTTTGTCATGGCTTTCGCCAATACTTTACGGTTCCTTGCGAGCCAAGCGCGGGCATTCGACTGGCGTTTCTGTAGCTGAGACTCTATTTCGTGTGCTGCCCTGGCGCGGTAGTAATCACGGATGTACTGTTCACATCCGACCCAACCGCGAAAGGCATACATATCCGGCTCGGCCAACTCCTTGGAACAGTATGCGCAGCGGAGGATCAGCAACTCCGATCGCGAAGGAATCACGCGATAGGAAAGAAGTTTGATCCGTTTGTGCAGCAGAACGTAAACGTGCTCAGTTATGAGAAATGCAACGATCCAGATCAGCGCAAAGGCCAGCACTGCGATCAGCGCCCAAGTGTAGTAATGCATAACTTGCCTCTACGCTTTTTCCGGCTTCAGACAACGCACGAAATAGCCCTACCCGGGCGGCTTTTGAAGGCCAGCGGCATATTACTCCGCTCGGGCGGTTGTAGCAATCCCCACAATGCCGTATGTAATCGGCCAGAACCAGCTTATTATCGCCCGCCGGGTAGTGGTGTAGTTTGGCCGAACTTAATAGGCGGTGCGCGCAAGATCCCTTGCCCCGCTGGTGAAAACGCGGGGCTTCGGGATTGACGCCAAAGATATGGTCGTCAGATTTGATTAAACTGCACCATTACCGTCTGCCGTGTGCAAGCTTTTTATTTCCCGCGGTTTGCTAGAATAGTTGGTTTCTTTGACCTGAGATGAAGCCTTCCACAACTCTGCCAGCCGAACAAACGCGCGAACAATACATACCTGAGACGCTGCCGCGTGCGCAGGCGCATTCGCGTCCGGAATCAGCCGCCGATGTGATCATCATCGGCGGTGGGCCGACCGGCATGGCTTGCGCCATTGAGACCGAAAAGGCGGGTTTTAAGGCTCTCATCCTCGAGAAGGGATGCCTGGTCAACTCGATTTACCACTATCCCACCAACATGGTATTTTTCACGACTCCGGAACTGCTGGAGATCGGCGGCATCCCCTTTACAACCTCGCTGACGAAACCCACGCGACTGGAGGCGCTCGAATATTACCGGCGAGTGGCCGACCACTTCCATCTGCACATTCGCCAGTATGAATGGGTGAAAACAATTACCGGTGAGGATGGCAAGTTCTTCGTGACTACTACCGACCGGCAAGGCGCAATCCATGATTACCAGGCGCGGAAGATTGTGGTGGCGACGGGCTACTATGATCTCCCGAACAGAATGGACATTCCCGGCGAAGACCTCGACAAGGTCTTCCATTATTACG
Organism: uncultured Acidobacteriaceae bacterium; assembly: GCA_963778535.1. Lineage (GTDB taxonomy): Bacteria > Acidobacteriota > Terriglobia > Terriglobales > Acidobacteriaceae > Acidiflorens. The sequence goes on from CAVZUO010000002.1 coordinate 2,101,199, forward strand.
AGGAGCCGCATCCTTATTTCGATACGGATGTAGTTGTGATCGGAGGAAAAAACTCGGCGGCCGAGGCCGCGCTCGACCTGTGGCGGCATGGCGCGCGCGTGACGCTGGTTCATCGCGGGCCGCAGATGCATCATCATGTGAAGTACTGGACGCGGCCCGACATCGAAAACCGCATTAAAGCCGGCGAAATCGTCGCCTACTTTAATAGCACAGTGCAGGAAATCGGATGGCAACATGTGATTTTGCAAACACCCAATGGATCAATGCGGCTGAAGAATGATTTCGTGTTTGCTCTCACGGGCTACCATCCGGATTACGATTTCCTCCGCAGCATAGGATTGGAACTCGCCACCGAGCAGCAACGGCCGGTATGCGACCCGGAATGCCTCGAATCGAACGTGCCGGGTATTTATGTTGCGGGAGTGATCGTGGCGGGGTCGCGAACCAACGAAGTCTTTATCGAGAACGGACGCTTCCACGGAAAACTCATCGCCGATCACATAAGTCAGCGACTGGGACGCGGCAACCCGAATTTTCCGCTCGACGCAACGTAATAAGACGCAACATAGGAGGATTCATGACACACTTTCGCAGATCGACCGCTTTCGCAATGCTCGCGCTTATCGTCATTAGCGGCGTGGCGCTGGCTGAAATCGACGGGCACAAGCAGTTCACAATGCTTACCGGGCTGGAAGGGACCTGGGTGGGCAAAGGCTCGGAAGGTCAGGGTCTCGAAGTGACGTTCCGCCTGACCGGCGGCGGTTCCGCGCTCATGAGCGAGATACAGAAAGGCAAAGGCGGCGAAGACATGGTCACCATGTTCCACATGGATGGCGACCGCCTGATGATGACGCATTATTGCGGGGCAGGGAACCAGCCGCGCATGAAGCTCGTCTCCGCCGACCCAAAGTCGGTCAGCTTCGAATTCATCGACGGCACCAACATTAAGCCCGGCGGCGGCCACATGCAGCGCCTGACCATCACTCAGCCGGACGCGAACCATCACACCGAAGAATGGGTTTTCCTCGATCACGGGACCGAGCACAAGGAAGTCTTCATGCTGGAGCGCGCAAAGTAGGGAGTTACGTCCGAGCCAATCAGAGGGAAGAATGATCTACATGCTCTGCCGCAATCGCGTTGCCGACTTCGCGCGCTGGCGCGCCATATTTGCCTCACATGAGGCAGCGCACAAGCAAGCCGGTCTCCGCCTGATAGCTTTGCGGCGCGAAATAGAGGAGCAGAACAATATCTTCTTCGTCTTTGAAGTCGAGAGCATTGAGAAGGCCCGGAAGTTTATCAACGATCCTGAAGCGGCAAAAGCAGCTTCGTCCGGCGTGATCGACGGCGAGTACCACTTTGTCGAAGACGCCGGCGGCTACCGCTAGGCAGGGTTCTCCGCCTGCCGGAGTTAGCGTTCCTCGCGAGCAAACTACAGCACTTTTCACTTCTGCGGCACTCCGATTTTGGGTGGCGCAGCGCTTAGCGGAGCGTATTCAAGAGCGGCTTTAGCCGCTGAGGTTGGGAGGCTTCGATCTAGTTCCGACAGTGCCTTGACGCCCAAACAGCGCCTTTTCTATTTGGCGCGCGACCCCAAATCCTTCGACTCGCTCCGCTCGCTCAGGATTTCGGCTGCGGCCCTTCGGCTTCGCTCAGGGCTCCGGCTTTTCGTTTCACTCACGCCCGCAAAGCGCCTCAACTTGCATGGTGCTTTATACTGGAACCAATGGCGGGGAGTGCGGACAAGACGTTTTACCTCGAGACCTTCGGCTGCCAGATGAACGTGCACGATTCTGAGAAGGTAATCGGCACGCTCGTCCAGCAGGGCTACCGGCAGGTTCCCACGGTTGAGGAAGCTGGCCTCATCCTCTACAACACCTGCTCTATCCGCGACAAGGCCGAGCAGAAGGTCTTCAACCGCCTGGCCGACCATAAAAAGTTGCAGCGCCAAGGTAAAAAGTTCGGCGTGCTTGGGTGCGTTGCCCAACAAGAGGGCGAACGCATTTTTGAAAAGGCGCCGCATGTCGATCTCGTCTGCGGCTCGGCTTCCTACCGGAATTTGCCGCAAATGTTGCTGCAAATTGAAAGCGTTCAAACTGGGGAAGGGAAGCGCGTCACCGGCCTTGACGATCGCCAGACCGACCACTGCTTTGAAACTGAATACACGGCGCGCACCAATCCTCATCGCGGCTATATCACCATCATCGAGGGATGCGACAAGTTCTGCGCCTATTGTGTAGTGCCGTTCACGCGAGGCAAAGAGCGCAGCCGGACTTCCAGTTCCGTGCTGGCGGAAGCGCGGCAGTTGGCTGACCTGGGATACACGGAGATTCAACTCCTCGGGCAAAACGTGAATTCTTATCGCGATCCTGATGGAAAGAAATCGTTTGCGGAGATGTTAGCCGCAATCGCCGACGTCGATGGTATCCGCCGCGTGCGCTTTACGACTTCCCACCCACGCGACTTTGGCCGGGACATTGTCGAGGCCATTGATGCCGTACCCGCACTTTGCGACCACGTTCACTTGCCGGTACAGAGCGGCTCGACTCGCGTGCTCGATGCCATGCAACGCTTGTACTCGCGCGAGCAGTATCTGGAGCGCATCGCCTGGATAAAGGCGGCGAAGCGCGATATTTCGATCACCACCGACCTGATCGTGGGTTTCCCGGGAGAAACCGAAAAGGAATTTGAGGCGACGCTTTCGCTGCTCGATGAAGTCGGCTACGACAGCGCCTTCACGTTTAAATATTCGCCGCGGCCGAACACGCCCGCGCTCCGGTTCGACGACGCGATTCCTGATGCCGAGAAGGCCCGCCGGTTGGCGGTGCTCAATGACAAACAGCGCCAAATCTCGGCGAAGCGAAACAACCGCCACGTCGGCGAAGTAATCGAAGTCATGGTGGAAGGGAAGAACGAAGCCCGTGGACAATGGGTAGGCCGCACTTCGCAGATCAAGGTGCTGAATTTCACCGCTCCGGCGGGCGTTCAGCTGAAAACGGGAAGCTACATCAACGTGCGCGTCACGCAAAGCTTTCCTAATAGTTTGGTCGGAGAGGTTTTAGAGAATTGAGTCATTCAATCATTAAGTCATTTCGTCATTGAAATTACCGTGCAAATGGAACAGCGATTCAATGATTGAATGACTTAATGATTCAATGCCTCAATGATTTAATGGTCCAATCGAGGTTTCGATGGAAGTTGAAATGAAAATTCGCGGCCTGATGATGGATCCGGTTTCGAACATGCCGATCGTCCTTCTGAAGGAAGTTGACAGCGACACGGTGCTTCCAATCTGGGTGGGAGTGTACGAGGCGAATGCCATTCAGCTTGAAATTGAAAAGGTGAGCACGCCGCGGCCAATGACTCACGACCTCATCAAGAGCGTACTGACCGGGCTGGATGCTGTAGTGCATAAAGTGGTGGTAACGGAGTTGAAAGACGACACTTTCTACGCCGTGATTTGGCTGGAAAGGGAAGGCCGCGTAGTGAGCGTCGATTCGCGGCCATCGGACGCCCTGGCGCTGGCGCTGCGCATGGATTGCCCCATTTTTGTTGACGATGAAGTGCTGAAGCACTCCAAGCAGGCCGCCAACGTCGCCGACAAGGTCAGCAGCGATGAACTCCGCAAATGGCTGGAGGGACTCGGCGATGACGACCTTGGCAAGTACAAGATGTAGGCCGTGATGAAAATCCTCCCGAGCCTTGCCGCGCTGCTACTCCTCTCAGCCGCCGCTTCTGCTCAACTGAATTCCGCTCCGCAGAAAACTGCCGTCTCTACCCCCAGCCACGAAGCGCAGTTAACTCCAATTCCGCTGACCTCTACAGGCACAATGAATGTCCCGTCGGAAATGGGCAGGGCATTCATGTTTCCTTCGAAATGCGACGAGGATGGCAATCTCTTCATTCGCGAATTTGCCGGCAGCCGGGCGCAGCTTGGCCCTGTAGTGAAGATCAATCCCAAGGGAGAGCACAAGGCATTATTTGATCCGGCCGCGTTTTTGCAGCCTACCGTTGATCGCGCTGACGCATTCAGTCCCGCTCCGGACGGCGGTCTCTATCAGATCGCACAGAAGGGCATCGAGAAGCCAGAAATTTACGTGCTTCGCTTCTCCTCGGATGGCTCGCCATCCTCATCGGTCCGCCTCGCCGCCGATTTGGAAGTGTATACATTCGCAGCGTTTCCAAGCGGCAATTTCCTGATATCCGGTGTGAAACGTGACGTGCGTGGTGCCAAAGACCGCGGCAAAACCTTTACAGCGGTCTATTCCGCCGATGGTCGTTTTCTGAAACAACTTTCCTTCGAGAGTTCGAACACGAACAACGACAAGCCGAATTCCGCCGGAGCAGGCGCGAGCCCGGCTGCTGCCCCGAAGGCGGGGGAGAAAGAGGACGAGAAAGAAGCGCCATTACTGGATTTGTCGGCAGCGGAGGCTGGAAAAGACGGCAATCTATACGTGATGCGGCCGTCATCGCCACCAGCGGTTTATGTGATCACGCCAGAAGGGAAGATCATTCGCACGCTTACGATCACCGTGTCGCAAAAAGACGTCCAGCCTACCGCTTTTTACATCTCCGGCAACCAGCTTGCGATCTCGTTCTCAGGTGACCAAAACCAACTTCAAACGCTGGAGATCGTCGATGCGCAAACTGGCCGCACGATCCGCCTGTACTCCTACGATCCAAGCCTTGCAGGGAGCGACTCCAACATGGTGCCCGCATTCGGCTGCTTCGACGCAAACGGAGGAACGTTCACGTTCCTTGCGTTAACCGAAGGAAGCGGCTTGCAAATCATCCGCGCCGGGGCGCGATAAGAAAAAGATTCTCCTCCGGACTCAATGACTTCGTGGTCAGCCGATCTGAGGCCGCCACGCGAATTCTTAGCAATCGAAGACTCTATGCCTGATCCCGCCGAACAACTACAGCGCATTTACGTTGCCGGATTTGAGCTTCGTACCTTTGATCGCTTTCCGAAGTGCGTGGGCGCAGTTCGGGAAGACTGCATCGCACTCTTCGTGCCCGGAGTGGATGGAATGCAAATGCTGGGCACGCCCGGCTGGCTCATTGGCGAAGCAATCGGCGTGCTGACGGAAGTCCAGGGACGAAAAGTGTTTCAGGCGAAGAATGAAATTGTGGAAGCCACGCCAGAGCGGATAGCAAAGCTAGAGCATTTTCGGGAGGATCTGAAGCAAATCCTCGAGACTCGCAAAGGGAAGTAGCCGGTGCCTAAGTCGGTGAGTGATGACAGTATCTCACAATTGACATCAATATGTAGCTGTGACATCATTGACTCTAGCATGAGGACTACGCTCAATATTGATGATGATGTTCTGGAAATTCTCCGCTCCTACGCCGACACGCGAGCGGTGGGGCTGGGTAAGGCTGCTTCCGAGCTAGTGCGGCGTGGATTGAACGCTCCGGTCGAGACCAGAATGGTTAATGGCTTCTGCACAGTGGTTTTGCCGAAACAATCTTCAAAAATTACTTCTGAACATGTAAAGCGTCTGCTTGAAGACGAGGTTGAGTGAAGGCCTTCCTATTGGACGCGAACGTGCTCATCGCACTGGCGTGGCCGGAGCATGTAGCGCATGACCGAGTAGGCCGCTGGTTCGCGCGGAACTCCCGCGCAGGATGGGCCACCAGCCCATTTACCGAGGCCGCATTTGTCCGAATCCTGTCGAATCCCGCATTCTCGCCCAACGCTCTCACGCCATCCAACGCGTTAATCGTGTTGAAGCGCAATGTGGAACTCCCCAAGCATCAATTCTGGGCTGACTCGATTTCGCTACCGGAAGCCATGTCCCGGCTGTCCTGCCGCTTGACGGGTCACCAGCAGGTTACGGACGCCTACCTGATCGCGCTTGCGATCCACAACCGGGGCCGGGTAGCGACGCTGGATGCGGGAATGGGACATCTCGCGCCTGCAAACGCTGTGGAACTGATTAGGTGAGGGAGATCAGAGCGCTTGGCCTAGCGGGATTTTGTAGTTGACATAATACCTGTTATCGGACACTATATATATTGTCGACGCTCACTACGCTCTGATGACCGTTGGGGCCCTTGTCTCCACGTCAAACCCCAAACTTCTTAATCTTGGCCCTGGAATACCACCCCAGCATGGAATAACGAGCCCGCGATCCGCGTGGCGATGGCGATCAGATCTCTTTGTCCGACAAATACCTTGACGAGACGGGCTCGCGACAATTCGGGGAGATTGACGGCCTGGCCGGCGCGAATCAGTGCGGCGGTCGAATCGTTGGCGGTAACGCATGGCATCTCTGGCAGCAGCTTGCGCGGATGTACAAACACAGCCTCGAGATGCTCGCGGCTTCCCTCTTGTGCGGCCTCAGCGACTCTTTCCAAGCTGTGGGCCTCCTCAATTGCGAACTCGCCTACGGACGTGCGACGCAGGCTTGCGAGGTGGGCGCCGCAGCCCAGTTTTTGACCCATGTCGTGCGCTATCGACCGCAAATACGTGCCCGAGCCGACATGAGCCCGAAACGTGGCGCGATCACCCGCGACATCAACAATCACGAATTCCTTTACCTCGACTTCCACCGGCTCCAGCGCGACAGCCTTTTGCTTACGGGCTAATTTGTAAGAAGGAACCCCTGCGACCTTCTTGGCGGAAAAAGGCGGTGGCGTCTGCCGGAGCAGCCCCTGGAATTGCCCAGCAAGCGCCCGGATTTCCGTGGCATCCAGGATCACATCCTGCGGTGGTGCCGTCGGGTCGCCCTCGGCGTCATAGGTGGTGGTGGCGAACCCGAAGCGAATTTCGCCTTCGTAGCACTTATCTGAATCGGTGTAAAACTGCGCCAGGCGGGTGAAACTACCGGCCACAAGGGGCAACACACCTGTGGCCGAGGGATCGAGCGTCCCCAAGTGTCCCACGGACCGCTGGCCCAGAATCCGGCGAACCCAGTTCACCACGTCATGCGACGTGAAACCCGGTGGTTTGTCGATGATGAGGACGCCATTCATGTGGATTTGTAATCTGGTAATTTGTAATTGGTAATTTCAAGAGGATCGCCGCAGGCCAAAGATATCTGAGCAAAAGACATAAGATCCGAAGCGCCCTCAATTACCAATTACAAATTACCAGATTGCAAATTGAATGATTCCTCTTCGCGACGATCAGCCGACATTTTCCACGCCGTTCGTGAACTATTTCCTGATCGCGCTCAACCTGTTTATCTATGGATGGGAATTTGCTGTGGGAATGCAGAGTCCCCGCGAGCTGAATGCATTCGTACTGCACTTTGGCCTGGTTCCGCGGCACGAAGTTGCGGTCCTCTTCGGCCACACCTACGGTGGGCCCGCCTCTGCCATTGTGCCCATTTTCACGTCAATGTTTCTACATGCCTCCCTGATGCACGTCGCCGGAAACATGCTGTTTCTCTGGATTTTTGGCGACAACGTGGAAGACTTCCTCGGGCATTTCGCCTATATCGTGTTCTACCTGGCCAGCGGGATTGCGGCGGCTGCCACGCAAGTTCTTCTTAACCCTGACTCGCGCCTTCCTGCTGTGGGCGCCAGCGGCGCGATCGCCGGAGTTCTTGGGGCCTACTTCATCCTCTATCCCAAGGCGCGCGTCCTGGTCTGGTTTCCTCCGATCTTTCTTTTTCACGTCCCGGCGTGGCTCATGCTTGGCTATTGGTTTCTGTATCAGTTTTTCAGCGGAACCTTTACCGCAATTGCCGAGACCGCTCAGCAGGGCGGCATCGCGTTTTGGGAGCACGTGGGAGGGTTTGCAGCGGGAGTGATCTTAATTAAAGTGTTTCCTGAACGAAGGCACCGATTTCGTTATGGGACATGGTAGATAGCGCCTTCCACGTGTGCGCTGAACCCGGCAGCTGAAAGTAATCGATGCGCCTACGCGCGCCGTTCAGGCGCAGGTCCTGGAGGCAGAATTTCTGGCTCGCTGCTACGCACCTGCTGCCGCGTCACAAACCACACCGCAGCGGCCCAGGTAGGAAACAGGTCCGCGCCGGGAATCAGTTCCGCGGCGAACGATGGCAGGAAGGCCCAGTGCCAGCCCAGCAGGCGAATCAAAATAAACCCCACGACAAAATCCAGTAGCCATTCAGCCGGTGAGGCACCGCCTTCCGCAAACAAGGGGAAACCGGCAATCTGAATAGCATCGGCGCCGAGCGCGACGGCCCAAGCCAAGCGCTGTTCCGGTCTCAACGACTTAAAGTAATTCCAGAAGGGCATACCAACTCCGGCAAAACCAACTCCTGCAAAGTTAGATGTCGCAGCCGGCGATATTGGCTCGGCCAATTCTCAAAGGGCGTCTAGGAAAGCAAATCTGGCAGCCCAGGCCTAGAGTGTCCCCGCGGACGGCCGGATGATGATTTTTTCAACGGCGCTATTGGCGGGAAGCCGGAGCGCGTTTACCACTATGCTCGCCACCGCGCTGGCAGGCATCATCTTCCGTCGCGGCGCCCTAGGCCAAAGCGTTTTCCAGATATCGGTATCCGTCGCGCCCGGCAGCAGGGCCATAACCCGAATCCCTTTCGGCCGCAGTTCCTCCCGTAGCGTATCGGTAAAGCCGAGGCCGCCGTGTTTCGACGCGTTATAGGCCGCGGACCCCGGGAAGACGCGTTCCGCCGCAACGGAGAGATTGTTTACGATCACACTTCCCTGCTTCATCACGGCCAACGCAGCCTGCGTAACCAGGAACAGCCCCGTGAGATTTGTTTCGATCACGTCGCGCCAAATTGGGTATGGCAGGTCCGTGATGAACGCTTGCGTGTGTGCAATACCGGCATTGTTGATCAGGAAATCGATGGGCCGGCGAAGCGCGCGGACGAGGAAAAATAGACCATCAACCGATTCGGGACTGCGCACGTCGCAAGTCTCAGCGACGACGTGAACCTTGAGTTTTTCCACCCTGCGCGCCACCTGCGCCAGCGATTTTTGATCGCGGGCCGTGAGAATTAGATCGCAGCCCTCGCCCGCCAGTGCAAGGGCGATCTCCAGGCCAATGCCTCGATTCGCCCCGGTAACAAGCGCCAGTTTGCCTGCCAGTGAGGACGCGTTTTTTCCCCGCGTGGGCTTTCGCATAGGCTCAGGGTAGCGCACGCACTGCTACGAGAAGAGTGGTTAACTTGGCAACCGGAAGTGAGAACTCAGGCAAGAGTCCGCCTGCAGCAGCCAATCAAGCTTTCAAAGAGCGTCCCTTACGCGCCGTTGGTACGCTGGCGAATCAGTGACAGGAACTCGCTGCGCGTTTCTTCTTCCTCGCGGAAGCATCCCAGCATAGACGACGTCACCGCCGATGAATGCTGCTTCTCGATGCCGCGCATCATCATGCACAGGTGCCGCGCTTCGATGACCACGCCTACACCTTGCGGCTCGATCGTCTTCTGAATGGTCTCAGCAATCTGTGTGGTAAGCCGCTCTTGAATCTGCAGTCGGCGCGAGAATACCTCGATAAGGCGGGGGATCTTGCTCAGGCCGATGACCTTGCCGTTGGGAATATAGGCCACGTGGACCTTGCCGAAGAACGGCAGCATGTGATGCTCGCACAGGCTGAACATCTCAATGTCCTTGACGATGACCATCTCATCGTAATTGACGGTGAACAGCGCGTTTTGCAAAAGCGCAACGGGATCCTGCTGATATCCCTTCATCAGATGTTGCATGGCCTTGTGTACGCGCTCCGGCGTGCGGGTAAGACCTTCGCGATCGGGATCTTCGCCCAGGCGGACGATCATCTCGCGCACCAGATCTTCGTAAGTGGCGCTGGTCAAGGATGCGGGTTCAGTTGTAGGTTTCATAGAATAGGTAATTTGCAATTTGTGATTTGCAATTGTGGCCACACCGCGCCCCCGCATCATGGTTGCATGCGATTACAAATTACAAATTACAAATCGCAAATTACTCCTCTCCTGCATATTCGAACGAATTCAACATCGTTTCTTCTATTCGCACCTTCTCTAGATGAGCTTTGTGGAAGCCACGCTTCATAATCTGGTAAATCGAAATACACAGATTTTCAGTGGTCGGAACGGCGTCCGCGAACTCGTGCAGCAGGTTCAGATTCTGGTGGTCATAGCGCTTGAGAATATGCTCGTGAACGAAACCATCAAGATCGACCAAATTGCAAACCATCCCAGTCTGCTCGTCCACTTGGCCGCTAACTGTAATTTCGGTGCTGTAATTGTGACCGTGACCGTATGGATTATTGCATTTCCCGTAAGTCTCCCGGTTCTCCTCCGGCGACATCTCGTCGCTGTGTAAACGGTGGGAGGCGGAAAACATATAGCGTCTTGTAAGATGCGCCTTCACTTTTCTCCGTAGAAATCGACGAAAAGATCGGGAGTCTCATACACGCGCACGCGGTGCAGTCTTGCGGATGCGAGCTTCGGTTCAAGTCGCTGCCAGATGGCAATCGCAATATTTTCCGTCGTCGGTATCTGCGTGACAAATTCCGGCACTTCCTTGTTCAGAAACCGATGGTCGAAGGCATCCAGCACTTCCCTGTTCATGATTTCCTTTAGTTGCTTCAGATCGACGACGAATCCGGATTTCGGGTCGACCGCGCCTTTCACTGTAACTTCCAGCGTGTAATTGTGGCCGTGTCCGTTGGGATTGTTACATTTGCCGAATAGGCGCGCGTTCTCCTCCGGAGTGAAGGCCGGGTTGTGATAGTAGTGTGCGGCTGAGAACTCAGCTTTGCGAGTTAGATAGACCATGGAATAACGTCGAGAATCAGAAGTCAGTTCAGAAGCTGGCGCGCCTTAGGATTCACACCCTGCGGCGGACCGTCTTGCGCCTGTCCACTCTCCGCATGCCCGTCTTCACGGGAGCTATAGGCCCGCCCTTTCCAAGATACGCTTCCTCTGGCGTGCGCGCGCTGCGACCGCAGCAACAAATAGGCAAACATTGGGTAGCCGAATAATGCAGCCAGAATTTCCATGGTAAAGGGGAAGTTCGCGCGCCTAAGACGTTGCGTAAGAAAAAGCAGGCCGATCAAAGCTATCGTGCCAAGCCAACCGGGCCCGAAGATGGTGCCCAGCAGGGCGGCCCAGGTGATCGCCCACAATAGCAGCGACTTGATCGCCAACTGTGCCGGTCGCGGAAACAGCAGCGCCAGATTCTTCGTCCATCCCTCGCGCAGTTGACCAAAATTGCAGTACATCCGTGTTCGCACGGCATCGGCAGCATAGCGAAAGCGAATCTTCCGGCCGGAACTTTTCACCGCGCGGGCGAGCGCAACATCTTCCAACAGGCTGTCTGCAATGGCGCGATGCCCTCCTACTGCCTCATAGGCGTCTCGTCGAATCAAAATGTACTGGCCATTTGCGGCGGCGATCGGCGACGCCGGATCGGAAACAACTTTAGGTGGGTATGCGCAGGCTAGTTCGGCAAAAACAACCGGCAGCACCGCCATCTCCCAAAATGTGACGGCAATCTGCTCGGGCGAGTACGACAGCATGTCGACACAATTTTCTTGCGCCTCTGCCAATGCCCGCGACAGCGATCCGAGCACGTGAGCGGTGTCGGCATCGGTGAACAGCAGCCATTCTCCGCGCGCCGCGCCCACACCGGCGACAAGTGCATTGTTCTTTCCCGTCCAACCTGGCGGCAGCGGGCCGGGCGAAATCACGGCCACTCCGGCAAAACCATCCACAATTTGGCGCGTGCGGTCGGTCGACCCGTCATCCACGACAATGATTTCGTAAGCAACGCCGGTTTGCTCCACCAGCGATTGCAAGCAGTCGCCAAGGCTCGCCTCCTCGTTCCGCGCGGGAACGATGATCGAGATCGCGGGAGACTCTACTGCTTGCTGCTGCACCAAATCGGAAAGACCCCTCACTTTTTCGTTATTATAGCGGTGTGAGACGAGCCACTCTGACAATTGGATTGATGGCCGCAGCCATCGCATTCTGGACGGCTTGCTACGGCACCAATCACCCGGCACGCATCGGGTCCCCTGCTCCGGATTTCACTGTCCAGGATTCCGACCACACGGTTACGCTCAGCCAGTTCCGCGGTCAAATCGTCGTGCTGAATTTCTGGGCAACGTGGTGCCCGCCGTGCATCGAAGAAACACCGGCGCTGGTGCGCATGACAAACGAGATGAAGGGCAAGGGCGTGACCGTGCTGGCCGTGAGCATCGACGCCGATGACGCTGCCTACCACAAGTTTCTCAAGGAATATAACGTGAGCATGGTTACGGTGCGCGATGAAGCTCGCAAAGCCAGCAATCTCTATGGCACATTCGGCTGGCCTGAGACCTACATCATCGACCGCAACGGTGTAATTCGCCGCAAATTTATCGGCGCCGTGGACTGGACCAGTCCCGAGATAACGGATTACTTGAGCAAACTGTAGAAGGACGTTCTCAGTTCAGTTCTCAGTTCTCAGAAAATGCAAAAAGACGAGTTCCGCCAGCGGACAAGTGACTTATCGGGGACTTGGTTGATGAGCGGGTTTCCTGAGACCTGAGACCCAATTTTCTAAAGTTTGATCTTCCGCAGCCGTAACGAATTCGTAATCACTGACACTGAGCTGAAGCTCATCGCCGCGGCCGCCAGAATCGGGCTCAACAGCACTCCAAACCAGGGATACAAAATTCCCGCCGCTATAGGCACGCCGATGGAGTTATAAAGAAACGCAAAGAAAAGGTTCTGGCGGATGTTTCGCATCGTGGCGTGGCTCAACTTGCGCGCCCGCAGAAGTCCTTCAAGGTCTCCTTTCAGAAGCGTAATGCCGCCGCTTTCCATCGCGATATCGGTGCCGGTTCCCATCGCGATGCCGACATCAGCTTGCGCCAGCGCCGGCGCATCGTTGATGCCGTCGCCCGCCATGGCGACAACGCGGCCTTCGTCATGGAGCTTTTTGACGATTTCAGCTTTTTGAGCGGGCAAGACCTCGGCCCTGAAGTCCTCGATCCCGAGCTTTCTTGCGACCTCTTGAGCAGTCAACTGGTTATCGCCGGTCAGCATCACAAGCCGGACCCCGGCGAGTTTCAATTCCCGCAAGGCATCGTGCGTGGAGCGCTTCAGCGGGTCGGCGATGGCAATGTGACCCGCATATTTGCCGTTAACCGCGACATACACTTGCGTCGCGCCAAGCGCTCCGCTCACCAGCACCGCAGTCTTACCGTCCTTGCCGGACACCCCGAACTCTTTCATCATTGCCGCGTTCCCTACGGCAACCACTTTGCCTTCGACGACGCCCTTGACTCCTTTGCCGGGCACCCTTTCGAATTGTGAAACCTCTGACAGCTTGAGCTTCCGCTCCGTGGCAAACTTGACGACCGCCGCCGCGAGCGGATGCTCACTCGCCCGCTCCACGCTGGCCGCAAGACGCAGCATTTCGTCTCCGCGCTTTAGGCTCGCCGTTTGATCGCTCACTTCTTCTTTACTTTGCTCAGCGGAGTCGCCCCCGAAGCTGACCACCTTCGGCTTCCCTTCTGTCAGTGTGCCCGTCTTGTCGAAAACAATCGTGTCCACATTTTCCATTGTCTCGAGCGCTTCGGCATTCTTGATGAGTACGCCCCCTTGTGCGCCGCGCCCGGTACCGACCATGATCGCCATCGGCGTTGCCAGACCAAGCGCGCACGGGCACGCGATGATCAGCACCGCGACCGCGTTCACAATGGCGTGAGCAAATCGCGGCTCGGGGCCAAATGCGGCCCAGACAACAAACGTCACTATCGCGATTGCAATCACGGCTGGCACAAACCATCCTGCGGCTTTATCGGCGAGCCGCTGAATGGGCGCTCGCGAACGCTGTGCCTGGCTGACCAGTTGCACGATCTGCGCAAGCATCGTCTCGCTGCCCACGCGTTCGGAGCGCATCACCAGCGACCCAGTTCCGTTGACCGTCGCGCCAATCACGCGCGCACCGCTTCCCTTCTCCACAGGCATCGACTCGCCCGTGATCATCGACTCGTCTACCGCGCTCGCGCCGTCCACCACTACGCCATCTACCGGAATTTTTTCTCCCGGACGCACCCGCAGCGTATCTCCGAGTTTTACGTTTTCCAGTGGAATGTCGCGCTCGGTGCCATCCGCTGCGATGAGGCGCGCCATCTTCGGGCTCAAATCGAGAAGCGCGCGAATGGCGCTCGACGTTCGGCTGCGCGCCCGCAACTCCAGCACCTGCCCGAGCAGAACGAGCGTGACGATCGCCGCGGCAGCTTCAAAGTAAACGTCTGGCCGCGGGTTCATGGCCGCTCCGTATGGCGCTCGAAACGATGCCGGGAAAATTCCCGGGAATATGGTCGCAACCACGCTGTACGAATAAGCAACGCCGGTGCCCATGGCTATCAGCGTGAACATATTTGTGCTGCGATTTACAATCGACGCCCAGCCGCGCTGGAAGAAGGGCCAACCACACCAAAGAACGACGGGAGTCGCAAGGAGCAGTTCAAGCCACGGCAGAATCCCCCCCCAAGTAAAAAGGTGCAGATTCCCTGACGAGATCCAGGCATAGAGGCCAAAACCCCCATAGCCCCCCATGAACAAATGCGGCCACATCATGCTCCCCATCGCAATGGCCAGCAGCGGGATCGTCAGCAAGAGGCTGATCCAGAAGCGCCGCGTCATATCGCGCAATTCAGGATTTTCTTCCTCAATTGCGGTCACGGTGCGCGGCTCGCGGGCCATACCGCAGATGGGACAGTTCCCTGCCTCGGCGCGCACCACGTCGGGGTGCATCGGGCAAACGTATTCTGTCCTGGACGCAGGAGGCGCTGGAGACTCCGGCTCCAACGCCATGCCGCACTTAGGGCACGGCCCCGGACTTTGCTGGCGCACCTCCGGGCACATCGGGCAGATGTAGTCGCGCGAATCGCTTGAGGGATGACCCGCTCCGCCAATCCTCTTCGCGGGCGCCTGTCCGGTGCCTGCACTTGCACTTGAAGCCACGCGCGTTGCCGTTGGCACGCCCAGTGTCACCAGGCCCGAACTCAGGCCCGAACCCATCGCCTTTGGCGGCGCCGACAGAATCATCTTCGGATCAGCGCGAAACTTCTGCAGGCATCCTGCGCAGCAGAAAAAGTATTCCTGGCCATCGTGTTCGGCGCGAAAGTGCGCCGTCGCCGGATTCACCTTCATGCCGCACACCGGATCTCTAGCCACGATCTCCTTCGGGCTTGGCTCCTTCTCACTCATTCCGGTGTTCGCTCATATTCGTTCTGTCCGAGGTCATTTTCGCAAGCCTGCCTTAAAGATACTGAGACGCACTGTGCTGACGCGCCGCCGTGAGTTTCCTTCCTCTATGCTTGGCGGATCGCCGCTATTGTTAGATACTCAAAGGGTAAACCCAGAAGCTTGGAGAAGAGAAATGACCTATCTTGAGGCCGTCTATCGCTATGAGGGTACGCCGGGAGAGAATGAACTCCGAGCCATCGACAGCGTTCGCGAGGTTTATGGAATCCAGCGCGTGCAGTTCACCGAGAGGGAGCACACCGTACGGGTATCGTTCGATGCGTCGCGGATGAAAGCGCCCGGCGTGGCGAAGTTGCTCCGGCAAGCTGGCATTGACCTGGGCGAACAGTTGGTGCTTGCCTAATCTTCTTCTTGCCTAAGGTGCTTGCCTGAAGATGAGAGTTCGTTTGATCTACCGCTGGAAAAGGGGAACGACGAAAGAACTCCGCCTCTAACAGCTGAGTTCAAACCTTTGGGGGAGGGCTACTGGGGAGGCGGAATCCGAAGAAAGTTGCAATGGGGCATTCGAAAAAACCTCTGGCCGAAGCAGTTTCCGGAATGCCCCGTTGCGCGCCACTTCGTCTATTGAAAGAACGTGCAGGTTGGCTGCCATCTCTAAAGCCTTGCCAATAGCCACATTCAGAGCGCGCGGACGGGTAGGTTTTGCGCGGGGCAGGAAAAGTTTACTCGCCAATTATGGTGGCCCAGGCAATTTCTGCCTTATGGTCGGGCCATTGACAAACCACGAGGATTCGGCGACTCACGCACGTTGGACGCAAACAGGAAATTGCGGTAAGCTGCTGTAATAAACTGATTTGGCGGGTGTTTCCACGGCTTTCCGCGCCCTTAGCTCAGTTGGATAGAGCGTCTGGCTACGAACCAGAAGGTCGGGAGTTCGAATCTCTCAGGGCGCACCATTTTCACCCCGACCTTTCGCACGTTAGAGATCCCTCGTCCACTCGCTTCGCTCGCGCTCGGGATTTCGGCTGCGGACTCTCGCTTTGCTCACGCCCGCAAAACGCCTCAAGTTCGAATCTCTCAGGGCGCGCCATCTACCCCTTGTATTCCCAGCCGACGCAACCACCATCTTCACCACCTGGACGCAGTTCCAAATGCTCTTCGGCGAGAAATTGTCTTTTGACATCTTCGACACCGGTTCCCTGAGCATCCTGTTATTTACGGCCGACAACCCGCATGTCCTCGCCCGCGTTAATGTCGATCAGGGGGTTTTTGAGTGTGACGGCGATTTTTCAACGACTACACGCTAGCCGCGTCCGTTTTTTTTGGTGCCGTGCTTAGTTACTGTGGCGCTTGAACACGAGCGGCAGAGAGAGGCCGCTCTGCTTCCACTCTCCGCTAATTTCCGAGTTTCCGCGGTTCATCTTGCCGTCAAACCTGCTGGCGAAGCGGTCAATTGCAAAATGCAGATCAGGCTCCTGGTAGGCGATAGGGTCGATCTCGATTCCGGTAACGTTCTGGTCCGGGCTGTCCAGGCTTGCGATTAGTTTGCCATCGGCTGCCTGTGAAATGTGCAGCACCACCCGCAAACTACCTTTGCCGGTGTCGAGGTTTCCGTCCCAATCACCGATTGCCGACGAGACGGGAGCCGTTGTCGCGGCGGCAAGGACGAATGTGGATGCGATCATGGTTACCACGGCCAAAAATCCGAAGCGTAATGGCTTATGCATGGTCATGAATTAATTCTCCTTTGGTTGATTGTGAGTACTCTTGGTCGCCACCGGGAAAAGGCTGGCACGGTTAGCCGGCGGATTTGTCGTCGCCGGGTGCGAAGATGGCTTCAATGGGTTGCTCGAAGAGTCGCGCGATGGCAAAAGCCAGCGGCAGGCTCGGGTCGTACTTTCCGGTTTCGATTGCATTCACCGTTTGCCGCGACACCTTGAGCTGGCCAGCCAAGTCGGCCTGGGACCACTCGCGTTCCGCACGCAGAACTCGAAGGCGGTTTTTCATCGCGCACCAGTTCGTGGGCAAGCGGGTCTATTGCAATCAGTGGCGCTGCTCCGATTCATCGGTACCTCCAGGCTGAGAGCCCGTAGGCGCAGGCCCACAGCAGCAGCATGAAGCCTCCGACCTCTTCCCACGGTGGGCGGCCGAGGCCGGCTTGCTCGATGCCGCCGAAAAAGGCGGTGATGATCAGAGTCAACAAGAACGCAATGGACGCTGACTCCAGGCAGATGCGTTTTTGCATCTCGTCCATCTTGAGGACGCTGCGCACCATCGCCGCGAAGAAGATCATGTAGGGCAGAACCGGCAGAAGCCCCAGCGCTCGCGGAACTTCCTTATGAGCGAGGAGCGATGTCACCAGGATCTCGGTTAGAGCGGCGGCAACCGCCCAGAGAAAGACGGGGCGGGTGAAGCGGGATGAAAACGTTCGGTCGGCGGTCATAGAAGTGCACTCAGTCGGGAAAGTAAAGCACGCTTGACATTTTATCGAGCACTATTTACTTCCATTAAAGGGCCTAGGGGGAAAAGGTTCTCAATCCAACCTCCAACTGTCGCAACCGGCGATAGCGTTCCAAAACCTCTCGACCCGTGCTTACTACCCGGGAACGCCGCGAGACTGCCAAGCCCTTTGCTCCACGGATGCTATGATTTCGAGACCGCTATGACAACGCTCACTCAGGCAGTTCCTTCTCCCTCCCAACAACGCTTGGCATACGATCCGCTCGTCGACGACGTCGGATACATGACCTGCATGACCCTGGTGCTCCTGGGCAATTACGCGCAGACCGGGCATCTCGGCGGCCCGCTCGCCTACACTCCGTACAATGTGGCGGTGCATTTGCTCGGTCCTGAAAACGGTGGACTCCGTTACGATTACCGCCGGCCGAAGCATCCTTACTCCGACAAATTCATGCTCGCGGCGGGCCACTCCATCCCCACCGACTACGCGCTCTGGATGATCATGGGCCAGGCGCTCTATCGGAAATTTCAGCAAACCGGCGATCCGCGTTATCACGTCGACCCGCACGTCGCCATGCTGCCGATCGATGCCTTGGGTTTCCGGCGCGGTGCTGGCGCTCTCAAGACGCTGCTGCACGATACCGGTTTGGAAGACCATCCGCTTTTCGCGCAAGCAAAAGGCCGCGGCATTCGTGCGCTCGCGGGACACGCCGAAAGCACCGATGTCACCAATGACGTAAACGGCGGTCCCTCGGGCATCGGCATCGCGACCGCTGCGGGCAAAGCGGCATTTTGGGACATTGTTGGCGCGCCTCAGTCGCCGAAAGTGATTGCGCTCGAAGGCGAATTCGCGCTCACCGAAGGTCACGCGCAGGAGTTCAAGACGCAGGCGCTCGCCTTGCAAGTGGGAAAGCGTTTGCGCGTGATGATCTCCTACAACAACGCGGGCATCGACGATTGCCTGATTGGAGGGACAACTGGCGGCGTCATCGCCGCGCAGTTCGAAGGCTGCTACGATCTCGTCAGCCAATGGACGTCCTACGGATGGAATGTCTTTACCGTGGCGAACGGTAACGACTACGGCCAGGTTGCCGCGGTCCTGAAAGCCATGGACGAGGTGGACCCGCACGATCGCCGTCCTGTCGCCGCCATCGGCAATACCATCAAGGGCTACTGGCCCGCAGCCGTCGAGGGAAAAATTCCCGGCTACAACGGCGATCAATTGGTGAGTTATCCCAGCCATCCCTACGCGCTGAAAATGAACTCGGAGTATTTTGTCGCCTTGGCGCAGACGTTTGAGAAGCAGTACGGCGTCGAGTTCGAAGGAATCCGCAAGGGTCCAGTCACCAACAATCGCGAGCGACT
This sequence comes from uncultured Acidobacteriaceae bacterium, assembly GCA_963778535.1. Classification (GTDB taxonomy): domain Bacteria; phylum Acidobacteriota; class Terriglobia; order Terriglobales; family Acidobacteriaceae; genus Acidiflorens. Next base: position 2,120,146 of record CAVZUO010000002.1, read on the forward strand.
GATCCAGTTCAAGACCAATATCGACGTCGTAATGTCTGTGCTCGGCCGCAACGGACTGGGTGACCGCCTCGCCGATCGCCTCGTGGAAATCGGCGACACCGTGCGCGATGACGTGAAATTGCGGATCCCAGTCACGAGCGATCCATTCCTTGACCATCGCTTGCGGGTTACGGCTCTGCCCGAAGAGCCGCAGAAGGTTTCGATTCTCAATTCGATCTCCGGTGCGGAGAAGCAAGTTAACATTTCGCTGTTCAAGAAACCGGGCGAGGTGGCCGGTGCACGGCGCGCCATTTCCGAAATCATCAAGTGGATGAATTACCTCACCGATGGACGGTTCTTTACGATTGCCGCCGACCTTTCGGAATCGATCAATGTGGAGCACGGCAGTTTGTGGGGACACTACAGTCCCACCGACAATCCGCTGGGCACCCGCCTCAAAGCGCCCATACAAGAGGCAGGCAATGTTTCCACCGCCATCGGCCTCGTCAGTCAAAGCGCTTCCGTCGATCCCGAAAAATTCGCCGGCGTTTGGGCCTTGAGCGGCACCTACGGAGCCTTCACGCCGCTTATGTACACTCCCGCGCGTGTCTGGAGCCAGCAAAATCAGGACAGTAAATTTCGCATGGGTGTGCTGCATATTCTCGCCGCGCACTCCGGTCCTGAAACCGCAGCCGACGCGCGCACCCACTTCGGCATCTTCGCGCCGCAAGTGTGGAAGCTGTTTCCGCGCGGCCAGGTAATCAATTTGAGTTTTTGGGATTACAACGATGTTGCCCCGGGCTATTTCGCGGCGGCGGAAATCGCGGCGCGCGATCCGCACGTCGGCATCATCACCTTGGAAGTGGCGCGTCCCGACTTCCCGGTCGCGGACCGCAGCCATTTCGCCGACACCGACCTGCGCGCTGCGGCAAAAGGCCTCTACGTGATCCGTGATTTCGCGCCAGACAAACCGCGCCACGGGTACGTGATCGCGCAAGGATCCAGTTCCACGGTGAATCTCGTAAAAGTGCTGCCGAAACTCGAAGCGGCCGGTGTGAACGTAAAAGTAATCGCGGCCATTAGCGAGGACTTGTTCGATCGCCAGCCGCAAGCGTATCGCGATTCCGTGCTGCCGCCCGAGGCCAGCTACGACTTGATGGTGGTATCGACCGGTACGCGGCGCGTGTGGCCGCTGCGCAACCTCGGTCCCTTGACGGATGACTATTCACTTACGTCCGACTTCGACAATTGTTGGAGAAGCGGCGGCCTCGAAGCGGAAGTAATCGCGGAAGCGCATCTCGACCCCGATTCGATTTTCGCTGGCGTCGAGCGATTCGCAAACGATCGCGAGCGCCGTATCGGCGATCAGCGCAAGGCGCTCAACGCAAAATAATCGGTTAGCCGTAAGTGGCGCGTGTCTGAAGATTGGGCAGCCCGAATTCCTCATCTCCGGCCGATTCTTCCCGGTTGTAAGTAGACGGTTCCGACATTTTGCCGTACCCAGGGATTTATCGTCGACCGGGGAAACAGCTTACCTACGTCATTTTCTTCGACGTCGCAGTCGAACGGCAGTAGAATAATGTCCGTACGTTCCCGCCTCTCCGAAGAGCAATCCCGCTCGTTGAGACGCAGCACCCCCTGAGGCGCAAGCTAGCCAACAAGCCAGCAGTTATGCGGTTATAAGAATCAACTTTCAACGCTCGCAGGTTTGGGCTGCTCAGCTTGAGATCAGAACGGGTAGCGGAAAGATCGATCTCAAACGCAGTCCCCGCTTCCGTCCGTAAAGGAGGTTTCATATGGAGCCCGAGTTTAATCGTAATTATTTTCCCAGGAATGTTGTTCCCTTCATGGCACTTCTGGTTCTTGCGATGACGGCGAGCGTGCTGGCGCAAACGTCCGGCACAAATCCAACGGACAAGAGCGTACGTCTTTTCCGGCCGGCGGTGACCTACGATTCAGGCGGCGAACAGGCCAGTTCGGTAGCGGTGGCAGATTTGAACGGCGATGGGAAGCCTGATTTAGTCGTGACCAACTGTGGTTCCTGCTATGGTCCTCCTCGGATCGGCCATAGCGGGTCAGTGGGAGTTCTGTTGGGCAACGGTGACGGCACTTTTCAGACAGCGGTGACCTACGGTTCGGGTGGGGAGGTACCAGTTTCCGTCGCCATTGCGGACGTGAATGGCGACCGCAAGCCTGACTTGGTCGTCGTGAACCGGAACAGCAACAACATCGGCATATTGCTGGGCAATGGTGACGGAACATTCCAGCCAGCGGTGACCTATGGCTCACCTTCTCCGTTTTTTTCACCCTTGTTAGTAGTGGTTGGCGATTTGAACGGAGATGGCAAGGCGGACTTGGTGGTGGCCAGCCAGTGTGGTGACGAGAATTGCGACGGAGCTGTAGGTGTTTTGCTGAACAACGGCGACGGAACATTCCAGCCGGCCGCATTGTATTCCTCGGGCGGGGCCTATGGTGCTGCAGTCGCGATTGCAGACGTCAATGGAGACGGGAGAGCAGACGTGCTGGTGGCAAACGGTGAATCCGGGCCGGGTGTGATGGTGGGCAACGTCGGCGTTCTGCTGGGAAACGGAGACGGCACTTTGCAGCCGGCTGTAGCATATACCGCAGCCGGTGTTTCTCTCCCTCCAGCATCCTCCCTGCTGGCGGTTGCCGATGTTAGCGGAAACGGCAAGCCCGATATCGTCGTGGAGAGCAGTCAATGCTGTGATTCCGCAGACGGCGTGGTAGGTGTACTGCTGAACAATGGGAATGGAACTTTCCAGCCGGTCGTGCCCTACCCATCGGGCAAGGGAGGTTGGGGCACGTCGGTCGCAGTCGGAGACCTGAATCAAGATGGACATCCCGACATCGTAGCGACGGACGGGTGCTCATTCGCCAACTGTGCTTTTGACGGCGTGGTCGCCATCCTGTTAGGAAACGATGATGGCACTTTCCAGGCTGCCCTGGACTATAGTACCGGCGGCTTCCTGGCCAACTCGGTGGCTGTCGCAGATGTAAACGGGGACGGCAAACCCGACCTGGTGGTGGCAAATATGTGCTCGGACGGAACTTATTATTGCCGCCACTCTTCCGTGGGTGTGCTTCTAAACAACACAGGAACTACGAAGACAGTCGTAACCACCTCGGGGTCACCTTCATTTGTTGGACAGCCGGTAACATTCACCGCGACGGTTACGTCGGAGTATGGGAGAATCCCCGATGGCGAGCCGGTGACATTCTATGACGGTTCTCTAAAGATGAGATCGGTTGCCCTGGCTGGCGGCAAGGCGGCATATACAACTTCATCTCTTTCGGCGAAGGCACATACGATCAAAGCAACTTATCTCGGAGACGCGATTTATAAAGCGAGTTCAGGGTCGGTCAAGCAGCTTGTAAACAAGTACGCGACGACGACCGCACTCAGCTCGAATTTGAATCCCTCACAACCCAGACAGGCCGTGACATTCGCCGCGAGCGTGACGGTCTCGGGCCCGAGTTCTCCAACCGGCAAAGTTACGTTTATGGACGGAACACTCAAGATTGGCTCCTCAACGCTGAACAGGGGCGTCGCGACTCTAACCACGTCGAAGCTCGCCATGGGCTCGCACGCGATCACAGCTAAGTATCCTGGGGATTTTTCCGCTCTTGAGAGTACATCCACGGTGTTGGATCAAGGAGTGCAATAAGCATCTGCGCCGCATCGATCCATCGTTCGTCAAATTGATTCCGGGTAGCTGGCTTTGCTAAGGTCGTCCTGATGTCCGAGAGTTGGTTCCGAGCCTGCCATGCCCGAGCATTCCCCCGATCCAACACATGACCAGATACGCGAATTGCTCGACTCCCTTTATCGCCTGGATTCAGGACGAATCCTGGCAACTCTGATCCGCCTGCTCGGCGATTTTGATCTTGCCGAGGAGGCGATGCACGAAGCCTTTGCGGCGGCGTTGAGCCTTTGGCCGACGAGTGGAGTACCCGATAACCCGCGACCCTGGCTGATTTCGACGGCCCGATTCAAAGCCATTGATACTCTGCGCCGGCGGGCCAGATTTGAACGGATAACGCTTGATGCGTCTCAAGGCGAACTCGTGCGGCATATCGAATCGCAATCGAGCTCGGCGGAAAGGTCCAAAACAGAGGACAGCCTTGAGGACGAGTTTCTTGAAGATGACAGGCTGCGCCTGATTTTTACCTGCTGTCATCCGTCTCTCGCGCCGGAAGCGCGCGTTGCACTCACCTTGCGGGAGGTGTGTGGGCTGACCACGGAGGAAATAGCAAAGGCTTTCCTCACCACTCCGCGGACGCTGGCGCAGCGCATTGTGCGCGCCAAGGCTAAGATTCGAGAAGAACGGATTCCCTACGAGGTGCCGACGACGCAGGAATTGCCGCTGCGACTGGACGCGGTGCTTCAGGTGATCTATCTCGTCTTTAACGAGGGTTATTCGGCTGCGGCGGGCGCGGAGGTTACGCGGGCCGAGCTGACCGGCGAGGCGATTCGGCTGGGCCGGTTGCTGACAGAGCTGAATTCGAACGAGCTTTATTTGAACGAATTGGGTCTAGAGCCGGAAGGCGTTGGTTCCGAAATAATGGGCCTGCTTTCCCTGATGTTGCTACAGGAATCCCGTCGCGCCGCGAGAACCTCTCCCACCGGAGAACTGATTTTGCTGGAGAACCAAAATCGCGCGCTCTGGAACAGGGAGCAGATCGCGGAGGGAGTGGCATCGGTGGAGAAAGCCCTGGCGTACCAGCAGAGGTCGCAGCGCTTCGGCCCCTACACCCTCCAGGCTGCGATTGCGGCCGTTCATGCGGAGGCGGAATCGGTGGCGGCGACCGACTGGCGGCAGATTGTTGCGCTGTACGACCAGTTGCTGCGAATTCAGCCTTCTCCGGTTGTACAACTCAATCGTGCCGTGGCCATTGCCATGCGCGATGGTCCAGAGGCCGGTCTGGCGCAGATCGACGCGGTGCTGGAAGAGGGCGAATTGGAGAATTATTACCTGGCGCATTCTGCGCGTGCCGATATGTACCGCAGGCTTGGCAGGACCGCTGAAGCTCGGGCGTCGTATGAGAAGGCGCTGGCGCTGACCCAACAGGAACCAGAGCGGCAATTTCTTCAAGACCGCATTCGGCAGTTGAAGACTTAAACGTCCTCGTCGAACAAGGGTTTCAAGTCGCGTGCGCCGTGGAGCACGCGCACGACCTCGATTCCGCGTTTGCGCGGCAGGTAGAAGATAACGTAGCGGCCAAAGGGAAGGCTTCTCAGGTCAGTTAACAATTCGGGCCTAGCGCGTCCAATCAAGGGATGCCGGGCAAGGTCCCAAATCTCGGCGAGGTCGTCCAGCGCCTTGGGGCGTATTACAACAGGCGGCATTTATGTGGAGCTGGCTCTACGTGATGCGACCAGCTTGCGGCCCTGCCGCTTCATTTCGGATACGCTCCACGGTTGCGACGGGCCGCTTTCCAGGCCTTCGCGGATGTCGCGGCGCAACCGTTCGAGCTGAAGAGCATGCAGTTCGTTCTGCGTTTCCATAAGGCGCAGGGCCTCGCGCACGACCTCGCTGGCGGAGTTGTAGCGCCCGGATTTGACTTTCTGGCGAACCAGTTTTTCGAGTTGCGGGGTCAGGTTGATGTTGAGTGTCACGTTGACTCATTCCGTCCAGCTTTCAAGATATTGCGATTGGCAAAGATTGTCAATCATTGGCAATAATCATTATAGTCAACGTCATTTCTGTAAGTAAAGTGACAGAGGAACAGCCCCTACGGGAGTTGCTCCTCCCTCGTGATGCAACGACGCGCCTTTGCTTCTTTGCCCTCCCTCTTGAGCTCCTGCCGTTTTACCGGGAACGTGTTTTTCCCGTTGTTGAGGAGGCAGGTTTTGTTCCGGTAACAGCCGATGATGTTGTCAGCCCAGGCGATAAGGTTAGCGCTAAGCGCATTAATTGACAGGTCCTCGGTGATGGTGGCCGAGCTGACATCGGCCTGGACGATGGCTGGATATCGCATAGCGATCGCGCGACTCAAAGAGTCTGAAGATGACCCACCCGGGCGTAAACCGCTGCGACTCATCATCGTCGTGACAGACCCCGAGCAGCTGCCCGCTTCGGCCAAAGGGCTCCCAGTTCTCACCAGAGCGAAGAATATCAGCGATGTTACGGAGGGCTTCATCGCGGATCTTGCCGGGCTGTTGACAGGAATCGCTGAGGAAACAGGGCTGGAACGAAATCTTGAGCCCGAAAGACTATTTGATGCAAAGGAGTATCGTGCAGCTGTGATCTCAGCGATGACACTGCTGGAAGCCAGGTTGCGAGAGAAGCTTAACAAGGTTCCGTGGCCCCAAACGAGCAGACCGCTTTCGATGCGATCTTTAGTTGATCAGGGAATTGAGCGGGGGATAGTTCCTCGTGCATTGAAGGCCAAGTCTCGATGCCTTTATTCGTGTGCGAAACGAAGTGGTACATTCGGCCATCGCCATTTCCAGGGCCCAAGCCAACGAGATTGTAGGGACAATCTCGGAAATAATCGCGGGCATGGAAAACCACGACTTGAAGCCGAACTAAAAACCTCGGACTTTGACCCTAACTCTATAAAATACATTATCGTGTTGAACACAGGCGATTAGGCCGCGTTTCATAGTTATGTACTCCGGGCGACCGTCCCCAGTTTCTCCCTCCGTCGTCTCTGTCCCGGAAGAAGAAAAATTTCTTGGACGACTTGTCGAATTCCGCTTCCCCGTTCGACTATGTGGTGAAGGCGGGGCAATCGGCCCGACAGAACGAACTTCCTGGGAGATACGGTGCGTGAAAAAATCTGTAAACCGCGTGTCGAATTCCCGACATCCCGTTCGACTAGGAAGTGGAGCAATACACATATTCAGTGCACAAGGAGAACACTATGCGCTTCATGATGATCACGTTTCCGAAAGAGTACGAAACCGCAAAACCCGGCTGGGTGCCCGACTTCAAAGCGATGGAGGCGATGGGCAAGTACAACGAGGAACTGGGGAAAGCTGGCGTCCTGCTCGCGCTGGACGGGCTGACCCCGCCCTCGACGATGAGCGCGCGCGTCACCTTCAAAGGCGGAAAGTCGAAAGTGACCGACGGCCCGTTTACCGAAGCGAAGGAAGTGGTCGGCGGCTATTGGATCATCCAGGTGAAGTCGCGCGAAGAGGCGCTCGAATGGGCCTCGCGCATCCCCGGAAAGGATAACGAAATGGTCGAAGTTCGCCGCATGTTTGACCTAACCGACTTCGATCCCGAGACCCAAAAGGAGATCCAAAAGAAGTTCGGCGACGACGTCGCCGCTGAAATGCGCCAGTAGAGTAAGAAAACTCTCGATTTCGCGACGCCGCGCACCACGTCTATAGCCACCACAGCAAAAGGAGAAATTATGAGCCAGTATTTGATTGCAATTCACCATGCCGACAACTACGATCCGTCCGCCGAGACCGAAGCGATGCACCGCGATATCGACGTGCTCAACGAAGAGATGATGGCTGCCGGTGTCAGGGTTTTCGCTGGTGGCCTCTCCTCGGCCGGCAAAGCGAAGTCGCTGCGGGCGCAGCCCGGTGGCAAGGTGCTCGTCACCGACGGCCCGTACCTCGAGACCAAGGAACACATTGGCGGTTTTTGGATCCTGGAAGCCGCTACTCTGGATGATGCACTTGCCTGGGGGCGCAAGGCTGTCGTCGCCTGTCGAGCGCCGGTAGAGGTGCGCCCGTTTCTTTCGATGCCGGCCTGACCGGCTGGCATCGCGTATCGCCAACTAAATAATATGAGCAATCAATTCACACGTCGCGACTTCGCTATCCGCACCGCGGGCTTTGGCCTGGCCCGGTTTGGCCTGACAATGGGACTCGGTCCTGCCGCTACGCTGGCGGGGGCCGAGCAAGCCCTGCGCTCAGAAACTTCGTCGGCGACCGCGGACCCATATTCCATCGTCGATCCCGAACTTCTGCCTGCGCTCAAGCAGTTCCCCCCCTTTGACCTCTCGGCGGAGATGGTCGCCAAGTTCCGGCAATTGCCCGGCATGCCCCCATTGCCTGCTCCCGCGCCGCAGCCCGTGGAACGGCATATCCCCGGGCCGCCAGGAGCACCCGAGGTTCGTCTTTGGGTCGTTGATCCCGCACCGTTGGAGAAGGGCAAGCCGTTGTTGCTCCACATGCATGGTGGCGGCTTCATGATGACCAATCCCATGTTGATGCCCCAACTCCAGGGGATCGCGACGGATTGCCATTGCGTCGTCGTCTCGGTTGACTACCGGCTGGCTCCGTAGACGCGCTATCCCGGCTCGCTTCAGGACAATTACGCCGCCCTGAAATGGGTTCACGCCCATGCGGCGGAGCTCGGCATTGATCGCTCCAGGATTGCCGTGGGCGGTGAGAGCGCGGGCGGCGGCCACGCCGCGAGCCTAGCCATTCACGCGCGCGACCGCAACAAAGAAGACGTTCCCATCTGCTTCCAGTTGCTCATCTATCCCGAACTGGACGACCGAACCGGCAGCTCCCTCCCAGCGTCGCCCGCCGTGGGCCACTTTATGTGGAATGCGAGTGCCAATCGTCTTGCCTGGAGCTCGCTGCTCGGTGTTCCAGCGGGTTCATCCAAGGTTCCTGTAGCAGCCGTACCCGCCCGGGTAGCCAGCGTCGCTGGCCTCCCGCCTGCCTGGATCGGCGTCGGTTCTATTGACCTGTTCGTCGAAGAAGACATGGAGTATGCCCGGCGGCTCGTCCATGCCGGAGTCGCAACCGACCTCCTGGTCGTGCGTGGCGCCTTTCATGGATTTGACCTCCTCGCGCCGGATGCCGAAGTCTCCAAACAATTCAGCGCGAGTTGGAAGTCTGCGCTGCGCAAAGCATTCGCCACTGGCAAAGCTGTTTAGCGGAGAAGCTGGAGCCGCGGCAGCGGAACCTCGCTAAGCCGGACTGTGAAAGGGCGCGCAAGCGCTGACAACGCGCCACCGGAAACCAAGGAGCTGGATGAAATACATCTGCCTGGGGTATCTCGCGACCGCCAAGTTCGAAAACATGTCTGAGAGCGAGCGCAACACCGTGCTCGACGAGTGTTTCAGCTATAACGACGAACTGCGGAAGAACGGACATTTAATCGTTGAGGAACCTCTTCAGCCCGCCAACACGCCATTCAGCTCATTTCCCAATGTCCGGGAGTGAAGTTGAAGTGTGGAACAATCGAGATACGTCCAGCGGCAGATATAAGCGAAATGATGAGGGAGAGCGAGCGGCGACGGCGAAAGGATCCCTCGCGATGAGGGCGGCCACCTTCCGCAGGTCGGTTGTTCGGTCGACCCTGAGCGTCAGGCGCGGCCCGCCCAACTACGGTGTCCAGACAAAGCCGTGGGCCACGCCGTTCGAGTCAACGAAGTAACCCACGACTTCGCCCGAGTCGTTCATCAATTGTAGGAAGGTTCCCGCGCCTATGGCGGCGCTGGCGCCGGGTGCATTGAGAACGTTGCACTTGGTGCTGCCAGCTTCACGGATAAAACCATGGCTTACGAACTCGTGGTCAAAATACAGGCCTGCGACATTGCCCGAAGAATTGACGCTCTCGGCGGTGGTCCCAAATGCGCCGGTGCAATTAAATCTCGTAAGGGCGCCCGAGGAAGTAAGCACAAAGGCGCCGCCCACGCTCGACGAGCCGTAATAGCCCATAAGCGTACCGGCATCATTAATGTTTATAACATGGGTCCCTTGGCCTTTGTTGGTACCAGCACCCTTAACCTGAATCGGGTCAATCTGGCCCGACGCCGAGCGCACATAACCCTCGAACGCGTCACTGTCGTTGGCAGAGTAGCCGACTACCGTTCCAGCCGAGTTGATACCGCTGCCAATCGTTCCCTCAAAGAAACCGTCACCTGAGCCGCTAACGTCGAATGTCGTTATCGTTCCAGACGATGAGCGGATAAATCCATGGCATACGCCCTTCTGGTCAATGTAACTTCCGGAAACGGTATCTGAGTCGTTGATGGCTCCGCCGTATGTTCCCAGGTTGAGCTCTTCCTTTACTCCCGTGCCCGCTTTCGGAGCGCTGTAAATCGTCTCTGCTCCCGTATTGGCAAAGAGAAAACCGCGAAACGTGTTGCCTGCGTCGATGATGGATCCCGAAACCACTCCCGCATCATTTATGCAACAGGGTTCCGTTCCTTGATTTACTTTAGTGCCGGCGCTGCTAATGTTGAATGTAGTGATCGTACCGGTCGCGGACCGGACGAAGCCATGAGACACGTAGCGATTGTCGATGTAATATCCGGTCACTTCTCCGGATGCATTAATTGAAAGAGCGAGGGTCCCCTGTCCAGCCTGCTTTCCGGCTCCCGGCACGTTGAAAATCGTGTAGCCTCCCGCCGCGCGTTCCTGGGCCAGGACGGTTACGCCGGTGACGAACAGAAAGATGAAAAGCAAAAAGACCAGAGCCATGGAGTTGCGAAGGCTGCGGCTGATTTTGCGCAAATTGGTTTTGTGCGAACATGTCCCAGAAGGGCTGGCGTCCTTAGGGGAGGGCTTCTCAATGGTATGCATACAATCCCGAAAATGCAGTCTGGATGCTCAAGACTGCGACACTTAATATACCCTGTTTTGCCCCGTTTTAGTTGCACGTTTTGCCAAGCATGTACTTCCGAGTTGTGGCCCCAGTCCTAAAGTCGGACCCTCGTGCCGGGAAGCTTAGGGTAGGGATTGCATGCGTCCTGGCTCCCTGCTTGCTTTAGGATAGAGTCATGGCCGCCCTCATTGATGCGATTGATATCAAACGCAAGACTTTTTTTGAACATGAAAACACTCCATTCTGCTGCCTGGAAGTGGACGTAAACACCCCGACCGCTCGTGGCGGACAGACGCTGGTGCGGCTGAAAATGCGCAATCTCATCACGAATGCCGTTTTTGAGAAGACCTTCAAGGCCAGCGACAAATTCAAAGATCCGGACCTGCAATCGGTGCAGGCTTCCTATCTGTATAGCGACGGAGACGGCTCTCATTTTCTGGACCAGGAAAGCTTTGAGACCGTTACCCTTAACGATCAAATGGTTGGGGACGCATTGGACTTTCTGGTCGAAGGCGCGTTGATTGAGCTGCGCCGGTTCAACGGCAATCCGATTGGCTTGGCGCTGCCGCTATTCGTTGAACTGGATGTCGTCTCCACCGAACCCGCGACTCGGGGCGATGCGTCGGGCGGCGCGACCAAGCCAGCGCGGCTGGAAACTGGCCTCGAAATCCGCGTTCCTATCTTCATCAAAGAGGGTGAAAAGGTGAGAGTCTCCACCGAGAACCGGGAGTTTGCCGGACGAGCCTAAGAGATTCGGCCTGAGAATTCGGCCCGGAGACGACACACGGGATCGTTGGCGTTGAGCCGCCCAGCGAGAGCAGCCGGAATGAAGAAAAGGGGGGAGGGTCCCAGACGCTGGCATACCCCTTACATCCGGCGTCTGGAAAAGTTCTTGTTTTGGCCTGGGCCTAAGAGTTTCAGGCGAAACCGCTTTCAGCCCCTGCCGCATTCGTTCGCCGTCGGAAGTTTAGAAGTCGTGATCTTCCGGCGAGCAGGTGCAAACGCCGTAGCCGCTGCCCAATGTGAAGATGAACGAACAGGAATCCTGCAGCGCCTGCTGTTCAAACTTGTTCAGGTTGGCATCGGCCAGCGGGGTTTCCGTGACAAACCACGGCGCCTTGCCCGTGGGATTGTCGCCCGTCGCGCCACCGATTACGTTCGTGGTGGCTTGAATGTGGGTCGCCCATCCGCGGATTCCAGGTGTCGGAACGTTGTTTGTCGGGTCATAGCTCGCACTCGAGATGATCTTGATCACGCCACGGGTTTCTTCCCCACGGCCTGTTAGATCGTTGTTCGGGCTGGCGAGCTGCTTATTGATCGACTCGGACAACAGGCCGTCCGCCGTAATCTGGCAGTTGCAGCACTGCTGCATCTCCTCGCTGTCGTCGAATACATAGAACGACGCCCAGAGAGTGCCATTGGCTTGGCCTTCTATCGCACTGGTTGACGTATCCCCGTCATTGATGAGGCGAACCACTGCATCCGGCGCCCAGGTAGTGGTACTCTTGCTCCCCCCCGAGACAGTTGCCGTGTTCGCATTGGAAAAGTAGGTGACAAAATACACGCTGTTGTCACCAACATTCTGAGCCATCGCGTTTCCTGCAAAAAGTGCGACGGTCAGGGCTGCTAATAGCAAAAACCCAGCTTTCTTCATTTTTGTGATCCTCCAGTTTTTACGCCGACCGCTGGGGCAGACCAGCTAGCAGCACTGGTTGAGGCCTAATAGAACCGGGGGAGACCAGCTCCTGGCGTCGAGACAATCTAACTCATTGAAAAAGCAAAACAAGTACCCTCGTGGCCTAGCCATGAAACACTACAGTTGCGGTATTACTCCATAAGGAGTAGTTGCTTTGGTTGCTAAGTGTGCAGGTGAGGAGGGAGCCGATCGAGGCGCAGTTTTCCCCCTTGTATTCCATAGTTCTCAAATTCTTATGGTGAAATAGGGTCTCTGGAACTCGAACTCGCGGCCCGCCGACCCCGGTCAAAGCACAACAGAGCGGAGTAAACAAAGAGGGGGAGGGCCCAGACGCTGGCATACAGCTCAAATCCGGCGCCTGGGGTGTTTCTTGTTTTGGCCTGGGCCTAAGAGTTTCGAGTGAAACTGCTTTGGCCCTTGCCGCAATATCCGTTGTCGGAAGCCTAGAAGTCGTGATCTTCCGGCGAGCACGTGCAAACGCCGTAGCCGCTGCCCAACGTGAAAATGAACGAGCAGGAATCCTGCAGTGCCTGCTGTTCGAACTGGTTCAGATTGGCATCGGCCAGCGGGGTTTCCGTCACGAACCATGGTCCGTAGCCCGTAGGATTGTCGCCCGTCGCCCCACCGATTACGTTCGTGGTGGCTTGAATGTGGGTCGCCCATCCGCGGATTCCAGGCGTCGGTACGTTGTTGGTCGGATCCCAGCTCGCGCTCGAGATGATCTTGATCACGCCACGGGTTTCTTCGCCCCGGCCCGTCAGATCGTTGTTCGGATTCGCGAGCTGCGCGTTAATCGACTCGGAGAGCAGACCGTCGGCAGTGATCTTGCAGTTGCAGCATTGCTGCATCTCTTCACTGTCGTCGAACACATAGAACGACGCCCACAGAGTTCCGTTAGGCTGTCCTTCGGTCTCGGCAGTCGATGAATCGCCGTCGTTGATGAGGCGAACAGCCGCGTCTGGCGCGCCGGTTGTCTGTTTCGCGCCCTTCTTTCCCGATTCCGCCGGGTACGTATTAGCATTGGAGAAGTAGGTGACAAAATATACGCTGTTGTCACCAACATTCTGGGCCATCGCATTGCCTGCGAAAAGCGCGACGGTCAGCACGGCTAACAGCAAAAATCCAATTTTTTTCATTTCTTGTGATCCTCCAGTTTTCTTACGCCGACTGCTGCGGGAGACCAGCTCATTAGACTGTCGGAACAAACTAGTAGCACCCCGGGGGAGGCCAGCTACTGGCGTTTTGTTACTCTACCTCACTAACACTCACGAACAAGTACCTACCTGGCTTAGTCCTCTACGAGCTACTCCTTACGGAGTAGCCGGAAAGATCTTTCCCTTCGAAAGTCCGAATTCGAGAACGGTATGAAAACCGTTTCATCGAGTCATCTCCCAACTCTTCGCTGAGATAGCCCCGTTTATCGCTGGCCCTGGTGGGCCTGCCAGTGGAGCCAGACAAAAAAGGAAAGAGAAAAACATTAAGATGGGGGAGGGCCCAAACGCTGGCATACAGCTCAAATCCGGCGTCTGGGAAAGTTCTTGTTTCCGGCGAGGGCCAAAGAAATTTCATGTGAAACTGCTTCGACCCTTGCCGCAATATCTCTTGTCGGAAGTTTAGAAGTCGTGATCTTCCGGCGAGCACACGCAAACGCCGTATCCGCTGCCCAGTGTGAAGATGAACGAGCAGGAATCCTGAAGTGCCTGCTGTTCAAATTTGTTCAGGTTGGCATCGGCCAGCGGAGTTTCCGTGACAAACCACGGTCCCTTGCCAGTCGCAGTCGCGCCCGTCGCGCCACCGATTACGTTCGTGGTGGCTTGAATGTGGGTCGCCCAGCCGCGAAGACCAGGTGTCGGTACGTTGTTCGTCGGATCCCAGCTCGCGGTCGAGATGACCTTGACCACGCCACGGGTTGTTTCACCCCGGCCCGTCAGAGCGTTATTCGGATTCCCAATCTGCTTGTTGATCGACTCGGAGAGCAGACCGTCGGCAGTGATCTTGCAGTTGCAGCACTGCTGCATTTCTTCGCTGTCGTCGAACACATAGAACGACGCCCACAGAGTGCCGTTGGGCTGGCCTTCTGTCTCAGAGGTTGAGGAATCGCCATCGTTGATGATGCGAATCACACCATCCGGAGCGCCCGTGGTGTTCGCATTGGAAAAATAGGTGACAAAATACACGCTGTTGTCACCAACGTTTTGTGCCATCGCAGTTCCTGCAAGTAGCGCGAAGGCCAGCATCGCTAAACACACATATCCAACCCTTTTCATTTGTGATCCTCCAGTGTTTTACGCCGAGGGCTGGGGGGAGATCAGCTAGTGGCGCTGGAGGTCAATCTAGTCGTTTGATAAATAGAAACAAGTACCCACAGGGCCTAACCCGAAACACTAGAATCGCGGAGCTACTCCTTAGGGAGTAATTCCCGTCCGCCCTTATGTTGCACACTCGATGGTGCGAAACACCGATTCGTGCATTTTCAATTTTCGGATTTTGAAAACCAGGCGTGCGTTTCGTCGCGCGTCATTCCTATGGATTGCCGTTCTGGGCGCGGGCTGCCGCATGCCTCTTCTCAACAAGCTCTGCGATTGCGTCTCGCGAAAGCGGTTCCGCTGGCAACGGTATTGGTGCAGCGGCCGCAACCGGCGGCGGAGGCTCAGGAAGTTTCGAGAGGTAAGGGGATGTTGGCAAACTTGGTGCCGGAGTTGGTGCTGTCTTCGCCAATTCCGCCTCCCCTGGCTGTACCGAAAGCAGGACCTGCGTGAGTTCCTCGGGATGCTGCGGCGAATTTACCAGAATGAAATTGAAGTGCGAGCCGTTCAGCAGCCGTTCCATTACCTCGTTCGGCTTGCTGGGACCGGCGTGCTCGACGATCTTCTCCATGCCCGCTCCCGGAGGAACGTCAATCGTCGCTTTCGTTTTTTCCGCAATCGCCCGAAGCACCTCGGCCAGGGTCACGTTCTGCGCATCGATCGTCAGCAGTCCGCCGAAATAACTGACGCGCACGCCGTCCTGTGCCGCAGGAGCATTCGCTCCAGACTGGTTCGGCGCCGCCGGCACTGTGCCCATTCCTGACATCGGCTGGGTTGGCGCAGCCGTCACAGGCATTCTCGGTGCCGTCACAATTTGACCCGTCGGCGCAGGCGCACTGGCTGGAGACGGAAATGGCAGCAAACTCGCCATCTCAACTTTTTCTTTGACTGCAGTTTCTTTGACGGGGGCTTCCTTGACAGCGGTTTGCGCAGTGTTACCCGCACGCAGTTCACGTGTCTCGATTCGCACGGACTCTTCTTTCGCAGCCGCGGGCGCCGCGCCCGCAGTTTGCGCTGGAGAATGTACGGGAGATTGCACGGGGGCCTGTACGGGCACCAAATTTTTTCCGCGCGGAGTTTCGGTCTTTGCCAGTGCCAGCGCAGGTGCGGACTGAATTAGCGACGCCTCAACAGGAGGCGGTGATGCCGGCGTTTCACCCGGCCGCACGCTCGTCGTCCGTGCTTCCGTGCTTCCCACAGCCGGTGCCGATGCGACCGCCGTCGGTACTGGCGCAAAATCAAGCTTCCTTGTACCCTGCGCGTCGTTCACCGCGGGCGTATTGGCGACTGCGGCCGGAACCGCCATCTGTGCGTCGCTGCGCGGACCGTTCAAACTGCTGACCGTCGGCGCTGCTTGTACCACCGCAGGCGTCGGCGCTGGAGTCACGTTCCGCACCACCTTGACTCCGCTCAGTAAAGGCGACGACGCGGCCGGCGTAAGAAGCGAGATCGTTTCGCTTCGCTTCGGCGGGGCTGAATTCTTGACCGTCGGCGCTGCTTTGACCACTATCGGCAACGGCACAGCATTCGTATTTCGCGCCATCTCTACGTTCACTGCGGGCGCTGTGGCCACCGGAGCCGGCAGCGAGATCGTCTCACTTCGCTTCGGAGGTGCGCTCGAATTCCTGACCGTTGGCGCGGCTTCTATTACTTTGGGCGATGGCACAGCATTCGTGTTTCGC
This sequence comes from uncultured Acidobacteriaceae bacterium, assembly GCA_963778535.1. Classification (GTDB taxonomy): domain Bacteria; phylum Acidobacteriota; class Terriglobia; order Terriglobales; family Acidobacteriaceae; genus Acidiflorens. Next base: position 2,136,356 of record CAVZUO010000002.1, read on the forward strand.
GCCATCTCTACGTTCAACGCCGGCACGGTCGCGATCGGCGCAGGCAGCGAGATCGTCTCGCCTTGCTTCGGAGGTGCGCTCGAATTCCTGACCGTTGGCGCTGCCTCTACCACTGTGGGCGAGGGCGCCGGATTGACGTTCCGTGCCACCCTAACTCCGCTCAATGATGGCGAAGATGCGGCTGGAGTAAGCAGGGCGATCGTCTCACTTCGCTTCGGCGGTGCCCCCGAATTCTTGACTGTCGGCGCAGCTTCGATCACTGTTGGCAGCGGCGCGGCGTTGGTATTCCTTGCCATTTCTACATTCACCGCGGGCGCGGTCTTCACCGGCGCTGGCAGCGCAATCGCTTCACTTCGCTCCGGCAGCGCGCTCGGATTCTTGATTGTCGGCGCTGCTTGCACCACCGTAGGCGCAGGCGAAGAAATCGGTTCCCTGGTTATCTCAATGCCGCTCACCGCTGGCGCCGCATCCACCGCAGTCGGCACCGGGCTCAACTCAATCCTGCTGGCAATTTCGCCTTCCGCAAGCGTCGCTGTCGGAGGCGCGCTGAACTTCCCATTCCCTTCCCGCGCTACCGTCACGCCTTCGACAACCGATCCAGTTTCCTCCAACCGGATCTCAGTCAATACCGAATATCGCGGATCCGAAACCACGACGCCTTCCAGTGTCACAACGCGCGGCTGTGGTAGATTGTTTGGCGGATGGTAAATTCCCTGCTGATCAATGGTTCCGCAGGCTGACTCGTAACATCCCAGCCCGGAGATGTTCCAGCGAACGGTCACGGCCTTTCCGTTTGCGTCCACTACACCAAAATGTTGGGTTTGATTGGCTCCGACTGTTGCTTCGGTTGGAAGGATCACATACTTGCGTGGTATGACCCGCATCGAGCGCTGGATGATCGGCCCATGCCGGGTTGGCGTTTCTGCCGCCCATGCGGCGACAACGAGGCACGAGAGCAACGCTGATGCCACGACGCGCGTCCCTGCCCTGAGCACACTTTTCAATGCAGTATGGCGCCTTGGCGACCCAAATAGCGTGTGACCGGGCTTTGTAATTTTCCCAAGCATAACCAACTCAGTTCGACGCAGCGGATGGTTGCCTCGCTGCTTCCAATACTGTCGCACCATAGCCTGCTCGGGGGAGGGTGTTTCTTGGAACGAGCTACGTTAGCCTGACCGTCCCAGCAGCAGGCAGAAGCTCAACATTGCGCTCACTTTACCGTATATTACCACAGACAAAGCAATCCTCAGCGGCCGTAATAACAAGCCCATAAACCAACTGCACTGCTCTTCTAGCCTTGGCATCCCGCCATGGGCCGCCATTCTGCACGGTCTCAACAGTATTAGTTAACAACGGAAAATCAGCGGCAGCAATGGGCCAATAGGATTAGCTATTCCGTGTCTTTGCTGCCCCATTTTGCGGTCAAATAACCCTTTTGTATTAGTGTACTTAGCCTAACCTATTACCCGCTGGTTACCTTACTCCCGTCTTCAGAACGCTCCAGGTTGTTATTCTTGTGCCAAAAATTTAGTCTTTCTAGCCGGGGCTCCACAAGTGGGCCGTCCCGAACTTTCCGCGCTTGTGCCTGCCAATTTCTTCTCCCATTTGGCTTAGTCCGGTACCATCCATACGGGCTAGACATATACTACCCGAACGGATTAGTACATCATGACCATATCGTTCGGGTAGTCCCTTCGATATAGTTCCTCTGTCGTATTGCAATTTCCCGCCCTCCCCACGGCTGTCCGGGCTTTTCACAACATGCACAGGGTTTCCACCAGCCACCCCAATTGTGTCCTCGCATACCTTCGTGTGCTCGCCGTGCTGCTGGGCCTGCTCGCGCTGGTCAACTGCGGCTCCGGCGGAAACAACCCCACATCGATCGCCATAACGCCCACAAATCCTTCTGTTGCAAAAGGCGATCAAATGCAGCTTCACGCTATCGGAACTTACGCCGACGGAAGCCACCAGGACCTGACCGACGTCGTCACTTGGGCATACAACAATCCCACCGTAATCTCTCTCACCAAAAAAGGCGAGGTTACCGCACGCGCGGAAGGCGCTGCCATGGTGATGGCATCATCCCCAGGTCTCTTTGGACAAGACGTCACGGCACACACCTACGTCACGGTGGGCGCGCCCGTCCTGGTTGAAATCGCGGTGACTCCCAATCCCTTATCCGTGCCGCTCGGCGAAACCCGCCAGTTGGCCGCTACGGGTACTTACTCCGACGGTTCCACGCAGGATCTCACGCACTCCGTGACCTGGACTTCTTCCGCGACCATGACAGCGACCGTTTCTGCCACGGCAATGGTCGCCGCCACTGGCCTTGGAACGGCCACCATCTCAGCCGCATCAGGCACCGTCACAGGTTCTACGACGGTCAACGTCAGTCAGGCCGTATTGCTCAGCATTGCCGTCGCACCGTCTCAATCTTCCCTGCCCCAGGGTGAGACCGAACAACTCGCCGCCACCGGCACCTATTCCGACGGCAGCACGCAGAACCTGGCCCAATTCATATCCTGGACTTCCTCCAACCCGACGATCGCGGCCGTCAACGGGACCGGTGCCATCCTTGCCAACACGCCCGGCACAGCCACTATCACGGCCACCACCGGATCAGTCTCCGGCTCCGCGACCGTCACCGTTACCGCTCCCGTAGTCGTTGCCTTGAACATCACGCCAGCCACCTTGTCCATCGTTTTGGAGAGCAGCAGCCAGCTTCAGGCAACCGCCATCTGGAGCAATGGCGCCACCCAGGACGTCACCAGCACGGTCTCCTGGAGCGCCGTCCCCACCGGGTTCGTGAGCATTGCCTACTTCGGTCTGGTGACCGCGCAGCAAGTCGGCACCGCAACCATCTTTGCGTCTTACTCAGGCGCTACTGGTACCGCCAACGTGACCGTGACCCCGCTCATGTTCCTCAGCTACTTTAACCGTACCAATGCCAAGGATTCCGGCATCGATGGCGTGATGCGCATCGTCAATCCTGGCCTCACCGCCAACGTTTCCGCCGGAAACCTGTGCGCCATGATTTACGTCTTTGACGCCAATCAAGAGCTGAACGAATGTTGCGGATGCTCGATCTCCGATCACGGGTTGCGGACGCTTTCACTTCTGCACGACCTCACGTCTAACCCGCTTACTGGAGTCAAGCCCGCGGCTGGCACTATCCTGATGATTCCTTCCGCCATCGCACAGAATCCGCAATGTAATCCCAATTCCCTCACGCCGACGGGTGCCTTGCCCGCGTGGGAAACAAACGACCAGCCCAATGGCGACGGCACCTACTCGGTCACGGAAACCAGCTTCCATGCGGTTTCGCTCAATAGTGGAATTGCGGCAAATCTGGCGGGCCTGTGCAGCTTCATCCAAAGCGAGGGCAGCGGCCATGGGGTCTGTTCCTGCGGCAGCGGCGGCCAGTAGTCAGCGTTAAGGTAGACCGTTGGAAAATTTGAGGAAATCGTCAAGAGCCTGCTTCACGCAGAGCCAGTGAAAAGCGAGGACGTGAAGGTCGGGAAGAAGAAGCCGCAGCAGTTAAATCCCGCCGCAGAAGTGAGCTAAGAGCATCGCTGGCGTATGATTCCCAAACACTCATCTCTGCTTTTTGCACAGGAAACCATCTCTGCGAAATAGCCTATTGTTCCGAGCCTAATTTGTCGGGTCATCAATGAAATCAGCGGTATTCCGATGGAGTGTTTTGCTCCCAAAGAAACTTTGGTCGTTGACAGGATTTTCCCTTGCTCATCCTTCAGGATGTACCTGCAGTGCGACCCGCTGACCTCTTCCACGCAGCCAAGCTTGTTCTTGAGTTGTTGCCTACTTTGTCAGAGTCAAGAGAAGGCATGATTATTGAGCAGGGATGCCCTCTATCACCCTTCGGAACCGTTCTAAGTCGGAAGCTAAAGCGGGCGAGAGCGAAGATTCATTTTTGGAGAGGAATTCGAATTCATCCACAAAGGCACCGACGAAGCCCGCTACGGCGCGACCGAGGTCATCGTCGGAAGTATAGGCTCCCGTGACGGGATCGGAAACTATGAACCGTCCGCCTTCGTCCACTTGTAGATGTACGGTGAGTATTTCTTTCAACCGATAATGCGTGTTGTGAAGCATTCGGGGAAGGAAGGTGATCAGGCCGATATCTTGCGATGCTCTCCTGTCACCGCCTCTTCGCTTATCCTCAAAAGGTGGCGCGGCAGTCGCCATGTGCTCCCTTGTACTGTATACGTAGAGAATGCGTCAATAGAGGGCGGGCGTCAATTTCCAGAGGTTCTAGTACCCACTCGCAGGTAACCTTGTCTGGTTATCATGTTCTTTTGATAAACGGCGTGAACGCGTTCTCTTCGATCAACTGCTGATACGGCATCGCTCACGCCAGCGCCATGCTCCGCATGGTCATGCCAAACAGATCGGGCGACTTCCGATTGTTATATAAGACTCTCAATCAAAGCCATTTCGGAGAGCAGGGAAACCACGGCCGCGCGGGGCGGGATTACTCGTCGTTTTTCGTCAACTCTTCGTCAGGCCTGATGTCGTAGCGAATCGCTTCGCAGCGACACCGCTTCGCAGCCGATACCACCCAGTTCGTAACGATCTCGTCCGTAACGATCTAGGGCGTCGCCGGCTCGCAATGCTTACGTCGTAACGAATGACAGGCCGTTCAAATAGTGATGGACTCCGCGTCCTCGTTTGGTCGACCACCGTACCTGCATCAACGCCGGAACCGAAACCGGCACGTCGGGCACGGGGATTTCACAAAAAACAAAAGTTGAAACGGGGAAGGGCTTAGCGCTCAAAATGCATACTCCGCCTGCGCTCACATTCTGGATTCGTCCTTGGAAATCTTTCGGCGCGGCGTGAGTTGCGCGTACGGGCGGCATGCTTCGTGCCCGCACTTCGAACGTTTGCGGAAATCGCTCATATTGACGTCGGTCTTGCTCGGAGCGTCTCACGGGCAGGATCATGCCTTAACGCACGAGCAAGAGATAGTCCTCAATGGGATTAATTCACACTGCCTATATAGGATAGGTGACTGCTAAAGGTTAGCCTGAAAAGAGGTTAGACTCGACCAAAATTTGCCAGCACAAACTAGCCCAGACTGCGCGCGCCGGTCAGACGGCCCACAATGCCCGACCGTGTGGATACGCCCATCTTCACCATCACAATGCGGACAAACGCCTTCACTGTGTTCGGACTGATCGACAAGCGGCCGGCAATTTCTTTCGTCGTCAGCCCTTGTACCAGCAATTCCACCGTCTCTCGCTCTCTCTGCGTCAGGTTGAATTGGCGGACTATTTCCTCGAGCGCCAGGTCCGGTGTAGCCGCCCGCTCGAAGATCATCGCCAATGCCGGCTGCGGTGTGTATCGGCCATTGCAGTCGATCTCGAATTTTCTGCAGATGTAGCGCCGCCGGCCCGATTGATATTCCTTAGCTCCGTGGCCGTCGGGTGAAGAATCCGCCAGTGCCGTCCGCACCCTATCCGCCAGAAAAACACTTAGCTGTTTGATCCTATCCGGCTTGCTCGGATAGGAAAGGATCTGCACCGCCTCCGGATTTGAGGCGATCAAATTTAACGAAGTATCCAGAAGAAGGAACCCGGATTTGCTTGGAGCCATAGCCACATTTACACCTTCGCGAGTGTTGGTTCTCTTCTGTTGCCCGGTCTCTTCATGCTTTGACAACCCAAACAACGGATCGTCCCTGGAGGGCTTGCACTTCGTGCAAAACTTGAATAAAACGGCAATTCCAACAACTGAGGAGCCTGAATCGCTTGGGGGAAGGAGTTGCGCGGACTAGGCTGCCTTACGTTCTGCACCTATAACGCGAGAACGATTGTCTCTTGTGTTCTGGCCCATGTCAAGCCAACAAATACTCTTCGAAGCAATTAATAGTACCTAGTTCAAATGGGCTAGACCATGAATGCCACGCTTTAACCCCATTCGCCTAGCTCAGAAGTTGCAACTGTCTGCATCGGAGATGAAATACATTGCATACATTCTCATTTGTCTCCGCGCGTGCTTCTTAAGAACCGTTCTCCATTCCTCTTACCACGAAACCCGGAATGAACCGCTCGACTGCCAGCATGGGCCTTTGCCGGGTGACGATTGCTTCATACTTAACGAAGCGAAGCCCTGTAACCATGCCTCTATCGAAGGCTTCCATCTTAATCTTGTGCTGACCTGTTCATGCTTGTCATCGCTTGTTGGTTTCCTCGACGGCACCATTCGCTCTGGCAGCCCCATGTTAAAACACGCACAATTGCGCTCGCTCGATATGACATTCAGCATCTTCTCAAACGTGCATCGCGCTGTGGAAAACTGTGTAGTCAACCGGCGTAGCCACACGGATTACTTCATCCAGCTAGCGCGTAAGGAGGGGTGGATAACTAATTCCTTCGGAGTCGTTTGGTTGCATTAGAGGAAAATCCGCGGAATCAACTTTTGGGCCGAAGATCTATTATGCAAAATAAGCTGCCGTGGCCCAGGTCAGCTTTACTTGTTTTTCTTTGCTTTCGGCTTCCCAGCGGGTTTAGCTTTCGAATGATGTTTCTTTCCCGCCGCCCGCTTTCCCGCAGGCTCGTTTTTTTTCTTGCTGGTCGCGGCGCCGGCGCCGCTCTTTTTCTCGTCTTTGAGACGGACGGCCTTGGCATGCGCCGCCTCGGTGTGGACTGCCTTGGTATGGGCCGCCGCCGTCTTGTCCGGCGACGCAGTAACAGGTTTCACCGCCGCTTGTTTGACGGCCGTCGCAGCCGTCTTTGCTCCCGGCTTCCCACCCACCGCCACCGCTGCGGGTGCCGCTGGTTCCTTTCCTTTGCCCTTGGCTTTTCCTTTTCCCGCAGCCGCTGCCGTTAGTGCTGCCGCTTGCGCCGCAGCCGCCGCGGCTTTGGCCGCCCGTCCCCGTTTCGGCGGAGGTGGCGGTGGCGGTGGTGGTGGTGCCAGTGGCTTTAAGAACTTCAGTGTTTCTGTCCGCGATCGCAGCTTCCCATCCAGCAGCAGCATGAACACGTCATTCGCAATCTTCGGATACTCCGGCATCTGCGGCGTGATCAGCAGCTCTGTCATCTCTGGCAGCGGGATCTTCTGCTGCACCTGCCGCCATTTGGTGAAGAAATTCTTGATCTTCTGCGCCACGGCCTGCTGTCGCGCCGTCACCGCCAGAAACAGCACCATCTCCGGCCGCGCCGATGACAGCAGCTGCCACGTCCGCGAGGGCGTCGCCGCTTCTTTCCCGGTCAGCCGCTTCGCCAACCCCTTCGCGTTGTCTTCCAGGTCTTTCCATGCCTCAACCAGGTCCTTGCGCGGAATCGCACGCCGCAGCTCCGCAATATCCTTGTCGCCCAGTCGCGCCGTCAGGAAATACAGCACTGCCGCCGCAACGTCCGGCGAATAGCCCAGCTCATTCATCTGCTGGCGCGTCTTCATCAGCGTGCTCAGGCTGGCCGTATCCACCTTCGCCGTCGTCCAGCGCGGATGCAGGATCTTCAGCCATCCCTCTTTTTCGTATGCCTTCAGTACTCCAATGGCGTCATCCTCATACGCCAATTGCTCGATTTCGGATCCAATGCTCGAATTGCGGAGGTATTCGATGTATCCGTTTTCTTTCGCCGCATCGAAGCGTGCCTGCGTTCGCTCTTCCAGCGGCCAATGGAAACGCGTCGTGAACCTCGTCGCCCGAATCATCCGCGACGGATCTTCCAGAAACGCGTAATTGTGCAGCACGCGAATCAGCTTCGCTTCAATGTCTGCCGCCCCATTATGGGGATCCATCAGCAAGCCGCGCGAGCCTTCATTCAGCGACAACGCCATCGCGTTGACCGTGAAGTCCCGCCGCCGCAAATCTTCAATAATCGTTGCCGGCGCTATCTGCGGAGGCTTGCCCGTCTTCTCATACGTCTCCGAGCGCGCCATCGCAATTTCGGCCCGCACTCCGCCGCGCAGCGTCAACAACAGCGTCCGCGTATGCTCGTCGGCGTCGCCAATTACGGCGCCACGGCGCTCCAGCTCCTTTTGCAGCTTCAGCGCGTTTCCCTGCACGGTAAAATCCAGATCGCGGATCGGGAAGCCCGTGATAATGTCGCGCACGGCTCCGCCCGTCAGGTACACGTTCATCTCAGCGGCTTTCGCTGCTTCGACAACCGATGCAACTGCCTTCTGCTGGTCTGGTAAGAGCCGCGTTTCCAGCGTATAGATGTAGTCGGCCATGCCTTCCTAGTCGCTCTGTCGTGGCTGGCGCCGAGCGTTATTCACAAGATTTCCACAGGCGCAGGAGCCTTTCCGCCCCAAGCGCTTCCCTGTGCCTAACCTAACTCCCTCTAACTATTAGAGTTATAAAGTAGACTCCGAGTTTCAGCAAGCTAGAGAACTTAACACAAGGTTTACCTGTTTGGCTACTGCTTCCCGCCCACCTATACGCCTTCGCCCTGAAAGTGCGAGAATCCCCAGCAGGAGCGCTGCTCCGGGCCGGGCCTTTCGCTCAGCCTCTGCTATACGATGCCATCGACTCACAAAAAAGTTATCGTCCGCAAGCACGATCGCGATTCCCTCAACGGATATGTCGCGCCCGCCGACTTCGTGGTTGACGGCAAGCTTGAGCTTCTCAACACCGCAGGCAACGTCGTCGCCATCGATCTCCGCGACATCAAGGCCGTCTACTTTGTCCGCGATTTCTCCGATTCCGACCTCATGCTTCGCAAGACTTTCGCTACCCGCCCCCGCACCGAAGGGCTTTGGGTCCGCCTGAAATTCAAAGATAGCGAGATCGTCGAAGGCATTCTCCCCAACGATCTCACGCAGAATCCTGCCGAAGGCTATCTCATGAACCCGCCCGACCTCCGCTCGAATACCCAGCGCATCTTCGTGCCCCGCGCCGCACTCACCTCGGTCACTGTCCTTGCCGTCATCGGAGCCGCCCGTCGCCGCCGCAAAGGCCCCGCCGATACCCGCCAGGTCACCCTCTTCGAGCCGTAAAATTCGATCCGTAATGTCTGCCAAGTAAAATGTGTCCGGAATGCCTGCGCCGCTTTGCACAATCGCCGAGCTTTAAGTCAAGATCGCGACCGCGAAAAATAAACTGTCTTCCTGAGCGCAGCAAAACTTCACGAAGTGAAGTTTCTGCGAAGTCGAAGGACCCCTAACTTACCCCTGCTCCCTCCGCCTTGGGGAAACTCTGAATTAAGTGTCCCGCGACCTCTGCGCTTAAGAGCTTTCAGCCGGATGCCAAGTAGAGTAGTTTTTTCTGAGACCTGGGACCTGACACATGAGGCCTGCCGCCGGCTTCCGCTACAATTCCCCACGAGACATCACCATGAAACTCTCCCAGATCGCCACCGCCCTCAACGCCCGCCTCGATAACGCCTCGCCCGACACCGAAATCACCTCCGTCGCCGGCATCGAGCACGCTCTCCCCGGCCAACTCACCTTTCTCAGCAATCCCAAGTATGCCGCGGCCGCCAAAACTACCCGCGCCTCCGCCGTCATCCTCGACCAGAACGCTCCCGCCCTCCCCACCGGCATGTTGCGCACCAACAATCCGTATTTCGCCTGGGCCAAAGCCATCGAACTCTTCTATCAGCCGCCGCGCTACTCCCCCGGCATCCATCCCACCGCCGTCATTCATCCCACAGCCAAGGTCGGCCGCAGCGCCTTCATCGGCCCCTACGTCGTCATCGACGAGGATGTCGAAATCGGAGACAACGCCGTCCTCCTCGCCCATGTCACCATCTATCGCGGAGCCCGCATCGGCCACAACTTCTTCGCCCACACTCATGCCGTCGTCCGCGAGTTCTGCCGCCTCGGCAATGACGTCGTCCTGCAGAATGCGGTCATTGTCGGCTGCGATGGCTTCGGCTTCGCCAAAGTTGAGGCGATTGCGGGGCGTCCCGCGGTCCCCCCGGCGCCGGGTTCGTCGGCTAAGGAGGGGATGAGCCCCGCGCCGAAATCCCGAGCGGAGCGAGGGAACTCAGAGCCCCTACCTAACAGCGCATCCGCCGCTCCTCGCTGGCACAAGATCGTCCAATCCGGCATCGTCGTCATCGGAGACGACGTCGAAATCCAGGCCGGCAGCTGCATCGACCGCGCCGCCGTCGGCGAAACCGTCATCGCCCGCGGGGCCAAGATCGACAATCTCGTGCAAGTCGGCCACGCCTCAACCGTCGGAGAAAACACGTTGCTCTGCGCGCAGGTCGGACTCGCCGGTTCTACCGAGGTCGGCAACAACGTCATCCTCGCCGGTCAGGTCGGCGTCGCCGGACACTGCAAAGTAGGAGACGGCGCCATTGCCACCGCCCAAAGCGGTATTCCCAACGATGTCGAGCCCGGCAAAACCGTCAGCGGTTATCCCGCCATCGACAACAAGTTATGGCTGCGCTGCAGCGCCGTATTTAAGAAGTTGCCCGAGTTAGCAAAGTTAGTAAGAAGGCTTTCCTGATGAGCAACACGGATCGTGGGTGCCCCATCCTAGCGCGCCTTTTGCGCTAGGGTGGGATTCCTATCAGATTGCGCCTTGAGTTTCTTGATCCTTCCCGGCTTTTGCCATCGCGCCGGCCGGTTGGAAGAACTCGGCTCTGCCACCTTCAACAAATAGGTCATATATTTTCATTGATGCCTACGGCTAAACCCACTCGCTGGCAAGAGTTCTTTCGGATTTGCGCCGCCCTGCTCGCTTGGTTCGTCGCCATTTGCCTTCTCCTTTGGGCCGCCGCTGCACTTTACTTCGACCTCTCGCCCATACATTTCCCATTCCTCACGCCCACTCTTTTCCTGATTGCGATTGTGCTCTTGACTTGGTTTGCCAAACATATGTTTGCCAAACGAAGCTTTGCAAAACGAAGAATTCTCAGGCTAGGCATATGCTTGGTCAGTTTCCTTGTCGTCCTCACTTGCTGGCTCTCCCTCAAACCATCAAATGACCGCGATTGGCAACCGAACCTCTCCCAAGCGCCGTGGGCCGAAATCAACGGCGACCGCGTCACCATCCACAATTTTCGCAACTGTTATTATCGGCAAGCCTCCGACTTCACCTGCGAGTGGCTCACGAAAACTGTGGCGCTATCACAACTTCGCGGCGTCGATCTCTTCATGGATGACTGGGGCCTGCACTGGATCCAGCATCCCATCATCAGCTTTCGCTTCAGAGACGACGACCATGATGACGACTACATCGCCGCTTCCATTGAGGCACGCTACCAGATCGGTCAGAGTTACTCTGCCGTCCGCTCTTTCTTCCGTCAGTTCACCCTTATTTTTGTCTTGGCCAACGAGCGCGATCTCATCCGTCTTCGTACCAACTACCGCTCCGGAGAGAAGGTTTACCTTTACCATCTTGCCGCCGGCCCTGAATCCTCCCGACAGTTATTTCTCCGGTATCTACGCGAGGCCAACTACCTGCACGACCATCCGCGCTGGTTTAACGCGGTCACCGACAATTGCACAACGAACCTCTTCGCGCAGATGAGAGCCACAGGCTTTTTGCCGGCGGGAAGTGGGCGATATTCGTGGTGGATTTTCTTGAATGGGTGGATGCCCCAAGTCCTATACCGGCACGGAATGATTGCCGGCAATCTTCCCTTCGACGAATTGAAGAGACGCGCCTACATCAATCCTGCGGCGAACATGCTCAACGACGCGCCTGACTTTTCGCGTCAGATTCGCCTGAATCGTCCCGGCTTCGACTCAGTAGACCCTTCCGACGTCTCCCCGAAACCGTAGATTCTCCAGTGCGCTGGAACGGGTGCCCCATTGAAGCCCGGTTTTGGATGTTGACCTGGAATTTGTTGTGCTTGTGTGGCGCGGACACTCCTGTCCGCGGCCTCTGACGCCAATCTAGCCGCGGGTGCCCCATTGTCGCCGTTTTTCTTTGTCAGCCTGAGCCCCCCCGAGCGAAGCGAGTGGGCGAAGCGAGTGGGCGAAGCGAGTGGGCGAAGCGAGTGGGCGAAGCGAGTGGACCAAGCAAGTGGCGAAGGATCTATGCATTTTGCCGGCTGATCGACATGCGTCCGTAGCCACCCACTGGCTTGATCCGCTATAGCACAACTTGTCAACCCCCTTTTTGCCTCCCGGAAATCCACGAACCCATTTCGTTTGTTGTCACTGCGCGTAGTATATGTACAAATGTGTACAGAAATATTATTTTGTTCGCCCACTATTCGCCTTCGTTCGGCCGTACTCCTGTCGTCCTCCCAATTTTTTCATCACGTTTTCACTGTGCGCTCATCACTGACTTGCAACCCGATCGGTGCAAAGATACCTCGACAATCGAGAACTGCGCCCGTCTCCAAAGATGTATGCGGTCGAGCCCCGAAGTCTGAAGAAGACTTCCGGGACGGGAGTGGCAGAAAAAGGCGCCCGAAAAAGATGTGGAAGAAAATGCCGGTGAGAACAAGAGCGGAACAAGAAATGAGCCCAAAAGTGACCAAGAAAAATACGCTATTTTTCGCAATTTTCGCTCGTCCAGGCACCCTCGTAACTGCACGCCAATTCGCAAAAAACGAGGCTAAGGTCCATCTTTTGAATACTTTGCCTGTAACTAACTTGTTATCATCAACATAACCGATTTTAGGGGGGGAGGGGGGGTACCCCCCATAAATTCGCAAAAATCGTCTTTGACGGGTGCGCCATTCAAGCCTGGTTTTGGCTTGCGTGGGTTCGTTTCGTGGTGCCTGGGCGAAGCAGAATATCGCGTCTGCACCACTCTCGGGAACTTCGCCGCAGCGCCTCTCGTACTACTCCACAGCGCGCGGAATTTCCGCGTCTTTGATAATGTTGTTGCTCAGATCGACAGTTGTTCAGAGCCGGGGTCGCTCAATCCGTAGTTGCTGAGATCTGTGGTTGTTCGAATTTGTCAGAAACTCTGGTTGCTCAAATCCATAGTCGTGCAATTCAACGCACCTTAACTCTGCTCCCAGGAGAACTCAACATGAAATCGCGCATCGCCCTCACCCTTGTCCTGACGTTCGTATTGATGTTTGTCGCCGCCTCCGCTTTCTCTCAGTCAGCCCAGAAGCCCGCCGAAAAAATGGGCTCCATGGATAATCCTTTCAGCACCTGGAACAAAGGCGCCTACGCCCATGTGAAGCATGTCCTTCTCGCTTCCGCCGAGAAAATGCCCGAGGAAAACTACAACTTCAAGCCCGTCGACACGGTCCGCACCTACGGTCAGATCCTCGGACACATCGCCGACGCGCAATATATGTTTTGTTCCACCGCCCTTGGAGAGAAGAACCCAGGGATGGATGTTGAAAAGACCAAGACTTCGAAAGCCGACCTCACCGCCGCCCTCAAAGATGCCTTTGCCTATTGCGACAAGGCCTATGACACCATGACCGACGCCAAAGGTACCGAGACCGCCAATCTATTCCAGATGGAAATGCCGCGCCTCGACGTGCTGACTATCAACCTCATGCACAACATGGAGCACTACGGAAACCTCGTCACCTACATGCGTATAAAGGGCATTGTTCCGCCAACCAGCGAGCAGAACTCGATGCCTGCACCGCCGGCAAAGAAATAGGCATACCTAATCGGCGTCATCCCGAGGCCCCGCGTTTTCACCAGCGGGGCGAGGGATCTCGCGGGCATCGCCTGACATTCCGCCAACAACCACTACCATCGTTTCCATTTCGCGAATGCCGCGCCGGGAGCCGAACGCCCAAAGCCGAAAGCCTGCTTCCCTACTCCTGCAATTCTTTCGGCAGGCCGCTGTTGATCGCCGCGCGCACTTTCGCAATTAATTCTTCGCGGCTGCCAAAATCTTCGGGCTCAATCGGATCGTGAAATTCCACTCGCGCCACGCCCCGCGAAATCCCGAAGCGCGCCTTCGGCATCACTTCCTGAGTTCCTGAGATCGTAATGGGCACAATGGGCATGCGGCATTCTTCGGCAAGGTAGAAGGGCCCCTTCTTGAACGGCAGCAGTTTGCCGTCGAATGAGCGCCTGCCTTCCACGTAGATCGTCATGCTCAGCCCATGCCCGCGAATCGCCTCGACCGAATCGCGCACCGCAGCAATGCCCGCATCGCGGTTTCCGCGGTCGACCGGCACCAGCGAGCCCATCAACATGATGTGCCCCAGGACCGGAACTTTGAAAAGCTCCTTCTTCACCATCACAGATGTGCGTCCCGGAATCAGCGGCAGAGTAACCGGCGGATCGAGGTTCGAAATATGGTTCGACATGTAGACATACGTGCGCGCGCGATCAATCTTTTCCAGCCCAACCGTTTCAGTTCGAACGCCAGCAACGCGCACGCCCGTTCGCGCTGCCCACATGCATGACTTGTAAAGGTAGGTGATGTCTCCTGTGAGATAGGTCCACGGAATGCCAGTTATCGCGGCGAACGGCAACGCCAGCGCCCAGGTTCCCAGCATCACAATAGTGCGAAGCGGCGATCCGGAACTCTGGCTTGCGCTGCAAGTTTCAGCCTTCGCCGCTGGCTCAGTTCGTTCCATGATCCTCTTACGCTTTAGCCCTCGCGTGCTTTCCTCGTGCTCGCTGAATGTGCGGCGGTTAAGTCATAGCGACGTAAAGTATCATTCAGATTACACTGCTGACCCTTGCATTTTGCGAGCGCCTAACTGGCGCAAACGCTCCGGGAGTTTCTCATAAATCCCGCCGAATCCGCCATTGGAGAGAATCGCGACCACATTCCCCGGCTTGAGTTCGGGCGCAATCGTTTTCACAATCGCATCGGCATCGGAGAGCACGCGGGCCGATTTCCCGTGGCGTTGAATTTCGGCAACAACGTGATTCAAGTCGAGCCGCTCGTCCGCCGGAATTGCCTCGGACTTAAAAACCTGGGCAACAATCACCTCATCGGCCAGCGCCAGGCTGCGCGCCAGCGCGCCCTGCAGCACATTGCGGCGCATTGTGTTCGACCGCGGCTCCAGCACTACCCAAAGTCGGCCGTTCTTGTAACGCGCTCGCAGAGCGCGAATCGTCTGCTCGATCGCCGTGGGATGATGCGCGAAGTCATCAATGATGGTCACGCCGTTTACTTCCGCTCTCACCTCTAATCGACGTTTCACGCTGCGAAATGTCGCGAGCGCCCTCGCAATAGCTTCGTTTGAAACACCGTAGTTGGCCGCCAGCGCCGCCGCTGCCGTTGCGTTCCAAACGTTGTACTCTCCGCCGAGCGCGAATTCGAAATCGGCCCAATGCACGCCGTCGCGCACCACCGTCCAGTTCGTGCGATCCGTTCCCAGCCTCAGTGCAGTAATTTCCCAGTTCGCCCGTTCGGAAGCTCCGTAACGTTCCACTGGGCAAAAAGGTTTCGCCAGAACGCGCTCCAGGCTCGCGCGTCCTTGCGTCTCGCCGTGATCGACTCCTCCATCTGCACATCCATCGAATGCAACAATGCGCCCGCGTCGTGGAACCAGGTTCACCAGTCGCTTGAACGCCGTTTCCACCGCATCCAGGTCCTTGTAGATATCCGCATGGTCGAACTCCACGGACGTCAGTATCACTGCATCCGGAAAGTAGTGCAGGAATTTCGGTCCCTTATCGAAAAACGCCGTGTCGTATTCGTCGCCTTCCAGAATGAAGTGCTTGCCCGCTCCCAGGCCAAAGCTGCTGTCAAAGTTTTCGGCAATACCACCTATGAGGAACGACGGCTCAAGCCCAGCCGTCTCGAAGATCCAAGCCAGCATTGAGGTCGTCGTTGTTTTCCCGTGCGTGCCAGCAACAACCAGCACTTCTTTGCCAATCAGGAATTCGTCGTGCAGAATCTGCGGCAGCGAGCAGAACGGGATTCGGCCGTCCAGCACGCGCTCCAACTCCACGTTTCCGCGCGAGATCGCGTTGCCCACAACTACCATATCTGGCCGCGGATCGAGACTCGCCTCAGCAAACGGCTGCGCGACTGCGATCCCCAGCGATTCCAGGAACGTCGACATCGGCGGATACGCTGCTGCATCCGATCCTGTCACCCGATGCCCGCGCTCGCGCAACATTCCTGCCAGCGACGCCATCGCCGTCCCGCAAATGCCGATCAGGTGAATGTGCTTTGAATTCCCTTTCATCGCATGTCCTAACTGTCGCTTCGAATCCGAAACGAGTGCTCACGCAATTCACTACCGCGCGCATGCTCGTCCTTTCTCAACGTTTTTCCGTCGCCGCCTCCAGAATCCGCAGCCTGACGTCGCTGCCAACTTCTAACCGCGCCCGTACTCCGATCGGCAGCGTGATATTTGCATGTGACACATGTCCCGACCGCAAGCCGAACGCCACGGGAATTCCGAGATCGCCGATCACGCGGATCACAACCTCTTCCAGCGTGTAATCCTGATTCGTGCTTTGGCGGCAATCCATCATCTCGCCAAACACGATGCCGCGGACACCGTCTAAGTTGCCGGCGAGCTTCAACTGCATCAGCATCCGGTCAATCTGATATGGCTTTTCACCGAGATCCTCTAGGACCAGAATCGTTCCCGCGGTATGTATGTCGTAAGGCGTACCCAAAGCCGCGACCAATATGGAAAGACATCCACCATATAGAATTCCCTCTGCCGTGCCCGCAACCAGCGTCTTCGCGCCCGATCCCGGCCCAATCTCCCAGTCGGCATCACCTTCAACTGCGCTCCGCCATGACGCGAAATCGACGCCGTCAGCCGAAGCAAAGTCCTTCGTCACCATCGGCCCATGAAACGTCACTATGTTGGCTTCGTCCGCAAACCACGTCAGCAGGCTGGTCAAATCGCTATAGCCGACGAATATTTTCGGATACGCTGCGATCTTTTTAATGTCGAGCCCACGCAATAGGTAATTCGACCCGTACCCTCCGCGCGCGCAGATGATGGCTCGCACATCGTCTCGCACAAACATCTCTTCCAGTTCGCGTATGCGGCGCTCAATCGATCCGGCAAAATAAATGTCGCGATCAAGGATCGACTCCGCGTACACCGGCTCATATCCCGCCGCCCGCAAGCCATTGCATCCCGCCTCAAGCATGGTGCTCTTGATGTTCGATGCGGGCGCGACAATGCCGACCCGGTCGCCGCGTCGCAAAGCAGGCGGCTTAAGGCGCGCTTTTTCGGTTGATTGGGTCACTTGATATCCACTCTACAGGAAATATTCTCCCTGACAGATCAGCGTAGCTGGGCCGCGCAGATAAACCTGTTCTTCCCATCGCACGGTCTGCGTTCCGCCTGGAGCAACTACAGTCACTGGCGACTTCACGCGTCCGCTTGCAGTCGCCGCCACTGCGGCCGCGCACGATCCTGTGCCCGATGACAGTGTTTCTCCCACCCCGCGCTCGAACAGCCGAATCTCAATTTCATGACTTCCGCGCACTACGACGTACTCCACATTTGTTCCCCGCGGAAACTCCGGCATCTTCTGGATTGATGTAGCCTGATGCTGCCAGCCGCCCGGAAAGCTCTCGCCCAGAATCACAAAATGCGGATTCCCCGTGGAAACTACCACGCCCTTCACACTCTGCTTTCCAGTGCGGCCGGCCACTTCGAGTGCAAGGTGTTCCCCGACCTCCGCCGAGCCCATGGCCGTTTCAAACTCAAAGGTCATGCCTTCCCTCTTGATCAACTTGCACGTTTTCAACCCGGCCTCGGTGCGAATTACAATTTCCTGCTTCGCCAATCGCGAGCAGATTTCCGCAGCCACACAGCGCGTGCCATTGCCAGAAATTTCGGCCTCCGACCCGTCGGCATTAAACAGCCGCACCCTGGCGTCAGCTTCGGCGTCAGCAAACACCCATTCCACGCCATCGGCGCCGATGCCGTTATTGTGATCGCACAGCCTCCGGCTGATCTCCCCAAGGTCGGCGGAATTTTCAGACTCGGGCTCGACCGACGCGGACTGCTTTGACGCAGGCAGGATTGGCGCGGGCAGGTTTGCCGCATAAACGACCAGGAAGTCGTTGCCGCACGCCGAGGCCTTCATGAATCGGATTGTTTTCCTTCGCACGTTTCCCATCGCATCGATTCTTGCCACGATTCACTGTTAACGCCGGTGGTGGTTAATGCCGTTGATTCACCGCAAGCATTGTCTGATAAATTCGCGCCGGCGGCTGGCCCGAGCTGTGGATCACCTCCAGCAGCTTCAGGCTTTCGGTATTTAGATTCTTGTCGACCATGTCGCCTTCGAACGCAATCACAAAATTCACATAGCGCCCCGGGTCCGCGAGCGCCCGCTCCCACGTGCCATCCGGGTCTCGCGGGTGAACCCATTGCCTGCGGTCTTCATTATTGATTACAGTCCGCAGAGGAATGCCCAGCCGCTCCATGATCCCCACATGCTCATCGATATCCATAAGGAAAATAGCCGGACGCGGCAACTCTTTAATATCCAGTAACACCGCGGTATCCAAACCGCGACGAATATCCCAGTTGTGTTCCGCCTCCTGCCAACAAGCCGGTTTTGCCCGCCACACAAACCCGTAGCTAATGAGGACCAACGCTACAGCCGCCGCCACGATTTTCCACTCACGCGCGGCAAATCTCCCCGATAACAGTTGTGACACAAGCACCCCCGCCGACACCGCAAACACCGGCAGCAGTTCCAGACCGAAGCGCTGGTTGAAAATAGCAAACGGCCACCACATGGGCACGTGCAGGGGCACCGAGCCATACGCAATGGAATACGCATAAAAAAGTACTGGGCACCAAAGCAACGCCAGCATTGCCAGGGCCGTTTTCCTCGGCCGCTTCCACATCACTATTGCGGTCGCGAAGAGCGCTGCCGCCAGCCAGAATCGTCCCCAATTGCCAACCGCCAGATTAATTTGCGCCGATTTTAGGAAGTAGGCCGCCGCCGTAAGCAGGTGATGCGCCCCGGGATTCGGTGCGCCTACTCGCGCCTCAATCGCCTTCGCCGAGTAAGGACCGGTGGCAAACGCGAGAGCATTACCGTAGATGGCCGCGTTATATGTCAACCAAAGTGCAGGCGCTGCCGCGACCCCAAAAAGAAATTTGATTACGCTTCCCCGCAAGATGCGATGGCGCCAATGCGAAACAGCCATCGCCGCCACTATTACGCCCAGCATTCCCGCCAGAAACCATCCGTCATATCGGGTCAGTTCCGCACACGCCACACAGAGACCGCAGTTGCGCAGAGCACGCCGCGCTTCACTGGTCAGTTCGTGTTCGCCGGCCTCGCGAACAAAATCTCCGAAGTAGACGATCGCCCAAATGAAGAATGCCAACTCCAGCGTTTCCGTCAGAGCCGTTGTCTGCGTGTAGAGGAGATTCGGGTTGGCCGCATACACAAAGGCCGCAATGTAACCGCCAATCTGTGCTCCGGTGCCGTTCGGTTCAGCATCCGGGTTCTGATCTTTTCTGCGCTCTTGCCCCCGCTTTCCGGCGGCCAGCAAAACTTCCACCAGCCGAAATATCCCCACCACACCCAGGACGTAGGCGATCATCGAAGGGATCGCTCCCCCAATTCCGCTCTGCCACATCTTGTCCGGCCAAATGAACGGGATCATCACCACGTGCGGCAGGGGAAGCCACACCGTCCCCAACTGCAGCGGCCCGGGGTAGAGCGAATCGAAGACTCGCCGCGCGATGTTGATGTGGGCCACAGCATCGCCGTGCATCAGGAGTTCGCCGCGGTGCGAATAGTAGAAGAGCGAACCCAGAGAGGCCCACGCGGCGAGCGTGCCGATCCGCGTCAGGCGATTCAGTTTCTGTTTATCTGGGTCTGCACTTGTTGTGCGCTGTTGCATGGGTCTCGTCGCAGCTTTACTCCAAGTGCGTCAGCTCTCGAAAAACCTGGAAGCGCGCGTCAATCTCGTTCCGTGTCAAATTCTGCAGCCGTTCGGTACCGAAGCGTTCTACGGCGAACGATCCCATCACTCCGCCGTAAAAGAGCCCGCGTTTCAGCACCTCGCGATTTACCTCGCCCTGCGATGCAATGTATCCCATGAAGCCGCCGGCGAAAGAATCGCCCGCACCCGTCGGATCCTTCACCTCATCAATGGGCAGCGCCGGCGCGCGAAACGGATGCGATCCAATCCCAAACGCGCCTTCGCGGAAAAATATCGTCGCGCCATATTCACCGTGTTTCACCACCAGAGCCTTCGGGCCCATCGCCAGCACCTTTCGGGCCGCGCGCGGCAGGCTCTTCTCCTGCGCGAGCATCTTCGTTTCCGTGTCGTTGATCAGCAGCACATTCACCATTTTCAGCGTCTCCGCCAGTTCCTTCGGTGTGCCCTGGATCCAGAAATTCATGGTGTCACCGCCGGTCAGTTTCACGCCGTCCATCTCCAGGCGCACAGCCGCCTGCAGCGTCGGATGGATGTTCGCCAGAAAAAGGAATGGCGTATCCAGGAACTCTTTGGGAATGTGCGGCTGAAACTTCTCAAAGACGTTCAGCTCCGTGAAGTCCGTCTTCGCCTCGTTCAGGTTATCGAGATACTGCCCGCCCCACCGAAACGTCTTACCCTCCGCGTGCACGATTCCGCGGGTATCGACTCCGCGATTCTTCATCACTGCCTCGTGCTCCGGCCCAAAATCTTCGCCTACCACCGCAACCACGCGCACCGGAGTGAAGTAACTCGCGGCCAGTGAAAAGTAAGTCGCAGCGCCGCCGAGAATGTCTTTCACGCTGCCCGCAGGCGTCGTGATCGTGTCAAACGCAACCGAACCTACTACTAGTATGCTCATGGGTCTCCGGACTGTCGTTGGTTATTCGTCGTTCGTCGTTCGCAGAGTGCAGGCGATCCATGCAGCATGGCCCGCTGGACGTCTTCGCCGATCGATATCGCCGCCCATCACAGAGAACCGATCCCCGAGCGACTAACGACCAATAACTAACGACCAGCTACAAATACTTCCCTAAAATTAATTTCAACTTCTCTTTCGTTTCCGCCGGAATCTTACTCCGGTCCGTCAAAATGGCGTGCCCCAGCGCCGATCCGCACTTGCAGGACCGCGCTTTTGGCACAGCTCCCACAGTTGCCTTCACCACCGCGGCTGCATGCTCGGCATTGATATTCAAAACAGAAATGATCTGCTCCACCGTCACCGCATCATGATGCGGATGCCAGCAGTCATAATCGGTCACCATCGCGATCGTGACGTAGCAAATCTCCGCCTCGCGCGCCAGTTTCGCTTCCTGCAGGTTCGTCATGCCGATCACGTCCGCGCCCCACGAGCGATAAATATTCGACTCCGCCTTCGTCGAAAACTGCGGGCCTTCCATGCAAACATAAGTCCCGCCGCGCTTGCCGGTCACGCCCGCGCTCTTGCACGCAGCCGTCACAATTCCGCTCATCTCCGGACACACCGGATCGCCAAACGCAATGTGTGCGACAATGCCGCCGCCAAAGAATGTATCGATCCGATGCCGCGTGCGATCCACAAACTGGTCAGGGATGACGAAGTCGAGCGGCTTATGCTCTTCCTTCAGCGACCCAACCGCCGAAACTGAAACGATCCGCTCCACGCCAAGTTGTTTAAATCCATAAATATTGGCGCGAAAGTTCAACTCGCTCGGCAACAGCATGTGGCCGCGGGCGTGGCGCGCCAGAAAGGCCACTTTTCGCCCTTCGAGCATGCCCAGAATGTAAGCGTCCGAAGGCTCGCCAAACGGAGTCTGCTGGCGCACCTCCTGCACATCGCTGAAGCCGGGCATGTGGTACAGGCCACTGCCCCCGATAATTCCAATCTCTGCCTGCTGCAAAGCTGCTCCTGAAAAGGCCGAGGTGATAGGCCGAAAATGACTGCGGAACTGGTGATTATACAAGGTTGGAGGATAGAGCTCAGACGGCGAAGCGAGAAGCTCGACCTGTAGGTAAGGAACGTAATTAATGTGCCGACAATCATGTATTACCACTTCTGACGAGGACTGCACCCGTCAGGCAGGCGAAGTTCCTGCCAATGCCTTATGTTTGGAGCGCAGCCCTTCAGTTGCTCCGCCCGAGTGACAATGCCTATATTCAAGTAGTCGATGTTTGCATGAAGTTCTCCGATGATGCCAATCACATCCTCATAGGGGATATCGGGGTTTGCCGTCAGAAATAGCGCCCTCTCGCAGCGTGCCCCGTAGATGATTCCCATGCGCTCCGTGAAGTCACGACTGGATACCGTATCTCCATTCACTTTAATCGCACCACCTTTTTCCACGGAGAGAACAATCGCCCTCGAATCCAGGCAGGGCGGGGATTTTGGATCATCAAGGAAGTAAACGTACTCGCCAACGGCGACGACCTTGTGCCGAGGCAACAGCAAGCTCCCAGCCACAAGCAAGCAGCACAGACTTACCACAATAATTTAAAAACGTTGTCTCATGATGCCTACTGCGGACCCAGTTAAACACACAGCCTCTGCCATGTATAGACACCATTGATTGGGGCGTAGTTCCTCGTGATTGGCGTATCAGGCGTTCTCGGCCAAAACCGCCCTCACCGGATCACGCCTCAAGTTTTTCAGACTGCAATACTTGCCCTACTTCTTCTCCGCTGCCTCTCCGAAAAAATCTTTCTCAGTGCGCTTTGTCGTCTCGTCGTCCATGCTCTCGCTGACCAGCACCGAATCCCCGCGCACCTCGATCACCACCGCGCCTTCTTCCGTCATCCACGCGTGACTGCCGCGCAGCGTACGCCATGAATCCACCGGAGGCGCATCCTCCGCGGCCTTCCCATCCGCGCCGATAGCGCCATGCGTCTTGTACCGTTGCGCCAGCGACTTCGCATATACCGCGGCAAACTCGGCCGCCTTTTCAGCGCTCGCCCACCGCGACACATAAATCACGCCGAGCGGCCCCGGCGTTGTTTCTTTGGGAGCTGCCTTCGATGCTGCGCCAGAAGCACCCTTCAGCCGCCCGGCAAAATAATAGCCGCCGCGCCATGATGGATACAGCGCCTCCGCCTCATCGTGACCCGCATATTGTTCCACCAGCACATCCACATCGAACTCGCCGATAGCGCCAATGTCGAACGTGTCATACTTTTCGAAGTCCTTTTTGAAGTCGATCCGCTTTATTGGCTCTATCTTTTCGTGCTTCAGATACGTCTCCGGCTCCATAATCTCCCGCGTGGTCGCTGGAGGATTGTTGAATGCCCCGGCAAATGCCAGCGCCTTTCCGCCGGCCTTTTCGAGCGCCAGCGTAAAGTCCATCCCATAGCGATACGGGAACGTCAGCTCTTCTTTCAGAAAAATCGGCGCGTTGTGAAATGTCGGCGAATCCGGCACCTCCAGCATGCCCTGCTTCATGGTCTCGGCAATCTGCGGCATCTCGAGCAGCGTCTTCCCTGTTGGCGCGATCGTGTAGTCCATCATCACCACCATGGCCTGCCCTTCCACCACCGCCTCGCGCGCCTCTGACTCCTCATCCGTATCAATATCCGACGGCTTCGGATCATTCTTCTTGTCGCCTTCGGTCTCCGCGTCCTTCATCCACTTCTGCATGTCGAACGACTGATCCTGCAAGGCATGCGTCAATTCATGCGCCAGCACCGGCTTTTGGTCCTCGGCGTCGATCCAGTTCAAAATGTTGACTGTCTTTTTTTTCGGATCGTAATATCCCGCCACCTGCTCCTTGAGCATTGCCACCAGAAACGTTCCCAGCTGAAAATCGCGTGGAATCAGCCCAAACTTTTTCAGCACTTCTGACGACCGCTCCAGCCGCTTCGCATCTTCATCATCCTTCATCCCTTTTTCCAGATACTCCTCGACCTCCTTGCGGTCCGACAGTTTGCGCTTGACCTCATGTTTGATCGGCAGCCCGGTGTCATCGCTATCGAACTTGAGTATCTCGTCCACCGATGCGAACAGCTCTTTCGCCTGCTGCGACGAAATGGTTTGCTCTTCCTTCGCCGATTGCCCAGAGCCCTTCTGATCTGGTTTCGCTTGCTCAGATTTGGGCTTGGCAGTCTGCGCACCTTGCTCCCCTGTTTGCGTTTCCTGTGGTGGCGATTGTTGCGACGGCGATTGTTGCGACGGGGATTCTTGCGAAGGTGACTGAGCCGAGGCAGTCGCGGCCAGCGCGATCAGCGTGACCAAAATTGTGACGACGGAGAATCTCCAAAACTTCATTGAGTGTCATCCTGAGCGGAGCAGGAACTTCACGAAGTGAAGTTCCTGCAGAGTCGATGGACCCCTACGCGCTACTGTGAAGATCGCGTGTAAGGGGTTTCTCGCCGCACCCTATGATGGTAGCAGCCGGATGGTAGCAGCAAAGATGGCAGCAGCAGACGACTAACACAACTCTCGCGATGCACGGTAGTCCCCTAGCTTTCTACTTCCCAGCCACCTTCCCCGCCACCCAATCCCCCGCTTCGCGCGTCCCGAGCGTGCCGCCAATATCCGACGTAGTCTTCTTCTGGCGCACAGCTTCCAGCACCGCCGCTTCAATCTTCTGGGCCTCCGCCGTCATCCCCAAATGCGCCAGCATCATTGCCGCTGTAAGAATCGCACCAAAGGGATTCGCAACATTCTTCCCTGCCAGCGGAGGAGCCGATCCATGCACCGGCTCAAACATTGAAGTCTTTCCCGGATGCAGATTTCCGCTCGCCGCCATTCCCAGCCCACCCTGCAAGGCCGCCGCCAGGTCGGTCAGAATGTCGCCGAACATATTGTTCGTGACGACCACGTCAAATCCGCGAGGATCGCGCGCCATCTGCATCGCCAGCGCATCCACGTACATGTGCTGCTTCTCAATCTGCGGATGCTCCGCGCCCACTTCTTTAAACGTCCGCTGCCACAAGCCGCCGGCGTGCGTCATGGCATTCGACTTGTCGCACATCAGCACTCGCCGCCGCGCCGTGCCGTCTGCCTTCACGCTCTTTGCGCAAAACTCAAACGCGTAGCGGATAATCCGCTCCACTCCCTTGCGCGTATTAATGTCTTCCTGGATCGCAATTTCGTCCGCCGTTCCCTGCTTGAACACGCCGCCCACGTCCCCATACACACCCTCGGTGTTTTCCCGCATCACGACGAAATCCACGTCCTTAGGCTCAATGCCCTTCAGCGGGCACAGCGTCGCATCCATTAAGCGCACCGGGCGCACGTTGGCATACAAATCCAATTTGCTGCGCATGCCCAGCAGGATTTCCTTGGCATGAATATTTGACGGTACGCGCGGATCGCCGAACGCTCCAACCAAAATCGCGTCGAACTCGCGTCCCAGCATGGCGAATCCATCGGCCGGAACCGTTGTTTTATCCGCCAGATAACGGTCCGCGCCCCAATCAAACGGCGTAAAACTGACCGCCGCGCCGGAGGCTTGTACAACCTTAACCGCCTCGGGAACCACTTCCTTCCCAATACCGTCGCCAGGAATAATCGCAATTTTTTTCATTTTCGAT
Source organism: uncultured Acidobacteriaceae bacterium (assembly GCA_963778535.1). GTDB lineage: Bacteria > Acidobacteriota > Terriglobia > Terriglobales > Acidobacteriaceae > Acidiflorens. The sequence continues at coordinate 2,161,608 of CAVZUO010000002.1, forward strand.
TCACGCAAACAGAAGATAACAGAACCAGACAGCTCGCGGCTTCCTGGCGGCTTGCCGCCAAACGGCTTTCGGCTTCCTGCGGGAGTCCGCGGGCCGTAGACCCGGAGCGTCAGCCAATCTTTATATGGGTGCCGAAGTTGACAACGGCCGCACAACACGTTATTAATAAGCAACTCTGCGCCTTGCGGGTCTGCTTCTGGCCGACTTTCCTTACCAGACGGGCTTTCTGGCCAGTACAGGCCCCATAGATTGGATCATCGCCAGCTTGGATCTTCGCTCAATAGATCTTCACTTTCGTTATCTGAGCTATGGGACACCCCTTCGCGTGGAGCTAACGATTGCCCGGTCTCATGCGGTGCAATTCAGAGTCCTTCCCAGGAGAGAACCAACATGGTTGACAATACACGTTCCGCCCATCGAGCAATCTCGATGGCCAGTCTTCTGATTCTCAGCATCCTCGTCGGTTGCGCCGCTTCGGCTTTCGCGCAATCGGCACAGGTTCTGGGGCCGGAAAATCCCACGAAACAAATCACCGTCACCTACTGGCTCAAACAGCACAATAAAGCCGCTTTGGACGAGCTGGTTCGACAGCAGTATGACCCCACATCTCCGCAATATCATCACTGGCTCTCAACGGCCGAGTACCAGGCTCGGTTTGCGCCGTCGGCAGCCGATATGGCAGTCGTCCGCCAGCATCTCGCGGAGAATAATCTCCGCGTCGTGAACACCGACAAATTCAATCATGCCGTGACTGCGCGCGGTACCGTACAGGACATCCAGCACGCGACCGGCATGCAAATCAACCGCGCCCTTATTAACGGCGTGGAGCGTCGCCTGGGCAGCGGTGAGCTGGCCATCTCCGGTCCTGCGGGCGCACTCGTATATGCCGTCCAGGGCCTCACCGATACCAGGTACAAGAACTTTGCCATACGATCCATCGATCCAGATACAGGCAAACCCTTCCCTATGATTCCGCTGTCCAAGGCTAAGCCGGCCGGGGTCACAAAAATCTTCAACGCGAACTGCCTCCAGGCCCCGAAGCTGCTGGATCTTACGACGCCCGGGCAAAGCAACGGTCCCTACGAGATCTACTCCGGCGCCATTATGAATGACAAACCATTCGCCGGCGCTCCTAATCTTTGGCTATGCGGCTACGATGCACCGGAACTACAGAAGGCATACGGTCTCCCCGCTTTGTTTGCGCAAAAACTCCGCGGAGACGGCCAGAATGTCGTCATTGTGGATGCTTATGGCGACGACGACATCCTGAGCGATGCGAATGCGTACTCTCAAATCAACGGTCTCCCGGCGCTGAACGATAGTAACTTCGCTATCTTCTACCCCACCGGCCCAACCAGTTGCTCGGGAAATACTTGCGGCTGGGATGGAGAGACCGCTCTCGACGTGGAGTTGTCGCACGCCATGGCTCCTCACGCTGGTATCGCCTTGGTCCTCGCGGCGGACAACTCCGGTACCAACCTTGACCTCGCCGAGCTTTTCGCGATCGAAACCGGTCTTGGCCCGGTGGTCTCCAACAGCTGGGGTCTCGACGAGTATGAACTTATAAAGTACGAACCTAGCGAACTCATCGTGGAGAACAACATCAGCGAGACCGGCGCGGCGCTGGGGGTCTCGACCAATTTCGCCACCGGCGACGACGGAGACTTCAAGGCGGTGTACAAGGTGACAACCGTCCTCATGCCTGCGTCTTCTCCCTACGCCACGGCCATAGGCGGCACCAGTTTGTTCCTCAATACGGACTACACCATGAAGTTGCAGACCGGTTGGGGCACCAACATCACCCGCATTGCCAGTTATTCCTCCGGCTGCGGCCAATCGACCTGTGATCCGGTTCTTATTCAGCCAAATTACCTCGGCTTCAACTTTGGAGCCGGTGGCGGCACCAGCGCTTACTGGCCGAAGCCAGCGTTCCAGGGGAAATTGTCTGGCAATTTCCGCCTCCTTCCCGATATCTCCTACCTGGCAGACCCAGAAACGGGCGCGGAGATAGTTTTGACCGAAGGCGGACAGCAGTCCGTCGGTGTGATCGGTGGAACCAGCCTCGCTACCCCCATGTTCTCGGGGATGTGGGCAATTGCCAATCAGGCCGCCGGCAAGTGGCTCGGCAACGCCGCGCCGCTGCTTTACACGCTTCCTGCCAACGCGATCGCAGACGTAACCGATGTCGTCGGGCCCGACAATGTCAACGGCATGACCGACAGCCCGCCGCTTCCGCCGCAATACTATCCTGCTAACCAGCTGCTGCCTCCGTTAGGGAGCACTGTTAATTTCGTCAGCTTGATGTACCAGGGAACCACTACCCGTTGGTACGCGATCTCGTTCGGCACCGATTCGTCTCTGACGACCGGTCCAGGATGGGACAACGTCACCGGACTTGGCACGCCTAATGGCACGGCCTTTGTCTCGGCCATCAAGGCTGCTGTAAAGAAATAGAAGCCTCATTCCTCAAGACAGGCTGGATTTCCTCCGGCCTGTCTTGGTTTCTCTGGTGCCCGCCTATATTGCTTTTGTTTGAGAATCGCGTCCCAGTGCTCTCACCGGTTACCGCCGCCACTTCCCTTTGCCGCCATTTCGTCGAACAATAGAGGTTTGCATGGCCTCTGCTTCCATCAGCCCGGGCGGAAAACTCATGGCGCCTACCATTGAGCGCTACTTCAGGGTCTCGCTCTATCTGCTTGTTCTCAGCGGCTTCGGTGCCCTCGCTTCCACCGGAGGCCTCGACCTTCCCGCCGTCGTCCTGGTCTGTCTGGCCCTCGTCCTTCGCGGATACCAGCTTGCCGTGCAGCGCGAATTCGTCATTCCCGAGCGTTGGACCACTTACCTCACCCTGGTTTACGTCGTCGCCTATCTCGTCGACTATCTTTTCCTCTCTCGCAGTTTCCTCGGAGCCACTGTCCATCTCGTGCTCTTCACCATGGTCGTGCGCCTCTTCTCTTTGCAGCGCACACGCGACCATTACATGCTGGCGGTTTTGGCGTTCCTGATGGTGCTGGCCTCGGCCGTGCTCACCGTCGGCAGTCTGTTCGTGTTCACCTTCGCCGCCTTCCTGCTCGTCGCTATCGTGACGTTTGTCTTAATGGAAATGCGTCATTCCACCCTCGAGCAGCCAACACTTGCCCAGGATGCGCCTCCGCCGGCTTCACCGCACCACATGGGTTTCAACCTGTTGGCCATCGCCCCAGGACTCATGCTCCTCATTTTTGCAGGCAGCTTCGTGATCTTTTTCCTGCTGCCGCGCGTTTCGTCCCGTTATTTGAGCGCCTATACCCCGGCTAGCGATGTCTCCACCGGTTTCTCCGATCGCGTGCAACTCGGCCGCATTGGCCAGATTCAGCAGTCCAGCGCCGTCGTAATGCACATCGATATCCAGAATGACGTCCACGGCGCATACGATCTCAAGTGGCGCGGCGTGGCCCTCAATCTTTTCGACGGAAAGGCCTGGTCAAATTCCTTCGGCCAGATCCAACTCCGCCCTTCCAAAGATGGCATCTACCAAATCCGCAATCCTCGCGAACTGATTCAGCTCCCCAATATCTCGCGACACTATCTTCGTTACCGCGTCCTGATGGAGCCGCTTGGCACCAACGTCTTCTTTCTTGCCGAACGGCCTCTCAACTTTGTCGGAAACTACCGCCTCGTCACCACGGACGCCGGGGGTGCCATCTTCAACCTCGACGTTGACCGTCCCATCAATCGCTATGACGCCGAATCCGAACTCCCCATAATCGATCCCCAGCAAATCCGCGATGCTTCCAACGCGCCTCTGCCCGCGGGTGCAGGTGAATACCTGAAGCTGCCCGCTCTCGACATTCGTATCCCCCAGCTTGCCCGGGAAATCACCGCGTCGTCGCCCAGCAATTACGATCGCGCGGTCGCCCTCGAGCGATACCTTCAAACCCATTACGCCTATACTCTCCAGCTATCTCGCACCACGCCGCAGGACCCGTTGGCCGAGTTCCTTTTTGAGCGCAAGCGCGGGCACTGCGAGTATTTCGCAAGTTCCATGGCGGTGATGCTGCGCACCCTCGGCATCCCATCGCGCCTGGTCACCGGCTTTCGCACCGGAGAGTTCAACGACCTTACAGGACAGTACGTGATTCGAGCCAGCAACGCGCATTCCTGGGTGGAAGCCTATTTCCCCGGCTCTGGCTGGATCAGCTTCGATCCCACTCCCGCCGCCGTCATCCCCACCCGCACGGGATGGTCGCGTCTTCAGCTCTATCTCGACGCCGCCGCCTCATTCTGGCGGGAATGGATCGTCAACTACGATGCCAGCCATCAGCGCACTCTCGGCAAAGATGCTGTCTCCAATACTCGCAACTATCTTGAGCGCGCGCGCCATTGGATCGCCCGCCAGCATACTTCGCTGCTGCGCACGGCCCGACGCACTCACAGCCACATTTCCAATGCTCCGGTCCGCTGGCTGGTGGGTGCCATCGCATTCGCCGCTGCCCTGATGGTTGCGTTCAATCTCAAGGGATTGCTCAGTGCTCTTCGCAACTATCGTCTGCGCGCTGATCCCGGCCGCTCTCCGCAGAATTCCGCCGCGCTCTGGTATCGCAAGATGATCGCTCGCCTTGATCGCCTCGGATGGCGTAAATCGCCTTCCCAGACCCCGGCCGATTTCGTCGCCGCCATTGGCGAGCCTGGGCTTCAAATCCGCGTCGCCGCCTTCTCGCGCGCCTATGAGGCCGCACGCTTCGGTAAATCGCTCGCCGATGCCGAATCCCTACCCAAACTTTTTGCGGAAATTCAAGCGGCAGAAATTGCTGAGGCGGAAACTACTCAAGTGGAAATTACTAAGTAACGGTCGTCTCTTCAAAACCCTCTTTAAGTGCTTCCCTTTAGAAGCGGTACGCTGCCCCGACGCCTACGTAGAAGTTGTGCTGCCGCGTACGGTTTGTAACCACGTTAAGATCAGGCACGCCAGAATAGAAATCGCGCACCTCAAGCTTTGCACCCCAGTGCTGTGATATCCACACATCCAACCCGCCGCCAAACTGGATCACCCCGGTATTGGTGAACCCTGCCCCCGGATTCGGCCCGTAATAGTTCAAGCTTGGCGCTTCTCGAAACCGTCCGTAGCCGCCGCCCGCGCTCACCCACGGCGTAACACTCTGGTCGGACCCAAAATTCACGCGCACCGACGGCGTTACAAACAACGCGCCAATATCTTTCGGTATCTGGTTGGTATAGGTATTGAGTTCCATGCGAAAGAAAATGTTCACCGGCAATTCCGCGGAGATCCCAAAAATTCCCCGGCGCGTGAGCAATCGCCCATAGTCGCCCTCGATCGTCTCTTCCATGCCGAAATGAATGTTTGGGTTCGGGTCGCCCGCCGGAGGATTCTTGATCGTCTGCGTGCTCACAAACGTTCTTCCCACTGTCACCGAGACATCATTCGACTGCGCTCCAGCCAGCGAACAGAACGCCATTGCGAGTGCGACAAACATCGGCACCATCATGCCTAACAGTCGTTTCGCCGCCATCAAACCTCCGAAATCAAACAAATGTAAGCCCTTGCGATCAGACTAGCACGCTCTCAATCTCGCTGGCTCGTAACTCAAGTTACCCTCGTGATGCCTGCTGCTGCACTTCCCCCGGTTGGCCGGTGGCGCCTCAATTCGGTTCTTAACGCACTCGCCAGCCAACCGGCGTCATCCCGTCTATAACCACGACGGCTCTGTCAACTGTTTTTTGGCAAGACGAAGGCGCGGTCGCGGCAAGAAAGTTTTTGCCGTTCTTTTTTCCCTTAGTAGAGGGTTTTGATTTTGCTCTTGCCTTTGTTCTTGCCTTTGCTCTTGCCTTTGCATGTCTAAGTCCAGGCCGCTCGTCTTTGCCTCGAATCATTCGGTGGGTACCGAACTCTGGCCCCACTCCCCATCTATTCGGTCTTGGCGACCATGATTGCTCGTGCAAACTCTCCGCCTGGTCGTCCTGCCCTCAGGGCTGGATCCGCGGAGAGGCAGGGCGCTCACTCAAAGCCTCGGTCTTGCCGACCCCAGGATGACTCGAGCTACCCCGCATACGAACCAGTTCTGCATGCGTCTTCTGCGTCTTCAGCATCCAGAACATGCGCACCGCCAGCTTGCGTGCCACCATCACTTTGGCCACCGCCCGGTGTTTCTTGGCGGCCAAACGACGGTACTGCCGGTGCAACTCCTCATCGCCACGAACCGCAGTCTGCGCCCCCTGAATCAGCAGCAGGCGCATAAAACTGCTCCCCTGTTTGCTGATCCCGCCCAGCCGCCGCCGCGCCCCACTGGAATCCTCCGACGGATTCAATCCCAGATAGCTCACCAGTTCGCGGCTACGATGGAAGCGTTCGATCGAACCGATGGTCAGCACAAACGCCAGACTGATCACCGGCCCGATTCCAGGATGCGTCATCAGCAAGCGCGCATCGGCTCGTGCCTCTGCCGCCTGTTGCACCTCCCGCTCCAGGCTGGCGCAATCGCGCTCCAGCAGATCCAGCCAGCGCAGCAGATCGTCCCGCCGCCGCGCCGTCCAGGGCTCCAGCTCCAGATGTTCCAGCAGTTCGCGTCCCGCCTTGGTCCACAACTGCCGCTTCTTCTGCTGCCCCTGGTTCATGGCAATGTGCTGCAACTGGTTCTTCACCTGGGTCCGCATCCGCACCAGTTTGTGCCGGTGCATCAGCAACTGCCGCTGGTCGCGCTCGGCCAGCGTCGGCACCCACTTCAGGTCAGGAAAATTATTTTCCACCAGCAGCCGCGCGATCAGCTCCGCATCCCGCCGGTCGTGCTTCTGTTTGCGCGTCTCCCGGGCCCGAATCTTCGCCGCATCCCCCAGCCGCAACCGGTGCCCATACTCCGCCAGCCGCCGCTCGAACCACAACATATTGCCGCTGCTCTCCACCCCCACCACCGCGCCCGCCGGCAAGGTACCGTAAAACTCTTCCACTCCCCTGCCCGTGTGCCCGATCCAGCGATCCGCGAATACTTCACCGCTGTCCGTGTCCATGCCAAAAACCTGCTGCCCGCTCGGATGATAATCACAACCTATAATCAACATGATCGGCTCCTTTCGCTCCGAGCGCCTGGCCTTAGATAACCCAAGTATCGGGCCTGAGGAGCCGTCGTGGTTATGCAATCAACGCCCCGCGCCTTTCACCGGCGGGGCGAGGGATCTTGCGCGCATCGTTCAACACTATGTTTTAAGAAAGAACCATTGGTTTTCCAATTGCCCACTTCCTGCGCCCGAATGCTAAGATTAACTAGCTAGTTTCCCAATCATTTCTTGTGTCCACTCGAAAACCCATATCCGTGTTGCCGGCCCCCGGCAACGGCATCAAGGTGGCTACCAAGGTCGGATTCGTCAGCCTCGGCTGCCCCAAGAACCTCGTCGATAGCGAAGTCATGATGGGCATGCTCGCGCAGGCCGGAGCTCAACTGACCCCCGACGCCGAAGACGCCGACGTCATCGTCGTTAACACCTGCTCGTTCATCGGCAGCGCCCAGCAGGAATCCGTCGACACCATCCTCGAAATGGCGCGCCACAAGACTTCCGGCAAGGCTCGCCGCCTTGTGGTTGCGGGCTGTCTCGTCGAACGTTTCCGTCACGAGATCCAGAAAAATATCCCCGAGGTCGATGCCGTCGTCGGCACCGGAGAACTAACCAGCATCCTCGCCGCCGCAGGTCTCTCTGCCCCGCCAAACGAGCCAAATCCCGGCCCCTTCACCATCCTCAACTCGCGGCCCGAGGGCGATCACCGGCGCGAGCAGGGCCGCTTCGAACGCAAGGCCTGGGATGGCGCCGTCGCCGATCTTCCCAACTATCTCTACGACGACCACACGCCTCGCGTCCTCGCGACGCCCGGCTATTCCGCCTATATCAAGATTGCCGAGGGCTGTGATCATCCTTGCAGCTTCTGCATCATCCCGCAGCTCCGCGGCCAGTTTCGCTCTCGCCGCTTCGAGTCCGTCATCGCCGAGGCCGAGCGCTTGGCACAATCCGGCGTCCGCGAAATCACGCTCATCGGTCAGGACACGACCTGCTACGGCGAAGATCTCGGCCTCAAAGATGGCCTGGCATCGCTGCTTGAAAGGCTCGCCGCCGTCGACGGTCTGCGCTGGATTCGCTTCCTCTACGCCTATCCCAACAGGATCACGCGCCGTCTCCTCGAAACCATCGCCGCCCACGAAAACATTTGCTCCTACGTGGATGTCCCGCTCCAGCACTCATCGGCCAGTGTCCTGAAGCGGATGAAGCGCGGCGGCGGCTCGGATCTATTCCTCCGCTCCATCGACAAAATCCGCCGCACCATTCCCGGCGTCACGCTGCGCACGTCCTTCATCGTCGGCTTCCCCGGCGAAACCGAAAAAGACTTTGAGGAGCTTTGCGACTTTGTCCGCGCCGCCGAATTTGACTGGATGGGTGCATTCAGCTATTCCGATCAGGAAGGCGCGGGCGCGTTCGGCCTCGACAAGAAATTATCGGCGCGTGAAATCGAGGCTCGCCGCAAGAAGCTCATGTCCATTCAGCAGAAGATCAGCCGCGCAAAAAAGAAGTCGCTCATCGGTCGCGAGTTCGATCTCCTCCTCATGGGCGCATCCGACGAGACCGATCTGCTTCTCGAAGGCCGCACCGCCATGCACGCCCCTGAGATTGACGGTAAAGTTTTTGTGAATGACTATGCCGCAGCCGGCCTCGACGGTGCTCCACCGCGCGACGGCGACTTCTACCGCTGCCTTATCACCGAAGCCCACGACTATGATTTAGTGGCTGAGATAATTTGAAGTTAGAGGTCAGAGGTTGGATTGCAGAGGTCAGAGACGTGATTACAAAGCAGAGGTCAGCGCTCAGAAGTCAGAGGTCAGACTGCAACGTTGAAACTCACGGAATTAAAGGCTTTTTACCTCTGCAATCTGACCTCTAGCTTCTGACCTCACCTTTTCCACATGCCCAATAAACGCATAATCAAACTCCGCTGCCCCATCTGCAAAAAGGCCGTCAAGAATACTGATCCCGAATTTCCCTTCTGCAGCGATCATTGCCGCCAGATCGATCTTGGCAAGTGGGCCACCGGCGCTTATGTAATCCCTGTGACTCAAACCGATTCCGACTCCGACGAAGACGAATTCCGCCCAGATATTCCCGAAGAGGACGAAGATTGAGTGCGAGTCGATTGAACGAACTGAGGACTAACTGAAAGCGTGAGGAGCAAAAGCGCACCAGACCGTAGCGTCGGCGACTCGCCGGCTGTCGCGGGGGCGACTCGCCCCGGTGCTCCCCTCTGGGCCACCGTCACTGCCACCTTCTTCGGCATCGGACGCCTCAAGCCCGGCCCCGGTACCTGGGCCTCCGCCGCCACCACGCTCCTTTGGTTTTTCCTCAGCTTCTTCTTTATTCCGCCATCAGCCCGAACGTCCGCAACAATCCTCGCAGCCGCCTTCGTCACGCTCATCGGAATTCCCGCCGCCACTCGTTTCGCGCGCGCTTCCGGCCTGAAAGATCCTCAGCCTGTCGTCATCGACGAAGTCGCCGGACAACTTGTAGCACTCATCGCCGTCCCGCTCGCTTGGCAAACGTTTCTCGCGGGCCTTATACTTTTTCGTGTCTTCGATATTTTGAAGCCGTTTCCCATCCGTCGACTGGAGCGGCTTCCCGAAGGCACAGGCATCGTTGTGGATGATCTTGGCGCAGGCCTCTACGCGCTCGCCATAATGCATCTCTTGCTGCACTTTCATCTTCTAATCAAATAACTCAGTATCGAAGTTCCGGTCCTCTGGAAAACGCACTCATGAGCCTCTCTGACAAACTGCTCGGCAAGAAATCCCCCAACGGTCAGCCTCAAATCGAGGCCGTCCAACCCGCCTTCGCGCTTCCCGGAGGCGAGGTCCGCATCATCGGCAAGGCTCTTCGTCCGCCCGAACTTCGCCGCCCCAGCGTTCGCTTTGGCAATGTTGAAGGTTCCGTTCTCATCAGTTCCGACGATTTCGTTGTCGCCCGCGTCCCCGACGGCGCTTCCGGCCCAATCGTCATCGGCACCAACGGCCACGTGAGCAACCCTCACAGCATCCAGGTCGCCTCGCCCATCGCCGACAATCTTCATCCCGTTACCAATCCCGCGCTCGACCCCGCCGGCAATCTTTTCGTCACATTTTCCGGATCGCGCGGTCAGAAAGTTCCGGTCGCTATTTTCAAGATCGACGCCAATTACAAAGTCACGCCCTTCCTCACCGACATGATGAATGCCACCGCCATCGCCTTCGATCGCGCGGGCAAAATGTATGTTTCCTCCCGCCACGACGAAGCTGTCTACCAGGTTGGCCCCGATGGCAGCGTCTCGTCCTACGCCGAGGGCATGGGTGTCGCCACCGGCATCGCGTTTGATCGTGATGAGAATCTTTTCGTCGGCGACCGCAGTGGCACCATCTTCAAGATTGCCCGCGACCGTCAGATCTTCGTCTTCGCCACACTCGAGCCCAGCATCGCCGCCTATCACCTCGCCGTCGGCCCCCACGGAGACTTGTTCGTCACCGGCCCCACCACCTCCAGTTACGACGTCATCCACAAGGTCGATCCTCATGGCAGCGTCTCGGTTTTCTACCGCGGTCTCGGCCGCCCTCAAGGCATGGCCTTTGATATCGAAGGGAATCTGTACATCGCCGCTTCGCTTACCGGCAAACGCGGCATCGTGAAGATTACTCCGCAAGGGAACGCCAGCCTTGAAGTCGCCGGAAACGACCTCGTCGGACTCGCCTTCGCTCCCGGCAAGTCCGCCATTCTCGCCACCAACAGCGCCGTCCACCACATCGCCTGGAATATCGAAGGCCTGCCGCTTCCGCCCGTGTAGAGCGAGCGCCCTCGCCCGCGCTGCCGGTTCTACTGATCGCAGCATTACTGCCTCCACAGTAACGATCGGCGATCTTGCAGAAACTCGGGATCAAGCTGCGTTAGTCGCCGTAAGACCGCTATCCAAGTCTAGGGATTCCGCCCCCATGCTATAATCTTGGTTCGCCTGTGCTTTACGTCGAGGCTTTCGTTGATCCAATGATCTCCTCCGTCGGCGAATCCGCTGTGTCTTGTAAAGCACACAGAATCAGCGCAAACTAAGATCTTTCAACACGAGGTATCCCCATGTCCGGCCATTCAAAGTGGGCCACAATCAAGCACAAGAAGGGCGCGCTCGACGCCAAGCGCGGCAAGATTTTCACCCGTCTTATCAAGGAAATCGCCATGGCGGCGAAGAACGGCGGCGATCCCGACATGAACCCGCGCTTGCGCACGGCGATCCTGGCGGCGAAGTCTGAGAACATGCCGGCCGATAACATCAAGCGCGCCATTCAACGCGGCACCGGCGAACTGCCCGGCCTCACCTACGAGGAGTTCGTGCTCGAGGGGTATGGCCCCGGCGGCGTCGCTCTGCTCGCCGAGATTTCCACCGATAACCGCAATCGCACGGTCAGCGAAATCCGCCACGTCTTCGGCAAGAACGGTGGCAACATGGCCGCCGCGGGCGCAGTCGCTTATATGTTCCACAAGAAAGGCGACATCGCCATTCCAAAGTCTGCGGCCAAAGAAGACGACCTGATGAATATCATCATCGAAGCCGGCGGCGAAGACCTTAAGGACGATGGCGAGAACTGGGAAATTCTCACGGAACCCTCGGCCTACGAAGCGGTGCTCGAAGCCGTGAAGAAAGCCGGCCTCACGCCCGCATCCTCAAGCATAGCCATGATCCCGGATACCTACATCAAGCTCGAAGGCCACCAGGCCGCAACCATGATCCGGCTGCTGGAAGCGCTCGAAGATAACGAAGACGTGCAGAACGTGCACGCCAACTTCGATATCGACCAGAAGGTGCTCGAGGAAGTAGCAGGATAAGTTCGCAGCGACCTTCATCAAGCATCTTCGTGATTACATCTATGCAAATGGCCGCCGAAAAGGGCGGCCTTTTTTGTCGGATATTTCGTAGGCGGATATTTTGACTGACTCACCGCTTCTTTCCCACTCCGAAACGTTACTCAGAAAGTTTTCAACACAACCGAGGAAAAGTTTGTGCAAAAGTTGGAATTAATTCTTGTAACCTTCACTTAACAAAATTGTTTCAGCATTCTGCACAACCTTGGGTGCGACGAGAAGAGTGCGACCAGGGACTACGCCTGCGAATGCCGCGCGAAAAATGTGAACGATGACGACGCCAATTCGAAACTCCGGCCCCATTTAAAGGCGCGGCTCGACAAACTCCTGGTTGAGCGCGGACTCACGCCATCGCGCGAGCGGGCTCAAGCCCTCATCCTTGCCGGAAGAGTTCTCGTCAACGAACAAAAGATCGATAAAGCGGGCGCTGCGGTCGATATTAACTCCGCGGTGCGCTTGCTCGGAGATGGTCTGCGCTATGTGAGCCGGGGCGGCCTCAAGCTGGAAAAGGCGCTCGAACATTGGCACATCGGCCTCGATGGCCAAACCTGCCTCGACATCGGCGCCTCCACCGGAGGCTTTACCGACTGCATGCTGCAGCACGGGGCGGCGCGCGTCATTGCCGTCGATACAGGCTACGGTCAAATGGATCTGCGCATCCGAAACGATCCCCGCGTTCGTCTACTGGAAAAAACCAACGCCCGCTATCTGACCCGTAGCACTCTTCTCGGAGACGCCATGACCGACGCCCCGACCGAGGATGTCAGCTTTGTGGCCATGGATGTTGCTTTCATCTCCGCAACGCTCGTGCTTCCGGCAGTCATCGAGGCGGCATTTCCCAGTTCAGCATTTCCCGGTCCCCAGCCCCGCCCACGCCAGATTGTTGTACTCGTCAAACCGCAGTTCGAGGTTGGACGCGATTTGGTCAGCAAGGGCGGAATTGTGCGCGATGAATCAGCGCAGATGGGCGCGGTCAAGAAGGTAGAATCCGCTCTATTAGCATTGGGCGCGAAGAACACAGAATGGATTGACTCCCCGATTCTGGGCGCGGAAGGCAACCGCGAATTTCTGCTGTACGGCCAATTCGCGCGCTGACCATAGCGGCGCATATGCAGCAGACTTGGCACGCCTCTGGTACTGTCCTAACTTTAAATTTCCACCACGGAGGCACGGAGACACAGAGAAAACCAGCTGCTTGGCAAAACCTTCACCTGTGGGGTGTTACAGATTTAACCTTTTCCTCCGTGACTCTGTGACTCCGTGGTGAAAGAGGCAAATCAGAACACTACTGCGTCTCTACCGAACTCACCCAACTTTCACCGCCCGCTGTACAATCGGATGTTCATGCCGGACGATCCGCCGAATCCTTCGCCCTCATCGCATATCAAGACGGTCGCCATCGTCTCCAAGCCCGGCCGGCCTGAACTGACCGAAGTATTGCCACGCCTATGCCAGCGCCTCGCGCGCAGCCACTACACCGTCATCATCGACCATGAAAGCGCGGTTTATCATTGCAGCGCCACAGCCATGTCGCGCGAAGAGATGGCCTCGGCGTCGCCGGACCTCGCCCTCGTGCTAGGTGGCGACGGCACGCTGCTTTCCGCTGCCCGCGCCGTCGCCAGTGCCGGAACATTGATCCTGGGCATCAATCTGGGCACGCTCGGCTTCCTTACCGAGGTCGCGCTCTCCGGCCTTGAACCTGCGCTCGACGCTATTGAAAATGGCCGTTACGTCGTGGACAGCCGCTCCATGCTTTCCTGTTCGCTGCTGCGCAACGGCACCACGCTGATGACTCACGTTGCGCTCAACGATCTCGTCGTCAGCAAGAGCGCCATCGCGCGTCTGAATTCCTTCGAGCTTCTGGTCGATTCCGAATTTGTTTCCAATTACAAGGCCGACGGTATCATCATCGCGAGTCCTACCGGTTCAACGGCGTACTCACTGGGGGCGGGCGGGCCAATTCTTAAACCAGATGTCCAGGCTTTTCTCATCACGCCGGTTTCGCCGCATGGCCTCACGCATCGCCCCGTCGTCGTGCGCGACAGCGTGGTCATCGAGATTCGCGTGAATACCGGCGAGGAGCAGGCCTATCTCAGTCTCGACGGCCAGGTCGGTATGCCGGTGCAGGATGGCGACCGGGTGCGTTGCGTCAAAGCCGAGCACCCAGCAAAACTGCTTCGCTTCGGGAAGACATTTTTCGAAGTCCTGTCGACCAAGATGAAGTGGGGCGACCGGTAAAAGCGCGTCGCGCTGGAATTGGCTTTCTGAACGTGCCCCCTCCCCCTCCCCCCTCCCCCGGTCTATTAGAATCAAGACTTTAGAGAGTTTTTCTCCGCAAAGTCTTGAGCGGCAAAGACTTATACGTAAAGTATTTCGGAATAAGGACTTAGCTCGTGATATCCTTCCCCTTCGACTTCCTCAGGGCTCCGGCCTCGCATTGCTCGACCCTCGGCTTTGCCCGCTCCGTTCATGCCCACTTTAGTTCAGTTCAGGACTCATCGCGGCCTCCGAGGCAGTCATATCGGAGGTCATATTGTTTGTTTTTGTAACGTTTAGGCCGGCGAGCGTTAGCTCGCCGGCAGGCACGTTAAGGAGAACGGCGATGAGGAGATGGGATCGATTACAGGATTCGTATGTTGAGGAGTACCGAGCGAGAGGTCTGAGTCCAGATACCGTGGCATACACAGAGTCTCGGCTGGATCGATGGGGACGGTGGCTAAAGAAGCGTCGTCCCCGGATTGTGATTGAGCGCATCGATGCGGAGACGATCACGCATTACATTGCTACCTGCAGCAGCTTCCGAGCGAAGGCAACGGTGTATGCGACGCTGAGTTCGATGCGGGGATTCGGCGACTACCTGGTCCGCCAGGGATTGTGGAAGATCAACCCCTTGCGCTGGATGAAGGGACCGAAGGTTACAGCCTACAGTCGCTTGCCGAAACGGATCGATCACGCGCACATGGAAGCGATGTGGCGCGTGGCCGCAAACCGGGGCGGGGGTTACAGTTCGCATCTCTGGGTAACGGTGCTGGCGATGTTGTACGGCAGCGGTCTGCGCCGTGGTGAGCTGGTGCGATTGAACGTCGATGCGTTCGATCGCAGCGAAGGCGCTCTCCGCATCGATGGTCGCAAGACGGGACAGGAACGCTGTGTGCCGTTACCGGAGATGGTGCTGCGGTGTCTGGAAGCCTATTTGCCGCTTCGTCATAACCAACTGGAAGAGTCTGGGTTAGTGGGCGAAGTCGCCTTGTTGGTGAGCCACCGGGGACAGCGTCTGAGCGGCAGTGCGATCAGCAACGGCGTCCACGATATTTCGCGACAGGCCCAGGTCCCCATCCACAGCCTGCATCAGTTCCGGCATAGCTGTGCGTCCGATCTGCTGGAAGCCGGCGTGCACCTGGCCGAAGTGCAGCGCATTCTCGGTCATGGCGTGATCTCCACCACCGTGCGGTACGTACACCTCGCCGATCCCCAGCGCCGCGCCGCGATCGCCCTCCACCCCATCAACGATTGGTTACAGCCACAGGGAGAGACCGCATGACGAAGCCGAGCAAAGAGAGGATGGATCCGTTGATCGAGGGTTATCTGAGCTACCTCGATAAGGTTGGGCGCAAGATGCCACGCACGATTATCGATGTCCGTTGCACACTGCGCCGTGCGCTCGCCGGACTGCGTCCCGGAACGGCGTTGTGGCACCAGCCATTGGAAGATTACCTGCACTGGCTCGAAGAGGAACGACAGAAGGGTTGCACGGAGAGCACCCTGGCTAAGTACCTCAGCCATGTGCGTGGACTGCTTGAGTACGCGTGGCGTAGCGGCCGCAGCGAGCGCAACGTGCTCGATGGATTCAACCTGCGGCATTCGATGCGTCGTACACCACCGGTGTCGCTTAGCCTGGAAGAAGCCGAGCGCCTGGTACATGCCACCGCGCTTCCCGGTCTTACGGCACGACGGGACCGGCTGATTGTCTTACTCCTGTATGGTTGTGGTCTGCGCACCGACGAGTTGTGCTCGCTCGATGTGGCGCACGTTAACCGCGAACGGCAAGAACTGCTGGTGCTGAAGACGAAGGGCGATCGGCCGCGTGCCGTTCCGATTCCGGAAGCTGTGTACACCGAGTTGCTCGCCTATCTTCTGGACCACGGGAAGCGGGGTCCATTGTTCCGCACCACCATCCGTAAGAGCCGGCTGCGCGTGAACGACATCTGCGCCGTCGTGAGAGATGCCGCAGCCCGCGCCAGTTTATCGCAGTATGTCACACCGCGGACGCTGCGGCATACCTTCGCCACACACTTGATGGATCGTGGCGTCGACCTCGCTGTCATCGCCTCGCTGATGGGACATCGCAGTCCGCAGGAAACCGGGGTTTACCTGCATGTCTTGCCCGGCCGACCGCAGGCTGCGGTTCGCAAGCTGCCGATCGGAGGCCGTTCATGACTTGGTCTTTCTGGATCGAACTCTACATTCGTACGCACTGCGTGGCTCGTGGATTGCGTCCGCTCACGCTCGCTGCCTATGAGAACGCGCTGAAACAGTTCCACGAATGGGTGCGTGTCACGCAAGCGGATCGCGCTCCCGATGAGATTACCGCGCGGGATGTGCTCAGCTACGTGCAGCATTTGCGCGATGTCCGCAACAACGGAGATTCCGCCGTCAACCGCGCCGTAGTCGTCCTGCGCCGCTTTTATGGCGCGATGGTAGCAATGGGATATCTCGATCACCGCGCGAACCCGCTCGCGGTTTTTCCGTCGATCAAGGCGGTACCTCGCAAGCTCCCGGTCGTACTCTCTTCGGAACAGGTCGGCCGTTTGTTGGCCGAGCCCAAGCCCGACACGGTGATCGGACTGCGCGATCGAGCCTTGCTCGCCTTGCTGTATGGGACTGGCATCCGCGCCTCCGAGTGTGCTTCGCTTCGTAACGCTAACGTTGATCTGACACAGCTGACGATTACGGTGCAAGGGAAGGGCGGTCATGAGCGCTGCATTCCTCTGAATCCAGAACTGGCGGAGGTGTTGCGCACATATCTCGCAGCCCGTGGGCCCGCACTCGCCAACGCTCCCTTCTTCCGCTCACGTTTCGGACGCCCACTTTCGCGAGGTGGCGTGTACGAACGCGTGCGCACCTGGGGACAACGTAGTCGCGTTGGCATTCCACTGTCGCCGCATCGTATCCGCCACACTTTTGCGACCCACCTGGTTCGTGCCGGCGTTGGTTTGGTGACGATCCGCGATCTGCTCGGCCATCGGCTGATCACCAGCACGCAGATCTATCTGCATGTCACCGCCGACGATCTTCGCGCTGCTGCCGCACGTCACCCGATCAGCAAGTTGCTCGACACCGTCAAGCACCTGCTTCTCCCGGGACCATTGCCGTTCCAGAAGGCGCGGCCGATTTACGGAAGCGGATAGATCCATCCGCTCCCGCAAATCCCGCCACAAGCTCTCTGTTTCACGACATCAGAACCAGGGTGACGGTCCACTGCGCCCAGAACCAAGCTCTTACCATCGCGATGCCTCAGGTTTTGCACTTTCTCGCTCTGGGAGTACTATCGGTGTCGATGCTGACCTTGCACGAGCTGCTAAAAGAGCTTGTCGGACTTGTAGCACGAACGAGGATTGCGGCATGAGCGAGTCTTACACTCGGACTAAATACCTCTACGACGGTGTGAGCAGCAGCGCGAACCTGATAGAGGGAGCTGGACAGTGCCGGGAACGTCCTCGCTCGGCGGGTGGCCCACCCTTCATGACATCCTAGTTTTTCTTTTCCCTTAACGAGCGGGGGTGCCCCATCCTTGCGCTTTTTGCAAGGGTGGGCGGCGATGCTGCTGGTACGCTGAGCCTGTCATACCTCGCGGCTTTGATCGTTGTATGACGCGAATCCTTTGCACTTTATCACGTATTCTTGCTATCGGCGCGTCCCACCTTCTTGGAAGGGCACGAAGCCGCGATATCTTCCTCTCCGTGCCCGAATAAACTTGCCAGCGCTACCGCTCGATGTGTGGTTCGATATCGTCCGTGGAATCCCGCCCTTGACAAAGAGCGTCAAGGACGGGGCACCCTTTTGTGTTGCTGAGGTTAGCTTAGATCAAAACCTAGTCTGGGCCATTGCGGGTCGCAATCGACGAGCAAAACGCGCTTGCGAAGTCTGAGGGCAAACTGCGCAGCAATGTTGCACGTCAGCGTTGTCTTCCCGACCCCACCTTTGTTGTTAAAGAGGGATATGGAGATCATCTACCTAGGAATTATCCGTTCCAGCACTACTCTTGGAAAATGAAGGGCTCGCGAGGGTACTCCGTCCAAGCTCCGTTTGGGCGGGCCGTTCGTGCTACGATAACCGCATGGCGAAACCGAAAAAGTTCGATTTAGAAAACCCCGCCCCCGTCGTCGATGATGAAGACGCGGAAACCCTGGCCGCCATTGATGAAGGGCTGCGGGACGCTGAAGGCGGTCGAACGGTCCCCGCAGAAGAAGTCCGACGTCTTTTACCCAAGTGGACTACCGTCTCCTCTACACGCAAAGGGCGCTAAACGATCTCGCCGAAATCATCGGCCACATTGCCGAGGATGACGCGCAGGCCGCCTCCCGCTTTGGCAACTCCCTGATCGCCCACGTTGAACTACTGGCCCGTTTCCCCCGCATGGGCGGCATGGTTCGAAAACGGCCCTCCGTCCGCAAAGTGGTGCACAGCCCATACATCGTCTATTACCACGTCCGCGAACCCAAGCTCGAAATCGAGATTCTTCACGTCCGCCACGGCGCGCGCAAGCCGTCCAAGTCTGAACTGCGCCCGAAACGTAGTTAGCAGAATTGCCGAGTCAGATGCCTTGTAACACGCAATCTATCTACCTGTTATGTATGTCTTCCACGGAGATGCACAATGCCAATTACGAAATACGAAGGCCAAACATTTACCAAGAAGGTTTTCCAGCTTGAAGAGTGTTGGTTCGTCAACTGCGTTTTGCGGGAATGCACAATCTCCTACTCGGGCGGCGCCTACGAACTGGAGAATGCCACCTTTGACAATTGCCAATGGAAGTTTCAGGACCAGGCTCAGCACACATTCGCATTGCTAGCCCAGATTGGAATGATACAGACCCAGCAGATTCCACCGCAGGCAATCCTGAACAGCGGCCCCGTCCACTGAACCTGGTTGCGGAGTTCTCCGCCAGCGATCCAAGACGCAAAGTCCCTGCGGCGCTCCGGCTGCTGATCTTGTCACTCAGTTGATCCAAATATCACCTAAGTCTTTGACGAATAAATACTTTACCTATAAGTCATTATTTATCAAAGACCTGGCGTTAAAGCATGGCTGGCGTAAATGCCAAGTCTTTGATTCTAAAAGACCGGTATAGGGGGGATGTTTTCAACAGCTCTCATCCGCATACAATGAACCTTGTATTGCGGTTAAGAGTCGCAAGTCTGTCTTGTCTGACAGAAGAAGTTCCCAAAGCTCGTGCGAATCAAGAAACCCAAACTTCCTTCCGCGCTCGGCTATCGCATGCCTGCCGAGTGGGAACCGCATGCTTCCACCTGGCTCGCATGGCCGCATCTGCGTTCGGACTGGCCGGGAAAGTTCGAGCCGATTCCCTGGGTTTATGCCGAGGTCATTCGCTATCTCTCGCGGCATGAACGCGTCGATCTGATCGTCAACAGCGAGCGAGCCGAGAAACGCGCTCGCGTTGTGCTCGAGCAGGCCGAAGCGCTTTCCGATAACATCCGTTTCCACCGCTGGCGCACTGATCGCGTCTGGACCCGGGATTCCGGTTGCATCTTCCTTACGAACCAGGAGCCGAGCCACGAGTCACGAGTTCCGAGCCACGAACTCCAACCAGATCGCTCGCAACTCGCAGCTCGCAACTCGCAACTCCTCGCGCTCCACTTCCAGTTCAACGGCTGGGCGAAATACGACAACTACAAGCTCGACTCGAAGCTCGGCCCACGCATGGCAAGGGCTGCTGGCGCGACGGTTATCCGTCCCATGTTCAACGATCCCATGTCCAACGCCCAGCGAGTTGTGCTGGAAGGCGGCGCAATCGACGTGAATGGCGAAGGCATGCTGATTACCACCGAGGAATGTTTGCTTTCGGCCACGCAGCAACGCAATCCGTTCATGAGTCGCGATGCCTACGAGCGCCTGTTCGCCGATTACCTCGGAGTCGAGACGGTGGTTTGGCTGGGCGAAGGTATAGAAGGTGATGACACACATGGGCACATTGACGACTTGGCGCGTTTCGTTGCGCCTGATACGGTTGTCGCGATGGTTGAGGCAGATGCGCAGGATGCGAACTACTCCGCCCTGCACCACAATCTTGGACGCCTACGCGCTGCTCGCGGCCGCGATGGCCAACGCCTGAATGTGGTGGAAATACCAATGCCTCGACCGATTGTGTTCGAAGGCCGACGCGTGCCTGCCAGTTACGCAAACTTCTATATCGCCAACAAAGCCGTTCTCGTCCCGGTCTTCAACGATCCTAACGACCGCATAGCCCTTAACACGCTTGCCGAGTTGTTCCCTGATCGCGAGATCGTGCCCATCTATTCAGGAGACTTGATCTGGGGTTTTGGCGCACTGCACTGCATGACTCAGCAGGAACCCTTGAGCGAGCCGCCGACTCTGGAAGATGACGAACCGTTCGGCCATGCCGGTTCGGGCGGTGATGCGTCGGAATAGGCCTTCTTCGGCACTCTGCTTCCCAGCGTCAGCATAAGGAAGTGCCTTTCGTAATACACGAAGGCACCTACTGCTAGTCTAGACTTCACTCAGAGGGCGCAAGTCCAGTCGCCTGTGGAGCACGCGGAGACTAGACATACGTGGTGAACAACTCGGAACATGGCACAGGACGTTCCCGGCGATTCCGGAGCGCGACGCGGACAACTTTCGCGGCTTCTCTGCTCCTGATCTCCTTTATTAGCTTGCTCGCGTTCGTTTCGCACGCCACCAAATCACCGGGGCCGAGCGACCAGCTCTGGCATCAGAACGACACCATGGGATCCGTCTTCGGGCTGGTTTGGTTCCTTGCGGGTCTTTCGGCCACTGCGCTGAGCAAGACACTGCATTCTCCCGCCCGCCAACTGGTTCTCATCGGAGGCGGCATATTGACACTGCTCTCGATTCTCTTTTGGTTCACCTTTGCCGCGAGTATGTAGCGCGCTCCGCCGTTCTACAGCGGTGGCACTGAATCATGGCTGCGGGCTGCGGCCACCATCGTTTACACTTTTCCCGTGAATGCCGAGATCATAGCTGTGGGATCGGAGTTGCTGACTCCCTACCGCCAGGACACGAACTCTCTCTACCTCACCGAGAAGCTCAATGAACTCGGCATTGAGGTGCGGTTCAAGTCTATTGTCGGAGATGACCGCACCGGCATCGGCTCCGCAGCGAAGCTGGCTATGCGCCGCTCTGACCTGATCGTATTCTCGGGCGGCCTTGGCCCCACCGAAGATGACGTCACCAGGGAGGCCGTTGCCGAAGCACTCGGCCTTGAACTCCAGTCCGATCCCGGGGTCCTTGCCCAGCTTGAGGCACGCTTTGCCAAGCGCGGCTATAAGATGACCCCGAACAACCGGAAGCAGGCAGATGTGATCGCGACTGCCACGGCATTGCCGAACCCGATGGGGAGTGCGCCGGGACAGTGGATCAGTGGCAAGTACGATGGCAGCGAACGCATCCTGATTCTGCTCCCAGGTGTGCCTTACGAGCTGAAGGCGCTCTTCGAGGCCGAGTGCATTCCTCGTCTGCGCGCTAACGTTCCTCAGCAGCATATTGCGTCGCGAACGCTGAAGATGGCGATGATTGCCGAATCTCAGGTCGACGCACGGGTCGCTCCTATCTACACGGCTTATCGCGACGTGGAAACTACGATCCTCGCCAGCGGAGGAGAAGTACAACTTCACTTGCGCTGTCGAAAGGATTCCGCGGCCGAAGCGGAGGCTCGTGTGGAAGAGCTGGCGGACAAGATCGAAGACGAGATGGGAGACGCAATCTTCTCGCGAAAAGGCGAAACGATCGAGCAGATCGTCAGCTACCTGCTTCAGATGCGCGGCATGACCTTGGCCACAGCGGAGTCGTGCACCGGGGGGCTGCTCGCCCAGAGGATCACGTCGCTTAGCGGCAGCTCGCGCTATTATCTCGGCGGCGCAGTAGTGTACTCAAACGAACTCAAGACGCAGTTTGCCGGTGTGCCGGAGGCTCTGCTGGAAAAGCATGGTGCAGTGAGCCGAGAGGTGGCGGCGGCGCTGGCCGAAGGCATTCGAAGACGCTGCCAATCGAGCTATGGCATCGGCATTACTGGCGTGGCCGGGCCAATGGGGGGAACCGAGCAAAAGCCCGTAGGTTTGGTGTTTATCGCATTAGCGGGCGGAGAGGGAACGCAGGTTGTGGAACGTAATTTTCCAGGCGACCGGGCAAGGATCCGGCAGTTCGCGACGCAGCAGGCGTTAGAGATGATTCGCCGGGCGTTGCTCTGATACTAATGCGCATTTTCGTCGGCATCGACATAAGCGAGGAAGTGCGAGAGAAGATTGCGCGTTTTCTGGAGGGTGTGAGCCCGTTTGCCAGTGAAGCTCGGTGGGTGCGCCCGGAGTCGCTGCACATCACGTTGAAGTTTATCGGCGAGCAAAAAAAGGAAGAGGTTAACGCCATTGGAAAATGCCTTGAGAGTGTGCAAAGCAGGCCTTTCGAAATTGGATTGGCGGGAACGGGATTTTTCCCTTCCCCAAAGGCGCCACGCGTTTTCTGGGTTGGAATTCGGACGGGCGTGCAATTGGCTCAGCTTGCCGCCGATGTGGATGCTGCCGTTCATGAACTGGGGATTCCGCGCGAGGAACGGGCGTTCAGCCCGCACCTGACCCTGGCCCGTGCGGGCGGAAGATCTGGCGATCCGAAATGGCGAAAAGGAGACGGCCCCAATTCTGCGTTTGCCATACTGCAGAAACGGCTCGGAGCAATGCCGGAAACTGACTTCGGTACAATGACGGCCGACAGGTTCATTCTCTACCAAAGCCAACTTTCACCGAAAGGGTCCAAGTACACAAAGCTGGAGACTTATCCCATGCCGCGGCTTCAAGAGAAACCGCCTACCCCATGAATGCCTATGCATATATAGTCACGGCTGCACTTAGCTATCTCTCGGGGTCGATTCCTTTCGGCTACTTACTTGTTCGCATTACCACAGGGGAAGACGTGCGGACCAGCGGAAGCGGAAACATTGGCGCCACTAATGTGGCCCGGAAGTCTCCGCTGCTTGGTATGGCAACGCTGGCATTGGACGCGGCAAAGGGCTTGGCCGCAGTTCTTTTCGCGCGCATGGCATTTAGTGGTACGCAACGCCACACGCTGATGGTTACAGCGGCGTTTTTCGCCGTGTTGGGACATCTGTTCCCCGTCTGGCTCAAGTTTAGAGGAGGCAAGGGCGTGGCTACGACCCTGGGGGCATTTGCATTGCTAACTCCAAAAACGATTGTGTGCCTTGTGGGAATTTTTCTTCTGCTGGCAATTGCGTTTCGATATGCCTCCCTGGGATCGATTGTGTCTGCCGCGGCTTTTCCGTTGTTAGCCTGGGCGCTACACGAGTATCGAGCGCCCGCCGACATCGTCATCATCACGATTGTGTCGGCACTTGTAGTCTGGAAACACCGGCAGAACATTGGGCGCTTGGCGTCAGGAAACGAATCAAGAATCGGGGCGAGATGACATCTCAGTGGAGTGAAGTCCATTCAAACTTGGAGGCTGATCGCCGGTGAGCCATATTTCCATCATCGGAGCGGGCGCCTGGGGCACGGCTCTGGCGATCGCGCTCGCACGCAAAGAAGAACACACCATTCGCCTTTGGGCGAACGAGCTTGAGGTTGTCAGCAGCATAAGCAGCCAACGAGTGAATGAGAGCTTCTTGCCCGGCTTCAAACTCCCCGAATCGATTCATCCAACGAATGAGCTGAGCGTTGCGCTCGATGGTTGCGAGATCCTAGTTAGCGTAATGCCCTCGCAACACTGCCGTGCACTGGTTCGGCGAATGGGACCTATGCTCGGCGCCGAAACTCGCATCGTGAGCTGCACTAAGGGTCTGGAGGAAGGAACGATGCTCCGGATGACCGAGGTGATCACGGATGCAGTGATGCGCGAGCGAAAGTTTTCTCCCCGAGTAGCGGCGCTGAGTGGCCCTTCGTTTGCCAAAGAGGTCGCACGCGGCGACCCGACCGCGGTTGCGATCGCGTCGTCCGATAGCGAACTGGCACGCGAGGTCCAGCGCGTGTTCAACAGTTCCCGGTTCCGCGTATACACGAACGATGACGTCATCGGCGTTGAACTGGGCGGGGCCTTGAAAAATGTGATCGCCATTGCGGCAGGGGTTTGCGATGGCCTGTGTCTCGGACACAATTCCATTGCCGCGCTAATCACACGGGGCCTTGCGGAAATCGCGCGGTTGGCGGTCGCATGCGGCGGTCGCCCCGATACGATGGCGGGGTTGGCCGGACTCGGCGACCTGGTGCTCACCTGCACGGGCGATCTTTCGCGCAACCGAAGCGTGGGCGTAGCGCTGGGCAAAGGTCGTAAGTTACCCGAGATTATTGCCGACATGCATGGTGCGGTTGCCGAAGGAATTTTCACCACAAAAGCTGCGTTAGGCTTGGCGCGCCAGAAAAAAGTGGAGATGCCAATCACCGAGCAGATGTTCGCCATCCTGGAGCAGCAGAAATCGCCGCTGCAGGCAATCGAAGACCTTATGGCTCGGGCGGCGCGCGCGGAAAGCTCGGACTCGTCAAAAACCTAGACTGTATCTGTTGCGCCTGAGGCTCTTGCTTCGCAACTGGACGGGCTGGTATGTTGTGGGTCGTTACTTCGGGAATCACTTCCAGGTAAATCTAAATAGGCCCTATAAAGCGTACTTAAGGAGGACGAGGAGTCGGGTGCCTAAAACGGACACCAAAACGGCAGCGTCAGACCTGACGTTGGTGGCGGCGATTCGCTCCGGTGATCAGAGCGCAATGGCCTCACTCTATGACCGATACTCCTCCATCGTGTATGCAGTCGCGCTACGGGTATTGCAAGATACCGGCGCGGCTGAAGATGTGCTACAGGATATTTTCATGCAACTGTGGCGTAAGCCGGGAAGTTTCGATGCCAGCCGCGGCAATATGGGGGCCTGGCTGTCGGTGATAGCGCGATATCGCGCCATCGATTGGCTGCGACGGCGGCGGCCGGAAACCGACATTGAAGATGTCGTGGTGTCTGTCGAGCCCGATCTCGTGGAGGAATCGCAACGGGCGCGTACCATGGATAAAGTGAGGGAAATGCTCGCCAGCATGTCACAAGAGCAGCGAGCAGCGCTCGAGATGGCGTATTTTGACGGCCTGACCCATACGGAGATCGCCGCTAAGACAGGTGAGCCACTGGGGACGATCAAGACTCGCATCCGATCAGGATTGATTTTGCTGCGAAAAGTATTGGCAACATGAGCGTACACGAACAATTCGCCGAAGACCTTGCGCTCTATGCGCTGGGATCGCTGGAAGGGGAAGAACGGACCGCACTCGAGCGGCATTTGATCGAGTGCGCCTCTTGCCGCCGCGAATTGGATTTGGCGCGCGGCGACGTTGCTCTTCTGGGACTCACAGTGACAGGGCCACAACCGCCGGCGCGAGGGCGACAACGCCTGATGACGGCGATTGCCAAGGAACCACGGTTGCCGGCGCTGGTGGAAAAGCCGTCCCGCGGTGCGCGTTCCTGGTTTGGCGTGCTCGGATGGGCGGCAGCCGCGGCGATGATTCTTATTGCTCTGAGCCTGCTTCGCCAGAACTCCAGCCTCACACGGGATTTAGCCTCTTTGGAGGCGCGGTTCTCCGAGCAGGGGAATCAGTTGCGCCAAGCGAACGAAATCGTCACAACGCTACTGGATCCTGAGGCGAAAAAAATTGAATTGGTCGCGGCCGGGAGCAAGCCTCAGCCGAGGGGTAAGGCGATTTACGAGCGTCGCAACCGGAACCTGATTTTTCTTGCAAGCAACCTACCGGCATTACCGCCGGAGAAGATTTACGAGTTATGGCTCTTCCCTGCCCCAGGGGGCGCTCCGATCGCAGCCGGGTTGTTCCGGCCCGATGCTCATGGCAGTGCAACCGTGGTGAATCCTCCGCTACCAGCGGGCGTGGAAGCAAAGAACTTTGCCGTTACTCTGGAACCCGAGAGCGGCTCACACGAAGCGCCGAGAGGCAGCGTTGTGATTGTTGGGGCAGGCGAGTAAACCGAGACGGATACGCAAGGCTCAAAGACCAACCGCCGAGCCGGAGAGAACGCAGAGAACTCAAGTCATGAGACGTGCCGGGAATAAGATTATGAAATTACCCGTGCCGCGTCAGAGACTCTGCGCTCACTTCGTCTCGGCGGTCTAGTTCATCCTTCCATCATCCTTCCATTGTCGAGACATCTCCCGCGTCGATTCCCATCTCTTTTGCTTTCAGGAAGCGTCGCAGGATCTTGCCGGACCTGGTCTTGGGCAATGCCGCCACGAATTCCAGCGCAGAAGGCGTTGCGATTGGTCCAAGCTCTCGCCGAACATGTTCTATAAGTGTCGCGGCGAGCGCGTCAGACGGAGTGTGACCCGCACGACATTGCACAAAGCACTTGATGGTTTCTCCCTTTAGTGTGTCGGGGACGCCGATTGCTGCAGCCTCCGCCACTGCCGGATGGGAGACAAGCGCACTTTCGACCTCGGCGGTGCCAATCCGGTGACCGGCAACATTCAAGACATCATCGGCGCGTCCGAGCACCGTGATGTAACCATCTTTGTCTTTCAGCGCGACGTCTCCGGTGATGTAGCACCCGGGGATCACCTGCCAGTCTCGTTCATAGCGAGTTGCATCTCCCCATACTGTCCGCAGCATGTGCGGGAATGGACGCTTTAGCACGAGCCGGCCGCCCACGTTAGGAGGCACAGAATTTCCATTCTCATCCACGACATCGGCGAGCGATCCGGGGACTGAAACGCCGCACTTTCCGGGCCGCATCGGATAGGTTGGGGGTGTGCCGATTGCCGGACCTCCCAACTCCGTCTGCCACCAATTGTCGATCACGTAACCCCACTTACCGTCACCAGCCAGGTAGGTTTGCGCCCACCGCCAGGCCTCGGGATTCAAGGGCTCACCAGCGCAGGCGATCACTCGAAGCGAGGTAAGATCGTATTTCTGTGGATACTGCTCCCCGAAGCGCATGAACATGCGCAGCGCGGTCGGCGCGGTGAAAATCTTGCTTACTCCGTAACGTTCAACGATCTCCCAGGCAATACCCGGGTTCGGGTAGTCTATTGCGCCTTCGCGGAATAACGTGGTCACACCGGCACACAGTGGCGCATACACAATGTAGGAATGTCCGACAATCCAACCGATGTCGGATGTGCACCAGAAAATGTCGCGCTCGCCTACATCGAAGTAGCTTTTCAGATGGTACGTCGTGCCGACCATGTAGCCGCCATGAACGTGCAAAACGCCTTTCGGCTTGCCAGTCGAGCCCG
This sequence comes from uncultured Acidobacteriaceae bacterium, assembly GCA_963778535.1. Lineage (GTDB taxonomy): Bacteria > Acidobacteriota > Terriglobia > Terriglobales > Acidobacteriaceae > Acidiflorens. Next base: position 2,189,014 of record CAVZUO010000002.1, read on the forward strand.
ACGTGTAGAGCAGGAAGAGCGGATCTTCGGCGTCCATTTCCTCTGCCGGACACTCGGGCGGAAACTTCATCAAACTGGCGAAGTCGACCTCGCGGCCGCTCAATTCCACAGGTTGACGAGCGAATACGACAACTTTCTGCACGAATTCAATTCCGTCGAGGGCCTCGTCAACAATTGGCTTAAGAGGCACGACCTTGCCACGCCGGAATCCCACGTCGCCTGCGATGACGACCTTTGCCTCCGCATCGGTGATGCGGTCGCGCAGCGCGGTATGGCCCAAGCCAGCGTAAACCACGGAATGGATTGCGCCGATGCGAGCGCACGCCAACATTGCGATCACGCCCTCAAGCGTGAGCGGCATATAAATAACGACGCGGTCTCCCTTGACCAAACCCAGCGACTTGAGGCCATTCGCGAAGCGGCAAACCTGGCGATAGAGCTGCCCGTATGTCACGACGCGTTCGGTACCATCCTCACCCAACCAGATGAAGGCGGCGCGATTGCGGCGATCAGAGTTGGCGTGGCGGTCGAGAGCATTTACCGTGATGTTGGTCTTGGCCCCGACAAACCATTTGTGGTGCACGCCGTCCCAATCAAGCACCTTCGACCACTTCTTGGTCCAGGTGAACTGGCTTGCCTGTTCCGCCCAGAACGCTTCGGGATCGTCGAGCGAGCGCTCGAGTTCTGCTTTCCAGTCCTTGGTAAGAACCTGGTCGGTGACAATTCTTGGAGCGGGATATTCATCAACGTTGGAAAGCAGATTAGAGATGTTAGTGGAAGTGGTCGTAGCAGCCATGCCGGGCTCCTTGTGACTACGATGTACCGGCTGGAAGCCGGGTAGAATGCGGCGATTGTCGGCCGCGTTGACACGCCTCGCAGTGACGCGCATCACATGGCGTTGTGCCGTCCCGGGAACGGACCCTATTCAGCCCGTAGTGAGAGAAACTCAAAGCACATTTCTTCGGGAGCGAGGAACTACCATCTTCCTTGCGGTGAGATGACTCAAAGGAGCCGCGGCGGCAGTGCTATAGAATGCAGGTATCGTCGAGCAAGTGCCCGGATGGCGAAACTGGCAGACGCACGGGACTTAAAATCCCGGGTCCGTAACAGGACGTGTCGGTTCGATTCCGACTCCGGGCACCAGTTCAAAGCACGATCCCTCGCTCGCAGTTACTCCGGGCACCACTCCACCCCGGTTGAATAATTTCGCTATGCCCTCAGCCTCGCCCTTGCGTTATGCAGTCCACGGTCCCGTTGATGCTTGAGCCGTTTTTCTGCACGGCGAAGTGAAATCCTATTTCCGCCTGGACTCGAACTGGGGTTCCGTTCACCACGTAGGGGTGAAAGCTCGATTTCTCAAGCGCCTCTTTGCTGGCGGCGACTAAAAGCGGATCGCCTTCCGTCGCCTGCGCGCTGGCGATTTTTCCCGTTTCATCCACTTCGATGTCGAACCACACGTCTCCCTGAATGCCCTTCGACATGGCTTCATCGGGGTATACCGGCATCACCTTGCGGTCGAACCGACCCAGCATGACGTTCGTGGGGACTCGAACTGGATTCTTTGCCTGTGCCGGATTAGCTGGTTCTTGCGCGGGCTTGCTCTGGGCCGAGCTGGGCGAGAAGCCCAAAGTCATAAAAAGAATCGCGCAGACGGAAATTCGGAGCCCCATAAAACCTCCATTGGTGTGCTTAAGTCAGATGCCCGGGAATGTAAGTCTCGTTGTTCTTAATCACACTTGCGAGTGAGCTTGTTTGCGCCAGCGGAACTCGAACCAACTTTTGCAGTCATGCTTTGCGGTCATGTTTTGCAGACATTGGAGTCGACGATTCTCAGTAGAAGGAAGTCGCCCGCAGCAGATCCTCGCAGTTTTTTGCCCCCACCACAAGCTGATTCAGGAGAGCCCGAAATTGCCGGGGCTGTAGTCAGCCCCGGCTCCAGTCAGGAAAACCAAATCTAGCTCAGAATTGCAGCCAGGTCTTTTTCGGGTTCCGTAATCGCCATGAGGTTGAATTTGTCCTGGAGCACGCCTAGCACCGCCGGCGTAATGAAAGCTGGGAGACTGGGACCGATGCGGATGTTGCGAACGCCGAGGTGCAGCAGCGTCAGCAGAATGGCGACCGCTTTTTGCTCATACCACGACAAGACAAGCGAGAGCGGCAGGTCGTTGATGCCACAGTTGAACGCGCCGGCCAGCGCGGTCGCAATCTGCAAAGCCGAGTAGGCGTCATTGCATTGCCCGAGGTCTAGCAGGCGCGGCAACCCGCCAATCTGGCCGAAGTCCAATTTATTGAAGCGATATTTTCCGCAGGCGAGGGTGAGAATAAGGCAGTCGCTCGGCACGGCCTGTGCGAACTCCGTATAGTAATTTCTTCCCGGACGCGCGCCGTCGCAACCGCCAATCAAAAAGAAGTGACGTACCGCGCCTGCCTTAACCGCATCGACGACTTGGCCCGCTGCACTCAGCACCGCATTGTGGCCGAAGCCGACCAGGATCTCATCGTCAGGGCCATCTTCCGCGTAACCAGATGCTGCCAACGCGGCCGCGATCGCCGGCGAATAGTCGTTATTCTCGATGTGACAGACGCCGGGCCATGCGGTTGGACCGGTGGTGAACATCCTGGCCGCGCAATCCTTCTGCGGCTCCTGAATGCAGTTCGAGGTCACGATGATCGCACCAGGAAACTCCGGAAATTCCTTGCCTTGATCCTGCCAGCCGCCGCCGTAGTTTCCGGCCAGGTGTTTGAATGCCTTCAGCTTGGGGTAACCATGGGCGGGCAGCATCTCTCCGTGGGTATAGACCTGTATGCCTTTACCCTCGGTCTGCTGCAGAACTTCGTAGAGGTCGGCCAGATCATGCCCCGAGACGAGAATCGCTTTCCCCTTGCGCCCATGCAGACGCACCTTGGTCGGCTGCGGATGTCCGAAGGCATCGGTATTCGCTTTGTCCAGCAATTTCATGATGCGGAAATTCAACTCGCCGGTCTTTAACGCCATCGCCACCAGTTCATCCATCGTCGGCGCGGGTAAGGTGAGGAAATCGAGGATCTCGAGCAGCGTTCCGTTGGCCGCCGCATCGGTCGCTCCGAATTGCTTGGCATGGGCTGCATATGCTCCCAGGCCTTTCAGGCCATAAAGAATCAACTCCTGAAGATTTGCGACTTCCGCTCCAGCCGAAGGAAACCTTTCCGGAATAAGATTTTTCTTTCCCTGCGCGACCAGACCCTCGATCGTGGTTGCGGGTTTCCACATGGTGGGGCCGTTCATGGAAGCGGGCGCTTGGCCCGTGCCGGCACAGGCGCGCTCGTACAATCTCAGCGCTTGATCACGCACCGCAGCCGCTCTATAAATCAAGCCCGCCAACCGCTCGGGATCGAAATTGACATTAGTTCCGGTGGCAAACAGGCCGTCGATCACAAACGCGTCGATGGCCGCATCGGACGCGCCAGCCTGGCGCGCGCGGTGGGCATACATCGCGATTCCCTTGATCGCATGAATCAGCAGATCCTGCAGCGTGGCTACGGTTTCGTCTTTGCCGCAGACGCCCAGGTCGACGCAACCCTGTCCGCGAAAGGTTTGCTCACATTGATAGCAAAACATGGTTTGATTCCATCCTCGATGAATTTAAATTGGGATAACCGATTAGCCTAGATGCTGGCGTGGAGGGCAGCGATGACTTAAGTCACAGCCAGACTCGCCGCATAGCAGGGGCGAGATGCAACGGCCATGAGGATCGGCAGGGAGCCTAATCACCCGTCAAAAGGCGAGGTTAGGATTTACGAGTAGGCTGAGATCCGGGCCCTGGGCCTGCTAAAACGATCCCGAGCCGCGTTTCGGACTCACCGAACCAAAAGGGGGCAGGTGAGGGAAACGCGGCTCGGTCCTGTTTCGAGGATGCTTTACTTTGTCTTGGGCGGATTAAGTAAGACGTTCATCGCGCTCACATCAAATGATCCCAAGCCGGTCGTGAAGTCCCACCCCGGAGCAGCTACATAGAGGCCGTTGGTGCCCACGATGATGTCGTGGAAACCGGGGTCGGTGGACTCAACCCCGTAGGTTCCGGACTGATATTTGCCATAGAGATTCGGTGGTGCGTAACCCAGTTTGTTGCTGCTGGCCGAGAGCAACCGCGCCCACGAGCCCAACGCCAACGGAGAGGACAAGCTGGTGCCGCCAATTCCGGATTCTTCGCAGGCGCTGGCGCCGGCCGTACCGCAGTTGTAGTAGATGGTCGCTGCGGTCTCATACGGGTCAGAGTCCATAGCGATATCTGGAACGCCTTTGTCGCCGTCTTCGCAGGACAAAACGCTGGCGCTCTGCTGCCAATAGCCGCAATAGGAGAACTGGGCGATTCCGCCACCACCCGAATTCCACGAAATTTCTTCGCTGTAGCCGCCGCTGGAGTTCAGGAAAAGCGACGTGCCGCCCACGCCCATTACATAAATCGAAGACGCTGGGTAAGAAACCATTGGCGCACCCGCGTCGGGGGTTCCGTTTACATCGACGGGAAGAACTGAGCAGGCCGCTCCAGTGTCACCCGAGGACGCAAATACCGACTGTCCTTGCGCCGCGCCCTCGAGCAGGGCGCCGTCGATGATGGCTGCCGCGCCGTCCAGATACGGGCCGTATTCACATTCGCCAAATGAGGCGCTGCCGGCACGCGCCAGATTGTCAGTGACAAAATGATTGAACCCCTGCGCGATACCGGCATCGGTCGGATCGCTGGTGGCGTAAATGTAGAGCTTCTTCACCGTCCCAGCCATTCCGGTGGAAAATTGCGAGTCGAGTTGCCACTCGCCGCCGCCCAGATCGCTGGGGTTAACAGGTCCGATTTGCTGGATCTGAACCGGTACTTGCGGCAGGCCGTTCGCCTGCTCGGCGACGTGCAGATCGTTTTCGATGCCCGCTGCGCTGCCGAAGATAAAAATCGCAATGGCAGTTTTTGATCCCGCCGGAGTGCTACCCACGTCATAGGCCTGCCAGAATCCCTGCGGAGCCTCTGAGTTCAACAGGCAAACGGATTCCGCGCATTCCCCAGATGCCCGCACTGTCATAGGTGTGGTCATGCGGTTCACGTTATTCAGGCCGAGCACTGCCAATACCGTGCCGCTGAGGGACGCCGGAACCTGCGCCGGTTGGGTGTTGGCGAACACCGTTGATCCGTTAAGAATGTATTGCTCGAAATTCGTGTTGAAGGCGCTCGCCGCAGCGGCCGCCGTTCCATTCGCCTCAATCATCAGATTGTTCGGTTCCACGGTGATGTTGGTAAATCCGAAGTTCTGAAGGTAGTTCGTAACGGCCTGCACTTGACTGGAAGTAGGCGCGTAGCTCGCCAGGAACTGCGCTGGCGTAATGGTGTTCTGATAAGCCGGATTGCCAGGAGTATTCTGAGCCTTGACGAGCTGCTGCAGAGCGCTGACATTCTGCGTTTTCAATCCGATCACGATGGAAAGGTTAGTCTGCGGGTCAAGTGCCCCCGCGTCTTTTGCCGAAGGCATGTTGGCTAAGGTGATGCCCTGGGTCGCCGTTGGCGCCCAGGTTTGTGCAGATGCCGTTGCGACCGACACCCAAAGAACCAAAGGCAAGGTGAGAACACTTGCAATACGGAGGATAGAACGAACCATGGAAGCTCTCCTCTGAAAATGTCTAAATTGGAATGCCCAATCTGGTAAGGAAGAGTCGGATGGGAGCCAGAAAATATAAGGCTCGCCAAATTTCCTGCAAATACTGCGTTATCAAAGGGCTACAGGGGAATGCACAGGTTCGTTTCTGGAGGCAAGGCAGCACTCCGACGTCGATCGTGTGGTTTGGTGTAGGCGAGAAACGAGGTTTAGCGTCCCAAAATCCCGTCGGCATAATGCGATGTAACGGCTCGTCTGCGGGCATCAATTGCATCGCTGCAAACCTTCGTAACCAACGGAAGGTTACTTTCCTCCTCCATCCCCTTGCTCCACCGTAGATTTACCTCAGTGACGTTACAGAGATGACCGAAGAGATTGACCGGGTGGGACATGCCTAAATTCCGATCTCGCGCTAGCATTCAAATCGTGAAGCTGTTGGATGTTCATCGTTACCTGTAACTCATACTTTTCGACCACCACGATACGACTGCGCGAAAGCTGAGGAAGGGACACATAGATGTTCTCGATAGTCAGTCCATCTGCAATCTCTCAACCAGCACTTCTATTTCTTTTGGGCGGCGGGCTGGTTGGACTGGCCCGCGTTATTCGGCGATCTTTTGGAAGACCTTTGCCCAAGTCTCATCGCCTTGTAGTGTGGATAGGCCATGTACCGGACGAGGCCGGGCCAATCGATCATCCAGCGGGCCACCACGGCACCCGGCGCTAAGAGAAGCGCGGCTCTCGCAAGAGATTCGGCAAGACCGAGTGAATGTGCCGAATGCCTGTAAGGGTCGACCAAGTGCATTAAATAACGAGTCTTAGCCATCCATCTAGCAATTCGTGTCGTTGCGCAATCCACCCTTTTGGTCTATTCTGCGTTCGCTCATGCTTGTCCGGTTGTGCTAAGCCGTTCCCTGTATGCAACTTTTCGGCCTCTTTTGGGTTCCATATAATTAGAGTTCTCGGGAGGAAACCTTGAAAGCATCACGTTCTTCGTCTTTGTCCTTTTGTTTGCGCCTAGCCGGAAAAGCTGCAGCCTCCGGCTTGCTAGTGTTTGCCTGCGCTATTGGAGCGTTCGCCCAATCTGGCAGCATGAGCCCTTACCAAGGGGAAGCAGACGGCGTGAGTGCCGGGGGAGGATGGCTGGAATTCCATTCGGAAGACAAGATGACCGGCGGCAACAAGGCCCGGTTCGAACTCCAGGCCGATAACTACTTTCGCGAGGATCCCAACTACAAGCCCAGAGTGAATCTTTATTGCGAAAACGGGAAGCTGAAACTGGCAGATTTCAACCCCGGGGTAAAGCTTCCTCCGCCCAATCGTCCTGGCTTTTGGGGACAGCCTCAACTGGAAGTGAGGGTACGGGTCGACGACGTCCACTATTCCAAAGGTTGGAATTGGGAGCGCGGGCATTTTCTGTCCATGGATAAGGGAACTGCACGCGGCTTGCTCGGTGCGAAAGTTTTCAATGTGGAACTGCCCACTCGCAGTGGCAGGCAGATCGCGGAGTTTTCTCCCAGCGGTTTGGATTTCGAACGCGTCAGGAAGGCGTGCGACCTAACTCCCAAGAAACCTAGCGCTGACTAAACGACACGGGCGCACACGCTCGCGGGGCGATATATTCGCCCCCTTTTTTTTTCATGGAAGTCTGGTTTGGCCACGCAGCGAGGCCCTGGGACCCACGCCGGAACATCCTTTTCTTTTTCCATTGCAGTACCATTACTAATGCAGGGCCTTTCGGGCTCACACCTCCTTGTGACGAATGGCACAGCCCGCCGCCTATCTGTCAGAAGAAGATGGTCTGTAATCGGAACGGGGGGAATCATGAAGAAAGTTCTAATCTTGGGGGCCGCGGGCCGCGACTTCCACAACTTTAACGTCGTCTTCCGCGACAATCTCGACTACCAGGTTGTGGCATTTACGGCTACGCAGATCCCGGACATTGCTGGCAGATCGTACCCGCGTGAACTGGCTGGCCGCCTTTATCCGGATGGCATCCCCATCTTCGAAGAGAAAGACATGGAAAAGCTCATTGCCGATGAGAAAATCGACACCGTCGTCTTTTCCTACAGCGATGTGTCTTATCCGACGGTCATGCATCTCGCCTCCCGTTCGGTTGCTGCCGGCGCGGACTTTTGGTTTTTGGGAACAGAGCACACGCAAGTAAAGTCGAGCGTGCCGGTCGTTTCGATCTGCGCCACGCGGACCGGTTGCGGCAAGAGCCCGGTTTCCCGCTTCGTAGCCGCCAGCTTGCGAGAACAAGGGCACAAGCCCGTGGTGATCCGACATCCCATGCCCTATGGAAACCTTGCCGAACAAGCGGTGCAACGATTTGGCACGCTTAAGGATCTGGATCTTCATAAGTGCACCATAGAAGAGCGCGAAGAGTACGAGCCTCACATTGTCCATGGCACTGTGGTTTATGCGGGCGTGGATTACGAGAAGATACTTCGCCAGGCTGAAAAAGAAGCCGACGTCATCCTTTGGGACGGTGGTAACAATGACACGCCCTTCTATGCGGCAGACCTGGAAATCGTGGTTGTTGACCCGCACCGCCCCGGTCACGAACTCGCCTATTTCCCGGGCGAGGTGAACCTGCGCAGAGCGGATATTGTGATCATCAATAAGGTCGACACAGCCGCCGCTCACGATATCGAAACCGTGCGGCAGAATGTTAAGTTAGCTAACCCGAAAGCGACAGTGATCGAGATGGCATGCCGAGTCACCGTCCCGTCCCCGGAACTCATCAAGGGCAAACGAGTGCTGGTTGTAGAAGACGGACCGACACTCACCCATGGCGAAATGCCTTATGGCGCGGGTGTGGTCGCGGCCCGTCAGTGCGGCGCTTCGGAATTGGTCGATCCGCGGCCGTTTGCCATCGGGTCAATTCGCAGCACCTACGAGCGTTACGGGCACATGCAGAGCCTGCTCCCCGCGATGGGCTACAGCGCGACGCAACGCCACGAACTGGAAGAAACCATTCGACGCACTCCTTGCGATCTCGTGGTGGTGGCGACGCCGATTGATCTCGCGAAGGTTGTGAAGATCGACAAACCAAGCGTGCGCGTCAGCTACGAGGTGGAAGAACTCACAAAACCGGGGTTAGGGGAACGGTTGGCGCGCGTGAGCCAGAAGCCAGAACCCGTCGTGGCATAAACGGCTACAGAGCAAAACAACATGCGAGGCAACAAGTGACAGCAACCGATTTTCTTTCGATTCGAGATTTCTCGCCCGCCGAGATCCAATACTTTCTCACTCTCGGGCGGCAAATCAAGACCCATCCAACCACTTATGGCGAGGCGTTGAAGCGCAAAACGCTGGCCATGATTTTCGAGAAGCCCTCTCTGCGCACGCGTGTCAGCTTTGATGTTGGCATCCAGCAACTCGGGGGCTTCTCAATTTATCTTTCGCCGTCCGAAATTAACCTGGGCAAACGGGAATCCGTGTATGACGTTGCCAAGAATCTTGAGCGGATGGTGCAAGGAATCATGATCCGCACCTTTGCCCATGAGATTGTGGAGCAGATGGCCGAATACGCGAGCATTCCAATAATCAATGGACTCACCGATTACAGCCATCCCTGCCAGGCCCTTGCCGACTACATGACCATGTGGGAAGTAAAGGGCCATCTACAGGGATTGAAGGTGGCATACGTGGGGGATGGCAACAACGTTGCTCATTCGCTCATGTTCACGGGAGCACAACTGGGCGCGCACGTATGGGTGGCGACACCGCCCGGATACGAGCCCCAGCCCGACGCGCTTGTCTGGGCCTGCGCGCGTGGTCGGGAGACGGGCGGTACGTGCACGGTCACAAACGACGTGCTCGAGGCTGTCTCCGGTGCCGATGTTGTTTACACCGATGTTTGGGCCAGCATGGGGCAGGAAGCAGAAAAAGAAGAGCGCGCGCGGATTTTCGGCCCCTACCAGGTCAACCACACGCTGTTTAGTCGGGCGAAAAAGGACGCGATCTTCCTGCATTGCCTGCCGGCCCATCGCGGCGATGAAGTTACGGACGAAGTGATCGATTCGCCGCGCTCGCGCGTGTTCGACCAGGCCGAGAACCGGCTGCACGCACAAAAAGCTGTCATGCTCGACCTGATGAAAGATGAATTTGTAAAGCTTCCGGACCTTGCTGAGCTACGCGAGATAGCGCACGTGTAGTCGGGTTGTCAAGGCGGCTGTAGCGCGGATCGCCCATCCACCACGCCGCAGCGGCTAATGTCCGGAGGGAGATGTGCACGAAAGATGATCTGATGCTCGGCAAACTGTCCGAAAACGAGTGTCACAGTCCATTCTTATGAAAACGATTCTGCTCGCTATCGGCGGCAATTCCCTGATTCGCTCTGGTGAAAAGGGCACGATGGCTGAGCAATTGGCGAACGCGCGCCGTACCGCACGCGAAGTCGTCGGTCTAATCCGTGAAGGCTATAAGGTTGTGGTTACGCACGGAAATGGGCCGCAGGTAGGTGCAGTGCTGCTTCGCTCCGAAGCTGGCGCGACTCAGGTACCCGCTTGGCCTCTGGATGTTTGCGGGGCTGCGACGCAGGGCGAAATCGGTTACATCCTAGAGCAAGCGATTCTGGCGGAGTTGCATGCTGCCGGCCTGGAAGTTCCGGTGATCAGCGTGATGACGCAAACCATAGTCTCACTCGACGATCCCGCGATGAAAAATCCGACGAAACCAGTCGGGCCCTTCTACTCGCGAGAAGAAGCGGACAGAAAGCGCCAGATCGGATGGCAGATAATCGAGGACGCCGCACGCGGTTATCGTCGCGTGGTTCCGTCGCCGGAGCCCGTCGAAATTGTCGAACTCGAAGTCATTCGCGGTCTGGTGGAACGAGGAGTGCTCGTAATTGCGTGCGGCGGCGGCGGGATTCCTGTTGCCATGGAGAATGGACAGCTTCTTGGTGTTGAGGCCGTCATAGACAAAGACCGGGCCTCCGCCCTGCTCGCATCTCATCTCAACAGCGAGATGTTTGTTATCTCCACCGACACGGACTTCGTTTATCTCGATTACAAAAAGCCGACGCAGCGTCCGCTGAAGACTATCTGCGCCGTGGACCTGGAGCGTCACATGGCCGAGGGCCACTTTGCGCCCGGCAGCATGGGGCCGAAAGTTCAATCTGTGCTGCGTTTCCTGCGTGACGGCGGGAAACACGCTATCATCGCGTCTGCGGAGAACCTGCGGAAGGCAGTCGCAGGCGAGACCGGAACTCACATGTATCCTGATGAGACCAAGTCCAACGCGGAACCTGAAGCTCAAGTTGTCCACACCTTCGAAGGACGGCGGCCATGACGCGTCAGAAAATCAGCACCCATCTCGCCGGCCACGCGGATGCGCCTCCGGTTGACGCTCGCACCGGGGCCAAACTCAAACATGTGGTCGAATCGCAGCAATTTACGGTGCCATTGCTGATGGAACTGTTTGACCGTTCCCGGGGCATGGAACGCGTCGCGGCCCGGGGCGGCACGCTCGATTACCAGCATCGCATCATGGCAACGCTGTTTTATGCTCCTTCCACGCGGACGCGATTTTCCTTCGAAGCTGCCATGTTGCGCCTCGGTGGGCGTGTGTTGTCGACCGAGCAAGCGGGCGTGTTCTCGTCCGAGATCGAATCAGAGCAGGTGGAAGATTCGATTCGCATCCTGAGCGGGATGTGCGATGTAATCGTAATTCGGCACCATGCGCCCGATGGAGCCAAGCGCGCCGCTCAGGTCTCCGCCATTCCAGTCATCAATGCGGGAGATGGCGGCGGCGGTCAACACCCCACGCAGGCTCTTCTCGACCTCTACACGATTTATCGCGAACGTCCTATCCATGGCCTTAGTGTTGCCATCATCGGTGAACTTGACAAGGGCCGCACGGCGCGTTCCCTGGCATACCTCTTGGCCAAGTTCGAACGCGTGAAGATATTTTTCGTCAGCCCTCCGGAGCTGCAAATGAAGCCCGACATTCTCAGTTATCTGGAGGAACACAACGTACACTTCGAACTGGAGTCTGATCTCGAGCGTGTCATCCGTGAAGTGGATGTGGTTTATCAGACCCGCATTCATCCTGAACGCGTACTCGGGGAACACCGCTCCATGCTGCAACGATATGCGATCGATTCCGGAATGGTGCGACAGATGAAATCGGACGCACTTATTCTTCATCCGCTTCCACGCACCGCCGAGCTGGATCGCTCTGTCGACGATGATCCCCGTGCACTTTATTTCAGGCAAGCGCGAAATGGCCTTTTTGTGCGTATGGCGCTGCTGACGATGCTTCTGGAAGAAAACTAGGTCCGGACTGCGGACTGGCGATCAGGTCAGATTCGAGCGAACTTCGCTCCAGACGATAGAATATAGACAATTCTCGAAAGGAACATTACAGCCTCATGACTGCGACTGAGCAACTTCTTCGTACCGCCGAATATGTAGAACTTGAAAATCAATACGGCGCTCATAATTACCATCCGCTTGATGTGGTTATTGAACGTGCCGATGGCGTTTGGGTGTATGACGTGGAGGGGCGTCGCTATCTTGATTGCCTGGCGGCCTACTCGGCGGTAAACCAGGGTCATTGCCATCCCAGAATCCTGCAGGCATTAGTCGAGCAGGCACACAAAGTCACTTTGACTTCCCGGGCATTTCGCAATGAGCAACTGCCTCTGCTCTATCAAGACCTCCACAAGCTGACCGGCTACGACAAAGCGTTACCCATGAACTCCGGTGCTGAGGCCGTAGAGACGGCATTAAAGACCGCACGCAAGTGGGGCTACAAAGTTAAGGGCATCCCGGAAGGCAAAGCTGAGATCATCGTCTGCAGCAATAATTTCCATGGCCGTACCATCGCGATTGTCGGCTTTTCTACCGACGAACAATATCGCGACGGCTTCGGTCCGTTCGCTCCAGGGTTCAAAGTGATTCCGTTTGGTGACGCTGCGGCCCTGCGAAATGCGATTACGCCGAACACATGCGCTTTCCTGGTTGAGCCGATCCAGGGTGAAGCCGGCATCGTGATTCCGCCGAAGGGTTTCTTGAAAGAAGCCGCCGAGATCTGCCGCCAAAATCGTGTGCTGCTCATGGCCGACGAAATCCAATCTGGCCTGGGACGAACCGGCAAGCTCTTTGCTTATATGCATGAGGGCATCACTCCCGATGTGCTGATTGTTGGCAAAGCCCTCGCTGGCGGCTACTATCCTGTCTCTGCAATTCTTTCGTCGAATGAAATCCTCGGCGTGTTCAATCCGGGCGATCATGGCAGCACATTCGGAGGCAATCCGCTGGGCTGCGCCGTTGCCCGCACTGCCCTTCAGGTGTTGGTGGACGAAAAGCTCGTGGAGCGTTCCGCCGAACTGGGCGCTTATTTGCTTGAACTTCTGCGCGGGGTGAAATCTCCGCATATCAAAGAAGTCCGTGGAGTGGGATTGTGGATCGGCGTCGAATTACACGGTCCGGCACGACCCTATTGCGAAGCGCTCAAAGATGCCGGCATTCTTTGCAAGGAAACTCACGATCACGTAATTCGTATCGCCCCGCCGCTGGTTATTACGCGAGAAGAGGTCGACTGGGCTTTCCCGCGCATAGAAAAGATTCTCACGAGCGGCAAGTAGGCTTTATCTGAACTTAAGGGAGGGAGACGGGCGTCCTCACCCGTCTCTCTTTCTTGTCAGAATGGGCTCCAAAAAACCTATTTGACTTCCCTTCCCTGCATCCTCGACCATTCTGACGAATCCAATCCATGTCACCGGAGCGTGCATGAAGATCGGCATTACTTGTTACCCAACCTACGGAGGCAGCGGAGTCGTCGCCACCGAACTCGGCCTGGAGTTGGCTCGCCGTGGACATGAAATCCATTTCATCTCCTATTCGCAGCCGATTCGACTGACGGAAACTGAACCCAACATTCACTTTCACGAAGTTGAGGTCACACGCTATCCGCTGTTTGAATATCCTCCGTACGACCTCGCGCTCGCCACGCGGATGGCAGAAGTGTCTCAGTTGTACGAACTCGATCTGCTCCACGTCCACTATGCCATCCCTCATTCGGTGAGCGCCATGCTTGCCAAGCAGATGCTTGCCGCTACGCCTCCGCGACGGCACTTGCCATTTGTCACAACGCTTCACGGGACCGACATTACATTGGTAGGACTCGATCGTTCGTACCTTTCCATTACGCGATTTTCGATTGAGCAAAGCGATGGCGTCACTGCAATTTCGCAATACTTACGCAGCCGCACGCTGAAAGTGTTTGACGTCAAGAACCACATCGAAGTGATTCCTAACTTCGTAAATTGCGATGAATATGCGCGCAAACCCGAATGGCTTGAAAAGCGAAAGGAATATGCCTCCGACGAGGAACGTATCCTTGTCCATCTATCGAATTTCCGTCCTGTGAAACGCGTTCTGGATGTAATTGAAATCTTCGACCGAGTCCGCCAGAAAGTTCCAGCGAAGCTCATGCTAATCGGCGACGGGCCTGACCGGTCCCAGGCGGAATGGTTGGCCGTCCAGAAAGGCATTCATGAGCAGGTATTGTTCCTGGGCAAGCAGGACCAGGTGCGTGACAAGCTTGCTATTGCCGACATCATGCTGATGCCCAGCGAACTCGAGACCTTCGGCTTGGCGGCTCTGGAAGGGATGGCGTGTGAGGTTGTGCCCATTGCGACCCGTGCCGGAGGTGTTCCCGAACTTATAGAACACGGCGTAACGGGCTTCCTTGCCGACGTCGGAGACGTTGAAACCATGGCGCGCTATGCCGTGGAATTACTGGGCGATGAATCAGCCCTACGGGCGATGGCGAAACGCGCCAGGGGCGTGGCTCTCGATAAATTCTGCGCCTCGAAGATCATTCCACTTTACGAAGACTTTTACCGAAAGGTACTGGAGAAAGCGTCGTAGACGCCATCAATTCCTCTATATGAGGCAGAATGGGGAGCCGCAAACGAATAAGCGTACCGCCCCATTCCCGGCGCTCAATGATCATTTTGGCAGCGTCTCCATAAAGGACCTTCAATCGCTCAGCGACATTTGCCATTCCAATTCCAGCGCCTTCTCCGCTGGATGCCTGAGTCGTATCGATGCCTACGCCATCGTCTTCCACCTCAATTACCAGCCGCGACTTGATTACGCGGCTGCGTAAAGTGATGCTGCCGCCTTCCACTTTCGGCGCCAACCCGTGCTTGATGCAGTTCTCCACTAGCGGCTGCAAGATCATGCTCGGCACCATCACATCGAGGGAAACAGGATCCAGCTCCTTTAACACTTTGAGCTTGTCGCGACCGAACCGTACCACTTCGATATCCAGATAGTTGTCAATGAAGCCAACTTCGTCACTCAGAGGAACAAAAGAGTCCGTACTGCTTAGGAGCCGGCGAAGAATCGTGGCGAGCTTCAGAATCATCTCGCGCGCCGTGTCCGGGTCAAAGCGTACCAGCGATGAGATGGAATTCAGCGTGTTGAATAAAAAGTGCGGATTAATTTGATTCTGAAGCGCCGTGAGCCGAGCCTGCATGAGCAGGCGCTGCTGCTCCTCGAGCTTGATCTCAATGCGCACGTTGTTGAAGATCTTCAACTCCGTGCCCACCGCGACAACCGCGGTCAGATAGATAAGCGCTTCGATCCACAAGCTGGGGCTCTCCAGGCAAAAAAGCGCGGAAGTCCGAAAGGAATGCAACTGCGTTTCGAGAAATCGCAGCGCCAGGATCGTAAAGAAAAACGTTACCTGCCAGTCAAAGACGCGCGGACGGGGCAGATTGCGCCGGATCCAGCGATAAATGCTGAGATCGACAAAAGGTGAGAACGACCAGATGTCTTCCTGCTCGGGTGCAAACCGGCGCAATTGACCCGCAACAACTCCTGCGAACACGTTGAAGGGGAGGCTCAGCCACTCGCCATGCAGGACGGCGGGGATGGCCATGAGCGATCCGCCGACCGAGCCGCAGAGGCGGCCGCCGATCACTCCTAATAGCAATACCGACTCTAAGGACAGATCGCCGGCCAGGAAGCTGTGTACGCTGCAGCGAATCCAGACGCCCAGCGCTATTGGCAGGCCCATCCATAGGGCAAGGAATATCTTCTGCCGCGTTGTACGGCGTTCAAGGAAGAGAAGCTTCTTGAACTCCTTGGAGCGCCCTAACACCGTCGACACGGTGGCCGCTACTCCTAGCTTAAGGAGCAACGTGACCAGGATGAGACGCTGTTCGGGCATGAGCCTATATATTGCGTTGGTCTACTGTCTTAAGTCTATTGCTTTAGAGCACGCCGAATAGGGGCGAAGGCGGGTTCTAGCCGTTGTGTGCCCGAAGAGATAACAAACCTGCGGATGACAGGCCTGGGTGTCGCGGCCCACGATGGCCATCAGTCGTTGGGCGGTAATGGATCAGCTTTGGATTCCATGCGCGGCCTGGCGCAATAGCTCGCCGATATTGGAACCGGTTGGAACTCCGCCTTGGGCGAAATCTCGGCTGCCTCCGCCGCGTCCGCCAACCGACGAGAGCACCTGCTTAAGCAGCGCGCCCATGTCGAATGTTCCTCCGGGCGATTGGGCGAAGACGAGGCTTGGCGAGCCCATGCTGCTTGCGACAAGCGCAACGATTGGGACGCCTGCGCGAGTAACTCTCTGGGCGAAGACCTTGGCGAAGTTCGCGTCGCGGTCGGAGAAGGTTCGCACGATCAAGCGCGGACTTGGAGCAACCTGCTCGCCAGACGACGTGCTGGCTGAGCGGACTGCTGCTTCGGATGATGCGGCGAGAGCCGCTTCGGCCATCGAAGCAGCCAGATCATTGAGTGCATCCTCGCGCTCGCGGCGCAAGGTCTTGGTGTCGACAAAACCCTTGCGGATCATCTCGGGTACATCGTTGAGCTGGGTGGAATAGAGCGCGGCGGCTTCGGAGAGGGTCGTGTAATCGCGGCGGGCTGTGCGTACGGCGCGGGCTCCGCAGACGAACTCGACGCGCATTCCCTGGCGCGTTTTCTCGGTCTTCCGCAGCAGGATTGAGCCGATCTGGCCGGTGGCGCTGACGTGGGTTCCTCCGCAGGCGGAGAGGTCGAAATCGGCGATCTCGATCAGCCGCAGTTCATCACGGCCTTCTGGCGGCAGCTTGCGAAGTCCTAACTTCTCGGCTTCCTCGCGGCGAACATAGCGGATGCGAACGGGACGATTCTCGAAGAGGATCTCGTTGGCCCTTTTCTCGGCGCCAAGGACTTGGGCAGCAGTCAGTGATTCCGTGGCCAGATCGATGGAGCAGTAATCGTCTCCCATGTGGAAGGAGACGGTCGGAAACTGGAAGAGCTCGATGAAGGCGGCAGAGAGGACATGTTGGCCGGTGTGCTGCTGCATGTGATCGCGACGTCGATCGGCGTCGATAGTGCCGTGAATCGTGCTTCCGACCGCAGGCATAACGAGCTGCGCTGCGTTGCCTCTGTCGGCGATGGGAGGCTTAACTGGCGCTTCGAGATAGTGGACGATGTGGCCATCTTCGGTCTCGGCGACTTCTGCAACTCGGAGCTTTTGGCCGGAAGGCAGTGATATCCAGCCTGTGTCGTGAATCTGTCCGCCGCCGGTGGGATAGAAGGCGGTTTCGCGAAGGACGATTGCGCGACGCGATGGCGAAGGTGATCGATCTGCGGCGGCCGATCCTTGGTTAGGCGATCCTTCGTCAGGAGATCCTTGATTCTCGGAGGGCGATGGCTCGGGAAGCGGCGCTTCGAGAGTGGAGTCAAACTCCAGCAAGTCGGGCTGATCGTAGTAGAGGCGCTTCGTCATTTGTGCGTCAGTTCATGGTTGCTCAGATCATGATATCTGAAGGGATTCGACCAACTGCGGTGACTCGGGAATCCCATCCGCAAGAGATCCAAGCAATCGGATCAGTTTACTGGTTAGTATCGGAACCCCCCTCGGAGCGATATCTTAGAATCAATAACTTGGCGGCACTTTTTCGCTAGATCTTTGAATAATAAGGAGTTATGCGTAATCGGTGGATAATATATTTAAGAATCAATAACTTAGGGGGAAAATACAAAATTGGAGTGCATTCGAGGAATTGTGGGCCGAGTGGACAGCGAGCGTCAGAAAAAGCAGATTGGCCCGGAAAAGAAAAAGCCAGGCACCGGGACTCCACTGCACACGAAAGAGCCCGTTACCGTTGCTTCCTTCCGGACCTGGCGGGGTTGGCGGGAAAACGTCGCGCGGAACCGATGCCTGACTTTTCATAGTACCAAGAAAATCGGCATGTGGGACACGGGCGGAATCCGGTAGTGGAGCAATTTCGCCAAACTCAATAGTTGCTGCACGCGAGATCCCTCGCCCCGCTGGTGAACAACGCGGGGCGTCGGGATGACGCCAAAGAGATGGCCGTCAACTTTGGAATCAAACTTCACCCTTACCTGGACCCACCCCTTCGACCAGCTCAGGTCAGGCTCTGGGTCAGCGGGCGAGATCCGGGCCAAGGTCGCGGACAGGAGTGTTCGCGCCACACAAGCGCAATGCACCCACCCTGCCGCAAAGAACGCGACAAGGGTGGGGGCAACAGCGTATCTCCTCTTATCTTTACGTGGCTGCCATTAGAAGCCTGGCGGTTTCTCGTGCTTCTTGCGGTCCTCTTCTTCTTGTTGCTTCTTTTGCTCGGGCGTTTGCTTCGCTGG
The DNA here is from genome assembly GCA_963778535.1 of uncultured Acidobacteriaceae bacterium. Classification (GTDB taxonomy): domain Bacteria; phylum Acidobacteriota; class Terriglobia; order Terriglobales; family Acidobacteriaceae; genus Acidiflorens. The sequence goes on from CAVZUO010000002.1 coordinate 2,207,262, forward strand.
GGGCGCTGGTTTAGCGGCGGGCGGAGGCGTACGCTCCGGCGGATGCTGCGCTTGCGGTTCGGGCCGATTCGGCGGCGGAGTTGGCCGATTCGCTGGCGGTGGCGCGGGTTTGTTAGGCTCCGGCCGAGTATGCTCGGCCGGGCGGTTCTGTTGCTCCGGAGGAGTGGGCCTGTTTGCTTGCGGTAGCGCAGGACGATTGGGTTCTGCAGGCCTCGCTGGCTCCGCTGGACGATTCGGTTGCGCAGGAGCTGGACGGTTCTCTGCGGGAGCAGCCCGATTTGCAGGCGGGGGTGCAGGACGGTTTGGCTCGGCAGGTCGCGCTGGCTCTGCTGGACGATTTGGTTGCGCAGGAGCCGGCGGACGATTCTCTTGTTCTTGCGGCGGACGGTTCTCTGCCGGAGCAGTGCGATTTTCTGGCTGCGGTGCAGTCCGATTTCCCGCCGGAGGCGGCGTCTCAGGCCGACCCGCTTGCGGACGATTCTGCGGGTTCCCATGCGCTGCAACTGGAGTCGCAGGTTTCGCCGGCGGCGCCTGTTTCACCATGGGATGAGTTTGGGCTGGGCGCATCGATTGCAATTCAGCCCTGGGTACTGGCTGTCCCGGATGGGCCGCTAATGCCTGCTGCTGTTTTGCGAATGGAACTGACGGCGGAGGCGGAGTCTTCTTGGCTACGACTTGCCGGTTCGCAACAGCCACGGGGGGCGCGGAGACGTGGCCCGCAGTTGACGCCTTGGCTCCGAGCACAGCTTGGCGAGTGGGCGCTACGGCAACATGCGTGGCGATGGGCACCCTGGCGAGTTGCTCGGCATTCATCTTGACCGCCGCGTGCGCCACAGGCTGCGCTCCCGCAAAGGCCTGTTGCGGAACCACGGTAACAGCTCCCTGAACATTGCGGTTCGCATAGGTAATGTTGGTGACGTTCACCGATTTGTTGACGATTGTTTCGTTGTAGACATTGGTGACGTTCGTGACGTTCACTCTGGTATTGCTGACATTCACCTGCGTCATGTAATTGCGGCTTACGGCGTAGGGCGGGATGTAAACCTCGCGTGGACCGAGCGGGAACCAGCCTACGTTGCCGCCCCATCCTCCGGGGCCGCCGCCGATAAATACGACGAGCGCGGGCGCATAGACAGGTGCAACATCAACAGGCCCGGCAACCCATCCCCAGCGTCCCGCAACGGAGACCCAGCGTCCATAGTGGAATGGCGCATAACCCCAGGGCGAATCGTCAACCCAGGTGTATCCCCAGGGCGAAATCCAATCCCAATGACCGACGTGGTAAGGAGCCCAACCCATCTCAACTTGGGTGGGATACCAGACATGACCGTAGTTGGCGTCATCGCGCCATTGCCCGTACTGGTCAAGGTCGTCATAACCTACGATGTCGCGCGAGAGATAAGCCGCTGAGCGCGACTCATCCCAGCGGCGATCACGCGCCATGGCCCAGGCGTCGAGTGGATCGGGCGGAGTTAATTCCTGGAACTCGGCATCAAGCTGATCGGTGCCGCTGAAACTGATGCGCTGGCCCGCATCGATGGTATAGCTCTGACCACCGCCAGTAACCTGGGCAGAGCCGTTGCGGAGACTAACGACGGTGTAGTTGCCATCGGGGCTGGCATCCATGCGATAGCTACCGGGCTCGTTGAGCGTGAGGGCGAGGTTGGGAGTATCGACCTCGAAATAGTCATTTTGCCCGAAGCGGCGCACGCGAACGTTCAGCGCGCCCGAAGAGAGCTGAACCTGAATGTTGTGATCATCAAGGTTCAGGAACGAGAAGCTTGTATTTTCGCCGAGACGAAGGACGGCTGATCCAAGCTGGACTTCGGCACGCGCGCCGGCATCGGTCCATAGCTGATCGCCGGTCGTCATGGGGCGATTAGGAACGGCGCCTACCCACTCATTCTCGCCGGCGGGAAGAAATGAAACCGAACCCTCGAGGAAGCCGAGACGAGCGACGCGGGTAGGTGGATCGGATTGATCATCTTGGGCAAAGGCTAGGGCGGAGAAGGTGAGAGTTGAGAGCGTGAAAATGAGCAGGGCGCTGCAAAGTATTGACCTTCTTAAGGTTGGTCGCATAGACAGTGTGTCTCCAGGTTGCGCAATTAGCGGTCCCAAGAAGCCTAAGGCATTTTGTTAACTTTTGTAAATCAGGGGATCAGCGTACGACGAGCACTTCGCGGATATTATCACGGGCAAGAAAAAACTTTATGGAGGCGAAGTCGCGGAAAAGATTTTCGATGTGGCGGTTGTTGAAGATGCGCTGGATGCGAGGCGAATGCTTCTCTGATGAAGGGTGACCGGGGAGGGAGAAGCGGACTTCCTGCATTTCCAGCATGTCGGTGCCGGTAATGTGATAACGGTGGCAGACGGAGTCGGGGCCAGCATCACGGGTGTGGAAAAAGGCCAGGAACAGAGCGCCGGGCTTCATGACGGACCAGAGGCGGTCAATGGTTGGCTTAACGAGACTCTCCTCCATGTAATCGGGGAGGTTCCAGCAGAGGACGATATCGAACTGGCCATTCTGATAGGTGAGATTCTCGTCGAGAAACTTCTTACTGTCGATGACGGTAGTGCCCTGAGTATCTTGCGTGCGAAGGGCAGGGTCGAGCGAGGCGCGCAGGAGATCCTCACTGTAATTCTTGTGGCCGTGGCTGGTGAGGAAGCGAATGTTGTTGGCCGAGGTGGCGCCCACATCGAGCACGCAGAGCCCTTCCTGTGAATTGAGGATGCGGGCGATTTCTCCGATGCCGCTGGAGCGGCGGGAAAGTTTTGGCGAGGTGGCGGAAGCGTCGGCCGAATTGGAGGAGCTACGAAAGAATTTCATCAGAGTGCGATAACGTGGTCACGCCGAGCTTTGAGGCTACTGTCGTCGCGGCATCGGGCCACCCGCGCCCAGTTGCGCTTGCCTGCAAAAACCAACGTTTATGAAGCAGCGCCCTTTGCCGTTTCTTTCTGAATGTCAACTTTCCCTTTCAGAAAAGCGCCTTCTTCGATGGCGATGCGCTGCGTGGTCAAGTCGCCGGTGACCACGGCGGACTTACGCAGATCGAGGCGATCGGAGGCGGTCAGGCTGCCATCGACCTTACCCTGGATCACGATCGTCTTTGCGGTGACACCAGCTTTGAGATTGCCGCTTGGCCCGACGGTCAAACTATGATTGCGAAGATCGATGGTACCTTCGACGCGGCCATCGATTACAAGATCCTCAGAGCCGGACAGTTCCCCTTTAATGACAACCGATTTGCCGATTGTGGCAAGTTCGCCCGCCTGCGGAACATCCATGAGATTGCCTCCATTTGCCGCGATGCGGCGAGTGGATTGATTGTAAATCATCTGGCGAGCGGGGTTGTGGGCGGCTTTGGCGTTGCAGTCGCCAGGATTGGATGGTCGACGCGAGCTGACCCTGAATGCCTCCGCGGGGCAGACTACCGAATGCCCCGTACGGAACCGGATGCATGAGTTTGTTAGCATCATCATGGGTACATGAAATAGACGCATGAAATTCGGCGAACTCAAATGGTGCAAGTTATGTGCGCATATCGCCGCATTGATATTGCTCGTGGGCACGGCGGCATTGGCTCAGACGCCCTCCGCTGCTCCTTCTGCTAACGCTCCCTCGGTGAACCCAGAAGAACTGGTGCGCAAGGCGGTACAGAACGAAATCAACGCGTCCAAGGCTTCGACCGCGCATTTCCTCTTCCGTGGGATCAAGACCATGGCGAAGAACTCTACGACCCGAATCTATGTCGAGACGAGCGAGGGGACGGCGGGGATGATTGTCGCTTACGACGGAAGGCCGCTAACATCAGAGCAGCAGCGGGCGGAGCGAGCGCGGATTGAACGTTTCGTCAATAATCGCGAGGAATTGCGTAAAAAGGAAAAGCAAGAGCGCGAGGACGACGATAGGACAATGCGCATTATGCGGGCACTCCCCGATGCGTTTGTGTTTGAGTATGCAGGAGAAGAAAAAGGAACAACTGGGATCGGGCACGCGGGCGATCCGTTGGTCAAGCTGAAATTCAAGCCGAATCCGCATTACAGGCCACCGTCGCGAATAGAAGAGGTGCTTACAGGGATGCAAGGCGAAGTGCTGATCGATGCGGCGCGCTTTCGCATTGCCGCCATTAATGGAACATTATTCAGGGAGGTTGGATTCGGGTGGGGAATTCTGGGCCGTCTCGACCGCGGCGGGCACTTCATTGTTCATCAGGAAGCGGTGGATGCTAATGACTGGGAAATCTCAACCATGAGTCTGAAGATTACGGGAAGGATTTTACTGGTGAAGAGCTTGAACTTCGAGTCAACGGAAGTTTTCAGCGGGTTCAGGCCCGTGCCTTCGAATCTAACGTTTGCAGAGGCCGTAAAGATGCTGGAGGGAGAAGCAGAAACCGCGAAGAAAGATCGTCCCTGAGGAGATCGTCCCTAAAGAAGACCGACCGTGGTGAGCGCGGGGCAGTTCGAAATGTGGCGACGGTATTTGGATTTATTTCTTGCCAGCATGGAATGTTTCCTTCCGCACAGTGAGTTTCTCTATTAAATCTTCGAGAACACGATAGCCCGTTCCGGGCACGCTGGAGATGGGAATTGTGCCATCCGGGCGGACTTCGACCTCGGGTTCGATGATGTCGTGCTGCCAATAACGCTTTGACGCCGAGACGTCGCCGGGAAGGCGAAAGCCCTCAAGCGTGGAGAGCGCAACATTATGGGCGCGGCCGATTCCAGATTCGAGCATGCCACCGCACCAAACGGGGATGTCGTGGTTTAGTGCAACGTCGTGAATCTTCTTCGCTTCGGTAAAACCACCCACTCGTCCAACTTTGATGTTGAGGATGCGGCAGGCGCCGGCTTCGATGGCGAAGTTCGCATCGCGCGCGTTATGGATGGATTCGTCGAGACAAATTGCGGTTTCGAGTACTTTCTGCAGGCGAGCGTGGAGGTAGATCTCGTCATGCCAAAGAGGCTGCTCGATCATGAGTAACTTGAAGGCGTCAAACTTGCGCAGGTGCTCAGTTTCGTCCAGCGTGTAAGCGGAGTTGGCGTCGACGCTGAGGACGATATCAGGCCAGCGCGCCCGCACTTTTTCGAAAATGTTGAGGTCCCAACCGGGCTTGACTTTGATTTTGATGCGGCGATATCCGGCGGAGAGTTCAGTTGCAATTTTGTCGAAAAGCTGCTCGGGAGAATTCTGGATGCCGATGGAAACGCCGCAAACGATTTCGCGGCGTGAACCGCCGAGAAGCTTCCACAGCGGTTGTTGTTTGAGTTGGGCCTCGGCATCCCAAACGGCGTTTTCGACGGCCGCTTTCGACATGCGATGACCGCGGACGCGCGCAAACAATGCCGGACAGTCGCGGCCGGAATCGATTTCGCGGTCATTACTTTCTCGATCATTAGTTTCGCGACCAAGGAGCGCAGGCACGAGATAGTGCTTGATGGTGGGCCAGGCGGTCTCGATGAACTCGGAACTGTAATAAGGATCGTCTCCTGCGACGCACTCAGCCCATCCGCGGACCCCTTCGACATCCATGCTGATGAGGAGGATGCGGCGGCTATGGACTCGGCCAAAGCTGGTCTCAAAGAAATGCACGAGCGGCATGTGAATTTCGCGGAGAGTGATGGAGGAAATTTTCATTGGTCGGCTCTCAAGGTTTTCTGCGGCCCTGCCGCTCTGGGTAGATTGCGGAAAAATGCAGATTCCTCGCTTTCCTCACCGCGCAAGCGCGGCTCCAGACAGCTCGGAATGACAAGGTTAAAGGATTTAGTGGTGCGGCCCGAAACCGCGTTCCTTCAAAGCAGAGGCAAGAACGACTGTTCCCGCAGTCTGCTAGCAGCTCCATGGTTCGTCCCACGTACCGAGCAGAAAGCGGCCATCGCCGCGGCTGTTACGCTCATAGCCGAGGACCGACAAGCCATCGGCGAAGGCCTTGGCGAATTGTCCCCGAATTGTTTGCTGAGCCGATAATGCTTGTGGCCGCGTTGCAGCATTGGATTTCCAGTCGGAGACTTCGACCGATACCTCAATGTGTGTGTGGGCTGTGAAATCCGGGCGGTGACCATCGGCTAAGAGGCTTTCTACGCGCTTGGACTTCATCCACCACTCGGCGACGAGGCGATCGCTGGGCAAACCACCTTGCAGAGGCGAGGACGTAACGCCGTACTGGTTGATGTTGTAGCGGCGGGCGATCGCGCCCAACTTTTCGATATTGAGATAGCTGTTCTTAATTTCCAGAGGATCGAAGGTCCACTCCATTAGTTCGAATCCATGGGCAAGAGCGTCCTCGCGCTGGAACAACTTAAGGCGGCGGCCAAGACCGGAATTGCGATAAGGTTCGCGCACGGCCAACATATGCGAGTGGAGATATGCGCGCCCATTGCGATGGCCAGGGATGGCAAGCGCGAATCCAATGATCTGGTCGTGATCGAAGGCACCGATAACGTGGCCGCCGATTTTATTCGCCAGCACAAAAATGCGGATGGGAACCAGCTCAGCATCATTGAACTTCCAGACTTCTTTCTGGAGGGCAAAGGCAGTTTGCATCTCTTCGAGCGATTCGCACTTGCGAATGCCGACTGCGATTGTGGAGGAAGGATTCACAGTTTTCAAAGATTGTAGTGACAACCTTGTACCTCAGCGGCTAAAGCCGCCATAGAGAGGCGAGTTCTATCGCAACGCTGAAGCGCTGCGCCACCCAAAGGCAAGATGGATCGCGCTGTCACCTCAGGCGAGATTAAATTGCACCCTCACCTTGCGGACTCCTCTTTCTTGGCTTGTTGCCATAATTCTTCAAGTTCGGCCATGCTGGCCTGCTGCGGGCCGCGACCCGATGCCCTGAGGCGCTCTTCCATCCATTGGAAACGTCGCTTGAATTTTCGATTGGCCTTGCGGAGGGCTGATTCGGAGTCGAGAGACAGATAGCGCGCGATGTTAACAAGGACGAAGAAGAGGTCTCCCACTTCATCTTCGAGGCGATCTCGCTGATCGGGCGGAATCTGGGGCTTGCCGGAGCCCGCAATACCAGTGCCGGTGGAAGACGGGCGGCGAGCCGCGTCTTTTCCCAGTTCGTGGCGAAGCTCGGCGGTTTCTTCTGCGAGTTTCCCGAAGAGCCCCTCAATTTCTGGCCAGTCGAAGCCGACGTGCGCCGCGCGCGAGCTGAGTTTGTGGGCTTCGAGGAGCGCGGGAATGCGGGACGAAACACCGGCGAGGACGGAGGCATCTTCCGGTGTGCCTTCCACGACGGACTTCCCTTCTCCTTGGGCTAGACGCTGTTTTTCTTGCGCCTCGGCTTTTTTCTCTTGCGCTTTCAATGCTTCCCAGTTGCGGAGGACCGCGGCGGGCGTATCAGCCTTCACGTCTCCGAAAACATGAGGATGCCGCCCAACGAGTTTGTCGCTGAGGCGATCGAGGACGTCATCGACAGAGAAGTGGCCGGCTTCGCGCGCCATTTCAGAATAGAAGAGCACCTGGAGCAACAGGTCGCCGAGTTCGCCGGTCAGCTCAGGCCAGTCGCGGTTATCAATGGCTTCGAGAACTTCGTAGGTTTCTTCGAGCGTGTACGGCTTGATGGAGTCAAAGGTTTGTTCGCGGTCCCAGGGACATCCGCCGGGGGCGCGCAACCGCTCCATGATTTGAACCGCTCGCTCGAAACGCTCGCCGGTAGTGGGCATGAGACCAGTTCTCAGTTGTCAGTTCTCAGTTGTCAGTTTACTGTGGCGCGTTGGTGAGCGCTCACTGCCGAAAACAAAGTATCAGGGTAAATGAGTGCGGGGGATGCGGCAAACGGGGATGTGCTGCGATGGCCGGCCGCACAAAGGGTTCTTAACGAAATGTCTCGACGAGCAGCTTTGTGTCGTCGGAAATGAGCGCGTCGACGCCCCAAGAAGCGAGCTGCAGCATTTTGGCGGCGCGATTGACAGTCCATACAATGACTTTTTTTCCCGCCGAGTGACACTCTTCAACTAACTCGCGATCCACCAGTGGCGATTGGGGGATGACCCAAGCAACGGGCAGATCGCGCGATAGCGGAAGTGTGGATCGTTTGTCGCAGAGAAAACCAGTCGGAATGCTCGCATCCAGCGCGTGAATCGCCGTCAGCACCTCAGGCAGAAAAGACGAGACAACGTAGCCCCGAGTTGGTGGATGCTGGCGAAGGGCAATGATGAGCGTGGATTCGAGGCCAGCGACCTTTAATTCGATGTCGAGAAAGGCGCGAGTAGAAAACTGTTCGAGGACTTGGTCAAGCGTGGGCAGAGAGAGTTGTGGGGCCGGAGTTTGCGAGATGTCGAGACCACGATAGACAGCGTCGTGGCAGATGACGGCGACGGCGTCGGAGGACCTGCGGACATCGAACTCGAAGCCGTCGCAGCCGTGCTGCAAACAGAGTTCGAATGAGGGGAGCGTGTTTTCCGGCACCTCGCCGGAGGCGCGCGCACCGCGATGGCCGAGGAGGAGAGGAGCTATCGGGTGATCGGGTGATCGGGTCATTTAATCAACGGCTGACAGGGTTCCGACAATAAAGCGCAGAGAGATTACGAGTGGCCCGATCATTTGATGACTTGATGACGCGCAAAATCTAAGGGCGAACTCAAATCAGTCCAGATCGAAGTCGCGGATGGGCTTGCCCGTGTCGGGCGTTTCTTTCGCTTTCTTCACCGCTTCCTGAAACTTCTTTTCGAGCAACTCGGAAGCATGTTTCTGGGCTTCTACCGACTGCCGGAAAATCGATTCGCGGCGGCCATCCTGCTCTTTCATCGCGCGGGCGGCTTCTTCCATGTCCTGAAACATTTTGGGCTTGACCGCTGCGACGTGGGAGATGACGGCTTGAGTGCCGGAATCAATCTTCAGGACCGCGCTGCAACACGGGCAAGTCACATCGAAATTGGCATCATGCTTGGCCACAAGCGAATCATACCGCAACCGTGGCCGCTGGGACGAGGTCAGCGCGGGGAGAGGTGGATGGGCAGGATGTGGAAGGTGTAGAGCATCTCCCATCCCAACAATACGAGTGAGACGGCGACGACGAGGATCGCGAGCACTTCGCCGAAAGTAAGGCCGCTGCGCTGTTCGAAACGTCGCGCACCGAGGCTGAGAATATTGAGTGTCGCAAAACCGAAAACCAGCGCCCAGAGGACGTTGTAGACCTCTTCGCGGGTTGAGAACAATACGAGCGCAGGCAAAACGGCGACCGTCGCATGGTGGAGAGCGAACGAAGGGGTAGCGAGCCAATCATGCGCTGGAGCAATAGTGAGCAGGGCAGCAGAACAGGTTCGTGGTAGCGCGGCGATCGATCCGGGAACTTTCATGCAAAGAAGTGATATTACCGCGATTGTTGGGAAGAGTCAGCGGGGTGTGCCTTTGTGATTATCGGCCTCATTGGTCGGCGGTAAAATGAAGTGCTAGCCGCCGCATTTTTCGTTCAAACATTTTTGTTAGCTTCTGTTAGTTAGCTTTGAAAATAATGCCGCCTTCTAATCTCACAACGATTTTCTTCGACGTCGGGAATACGCTGCTCTTCCCTAACCGCCAGCGCATCCATGCACCACTAGCAGAGCGAGGCATACTACCGGATGCTCGGCATCTTCGGGATTTGGAGCGGAGAATCAAGAATGAGTTCGACTCGCAGATAACGCAAAACGGCAAGCACGATCAGAGTTTCTGGTGGATGTATTACACGCAGTTGCTAAAGGAACTGGAAATCGATGACGGGGCGCTGCGGGATCGACTGGTGGAAAGCATTCGCGACTCGGGAAATTGGGATCAAATCCCAGATGGCACGCGCGAACAGCTGACTGAGATCGGCACGAAGTATCGGATGGCCGTGATTTCGAATGCCGATGGCCGAATTGAAGACGTGTTGCGCCGTTGTGGCATTGCTGATTGTTTTTTGAGCATCACGGACTCCGGACGGGTGGGATATGAAAAACCGCACCCGGAGATATTTCGGCAGGCACTGGGCAGCCTCAATGCAAAAGCGGCAGAGAGCTTGTATGTGGGCGATGTGTATTCGGTGGATTATGTCGGTGCGAAGAAGGCCGGCATGCGTGCCGTGTTGATGGACGTTTCTGGCGCGTATGAAGGAAAGCAAGCGACGCGAGTGGAGTCGCTGGAAGAGTTGCAGCGAAGCCTGGCGGATGGGCAATGGGAATTCTGAAGTGATTCAGGAATAAATTTCCGCATCCATCGAAAGCTCGATGAATCACGGGCTATTGGACGGAAATTACCTGGTGGTCGTGACAGTCGGTGCGGATGGCCGAGTATAGCTTTTCGAGCAGGCCAGTTCCGTAGCGCGCCACGAAATAGATGCCGGCGATTTCGCGCTCCTGCAGCGTTTTGTGCGGAAACAAGACCTGGTCGAGGAAGTTGGCGTGACGATCGATGACTTCGTTGCGCAGCAACTCAGACCGCCCTGCCTGACGATGAACACGATTCACCTGATGCCACATGCGCATGCGCGCGCGATCCGCAGCGCGAATGAGCGTCGGATCAAGGCCTGCGATGGAGTCGCGCAGAGAGCTCATTGATCCTTCCACACTTGCATACGCTTCAGAAAAACGAACCTGGAGGTCACTGGGCAAGGAACGGGCAGCAACGGTTTCGCGGAGATTCTCGGGACCTTGAAAAAGATCGGGAAGCTGTAAATGGTAGCGCTCAAGGATGCGTTCGGCTTTCGGCTCGAGAAGAGTTGCGGAGAATCGCGGAAGCACGGGCGTGACGCGCCCGAGCAATTTTTCATATACGACGGCAGCCTGCGCGAAGTAAGCAACCTCGGCTGCGCCTCCGGTGTAGGCGAGCGTAGGTAAAAGGTAGTCCTGGATGATGGGACGCAGCAGCACATTGGGATTGAAGTTCTCGGGCGAAGCCGTAATGCGGTCGAGGAGCTGGCGATGGGTGAGTGTTTCGTGGCCGGACACAAATTCAGCATGGGTAACGCCGTTTGACTTGCGGCGCACGACGGTGCGTGCTCCATTTTTTACTTCGAAAAGCAGCGTGGTAGCGGCGGTGACTTTGACCTGCTGGCGATATCCGGCTGCCTCCAGAGCTTTGCCGCGGGCGAGGAGCGCTTCGTCGAGTTGTGGCGCATTTTCAATCGCCGTGCAGAACAAGGGGGCGGCGAGCCGGTGCAGTTCGGTGTTCGCGGGATCGAGCAAAATGACTCCCCAATCCGCAAAAAGGCGCGCGAACAGGCGGGCAAATCCGCTGCCGAATGTTTCGTCGTGCCGATAGGATTCGCGGAGCCATGTGGTCACATCAGACTCGCCGAGGAGGGACGCAACTCGCTCGATGACGGCTTCGATTTCGCTTCCCAAGCGGACGGTACCTACGGGGGCATCGGGAACTCCGCGACTTTCCGCAGTGATGGGCTCTAAGCTTCCCTTCTCCGAAATCAACGATACGTGATTGATTTCGGCGAGATCATGATCTTCCGTGGCCAGCCAGAAAACGGGAACGCAATCAACACCCGCGGCTGTTGCCTGCTCGGCGAGCTTGACCGCCGTGAGGGCCTTGAAAATTGAAAAGAGCGGACCGCCAAACAGGCCAACCTGCTGTCCCGTGACGACGGTGAGTGCGCCGCGGCGAAAGCGCTCAAGATTCGCCATGGTTTTAGCGGAGCTTCCCCAAGTGCGATTCTCCACCTCCAAAATTCCGGCTACTTTATCGCGGCGCAGCTGGTCATATTGAACCCTGGCAGCTTCCTCGGTCAGCCAGTCGGAGAAATTCGGCGAGCGTGGGTAGTAGTCGCGAACGGAAGCGGCGCCGGAAAGATAATCGAGAAAAAGACGCGAGGAATGGGGGATCTGCCGGAACGGTACACAATGGGCGTTCACCGGCAATTCTCCGAAGCAGGATGCGCGGTCTTTCTCGGCATGCTTTTTTGGTCTTCTTACTTTCTAATTTTTCGCGATGTTCGCCTAAATGTTCGCTAATTCAACATCGTAGCTGGCGGCGGGGGGCCATGCAAAGCGCGCATCCCCCAAGCGAAGTCAAGTAGATCAGATGAGTTTGCGCTCAGGAGGTTGCAGAGAATGGCCGCGCTCTTAGTCGGCGGCGGGCAAACGCCTCTCGAATACGACAGCAAACTGGTCTTGATAGCTTAACGTCCAATCCTTGGGCATCTCGCGAAGGAGGCTTGCGAGCGTCGAATCGGCAGGCAAAAGAACTGTGTTTGGGTGCAGATTTTCAAGCACGTCGCGCCAGCCGGGCTCACCTTGCATGAGAACCAAAAGCTGCTCAATCCTGTGTGATCCGTAGAGATCATGACGGTCATCCACGACTACAAGGCGCTGCGGATACAAGCGGTAGATCAGGTATCCACCCCAGGAATCGGTAGAAAACACCGGGGCGCTGTTTTGTTCATTGGCAAGGAAGTCGACCGCAGCCACTGGAACTGATTTTGAGTCGAAGTGGGCATGAAGCAGCGGCCGCGAGCCTAGCCGACCGCCGTTTATAGAGATCAAGAGAGCCGCGACGACGCACAGTGCGGGCCACAAATGTCCCCGCAGTTGCAACTCTTGCGCAGTCATGCGTTGGGAAAAACCGGCCAGGCTCGCGGCGCGAGAGCGCAGCCATTGCCAGCCCGCGCTCCCAATTGCGAGAGCTGCAAAATCCTCCGACAACATGGGGGCAATGATGAGCACCAGCAACATGGCAGCGATTGGGAGATTACGGGCAGAGTGAAGACCGGCCCAGATGCAAAGCACTGCGATCAGAAAATCGCTGAGCCTCAAGGGGCGGCGCAGGCGCAGGAAAGCAAACAGGGTCAACAACAGTATGAAGCCGAAACAACGCACGGGCCATTGGTGGAAGTTGGGCGAGCGGAACTCGGCGATGTGGTCCATCAAATATGGGTCGGCGAGATAACGGTAAATGTGAACGTGAAGGTGCCAGGTATACGGATTGACGAAGGTCACAAGAGCAGAAAGCAGCCAGATCCAGGCCATGCTGCGAGCGCGTTGCATTTTTCGGAGCGCGATGAACGGGTCGTCGCAACGATAGCCCTCGACGATCAGCGAGACCACGTAAATGCCCAACAACGCTAAGCCCAGAATCCAACTGCCGTGCAGGTTCACCCAGAGAAGCATGGAAAAGGGGAAGAACCATGGAAGCCAATCGGGAACATTTTTTGTGTGGGCCCATCGCTCCAGCACCATGAACCACAGGAGAACGAAGAGCCAACTTACAATGTGGGGGCGGGCAAAAAGATGGATGACAGAGGCGCACTCGGCTAAAAGCATGAGCGCGATTCCAAGAAGAAGGCCACTTCCCCTCTTAAGCAATTCGGTGAGCAGAATTGTGAATGTGGAAGCCACGATCAACGCGCACAACCAGACGACGCCGTTGAGCCCTCCGAAGTGGTGGAGGACTCCAAGCAGCAGGTCATAGAGCCATTCCCAGGCGAACCAGGGCTGGCCAAGCATGGTTGATGAATAAGGATCGGTGCGCGGAAGAGAATGGGTCGCGAGGATTTGCTCGCCCGTGCGAATATGCCATCCGATATCGGGATCGGCCAAGGGGCGATTCGACAAGGTTCCGGCCAGCACTGAACCGAAAAGGAAGATGAAGATGAGGTCTCTGGCAGAGGGCAAAAGGTAGAGCAATGCCCTGCTGCCCGATCTCTCGTTGCCAGTAGTCATTAACGTGTGCAAAAGCAGTGTATGCGGAGAAGGGGAACGAAGCCAGCGTCAGGAGGTAAGAAGAGGTGACAAAAAGTCTTCGTCGAAATGGGGTGCGGGTGAATCTATTGAGGTGAATGAGCGACAATCCAAGACCGCGAGTGGTGATAGTGGGAGCCGGATTCGGAGGATTGACTGCCGCGCAACGGCTGGCCAAGCTACCGGTTCAGGTGACGGTGGTCGATCGCAAGAACCACCATACGTTTCAACCATTGCTCTATCAGGTGGCGACCGCCGGACTTTCGCCGGGGGAGATCGCTGCGCCCATCCGCGCGATTCTGCGGGGCCACCCCAACGTTGAGGTGTTGCTTGAGGAAGTAGTCGACTTCCGGCTGGACGAAAAAAAAGTTATTACGAAGGATCAAGTCCTGAACCAAACTTTGAACTATGACTACTTGATTGTGGCTTCCGGCGCGACGCACGCCTACTTCGGACATGAGGACTGGGAACCTTTCGCTCCCGGCCTTAAGACGATTGAAGATGCAATCGAAATCCGCCGGCGGGTGCTGCTGGCTTTTGAGTTGGCCGAGCGGCAAGGCTTCGCGGGAGAAGGTACGGCGCCTCTGCAGTTTGTGGTTGTGGGCGGCGGACCCACCGGTGTTGAACTTGCAGGTACGTTGGCTGAGATCACGCGTCATGCCATGACGCACGAGTTCCGCAACGTGAAGCCGGAGCAGAGCCGCATTCTGCTGATTGAAGGCGGCCCTCGGGTGTTGGCGACATATTCGGAGAAATTATCCGCTAAAGCAGCAGAACAGCTTCAGCATTTGGGTGTGGAGGTGCGGACATCCCAAATGGTAACGAAAGTGGAGGCTGGCGCCGTTTGGGTTGGCGACGCGCGAATACCTGCTGCGGTCGTGTTGTGGGCGGCGGGAGTGGCTGCTTCACCGCTGGGGAAAAAACTGGGAGTGCCGGTGGATCGCGCTGGCCGCGTGGTCGTGCAATCGGATCTCAGCATTCCGGGGCATTCCGAGGTGTTCATTATTGGCGATTTGGCGTCATTTAGGGATGCGCACGGGCAAATGCTCCCCGGCGTAGCGCAGGTTGCAATCCAACAAGGAAAGTGGGCGGCGCAAATGATTGATCGCGATCTGGAACATCAGCCGCGGAGGCCTTTCCATTATCACGACAAAGGGAGCCTGGCGACGATTGGCAGGGCGGCGGCGGTAGCCCAGATTGGCAAGGTCGAGTTATCTGGTTACTTCGCATGGCTTACCTGGCTGTTCGTGCACATTCTGTTTCTAATTGGATTCCGCAACCGGATTGTGGTGATGGTCAATTGCGCGTGGGCCTACTTGACCTATGAGCGAAGCGCACGGCTTATCACGGGCAGCGATCAACTGCCGGGTTGGGCGGAGCCGACGACCTCGCAGACTAATGAGGCGGACGAACCGATAGCAATCAGCCGCCGCCGTGCCTGAGGCGGATACTGCCTGTCGATATAACCCCGGTCGATATAATGTGGGTGTGAAAACGCGTGCGTTTTGGTTCGCAGCAGTTT
Source organism: uncultured Acidobacteriaceae bacterium (assembly GCA_963778535.1). GTDB lineage: Bacteria > Acidobacteriota > Terriglobia > Terriglobales > Acidobacteriaceae > Acidiflorens. The sequence goes on from CAVZUO010000002.1 coordinate 2,222,434, forward strand.
CGCTGCTTTTGCTTTTTCTTTCATTGGGTCGAACGCTCCACGCACAGGATTCGGCGGCGTGGGGCCGCACGCTGGTAGTCATTCCGTTTGAAAACTCTTCTTCAATACCCGGCGCGGAGTGGTTGAGCGAAGGTATTGCGGAGGGTCTTCGCTGGCAACTTGATTCTCCGGTGCTATATGTTGCAACTCGCGACGAGCGACTGCTGGCCTATGACCGCCTGGGAATCCCTTACGGAGTGCATCCTTCGCGGGCAACGCTTTTCCGGCTCGCGGAACAGATGGATGTCGATTATGCGGTGATTGGGTCCTATCGATTAGACGGCCAGGATTTGAGCGCGACGGTGCAAATACTCGATATGAGAGCCCCGAAGCTATCCGCCAGCGTGACGGAGACCGCAAAGCTCAGCGAACTTGCGGGTGTGGAAGCCGCGATGGCATGGGACCTGGTCCGATTGATTCGTCCGAGCTTTCTTGTGCCCAAAGAGAAGTATGTAGCGGCCGCGCCGGCCATTGCCGCCGAGGCGCAAGAGAATTACATGCACGGCATACTGGCCACAAACCCGCAAGAAAGAGTCGACTATTTCCGCCAGGCCGTGCGGATCAATCCGGCGTTTGCTGAGGCATGGCTCGCACTGGGGAAAAGCTATTTTGAACACAAGTCGTATGCGCCGGCCATTGCTGCGCTCGAGAATATTCCTTCGTCTGCGCCGCAGGCGCGCGAAGCGCACTTCTATCTGGGCTTGAGCAGTTGCGGTCAAGGAGATTGGGCGAAAGCTGAGGCGGCGTTTCAATTCATCGCCGGTCAGCTGCCGCTTGCCGAGGTTTATAACAATCTGGGGGTGGTGGCGGCGCACCGGGGCGAGAAACAAGCTGTTGCCGATTTTGAGAAAGCAGTCGAAAACGATCCCAGTGATGCTGATTTTCATTTCAACCTGGGAGTGGCGCTGGCACGAGCGGGCGATAAGGCGGGCGCCGATCGGGCGCTCCACGTGGCATTGGAAGGCCGACCTGGGGATGCGGAGGCAAAAATGCTGCTTGATTCGCTGACGGATAACTCAGCGGTGGGTACCAATGGCGGCGCGACGACGAAGCTTCCGGCTGAGCGACTGAAGCGCAACTACCAGGAGAACGCTTTTCGGCAGATGACAACGCAGATTGCGAGCTGGGCCGAGCAGCGGTTTGCCCGCTCCGAACCACGGGCGCATGCGCGTTACCACATAGAACTCGGAAAAGAATTACTGGCCCATGGATTTCTAAGCGAGGCCGAAACGGAATTTCGCCATGCCGCTGCCGTCGATCCGTCAAACCCGGCGACTTTGGTAGCGCTGGCGGAACTTTATGAAGCGCGCGGCGATGCGCGGGAAGCTCGCGCTCAGGCTGAAGCCTCGCTGCGGTTGCATGAGACCGTGGATGCCTACCTGATCGTGACTCACCTTGATGTGCAGGAAGGCCGGATGGAAGCAGCCACGCGAAATCTCGATCGCGCACTGCAAATGGAACCGAACAATCGCGCGGCACTGGATTTGAAGCGAAACCTGGCGAGCAAGTCCGTAGAGAGAGGGCAACCATGAGGTACAACTTGAGTTCCACTTCAAAGAATCGCGTGCATGGCCGCATGGCGGGCATCCTGGGCTCCGGAAAGACGCGGGTCCTGGGTATTCTTCTCGCGCTGCTCATCGCATTCGGTTCGGCTTTGCCCTGTTCCGCCGAAGTGTTGAAGGTGGTTGTGAAAGATGCCATTCAGCCTGTGACGGCGGATTACATTGGGCGGGCACTCGACGCGGCAGCAGCGAATCACGATGAAGCTGTGCTGATTGAAATCAACACGCCCGGCGGCTTGCTGGACTCAACACGCGAAATCATCGAGAAGATCGTGGCGTCGCCGGTTCCGGTGATCATCTATGTGACACCGAGCGGCAGTCGTGCCGCGTCTGCGGGCTTCTTCATTCTGGAGTCGGCGGATATTGCAGCAATGGCACCCGGCACGAACACCGGCGCCGCGCATCCAGTCATCCTTGGCGGCAAGATGGATGACATCATGAAACAGAAGATGGAAAACGACGCGGCGGCACTGATGCGCTCGGTGGTGACGAAACGCGGCCGCAACACGGAGATCGCAGAAAGCGCCGTCCGCGAATCGAAATCATTTACCGACCAGGAGGCGTTGGATAAGAAGCTGATCGACTACGTCGCGGCGAACGAACAAGATCTCTTCCGCCAGATTAGCGGAAAAAGTTTCAAGCGCTTCAATGGTGCGACGGCCACGCTAAACCTGAATGACCAGCCGGTGCGCGATTTCCCCATGACATTGAAGGAGCGCATCCTCGCCTACCTCATGGATCCGAACGTAGCCTTTATCCTGCTGGCGATCGGGGCGCTCGCTCTGTATGCGGAGTTCAATCATCCGGGGGCTGTGATTCCCGGCACGGTGGGCGTGGTGTTCATCCTGTTGGCTGTATTTGCGTTAAATCTGCTTCCGGTGCGATTTGCCGCGTTGGTGTTAATTGCCGGCGCATTTGTTCTATTTGCTTTGGAAGCAAAGTTTGCCACGCACGGCGTGCTGACTATCGGCGGAATAGCCTTGCTCGTTATTGGCGGCCTGTTGCTTGTGGATGCGCCCATACCCGAAATGCGTGTTCGTCTTGTAACCGCGCTGGCGGTCAGCATTCCATTGGGGATCATTTCCGCATTCCTGATGAGCATTGCGGTACGGGCGCGGCGCAACAAAATCGTTACCGGCAAACAAGGATTGCTGGGTGAGATCGGCACAGCGGAGACGCCGCTTGCTCCAAAAGGAAAAGTGCTTATCCATGGGGAAATCTGGGACGCGACCGCGAGCGGTGATGTCGCAGCGGGGGAGCGCGTGATTGTAAACGCAGTGGATGGACTTACGTTGCGCGTGGACCGCGTGGCGGTTACGCAACCTGCGGTGCTTACAGGAACGCGTTCGAGTGTGAGCGGATGACGAATGCGAGTGGATGAAGGTCTGCTTCCGTGGAACGCTGCCGCCCGAATCATCCTCGCTAACTCGTAATTTAGCGCTTCACTGCTTGCTGATTCACCGATGCGTTACAATCCGCACAGGCTTGTTTTGTATACAAGCCGGAGGCACTTATGGACCTCGGATTCCCCATCGTGACCGTTGTAATTGTCATTTTCGTCATTTACATCCTGAGCTCAATCAAGATTCTTGCTGAGTATGAGCGGGGCGTGATCTTCCGGCTGGGCCGTTTGCTTGGGACCGCCAAAGGACCGGGCGTGATTCTGGTGTTTGTGCCAATTGACCGGATGGTGCGCGTGTCGCTGCGGCAGGAGGCGCTGGAAGTGCCGCCGCAGGACATCATTACGCGCGACAACGTCACGCTCAAGGTGAACGCGGTGATCTTCCTGCGCGTGATCGATCCAAACAAGGCCGTGGTTGAGGTTTCCAACTACGTTTATCAGACCTCGCAATTTGCGCAGACAACGTTACGCTCAGTGCTCGGAGAGCAGGAACTCGACGAATTGCTTTCCCATCGCGAGAAGATCAATCTTCGCCTGCAGAGTATTCTCGACACCCATACCGCGCCATGGGGCGTAAAAGTGGCCAATGTCGAGGTGAAGCAAGTGGACATGCCGGAATCGATGCTACGCGCCATGGCCAAGCAAGCAGAGGCGGAGCGCGAGAAGCGGTCGAAGATCATCCACGCGGAAGGCGAATTCTCCGCAGCGCAACGGCTGGTGGACGCCGCGCACCTACTGGCAACGGAGCCGGTCAGCGTGCAGTTGCGCTATCTGCAAACGTTGACCGAGATCGGAGTGGAAAAAAATACGACCGTCATCTTCCCCGTTCCGGTGGACTTCTTTTCTGGACTGCAAAAACTGCTTGGTGGTCAACCCGTGTCGGCTGCGCCCGCGGCAAACACGGGGACATAAGTAACAAGCCACATGGCGACCTCACAACAAGACACGGAAATCACGCTCGGCACGGGGCGGATGCTGGTGCTGTTTTTCACCTTTGTGTTGGTGTGCGCCGTCTTCTTTGCGATCGGCTTCTCACTAGGCAGAAAGACGTCGATGGCGGGCGTGGGAAACCTTGCAAACCCCTCGGCGGGAGCGCCGGCGGCCATAGTGCGGCCGTCCGCTTCCGCGCAGGCGCAACAGAAGCCCGCAGTGCAGCCCGCGGACTTCAGTTTCTATAAGGCAGTTGGATCGAATAGCACGACGGACGCTGAGCCTCCTTCAACGGCACAGGCCGCGGCTCCTGTGAGCCAGATACAGCAACCGCAGGCCCCAACGTCAACAACGACAAGCGCGGCGTCCACCGCACCAAGCGGAACCGCGGCGACAGGCGGTTATTTCGTGCAAGTGGCGGCCGTTACCCGCCAGGAGGATGCCCAGTCGCTGGTTGAGGCGCTCAAGAAGAAGCAGTACCCAGCTTTCACCCTAAACAATTTTGCGACGGACAAGTTCTACCATGTGCAAGTGGGACCGTATGATGTTTTGAAGGACGCTGAGGCAATGCGGGCCCGACTCATTGCGGATGGATACAATCCGATCTTGAAGAAGTAATCTTTCTTCTTTCGCCCCGGCTGTGCGCGAGTCTCGATGAAGGCACCGACATCCTACGATCTCGATGGTCTGCTGCAGGCTATAACCGACTCCACGCGACGCCGGATTCTGCACGCGCTCAAAGAGAAAAGTGCGCGCTCGGCTGGATCGACCGCAAAGGAGAGCGGCCTGTGCGCATTCGAGATTGAAAAGCGGGTCAAACTGGCGCAGCCTACAATCTCGCATCATATGCGAGTTTTGGAGCGGGCGCGACTGGTAGAGGCGCAACGCGATGGACATCGACGCCGCTATCAAAGAAATGAGGAACTGATCGCGGAATTATTGAGCGAGATCAAGAAACAGCTTTAGCTGTCGGCGGTAAGGGACTTAGCTGCCAGCACTTGCAGATATCGTCAAGGCCTGCCGAGCGCTGATTCTTGCCTCATCTTGCTTCTGGAGCAGGAGGCGCACCTGTGAAATCAAGTCCACAACCTCAAATGGTTTGGCCAGGAAAGGCACATTCCGTTCCTGAAGGAAGGCTCGTGTCTCAGCATCAACTTCGCTGGGAAAGGTAAGGAGGAGCCCTTTGGCCATGCCGGCTTGGTTGGAGGTCAGCCGCTGGTAAATCTCTTTAGCGTCAACGCCACCGGTCATGCGGCCATTCGCAATGATGACGTCGGCGGAAGTATTGGCCAGTTGCTTCCTGGCCTGATCGATGCCCGATGCGGTGGTGACGCTGGCACCGGCCCCGACCAAAACATCGCGTTCGAATTCCAGCGCCGCTTCGTCATCGACTAAGAGCACGCGCCCAGCCAGCACCGCTTCGCGTCGCGGGGCGTTGGGTGTTTCGGGCACAGCCGCTTTTACGCTTGCGGGCAAACGCACGGTGATGGAGGCTCCACCCTCCTCGCGGTTGCTGGCGATGATTTCTCCCTGATGGTCTTTAACGATTCCGTAGCAAATGCTCAGGCCCAACCCTGTTCCTTTTCCAGGAGACTTAGTGGTGTAGAAGGGATCGAAAATACGAGCGGGGTCCTTGATTCCGGGTCCGTTATCGTTGAATTCGATGCAAACGAACGTTTCTTCTCTGAAAATCCTGATCTTGAGTATGCCTTTGGCATTCTCCTCAATCATGGCATCGACTGCGTTGTTGATGATGTTGAGGAGAACTTGCTCTAACTGGTGAGGATCGGCAATGACTAAGGGCGTGCCGGGCGCGATTTCTCGCTCCACGATGACATTGTGCATCTTGAAATCGTATTCACGGAGGGTGAGCGTTTCCTCCAGCACTTTGCGCAAATCCACGTCGTACTTTTGCGATTCTCGCTGGCGGGCAAACGAAAGCAGATTCTGGACAACGCGGTGGGTTCGCTGGGCTTGCTTGGTCAATTTCTGCACGTAGTCGGCTGATGCGGGATCAAGGCCGTTGCTCTCGAGTAGTTGGGCATAACCAAGAATGGCGGTCAATGGATTATTGAGTTCATGGGCCACGCCGGAAACCAACTGGCCGACCGCCGACATTTTTTCGCTTTGCAGCAACTGTTCCTGGGTGCGGCGCAGGTCCTGATAGGCGCGGCAGGTCTCCTCGTAGAGCTGGACTTTCTCAATCGTGGTCGAAAGCTGGCGGCTGACGGCAACCAGCAAGTTCTCATCGTTGCTTGAATGGCGCCGCTCTTCCCTTCCCGCGATACCAATCAGGCCGATCGGCTTGTCCTTACCCCAAAGCAGAACCCACACCCAATATGGCATGCGGTCTGCACAGAAAAAGTCAACCGTCGAAGGCGGGAGATGCGGCAGAAAATCCTGGCTCACGACTTCGGCACGCGAGCGCGTAACGAGATCGCCCAGACCTTCCGGAAAATTCACTTCCAGGAGGCGAGTCCTAGCCTCGCTGCGCGGTCCCCAGCCTGCGCGCTGGCGATAAGTCCAATCGGATCCGGGCGCGAGATATATCGAGCCCGACTCTGCTCCAAACAACGAAACGACCTGACGCAGGGACAGATTCAGGATCTCATCAAGATCGAATGACTGTGCGGCAATCACGGCCAAGGCATTCAGCGCGTTGAGTTCGCGATTGCGGCGCCGGACCTCGTCCTCTGAGCGCTTCTTTTCGGTTATGTCGAGTACGAAACCCTGATATCGCTCAATGCGGCCTGTCGCGTCGCGGGCGGCAATACAACTCTGTGCTACGCTGAGCAACTCGCCATCCTTTCGCCGCACGGACATCTCGAAATTACGGACGTAGTTGTGCGCCTCGAGCTCACGGCGAAATGCCTCCCGCTCCTCCTTGACCGCGCCCACGATGCCAGCCAGTTCGAGAGCCATCAATTCTTCGCGGCTGCCATAGCCGAGCATGGACACGAAAGCGTCGTTACACTCGAGTAATTTGCCCTCGAGAGTGGCCACAAAAACTCCCTCCTGCACCTGCTCAAACAGCACGCGATACTTTTCTTCCGCGGTGCGGCGAGCTGTCGTGTCGTGCACGACGTGGATGGTGCCTTCCTGGTTTCCATCCTGTTCTGCGTAGGAAGAAGTGGAAACGACGGACTGGCCGCCAAAACAGGGGTCCTGAGCCTCTGTCAAACCGGGACCGCGATCACAATAGGGGCAGCCCGTCCAGTGTTGGCGCCGGGGCAACACCAGCTCACACAGGCTACCCACTATGTCTGAGTGGGTTTTGTTCAGCCGCCCCAAGAGGGCACGATTCGCTTTCAAGACTCGAAAATCAGAATCGTGCGCCAGGATTGGGTCCGGTATGGAATCGAAAGTTGCGCTCCATTGGCGCTGCGAACGAAAAACCTGTTCGCTTAACAGCATGTTCTCCGACGCGATACCGATTTTCTGTGCCGCGGTTTCCAGGAACTGCAACTCTTCCTTGTCATGACTGCGCAACACGCCAAATCCGAGTGACAGCGTTCCAATCACACCCTTTTTGCCTTGTATCGGCACAAGAACGATGTGTTTGACATGGTGTTTGCGCAATTGTTCCCGGATCGCCGGCGGCGCCTGCGAACTGTTCAAGATCGACGCATGCATTTGCGCCGGCGGACCGGTGGCAACGTTTGCAATGTTGTCGAACAAGCCACCTTCATCGATCGCGGCCAGGAGTTGCGGCGAAAGCCCGATTTGCGCGGCCGGAGCGAGATCATCGCAATCCATCAGATGCAGCCAGGCAACCTTCCCTCGCACGGCCCCCTTCAGCTTTTCGAGAGCGGTCTGGACCATTGGGACGTGGCCCTGGCTCCGGGCGATAATCGTCGCCAACTCATTTAGCGCAGACAAATGACGCGACCGGTTCCGCATGCCGTTGAGGGCGAGCAGAAACAAACTGGAGCCGAAGGGGATCTCGGCAAGCAGATATCCTTCAGCTGGGATGGAGTGGGTGAACGGAAGCCAATTCAGGTTGAGAGTCAGCAGACCCGCCGCAAACAGGAAAGGCCCAAATCCAATGCGGCCGAGCCGGGAGCGGAACAGTTCCACCACCGCGGCTAGGGCTACCAAACGGCAGGATATCTCGAGTGCAACGCTTGCTGCACTGGACCCCGCAAAGTAGAAAGGCCGGACGCTGGCGAATATGACCAACAGGAAGCCGAAGATACCGGATGCGGCCAGCACTCGCCACGACCGGGCCGAGAGCAAGGCGGCCGATGCCAAGGTAACGATCGCGATAACGAAGCTGGCCTCAGCGATCGCGGCAATTGCCGCCGAATTGGGGCAGGCGAGGCTATAGCGGACGGTTGCGAGAAAGGCCCCATAGGCCATCCATCCGGCACTCCACACCAGAAGATACCGCTCGCGGAGCATCCAAAAGAAGACCAGGCTGACCACAACCACAAGCAAAGCGGCCGTTTCACGTTCCGCCAGCCAGAGCACCGAGAGTGTGCCGACCGAATTACCAAAAAGTCCGGCAGGACTCATAAGAAAGACACACGAACACCAAGCTTTTTAGATACCATGCCTGGCGGCCCGCCAGGCCGAGTTTCGGCGTCCCTTTGGTTACTTTCGGAATGTAAAGAGACGACCTACAATAGCGGTACAGTCAAGTCAGCATCATGCCAAACGAAAGAATCCTGGTAGTAGACGACGAAGAAACCATTCGCGAAATTGTCTCTTCCATGCTCGCAGGCGCTCAGTTTCAATCGCGCCAGGCTGCGAGTGGCGCGGAGGCATTAGCGATTCTTGAGTCAGCCGGCGAGTTCGACCTGGTTCTCACCGACCTGATGATGGCGGAGATGGACGGCACCGCGCTGCTGGAGAAAACGAAAGAACGGCTGCCGGATGTGCCGGTCGTGATGGTCACAGCCGTGCATGACATTTCGGTTGCCCTCCAAGCATTGCGGAACGGCGCCTACGACTATTTGCTCAAGCCGTTCGAACGCGACCAATTGCTGGCCACGGTACGGCGTGCCCTGGAACATCGGCGCCTGAAGCGGGAAAACGATGAATACCGCACTCGACTGGAGAACCTGGTTGAGATTCGGACCCAGGAGTTGAAGACGGCTCTGACAGAACTTGAGAAGTCGTACGACATAACGTTGGAAGCCTTTGGCGACGCTCTCGACCTGAAGGACGCAGAAACCCAGGGCCACTCGAAGCGAGTGACCGCCTATACGATTGCGATTGCCCGCGAGATGGGGTTGCCGAAGGATGAAATCAGCATTATTGCGCGTGGAGCTTTTTTGCATGATTTCGGCAAGATGGCCATCCCGGACGAGATCCTGCACAAACCGGGGAAACTGACGCCACAGGAAATGGCGATCATGCGCGAGCACGCCTATTCCGGCTACAGGATTTTGAGCAAGATTCCTTTTCTGGCCGAAGCCGCCGAGATCGTCCATGCGCACCAGGAGTGTTATGACGGCAGTGGCTATCCTCGCGGCCTGAAGGGTGACGAGATTCCTCTGGGGGCGCGCATCTTTTCCATTGCCGATACTCTTGACGCGATGTGCTCGGATCGCCCATACCGGGCAGCGCAGAGCTATGAGGCGGCCAAGAAGGAGATCATGCGGTGCTCCGGGACTCAGTTCGATCCCGCAATCGTCAAAGTGTTTGCGGAAATCCCCAAGCATATTTGGAGCGACCTGCGCGCCAGCGTGAATGCGCCCGACAGTTCGGCGGCTGCGGCGAAAGGATAACAGCTGTCGATTTCATCCCTCATCTGGTCATCATGTAGAAGATGAGCGCTGTGAAGCAGACGTTCACGCTGCCAAGACAGCCTGGCTTTTCACGCAATATCCGCAGTTCCTCGCGTTCTAAAAATAGGTGTATAAGGGATTACAACTTCGAATGTTCTTCTAGAACATTCTTTAAGGGGAGGCGTTTCATGAAGGCCTCTGTCCTGGCTATTTGTAGCGTTGTCATCTTGAGCGCACTACTCTACGCGCAGACCCCCACGGTTACGGCTCAGCCGAACACGGTTTACGTCGGCGCCGATGGAAAATTCGAAACGGCGCCTGATACGGCGCTTATCCAGTTCAATATCTCCGCGCAAGCGGACATCGCGAAAGATGCATATGAGTTGGCGTCGAAGCAGGCTGAGGCTACGCGTCAGGTCTTGCGGAACAATGACGTCGACCCGAAATCGGCAGAAATCGGTTTCTTCTCGTTAAACCCACAATACAACTGGAAAGACCCGAAGCGCCGCATCATTGGATATCAGGTCACGACCAGTGTGAGCGTGAAGCTAAGAGACTTTTCGAAGATCGGACCGCTCACGCAACAACTGGCCGACGCCAGTGTGGGTGAAAGCCAGTCTCTCAGCTACACGCTCGAGTCCCCGGACCAGGCCAAGGCCAAAGCGGTCGCCGATGCTTATCGTCGCGCGCGAGCATCGGCGCAGGCGCTGGCGGCTGCCAGCGGGCGGACTCTGGGGGAACTCTCCTACGCGTCGATCGACACGGTTGAAAATGTGCGCATCATGGCGCCTTTCCCACGGGCGAAGGCGATGGCGAATATGGCGCAAGTACCGGCTCCTACAGAAGAATTCAGCCCACAAAATGTGACGGTGACAGCGCACGTAAACGCAATGTTCACGCTGAAGTAGGCGCGCACACAAGGCCCACACGTTTAAGCCGAATATCGGAAATGCGAGTTAGCGTCGCGACAGCCGCTATCATTTTGATCGCGGCATGCGACTTTCAAGCACATTGCCCATGAACTGCGACTGGAGTTTTTGCGCGCATCCTTCGCCGCACACGTGGAGAGTCAATTCTCTTGCGGCCAACTCTTCATTCCATGGGGCCAAATGCATCACCGGAACAGAATTTTCGTCCAAGGAACTCCACATGACCCACCACCGGTCGCTAACGCCTTTCAATACTCCGCAATTCGGACCGGCACACCGGTATAAGGAACTTGGGATGGAAGGCTTACTCTTCGACATGGCTGTTATGACAAGATTGTAGCTCAGTCGCGCGGCGGCAGCGGTGATGGTATTTCCTGCGTTATGGATCAGTACAGCAAATATTTCTGGCGCAGATGGAGAAACTTCTGCAGAGATTCCTGCCAATCTTGTTCGATGCGGCGCGGGTCTTTCCCCGCGGTTAAACCCGTGAGCACCGCGGTATTTGCCAGTAAAGGAGCCATGCGAACAAGTGTGAAGTCATCCGGATAAATCTTGTGCAACGCCGAAGCAAGTTCGATGCCCAGTTCGGGTGTGTCCAGCACATTGCGATCGACAACGACCAGGTTGACGCCGTGACAAAGCTGGCCGGCGAAGTTTGCGGACGATGGAGTAAACGAGACAGGAATGAACCGGATGCCCGGTATTTCTCGCGCGTTGAGGTAGGTCGCCAGTTGCTTGCCATTGATCCAGGGCGCTCCGATGAGTTCGAAAGGCGTATCGGTTCCGCGCCCGACCGAGATGTCAGTGCCCTCGATCAACGCAACCCCAGGATAAAGCGTAGCTTCGGTCAGGTTCCGCTCGTTCGGAGAAGGATTGATCCATTCGAGACCGGTAGAGTCGAACCAGTCGGCGCGTTGCCAGCCCTTCATTGCTACCACCGTGAGTCGCGCGCCGAGGTGGCGCTCGGCGTTGAACATTTGGGCAAGTTCGCCAAGTGTCATCGCGTGACGCACCGGTTCGGGAAAGTAGTTTGTGAAGCTCTGCGTGGCGTCCGAGACGGGACCCTGCACCAACGAGCCCGTGATCGGATTCGGGCGGTCGAGAAGAATTATGTCGATATTGGCCTTGGCTGCCGCTTCAAGAAAATAACCGATGGTCGTTTGATAAGTGTAGAAGCGTGCACCGGCATCCGCGAGATCAATGACGATGGCATCCAGCCGCTTGATTATGGCGGGCGAAGGATGGCGCGCGGCGTCTTTGGCCCCGTACACGCTGTAGACCGCGGCGCCGGTCGCGGCGTCTCTGGTGTTCTGGATATCCGTGGTGTCAAGAGTGCCAGTTACGCCATGTTCCGGACTGAAGATCGCATCGAGCGAAATGCCTGGCACATTTGCCAGGACATCGATTGTCCGGCGGCCTTGTGAATCGACCCCTGTCTGATTGGTCAGCACGCCGATGCTGCGCGGGCTGCTCCCTTTTGATGGGTGCAATGCGGCAAAGTGCGATTCTTCGAGCATGTCGATGCCGAGCCTGACTGGCTCATTCCGCGAAGCAAGAACCGCAAGACGGAAATTAAGAGCCTGCTGGCCGGCAAGCGTGATGCTGCAATAGAGGAGTGCGTATACTGCCCACCTAAGTTTCACGGCTGGAGTGAACTTTACACGAGGCTCGGTAGGCTCTCAACCCGTCTGGTTCATGAGTCCCTGAAGTAGTAACGTGCAGACGAAAGGTCAGGATGGAACCTGAGGATACAACAATGCTGCACCTGCGTTTCTGACGGAGCGCAGAGAGTCCGGCTACACTGAGCTTGTCTTGATGACTGCCATTAACTCGCTCGGCGGTTTCTCTTTTCTAGTGCGCAATGTTGAAAGACAGGAGGAGCGCTTTAGACGGGCCTTCGATGCCCTCGCCCAAGCCATCGAGGCGCGTGCCTTCCCGGCCTGCTCTTTGGCGATCACATATCGAGGAGAATTAGTGGCGCACAAAGCGCTCGGACGTTTCACTTATGAACTTTCCTCCACCGCCGCCACCACTGACCAGTTGTTTGATCTCGCCTCGGTAACAAAAGTCGTGGCTACAACGGCGATGGCGATGATTCTCTATGAGCGCGGCGTGCTTGATTTGGACGCTCCAATCACGGCAATCGCCCCCGAATTTGCTTCAGCAGACTCGCGCCGGGCGCAGGTTACATTGCGCATGCTGCTTGCGCATAGTTCGGGTCTTCCCGCGTATGAAAAGCTCTTTCTGCGCGCCAAAACTCGTGAGCAGCTTTTGCGAGCTGCCTTCGCCACCGAACTTACCGCCGAGCCCGGAACGCGCGCTCTGTATAGCGACATCGGTTTTATCGTTCTCGGCGCGGCGATCGAGCGCCTGGCTGATGAGCCTCTCAATGTTTTCTGCCAGCGCGAAGTGTTTGGGCCGCTCGCCATGGCGAATACAACATACACTCCCGCGAGTGCTCTGCGGGGAAACATTCCACCAACCGCTGATGATAAAACGTTTCGTCACCGCATCATTCAAGGTGAAGTGCAGGATGAGAATGCAAGCGTGCTTGGAGGAGTGGCGCCGCAGGCTGGGCTGTTCTCAACTGCCGAGGACGTGGCGCGTTTTGCACACGCGATGCTGAATGGGGGACATCCGATTCTGCGACAGAGTACCGTTCGCTTATTTAGCCAGCGCGGTCTTATGCCAGCGGGGACAAGTCGCGCGCTTGGTTGGGACACGCCCTCAGCACCATCGCAATCCGGCAAATACTTTTCTCAAGCCTCGTTCGGTCACCTCGGCTATACCGGAACTTCGCTGTGGATCGATCCTGAACGCCAGCTCTCCATCACGCTTCTGACAAACCGCACCTGGCCCGATTGCCGAAATCAGGCAATAAAAATCGTCCGCCCTGCATTTCACGATGCCGCGGTCGAGGCGCTCCATGCAGAGGAGAACGCGTGAGCAGCAAACGCAGGACGAGAAGTCTTCGCATTCTGGAAACCGAGCAGCCCAATGTTGCGTCGGCTGACCTTGACTGCAAATCGTCGCTCGAAATTGCCAGAATCATTAACGCTGAAGATGCCAAGGTCGCCGCGGCGGTTCGGCGTTCGTTGCCAAAAATTGCCATGGCGATTGATTGGATTGCGGCCGCGCTGGCGAAAGGAGGCCGCCTTATTTATGTTGGCACCGGAACCAGCGGGCGCATCGCCGCACTCGACGCTGCAGAATGTCCACCAACGTTTAATACGAACCCGGAAATGGTGCAATTCATCATTGCGGGCGGTGCTAAGGCACTGGCCGAAGCAAGCGAAGCAAGTGAAGACTCGTCGCGGCTGGGACGGCTAGCGATTGCGAAAAAGAAGCCGCGAAGCAAAGATGTGGTGATTGGAGTGGCTGCGAGCGGGCGCACGCCGTTCACCATTGCGGCGATTGAGTATGCTCGATCACAGGGCGCCAAGACCGTCGCGGTGGTGTGCAATCACAAAAGTCCGCTGGAAAAAGCCGCTCACATTGCGATTGTTGCCGACGTAGGGGCGGAAGTGATTGCCGGATCCACGCGCATGAAGGCCGGGACCGCGCAGAAGATGATCCTCAATTCTTTGACCACAGGCGCCATGACGCGTTTGGGATATGTCTATGGCAACCTCATGGTGAATCTGCATCCCAAGAATACGAAGCTGGCTGAGCGCGGCATCAACATACTGGTGCAAGCGGCCGGAATCGAGCGCCGCCAGGCCGAGAAACTGCTGAAGTTGGCTCGAAACAATGTACCCGCCGCCCTGGTCATGGCGAAAGCTTCGGTTCCACGCAGTCGGGCGGTAGCAGCGCTTCAACAGGCACGGGGACACGTGCGCAACGCCATTGGAATTGCTCAGGCTAACGCGGCACAAACCAGTTCCTCGCTAAAATGAAAGACGACATAGAAGGAATTCGTTCATGGATAAGTTTGTAGTCCGAGGCGGCAACCCTCTGCTTGGCACGATTCGCATTAGTGGCGCCAAGAACGCCGCGCTTCCCTGCATGGCGGCAGCGTTACTCACGGACGAGCCTGTAGTTCTTGAAAACATTCCGCAGGTTCGTGATATTGAAACGACACGCAAACTTCTGGCTGCCATGGGGGCCGAGGTTGAACTTGGCTATGGACGCGCACACCATCGCACTACGATTTGCGCAAAAAACCTCGCCACACCGGAAGCCTCCTATGATCTGGTCAAGACGATGCGCGCCTCGACCCTGGTGCTGGGGCCGCTGGTGGCGCGTTGCGGACGCGCGCGCGTGTCGCTGCCGGGCGGATGCGCGATTGGGGCTCGGCCGATTGACCTGCACATCAAGGCACTGGAGCGACTGGGGGCAAAGATGACCCAGGAACACGGCTACATTGAGGCGAGCGCCGACCGCCTGCGCGGGGCTGAGATTGTTTTCGACAAAATCACGGTCACGGGCACGGAAGACATCTTGATGGCCGCAACGCTCGCTGAAGGCGAGACGGTGATGCAGAATTGCGCACGGGAACCGGAGGTTGCCGACCTCGCGGCACTGCTGAATGCGATGGGCGCGAGGATTGAAGGCGCTGGGACCGCAACGATTTCAGTGAAGGGCGTGGATAAACTCCGTGGCGCCCGGCATCGAATCATCCCTGATCGAATCGAGGCGGGCACTTTCATTATTGCGGCCGCCCTGACCGGCGGCGATGTAAACGTCACAGGCTGCGACCCACATCATCTTAGGGCCGTGTTGCAAAAGCTCGGCGAAACAGGCGTGAAAACCGCGGTCAAAACCGACTCCGTCCGCGTCATGGGCGATCACCCGTTGGAAGCGGCGGACATGAATACCGAGGAATATCCCGGCTTCCCTACTGACATGCAGGCGCAATATCTTGTGCTGGCCACCCAGGCTGAAGGCACATCGATTATCGAGGAGAACATATTCGAGAACCGGTTTATGCATGCGCAGGAGTTGGTGCGGATGGGCGCTAACGTAAAGATCGAGGGAAGGCGGGCTGTGGTGCGCGGCAAGAGTGCGCTGAGTGCGGCCGCCGTGCTCGCATCGGATCTGCGGGCATCGGCATCGCTGGTGCTGGCCGCACTCGTGGCCGATGGCGAGACCATTATTGACCGCGTCTATCACATCGATCGTGGCTACGAGAACATCGAAGAGAAACTCAAGGCAGTTGGAGCGGAGATTCGCCGGGTCGGTGATATGTTCCCCAAACGTCGCGCGCAGGCGATCTAGGCCGCGTTACCTGGTAACGATAGTAACCTTCTGAAGTTCTTCCTGCCGGACTAAGATCGACCAATACGCGGGCTAAGTAGTTCCCTTAAATACAAGCGATCTTGAACGCTCATGAGCACACCACAATCCCTCACGATGCCGTCCGTGCCGCAGACAACTCCTACCATCGTGGTTCGCTACCTCACGGTCGGTGCGATCAATACAGCTTTTGGATACGGCTGCTTTGCCTTGCTGACAATGCTTCTCACCCCGCTAATCGCCTATGGCTATGTCCTGGCCAGTTTAATTTCTAACCTACTGGGGATCACATTTTCGTTTCTCGGATACAAGTGGTTTGTTTTCAAAACACAAGGGAACTATTTCAAAGAATGGCTCCGGTGTGTTGGAGTCTATACCGGCAACATGATTCTCTGCGCCACAGTGTTGCCCGTGCTGGTCCCTATTGTGCGACGTCAAACGGGAAATCCAGGCACCGCCCCCTACATTGCCGGTGCCATCGTATTGGGGGTTTCCGTAATCTTCAGCTTCTTTGGACACAGGCATATCTCTTTCGCTGCAGCAAGAAACAATCCTCCAGGCACGCGTTAACTACCAAGGCTCCTTGCCGCCGTGGCAGGCGTGCGGGTGACTTCCGTAATCCTGTCTTACGCACGCAAGTGTGCAATAACTGGGTTGTAGCAGGCAGTTAGATTCCCGGGCCCAGAGATAGTTCCCAATACGCGAAGTTTCCTATCCCCTGACCCGGGGCAAAGGAACCCAGTTATGAAGGTTGTCGTTCTGTGTGGTGGCCTTGGAACCCGTCTTCGAGAAGAGACCGAATTCCGCCCCAAGCCAATGGTTGAAATCGGCGGACGGCCGATTCTGTGGCACATCATGAAGACGTATGCTCACTACGGCTTCCGCGAGTTCGTTCTCTGCCTTGGCTATCGCGGCAATGCGATCAAAGAGTATTTCCTTAATTACGAGGCGATGAATAACGACTTCACCATCAACCTCGGCCAGAAATTTGGCGTTCACTACAACGGCCATCACCAGGAACAGAAATTCCAAGTCACTCTCGCGGATACCGGCCAAGAGACGATGACCGGAGGCCGCGTCAAGCGTGTGGAGAAATACCTGGACAGCGATACCTTCATGCTGACCTACGGCGACGGTCTCGCTAACATTGACATTCACCGCCTGCTCGCCTTGCACAAGAGTCACGGGCGTCTTGCCACCGTCACTACGGTTCCACCAATCTCCCGCTTCGGCATCATGGATATCAACCCCGCCAACGAGGTAGTGCACTTTGCAGAAAAACCTCAATCGAAGGAATGGGCGAGCGCCGGCTTCTTCGTCCTCAATCGCCGGGTGCTTGACTACATTGGCGGCGATAGCTGCATCTTCGAGCGCGATGCTCTGGAAAAGCTGGCGGCCGATCGCCAGTTGATGGCCTATCGCCACAACGGCTTCTTTTATGCCATGGACACTTTCCGCGAATACCAAGTGTTGAACCAACTCTGGAGTTCGGGACAAGCGCCCTGGAAAGTTTGGGATGAAGGCACAGAGTTGAGCCACGCAGCCAAGGCAGGGAGCTAGTTCAATATGACAGGCACGGCCTCCATCGCGGTCAAGACAGCCGCCAATCGAATCATTCGTGAAGATGTTCAACAGATCGCCGAGGAACTAGGCAATGTCCTGGCGCCATTAGCCGGCACGACTTTGCTGGTGACCGGCGGCAGCGGATTTCTCTGCAGCTACCTGCTCGACGCCATCGCCTACATGAATGACAACGCATGGGCTAAGACAAAGCCCTGCCGGCTTATCAGCGTAGACAATCTCCGCAGCGGCATTGCGCAACGCGTCGCGCATCTGGCTGATCGTCCTGAAGTCCGCTTTGTCCACCACGATGTCTCCGAGCCGCTCGACCTGAGCGAGCGCGTCGATTGGATCATCCACGGGGCGGGCATCGCGTCACCGACCTTCTACCGCAAATATCCTCTGGAAACGATCGATGTGAATGTGGCCGGTACGCGCCGCATGCTGGAGCTTGCCCGGCACACGCCCGTCCGCAGCATTCTGTACATTAGCACCAGCGAGATTTACGGCGATCCAGAACCACGCTTCATCCCCACTCCGGAAGATTACCGCGGCAATGTCTCCTGCACAGGTCCGCGTGCGTGTTACGACGAATCCAAGCGTCTTGCGGAATCTCTCTGCGCGATCTATCACAACCTGTACGCCACTCCTGTCAAAGTAGTTCGACCGTTCAATTTCTACGGCCCCGGCCAGCGCCTGGACGATCGCCGCATCGTGCCTGACCTGATTTCTGCGGCACTCGAACGACGTCCGTTAGTTCTTTACAGCGATGGCCGTGCAACTCGGTCGTTCTGTTACGTGAGCGATGCCATCCGTGCCATGTTCCTGGTTCTGCTGTCCAATGCCAACGGCGAGGCATTCAACATTGGCAACGATGAGCGCGAAATCTCGATGGCGGATTTCGCCAATGAGTTAGCGCGCGTCGCGGGACCGCCCACTCTCGAAGTGATCCACCAGACCAGCAATGACCCGCAGTACTTAACCGATAATCCGCAGCGCCGCTGCCCGGACACCACCAAGCTGCGCACTCGTTTTCCCTGGCAGCCAAAGATCGGCATTGCCGAGGGGCTGCGCCGTACGTTGCTTTCCTACCAACCTCAGAAAAACACCCAGGAGGACTCATGCGCATCGCGGTAGTAGGCACGGGCTATGTCGGATTGGTCTCGGCCACGTGTCTGGCGCACATTGGCCACGATGTTACTTGCGTTGATACGCAGCCCGAACGCGTCGCATCCGTAAATCAAGGCAAGCCCCCGTTCTACGAGCCGGGACTTGCAGACATGCTTGGGGGCGCCCTTCGCGATCAGCGGCTGCGCGCCTCAAGCAAGACCGCCGAGGCAGTCGCTTCCAGCGACATGACAATCTTAGCGGTGGGTACGCCCTGCCGCGACGGCAAGATCGATCTCTCGTATCTTGCAGCCGCCGCAGCCGATATTGGGCAGGGCCTGCGCAATGCCCCCGGACGCCACGTTGTTGTGGTTAAGAGCACTGTTGTTCCGGGCACTACTGACACGGTCGTTCGCGCCGTTCTTGAGCAGACCTGTGGACGGCCGGCTGGCGAGTTTGGGCTGGCCATGAATCCTGAATTTCTTCGAGAAGGCTCCGCCGTGGCGGATTTCATGGAGCCAGATCGTATCGTGATTGGCCAATGGAACGAGGCCAGCGGCCAGAGGCTCGCCGAGGTCTATAGCGCCTTCGACTGTCCCAAGCTGTTCACCACGTTGCGCAACGCAGAGATGATTAAGTATGCATCGAACGCTCTGCTGGCGACTCTGGTCTCGTTCAGCAATGAGTTTGCGGCACTGTGCGAAGCCACTCCCGGCACCGAAGTTGAAACTGTACTCAACGGACTGCACCTGGACCGTCGCCTCTCGCCGCTGCACGCCGGCGAGCGCATCTTCCCGGGAATTCTCTCTTATCTCCGCGCCGGTTGCGGTTTTGGTGGGAGCTGCCTGCCCAAGGATGTCGCGGCGCTTCGGCATTTCGCGCGCGAGCATGGTGTCGCATCTCCCATCCTGGATGCGGTTTCGGCCGTCAACGACGCGCGTCCGGCGCGGGTGGTGGCGCTGGCAGAGAACGCTTTGGGCTCGCTCGCCGGCGCGACTGTTACCGTACTCGGCCTGGCGTTCAAGCCCGGCACTGACGACTATCGGGACTCGCCCGCAATCGCCGTCATCAACGAATTGCAACGGAAAGGCGCGCTTGTCAGAACTTATGACCCGCTTGTTACTTCCATAGCAAACGCGCCCGTATGTGGGTCGGTCCAGGAAGCGCTCACGGGTGCCGATGCTGCGATTTTGGTTACGGCCTGGCCGGAGTTCGCCAATCTGGATTGGACGGAAGTTTCGCGAACCATGCGCCGCTCGATTCTGATTGATGGCCGCAACGCTCTCCGTGACGTCGCAATTCCCGGAAGCGTGACCCGTGTACCGATCGGCAAGCATTTTGAAAAGAGGAGAGCGGCTCATGGCAACTGACAATGTAACGGAACTGCGCGGTCGCATTCTCGCCCTGGTGGGCGAGTACTACACGGCCGCACATCAGCCGAAGCAATTTATCCCGGGCAAGAGCCGCATCAACTATTCCGGCCGTGTTTTTGACGAGCGGGAGATGGTGACCCTGGTTGCCTCCGCGCTCGACTTCTGGCTCACATTGGGTCCCTATGGCGAACGCCTCGAATCGGCGATGCAGGCATTCTTCGGCTCCAGCGATTTCGTGCTGGTAAACTCCGGGTCTTCCGCCAACTTGTTGATGATTGCCACGCTTTGTTCGCCCGAACTCGATCGCCTCATCGGCGACACCGGCAAACCGAGGCTCCATCCGGGCGATGAAGTCATCACTCCTGCGGTGACTTTCCCGACTACGCTGACACCAATCGTTCAAAACCGCCTGGTTCCAGTTTTCGTCGATTGCGAGGTGGGAACTTACAATCTCAATCCGCGACTTATTGAAGCGGCGATTGGTCCACGCACCCGCGCCATACTATTGCCCCACACACTCGGCAATCCCGGCGCGATGGACGTGATCACGGACATCGCGCAGCGACATAACCTTTGGCTACTGGAAGATACTTGCGACGCTCTCGGCGCGACGTTCGATGGCAAACTTGCCGGCACTTTCGGCGACATGGCGTCTCTGAGCTTCTACCCTGCCCACCAGATGACGATGGGGGAGGGCGGCGGCGTAGTAATCAACCACCCGCGTTTGAAGAAAACAGCCCGCTCGATTCGCGACTGGGGCCGCGATTGCTGGTGCGATCCCGGCAAGAACAACACGTGCGGTAAGCGCTTCGGCTGGGAACTCGGCGACTTACCGAAAGGTTACGATCATAAATATGTTTACTCAAACCTCGGCTTTAATCTGAAGCCCACCGACTTACAGGCGGCCATTGGAATTGCACAGCTGGCTAAGGTGCCGCAGTTTGTCGAAGCGCGCCGCCGCAATTTTCATCGCCTTTATGCCGGTTTGCAGCCGCTCGAAGGCAAGGTCACTCTTCCAAAGATCGACCCGCGCGCCAATCCTTCGCCCTTCGGCTTCCCCATCACCGTTAGTGAGGGCGTTGATCGCAAAGCCATCACCGAGCATCTCGAAGCTGCCAACATCGAAACCCGCCTTGTTTTCGGGGGCAACATCCTGCGACAGCCGGGCTTCAAGGGGATCGAGCACCGCATTCCCGGCACGCTGGCTGAATCTGACCGGATCATGCGCAACACATTCTTCGTTGGGGTCTATCCGGGCCTGAACGACGAAATGATTGACTACTTGATCGAAACCATCACCGCCGTGTTCGCAAAACAACTGGTTCTTGCCACCAAGTGACCCAATGCCGAATCTGCTCGCCAACGATCTTGACAATATCCTCGTCCGCACAGAATCCCTTTGGCGCGAGCTGAGGGGCGAACGCATTCTTGTCACCGGCGCCACGGGCTTTTTCGGGTGTTGGCTGCTGGAAAGCTTCGCTTGGGCCAATGAGCGGCTGCACCTGAATGCACATGCGGTGGCTCTGGCGCGGCATGCCGAAAAGCTGATACAAAAGGCGCCGCACCTGGCCGCGAACCCATCTATTACGCTGCACGCCGCTGACGTTCGCCATGGTGATTTTCCCAAGGGCGCGTTTTCCCACGTGATTCACGCCGCAACTGAGGCCAGCGCTCAGCTCAACAGCGAAATGCCGCTCGTCATGTTCGACACCATTGTCGAGGGCACACGGCGCGTTCTTGAGTTCGCATCTGCTAACTCCGCGAGCAGGCTTCTGTTCGTCAGTTCGGGCGCGGTTTATGGAACGCTGCCGGCCGACCTGATCCATGTTGGCGAGTCGTTTCCCGGCGGCCCGGATCCTCTGAACCGAGCCTCGGCTTATGCGGAAGGCAAGCGCGCGGCCGAAATGCTGTGCACGCTCGCTGCTTCGCCGCGCATGACCACAACCGTAGCGCGGTGTTTTGCCTTTGTCGGACCTTACATGCCGCTTGACGCGCATTTTGCCATCGGCAATTTCATTTCCGACGCGCTTCAGGGAAGGCAGATACACGTGAATAGTGACGGCTCGGCGATACGATCCTATCTCCATGCCTCGGACCTCGCTGTGTGGCTTTGGACGATTCTTTTCAAAGGGCAATCTGGCTGCGCCTACAACGTCGGCTCCGAGGATGCGCTAAACGTTGCGGCGATTGCTCGGCAAGTGGCCGCTATCGCCCCGCAGGAAATCGGCGTCCAAATCGCCTCTTCCCCAACCCCCAGTGCTCCTGTTCATGCTTACGTGCCGTCGACTGCTCGCGCGCGAGAAGAGCTGAAACTTTCGGCCGAGGTTCCTTTACGTGAGGCCATCCGCCGAACTTACGACTGGTTCGCGTCGAAAAGGGGCCAAACTTTGCCTGAGGCAATTTCCGTTCGGGAGCAACATGCATAGAACTTCGTTTGCTGGCGAACGGCAGAACGTGGAAACTCCACCGTCCCTGAAGGCAAGGGTCTGAACTCCATGAAGCTCTCCGACTACATCGCGCAGCAACTGGCGGAATGGGGCGTTCGCCATATCTTCCTCGTCGCCGGCGGCGGCGCTATGCACCTTAACGATTCGATCGGCAAGGAAACGCGGCTCCAGTATGTTTGCAATCACCATGAACAGGCCTCCGCGATGGCAGCCGAGGCCTATGCGCGAATTGCCGGCCGGCCGGGTGTAGTCAACGTCACTACGGGCCCCGGTGGCATCAACGCCCTGAACGGAGTATTTGGGGCTTGGACCGATTCTGTTCCCATGCTGGTGATTTCCGGGCAGGTGAAGCGGGAAACCTGCATGCGCTCGATGCATATTTCGGGCCTCCGCCAGCTTGGCGATCAGGAAGCCGATATCCTCGCACTGGCAGCGCCGATCACCAAATATTCAGCTTTCATCGACGACCCGCTCTCGATCCGCTATCACCTCGAGCGTGCGTGGCACCTGGCGCAAGGCGGACGCCCCGGACCTTGCTGGCTTGATATCCCCGTGGACGTGCAAGCCACATCGATCGATCCAGCTGCCCTTCGGGCTTATGATCCCGCCGAAGACGCAGTGCATTTTGACCATTCGCTGATCTCGTCGCAGTGCCGCGACATTCTGGGCCGAATACAAGCGTCAAATCGCCCGGTAATTCTTGCGGGGACTGGCGTGCGGGCCGCTGGGGCTGTCGGCGAATTCCAGGAACTCGTTCACCACCTAGGAATCCCTGTAACTACGGCATGGACGCATGACCTTATAGCTTCCGACGATCCACTCTTCTGCGGACGCCAGGGAACAATCGGAGACCGGGCAGGAAACTTCACGGTGCAGAGCGCCGACTTACTTCTTATTCTGGGATCGCGGCTCACTATCCGGCAAACCAGTTACAACTGGCATTCGTTTGCTCGTGGAGCATTCAAGATTCAAGTTGACATCGACTCCGCCGAATTTCACAAACCGACGGTGCGTCCCGACATGGCCGTCCAATGCGATCTCAGGCTCTTTCTCCACGATATGCTGCAGGAGTGTGACCGTGCTGGCTATCGTCGCGGACGCCATGATCGTTGGCTCGCCTGGTGCCGCGAGCGCTTACAGCGCTATCCGGCTGTCCAGAATCACCAGCGTCAGCCCGGTCCGCCTCTTAATCCTTATTACTTTATCGACAGGCTATCGGCAATGCTCGCCGAAGACGACGCCATTGTTTGTGGCAACGCGACATCGTGCATTGTTCCCTTCCAGACGCTGCGCTTAAGAAGCGCGCAACGCCTGATCTCCAACTCCGGATCTGCCTCAATGGGATATGACTTGCCCGCCGCCATTGGCGCGGCTTTCGCCCGGCCAGGCCAGCGGGTTATTTGTCTTGCCGGAGACGGCAGCATTCAAATGAACATTCAGGAACTTCAGACGGTCGTTCACCACCACCTACCCATCAAGATCTTCGTCCTGAACAACGCAGGCTATGTCTCCATGCGCATGACCCAGGGAAGTTTTTTCCGCCGGATGACCGGTGAGAGCAAAGCGAGTGGCGTCTCCTTTCCAGACATGGCCAAAATCGCGTCTGCATACGGAATTCCTGCAATCCGTGTCGACCGCGAGTCGGATTTCTGTCATGTCGAGAAAGCACTCCAAGCGGACGGCCCTGCGCTTATCGACGTCGTGCTCGACCCCAGCCAGGAATTCGAGCCGCGCTCCAAAGCCAAAGAGCTTCCCGATGGCCGCATCGTTTCACCCAATCTAGAGGACATGTACCCATTCCTGGAGGAGAGTGAACTAATGGACAATGTGATCAAGGAATAGGGACAGTATCATACGAGTTAAGACGGGTGTTCGAACGACTTATACGTACTAGCGAGCTACCACACTATGACCAGCAATGACATCTTTGATGAGTTATTTGTTCTCGAATTGGCGAACAACCACTTAGGCGACCTCCAGCGAGGCCTGAAGATCGTCAACGACTATGCACAAGTGGTGCGGTTCAACAATGTGCGCGCTGCCATCAAGCTACAGTTACGAGACGTTGATAGTTTTGTCCATAAGGACTTTCGCAATCGTTCCGATATCCGTTACATCAAAAAGACGATCGACACACGCCTGCTGCCTGAAGATTTTGCCATCCTGGTGCGCGCAATTCGCGAGGCAAGTTGCATACCGATGGCGACTCCATTTGACGAGAGTTCGGTCGACTTCTGTTGCGAACTTGGGATTCCAATTCTTAAGATCGCCAGCTCCGATTGCAACGATTGGATCTTGATCGAGAAGATTGCCAAGACGAAGAAGCCAATCATTGTCTCAACCGGGGGCTCGTCACTCAAAGATATCGATGACCTGGTTACGTTCTTTTCCAACCGCCATATCCCATTGGCAATTAATCATTGTGTCTCTCTCTATCCCGCGGAAGATTCGGAGATTGAACTGAACCAGCTGGACTTTCTGCGGCACAGGTATCCGAATCACACCATCGGTTTGTCGACGCACGAGTATCACGACTGGACATCTTCGATGCTGATGGCGTACGCCAAAGGCGCGCGCACTTTTGAACGACACATCGACGTCCAGACCGAGGGCGTAACCGTTTCACCGTACTGTTCCCTGCCAGAACAGGTTGACACCTGGTTCAAGGCATTTCAGAGGGCGAAGCGGATGTGCGGTGCGCCAGGTACACAAAAACGTCTTCCTCCGCCAAAGGAAATTTCCTATTTGGATTCCCTGGTGCGGGGCGTTTACGCCAAGCGAGATCTGCCCGTTGGCCATGTGTTGCAGGATGATGACGTCTATCTTGCAATCCCGCTCCAGCAGGGGCAAATCTCTTGCCGTGAATTGATGCGGGGCGAAGTCATCCGCACGGCCGTGCCGCAGGATCGGCCAATCATGATCGACACCATCGATAGTCCGTACGCACACATTCCGTCACTCAGAGAACTTATTTATCACCGCGGTCTGGCCCCGCAACCGGCAGCGCTGGCTGCTAAGGCGGGTGGTAAGTGAACGAGAGCGACTGCATGAAATCTATCAGCATCGTTACGCCGTGCTACAACGAAGAAGGCAATGTTCGCGAGGTCTACGAGCGTGCGCGCGGAGTAATGCACAAGCTGGCGCGCTATCGCTACGAGCACATATTCATCGACAACGCATCTCACGACGGGACCTATGCTGTTCTCAGAGAGATCGCGGCCGTCGACTCGAACGTTAAGGTCATCCGCAACGCGCGCAACTTCGGACACATTCGCTCTCCTATGCATGCCATGTTTCAGGCGCGCGGCGACGCCATCATTGTTCTCATGTCCGATCTACAGGATCCTCCCGAGGTGCTCGAACAACTGATCGAGGAATGGGAGAAAGGAATTCCGATCGTCATTGCGGTGAAGCATAAGAGCAAGGAAGCAGCACTCATGTTTCTGGTGCGCAAATTGTTCTACCGGCTTGTAAACCGCCTGGCCGATGGGATTGAGACCTATGAAAACTTTACGGGTTTCGGCCTTTATGACCGCAAGGTAATCGAAATGGTTCGAAGTTTTGGCGATCCCTACCCCTATTTCCGTGGCATGATCGCGGAAATCGGCCTTCCGCACTCTGAAATATTGTATGAGCAGCAGCGCCGTAAGAGTGGCAAGACGAAGAACAACTTTTACACCCTATATGACCTCGCGATGCTTGGGATCACAAAGCTGTCGAAGGTTCCTCTGCGGCTCGTGACTTTTGCAGGATTCGCCGGCTCCTTGGTGTCTTTGTTGGGAGGAACCATTTATTTCGCATATAAGCTGCTGTTTTGGCGAAATTTCACGGTGGGCATTGCGCCGATCGTGATTGGAATGTTCTTTCTGGGATTCCTGCAGCTTCTCTTCATGGGGATATTAGGCGAGTACATCGGGAACATTCACACGCAGGTGCACAATCGTCCGCTAGTCGTGGAACGGGAACGGCTGAACTTCGAGGGTGAACTGAGCGTAGCTGCTCCGCACACTTCCTCGGTGTCAGGAGCAGTTGCAGGGCGCTGACGGGCTTCACTTACACCCGACACTAAGACGATCTCATTAAGACCATATCGTTAGGATAAGTGTGTTCGGCGAACACTCGTCAATCTTTCCTGCTCACTACTTGCCATGCGAGGACTATGCCCGGTCCGCGGCTTCTGCCGCACCTATAGCGTCCTGACGGGGCATTTCGAGCTAACGAACGGGATTGGCGGTGGACCGTACCCTGGCAGGCCCACGCTCATCGGACTCCCTGTTGCTGGCCCGCAGAGTCTGAATCGAGCTTTCAACTGACTTCAAGTACATCACCCGGCTTCGTTCCTGTGGAAGAGGATCGGCCAGTAGCAAGTCTCGCGCGATAGAGCATTCCCTCAAGGCTTCGCCTGGCTCGGTTGACTCCAACAATCTGCAGAGGACAACATGCACCAATGGACTTTTTGGTGCGACAGCAGCGGCTTTCCTGGCGTGTTCCCGGGCAGCCGGCAGGTCTCCTGCGACGGCGCGCATGGCAAGATTGCTTTCGCCGGCGGCGGCGTTCAGGCTCGTATCAAAGTCGCCCTCGTAAACCAGCAAGGCACTGCCTCCAATGCGGTCCTTGGGGGTCGCATTCTTGAATGCTGCCGCAATCTCGCCCTCTGCAATTCCCATGTGGGTAAGGAGTGTGCTACTGACGATAACCGTGCCGTGCACGTGAGACGGCATCTCGTGGGCCAAGTATAGCCCGGAGGATTGGCAAGGCACGCCATACATTTTTGGGTCCCACTGCCAGAAAGTAACAAACCAGCAATTCTGAGCAGGGTGCTCCGCAAGATAAGCCCGTGCCTGGGGATACGCCTGTCCGATGTCGACCCAAGGCGCATACTTATACGCCTGCTCAGGTCCGCCCCATAAGTCGTTCGCATAGGAAAGATAGTTGGGATATGCGTGCAATGACGATGCCGCGTGCAAGGCGATGAGGCAAGGCAGCACGTAGCGTGCCCAGCGGGCCCTTTCGAATAAGGCGATGCATCCGGCCGCAACCGCGATAAGCAAGAAGGGGAACAGGGGTAATAGATAGCGGATCTGAACATTAGGGCTGGCATGGAGGCAGACCAGCATATACACAGCCGCTGGCACTAGAAGAAACCAGCTTTCCCGCCGTCGCCACCGGAACATAGCAGGCCATCCAAGCATGGCGAGCGCAAGCATCGCCAGCATCGCCCCGGTGCTGCGAACCAGAAGGTTGAACGGGGTCGCAAACCACGGGGCATGCTCATATACACGGCCAGCGGCAAAAGTCACCGAGGAGCCATCTTTTGAGAGAAACATTGCAGCGGCAAATCCCTCAAGGTAGGCTTGCGGCAACAAGCGAAAATCTTCCAACTTATATACCGCGCGCTCGCCGAAAGAGCCCGTAAGGGCTCGCTGTTCAAGAATCGCCGGCCCGCCAGGATATTTGGCGAAACGGAGACCATAGCCCACCCACAAGACCCCGAATGCGAGGACACAGATTATTGCCACAGCAAGCAGATTGCGAAGTGCTTGGCGCCATCTCGACCAGCCACTGTCTGGTTGGGTGAGCGCATCCGCGATCGCCAATGCACAGAGAATGGGGACAACAACCACTCCAGATGCCTTCGTCAGCAGCGTAAGACCTGCCGCCACGCCGGTTAGTAGAAGAGACCACGCCGTATGGCTCTTGACCCACAGGTAAGATCCAAATACGGCAAGCAAGAGCATACAAGTGACCGGGATGTCGGTCATGACCAGCGCTCCATACGACAACACGGTGGGCTCAAAGATCAGCAGAAGAACTGCGACGATTGCGGCGGCAAAGCCGAACATCCGTCGCGCGACGATCCAGACTAGAACGCAGAGCCCAAGCGCAAAAATGGAAATCGCTGCGCGGGCGCGGGCCAAGGCCGTGGGCCAGTCCTGACGGTACAGCCAAGCCAAACTCGCGAACCCCTGGTCCTCGGCGACCTGCACGAAAGGTACGTCCTTGAAGAGCGCGCAATTCACGGCAAAGTTCATGGGGAGCAAGGGAACCGCCGCGATCATCTTGGCGAGCGGCGGATGTTCGGGACTGACGATCAGGTCGCCACACTTCAGGTAGCGATAGCCGGCATAAAGGTGCAGCGCTTCATCTGCGGTTTGAGAGAGTTGGCGACTGCTTGCGAGTAATTCTCCCCAAAGGATCGCACAGAGCAGCATTGGAATGAGCCACTCTAACCGCGGATATTTCTTCACCTTAACTTCGAGATCAAACATCCCTGCTGGGCGCTTCGCCTCGACCACGACCTTCTCCTGTAATGCAGTTGTTACCTCGACGATCGTCCTGGGGGAGTGTCCGCCGCCGCCCCCGCCAACGTTCCTTCACCTTATTACGGTCGCCAGAACACGCGGAATATTCCAAACAATTGGCTTTGAGGGAAAGTGCGCATGATTGCAGACCTTACTTCTGGACTCATCCGCGCACCAGGAAAATATGGGCCCTCATTAATAACGACGATTTTCACATCGCTCGATTGCAGCGCTTTCAGTACTTCTCCCACATCCGCCGTATCATCGTCACGTGTAATATTTCTCAGCCCGGTAAGGAAGTAGAACTCCGGACAGTCGTTTCCGGCATACAACAACCCGTTGGGCGAATGTTGATGCAGAAAACCAACAAACGCTTCTACCTCAGGTGCAAACTCGACGCGCAGTCCTCGCGCCCGTTCAAGGCGAAGTTCCTTCAGCGGCCCGACTTTATGGGTCAACTCGTAAATGTAATCGGGCACCAGCGTGAATACTCCAAACAAGAAGTAAAATCCCACTGCCGATGCAAGCACCAACGTGCCAGAGTGCCTCTTGGCGGTGGCGACAATCGCGACCGCGGCCAGCAAGGTCAATGGCAGGGAGTAACACAGATAGATAGGGGCGGCAAACGGATACTGGACAAAACTACACAAGCCGGCCAAAGAAATAAGCAAAACGATTCGTTGCTGCTGGAGAATCGTCGGTAGGCCGTTCCTTGACTGCACCAACACACTTACCAGGCCCGTCAAGACAACCAATGGAGTGAGCAACGCGGCCGAACTCCATACTCCAGAGACCACGAACTGGGACTTCGACAACAGCAGTACCCCCAAACTCAGTCCAATGCAGGCACCGATAACCTTTCCTTGAAACTCCCGCAAATAGATGGCTCCAGCGACAAGCGCCACCAATGCCAGTGCAAATGCGGCCTTGTCAATTCCGAGCGGGCGAATTACTCCCAGTCCAACCGACCGCGACGCGACGCTCGCCACAATGCCGGACAATAGCCTCCCTGTCGTCCCCGACAGCACGTAAGGTAGGAGAAACAAGACGCCCGGCACCACGAGGCCAGCAACGAACGGGAAGATCAGTGCTAGTAGTTTTCGGAATCTTGCAGACGATCCAGCAGACTGAATTTGTCGCTCATACAGTAGAACCAATGTGACTAACGTTGCTGCAGGAAGTACGAACTCGTAGATCTCGCCCGGGCCCAATCGCTTATGGAAGAAATAGACGACCGTCGCAAGGAATAAAAGAAGCGAACTGTTACGGAACGTCTTATATGGCATCGCCTTCGAACCCGCGATGTTTTGACCAGAGGTCTCTGGCGCAACTTCATCGCTCTGCTCTAGGAACAGTAGAAAGAGCAACATACCGGCAATGTAATACAGTCCGATTACCTTGATCAGTACAGAGACGCCACCGCAAACTCCCGCCAGAAATAGCCAGCGCCACTTGCGCACTTCCAGGTAACGCAGCGACGCAGCGGCTCCAAACGTTGCAAAAAAGAGGTTGTACCAAGAGGGCATCGCCGCTGGATAATTCGGGAAACTCCACGATACGGTCGCAAGTGTGATCAGTCCGGCAGAAGGTGCGGACGTGAACCGGAGGGCAACGAAGTAAACGGCTGGCAGCCACGCCAGGAAAAATAGAAAGACGCAGTAGCGCATCGATACAAGGTTCACGCCGAAAACACGAAAGGCAACGGCATGAAGCATGCTGAGGCCGCCGGTATAGATCTCGGTAAAGTCGCGATGCGGGAGTTGGCCATTGAGCACCCGCAAGGCGCTCTGCCCAAGTATTCCTTCGTCGGCCGGTACCCATCCGTTGCGTAAGAGAAGGCCGACATACGTGCCGGCGAGCAGCACCACCACTCCCAGCACTGCCCAACAAGCCACCCGATCCTGCGGTGACGACGGTTTCCTCCCGGTTTCCTGGAGTCGAACATCGACTTCAAGTTTCTGCCGGACCGGCCCGAGGCCGACATGTGTATTGGACCCGATGTCTGTGTGATGGCTCACTTAGTCTCCAGTGCTGCCAACCGTGCTTTTGCTTCGGCGCTTTCGGGGTTTAGCCCCAACGCATGCTCATACTCGCGCCGTGCAGCGGCCAGGTCGCCGCGCTTCTGGAGAGAAATACCCAGCCAATAGTGGTAGTCCCATACCTTCGGATCCATGGCCGCTGCCTGCCGTAAATACGCCTCAGCATCCTGAGTTCGCCCGTCCTCCAGAAGGGCGCGACCTAAATAGTGCCGCGGCCCCGGTTCGTCCGGTGCTAAGCTAACTGCGCGAGTTAGTAATGTCTCTGCTTCGCGATATTGCGCATCCATCAAATGCACGTTGCCGCAGTTATAGTTCGCGGAGTAAAGGTCGGGCTCCTTAGCCAGGACGTCCGAGCACAGGGCGAAGGCTTTCTTGAAGTCACCCATCCTTCCATATAGCCCGGCAAAGGCTGCCATGCCTGTTTCTGACTGCGTATATTCAGGACTTACCTTCTGTAGCCAGAGTTTTCCTTCATCGAAGTGCCCAGCGCGTATATACGCCTCAGCCAACGAAAGCGCTCCGTATGGATACTCTGGGTGCTTAATCGCTGCTTCTCTCGCCAATTCGATCGCATGATCGTTCGCGCCGCGCCGGCTAAACTCCGAGGCAAGCCACGCTGTCGTAAACGGATTTTCTGGATAGAGTTTGTGGCCGCGATCCAGAAGCAGCAGATCGCTTGCCCAGTACACCTGCTGCGGGAGCGAGGCCAGGACATACACACTGCAGAGGAGCAAGACGGCACATGCCTGCACGGCGCGGCCACTCCAACTGCCAATGGCCGGCAGATGCCGCAGAGCGATCGCCGCCAGGATGGCGAACCCTATGGATGGCAAGTACACATAGCGATCGCGTACCAGATCGCCATTGCCAAAGTTTCGAAGATATAAAGCAGGCGCCAGTCCGATTAGGAACCACCAGCCCGCGAAGGCCACCGTGGAATTGCCTTCCCTTCGGTTCCAGTACCACAAACCAGCAACTGCTGCCGCCAGTCCTAAGACGGGCAGGATCACCTGCTTGACGTTGATCGTCTCAACATAAGTCATGTAATAAATGCCAGTCAGGCCGGATGGCCAGACCAGCTTTTGGAGATAGAAAGTTAGGACCCGAGGCAGTGTGCGCAAAACCGCGAAGGCCCCGTGACCGGGATCAAACTGCCCGGCGGAATGCAACAAAGCGTGCTTCCGCAGCAACATGTAGGCCACAGTGACAATCACATACGGAACCGCTTCCCGTGTCGCGCCCACAGTCCTAGCCACGAAGTCCGCGCTCTGAATCTTCGGCTGAAGCCAGGCATAGATCGCGACGAGAACGAAGAATGTAATCGCCATTTCTTTTGTTAGCAGGGCACATGCCAGTAAGCCGCACGAGGCAATTGTCCAAATCCACCCTGTTTTGTGCGAGCGCTCCCTTGCCTCCAGGAAGAAAATAAACGCCAACGCCACAAACACAGTGACCATTGTGTCCGACGCCGCAGAGATCCACACCACCGGCTCGATGTGAACAGGGTGCAAGGCAAAAATTAGCGCCGCCACCGCGGCCGTCCAGTATTCCAACCTTAGCTTTCTGGCGAGCCAAAACACGGTAGCCACCGCGGCCACGTGTGCCAGGATTGCAGCGAAATGCCACCCAAAAGGTCGCAGTCGAAACAGCGAATAATTAAGGATCGACCAAACCACAAATAACGGCCGGTAATAAACCTGATGCCGCGCTACGTGATACCAGAGGTCTGTGCCAAAAGCTCGTGGCACGTTATGCCAACTACGTACGATGGGGCTGTTCACGATCTGCGGCCAATCGTCCCAGACAAAATCAAAGAAAAGTGCACCACTATAAAGCACCAGCGTGCTTAGTCCCAGAACCAGAACCATTAAGCTCGGACGTCGAAGATGTTTGGCTGCTGTCTCTAGCAGCTCTGGCTCCTGATTCATCGTTGCCTCGGTCGACATTATGGATGGCACCCGCATACCTGCACTTAAGTAACGTCTTTGCGTGAAAGGCCTTTCTTGTTTGGCTCATAGTATCTCGGCCTTCACCGCCGCGCATGTTACCCACGTTACCTAGGTGTCCTACTTCTTCCGTCTATTTCGTGGTCTCCTTTGCGACCATTGCTTACATGGGATCGGCCACAGGGACACAATTTGCCCGAGGAGCGCAGCCTGTCTTGTGCGTCGATCTCGATGGCACGCTGATCCATGGCAACCTGCTTTGGGAGTGTGTCTTAGCCGTTCTCAAAGTCCACCCCGTGTTGTTACTGGCCCTGCCGTTCTGGCTTATGCGTGGCCGCAGCTATTTGAAGCGGCAGCTTGCTTCTTATGTTCAGCTCGACCCCGCGCGGTTCCCGTACCGTGAGCCGGTCCTCAATCTGCTTCGGCAAGAGCGATCTACAGGACGGCGCATTGCCTTAGTCACAGCCGCCGATCGCGAATTGGCTGAGCAGGTTGCCCGCCACCTGGGGTTGTTTGACGAAGTTCACGGGAGCGACGGCAGTTTGAACCTGAAGGGTTCGACTAAGGCAGCTTTTCTCGCTAAGCGTTTTTCCGCTTCAGGTTTTGAATATCTCGGGGATTCCGCCGCGGACATAAGTGTCTGGCGGCGGGCGAGTGGGGCTTACGTTGTGGGTTCGTCGGCGCGTGCTGCGCAAGCATCTTCCGTGACCGAACTCAGGGCGCACATTCTTACGGAAGCGGCGTCATGGCGCACATGGTTGGAGGCTCTTCGCGGTCATCACTGGGCCAAAAATCTGCTGTTGTTTTTGCCTCTTGTCCTGTCCCACAATCTGGCGGTTGGCCCCGTAATCAATACCGCGGTAGGTTTCCTGCTCTTCGGCCTGTGTGCGTCCGGGCTTTATATTTTGAATGATTTGTTGGACCTGCACTCCGATCGCGAACATCCCTGGAAGAAGATGCGTCCGTTCGCCTCGGGAGCTATTTCCATTCCCGAAGGTTTCGTCGCCTCATTCATTCTTCTCTCCGGAGCGTTAGGGATTGGTTTCTGGCTCGACCTGCAATTTGGAATGGCGCTCGTTGGATACGCCGCGCTGACCATGCTCTATTCCCTGTATCTAAAGAAGATTGTTCTACTCGATGTGTTCGTACTCTCGAGTTTTTACAGCATCCGTATTCTGGCTGGCGCCCTTATTTCGTCAACGCCGTTGTCGCAATGGTTCCTGGCTTTTTCACTATTCTTCTTTTTGAGCTTAGCCATGGCGAAGCGTTATTCAGAGTTGTTGCACGCAAATAATCTGGTCACTTCCGGGAACTCCGGACGCGGTTATCGCGTTGAAGATCGCGAGTTGCTGCTTTCGCTCGGAATTGGCAGCGCGTTTTCCGCGGTAGTGATTCTCAGTCTTTATGTGCACAGCCCGGAGGTCCGGGTACTTTATCTATCACCGGAATATTTATTGCTGTTGTGCCCCATTGTTCTCTATTGGCTGAGCCGAAACTGGCTTTTGGCGCATCGCGGAGAACTACGGGAAGATCCGGTCACACTCGCGATTCGCGACCGCATCAGCTACGCCGTCGCGCTGGCTGCGTTGCTCGTAGTCGGCGCCAGCATGATCACGTTGACATGGTGAGCCCACTCGCATTTGGAAACGAAAACGTCGCACTCGGTGCTAACAACAAATCGTATGGTTCGACACTTTAATGCCTGGTCAATCTGTCTCAGTCGCGCGTAAACAGCCTGCAGTCACTCCCACGAGCCGCTGGGGATCCTGGGGACGATATCCTTTGGCTACTCACAGTGCCGTTCACAAGCCAGCCTGGAGCGACCAGGTTCCCGGCATTCTCAAGGCCGCGCCGGCGAGTTCACTCCTCCCGTATGGCTTAGGACGGAGCTATGGCGACTCTTGTCTGAATACCGACCGCGAGCTGATAGATTGCCGCCGTCTCAATCGGATCCTGGGATTTGACGAGGCAACTGGCATTTTGCGATGCGAAAGCGGCGTCAGCTTCGCCGACATCATCGACACATTCCTTCCCAAAGGGTGGTTTCTCCCCGTCACACCTGGCACGCAGTTTGTCACTGTGGGCGGCGCCATTGCCAATGATGTGCATGGCAAAAATCATCACCGTGCAGGAACGTTTGGGGCGCATGTTCGCCAGGTCGGTCTTCATCGCTCCAGCGACGGTCTGGTCACTTGCAGTCCTGACAATAACGCGCAACTTTTTCGCGCCACCATCGGCGGCCTCGGCCTCACTGGTGTAATCGCATGGGCTGAATTCCAACTGCGTCGCGTCGCCGGCCCGTGGATCGACGCCGAAGTTATTCCCTTTGAATCTCTAGATGGCTTCATTGACCTCAGCGGCGAGAGCGATGGCATTTTCGAATACACGGTCGCATGGCTGGATTGTTTTACGGGAAAGAAGCTGCGTGGAACCTTTTTCCGCGGCAATCACTCTGCTGAAAACAGCAAGAAATTTGCTGCAAAACGCGGGCAGAAGCTCCCGTTCGCCCTACCGGACTGGGTGCTCAACCGGTACACAGTCAAGGCGTTTAACACGGCCTATTACCATGCGCATGCGTCAAAGAAAGGGTCGGCGCTGGTTGGCTACGATTCGTTTTTTTACCCGCTTGATTCCATTCGACAGTGGAACCTTCTCTATGGCAACAATGGGTTTCTGCAGTACCAGTGTGTGATTCCGCATTTTAATGTAAGCGCCTTTGAAGAACTCCTGGATCGCATCGCTCGCTCAGGCATGGGATCGTTCCTGGGGGTTCTAAAAGAGTTTGGAACCGCACCGCCAGCCGGCCTGATGTCTTTCCCGCGCCCCGGTCTGACTCTGGCCCTCGATTTTGCAATGCGCGGGGAGAAGACACTTACACTCATGCGGGAGCTCGACGAAATCGTCCTGAGCAGCGGCGGCGCGCTTTACCCGGCCAAGGATGCGCGGATGAGTCCTGCCATGTTCCAGGCATCGTTCCCTCGGTGGCGGAGCTTTGTGCCGCATATCGATCCGAAGCTGTCTTCCTCATTCTGGCGCCGAGTTATGGAGGCGCAATGACTTATCCTTCGAACACGCCTAGTGAGGGCCAGTCGAACTCGGCCGGCATAAACTTGAAGAAAGTTGTTGTCCTGGGTGCGACATCCGGCATAGCGCTCGAAGTTCAGCGTCAACTTGCGCATGTCGGATGCGAACTCGTTTTGGTCGCTCGCTCAGCTCAGCGGCTGGCGGCCCTCCAATCCGATCTGCTTGCGCGCGGCGCCAAAGCAGTTTCTATTTTTGCGGCAGACTTGGCAGATGTGCATTCCCATGCAGCCGTATTTGATTTTGTTCGACGCTCAGCTCCTGACTACGACACGGTCCTGCTTGCCTATGGCGTAATGCACGCGCAAGAAGAGTCTCAAGAGTCCGTGGATGTTCTGCTTGCAGAGTTAAACGTCAATTACGTCAGTGCCGCTGCGCTGCTAACGCTGTTTTCCGCAGACCTGGAACAATGCCGCACTGGATGCATTGCTGCGATCACCTCTGTCGCGGGCGATCGCGGCCGGCGCGCGAATTATGTCTATGGCTCGGCAAAAGGCGCGTTGTCGCTTTTTCTTCAGGGTCTACGCAGCCGGCTTCATCCTGCTGGAGTGAAGGTAATCACCATCAAACCGGGCCCGGTCCAAACTCACATGACCGACCACCTTCCTAATGCAGCCCGTTTCGCGGAGCCCAAGCTCGTCGCCCGCGATATTGTTTGCGCCCTCGAACGCCGGGCACCCGATGTACTCTATACCCCAAAAATCTGGCGCTACGTCATGGGTGCCATTGAGCATATCCCCGAAAGTCTATTCAAGCGCCTTTCCTTCTAACCTTCAAGCCGCGGCCATTATCCGCGGCCATCGTCTAAGAACCGATCTCTTGCGGCGGATATGAAGTCATCTGCGCACTGACGTTTCGCAATGATGCCTGCTCGTTACGCGCACCGCTTTTCTACTGGGTCACGAACGCAAATGGTGGTATATTCACTCCCGCTTCTATACTGGAGAGGACTTTGTCCCATCACCAATCGAGGCTTTTACCAAGGAGAAGATCATGCCGTTGGCTTTGGACAGCCGCCCCGTTGGAGACGTAATGGTAGTACAGTGCAGTGGCCGAATCGTTGCCGGTCCCGAAGTACAGTCGCTTCAGTTCCTGCTGGAGAAACTTGTGGCTCGGCACCACGAAGTAGTCTTGCAGTTGGAGCGTGTTGACTTTGTGGATAGCAGCGGCCTGGGCGCCTTGGTACGCCTCGTTTCCACCGCGCGCGCCAGCGGCAGCGATCTTAAGCTCTGTGCTATGACGACCCAGCTGCGAAAAACGCTGGAGTTAATGAATCTGGCGCCTCTTTTTAAGACCTACGACACGGAGGCCGATGCCATTCTGGCCGCGTACCTCGGGGCGCATTCTGATCGTGATGAGGCCGGTGAAAAGAAGCCCAGCATTCTTTGCGTGTATGACTCCGCAGACGTTCGCGCTTTATTGGGAGAAGTGCTGTGCCGCGCCGGCTACCAGGTGGTCACCACTGGAAATGTGAACGATGCCAAGATTCTCCTGAAAGCAACCAAGGCGAAACTGATCGTGCTGGGCGCCAACATGCACTGGCTAAATTGGGGTTCGACGACAAAGGCCCTTGAAGAGGTTCAACCCGATACCGCCCTCTTGACCCTGGACGCAGATTTTGCCGCCCAGGATCCGGGCGAGGCCGCAACCAAGCTAGTCGCCACGATTCGCAGCCGCCTCTCCGGGAGTGCCGCATAAAAAAGCGACCCGCATACGGAGTCGCTTTTAGAACCATTTTGCAGATGTGCGGCTAGCGCCTTCCCCGTCCGCCTCCGCCGCCTCCGTGCCCGCCATGACTGCCGCCACCACCGCCGGGCCCGCGTCCCCGCGGCCTGCGTCGGCGATTCCGATCTCCTCCGCCTCCCGCTCCGCGTCCTTCTCGCGATCCTTCACTACGTCCACCGCCCGCTTCCGCAGCCACGGGCGCGTCGACGCGATTGAAGTTCGGCTCGTCATCGGCATCAAACTCAGCACCGCCTTCGATGACGGCAGTTGGCGCTGCCTGGGAAGTTGGTGCCGCCGCACGGGGCGTCGGCGCCGCTTCGGGCGCGCTATCACTTTCACCCTCGACTGGCGGAGGCGCTCCTCCCATCTTGGCGCGCTGTTCTTTTAAAATCGCCTTCCGCGACAGCTTGATGCGGTTGCCTTCAACGGCCAGCACTTTCACCAGCACCTGGTCGCCTTCTTTCAGTTCATCGCGAACGTCCTTGATGCGGTGCTCCGCGACTTCACTGATGTGCAGCAAGCCATCGAGGCCCGGCAGAATCTCAACAAAGGCGCCGAAGTCCGCTAGCCGGCTGACTTTTCCAAGATAAGTCTTGCCAACCTCGGCCGAGGCCGTCAGGTCCCTGATGATCTGCAAGGCTTTGTTGGCCGAGACTTCATCGTTCGATGCGACATTCACCTTGCCGGAATCTTCGACGTCGATCTTTACGCCCGTCTGCTCGATGATGCTGCGAATCATTTTGCCGCCGGGCCCGATGACGTCTCGAATCTTATCGACCGGAATCTGCAGCGTGTAAATGCGCGGAGCATACGCCGAAACCTTAGTACGCTGTTCGGTCAGGATTTCGCCCATCTTTTCGAGGATGAACAACCGGCCCCGTTGCGCCTGCGCCAGCGCTTCGCGCATGATTTGCGCTGTGATGCCGCCCACCTTGATGTCCATCTGAAGAGCGGTGATCCCATCTTTCGTTCCAGCGACTTTAAAGTCCATGTCGCCATAGTGATCTTCCGCGCCCGCGATGTCCGTCAGAATGGCATAGTCATCGCCTTCCTTTACCAATCCCATCGCCACGCCCGCTACAGGCGCCTTGAGCGGTACACCCGCATCCATCAGCGAGAGCGAAGCTCCGCAAATGGTCGCCATCGACGACGATCCGTTCGATTCCAGAATGTCGGAAACTACGCGCATCGCGTAAGGCCAGTTGTCTTCGGTAGGAAGTACCGCCGAAACCGCCCGCTCGGCGAGCGCTCCGTGACCGATTTCGCGCCGGCCAGCGCCGCGCAAAAATGCCACTTCTCCAACGGAAAACGGCGGAAAGTTATAGTGAAGCATGAAACGTTTCTTGGCCTCGCCTTCAAACCCCTCCAAGCGCTGCATGTCGTCGCTGGTGCCGAGCGTTGTGGTGACCAATGCTTGCGTTTCGCCACGGGTAAAGATGGCGCTGCCGTGCGCCCGGGGCAAGACTCCAACTTCAATCCAGATTTCACGGATCTGGTCGAATTCGCGGCCGTCAGGACGCCGCTTCTTCTTGATCACCTGGTCGCGGAAAATACGCTCCCGCAGAATCTCGTAATATTCTTTCACTTTGGCCCGGCCCGCCACATCATCTTCCGGCAGCGCACTCACCAACTCCTTCTCCAGCGAGCGCACCAATTCATAGCTTTCCGACTTCGGGTGCTTTTGCGTGTCCAGCGCATCGGCCAGGCGCGTACCAATCTTCGACTGCAAATCCTTGTGATACGCCTTGTCGAATTCCGGGGGTGTCACGGCCCGCTTCGGCTTGCCGGCCTTGCGCCGCAATTCCTCGATGCCGGCGCAGATCTTCTTGATTTCGGTGTGCGCGAATTCGATCGCGTCGACGACGGTTTCTTCCTTCACTTCCTTCGCGCCTGATTCGACCATCATGATCGCGTCGGCCGTGCCCACCACCATGATGTTCAACAGACCTTCGCGCATTTCGGTGTAAGTCGGATTGGCAATAAACCGTCCATCGACCAATCCCACGCGCACCGCGCCGATTGGGCCCAGGAAAGGAATGTCGGAGATTGTTAGCGCGGCTGAAGCGGCATTGATGCCGACCACGTCGGGGTCATTCTCAGTGTCCGCCGAGAGCACGAAAGCAATAACCTGTGTTTCGCATTTGAAGCCTTCGGCAAACATCGGCCGAATTGGCCGGTCAATCTGCCGGCTCGTCAGCACCTCGCGTTCGCTCATGCGCCCTTCGCGCTTGATGAATCCACCCGGAATACGGCCACCGGCGTAGGTGTATTCACGGTAGTCGACTGTGAGCGGGAAAAAGTCGATGCCGGTACGCGGCTCGGGATTAGACACAGCTGTCGCTAGAACAGTGTTTTCTCCCAACCGCACCACGGCCGAGCCGTGCGCCTGCTTCGCGAGTTTTCCGGTTTCAAAGGAGATAGTTTTTCCGCCGGCGATTTCGACGGAAACAGTAATTGGTTCAGGTTTCATAGGAACTTCCCTTCATTGGGACTGGAGCGCCGAGGCGCACATGCCGATCCGCATAGACGAGCGGCGTAAGGCGATGCCAGAGGCTGTCGCGGTTGGAAAGACGCACTTGCTAAGCTCTAGGAGTTCGCACCGGCCACTCCGGCCGGTCACTCTTCACTTACGGATGCCGAGCTTTGTAATCACGGTTTTGTAACGCTCCGAGTCGTATTTCTTCAGATAGTCCAGCAACCGGCGGCGCCGGCTGACCATCATCAGAAGTCCACGACGGGAGCCGTGATCTTTCGTGTGCGCTTTGAAATGATCCGTTAGTTGACCGATGCGCTCGCTTAATAGCGCGATTTGAACTTCGGGGCTGCCTGTATCGGTTGCGTGCGTGCGATACGTGTCAACGACGGTTTGCTTTTGCTGTCTGGCTAGCACTAACCTGTAGCACTCCTGTCTCTAATCGTTTTCGTAACGTTAACGAGGATAACATAGCCGCGGTCAACTCGCCAGTCGCGTAGAGTTTTGGGTACTGTCCTAATTCCAAGTCTTCTACCACGGAGGCACAGAGAAACCCAAATGCTTTGCAAGACCCGCACCTGCTGGGTTTTACAAATTTAGGGTTTTTCTCCGTGAATTCAGTAGCTCCGTGGTGAGAAAACGCAAATCAGGACACCACCGTGGTTCGGCAAAAGGCTTGTCCTGAAGCCGCACAACCTTAACAAAAAGAGGGCACAGCCGAAGCCGTGCCCGGAGGGAATCAAAACACGTAAACCGAACTTACTCTCCGACCAGTTCCATGGCCTTGCGCGCTGCGGGCCAGGAGAGCACTTCATTTTCCTGTGCATCCACCACCGCGATGGCCGCCACATTGACGATCTCTTCGACTTCAACGTCACGCGGCAGCACATGAACCGGCTTAGCCATACCCATCAAAATAGGACCTAGCGTCGTTCCCCCGCCCAACTTCAACAGCAATTTGTAGGCGATGTTGGCTGAGGTGAGGTCCGGGAAGATCAGCACATTCGCGCCGCCCTTAAGCGGGCTAAACGGATAATGCTTCTCAAGAAGTTCTGCCGACACGGCCACATCCGCCATCATTTCACCATCAACCAGTAACGCCGGATCAACCTTGTGCAGTAGTTCAACCGCCTTCCGCACTTTCGTGCACTGCGGATGCGACGAACTGCCGAACGTCGAGAATGAGAGCATTGCGACGCGCGGCGTGAGGTCGAAACGACGCGCCGTCTGGGCCGCACACAGCGCAATCTCCACCAGGTCCTCTGCCGTTGGATCGATATTCACGCTCGGGTCCGCCAGCAGGAAGAGATTCCCCCCACGCGTAATCATCGGATAGCATCCCGACACCCGCCGTAATCCTTCTCGCGTACCAATAATCTGGAGCGCGGGACGGATCGTATCCGGGAAATGTTGGCTGACCCCGGAGACCAGTGCGTCGGCTTCGCCCAGGCGCACCATCATCGAGCCGAACATGTTGGGATCCTTCATCATGAAGCGGGCTTCAGTCAGCGTCACGCCCCGGCGCTGCCGCAAGCGGTATAGCTCCTGGATATATCGGTCTCGCCACGTGGAGGTGGTGGGCTCCACGATCTTAATTTCAGAAATGTCCAGGCCCAGTTCCAGCGCCATATCCTGAATTGTGGCTGGATTACCCAGCAGGATTGGAAAGGCGATTTTTTCCTCGGCCAGAATGTGCGCTGCACGGAGCACCTTTTCGTGTTCGCCCTCCGGGAACACAACGTGCTTCGGCCTTGTCTGCGCCTTTTGGATCATCATGTGCGCGATCTCGTGCGCCTTGCCCAGCCTGCACTCGAGTTGCTCCCGATACTCGTCCATGGGAATCGGCGTTTGCGCCACGCCCGTACGGATCGCCGCCTCTGCCACCGCGCTCGCTTCCCATATCAATACGCGCGGATCGAAGGGTTTCGGAATCAGGTAATCCGGCCCGAACTTCATCCGTTCTACGCCATAAGCGCGGCATACTGAATCGGGCACATCTTCCTTAGCCAGGTTAGCGAGTGCCCGCGTTGCAGCGAGTTTCATCTCCTCATTGATCGCGGTCGCATGCACGTCAAGCGCGCCGCGGAAAATGAAAGGAAATCCGAGCACATTATTCACTTGGTTTGGATAGTCCGAGCGTCCTGTGGCAATGATCACGTCGCTGCGGCACGCTTTCGCGTCGTCGTAGCTGATCTCCGGATCGGGATTCGCCATTGCAAAGACAATCGGACGTTCCGCCATCGAACGAATCATGTCCTGTGTGAATGCGCCTTTTACGGAGCATCCCACCGCCACGTCGGCTCCTTTAAAGACGTCAGTCAGCTTGCGCGCGGTTGTTTCATGGGCAAACCGTTCCTTGTATGGGTTCATGCCCTCGGTGCGCCCTTTGTAGACCACACCCTTGGTGTCACACAGCGTAATGTTTTCGCGCTTTACGCCCAGTCGAACGTAGTGCTCAGCGCAGGCAATTCCCGACGCTCCTGCGCCATTGAATACGACTTTCACTTCGTCGATTTTCTTGCCTACAACTTCCAGCGCGTTCAGCAGCGCCGCTCCAGAAATAATCGCCGTGCCGTGCTGATCATCGTGGAAGACGGGAATCTTCATCGTCTTCTTTAGTGTTTCTTCAATGTAAAAGCACTCCGGCGCCTTGATGTCTTCAAGATTGATCCCGCCGAATGTCGGCTCCAAAAGCTGGCACACTTTAATTATTTCGTCCGGATTGTGGCTGTCGAGTTCAATGTCGAACACATCGACGTCGGCAAACCGTTTGAACAGGACGCCTTTGCCTTCCATTACCGGCTTGCCTGCCAGTGCTCCAATGTCTCCGAGTCCAAGGACTGCTGTGCCATTACTGATCACGGCCACCAGATTTCCCTTGGCCGTATATTTGAAAGCATCCTGCGGATTTTTATGAATTTCCAGGCACGGCTCCGCCACTCCTGGCGTATACGCCAGACTTAGATCTCTCTG
Organism: uncultured Acidobacteriaceae bacterium; assembly: GCA_963778535.1. Classification (GTDB taxonomy): domain Bacteria; phylum Acidobacteriota; class Terriglobia; order Terriglobales; family Acidobacteriaceae; genus Acidiflorens. The sequence continues at coordinate 2,265,289 of CAVZUO010000002.1, forward strand.
CGTGCGGCACGGCTTGGTTGGAGAAACTTCGATCTTCCCCGGTCTCGCCCCAAGATGATAGTCAAGGGCTTGTTGCTTGGTCACCGCCATAATGTCTCCTCCCTTACGCTGCAATAGCCTTTAGAAAGTCCTGTACCGCGAAAACGTGCGGGCTCGCGCACACTCCGGGCCATCAAATCTTCAGCCGCTGCCGTATGTGCTTCTCCGCCCTAAGTGCATTATTCGCAAGGCGAGGCCGAGCCGATGTGATGCCCGACGTGTCTGATTGTGATTTGCGTCATGTTGCAGGCTAGGAGGACAGGACGATCTTTATCTCAATATGGCCCGTTTCCAGCCCGTTTGCCATCAACCCGTTCACCGTCCACTCGTTCGGGGCATCGTTGGGTTGATCGGCAGATTTCATTCCGACGACGAAGGCCGCCGGCCTTTACGCTTCTTCTCTGCAATTGCCGTGGCGTCGGCAAGCATCTTATCGAGTCGATTCGCGCGACCCTCCGGCGTCCGATAGTAGAAAATCCCAAGCAGGTGAGACCTTCGGCGAGCCGCTGACATATTCTCCCAGCCCTCCCTCGCACTCGGATTTCGCGCAAAAGCTTGCTGCAGCAGCGGCGGCAAATCCCTTTCGGCTTCCATGGTTTCCATAAGCCGCTCGGCCATTTGCTCGGCTCGGCGCTCGCGCGCCTCCGCGCTTTTGGGCTCATTCACCCATTTCGCAATCTCGCTGCGGGTGGAGTGATTCAGCTGGTCGTACCAGCGCCGAAAAGATCGACCTTCGGCAAGCATTTTCTCCAGTGGCGACGGAATCGTCGCCACGCGTTTCTCCACGTCAAACTCAAGGTCGAACTTCGCCAGGCTCCCCGCCTTGACACCCGCTCCCTTCTGCATCTTTTTATTTACCAGCAAGATGTGGCCGCCGGTTCCAGTCGGAAACAGCGAGGTCCGAAACTCAAAGCCGTTGATTTTGCCCCTGACCTTGATTTGTCCGCGCACTCCAAAGACTTTCGCGGCATCGAAAGGCACACGAATGATGACCCAATTCAGCCGCGAGCGCATGCGTTCCAGCACCGCTTCAAACCGCCGCGCCTTCGCGCTCGTTTTTTTCTTTGTGTCTCCGCTCATAACGAATGCAGCAGAATCTTATATGAATAGCTGCCCCAATACCGGCTGCCGCCTCGGAGGAAGTAAAATCAGGGTTGGGAGAAACCGTCGTGATTTGCCCAAATTGCGGTGAAGAGAATTCCCCCGCCTTCCGTTTCTGCGGAATGTGCGGCACACCGCTTGACGCTCGAAGCCCCGCAACCGTGGCAACAAAGACCGAACCGGCGGCCTATGTGCCCCCGGCATATTCGGCGGCGCCGTTTTCGCCAAAGGTCCAACCTGTCGCATCCTCCCGTCCCGCCGAGCCTGACATGCATCTTGCAATGGGCGAAACTTCCCATGCGACCATCTCCGGCCCCTCGTTGCTGGGCTTGAGTTCTGACTCGGTCGGCGAGTCGAGCGCCCCGTCATACTCCAGCCCGTCTTATTCCGATCGTTCAATGCTCCTCGAGCCCGAAGAACCAAGATCCGGCATGGGGCGAACGTTGGTGCTGCTCGCTCTTCTCGCGGCCATTTGCGCCGCCGCGTGGTGGACCTACAAGAACTACAAAGTCCCATCAACCCAGACTGCACAATCGTTGGCAACGGATGTTGCGAAACCCTCCGCTTCAACCGCAAGTTCCGCGACCTCGCAGCAGCCAGCTGTTTCACAACAAACCACATCGTCGGCCCAGCAAACTACACCTTCGGCTCAGCCTACGAAATCCGCTTCAACCGCCCAACCCGAAACCGCTCCCCCAGGTGCAGCCACTTCGACCACTCCTCCGCCGACACAGCCATCCGCAAAAGTGACAACCAAACCGGAAGCCCCCCCTTCGCCTCGTCCTCCGGCGAATACCAAGCCTCCAGCCCAGTCCACGCATTCCCAGCAGCCCGCATCGAAGCCTGCCATGGAAGTGCGAGCGTCCCGTGCAGCGCCTACCCATGTGGAGAAACCGCCAGCCGCAGCCGCGTCCAATGCACCTGGCAGCGGAGACGCAGATTATCGCAAGGGCGAGGCCTATCTTTATGGACGGGGTGCCGCTGAAAACTGCGACGAGGCAGTGAAGTATCTGAAGTCAGCTTCTGCCCAGCAAAGCGCCAAAGCGCGGAGCACATTTGGCACGATGTATGCCACCGGCCACTGCGTTCCGCGCGACCTGCCAACCTCTTATCGCTGGTTTGCGCTGGCGCTGCAAGCAGACCCGAACAACCCGGTCCTGACACACGATCTGACCGCCATCTGGAATCAGATGACCCCACCAGAGCGTCAGATAGCGACCAAGGCGAAACAGTAGCCGTGCGTGCGTGTGTGCCACGCATTCCCAAGCCGCTCCGACAGTCTGGCCATAAAATTCTCTGCCCAAACTTGCCCGCGCACGAGGAGCCTCTTTACATTTGGCTCGATAATTTTTCGAGTCAGTTCTGAAGCTAATCCACACTCCTAAGGTTGTTCACGGTCCCATGGCCATGTCAGGCAAGCACACCTCTGGGATTCTCCTTGTTTGTCCCGCCTTCGTCGTAAACGCTGACAGCGTTGAGGCAGAGCTGTAACGAAATAAAACGAAATTCAATATCACCAGATAAGAAAGATATAAAAATATTTGACAATTATTCATAAAACCGCGCTACAATGTTGGCCATTGAATGGGGTGGGGAAAGCTGTAAGTAAAAAGGAGATAGAAAATGACGTCCCACACAGGTTCTTGCTCGCTGCGGTTCTCTGCCTTTCGGATTATCTCTCTGGTCGTGGTTTTGTTCGCCTCGATCTCGCTTCTGGCGCAGGCCACCTACTACGTCTCCAAGACCGGGAGTGACAGCAATCCCGGCACGAATAGCCAACCTTGGTTGACCATTCAGCACGCGGCGTCTACAGCCATGGCCGGGGCCACCGTGAACGTGGAGGGCGGAGTTTACAACGAGGTTGTGAACTTTACGAATTCCGGAACGGCAGCGGAGCCGATTGTATTCCAGAGCTATCCCGTAGTTGCCAGTCCCGTACCTGGAAGTACCTTCTCCGGCACCGTAAGTACTAGCGGTGATACCGTGACGTGGGTATCAGGCGCGCAATTCTCCACGGGATGGGCAACGCCATTTTCGATTACGATCAACGGATCAGGGTATGAGGTTTCGGCGGTAAATTCAGCTACGTCCCTTACTGTCACTACTACGCCGGGGACCCAGACCGGAGTGGCCTACAGCATTGGAATTACCGTACAGGGTGCGGTGATCGACGGGACCGGCGTGAGTTGCTGCGGCTCAACGGGCACACAGGGTCTCATTAATATGACGGCGGCCAGTTTGAGCTATGTCACCGTCAGCGGATTCGAAATCCGCAATTACACTACCAGCAGCTCAAGTGCCGTTCCGGCTGGCGTCTGGATCACGGGCTACGGCACCGGCATCCAGATTCTGAACAATCTGGTGCACAACATCACAACCACGTCGGAAAAGAATGGCAACGCTCTCGGCATCGCCGCTTATGGCTCGTCGACGACTCCCATTACACAGTTGGTCATCAATGGCAACGAGGTCTATAACTGCAAGACCGGGAACAGCGAGACGGTGAATGTGGATGGGAACGTAACGTATTTTCAAATGAACAATAACATCGTTCATGACGATGACAACATCGGCCTTGATGCGATTGGATACGAGGGTGTGGGGCCCGTAGGCTACGACGAGGCTATGTACGGGGAAATTAGTGGGAACACTATTTATAACGTCAGCGGAATAGCGAATGCGGGTGAGGGAACCAGCTACGACGCCGACGGTGTCTACTGTGACTCGTGCGCCTATGTCACGGTCGAGAACAACTGGATCTATAACGTCGACTACGGCGTCGAGCTGGCGAGTGAACACAAAAGTTGCCTGAGCAATGGCACAGAGTGGTCGGGTCCAGGCAATACCGGAACGCCTGGCACGGGAACGTCCCCGTGCTACGCCAGGTATGTTACGGCGCGCAACAACGTGATCAACAACTCGAGTGCTTGCGGCCACTCCATTGGCGGATATGCGGCCAGTGTGGGCAGCAGTTTTGACGTTGTCTTCGTCAACAACACTCTGTACAACAACAGTACGCAAAAACAGTCTGGCGAATATCAGATCCAGCACAATGTGGGCAGCGCGCAAGACAATTACTTCGAAAACAACATCGTCTACGCCGGCACATACAATGAGTGGATTTACAGCTTTGTTGCAACCTCGACGTCGTACCCGGCCCCGCCGGCAACGCTCAATTACAACCTGTACTACTCCACCGCGGGTTACGTAAAAGGGACGTCAATCGATTGGGATAAGGTGACGAGCTACACGAGTTTTGCAAACTTTCAGAGCACAGCGGGAGAGGATGGAAACTCGACGGTCTCGAATCCCGCCTTCGAAAGTCTGACAGCTACGCCTCACAACTTTGACGTTACCGCTGTTTCTCCGGCTGTCAATAACGGCGGCACAAGCCTCTCGTGCAGCATTGGCTGGTGTGATCCCAATGGCAGTTCCCCCAGTTCCATCTATGGCGCCACCGACTTCCTCGGTAACCCTCGAATGACGAGCGGGGCGATTAACATTGGCGCGTACCAAGTTACTGGAATTGCCAGCAACACATTGGCCGTGACTCTGACCTCGGGGGCATCCAGTCTCAATCCAGGTGAGTCGACCACTCTAATGGTCACGGTCGTCGCCACCCCCGGCGGCGGTGGTGCGCCAAGCGGTACGGTGAACATCATGAGTGGGTCAACGTTGCTGGAAACCGCAACGTTGCTGCCGACCGGCGTCAACTCGACCGCGGCCAATATGCCGCTCAGCGCGTCGCAGCTCGCAGCCGGCGCCAACACGTTAACGGCAGTCTACTCGGGCAATACGATCGGGACCAACTGTTGTACTGCAACATACCCACCCGGAGGAGCAACCCAGGTGGCATGGTACCCAAGCGCAACCTCGTCGGCAATCACCGTGACCGGGCCGTCTCAGCAATCGCAGACGATCAGCTGCTCGAACGTTCCGTCAAGCGCTGCGTATAACAGCACCTTCACAGTGAACTGCACAGCGACCTCAGGCCTGGCGGTTACATACACGAGCTCGGGCGTTTGCACGAACTCAGGTGCGACCTACACTATGACAAGCGGCACCGGCTCCTGCTCGGTGATTGCGAACCAGGCTGGCAATTCGAGCTACACCGCGGCGCCGACAGTGACGAATTCTGTCAGCGCGACGCTGGCCAACAATAACTTAACGTTCACCACGCCGCCCCCGGCGAGCGCGGAGTACGGATCGAGCTTCTCGGTAGTGGCCACGGGTCTGGGCACGGGTGCGATTGCCTACCTGAGCGATGGTGTGGTCTGCACCAACGCGGACGCAATCTACACCATGATCAGTGGATCGGGCACCTGCACGGTCACGGCGACGCAAGCGGCTGATAGCAACTATCAGACGGCGAGCGCGTCGGAATCTGTCACGGCGGAGCCGGCACAGGGCAGCGTGAGCATGGCGTTGACCTCGGGAACCAACCCGTCGATCGTCGGCGAGTCGGTAACCTTCACAGCCACGGTCACCAGTGACACGGGCGCAGTGAAAGGTCGCAGAACCACCAAGAGGCCACGCGACCTCAACGGCTCAGTGACCTGGAGCGCGAACACGGGCTGCGCCTCGAGCGGAGTCTCAGGTAATTCTCCGGAGACGGCGACCTGTACCACGTCCGCCCTGGCTGTCGGCACCAACACGGTGACGGCGACCTACACGGCCAACGATAGCAACCACACGACGGCCAATGGCTCCATCAACCAGACGGTCAATTCGGCCACCAACGCCGTAACGTTCACCACCCCGGCTCCTGCGAACGCGGAGTATGGATCGAGCTTCTCGGTAGCGGCCTCGGGTCTGGGCACGGGTGCGATCACCTACACCAGCGATGGTGTTGTGTGTACGAACTTGGGCGCGACCTACACCATGATCAGCGGATCGGGCACTTGCACGGTAACGGCGACGCAAGCGGCGGACTCGATTTACCCCGCGGGCAGCGCCTCCGAGAGCGTCACGGCGACACCGGCAGTGGGCAGCGTAAGCGTAGCCCTGACGTCGGGCTCGAATCCGTCCAACTACGGTGATTCCATCACCTTCACCGCTACGGTCACCTCTGACACGGGCGCAGTGAAGGGACGCAGAACTACCAAGCGGCCACGCGACCTGAACGGGTCAGTAGCCTGGAGCGGAAACACGGGATGCAGCGCAAGCCCAGTCTCGGGTAATCCTCCGCAAACGGCGACGTGCACGACGTCGACGCTCGCTGTCGGCACCGACACGGTGACGGCGACCTATACGGCCAGCGACAGCAACCACACGACGGCTTCTGGTTCCATCAATCAGACCGTCAACCCCGCCACCAACACCGTAACGTTCACCACCCCGGCTCCAGCAAGTGCGGAGTATGGATCGAGCTTCACGGTAGCGGCCTCGGGTCTGGGCACGGGCGCGATCACCTACACTAGCGATGGTGTTGTGTGTACGAACGTGGCCGCAACCTACACCATGATCAGCGGATCGGGCACCTGCGCGGTAACGGCGACGCAAGCGGCTGATATCAACTATCAGACGGCGAGCGCTTCCGAGTTCGTGACGGCGGCACCGGCGGTAGGCAGCGTTAGCGTAGCCCTGACGTCGGGCTCGAATCCGTCCAACTACGGTGATTCCATCACCTTCACCGCTACGGTCACCAGTGACACGGGCGCAGTGAAGGGACGCAGAACTACCAAGAAGCCACGTGATCTGAACGGGTCCATAGCATGGAGCGGAAACACGGGCTGCAGCGCAAGCTCAGTCTCGGGTAATTCTCCGGAGACAGCGACCTGTACCACGTCGATCTTACCCGGCAGCGGCGGCGGCACCGATACGGTGACGGCGACATACACGGCCGGCGACAGCAACCACACGACGGCTTCTAGCTCCATCAACCAGACCGTCAATCCGGCAACCAACACGGTCACGTTCACCACGCCAGCTCCTGCGAGCGCGGAGTACGGCTCGAGCTTCACGGTAGCGGCTTCGGGTCTCGGCACGGGCGCGATCACCTACACCAGCGATGGTTTGGTTTGCTCGAACGTGGGCGCGACCTACACCATGATCAGCGGATCGGGCACCTGCACGGTGACGGCATCGCAAGCGGCGGATGGCAACTACTACGCTGGCAGCGCATCGGAATACGTCACGGCAGGACCGGCGGTGGGCGGCGTGAGCGTGGCGTTAACTTCGGGCACGAATCCATCCACCTATGGCGCGTCGGTAACTTTCACAGCCTCGGTCACCAGTGACACGGGCGCGGTGAAGGGGCGCAAAACGACCAAGCGGCCACGCGATCTGAACGGGTCAGTGAACTGGAGCGGAAACACGGGCTGCAGCGCGAGCACGGTCTCGGCCAATCCTCCGCAGACGGCGACTTGTACGACGACGAGTCTGCCGGGCGGCACCGATACGGTCACCGCGACTTACACGGCGAACGACAGCAACCACACGACGGGCTCGGGTTCGGTGAGCCAGACGGTGAGCGCGACCAGCAACACCGTGACCTTCACCGCACCGGCACCGGCGAGTGCGGAGTACGGATCGAGCTTCACGGTAGCGGCCACGGGTCTGGGCACGGGCGCGATCAGCTACACCAGCGATGGTGTTGTGTGCTCGAACTCAGGCGCAACCTATACCATGATCAGCGGATCGGGCACCTGCACGGTGACGGCGACGCAAGCGGCTGATAACGACTATCAGCAGACCAGCGCCTCCGAATATGTCACAGCAGCACCGGCGGTGGGCAGCGCAAGCGTGAGCCTGACGTCGGGTTTGAATCCGTCGAGCTATGGTGATTCGATCACCTTCACCGCTACGGTCACCAGTGACACGGGCGCAGTGAAGGGCCGCAAGACGACGAAGCGGCCGAAGGACCTGAACGGCTCCGTAGCGTGGAGCGCCAACACGGGCTGCAGCGCGAGCGGCGTTTCGGGTAATTCTCCAGAGACGGCCACCTGTACCACGTCGATCCTGAATGCGGGCAGCAACACAGTGACGGCTACCTACACGGCGAGCGATAGCAACCACACTACGGCCTCGGGCTCGGTGAGCCAGACGGTCAATCCCGCCAACCAGACAATCAACGTCACTGTTCGGGCTCCGGCAACAGCGACCAACCACAGCAGCTTCACGGTGGTGGCGAGCGCTCAGACATCGGTCGGATTCACCAGCTCTGGCTATTGCACGAATGTAGGCGCGACGTACACCATGACGTCCGGCGTCGTCGGCAAGGCCTGTACGGTGATGATGAACGCACCGTCGAGCAGCAACTACTATGCGGCGCCTCAAGTCACTGAGACGGCGACCGTAGCGGCTGCGATTGCGCCGACGGTGAGCATATCCGTTCCCACCAGCGCTCCCAAGAACTCCACTTACACGGTAACGGCAACGACCAACGCGAGCACAAGCCCGACCTTCACGGCGACACCCGCCACAGTCTGTTCGATCAGTGGCAACACGGTGACGATGTTGAGCGGTACCGGGTCGTGCGCGGTGAAGGCGTCGTGGGCGGCCGATGATACTTATAAGGCCGCCACTGCCATAGCCCATACAACCGCGTCCAAGCTGGCGCCGACGGTGACGTTCACCGGCGCGCCCGGCAGCGCGGTGTACTTGTCCACGTTCCCGGTGTCAACCACCGAGAACACCAGTGTGACTCCGACAATCACGTCAACGACGGCCTCGGTATGCTCGGTCAGCGGCGGCGTGGTTACGATGAAGGCAGGCACTGGAACGTGTACGGTGGAAGCAAAGTGGGCAGCGAGCGCTGACTATGCCGCTGCAAGTCTCGAACAGACCACAACTGCGGAACTGATCCGCACAACCACCACCATTACCAACACGGTTGCAGGTACGAACCCGCTGAAAGTAACGGTGTACTTCACGGTAAGCAACGGCACGGCTACCAACCCAGTAGGTAGCGTGACGGTGACCGCCAGTAGTGGAGAAACCTGCACGGGAACGGCTGCCGCGGGCAAGTGCGCGGTAACGTTCGTCTCTGCCGATGCCGGGTCACAGTCGCTGACCGCGGTCTACGCAGGCAACAACAACAACACTACCAGCACCTCCGCCCCGTACGGGGTGACGGTGCCGTAATCGAGCCCAGTGATTGCTAACCGATGCGGCCCAGGGCAACCTGGGCCGCAAAATTCTGTGTTGTCGCTCGCCAAGACTAGATCGTGCCGAGCTCATGGCATTTCAACAACCTAACAGGAAGAATCGAGCGTTATGCTCAGCTTCCTTTCCGTGCTGTGGAAAGACTGGCGGCGAGCCTTAATTGTTGTTCATCTTGACACGGTGGTGTGTTGGCAGCGCGAGCGGTTCCGCCGGTACTGGGGTCGGCTGTCAAAGAGCGGGAAATCTATCGTGACGATCTACTTTTGGCGAAGGAGAAGTGAGCGACTTTGAATCTTTACAAGTGGGTATTTGCAGAGAACAGCGTCGCTAGCGATCCTTATGATTCCCCACTGAAGCAGCAGAGTTCGCTACTCGGCTACCGGCACCAGATTTAGCGCCTTTTTCAGGCTGCCGCGTTCTTTCTGGATTTTCTCCTGCAGCAGCGTGATGGCATAGATCAACTGCTCAGGACGGGGCGGGCATCCGGGAACGTAAATATCCACCGGGATCACCTGATTCACACTCTGCACGAGCGCGTAATTCTGGAACACGCCGCCCGAAGTCGCGCAGGCGCCCATCGAGATCACCCACTTCGGCTCGGGCATCTGCTCATAGAGTTGCCGGATGATCGGCGCCATTTTGTTCGAGACGCGTCCAGCAATAATCATCAGGTCAGATTGCCGCGGCGATGGCCGGAAAACCTCGGCGCCAAAGCGCGCAATATCGAAGCGCGAAGCGCCCATCGACATCATCTCAATCGCGCAACAGGCTAAACCAAACGTCATCGGCCAGATGGAATTCTTGCGCGCCAAGTTGATGATCCCGTCCAGCCTCGTCATGACGATGCCATCCGGCACGCCGTCGCCACCGAACACCAGTTCCTTGACGACACGTTTGCCGTCTTCTATGTCAACGTACGGCCCGAAGCTGACTTCTTGCGCCATGTTTATATCCTAATGGATATATTCTAAATGACTCGACGACCTTCCGGATTCGCCAATCTTCGATCTCCGAGACTCACAGCCACAGCAGCGGCACCAACCCCGCCAGAGTTAAGCCCACCAGTAGCGACAGGCTCTGAACACCGGTTTTTCGGTCTGCCAGGCTGAACGAGTAAATGCCCTTCACAAGATTATTGCTCGCCGCCGCGATCAGCACGGCGACCGCAGCTACTTTAACCGGCGTGAGCGTTCCCGCCGCCTGCGTCATGCCCATGATGAACGGGTCTACATCCGTCACGCCCATGATTGCCGCCAGAATGTTGACGCCGGCCCGCCCAAGGTAGGTCACCGCCAACTGGGTGGCCACGAGCATGGCCAGGAAAAAGACCGCAAAGAGAAACGCCGCCATCAACTCCAGTGGATTGTTCGGTTCGAACTCCCGCTTCACATCCGAAGTAATTTTGTCGGGCCGCCGCGACCATAGAAAGCCAACGGCAATCGCAACTCCGGCCAACGCCAGGCACGCGGGCGCGGTCGTCTTCGCGAGGGCCCGATTAAAAAGCGCAAGTAATCCCGCTAAACGCAGGTACATGACACCCGACGCGATCAGAATGCTGCCGGCAAAAAGATGCGGCCGATTCTCTCGCGCTGCCCGCCGCGACATTACGACCGTCGCGACTGTTGACGAATACGCCCCGCCCAGCAACGCCGCCAGCACGACTCCGCCTCGCTGTTTGGTCAATTTCTGCAATATATAGCTGCCATATGAGACGGTGCTTACCGCAACCACCACCAGCCAGGTTTTGAATGGATTGATGTGGAAGCGCCCAAATTGTTGATTGGGCAACGCGGGTAGAATCACGGCAGTCAACAGCAGAAACTTGGCGAAGGTAAGAATTTCTTGCGGCGCGGCTCGGCTCGCCAGCTTTTCCAGCGCCGTTTTCAATTCAAGCAGCAGAAGGCCTGCGACTGTAAGAGTCGTAGCAATCCACAAATGTTCATAGGCGACGAGTGCGCCGACCAGGTAGGTCGCCAGGCCCGACATCTCCGAGGTCGCTCCCGCCGTCTCGGCCCGCGAGAGTTTATGCCAGAAGGAAAGCAGGAGGAATGCGCCCACCACCATGAAGCCAATGGTGACCGAAAGCAATTGCGGGCCCGCCAGCAACGCGAGCGTATATCCGATCAGCCCGATCAGCGGGAAGGTGCGCACTCCGCCGAAGGAGTACGAGCCAGCTTCTTGTTTGTGCTCTTCTCGCTCCAGCCCGATTAAGAATGACAGAAACAGAACGAGGAGAATTTTCGCTGCCTCTGGCGGCAGCCATCGGTAGAGCTCCACCTGGCGGTTAAGCCTCCTTGCTTGATCCTCGCCGCGCGCACAGATTCGGCTGCGTCTTTAATTGACGCCCAACATCAACGCTCGCATTCTGCCACAAGAAGGCCCAAACCGTATACCGACCGCATTGGTCAATGGATAACGATAAACAAATCGCGATCAGTGAATCACCATCGACGGCTGATCGCCCGTACCCCAATTGTCGGAAGGCGGCGTCACAGTCGACAAAAGCCCGCCCCCTGTCGTTGTGCCCGCCGACACGTTGGTCGCGAAGCTTATGTTCGCGCTTGCGGCCCCGAGTGAAGCGCAAACACTCGAGCAATTTGTGGTCGCAGCAAGATAATATTTGCCCGCCGCGAGGCTGGTGGACCCCTGGCTCCATGCCAGCGTATGAAAACCAGTGGCGGGCGCAAAGCTTGTTCCAGCGGTCGGTCCAAGATTCACCACCAGAACCCCGGAACTGTTGTAGATACCAATGTCGTAATCGTCCGCGGTCTTGTCCGTCACCGTTATGTCATACGTTACCTGCGTCGTAATTACGTTGTAGGGCAGGAGAAATCCCCACAATTTGACAACGTTCTTGGTCGTGGCTTGTTTCACCCCGGTTCGTGCGGCTCCTGTGGTGAAGTATGGCAGCGTGGATGCGCCTCCGCCACCGCCTGAGGCCGCAATCGTGATCGATCCCGGTCCGTTTGTGATGGTGACATTTTGCCCCGCCGTCAATGTTGCAAGTGCAGGAGCGTTGCCCGTGGATCCGACCAAGACCTGCCCATTGGTGGGTGCCGCAGTCGATGTCACCGCCGCCGGCCCCGAAAAATAAGCAACACCATGGCTCGTGCCCGATAAATTAGCGGCCAGCGAAACTGTTCCGCCCAGCGACACCGTGCCGCCGCCCGACAATCCCGATCCTGGCATCACGGTCACCGAATTGTTCGCCAGCATCGTATTGCTGATGGCTCCGGAAGCCACTGAAGGATTCGGGTAGCTGCCGGTCAATGCGCCTCCCGCAGTACCACTCGGTGCCGACGTCACTGAACAGGTGGACCCCAATGCACAGGCTTGCCCGTTCACCGTGGTCGCCGAATTCGCCAGCATCGTGTTCGTAATGGCTCCGGACGCCACCGAGGGATTCGGGTAGCTTCCCGTCAATGCGCCTCCCGCCGTGCCACTGGGAGCCACTGTGCAGGTCGATCCCAGCGCGCAAGCCTGCCCGTTCACTGTCGTTGCTGAATTCGCCAGCATAGAGTTCGTAACGCCCCCACTGGCAATGCTGATCGTTCCACTGCTGGTGATCGGCCCGCCTGTCAGGCCCGGCCCCGTGCCTACGCTCGTAACCGTGCCGGCGCTGCCGCCTCCGCTCGGGAAAGTCTGCCCGTTGGCAAATGTGATGATCCCGCTGCTTGCAATCGACAATCCCGTCTCCGCGGGCGTGGTTTCACTCGACCCAAACAGCAAGTTCAAGGTCGCCGACGGACTCGAGGAATCGTTTTGGCTCGGCTCCGCCTGCCACCGGAAATCCTGCGTCACCGCCGCGGGCGTGCTGCTGTTGTAGGCCGACGCCTGAAAATCAAACGGGTTCGAGTTGTAGCCTTGGCTCGCCGTCGCCGTCCCTGTCCCAGGCAATTGCGCCCCTGCTGCCGACAGCAGGCCGCTAAATGTGCCTGTTGCCGCGGATATCCCGCTGCTGAACGTTCCTGTTGTCCCGTTCAAACCGCCCGTGAGCGTTCCGCCCGCCAGTTGCAGGTAAAGTCCATTCAGATAGCTTGTGTCCAGACTCAACGTTCCGCTTGTCGTGATCGGCCCGCCTGTAAGCCCGGGCCCGCTCGCAACGCTTGACACCGTCCCACCCATACCCGGCGATGCGTTGGTGATCGTCACCGTCCCGCCCAGCACCACCGTACCGCCTCCCGATAATCCCGACCCTGCCGCCACCGTGATCGAGTTGTTCGCCAGCATCGTATTTGTGATGGCGCCGGACGCGACCGATGGGTTCGGATAGCTCCCCGTCAATGCGCCTCCCGCTGTGCCACTCGGAGCCACTGTGCACGTCGATCCCAGTGTGCAAGCCTGTCCGTTGACCGTAGTCGATGAATTCGCCAACATGGTATTCGTGATGGCTCCCGAGGCTACCGAAGGGTTCGGGTAGCTGCCTGTCAGCGCGCCCCCGGCCGCCCCACTTGGTGCCGCTCCCACCGTGCACGTCGATCCCAACGTACAAGCCTGACCATTGACCGTCGTCGATGAATTCGCCAGCATGGTATTCGTCACGCCAGCGCTCGCTATGCTGATCGTCCCGCTGCTGGTGATCGGCCCTCCCGTCAACCCTGCTCCCGTCGCCACGCTCGTCACCGTTCCGCTGCCAGATCCGGGAAAGGTCTGCCCGGAAGCAAACGCGATGATTCCGTTGTGCCCAATCGAGAGCCCCGTTTCTGCTGGCGTCGTCCCATTCGACCCAAACAGCAAATTCAATGTGCCGGACGGACTGCTCGTATCATTCCCTGAGGGCTCTGCCTGCCACCGGAAATCCTGCGCCACCGCCGCCGCCGTGCTGCTGTTATACGACGACGTCTGCAGGTCAAATGGATTGGAGATATATCCCTTGCTTGCCGTGGACGTTCCCGTTGACGGCATTAATGCGCCCATCGCCGTTAGCAGACCGCTGAATGTCCCCGTAGTCCCGTTCAAGCCGCCCGTCAACGTCCCACCTGCCAATTGCAGGTAAAGTCCATTCAAATAGCTCGTATTCAAACTCAGCGTTCCACTGGTAGTAATCGGGCCGCCTGTCAGTCCAATCCCGCTCGCGACGCTCGTCACCGTGCCGCCCGAACTCGGCGACGCGTTGGTGATCGTTACTGTGCCGCCCAGAGCCACCGTTCCTCCGCCCGCTAATCCCGACCCTGCCGCCACCGTGATCGAGTTGTTCGCCAGCATCGCATTTGTGATGGCGCCCGAAGCTACCGAAGGGTTCGGATAGCTGCCTGTCAGCGCGCCTCCTGCTGTGCCGCTTGGAGCCGCCGTCACGGTGCACGTCGATCCCAGAGTGCAAGCCTGACCGTTCACCGTCGATGATGAATTCGCCAGCATCGCATTCGTGATGGCTCCAGAAGCCACCGAAGGATTGGGGTAGCTTCCTGTCAGCGCGCCGCCAGCCGTGCCACTTGGAGCCGCCGTCACGGTGCACGTCGCTCCCAGAGTGCAAGCCTGTCCATTTACTGTCGATGATGAATTCGCCAGCATGGCATTCGTCACGCCAGCGCTGGCAATGCTGATCGTTCCACTGCTGGTGATCGGCCCTCCCGTTAACCCCGCACCAGTCGCTACGCTCGTCACGGTTCCGCTGCCGGATCCGGGGAACGTCTGCCCCGAAGCAAACGTGATGATCCCGGTGTGCGCAATCGAAAACCCCGTTTCTGCTGGCGTCGTCCCATTCGACCCGAACAACAAATTCAATGTGCCGGACGGACTGCTCGTATCGTTCCCCGTGGGCTCTGCCTGCCAGCGGAAATCCTGCGCCACCGCAGCCGATGTGCTGCTGCTGAACGACGACGCCTGCAAGTCAAATGGATTGGAGATATATCCCTTGCTCGCCGTTGACGTTCCCGTCGCCGGCATCAACGCGCCCATCGCCGTCAGCAACCCACTGAACGTTCCCGTCGTCCCGTTCAAACCGCCGGTCAGGGTTCCGCCCGCCAACTGCAGGTAAAGACCATTCAGGTAGCTCGTATTCAAACTTAGCGTTCCACTGGTAGTAATCGGGCCGCCTGTCAGTCCAGTCCCGCTCGCCACGCTCGTCACCGTCCCACCCGAACTCGGCGACGCGTTTGTAATCGTCACCGTCCCACCGAGTGCCACCGTTCCACCGCCGGATAACCCCGAGCCGGCTGTTACAGTGATCGAATTATTCGCCAACATGGCGTTCGTCACTCCAGCGCTAGGGATACTGATTGTTCCACTGGTCGTAATCGGACCGCCGGCGAGCCCCGCGCCTGTCGCAACATTTGTCACCGTCCCGCTTGCACCAGGAAACGTCTGCCCGGACGCAAACGAAATGATTCCATTCTTTGCCACTGACAGGCCCGTCTCGGCGACGCTCCCGCTCACTCCATAGAGCAGGTTAAGGCTCGCTGAGGTGTTGGCCGAGTCGTTTCCTACCGGCTCCGCCTGCCATTGAAAGAGGTAGTTCACGCCCCTCAGCAGATTTGTGTTGTAGACGGATGCCTCGAGGTCCAGCGGGTTGGAATTGAATCCCTGCGATGTTGTGGCTGTGCCGCTCGGACTTATCACGGCGCCCGCCGTCGTTAGTAATCCGGTAATGAGCGCGGTTCCGTTTACATCTAAAACTGCCGTTGGGCTTGTTGTTCCGATGCCCACATTCCCGCCCGACTCATAAATCGCCGAGTTTTCGATATTGCACGCGGTAGTGAACTTGGCGACCTGATTTGCCGTGGCCATTCCATCGCTGGTCACGGCCGCGCAGGCGGTTCGCGGCGAAACCAACAATGGCAACCCTGAGGGCTGCGTCGCCGCGCCATTTCCACTAACAACTTGCGCGGTCACTCCACCCTGTTCATTCGAGTTCTGGCTTCCCGCAAGCACAAATGCCGAAGCTGGTAGCCCGCCGAGCATATCGCTGTCCGCCGCTTTCAGCGCATAGGCAACGCTCAAAAAAAGAATTCGTGTTTGCTCCGCTTGCCCCTCCGCGCGAACCCCCAGCCACTTCGCCTCGCCGGACGAGAAGATTTCCAGGGGAATTCCCGCTTCAGTCGACGCTCCCAGCAACACGTTATAGTGTCCGTTCGCGTCCAATTGCACCTGTTGATTCTCCTGCCAGATCCCTTGCTGGTCGTTCTGGTCCTTGTACAGCGTGAATGTGAGATCCGTACTTCCGGTTAACCGGGTTCCTCCGCCGTCTCGTACAGACCCGGTCATACGAATCAGGCGGGGCACCGTAACGGTCGCCGCTGGCTGTGTTGCCGTTTGCCCATCCTGCGCGGCCGCAACTCCACCGCCGACCACGCCACAGAAGAAAGAGAGCGCAAGCATGCACACTACGCAGCGAAAAGGGCGCACTACACACCTCCAGCATGACAATTTGGGGAGTCGACTAAACGGTCGTGGGGGAAAGCGCTATCGGCCGGTCAGCTTAACGCTAATATTCCAGGCAGAAGCATTCATTTATGACATCGTTATGGCTCTGCTCTGGTCGTGGGGGGATCGCCGTCCGGTCTGTGCGCAACACCGTGCGCAATTACTGCATGTTTCCTGTTGCGAGGAAGCCTTCAGGCCAGATACACGACCTCTATGAAATACATCCTAATCGCCCTCCCGACAACCCTCTTTCTGGAGTAGTCCACAAGACTAGTCCGTTCGGATGATTACTATACTTGAAATCAATCCCCTAAAGAGGAATTGACGCTTCCCTGAAACTGCGTTTAGATGAGGTCAGGATGCGTGGCCCGGCAATGTTCCTCTCCCCTGACTCCGCTGGCTCTCGCCCTCAATCTGCACTACCCGACAGGAATACAAAAACTATGAGAAATCTGATTCTTACGACATGCCTGGCTGCCATGATGCCGCTCGCCTGGGCTCAAGAAGCCAAGACGGCGCCGCGCCTGAGCCCCGCCGACGCAAAAAAACATCCTGGCGAGACCATCACCGTCTGCGGGAAAGTTGTGGACACCATGGTTGGCAAGTATGGCATCGCACGGCACGGCAAACCGGTGATGTTCTACCTTGACCAGCCTCGGGCCTCCCAGGTCTTCTACTTTGTCAGCTTCGGTTCGAAGGAACTCGGCCCGAAAGAAGTCCTCGACGCCTATACGGACAAGAACGTATGTGTGACCGGCAAAGTCACCATGTCCAGCGACCGGGCTTACATCATGGCCGATAATCGCGACAACATTAAAATTCAGGCCGACGCACCTAAGGCGGAAGCAAAATAAAAGCGGCCCATATTCGGGCCGCTTCTTCCACTTTTCAAGCGATTCAGTGCCGGCTTAGGTGCCGGGGTAAGCTACTTGCTTTTCTCCTCACCCTTTTCCGGCAACGGTGTCATCGCCACGTTCTGCTTCTTGGCGTCGATGAGAACCAGTTCCTGCGTCACAGTTTCCTTCAGTTTTGCGAATCCAATCGCTCCGCTCATGTAGTGACCGTTGATGAAGAAACTAGGGGTACCTGTCAACCCAAGTGCCCGCGCTTCCAGGCCGTCCTTCTTCACAGCTTCGGCCTTCTCACTCTTATCCAAGCACTTGTCAAAACGAGCGGAATCGAGTTTCAGCGCGCTTGCTTCTTCCTTCAAGTCCGACGTCTGA
Source organism: uncultured Acidobacteriaceae bacterium (assembly GCA_963778535.1). Classification (GTDB taxonomy): domain Bacteria; phylum Acidobacteriota; class Terriglobia; order Terriglobales; family Acidobacteriaceae; genus Acidiflorens. The sequence goes on from CAVZUO010000002.1 coordinate 2,283,120, forward strand.
AGCCGCTTGTTTTGGAATAATGCGTCGTGAAACTCCCAGAATTTCCCTTGGTCTCCGGCGCACTGCGCTGCCTCCGCGGCTTTTGCTGCCATCGGGTGCATTGGAAGTGCGAAATCCTTATAAACCACGGATACTCGATCGCCAAATTCCGCCCTCAGCCGGATCAGGTCCGGATTCACCTTCTGGCAATAGGGGCATTCATAATCCGCATATTCGATCACCTGCACCGGCGCGCTTTCTGGGCCAAGCCTCGGAGATTTCCCCGCCTCGACCTGCGCGCTCGGCTGGTTCAATTCCACCACCACGCCGTATTGTCCGCGAAGATCCGCAATGTAAGCGTCACGCGCTTTCTTCAGGCGAAGCTGATGCACCGTATCAATAATGTGCGGCCGTGCCGATTCATACGTCTCGTCGGTTTGCACGCCTTCAAAGTAAAACCGCAACTGCTCCTCGGTCGGCTCTGGGATATTGGACGAGACATGACGCTTAAATAACTCATCCAGCGTCACACCTTCCTTCTTCGCTTGCATTTCGAGAATCTCACCGTCGATGAACTGATTGAGGGCCTCCCGCTCAACGACATAGTACTTGTACTTGGCATCCAGCAGCTTGTCGGCTTCTTTTTGTTCCAACTCGGTCGCTGTTATCTTGCGGCCATTGATTTCGGCCACGACGGCGGCATCACTCTGCCCTGCGGCGGGCATTGAAAAAGCGCCCAAAGCAATCCCGGCTCCAAGGGCAATCACGGCAAATTTGGTTAACATCGCAGAAATATCCTCTCTTCAAAAGTGGGTTTTGGAAAAGGAGGGGGAGGGCCCAGACGCCGAGTATAGCATTTGACCGGCGCCTGGGGGAAGTTCTTGTTTTTTAGCCTGGGCCGAGGAGTTTCTGGGAAACGCCATCAGTCCCGGCCGCATATATTGTCGTCGAAAGTTTAGAAGTCGTGATCTTCCGGCGAGCACAGGCAAACGCCGTATCCGCTGCCCAACGTGAAGATGAAGGAGCAGGAATCCTGCAGCGCTTGCTGTTCATACTTGTTCAGGTTCGCGTCCGCCAATGGGGTCTCGGTCACAAACCACGGCCCCTTGCCAGTCGCGGTCCCGCCCGTCGCCCCACCGATTACGTTCGTGGTGGCTTGAATGTGGGTCGCCCAGCCGCGAAGTCCCGGCGTCGGTACGTTGTTGGTCGGGTCCCAGCCAGCGGTCGAAATGACCTTGATTACGCCGCGGGTCGTTTCACCCCGGCCCGTCAGATCATTCGCCGGGGAAGCGAGTTGCTTGTTGATCGACTCGGACAACAGGCCGTCTGCAGTGATCTTGCAGTTGCAGCACTGCTGCATTTCTTCGCTGTCGTCGAACACATAGAACGACGCCCACAGGGTGCCGTTGGTGATTCCTTCCACCACGCTCGTTGCGGAGTCGCCATCGTTGATGATGCGAAGCACAGCATCGGGCGCGCCGGTGGTGTTCGAATTCGAGAAATAGGTGACAAAATACACGCTGTTGTCGCCCACGTTTTGAGCCATCGCGGTTCCTGCGAGCAGGGCGAAGGCCAGCATTCCTAACAGCACAAATCCAAGTTTCTTCATGTTGTGATCCTCCAGTGGTTTTAACGCCGAAGGCTGGGGGGAAGAATCTCAGCGAGTCTCACTGGGGGGAGATTCAGACTGTGGCGCTTGACGTACTCTACTGGAACGGTCACACGAAACAAGTACCCACGCGGCCTAACCGGAATCATTAAGACATACGACTACATTTGTAGACCTAGCCCATTTAGGCTAGCCTCTTAATGTGAATTACTGAACCGAGATTTCCTTCTACTTCTAGGACACTGCATGCAACGAGGCTCCTTTGCTCATCTCAATTACACCTCGCAAATCCTCGTTTTTTTCACACCCTACCGCTAGGAGCACCGAACAGCCGGTCCCTTGCATCTAAGTCAACTAATGATTCGAAATCTGATATCTCCTCCGCTGTCCGCTTTCAATTCCTCGGAAAAGGATTGGAGACTATGACAAACCCTCGACTTAGCTTCGTGTGCGCGATTTTGGTGCTCTTCGTCGCAGTCCCACTTTTTGCTCAACAGACTCCCAGCGCAACCGGCACTCCCGTAACAATGATCGTGACGGTCGAACCTCGCCACGGTGCGCAGATTCCGGTTGTGAACCGCGACGACGTTATGGTCTACGAAGGCAAGGAGCGCGATCAGGTCACCGCCTGGGTTCCAGCCCATGACCAACAAGCCCGTCTGGATCTGTTTCTTTTCATCGACGACTCCTCGAGCTTTGCGCTCAGCACTCAACTAGGAGAACTTAAGAAGTTCATCTCAAGCCTGGAACCTACTGCTAAGGTCGGTGTCGCCTACATGCAAAATGGTGCGGCGCGCATCGCGCAGGACCTCACAACCGATCACCAGCTTGCCGCAAAAGCTCTACGCCTTCCAATGGGTACAGGTGGCGCGGAAGCCAGCCCTTACTTTTCTCTGACGGACCTCATCAAGCATTTTCCGGCTGATGGAAGTCTTCACGAGGTTCTCATGGTCACGAGCGGAATTGACCTTTATTACTCGACCCCGGACATGTCGAATCCTTACCTGGCATCCGCCATCGACGCCGCGCAGCGCGCCGGGGTCACTGTCTCGGCGATCTACGCGCCGGCCGCCGGCCATTTTGGTCACAGCTATTGGCCGAATTATTGGGGGCAACTCTACCTCTCACGACTTACGGAAGAAACTGGCGGCGAATCCTATGACGTTTTGTTCACGGGCCCGGCTGTCGATTTCGGCCCTTATCTGAAGGATGTGACGAATCGCCTTGCCCACCAGTATCTGCTGACATTCCTGCCAAAACCACAAACGAAACCAGGCTGGCATTCGATCAAACTCCGCACCGAGTTGCACGATGTCGACTTGGTTGGCGCCAACCGAGTGTACGTGCCCGGCTCGGAGTAGTTTCGTCCACTTGATGGCTTGCGCTTTCTGATGCTGGGACCGATGCTCTATCCTCGGCGCCTTTGGCTGTAGGGTGCCGCGAATTCTCAGCGGTCAGGGCGATTCTTATTCCTTGGGCAATCCCGGCTTAAAGATAACGCCCTCGCGAGTCTTCCCGTTCATCACCACCAGCAGCGGATCGACAAAGCGAAGATGGCGCACACACCCTACCTCTTCTACTGCCGGCTGCGCCATCAGCCAGTCCCAGTCGATTGAGCCTTCGCCGGCATCGGGATTCACCGTGAAATAGCCAACCTGAAATGCCATCAGATTTTGGAAAAAATGGCTGCCCTGCGATGGCGTCACGCGGAAATCGCGAAAGCCGGCTTCCACAATCACCCGTGCGCAGGAGATCTCGTCCCATTCCACCGGGATTCCCAGCCATGGGTCATTTGAGCCCAGCCGTCCCACTCCGATCAGGAGATACGGTCGGTTTTCGGCCGACAGTTTGTTATTGAGGTCCGCGACCGCTCGCGACACGTCAAGGCTGCGTCCTCGTTCAAAGCGGTGAAAATCCACCACCACAATGTCATACAAACTCGGCGCGCGGCCGTTTCCCAGGACCATCGTGCTGCGGCAAATCACGTCCGCCGGATTCACATCGCGAATCTGTAATTCTTCGCTCTCGCGCGATAGCACCAACGGCCGGATTTGCAGAAACCCGAACTCCGCCGCATCTCCTGTCCGTTGCGGCAGAGTAACGGCAAACTCGATCTCGACGGGCTGCCCAAGAGCGTCTTCGCCCACTTGCGAAAGCTGGTACAGAATCGGCGCCAACGGAAAGACTCCCTGCTTCAGCACGGGCGCAAAGCTCACGATGCGAGTTCCAGCACGGCTCATCCCGTCGTAGACCGCATCGTTGTCACGGCTATAGGTGGAAGCCACGGCGCGCAGCGTTCCATCATGTTCTGCTTCACGCAATGCAAAACGCACTTCCCGGAATCCCGCCAGTTCGTCTGTAGCGTTGGCTTCAGTCACTGCCCCATCGTCAATTTCCAAGGCCCAGAAGTCTGACTGCGAATTTGAAAGTGTGTCTTTCACCGAAGAGAATTGCACCAGGTTTTGCGGGTACTTCGGGGAGAACGACAGGCTCTTCCCGCCTTCCACCACTTCCCTGCCCATCCCCAAGGCAACGGCTGCCACGCCGTCTTCCGGCGCCATTGGAGGCACCGGATAAAAATTGCGCGAGCGCACCACGCCCGAGAAGTCTGGATAGAACCGCGACCCGTGCCGCCCTCCCACCACGCGCTGCAAAATCACCGCCATCTTCTCTTCTTCCGTGCGGTAGGGTGTCGCGCGTACGTAAGCCTTGGCATGCTGGCTGAATGTCGACGCATAGATGCGCCGTATCGCCGTCGTTAGCCGCTCCAGTCGAACCTCGATGTTCGCCTGATGATTGCCGAGCATAAACGTCTCATAGACGCCGCTGAAAGGCTGATATTGCGAATCCTCCAGCAGGCTCGAAGAACGCACGGCCAGCGGATAGGTCACTTCCCTGAGAAACGCCAGCAAATCCTCCCGCAGAAATGCGGGCAGCGGCGCCGCGAGAAAACGCCGCAGTATCTCCGCATCGTCTTTCGAATGGATGGCGAACTCCAGCAGGTTGTTCTCCGCCAGGAACCGGTCGAACACATCGGTGGTCAACACCAGCGCCGAAGGAACACCTACCTTCACACCCGGAAAGCGGCGTGAAAACTTTCGCTTATAGAGCAGATGACGAACGAAGGCCAGTCCGCGCGCCTTGCCTCCCAGCGATCCTGTGCCAATCCGAAGAAAAAAAGCCTCGCCGCCCTTAAACGTGGCCGCTTCGAAATCGCCGATGAGTATCTCATTCTGTTCCCGCCGGTAGTCGCTGATCGAGCGAATCAGATCCTGCCGCAAAGTTTCCAGATCGGCGAAATCGGAAACCCTCCTCGGACGCAGCTTCTGCGCCAGCGCAAATTCCGTTCGTGCCGTCAACCACCGCGAAAAGTGATTCCGCTCGCTGTGATATCCCAGGCTCTCCGGAGGAATCGTGTGCAACTTTTCCTCGAGCGCGGTCAGGTCCTTCGCGCGCGCCACTTCCGATCCGTCCGGCTGCCGGAACACAAAATCGCCAAACGAACACTCCTGCATCAGCAGCAGACGAAAATCACGCAAGAAAGTCGGCGACCTCTTCTGTAGAAAAGCGAAACCTTCAGCGTGGGCACGTGACCGGTATTCTGTGTGGCTCGAATGCAGCACGATGGGCACATCCGGCACTGACGATCGAATCATGTGCGCCAGCTCGAAGCCCGCATTCTGGTTCGGCGCTCCGCCGCGAGGAAACTGCACATCGGAAACCACCGCCAGCAGATTGTTCCGGTACTCCATTGCCTGCCGCGCCGCTTCCTCGAAATCGGAACACAAAAGGATTTTCGGCCGCGCCCGCTGGCGCACCAGTTTGTGCGCCACATTGATCCCTTCGCGGATGACCCTGCCCGACTGCCGGATCAACTCGGTGTAAATCACCGGCAAAATCGACGAGTAATACCGGATGTTGTCTTCCACCACCAGCAGCACCGGCACGCCCATCGTTTTCACATCTTGCCGGACGTTGCGCTTGTCTTCCACATACTTGACGATCGCGATCAGAATGCGCGCATTTCCCTGCCAAAGAAACACACGGTCGATTTCCGTCAGCGGAGTTCGAGCCATGAAATTCTTAACTTCGCGGTAATCGTAGGCGAGGACAACAATGGGGATGTCGCGCCCGATCTTCGCAACTTCACGGGCGAGTTGCGCTGCATTCATCCCGCCAACCGCCAGGTTGGTAACGATCAGGTTAAATCGCGTTTCTGATCGCGCGAGCTCAAGCGCTTGAAATCCATTTGACACATGGGTGATGCCGGGGATCTGCTCCAGATTCAGTTCACGCGACTCGCCGATCAGCAACTCATTCAGCCGCCCATCCTCGCGCATGATGAAGGAGTCGTACAGATTGGATACGAGCAGAATGTCTTGCACGCGAAACGGCATCAGCCGGTCGAAGCCTTCAAACGCATCTTCGTCGCCGACGATAAGTTCTCCCTCGTGAGGAGCGGCCATACCGGAGGAATTCTCCATTTCCAAATACAATTGGCGCAGCGGGAGCAATTCTAGCAAGGCACTCGCGGCAAAGCGGTGATGCCGGACCACGAATCCGCGCCGGTTCTCGGCCTAATGAGTGGGTTTCTTCGTCAAGTTTGTGTGGCTGGCCACGCACACCCATTCGCCAGAGGAAAAAATCCAGGTGTCGGTAAAACGGCCATAATGGTCGAATGGCTTCCCGCGGCTCGTTCCTTTGGCATGATAAGCACCGGCGACGACTGCGACTCCGGGATAAAAAAAGACATCAACGTCATCATTCGAGACCATCGTGGTCTCAACAGACGGATTTTTGGCGTCGGCAATGAAATTCGCCTTCGTCATCACCGTCCCATCCCAATCGGTGTAGACGAAAGTGTCCGCCACTAACTTATTTAAGGCCGCCCCGTCACGATGGATCTGCGCCTGATTCCAGGCATTTTCCAAGGCAATCAATTTGCTTTTTTCCGCCTTCGCGTCACCGCCGGAAGCCTGCGCCACGGCCGCGCAACTCCACAATAGCACCGTGAGTGCTGCAACTACCCATCTCATGGATGCACCTCTTCGTCGCACCGGTTTGTGAATTGGCGCGCACGCGGCCGGAACCATCGGCTCGATCGCGTAGCAAAGCCCAACCACTGTATTTGAAGCTCTCACATCCTGACCCTGCAAATCGAATCAGCCCTTCAATTTGAGTTTGCTTTTGTTGTCTTCGAGAAACTTCTTCAGTTCGGGCGCCGCCTCAAGCAATCTGGTCCATTGCTCGTAATAGAGCGTCACCGGAAAACGGCCGAGGCCATACACGCTCACGCCGCCCTTTTCGCTTACGCGAAAATCCATGACGCCGCTCCGCTTCTTTCCTTCTACCTCTTTTTCGAGTTCCTGCAAACGCGTTTTTAATTCGTCGTATGTTGGTTCAGCCATGAATAACTCCTGAATTAGATTTCTCTCCATCATAAGTTTTGTTGTAGCCCTTCGTCGAGCCATGCCTCGCCCGAGTCATGCGGGAGATCCTCTAGGATCATCTCGACCGGGGAAGGCGTTGGCATGGGACCAGCCGAAAGTCAAAATCTTCACCGCGGAGGGCGCAGAGATCGCAAAGAAATGCTGTTGTGGATGAAGAAGTAAATTTTTCTCGGCGTACTCTGCGCCTCTGCGGTGAAGCTCTGATCAACGCGCCGAGAGCAAGACTCCCGAAGCCCATTCGGCACAATGACTTGCGTAACCTATCCGTGTCTTAGGTGGAACGAGGCATGCTAGACTGCTAGGTAATACTTCGACTGCGCAAGTAAAGGGGAATTTGTGGCAACAAAAAAGAAAAGCCCATTTGAAAATGTATTCCTTCTGCTGCTGCTAGGGTTGCTCGCCGGGGCCGTTGGCGGCCTTGGAGTCGGCCTGTTCCAACTACGGGCTCTGTCGCAATCGGCTGCTGCTTCATCCTCAACCGCAAAGTAACGCCGGCACCGCGACCCTGCTGCATAGAGAGGGCGACGGGAACCCCACGGCCAACAGCAAATCAATGGGAACCGGAGAAGCTGCTGCTGTGGCAGCGCGCAAGGGGAGGCCAGTTGCTACTCTTCTCCGTAAATTGCGACACTGGCGGCCTGGCTGCTCGTCTGACTTGCGCTGGTCGGCAAAGTATTCAACACCCGCGAATGGGCCTTACTTCTCGCCATAGTAAGAGACCATGACGTCGTCACCGGTGGCCGTTGAGTTTGCAGAAGGTGCCGAGGTCCCCCAGACAACGCTGTACCCGGCGTCAGCACTCGTTCCCCAAACGACGCTCGATCCCGTTACTACGCTCTCTCCCTTTGACGTTATTTCCAGAACCGATGTGCCCCACACCACGGACGTGCCCCAGGTCACGGAGGAGCCCCAAATCATGGATGGGTTAGTCACCAACTCTACATTGCCGTTCGCGTCGAGGGCAACCACTGGCGACTGTGCGGCGCCGAGTTTGTTCGATGCCAGCTTCTTATTGGATAACGCCGCCTTAATGTCGACATAGCCGGCCCCAACGGTGAACAGGTCGTAATAGCTTGTGTAGGAGATACCGGTCACCGGATCCACTGCGGTGCTGACCTTTGGAAATATCTTGTATGCCGTCTTCATCAAGCTTGCTTTAACCTGGTCTGGCGTGAGCGCGGGATTCTGCTGCAACAAAAGCGCCGCTGCGCCACCAACCACTGGTGTCGCCATGCTCGTGCCGCTGAGGATGAAGTAGGTCGAAGACGAAGCTTTGCCGCCCTTGTCGTAGTAACTCATCAGCACTTGGTCTTGAGGAAAGAGCGTGTAGATCCAGGCGCTGGTCGATGCCAAAGTGGAAATCGTGAGGTTGCCGGGCGCGACCAGGTCTGGCTTTGCCACATGATCGATGAGCGTCGGCCCTTTCGAACTGTAGCTGGCAATCAGGTCGTCAGTTCGCGTTGGCGTGCCCTCCGGTTTCATGGCGCCAACCGTGATGACATAGGGATCATTGCCGGGTGCCGAGATCGTGCCATAGCCGTCCGTATTAAACGAGTTGTCGCGGCCATCGTTTCCAGCCGCGACCACTACAACAATGCCCGCTTTCCAGGCGGCCTCTACTGCCTGGCACAGCGGATCGACCGTGTAGCTTTCGTAAACCGGGCGGCCCAGCGAAATGTTCATAACGCGAATGTTGTAGGCGGACTGCATGCTTACCGCCTGTTGAATTCCCGCAATCACGCTGCTGTCGCTGCCAACTCCATTGCCATCCAATACGCGGAAGCTTAACAGCGTCGCGTTAGGAGCGATCCCCTTGAAAGTTTTCTTGTAAGTGGAACCAGTCGAGTTTGTTCCGTTGCCTGCCAGAATTCCGGCAACGTGAGTGCCATGGCCAAAGGCGTAATTTACGCCGTCATAGTTAAAGTTCGCACTGTAGACGACGCGGGATCCATTGGCGCCGGAAAAATCACCTTGATCGGTGATGCCGCTGTCGATTACTGCCACTCCGATTCCGCTGCCATCCAATCCCGCAGACCAAGCGTACGGTGCGTTCACCGCCTGATCGTAAAAATCGGTGGTCACCGTCCCCATCGAATATAGTCGTCGGTCTGGAGAGATATAGGCCACTTCGTCGTCGTTGGCGAGATCTTCAAGGGCGCTCGCCGGCAATGTGTAAGCTCCGCCTTTGATCAGAGGAAGTTCCCCTCGCACCGTGCCACCCAGGTCGAGAATCTTCTGATGATGTCTCTCCGTAGGTGCCTGCGTGAACTGGACGATCACATCGACTCGATCGGCCGTCGTCATGCCTTCCAGGTCCCCGGCGAGTTTGGGGGAGCGGGCAAATGCCAGGCTGGCGCTCAGGATGACCGTGCAAAGCAGCATCGTCGTTTTTTTCCAGTTAGCGATGCGGTGTTGGTCGCGATTCATCGTAGTTCCCCTTTCCGTCTTAAGAGTCGTTCGTATTTGCATAGGAACCGGCTCTCAATCCGGATCGCCGCCGATCATGACCTCTTCGGCGGAGGCGGCGTTTAAGCTATTGCTGCTGTTCACGCTGCCGCTGCCCCAAATCGAGGTGCTGCCCCAAAGAGCCTGGAAAGCCGTTGTGTTGCTGGATCCCCAGATCGCTTGGCTGCCCCAGATGGCCTGGCTGCTGGTAAGAACGGCGCTCGAACCCCAAATCGCTGACGCGCCCCACAGTGCCTGGCTTCCCCAGATGGCTTGACTGCCCCAGATCGCTTGGCTACCCCAAATCGCTTGGCTGCCCCAGATTGCCTGGCTGCCCCAGATGGCTTGATTGCCGCAGATCGTTGTGCTCCAGATTGTTTGAACACCAGTGACCGGGTTGCCGCACAGCGACTGGTAATTGCTGGTCATCGTGACAGTTTGCGTCGAGGGGTTGTAATACGCCACCGGTGAAGTTGCGGCCTCGCCGGTAGGCGATGTCTGGTTGCTTTGAACGGCCGCATTGATGTCCAAATAGCCCGCGCCCACCGTGAACACGTCGTACTGCATCGGGTTCGGTGGCTGATTGGCCTGCGACTGGTACTGTGCGGCTTCCTGTTCGAGGTTGTTGATTGTTACTTGTTCTGCTGCCAGCGCATTGGCCGGGCCTAGCGCTGTAGTCAGGTTTGACTGATCCTTGGCGACGTTGTTGTTGTCATTGGTCAGAGTCGACTGTGCCTGCTGCAGTGTGCTCTGTGCTTGGTTGAGAGCCTGGTTCGCTTGCTGAAGTTTTTGTTGCGCAGAGCTTACCTGCTGGTCCTGATTCCGCGCGGCGTTCGTTGCATTGTTGAGGGCGCTGGAATCGGCATTAACCTGCGCTGTCCATTGGTTGACCAGAGCCTGATACTGGGCTTTCTGCTGCTGCGTGTCGCTAGGGTTACTCAGTTGCTGTTCCGCTGTTTGCAAGGATTGATTGTCGGTCTGATACGTGGCCTTCGCTTGGTTCGCAACCGCCCATAACTGCGTATCCAGCGCTTGCGCGGCGTTGTAGGCTTGCTGCGCCTGGGCCTGTTGAGCGGTGGGATTACCCAGCGCTTGCTGTGCCTGGGCCAGATTTTGAGTGGCCTGTTGCAAAGCCTGCTGATCTTTCTGGAGCTGCTGTTGAACCTGGCTTAAGTTACCCTGTGCCTGCTGGGCGGCGTTCTGCAGACCGGGCAGCACGTACTGAATCAAGTTCTGCGCGTCCTGCTGCAACTGCTGCGCCTGATAAAGCGCCGCGTCGCTGTTCGTGCCAGCCAGGGCCAGGTCGGAGGCCGCCGTTTGTTCCAGACTCGAGATCTTCTGCTGTTCCGCTGCCAGCGCATTAGCTGGCTTCTGCGCGGTCGCCAAGTTTGCTTGTGTCTGCGCTAGTTGAGAGTTGGCCTGGGCCAGGGTAGTCTGAGCGTTCTGTACCTGGTTCTGGGCCTGCTGCAGCGCTTGATTGGCCTGTTGCAGTTGTTGGTTTGCCTGATTCAGGGTCTGGTCTTGCTGCTTTGCATTGCTGGTTGCGATATTCAGAGCGCTCTGGTCGCCATTGACTTCGTTGGTGAGCTGATTTGCCTGCTGTTGATAAGTCTGCTTTTGCTGCTGCGTGTCCTGCGGGTTATTCGCCGCCTGTTGGGCAGTTTGCAACGCCTGATTGTCGGTGTTGTACGTTGTTTGGCCCTGGGTCACAATTGCCCACATCTGCTTGTCCAGGGCCAGCGCTGCATTATAGGTTTGCTGTGCCACGGCTTGTGCCCCAGTTGGCGCAACCAGGTTCTGCGTTGCCTGAGCCAGGACGGTCGTTGCCTGCTGCTGCGTTGCTTGCGCCTGCTGCATCTGCTGTTGCGCCTGGTTCAGAGAGTTTTGCGCCTGCGTGGCCGCCTTTTGCAGCGGCGGCAAGTTTACGCTAATTTCATACTGCGCTTGTTGCTGCGCTTGTTCCGCCTGCGTCATGTAAGTGAAGTAGTTTTCGCCGAACGAGCTGAAAGTCTTGCTGGCCGTCAGCATCAGCCGCGACTTAACCTGATCCGGAGTGAGGTTCGGATTCGACTGCAACAGCAGGGCCACCGCTCCGCTCGTCACCGCCGTCGCCATACTGGTGCCGCTCATCGTGTAGTAGTTGGGGCAAAAGAAATACTGCGGCAAGGAACTTACGTTGCCGTTTTGTACGTACTGTGGAATCGCCTCGGGTGTAAAGATTGTCAAATCATCCACGATGTTCTGTGGATAGCTCGTGGGCAGATAGGCCAGCGTGTTCGGTCCGAGGGAAGCGACTGCCGAATTCACAAGATTTCCGGGGGCAACGATGTCAGGCTTTACGACGTGGTCGACCGGAGTCGGCCCGCGCGAGCTGTAAGTCGTAATCTCGTCGTCATTGCGTTGCGGCGTGCCGGCGGTGCGCATTGCGCCCACCGTGAGCACCAGTGGATCATTGCCAGGAGCGGTAATGGTGCCGTAACCGTTGTTGCCGAAGGAATCGTCGCGTCCATCGTTGCCGGCGGCGACCACCACCGTGATGCCGGCTTCCCACGCGGCTTCAACCGCCTGGCACAGCGGATCGATTGAAAACGATTCATAAACCGGACGGCCGAGAGAAAGGTTAATCACCTGGATGTTGTAGGTGGACTTCAGCGCGATCGCACGATTTATCGCGGCAATCACATTCGCGTCCGTGCCTGCGCCGGTAGCATCCAGAACTTGAAGATCGATCAGCTTCGCGGACGGCGCCATTCCCATGAAAGATTGCATGGTGCCTGGCTGCAGCGAGATGAAGCCGTCGCCGGCGAGGGTGGCGGCAACGTGGGTGCCGTGACCGTAGCCATCCTGCGTCTTGTAGCGAGCAGGGTTCGACGTACCGTCCGATTGTTTCGCAGGCACAAGAAAGTTTTCCGCGTATACAACTCTCGTGTTTCCGGCGCCGCCATTGCTGGTCGTCAAATCTCCTAAATCGGGGAAACTGGAGTCGATGCCGCTATCGATCACAGCTACGCCGACTCCTTTGCCGGTCACGCCGGACTTCCACACGATGCTGGCGTTGATCGTATCTGCGATCAGATCGCCGTGCGCGCGTAAGGGGCGATTGGGAGAGACATACTTTACGTCCGGATCTTTAGCCAGCTCTTTCACCTGTTCCGCAGGCATAGTCACCGCTAAGCCATTGATAGAACGAAACGAGCTGTTCACTTGACCGCCGTGCGCAAGAACATTGCTGCGGTGCTTCTGTGTCGGCAGGACTCTGTACTGCACGATCACATCGACATTGCCGCTGAGTTGTGCGCCCTTGAGTTCTGGCGAAAGCCGGGAGTCTTCAGCGACGGCCATTAGGGATGTTGCCAGCGCGAAGATGAGGACGGCTTTGCAGGTTGCGTTGAACATGTGAGTCTCCAAGGCCAGTAGGCCAGGCACCCGCTATGGTGCACTCGGGAGACCAAAGCCGAACATTCTAAGTCTTTTAGAAATAATGGGTTGCTTTTCAGGGTTGGTTTATCGAATGGGACAATCTGTCCCATTAAGTCGGGCATGGGACAATCAGTCTCAAAAGGGGGGAGAGCTTATTCTTCTCCTCGGCAAAATTCGATGACATCATTAAGTGACCTCGGTTACTGCCGTTAGGACATACCGCAAGGTTTCCAGAAACAACCGACTTAGAATGCCTTAGGGCGAACTGTGCCCGAATGCGCATGCCACGCAAAGCACAATATTTCATCTGGCTGATGACCGCAGCTGGAATGGCCGTGTTCGGGCTCTCGCTCCGGCATGCCCACTCGGATGATGTGCCGCGTTACGTGGCGTATCTCGTCATCTCCCTGTTAGCGTCCGGAATGAAGGTGAAGCTCCCGGGCGTCGATGGGACGATGACGGTCAACTTCTTCTTCGTAATTCTTGCGGCCGTCGAATTGTCGCTGCCAGAGGCAATGCTACTGGCTTGCTCCTCGACTTTGGTGCAATGTTACTGGAAAGCAAAACGAAGACCCGATGCTACGAAAGTCCTTTTTAATGTGTTCGGGAATTCGGCGCCGGCGATCTTTCTCGCTTGCTCCACATTTCACTACCTGGACGGGGTCATGCATCATACGATGCCCCTGCGCATCATTTGTGCTGCATCAATCTACTTCCTGGCCAATACCGTTCCTATCGCCTTCGTAATTGCTCTCACGGAAGAAAAGACTTTCCGGCAGGTTTGGTCGGAGTGTTATTTCTGGAGTTTCCCCAGCTACATCATGGGCGCGGTCCTGATCGCGATTGTTAACGTGATTGAGCGCTACATCGGTTGGCAGATGTCGCTGCTGATCGTGCCCGCAATTTATTTCATCTACCGTTCCTACCGTCTCTATCTCGGCCGTCTGGAAGCGGAGAAGAAATACGCGGAGGAAGTGGCGGTCCTGCATTTACGGACAATTGAGGCGCTGGCGCTCGCCATTGATGCCAAGGACCACACCACGCACGATCATCTGCAACGGGCTCGAATCTACGCTCTTGAGATTGGCAAGGCGATGAAATTGAGCGCCGACGAAATGAAAGCCTTGGAAGCTGCCTCGGTCTTGCACGACATCGGAAAACTCGCCGTTCCCGAACACATCATCAATAAGCCGGGGAGACTGACGCCCGAAGAATTCGAAAAAATGAAGATCCACCCTGCCGTAGGGGCCGATATCCTCAGCCGTGTGGATTTCCCGTATCCGGTCGTTCCCATCGTCCGCGCCCACCACGAGAAATGGGATGGCACCGGCTATCCGGACGGTCTGAAAGGCGAAGAAATCCCGATTGGCGCCCGTATCCTGTCCGCCGTGGATTGTCTCGACGCAATGGCGTCGGATCGCCAGTATCGCCGGGCTCTTCCGCTTGACCAGGCCATGGAACATGTAGCCGGCCTGGCCGGCAAGGATTTCGATCCGAAAATTATCGAGATACTGCAGAAGCGCTACATCGAACTGGAAGAAATGGCGCACGTGACGCCAAGGCCTGTTCAGGAAAAGCTGCTTGCCCAGACCCCCGTTGAGCGCGGCGACGCGCCGGGGGCGGGTTTTGAACAGGTGTCCCAGGCCAACGCAATCGATTTCCTTTCCTCGATCGGCGCCGCCCGGCAGGAAGCCCAAAGCTTGTACGAAATCACGCAGGAACTCGGCAATTCACTTTGCCTGGAAGATACTTTTTCGCTGCTTTCTTTGCGGCTGAAAAAACTAGTTCCCTACGATTGCATTGCCATCTTCACTTTAAATGCAGAGGATGTACTTATCCCCCAGTTTGTCAATGGAGATGAGTCCCGGCTATTTTCTTCTCTTAAGATTCCATTGGGGCAGGGACTCTCGGGCTATGTGGCACAAAACCACAAGCCGGTAATTAACGGCAATCCTTCGGTTGAGCCTGGCTATTTGAACGATCCAACCAAGTTCAGCAACCTAAGTTCGGCGCTCTCAGTTCCACTCGAAGGATTGGATCGCGCAACGGGTGTCATTACCCTATACCGAGCCCCTAAGAACGCCTTCTCAAACGAGGATCTGCGTATCTTGCTGGCTGTCAGCTCTAAGATCGCATTCTCCATTGCCAATGCTGTGAAATACGAGCAGGCGGAGAACTCGGCCACGACTGACTTTCTTACTGGTTTGTCCAATGCGCGCTCTCTGTTCGTGCATCTGCACGGCGAGATTGCACGTTGCAAACGCTCCAACAACGGGCTCGCAGTAATTGTTTGCGATCTTGACGGCTTCAAAGGCGTAAATGATCGGTTAGGACATCTTGTCGGGGACCGCTTGTTAAAGGAATTTGCAAGTCTCCTGCAAAAAGCGTTCCGCGAATATGACTGCGTCGCTCGAAGTGGAGGCGATGAGTTCGTCATCGTTGCCGCCGGACTAACGAAAGAATCCATCCACGAGAAGATCAATTCGCTGGACGAATTGGCACGAAATGCAGGACTGGCCGCCTGTGGGGATGCTTCTCTTTCCGTCAGCCTGGGCACCGCGTTCTATGGTGAGGACGGCAATGAAGCCGAGCAGTTGCTAGCCGAAGCCGATCGACGAATGTACAGCGCCAAGAAGCTCCATTACGAAACGATTGCAGTACACGGACTCCAAGCCTCCTCCGCATCGGCTGCGCAAAAGAGCTAGCAGTGGCGCCCCTGAATTGCTTGGTTTGTAAGCGATTGGAAAATATGGAGCGGGCGACGAGGATCGAACTCGTGACATCCAGCTTGGGAAGCTGGCGTTCTACCGCTGAACTACGCCCGCTCAATTTCGCGACTCGACTTTGCGCGCTTCAACTTTGCTAAGCCTACCACCCTGCCCCAATTCAATACAATCCTTGCGGCACTCCCTCGAATAGCATCCCCGCCGCCCCGGTTTCAATTCAGGTAGGGTTGCAATTCAGCATGAGCACACGCGCTTAAGCCCTCAAGGCCGTGCGTCGCTCGCTGCAACTGGGGATGCCGCACTCCCGCGCAATGGCGCCTTCAGCGATTCCGGAACCATTTTCGAGCCTGTGGGTGCGATCCCTTTTGCCTCCACAATTGACCAGCGCCAGTCCTCATCCGGTCCGGGCGTAATTCCAATATTTTGCCTGAGGGTCGCGGCGCTGAACGGCTTGGTAGTCGTCTTCAGGTGATACAGCAGTGTCACATCTGAGTGCCGCTCCACATGTGCGCCTCGGTTGCTCGCATCCAGAACCCTTGCCCGCCCCGCATTTTCGGCATCGATTCCGGGCCGGCGTTCCAGTGTCAGGCCCACCGTAACCTCGCGCAGTTCCCATCCTGTGCCGTTGAAAACCTCTAATTGCAGGTTGTCATTCTGAATCGAGGCGGGCCCATCGAGCTTGATCAATTGTTCGACTGGCAGATCTTCAACAAGCGCTGGCTTTACAAGAAGTGCACTGGCGCGCGCGTTGAATGACATGCTGCAGGTCACATCGGGCGACGAGACCTTCAAGTTGTTCCCCGACGCATCCACGGATAACACTGTCTTGTTCTCCGCCACCGGTCTCTTCTTCTCCACATCCTGCATTACTTGCGTGAAGTTGTCATTGTCGATGACTACGCTCGCAGGCAAAACGGTAGTTGTTGGCGGAGCCGGAGTTTTTGCCGGTTGGGTTTGTTCCTGAACTTTATTCTTTCTTAAGTTGCGGGCAAATTCTCCGAGCGAGGGTGCTTCATCCTGGGCTGAAGCCAGCCTTGTGCCTCCAACCAAACCAGCCACGAGAACCGCCAACAGAAGCGTCTTCATCTCGTCATAATCCTTAACGACTTCCTTAACAATGTCCCTGCCACTACATCGCCCTACCGCGGCTTGCCGAGCCGCACCTGCACCCGAATCCATACCGCCGCACCCATGCAGCTCGCGCCGGCCGCCCTTAGACTCTTCCGGCGGACAAGTGTTCGCGAACACCCGCACAAGACGGGGTGGTTTTCGGTGAATACAGTTCTAGTTTGCGGCGAAACGTAACAGGAAGGAAGTTACCGGAGTCACACCGCAGTCATCGACCTGCAGCGGACTCCGGCAGACGTGCATTCCACGTCTAAAGACGAAGGCGCACAACGGGAGTGGCGTCTTCCCGTTTTTAATTCGACGGCACTCTACAATAAACCGGACGTCCGCAAATGCTGAATCGGGTCGGTTGCCGGAACAGCTTGACGCTTAAAGACCCAGCGCGCCACCGCGATTCCCAACGCTGCATAGCACAGATGCCAGAATTTCATAAGTCTCCCCGCGCCGGAACCGCAACCTGGGGAGTTCCTACGAGGTCCCGTCGTGAACTCACGTTACCCCGACTCTGGCGGCAGGTCTAGCCCACGAACGTGCTATAAACCTGTCCAAAAGGACGAATCAATTCGTAACCATGTTCATTGCCATCGTTACCTTGCGCGGCGAGGCAGGACGGGATCGCCGCCAGACTCTTCCCATGCGATATAGTAAAATTCCTCTCCAAAACTCGTACATATCCTGGCTCGGAGGCATTTGAGATGTCCTCACCTGAATCGTCATCACCTCGATCGTCATCATCCGGATCGTCGGCACCCACTTCAGTCGGCTTCGAAGGTGTCTGCCCCATCCTTCGCGTGGAGAGCGTCCCCAAGAGCCTCGACTACTATGTGCAAGTCCTCGGTTTCAAGAAAGATTGGGATTTCCCCGAGGGGCAAGCGCCTTTTTTCGCTTCAGTCTCCCGTGGCAAATGCCACATTTTTTTGAGCGAGGGCGATCAGGGTAATCCGGGCACTTGGATCTGGGTCGGTGTCGAGGATGCCGAGGCTTTGCTGAACGAGTATCGTGCCCGTGGCGCAAAAATTCGCCATCCCCCTACGAATTACCCCTGGGCCTACGAGATGCAAGTGGAGGATCTCGATGGCAACGTCCTGCGCCTCGGATCCGAACCGAAGAAGAATGAGCCTCTCGGCGAATGGCTGGACATGTATGGCAAGACGTGGCCACCTCCGCCAAAAGGGTGAATCACCTGAGTGATTGCAAGACAGTGTTTACTCGTGGCTCGCGGCTCAAGACTCGTGGCTTTAAACTATTGCTCAATCCACCCGCCGCCCACCACCACATCGTCGTCGTAGAAGACGGCCGCCTGGCCCGGAGTGATCGCCCGCTGCGGCTCATCAAATGTCGCCGTCAGTTCGCCCGGTCCGGTTGATTCAATCACCGCGGGCGCGGGCTGATGCCTGTGTCTGATCTTCACCGTTACGCGCATCGGTTCCCGCCGGCTTGAATGGGGAAGTTCGGCAGACGAAATCAGGTTCATGCGGCGTACGCGCAGCGTGCGCGAGTACAGTTCTTCATCGCGTCCCACCACTACCTGTCGCGTATCGTTGTTGATCTGAATCACGTATAGCGGCGAGCCGGTCGCCACTCCCAAACCCTTGCGCTGTCCGACCGTGAAATTGTGCACGCCCGCATGCTCGCCAATCACCTCGCCATCGCTGGTGACCATCTCCCCGCCCACGTCCAGCCGCGCGCCAGCTCCTTGCTCTGCGAGATACGCATCCAGAAACCGCTTATAATCGCCGCCCGGAACAAAACATATTTCCTGCGAGTCCGGCTTCTCCGCAATCACCAACTGATGCTTGCGCGCCAACTCCCGTACCTCAGGCTTCGTCATTCCGCCCAGTGGAAACAGTGTGCGGCTCAACTGCCCCTGCGTCAGGCCAAACAAAAAGTACGTCTGGTCCTTCGATCGATCCACTGGCCGCTTCAGCAGCCAGCGTCCGCCGCGCTCATCAAACTCCACCCGCGCATAATGGCCGGTCGCGATCTTTTCAGCGCCAATCTGTTGAGCCACAATCAGAAGCTGATCAAACTTCAAGTGGTTGTTGCACAAGCTGCACGGGATCGGCGTCCGCCCCGCCAGATATTCCTCGACAAACGGCCGCACCACATCGCGCTCAAACCGGTCTTCATGATTCACCACGTAATACGGGATGCCAATCGTCTCGGCCACTCGCCGCGCGTCGTAAACATCGTCGAGCGAACAACAGCGTCCCGTTACCTGCTCAGGCATTCCCTCGCGGCCCGCGAGCCGCCGCTGGTTCCAAAGCTGCATAGTTAGCCCGATGACGTTGTGCCCCTCGGCGCGCAGCATGGCCGCCACGACCGAGGAGTCCACTCCTCCCGACATCGCGACGGCAATGAGGGGGACTTCAGACATGGCTAATCATCCAATCGGAACTGCCCTGTGAAATCAGTCGCCTGAATTTCTATTTCTTGTTTCTTTCCACCTAACGGGGAACGAGTCGGGGTCCCCTGCTCGACGTGAATTCCGGAAGGGCCCACTGCAAGCACTTGGCTGTCGGGCATAAAGAACATCCAATAGTCATCCCGGTCATCGACGTCTTCTAGGTAGTCAGCCGGAGAAACCACCAGTCGAAAATCATTGAAGATGAACGTGGTCTTCCGGCTTCGAGAGTCAAAATCGACATCAGTAAGCGACGCTTCCTCTTCAAGACGGTGGGCAACTCTCGCTATCCTCTTTCGATCCGCATCCGAATCGACCAATTTATGATTGCCGCGAAAGAGAGTCCAGCTGGACAAATAAATCCAGAGACGCCATTGGGCGAGAAGATGGCCATATATCTTGCTGCGTGGGCCGAATTCGAAGGTCAGAAAACTGCCTACACCGGGCTTGACCCTCATGGGGCGAGCCCTTACTACGGGTTGGAAATATTGACGAATTTTGGTCGCCCCTGCTGTCATATGACTCTACTTAAACATATCCTCGCCGATTTGAACGATATCGTGGTAATCAAATCCCATGTTAGAAATTTCCCGATGCAATCGGTCTATTTCGTCAAGCCCAAGTTTCCGCCCAAGAATCCGCTCAATTTTGCGAACCGCAGCACGAAACCTCCTATTTTGTTCCCTGTTATTCATTCTCTTATATGTTTTGACTTTCATCTAGATAAATACTGTGAAAGTGGCGACATTCTTCAATTCGAGAACGAAAAAGTTTTCGTCCGACCCTAGTCAATGGCATCAATAGCTTACGCCGTCCAAGTAGGACTAAGCTCCCGCAACCGCGCCACTGTCGCCGGCACAACCGACAAAGCGAACTCCACATCCTCTGCCGTATTCTGCTTCCCCAAACTAAATCTGATGCTGGCCCGCGCCTGGTCCGGCGTCAATCCCATCGCGAGCAACACATGCGACGGCTCAATCGCTCCTGACGAGCACGCTGCTCCCGTCGAAACCGCTAGTCCCTTCAGATCCAGTGCAATCACCAGTGCCTCGCCATCAATTCCATCAAAGCAAATATTCGTCGTGCTCGGAACCCGTCTCGCGCAGGAATCAATCGGGTGCCCCATACAACGCGTCTTTTGCGTTGTGTGGGGATTTTCGCCTCCACCATTCGCCCTGCTCGCCTCAGCCCTTAACAGCTCTTTCTCGAGCCGGTCCCGCAACCCCGCAATCCGCACGTCTTCGCCCGCCTCCAAACCCGTGTAAGCCAACTCTGCCGCTTTCCCGAGCCCCACAATCCCCGGCACATTCTCCGTACCCGCACGCCGCGAGCGCTCATGCCGCCCGCCATACTGCCTCGCCTCGAGCGTAGTTCCCTTGCGCACATACAGCGCGCCCACTCCCTGCGGCCCATGCAGCTTGTGCGCCGAGATCGTCAGCAAATCGCTCTTAACTTCATCCACTCGCAGCGGAAGCTTTCCTGCCGCCTGCACCGCGTCGGTGTGAAAGTAAACGCCAGCCTCGGCCGCAATCTTTCCAATCTCGGCCACCGGCTGCAACACGCCCGTCTCGTTATTCGCATACATCACGCTGATCAACTTCGTACTCGGTCGCAGCGCCCGCTTCACATCCTCGGCATCGACCACTCCGCTGGAATCGACCCGAATATATGTCACCTCGCATCCATTTTCCTCGAGATGCCGGCACGCGTTCAGCACCGCGTGGTGTTCGATCGCAGATGTAATGATGTGGTCACCCGCCTTCACCGGCCCGAACACCGCCAGATTGTCCGCCTCGGTCCCGCCGCTCGTAAACACAATCTCGCATGGCCGCGCTCCCAGCAGCCGCGCTACCGATTCGCGCGCCCGTTCCACCGCTCCCCGCGTCTCCTGCCCATATTGGTGAATGGACGAAGCATTCCCAAAGTGCTCAGCGAAGTAAGGCTGCATCGCTGCGAGAACCTCGGGCAGCACTGGTGTGGTTGCGTTGTTGTCGAAATAGACCCGCCGCATCTGTTTACTATTCTACCGATGCCGCGTAATAACTGGAGGAATCAAACTACAGGATCAAAGACCGCGCCCGCAGAACCACAGAACCAATCCAAGCCCTATTCCGGCCAAATCTGCGCCGCCGTCTTCTCGAATATCTGCTCTCGCATAGTTTCGCTGATCGGAAGCGCTCGAAACTCGTCTACGTTTTGTTTGATATCCGGAACACCCGGCCCCGGCCAATCGGTCCCGAACAGCGTCTTATGCGCGATCTCCGAAAGCCGCGGAAAATACTCCAGCAGCTTCTTGGGCGGAATTCCGCTGATATCGAGATAGACGTTCGGGTGCCTCCGGATCAGGAAGAAGGCGGTCTTCATCCACAGCGGCCTGCCGCCGTGTGCCAGCAGAATCTTCAGCTTGGGAAAGTCCACCGCCACGTCATCGACGTACATCGGATCGCCATACTTGTTGCGCGCGCCCTCGAACACCGATGTTCCCGTGTGAAACATCACAGGAATTCCGTTCGCCTCCGCCGCCCGGTAAATAATTTCCAGCTCCTTCACCCCATGAACATAATCGTTGGGATACAACAGCTGATGCGGCGGATGAATCTTGATCATCCGTATTCCGAGCCGCAGGATCTCTTCCACATCGGCCAGAATGTTTTTCGTATGCCGCGGATGCAGGCTCCCGCAGGCGATCAGCCTTTTGGGATTTTCCTTTACATAGTCCGAAACAAACTGGTTGACCGCCGAAGTAAAACCAATCACCTCCGGAGCCACATAATTGATGAGCGCCGCTCGTTCTACACCGCACCGGTCGAGATAGTTTAGAAAGGCCTTCGGCGAACGGCAGTAGGTTTCAATCTCCGCGAAGTTCGCGCGTTTTTTCTTCATCAGTTCCAAAGCTGTCGGCTTGAACAGCTCCAGAGGCTGAATGTGAACGTGGCAATCCGTAATCAAAAAGAAGCTCCTGGCTGTTGGCTCCCACTCACCGCACAACTCCAGCAAACGCCTCTTCGCGGCATTCGCCTGAAGCGATTATTGAAGCTGGAAGCTAACAGCTAGAAGCTCGCTTATTAAGCTCGCTCAATACAGCGGCACTTTCGGATCAACCGTCCGCGCCCAGCCGTCGATGCCGCCGCGCATGGACTGTACTTTCTCGAATCCCTGTTGCCGCAGCCAGTTCGTCACCGTCAATGACCGCACACCGTGATGGCACATGACCACGATGTGCTCCTCGGGATCGAGTTCCTGCTGCGCTCGCATCGGAATATCGCCCATCGGAATATGCTTCGCGCCTTCCAGCCGCGCGGTTTCATACTCCCACGGCTCGCGAACATCCAGCAGCGTGAACTGCTCGCCGTTTTTTCGTAATGCTTTTACCTGTTCGGCAGAAATCTCAAATTCCATTGGTTCCCCTGCGATTTTTGTCGGCGCGCAAAACGCTTTGTTCGCCGCGCTATGCCTTCGCGTATTTCAGCCACTTCAGTATTTCCGGCAGCGTCGCGCGCTTCCCATAGATGAGCACTCCCACACGATAAATGCGCGCGCAGAGCCACATCAGGCCGCCGACAGTGGCTATCAACAAAAATAACGACAGTGCAATCTGCCATGCCGGCGGAGTCTGCACCACAATGCGCGTGTACATGACGATCGGCCCAAAAAATGGGACCAGCGACGTCCACACCACCACCGGAGCGTCCGGCGTGCGCAGCGCCGACCCCAACATGAAAACCGACAGCACCAGAGGAATCACCACGATAAATTGCAGTTGCTGGCCTTCTTGTTCTGTCGTAGTAATCGCGCCCACCGCGGCATACATCGTGCTATACAGCAGATAGCCAAGAAAAAAGTAAATTGCGAAAGCGCCAAACACCAGCGGCGAAATCTGCAGATCGCTAAAAGCCGGTTGCATGGCCAACGTAGGAATCGCCACCGCTCCCGCCATGATCACCCAAATCAGAATCTGCGTTAGACCTACCGCGCCCACGCCCAAAATTTTTCCCGTCATCAATTCTGACGACGTGGCCGACGAAAGCAGCACTTCCATCACCCGCGAATTCTTTTCTTCGAGCACCGAGCGCATCACGGAAATGCCATAAAGAAGTACAGCCACATAAAGCAGCATCACCATGACCACGATTTCTATAAACTTGACGTCGCTCTTGCCCTTCGCTTCTTTCCCGTGTTCAATGCGTACCGCCTTAACCGTTACAGGCTTAAGCAACTCGTCTGCCTGCGGCCCGCTGACCCCGCTCTTCGCGAGTCCTTCCCGCATAAGAATTCGATCGAGGTTCTCGCCCATCCATGCTGTTTCCCCAAAACTCGCCAGGTCCCGGCTGTACCATGTCACCTTCTTTGCAGCCATCGCGTCATCGGTGAGCCATAGATACCCGTCGATCTTCTTCGCGCTTACCTGCTCACGCAGCGCCGTCTTCTCGGCTTCCGTGGGCGTCGAATCCACGTCGATGATGTACTGCTTTGCCGTCTTTTGCTTTTGCGTATCATCGGCAGTTGCGGTGTCGTTGTCTTCATCGTCGGATGCCGGAGCAGATAGAAGTTCCTGGCGCACGGCCTCGCCGAACTGCGGCGTCGACGTCACGATCACGATGTGCCGCACCTTGTCGCCCATCATCGCCATTTTCGCCGGCAATACCATCAACGCTGTCATAATTGCGGGCACCAACAGAGTGAGCACGATAAACGAGCGCGTGCGCACTCGTTCCACATATTCCCGTCTGAAGATCAGCCACGTGTTACGCATTCGATTTGCCCACCACGTCTATAAAGATCTCTTCCAGCGACGGCTCCATCAGCTCGAACTTGCTCACCCTCGCCCTCGCCGACACCAGGTGCAGCAACTCCTGCGTGTCCGCGCCCGGCGCCAGCCGCACTTCAACATAATTCCCGTAATCATTAAAAGACTGCACCAGCCTTGTTTCCCGCAGAAAACCGGCGTCGCCCTCGTACTTGATCTGCACGTTGAGACGTCCATATCTTGCCTTGACTTGATTTATCTCGCCATCCAACACCACGCGCCCGTGATTGATTAGGCAAATCGACTGGCACAGCCGCTCGGCGCTATCCATGCGATGCGTCGAAAGCAAAATCGTATTTCCCTTCTTCGCCAGTTCCAGCAACACATCTTTCAGCGCAACCGCATTCGCCGGATCAAGTCCCGAGAACGGCTCATCCATGATGATCAGCTTCGGTTCGTGCAGCACCGCCCCAATAAATTGCACTTTCTGCTGCATGCCTTTGGAAAGCTCTTCCACTTTTTTCGTCGCCCAGTCGCTCAGTTCGAAGCGTTCGCACCAGCGCAGCGCGCGTTCACGCGCCTCCGTGGCGCCCAGTCCCTTCAGTTGCCCGAGAAGAACCAGGTGGTCGAGCACCTTCATCTTCTTGTACAACCCGCGTTCTTCTGGCAGGTATCCAAAGATGTCCATGTGAGCGCGGCTCAGCGACTGTCCAAAAACCGAAATCTGACCCGAGTCCGGCACCGTGATTCCCACGATCATCCGTATGGTGCTGGTCTTCCCCGCGCCGTTCGGCCCGAGCAGCCCGTAGATTCCCCCCGCTTTGATCGAGAGCGACAGGTCATTCACAGCCACGAAGTCGCCGTAGCTCTTGCGCACGCAATTCAGCACAACCACTTCGCCCGCGCCGGAACGCTGCGCCATCGTTGACGGATTTCTATTCTCGATTTCGAGCGGCGTCATATCGTCACTTGGCAGTAACAATCCCTTGCCCTTTAGGGCTTCCATAATACCGCAGCGCGGAGCTTTCCCCCGGCATGCCCCAGACGGGTACTGTCCAACTTTGAATCTTCCACAAAGGAGACACCGCGGCACAGAGAAAAGCCCGACTGCTGTGGCAAAGCCTTCGCCTGTTGGTTTACCCCAAAGATTTTCTCCGTGACTCAGTGACTCCGTGGTGAGAAAAGGCAAAGCAGGGCTCCGCCCTCAGGCGCACATCGTTGTTTTTCTAGGAGGCCTTACGATTGAACTTGCAGGTAGAGAGGTTAATGTTCATTTTGCCGCAGGAGAGAGCCATCGTCTCAAACACCTTCTCGAACCGGAAGGCAGGCTTCTGGTACGGTTTCTTGGGTGCGTCTGTGATCGCCTTGTCAGCCCTCTTGTCCGTCACTTTACCAGGCCTCCTCGTTCTCTCTCGATCACTGCAAGCCCACCTGCGTAAGCTTTATCGCGCAATTGCCACCGTTTTGCATACTCCCCTGATAGTCTAAGCAACTCTGGGTTGCTTGCGTAACAAAGTACAGGTTAGTTGACGAATTACCCCCCGACGACCCATTTTGCACGTCATCGATAACGATGCCAGTCGTCCCTGCGCTCTCTGAAACGGGAGTTGCTGCAGCTCCGCTTGGAAAAATTTCCGTCGCACCGGTGGCGATGACAAAACTCGCGATGCATCCGCCCGAGGGCCCCCCCGTCAACTGATTACATGCCGTGGCTATCCCGCCGAACAAAAGATCTTCCCCGGCGCTCTGATTGTAGACCTCCGTCAGTGGAGAACAATTCGTCGCCGTCGCCGAAAGTTGTAACGGGCTTCCCGCTACCGTCGCGGTGTTCATCGTATCTCCGGTGAACCCGAACGCATAAAGCTCGGCAATATCTCCTCCGCTCGCCCCGCACGCATAAATTCTGCCGCTTGCTGGGCTCGCAAGATAATTGTTGTCGAAGGTTCCCGAAAAAATGTTTTCGCCCGTCCCCGAGCCGATCGAAGCAACCGTTTCCGTACTGAGCGTGGTCGTCGTCTGCACGATCGTCGAACCTGATAGCCCCGAACTCTTTGGAGGATTATTCGTAAACACGAATACAGTTTGACTAACGCTGTCTATCATAGGCGGTTCCCAAACCGTCTTGCCGTTAGCCACATCCAGCGACGCGCCCCCACTCATCGTTTTGCCAAAACAAGGCGGTGTTCCGCTGGCACACGTTCCACTCGAACTCGAACTCGTCCGTACGTAGTAAAGAAGCCCGTTGTGGTCGGCCACAAACACGTTCTTCGAAACATTGTCGTATGTTGCCGGAGTCATATTGGTTGCAGCTGCCGTGGTCAATGTCCACACTTTGACCGGCGGGTTGGCCGGCGTAGCTTTGAAAACCGGTGCGATCGCCGCTATCTGGCCCTGATCGTCCGTCACATAAGCAGTATCGGAAATAAAATCAATATAAGGCGACGAAAACGTCGAGTTGTGCGACGAATATACCAGCGAATATTCGCACGGCGCTATGGCGCCATTAGTCGCGCAATTGGCTAACGCCGTGCCGTTGTAAGGAGTCGGAAATGTACTCGCGCTCACATTGCCACTTTTCCACTTCAGCACGTGAAACTGTGAGGAACTTGTGTCCTCAACAAATGCGATCTGTGTTCCGTCCTCCGAAGGCACGGGAGCTGTCGAAAGCTTCCCATTGTTCTGTGACGCATTGTAGGCAAAAATCGCCGTTGGCGACGTCCCGCTGCAGAATCCGGTTCCTGCGCCATTCACGTAAAGATTATTGAAACCGATAATGTTGAAAATCTGAAAGGGATTCGCTGCTGCCAGCGTATAGACGATATAGTCGTTCGCGCAGCTGGGAGTCGGATTCGTCGGATAGAACTGATACTTCGCCGGATAAGCCGGCTGCGTCTGCGTGTACGAACTGGTCCCTACCGATTCGCTCCAATCCCTTCCCGGCTGATCTGACATCTCCGAACTGCTATCTCCGGCGCCACAATTTGTGATCGCCAGCAACAGGCCGATCATGATCCCGCTCAACCCAAATAATATCCACCTTCGCCGCCGTGACCACGCTCCCGCCAATGCAAATCCCGCCACTCCGGCCACCATTAGCCAGAGGCTCTTTCTCGCTGGGAACTTCGCATCCACCGTCTGCGGATGACCGGCCGCCGTCATTCTCATCCGCATCGACTCCGGTATCCGGGCCAGCAGAGCCGCCTGCGCCTGCGCATATCCATCGCCCGGCTTCACTGCCACCAAACTACGCGCGTCCCGTCCGCCCGCCAACCGCGCGTCGGTAAACATCTGGCCGCGATGCAACTGCTGGTGCCAGTATCGCGGATCACGCTCAACTATCGCCTGCATCTCCGGGTCGGTCGGCTGGCTGAAAAACACTTTTTGATGAGACCAATCCCACGGCACACCCACCCGCTCGCCCGGTTGCGCCGCATCCTGGGCGCAACATATCCCGCCTGCGATCATGAAACCGGCGGCTGCAATACAAACCGCCAGCCTATTCAAAGATTGAATTTTCATGACGAACATCCTCTGCCGAGCATGGTGGGCAGTGCAGGACTCGAACCTGCGACCTCCTGCTTGTAAGGCAGGCGCTCTAACCAGCTGAGCTAACCGCCCGCTCCGGACAAATCGAGGATACACTGCAAATTCGCGGAGAACGCCTCTCGCACCAGCGGGTTGACGTGTACAACGTGGTTCATTTTGCGGCGAATCAATGCCTTTAACGAAAGCATACTGAACGCTTCACTGGCGGTCAAACACTCCCTGCGCCTGCCGCCCCATCGCGGCTGCTAAACTTTGTTGCTGGACTTTCTTCGTTCGACTTTCCAAAATGCGCCGGCTCATCGTCAATGCGGATGATTTTGGCCTGACCCGAGGCGTAAACCGCGCCATTGCCGACGCCCATCAGAATGGCATTGTTTCATCGGCCACCCTGATGGCGAACGGCGCTGCCTTCGCTGATGCGGTTCAGTTGGCCCATTCCCTGCCTCTGCTTTCCGTAGGCTGCCACGTCGTGCTGGTCGATGGTTCTCCGGTCGCGCCGCCGGCACAGGTCGAAACTTTGCTCGCCACCCGCTCTGCGGAGCCTCTAAATTTTCATACAACCATATCTGCGTTCGCTGCGCGCGCCACTCTCGGTGGTTTTGATCGTGAGCAACTCGTCGATGAAGTCGCCGCCCAAATCCGTAAACTTCAGTCGGCAGGCATCACTGTCAGTCATCTCGACTCCCACAAGCACGCCCACATCTTTCCCCAGATTCTGACCGCGCTGCTGCGCGCCGCCCGGATTTGCGGCGTACCTGCCATCCGCAGTCCGTTCGTTCCCGCGAAGGCAATGCTGGCGCAGGAGTTTGCCGGCAAGCGAACATTGCTCAAACGCTACGGTCAGATACGCGTCCTTAACACCTTTGCCCCGAACTTCCGCCGTCAGGTTCGCCGCGCCGGCCTGCTCTCTCCTGACGGCGTCATCGGAGTCATCGAAACTGGCTCGCTTGACACCTCTCTTCTCCTCCGCGCATTCGCGAATCTGCCCGAAGGTACATGGGAATTGGTCACACATCCCGGTTATGCCGACGCCGACCTAAGGGCCATACGCACCCGTCTGGTCGAATCCCGCGAACGGGAGCGCGAGCTTCTGACGTCACCCGACGTCCGTGCCTTCCTGGACCGCGAGCACATTGAACTCATCAGCTACCGTCAACTCGCCGAATCTCCTTTTCGGCCGATGTGACGGAAGTCTTGAGGCCAACGACTAGACTTAGAGCCCACTAACCACTATCGCAGGCCGCCGCTACCGCGCTATGATCAGCTTAGACTTAGAAGCAAACCATGGCCGAACCTCAAGCCCAACAAGAGATCAAGCCTCGCGTCACCGTCGATCTCCCGATCCGTGTCTGGGGAATGACCATCGAAGGCCGCCCCTTTTCCCAGCATGCCCGCGCGCAGAATGTCAGCGCCAAAGGCGCCTTGCTTGCCGGCGTCGAATCCGAGCTAAAAGTTGGCGACGTGATCGCCCTGCAGTATGGCGACAAGAAAGCTCGCGTGTCTGTGGTTTGGACCGTCAATAACGGCTTTCTCAAGAAGAACAACGTCGGAGTGAAACTCCTGCCCGACCAGGACTGTCCCTGGAAAGATTACGCTCCGGCCGACGGCTCCGGCCCCGCCCTACCGTCGCCAAACCGGCGCCGTTTTACGCGGCACAAAATGGGTCTGCCGATTGATATGCGCGACGAGCGCGTCAAGACCCCTACCCGTATCCAGGCCACCGACCTCAGCGGCAATGGTTGCTACGTGGAGACCATGCTTCCCTTGCCGGTAGGCACCGTCCTCCGCATCGATTTCCATCTCGATGCCGATCGCCTTTCGACTTCAGCTGTCATACGCACGTGCGACCCCGGCGTCGGCAATGGAATCGAATTTACAGGACTGACACCGGAAGGCAAAGACCGCCTGCAAGACCATCTCGATAAGAATGACCCGCAAGTAGGCGGCTTCTCTTCGGAAGCCGCTAATCGCGGCTGAGTGCCGGCTCCTCGGATCGCGTTGCGTAACGCGCCAACACAATCGCCCGAATCAGCCCACCCATAGTGAATTCACTCGCTTCGATCGCCACCGGTAATTTCAATTCTCGAAGTGTTGCCGACGTCACCGGGCCAATCGAAGCAAACTGCACGCTTTTAAGAGCAGCCGCCCTTGTATATCCAAAAAGCTCCACGAAATTCTTTACCGTCGAGGAACTCGTAAAAGTCACCACATGCGGCCTGCGCTTCGCGCTCTTCATCAGCTCGCGCAAACGCGGCTTTGATCTCTCGGGCACTACTGTTTCGTAGGCCTCCACCACGTCCACTTCGGCCCCGGCCTTCCGCAGCGATTCCGGAATCACGTCGCGCGCCACTTTCGCTCGTACCAGCAATACTCTTTCCCCCTTCACCTGATCGCGCAGCCCATCCACCACCGATTCCGCAACGTACTCCTCTGGCATCATCTTGACCTTCAGCCCGTGCTTCACGATGGCTCTCTTCGTTGCCGGCCCGATCGCCGCAATCTTAAGGTGCCTGAGTTTTCCCCGAGCAATGCGCAGCCGCCGCAGCCTCGCCCACATCGCCTCCACTCCATTCGCGCTGGTCAGAATCAGCCAGTCGTATGCAGCCAGGTTTCTGAGGGCTTCATCCATCGGTGCGAAGGATTGCGGTTTCTGTATCTCGATAAATGGAACTTCAATCACGCTCGCGCCCAGGCTCCGCAAGCTTGACGACAAACTGCCCGCTTGATGACGCGCCCTTCCAACAAGAATTCGAGTGCCGGTTAGCGGATGATTTTCATTAGGTTTGCGCATTGTTTTAATAGTGCTTCCCCTGCGACGTCTTAGGTGTGCTCACTGTCCTCCGTGGCACTAAACGAAAAAAGTTATATGTCTCCGGAGGCACCTTACCAAAAACAAAAGGAAGCGGCCCCCACATTGAAGAATAAAATCCTGCGTCCAGCCGCGCGCTCATGGTCGTGACGAACCGGCCAGCAGCCAGTTCCAGTACTTTTGGAGCCACCACGCCGAACTGCGCGGGACGCTCAATTTGTTCTACGTTATTTTCAGGAACGATCACTAAATCGCCCTCCCGAAAATTGCTGTTGAGTTCGTCTGCCGGAGTGAATCCCCGCGCCTGCATGTAATACTGGAAACCCCAATGTCCCCCAAAATAGACGGTGCCATGCCGCGCCTCGCTGTCTTGGGAAATCCGCGTGGCCGCCTCGCGCTCTGAATTCGCCCAGGCAGCATCTCCCCAAGTGATCCCGAACGCTAGCACTGCCGCGGCAGCCAGAGCGGCGGTGATTGCCATCGTTTCTTTCTTTGGCGGCAACAAATCCGGCAGACGCTCCAACCGCCGGAACGTCAAAATGCCCACAGCCGGAATCAACGGTAGCACCGAACGTGCATTTACCGTCCAGTTCAGGAATCCCGCGAAGAACCCTGTCCCCACCACCCACAATGCCAATAACCACGACTCGGCTTCCGTCTTGCGCGTCCAGATCTCAGTCAGCGCCATTGCCAAAAGCGAGATTCCCGTCAGAATGCAAAGCATCAACTGAAATGTAATAAGGGACCAATGCTGCGCAACGGACTCAGCTGCAGGGCGCCCTCCCACATGCAGACCGTAGTCGACCCAGTTGAGCATCAGCGCCATCGACGCTATCGCGGCCAGTAAAACGCCGAACACAATCAGCTTCCGCCGCCACAGCAGCGGCATCATCGTGAAGGCTGAAAGAGTGCATCCGCCCGCAAAACTGAAACTAATCAACCCATGAGCGAAAGTCGAACCCTGTTGGTGTTCCCGCATGGCACCGGCAAACCCGGCCGCGCCCAATATCAACCCGTGGCCGTATAATCCCCTCGTCCACAGCTCATAGCCAAGCAATACCGCAAGCGGAATTGCGAAGTACGCAGCCCACCATCCCATCCGCCGCAGCCGCAACCACGAATAAAGCAGCAACAATGGAACCAATGCCATCCCGTAATACTTGGTTAACCCGCTAGCCGCAATCAAAACACTCGCGGCCATCAGATAGGACGGCTTTACCGGCTCCAGTCCCTCCACCCAAAAAATTACCGCCCAAATCCACAGCGCGACCATCATCGTGTCGCACATCACGCTGGTCGCCGAAACCAGCATGCCCGGAGTCAGCAACGTCGCCAGCGCTGCCAGCAATGGAAAACGCGTGTAGCGTCGCGCCAACCGGTAGGTCCCAAGAACCAAAGCCAGCGCTGGCAGCAAAAAGGCCGCATGCAGCGTTCTTTCTGACCATCCAACAAAGCGCCCAACCAATGCCGAGTAATAGCACGCCAGCGGCGGATTCATTGTCACGTCCGCCATCCGCTCCGCCGTTTTGTTCCACACCACCTGAAATCCATACGGATCGAGCGGGTGCTGCACGATCTGCTTGGCGGCAAACAGAAAAAGCGTATCGTCGACGTGAAACGCTTCTCCTGAGAAAGGAATCAGGCTCGCAAGCGTCAGCACAGTAAGCAATACGTAGGAATGGACCGCCGACCAGCGCGAAAGAAACGGCACACTGAAAGGAAGCAGCAGCTGCGCATCAATGGCATGTCTTCCAGCAGGCTCTGTTACCGCCTGCTCATTTCGCGCCCGCGCGGCCGCCGATTGCTTGGGCTTCGCCCTCTTCGCCAAAACCATTTCCCTCGAGTCAAGCCAATTTTGATTTCATTGCTGGCCAACCGAATTACTCACTAGTCGAACTTCTGCGTCTAGTACCACCAATAATCACTCGGGATTAACTATACCGTGCGCCATCGTGGAAAGGTTTGGTTTGCGATCTAGATCGGCAATCTACATTCGCGATCGCATATCCGCGATCATATTTCGCGGTAAAGATTGGCGATATTTATTTTGGTGGTGAACGTTCGCGCCGAAGAGTTAACAAGGGCCACTAGACGTCGTGACCGCGCCCAGAATCAGGGGCGCCCTACGCCCCTACGGCTGCCGCGGCAATGCAAAACCATCGCCGTACACTTCTTCCAGAATTACGTCACCGCCGCGCTGCAACAGAATGTCGCCGGCTTCGTTGCCAATCTGGATCGGGTCGTCGCCTTCACGCGTTTCGCGCAAGACCGTCGTGCCATCCGGATGCGCGACCAACGCATTCAGATGAATTTTGCCGTTCTTGATCTCGGCAAATGCTCCAATCGGCACCTGGCATCCGCCGCCAAGTTTATTAAGCAATGCGCGCTCGCACGTAGTAGTCCGCCGCGCCGCCGAATCATCTAGGAATGCCAGAAGCTCGCGCGTTGCTTTGTCGCCCCGCCGGATCTCAATTCCCAGCGCTCCCTGCCCTGCCGCCGGAGTCATAATCTCCGCCGGGATCACCTGCCGCACCAGTTGCGTCCTTCCCAGCCGGTTCAAGCCCGCCGCCGCCAGAATGATGGCGTCGTATTCGCCCGCTTCAAGTTTCCGCAGCCGCGTGTCCACGTTGCCGCGCAGGGGGTGAATTTGCAGATCGGGCCGGATCGCCTTCAACTGCGCCTGACGCCGCAGGCTGCTCGTTCCCACGTTTGCGCCCTGGGGGAGTGCCTCAATGTTCGCAAACTTCACTGAGCAGAAAACGTCCCGCGGATTCTCCCGCGTCGTAATGGCAGCAATCTCAAAATCTGAAGCCAGTTCAGTCGGCAGGTCCTTCAAGCTGTGCACGGCGAGGTCGACCCGGTTTTCTACCAGCGCCTCTTCAATTTCTTTCGTGAACATTCCCTTGGTGCCAACCATGGCCAACGCCACATCGGTGATCTTGTCCCCCGTCGTCTTGATAATCTCCAATTCGACGGTGTGTCCCTGCGCGCGCAATAAATCAGAAATGTGGTGGGCCTGCCAAAGAGCAAGCTGTGAGCCGCGGGAGCCGATTCTCAAATGTGCCATTAGTTTGGTGCTCCCGTACGCGTAACTGTTCTGCTCGACGGCGCTTTTTCTGCGGCGTCCAAAGACTTGCCGTCCGGCTTCGCCTCTTCCTGCAAGTTGAACAGTCGCCGCACCAGTTCAACCACCGTCGTGGATTCCGGGTCCCGCGCTGCCGTCTTCAATGTGCTGATAGGTGTGTGCATGATCTTGTTAATAATGCCGCGCGTCAGCGCGTCAACCGCCATTTCCTGATCTGCCGTCATCGATCCCAGCCGCCCTCGAACACGGTCAATCTCGGCCGTGCGAATCGTCTCCAGGTGGTCATGCAGGCTGACAATCGTCGGTACAACGTCAAGCGTCTGCAGCCGCGCGTGAAATTTCTCCACTTCTCCGCTGATGATCGCTTCCGCCTTCTCCGCTTCTTTTTTTCGATCCGCGACGTGCGAACTCACCGCCTGCTGCAAATCGTCGATGTCATAAACAAAGACGCCGTCCAGTTTGTTCATCGCCGGATCGACGTCCCGTGGCACCGCAATATCAATAAAGAACATCGGACGGTTCCGCCGCCGCGCCATAAACTTTTCGCCATGTTCGGGCGTGAAGATAAAGTGCGGCGCTCCCGTGGATGTGATCACGATGTCGGCGCGCTCGCAGGTCTCATACAGCCGGCTGAATTCGATTGCCTGCCCGTCGAATTTCTGCGCTAGTCTAATTGCCCGGTCATAAGTCCGGTTCGCCACAAAGATCGATGCCGCGCCGTGCGCCAGCAGATGCCGCGCCGCCAGTTCGCTCATCTTCCCCGCGCCCACCAGATACACGCATTTGCCGTTCAGGCTTCCAAAGATCTTCTCCGCCAGTTCCACCGCTACTGACGCAATCGAGACCGACGACGATCCCACCGCCGTTTCGTTGCGCACGCGCTTCGCCACGGCAAAAGCCCGCGTCAGCAATTGATCCAATTGCGCCCGCACCGAGCCAACTGCTCTTGCTGTCGCGTACGCTTCCTTCACCTGGCCCAGAATCTGCGGCTCTCCCACCACCATCGAGTCCAGACTCGACGCTACGCGGAATATGTGGCGCACCGCCTCGTCTTCCTTAAATTCGTAGAGGTGGCTTTCAAACTGGCCCGGCTCCACCCCAAAATAATCGCGGATGAATTCCCGCAGGTCGCCTGTGCCATTCTTCATGTTGGCGATGAATTCGACGCGGTTGCACGTCGAAACAATCATGCCTTCAGCCACGGCCGGATGCTCGGCCAGTCTCTTGCACGCCTCCGGCAGGCGCGACTCCGGCACCGCCAGCCGCTCCCGTACTTCCACCGGGGCCGTCTTGTGGTTCACGCCAATGAGTTGGAATCTCATGAAGCTATAAACCTGTGCATGCCGCTAAAGTAGTTCGCCATCCATGCCACAATCGCCGTGACAAACGCCACGCTCGCCAGCATCGCCGCCTTTCGCCCGCGCCATCCGGCGTTCAGCCGCGTGTACACCATAAGCAAGTAGACTGCCCACATCAAAACCGAAAGCAAAATTTTCGGATCGAAAAGATCGACTTTGCCATACGCCGACTCCGCCACCACCGACCCGGCGATCAGTCCCAGCGTCATAAACGGGAAGCCCAGCATCAGCGACTTGTATCCGATGTCATCAATCACTTGCAGCGCCGGCAGCCGCTGGAACATGCCACCCGATCTTTTCGCTTTCAGCGCCCGCTCCTGCAGCAGATAAAGAATGCTGCATCCAAAACTCAGGAACAGCGCCGCATACCCGGTAAATATCATCAGGATGTGCAGCACCAGCCATCCCCGCCGTACCGCGACCGATGCGAACACCAGTGGCTGCAGCCCCGTAGCCGCCACAAACGTAAGCAAAAAAACTAAAGGAAAGACCACGATCCCCGGCGTCGTCGTCTGGTAGACCATGTAGGCGATCATGAAAACCACCATGATCAGGAACGCTAGCAACGACTCCGCATTATGAACTGAAGCCGAGGCAAACTGCCCGCTTTGCACCACCGCTTCCGTCAGTGACACCAGGTGAAACACCATGCCGAGATATGCGGCATGCAGCGCTATTTTGCTCAGCAGTTCCGAAGTACGCGTCAACGCCACCAGGGCATACAGCAAGCCTACCCCGTAAAAAGCTAGCGCCACACGTAGCCAAATCAGTGTCATAAGTCTTCAGTTTTGTCCAAACGGAGCTGAGTCCCCGCCCCGCCACGGCAATTATAGTTTGCATCGCGTGGGGCCACGCGCAAACGGGCACGGTCACAGGCCCGTGTGATGTCCGTCACAACGCCCGCCAAGATGCCCGCCACAATGCCTATTCCACCCCTAACCCAGCCAGCGCCTCTTCCAGAAACGCCGTCTCCATGCGCAACGGGCGCATTTCGCTCCGCATATTTTCTTCCTCATCGAAAGCGCGGAACAGCCGCATCTTGACGGCTGCATATTGTTCCGCTCCAC
Organism: uncultured Acidobacteriaceae bacterium; assembly: GCA_963778535.1. Lineage (GTDB taxonomy): Bacteria > Acidobacteriota > Terriglobia > Terriglobales > Acidobacteriaceae > Acidiflorens. The sequence goes on from CAVZUO010000002.1 coordinate 2,318,893, forward strand.
TCAATTCCCGCAGATGCCGCTCCGCCCACTCGCGCACCGTTGCTTGCGGCACAATGATCGACACAGCATACGTCGCGGCCCGGTCCGAGGTGACGTGAAACAGATATTCCGTCGCAGCGCCTTCGTCCGGCGCCGGCCCGCTGCTCCCAAAATAGTATTGATAAACGTAGCCCTGCGAACTCGCATACGTCTTGAGCCGCCGAACCGTCATGGAAGAAAATCCAGCCTGCGCTAAACCAACTCGCGTCAATCCACCCCGCGCCGAACCAGCCTTTACCAAAAGAAGCCGCGCCAATCAGATCTTCGCTTCCAGCAGCCGCTTCACCGCCGTCTCCGATGTCACTGGAGAGTAGTACGTCTCCTTGAAGGTGTATGACTTACCCTTGGCTTCGAGGATCGGCAGAATCTCAATGTGCCAGTGATAATCGTCCGCGAGCGTCTCCCAATATCCCAACGCGCCCGAAGGATGCTGGTCGTTCGGCGAGGTGTGCAGCACCAGGTGAAATGCCTCGGACAGCGTTCGGATTCGTTGCAGCGTGTGCCTCAGCAATGCCGCAAGATCTGTTATGCTGCCCGGCCGCGAAGTCGCCGTCCGCTCATACGCCGCTTCATGCGACCGCGGCAGAATCCACGTTTCATACGGAACCCGCGGAGCATAGGGGCAGAGCGCGACGAAGTCTCCGCGCATTTCCACGATCCGCAATTTCTGCTTCTCCTCCTGCGAAATAATGTCGCAGAATACGCATCGCTCTTTACTTTCAAAGTAGTCGCGTCCGGCGCGGAGTTCATAGAGCACGCGCCGCGGCACAAATGTCGTCGCCGTCAGACTGCGACGTCGCATGTTTGAACTCCTGCCCCGCCCGCTCCCCATGGTTCTTAAAAATGCTTACATACTTCAACCGGCTGTCCCGCTTCAGGTCCTGAATCCGCTGCGCCGCTAACTGTAGAAACTGTTCCACCTCGGCATCGGCAACATTCCATATCTCGCCGTCATGTCGCGGATTCTCCACCAGAACCTCGTGCGCCCCCACCGCTCGCATCCGGTCATACAAGCCCTCGCCGCGGCGCGCAGCGTCGCCCTCAATGTGATAAAGCGCATGAGGATGCACCACCGACCTCGCTGACCACGGCTTCCCGTCCACCCCGGGAAGCGTCGCTACAATCTGCCCGGCATCTCCCGCCGTCCCGCAGAATGGACAAGCATCCAGATGTGGCGGAGGCTCACCGATGTCGTCTCCAATAATTACCCACGAGCGAGTAATGGGATCTTTGCGCAGTTCCATGGCATCAAGAAGAACAAAACGCAGACACCGCGTCAAATGGATCGAAACATTGAGTCATTGAACCATTGAATCTGTGAAACATTGAATCATTGAATCATTGAGAGATTGGAGCATTTGCGACACTGAGACATTGGGTGATTATTGTCGTGTCAGCGCCGACAACCTGGCGAATAAAATGGCCCGCCTTTCAGATCTTGATGATCCAATCGGCGAAGATTTTCAGGGGACCCAATCTCTAGAGGCATTATTGTCCTTAGTGATTCAATGTCTCAATGCTTCAATGTCTTAGAGTCTCAATGTTTCAATGATTCAATGTCTCAATGCTTCAATGATTTAATGTCTCAATGCTTCAATAATTTGAGGTTTGCAAATTCACCAGCCGCAAATTACAAATTACAAATCACCAATTGCAAATTCTATGTCTGATCCCTCCACCCCCTTGATGCGGCAATATGCCTCCATCAAAAAGGAGCATCCCAACGCTCTGCTCTTTTTCCGGCTCGGCGATTTCTACGAACTCTTCTTTGACGACGCCATCCTCGCCGCTCGCGAACTGCAAATCACCCTCACCTCGCGCAACAAGGAAAAAGGTGTCGACATTCCCATGTGCGGTGTCCCCTACCACGCCGCCGATGGCTACATCTCCAAGCTCATCCGTCGCGGGTTCAAGGTCGCCGTCTGCGAGCAGGTCGAAGACCCTCGCCTCGCCAAGAAGCTCGTACGCCGCGAAGTCACCCGCGTCGTCACGCCCGGCACCGCCGCCGATTCCTCCCTCAACGCGGAGGACAATAATTTCCTCGCCGCCGTCGCCACAGCCGGCGATCGCGTCGGTTTTGCTGCACTCGACCTCTCTACCGGCGAGTTCCGAGCCACCGAGTTCGCCGGCGAATCCGCCGCCCGCCGCATTCAAGAAGAACTTGAACAACTTCGCCCAAAAGAGCTTCTCTATGGATCTTCCGCGCCACTGCTGGAACGTCGCATCGATGCCGCCCCCGGCCGCTTCGCCGAAACTCCGCTCGATGACTGGATCTTTTCTCCCGACCACGCGCTTCCCCTGCTCGAAAATCATTTCGGAGTTCTATCGCTCGAAGGCTTCGGACTCGCCGGCAAAGCCGCAGCCGCTTCCGCCGCCGGCGCCATCCTTTATTACATCCGATCCACGCAGCGCGGCACCCTCGATCACATCGACCGCGTCGGTTTCTACGAGCGCCAGAATTGCCTCGTGCTCGACGCCACCACCGTCCGCAACCTTGAACTGATCGAGCCGCTCTTCGCCGGAACCGACGCCGGTCTCACGCTCTTCCGTTCCCTCGATGCCACGGTCACGCCCATGGGCAAGCGCCTGCTCCGCGCCTGGATGCTGCGCCCCTCCATCGACGTCCCGGAGATTCATGCGCGCCTCGACGCCGTCCAAGGGCAAATAAAAGACACGGTCAACCGCGAAGAACTCCGCCGCACTCTCGATGGCATCCTCGATCTCGAACGCCTGCTCAGCCGCGTCACGCTTGAAACCGCCAATCCCCGCGACATCCTGGCCCTCGCGTCATCGCTCGCGCGCATTCCCGAAACTAGAAAAGCTCTCGCCGGATTTTCCGCCTTTCGCCTCGCCGAACTTCACGCCAAGCTCGACGAACTCGCCGACCTTCGCCAGAAGATTGACCAAACTATCGTCCCCGAGCCGCCGCTCACGCTCAGCGACGGCGGCGTCATCGCTCCCGGCGTCGACCACGATCTCGACGAACTCCGCGACCTCAGCCGCAATTCCAAGCATTACCTGACCCAGGTGGAACTGCGCGAGCGCGAGCGCACTGGCATCGGCTCGCTCAAAGTAAAGTTCAATTCGATCTTCGGCTATTACATCGAGATCTCAAAAGCCAACCTTCATCACGCGCCCACCGACTACGAGCGCAAACAAACCCTCGTCAACGCCGAGCGCTTCACCACTCCCGAGCTGAAGGAATACGAATCAAAGATTCTCGACGCCCAGGAAAAGATCGTCGAAATCGAGCGCCGCCTCTTTGCCGATCTGCGCTCCGCCATCGCGGCCGAAGCCAAACGAATCCGCCAAACCGCGCTCGCCCTGGCCGAAGTCGACGTGCTCGCCTGTTTCGCTCACGTCGCCGCGCTGCGCAACTACTGCCGCCCGCAATTCCAATCGCCGACTGATAAAGCTAAAGACGAAGCCGCCCCAGAAAACGATCTCGAAATCATCGCCGGCCGCCACGCCGTCATCGAGCAGCAGGAACTCGGCGCCGTCACATCAGCTTCCGGATCAGCCTTAGGCTCCAACACCCGCTTCGTTCCCAACGATCTTTTTCTAAACTCGAAAACTCACAACATCATCATCCTCACCGGCCCCAACATGGGAGGCAAGAGCACTTACCTCCGTCAAACTGCGCTCGTCGTCATCATGGCGCAAATGGGGTCGTTCGTTCCTGCCAGCTCCGCCCGTCTCGCCATCGTCGATCGCGTCTTCACCCGCATCGGAGCCAGCGACAACCTCGCCCGCGGCCGCTCCACCTTCATGGTCGAGATGACCGAAACCGCCGCCATCCTCCACACCGCCACGCCGCGCTCGCTCATCCTTCTCGACGAGGTCGGCCGAGGCACCTCCACCTACGACGGCCTCGCCATCGCCTGGGCCGCCATCGAATACCTCCACGCCCGCGTCCGCGCCAAAACTCTTTTCGCCACTCACTATTTCGAACTCACCGAACTTGCCGAGCAACTCAGCGGCGTCAAGAACTATCACGTTTCCGTCAAGGAAGCCGGAGCGAGTGTCGTCTTCCTCCGCAAAGTCGAGCCCGGCGCCGCCGACCGCAGCTACGGTATCGAGGTCGCCAAACTCGCCGGCCTGCCCAACGAAGTCATTGTGCGCGCCCGCGAAGTCCTCGCCGAGCACGAATCCGCCGAACGAAGCATGACCGATCGCCTAACTCCCGGCTCCGCCGCCGACTGGGCAGATGGAGGCACCACAGCTGACGAGGATATAAATGGTGGAACTACGGGTGATGGGACCATAGGTGCTGCGGCCAAGGCTGGAGCTATAGATGGAAGCGGAGCCGAAGGAATGTTAGGCACGTCGGCAAGATTAGGGTCGGCGAAGCTAGGAAGTTCAGGCAGACTTCGCCCTGCGCAGCTGACGATCTTCACGCCACTTTCGCAGCCAGTACTAGAAAAGCTCCGCGAAGTCGATTTGAACAATCTCACGCCGCTCGAGGCGCTAAACTTGCTTTCAGAGCTGAAGAAAGAAATCTAACCGCCGAGACGCAGAGTACGCCGAGAAACGCCAGCTTCGCGATAGGTATGACAGTTGGGTGCCCCATCCTTGCGCGCTCTTTGCGCAAGGGTGGGATTCCAATGAAACACGACAAGTCGGCAAATAAATGACTGATTGGAATCGATTCCGTGAGATACAGGCGCTTCGAGAGTCGGGGCACTCGACTGAAGCGTTGACGAAATTTGAAGCCCTTCGCGAGATCGCTACCGACGCGGCGGACAGAAGTGCGATTCTCCAACACGAGGCTCTCTGTTATTACGATCTCGGTCGTTTCGATGAAGAGGTCGAGGCAGCTTTGGAAGCGGTAAGGCTTTTGCCTGAAGAGAGTCCAGGTCGGCCGTACGCGGAGTTCTCGCTGGCATGCGCTCATGGGCACGCGGACAAATCCGACCTAGCGGTGCGGGAACTCAAAGCGTTTCTTAAGAAGCATGCAGACTTCTTGAACAGCAATGAGGAAATTCAACTCAGACGTGATGCCAAACTAAGGTTGATCGCGCATCTCATTGCGCTCGGTCACGCTATTGAGCCACTGTCTATCCTCAATGCTCTCAAGACAGAAGCGATTTCCCCAGAAGAAACGGCGGAGCTCTTGTATCGGGAGGCGGAGGCGCACCGAATCCTTGAGCGCCACGATCACGCTCTGAAACTATACCAAGAGGCGATCACCAGTCCGCTGGATCGCTCGCTGGCTGCACGCGCTCATTTCCACATCGGAGAGATTCTGTACGATCGAGGGGAGTTCTCGCAGGCGCTCGGTGAGTTCAAGACCGCCGAAAACACAGCCGATCCCGGCAGTTCCGATAAGAAACATTTCGCGGGATGGGTCGAGCACACCCTTCGCTGCGTCGGAAATACTGGAACAGAAGAGACGGTCTCTTGAAATCGGACATGCAAAAGCGTGACCTAAAACCAAACATCGGCCAACTCCTCATCATCGGCTTCGACGGCACCGAGATGTCGCCGCGCCTCGCTTCCCTGCTCACCAAAACTCAGCCCGCCGGCGTGATCCTCTTCGCGCGCAACATCACCGCCCCCGACCAAACGCACCGCCTGCTGCGCGAATGCCAAAAGCATGTCAGCACGCCGCTCTTCACCTGCGTCGATCTCGAAGGCGGCCAGGTCGATCGTTTCCGGGACGTGCTCGATCCCGCTCCTGCCGCCGCCGAAGTCTTCTCCACTCAAAATCGCAAGCTTTTCCGCTGGCATGGCCGCGTCATCGGTGAAAACTGCCGCGCCCTCGGCTTCAACGTCGATTTCGCTCCCGTCCTAGACCTCGCTCTCGAAAACTCCCGCAAGGTCCTGGGCAACCGCGCCGTCTCAGCCGATCCCAAACAAGTCGCCGCCTACGCCCGCGAATTTCTTCGCGGCATCAAAGACGCCGGCGTCATCGGCTGCGGCAAGCACTTCCCCGGTCTGGGCGAAGCCAATCTCGATACCCACCACGAGTTGCCCAGCATCAACAAATCTTTCAAACAACTCTGGGACGAAGACCTCGCGCCCTACCGCCTTCTGCGCCGCGAGCTACCCACCGTCATGGTCGCGCACGCCGCCTATCCCGCCGTCACGCAAAACGACACGCCCGCATCTCTCTCCAAAAAGTGGATCACCGAAATTCTCCGCAAGAAAATCGGCTATCGCGGCCTCATCATCTCCGACGATCTCGAAATGGGTGGAGTCCTCGCCGCCGCGCCCATCGAGCACGCTGCCAGCGCCCACATCCGCGCCGGTGGCGACTTGCTCCTGCTCTGTCATCGCGAGGAGGGCATCCTCCGCGCCCATGAAGCCCTCACCCGCGAAGCCGCGCGCGATCACAATTTTGCCAAGCTCGTCGAAGCCACCGCCCGCCGCGTGCTCGCCTTCAAGAAGAAGCATCTGCCAGGCCGCGCCGCGCCAACTCCCACCGCCGCGCGAACTCAGAAGCTCACTCGCCAGCTCTGGGAATTCAGCGAGCAAGTTCGCCTGGCTTCATTCAAAGCAGCTTCGCTCAAATCCGCCTCGCTGAACGCAACGGCGCGCAGCCGCTCAAGGGCCATCAACCGTTCGAGAGCCGACGCCGAGGATTCCGGCCAATGATCTCCAGGCCAATGATCGGCCAACCGATGATCGTGGCCGGCGTCATGAGCGGCACCTCCGCCGACGGCATCAACGTCGCCCTTGTGCGATTTAATACAGGCGGGGATTCCAACGCCCGCGTGGCGCGGGCCCGCCCTGAGCGTGAGTCGGAGGGGCCCTCGCCCGAGTCGCCGCTGACTGCGAACTTTACTCTCCTCGCCCACGCCGAATTCCCTTTCCCTAGCCGCGTTCGCCGCGCGATCCTCGACGCCATGAACTCCGACTCCGCCCACGTCGCCGATCTCGCCCGCCTCAACTTTCTGCTCGGAGAACTTTATGCCGATGCCATCGCCCGCACCGCGCGCCAGCATCGTCTCAAAATCGATCTCGTCGGCTGTCACGGCCAAACGCTCTACCACCAGGGAACGCCGTCGCTATTCCTCGGCCGCAAGCTCGCCGTCACCTGGCAAACCGGAGAGCCCGCCATCATCGCCGCCCGCCTCGGCGTCCCCGTCGTCTCCGATTTTCGTCCCGCCGACATGGCCGCCCGCGGCAAGGGCGCGCCACTTGTCCCCTTCCTCGACTTCGCGCTCTATCGCCACCCGCGCATCGGACGAATTGCCCAGAACATCGGCGGCATCGCTAATCTCACCGCCATCCCCGCGCGCGCCTCCGCGAATCAAGTCATCGCCTTCGATACCGGCCCCGGCAACATGATCATCGATGCCCTCGTCCAGAAATTATTCGGAAAGAATTTCGATCGTGACGGAAAGATCGCCGCCTCCGGCCATCCGCGCGTAGACGTGATTGCAAAATTGATGAAAGCTCCATTCTTCCGCCAGCGTCCTCCCCGCACCGCCGGACGCGAAGAATTCGGCCGCGCCTACGTCACCCAATTCCTTAAAACCATGCGCGGAGCCGCCAAGCCCGACATCGTCGCCACCGCTACCGCCCTTACCACCCACTCGATCGCCAATTCTATCCGGCGTTTTGTACTCCGGGATACTCAGAATAAGAACGCCAACTATCGCGAGCTCATCATCTCCGGAGGCGGCGCAAAAAATTCAACTTTGATTTCCATGCTGCGCCGCGAACTCGCGCCTCTCCACATCTCGCTCCACTTCTCCAGCGATTTCGGAATCCCCACCGACGCCAAAGAAGCTGTCGCCTTCGCTCTCCTCGCCCACGAAACCTGGCATCGCCGCCCGTCCAATATTCCCTCTGCAACCGGCGCTAAACGCCCCGCCATCCTCGGAAAGATTTCCTATGCATAGCAGCCTGCTCAAGGATGCACGGACATTTCTACGGACCTTCGTAGTACCGTGCGTAGTACCGTGGAAGAGCGGCCCTTCAGGGCCGCGTCCCGCGCTTAAAATCAGAGGGGGCTTTAGCCCCGGTGCTCGCCTTCGAGAGCCAAGCAATATCTCCTCGTCATCTTTCGGAAACTTTTTTGGTCGCCGCGCAATCTCCGGCCTTGCGGCGTTGCTGCTCCTTCCCCTTCTCTCCTGCTCGCAGCCCCCCGACCCCAACACCCTCGTCATGATCATCGAGAGCAGTCCCACCAACCTTGATCCCCGCGTCGGCGTTGACGCGCAATCCGAACGCATCGACCAGCTCATCTTCGACGCGCTTTTCACTCGCGACGAGCATTTCAATGTGAAGCCCGGCCTCGCCGAGCGCTGGGAGATTCCCGATCCCGTCACCTACATCTTCCATCTCCATCATGGCGTCATTTTTCACGACGGACGCCCGCTGACCTCGCGCGACGTCAAGTGGACCCTCGATTCCCTGCTCCAAGGCAAAATCCGCAGCGCGAAAGCTTCCGCGTTCCGTTACATCGGCTCCATCGACGCGCCCGACGATTCCACCGTCATCGTCCATCTCAAAGAGCCCTTTGGCAGCCTGCTCTGGAATCTCTCCGAAGGCGCAATCGGCATCGTCCCCTTCGGCTCGCTCGACGAAGTTAGCCAAACTCCCATTGGCTCCGGCCCGTTCAAGTTCGTTCGCGCCGAGCAGGATAAAGAAGTCGTCCTCGAGCGCAACGATAATTACTGGGGCGCAAAGCCGCGCCTAGCCCGCGTTCGTTTCGCCGTCGTGCCCGATGCCACCACCCGCGCCCTCGAGCTCCGCAAAGGCAGCGCCGACGTAGCCCTCAACGCGCTCACCTCTGACATGGTTCTGGCGCTCGAAAATAATCCCAGTCTGCAAGTCGAACGTTCGCCCGGCACCATCCTCTCCTACCTGTCGTTCAACATGCGTGACCCCATCCTCCGCGATTTCCGTGTCCGCCAGGCCATCGCCTGCGCCATCGATCGCCGTCCCATCATTCAGTACATCTGGCGCGGTTTCGCCGAGCCCGCCATCAACATTCTTCCCGTGCAAAGCTGGGCCTACGATCGCGATGTCGCCACGTTTCCTTATGACCCCGACCGCGCCCGCCAGATTCTCGACGCCGCCGGCTATCCCGCCATCAACGGTGTGCGCTTTCACCTCACCATGAAAACTTCTACCGAGGAGAGCACTCGCCTGTTCGCCGCCGTCTTTCAGCAGCAACTGCGCGCGGTCGGCATCGTCCTCGACATCCGCACCTTCGAGTTCGCCACCTTTCTCGCCGACGTCAGTCGCGGCGCATTTCAGGTTTATTCCCTTCGCTGGACCGGCAGTGAAGATCCCGACATCTACGACACCGCCTTCCACTCCCGCAATTTCCCGCCCGCCGGACGCAACCGCGGCTACTACTCCAATCCGCTCGTCGACTCCCTCATCGACCAGGCTCGCCGCGAGACCGACCAGAACGCCCGCCGCCAGCTCTACTACCGCATCCAGGAAACTCTGGCCCAAGAAGTTCCCTACGTCAACCTCTGGTATTTCGATAACGTGCTCGTCCACAACCGCCGCGTACGTGACCTCGCGCTCAGCCCTTCCGGCAACTACGACTTTCTCAAGACCGCGGAAATCGCGACCCAATAATCCCCCTCACATTTTCATTGTCATCCTGAGCGCCGCCGGAGCGCGAGCGACGGCAAGTCGAAGGACCCCTACGTCTACCCCGGACGCTGACCGCTCATCCTTCTCCCCACTCTCGCGTGATACGATCACGTTTCCCTTTTCTAAATCGCTTTGCTGGGTACTGGGTACCGGATACTGGATACTGACTTCATGAACATCCTTTTTATCGGCGATATCTTCGGCCGGCCCGGCCGCAACATTGTTAAGGAGCGTCTGCCTGCGCTCGTCCGTGATCACTCCATCGGCCTCGTCATCGCCAACTGCGAAAACGCTGCCGCCGGATTCGGCATCACGCCCTCCCTCGCCGAAGAACTTTTCGATCTCGGCATCGACGTGATGACGACCGGCAACCATGTCTGGGACAAGCGCGAGATCATCGAATATTTTCAAAATGCCGATGGCAACCCGCACAGTCCCGCGCGCCGCCTGCTCCGTCCCGCCAATCTTCCCGCCGGATTGCCCGGCTGGGGCCTCTATGAAGGCAAAAAGAATGGCGTCAATTACGCCATCATCAATTTGCAGGGCCGCGTCTTCATGGGCTCCAGCGATGACCCTTATCGTTACGCCGACTCCCTGCTCGCCAAGGTCAAAGCCAAAGTCATCCTCGTCGATTTCCATGCCGAGGCCACTTCCGAAAAAGTCGCCTTCGGCTGGTATCTCGATGGCCGCGTCACCGCCGTCCTCGGCACGCACACCCATATCCCCACCGCCGACGAAAACGTCCTCCCCAAGGGCACGGCCTACATCACCGACGTCGGCATGACTGGCCCGTACGACAGCGTCATTGGTGTGAAAAAAGAATTGGTCATTGACCGCTTCCTAACCGGCATGCCCGCGCGTTTCGAACCTGCCACCGGAGACGTTCGTCTGTGCGCGGTCGTCATCCAGTGCGATGACAATACCGGCCGCGCCTCGCGCATCGAGCGCCTCATGCTGCGCTAGAGTAGCTTGTTATCCTGGACCCGCGGTCTTTACGCAGCGAAGGGTTCTTTTGCCGTCGAGTTGAACCGCAACAACCAGCCGGTTTTACTGGCAACTGGTCACTGACCACTGATTTCTAGCTGCCGATTACGGAAGGGGTATGGACGGTTGATTTCTCGTGTGCAAGCTACGGCAAATCGGGCATTCTATAGTAGGTATCATCGTAGATATATGCGCCATTTTCTGATGGGAGTGTTCTGCCTGATGGCCGCCCTCTGCTGGGCCGCCGATCCCCCATCCCCCGCGCCCCAGAAACCTTGTTCCGATCCCGCTAATTGCGCCACGCCAACCGCGGCGGCTCCCGCAACATCCACTTCCGACGCCACCGCCCCACAGGCGCATCCGCCATCAGCGGGAGTTTTCCTTTCCCCGTCCGCCAACTCCAAGGCAGACCGCAAAGCAGCCAAACACGCTTTCCAGCAGGGCCTCAGATTTCAGAAGGCCGGCAAACTCGAAGAGGCATTCCACCAGTTTGAAGAAGCCGCCCGCCTCGTCCCTTCCAGCAGTGAATATGTCGCCGCACGCGAAATGACCCGTGAGCACCTCGTCGGATTGCATCTCGATAAGGGCGATCACTACATGCAGGCTGGAAAACGCCTGGACGGCCTTGCCGAATTCCGCGCCGCCCTTGACCTCGATCCGCAGAACGATTTCGCCCAGCAGCGCTTTGAGGATGCCGTTGGCATGCCTCCCATCCACTCCTTCGGATCGGCACAGGTTGTGGCGAAGTCCGACGTCCTGACCACATCTCCGCCAGCCGGGCTCGGCGGCTTGCATGATATTCACTATCGCGGCGACGCGCGCGGCCTGTTTACCGCGGTCGCTGCCAGCTATGGCCTGACCGTCGTATTCGACGATTCTTTTCCCAGCCAGCGTGCCCGCCTTGACCTCGACCAGGCCGACTTCGCCACCGCGATCCGCGCCGCCTCTCAGGTCACCAAGGCCTTCTGCGTACCGCTCGAACCGACCGTTCTTCTGGCTGCCGCCGATAAGCCTGAAAACCATCGCTCCTTCGATCGCATGGGCATGCGCACGTTTTACATTCCCGGCGCTTCCGCCCCGGCTGATCTGAATGAAATCGTTGCCTGCCTTCGCATGATCTTCCCCGAAACCAAGTCTGTCGTCTTCAATGCGGCTGCCAATACCGTTACCGTTCGAGCCCCTTTCGCCATCCTCGAAGCGGAGACGCGCTTCCTGGGGCAGCTCAACTCTTCTCAGCCCGAAGTCTTGCTCGAAATCCAGGTTCTCGAAATCAACCACACTTACGCGCGCAACATCGGACTCCACGTCCCCAATCAATTTAATCTCTATAACATCCCGGCGGCAGCCATCGCAGGCCTCGCTGCCTCGCTCGGCGGCCAAAGCATCACCACCCTCTTGAATCAGCTGATTTCTGGCGGAAGCATCAACCAGGCCGGCAATACCACCATCGCCGCTCTGCTTGCACAATTGCAAAGCCAGGCCAACTCGGTTTTCAGCCAGCCCGTGGCTACCTTCGGCGGAGGCCTCACCTTTTTCGGCTTGAGCCTGGATCAGCTCGGAGCTGTCCTCTCTCTCAATGAAAGCTCCGTCACTTCCCTGGATCATGCTACGCTGCGTGCGTCCCATGCCAAGGAGGCCTCTCTCAAGATCGGCTCCCGTTATCCCGTCCTCAACGCCAGCTTTTCTCCCATCTCCAACAGTTCAGCGATCGCCGGCGTCCTCGGTAACCAGTCCTACACCGCTCCCTTTCCATCGGTGAACTATGAGGATCTCGGCCTTACCCTCAAGGTCAAGCCATCCATCCATCACAATAATGATGTCGCCATGGAATTCAATTTGCAGATTCGTGCTTTAGGGGGGACCAGCGTCAACGGCGTGCCTGTCATCAACAACCGCGAATATACCGCGGGCATCATCCTGCGCGACAATGAACCGGCCGCCATAGCCGGCATGATCACCGAATCCGATCAGAATAGCCTGAGTGGCATGCCCGCCTTCGCACAAATCCCGGGCTTCGGCTACCTGGCTTCTCAGCACAACAAACAGGAAATGGCGGATGAACTCCTCATCCTCGTGACGCCCCACGTCTTGCTCGATCCCAGCCACACTGATCCCGCGCCCATCTGGTTCAGCAGATAAATACCAGATAAACGTTCAGCCGATTCAAGCCCGCCTTTGGCTTGAGTGGGAAAGAAAAAATGTGTCGGTGCCCCATTTCAAGCCCGCATTTGGCTTGAGTGGGAAAGAGATTCCCTCACAAATCCCCTACTCGCTCTTTTTCTCGGCTGCCGCGCCCTTCTCGCCGTTCTGAGCGAACTCCACCATCTTTTTCAGCACGTCGATCGGCGCTCCGCCACTCACCATGCGTCCATTAATAAAGATCGTCGGAGTCGCATTCACTCCCACCGACTTGCCCAGCGCCGCCGAGGCATCCACCCGCGTCTTGGTCTCCGGCTTCGCCGCGCACGCGGCAATCTCGTCCGCGTTCACGCCCGACGCCGTCGCCATCGCCTTCAGCTTCTCATCCGCCAGTGCCTCGGTGATGCTCGACTGTTCCTCGAATGTCTTCGAAATAAACTTCCACACCGCATCGTTCGACGCCCGCCCCACGCAGTCCACATACTCTGCGGCTTTCTCGGCCCAGTTATGCGCCGGCAGCGGATAATTCTGGAAAACAAACCGCGCCGCCGGCTCCTGCGTCATCAACTGCTCCACCACCGGAGCGGCCTTGGCGCAGTGCGGACACTGCATGTCGCTAAACTCCACAATCAGCACCGGAGCCTTCGCCGGCCCCTTAGACGGCCCGTTCACGCCCTTCTCCAGCTTCTCGCGCGCCTCTTCAAATGGCTTCGCTCCAAATGGCAGAATCTCCCCTGCAACCGCGTGCTTGCCGTCCGAACTCACCAGAAACTCGTTCGATCCCGATCCTTGTGGGCCTGAAATGGTCACAGTGACCTTCGCCAGCCCTTCGATCTCCGATGGCCGAATCTCCGCGATCTTCCACGTGATCGTCGAGTCGTACCCGAACATCTGCTTCATAAACGCATTCACCGTGTCTTCCGAAGGCAGCACTGTCTTCACCGCCGCCCCCGTCGTATGCGCTTTCTCCGAGTGGGTGGTCGTCCCACTTTGTCCGAACGCCAAAGGTCCGAACACAAACGTCCCAAACGCAAAGACAGCGGCTGCCCCGGCAATAAACACGCTCTTCACGCTACGTCTCACATCCAGCAAATAGATTTTTTTCATGGGAAATTTTCGATTGCTTTTCAGATGAACTCGATTGTTACAGAACTCCGGCGAATTGTCATTCCACCAAGGGTGGGTGGTGTCTTAAATGACGTGTTGCTGGAATTCGTAGGAACTATGGGATTTGGGTTCCTGGTATTGATGGTGGTTGGCGATTGTTCGTCGTAGACTTAGCTATCGAAGGGCTTTGAAACGAGTTTGTGCTGGGTAAGGTGAGGGCAATTCGACGCATGGAAGCTAACTTTCAACTGCTGGTGCGGGGAATGAATTGAACAAGGGCATTGTGCCGGTTGGCCGTGACCTAACGGTGGTGGAGTCAGATTGACAACTTCGACCGACGATCACCGCAGCTCGTTCAGGTCCGCCGGAACTGAGTGAGCAGAGCCTGATGTTATGGAACATCGGTTCGGCGTTCACTTGGATTCTCTTGCGATCTACGATTCTCGCTTCCTCTTCGACGCGCTGTTTTTCTTCTTTCGCTTTATGCTCTCGCACCAATTCATTTGCCATTCAGAGGTCATATCAGACAGTTTGCCGCAGCGGAAACACTGTCGCAGGTTACGAAGGTCAGCATACATTCAACAATTCTCGAATCTCCCACACATGATCGGTTAACCCAGCTTCCATCGCGGGGTGACACGAAGGGACGCATGAACACGGCAGAAGTTGTAAAAAGCGAAATGCAGCGCGACGGCGGCTTTCAGGTGCGACAGCTTCTTGCTGAAGCATTCGTGAGCCGCGTCAGTCTGCGAAGCTGCATCCTCATCGTGAGGTTCTGTCGTTCCACGTAGCTAGTCGAAATGTCGCTCACACTCGGATTGCCGATTCGCACCTTGGATATAACCTCCGTGATTTTTGGTGGGGAGTATCTCCCTTCGTCGTGCTGGCCTTGATCGCCAAACAGCTTGACGAGCTGAGCGAAGTCATGTTAGTCCGAAGGTTTCCGCAACTGCCTTCTGGTAGAAGTTGAATCTGTCGTGGTCAACTGGATTTGTTGCGCCAAGCGGGAGTGCAGATCGCCAATGAAACCCATAGTGCTGCCCATCGTGCGCTTCCCAACGAGGTGCGCGGCAATCAGCTTTGTGTCCGCATCCTCCGCAACGAAAATCCGCTGATCGCCTACCTCAGAGCTATCGCCCTTGCGAACGTGTCGCTGCTTTTTCCGACGAAGCACCAGATTTCATCGCACTGTACATAGCGGCAGTTGAGGCCGTGCAGCGTTGTGTCGAGCAGCTTTGCGCTGTACTCCCCGGCGGCAACAAGCAGCCGCATGATCGTGTTGCGGTTGAGCCCGGTCAGACGTTCGGTGCTGCGATCGAGCAGCCTTCGAGCAAGCATTTGATCGCCATGAGTCCGGCATCGGGCCTGCTGGTCATCGTATCCCGCGTCATTTTTTTGTGGGGTTCGCAGAAGGTAGCTTTGCAGGAAGTACAGCGCCAACGCTGGATGCGGCGCTTACCGAAGTACCCAAATCTCTTGCAGTTTCCGTGTTCGCATTTTCGGCACGTCATGTGATTCCTCCGCTTGCGTTAAGCGGAGAAACCAGCCAAAATAGACTCTCTAGGTCTGAGGCGTGGGTAACTCCGCGCTTTGGATTAGCCCCGACTCCTGTTTCAGCAGAAGCCGGGGCGCTTATTCAGTTATTCAGTTTTGGTGGAGGCCGTGTCATCGGTTTTCACCTGTCCTTTCTGAGAGGCCACATTCCGCGTGGCCTTTCTTTTCATGCCAAACGCAAGCTGTCTGGCAATGTTTGTCAGTTCCGCGTCCTCCATTGCGCGTTCAAACGGCTCGATCCATTGATACCCGATGAGCCGACCTCGTTTGTCTTTAATCGCTTTCGCTTCGCCCTGTTCCTGAAGCCGTTTCAGGGCATTGTGGACGGGAACGAGTTCCTGTTTGTATTTCGAGAAGTCATAGCTCCAATCCATGAGGTAGTCGCGTATGGCGGGAACGCGAAGAACTTTGGGGTGCTGAAGACGAAGAATCTCCCGCACGGCGTTTGTGAATTTAATTCGTGTGGTGTGCGAAGAACGAATGCTGGGATCGCGTGTGTAACAAGCGGTCGAAATTATTTCCAGATCGGGAGGAATCTCCTCACTTACCTCCTCAGACACAGCGCTCAGGCTATCCACTACCCGTTTCCACTCGATGATTTCTTGGTCGAGTCTCTTGCGTTCAACCATAAGGTCGCCCAGTTTTGTCCTAGCTTCTGTAAGGGCGCTTTTAATCTTGTCTGCCACGGAGCGATTATGCCTAAAACAGGTAAGTGTGTCAAGGAAGAAATTACTACAAAAACAGGTAAGTTTGGATGGGCGCTTGCCATCGCACGGGCCTCATCGCACCTGTATAGGAACAACTCCAAGCGAAACGCCTTCGGGCTGCCATAGCTCTGTTCAAGGAAAAACTTGCGAGCGATGCTCCGTTTCCCGCGCAATCGGAGGGCCGCAGTTCAGGGCAGCAACAAGTGATTAAGAATACGCGGCTGGTAATGGCGCGGTTTGATTCGCACCTCAGAACCAATTTGACTGGCGTCATCCCGAAGCCCCGCGTATTCCGGTAGACCCCCAGCTTCAGCTGGGGGCGGCGCAGCCGCGGGGCGAGGGATCTTGCGAGCATCAAGCAAAACCTTAATCTTGGACTGCATCACCACCGCTGCGATCCATCCCACCGCACAAAAATAAGCCCCGCAGATTATGCAGGGCCTGGCAGGTCGCGAAAAAAATCTACGTCGCTGTTGATTTTGGGTGGCGCAGCGCTTCAAGCGCTGCGGTAACCGCATTATTTTGAACGCGGCTTTAGCCGCTGAGGTAACGACTCTTGCTCAGGAACGAGTTTTTCCGCAGCCTGCTATGGTAAAGTCCCGGAATCGCTTACTTCCCGCTATACCCCTTCGGACTGCCCACGCCGGTGCACAGGTCCCAACCCTTCGCAGGTGTGTAGCCCATGTAAGGCCCGCAGTAGTCGCCCAGGATGTCGTTCACGTGCGCCGGTTCGCCTGCGGCGTCGTCGTAGACTTTCGTCAACTCCGCATTCGTCGATGCCGAAAAACCGCTCGCCGCATTCACAATGCCCGCCAGCGTCGGAGACGCCACACTTGTGCCGCCCACCACCCACCAGCCGCCATTTCCGCTGTCATACACCCAAACGCCCGTATTCGGATCGGCAACCGCCGCCATGTCCGGCGTTCCACGATAGCTGCCAACTTTGCTCGCGATCCCTGCCTGGTAGCTGGGCCGCGATTCAAACTCGCTCACCCCGCCGCCAGTCGAATCCCACGACACTTCCTTGATGAAAGCGCCCGTCTCTGCATTCCGGCGTATCGTCGTGCCGCCGGCGGACACCACGTTCACTGACGTGCTCGGATAGATGACTCCCGGCCCATCTCCCGCCGACGCAAAGTAAACCACGTTCGCCGTCGTGAAATAAGTGTCGTTTGCGTTCTCGCCGGAATATTCACTTCCCCCCCAGCTCATCGATACTTCTCCACCGCCTGCCGCCGCGACTAACGCGCTCGCTTTCTGCACGGCCGTGAACAGGTCCGAATTCGAATCCGATGCCGCTTCCACTAAATATATCTTCGCCTTCGGCGCCATTGAGAATGACCACTCCATGTCCAGCGCCTCTTCCAATTCCCATCCCGAGTTCGATGGCGGTCTCGTCCCGCTGGCAAACACAACTTGGAAGTTCGGGGTCGGCAATCCAAACTGTTTCGCAAAGAATGCGAGGTCGCTCACGGCATTGGCGTCGTCGTAAGCGTCTACGACCGCAATCGCCTTGCTCCCGCCGCTCGGGTTCGTCATGACTGTGTTCGGATTGCAGCCCTTCACCACCTTCGTCAACTTATACAGGCAGCCGATCGAGGCTGGCGTTTCATAGAAGTAACCGCTGTAGGGCGGCCCAACCGCAAGCGGTTGCTCGTTCTGAAATCCATCCGCCGGAACCCACATTCGAATGTTAGTGTGCTCACGCTTGCCCGCATCGCCCGGCATTTCAACGCTCGTTGCCGGAACCACCACTGTTCCCTTATGCTGCGGTCCCTCTGCCAACGCCTGCATGCTCATACCCAGGGTCAACGCAAAAGCTCCCGCCACTGCCAACACACGACGGCTCATACTTCTCCCACCTTTCCCGCGCATTTTTTTTGGATTTTCTTGAAAGCCTAACGAACACCTGGGGGGAAACAACTTAAGGTGGTCTCGAACACAAGGCCAGCGCTACTTTACCTTCCGCTCCTGTGCCAGTCAACGTGAATGATTCTGCGGTTGTAGTGCAATTTCATTCAATCCGGGAGTAGCAAGCTGCACCTGGACCCCGGTGAAGAAGGCCAACGACACGATTACGGCCGCCTACTCAGGAGATAGCAACAATAGCGCGAGCAAGGGCTCGCTCGTGGAGACAGTCAACTAACTCGCGGATCGTCCGGCCCGTACACAAGACGGTCCGCGAAATACGAAAAAGCCCGGCCACCGCGCCGGGCTTTTTCGTCTCCAAGTTGTCGTTTTACTCATTTTCTTCCGGGATCGCCGTCAAAACTCCCGAGCCCGCACTTACCACATCGTGTCA
Organism: uncultured Acidobacteriaceae bacterium; assembly: GCA_963778535.1. Classification (GTDB taxonomy): domain Bacteria; phylum Acidobacteriota; class Terriglobia; order Terriglobales; family Acidobacteriaceae; genus Acidiflorens. The sequence goes on from CAVZUO010000002.1 coordinate 2,337,289, forward strand.
ACCCACATTTCTGGCCCCCGAAAATCTCTTAACTCTCTTTGTCCACTGCCTTTATACCGATTGTATGTACAGATTGGTATTCCAAACTTTATTTTGTTCGCTGTCTATTCGCTTTTTGCAGCGATCGGAAACCGCCGCCCATAGCCAAACGCTTTCGCCGTAATTTTGATCCCCGGAGCCGCCTGCTGCCGCTTATATTCGCTCCGCGCAATCATCCTAATGACCCGCTTAACCACTTCAGAATCAAAGTGATGAGCCGCCACAATCTCCTCGGCTGACCTCGCTTCCTCCACATACTCCGCAATGATCGTATCCAGCACGTCGTAGGGCGGCAGAAAGTCAGAATCTCTTTGATCCGGCCGCAGCTCCGCCGACGGCGCCTTGTCAATCGTGGCTCGTGGTATCCCTTTCTTCCCCCGCCCATTGACATATTCGCTTAATCGGTACACCAGCGTCTTCGGCACATCGGAAATCACCGCCAGCCCTCCGACCATGTCCCCGTAAAGCGTGCAATATCCGACGGCCAGTTCGCTTTTGTTGCCCGTCGAAAGCACCAGCGCGCTGAGCTTGTTCGAAAGCGACATCAGAATCAGGCCGCGCGCCCGTGATTGAATATTTTCCTCAGTCACGTCCGCTGGCAATCCGGCAAACACCGGTGCAAGAGCCGCAGTCGCCGACTTATAAAGGTCTTGTATCGGCAACAGCTCAAAGCGAATGCCAAGGTTGGCTGCCAGATCGCGCGCGTCATCAATCGACCCCACCGAGGAGTAGGGCCCCGGCATACCGATGCCCATGACATTCGCTGCCCCCAGCGCATCAACCGCAATCGACCCCGTCAGCGCCGAATCGATTCCGCCGCTCAGCCCGACGATCGCACGCTCGAAGCCGCATTTGTGAACGTAGTCGCGAGTCCCCAGCACCAGCGCCTCATACGCGCTCGCTTCTTCGCCCGCAATCTGTTCATGCATCTCGCCGGTCAGCATTGCTGAATCGAAACAAATCAGGTCTTCCTCGAATGATTTTCCTTGAGCGATTACGTTTCCATCCGGAGCAATCACCATGCTCGAACCATCAAAGACCAGACTGTCGTTTCCGCCAATTTGGTTGACCATCGCAACCGGAACGCGATGGTTCTTTGCGAGCGCGGAAAGCATTTCCCGGCGCAACTCGCGCTTCCCCAGCCAGAACGGAGACGAAGAAATGTTGAGCACAAAATTGCCGCCCGCGCGCACCAACTCGTCCACCGGATCGACGCGATACAGACGCCGGTTCCAGAATTGTTTGTCATTCCACGCGTCCTCGCAGATCGTCAGCGCCATCTGCTTGCCACAGAAACTGAAGAGCTGCTGGCGATTCGCGGGAGCGAAGTTCCGCATTTCGTCGAAGACGTCATAGGTTGGCAGCAGCATCTTCGATTGGACGAACTCAATTCGCCCGTCGCGCAGCAACGCCGCAGAATTCATCACCGCCTTGCCAGACTCCCCTTCGGCTGGCGTAACCAGCCCGCAGATCACGGCGATGCCTTTTGTTTCCGCGGCGATTTCTTCTGTCGTCTTCCGGTTCCGCGCCACAAACGAAGCGCGTTCTACCAGGTCGCGCGGTGGATAGCCGCAAACGGAAAGCTCGGGAAAGAGAATGAGACCTGCGCCGGCGCTGCGGGCCCGCAACGCAAACTCAATGATCTTCGCGGCATTGCCGCTGAAATCTCCAACTGTTGGATTGATTTGGCCGAGCGCGATCTTCACGCAAGTAGTGTAAATCGTCCCGGTGAATCCGAATCTCCGGGATTCACAGATCGCGTTTTACCCAGCAATATTTCTCGGCCCTGTATCGTCCGGAGGCGCGGTTCCCGGAGTTGCGGTTTTCGGCGCGGTCGGATGTTGGTCTTGGGGCGGTTCTTCGCCGGGCCGCCGCAACGTGGGAGCCTTCGCCGGCTTTTGCTCCTGCTTCTGCGCGACCGCTGTCTCTCCCAAGTCCACTTCCCTCTCTACGCGCAGCACCTTCAACCCATTCACCTTCATCGTCTCCACGCGTACCACTTCGTCCCCCACAAAGCGCACAAAATCCACGTCTTCCGGCGGCACGCCGTAAATCCATTCTTCGTAGTCCGCATCTCCGGCCTTCTCTCGCACACGCCGCGGTGGACGTCCCTTCGCGTAAAGAACCATCTCCTGATTCATTCCCACGAGCACCTGGTGGTTCTTGATCGCTTCCTTCGCCTTCGGCGGAATAGTGTCCAGGTACGCTTCCGTCGCCGATTTGGCCTCGAAGTCAAACACCGGCCTCAGCAACTCCTTCACTTCCGGCCCTGTCAACTCCGGCACATACTTGTCGAAACAGAGGTCGACATACGATCCGTGAGCGTTTGCAGTCAACGTGCCGTTCGGGTTAGTCGCCGAAACTGTTGCTCCGCCATTAACCTGCACACGCTGATACCATTTCTGCTTCTTGGCCGGTCCGCCATTGATCTCGAACCGGATGAAATCGTTCTTGATCAACACATCGCTGATGCGCGCCATTTCGCCCGGTTTGACCGCCGGCCCGAATGCCGCGATTAGCTGCTGAAGTTCCGCACCGTCCGGGCTGATAACGCCATTCTTCAGCTTTAGGCCCGTCTTCCCCATCGGGAAGTTCGTCCGGATGTAGACCAGCTCTGCGTTAAAAGTGTGCAGGACTTCCTCTCGCGTCTTTCCCGATATCTTCGGTTGGGGAGGATTCTCAGCGCAGGCAATGCCAATCCCGATCGCAAATATGGTTAGGGCATAGAGGGACACACAAACCCGAGTCGAGCGCGAACGGAACACTGGCATCAACCACCCCACGCTTAGGCCAATTATAGACCTACTTTCCGTCGACGGATCACCGGCAAAACGGGCTCCCCGCCGGCACTTTGATCAAGTTCCAAACTCACGAGATGCGCAATCCCTCGCGCGCAACCCTCAATGGAAGCATCCGCCCGCCGGCCTCGACGATGGCACGCGCGACCGCCTCTTTCTTTCCCTCTTGTACCATCAGGAGCACGCATCCGCCTCCTCCGGCTCCGCAGACTTTAGCAGCGCGCCCGCCGTTCTTGCGCGCTGCCTCAATCAGGCTGTCAATCTTCGATGTCGTAATTCCCGGCACGTTTGTCCGCCGCAGCTTCCATTCCTCCCGAATCAGCCGTGCTACATCCTCCCAATCATGGCGGAGAAAGGCCTGATTCATATCCCGCGCCAGCGCGACAATCCTCTCAAAGTTCCGGAACACTCTCCGTTCGCCATTGATGTGTGCCTTGAAGACTTCCCAGTTGTTGATGCCCGACTGCCTTGGCGCGCCCGTGTAAGCAAGCAGGAACCTCATTTCGATCTCTTCCGGCGCAACTGGCACTGGCGCGCGATGGATGCCGTCTACATTAAGGTGGATCGCGTTCACTCCGCCATAAAGCGCTGGGTAATAATCCTGGCAGCCAGTCGGCACACCGATAATCTGCGCCTCAATGTTCTGTGCAATAACGCGCAACGCCTCCAGATCTAGTTCCCTTTTCGTAAGCCGGGCCAAAGCCGCGCAAGTTGCGATCATCATGGCCGAAGAACCCGATATGCCCGCTCCAGCCGGCGATTCCGAGTTCGTCTCCAGCCGAAAGCCTCCTTCGGGGGCAAAGAACCGTACCGCCTTTGCGGCCAGCGTATGATGCGGCTTTTGTGCATCGTTCAGTTCGGCAAGGCTTCCGAAAGAATCGCGTCGTTCGGTATCCAGGGAGTGCAGTTCGATGCGCTTTCCCTCCAACGGAGTGATTCGACACGTGGTAAGAATCTCAAGTCCGAAGTTCAGCGTCAGCGCGCCAGGATGAAACAGGTAAAGTGGCCAGAGATCAATCGTGCCCCCAGCCAAATCTGCGCGGCACGGGGCCTGCGCCAAAATCGGCGATCCGCTCATTCGAGCCGCACCCATTCGAGCATTAGGAACCATGCTAGCTTTTTATCATGGTTGAACTCGGTTCGACGTGACGGAACGCACTTCCATGCGGTCAGGAAACCCGTCGGCATCGGTACGTCCCCATCCCAGATTTGACCGCCTCCGCCGAATCGCATTCCCCGCTAGTAACAATGGCGTTCGGTACTTGAGTAATCTCGCACTTCAGTAATCTGGGGATTGTACTTTCAGCACCTGCGATTCGGCGGTCGACCGCTCTAGAATGGTTCCAGAAGCGGACCAGCGCCACCCCCTAACGCCCGGGCCGACAGGACCACAGGCTTGTCTTTCAAACTGCCGATTCCCGCGCGCGTTCCGCTGCTCTACGTCATCCTCGGCGTGTTGCTTACCATCAGCGTGCTTCCCATGTATTTCTACTCTCACCAGATTGAGAAGATGAACGGTGAGAGCCTTAAGACCAATGAAAAGCTGTTGCAGAACACCGTCACGCGATCCTTGGCAGACAATATTTCACAGCATCAGCAAACATTGCGGATGATGCTGTCGAATCTCACGTCCTCGATTCAAGTGGAAAGTGGCAACGATCTCGCCGGGGCGCACATTCACACCCCGGAACTCCGCGCACTACTCGAGAACTTCGTCTCGTCATCCAATGATATTGCCTATGCGACGTTGCTGAATGCGGATGGTAAAGGCGTCTCCGCCGGACGCATCGAGCCTGATGCCTTTTTGCAGCGAGAGCTGGAGCGCGCGTTCCAGGCCGGCACCGACGGAAGGGCCTACAGCGGCCAGCCATTGACTGTCGGCAGCGGCAAGTCAGTGCGCACGGTCATGCTGGTCAGCACTCCCATCATGTATGCCGGCCGCTTCCTGGGAGTCATTGGATCCGTCGTAGACCTCGACTATCTGCTCCGACAACTGCAGCAGGTAAGCCTGAACGGCCTGATGCCCTATGTAGTCGACAGCCAAGGAAGACTGGTGGCCGGGGCTACATCCCAATTCGCCACCGGCCAGGACATGACCCAGTTCGACATCGTGCGGAGCTTTGTTGGTGAAGGAGCCCGCGCCCAGCTTGCGGCAACTCGCGAGTTTGTCGTCCGCGGCGAGAAACCGGTCGAAATGCTAGGCACTTACAGCCCTGTCCCTTCGCTCGATTGGGCTGTCGTTGTACAGAAGCCCCGCGACGCAGCCTATCGCAGCATCTACGAAATGCAGCGTACGGGCCGTCTGCTAGCCTGGCTGGCGGTGTTTGCCAGCGTCGGTCTCAGTATCATTTCCGCGCGGCGCATTACGAATCCTCTGCAGGTGCTCGCCCACTCCAGCCGTGCCATCGCGCGCGGAGACTTCTCCCAGCGCGTGCACCTGACCACTCGCACCGAGATTGGCGAGTTGGCCACAACCTTTAACACGATGTCGGAAGATCTGGAACAGTTCGTTGAAGACCTGAAAAGCGCCGCAGAAGAAAACAAGGCGTTATTCATGGGCTCGATCCAGATGTTGGCTGGCGCAGTCGATGAAAAGGATCCATACACGCGAGGCCACTCCGACCGTGTCACGCGATACTCACTACTGATCGCTAAGGAAATGGGCCTCGACGACAATTTCCTTGAAATTCTGCGTGTTTCGGCCCAACTCCATGACGTGGGCAAGATCGGCATTGAGGACCGCATTCTCAAAAAGCCCGGTGCATTAACGCCGGAGGAATTTGAGATCATGAAAACCCACACCACTAAGGGCGCGAACATCCTCCGACCCGTGCCTCAGTTGAGCGCGATGTTGCCTGGCATCGAGTTACACCATGAAGCGCTCAATGGAGGGGGTTATCCCTACGGCCTGAAGGGCGACGAGATTCCACTGCTCGCGCGCGTGATCGCCGTAGCAGATACCTTCGATGCCGTAACCACGAACCGTCCTTATCAGAAAGCCTTTGACTCAACCGAAGCCATGAAAATCCTTCAGCGGCTCTCGGGGCAGCGCCTGGACCCGCAAGCTGTCATTGCTCTGCTGGCAGTTTTCCAACGAGGCGAGATACAGCTTCCGAAGGAAGCGCCTGTCACTCAGCCAGTCGAGATTTCGCCAGAAATCTGTGTCCCGCCCGAGCCGGCTGCGACCCTTCTGGTTGAAACCCTACACACCTGAGCTTTCGACCAAACCTCCTAATAGCGGTCTCCCTTTCGTCGATCCAGCCAGTTCCGTCTTCTCGCCGAGCAAGTAACTCGACCGGTCTGCGGCCTCGAACGGTTGCGGGTCTATATAATTGGGTTATGGAATACTCATGATTCAAACGCTATTTGGCAGCCTCGAGCAGGAACAAAAGCCGAGTTTTCTTGATCGCATGAAGCAGGCTGTTTCCCGCACTCGGGAAAACCTGGCCGCGCGGATTGATGACGTCGTTTCCATCGGTAAGGAAATCGATCGTTCCACTCTTGACGATCTGGAAGCTACCCTTATCGGCGCTGATTTGGGCACGACCACCACACAAGATGTGCTCGCCAAGTTGCGTGACAAAGCGGACCGCAAACAGATCAAAGACGTAGACGAACTAAAGCGTCTTCTTAAGGAAGAACTGCTGGCAATTTTGACTTCCACACCCGAGCGGCCCGTGACACGCGTGGATGGCGAGCCGGAAGTGATTCTCGTGGTCGGCGTGAATGGCACTGGCAAGACGACCACAATCGGCAAACTCGCACAGAATTTCCGCGGCCAAGGCAAGTCAGTTCTGCTGTGTGCCGCTGACACGTTCCGCGCAGCGGCCATCGAGCAACTTGAGATCTGGGGGCAGCGCACCGGCACGGAAGTTGTAAAAACCAAGCCCGGAGGCGATCCCTCGGCAGTGCTCTTTGATGCGCTTCAGAAGGCCAGTGCACACAAAGCGGACTACGTAATTGTTGACACCGCCGGGCGTCTGCATACCAAGCAGAGTCTTATGCAGGAACTCGAGAAGATGCGCCGCACCTGTCAACGTCTTGTGCCCGGGGCTCCGCATGAAACCCTTCTTGTGATGGATGCGACAACCGGGCAGAACGGATTGCAACAGGCGCGGCAGTTCACGCAGTCGGCGGGAGTCACGGGGATTGTCTTGACAAAACTCGACGGCACGGCCAAGGGCGGAGTTGTCGTGGCGATTTGCCGCGAACTGGGTCTCCCCGTCCGCTTTGTTGGCGTCGGCGAGAAGGCAGGCGATCTGCTTCCATTCGATGCAACCGAGTTTGTTGAATCACTGTTTGCCTAGTAGCGTTCACCACGCAGACGCAGAGACACGGAGGAAACTCTGCTGGAAACTTGGTGGCAGATTGCGATTGTTCTCCTAGCCGTGTGGCTGATTTTCCTCTTCGTGCGCAGCGTGTTTCGCCGAAGACCTTCAGATGCGGTGGAAGATCCGTTGGCCGGTGTTCCGGCAACAAGAAAACGAGGCCCTGGCAGCCGCTCCGGCGCAGTCGCCTTAGCGGAGCCGAGGAGGAAGGCAAGGATGGCAGTTCCTCCTTGTAATTTGTAATCGGTTTTCTCCGTGCCTCCGTGGTGGATTTGCCTCTTCGCGGTGAGTTAGTCTTTGGAGTTCCATGACAAACGACGAACAATTCATGCGGCGGGCGCTCGATTTAGCCCGCGCCGGCATTGGTCTCGTCTCGCCGAATCCGGCGGTGGGCGCTGTCGTTCTCGACCACTCAGGCCAAGAAGCCGGCATTGGCAGCCACACTTATGACGGCCTCAAGCACGCGGAGATACTCGCGCTGGAACAGGCCGGCGAACGTGCGCTCCAGGGCACCCTTTATCTCAACCTCGAACCTTGTTCGCATCAAGGGAGAACAGGACCATGCGCCGACGCTGTCATCCAGGCGGGCATCCGACGCGTTGTCTGCTCCATGGAAGATCCGAACCCCCAGGTCGCCGGCAAGGGATTCGCCAAGCTGCGTACCGCAGGAATTCAAGTGGAGATTGGACTACTCGCCGCCGAGGCCAGAAGACTCAACGAGGGCTTTGCGAAGTTCATCCGCCATCATCTTCCCTTGGTCACGCTGAAGGCCGCTATGACTCTGGATGGCAAGATCGCTCCGCCACCCGCCGGTTCGCATGCACCAACTGAAGCTGCCGCCGGAGGCTCGACTGGTGGCTGGATCACCGGTGAAATCGCCCGCACCTACGTTCACGAATTGCGCCATGCGAATGACGCCATCCTGGCCGGCGTGGGAACCGTCATTGCAGATGACCCCTTGCTCACCGACCGCAGCGGGCGTTCTCGCCGCCGTCCTTTGCTCCGCGTCATTCTCGATTCCTGGTTGCGCCTGCCGGATGCCTCGCGCCTCGTGAAAAGCGCACAAGGCGACGTCCTCATTATTTATTCGCAGGCCGACGACGCCCGCAAGCATGAACTGGAAAAGCTGGAATTGCGCGTCGAGCATGTCACAGGCGAATCCGATGGACGGCCGAATCTGATCGAGGTGATGCGCCATCTCGCCAAGTACGACATAACCACTGTACTGATTGAAGGCGGCGCTACCGTCAATTGGAATGCGCTTTCTTCCGGCGTGGCCGATAAACTATTTTTGTTCTATGCGCCTAAGATCTTGGGCGAAGGCGCGGTGCCTTTCGTGGCTCGTCCAGGACCGGGACACTCTCACGTCGTTTTGGCGGCTCGCCACCTCCGACTCCACCAGTTTGGAGAGGATTTCGCTGTCGAGGGCTATCTCCGTGACCCTTACAAAGATTAGTATTCAAAACCAACTGATACGGGAGGTTCCATGTTTACCGGCATTGTTGAAGAGGTGGGCAAGATTACAAGGATTGAGCAGCACGGCGAAAACCGCCGCATCACAATCGAAGCCGCGAACACGCCCAAGGAATTGGGCTCGGGTCACAGCGTTTCAGTCAGTGGCGTTTGTCTGACAGCGCTCGACATTCGCCCCACTTCATTCTGCGCAGATCTGGCGCCGGAAACATGGGTGCGGACCTCGTTTTCCCGCATCCGCGAGGGCGCTCTTGTGAACCTCGAATTGCCCATGAAAGCCGACGGCCGATTTGGCGGCCACGTCGTTCAGGGCCATGTCGATGGTGTTGGCAAGCTGATTGAGTTCGAACGCATCTTGGATTCGGAAGGCCACGATTCCGAAAACTGGTGGCTGCACATTCAAATTCCCTCTGACGTCGAGAAATACACAGTTTTCAAAGGCTCGATTTCGATTGAAGGCATCAGCCTGACCGTCGCGAAATTGGAGAGAAATCGCTGCACAATTGCGATCATCCCTCATACCGTCGAACTCACGAACCTCGGTTCCCTCAAGCCGGGCGATCCCGTAAACCTCGAAGCCGATGTGATTGCCAAGTACGTGGAAAAGATGATGACTCGCGAAGCGTCAGCGGGTTCCTTGACCGTTGAACAATTGGTGGAGCAAGGATTCTAAAGGCAAGCAGTAGCCTGGCGTCTTGCGGAGCACCCATGCTTCAACTCCAACCGTAACCTCTGGAGCGCGGTGCGCAAGCCTATAGCAAAGCCACGCACCGCCCGGGCACTTTCCGACTAGGCGACAGGCCCACCAAGAGTGGGATCGCGCAGAGACCTACACTCTGGCAAATGCACAGCCCTAAGTGGATTGGGGATCCCAAGGGACTCGCAGCACCCGTAAGCGGAGTGGAAGCAGCATTCACTCAACTGCGTTGAAATGAATGGCGGGGACGACGAGACTCGAACTCGCGACCTCTGCCGTGACAGGGCAGCGTTCTAACCAACTGAACTACGTCCCCTCTTGCTTTTCATACGGTTAGGGCCAAACCCGCATGTTTACTGTCTTGTCTTACTGTCAACCGTTTCGCCTGCGTCAACCCAATCCATGGAATATATCCATTTTCAGGGGTCAAATGGACAGTAAATGGACAGTAAGCCAAACTGCCCCAAAACCACCCGCAGGCACCGCGACGCAGAACATCTGTCCATGCTCTGTGACTGAATTGTAGCAGAGCGAATTCAGATCAGTACAGGTTCTTGTCCCAAAGTGGTGCGGTTGAGGAGTAGCACTACGGGCCACCGCGCTCGAAGTGCTCGGGCTCCGAGTCAGTGAGACCTCGGAGATCTGTTGCTGCTGATCTGTTTGTTGAGCCTTTTCGGTCACGTCCTCGCGTGGTTTACCTTGCCCAACATTTTCTCCAGCTTTTGCTTCAGGATGACTTCTGCTGGAGATCGTCCTTGACGATTAAGCCATGACAGAAAGTCCTTCATTTTGACTTCATGCTTTACGGGCGGCTGCTGGACAAGAACGCTCACCGTTGTGAACCCCTGGCTGATTTCTCCAACCCAGCTGTCCTGCTGTAAGGCCGCAAGAGCGGTAGCAATCGCTTCATAGAGTGTCTCCGCGGTGACCTCTATGGAGTGCTCAGCGTCTCGAACATCTTTTACCGAAACTGTGCAGGTTCGCAGGACCACAGAAGGAGCCTAGCATATTCGCTTTTTCTTCGCTATATTGGTCAGCGGGGACGACTCGTTGGAACTAATGGAAATCTACCGAAGCAGTTCGGCGAGAATTCGAGGAGAATACCAAATCGCGTACTCCTAGATTGGCGGTGTTAGCCTCTTCCCTCTTTAAGCCAAGCGTATTGGGTGGTGCTGGAAGCCTACTGCGCGAGAATATGCCATGCGAACAAGACGGCAATTGGACCTCTCGACATTCGACGGCCAACTTCTCGACGGGTTCGATTTCTGCCGGAAGGTTTATGAGTTGTTCGACCAAGTGAGTCGCGGACCTGACGGCATTGCGAGACTTCGACTGCGCCCAGCGAAAATCGAGAAGCGTCTCATCGAAGAACTCCTCCCGCTGGCGACCTACGTGCAAGCACGCTACCGTGTAGGCCGACGTATCAAAGTACGTTGGTTCAGTGGGTCGCAACCTTACGACGCTATCCTCTGGTCCTCTGGGTCGTTCGTCGAGCAGCGCATGGTTCCGAGAAAGGTGTTCGTTGAGATCACAACCTCCGTTCATCAAAACGAGTACCTCGCGCGTCGGTTGCTCCATGAGCGAGGGGGTTCGTTTGGCCTAAAGGGGATTTCGCGGGATAAGAAAACTGGCGACATCGTTTCGAAACCTCACGTGCACACGCCTGACGAACTTGCCATGGACTTGGCCGGGCAGATACTCGAACGACTCAAGAGCAAGAGCGGCAAAAACTATTCGCCGGGGACGGTATTGGTTGTCAATTGCGTTGCGAACGGCCTTATCTACGATTCTGAATGGAACGACGCGATTGAGCGAGTGACCAAAGCCCAGATACACCTAGCGTTCCGAGAAGTGTTTCTGTGCGAAACGGTTATGTCTCATTCGGCAACTCTCTACGGAGAACAATCCCGTGGTCGTCGCCGCAAGCGAAAATGACAGCTCGCCTGGACTACGGATTCCATATAACGGGCTTAAGCGTTTCGGGGAGATACAGGGGATGACAGGGTGTACCGTCTTTGCCAAGACGCAGGATGTGTGGCGTGATGCCTGCTTTTTCAATCAGTATGCGTGCCAGAGCAACTCCGCGCGAGCGCAACTGCTTGTGACGCGGCTTCCCGTAGGCGAACACCACGATGGCAGATTTCTTCGCCATTTCTATGATGTGCGTATCATTGTCTGGGCCAATCGGGTCGACAGTTTCTGTGAGACGCTTCTGATCAGTACAGCGATATGCGAATGTGTTTGCCGCGACTATACCTCCAAACCCCCAGGCTTTCGCAAACCGGCAGCATTTCGCAATGGTGGGGTCATCACTGTTGGGATCTGCTGTACTCGGGTTCATCAGCACAAATAGTACATAGGATTTGTCCGCTTCCCACGTCCGGCTGAGACGGTAGCGGTATTCATCGTCTTTGCCTCCGAATTGCGCAGTGCCGGCCACACCCTGTTTCAGCCGAAGCTTGATCTTGCCGCCCGGATCGTGGGGCTGTGACTTGTTAGGCATATGGAATCAATCATATCGTCCCGCCGGCCCGTCGAATCGATCACCAACCACCTGCCATCGCCAGGCTAAGGAGCGGCAGTTTCCCCCTTAGCTACGCTATACTCGCTCACTTCAAGACAGTTTTCAGATTCTGCGCTCGGATGAATGAGGCATTGGTTTGCTGGACGCCGCACAAATCGAACTTCTCGGGAGAAGCAAGCGACGGGCCGTCTTGGTGCTTTGCCTGACTGCGGTCGCCCTACTTGTGGTGTCGGCATGGCGATTTGTGCCCAGGCTGAACGATGCTCTTTCGGGCAAAGCAGAGTACGTCCGCATTCTTACGGACACCTTCGGGAGACAGCTTGCCACACAGACACAGATGCAGTTTCCAGTGATTGTCGAGCGGGATGAACGTGAAACCTGCCAGGCCGTGAGTGCGCCATCGATTCCAGAGGAAGAAATCCGGGGCACCATCTACCTTCTGACCTACTCGGAACAGCAAAACAGCACCTGCATCACCACGTATGTCGTTCCGATGGACGCCTCCAGGTTCTCAACCTTGCGCAGCTTCGGGGCGGCGGAGGGACAGAACTACGGTCCAGCACTTCTCGGCACGGTTAAGGCGATTGCGGAAGACCGCATCGTCCACGTGTATGCCCCTGAATATCTGAGAAGACTCCATTGGCGATACACGCCGCACTTTCCGCTCTCGCCCAGCGAGGCAGCGAGCCTTAGAAGCCAATCGTATTATTCAGGCGGCACGCAACCAGGGGGCTCGGTCAGTATTGATTTCGATTACGGTGAGCTTCGGACTGAAATTGCAAAACGCCATCAAATCGTGAATTCTGGGCTTTCCGTCCTGCTGATCGGCTGTGTAGCACTGTCCATACTGTTGCTTCGACAGCTGGCGCTGGCCTTCCGGACGTTATCGCAGTACTGCCGTGTTTATCAGGTGCAACTAACCCCAAGAGTTTTTCTCAAAGGAAACGTCGCGACGGAACTCAGTGTCGCTCGACGACGGTACTTTGAGCGACAACAACAGGCTCAGACGCGGCTGCGCGAAGACGAGAGATTGCAGGCTCTCAGAACCGGCTGGCAGGAGGGCCTGCGCGCTGCCTTGCCAAACTTGACTGACGAGCAACTTCGCAGGAGGGTTCAGGAATGCCTGGAACATGAACCTCAAGACCTGGAACAAATGAGGTCTTTGTGGGTCGAGATCCAAGAACGGGCAGGCCAAAAGAGTCCGGCCGAAAAGCTCAGCCTGCTTCTGGAGTCCGCCAGGGTTTATTGCCCAGAAGAAGAATTTCTGGCTGGTCAGGCAGAAGCTTTTGCGATCCTGAACAAGTCGGGATTCAGAGCGGCGAGGACGTTTGCGATTGCCATGCACGACCAGTTGAAGATACGAGCACGGGAAATGGAGGAATTAGAAACTTTAGATCGGAACATTGCGTGAACATTGAATCTCGCGTTGCAAGCGGAAAATATTCCAAACCCCAAGTGCCCGTCCAGCAATCCAAGAGTGAAAAAGCGGTAAGAACCTGTACAATGCGGAGGCAAGCTGAGGGGGTAGTGAGCCGCCCGTCGTAGCGCAGCATAGCTCCGGGCGGCTCTTTGCGTTTGATCCATTTTGTTTTTCCCAGGAAGTTCAATCCAAGAAAACAGCGTGTGATAGGGACATGGTACTGTCCGAAATCCATCGGGTCGGAATGTCCGTGAAAGTTCGGCTCGATGGGTTGAACCGACTGCTGGATACCAAACCGATTGCGGTTGGGTGAGCCATGTCATTGTGGATCGGCAGACCATTGTGGTAATAGTGCTCCACGATGAATATGCTCGATAAGTGGCCCAGTGAGGCTGGCCTTGGTTAGAGCGTTATTCCTCGCCCAGTTGTGAAGAGTCTAGGAAGGCCGAGCTAAAAGGAATTGGAGGCGAACGGATGAGTGAAGAATCAGGCATACCCGCAGTAGCTGTCGAGACTGATGCACGGTCGCTGAAGAAGCCGAAGCTTCTGTTGTCCGTGCTACTGGGCCTGATCCTTCTGGCGGGATGTGCAGTGGGCGGCATCTGGATGTACAACGAAACGACGCTCCAAAAACCATTGCAGCGCGTCCTGGTCGCCGACCCGCGTAACCACGTAGTGAGGGCAAAGGCCCACTTCGACGGTTGGATTGACACTCATTCAGTAGTATTCGATCTTCCCGATGTCGCGGGCGACTCCAGCCAGGTCGATGTGTTTCGCGTGCTGCTGCAGTATGCGAAGGAACAGAAGGATCATCAATACCAGCGCATAATCTTGGCGGCATACGGTCAGAAGAAATTCGTCGTGCCCGGCGATTACTTCCAGCAATTGGGGCGGGAGTATGACGCCCAGAATCCTGCTTACACGATCCGTACTTTCTCACACCATGTTTCAACGATGGACGGCGCCAAGCCGTTCCCGGAGCCCGATGGCGGGATATTGTGGGTACTTAAAGAAGAAATGGAGCAGTTCAACGACTTTAACAAGCGTTGGTATTTAGACGATTTCTTAGCGAGGCACAAATAGAATGGATGAGAAACTTCTTCGCCGCGTGCAGGCCATTGGCGGGATTTTGGTCGGCATCGCCTATTTCCTGCCGTGGGCCAGCATTATATCTCCGTTCGGCTCGGTCGAATTTCGAGGGCTTTATGTGGACTACGCTTGGATACTGCTGGTTCTGGCCATCCTGCATCTGTTGCTGCAATTCGCTAGAGTGAACAGAGATGCGCTGGGGCTGCCCGACTCCTCTCTGAGGTATATGGAGGTAGCCTGGCGGATTATCCCCTTTGTCTTCGTCGCGTTCTTTGCGTGGTATGGGGCGAGTTTTGGTTTCAATGCTCACTCCGCCTCAGTCTGGACAACACGCGACTTTGTTCGGCACGTCAGTGGATTCAATCGTGAAGGCCGGCCTGGATTACGGCTATTGGATCGGCGTATGTGGGGCCGTGCTGCTGATAGCAAGCGTTGGCTTGGTAAGAAAACAAGTGCAGGTGTTTGTCGGTTATGCGACGGTGGTCGCCATCGCGACAGCTGGCCTGGCGTTCGGGTTTTCTCGGCCTGGAAAACGGGTAGAACAGACGGCCATAAGAGTATCTTCAGAAGCGTCGCCGAGCCCGAGTGGCGCTTCGACCGATGCGCCTACACCGACGAATTCGACAGAGCCGGATTTTGATTCTTCGCCCTACGTACAATTGGCTTCAATTTCAGCGAAGCGACTCCCGAAGGATTATGAGGCAAGTCGCTACAGCAATTCCGTCGTGATATTCCCTGTGTTTAGAAATGTCGGAACCAACACTATTGTCGGCCTGCAGGGGCGCTTGTCTGTGATCGACGGATTTGGGAAGGAGGTATACGGATTCAGCTTCCGGGATGATGACAAGATTTTGCCGGGCCACGATTCGGGACGTGGCGGCTACAGTTTTGAGGAAAACCAATTTGAAGATGACGATCCGTACCACAAGATGGTTCCGCTAATTGACGCCGGGACTGCGAAGTACGCCGCGCGAATTGCTCACATTGCGTTCGAAGATGGAACGGTTCTGCCGAAAAAATAGGGCCTCTAAAAGGTGGGCGGCCAAGCGCATGATAAGCCATGTTGGCTAACCAGACGACGACCCTAAGAGTCTGCTCTTCGCGGTTTCAAACTCGGCGTCACTTAGTACCCCCCGCTCTCGCAGTGCTGCTAGCCTCTCAAGGTCGTCTATATTCGAGCCTTTGGACGCTACGACTACCTCGGCGAAACTATGGCCGCAAAAAGCACAGAACTTAGAATTGAGAGTGCATCTACCCTCACACGAGGGGCAGACTTTCACTCCGGCTGGAAGCGGAGATTTGTTCAGTTCATTTCTGGACTCTGGAGAGGGCGGAACGGTTCCATCAAGAAATTGATTACCGCAGAAAGCACAGAAGAGAGAATTGCTCGTACAGTTGCCTCTACACGCCGCACACGATTTCACACTGCCGTGCGCGGGTCTCGGCGGCACCTGAACACGACGATAAGTAATCGTGACACGGTCGGCGGTGCGGCTTCCACCCGCCAACAGACTGAGCCCGCCCGTGAGTGCTGCTCCAGTGAGAGTTCTACCTAGACGAACATGCCCCGGAAGCCCAGTTTGATTGACGACCTCCCAACCGTTCGCAATCATCAAGTTTATGTGTCGTTCCATTCCCATCTTGCTGAACTGCTCTGACAATGCGCCGGATTTTCCTGTGTAGGTGAAAGTCTGAACCGTACCGACTTGCAACGTTGCCGCATTTGTCTTGATCGCCTTGCCCATGAGAAGTCGGAAGCCGATCATGACTACCGCAACAAGAATAAGAATGGTGATAAAGCTCATCCGTCTCCTTCTTTGCGCCTGCAATTGGCTTTGGTACAAGTCCTTGAACATCTCGGAATCCAAGGTCAGTTCCCGCCCTTGATCCCTGCCTTCGCCTGCGGACAAACTCATGACGGCAGGCGCATACCCTCGCAATACCGTCGTCTCAATTCAGCTTCCAAGTCCAAGTATGGTCGTAGCCGTCAGTTAGCTCCATGCGCTTAAAGCCCAACGATCTTAGGGCATCGAAGTCAAGTGACTTCTGCCACTCGTGTACCAAAACTCGGTCAGCCAGAATCCACTGTACAAACAACGTCGTGTGATTCAGTCCGCCTGCTCGTACCTTCACGTCCATCCCGCCGTCGAGCATGCTGTTCTCCAGACGCGCAGCGAACCCTACTCTTTGGTTCTCGGCGTCGCGTGCCGCCTGTAGCACTTGTTGCTTTTCCTCAGCCTGCCGCTTAATGTCGGTCGCGCGTTTCAGCCGTGCGCAAGCCGCTTTTGCATCCGCGATCTTCTTACGTGCGTCCGGTAGGTCGGACATCTTAATCGTGTCGAGATGTGCACCAACGGTCGCGATCTCGTCATCCGTTATCGTGCCTCGCGAACGGCAATCCTGCAGAATCTCAGATACCTTCTTGAGGTGATCTGCGGATGTCATGTGCGCAAATTGTTCCGCTGCGGATGGCGCGGTCGGCTGAGATGTGGAGCTTTGCTGAACTGCTGGAGTTGAATTGTCCGATGGGGATTTGCCGAGCATCCCGATGATAATCACCAGCAACACGATGCCGCCTATGACGAGCCAGAGAACCTTGGACTTGGGCTTTTGCTGCGGCTGAATGGTTCGAGCCACTGGAGCCGGAGTCACGGGCGGCGGCGATGGGGGTTGCGGAAGAGATTGCGGCTTCCCGCATGATTGGCAGAAGGGGGCGTGTTGACCCAGAACGGAGCCACAGTTTTGGCAATACATCAGTGATGCACCCCTGCCGTTGTTTTTGCGGTGCCGCCCTGAAGTTTTTGTTGGACGAGGCTGAAGAATTTGTCTGCTGCCGTATCCATAGTCGGAAAACTGGAAGTCGGCATTCCCGCAAGGTCAGCTATCTTTGCATCACGCTCTTGCTCGATTTCTTGCAACTTCAACTCATGTTCCTTGGTCAGGATTTCTTTTTGCTTTTCGATATACGTTTGAAGATCGATGTCGTGGATGACTTCGTAGTGCGTCTCATACTTATCCTTCTCGGCTTCGAGAGCGCCTACCTTGATTTGCAGTTGGTTCTGCAACTGCTGCTCTCTGACCTGATAGCTGGTGGATTCAACGTAGGGAATGTTGCCGCGATCCTTGTGGAAGAAGACTTCCAGTTTCGTAGTGCCGTCCGGCAACGGTTCGACGGTTATTTCCTCAATCACGCGAAACGTGACGCCGGGAAGCGTTGTTGCGAACTGAAAACTCTTAATCTCCTCGCCCGAATCGGTGAGGTTCTTCAACCCCTCGTCCTGTGGAATCGAGATTCGATGTCCAGCGGCAGCTTTCTCGGCTGCCTTAAAGACATCATCCACCGTGGCGTTGATTGTTGTGCTCTTGGGATTGGCGAGTGCGACTGCTGAGAGCAATAGGACAACAAAGCAAACACGTAGCAAGGTCATTTGGCGGTTCCTTGCAGCTTTACTTGAGATACAGATTCCGGGGAAGGAACCCTAATTCTCCCACCGTCGTTCGCCCATTGCAAATGCACTTCTACAGGCTGGTTTCGATCAACGTCTTGCCGGACTTCGGACAGTACCAAGCCCCTGCCATGGGGTCAGGATGTCCATGAGGGTTCGGCTCGATGGGTTGAATCGACTGCTGGATAAGCACAACCTTGTGCAGCGTACAAATCCGAGCACCATCTTGATCTCTCTCGATTCCGCATTCTCCAGCGGTGCCATGCCTAGCGTGAGCTGTCAACGCCTTTGCCTCCGAAGTGCGCCATCAGGTACGGCTCATTCTGCACGCCAACAATCTCGCGATCATATGTGATGTCAATTTCGAGATTAGTTCCGTCAAGAAAGTAGAGAACTATCCCGTCTTTCCCATATTTCCATGTATTGATAGTCTTTCCTTCAGCACTTTGCAAAGCAGCTTTCGTGCGCTGCACCATTGGTACTTCCGGTTCATTAGTCATCGAGTGCCCGCAATCCGAAATTGAATTTCTGCAACGTTGATCTCCCTTCCTTAATTTGCAGGGCATTCAAGGTAGTTCGCCGGGGAAGTTCAACCGAAAAAGGAAGGTGGGCAACGATCTTGGTTTTTCTACCCATGAATGATTTCCTATTTGGCGGACTCCGGTTCCAGAACGGCATTGACTGTGATTGTCCCGCCGGGACTAAGTGTGATGTCTCGCACCCAGTTCTGGAAGCCTTTGTTCGTGATTGTCAGCTTGTGGTCGCCCGCTGAAATATGCAGCGTTGATGGGGTGTTTCCTGAGAACTTTCCGTCAACCATGATTTCAGCGCCATCGGGCGCGGACTTCACCGTGACATCGGCAAGATGTTCCCCGCCGACTGAGGCGTTCGTCGGCTCTGTTTTAGAACTTCCTTTTGCTTCCACCGTCTGGTTAGTGCTCAGCGTCGATTCCAGTTGCGCCCAGAAGCGCTTGGCTAATTTGTTCTTCTCCCCTCCGAGACCGAAGATTTGGGGATTCCCTTCAGCGGGAGCGATGGAAAGAGTGACGACTGTCTGACCGTTGCCGCTGTCATGGCAAATCGCGCTAACAACCATCGAGAATTTGCCGCCCGTGAAAAAGTTAACTGTGTACGCTTCCTTGACAGCGGATTTCAAGTTATAGCCCGCAGAAGCAACTTGCACGGCGGCGGCGTAGACCCTGTCAACCGGGACGCTGAAGCTCATGACCATCTCCTGCGCGTTCTTGTCTTTGGCCACGGCAGACCCAACGCCGACGGACAACGCAATCACAGCAATCGTAGTTGCTTTCCACATTCTACGCATGGCGTGCCTACTTTTCTGGGGGAACGCTCATTCTCCCACACGGTACTTTTCAAAAGCAAATGCCGATGTTCGCGCCGGGTGCTAGGAAACTAATAAAATTGCAGATATGGTCGGCGCGAGGCCACCAGCGATGAAGTGAAGTTGCTGCGGTAGGCCCTCCAATCCCTCAATAAAAGACGGCGGAGTGCAAACTAGCACTCCGCCAGAAATCTAAGGCGATTGACCTATGCCGCCGTCTTGCGGCTCTTCGGCTTTGCTTTGGCCTTGGTCTTTTTATCTTGTTTCGCAGCAAGTTCCTCTGCCACGGCCTTTTGGAGTTTCTCAGTATCTACGCGGTAGCGTTTGGCGGCGTCCATGAGAACGTCGTCGCGGCTTGCGGTGGATCGCTGATAAGCCGAATCCAGCAGGCTGATTTCCAGAAGCAGCTTGCAGAGTTCGAACTCGTCGTAGGCGCCCACTTGCTTGGCCAGAAGCTCCTGTGCGGACGCGGAGTCCTTCTTTGCCTCTACCTTGTGCCGCTTCGCCAGAGCCGGGACCTGGCTGTAGGAAAGATGGCCGATCAGGTAATGGGCGACCGCTAGCAAATCGGCCTTCTTTAACGGAGCCGATACGCGTTGGAGGATCGTAGCCAAGACACGATGGCGAGTCGTGATCGCAAGTTTCTCTTTCTCGATCCGCTTCCGTTCTTCGGCCCGCTCCCGCTCGACTTGCTGCGGAGAAGGTGTGTTCGGGTGGTGGGTGCGGCAAGCAGGATCGGCACAAACCTTGACGACCTGTCCGCGCTTGCCACCGTCCATGACGATAGCCTCAGCCATCTTGTCGCATGGCTTCTGGTTAGCTGACAGCTTGGTGCTTGCTCCGTTTGCCTTTGGCTTCTTGATCTCCAACTCCACATACTGATTCCGTCCCAATGGAGCGCCCTCGCGGGAATTCCATGCCGCCGAAATCTGGATTAGCTGCGGCTTGGTTTCCAGAGTCTTTCTCACGGAAGCGTCGATCTTGGCCCGGAAACAGTCAGGCGAAGTGCAGGAATCCTTACGCACGTCGGGAAAAAGCAGCTTGTTGAAGCCAGTTCGCTTTGGACAGTTCGCGCACGAACCTGCTTCGGGAACGAGCGTCTCATCCTGCTTGTCAAACGGCGCAGATGCCAGTTGTAGCAAGATGTTCGACTCGATCCACGCTGCGAGTTCACGGACTGGAATCAGGACTTGGCTGTTTCCCTCGCTTGTCCACAAGCCCCGAAAAGCTGCCGAGAATGCTTCCTGCTGTTGCGAAGCCGGGAGCTTGGCGATCAGCAATGCGTGGCCGATGGTGATCTCGTCTTTCAGGAATGCCTCGGCCACGGGCGGTATGAGGTCAGCGAGCCTAATCCGACCATAGATATATGCCTCACTTTTTCCAGAGCGGTCCGCGATGGTGGCGACGGTATAGACAGGCTCTCCGAGTTCCAAGAGTGATTTGAAACCCAGAGCTTCCTCAAGCGGGTGGATGTCCTCGCGTTGCAAATTCTCAACGCACTGGGCCTCGATTGCCTCGGCATCGGTCAGTTTGACTACGCGAATGGGAAGGCTTTCGAGTTCCGCCAGTTTCGCCGCTCTTAGGCGACGTGCCCCGGCAACAACTTCGTACTTGCTTTCCTCCAGTTCGCGCACCAGAAGCGGGGCCAGAATCCCTTGGGCTCTCATGCTGGCTGCAAGTTCTTCAAGGTTCTTTTCATCGAATCGCTTGCGGGGGTTAGTAGCGGACTCCACCAATATGCTGATGGGAACGCTTCGATATTCGTTACTGATTGCAGTGTTCTGCGCGTCTTGCATGACTATTCTCCTTTTCATTGTTTTTGTTCCTTGGTAGTGGTTTGGGGTGTGGCCGTCACAGCTCGGGCATGGCGACCTGCACGGTTGTTTTTGAGTTAGGGTTTTGTGTTGGTTAAGCGGCAACCGCCGCTGGCTCGGGGGCAATGCCCCCGAGAATCACGGCAGCGGTTTGTTGAACGGCTTCCAAGCTCTCACGCAGGAGATTTGCGTCTCCATGCCAAAGCTGGATGTAATCGGCGGATGCGGTTCCGGTCTCAAGTCCGACTGCTTGGCAGACCACAAACGCCACGGCCTCGGCCTCGGTCTCGCGGACTTTCTTGGTAGTCAGAGTGCGACGGTCGCCCCGGTGCAACATCTCGTGGGCGATCTCATGCGTTAGCGTGGAAAATTCCTCGGCGGGCTGCATCCCGGAAAGCAGTGTGATCTTCCCGCCATAAGACAGGCCTTTGGCGGGTGCGATATTTTCCGAGTAGTTGAGCGTGACGCCCTGGCCCTCGACAAACTTTACGAGGCGTTCCCGATAGCCGCTCACGTCGCCCTGCACGTCGGTGAGCGTGGGAAGTTCTTTGCCTTCGGTCTGCGTGATGTCGAACACATACACGCCCCGGAAACCGTACAGCGTGGGCTGAGTCTCCTTAGCATCCGTATTCGGTTCGGCGTTCTCAGTTTCATTCTTCTTGCGTTTGTTACCGACCATCGGGGCGAGAATGAAAATGCCTTTTTCGCCACGCCGGACGAAGCGGCCAAGCGTAGTCCAAGTGCGGTATCCGGCAACGTGGGTGGCGTCTGGCTTCTGCCTCGCAATGAGCATGATGTTGCCGAAGCTGTAGTTGCGAAACTTGGCCATCGCTCCGAGATACTGCGTAAGGACTGCACTCTGCCCGGACTCCAGCGATTGCACCAGAAAATCCACGGCTTCTTTGGTTTTGTTATTGACTTCTTCTAATTTCATGTTTTTTCCCTTCTGCCGGTGTCGGCTTGTTTTTTCTTTCACCAGAGCGGCAGCGAGGAAAAACAAGGCGACACGGGCGAAAGGACAGAACGGAGGCCGGAGGAGGGTGGCAGGGCGTGAGGGAAAGCGCGGTGAGTGCCAAACGCGGTTGGGGTTAGTTTGGCGCGAAAGCGGCGCAGTCCGAAGCGCCCCGTCCGAGCCGCGGCCAAGCGGCGTCCACCCGGAGGAGGCCGAGGTGCGGAAAAGACGCGAAGCGACCTTGGCGGGAGTTGTGGAGTTCATTGAGATCAGGCAGGAGTCGGAATAGGCTTGGCCCACATGCTATGCTCGGATGCGTATTTTTTGGACAGCGCAGGAACGACAAGCTGGGAGGCGATAACGTCGCGTTCATCCAAGTACGAAGTCGGCGATTATGTCCAGAGGACCAACCAGCCGGAATTGGTTGGGAGAGTTCGAGAACTCCGATGGGATAGCCAGGTTGACGGCTGGAACCATTTGGTGCAGTTCGGCGCTCAGCTGCGCGCCGTGCCAGAGGAAGCCCTGGAGTCAGGCGGCGTTATAGAGAGTCCGTGGGACTCTGAGCAAGGCAGGTTGTCGGGCAAGACGCACTTTGTTTGCACTCTCACTTATGAACGATTGAAGAGTCCACCTGGTCGGATTGCACACTCTTTTGCGACGGCTCGAACCCCATTCTACCCGCACCAATTCAAGCCATTACTGAAATTCTTAGACAATCCCGGAAAAGCAATACTAATTGCAGATGACGTTGGGTTGGGGAAGAGGAAGTAAATTCACCTTGAACAGGTCGGGCAGGTTCGTCGTAATTGTAGCCGTATAATCTGCGTGAACCCATGGCGCGCTTTTGTTTTATCCACGTTGCCGACCTGCATCTTGACACGCCCTTTGCTTGCACTCGCGTTGATTCGCCGCAAGTCGCGGAAATTCTACGAGAAGCTACGTTTCAAGCGTGGGAGCGGGTTGTCTCAGCCTGTATTGACAATTCAGCTGCATTCTTGGTGGTGGTGGGCGATATATTCGATGCTTCACAGAAGAGTCTCCGTGCACAGTTGCGCTTTAGGGAGGGACTTGAGCGTCTTAATCACCGTTCAATTCCAGTGTTCGTCACTCACGGGAATCATGACCCATTGGACAGCGTGTCCGCTTCCTTGCCCCCGCCCCCTAATACCTACGTCTTTGGCCCGGAGGTTGAGACGCGGGAGGTTTGCCGGGACGGGCAGTCTTTGGCTCTCTTGACGGGCATAAGCCATCCTCAAAAGAATGAGTCGCGGAATCTGGCTCGAATGTTTTCAGCGGCCTCTAGCCAAGACAGCTCGGGGTTGTTTCGGCTCGCCCTGCTCCATTGCAATGTGGGAGCTGAAACGGGCCATGATGCGTACGCCCCCTGCGAGTTGACGGATCTAACGAGCGCCGGTTATGACTACTGGGCCCTTGGTCACGTACACGAGCGCCGACTACTGTCTCGTGCCCCATGGATCGTTTATCCCGGTAACACGCAAGGAAGATCGTTGCGCGAGCTTGGTTCACGGGGGTGCGTGTTGGTCGAAGTAGAAGGAGCGGAAGTTGTTGGCGAGCCTCGGTTTGTTGAAACCGATGCGGTGCGGTGGTTTTCAGTTGACATCGATGCCGAGCCATTCGCGAACACGCACGAACTGCTTGAGGGACTTCTCCGTGAATGCCTCAGATTTCAGCAGGCAGCCGATGGCCGCCCCGCCATAGGCCGCCTCGTCGTTCGTGGACGTACACACCTCTATCGAGAGTTGCGACGCCCTGGTTATATTGCGGATCTTGAGAATGAGGTACGTGCAACTACGGCTGCGTGGAATCCTTTTGTGGATCTGGCAGTACTGAATCTCGTGGTGCGGCCACCCCTCGACCTTGACTCCCTTGGAACCGCCCCTGATTTTCTTGGGGACCTTCTTCGAGGTGCCAATCTCGACCAAGAGCAGTGTTTGCGTGCGTTGGAACCCCTTTTGGAAGACGCTCGTCTCAACAAGCTTAAACTGCGTACGGTCCTCGAAGAGATCGACTGGCAAGACGCGGTCTTGCAGGCAAAGTATCTTTGCGCGGACCTGCTTTCTGCCGGAGATTCTGAATGAGGATCGAGTCGCTCCATATCGATGGCTTCGGGCTTTTTCACGACGCCGATCTTGAGCTATCTCCTCACCTGTCGGTCTTTTGCGGTGCCAACGAAAGCGGCAAATCCACGCTATTAGCTTTTCTGCGCTTTATGTTTTTTGGCTTTCCAGACAAGCGAACGAGCGCTAACCGCTATCCCCCCTTTCAAGCAGGCGCTCCCCACGGGGGAAGCGTAACGCTACATACTCCCGCGGGGATCTGTCGCGTGGAGCGTCATGATTCGCTCCAACTTCTCATGCCTGACGGTGCTGTTGGGACCGCGGATGATCTTCGAACGTTACTGAACGGCCTCACGCGCGAAACGTTCTTCAATATCTTTGCATTCAGTCTTCACGAACTGCAAGAGCTTCATGATGCGTTTGAACAAGGTACTGTACGCGAGGCCATTTACGGTGCTGTCACGGGAGTGAACCACCAACTGATGATGAAGGCCGAGGAATACCTCGAAGACGGGCTGGCACGCATCTTCAAGCCGCGGAGCAAGAAGGCCACGATTAATACGGCCCTCGGTGGACTTGACCAACTGCAGCAGGAAATCCGCAATACAGAAAATGAGCTGTCCGTTTTCGAGCAGTTGTCTTCTGAGATTTCGTCGTTGGAATT
This sequence comes from uncultured Acidobacteriaceae bacterium, assembly GCA_963778535.1. Classification (GTDB taxonomy): domain Bacteria; phylum Acidobacteriota; class Terriglobia; order Terriglobales; family Acidobacteriaceae; genus Acidiflorens. Next base: position 2,361,953 of record CAVZUO010000002.1, read on the forward strand.
GGTACTGCAGGCTGCGCAGACACGGCAACACGAGTTGGATGGCGAGATTGACCGTCTGAAACAACGCGCCTTTTGGGTCGAGCAGCTGCACAGCCGGCAATCTGAAGTAGGTGAACTGACGACGGCACAGGCTCAGTTACGCAATCGCCGGTCCGAGATCCGACTAAACAGCACGCTTCTTCAACTTTCAGGGGATATAAAGGGCTTACTGAAAGGCCGCGATCAGTTGGTAGCGTTGCGGAGGAAGAAACCGGAGTTGCAAGAGGCCCTCGATTTCGCCAGGCACGAGCTGTCGGGTTCCGTTGTGAAACTCGGCCCTGAATGGACGCCTGAGCGTATTGATGGTTTCCGAGTTTCCGCTGAGATGCAGAACGCGATTCGTGTGATGGAGGCGGACCTGCGGAAGGCAGAAGTAAGAATCGCTGAGGGTCGGGCTATAGAAGCCGCAGAAATGGAGCACCGGAAGGTCGCTCTTCAGGAGGAAAAGACTGCCGGTGAGGCCTTCGAGCGAGTCTCGGAACCGCCAGCGCCGCTTGACGGCCACCTTTTCGACCGGCTTCGTGCAGGGCAGCTTGACTTTGAGCGTGCCACTCAGGATCTCCGAGCCCGTGAGGGAGAATTGAGATCCGCCGATGAGGTGTTTCGTCAATCCATGGCGGAGGTTCATTCACGTTGGACAGAGGGTGACTTGCAGGTATTTGACACGTCTCTGGCTGCACGCCAGGAATTACAAAGTTTCGGAGATCGACTGAACCGTGCCCAGCAGCAGCGGCGACGTGCGGAAGAACAGATTTCCGAGGCGGAGCACGAGTCTCAGCAGGGGAAGGGCCGCGCACCGCAAGAACCCGAGAAGTCCCACGGTTCCCCATGGCTGTCTGTGTACAGTGCGACAGTGGGTGTCGCGTTGCTTGTTGGCATTTCTATCTGGTTTTGGCAACCAATGCTTGGGGTCGCGATCGCCGGCTCCTCTGTTGTTCTTGCGACTGTCCTCATCACAAGAGCTTTGCTTCATCGTAGGCAGGTCGCAGAGCAACTCGTACAGGCAAAGAAGGTTTCTATCGAGGCCGCTCAGCTACTCGCTCGCCGCTGGGAAGCAGTGCGCGAGGCCGAAACAAGGCTTGAGCAAGAGAAGGATGCTTGGCGCGGCCATTTGGGAACCATCGGCCTTCCGGTATCTCTGTCCCCGGAGGATGCGATAGTTGTGGTGTCGCGAGTCGATGTGTGCCGGGAGCGCCTGAACAAGGTTCAGACCCTGCGTCATCGTATCGCCGCGATGGAACAGAACCGGCAGCAGTATCTTGACCTGTTTAATGAACTGTTGGCGGCTAGAGGAGAAGCAGCGATAGGGCGTGCTGAGGTTGCGACACGCCTACCGCAATTCGTAGCATCGATACACGCCGAGGATGAGCTTCGCAAGCTTCGCCAAGCAGCGCGTGAACTCTCGATGACAACATCCGAGAAACGCCGCGGTGCAGAAGACGCTTTGCTAAAGGCCACGCGGTCACTTCAGCAAGCTATCGAAAAGCAACAGGATCTGACCGCGGCCTGGCGGCAGTGGCTTGATCAGAACGGCTTGCCGAGCCACCTGTTGCCGACAGGCGCCTTGGCGTTCCTTCAAGACTTGGATAGCGCCCGCGATTTGTTGGGGCGGTTACATGCGCTCGACCTGGACCTTCGTCAGGTTACAGAAGAAGAGATGCGCATCGTCGGAAGACTGAATAATCTCCTGGCTTCCTCGGGTCGCCCCTTTGCTGCCGACCCTGTAGTTGATCTGGATTCGATGGCTGGGGCACTCCAGTCAGAGGAAAGTGATGCTCAAAATGCAGCAATCCTCGATGCCCGAATCGCTGAAAAAAGTCGCCAGCTAGAGGCGAAACAGGGTGAAGTGCATGAGGCCGAGGAACAGATTGCCAAAATTCTGCTGGCGGCGCCGTATGTGAACATCCCAGCCCGCCAGCTGGAACTCGCCAACGATTTAGGTAAAGTGAAGACGGAAACTCAGGACATTGTCGGCAGGCTAGCGGGACTCCGCACAAGACACCAAGCCATGGCTACCGACGAGCGCCTCTCGAAACTACACGAACAGAGAGCAGGCTACATCGAAGAGATCCGCCAACTCACCCGCCAATGGGCCGTTCTGTCCCTTGCGCGCACTATGTTCGACGACGCTCGGAAGCGTTATGAAGAGGAGCGACAACCTGCTGTGGTTCGGCGGGCGTCCACCCATCTTCGCTGTCTTACGGGAGATCGCTATCGTGAGGTCCGGATGCCGCTGGATAGATCTGAACTCCAAGTGTTGCCGAGCGAGCCAGTTGCTCCCAAGACCATCGATCAGTTGAGCCGGGGAACCGCGGAACAGCTCTACCTTGCCTTGCGATTCGGTTTCATCGAGGAGTTCACCGGTGATCAAAGTCCCCTTCCAATTGTCATGGATGACATATTGGTGAATGCTGATCCCAGCAGGGTGACCGCGGCCATTGAAACACTGGTCCGAATTTCGGGCCAGTTTCAGATCCTTTATTTCACGTGCCACCCGGAAACTGTCATGAAGTTTCGGGAGGCCGATGCGAGGATAAGTGTGATCCAACTCGCCGACGGACACTTCAGTGTTAACAATACCCCGACATCTTCGCAAGATTAAAGGTTACCGAGCTGCTAGGTGTAAAATTTGACGTTCTAATGCAGGGAACGGAGAACGCATGGGGCGAAGTCCAGAGCAAATCGAGGTTTACTCGTAGATGCCTACCCGTACCAGTACGACCGGCAGCGAGCTCTTTATCGTCGACAACAGCGATGTGGATTGGAAGGCAGTTCGCTATCTTCACGACTGGTGCCAGATTTCGAAAGCGATTGACTGTGCTACGGGCAATTTCGAGATTGGTGCTCTGCTGGCTTTGGATGATGAGTGGCAAAAGGTAGATCAGTTCCGAATTTTGATGGGCAGTGAGGTAACCCCGCGAACCAAGAGTGCTTTTCTTCAAGCATTCGATCAGACGAAACGCCGTCTCGATGACAGTATCGAAGTCGAGAAAGAGCGAAACGACTTTCTAAAGGGCGTGCCGGCCATTGTCGCGGGCCTCCGATCCGGCAAGATCGCGTGCCGGGTCTATCGCAAGGAGAAGTTCCATGCCAAGGCGTACATAACGCACGCTCGGATGGAAGTTGTTGGCTCGGCTGCGCTCGTCGGTTCTTCCAACTTTTCCTATCCCGGCTTGACAGAAAACATCGAGCTAAACGTACAGATCACGGGTCGCCCGGTGACGGTGCTTCAAGAATGGTATGAAGAACATTGGGCCAGGGCAGAAGATGTAACGCCAGAGATCCTGCAGGTTATTGAGCGTCAGATCCGAGACTACCTGCCGTTTGATGTCTATGCACGGTCGTTGCACGAGTTGCTGCGACGCGTCGAGATAACAGACAAGGAGTGGCTCGAAGGGAAGTCGCGAATCTACCCCATTCTGGATCAATACCAGAAGGATGGTTTTCATGAGCTCATGACGATCGCAAACCGCCATCGAGGCGCTTTCCTTTGTGACGGCGTGGGCTTGGGTAAGACTTTTGTTGGTCTAATGGTCATTGAATACTTAATGGAGCGGCAGCGCAAGCGCGTGGCCCTAGTCGTACCAAAAGCTGGCCGCAAGGCGGTTTGGGAAGCTGCTCTTGATCGGTATGCTCCCCATCTTAAGGGCACGTACAGCACCCTCAAGATCATTAACCACACAGATCTCCTGCGGAAAGCAGGCGCTGAACAGGATTATCCCGCCTTAATGAGAGACCTGAAGGCCAATGCCGATGTCCTCGTCATCGACGAGGCCCATCATTTCCGGAACCCCGGCATTAAAGGAGAGGAAGGGGATCGTAAATCCCACTATTGGCAGCTGTACGACCTCGCTGAAAACAAGACGTTGTTCATGCTTACTGCGACGCCGATCAACAACAGGTTAATCGACCTGCAGCATATGATTGAGCTCTTCTCGCGGCGCGCCACCGCATACTTCAAGGATGCGCCTTTAGGAATTCATTCGCTGGCTGGCCACTTTCGCAAGATGGAGAAGGAACTGGAGACCCTCCTCTTTGGGACAACGCGTAGGCCCGGAAAAAAGGACGAGGAGGTGGAAGTAGTCACAGATGAGGTCGAGGCAGAGCAGGTGCTTTCAAAAGATGATCTTTTTCGTGCAGTTGTGGTTCAACGTAGCCGCGCCTACGTCAAGAAGAGCCAGGAGCAATACGGCGGCAACCAAGCGCTTTTTCCGGAAAGGAGAGAGCCGCAGGTTGTGCCCTATTCAGTGAAGAAGACCTACGGCAATCTCTTGAAGATCGTGGACCAGGCCTTTAACAAGGAGAAGCCGCTCTTCTCCTTGGCTCTCTACTACCCTCTCGCTTACTACAAGGGACCTGACAGCAAGATTGATCCCCTGAAGGAAGGGCGTCAGAAACAAGTCGTGAGCCTGATTCGCATTCAGTTTCTGAAGCGATTTGAAAGCTCAGCCCACGCGTTCAGCATGTCCTGTGAAACTCTTCTCCTCAAGCTTCTGGCGTGGATTGAAAAGAATGAACCCCAAGGCGAGGAGCTACGGCGACTGGACCGCTGGAATGCGAAACACGGTGATCTTGTTAAGTATGTTAGTGCACGCCAGCGTCAGTTTTGGGGCGAGGAGGACGAAGAAGACCAGGACGAGGACATCATTCCATCAGAAATGGTAGAGAGGGCTGAGAAATTACCTAGGGATGTGTATAAGGTCGACGAGATTATGAACGAAACGCTCGACGATCTCCATCAGCTAGCAGAATTCTTGAGTGAATTGCGGAAGTTCAAGCCTGCCCACGACGACAAGCTCAAGGCGCTCGTTAAGCTGCTGAAGACAGATCCGGTCTTGAAAAAGCACAAAGTGCTGATCTTCACGGAATATATGGCCACTGCGCGCTATTTGCAGCAGCAGCTTGCTGAGGAAGGTATCGAAGATGTGGATGAAGTGGACAGCGCCACGGATCGCGATCGGGGAGAAGTCATCCGTCAGTTCGCACCCTATTACAATGGCTCATCGAGCGGAAAGTTGGCGACCGAGGGACTGACCGAGACCCGTGTTCTAGTCTCCACAGATGTGCTTTCCGAGGGACTCAATCTCCAAGATGCAACGCGCGTGATTAATTACGATCTTCACTGGAATCCGGTTCGCCTGATGCAGCGTATTGGGCGTGTGGACCGCCGCATGAACCCTCAAACCGAGAAAAACATTCTCGCTGACCATCCTGACCAGAAGACGATTCGAGGGACGGCCGCGTTTTGGAACTTCCTCCCGCCGGACGAGCTTGACGAGCTCCTCAAACTCTACGGCCGCGTGTCGCACAAGGTACTTCGTATCTCGAAAACATTCGGCATTGAAGGCAAGAAACTGTTGAAGCCGGAAGATGAGTACGAAGCCCTGAAAGACTTCACTCGCTCTTATGAAGGAGCGACTACTCCACTTGAGGAAATGCGTCTGGAGTACCAGGGCCTCATCAACAAGTACCCCGACTTGATTGAGCGGATTGATGCTTTGCCGAACCGTGTGTTCAGCGGAAAGCAGCATCCTTCCGCCGGGGCCCGCGCGGTGTTCTTCTGTTATGCCATGCCGTCTCCTCCTGCTAGTTCTGGCAATCCTGCCGATGAGGTTGACCGCGCTTGGCTCGAAGATGGAGCTGAGACGAAGTGGTACCTGTTTGACTTAGCAAACGAGCGGATCGTCGAGGACCCGACGCATGTCGTAACGTTCATCCGCTGCGCGCCGGAGACGCCTCGCAAGCACGATATACCTGAACACACGTTGACCGAAATTCGGGTGAAGCTAGAGAAACACATCAAAGACACATTCTTGAAGCAAGTCCAAGCACCCATTGGCGTAAGGCCGAAGCTGCGTGCGTGGATGGAATTGTCCTAGGGAGCGGAAGTCGTCGCTGCGGTTCGTAGGGCTTACCCGGAACCAACCGGGTGGAGGGAATCTGCGTTCATGAGCATGCCTGACATCGAGCGTCTTCGTTCCATCAAAACCTTTCCTTCTTTGGTGAAATACCTCCGCGACGAGCTGGACTGGCCTATTGAATCAGACGACTTCGAGGAGATCACTTTCGATTACGCCCCGGAAGAGCTTGGGCTCGACGCGGAAACAGCCGTGAAGATCAAGGAAGTCAGGCAGCTTCGGCCACTCACGACAAATCAACCTTGGGGCATTTTCTTCGTTAATTTCGAACCCAAGCGGATGCCGGTTGTTGTGCTCAGGCGAATACTTCGCTCTTTGGTTGTGAAGAAGCGGCAATCGGCAAACAAAGCGCAGCAAGCTGCGTGGAAATTACACGATTTGCTGTTCATCTCTTCCTACGGCGAATCGGATCACCGGGACATTACGTTCGCCCATTTTGCCGAAGAGTCAGGGCTTGGGGACCTTCCGACACTGCGAGTCCTCGGCTGGGACGACGAGGATACGGCCCTGCATCTCGAACACACCGATCGCGAACTGCGCGAAAAGCTGCGCTGGCCATCTGACGATAAAGATCTGGAGGAATGGCGGCGCCATTGGTCGGCGGCTTTCACGCTACGTTACAAGGAAGTAATCAGTACTTCGAAAGAGCTCGCCGAGCATCTAGCTGCGTTGGCGATCAAAATCCGCAAGCGCGCCAACGCCGTGTTGCGCGTCGAATCCGAAAAAGGCCCATTTCGTAAACTTTACGCAGCGTTCCGCGAAGCTCTAGTCCACGACCTCAAGGAAGATGATTTCGCGGATATGTATGCCCAAACGATCTCCTACGGCCTACTGACGGCTCGCGTGTCCCGGCCTGAGGGATTGGTGGCCGAAAACCTCCGCGACATGGTTCCGGTCACGAACCCGTTTCTTAAGGAACTGCTGGAAACCTTTCTTACAGTCGGTGGCCGGAAGGGGAAGATTGACTTCGATGAGCTGGGCGTGAGTGAAGTCGTGCAGATGCTCCGAGACGCGAAGATGAAAGAGATACTTCTCGATTTCGGAGACCGGAATCCGCAGGAAGATCCAGCAATTCACTTTTACGAACTCTTCCTGAAGGAATATGACCCCCAAAAGCGCATGAAACGCGGCGTCTTCTACACGCCGCGGCCGATCGTCTCGTTCATTGTCCGAAGTGTCGACGGAATTCTGCGCAAGGAGTTCGGTTTACCGGATGGCCTTGCGGATACCACGACGTGGGGCGAGATGGTGAAGAGTCATCCCGACCTGAAGATTCCCGATAGCGTGTCTCCCAAGGAGTCATTCCTTCAGATTCTCGATCCGGCTACTGGCACCGGAACTTTTCTGGTGGAAGTCATTGACGTTATTCACAAGACGATGATCGCCAGGTGGCGCAAGGAAGGCCACATGGCTCTTGAGTTTCAGAACCTTTGGAATGAATACGTGCCCAAGCACCTGTTGCCGCGGCTCTATGGCTTTGAGCTCATGATGGCTCCTTACGCCATCGCACATATGAAGATTGGACTGAAGCTTGCCGAGACCGGCTATCGCTTTCAGACCCACGAACGTGCTCGCATTTATCTCACCAACACTCTCGAACCGCCCCAAGATTTTTCCGACCACCTGGCATTCGACGCCCCGGCACTCGCTCACGAGGCCCAAGCCGTCAACGCCATCAAACGCCACCAATGCTTCACCGTTGTTGTTGGGAATCCGCCGTATTCCGTCACCAGCGCCAACTTTAATGAATTCATCGATTCTTTGATGAATGACTACAAGAAGCATGTCCGCGGTGAGCAAGGTCTAGTCGCACTCGCGGACGACTACCTGAAGTTCGTTCGTCTGAGCCAATACTTGCTCCGGAAAACGGGCTACGGACTATGGGGCATGATTACAAATCATGGTTATCTCAAGGGAGTTATTCATCGTGGAGTGCGGAAGGAACTGATGAACCAGTTCGACTCCTTATTTATCCTCGACCTTCATGGGGATTCTAATATCGGTGAGCTAACGCCGTCGGGCAGAGCCAACGACAATGTGTTCGACATTCAGCAGGGCGTGGCGATCTCAATCGGAGCGCGGTTCGTAAATCGTTCGGCCGAAAGCGCTGTGTTGTACGGAGAAGTGTGGGGTACTCGAAGCGAGAAATACAATGAGCTAAGCCGGACCCCAGCTTTGGAACAGAAGTGGACAGGGCTGCACCCAAGCGAGCCAAATTGTTTTCTGGTCCCGTTCGATGATGCAAATTTGGCTGAATACAAGGAATTCCCATCTATCGATGAGCTGATGCCAGTGAACTCGTGCGGGGTGAAGACCCATCGCGATGGTCTTGTGATTGATTTTGATAAGAATCGCTTGACGCTACGCATGAAGGATGTTGCTTCGGAGCACCGTTTGGAGCTTCTACGAGAGCGGTACGGGATCCACGACACCCCCCACTGGAAGCTCAGGGACGCTCAACGAAAAATGGAAGAGGCCGATGTACCCCGTTTGGTCCGCCGGATTACTTATAGACCGTTCGACAATCGTTGGATTTACTACAATCCGTCGATAATCGAGAAAGGGGATTCTAAGTATCCCACGCTTCGCCATATGTTCAAGAAAAACTTGGCGTTGCTGACGGCCCGACTTCAAGCTACCGGTGTATTCGACGCAGTCTTCGTGTCACAGTTCCTCGTTGAGATGAAGACGGCCGAGTCATCGAGGAGCTGCACTGTTTTTCCGCTCTTCCTGTCGTTCAGTGACGATACCGCGCAGACAGACTTTTCTGCTGAAAGAAGAGCAAATCTAGAGCCGGAAATATTGCGATTGTTTGCTCAGAAGCTCGGTCTGGAGCAGAAGGAAGAGTCTGGATTACCCGATGGTATCAATCCAGAGGATATCCTCTATTACGCGTATGCGGTCTTACACAGTCCTGCGTATCGAAACCGCTACGCTCCATTTCTGAAGATTGATTTTCCTCGTTTGCCGTTCACGGGACAGCTGAAGCTATTTCGTGCATTGACGCAGATCGGTTGCCAACTTGTCAGTCTGCATCTGTTGGAATCGCCCAAGTTGGATCACGTCCTGACCAAATTCATAGGTACGAGTAAGCGAGCGGTCGAGAAAATCGCATACGCTAATCAGACGGTGTGGATTGATAAAGCATGCACATGTGGGTTCCGGGGCGTGCCAGAGGCAGTCTGGGATTTCCACATCGGTGGCTATCAGGTTTGTGAGAAGTGGCTGAAAGATCGCAAGGGACAGGTACTCTTGAATGCTGACGTGGAACACTATCACCGTATCGTTGTATCCCTCGCTGAAACCATTCTCCTAATGGCTGAGATCGACAAAGTAATCGAAGCCCACGGTGGCTGGCCCGGGGCTTTCATAACGTCGAAGAATTAGCCGAGGCTTGAAGGAGTCACTGCATGCCTGCGAAAATCCCGGACCAACTGAGAGAAGTTGCGAACCATGTTAACCAGGGCGGTGAGCGAAGCGAGACCGTGCGAACCCTTCTTTCGTGGTTTGAGTCTGAACGGCGAGGGTACTGGAAGGTGCATGAAATTCGGAAAGCTCTCCGGAAGGTGAAACTCAAAACCGAGCCTGATTTTGAGGACGCCTGGATTGATGCACCCATCGCCTTCTTGATAAAGCCCAAGAAAGAAAAAGGCTTGGCCTCGTCCGAGTCCGAACTTGGTTCTGGAACAGAGCCGAAAACCGAAGAGGACACGCCTGGCGGCCCAATCCCGGTGAAACACGCCAATGGCGTGCAAAACCGCATCAAGATTGGAGTCTTAGCCGCCGCCAATAAGCCGCCGCGGTGCATCTCGCCTGACGCCGAAATCTCAGAGGCAATCACCTTGATGTTGCAGCACGACTTCTCGCAGTTGCCCGTCACAACCAGCGAGCGAGACGTGAAGGGAATCATTAGTTGGAGGTCTCTCGGCTCGCGTCTTGCACTCGGGAGGCAGTGCAAGAAGGTCCGCGAGTGTATGGAAGCACCAAGTGAAATTCGGTCTGACGCCTCCCTCTTCGAAGCGGTCCAGCAGATTGTGGAACATGAATGTGTTCTTGTGCGAGACGCAACGCGGAAACTCACTGGCATTATCACGACCGAAGATCTGAGCCGTCAGTTTGCACAACTCGGCGAACCCTTCCTGCTGTTGGGCCAGATTGAGAACCATATTCGGGATTTGATCGCCAACAAGTTCACAAAAGCAGAGTTGGCTGCCGTTAGAGACCCTGCCGATTCGGGCCGGGAAATCGAGGACGTGTCCGACCTTACATTCGGCGAGTACGTTCGTCTGCTGCAAAATCCAAAGCAGTGGACCACGTTCGCAATACAAATTGATCGTAAGACCTTTACTGATGAACTCAGGAAGATCGGCGACATTCGCAACGATGTCATGCACTTCCACCCTGATGGTATAGGGCCTGAAGACCTGACGATGTTGAGGAAGTTTGCGCGTTTCCTGAGCGATTTGGAAAAGAAACTCGTCTAACGGTTAGATGAAAACGTGCCGTGAACCCACTCGGTTCTCTAGTTCCCGGCGGGAGCGTTCAAGTTCGTCGGCTATGAGCTTTTCGTCCGGAAGGACAGTCGGTCGGTTCGGAGCCTCAGCGATCACCCAAAACCGGCCACTGATTATCACCTGAAAACCGGCCAACGAGGATAGCGTCCGGGACATTGATTCCCACGGAGGCTTGTAGGCTCCGTGGGCATGGCCAATGTCTTGAACGAAGAGAAGAAACAACAAGTCTTAGCGCTGGGACGGCTGGGCTGGTCGCTGCGGCGCATCCAGCAAGCGACTAGAATCCGTCGCGAAACCGCCAGCGCCTACCTGAAAGCGGCGGGGATTGCGGTGGGTCCGCCCAGTGGCTGGGGACGGCGCGAAGCAAAACCGGCCAACGAAGTGATCACCGACTCCGGCGCGGCAAAACTGGCCATTCCGGTGATTCCCGATCCCCTCAACCTCAACCCCAACCCCAACCCCGAAAACCCTTCCAATAAGGGAAGATCAAGAACAACCCCAAAACCGGCCAACGAGAACGAGGTGATCACCGACTCTGCCGTGGTTCCCAGCCCCAGCGCCTGCGAGCCGTACCGGGAAGCCATCGACTTGGGGCTCAGCCGCGGCCGCAATGCGCGGGCCATCTGGCAGGACTTAGTTTCCGAGTACGGCTTCGCCAGCAGCTACCAAAGCGTGCAACGCTTCGTGCGCAAGCGGCGCGGAACGCAAACCCCCGAAGCCCGCGTCGTCATCGTCACTGCGGCTGGCCAGGAGGCGCAAGTCGATTACGGCACTGGCCCGATGGTGCGCGATCCCGAGAGCCGCAAGTATCGGCGCACCCGGCTGTTCGTGATGACGCTGGGCTGCAGCCGCAAGTCGGTTCGTCTGCTGACCTTCCGCTCCAGTTCGCGCATCTGGGCCGAGTTGCACGAACGCGCCTTTCGCCGGTTGGGCGGCGCCACGCGCATCGTCGTGCTCGACAATCTGCGCGAGGGCGTGCTCGTCCCCGACATTTACGATCCTGTCCTCAATCCTCTTTATCGCGACGTGCTGGCGCACTACGGCGCGGTGGCCATGCCTTGCCGCATTCAAGATCCCGACCGCAAAGGCAAAGTCGAATCCGGCGTCGGTCACGCGCAGAAAACGCCGCTGAAAGGCTTGCGCTTCGAAACTCTGGAAGAAGCCCAAACCTACCTCGATCGCTGGGAGCAACGCTGGGCCGACACCCGCATCCACGGCACCACCAAACGACAGGTCGCCGCCATGTTTGCCGAAGAGAAACCTACTTTGTTGCCGCTGCCGCTGGAACCGTTTCGCTATTACCAGTACGGCGAGCGCATCGTGCATCTGGATGGCTGCGTCGAAGTCGAAGCCGCCTACTACGGCGCGCCGCCCGGCTGGATCGGGCGCGTGCTGCGCGTGCAATGGGACGAGCTGTATGTTCGTCTGCTCGATCCCAAGACCGGGCAACTGCTGCGCGAACACGTGCGCCAGAAGCGCGGCTGGTATCGCATCAAAGAAGAGGACCACCCCAAGCGAACACCACTGCGCACATCGCAACTGTTGTGGCGAGCCGGCCGCGCCGGATCGCACATCGGTACGCTCTGCGACGCCATCCACCGCCAGCAAGGCGAGGTCGGAGTGCGCCGCATTCTGGGCGTTCTCTCCTTGGCCAAGAAGTACGGCACGGCGGCGGTCGATGAAGCCTGTGCCGCTGCGCTCGACATGGGTGTTCAGGAATACCGCTTCGTCCGCCGCTATCTGGAGCGCTGCCCGCAAGCTCCACTCAGTTTGCAGCAAGTCGATCCATTGATCCGCGAGCTGGTGCAGTACCGCGACTTCATCAACTACAAAACCAAGGAGATAGAAGAATGAATCTGATCGAACTCGATCGTGCGCTCAAACAACTTCGCCTGGGCGGAATGGCCGCCGTGCTGGAAACCCGTCTGCGTCAGGCCCAAGCCGAACCGCTCGCCCCCATCGACCTGCTGTCATGCCTGGTCTCCGACGAACTCGCCTTGCGTGGCGAGCGACTGCTGGAGCGGCGGAAAAAGCAGGCCCAGTTCCGCGACTCCCAGAAGACCCTCGACAACTTCGACTTCGCTTTCAACAAGAAGATGAATCGCAGCTTGGTCTTCGATCTGGCTGCTGGCGCCTTCATCGCACGCCACGAAGACGCCTTGTTTCTCGGTCCGCCCGGCACTGGCAAGAGCCACCTGGCGCAAGCCATCGGCCAAGCCGCCATCCAACAGGGATACCGCGTGCTCTATCGCGAGACCCACGCCTTGCTCGATGATCTGGCCGAAGCCGCGCTCGACGGCACCCGCAAAGAGCACATGGAGTTCCTGGTCACCGTCCCCCTGCTCATCCTCGACGATCTCGGAATGCGCAAACTGCCGCTCACCGCCGCCGAAGAACTGCTGGAGATCATCATGCGCCGCTACGAGCGCGCCAGCACCATGCTGACCTCCAACCGCCCCGTGGAAGACTGGGGCAAACTACTGGGCGATGCAGCCGCCGTGAGCGCCATGCTCGACCGCTTACTGCACCACGGCCACGTGCTCAAATGCGGCCCCCGAAGCTGGCGCACCAAAACCGACTTGCCACCACAGGAGGCGGCAGGGTAGAACATTCTCAGTCCCAGACGGCCAATCCCGTTGGCCGCTTTTGAAGTGATAACCGTTGGCCGCTTTTGAAGTGATCACTGAGGCGGAGTTCTTTGCTTTCTCCAGCATCGCGGCTTTGGTTCTGTGAGAGGGCGATGCGTTCGTAGAATTGACTGGAGATCTGGCGGTCCAATTGCGGGACGGAGGGGGCGTTAATCTGATAGGCGACAGCCTATTGACATCTTCATAAACGATAGGTTATGATCTATGGCAAGAACCGATAATAATAGGCTGTGACCTATGACAAAAGCCAAACTTGCTGGCCAGTCCCGCTCGCAACTCGATGAACGCTTCAGGGGCCTAGGGCCGTCGAAGCGCTATACCCCGCCCGTGCGCGGCTGGATTAAGGCTCTCCGGGAGGCGCTCGGCATGTCAACAGCGCAGCTCGCGAAGCGGCTGGGGATCAGGCAGCCTTCCCTCGTGGCACTCGAACAGTCGGAAGCAAAGGGCACCATCGAGCTGGCGACATTACGACGCGTAGCCGAGGCGCTTGACTGCACGCTTGTCTATGCGCTCCTGCCCAACAAACCGCTGGAAACGACAATCCGCGACCGCGCGCGCGCGTTCGCGCGGCGGCGGCGGGCGCCGGTCGAGCACACGATGTTGCTGGAGGACCAGAAGGTGATGGCCAAGGACGCCGAAGCGCGCCTCGATGAAATCGTGCGCGAGACGAATCCGCGGCTGTTCTGGGATTAACGCGTGAGCGACCTATTCGAGCAGCCGGACGATGCCACACCGCTGACGCCGGAGGAAATGCGCGAGCTGATCCCCGCGCATATCGCCTATCGGCGCGAGCTGAACGAAGCCGAGCAGGAGAACATCGCGCGTGCGCAGGACTGGGCGCTCAACCGCCGTCGTGATCCACTGAGCGAGAAATTCGTTAAGGATCTGCACCGGCGGATGTTCGGCGACGTATGGCGGTGGGCGGGCAGGTTCAGGATGAGCGAACGCAATCTCGGGATTGCGTTCCATGAGATTCCCGTGGCACTGTGCCAATTGCTTGACGACACCAAGGCGTGGATCGAGTACAGGACATATCCGCCCGACGAGATCGCGGTGCGCTTCCATCACCGGCTGGTGCTGATTCATTCCTTCCCGAACGGCAACGGCCGCCACAGCCGCCTCATGGCGGATCTTCTGGTGATGAGGCTCGGGGGTGAGCGGTTGTCGTGGGGAAGCGCCAATCTGCAGGATGCCGGGACCGTGCGCCAGCGCTATATCGCCGCACTGCAGGCCGCCGACGATCATGACATCGGCCCGCTCCTGGCATTCGCGCGCTCATAGATTCCGATGGCGATGCGGATCGCCACTCCTCATCAGCAGCGGCTCCACTATCAGCACTGGTGCCGTGACAAAAGGCTGCCTGTAGTACCGCACACCTGTGGCGAACAAACGGCGAATCATGTACCATGCTGTGAATGGATGAAGGGCGCAAACGGGCCTTGCTCATTGCAGCAGCAATTTTGGCTGCGAGAAAACTGTCGAGTTTCGACGGAGGCAAGAGAGTTCCCGCGACCGTTGCGGCGATTTCGGATGCAGTGCGGTGGGCAGAAGCGATTCTGAAGGAAATCGACGAGCGCTGGCCAGCGTCAAAATAGGAATTACATGGCATACCCCGTATACGGGTTGAGCGTGAGTGACGCAAGGTACCTGTTGTGGTCGTTAGGTGTTTCCAGTATAATACAGGGTACTGGTTTTGCTGTAGGTGTAAGCACCGCCATTACCCGTTCCAAAACAGGAAACGCGTCTTCACATCCCGAAACCAGAATTTTGAGTCTCCCGCGTGGAGGGTTTCGGATGCTGCTGAACGGAATTGAAGTAGACATGCTCTCCCTTGGCGATGCGGACTGCATCGTCGTCACTAAATACGAAAACTCAGTCCCACATCGCATCATCATCGACGGTGGCCGTGGCTCTTCGGCTGACGTCATTCTCGACTTCTTGTTCGAGCGGGGCTGGACCGACTTTTGGGCCGCAATCTGCACTCATCCCCACAACGACCACGCTGCCGGTCTGATTAAGATTGTCCAAAATCCCCGGATAAAGATTCAGACCGCCTTCATGCACGACATCCGTAAACACATCGCACCCGATGCGTTGCGACGCGCTGCTGCCGCTGACGACGGTGTAAACGAAGTAGTAGAGACTACCAAGGAGTTGGCTGCGGCGTTCGCTGGCCACGGGCATCTTATTCAACAGCCCCTTGAGCCGTTTACGGGTAGGTACATCGCTGACTGGCCCGCCACAACAGTGCTGGGTCCTTCTGAACTTTTCTACAAAGCGGCTTTGGAAGAAGCGACCAAAGTTGATGTTCCTGTTCCCGCACCTTTCTCAGGGCTTGGGTCAATCCTCGGTGGAGAGCATTCACCTGTATTCGGTCTTGCTGGAGTGGAGTCTATCCTCAGCGGGAAGTCGACGCCTCTGTCTGGGTTGGCGGGAATTGCTTTTCCACCGGTATCTCCTGATTACGCATCGCTACTGCCGGGGGCGCTCAGCAAGTCCAGTGTTAAGGAGGCACCCAAGACGCAAGCGTTCAACAATACCAGCGCAATCCTCGGTATCGTTTTTAATGGCCACCGTCTTCTATTTACCGGAGACGCTGGAGCGGATGCGCTGGACGGCGTTCCGCCAGAGTGGAAAAATCTGACATGGATGCAGGTTCCTCATCACGGCAGTGACGGAAATCTCTCCAAGAAAAACATCGAACGTTTCTGTCCTCAGAATGCATATGTCTCTGCGTGCGGGGATGGAAGTCATCCCGACCAAGCCATTGTGAATGGAATTATGAAGGTTAGGAGCGATGCTCAGGTATTCAGTACTCACACCGCCGGCCATCTGCGCTTTTCGATGGGCGCCGTTTCGCCAATGCGACAGGGTTATGGACCAGCCACTCCGCTGAAGGCTACGGGGGATCTGAAGCCGATCGACTGGATGGCGGTAATGGCAAACATGAAATGATCGAAAAGTTTCTGGACCCATACGAACTGAAGGCGCGAATCGCGCCGGGGCTGATTCTTTCAGTCGCAGTACTGGTCGATGTTGTCTGCGCCGCTCCACTGTTGAGCAATTTGCCTCTTTTCGCCGCAAGCGGAATTTGCAGTCTCGCGCTTATCTACGGTCTGGGAAATTTCGCCCGAGCGCGTGGTGAGGCAATCGAGCCCCGCCTTTGGACCAAATGGGGCGGACCACCCTCGACCCGTTTTCTCAGATATCGCGACCAGCAATTTGGTGATGGCTTGAAGTCGTCAATACGGGAAGAACTCTCCCGTAGGTTCGCGGTGAAACTGCTATCGCCTGACGAGGAGGCGAAGAACTCGGACTTAGCCGATAAGGAAATAGTCGATTCGTTCAGACAGGTTCGTTCGTACCTTCGCAAGAATGACCCTGACGGTCTCTGGCAGAAGCACAACATTGAATACGGGTTTTGCCGTAACATGCTTGGCTGTAGGATTGGGTGGGGTTTCTTGTCATTCGCTGCATTCGCATTTGCGGTGGCTAATGCCCTCAGAACAGGGCAGGGCGTGATTAATCCAGGTTCGATTGTTGGCCTGTTGTCATTCGCATGCGCTCTGTATGCAGGTTGGTTCCTTCTCCCCGATGGAACGAAGCGCGTCGCTGATGGCTATGCAGAAACCGCATGGATGGAATTCCTGCGAATCAGCCGCGAGCTGGATTAGGAACGGAGAAGAGTTTCAACGCGCAGGCTTAAATCCAAAGTGATGAATCCGAAGACTAAGGAATTGTGGGTCATTCCGACCATCATCGCCCTGGCTACAGGCATACCGCTCGCATTCTTTAGTTTGTGGATCGCAGGAAGTCCTATAAATCCATCATTTTCTCTCCGATGGATGAAGATGGCCCTATACGCCTCCCTTCCCGTGTGGTTCACGCTCGTTGTGCTGGCGCTGGCGACCATCATCACGGGACTGTTCTTTAGGCAGCGGGCTAGAACCTCTGACGAGAGAGCACAACGAGTGCACGCAGCGGCTGAAATCGAGAAGCTAAAAGCGAATGAGCCGAGGCTGCACGGCGTGTGGAATCAGTCACAAGCGTTCTGGCACATGGGCAGGCAAGGCGAGGCACCGGCGATGCAGATTGGTGGATGGATCGACCTCACTTCAAGCAACACGGAAGAAGTGATGTTCTTGCTCGCTGCATATATTGGTGAGCACCGTTCTCAAATCTTCCCGGACGTTGAAGTGAGACCGAGCGTCGTTAACAGGTGCATGGTGATGCTCTTCATGGTCCCACCGCTCGAAACGGACGTCACAAAGCCGTATGAAGCAACCATCGTCGTCGAAGACCAGTACAACCGAAGGTTCTCTCTTCCTCTTCAGCGCTTCCGGGCGACGCCTCGCCAGACTCCGTTTCCAACATCTGCTCCTGGAAAGCCCGCTGCTAAACTGCACGTCAGTTGGCGAGTCGCCGGATGGTGCTGGGTGCAACACGAAGGCGAACGGGTTTTGCGTATCTCAGGAGACACTCCAATCCTGCTTGAAAATGTGCAGGAGAAGGTCCTCATCACGGGAGTGCACATCGAAAGCGCAGAGTTCGTCGGGGTCTTCGACAACTTCGAACTGACCCCCGGAGAACAGACGTTCCGCGGTATGAATCTCGACTTCAAGGGCATTAATCCAGAAAACAAGGATCCCGTGACTGTCAAGCTGATATTCGTGGACCTTCGGGGCAATAAGTATCCTACCAACGAAGCGACTTTCAAACCGCTCGCATCGCCGACGCAGCACGGCGGATTGCCTTGGCCAAAGTAGCAGCAAAAGGGGTGTCCGGATTAATGGATGAATGTAGGAGTTCATCGCGCTGTCTCGCCCGCGCGTGGACCGAGTATCCGTCCCAGAGCCATCCCATCGACCACCGTTGCAGCGGAATCTTCGAGGTAATAGCGCAGTAGTGACACGGTGTCTCCGTCGGCCGCTTCAATCCTGTCCAGGTGACATGACAGACATTGCATCGATGTCTGCGCCGATAACAGCAGATTGCGAACCAGCAAATGTGGCGAAACCACGTCGCCGAGTTGTTCATCGGACAGAACTCCGTTGTGAGAGCTTTTGGCCGGCCACAACCAAATGGAGAGTTCGCCAAGGTAGACCGTCGCTCGCACCCCCTCGATCTCTACCTCCCCTGCAGATTGCGGCCCGCAGAAACGGACGAGCGGATAAAAGCGCTCTCGTATCAGTTGCACAATATGCTTGTTCATCAAGTTTTCCTCCCGATTTACTTGAGCGATCCGATTCTTGCTATTAATACTGAGGGGCTTGTCCATGTCTGCTGTCGGCGACGTTTAGAGACTGATTCCGTGGGCGTTGAGGTTGAGTCCGCTGCCGGTAGGAGACTGTGCGTTTTCCGCGACGGACTGCGTGACCGAGTGGCCCGCTTGTTCGAGCGCATTTTCGCGTGTGATGGGTTGCGCGTGCCGGTCAAAGAACTGGGCTTGGCTGTCGATGTGTAACCAGTGGTGGGTTTCAGGATGTTGGTAGCTGTGGATGCCGTCGGTTTCGCGTTGCCACTTGTAGGCCTGGGCTTCTGTTGGAAGAGCTGTTTCGATGGGGCCGTACTGGCGGTTGCGCTCGGCTTGTTCGGGGGTGAGCGGCGGAGATTGTTGTTCCGGTTTCAATTCATTGAGGTGTTGCATCGTGTGCTCCTTCGGAGTCTGGGATTGTGAATGTGCAGCGGGTGCCTCGTAAACATCGAAGGCGGAGGTTTTGCTCACATCGGTGCTGAGGCGCTCGGCAAGCGTGGCGGCATCATTGGTGTAAATGTGGGCGTCCTGGGATGCCCGCGAAATGGAGACGTAGGCAAAGCGGGGATTGAGGAGTTCGGAGAACACCTCGGTGTCCATATTGACGAGGACACGGTTTTCGGTCATACCCTGGGAACTGTGGCTGGTGACGGCATAGCCGTGATCGAAGTGCCGCATCCGAGCGGGGTCAAAACTGACAGTTCTTCCGTCATCCATTTTGACGGTCAAGCGATCGTCATTGCTTATGGCTTCGATCCGGCCGCGATCACGGTTGTGCACGTCGAGATCCTTGTTATTGTGCGTGAACTGGATGCGATCGCCGGTGGAGAACTCACGCGGAAGGCTGGTGTAAACATTGACTCCGCGCAAACGCTGCGGATCGTAGGCCACCTGCTGGCCATCTGCTCTGGCAACGGTGACTCGATTGTTGGCGGGATCGGTCGCGACGACCGTGGCGTAGCTGTTTCTCTCCAGGCCAACCTGTTGGCTCCCACGAATGTACTGCACGGTGTCGTTGGGGTGGTACCGGGCGGCCCATGCTCGATCTGCTCCGCTCATGTCGTTTCGAGCCACGAGCACGGGAAAAGAAACATTCTCTTTTCCGAGCGCGCCAGAGGCTTGTAACTCGATCCTCACGGCCTGATTGATGTCTCGCCGGGAAGCGTTGTCGGGAGAGACAATCAACGTCTTTTCGGGGTTCGAGGCGTAGTCTCTGGCAATGGCGGCAATGCGCTCTTGCGGATTGGAAATCTCGGTGATGCGTCCTTGAGCTTGCAGCAGCGAGATGCCGGTGTGGGTCTCATTCCTGGCAAGATGTTCGACGGCTTTGAGCAATTCGGGGTCTTTCTGGCGCACGATCTGGTCGAGTTGGGCGGTTCGCATTCCGGCGTCCTGCAATTGCTCGAAGGGTTTTCCCGCGTCTACGGCCTGATGCTGGCGTGCGTCGCCGATAAGCAGAACGCGATCATGGGGGCCTAGCCGGTCGAGGAAGTCCTTCATCTGCTGGGTGCTGGTCAGACTGGACTCATCGACCAGGAAAAGGCGGCGGTTAGCCGCGTCGTCGCGGTTGGTCTGGGCCTGCTCGCGGGTTCCCATCGCCAAATAGGCTTGCAAGGTGTCGGCGGAGATGCCAGCGGCCTGGCGCAGCTGGTGAGCGGCGCGTGCGGTCGGGGCGAAGCCCGCGACAGAGTAGCCGTTGCGCTGGGCAGCTTCGCGGATGGCTGCGAGAGCGGTGGTCTTTCCAGCCCCTGCGAGTCCCTGCAAACCGTGGATTTGATCTCTTGAGGTCAGTATCTCCTCGATGACACGGCGCTGGGCCGGGTTCAAAAACTCAATCGCAGCGGCGTGAGACGCAGCGCGTTGTTCGCTCATGATGGGCGCAACGGTGTTCTGTCCGCGCTGCATGTGCTCAACTGTCGCTCGTTCGGCGGCGATGGTTTCGGGCGTCGTCAATCGTGGCCCGGTGTCGTGCTTCTGAGGCTCTACTGTTTGGAATTCGCCGATAGCGTGGCGGCGCTCGAAGTTGTCGCGTACCTGGCTGAAGGTGAGGTCTCCCATGCCGCGGCGAAGCGCATCGCGCATGATGTCGCGCTGGTCGATGACCGCCTCGCGCTCGAAGTTGCGTTCCTTGGCATAGGAGACGGCTTCCTGCGCGCGCTGGGGCGCGTCTGGCACTCGATTCTGTTCCTGCGCATGAACTCGTTCGTGGGCCTCTCGAACAACCCGGTCGGCCTGATTGCCGAACTTCGCGGCGAGCTGGCGGTGAGCTTCCATAACCTCGGCTGGGGTACGGATTTCTTTTTTGTCGCGGGTGTTGTGGGCGGCGATCTGCGCGGCCTCCGGTCCGCTGAAGCCGCTCTTGGCCATCGCCTGCTCGATCTGCTGGCGGCGGGGGCTGGAAGCTTCCAGATACTCCTGCGAATATCCTTTGATCTCCGGTGCGCCCTTCTTCCCTGCCTCGATTTCATAGCCGAGATTGCGAAGCCGAAAGGTCAGTTCCGCTTGATAAACAGCGGTGGCAAACTGCTGGCTGTCGAAAAGACTTTTCGGCTGGACGGCGCGTGCGGAGCCATCCTCGCGCTCCGTCATATTGAAGACGACGGCGTGGGTGTGAAGCTGGGGAGCGGCGTAGCCATTGACCGGGCGGGCGGTGTCATGCTCAAACTTTGCCGCGATGAATTTGCCGGTGGTCTCGGCGGCGTGGTTGCCACCGATCCGCGCCTGCGTGTACCGCTCCAACTCGGTGAGAGCGGCGGTCACTGCTTGCCGATGGGCTTCTCTCACCCGCTCATCGCCGCCAACTAATGCCGTCAGGGAAACGGATTTTGGGGCGGAGAACGTCGCGTCCCAACCGGCCCGATGCTCGACTGGCTTGACGGTGGTTCCGTCTGCGGCGGTATAGGATTGCCCGCTGCGATGACGGACCAGTTGCTCGGCAGTGATCGGGTTTTGGCCTTCGCTCAAGCGGGCAAAGTGCTGCGCGTCGACCGCTCCGGCAAGCCCGAATCGCTCGGCCAACTTGCCCTGCCACTCGCCGACGACGGCGCCGTCTTGCTTCCAATAGTTTTGCTCGGCAGACGTGAACTCTTTGGCGTGGTAGGTCTGCGCCTGGGCGGAGCTGAGAGCTTTTGAGATGGTGAGCAATGCGCCTCTTAATTCGTAATAAAGTCCAGAGTTGTTTGTGTCGGCTCCTCGGCGTTGACGATGTTGTCGGAGGTCTTCGCGCCAGTGGTCTTTCCGGCGTCGGGCGCAGCCCCAACGGCGTTTGGTTCTTCGACCGGCTTTGTCTCAAGATCAACTGCTGCGCGGGGCGCCGCCGGCAGGGCGGGTGGGGGCGCGGCGGTGCCGTCGCGGGCTTTGGCCTTTATGTTCTTGGGGTCGAAGGTGAGCTTCTCGTCCGGCAAGTGTCTGCGCTCGAATGGAATCTGATGCCCCTCGATATCGAGGTAAGGAAAGGAGAAACCTGTGACGTAGTTCTCGTATTTGATGAAGGCGTGCAGGTCGGGCAATCCCGAGATTTCTGATTCCATCACTGCGGGCTCGACCTGGATGTCGAGCGCGAAATTTCTGCCCGAGCGGGTTCCGTCGAAGTGGCTTTCTTTCATGCGCTCGATTTCGACTTTGCCGATCGCCTTGCTGACCCACTCGCCTGCATTCGGCTCTTTGGTTTTGAGGAAAATACTGGTCGTTGGCATGGATAGCATGACCTCTGCCAGGTGGCCGTAGATCACTTCCAACTGAGCCTTCCCCTGAAAGCCCATGATGATGGGATTGTTGCTTTTGCGGTTCTCGGTGAGGGCGGTGTGAAACTGGGGAAGACGCTGCAAGCTGGCCAGCTCGTCGAGCACAAACCAGACCCGTTTCTGGTGGGCTTTCGGTTCGTTCAGGAGGCGCAGCACGAGCATGTCGATCCATACGCTTTGCAGTGGACGAAGCGCCTCCCGTTCGGCTGGAAGCGAGGTGATGAAGATCCAGCCCTGGCGTGTTTCCGACCACTCGGTTGCGGTCCACTCGCCGTTGCCAGCACCCTTGTGCGGCAACAGCCGAAGGCTCTTTGCCACCTTGCTGAGAGACGCCAACACGCCAACTCGTTGCGGGGGCGCTGAGGCGTCGATGAAGTTGGCCACCTCTGTGCGAGCGACTCGATTGTCGATCTCTTTTGGGTTACTCATCCATTCGATAAGCTCCTCCGGGGTCGGTCCATAGCGCAGCAGATACGCAAAGATCTGCTGCGGAATCTCGAAAAAGAACTCGCCTTTTTTGTCCTGCGGAGGCTGGAACAGCGACACCGCGATTGCGTCCGCTTCTGAACTTGTGCGCAACTCCTCGGCTGGTCCCCAGTAGGGGCATCGCCGGTCGAGCGGATTGAGAATGATGTCGTGCTTCGGGTCGTAAAAGCGGCGCGTGTACTCCAGCGCCGGGTCGTAGACGATGGCGGAATCGCCGCGGCTTCGAATCTGCCGGAGCATCTGCATAATCATGGTCGTCTTGCCTCCACCGGTGTCGGCGATGATCTGAACGTGTTGCGCCTCGGCCTTGGCCGGGATGCGAAGCATCTCCTTCAGACCGTCGATTTTGATGCCAAGTCCCTCCCCCTGTACCTTGCGGTTGAATTCTTTCGGCGTGAGCCGCTCCGTCCCTTTGAGCCGCCGCCCGTACCTCATTTGCTTGCGGCGTTTGATGTCCTTTCGGATGGAAAACGGGAACTGGAGGAGCAGCGATAGGAAACCGAAAAACAGTGGCAGCTGGTAAATCTCGGATAGGCTGTCGCCACCGTAAATCGCACTCTTGAGGTAGGCACTCAAGAGCGCATCGATGTAAGAGCGTTCCGGGTCCTGGTAGAGCAGATCATAGCCCGCCTGCAAGGCGGACTTGGAAAGCGCGAGCGGGAGCGGTTTCGTTCCCGGTTCCGGCGTGTTCCCGTCTGTCACGTCGGCGTCCGTGGCTGGTCGCGGTTGGATTCCGCGAGCGCCGATCATCACCAGGCGATAGTTGTCTTTGCGACTGGCAGAGACGCCGCCCGCAACGCTCGACCGGATGTAGATCGGCGTGTAGAAGCGCTGTAGCGGAGTGTTGCCGAAGGTGAAGCGCAGGTAGACGAACAAGCCCGTGAGGATCACGGCAAAGAACACCGCGCCATAGGTGTAGATGGCGCTGTGAGGCGGGAAAATGATGGTTTCATTTCTTCCCCAGTGCATGGTTGCCATTACGCTTTCTCCAAGTCTGTCCGCGTCGTGATCGCCAAGCCTCGCTTGTGCTTTTTGACCTCGGCGATGATCCCGTCGAAGACATCCGGTGTTATCTTTTGCCCTGTGGCGAGTGGTTTGAGAAGGTTCGTGAGCATGAGCCGAAGGCCGAGAATCTCAACCAACTCCGCGCTCACGGGCGGATCGCCCGAGTCGCGCGCTAGTTCGTCAAGGATCAGCTGCCGGATGAATTCGCCACGCTGCAGGCGGTGCTTTTTTGCCAGCTCTTCGAGGTGGTCCGTCTCGCGGCGCGTGAGTCTTGAAGAGACGT